>NZ_AP018920.1:0-4800000 GCF_003945385.1 Pseudonocardia autotrophica
AGCTGCGCGCAGGTGCAGTGGACGCGTCCGAACGTAAGAGGGCAGGTTGGTCCGGGGGGAGCAGCCGCGGACGGCGGCCGAGCGGGAAGGGGAACCGCGGATGACCGACCAGCCGGGCGATCTCGGCCGTGTCTGGAACCGGGTCATCGCTGATCTGTCGGGTTCCTCGGCGGAATCCGGTGCTCCCGCCCTGTCCCCCCAGCAGCGCGCCTTCCTCCGGCTCACCCGGCCGCTCGGGCTGCTCGACGGCACCGCGTTGCTCGCCGCACCCTCCGAGTTCGCCAAGGACGCCATCGAGCGCATCCTGCGCCGGCCGATCAGTGACGCGCTGGGCAGGCATCTCGGGGTCTCGGTCAACCTGGCCGTCGTCGTCGACGCCTCCGCCGCCTCCGGTGGCACCGAGGTGCCCGACCCGCCCGGGTTCGGCCTCGCGCGGAGCGGATCGGCCGGGGACAGCGCCCGGGACACCGGTGTCGCGGACCGGCCGGCCCGGCAGCTCGGTGAGCCAGCCGCCGTACCCACCGACGAGTCGGAGACCGGCGCCTCCGTGGCCGCCGAGCCCGCCGTCGGTGAACCGGCCGCCGAGCCCGTCGCACGCAACCACCCGAATCCCGCTGAGCCGGCGCCGGTGTCGCCCGGCGGCTGGGCACCGCAGGCCACCCAGCCCGACCCACCGGCCCGGGACACCGGCGGTGGCACGGCATGGCCCGCCTATACCGCCCCGCAGGCGGGCGACCCGGTCGCGCCGCGCTCGCAGACCCGGCTCAACGAGCGGTACACCTTCGACACGTTCGTCATCGGCGCGTCGAACAGGTTCAGCCACGCGGCCGCGGTCGCGGTCTCGGAGGCGCCGGCGCGGGCGTACAACCCGTTGTTCATCTGGGGCGAGTCCGGGCTGGGCAAGACCCACCTGCTGCACGCCGTCGGGCACTACGCCCAGCGGCTGTTCCCGGGGATGCGGGTCCGGTACGTCAGTACCGAGGAGTTCACGAACGACTTCATCAACTCCCTGCGCGACGACCGCAAGGTCGCCTTCCAGCGTCGCTACCGCGACGTCGACGTCCTGCTGGTCGACGACATCCAGTTCCTGGAGGGCAAGGAGGGGACGCAGGAGGAGTTCTTCCACACCTTCAACACCCTCCACAACGCGAACAAGCAGATCGTCGTCTCCTCCGACCGGCCGCCGAAGCGCCTCGAGACGCTCGAGGACCGGATGCGCACCCGGTTCGAGTGGGGGCTGATCACCGACATCCAGCCGCCCGAGCTGGAGACGCGGATCGCGATCCTCCGCAAGAAGGCCGCGCAGGACCGGCTCGCCGTCCCCGGCGAGGTGCTGGAGTTCATCGCGGAGCGGATCGAGCGCAACATCCGTGAGCTCGAGGGCGCGCTGATCCGGGTCACGGCGTTCGCGTCGCTGAACCGGCAGGCCGTCGACACCCAGCTCGCCGAGATCGTGCTGCGCGACCTGATCCCGGACTCCGCGGCCTCGGAGATCACCGCGCCGACGATCATGGCGGTGACCGCCGAGTTCTTCGGCCTCACGCTCGACGAGCTGTCCGGCCCGGGCAAGACGAAGGCACTCGCGCAGGCCCGGCAGATCGCGATGTATCTGTGTCGCGAGCTGACCGACCTGTCGCTGCCCCGGATCGGGCAGACCTTCGGCGGCCGGGACCACACGACCGTCATGCACGCCGACAAGAAGATCCGCAACGAGATCTCGCTCCGGCGGAAGACCTTCGAACAGGTGCAGGAGCTGACCGCGCGGATCAAGCTGCGCGCCCGGCACTGACTCCGCGCCACTCCCGCCGCACTGCTCCCGCTCCCTCCGCGCCCCGGTCCGGCCGCGCCCGGTCTCGAACACATGCGCCGCTGCGGGGGAGTCCGCCGCCGCGAGGCGGCGCGGTCGCTGTAGCTGTTGCGGTCGCCGCGGGCGGCGCAGTTGTTGCGGGGTGGTGCAGTCGTGCCGGCGGTGCAGTCGTGCCAGCGGTGCAGTCGTGCCGGACGGCGCCGTCCTGCCGGACCGGCACAGTCGTTGTCGGCCGGCGCGGTCGTCCCTGTCGTTGTGGGTCGTCGCGGTCCGGTGCGGTCCAGGCGTGACGGTCGCGGTGAGGCGGCGCGCGCCCACGCGGTCGTCAGCCCGGTGTCGTCGCGGTCCGGTGCGGTGCGGGCGTCGCGGTCGCCCTGGGGCGGTGCGCCCACGCGGCCATCGGGACCCGATGTTGCCCCGGTTCGGCCGCCTCGTCTGGTTCGGCGGTCACGTCCGGCGGAGTGGTGTATGAGATCGACTCCGCGTGATCTTGGTTCGGGATTCTAGGCGGTTATTGCCTCGGTTGTCATGAGTGCCTCGCTGCCGGTCGGTGCGGCTTCGGTGGTGACGATGCGGATGCGTGAGCGGGCCAGTAGATCGAGGCCCATGTAGCGGCGGTTCTCGGTCCACTCATCACTCTGTTCGGCCAGGACGGCGCCGACGAGGCGGATCAGGGAGTCGCGGCCGGGGAAGATCCCGACCACGTCGGTGCGACGGCGGATCTCCTTGTTCAGCCGCTCTTGAGGGTTGTTCGACCAGATCTGGCGCCAGACCTCGCGCGGATATGCGGTGAACGCCAGCAGCTCATCGCGGGCGTTGTCGAGGTGCTTGGCTGCGTCGGGCCAGCGCGCGGTGAGAGTGTCGACCACGCGTCCGTACTGGGCTGTGACGGCGTCGGCGTCGGGCTGGTCGAAGATCGTGCGCACCTGCGTAGCGACATGCGGCTGCGCCGACTTCGGAACACGGGAGAGCAGGTTACGCAGGTAGTGGGTGCGACACCGCTGCCACGCCGCACCCGGCAACGCCGAGGCGATCGCCGCCACCAAGCCGGGATGGGCGTCGGAGATGACGAGCTGGACCCCGGACAGGCCGCGGGCGACCAGACCGCGCAGGAACGCCAACCAGCCCGCTCCGTCCTCGCTGGAGGCCACATCCAGGCCGAGGATCTCGCGGTGCCCGTCGGCGTTCACCCCGGTCGCGAGCAGCGCGTGCAAGTTGACCACCCGGCCGTCTTCGCGGACCTTCACCGTGAGCGCGTCGACCCACACGAACGTGTACGGGCCCTGGTCGAGCGGGCGCTCGCGGAACGCGGCGACCTGCCCGTCGAGGTGCGTGGCCATCTCGCTGACCTGCGAACGCGACAGCGACTTCACCCCGAGTTGTTCGGCCAGCTTCTCCACCCGCCGGGTGGAGACACCGAGTAGGTAGGCCGTGGCCACGACGGTGACCAGGGCCTGCTCGGCGCGGCGGCGGTGGGTCAGCAGCCAGTCCGGGAAATAGGAGCCCTGGCGCAGCTTCGGCACCGCCAACTCGATCGTGCCCGCTCGGGTGTCCCACTCCCGGGCCCGGTAGCCGTTGCGCTGGTTCGTCCGCTCGCTGCTGCGCTCGCCATAGCCGGCCCCGCACTGCTGATCGGCCTGCGACGACATCAACGCGTTCGCCATCGTCGCGATCATCGTCTGCAACAGATCCGGCGACACACCCGCCGAGGCGAGCTCCTCGACAAGCTGGGCAGGGTCCACACTGTGTGGTGCGGCCATCGTGGTGGTCCTTCCTGGAGTTCCTTGGTCGGTACTCGAGAAAGATCACGCGGTGGCCGTCTCACGTCACGACGCCACGCCGCTCACCAGCGACGAACCCGTACACCACCTCCGCGGACGTAACCGGTTCGGCGCAGCCCCGTTGCGGCCGCCCTGCCGGATCGTCGCTCTGCCGGATCGTCGGAGTCGGGCCGGGCGTCGAGTTCGGGACTCGGGGTCGAGTCCGGAAGCACGCGGTCCGGGAGTCCACAACCGGGGAGCCCGGGGGTCGGAGCGTCGGGCGTCGGGCGTCGGGCGTCGGGACGGTCAACGCACCGCCGACACCGCCCGGAACTCCCGTCCGGACGCCCATCCGGACGCCCGGCGACAGAGTTGTCCACCGCCCGAGGCCTCGATCCACAGCGCCCCGGACCAGCTCCGGCGCTCTGAGGGCCGGTCACCGGCCGCGCCGGGACCGATTCCGTCGCACCCACACGGTTACCGGCCCTCAGATGCTCTCTGCGGCGCGTTCGCGACCGGCCCGGGATGATCAGGTACCTCGGCGACGGCATGTTCCGGCGTCCGGCCCGGCTGCACGGCGATCCCGATCGGGTTCGGCGTGCCGACACCGGCGTGTCGCTCCCGGAGCTTCCGTTCGCCGTCCGGTAATGGGCACTGGGCGCACCGCCACCCGAGCAGGTGATCATCCATGCCGGCCCGGTCGTCACCCTCCGTCGACCGGATTGTGGCGCATGAGGCGAATGTGGGTTCAGGGCGCAACGCCAGGGTGCCGTTCGTCGTGCGGTCCCCATCACCCTCGGTCCACGATCCAGCACGTTTCCACCCACATCTGGGGACAACTCTGTGGATGGATCGCGCCGAGCCCGTGGACGGATGGCCCACGATCCGTGGACAACTCCCCCTCGAACCCGGGATGGATCGGGGACGGACGGGGGAGCGGGCCACCCGTCCACCGCCGCGGCGACCTGTCAACGGGTGCCCCCACCGCCGCGTCCCCAGTCGACGCGGCCTGCTGACCAGCCTCGATACAGTCCATCCACACTGTGCACAGGACTTACTACTACGACTGTTCTTCTCTCCTTCTTCTCTACTACTCAAGAAGAGGTGTGTGGAGGAAACACGGATGGGGTCCCTCCACCGACACAGCCGGTCGTCGACGTCCGTCCGGTCACCGCCGGGGCGGCGTGGAAACTGTCGGTGGGAGGCTCTACCGTGAGCGTCCCGGCGAACCCCGGATCCCGATCTCGCAGCAGCCGCCTCCCGGCGGCAGGACACGACCGCCGCGAGAGAGGGCACCGGTTCGCCGACGCACCGCCGTCCCGTCGGCGGTCCGGGCCCGGACGGGCCACGGGCCGAGGCGCTACCGGGGAAGGTCCTTGATGAAGTTCCGGGTCGAACGCGACGTCCTTGCGGACGCGGCTGCCTGGGTGGCCCGCAGCCTTCCGGCGCGCCCGCCGGTGCCCGTGCTCGGCGGAGTCCTCATCCAGTCCGACGGCGAGGCCGGCGAACGGCTGACGGTCTCCGGCTTCGACTACGAGACCTCGGCCCGGGTCGAGCTCGATGCGACCGTCGGCGAGCCCGGCCGCATGCTGGTCTCCGGGCGGCTGCTGGCCGACATCACCCGGGCGCTGCCGTCCAAGCCGGTCGACCTGGTGGTCGACGGGTCGCGCGCCACGATCAACTGCGGCAACAGCCGGTTCAGCCTCCCGACGATGCCGGTCGAGGACTACCCGCAGCTGCCCGAGATGCCGCAGAAGGCGGGCTCCGTCGCGGCCGATGCGCTCGCCGCTGCCGTCGCCCAGGTGGCCGTCGCGTCCGGCCGGGACGACACGCTCCCGATGCTGACCGGTGTCCGGCTCGAGATCGAGGGATCCCAGCTGACCCTGGCGGCCACCGACCGGTTCCGGCTCGCCGTCCGCGAGCTCGAGTGGGTCCCGGAAGACGCGTCGATCTCGACCGCCGTGCTCATCCCGGCGAAGACGCTCGCCGAGGTCGCCAAGACGCTCGCGGGCTCCGGCACCGTCGAGATCTCGCTGTCCGCCGGCGACGGCATGCTGGGCCTGACCGGCGGTGGCCGACGTTCCACCAGCCGGCTGCTCGACGCCGAGTTCCCGCGGTTCCGCCAGCTGATCCCGGCCGAGCACACGACCGCCGTCGAGCTCGACGTGGCGCTGCTGGTCGAGGCGATCAAACGCGTCTCGCTGGTCGCCGACCGGGTCGCCCAGATCCGGCTGGAGTTCGGCGAGGACGGTCTGCGCCTGGCCGCCGGCGGCGACGACGTCGGCTCCGCCGAGGAGGAGCTCCCCTGCGCGCTGGACGGCAACCCGCTGACCATCGCCTTCAACCCGGGCTACCTGCTCGACTCGCTCGGCGCGCTGCACACCGACCGTGCGCAGCTGACCTTCACCACGCCGAACCGGCCGGCGCTCGTCCGGCCGGTGCCGAAGCCCGCCACCGACGACGCCGAGGAGGCGCCGTCGCCGGAGAAGTCCGGATACCTGCACCTGCTGATGCCGGTCCGGCTCCCGGGCTGAGCCGGCCGCGATCCGCCTCCCGGCCCCGCCGGTGCACGACCGGGGCGGAGAGGGAAGACTTGCTGCCGGCGTGATCGACGCCGCCCGCCGGTCCCACGACGCGGACGGCGGCACGGACGGAGGGGGCACTCGCTGTGCAGATCGGTCTGATCGGGCTCGGCCGCATGGGCGGCAACATGCGGGAACGGCTCCGCGCCGCCGGCCACGAAGTGATCGGTTTCGACCCTCGCCCCGAGGTCAGCGACGTCGGCTCGCTGGCCGATCTCGCGGCTGCCCTCGAGGCGCCGCGGACGGTGTGGGTCATGGTGCCCTCCGGTGAGCCCACCCGGAACACGATCGCCACCCTCGCCACCGTGCTGGAGTCCGGCGACCTGGTCATCGAGGGCGGCAACTCCCGCTACACCGACGACCGGCCGAACGCCGCACTGCTCGCCGAGCACGGCGTCGGCTACATCGACTGCGGTGTCTCCGGCGGAATCTGGGGCAAGGACAACGGCTACGGCCTGATGGCCGGCGGCGAGGACGAGCACATCGCCCGCGCCATGCCGATCTTCGACGCGCTCCGGCCGGAGGGTGCGCGGGAGGAGGGCTTCGCGCACGCCGGCCCGGTCGGCGCCGGCCACTTCTCCAAGATGGTGCACAACGGCATCGAGTACGGCCTCATGCAGGCCTACGCCGAGGGCTTCGAGCTGATGCAGGCCAGCGAGCTGATCACCGACGTCCCCGGGGTGATCCAGGCCTGGTCGCGCGGGACCGTGGTGCGCTCCTGGCTGCTGGACCTACTGGTCGCCGCGCTCAAGGACGATCCCGACCTGGACGAGCTCGAGGCGTGGGTCGACGACTCCGGCGAGGGCCGGTGGACGATCGAGGAGGCCATCGATCACGCCGTGCCGCTGCCGGTGATCTCCGCCGCGCTGTTCGCCCGGTTCTCCTCCCGGCAGGACGAGTCGCCGGCGATGAAGGCGGTGGCCGCGCTGCGTCAGCAGTTCGGCGGGCACGCCGTGAAGAGGTCCGGCCCGGCCGGGGCACCCGGTGACAAGGCTGGTCCGGCGTCCGGGGCGGGAGGCTGACCGCTCGGTGTACCTCAGGCGGTTCTCGGTCACCGACTTCCGGTCCTGGCCGGAGGCCGAGCTGGAGCTCGACCCCGGCGTCACGGTGCTGGTCGGGTCGAACGGAGCGGGAAAGACGAACCTGGTCGAGGGCGTCGGATATCTCGCCTCGCTCGGGTCGCACCGGGTCACCTCCGATGTCCCGTTGATCCGGCGCGGCGCCGAACAGGCCGTCCTCCGTGGCGAAGTGCACCATCACGGTCGCAAGCTCGGCGTCGAGCTGGAGATCAACTCCGGTAAGCAGAACCGGGCCAGGGTGAACCGGTCCCCGGTGTCCCGCCCGCGTGACGTCCTGGGGATCCTGCGCAGCGTGCTGTTCGCGCCGGAGGATCTGGCGCTGGTCCGCGGCGACCCCTCGGAACGACGGCGTTTCCTCGACGAGCTGCTGGTCGCGCGATTCCCCCGGTTCGCAGGCGTCCGCTCGGACTACGACAAGGTGCTGCGCCAGCGATCCGCGCTGCTCAAGTCGGCGAAGCCGGCCCTGCGGGCCGGGCCCCGGGGGCGGCCACGGCCGCGGGCCGACACGCCGGCGGCCGAGGACCTGCCCGACGATCTGACCACCCTCGAGGTCTGGGACGGGCATCTCGCCCGCACCGGGGCCGCGCTGCTCGCCGGGCGCCGCGAGCTGGTCGTCGCACTCGCCCCGTACGCCAGGGAGGCCTTCGCGCAGATCGCGCCGTCGTCGGACCTGATCGGGCTGGACTACCGGTCCAGCCTCGGCACCGACGGGGTGGCGGACCTGCCGTCGTCGACCGACGAGCTGGAGGCACTGTTGCTCGCCCGGCTCGCCGACGTCCGGCGCCAGGAGATCGAGCGCGGGGTGTGCCTGGTCGGCCCGCACCGCGACGAGCTGGAGCTCGCGCTCGGAGAGGGCCCGGCGAAGGGGTACGCCAGCCACGGCGAGTCGTGGGCGTTCGCGCTGGCCCTGCGGCTGGCGTCGTACCGTCTGCTGCACGCCGACGACGTCGAACCGGTCCTGGTGCTCGACGACGTGTTCGCCGAGCTCGACGCCACCCGCCGGCGGGCGTTGGCCGGGCTGGTCTCGGGGGCCGAGCAGGTACTGGTGACGGCGGCCGTCGCCGAGGACGTCCCGCGCGAGCTGGACGGTGTCCGGTTCCACGTCGGGGACCGCCGGGTCGTCCGGGAGGGCGCCGCATCGGCCGCGGCGCCCACCGAGACATCCAGCGTGGCGTCCACCGAGGCACCGACCGAGGCAGCCGCAGAGGCGTGCGCAGAGACATCCGCAGAGACGTCGCTCGAAACAGCCACCGAAGCACCCGCTGAGGCACCGACCGGAGCAGCCACCGGGACGCCGGCCGAAGCGTCCGCAGCGGTGTCGACCGGAGCAGCCACCGGGGCATCGACCGGCGCGGAGCCGGACGAGGGAGTGGCGTGACCGTTGCAGCGACTCACCGTCGCAGAGATCTCGACCGCATCACAGCGACCTGGGGACAAGCCTGTGGATTCTGTGGATAACTCCGGAGGTACGGGGAACGGCCGCCGCCGAGGAACCGGGAACCCCCGGACACGGCGTCGTGACGGGGGAGCGAACGGCGCTCGTCCTGGGGATGGACGGCCGGGCGATGATCCGGTCACCGATCACGGCCCGGTCACGGGCGGCGGAGTGCCGGGCGAACAGGGTGATCTCCTGGCGGGAGAGCGGGCCGGTCTGCGCGGCGCCGATCTCGCCCGGGACGCACTGCGTGCGGCGCGGGAGGCAACGGCGCGCAAGGCGGACGAGCGGGCCGAGGAGGCCCGTCCGAAGCTGCGGGTGGTGTCCGGGCGGGGCAGGCGCCGGCGCTGGTCCGGATCCGGGCCCGACGATCGGGACCCGCAGCCGTTCGGCCGGGTGGTGTCCCGGGTCTCGATGGACCGGGGCTGGTCGTCCCGGCTCACCGACGCCACCGTCCTCGGGCGCTGGCCGCAGCTGGTCGGCTCGGACGTCGCCGACCACTGCATCCCGGTGTCGCTGCGCGACGGCGAGCTGACGTTGCAGGCCGAGTCGACCGCCTGGGCCACCCAGCTGCGGACGCTGCAGCGGCAGCTGCTGACCAGGTTGTCGGCGGCGGTGGGCCCGGACGTCGTGCGGCGGATCCGGGTGGTCGGCCCCAGCGGCCCCAGCTGGCGGCACGGACCACGGCACGTGCGCGGCCGCGGCCCCCGTGACACCTACGGCTGACGGTCGCCCGGCACCGCGGCCGTCACATCCACCCGGAGTCACGAGAACAGCCGTGCGGCCCACGAAAGGTCCGTGCGCTGCGCGGGATCGGTGACCCGGTGTCGCGGACGGTTCGCACCGCCCGGCCCGGACGCCTCGTGCGCGTGACGGCGCCCTGCCTGCCGCAGGGGCGCGAAACAGGTCGGAATACGCGTGCGCCGGGCCGCGCGGCTCACGTCGCCGGTGAGCGCGAGATGACACGTCCGCGGCACCGTTCGGCCCCGGGTCCGCACGGAACATCCCGCAGCGAGAGCCGTTCGCCCGTCTGTGACGCTTCTAGGCGGGTCCTGACCGCCTTTCTGTCGGTGCTGACGGGTAGACTTGTGAGGTGTTCCCGGGTGGCTCCCCTGACATGAACAGAGCGCCCGTTCGGTGGAACCGGATCGACGGTCGTCGCGTCTCTGCGGCGTCTGCGGATCGTCGGCGGTTCACGTGGCGAGGAGAACCAGCTACTCGTGGCTCAGGACAAGGCAGCGAAGAACGCCTACGGCGCGTCGTCCATCACGGTCCTCAAGGGGCTGGAGGCGGTCCGCAAGCGGCCCGGCATGTACATCGGTTCCACCGGTGAGCGGGGCCTGCACCACCTGATCTGGGAGGTGGTGGACAACTCGGTCGACGAGGCCATGGCCGGTCACGCCACGAAGGTCGTGGTGACCCTGCAGGCCGACGGCGGCGTCCGGGTGGAGGACGACGGTCGTGGCATCCCGGTCGAGATGCACCCGGCGGAGAAGAAGCCGACCATCGAGGTCGTGCTGACCAGCCTGCACGCAGGCGGCAAGTTCGACGACAAATCCTACGCGGTCTCCGGCGGTCTGCACGGCGTCGGCGTGTCGGTCGTGAACGCGCTGTCCACCGCGCTCGACGTCGAGGTCCGCAAGGACGGCGTGATCTGGAAGCAGCACTACGACCACGCGAAGCCCGGCGAGCTGATCGAGGCCGGCACCACGAAGAAGTCCGACACCGGCACCACGATCACCTACTGGGCCGATCCGACGATCTTCGAGACGACCAGCTACACGCTGGAGACGATCCGGCGCCGGCTGCAGGAGCAGACGTTCCTCAACAAGGGCCTGACGATGGTCCTGCGCGACGAGCGCCGCCCGGAGCGGTCGAGCGAGCTGCCGTCGAGCGACGCGGTCGACGAGGACGGCAACCCGGTCGAGGCCGCGCCGGTGGTCGACACCGACGAGGAGCCGGACGCCGAGGGCTACGTCGCGAAGCCCAAGGAGTACGTCTTCCACTACCCGAACGGGCTCGAGGACTTCGTCGCGCACCTGAACAAGTCCAAGGACCCGATCCACCGCAAGATCGTCGCCTACACCGGCGAGGGCCCCGGCCACCAGGTCGAGGTCGCGATGCAGTGGAACTCCGGCTACTCCGAGTCGGTCTACACGTTCGCGAACACGATCAACACGCACGAGGGCGGCACCCACGAGGAGGGCTTCCGGCACGCGCTCACCGCGACCGTCAACCGGTACGCCCGCGACAAGAAGCTGATCAAGGAGAAGGACCCGGCGCTGTCCGGGGACGACATCCGCGAGGGCCTCGCCGCGATCGTCTCGGTCAAGATCTCCGAGCCGCAGTTCGAGGGCCAGACGAAGACCAAGCTCGGCAACACCGAGGTCAAGTCGTTCGTCCAGCGGGTGTCCAACGAGTGGCTCGCCGACTGGTTCGAGCGCAACCCCAACGAGGCGAAGACGATCGTCAACAAGGCGGTCTCCTCGGCGCAGGCCCGGCTCGCCGCGCGCCGCGCCCGCGAGCTGGTCCGCCGCAAGAGCGCCGGCGACATCGGCGGCCTGCCCGGCAAGCTGTCCGACTGCCGGTCCCGGGACCCGGAGAGCTGCGAGCTCTACATCGTGGAGGGCGACTCCGCCGGCGGCTCGGCAAAGGCCGGCCGCGACTCGATGCACCAGGCGATCCTGCCGATCCGCGGCAAGATCATCAACGTCGAGAAGGCGCGGATCGACCGGGTCCTCAAGAACACCGAGGTCCAGTCGATCATCACCGCGATGGGCACCGGCATCCACGACGACTTCGATCTCGCGAAGCTGCGGTACCACAAGCTGGTGCTGATGGCCGACGCCGACGTCGACGGCCAGCACATCCGGACGCTGCTGCTCACACTGCTGTTCCGGTTCATGCGCCCGCTGATCGAGAACGGTCACGTCTTCCTGGCGGCACCGCCGCTCTACAAGATCAAGTGGGGTGGCCGGGGCAGCGAGCCGGAGTACGCCTACTCCGACCGCGAGCGGGACGGCCTGATCGAGGCCGGCCGGGCCGCGGGCAAGAAGCTGCCCAAGGAAGAGGGCGTGCAGCGCTACAAGGGCCTCGGCGAGATGAACGCCAAGGAGCTGTGGGAGACCACGATGGACCCGTCCAACCGGCTCCTCTACCAGGTCAGCCTGGACGACGCCGCGACTGCCGACGAGCTGTTCTCGGTGCTGATGGGCGAGGACGTCGAGTCCCGCCGGTCCTTCATCACCCGCAACGCCAAGGACGTGCGCTTCCTGGACGTCTGATCACACATCTGATCCAGACGGACGTATGAACTCACAGGAGACTTCGTGACGGACACGATCGATCCCGCGGCCCCCGCCGCGGGCGGCGGAGAGGGTGGGGGCCGGGTCGAACCGGTCGACATCCAGCAGGAGATGCAGCGCTCCTACATCGACTACGCGATGAGCGTGATCGTCGGGCGTGCGCTGCCGCTGGTGGAGGACGGCCTCAAGCCGGTCCACCGCCGCGTCCTCTACTCGATGGGGGAGAACGGCTTCCGCCCCGAACGGTCGTACGTCAAGTGCGCCCGCGTCGTCGGCGACGTGATGGGTAACTACCACCCGCACGGTGACTCGGCGATCTACGACGCCCTCGTCCGGATGGCCCAGCCATGGTCGATGCGCTACCCGTTGATCTCCGGGCAGGGCAACTTCGGCTCCCGCGGCAACGACCCGGCCGCGGCCATGCGGTACACCGAGTGCCGGCTCTCGCCGCTGGCGATGGCGATGTTGCAGGACATCGACGAGGACACCGTCGACTTCCTCGACAACTACGACGGCAAGACCCAGGAACCGGTCGTCCTGCCGTCCCGGGTGCCGAACCTGCTGATCAACGGCAGCTCCGGCATCGCGGTCGGGATGGCGACGAACATCCCGCCGCACAACCTGCGCGAGGTCGGGGACGGCGTCGTCTGGGCGCTGGAGAACCCGGACGCCACCGACGACGAGCTGCTCGATGCGCTCATGGAGCGCATCAAGGGGCCGGACTTCCCGACCCACGGCCTGATCGTCGGCCGGGACGGCATCGAGTCGGCCTACCGGACCGGCCGCGGCTCCATCCGGATGCGCGCGGTCGTCGAGGTCGAGGAGGACACGAAGGGCCGGACCACGCTGGTGGTCACCGAGCTGCCCTACGTGGTGAACCCGGACAACCTCATCGAGTCGATCGCGACCATGGTCCGCGACGGCAAGATCGCCGGGATCTCCGAGGTCGTCGACGAGTCGAGTGACCGGATCGGCATGCGGATCGTCATCACGCTCAAGCGCGATGCGGTCGCCAAGGTCGTGCTGAACAACCTCTACAAGCACACCCAGCTGCAGCACAGCTTCGGTGTGAACATGCTGTCGATCGTCGACGGCGTGCCGCGCACGCTGCGCCTGGACCAGGTCGTCCGGCACTACGTGCGGCACCAGATCGAGGTCATCGTCCGGCGGACGCGCTACCGGCTGCGCAAGGCCGAGGAGCGGGCCCACATCCTGCGTGGTCTGGTCAAGGCGCTCGACGCCCTCGACGAGGTCATCGCGCTGATCCGGGCGTCGGCCACGGTCGACGTCGCCCGCGCCGGCCTGATCGACCTGCTCGACGTCGACGACATCCAGGCCCAGGCCATCCTGGACATGCAGCTGCGCCGGCTCGCCGCACTGGAGCGGCAGAAGATCGTCGACGAGCTCGCCGAGATCGAGCTCGAGATCGCCGACTACCAGGACATCCTGGCCCGGCCGGAGCGGCAGCGCGCGATCGTCCGTGACGAGCTGATCGAGATCGTCGAGAAGCACGGCGACGACCGCCGGACCCGGATCGTCGGCTACGACGGCGACGTCACCGACGAGGACCTGATCGCGGTCGAGGACGTCGTCGTCACGATCACCCGGACCGGCTACGCGAAGCGCACGAAGACCGACCTCTACCGGGCGCAGAAGCGCGGCGGCAAGGGCGTGCAGGGTGCGGCGCTGAAGCAGGACGACATCGTCGCCCACTTCTTCGTCTGCTCCACGCACGACTGGATGCTGTTCTTCACCAACCGCGGGCGGGTCTACCGGCTCAAGGCCTACGAGCTGCCCGAGGCCAACCGGACGGCCCGCGGTCAGCACCTGGCGAACCTCCTGGCTCTGCAGCCGGAGGAGGAGATCGCCCAGGTCATGCAGATCAAGGACTACCAGGCGCGGCCGTATCTCGTCCTGGCGACGCGAAACGGCCTGGTGAAGAAGTCGCGGCTCACCGACTTCGACTCCAACCGCACCGGCGGCCTGATCGGCATCAACCTGCGCGACGACGACGAGCTGGTCGGCGCCGTGCTCTGCTCCCCCGACGACGACCTGCTGCTCGTCTCCGCGGAGGGGCAGTCGATCCGGTTCACCGCCACCGACGACGCGCTGCGCCCGATGGGCCGGGCGACGTCCGGCGTGCTGGGCATGCGCTTCAACAGCGGTGACCAGCTGCTCGCACTCGGCGTGATCCGCCCGGACACCTTCCTACTGGTCGCCACCACCGGCGGCTACGCGAAGCGCACTCCGATCGAGGACTATCCGGTCCAGGGTCGTGGCGGGAAGGGAGTGTTGACGCTCCAGTACGACCGTCGCCGTGGCACGCTGGTCGGTGCACTCATCGTCGGGATCGACGACGAGCTGTACGCGATCACCTCCACCGGCGGGGTCATCCGGACCTCGGCCCGCGAGGTGCGGAAGGCCGGCCGGCAGACGAAGGGAGTCCGCCTGATGAACCTGGGCGAGAGCTCCACGCTGCTGGCGGTCGCCCGCAACGCGGAGGAGACCGAGGAGGACCCGGGCCAGCAGGCGTAGGCGGATCGCGGTGGCCGGTCGACATGACCGGCCACCGCGCCGTCGACCGGCCCGGATCGTCTGCAGGACTGCAGCGCCGACAAGCGAGGAGAGCTCCAGCTCGTGAGCACCGACGACCGCACCCCGTCGTCGCCGGACGAGGGCCGCACCGTCGCCACCGACGCGGACCAGTCCGGCGTCCCGGCAGCCGACCCGGCCCCCGTCGCTGACGGCGCACCCCCGGCAGCACCGTCTCCCGACGTGCAGCCGAGCCCCGTCCCGCGGACCGAGCCCGTGGTGGAGGAGCCCGCCGCGGTCGATCCGGCGGGTGCCTCCCCGCCGCCGTGGCGCCGGGTGCCGGACCCGAACGAGCAGCAGCTGGAGGCGGAGCAGCCGACCGTGGCCGACTCGCTGCTGAGTGAGGCGCCGACCGCGTTCCTCACCGCGCCGGCGGCCGGTGGCGCCGCGACCGCGGTCCGCGAGCCGGAGCAGCGGGAGACGGGTGCCGAGACGCCGCGCGCGTCGGTCCGCAACCGTCCACCGCGGCAGGCGCTGCTGCAGCTCAAGCGATTCGACCCGTGGTCGGTGCTGAAGATGGCGCTGGCACTGGCGATCGTGCTGTGGCTGGTGTGGATGGTCGCCGCGGGCGTGCTGTACGGGGTGCTCGGCGGGATGGGCGTGTGGGACCGGCTCAACGGCACCTACGCCGACCTCGTCACCGGTCAGGAGGAGACCGGCGGGGCGCTGATCAGCGCCGGCCGGGTCTTCGGTCTCGCGGCCGTCGTCGGCGCCGTCAACAGCCTGCTGTTCGCCGTCGCCATCACGATCGTCGCCTTCGTCTACAACGTCGCGGCCGACCTCGTCGGTGGCGTCGAGGTCACCCTGTCCGAGCGCGACTGAGGGCCTGCTCCGCACGGGTTCCGGCGAGTCCTGGGGGAGTACCCCGCCGGTAACCCGCTCGACCCCGTGCGGTACTGTTCCTCTTGTCGCAAGGGCCTATAGCTCAGTTGGTTAGAGCGCATCGCTGATAACGATGAGGTCGCTGGTTCAAATCCAGCTAGGCCCACACCTCCCGCCTCCGAAGTACTCGTGAGGAGACAGTCGATGAAGAAGCTGCTCGTCCTGGCCCTGGTTGCCGGCGCCGCGTATGTCGGCTGGTCCCGCCTCCGCGGTGTCGGGTCCGATGACCTGTGGCACGAGGCCACGACTCGCTGAACCCGTCCACCGGGTACGGTGAGTCGCACTCACCCGGGGACGTAGCTCAATTGGCAGAGCACCGCCTTTGCAAGGCGGGGGTTAGGGGTTCGATTCCCCTCGTCTCCACCATCTGACCAGCAGGTTTGCGCCTGCGACGGTCTTCAGACACCCGGCAAGCGTGATCGTCGGGATAGTCGATCGGCAACCGGCCCGCGACCGACGCAGGGGACCGCCCATCGTGCAACACCCCGGTCACGACCTCCCGCAGCCGCGGTGAGCGCTCCACCGCGAGGCGCTTCGGGCGCTCCCACCGAGCACGATCCTGCTCATCAGCAGCCGCCCGATACTCGGCGCGACCGCCGTACCGAGCGACCTCACGCGAGATCACCGACCGATCGCGCCCCAACCCGAGCGCGATCTGCCTGTACTGCAACCCCTCGGCCAGGCCCCGGGAGATCTCCTTCCGATCCGACAACGTCAACATCACACGCACGAGACATCCTGTCCCGCCGACCAACGAAGATCAAGTGCTACGACCGGCTGAACTCAGGGGCACCTACGCTCGGGTTCTCCTCTCGACGCCCGAGCTTGACGCAGCCTTCGAGCGAGTCGTCGCCGGCGGCGCCGAGGTTGTACAGGAGCCGACGGAGCAGCCATACGGAGCGCGCGACCTCGCCGTCCGGGACCCCGCAGGCAATCGACGAGCCCGGTTCGCGTTTTCAAGGTGGGGGTAGGGGTTCGATTCCCATCGTCTCCACCGCGCTGAGCTGCAGTGATGCCCGTTCTTAAGATCACATAGTGATTATCTGGCAATGGCCTGACGGGAGCGGGGTCGTGCCACCCGGCTTATGGCCGGTCGGCTTGCTCATAGAGGTCTGACTGCTCAGGGTGGCCAGCCCGGAACGGTGCTGTCGGACCGCAGCAGTGGCCGCGGGCCCAGTTGGATCAGCTCGGAACTGGCCCTCGCGCCGGTACGCTGTACTCATGACGCGTCTGGACCGCATCACCTCGGACCCGGCGGTGTGCCACGGCCAGCCGACGGTGCGGGGTCTGCGCTACACCGTCGAGAGCCTGCTGGAGCTGTTGTCGGCTGGGATGAGCATCGACGAGGTGCTCGAGGACTATCCCGACCTTGAACGCGATGATCTGCTCGCGGCCTTGGAGTTCGGCGCGTTGGCGGCAGGTCGCCGTCGGGTGGTCCCGCTCGGCGCCGCGTGAGGTTCCTCGTCGACGCGCAGTTGCCCGCGCGACTGGCGCGGGCTCTGACCGACGCCGGCCACCAAGCGTTGCACACGACCGACCTGCCGGACGGCAACCGCACGACGGACGCACAGATCGCCGCTCTGGCCGACCGAGAAGGTCGGGTGGTCGTGACGAAGGACCGCGACTTCCGAGACGGACATCTGCTGTCCGGGTCGCCTCGCCGGCTGCTCGTGGTCGCGACCGGCAACATCGCCAACGCAGCGCTGTTGGCGCTGTTCGCCGCGAACCTCGACACGATCGTCGCCGCGCTGGACGAGGTGGCGTTCGTCGAGATCGGGTCGGAAGCGCTTGTCTTGCACCGCCCGCGCAAGGATGGCCCGGACCGGTTCCCGTGACACCGGGCTGCCGGAGCGGCACGTCAACCTCGCGACGCTCGCGACAGTCTTCGAGGGTTACGACGTCAGCCTTCTGCGACGAGGCACGACGTGGCCCGGGTCGGTCGCCGGCGCCCCGGGTCCAGTTGACCGCCACCGGCGCACCTGCGGTGGCGCGAGGAGAACCCGGCGGACCAGTCGATCACCGACCTCATCGCCGGAACTGCCGCAGGGGTACCCTGCCCCGGTCATGCCACGAAGCCCCAGCACACAGACGGATTCGCCGGTGCGGACGCGTTCGTCGTCGACGACATGAACACCCACCTCAGGGCACTCCACTCATGACGTCCCTCAGCCCTGCCGTCGCCGACGCCGCACGCTCCCGATGGCCCGACCGCGCCGCCGCCTGGATCGACGCCCTGCCCCGCGAGCTCGCGGAGTTGTGCGACTCGCTCGCGGTGACACCCACCGGTCGCACGTTCCCGGCCGGGTCCGCGCACGTCGTCGAAGCGGCCACCGGTACCGGTGCGCGCGTCGTCCTGCGCTCGACCCCCGACCCCGACGCCGCTGCGCAGGCCGCGGTGCTGGAACGGCTCGCAGATGCCGGCCTCGCACCTGCAGTGCACGGCGTGCGGCACACCGAGGCCGGTACGTGGACCGCGATGGACGCGATCACCCCGGGAACGTCGTTCGCCGAGCGCGAGCCGACCCCGTCGAACCTCACCGCCGTGACGACGATGCTGCGCACCCTGTCCGCCGAGGACGGTCCGCCGTCGGTGCCCAGCGTCGTTCCGTGGCTGCGCGCCCGCCTCGTCGACCTGCCGGCCGACGACCAGCCACCACATCGAGGCGCGGCTCTCGACATGCTCGACCAGCTCGCCGCCGGGTCCGGGTCCGGTCTGTGTCATGCCGACCTCTCACCGCGCAACGTGCTCCACGGCGACTCGCGACTGTGGTTCATCGGCCCTCGCGGGATGAACGGCGAGGCCGCCTACGACGTCGCGGTGCTCGCGCTCGAACTCAGCTTCGACGACCTGCACACGGCCCACGCGCTCGCCCGAAGCATCGCGTTGACCAGCGGACTCGACGGCGACCGAGCGAGCGCATGGGTCACCGTGGTCGCCGCCGCGACCGTCTGACCGGAGTGGGAGCGCGCTGCGTCCGGATTCTCTTCTCGGTGGTCAGAGCCGCGCGCAGCGCTACCTCGGGTACGGACCGGGTCGTCCGGCGCAGGCCGTGAACCACCCGCACGGCGCAGCGGTAGCGCGGCGGGCGGCTCACGTGCGCGTGTGAATCAGTTGCCGGCGGGTGGTCGGATCCACCTCGTTCAGCGGGGCATCGGTCCGGAGCCGCTCGACGTGGACGGTGCCGGCCGGCGAGCTTCTGCGCTCAGTTCGGTGCCGTGACCTTCCAACGGAAGCCGTCGAGGTCGGAGAAGGAAGCGACGTGCAGGCCGTCGTCGGTACGGCTCTCTGCCGCGGTGACGGTGCCCCCGGCGGTGTCGGCGGCCTTCAGGATCGAGTTCAGATCGTCGCGGGACCGGGCAGCGTGGGTGAGCACGAGGCCCGCGAAACCGTCGCCACCCGGTTCGACGCCGGCGTCCTTGGCGAGGGACCGGCGAGGCAGCAGACCGAGCCGGCACACCCCGGGGGCGACGGTGAAGTCGACGAAGGTGTCGCCGTAGTCCCGGTCGACGCACATGCCGACGGCTTCGTAGAACACCTTGGATGCCTTCGGTGCGGCCACGCCGAGGTAGACGGCCGTCTCGGTGGGTCTGATCGGAGTCGTCACCGGGCCGGAGTTCTTCTTCGTCGCTGCGGCCAGCTTCCACAGGGCGCCGTCCGGGGCCCGGTACACGGCGGTGAACTCGCCGAAGAGCTTCTTCTTCGCCGGTCGGACAGCAACGGCGCCGTTCGCGGCCGCAGCCTGCAGGAGCGCTTCGACCTCCGCGGGCTGCTCGACGATGGTGGACAGGACGTAGCCGCGGAAGCCGGAAGTCGTCGGTCCCGTGCCGGCGTCGTCGGCGAGCTCGCCGAGTGGGCGGAGCGCGAGGCGTCCGGTGCCGTGCAGGTCCACCTCCTCGTCGGTGGAGGCGGCCGAGAACACCGACGTGTAGAAGGCACACGCCGACTGCGGGTCCGAGGCACCGAGTGTGATGGTGTCGAGCGTGAGCGTCATGCGAGCGTCTCCTGCAGCTGTCGGTCGGCCTGGTCGATCGGGACGGGGTTGCCCTCGTGACCGCCGGAGGCACGGTCGCGGGAGCCGTGGTCCTCGCGGATCTCGAAACCGGGCGCGTGGCGGTGGGACCCTGGCGCTCGGCCTCGGCACCGGTGCCCGAGAGATGTGTCGTGGAGGCCGGTTTCCATGATTGTCACGCTAGGACCGGACGTCTCACCGGTGCTTCTCGATTTCTGATCGATCGCCGTCAAGGCCGCCTCCGACGGGCCGACGTCCTGGCCGAGATCGAGCGCATGGCCGAGCCCGACCGCACGACGCATCCATGCCCTCGTCACCGACCACGCTCCGGAACTGTCACCCGAGCTCTGGCACGGACAGCCCACATGGGCACGGAAGGGGAAGGTCGTCTGCAGCGCATGTCGGAAGATCCGAGGACCTGGGATCGTCCAGGAACGCGGCCGTAGCTCGGCGGCACAGTGGTTGTAGAGCAGGACGAAGTGGTCGGCGCCGTCGATCTTCAGGACGGTCGCGTCCTACCTCCGAAGCTGCCTGGTCCGAACCGCCGAGACGCGTTGCTCGCGAACCCCGTGCAACGAGTCAGGTCAGACCGGGTCGGTGAACGAGATCGGCTTGCCGGCGGCGCGTGCGTACGCGATCTCCCTGCTCGTGGACTCGCCGAGGTAGCCGCCGGGGTTGACGACCAGTACGCGATCCGCTAAGTCGATCTTGCGCAGGTGAAGGGCGCCCAACGCAGTCTTCTGCTCGTCGGTGATGGACTCGTTCGCTTCCTGATCGTCGTCGTGCAAGCAGGCGCTCGGCGCGACGACGATGGCGCCCGCAAGGGACAGGGCACGGCTCGCTGCACACATCTCCGCCGTGAATCGGATGGAGCCGCAGATGCACACAATTTCAGGTCGGTCAGACACAGCTCAGTCCTTCGAGCAACTCGCCGCCGGCTGTCACGTGATCGCCGATGGCGAGTAACGCTGCCATGGGCTGCGCTGCGCGGCCGGGTCGACTCCCGCATCAGCCGCCGGGGAGCGTGGCCGCGCTCGGGCTGCAGCCGGGTCGTCCGGCGCAGGCCGTGAGCCGCCCGCACGGCGCAGCGGTAACGCGGCGGGCGGCTCACGTGCGTGTGTGAATCAGTTGCCGGCGAGCGTCGGGTAGTCGGTGTAGCCGGCCTCGGCACCGCCGTAGAGGGTGGCCGGATCCACCTCGTTCAGCGGGGAATCGGTCCGGAGCCGCTCGACGATGTCGGGGTTCGCGAGTGCGAACTGACCCAGTGGGGCGATGTCGGCGAGGCCGGCGTCGATGTCAGCGGCAATCTGTTCACGCGTGCGCCCGTAGCGGATGAGGAGCAGCGCGTTCGGCCAGAGGTCGCGGAGGCTGCGCAGCAGTTCGTCGTCCCCGACATGGAAGACGTGCAGATAGACGAGGTTCAGCCGCGCGAGCTCACCGACCAGGTACCGGTACTGGGCACGCACCGCCTCGGCGTCACCTTCGTCGAGCCCACCGAGGGGGAGGGCAGGGGAGATGCGGATGCCGGTGCGATCGGCCCCGATCTCCTCGGCCACGGCCTGGGCGATCTCGATGACGATCCGGGCCCGGTTCTGCACCGATCCGCCGTAGGAGTCATCGCGGTGGTTCGCGTTCGGCGACAGGAACTGGTGCAACAGGAACCCGTTGGCGGCGTGGATCTCCACCCCGTCGGCGCCCGCGGCGACGGCCGAGGCGGCGGCGTGCCGGAACTCCGCGATCACGTCCTGGATCTCGACCGTGTCGAGTTCCCGGGGTACGGGCGTCTGCTGTGGACCGGTCATCGTGACCATGTCCTGCTCGGCGGAGATCGCCGACGGTCCTACCGGCCGGCGGTGGTGTGGGGTGTTGTCCGGGTGGGCCATCCGGCCGGCGTGCATCAGCTGGATGAACAGGTTCCCGCCGCCTGCGTGCACCGCATCGGCGACGGTCTTCCACGCCGTGACGTGCTCGGGGGTGTAGATCCCGGGAGTTGCGAGATAGCCCTGACCGTCCTCCGACGGCTGGGTCGATTCGCTGATCAGCAGCCCCAGCGATGCGCGCTGGCCGTAGTACTCCGCTGCCAGCTCGCCCGGCGTGCCATCCGGGTTCGCCCTGTTGCGGGTCATCGGTGCCAACGCCAGCCGGTGCGCGAGCTGGACCCGCCCCAGCGTGAACGGCTGCCAGAGTGAACTCGAGGTCATGAGGGAGGTTCCCTTTGCTGTCGACCGGTCCGTCATCGCCGACGACTCGACGCCAGGTCGCGCCGCGTCGTCGTGGGATCATCGGGAACGCAAGTCCGACCCACACGACGATGACTGTACTCATAAATGAGGATGCTCAGAGTTTTATTTCCGAGGAGGACAGCCGATGTCGCGGGCTCCCCAGCCGCTCGGCCGGCGTGAGCGGAACAAGCAGGCCAAGCTCGAACGCATCACCGCGGCCGCGAGCGAGCTCTTCGTCGAGCGCAGCGTCGACGAGGTCACCACGCAGGAGATCGCGGACAAGGCCGACATCGGCACCGGCACCCTGTTCCTGTACGTCAAGACCAAGGGCGAGCTGCTGCTGCTGGTGCAGAACGCCCGCTACGCCGCAGCGCTCGAGCGTGGCCGCGCCGCCGCTGTCGACGCCGGTGGCGCCCTCGACGCCGTGACAGCGCTCATCACTCCGATCGTGGAGTGCAACCGCGTCCAGGTCGACAATGGACGCCTCTACCTCCGAGAGATGATCTTCGGTGACTCGGCGGAGCCCCACAACGCCGAAGCTCTGTGCATCGTGGGAGAGACCGAGCAGGCGGCCGCCGGCCTCCTCGCACAGCACGCCGGGCTCGACACGGCGGAGGCCGCGACACTGGCACACGTCGTCTCCGCCATCATCTTCCTGGCGATGGCATCGACGGTGGACCCGGACGTGAGCGTGCCGGAGGTCGTCGCGAGCATCCGCGGGCAGGTCTCGGCGATCCTCCCTCGATGATCCTCGGCCCGTGCCCGGATGGTCGTGCTCATCCCTCGGCAGCGCATCTCGGCAGATCCGAGGACCTGGGATCGTCCAGGAACGCGGCCGTAGCTCGGCGGGCACAGTGGTTGTCGAGCAGGACGAAGTGGTCGGCGCCGTCGATCTTCAGGACGGTCGCGCCCCACTGGGCCCCGATGCTGTCCGCCATCGCCGGGGTGGTCGTGTAGTCCTCGGAGCCGCTGATGACCAGGACCGGGACGGTGGGCAGCGCCGACGGGTCGACGGAGTGCGGTCGGCCCTGCCCGTACAGACACGCCTCGTACCGGAACCCGTGCACGCGCAGTCCGTTCGCTGCGCGTAGTGCCTCGTCGACCTCCTGCCAGGTGAACGGGGCGACCGCGGTGGTGAAGCGGTCCTCGGCGTAACGGCGGGTGGTGGCTTCGCGTTCGGCGGGAGCCGCGTCGAAGGCGAAGGGCATCGGGTAGTCGTTGCACGCGTAGAGCGCTGTCGGCTGCGGGGGAACGAGGCCAGCCAGGGGATCGTTGCGCATCGCCGAGAGCTGGGCGTTCAGGTCGTCGGCGACCCGGGTCAGTTCCGCCGAGCGTCGTTCCGGGGGGAGCCGCAGTGCTGCGTCCCGCCCGGCGGCGACCTCCGACCAGGTGGAGAACAGCTGGATCGTGGCCAGGTCGGTGACCCGCGGAGCGCCGGGGCCTGCTGCCCGGGCCCGGTCGATCGCGTCCTGCCAGGCGTTGGTGTCGGCCGGCGGCGTCAGCTGCGACGTGGTGAAGGTGAAATCGGGTGTCGAGACGAGCGGCAGCGCGCTGTCCAGGACGACCGACCGCACCGCCCGGGGGTACTGCTCGGCGTAGGCCTGGGCGAACAGGGTCCCGTAGGACTGCCCGTAGAGGCTCCACCGGTCGACCCCGAGTGCCCGGCGGACGGCCTCCAGGTCCCCGGCGGCGGACTGCGCCCCGAGTGTCCCGGCCATCGGGCCGAGGCGGGCGTAACAGGCGGACACGGCGGAAGCGTCGGCGCCGCCGAGGTCGACGTCCGGGCAGGCGAGCGGGGTGGACCGGCCGAAGCCCCGATAGTCACTGACCACGACGTCATGGGTGCCGGCGATCGGATCGAGCACCCCGACGAGCTGGTCGCGGGACTGGCTGCCGGGCGACGGCCCGCCGACCGCGGCGACGACCACCCCGTGCGGGGTGGTGGTGTCGCGGGCGGGGTGGACGAGGTAGCTGATCTCGATCGTCGGCCCGTCCGGTGCGGCCGCGTCGACCGGTACGTCGATGCGGCTCTCGGCCCAGCCCCACCGCCACTCACCGGCCGGGCTCGGCCACCCCACGGACACCGTCACCGCAGCGGCGGCCAGCACCAGGAGCGCGCCGACGGCGCCGACCGGTCGGGCCGGTGCGGGTGACCCGACACCGGCTCCGTCCGCCACGCGACGTGCCCGCCGCCCGGCCACGGCCCACAGCAGCAGGCCTGCGAGCAGCAGCAGCGCCCGGTTCCAGGCCCAGCCGTCGAGATGACCGTGGAACGACGTCAGCGCCGGGAGCGCGAGCTCGACGATCTCTGCGGGGCGCACCATGGACCGGACGGGCCAGGTGATCTCGCGGGGGCCGAGGAACAGCGTGAACGGGAACAGTGCGCTCAGCGCGCTGATCCCGATGCCCGCGCCGAACAGCAGACCGAACCGCACGGCGCGGCGCACGACGCGGGACCGTGGCCCGCGCTCGCGCCTCGGCCGCCGGTTCACGATGAGCACGGCGACGCCGCACCAGAACGCCATCGGTGCCGCCCACACGAGCTGTAGCTCGACCAGCCCGACGATCGACCGCTCCGGGAGCAGCACCCACGGGACGACGGTCGCCACGACCGTCCCACCGGCGAGCAGGAGCAGGTGCACGGTGCGGAACCGGCCGGGGAGGAGCACCACGGCGAGACCCACCACGAACGGCAGGACGATCTCGAGCAACGGGACGACGGCGGACATGGTGTCGAGCGAACAACGCCCGCTCGCCGGGCACAGTCTGCGAGCGTCGACAGTCCCGCCGGACGGCCACGGAGAAGCCCGGCTCAGTGGTCAGCGGCGGCGGTTCGGGGTCGGCAGCTCAGGATCGGTGGTCGTCGACGAGGAGACCGGTCTCGCGGGCGAGGATGACGAGCTGCACGCGGTCGCGGGCGTCCAGCTTGGTCAGGATGCGGCTGACATAGGTCCGCACCGTGGTGGGGGTGACCACCAGCGCGGCGGCGATCTCGGGATTGGACAGCCCCTGCCCGACGAGGGCGAGGGTGTGCCGTTCGCGGGGGCTCAGCGTGCTCAGACGCGGATGCGGGCCGGGGCGTGCCGGCACGAACCGTTCGATGAAACGGCGGGTGATCTCGGGGGCGAGCAGCGCCTCACCGGCGGCGACGACCCGGACCGCACGGAGCAGTTCGGCAGGTGGGGCGTTCTTGAGCAGGAACCCGGACGCGCCGGCCCGTAGTGCCTCGTACACGTGACCGTCGACGTCGAACATGGTCAGCACGAGCACACGCGGACCGCCGCCGCCGGTGCGCAGCCGCCGGGTCGCCTCGAGGCCGTCGAGCACCGGCATACGTACGTCCATGAGCACGACGTCCGGATGATGCTGCGCGGTCAGGGCGATGGCCTGCGCGCCGTCACCCGCCTCGCCGACCGTGGTCATCGCGGGATCGGAGTCGATGAGCAGCCGCAGCGACCGGCGCAGGATCGGGTCGTCGTCGGCGATCAGCACGCGGATCCGCGCGGCGGTGTCGCTCACTGCGCGTCCCGCGGTGGTGTCGTTCACTGCGCGTCCCGCGGTGGTGTTGTTCAGTGCGCGTCCCGCGGTGGTGTTGTTCAGTGCGCGTCCCGCGTTGGTGTCGTTCGTCCCGCGTCCCGCGTTGGTGTCGTTCACTGCGGGTCCCGGGCTGCTGTCGTGGCCGGCAGGGTCGCGGTGAGGGTGAAACCGGGAGGCCCACCGGTCCGGAGCGTGCCGCCGTGCGCGTGGACGCGCTCCTCCATGCCGGTCAGGCCGTGCCCCGGCGGCGCGGCACCGGGGCCGCGTCCGTCGTCGGTCACACACAGAGTGATCCACCGGTCGGCCGGCGGGCCGGTCAGGGTGAGCGTGATCCGGCAGCGCGTCGCACCGGAGTGGCGGACGACGTTGGTCGTCGCCTCCTGCGCGACGCGGTACAGCGTCGTGCGCAGCGGCGCCGCAAGAGCGGACACCGCGTCGGTGTCGATGTCGGGGTCGATCTCGATCTCGGCGGCGGCGTCGATACCCGAGCGCTGCATCGTCCGGGCGAGGGTGCGTAGGTCGGTCGGCAGGTCCGTGCCGGCGGACTCCCCGTCGCGGATCCGGCCGAGCAGCACGTGCAGCTCCGCGACCGAACAGCGGGCGGTCTCGGCGATCTCCCGCAGCGCCTCCCGCAGCTCGTCGGCCGACAAGGTGTCGACGTGCGCGGCGACGCCGGCCCGGACCCCGATCGTGCCGAGCGAGTGCCCGAGGGCGTCGTGCACGTCGCGCGAGAGCCGTAGCCGCTCCTCCGTCGCCACCCGCACGGCTGTCTCCCGGCGCAGCCGGCGGGTCCGTACCCCGAGAACCCAGGCGGCCGTGAGGACCACGATGGTGACGACGGCCCAGCGGACCGTCCCGCCCAGGTCCCCCGGAGCCACGGTCAGCAGCAGCAGAAGGGCGACGACCGCCGTCGCCGCAACGATCCGGTTGGGCGCGAGCCGCTCGCCCTGCCGCTCGGCCACGGCGAACAGACACCACCCGACGAGCACCCCCGGGTCGGCCGTGGCACCCGACAGCCAGGCGACCCCGGTGGACAACGCCGCCACTGCCGTCGCGGCTCGCGGGAAGCGGTGGCGCAGGACCACCGCCAGCACCACGACCAGCGCCAGACCGGCCTGGGCCGGCCGGCCGATCTCCGGGGGGACCGTCCACCAGAGACCGATCACCACCGCGGTCGCCACCGCCGCGTCCCGCGCCGGGCTCGCCGCCGCGGACAGGCCGGCGGCGCGCCGCGGACGGGTGGGCGATGCGGCGCCGATCGGGGTGGCCGTCACGGGTACAGGCTAGGCAGGTCCGCTTCGGCCGACCGCGGTGCCGGACGGCACCGTGCCGTGACGACGGTGAGGCGTCGCCCCCGAATCCTCGCCGCGCGTTCCCGGGTACGGGATGGGGGAGCAGCGAGCGTGGCTGCGGAACTACCGGTGGTGGGCGGTCGGGTCGTGCAGGGGCTCGGGATCCGCACCGCTCTCGTCGCCGGAACGCCACGAGTGCCACAGCAGTGCGTAGGTCCCGTCGGCGGCCAGCAGCTCGCGGTGCGAGCCGAGCTCGACCAGCCGGCCTTCGTGCAGGACGGCGATCCGGTCGGCCTCGCGGGCGGTCTGCAGCCGGTGCGCGATCGCCACGACCGTGCGGCCCTCGAGCACCGAGGCGAGCGCGCGTTCGGTGCTGCGCGCGGTGGTGGGGTCCAGCAGCGCGGTCGCCTCGTCCAGGACCAGGGTGTGCGGGTCGGCCAGCACCACCCTGGCCAGGGAGAGTTGCTGGGCGCTCGCACCGTCGAGCTCGGTCTCGCGGCCGAGCACGCTGTCCAGCCCCTCGGGCAGGTCGGCGACCCGGTGGGCACCGACCGCGGCGAGGGCTCGGAGCAGGTCCCGGTCACCGGCATCCGGGCGGGCGAGGCGCAGGTTGTCGCGCACCGTGTCGTCGAAGACGTGGTGGTCCTGGGTGATGAGCACGACCTGGGCGCGCAACCGGTCCGGCGGCAGGTCCGCGACCGGGACACCGCCGACGTCGACCGTGCCGGTGCGTGGCCGGTCCAGCCCGGCCAGCAACCGGCCCAGTGTGGACTTGCCGGCGCCGGAGGCCCCGACGATCGCGAGTCGCTCCCCGGGCCGGATCACCAGGTCGATGCCGTGCAGCACGTCCGGTCCGGCGCCGTAGGCGTAGTGGACGTTGCGCACCTCGATCCGGTCGTCGCGAGGTGTGCCGGTGCGAGTCGTGTCGGGGACGGGCACCTCGGCCAGTCCCTCGAGCCTGGCGAGCGCCGCGGCGGCGCCCTGGAGCTGCTCGACCCACAGCATGAGTGTGTCCAGCGGGGTGGTGAGCTGGCGCAGGTACACGGTGGCCGCGATCACCGTGCCCAGGGTGACCAGGCCTGCCCCGTTGAGTGCCGCGCCGGCCAGCAGCACCCCGACGACCGGCAGCGCCAGGGCGATGTCGACCGACGGAAACAGCACGGTGCGCAGCCTCAGCGTGCGCAGCCGGGCGGATCGGACGACGTCGATCACCTTCTCCGCCGCCGCGGCCCGTTCGTGCTCCAGGGCCAGTGCCTCGATCGTGCGTGCACCGCGCGCGGTGCTGGTGACGACATCGGCCAGCGCCGCGCCGGCGCGGGCCTCGTGCAGGTACGCCGAGCGGGCGCGGCGCAGATACCAGCGCAGCGACACCCCCATCGCCGCGAGGCACCCGAGTCCGCACAGCCCGAGCCGCGGATCGAGGGCCAGCACCGCAGCGACGAGGAACACCACCTGGACCGAGGCGACGGCGACCTCGGGCACGGCGCGGCGCAGCGCTGTCGCGACGACGGTGGCGTCGGTGCTGCCCCGGGAGATCAGGTCCCCGCGGTCGGACGCCTCGACGATCGCCGCGGGGAGCGCCAGTGCGCGGTCGAGCAGGCGCTCCCGGATCCGGGCCGCGCTGCGCTCGCCGAACCGGTAACCCACCCCGAGCGCCATCCGGGACAGCACGATCTGTGCCACCGTCGTGACGACGACGATCAGCGCGAGCACGTCGATCGTGCCCAGCGGATCCGGATCCGTCCCGGCCGAGACGACGTCCACGATCCGGCCGAGCAGCCAGGGTGCGACCAGCCCCGCACCGGCCGCTGCCGCGTTCAGCAGGAGCATCGCGGCGACCGCGGCCCGGTCGGCCCGTAGCTCGCCGAGCACCGCCGCACGCAGCCGCGCGGATCCGGCGACCGGCAGCGTCCGGTCCTCGGCACCGGTCGGGTCAGCTGTTCCCGCGTGGCCGTTCACGTGCCGGGCTCCGTCCCGGAGCGTCGTCCGACCAGCTCGCGGTAGGCGGGCTCGCGGGCCGACAACTCACTGTGCGTCCCGCTCGCGGCAGGGCCTCGCTCGGGGAGGAACACCACCCGGTCGGCACGGTCGAGGATCAGTGGCGAGGACGTGACCACGACCGTGGTGCGGCCGCTGCGGTACACGCGCAGCCGCTCGGCGATCGTGGCTTCGGTGATGGCGTCCACCGCCGATGTCGGCTCGACCGCGAGCAGCACCTGCGGATCGGCATACACCACTCGGGCGAGCCGCAGCCGCTGGCGCTGCCCACCGGACAGCGTCGTGGCGCCACCGTTCAGCTGCGCCTCGAGCCCGCCGGGCAGTGCCCCGACGACGTCGTCGGCCGCCGCGGTGTGCACGGCTGCCCGTACCCGCTCCTGTTCGATCGGGAAGCGGCCGGCGACGATCTCGCCGACGGTGCCGGCGAACAGGGCGGCGTCGTTGTCGGCGACCACCACCCGCTCGCGCCACCCGGCCGGCTCCAGCGCGTCGATCCGGACACCGGCCACGGTCGCATCGGTCTCGCACAGTCGCCCCAGCCGGTCGACGACCGCGGCCGCGGCAGCCGGGTCGGCCCCGACCAGTGCTGTCAGCTGCCCGGGTTCGATCTCGACCCCCGAGGTGGGGTCCAGCACGGGGCCGGCGTCCGGCACCGCCAGCGCGTCCGGGCCGTCGCGACGATCCGGCTCCAGACGCAGCAGCCGCACGACCCGATCCGCGGAGACCAGGCCACGGGCGATGTCCCCGGCTCCTTCGATCAGCGCCGATACCGGCACCGCCAGCATCGCCAGGTAGCCGTACACCGCCGCCAGCTCCCCGACCGTGATGCCGCCCTGGGCGGCGGTCCGAGCCGCCAGCCAGGTGACCGCGGCCAGGGCGAGCGCGGGCAGACCGGTCGCCAGCGCGCCCACCCAGCTCGTCGGGCCTCCCACCTGGTAGCCGACGGCGACCAGGCGCTGTGACTGTCGCTCGTAGCGCTCCTGGTGGAAGCCCTTGCCGCCCAATCCGTTGAGCACCGGCAGCCCGGCGAGCAGATCGACCAGGCGGTGGGTGAGCCCGCCCTGAATGCCCCGGTATCCGCCGGCGGTGCGTTCGATGCGCCGCAACAGCGGGCCGATGGTGATCGCGAGGAGCGGGACGCCTGCCAGCACGACCACGGCCAGCAGCGGCGAGATGGCGACCAGCACGACGGCGACCACGACGTAGGCGACGACCGCGCCGAACCCGGGACCGGTCACCGTCATCGCCTGGGACACCACCTGCACGTCGGCGATACCGACGGTGGTGATCTCCCCGGTGTCCAGCCGCCGGCGCAGTGACGCGCCCAGCCGTGCGCACTGCCGCACGGTCGCGCGCACGGTCCGGAACGACGCGTCCATCCGGATCCGGGTCATCGTGCGGTGCCGCGCGATCCCGAGCGCGGCGACGAGGAACCCGACACCCACCAGGGCCCCCGCCCAGCTCAGCAGGGCGGTGGTGTCGCCCGGAACGAGGCCGTCGTCGATCACGCGGGACAGCAGGTACGGCGGCGACACCAGGGCGACCATCCAGGCGCTGCCGAGCGCCATGCCGCGGAGGATGCGCGGCCACTGCGAACGCGCCAGCCAGATCAGGAACGCCGCAGGCGATCGAAGATCGTTCTCCCGCGGCGCCGTGTGGCCGTCCGGTGATCCACGCGGCATGTGCACGACACCCCACGGCACGGGCACACAGTAGCCGCCCGCGCGCGATCGACGGAGACGACGAGCGGGGCCCGGCCGTGTCGGCCGGGCCCCGCGTTCGTCGGCTACTGCGTACTCAGTGATCCAGATGTTCGGGAGCTGTTCTGATGAATCGCCCTCCCAAGCCTCTCGACCCGGTCGCCGTCCCTGTGGCGTCAGGACCGCCTTGTTCGATGGCCATATCTTCAGCCGCCACTGCAGATCTCGTCAAGACCCGACTCCACGAACGAGTGAACGCGCTTCTCCGGTCGCCCGGCCCAGTCGGCTATGGCGCAGATCACTCGTCGGTCTGTCGGGTGAGCCGCGTGGGCGAGACATCGCAGGTGGATCACCGGTCGGGGTCCGTCGATCCATCCGCCACGACGCTGCCGGCCCGGCGGGCGAGGGCCCGCGCGCAGACTTTCCCGGTGATCGTTGTTGGTGCCACGGGCGGCTGGGTGTAGCGTGACAACCGGTCACCGTAAGTTCTGAAGTTCGTTTCTCTGAGCGCGCTCGCGGGATGATGATGCGGGCGGATTCGCTGTCTTTGGTGTAGCTGGAGCTGGCTGCCGTCTGGGAATCGCAGTGACCCGGACAGCCGCAGGACGTGGTTGTTCCGTCCACACGCTATGCAACAAGGAGTTACCTTCATGGCCACCGGTACCGTCAAGTGGTTCAACGCCGAAAAGGGTTTCGGATTCATCGCCCCCGACGACGGCGGCGCCGACGTTTTCGTGCACTACTCGGCGATCGACGCCTCGGGCTTCCGTGAGCTGTCCGAGAACCAGGCCGTGACCTACGAGGTCACCCAGGGCGCCAAGGGCCCGCAGGCCTCGAACGTCACCATCTGACGTTCCTCGACACACCCGGCGGTGGCGTACCTCCTCGGAGGGGCGCCACCGCCGTGTTCGTTCCGCAGCCGTTCAGCGGCCGCGGAGCTCGCGGCGCAGGACCTTCCCGCTGGCGGTCTTCGGGATCTCGTCGAGGATCTCGACCTGGCGCGGGTACTTGTAGGCGGCCATCCGCTCGCCGGCGAACGCGATGAGCTCGGCGGGTGTGGCCGTGGCGTCGGCCCGCAGTGACACGAACGCCTTCACGGTCTCGCCCCGGTACTCGTCCGGAACGCCGACGACCGCGGCCTCCCGTACCGCGGGATGCTCGTAGAGCACGTCCTCGACCTCCCGCGGCCAGATCTTGTAGCCACCCGCGTTGATCTGGTCCTTCTTGCGGTCGACGATGTAGAACCAGCCGTCGGCGTCCATGTAGCCGACGTCGCCGGTGTGCAGGACCCCGCCGGGCAGCGCCCGCGCGGTCTCCTCGGGTTTCTCCCAGTAGCCGGCCACGACCTGCGGGCCGGCCGTGACGAGCTCACCCACCTCGCCGGGGGCGAGATCGGCGCCGTCCTCGTCGATGATCCGCACCACCGTGCCGTAGACCGGCACCCCCACCGACAGCGCGCCCGAGGCGTCGTCGACGGGCGCTTCGGCATGCAGCGGCACCGCGTGTGACGGCGACGTCGTCTCGGTCAGGCCGTAGATGTTGTGGATGTAGTGCCCGAACGTCTCCCGGAACGCGTGCACCGTGCTCGGCGGGATCGGTGCGCCCCCGGAGTAGATCTTCCGCAGGGTCGCCAGCTGGGACCGCTGCGCGCCGGGTGCGTTCATCAGCGCGATGAACACGGTGATCGACCCGACGGTGAAGGTCGCCCGCTCCCGCTCGGCCGTCCGGAGCGCCAGGGCCGGATCGAGCCGGTACATCAGCACCAGCGGGGCACCGGTCAGCAGGGTGACGGCGACGTGCCCGACCAGGCCGGTGATGTGGAACAGCGGGGCGACCCCCAGCACGACGTCGCCGGCGTCCAGCCCGATCCAGTCGCGGTAGGTCCTGGCGTTGAACACCACGTTGCGGTGGGTGGCCATCGCGCCCTTCGGCGGCCCGGTGGTGCCCGAGGTGTAGGTCAGGAACGCCACGTCGTCCGGTCCGGTGGTGGCCGCGGGTGGGGTCGCGCCGCGGTGCCGGTGCAGGAACTCCAGCAGGTCGATCGTCCCCGGGCAGTCGATTCGTGTCACTCCGGCGAGAACATCGGTGGCGGTGCCGGAGTGCAGGTCGAGCTCCGAGGTGGTGAGCACGGTTCGCACGGCCGAGCCGGGCAGCACCCCGGCCGCGACGTCGCGGTGCAGCGACTGCAGGCAGACCAGCACCGACGCGCCCGAATCGGCGAGCAGCCCGGCGAGCTCGCGCCCCTTGTACATCGGGTTGACCGGCACGGCGATCCCGCCGGCCTTCCAGGTCCCGATCTGGGCGATCACGAACTGCGGCACGTTCTGGGTGAAGATCGCGACCCGCTCGCCGGCGGCGAACCCCTCGGCGACGAGCCCGGCGGCGAAGGCGTCGGTCAGCCGGTCGAGCTCGGCGAAACCGATCCGTCCGTCGAAGTACCGGATCGCGTCGGCCTCCGGGGCCCTGGCCACGGTGGCCGCGAACATCGCGAGCGCGTCGCCGAACTCCGGCTCGACGTCCGCGGGCTGGCCGGGGTCGTAGCGGGCGAGCCAGGGCCGTTCGTCGTAGACGCTCATCGGATGACGACGGGATTCACCGGCGAGCCGGTCCCCTCGACGACGTTCAGTGGCGCGGCGGTGTAGAGGAAGTCCCAGCGTCCGTCGGCGGCGCAGGCCTCGGCGAGTGCGTCGAGCTGGACGATCTCGGTGAGCACCACGCCGAGATTGCGCATCAGCGCGCAGTGCAGCGGCAGCACCACGCCGGAGACCGGGTCCCTGGTGACCTCGTTGGCGATCGTGTCGGTGACCAGGTTCGGGATCTCCTGCTCGGCGAACCACTCGACCAGCTCGCGGGAGTAGGTCAGGCCCGGCTCCACGAAGTCGGCGTAGAACTCCTCGGCCGGGACCGAGTAGAAGTAGGACAGGAAGCCGGTGCGGATCAGCAGGATGTCGCGCAGGCCGAGCTCGACGCCCTGCGCCCGCGCCGCGTCCTGCAGGTCGTGGTGGTCGAAGGTCTCGCCCTTGTCGAGCCACTGCTTGCCGCGGTGGCGCGCGATGTCGATCAGGACGCCCCGGCCGGCGACACCGCGCTCGGCGATCGGCTGCACCGAGGCCTTCGTCAGGCCGTCGACGGTGGTCCGCGCGTCGTAGCCGTTCCAGATGCGTCCGTCGTACCAGACGTGCCCGAGCGCGTCGTACTGCGTGGAGCCCTGCAGGAAGATCTCCGCCTTGTCGTCGGCGTAGTGCAGCCCGCCGGGGAACGCCGGTGCGCCCTCGCGGCCCTCGTCCCACGACGACTCGTCGAGCACGTTGTGCCGGTTGATGCTCTCCCGGCCCGGGAAGACCGGGTCGCCGTGCGGGTGCCCCATCGGCGCCTGCAGGGTGAACACCTCGCCGGTCCGGATGTGCCGGGCGCCGCGCAGCACCTGGTCGGCGTCGAGGTAGTTCAGCGCACCCACCTCGTCGTCCGGGCCCCACTTCCCCCAGTTGCTGGGGGTGTCGTCACCGAGGAGTTCACGCATGGTGGGCACGTCGGGCATCGTCAATCCCATCCAGAACGGTCGATCGTTAGGCCTCGGCTATGGTGCGGGTCACATCCATGGCCCGTCAAACCTTGTCGAGAACGCGGCATCGGCTCCGTCCCCGCTCCGAACGTGGCCAGAATGGGTCACGCCCGTACCGAGGAGGGCCACGATGGCCAAGTACCTGCTGCTGAAGCACTACCGCGGCGCACCGGCGTCGGTGAACGACGCCCCGATGGAGCAGTGGACACCGCAGGAGATCACCGACCACGTGCAGTACATGCAGGACTTCGCGACCCGGCTGGAGGGCACCGGCGAGTACGTCGACGGTCAGGCGCTCGCCCCCGAGGGGACGTTCGTCCGGTACGACGGCGAGGGTCGCCCGCCGATCACCGACGGACCGTTCGCCGAGACCAAGGATCTGATCGCGGGCTGGATGGTGATCGACGTCGACAGCTACGAGCGGGCCGTCGAGCTCGCCGGGGAGCTGTCGGCGGCACCCGGTGCCGGCGGGAAGCCGATCCACGAGTGGCTGGAGCTGCGCCCGTTCCTGACCGCGCCGCCGACCATCACCGACTGACCCGACGGTGGACGAGGCGCTGCTGCGGACGCTCACCCCGGTGGTGATCGCGATCCTGGTCCGCCGTGGTGCCGGCTTCGCCGCGGCCGAGGACGCCGTGCAGGAGGCGTTCCTGGAGGCGTTGCGGGTCTGGCCGTCGGATCCGCCGCGGGATCCCCAGGGGTGGCTGGTCGCCACGGCCTGGCGGCGGTTCCTCGACGGGACCCGGGCGGAGACGGCGCGCCGCAGGCGCGAGGACCTGGTGGAGGCGGAGCCTGCCCCCGGCCCGGCGGTCGGGACGGACGACGCGCTGCAGCTGTACTTCCTGTGTGCCCACCCGTCGCTGACGCCGTCGTCGGCGGTGGCGCTCACGCTGCGCGCGGTCGGCGGACTGACCACCCGCCAGATCGCGCAGGCGTATCTGGTGCCGGAGGCGACGATGGCCCAGCGGATCAGCCGGGCCAAGCGCACCGTGTCGCACGTGCGGTTCGACCGGCCGGGGGACGTCGCCGTCGTGCTGCGGGTGCTCTACCTGGTGTTCAACGAGGGATACACCGCGACCGGTGACGTCGACCTGGCCGTCGAGGCGATCCGGCTCACCCGCCGGCTCGCGGCCGGGGTCGACCATCCGGAGGTGGCCGGGCTGCTGGCGCTGATGCTGCTGCACCACGCCCGGCGCGCCGCCCGCACCGCGGCCGACGGGGCCCTGGTCCCGCTCGCCGAGCAGGACCGCGGCCGGTGGGACACCGGGATGATCGCCGAGGGGGTGGCGATCCTGCAGGCCGCGCTGGCCCGCGATCGGCTCGGCGAGTACCAGGCCCAGGCCGCCGTCGCGGCGCTGCACGCGGACGCCCGGACCGTGGCCGACACCGACTGGGTGCAGATCGTCGAGTGGTACGACGAGCTGGTCCGGCTGACCGACAGCCCGGTCGTCCGGCTGAACCGAGCGGTGGCGCTCGGCGAGGCCGACGGCCCGCGGGCCGGGCTGGCGGCCCTGGCCGAGCTGGACGGATCGCTGCCCCGCCACACCGCGGCGCTGGCGTACCTGCACGAGCGTGCCGGGGACCAGGGCACGGCGGCCGGGCTCTACGCCGAGGCGGCCCGGAGGGCGACCGATCTCGGCGAGCGCGACCACCTGATCCGGCAGGCCGCGCGGCTCAACACCCGGCTGCGCGGCTGAGCACCGCTCAGGCGTCGAAGTCGACGGTCGCGGTGTCGGACACCGGCCTGCTCTGACAGGTCAGCACGAAACCGGCGGCGATCTCGTCGTCCTCCAGTGCGTAGTTGCGCCGCATCTCGACCTCGCCCGAGGTGAGCCGCGCCCGGCAGGTGCCGCACACGCCGCCCTTGCAGGCGAACGGCATGTCGCCACGGACCTTCTGGGCGGCGTCCAGCACGGACTCGGTGCGGGGCAGGCTCAGCGTGGTCGACCGTCCGTTGAGGACGATCGTCACCTCGCTCCCGGATCCGTCGGGGACCGCGTCGTCCTCGGCGCGGTGCGGCTCGGGCGGCGGCTCGCCGACGTAGAACAGCTCGCGATGCACCCGGCCGCGGTCGACGCCGTACTCGGTCAGCACGGCGACGGCGTCCTCGGTCATGCCCAGCGGCCCGCACAGCCACCAGTGGTCGACGTCGTGCACGTCGACCAGCCCGGCGAACAGCGTGCGCAGCCGGTCGGCGTCGAGTCTGCCGTTGAAGATCTCCGCCTCGGTGGGCTCCCGGGACAGCACGTTGATCAGGTGCAGCCGCGGGCCGTGTGCGTTCTTCAGGTCGGCGATCTCCTCGGTGAACATCACCGTGTCGGTGCGCCGGTTGCCGTAGACCAGGGTGACGTGCGTGTCGTCGTGCGCGGTGAGCAGGGAGGCGGCGATCGACAGCATCGGCGTGATCCCCGAACCGGCGGCGACCAGAGCGTGATGGGTGCCCGCGGTCTGCTCGGGGGTGAACGACCCGCCCGGCGGGCCGACCTCCACCAGGTCACCCGCGGCGAGCCGGTCGACCAGCCACCCGGAGAACAGGCCGCCGTCGACCCGGCGGACCCCGACCCGCGGCGCGGCACCGGCGGGGGAGCAGATCGAGTACGACCGGCGCTCCTCCCCGTCGGCGGTGACGGTCCGCAGCGTCAGGTACTGGCCGGGCCGGAACGTGTAGTGCCCGCGCAGGTGCTCGGGCACGTCGAAGGTGACCGCGACGGCGTCGTCGCAGAGCCGTTCGACGTCGGCCACCCGGAGCCGGTGGAAACCCGCCGGGAGATCGGCCGGGGCGTCGGTCGTGCCGGGTTCGGTGAGCAGCATCAGAGTTCCTTCATGTGCTCGAACGGCTCGTGGCACGCGGTGCACCGGCGCAGCGCGGTGCAGGCGGTCGGGCCGAATCGGGAGAGCTCCTCGGTGGCCGGGGAGCCGCACTGCGGACAGCGCACGACCCGCGACGGCGGATCGAGTGTCAGCGGGACCGGGCCGGGTGCGTGCGTGGTGGCCGTGCCGGGTGGGGCGATGCCGGCGTCGGCGAGCTTGCGCCGGCCCGCCTCGCTGATCCAGTCGGTGCTCCAGGCGGGGGAGAGGACCGTCCGCACCTCGACCGGGACGTATCCGGCGCCGGTCAGCGCGCCGGCGATGTCGGCGCGCATCTCCTCGATCGCCGGGCAGCCCGAATAGGTCGGCGTGATCGTGACGGTGACCCGCCCGCCGACCTCGGTCACCGACCGGATCACGCCGAGATCGTCGAGGGTGAGCATCGGCATCTCGGGATCGACCACGGTCGCCACCACGTCGCGGGCGCCCAGGCCCGGGAGCAGATCGGTCACCACGTCGCCCCCGGGTGCCTGCGGGCGAGGCTCTGCAGCACCACGAGCGCGTGCTCGAGCTTCTCGGTGTGCACGCCCTGGCGGCCGCCACGCCCGGCGATGGTGCCGGTCGGGGGCACGTCGGGCCGGGTCAGGGTGGCGCGGGTGAGCACCTGGTCGAGGACGGCCTCGACCTCGTCGCGGGTCTGCGCGGGATCGACGGCGACCCCGGCGGCGACCAGCCGGCGCTCGACGTCGGAGGTGCGGAACAGCTCCTCGACGTGCGGCCAGACCCAGACCAGCGCGTCCTGCATCCGCCGGTGCGACTCCGGGGTGCCGTCACCGAGCCGCAGCACCCAGCGGGCCGCGTGGTCGCGGTGGTAGGTGACCTCCTTGACGCCCTTCGCGGCGACGGCGGCGAGCACCGGATCGGCCGATCCCTGCAGCCGGTGCAGCAGTGCGAGCCGCCAGGCCGAGAACACCAGCAGCCGGGCGACGGCGCGGGCGTAGTCGAGATCGTCGGACGGCTCGGTGAGCCCGACGCAGCGGAACTCCGCGACGTCGCGCCAGTGGGCGAGATCGTCCTCGCTGCGGCTCGTGCGCCCCTCGACGAGCCCTTCGACGTGCCCGGCGCGCGAGAGCAGCACCCTGGCCTGACCGAGCAGGTCGAGTGCGGTGTTGGCGAGTGCGACCTCCTCCTCCAGCTCGGGGGCGTTCGAGACCCACTCGGTGAGCCGGTGGCTGAGGACGAGCGCGTCGTCGCCCAGCATCAGGCAGTACTCGGCCAGATCCGCCGGATCGGCGCCGTCCGGAACCGGCGCGACGATGTCGGTCTCGGCGTCGGAGAAACCGGAGCCGAACGCCCAGCGCGGGTCGTCGGCCTCGGTCAGCGCGTCGTAGACGTTCTCCTCGTGCGCGGCCCCGCTCACAGGTGCGGCACCTCCTCCGGGATCGCGTAGAAGGTCGGGTGCCGGTAGACCTTGTCCGCCGACGGGGCGAAGAACGGGTCCTTCTCGTCCGGGCTGGACGCGGTGATCCGGTCGGCCCGCACCACCCAGATGGAGACGCCCTCGTTGCGGCGGGTGTACACGTCGCGGGCGTTGTGCAGGGCCATCTCGTCGTCGGCGGCGTGCAGGGAACCGACGTGCACGTGGTTGAGGCCGCGCTTGCCGCGGACGAACACCTCGTAGAGCGGCCAGGCCCGGCGCGAGGGCCGCTGCCCGGATCCGGTCTCGACGCCGGTGGTGGGGACGGCCCCGTGCCCACCCTCTGCGGTGACCTCGGTGCTGCCCCCGTCGTCTCCGGTGCTGCCGCCGTTCACGCGCCTGCCTCCGTTCGTGCCGATCGCTTGTCGGCGTAGGCCCGGGCCGCCTCGCGGACCCAGGCACCGTCCTCGTGTGCCCGGCGCCGGTGCTCCAGCCGCTGCCGGTTGGCCGGCCCGGCACCGGAGACGACGGCCCTGAACTCCGACCAGTCCGGTTCGCCGAAGTCGTGCGCCTGCCGCTCGTCGTTCCAGCGCAGGTCCGGATCCGGCAGCGTGACGCCGAGCGCCGCGGCCTGCGGGACGCTCATGTCGACGAACCGCTGGCGAAGCTCGTCGTTGGTGTGCCGCTTGATGCCCCACGCCATCGACCGGTGGGTGTTGGGGGAGTCGCCGTCGGCCGGGCCGAACATCATCAGCGACGGCCACCACCAGCGGTTCGTGGACTCCTGCACCATCTCGCGCTGCGCGTCGGTGCCGTTCATCATCGCGAGCAGCGACTCGTAGCCCTGACGCTGGTGGAACGACTCCTCCTTGCAGATCCGGATCATTGCCCGGGCGTAGGGGCCGTAGGAGCAGCGGCACAGCGGGACCTGGTTGGCGATCGCGGCTCCGTCGACCAGCCAGCCGATGACGCCGATATCGGCCCAGGACAGCGTCGGGTAGTTGAAGATCGACGAGTACTTCTGCTTCGCGTCGATCAGCTTCTCGGTCAGCTCCTCGCGGTCCACCCCGAGGGTCTCGGCGGCGGCGTAGAGGTACATGCCGTGGCCTGCCTCGTCCTGCACCTTGGCGAGCAGGATCGCCCGGCGGCGCAGCGACGGTGCGCGCAACAGCCAGTTGCCCTCCGGCTGCATACCGATGATCTCGGAGTGTGCGTGCTGGGCGATCTGGCGGATCAGGGTCCTGCGGTAGGCATCGGGCATCCAGTCCCGAGGCTCGATCCGCTGGTCCGCCGCGATCGTGGCGTCGAAACCCGCCTGCAGCCGCTCCGGCGTGTGCGCGTCAGCCGTCGTCAAGATCCACCCTCCAGCGACCGAATGTTCGTTCGTCTAGAGGGTGGACCAGTACCGGGCCGGAGCGCAAGTGGGGACGGTCCGGGGCGCCGGGATCAGCTCGCCGCCGGATCGGGCTCCGCGGCCCGCTCCAGCCCGGCGGTGATCCGGCGCAGCAGCTCGTCCAGCAGCGCGGCATCGGGCCCGACGATCTCGGAGAACCGCTGCCGCACATCGGCGACGGCCGAGTCCCAGTGGGCGAGCGCCTCCCGGCCGCGGGCCGAGGCGAAGATCAGTACCCGGCGCCTGTCGTGCTCGTCGGGCCTGCGCAGCACGAGATTGGCCGACACCATGCGATCGACCAGCTTGGAACACTTGGGGGCGAGCAGCAGCGCGTGCTCGGCGACGACGTTCATCGGGCAGCCGCCCCGCTCGGCGAGCAGTGACAGCACGCGCCACTGGTCGAGATCGGCCCCGACCGAGCGCAACGCGTCGTCGAGTCGTTGCGTGGCACCACGCTCGGCCATCGAGAGCAGGCGCAGGGTCTCGTCGTTCACCTGAACGCACCCCGGTCGGACATCCGACTCGACCATCCCCCCGAACAGAGCAATACATGCAGGTCGAACACCTTTAGCGTAGCCGGATGACGCCATCGCGTCTCACCTTGCCGCCCGAGCACCGGCGCGACGCGCTCACGATGGCGCTCGTGGTCCCCCTGCAGGGGCCGGCCGGGATCTTCGGGCCGTCCTGCGAGAGCTGCGGGACGCTCGCGATGGAGCAGACCAACGACGAGGGCGGCGTGCTGGGCCGGGAACTGCGGCTGCTCCCGGTCGACGGCGGCGCCGCACCGGACGAGGTCGCCAGGGAGGTCGCCGCGCTGGTCACCGCCGGCACCGTCGAGGCCGTCACCGGCTGGCACATCTCGGCGGTGCGGGAGGCGGTCGCACCGGCGATCGGCGGCCGGGTGCCGTACGCCTACACCGCGCTCTACGAGGGTGGCGAGCGCCGGCCCGGGGTCTTCCTCACCGGCGAGACGCCCGATCTGCAGCTCGGCCCGGCCCTCGACTGGTTCGCCGCGGCGGCCGGCGTACGGCGCTGGACGATCGTCGGCGACGACTACGTCTGGCCGCGCCGCTCGGCCGATGCGGCGCGCCGGTTCCTGCGCCGGATCGGCGGCACCGTGTGCGACGAGATGTACGTGCCGCTGGGCACCACCCGGTTCGACGCGGTGCTCCGGCGGGTCGAGCGCAGCGGCTGCGAGGCGGTACTGATGCTGCTGATCGGCGACGACGCCGTCGAGTTCAACAAGGCGTTCACCGCCGTCGGGATGGACCGCGACATCCTGCGGTTCAGCTCGCTGATCGACGAGAACGTGCTGCTCGCCTCGGGTGCCGAGAACACCCGCGGCCTGATGACGTCGGCCGGTTACTTCGAGGATCTCGCCACGGCGTCCGGGCTGGACTTCGCGGCCTGGTACTCGCGGCGCTTCGGGCCGGAGGCGCCGGTGCTGAACAGCCTCGGCGAGTCCTGCTACGAGGGCGTGCGACTGCTGACCGCGCTGATGCGCCGGGCCGGCTCCACCGACGTGCGGTCGATGGTCTCGGTGTCCGACGGGCTGTCCTACGAGAGCCCGCGCGGCACCGTCGAGCTGCGGGACCGGCACCTGCGGCAACGGGTGTTCCTCGCCGCCGCGGACGGTCTGAGCTGGGACGTCATCCAGCAGCTGTGACCGTTGACACCATGCGCCGCCCACTATAGCTTTCCTGGGAAATTATTTCCTGATTGGGCGACGAGGACGGCGGGCTGCCATGGCGACCTACACCTACCGCTGCGGGACCGACGGCCCGGTCGACGTCCGGCGGCCGATCGGCACCGCTCCCGCCACCCTGGCCTGCCCGGCCTGCGGGGCGGAGGCCGCCCGGTTGATCACCCCGCCGATGCTCGGGCTCGCCGACCGGAACCGGATGGGGCTGCTCGACCGCACCGAGGCCAGCCGGACCGAGCCGCAGGTCGTGACCTCGCTCCCGTCCTCGGGGCCCGGGCCGCGCCCGGCCGCCCGTCCCGATCCCCGCACCCGGGGCCTTCCGCGCCCCTGAACCGCTGATCCGGGGCGCCCGGCCGGTGACGGCCGCCGCCACGACCGGCACCCACCCGCGACGGGCCACCGGCCCGCCGCGCGGTGCCGCCTGCCCTGCCTGCCTCACCCCGTCTTCCCTGCCCCGCCTGTCCCGCCCCTCCGGGCGGTCCCCGATGAGATGGAAGGTGCGTTCGTCATGCCCGAGGTCGTGTTCCCGCTCGACTCCAGCAAGAAGTTCACCGAACAGCAGATCGTCGGCCACAACCGCTGGCACCCGGACGTCCCCGCCCAGGTCCGGGTACGTCCCGGCGACAGCTTCCGGGTGCACTGCCGCGAGTGGTTCGACGGGGCCATCCACAACGACGACTCCGCCGACGACATCCTCAACGCCCCGCTGGCGGGCGTGCACGTGCTCTCCGGCCCGATCCACGTCGAGGGCGTGCAGCCCGGTGACCTCCTGATCGTCGACATCCTCGATGTCGGCCCGATCCCGCAGGAGGACGCCGGCCCGCTCGCCGGGCAGGGCTGGGGCTACACCGGCGTCTTCGCCACCAGCAACGGCGGCGGCTTCCTCACCGAGCAGTTCCCGGACGCCTACAAGGTGATCTGGGACTTCCGCGGCGGTGTCGCCACCTCCCGGCACGTCCCGCACGTGTCGTTCACCGGAATCGTCCATCCCGGACTGATGGGTACCGCGCCGTCGCACGAGTTGCTGCGCACCTGGAATGCCCGCGAGCAGGCCCTGATCGACACCGACCCACAGCGCGTCCCGCCGCTGGCGTTGCCGCCGAACCCGGACTTGGCGATCCTCGGCTCGCTGACCGGCGCCGACTTCGACCGGGCGGCCGCCGAGGCCGCACGGACCGCGCCGCCCCGGGAGAACGGCGGCAACCAGGACATCAAGAACCTCACCAGGGGCAGCCGGGTCTTCTACCCGGTGTTCGTCGACGGCGCGAAGCTGTCGATGGGTGACCTGCACTTCTCCCAGGGCGACGGCGAGATCACCTTCTGCGGGGCGATCGAGATGGGCGGGTTCATGGACCTGCACGTCGACGTCATCAAGGGCGGGATGGAGAAGTACGGCGTCTCCGAGAACGCGATCTTCATGCCGGGCCGCACCGATCCGCAGTACAGCGAGTGGCTGGCGTTCTCCGGTACCTCGGTGACGCTGTCCGGCGAGCAGCGCTATCTCGACTCGCACCTGTCGTACCAGCGGGCCTGCCTGCACGCGATCGACTACCTGACGCAGTTCGGCTACTCGGACATCCAGGCGTACATGATCCTGGGTGCGGCACCGATCGAGGGCAGACTGTCCGGCGTCGTCGACATCCCGAACTCGTGCTCGACGGTCTACCTGCCGACCGAGATCTTCGACTTCGACGTGCGCCCCGGTAAGGACGGCCCGACCAGGATCGATCCGGGACAGGGCGTCCCGGTGGCCCGGGCGTGAGGTAGCGGCCATGGGATCCGTCGGGCTGCTGTTCGTCGGCGCCGTCCTGTTCATCAACGGCGCGATGCTGCTGGGCTGGGTGGATGCGAAGTCGGCCGCGCCGATGAACTTCTTCGTCGGCGGGCTGCAGATCGTCACCCCCACCTACCTGATCTTCACCGCGGGTGGGGACGCGGACGTCATCCTGTTCGCGTCCGGGCTGTATCTGTTCTCCTTCACCTATCTCTACGTCGCGCTGAACATCACGCTCGGCCTCGACAGCAGCGGACTGGGCTACTTCTGCCTGTTCGTGTTCCTGTCCGCGCTGGTGTTCTCCTGGCTGAACTTCACCCGCTTCGCGGATCCGGGGTTCGGCGTCATCTGGCTGCACTGGGCGTTCCTGTGGTTGCTGTTCTTCCTGCTGCTCGGTCTGAAACAGGAGCGACTCGGCCGCTACACCGGTGCGGTCTGCGCGATCCAGGGCTGGGTGACGGCATGGTTCCCGGCGTTGTTGCTGCTCACCGGTGCCTACGCGCAGTTCGCCGGCACGCTCGCGGTGGCACTCGCGGTGTTCGGCGTCGTCGTCTACGGCGGGCTCCTGGTGGTGCTGGGTCGCCGGTCGGACGGGGCACCGGTCGCCCCGGCCGAGGATCGGAACGTCCCCGCCTGAACCCCGCCACCGCACGGGCGGGCCGCGGTCGAGCGACGGCGGCCCGCTACGTGCGGGTGAGGATCAGCCAGACCAGATAGACCAGGTAGACGGTGACGAGTGTGCCGCCCTCGAACCGGGTCAGCTTCGCCCCGGTCCGCATCGCGATCGCGGCCCCGACGGTCGCGACCGCGAGCAGCACCAGATCGGCGTCGACCACGTCGGACGGGACCTCGATCGACGCGCCGGGTGCGGCGAGCACGGTGATGCCCAGGACCAGGGCGATGTTGTAGACACTGGAACCGACCAGGTTGCCGACGGCCAATCCGGTCTCGCCGCGGACGATGGCGACGAGCATCGTGACCAGCTCCGGCGCCGAGGTGCCGATCGCGACGACGGTCAGCCCGATCACCGCCTCGTCCACCCCGAACGCCCGTGCCCCCTGCACGGCGCCGTCGACCAGCAGCTCCGCACCGACGACGATCAGCACGATCGACGCGACGAGCACCAGCAGTTGCACGACCGGGCCACCGCCGGCGCCGCCGGTGTCGGCCTCCGCGGCGACGTCCTCCCGGCGGCTCGTCCGGAAGATCAGCACCGTGTAGACCACGGCCCCGGTGAGCAGCAGCGCGCCGTCGATCGGCCCCAGCGAGCCGTCCCGGGCGAGTACGAAGAACAGCAGCGTCGCGGCGACCATCGCGGGCAGGTCGAAGCGCAGCGTGCGGCTGCTGAACAGCACCGGCCGCAGCAGCGCGCCCAGCCCGAGTACGAACAGCAGGTTGACCAGGTTCGTCCCGACGATGTTGCCGGTGGCCAGGCCGGCGCTGCCCGAGCGCGCGGCGTCGATACCGATCGCGAGCTCGGGGAGGCTGGTCCCGACCGAGACGACGGTCAGGCCGATCACCATCGGGGACAGCCCGAGCCGGGCGGCGAGCCGGGAACCGGCCCGCACCAGTAGCTCGGCGCCGACGAGCAACAGGGCCAGGCCGCCGAGGCCGAGCAGGATCACCTGCACGCGGAGCTACTCGTGCACGCGCGGCCGACCGTCGAGGCGGACATCCGGGTCCGGGACGCCGAACAGCACATCGCGGGACGCGGCGGCCCCCTCGGGGAGCCGGTCCTGCACGTCGAACAGCTCCATCGCGCCGGTGACCTGCAGTGCGCGCCGCGCCGGACGGCTGCTTCCGCAGACCACCCGCAGCCGCTTGCCCTCGGCGCCGATCACGTCCCGCGCCTCCAGCAGCGAGGTCAGCCCGGCGGTGCCGAGGAAGTCCACGCCGGACAGGTCCAGGATCAGGTCGGAGCTCTCCTCGGACCAGATGCCGAGCTCGCCCCACAGGTCGGGGGAGGTGTCGTCGTCGACTGCGCCGATCGCGTGCAGCACGGTCGCCCCGGACGGGTGCCGTGACGTCTCGAACCGCAGCACCGGATGGTCGCCCAGCTGCTCGGCGGGCTCCGGCGACGGCAGCGGCCGCGTCTCGTCCTCCATCGCAGGCGTTCCCTTCCGGAGCCGGTACGCCCGGCGCCGGGATCAGCATTGCAGTGACCAGCGGTGCTCGCATGCGCTATCGCGGTGACCGGCGGTGCCCGGATGCGCTGTGGGGCGCCGCGGGACGGGGTGACGACTCGGCCCCGCCCGGGGCTCCGGCGCGCAGCCCGGCCACGGGGTGTGACGCGTTGTCCTGCCACGGCGTGTGACATGCGGCCCTGCGCCGGGCGTGACGCGCAGCCCTGCGCCGGGTGTGACGCGTAGCCTCGCCCCGTGGCCACCACCCTGACCGCCGCCGAGATCGCCGGGATGATCGACCACGCGATCCTGCGGCCGGAACTGACCCGGGCCGACGTCGACGCCCAGCTCGAGACCGCCGCCCGGCACCGGATCTTCAGCGTCTGCGTCCGGCCGAGCGACGTCGCGCGCGCGGTCGCCCGGCTCGAGGGCACCGCGGTCGCGGTCGGCACCGTCATCGGGTTCCCGCACGGCACGACCAGCACCGCGGCCAAGGTCGCGGAGTCCCGGCAGGCGATCGCCGACGGCGCCGCCGAGCTGGACATGGTGATCAACGTGGGACGGCTGCGCAGCGGGCTGCTCGACGACGTCGAGGCCGACGTCCGCGCGGTCGTCGAGGCCGCGGGTGGCCGGATCGTGAAGGTCATCCTGGAGACCGCGCTGCTGTCCGACGACGAGATCGTCGCCGGATGTGCGGCCGCCGAACGGGCCGGGGCGTCGTTCGTGAAGACCTCCACCGGTTTCGCCGGCGGTGGTGCGACGCCGGCGCACGTCGCGCTGATGCGGCGGTCCGTCGGTCCGTCGGTGCGGGTGAAGGCGTCCGGCGGGGTGCGCGACCTGGACACCGTGCTCGCCTTCCACGCTGCCGGGGTGACCCGGTTCGGCACCAGCGGGACCGCGACGATCCTGGCCGACGCCGCCGCCCGGGACGCCGGGGGCTCGGCCGGTGCCCGGGTGGACGACACCTCCTACTGATCGGTACGCGACGGCGCCCGATCTGGGAGGCTGGCCCGGCGAACGCGCACCGTGAACCGGAGGAGACCGATGGCAGAGCAGTCCCGTCCGTCCCCGTGGTCGGCCGCGGGGGTCACCGGGACGCTGATCGGCGCGGCACTCGGGACCGTCGGTGCGGCGGTCGAGATCGGTCGCAGGCTCCCCGGCTGGATCGCCGAGGCACCCCGTGCGGTCGAGGCGATGCCGCAGCTGGCCGCGGATGTCGCGTCGCTGCCCCGGCGGATCGCCGGCGTCGACACGGCACTGACCGGTCTGGCGCCGGTGCTCGACGACGTCCTCGGGCGGGTCGTGACGCTGTGGGACGACCCGGTGGCCGTCGACCGGATCGACCGGCTGACGGCGGCCGTGGTGGAACTGTCGGCGGCCGCCGGCCCGCTGACCGAGCTGGCCGGGGCGCGCCGGGATCTCGGCACCCTGGCCGGGGCGGTGGAGCCGCTGCGCGAGCTGGGCGGTGCGGTGGAGTCGCTGCGTCAGCTCTCGTCGGCGGTGGAGCCGTTGCGTGAGCTGGCGGACGCGGTGGGGCCGTTGCGTGAGTTGTCGTCGGCGGTCGGGCCGTTGCGTGAGCTGTCCGAGGCGGTGGGCCCGCTGCGTGAGCTGGCGGCGGTGCGCGAGGACCTGCACGAGCTGGCGCTGGTACGCGACGACCTGCACGAGCTCGTGGCGGCGGTCGGGCCCCTGCGTGAACTGTCCGGCGCGACCGCTCCGCTCGCCGAGCTGGCGACGGCGGTGGAGTCGCTGCGCGAGCTGAGCACCGCGGCCGAACCCCTGCGTGAGCTGGCGGCGGTGCGCGACGACCTGCACGAGCTCGCCGGCGCCACCGAGCCGCTGCGGGCACTCGCCCCGGCCCGTGACGACCTGGCCGCACTGGCGGGTGCGGTGGGCACCCTGCAGCGCCTCGCCGACGCGGTCGGCCCGCTCGAGGAACTCGCCCGCACCAGGGACGACCTGGGCGAACTCGCCGGAGCGGTGGGCCCGCTGCGCGAGCTGGCGAGCGCCGGCGAGCACCTGGAGTCACTCACCGGCGCGGTCCCCGCGGTGCAGGCACTGGCCGCCGCGCGCGGTGATCTCGCCCGGCTCGCCGAGGCGGTCGGTCCGCTGCAGGCGCTGTCGGAGACCCGCGAGGACCTGACCTCGCTCGCCGGTGCCGTCGAGCCGTTGCGCGAGCTCGCGCGCACCCGCGCCGATCTCACCTCACTCGCCGGTGCGGTGGAGCCGCTGCGCGAGCTCGCCCGCACCCGGGAGGATCTCGCGGCGCTGGCCGGTGCGGTGGAGCCGTTGCGCGAGCTCGCGACCGTCCGCTCCGATCTGTCGGCGCTCGCCGCCTCGATCGACGAGAACGGCGCGGTGCACCGGCTCGCGTCCGCCGTCGCCGATCCGGCCGGCGAGGGCGGCGACCGTACGCCCCGCCTCGCGGCGCTCGACGCGAACCTCGCCCAGGCCGCCGACCAGCTCACCACCGTCGCCCCGGACCTGCGTTCGGTCGCGGCCCGGATCGACGCCCTCGACCGGCAGATCGGCGTGCTCGCCGACGCGCTCGCGCCGCTGCAGGGCACCACCGAGCGGATCGGGCGGATCGTCGACCGGCTGCCGGACCGGACCCGCAGGCTCGTCACGCGTCCGGCACCGGAGGGCTGAGCGGGGTCACCGTCGCGGTGCCGGGGCCGCGATCCGGGTGGCCGGACGCGGCACGGCGGCGACCGTGCCCGGTGCACAACGAACGGGCCGGCCCGCAGATCGCGGACCGGCCCGTTCGCCGGAGAAACCGGGCTGTGCTCCCGGTGTTCGGGGTGTTCTCAGCCCAGGCCGGCGGTCTGGTCGAGAACGGTCTTCTGGGCCTGCTCCACCGACGCGGCGTTGCCCTGCTCGGTGGACGACTCGATCGAGTTGTCCTGGACGACGGACTGGCCGGAGCCGCCGTGCACGTCCTCGTTCGCGAAGTTGCTCAGGCCGGCGATGCCGTCGGCGTTCGCGGCCGGGTTGACCTGGGTGACCGGGGCGGTGGAGCCGTTGTCCTGGGACACGTCGGCGCTCTGCGCGCCGGTCGCGGAGCCGGCGGTCTCCTGGGTGCTGGTCACGGTGGTGTCGTCGTCGGCGAACGCGACGCCGGAGACGCCGAGGGCCAGCGGGAGCGCCAGCGCGGACGCGGCGGCGATACGGATGGACTTGCGCATGGGGAAGCGTTTCCTCTCGGGGAAGTACCCGCGGCGCCCTGATCGGGGCGGGCGGCGCGGGGTGGAACGTCGGTGCAGGGGGAGATCAGCCGGCGAGGCTGGTCAGCTGCTCCACGATGGTCTTCTGGGCCTGCTCGGTCTCGGCCGCGTTGCCCTGCTCGGTCGAGGAGTCGATCGAGTTGTCCTGGACGATGGACTGGCCGGAGCCCTCGCCCTCGTAGACGTCCTCGTTGGCGAAGTCGCTGATCCCCAGCACATCGCTGACGTTGATCGCCGGGTTCGCCTGGGTGACCGGGGCGAACGAGGAGTTGCCCTGGTCGGTGGCGGCACCCTGCTCGGCGCCGGCCGTCGCCTCCGAGCCCTGGTTCTGCTCGAACGTGTCGTCGGCGAAGGCCATCCCGGCGGCACCGAGGGTCATCGGCACGGCCAGCGCGGCGGCGGCCAGAGTGCGCACGGACTTACGCATCAAGCGCGTTCCCTTCCTGAGTTCCTGCTGTCGATGCACGTTCCGATCATCACTGGAGCGCGCTGCCGTGAAAGGTAGTAGTAATCGAACAGAAATGCGCGACGAGATGGGGTGACATGTGCTGCACGCGAACCAGTGAACCGATACCCAGAGTTATCCGAAGTTCTACTCAATCGAGTGAACAAGGGGTCGAATTGCCAGTTCACGACGGTCGCGCATAGCGGTTCCGGCTACTCAGGGCGGGGTGCCGGAAATGATACCCGTTCGAGTGAAATCCGCGATGCGCTGTGCTGCGAAGTAACCTGCGGTTACTTCTGGAAATGCCGGGTTACGGTCGATCGGCGAAATGTTTTACGAGATTCGACACGTCGGTTCAGTGATGCCGCAGCCGGGAAAGCCCGGTCCAGACGAGGGCGAGCAGCATCTCCGCGAGCGCGTCCGGGTCCTCGGTGCCGCCCGAGGCCGACCAGTCGGCGAGGCCCTCCGCCGCGCCGACCAGTGCGGCGGCCAGCGGTGTCGCGAGTGCGCGGGCGGTAGCCGGATCCCGGCCGGTCAGCTCGGCCGAGAGGAGCTCGGCCACCCGGTCCACGATGCGTGCCCTGGCGTCGTGCACCTCGTCGGCGAGGGTTCCGGTGCGGGCCTGCCGGTAGAGCACCGACCAGCCGTCGCGGTGGGTGGTGAGCGTCGCGAAGAACGCGCGCAGGCCACGGCGCAGCCGGTCCTCGGTCGTCCGGTCGTCGCCGGGTGCGTCCGCCGGGGCCCCCGCGGCCAGCGAGACCGACGTCAGCAGTCGATCGGCCTCGCGCCGGATGCAGCGGCGCAGCAGCTCCTCCTTGGAGCCGCCGCCGTGCGTGTAGACCATCGGCTTCGACAGTCCGGCCTGCTCTGCGACGTCGTCCATCGAGGCGTCGTGGAAGCCGATCCGGGAGAACACCCGCACGGCCGCGTCGAGCACCTGGCGCTCGCGCTGCTCCGGCGGGAGCCGGCGGCGGCCGGTCGCGCTCGTCGGGGGGACCACACTCGACACCTTAACTACTGCTGCGTAAAGTAACGCCGAAGCGAACCGGGTACTTCAAGTACCGGGCACTTCCGACCACGACGAGGTGGAGTGACCGATGGCCGACACGGTCGACATCAACGAGCTGGGTCGCAGCATCGACCCGAAGAGCCTGTCCGACGAGCAGCTGCTCGCCACCCTGGGCACCGCCCTGCGCGACGGTGACCCGGCCGACGTCGATCCGTCGTTGTTCGCCCGGCTGGTGAAGGGCGCCTCGAAGCAGCAGCTGGCGACCGTCATGGCGTCCGACGTGCGCGGCCCGGTGCTGCAGGCGATCTTCGGCCGGATGAGCGAGTTCTACTCGTCGAAGGGCGCCGGCGGGAACCGTCAGGTCGTGCACTGGCACATCAAGGACGGCGACGTGCAGGACAGCTTCGAGACCGTTCTGCACGGCGGCACCTGCACCGTCACCGAGGGCACCAGCGAGGAGCCGCGGACGGCGCTGACGATGCCGGGCACCGAGTTCCTGCGGATCGTCACGAACAACGCGAACCCGGTGACCCTGTTCATGACCCGCAAGCTCAAGGTGGCCGGCGACGTCGGATTCGCCACCGCCCTGCAGAAGATGTTCCAGATCCCGTCGGCGTGACACCGGACCAGGGAGCAGTGACATGACCTCCTTCGAACTCTCCGCCGAACACCGCGAGCTGCAGGAATGGGTGCACGGGTTCGCCGCCGAGGTGGTCCGCCCGGCCGCCGCCGAGTGGGACGAGCGCGAGGAGACCCCGTGGCCGATCCTGCAGGAGGCCGCGAAGATCGAGCTCTACAACTTCGAGACGCTCGCGTCGTTCTGGGGTGACGAGACCGGCCTGTCCATGCCGCTGGTCAACGAGGAGCTCTTCTGGGGCGACGGCGGCATCGGGATGGCGATCTTCGGAACCACCCTCGCGGTGGCCGGGATCTTCGCCTCCGGCACCCCGGAGCAGATGGTCGAGTTCATCCCGCAGTGCTACGGCGACGCCTCCGACCCGAAGGTCGGCGCGTTCTGCTCGTCCGAGCCCGACGCCGGATCCGACGTCGCGGCCATGCGCACCCGCGCGGTGTACGACGAGGCACGCGACGAGTGGACCCTGACCGGCCAGAAGGCCTGGGCCACCAACGGCGGCATCGCGAACATCCATGTGGTGCAGGCCGTCGTCGATCCGGAGCTGGGCGGCAAGGGGCAGGCGGCGTTCGTCGTCCCGCCGGGGACACCGGGGCTGGAGTCCACCCGGAAGATCAAGAAGATGGGGCTGCGGGCCTCGCACACCGCGGACGTCTTCCTGGACGACGTCAAGCTCCCCGGCTCCTGCCTGCTCGGCGGGAAGGAGAAGCTCGACGAGCGGCTCGCCCGTGCCCGGTCCGGCGAGCGGTCGAAGGGCTCCGCGGCCATGCAGACCTTCGAGCTGTCCCGGCCGACGGTCGGCGCCCAGGCGATCGGGATCGCCCGCGCCGCCTACGAGTACGCCCTGGACTACGCGAAGGACCGGGTCGCGTTCGGCAGGCCGATCATCGCCAACCAGTCGATCTCCTTCACCCTCGCCGACATGCGTACCGAGATCGACGCCGCCCGGCTGCTCGTGCACCGGGCCGCCTGGATGGGCCGCAACGGCGTGCCCTTCACCGCGGGCGAGGGGTCGATGTCCAAGCTCAAGGCCGGCCGGGTGGCGGTGTGGTCGACCGAACGCGCGATCCAGATCCTGGGCGGTGCCGGGTACTCCCGCGAGCACCCGGTGGAGCGGATGCACCGGGACGCGAAGATCTACGACATCTTCGAGGGCACCGAGCAGATCCAGCAGCTCGTGATCGCCCGGGCGATCTCCGGGATGCACCTGTCCTGAGCCCGCCCGCCCGGCTCCGGGAGCGGCATCCGTTCAGCCGTGCCCGGTCCCGGCGCCGTCGCGGGTGGCCGTCACCAGCCGGTAGCCCGGGTCGACCGAGGCCAGGCTCCGCAGGTGCCCGTGCCGGGCGTCCCACCGGCCGGTGGCCAGGTCGTCGGACAGTCGCCCGACCGCGTCGTGCACCGCTGCGGCCGGTATCCGGGCGAACGCCGAGATCGCCGTCCGGCGGGCCGGGTCGAGGTAGGACTCCGGCCGGTTCCAGTAGGCACAGAGGAACCCGTCGGTGCAGTCCGCGGGCACCGGGACGGTCTCGACCGTCACCGACCCGCCGGGGGCGCGGAGCCCGGCGACGACCTCGTCGAGGGTCGCGAGCTCCGACTCGGCCGCCACGATGTCGGGCAGGTACTCCTCGACCAGCCAGAACCGCGCCATGACGCCCGGGTCCCAGGTCAGCACGACCTGCCGGGGTGCGATCCGGCGCAGCTCGGCGAGCCCGGCACCGGCGTCGGACCAGTGGTGCACGGTGAGGACGGCGAGCGCGGCGTCCGCTCCGTCGTCGCGGACCGGCACCGCCTCCGCGGTCGCACGCACGGCGGGCGCGGCACCGGCGGGCCGCTGCGCGAGCATGCTCGTCGAGGGATCGACCGCGAGCACCCGCCGGTCGGCCGGTTCGTACGAGCCGGCGCCGGCGCCGACGTTCACCACGGTCCGGGCGGCACCGAGGGCCGTCTCGATACGTTCTGCGATCCGCGGGTCGGGCCGCCGCCGGGTCGCGTAGCCGGTGCTGAGACCGGCGTAGACGTCGCTCATCGGCTCGAGGTGTCGGCCACGACGCGTGCGACGCCGTCCCGGAAGCCGCCGGTGGTGAAGCAGATCGGTTCGGCGAACTCCTCCATCGTCAGCGCCTGCTCCCAGGGGGCGTCGGCGGCGGCGCGCAGCAGCGGTTTCGCCAGCTCCACCGCGTGCGGCGGCAGTGCGGTGATCCGGCGGCACCAGTCGAGCGCGACCGCGGGCAGGTCGGCGGCCGGGACGAGTTCGTCGACCAGGCCGAGCTCCAGCGCCTCGGCGGCGCCGAGATGCCGCCCGGTCACGTGCAACGCGAACGCCCGCCGGTAGCCGAGCGCCCTGGTCAGCGCCCAGCTCGTCCCGACCTCGGGGACCAGGCCGAGCCTGCCGAACGCCGGGACCAGTACGGCGTCGTCGGCGGCGAGCGCGATGTCGCTGCTCAGTGCGAAGGCCAGGCCGACCCCGGCGGCCGGGCCGTTCAGCGCGGCGACGAACACGGTGTCCGAGCGGGCGAGCAGCCGCGCCATCGCACCGAACTGCTGCCGGATCCAGCGCCAGGGCATCGCCGCACCCTCGACGTCGTCGGGCCGGCTGCTGCGCTCCACGTGCTGCTGCATCATCCGCAGGTCCCCGCCGGCGCAGAACGACGATCCACTGCCGGTGAGCACGACCGCGCGCACCGCCGGATCCCGGACGAGCGCCCCGGCGGCGTCGAGCAGCTGCACCATCAGCGGGCCGCTGAGCACGTTGAGCCGGTCCGGGTCGGCGAGCCGCAGCACCGCGTGGTCCCCGTGGTGCTCCACCTCGACCAGCTCGGTCCGCTCGGCCCGGGCGTCGGCCACCAGCTCGGCATACGACATGTGCATGGGTTCTCCTCGTCGTCGGATCAGTCCCGGCGCAGCGCCCGCCACGCCGCGTCCGCGAGCTCGGTGCTCGCACCGGGTGTGCTCGACCGTCCGCTGAGCTCCAGCCGGCAGTACTCCTGCGCCGGACCCAGCCAGAGCGCGTACAGCACGTCGACCGGCAGGTCACGTACCGCTGCGGCGTCGACCTGACGCCGCCACCAGCGCAGCACCGTGCCGAAGAACGCGCGGTTGGCGGTGGCCAGGTCGCCGCTCGCCGCGGACCGCGCCGCGTCTCCGCAGAACAGCAGGAAGCGGGCTGCGTCCGGCCGGTCGGTCAGGCACCAGCGCAGGTGGGTGCCGACGGCGGCCCGGACGCCGGATGCGGCGCCGTCGTGCCCGGCGAGGGTCCGGACGAATGCGCGCTGGTAGTCCTCCAGCGCACGGACGTACACCGCCCCGGCGAGCCCGTCACGCCCACCGAAGTGGTGGTAGATGCTCCCGACGCTGGCACCGCTGCGGGCGCGCACGTCGTCGATCGAGGCCCCGGCGAGCCCGTCGGCGAGGAAGCAGGCCAGTGCGGCGTCCAGGATCGCCGTGCGCCGGCTGCTGCTCCCCACCTCACTAGAATATTCTTCTAGTGACGGGAGCGGAACCCCGCTGCCGGGTGGCCGGGCCCGCGGCGGGCTGGTCAAGATGGAGCACGAGCCGGGCCCACGAGGTGGCCCGGCCGTGCCGCGAGGAGGACGAGTGCCGAGCCTGACGTTCCGCGGGCGCACCTGGAACCGTGACCGTGCGATGGTCATGGCCATCGTCAACCGGACCCCGGACTCGTTCTACGACCACGGGATCACCTTCGCCGAGCAGGCGGCCAGGGACCGGATCGCCGCGGTGGTCCGGGAGGGCGCCGATGTGATCGACATCGGGGGTGTCCCGGCCAGCCCGGGCACCGAGGTCACCGAGCAGGAGGAGATCGACCGGGTCGTGCCGACCGTGGAGTGGGCCCGGCAGGCGTTCCCGGACGTGGCGATCAGCGTCGACACCTTCCGGGCCGGGCCCGCGGAGGCCGTCTGCGCGGCCGGGGCCGATCTGGTCAACGACAACTGGGCCGCGGCCGATCCGGCGATCCTCGACGTCACCGCCCGCTACGGCGCGGGCTACGTCAGCGCGCACACCGACCACGTCACGCCGCGCACCGAGCCGCACCGGCCGCGCTACCCGGACATCCTGTCGTCGGTGGTGGGGCAGACGGTGGCGCTGGCGGAGAAGGCCGTCGCCGCGGGGGTCCCGGCCGCCGGGATCCTGATCGACCCGGCGATCGACTTCTCCAAGAACACCCTGCACAGCCTGCAGGTGCTGCGCGGTATCGACGCGATGGTCGCGACCGGGTGGCCGGTGCTGCTGGCGATGTCGAACAAGACCGTGGTCGGCGAGTCGCTGGCCGTCCCGCTGGAGGAGCGGCTCACCGGCACCCTCGCCGCGACCGCGATCGCCGCCGACCGGGGTGTCGCGATGGTCCGTGCGCACCAGGCCAGGGCCACCCGGGAGACCTGCGAGATGGTCGCCACGGTGCGTGGTGAGCGGAGCCCGTCGCGTGCGGTGAGACTGCTCGCGTGACCGACATCCATCAGATCTTCCCGGCCGCCGGTGCCGGCCCGCTGCCGGTCGAGGCACTCGAACGGCTCTACGCCTACCCGGACGACGGACGCCTGCGGGTGTGCGTCAACTTCGTCTCCAGCGCGGACGGTGCGCTGGAGGTGGAGGGTCGCTCGGCGGGTCTGTCGACCCCGCCGGACCGGGTGGTGCTCCGGCTGGGCACCGATCTCGCCGACGTCGTGCTGGTCGCGGCCGGGACCGCGGTCGCCGAGGGCTTCACCGGGGTCCGGCCGAGGGAGCGCATGGCGGAGCGGCGGCGCCGGTTCGGGCTCTCCGAGGTGCCGTCGACGGCGGTCGTCACCGGATCGGGGCGCTCACTGCCACCGTCCGCATCGGTGCTCACCGACGTCGTGATCCCGACGATCGTGTTCACCTGTGCGGCGGTCCCGGAGCGTGTCCGGGCCGGGTGGACTGATGCCGGCGCGGAGGTCGTCCTCACCGGTGACGGCACGGTGGATCTGCACGCGGCGCTCACCGAGCTCGACCGGCGTGGCCTGCGCCGGGTCAACTGCATGGGCGGTCCGGGGCTGTTCGGCAGCCTCGCGGAGGCGGGCCTGGTCGACGAGCTGCGGCTCACCGTGGCGCCGTTCCTGGTGTCCGGCGACGCCGGCCGGATCGCCCGTGGTGCCGGCCTGGACCCGGCCAGGTTGTCCCTGGTCAGCGTCGTCACCGGAGACGACACACTGCTGATCCGGTACCGGGTCGGGGAGCCTGCGGGCCGCTAGCACGCTGCCGATCGGTTCACCGGTCGGGGATCACTGATCACGGACGGCGACGGGTGCTGCAAGATGGGAATCGTGGCCCGGCCCTCGAACACGTTGGCGGACGGCGTGGTCGTCCTCAGCCCGCTCGGCTGGGACGACGTGGAGCCGTATCTCGCCGGGGAGGACGCCGAGCTGATCCGCTGGCTGAACGGCGGACCGGGGACCAGGGCGACGGTCCGGGCGCACGTCCGGCGGGCGATCGAGCGGTGGGCCGACGACGGGCCCAAGCTCAGTTTCGGGATCCGGGTGGACGGCGGCACGGTGCTCGCCGGGACGATCGATGCCGAGCTGGATCGGGATGTCCGCCGGGCCGGACTGGCCTACGGGATCTATCCGGCCTTCCGGCGCCGGGGGCTGGCGACGCGCGCGGTGCGCCTGGCGTCGCGTTACCTCGCCGAGCGGGGGGACGTGCACGGCATCTCGATCGACGTCGATCCGGCGAACGTCCCGTCGATCGGGGTCGCCCGGCGGGCGGGTTTCCGGTTCGTCCGGCACGTCGTGGACGACGAGGGCACCTTCGACCGGTACGAGCTGGTGGTCCGGGCGCCGGTGGTGCCCGCGCCGCCGCCGGTGCCGCGGCACGGCCGGCGCTGACCCGCGCACCTCGGGGTGAACGGCCACGGCCGCCCGCGTCGCCGTCCCGAGGGGGTGGGACGGCTGGTGCGGACGGCCGTGGGTGCCGGTCGGGGAGCCCGGCGACCGACGTTCGGGGGGACGCCGGTGGTCAGAGGTTGATGCCGGGGGCCTCGATGTACATGACGCCCGGGATGTCCAGCGTCGGGAGCGCGTCGGTGTTCGGCAGCGGTAGCGCCTCGGCCGAGGGCAGCGCGTTGAGCGGGAGACGGTCCAGCGGCAGGGCGTCCAGCGGCGCGTCGAGCGGGAGACCGTCGAGCGGCAGGCCGTCCAGGGACAGGGCGTCCAGGGGCAGGGCGTCCAGCGGCAGTGCGTCGAGGGGCAGCGAGTCCACCGAGGGCAGGGCGTCGGTGGATACGGCGTCCAGCGGGAGCGCGTCGGCCGAGGGCAGTGCCTCGGTCGAGGACAGCTCCGGCAGGCCGGGCAGGTCGTCGGCACCGGGGAGCGCGTCGGCGGAGGGGATCTCCGGCAGCGCATCGGCGGACGGCAGCTCGGGCAGCGCGTCGGTGGACGGGACGGCCGGCAGGCCGTCGGCCGAGGGGAGGGCCGGCAGGCTGTCGGTGGAGGGGGCAGCCGGCAGGCCGTCGGTGGACGGCAGCTCCAGCAGACCGGCGACCGCGTCCGTCGAGGGGAGCTCCGGCAGCCCGGCCGTCTGCAGCTCCGGGCCCTGCAGCTGGCCGAACGTCACCGAGGACGAACCGGTCGAGACAGTGCCCTCGCCGTCCGGGGTCGGCAGGGCGTCGGTCAGCGACGAGGCGTCGGGGACACCGGGCAGGTCGGGGAGCTCGGCGGCCGAGGCCTGACCGGCGACGCCGGCACCCAGGACCGCGATGCCCGCACCGGCCATGGAGAGCCGGAGCGCGTTGCGGGCGAGCGAGTTCATTCGCACGTCCTTCCGTACAGAGTGTGTGGGGAGCGAAGGGAAGACCCTCCGATGGCGCAACGAGAACCGGCAATGCCGGTTGCGGAGCGGAGCGATCATGAATGCAACGTTCACTCGAAGGAGTGACAACCTGAGAGTGCTCTCGCACGCAGGGGTCGATTCACCGGTGACGTTCCGTGCCGACCGTGCACGGAGTGCGCGCGGCCGGTGCGGGGGAGCAGGATGGCCCTGTGCACCCGTCCCCGACCCGCCGTCGTCCGGTTCCCGGCTATGCCTCGGCCTCCGTGCTGGCCGGCGTCCTCGGTGGCGCCGGGGGCGCGGCCGCCGCCGTCAGCTGGCACTACTCGACGGTCCTGCTGCACCCGTCGGTGCACCCGGGCCGGCCCGAGCGGGTGCTCGGGACCGGGCCCGGCGTCGTCGAGCTGACCCCTAACCGGTTGACGCTGCAGCCCGGGGTGTGGGGCCTGCGCGGCCCGGCCGGACTGACCGTCGTGGGGCCGGTGCTCGACCGGAGCCGCCGCCGGGTGACCCGCGAGCTGCGGGCCGGCCCGGTCCCGGAGCCCGGTCCAGCGGTGCTCGACGCGGGCCCGTTCGATCCCGATCCGGGTGCCCGCGGTCTCCCGTTCGACGACGTCGTCGTGCGTACCGGGATCGGTCCCGCGCCGGCCTGGGACGTGCCGGCCCCCGCCTGGTCCGACGGGCGGACCTGGGCGATCTGCGTGCACGGGCGCGGCGGGGCCCGGCGGGAGGCACTGCGCGCGCTGCCGGCGTTGCACGCCGCCGGACTGCGCCAGCTCGTGATCAGCTACCGCGGCGACGGCACGGCGCCCGCTTCCCCGGACGGCCGGTCGCACCTCGGTGACACCGAGTGGCACGACGTCGCCGCGGCCGCCGAGCACGCGCTCGCGGCCGGGGCCACCCGTCTGGTGCTGGTCGGCTGGTCGATGGGCGCCGCCGTCGGCGGGGCCTTCCTGGACCGCTCCGAACACGCAGCCGCGGTGGCCGCGGTGGTCTGGGACGCGCCGCTGCTCGACTGGCGCCGCACCCTGCGCCGGCAGGCCCGCAACCGGGCGCTCCCACCGTCGCTGGCGGCGGTGGCGGCCCGGTTCACCGAGCGCCGGATCGGGATCGATCTGGACCGGTTCGACCTGATCCGCAATCCGCCGACGGTCCGGCCGCCGACGTTGCTGCTGCACAGCGACGCCGACACCGCGGTCCCGGTCGACCTCAGCCGGGAGCTCGCCGCCGGCGCGCCCGCGGCGAGCTGGCCGGTGACCTACCGCGAGTTCCTGGGCACCGAGCACACCGGCAGCTGGAACGCCGATCCGGACGCCTACGAGTCGACGGTCACCGGCTTCCTGCGCTCGGTCCTCTGAGCCTCTCCGGGGCTCAGGCCGCCCCGCCGCCCTGACCGATCGGCTTGCCGTGGATCTGCGAGTCCGCGGGCGGGACGGTCGGCACCGGGGTACCCGGATCGACCGGACGCTCCCGGCGCAGCAGCGTCACCCAGGCGAACGCGGCGAGCCCGCTCAGCAGCACGACGGCGAGGATCCACGGCGTACGACGGGTGCGGGCCGGGGCCGGATCGATCGCGGCGGCCAGCGCCCGGCGGGCGTCCTCCACCCCGTGGCCCAGCTCCGAAACCCGTGCCGAGGCGGTCGAGACGGCGGCCCCACCGGCGATCCGACCGGCGTCCGCGAGGGTGTGCACGGCCTCGGCTGCGTCCTTCCGGGCCCTGGCCCGCTTGCGGTCGGCTCTCATAATCGGACCTGCTTCCCACGGATGCGGCTGCGGACTGGCACGATGGTAGCCGTGACGGAACCAGGAAACGCCAAGACGACGGCCGTCCTGCACACCAACGAGGGCGACATCCGCGTCGAGCTGTTCGGCGACCACGCCCCCAAGACGGTGGCGAACTTCGTGGGACTCGCAGAGGGGTCCAAGGACTACACGGGGCCGAACGCCAGTGGCGGCGACTCCGGGCCGTTCTACGACGGTTCGATCTTCCACCGGGTGATCAGCGGCTTCATGATCCAGGGCGGCGACCCGACCGGTACCGGTCGCGGTGGCCCGGGCTACCAGTTCGGCGACGAGTTCCACCCGGAGCTCAAGTTCGACCGGCCCTACCTGCTCGCGATGGCGAACGCCGGCCCGGGGACGAACGGGTCGCAGTTCTTCATCACGGTGGGCCCGACCCCGCATCTCAACCGGCGCCACACCATCTTCGGTGAGGTGGCCGACGCCGAGTCGCGGGCCGTCGTGGACTCCATCGGGCAGACGACCACCGGGCAGGCCGACCGCCCGCTCAACGACGTGGTCATCGAGAAGGTCGAGATCGAGCGGAGCTGAGTCCGCCCTGACCGAGCGACCAGAGTCCCCCGGTCCCGGTTCGCCCCGGGGGCCACACGAGCCCCCGGGTCCGGCCGGCGCCGGCGGACAGCCGTACTACCCGGCGCCGCCGGGGTACCCGCAGCCACAGTGGGGTCCCGGCGTGTACGGGCAGGGACCGCCCTGGCAGGGCGCTCCCGGCTCGCAGCCGCCGCAGGGTGGTTCGCCGCCCGCGCACGGCGGCCCGCCGGTGTGCGCCCGGCATCCGGACCGGCCGACCGGGCTGCGGTGCACCCGGTGCGACCGGCCGGCCTGCCCGGAGTGCCTGCAGCCCGCTTCGGTCGGCCAGCACTGTGTCGACTGCCTGGCGCAGTCGTCCCGGACGGCGCCGCGGGCCCGCAACATCGCCGGTGCCAGCCGCACCGGCAAGTCGGTGCTGGTGCCCGGTCTGATCATCGCCAACGTCGCGATCTTCGCGCTGACCGTGGCGATGGCCGGCAGCCTGAACGCCAACTACGACTCGTGGCTGTTCCGGGCCGGGGCACTCGTCCCGGCGGCGGTCGGGCAGGGCGAGATCTGGCGGATCGTCACGTCCGGTTTCCTGCACATCGGTCCGCTGCACCTGGCGTTCAACATGTTCGCCCTGTGGATCATCGGCCGGGAGGTCGAGACCGTGCTGGGCCGGTCCCGGTTCGTCGCGGTGTACGGCGTCTCGCTGCTCGGCGGCTCCGCCGCGGTGATGCTGCTGAGCAACCCGCTGGGCTTCACCGCGGGCGCCTCGGGCGCGGTGTTCGGGCTGATGGGCGCCCTGGTGGTGCTGCTCCGGCGATTGAAGATGCCGGCCGGCCAGGTGCTGACGCTGATCGCGATCAACGTCGGGATCAGCCTGGTCATCCCCGCCGTGTCCTGGCAGGGGCACTTCGGCGGGCTGGTGTTCGGCGCCGCCGTCACGGCGGCGCTGCTCTACCTCGGCGTGGGATCGCCGAACCGGCGGCGGGTGCAGGTCGCGGCCGTCGCCGCTCTCACCCTGCTCACCTTCGTCCTGATCGGCCTGGGCATCGCTCTGATCTGAGCCGCCCTGCTGAGCCGCGCTGCCGAGCCATGACTCCGAGCCGCGGGGCTGAGCCGCGGGCTGAGCCACTGGGCCGCGGGGCTGAGCCACTGGGCCGCGCTGCCGAGCCACTGGGCCGCGACGCCGGGGCCACGACCGCGGGGCGCACTCCCCGGTCGGCTGTCAGGGGCGCAGTGCGGTCAGCGCCTCGGCCACGTCCTGCGGGTCATCGCCCAGCTCGGGGCGGCCCAGGACGACCAGGCGCTCCTGCCCGTCGATGTCGCGCAGCTCCAGCTCCAGCAGCGTGGACTCGCGGCCGAGCCGCCGGGTCCGGAGCACCCGGATGTCGTCGACCCCGGACCACGGGACGTGCCGGGTCCAGGTCAGCCTGCGCACGGTGATCCCGTCCGGGCCGGCCGCCAGCCGCGGCCGGGCCCGGGTACCGGACGCAGCCGCCAGTGCGAGGCCCAGCGCCGCCACGCCGGCGACCAGCCGCCCGGCCGGATCGGCACCGGCGACGACGAGCGCCGCGAGCCAGCCGGCCGCGACCACGGCGAGCACCCACAGCAGCGCGACGACCCCCGCCGGAGTCGACCAGGCACGCTGCCCAGGATGATCACCCAGAGTGCTCATTATGAGTTGTCCACAGCCGCCATCCACAGTGAGGATAACTCACGTTGATGTGTTTCTGCAGGTCAGCGCCACCGCATGGTCATCAACAGGCCGATCACGATGAGTGAGAACCCGATGATGAAGTTGCCGTTCCCCAGCGCGGCCATGAACGGGATCGCCGGCGCGGCGAGGTAGTTGACCACCAGCCAGCCCAGACCGAGGATCCACATCGCGACCATCACGGCGAGATACGCCGGGTGCGTCGGGCCGGACACCTTCTGCGGGGTGCGGCTCACCGGTGGCGGGGTGTACGCCGCCTTCTTGCGGACCTTCGACTTCGGCATTGTCGGACCTCATGGACTTCGTCGGTCGGGCAACAGTGTCCGGCCGGTGCGCCGGCCGGGGGCGGGACCTGCGACGGGGTGACGCACCGGGGAGCGGCCGACCCGGACAGATCCGTGTCCACGGTAGCGCGGATACCGGCCGGACTGCGTCACACGGCCGAAACGAACGGATGCGGCCGGGCGTCTCAGACGTCCGCGACGAGGCCGGCCATCTCGTCCGAGAGCCGCTGCACGATCTCCTCGGGCACGGCGTGTCCGGCTTGCCGGAGCCAGTTCGCGAGCATCCGGTGCCCGCCCTCGGTCAGCACCGACTCCGGATGGAACTGGACGCCCTCGATCGGCAGGTCCCGGTGCCGCACCGCCATGATCAGACCGGTCTCGGTCCGGCCGGTGACCTGGAGCTCGGGCGGCAGGCCGTCCGGTGCGATCGCCAGCGAGTGGTACCGGGTCGCGGTGAACGGCGACGGCAGCCCGCGCAGCACCCCGACGTCGTCGTGGAAGACCAGCGACGTCTTCCCGTGCAGCAGCTCCGGTGCACGCTCCACGACACCACCCCAGGCGGTGGCCAGGGCCTGGTGGCCGAGGCAGACGCCCAGCAGCGGGGTACCTCGCCCGGCGGCCCGCCGGATCAGCTCGACGCTGCGGCCGGCCCGCTCCGGGGTCCCCGGCCCGGGACTGACCAGCACCGCAGCGAACTCGTCGAGCTCGTCGAGCTCGATCTCGTCGTTGCGCCGGACCACCGGGTCGGCGCCGAGCTGGGCCAGATACTGGACCAGGTTGTAGACGAAGCTGTCGTAGTTGTCGACGACGAGAACGCGCACCGTCCCACCCTCTCCGATAGTGCCGGGATCAGTCGAACGGGAATCCGCGGGAACTCTCACCGGTGTCCCCGCCGCTGTCGCCGCCGGTGTCGCCGCCGGAGGCCCGGCCGACCGTGAGTGTCACCTGCCGGCCGTCGGAGGCCTGCGAGCCGCCGGTCGGGTCCTGGCTCAGCACCACGCCGTTCTGCGACGGGTCGGACACGTCGGTGGTCTGGATGGAGAACGACAGCCCCGCCTCGCGCAGCGTGTTGACCGCGTTGTCCACCCGCTGGCCGACGACGTTCGGGATCTGGGTCTGGTTGCCGCGGCTGACCTGGATCGTGATCGTCTGGTCGCGCGCCACCCTCGTCCCGGCCGACGGGTCGCTACCCACCACCGAGCCGGCGGTGCCGCCGCCGTCGACCTCGCTGCTCTCGATCGAGGTGAAGCCGGCGTTGCGCAGCGCGGATCTGGCCTCCTCGGCGGAGCTGCCGGACACGTCCGGTACGGCGATCGTCTGCTGCTCGCGGCCGATCACCAGCGACACCGACGAGTTGCCGGGCACCCGCTGGCCGGGGCCGGGATCCGAGGAGATGACCCGGCCGACCTGGCTCGAGTCCGAGGTGTCCTGCTCGGTCCGCCCGCCGATCTGCAGGCCGGCCTCGCGCAGCTGCGCCTCGGCCTGCTCCGGCGTGCTCCCGGCGAGCGAGGGGACCGTCACCTCGGCCGGGCCGGTCCCGACGAACACCGTGACCCGGCTGTTCTCCGGGACCTGGTTGCCGCCGCCCGGGTCGGTGCGAACGACCTGGCCGACCTGCGCGACATCCGAGGGTTGGTTCTCCTGGGTGAACAGCAGCCCGGCGTTCGTGATCGTGGCGCGGGCCTGGTCCGGGGTCTGGCCGAGTACGTCCGGCACCGCGACCTGGTCCGGCGCGGAGCTGGAGAACATCTGGTAGCCGACGAAGCCGAGCAGGCCGAGCACGGCCAACACGGCCACCCACAGGGCGATCTTGCGGCCGCGGCCGGGTCGCTGCTCGTCGTCGTAGTCGTAGTCGCCGGGCATGACGTGCCGGCCGGTCGGTGGGCCGCCGCCGCCGTCGAGCCGCCGGGTCGCCATCGCCGCGGTGGCGTCGTCGTGCGCCATCATCTGGGTGCGCTCGTACTCGCTCATCACCAGCGGCGCGTGCACCGGCTCGCCGTTGCGCACCCGCACCAGGTCGGCCCGCATCTCGGCGGCGGACTGGTAGCGGTTGGCCGGGTTCTTGCTGAGCGCCTTGAGCACCACGGCGTCGAGCGCCGGGGGCACCGACGGGTTCAGCTCGGACGGTGACCGCGGGTCCTCGCGGACGTGCTGGTAGGCGACCGCGACCGGGGTGTCCCCGGTGAAGGGCGGCTCGCCGGTCAGCAGCTCGAACAGCACGCAGCCCGCGGCGTACACGTCGGACCGGGCGTCCACGGCCTCGCCGCGGGCCTGCTCCGGGGACAGGTACTGGGCGGTGCCGATCACCGCGGCGGTCTGGGTGACGTTCTGGCCCTCACCCAGCGCACGGGCGATGCCGAAGTCCATCACCTTGACCGCGCCGACGCCGTTGATCATGACGTTGGCGGGTTTCACGTCCCGGTGGATGATGTTGTGCCGGTGCGAGAAGTCGAGTGCGGCGCAGACGTCGGCCATCACCTCGACGACCCGCTGCTGGGTCATCGGCCCGGTCGTCTTGACGATCTCGCGCAGCGTCTGCCCGTCGACGAACTCCATCACGATGTAGGGCAGCGGCCCGAACTCGGACTGGATCTCGCCGGTGTCGTAGACGGCGACGATCGCCGGATGGTTCAGCGAGGCCGAGTTCTGCGCCTCGCGCCGGAATCGCAGCTGGAACTGCGGGTCACGGGCGAGGTCGGCGCGCAGGACCTTCACCGCCACGTCCCGGCCGAGCCGGGTGTCGAGGCCACGGTGGACCTCGGACATGCCGCCGTAGCCGAGCGGGTCGCCCAGCTCGTAGCGCTCGGAGAGCAGTCGCGGTGTCGTCATCGGTTCAGGATTCCCGTAGTCATCGAGCCGTCGGAGGAGTACTCATCATGCCGGTCGGTGGAGCGGATCACCGCGCTGCGGTCGTCACGTGCGCCGGACCGTCCGTTCCGTGGGATCACCGGGGGACCTCCGGTCCCCCGCGGGACGGCGCGGCGGCGAGTGGGGCCCGGTCGCCCGTCCGTCCTGCCCGGTCCGCCTCCCGTCCGGCGGCTTCGGCGACGGTACCCGGCGCGATGCCGAGCGAGCCGGTCCGAGTACCGCCCGGCGACGTCTCCCGGAGGATCATCACGGCGATCAGCACGGCGGCGACGGTCAGCAGCACGAACAGCACCGCCAGCCAGGCCTTCGCCCGCCCGGACCGGCGCGGGGTGAGATCGAGCGGCCCCGACGGGTGCTGCTCGATCGGCCGGTCCGCGGCGTCGTGCCGGCGCACCGGTGGGCGGGACGGCACCGGCCGCTGCGGGCCGGGGGTGGCCGGGCCCGGCCGCCCCGGCTGTTCGTGGCCGGGCTGCGCGGGCCGGCCCGGTCCGGTCGGACGCACGGCGTGCTGCGGCCCGTGGAGCGGCGCCCCGTACGGCGGTGAACCCGGCTGGGCGGGCGGCGGCACCGGGAGCGGCCCCGAGCCGGGCCGCTGCTGCGGCCCGGAGGGCGGCCCGGGTGGCCGGACAGACGGATCGCCGGCCGGGCGCACCTGTGGCCCGGACAGGGGCCCGGACGGGGGACCGGCAGGGGGCCCGGACACGGGCCGGGCGCCGGACTCCGGACGTGATCGCTCGGCGGCGGGACCGGGATCGCGGTCGACGCCGTGCCGAGGTGAGCGGGGGACCCGGCCGCTGTCCTGGCCGGCGTCCCGCCTGCCGTGCCGGGGGCCGGGATCGTGTTGCTCGTCGTCGCGGCGGAACCCGGGGGCGGCTCCGGTGGGCGCCGGGATCCCGGCCGGCGGCGGCCGGTGCCCGCGGCGCACGGCGGCCACCGCGTCGGCGAACTCGGCGCCGTCGGCGTAGCGCTCGGTGGGGTCCTTGACCAGCACCGAGGCGATCAACTCGCGGACCCGCTCCGGGAGCTCGCCGGGCAGCGGCGGCGGCTCGTCGCGGACCTGCATCATCGCCACCGCGACGGCGCTCTCCGCGCGGAACGGGCGGACCCCGGCGAGGCACTCGTATCCGACGATGCCGAGCGAGTAGACGTCCCCGGAGGGGCCTGCCTCCTCGCCGGACGCCTGCTCCGGCGCGATGTAGTGGGCGGTGCCCATGACCATGCCGGACCGGGTGACCGGGACGGCGTCGGCGGCCTTCGCGATGCCGAAGTCGGTGAGCTTCACGATGCCGTCGGTGCGCAGCAGGATGTTGCCGGGCTTCACGTCACGGTGCACGAAGCCCCGCTCGTGCGCGGCGTGCAGCGCGCGGGCGGCCTGCTCGAGGATGTCGAGCGCCTCGTCCGCCGGGATCGGCCCGCGGCCGATCCGGGTCGACAGCGGCTCGCCGCGGACGAGCTCCATCACCAGGTAGGCGGTGCGCCCACCGGTGCCGGGGGCGTCGTCCTCGCCGTAGTCGTGCACCGATGCGATGCCGCCGTGGTCGAGCGAGGCGACCGTGCGCGCCTCGATCCGGAACCGGTGCAGGAACTCCGGGTCGTCCGACAGGTCGGACTTGAGCACCTTGACGGCCACGCTGCGGCCGAGCCGGGTGTCCGAGGCCTCCCAGACCTCGCCCATCCCGCCGACCGCGATCCGCCGGTCCAGCTGGTACCGATCGGAGATCAGCTGTCCGGCTGCCAGCGCGCTCACGGCGCCGCCGGGGGCCTGCGCCGTGCCGGCCGCCCGGTGCGTCCCGGCCTCACTGGGCGTCCCGGAGCGCTTCGGCGATCACGGCTCGGCCGATCGGGGCGGCGATCGAGCCGCCGGTCGCCTCCTGCGCGCGGTTGCCGCCGTTCTCCACCAGCACCGCGACCGCGACCCGGGGGTTCTCCGCCGGGGCGAACGCCACGTACCAGGCGTGCGGTGGGGTGTTCTTCGGGTCGGTGCCGTGCTCGGCGGTACCCGTCTTGGACGCGATCTGTACGCCGGTGATCTTGCCGCCGCCCTGCGTCCGGTCCTCCGAGCCGACCATCAGCTCGGTCAGCGTCCGGGCGACGTCGGCGGGCACCGCGCGGGCCAGCCGGTCCGGCTCGGTGGTGTCGACGGCGTCGAGCGACTGGCTCTGGATCTCCCGGATCAGGTGCGGGGCCATCGTCTGGCCGCCGTTCGCGATGGAGGCGCCGATCATCGCCAGCTGCATCGGGGTGAGCCGGACGTCGCGCTGGCCGATCGCGGACTGCTGGGTGGAGGGCGTGTCCTCCATCGGGCCGACCTGCGAGGCCGTCACCGGCATCGGGATCTGCAGGTTGGAACCACCGATCCCGAACGCCTCGGCCTGGGCGCGCAGTGCGTCGGCGCCGAGCTCCTGGCCGAGCTGGGCGAACGCGGTGTTGCAGGAGCGGGCCAGCGCCTCGGCGAGCGAGGCGGTGTCGCCGCCACCGCAGGCCGAGCCGTTGTAGTTCTCCAACGTCGTGGTGGAGTCCGCCAGCTGGATGTTGCGGGCCGCGGTCAGCCGGCTGTCGGGGGTGTAGCCGTTCTGCAGCGCGGCGGCGGTCGTGACCAGCTTGAACGTCGACCCGGGCGGCTCGATCTCGTTGAGCGCGCGGTTGGTCAGCGGGTTCGGGTCGGCGTTGTTGTACTCGCGCCAGGCCGACTGCTGCTCGTCGGCGTCGGCGGCGGCGAGCCGGTTCGGGTCGTACGTCGGTGTGGAGGCCATCGCGATGATCTCCCCGGTCTGCGGCTCCAGCGCGACGACGGCGCCGGTGAACCCCTGGTCGTTCAGCCGGTCGTAGGCGACCCGCTGGACGTCCGGGTCGATCGTGGTGACGACGTTGCCGCCGGCCGGGTCCCGGCCGGTGATCAGGTCCGACATCCGGCGGACGAACAGCCGGTCGTCGGTGCCGTTGAGCACGTCGTCGGCGGAGCGCTCCAGCGCGCCCTTGCCGTATACCGTCGACAGGAAGCCGGTGATCGGGGCGAACGCCGGGCCCGCCGGGTACTCGCGGGCGTAGCGCAGCCTGCCGCCGGACTCGACGCTCTGCGCGAGCACCTCGCTGCCCGCGGTGATCTGCCCGCGCTGGCGCGAGTACTCGTCGATCTGCGAGCGCTGGTTGCGCGGATCGTCGCGGTACTGGCCGGCCATCACCACCTGCACGTAGGTGATGTTCGCGAGCAGGGCGACGACCATGACCATCACGGCGAGGGCGATGCGGCGGACCGGGCGGTTCACGGGTCGTTCCTCTCCGGGGACGCGGGTGTCGGGCTGGTGCCTCCACCGCCACTGGTGCTACCGCTGCCACTGCTGCTGCCACTGCTGCTGCCGATACCGCTGCCACTGCTGCTGCCGATACCGCTGCCACTGCCGGCGCTGCCACTGCCACTGCCGTTGCCGGGCCGGGCGACGAGCTCGGTGCTGGCCTCCGCGATCGGCGCGCGCGGCTGCGCGGGCCGCTTGGGCAGCGGTGCCCTGGCGACGTGCGAGATCCGCAGCAGGATCGCGACCAGCGCGTAGTTCGCCAGCAGCGACGACCCACCGTAGGACAGGAACGGCAGGGTCAGGCCGGTCAGCGGGATCAGCTTGGTCACCCCGCCGATCACCACGAAGATCTGCAGCGCGATCGAGAACGACAGCCCGGTAGCCAGCAGCTTGCCGTAGGAGTCGCGCACCGCCAGCGCGGTGCGCAGCCCCCGGGTGATCAGCACCAGATAGACGATCAGGATCGCGGCCAGCCCGATCAGGCCCAGCTCCTCGCCCAGCGAGGAGAAGATGAAGTCGGACTCGGCGAACGGCACCAGATCGGGTCTGCCCGCACCCAGCCCGGTCCCGCCGACCCCGCCGGTCCCGAGCCCGAACAATGCCTGGGCCAGCTGGAAGCCGCCGCCCTCGTAGTCGGCGAACGGGTCCAGCCAGATCTGCACCCGGACCCGGACGTGGCCGAACAACTGGTAGGCGATGGCGGCGCCGACCGAGAACGCGGCCAGCCCGATGACCATCCAGGAGATCCGCTCGGTGGCGGTGTAGAGCAGGACCAGCACCAGGCCGAAGATCAGCAGGGAGCTGCCCAGGTCGCGCTGGAACACCAGCACACCGACCGACAGCCCCCAGGCGGCGAGCAGCGGCGCCATGTCCCGGGCGCGCGGCAGCTCCATGCCGAGGAACCGGCGGCCCGCGGTGGAGAGCAGATTGCGTTTCTGGACCAGGTAGGCCGCGAAGAAGATCAGCAGCAGGATCTTGGCGAACTCGCCCGGCTGGATGCCGGGGCCACCCGGGATGCGGATCCACAGCTTCGCGCCGTTGACCTCGGAGATCGACGACGGCAGCAGCCCCGGCAGCGCGAGCAGCACGAGACCGGTGAAGCCGGCGGTGTAGCCGTAGCGGGCCAGCGTCCGGTGGTCGCGCAGGAAGAACAGCACGAGCGCGAACAGGCTCAGCCCGGCGACCGTCCAGGTCATCTGCGCACCGATCAGTCCGGACGGGACGTCCCGGCCGAGCAGCTCGGCGCGGGCCTCCCTGGCCAGGTCCAGCCGGTGGATCATGACCAGGCCGATGCCGTTGAGCAGCGCGACCGACGGCAGGATCAGCGGGTCCGCGTACGGGGCGAGCCAGCGCACCACGACATGTGCGAGCGCGAACAGCACCAGGTAGGCGAGCCCGACGAACAGCAGGTCGGTGGTGAGCGACTGCTCCTGGTTCGCTTCGACGAGCACCAGCGCACCGGTCGTCAGCACCGCCGCCAGACCGAGCATCAGCAGCTCGATCCCGCGGCCGGTCGGGGTGGTCGGCTCCGCGACGGAGCCCTCCCTGGCCATCAGCCGTCGAGCCGGCAGTTCCGGCCCGGCTCGGGGGTCACGGTCGGCAACGGGGTGGTGGTCACCGGCGGGGCCCCCGGCTCGGGGGGCGGCGCGACGACCACCGGCTCGGGCGGCGGGTTCAGCGTCGAGCAGAGCGGCAGCATCCGGTCGCGCAGCCGGTCCACGGTCGCCCGGGCCCCGGTCTCGCCGTCGTCGGACAGGATGCCGTCGGTGATCTGGCCGCGCACCGCCTGCGGCAGGTCGTCGAGCGCGATGTCGGAGTGTTCCGCGACGCGCTGCAGCGGGACACCCAGCACGTTCCCGCGGACTCCCTGGTAGATCGCGACCTGGCCCTGGTCGACGGCGACGTAGTACTGCTGCAGCACCATCGCCCGGGCGATGAACAGGCCCGCCACCAGCACGGCGAGTACCGCCAGCAGCGCCAGCACCGCCCGCAGCCCGCGGCGCCGGCGCGGCTCCTCGGTCCGGGCGGGCTCCAGCCGGACCGGCTCGGTCCGGGGCAGCGTCGTCGCGGCGGCGCGCTGCGACGACGACTGCGGCACCCGCTCGTCGCGCTGGTAGTCGCCGTCGCCGGCGCGCGGGTTGCGCCCGGCCGATCCGCCGATGATCGGCGCGTCGTCGGCGTAGTCCACGTCCACCACGTCCGCCACGATGCACGTGATGTTGTCCGGCCCGCCACCGCGCAACGCCAGCTCGATCAGCCGGTCGGCGCACTCGCGCGGGTCCGGGTAGTCCTCCAGCGTCTGCTGCAGGGTCTCGTCGCTGACCGGCCCGGACAGGCCGTCCGAGCACAGCAGGAACCGGTCCCCGGCGCGGGCCTCGCGGATCGACAGCGACGGCTCGACGTCCTGGCCGGTGATGGCGCGCAGCAGCAGCGAACGCTGCGGATGCGTGTGCGCCTCCTCCTCGGTGATCCGGCCCTCGTCGATCAGCGACTGGACGAACGTGTCGTCCTTGGTGATCTGGGCGAAATCGCCGCCGCGCAGCTGGTAGCAGCGCGAGTCACCGACGTGCACCATGCCCAGCCGTGAACCGGCGAACAAGATCGCGGTCAGGGTGGTGCCCATGCCCTCCAGATCGGGGGCGTCGGCGACGTGCCGGGAGATCGCGTCGTTGCCGTCGTGGGTCGCGTCCCGGAGGTCGGCGAGCAGGTCGTCGCCGGGTACGTCGTCGTCGAGCGGGGCCAGGGCGGAGATCACCAGCGACGAGGCGACCTCGCCCGCGGCGTGCCCGCCCATGCCGTCGGCGAGCGCGAGCAGCCGCGGACCGGCGTAGACGGCGTCCTGGTTGTTCTGCCGGACGAGTCCGCGGTCGCTGCGGGCCGAGTAGCGCAGAACCAGTGTCACGGGGCGGCTCCGGCTTCGGTCGGGGCACGTCGGGGAGATCCCGCACCGCGGGACCGGTCGAGCGGCCGCGGCACCGGGGGAGCGGGCGGTCGCGGCGGTTTCGTCATGGTCGTTCGCTCATCTGCAGTCCGAGCGCGTCACGATCGGAGCTCGATCACCGTCTTGCCGATGCGGACCGGTGTCCCCAGGGGGACCCGGGTGGGCCCGGAGACCTTAGCCCGCTCCAGATACGTGCCGTTCGTCGACCCGAGATCCTCGACGTACCAGTCGTCCCCCTGCTGGGAGATGCGGGCGTGCCGGGTCGACGCGTAGTCGTCGTCGAGCTTGAGGGTGGAGTCGTCGGCGCGGCCGATCAGGATCGGCCGGGAGTCCAGGGTGATCCGGCTGCCTGCCAGTGGGCCCTGGGTGACCAGCAGCTGACGGGCGACCTTGCCGCGGCCGGTGCCACGCGCCCGGCCGGCCCTGCCGCCGCCCCGCCCGGGGACGGCCGCCTTGAGTCCGGACGCCGCGTAGAGATCCGAGCGGACCACCTGCAGCGCGAGCAGCACGAACAGCCAGAGGAGAGCCAGGAAGCCACCTCTGGTCAGCTGCAGCACCAGTTCCGGCACTTCGCCCGTTCGCCCTTCTCGCGGTTCTCGCACGAACCGCCCGCCCGGATCTTCACCGGGCGGGCGGCCGATGCCGTCTGTCGTCCAGTCTGACGTGCCGTCGCGGCGCGCTCAGCCCTGGGTCCGGAAGACCAGGCTGGAGTGCCCGACGCGGACGACGTCGCCGTCGGTCAGCTGGCACGACTGGACCGGCGAGTTGTTCACCGTGGTGCCGTTGGTCGAGCCCAGGTCGTTCAGGGTCGCGACCTGGCCGTCCCAGGTGACCTCCAGGTGCCGCCGGGAGACCCCGGTGTCGGGCAGCCGGAAGTTGGAGTCCTGACCGCGCCCGATGACGTGGGTGCCCTCGGTCAGCTGGTAGTTGCGGTTCGATCCGTCGTCCAGGATCAGCATCGCGCTCAGCTGCTGCGGGGCGCCCCAGCCACCCTGGGCCGGGTAGCCGCCGTCGTAGCCCTGGTCGTAGCCGCCCTGCTGCGGGTAGCCGGGCTGCTGGCCGTACCCCGGCTGGCCGTAACCGCCGTCGTAGCCCTGGTCGTAGCCGCCCTGCTGCGGGTAGCCCGGCTGGGCATAGCCCTGGGGCTGGCCGTAACCGCCCTGGGGCTGGCCGTAGCCGTCGTAGCCCTGCTCGTAGCCCTGCTGCGGGTAGCCGGGCTGCTGCTGCTGCGGGTAGCCGCCGCCGTAACCCTGGTTCGGGTCGCCGTAACCGCCCTGGTTCGGGTCCGCATACCCACCCTGGTTCGGGTCCGCGTAGCCGCCCTGGGGCGGGTAGCCGCCCTGCTGCGGGTAGCCGGGCTGGCCGTACTGGTCGTACCCGCCCTGCTGCTGGCCGTACTGCCCGCCACCCTGCTGCTGGTACTGGTCGTACCCCTGCTGCGGGGGCTGGCCGTAGCCGCCCTGCTGGCCGTACTGGTCGTACCCGCCCTGCTGCTGGCCGTACTGGCCGCCGCCCTGCTGACCCTGCTCCTGGTCGTACCCCGGAGGCGCGTAGGTCTGCTGGCCGTATCCGCCGGGTGCGCCCCGGTCGTATCCGTACTGCCCGTTGTCCTCGGGGTGGCCCGGTTGCTGGCTCATGGGTGCTTCTCCTGCGGTGCGTGCTCTGGTGGCGGCCCGACGGGAAGCATCGGGGTCGACAGCGGAGCGGGTGCGGAACTGTCCCGTGTGCAGCGCCTCGGAGCGCTCCAGAAAGACTACGACCTCACCGTAGGTGTCCCATCCCTGGTCGGTGAGTTCTTTCGCCACGTGCGACGACAGGGATCGGACGACCCCGTCCTCGTCGCCAGCCATCCGGTCGAGATCGCTGGGGCTGAGCAGCACCGTGAACCGGTTGGGTGCCAGCAGGCGACCCCCGGCGAGCTGCTCGACGTTGTCCTCGGCTTCCCTCAGCAGCGCCTGTGCGACTTCCTGTGGGACGACGCTGCCTCCGAAGACCCGCGCGAACGCATCGCCCACGAACCCCTGAAGACGGCGCTCGAAGCGATCCACGCGGCCCAAATGATCTCCTCCGTCGGCATCGGCGTGTCGGTGATGTCTCGCCGATCGTATCTGTGCTAACCGGGGGACCCGGCGGCGCCCGACCGTACCGGCCCGGCGAGTGCTCGCGTCCCCTTCTCCGATGTACCCGCGATCGTTGTTCCGCGCATCCGGGGACCCCCCTGCACGGGCCCTCCGGGCGGGGTGCTAACTTTTTCTCGTCGCTCGGGGCGAGTGGCGGAATGGCAGACGCGCACGGTTCAGGTCCGTGTGTCCGAAAGGACGTGAGGGTTCAACTCCCTCCTCGCCCACACTTTCACCTCCTGCCCGTGGATCTTCCTCCACGGCGCGTATTTCTTCCATCACGCGATCGAGGATCGTCGTCACCCTTCGCGGGGCGATCGATCGCATCGGTCGCGGAACGTGTTCGGTCGTGTGCTCCCGGTCAGCAGATTCCGGGGTCGACCTGCCCCGCCGGGCCACCGTGCACAGTGGTCGCGAACGCGCCGCGGGCAGCGATCCCGCCGAGCGCGCCCACCCCGCCGAGCGCGCCCACCCCGCCGAGCGCGCTGATCCTGCCGAGCGCGCCCACCCCGCCGAGCGCGCTGATCCTGCCGAGCGCGCCCACCCCGCCGAGCGCGCTGATCCTGCCGAGCGCGCCGATCCCGCTGAGCGCGCTGGGCTTGCCGATCCCGCCGAGCCTGCCGATCCCGCCGATCCCACTGAGCCTGCCGATCCCGCTGATCAGGCGTCCCGCAGCGCCGGGCGGTCCGGATGATCGGCCATCACCAGCACGTCGGCGTACCCGCCGGGATCTCCCTCGTCGTCGTAGCGGGTGTAGGCGGCGGCCGTCCACTCGTCCTCGGGATCCAGCCGTCGTTCCAGGGCCGCCCGGCCCATCCGCAGGTGCACGGTGAGCTCCGCGGGCAGGCCGCGACCGAGCAGCCGCCCACCGGCCAGCAGGACGACGCCGCCCGGCCCCAGCGGCACCGGGTCCTCGCGGAACGCGCGGTCCCGCAGCCGATCACGCAGCCGGGGCAGCACCCGGCCCGTGCCGTCCGGGCCGCCGGGCCCGAGCACCTCGCGGCGCAGCGCCGGCTCGTCCAGCCAGCCGTCCAGGAACATGGCGGCGTCGGTGCGGCCGTGCTCGAGCCGGACCGACGCCGGGCGCAGGAAGTCGTCGGCGTCGACGGCGAGCGCGTCGCGCCCCCGGGTGCGCAGCAGCTCGGCGACCGCGTGGGCCAGCGGTAGCGGACCGGCCGGTGGCGGGCCGTCGACCAGCACCCGCAGCCGTCCGGCCTGATCGGTGATCCGGTCCGCCAGATGCCCGGCGAGCCCGGCCCGGTCCACCGGGCGGAAACCACCCGCCACTCGCCCTCCCGGTCGCTGGTGCCGATCCGTCCCGGCCGCGAGACTAGGCGGGTGGTGTCCGACAGCTCCACCGCGGCCGGGATGGCGTTGCGCCGTGCGCTACGGGTCATGGAGGCCGTCGCGGAAGCCGGCGACGGGGTGACCGCCAAGGCGTTGGCCCGGCGCCTGGAGCTGCCGCTGCCGACGACCTACCGGTTGCTCGGGACGCTGGTCGAGGAGGAGTACCTGGTCCGGCTGCACGCGGTCCGCGGCTACGGGCTGGGCTACCGGGTGGTCGGGCTGTACCGCGGCATCACCGACCGGATCGTGCCGCCCGCTCCGGCCAGGGAGATCCTCGCCGAGCTGCACACCGGGATCGGGGCCGCGGCGGTGTTGACCGTGCTGCGGTCCGACGACGTCGTGGTCGCGCACACCGAGACCTGCGCCGCCCATCCCGGCCCCGGCGCGATGCCGGGTGAGCCGCTGCCCGCGCACGCGACCGCGCCGGGCAAGGCGCTGCTCGCCGGGCTCGAGCCGGGCAGGCTCGCGGAGGTGCTCGGTCCGGGGCCGCTCGCCCCGCTGACCCCGCACACCCTGGTCGACCGCAGATTGCTCGACCGGGAGCTGCTGCGGGTGCGCTCGGCCGGTGTCGCGGTCGAGGTGGAGGAGCACGCCCGCGGCCGCGCCGGACTCGCGGTGGCGGTGCCGGGGGAGCGGGTCGCGGCGCTGGCGGTGCTGGTCAGCAGGGCGGACTTCGCGGGCCGGCGCTGGGAGCTGGAGCAGGCGGTGCGCGAGGCGGCCGGTCGGCTCGCCCGGCACCTCCTCCCGGGGCCGGGGATCGCGGCGTCCGGCTGAGCCGTCACTCCGTCGACCGGGCTTCCATATTCCGGAAGTCGGGTCGGCGGGCATGCGCACCCGGCGATACGTTCGCGGGCATGACGGAGACAGCGCAGTCCTCGCAGGCATCCACCACCGACGACACCGCGCCGTTCCGAGCCGACCACGTCGGCAGCCTGCTCCGCCCGCCGGAGCTGCTGGCGGCGCGCGAGCAGCACGCCGCCGGAACGCTCGACGCCGCCGGGCTGCGCGCCGTCGAGGACGCGGCGATCACCGACGTGGTCGCCCTGCAGGAATCGGTCGGGCTGCGGTCGGCGACCGACGGCGAGTTCCGCCGCACGTCCTGGCACATGGACTTCATCTACGCGCTCGGCGGGATCACCAAGACCGACGGCCGGGTCGAGGTGAAGATGCGCAACTCGGCGGGCCAGAACAACTTCACCTCGGCCGGGATGGCCGTCGACGGCCGGGTGCACCTCGCCGAGCCGATCTTCGCGACCGCGTTCGACTACCTCGCGTCGCAGGTCACGGCGGCCACGCCGAAGCTCACCATCCCGTCGCCGAGCATGGTCTACGCCCGCGGCGGGCGGGCCGTGATCGACCAGGACGTCTACCCCGGGAACGACGGGATCGAGGCCTTCTGGGCGGACCTGTCGGCCGCCTACGCCGACCAGCTGACCGCGGTCTACCAGCGCGGCTGCCGCTACCTGCAGCTCGACGACACCGCGCTGGCCTACCTCAACGACCCGAACCACCGCGCCGAACTCGCCGAGAAGGGCGACGACCCGGAGACCCAGCACCTGCGCTACATCCGCCAGATCAACGCCGCGATCGCCGACCGGCCGGCCGACCTGAAGATCACCACGCACATGTGCCGGGGGAACTACCGGTCGTCCTGGGCGGCGGAGGGTGGCTACGACCACGTCGCCGAGGCGCTGTTCGGTGAGCTGGCCGTGGACGGCTTCTTCTGCGAGTTCGACGACGAGCGCTCCGGCGGCTTCGAGCCGCTGCGCTTCGTCCCGCCGGGAAAGAAGGTGGTGCTCGGGCTGGTCACCACCAAGTCCGGTGACCTGGAGGACGCGGGCGAGCTCAAGCAGCGGATCGAGCAGGCGGCGAAGTACGTCCCGCTGGAGCAGCTCTGCCTGTCCCCGCAGTGCGGGTTCTCCTCCACCGTCGAGGGCAACGCGCTCACCGTGGACGACCAGAAGCGCAAGCTGGAGCTGATCGTCTCGGTGGCCGAGGACGTCTGGGGGCGCTGATCCCCGGCCGCTGTCGGTGGGCCGGGCCATACTCCGGTCATGGCCTACGACGAAGGGCTCGCCGCCCGGATCCGCGCCGGTCTTGCCGCCGAGCCCCGGGTGGCCGAGCGGCGGATGTTCGGGGGGCTCGCGTTCCTGGTCGGCGGGCACATGGCGGTGGCCGTCGTCGGCGACGGCGGGCTGATGCTGCGGGTCGATCCGGAGCGCTCCGGCGAGCTGCTGGGCAGGCCCCGGGCGTCGCGGATGGTGATGAACGGCCGCGAGCTCGCGGGCTGGCTGCGGGTGGTCGGCGAGCCCGATCCGGACGACCTGGACGGCCCCGAACTCGCGGGCTGGCTGGCCGAGGGCGTCGCGTTCGTGCGCGGGCTCCCGCCGAAATGACGCCCGGCCGGGCTCAGCCGTCTGTGCCCCCGCCCCCGCCCGGCTCGACCAGCCCGGACTCGTAGGCGAACACGACGGCCTGCACCCGGTCGCGCAGGCCGAGCTTGCCGAAGATGCGCGTCAGGTGCGTTTTCACCGTCGCCTCGCTGACGAACAGGGCGAGCCCGACCTCGGCGTTCGAGCGGCCGCGGGCGACCAGCCGCAGCACGTCGGTCTCCCGGTCGGTGAGCGCGGCGAGCCGCTCGCGCGCGGCGTCCACGGCGCCGGTGCGGGCGACGAACCGCTCGATGAGCCGCCGGGTTGGGGCCGGTGCGAGCAGCGCCTCACCGGCCGCCACGGTGCGGACGGCCTCGGCGATCCGGTCCGGCGGGGCGTCCTTGAGCAGGAACCCGTCGGCGCCGGCGCGCAGCGCCCGGTAGACGTACTCGTCGAGGTCGAACGTCGTCAGCACCAGTACGCGCGGGGCCCGGCCGGGGGCCGACCGCAGCCGCCGGGTCGCCTCGATCCCGTCCAGGACCGGCATCCGCACGTCCATCAGTACGACGTCCGGGGCCAGCCGGGCCGCCTCGGCCAGCCCGGCCGCGCCGTCCGCCGCCTCGCCGACGACCTCGATGCCGTCCCGGGCGCCGAGCATCCCGGCCAGGCCGGACCGGATGAGCTCGTGGTCGTCGACCAGCAGCACACGGACCGGGGCGCTCACGGCGCGGCCGCCGTCGTCGAGCGCGGGAGCCGCGCGCAGACGGTGAAGCCGCCGTCGTCGTCCGGACCGGCCCGCAACGTCCCGCCGAACACCCGCACCCGTTCGGCCATCCCGGGCAGGCCGCGGCCGGTCGTCCCGGTCCCGCCGGACACCGGATCGGGCCGGCCGCCCGGTCCGTTGCGGATCTCGATCCCGATGGCGTCGTGGCCGTGGTCGAGCAGCACCGTGACGGCGCCCCCGGGCGCGTGCCGCCGTGCGTTGGTGAGCGACTCCTGCACCACTCGGTACGCGGCCAGGTCCACCGCGGGCGGCAGCGGTGCGGCGTCCCCGGTCTCGCGCAGCGTCACCGGCGTTCCCGCGTTCCGGGTGGCGGCCACCAGGTCGCCGATCCGGCCGGTGCCGGGCAGCGGCGCGAGGTCCTCGCGGGCCTCGTCGTAGGGGTCGAGGACCTCCAGCATCCGCCGCATCTCGACCATCGCCTGACGCGCGCCGTCCCGGGCGTGGCCGATGTGCAGGCGGGCGCGCTCCGGATCGGTGCCGACCAGGTCCTCCGCGGCGCCGGCCTGCACGGCGACGACCGAGACGGCGTGCGCGACGACGTCGTGCAGCTCCCGCGCGATCGCCGCCCGCTCCCGGGCCACGGCCTCCTGCGCGGCGGTGGCGGCCTCCCGTTCCGCGGCGTCGGCCAGCGCGCTCGCCCGTGCCCGGTCCTGTTCGGCGCGGACCAGGTCCTCGGCCCGGCGGCGCAGCAACCGGCCCGCGGTCCACGCGCCCGCGACGAAGAAGACCGCGACGGCGAACTGCGGTCCGACCGTCTCGGTGTAGTAGCCGAACAGCTGGACGACGAGGACGGTGGCCGTCGCGGCCATCCCGCCGGCCACCGACACCGCGGTCCGGCGCACCCACAGGCCGCAGGCGAACGTCAGCAGCAGCACGGTCGGGAACGGCATCGCCCCGGCCGGTGGGGCGCCGGCGAGCAGCGCGTCCACCAGGAACGTCCCGAGCAGGAAGGCCAGCGACGGCAGCGGGGCCACCCGCATCCACAGCGTCGGCAGCGACCAGGCCGCCGCCAGGGCCAGCGCGAGCGGCAGCGGGCGGGGCGCGGCGACCGCCTCGAGCACGGCCCACAGCAGCAGGCCCGCGGTCACCAGGAACTCGCTGCGCCGGGGCCCGGCCGGCGGGCGCGCGAGCGCGGTGACGGGGTCCACCGGCTCACCGTAGGGCGGTCCGGGCCCGCCGTCGTCCATCTCAGGTCGTACCGGGACGCTGTCGGTCCTGGGGTCGTGCCGGGCCCGCTGCTGTCGTCCTGGGTCGTGCCGGGCGCGCTGCCGTCCTCCTCAGGTCGTACCGGGCATCGCCGCGCGGTGGACCCGGCCGCGGCCCGCGGCCGACGCCGGCGCCCCGGGCGGCGGCACAGGCTCGTGGTCGTCCGCGGCGCCGGGTGCGGCGCCGCCCGATCGAGGGGAACCGCCCATGACCACCGCCACCGTCCCGCCACCCCGCACCGTCGGCCGGTCGCTCGTCGTCACCGCGGCGACGGCGGCCGTCGCCGAAGCGGTCGTCGGTGTGCTGCAGCTGACCCGGAGCGACTCGGGTGCCGGGGTGCACGACGCCCGGGTGCACGCGGTGCTCACCCTGTTCGCGCTGGCCCTGCTCGCCGCCGCCCCGCTGTGGTGGCGGCTCGGCGTGCTGACCGGCGCGCGCTGGGCGGGCGGAACGCTCGTCGCGGGCAACCTGCTGCTCGCGTTCGGCACGACCGTCTCGAACGTCAACGGCTCGGACCCGGCGTTCTTCGGGCCGCTCGCGGTGGTCGCCAACGCGGCGGTGCTGGTCGGCCTGCTCGGGCTGGCGATCGCGGCCCGGCGCGGGCGGACGCTGCCGGGCCCGCTCGCGCTGCTGCTGCCGGTCTACCTGATCGGGCTGGTCCCGCTGTCCCAGCTCGGCGGGAACCTGCTGCGCGGCGCGGTGCTGGCGGCCGTGCTCCTGGCCCTGTCGACGGCAGCGGGCCGCTTGTCGACGGCGGCCGGCCGCTGAGGCCCGCTACGGTCCGACCGTGACCGAGACCACCGCGTCCCCCCTGTACGAGCGCGTCCTGGCCGGGGCCGCGCCCGGCGCCCGGTTGCTCGACGTCGGCTGCGGCGCGGGAGAGCTGGCGGCGGCGGCGCTCGCGGCCGGGCTGACCGTGTCCGGCGTGGACGTCGAGCGCGCTGCGCTGGCGATGGCGGAGCGGGCTGCACCGGCCGCGGACCTGCGCCCCGGCGACGCGCACGAGCTCCCGTTCGACGACGACGCGTTCGACCTGGTCACCCTGGTCCAGGTGCTGGAGCACCTGACGAACCCGGTGCTCGCACTGCGCGAGGCCGGCCGGGTGTGCCTCCCGGGTGGCGCCGTGCGGGTGTCGGTGTGGGGCACCCCCGACGAGTGCGACGCCGCGGTGATCGGCGCGGCACTGGCCCCGCTGACCTCGGCCGCCCCCGCGCCGCGGCAGGACCCGCCGCGGGCCGCGGTGCCGGGCGGGGTCCCGGATGCGGGCCCGGTGCCGTCCGGCGCCGCCGCGAGCGCCCGCCCGGGAGCCGGCCGCAGCGGGACGGGGGCACCGCCGCTGACCGACCCGGAACGGCTGGCGAAGCTCGCAGGTCTGGCCGGGCTGGTCGTGCGGGAGATCGCCGTCGTCCGGGTGCCGACCGACCATCCCGATCCGGACGACCTGGTCGCCGGGGTGCTGGCGTCGGGTCCGGGCAGGCACGCCGCCCGCTCGGCCGGACCGGGCGCCGTGCGCGAGGCGCTGCTGGCCGCCCTGGAGCCGTTCCGGGTGGGGGAGGGCTACCGGCTGGTCGACACCGTCCGGGTGCTCGACGCCGTCCCCGGCTGAGTCCGACCCCGGGCCCAGCGCCCCTCCGGGTCCAACTCCACTCCGGGCCCAGCGCCACGTTGCCCGCACCGGCTTGCTGTTGCGGCTCGCCGCGCGGCTCCACGGCCGGCTGCCGGCGACAACGCCCGGCTGCCGGCGACAACGCCCGGCTGCCGGCGACATCGCCCGGTCCAAGATCCCCGTTCCGGGAGTGTGGAGTGCTCGATCCGGCACCTGCACTCCCGAAACAGGGATCATGGTCGCCGCGAGCCGCGAGCCGCGAGCCGCGAGCCGCGAGCCGCGAGCCGCGAAGCGGGAAGCGCGAAGCGGGAGGCCGGCCTCGGGGCCGGCACGAACCATCGAGGGCGCCCACTCCGGGCACACACGTGGGCCGTGCCCTCGGCGGCGAGGCACGGCCCACGTGGTTCGCGGTCCCGGCAGGGTCCGGTTCCGCTTCCGCTCAGCTCCCGGCGGCTGCCGGGGCCCGATCCGTGTACCGGATCTTGAGCAGCGACTTGCAGTACTCCCCGTTGGTCTCGATCCCGACCCGCTGCAGCCGCGCCCGGCGCAGGTGGAGCGGGACCTGTTCGACCGTCACCGGTGACCCGTCGGAGTGCACCAGCAGTGGGGCGTCGTCGGCGGCCGGGAGACCGATCGTCTCCCGGCGACGGCGCATCCGGATGAGCTCGTCGGTGTCCGCCTCGGTCCCGGCGAGCTCGCCGAGCGTGAGCGCGGCCAGCTCCTCCGGGGTCCGGCCGGCGTCGACCAGCGGCCGGGCCACCCGGTCCTGACCGGCCAGTGCGGCCTTGGCCAGGAACGTGTGGCGCAGTTCGTCGAGCTCGGCGGCGGCCTCGCCGTTGATCGAGCCCTCGAACGCCTTCACGAACCCGGCGTGCGCCGCGACCCCGCCGTTGATCTCGTCGGAGGCGTGGTGGTCCGCCAGCGTCACCTGCGCCCTGCTCACTCCGGGAACGGCCGTCACCGCGTCGTAGGCGTCGGCGACCATCAGGAACGAGAAGTTCGGCGCACAGAAGAACGTCGGCAGCCGGAGCCCGACGGTCACGACGCTGCCGCCGTGACCGTCGGGCGAGACGGTCCAGGACTCGACGAAGTCGAGATCCGTGATGGGCTCGTCCAACTCGGGATCGAGCACCGTCCCCAGCGCGGACCACACGGCCTGCCGGTCGACGGTGCTCGTCGCGCCGTCGAGGTGATCAGCAGGTCCGCCGGCCATTACGCCTGAGCCCCGGCCTTGTTGTCGACGAGCTCCTCGCCCGGCGCCATCGCCTCGTCGGCCGAGGTGTCCGGAAGCCCCAGCCCGGCGGGCACCGGGATGTCGTAGAGCTTCGCGGCGTTGAGGCCGAGGATCTTCTTCTTGCTCTCGGTGGTGAGCCGCGGGTAGTCGGCGAACTGGTCGTCGTCGGGCATCTGCCAGTCGACGAGGCCCTCGACCTGCCACTTCGGCGTCCAGATGTTGTAGTCGCCGCCGAAGGTCATCTTGTCCTCGCCGACCCAGAAGAGCAGCTCGCCCATCACCTTGGCGAAGAACTTCGGGCGGGCGTGCATCAGGCCGCCGACGACGACCGACAGGCCGGCGTAGACGTTCGGCTCCTGCACCGCCATGAAGCAGAAGTCCTCGATACGCGGCAGGCCCACGTGCTCGACGATGAAGTTGAGGCCCTGGAAGTCGGTCGCGGCGTGGTCGACGTCGGCGATGTCGAACGCGTCCTTGTCCAGCGGCCAGATCGTCGGGCCCTTGTGCACGTGCACGTTCTTGATGCCGAGCTCCTGCGCGGCCTCCAGGAACCGGTACGCCTCGGGATCGGTCAGCTTGAAGCCGCGGGAGTCGCCGTTCCACTCCGCGGTGTAGAGCTTCACGCCCTTGAGGTTGAACTTCTCCGCGTCCGCCTCGAGCTGCTTCAGGCCCGCGTCGCCCTCGCGCGGGTCGAACCGGCCGTTGACGATGACCCGGTCACCGAACCGCTCGAGCAGCGCCGAGTTCTGCTCGGTGGTGTTGAAGCCCTTCGTGTACCACTCCTTGAGGTACGTCGACTGGAAGATCGCGTAGTCGACGTGGCCCTCGACGAACATGTCCCGCTCGAAGTCGTCGATCGAGACCTTGAGGTACTTCTCCCAGTCCCAGTGGGTCTCGGGCGGGCCCAGCTGGTGGTAGCCGTAGAAGCAGTCGATCCAGCCCTTGGCGTACTGCTCGCGACCCTCGCGCCAGTTCTCCCGGGAGGCGTCCCAGAAGTGGCAGTGGGAGTCGACGACGAAGTACTTCTCGCCATCCTTCTCGTACATGGTTCCTCCTGCGCCGGCGTTGCCGCCGTTCGGTGGTGGTCAGGAAAGACGTCCGTCTTGTACGTACGTGTGATCAGGGATCTAGGGGACGAGGATCGCCCGGCCGCGGACCTTGCCCGCGTCCAGGTCGTGCAGTGCCTCGATCGCCTGGTCGAGCGAGTACTGCACGGTGTGCAGGGTGACCTTTCCGGCCTGGGCCAGGACCATCAGCTCGGCGAGGTCGTTGTAGGTACCGACGATGTTGCCGATCACGTTCTTCTCACCCGCGACGAAGTCGAGGGTGGGGGCCTTGAACTCGCCGCCGTAGCCGAGGACGAAGTTGTAGCCCGCCGGACCGGTCATCGCCCAGGCGTCGAGCTCGGCGCCCTCCTCGGCGACGAAGTCGAAGGTGACGGTCGAGCCGCCGCCGGTGAGCTCCTGGACGGCCTCGACGTGGTTGCCGTCGGCGACCACGGTCTCGTCGGCGCCGATCTTGCGGGCCAGCTCCAGTGCTGCCGGGTTCTTGTCCACCACGATGATCTTCGTGGCGGTCAGTGCGGCGAGCGCCTGGATGCCGATGTGGCCCAGCCCGCCAGCGCCCTGCACCACGGCCGTGGTGCCCGGGTACAGGAACGGCACCGCCTTGCGCACCGCGTGGTAGGCCGTGATGCCCGCGTCGGCGAGCGCCGCCACGTCGGCCGGGTTGGTGTTCGGGTCGAGCTTCACGCAGGCCCTGGCGGAGGTGCGCAGGTACTCGGCCATGCCGCCGTCGTTGCTCGACAGGCCGGGGAAGAACGCCCCGCCGGTGCACTGCATGTCGCGCCCGGACCGGCAGGCGAGACAGAGCCCGCAGGACGGCTGGGGGTGCAGGATGACGGTGTCGCCGACCTTCACGTTGGTGACGGCGTCACCGACGGCGTGCACCCAGCCGGCGTTCTCGTGGCCGATCACGTAGGGCAGGTCGGGGTTCTGGATGTCGGCCCAGTCGCCGTTGACGATGTGCAGGTCGGTGCGGCAGACACCGGCTCCGCCGATCTTCACGATGACGTCCAGGGGGCCCTGGATCTTCGGTTCGGCGATGTCGTCGATCTGGGGGTCCTGCTTGTACGCGTGCACCCGCACGGCTTTCACTCGGGTACCTCCTGGGTCGGACGCGCGTCGGACGCGTGTCGGTGTGGTGGGACTCGCGGCGTTCTGCTGTGGCTCGGTGACTGCGGTCGGGTGACCGCGATCGCTGTGCCACCCGTCACAGCGATCAGAACGCCGTCGCGGACGACGGACAAGAGGGTCCCTTCTCGCTCTTCGAGAATTAAGACAAAACGGGCCACTTTCGGAGATGGTTACCGGTGAGTAGCCTGCGGGCATGGCAGACGACGTGAGCTGGGTGGCCGACGCGATGAACCAGGCCGTCCCGTGGGTGTCCACGGCCGGGATCACCTTCGGCGAGATCAGCACCGATCGGGTGGAGGCGTTCCTCCCCGACCGTCCGGACCAGCACAATCACGTCGGCGGACCGCACGCCGCCGTGATGTTCGGGCTCGGTGAGACGGCGTCCGGTGCGGTCGGGCTGGCGGCCTTCGCGTCGGCAGGCGACCGGGCGGTCCCGTTGGTCGTCCGGTCCGAGATCCGCTACCTCAAGCTCGCCAAGGGCGACCTGCGCGCCGAGGCGGTGCTGACCCGCCCGGCAGGCGAGGTTCTGGCGGAGCTCGACGCCGGGAGCCGGCCGGAGTTCAACGTCGACGTCACGATCACCGATCCGAACGGTGTGCAGACCGGCGCGATGACGATCGTCTGGACGCTCAAGCCGCACCGGTAGCGCCGTGCGGTTAGCGTCGTCGGGTATGGACGTCGCCATCGCCGGAGGACACGGACAGATCGCACTGCGGCTGTCCACCCTGCTCGCCGGGCAGGGACACACCGTGCGCTCGATCGTGCGCAATCCCGACCACCTCGACGACGTGCGCGCCACCGGGGCGAGCGGCGTGCTCGCCGACCTGGAGTCGGCCACCGCAGCCGAACTCGCCGAGCACCTCACCGGGGCGGATGCGGTCGTGTTCGCCGCCGGTGCCGGGCCGGGCAGCACCGCGGCCCGCAAGGAGACCGTCGACCGGGACGGCGCCACCCTGCTCGCCGACGCGGCCGCCACCGCCGGGATCCGCCGGTACCTGCTGGTCTCCGCGACCGGGGTGGACGCCGAACCGGATCCGGCCCGCGGCGAGGTGTGGGCCGCCTACCTGCGCGCGAAGAAGGCCGCCGAACAGGCGGTGCGGGCCGACCGCAGGCTGGACGCCACGATCCTGCGCCCGCACCTGCTCACCGACGACCCGGGCACCGGGAAGGTGCAGCTGGTCGTGCCGCCGCTGGACCGGGGCGAGATCACCCGCGACGACACCGCCGCCGTGCTGGCCGCGCTGCTCACCGCGGATCACACGATCGGGTCGACCCTGGAGCTGCACTCGGGTGAGATCACGGTGGCCGACGCGGTGGCGGCACTCGGCGGGTGAGAATCCCGGCCCGAGCGGGAATGCTGGGGCCATGAGCGAGCACGAGTACGACGTCGTCGTGGTCGGGGCGGGCCCGGCCGGGGAGAACGCTGCCGGATACGCCGTCGACGCCGGCCTGTCCGCCGCCCTGGTCGAGGACGAGCTGATCGGTGGCGAGTGCTCCTACTGGGCGTGCATCCCGTCGAAGGCGTTGCTGCGCACCCCGCAGGCGGTCGCCGACGCGCGCCGGCTGCCGGGGGTGACCGCCGAGTTCGATCCGGCCGCGGTGCTGGACCGGCGGACCTACTTCACCGGTGGCTGGGACGACTCCGGCCAGGCGGAGTGGGCTCGCGGCGCCGGCGCGGCGGTGCTGCGCGGCCGTGGCCGGCTCACCGGGGAGCGGACCGTGCAGGTCACCGGGCACGACGGGGTGATCACCACGGTCACCGCCCGTCGCGCCGTCGTCCTCGCGACCGGCAGTGTCCCGGCCACCCCGGCGGTCGACGGGCTCGACACGGTGTCGTTCTGGGGATCCCGCGAGGCGACCTCGGCCAAGGAGATCCCGGCCCGGCTCGGGGTGCTCGGCGGCGGGGTCGTCGGCTGCGAGCTGGCGCTGGCGTTCGCCCGGCTCGGCTCGCGGGTCACGTTGTTCCAGCACGGCGCCCGGGTGTTGCCGAACGCCGAGCCGGTCGCCTCGGAGCTGCTCGCCGACGGGCTGCGCCGGGCGGGCGTCGACCTGCGGACGGGCACCGGACTGGACTCGGTCGAACCGGCCGGGGACACCGGCGGAGCGCTCCGGCTGCACGGCGGAGGTGAGGTGGTCGAGGTGGACCGGCTGCTGGTGGCGACGGGCCGGCGTCCGGCGTCCGGCGACCTTGGCCTGGACTCCGTCGGGGTGCGCACCACCGCCCGCGGTGCCGTGCCGGTCGACGAGACGGGGTTGGTCGAAGGCGGCGGCGACTGGCTCTACGCGGTCGGCGACCTCAACGGCCGCGCGGCGCTCACCCACCAGGGCAAGTACCAGGCGCGGATCGCCGCGCACGCGATCGCCGCCCGTGCCGCCGGGCGTCCGCTCGACTCCGGCCCCTGGGGTGAGGACGCCGCCACCGCCGACCACCACGCCGTCCCACAGGTGGTGTTCACCGATCCCGAGGTGGCCTGGGTCGGCCGGACCGCCGACGCCGCCCGCACCGCAGGGCTGCCGGTCCGGGTGCTCGACATGGCGATCGCGGTGGCCGGGTCGTCGCTCACCGCGGACGGCTGGTCCGGCCGGGTCGTCGCCGTCGTCGACACCGAGCGGGAGGTGCTGGTCGGGCTGACGTTCGTCGGGCCGGGTGTGGCCGAGCTGCTGCACGCCGCGACCATCGCCGTGGTCGGCGAGGTGCCGCTGCGGCGGCTGTGGCACGCCGTCCCGGCGTTCCCGACCGTCAGCGAGGTCTGGCTGCGGCTGCTCGAGGCCTACCGCACGGGCTGAGCGGCGCTCAGGACCGCACGCCCAGGTGGTCCAGCAGCTCGACCTCGATCCGGTCCAGGTCGCGGGAGATCGTGCGGTACGCGGCCTTGCGGCGCGCGGCCGGCATGTTCTCCGCGGCCCGGACGGCGGCCGCGAGGTCGTGCAGCCGGGGCTCGGTGCCGTCGGCGAACCGCTTGGCCGCGGCGTCGGACTCGGTGGTGCCGTCGGCACGCAGCTCGGCGATGGTGCGCGAGATCCGGGACAGCCGCGCGTGCAGCCTGCCGCCCGGCCCGGAGTAGCCGCCCAGCTCGTCGGGGGAGACCCCGAGCTTGCGCGAGCGGTGGTCGTCGAGGCGGTGCCGCAGCGAGCCGGCGGCCGCCATCGCGTACGGCGCAAGCAGCGGCGCCAGCAGCTTGGCGATCCCGAGGTAGCGCTGGACCTTCTTGGCGTTCCACTCGCGGGCGATGCGCTCGCGCTCGGCCTCCTTGGCGGCCCGCGCCTCGCTCTTGAGGCGGCCCTTCTCCGCGGTGAGCGACGCCTTCGCCTCGGCCTTGCGGGCCTTCGCATCGGCCTTGGCCGCGGCCTTGGTGACCTTGCGGTCGGCCGAGCGGGCCTTCAGATCGGCCTCGCTGAGCAGGCCCTGCGCCGCGGAGGCGACCCGGTCGCCGCCCTTGCCGACGGCCCGGCGGGTGGTGCGGGCGGCCCGGCGGCCCGCCTTGTCGGCCCGGCGGCCTGCGGCCTCCGCCTTGCGCCTGGCCTTCGCGGCCTTGTGGTGCAGCTTCTCGGTCGCCCGGTCGGCCGTGTCCCGGGTGTAGCCGGCGGCCTCCTGGACCCACTCCGACGCGTCGACCGCCGCCTCCCTGGTCGCCGTGGCGGCCCGCTCGCCCGCGCTCGGCTTCCTGCGCAGCAGTCCCATGTCGTGTCCTCCAGGTCCCATCGACCGCACGTGATCGGCATTATCGTGGCCGCAGCCTAGGGCCCACGCCACCGGGCGCGCAGGCCCGACACCGGGGAGTGACCTGACCGGTGGCCGATCGGGACCCGTCGTAACTGTCGGGGGTGGTCTCTACCCTCGACGTCCGTGAGCACCTCGACCGGATCCCGTACCGCCCAGCGGGTCCTGCTCGACGCTGCGGCGTTGAGCGGATGCCGCCGTCGGGTGCACCTGGATCACGACCCGTCCGCGGCCGGGGCGCCGCGCGCGCTGCCCGATCCGGCGATCGAGCAGCGCCGGGCCGATGCGGCGGCGCACCGGGTCCGCATCGGCGAGCTGCTCGCCGAGGTGAGCGGGGCCGACTGGGCGAGCGCCTGGCCCGAGGGTGCGGCCGGGCCGGTGCCGGGCACCGACCGCGCGATCGGCTCGCGCGCCGACCGTGCCGCGCGCACCGCCGAGCTGGTCGCCGCCGGGGCGGCGATGATCTGGGGGGCCGTCCTCCCGCTCGACGGTGACCGCCGGGGCGGCGCCGAGCTGCTGGTCCGCGCGCCCGGCGGGGGGTACGTCCCGGTACTGGTGGTCCGCCGCCGGATCACCGATCCGGGTGCGGGTGCCCGCACCACCGCCGTCACCGATCCGTGGCCGCAGCGCGCCCGGCACGATCCGGACCGCAAGGTCCGTTCCCAGCCGCGCGACCTGCTCGCGCTCGCCCAGCTCACCCGGCTGCTCGAGGCGGCCGGCTGGGCCCCGCCGGAGTCGGCTCCCCGGCTCGGCGGGGTGATCGGGCTCGATGCCGACGTCGTCGTGTGGCACGACCTGCGGGCCGGCCACTGGCCGGGCGGGCGGCACACCCTCGACGAGTACGACGCCCGGTTCGCAGACCGGGCCGCGGTGGCCCGGTCGGCCGTCGCCGGTGGCCCCGCGCTCGCCGCGCCGTCCCGGATCACCGAGTGCCGCCGCTGCCCGTGGTGGCCGACCTGCGAGGCGGAGCTGACCGCGCGGGACGACGTCAGCCTGGTCGCGCACGGCGAGACCGCACGGTTGCTGCGCGAGGCCGGCGTGCCGACCGTCGCGGCACTGGCGGCGCTCGACCCGGCCGCGCCACCGCCCGCGCTCGCCGTCGCGCTGCCCGGGCCGCCCTTCACCGACCTGGTCGCGCTCGCCAGGGCCCGCGGCCAGGGGCTCGCGGTCGCCCGGCGGGTGCCCCGGGTGCCGGTACCGCGTGGCGACGTCGAGGTCGACATCGACATGGAGAGCTTCGGCGAGTCCGGTGCCTACCTGTGGGGGGTGCTGCTGTCCTATCCGGGCGGCCGGCGCGACGGCGACCCGGAGCCGGGATACCGGGCGTTCGCGACCTGGGAGCCGCTGCCCACCCCGGACGAAGGCCGCTCGTTCGGCGAGTTCTGGACCTGGCTGTCCGGGATCCGGGCGGCCGCGGCCGGATCGGGCCGGTCGTTCACCGCGTACTGCTACAACGAGCAGGCCGAGAACCGCTGGATGCTCTCCTCGGTGCAGCGGTTCGCCGGCACACCGGGCGTGCCGACCGAGCGCGAGGTGCGCGACTTCATCTCCGACCCGTGCTGGGTGGACCTCTACGGCGTCGTCTCCAGCTGGTTCCTGTGCGCGCACGGCAAGGGCTTGAAGAAGATCGCGCCGGCCGCCGGGTTCGGCTGGCGTGATCCGGAGGCCGGCGGCGAGAACTCGATGCGCTGGTACCGCGACGCCGTCGCGCTGGAGGGCGGCGAGCCCGATCCGGCGCAGCGGGAGCGGCTGCTCGGCTACAACACCGACGACGTGCTGGCCACGCAGGTGCTGCGGGAGTGGATGTCGTCGGACCGGGTGCTGGAGGTGCCCCTGGTGAGCGAGCTGGCACCGCCCGCCGTGTGAGGATGCGGGGGTGGCTCCCCGTACCTTCGACCGGATCGGCCCGCGCGGCGCGGTCAGCAGCACCCACCACCTCGGCACCGCGGCGGCGGCATCGGTGCTCGCCCGCGGCGGCAACGCCTTCGACGCCGCCGCGGCCTGCGGGTTCGTCCTGCAGGTGGTCGAACCGCACCTGTGCGGGCCGGGCGGCGAGCTGCCCGCGGTGTTCGTCACCGCGTCCGACCCGACCCCGACGGTGCTGTGCGCGCAGGGTGTCGCCCCGGCTGCGGCGACGCCCGAACGGCTGCGCGGCGAGGGATGCGAGATCGTCCCCGGCACCGGGCTGCTCCCGGCGACCGTGCCCGGCGCCTGGGACGGCTGGCTGACCCTGCTCCGCGACCACGGCACCTGGGAGCTCGCCGACGTGCTGGAACCGGCGCTGGGCTACGCCACGTCCGGGTTCCCGCTGCTCCCGCGCGTCCCGGAGGTGCTGTCCGCGGTCGCGGAGCACTTCACCACGCACTGGCCGGGCTCGGCCGCGACCTGGCTGCCCGAGGGCCGGATCCCCGGTCCGGGTGAGCTCGTGCGGCTGCCCGCGCTGGCCGCGACCTGGCGACGGCTGCTGGGCGAGGCGACCGGCCCGTCCCGCGAGGCGCGGATCGACGCCGCCCGCGACGCCTGGTACCGCGGTTTCGTCGCCGAGGAGATCGACCGGTTCGTGGCTGTCCCGGCCCGCGACGAGACCGGCCTCGACCACGCCGGTCTGCTGACCGCCGACGATCTGGCGTCGTGGTCGTCGCACTACGAGCCCGCGGTGCTCGCCGACGCCGGGAACGGCTGGTCGGTCGCCAAGTGCGGTCCCTGGTCGCAGGGCCCGGTGCTGCTGCAGCAGCTGCGGCTGCTGTCCGGCACGGACCTGGAGCTGCCCGGAGGGGTGGCCACCGCGGAGACCGTGCACGTCGCGGCCGAGGCGGCGAAGCTGGCCTTCGCCGACCGGGAGGCCTGGTACGGCGACTCGACGCCGGTCCCGCTCGACGAGCTGCTCTCCGACACCTACACCGATGCCCGGCGCGCGCTGATCGGACGGGTGTCCGACGGAGCACTGCGGCCCGGCGCACCGGGCGGCCGGGAACCCCGGATCGGGAGCTGGGCGGCGACCCCGGGAGCGGGCCGCTCGACCGGCACCGACGGTCCGGGTTCGGGCGAGCCGACGGTCAGCAGGCAGGGCGTGACCCGCGGGGACACCGTGCACGTCGACGTCGTCGACGCGGCCGGGAACATGATCTCGGTGACGCCGTCCGGCGGGTGGCTGCAGTCGTCGCCGACCGTGCCGTCGCTCGGTTTCTGCCTCGGTACCCGCGGCCAGATGTTCTGGCTGGAGGAGGGGCTGGCGAGCTCGCTGGCCCCCGGCAGGATGCCGCGGACCACGCTCAGCCCCTCGCTCGCCTTCCGCGACGGCGAGCCGGCGGCCGCGTTCGGCACCCCCGGCGGCGACCAGCAGGACCAGTGGCAGCTCTGCTTCCTGCTCGCGTTGATCCACGGCGAGCTGGATCTGCAGGCCGCGATCGACGCGCCGGCCTGGCACTCGACGGCGTTCCCCGGCTCGTTCGCACCCCGTGGCTGGGAGGCGCACGGCCTGGTCGTGGAGTCCCGGCTCGGCGCCGACACCCTCGCGGAGCTGTCGCGGCGCGGGCATCTCGTCGACGACGCCGGGCCCTGGGCTCTGGGCCGGATGTGCGCGGTGGGGCGCGGTGCGGTGCTGCCCGGCGGGGGAGGGGCGGGGGCGCTGCACGCCGCCGCCGATCCCCGGTCCGGGGTGGCGGCCGCGATCGCGCTGTAACCCGACCGCGCCGCCGGCCCGACCGCGCTGCCGCCCGCTTGCCCGCGCCGCCCGCTTACGCGGAAGCCGGCTGCGCGGCAGCCCGCCCCCCGCGCGGAACACCCGGCCGCGCCCGCCTCATGGGCCGCTCCCGGGATGGCCGCCGCTACCGGGCCCCCTCCGCCGGGCGCTCCCCGAGCTGCCGCCCGTCGCCGTTCCGCCCGTCGCCGTTCCGCCCGTCGCCGTTCCGCCCGTCGCCGTTCCGCGCGGCACCGTCGTCGAGCGGGAGCGGGAACGCCACGTCGGAGTGCGTGACCCGGCCCGCCTCCAGCGACACGACGGCCGCCACCGGCGGATACCCGCTCGTCGCGAGCGTGTAGCTGCCCGGAGTGAGCCCCTCGAACGTGAAGGTGCCGTCGCGGCCCGAGAGCCGGGACCCGACGACCGCACCGTCGGAGTCGATCAGGGTCGCGATCGCCTGTGCCACGGGCAGGCCGTCCGGTGCCGCGGTCACCCGGCCGGTCAGCCGGGAACGCTCGGGCAGCAGCAGGTCCTGGGTCACCGGCCCGCCGGCCGGGACGTCCACCCCGAGCGCCACCGGATCGACGCTCTCGCCGGCCGCCGCCAGCACGTAGTGCCCCGGTGGCACCGCGGTGAGGGAGAACCGGCCGGAGTCCGCGGACTCGGCCGCGGTGACGACGTCGCCGTCGTGGTCGATCAGCGAAACGGTGACCCGGGCGACCCCGGTGCCGGACGGGTCCAGCACGGTGCCCCGGATCCCGCCGCCGTCGGTCAGTCGCACGTCGTGCCGGACCTCCCCGGCGCCGCTCCCCCCAGCATCGATCCCCGCAGCGCCGATCCCCGTGACGCTGCTCCCCACGGGCCTGATCTCGACCGTCGAGGCGTGCGGCGGTCGTGTGCCGGCGGCGACGACGACCAGGTACCGGCCCGGACCGTCGACGGAGATCCGGTAGTTGCCGTCCTCGTCGGTCCGGGTCCGGCCGATCTGCTCGCCGGACAGTCGCAGCACGGTGACGGTGGCCGCGGCCGGATCGTCACCGGTGCCGTGCAGCACCCGGCCGGTGAGGGCCGGCGTGTCCGGTGAGTGCCGGGAGGTCCCGCCGGGCACCGGGATCGGGGCCGTCACCGGTCCGGCCGGCGCTGTCACCGGTCCGGCCGGTGCCGGAGCCGGTGCGACCGCGGAGACCTCGCCGGTGGGGACGGCGGCGGAGCCCGCCTCCGCCTCGGCCTCGGCGCGGGCCGCCTGCGCGCCCGACATCGTGCGCAGCGGCAGCTCCCGCAGGAAGAGCACCAGCACGAACGCCGCTGCTGCAACGGCACCGGCGATCAGGAATGCGAGCGTCATCGAGCTGGTGAAGCCCTCCTGGAAGGGCGCCGCCAGCCGCGGATCGATCTGCTGCAGGAACGACGAGTCGCTCAGCACCGCCGAGCTCAGCCCGCCCGGTTGCCCGCCGGTCAGCCCGTCGACGACGGCGCGGTTCGCCGGATCGGCCGTGACGGCCGGATCGGCGAGCGCGGACCGGAACGTCTCGGTGCCCAGCGCGGACCGGAGGGAGTCGCCGATCCGGTCCCCGGCGGTGGAGAACACCACGGACAGGAAGACCGCGGTGCCCAGCGTGCCGCCCATCTGCCGGAAGAACGTGACCGACGAGGTGGTGACGCCCATGTCCCGGGCGGGCATCGCGTTCTGCACCGCCAGTACGAGGGTCTGCATGCACAGGCCGAGGCCGAGACCGAGCAGCCCCATCGTCAGGTCGAGCTGCCAGATCGGGATCTGCGGGGTGACCGTCCGCCACAGCAGCAGCATCGCGATCGTGATCAGCGCGGTGCCAAGTACCGGGAAGATCTTGTAGCGGCCGGTGCGCGAGGTCAGCTGACCGGAGGCGATCGAGGCGACCATGATCCCGAGCATCAGCGGCAGCATCATCAGTCCGGCCTCGATCGGCGTCGCGCCGTGCACGATCTGCAGGAACTGCGGCAGCAGCGCGATCCCGCCGAACATCGCCATGCCGATCAGCAGGTTGATCACGCTGGACAGCGAGAAGATGCCGGTGCGGAACAGCCGCAGCGGCAGCAGTGCCGCGTCGCCGTAGGTTCGCTCGGCGAGCAGGAACAGGCCCAGCCCGACCAGACCGACGACGTAGAACACGATCGAGTTCGTCGACGTCCAGCCCCACTCCCGGCCCTGCTCGGCGACGATCAGCAGCGGCACCAGGCACAGGGTCAGCGCCAGCGCGCCCGGCCAGTCGATCCGGGCGGGCCGCGGCACGTGCGGGACGTTCAGCACGCGCTGCACGACGACCAGCGCGATCAGCCCGATCGGGACGTTGACCAGGAAGATCCATCGCCAGCCGTCGATCCCGAGAATGGTGTCCACGCCGGACAGCAGGCCGCCGATGACCGGCCCGATGACGCTGGACGTGCCGAACACGGCCAGGAAGAAGCCCTGGTAGCGGGCCCGTTCCCGGGGTGGGACGATGTCGCCCAGGATGGTCAGCGCCAGCGACATCAGGCCACCCGCGCCGAGCCCCTGCAGGGCGCGGAACGCGGCCAGCGAGTACATCGACCACGCCAGGGTGCAGGCGACCGAGCCGATCAGGAAGATCGTGATCGCGATCATGAACAGCGGCTTGCGGCCGAAGATGTCGGAGAGCTTGCCGTAGAGCGGTGTCGCGATCGTGCTGGTGATCAGGAACGCGGTGGTCGCCCATGCTTGCAGGGACAATCCCTGCAGGTCGTCGGCGATGGTGCGGATGGCGGTCGAGACGACCGTCTGGTCGAGTGCTGCCAGGAACATGCCCAGCAGCAGCCCACCGAGGACGGTGAGGATCTGGCGATGGGTCAGCTCCCCGTCCGCGCGGGACGCGGCGGCGGCTGTGGACATTCAGGACTCCCGTGCTTCGAAGGTCTGGTAGTCGTCGAGGAAGCGGCCGAGCAGATCGGTCAGGGCCGCGCGGTCGGGGGCGGCCCACTCGCCGAGCACCTCGGCGATGGCCCGGGCCCGGCGTCGTCGCTCGGTCTCGATCACGCGGAAGCCCTCGTCGGTCGCGGCGAGCAGGGATGCCCGGCCGTCGTCCGGATCGGCGCGCCGCTCCACCAGTCCGGCCTTCACCAGCGCGGTGACCTGGCGGCTGACGGTCGACGGATCGGAGTGCAGCGTCGCCGCGACCTCGCCGGCCCGTTGCGGCCCGCCGAATCGCAGATGGGCCAGCAGGTGGTAGCCGGCCATGTCGACGATCATCTCGGGGCGGTGCCGTTCGGCCGACCGCTTGACCTGCCGGGTCAGCAGGAACAGCTGGCGGACGACGGTGTCGGCGAGCGCCAGGTCGGGATCCTCCGGTTCCGGGGTGGTGACCGGGTCCCGGGAGGCGGGTGCGGTGGCGGCCATCGCAGCTCTCCACTTGCATGTATCACGCAACTAGTTGACCGGCGCAACTATGCGCTCGTGACGTTGCGCAATGCAACTCCGTGGAGGTGACCTGCGCCACGCAGGGGTGCGCCCCGACGTCGCCGGGCGGCGGGCACTAGCCTCGCGACGATCCGTCTCGCTCCCCGGGAGGACCGTCGTGCGTACCCGTCCCCGTCCCGCCATCGCCGGACCGGCGCTGCTGCTCGCCGCCGCGGCCCTCCTCGCCGGGTGTGCGCAGTCCGGCCAGCTCGGCCACGAGTCCGGCGCCGACGCGCCCGGTGCCGACGCCCCCGCGGCAGGGGCACCGGCCGAACCCGAGCAGCCCGGCACCGGCCCGGACGACCCGACCGCCACCGCGCTGCCCGGAGTGCCCGGTGCGCCGGTCGCGCAGGCCGGATCGGATACCCGGGCCACCCTCGAGCAGCCCGTCGAGATCAGCACCCCCGGGCCGGCGGAGCTGCTGGTGCGCACCGAGGTGCTGCAGCCCGGCCAGGTCACCGGCTGGATCCGGCACCCCGGCACGGCGACCTCCGCGGTCCGGTCCGGTGAGCTCACCGTGCAGCGGGCCGGGCGCTGTGAGCCGCAGACCTTCCGGACCGGCGAGGCCTTCTTCCTCGGCGACGGCGAGCCCAACGAGCTGCGCAACGACGGGCCGGAGCCGGTCGTACTGACCCGGTCGCAGCTGCTCGCCCCCGACGTCGCCGAACGGGAACCGGTCGAACCCGCCTGCTGACCGGGGTGCGGAACGCGTTCGAGTCCTGCGCCCGGGTTTCGTAGCCTGACGACCCGTGAGTTCCGCACGTGAGGCGACGCCCGCCGATCTCGACGGCTGCGTGGACGCGCTGGCCGAGGCCTTCGCCGACTACCCGTTCACCCGGCACACGATCGCCGCCGACGACCATGTCCGGCGGCTGCGTGCCTGCCACGAGCTGCTGATCCGGGAGGTGGGGCTACCGCACGGCCGGGTGCACGTGATCGACGGGCCGGACGGGATCGACGCCGTCGCAGTGTGGACCCCGTCGACTCCGGCGGTGGAGGAGGCGCTGACCCGCGCGGCCGCACGGCTCGCCGAGCTGGCCGGGGACCGGGCCGCGATGGCCACTGCTGCGGAGTCGGTCCTGGCGGAGTACCGGCCACCCACACCGCTCTGGTTCCTGGCGCCGGTCGGTGTGCGGCCCGGCAGGCAGGGGCGCGGGCTGGGCCGGGCGGTGCTGGCACCCGGGCTCGCCGCGGCGGACGCCGGGCGGATGCCCGCCTTCCTGGAGACGTCCGATCCGGTCAACGTGGGCATCTACCGGCGGATGGGCTTCAGCGTCCTCACGGAGATCGACCTGCCGCACGACGGCCCGCGCACCTGGGCGATGGTCCGGCCCGCCCGCTGACGCGCGTCCTCGCGCGTACTCGGATCCGGCGCTGCGCTGTGGGAGCATCGACGGCGGTACGGGGCAGGGCGCGGTGGGCGCGGAACCCGGGGCGGGATGCATGGCGACGAAGACGGTCATCGCGGCGGACTACCGCGAGTGGCAGGTGCAGCGGCGGATCGAGTGGACCACACCCGCCGTGGGCGACGAGTTCGAGCACGACGTCGACGCCGGTAACGGCGCGGTCGTGCTCATCCTGTCGGCGCTCGGTCTGTTCTGGCTGGTGCTGCTGGTCTGGGCACCGGGTGCCGTGGTCTTCCCCTGGTTCTTCTGGCTCGTCGTGATCTTCGGGCTCGGCTTCTTCCCGGTGCGCTGGCTGCTGCGGCGCCCGTTCACGATCACCGCCAAGACCCAGGGTGGCTACGACCTGCCGCCGGAGAAGTGGACCGGAATGGTCCGCGGGCTCGCCACCGCCCGCGAGGAGACCAAGGTGGTGATCCGCAGCCTGAAGAACCGGTCGACGCCCGGGCACGCGGACAGCCCGCTGCAACCCATCAACTAGGAGTCGCGGTGCCCGAACTGCCGGAGGTGGAGGCCCTCGCACACCACCTGCGCGAGCACGCCGTGTACCGCCCGGTGGCCCGGGTGGACCTGGCATCGATGAGCGCGCTCAAGACCTTCGATCCGCCGGTGTCGGCGCTGACCGGCCGGGTCGTGACCGGCGCGTCCCGGTTCGGGAAGTTCCTCTCGGTCGATCTCGCCGACCGGCCGGACGAGCCGTTGCACCTGATCACGCACCTGTCCCGGGCCGGATGGCTGCGCTGGCACGCGACCGCCGGCAGCACGCCGCCGAAACCGGGGCGCGGCCCGCTGCAGCTGCGGGTGCATCTCGACGCCGTCGGCGGCCCCGGTTTCGACCTGACCGAGGCCGGCACCCAGAAACGGCTCGCCGTGTACCTGGTGACGGACCCGGCGCAGGTGCCCGGGATCGTGCGGCTGGGGCCCGATGCGCTGGAGCTGACCCGGCCCGGGCTCGACGAGCTGCTCGACGGCGACAACCGCCGGCTCAAGACGCTGCTGACCGATCAGCGGACGCTGGCCGGGGTCGGTAACGCCTACTCCGACGAGATCCTGCACACCGCGCGGCTCTCCCCGTACGCCGTCGGTGCCCGGCTCGACGAGGCGGCTCGGGACCGGCTGTTCGCGGCGCTGCACGGGGTGCTCGACGACGCCGTCGAGCGGTCGGTGGGCCAGGGCGCGGCCGAGCTGAAGGGCGAGAAGCGCTCCGGTCTGCGGGTGCACGCCCGGACCGGACTGCCCTGTCCGGTCTGCGGCGACACCGTCCGGGAGGTGTCGTTCGCCGAGAGATCGTTCCAGTACTGTCCGACCTGCCAGACCGGTGGCAAGCCGCTTGCGGACCGTCGGTTGTCCCGGCTGGTGAGGTAGGTCGTCCCAGGAGGCGCAGCGGTGAGCAGGACGGGCGGGGCGGCGGTGCAACTCGCCGTCGTCGACGGGCAGACGGGGCTCGCCCCGTCCCTGGTGCTGCTGTTGATCGTCGCGATCGTCGTGCTCGTGATCGCGGTGTTCGTGTTCCTGTGGCAGCGCAACCGCCGCAACAACATGGTCTCGCCGCTGGCCAAGGCCACTTTCTCCGCGCTGCACACGGTGGCGCTGGCCGCCCCGGTGCTGCGGGAGGGGCTGTCCCAGCGCTCCGCGTCGCAGGCCCTGCCCTATCTGCGCCAGCTGCTGGAGAGCACGGCGATGGCGATGACCGACTCCCGCGCCACCGTGCTGGGCTGGGACGGCAGCGCCGACCAGCACCAGCAGGACGTGCAGACGCTCGCCGACCGGGTGATCTCCACCGGCCGGATGGAGCTGATGAGCCACACCTCCATCAAGTGCAACCAGCCCGGCTGCGAGGTGCGCGGCATCGTCGTGGTGCCGCTGGAGAGCGACGGCAACATCATCGGCACGCTCGCCGCGCTCACCCCGGCGACCGCCGGCCCGCCGGTGCTCCGGGCGACCGGCGAGGTCGCCCGCTACGTGTCCAGCCAGCTGGAGCTCGCCGAGCTCGACGACTCCAGGGCCCGGCTGAACCGCGCGGAGGTCCGGGCGTTGCGGGCCCAGATCTCACCGCACTTCGTCTACAACGCGCTGACCACGATCGCGTCGTTCATCCGGACCGACCCGGCCCGCGCCCGCGAGCTGCTGATCGAGTTCGCCGACTTCACCCGGTACTCGTTCCGGTCGGCCGGCGAGTACACGACGCTGATCGACGAGCTCAACAACATCGAGCGTTACGTCCGGCTGGAGAAGGCCCGGTTCGGCAACCGGCTCAACATCCGGCTGCAGATCGATCCCGAGGTGCAGAACGTCGTGCTGCCCTTCCTCGCCCTGCAGCCGCTCGTGGAGAACGCGGTCCGGCACGGGCTGTCCGGCAAGCCGAACGGCGGGACGGTCACCATCCGGGCGGAGAACGCCGGCTCGGAGTGCGTGATCGTGGTGGAGGACGACGGCGTCGGCATGGACCCGGCGCGGCTCAACGAGGACCTCGACGACGCCCACCTGTCCGGTGCGCACGTCGGTCTGGGCAATGTCGACGACCGGATGCGGTCGGCCTTCGGCGACAACTTCGGCCTGGTCGTCGACACCAACATCGGCGCCGGTATGAAGATCACCCTGCGGGTCCCGAAGTTCCGGGCGGGTATCCGGGCCTGAGCGCCGATGCCGCTGCTCCGCACGGGTGAGCGGCGACACGCCGCGATGTGCCGATCCGGTCACGCCACGTCACGGAGCGCTCCCGCGTACGGTGGGATCGCATGGACGTCCTGCGCATTCCCGCCGCCGTGACCTCCCGGTTGCCGGGCAGACTCGGGGAGACCGTCGGTGCGGCCGGTTCCCCGGTGGTCTCCGTGGTGCGGCTGCACGGCGTGATCAGCGCCCAGGCCGCGCCGGTTCCCCGTCAGGTCCTCAACGCCGCCTCGGTGGAGAAGGTCCTGGAGCGTGCGTTCGCACCGGACAGGCTCGCCGCGGTCGCCCTGGTGATCAACTCTCCGGGCGGGTCGCCGACCCAGTCGCAGCTGATCGGTGACCGGATCCGCGGCCTGGCCGCGGAGAAGGACGTGCCGGTGCTCGCGTTCTGCGAGGACGTCGCGGCGTCCGGCGGGTACTGGCTGGCCTGTGCGGCCGACGAGATCTACGCCTGCTCGACGTCGATCGTCGGCTCGATCGGTGTGATCAGCGCCGGGTTCGGGCTGGAGGGCCTGATCGATCGGTGGGGTGTGACCCGGCGGCTGCACACCGCGGGCGGCTCGAAGTCCCGGCTGGACCCGTTCCTGCCGGAGAAGCCGGAGGACGTCGCCTGGCTGACCGGGTTGCAGGAGCAGCTGCACGAGCGGTTCGTCGGCTGGGTCCGGGAGCGGCGCGGGGACCGGCTGGACAGCGGGACCGAGCTGTTCGACGGCGAGGTGTGGCTGGGTGAGCGGGCCCGCGAGCTCGGGCTGATCGACGGGATCGGCACCGCGCACGACGTGCTCACCGAGCGCTTCCCGGATGCCGAGCAGCGTCCGGTCGACCAGCGCAAGCCGCTGCTCGCCCGGCTGGGGGCCGGTGGCGCGGCGTCGGTCGGTCACCCGGGAGTGGACCCTGCTGCGATCGGGTCGGAGCTGCTCACAGCGGTCGAGACGAGAGCCACCTGGGCACGGTTCGGGTTGTGAGACAGGCGGTCGCCGTAGCCGCGCCGGGACCTCGCCACGTGTCCGGACGGTCACCGATCCGGTTCGTGCCCTGGCACTCCGCGCGTCGGCACGTCACCATGGTCGCGGCGCAGGGCGATCATCGAGGTCGATGGGTTCCCGGTCCGGGACCGGAAGCAGGATGAGGAGATCGTGGACAGCAACGAGACCACTCGGGGACTGGTCGTGCTCGCGGTGGACGACGAGCAGCCCGCGCTCGAGGAGATGGCATTCCTGCTGAACGAGGACGCGCGTGTCACGACCGTCCTCAAGGCCGGTGAGTCCACCGAGGCGCTGCGCATCCTGAACGGGCGCCGGGCCGGCGCTCCGGCGGGCGGACTGCCCGGTGGGGCCGGCGATGTCGCCGAGCAGACCGACATCGACGCCGTGTTCCTCGACATCCGGATGCCCGGGCTGGACGGCCTGGAGCTCGCCCGGGTGCTGAAGAACATGGCGGTGCAGCCGGCGATCGTGTTCGTCACCGCACACGACGACCGTGCCGTCGACGCCTACGACGTCGGCGCCATCGACTACCTGCTCAAGCCGCTGCGCACCGAGCGGCTCTCCGCGGCACTGGACCGGATCCTCTCGACCCGCCGCAGCGGGCCCGTCGAGCAGGCCCGCGACGACTCCGGCGACGACGAGGTGATCCCGGTCGAGCTGGCCGGAACCACCAAGCTCGTGCCGCGCTCCGCCGTGCGCTATGTCGAGGCTCAGGGCGACTACGCCCGGCTGCACACCACCGACGGCAGCCACCTCGTGCGGATTCCGCTGTCGGTGCTGGAGGACCGCTGGCGGGACGCCGGATTCGTCCGGATCCACCGGTCGTTCCTGGTCGCGTTGCCGCTGGTCACCGAGCTGCGGCTGGCCGGCTCCGGGTACGTCGTGCGGATCGGGTCCGGGCCGGAGACCGCCGAGCTGCCGGTCAGCCGCCGGCACACCCGTGAGCTGAAGGACCGCCTCGTCCGCGCGACCAAGCAGGCGTGGAGTCAGAGGTGAGCAGGTCCACCGGCGGCGTTCAGCCGTCGGTGCGTCCGGCGTCCGATGAGGAGACGCCGGGCGAACGCGACGATTCCGCGACGCCACGCAACGGTGCCGTGTGGCCCAACCGCGCGGCCCGCACCGGGGGCTCCGGAGGATCCGGCGGCCCGGACCGGGCGAACCGCAACGGGGGTGCCCCGGCCGGGGCACCGGCGGCACAGCCGGGCGCACCGGGCCCCGAGGCGGCCGGTGGGCAGCACCCGCGGGCCGGGGCGGCCGGCCCGGTCGCGCCGCGCCCGCGCAGCCCGGCGTTCTCCGGCGGCGTCCCGCGGCCGGTCGATCCACCCACCGGCGCGGGTGACACCGGTGCTGGGCACCCCGCGGCCACGTACGCCGGCTCCGGGGGGCAGGCCGCGAACGGTGTGCCGGCCGGGCACCCCGCCGCAGGGCACGCCGGCTCCGGACGGCCCATCGCGAGCGATGCCGAGGCCGGGTACGGCGCCGCTGCGGCAGACCCCGGAGCCGGACGCCCTCCTGAGCCTGACCCCGGGGCCGGGCAGCCGGCTGAGCCGGACCCCGTAGCCGAGCGCCCCGGCGCGGAGCCCCCTGCCGTGGAGCCCCCTGCCACTGAGCCCCCCGCCGCCCAGCCGGGCAACACCGGACCCGGGCCGGCACCCGACGGGAGCAGTACCCCGACCGCGTCCGCGGACCGGCCAGGGCGTCGCGCCCGTCGCGAGGCCGCCGGGAACGGCGCCGACGAGACCGGCGCCGGTGCTGACGGCGCCGACTGGCTGCAGCAGGAGATCGCGCGCCGGGTCGCGGACCGCGCCGGAAGAGCGAGCAGGCACGCCCGCGCCGACCAGGCTGCGGAACACCCCGCCGCCGGACACGCTGTCGCTGAGCAGCCCGCCGTCGAGCACCCTGTCGCCGAACGCTCCGCCGCTGAGCACCCAGTAGCCGGGCATCCCGCTGCCGGGCACCCTGCTGCCGAGCTCCCCCTCGTCGAGCACCCTGGGGCCGAGCACCCTGGGGCCGAGCGCCCCGACGCGGAACGCGGGGCCGCCCCGCTCCCCACCGCGACACCGTCGCCTCCCGAGGGGCCGACCGATCCCGGATCGGACGGCACCGGGCCCGACGACGAGCACCGAGAGCCGCAGCATCCCCGGGCGCGCTCCGGATACCCGCGTCCGCGCTCCACGCTGATGCCGGACCCCTACGCCCCGGACGGCGTGCGCGACTCCGCCGCGGCCGACGGCTGGCCCGCGCCCGGCCGTCCCACATCCGGCGCGCCCACCGACAGCGGCAAGCAGTGGCCGCCGGCGACCGGCGCGGCCGGACTGCCGCGGCGCATCCCGGGCGCGACGACCGAGTGGAGCCGCGGCTGGGCACCGGACCGGAGCGCGCTGCTCGGCGGTGCCGGCGCGACCCCCGCCGACGCGCCCCCGGCCGACGCCGGCACCGAGACCGGCCCCGGCGCGGACGTGCACCCCGAGACCAGGCCGGTCCCCACCCGCTGGAGCGCGGCGGGCCGTCGCAGCCGCCCCGATGTGGTCGCCGACCCGCCCGGTGTCACACCCCCCACCGGGGCTCCCGCCGCTCCCGGCGAACGCCCGGACGCACTGTCCGACAACCCGCACCAAGACGCCGGCGGCGACCTGCCCGAAGACGCGGGCGGCGACCTGCGCGGAGGCGTGCGCGGGGACCTGCGCGGAGACGTCCGCAGTGACATGCGCGGAGGCGTCCGCGGTGACCTGCGCGGAGACGTCCGCAGCGATGTCCACAGCCGTGTCCACGGCGCCGGCCACAGCGACATCGACGGCGACCTGTACGACGACGACTCGTACGGTGACTCGTACGACGACCTGGCCGACGACCTGGACGACGACGTCCACGGTGACCTGCACGACGACCTGCACGACGACCTACGCGGCCCGGCCGCCGAGCGCACCGAGGTCATCTGGCGCGCCCCAGGCCTCGACACCCCGGTGGCGCCCGCCCCGGCCCCGGACCCGGGCGCCGATCTGACGGCCACCTCGTTCGCGCCCTACACCGGCGCCCGGCCCCGCCGGTTCGCCGCGGCGCCGACCGTCGCACCGGAGCAGGACGGCACCGCCGGCCCCGATGGCTCCGGCGGCACCGACGGCCCGGGCAGCAACCGGGTGCGCATCGTGCTGTCCGAGCGCCGGTCGACCGCGCACTCCTCGCGCGGGCTCTCCGACGTGCAGGACCCGGGCGCGGTCGGCACCCTGCTCCGCAACTCGCTGGTCCGGACCCAGCTGCTGCTCGCCCTGCGGGTGAGCCTGGTCGCGCTGTTCACCCTCGGCATGCTGCCCGCGCTGTTCATGGCGCTGCCGGTGCTCGGCCAGATCGAGGTGGTCGGGATCCGGCTGCCCTGGCTGCTGCTCGGACTGCTCGTCTATCCGTTCCTGCTCGGTCTGGGCTGGTGGTACGTGCGCTCGGCCGAGTCGGTCGAACAGGACTTCGCCGACGACGTGGCGGACCGGTGAGCCTGACCGCCATCGCGTCGCTGGTCGCGATCGTCCTGGTGGCCGTGGTGTCCGCGGTCATCGGCTCGATCGCCCACCGGACGCGGCTGACCTCGGACTTCCTGGTCGCCTCCCGGACCGTGCCATCCCGGCTGAACGCCGGAGCGATCTCCGGCGAGTACCTGTCCGCGGCGTCGTTCCTCGGGATCGCCGGGCTGATCCTGGTGGAGGGGGTCGACGGGCTCTGGTACGCCGTCGGCTATACCGCCGGTTACCTGTTGCTGTTGTTGTTCGTGGCGGCCCCGCTGCGCCGCTCCGGCGCCTACACGGTGCCCGACTTCGCCGACGCCCGGCTCGCCTCACCGGCCCTGCGACGGGTCTGCGCCGCCGTCGTCATCGTGATCTGCTGGCTGTACCTGCTGCCCCAGCTGCAGGGCGCCGGACTGACCCTCGGCATCGTGACGGGCCTGCCGGACTGGATCGGCTCGGCCGGGGCCGGCGTCATCGTGCTGGCGACCGTCGCGTTCGGCGGGATGCGTTCGGTGACGTTCGTGCAGGCGTTCCAGTACTGGTTCAAGCTGACCGCGCTGGCCGTCCCCGCGGTGATCGGGCTCGCGATCTGGTTCGGCGACGACCACACCTTCGCCCGGGACGAGCCGCCGGAGTTCCGCGAGCCGACGACCGTCTCGGTGACGACCCCGGTCACGCTGGACGTCCGGCTCTCCGTCGACGTGACCGCGCGCGGCACGGTGGACGGGGTGCCGGTCGACGGCCCGCTGCGCTGGGTCGCCGGGTCATCGCACGACATCGCACCCGGCACCGAGCTGGGCTTCGCGGCAGGCGAGCCGGTCCCGGTGACCAGCGGCGCGCCCACCGACGACGAGAGCTGGCTGCGCCCGTTCGCCGGCTCCGGCGATCACCAGCTGCTGGGCACGTACTCGCTGATCCTGGCGACCTTCCTCGGCACCATGGGCCTGCCGCACGTGCTGGGCCGCTTCTACACCAACTCCGACGGACGGGCGGCCCGGCGCAGCGCCGTCGTCGTACTGGCGATGCTCGGCGGCTTCTACATCCTGGTGACGCTGTTGGGCGCCCTGTCCCGGGTGTACACGCCGCAGCTGCTGGTCACCGGCCGGTCGGACGCCGCGGTACTGCTGCTGCCCACCGCCATCCTGGGCAGCGGACTGCTCGGTGCGCTGGTGGCCGGACTGGTCGCGGCCGGGGCGTGGGCGGCGTTCCTGTCGACCGCGTCCGGGCTGCTGGTGAGCCTGGCCAGTGTGGTGTCCACCGACGTGCTGCCCGGCAAGGGGCGGATGACCCGCAAGTTCCCGCTGGCCACCGTGCTCGCCGGGCTGCCGCCGACCGTGGTGGCGCTGGTCCCGACCGGGCTGAACTTCGCCGAGGCCGTCGCGCTGGTCTTCGCGGTCGCGGCGTCGACGTTCTGCCCGCTGCTGGTGCTCGGCATCTGGTGGCGTGGCCTCACCGACGTCGGCGCGATCGTCGGCGTCCTCGTCGGCGGGATCACCTCGGCCGCAGCGGTCGTCGCGGCGCTCGCCGGGCTGGACACCGCCTTCCTCGGGCCGGCGGCCGGCTGGGTCGAGGTGCTGCTGTACCGCCCGGCGATCGTGAGCGTGCCGCTCGCGTTCGCGACGATGATCGCCGCCTCGTTGCTCACCCGGGAGCGGCGACCGGAGGACGCCGGTCAGGTGATGTTGCGACTCCACGCACCCGAACGACTGGGCCTTATGCGTGACAGGCTCGACGATCGGACCTGATCGAAACCCGTTCGGCGCTGACCCTGTGTAACCGGGGTGGCCGAGTGGCTGGTACAAATCGGGCACTTTCCCATCGTTTGAGACGCCCTCTCGTCACTGCCAGCATTCGTCGTCGTTGTGCGAGGTAAGGGTGTCCCGCGGCCTGCTCGGCCCCGGACGCACCCGGCTCCCCGCCAGTACGAGGTGAAAGGCCGGTGAACGGCGCCATGAGCAGCCCCGCAGAGGGCCCGGACGGGACGGTGTACCAACAGGTCCAGGCCACCCCCGAGTTCCAGGCGCTCCGTACCCGGCTGCGCCGGTACGTGTTCCCGATGACTGCGGTCTTCCTGGTCTGGTACCTGGCGTATGTCCTGCTCGCCGGTTACGCCCCCGAGTTCATGGCCATCCGGGTCGTCGGGACGATCACCGTCGGCCTGCTGATCGGCCTCGGCCAGTTCGTCAGCACCTTCGTGATCACCACGCTGTACGTGCGGTTCGCCGAGCGGGAGCTCGACGGACCGGCCGCCGAGCTGCGTGCCCGGGTCGAGACCGGTCTCGCCGGGGCCCCGGAGGTGCGGGCATGACCGGCTCCGCGTTGGCCCAGGCCGAGTCCGTCGGCAGCGTCACGGCCAATCTCGGGTTCTTCCTGCTGTTCGTGATCGTGACCCTGCTGATCGTGCTCCGGGTCAGCCGCACCAACGCGACCCGCGCCGACTACTACACCGGCGGGCACGCCTTCACCGGTCCGCAGAACGGCACCGCGATCGCCGGTGACTTCCTGTCCGCCGCGTCGTTCCTCGGGATCGCCGGCGCGATCGCGCTCTACGGCTACGACGGGTTCCTCTACTCGATCGGCTTCCTGGTCGGTTGGCTGATGGCGCTGCTGCTGGTCGCCGAACTGCTCCGCAACACCGGGCGCTTCACGATGGGGGACGTGCTGGCGTTCCGGATGCGCCAGCGCCCGGTCCGCGCGGCCGCCGCGACGTCCACCCTGGTCGTCTCGTTCTTCTATCTGGTCGCCCAGATGGCCGGCGCCGGCGGCCTGATCTCACTGCTGCTGCAGATCCCGAAGGACGACGCGTTCTCGCAGGCGATGGTGATCGTCGTCGTGGGCGGTCTGATGATCGTCTACGTGCTGTTCGGCGGCATGAAGGGCACCACCTGGGTGCAGATCATCAAGGCCGGCCTGCTGCTCGTCGGTTCGGCCGTGATGACCACCTGGGTGCTCGGCCGGTACGGCTTCGACCTGTCCACGGTGCTGGAGCGGGCGACCGAGAACTCCGAGCACGGCGAGGCGGTGCTCGCCCCGGGCCTGCAGTACACGAACAAGATCGACTTCATCTCGCTGGGGCTCGCGCTGGTGCTCGGCACCGTGGGCCTGCCGCACATCCTGATGCGCTTCTACACGGTGCCCTCGGCCAAGGAGGCGCGCCGCTCGGTGGTCTGGGCGATCTGGCTGATCGGCACGTTCTACCTGTTCACGCTGGTGCTCGGGTACGGCGCGATGGCGCTGCTCCCGGCCGGGACGATCACCCGGGCGAACCAGAACGACGCGGCGCCGCTGCTGGCCTACGCGCTCGGCGGCGAGATCATGCTCGGGCTGATCGCGGCGGTCGCGTTCGCGACGATCCTCGCGGTCGTCGCCGGGCTGACGATCACCGCGTCGGCCTCGTTCGCGCACGACGTCTACGCCAACGTGATCCGCCGGGGCAACGCCTCACCGGACGCCGAGGTGCGGGTCGCCCGGACCACCGCCCTGGTGATCGGGCTGGTCGCGATCGGCGGCGGCATCATCGCGAACGGCCAGAACGTGGCGTTCCTGGTCGCGCTGGCCTTCGCCGTCGCCGCCTCGGCGAACCTGCCGACGATCCTGTTCTCGCTGTTCTGGAAGCGGTTCAACACCACCGGGGCGCTGTGCAGCATCTACGGCGGCGTGCTCATCTGCGTCGGGCTGATCGTGGTCTCGCCCGCGGTGTCCGGTTCGCCGACCTCGATGATCCCGAGCGCAGACTTCGCGATCTTCCCGCTGTCCAACCCGGGCCTGGTGTCGATCCCGGCTTCGTTCCTGCTCGGGATCGTCGGCACCCTCCTCGGCGGCACGGAGCGGTTCGCCGCCGCCCGCTACGCCGAGATGGAGGTCCGGTCGCTGACCGGTGCGGGCGCGGTCCGGGCCACCACCGCACCGAAGGACGAGCCGAAGCGGGAGCCGGTGACGGCCACCTCCGTGGGTGCGATCCCGACCTACCGTGGCGACGACGGCAGCCGCGCCGGGCGCGCGTCCCACAGGAGGTCGCAGGCGCGCCCGCAGGCGGCCGCCCGGCAGGCCGGCGAACTGTTCGGCGGATCCGGCGCGACCGGCGCGTACCGGCCGGGGGCGCCCCGAGACCCGGCCCGGCACCGTTGGTCCCCGCCGGACGCCGGAGCGGGCGAACCGCCGCCGGACGCGAACGAGATGACGCTGCCGCACGGGTCGCTCTTCGGCGACGAGCCGCGGCGCTGACCGGCACCGGCCGGCGCTGACCGGCACCGGACGGCACTGAACTGCGCTGACCGGCACCGGATGGCACCGGATGGCACCGGATGGCACCGGACGGCACCGAGCGGCACCGGCCGGCCCCGAACAGCACTGTCTCTCACCGGATGTTGACGGTGCAGCGTGGCAAGATGGCCGGCATGTCCGAGCCGGTGCCCACCGTGAGCGTGTCCGATCTCCCCGCCGACGCCCCGATGCTGGACGTCCGTGAGCTCGACGAGTGGACGGCCGGTCACGCCCCGTCCGCCCGTCACCTCCCGATGTCCGAGCTGGCGGGGCGGGTCGCCGAGGTTCCGGGCGACGATCCGCTCTACGTCGTCTGCCGCTCCGGTGGCCGTTCCGCCAGGGTGGTGGCCTACCTCAGCCAGCAGGGTTTCCCCGCGGTGAACGTGGCGGGCGGCATGCAGGACTGGGCCGCCGTCGGACGTGACGTGATCACCGACGACGGCAGCGCACCCCGGATCGCCTGAGGCGTTGGCGTACCCACCGCCACCCTGCCCGCGGTGCGGCCGGCAGGCCGGGCCGGGGAGCGGCGCCTTCTGTCCCTGGTGCGGCCGTTATCTGTCGGCGCTGGACTGGGTGGCGACACCGCCGGATCCCGCGGCCCTGCCGGACTCGCTGCGCCCGCGCAGGCCGGAGCCGGCCCCCGACCGGTACGCCGGCCCGCCGCGCTACCGCTCGGTGCCGCGCTGGGGTCTTCCGGTCGGGCCGTGGCGGATGCCGCCCGGCCCGGACGACGGCCCGGCCGCGCCGGTCGACCGGGTCCGCTGGCTCGCCGGGCAGCTCGTCCCGGTGCTGTGGGTGGTGGTCGTGATGAGCCTGATCGCGGCCGCCGCCGAGACCTGGCGGTACACCCTGCTGCTGCAGAGCCGGTCGGACGCGTTGTCCCCGGTCGCCGTCGCCTGGTCGGACGCCATGGTCTGGTTCGGCGGCTGGTCCTCGGTCGCGGCGGTGATCGCCGCCGGGGTGCTGACGATCTCGTGGAGCCGCTGGTCCTACCAGGCGGCCGCCGAGCGGGCCGGGACGCGGCCGTGGCGCAGCCGTCGCAGCATCGTCGCCGGCTGGCTGGTCCCGGGCTGGAACCTGGCCGCGCCCGGATCGCTGCTCGCCGAGACCGAGCACACCGCGCTGGGCCTGCCCGCCGACCGGCGGCCCTCGCCGTCGCGGGAGCTCATGGTCTGGTGGGTGATGTGGGTGGCCTGCGTGCTGCTCGCCGCGCTGGCGTTGATCGGGCGGTTCCGGACCGGCACCCAGGCACTGGCCGACGGGGTCGTCGTGCACGCCTGGGCCGACGTCGGCGCCGCGGTAGCGGCCTACCGGACGATCCGCGTCGTGCGGTGGATCACCGGTCTGCTGGAGCCGGAGCCGCGTGGTCCGCGGGAGCTTCTGGTGCGGGCGGGCCCGGCGGGGGAGCCGCCCACGTCGCCGGCGCCGGATCGGCCGGAGCCGCAGCCGCAGCTGGATCGGGCCGAGCCGGATCCGGCACCGGATCCGGCGCCGCGGCCGGGCTGAGCGGGGCGACCGCACGGGACGGCACGGTGGCCTCGATGGTATCGCCGGAGCCCGGATCCGGATGGGCACCGGCTGTCGCCTGCCCGGCGTGCGTGGCGCCGACGTTCGTGGACGGGTGTCCGGTGTTCCTGGGCGCGGGGAGGGCGACCGCGGGTGCTCCGGTGTAGCCGGGCCCCGGGGTGCCCGGGCCGGTAGCGGGTTCGCGGCCGATCCCGCTGCCCGGGAACCGCGCGCCGTGCACGGCCGGGTCGCCGCCCGGAGCGGTCGTGCCGCCGGAACCGCCGGAACCGCCGGGACCGTTCGGGTCGGTCGGCCCGGGGTTCCCGCCCGATCCGCTGCTCCCGTTCGGCCCGGGACTCGGGTGGCCGGGTCCTGCAGCACCGGGCGCCGCGTGGCCGAGCCCCGCGGGATCGGGCCCCGGATGGCTGAGCCCGGCCGGACCGGACGCCGCGCGACCAGGGGAGCCGGGCCCCGCCGGACCGGGCACCGTCCACCCGGCGGATCCCGGTCGCACGGCGACCGAGGGTCCCGCGGTGAGCGCGTGTTCCGAGACCGCGCGCAGCCGCTTCCGGACCTTCGCGACCGTCCGCTCCGACCCGCGTACGACGACCGACATCGCGAGCCGGCCGCCGTGCGGATCGGCGACGGTGTGCAGTATGTGCCGGTCCGGCCCGGCCTCCAGCACCAGCGAGATCAGCCCGCCGGCGGCGGGTGCCAGCGCGAGCCCGATCCGGACCAGCTCGGCGTGCGCCGCCCCGCGGACCTCGTCGCGGTGGTCGTGCTCGGCAGGTCTGGCCAGCCCGAACCGGCCGGCCGAGGTGTCCGGCCCGCAGACGTCGAGCACCATCCCGCTGTCGACGTCGATCAGCGCGGCGGACCGGATCCTGGGGTCGGTGAGCAGCGGTCCGAGCACCGCGGCGAGACCGTCGGTCCGGACCGTGACCGCATGCCAGTGACGTCCCACGCGGTCGGGCGGCTCAGCGCTGCTGGGCGGGGAAGAACGCCTGCCCGGCCTGCTGCGGGGCCGACTGCGGCGCGGACATCGCGAACTGCTGTTCGATGACGCGCAGATCGCGGCGGGCCATCGCCAGGTTGGCCTGGGCACGGTTGAGGACCAGGTAGAAGAACAGCTGCTCGTCCGTGCCGCGGATGATCCGGATCAGGTGGTACTGGCTGTCCAGCGTGATCAGGATGTCCTCGATGTTCTCGCGCAGCCCGATCTTCTGCATGACCTCGAGCTTGGTGCGCACGACCTCGGAGTTACCGGGCGCCGCGACGTCCAGGTCGAACTCCGGGCTGCCGCCACGCGAGCCCAGGGTCATGCCGCTCTCGAAGTCGACGATCGCGACCGCGAAGGCGCCCTTGATGTTGGCTGCCATGTCCAGCGAACGATCGATGTTGTTCATTGCTGTGCCTCCGCACGGCGCGTCGATACGGCCGTGTTCGATGATCGGGGAGCGGCCACCGGGAATTCTCCGCGGGAGACGGAGAAGATCTTCTACTTAATGTCCCGGCGAGGGAATCAACAATAACCCTGAATCACGAAACGTCAACTCTCCGTCGTGGACGGCCGGTCCAGGCGCCGCAGTCCGGCCAGGATCCGGGCCATCGTGCGCAGATCGTCGGACCACCGGCTCCCCGGCCGGTCCGGCGGTTCGGACGCGGTGCTCACCGGAGGGGAGGGCGGTGGTGGCTCGACCGCAGCGGTGGATGCACGGCGGGGGAGTGGGATCGCGACCGGGTCGATCCGCTCGGCCTCCGGCGCGGCGGTCTGTGCCGGCACCGCGATCGGCTCCGCGTTCGGCACCGCGATCGGTTCCGACGGGAGCGTCAGCAGCGCCCGCCGGGCCAGCGCCAGATTGCCGCGCACCCGATCGACCTGCAGATACGCGAGCAGCGCCGCGTTGTCGCGGTGCAGCGTGCGCACCAGGTGGTAGGCCCGGTCGGTGGTGATCACGGCATCCTCGAAGCGCGCTCCGGTATCTGTCGCCGCAGCTTCGGCGCCGGCCCAGCCGAGTACCGCGGCGACCCCACCGGGGACTGCGCCACCGCCACCGGGGACTGCGCCACCGCCGGGGGCGGCCGCCGACGGGTCCGGCAGGTCGTCCGCCGCCGGTGGTGGCTCACCGGTGGCGGCCGTCCCGTGTGCGGCCACGACCTGCCCGGTGGCCGGATCGGCCGCGCAGGCGTACCGCACCCCGGGTGCCCCGAGTGCTTCCCGGAGCACTTCCGACCACGATTCCACCGGGATGATTTCAACATGGCCCCCGCTCGCGGTCGACGCCGCACCCACAATTCGGAGAATCGCCGTCGCAGACATTCGGGTGCGCTCAACGCAATTCTTCGAACGGCCCTGCGGAATGATTCGTTCAGCTCAACGCAATGAGGGCCGTTCGGCCGAGCCGGACAGTCTCAGTTCCGACCAGCCGCGCATGACGAAACGCGGCCGGCGGACCGGGGCGCGGTCCGGCACCGCGTCCGGGAGCAGGCGCAGCAGCGCGCGCAGCACCTCGGCGATCTCGAGCCGGGCCAGCGGGGCGCCGAGGCAGTAGTGCACGCCGCCACCGAACCCCAGGTGTGGGTTCGGGGACCGGCCGACGTCGAGCCGGTCGGCGTCGTCGCCGAACGCGGCGGGATCGCGACCGGCGGCGCCGAGCAGCGTCCCGATCCGGCCGCCGGCGGGCACCGGGTGCCCGGCGATCGTCGTGTCGACGACCGCGGTCCGCTCGAACAGCTGCAGTGGCGCGTCGAACCGGATCAGCTCCTCGACGGCCGTCCCGACCAGCTCCGGATCGGCCACCAGGCGTCGCCACTGGTCCGGGTGCCGCAGCAGCGCGTGCACCCCGTTGCCGATGACGTTGACGGTCGCCTCGTGCCCGGCCATCAGGAGCAGGGCCGCGGTGCCGACGAGCTCGTCGGCGGAGATCCGGTCCCCGGAGTCGCGCACCGCGAGCAGATCGCCGATGAGGTCCCCCGGTCGTCCGGACGGATCCGCCGCCGGTCCGGGCCGGTCCGTGGCGCTGCCGGAGCCGTGCCGGGTGCGCTGCGCGACCAGGTCCCGCAGCATCGCGACGAAGTCGGCGGACGCCCGCTCGGCAGCGATCCGCCCGTCCGTCCCGGGATCGGGCTCGTACATCCGCACGATCGCGTCCGACCAGTCCCGCAGCGGGGCGCGCCGGTCGTCGGGCACCCCCAGCAGGTCGGCGATCACCTGGACCGGCAGCGGCTCGGCGACCAGCGGGATCAGGTCGGCGGGCTCGCCGTCGCGCACTCTGGTGACGAGGTCCTCGACGAGCGCGGTGGCGCGGGTGCGCACCAGCGGGGCGAGCCGCTCGGTGTGCCCGCGGGCGAACGCGGCGGCCACCAGGCGTCGTAGCCGGGTGTGCGGTTCGCCCTCCCGCTCCAGCAGCGAGTTGCGGTGCAGGAGGTTGAACGCGGCCAGCTCGGCCTCGGGGCGGGCATCGGTCCAGATCCGGCCGAGACCGCGGTCGCGCAGCACCGCGGAGCAGGCCGCGTGGGTGACCGCGACCGGCAGGCCCAGCCCCGGGTGTTCGTGCACCGGGCCGGCGGCGCGCAGTGCGGCGTAGGCGGGGTAGGGATCGTCGAGGAAGCCCGGGTCCGTGGCGTCGAACAGTGCCGGGGCGGGCCGGGACCGGGGGTCTGGGGAATCGGACGCATGCATCACCCGCTACCTTGCCGGGTGATGGGCAAGAAGACGCGTAACCGTGCCAACCGTTCCGAGGCGACCGCCGACAACCCGCGCCGGCCGTGTCCGTGCGGTTCGGGGAAGCGGTACAAGGCCTGCCACGGCGCCGGTGACGACGTGATCGTCGTCCGGCCGTTCGAGGGGCTGGCCGCCGAACCCGATCTCGTCGCGATGCGCGAGTTCCTACCGTCGGCGACGGCTCCGCTGCCGCTGCGCGACGGCGGGCCCGTGACGCTGACGTCGGTGCTGCCCGGTGCCTCCGCGGCGCTGGTCCGGGACAACGGCGAGATCCTGCTCGGGATGCAGGTGCAGACCCGTTCCGGGGATCTGTCCGCCGATCTCGCCGGCGCGCTGGCCTGGGCCCGCTCGGCGGAGCCCGGCTCGTCGCTGCCGGTGGTCGGGCCGGACCGCAGGACCGGCGAGCGGCTGCAGGACCTGCTCGAGCCGGAGACCCCGCTGGAGCCGACGGTGCACGCCGACTTCGCGTGGTGGCTTCCCGGGGAGAGCCCGGACCCGGAGGCGGCGGCGATGCTGGAGCGCGCCAACTCGGTGATCATGCCGACCGAGGCGCTGACCGCGCCGGGTGTGCGGGGTGCGTACTGGGTGGACACCGGCTCGAAGGCGCACGTCCGCTGGGTACGGACCGAGGACGAGACCTGGCTGATGGCGGCGCTGGCCCGGCTGTCCGACCAGGGCGGTCTGGAGCTGGGCGAGGGGTCCCGCTACGCGGGGTCGTTCCGGGCGCACGGCCTGCTGGTGCCGGTCTGGGACGTCGACCGGGAGATGCACTCGTCGGAGTGGGCCGGTCCGGCGGCCGAGTTCGCCGTGCGGCTGGACGAGGCGCTGGCGGGACTGGCGGATGCGCCGCTGACCGATGCCGAGCACCGGGCGCGCGAGGTGCTCTCCGGGAAGCAGATCACGCTGCGCTAGCCGCGCAGCGGGCCCCGGTGCCGGTGCGGCGCCGGGACCCCTGCTGACCGACGGCGGTGCTCGCTCAGACGCGGCCACCGGCGACGGCCGGTGCGGTGGCGTCGGCCGGCTCGCCCTTGGCGAGCTCGCGGGCGACGAAGTCCTCGATGTGGAACAGGTCGTCGCCGGCGCGGCGGACGATGGTCAGCAGCGTGGTCATCGAGGCGACCTCTTCGACCTGCTCCTTCAGGAACCACTGCATGAACTGCTCGCCGAGGTAGTCACCCTCGTCGCGGGCGGTCCGGGCGAGCGTGGTGATCTGCTCGGTGACCTGCTTCTCCTGGGTCAGCGCGAGCGACACCACGTCCTCGACGGAGCTGAAGTCGTTCTTGACCGCGTCGATGCCGGGGATGGTGGCCTGCAGGTCGTTGTCCAGCATGTACTGGACCATGCTCATCGCGTGGTTGCGCTCCTCGAGGGCCTGCGCGTAGAAGTGCGCGGCCAGCTGCGGGAGGTCCTGGTCGTCCAGCCAGACCGCGATCGCGGTGTACTGCTGGCTGGCGGTGAACTCGCTGCGGACCTGGTCGCGGAGCAGGGCGTGGAACTTGGTCTCGTCGGTCATGTGATCCAGGTTAGCGGCGATCACGCTTAACTTGAAACATTCCAGAGTTGAGGTCCGTCTCAGTTGGAGAGGGTCACCTTTCTCCAGGTGAGGGGCCCTTTTCCGGTGCATCGCCTGAGCTCGGCGGAGCGGCCGGACGGGCGTGCTCGCGGACCGCGCCGGGCCCCGAGCCGGTCGTCAGGAGGGGCAGCTCCCAGGGGCCGGAGTCGACTTCACCCGATCGGTCGTAGCCGACCCAGCGGCCTCGGGCGGACCGGCCCGTCGGATCGACGACGAGCTGGACCGCGCCGTGGTAGCGGGCGCCGCGGTAGTGGCCGTCGACGGCGGTGTACTCGGTCCAGCTGCCGGTGAGGATCTGGCCGTCGCGGGTCAGTCGCAGTTCGAGCCGCGAGTCGTTCGACCCGGGGATGCTCCCGATCTCCACCCGGTCGCCGACGGACCGCACGACGACGTGGTGGTAGCGGTCGATCGAACCCCTCGACGTGCTGACGTAGGTGTAGTGGCTGAGCCACACGCCACCCGGACCCGACGACCGTGCCCACCACCGCCACCCCCGGAGTCCCATGCGGACGATCGTGGCGGGTCAGGTTCCGCGGAGCAACGGTCGCCGGCGCCCTACCCTTCGGAGCGTGGACCAGGCATGGGAGGCGGAGCTGCGGTTGCCGACACCGCTGGTCGAGCTGCGCGATCCGCTCTTCGGGCGCTGCCGGGTGCTGCTCAAGCGCGACGACCTGATCCATCCCGACGTGCCGGGGAACAAGTGGCGCAAGCTCAAGTACCTCGTGCGGGACGCCCGCGACCGCGGTGCGGGCACCCTGCTCACCTTCGGCGGAGCCCATTCCAACCACGTCCGCGCCGTCGCGGCACTGGGGGAGCGGCTCGGCCTCCGGACCGTCGGCGTCATCCGGGGTGAGGAACAGCCGACGAACCCCGGTCTGCGCCGCGCCGAGGAGCGCGGCATGACGTTGCACTATCTGGACCGGGCGACCTACCGGCGCAAGACCGAGCCGGACGTGCTGGCGGCGCTGCGCGACCGGTTCGGCGGGGCGTACGTGGTCCCGGAGGGCGGCACGACGCCGTTCGCGTTCCCCGGGCTCGCCGAGCTGGTGCACGAGCTGGACCGGCCCTACGACGCCGTCGTGTGTGCCGTGGGGACCGGCGGCACCCTCGCCGGGATCGCGGCCGCGCTGCCGGCCGGTCGCCGGGCACTGGGCATCAGCGTGCTGCGCGGAGCCCGGTCGCTCGATGCCGAGGTGACGGCGCTGCACCGGTCGGCGCTGCGCCGGTCGCTGGACAACTGGACGATCGACCACCGATTCCACTGCGGCGGGTTCGCCCGCCGGGACGCTGCGCTCGACGAGTTCCTGGCCCGGTTCGCCGACCGGCACGGCTGGACCCCGGACCCGGTCTACGTCGGGAAGGCACTGTTCGGCCTGTCCGTGCTCGCCGGTGCGGGGGCATTCGACGGGGAGACGGTCGTGGCGCTCGTGTCGGGCCCCGGGACTGGTTGAACCGCGCCCGCCCTCGCGCCCCGGCGGCCGGTGTTCGCTGCAGGCCGCCGCGGAGCAGGCGCTGCGGCTCGCCGGGGATCAGAACGGCAGGACGTCCACCAGCAGCGCGTAGCCGACGAACGCCACGATGTCGATCACCAGGTGCGCACCGACCAGCGGCCAGAGCCGGTTGGTCCGCTGCCAGTACCGGGCGAAGACCAGGCCCATCACGAGGTTCCCGACGAACGCCCCGACCCCCTGGTAGAGGTGGTAGCACCCGCGGACGACGGCGGCCACCAGGGCGGACCGGTTCTCCGACCAGCCGAGCTGCCGGAACCGGGTGAGCAGGTAGCCGATCATGACGACCTCCTCCGCCCAGGAGTTCGCGGCGGCGGAGAGGATCAGCATCGGGATCCGCCACCAGTCGTCGGACAGCGTGCTGGGGGCGACGTCCGGGGTGATCCCGGCGACCCGGCCCAGCAGGTAGAGCCCGAGCCCGGGGATCCCGATCAGCGCCGCCAGCCCGAACGAGTGCAGCGTGTCGCGGCCCGCCCGGCGGCCGTCCAGCCCGACCCGGCGCAGCGCGAACCCGGCGCGCAGCAGCAGGTACGCGGCCAGCGCGCCCCATCCGGCCAGCTGCAGCGCACGGACCAGCTGGAATGCCAGGTCGATCCAGGTGTCGGTGGATGCCGGCGCGTTCAGCGCGACCTGCTGATCGGTCAGCGGCGCCGGCGCGAGGAGCGCCTCCAGCAGGGACAGCGCGCTGCGCAGCCCGGAGAGCCCGAGCGTCACGGTCAGCACGACCGCGATCTCCAGGCCGATCAGCCGTCGTTCCCGGCGGTCGGTGACGACGACCGGGTCCGCCGGCGCCGCCGGGTTCAGCCATCCACGCAGACCACCCGCGGTGGCCGGTGCCGTCGTCACGGTGGTGATCCTCGCAGGCCCGGTGCTCCGCCCGGCGGCGGTGCGTACCCTGGGTGCGTGTTGCGGTTGCTGCTGTCCCCGAAGTGGATGGCCTGGCATGTGCTCACGCTCGGCGCGATGGTCACCTGTGGCTGGCTGGCCGCCTGGCAGTGGGGTCGGGCCGGATCGGCGATGGGCTCCGCCCTGAACATCGGGTACGGGCTGCAGTGGCCGCTGTTCGCCCTGTTCTTCGGCATCATGTGGTGGCGGTTCCTGCGCATGGAGATCAACGATCTGCGCGCCGCCCGGGCCGATGCCGGCCCGGCCGCACCGGAGCCCGCGCCCGCCGTCGTGCCGGAGCAGGCCGCCGTGGCGGAGCAGGTCGCTGCCGAGCCGGTCACGGCGTCGGTCGCGCCCGCGGAGCCCGCTGCCCGGCCATCACCCTTCACCGCGCGTCCCGCCGGGGTGACCGCGCCACCGCCCGCGGATCCCCAGCTGCGTGCCTACAACGATGAGCTGGCCCGCCTCGCGGCCCGGCAGGAGGAGGCGACCCCGTGACCGTCGCGACCGCGCTCAAGGCCTTCCGGATCTCGGCCTGGGTCACCGGGGTGGGCCTGCTCCTGCTCACCTTCTACGCGATGCCGGCGAAGTACATCTTCGACGATCCGCGCCCGGTCGCCCTGATCGGCATGGTGCACGGCTTCCTCTACATGATCTACATCGTGTGCACGCTGGTGCTGGCCGAACGGTGCCGCTGGAACCCGGTGTTCGCGGTGGTCATCCTGGCGGCGGGGACGGTGCCGGTGGCGTCGTTCTTCGCGGAGCGGCACGTCACCCGCAAGGTGCAGACCGAGCACCTCGCGGCTGCAAGCGGCTGACAGCCGCGGGCACCGGGCCTCAGGGCTGCTGCGCCACCGGGCAGCCGACCAGCTCGGCGAACCGCTTCTGCAGCTCGGCCGGCGTGGTCGCCTCGGCGGAGAAGGCCAGCCGGACGTCCTGGGTGCCGCCGCCGGACGCGGGCACCCGCACCCGCAGCCCAAACCGGTCGACGCCGATCGGCCGGATCCGCCCGGCCGCGTCGCCCGGCGACCGGAGCCCGTGCGGCAGGTGCCTGCGCAGGGCGGCCAGCATGTCCGGGTGCGCCCGGTCCAGGTGCTCCAGCCACACCTGCTCGACCCGGCAGAACGGATCCGGCTCGGCGGCCGACAGCTCGACCGGTGAGACGGGTGCGCAGCCTTCGGCGTCGGAGTACACCGCCGACGACGGGTGCAGCCGCAGCAGCGTCGCGCCCCGCCCGGCGTCGAGCAGGTTCGGGTGCGGTGCCTTCTCCGCCAGCCGCAGCGCGCGGTCCCGCCCCGTCCGCGGGTCGGGTTCGTGGAGGCGGCCCAGCAGCCAGAGCAGCTCGCGCACCGGCTCGGGCAGCGGCACCGGTGTCGAGCCGGTCAGCTCCAGCATCACCGGGAAACCGTCGATGGCGAGCCGTGCCTTCTCCCGGACCGGATGGTCGTCGGGCAGCAACACGTCGGTGGTGCCGTCCGGCCACGTGTGGTGCATCAGTGGCGCACACGGTTCCGGCTCGCCGGTCCCGACGAGCGCGGCACGACCGCCACGGGTGACCAGGCTGCGTGCGCGCTCGGCGGTGGCGGGCGTCGGCGGGCGTCGCGTGCGGGTGGTTCCCACTGTCACCTCCATTAGGTAACCCTTACCTAAACAGGTGTGAGCGTCCCCTGTCCAGTGCTGGATGTCGGCGTCGTTCGGCCGGGTGGCAACCCCCGTTGTCCACCGCCCGTGACCCGACCGTTAGCGTCTGTCGACGTGATGACCGTGCCCTCGGGTTCCGCTGCCGACCCGTGGCCGATCCGTCCGCTGTTGGCTGCGCTGGTCGACGACACCAGCCTGCTGCAGCCGCGGACCGTCGCACCGGGTGTCGACGCCGTGGTGTCGCGCTACCTCGCTGCTCGCGACGGTCACTACGGAGGCCTCGTCGGCCGGCTGGTCTGCCCGGCCTCACAGCTGCCCGCCGTGGTCACCGAGCTGGCCAGGTCCGCCCCGAGCCGTCCCGCCGAGCTGGCACTCGTCGTGGACACCGGCCTGGGGGCGGTCCCCAAAGCCCTGTCCACCGTGTTCTCCCGATCCAGCCTGCTCACACCGAGCACCGTCGAGTGCGCCGCGCCGCCGGACGTCGACGGCATCTGGCTGGAGCGCGTCTCCGAGTTCGTCCCCGACGAGGTCACGCCGGTCGTCGAGCCGCGCCGTCCGGTCGAGGGTGACCCGGAGGGGACGCTGGCCTGGCTGGCCGCCGTCCGCAAGGTCGCCGAGCACGGCTGCACGCCGAAGATCCGGATGGGCGGCCCGCGGCCGTCCGACGTGCCCGAGGTCGACGACGTGTACGCCTTCCTGCAGGCGGGCCTGGAGAGCGGCACCGGCGGGATCTCCGCGCAGGGGATCGACCGGATCGTCCGCGAGGAGCCGTCCGGTTCGTTCACCCGGGGCAGGCACGGCCTGCTCAACCTGATCGTGGCGGTCGCCCGGATGACCGGCGTGAGCGCATCGCCCGACCCGGTGCAGGACGCGCTGGAGTGCACCGACGGCGAGAAGCTCGCCCGCGAGCTGGACGAGCTGCCCCCGGCCGCCGTCGAGCAGGTCCGCACGGTGCTGCCGCGCTGCGGCGTCGATCCGGACCCGGTGCCGATCGCCGATCTCGTGGCACTCGGACTGCTGGACTGATCGATGTCGAGCCCGCCGCGGATCGGGTTCCTGGGCCCGCACGCCACCTTCACCGAGCAGGCTCTGCGGACCCTGCCCGAATCCCGGGACGCCGAGCTGGTGCCGCTGCCGGGCGCACCGGCCGTGCTCGCCGCCGTCCGCGACGGCTCGGTCGACGCCGGGTGCGTCCCGATCGAGAACACCGTCGAGGGCGCGGTGCCCCCGGTGCTCGACGGCCTGGTCGCCGATCCACCGCTGGTGGTCACCCGGGAGGCCCGGATCGCCGTCCGGTTCTGCCTGCTGGGGCGTCCCGGGGCCGAGTCGGCCGGCGATCTCACCGCGATCCGCACGGTCGCCTCGCACGGGCACGGCATCGCGCAGACTCGGGGCTGGCTGGCCGAGCACCTGCCCGGCGCCGAGGTGCGGGTCAGCTCGTCCACCGCTGAGGCCGCGGCGCAGGTCGCCCGCGGCGAGGTGGACGCCGCCGTTGCGGCGCCACTCGCGGCATCCCGGCACGGGCTCGCGGTGCTCGCCGACGACATCGCCGACAATCCCGGCGCCGTGACCCGGTTCGTGCTGCTCACCCGGCCGGCGCTCCCGCCGGAGCCGACCGGCTGGGACCGCACCATGATCGCGGCGACCACCACCAACCGTCCCGGCACGCTGCTGGGCCTGCTCACCGAGCTGACCGTCCGCGGGATCGACCTGACCCGGATCGAGTCGCGCCCGGTCAAGGACCGGCACGCCGAGTACTGGTTCCACCTGGACTGCTCCGGGCACGTCGCGGATCCGGCTATGGGGGAGGCGCTCGCGGCTCTGTATCGCCGCTGCGACCGGCTGATCTACCTCGGCTCGTTCCCGCGGTCCGACGCGCGGCCGGAGCAGCCGGGCGGCGTGGGCGGCCCGGTGTCGCCGCCGGACACCGCCGGCGCCGACGACTACGCCGCGTCGCAGCGCTGGCTCAGCACGATCCGCGAGGGGGCCGGCCGGTGAGTGACGACACCGCCACCGCGTTCGCCGCAGCCGGCGGCGGGATCCGGGACGCAGAGGTCCCGCCGGACGACGGCGCCGTCCGGCTGGTGCTCGTGCGGCACGGCCGCACCCCGTCGAACGTGCGGCACGCCCTCGACACCGGTGTCCCGGGCCCGTCGCTGGACGAGCTCGGCCACGAGCAGGCCGCCGAGGTCGGCCGGCTGTTCGTCGGCTGGCCGGTCCGCGCGGTCTACGCCTCCCTGGCCACCCGGGCCCGTGAGACGGCGGCCCCGATCGGCGCCGCGCTCGGGGTCGACGTGCAGCTGCTCCAGGGGGCGCACGAGATCTTCGTCGGGGATCTGGACAACCGGGCGGACGACGACGCCCGGGCGCAGTTCGACGAGGTCTTCGCCGCCTGGTGGGACGGCGACGTCGACCGGCCGATGCCCGGTGGCGAGTCCGCGCGCGACGTCTGGAACCGGTTCCTGCCGGACCTGGACGCGGTGCTCGGCGGTGTCGACAGCGGCGCCGTCGTCGTGGTGAGTCACGGCGCCGCGATCCGGCTGGCGACGTTCGCGCTGCTGGGTGCCCGGCAGGGCGCCGTGCCGGGCATCGATCCTGATGCCGTGTCCCGTGCGCTGCCCGGTGCTGTGCCCGAATCCCTGCCTGATGTCGGGCCAGGCGCGGTGCCCGGATCGGTTCCCGCGACGTTCGGCCGGGACCGGCCCGTCCCGAACACCGGCCGGGTGGTGCTGCGCCGCGACCCCGGCGGCTGGGTCGTCGAGCTGTGGGACCCGATGCCGGGCGGCCGGACCGGCTCGCACTGACCCGTCTCGGAGGAGCGGCGTCGCCGGGGTCGTGCCTCGTCAGCGTGGCCGGATCGGCTCGTACTGCCCCGTCTCGGAGGAGCGGCGTCGCCGGGGTCGTGCCTCGTCAGCGTGGCCGGATCGGCTCGTACTGCCCCGTCTCGGAGGAGCGGCGTCGCCGGGGTCGTGCCTCGTCAGCGTGGCCGGACCGGATCGCACTGACCCGGCCCGGAGGGGCGACGCTGCCGGGGTCGTGCCTCGTCGGTGCGGCCGGATCGGGTCGCACCGACCCGGATCAGAGGAACGGCGTCGCCGGGTCCTGCCCCATCAGCACCCGTCCGTGTACCTCGAGATTGGTGTTCAGGTTGAGAGCCGCGTGCAGGCTCAGTGCCTCGATGTCGCGGAACACCCGCTGGATGGGCACGTCCCCCTGGATCGACGACGCACCGCTGATGCTGTTCAGGGCCTCCACGGCGAGCCTGCTCAGCCGGACGACGTGCGCCGACTCGGCCCGTATCGCCGCGCGCTCGGCCACGCCCGGGTCGCGGCGGGCGATCGCGGCGGCGCGGAGCCGCTCGGTCAGGTCGCGGGCGAGCAGTTCGGCCGCGCGGATGTTCACGGCGGCATCGGCCACCGTGACGTGCGTGGTCTGGGCCTCGGCCACCGCCCATCCGGTGTAGGTGATCATCCGGCCCGGTGCCCGTTCGCGGAAGTGGTCCATCGCGGCCCGGGCCATCCCCAGCGGAGTCCCGGTGCTGCTGACCAGGACGAACGGGAAGAGCGCGCAGTGGTACAGGTCGGCGTCGGCGTTCGCGACGGACCGGGTGCCCCCGGCGAGGGCCTCGGCCACCGGGAGCAACCGGTGCTCGGGCACGAACACCGACTCGGCCACGGTGGTGTTGCTGCCGGTGCCGGCGAGCCCGGAGGGGTGCCAGTCGTCGGCGATGGTGAGCTCCGACATCGGGACCAGGGCGAGCAGGATCTCCGGCGGCCCGTCCGCCGGGCCGTCGACCCGGGCGGCGACCGCGTCCCAGGTGGCGGAGCGGCAGCCGGTGTTGAACGGCCAGCGCCCGCTGAGCAGGTAGCCGCCGTCGACCGGGGTGAGTAGACCGCCGGGGCTGAAAACGCTGGCCACCCGGCTGTCCGGGCCGTCGGCCCAGACCTCGTCCTGTGCGCGGTCGTCGTAGCGGCCGACGAAGTAGGAGCCGACGGCGTGCAGCGACGTGACCCAGGACGTCGATCCGCAGCCGCGCCCGATCGCGTCGAGTACCCGGGTCAGCTCGACGATGTCGGTCTCCGAGCCGCCGTAGCGCCGCGGCGTCGTCATCCGGAAGGCGCCCGCGTCCGCCAGGGCCCGGATGCTCTGCTGCGGGATCCGCCGGGTTCGTTCGGCCTCGGCGGCATTCGCCCGCAACAGCGGGACGAGTTCGTCCACCGCCGCCAGCAGCGGAGTGGTCCCTGTGTGGGTCTCGGTGTCGAGTGTCGAGGACATCGGCGGCCTCCGGTCGAGATGTGTTGCCGGACGGTAGGGCGGCTCCGGTCCGTACGGCGAGCCGCGATCCGCCGGCACCGGCCGATTCCCGCAACGGGTAGGTCTGGACGGGCGTTGACACCGGGACTGCCTGGCGATTCGATGACGGACACCTGTCCGAACAGCGGGCACCTTCCGCTGGGTCACGGGAAGTGGAGGGTCATGGCCGACCCGGAGGCCACAGCAGCGTGTCGTCCGACCGGTCCGCTCGCGGCCCACCCCTTGCTGCGCTCCTCCGATCCGGACGAGATCCGGTCACGCGCGGTCGCCCTGCTCAACGGGCATTCGATGCGGCTGTCGGACCGCGCGGCCCGGCTGTGTGCGGACATCCGTGGTGTCCAGGTCGCCGGCCTGCGGCTGATGGCGTTCCGCTACGGCGCCGGGGTCGAGATCGGTGCGCCCCCGCTGGACGACTTCGTGACGATCCATCTGCCGGTCCGGGGCGGCTTCCGGCTGGAGCACCTGGGCCGGTCGGTGGCAGCCGGCGTCGACCGTGGCGCGGTGATCTCCGCCGTCGCCCCGCTGCGGATGGAGTGGAGCGCCGATCTGGTGCTGCTGGTGGTGCGCTTGGAGCGGGCGGCGTTGCGCGAGCGGTGGGCGGCGGTACTCGGCGAGCAGGTGGATGCCGATCCCGTCTTCGAGCCCGCGGTCGACGCCGGCTCGGCCCTTCCCGGGGCGGTCCGGGCGTTGTTCGGTGCCGTCGAGGCGTCCGGGCCGGCCGGGCTCCGGCCGACGGTGGCCGCCGAGTTCGAGCGGACGATCGGCTCTCTGCTGGTGCTGGAGCACCGGCACTCGTCGTCCGAGCAGCTCACCCGGCACCTGGCGCTGCCGTCGCCACGGGTGCTGCGGGACGCGCTGGCCCACCTCGACACGAACCCGGACCGGGCGGTCCCGGTCGCCGAGCTGGCCCGGGTGGCCGGGGTCGGCGAGCGGACGCTGCTCGCCGTGTTCCGTCGGCACCTCGGGACGACGCCTGCCGCGCACTCCCGACGGATCCGGCTGGACCGGGCCCGTCGCGACCTGCTCGGGGGCGGCCCGCACGCGTCGGTCACCCGGATCGCGCTGGACAACGGCTTCGCCCACGCCGGCCGGTTCGCCGCCGCCTATCGGGCGCGGTTCGGAGAGCACCCCTCGGTCACGCTGCGCCGCTGAGGTCCCGCCGGGCCGGCCGCCGGTGTCGTCGCCGCCGGGCCGGTTGTCCGCCTCGCCCGCGCCGGGCCGGCTCCCGAGGGCGCATCGCTGCTGGACCGTCGGCCGCCGGCTCCGCCGGGCACCTGCCGTCGGCGTGCCGTCGGATCAGCGGCGCAGGGTGGTCGACGGCGACTCCCCGAACCGCGCCCGATAGGCGGCGGCGAACCGGCCGAGGTGCCCGAACCCGTGCCGCAGGGCCACCTCGGTGACCGAGCCGGTCACCGGATCCGCCGCGGCCAGCTCGGCCCGCACCCGGTCGAGCCGCACCCGGCGGAGGTAGGCCATCGGCGTGCTGCCGGTGTGCCTGCGGAACGCGGCGTGCAGGGCGCGCTCGCTGATCCCGGCCTCCCGCGCCAGGTCGGCGACGCCCAGCGACTCGTCGGTGCTCGACTCGATCAGCTCGACCACCCGGGCCACCGTCCGTGGCGGCGGACGCTCCGGTTCGGCGAACAGTGCCCGGGTGTGCCGGTGCCGCTGGCCGAGCAGCAACGCGGACACCAGCGACCGCTCCGCCTCGGCGGCCACGGCCGGGGGCGGCCGCCCGCTCGGACTGGTGCGCAGCACGTGGAGCAGCATCGACACGGCCGCCGTGACGCTGCTGCTGCCGACATCCAGGGCCGCCTCGAACGACAGCGGCCCGGCCGGCCGCCGGCCGAGCATCCGCTCCAGCGCGGTCTCCAGCCGGCGACGGTCGATCAGCACCATGAGCTGGTACGCCTCCGGTGACATCCGGATGGTCAGCGGACGGTCGTAGGTGAACACGGTCGCGCGGTCCGCATCGAGGGCGAGCGGCGGGCTGCCCTCCACCGACGAGACGGCCGATCCGGTGGACAGGAAGTTCAGCGTGACCCACGGGATCGGTGGCACGCAGGTGATCGCCACCGGGGTGCGGTAGGTGGTCGCCAGCAGGCCGATCCCGCCGACCGAGGCGAACCGCACCTGCGCGCGGAACCGTGACTCGTCGCGCACCGCCATCGCGTGCGCGCAGTCCAGGAACGCCTCGGTCCGGGTCCTGGCCCGGCGGGGATCCGGGGTGCTGAAGCCGGTGCCCCGGCTCAGCCGGCGGGCGTCCGGGCGTGTCACGTCCGACGGCGCCGATCCGGCCATGCTCGCCTCCATTGGCGGACATCTGTCCGATGGACGTCAGCGTGGCCAGCGAACAGGGCTGATGTCAACGTCCGGCCCGGTGGCGGCTGCGCAGGAAGCGGATCGCCGCACGGCGGTGAACGGATCGCGGGCCCGCGACGCCACTCGTAGCGTCGAGGCGTGGCTGTGGCAGTCGCCACACCCCCGCGGTGCCGGACGGTGCCGGGGGCGACCGACCCGGGGAGGCAGACACCGGTGACCGATGTCGTGGAAGGACCGGCCGTCGCGCGAACGCTCGCGGCCGGAAGCGGATCGATCAGCTACTTCCGGTCCGGGAGCGGGCACCCGTTGCTCTTCCTGCACGCGGCCGGTGGGGCCGGGATGTGGGGACCGTTCCACGAGCGGCTGTCGGGATCGGCGGACGTCATCGCCCCCGACCATCCCGGCTGGGGCGGCTCGGACGACCTGCCCGAACTGCGCGGTGTGGACGACCTCGTCTACCACTACCTCGACGTGCTCGACCGGCTCGAGCTGGACCGGGTCGACCTGGTCGGGGCGTCGTTCGGCGGGTGGCTGGCCGCCGAGCTCGCGGTGCACTCCCCGGAGCGGTTCCGCAGCCTGGTGCTGCTCGGCCCGGTCGGGTTGCGGATCCCCGGTCACCTGGTAGCCGACCTGTTCCTGATGACACCGCCGCAGCTGATCGCGGCGCTCTACCACGATCCGGCGCTGGTCGAGCAGATCCTCTCGGTCGCCCCGGAGACCGACCAGATCATCGCGACCTACCGGGAGCTGGGTTCGCTGGCCCGGTTCGGCTGGCGGCCGTTCCTGAACAACCCGCGGCTGGAGAGCAGGCTGCACCGGATCTCGATGCCGACCCGGGTGATCGCGGCCGGCGAGGACCGGATCGTGCCGCGGGTGCACTGCGAGCGCTACGCAGCGGGCATCCCCGATGCCGAGCTCGTCGTCGTCGACGACTGCGGGCACGCGCTGTACGGGGAGCGCCCGGACGCCGTCGCCGACGCGGTCAGCACCTTCCTCACCGAGCGCGCAGGAGGCCGGTCGTGAAGTTCAACTTCTTCCACCTGATGCCCTACCCGTACCTGCCGGACGACTTCGACGACCTCGAGAAGTACCCGTCGATGTCGCTGACCTACTCGAACGGGAACTTCGACCCGGCCCGCGGCGTGCAGCTCTACCACCGCTACCTCGACGAGCTGGAGTACGCCGACGCGGTCGGCTTCGACGGCATCGTGGTGAACGAACACCACCAGTCCGGCTACGGGATGATGCCGTCACCGAACATCATGGCCGCGGCGCTCGCCCGGCGGACGTCGAACTCGTCGATCCTGGTCCTCGGCAACGCCATCCCGATCCGCGGGAACCCGCTGCGGGTGGCCGAGGAGGTGGCGATGCTCGATCACCTCACGAACGGCCGTCTGGTGTCCGGGTTCGTCCGCGGGATCGGGTGGGAGCACTTCGCGCACAGTGTCAGCCCGGCCGAGTCGCGGTCCCGGTTCAACGAGGCGTTCGACCTGATCCGGAAGGCGTGGACCACGCCGGGCCCGTTCGAGTGGGTGGGCGAGCACTACGAGTACCGGTACGTGAACGTCTGGCCGCGTCCGCTGCAGTCGCCGCACCCGCCGATCGCGGTACCCGGCGCGGGCAGCCCGGAGACGATGCGCTGGGTCGCCGAGAACCGCTTCCTCTACGTCTCGGTGTACGCCCCGACCGCGGTGGTCAAGACCTGGTTCGACGGCTACCGGGGTGCCGCCGCCGACATCGGCTACGAGGTGGAGCGGGAGAAGATAGCGCTGGCGGTGCCGGTGTTCATCGGCGAGAACGAGCGTTCCGCGCACGAGGAGGCACGCCGGCACGTCGAGTGGCTGTTCCACAAGGGACTGCGGCAGAGCCTGGAGATGGTGTTCCCGCCCGGTTACATGTCCCCGCCCGCGCTGCGCGGCCTGCTCAAGGCCAACCTCAAGCCCTATCCGGAGCTGTCCTACTCCGAGCTCGTCGAGCAGGGGTACGTGATCGTCGGCGGGCCGGAGTCGGTCCGCAACCGGATCGGGGAGCTGCGCGACGAGCTCGGGTTCGGCCAGATGATGACCATGCTCGCGATCGGGGACATGCCGGCCGAGCTGGTGCGCCGCAACACCGACCTGTTCGCGAGCGAGGTGGTCCCGCACTTCAGGACCGCACTCGCCACGGCGGGCTGAACCCGCTCGGGGCCGGTCCCGATCCGGCCCCGGGCAGGCCTCCGGTCTGAGTCCCGGCCTCAGCCCCAGCCGAGCTCGTGCAGCCGCTCCTCCTCGATCCCGAAGTGGTGCGCGATCTCGTGCACCACGGTGATCGCGACCTCGTCGACGACCTGCTCCTCGTCGTCGCAGAAGTCGAGCACCGCATCCCGGTAGATCGTGATCCGGTCGGGGAGTTCGCCCGCGTAGTCGGCGGTCCGTTCGGTCAGGGCGACCCCCTCGTAGAGCCCGAGCAGGTCCGGCTCGTCGGGGTTGCGGTCCTCGACCAGCACGACGACGTTGTCCATCGCCGCCGCGAGTTGTTCGGGCACGAGATCGAGTGCGTTGCCGACCAGGTCCTCGAACCGGTCCGGCGTCATCGGGACGGGCACCGCGTCAGTTGCCGAGCCCGGGGAGCCCCGGCGGGACGTCGAGATCCGACGGCGGTGGCTGCTCCGCGCCGCCGTCCGGTGCGGCGGGCTGCCCGGATCCGGGCTGCTCGACCGGGGTGTCCCCACCGGGAGCCGACGGATCGGCCGGAGCGGACGGGTCGGCGGGTGCCGCCGGGTCGGCGGGGGCGCCCGGCGCGGTCGCCTCGGGCGGGGCGGGCTGCTCGCCGACGACCAGGTTCCCGCGCACCGAACCGGTGATCGACGCGAAGCCGCTGCCGTCCGGCAACAGGGTGCCGATGTTGCAGTTGACCTTGCGGCTGCCCGCGTTCCAGGACGCCTCGGAGAGGTTGCCCCAGTAGACGGTCAGCTTCTTCTCGGCGATGACCTGATCGTTGCCGGCGAAGGTGTTCGCGGCCTCCGTGCAGGTGGGCTGGAGGAAGGCGTCCTGGTCCTCGACGGTGGGGAACGCCTCCGGGAACTCGGTGCCGAGGTCGACCACGCCGACGGTCTCGACGGCGTGCGGCCCGGCGCAGTCGGTCGGGTCGCCGACGGTGCGCCCGTCGATCGCCAGGCAGGTCCCCGCCGGCTGGACCGCGGACTGGTCCTGCTCGGCGACCCGGCCGGTGATCGGGAGCATCGCGCTGCTGCGCGAGGCCATCTGCAGGCCGCAGCGCATCCCCTTGTCGCCCTCGTCCCACCGCTGCTGGGAGGGCTTCAGTGCGCCGACCCGGAACTTGCCGTCCGGATCGAACTTGTCGTTCAGGTACTGCGTGACGACCGGGGTGCAGCGTTCGGCGACCAGCGTCTGCCAGGCCTGGTCGGTCGGGAACACCGCCTGGTCGGCCAGCGCGACCCGGCCGGCCTGCTCGAACAGATGCGGCTGCGCGCAGTCGACGGCGGCGGTGTCGGTCGCGTCGTCGCGGTTCCAGTTCAGGCAGGTGCCCGCGGTGTCGGGTGGCGGCGGGAGCGACGGCGGTGCCTCGACCCGCGGTGGCACCCCGGACGAGGCGAACGAGCCCAGTACCGGCACCTCCGCGCCGAGCAGTGAATCCAGCGAGGCGACGGTCAGCATCAGGAAGGCACCGATCAGGATCCCGATCCCGACCCGGCGGGCACCGAGCGGACCGCGCTCCCGGCCGTGGTCGTGGGAGACCGCGGCGCCCGCCCCGTCGTCGGTGCCGCGACGGCGCCGGGTCGGTGCCACCGGGCTCGCCGGGCCGCCGGTCGGGCGGGCCAGCACCGACGTGGTGCCGCCCGGCGCGCCACCGTGCGAGGCGCCGCTGTGGGAGGCGCCGCCGTGCGCGGCGTCACTGTGCGAGGAGGCGCCGCCGTGCGCGGCACGGGCGTAGCGGCCGTCGTAACCGTCGTAGACCTGCTCCCCGGTGTCGGCAGGCCCGGGGTCGGCGTGCCGGCGGGGAGCGGAGCCGGTGGGGGAGCTGGGATCCATGACCCGTCCATGATGCAGCGGCCCGGTCCGCGGCTTCATCCGGCCGGGGTGCCGGGGCGGCGGTCGGTCGGCGCGGTGCTGTGAACGTGCAGGTGACAGCCGCACGCGCCAGCCGCGGCGGCCGCTCGTCCTGCGGGGGAGGGCCGGTCGCCGCGGACAGGTGATCCAGATCGTCGCCGGTCCGCGGACGGACGCCCGGATGGACCGTTAGGGTGGCGGAGGGGGATGCGGCGATGGGTGGGCAGCGATGACCGACGGACGGCACTCGGGTGGGGAGGACCGGCCGGAGTCCGGTGCGTTCCCGCAACCGGGCGAGACGGCAGGACAGCGGGGCCGGATCCGGCACCAGGACGGCAGCACCGCTCCGCGCGAGCCCACGCTCGCCGAGAAGCGGGCCCGCGAGCAGAAGCTGCGCGCCGACCGCGAGGAGGTGCTCCGCCGCGAGGCCCGGTCGAAGACCACGAAGCGGGTGCTGATCGGCACCGGCGCGACGGTCGGCGTGGTCGCGCTGATCGCCGCCGTGTACGCGGCGTCGGGTGGCGGCACCGAGACCGTCGAGGCGCGCTGCGTCGACGAGAACCAGGTGGTCGTCCCGGACGAGAACTGCGCGGGCACCTCGCAGAACGGTCAGGTCAACACCGGTGGCGGGTTCGCCTTCGTGCCGATCTTCCTGGGCGGCGGCGGCCGCCAGTACCACTACAACTACGGCGGCACCGGCAGCGTCGGCCAGGTCGCGACCGGCGGCACGGTCAACCCGCCGCCGTCGCGCGGCACCACCGTGCGCAGCGGCACGACCGGCAGCACGATCTCCCGCGGCGGGCTCGGCGTCGGTGGGTCGAGCACGTCCTCGGGCGGCTCCGGCACCTCCAGCGGGAGCTGAGGCGTGCGACGCGAACGCAGCACCCCCCGCCCGGACTGGCAGCGCATCGTCGCCGATCAGGGCATGGTCTTCGGATCGCCCGGCCGGGACGGCTCCGGCGGCGAGCGCCCGTACTGGGACGAGTCGGTCCACTACACCTTCGAGATGGACGAGATCCTCTCCCTGGAGGCCGACGTCGAGGTCCTGCACTCGATGTGCCTGTCCGCCGTCGATCACGTGGTGACCACCGAACGGTTCGCCGACTTCGCGCTGCCCGAGTGGAGCTGGCAGGCGGTCACCGACTCCTGGCGGCGCTCCGATCCGTACCTCTACGGCCGGTTCGACCTGCGCTACGACGGCTCCGGCCCGGCGAAGCTGCTCGAGTACAACGCGGACACCCCGACGTCGCTGCTGGAGGCGTCGATCCCGCAGTGGTACTGGCTGCAGGACACCCACCCCGGCGACGACCAGTGGAACTCGCTGCACGAGAAGCTGGTCGAGCGCTGGGCCGAGATCAAGGCCGGACTGCCCTCGGCGGAGGTGCACTTCACCTGGTCGGGGGCCGAGTCCACCGGCGAGGACCACATCACCGTCGGCTACCTGCAGGAGACCGCTGCCGAGGCGGGCATCGACACCGTCGGACTGTCCATCGAGGACATCGGCTGGGACTCCGCGCTGGACCGGTTCGTGGACCTCGAGGAGGTCCCGATGTCGTCGGTGTTCAAGCTCTACCCCTGGGAGTGGGTGCTGTCCGACGAGTTCGGCAAGCACGTCACCCGCAGCCTGCCGGAGACGCTCTGGCTGGAGCCGCTGTGGAAGTCGCTGCTGTCGAACAAGGCACTGCTCGCCGTGCTCTGGGAGATGTACCCCGGGCACCCGAACCTGCTCCCCGCGTCACTGGGCAATCCCGGCATCCTCACCGAGTACGTGCGCAAGCCGCTGCTCGGACGGGAGGGCGCGAACATCCAGATCGTCGCGCCCGGCTACGAGACCGCCACCGGCGGCGTCTACGGCGACGAGGGCTTCGTCTACCAGATGTTCGACCCGTTGCCCGAGTTCGACGGCTTCCGGCCGGTACTCGGTGCGTGGCTGGTCGGTGACACCGCCGCCGGCCTCGGCATCCGCGAGACCGCCGGCCTGATCACCGACGACGGCGCGGCGTTCGTGCCGCACCGTATTCCGTCCTGATCCCGTCCTGATCCCGTCCTGATCCTGCTCCCGATCTCCTCCCTCCCGACCCTTCCGCTCCCCTCCGGAGGTACCACCGTGATCCTCGCCCAGGCGCTCGACGCCACCTACTGGGGCTTCCTCGGCCGTGGCATCGGCGCGATCCTGCTCTACGCCGTGATCGGCACCCTGATGATGCTCATCGGTTTCTGGGCGATCGACCTCACGACCCCGGGCAAGCTGCCGCAGATGGTGCGGGCCGGGCTGCCGAACGCGGTCCTGATCACCGCCGCCGGGATGATCTCGATGGCGTTCATCATCGTGCTGGCGATCTACTCGGCCTACGGGTCGCTGTTGCAGGGCGTCATCTCGTCGCTGGTGTTCGGCCTGATCGGGATCATCGCCCAGGTCGGCGCCGTCCGGCTGCTGGAGTGGGTGACCGGGATCGACATCGGCGAGATCATCCAGTCCGAGGAGCCGCGCGCCGCGGCGAAGGTCGTCGCGGCCGCGCACGTCGCGCTGGGGCTGATCGTGGCGGTGGCGGTCTTCTAGGTCTCCGGGCCCGAATCCGCGCGGCGCGGGCCGCTCACGCCAGCGCGGCGACGATGTCCACGCGCGCCTGCGGCGACGGCATCGCGGCGATCTCGCCGCGTACCTCCCGCGCGGCCGCGGCGATCTCGCCGTCGTGCACCAGGCGGCGCAGCGCGTCCTCGGTGACGGCTCCGCCGATCCCCGCCCCGCGGGCGTCGACCAGCTCGGCGTTGTACCGCCGGTCACCCGGCCCCGGCAGGACCAGCTGCGGGACGCCCGCCGCCAGCGCTGCGAGGACGTGTCCGGCGCTGCCGCCGTGCAGCACCGCCGCGCACGCCGGCAGCAGCTCCGCGTGCGCGACCCGGCCGACCGAGCGGACCCCCGGCCCGGCCCGGCGGGCCAGCCGCGCCGGCGGGCGGACCAGCACGAGCTCGCAGTCCAGACCCTCGGCGGCCGCGACGACCCGCAGCGCGGACGCCTGCAGGTCACCCCGCATCGGCCCGCCGCCGCGCAGCACCAGCACCCGCGGCCGCACCGACGGTGCCTTCAGCCACGCCGGCAGCGGCCCACCCCCGCCGGCCCGGCCGGGCCGCACCGCGAGCGCGTCGCGGGCCCCGGCCAGGCTCTGCGGGGTGATCGTCAGGACCATCGCCGGTGGCGGCACGACGCGCACGCCGTGCCGGGCCCTGGCCCGCTGCAGCGGACGGGAGTCGAGCAGGACCCGGGTCGTCGCGAGACCGTCGAGCAGCCCGTTCTCGTGCAGCACGGCGGGCACGTCGTGCCGGGCGGCGGCGAGCGCGCCGGCAGCGGCCAGCGGCTCGTGGAGCACGATGTCCGGCCGCCACTGCTCGGCGACCGTCACCAGCGCGTCGGTGAGCTCCTCGTTGACCGGGCCGAACAGGGAACGGACGCCCGCGTCGCCACCCCGCCCGGCGAGCTCGGCCCGCGCGGTGACCGGGTGCGCGACCAGCGAACGGGCGGCGAGCCTGCCGATCCGCAGATTCCGGGCGACGTCGATGAACGGCAGCGGGCCGGTGCCGCCGATCGGGAGTGCCTCCCCGCCGCAGGCGACCAGCACCTCGTGGCCGGAGTCCCAGAGTGCGTGCGCGAACGGCAGCAGCGGCGTCAGGTGCCCCGACAGGGGGGCCGCGACAACCAGTACGCGCACCCTCCGAGGGTAACCACTTCGGAGCCCGCGGCGGGCCTCGTCCGGTCCGCCCGATCCGTGATCGTCGGCAAACCGCCAGGACGGGTCGCGACCGGGTCCGGCCGGTGGGCCGGGTTCCGTGCGCCCGGGCTGTGATCGTCGGCAAACCGCCACGGCGGGTCGCGACCGGGTCCGGCCGGTGGGCCGGGTTCCGTACGCTCGAGCCGTGATCGCCGACAAACCTCCCCGGCTGGTCGCGACAGACGTCGACGGCACCCTGCTCGACGACCGCGACGACGTCTCCCCGCGCACCGCCGCCGTGCTCTCCCGACTGGTCGATGCGGGGACCGGCTTCGTGCTCGTCACCGGGCGTCCGCCGCGCTGGATCCCACCGGTGGTGGCGAAGCTGCCGCCCGGGATGGTCCGGCTGTGCGTCTGCGCGAACGGCGCCGTGCTCTACGACGCCGTCGACGACGTCCTGCTCGGCGCACGCACCCTGGAGCCGGATGCGGTGCGCCGGCTCGCAGCGCTGGCCGGGAAGCTGTTCCCCGGCTGTGGGCTGGGCGTCGAGCGGGTCGGCAACTCCGCCACCAGCCGGGTCGAGCTCGGCACCGTCGACGAGTTCCTCACCGGGCCCGGCTACGTGCACGCCTGGGGGGACCACGACGGCGGTCCGGTCAGCCCGGACGAGCTGCTCGCGCGACCGGTCACGAAGCTGCTGATCCGCGCCCCGGAGCTCACCAGCGAGCAGATGATGACGACCCTCGAACCCGAGATCGGGGGGATCGCGGATCTGACGTTCTCGCACCCGTCGGGGCTGCTGGAGGCGTCCGCGCCGGGCGTCACCAAGGCGACCGGGCTGGCCGACGTGGCGGCCCGGCTCGGTGTCACCGCCGCGGAGACGATCGCGTTCGGCGACATGCCCAACGACCGGGAGATGCTGCGCTGGGCGGGGATCGGTGTCGCGATGGGCAACGCGCATCCGGATCTGGTGGGGCTGGCCGACGAGGTGACGGCGCCGAACTCGCGCGACGGCATCGCCGAGGTCCTCGAACGCTGGTTCTGACCGGCGTCGATCCGCGCGCGGCGAACGGGCCGCGCGCGGGTGCGGCGGGCCCGGACACGGCGGCGCGGCCCGCGGGAAACCGGCTGCCGGCGCACCGGACCGGTGACGGCGTTGCGTCGTGCACCTCAGCGGGTCATGTGGTGGTGGCCGGGTGTTCACCGGGGCCTCACACGGGCCCCGACGGCCCGCCCCGGGGCCCGTCGCCGGGCCGCCCCGGCGTACCATCACCTGCTGTCATAGCCCGGGTCGAGCCGGGTGCCAGCGGCACGCCTGGAGGGCCCCACCCCGTGGCCGACACCCTGGACCGCCCCGGTCCACATCCGACGTCCGACGCGAGCCCTGCCCCGGCCGCGCCCGCGAGCGGGGAGACCGCCGTCCTCGCGAGGGTGCAGCGCGCTCTCGCGAACGGGCCGTCGGTCCGCGTCGCGCGGGGGATGTCGTTGTTCGGTGAGCACGCCGCGGGCTGGCTCGCCATCGGCGTCACCGGCGCCGTGCTCGATCGCCCGCGCCGGCGCGAGTGGCTCGGCTCTGCGGCCGCCGTCGCGTTCGCGCACGGCGCCTCGATCGGCGTCAAGCGCGTGGTGCGTCGCCGCCGCCCGGACCACCCGTCGGTCCGGGTGCTGGTCGGCACCCCGAGCCGGCTCAGCTTCCCGTCATCGCACGCCACCTCCACGACCGCGGCCGCGGTGCTCTACGGCGGCCTGCTCGGCGGCCGGTCGCGGGCCGCTGCGGCGGCGACCGTCGGACTGATGGCGCTCTCCCGCCTGGTCCTCGGCGTGCACTACCCGACCGACGTCGCCACCGGCACCGCGCTCGGCGCGGCCGTGGCCACCGGCGCGCGCCCCGTCATCCGGCGCAGCGCCGCACGTCGCAACCCCACCTCCGGAGGGTGAGCGCATGACCAGCACCGACCGCACCCGCGTCGAGAGCGCCGGCGACGACCGGGACGCCCCGGCGGACTCGAAGGCCGCCGTCGCCGAGGTCGCCGACCCGACGACACCGGTGGAGCCGGACGCCCCGGACGACGCGGGCGCCCCCGAGGGCCACGCGGCCGACGCCGTGGGCGGTGCACCGCCGCCGCACGTCCCGCTGGACCCGTCCGAGCGGACCCCCACGATGGTCGCCCGCGGACTGGTCAGGACGATGCGCCCGCGGCAGTGGGTGAAGAACGTCCTGGTGCTCGCGGCACCGTTCGTCGGCGGCGGCCTGTTCGACACGTCGGTCCTGATCGACTGCCTGGTCGCGTTCGTCGCGTTCTCGCTGGCCTCGTCCGGCGTCTACCTGGTGAACGACGCGCTCGACGTCGAGGCCGACCGGGCGCACCCGACCAAGCGGCGGCGCCCGATCGCGGCCGGCATCGTGCCGCTGCCGCTGGCCTACGTCGCGGCGGGCGTGCTGTTCGTGGTGTCGATCGGGCTGGCGGTGCTGGTCACCTGGCAGCTGATCGTGGTGCTCGCGGTGTACGTCGCCGTGCAGCTCTCGTACTGCCTGTGGCTCAAGCACCAGCCCGTGATCGACATCTGCATCGTGGCGTCCGGCTTCCTGATGCGCGCCATCGCCGGTGGTGTCGCGACCGCGATCCCGCTGTCGCAGTGGTTCCTGCTGGTGGCCGGGTTCGGCTCGCTGTTCATGGTCGCGGGCAAGCGCTACGCGGAGATGACGCTCGCGGCGCAGACCGGCGCGAAGATCCGCAAGTCGCTGGAGAGCTACACGTCGTCCTACCTGCGCTACACCTGGTCGCTGTCGGCGACCGTCATGATCATGACCTACAGCCTGTGGGCGTTCGAGATCCGCGAGACCCACCACAACACGGTGTGGTCGGTGCTCTCGATCGTGCCGTTCGTGATCGCGGTGCTGCGCTACTCGGTGGACGTCGACCGGGGCACCGGCGGCGAGCCGGAGGAGATCGCGCTCGGCGACCGGGTGCTTCAGGTGCTCGCGGTGGCCTGGCTCGCGATGCTGACGCTGGCCGTCTACAGCTGAGGTGGCACCCGCGGCAGGGCGGTCAGCTGCGCGCGGTGTGCCAGGCCCAGGTCGCGGCCAGGCCCTCGGCGAGGGTGGTCGGCTCCGGGAGCCCCAGCGCGGCGAGGCCGCGGGACGGGTCCAGGCAGCTGCGCCGCAGCTCGCCCGGCCGGGCCGGTTCGAACTCGGGGGCGAAGGCCGCCTGGTCGAGGCCGGCGACCCGGCCGATCGTCGCGGCCAGCTCGGTGATCGTGGATTCGGTGCCGGTGCCGACGTTGAACACCTCGCCCGCGAGCTCCCCGGCGGCGAGCCGGTCGGCGGCGGCGAGTGCGGCACGGGCGATGTCGCCGACGAAGAGGAAGTCGCGGGTCTGGCCGCCGTCGCCGAACACCGTCGGCCGTCCGCCGGTCCGCGCCCGGTCACAGAACAGCGAGACGACGCCGGCGCCGCCCGCCGGGTGCTGACGCGGGCCGTAGACGTTCGCGAAGCGCAGCACCAGCGCGGGCAGCCCGTGTGCCCGGACGAAGAACCGGGTGTAGCGCTCGGCGGCCAGCTTGCTCAGCCCGTACGGCGACTCCGGATCGGCCGGCTCGCTCTCGGTGGTCGGGAGCGGGGCGCCGTCGCCGTAGATCGCGCCGCCGGTGGAGCACACCACGACCGCACCCGCTCCGGACGCCTGCGCGGCCTGCAGCACCGAGAGCGTCCCGACGACGTTCACCGAGGCGTCGTGCAGCGGATCGGCCATCGAGGTGCGGACGTCGATCTGCGCGGCCAGGTGATACACCGCGTCCGGCCGGAACCGGCCGGCGAGCCCGGCCAGTGCACCGGCGTCCCGGATGTCGAGCTCGACCAGCTCGACCCCCGCGGGCACGTTCTCTCGCTTGCCGGCCGACAGGTCGTCGACCACGAGGATCTCGTCGCCGCGGGCGACCAGGGCGTCGACCAGGGTGGAACCGATGAAGCCGGCTCCGCCGGTCACGAGCGCGCGCATGTTTCCTCCGGGCCGGGCGATGACGACTCGGTCGCCCGGGATCGTCGACGGCGACACGCTATCTGCTGACCGCGGCGCCGACCGGCGGGGGTGATCACCCGGGCGGTGGGCCGGGGTCGCAGGCGGTGACCCGGTAGAGGGTGCTGCCTCCGCCGGAGGCGACGGGTTCGAAACCGGGTGTCTGTCCGAGTTCGGTGAGCCCGGGGAACGCGTGTGCGCGCTCGTCCCACGGCCAGTACGACACCGGGCCGTCGATCACATGCGTGAGGCCGGTGGAGCGCACTGCTTCGCACACCGAGCGGTCTTCCCCGGCGTCTCGCAGATGTTCCTTGACGACCTGCTGGTCCGGGGTCCAACGGCCGGACATGTGCGGGAACATCACCTCACGGCCGGTGAGTGCGTACAGCAATGCGTTCCCGGTCCACGGGTTCGCCGCGACCAGCCCGTCCGGTGGCACGAGCTGCCCGGCCGCATCGAGGAACTCGCGCTGTCCGGGTTGCAGCATCCATGTCGCCTCCCGCTGGTAGGTGCCCGCAACCGTGTAGGCGTGGACGCCGATCCGAAATCCGTCGGAAGCCAGGACCAGAGCGGCGATCACGGCCGCCGTCACCGGTAGCGCCAGCATCCGGCGCCGCTCCGCGGTCGGATCGACCCTCCGGAGCCGCAGTGCTGCTCGCACGAGCAGACCGGCGATCCCGAGCACGCCGATGGTCGCCAGCGGAACACCGGTGATCGGGAGCATCGCGGCGATCCGGTAGGAGTCGTTGTACCAGGCGCCGGTCAGCGCGGTGGTCAACGCGCCCTCCCGGGACACCGCCAGCACGTAGAGGAAGCCGGTGGTGGCGTGAGCGGGCACCAACCAGCCGGTGAGCGGGCTCCGGAGGGCGAACACCGCACCGACGATGACGAGAACGGAGACGATGAAGAGCTCCGGGCGCTGGTTCATCGCGTTCCACAGCACGCCGAGAACGGCTTCGCGAGCGCCCATGGTCGCCGGCCAGTCGAAGGAACGGACACCGGCGAGGAACGGTGACCAGGCGAGGAACCACAGCACGGCCATTGCCACGGCGCCTGCGGCGATCAGCGCGGCCGCCGCACGAAGGGGCCGCCGCTCGCGGAACAGGCGGACCGCGGAGACCACGGCAGCGCACACCACCGGCGACAACCCGATGACGAGCAGACTGGTGACCGCATTCGGATGGGCGAGGGCGATGGCAGGTGCAGCGACGACCCCGAGCACCGTCGCAGCGGGCCGGCCGATCGTGCTGTCCCTGGTCAGTCCGATGACGGTGACGGCCGCGGCGAGTCCCGCAGGGACGAGGGCCAGTCCCAGCAGGTTCGGCCACAGGACTCCCCAGGTCATCACCATCCACGGCATCGCGGTGAACGCGGTGGCGAGGATCGGACCGGCGAGGAAGGCGCCGGGTCGGCGGCCGACGAGCTGTCGGAGCAGCAGCACACACGACAGCGGCCAGACGAGGGCAGCGACTGCCAGCGCGACCAGGTTGGACGCCACCGGGATCGCGGCCGCCGAGGTGAGCACGACCAGCGCGACGAGGTCGTGCCATGCCGCGGGGTAGACGCTCGGCTGCCCCGGGGTCGTCAGCTCGCCGACGGTGAGCGACGAACCGTCACCGCTGTCCAGGATCCGGGCGACGGCGTTGTAATGGTGGACCGCGTCGTAGGTCGGAGAGATCGCATCGACCGGTCCGAAGGCCAGCACCACGGTCAGCCAGCTGATCGCGATGGTGACGCCCATCCCGACGGCCAGCGCGAGCCCGGCATGGCCGCCGTCCGGTCCGGACCGGTGCAGGAACGCCCACCGTGAACCGGTCCCCGCTGCGGGCGGCGAGGCGTCGACCGACTCCGGCGAAGCCGACCGGCGCCGGGCCGAGATCCGGGCGGCGGCGCGTACGGCGAGCACCGCGGCGGCAACGGCGACGGAGGTGACGACGACCGGCCACGGCCCCCAGGGGACGCCGATGCGTCCGGCTCCGATCGCGGTCGTCGCGATCAGGGCGATCGAGATCAGCGGAGCCGAGCCCCAGCAGGCGATCCCCCGCCATCCCGCAGCTCGAGCCACGAGCATTCCCGGGAGCACACACCAGACAGCGGTGACCAGAGCGGCGGGGACGGCTGCAGCCCAGGTCATGGGCGTGTCCCTCGCGCGGACTTGCGGGCGGGCACGCCCCGGTCGTCGATGCGCGGGCAATGCACCCGGCGGAGCATACGGAGGCGGGGTCGGTTACCCGATCGGGTGGGGCGGTGCAGGTGCACGGAGACGTGCTGAGTCGCCTGGAGCGAACGCGGAACGGTAGCGCCCGGCCGGGGCCGGCTTCCCGCCGCCACACCGTCGGTGGCGCCGCCCGGCGCCGCCCGTAGGCTCGCCGCCGACGTCCGCAGCGCTTCCGGAGGACCTGTCCCGTGCAGATCGCAGTCATCGGACTGGGCAAGATCGGCCTTCCGCTGGCCGCCCAGTTCGCGTCGAAGGGCCACACCGTCGTCGGGGTCGACATCGCCCCGGACGTCGTCCGGCTGGTCAACGAGGCCATCGAGCCGTTCCCCGGCGAGGCAGGCCTCGCCGACGCGCTCGCCGAGTTCGTGCCGGCCGGTGCGTTGCGGGCCACGACCGACTACGCCGACGCCGTCCCGACGGCCGACGCCGTCGTGCTCGTCGTGCCGCTGTTCGTCGACGACGACGCACGCCCCGACTTCCGTTCGCTGGACGCGGCGACCGAGGAGCTCGCGGCTCATCTGACCCCCGGCACTCTGGTCTCCTACGAGACGACGCTCCCGGTCGGGACGACCCGCGACCGGTGGAAGCCGATGCTGGAGAAGGGCTCCGGGCTGGCGGAGGGGATCGACTTCCACGTCGTCTTCTCCCCGGAACGCGTGCTGACCGGGCGCGTGTTCGCAGACCTGCGCAAGTACCCGAAGCTGGTCGGCGGCCTCTCCCCGGCGGGTGCGGAGCGCGCGGTCGCGTTCTACGCGGCGGTACTCGACTTCGACGGGCGCACCGATCTCCCGCGGCCGAACGGCGTGTGGGACCTCGGCTCGGCCGAGGCGTCCGAGCTGGCGAAGCTGGCCGAGACCACCTACCGGGACGTGAACATCGGCCTCGCCAACCAGTTCGCACGGTTCGCCGGGGCGGCCGGTATCGACGTGCAGCGGGTCATCGAAGCGGCGAACTCGCAGCCCTACAGCCACATCCACCAGCCGGGCATCGCCGTCGGCGGGCACTGCATCCCGGTCTACCCGCGGCTCTACCTGTGGAACGACCCGGACGCGACGGTCGTGCGCGCCGCGCGCGAGGCGAACGCGTCGATGCCCGCCTACACCGTGGGACTGCTGGAGGGCGCCTTCGGTGACCTGACCGGTGCCCGGGTGGCGGTGCTGGGCGCGGCCTACCGGGGTGGGGTCAAGGAGACGGCGTTCTCCGGGGTCTTCCCGACGGTCGCCGCACTCCGCGACCGGGGAGCGGTGCCGCAGGTGCACGATCCGCTGTACTCCGACGACGAGCTGGCGGCACTCGGGCTCGACCCGTACCACCTGGACGAACCGGTCGACGCCGCCGTGATCCAGGCCGACCACGCCGGGTACGCCGAGCTGGGGCCGGATCGGCTGCCGGGCCTACGGGTGCTCGTCGACGGCAGGCGGATCAGCTCGGCGGACCGCTGGCCGGGCGTGACCTACCGGGTGATCGGCCGTGCCTGAGCCCTACGTCGCCCCCGGCGCCGACGTGGCCGGCTCCGCCCGGCTCGGTGACGGCGTCAAGGTCTGGCACCTCGCCCAGGTCCGTGAGGACGTCGAACTCGGCGCGAACTCGATCGTCGGCCGCGGGGCGTACATCGGTACGGGGGTGCGGGTCGGGGAGAACTCGAAGATCCAGAACCATGCGCTCGTCTACGAGCCGGCCGAGCTCGCCGCCGGTGTCTTCATCGGACCAGCGGTGGTACTCACCAACGACACCTTCCCCCGGGCGGTCAATCCGGACGGGACGCAGAAGAGCGCGTCCGACTGGGATTCCGTAGGAGTCACGATCGGCGAGGGAGCCTCGATCGGTGCCCGCGCCGTGTGTGTCGCCCCGGTCAGGATCGGAGCCTGGGCGACCGTGGCTGCCGGTGCCGTCGTCACCCGGGACGTGCCCGAACACGCCCTGATGGTGGGTGTCCCGGCCCGCCGGGTCGGCTGGGTCGGCCGGGCGGGCGTCCCACTGGTGGAGCAGGACGGGCAGTGGCGCTGCCCGTCGTCGGGTGCGGTCTACACCGAGGACGGCGGCTCGCTCCGCGAGACCGGCTGAGCGCCGTCCCCGAGCAATTCGGTGACGGCGGCGCGGGTGACCGCGGCGTCCTCGGTGGAGTTGAGCACCGCCGCGGCGCGGTGCGCGGCCTGTTTGTATCCGGCGACCTGCTCGGGGGTGAGCGCGGCGAGGGTGTCGCGCATCGCGGCCGCCGTGTGGTCGGGGGCGATCGTGCCGAAGCCGTGACCGGTGATGAGCCGGTCGGTCTCCGGGGCCGAGTTGAACACCACGGCAAGACGTGCCTGGACGAAGTCGAAGATCTTGTTCGGCAGCATCAGCCGGTGGTTCGGGGTGAGCGGCGGCAGGCTGAACACCCCGACGTCGTAGGCGTTGAGGGTCGGGGCGAGCTCCTGCGGCCGGACCGGGTCGTGCAGCGTGATCCTGGGGTCGCCGCCGATCAGCTCGCGCAGCTTCCCGAGGTAACGGCCGCCGTCGCGGCTGGGCACGAGGTACAGGTCGAGCGTGTGGCCCGCTCCGAGACCGCGGACCGCCTCGATCAGTGCCTCCAGGTTCCGGCCGGGGATCGCGCCGCCGCTGTGCACCAGCCGGATCCGGCCGTCCAGCAACGGCTGCGGTTCGAGTTCGTGCTGGGGGCCGGCGTTGCGGACCACCCGGCAGCGGACACCGAACCGTTCCCGGTACATCTCGCCGATCGAGCCGTTGACCACCGTCACCGCCGACATCAGCGGCAGGTACTTCGCGCACTGGTGGAACATGAACGGCCGGACCAGCAGCCGCCACGACGTCACGTGCGCGCGCTCCTCAGGAGCCCATTCGTGCAGGTCGGCGAGCACCGGCGACCCGTCGGCGACCCGGTGGGCGAGTGCCATCGCGCGGGCCTCGTTGGCGACGACGACGTCGAACCGCCTCCCGCCGAGCATGCTCAGCGCCGCCTGCACGGCCGGTCCCTCGAACTCGACCCGGTCGAACCGGCGGGCCGCGAGCAGCAGCACCCCGGCCGCCGTCTGTGGCAGCGACGGCAGCGCCGGATCGATCGCGAGGTGCTCGGTGGCCGCATCCGGTCGGTCGCCGTAGCCGACGGTCGTCACCTCGCCGAGCTCGGCGAGGACATCGAGCTGACGCAGCACCCGCGCGTCGGCGGTGATGTCGGAGAACGAGATGCAGAGGATCCGCCGCCGAGGCGCGCCGTCGACCATGGCGCCGGAGTCTAGGGACCTGCCTGTCTCTACGATCGCGCGCATGTCGTCGCCGTCGGTGCTGCACGTGAACGACGCCGCGTTCACGGCCGAGCGGATGATCACCGAGGCGGTCCGGCGCGGGCTCGACTGGTCCCTGATGCCGAAGGCGGCGCCGGCCCGGGAATGGCGCGGGATCACCGGGCGGGTGCGCCGGGCGGTGATCGGTGGGGCGTGGGTCGCGCGGCTCGCGGTCGCCGCGCGCCAGCACGACATCGTGCACGTCCACTCGGCGTCGACCCTGGCGCACTCGCGGCTGGGTGCGCCCCGCTACGTCGTGCACTGTCACGGCACCGACGTCCGCACGACCCAGTACGACCCGGCCCGCCGGGCGTCCGTCGTGGACGGTCTGCTCCGCGCGGAGGCGGTGCTCTACTCGACCCCGGATCTGGCCGAGCACGTGCTGGTGCACCGGCCGGACGCCGTGTATCTCCCGGTGCCGATCGACGTGGACGCGGTGCCGGAGTGGGCACCCGGCGCCCGGCCGCAGGTGGTGTTCGCGTCGCGCTGGAGCCCCGATAAGGGGGTCGCCACCCAGCTCGTCGTCGTGCGTGACCTGGTCGCCCGGTTCGGCGACCGGGTGGATCTCGTCGGGCTCGACTGGGGTCCGTGCGCGGCCGAGGCGGCCGAGGCGGGGGTCCGGCTGGTGCCGAGGTCCGGGCACGCGGACTACCTTGCCCTGCTGGCCGGGGCGTCGGTCGTGGTCGGTCAGTCGGCGGGAATCCTCGCTGCGAGCGAGCTGGAAGCGCTGGCCGCGGGGGCGCCGGTCGTCGTGCCGGTCCCGCTGCCGCTCTACGACCGCCCGCCGGTGCTCGCGGTGCAGGCCGGCGAGGCCGCCGACGCGGTGGCGTCGGTGCTCGACGGCGACCACCCGCACGATCCGGCGGCGGTCCGTGGCTGGACCCGGTCGGTGCACGGCGTGGTGAGCGCGGTGGACATGGTGACGGGTCTGCACCGGACAGTCCTGGCGAGCCGCGGATGACCGGGATCCGTCCGGTGCTCGGCCGGATGTTCACCCCGGTCCGGCTGGACGATCCGACTCCGACCTCACTGACCCGTGGCGGCGCGCTGGCGGTGACCGGGCTGGTCGCCCAGGGGGTTCTCCGGTTCGCGACGTCCTGGCTGGTCGGCCGCCTGGCCGGAGAGGCCGAGCTGGGGGTGGTGGCGTCGGCGATCGCGGCTGCGACGATCCTCGCCCTGCTGTGGCCCACCTCGACCGGGAGCGCGGCGTCGAAGTTCCTCGCCCGGGCCCGCGGGGCCGGCTCGATCGACCAGACGCGTTCGGTCGCGGCCCATCTGCGACGCCGGATGTTGCTGGCGGTGCTGGTGCTCGCGGCCGCGGCGATCCCGGTGTGGGTCTACCTGGACGGCGGGAGCTTGACCGGAGCGCTCGCGGTCGCGCTGCTCACGATCGGCTACTCCGGCTACAGCTTCACCCGGGGCGTCCAGTTCGGCACCGGTCAGACCCTGCGGGCCACCGGTTGGGACGTCCTCTGTGTCGCCCTGGGCCTGGTCACGCTGACGCTCATGCTGCTGAGCGGCGTCCGTGGCGTCGCGCTGGTACTCCCGCTCGCCGTGGCCTACGGCGTCTACGCACTCGCCGGCTGGCCGTTCGGCGGTGGCGGGAAGCCGGAGCCCGCCCGGCGCCGGGAGATGGACGGGTTCGTCGCGCTGGGCGCGGTGGGTTCACTGGCGAGCGCCGGGTTCCTCCAGCTCTCTCAGATCGTGACCCGCCTGGTCTCGGGCGACGAAGGCGCCGGCGTATACGCCGCGGCGGTCGCGCTCGCCACCCCCGCGTCGATGCTCGCGGTGTCGCTGTCGCTGGTGCTGCTCCCGGCGCTGTCCGAGACCCTGGGCCGGGCCGACGAGGAGGCGTTCCGGTCCCGCACCGACCAGGCCAACCGATCGCTGGCCGTCGTCGTCGTCGCGATCTTCGGGACGATCGCGCTCTGCAGCCGGCTGCTGATCCGGGTCGTCTGGGGCGACGCCTACGCGGGAGCCGCGCCGATCCTCGCCGTCCTCGCGGTCGCGGTGCTCTTCACGACCCTCGGCGTCGTCGCGGTGAACGCGATGACGGCCCGGTCGCAGCGGGGGATGGCGATCAACGTCGCGGCGAGCCTGACCGGAATGGCGGTCGGGGCGGGGGTGTGGTTCGTCGTGGCGCCGTCGCTCGGCGGGATCGGGGTGGCGGCCGGCTACCTGGCCGGGACGCTCGTCATCGCGGGGGTCCCGGTCGCGGTGGTGTGGCGGACCTGCCGGCAGCGCTGGGGAGGGCTCTACGCCAGGGTGGCGCTCGCACTCGGCCTGCTGGTGCTGCTGCACGAGATGCAGGAGCGGTTCGACCTGACGCTGTGGCTGGATCCGGTCGCCGCGGTCGGCTTCGTGGCCGTCTGGCTCGTCCTCAACCGGGCCGACGCCGCCCGGCTTCCCCGGCCCCGGCTGCCGGGACGTTCCTGAGCAGCTCACCGGGTCGTCCGACGTCGCGGAAGCTGCCGAGGGGTCCGGCTCGCGTCGTCCCCACGAGGCTTCGGAGCGGAGGCTGCACCGTCAACGAGACCGGCCGCGCCGGATCCCGGACCTTAATCCGGAGACATCGCGCGGGGCTCGTATCGCTGACGATGATCCGCACGTTGTAGTGACAGACACCGAACGGAGGAAGGGGCGTGTGTCGGCCGGACCCTGCGAAGCACTGTGGGGTCGGCGAGCTAGGGTCGCTTGGCCATATCGTTCGCAGCAAGGATTCCGCGTGAGCAGTGAGTTCATCCCGGCAGCGAGGCCGGTGGTCGGTAGCGCCGAACGCGACGCGGTCGATGCCGTGCTCCGCTCGGGCATGCTGGCCCAGGGGACAGAGGTCGCCGCGTTCGAGCAGGAGTTCGGTCGCGACCTGCTGGACGGTCGTACCGCGGTCGCGGTCAACTCGGGCACCTCGGCCCTGCACCTGGGTCTGCTGGCCGCGGGAGTGGGACCGGGTGACGAGGTCATCGTCCCGTCCTTCACGTTCGCCGCGACGGCGAACGCGGTGGCACTCACCGGCGCCACCCCGGTCTTCGCCGACATCCGGCGCGCGGACTACACCATCGATCCCGGGCACGTGGAATCGCTGGTCGGCGAGCGGACCCGCGGGATCATGCCGGTCCACCTCTACGGGCACCCGGCAGACATGAACGGGCTCGAGCGGATCGCGACCGAGCACGGGCTGGACATCTACGAGGACGCGGCCCAGGCCCACGGGGCGAGCCTGCACGGCCGGCTCGCCGGGACCTTCGGCCGGTTCGGCGCATTCAGCCTCTACCCGACCAAGAACATGACCTCCGGTGAGGGAGGCATGGTCACCACCGGCGATGCCGAGCTGGCCCGGACCGTGCAGCTGCTGCGCAACCAGGGCATGGCCAAGCAGTACGCGAACGAGATCGCGGCTTCAACGCGCGGATGACCGACGTCCACGCGGCGATCGGACGGGTCCAGCTCGCGGCGCTGCCGGAGCGGACCAAGGCCCGCCGGGCGACGGCCCAGTTCTTCGACGCGAACCTGCGGGGAGTCGGGCTCCCCACCGTCGGCGACGGCGTCGTGCACGTCTACCACCAGTACACGATCACGGTGCCCGAGGACCGCGACGGCTTCGCAGCCGCGCTCCGCGAGGAGTACGCGATCGGTGCCGGCGTCTACTACCCCATTCCGGTGCACCGGCTGCCCGCGTTCGCCAGGGACGAGGAGCTTCCGAACACCGAATGGGCGAAGGACCGGGTGCTGTCGCTCCCGGTGCATCCGTCGCTCGACGACGAGGACCGGGAACGGATCGTCACCGCAGTCAACGCGCTGGCCGGGGCAGGAGCCTGATGAGCGATCTGCGTGTGGGCATCATCGGACTCGGGATGATGGGCAGGCACCACGCCCGGGTCGTCCGCGAGATCAGCGGGGTCGAGCTCGTGGCCGTCGCCGATCCCTTCGGCGACGTGCACGGTGTCGCGGGATCGCTGACCGCGCTGGAGAGCGTCGACCAGCTCATCGCTACCGGTATCGACATGGCGGTCTGTGCGGTGCCGACCGCGCAGCACGAGGACGTCGGCCTGGCGCTCGCCGAGGCCGGGGTGCACACACTCATCGAGAAGCCGATCGCGCACAGCGTCGAGGCGGGAGAGCGACTCGTCGAGGCGTTCACCTCGCGTGGCCTGATCGGGGCCGTCGGGCACGTGGAGCGGTACAACCCGGCGCTGCAGTCGCTGCGCGCCCGGATGGCGAACGGCGACCTCGGGGAGATCTACCAGATCGCCACCCGACGGCAGGGGCCCTTCCCGGCCCGGATCGCCGACGTCGGTGTCGTCAAGGACCTCGCCACCCACGACATCGATCTCACGGCGTGGCTGGCCCAGTCGCACTATGTCGGGATCAGCGCGCAGACCACCACCCGGTCCGGGCGCGAGCACGAGGACATGATCGCCGTCACCGGCCGGCTGGCCGACGGCACGATCACGAACCACCTGGTCAACTGGCTGTCCCCGATGAAGGAGCGGGTCACCGTCGTGACGGGCGAGAAGGGTGCGTTCGTCGCCGACACGCTGACCGCGGATCTCACCTTCCACGGCAACGGCGTGATCGACACCGAGTGGGCGTCGGTCGCCAACTTCCGCGGTGTCAGCGAGGGCGATGTCATCCGGTTCGCCATCCCCAAGCCCGAGCCGTTGCGGACCGAGCACGAGTGTTTCCGCGACGCCGTGCTGGGAGTCGCCGACCGGACCGTGGACCTGGCGCAGGGGCTGGAGACCCTCCGGACCGCCGAATGGGCTCTGGCGGCCGCGCAGGAGTCCGGCCGGCAGTCGTTGGTCACCCGATGAGCATGCGGGTCACGATCGCCTCGCGGATCTTCCGGCCCGAGGCGGGGGCGGCCGCCTACCGTCTCGGTGCGCTCGCGGACGAACTTGCCGAGCGCGGGCACGAGGTCACCGTCCTGACGACCGTGCCGCCCGGTGGGGGCACCGACGACGGCGCGATCACGGTCCGTCGCTGGCCGGTTCTTCGTGACCGGAGCGGCAGCGTGCGGGGGTACCTGCAGTACCTGTCCTTCGACATCCCGTTGCTCGTCCGGCTGCTCCGTACCCGCAGCGACGTGGTGGTGGTCGAACCCCCGCCGACGTCCGGTGCGGTCACCCGGCTGATGTGCGCGCTCACCCGCACGCCCTACCACTACTTCGCCGCCGACGTGGTCTCGGCCGCGGCCGCCGGGGTCGGTGTCAACGGCTCGGTGGTCCGGTTGCTCGCCGCGCTCGAACGGTGGGCCCTCAACGGTTCCCGCGGCGTGATCGCGGTGTCGGAGGGTGTCCGGCAGAGTCTGATCGAGATCGGTGTGCGGGACGACCTGATCGACGTCGTCGGGATGGGGATCGACACCGTCCGCTTCACCCATCGGCCCGGTCTGCCTGCTCCGGACGGCAAGACGCTGGTGTACGCCGGGACCATGTCCGAGATCCACGGCGCCGACGTGTTCGTCCGGGCCTTCGCCGAGATCGCCGATACGCATCCCGACGCGCGACTCGTCATGTTCGGCCGCGGCGTCGAGGTCCCCGCGCTGCAGCGGCTCGCCGACGAGCTGGTGCCCGGGCGCATCGAGATCCGGTCACCGGCATCGCCCGCCGTGCTCAGCGACGAGTTCTCGGTCGCCCACGCGGCGCTGGCATCGGTGAAGCCGGGGGTCGGCTACGACTTCGCATTCGCCACCAAGGCGCTGTCCGGTTTGTCCGCGGGCGCGCCGGTCATCTACTCGGGCGTCGGGCCGCTGGGCCCGGTGATCCGGGAGCACGAGCTCGGCTGGGCCGTCGACTGGGATCCGGCGGCGGTCGCGAAGGCGATGAACGAGGCGTTGTCGTCGCCGCCCGACGGTGGACGCCGGACGGCGCTGTCGCGCTGGGTGCGCGAGCACCACAGCCTGCGATCGGTCGCTGCTGCGGCCGCGAATGTCGTGGTGGGTCCGGCTGCACGCGACGACCGGTCGAGCCCTCCGGCCCAGCTGGACCGTTGACCGGCCGCGCCCGGGATCAGGACGACTGCTGACCGGCCGCGCCCGGGATCAGGACGACCGCTCGTGCTCCCGGGCCGGCTGGGTCCCGTTGGTCCCGGCGTCGGCGGGCCCGTCGACGTCCGCAGCCTCGTGCCGGCGCAGCAGCTCGGTGAGCTCCTCCTCGCGCCGGGCCAGCTCGGCGTCCCGGATCGCGATCTGCCGGGCCAGGTTGGTCAGGTGCTGGCTGATCTCCCGGTCCCGCAGGTAGGTGTTCAGCATTCCGAACACGAACGCGACGACCAGCAGGTACACGATCAGGTCGGTTCCGCGGCCGACGCCGACCATCTGGGCGAACGCGGTGACGTCCTGCGGGCGGAGCACCGCGTAGATGTTGAGCAGCACGAACAGGCCGAACGCGAGCCGCTTGCTGGCCCGGATCCCGACGTTCTGCCCGCTGCGGACGAAGTAGACGAGCGCCGCCAGCGCCGCGGCCACGAGGACGATCTGCACGATCACGGCGTCACCTCTGTCGGACGGAGAGGTCGAACAGGATGTTCACCCCGTTGAACAACGACTGGCCCTTGGACCGGGAGTACTCGGTGTAGCGAATCGTGACCGGTTCCTCACGGATCCGCCACGAGGAGGCCGCCAGCGCTGCCACGATCTCGGACGCGTGCGCCATCCCGTTCATCGAGATCCGCAGCTCCTCCACGACCGGCCGGGACAGCACCCGCAGGCCGTTGTGCGCGTCGGTCAGCTTCAGCTTACGGCTGGCGGGCGACAGGGTGGCGACGGTGCGCAGCACGATCCGCTTGAGCAGCGGGATGGGCTCGGTGGAGGCGAGGAACCGGGATCCGAGCACGACGTCGGCCTGGCCGTCGCGGACGATCGCGGCCATCCGCTCGGCGTCGTCGATGTCGTGCTGGCCGTCGGCGTCGAACGTGACGATCCGCTTCGCGCCCTGCCGCAGCGCGTAGTCGATCCCGGTCTGCAGGGACGCGCCCTGGCCGAGGTTGATCGGGTGCCGGACGAGATGCGCCCTGGTGCTCGCGATGCGCTCGGCGGAGGCGTCGCGGCTGCCGTCGTCCACACACACGACGTTCGGGAACCGGGTGCGGATCTCGGTCACGACGTCGGCGATGACGGTCTCCTCGTTGTACACGGGGACCACCACCCAGGTGCCGGTGTCGGCGACCACGTCCACTCCTTCGTCACGGCCGGACGGCGAGCTGACGCTGCCGCCCGGGAAGGCTATCGCCCTCGCCCGGGGCGTCCGGGGACGGTGGGGTACCGAACCGGACTCTCGTGATATTTCGTACGGTGGGCCGGTGGACCCCAGGACGCTGCTCGAGCTGATGCTGTCTGATCTGGAAGGCGCGCCGGAACTCTACCGGCCGACGAACTTCTGGCAGACGGGGCTGGAGAAGGTGGTTGCCGACCTGCGTGAGCGCGGTTTCGCCGAGTTCCGCAGGCACCCGAGCGCGACCTTCTTCTACGCGCCGCGGTACGCGCCAGTCTCCCGTCCGGCGGCGGCACTGTCGCGGGTGTTCGGCGTGGCGGGCACTCCCGGGAAACTGATCTCCGAACGGATCGACCAGGTCCCGGTGGCGCGGGCCCACCACGCCACCGTGCGCGCGCTCGACCCGGCCGACCGGGCCCCGAACCTGGGCGGGTTCTCCGAGTCGACGGCCGGCGCACCGACCGAGCAGCTGGTGTTCGACGGCCGCCGGTTCAGCCGTTCGTCGCTGAACTACCTGCGCGGCCTGGTGATGCTCAAGCGCGCAGTGCCCGACCTGGACGTCTCGACGGTGCTGGAGATCGGGGGCGGGTTCGGCACGCTCGGCGAGATCCTCGTTCCGCGCAACGACGGCATCCGCTACATCGACGTCGACATCCCGCCGGTCGCCGCGGTCGCCACGCACTACCTGCGCGAGGTGCTCGGTGGTTCCCGGGTGCTCGACTACGCGGCGACCCGCGAGCACGAGAAGATCGTGATCGACGAGATCGCCGAGCCCGCGACGGTGCTCTGCCCGTGGCAGCTCCCGCGGCTCACCGGGAGCGTCGACCTGTTCGCCAACTTCATCTCGTTCCAGGAGATGGAGCCCGAGGTCGTGGCGAACTACGCGAACCTCGTCACCGATCTCGGGGCGCGCTGGCTGCTGCTGCGCAACTCGCCGATCGGTAAGCCGAACGTCCGGGAGCCGATGCTGCGCCACCGCTACCTGGAGTTCTTCGACCAGTACGAGCTCGTCGACTCCGACGCGGGCCTCTACGGCCAGGACTCCGAGGGCACGGTGTCCGAGGTGATGGTGCTCGCGCGTAAGTGAGGGGTGGACGCCGGTTCCGCCGAACGCGTCCGCTGGGGTGCGGGCGGCACTAGCCTGTGGATCTCCCGAGATCCCCGGAGGACCAGGTGTCCCGTCCAGCCCCGCTCTTGTTCGCCCTGGTCACCGTGGGTGCTCTACTCGCCGGATGCGGGAGCGGCGCCGCGGATCCGGCGAGTCCCTTCCCGGAGCGACCGGCCGACATCGACGTGTCCACCGTCGACATGTGCCGGGCGCTCACCGCGGGGGAGCAGGCCGAGCTGGGGGTCGAGCCGGGGGAGGTGCTTACCGGGGAGCTGTCGAACGGGCCGACCCGCGGCTGTGGGTGGAGCAACTACGACGACGGCTACAACTACGGCGTCCAGACGATCGCCGACGGTGCGGTGGTCGCGGTGGGGAGTGTCGACTCGACCGTTGACGTACTCGACGGGTACGGGGTGGTGGTCTCGACGGCGCACGGCGAGTCGGTACCGGGTTGCAGTATCTACGTCGACGTCTCCGACGCTCAGGCGATCCGGGTCCAGGCGCAGGCGACCAAGGACGACGCGACCGGCATCCCGTCGTTCGAGACGGTGTGTGGCCGGGCGAGGTCCCTCGCGTCGAAGGCGATCCGGAACCTCGGCGCGGCAGCGCCATGACCGTTCGCGGGAGTGAACCGGTTTCCCCGGAGCGGGCCCCGCGGGCGGTCGAACTTCCTACGGTCGCCGGTATGGACATCGACGCACGACTGCCCCGTGGGACCGCCTCGGACAGCCTGATGACGCAGATCGACATCGGCAACGTGCTGCAGGTCCGAGACGCCCTCGCCGAACAGTCTCGCTCCATCCAGCAGGCGTTGAGGGCCGCGTACGGGCTGTCGAACATCGGTCGCTGCGGCGACGACCCGGTGTCGAGGGACGCGCAGAAGATGTTCCAACGCGAGATCGAGGAGATCTTCGCAGCCCAGAGGGCACACATCGCCGAGCTCGACGAGGCGTGTGACCGGCTGGGTGAGGCGGCCCGGCAGTACGGTTTGGTCGAGGATGAGGCCGCCGACTCGTTCCGTTCCACCGGAGCCCCGCAGGGCGAGCACACCGGGGTCGGCCTGGAACGTTCTTGATGATCTTCGGGAGGGCCGGGGTGGCTCGATCTGTTCCGTGGGTGTGCGCGGTGTTCGTGGTGGGGGTCGTGCTCGCGGGATGTTCGGGGGGTCCACAAGGTCCGTTTCCGGACCGGCCGGCTGATATCGACGTCTCGACGGTGGATCTGTGCACGGCGCTGACGGCGGAGGAGCGGGCGGAGCTGGGGGTCGAGGCGGGGGAGGCGAAAACGGCGGAGCTGAACAACGGCCCGACTCGGATCTGCGGCTGGAGCAACTTCGACGACGGCTACAACTACGGGGTTCAGACGATCGCGGACGGGGCGATGGTCGCGGTGGGGATCCCGGGGTCGACGGTGCAGGTCGTCGACGGCTACGGGGTGGTCGTGGAGACGACCCAGGAGACCGTGGCGCCACGGTGTGCGCTGTACGTGGACGTGGCGGAGACCCAGGCGCTCCGGGTGCAGGTGCGTGCGATCAAGAACGACGACGCCGGCCGGATCCCGTCGATCGAGACAGTGTGTGGGCGGGCCGAGTCCGTCGTGTCGAGCGCGCTGCGCAACCTCGGCGGCGCGGGATCCTGAGCGTTCCCGGATGCGAACGAGTTCCGCCGAGGCGGGCCGGTCGGTCGTCGGGCTCCCTACCGTCGCCGGAATGGACATCGACGCGCGCCTGCCCCGTGGGACCGCTTCGGACGATCTGATGACGCAGATCCACATCGGCAACGTCCGGCAGGTCCGGGCCGCCCTGGCCGACCAGGCCCACTCCATCCAGCAGGCGCTCCGTGAGGCCGACGACCTGAACCACATCGGTCGCTGCGGTGATGATCCGATCTCGCGGGATGCGCAGCGGATGTTCCAGGCGAAGATCGACACGATAGTCGCGGCGCATCGGGCGTACGTCGTCGAGCTCGATGAGGCCTGCGACCGGCTGGGCGAGGCGGCCCGGCAGTACGGGCTGACCGACGACGACACCGCCGAGTCGTTCCGTTCGACCGAGGTACCGCAGAGCGTCCCCTTCCGGTAGCGCCCGGCGGGTCCGGGCCGAACGGTTCACGTCCGTCGGCCGGAACGCCGTCGGGGGTGCTGGCTACCCTCGGGGCCATGCGCACCCCGGACCCGATCGAGCTCGGCGGCCACCGCGTGGGCCCCGGCGAGAAGCCCTTCGTCATCGCCGAGGTCTCCGGCAACCACAACGGGTCACTGGACCGCGCCCTGGAGATCGTCGAGGCCATCGCGGGCTCCGGCGCGCAGGCGGTGAAGTTCCAGACCTACCGGGCCGACACGATCACCATCGACGCCGACGGCCCCGCCTTCCGGATCCGCGACGACCACGGCCTGTGGGGCGGGCGGAACCTCTACCAGCTCTACGAGCAGGCGCACACGCCGTGGGAGTGGCACGAGCCGCTGTTTACCAGGGCCCGCGAGCTGGGCCTGGTGCCGTTCTCCTCGCCGTTCGACCCGACGGCGATCGAGCTGCTCGAGTCGCTCGACGCGCCGGCCTACAAGGTCGCCTCGGCCGAGCTCGTCGACCTCCCGCTGATCCGGGCGATGGCCGCGACCGGCAAGCCGCTGGTCGTCTCGACCGGGATGGCGACGCTGGCCGAGATCGACGCCGCGCTCACCGCCGCCCGCGACGGCGGCGCGACCGAGATCGTGCTGCTCGCCTGCACCGCGTCGTACCCGGCCGACCCGGTGGACGCGAACCTGCAGACCATCCCGGCGCTGCGCGAGGCGTTCGGGGTGCCGATCGGGCTGTCCGACCACACCCCGGGGATCGGTGTCCCGGTCGCCGCCGTCGCGCTCGGTGCGGTGGCGATCGAGAAGCACGTGACGCTGCAGCGGGCCGACGGTGGCGTCGACTCCGACTTCTCCCTGGAGCCCGCCGAGCTGGCCGCCCTGGTCACCGAGACCGACGTCGCCCGGCGCGCGATGGGGCCCGCCCGGTTCGGTCCGCGGGAGTCCGAGCGGGACACCCTGGCGCTGCGCCGGTCGCTCTACGTCGTCGCCGACGCCGCCGCCGGTGACAAGGTCACCGAGGAGAACGTGCGCTCGATCCGGCCCGCCGGCGGTCTGCCGACCGACACCATCGGGACGGTGCTGGGGCGGACGTTCACCCGCGACGTCGCCCGCGGGACCCCGCTCACCTGGGACCTGATCTGATCAGCGGCCTTCCGCGAGGAAGGCTCTGATCAGCGCGTTCACCTCGTCCGGTGACTCCCGGTTCGACCAGTGCCCGCGCCCGGGCAGCACCTCCAGCCGGGCCCCCGGCACGGCGGCCGCGGTCTGCCGGGTCCGCGCGACCGGGATCCCGGTGTCCCGGTCGCCCTGGATGAACAGCGCCGGGCACCGGATCTCCGACAGCCGTGGCCGCAGGTCGACCCGCATCCGCCGGAACCCGATCGAGCCGTTCTGCCAGTCCGAGCTGCCGGCGCCGCCGCGGCGGGCCTCGACCAGGCACTCGTCGACGATCGCGTCGAAGTCGTCCGGCCGCCCGGTGCCGAACAGTGCGGTCCGGACGAACCACGCGACGGACGGACGGAACTGGAAGGCCAGGTTCGGCAGCGTGCGGTTCAGCAGCGGCAGCTTCGCCATCAGCCAGAGCAGCTGGTGGACGACCGGCGGGAACGACAGCGTCCCGCCCGGGGCCAGCGCGACCAGGCGTTCCACCCGCTCGGGATGCTCGATCGCGTAGGCCAGCGTCATCGCGCCGCCCTGCGACAGCCCGACCAGGGTGGCCCGCTCGATCCCCAGGTCGTCGAGCACGTCGGTGATGGTGCGTAGCAGGACGTCGTGCGTCGCTCGGCCCTGCCACGGACGGCTGCCACCCTGCTTCGGCCAGTCCGGTGCGATCACCCGGTGGTCGCGGGCCAGGTCCGGGATCAGCCTGGCCCAGCTGAGGCTCGCGTTGTCCATCCCGGCGCCGGACAGCAACAGCACGGGGGGGCCGGTGTCGCCGGCGAGCCGGACGTGCAGGCGTCCCTCCGGCCGGTCGATCACGTGCTCGCGAAGCGTGGTCATCAGGTTCCTCCGGTGTTGTTGCGCGCTTCCCAGCGCTCCCAGAGCGCGGGCAGTTCGGACTCCAGGAACAGGTAGAGCTCGTGCACGTTGGCGAGCCGTTCGCGCCGGGCTGCCGGGGCGCCGGTCAGCGCCGCCAGGCCGTGTTCGAGCACCGCACGGAACTCGGTCGCGCGTGCGTACCGGGCGGCGAGCATCCGGCTCCAGCCGTCCGGCGCGATCCGGAACAGCTCGACCCGCTCGCCCCGGCGCCGCACCCGCTCGACCAGCCCGCCGGGGATCAGCATCCGGGTCGCTGTGCTGATCGAGCTGCGGCTCACGCCCAGCACGCCGGCGAGATCCGCGGCGGACTGCTCGGGCGGGTCGCTGATCAGCAGCCAGCCGATCACCCGGCCGGTGATCAGCGGCATGCCCTCGCGTTCGAACGACGCGGCCACCTCGTCGACGAAGTCGAGCTCGCTCTCCGTGGGTGCCATGAATCAGACCGTACAGTCTTTGCAGTAAATACTGCAAGAACTGCAAAGAGAGATGTGCAGGGCGGACGGCTGGTTGGGGAGTGGTCGGTCGGAGGGGTCAGGGGGAGTCGGTGCGGCGGCGCGGTGGTGTGCCGGGGTTGTTGTCCGTGCCGGAGTCGGTGCCGGAGTCCGTGCCGGAGTCGGTGCCGGAGTCGCTGTCGCTGCCGTCGCCCCAGCCGCGGGCGGCGAGCGCCTCGCCGAGCGCGTCCGCGTGCCGCAGTGTGCGGACCATGAACGGCACCGCGAACGCCGTCACCGACCCGCCGGCCCCACGTGCCTTCGCGGCAGCCCTGACCTGTCCGGCGATGGCCGACAGCGTCCCCACCGATTGGATCGTCAGTCCGACGAGAAGTCCGACCGTCTCCGGATCGACGCCGAACCGCCGCAGCGGCCCCAGCGCCCGCTGCACGGCGCTGACCAGGTCGTCCACCCGGGTCGTGAGGGTGAACAGGGTGGCCGCGCCGATCGCCGCGACCAGCCGGAGCGCGAGCGCCACGGCCCGGTCGGGGCCGAGCAGCCACCACTGGATGCCGCCCACGAGCACCAGGACGATCAGCAGCGTCCGCAGCAGTGGCCGGACCCGGCGCCACGGGATCCGGGCGACGACGAATCCGAGTGCCACCAGCCCGCACGCCGCGCCGAGCAATCGCGGATCGGTGACGGCGACGGTGCCCGCGGCGAACACCAGCAGCGCCAGCAGCGACGCACCGGCAGGCATCCGGTGCAGTGGGCTGTTGCCGGGCTCGTAGAGGCCGAGCGGTGTCACGCCGCGCAGATCTTCCGGTAGTGCGCCACGGCCGGGCCCGGCTCGTCGTCGGCGACCACCCGGCCCTCGTCGAGGACGACCACCCGATCGAAGCCGTCGAGCAGATCGAGATCGTGGGTGGCGAGCAGGACCTGCTGGCGCAGCCCTGCCAGGCGCCGTGCGAACGCCCGCTTGTTGCGCAGGTCGAGCAGGGTGGTCGGCTCGTCGCAGACCAGGACGTCCGGATCGAGCACCAGCACCGAGCACAGCGCGAGCAGCTGCTTCTGTCCCCCGGAGAGCTGGTGTGCCGGATGCTCGACGTGATCGCCGAGGCCGAACTCGGTGAGCACCTCGGCGGCTTGCCGTGCCCGTTCGGCGTGGTTGCGGACGGTGCGGCGCAGCGAGAAGGCGACGTCCTCGCCCGCGGTCGGCATGACGATCTGCGAGTCCGGATCGCTGAAGACGAAGCCGACCCGGCGACGGACGGCGGAGCCCTGCCGGGCCGGGTCGCGGCCATCGACCCGGACGGACCCCTCGGTGGGGGTGACGAGCCCGTTCACCGTGCGGGCCAGCGTCGACTTGCCGGAGCCGTTCGCGCCGATCAGCGCGACCCGGCGCTCGGGCAGCGTGAGGTCGACGCCGTCGAGGACGGTCCGCTCGCCGTAGCGGTGCCCGACCCGGCTGAACTCGATCATCGCCTACCCCTCACCGGACGACCCGCCACCGGGTCGCGACGCCGAGCCCGCCGCCGGACGACAGCGCGGCCACTCCGGTCTCGCCGTGACCCTGCACGACGAGCCGGTGGAACAGCCGCACCACCAGCACCGCGCCGGACGCGCCCCACGGGTGGCCGAGCGCCAGGGCGCCGCCGTCCGGGCTCACGGTCTGCTCGTCGATGCCGGTGGCGTCGAGGCAGGCGAGCACCTGCCCGGCGAACGCCTCGGTGAACTCGACCGCGTCCGGGGCGGGGCCGGGCAGCGCCTGGATGGCCGGGACCGCGCCGAGCCCCAGCAGCGCGGGATCGCAGCCCCGGGTGGCGGCCGCCTCCAGCGCGAGCCCGGGGACGCCGAGCTCCCGGCGCCGCGCCTCCGGGACGACGAGCACGGCGGCCGCGCCGTCGTTGACGCCGCAGGAGTTGGCGGCGGTGGCGGTGCCGTCCGGGGTGAAAGCGGGCCGGAACCGGGCGAGCCGCTCCGGGGTGAAGCGGTCGCGCGGGCGTTCGTCGGTCCTGACGCCGCCGACCGCGTGGGTCTCGCCGGCCTCGCGGGTCTTGCCTGCCTCGCGGGCCCCGCCCACCTCGCCTGCCTGGCCGATCTCGCCGATCTCGCCTGCCTCGCGGGCCCCGCCCACCTCGCCTGTCCGGCCGATCTCGCCGATCTTGCCTGCCTCGCGGGCCCCGCCGACCTCGCCTGTCCGGCCTGTCGCGCAGGTCCTGCCGATCTTGCCGGTCTCGCCTGTCCGGCCGACCTCCACGATCTCGCCGTCGAACCGTCCGGCCCGCTGTGCGGCGACTGCGCGGGCGTGGCTGCGGGCGGCGAAGGCGTCCTGCCGCTCCCTGGAGACGCCGGCCAGGGCGGCGACCGTGTCGGCGGCCGGGCCCATGTCCGGGTCCGGCCACCCGGCCGGGGCGAAGGGCGCGCGGGTGTAGGCGGTGCCGTCCGGCCGGAGCCGCGCCGGTGCCGTCGACGGCGATTCGACGCCCCCCGCCAGGTACGCGGAGCCGTCACCGGCCCGGATCGCAGTGGCCGCGGTGATGATCGCGGCGAGCCCGCTCGCGCACTGCCGGTCGAGAGTCAGCCCGGGGACCCCGTCGCCGAGTCCGGCCCGCAGCGCCGCGACCCGCGCGGGGTTGCCGCCGGGGCCGAAGACGTTGCCGAGCAGGACGTCGTCGATCGGGACGCCGTCGATCTGGCTGGCGTCGATCTGGCTGGCGCCGTCGACACCCGCCGCGAGTGCGGCGAGCACCGGGGCGGCCAGCGCATCGACGGTGAGCGCCCGCAGCGCACCGCCGGCGGTGCCGATCGGGGTCCTGCGGGCGTCGATCACGACCGGGGTGAGATCGCCGATCATGGACGACCACCGGGCGATCCGGGCAGGGGCAGCGCGTCGAGGGTGCCGTCGCGCAAGCCGGCGTCGATCAGGGACCGGGCCGGCTTGCCGGAACCGAGGCGCGGGAGCGCCGGGGTGAGCAGCCAGCGGCGCGGGCGTTTCGCCGGGGAGAGCGCTTCGCGGGCCACCGACCGTAGCTCCCGGCGAGAGGGCCCGACGCCGTCCCGGGTCTCGACCACCGCGGTGACCAGCATCCCCAGCGCAGGATGCGGGGTGCCCGCGACGACCACGTCGGTGATCCCCGGGACGGCGCGTAGCACCTGCTCGACCTCCTCGACCGCGACCAGGGCGCCGCCGGAGGAGATCGTCGTGGCGGCCCGGCCGTGCACGGTGAGCGTGCCGTCGGCGCCGAGATCGGCACGGTCACCGACCGTGCTGGGACCGGGGCCGATCGGCTGGAGGACGCCGTCGCGCAGCCGGCCGAGGACGGTCTGCGGGCTGTCCACCCAGAGGACGCCGTCGTGCACCGCGAGCCGGACGCCGGGGACCGCGCGGAGCGGGCCACCGTCGCGACGGAGTGCGATCAGCGAGTGCTCGGCCGAGCCGTAGTACTCGATCAGGACGGTCCCGGGGAGCAGTCGCGCACAGCGTTCACGCAGCGCCGGGGCGACGTGCGCCCCACCGCAGACGATCACGCCCGGGGCCGGACGGCCGGGATGCCGCTCCCGGTCGTCGAGCAGCGTGGACAGCAGCGCCGGGACGAGGTGCACGGTGCCACCGGCGGGGAGGTCCCTGGGATCGAACCGGTCGGTGGTGACGAGGCGGAGACCGTGGTGCAGGGCGTGCAGCGCGCCGAACAGATAGAGCGTCGACGACGGCGGGCCCGGGATCAGGACGGGACCCGGCAGCGCGCCGAGGACGTCGAAGCCGATCAGCCAGGAGTCACGGGTGCGGGCGAGGACGGTGGGTGGTCCGGTGCTGCCGGAGGTGGTGGGGAGCAGGAACGGGGCGGGGGTGCTGTGTTCGTGGGGATCGGGGGCTCCGCTGCCGCTGCCGGACTCGCTGTTACCCATCACCGGGCCGTCGGTGCGGAGCACCATGCTCGGAGCCGCATCGGCCAGAACGGCCGCGCGTTCCCGGTCCGACCAGCCCGGGTCGGCGATCAGCGCCGCCGCGCCGGTCCGGTCGACGGCGAGCAGCTGCGGCAGGACGCTCCACCGTGCCCGCGTCGGCGCGTCGATCACCACCCGGTCCCCGGGGCCGATCCCGTGGGTGCGGAGGTGCTCGACGGCGGTGGCCGTCGCGGCGGCCAGATCCGGTGGGAGCCGGACGAGCGGGACCGCTCCGGTCGGCTCCGTCGATTCGGGGGGCCCGGCCTGTCCTGCGGCCCTGGGGCGCCCGGCCGTTCGAGCGGGTCCTGTTGCCGAAGGGATCCCCGTCGTTCCGGCTGGTCCTGTCGTCCTGGGGGGGCCGGTCGTTCCGGTGGATTCTGTTGTCAGAGGGTGCCCTGTCGTGTCGGTGGGCCCAGTTGTCAGAGGGTGCCCTGTCGTGTCGGTAGGTCCTGTTGTCGGAGGGGTTCCGGTGGGTTCGGTCGGCGGGGGAGTCCCTGCCGTCCCGGGCGTTCTCGTCGCCCTGAGCGACCTGGTCGTTCCAGCCTGCGCCGTCTCCGGGGCCGCGGCGAAGGCCGGTACGTCCGGGATTGCCGTCGGGACCGGCCTTGCAGCGATCCGGGCCGTGGTGGGCAGGTCTGCGGCTGTCGCCCGGATGGGGTCCGTCGTCACCGGACCCGCGGCTCGGAGGTAGACGCCGGCAGCAGATCGGGCAGCGCCCGGTGCACCAGCGTGGCGACGATCGCCGCCAGGACGATCTTGATCAGGTCACCGGGAACGAAGACCAGTGACTGGATGAAGCCGGACCACAGGTCCCCGACCACCAGCCCGAGTACCGGCATCCCGATCAGATAGGACCCGAGCATCCCGGCGAGACAGGCGACCAGCAGCACCGGGAGCGTCCGGGTCCTGACTCGCTGCACGATCAGGCCGGTGACCAGCGCGGACAGCAGCCAGCCCACGAGGAAGCCGGCGCTGGGCCCGACGAACGGTGCCAGCCCACCTCGGCCGCCGGACAGCAGCGGAAGGCCGATCGCGGTGAGCGCGAGGAGCAGCGCCACCGACGCGGTGCCGAGCTTCCAGCCGAGGATGGCACCGGCGAGGACCGGGCCCGCGTTCTGCAGCACGATCGGGACGCCTGCGACACCTCCGAAACCGGGGAAGAGGCCGAGCACTGCGATGAATGCGGCGAACACCACGACCCGCGCGAGATCGGCGGCGGGCAAAGTGGAGCGGGATCCGGACACGCGCGAAGGTTAGGTCACACAGGCGTGTCACCGGCACCTCGTGCGGGCGGTATCACCGCGTCACGATCGTGCCGTGGACCCCGCGACGGGGAGTGGGGTGAGGGCTGCTGAGCCCACGTGTCGGTCAGAAGGGCGGCTCCGCGACGTCCTCGGTGAACCGTGCCTTCGCTGCATCGCCCGCATCGCCCGCCTCGCGGGCCCACGGGCTCGGCCCACGGACCGGCGCCGCGTCGGCCCGGACCGGCCCGACCGGTGAGGGCTCCGCCTCGTAGACGTGGCCGGACGGGGTCGTCCAGACGAGGGTGCCGTTCGGCTGCAGCTCGACGTGCCAGCCCGGCATGTGCTTGAGCCGGTGGTGGGGCCGGCAGAGCGGGCTGGTGTTGGCTGCGGACGTCGGCCCGGTGCCGCGCACCGGATCGAACGGGACGACGTGGTCGATGTCGCACCGGTGCGCCGGCGTCCGGCAGCCGGGGTGGGCGCAGCAGCCGTGCCGCGACCGCACCAGCCGGGCGAGGTGGGCCGGTGGGCGGTAGCGCTGCGTTCCGTGGTCGAGGACCTTCCCGGTGATCGGATCGGTGACGAGCCGATCCCACACGGAGCCGGGATCGAAGGCGAGGGCCCGGGCGTCCTCGGCGGGGATCGGGCCGTAACCGGCCAGCTCGGCCGGCTCGTCGCCGGCTCCGCTGAGGGTGTCGATCGGGACGGTCACGTGGATGTTCACTCGCACGGCGTTACGGACGAACGGGCTGCCGTCAGCGGGGGCGGGGGCTACCCCAGGGATCTCGATCGGCTCCGTTCGTGCGGCGCCGATGGCGAGTGCGGTGCCGGCGCTCACCCGGCCGGTGTCGTGCAGCACCAAGTCTACCAGCGCGTCGGCCCGCCGGGCGTCCATGCTGCGGGGATCGGTGCTGCCGCAGGCGCGGGCGTGCTGGTCGACCACGGCGAGAATGCCGGTCGCCGCGGCGGCGGGCAGGAACGCCCGCAACGTGGCCATGCCGTCGGCCTCGGCCTGCACCCGCACCCCGCGATCGAGGGTCCGGCGCTCGCGGCGCCGGGCCCGCACAGCCTCGGGAAGCCCGGTCAGGAACCGGCGGATCGCCGCACGCAGCTGGCCGGTCGTCTGCTCCGGAGCCTTCGGCAGCACGCGGGTGAGGAGCTGCTCGGTCAACTCCGGTGTCAGATCGGCCGCCGCGTCGACCAGGAGCGTGATCTTCGGCCGGGACAGCAGGCCGGCCCGGGCGAGCTCAGCGGCCGGTGCGAGCTCCGGGGCGGCCAGGCCGCGGGCCTCGTCGACCCGGTACCAGGCGGATCCGGTGGTCAGCCGGAGCATGAGCCGCAGTTCCGCGACGATCGACTGGAGCGCGTCGGGCACCGTGTCGAACAACCCCAGCGGCGGATCAGTGGCGGGATCGTGGCGGGCGAGGTGCTCGGCCATCGCGGACTCGGCACCGTCGACCAGGGCGGCGATCTCGCCGTTCTGCAGCGCCTGCAGCCTGTTGATCACCCGCTCGAACGCGCCGATGCGCTCCAGCCGCTCGGCGGAAGCAGCGCCGGGCTCGGGTAATCGCTCGAGGACCGCCACCACTGTGGAATCGGGTGGCACCTCCGACCAACGGACGGACTCGTGGGCCGAGGTCGCGGGATTCGAAGCGCTGGTGGCGGCACCTGTATCGAACATGTGGTCGATTCTGGCGGGTGCCCCTGACAGTTTCGGGCGGTCGGGGAGCGAGCGCGGGGCACTTCACTCGAATGGTGCAACCTGCGTCCGCAGGTGGTCGGCGGGATCCCAGGCTGAGGCACGACACAGCGGCGCCCCGGCAAGGGGCAGAGCGACGAAGACCGGCCCATCCCGACGACGGCCGGGGGCACCGACACGCCCCCACCGGGCCGAAACAGCGGTCAGAGGATGCGGCGCAGCGTACGGAATCCGTCGTCGTCCGGGCCGGTCCCGTCGTCGACATATCCGGCGCGGGCGAACAGCCTGGCCGAGGCGGTGTTGTCCCGGTGCACCACCGCGATCAGCGGGGTACCGGTGCCGGTCCGTTCCCGCAGGGCGTCCTCACCGGCCCGCAGCAGAGCCCCGGCGAGCCCGCCCCCGCGTCGCTCCGGCGCGACGGTGATCGACACCTCCCAGCCGGTGCAGTCGCGGTCCCAGCGGACGGTGCCGACGGGGCCGTCGGCGTCGGAGACGACGAGCAGGTGGCGGTCCTCGCGGTCCAGCGATCCGGCGAGCCACCGGCGGTGGGTGTCCAGGTCGATCTCGTCGCCGGACCGTGAGCTGCGACGGGTGTCCGGGTCGTTGCGCCAGGCCAGGAGGAGCTCGGCGTCGGCGAGGGTCGCCAGGCGTGAGCGCAGCGCTGGTGCGGGCTGAGCTTGCGAGCCCAGGGCTTGTGAGTGCTGGGCTGGTGACTGCTGGGCTTGTGAGGGCAGGGCTTGTGAGGGTTGGGCTTGCGGGTGAGGGGCTTGTGAGGGCAGGGCTTGTGAGGGTTGGGCTTGCGGGTGAGGGGCTTGTGAGGGCAGGGCTTGTGAGGGTTGGGCTTGCGGGTGAGGGGCTTGTGAGGGCAGGGCTCGTGAGGGTCGGGCCTGCGAGTGCGGGGCTTGTGCGGGCAGAGCTGCGGGCCGTTCGTCGGGCGCGGCCGCCGGACGATCGCCCGCCTCGTCCCGACGGTGCCCGAGCGGCTCGATCCGCACCCGGTGGATGGCGACGGCGATCGCGTCCACGATCCGGCCGGCCCCATCGCCGTCCACGATCGTCCTGGCCCGGTGGGCGAGCGCGTCCCGGCCGGCGGGATCGGTGAGCAGCGCCCGCAACACCGCACCGGCCGGCTCCGGCTCGGCGAGATCGCCGATCCCGCCCAGCCCTGCCGCGGCACCGCTCGCGACGACCGTCCGGTACCCGTCGGTCTGGTTGTCGGCGGCGAGCACCAGCGCCATCGGGACGCCGACGCAGCACAGCTCCCACACCGTCGTCCCGGCCGCGCTGACCACCAGGTCGGCGGCGGCCATCGCGGCGGGCAGATCGGACAGCGGGGCGACCGCCCGGAAGCGTGCGGCCCCGCCCGCGGGCAACTCCGGCGACCGGCCCGGCGGCACGACGACGTCGACCTCGGCGGGCGCACCGGCCGCGGCGAGCGCGGCGACGACCCGGGGGAGCAGTCCCGCCGCGTCGGTCCCGCCCATCACCACGAGCACCCGCGGCGGATCCCCGGCCGGGGCCCCGGCGTTCCGGACCTGCCGGGCCCGCCGGGCGGCCGTCCGCAACGGGGCGAAAGCGGGACCGCGGAGCAGCAGCGAGCTGCCGTCGTCGGGCCGGGGTTGCTCGTCGGCGCCGAGATTGGGATCGACGACGACGTCGCCCGGCCGTCTTCCGGTGGCGAAGTCCTCCACGGTGGACAGCGCGATCCCGGCCGCGTTCAGCGGATCGCGCAGGTCGTCGCCGAGCAGGTAGTGGTCGACGTGCACGGCGTCGATCCGGTGCTCGCGGGCGAGCCCGGCCAGCGCACCGCTGTCGTCCGCGGGGGGCAGCACCGTGCCGGGCGGGCCGGTGGTGAGCCCGGCCCACAGCCAGTCCAGGCCGTCGAGCCGCCCGGACCAGAACACCTCGTGTCCGGCCGCGGTGGCGGCCTCGGCGACCGCAGCGCACCGCACGGTGTGCCCGACACCGGTCGACGGGCCGGCGTCGCAGCGCAGCAGCAGACGCATCGCGATCAGCCCTCCGCGAGGGACTTCTGGCGGACGTGCGCGTTGCGCTCCACCAGATCCGGCCGGGACCGCAGCACCGACACCACCGAACGCCAGCCGGTGCGGCCGTCGAGCGCCTCCACCAGCCCCTGGAGGGCGTGCAGGTCGTCGGGGGTGTCCAGGGTGACCCGCAGGTCGTCGGCGGCGGGGGCGACGACGAGGCCGAGGCAGCGGAACCGCTCCGGGTCGCCGTAGAGCCCCGAGGTCACGTGCACCCGGTCGTAGCCGGTGGCGGTGGCGTCCAGCGCGCGCAGCGCGGGCACCGTGGCCAGCTCGACGTCCAGGCCCCGCGGCAGCGTGCGGACCAGCGTCGTCGCCACGTAGTCGTGCTCCGGCGCGGACCGCCAGGTCGCGGCGACCAGGCCGACCAGCTCGGGATCGAGCAGCGGGCAGTCGGCAGTGAGTCGCACCACGGCGTCGCACGGGTGCTCGCCGGCGGCCTGCACGAACCGGGACAACACGTCGTCCTCGGAACCGCGAACCACCCCGACGCCGAGCCCCGATGCGTGCTCGGCGACCGCGTCGTCAGCGGCGGCGGTGGACGTCGCGACCAGCACGTCGTCGACGCCGTGCGCGGCCCGGGCGGCATCGACGACCCGGTCCAGCACGGGACGTCCGCCGAGTTCCCGCAGAACCTTGCCGGGGAGCCGGGTCGAGCCGGTCCTGGCCTGAACGACCGCGTTGATCCGCACCTGCTGCCTTTCCTCCGAGTACCCGCGTGCCATCATGCCGGGCGGGAGAAATCCGCGGATCTGGAGGCGTGATGTCGGTTCTCAAGGGCTCGTCGGTCCTGGTCACGGGCGGGACGGGGTCCTTCGGCAAGGCGTTCGTGCGCACGCTGCTGGACCACTACGACCCGCGCCGCCTGGTCATTCTGTCCCGGGACGAGCTGAAGCAGTACGAATGCCGGTCGCTGTTCGGTGACGACCCGCGGCTGCGCTGGTTCCTCGGTGACGTCCGTGACCAGGCGCGTCTGCGCCGGGCCATGCACGGCGTCGACTACGTGGTGCACGCCGCCGCGCTGAAGCAGGTCGACACCGCCGAGTACAACCCGTTCGAGTTCATCCGGACGAACGTCGAGGGCTCGCAGAACGTCGTCGAGGCCGCGATCGACTCCGGCGTGAAGAAGGTCGTCGCGCTCTCGACGGACAAGGCGTCGTCGCCGATCAACCTCTACGGCGCCACGAAGCTGTGTGCCGACCGGCTGTTCGTGAGCGCGAACCACTACGCGGCCGCCTACGAGACACGGTTCGCCGTCGTCCGGTACGGCAACGTGCTGGGCTCGCGCGGCTCGGTCGTGCCGCTGTTCAAGAAGCTGGCCGCCGAGGGTCAGTCGTTGCCGATCACCGACAAGCGCATGACCCGGTTCTGGATCACGCTGCCGGACGCGGTCAAGTTCGTCATCGACTCCTTCGACCGGATGCAGGGCGGCGAGCTCTACGTGCCGCGCATCCCGTCGATGCGGATGACCGACCTGGCCGAGGCCATCGCGCCCGGCGCGGCCACCCACGAGATCGGGATCCGGCCCGGCGAGAAGCTGCACGAGGAGATGATCGCCGCGGACGACTCGCGGCGGACCCTGCGCCTCGACGACCGCTACGTGGTCGAGCCCTACATCGCCGGCTGGGGCTACACCTCCCCGGCCGACGGCGAGCCGGTGCCGGACGGGCAGGCGTACCGCAGCGACACCAACGACCTGTGGCTCTCCCCGCAGCAGCTTCGCGAGATGGTCGAGGCGCTCGACTAGATGCTTCCCTACGGACGCCAGTCGATCTCGGCCGAGGACGTCGAGGCCGTCACCGCGGTCCTCGGCACCGACTGGCTGACCACCGGTCCCGCGGTCACCCGGTTCGAGGAGGACCTGGCCGCGCACGCCGGCGGGAACACCGCGGTCGCGGTCACCTCCGGCACGGCGGCGCTGCACGTCGCCTACGCCGCGGCCGGGGTCGGGCCGGGGTGCGACGTCGTCGTGGCCCCGCTGACGTTCGTCGCGACGGCGAGCGCCGCGGCGCTGCTCGGCGCGAACGTGGTGTTCGCCGACGTCAGCCCGGACACCGGCAACCTCGATCCGGACGCCGCGAAAGCCGCGATGACGCCGTCGACCGCTGTGCTCGCCGGGGTCGACTACGCGGGCCACCCGATCGACGCGGACCCGCTGCGCGAGATCGCGCACGAGGCGGGCGCGCTGCTGCTCGAGGACGCCGCGCACTCGGTCGGCGGGAGCTGGCACGGCCGCCCGGTCGGCGATCTCGCCGACCTGACGACGCTGAGCTTCTTCCCGACCAAGAACCTCACCACCGCCGAGGGCGGCGCCGTCGTGTCGCCGCGGGCCGATCTCGTCGCGGGTGCGCGCTCGTTCCGCAACCACGGCCTCGTCCGGGACAAGGCGGCGCAGCGGTTCCCGGACGAGGGGCCGTGGCACCAGGAGGTGCATGCGTTCGGGCTGAACTACCGGCTGCCCGACCTGCTCGCCGCGCTCGGATCGTCCCAGCTCACCCGGCTGGCGGCGTTCACCGCGCGGCGCGCGGAGATCCACGCCCGGTACGACGCCGCGCTCGCCGACGTCGCCGAGGTGCGCACCCCGGCCCGGCGGGACGGCGCCGAGCCCGCCTGGCACCTCTACCCGCTCCGGGTGCTCGACGGCCGCCGCCGGGCGCTGTTCGAGTACCTGCGCGAGCAGGGCATCGGGGTGCAGGTCAACTACATCCCCGCCTACTGGCACCCGGTGTTCGCCGATCTCGGCTACCGCCGCGGTCTGTGCCCGAACGCCGAGGAGTACTACGCGCAGCAGATCTCGCTGCCGCTGTTCCCGGACCTGACCGACGCCGACGTCGACCGGGTCGCCCAGCTGGTGCGGGAGTTCTTCGGGCACCGGGAGTGAGCACGGTGAACGCGAGCAGGGAGGTCCTGGGCCGCGGTTCGCTCTACACCCTCGGGACGGTCGCGCCGATCCTGGCGAACGTCCTGGTCACCCCGATCGTGACCCGGGTGCTCGGCCGCGGCGAGTACGGCGTGGTCGCCATCGGGCTGATCCTGGTGCAGGTCGGCGCGATGGTCGTCGGGTTCGGCCTGGCGGCGTCGATCACCCGGCACGGGATCCTGGAACGCTCCGGGGTCGCCGGTGCCCGCGCGCTGGTGCTGCAGGGCACCGCGCTGTCCACCCTGCTCGTCGTCGCCGCGATGCTCACCGGGCCGCTGTGGGGCCCGCCGGTGCTGTCCGTCCCGTGGCAGCCCGGGCTGACCTGGGCGGCGCTGGCGGCGGCCGGATTCGTCGCCGTGCTGAACGCCCAGTCGCTGCTGCGGGTACAGGACCGGCCGGTGCCGTTCGTGGTGATGTCGGCCGTCGCGACGCTGGGTGGCCCGCTGATCGGGCTCGCGCTGGTCAGCTGGCACGCCAGTGACGCCGACGACTACCTGTTCGGCCTGCTGCTCGGCTATCTCGCCGCGGGTCTGGCCGGGATCGCGCTGGCCCTGCACGGCGGCCGCCCGCGCAGCGAACGCGGCGACCTGCTCAAGGCGCTGCGGGTCGGGCTGCCCGCGGTGCCGCACCTGGTCGCGCTGCTGCTCGTGCAGAACGCGCTGGTGCTGATCGTGACCCGGTACTTCGGCGCCGAGGACGGTGGCCGGATGCAGATCGCGCTGCTGCTCGGCGCGGCCCCGGCGCTGATCGTGTCCGCGCTGAACAACGCCTGGGCGCCGGTCGTCTACCGGACCGCCCCCGAGGAGCGCGGCGCGGCGGTGGAGCGGACCGCCCGGGACGTCGCCGCGGTGACCGTCGCGCTCTCCGGCGGCGTCGCGCTGCTGGCGCCGTTCCTGCTGCGCTTCCTCGCGCCCGCCGAGTTCGATCCGGTCGAGCTGGTCCCGGTCGCCGGGGTGACGGCGATCGGCGCCGTCGTGAGCGTCGCCTACCTGGCGAACGTGCACCTGGTGTTCGCGTCCGGACGCAGCGGTGGGCTGGCGTTCGCGAGCCCGCTCAGCCTGCTCGCCGGGCTGGTCGCGGCGGTGCCGCTGGCCTGGACCGGATCGATGACGGCGGTCGCGATCGGGTTTCCGGTGACGTACCTGGCTCTGGCCGTGGGGACGTCGCTGCTGCGCCGCCGGGTGTCCGAGACCCGCTGGCGGGAGGCGGCGCTGCTCGGGCCGATCGTCGCCGGGTTCGTGCTCTGCGGCGGGGCGGCGCTGCTCCCGGCCGAGGGTGCCGGCTGGCTGGCGACCAGGTTCGGGCTGGCGGTGCTGCTGGGGGTCGTGCTGCTGTGGCTGGTCCGGCGGATCTGGCGGCGGTGACGGGGGCGGCCGGTCCGGATCAGGCGGCCCGGGGCGCGCCCGGCCCACGACGCGGCGGGTCGATCCCGGTCCCGATCCCAGCCCCGACCCCGGTCCCGGTCCTGCTCACGGGCGCGGCAGCGCCTCCGCCGGGTCCTCGGTCGTCACCGGTGTGCGGAGGCCCTTCGGCAGCGGCCGCGGCAGCGCCGCGAGCGGGTTGCGCAGCCACAGCATCGGGCTGAAGCTGCCCGCCGACATCGCCTGCGTGCTCTGTTCCGAGCGCTTCGTCAGACCCAGCACCATCGCGGCCTTGGCCAGCGGCGACGCCGCGTAGTACTGGATTCCGGGGCCCACGTTCGGGGTGCGGCCCCAGCCCAGCGCGGCGCGCAGTGCGTCCGGCTCCAGCAGCGCGTCGGCCCCCAGCTCCCGGCGGGCCAGCGCGGTCGCCGCGTCGTCCGCATCGGCGGCCCCGGTGTCCGGCCGCTCTCCGCTCGCCGGATCGGCGGTGTGGAACTCCGGCCAGGTCGCACGCAGCTCGTCGACCGCCGACGCCGACTGCGCACCGAACGTCAGCGGATCGCCCCAGACGGCCGCCGGGGCGCCGATCGCGGCGGCGTAGAGCACCGCGGTGGACAGCCGGTTCGACGACACCCGGCTGGCGTTGCCGATCAGGTGCATGATCCGCAGCAGGAACCGCGGATCGTCCCGGCGGCCGGCGGTGACCAGCCGATGCCCGGCGTCCGACCAGGCCGAGGTGATCTCCGGGTCGGTGAGGTCCTCGTGGTGCATGCACACCGTGGACGGCCCGTCGACCTTCGCGACCTGCCGGGCCAGGTCGGCGTGCGCGCCGGTGACCCGGACCAGCCGGGTGCCGTGGAACGGGACGAACACCGGGCCCAGCCGGTCCGAGCGCGACCAGCCCTGCGCCTGCAGCAGCCGTTCCAGGTACAGCACGGGGGCGCCGACCGCGGTGGTCGCCCGGGTCTCGTCGTCGGGGGACCAGCCGCGGCAGCCGTGCGACCAGACCAGCAGCCTGCGCTGCCGCGGGTCCTCACCGACGCGCGGGAAGTCCGCGAAATGCGCCGCGACCGGGCTGGTCGCCGTCCAGCCGTGCTGCAGCAGCCCGGCGATGTGCCGGGGCCGGGACAGGCCCGCGTAGGCGGCCAGCACGGCCGAGTGGCCGTAGTAGTGGTTCTGGATGTCCAAGGCCGTGCTCCGGATCGCTGCTGGTCGTGGTGTGGTCGGCGCCGGGCGATCCTAACGAGGCCCTCGACCGGCGGCCGCGGGGCACGACGGGGTCCGGGCTGCAGCTCCGCCGCCGCTCCGTCCGTGCACGTTCCGCTGACCAGGAGGCACCGCCCGGCCCTCGGGGCGCTGTGGGCGCACCGGGTGACACCGGATCACCGAGGCGGCCCGGGGCCGCCTCGGTGCGGCCCGTTACGGTCGCGTGCGTGCCTGCGCCGACCGTCGACGTGATGCTCCCGTTCTTCGGGGACCCCTACCTGCTCCGCCGGGCGGTCCGCAGCGTGCAACGGCAGGACCGCGCCGGCTGGCGGCTCACCGTCGTCGACGACGGCTACCCCGACGACACCATCGAGCCCTGGTTCGCCGGTCTCGGCGACGACCGCATCCGCTACCGGCGCAACCCGCAGCGGCTCGGCGCGCAGGGCAACAACCGGTACTGCATCGAGCACGTCGAGCTCGAGTACTTCGTGATGATGGGCGCCGACGACCTGATGCTGCCGCACTACCTGGACACCGTGCTGGCGCTGCACGACCGCTGGCCGGACGCCGCCGTCGTCCAGCCGGGGGTGTCGGTGATGGACGACCGGGACCAGGCCGCCCGGCCGCTCGCCGACCGGGTGAAGGCGCTGCTGTCGCCGTCCGGGTCGGGGCCCCGCGAGGTCGCGGGCGAGGATCTCGCGGTCAGCCTGCTGCGCGGGAACTGGCTCTACAACCCGTCACTGTGCTGGCGTACCGCCTCGGTCCGCGGGGTGACGATGCCGGAGTCCTCGGACGTGTTCGACCTGGCGCTGCCGCTGCAGGTGGTCGCCGAGGGCGGCTCGATGGTCGTCGACGACCACGTGTGCTTCCGCTACCGGCGGCACCGCACCAGCGACTCCGGCTCCGGCGCGGCTGCCGGGAACCGGTTCGCCGAGGAGCGGCGCTTCTTCGCCGCGGAGGCCGACCGGATGGCCGCCCGTGGCTGGCACCGGGCCGCGCGTGCGGCGCGGGTGCACGTGTCGTCCCGGCTGAACGCGGCCGTGCAGGTGCCGGGGGCACTGCTGCGGCGCGATCCCGGCGCGTTGCGCGCGCTGGGGACGCACCTGCTCACCCGGTGAGACCCAGCAGCCGAGTCACCCAGCGGGAGTAGGTCTGGTCGAACCGCCCGTCGGTGGCGGCGTCGGCCTCGGCGATCCGGCGTTCGATGGCGGTCCGCACCTGATCCGCGACGTCCCGGTCGGCGTAGACCTGCTGGTAGTAGGCCGGCCGCGCCCGTACGACGGCGACGAGCTCGCGATCGCCGACCGCGGTGGGGAGGTCGGTGTTCCACGACGTGGTTTGCAGCTCCGGGGTCGGCCCGGTCGCGATGAGCACCGTCGGGTCGTCGGCGAGCAGTACGTCGGTGGGGCTCGCGCCGTGCCCGATGCGCTCGTCGTTGAGGCCGATGTAGTCGGTCGCGCGCCAGCCGGAGAAGTAGGGAATCGCGCCGGCATCGCTCATGGCGACGGTCTGCCGGTCGGCCGGGAGATCGGTGTCGGCGAGCCCCAGGCCGATGGCGATGTGGACCCGGTGGAGGTCCTGGCCGTAGTTCACCATCGTCGGGCCGTCCGGCTGCAGGAAGCCTGCGACGCTCGTCCAGGCGACGGCGACGGCGGCACCTGCCACGGCGAGCCGTCGCCGTCCCACCGCATCGAGGGTCCATGCGGCGGCGAGACAGAGCACCGGGAACCCGTGCCACGCGAACCGGGACAGGTAGTCCATCGCCGGAGCGGTGAGCGCCGGGATGGCGTACAGCGCGAGGCAGCTCGCCAGCGCCAGCGCCACGAGCGGGGCGGTCGTCCGCCGGAACAGCCCGGCGACGGCCAGCAGGAGCAACGGCAGCAGCAGCGCGAGGGTGGTGCGGATCCAGCGGCCGTCGGTCGCGGCCTCCACCCCGACCTTCACGTAGAAGGTGTTCGGCAGTGAGTGCCCGAAGTACGACCACCGCCATGCCATGTAGGCACCACCGAGCGCGCCGGCCACAGCCAGTGCGGTCCAGGCGCGACGGTCCCGCCGCCGCAGCCAGAGCCACACGGCCAGCGGCGGTGCGACGGCGAGGATGCCGTCGGGCCGCAGCATCCCGGCGATCAGGAACAGCGCCGGGAGTTCAGCGGGACGGACGACGGTGTCCCGGTCCCGCAGCAGGCGTGCGGTGACGACGACCGCACGCAGCACCACGAGGGCGAACGGCGCCGTCTCCAGGCCGCTGTCGACGTGGATCCAGGTCGGGAGGAAGAGCACGAACGCGCCGAGGGCAGCGGCTGCGCCGGTGCGGCTCCGTGGTTCGGTCGCGAGGACCCAGACGATCGCCGCCGCGCACGCCGCGGCGGTCAGCTTCGAGATCATCGGCAGCGGGATACCCAGCCACACCCACGGGACGTGCCAGAGCATCCAGAGGAAGTTGGTGTAGCCCTCGACCGGGTCCTCGCCGGGGTTCCAGGTCGGCCCGAACCCGTCGGCGAGGTTCGTCGTGTAGCGGTAGGTGATGTAGGCGTCGTCGACCGTCACCGACCAGCATGCCCAGATGCCGACCCCGAGCGCGGCGAGCGCTGCGAGGAACAGCGCGGACCGGGCCCGGCTCGGGCGTGAGGTGGCGCCGCGATCGCGCTCGGCGGGCGGGCGGGAGACGCGGAGCATGCGTGCAGTCTGCACCGGTCGCATTGCGGCGGTGTCGAGCGGCGGTGGGCTGCAGGGCACCGAGCCGGAGTCGGGGGCCGGCTCGGTCAGCGCACCGGTGCAACGCCGGTCCGGATCGGTGCTGTGCGGGCCCCTGCCCCGAGTCGGTCCCGCGCCGGTATCGCGGTCACGGCACCGGTGCGACGTCCGTCCGGACCAGCACCGCGTACGGCCCGACGTCGCGTCGCTGCCACGCCGGATCCTCGAACAGTCGGGGGTCGAACGTCGCGGGCGGGGCCCCGGCGTCCGGGTCCGGGAACCGGTCCACCGACGTGGGGAGCTGCAGGTCACCGTCCGGGGTCCGGTCGAACACGAACACCGACGGTGCGCGGAACCGGCTCCCGTCGAGCGCCGCGAGCAGCTGCCCCGGCCCGGCGGCGGTCGCCCAGCGGCGCAGCTCGTCGGTGCGCGCCGGGAAGTCCGCGAGCGGGTTCGCGTACTGGGCGACCGAGGTCTGGAACGCGAAGTAGGGGGTGTAGGTGAGCAGCTTCTGGTTCGCGCTCGCCACCACGACCTCCCGCGGCGGACGCCCGGTCAGCCCGTCGACCGTGCCGCGCAGCTCACCCAGCCATGCGTCCGCGTCGGCCGGGTCGCGGCTGCCGTCGGGCCGGGTGCCGTCGGGCCGCTGGTCCTGCGCGGTGCCGGCCCACGCGTAGGTCTGCGGGACGGTCTGGACCTGCGCGACGACGGCGATCGCCGCCAGCACGGCGACCACCGCGACGGCGGGGCGGGCCCGGTGCCGGTCGGCCCCGGCACCCGGGTGCACACCGGCGGTGGGCGCGGCCGGTCCGGTGACCCGGCGTACACCCGCGGCCGGTCCGGTGAGCGGGTGCCTACCGGTGGCGAGCGCGGCCGGTCCGGTGAACGCAGGACCGGTGCCGGGCGGCGCCGCGGCGCGGGGCGCACCGCCGCGGCCGCGCAGCCACCGCAGTGCGTCGGCCGCTGCCCACACCGCCCCGCAGGCGAGCGCCGCGGTGATGATCGGCTCGATCCGGAATGCCAGCAGCGTCGTCCCGGCGGCCAGTACCAGCGTCGACAGCAGGTACCAGGCGTAGCCGCAGGCCGCCGTCACGCCGAGCCCGCGGGCCACCGGCGACCGATCGGCGCGGGCCACGATCCACACCGTCCCCACCAGGCACAGCGCGCCGAGCGCGGTCGGCTCCAGCATCGGCAGCGGCCAGCGCGACCCGGTCTCGGCGAGGAAGTGCTGGCCGGCGCTGTGGGTGGGTTCGCCGGCCGACGCGATCAGGTAGGGCAGCCAGTGCACCAGGGTGAGCGGCAGCGCGGCGGCGAGCACGACACCGACCGTCGTGGCGAGCGGTACCGGCCGGGCCGTCCGGGTGAGCAGACCGTCGACGGCCAGCACGGTCAGCACGAACCCGGCGAACACCAGGATCTGGGTGTGCGTGATCGCGGCGATCCCGAGGACCACGCCGACCAGCAGGGCGGTGCGCAGCCACGGCACCCCGGCGCGGCGGCGCACCAGGCGCATCCCGAGCACCGCCAGCGGCGGCACCAGCGCCGCGGTCAGCCAGGAGTACGGGGTGTACGCGGCGAGCGTCGCCAGCCCGGCGAGGGTGGTCGCGACCGCGGCGCCCAGCGCCCGGCGCCGCGTCGTGACCAGCGACCACAGCGCGTACGCGAGCACCGCGGTGACGGCGAGCGTCGCCAGCGAGAACACCTTGTGGAACGCCCAGGCCTCCACCCCGAGCAGGGCCGACGCGCGTCCGCCGATCCAGAACCAGGCCGCCGGGTAGTACGGCGGGAGATCGGCGTAGGCGAAGTCGGCGAGCCGGGCCGAGTCGGCGAACCGGGTCAGGAACTGGACCCGGAACTGCTGGTCCCCGGAGACCCCGAACAGGTAGTGCGGCGTGTTCGCCAGGAACAACGCCAGCGGCCACGCCGGCAGTGCGGCCAGCCCCACCCAGCTCAGCGGCACCGCGAACCGCGGGCTCAGCGCGGCGGCGGCGAGCAGCGCGGCGATCGCGGCGCCGCCGGACGCGGTGATCGCCAGCGCGACGTTCGATCCGGCCGGGATCGGGAGGGCGTCGACCAGCAGCACGATCCCGGCGACCACGGCGATCGCGACCGCCGGGCCGAGGAGCAGGTCGGCCGGCGCTGCCGGCCGCCGCTGCACAGGGGGCCACGGCGCCGCGCCCGGGCCGCTCGCGTCGCCCGGGCGGGGCCCACCCCACCCGTCGGCACCCGCTCCGCCCCGCTCGTCGCCCGGCACGTCGGTCAGGCCGGCTTCTTCACCGCGACGACCAGGAACGCCTTCGAGATCGCCCACAGTGCGGGGAACCGGCGCAGTGCGCGCACCCCGGTCGAGTAGAGCGCGGATCCGCCGCCCTCGGCGAGACTGACGTCGCCGGGCACGGTGAACCGGGCGTCCAGCTCGGGCCGCTGCGCGAGCAGCTTGCGCATCCGCAGGTAACCGGGCGCGTAGCTGGCGTCGGTGTAGTCGCTGCCGCGGCCGGAGAGCCGCAGGTAGCGGTTCGCCAGCGGCAGCGGCAGCCACGCCAGGAACGGCAGCGAGTAGTGCGCCTCGATCGGCCACCACCGGTTCGGCACCAGGATGTAGGCGACGCCGCCGGGCCGCAGGCAGGCCGAGATGCGCTCCAGCGCGTCCGGCTGGTCGTCGAGGTGCTCGAGGACGTTGTCGAGCACGGCCACGTCGAACGCGCCGGCGTCCGGACCGTGCCCGAACTCGCCGATGCCCTGCACGCGGAAGGTGAAGTTGTCGGCACCGCCCTCCTGCGCGAGCGTGTTCGCCTCGGCGGCGAGCGCGCCGTTCGGCTCGATGCCGACGACCTCGCGGCACAGGCCGGCCAGCTCCAGCGCCGTGTACCCGTAGCCGCAGCCGATGTCGGCCACCCGGCACTCGGCGAACGGCCGGTCCAGGAACGGCTCCGTGGTGATGGCGATCTGCTTCGCGAAGCCGGTGGCGAGCCTGCGGCGTTCCACCATGCGCAGGGAGCGTTCGTACTCGGGGAGGTCGGTCTGCTCGTTCGGATCCACGTCGGGGGTGCTCTCCGTTCGGCCGGTCGGGGCACTCACCGTACGAGGGTCAGCCTTGCGGCTCCGCGACGCCCTGCGGGTCGTCGCAGGCCGTCAGCCGCCACAGCGTGGTTTCGCCATCGGCGGCGACGAACTCGAAGCCCTCGACCGGTTCGATGTCGTGCAGTCCGGGATACCAGCGCGCACCGCCGTGCCACGGCCAGAACGTGATCGGGCCGCTGAGCAGCCACTCGACCCGGGTCGCCGCCGCGGCCGCGCACACCTCGGGATCGGACGCGGCGTCGCGCAGCCGGGTGGCGAGCACCGTCTGGTCCGGGCTCCAGCTGCCGATGAGGTGCGGGAACAGGACCTCGCGGCCGGTCAGCGGATAGAGCAGCGAGTTCCCGGTGTACGGGTCGGCGGCGACCACCGCGCCTTCCGGGACGATCGTCCCGACCCGCTCCAGGAACTCGCGCTGGCCCGGTTCGAGCAACGTGTCCCCCGGCCGCTGGTACGGGCCGGCCAGCACCGAGGCGTGCGTCGAGACGTACAGCCCACCGGAGGTGAGCAGCACCAGCGCGGTGACACCCGCGGTGAGCAGTGCCGGAGCAGCCTGGCGGACCGCCGCGGGGCCGCCGGAGCGCTGCAGCGCGCGCCGCAGCAACCCGGCGACGGTGAGGACGCCGAGCACGGCCAGCGGGACGCCGGTGACCGGCACCATCGCGGCCAGCCGGAACGAGTCGTTGTACCAGGCGCCGGTCAGGCCGGCGGTGAGCGCGCCCTCCTGGGACGCGGCGAGCACGTACAGCGCGCCCGCCGCCGCGTGCGCCGGGACCAGCCAGGACGTCGCGAACCGGCGGAGCGACGCGACCGCCCCGACGAGTACCAGCGCCGCGAGCACCCAGAGCGCGGGCCGGACGTTCGTGGAGTGCAGCAGCACCTGGGCCACGGCCTCGGGGGCGGTGGTGAAGGCGGGCCAGTCGAAGCTGCGCACCCCGGCGAGCAGCGGCGAGGCCACCATCAGCCAGCCCACCAGCGCGATCCCGCCGCCGGTCACCACCAGCCCGGCCAGCGGCTGCCAGAACCGACGGGTGAACAACTGCCGGCGGGTCAGCGCCAGCAACGCCCACACCAGCGGGAACAGCGCGAGCACGGCCAGGCTGAACACCGCGTTCGGATGCGCGAACCCGAGCGCCACGGTGCCCGCGACACCGAGCGCGACCGCGCCCCCGGGGCGCAGCGCCGGATCCCGGGCCAGGTCCAGCAGCGCCGTCACCGCGGCGAGCACCGCGGGCAGCAGCGCGACGCCGAGCAGGTTCGGCCACAGCACACCGAACGCCATCAGCGCCCACGGGAACGCGGTGAACCCGGTCGCGAGCACCGGCGCGGCGAACGCGGCACCCGCCGACCGGCCGACGACGTGCCGGGTGAGCAGCAGCGCCGACAGCGGGAACACCACCGCGGGCACCGCCCACGCGGTCAGGTTCGCGGCGACCGGGACACCCGAGCCGGAGCTCATCGCCACCAGCGCGACCAGTCCGTGCCAGGCGGCCGGGTAGAACGCCTCCGACCGGGTCGGGCTGGTCAGCGTGCCCAGGGTCAGCGACGACGCGTCCCCGGTCCCCAGTACGTGCGCGATCGCCGAGTAGTGGAAGACGGCGTCGTAGGTCGACGACAGCTGATCCACCGGGCCGAACCCGAGTACCACCGTCAGCCAGGAGATCGCGGCCGCGACCGCGGTGCCGAGCAGCGCGGCGGTGCCGGCGTACCTGCCGTCCGGTCCCTCGCGTTGCGCGGAGGTGCGCCATACCTGCGGCATCGCGGTGGTCACCTGTTCGGGGGCGCGGGCGAACCGGCCGCGCGGAGTCCGCAACCGCACCAGCGCGGCCCGCGCCCGGCGGGCGGGCTCCCAGGTGCGCAGCGCCGGACCCCAGCCGCGGTGCAGCGCGCTCCCGGCCGGGCGCCGGGCGAGGAACCCGTGGAAGACGACCACCGCCGCAGCCACCAGCAGCGCGGCGCCGATCGGGACCCACGGCCCCCAGCTGATCCCGAGGATCGTGCCGAGCACCGCGGACGTCGAGATCAGCGACACCGAGACGACCGGGGCCGCGCCCCACGCGGTGATCCCGCGCAACCCGGACAGCCGGGTCACCAGCAGGCCCGGCACCACCACCCAGAACACCACGGCGAGCGCGGCGGGCAGTGCGGACAGCCAGGTGGGTGCGGCCATCAGGGGTCGCTGCTCCTCTCCCCGCGGCCGGTCCCGGCGCAGCCGCCGGTGTGCAGACCGCTACCGGTCGGTACGGCGGCGACGGAACCCTACCGGCGGCCGCCGCGGGGTGCTCTGGGAACACCCATCGAGATGATCATGATCCGACGACGCGCCCCGCGTCGCAGGCGGTGATCCGCCAGAGCGCGTTGTCGCCCTCCTCGGCGAGCAGCTCGAAGCCGTCGGCGTCCTGCAGGTCGTCGAGTCCCGGCCAGTTCGACGCCAGCGGATCCGGCTCCCAGAACGTCGGCGGCGCGGTGATCACGTATCCGACGCCGGTCTCGGCGACCGCGGCGCACACCGCCGGATCGGTCGAGGCGTCCCGCAGCCGGTCGGCGATCAGCAGCTGGTCCTCCGACCACACCCCGGTGAGGTGCGGGAACAGCACCTTCCGGTCGGTCAGCGGCCACAGCATCGCGGTGCCGGCCCACGGGTTCTGCACGACGACCGCGTCCGGCGGCAGCAGCTCGCCTGCGTACCGGAGGAACTGCGCCTGCTCCGGGCCGACCAGCACCTGCTCCGGGGTCTGGTAGATCCCGGCGAGCTGGTCGATGTGTGCGCGCTGGTAGAGCCCACCCGAGGTCACGACGACGGCGAGCACCCCGACCGCCACCAGCACCGCGGCCCGTGGCTGCGGCAGGGTCTGCACCGAGGGGGCGGCCCGGGTGAGGGCGTCCCGCGCGACGCAGGCGACCCGGCGGGCCAGCGAACACAGCGCGACCAGGCCGAGTGCGGCCAGCGGCGCCGCGGTCACCGGGACCAGCGCGGCGATCCGGGGCGCGTCGTTGTACCAGACCCCGGTCCACACCGAGGACCACGTGCTCGCCCCGATGATGTAGAGCGTGCACACCAGCACGTGCGATGGCACCAGCCAGGCCGTCCGGGACCGGCGCAGCGCGACGATCGACCCGACGACGGTGAGCAGCGCGATCGACCAGGCCGGATCGTTGCCGTCCGGGCTGTGCAGCAGCGCGTTCCGCGCGGCGCCGAGCAGTCCGACCTGCGGCTCCCAGTAGTAGCCGCGGATGCCGTCGAGGATCGGCGAGACGAACATGAACCAGGCCAGCCCGGCGCCCACCGCGGCGACCACGGGCACCGTGGCCAGCGTCCGCAGGTTCGCCCGCAGGCCGGACCGGAAGCTGCGCCGGATCGCGCCGGCCAGCCCCCACAGCACCGGCGGCACGGCCACCACGACCAGCCCGAACAGCGCGTTGGGATGGGCGAACCCGAGCGCGGGAACGGCTGCCGCGACCGGGAGCCAGCGGGCGACCCGGCCCGGTGGGTACGGGCCACGCCGCGCCGGGCTGGCCGGATCGGGCCCCAGCCCGGGGCGGGCCGCGATGGCCACGGTCGCCAGTGCCGCCGGGATCAGCGCGACGCCCAGCAGGTTCGGCCACAGCGCGCCGTAGGTGACCAGCGTCCAGGGGAACGCGATGAAGCCCAGCGCCAGCACCGGCGCGGCGAGCGCGGCACCGGCGGACCGGCCGACCAGGGTGCGGACCAGCAGCAGTACCGACAGCGGCCAGATCAGCAGCGTGGTCACCAGTGCGACCACGTTCGACGCGACGACGATCTCGCCCGGCCCCGGCGTCAGCGGCACCACCAGCGAGACGACGTCGTGCCACGCCGACGGGTAGAAGCCGGGGGAGTTCACCAGCCCTCCGACGGTCAGCGAGGACGCGTCGGAGGTGTTCAGGATCCGGGCGACGGCGTTGTAGTGGAAGTTCGAGTCGAACGTCTGGGACAGCGCGTCCGGCCGGTCCATCCCGCTGATCGCGGCCCGGAAGCCCAGCACCCAGGCGATCAGCATCCCGCCGAACGCGGCGAGCCCGGTCCAGCGCCGGTCCGGCCCGCCGGTGCGCAGGGTCGCCCAGGCGGCGACGGCCCGCTCCCGGACGCGTGCGGGTGCCGGCAGCAGCGGCCGGCGGGTCACCAGCCGCCGGGTCCCGACGACCAGCAGCGCGGCGAGCACCGCGGCCGCGATCGGCACCGCGCCGCTCCACGGGATGCCCAGCAGGCTCCCGGCGACCGCCGAGCCGGCGATCAGCCCGACCGACAGCAGCGGCGCCGCACCCCACGCGGCGATGCCGCGCAGCCCGGCGGCCACACCGACACCGAGCCCGGGCAGCGTCACCCAGGCCGCGGCGAGCAGAACCAGGGGAATGGCGGACAACCAGCTCACCGCAGGCCGACTCCTCCCCGTTCTCCGACGCCACGAGGGGCCGATACTCAGCGGGGATGCCGGTTACGTCCGCTTCCGCGGCCCGCCTGAGAGGGTACCGAAGCCGCTCGGTGCCCTCGATCACGGCTGCCCTACCCTCGTGGCTCGTGAGTCTCGCCAGCAACGACCTCGCCGGCTACGACCCGGCCGCTTACGACCTGATCGTCGTCGGGTCCGGGTTCTTCGGCCTGACCGTGGCCGAGCGGGTGGCCGAGGGCCTCGGGAAACGCGTCCTGGTGCTGGAGCGCCGCAACCACATCGGCGGCAACGCCTACTCGGAGGCGGAGCCGGAGACCGGGATCGAGATCCACCGCTACGGGGCGCACCTGTTCCACACGTCCAACGAGCGGGTCTGGGAGTACGTGAACCGGTTCACGTCCTTCACGAACTACCAGCACCGGGTGTTCGCCCGGGTCGGCGAGCAGGTCTACGCCTTCCCGATGAACCTCGCGCTGATCAACCAGTTCTTCGGGAAGGCGCACAGCCCGGACCAGGCGCGGGAGCTGATCGCCGAGCAGTCCGCCGAGGTGGCCACCGGCACCGCGGCGAACCTGGAGGAGAAGGCCATCTCGCTGGTCGGTCGGCCGCTCTACGAGGCGTTCGTCAAGGGCTACACGGCCAAGCAGTGGCAGACCGACCCGCAGAACCTGGACGCGTCGATCATCACCCGGCTGCCGGTCCGCTACACCTACGACAACCGCTACTTCAACGACACCCACGAGGGGCTGCCGGTCGACGGCTACACCGCGTGGCTGGAGCGGATGGCCGACCACGAGAACATCGACGTCGTGCTGGAGACCGACTTCTTCGCGGTCCGCGAGCAGCTCCCGGACGACGTCCCGGTCGTCTACACCGGTCCGCTGGACCGCTACTTCGACCACGCCGAGGGCGAGCTGGGCTGGCGCACCCTGGACTTCGAGATGTCGGTCGAGCCGACCGGCGACTTCCAGGGCACCTCGGTGATCAACTACAACGACGCCGACGTCCCCTTCACCCGGATCCTCGAGTTCCGGCACATGCACCCGGAGCGGGACTACCCGAAGGACAAGACGGTGATCGTGCGCGAGTACTCGCGCTCCGCCGAGGCAGGCGACGAGCCGTACTACCCGGTCAACACCCCGGACAACCGGGCCAAGCTGGAGCGCTACCGGGAGCTGGCCCGCAAGGAGACCGCCAACCGCAACGTGCTGTTCGGCGGACGGCTGGGGACCTACAAGTACCTCGACATGCACATGGCCATCGGGTCGGCGCTGACGATGTACGAGAACCGCATCGTCCCGCACCTCACCGAGGGCAAGCCGCTCTCCGGGACCGACGCCGAGGACTGAGCGGTCCCGGGGGCTGGGTGGTCCTGAGAACTGGGCTGTCCTGAGGACTGAGCGGTCCTGGGGGCTGGGTGGTCCTGAGAACTGGGCGGCCCCGGTGGCTGGGCGGTCCCGGGGGCTGGGTGGTCCTGAGGGCTCGTGTGCGTCGGGGTCGAGCGCCCCGGCGGCCGAGCGGTCGCGAGACCGGGCGGCGCCGGTCGTTCAGGGTCCGGGGGTGCGGCTCCCGGGCGCCCAGCCCAGCTCCGCGGACACCGCACCGGCCGCGGCGGCCGTCGTCCGACCCAGCTCGCCGAGCCGGTCGGCGACCCGCCCGCTCGGCCCGATCACGTTGATCGCCGCGACCACCCGGCCGCGGAAGTCCCGGACCGGGGCGGACACCCCGCAGACGCCGGGCTCGAACTCCTCACGCACCTCGGCCCAGCCGCGCTCGGCGGCCTCCCGGATCGCCTGCCACAGCTGCGGGACGGTCCGCACGGTCGCGTCCGGGTGGCCGGGCACCAGATCGTCGACCGCGCCGAACCGCACGTACAGCTCGTCCGGGGTGGCGTCGGCGAGCAGCACCCGCCGGCCGACGTACAGGCCAGCGGCGCGCGGTGACCCTCCCGGCCGGACGTGCGGAACGAGTGCCCGGACACGGTGCGGACGGTCAGCAGCGCGTCGTCGCGCAGCACGCACAGGTGCACGGTCTCCTCGGTGGCGACCGCGAGCCGGTGCAGCACCGGCTCCGCGACACCGGTGAGCCGGCCGTCGGTACCCCGGGCGACCAGTGAGAACAGCCGCCAGCCGAGCCGGTAGACCAGGCTGTCGGCGTCCCGCTCGACCAGCCCGGCGTCGGCGAGCGCCCGCAGCGTCCGCGACACCTGGCTCTTGTCCCGCCCGGTCAGCCGGGCCACCTGCGCGACGCCCAGACCACCGGTGCGATGTGCCTGCGGCGAGGCCAGCGCCTCCAGCAGCTCGATGTCGCGGGCCAGGCCGTGCCCGGTGTGCGGCGCCTGCGTCACCCGTCCGACAGTAGCCGGGACGTGCGGGGTTGCCCGGAGCGCAACCGCGGTTGCGATGCACCGTGCGGGGTGGTCGGACGCCGGGGCCGGCACCTAACGTCGGGTCCCGACCGGCCCGGGGCGCACACGCCCGGTGAACGCGCTCCGGCCGGGAGCCCATCGCCCGACCCCCGGGAACCATGAAGATCACCGATATCACCCTGGACCGCCTGCGGCTGCCGCTGGACCCGCCGCTGCACGCCGCGTGGGATCCGGTCCCGCGACGCGTCTTCGACGCCACGATCGTGCGGGTACACACCGACGACGGCCTCGTCGGCATCGGCTCCGGCGACACGATGGACGGCTTCGACGCCTTCCGTGACCTGTTCGTCGGGCAGGACCCGCTGGCGATCGCGCGGCACGTCAGGGCCATCGAGACCTGCACCTTCCACGGCGGCAACTACTGGCCGCTGGAGGCCGCGCTCTGGGACATCGCCGGGCAGGCCGCCGGGCTCCCGGTCGCGACGCTGTTCGGCGGCACCCACGACCGGGTGCCCGCCTACGCGTCGTTCTGCGTGCCGCGACCGGCCCCGGAGCGGGTCGAGGTCGCGCACCGGGTCGCCGAGGAGGGCTTCCGCGCGGCCAAGATCCGGATCGACCGGGACCGGATCGACGAGGGCGTCGCGACCGTCGCCGCGGTCCGGGACGCGCTCGGCGCGGACTTCACGATCATGGTCGATCTCAACCAGTCCTGGCGGATGGCCGGGGACACCGCCCCCGCGACCGACCTGGCGGGTACCCGCAGGCTGGTGCGCCGGCTCGCCGAGCTCGACGTCTTCTGGGTCGAGGAGCCGTTGCCCTACGCCGACACCGACGGGTTCCGGGCGTTGCGCGCCGAGAACCCCGGCCTGCGGATCGCGGCGGGCGAGATGGCGCACTCGGTGCCCGAGATCCTGGACTGGATCTCCCGGGACGTCCTCGACGTCTACCAGATGGACGTCGTCCTGTCGGTCGGGATGAGCCGGGCCCGCACCCTCGCCGAGCTGGCGATGCTGCGGCACCGTGCCTTCACCCCGCACAGCTGGACCAACGGCATCGGTGTGCTGGCGAACCTGCACGTCGCGGCCGGTGTCGGCGGCGGGCCGTGGTTCGAGTTCCCGTACGACCCGCCGGACTGGACACCGGCCCGCCGGGACTTCCCGCTCGTCGGCGGCCCGGTGGTGGGGGAGGACGGCGCGATCGCCGTCCCGTCCGCGCCCGGACTGGGCGTGGAGCTCGACGAGGAGGCGGTGCAGCGGTGGCGGATCAGGTGAGCGGGTTCTCGATCGAGCCGTCCTGCGCGCTCGAGTTCGGCCCCGGATCGGTGTCCCGGCTGCCCGCGCTGGTCGCCGGACTGGCCGCGGACGCAGCGTTCGTCGTCACCGATACCGGCCTGCGCCGCACCGGGATCGTCGACCGGGTGCTCGCCGGGCTGGCCGCGGCCGGGCTGCGCACCGGGGTGTTCGACGGCATCGGGCCGAACCCGTCCACGACGGTCGTCGAGGCCGGTGCCGCGGCGCTGCGCGACTTCGGGCCGTGCGTGGTGGTCGGGCTCGGCGGCGGATCGGTGCTCGACGCGGCCAAGGGCATCGCACTGCTCGCCACGCATCCCACCGCGCGCGCCACCGACCCGCTCTGGGACTCGGCCGTCGACGGGCTGCCACTGATCGCCGTCCCGACGACTGCCGGGACCGGGGCCGAGACGAACGGGTTCGGCGTCGTCGAGGACACCTGCGCCCGGCGCAAGATCTACCTCGGCCATCCGTCGGTCCGGCCGCGGATCGCGGTGCTCGATCCGGAGCTGACGCTGGGGCTGCCCGCCGCCGTCACCGCGGCCACCGGGTTCGACGCGCTCGTGCACGGCGTCGAGTCGCTCGCCTCGCGCGGCGCGAACCCGGTGTCCGACGCGGCCGCGGCACAGGCCGTCGCGCTGGTCGGGCGATGGCTGCCGGTCGCCGTCGAGCACGGAGCCGACCTGGAGGCCCGGTCGCAGCTGCTGCTCGGGGCGCACCTGGCCGGGCAGGCACTCACCGTCTCCGGGCTGGGGCTCGTGCACGGCATCGCGCACGCCGTCACGGCGCACCTCGGCACCCCGCACGGGGTGGCGCTGGCCGCGGTGAACGAGCAGGTGATGCGGTACAGCGCGGACGCGGCCGTGGGGGCCTATGAGCGGGTGTGGTGGGCGCTGGAGCGCGACGGCGGGGGAGCGCGTTCGGTCGGCGCACAGCCCGACGGCTCGGGAGCAGCGCACCCCGGCGCCGCGGATCCGGCCGGCTCGGGATCAGCGCACCCCGGTGCCGCAGGCAGGGGGCTCGCGCACCCCGCCGACCCGGCCGCGGTGATCGGCACGATCACCGCGCTGGCCGAGGGCGTCGGCGTCCGCCGCACACTGCGCGACCTGGGCGCCACCCGCGAGCTGCTGCCGGTACTGGCCGCCGCCGCGGTCGCCGATCCGGTCACCTCCAACGCCCCGCGCCGCCCGACCGAGGCCGAGGTCCGCGACATCCTCGCCGAGGCCTGGTGAGAGGTACACCAGCGCTCCTCACACCCGCCGGAACAGCCCTGGTGTGACGCTCGGCGGGTGAGCACCTCGGGCTCGGATGCTTGCGGCGGGGCACTAGGGTGCCGGGGTGCGGTGGTGCTGGGTCGTGCTGGCGGGGGTGCTGCTGGTTGCGGGGTGTTCGGGTGCGGCACCGGGTCCCGCGGCGGATCCCGCTCCTCCGGTGAGTTCGGCGGCGGCTCCGGCGAGCCCGGAGCCGGCGATCGCCACCACCGACACGACCGGGGCGCCGCTGCCGGCCGCGGTGCTCGCGACCGCCCGGGTGCTCGACGACGCGCTGTCCTCCGGCGATCCCACCCCGGTCCGCGACCGCTACACCCCGGCGCCGGGCGCGGCGTCCTGGACGGTCGTCGCCGACCGGCTCAGCGACCCCGCGAACCAGGCGAAGCTCGCGTCCGCGCTGCGCAACCCGCCCGAGCCGCGACCGGAGATCGCGTACCTGTTCAGCGACGGCGACCACGGCTTCGGGCTCGCCGCCGACGGACGGCTGGCGTTCGTCGGCGTCGGGCAGCGCGCACCGGGCACCTCGACCGGCGTCCCGGAGCCGACCGGGCAGCCGTTCTGGGCCGGGCTGTCCTACGGGCACGGACGCTCGCTCGACGTCGACCCGTCCGGCACCGGGCTGATGACCTTCCGCACCTACGAGACCTGCCCGTCGCAGCGGCCCGGCGTGCCCTGCGAGCCCGACGGCCCGCAGCAGGTCGGCCGGGTCGACCTGCGGATCTACGACGTCGGCGGCGGCCCGTGGGTGGCCGAGGTGGTGGCGAGCAACGACGAGCCGGAGTTCCCGGTCGGCGACCTGCTGCCGGTCGAGGAGCCCGCGCCGGGCGTCGTCCTGCTCGGGAGCGGGGACCGGACCCTGGTGTTCTGCACCGACGGCGCCACGCATGACGGCTGCGGCGCCTGAACTCGGGCATCGGGTCCGGAGAACTCCCGGTACGACCGCCCCGGGCGAACCGGACGTAGCACTCCGGTTGCGCGGCGCGCCCGACCGCCTCCCGGCGCACCCGCGGCCCGCGGCTACGCTCGGGCGACCCCCCTACCGGGCCGAGCGACGCGGCCGCCCGGGTACGGGAACGACCGGAACCAGCCGACCCCCGAGGCAGTTTCTGCGATGACGACCGCACCGACGGATCGACGAGGCCACCAGGTGTCCGAGACCGCGCAGTCCCCGACGACCGGCGAGACGCTGCTGCAGCGGGTGATCATGCCCCGCCCGGCGGACCCGTTCGCGGTGCGCGCGCTGTACCTCGACGAGCGTCCCGGCACCACGCTGGCCCCGGTCGAGCCGCTGCGGGGCGAGCAGGACCGCCCGCTGTCGCTGACCGTCTCGACCGCCACCGGGCGCCGGACCCGGGTGCACGATCGCACCGGCGCGACCGTCCCGCCGGGCACCGAGGTGTCCTTCGGCTCCTACTTCAACGGTTTCGCCGCCGGCTACTGGCGCGCCTGGTCCACGTTGAGCGCGATCGAGCTGCGCCTGGACCTGGAGGGCACCGGCCGGGTCGACGTGTACCGCACCAAGGCCGACGGCTCGCAGATCTTCGTCACCGGTGAGCTCGTGCAGGGCCGCAGGCAGGTGAACCTGGAGCTGGACCTGCGGCCGTTCGAGGACGGCGGCTGGTACTGGTTCGACCTGTCCACCGATGAAGCCGCCGAGGGTGGCCTGCAGCTGCACGGCGGTGGCTGGCACGCCCCGCACGACGCACCCGGCCGGGCCGCTGTCGTCGTCGGCATGCCGACCTTCAACCGGCCCGCGGACTGCGTCGCCACGCTCACCGCGCTCGGGTCCGATCCGCAGGTGCTCGACACCGTCACCGCGGTGATCCTGCCCGACCAGGGCACCCGCAAGGTCCGCGACGAGGCCGGCTACGAGCAGGCCGCCGCGGTGCTCGGGGACCGGCTGCGGATCATCGACCAGCCCAACCTCGGCGGGTCCGGCGGCTACGCCCGGATCATGTACGAGGTCCTGCACGGCACCGGGCCGCACGCCGGCGGCATCGACTGCGAGCAGATCCTCTACATGGACGACGACATCCTGCTGGAGCCCGACTCGGTGCTCCGCGCGGTCGCGTTCTCCCGGTTCGCCCGCGAGCCGATGCTGGTCGGCGGGCAGATGCTGTCGCTGCAGGCCCGCTCGCAGCTGTCCACGATGGGCGAGGTCGTCGACCGCAACCAGTTCATGTGGCGGCCCGCGCCGGAGACCGAGTCGCACCACGACCTGGCCGCGCGCACCCTGCGCCAGTCGCCGTGGCTGCACCGCCGGGTCGACGTCGACTACAACGCCTGGTGGATGTGCCTGATCCCGCGCCGGGTCGCCGAGGACCTCGGCCTGCCGCTGCCGCTGTTCATCAAGTGGGACGACGCCGAGTACGGCCTGCGCGCCAGGGCCGCCGGCTACCGCACGGCGACCGTGCCCGGCATCGCGATCTGGCACATGTCGTTCATCGAGAAGGACGACTCGTCCGACTGGCAGGCCTACTTCCACTACCGCAACCGGCTGGTCGCCGCCGCGCTGCGCGGCCCGGACGACCCGCGTGCGCTGTTGCGCGAGACCTTCAAGCGCACCCTGCGGCACCTGATGCTGATGGAGTACTCGGCGGTGGCGCTGCAGATCAAGGCGTTCACCGACTTCCTGGCCGGGCCGGAGGCGCTGTTCCCGAAGCTGCCGGTGGTGCTCGACGAGATCCGCGAGCTGCGGTCCCGCTACGACGACGGCCGGCCGCTGAACTCGGCCACCGACGTCCCGCTCGCCGATCTCGACGCGCTGGGCGCCCAGCTGTTCCCGGAGCCGCCGGTGGGGCGCGCGAAGGCCGCGCTCGGCCTGGCCCGCGGCGTCCTGCGCAACCTGCGCACCCCGGATCCTGCGCTGCGCGAGCGCCCGCAGCGCAACGTCCCGTGGGCGAACGCCCAGTGGTTCGTCCTGGCCGGACTGGACTCGGCGACGGTGTCCACACCGGACGGCCGCGGGGTGACCTTCCGGCGCCGTGATCCGCTGCTGTTCAAGCAGATGATCACCGAGTCGGTGCGGCTGCACCGCGCGGTCGCGGCCGACTGGGGGACGCTGCGCGGTCGCTACCGGGCCGCGGAGCCGACGCTGACCGGCCGGGACGGCTGGAAGCACATCTTCGAGTGAATCCCGGGGCCGGACGCCGGGCGCGGCTCCTGCTGCTGCTGGGCATCCTCACCTGCCTGCTCGGCGGTGCCGCCGCGCTCGCCCCGGTGCAGGCGGACACCCCGGCCGTCAGCTGGCCGTCGGTCGACGCCGACCCGATGGCGCCGTCCACGGTGCTGCCGCTCTCGCCGTACCGGCCGCTGCAGCTCACGGTGACGATGTCGTGCGCCTCGGCGAGCGCCGTCGGCGAGGGGGACGTGCTGCGCACGATGCCCGCCGCCGTCGACGACCCGATCACCGCACCGGGGCTGTCGGTGACCGTCTCCGACGGCACGCTGGTGATCCGGTCCGGGCCCGAGGAGCTGTATCGCGGCCCGGTCGGCGAGGGCTGCATGTGGATGCTGTACTCGGGTCCCGACGGCACCGATCTGACCCGGGACGGCCGGGTCGTCGCGGACCGGCCCGATCTGGCCCCGCCGCAGATCGCCGAGCTGTCCACCGCGCTGACCGGATCCGACCTGGACGGTCTCCGGGTGCGGGTGGACACCGACGCCCGCTACGAGTCGTCGCCGACCCCGCTCAAGATCGGCCTGCTGGTCGCGCACCTGATCGCGCTGGGGGCCACCCTGGCGGTCGCCGTCCGCACCTGGACCGGGACCCGGCGGATCCTCGCGGTGCGCCCGCGGCCCGGGATCGCCGACGCCGTCGTGGTCGTGGTGACACTGGCCTGGGCGGTGCTCGGACCGGTCAACATCGACGACTCCTGGTACGCGCTGATGGCCCGCCAGGGCGCCGAGACCGGCGCGATCGGCAACGCGATCTACCAGTTCAACGTCACCGAGGCGCCGTTCACCACCGGCCAGTACCTGATGCAGTTCTGGGGGAGCCTCGCCGGCTGGGGACTGCTGCCGATGCGGGCCGTGCCGGTGCTGCTCGGCCTCGGTACCTGGGTGCTGCTGCGGCTGACGATGGTGGTGCTCGCCGACCGGATCGGCGCGCGGGCCGGGGTGGTCGCGGCGCTCGCCGTCGCCCACCTGGCCTGGTTCCTGCCCTACGGGATCACGCTGCGCCCGGAGCCGGTCGGGACGTTCGCCGCGGCCGGGGTACTGCTGCTGGTCGCCGCCGCGCTGCGCACCGGCGCGGTCGGCCTGCTCGCCCCCGCGACGGCCGTCGCCGTGCTGGGCGTGACCGCCGCGCCCGCCGCGGTGGCGGCCGAGGTGCCGCTGCTGCTCGCGCTGTCGCTGGTGTGGTGGCATCTCGTGCACGCCGGGTGGATCACCCGGTTCGCGACGGTCGCGGTCGCGTTCGCCGCGGCGAGCGTCGTCGTGCCACTCGGGCTGGCCGACGCCACCCTCGCCGACGTGCGGGAATCCGTCGCCGTGCACCGCTGGTACTACCTGCAGTACCCGTGGTGGCGGGAGATCGTGCACTACGCCAACCTGCTCGGCCCGGACGACCAGGGCGCCTGGGGCAGGCGGCTGCCGGTCCTGCTGACGGTGGTCGTCGTCGTGCTGGGGGTGGTCCGGCTCGCCACCCGGCGCGGCACCGGTGGTCCGCTCGGGCGGGCGTTCGGGTTCGCGCTCGCCGCGACCGCGCTCGCCCTGGTGGCCGTCGCCCTCAGCCCGACCAAGTGGGTCAACCACTTCGGTGCCGTCGCCGCCCCCGCCACCCTGCTGCTCGCGATCGCGCTGGCCCGCGGCCCGCTGCCACGGGGCGCCCCGGGCCGGCTGATCGCGGTCGGGACGACGGCGCTCGGCCTGGTCGCCGCCGTCATCTACGCCGGTCCGAACCTGTGGCGGCCGTTCGGGGACTGGGGGCAGCCGTTCGGCAACCACTCGGTGGTCGACGCGCCCATCCACCAGCAGGTGCTCGCGCCGCACCTCGGCTCGTTCTACCTGCACAGCCCGCTGCTGTGGCTGCTGGTCGCGGTGGCCGCGCTGGGCTGGGCGCACCGGCGACGGCGCTCCGGACGGCCGTCCGGTCCCGGGCCGGACGGCGTGCTGCTGCGCACCGCCACCGCCGGTGGGGTGGTGCTGATGCTGCTCGTGTTCACGCTCGCACCGGTGCAGCAGGCCCCCGGCGCGTCGGTCGCGTCGATGAACCTCGCGTCGCTGGGCGGCGAGCCGTGCGGACTTGCCGACGCCGTCACCGTGCAGGTGCCCGACGACGGACCGCCCCCACAGACCGGGCCCGCCGAGCTCACCGGCGCGCTGGCCGAGGGCCCGCCACCGGGCCGCCCCCCGCTGCCCGGACCGGTGTGGCACGCCGTCGGCGCCGGCACACTGCGCACCGGATGGTTCGACGTCCGGCCGGGTGCCGCCGCGCTGCTCGTCCCGGTGACCGGTGAGTTCTCCGACGGCACGTCGGTGACCGTCGAGCTCGCCGTCGGCGCCGACGGCACCGACGGCACGGACGGCACCGACGGCACGGACGGCGCCGACGGCACGGACGGCGCCGACGGCACGGACGGCACGGACGGCACGGACGGCACGGACGGCACGATCCGGCCGCAGCTGCCCGGCTCGGGCACCGACGAGTGGCACGACCTGGAGGTCGACCTGTCCGGCATGTCCGGGGTGTCCCGGGCCCGGCTGGTCGTCGAGAACCCCCCGGGGGCCCTGATCGGTGTCGGCGCCCCGCTGCCGTCCCGGGAACGTCCGGCGTCCGACGTCGTCCGCGGTGATCCGGTGTTCGCCGACCAGGTCTCGGCGCTGCTGTGGCCGTGCGAGGACCAGATCGTCGTGCGGCACGGGATCGCGCAGACCCCGCAGTGGCGGCTGCGGGTCGGTGACGGCCTGGAGGGCGCCACCGAGGACAACGCCTTCTTCGTCCCCAACGGGGGCGTGCTCGCCGGGATCGGGCGGACCGCGACCTTCGACGAGCTGCCGACCCGGCTGGACCCGCCGCCCGGGCGGGCCGCGTTCGGCTGGGGGCACGTCGAGCGGGTGGTGTACGACCACCCGACCGACGGCTACGACCTGAGTGTCGGCACCGAGTGGCGATGGGGCTGGGAGCGGTTGCCGAGCCTGGCGAACAAGGAGTACACGGGGCGGGACTTCCTGGGCTGAGGGAGCGGGTTGCACGGCCCGGCTCCCGGTGGATACCTGCCGATGTGCGGGCCGCGCTCGCCGCCGGCTCGGCGGCGGGTCCGGCTACGTCCGTGTGACGACCCACCCCCGGGCGGAAGTCCGGGTCCCGGACCGAGGTGCCGGGGCGGCGTGCCGGGTGAGGTGGACCCGTGCTCACCACCAGGACCTGGCGCCGGATCACCATCTGGCTGCACGTGCTCACATCCGTCGGCTGGATGGCGCTCGCCGCGTCGCTGGCCGTGCTGCTCGCGCTCGCCGCGGCCGATCCGGTGGCCCGCGCACCGGCGCTGGTCGCCGCGCACCACCTCGACGGGGTGCTGCTCGCCCCGCTCGCCACCGGCTCGGCCCTGACCGGGATCGTGCTTGGCGCCGCGACCCCCTACGGGGTCTTCCACCACTGGTGGACCACGGTGAAGTTCGCGAGCACCCTGACCCTGCTCTACCTGGGGATCGTCGTGCTGTCGGCGTCCCTCGACGCCGCGCACGACGATCCGGCGGCCGTGCCACCGGCCGGCCTGCTCACGGCGACCCTGCTCATGGTGACCGCGATCGGGTTCCAGGCCTGGGTCTCGATCGACAAGCCGTGGGGCCGCACGCCGTGGTCGGCGGGCCGGCCGAAGCCGGTGACGGGGCCGCGGTGGATGTTCGTGGTGGGATGCACGGCGGTCGTCACCGACCTGGTCGTCGGGCTCGTGATCGGGAACCCGGCGCCGGTGCTGTCGGTGCTCGCGCTGGTCGCTGTGCTCACCGGGCGGATGTGGACCGGGCGGATGGGGAACGGCCGCCGGGCTCCCGTCGGCAGGGCCTGACCACGACCGTGCTGCGGGACCCCGGGCACCGGGACACGCGGGCCGCTCCTCCGGGACCCGGTGGCGCGGGCCGCCCGCTCCGGTGGGCGCCGGTCGGCTCAGGCCTCGCCGTACAACCGCGCCCAGGTCTCGCGTGCGGTGAGCCGCGGCTCGGCGGCCTTCCAGGCCCGGGCCGCGTCCGGGCCCTCGCTGTACAGCCGCCGCACGGTGCGCACCCCGCGGGTGGCCAGCTCGCGGAGCCGCTCGCGGTCCCGGGTCCGGATCCGGACGCCGGTCTCGGCCATGTCGGTCACGATCGCCCGCTCGAACAGCGCCACGTGCCACCAGTGCGCCTCGCCGGCCGGCACCATCCCACTGCGGAACGGCACCCGTCCGGACGCCTGCAGCACGGCCCGCTTGAGCCACGTCCTGATCATCTTGGACGGCTTGCCGCCAGCCAGGTGGACCACGGAATCCCGCGGGTCCAGCCCGGCCTCGGCGATCGGCACGGCTGTCGTCTCCGGGTAGGCGGCACGGATCCGGCGGATCATGGCGGCGGCAGCGGCCGAGCCGTCGTCGAGGACCCGCGGGCCCTCCAGGAAGTCGTCCACGGCGGTCAGCAGGGTCGCGGCCAGCCCGTACTGCATCGCCACCAGATACTGGGCCAGCAGCTCGGCCACCGTCGAGGCGACCGTGCGCCGGTCGAAACCGGTGCGCAGGGCCGCGGTGATCAGACCGTTGCGCTGGTTGAAGTAGCGGTGCCACTCGTCCCAGTCCTTCCAGCCGAAGTCGGCGTGCCACACGCCGGCGCCGGGGAGGGAGACGGTGGGGAAGCCGTGCTCGCGGGCGCGGTAGCCGAACTCGACGTCGTCCCACTGGAAGAACAGCGGCAGCGGGTAGCCGATCGCGCGCACCACCGGGGCCGGGATCAGACAGGACCACCAGCCGTTGTACTCGGTGTCGACCCGGCGTTCCTGCACGATCGGCAGCAGCCGCTCGTCGCGGCCGAGCAGGAAGCCCTCCTCGAGCGCGCCCGGCACCGGCCTGCCGACCCGCAGCTTCTCCGGCTCGGCGTACTCGGCGGTGATGTGCACGTGCCCCGGGTGCAGCAGGTTCAGCATCTGCCCGCCGACGATCGTCGGGGTGGTCGTGCAGGCGGCGAAGCCGGTCAGCCGCACCACGATCTCGGGATCGAGCAGCACGTCGTCGTCCATCAGCAGGACGTCGTGGTCGTCGGCCGGGTCCCCGGCGGTCGCCTCGTACAGGCCGCGGCTGAATCCGCCCGCGCCGCCCAGGTTCGGCTGCCGCTGGTGCACGAGCTGCGCGCCGAAGTCCTCCGCAATCCCGGCGAACCGGTCGTGCGCGTCCAGCGGGTCGCTGCCCTGGTCGACCACCCGGACCTGCGCGACCCGGGCCAGCGCGGCCGGGTCGTCGAGCAGCGCCTGCAGGGTGTTGAGGCAGTCCTCGACCCGGTTGTGCGTGCAGATCGTGATCGAGGTCGGGCGGGGCGGCCGCGGCACCTGCACGGTCCACTCCACACCGGACACGGCCAGCTCGCCGGTGTCGGTGCCGAACTCCAGCCAGAGCCCGCCGCCGTCGATGAACCGGTCGATCGCACCGGTCAGCTCGACCCGCCGGGAGCCGTCCACATCGGCGTAGGCGACGGCCCGGCCGACCTTGTTGGTGTCCGAGGCCATCAGCCACACCCGGCCGCGGCCCGCCGCGTTCAGCGACACCCGGACCTGCGGCACCGCCGTCCACCGGTGCCAGTAGGTGGCGTGCAGCCGGCCCCAGTAGGTGTTGGTGGTGACGAGGGTGGCCGGGGCCAGCTCGATCCGGTCCCGCTCGCGCCGGGCGGCTCCGCGGAGCACCTCGGCGTAGAGGTCCTCGGGGACCAGCGGGGTCGGGCCGGTGAACGGCCCCCGTTGCACCACGAGCCTGCCGGGTCGCGGGTCACCGCCCTGCGGTGCGGCGGGAGCGGGGTCTCCGTCGCGGGTGGGACGCGCGGTGTCCAGCATGTCTCGGGAGTGCCTCTCGGTCGGGTGGGCCGGATGAAGAGTCTGCCGTCCGGTCAGCCGGGCAGCGGCGGCGGGTCACCCGGCGCGGCGCCGATCCCGCCGACCTGCTGCCACCCCCACATGGTGCGCTCGCCGCGTTCCACCGGCGCGGGCACCGACTGCGGGGTGTACGGCTCGTAGATCCGGAACTGGCCCCAGTCGAAGTCCCACTCACCCGGGAGATACGTCGGGAGCACCCGTTCGGCCCCGACCAGTGCCGTCCAGCCGCGCGGCCCGCCGCCCGAGGCAGCACCCCATTCGTCGCCGACCGAGCGCTGCTGGGTGTCGGCGAGCAGCCGGAACGCCGGCACGTCGGCGATCCCGCCGTTCACGTCGAACCGGCGCAGGCAGGGGTGCACGAACGCGGTGGGCCAGTCCAGGTAGCCGGGACGGCCGCCGACGACGTCGGTCAGCGGCGTCAGCTGCGGGACCCGGGGCTGCGCGACGGCGAGCCAGGAGTTCGGCCCGAGCCCCCGGTCGGACGCGACGACCCGGACCCGGTCCGCCTCGGCGGCGGCGGTGCCGGACAGATCGAGCCGGATGTCGCGCCACGCGGTCCCGCCGGCCGCGGTGCCCGCGTTGTCGGCCACCGAGGTGACGGTGCCCGCGTTGCCGGACGGCGTGATCGTCTCCACCGGGCGGTCGCCGGAGGCGAACTCCAGGGTCAGCGAGTTGGCGCCGCCGATGGTCCCGGCGATGCCGAGCACCAGCGGTGCCTCGCCCCGGCGGGCCGCCTCGGGCAGCGTGTACCAGCCGGAACGGTAGTCGCCGGTGTGCTCCGGATCCGGCGACCAGCTGCCGCTCACCGGGCCGCCCTGTGGTCCGGTGCCGGTGATCCCGGGCTGGGACTCGCCGGTGCCGTCGTTGTCGCGCAGCGAGCCGGGACCGGTGGGCGGCAGACCGTCGCGGACGAAGCCCTGCTCCAGCGGCGGCTCGTCGAGCGCACCGGGCGGGGCCGGCGGGAGCACGCTCGCGGCTGGGTCGGTCTCGACGAGCAGGCGTCCGGCGAGGCCGCACTGCGATCCCGTCGGGTCGCCGATGATGTCGGCGCCGAGCGAGTAGGAGCCCGCCTGCTTCTCCATGCCCTTCGCCAGCGACGCGACCTGGAACAGCACCATGAACGCGCAGATGAGCGCGATCGGGGCCGAGCCGAGACGGACCGCGCGGGCCTGCCCGCCGCGCCGCCGCGACCGGCGTCCACCGGCCTGCGACGGCGGCACCGGGCGTGGCACACCGGGCGTGCGCAGGTGCTCGATCATGCCGACGACCAGCGAGATCCCGGCCAGGCCGAGCAGCATTCCGGTCGCCGAGAACCCGGCCACCGACGGCGGCTTGTCGAACCACGGCACGCCCCAGTTCGAGACGTACCACCAGGTGTTCGGGCCGGTGAAGGCGAGCGCGGTCACCGCGAGGACCGCGGCGAGGAACAACGCCTGGTTGCGCCGGGAGCGCAGCACACCGGTGCTGGTTGCCAGCGCGGCCAGCGCGGCGACGCCCGCCGCCAGCGCGGCGAACGCGCCGAAGTGGTGGGTCCACTTCGTCGGGGTCAGCGCCAGCACGGCGAACGACAGCACGGTGCTGCCGAGCAGCCGCCGGGAGAACCCGAGCGCGGCCCCGGGGATCCGGCCACGGCGCAGCAGCACGGCACCGGCGACCGCGGTGCACAGCCACAGCAGCAGCACCGGGAACCGGCGTTGCAGCGAGCCGTCCCGGGACTCGGCGAACAGCAGGTCGTAGCGGGACAGCTCCTGGTACCAGGACAGGTTCGGCCCGAGCTCGGTGCGGACCCGGGTGGCCTCGGAGATCGTCGCCCAGGTCTGGTCGCCGAACACGGCCAGCAGCACGATCAGGCCGGCGGCCAGCAGCGGGGCCAGCGTCGGCACCCAGCCGGCCCGCGCGGCGCGCTCGGTGAACAGCCGCAGCAGCGGCCGGGTGGCGGCGAGGAACGGTGCCAGCGCGATCAGGCCGGTCGGGGTCGCCGCGACCGCGAACGCCGCCGCGATCAGTGCCCCGGCGACCGGCAGCAGCCGCCGGGTCGCCAGCGCCCGCTCCAGCATCACCAGCGACACCAGCGCAGCGATCACCACGACGCTCTCCGGGCGCAGGCCGTTGTCGAACGGCAGCCAGAAGCACAGGAACACCCCGGCCGCCGCCCAGCCGGCGGACCGGCTGCGGCGGACCCGGGTGCCGAGCCGGGGGAGCAGCGCCCTGCTGATCAGGAACCAGGACGCGATGCCCATCGCGAGCGCGGGCAGCCGCAGCCACAGAACCGCCTCGGAGACCCCGCTCCAGAGCGAGTAGAGCTGGTAGAACCAGCCGAACGGGGCCTCGGGCGAGTTGAACCAGCGGAAGTAGTTGCCGATGTAGCCGGCCGCGTCGTTGCCCCGGGAGATCGCGAGGATGTACCCGTCGTCCGAGGTCATGGAACCGATCACGGCCCATACCGCGAGCACCCCGACGACGACGGCGTCGCGCACCGAGTCGCGCCCGCGCAACACCCCGGCGAGCCTGCGGCCGTGCACGATCCGGCGGCCGTCCCGGTCGTCGATCCGGCGCAGGAACCACAGGCAGCCGGCCAGTGAGACGGCCGCGAGCACCCCGGTCGCCGCCTTCAGCCCGGTCGCGGAGGTGTCGTAGCGGTTGTCGGTGTCGAACGACACCGACGTTCCGCTCATCGGGTCCAGCGCACCGTCCAGATCGGAGTGGACGCCGACGACCTGCGGGCGCACGTCACCCGCCGCATCGATCACGGTGCTGCCGCCGAGCGTCGCGGTGGTCGCGGCATCGGTCGAGATCAGCGTGAACGCGCAGCCCGGGCCCGGCGCCGGGAGCGGCTCGGTGACGGCCCGCTGGCCGCGGTTGTCGACGGTGAGGACGCCGTCGGCGACACCGACCTGCAGGCCGACGGCCGCGCCGTGCGGTGCCTGCGGGGGGACCGTCGCGAGGACCGTGGCCGGCCCGGGGGTGCGCTCGTCGAGGCTGCGGATCGCGTCGCAGGTGAGGGTGATCTGCAGCGCCTCCGGCCGGTACGCGACCAGCGGCGCGTCGATCGGGGCGGTACCGGTCGAGGCGGTCGGCCAGGTCACGCTCGCGGTGCTCTGCACGACCGGCAGGAACGGGATGAGCAGTGCGAACACCGCGGAGAGGAGCCCGAGTGCGGCGGCGAGGAAACGGTCGGTGCCACGGGATCCGCGATCACCGGGCCCGGGCCCGACCCGCTGATCGGGTTCGCTCTCGACGCTCACCACGCGGCCGAGGCTAGACGGGCGCCCAAGATCGACCGTGACACCCCCGTGATGACCGCTCCTGGATGTCGCCCTGCCGAGGTCTCAAGCGGGCTGACAATTACACTCTGTCACCGAATGCGACATTCGGGCCCTCTTCAGGTGTCACCGGTGACGGTGGTGCTGATCTTTCGTTGGCCCCTCACGTGAGCATTCGCACTTCCGAGCGCCGGCCGGTGGAGATCCCGGCCCAGGGCGCGTCCGGCACCGGCGACACCCACGCCGACCGGGCCGAACCGGCCGCCCCCGGCGGGCGGGCCGAGGTGCGGGCGCTCACCGGTCTGCGGCTCGTCGCGGCGCTGTGGGTGGTGGCGTTCCACTTCCACTTCACCCCGCTGGCCGGCGTGGAGGCACTGAACAACTGGCTCGGTCCGCTGGTCACGCAGGGTGCGCTCGGGGTGGATCTGTTCTTCGTCCTGAGCGGTTTCGTGATCGCCTGGACCTACCTCGAGCAGCTCGGCCCACGGTTGCGGATACGCGACGCGGGCGGCTTCGTGTGGGCCAGGGTGGCCCGGATGTGGCCGGCCTACGCGGTCGTCCTGCACCTGTTCGGGATGTGGCTGGTGGCTCGGGCGCTGATCGGCGGCACCGACGAGATCGCCTACCAGGCGGTGCAGCCGGAGCTGAGCGTCGGCGCCTGGCTGGAGCAGGTGCTGCTCGTCCAGATGTGGACCGAGCCGTACCTGGACGGCGCGTCCTGGGTCGGGCCGACCTGGTCGGTCAGCGCGGAGTGGCTCGCCTACCTGTTGTTCCCGCTGCTCGCGGTCGTGTTCTTCCGGCTGCGGAACCTGCCGTTCGTGGTGCTGGCGGCCGGGTCGCTGCTGTGTGTGGCGCCACTCGCGTCGGCGTTCGTCGTGGTCGGGTCGCCGTACTACCCGTACAGCTGGCTGGTCCGGATCCTCGGCGGGTTCTCCGCGGGGGTGCTGGCGATGCTGGCCGTGCGCAGGTTGCGCCGGCGGCCGGCGGGCTCGTCCGCGTCGGTCGCGTCGTCGGTGGCGACGTTCACCTTCGCCGCGATCCCGTTCGTCCTGCTCGCCGGCGGCGTCGCCGGTCACGGGCTGCACGGCCTCACCGTGCTGCTGTTCCCGGTCCTGGTCGGTGCGCTCGCGCTCGCCGACCGCGGACCGGTGCACCGGCTGCTGTCCCGGGGCCCTGTGGTGCACGGGGGCCGCATCTCGTACGCGCTCTACCTCGTCCACATCCCGATGTTCGAGGTCTACTGGTTCCTGAGCGACTCCGGTGTCGTCCCCGCTGGCGGGGAGACCGGGCATCTGATCGCGCTCACCGTCTTCGTGGGGACACTGCCCGTGGCACACCTGCTCTACACGCTCGTCGAACGCCCCGCCCGCCGGTGGATGCGGGCGCTGCCCGGCCGTCGTGCCGAGCCGGCCCCGCAGGCCGACGTCGCGGCGCCGGTGCCCGCCGGTCCGAGCAGCGGCCCCGCTGCGGGTCTGCCGGTCGACCTGCGGGTCGGCGTGCCTGTCGACTCCGATGCGGCCCGCCGCGACCCGGAGACGACCGTGTTCGCGGCCATCGCGGCTCCCAGCTCTGCGGCTCCCAGCTCTGCGGCTCCTGTCGCTGCGGCTTCCATCGTTGCGGCTCCCGTTGCGGCCGGTCGGGCTCGGCACCGGGTCACCACCGACGACGCCCGGGTCGATCCGGAGACCGCCCTGATCCCGGTGATCGGGCGGGCGACCGACCGGCCGGCGGCGGTGCGCCCCACGGCGGTCCCGGTGAACCGGGCGGCAGAGCGACCTGCTGTTGCTGCGGTGGACCGGGATGCGGAGCGGCCGGCTGTCGCGCCGGTGGACCACGGTGCGGAGCGACCGGCTGGTGTCCCGGTCAGCCGGGATGCGGAACGTCCGGCTGTCGCCCCGGTCAGCCGGGATGCGGGGCGACCGGCTGTTGTGCCGGCGAATCGGGATGCGGGGCGGCCGGCGGCTGCGCCGGTCAACCGGGGTGCCGAGCGGCCCGCGGAGCCCGCGGCACCGGCGGCCGGACCGGCCCCGGCCGGCTCGGATGAGGCGACCGTCGACGGTGAGCTCCCGAGCCGGCTCGACGACCGGGTCCCGGCCCCGTCCGGCGAGGTCGTTCCGGTCGGTACGGCGCGCTGGGTGCTGGACCGGCTCGCGGCCGCCCGTGCCGTGGGCGGAGACGGGCTCACCGGTGGCGTCGCGGCCGATCTCGTCGCGCTCACCCGCGCCCGCAACGACGATGTGCGCGGCCCGGAACTTTTCCGTCCGGTCGTCGACGGGCCGGGACCGTCCAGCGGCGCCGACCGGGTGGAGCGACTGCGGTCGCTGCAGCGGGCGGCCCGCGAGCTGAAGGACACCCCGCGCGGTGGCGTGGTGCCCGCGCCGCGCGCGATCCGGTCGGCGTCGGCGCTGCCGGGGACCCGCAGCGGGGCGGAGAACTGCGGCCGCGGGTCGCACCGGCGCGACGTCGCGCACGGCAGCGCCGCCACCCCGATCGTCGCCGCCTCGGGGGAGGCCGCGCGCCGCCGCCGCAAGCGGCCCTCGCACGGAGCCTGAAGCGGACCTGAAGCGGGCGTGAAGTGAGACCTGAAGCGGGGCTTGACGTGAGGGCTGAAACGGGGCCCGAAGCTGGGGCCTGAGGTGGGGCCCGAAGTGGGGCCGGAAGCGGCCCGAACCGGGGTCCGAGCCGGGTCCGGGACGCGGCGAGCGGCGCACAGTGGGCGGCCGGGCCCGAGAACGGGTCCGAGCCGGGGGACAATGTTGGCGACCGACTGTTGGCGACCGACTGTTGGCGACCGACTGTTGGCGACCAGCCCGATCGCGATCAGCCCGATCGCGACCAGCTGATCCCGACCAGCCGGTCGACCGCCCCGATCCCGCCGACCCCTGTGGACCGATGATCCCGACCAGCTCCTCCCGCACCGACCTCCCGCCGGACGACGCAGCCCTGCACTGGTACCTGCGCCTGGTCCGCCGTCACCTGGGCCGCGGGCCCTATCTCGACGTCGACGGCGCCGGCGGGCTGCTGCTCGCCGGTCTGGCCCGGCTCGGCCCGGTGTCCGGTCTGGCCGGATCCGACGCGGATGCCGACGCGATGCGCGCGGGCGCCCCGGGATGCCCGGTGCACCGCCGGATCGACGAGCTGCCCGGCGCGGTGGCTGCGGTGACCGCCGTCGAGGTGCTGGACCGGCTCCCGGACGACGCGCTGGCCGGTGACACCGGGCCCGGCGGCTGGTTCCGGGTGCTGGAGCCGGGTGGGCACGCACTGGTCGTCGCCGCCGACGCCGAGGGACGGGGCCGCGAGCTCGCCGGTGCGCGCTGGGTCCCGCCGCGCGTCCCACGGGGGCACGTCCGGATCCGGGAGATCCTCACCGGAGCCGGGTTCGAGGTCGTCCGCGAGGGTTCCGACGGGCTGACCCGGCCGCCCTACGGGGGCGTCCCGGCACTGCTCGACCCGCGACTGACGGCGACCAGGGCGCAGCGCTCGTCCGGACGCCTGAGCATGGCCGTCGGCAGCGGCGAGCGGGCGGTGTTCGTGCTCCGCAAGCCCGGCTGAGGGAACCGGGGCAGGATGGTTGATATGAGCGACGTTCTTCCCCTGACGCCCGACGAGCTGCTCGCCACCACCCGGTCGGTCCGCAAGCGCCTCGACCTGACCCGTGACGTCCCGCTGGATGTGGTCCGCGACGCCCTCGAGGTCGCGCTGCAGGCCCCGAGCGGCTCCAACCAGCAGGGCTGGCACTGGCTGGTCGTGACCGACGCGGAGAAGCGGAAGGCGATCGGCGAGTACTACCGCGAGTCCTACACCGCGTACCGGAGCAACTCGGCACACCCCGCGAACCGGTCCACCGGTGACGCCGAGCGGGACGCCACCCAGAACCGCGTCTCCGACAGCGCGACCTACCTCGCGGAGAAGATGGGGGAGGTACCGGTTCTGGTGATCGGGGCGCTGACGGCGTCGGCCGAGCTGCCGGCGTCCAACCAGGCAGGTATGTGGGGGTCGCTGCTGCCTGCCGCGTGGAGCCTGCAGCTCGCGCTGCGCGCTCGCGGGCTCGGCAGCGCGTGGACCACCCTGCACCTGCGCTACGAGAAGGAGATCTCGCAGCTCCTGGGCGTCCCCGATCACGTCCGTCAGGGCGTGCTGCTGCCCGTCGCGTACTACACCGGGGACACCTTCAAGCCCGCGAAGCGGGCACCGATCGACACCGTCCTGCACATCGACGGCTGGTGAGCCGGGTCAGATCGGCAGCTTCCGGAAGATCGGGCGCGGCACGTGCCGCAGCGCGCTCATCACGAACCGCATCGGCGCCGGTGCCCACACCAGCTCCTTGTGCTTGCGCACCGCGTCGGTGATCACGTCCGCGACCGCCTGCGGCGTGGTCGCCAGCGGGGCAGGGTCGAGGCCGTCGGTCATCTTCGAGTGCACGAACCCGGGGCGGACGATCGTCACGGTCACCCCGTGCTCGCGCAGCGCCTCGGTCAGACCGGTGTAGAACGCGTCCATCCCGGCCTTCGTGGAGCCGTAGACGAAGTTCGAGCGCCGCGCCCGCTCCCCGGCGACCGAGGAGATCGCGACGATCGAGCCGTGCCCCTGCTCGCGGAACCGCTCGGCCAGCGCGACCCCGGTGGAGACGGTCGCGGTGTAGTTGACCTGGGCGAGCTCGACGGCGTGCTCGACGTCGGTCCAGGCCTTCTCGTTGTCGCCGAGCAGACCGAACGCGACGATCGCGATGTCGACGTCACCACCGGCGAACGCGGTGCGCACCACCTCGGCGTGCGTGTCGAGCTGCGCGGCGTCGAACTCGACGGTCTCCACCCCGCAGCCCAGCGCCTCCAGCTCGGTCCGGGCGGCGTCCAGCCGGGGGCCCGGCCGGGCGGCCAGCACCACCCGCATCGGGCGGTCCGACGCGAACGCGCGGACGGTGGCCAGGCCGATCTCGGAGGTTCCACCGAGCAGCAGGATGCTCTGCGGGTTGCCCACGGCGTCGATCATCGTTCGGGAACTCCCAGGTCAGAGGGTGAGCTTGAGGCGGCGGGACATGTCGGAGGCGAAGACGCCGGCCGGGTCGGCAGCGTCGCGGATCGCCTTCCACTCGTCGAACCGGGGGTAGCCGGCGGCGAACGCCTCCGGTGAGGTCCGCGACTCCTTCGCCAGGTACAGCCGTCCGCCCGTGGCCAGCACCAGCTCGTCGAGCTCGGTGCAGAACCGGGACAGACCGCTGGTGATCGGGAAGTCGACGGTGATCGTCCAGCCCTCGGTGGGGAACGACAGCGGTGCGTCGTTGCCCGCGCCGAAGCGCTTGAACACGTTCAGTGCGGAGTCGAACGGCGACTGCGAGATCCGCTCGACGATCCGGCGCAGCGCGGTCTCCTCGCCGCGCGGCACCACGAACTGGTACTGCAGGAACCCCTTGGACCCGTAGACCCGGTTCCAGCCGCCGAAGACGTCGAGTACCTGGTAGAAGGCCGTGATGTTCTGCACCGAGCCGCGCTGGCGGCGGGGTGCCTTGCGGAACCACAGCTCGCTGAACGCCCGCACCGACAGCTTGTTGATCAGCCCGTTCGGGAAGGCGTCCGGGAAGCTCAGCAGCTGCGGCGCGTCGAACTTCAGCGGGTCGCAGCGCAGATTCGCGGGCAGCTGGTCGACGGTCGCGAGCGAGCCGCGGGTGAGCACGCTGCGGCCCAGCCGTGCTCCGGTGGCGGTGGTGTCGAACCAGGCGGCGGAGTAGCCGTAGGTGTCGTCGGAGCCGTCGGTGAGCAGCTCCAGCAGGCCGTCCAGGTCGTCGGTCCGGTCGGTGTCGACGACGAAGTACGCCGACTCGGTGCGGTGCAGCCGCACCCGCGCCCGGGTGATCACCCCGGTCAGGCCCATGCCGCCGACGGTGGCCCAGAACAGCTTCGCGTCGGGTCCGTCCGGGGTCAGCTCGCGCACCGAGCCGTCGGCCGTGACCAGCTGCAGCCACTCCACGTGGTTGCCGAAGCTGCCCTTGGTGTGGTGGTTCTTGCCGTGCACGTCGGCGCCGATCGCACCGCCGATGGTGACCTGGCGGGTGCCGGGCAGTACCGGGACCCACAGCCCGTGCGGCAGTGCGGCACGCATCAGCTGGTCCAGCGAGACGCCCGCGTCGACGTCGGCGACGCCGGTGCCCTGGTCGATCGTGTGGATCCGGTCCATGCCCGGCATGTCCAGGACGACGCCGCCGGCGTTCTGCGCGGGGTCGCCGTAGGAACGGCCCAGGCCGCGGGCGATCACACCCCGCTCACCGGCGGTGCGGACGGCCTCGGCGACGTCCTCCACACCGCGGGGGGTGACGAGCTGCGCGATCGTGGGCGCGGTCCGTCCCCAGCCGTGCAGGGCGGTGGTCCGGCGGGTGGGTGTCCCGGACCGGATGCTGCCGGGAGCGGTCGTGTCCGTCACCGGGCCCAGGGTAGACACCCGTCCGGCGCCGGCTCGTCGCGGTGCAACCGCGCGGTGCGGCGCTGTGGTGCAACCGCGCGGTGCGGCGCTGTGGTGCGACTGTGGGGGAGTGGGGTCGCGGTGACCGGCGCTGCGGTGACCGGCGCTGCGGAGTCCGGTGCTCCGGTGGGACCGCACAGTCCGGCACAGCGGGTGGGCCCGCGGTGACCGGCCGCGAGCGGGAGGCGCCACACTGGGCGGGTGCTGGACGAGCGGCAGGCCCCGCGTGCACTGGGCTCGCTGCCGCCGCGGCGCCCCCGCGCCGCCACGATCGGCTGCTACCTGCTGCTCGGCGCCGGTTACCTGCTCGGCTCGCTGTGGCTGCAGCGCCGCGCGCTGGCCGACCCGGGCGGGGTGCTCATCGGGCACGTCACCGCCGACGCCGACATGTTCGCCTGGTGGCTGAACTGGCTCCCGTTCGCGATGGCGCACGGCGAGAACCCGCTGCTCACCGACTGGATGCACTGGCCGTTCGGGCTGAACGCGCTGTGGAACACCGCGGTCCCGCTGCTCGGTGTGCTGCTCGCGCCGGTCACCGTGACGGCCGGTTCGATCGCCGCGTTCAACGTCGGTGTCGTCCTCGGGCCGGTGGTGTCCGGTCTGCTGCTGGTCGCCGCGCTCGGCCCGTTCGTGACGTCCACCGGGGCGCGCGGCTGGATCGCCCGCGGTGCCGCCGGGGCGCTGTACGCGTTCTCCCCGTTCCATCTCGCGCACGCCGTCGCCGGGCACCTGAACCTCACCTGGTCGGTGCTGCCGCCGCTGCTGCTCCTGCTCGCCCACCACCTGTTCGGCCGCGGCCCGGTCGCGCGGCCGTGGCTGCTCGGCGGGCTGGCCGGGCTGGCGTTCGCCGGGCAGCTCGTGCTGTACACCCAGACGCTGGCGATCGGCGTGATCGTCCTGGTGCTGACGGCGGTGCTGCTGGCGCTTCGCTACCCACGGCGGGTGCGGGCGCAGCTGCCCGGCCTGTTCCGGGCCGGGGTGGCCTGTATCGGCGTGTTCGCTGTGGTCGGCGCCTATCCGCTGTTCCTGGTGCTGGCCGGTCCGAACCGGCCGCGCTCGGCGATCCGGAACGTGCACGCGACCGGGGCGGACCTGGCGAACGTGCTGGTCCCGACCCGGATGACGGCGTTGCGGCTGACCCCGGACGTGACCGGCGAGCAGCTGCGCGGGCACATCGGGGAGCAGGGCGGCTACCTCGGCCTGGCGATGCTGGCGCTGGTCGTCGTCGCGGTGGTGGTGGTCCGCTCGACGGTGCTGCGGGTGCTGGCGGCGGTCGCGGCGCTGACCTGGCTGTGCTCACTCGGCACCGGGCTGGTGCTGTTCGACCGGGAGACCGGGATCCCGCTGCCGTGGCTGGCGTTCGCCCGGGTGCCGTTGCTGAGCGACGTCGAGCCGGTGCGGATCCAGATCATCACCGCGCTGTGCGTGGCGGCGGTGGTCGCGATCTGGATCGACCGGATGCCGCTGACCTCGCCGGGCACCCGGGCCGGTGCGCTCGCGCTCACCGGTTTCGCACTCGTCAGCTGGCTGCCTGCCGACGCGCAGGAGGTCCGTCCGGCCCCGGTCCCGGAGTTCTTCACCGCCGGCGCCGGCGGGCTCGGCCCGGCCGACGTCGTCGAGATCTATCCGCGGATCACCGCCGCCTGGGACGACGGCGCGCAGGGTCTGCGCTGGCAGGCGGCGTCCGGGCCGGACTTCCGGATGCGCGGCGGCTACTTCATCGCCTCCGATCCCGACGACGACGTCGTCGTGCAGAGCCGCTGGAACCGCTACCAGATCGGCGCGCAGTGGGTGGCCGACGGGAAGAACGACCCCAGCGACGGCTACGCGGCCGAGGCGAACGCCGAGCTGCGCCGGCTGGGGATCACCGCGGTGGTGATGGTGCCGGGCCGGGCGGTCGACGGCGGCGACGAGGACCGCGTCGTCGACTGGACCCGCCGGGTGACCGGCGATCCGGGCCGCTTCGACGGTGGCGCGTGGCTGTTCCGGCTCCCCGTCGCCGCCCCGGTCGGCTGAGCACCGCACGGCGTTTACCCTGGACACGTGGACGGTCGGCGGCTTCCCGACGAGCGGCGCGAGATCAGGATCTCCGACGCCGACCGTGAGCGCGCCGCCGAACGGCTCAACCGGGCCATGGCGGAAGGCCGTATCTCGGTCGACGAACTGGAGGAGCGGCTGCGCACCGTGTACGCGGCCCGGTTCGGGGCCGATCTGGTGCCGGTGCTCGACGATCTGCCCGGCGACCCGCTGAACCTGAGCGCCGACATCCTCGCCACCCCGGTCGGTCCGCCGACGGTGCTGCGCGGCGGGCTCGGCGCACTGAAGCGGCGCGGGCAGTGGAACGTGCCGGCCCGGTTGCGGGTGCAGAGCTCGTTCGGCCCGGTCCTGCTGGACTTCTGCGAGGCCGAGCTTCCCTCGCCCGTCGTCGAGGTGGAGCTGGAGCTCGGCGCGGGCTCGGCCCGGCTGCTGGTGCCCGACGACGCCACCGCCGACGTCGACGGCCTGGAGTCGTCGTTCGGCTCGGTCCGTTCGAAGATCGCGGCGCGACCGGTGCACGGCCGTCCGCACTTCCGGATCTACGGCCGGACGTCCGCCGGCTCGGTGACGGTCCGGACCCGCTACACGTTCGCCGGCCGACACTTCTGACACGAGGGCCCCGGCGCGGCCCCGACCCCCCTCGGAGCCGCGCCGGGGAGTCGGTCAGCGGAAGCGGCGCCCCTCGTCGCGGCGGTAGGCCCAGCCGGCGACCAGCGCCGCCAGGACCGTCCAGCCGACGAAGGCGAGCACCGTCAGAAGTCCGGGTGCGGGCCCGCCGAGGCTGAGGATCAGCAGGTCACGGGCACCGCGGGTGGGGAGCAGCGAGGACACGATCTGCATCCAGTCCGGGAACAGCTCCGGTGGCAGCAGCAGCCCGCCGCCGAATGCCATCGGGAAGAACACCAGCTGCACCACCGGCAGCGCGGCCTTCGTCGGCAGCGAGTAGCCGATCGCCAGCCCGCCGAGCAGGAACGGCAACCCGCCGAGTGCCAGCATCGCGATGCCGCCGAGCACCCGGTCCGCCGGCACGGTCGCCGCGGTGAACACCGCACCGACCACGAGCACCGGCAGCACCGACAGCAGCGCGAAGAACGCGCCGCACACCAGCCGGGCCACGATCCGGGCCGCGGCGGGCGCCGGGAGCGTCCGGAGGTAGGGGTCCCACGGCTTCTCCCGGTCGTCGGCGACTCCCACGCCGAAGGTGAACAGGAACCCGGTCAGCACCCCGAACAGCGCCAGCTGGGCGACCGCCGCGGTGGCGGCGGCGGGATCCTGCGAGTAGTCGAACGGCAGCACGAAGAACAGCAGCGTCAGGGCCGGGAACAGCGCCGACGAGAGCACCGCGATCGGGATCCGGAGCTGTTCGAGCACCAGGTATCGGATGTGCGCCACGATCAGCGACGCGGCCGGACGGGCCGGGGCCAGGGTGCTCATCGGGAACCTCCGGTCGCCGGTTCGGTGGTCGTCGACCGTCCGGTCAGGGAGAGGAAGGCGTCCTCCAGCGATGCCCGCTGCACACCGAGATCGGAGAACGCGACGCCGTCGCGGACCAGCGCCCGGACGAGCTCGTCGGCGTCCGGGGTGTGCAGGGTCCAGCGGTCCCCGTCCTGCTCGGCGTGCTCGACGCCCGGCAGCTCGGGCAGCAGGTGCGCGCGCAGCGTGACGCGGCTGCGCCGGACCGCCCCGCGCACGGTGCCGACGTCGCCGTCGGCGCGGATCCGGCCACCGGCGAGCACGACCACCCGCTCGGCGAGGTTCTCGATCTCGTCCAGGTAGTGGGTGGTGAGCAGCACGGTGCCGCCGCCGGCATGGAAGTCGCGGACGGCGTCCCACAGCGCCCGGCGTCCCTCGACGTCGAGGCCGGTGGTCGGCTCGTCGAGCAGCACCAGCCGGGGCCGCCCGCAGAAGGCCAGCGCGACGGCGAGCCGGCGCCGCTGACCGCCGGACAGCCCGCCGGTCTGCCGCCGTTCCAGACCGTCGAGGCCGAAACGTTCCAGCAGCTCGCCGGCCGGGACCGGATCGGGGAAGTGCCCGGAGACGAAGCGGACGACCTCGCCGACCCGCAGCGTCTCGGGCAGCCCGGTCTGCTGCGGCGTGGTGCCCAGCGCGACCCGGTTGGCGGCGTCCCGCGGGTCGCCGCCGAACAGCCGGACCGTGCCGGAGTCGGCCCGGCGGAGGCCGGCGACCAGGTTGACCAGGGTGGACTTGCCTGCGCCGTTCGGTCCGAGCAGGCCGGTGAGGCTGCCGGGCTCGAGCGTGAGATCGACGTCGTCGAGTGCGACGGTGCCGCCGTAGCGGCGGCTCACCCCCGCGAGTACGACCGGTGCGGTCACGATCCGACCTCCGTTCCGGGCTGTGGCGCCAGCAGGGTGCGCAGCGCCGCGGTGTAGTCCTCGAAGGCCCGGCGACCCGCCCGCGTCAGCTCGACGTAGGTGACCGGGGTGCGGCGCTGGTGGGTCTTGGTGATCGCGACGTAGCCGGCGTCCTCCAGCTTCCGCAGGTGGGTCGACAGGTTCCCGGCGGTCATCGCCAGCAGCTCCTGGAGCCGGGGGAACGTCATCCGGTCACCGTCGGACAGCGCCGCGAGGCTGGCGGTGACCCGCAGCCGCGCCTGGGCGTGGATGACCGGATCGAGCTCGGTCACCGCGCCCTCCGGGACAGCAGCCCGGCGACGATCAGCGCGCCGCCACCGCCGATCCCCATCACCAGCGAGTTCCACGGGACCGGGGTGAAGGCGGTGACGACGGCGATCACCTGCACCACGATCCCGAGGACGTAGTCGAAGGTGGATCGATGGAACGCCCCGGTCGCGGTGTACAGCACACCGACGACGAACACGAACAGGGCCGGGATCAGGTTCCCGCCGGCCGGCCCGGTGGTGGCCACCAGCGCCCCGCCGAGTGCCCCGGTCCCGATCATCGCGATGAGCCATCCGATGCCGTACATCGCGCCGAAGGTGCTGGACGGTCCGGACACCCCACGCCCGATCCGGGTCCCCATGAACGCGCTGGTCCCGATCCCGACGACGACCAGCAGTCCGGTCGTGATCCCGGCGGTACCGGCGGACCAGAGCCCCTGGTGCGCCCCGAACCAGGCGCCGCCCATCAGCGCCCAGGCCACACCCCACAGCAGGAAGTAGGGGCCGACGTCCGGCTCCTGCCGGGCCTGCTCCTGCTCGATGATCGCGAGCGCGTCGGCCGGTGAGGCCGGCGGGTCGTCGTCGGGCCCGGTGATCGGTGGGTCCTGCATCGTCTCCCCCTGGGCGGATCGCACCAACTGATTTGCGAACACAGCTACTTTGTAGCGCAAAGTCATTGGTGGTGTCCATCCCGATCGGCCCGGCGACCGCATCCGCGCAGGTGGAGGGCCGTCGAACGGCGGCATCCCGTGGGTCGCCGACGGGCGGGCGTTGCGCGCCGCTACCCTCGATGTGTGACCGCCACCGAGCCCTCGCGGGCCGAGAGCCCGGCGCCCGACGCGGTGCCCGCGCCGCGCCGCGGACTGGTCAGCCAGCTCGGGAGCTTCATCGTCGTCGGCGTGCTCGCCGCGGCGGTCGACTTCGGGATCTACCACCTTCTGCTGAACCTGGGCCTGTGGGTTCCGGTGTCGAAGGGGATCAGCTTCATCCTCGGCACCACGACGGCCTATCTACTCAACAAGCGGTTCACCTTCACCGGGGCCAACACCGGTGGCAAGGGTCGCTTCGCCGGCTTCGTCGCCCTCTACGGCACGACCTTCGCCGTGAACGTCGGGATGAACTCGCTCGTGCTGTACCTGCTGCCGCCGCTGGACCACGACACGTCGCTGGCCTGGCTGGTCGCCCAGGGCACCGCCACGGCGATCAACTTCGTGATGCTCCGCTACGTGATCTTCAAGGACTGACCGCACCCCTTCGTCCCGGTTCGCACCGGTCGCAGCGGGTGCGAACCGGGGCGACGGGGTGCGAACTCACCGCGCCAGTCGTCGTCGCAGGCCCGCGACCATGCCGTCGGGCCCTGGGGAGCCGATCTCCGACCACACCCCGCGGCCGTCCACCCCGCGGCCCGGATCCGGTCCTCCCGGCGCTTCTCCCGCCACAGGATCTCGCCCACATCCATCCCCGGGAGCAGCGCGCGGCCGTACTTCACCCGGCCGTCGAACTCGCCGAGCAGGCCGTGATCCGGCCATGCGAAGTCGACCCGGTAGCGGGTGCCCGGAACCGGCCACTGGGTGACGGGTGCGGGCAAGCCCGCCAGATGCATCCGGAAGCGGCTACGGGACTCTCCGGGGCTCTCGCTCAGCGGATCCGCGAGGCCGAGCACCCTGCGTGCGGCGGGGGCACCGCGTGCGCTCGGCAGCCGCGCCACGATCGCCCCGATCTCGCCGGGCGTGACCGCGCCCGGATCGGGAACGGCGGTACGGGCACGGACGACCGCCTTGTGCAGCGCCCCGTCCACCGCGACGAGCGCCTGCTCCGGGGGCACCGAGCGGGCGAGGTCGACGACGGTCCGCGCGGGCGTCGTCACCCGTACGCCGCCGAGATCCAGCACGTCCCCGATGGGCAGCCGGGCGCAGTGCACGTGCATGCCCCGGCGCACCCGGCCACCGGACGATCGGTCCCGGATCACGTGCAGCCGGTCCAGCGGCAGCCCCCACAACGGTAACCCGAGCAACGCAGCGGCCGTGGTACGAGCGAACACGGTGCCCGCCGACAGCTCGGGTGCGGCGGCGCGTGCCCGCAGCGCGTGGTCCGCCTCCGGGGACGACGGCGATGACCGTTCGCCGGCCAGTCGATAGACCCCGCGCCGCACGAGGATCAGCACTCCGGAGCGCAGCAGCCGATCGATCTCACCGGCGTCGAAGCCGGCGGCACGCAGCTCCGTACGGCGGAGCAGCCCGTCGGCGTCGGGGTTCAGGAGCGAGGAGGTGTCCACACCACCGACCGTGCACCCCACCAGCGGCGCCCACAGCCACCGTCCGTCGACCTGTGGACAACCGGCCGGGCTGTGGACAGATAGGGGTTCGCACCCCTACGCCTCGGTTCACACCCTCCGCAGCAGGTGCGAACCGATGCGACGGGGTGCGGTCGGTGGCAGATCAGGGAGCGCGGTGGAAGCGCTCGGCACGCCCCTGCTTCAGCAGTCGCAGCCACTCCCGGAACCCGCGCGGATCCCGCTTGGTGACCAGGAAGTACCAGGCGAACCGCGGCAGCTCCAGCAACCCGATCCGCCGCATCCCGGGCTGGCTCATCAGGTAGCCACGGTTGCGGTAGGTGTAGTAGCGCTTCACCGCGTCGCCCGGATCCTGCGCGTGCAACCGGCCGCCGAGCATCGGCTTGAACTCGTCCGAGCCGTAGGGGTGCAGGTAGGTGGCGTGCAGGGCGGTCCCGAACGGCAGCCCGGAGCGCACCATCCGGCGGTGCATCTCCACCTCGTCGCCGCGGACGAACAGCCGCAGGTCCGGCACCCCGATCACCTCGAGCGTCGAGGCCCGGAACAGCGCCCCGTTGAAGAACGAGGCGATGCCGGGGAGCAGATCGTCGTCGCCGAGCGCGGAACGGTTGCGATGCCAGGTCACGCCGCGCCGCAGCGGGAACGCCAGCCGGTCCGGCCGGGCCTTGTCGGCGACCACCGGGGAGACCGCCGCCAGCCCGTGCCGCTGCGCGACGTCGACCAGCGTGGCGAGGGTGCCGGCGTCGGCGGCGTGGCCGTCGTCGTCGGCGAGGAAGACCCAGTCCGCGCCCATCGCGAGTGCGTGCAGCATGCCCAGCGCGAACCCGCCCGCACCGCCCAGGTTGGTCCACGACGGCAGCCAGGTGGTCGGCAGCGGGCACGCCTCGACGGCGTCGCGGGCCGGCTGGTCGGGCCCGTTGTCGACGACGATCAGGTGCGCCAGCGGGTGCGTCTGCTTCGCCATCGCGTTCAGCGAGTCGACCAGCATCTCCGCACGGTGCCGGGTGACGATCACGCCGACGACCGAGCCGGGCGCGAGCCGTGAGCTCACGAGGGGGTCCGGCCCTTGTAGGAGTCCAGCACGTCCTGCAGCGGGCCGTACTCCTTGATCGTCCCGTGCTCCATCCACAGCGCGGTGTCGCAGAGGTCGGCCAGGAACTCGTCGGAGTGCGAGGCGAACACCAGGATCCCGGACCGGTCGACGAGCTCGTGCAGCCGGCCGCGGGCCTTGTCGAGGAACTCGGCGTCGACGGCGCCGATGCCCTCGTCGAGCAGCAGGATGTCCGGATCGATCGAGGTGACGACGCCGAGCGCGAGCCGCACCCGCATACCCGTCGAGTACGCCCGCAGCGGCATCTCGAGGTAGTCGCCGAGCTCGGTGAACTCGGCGATGTCGTCGATCCGCTCCTCCATCTGCTTGCGTGTCATGCCCAGGAACAGACCGCGGATGAGGATGTTGTCGTAGCCGGAGATCTCCGGGTCCATGCCGACGGCCAGGTCGAAGACCGGCGCGACCTTGCCGCGCACCGCCGACCGGCCCCGGGTCGGCTCGTAGATCCCCGCCATCAGGCGCAGCAGGGTGGACTTCCCGGCGCCGTTGTGCCCGACCAGGGCGACCCGGTCGCCCTTGGAGAGGGTCAGGTTGATGTCCCGGAGGGCCTCGATGATCGGGACCTTCGACGCGGTGCCGATCCGGCCGCCGGCGCGGCCGAGCACGGCCTTCTTCAGTGACCGGGTCTTCGCGTCGAAGATCGGGAAGTCGACGGCGGCGCTGTCGATGCGGATGGACGGTTCCGGCACGGTGTTCACACCCAGTACGCGACGCGGGAACGGTAGTTGCGCAGGCAGACCAGTGCTGCGGTCCAGCCGACGATCGTGATGACGCCGGTGACCAGCCAGTACCGGCCGACGATCTCCTGACCGAGCAGCGGCTGGCGGACGATCTCCACGAAGTGGAACACCGGGTTGAACTCGACCAGGCTGGCCCGCTCACGGGCCGCCTCGTTGTCCCGCAGGATGTCGACCGACCACACGATCGGGGTCAGGTAGAAGACCAGCTGGGTCACGCTGGCGATGATCGGCGGGATGTCCCGGAACCGGGTCGCGAGGATCCCGGCGAGGATCGCCACCCAGGCGCCGTTGATCGCGAGCAGCGCGAACGCCGGGATCGCGAGCAGCGACGAGAATCCCAGCGGGTGCGGGAAGATGATCATCAGCACCAACCAGACCACCAGGTTGTGCAGGAAGAACAGCGTCTGTCGCCACACCAGGCGGTAGATGTGCAGGCTCAGTGGCGCCGGCAGGAACTTGATCAGGCCTTCGTTGGAGATGAAGACCTCGCTGCCCTCGATGATGCAGCCGGACACGAAGTTCCAGATCAGCAGCCCGACGGCGACGTGCGGCAGGAACGTCGCGATCGGGATCTCGAACAGCGCCGAGTAGAGGATGCCCAGCCCGAGCGCGATGACGCCCATGCTGATCGAGATCCAGAGCGGGCCCAGCACCGAGCGGCGGTAGCGCTGCTTGATGTCCTGCCAGCCGAGGTACCCCCACAGCGGGCGCTGACGCCAGCCTGCGGCGAGATCCGCGAACGCCCGGCGCCAGCTGCGCGGGCTCGACACCTCGGACGGGTCGATGAGATCGCCCGGCTCGTTGTCGGTCACGGTCACGGCCACCCGACGAGGGTACTCAGAGGCCTGCGCGGTGCCCGGCCGGGGAGCCCCCCGCCGGGCACCGCGAAGCGCAGCTCAGAGGTACTGACCGGTGCCCCGACCCAGACCCTCGGGAACGCCGGCCTGCTCGGGCCCGCCGCCGGCGCCCGGCGGCAGTCCGCGGCGCATCTGCTCCAGCTGGGCGCGGGCGGCCATCTGCTGGGCGAACAGCGCCGTCTGGATGCCGTGGAACAGCCCCTCCAGCCACCCGACCAGCTGCGCCTGGGCGATCCGCAGCTCGCTCTCCGACGGCGTCTCGTCGGCGGTGAACGGCAGGCTGAGCCGCTGCAGCTCCTCGCGGAGCTCCGGGGCGAGCCCGTCCTCGAGCTCCTTCACGGAGTTCTCGTGGATCTCCTTCAGCCTGCTGCGGGACGCCTCGTCCAGCGGCGCCGCCTTCACCTCCTCCAGCAGCTGCTTGATCATGGTGCCGATCCGCATGACCTTCGCGGGCTGCTCGACCATGCTCGCCGGACTCTGCTGCTCGACCTCGTCGTCGCCGGAGGGGATCGTCGCCATGCCCACCGGGCGGCCGTCGGCGCCGACCACCACGACCCGCTCGCCGGGGGTCTCCTGCTCGTCGCTCATGTTCCCCATTCTGGCCCTCTCGGTGCACACCCCGCAGCGGGGATCAGGCGTCCGGGTTCAGCAGCAGCAGCTTGCCGACGACGCCGCCATCGGCCAGCCTGCGGTGCGCATCGGCGGCGTCGGCCATCGAGAACCGCTCGTGGACGACCGGGCGGACGCTCCCGGACCCGAACAGCGGCCACACCTGCTCCCGGACCTGCTCGACGATCTCGGCCTTGGAGTTCGGGCCGGTCACCGGGCGTCCGCGCAGGCCCATCGCGGAGATGTGGCCGCGCTTGGCCAGCAGCGCACCGATGTTCAGCTCGGCCTTCACGCCGCCCTGCATCCCGATGATCATGAGACGGCCGTCGCGGGCCAGCGCGGACAGGTTGTTCGCCAGGCCCTTGGCCCCCATGTTGTCCAGGATGACGTCGGCGCCGCGCCCGTCGGTCGCCTTCTTCAGCTCCTCGGCGACGTCGTCGTGGTAGTCGATGGCGATGTCCGCGCCCAGGTCACGGCAGAACTGCAGCCGGTCGGGAGTGCCCGCGGTCGCCGCGACGCGGGCGCCGAACGCCTTCGCCACCTGGATCGCGTGCGTCCCGATGCCGGACGAACCGCCCTGGATCAGGAACGTCTCGCCGGCGGCGAGCCGGCCCTCCATGAACACGTTCGACCGGACGGTGCAGGCCACCTCGGGCAACCCGCCGGCGTCCTCGATCGACACGCCGTCCGGGATCGGGAGCAGCTGTACCGCCGGCACGACGACCTTCTGCGCGTAGCCGCCGCCGGCCAGCAGCGCGCACACCTCGTCGCCGACGTTCCAGCCGGTGACGCCGTCGCCGAGCGCGGCGATCCGGCCCGAACACTCCAGACCGAGGATGTCGGACGCACCCGGCGGGACCGGATAGTTCCCCTGCACCTGGAGCAGGTCGGCCCGGTTCACCGCGGACGCGACGACGTCGAGCAGCACCTCGCCGGGCCCCGGCTCGGGATCCGAGACCTCCGCCCAGGTCATCTGTTCGGGGCCGCCGTACTCCGCCAAGGTGATCGCCTTCATGGGGACGACGGTATTCCGTCGCACCACGGGGGGCGATCCGGCAAGGTCACGCGTCGTGGACCGGCTTCCCGCACCGATCGACCCGGTGCCCGACCCGTGGCCGCTGCACGGGCTGGTGCTGCGGACCCCACGACTCGAACTGCGTCCGGACGACGACGGATCGCTGCGTGAGCTGGTCACGATGCTGCACGCGACGGGCGTCCATCCGGCGTCGGCGATGCCGTTCTCCGTGCCGTGGACCGACGCCGATCCCCGCTACCTCGGACGTGGGGTCGTGCAGTACTTCTGGTCCGAGCGGGCCCGGACCGGGCCGGAGTCCTGGGCGCTGCACCTGGTGGTGCGCAGCGAGGGCCGGGTGATCGGGTTGCAGAGCCTGACCGCCGACCGGTTCGGTCTGCTGCGCGGCGTGGAGACCGGCTCCTACCTGGGCCTGAGCTACCAGGGGACGGGGTACGGCACCGAGATGCGGGCCGCCGTGCTGGCGTTCGCGTTCGACCACCTCGGGGCGACGACCGCCCGCTCGGACTACGTCGAGGGCAACGACGCCTCGGCCGCGGTGTCGCGCCGCCTCGGCTACCGCGCCGACGGGACGTCGCTGAACTCGGCCCGCGAGGTGCGGACGGTGCAGCACCGGGTGCTGCTCACGCCGGAGGAGTTCGTCCGGCCCGGGTGGGAGCTGGGCGTGCGGGGCTACACCGACGAGCTGGCCGGGTTCCTCGGAGCACAGCCGCCGCGCGGGGGGTGAGCGCGGCCGGCTCACCCTCGCTCGGCGCTATCCGAGGTCGCGGGCGGAGAACGTGTCGCAGGACCGGGGGTCGCCGCTGTCCAGGCCGGTCGTGAACCACCGCTCGCGCTGCTGGGAGCTCCCGTGCGAGAACTGGGACTCGTCGACCCGGCCGGAGCCGAGGTTCTCCTGGATGAAGTCGTCGCCGATCCGGGACGCGGTGTCCAGCGCGGCGTCGATGTCGGCCTGGGTCAGCTCGGTGATCAACGGGCGCCCGGACTCGCCGGGGACGGTCGTCGCGTGGTGCGTCCAGACCCCCGCGTAGCAGTCGGCCTGCAGCTCGACCCGGACCTGACCGGACTCCGGCCCGGTCTCCCGGCCGGCGCGCTGCAGATCGCCGGTCAGGTTCTGGATGTGGTGGCCGTACTCGTGGGCCATCACGTAGGCCTGCGAGAACGGGCCACCCTGGGCGCCGAAGCGGGTCTCCAGGTCCCGGAAGAACGTCAGGTCGATGTAGATCTCCGAGTCCGCCGGGCAGTAGAACGGCCCGCTGTCCGACGACGCCGCCCCGCAGCCGCCGGTGCTGACGCCGCCGGAGAAGAAGTTCGTCCGCGGCCGCTCGAACCCGGAGCTGAACCGGGTCGCCCAGAAGTCGTCCAGCGAGTTCACGACGGCGACCATCCGGCAGTCCGTCGAGTCGTTCGCGGACGCCCCGGTCGCGCAGTTCTGCTGCAACGACGAGTTGTCCGCGGTCTGGCCCGACCCGACCTGGTCCAGGCTCGGGTAACCGCCGCCGGCGGCCATCCCGCCCAGGTCGACGCCCGCGAAGTTCGACAGCAACAGGTAGATGATCACGCCGACGATGCCGAGCCCGCCGCCGGCGCCGGCGACCCGCCCGCCGACACCGCCGCCGGCCCGGCCACCGCCGGATCCACGCAGGTCGTCCACCCCGGACGTGTCCAGCCGAGCGTTCTCGTCGAACCGCACGTCGACCTCCCCCTGACGAGTCGGGAAGATCCCACCACACGCCGTTCAGCGGCACACGGGCGCTCGGCGCGTCGGGGTGGATCCGCGCGTCCGGGGGGACCGGTAGCCTTCCCGGCGGAAGCGTGGCAGAGCGGCCGAATGCACTCGCCTTGAAAGCGAGCGTCCGAAAGGACCGGGGGTTCGAATCCCCCCGCTTCCGCCAGCGCTGATCTGCAAGAACGCAACCGCCGCGCGTTCCCGGCTGTTGGGGAACCCGCGACGGTTGCAGTTCCGGTTGCGGTTCGCCTCCTCAGGTGGTCGTCGGCGGCCCGTCGGGCGTCTGCCAGAGCAGCCCGCCGACCCGGGACGCGACGTCCTGCCGGACAGCCGAGGTGATGTGCTGGTAGCGCGCAGCCATCGCCGTGTTCGACCAGCCCATCACGCCCATCACGCCCATGACGGCCCGCTCGGTCACGCCGAGCAGGAGCAGGACCGTCGCCGCAGTGTGCCGGGCGTCGTGCAGGCGACGTTCCGGAACCGCGGCCCGGACGAGGAGCTGCTTCCACTTCTTGGTGTCGGTCCGTGGATGCAGAACGGAACCGGTCTCGGTGGTGAACACGTAATCGGTGTCGACCCACAGATCAGCCGCCCGGCTCTTCTCGTCGTGCTGCTCGTTCGCGTGCTCGCGCAGCAACTTCACCAGCGGATCGGGCAGGCCGATTCCCCGACGGCCGGCCTCGGATTTCGTCTCTGCGGTCTCGGGTCGGAGCGCCTGTCGCTGCGGGCAGCGGCCGGCTTGCTTCCGTTCGCAGGTTCCTCCGCAGCCGTGCGCCCATTTCGGGCGCAGGCGGTTCCGCCGTACGACGATGAATCCGTCGACGAGGTCGACGTCCTGCCAGCGGAGCCCGAGAGATTCGCCCTGGCGCAGTCCGAGTGCCAGTGCCACAGCCCAGCGTGCACCGTTCGCGCTCCGCGGCTGCGGCCCGGAGGATCCGGGACACCTCGTCGACCGTGTACGGCTCGACCTCGGTGCTGCGAATGCGAGGCGCCTTTGCCAGCAGCGCTGGATTGGTCGTGGCGTGCCGACGCCGGACGGCCTCATTCAGCGCTGTTCGGACGGTCCGGTGCACCTGGTGAGCGGTGCCGGGGGCGGCTCCGTTCCGCATCATCTTCTGATATAGCCGTTCGAGGTGCTCCGGTTGCAGCTTGTCCAGCTTGTGCGCGCCGATACCGGGGATGAGGTGGACCCGAACCGCGGCCGAGTACGCGTCGTGCGCATTCGGGCTGATCGCGGGCGGCGCCACGATGGTGTCCAGCCAGTGCATCAGCCACTTCTCGACGGTCCAGTTCGTGCCGGGCTGCGCGATCGTGCACGCGTCGCGGTTCTTCTCCAACGCCCGGACCTTCTTGGTGACTGCGGCTTGGGTCTTTCCCCGGACGTGACGTCGGTCGGAACGACCATTGTCCTTCGTCCCGACGGTGACGTAGCCGTGCCACGATCCGTCGCTGCCGAGGTAGATGCTGGACCGGCCGTTGGCGTTGCGGGTGCGCTTGTCGCGTGTCATGTCCGGTCCTTTCAGGCGGCGCGGTGCTTGGCGACGAGTCGGGCGGCGAACTCGGCGATGGCGTCGGCGTGGATGCGCCGGAGCCGGCCGATGAGGACGGATTCCAGCTCGCCTGTGCGGACGTAGGCGTACGCGGTCGTCTTCCCGATGCCGAGCTGGTCCGCGGCTTCTCCGACCGTGAGCAGGACGCGATTGGGTCGGGGCGTTGCCTCCGGCTCGCGCGGCGCCGGCTGGTCGGCCATGAGGGTGGCGAGCTGCGCGAGAAGCTGCCCGATCTGCGCGGTGCGGTCATCGGTCATCGGGCACCCCCGTCGGTAGCAGTTACATCGGTTACTGCGGTTACGTGCCTGGTCAGGGGCATAACCGCTGAGCGGGGTGTAACCGCTGCGTCGGTTACGGAGATCTGCTCCGGCGGGTCGTCGGGTAGAGGCTCGACAGGGGGTGTAACCGTGGGTGCGGTTACGCGGTCGGGATCGGTTACGCCTCTGACCTGCGGTGTAACCGGCGTAACCGTGGTAACCGCACCTGCCGGGGCGGGTTCGGTGGTGGGTGGGAGGTAGCGGGCGAAGGCGTCGGAGAGTGCTCCGTCGACGTGGTAGCCCTTGGCGACGTGCCCGCCGATGCGCAGCGGGCCGGGGCGGACGCCGTAGCGGGCCAGCTCGCGGGCGAGGCGTCGGGCGTCGAGAGGGCGGCCGTCGAGGTCGGCCCAGCCGGCTTCCTCGTCGGCGCAGAGCCGGCCGATGATGTCGCTGGTCGCCATCCGCTCGGCTTCGTGGGCGGTGAACAGGGCGCGCAGGTCGGCGAGCAGCCGCGTCCCGACCGACGTGCCGGTCTCGGTGGCCTGCCCGACGAAGTGCATGGCGGCGGCGCGGGCGGTGTCGGGCCAGTGCCCGCCGGCGAGGTCGGCGATGGCGAGCAGGGGTTCCCAGACCTCGGCGGCGCGGTCGGTGACCTGTTCGGGCATGACCGGTTCGGCACCGACCAGCTCGTCCTCGCCGACCATGTCGAGCCAGGCGGCGAGCTGCTCGCGCAGCGGCGTCGCCTCGTTGTCGACCCGGCGCTCGCGGAACGCCTCGGCGCGTTCGTGCGGGGCGCGGCGGCGCATGTGCACGGTGATCGCGCGGGTGGTGATCGTGGCAGGCATCGCCCCGGCGATCCCGGCCAGCGCGACCGGGGCGAAGACCGGGAACCGCTCGACCTTCATCCGGGAGGCGTCGCCGACGCAGCGGGACACGGTGGCCGAGCGCTTGTATCCGGAGTTGAGCAGCCCGCGCAGGTCCTCGTTGTTCCCGCCGCCCTTGGGCGAGAACACGGCGTCGATCTCGTCGAACAGCAGCGTGACCGGGCCGTCGCAGAGCATCCGGAAGATGGCCGCGGTGGTGATCGAGATGGTCATCTCGGGCTTGCGGACGAGGTACTGCGCCACTTCCAGGACACGGGTCTTGCCGGAGCCGGGCTCGGCGCTGTCGAGGATGAGGCGCGGGGTCGTGTAGAAGTGCTGGACGGCGTGGGTGTGGGCGTACCAGAGCGCCAGCATCGGGGCGGTGTGCCGGTCGGGGAACACCGAGAACCGGGAGACGAACGCGGCGACCTGGTCGAGCAGCTCGGCCGGGGCGATGGCGGGCAGGTCCGGGACGGCGCGCAGGCCGGCGGGTGTGGTGCTCATGCCGACCGCCGCCCCTCGCCGTGGGAGCGAGTGCTCGACAGGGTGGGCAGCCGACGGGGCCGGCGGGCGCCGTAGCCGAGTCCGGACGCGATCGTGGCGGCGATGTCGCCGGCGGTGCAGTCGCACGGCCCGTCGACGATGTGCCCGGCCGCAGCGGTCAGGTCCGCGGCGGCCTGGCGGTGGTCGAGCACCCCGGCCCCGACGAGCTGTCCGAGGGCACGGGCGGCGGTGAACACCGCGGCGTTGTGGCCCCCACGCCCGGCCTGAGCGATGCGCTGCAGCTCGGCCCGCACCACCGCCGACACGTAGGCCCCGGCGTCGCGCGGCGTGGTGGTGGGCCGCTCAGACGGCGCTGAGTTGGCCGTGGCGGGGCGAACGGACAGGTGCCAGACCAACCACCCCGGCAGAGGGGGCGGGTCGGTGTCGTCGAGCAGTTCGTAGGAGCCGTTCGGGAGCCGGCTGCCGGGGGCGAGCACCTGTCCGCCGTGCCCGCGACTGTCGAGCATCGGTCCCAACGTGCGAGCGGTGTTGCCGAGCCGGACCCCGGGATCGGTAGGGGCGCGGAAGTACAGGTGTCGGCCGCCGGACGGTGTGGCGACGGTCCAGGTGTCGGGTAGCCCGCCCCGGCCGGCGGCGAGGCCGGCGAGCACGGCGGCGCCGTCGCGGCTCTGGTCGGGGTCGGTCGGCTTGGGGGTGTCGCAGTCGACGACCAGGAGCCGGGAGGGGCCGCAGGCGATGCCGGCGTTGTGGTCGGGGTGGGCGGTGAAGTAGTCCACGATGGTCTCCGGGTGAGTGGTGGCGCGGGACTCCCACGCCGGGATGGCGGGCTGCTTGCGGCCGGGCAGGACTGGGAAGAGGTGCCAGCCGCGGGCGGCGAGGTCGAGCCAGCCGGCGAGACGAGCACGGTCTGTGGGACTGCCGGAACGGTCACTCTGTGTCGACATTCGGGCTCCTGATTTCGGCATGGGTCTAGCGCCGCAGCACCCGCGTGGATGCTGTGTGGAGGGGATTCCGGGTGTGTTCGCCCTGGTGGCGCTAGGTTGCTAGCGGGCTGATCAGATGTGGTGTGGCGCGCTAGCGGCGGGTGCTAGGTCTAGCGGGGCTCACTGCTAGTCGCACCCGCCGCCGCGCCGTCCCGGCCTGCTACTCGGTGTCATCGTCGGTGCCGGTGCGGCGCCGCCGTTCTGCGGTCTCCCACGCGGTCGTGATGGCGTCGCGGTGGTAGCCGCGCCGGTTGCGTCCGTCGCCGGTCTGCGGGTCGGTGCCCCACACCTGCTTGGGCTCGACCCCGTACGGGCGCAGGGCGGCGGCGAGCGTCGCCGGAGTGGTGCCGGTGTAGGTGGTCGGCCACTGCTCGACCAGCCGGGCGGCGATGACGTCGGACCACAGCCGGTCCTCGCCGGGGGCGAACACCGCGGCCACGTCGCCGAGCGCGGACCGCGACGGCCCGCCGGTCTCCTCGACCGTCTCGCCGACAGCGTGGCCGGACAGGGTGCCGGCGGCCTCCCGCAGTGCGCGGGCGCGCGCGGCGATGGTCTCCGCGGCGGGTGCGTCGATGTAGGCCGAGCGCACGATCTGCGGCTCGTCGGCAGCGCCGACGAGGTAGCCGATGCCCTTGTCCTTCGCGGTGAACGTGGTCGCCCGGATGCCGTTCTTGTAGGCGCTGGTGCCGAGCACCATGTCGTTCTCGGTCTGGCCCATCACCCGCAGGCAGAACCGGGTGCCGACGTTCGCGCTGACCCCGGTGGGCAGCGACTTCGCGTCCGGGCGCTGCGTGGCGAGGATGAGGATGATCCCCATCGCCGGGCCGCGCTTGATGATGCCGGTCGCGAGCCGGTCGGCCTCGTCCTTGAAGTCGGGGTGGGAGAACAGCTCCTGGCACTCGTCGACCGCCAGGACGATCGGGTGAAGGCCCAGGTCACGGCGCCCGGAGATCTGCGGGGTGACCTTGTTCTCCGGGCACAGCTCCCGCGGCAGCTCCCGGATGCGCGTGGCCCGGGTGTTGAGCTCGGCGTACAGCTCGCGCAGCGACTCCATCGCCAGTTCCAGCGTGGCGTCGTCGGCACCGGAGGCGTACCGGTGCGCGCACCCCTCCATCGGCGACAGGTCCCCGGTGCCCTTCAACTCGAAGATCCGCAGCTGAGCTGTCGGGTCCAGAGCGCAGCCCAGCAGCAGCACCCGCAGCGCGAACGTCTTCCCCACCCGCGGCATCGCCCCGATCAGGACGTTCGAGAACATCAGCAGCAGCGACACCGACCGGCCGCGCTGGTCGGCACCGAACGGCACCGGCTTGAACAGGTCCACCTCGCCGTGCGCGGCGAGCGGCCACGGGCGCGGCTTGGCCTGGCTCATGTCCTGGTCGCCCACCCACAGCACGAGACGGCCGGCGTGGGCGTCGTACGCGGGCTCGGGCCACACGCAGCCCAGCGGGCGACGCAGGCCGGAGGCGAGCCGGTCCCGGCGCTCGACGATGTCGGTCACCGTCACCCCGAACGGCAGGTCGACGTCCGCGCGCCAGCCCGGCCCGTCACGGGTGATCGGCGCGGGAAACGTGATCCCGTTCGGCCCCTTCGCGAGCGCCTTGTTCATCTCACCCAGACCGAGCGCGCCCAGGGCTCGCACGACCATCTCCGAGGTGAGCCGCGTCGGCCCATATGTGACCACCGACCGCCCGGTGACCGGCTTGTCGGCCGGCGACCCGACCCAGCCGAGCACCAGCACCCCGGCGACCGCCAGGACGGCGAGCAGCCACGGCGGCGCGAAGGTCCACAGCGCCACCAGGGCACCGGCCCCGCCGAGCACCGCGGCGGCGAGCAGCCGGCGCCGGACCGCGATCCGCTCGGCGCGAGCGGCGGTCAGACGCAGGTACTGGTCCGGCTCACCGGAGCGGATGGCCTGCTCCCGCAAGGGTCGGGACTCGGCGTCGCCGGCCCACCGAGCGGCGCCGGCGACCGCGGTCACCGCGCCGCGCGGGGCGCGGGCCGTGAGGCGGGCGGCGTAGAGGGGCGCTCGGACGGTGTGGAACCCGGTGGAGTGCCACGCCCATCCGGCGGCCCAGCGGGCGGCGGCCGCGATGTCCTCCCGGCTGCGCAGCCACGGTTCCACGACCGGGCGGCGGGACACCTCACGGCGCCACGGCAGCGCCACGTCCGTGCCTGCGGGAGGGTCCACCGCGACGTGCTGCACGTCGGTGCTGTCGACGATCTCGCCGTCGACCACCGTCGGGCGGTCCGAGCGCTCGACAGGGTCGGCCGAACGCGGGCGGAAGTTCAGCACCCGGGCGCCGGTCCCGTCGTGAACGGTGTCGGGCGCGGGCTCGTGAACGGTCGCCTGGGTCTGCTGGTCGGGGTTCGGGGTGTGCGGGTGGTCGGTCATCACGCAGCCACCTCCTCGCCGGCCGACGGCCGGCTGTCGCGGGAACGAGCGGAGTCGATCGAGGCGGGCGCAGCGCGCAGGGCGGCGGCGACCTTGACGCTGGTGCCGGCCGAGCAGCCCGTCACCTGCCGGCACCACGCCGGCGTGACGTCGACCTGCTCACCGGCGTCCCGGGCGGTGTCGAGCGCTTCGGACGCGGCACGGACGTAGTCGGCCAGCAGCCGACGCGGCCGGGCCGCCGCCTTCCGTCGGCCACCGCCACGCGGTGCCCGGACCGGTGCCGCCGCGATTCGCGGAGCGGGCTCGGCGGCCGGCTCGTGAACGACCGGCTCGACCGGGTCGTGAACCACCGGAGTCTGCTCGGCGGTCGGCGCCGGCCCGGCGGCCACCGCGCGGTGCACCGCCTCGGTGAGCCGGTCACGCAGGACTGGGCCGGTCTCGGCGGTCGCGAACACCACCAGCGGCGGCACCGAGTGCAGCACCACCCCGGCAGCGGAGAACGGCGCGTCGCCCAGGCCCCACGAGGTCCAGGTGTTCATGACGTAGGTGGCGGCGAAAGTCAGCCACTTCGTCCGCCGTGCCCAGGTCGGCAACGCGACCTGGTAGCGGGCGGTGACCTGCTCGGCGCGCAGCACCGCGAGCAGCACCAGCGACACCATCGGGTCCAGCAGCCACGCGACCCACCACGCGGCCGACCACGCCGGGGCACCGGCGGCGGCGAAGCTCTGGACGTTGACCATCGTGAACGCCAGACCGAGGACGATCCCGGCCCACAGCAGCCCGTCCACCTGCGCACGCACCCGCTCGACCCGCAGCGCGATCACGTCCGGATCGGTCGTCAGGGCCCGCACCCGAGCCGCATCCGCGGCCTGATCGGCGAGGCGCTCCACCGCGGCGCTCACCGGACACCCCGCGACTAGACGCGGACGACGTCGTCGGGGCCGGCGAGCATCCGCGCCACGGTCACCCCGGCGATCAACGCCGGGACACCGAGCACGATGACCCACGCGACCGGGTCGGCCGAGAGCTTCACGATCGCCCACTGCACCCCGACCACCACCGCGGCGGTGGCCAGGATTCGGGCGGCGTTGTTGCCGGTACGGCCGGCGTGGTGGATCGACTTCTGCACCTTGCGCCCGGCGCGTGCGCCGGCCGCCCACGACCACATCAGGACCAGCCCGGCCAGGACGCCGAGCGCGACGGCGATCGTCTGCCCGTTCATCGCTGCTCACCCCCGGCCGGGGTGGCGGGCCGGGGCCGGTTCGGCTCTACCATCGCGGTCTCCTCACGTGCGTTCTGCTGGTGGGGGAGAGCCAGCCCGGCGGCTACATCCGCCAAGATCCCGTCGCCGGGCTGGTGCTCACTGCGGTTCCCGTTGCGGCGTGCCGGTTGCGGGCGCAGCTCGCCTCGTTCGAGCGCGGCGATGTAGGCGTCGGCCGCGCGCCCGTCGGCTCGTCGCGATGCCGCGTCGGCCTGGGTCACGTGCCGGTCGTCGACGTGGTCGCAGCGTCGGCACGTCCGCCACTCCCACCCGCAGCCCTCCCACGAGGTCGGGTCCTGCCACGGCTCGCAGGTCGAGTGCTCCCACACCGAGCCGTCGCAGGCGCACGCCCGCCACACCGGGGCGGGGCCGAAGTCGTGACCGATCAGTCGGCACAGCGCCGGGTCGGCACAGGCCGGGCACAGCAGCCGGCCGGACAGCCGGACCACCCAGCCGGCCGTGCGGGCCGCCGCCAGTCCATCGGTCGTTGTCCGAACCTGATCGGTACCGGCCAGGGCGATCGCGCAGTCGTCGCAGCCGACGGTGATCCGCAGCGCGATCACGCCGCCTCACCCCCGTAGCTCGGCGCGGTCGCGGTGACTGCGCAGCGCGGGTCATCCGGGTCATGGCCCGGCGGGTGCTGCGACGGCGCCGGCGCTCGGCCAGCTCCACCAACGCCCCGTCCACCGGCGCCGGCCGCGGGACCGGGGCCGGGCCCCACTCCTCAGCGATGACGCGGTCCCAGAACTCGTGCAGCACATCGCGCTGCTCGTCGGCCAGGGGCACGGTGCAGTCGTCCAGCTCGGCGGTGTCGTGTCGATCCGTGTGCATGACGCTCCGATCCGTCTTAATACGGTTGCTGTGGTTGCGACGGTAAGGCGCGACCGTCGCAACGTCAACCGCCGTCTTGAGACGGCGAGTAGCCTCGCCGGCATGGCTGCGCCCGACTCCGAGCCCGACGACGCCGAGCCGCGCCACGCGAGCCACCGCGTCGCCGAGCTGCTCGCCCGTGACATCGACGCCGGCACCTACGGGCCGGGGGAGCGGCTGCCCTCCTACCGGCAGATCGCGACCGACCACGACATCGCCGTGAACACCGCACAGGCGGCTGTCCGGCTCCTCGTCGCGTCCGGCCGGGCCGTCGTGCGACCCAGCAGCGGCGCGTTCGTCGCCGACGAGCCGGCCGGGGCGACCCGGACCACCGCGGCGGACCGGCTCGAACTCGCCGCGCTGCGCGACCAGGTCCGCCGGGCCAAGGCCACGCTCAACGACGTCGAACGGGCCATCGGCGAGATGCTCGACCGGGCGCCGGCGTCTGGTTCGGACTCGGGTTCGTAGTGCTCGTCTCGGTGCCATGAACCGAGAATCGAGTCTCCGGACAAATGAGTCCAAGGACCCTCTGACCTACCCCGTGACCTGCTAGGACTACCAGGCATAAGCACTGGTCGGAGCCCGTGTCCGCGGGGCCAGCGCCCGAGAGGAAGGCGGAGAATTCTCGTGCCAGACGAGCCGTGGCTGTCGTCCCCCGCGTCATCGGAGCTGGAACTGAACACCGACCTGCTCGGCGAAGTCCTGCGCGAGTACCGCCGCGCCAACAAGATCAACCAGGCCGACCTGGCCCAACTGCTGCACCTGGATCAGTCCTACGTTTCCAAGATCGAGACAGGCAAGCGCCGGGTTACCGACATCGAGATGCTGTTGCGCATCGCCCAGCAGCTCAACATCTCGCCGGCCCGTCTCGGACTGTCGGACGAGCTGCTGCGGCCCGTGGCCGAGCCGTCGGACTCGCGGTTGGTCGGCGACGTCGACCCGGTCGCGGTGAGCCAGGAGAAGTGGCGCCGGACGCGCCGTGCGCTCAACCGGTCCCGCCGGGAGCTGGCCCAGCGGGCCGCCGACCTCTACCAACCCGACGTCCGGGTCGGGGACCTGACGTTCCTGGCGCTGCCGCAGTGGACGCCGGAGCGTCCGATCCCGCTCGACGACATCCGCCTGGAGTGGAGCGACAACCCGCCCCCGGTCAGCATCACCGGCAGCGAGCCGGAGGCAGCGGCCACGTTGCCGCTGAGGGCACCGGGGAAGTCATTCCCGCGCTACACCTCAGCCGTGCGCTACCTCGACCCGCCGAAGCTGTTCGAGAACCGCACCAGCTACCGCCTCCTTGACGTCGACCTCCGCGACGACCCACGCATGACGTTCGGGCTCGCCGCCTACTTCGACAAACTCGACCTCGCCGAAGCCATCGCCCACGAGATGGCGGTCGCCGCCGAGCGCGCCGGGAAGAAGCTCGACTGGAGCGAGCTGCCGTTGCGGGCGCTCATCGGGGACCCCTTCGACCTCGAACGGCGCTACATCATCCCGGCCATCGAGACACTCACGCTCCGCCGCAACCGGGAGACCGGCGAGGCCACGTTCCTGCTGCACTGGCGCGACCCGGCCAAGGTCGCCACATCGGCCGGCATCTACGGACTCATTCCGGCAGGGGAGTTCCAGCCGTCGACCGTCGCCACCCACGACCGCGAGAACGACTTCAGCCTCTGGCGCAGCATGGTGCGCGAGTACAGCGAGGAGATCCTCGGTGACCCGGAGCGTGACGGTAGTTCCGGTGAGCCACTGGTCTACGAGGGCTGGCAGCTTTACAGGGACATGGAGCGAGCGCGGCAGGATGGGCGGGTGACGCCGTATTGCTTCGGGGTCGGGCTCGACACGCTCACCCTGACAGCGACGATCCTGACCGTCGTCGTGTTCGACGACGACGCGTTCGACGAGCTATTCGGGGAGGCCGTCTCAGTCAACTCGGAGGGCTCACTTGTCAGCTCGTCGGACGTCGTCAACGTGACTGACGGACTCCGGTTCGATGAGGCGAACGTGGGGCGTTTATTGCAAGATGAACCGGTTGCTTCGCCGGGGAGCTGTATTCTGCGGCGCGCGTTCGATGCTAGGGAGACGCTCCTTCGTTGAGGAGTGGATGGTTCATCAAGACTGTGGATCATGGTGTCGAATCTTCGGTTCGGCGTATTTGGCCCGGAACTCGGGGTCGCGGCTGACCTTCCAGGTCTTGGTGGCCTGCCAACGCACCCCGCGGCGCACAGGATCCGGTGCACGGTGTCGGTGTTGATCACGACCCGGTGCGCCGCGGTGAGATGGGCGGTCAGCTTGGTCAGGCTCCACGTGGTGAACGGCAGCCCGGCCTGTTGCGGTGGGGTCCGGGCGACCCGGCAGACAAGTTCGCGGACGTGGGTGCCGAACTTCGGTCCCTCAGCTTGTCGTCGCCGGCCCTCTCGGGCGTCTGCCACGTCCCGTGATGCCTCCGTCTACACTCTCGGGCCATGAGCACCGCATGCGTGCTGCGCGCCATGGAGTGGCTCGTCTCGCACCCTGGTACCAACGGTCACCCGACGTCTTGGGGACCGATGCTGGCAGGCGTCGCTCCGGACGCCTGAGCTCCACTCCGCCGCTCGGCAAACCTGCCTGGAGCGACCGGACACGCGTGGGCGCGGTCGTGATCTGATCCGAGCCCGTCTCCGTCGGACGACCGGCCGGTTCGACGGTCTGTTTCGCCATGCGCCCGACACCCGGGAGGAGGATTCGTGTCGTTGCTCCCCGTACTCGTCACAGCGTGGGTACTGGTGTTGCTCGTGCCGGTGCTGGCGGTACGGCTCGGACCACGTACCGGCTGGGTGGCTGCCGCCGTGCTGGGCGCGCTCACCGTCGTGGTCGCCGCCGGTCCTGCCTCGTCGCCGGAACCGGTGGACGAGGTGCTCCCCTGGATCCCGGCCCTCGAGGTGATGCTGCGACTGCGGATGGACGGCCTCGGCGCACTCTTCGCACTGGTCGTGCTCGGCATCGGCGCCGTGATCATGGCGTACTCGACGTCGTACCTGACCGGGAGGGGCTCCGGCGGGTTCTACGCGCTGATGACCGCGTTCGCCGCGGCGATGCTGACCCTGGTCCTGGCCGACGACCTGGTCCTGCTGTTCGTCGCGTGGGAGATCACGACAGTCTGCTCGTACCTGCTCATCCTGCGGGTCGGCCCGAAGGGCCGCCAGCCGGCCGCCCGCACCCTGCTGATCACCGTCTTCGGCGGGCTCGCCCTGCTCGGTGCCGTGTGCACGATCGTGGTGCGGACCGGCACGACGCAGCTGTCCGTCGCGCTCGCCGACCCGGCGTGGGGAACCGATCCGGTGTTCGCCGGGGTGGTCGCGGTGCTCGTCGCGGTGGCTGCGATGACGAAGGCGGCGCAGTTCCCGTTCCACTCCTGGCTCCCGGACGCGATGGTCGCCCCGGCACCGGTGAGCGCCTACCTGCACGCGGCAGCCATGGTGAAGGCGGGCATCTACCTGCTGATGCGGTTCTCCGGAGCGGCCGCGGCCGCACCGGTGTGGCCATGGCTGCTCGTGACGGTCGGAGTCGTCACTTCCCTGCTCGGCGGAGTGTTCGCGCTGCAGCGCCATGACCTCAAGGAGCTGCTCGCCTACTCCACTGTGAGCCAACTCGGCCTACTGGTGGCGGTGATCGGCATCGGAACCCCCACGGCGCTGCTCGCCGCGAGCGCACACGTCGTGGCGCACGCCTTGTTCAAGTCGGCCGGCTTCATGACGGTCGGCCTGCTCGAACGCCGGGCGGGAACCCGGGATCTGCGTGAGCTGCGCGGCCTGTTCCGGGCGATGCCATGGACCGCGACGATGATCGTTCTCGCCGCGGCCGGCATGGCCGGGATCCCGGTCACCCTGGGCTTCGTCTCCAAGGAGTACGTGCTCGACGCCGCGCTGTCCGCCGGCACCGGACCGGGCACGCTCGCGGCCGTCGGGCTCGGTCTGGCCGCGGTGCTGACCGTCGCCTACAGCGCCCGGATGGTCGTCCCGATCATGTTCGGGTCGGCCGCCGTCCTGCGCCCCGCGGCCGGCGCCCGGGCGATGGCCGGGACGGTCACGGTGACCGCGCTCGCCGGTGCGGTGCTCGGACCGGCGGCCGGAGTGCTCGATCCGCTGCTCACCTCGTCCGCGGCGGCCTCGCTCCGGATCCCGCCCGCCGGGGTTGACGGCTTCTACGTGTGGCACGGGCTCGCCCCGGCGCTGCTCGTGTCCGTGCTCGCGGTCGCCACCGGCGTTGGGCTGGTGCTCGCACGGGCGCGGGTCGACCGGCTGCTCGACCGTCCGCTCTGGCCGTTCACCGGTGTCGCCGCGGTGCAGCGCCTGCGCGCCGGGATCATCGACCTCGGCCGCACGACCGGCCGCCCGACCGCCGGTGACGCACCCGCCCGGCACCTGCTCGTCCCGATCCTGCTGATCGCGGTCGGCGGAACCGCCGCCGTCGCGCTGCGGGCCGGTGACATCGCCGCCGCACCGGACACTTCCCGCACGACGGACGTGCTCCTGCTGCTGCTCTCGGCTGCCGGGATCGGGGCCGTGCTGATCGCCCGCGACCGGCTCACCGCGGTGCTGGCCGCGGGGGTGGTCGGCTTCTCGGTGGCCCTGTGGTTCTTCGGACTCGGTGCCGCGGACGTCGCCCTCACCCAGCTCCTGGTCGAGGTGTTGACGGTGGCCGTGATCGTGTTGATCCTGCGCCGGCTCCCCCGTGGCTTCCCCCGGGCTCGCGGCCGGGACCGTCGCGCCGTCCCACGCGTCGTGCTCGCGGTCGGCGCGGGGGTCGCCGCGACGACCGCGACGCTGTTGATGACGGGATGGCGGGCCCCGTCCGCGGCATCGGTCTGGTTCCTGGCGGAGGCGGAGGGGCAGACCGGCGGCTCCAACGTCGTCAACACGATCCTGGTCGACTTCCGGGCGCTCGACACGTTCGGCGAGCTCGTGGTGCTCGCGCTGGCCGCCCTGGTGATGACGGCGCTGCTCGACGCACGCCGCTCGCAGCCGTTGCAGGTGCCCGCCCGTCCGGCCGCCCCGGTGGTCGATCCACGGGCGAACGCGATCTTCCTGCGCACGGCGGCGAAGGTGCTCGTCCCGTTCCTGCTTCTCGCGTCGGTCTACGTGCTGCTGCGCGGGCACAACGCCCCCGGGGGCGGGTTCATCGGCGCTCTCGTCGGCGCATCGGCGCTGGTGCTGGCCTACCTCGCGGCACCGTCCGACACCACCGGCCGGGTCCGGCTGCCGTTCCTGCTGGTGGCCGGGATGGGGGCGGTCGTCGCGGCGGCGACCGGGCTGCTCGGGCTGCTCGACGGCTCGTTCCTGCGGCCGCTGCACGCCGACGTCCTCGGTGTCCACCTCTCGACCGCGCTGGTGTTCGACGTCGGGGTGTACTTGGCGGTCCTGGGAGTGGTGGTCGCCGGACTGAACCTGCTCGGGTCGCCGCCGGCCGACGAGCCGGATCCCGATCCCCCGACCGAACGGTCCGCACAGGACCACGCGTCCGAGGAGGCCTCGCGATGGTCCTCGCCCTGACGATCGGTCTCCTCGTCGCAGGAGCCGCCTACCTCATGCTCGACCGCAGCTACCTGCGTGCGGTGCTCGGCTTCCTGATGCTCGGCCACGCCGTCAACCTGCTGCTGTTCGCCTCCGGCGGGATCCAGCGCCGCGGCGAGCCCCTGGAGGGCACCGACCCGGCCGCGGCGGCCGACCCGCTGCCACAGGCGTTCGTGCTGACCGCGATCGTGATCGCGTTCGCGATCACCGTGGTCATGCTCGTGCTCGCCGTGACCGGGCGGGCCGGCGACGACACGGCCGACCGGGAACGTCCGGCCGGGCGATCGGAGCCTGTCCGATGACGACCGCTGCCCTCCTCCCGCTGCTCGTCGGGCTGCCGCTGGGTGCCGCAGGGCTCACCGCACCGGCCAGGGCCGGTGCGCCGTGGGCACGCGCGGTGCTGCTCGGGCTGCTCGGCGCGAACCTCGCCGCCGGGATCGCGCTGGTCGTCGCCACCTCCGGTGGCGCAGTGCTCGCCGAGCCGGTCGGGGCCTGGCCGGGCGGGATCGCGATCCCGTTCGTCGCGGACGCGCTGTCGTCGCTGATGCTCGCCGTGACCGGACTGCTGGCACTGGTCTGCACCGCCTTCGGGCTGATGACCGGACCGGGGGCGGCGCGGCTATTCCCGCCCCTGGTCCTGGCGCTGCTCGGTGGGGTCAACGGGGCCCTGCTGACCGCGGACCTGTTCAACCTCTTCGTCTTCATCGAGGTCATGCTCCTGCCGTCGTACGGGCTGCTGGTGCTCGCCCACCGCAGGCAGGGGACGATGCGCTCGGTCAGCGGCACCCGGCTCTACGTCGCGTTCAACCTGTTCGTCTCCACCGTCTTCCTCGCCGGTGTCGCGCTCGTCTACGGCAGTGCGGGCACGGTCAACCTCGCCGAGCTCGCCGGGGCGGCGCAGGAGTCCGGGACCGTCGCGGCGGCGGTGGGCGTCTGCCTGGCCGCGCTGTCGATGAAGGCCGCGGTCGTTCCCGTGCACGGCTGGCTCGCCCGGGCCTACCCCTCGACCTCACCGGCCGTCACGGCGCTGTTCTCCGGGCTGCACACCAAGGTCGCGATCTACGCGATCTACCGGATCTACGCGGTCGTGTTCGACGGCGAGACGCGCTGGCTCTGGATCGGTGTCCTGCTGTTCTCCGCGACGATGCTGGTCGGCGTCCTCGGCGCGGTCGGCGAGAACACGATGCGTTCGATCCTGGCCTTCCACATGGTCAGCCAGATCGGCTACATCCTGCTCGGCGTCGCCCTGTTCACCCCGCTCGGGCTGGCGGCGGGAATCTTCTACCTGCTGCATCACATGATCGTCAAAGCGTCGCTATTCCTCTCCACCGGCGCGGTCGAGGAGCGCCACGGGACCGGCGCGCTGGACGGGATCCGCGGCGTCGCCCGGCGCGACCCGCTGCTGGTCGCCGCGTTCGGGGTGGCCGCCCTGTCCCTGGCCGGGATCCCGCCGTTCTCCGGGTTCGTGGCGAAGCTGACCCTGATCCTCGCGGCGCTCGACGCCGGCCAGGTCGCCGCCGCGGTCCTCGCGATCGTGGTCAGCCTGCTCACCCTGCTGTCGATGATCAAGATCTGGAACTCGCTGGTGCGCAGGCCCGACGAGGACGGCGAACCGGCCGGCGGCGGGGGGACCGCCGTCGCGGCTCCCCCGGTGCCCCGGGTGGGGCTGCGGCTGACCCTGCCCGCGCTCACGCTGGCCGCCGTCACCCTCGGCCTCGGGCTCGGCGCCGAGCTGCTGTACGGGCTGTCCGCCACGGCGGCGGCCGGCCTGCTCGACACCAGCGGATACGTGGAGGCGGTACTCCGATGATCCGGTCCCTCGCCCGGGTGCCGTACGTGTTCGTGTTCGGCCTGTGGTTCGCCGGCCAGGTCCTGATCTGCTGCCGGGACGTGCTGGTCGACGTCCTCACCCCGGGCTCGTCCGCGACGCCGCGGGTGCTCCGGCTGCCGCTCGCCTCCGAGACCGGCTCCCGGGCCGCGGTTATGGGTGCGCTGATCACGCTGACGCCGGGGACCCTGACCCTCGGTGTCGTCGACGGCCACCACGAGCTGCTCGTCCACTCGATGTACCACGACGACGCCGAGACCGCGTTGGCGGAGCTGCGCGACATGGAGGCCCGCATGCTGCGGGCGTTCGGTCCGCTGCGGAGGGGGGTGCCGACGTGATCGGCCTCGACATCGCACTCGCCTGCTGCGGGCTGGCCGCACTGATCGCCGTGGTGCGGATCGTGCGCGGTCCGGACAGCGGCTCCCGGGTCATCGGCGCCGAGCTGCTCACCGTCACCGTGGTCGGCCTGATCGCGCTCGGTGGTGTCCGCTCGGGCAGCACGTCGACCTTCGATCTCGTGCTCGTCGCGACCATGGTCGCGTTTCTGGCCGCCGTGTCGTTCGCCCGCGCCCTGACCGGAGGTGGCCGATGAGCGGGATCCTCGCCGTCCTCGGACAGGTCGTCGCCGTCGCCGGGGGGCTCACGCTGCTGCTCGCCGCGGTCGGGCTTCTCCGCTTCGGCGACGTGTACATGCGGGCCTCCTCGGTCGCCACCGCCACCGGCGTCGGCATCAGCCTGGTGATCGTCGGGTCGGTGCTCGTGGCGCCGGGGGTCGCCGACGTCGTGAAGGCGCTGCTGGCGGTCGTCCTGCAGATCGTCACCGCCGCGGTGGGCGGGATCATGGTCGCCCGCTCGGCCGTGCTCACCGACCACCCGTTCCGACCCGATACCGACATTCCTGAGGCACGGGGCCCAGCCTCAGCCACGGAGGACCCGCCATGCTGAGACGACAACCGTCCTGGTGGTCGCACAACGGCGGGCCACTCGTCCTCCTCGCCGCGGTACTGCTCGTCGCACTGCTCGCTGCAGCGATGCGCGTGTGGATCGGCCCGGGCTCCTCGTCAGACTCCGGACTCCTCATCGGCCTCGTGGCGACGAGAGAGATCCCCGACTGTGATGTGATCAGCGAGCCAACGGGTCAGGCGCGGGCGATGAGCGGTTGCCCCTCGGACTTCTCTGCCGTGGGGTGAACGAGGGTGAACTCAACGTCGCCATGCGCGATGACAGTGCGTCGGTCTTGACCTGCCCGAGGTGCAGGTCGGCCACGCTGGTCCCGAGCCTCGGCATAAGTCGCGTCGATGTCTATGCTGCGGCGACCGCCCCCGCTCGCCGCGCACGTCCCGCGCGGAGATGGCCCGACGATCGGGTCGCCTGCCCGCTTGAGTAGGCGAGGCTCAGGTCTCTACGCGGCGGACTCCGGCAGCGGCTCCACGGCATGGATATCACTCGGGCTGGACCGAGCAACGTCACTCATCCTGGCATCGGTTGCATTCGTGGTTGCAGTCGTCGGTGCTCGCCCCCGATGGTTGGAGGTGGGGCAAACGACGATTGTGATGTGGGGCTGCGAGACGAGGCTGGCTGAACAGTAGTGTGCAGTCCTTGAAAGCGAGCGTCCGAAAGGACCGGGGGTTCGAATCCCCCCGCTTCCGCCACAGGTCAGAGGCGTGATCGGCGATCATGACCGGTCCGCGTGATCGTCGTCGACCTCGCCGCAGGCCAGCTCGAAACGCGGGAAAACCGCACCCCGGAACGCCCGAAGGTGCGGCAACGACGCTGAGCCGGTCCCGGGTGCGCCTCCGGGATCGGCCCGAGGCGGACCGGCCGACGCAGGACGACGATGCGGACATGGCCACCGAAACGCTGTACGTCGCCATCCTCCTGTTCGAGTCGACGTCATCTGCGCCGGACCACCGGCCGCTCTACCGCGAGGACATCGTCACGTTGCGGGCCCGGTCCCTGCGCAGCGCACGCGACCGCGCAGAACGACACGGCCGCGCCGCCGAGATCTCCCACATGAATCAAGCAGGGGAGGAGATCAAGGACCGCCTGCTGGAGGTTGTCGACGTAGCACCCGCCTTGGACGAGACCGATACCTCGCCCGCCGACCTGTACAGCCGTCACTTCCGGGATCTGACCTCCTACCGCAGGTTCGACCCCCTTCTCGACGGCGAAGCCCTGTGAAGGGCGGTCCTGATCGCCCCGGCCCCTGAAGGTCGCTGCGCCATCACCCCACCGTGACCCCTACCTGGTGACTGTCCGCGCGGGAAGTCCACTGGTCAGCCCGTCGGGAGGCGTGATGCAGTCGGCGACACATCGTCGGGACCGCCGTCGAGTGCCCTCGCCAGCACGGTCCGATCGGTCCCGTCCAGCGCACCGAGCGGTTTCCGCTGGGCGTTGGCGATCAGCTCCGCCCTCCTGGTCCGCAGGGCCGCACCAGGCCTCAACGGATGACGACGCACCCTGACGCCGGTCACTCGCGGCCGTCGGCCGGGAGTTCGATCACCGCTCGGAGGTCCATTTCCGGAGGCGAGGGCAGGGATCGCGCCGGACCGTCGTCGGGACGCACTGCGAAGGACTGGAGCAGGTAGGCCAGGAGGCGGCGGGAAGCGACATCCGCGATCTCCGAGGAGGTCGTCGTGATGCCGACCTGCGCGAGCATGATCAGGGGCAGATCGTGGGGCGAGAAGTCCGCGCGCAGCCGGCCCACGGCCTGGGCACGCCGGACGACCTCGGCGAAGTCCCGCTCGGCCTTGGCGCGCTCGGCGGCGTGGCCGGCGTCGGGATGCGCGCTCAGGAAGGCCTGGGTGAATCCCCGGTCCCGGATCTGGACAGCACGCACCGACTCCAGGAGGTCACAGAACCCGCGCCACGGATCGGGGTCGGCGAGCGCGGTCTCGAGCAGCAGCTCGCAGGCTTTGACCTGCTCTGCGAACACCTCGCTCACCAGGGCCTGCTTGGTCGGGAATCTCCGGAACAACGTGGCGACGCCGACACCGGCCCGTCGGGCGATCGCAGCCATCGGGACGTCGATCCCGCGTAGCGCGAACGCCGCGCGGGCCGCCTCCAGGATCCGCGTGCGGTTGAGCGCGGCGTCGGACCGCAGGCCTTCGCCGCCCCCGGACATGTGAGTCGGTTCCTGCGCCATTTCTCTCACTTCTCCAGGAGTGGAGTTCATCTTCCACTTACGACGCTACCGTCGATTTCGCAGCGCGTCGAGCAGGCGGCCTGAATCGTGGTCGGAAATGAAAGGCAGAAATTTCATGCCCAGGAAGCTGGACTTCTTCGCTCGACACTTCAACAAGGTTCACCAGAAGCTGTTCCGGGCGAGCCGGGGGCGTATCGGTGCCCGCATGATGGGAGTCGACCTCGTGGCTCTGACCACGACCGGGCGGAAGTCCGGCCGGCGGCGGACCTCGATGGTCGGGGCGCCGATCGTCGAGGACGACATGGTCGTCGTCATGGCATCGTATGCGGCCGGGCCGACCAACCCGCAGTGGTACTTCAACCTCCTCGCCGACCCGGAGGTGGAGATCCTGGTGCGGAACCGCACACGCAAGATGACCGCACGCGAAGCCGAGGGCAGCGAACTGACCGAGGTATGGGCACGCGTCGCGGCGAAGACGCCGGCACTGGACAGGTACCAGGCGAGAACCGATCGTCGGATTCCATTGATCGTCCTTACTCCGGCCTGATGTTCGCTGTGCTCGGCGAGTTCACCGGCGACATTTCCCCGGTTTTCTCCACGGCTGTGCTGTCGTGACGTCATTCTCGCGTGGACGAGGCCGTAGAACCCCGGGAAATGAACTGGGGCGCAGCGCGCGTCGCCCGAGGTCTTGATCGTCGAGAGTCCTGGCGGCGAAGGCTCGTCGTTCACGGGCCCGTGGAGCAGATCGGCGGCGCGCTGCACGAGCGCCCCGGGGTCTTCCGCTGTGAGCGCGTCGCGCCGGTCGACCACCTTGCTGTTCATCAGTCGGGTGTCGAGCACCGCAGCGCGAACGAGGTCGGGGCCCGAGCTCGCCGGCCTCGGCCCGGTGCTGCGAGGCTCACTCGTGACCGGGTGTCCCAGGACGCGCTACTCGCGCAGATCCCGGAAATATCGAGCGACGGGCCAGCGCACGAATCCGGACGCCTCGTATGCAGCGCGGGCCGGCGCATGGCCGGGGTCACCGCCGGTCTCCACCATGATCATCCGAAGTCCTGCGGCACGTATGCGTTCGAACGCCCGCTGTGTGAGGGCGCTGCCGACGCCTTGTCGTTGATGAACCGGATCGACGGCGAGGATGTAGATCTCACCCATGTCGTCCTCCGGGTGTAGCCGGGTGCAGACCCATCCCGCGGCTCGTCCGGAGATCAACGCGATGTCGACGGAGCCCGGCTCCTCGTCGAGCACCGTGGACAGATCCGCGAGCTGCCGCGTTCGCCAGCCGTCGGGATAGAAGGACTCGTAGACGAAAGCCGGCACGGCCTGTTCGGTCTGCGGGAAAACCGGCTCCCATGCCCTGATGGCGAGATCGAGGACCGCCTGACGATGGTCGGGGCGGTAAGGAGTGATCGTGACCTGCACGGTCGCACGGTAGCGAGACGATCGACGCGGCGCGTGCGAGTTCTCCGACTGCGCGCCGATCGCAACCGCGCGTGCAGTCTACCGGAGAAGGTGACGCCCGGCGGAACGGATACGGACGGGTGTCCAGGGCGATCGACACCGTGACCGGGACTCGGCCGGGTTCCACGACTGCTCCACAGAGCCGGGTTCCGGGCGGCCCCGGCCGGAACGGTTGTCCGGCGAACGTGAATCGGGGAGCTGTCGGGATCCGTTCCCGGAGGCAACGTCTGCCGCGTGCGGACGGCAACGGTTCCGACGACCGGCGTGACGAGGTCGGCCGACAGATCGAGGGCAGGAACCGGGCCCACTCGGCGCGACTGCGCGTCCGGAAACCTATGACTCAGCGCACATGTGAGTAGACGTTCAGGTGTGCGAATGTTGCGCCCGAGACGGAAAGGATCTATTGGCACATGGTGAAACGACGCGTGATGTCAGGTCCGTTCGCCCGTCCGCGAGCGCACAGCCGACGCCTTCTGGGGATCGGGGTGGTCGGACTCGTCGCGCTCGCCGGCTGCGGCGCACCCGAGGCGTCGCAGGCCGCCGCTCCCGGTGAGGCACCGGCACCCATCTCGAGTTGCGGGCGTGATGTCACGCTCGAGGCGGCGCCGACGCGGATCCTGGTCCACCGGGAGATGTCGACCCTGGTCGCGGCCGCAGGTGGAGCCGACCGGATCGTCGCGCGGGCCGGAGAGGCGGGTGTGCCGCTCGGCCCCTACGCCGACGCCCTCGCCGACGTCCCACAGCTCAACGAGACCGACATGACCGCGCCGGACCGTGAGGTCGTCCTGGGTGAGCAGGCCGATCTCGTCGTCGCGGGGCGGGTCCAGGCCGACTACCTCGACGCCCTCGAACAGGTCGGGGTTCCGGCGGTGGTCCCGCCCTGGTTCTGCAGCCAGGTCGCCCCCGGCAACGACGACGCGGCGTCGGTCGGGTTCGACGCGCTCTACGCGACGATCGAGGAGTACGGGCGGGCGTTCGGAACCGAGGATGTCGCCACCGGCACCGTCGACGAACTGCGGGAACGGGTCGCCGCCGTCGAGCAGGAGATGAGCGGAGCGCCGCCGCGCACGGTGGTGAACGCATGGCTCGGGCGCGAGACCGTCACGTCCGTCTACGGCGCGCTGTCGATCAACAACACGGTGCTGACCGCACTGGGGCTGACGAACATGTTCGAGGACATGGAGGCGCGGAACCCCACGGTGAGTTTCGAGGCGATCCTCGGCAAGGATCCGGATCTGATCGTCGTGAGCTACCTCCCGTCACACGGGTACACCGAGGAGGACGCCGTGCGGGCCTTCTCGGAGACCCCCGGAGCGGATCAGCTGGCCGCGGTCCGCAACGGCAGGGTCGTCGCCATGAACAGCGGCTACCTCGCCGGCGGGCCGTTGGCCGTGGACGGGCTGGAGATGCTCGCCCAGCGACTGGCCGCACTGGACTGATCGTGCCCGGACGGTGAACGGCCGCATACCGGGCGAACCGGACGAGGCAGCGGACGATCTCGAGCACGGCAGGCACCGGCGGCACACCCTGCTCTGGGTCGGCGGGCTCGGGATCGCGCTGATCATGACGCTGCCGTTGGCGATCGCGCTGGGACCGGTGCGGGTACCACCCGGGACGGTCGTCGACGTGGTGACCCACCACCTGCTCGGCACACCCCGGACGCCGTACTGGACGGGTGCGGTGGACAGCATCGTGTGGCAGGTACGCGTTCCCCGAGTGCTGCTCGGCGCGATCGTCGGCGCCGGGCTGGCGCTGACGGGCGCAGCGCTCCAGGCGATGGTGCGCAACGTCCTCGCCGACCCCTACATCCTCGGGGTGACCGCGGGCGCATCGACGGGGGCGGCGGCGTACATCCTGTTCGGGTTCGGCGTCGGGGCGGTGTTCGGCATCGGCTCGCTGACCCTCAGCGCTTTCATCGGGGCCGTGGCGGCGACCTGGGCACTCTTCCTGCTGGCACGGGTCGGGGGCCAGATCACGTCGGTCCGGCTGCTCCTGGCCGGGGTCTCCATCGGGTACGTCCTCTCCGCTGCGACCTCGTTCCTCATCTTCGCCTCGTCGGCCGCCGAGGGCGCCCGCGACGTGCTGTTCTGGCTGCTCGGCTCGCTCGGCCTCGCCTCGTGGGAGGCGACGCTGCCCGCCGCGATCGTCGTGGGATCGGTGCTGTTCCTGCTCATCCTGTGGGGGCGCCGGTTCGACGCGCTGGCGATCGGCGACGACACCGCCCGGGCGCTCGGCGTCTCACCGGTCCGGTTCCGCGTCCAGGCGCTGGTGGTCGTGTCGCTCTGTGTCGGCGGCGTGGTCGCGGTGGCCGGCGGGATCGGTTTCGTCGGCCTCGTCATCCCGCACGTCGCGCGGCTGTGCGTCGGCAGCGCCCACCGGCGCCTCTATCCGGTCGCGGCCCTGATCGGAGCGAGCTTCCTGGTCTGGGCCGATGTGGCGGCCCGGACCGTGCTCGCGCCGCGGGAGCTGCCGTTGGGGATCGTCACCGCGGCCGTCGGGGCGCCGCTGCTCTTCGTCCTCGTCCGACGGTTCCATCCCCTTTCGAGGTAGCCGCCATGCTCTCCGCTCTCGACCTGGCGTTCGACTACGACGGCACCCCGGTGCTGCACGGAGTCCGGCTCACCGCCCACCACGGACGGACGGTGGGGCTCATCGGGCCCAACGGCAGCGGTAAGACGACGTTGCTCCGGGCCCTCTACGGAGCACTCGCCCCCCGGGCGGGCCTGGTCACCCTCGACGACAGTCCGCTCGACGGGATCAGGGCCGCGGAGCGCGCGAGACGACTCGCCGTGGTCACCCAGGAGCACGACCCGGACACCCCGCTGACCGTGGCCGACATGGTCATCCTCGGGCGGTCCCCACATCGGTCGATGTTCGCCGGATACCGGGCCGAGGACTATCGGGCCGCTGCGGCCGCCCTGACCCGGGTCGGTGCCCGTGACCTCGCGGATCGGGTGTTCAGCTCGTTGTCGGGCGGGGAGAAGCAGCGGGTGCTGATCGCCCGGACCCTGGCGCAGGAGGCCGACCATCTCCTGCTCGACGAGCCGACGAACCACCTCGACATCCGGTACCAGCACAGCATCCTGAGCCTCGTCCGGCGGCTCGACGTCACCACGGTGATCGTCATGCACGATCTCAACCTCGCAGCCCGGTACTGCGACAGTCTGGTCCTGCTCGACGACGGACGGGTCGTGAGCAGCGGACCGACCGCTGCGGTTCTCGAACCGTCGATCCTCGAACCGGTGTACGGGGTGTCGGTGCGACGTATCGAGGACGACGACTGCGTGCAGTTGATCTTCGCCCCGGCCGCTGATGCCGAGCTACCGCCCGCTCCACCGTGAGGACGTCCGCTCAGGTCCGCGACTCCGGCCCCGGCCCGGCGTCGAGCTGCACGACCACGGCGGCGACCCGGGCCGGCTCGGCGATGATCTCGAAGCTGCTGATGAGGCCGTCGGTGATGGTGAATCTCAGCACGAGGGTGACCGTTCCGTCGCGGACCACGGCGGCGCCGGGCCGGCCGTCGACGGTGGCGGGCTCCGCGGCGCGGGCTGGACCGGAGAGGCTGCGAGCCTCGTCGACGATCGAACGCGCCCCACGCACGGCGGTGGGCCGGCCGGGCGCGAGCAGGGCCGGGTCGACGTGCCGGACGGCGTCCGGGGCGAGGACGTCGAGCAGGGCCGCCATGTCGCCGCGGCGGACGGCGCCGAGGAACTGCTCGATGATCCGACGTCGCCCGTCGAGATCACCGGGGTTCGCCGCACCGAGACGCGCGCGGTGGCGGGCCCTGGCGGCCAGCTTCTTCGTGGCCTCGGTCGATCGGTCCAGGACGGGCGCGATGTCGCTGAACGGGACGGCGAAGACGTCGTGCAGGACGAACGCGACCCGCTCGGCCGGCGACAGGCTGTCGAGCACCACCATCAGGGCGTGACCGACGGAGTCGGCGAGCACCGCATCCGATGCGGGGTCGTCCGGCGACGCGTGCTCCGGAGTGTCCTCGCCGAGGAGGGTCTCCCGGCGGGCACGAAGACGGTCCAGGCAGATCCTGGAGGTCACGGTCGTCAGCCAGCCGCCGAGACTGTCGACGCCGGCGATGCCGTTGCGGTGCAGCCGTAGCCAGGTGTCCTGGACGGCGTCGTCGGCGTCCGACCCGGACCCGAGCAGGCGGCGGGCCACGGCGCGCAGGCGCGGGCGGTGCTGCTCGAACCGGGCCGCCAGCTCGTCGTCGTCCACGTGTCCCCTCCCGATCCTCGTTGCCGTCATAGGGGATGACGGTCCGCGCAGCAGGCGCGGGACACCGCTCACCCGAAGGGTGCCCGAGGGCACCGTGTGCGAGGAGTAGGCGACGTGGACGTACGGATGGTTCAGTTCTCGGTCGACCCGGGCGACGTGGCCGCGGTGGAGCAGTCGCTCGAGCGGATGTGTGCCGCGATCGAGACGCAGGGTCCGGCCGGGACGCGCTTCGCCGCCTGCAAGCTCGCCGACGGGGTGAGCTTCCTCAACATCCTCCAGCTCGACGACGGCATGCCGAACCCGCTGCCGAGCATCGAGGCCTGCCGCGACTTCCAGCAGCAGCTGCCGGGCTGGGAGCTCGGAGATCAGGTTCCGGCCGCCGAGCCGGTCGCCGTCATCGGCTCCCACGGGTTGTTCTGACCTGCCGGGCTGCTCGGGATCCTGGTCCACCGACCGTCGCGGGGGCACCCTGAACCGAGGTCCGGGGGAACCCGGGTCCCCCCCGGCGGGTGGGCCGCATACCGTCGGAATCATGGACGCACCCGAACGGCCCGACGGATCGGTCGCACCACGGGACCTGCGGGTCTCCCACTCCGACCGCGCACACATCTCCGCGCTGCTGGACCGGCACCACGTCGACGGCAGGCTCGACGGGGCGGAGCTCGCCGAGCGCCTGGTCCTGGTCACGGCCGCGGTCACCCGCGCCGACCTGAACCGGGTGGTCGCCGACCTGCCGGGAGCGGCCGAGGCCGTTCCGGTCCGCGAGGTGCTGGAGCTGACCAACACGGCAGGGGAACTGCGGCGGTCGGGGGAGTGGCTGGTGCCGCCGCGTGTCGTCGTGCGGTCGTACTTCGGCAACGCCCGGCTGGACATGCGGCGGGCCCGGTTCGTCACCGGGGACGTGGTGATCGAGTCGGAACTGACCGTCGGCAACCTGGACATCAGGCTCCCGCCGGGTGCGACCGTCGACCTCACCGGGGCGCGGACCCAGTTCGGGTCGGTCCGGGACAAGCTGGGCGCGACGGACCGGCCGGGGGCGCCGCACGTGGTCGTCGTCGGCGGGACGTGGTTCGGGAACATCACGGTCCGCTGAGCGCAGCCGGCTCCCGGGCATCCGCGGCCGGGACCGACGCACCAGCACCCGGGTCACCGGACCCGGGCGGTACCTGTCCGCATTCGGCGGGAGCCTCACCGCATGGACGACGACGACATCCTGCTGCCGGTCGGTGCCGTGCCGAGCGCGGGCAGCATCCTGAACCCGTTCCTGATCGTGGACGACGCCCCGGGGTTGATCGACTTCGTGGCCGGCGTCTTCGGCGTCGCCGAGATCGAGGAGGCGCGGACCCCCCGGCCGGACGGGCGGCTCATCCACTCCGAGGTGCGGATGGGCCACGTCGCGCTGATGGTGGCCGATCGGATGGACGGGTGGCCGTCCCGGCCCGGGCTGCTGCAGGTCTGGGTGCGCGACGTCGCCGCCGTGCTGGAGCGCGGGGTGACGCGCGGAGCGTCCGTGGTCACCGAGCCGCACCCGTTCTGGGGGGAGACGACGCTGGGCCGGATGCTCGATCCCTGGCAGAACCTGTGGTGGCTGTGGGCGCCTGCGCCGGGACAGGCCGATCCCGGATACCCGGTCGACGAGGGCGCCGATCCGGTGTTCGCCACGGTCGACCGGGCACTGCGGGCGATGGGCGACGGCTGAGTAGCCCGTGCTGGGATGCCGGTGTGCCAGAACCACTGCTCGTCGACGTCTTCTGCGGACCCGGCCACACGGCGGGAAACCGGCTCGCCGTGATCCTGGACGATCCCTCCGATCCCGCGGCCCGGCAGCGCCGGGCGGCCGAACTCGGCTACAGCGAGACGGTGTTCGTCGACGACGGATCGGTCGCCGACATCTACACACCGAGCATCCGGCTGCCGTTCGCCGGGCATCCGATGGTCGGGGCGTCGTGGCTGCTCCGGAACCGGCTCGGGGCCTGCGACGTGCTGTATCCCGCGGCCGGTGCGGTCCCGGCCTGGGCGGAGGGTGAGTTCGGCTGGGTCTCCGGCCGTCCGGAGTGGGTCACCGGCCGGACCACCCAGCGGCTCGCGTCACCGGCGGAGGTCGAGGCGCTCCCGGGGCCGCCGGCGGGCAGCGGCTTCCTCTACGTCTGGGCCTGGGCGGACGAGCCGGCCGGGCTGGTGCGCGCGCGGGCGTTCCCCCGGCGCGGGGACGCGATCGTGGAGGACGAGGCCACCGGCGCCGCCGCGCTCCGGCTCACCGCGGAGCTCGGACGGTCGCTGACGGTGCAGCAGGGCGTCGGCTCGGAGATCCGGACGCGGCTGCTGCCGGAGGACCGGATCGGCGTCGGCGGCCGGGTCAGGCAGGTCCCGCATCCCCCGCGGGATGCTCGGTGAACCACTCGACGATGCCCGGCATGTGCTGCTCGAACCCGCCCGGAGCGGACAGGTTGAGCATCCCGGCCCGCACGTCGCCGCGGTTCTCGAAGTCGTGGCGCACGCCGCCGGGCACGGCGACGAACGCGCCCCGCGGCGCGTCCACCCAGCGATCGCCGACCAGCACCGACATGGTGCCGTCCAGCACGTAGAACACGTCGTCCTCGGGATGGCTGTGCGCGCCGGGGCCGGCGGTGTGCGGCTCCAGCCACCACTCCGAGATCGAGTACGACGCGGTGTCGGCCTTGAACACCGCCGCGATCCGCCCCATGTCGTAGGAGTTGCCCTCGCCGGGGCCCAGCACCACCGGTGCCCGGTCCGTCTCATCCATCGCCGTCCTCCTCGCCCGTGCCGGTCGCGTCCGTGCCGACGGTAGGCAGCGGCCGACCCGATGTCGTGGACGAACGGGAACTCGCGTTGCGGTGCTTGCGGACGGCGAACCCGTGGGCGGCACCGAGCAGTTCCCGGACCACCGGCCAGGTGGTGTCCGGATTGAGCACCGACACCCACCGGTACGACGCGTAGACGGGATGCGGGAACAGCACGTCGAGCGCGGCCGGGTCGTGCTCGGCCGGTTCACCGAACAGTTCCCGGAAACGCGGCGCGGGCAGCCCGATGTTCAGCCGGAACACCCCGGGCCGGTCCAGGCCGGAACAGGCGTCGTTGACGTCCGAGGTCACGACGGTGGCCCAGCCCTGCCGCGGGCGTCGTTCGTAGTCGAGATCGGGATCGTGAACGGCGAACACGTCGCCGTTCGCCTCGATCAGCCGGGTGTCGGGAAAGGTCGCCAGAAAGGCGATGATCTCGTCGGAATCCACCGCGCCAAAACAGCACGGTTCCAGCCGGCGATGCCCGCCGAAAGTGATTCATATCACATCCAGTGGGACGGCCGCCCAGGACAGCGGCGGCAAAGTCACCGACACCTCGCCGCCCTCGATCCGCACCCCGTCCAGTGGCCGCATCCCGACCGCCTCCGGCGCGGTCTCGTTGTTGCCGGTGTGCCGGTCCTGGCCGGGCCCGGCGGTCAGCACCTCGGCCCGGCCGGGCCGCAGCTCCCCGAAGCCGTGCAGCGCGATCCGTACCTCGGCCGGCTCGGTGAGATCACGGTTGGCCAGGAACAGCGCGAGCGTCCCGCCGTCCGGGTCCCAGGTCCCGGCGGCGTCGACCACCGGGGCGTCACCGAGCCGGCCGGCGTCGTAGTGGTCGCCCCGGGCCCGGACGTCGAGGATCTGCCCGCGGGCGTGCTCGCGCATCACCCGGAACGGGTGCGCCACCGTCTGCGTCCACGCGGCGCCGCCGGGTTCGCTGCGCACCATCCCGATGACGTTCACCAGCTGCGCCTGGCAGGCGATCCGCACCCGCTCACCGTGCCGGAGCAGCGCGTGCAGCATCGTCGCGACGACGACGGCGTCGGTCACCGAGTACTCGTCCTCGATCACCCGCGGGGCCACGGCCCAGTCGTCGGTCTGCTGGTGGATGCCGCCGGAGCGGTGCCGGCTCTGATACCAGACGTTCCACTCGTCGAACGAGACGTGGATCCGCTTCCGGTGCCGCCCACGGGCCCGGACGGCGTCCGCGGTGGCCACCACCGACTCGATGTAGGAGTCCATGTCGACGGCCTTCGCGAGGAACTCGCCGGGACCGTCGGTCTCCTCGTAGTAGGTGTGCGCCGAGATGTAGTCGACCTGGTCGTAGGCCAGCTCCAGGACGGTGCGCTCCCACTCACCGAAGGTCGGCATCGCGCTGTGCGAGCTCCCGCAGGCGACCAGCTCGATCGACGGGTCGACCAGCCGCATCGCGCGCCCGGCCTCGGCGGCCAGCCGGCCGTACTCGGCGGCCGTCTTGTGGCCCACCTGCCACGGGCCGTCCATCTCGTTGCCCAGGCACCACAGCCGGATGCCGAACGGGTCCTCGTCGCCGTTGCGCCGGCGCAGGTCCGACCAGGCCGTCCCGCCCGGGTGGTTGGCGTACTCGACCAGGTCGAGGGCCTCCTGCACGCCGCGGGTCCCCAGGTTGATCGCCATCATCGGCTCGGTGCCGGCGGCCCGCGCCCAGTGCACGAACTCGTGCAGCCCGAACTCGTTGGTCTCGATCGTCCGCCAGGCCAGGTCCAGCCGCCGCGGACGGTCGGCGACCGGCCCGATCCCGTCCTCCCAGTTGTGCCCGGAGACGTAGTTGCCGCCGGGGTAGCGCACCACGGTCGGACCGATCTCGCGGACCCGGTCGAGGACGTCGCCGCGGAACCCGCGCTCGTCGGCCGACGGGTGCCCGGGCTCGAAGATCCCGGTGTAGACGCCCCGGCCCATGTGCTCGACGAACGAGCCGAACAGCCGGGGCGGGACCGTGCCCGCCGTGAAGTCGGCGCCGACGGAGAGGTGCGCGCGTGCCATGGAGTTCCTTTCGTGGGGACTGAGCAGGTTGGGACTGAGCAGGTGGGGGCTGACAGGCGGGACGGACCGGTGCGGGCTGACCGGTGGGGACGGACTCGGAGGCCGGACTCGTGGTCACCGGCCGCCGAGGCCGGTCGTGGCGATGCCCTGGACGATCTGGCGCTGGAAGAACAGGAACGCGACCACCAGCGGGAGCCCGGCGAGCACGGCCCCCGCCATCACCTGCGCATAGCGGACGCCGAACGAGCTCTGCACCTGGACAAGCCCGACCGGCAGCGTCATCAGCGAGGGATCGGACAGGATGATGAAGGGCCAGAGGAAGTTGTTCCAGCACTGGATGAACACGAAGATCGCGACCGCGGCGAGGATCGGGCGGGACAGCGGGAGCACGATCGTGAGGAAGATCCGCAGCGGCCCGGCGCCGTCGATCCGGGCGGCCTCCTCCAGCTCGTGCGGGATGGCGTCGAAGAACCGCTTCAGGATGAACACCATCGCCGGGACGACGATCTGCGGCAGGATCACGCCGAGATAGGTGTCGGCCAGCCCGACGGCCAGCATCTGCTCGTACAGCGGGACGATCAGGATCTGCGACGGCACCATCACCCCGGCGACGGTGATCGCGAACAGCGTCCGGCGGCCACGGAACTCGGTGCGGGAGAAGCCGTAGGCGGCAGCCGCCGAGAGCACCAGGGTCAGCGCGGTGACCGCGACGGCGACGATCGTGCTGTTCACGAACCAGCGGGTGAGGTCGCCGACCGACAGCACCTCGACGTAGGCCTGCACGGTGAACCCGGAGTCGGGGACCAGCTGTGGCGGCACGGTGGTGGTCTCGCCCTCGTGCTTGAGCGAGGTGAGTACCGCCCACACCAGCGGCGCCGCCCAGATGACGGTGAGTGCTGCCAGCGCCGAGTAGATCGTCGCGGTGACCAGCGGGTTGCGCCGGATCCGGCGGCGGGCCGGGCCCGGCGGCGACGTCGTGGCCGGGCCGGGCGGATCGAGGGTCGTGGTCATGCGGACCTCCTCCGTCCGGCGAGCCAGGCGTGCGCGAGCGCGATCACCAGGATGAGCAGGAAGAACACGTAGGAGATGGCGGAGGCGTAGCCGAGCCGGTAGCCGACGAACCCGGTGTCGTAGACGTACTGCAGGACCGGGGTGACCGAGCCCTCCGGCCCGCCGTCGCCGGAGAACAGGATGTAGGCCTGGTCGAACAGCTTGAGCGAGGCCAGTAGCTGCAGCACCAGCACCAGCCCGGTGGTGGGCGCGATCAGCGGCAGCACGATGGAGCGGGTGGTCCGCCAGCGTCCGGCGCCGTCGGTGGCGGCGGCCTCCAGCACGTCCGGCGGGATCGCCTGCAGGGCGGCGAGGTAGAGCAGGAAGTTGAACCCGACCGTCCACCACACGGTCAGCAGCACCACCGACCACAGCGCCACCGACGGGTCGCTCGTCCAGCCGACGGGCTGCATGCCGAGCACGCCGAGCAGGCCGTTGAGCAGCCCGACGTCGTTCTGGAACAGCCAGTTCCAGATCAGCGCCACGGTGGCCACCGGCATCAGGTACGGGGCGAAGAAGGCCAGCCGCCAGAACCACTGCCCGCGCCCGCCCGCATGCACCAGCAGCGCCATGACCAGTGCGATCAGTACCAGCGGGATCGTCGAGCCGATGGTGAACACCAGAGTTGTCCACAGGCTGGACCACACCAGTGGATCGGCGAACAGCCGGGTGTAGTTGTCCAGGCCGACGAACTCGGAACCGGACCGGACCAGGCTGGTGTCGTGGAAGCTCATCCACAGTCCGCGGGTCAGCGGCCAGATCACGAACGCGACGTAGCTCAGCATGAACGGCAGCACGAACCAGACCCCCGGCGGGACCCGGCGACGGCGGGAGGCGGGCTCCGCAGCTCCGGCCGGCCCGGTCTGCTCCGTCCTGCGGACCTCGCTCGGCGCGCTCACAGCGGGGACTCCAGCCGCAGCTGCGTGTCCAGCCATGCGGTCAGGTCGTCGGCGCCGCGTTCGGGTGTCAGCCCGCCGCCGGCGACCGCCTGCAGGGTCTGTGCGGCCCGGTTCATCATCGTCGACCCCGATCCGGAGTAGTAGGCGACCGGGTCGAACTCGACGTCGTCGACGACGTCCCGGTAGCGCGACTGCGGCTGCATCGCCAGGTACTCGGGGCTCTCGGCCACCGCGGCCAGCGCCGGGACGTGACCGCCCTCGGCCCAGGACACACTGTCGTCGAGCATCGACACCGCCAGGTCGTAGGCGGCGGCGCGGACCGTCGGATCGACCGAGTCCTGCCGCGGGACGACGAAGCAGTGGCTGTCCGCCCGGACGATCGCCCGGTCGCCGAACACGGCGGGGAACCGGGTCATCGAGAACGGGATGCCGGCCGTCTCCGCGGACGTGTACTCCCACGGGCCGGTCACCAGGAACCCGGACTGGGCGCTCGCGAAGGTGGCCACCGCGGCGTCCGAGTCGAGTGTCGGCGAGGCGATCGTGCCGTCGCAGAAGGCCTGCAGGTAGCCCATCGCGGTGACCATGGCGTCCCGGTCGACCCGGGCCGGGCCACCGTCGGGCAGGTCCATCCGGCCGCCGGCCTGGTTGTACAGCGACCAGAACAGCATCCACGGCTCGTTCGTCCCGGTCGCGGCGAACGCGATCCCGGTCGCGCCGGTGACCTCGGCGGCCCGGCGACCGGCGTCGAGCAGGGTGTCCGGGCCGTGCAGCGGGCGCAGCTCCCCGGAGGCGTCGAGCAGGCCGGCCCGGTCGCAGACGTCGGTGTTGTAGTAGAGGACCATCGGGTGGGTGTCGAGGGGGAGGCCGACCAGCTCGCCGTCGACCGCGAGCCGCTCGGTGACCGCGGGCGGGAAGTCGTCGAGGCGGACACCGCGGGCTTCCAGCTCGGCGAGGTCCCAGGGTTCGAGCAGGTCGCGGCCGAAGGTCACCAGGCGCGAGGTGTGCAGCGTGGCCAGGTCCGGGGCGCGGCCGCCGGCGCAGGCCATCGCGAGCTTCGTGTAGTAGGGCGATCCCCACTCCAGGGTGGTCGCGCTCACGCCGATCCGCGGGTTGTCCGCCCGGAACCGGTCGACCAGGCCGACCATCCGCTCCCCGTCGCCGCCGCCGAAGAAGTTCCAGTAGGCGACCGTGACGTCCGGCGAGGGCGCGGTCGCACATCCGGTGAGCAGGACCCCCGCGGTGAAGCCCGCTGCGCCCAGGAAGCCGCGCCTGCTCAGTGCCGGGCCGCTCATCGGGGGAGTGGGCCGCTCGGAGTGCCCGGCCCGGCCCGGCCGGAGGGGGGCCGTCGCTCGGTCGGTCGGACGCGTGGTCGGTCCATCGGATCTCCCGTGTCTCGAGGCTTCGGTGGCTCGAGGCGCCGCGCAGCGCCGGTGCTGCAGCGTGAGCGCGGTATGTTTGCGCTCACATTTTCGGATGGTGCCTGCTCGACCACGGGTGGTCAAGGGTTGCGTCTCGCTGTACGGCCAGCGCTCTGTCGCCGAGTTCGAGTCGAGTGGGTGCCGCAGTGCGACGCACGTGTGCAGGTCCGGCGTTATGTTAGCGATAACATTCGAGCTGCTGGGCCCAATGCGGAGCCGCGACTCGGATTCAGCTCGTACCGTGCCGGGAGGCGATCACTCCGGGGTCGCCGCGGGCGCCGGAACCGTCGGACCCCGGTGCCGGCGTCGGCGGTATGGCGATCCTCTAACGCGAGGCGCCGGCGTTGTGGGAGGCCGGGATCGAGCGGGCTCGCGCCGGGTGTGCGCTCGCCGGGCTCGGTCAGCCGAACCCGCGGAAGACCCGGTCGGGCTGCAGCTGCGCCTGGTCGGCATACGCGGCGAACTCCACGGCACCGTGCGGCACGTCGGTCCCGACGCTCCAGAGCTGGATGGCCGCGATCCGCAGGGTCCGGCCCGGCTCGTCGCGCAGATCCGCCGCGACCACCGGGAAGCCGTGATCGGTCAGGGTGCGCTCGTCGACGACGAACAACAGCGGATGCCGCTCGGCGACCCCGTCCTCCAGGGCGAACGCCACCACCCGATCGACCGGCCAGTCGCCGAACAGGTCCTCGGTGACGACGTCGAACACCGCCGGGGTGATGATCCCGAGCAGCTCGTTCCACGGTCCCTCGCCGGTGTCGGACGCGGTGCGGACCAGCGGGCACCGGCGTGTCGCGGGGAACTCCACGCGGCCATCCTTCCGTGTCACGCTGGGCGGGTGAGCAGCGCACCCAGTGTCGACGGCCGCCGGTTCGCCGGGATCAGCAACTCCGGTGACGGTGAGGTCGGTCAGGCGACCGTGTTCACCTATCACGAGGCGGACGGTCTGGTCTGGGCCGAGTACGCCGGCGGCGCCGTCCGGCTCGGGCGGATCGTCGGTACCCGGGAGGGCGACGTTCTGCGGTTCCGCTACGTGCACGTCTCGGTCGACGGGGAGTCCAGCTCCGGCCGGTGCGAGGCTCGGCTCGAGGTGCTCCCGGACGGGCGGCTGCGGTCGCACGAGGACTGGTGCTGGGAGTCGCGGCCGGGCGCGGGGGCGAGCGTGGTGGAGGAGGTCGCGCCGGGCTGAGGCGCGGGGCTCACCCCTCCTCCCTGCGCCGGGCCCGGAAGGCGGCGGCCTTGACCCGGTTCTGACAGGCGGTCGAGCAGAACCGGCGGGTGCCGTTGCGTGAGACGTCGACGAACACCCGGTTGCACGCGTCGGCGGAACACACCCCGAGCCGCTCGTGCGCGGGATTGCCCAGGACGACCGCCAGTGCGGTCGCCATCGAGGCGGCCCAGCTGCGCGCCCATCCGGCGTCGACCGCGTGGAAGTGCAGGTGCCACGGGCGATCGCCGTGCCGGGCGAGCACCGGCACCGCACCGGTCTCGGTCAGCAGCGCGTTCACGGTCGCCGCCGCGGCGTCGAGATCGCCGTTCTCGACGTCGGCGAACACGGTGTACATCCGGCCGGCCCACCCGCGCAGCAGGTCCATCTCCGCGGGCGGTGGCCGTTCGTCGAACCAGTGGTCCTCGCGCGGTGCGAGTGCGGCCTCCACTCCCGGTTCGTCGTCGCCGGCGTAGGCGCGGCCGCGCGCCTCGCCCGGGGTCAGCAGGTTGACCGCGGCGACCGTGGCGGTGAGCACATCGCTGGTGTGACTGTCGAAGTCCACTTGACCAGTTACCTCTCGATCCCTACCGTCGTCACTGTCGAACAGGATAACAACAGTGATGGAACTGTCCTGAAGGAGCGTTGTGATGACAGTGGCCCCGGATCTCGCCGCCGAGTGGATCGACCGATGGGACGCACAGCAGGAGGGATACGTACCCGACCGTGAGGAGCGGTTCGCGGTGCTGGTCGACATCGTCGAGCACGCCGTGCGGGAGGTGGCCGAGCCGGTCGTCGTCGATCTCGGATGCGGCCCGGGCTCGCTCGCGGCCCGGATCGCCGAGCGGGTTCCGCGCGCGGTGATCATCGGGGTGGATGCCGATCCGCTGCTGATCGCGCTCGCCCGCGGCCGGTACGGCGACCTGGCGCGCTGGGAGGTCGCCGATCTCGCGGCCGACGACTGGACGGCCGCGCTGCCCGGACCGGTGCATGCCGCCGTCTCCACCACCGCACTGCACTGGATGCTCCCCGAGCAGCTCGCCGGGCTGTACCGGACGCTCGCCGCGCACACCGCACCCGGCGGAGTGCTGGCCAACGGTGATCACCTGGCCGTCGCCGAGGGGCTCGCCGGCCCGGCCGCCGCCGTCGGTGCCGGACGCGCCCTGCGGTCCGGCGTGACCGGGCGGGAGGGATGGACCGACTGGTGGGACGCGCTGCTCGACGATCCGCGGCTCGCCGGGGTGACAGCGGGGCGGCGGCGTTCGACGTCCGCGGTGCAGGACGCGGCCGGCGAGTCCGAGCACCACGACGGCAGCAACCGGCTCTCCGCCGCCGACCACGCCCGGCTCCTGCTGGCGGGCGGCTACTCCGGCGCGGGCGTGGTCTGGCAGCACGGGGAGGACACGGTCGTCGCCGGGGTGCGGTGAGCCGGGCGGACCAGTGCCGGCGCCCGCCCGGCACAACCCGCGCGAACATCAGGGTGAACCCTGAGTCGAGCTTCCGTATACCGGGCATCCTGGACACATGCTGCGGCTGATCCTCAACGTCATCTGGCTGGTGCTCTCGGGCTTCTGGCTGTTCCTGGGTTACATGGCGGCCGGGATCGTGGCCTGTGTCCTGGTCGTGACGATCCCGTTCGGCATCGCCTCGTTCCGGATCGGTCTCTACGCGCTCTGGCCGTTCGGCCGGGACGTGGTGCGCCGGCCGTCGGCGGGAGCGGCGTCGACGATCGGCAACGTGCTCTGGATCCTGCTGTTCGGCTGGTGGCTGATCATCGGGCACATCGCCACCGCGCTCGCGCTCGCCGTCACGATCATCGGCCTGCCGCTGGCCTGGGCGAACCTGAAGCTGATCCCGGTGTCGCTGTTCCCGCTGGGCTCGCAGATCGTCGACACCGACGCCTACGTGCCCGGCTCCCGCGTCGCCGTCTGATCCCGATGCCGCCGAGCCGCACCGGGACCCGGCTCGGCTCGGCTCACTCGGGGTCGGTCAGGAACTCCACACCGGCCCGCGCCAGCAGCTCCGGATCGTGCACCCCGCACAGCTCGCGCGCCGAGTGCATGGACAGCACCGGGATGCCGACGTCGACCGTCCGGATGCCCAGCCGGGTCGCCATGATCGGCCCGACGGTCGATCCGCAGGGCACGGTGTTCTTCGAGACGAACACCTGGTTCGGCACGTCGGCGCTCCGGCAGGCGCGCTTCCAGGCGGCCGCGCCGGGGGCGTCGGTGGCGTAGCGCTGCACCGCGTTGACCTTGAGCGACGGCCCGTGGTTGGGCAGCGACAGGTGATCGGTGTCGTGCTTGTCGAGGTGGTTGGGGTGCGCGGCGTGCGTGACGTCCACGGACAGGCAGCGCGAGCGCGCGAACACGGTGCGGCGCTCGTCGAACCCGCCGGCGAGCCGGGTCAGCACCGTCTCCAGCAGCGGCCCGGCCGCCCCGGTAGCCGAGTCGGAGCCGATCTCCTCGTGGTCGAACCCGACGAACACCGGCACCGTCGCCGGGTCCCGCTGCGCCGCGGTGAGCAGTGCGGAGATCCCCGCATGCACCGACGCCAGGTTGTCCAGCCGCGGCGCGGCCAGCAGCTCGTCGTCCCGGCCGAGGGTGGCGGGCGGGGTGAGGTCGTAGGTGAACAGGTCGTGCGCGGCGACGTCGCGGGGATCGATACCGGTCAGCGAGGCCAGGAACTCGACGAGATCGCCACCGGCCGGGTCGCCGATCCCCCAGATCGGCAGGAGGTGACGTTGCGGGTCCAGGGTGAGGCCCTGGTTCACGCCGCGGTCGAGATGGATCGCGAGCTGCGGGATGCGCAGCAGCGGCCGATCCACCAGCACCGGGACGATCCGGCCGTCGTAGAGCGCGAGCCGTCCGGCCAGCCCGAGATCGCGGTCCAGCCAGGAGTTCCACAGCGCACCGCCGTAGACCTCGACGCCGACCTGCCGCCAGCCCGCCGTCCCGACGTCCGGGTTCGGCTTGACCTTGAACCCGGGCGAGTCGGTGTGTGCGGCGAACACCCGCAGCGGGCGGGGCGCACCGGCGGGCTGCCACCAGGCCAGGATCGTGCCGTCCCGCACCAGGTAGCGACCACCGGTGCCGTCGATCCACGGGCCGTCCTCGGGCTGCTCGACGAACCCGGCGGCGGTCAGCCTGCGCACGGCCTCGGCCACCGCGTGGTACGGCGACGGGCTCGCGGTCAGGAACGAGGCGAGATCACGGGCGGCGTCGGTCACGTGAGGCATCCTGTCAGTGATGACGGAGAGCTTCGACGTGGTGGTGGTCGGCGCCGGGTCCGCGGGCTGCGCGCTGGCCGGGCGGCTCGCTGCACGCGGGATCCGGACGGCGCTGGTGGAGGCCGGGGCCGTCGTCGTCCCGTCGGAGTCGACGCCGATCGCCTCGCTCGCCGCCACCGCGCCGGGACACGTGCTGAACTGGGCCTATCACGCGACGCTTGCCCACGGCCGGGAGTCCACGGTGCCGCGCGGCCGGGTGCTGGGTGGCTCCGGCGCCATCAACGGCGGCTACTTCGTGCGTGCGGTGCCCGCCGACTTCGCCGACTGGGCGGTCCCGGGCTGGTCCTACGAGGACACCCTGCCCTGCTTCCGGCGGCTGGAGCGCGACCTGGACTTCTGCACCGACGACGTGCACGGCGACTCCGGTCCGCTGCGGATCTCCCGCCCGGCCGGTCCGCTCCTCGCGCCGGTCACCGAGCCGTTCCTGCAGGCCTGCACGGCACTCGGCTATCCGGCCGAGCCGGACAAGAACGCCGGTGGCCCGCCGGGTGCCGGCCCGGTCCCGACCAATGCCGTCGACGGGCGGCGGGTCAGCTCCGCGACCGCCTACCTGCCGCCGCCCTGGGGCGACGCCGAGTGGTGCGACGCGCTGACCGTCCTGGGGGGCCGGGCCGTCGACACCCTGCTGCACTCCGGCGGCCGGGTGCACGGCATCCGGATCGGGGGCGACGAGCTGCACGCCGGTGAGGTCGTCGTCGCCGCCGGTGCGGTCGGGACACCGGCGCTGCTGCAGCGCTCCGGGATCGGGCCGGAGGACACCCTGCGCGCGGCCGGGATCGCGGTGCGGCACGAGTTGCCCGGCGTCGGACGCGGCTGGTCGGACCATCCCGCGGTGTTCCTGCCGCTGCGCAGCGGACTGCCCGACCCGCATCCGGACGCGGTGGCCGGGCAGGCCGCGCTGAACCTGGACTCGGGCACCGACCCGGCCGGCGACCTGGAGGTCCTGTTGTTCGCGCATCCCTTCGCGCCGGGCGGTCCCGCGCACCTGATGTGTGCCGTGCAGCGGCCGGACAGCCGCGGCATGCTCGCGGTCACCTCGCCGGATCCGGCGGACCCGCCCCGGCTGGACTTCCGCTACCTGCGCACCACCTCCGACCGGCACCGGATGCGGGCCGCGGTGCGGGTCGGCGCGGACATCCTGCGGGTCGCCGGCTGGGACCGGGCCGGTCCCGGCGACGGCGGCCCGGCCGGCTGGGAGCTGGGCAACGACACCCGGCTCGACGAGTGGATCCAGGAGCGGCTGACGACCTCGGTGCACCTGTCCGGGAGCGCCGCGATGGGCACCGGGCCGGACTCCGTCGTCGGCCCCGACCTGCGGGTGCACGGCCTGGCCGGGCTGCGGGTCGCGGACACCTCGATCCTGCCGTCGGTGCCACGGCGCGGACCGGCGGCCACCGCCGTGATGATCGGTGAGCGGGCCGCCGACCTGGTGGCGGCGTCGTGATCCGCCTCGCCACCCCGGCCGACGCACCGGCGCTGCGGGAGATCGAGCGCGCCGCGGGCGAGCCGTTCCGGGAGATCGGACTGGACGTCGTCGCCGACGACGAACCGCCGCCCGCGGCGCTGCTGGCCGCCTACGCCACGGCCGGGCGCGCGTTCGTCGCCGAGCGCGACGGGCGACCGGCCGGGTACCTGCTCACCGAGCTCGTCGACGGCTGCGCACATCTGGAGCAGGTGTCGGTGCTGCCCGGGTTGCGCGGGTCGCGGATCGGCGAGCGGCTCGTCGAGCACCTGGCCGGCTGGGCCCGCGACCGGCGGCTGCCCGCGCTGACCCTCACCACCTACCGGGACGTGCCGTGGAACGGGCCGTACTGGCTGCAGCTCGGGTTCCGCGAGCTGATCGAGATCGGCCCGGGTCTGCGGGCGATCCGGGACGACGAGATCGCCCGCGGCCTCGACGTCTGGCCGCGGCTGGCGATGCGCCGGGATCTCGGCTCGTAGTGTCGCCGGCATGACGACCGCGGAGAATCCGTTCCTCACCCCGAGCGAGCTGCCGTTCGCACTGCCCGACACCACCCGGATCCGCGACGACCACTACCTGCCGGCCTTCGAGGCCGGGATGGCGCAGCAGCGGGCCGAGGTGGCCGCGATCGTCGGCGCCGGCGAGCCGACGTTCGAGAACACGGTGGCCGCGCTGGAGCGGTCCGGCGCGGTGCTGGACCGGGTGTCGGCGCTGTTCTTCACCCGGGTGTCGGCGCACACCTCGCCCGCTGTCCAGGAGATCGAGGCCCGGGTCGCGCCGCTGCTCGCCGCACACGCCGACGCGATCCGGCTCGATCCCGAGCTGTTCGCCCGGATCGACGCGCTGCACACCCGCCGGGACGCACTCGGGCTCGGCGCCGAGTCGCTGCGGCTGCTGGAGCGGCACCACCGGGACATGGTCCGGGCGGGTGCGCAGCTCGGCCCGGCCGAGCAGGCCCGGCTGCGGGAGCTGAACGAGGAGCTGTCCGGGCTGACCACGGCGTTCGGCGCGATGCTGCTGGCCGGGGCGAACGCGGCCGCGGTGCACGTCACCGACCGGTCCCGCCTCGACGGGCTCTCCGAGGACGCGGTCGCCGCCGCCGCGGCGGCCGCCACCGACCGCGGGTACGACGGCGGCTGGCTGCTCACCCTGGTGTTGCCGACCGGGCAGCCCGCGCTCGCCTCGCTGACCGACCGGGACCTGCGTGCGGAGCTGCACCGTGCGTCGGTCTCCCGCGGGCAGGGCGGCGAGCACGACACCCGGGAGACGGTGCTGCGGATCGTGCGGGTGCGCGCCGAGCGGGCGCGGCTGCTGGGCTACCCGGACCACGCGTCCTACGTGATCGACGACGCGACCGCCGGGACCGCCCTGGCGGCCCGGGAGATGCTGGAGTCGCTGGTTCCCGGCGCCGTCGCGAACGCCGACCGGGAGCTGGCCGGCCTGGCCGAGCTCGCCGGGGACGGGCTCGAACCGTGGGACCGGGCGTTCCACGCCGAGCGGTACCGCCGCGAGCGGCTCGCCGTCGACGACGCCGCGCTGCGGCCCTACCTGGAGGCCGAGCGGGTGATCACCGACGGCGTGTTCCGGGCCGCCGGGGAGCTCTACGGCATCCGGTTCGCCGAGCGCACCGACCTGCCCGCCTACCACCCGGACGTCCGCTGGTGGGAGGTCAGCGACGACTCCGGCACGGTGCTGGGGCTGTTCGGCGCCGACCTGTGGGCGCGGTCCTCGAAGCGCGGCGGGGCCTGGATGAACTCGCTGGTCGCGCAGTCGTCGCTGCTCGGGACGACGCCGGTGGTGCTGAACACGCTGAACCTGGGCAAGCCGGCCGCCGGTGAGCCGGCGCTGCTGTCGCTGGACGAGGTCCGGACGCTGTTCCACGAGTTCGGGCACGCCCTGCACGGGCTGTTCTCCGACGTCGAGTACCCGACGTTCTCCGGTACGTCGGTGCCGCGCGACTTCGTCGAGTTCCCCAGCCAGGTCAACGAGATGTGGCTGGAGGACCCGCAGATCCTGGCGTCGTTCGCCCGGCACCACGCGACCGGCGAGCCGTTGCCGGCCGAGCTGCTCTCGGCGGCGCTCGCCGCCCGCGGCTACGGGGAGGGCTTCGCGACCACCGAGTACCTGGCCGCGGCGCTGCTGGACCAGGCGTGGCACCGGCTGACCCCGGAGGAGGCCGAGGCGGTGGTCGACGTCGGCGCGTTCGAGCAGCAGGCGCTGGAGGCGGCCGGGATCGCGCACCCGCTGGTCCCGCCGCGCTACCGCACGACGTACTTCAATCACGTCTTCGGCGGCAGCGGGTACGCGGCGGCCTACTACTCCTACATCTGGGCCGAGGTGCTCGACGCCGACACGGTCGCCTGGTTCGGCGAGCACGGCGGGCTGCGCCGGGAGAACGGCGACCGGTTCCGTCGCGAGGTGCTGTCCCGCGGCGGCTCGGTGGACGCGATGACGGCGTATCGCACGTTCCGTGGCAGGGACCCGCGGATCGAGCCGCTGCTCGCCCGGCTCGGCCTCGCGGACGACTGAACGGCTTCCCCCGCCATCCGATGGGGAGCGCCGGATGGCGGGGGAGTGGCCGGTGCGACGTCAGGAGTACATGCGCATCCAGGCGACCCGCATCTCACTCGGCGCGGGCGCGCCCCCGCCGGGGAAGTAGTCCAGCTGGATCGCGGCGTGCATCGGGCCCGGCGGCAGTGTCTGCGGGTCCTCGGAGCGGAACCACTCCTCGCCGTTGACGTAGCCGATCACCGCGTTCGGGGTCCACTCGACGGCGTAGTTGTTCCACTGGGTGATGTCGAGCGTGCGGGTCGCGTCGACCTGGGAGTTGTCCGACCCGTAGTGCAGGAAGAACGACACGTCGTCGCTGGCGCTGGTGGTCTCGGCGAAGTCGATCTCACCGCCGCGCGGCCACTCGATCTCGCTGGGCCACAGCAGGATCACCGGGTGGTACTGCCGGTCCCCGGCGGGGAACTGGGCGCGCACCTCCCACTTGCCGTACTGGCGCGGGGTGCCCCAGGCGATGCCGCCGGTGTTGCCCTGCGAGTCGCCGCGGATCACCAGGTTGCCGTCCTCCACGGACACCGCGTCCGGGGTGCGGCGGCCCTGACCGTCGTGGCCGGCGCTGTCGTAGGCGGACCAGCCGTTGCCCAGGCTCGAACCGGTGAACTCGTCGCCGCCGGCCGCCTGCCAGCCCCGGGCCAGCGCCGCCTGTACGCCGTCGCCGGCGACCTGGGGGGCGCTCGCAGCGCCGGGAGCGGCGCGGTTGCCGGAGCCGTCGGCGGCGGCATCGCCCCCGCCGCCCCCGCCCGCGGGCGCCTGCTGCCGGTCGGTGCCGGCGCGGGCGCGTTCCCGGGCGCGCTGCTCGGCGGCCTCCCGGGCGGCGATCGCCTCGCCGATCCGGTCGGTCGCACCCAGCGCGGCGTCGCCCAGGGCGGTGCCGCCGCCGGAACCGACCGCCGGGTTGGTGGCGAGTGTGCTGCCCGAGACCGACCGGCGCGACGAGTCGTCGATCAACGCGGTGCTGAGCGACGGGTCCTCGGTGCCGGGCTGGAGCAGCGTGAGCACCATCGTCGCGGCCAGGATCGCGGCGGCTCCCACACCGAGTGGTGCCAGCCGGCGGAACCGGGAGCGGCGCGCCGAGGCGGCGCGGTCGATCTCGATCACGGTCGAGTCGCCGCTGCTCCTGCCGCCACTGCCGCTGCCGCTGCCACCGTCGCCGGCGGGCCGGTCGTCCGGCTCGTGCAGTTCGGCGATGGCGAGCGCGGTCGCGGTGCCGCCCGCTGCGCGGCGGTGCCGCCCGGACGCCGTCACCGGGGCGTCCTCGAGCAGGGTCGCCACGGAGACGGCCGAGGCTGCCGCGGGGTCGGCATGCCTGCCCCGGTCGAAGTGCACAGAGGGGGAGCTGTGCTCTGCGGCGACCCGCTCGATCAGGTCGCGGGGGTCGACCTGATCAGCCGCAGCGGAACTCTTCCGTCGCATGATCGAGGACTCTATGTAGCGTGACCGAGTGTGAACAGACTCGCTGAGAAGGGTGGTTGCCTCTCCGCGCCGACAGGTAGCGAATCAGCGGCGATCTGCGAAATTCGACCAAATCGGCAGCATCTCTGCGCCGAACGGCGGAGTAAGGGTCTCAGGTTCACCCGTTCGACCTACGGAGACCCCCCGTGTCGCACCGTTAGCCGATTGTGACCGGCTACCGGTCGCGGGAGGGTGGCACCGATGTGCTCCCCGCCTTCTCGAACTCGACCGTCCGTGCCGTGAACGACCACGCTCCCCGCGCCGTCGTCTCCCGTCCCTCGATCCCGGCGCCGCGCTCCCCGTCGCGGCCGCTGACCGTCGTACTCGCCCTGCCGCCGTCCGCCGGTTCGGCCTCGCTCGGGCGTGGTCTGCGCCAGGACCTCGCCGCAGAGGGGCTCGATCTCGCGGTGGCCGCCGACGGGATGGAGGTCCTCGACGTGGTGCGGGCCGGCACCGCCGATCTCGTGGTGCTCGACCTGGAGCTGCCCGGGCCCGACCCGATGGTGCTGCTGGGTGCGGTGCAGGCCGAGTCGCCACCGACACCGGTGATCGCCGTCGTCCCGCGGGAACGGCGGGCCGGTGTGCTCGGGCTGCTGCGCGGCGACCGGGACGACTTCCTGATCCGTCCGTTCGTGCCCGACGAGCTGGCCGCGCGGATCCGGCTGCGGTTGCGTGCCGCGGTCGGCCTGCCCGCACCGACGGTGCTCGGCCAGGGCGGGGTGTCGGTTGACGTGGACTCCGGTCAGGTGTTCGCCGACGGCCGCCGGATCGCGCTCTCGCCCACCGAGTACGCGCTGCTGCTGGCGCTCGCCGAGCGATCCGGCGAGGTCGTCACCCACGACGAGCTCGCGCGTCGTGCCTGGTCGGAGCCGGTGTCGGCGAACCTGGTGCAGGTCTACATCTCCTACCTGCGGCGCAAGATCGGCCCCGAGCGGATCCGCACCGTCCGCGGCACCGGTTACCAGCTGGAGGGGTGATTCAGAGCGCGAACGCGGTGGCGACGTCGAGCAGGGCGTCGTTCTCCTGCGGGGTGGAGACGGTGACCCGGACGCCGTCCGAGACGAACGGGCGCACGATCACCTTCTGCTCGGCGCAGTGCGCGGCGAACTCCGCGGCCCGCTCGCCGAGCGGCAGCCAGACGAAGTTGGCCTGACTGTCGGGTACGACGAAGCCGTTGTCCCGCAGCGCAGCTGCTACCCGGTCCCGCTCGCGCACGACGTCGGCGCAGCCGGCCAGGATCTCCGCGCTGTGCTCCAGTGCTGCGATGGCGCCGGCCTGGGCGACCGCACTGATGCTGAACGGCGGGCATACCTTGCGCAGCGCTGTCGTCACCTCGGCGGACCCGAGCGCGTAGCCGACCCGCAGGCCGGCCATCCGGTACGCCTTGGAGAAGGTCCGCAGCACCACCAGGTTCGGGTACTCGTCGAGCAGCGGCCGCCCGGAGACCGCGTCCGGATCGGTGACGTACTCGGCGTACGCCTCGTCGAGCGCCACCAGCACGTCGGGGCCGACGGCGGTGAGGAAGCGCACGAACTCGTCGCGGTGCACCGCGGGCCCGGTCGGGTTGTTGGGGCTGCACACGAACACCAGCCGGGTCCGCTCGGTGACGGCGGCGGCCATCGCGTCCAGGTCGTGCCGGAAGTCCGCGGTGAGCCCCACCGTGCGGACCGCGGCCGCGCCGATCTGGGTCACGATCGGGTACGCCTCGAACGAGCGCCACGCGAACAGCACCTCGTCGCCGGGGCCGAGGCAGGTGGCCTGCACGAGCTGCTGGCAGATCGTCACCGATCCGCAGCCGACGGCGATCCGCTCCGGCCCGAGGTCGTACGCCGCGGCCAGCCGGTCGGTCAGCTCGACCACCCCGAGATCGGGGTAGCGGTTGGCTCCGGCGGCGGCCCGCGCGATCGCCTCGAGCACCGGCGGCGCAGGCGGTTCGGTGACCTCGTTGCTGGCCAGCTTGATCGCCCCGGGAACCGTCCGGCCCGGCACGTAGGCGGGCAGAGTGTCCAGATCGGGACGGATCGGCGTCATGTGGGCAACGGTAACCGGCGGGGGTCGAAACGCGGACGCCTGCTCTGGTTGAGTGACGCCCATGACGACGGGCATCCGGATCGAAGGCGTTCCGCTGACGGACGGGGGAGAACTCCGGCTCAGCATCGCCGAGCCCGATGGCCCGGTGCGCGGTGGTGTCGTCGTGCTGCACGAGGCACGTGGGGTCACCCAGATCGTCCGGGGGATCGTCGACCGGCTCGCCGAGGACGGCTGGCTGGCCGTCGCACCGCACCTCTACCGCGGCGACGACGACTCCGAGGCCGGTGACGACGAGCAGGACGACGCGCAGATCGAGAAGAAGGTCGGCAGCCTGACCCTCCAGCAGGTGATGGACGACTGCGACACGACGTTCGGCTGGCTCGCCGACACCGGGATCGAGGCCGACCGGATGGGAGTGCTCGGATTCGACCTCGGTGGCACGGTCGCGTTGCAGGTCGCGGCCCGGCGCAGGTTCGGCGCGGCGGTCACGGTCGCCGGGGAGGGCATCGAGTCGTCGCCGTCGTCGAGCGTCTCGGCGCTGGTCGCGGCCGCACCCGACCTGAGCTGCCCGTGGCTGGGGATCTATTCCGAGGCCGACGGCGACGCCGTCGAGCGGCTGCGGGCCGCCGCGGAGTCCTCCGGGGTCGCGACCGACGTGGTGGTCTACCCGAACACCGGGCACCGGTTCGACGACGACCCGGAGTCGGCCGCCGAAGCCTGGCAGCGGGTCCTGAACTGGTTCGACTCGCACCTGCGCTGACTCGGGAGCCAACCCGGCGAGGCCTTCGGGGACCTTCCCGGCCGACGGTGACCGCCGTGCCGGCGGGCGCGGCCGGGTGTGGCGCACCCCCAGTGCGTGCGCCGGGATGTGGTGCGCGACCACTGGTGCCGGGCGGGCTCGGTCAGGGAAGCTGAGGCCATGGCGTCAGTGCAGACCGTGACCGATCCGGAGACCCCCGAGCTGCTGTGGCGCCCGGACCCGGAGCAGGTGCCGCACACCGAGATCGTGCGGTTCGCGACGTGGGCCCGTGACGAGCGTGGCGCACCGATCGGCGACGTCACCGAGTACCGGCAGCTGCACGAGTGGTCGGTCTCGGACCTGGAGGGCTTCTGGGGTGCGGTCGCCGAGTTCTCCGGTGTGCTGTTCCACGACCGGCCCACCGCCGTGCTCGGCTCCCGGGACATGCCGGGGGCCGAGTGGTTCCCCGGTTCCACGCTGAACTACGCCGAGCACGCACTGACCCCGGGCCCCGGCCGGGCCGACGCCGACGTGGCGATCGAGTTCGTCCGGGAGGACGGTCTGACCCGCACCGTCACCCACGCCGAGCTGCGCGACCAGGTCGCCCGCGCCCGGGCCGGGCTGGTCCGGGCCGGTGTCGGGCAGGGCGACCGGGTCGTCGCCCTGGCGCCGAACTCGGTCGAGACGCTGGTCGCGTTCCTGGCGGCGGCGAGCCTGGGCGCGATCTGGTCGTCGTGCTCGCCGGACTTCGGTGCCCGCGCGGTGCACGACCGCTTCGCCCAGATCGAGCCGACGGTGCTGGTCGCCGTCGACGGCTACCGCTACAACGGCAAGGGCTTCGACATCCGGTCCAACGTGGCGTCGCTGCAGCAGCAGATGCCCTCGCTGCGGGAGACGGTCCTCGTCCCCTACCTGGATCCGGACGCCACGCTCGACGGGACGACGCCGTGGAGCGCGTTCACCGCGGAGACCGGCCCGCTGGAGTTCACGCCGGTCCCGTTCGACCACCCGCTGTGGGTGCTCTACTCCTCGGGCACGACCGGCCTGCCCAAGGGCATCGTGCACGGCCACGGCGGCATCGTGCTGGAACACCTCAAGGCGATGCGTCTGCAGCACGGCCTCGGGCCGGGGGATCGGTTCTTCTGGTTCACCACCACCGGCTGGATGATGTGGAACTTCCTGGTCGGCGGGCTGCTGGCCGGGTCCACGATCGTGCTGTTCGACGGCAGTCCCGGCCATCCCGACCTGAACGCGCTGTGGGCGCTGGCCGCGAAGTACCGGGTGTCGCTGTTCGGGGTGTCCGCGCCGTACGTGCAGTCCTGCATGAAGGCCGGCCTGCGTCCCGGCGAGGACAACGACCTGTCCGCGCTGCGCGCGCTGGGCTCGACCGGCGCCCCGCTCTCGGTCGAGGGATTCCGCTGGATCGGTGAGGCGGCCGGGAGCCACATCCAGATCTGCTCGGTGTCCGGTGGCACCGACGTGTGCGCGGCGTTCCTCGCCTCGGCCCCGACCGTGCCGGTGTGGCTGGGGGAGCTGTCCTGCGCGGCGCTGGGCGCCGACGTCCGGTCCTTCGCCGAGGACGGCACCGACCTGCTCGACGACGTCGGCGAGCTGATCATCACGAAGCCGACGCCGTCGATGCCGGTGATGTTCTGGAACGACCCGGACGGCAGCCGCCTGCGCGAGGCCTACTTCGAGGACTTCCCCGGCACCTGGCGGCACGGCGACTGGGTGCGGCGGACCCCGCGCGACTCGTTCGTCATCTACGGCCGCTCGGACTCGACGCTCAACCGCGGCGGCGTCCGGATGGGGACCGCGGACTTCTACTCGGTCGTGGAGGGCTTCGAGGGCGTCGCCGACTCGCTGGTGATCGACACCACCGCGCTGGGCGCCCGCGAGGAGGGCGCGCTGCTCTGCTTCCTCGTGCCGGCGCCGGGGTACGCGCTCGACGACGTCGAGCCCGCTCTGCGGACGGCCCTGCGCAAGGAGCTCTCGCCGCGGCACGTGCCGGACCGGTTCATCGTCGTGGACTCGGTGCCGCGCACGCTGAACGGCAAGAAGTGCGAGGTGCCGGTCAAGAAGATCCTGTCCGGGACGCCGCCGGAGAAGGCGGTCTCCGCAGGTGCGCTGCAGAATCCCGAGTCGCTGAACCCGTTCGTGGAGCTGGCGGAGCGCTGAGTGGAACCGGCCGGGGCCCCGGGTGGGGACCCCGGTTCGACGCCCGGGAGGCGCCGTGTAGTGTTGTCCTCGCTGGTGGCCGTAAGGCACCGAGGAGGCTTCGCCTAGTCTGGTCTATGGCGCCGCACTGCTAATGCGGTTTGGGGTAACCCCCCATCCCGGGTTCAAATCCCGGAGCCTCCGCAGCGGCACGGCGGGCACGATCGGATCCGGCGGGTCGACAACTGAATGAGTAGGCGCCCGTAGCTCAACGGATAGAGCATCTGACTACGGATCAGAAGGTTAGGGGTTCGAATCCCTTCGGGCGCACCAGACAAGATCTAGCCCTGACCAGCACGAACGGTCGGGGCTAGATCTTTTCCAGCGGCCGGAAGTGGATCTCTGGCCACGGTCTTGGCCACAAACGTTGTTAGCTTCCGCGCCATGGACGAGCGAAGCACCGGTGAGCCGACGACGTGGCGGGATCCGTCGGCACGGGAACGGTTGGCAGGCTCGAGTCTCAGCCGGCACTGATCCGAGCACCGGCGAGCGGATCATCCTTCACGAGACGGTGCCGATCGCGGAGGCTCGTACGAAGGCCGCCCGCGAACGCGCCGAACGTGATGCGGACAGAGAGGCCGAGAAGATCCTCACGCGGCTTCAGGCCGAGGTCGACTCTCTGAAGGTTGGCCGCACGAAGGCGACGGTGGACGCTCTCCTGGACCGCTGGATGGCGCAGCACGAGATCGACCCGACCACTCACATGACGTACGACGCCCAGATCCGGCTGTACATCAAGCCCCGGCTGGGCGACGTCCCGCTCGTGCTCTTCATTCGCGGGGCCGCCGAGCGGGTCGAGCCGTTCTACGCCCACCTCCGACGCTGCCGCGGCCTCTGCAACGGCAAGCCTCTCATCGAGGCCCACGTCGCGGACGGTTCACACGACTGTGTCGCGGACGGGTGCCGACCTCATGTCTGCAAGCTCTACGCCGCATCCAGTGTCCGTTCGATCAACGCCATCCCGTCCGGTGCCTGCACGGCCGCAATCCGCTGGGGATGGATCGGGGTCGCCCAGGGCCCGGTCGACTCCTGACCTATGAGGACAGTCTCCCGCTGGATGGATCAGCAATCCGCTCCCGAGGAAGTTCCGCACAGGGGTGGAGGAGGTTCAGGTCGACCGGAGGCAGAACGGGTGCCCGGCCGGGCTGGCGTAGACGCGGCTACCCGCCGGGCCGGCAGGGTCGACGTCGTCCAAGGGTTGCAGTCGACGCCCACCCGCCCGGAGTGCCCGCCGGTCGGCGGCCATGAGGTCGTCCGTCGCCAGGTCCACGTGCATCTGCTGGGAGACGCCGCCCGGCCAGCCCGGCTGAACGTGCCCAGGCGCCAGCTGGATGACGACCACGGGAAGCCCTTCGACCTGCAGGAAGTGGTGGGTCGGGGTTCTGGTGAGGGAGCCACCCAGCAGTTGGTGCCAGAACTCGCTCTCGGGCTCCAATTCGGCTGCGTCGATGATCACTGAAACAAGTCTGGTCGTCATGGTCGTCCTTCGTGCTCTGTCGGTACCGGGCTCACACCATCGGGAGGATTCCGCCGTCGACCCGGAACTCGGCTCCCGAGAGCCATCTCGCGCGATCCGAGGCCAAGAACGCGATCATCTCCGCGACGTCCTCGGGATCACCGGGCCGGCCCATCGGTAGGTCCAGGTGGTTCACGATCTGCTGCTTCACCTCCTCCACACCGATGCCCTGCTGCTCGGCCATCGTCTGCAGATGAGCCAACGCGCCGTCGGTGATCACGAAGCCCGGCAGGACGCACACCACTCGCACCCCGTGCCCGCCGACCTCGGTCGCGAGCTCGCGGCTGTAGGCGTTGAGCGCTGCTTTCGCCGCCGCATAGGACGCCTCGCCGCGCTGCGGGAGGCGGCTCGCGATCGACGACACGTGCACGACCACACCGGACCCGCGCTCGACCATCCCCGGCACCAGCGCCCGGTCGAGCCGCACCGCCGCGAGCAGGTTCATGTCCAGATCCGAGACCCACGACTCGTCGGACCGCGCCAGGGTCGGGGCCGGCCCACTGGCGGCACCCGCGTTGTTGACCAGAATGTCCACGCCGCCGATGCTGTCGAGGACTCGGCGCCCCAGGTCCTCAACATCTTGCTCGGTGGCCAGATCCGCCCGGATGAACGTGGCCGGCAGGTCCGCCGGGGGCGCACTGCGCGATGCGGTCACCACCTCTGCCCCGGCCCCGGCGAACCGACGGACGGTGGCTTCACCCAAACCCCGGCTGCCGCCGGTGACCAACACTCGGAGGCCGCTGAGCCCCTCGTCGCGAACCGTCATGGTGCAACTCCTTCACCGGGTAATATGAACCGGACTCCGGATACGCTAGCTCAACATGAACCCGACTCACCTTAGGGGTGGCCTTGCCCTCGTCACGTCCCCTGCGTGCTGACGCCCGCCGCAACCGGGAGAAGCTCCTGGCTGCGGCTCGGGAGGCATTCCTCACCGGCGATGCAGAGGCCAACGTGGACGAGATCTCCCGGCGGGCCGGTGTGGCGGTCGGGACGCTCTACCGCCACTTCGACACGCGCGAGGCTCTCGTGGAGGAGGTCTACCGCCACGAGGTCGACGAACTGTGCGCCGCGGCTGTGCCCCTGAGCGACATCCACCCCCCTGACGAGGCGCTGCGCCGCTTCCTGCTCCTGCTCGTGGAGCACGCCGCCGTGGGCAGGGGGATGGGCATCGCGCTGGAGAGCATCATGGCCACGGAGTCACCGGTCTTCGACGACGCCCGGGCGCAGATGGCTCACGCCCTCGACCAGCTGCTCGAGGCGGCTGCAGCGGCCGGCGCCGTTCGCGGTGACGTCGGTGGGCGCACGGTTCTGCGTGCGCTGGGGGGCGTGTGTGGCTTGCGCACGGTGGACGGCTGGCAGCACGAAGCCGTGCGCATCACCATGATCTTCTTCGATGGCCTCCGGTATCGCGCGCAGAGTTCCGGTTGAAGCGACGCCAGCTCGATTAGGCAACGCACAGCACCCGCTATTCGTCGTTGGCAACACCAGAGGCATGGAGCGCCGGTCAGCGTGAGTCGTGCTGCCGGGTGGTCAAGTCCTGTGGCGTGGTGTGTGACGGCTGACGCGTGATCTTGCTGGGGCAGGCGCTCAGCGCCGGGATCGTCGGGGTGGGCGGGGTCTCCTCGGTGGTCGGGGTGGGGTCGGTGCACGCACCGGCGGACCGGGTCATCGACGGTCTCGAAGCCGAGTTCCCGGCCGCGGCCGCGCATCTGGACCACGCACAGGGGGACCTGCCGGCCTTCGCGGTGTTCCCGCGCGAGGTCCGGCGACAGATCTGGTCGAACAACCCCCAAAAGCGGCTGAACAAAGAAATCCGGCGCCGCACCGACGTCGTCGGGATCTTCCCGGATCGCGCCGCGGTCGTCCGGCTGGTCGGCGCCGTTCTGGCCGAGCAGACCGACGAGTGGACCGAAGGACGGCGCTACATCGGCCTCGACGCACCGGCCAAGGCCCGGGCCGCGCTCACACCACCCGAGGCCGAAGCAGTCGAGCAGGAGGTGATGACTACAACCGCGATCACCGCCTGGATCGACCGATGAAGGCTCACGAGGGGCCGTCTTCATCCACCACGTCAGCCGACGTGACCCCCTCGTACTCACGGCGAGCCCAGCCTCAGTTGATCTCTGACCACGGTCTTGGCCACCAACTGCGTCCTACTGCTGCCCGTGTTGCCCTATCCAGTCGCCGGCCGATCCACTTCTGCCCGTGTCGCCGCTCATGCCCACGTGGTACGGCAACTACGGATCAGAAGGTCTGGGGTTCGAGGTCGATCACGATCCACGAACACTGCTCGCGTCCTCCAGCTGTGAGCTGAACCAGTTCACGAGGATCCCGTCCACGGCCCGCGCGGCCGGGGTCTGCGGCGCGGGCTCGAGGCCCGGCTCCTCGGCGAGGGGATGGGCGAGGCCCGGCACCGTCACCAGCCGGGCGTCGCCGTGCCGGGTGCGCACCGCGGCCTGCAGTGCCTCGGCGTCGGCGCGCAGGGCGGGATGGTCGTCCTCGCCGCTGACGATCAGCAGCGGTGGCCGGTCGGCGAGCTCGCCGGCTCGGGCGACGAAGTCCAGCTCGTCCGCGACCCGGTCGGCCTCCGGGGTCCAGCGGTAGGGCCGGCCGGCGAGCCCCTCGACGAGGGGGACGACCGAGCGCAGTCGCACAGCCGGATTGACCAGCGCGGCGGCCCGGACCGGGACCTCGCCGGCGGTCAGGGCACGCAGGACCACGGCACCACCCAGGGAGCCGCCGAGCAGGCTGACCGGGCCGTCGTCGGTGGGCAGCTGTGCGCGCAGATCGGTGACCACGTCCGGGAGTTCGGCGGCGGCCTGCCGGGTGAACGGGGCGAGGAAGGACAGGAGCACGTCGTCGCGGGCCAGGGCGATGGCTGCGTCGAGGCTCCCGTCGACCATCCGGGCGCCGCACATGGGCATGGCCAGGTGGACCCGCCAGGCCGGCACGGTGCTCATCGGGAGCGCTGCGGCGAAGGCGGCGTCGGTGCGCGGCGCGTCGAGCATGTGCCAGGTCAGCAGGAGCGGCGCCGGCCCGTCGATCCCCTCGGGCGCCAGCGCGGTGAACGGAACCCCTGCGGCGGTGCCGGTGTGGGCCGTCATGCTTGTCCTCCTCGGGGCGGACTGCGGTAGTCGCCACAGGACGGTAGGGGCGTCGAACCGGTCCGGCGGTGCCGGTTCGCCGGTGGGCGAAGCGTCTGCTGTGAGCGAACCCGGTGGTGGTCAGGTGTCGTCGAGGGCATCGACGGCCGCGCGCAGCTCACTCTTTCGGGTGTCATTCCTCCTGGGGGAGAGACGATCCGCCGCTGCCCGTGCCCCACGGGTACGACGCGGAGCGGCCGCGGCGAGAGGAGCAGAGACCATGAGCAGTGCCGACGCAGCCGGCCACGACGCCCCTGACGCCACTCGGCTGATCACGTTGCTACGGGCCGCGCGCTGTTCGCCGGCCGATGCCCAACGAGTCTTCGCGGAGCGAGCAGCAGCTGCGCTCAGCGCGACGGCTACCGGGGACAGATAGCGTCGAGCGATCCGTCCCCCTCGGGGCCCGCGCGGCGAGCCGGGCCGGACACGGTCCCTGGCCGGTTCAGCACAACTCCCACCTGCTGAGCGCATCGTCGAGCGGGCGCGGCTCGTCGCTGCTCCAGGCGACGTGTCCGTCGGGGCGCAGCAGGACGGCGGCCGGCGTCAGATCGGCAGCGTCGTCGACGACGTGGTCGACCTGGCCGTCCCGATTCCGGATCGACCGGGTCCCGTCCCGGTCGAGGAGCAGCCAGCGTCCCTCTCGCATGAGTTCGTAGAGGCGGCCTCGCGACAGCGGAAGGTCCGCGAGCCGCCTGCCGACCAGGTCGGCCTCGGATCCGAGGTCGTAGCGGATGTCGATCGAGGCGATGCGGGCGGTCAGGTAGGAGTTGACGTCGTCGAATTCGAGCAGGCGCCCGAGCAGGCGGCGAACCGCCTGCGTCCCGGGGTCCGCCGAGATCAGCGCGCTCTGCGCGCGCGTCAGCGACAGCACGTCGGCCGCAACCGGATGCCGCTCGTCGTGGTAGGTGTCCAGCAGGTCGGGCGCCGCCCGGTGACGGACGACCGCCGCGAGTTTCCATCCGAGGTTGAAGGCGTCCTGGATGCCGAGGTTGAGCCCCTGCCCGCCGAGCGGGGGATGAACGTGTGCGGCGTCGCCGGCGAGCAGGACCCGGCCGACGCGGTACCGCTCGGCGAGGCGGGTGGCGTCGGTGAACCGGGTGAGGGCGCGCGGCGAGTGGGCTCCGAAGTCGGTTCCGGCCACCTCCCGCAGCCGGGCTCGGAAGTCGTCGAAGGACGGCCCGGTCGTCCGATCCTCGGACACCGACGCCGCGGGCACGACGGCTCGGAAGTGCCCCTCCGGCGCCGGGCCGATGCCGAAGCCCAGCTGGGATCTGCGGATCTCGTTCGACACCGCTGCCACCTCGTCGGACGGCATCGTGACCTCGACCTCGCCGAGCAGCCACTCCCTGGTCGCGGCGTCGCCGGGGAAGCCGACCCCGAGCGTGCGCCGGACCAGGCTGCGCCCGCCGTCGCAGCCCACGGCCCATGAGCAACGCACGGCGGAGCCGTCGGCCGGCGTGATGGTGACCGTGTCGTCGTCCTGGACGATCTCGACTGCCTCGGCACCTCGGCGGATCTCGGCACCGGTTTCGGTCGCGGCCTCGGTCAGAAGCCGATCGGTGAGGGGCTGCGGGATGCCGAGGATGTAGCCGTGGGCGGTGGCAGGGTCCCGGGGTGGCGGCGCGGCGATCCCGGCCAGGCTCCCGAGACCGGGGTGCACGGTTCCGGCCGCGAGAAAGCGGTCCAGCAGACCACGCTGGTCGAGGATCTCGACGCTGCGGGCGTGCAGGCCGAGTGAGCGCACCAGGGTGGTCGGCTCCTCGTCGCGTTCGAGCACGAGGACGCGGACGTCGTGCAGTCGCAGTTCTCGTGCGAGCAGCATGCCCGTCGGGCCGCCGCCGACGATGACGACGTCGTAGTCGGTGTCGTTCTGTGCCACGGCGCAGATCCTGCGCCCGGTGGCGGGTCTTGTGGCAAGCCCCCCACCAGGCAATACTGTGAAACGGGGCAGGGACCGCGCCGTGGTGCGCACTCAGGAGCGATGGTCCTCGGCCCGTGAGCGTCGATCCCCCTGGGAGTCGGCGGGCCGACTGTCCCGGCGGCTCCCGGCGAGGCCGGGGCCGGTCGCGGCGACGAATCTTGCCGGTCAGCTGTTCGCGGGTGCCCCGCCCCGGGCGGCCTGCTCGGCGGAGGCGTTGACGACCTGGACCTTGTCGCCCTGGGCGAGGTCGTTGAAGAACGCCTCGGCCTCGGGCAGGTCCAGCTTCACGCAACCGGCGGACGCGCGCTCGCGGTCGCCACCGTGGAAGGCGACGCCGCCGTCGGCGAAGAAGACCGACCACGGCATCGGTGCCGGGTTGCCGTCGGGTCCGTTGAACTCCCCGCTGACATGGTCCTTGTTCTTGCGGTAGACGCGGAACGAGTGCCCCACCGGGGTCTCCTGCCCGGCGCCGCCGGACGCGATCGGTACCGGCCCGCGGGTCACCTTGCCGTCGCGGATCAGCCAGGCCCGCTGCGACTCCAGATCGACGCACGCCCGGGTCGAGACCGAGCACGGGGTGCCGGGGGTGAGCGCCTCGGCGTGCGCCTGCCGGGCCACGTCACCCTGCTCGACCTCGGCCAGCGCGGTGCCGGCCAGGCCGATGCCCGCCACCGCCACCACGGCGGCGACGATCTTGGCTCGGCGGGTTCGCCCGGCCGTGCGGTTCACCATCGGTACTCCTGTTCGCAAGCGTCGTCCGTCGCTGCTGCTGCGCCACTCGGGGTAACGATGCTCGGCATCGTCCGTAACCTATGACGCACGGCCCGAGGGAAGGTTGTCACCCCTCGGGATCGGGTGTGGCTGTGCGTGACGCGAGCGCCGAGCTGCATCGCCCGTGGGGGCGACCGGTGGCCGGCCGGTCGGCCGCTCGGAGGCGGCCGCTAGCCTCGGACCCGTCGGAGGGAGTGCACGTGCGGCGAATCGCCCGGTGGTCCACCGCGATCGCGGTCGTCGTGCTCACCGTGCTCGCGGCCGGCGTGCTGGCCGCCGGGCCGGGATTCGCCGAGGCTCCGGTTGCCGCGGTCGCCGCCGGGGAGCATTCCCACGAGTGCCACGGCGCCCCTCTGCAGGACGTCCACCACTCCGCGGCAACACCGGTCCGCGGTGCCGACGCCGAGCTCCCGCTCGTCGCGCCGGGCCCGATCCTGGGCTGCCTGCTGCCCGCTCCGGTGCGCACCCCGGAGCGCGGTGCGTCCGATCCCGCGCCGGTCGTGGGGTCCCGTGTCTCCAATGCTGATCTGCAGGTCTTCCGGATCTAGGCGCTGCTGCGTGCCCGTTCGCCCGCAGCCCCTGACAGATTCGGGATACCCGTATGCCGTCGTGTCCGACCCTGCTCTCCGCCCTGCCCACTGCCCTGCCGGTTCCGCCCGCGGGGACCGGTGGAGCGCTGTTCGCGCTCGCCGCCGGCGCGCTCGTCGCCGGTGCCCAGACCAGCTATGACGAACTCGCACCCCCGGTCCTCGACGCCGAGGTCCGCCCCGTCGCGGTGCTGTCCTTCCAGCCGATCACGAGCACGGCCGGGTCCGCCGGATCGGTGAACGATGCCGACCTGCCGGCGGCGGCCACGTCCGACGACCTCGCCGCGCTGGCCAAGGGCGCCCGCGCCGGGGAGGAGGCACAGCGGCGGTCCACCCTGCTGTCCCGGGCACGTGCCGAAGGAGCCCCCGCGGCCGCGATGGACGGCGACGAGGTGACGGTGCAGCCGGTCTCAGGCCGGATCACCTCGACGGCGGGCCCGCGCTGGGGATCCACGCACTACGGCCTCGACATCGCCAATCGGATCGGAACCCCGATCTTCGCCGTCGCCGACGGCGTGGTGGAGAAGTCCGGGCCGGCCGGCGGCTTCGGCCTGTGGGTGGTGCTCCGGCACTCCGACGGGTCCCGCTCGGTCTACGGGCACATCAACCAGGCGTTCGTCACCGCCGGCGAGCAGGTGTCGGCGGGGGACCGGATCGCCGAGGTCGGCAACCGTGGCCAGTCCACCGGTCCGCACCTGCATCTGGAGATCCGGCAGGGATCGGTGTCCGGGGACAGGGTCGACCCCGCCGGATGGCTTCGCGAACGCGGCCTGGAGCCGGCCGGATGAGGCGGCGAGTGGCCCGGGGCCGGATCTCGGATCGGCGGCAGGCACGGGTCCCGGCCGGATCCGCGCGGCGTCGGGACCGACCACCCCGGAGCCGGCTGCCCGGTCCACGGAGCCGGGTCGCCCCGTCGTCAGCCCGGCGGCGGACCGGGCCTGGTGATCACCGCCGCTCGACCGGCCGCCCACACGGGTGGTGAGAGCGGCCGCCATGCCTCGCCCCGATGTCTCGTCACGACCGCGGCGGTCGGTGGACCGCCACCTACGAAGGGCCCACATGTCCCGAACAGCCCGCAAGCGCCGCAACCCGACCCTGCCCACGACGGGTGGGATGTCGAACCGGAAGTTCTCGCTCATCATCATCGCCGTCTTCGTCGTCTGCGTCGGCGTGCTGTTCGGCATCAGCCGCTACGGCGCCGAGGACCCCTCCGACCCGGCCGCCGCGGCGTCGATCGCGGTCCGCGACAACAGCCTGCGCCTGTCCGGTGCGCCCGGCGCCACCGTCGACTTCGTCGAGTTCCTCGACTTCGAGTGCGAGGCCTGCGCCGCCGCCCACCCGGCCGTCGAGCAGCTCCGCGCCGACTACGCCGGCCGCGTCAACTTCGTCATCCGCTACTTCCCGATCGCCAGCCATGCCAACGCCGAACGCGCGGCGCGGGCGGTCGAGGCCGCCGCTCAGCAGGGTGCGCTGGAGCCGATGTACAAGCGGATGTTCGAGACCCAGATCGAGTGGGGCGAGCAGCAGGTCCCGATGGACGAGCGCTTCCGCGGCTACGCCCGCGATCTCGGCCTGGACCTGGCGCGCTTCGACGCGACCTACGACGACCCGGCGACGATGGAGCGGATCGACGCCGACCGCCAGGACGGCTACACCCTCGGGGTGCGGGGGACCCCGACGTTCTTCGTCAACGGCGAGCGGCTCGAACCGGAGTCCCTCGACGACCTGCGTCGCGCTCTCGACGATGCGCTCGCCGGGAGCTGAGCGCGGGCGGGTCGCGCGGCGCGGGGCAGGCAGGTCGTCGACGACACGCTGCGCGGTGCCGGATGCCGGATTCGTGTGCCCGCCCCGCCGCCGGCCTCCGCGGGTGGGAGGGTCAGTCGAACGAGATGTGCACGTGGTCCTCGTGGTTCGCGGTCGCGCCGCCGCGGTCCTCCATCGTCTCCCAGCCGCTGCCGGTGTCGATCCGCTGCCGGTAGATCACGTAGCTGATGCCCAGCTCGTCCATGTTCTGGCGGGCGTAGGTGGCCAGGCGCTCGCCGGAGGCCCCGTCGGCCATGAAGTCGAGTGCCTTGCCCGCGGGGTGGTCCGAGGCGTTGGAGCGTCCGGCGACGCCGAGCACCGTCTCGATCCCGAACATGCACCGCAGTTGCTCGCCCGCGGCGGCGGTGGACGCGGCCACCGCACCGAATCCGTCGCTGCCGGCGGCGCAGCTGCCCGGTCCGACGTCCGCCGCCGGGGTGCTCTCCTCCTGCGATGCCGCCGCGGAGGCAGCCTCGTCGGCCGCGCGGCGGGCCGTCACCGCGTCGTCGAGGGCGCCGGTCGCGGCACCGACGACGGCGTCGACGTCGAGCGGCGGTGGTGGGTCGGCCAGTGCGCGGGCCGCACCGTCGTCCGGACCGGCGACGGTGGGAGCCGGAGCGACGGACTCGGCCACCGGCTCGGTCGGCGACGTGGCGAACGCCCGCAGCGCGAGCTGCTCGACGTGCACGGTGTCGTCGCCGAGCGCGACGTGCCCGGCGACGAGTCCGCCGCCGACGAGCGCCGAGGTCAGCACGCCGACCGCGCCCGCGCTGTGGCGCCCGGTCCGGGGCGGACCCGGCCGCTGGTGCAGGCGGGGCGCGGTGGGCCGGCTCGGGGAGCGCCGGGCGCGAGTCGCGCGGTCGGTCGGGTGAGGCCTCGGCACGGTCGGTCCTTCCTCGGAAGGGTCGGTGATCGACCGGAGGAGCCGGCGCCGCACAGTGGGGGAGCGGGACGTCGGCGGCCCTGCTGGGGACCAGGGTCGTGACCATTCCGAGACCGATCGTACGGCGCCCTCCGCGCGGCTCCGGCCTCCTGTGCGGATCGCGCGGTGACCGGTCGGTACCGCGGCGGGACCGGTGCCTCGATCTCCCGCACCCCGCGCGGAACAAGCATCCCGATGGGCGATCAGCGGCACCCGTCCGGCGCGGTGCTCGCGATGACCCGGCGGCTCACGCCGCCTCGCGCACCACCCCGGCGGCGCCCGCGCGGCTCCGTGCCCGTCGGGCGGTCATCGGCGTGCCTCGTACCGCACCGGTCCGGCCTCTCCTCGTGCGCATGCACATGACGGTGGCGGATCGGTGGGCCGATGCACAGCCGTCCGTGAAGTGGACGTCGGCGGTCGGATCTCTTGACGGGACCTTCACAGCCGGAATATTTTGACTAGACGTAAGGACAAATTTGGCACCGTGCGGTACGGGATCGGAAGACGGGTGAGGGGTCCCGGGGTGAGTCCGCGGGGTGTGTCATCGAAGGGATCGATGCCGGTGAACCGACGATGGCCTGACGAGCGCGCCGCCGGCAGCGACACCCCGGACGATCCCGGTGTGTCGCCGGAGTGCCGCCCCGCGATCCCGGAACAGGCCTGGCCTGCGGGTGACACGGATCCCGCCGCCGAGCTGCTCGAGGCGTGGGCGCGGTTCCGGCGGGGCCCGGGCCGGTTCGCCTGATGTCACCGGTGACCGGGGGCATGGTCACCCACCGGGTGCGCGGCCGTCGGGTATCGACGAGTTCGCTGTGTCGGGATGATCGGTCCCGGCCGGCGAGTCGAGCGGCTCGTCGAGCCGGACGATCAGGCCTCGGGCAACCGTCATCCCCGGTCGGTGCGAGCCCGTGCATCGTCCCGGATCACCGCGCGCCCGTGCGGGTCGACGAACCCGCCGTGCAACCGCTGGTTGTGGGCGTGTCCGAGGTGGTGGGTGGTGAAGGCGGCCTCCACGGCCGACCGCTGTCCCTGAAGATCCAGGCCCTGGTTGACGGCGCGCTTGGCCAGCCGCAGGCCGAACGGTGGACGGGTCGCGATCCGGCGGGCGAGCTCCAGGGTGGCGGTTTCCAGCCGGTCGCCCGGCACGACCCGGTTGACCATCCCGATGGCGTGCGCCTCCTGGGCGCTGATCCGCTCCCCGGTGAACAGCATCTCCTTCGCCCGCCGGGCGCCGAGCTCCCAGAGATGGGTGAAGTACTCGGCCCCGTTCATGTCGAACGCGACGACCGGATCGACGAAGCTGGCGTCCTCGGCGGCGACGATCAGGTCGCACGGCCACACCAGCATCAGTCCGGCACCGATCACCCGGCCGCGCACCTCGGCGATCGTCGGCCGGGGAATGTCCCGCCAGCGCAGGCACAGCCCGGTGAACAGCTCCTCCTCGGTGGCGAACCAGCTCTCCGCACCCGGTGCGCCGAACCCGCCGGTCAGCGTGCGGGGTTGCACATCGGCCATCGACCAGTCGGTATCCAGGTCGTGCCCGGCGGAGAAGTCCGGGCCGTCGGCCGCCAGGATGATCACCCGGACCCGCTCGTCGGCGAGTGCACGCCGATAGGCGTCGTCGAGTGCGTGCAGCAGCGCCCGGTCCTGGGCGTTGCGCTTCTCCGGGCGGGCGAGGACCACCCGGGCGATCGCGGGCTCCGGCTGCTCGTAGCGGACGGTGTCGGCCATGGGGTCCTCCGGTTCGGTCAAGCCCTCGACGTCGCGCCGTTGTCCAGCACGTAGCACTGCCCGGTGGTCAGCGACGCCTCGTCGCTGACCAGGTGCACGGCGACCGCGGCGATCTCCTCGGGAGCGCCCCACCGGCCCTGCCTGGCCGCGACGTAACCGTCCGGATCGGTGCCGAGCGCGTCGACGAGGAAGGGGGCGCTCGCCTCGGCGGCCCTGGTCCTGACCAGTCCGGGGACGATCGCGTTCACCCGGATCCCGTCCGCGCGCAGTTCCAGCGCCGCGGTGCGGGTCAGCGACTCCACGGCAGCCTTGGACGCCGCATAGGCCGCGATCCCCGGCGAGGCACAACGACCCGCGACCGACGACGTGTTGAGGATCGCGCCACCGCCCCGCTCCCGGATGGCCGGGACCGCGGCCCGGATCCCGTGCAGGACGCCGCCGACGTTCACCGCGAACACCCGGTCCCAGTCCGCCGGATCCAGCTCCTCGATGCGCCCGCCCGCGCCGGCGGCCGCGTTGTTGAACAGGATGTCGAGCCCGCCGAACGCGGTGACCGCCTGCTCGACGGCTGCGACCAGGTCGTCCGGGACCGCGACGTCGCACCGCACGGCGTGCGCCGCGTCGCCGAGCTCGGCGGCCAGCGCGGCCAGCCCGCGTTCGGAGACGTCGGCGAGCACCACGGCGGCGCCCTCGGCGACGAAGCACCGCGCGGTGGCCGCACCGATGCCGTGCGCCGCACCGGTCACGATCGCGACCCGGCCCTGCAGCCGTCCGCTCACCGGTCGCGGTCCGGTGTGGCCAGCATGGTGCGGACCTCGCGGCGCAGGACCTTGCCGATCGGCGAGCGAGGCAGCGAGTCGACGAGGTGCACGGCCGTCACCTTCTTCACCGACCCGACCCGCTCGCGGCTCCACGCGATGAGCTCGTCGGGGTCGACGTGGGCGTCCGGCCGCAGCACCACCGCGGCGTGCGGTGTCTCGCCCCACCGGGCGTGCGGGACCCCGACGACCGCGGCCTCGGCGACCGCCGGATGTTCGGCCAGCGCGTCCTCCAGCTCGGTCGGCCAGATGTTGTAGCCGCCGGAGATGATCGTGTCCTCCTTGCGGTCGGTCAGGTGGAGGAACCCGTCATCGGAGATCCGGCCCATGTCCCGGGTGCGGAACCAGCCGTCCGGGGTAACCCGCTGCGCGGTGGCCTCCGGGGCGGCCCAGAGCTCCCGCATCGTTCCCGGCGAGCGCCCGGCGATCTCCCCGATCTCGCCGTCGGGCAGCCGATTGCCGTCGTCGTCGAGGATCGCGACGTCGGAGTTCGGGGTGGGGCGCCCGGCCGAGCGCAGCCATCTGCGCTGGTCGTCGGTGCCGTCGAGGACGTGGTGTTCCGGGGTCAGAACGGTCAGCGGCAGGCACTCGCTCTGCCCGTAGATCTGGTACATGATGTTGCCCCACACCCCGATCGCGGCGGCCAGCGTGGCCTCCGGTGCGGGTGCGGTCCCGTAGAACACGGTGACCAGGCTGCTCAGGTCCCTGGTCCGGGAGTCCGGATGTTCGGCGATCATCCGCATCAAGGTCGGTACCGTCATCGTCACGGTGATCCGTTCGGACTCGATCAGTTCCAGGAACCGGGCGGTGTCGAAGGCCGGCATGACCACGGTCGCCGCCCCGGCCGCGACCAGCGGCCAGGCGAACATCCCGGCGGCGTGGCTCAGCGGGGCGGGTGCGAGATAGCGGTCCCGCTCGGTGAAGCGCGGAATGACGAGCGCCATCTCGGTGCCCATGTCCATCCAGCCGCGGACGGTGTGCAGGATCCCCTTCGGCTTGCCCGTCGTCCCCGCCGAGAACCGGATGACGTGCGGATCATCGTCGGTGAGTGGCACCTGCGGGTCCTCGGTGGATGCCGCCGACAGCGCGTCCTCGTAGCCGGTCACCCCGTGGGCCGGGCCCTGTCCGGTGACCAGCACGGTGGTCAGCTCCGGAAGGTCGGCCAGCATCGGCCGGAGCGCCGCGAGGTGCCGGTCCTGCACGATCAGGGCGCGGGCACCGACCAGGCCGAGCAGGTAGTGGTGCCGGTCGGCGGTGTCGTGTCCGTACAGGGCACACCGGACGTAGCCGCCGATCGCGGTCCCGGCGATCTGCTCCAGGCTCTCGAACGCGTTGTCGCCCAGGAGCGCGACCCGGTCACCGGGCTGCACGCCCGCGGCGCGCAACGCGTTCGCCAGCCTGATCGCGCGCTCCAGCAGCTGGTCGTAGGTCTGCGAGCGTTCCTCGCAGACGAAGGCGGTGTTGCGCCCGAACAGTCGAGCGCTCTTGCGGAGCAGGTTCGCCGGGTCCACAGCGTCCCTCTACGGCCGGCCCGTGCCGTGTGGCACGTCGACCCGGGTGAGCTCGAGGTTCGCCTTGTCGGTGTCGACCCCGGTGGCCGCGGCGAAGAAGTCCGGCACCGTGCAGATGAGCAGTGATCGGCCGTCGTCGCCGCCGAGCGCGCAGGCGTAGACGCCGTTGCCGTGCGGGTCGGCGATCTCCTCGACGAGGGTGCCGGTGCGGTCGAACCGCAGTACCCGCTGGTGGCCGGCGTCGGCCACCCACAGTCCGTCCTCGGCGTCGATCGCGCAGCCGTCCGGAATCAGCGCGAGCGCGGCCATGACCTCCGGCAGCGGGCCCAGCTCCGGGGGTTCGGCGAGCTGCGCGAACAGCCGCCGGTCGGTCAGCTCGCCGTCCGCACCGATGGTGAACGCGGTCAACCGGCCGGCGAACGACTCCGCGACGAGCAACGTGCTGCCGTCGCCGGTGACGACCATGCCGTTGGGGCAGATCACGTCCTCGGCCGCGACGTGCACCGAACCGTCCGGATCGACGCGGAACACCGCACCGGGTCGCGGCGGGTCACCCGCGGCGACCGCGAAACCGATCGTGCCGGTGAAGGCCCGGCCGTCGGACGTCACCACCAGGTCGTTGATCTCGTGCTCGCAGACCCTCGACAGGTCGGCGTGCACCGTCACCTCGCCGTCCGGCGAGCGGCGCAGCAGCCGCCGGTCGTGCATCGAGACCACCAGCATCGAGCCGTCCGGGAGCCAACCGATACCGGACGGGTTGCCCTCCACCCGCAGCACCTCGGTCCGGGTGCCCTCCTCGTCGTAGGTGCAGAGCACCCCGGCATAGATGTCCGAGACCCACCATCGCCCGTCGTGCCAGCGGGGTGCCTCGAAGTAGTGGCCGCCGGTCGCGAGCCGGGTGATCGACCTCGTCGTCGTCATGGGTGCTCCTCGATTCGGTGTGGGGGGAAGGTGGATCGTCGGACGGGGCTACAGGCCGTAGGAGGAGCCGATGATGTCGCGCTGGATCTCGCTCGTGCCCGCGAAGACGGTGCCGACGATGTTCTGCCGTAGCTGGCGCTCCATGTCGTACTCGGTGGTGTAGCCGGCGGCGCCCATCATCTGCATCCCCTCGACGGTGACCGCCTTCGCCAGCTCGGTCGCCTTCAGCTTGGCCATCGAGGCCTCCCGGGGGAGCTGTCGTTCCGGGTCGTCGTCGGTTCTGCGGGCGATGTCGTGCACGAGCAGCGAGCAGCACTCGAGTTCGGTGGCCAGGTCCGCGAGCCGGTGCTTCAGGGCCTGGAACGAACCGACCGGGCGACCGAACTGCCGGCGCCCGCTGACGTAGGCGAGCGTGTCGTCGAACGCGCGCCGCGCATTGCCCAGGAACGTCGCCGCGCACACGAGTCGCTCGAAGTTCAGCCCGGCCATCAGCTGTCGCCACGCCTGGTGCTCGACGCCGATCACCCGGTCGGCCGACACCTCGACGCCGGTGAAGAAGACGTCGTTGACCTCCCGGCCGCCCAGGGTGTCGATCGGCCGGATCTCGACTCCCGGGGTGTCCCGCGGGACCTCGAGCATGGTGACGCCGTCGTGCTTGCGGCCGGTCGCGCCGGTACGGCAGACGAGCAGGATCCGTTCCGCGTACGGAGCACACGAGATCCAGGTCTTCTGGCCGTCGACGACGTAGCCGTCCCCGGTGTGCCTTGCTGCGCAACGCATCGCCCCGACGTCGGAACCCGCCTCCGGCTCGCTCATCGCGATCGCGGACACCTCGCCCCGGCTGACGCTGCCGATGATCTCGTGCCGTTGCTGCTCGGTGCCGAACCGCAACGCCGTCCGGCCGACGATCATCGAGATGCCCAGGCCGAACACCGGAACCTGGCCGTAGGCGAGCTCCTCGAGGAGCACGCAGGCGTCGGCGACCCCGCCGCCGCTGCCGCCGTAGCGCTCCGGGAAGGCCACGCCGGCCCAGCCGAGCTCGCCGAGCTTGTGGCAGATCGGCGAGCTGTGCGCCTCCCGGCCGTGGTCGGTGAGCTGCGCGCGCTGCTCGGGGCTGCCGCACTCTCGGGCGACGAAGCTCCGGACGGCGCCGGCGAAGGCGGCCGAGGTCTCCCGGCCGGTCGGTTCGAGCGACACCCGTGGAGCCCCTCTCGTTCGCAGGGACCGCCGGGATCCGGCGGCACCGCGAACTTAAATACATCCCAGGATGGATGTCAATGTGCCCGGAGCAGCCCGTGGACCGCCTGCTCCAGCACCTCCAGCTGCCGCTGCTCGCGATCGGCACGGGCACCCAGCGATGTCTGGAACGCCATCCCGCGCATGACGTTGACGACGTGATCGCCGATCTCGTCGAGCCGTTCCGGGGGATGCACCCCGTCGTCGAGGGCGCGCGTGGTGATGCGCCGGATCCGGCGGCCGATCTCCCGTTCGACCTCGGTCAGCACGCCGCGCAGCTCGTCGTCGATACGTGCGGCGAGGTGCAGCTCGGTGGCCGCGGTGAACAGGTCCGACCGGAAGGAACGCCACAGCGCCTCGAGTGTCGGGCGGACCCCGGACGCGCCCTCCAGCTCGGCCACCGTGACGACCATCAACCGGTCGTGCAGGTGCAGCAGTGCCTCGGCGACCATCTCGTTCTTGGTGGCCCAGTGGTGCTTCTGCGCGCCCCGGGTCAGGCCGGACAGCTCGGCGATCCGCTCCGACGTCGCACCGCGGTACCCGTACCGGACGATCGCGGTGATCGTCGCGTCCAGTACGGCGGCGCGGGTCGTCGCCCGCCGTTCGGCGTTCGACCGGCGTGGCCGCTGCCCGTCGTCCTTCATCCGGTGAGCTTAGGTGGGTGGGTTCTCCCCGCAGCGGGTCCGGCGCAGCCCCTGCACGGTCCGCGCGACGGCGATCTCGCCCTCGATCGTCCCGGCGATCCGCCGGACGAACCGGACCGGCTCGTCGGCGGCGTCCGGCAGCTCCGCGACGATCCGGTCGATCGCCCCCAGCCCGGCCAGGTCGGACGCCGTCACCTGCTGGGTCGCGGCGACCTCGGCGGCCCGGTCCGGTGTGCCGTGCACGATCGCGCTCGCGCCCTCGGGCGGCAGCGGCGTGAGCCAGCCGTGCCCGGCGGCGAGCACCCGGTCCGCGGGGAGCAGCGCCAGTGCGATCCCGCCGGTGCCCCGGCCGAGCAGCACCGACACGGTCGGAACGGGCAGCCGGGTCATGGCGGCCAGGCAGCGGGCGATCTCGCCGGCGAGGCCGCCGTTCTCGGCCGCCGGGCTGAGCTCCCCGCCCGGTGTGTCGATCACCGTGACCAGTGGGAGCCGCAGCTCGCGGGCCAGCTCCATCCCGCGCTGCGCGACGCGCAGATCGGCCGGTCCGGGGGCCCGGGTGGCGGCGCGGTCCTGCCCGACCAGCACGCAGCCGGTGTCACCGAGCCGAGCCAGGCACAGCACGGTGGCCGCCGCGACCTCGCCGGCGCCGGTCCCGTGCAGCTCGACGACATCGCGGCAGCCGTGTTCGAGCAACTCGCGGACCCCTGGCCGGCCGGGACTCCGGGTCGCGGTGATCGCCTCCCACGCGCCGGGCGGCGGGCCGGTGGGCTCCGGGGCCGGCTCGAGGCGTGTCCGGGAACCGGAGCTCCGGCCGATGGTGCGCAGGATCGCGGCCACCCGGTCGCGCAGCCCGCCCTGGTCGACGACGGCGTCGACGAGGCCATGGGCGTGCAGGTTCTCGGCGGTCTGCACGCCGGGCGGGAACGGCTCGCCGTGCAGGGCCCGGTAGACCTTCGGCCCGAGGAAGCCGATCAGCGCACCGGGTTCGGCGAGGACCACGCTGCCCAGCGAGCCCCAGGACGCGAAGGCCCCACCGGTCGTCGGGTGCCGCAGGTAGCCGATGACCGGCAGACCCGCCTCCCGGTGCACGGCGATCCGGCCGGCGATCTCGATCATCGCCAGGAACGCGGCGTTGCCCTCCTGCATCCGGGTGCCGCCCGACGCCGGGGCGAGTACCAGCGGAAGCTCCTCGGCGGTCGCCCGGGCGACCGCGTCGATCACCCGCCGGGCGGCGACCGTCCCGACTGAGCCGGCGAGGAACCCGAACTCGCTGCAGACGACGGCGACGGCATGCCCGAAGATCCGCCCGCCGCCGGTGACGACCGACTCGTCGGTCCCGGCGGTCCGGGTCGCCTCGGCGAGTTCCCGCCGGTATACCGCCCCGGCACCGGATGGTGGGACGGCGGGGGAGTCCCACGGGTGGAACGAGCCGGGATCGAGCAGCGCGGTGAGCAGAGCGGTGGACCCGGGCGTCCCGAGGCCCGGCCGGAGCTGCGGAACCGGTTCCGGTGGCATGCGATCCCCTTCGGTCGGTGTCCTGCTGGTCGACCCTAGTGGAATAGTGGACAGTCCAATACTCTTATGCGCGATCCACTCGCGCTACGGTGGGTGTCGACGAGATCCATCGGGACGATTCGTGCGGAGGTGCCGGTGCCCATCGAGCCCCGGCGTCCGGCGACGCTGCAGCCGCTCACCCGGCCGCGCCTCTACGAGCAGCTGGTCGAGCGGCTGCTGGAGCACATCACCGAGCACCGGCTCGGCCCCGGCGACCGGCTGCCGCCCGAGCGCGAGCTGGCCGGTCAGCTCGGGGTCTCCCGGGCCTCGGTGGTGCAGGCGCTGGTCGCGCTGGAGGTGCAGGGCGTGATCGACGTCCGGCACGGCGACGGAGCGGTGATCCGCGAGGTCCCCGCCGACCGCCAGGTGCTCGCCGCGGTGCGCTCCCGGGAGCACCGGCTCCGCGAGGTGATCGAGGCGCGTGAGGCGCTCGAGGTCCGGATCGCTGCGCTGGCCGCGCAGCGCCGCACCGAGCAGGACCTGCGGCGGATCGAGGGATCGCTGGACGCCATGGCGGACGACATCGCGGCCGGGGGGCGCGGTATCGCGGCCGACGAGGAGTTCCACGCGGCCGTCACCGCGGCCGCCCACTCCGGCCTGCTGGCGACGCTGATGGGCGAGATCGCCGGGCTGGTCCGGGAGTCCCGGATCGAGTCGCTGAGCCGGCCGGGTCGTCCCGGCGAGTCGCTGGCCGGGCATCGTGCGGTGCTGCGGGCGATCCGCGCCGGTGACCCGATCGCGGCGTCGGCGGCGATGGGGGAACACATCACGGCGGTCTCGGACGTCCGGCTGGGCGACGAGGGGTAGCGCGAGCCGCCCGCGGCCGGATCCGGTTGCTCCACTCCGGGCCCGATGCCGGCCGCGGTGCCGTGCGACGTCCGGCGAGGACGGGTGAACCGATCGGCGCCGGCGTACGTAGCTCCCGCGGGAGGTGCGCAGTGGCGGACGAGATCGAGCTGGCCGAGCACGCGCGGCTGGTGGAGGAGATGCCGGTCCGGCTGACGGCGGCGGTCGCAGCCGGGGTGCTCCAGCCGGACGAGGCACGCGAGCTGCTCCACCGGGCGCGCTCGCTCCTGCAGGCCCGCTCGGCGGCGTCCCGGCGCCGCAACCCGTGGTGATCGGCAGTTCGTGGAGGTCCGGTGTCATAGGTGGCACCGGACCTCCACCGGAGAACGATCACCACCGGACTCGCCGGTCGGGCAGGCTATCCGGCGACCGGCACCGCCCCACGGCGTAGCGCGGCCGACTGCCACCCGGCGAAACCGACCACCACCAGGGCCTGAGCCAGCAGGAACGCCGTTCCGAGCGCGGTCGGCGCCGCCATCGGCACCAGCGCGACGCTCGCGACGACCCACAGCACGTTCACCAGGACCACCGCCCACGCCGCACCGTCCGGGACCGGGCGTCGAGCGGCCAGCACGAGCAGGGCGCCGGCGAAGAGAACGAGGAACGCCCCGGCCCCCACGAGCAGCCCGATCGGCAGCCCGAGCAGCGGAGCCAGCAGGACCGCCCCGGCGGCCGTGATCGCGCCGAGCCCGCCGGACGCCAGCGCGTCGACCCGCAGTGCCGGACGGATCGCGATGGCGGGATACGTGGTGTGGTTCATGATCGCCTCCTGGACCTCGCCGGGGCGCGTCCCCGGTGCCTGTCGTCCACGATCGGCGAGCACACACACCGGGTCGATTACCTGCGAGGTCGTGCCCGGAGCGCAGATGATGTGGTGGAATGCGTTCCCGTGAGCACCTCGGCGAACGCCCCGGAGCCCGCACCGATGACGGCCGCGACCCTGGCCGCGCCCGGTGAGCTGGTCGTCGGGTCGTTCCCGCGCCCGGTCCCCGGCCCGGGGGAGCTGCTGGTCGAGATGCGGTACTCCTCGGTCTGCGGCTCGGACGTGCACTCGGTGTTCGACGGCTTCCACCGGCCGGACATGCTCGGCCGCCCCGGCTACCCCGGTCACGAGGGCACCGGCATCGTCGTCGGACCGGACGACGCGTTGCTGCCACCCGGGACCGCGGTGCTCACCGTGCCGCCCGGCCCGGTCGGGCAGTGCTTCGCCGAGTTCCAGGCGGTCCCGGAGCGCTACCTGGTCCCGCTCGCGCCGGACGCCGACCTGCGTCGCGCGGTCACCGCCCAGCAGATCGGCACCACACTGTTCGCGATGCGCCGGGTCGGCCGCCCCGAGGGCGACGTCGCGGTGGTGATCGGGGCGGGCTCCGCGGGCGGCTACTTCGTGCAGCACCTGCGGCGGCTGGGGTACCCCACGGTCGTGGTCACCGACCGGGACGCCGACCGGCTGGCAACCGCCGCACGGCTCGGCGCGACGCACACCGTGCAGGTGCCCGGCCAACGGGCGGAGGAGCTGGTCGCCGATCTCACCGGCGGGCGTGGTGCCGACGTCGTCGTCGAGGCCGCCGGCTACGACGACTGCCGGGCCGCCGCGATCGACATGGTGCGCTGGGCGGGCACCGTGTGCTTCTTCGGCTATCCCGAGCGCAACGAGCCGAGTGCGTTCCCGGCGCACCTGGCATTCCAGCGCAACGTGACGATCGTCTGGCCCAGCGGCGCGCAGCACGAGCCGGGGCTGCGCTCGTTCCACGAGGCGCTCGAACTCGTCGACAGCGGGCGGATCGAGGTCGACCAGTGCCTGGAGCGGGAGCTGCCGCTCACCGAGACACCGGCAGCGCTGGACCTGGCCCGGCGGGCCGGCGACGGCGCGGCGAAGATCGGCATCCGGATCGCGCCGGTCAGCGGCGGATGAGGCCCCGGTAGAGCGCGGGTCGCCGGTCGGCGCCGATGGAGCTCGGGTGGCCGGCGAGGCGCCCGCAGGGATCGGGCTGTCGATCAGCGCTCGGTGAGGCCGCGGTAGAGCTCGGGCCGCCGGTCGGCGAGGAACGGATTGTCCCGCCGCGACGCGGCCAGCACCTCCCGGTCGAGCCGGGCGAACAGCAGCTCCTCGCCGCGCCCGGCCCTGGCGACGTCGGCGCCGTCCGGACCGGCGATGCAGGACAACCCGCCGTAGACCAGCCCGCCCTCCCGGCCGGTGTGGTTCGCGTAGCCGACGTAGAGCTGGTTCTCGTACGCCCTGGCCGGGACGAGGGTGTCCGGCACCCGGTCGTAGCCGATCATGTTCGCGGTCGGTACCAGCACCGCGTCCGCCCCGGCGACGGCGAGCCCGCGAGCCGCCTCCGGGAACTCGACGTCGTAACAGATCAGCAGGCCCAGCCGCCAGCCGTCCAGCTCGACGACCGCGCAGGCGTCCGCACCCGCGCCGAAGCGGGCCCGGTCCAGCTCGCCGAACAGGTGCGTCTTGCGGTACCCGGCGAGCCGGGAGCCGTCCGGCCCGACGAGCGCGACCGCGTTGAACACCTGCCCGCCGTCGTACTCCGGATAGCCGTAGAGGATCGCCGTGCGGTGCCGCCGGGCCAGCGTGGCGACCGCGGCGGCCGAGGGCCCGTCGGCCGGTTCGGCGAGTTCCCGTACCTCGTCGGCGTCGATCGCGTAGCCGGTCAGGAACATCTCCGGGGTGACGACGAGATCGGCGCCGGCCGCGGCGAACCGGTCCAGCCGGTGCAGGTTCCCCGGCACGTCCCGCGGCCCGGGGACGCACTGGGCGAGCGCGAGCCGCATCAGTCGGGCAGGGCCAGCGGGGCGAGCTCGGCGAACCGGTCGCCGGGCCCCGGATTGTCGGCGTGGCAGGCCCCGCCGAGGTGGTGCATGATCCCCCAGACCGCGTTCAGCGCGGTCTGCACGGCACCCTCCGCCCAGGCCGGCGTCCAGGAGACGTCGTCGCCGGCCAGGAAGATCCCGCGCTCGGCCGCGGGCAGGTCGTCCTGCATGAACTGGCAGTACATCCGCCGGTTGTAGCGGTAGTGGCCGGGCAGCGCACCCTTGAACGCGCCGAGGCTGTGCGGATCGGACTCCCAGGTGACGGTGATCGGGTCGCCGATGACGTGCCCGGCGATGTCGACGCCCGGGTAGATCTCGCGCAGCGCGCGCAACGCCAGCTCCACCCGCTTCTCGACCGGGTAGGGCAGCATCTTCAGCGAGTCGCTCATCCACGAGTACGACAGGCAGATCACGCCGGGCCGGTCGGGGCCGTTGTCGAACAGGTAGGTGCTGCGGGTGAGCCGGTCGGTCAGCGTCATGCTCATGACGTCCCGGCCGGTCGCCGGATCGGTGTCCCGCCAGAACGGCCGGTCGACCATCACGAACGTCTTCGTCGACTGCATGTAGCGGGTCCGGTCGATCGCCATCCACAGTTCCTGGCTGAACAGCGACTCGTCGGTCTCGATCTGGGTCGAGAGCAGCCAGCCCTGGCAGGTCGCGAGGACGGCCGGGAAGTCGCGCACACCGCCGTAGACGTCGGTGATCCGGATCGCGCCGGGCGCCGCGGAACCCGAGGCCGAGCCGGAGCCCGCATCGACACGGTGGATCCGGGCGACGCCCGGCCGGGTCCCGCCGCCGTGCAGCGACGACAGGCTGGTCCCGGCGGGCCAGTGCGCGATCCCGTCCGGGGCACGCCGCCACAGGCCCTGCGGAACCTGCTCGACCCCGCCGACGACGAGCACCTGGTCGTCGTCGCAGGCGGTCGTCACCACCCGCAGGATCTCCAGCATCGAGTTCGGGAAGTCCGAGTCCCACCCGCCGGTGCCGAACCCGACCTGCCCGAACGCCTCCCGGTGCGCGAAGCTCAGCTCGGCGAACGGCGTCGAGGTGGACACGAAGTCGTAGAACGTGCGGTCGTCCCACTGCGGCACCAGCTCGTCCCACAGCCGCTTCAGGGTGACCGCGTCGCGCGCCCGGATCGCCTCCTGGATCGCAGCGAACCCGGTGCGCTCCTCCAGCGCGGCCGCCCAGGCGTCCGCGACCTCGGTGAAGAACGGCGGGAGATCGGCCAGGCCGGTGCCGTAGTACGTCCGTCCGTGCAGATCGATCACGGTGCTGCCGGACGCGGGTGTCAGCGGGTTCGGGAACGGCTCGGTGCGCAGCCCCAGCAGGTCCACGTAGTGGTGGAACGCGGTGGAGGAGATCGGGAACCGCATGCCGCCCAGCTCGGCGACGATCCCGTCGGCACCCTCGAACGGCTGCGAGCGCAGCCGCCCGCCCAGGTGCGACGGCTCGTACACGACCGGGCGCAGGCCGAGCCGCATCAGCTCGTAGGCGGCGACCAGTCCGGCGATCCCGGCGCCGACCACGGCGACCTCGGTGCCGAGGCGGTCGGCGGGGATCCGGCCGAGCCCGGCCGGATGGGAGATCCAGTCGTCGAACGGGAACGGGAAGTCCGGGCCGAAGGCGGTGACCGGACGGGGCTGGTCGGGGCTCATCGTGCGGCTCCTGGTGGTCGGGCCGGTCGGTGGGGTCACTCCCGGTGGTCGCGGGCCGGCGCTCAGCCCCGCCGCGACCGCACCACCCCGGTGACGATCCGCTGGTAGGTGGTCGGGAGCAGGCGCACCATCGAGTCGATCGCCCAGGCGTCCGGCCCGATGAGGACCCGGCGCCGGTCGCGCAGCACCCCGTCCAGGATGGTCCTGGCCGCCCGGTCCGGTGTCGTCAGGAACAGCGCCTCGAACTCGGTCGACGCGTCCTGCGCGGACTTCCCGGTGGCCTCGGCGACGCTGGCGTCCATCCGCGCGGCCCGCGCGATGTTGGTCTTGATCCCGCCCGGGTGCACGCAGGTCGCCGACACCCGGGACCCGGTCAGCTCCAGGTCCTGGCGCAGCGACTCGGTGAACCCGCGCACCGCGTACTTGCTGGCGTTGTAGCCGCTCATCAACGGCTGGGCGGCGATGCCGAACACGCTCGACAGGTTCACCACGTGCCCGTCGCCGGACTCCTCAAGGTGCGGCAGGAACGCCTTGGTCCCGTACACCACGCCCCAGAAGTTGATGTCCATGATCCAGCGGTAGTCCTCCAGCGACAGCGCGGGGACCGTCCCGGACAGCGCGACACCGGCATTGTTGACGAGGAGATCGACCACCCCGTGCTCGGCGACGACGGTGTCGGCCCAGCCGTACACCGCCTTCTCGTCGGCGACGTCGAGCTCGGCCGTCGTCACCCGGATCTGCGGGCCGGCGAGCGCGGCGGTCTGGGCCAGCCCGGCGGCGTCCCGGTCGGCGAGCGCGAGGTGACATCCCTGGCCGGACAGGCGCAGGGCGAGCGCGCGGCCGATCCCGGAGCCGGCCCCGGTGATCGCCGCGGTACGGCCGGTGAAGGTCTTCATGCCGGAGGCCTCTCCGTCGGGATCGTGGCGGGGAGAGACTAATCCGATGACGAATCGGACGATCCCGGCCAGTCGCCGATCGTCCTCGGTGCCGTCCTGCGCCGTCACCCACCTGCGACGTCACCCACCTGCCGCGTAACGCGCCCGCCCGGCCACTTCGATGGGCAGAGTGACGACGAGCGGCGGGCAGGCGGATGGACGACGGCGGACCGTACGAGCGCTACTACGCGGACCGGAAGGCCGCGGGGGAGCGGACGGTCCTGTGGCCGTGGGTGCTGCTCGCCGTCGTCGTCCCGCTGCTGCTGGTCCGCTCGTTCCTGGTCGCGGGTGGGCCGGCCGAGGCCACCGCCACCCGGATGTCCGCCGCGCCGGTACCCGTCGCGACCGCCGACGGCGAGTTCCCGGTCGGGACCGTGCTGGAGCCGGGCATCTACGGCTCCCCGGGGCCCGACGGGGGCCGGACCTGCGAGTACGTCCGGGTCGGCGCGGACGGCGTGCAGGTCGCCCGGGCCGTGTTGAACGGCCCGGCGGCGGTCCGGTTGGTCGCCGGCGAGACCGTCACCTTCGCCGGTGGCTGTGCCTGGTCCAGGAGGTGACCGCCGCAGCGTTGCGGTGGAGCCCGCAGCGTGGTGCAGTGGACACGTGTCCCCCGTCAGCGCGCCGATCGATCGCACGTTCGTCGTGTGCCTGATCGCCGTGGAGCTGTTGTCGGTGGACGATCGTCGCTGTCGCCGGGAGCCCTGCGCGGGCTGAGTGCCGCCGGAACGGCGGTTCGGCCCCCGCCCGCCGCCCTGTCGCGACGTCCCCCGGAGCCGATCCACCGTGAATCCCGTCCTGTCCCCGTGCGCGGGTGCGCCGACCCCCGAGTCCGGTCTCGAGTTCGATGCGGCTGTGGGGCCGGTGCCGCCGCCGCCGGCCGAGCCGACGACCCCCGGCGACGACGGTGGGCGCGGTCCCGGCCTGCTCACCCGGATCGCCGTCGCGGCCCGCGCCGCGCGGGCCGCGCACGTCCCCTTCTGATCCGCGACCGTCGTGCTCGTCACGCCGGGTGATGTTGCTCGGCCGCACCAAATGACCGTACATTCGAGGACGTGACGGGAACCGACGGACCGGCGACGCTGCGCCGCAGTCCCGACCGTCAGCTCTGGCGTCAGCTGCTCGACGACCTCCGCCGCCGCCTCGACGCCGACGCCTTCACCCACGGCTTCCCCGGCGAGCTCGCGCTGGCCGAGGAGTACGGCGTCAGCCGGCACACCGTCCGCCAGGCGGTGAAGGTGCTCCGCGACGAGGGCCTCGTCGTCGGGACCCGCGGCCGCCCCTCCCGGACCGCCGAGCCGGTCGAGATCGTGCAGCGGCTCGGTGCGCTGTACAGCCTGCACGAGTCGGTCCTGGCGCTGGGAGTCGAGCAGCGCAGCGTGGTGCGCGCGCTGGACGTCCGGCGGGACGGCGTCGTCGCCGCCCGGCTGGGCCTGGAGGAGTCCACCCCGCTGGTGCACCTGGAACGGCTGCGCCTCGCCGGGGGAGAACCGCTCGCGCTGGACCGGCTCTGGCTGCCGCACGAGCTGGCCGCGCCGCTGCTGGACGCCGACTTCAGCACCGGCGCCCTCTACGAGCGCTACGCCGACCGGTGCGGGGTGGTGCTGACCGGCGGCGAGGAGACGATCCGGCCGACCCTGCCGACCCCCGCCGAGCACCGGCTGCTGGGCGGCAGCCCGTCCACCGCGGCCTACTCGATCCGCCGGCTCGGCACCGCGAAGGGACGCCGCGTCGAGTGGCGGCACACCCTCGTCCGGGGTGACCGGTTCGTGCTGCGCGCCGACTTCGCCACCCGCGACGGCTACCAGCTCGAGCTGCTGGGCAGCCCCGACCGGGCGGACCCGCGCCGGTGACCGGGATGATCGCCGGGGTCCTGGGGCTGCTCGTCGGCCTCGTCATCGGCGCGCTCGGGGGCGGCGGCGGGGTGCTGTCGGTCCCGGCGCTGGTCTACGCGCTCGGGCAGGACGCGCACGCGGCCACCGCGGGCAGCATCGTCATCGTCGGGATCATCTCGGTGGTCGGCGTGCTGAGCAGGCTGCGGGACCGGACGGTCGACTGGCGGACCGGGTTCGCCTTCGGCGCCGTCGGACTCCCGACGGCGTGGGCAGGTTCGGTGCTCAACCGGGTCGTGCCGCAGCCGGTGCTGATGCTGTCGTTCGCCGGGCTGACCCTCGCCGTCGCCGCGCTGATGCTGGTCCGCGGCGGTGCCGGACATGAACCGGCGGCACCGGCCGCGGCCGGCCCGTCCGGCGGCCCGTCCGGCGGTACTTCAGTGCTGGTGCGGTCGCGTCGCCGGGCGTTCGTGGTGCACGCCGCCAAGGTGACGGTCGCCGGGTCGCTGGTCGGCTTCCTGACCGGGTTCCTCGGTGTCGGCGGTGGGTTCCTGGTGGTGCCCGCGCTGGTCGTGCTGCTCGGCATGCGGATGCCCGTCGCGATCGCCACCTCGCTGCTCGTGCTCACCCTCAACGCGGCGGGCTCGCTGGCCGCCAGGGCCGGGCACCTGGAGTCGGACTGGGCGGTGCTCGGCCCGTTCGTCGCGGTCGCCGTGCTCGGCGCGCTGGCCGGGAAGCTGGTCGCCGACCGGCTCTCGGCGACCTCGCTGACCCGGGCCTTCGCGGTGCTGCTGCTCCTGGTCGGCGGCGGCGTCGGGGTGCAGAGCGTGGTCGCGCTGCTCAGCTGAGACCGTCGGCGAGCGCGCTGTCGAGATCCGGGTACCAGCGGATGACCTGGTCCAGGCCGGTCATCCGGACCGGTCGCTGCACCGCCCGGTTCGCCGGCCCGGTCACCCCGGACAGCGGCACCCCGAGCTCGTCCGCGGCGCGCGACGACCGGACCACCGCGGTCAGCCCGTGCGACCCGAAGAACCCGACGCCCGACAGGTCGAGCACCGCCCGCCCGCGGCCGGGCTGCTGCATCAGTTCGACCATCCGGAGCCGGATCACCTCGGCCTCGGCCTGGTCGATCTCGCCGATCACCTCGAGCACGGTGAACCCGGGCCGGGGGACGTGATCACGCAGCCGCACCTTCGACGCTCCCCACTCCGGAGCCGGATCGGGGCTGCTCACCGGCCACACCCCGGTGCGGACGCGCAGGTCCGCCGGACCCGCCGGGCCGAGCGGGCGGGACCGTGCGACCGGGGCGGTACGGCGCTGCGGATGATGTGGTCACGGTACCGAGCGCGGACCGGAAGTCCAGCCTCCGACCTGCGGAACCTCCCGTCGTGTTCAGGTGGTGACGCGGGCCCTGGTCCGGGCCGCGAGGCCCGCCAGCGCGGCCGGGAAGATCTCCGCGGGCGGGGTCACCAGCCCGGCGCCGACCTGACCGACGCCGGCGACCCGGCCGGCCATCCCGGTGTTGATCTGCGGGAGGACCCCGGTCCGGCACACCTTCGTGACGTCGATACCGCTGGGGACGCCGGCGAACTCCAGCACCGGGACGGTCCACCGCGGGTTCGTGCCGATGGTGATCTCGCGCATCCGGCGGGTGGTGGCCAGCGCGTCCGGCACGGTGCCGCCGACGAGCCGGACGATCGCCGGTGCCGTCGCCATCGCGAAGCCGCCGATCCCGGCCGTCTCGGTGATCGCCGAGTCGCCGATGTCCGGGTTCGCGTCCGCCGGCCCGTAGTCGCCGAGGAACAGGCCGTCGGCCAGCTGCGCCGGGCCGGTGAACCACTCGTCGCCGGTTCCGGAGACCTGGATGCCGAAGTCGGTGCCGTTGCGGGCCATCGCGACGACCATCGTCGATCCCTCGACGCCGCGGGCCGCGTCCAGCGCGAGCTTGCAGGCGGGCATCGCCAGGTTCAGGAAGAAGTGGTCGTTGCCGCCGATGAAGCGCAGTGCCGCGGCGATGTCGTCGCCGGATGCCCCGGCGCCCGGCCCGGCGGTGACCATCGCCGGGGACAGGTCGCGCAGCAGCATCAGGGTGCCCGCGCGGTTGCGGTTGTGCGCCTCGTCGCCCATCTGCAGCATCTGGGTCAGGATCGCGGTCACGTCGACCGGGTCGCCGGCGTCGCGGGTCGCACGCACCGCGACCCGCAGCAGCGGGCCGAGCACGTCGCCGAGCCAGCGCAGCCGCTGCAACACCTCCGGGCCGTAGGCCCCGTAGCGCAGCACCTTGCCGAGGCCCTCGTTGAGCGAGCAGTGGGTGCGCCGCCCGGTCGCCGGATCCTCCAGCACGAACATCCACATGCCGGACGTGACGACCCCGGCCATCGGGCCCACCGTCGCGTGGTGGTGGCAGGGCTCCAGCGACACCGATCTGCCCGACTCGAACAGCGCCGGTGCCTGCTCCGGGTCGTCGACCAGGCCGTCGAGCACCGCGGCGCCCATCAGCGCGCCGCGCAGCGGACCGGACGCCCGGTCCCAGGTGATCGGCGGCCCGGCGTGCAGGAACCGGCCGGGTTCGAGACCGAGCACCTCGGAGGCCGGGGCGACGTCGACCAGCGTCGCCGTCACGCCGAGCATCGCGGCCAGCGCGCGCTCGTTCGCGGCGGTCCGCAGCGGGTCGGTGGCGACCGTCGCCAGGTCGTCGGCGGTGCCGTCCATCGGAGGGCGCCAGTCCACCCGGGTGACCGGGACGGCCTGGTCCTCGACGGCGTCGGCGAGCAGATCGGCGCCGGTGCTCACCACGGAAGCCGGGGTGCTCGTGGTGCCGGCTCCGCTCACTGTGCTGTTGGTGTTCGCTCCGCTCACTGGGCCGCTCCGATCGGTGCCTGCTCGCCGAGCAGCTCGAGGGCCCGGCGGGTGGCGCGGGCCTGGGACAGGTGGACCTCGGAGCCCGCCGCGACCAGCGTGCCGATCTGGCGGTGCAGGTCCTGCGGATCGGCGGCGGTGCCGACGACGGTCACGACCACCGGTGGCCGGGCGCCGGCCAGCACCGGGGCGAGAGTCGCGGCCGGATCGGGCTCGGCGCCGTGCCCGAGCACCACGTCGAGCAGTACGACGCCGGTGTCCGGATCGGCCAGCGCCGCGCGCAGATGCTCCAGCCGCAACGTCGGATCGATCATCGGGTGGGCGCGGCCGGTGGTGTAGGCGTCGTCGCCGAAGTCGACGAAGGTGTGGCCCGCCGAGGGGGCCCCGGCGGCGATCGTGGCCGCCTCGGTGGCCAGCGTGCCACCGGCGAACAGGCCACGCAGGTACCGGCCGCCGGTCGCGGCCCGGGTGGAACCGTGCACCGGCCAGTCCGGCACCGGCCTGCCGAGCCGGGCGAGCACCGCCTCGGCGGCCCCGGTCAGATCCGGCCGCCCCGCCCCGAGCAGGGCGAACTCGACCGGGGTACCCAGTCCGTCCGCCAGCTCACGGATCTCGGCGGCGACGTCGTCGGCGGGCGGCTTGGACACCAGCACGATCAGCTCGACCGCGGGATCCGCGTCGAGCCTGCGCAGCGCCTCGCGGGTCGCGAGCCCGCGCACCTCTGCCGACAGGTCCCGTCCGCCGACACCCAGCGCCGACGTCACCCCGACACCGGCGTGATCGAGCAGCGCGAGCAGCTGCTGGCAACCGGTGCCGGACGCGGCGACGATCCCGACCGGCCCGGGCTCCACGGTGTTCGCGAACCCCAGACCCAGACCGTGCACGACGGCCGTCCCGCAGTCCGGGCCCATCACCAGCACCGACCGCTCGGCGGCGGCCCGCTTCAGCGCGACCTCCTGGTCGACCGGCACGTTGTCGCTGAAGATCAGCACGTCGCTGCCGGCCTCGACGGCGTCCATCGCCTCGACGGTCGCGTTCGGACCGGGCACCGAGATCAGCGCGATCGGTGCGGGCGCCCGGTCCAGCGCCGAACCGGTGGTCCGCGGCGCGGCGAGGGTGGTGTCCCCGCCTGCGGCGGGCCGGTTCGCCTCGGCGAGCGCGGTGTCCACCCCGGCCAGTGCCGCGGGCAGCGCCGCGTCGTCGGTCAGGCGCAGGGCCACGACCAGGTCGTTCGGGCCGGCCGCGGCCGGGACCTCGAAGCCCATCCCGGTGAGGACGTCGACGTTCAGCGGTGTCGCCATCGCGACCTGCGCGGCGGTCACACCGTCCAGGCCCGCCGCGGTGCGGCTGACCCGGAGCAGGGTGACCGAGTCGGCATAGGCGCCGGGTCGTACCTCGACGTGCGTGGTCATGCAGCGGCCCCTTCACGGTGCTGGTGGTCCCGGTGCTGGTCTTTGTGGTGCAGGTGGTGCCGGTCGCCCGGCGTCTCGCCGTGGTCCCGGCGGTGCCGGCGCAGATCCGCCAGTGCGAGCCGGGCGCCGTGCAGCATCCCGGCACCGGAGGTGTGCCCGACGGCGGTGAGCGCAGCGGTCGCGCGCAGCTCGGCCGGCGATCCGAGCGCGGCGACGAAGGCCGCGAACTGCGGCACGACCTGGCCGTCGAGGGCGCAGCGCAGCAGCGTCGCGGACAGCAGCGTGGTGCGGTGCAGGTGGGCGCGGACGGCGGCGTCGACCGCCGGGGTGGCCGCACCGGCGGCGCGGTGCAGGGCCAGCCAGCCGCAGAGGACGTCGTCGCCGAGCGGGGTGAGCCCGTCGCCACGTCCGACGAGGTCCGGCACCGTCGACGGGCACACCCGGCCGGGCCCCGCCACCGAGCCGGGCCCTGCCATCGAACCGGTCTCCACCATCGGGTCGCTCCCCGCCGAGCCGGGCCGCGGAATCGAGCCGGGCCGCGGAATCGAGCCGGTCCCCACCGAGCTGGACCCCACCGAGCTGGACCCCACCGAGCTGGACCCCACCGAGCTGGACCTCACCGAGCTGGGCTGTGCCGAGCTGGGCTGTGCCGAGCCGGGCTGCGCCGAGCAGGACCCCGGCGCGAGACCCCCGGCCGGGAGCTGCGGGACGCGAGTGTCGGTGAACCGCCGGATCCGCAGCGGCTCGCCGTCGACATGCAGGACCCCGCCGCGCAGCTCCACCGCGCGCACATCGAGCCGTCCGAGCCGGGTGTGCAGCGCACACGGGACGGCAACCGCGTCGCGCGCGGTGATCCCGACGCACTCCTCGCCGAGCGCGGCGTACACGGCGTCCCGCCCGCGGTGCACGATCCGGACCGGGCCGTCGGCGGCCGCCAGGAGCCGGTCCCGGACCCGGACGGGAGCGCTGACGGCGATCACGACGCCGACGCTAGCCTGGGCAATCCCGCGATCCGATGTTAACTTGTGCCACCTTCGGCCCCGAGGGAGGGCAACTCTTGCTCAAGCGCGATGGTTCGGACCCGGAGCTACCGGCGCGGGCCGCACTCGCCAGGGTCGACGCCCTGCACACCGGGCTGACCCAGATCGCCCTCGAGGGCGGGGATCTCGAGGGCATCGCCGCCGAGGTCGGCCGGGTCCTCGACGTCGGGATCGCCTTCACCTCGACCGACGGCCGCGAGCGCGCCTCCGCGCTCTCCGACGAGCTGCGCACGCTGCTCGCGGAGCAGGATCTCGTCGACCCGACCGGGCGGCTGCGGGTCGAGCGGATGGGCGCCGACGGGGTCGCGGTCGCCGGCGGCGAGGCCCGCACGCTGCGGGTCGCCGCCGGCGGCACGAACCTGGCGCGCCTGGTGTGCCTGCGTCAGGGGGCCCGGCTCGCCCCGGACGACGTGCGGGCGCTGGAGCGGGCTGCCGCGGTCGCCGCGTTGCTGATCGTCCGGGAGGAGGCGGTGACCGCGGTCGAGACGAAGTACCAGGGCGACTTCCTGCGCGACCTGCTGCTGCGCCGCACGGCCGATGCCGCCTACGTCGCCGAGCACGCCGACACCTTCGGCTGGGACCTGCGGCGCCCGATGGTGGTGGTGTCGGCGGAGCTGGACCCGATCGACGAGCCGGTGTCCGGCGAGCAGCGCAGGGCCTGGCAGAAGCGGTTCTCCGCCGCCTGGCGGCAGGTCTGCGCCGGCCTGGGGGACGGGATCCCGACCGTCGACTTCTCCTCGGAGGTGGTCACCCTGCTGCCGGTGGCCGCGGATCGCGACGCCGGGCCGGTCGGGCGGGAGATCGTCCGGCGGGCGGTCACCGCGGTGGCCGGGGACAAGGGCGGCGGCCGCCGGCAGTTCTCGGCCGGGGTCAGCCGGATCGCCGCCGACGTCGACGCCCTGCCCGGGGCCTACGGGCAGGCGCGGCGCGCGGTCGAGGTGGGCCGCCGGATCGGGGGCGGGGGCAACACCACGTTCTTCGACCAGCTGGGCCTGCACCGGTTGATCGCGCTGATCCCCGATCCCGGTGAGCTGCGCTCGTTCGTGCGGGACGCGCTCGGGCCGCTCGCCGAGCCGACGGCGGAGGCGGCCGAGCTGCGGGAGACGCTGCAGATCCTGCTCGACACCAACTTCAACGTGGCCGAGGCAGCCCGGCTGCAGTTCTTCCACTACAACACGATGCGCTATCGGGTGTCGAAGCTGGAACGGCTCCTCGGGCCGCTGTCGACGGACCCGAACCTGCGCCTCGACGTGGCGGTGGCGCTGCAGGCCCGCAAGATCGAGAACTGAGGCCCCCGGGCGCGACGTCTCGGACATCTGACGGAAACCTGCACGGCAACGCATGGGACGAGAGTGTTCGCGTCATCAATTCGTGCCAGCGGATCCGGCGGACGATCGGCAAGGATCGCCGTCGAGGTGCGACCTGGGTCTCATTAGCTTGAGTCGGGTCGCGAGGCACCGGACCGGAGGGATCATCATGTCGATGTTCAAGTGGGAGGTGGTCGATCCCGCACCCGGTGAGCCGGTCGGAGCCCGCCAGCGGCTCCCGTGGGGGAAGACCGCCGGGCTGGGGATCCAGCACGTGGTCGCCATGTTCGGCGCCACCTTCGTGTTCCCGGTGGTGATGGGGCTCGACCCGAACCTCGCCATCCTCTTCTCCGGGCTCTGCACGATCCTGTTCCTGGTCGTCTGCAAGAACCGGGTCCCCAGCTACCTCGGCACGAGCGCCGCGTTCGTCGGTGGCGTCGCCGCGATCCGGGCGATGGGCGGCGACTCGGCCGACGTCACCGGCGCGATCATGGTCGCCGGTCTGGTGCTGCTCGCGGTCGGCGTCTTCGTGCACTTCGCCGGGCCGAAGATGGTGCACGCGGTGCTGCCGCCCGCGGTGACCGGCGCCGTCGTCATGCTGATCGGGTTCAACCTCGCCCCGGTCGTGGCGTCGGTCTACTGGCCGGTCGACCAGTGGACGGCGCTGCTCACCGCGACGTTCCTGGTGCTCGCCGCGGTGCTGTTCCCCGGCTTCTGGGGACGGATCGCGGTGTTCCTCGCGCTGGTGTTCGGCTTCGTGATCTCCTACCTGTCCGACATCCTGTTCGGCCCGATCACCTCCTGCGGCGGCGACGGTTGCACCCCGGAGCCGCACCTGCGGGTCGGCTTCGACGGGCTCGCCGAGGCCCCCTGGATCGGGCTGCCCAGCGGCACCCTGGACGACGGCGTCGCGGCCGTGCACGGCCCGAACGTCTCGCTGGTGTTCGTGCTGCTGGTGCTGCCCGGCGTGATCGCGCTGATCGCGGAGAACCTGGGGCACGTCAAGGCGGTCGCCGAGATGACCGGCGACGATCTCGACCCCTACATGGGCCGCGCACTCGGCGCCGACGGTGCCGCGACCGCGCTGGCCAGCATGTTCGGCGGCTCGCCGACGACCACCTACGCCGAGAACATCGGCGTGATGAGCGCGACCAGGGTGTACTCCACCGCGGCGTACTACGTCGCGGCGGGCGTCGCGATCCTGCTCGGCCTGTGCCCGAAGTTCGGGGTGCTGGTCGCAGCGATCCCCGGCGGGGTGCTGGGCGGGATCACGCTCGTCCTCTACGGGATGATCTCGCTGGTCGGGGCCAAGATCTGGGTGGAGAACGGCATCGACTTCGGTGAGCCGCGCAACCTGGTGGGGCTCGCGGCGGGCATGGTCGCCGGCATCGGCGGCGTCGCCCTGGATCTCGGCGGCGGCTTCGAGATCGGCGGGATCGCGCTCGGCACGATCCTGGTGATCATCTACTTCCACGCCGTCGCGCTGCGCGACCGCCGGGCGGGCTCCGGGGCCCCCGCCGAGGGCGTCCCCGCCGGCCGGATGGAGACCGACGTGTCAGAGGTGTCGGAGGCGTCCCAGGTGTCAGGGGCGTCCGAGGTGTCAGGGGTGTCGGGGCAGGACGAGGAGGACGGGAGGAAGCCGTGAAACCTGCGCCCTTCGACTACGTCCGTCCCGATCGGCTGGCCGACGCCGTCGCCGCGCTCGCCGCGCCGGAGAGCAAGGTGATGGCCGGCGGCCAGAGCCTGGTCCCGCTGCTGTCGATGCGGCTCGCGTCGCCGTCACTGGTGGTCGACATCAACGGCCTGCCCGGGCTGGACGCGATCACCGTGACGTCCGGCGGCGTACAGGTGGGCGCGCTGGCCCGGCACACCGCGGTGCTGGAATCGCCCGAGGTGGCCCGGGTCCAGCCGCTGGTCCCGATGGCGCTGGCGCACGTCGCGCACGCCACCGTCCGCAACCGCGGGACGACGGTCGGCTCGCTGGTGCACGCGGACTCCGCCGCCGAGATGCCGGTGGTGCTGAGCCTGCTCGGCGGGTCGATCGAGGTCTCCGGGCCCGCCGGCCGGCGCACGATCGCGGCGTCGGAGCTGTTCGTCGGCCCGCTGGAGTCGTCGGTGGCGCCGGACGAGATCGCGCTCTCGGCGTTCTTCCCGGCGCTGCCCCCCGGTGCCGGGGTCGCCTTCGACGAGATCGCCCGCCGGCACGGCGACTACGCGCTGGTCGGCGCGGCCGCGCTGGTCGAGGGGGAGCGGATCCGGGTGGGTTACCTGTCGGTGAGCGACGTGCCCACGGTCGTCGACCTCACCGGGGTGCCGGCCGCCGACCGGGCCGAGGCCGCGCTCGAGCAGCTCGATCCGACCGGTGACATCCATGCCACGGCGGCCTACCGGCGGACCCTGGTCCGGGTGCTGACCGACCGGGTCGTGGCCGCCGCGACCGCGAACGCCCAGGGAGGGACGCCATGAACGAGATCCGGCGCGAGACCCGGCACGAGATCCGGCTGCGGGTGAACGGGGTGACGTACGAGCTGCGGGTCCCGGCCCGGCGGCTGCTGTCCGACGCGCTGCGGCACGACCTGGGGCTCACCGGCACGCACGTCGGCTGCGAGCACGGCGTGTGCGGCTCCTGCACGATCCTGGCCGACGGCGAACCGGTCCGGGCCTGCCTGCTGCTGGCGGTCGCCGCCACCGCGCACGAGATCACCACGGTCGAGGGGCTCGCCGGGCCGGACGGTGAGCCGAACGCGGTGCAACGCGCGTTCGCCGAGTGCCACGGGCTGCAGTGCGGGTTCTGCACCCCCGGCTTCCTGACGACCGTCACCGCCGGTCTGCGCCGCGATCCCTGCCCGACCAGGGACGCCGCCCGGGAGATGATCGCCGGGAACCTCTGCCGATGTACCGGCTACCAGAACATCGTGCGAGCGGTGGAGCGTGCGGCCGAGTTGGAGTCCGCCCAGGAGCCGGCCCGATGACCACGAAGCTGATGGGCCAGCCCGTGCAGCGGGTCGAGGACCGCCGGTTCCTGCACGGCGAGGGCCGCTACGTCGACGACATCCTGGCCGGCCCGGGAGCCGGGCCCGCGGTGCTGCACGCGGCCGTGCTGCGTTCCCCGCACGCGCACGCCCGGATCCTCGACATCGACGTGTCCGGGGTGCTCGACGTCGACGGGGTACACGCCGTCTACACCTACGACGACCTGAGCGGCCCGATGGCCGAGCCGCTGCCGGTGCTCATCCCGCATCCTGCCCTGACCCACGGCCGCACCCAGTACGCGCTGGCCCGCGACGAGGTGAACCACGTCGGCGAGGCCATCGCGTTCGTCGTCGCCGAGGACCGCTACCTCGCCGAGGACGCGGTGAACCGGATCGTCGTCGACTACGAGGTACTGCCCGCCGTCGTCGGGCTGGACGCCGCCCGGGCCGCGGACCGGCTGGTGCACGACGACGTCCCGGGCAACGTCGGCGCCCGCCTGGAGCAGACCGTCGGGGACGCCCCGGCCGCGATCGCCGCCGCCCCGCACCGGCTCGCGCTGGACCTGGAGATCGAGCGCAGCGCCTGCATGCCGTTGGAGGGCCGCGGCACGGTGGCCCGCTGGGACCACGACTCCGATCGGCTGGTCCTGTGGTCGTCCACCCAGACCTCGACCGGCGTGCGAGCCGCCGTCGCGGCGAAGCTCGGCCTGGACATCGGCCGGGTCGACGTGATCACCCCGGACGTCGGCGGCGGCTTCGGGGTCAAGATCGTCCACCCGTGGCCGGAGGAGCTGCTGGTGCCGATGGCGGCCCGCGCGCTGGACCGGCCGGTCAAGTTCACCGAGGACCGCCGCGAGCACTTCGTGTCCTCGGCGCACGAGCGCGGCCAGACCCAGCACATCGAGGTCGGGTTCGACGACGACGGCCGGCTGCTCGGCCTGGACGTCGAGTTCTGGCACGACCACGGCGCCTACACGCCGTACGGGTTGATCGTCCCGATCATCACCTCCACCCAGCTGCTCGGCCCGTACAAGCCGGGCGCCTACCGGGTGGTGTTCGAGTCGCTGTACACCAACACCGTGATCGTGACGCCGTACCGCGGCGCCGGCCGTCCGCAGGGCTGCTTCGCGATGGAGCGCACGATGGACGCGATCGCTGCGTACCTGGGCCGTGACCGCACCGAGGTGCGGGCGGTGAACTTCATCCGCCCCGACGAGTTCCCCTACGACCACGGCCTCGTCTTCCAGGACGGCAGGGCGCTGGAGTACGACTCCGGTGACTATCCGGCGTCGCTGGACAAGCTGCGCAAGCTGATCGACTGGGACGGCTTCGCCGAGTTCCGGCGGGCCTGCGCCGAGCAGGGCCGCACCGTCGGCATCGGGTTGGCCTGTTACGTCGAGGGCACCGGCGTCGGGCCGTACGAGGGCGCGCACGTGCACGTCGAGACCACCGGGAAGGTGAAGGTCGCGACCGGCCTGACCACCCAGGGGCAGAGTCATCAGACGGCGTTCGCGCAGATCGTCGCCGACGAGCTGGGGGTCCGCTTCGACGACGTCGAGGTGGTCACCGGGGACACCCGCCGGATGCCGTACGCGGTCGGGACGTTCGCGTCCCGGGCCGCGGTGATGTCCGGCTCGGCGATCCACAAGGCGGCCCGGCGGACCAGGGAGAAGGCGCTGCGCCTCGCCGCGGACGCCCTGGAGGCGTCGGTCGACGACCTGGAGATCGTCGACGGGATCGTCGGCGTGCGCGGCACCGACCGGTCGATCCCGCTCGGGACGCTGTCGGTGCTGTCCAATCCGCTGCGCTACGCCTTCGACGAGGCGTCCAAGGCGGCCACCCAGTTCTCCGTCGGGGACTCCGAGCAGCCGCCGGTCGCCGAGGGCGATCAGCCAGGCCTGGAGGGCACCGACTTCTACAGCCCGGAGCACGCCACGTTCGCGTCGGGCATGCACGCGGCGATCGTGGAGACCGACCCGGACACCGCGGAGATCCGGATCCTGCGCTACGCCGTGGTGCACGACTGCGGGAACCTGATCAACCCGATGGTGGTCGAGGGGCAGATCCACGGCGGCGTCGCCCAGGGCATCGGCGGCGCGCTGTACGAGCGGATGGCCTACGACGACTCCGGCCAGCTGCTCAACGCCTCGTTCATGGACTTCCTGATGCCCTACGTCAGCGAGATCCCGGATGCGATCGACATCGACCACCTGGAGACGCCGTCGCCGCTGAACCCGCTCGGGATCAAGGGCGCCGGTGAGGCCGGGGTGATCCCGGTGTCCGCGGTGATCGCGGCGGCGATCTCCGACGCCGAGGGCTTCCCGATCACCGCGATGCCGATCTCGCCGTCCGACCTGCACACCCTGCGCGAGGAGCACCGCCCATGAAGATCAGCGGAACCGACGTCGTCCCGCACCCGGTCGAGCACGTCTGGTCGGCGCTGCTCGATCCGCGGGTGCTGGTCACGACGATCCCCGGCTGCGAGAAGCTGGAGGCCACCGGTGAGAACGCCTACGCGATGACGGTCACCGCGGGCGTCGCGGCGATCAAGGGCACCTACGCCGGCAGCTGCGCGCTGTCGGACCTGAAGGAGCACGAGTCGCTGGTGATGACGCTGCGCGGGTCCGGCGGGCCGGGGACGGTCGACGCCGTCGTCGACGTCGGGTTCGACGATCTCGGCGACGCCGGCACCCGGATCTCCTACGCCGCCGACGCGACCGTCGGCGGGATGGTCGGCGGGGTCGGGCAGCGGATGCTGTCGAGCGTGTCGAAGCGGATGGCGGCGGAATTCTTCGGCAACGTCGGCGCGGCCCTGTCCGCGCCGGGCGCGCCCGGTCCCGGCGGCGCTGCGGCACCCGGTGGCATCGCGGACGCAGCGCTCGGCGGCCCGCTGCCGGTGGCCGCGGCGGACCCGGTGCTCGCGGGCGGCCCCGGGGGCACCGGCCGCGTGAGCGGCCCCGGGGTCGCCGCCCCGGTGGGGGTGTTCACCGCGCCGGGCGGGAGCGACCCGGGCCCGGGAGGCTCCGGGTCCGGTGACTTCACCAGGGGCGTCGGGGTCGGCGCCGCGGTGGCGCTGCTCGGCGTGCTGGTCGGCGCCGTGATCGGACGGCGCCGGTGAGCGGGCTGTCGGTCGACTCGACCGCTCGTGAGCAGGCCGCCGCGCTGCGCGCGAAGGAGATCTCCGCCCGCGAGCTGACCGGCCTGCACCTGGACCGGATCGCCGAGCGGAACCCGGAGCTCACCGCGATCGTGTCGCTGGATCCCGACCGCGCCATGGCCGGCGCGGCGGCCGCCGACGAGCGGCTCGCCGCCGGCGCCGGGATCGGGCCGCTGCACGGGCTGCCGTTCGCCTTCAAGGACACGCACGCCGCCGCCGGCTGGCGCACCACCTACGGATCGCCGCTCTACGCCGAGCACGTCCCGGACACCGACGACCTGATCGTCGAGCGGATCCGGCTGGCCGGGGCGGTGCCGATCGGCAAGACCAACGTGCCGGAGTTCGCGGCCGGCTCGCACACGTTCAACCCGGTGTTCGGGACGACCCGCAACCCGCACGACCCGTCCCGGTCCGCGGGCGGCTCCTCCGGTGGCGCCGCCTGCGCACTGGCCGCCGGGATGGTGCCGCTCGCGGACGGCTCGGACATGGGCGGTTCGCTGCGCAATCCGGCGTCGTTCTGCGGGGTGGTCGGGTTGCGGCCGTCCTGGGGGCGGGTGCCGGAGTGGCCGTCGCAGAACATGTGGGAGACGACGTCGACCGGTGGCCCGATGGCCCGCACCGTCGGTGATCTCGCGCTGCTGCTGTCGGTGCTGGCCGGGCCCGATCCGCGGGCGCCGCACGCGCTCGGCGACCCGGGATCGGTGTTCGCGCCGCCGCCGGTGCCGGTGCCGCTCGGCGGGCTGCGGGTGGCGCTCTCGACCGACCTGGGCGGCGCGTTCGCGGTCGATCCCGCGGTGGCGGCCGTCGTCGAGGCGGCCGGGACGGCGCTGGCCGGGGCGGGCGCGTCGGTCACCGCCGCCGCGCCGGACCTGTCCGGTGCCGACGAGTGCTTCCGGACGTTGCGCGCCTGGCACTTCCAGGCCAGGTTCGGTGAGCTGCTCGCGGCGCACCCGGACGGCCTCAAGGCATCGCTCGCCGCGAACATCCGGGCCGGCGAGTCGCTGACCGGTGCCGACGTCGCGCTCGCCTACCGGCAGCGGACCGCGCTGGCGCAGCGGATGCGGGAGTACTTCACCGATCACGACGTGCTGGTGCTGCCGGTGTCGCAGGTGCCGCCGTTCCCGGCCGACCAGGAGTTCCCGACCGAGATCGACGGCCGTCCGATGGAGTCCTACCTGGACTGGATGCGCTCGGCGTACCTGATCACGGTCACCGGCTGCCCGGCGATCTCGGTGCCGTTCGGCACGACCCCCGACGGGCTCCCGGTCGGCATCCAGATCGTCACCCGGCACGGCGGCGACCGGTACCTGCTGGAGGTCGCGGCCGCCGTCGAGGCACTGGCCGGCTGATGCCGGGGGCTCCCGCCCGACATCCCGGGGCTCCCGCCCGACCAAGATCCGCGTCTTGGGAGTGTACGAGTACCTGGGGAACACCTCCGCTCCCAAGACGCGGATCTTGAACGGCAGCGCCGCGCGACCATCGGCAGAACCTGTCAGTTGATCGGTGGTTCTTCGGCATTGGTTGCCATGTCAGCCCGGCGCGACGGCCGGTTGAATCTCATCCAGCGACGCGTGAGCGGGAGGAGTCCCATGACCCGGCGGATCCGGATCGGCATCGACACCGGTGGCACGTTCACCGACGTCGTCGCCTTCGACGAGCAGACCGGCGAGCTCGTCACCACCAAGACACCCTCCACCCCGGCCAATCCGGCCGACGGCTTCCTGGCCGGGATCGACAAGGTCCTGGAGCTGCTCGGCTCGGAGGGATCGCAGATCGAGGCGGTCAGCCACGGCACCACCGTCGCGACCAACCAGCTGCTCGAGGGCAAGGTCGGCCGGCTCGGTTTCATCACCACCGCCGGCTACGAGGCCATGCTGGAGATCGCCCGGCAGTCCGTCCCGGACGGCTACGGCAACTCCTACTTCTGGGTCAAGCCGAACCGGATCGTTCCCCGTGACCTGGTGAAGGGCGTCGAGGGACGGCTCGACCACACCGGCGCGCAGGTGCGCCCGTTCGACGAGGACGGTGCCCGCGCGGTCGCCCGCTGGTTCCGCGATCACGACGTCGACACCCTCGGCGTCTGCTTCCTGCACGCCTACGCCGACCCGACGCACGAGGAGCGGATGCGCGAGATCCTCGCCGAGGAGCACCCGCGCGCCGTGGTGTCGCTGTCCAGCCAGGTGCTGCGCGAGTACCGCGAGTTCGAGCGGGCCACCACCGTGCTCGTCGACGCCGCGGTCAAGCCCCGGCTCTCGGCCTACGTCTCGAACATCAAGAACCGGCTCACCGCGTACGACGACCGTGAGATCCCGTTCTACGTGATGAAGTCCAACGGCGGCGTGCTCTCCGCCGACGAGGTCGTGCACCAGCCGATCACCACCGTCCTCTCCGGGCCGGCGGCGGGCGCGCTCGGCGCCGGACTGATCGCCAGCGAGGCGGGCTTCGACAAGGTGCTGACCTCCGACGGCGGCGGCACCTCCACCGACGTCTCGGTGGTGGTCGGTGGTGAGCCGACGCTGACCACCGAGGGCACCGTCGGGCGGTTCCCGTCCAAGATCCCGATGATCGACGTCGTCACCGTCGGCGCCGGTGGCGGCTCGATCGCCTGGATCTCCCCGGAGGGGACCCTCAAGGTCGGCCCGCACTCGGCGGGCGCCGATCCGGGCCCGCTCTGCTACGGCCGCGGCGGCACCGACGTCACCATCACCGACGCGCACGTGTTCCTCGGGCGGATCCCGCCGCACCTGCTCGGCGGCGAGATCCCGCTGGACGTCGAGGCTGCCCGCGCCGGCATCGAGCGCCTCGCCAAGGAGCTGGAGCTGTCCCCGGAGGCGTGCGCCACCGGCATCCTGGAGATCTCCGCCTGGAACCAGGCGAACGCGCTGCGCCAGGTCACCGTGAAACGCGGACTGGACGTGCGGGACTTCGCGCTCACCACGTTCGGCGGCTCGGGCTCGCTGCTGCTGTGCCGGCTGGTCGACGTGCTCGGCGTGCCGACCGTGCTGGTGCCGCCGAACCCGGGCAACGTCTCCGCGTTCGGCCTGCTCACCGTCGACGTCAAGAACGACTACGTGCAGACGCACGTCGCGCTCGCCGACCGGCTGGATCCGGCCGACGTCGCCCGGATCGTCGACGAGCTGACCGGGCAGGCGGCCGCCGCGCTGACCCGGGAGGGCTTCGGCGCCGCGCAGCACGGCTTCGTCCGCTCCGCCGACCTGCGCTACTTCGGCCAGGCGTTCGAGGTGCGCGTCCCGGTGCCGGACGGCCCGGTCACCGCCGCCACCCTGGACGAGGTCGCCGCCGCGTTCCACGCCGCGCACCGCGCGCTCTACGGCTACGACTTCGCCGGGGACGACGACCAGCAGGTCGAGTGGGTCAACCTGCGGGTGTCCGGGATCGGGCCGATCCGCCGCCCGGAGATCCCGAAGCACGAGCTCGTGACCGATCCGGCGGCACTGGCGGCGTCGGTCACCGCGGTCTCCCGGCGCCCGGTCTGCTTCGACGCGGCCGACGGCTTCGTCGACACCCCGGTGTACCGGCGCACCGATCTGGTGCCCGGCGCGAGTGTCGACGGCCCGGCGATCGTCGAGGAGTTCGGTTCCACCGTCCCGCTGCACCCGGGGTTCGCCGCCCGGATCGACGAGTTCCTTAACATCATCGTGACCCGGAAGGACCAGTCGTGACCGGTTCCCGTCGCGCCCCCACCCAGTTCCCGTTCGGTGCCCTCGCCGACGACGCGGGCGCCGGTGCCGATCCGGTGCTGGTCGAGATCGTCCAGGGCTCGCTGGCGAGCGTCGAGATGGAGGTCGAGACCGCCATCGCCCGGACCAGCCGCAGCCCGATGATCCGGGACGCGCACGACTTCCGGGCCGGCATCCACGACCGCAGGCTGCGCAAGCTGACCGGCCGCTCCTACTCGGCGCTGGTGCACCCGATCGCCCGCGAGTTCCCGCTCGAGGAGATGCGCGAGGGCGACGTCTTCTTCCACAACGACGTCTACCGCTCCGAGGGCGGCATCGGGCACCTGCCCGACCTGTGCGTCACCGTGCCGGTGTTCGCCGGCCCGGACTCCGACCGCCGGGTGGTCGCGTTCGTGCAGGCGTTCGGCCACCACGACGACATCGGTGGCGCGGTGCCCGGCTCGATGCCGTCGAACGCGACCAGCGTGTTCTCCGAGGGGCTGATGGTGCCGCCGATCCGGCTGTGGGACGCGGGCGTCCCCAACCGGGCCGCGCTGGCGATCATGACCCGGAACTCGCGGATGCCGGAGTCGCTCTCGGCCGACCTGGACGCCGAGTGCTCCGCCTGCCTGATGGGTGCGCGCCGGCTCGGTGAGCTGTTCGACCGCTATGGCGTGCGGACCGTCGAGTCCTGCTTCGACGCGATCATCTCCCGCACCACCGAGACCTACCGCCGGGAGATCCTCGGCCGGATCCCGGTCGGCAGCTGGACCTGGGAGGACTACGCCGAGCACGACGGCGTCGACGCGCCCCGGCTGCACACCCAGCGGATCACGCTGACCCGCACCGCCGCCGACGACCCGGACGGCGAGCGCCTGATCATCGACTTCGACGGCACGTCCGCGCAGGCGAAGGGCCCGATCAACCACTGCGGCGACTACTCCGACGGCGTCTTCCTCAAGAAGTGGCTCGCCCCGATCCTGCGCAACCTGGCCGACTCCCCGGAGCGGATGGCCGAGCTCGACGTCAACGAGGGCATCGTCCCGCTGATCGAGATGCGGTTCCCGCCGCCCGGCACGCTGCTCACCCCGGTGTTCCCGGCCCCGACGAACGCCCGCACGTTCGTCATCCTGCGGCTGCTCGGGGTGCTTGCCGGGGTCGTCGCGAAGGCGGTCGACGGCCGGATGCCCGCCGACCAGGAGACGATCCGCTACACCGGGGTGTACGGCGAGGACGTCGACGGCCGCCCGTACCTCATGCGCGAGGTGCTCGGCGGCGGCTCGGGCGGCCGCTACTACGCCGACGGAGAGGACACCATCCACGTCGTCCCGGACTCGCGGAACCTACCGACCGAGTTCACCGAGGCCCGGTTCCCGTTCCTCGTCGAGTCGCTGTCACTGGCCGTCGACTCCGGCGGTGCGGGCGAGTACCGGGGCGGCCTCGGCTACGAGAAGCACATCCGGATGCTCCGCGACGGGCACTTCATGTCCATCGCCGACCGCTCGATCCTGTCCTGCTGGGGGGTGCGCGGCGGGAAGGCCGGCCGGCCGTTCGAGGTCGTGATCGACCCGGGCGGCCCGAACGAGCGGGAGGTCGACGCGCTCGCCGACGCCGAGCCCGTCGCGGCGGGCGAGGTCATCCGGGTGCGCACCACCGGTGGCGGGGGATGGGGCGACCCGCTCGCCCGCGATCCCGCCGCCGTCGTGCGGGACGTGCTGTGGCACAAGGTCTCCGCCGCGTCCGCGCTGGCCGACTACGGCGTCGTGCTGACCGGCTCGATCGACGACGACACGCTTGCGTTCGACGCCGCGGGCACGCTCGCCGAGCGAGCCGGGCGCGCCGCCTGGTCGCCGACCGACGACGCGTTCTTCGACCGCGGGCCCGGCTACGCCACCCTGGCGGGCGCCGCGCACGCCGACGTGGACCGGCTCTGAGATGAGGGGCGCCGGGATGACGGGCGCCGAGATGCGGGTCGCGATCCCCGGGGGGAACGGGGTGACCGGCCGGGCGGTGGCGGCGGCGCTGCGCGAGCGCGGTGCGGAACCGGTGCCGCTCGGCCGGGCCGACCGGGTCGGTGACGCGGCCGCCGGTTGCGACGCGGCCTACCTGATCGCCCCCAACATGCACCCGGACGAGCCCGCGCTCGTCGCCGGCCTGCTCGACGAGCTGCGGGCGGCCGGCGTCGGTCGGGTCGTCTACCACTCGGTGGCGTCGCCGTACGTCCCGGCGATGCCGCACCACCTGGGCAAGGCCCGGTCCGAGGATCTGGTGCGTCGCTCCGGGCTGCGCTGGACGATCCTGCAGCCCGGCGCCTACCTGCAGAATCTCGACCTCGGCGGCCCGGTCCGGGTGCCCTATGACGTGCACGCCCCGTTCGGGTTCGCGGATCTGGCCGAGGTCGCCACGGTCGCCGCGACGGTGCTCACCGAACCCGGCCACGACGGCGCGACCTACGAGCTGGCCTCGCGTACCGGCACCGTCGCGCAGCTGGCCGCCGAGGCCGGGACGACCGCCGAGCGGGTGCCCGGCCCGTCCGGCCGCGGTGCCTGGTTCGACGCGATGTTCCGCTACTACGACGCGCACGGGCTGCCCGCTGGGACACGCACCCTGGACGCGCTGCTGGGGCGGGCGTCATGAGGGTGCTGCTGGCGCTGGGCGGCAACGCGATGACCGCGCCCGACGGGCGTGCCCGGCCCGAGGACCAGGTCGCCGCCGCGCGGCGGGCGGCGGGTGCGGTCGCCGGGCTGCTGGCGGCCGGCACCGAGGTGGTGCTGACCCACGGCAACGGCCCGCAGGTCGGGAACCTGCTGGTGAAGAACGAGCTGGCGGCGGCGGTCGTCCCGCCGGTCCCGCTGGACTGGTGCGGCGCGCAGACCCAGGGCACGCTGGGGTTCGTCCTGACCACGGCGCTGGACGCGGCGCTGACCCGCGCCGGGATCGACCGGCGCAGCGCCGCCGTGGTGACCCGTACGGTGGTGGCCGGGGACGATCCGGGTCTGATCCGGCCCAGCAAGCCGATCGGGCGCTATCTCCCGGCCGCGGAGGCGGCGGTGCTGGTCGAGCACGGCCAGCACTGGGAGGACCGCGGCGAGCGCGGCTGGCGCCGGGTGGTCGGCTCGCCCGAGCCGCTGGAGATCGTCGACGGCTCGGCGATCCGGGCGCTGGTCGACGCAGGTTTCGTCGTCGTCGCCAACGGTGGCGGGGGGATCCCGGTCGTCCGTGCGCCGGACGGATCGCTCACCGGCGTCGAGGCCGTCATCGACAAGGATCTCGGTGCCGCGCTGCTCGCCCGCACCGTCCGGGCCGACGTGCTGGTCATCGGCACCGACGTGCCGCAGGCGGTACTGCGGTTCGGCACCCCGGACGCGGAGCCGCTCGGTGTGGTCGCGGTGAGCGCGATGCGTGCGCACGCCGCCGGCGGCCATTTCGCCGGCGGCTCGATGGGCCCCAAGGTCGACGCGGCCTGCCGGTTCGTCGAGGCCGGCGGGACCCGGGCCGTCATCACCGATCTCGATCATCTCCCGGACGCCGCCGCCGGCGCGGCCGGGACCGTCGTCGTCCCCGACTGAAATCCGTCAACCGGAAGGAGCCGTCATGCCCGACGCCATCGAGGTACGCAAGGTCCCGATCCACTCCGTCGCCGACGCGAGCGAGCTCGCGGCGCTGATCGACCAGGGTGTGCTGCGGGCCGAACGGGTCGTCGCGATCATCGGCAAGACCGAGGGCAACGGCGGGGTGAACGACTACACCCGGATCATCGCCGATCGCGCGTTCCGCGAGGTGCTCATCGAGAAGGGCGCCCCGGCCGAGCAGGTCCGCGAGGTGCCGATCGTCTGGTCCGGCGGCACCGACGGGGTGCTCAGCCCGCACGCGACGATCTTCGCGACCGTGCCGCCGGAGGAGGTCACGCCGTCCGAGGAGCCGCGGCTGACCGTCGGCTTCGCGATGAGCGAGCAGCTCGCACCGGAGGACATCGGCCGCACACCGATGATCACGAAGGTGGCCGACGCGGTGCAGGCGGCGATGAAGCGGGCCGGCATCACCGACCCGGCCGACGTGCACTACGTCCAGACCAAGACCCCGCTGCTCACCATCTCCACCATCCGCGACGCCAAGTCCCGCGGGAAGACGGTGTGGACCGAGCACACCCACGAGTCGATGGACCTGTCCAACGGCTGTACCGCGCTCGGCGTCGCCGTCGCGCTCGGCGAGATCGAGATGCCGGCCGACGACGACGTGATGCACAGCCGGGAGCTGTACTCGGCGGTCGCGTCCTGCTCGTCCGGGGTGGAGCTGGACCGGGCGCAGGTCGTCGTGGTCGGGAACGCGCGCGGGGTCGGCGGCCGCTACCGGATCGGGCACTCGGTGATGACCGACGCGCTCGACGCCGACGGCATCTGGAACGCGATCCGCGACGCCGGGCTGGACCTGCCCGAGCGCGCGCACACCTCGGATCTGGACGGCCGGCTGGTCAACGTGTTCCTCAAGTGCGAGGCGTCCCAGGACGGCACCGTCCGTGGCCGCCGCAACGCCATGCTCGACGACTCCGACGTGCACTGGCACCGGCAGATCAAGGCCTGCGTCGGCGGCGTGACCGCGTCGGTCACCGGTGACCCGGCGGCGTTCGTCTCGGTCTCCGCGGCGCACCAGGGCCCGGAGGGCGGCGGCCCGGTCGCCGCGATCGTCGACCTGGGCTGATCACCGGCGGGGCCGGCCGCCGGGCCACCGGCCGGCCGGGCTTCTCCTGGGACCCCTTGCCACGAGGAACCGCTCATCTGGTGAGCGGTTCCTCGTAGGGGGTGGGTGCGGCTGCCCGGGGAAGGCCGGCCGGACCCGGTGCACACCCCGGCAGCAGGGAGGGTCCGGTTCGCCGATATTGCTCACTTGGTGAGCGGTTTCGGGAAAGGGGCGGTCCGGCCGTCTGAGGAGGGCCGGCCGGACCCGGTGCATCCCCCGGCAGCAGGGAGGGTCCGGTTCGCCGATATCCGCTCACCTGGCGAGCGGATACGGACGACCTCACCTCCCGATCCCTCAGCCGTCGAGCTCGGCGGGGTCCAGAGTGCTCGTCCGCACGCCCAGCCTGCGGTTGAGCAGCAGCGTGATGCCGTAGAGGACCAGGCCGAGCAGGAGCAGCAGGCCGGCCAGCTCGTACTGGATCGCGTCCCGCCCCGAGAACGGCAGCACCAGGTACGCACTGGTGATCACGCCGACGACCGGGAGGCCGGGCGGGGCACGGAAGTGATCGGCGTCGACCCGGTCGCGGCGCAGCACGAGCACCGCGATGTTGACGATCGTGAACACCGCGAGCAGCAGCAGCGACGTGGTGCCGCCGAGCGCGGACACGACGTCGGAGTCGTCGTCCAGCGACACGTAGGTGATCAGCGCGAACGAGATCAGCGTGGTGAAGATGATCGCCACCCACGGGGTGCGGCGGAACGGGTGCACCCGGGCGAGCTGTTTGGGCAGTACCGCCTGGTTGGCCATGCCGTAGAGCAGCCGGGACGCCATCAGCATGTTGATCAGTGCCGAGTTCGCGACGGCGAACATCGAGATGAAGGGCAGCACCGCGTCCGCCGGGATGCCCGGCGCGCCGGCCCGGACCACCTCGACCAACGGGGTCTCGCTCGCGGCGAGCGGGCCGACCGGAACCAGCGCCACGGCGCAGATCGCGACCAGCACGTAGATGATCCCGGTGATCGTCAGGCCGGTGATCATGATCTTCGGGAAGATCCGGCGCGGTTCGTGGCACTCCTCGGCCATGTTCACCGAGTCCTCGAAGCCGACCATCGCGAAGAACGCCAGCGACGTCGCCGAGGTGACCGCCAGGAACACGCCCTTGTCCTCGGGGGTGTCGAAGGCGATCACCCGCCCCCAGTCGGCGTTGCCGCCGGCGATCGCGAACACCCCGATCAGGATGACCAGCAGCAGGCCGGAGAGCTCGACCAGCGTGAGCACCACGTTGACCTTCACGCTCTCGCCGACGCCGCGGAAGTTGACCGCGGCGACCAGCACCATGAAGGCCAGCGCGATCAGCACGATCCCGCCGTTGCCCAGGTCCAGGCCGAAGCCCTCGTTCAGGTTCGAGGCGAACGCCCGGGACGCCGTCGACGCCGAGGTGATCCCCGAGCACATCACCACGAAGGTGACCATGAAGGTCAGGAAGTGGATGCCGAAGGCCTTGTGCGCGTACAGCGCAGCGCCGGCGGCCGCCGGGTACTTGGTGACCAGCTCCAGATAGGAGAACGCGGTGACCATCGCGACCGCGAAGGCCACCAGGAACGGCAGCCACGCCGCCCCGCCGACCTCCTCGGCGACCTGGCCGACCAGGGCGTAGATCCCGGTGCCGAGGATGTCGCCGATGATGAACAGCAGCAGCAGCTTCGGGCCCATCACCCGCCGCAGGGCGGGCGGGTCCTCCCCGGCACTCGTGGTGGCCTCGGCCATCGGTCCCGCCCCCTCCCGCGGTGGACCGGCGTCCTCCGCGACCGGCTCAGCCTCGTCGCCCTCTGTCACCGTGTCGAATCGAAACCGTTTCGCCCCGATCTCGTTCGATGCGATCGGGCTGCCGGCAGGTCGCCGACCGGCGACCGTGAGCTGCCGGGGGGCCGTCGGTGGGGCTGCGGTCGGGCGACTGTGGGACGCCGATGGGGCTGCGGTGAGGCGGCTGCGGGGCCGGCGGGTTGTGGGGGCGACTGCGGGGTGCCGGCGGGTTGTGGGGGCGCCTGCGAGGTGCTGTCGAGGGGCGTACGGCGCGCGGTCAGCCGCGGTGCCGGGACCGGTGTGCGCCCTCCGGCGAGTACGGCGCGAAGCCGGGGCGCCCCTGCGGGACCGGCTGCGGCTGGGCCTGTGGGCCCGGTGCCTGCTGACCCGGTGCCTGCGGGACCGGTGCCTGCTGACCCGATGTCTGCTGACCCGGTGCCTGCGGCGGGGCCGGTGGCGACCAGGGCCCGGCCGGGGCGGCCGGGGTGAGTGCCGTCGCGCGGTCGCGGTCCCGCTCGGCCTGTTCCTTGAGCAGGTCCCGGATCTCGGCCAGCAGCTCGCCGTCGGTCTGCTGGGCGGCCTCGTCGTCCTTCTTCCGGCGTTCCTGCAGCCACTTCATCGGGAACACGACCAGGAAGTAGATCACCGCGGCCGTGATCATGAACTGGATGACCGCGTTCAGGAACGCGGCGTAGTCCAGCTGCACCTCGTCGGTGAGCGGGATCGTGCCCGGCGGGACCGCGTTCTCGCCGCCGGAGAACAGCCGCAGCAGTGGTTCGAGGAACGACCTGGTGAACGCCGTGACCACCGCGGTGAACGCGGCGCCGATGACGACGGCGACCGCGAGATCGATGACGTTCCCGCGCAGCAGGAACTCCTTGAAACCCTTGAGCACGCCGGAGCACTCCTCGATGTCGTTCGGGGGCGGAATCGCGTCCGGCGAGGCAGGCTAACCGCGCTCCGGCTCCGGTGCCCGGCCCGCCGGGCCCTCCGCCTGCGTCGCTCGGCGGGGTGGATCGCCGGCTCGGTGAGCGGTGGACGAGCTGCCGGGAACCGGCCCGCGATCCGGCGTACCGGCCGCGGCGCAGGCCCGGCCCAGGGCGAAGAGCATCGCCGGCAGCCGCACCTTCCGGACCGGGCGTCCGTGCAGCGACGCTTGCGAGATCGACACCGTCATCGAGGCCTCCCGTGATCCGGCCAATCATCGCCCGTGCGGATGTGTCGAAGTGCGCCGTGTGACCATTTCCGCTCCGCGCGGATGGCCGGGTTCAGCCGGTCGGGCTCAGTCCCGGCGGTCGATCAGCCGCTGCAGGAAGTCGCCCGCCTCGCGGGCGGCGCGCTCCACGTCGCCCGCCTCGATCGCCTCGACGATGCCGGTGTGCGAGACGTCGTCCTCGGTGCCGACGGTGGCGGGCATCGTGGTCACGACGCTCCCGGCGACTGCCTCGACCACGCCGCGGTACAGCTCGACGAGCAGGCTGTTGCCCGAGCAGCGCACCACGGCGAGATGGAAGTCGGTGTCGGCGCGGGCCGCGCGTTCCAGCTCGGCGGTGCCGGGCTCCTCGCCGCGGCGGGTGGCGGCGGCGACCGCCTCGACGGCGACGTCCCGGTCGGTCAGCGAGCGGCGGAGCAGGGCCAGGTCCTCGTCGGTGTGCCGGGCGGCGGCCAGCCGGGCCGCCTCGACCTCGATGGTCCGCCGGACCTCGAGCACCTCGCGCAGCTCGGGGCCGCACAGCGTGCGCAGCGCCCCGGACAGCTCCGACGTCGCGCGGACGTAGGTGCCGTCGCCCTGCCGCACCTCCAGCAGACCACCGTGCGCGAGCGCGCGGACCGCCTCGCGGACGGTGTTGCGGCCGACCTCGAGCTGGGCGGTGAGCTCGGCCTCGGCCGGAATGCGATGACCGACCGGCCACTGCCCGGACGAGATGGCATTCCGGAGCTGGGTGATGACCTGGTCGACGAGGCTGCCGCGACGTGCTGTGACGAGAGGCACCGGGTCATCCTTTCATCGGAACATCCTACGTCTGTAACAATACCGTTTCGTGAGCATTGCTGATCAGGGGGCACCCGCGAACGAGACCGACGCCACCGGCCGGGCCGCGTCCCGCCGGACCGGGGCGCTGGTCGGAACTCCGCTCCTGGTCGTCGGCGTGGCGCTGGCCGCGATGAACCTGCGTCCCGCCGTGACCAGCATGTCATCGGTGCTGGGGGAGGTGCGGGACGGTCTCGGCGCCTCCGCGTCGTGGACCAGCCTGCTCACCGCCGTGCCGACGATCTGCTTCGGTCTCGCCGCGATCATCGCACCGCTGCTCGGGCGGCGGCTGGGCGTGGCCCGCGCGATCGGGGTCGCGATGGCCGTGCTGACCGTGGGCCTGGTGCTGCGGGTCGTCGACGGGCCGTGGGTGGTGCTCGGGGGGACCTTCATCGCCGCGTCGGGCATCGCGATCGGGAACGTGCTGATCCCGGTCGTGGTGAAGGAGTCGTTCCCACACGCCGTCGGCCGGGTCACCGGGATCTACACCGCGGCGCTCGCGGCGGGCGGCGGCTTCGGCGCCGCCTTCACCCCGATGCTCGAACCGCTGCTCGGCTGGCGCGGCGCGGTCGGCGCCTGGGCGGCGTTGTCCGCGGGGGCGCTGGTCGTCTGGGCGACCGGAGCACGGCACGGCGCCACGCCCGCGTCGCGGATCGCCGACGGCGAGCGCCGGTCGATGCTGCGCCGCCCGCTGGCCTGGGCGGTCACCGCGTTCTTCGGGTTGCAGGCCTGTGTCGCCTACGTCGCGATGGGCTGGCTGTCGGAGCTGTTCGTCTCCGAGGGGATCCCGCGCACCACCGCAGGCCTGATGCTGGCGCTGATCAACATCATCGGGATCCCGCTGAGCTTCCTGATCCCGCCGATCGCGCTGAACCGCAACTCGCAGTCCGGCTGGATCGTCGGGCTGGCGTCCTGCTCGCTCGCGGCGATCGTCGGCCTGGCCGTCGCGCCGGCGGCGGCCCCCTGGCTGTGGACGGTGCTGCTCGGCGTCGGGATGGCGGTCTTCCCGCTCGGGCTGGGGCTGATCGCGCTGCGCACCCGGGAGACCTCGGAGACGACCGACCTGTCCGCGATGGCGCAGGGCTTCGGATACCTGCTCGGCGCCTCCGGACCGTTCCTGTTCGGCGTGCTGCACGGGATCACCGGGACCTGGACGGCGTCGCTGGCGCTGCTGGCCGCGGTGATCGTCGCGGAGATGATCCTCGGCTGGGTGGTCGGTCGCCCGCGCTTCGTGTGACGACCACCGGCGACCGGGCCCGGCGGCGTCCGTGCGGCGCAAAGTCGGTGGTGGGCGCGGTGTACGGTCGGGTCGCACCCGATCGGGCCGGGGTCCGTCACCGACGTGCGGCGCCCGGCGATCGTGGGCTCCGCACATCCGTCAGGGAGTAACTCGTGACCGACACCGCCCGCCCCCCGGCCGGGGGCCCGGAGCGGCTGGTCGACCAGACCGGCCCGTACTTCGGCCGCTTCGGTGGCCGCTACGTCCCGGAGGCGCTGGTCGCCGCCCTGGACGAGCTGGAGAAGGCCTACCACGCGGCGATGACCGACGAGGCCTTCCAGGCCGAGCTCGCCGAGCTGCACCGGACCTACTCCGGCAGGCCGAGCCTGATCACCGAGGCGCCGCGGTTCGCCGCGCACGCCGGTGGCGCGCGCATCCTGCTCAAGCGCGAAGACCTCAACCACACCGGCTCGCACAAGATCAACAATGTGCTGGGCCAGGCGCTGCTCACCAAGCGCATGGGCAAGACCCGGGTGATCGCCGAGACCGGTGCCGGCCAGCACGGCGTCGCCTCGGCCACGGCCGCGGCGCTGATGGGCCTGGAGTGCGTCGTCTACATGGGTGAGGTCGACACCGAGCGCCAGGCGCTCAACGTCGCCCGGATGCGGATGCTCGGCGCCGAGGTCCGTCCGGTCGCCTCCGGCACGCGCACCCTCAAGGACGCGATGAACGAGGCCATGCGCGACTGGGTCACCAACGTGGCCGACACGCACTACCTGATCGGCTCGGTCGCCGGGCCGCACCCGTTCCCGGCGATGGTCCGCGACTTCCAGCGGATCATCGGCGTCGAGGCGCGCGAGCAGGTCCAGGAGCTGACCGGGCGGCTGCCGGACCTGGTGTGCGCCTGCGTCGGCGGCGGCTCGAACGCGATGGGCATCTTCCACGCGTTCCTCGACGACACCGATGTCGAGCTGGTCGGCTTCGAGGCCGGCGGCGACGGCGTCGACACCCCGCGGCACGCGTCCTCGATCGGTGGTGGCGACGTCGGGGTGCTGCACGGCTCGCGCAGCTTCATCCTGCAGGACGAGGACGGGCAGACCCGCGACTCGCACTCGATCTCGGCCGGACTGGACTACCCGGGCGTCGGGCCCGAGCACTCCTGGCTGCACGACATGAAGCGTGCCCGCTACGAGTCGGTCACCGACGCCGAGGCGATGGAGGCCTTCCGGCTGCTCTGCCGCACCGAGGGCATCATCCCGGCGATCGAGAGCGCGCACGCGCTGGCCGGGGCGCTGCGCGAGGGCCGCAGGCTCGGTGATGGCGCGATCGTCCTGGTCAACCTGTCCGGCCGCGGCGACAAGGATGTCGACACCGCCGCGAAGTACTTCCAGCTGATCGACGACGAGGGCCGGGCCGTCACCGACGAGACGGTGGCCGACGGGGAGGTCCGATGACCGGCGTGCGGAGCGTGGCGCAGCGGCTCGGCGAGATCCGCGAGCAGGGCCGGGCGGCGCTGATCGGCTACCTGCCGGTCGGCTACCCGGACGTCGCCGGATCGGTCGAGGCGATGCAGGCGATGATCGAGGGCGGCGTCGACCTCGCCGAGGTCGGGCTGCCGTACTCCGATCCGCTGATGGACGGCCCGGTCATCCAGCGCGCCACCCAGCAGGCGCTGGACAACGGCGCCCGTAGCCGGGACGCGTTCACCGCCGTCCGCGGGGTGGTCGAGGCCGGAGCGCCGGCCGTCGTCATGACGTACTGGAACCTGATCGACCGCTACGGCATCGAGCGGTTCTCCGCCGACCTGGCCGCTGCGGGCGGCTCCGGGCTGATCACCCCGGATCTGCTGCCCGACGACGCCCAGGAGTGGCTCGACGCCTCCGACCGGCACGGCCTGGACCGGATCTTCCTGGTCGCCCAGACGACGACGCCGGAGCGGATGGCGCTCACCGCCCGGGCCAGCCGTGGCTTCCTCTACGCGGCGTCGCTGATGGGGGTCACCGGGGTCCGCTCGGTCGGTGTCGAGGCCCGCGAGCTGGTGGCCCGCGTCCGCGAGGTCGCGACGCTGCCGGTCTGCGTCGGCCTGGGTGTGCGCACCGCCGAGCAGGCCGCCGACGTCGCCGGGTACGCCGACGGCGTCATCGTCGGGACGGCGTTCGTCCAGGCGCTGGAGTCCGGCGGCCCGTCCGCGGTGCGCGAGCTCGCGGCGGAGCTCGCCGAGGGTGTCCGTTCGGCTACCCCGGCGCCCGCCTGACGCACGGATCACCGGGCCCGTCTCGCATTCGAGGCGGGCCCGCCGGGTGTCCGGCACGGCTCGGCGGGGGACAGGGCGCTGACCGTCGGTGAACGGCGGTGCCTGAGAGTGAAGACTCCATCTGGACGGACGCCGGTACTCCGGGCGGCCTGATCGGTTGCCGTTCGCCGGACGGTGCCGCCCGGACGGCGGCGCGGTCTCTCAGGAAAGCAACCTCGGCGCCACACACTTCCTATGTTCGACGCTGCCGGTCGGCGGCCCGCTCCCCCCAGAGCCGCTCCGGTGGCCGGGAACCCCCGCCCGGCCCGCTCCCCGAACCGGAAGTGACCCGATGAACCACCCAGGTCCCCTGCTGCCCGGACGTGTGCCCGACGTCCGCGCGACCGTAGCGGGTCGATCCCCGCGTGTCGCCCCGTCCCGTCCGCGCACCGCGCACCCGCGGGCCGTCCGGGCCCGCGTGGGCGTCCGTGTCGTCCGGTCCCGCACCGGGCATCCGCGTCCGGCCCGGCCGAGCGCACTCGCCACGACCGCCGGGCGCGTGCCCGGCACGCCGTGAGCCGCCCGGTCCCGCAGCAGGCCACCGCACCCGTCCGGCGCGACGATCCCGCAGCCGACGCGTGGCTGGCGCACCGCCGTGCCCGCCTGATCTGGGGTTCCGTGCTGGTCACGGCCCTGGTCGGGCCGTCGGTGATCTGGATGCTGCGCTCCGGTCCGCAGCCGCTGCTGCACCAGATGTCGGTGCTCACCGGGCTGCTCGCGCTGTCCGCGCTGGTCGTCGTCGCGGTGCTGCCGTCCCGGGTACGTGGCCTGTCCGGTGCGCTCGGGCTGGAGACACTGCTCGGTCTGCACCGCAAGCTGGGGATGCTGGCCGGTGCGCTCGTCGCGCTGCACCTGGCGTGCGTGGTCGCCGACCACCCGGAGCGGGTCTGGCTGCTCGTCCCGATGTCGGCACCGGCCCGCGGACAGGCCGCCACGATCGGGACCATCGCGATCGCGGTGCTGCTGCTGTTCGCGGTGCGCGGGGTCCGCTCCGGCACGCACGAGGTGTGGCGGTGGGTGCACCTGAGCCTGGCCGCGCTCGTCGTCGGAGCCTCGTCGCTGCACGTGCTGTGGCTGAACAACCTGGTGACCGACGCCGTGATGGGCCCGGTGCTGGGGACCCTCGGCCTGCTCCTGGTCGCGGTGCTCCTGATCCGCTGGGGTGCGCGTGCGGTCGGCGACGCCGGCGAGTTCCGGGTACACGTCGTGCGGCCGGAGAGCGCAACGGTGTCGACGCTGGTGCTGCAGCGGCGCGGGCGGCACTCCGGGCCCTGGTTCCGGCCCGGCCAGTTCGCCTGGCTGCGGCTGGAGCGGATGTCGGTCGAGGAGCACCCGTTCACGATCGCCTCGTCCGCGGTGGACGGCGGCCGGGTCGAGTTCACCGTCCGGCACACCGGTGACTTCGCCTCCCGGCTGCGCGAGCTGCGTCGCGGCGAACCGGTGTGGGTGGACGGTCCGTACGGTTCCTTCACCCCCGACGCCGTGCCCTCGACCGGATTGGTCCTGATCGCCGGTGGCGTCGGGATCACGCCGATGATGAGCATGCTGCGCACCGCGGCGGATCGCGGTGACCGACGCCCGTACCGGCTCGTGGTGCACGCCCGTGACCGCGCCGACCTGTTGTTCCGGGCCGAGCTCGCGCACCTGCGGACCCTGCTCGACCTGCAGGTCACCGAGGTCCTGCGCCGTCCGTCGCGGGACTGGGCCGGCGCCACCGGGCCGATCGACACCGCACTGTTGTCGGCGGTGCTGACCGATCTGGACGGCGCCGGTGGCACCTGCCGGCACGACTACTTCATCTGCGGTCGTCCGCAGCTGGTGTCCGACGTGCTGGACACCCTGCACTCGCTCGGCGTCCCGGAGGACCGGGTGCACACCGAGCAGTTCGCCCAGGTCTGAGAAACACGAGGAGAAGCTGATGTCCCGCCGGATTCCCGGCCCGCTTCGCTGGTCGATCCTGGTCGCGCTGGCCGGTGTCGTCGTCGTCGCGGTGGCCCAGTCGTGGGTCGCCGCCGCACCGTTCGCCGCCGCCCAGGGGTGGACCCAGACCCAGTGGGGCCCACTCGGCCCCGCCGATCGCGACCTGCTGGAGAAGGTCCGACTCGCCGGCCTGTGGGAGGCACCGACCGGGCAGCAGGGCGAGCAGCAGGCCAGCTCGCCCGCCGTCCGGGAGGTCGCCCGCAAGCTCGGCGTCGAGCACCACGATCTCGACGCGGAGGTCCGTACGGTCGCCGAGCAGCTCGGTGTCGCGCTCCCCAGCCGCCCGAACGACCAGCAGATCGGCTGGATGAACGATCTGACGGCGCGCACCGGAACCGACTACGACCGGCAGTTCGTGCAGGTCCTGCGGGCCGCGCACGGCAGCGTCCTGCCGGTGATCACCGAGGTCCGGGTCGGCACCCGCAACGAGCTGATGCGTCAGTTCGCGACCGAGGCCGACACCTACGTCACCCGGCACATCGGTTACCTGGAGTCGACCGGCCTGGTCGACTACGACGCGCTGCCGGCGCCGCCGCTGCCGGACAGCGCGCGGACGGCGTCCGACCTGGTCGTCCCGGGTCTCGTGGTCGGGGTGGCGCTGCTCGCCGCCGGTGGGCTGCTGATGACGCTGTACCGGCGGGGCCGTCCGGCCGGGGCGTCCGCGCTGGCCGAGGTGTCCCGGCTGCTCCCGGCGGGTGCGGGCATCCCGCGGCCGCGGCGGGCCCGGGACGACGGCGCGGCGCCGGCACGGGCCGCGCTCGCTGTCGGCCCGCCCGACCCATGGGACGAGCTCGCCCGCGCCCCCCAGGTGCGCCCGCGGACCGACGACGGCCCGGCGCACGCCGCCCGGCCGGACGACACGGTCACCGGCCTGCTCGAGCCGGATCCGTACCGGACCGTGGGGCGGCAGGACACGAACCCCGAGCTGCTCGCCGGGGACCCGGACGGCTACCCGGTGGGCTCGTCCGCCGGGAGCCGGTACGGACCGGACGGTTACGCCCCGGACCCGCTCGCCGAGGACCCCGACGGTTCCCCGCCGGGCCCGTCCGCCGGGAGCCGGTACGGCCCGGACGACCACGCCGCGGACCTGTTCGCCCCGGACCCGTACGACCCGGAGGCGCAGGACGCCCGGTACCCGGATGCCTACGACACGGACCCGCCCGACACGGACCCGCCCGACCCGGATCCGCTGCGCACCGGCGCCTCCGGTGCGCATCCCCTCGATCCCGACCAGGACGCCCACCCGTCCGGCCCCGACGCCCGCGAACGTGATCACGCGTTCGGCCGCCGCGGGTCCCGATCCACCGGCTCGCACCGCGACCGGACCTCCCCGAGGAGTCGTCACCGATGAGCCCGTCCACCACCAACCGCCGCCGAGTGGCCGCGGCCGCCGCCTTCGTCGCCTGTCTGCTCGTCGCCGGACCCGCCGCCTACGCGGCGGGTGCCGCGACCGCCGACCGGGACGGCCCGGCCGCCGAGAACATCGCCGAGTCGCTCACCGGGACCGGGCTCACCGGCTCCGGATCGGGCTCCGGCTCGACATCGGGCGGCCACGACCACGGGACGTCGTCGTCGCCGGGGCAGGGCTCCGGCACCGAGGACGACTCCGACGGCACCGGCGGCTCCGGCACCGATGGCACAGACGGCTCGGACGGCTCCGGCTCCGGTGACGCCCCGGCCGAGGGGCAGGACCAGGCCCCGGACGGCCAGGACGACGGCAACGGCCAGGACGACGACGCCGGCAACAACGACGGCCCCGACCAGGACGCCGCGGAGGCGCTGGAGATCCTCGCGTCCGACTGCTCCGCAAGCCGGCTCACCCCGCACAACGGCTTCCAGGAGGCGCCGCGCTGCGTGGGCACGGCGTTCGGTGAGGTCGCCGATGCCGAGCGCAGCCCGTCGCTGCTGATCACCGAGGCACCGGACCAGGTCGCCCCGGGCGAGGCGTTCTCGCTGACCGTGAGCACCCGGAACCTGGTCCGGGACCGGTTCCTGCCCGCCGCACAGGGCGGCTACTACGTCGAGTCGTCGCTGCTCGACGGCCAGGGTCTGCAGCGCGGCCACTTCCACACCGCCTGCCGGATCCTGTCGAACCCCGCAGAGGCCCCCGACTCCGCCCCCGACCCGCTGTTCTTCGAGGCCACCGAGGACGGTGGCGGCGGCGACACCCCGGACAGCGTCACCATCGAGGTCCCCGGGTTCGACCAGGCCGGCGAGCTGCAGTGCTCGTCGTGGGCCGGCGACGGCTCGCACCGCACGCCGATGATGCAGCGGGCCAACCAGACCCCCGCGTTCGACTCGGTCCGGATCGAGGTGGGCTGACATGCGGATCACCGGACCGTTGCTGACGCTGGCCGCGGTGGCCGCCGTCGGTGCCGGGGTGGCGACCGCGAACGTCGTCCTGACCGCCCCGCCCGAGGAACCGGTCGCCGTCGAACAGGCCACCGGTGCGCTCGCACTCGGCTCGCCGCTGCCCGAAGCCGCACCGGCCGCCCCGGTCCACTACGCGGGATGGTCGGCGGACCGCGAGGTCAGCGTGGACATCATGGTTGAGGACGGCCTGGCGAAGGCCTACGTCTGCGACGACGCGAACATCGAGTCGTGGACGAAGGGCCCGGTCGCCCAGGACGGCCCCACCCGGCTGACCGCCGCCGACGGCAGCCTCGTCGAATACACCGTGCAGGACGGCATCGCCACCGGCACCGCCGCGACCGGCGGCCGGACCTGGGAGTTCACCGCGACCGTGGCTCCGGTCGGCACCGAGCCGCCGACCCCGGCCTCGTCCGGCACCGAGGCCCCAGCCGCACCAGCCGCCCCGGTCTCGCCGGCAGCACCGGCCGCGCCGGCCGAACCCGCTGCTCCCGCCCCGGAAGCGGTGACCGGCGGCGGTTACGGCGGGGGCGGGTACTGATGGCGCGCGGCGCGCGGCATGCCGATCGCGAGACCACCGATCCGTTCGGCTTCGCCCCCCTCGTCCCGCCTCAGCGGAGCCCGGAGGCCAGCGGTGGCTCGGCCCCGGGCTTCCCGCACCCGCGGACTCCGGAAACCGGCGGTCACTCCGGTCCGGGCGTCCCCGCCCCGCGGGAGTGGCTCGAACCGGCGCCCGGCCGGCGTCGCCCGCCACGCGCCGCCTGGCCCGATCCCGCCCGTGACGACCGGTGGTCCCCCGGCCCGCCGGACGACGCCGATCGCTGGGCGGGTACCGCCGAGCGGCGGCGCGTGAGCGTCCCGGCGGAGCTCTTCGAACCGCAGGTCCGGAGCGCTCCACCGGGATACCCGGCCGACGACCGCGCCGACCCGCGGATCCGGACGGGGGAGCAGGAACCGGTCGGGGACCCGCCGCGCCGCCCGGTGCGGGACGCCGGAGCCGTCGCGCCCGGCCGCCCGCCCCGGGACGCCGGCACCGAGCGGTCCCCGGCCGGGACCGGTGCCCGGCGGCGCGCGGCCACCGCCGGGCACCGGGGGAGCCCCGCGGACCTGACTGAACGGGCCGGACCGTCGCTGCGCGCGGTGATCCTCCCGGTGGTGATCGGGTCGCTGGTCGCGGTCGCGCTCGGCGTGTGGGCCCGCCAGCACGAGGGGACCGGGGTCGCGGTGAACCTCGCCGGGTTCTCCAGCGGTGCCGCGGCGAAGGCGTGGCTCGGCTCCGCGGCCCTGCTGCTGGCGATCCTGCAGGGCGTCACCGGCCGGATGCTGCGCCGCGGTTACGCCGACCCGTCGGTCGGGACCGTGCACCGGTGGTCCGGCCGGATCGCGGTGCTGGTGACCGTCCCGGTCGCCGCGCAGTGCCTGTACGCGTTCGGCTGGTCCGGCGCGACCCCGTCGGTGCTGTTGCACTCGGTGCTCGGCTGCGTGTTCTACGGCGCCTTCGTCACCAAGATGCTGCTCCTGCACCGGCGCGGGGTGCCCAGCTGGGTGCTCGGCGTCGCCGGCGGTGTGCTGCTCGCCGTACTGGCCGGGGTGTGGCTCACCTCCGCGCTGTGGTTCTTCACCGGCCAGGGCCTCGTGTTCTGAGGCTGCCGACCTCCCGGATCCGCCCGGCCGCCCGGCCCGGGCTCCGGCCCCGGCCCGCCCGGCCCCGGCTCGTGATCCGGCTCCGAACCCGACCTCGACCCGGTCCCGACTCCGATACAGCCGGCCCCCGATACAGCTCCGACTCCGACTCCGACTCCGCCGACGACACAGCCCCGATCCCGATCCTGATCCGCCCGAGGAGATCCCGCATGCCCCCGATCACCCGCCGCAGGCTGTTCGCCGGCGTCGGCACCGCCGCAGCGGCGTGCTGCGCCGCGGGCTGTTCGACCTACGGCACGCCCCGAGCCGCCGGCCCGGCCGAGACCGGTGCTGGCCCGGCGCCGGCAGCAGCGGATCCCGCGGTCCCCTCGGCCGAGCCGCAGGCAGCCGAGCAGGGCATCGCCGCCGCGTCCGACATCCCGGTCGGCGGCGGCCGGGTGTTCGCCGAGGACGGCGTCGTCGTGACCCAGCCGCAGGCCGGGACGTTCGCCGCGTTCGACGCAACCTGTCCGCACGCCGGCTGCCTGGTCGACCAGGTCACCGACACCGGCATCAGCTGCCCCTGTCACGGCAGCGTGTTCGACATCGACGGCGGTGCCCCGCTGGAGGGCCCGGCGGGCGCCCCGCTGGCGGCCCGCCCGGTCCGCGTCGAGAACGACCGGATCGTGCTGGCCTGAACGGTGATCCGCCTCGTGAGCGGTGATGCGGCGTCCGGCCGGTACCGGTGCGCCGAGGGGCCGAACGCCTACCCGCCCGCCGTCCCGCCGGACCCGCTCGACGGAGCGGGCTCTCAGGAAGCGAACCCACCCCGCCACGACCTCGTAACGTCCTGCCCCGTCGGTGCCGCGACCCGCTCCCCGAACGGGGTCGCGGCGGACACCGGCGCCGCCGTCCGGCGTTGCTCCCCGCCGCCGGACATTCCCCGGCAGGCGTCGTCGTCCCCGGTCGTGGCTCCGAACACCCGCCGTGCCCGGGCCCTCGACCCCGGGCACGGCGGGACCCGCACCCCCGGAGGAACCGTGCCCGGAAGCATCGCGCCCACCCGCACCGAGCCCGGCAGCGCTGTGCCCGACAGAGCTGTGCCCGACAGAGCTGTGCCTGCCGGCACCGAGCCCGAGACATCCCGCGAGCCGGAACACGACGGCACCGCCGGGAGCGGCGAACGCTGGATCGACCGGCTCGGTTGGGAGGAGGTCGTCTGATCGGCGCGGTCAGCGACCCCGGCGGGCCGGGCGCGGCGCGGCCAGCGCGGCCAGCAGTTCCCCCAGCGCGTCCAGGCTGTGCGCGCTGACGATCTCGTCGCAGTACGGCCAGGCCGCCGCCATCCCACCGGCGAGCGGCCGGTAACCCGGCACCCTGGTCCGCGGGTTGCACCAGACGATCCGGTGGGCGAGCCGGGACAACCGGGCCATCTGCCGTCCGAGCCGCTCCGGGTCGCCGGTCTCCCAGCCGTCGGACACGACCAGCACGACGGCCCCGCGGGCCGTCCCACGGGCACCCGGACCGTCCAGGAACGACGCCAGCGCGTCGCCGATCCGGGTCCCGCCGGAGCGGTCCCGCACCGCGCGGGCGGCCCGGTCCAGTGCGACGGCCGGGGTGCCGCGGCCCAGCGCGGCGGTCAGCCGGGTCAGTCTGGTGGCGAACGCGAACACCTCGGCCCGGCTCCCGGCCCGCGCGCACCAGAGCAGCTGCAGCAGCATCCGCGTCCACGGTTCCATCGATCCGGACACGTCGCAGAGCACCACGAGCCGGCGCGGCCGGAGCTGCCGGGCCCGGCGTACCGGCCGGGCCGGATCACCGCCGGTGCGCCGGGCGACGCGCAGCGTGGCCTGCAGATCGATCTCCCGCCCACGCCGGTGCGGCCGCGTCCGCCGGCTCCGCCGCGACGGGGTGACCAGCCGGAACGCGGCCATCGCCGCGGCGAGCCCGGCCAGCTCCTCGGGGGTCAGCTCGTCGAAGGGCCGCTCGGCCAGCCGCTCCGCGGGGCTCGCCGTCATGGCCACGGTCGCGGACACCGGTGCGGGCGCCTGCCTGCCGGTCCGGACGGTCCGCCGGCCGGATGCACCCGCCGGCCCGGACCGGGACGGGCCCGACCCGTCCGGTCGTCCGGCCGCGTCCTGGGCCGCCGGGTCCCGCCCGGGCACGTCCGGCTGGTCGCCCGCCCCGGCCAGCACCCGGTCCAGGACGGCCAGGTCCGCCGGATCGGCGACCAGGGTCGCCCGGGCGCAGTCCCGGAACCGCTCCGCCGTCACCGGAGCGAGTTCGGCCAGCGCCGCGGCGAACCGTGCGGCCCGGTCCGGGCCGACCGGCAGCCCGGCCGCACGGCAGGCCGCCCCCAGTCGCGCGGCGAGCGTCGCGACGTCGGGCTGTTCCGGCTCAGCCACCGGTGACCAGCTCGGACAGCCCGGCCGCCCGGACCGTCTCGGTGTCCTCCTCGTACTTGACGACCGCTCCGAGCGTCCGTTCGGCGGCCGCGGTGTCCAGCCCGGACCGGCCCAGCACGTGCAGCGCCGTCGCCCAGGACACCGCCTCCGCCACCCCCGGCGGTTTCTGCAGGTCCAGCCGTCGCAACCGGTGCACCGCGATCGCGACCTGCTCGGGCAGCGGCGCTGCGGCACCCGGCACCCGGCGCCGGACGATCTCGGCGACCCGCTCCGGGGCGGGATGGGCGATCCAGTGGTAGAGGCAGCGGCGCTTCAGCGCGTCGTGCAGGTCCCGGGTCCGGTTCGAGGTGAGGACGGCGACCGGCGGCACACGGGCCCGCCGCGTCCCCAGCTCCGGGATCGTCACCGATCCCTCGGCGAGCAGCTCGAGCAGGAACGCCTCGAACTCGTCGTCGGCCCGGTCGATCTCGTCGATCAGCAGCACCGCCGGCTGCGGGCCGGGATGCTCGACCGCGGCGAGCAGCGGCCGGGCCAGCAGGTGCTCGGGGGTGAACAGGTCGTCGTCGCGCAGATGCTCCCCGCGGGACTCGGCGAGCCGGATGGACAGCAGCTGGCGCGGGTAGTTCCACTCGTAGAGCGCCTCGGCCGCGCTGATCCCCTCGTGGCACTGCACCCGCAGCAGCGGGGTGTCCAGCACCTCGGCGAGTGCCCGCGCGGCGTGCGTCTTGCCGACGCCGGGCTCACCCTCGAGCAGCAGCGGCTGGCGCATCCGGACGGCCAGGAACATCGCGGTGCCCAGTGGGCCGTCGGCCAGGTAGCCGGCCGCGTCCAGGTCGGCGCGGAGCCGGTCGACGTCGTCCGGCGGCCCGGGGCCCGGCGGTGGCGTGCTCATCCGGCTGCCCCGCCGGAACCGGCCAGGAAAGCCCGGCGGCAGCCGTCGCAGCAGAACCAGTGCATCGTCCCGTCCTGCTCGGCGGACAGCGTCGGGGGCGCGGCGGTGACCGACATGCCGCACACCGGATCGACCGCGGTACCCGGCGTGACGGTGACCGCCGGGGTGGGCGCGGGTGTCGCGGTGGCCCGCCCGGCCAGCAGCTCGGCGAACACCGACAGCGCGATCTCGGGGGCGGTGCGCGACCCGAGGTCCAGCCCGGCCGGGCCGTGCAGCCGGGCGACGTCCTGCTCGTCGACGCCCGCGGCGACCAGCTCGGCGCGGACGGCGTCCGCCCGGCGCCGGCTCGCGACGACGGCGACGTAGGGCACGCCTGCGGCCAGCGCCGCGCGCAGCACCGGGATCTCGTCGCGGCCGTGCGAGGCGACGACGACCCCCGCGGTGTCCGCTGCGACCGAGGGCTCGGGCGCCGACCAGGTGGTGACCTCGAACTCCAGGCTGCGGCCCACCCGGGCCAGTGCGCGAGCCACCGGGGATTCGCCGTGCACGGTGACCGTGGTCGGTGGGACGATCGACTCCAGGAATATCTCCAGGGTCCCGCCGGACAGGCACGGGTTGCCGACGGTGCGCAGCCCCTCGACCGGATCGCCGCCGTCGCCGCCGTCCGGGGTGATCCGGAGCAGCCCGGACTCGCCGGCCTGCAGCAGCCGCAGCCCCTCCGACCGGACGGTCGACTCGGCGCACGATCCGCCGACGAAACCGTCGATCGTGCCGTCGGCCAGCACGACCGCACGGTCGCCGGGCTTCGCGCTGGTCGGGCGTTCGGCGCGGACCACGGTGGCGAGCACGAACGGTGTCCGGTGCGCGCGCAGGTCGTTGACCCGTTCCAGCATCTCGCCGCTGGTCACCGGGCTCACCGGATCGCCAGGTCGGGACGCAGCGGACGGCCCTGCACGGCCCGCCACACCTGCGCGGGCGTCAGCGGCATGTCGGCGTGCCGGACACCGATCGCGTCGAGCACGGCGTTGACGACGGCCGCCGGGGACCCGACGGTGGCGGACTCACCGACGCCCTTGGCGCCGATCGGATGGTGCGGTGAGGGTGTCACGGTCTCTCCCAGTTCCCAGGACGGGCACTCCATCGAGGTGGGCAGCAGGTAGTCCATGAACGAGGCGGCGAGGTGGTTGCCGTCCGGGTCGAAGGTGATCAGCTCCATCAGCGCCATCCCGATGCCGTCGGCCAGGCCGCGGTGCACCTGCCCGGCCACGATCATCGGGTTGATCCGCACCCCGCAGTCGTCGACGGCGACGAACCGGCGGACCCGGACCTCCCCGGTCACCGGATCCACCTCCACCACGCACAGGTAGGCGCCGCAGGGGAACGTCAGGTTCGGTGGGTTGTACACACAGGACGCGTCCAGGTGGCCCTCGACACCGTCGGGCAGCTCCAGGCCGGAGTGCGCCGCGGCGGCGATCTCGGTGAGCGAGGCACCCGCGGTGGGATCGCCGCGGACCTGCCAGCGGCCGGGCACCCACTCCAGATCGATCGGGTCGATCTCCAGCATCGCGCCGGCCACCAGGCGGGCCCGCTCCCGTACCCGCCGGGCCGCGACCACGGTGGCGGCCCCGGACACCGCGGTCGACCGCGAGCCGTAGGTGCCCAGCCCGAACGGCGTCCGGTCGGTGTCACCCTGCACGACCTGCACCTGGTCCGCCGGGATGCCGAGCTCGTGTCCGATGATCTGGGCGAACGTGGTCTCGTGTCCCTGGCCCTGGCTCATGCAGGACACGGCGAGCACCGCACCGCCGGACGGGTGCACCCGCAGGTCGGCGCCGTCGGCCATGCCCAGGCCCATGATGTCCATCGTCCGGCGCGGCCCGGCACCGACCGCCTCGGTGAAGAAGCTCAGGCCGATCCCGAGCAGCCGTCCCCGGCCGGTGCGCTCGTACTCCGCCCGGGTGGCGGCCTGCTCGGCCCGCAGCTCGTCGTAGCCGGCGATCTCCAGCGCGAGGCGCAGCGTCGCCGGGTAGTCGCCGGAGTCGTACTCCCAGCCGGTCGGCGTCGGGTGCGGGAACTGCTCGGCGCGCAGCAGGTTGTCCATCCGCAGCCGGGCCGGATCCAGCCCGAGATCGTGGGCGAGCACGTCGACCAGGCGTTCCACCAGGTAGGACGCCTCGGTGATGCGGAACGAGCAGGCGTACGCGACCCCGCCGGGCGCCTTGTTTGTGTGCACGCCGGTGACCCGGCAGTGCGCCGCCCGCAGGTCGTAGGAGCCGGTGAAGACGCCGAAGAACCCGGCCGGGAACCGGGACGGCTGGGAGGTCGCGTTGAACGCGCCGTGATCGGCGAGCACCCGGACCCGGACGGCGAGGATCCGGCCGTCGCGGGTCGCCGCGATCTCGCCGCGCATGTGGTAGTCGCGGGCGAACGACGACGCCATCAGGTTCTCCGAGCGGTCCTCGACCCACTTCACCGGGCGCCCGGTGACGGTGGACGCGACGACCGCGCACAGGTACCCCGGATACATCGCGACCTTGTTCCCGAAGCCGCCGCCGATGTCGGGCGCGACCACCCGGATCCGGTGCTCGGGCACCCCGGCGATCCGGGAGTAGAGCACCCGGTGGGTGTGCGGCGCCTGGGTGGTGGCGTGCACGGTGAGCCGGCCCTCGATCCGGTCGGCGTCGGCGACGATCCCGCAGGTCTCCAGGGGCGCCGGGTGCACCCGTGGGTACACCAGGTCGCAGTCCGACACGTGCTCGGCGGCGGCGAACACCGCGTCGGTGGCGGCGGCGTCCCCGCTCTCCCAGTCGAATATGTGGTTGTCGGTGCATCCGGGCTGCTCGTCGCGGACCAGCGGGGCGTCCGGATCGAGCGCGGTCCGGGCGTCGACGACGGCCGGCAGCGGCTCGTACTCGACCTCGATCAGGGCGAGCGCGTCGCGCGCCGCGTACCGGTCCTCGGCGACGACGAACGCCACCTCCTGGCCCTGGAAGTGCACCTTCTCGCAGGCCAGCACCGCTGCCACGTCGTGCGACGCGGTCGGCATCCAGGCCATGTCCCGGGCGGCCAGGTCCGCCCCGGTGAGCACCGCCCTGACCTTCGGGTGCGACTCGGCCGCGCTGGTGTCGACCGAGACGATCCGGGCGTGCGCGTACGGGCTGCGCAGGATCGCGCCGTGCAGCATCCCGGGCAGCGCGATGTCGTCGACGAACCGGCCCCGGCCGCGGACCAGCCGCAGGTCCTCCTTGCGCCGCAGCGGACCGAACCCGACCGGCGTCACGACGCGGCCCACCCGGACTGCCCGGTCCGAGCCTGCTCGGACCACGCGGACTGCCCGGCCTCGGACCGGCCGGCCTGCTCGGCGTCGGACCACCCGGCCTGCTCGGACTCGGCCGCGTGCCGGACCGACCGGACGATGTTCTCGTAGCCGGTGCACCGGCACACCTGCCCGCTGATCGTCTCCCGGATCTCCTGCTCGGTCGGGTCCGGCACCCGGTCCAGCAGCCACCGGGCGGTCATCAGGATCCCGGGCGTGCAGAAGCCGCACTGCAGACCGTGGCACTCGATGAACGACTGCTGTATCTGGTCCAGGCCGCCAGGGCCCTCCAGACCCTCGACGGTGCGCACCCGGTGCCCGTCGGCCATCACCGCGAGCACGGTGCACGACTTCACCGGCACCTCGTCGAGCCACACGGTGCACGCCCCGCAGTTGGACGTGTCGCAGCCCCAGTGGGTGCCGGTCAGGCCGAGCTCGTCGCGCAGCAGGTGCACCAGCAACAGCCGCGCCTCGACCTCGTGCACCCGCTCGGCGGCGTTCACACTGACCCGGATCTGCACGGCCGGCTCACCGGTCCGCGGCACGCGCGGCCGCCGCGGTGAGGGCCCTGGCGGTCAGCTCGGCGGCCAGGTGCAGCTTGTAGTCGACCGGGCCGCGCTGGTCGGCCACCGGCCGGCAGGCCCGGGCCGCGATCCGGCCCGCCTCGGCGAAGGTCCCGGCGTCGGTGCTCCGCCCGAGCAGGTACTCCTCGGCGTCGGGGGCGCCGAAGCCGGGCGCGCCGACGGCGGTCAGGCCCAGACCGGCCGCGGTCACCCGGCCGTTCTGCAGGTTCAGCACGGCACCGGCCGCGGCGACCGCCCAGTCACCGGCCCTGCGGTCGACCTTGAGGTAGCTGCTGCCGCTGCCGGCGCGGACCGGTACCCGCAGCTCGACCAGCACCTCGGCCGGCCCCACCGCGGTCTCGTAGGGGCCGTGGAAGAACTCCCGCACCGGCACCGTGCGCTCGCCGTCGGCGCCGCGGATCACCGCGACCGCGCGCAGCGCGGTGAAGGCACCGGAGAGGTCCTCGGACGGGTCCGCCTGGCAGATCGACCCGCCGACGGTCCCGCGGTTGCGCACCACCGGATCCGCGATCACCCGTTCCGCGTCGTGCAGCATCGCCGCGTGCTCGCCGACGAGCGCGCAGTCCAGCAGTTCGGCGTGCCGGGTGAGCGCGCCGATCCGCAGCTCCGGCCCGTCCGGCCCGTTGTGCAGCCGGACCCCGGACAGCTCGGTCAGCTCGTTGATGTCGACGAGCAGCTCGGGCTGGGCGAGCCGGAGCTTCATCATCGGGATCAGGCTGTGCCCGCCCGCGACCACCCTGGCCTCCGGGCCGAAGCGGCCGAGCAGCGCGACGGCATGATCGACGTCGGTGGCCCTGCGGTACTCGAAATGGGCGGGGACCTGCATCGGGACGGCTCCGGCTCGGTGCGGTGGCGATCGGGTGGGACGGCGCGTACCGCGCCATCGTGTCCCCGGCCACATCGCGGAGCAAGTGACCTTAAGCCTTCGCTTAAGAGCCGGGTGTGCTCTGGGCCACGTCCGGGCAGAGTGCCGCTGATCATGACGTACGCGCGCCGGAAGGGCGGGACCGACGATGACGACGGAACCCGATGACGGGAGCCACCGCAACCCCCGGATGGCCGAGCTGTTCGGCGCGCCGCCGGGCTCCCCGGACCCCGGTGCGAGCCCGACCGTCTTCGCCTTCCCCGCGGTGGTCGAGTTCATGAAGGTGGCGGGCCAGCCGGTGGCCGGCCCGTGGCCCCCGCACCAGCACCCACGACCCGATCCGGAGGACGATGCCGGGCCGGTGGCGATCCCCGAACCGCCGGATCCCGGACTCGACCGACCCACCCGGCGCGCCGGGCACGAGGAGTAGACGCCGTGTACCCACCACGCTTCCGTTACGAGGCACCCCGGACGCTGGACGAGGCGCTCGCGCTGCTCGCCGACGACGACGCGAAGGTCCTCGCCGGCGGGCAGAGCCTGATCCCGCTGATCAAGCTCCGGTTCGCCCAGCCGGCGCTGCTCGTCGACATCAACGGCCTGCCAGGGCTGGGGCACCACCGGGAGACCGCGGACGGCGCGCTGGAGATCGGCGCGCTGTGCCGGCACGTCGACCTGGAGCGCTCCGAGCTGCTGCCCGGCCGGTATCCCACGATGGCCGCCTGCGCGCCGCTGGTCGCCGATCCCATCGTGCGCAGCCGCGGCACCCTGGTCGGGTCGCTGTGTCACGCCGACCCGCAGGGCGACTGGGCCGCGGCGATGATCGCCCTCGACGGGGAGGTCGTCGCCCGCAGCACCCGCGGCGAGCGCCGGATCCCGGTCGGGGAGTTCGCGACCGGACCGTTCCAGAACGCACTCGAGCACGACGAGATCGCCGTCGCCGCCCGGGTGCCCGCGGCCCGCGACACCCGGTACGGGGCGTTCCTGAAGCTGGAGCGCCGGGTCGGTGACTTCGCCACCGCGGGCCTCGCGGTCGCGCTGGAGATCGCCGACGACGGCCGGGTCACCCGGGCCGGGCTCGCGCTCACCGGGGTCGGCGCGACCACCCTGACCGCGACCGACGCCGCCGCGGCGCTGATCGGTACCCGGCTGGAGCCCGAGGCGGTGGAGCGGGCCGCCGAGCTCGCCGCGGGCATCGCCCGTCCGCGCAGCGACCACCGGGGCAGCGCCGGGTACAAGCGCCACGTCGTCGCGACCTTCACCCGGCGTGCGCTGGCCGGGTTCGCGCCGGCCGGGATGGCCGCCTGATGAGCATCCAGAACACCCGAACCACCAAGGAGGACGGCGTGGAACAGCGCCGGATCACGCTGTCGGTCAACGGTGAACCGCATTCGGCCGAGATCGAGCCGCGATTGCTGCTGGCGCACCTGCTGCGCCAGGGACTCGGTCTGACCGGAACCCACATCGGTTGCGACACCACCAACTGCGGGGCGTGCACCGTGCTCTACGACGGCGAGCCGGTCAAGTCCTGCACGATGCTGGCCGTCCAGGCCGACGGGCACGAGGTGACCACCGTCGAGGGGCTGGGCACGCCCAGCGAGCTCGACCCGATCCAGGAGGGGTTCCGGGAGGAGCACGGCCTGCAGTGCGGGTTCTGCACGCCGGGCATGATGCTCGCCGCCACGGAGCTGCTGCGCCGCAATCCGGATCCGTCCGAGGAGGACGTCCGGTGGGCGTTGTCGGGCAACCTCTGCCGCTGCACCGGTTACCAGAACATCGTCAAGGCCGTGCTCTGGGCGGCCGAGAAGCAGCGCGCCGGCGCGGCCGGCTGAGGGGACGACGACCATGACCGACACACTGGACGAGGTCAGGATCGGCGGTCTCGGGGCGAGCCGCAGACGGGCCGAGGACGCCCGGTTCATCCGCGGCCGCGGCACCTACGTCGACGACGTGGTGCTGCCCGGCATGCTGCACATGGAGATCCTGCGCAGCCCGCTGGCGCACGCCCGGATCACCAGCATCGACACCTCCGCCGCGTGGGCGATCCCGGGTGTGCGGCTGGTGCTGACCGGGGAGATGGCGGCCCAGCGCAACCTGGCCTGGATGCCGACGCTGTCCTACGACACCCAGGCGGTCCTGGCCACCGACAAGGTGCGCTTCCAGGGCCAGGAGGTGGCCTGCGTGGTCGCCGACGATCCCTACATCGCGCGGGACGCGGTGGAGGCGATCGTCGTCGAGTACGAGGCGCTGCCGCCGGTGGTCAACCCGAAGCAGGCGATGGAACCCGGCGCCCCGGTGATCCGGGACGACAAGGAGGGCCAGACCGACAATCTGACCTACCGGTGGGACGTCGGCGACGCCGCGGCGACCGAGCGTGCCTTCGCCGAGGCGGACACGGTGTCGACGCTGTCGCTGCACTATCCGCGCAGCCACCCGTCCCCGCTGGAGCCGTGCGGTTCGATCGCCGACTTCGACGTGGCGACCGGCAAGCTCACGATCTACATGACCTCGCAGGCCCCGCACATCATCCGCTCCGCGGTGGCGCTGGTCGCGGAGCTGCCCGAGCACATGATCCGGGTGATCTCGCCGGACCTGGGCGGCGGGTTCGGCAACAAGGTCCCGGTCTATCCGGGGTACGTGTGCTCGATCCTCTGTTCGATCCTCACCGGGAAACCGGTCAAGTGGGTCGAGGACCGGTCGAGCAACCTCAGCTCCACCGGGTTCGGCCGCGACATGTACCTCGACGGCGAGCTCGCGCTGCGCAGCGACGGGAGGATCCTCGGCGTCCGGATGCACGTGACCACCGACCAGGGCGCGTTCTTCGCCGACGCCCAGCCCAGCAAGTTCAAGGTGGGCCTGCTGCACTCGGCGTTCGCCTGCTACGACGTCCCGGTCGGGCACATCAGCGCGCACGGGGCCTACACGAACAAGGCACCCGGTGGCGTCGCCTACCGGTGCTCGTTCCGGGTCACCGAGGCGATGTACTTCCAGGAGCGGATGGTCCAGGCCGCGGCCGACGACCTGGGCATGGACCAGGCCGAGTTCCGCCGGATCAACCTGCTGCACGACGACGCGTTCCCGGCCAGGACGCCGTTCGGGTTCCTGGTCGACTCCGGGCAGTACGGCAAGTGCCTGCAGCTGGGCCTGGATGCGATCGGCTACCAGGACTTCGTCGCCGAACAGGCCGCGGCCCGCGCGCGCGGGAGGCTGCTCGGGATCGGCATCTCGACCATGACCGAGCCGCTCGGGGCCGGCAACAGCCGCGAGTACGACATCCTCGGCATCAAGATGTTCGACTCCGCCGAGCTGCGGGTGCACCCGACCGGCAAGGCGATGCTCCGCACCGGTGCCCGCAGCCAGGGCCAGGGGCACGAGACGACGTGGGCGCAGATCGTCGCGCACGAGCTGGGGCTGCCCGCCGACGACGTGGTCGTCGAGGAGGGTGACACCGACACCGCGCCGTACGGGATGGGCACCTACGCGTCGCGCTCCACCCCGGTGGCCGGGGCCGCGGTGTCGATGGTGTCGCGCAAGATCCGGGCGAAGGCGCGCAAGCTCGCCGCACACCTGCTGGAGGTGTCCGAGGAGGACGTCGAGTGGGAGCTCGGCCGGTTCCACGTGCGCGGCGCGCCGGAGCGCGGGGTGACCATCCAGGAGTGCGCGGCCGCGGCGTACACGAACATGCCGGACGGCATGGAGCCCGGCCTGGAGGGCAACGCCTACTACGACCCGCCGAACCTGACCTGGCCGTTCGCCTGCTACATCGCCATCGTCGAGGTCGACCCGGAGACCGGGGTGTGGGACGTGCTGCGGTTCGTCGCGGTCGACGACTGCGGCGTCCGGATCAACCCGATGATCGTCGAGGGACAGATCATGGGCGGGCTGACCGAGGCCTACGCGATGGCCAGCATGCAGTTCCAGACCTACGACGCCGAGGGCAACATCGTCGGCTCGAACTTCATGGACTACCTGCTGCCCACCGCCTGGGAGACACCCGGCTTCGAGCTGCACGAGGTCGTCACCCCGTGCCCGCACCACCCGATCGGTGCCAAGGGCATCGGGGAGTGCGCGACGGTGGGCGGCCCGGCCGCGTTCGTCAACGCCGTGCACGACGCGATCCGGCACACCGGGGTCCGCAACGTCGACATGCCGCTGCTGCCCGACCGGGTCTGGGAGGCGCTGCGTACCGGGCACGACTACTCCGGTGCACCGCCGGTGAAGGGGGACTGAGCCGTGCTGATCGAGAACAGCTTCACCGTGGCCGCCCCGGCCGACCGGGTCTGGGCCGAACTGCAGGACCTGCCGGGCCTCGTCCCCTGCCTGCCGGGGGCCGAGCTCACCCGGGACTTCGGCGACGACCGCTACGAGGGCAAGGTGGTGACCCGGCTCGGGCCGGTCGCACTGCGTTTCACCGGCGTCGCCGAGCTCGTCGAGGCCGACGAGGCGGGGCGGCGCCTGGTGCTGCACGCCTCGGGCTCCGAGGACAAGGGCAAGGGCACCGCCGACATGACGATGACCATGCGGCTGTCCACCGGGACCGGTGGGCGGACCGAGGTCTCGGTCGCCCAGGACCTGCAGGTCTCCGGTGCCGCGGCCCAGTTCGGCCGCGGCATGATCGCCGACGTCTCCGGGGTGCTGATGCGCAGCTTCGCCGACTGCGTCGAGGCGAAGATCAACAGCGGCGGCGGGGGGACGGCCACCGCCGTCCGGGCGAAACCCGCGAGCGGTCTGAGCATCGGCGTCGCGGCCGCCGTGATGGCGCTCAAGCGGGTGCTGCGCCGCTTCTTCGGGCCGAGCACCCGACCCGGACATTCCTAGGAGGACGACGATGACTCTCTGGTGGATCGGGAACGCGATCCTGCTGCTGGTCGTGTTCCCGGTGGTCGTGGCGCTGCTCAACCGCGTGCTCGCCGCGGTCGAGCGGATCCGCTGGGCCGCCGACGACATCCTGGCCGATGGTGTGCGGCTCGCCGGGCGGCTCGAACCCGTCCCGGAGCTGCTCGCCACCACCGACGCGACGGTGGCGCAGGTGGCGACCGGCGCCACCCGCTACGCCGGCAGCGTCGCGACGCTGCTGCCGAGCGCCCCCGAACGAGAAGGGACCCCCTGATGCCCGCTGCCGCCTGGGCGACACTCATCATCGCGGCGCTGATCATCGCCGTCACCGGGATCGGCCTGCTCCGGGTCATCCTGCACCTGCGTCACGTCAGCCGGACGCTTGCCGACCTGACCGGGGGAGTCCGTGCGATCGCCGTGTCCACCGCCACCGTTCCCGCGGTGGTCGGATCGGTGAACGCCGAGCTCAAGCCGGTCCGCGACTTCTGCGAGTCGGTATGACCGGCTGGTACGTCGGGTTCGCCATCGGGATCGCGGTGGTCCTGGTGGTGGTCGCACTGGTCGTCCCGATCCTGGTGCTCGCGCACCGGATCGGGAAGCAGGCACCGGCGATCGACGCCGCACTGCAGGACGCCGAACGGAACACCCGGCCGCTGGCCGACCTGGCCACGACCGTCGAGCACGCCGACGTGATCACCGCAGGGCTGCGGCGTGGTCGCGGGCGACTGGGAGGCTGAGGATGACCGGAGCGGCTGGAATGTCGTCGGAGGAGATCACCGCGTGGTGGATCGCGGTCATCGCCGGATTCGTGGTGGTGCTCGCGGTCGCGGCGCTGCTCAGCCTGCTGGTGTGGTTCGTGAAGATCATCGAGCGACGGGTCGCCGGGATCCGGGACACCCTGCAGGCGATCACCGGGAACACGGCGTCGACGACGCTGATCCCGCAGACCGGTGACGCGGTCGACCGGGTGCTGGCCGAGGGCCTGGCACACCACCTGTTCCTGGGCCGCGTCCCGCTGGACCGGTCCGCCGCGGTGACGAACGGAGGTGGTCGGTGATGACCCTGCTCATCGTGCTGTCGGTGCTCGCGGTCGTCGCGCTGATCGCGGGACTCGCCTTCTACCTGGCCTGGGTCGGCACCCTGCTGGGCAGGGTGGCGACCATCCTGGAGGAGTGCTCGGAGTCGGTCCGCCGGATCGACGCCGACGCCGAGCGGATCGGCCCCGGGCTCGGGCACGTCAACCGCTCGGCCGGGACGGTCGCCGGGGCGCTGCCGCTGCTCTACGGGTTCGCCGAGGAGATCGTGCGCGGCGCGAGCCCGGTCCCGGAGCGCCCGGCGGTCGCCGTGCCCGCGTCCGGCCGGCGCCGCTCCCGGCTCACCGCCGCCGTCGGGTACCGCCCGGCCGGGTGAGAGTGGGCCGGTGCCGGTGGTCGGGCCGGGGCGCTGCCCATACGGGTATCGCCCGCCCGGGCCGGAATCGGCTGAGCCCGGCCCGCCCCGCCCCGGACTGCTGTCCGCCGCTGCCCGCCCGGGGCCCGGCCCCACGGGACTCTGTTCGCGGGTTTCCGCTCACCTGGTGAGCGGAAACCCGCGAGGAGGTCATCCCGCCCCGGGCGCCCCGTCGGTGTCCGCGGCCGGGCTCCGGAGCTGCGGCGCGGGCAGCGGCGCGGTGGACGGCGCGTCGGAGTACTCGCCGATCCACTCGGCTCGCCACGACGGATCGAACCGCTCGGTGTTGCAGCGCGGCTCGTACATCCCGATCAGTTCCTCGGCGATCGCCCTGCGGTGCCCCGGCCCGCCGCCCGGCACCTCCAGGGTCGCGATGTGCAGTGCCCACTTCGATCCGGCCCGCTGCACCCAGCAGGGGCTGCGCCGGTGCCGGAACGGCAGGCCCTCCGCGCTCAGGTCCTCGCTGTGCCCGACCCAGGTCACCGCGAACCGTTCCCGATCGGGATCCGGCCGGTAGAGGATCGCGTACACCGCGGGCAGCGGCGGCGGGGTCCATCCGCCGAGCAGCCGGGGGCCGGAGAAGGCGTATCCGGCGAGCGAGCCGAGCCTGATCACGGCAGCGGATCCGGGTTCGCGTCGTCCTCCTCGCTCACCGCGTCCACCCCGACGACCTCGAAGGCGGGCAACCCGGCCCGCTCGACGACCTCGGCGAACACCTCCCGGCCCCGCCGGAGCGCCTGCTCCTCGTCGTCGGCGGTGACCACGATCTGCGCGCCGTAACCCGGGGTGCCGATACCGCTGGCCACGCCCCGGTGCGCCGCGACGGCGTCGGCCAGCCGCAGCACCTCGTCGTGGGTGATCGTCCGATCGCCCTGGGTCCGGATGCTCACGCTCCAGTGCACGTCCCGGCTCCTCGTTCCGGTCATCGCAGCGTCGGCAGCAGCTCGGCCAGCCGCTCCAGGCTGCGCAGGTCGTGACCCGCCACCACGGCGGTCACGTGCGGTTCGGCCACCATCATGCCCACCGGGACGGGGCCGTGCCCGTCCACCGCAGCCGGGTGCGGGCTGACCCAGACCACCCGGTGGCAGAGCCGGGCCAGGCGTTCCATCGCCGCGGACAGCACGGCCGGCGAACCGCGGTCGTGGCCGTCCGAACAGATCAGGACGACCGCGCCGCGGGCGAGACCACGCCGGCCGTGCCTGCGGACGAACTCGTCCACCGCGTCGCCGATCCGGGTCCCGCCCTCCCAGTCGACGACCTCGTCGGCCGCCCGTCGCAGGGCGTCGTCCGGACGCCGGGTGCGCAGCGCGGCGGTCAGCCGGGTGAGCCGGGTGCCGAAGCAGAACACCTCGACCCGGAACAGCGACCGGGCGGCGTGCTGGGTGCCGTGGGCGAACTGCAGCAGCGCCCGCGAGTGGTCGGCCATCGACCCGGAGACGTCCAGCAGCAGCACCAGCGGACGGGTCCGCATCCGGCGGCGCCGCCAGGCGGGCTCGATCGGGATCCCCTGCGAGCGCATGCTGCGCCGCAGCGTGGCGCGCAGATGCGGGACGGGCCCGGTGCGGGCCGGGCGGGTCCGGCGGGTGCGCCGCCGCGGCGGGGACAGCCGGACCGCCGCCATGATCCGGCGGATCGCGGCCAGCTCGTCCTCGGTGCAGGTGGCGAACGACCGGGTGCGCAGCAGCTCCACGTTCGACGCGACCGGCCCGAGCCGGGCGGCCTCGTCCTCCTCGCGGTCGTCGCCGGGCTCGGCGGCCGGGATCTGCACGGCCGAGTCGGTGGCGGCGGTGGCGCCCGCGTGCACCCGGACCAGCTCGTCGACCGGATCGGAGCGGTCCAGGAAGAACGCGGCGAACACCCGGTCGTAGACGGCCAGATGCTCGCGCCGGGTGACCAGGCAGACCCGCCCCGCCCAGTACAGGTCGGTCAGATCGGTCGGGTCGAGCACGGCCGCCGCCCTGGTGAACGTCAGCAGGTCGCCGGAGCCGGCCGGGATCCCCTCGGCACGCAGCCGCCGGGTGAACGCGACGAGCACCCGGACCAGGTCCGTCCCGGCTCCGCTCATCCGGCGGTCAGGTCGTCGAGCCTGCTGCGGACGAGCTCGGCGTCGTCGTGGTCCTTGACGACGCAGCCCAGCGTGAGATCGGCGCCGTCCGGATCGAGGTCCTCGCCGAGGAAGGCCAGGGTCCTGGCCCAGTCGATGCTCTCGGCGACCCCCGGCGGCTTGGCCAGGTCCAGCTCGCGCAGCCGGTGCACCGCGGCCACCACCTTGCGGGCCAGCTCGACCGGGACACCGGGCTCGCGGACCGTCACGATCTCGATCTCGCGTTCGGCGTCGGGGTAGCCGAGCCAGTGGTAGAGGCAGCGCCGCTTGAGCGCGTCGTGCAGCTCGCGGGTCCGGTTCGAGGTGAGCAGCACCAGCGGCGGATCGGTGCTGCGGATCGTGCCGATCTCCGGGATCGTCACCTGGAACTCGGCGAGCAGCTCCAGCAGGAACGCCTCGAACTCGTCGTCGGCGCGGTCGATCTCGTCGATCAGCAGGACCGCCCCGGAACCGGCCCGCACCGCGTCCAGCAACGGTCGTTCGACCAGGAAGTCGGGCCCGAACAGCGCCGAGACGACCTCACCGGGTGACGCCGCGTCCCGCTCGCTCATCGCCCGGATGTAGAGCATCTGACGGGCGTAGTCCCACTCGTACATCGCCTGGCCGGTGTCGATGCCCTCGTAGCACTGCAGCCGGATCAACCGGCGCCCGAGCACCGTCGCGAGGGTCTTGGCCAGCTCGGTCTTACCGACGCCGACCTCGCCCTCGAGCAGGATCGGCCTGCGCAGCGACAGGGCCACGTGCACGGCCGTGGCCAGCCCACGATCGGCCAGGTAGCCGCCGTCGCGCAGCAGGCCGGTCAGCCCGGCCACCGATCCGGGCGCGCCGGGCGAGGTCGCGGGTTCAGCCATCGGTGCGCGGTTCGAACGGCTCGCCCACGACGGTGCCCCGCGGATGCAGCTTGCCCTCGCGCTCCAGCGTCGCCCGCCAGGCGCTGCGGATGTCGGTGTCCACCGGGGTGTTCGTGCCCTCACCGGGGGCGACGACCTCCGGGTCCATCCCGCCGAACCCGATCGAGCGCATGTTGCGGCAGACCTTGGGCCGGTTCCCGCGCAGCTGGTCCTCGATCTCGTCACCGGTGCGCGCATTGGCCGACCAGATGTCGCGGAGCACCTCGAGTGAACGGGCCTCCTGCCCGGTGTGCGTGTGGTCCGTCGACGACATGCCCGCTCCCTCCTGCGTCCCTGCAGCGGAGCCCATCGTCGTGCACCCGGCGGAGCACGACCAGCGGCAGATAACCGATCACTTAGGTGTGCTCGACCCGGGCAGGGGTCCAGACTGACCGGCATGACGTTGACGCAGTTGTCCGCGTTCGTCCTGGTGGCCCGACTGGGCTCGGTGAAGGCCGCCGCCGACGCGCTCTCGGTGAGTGAGCCCGCTGTCTCGCAGGCGATCGCGGCACTGCGCAAGTACCTCGGTGATCCGCTGCTGACCCGCGGCGGGACCGGCATGGTGATGACCGCGGGCGGGAACCGGCTGCTCACCATCGCCGCCCAGATGGTGGCGCTCGGGGCGGAGGCGGAGGCGGCCGTCCGCTCGGCGAACGGGGCCCCGGAGCCGCTGCGGCTGATCGGGTCGAACACGGTCGTCGAATTCGCCGGCGGACCGCTGGCCGACGCGTTCGGGGCCCGCTCGTCCGGAACCGTGGAGGTGTCGGTCGGCGTGGCCGTCACCTCGGAGATGGCGGCGCTGGTCTCGCAGCGGCTGGCGGACGCCGCGCTCGGTCCGGACCTCTCCGGGCAGCGGGGGATCCCGCTGGTCAGCGAACCGGTCTTCCGCAGCCGGATGGTGGTGCTGGGCGCGCCGGGCGCCCGGTTCCGCGGCTCGCCCCGGCAGTGGCCGTGGCTGGTCGACGCGGACGCGACCGACCCGGGCAGCGACGTCGCGCGGCTGCTGCGCGCGCTCGGAGTGCCGGAGTCGCGGATGCGGGTGTTCCCGCACCAGACCGCCGCCTGGGACGCCGCCGCGGGCGGGGCGGGCGTCACCCCGTCGCTGGCGCACCTGGCGGTGCACCGCACCCGCCGCCGGGAGCTGGTGCCGCTGGACGTGCCGGGGACCCCGATGGAGGTCGTCTGGTTCGTCACGATGCTGCCGATCGACCGGCGCTCGGCCGGCGCCGGGTCACTGCGGAACTTCCTCAGCACCCCGGAGGCCATGCGGCTGCTCCGGGAGCCGGGAGCCGGGGTGTCGCCGTCGCGGTTCCGGCCGCCGGTCTACGTCACGATCTGGAACTGAGGGTCCGCAGGCCCGGGGTGGACCGCTCCCGGGTCTCGAGGGCGCGGCCGTCCGCCGGGAGGGCACGATGGGGGGCATGGCACTGGAACTGCATCACGTCGCCGACGGCCCCGAATCGGCACCGGTCGTCCTGTTCGGTCCGTCGCTGGGCACCGACCTGCACCTGTTCGACGCCCAGGTGGCTGCGCTGTCCGACCGGTTCCGTTGCGTGCGCTTCGACCTGCCGGGGCACGGCGGATCACCGGACGTCACCGACGACCTGACGATCGCCGATCTCGCCGGGGGCGCGCTGGCCGCCGTCGGGGACACCGACTTCCACTACGTGGGCGTCTCGATCGGCGGCGCGATCGGGCAGTGGCTCGGCGTGCACGGCGGCGAGCGGGTCCGCAGTGTTGCGGTGCTGGCGACGGCCGCCCGGTTCCCGAACCCGGAGGCCTGGCCGCAGCGCGCGGCGACGGTGCGTGAGCAGGGCACCGAGGCGATGGTCGCGTCCCGGCCCGGCACCTGGTACGTCGAGGACTGGGCGCGCCGCGACCCGGCGGGGGAGAAGCGGCTGCTCGACATGCTGCGCGCCACCGAGCCCGGCGGCTACGCGGCCTGCTGCGCCGCGGTCGGCGCCTTCGACATCCGGGCCGAGCTGGCCTCGGTGTCGGTCCCGGCGCTCGTCGTGGCCGGTGCCGACGACCCGGCGACGCCGCCGGCGCTGCTGCGCGAGATCGCCGACGCGGTTCCCGGTGCCGAGTACGCCGAGGTCGCCGACTCGGCGCATCTGCTCAACTACGAGCGGCCCGACGAGGTGAACGCGCTGCTCGAGCGGCACCTGACGCGCGGGTGAGCGCTCACGCGCGGCTCGCCCGCCGGGCCCGGTAGGCGGCCACGTGCGCGCGGTTCGCGCAGTTGCCGGTGTCGCAGAAGCGCTTCGAGCGGTTCCGTGACAGATCGACCAGGACGGCGTCGCAGTCCTCGCCGGCGCACCGGCGCAGCCGGGACAGGTCGTCGCCACGGACCAGCTCGACGATCGACATCGCGATCTCGGCGCCCATCCGGTCGGCCAGCGGCGCCTCGCGCGGCGTGACGTGCAGGTGCCAGTCCCAGCCGTCGTGCCGGGCCAGCCGGGGGCGGGCGTCGGTCTCGGCGAGGATCGTGTTGACCAGCTCGACGGTGCGATCGCGATCGGGTCCCTCGGCGGTCGCGGCTGTGTCCGCGCCGGCGGCTGCGGCTCGGGCGGCGGCCGTGTCTGCGGCTGCCTCTGTGGCCGCCTCTGTGGCTGCGTCTGTGTCTGCGGCGCCGGTATCCGTGGCGGCGGTCGTGGCTGCGTCGGCGTCGGTGGCCGGGCCGGAGCCGGGCGGCCAGAGTGCGACGAGCCGCTCCCGGAGCGCCCGGACGGCGGCCCGCTCCTCGTCGGTGCCTGCGCGCTCGCCGGTGTAGGGCTGCCCGTCCATCCAGGTCTCGAACAGCGCCGCGTCGCCCAGAACGTCCGGATCGGTCAGCCCGGTGTTCACCAGCGACGCCGCCGCCGCGAGTACGACCTGGGTGTCATGGGCGAATTCCATGTTGACCCCTGACATCATCGGTTCCTAGTGTCAGGAGTCTATGAGTACTTCGGTCGTGACACGGGACCACCTGGTCCGCGGACTCGCGTGGGCGTTGGTGTCGGCGGCCGCGTACGGATTCTCCGGCCCGCTCGGGTCCGCCTTCCTGGAAGCGGGTTGGTCGCCGGGCCTCACCACGCTGATGCGGATCGCCGGCGCCGCGCTGCTGCTCCTGCCGGTGGCGGTGGTGCTGGCCCGCAGGCACCGGCCGGACCGGGCGGCCCGGCGCAAGATCGTGATCTTCGGGCTGTTCGCGGTGGCCGGCGTGCAGCTCTGCTTCTTCCACGCCCTGGAGTACCTGTCGGTCGGGGTGGCGCTGCTGCTGGAGTTCCTCGCCCCGGTGCTGCTGGTCGGCTGGACCTGGATCACCACCCGGCGCACCCCGTCGGCGATCACCCTCGCCGGTTGCCTGGTCGCGCTCGCCGGGCTGGTGTTCGTCGTCGACCCGTTCGGGCCGCAGCGCGTCGAGCTGGTCGGGATCCTGTGGGGCCTCGCCTCGGCGGTGTGCGTCTGCGTCTACTTCGCGCTGCCCGGGGGGAACCGCGAGGGCCAGGTCCCGCCGCTGCTGATGATCTCCGGCGGCATGATCGTCGGCGCGGTCTCGCTGACCGTCACCGGATTGCTCGGGATCACCCCGTGGAAGACCGGTGCCCCGGTCGGGACGCTCGGTGGTGCCGAGCTCGACTGGGTGTTGCTGCTCGGGATGCTGGTCCTGCTCGCGACGGCGCTGCCCTACGTCACCGGGATCCTGGCGATCCGGCGCCTCGACACCCGGGTCGCGTCGTTCGTGGGACTGTCCGAGGTGCTGTTCGGGGTGCTCGCGGCCTGGCTGCTGGTGGCGCAGCAGCCGACGCTGATGCAGCTGCTGGGCGGCGTGCTGATCCTCGGCGGGATCGTGCTCATCCGGCGGGCGGAGAATCGGGCGGCCGCGACACCGAGCGAGGTGGCGGTGGAGGGCTGAGCGACGCCCCGGCCTCGTGCCGGCTGCACTCGCCGCCGCTTCACACCCCTTCGCTGCGCTTCACACCCGCTGCGGGGGGTGTGAAGCGCAGCGAAGAGGTGCGAACCCGGCCCGCGGGGTGCCTGATCGCCCCACGATCGGGGTGCACTACTGTGCCGCCACCGGTGTTCCGGAGCACACTGTCCCGCAGCGTCGTCGCTGCTCGGGTCGGGTGCGGGCCGGACTTCGCCGCTCCCCGTAGGTCCAGCGAGATCGAGGTCGTCGTTGTCCGAGAACCGGTTCGTCACCAGCTCCTTCTGCTACGGCGGCGAATGCGTTGCCGTCGCGGCGCCCGCGGACGGTGTGGTCGTCCGGTCGACCGTGAGCGGTGCCGAGGTGAGCTTCACCGACGACGAGTGGGCTGCCTTCGTCGCCGGCGTGCGCAACGGCGAGTTCGACGTGCAGCGCCTGCGCGGCTGACTCCTCAGTCGGCGAGGCGGTCCAGCAGCTCCTGCCGGGTGGCCTCCGGATCGAGGGCGTTCGCGAGCACGTTGCGCCAGACCTCCTCGTAGCTCGCCACGGTCGGCTCGGTGTCGTAGTACATGTCGTTCTCCGTGCTCTCGACGTTCACCACCGGCCAGTCGTTGTCGGGATCGCGCGGGTCGAAGATCGAGAACGTGCTCGTCGCGCGCGTCCATCCGGCCGTGAACGGGAGCAGTTGCAGCGTCACGTTCGGCTGCGCCGCGCGGGCCAGCAGAGTGCGGATCTGGCCCCGGGCGATCTCCGGATCGGTCACGCGGTGCAGTGCGACCTCGTCGAGTACGAGATGGACGTCGAGCGGGGGCGCGTCGGTGCGGGCAGGTTCGATCACGTCCTGGCGGCGCATCTTGATCTCGACCAGACGCTCGATCTCACCGGCCGGCAGGTTCGGCTGCGTGACGGCGAGCAGATCCCGGGCGTACGCCTCGGTCTGCAGGAGGCCCGCGACCGGGATCGAGAAGGTGCGTTTCGCGCGCGCCTCGGTCTCCAGGGAGAGCAGCAGGTCCAGATCCGCTCCGGCCACCACTGCGCTGAGCGGCTGCCACCACCCCGGTGACTTCGCCTCGGTCGCCCAGTCCAGCACCCGGTCCCGCTGCTCGACGGGTGCCTCGTAGATGTCGAGCAGGTCCCGCACGTCCCGGAACTTCGGCTCGACCGCACCGGTCTCGATCCGGCTGAGCTTCGACGGCGAGATCTCGAGGCGCCTCGCCACCTCGGCGAGCTGCAGGTTCCGGTCGCTGCGCAGCCGCTTGAGGACGTGACCGAGGCGCCGCCGGATCACGACGGGGCCGTGTGTGACGGTCATGTCCACTCCTCCACGCCCGGACCTAGGATCATGGTACCGGCCAGCCCCGTGCAATTGCATGGGTTCGAAATTGCATCTGGTCTGGTGCAGGCGGTCGTTCGCACCGCATACTGTGCTCCTGATCCTGAGCAGCGGCAACAGCCGCTGAAGGGGGTGCGCCATGCACGACCATGACGGCACCACAGTCAGTTCCCGGCACCATGGCCCGTCCGTCCGCGAGCGGGGGTGGTCCCGATGACCACCTACCTCGTCGCCGGTGGCGGCCTCGTCCTGATGCTCTGGTTCGCCCTCCTGATCGGCACGTCCCTGGACACCGAGGGACAGCGCCGTGAGTGGAGGCGGGTGGCGGAGCAGCGCCGCGCCGCCCGGGAGGAGCGCCAGGGGGAACGGCGCCCGCTCGAACCCGACGACCTGTGCGCCGACTGCCCGCTGCGCAGGTGAGCCGCGCACTGTCCGCCGGCGCAGGTGAGGCGGGCCGGGCGCGGTGCTCGCCGCGCAGGTGAGGCGTGGCTGGTCGCCGACGGTGGTGCGGTCGCTCAGCCGTCCCAGCTGAAGAGCGGATCACCCGGCCGGACGTCGCCCGTCGCGTGCGCGTGGGTGCCGTCCGGCAGGGAGTCCATCAGCACCACCGGGCAGATCGCGGACAGCCCGTGCCCGCGCACCAGGTCCGCGTCCATCGTGACGACGGGCTGCCCGACGCCGACGGAGTCGCCCTCCCCGGCGTGCAGCGTGAAGGCGGCCAGGCCGACGGTGTCGATGCCGAGGTGCACCAGGACGCCCGCACCGTCGTCGCCGACGACCACGTAGGCGTGCGGGTGCAGCTTCGCCAGCGTCCCGGCGATCGGGGCGACGGCGTGCACCGACCCGCTCGGCGGCTCGATCGCGAGACCGGAACCGAGCATCTGTTCGGCGAACACCGGATCGGGAACGTCCGGGAGCGGCACGACCCGGCCGGCCACGGGCGCGGCGACGTACAGGGTCACAGCAGGTCCGCGATGTCGTCGGCGATCATGTCCGCTTCCGGCCCGACGACGACCTGCACGACCGTCCCGGACACGACCACGCCGTGCGCGAGCTTCTGCAGCGCCGCGCGGTCGACCAGCGCGGGATCGCGGACCTCGGTCCGCAGCCGGGTGATGCAGCCCTCGATCTCGACGACGTTCGTCGCTCCGCCGAGGCCCGCCAGGATCGCCCCGGCCCTCTGGTCCGCCATCACGTCGCCTTCCCGTCGTGCCGGAGGAGGAGTGCCGGTCGTGCGGCACTCCGGGGAACGATCACGGACCGGGCGCGGCGGCCCGGTCCGTGATCACGCCGTGGGGCTCAGCCCGCGGCGACCGCCTGCTGGATGGCCTGCGGGCTGGCCTCGACGTCCTGGCCGTTGACCTTCACCGACGGCGTGCCGGAAACGTTGTCGCGCAGCGCCTGCTGGGTGATCTGCTGGCTCCACGGCGCGAACCGCTGGTCGTCGACGCAGGGGGCGAAGTCCGGGCCGGCCCCGGCCTGCTGGCCGAGCTGGATGAGCTGCTCGTTGGGCAGTCCGGCGCCGCCCTCGGTCGGCTGGTTCTGGTAGAGCAGCCGCTCGAACTCCGGGAAGACGCCCGCCTCCGCGGCGCAACCGGCGGCGGCCGCGGCCCGGGTCGAGTACTGGGTGCTCGACGCGCGGTCCAGGAAGGCGACCGGGTGGTAGACGACCTGGGCCTGCCCGGAGGTGCGCAGCTCCTCCAGCGTCGGGCCGGCCTGCTCCTCGAAGGTCTTGCAGTGCGGGCACTGGAAGTCGAGGTAGACGTCGACCGTCGCCGGTGCGTCCGCGTTGCCGGTGGGCACGCCGGCCGCCGTCGCGTTCGCCGGAACCAGGGTGCTGGACGAGCTGTTGTTCCAGTACACCCCGAACCCGACGAGAGCGGCGAACGCGACCACCACGATGATGCCGAGCACCGTCGCCTGGGACGGCCCCTTCTTGGCGGTGAGCGGGTTCTTCCCCTTCCCCGCACTCCTCTTTCCGGCCATCATCCGTCCTCCTCGGGGGTGGTCGTCACACCCCTGTTTGTACTGGGCCCTTGTGCTCGGCGACGCCCCGGGGTACCGCGGTCCCGGGTGGCTGAGGTTTGACCTCGTGTAGAACTATGGAGGTGTGAGTACCGGCAGCGCTGTGGAGCGTGCCCCCTCCGGGGCCGACGTCCGCACGGTCGAGCTGCGGATCGACGGCATGACCTGTGCCGCCTGCGTCGGACGGGTGGAGCGCAAGCTCGGCAAACTCGACGGCGTCCGCGCGACCGTCAACCTCGCGACCGAGCGTGCGACGGTCGAGTACCCGGCCGGCACCGACGTCGAGACGCTGCTGGGCACCGTCCGCAAGGCCGGCTACGGCGCCACCGAGCTGCGGCCCGGCGTCACCGACACCGGCGACGCGGCCACCGAGGACGACACCGCGCTGCGCAGGCTCCGGACCCGGATGGCCGTCGCGCTGGTGCTGTTCATCCCGCTCGCCGACCTGTCGCTGGCGATGTCGCTGGTGCCGACGCTGCGGTTCCCGTACTGGCAGTGGGTGGTCGTCGCGCTGGCGCTGCCGGTCGTGGTGTGGGCGGCCTGGCCGTTCCACCGCACGGCGTTCGTGAACCTGCGGCACGGCACCACCTCGATGGACACGCTCGTCTCGCTCGGCGTGATCTCGGCGTCCGCCTGGTCGCTGGGCGAGATGGCGTTCCTCGACACCCGCACCACGCTGACCGGCTGGGACGCGGTGCTGCACCCGTCGGGCCCGCTGTACCTGGAGGTCGCGGCGGGCGTCACGACGTTCGTGCTGGCCGGCCGCTACTTCGAGGCCCGCGCCCGGCGCACGGCCGGGCGCGTGATGCGCTCGCTGGCCGCGCTGGAGTCCGACGAGGTCACGCTTCTCGTCGATGGGACGGAGACCCGGATCCCGGTGGGACGCCTGCGGGTCGGCGACCGCTTCCTCGTCCGGCCGGGTGAGCGGATCGCCGCCGACGGCGTCGTCGCCGAGGGCGGTGCCGCCGTCGACACCAGCGCGATGACCGGCGAACCGGTCCCGGCCGAGGTCGGCCCGGGTGATGCGGTCACCGGCGGCACCATCCCGGCCGGCGGACGCCTGGTGGTCGTCGCCGAGCAGGTCGGCGCGGACACCCGGCTGGCCCGGATGATCGCCGCCGTCGAGCGGGCCCAGGTGGAGAAGTCGGCCACCCAGCGGCTGGTCGACCGGGTGTCGTCGGTGTTCGTCCCGGTGGTGCTGGTGCTGGCCGTGCTGACGCTGGGCGGCTGGCTGCTCGCGGGCGCCGGCTGGGCGGGCGCGTTCGGGCCGGCCATCGCCGTCGTGATCATCGCCTGCCCGTGCGCGCTCGGGCTCGCCACACCGACCGCACTGATGGTCGCCACCGGCCGCGGCGCCGAGCTCGGGATCTTCGTGAAGGGCTACCGGGCGCTGGAGACGACCCGGGCCGCCGACACCGTCGTGCTCGACAAGACTGGCACGCTGACCACCGGCCGGATGACCGTCACCGATGTCGCCGCCGCCCCCGGGGTGGATGCCGACCTGCTGCTGGCCAGGGCCGCGGCCGTCGAGTCCGGCTCGGAGCACGCCATCGCCGCCGCCGTCCGCCGGCACGCCAGGGATGCGGAGCTGACGGTGCCCGACGTCGGGGACTTCGTCGCGCTGCCCGGACTCGGCGCCCGCGGCACCGTCGACGGCGTCGAGATCACGGTCGGGCGCCCGCCCGCCGACACCGGCGCGCTGGCCGAGCGGATCACCGGCTGGGAGGGGTCCGGCCACACGGTGGTCGCGGTGCAGGTGCACGGTGAGCTCGCCGGGGTGATCGCGCTGGCCGATCCGGTGAAGGAGTCCGCGCCGGTCGCCGTCGCCGAGCTGATCGCGATGGGGCTGCGGCCGGTGCTGCTGACCGGTGACCGGCCGGCCGCGGCGCACGCCGTCGCGCGGACCTGCGGGATCGACGACGTGGTCGCCGGTGCGCTGCCCGACGACAAGGTCGAGCACGTCCGCGCGCTGCAGGCGCAGGGCCGGACGGTCGCGATGGTCGGCGACGGCGTGAACGACGCCGCCGCGCTCGCGGCCGCCGACCTGGGTATCGCCGTCGGTTCGGGGACCGACGTGGCGCTGGAGGCTGCCGACGTCGTGCTGGTGCGCGACGACCTGCGGGTGCTCCCGGCGACCGTCGAGCTGGCCAGGGCCACGATGAGCACGATCCGCGGGAACCTGTGGTGGGCGTTCGGCTACAACACGGCCGCGATCCCGGTCGCGATGGCCGGTCTGCTCAACCCGCTGCTCGCGGGTGCGGCGATGGCGGTCTCGTCGTTCCTGGTGGTGACGAACAGCCTGCGCCTGCGCAAGGCCGCGAGCTGGGCCGACGAGACTCTCGGCGCGGTCCGTGAGCCGGACCGGGACACCGAGTACGTCGAGGCCTGATCCGGCTCATCCCGCGGTCTGCAGGTCCCAGTGGGTGCCGTACCGCTCGGTCAGCTCGCGGACCGCGTCGTCGCCCAGCCAGCGGGCCGGGGACCCGCTCAGCAGCATCACCACCCGCGCCGCCTCCTCCAGTTCGATCGCGGCGTCGACCGCCCGGTCCAGGCCGGTGCCGCCCGCCAGTGACCCGTGGTGGGCCAGCAGCGCCGCGGTGAACCTCCCGGGCAGCGCGGTGAGCCCGTCGGCCAGCTCCTGCGAGCCGGGCGCCGCGTACGGCGCGAGCGGAGCCTGCCCGACCCGCATCACCAGGTACGGCGTCGCGGGCGGCAGCGCGGACCCGGCGGAGAACGGCGGAAGGCACGACGCGGCGACCACGTGCGGCGAGTGCAGGTGCACCACCGCGGCGAGATCGGGCTCCCGGCGGTACATCGCCAGGTGCAGCGGTACCTCCTTGGACGGTCGTGCGCCCGCGACGTGGGTGCCGACGGCGTCGGTCACGCTCAGCAGGTGCGGCTGCAGGTCGGCGAGGCCGATCCCGGTCGGGGTCACCACGACGGCGTCGCCGGAGCGCTCGGAGAGGTTCCCCGACGAGCCGGGGCTGAGCCCCAGCGCGGCCAGCCGGTGCCCGGCTGCGCACAGCCGTTCCGCGACCGGGAGCAGGTGGCCCGGGACGGCGCCGGTCACCGGCCCGCCCCGGCGGTCCACGCCCGCACGAACAGGTCCTCGCCGCCGAAGTTGCCGGACTTGAGCAGCAGCGCCAGCGGCTCGGTGCCGGCGCGCTCGGCGAGCGACCAGGCGACCCCCGGATCCAGCCGTGGCCCGACGGCAAGGCTCCGCACCCCCAGGGCCGCGACGACGGCACCGGAGGTCTCGCCACCCGCGACGGCGATCGCGCGGACGCCCCGGTCGACCAGCTCGCGGGCCAGTGCGGCCAGCGCCTGTTCGAACAGCGGCGCGTCCGCCGGGTCGGCGACGTCGCCGGGCTCGGCGGTCGCGTAGACCACGACCGGGCCGTCGGCGGCGCCGGCGTCGAGCACCCGGTCGGCCAGCGCGGTGTGCTCGGCCGCGGCGTCGGCGCGCAGCGCGGCCGGGTCCAGCTTGATCCCGCGCCCGGCGGCGACGCCGGCGCGGACCTGCCGCTGGGTGGCCTGCGAGGCGCTGCCGGACAGCACCACGCGCGGCCCGTCCCCGACCTCGACGGCGACCTCGGCGACCTCCCGCGGCCCGGACAGGCCCTGGGCGACCGCGCTGCCGCCGGTCAGCAGCCGCAGGTCGGCGGTGGCCTCGACCAGCGTCACCAGGTCGGCGTCGCGCACGGCGTCGACGACGAGGTAGCGCGCACCGGCGGCCACCGCCTCGTCCAGCGCCCGGCGCAGCGCCTCCGGGCCCGCCTCGACGTGGCCGAGCCCGACGTGCCCGACGGCCGCGGCGCCGTCGCGGACCTGGGGTGCCAGCAGCCGCATCAGGCTGGAGTCGCGCATCGGGGTGAGCGGGTGATCGCGCATCGGCGACTCGTCGAGCGGGTCGGCACCGACGAATAGGTGTCCGGAGTAGACGGTCCGGCCGTTCGCCGGGAACGCCGGCGCCACCACGGTCCAGCGGGACCCCAGCGCGTCCTGCAGGGCGTCGGCGACGGGGCCGATGTTGCCGGCCGGGGTCGAGTCGAACGTCGAGCAGTACTTGAACAGGAACCGGGTGCATCCGGCCTCGCGCAGGCCGTCGAGCGCCGCGAGCGACTCCGCCACGGCCTGCTCGACCGGGGCGGTGCGGCTCTTGAGCGCCACGACCACCGCGTCGGCGTCGTCGACCGACGACGGCGGGCCGCCGGCCATCACCTCGCCCGGTACGACGGCGGTGCGGAACCCGGACGCGGTCAGGACGATCGCGAGATCGGTCGCGCCGGTGAGGTCGTCGGCGATGGCGCCGAGCTGGGGCACGGTCTCCTCCTGGGGTGGTGGGGGTGACTCAGACGACGCCGGTCACGAGCAACAGGTACAGCACGGCGAACCCGGTGACCCCGGAGATGATCGACGCGACGCCGATCGACCGGATGCCCTGGCCCACCGTCATGTTGGACAGCGAGGTGGTGACCCACCAGCCCGACGAGTTCGCGTGCTTCATGATCTGCGCCCCGGTGGCGCAGGCCAGGTACACCGCGATCGGTGACAGGCCCAGCGTCTCGATCAGCGGCTGCATGATCGCGGCGGCGGTCATCACGCCGAGGATGTTCGACCCGGTGATCGTGCACACCGCGGCGGCGACCAGGAACGGGATGATGATCGGTGAGATGCCGATCTCCTGCACCCCGCCGGCGATGTTCTCCGCGACCCCGGTCTCGCGGATCGTGAGGGCGAGCGCGCCGCCGACACCGGTCAGCGCGAGCGGCATGGCCGCGATCCGCAGGCCGCTCTCGAACAGGTCGTTGAGCGTCGCCTTGTCCTTCCAGCGCCCGCCGAACAGCGGCAGCGACAGCAGGCAGGCCAGGAACAGCGCCATGGTGGGCTCGCCGACGAACTCCAGGACCATCCGGACCGGGTTCTCCTCGGCCATCAGCGGGCCGAGCAGCGACGCCGAGCTGATCAGGGCGATCGGTGCGACGATCGGGGTCAGGCAGGCCAGGAGCGAGGGGCTGCGGACACCGGTCCGCTCCTCGGTGGTGACGTCGGCGTTCCCGGAGCCACCGGCCCCGCTTCCGCCCGTGGTGTCCAGGTTCTCCACGAACTCGGGCTTCGGGTCGACGTGGGTCTTGAGCATCGACAGGTAGAGCGTCGCGGTGATGATGCCGGGGATGCCGACGGCCAGGCCGAGCAGGATCGCCTCGCCGGTCGGCACACCGAGCAGGGCGGCGGACGCCAGCGGGCCCGGTCCCGGCGGGATGACCGAGGTCATCACGTACGCGCCGATGTAGAGGATCGGTCCGAGCTTCATCATCGAGATCCCGGTGCGTGCGGCCAGTGCCGACACGATCGGGATGAGCATGACCACGACCGAGTCGGCGATCAGTGGGATGCCCACGATCGACGATGCGAGCGCCACCGCCCAGGGGACCTTGTTCTCGGAGAACAGTTGCAGGCAGCGCTCGGTGATCGTCTGCGCGGCGCCGGAGAGCTCCAGCATCTTCCCCAGCACGCAGCCGAAGATCACCAGCAGGCCCACGTTGGCCAGCGTGTTGCCGAAGCCCTCGGTGACCAGTTCGATCGTCCCCACGCCACCCATGCCCAGCGCCAGGCCGAGTCCGACGACCACCACGAACAGCGTGGCGACCGGGTGGACCTTGAAGCGGGCGATGAGGACGACGAGGACGACGAGCGCGAGCAGGAACGCGCTCAGGACGTAGATGTCCGACACGACGATGTATCCGATCGGGAGTGGGAAGGGGAGCGGAAAGGTCAGCTCGACGCGCCGGCGCGCCAGGCCTCGAGCAGTGCGGGATCGGGATCGGCGAGGTCGTCGATCCGGACCGGTTCGCCTGCGGCGACGTCGCGGGCGAGCGTGGTGTGTGCGGCGAGGTAGAGCGGGGCGGCCCCGGCCGGGGCCCGCTGCACGTCGAGCAGCACCGGGGCGACGCCGTCGACGTCGTGGTGGTGCCCGCCCATCGTGAGCGTCCGGCCCGCCGCAAGCGCCGCCCGGGCGCGGCCGCCCAGCACGACGTGCCGGCCCCGGTTCGCGGGCGCGGCGGCCGCGCCGCGCGCGGCGACGTCGAGGATCGACAGCGGGGTCTCGACGCCCATCAGGTGGTAGGGCAGGTACAGGCAGGCGTAGCGGCCGTCGCGGCTCACCACGTGCCCCTTCCCGGCGAGGGTCTGCCAGGTCACCGGGTCGTGTGTGCGGACGACGACGAACACACCGCCGGCGAAGCTCGCCTCGTCCGGGCGGCGCAGGACGGTGAACACGTCCACGACGCCGGGCCGGGAGACGATCCCGCCGTGCTCGGCCAGCGCGTAGACGTCGGCGAGCTCGGCGGTCCGGGCCACCGGGTAGTGCAGGGTCTCGACGTCCGGGGTCAGGCCGGTGGCATCGGCGACGACGGCCATCTCGCAGAGATCGGCGGCCGCACTGCGACCGATCTCGGCCACCGCCTCGGCCCGTGCCCGCAGCGTGTCGCCGATCGCCGCGGTGCGGCTCAGCAGCCGTTCGGGGTCGTCGACCGAGATCTCCTGCTCGAGGTGCCGCAGCCGCCCGGTGGCCGGGTCGAGGACCAGGTCGTACTCGCCGGACTTGCCGACGGCGACCACCTCCAGCCCGACCTCGCGGGTGCGGGTGAACCATTCGACGAGGTTGGCGGGCTGGTCCCCGGCGCCGGGGACGTAACCGAGCCCGCGGTCACCGGCGCGCCGGGCGAGATCGGCCCCGGCGACGGTCTCGACCTCCTTGGAGACCATGACGACGTGCCGGTCGTGCTCCAGGGCGTCGACGGCGGCCCGGTATCCGGCGGCGGGGCTGCCGGTGGCCTCGACGAGCACGTCGTGGTCGCCGCCGGCGAGCAGGCCGGTGTCGGGGACCACCGCGACCGTGCCCGGGGGACGCGCGGCGAGCTCGTCGGTGCTGCGGCAGACGGCGAGCTCGTCGGCGCGGAAGCCGAGTTCGCGGCACATCGTGACGGTGCCGTCGACGTCGAGATCGCACAGCACCGCCGGCTCGACCCTCGGGGTGAGCCGGGTCTGCGCGAGCAGGGTGCGGCCGAAGCCGCCCTTCGCGCCGGTGAGCGCGTAGCGCGCGACCGGACGGTTCATCGGGCCTCCTCACGACGTCCGGTGGCGACAGCACGGCGTGGTCGACGAGCACCGGTCGGACGACAGCTAACACAAGAATTCACATATCCGTCAACTATGTTCACGCAGCAGCACATGGACGGTACCGTGCGCTACCGTCCGGGATCGTGCGACGAGGTGTTTCGGAGGTGGCCGGGTGATTCCCGACCAGCGTCGTGAGCGGCTGCTCGTCGAGCTCCGGGGTGCGGGCGTGCTCTCGGTCCGCGAGCTCGTCGAGCTGCTCGGGGTCTCCCACATGACGGTCCGCCGCGACATCGCATCGCTCGAGGCCGAGGGTCGGGTCGCATCGGTGCCGGGCGGGGTCCGGCTGGTCGATCAGCTGCACAGCGAGCCGCCGTACCGCGCGAAGGCGTCGGTCCGGCTGGACGAGAAGCGCGCGATCGCCCGGGAGGCGGTCGGCCTCATCGGCAACGACCAGGTCGTCTACCTCGACGCCGGCACCACCCTCGGGCAGGTCGCGCCGTTGCTGTGGTCGCACACCGGGCTCACCGTGGTGACCAACGACCTGACCACGGCCGTGCTGCTCAGCGAGCACCCGGGGCTGGAGCTCTACCATGTCGGCGGGCGGGTCGACCGGGCCAACCGGTCCACCGTCGGGGAGCTGACGGCGCGTGCGGTCCGCGAGCTGAACCTCGACGTCGCACTGATCTCGACCAGCTCCTGGGACGAGCAGCGGGGGAGCACCACGCCGCACGAGGCCAAGGTGCCGGTGAAGCAGGCCGCGATGGAGGTGGCCGCCCGGTCCTACCTGGTGGCCGGCTCCGACAAGTACGGACAGGTGGGCACCTTCCGGGTCGCCGACCTCACCGGATTCGACGCCGTGGTGACCGACTCCGGCCTGCCTGCGGCCGTCACGGCCCGCCTGCGCGCCCGCGGAGTGGTGCTGCGGACCGCCCCGCCCCCCGGCGCCCCGGCCTACGCCTGATCCTGCCGATCGCCCGTCCGGAGCTCTCGTCGGCCGCATTGACAAAATAATCTGTCAATGCTCTCCTGGGTGCGTGCCCACCGACGCGGTCGACGTCATCGCCACCTCCGGCGCGGCGATCACCGCGCTGGATCCCGTCCGTGCGCGGCTGCTCGCGGAGCTGGCAGAGCCGCGCTCGTCGAGCGAGCTGGCGCGAATCCTGGAACTGCCTCGGCAGCGGGTGAACTACCACGTCCGTCGGCTGGAGGAGCACGCCCTGGTCGCCGCGGCCGGAGAGCGCCGCTGGGGCGGGATCACCGAGCGACTGCTGGTCGCGACCGCGCGCGGCTACCTGGTGTCGTCGGAGGCGCTCGGGCCGGCGGGCGCCGCCGACCCGGGACTTCGACCGGACCGGCTGTCCGCCGCGTACCTGGTGTCGCTGGCGGGCCGCGCCGTCCGGGAGGTCGGGGCCCTGCTTCGGCGCTCGCGGACCGGCGGCGGTCCGGCCGAGACCTTCGCCCTCGACGTGCAGATCACCTTCCCGACACCCGCCGCGCGGGCGGCGTTCGCCCGCGACCTGGCCGACGTCGTCACCGGCGTCATCGCCCGCCACCACGACGACCGCGCACCGGGCGGCCGGCCGCACCGGCTCGTCGTCGGTGCCTACCCCCTGGACAGTGAGGAGCACACCGATGTCTGAGGTTCGCACATCGATCGACGACGAGGACGGCCGGTACCGCGCCGTTGCCGAGATCGAGGTGTCCGGCACCCCTGAGCAGGTCTGGGAGCTCATCGCGACCGGCCCGGGGGTCGAGGCCTGGTTCGTCCCCGCTGAGGTGGAGCCGGGGGTCGGCGGCCGCTACCTCACCCGGCACGGGGACTTCGGTGACTCCGAGGGCGTCATCACCGCGTGGGAGCCGCCGCATCGCATCGCCTACGACGAGCCCGACTGGCAGGGGCCCGGCACCGAGGTGCCGACGTGGAACACCGAGATCGTCGTCGAGGCCGTGTCCGGGAGCATCTGTGTGGTCCGGCTGTCCTCGGGCTTCCTCGCGGGCGGCGACGCCTGGAGCGATGTCATCGTCGGGACCTTCGCCGGCTGGTCGGGGGCGCTGCGCAACCTGCGTCTGTACCTGACCCACTTCGCCGGCCTGCCGGTGACGACGCTGTGGATCCGCCACGAGCTCCCGCTCGGCGCACCGGACGTGATCACCGCCGCCGGGCTGCGCGAGGGCCGGGTGGGCGCCCCGGCCGCCACCGCCGCCCCGGCCCCGACGCTGAGCGGGACGCTCGAGCAGCGGACCGACGACTCGGTCGTCGTCCGCACGGCGGAGCCGTGCCCCGGCATCGCCGAGATCACCACGCTCCGGCATGAGGGCACCTGGGTGGTGTTCGGCTGGACCCTCTACGGCGAGGACGGGCCCGAGGTGCTCGACCGGGAGCGGGCCGCCTGGGCGTCCTGGCTGGCCGGGCAGGTCACCCGCACCGGCGGCTGAGCACCGCTCAGTCGCCCTTGCGCAGTTTCGCCAGCATCTCGTTGTAGGCCTTCAGCTCGGCGTCGTCGTCCCGGACGGCTTGCCGGTCCTTGCGCACCGCCTCCCGGGAGTCGTCCCGGGACCACTGGACCACCAGCGTCACCATCACCAGCAGCATCGGCAGCTCGCCGGTGGCCCAGGCGATCCCGCCGCCGACGCTCTGGTCGGCCGCCAGATCGAGCCAGGGCAGCCCGACCTGGGCGTAGAAGTTCTGCCCGAGCACGTTCGACGAGCTCATCACGGCGATCCCGAAGAACGCGTGGAACGGCATGGTCGCGAGCAGCACCGCGAGCCGGCCGAGGTGCGGCAGCTTGTGCGGAGCCGAGTCGACCCCGATCAGCGGCCAGAAGAACAGGTAGCCGACCAGCACGAAGTGCAGGTTCATCAGCTGGTGGGTCCAGTGGAACCGCAGCGCCCCGTCGAACAGCGACGTGAAGTACAGGACGTAGAACGAGCCGACGAACAGCACCGCGGCGCAGCCCGGGTGGGTCAGCACCCGCGCGACCCGGGAGTGCACCAGGGCGAGCAGCCACTCGCGGGGTCCGGGCGGGTTGCCCCGTCCGGCGGGGCGCAGCACCCGCAGCGCCAGCGTCACCGCGCCGCCCAGGCTGAGCAGGATGGGGGTGAGCATGTTCAGCGTCATGTGGCTGATCATGTGGACGCTGAACATGGCCGGGGAGTAGAAGCCCAGACCGGACGATGTCGCGAGCAGCAGCGCCGCGCAGCCCAGCATCCAGGCCCAGGTGCGGCCCACCGGCCAGCGGACCCCGCGGGACGCGAGCTGTCGCACCCCGAGCGCGTACAGCGCGGCGAGCAGCAGCGCACCGGTGCCGAAGACGATGTTCCAGCGCCACTCGACCAGCAGCGTCAGCGCGCTGAACGGCCGGTCGACGTTCCAGCCGATCAGCGTCTCGAGCGCGGAGTCCGGCCGGACCAGGAAGCGCGGCGGCACCAGCCGGGTCCCGGCGACACCCAGCGCGGCGACCAGCGCCCCGGCCACCGCGAGCACCGGGAGCAGTCGCCCGGCGGAGTCCGGCCGGGTCGAGGAGAGCGCCCGGGCAAGCACCGCGGTCCCGGCGACGAGCAGGGCCAGCAGCACCGCGGACGCGGCCACCGTCGTCGCGTACGCCGATCCGGCCCACGGGCCGTTCCAGACGACGACGACCTGGAAGACGATCTCGCCGACGAGGTACACCGATCCGGCGCCGATGAGCACGGCCCGGCCGCGGCGTCCTGGCGTGCCGGTGAGCGGGCCGCCGTGGATCCGGTGCGCGGCCAGCGCGGCGGCGACACCGAGGAACACCACCCCGGAGACGGTCCGGAGCATCACGCCGTCGCCGCTCCAGTCGTGCGCCATCCCGGTGGCGGCCGGGTGCACCGCGGCCGGGAACAGGGCGGAGGCCGCGGCGAGTACGCCGAGCGCGGCGGTGGCCTTCCAGTTCAGGACGTACCCGGCGCCGGCGGCGACCAGCAGCAGCACGAGCCCGGCCAGCGTCCAGCCCATCGGCTCGTTCAGCGTCGCGGCGGCGCCGAGCCAGCCGAACGGGCCCGCGGAGGCCAGGTCGCCGAGCGCGGTGCCGGACATGTCGGCGACCGACAGCCAGCCCGCGACGATCCCGGCGACGCCGCCGAGCAGCGCGGCCAGGCCACCGCGGCGCAGCGCCCGGTAGCCGTGCACGTCGACGGTCCCGGACGTCTGCGGTGCCGCGACGAACCCGGCGACCAGCAACGATCCGGCGGCGAGCGCCATCCCGGCGACGGTCGCGACCCGCGCCAGCACGGTGCCGATCCGGATCACGTCGTCGGGGACGGGCAGCCCGCCCTGGCCCCAGTAGCCGTCGTCGCCGAGGGTGAGGCCGACCGCGACGCCACCGCAGACCGCGACGAGCAGCAGGGTCATCGCCGTCGTGAACGGACGGAGATCGCGGCCGCGCCGGCCGGTGCCCTCACCGGTGTCCGGTCGCGCTGTGGCCGCAGCCGGCTCCGTGCTCGCGCTCACCGAGTTCCTCCGCAGGTCGTGCCGGACGGGCCGATCCTCCGGATGCAGCCCGCGGTCTCACCCACGATGGTCCCCGATGGCCCACCGGCGCCGCCGCCCCGGGTAGCGGACGCCACCCGGGGCGGGTCCCGCGGTCAGTTCCCGCCGTCGCCGGTGAGGTTGCGCCACCACTGCTGGACGGTGTTCCAGAAGCCCTGCGCGCTCTCGGTGATGTCGTCCGGGTTCGGCAGGTTCGTGGGCAGGTCCGGCAGCTCGGTCGGGATGTTCGTCGGGATCGTCGGCAGCTCGGTGGGGATGTTCGTCGGGATCGGGAACCCGCCGTTGCCGCTCTCCTCGGTGGTGGTCGGGGCCGGCTCGGTGGTCTCCTCGGTCGTCGTCACCGGGGCGCTGGTCTCGGTCGGCGCGGGCGCCGGGGTCTCCTGATCGTTGCCGCTGAACAGCAGGAACCCGATCAGCAGCACCAGCAGTGCGACGACGAACGCGCCGATCGCGATCCACTTCCCGGGGCTCGACGAGCCGAGATCCTGGCTCCGGGGTTCCGGCTCGGGCTGCACCGGGGCGGCCGGGGCGGGGCTCGCTGCGGTCAGCATCTCGGCGACGCGGTGGCCGTCCGGGCGGCGGCGTGGGTCGGTGGCGGTGGCCGCGGAGATCGTCGAGCGCAGCGGCTCCGGCACGTCGGCGGGCACCACCGGGGCCCGGTTCACCCGCTCGGCGGCGCCCTGCAGACCCTCGCCCTGGTACTCCTGCCGGCCGGTCCACGCCTCGAGCAGCACCAGCCCGAGCGCGTAGACGTCGGCGGGCGGGCCGACGTCGGTGCCGCGGACCTGCTCCGGCGCGAGATAGGCGGGCGTCCCGATGATCTCGCCGGCGGCGGTGTGGCCGTCGGCGCCGAGCAGCGCGGCGATCCCGAAGTCGGCGAGCCGGGCCCGGCCGTCGGAGTCGATGAGGATGTTGGACGGCTTCACGTCGCGGTGCGTGACGCCCTGGCCGTGCACGTAGGCGAGGGTCTGCGCGACCTCGGTGCCGATCCGCCGGATGTCGTCGGGCGGCAGGTCCTCGGCGGCGATCACGTCCTTCAGCGACGGCCCGTCGACCAGCTCCATCACCAGGTACGCGCGATCGGACTCGACGGCGAAGTCGTGCACCGCGACCAGGCCGGGATTGCGCAGGTTCGCCATGACCTGCGCCTCCTGCTCGAAGCGCTGGTCGGCGGTCGGGTCGTTGCCCGGTCCGAAGATCTTCACCGCGACCGGGCGGTTCAGCCGGGTGTCGGTGGCGCGGTGCACGTCGGCCATCCCGCCCTGGCCGATCAGGCCCTCCAGCCGGTACCGGCCGCCGAGCAGCTCGGGCTCGGTGACCGGCGCGGGCATCATCCGGGTGGCGTCCGGGCGCTGCGGGCGGGCGGCACCGTAGGCGGCGGTGGGCGGCGGGCCGACCCGGCGGGTCGGGTCACCGGCGTCCATCCGGCGGGTGCCGTCGGGCTGCCCGACCCGGCGGGTGGCGTCCGGTCCGGAGCGACGGCTGCCGCCCGGCGGTGGTGCCGCGGCGTACCGGGCCGGGTCCTGGGGGCCGGGGCCCTGCTGTGGCGGCGCGGCGCGGCGGGTGGGGCCGGGATCCGCGGGGCGGGCGCCGCCGCGGCGGCGGTTGCCGGTGCGCCACGCGTCGGGCGCGCCCTGACGGGTCGCGTCCGGATCTGCACCGCGGCGAGCCGCGTCCGGATCGGCACCGCGGCGAGCCGCGTCCCGGTCGTCACCGCGCTGCACTGGCCCTCCCGATGTTCCTGGTCACCGGCCCCGGGACGGAGACGGCACGAAACGTGGGCCGACGCTACCGGCCCGCGGGTGTCGCGCGGTGCGACGGCGCGCGGGCGACCGCGGTACGACCGGGTGATCACGGATCGGGAACCGGAGCGTTCGCCGGGCGACCGTCCCGGTTCCCGATCCGTGATCAGACGGTCGCGGAGATCCGGGCGAGGAGGTCGGCGGTCGGGGCGGGGTGGACCTGGACACCGATGTGTGAGGCGTCCAGCTCGTGCACCGTGAACGTGTTGCCCGGGGTCAGCGCATCGGCCTCGGCGATGTAGCGGTCCTGCAGCGCGACCGGCAGCGCACGGTCGGCGGGCAGCCGGACGTAGTGCCGCGGGATCCGGCCCCAGTGCTCCGCCCCGGCCTGCGCCAGCGAGTCGTCGATCAGGATCGACTCGTCCGGGTCCTGCACGTGCAGGTAGGCCAGCAGCTCGTCGCGGGTGCCGTCGGCGAGCAGTGCCTCCTGCAGCAGGTCGAGCATCTCCGGGTCGTCGGTGCGCCAGTTCAGGCGCAGTCCGCGGATCGTCGTCGGGTTCGCGACGACCAGTGCGGTGGTGCGGTGCAGCAGGCTGTCCGCGTTCTCCGGGGCGATCTGATAGGCGCCGGAGTCGGCGTTCACCGGGCAGTGCGCGGAGATGTAGACGAGCCGGTCCACCAGCTCCGGGTGGCTGTTGCCGACGGCGTTGAGGGTGAGCCCGCCGCGGCTGACCCCGGCGAGCACGACCGGCCCGTGCTCCTTCGCCCGGCGCAGTACGTCGGCCATGGCGGCGACGTCGTCCGGGGTGCCGATGCCCTTCATCCCGCTGGTCTCGGAGCCGAGCAGCGTCCGGTCCTGGGAACCGAGGTAGCCGCGCGGTATCCGCGCGCCGGCACCGTGCCCCGGCAGATCGACGGCGAGCGCCCGGACCCCACGCAGTGCGAGCTCACGCACCACGCCGTTCCAGGACGAGGCGTTGCACCCCATGCCGTGTACCAGTACGACGGTCGGATCCCCGGTAGTCACGATCGGCCATCCTGCCCCGCGTCGGCCGGGGCACGCCAGGATTTCAGCGTGCGACGGCGGGGGTCCGCAGATCGGCGGCCGGGAACGGGGGCCGGTCGTCGAGCCGGACCGACAGCTTCCCGGCGGCCCGCCAGGCCCGTGCGGTGAGATCGGTGTCCTCGTCGGTGACCAGGTTGCCCATCACCCGCAGCGCGACCGTCATCAGGGTGCGCGAGCGCATCCCGATCGGCCCGGCGAGCGGGAGCAGCCGCGGGATCGTGATCAGCCCGGCGAGCCGCCGCGCGATCGAGAACGCGAGTCCGTAGTGCGAGCGCAGCGTGGCCGGCCATGCGGTGCCGAGATCGGCGCCCGCGGTGAGCAGCTCGGCGACCAGCCGCCCGGTCTCCAGGCCGTAGTCGATGCCCTCGCCGTTGAGCGGGTTCACGCAGCCCGCGGCGTCGCCGATCAGCGCCCAGTTGCGGCCGGCGACGCCGGACACCGCACCGCCCATCGGCAGCAGCGCCGAGCGCGGGAGCTCGACCTTGCCGCGCAGCTGCCAGTCCTCGCGGCGGGCGTTCGCGTAGTGCTCGATCAGCGAACGCAGCTTGATGTTGGCCGGGCGCCGGTCGGTCGCGAGGGTCCCGACGCCGATGTTGACCCGGCCGTCGTTCAGCGGGAACAGCCACCCGTACCCGGCGAGCACCTCGTCGTTCTCGCCGCGCAGCTCCAGGTGCGAGCTGATCCACGGGTCGTCGTGCCGTCCGGAGGAGATGTAGCCGCGGGCGGCGACGCCGTAGGCGGTGTCCTGGTGCCACTCCCGGCCGAGTACCCGGCCCAGCGTGGAGCGCGCCCCGTCGGCGACGACCAGGTGCCGGCAGGCGACGGTGCGGCCGTCGGCGAACACCACGGACTCCACGCGGTCACCGGAGAACACGACGTCGACGGCCTTCGCGCCGTCCATCCCGATGGCGCCGGAGTCGAGCGCGGCCTGCCGGATCCCGGCGTCGAGTTCGGTGCGCGGGATGGCGGATCCGTGCGCCGGCAGCGACCCGCCCGGCCAGGGCAGCTCCAGCACCTGCCCGAACCCGTGCGCGCGCAGGCCCTGGTTGGTGCCGTGCGCGTCGATCCAGTCGCCGAGCCCGAGCCGGGACAGCTCGGCGATCGCCCGCGGGGTCAGCCCGTCGCCGCAGGCCTTGTCCCGCGGGAACTCCGCGGCGTCGGCGAGGACGACGTCGAGGCCGTGCCGGGCGGCCCAGGCCGCAGCGGCGGAGCCGGCCGGTCCGGCGCCGACGACCAGCACCTCGGTGCGCTCCGGCGCGGGGCGCGCCGGGGTGTCGGAGACGGCGGGCGACGGGGCGGGGCTCATGACCCCAGTGTCGCAACCCGGACACCGCGCTCGCCGCCGAGCGTGCCCCCGATCACGGCCGGAGCATCCGCTCCAGGACGACGTCGTGTGCGTGCCGGGCGCGTCCGGCGTCCCGCAGCGCCAACTCGTAGGTGTGCGGCCCGGTGGTGACGGCGATCCGGCCGGACGCGACGACGCCTCCGGTGGACGTGCGGCCGGACAGCAGCGAGACCGAGCAGATCCGGGCGTACGGGATCGAGGTGAGCGCCGTGCGTCGTCCGGCGAAGGCGTTGTCCTGGAGCAGGACCCGCAGGTCGGTCAGCCCGATGAACCCGGCACCGGGATCGGTCGCGTCGTAGACGGCGACGATCCGTTCGCCGGGCAGCAGCGCGGCGGCGACCGTGTCGAGCTGGTCGCGCTCGTCGAACACCGGGCCGCTCACGGCTGCTCCCAGGCCTCGGCCGCGGCCAGTGCCAGGCCGAACAGGCCGGCCCTGGCCTCGCGCGCCGTCGTCCATCCGCGGTGGTCCCATTCCGGACCGGCCAGCGAGTCGGCGGCCAGGAACACCTGGCCGTAGCCGATCCCGAGCCGCCGTGCGGCGGCGACCAGCGCGGACGCCTCCATGTCGACGACCGCGCAGCCCTCGGCCCGGCGCCGCTCGATCCGGCCGGGGGTCTCCCGGTAGACGGCGTCGGTGGTCCAGCAGCGGCCGAGGACCCAGGGGATGCCGGCGTCGCTCAGCATCCGTTCGAGCACCGCGATCCCGGCCGGGTCGGCGTCCAGCGTGCGTGAGGGCGGCAGGTAGTGGAACGAGGTGCCCTCGTCGCGCAGCACGCTGCCGAGCACCACCGCGTGCCCGAACGTCAGCTCGTGGCGCAGCGCGCCGGCGCCACCGACGCCGACGATCCTGCGCACCCCCATCGCGACCAGGTTCTCCAGGAACATCGCCGCAAGCGGTGCCCCGACGCCGGGGTGCAGCACCGCGACCGGCCGCCCCCGCGGGCCGTGCGCGCGCCAGATCGGGGTGCGGCCCAGCTCGGTGCGGAGCACGGAGAGCGCGCGGGCGTCGCCTGCGCCGAGCGCGTCGACGACCTCCGGGAACCAGCAGAGCACCGCGGTGTCCGGCATGTCCGGTGGTCGGCGCACGATCGACTCGGCGCGGATGACGCCCTCGTCGGCCAGGTCGTCCTCGGTCAGCGGCAGGTCCACGGGGGAGATCCTGCCCGGTGATCACCCGTTGCGGAGTGCAGCGCCCGCGGGCGACCGTGCCGCGCCGGAACGGGTGATCGGTCGCGGGGCAGTATGGTCGGACGGTGTGAGGGGCCGCGTACCGCGGGCCCGGTTGGACGGTGGAGCAGGCATGGCCGGAGAGTTCCGCGGCCCGCCCCCGCGTGGTGGTCCGCCGCCGCAGGGTGGCCGCCCGGGCAGTCCGGGCTGGGCGAACCAGCCGTCGCGCGGTCCCCGTCCGCTCCCCGGGCAGGGCGGGCGCCCGATGCCGCCGCCGTCGCCACCGCAGCAGCCCCGGCAGTCACCGCCGGCACGCGGTCGTGGCCCGCTGCGCTCGCCGCCGCCCGGGCGGACGTCCCGGTCCGGTGCGCCGCCGCGCGGCACCGCGATGCCCCGCCCGGCCGGGCCCGCCGGCCCGGGACCGGGCGTGCATCCGGCCTCGCTGGCCCCGCGGGACGGCCGGATCACCAAGGGCCCGACGATGCCGGACTGGCGGCGGATGCGCGGGGGGATGCGCGGCCGCTGGAAGGCCGTCCTGGTCGTGCTGCTGGTCGCGTTCGTCGGCTTCGGCGTCTACCTGGACCAGAACATGACCCGGGTCGAGGCGCTCCCCGCGGAGAGCGCGGGCGCCGGATCCGGCACGAACTACCTGATCGTCGGTTCGGACAGCCGCGAGGGCCTCTCCGCAGAGGACGAGGAGCGCCTGGCGACCGGCGACGCGGCGGGCCAGCGCACCGACACGATCATGCTGCTGCACAGCGGACGGTCCGGCGACGTGCTGATCTCGCTGCCGCGCGACTCCTACGTCCCGATCCCCGGCCGCGGCAGCAACAAGATCAACGCCGCGTTCGCGTTCGGTGGCGCGCCACTGCTCGTGCAGACCGTCGAGCAGGCCACCGGCCTGAAGATCGACCACTACGTGGAGGTCGGGTTCGGCGGCTTCGTCGGCGCGGTGGACGCCGTCGGCGGGGTCGAGATGTGCGTCGACGAGGCGATGAACGACCCGCTCGCCGGACTGGACATCGAGGCGGGCTGCCAGGACATGGACGGCCAGACCGCGCTCGGCTACGTCCGGACCAGGGCGACGCCCGGCTCGGACTTCGACCGGGTGCAGCGGCAGCGCGAGTTCCTGTCCGCGCTGCTGAGCCAGGCGACCAGCCCGTTGACGCTGCTCAATCCGTTCCGCACGATCCCGCTGGCGTCGGCGATCACCGACACGATCACAGTCGACGACTCGGACCGGCTGTGGAACGTGGCCGGCCTGGCCTGGGCGATGCGCGGCGCGTCCGGCAGCAACGGGGTGCAGACGACGGTGCCGATCGGTGGCAGCGCCGGCGGCTCGAACCTGCGCTGGGACCGGGAGCGGGCCTCGGCGCTGTTCGGAGCGCTGCAGAACGACCAGCGCCCGCCGGAGTCGAGCTTCGGCCCCTGAGCTCAGGCCGTCCGGCGGCCGGCGCGGCGGCGGGTGCTGGGCTTCGCGTCGTCGGTGCCGGTCGCGGCGGGCTCGTCCTTCTCCGTGGACGTGCTGCGGGACCGGCCGCCCGATGCGGTCTTCCGGCCGGACGAGCCGGAGCCCGATGCGCTCTCCGATCCGGTGCCGGATCGGCGGCTCCGGGTGCTCCCGGTCTTCGCCCCGGCCGCCGTTCCGGACTTGGTTCCCGAGGCAGATCCGGACTTCGCTCCGGAGGTAGATGCGGTCTTCGAGCCCGACCTCGTCCCGGTCTTCGAGGCCGTCTTCGTTCCGGACTTCGCCCCGGTCGTCGTCCCGGAGTCGTCCGAGGCGTCGTCGGCCCCGCCGGTGTCGGATTCGGCGGTGTCGGCGGCCTCGGGGGTGTCACCGGCTCCGGACTCGCCGGACTCGCCGGATCCTGAGTCAGCCTTCCCGCTGGACGACCGGGCGGCGTCCACGCTGGCCTGCAGTGCGGAGAGCAGGTCGCTCATCGAGTCGGGGCCGTCGGCGGAGCGTTCCGCGGCGGGGGCCGGGCGGGCGTCGCCGTCGGAGCGCTTCGTGTCGATCAGGTCGACCATCGCGTCCCGGTACTCGTCGTGGAACTCGGCCGGGTCGAAGTCAGCGCCCATGCTCTCCACCAGCGAGGCCGCCATCTGCAGCTCCTGCGGGCGCAGCTCGACGTCGGTCTCCAGCACGTCGAAGTCGGGTTCGCGCACCTCGTCGGTCCAGATCAGGGTCTGCAGCACGATCACCTTGCCGCGCACCCGGAGCAGCGCCAGCGTCTCGCGCTGGCGCAGCGCGACCTTCACCACGGCGGTCCGGTCGGTCTCGTTGAGCGCCTCGCGCAGCAGCGCGTAGGGCTTCGCGGCCTTCGTCTCCGGTTCGAGGTAGTAGGTCTTGTCGAACAACATCGGGTCGATCTGGTCGTTCGGCACGAACTCGACCACGTCGATCTCGTGGCCGGTGGACACCGGCAGCGAGGCCAGGTCGTTCTCGTCGAGGGTGATCAGCTCACCCTCGGGGGTCTCGAAGCCCTTGACGATGTCGGCATAGGACACCTCCTCGCCGCACACCTCGCAGGTCCGCTTGTAGCGGATCCGGCCGCCGTCCTCACCGTGTACCTGGTGGAAACGTACGTCGTGGTTGGACGTCGCCGAGTAGACCTTGATCGGGACGCTGACCAGGCCGAACGACACGGCCCCGCTCCAGATGGCACGCACTGGCTCATCCCCCTCGTCCCGGCGTTCGGTGACAGCATGACGGTGTGTTGCCCATGCTCGCCACCCCCGGAACCCTCCCGACCGGGCCGGGATGGTCGTTCGAGGTCAAATGGGACGGCATGCGCGTGCTGGCGACGGTCACCGAGGGTGGCCCCGGTGGCGCAGCGCCCGTTCTGCAACTGCGTACCCGTTCCGGGCGCGACGTCACCCCCAACTTTCCCGAGCTGGCCGGGCTGCTGGAGCTGGCGCCGGACGTCGTACTGGACGGCGAGGTCGTGCTGCTCGACGACGGCGTCCCCAGCTTCGCCGCGCTCGCGCACCGTATGCAGGGGGTGGTGGGGCCGGCCGCCGCGCAGCGCCGCCCGGTGACGTTCATGGTGTTCGACGTGCTGCGGCTCTACGGGGTGCCGCTGCTCGACCGTCCGCTGGCCGAGCGCCGCGCGACGCTGGACCGGCTGGCCCCGGCGCGCATCGCGCACGTCGAGATGTCCCCGCTGTACCCGGACGGCGCCGCGCTGCTGGCGGTCACCGCCCAGCGCGGGCTGGAGGGCGTCGTCGCGAAGAAGGAGACGTCGGTGTACCGGCCGGGGCGGCGCAGCCCGGACTGGGTGAAGGTCGCCCACCGGCACTCGCAGAGCTGCCTGGTCGGCGGCTGGCGGCCGGAGCGGTCCGGCGCGGACCGGATCGGTGCACTGCTGCTCGGCGTGCCCGGGCCGGACGGACTGGAGTTCGCCGGACGCGTCGGGTCCGGTCTCGCCGGGACCGCGGTGCAGCAGGTGCTCGCCGAGCGGCTCGGGCCGCTGGAGTCCGCGACGTCCCCGTTCGCGACGGCGATCCCGCGGGCGGACGCGACCGGGGCCCGATGGTGCACCCCGTCGGTCGTCGTCGAGGTGGCGCACCTGGGGCGGACGCAGGCGGGGCGGCTGCGGCAACCGGTGTTCCGCGGGGTGCGCGACGACGTCGGCCCGGCCGAGGTGCGCCGCGAGCCCGGATGATGACACGATCACCACGCTTCTGCGCACGCGGTGCGGCGGTGTGGAATGACAGTCCCGCGGCGTCGATCCCGAGGCGGAGGTGTGCATGGCGATCATGCTCAGTTGGCGTTCCGAGCCGGACACGCACGGTGCGGACGGGCTCGAGTCCGCCCGGATCACGACGTCCGGCGGTGGTTTCCGGGCGGTCGGGCGGTTGATCCGCGGCACCCGGGACGTCTCGGGCGGCGTGCTGACCGCGTCGTACCGGCTGGTCGTGGCCGGTGACGGCACGCTGTCCCGGCTCGCGGTGGACGTCGCGACCGCCGGTGGCGAGCAGCAGCTGACGATCAGCCGCAGCACCGACGGCGTCTGGCTGGTCGACGACGGCTCCGGCGGCACCCGCGGCGAGTTCCACGGCGCCCGCGACGTCGACCTCGCGTTCAGCCCGGTGTTCAACGCGCTGCCGATCCGGCGGCTCGGGCTGCACCGGGACAAGGGCGAGCACGTCGTCCCGGTGGTCTTCGTGGACCTCCCCACGCTGCGGGTGGAGGCCACCGAGCAGACCTACCGCACGGTGCGGGCCGGCACCGGTTCCGATCCGGCGGTCGTCGGGTTCGAGGCGGGCGAGGTGACGGCGGAGCTGACCGTCGACGCCGACGGTTTCGTCCTCGGGTACCCGGGCCTCGCCACCCGCACGGAGCTGACCGCAGGCTGAGTGCCGGCCGGGCTGTCTCGCCGGGCTCGCTCCCTGCTCGCGATGCTGTTGCCGCGGCCGCTTCGCAGGGCTGCTCGCGGGGCTGTCCCGGCGCTGCCCCGGTGCTGTTCCGGGGGGCTACTTCCAGGGCTCGACGACGTCGCCGCGGCGCCCCAGCTCGCGCAGCTCGGCCAGCACCGCCGACGGGTCCCCGTCCAGCGACACCGGCAGCTCCAGCGGTTCGCGGGTCGAGGCCCAGCGCATCCGCGCCTCGTGCCCGGACCGCACGGTCGCGGCGAGCCCACCGGTGGACGCCAGCGCGCCGCGCATCGCGCCGAGCCTGCCCAGCGCGTCGTCGACCGCGGCGAGCAGCGAGGCCCGGTTGCCCTCGCACATCGCCAGCACCAGCTCCGGACGCGTCCCGGCGACCCGGGTCCCGTCGGCGAACGAGCTCGCGGACAGCGCCAGCGCCAGATCGTCACCCTGATCGCCTGCCCCGACCGAGGCGAGCACGGCCGCGAACAGGTGCGGCAGGTGCGAGATCCGGGCGACCGCGATGTCGTGCTCGTCGACCGCGGCCGGGACCACCCGCGAACCGCAGGCCCAGGCCAGCTCGGCGACGTCGCGCCAGACACCGAGGTCCAGGCCGTCGTCCGCGGCGACCACCCAGGCGGCCTCGTCGAACAGGTCCGGATCGCCTGCCGCCCAGCCGGACTCCGCGGTCCCCGCCATCGGGTGACCGCCCACGTAGCGGGTGCGGGGCGCGAACTCGGCGACGGCGTCGGCGACCGCGACCTTCACGCTGACCGCGTCGGTGAGCCGGCAGGTCGGGGCGATCGCGTCGATCCTGCGCAGCACCGGTTCGAGCGCGGTCAACGGGACCGCGACGACGACCAGCGCGTCGGCATCGGCCGCCCGGGACAGCGCGGCGTCGGCGTCGGTGGTGACGTCGAAGCCGTCCGCGACGGCCGCCGCGGCGGTGGCCTCGGAGGCCGCGGTGCCCCAGACGTCGCGACCGGCGCGCGCCGCGGCGCGCATCAGCGACCCGCCGATCAGTCCGGTCCCCAGCACGCACACCGCTCGCATGCCGACCGAGCGTAGTGACCCGCACCGCCGTCGCTCTGTGCACCTCGGCGCAGCGTGCCGGCGTCCCAGCCGGGGCGCCGCTCACCCCGCCCCGGCGTCCGCCGATCCGGGGCCGGTCGCCTCGCCCGGGGCAGTGGATCGGTGAGTGGAGCGGTCCCCGGTGTCCCGGTAGGCGACGCCGCGCGGGGAGAGCCGGTAACCGACCTCCAGGCTCTCGGTGAGTCCCAGGTTCTTCAGCTTGCGCACGTCGAGCTTGAACGGGTCGCGCTCGCGCCCCAGCAGGTCCGCCAGCTCGGCGGCCCGACGGCCCGGGTGCTCCGCGATCACGTGCAAGGTGGCGCGGGTCCACGGCCCGCTCCGGCTCGCCCGGTCGAGCCGGTCCAGGCGGGCGGTGATCGCGGCCCGGTCGTCGCCGGAGAGCACGTCGTCGCGGGACAGGGCGGTGCGCGGGTCGGGTCCGCCCGGGCGCAGGTCGATCCGGAAGACGGGGTCCGCGGCGGTCCCGCGGAACGCCCGGCGGAGCGCGTCGGCCGAGGCGGCCCCGGCAGCGACGGCGTCCGCGTCGGTGATCGTCGCCGGGTCGATCTCGGTCACCGCGACGATCGCGAGGACACCGGCCGCGGTGCGTTGCGTCGCCCCGGCCCGCACCCGGGGGCGGGCCCACCGCCGGTAGGCCCGGTCCACCGAGCCGTCGACGACGCCCCGGGCCACGGCCACCGGGACCATCATCGGAGCGCCCGCTCGAGCGCACCGGCCAGCCCGAGCAGCTCGGCCTCGCCGACGGTCACCCCGACCAGCTGGATCCCCGCGGGCAGGCCCGGCACCGGCACCGGCAGGGCCACGACCGGGAGGTCGGTCAGGTTGAACGGCGAGGTCGTCTCCAGCAGCGACGGCCGCACCGCGACGTCGCCGGCCGGGGTGGGCACGGTGTCCGCGCCGATCGGGGTGGCACGCAGCCGGGTGGTGGGGCAGACCAGCACGTCGGCGCGGCCGCGCAGGTGCTCCACCAGCGCCGACGCGAGCCGGCGACGGGCGCGGCGGGCGTCGACGTAGGTGTGGGCCGGGGCCTCCGCGTGCGGGGCGAGGCGCTGCGCGGTGGCGGTCTGGTACTCGTCGCGCCGCGTGGCGTACCAGTCCCGATGGGTCGCGTAGGCCTCCGCGCCGGTGATCACCGGATAGGTCGCGGCCAGCTCGGCGACCCCCGGTGTGTCCACCTCGGACACGGTGTGATCGAGGCCGGCCAGCGCGTCGGCGGCCGTCCGGACGGCGTCGGCGAGCACCGGTTCGTGCGGGCGCCACCAGCCGCCCCCGGCGATCCCGACCCGGACGGCGCCGGGATTGGCGGGGCCCGGCCCGCCCAGTGCCGCCCGGGCTACGGCCAGCGACGCGGCGTCCGTGGCCAGCAGCCCGACCGTGTCGAACGACTCGGCGAGCGGGAAGACCCCGGCGCCGGGGATCGCGCCGCGCCGCGGCTTCAGCCCGGCGACCCCGCACAACGCGGCCGGGGTCCGCACGCTCGCACCGGTGTCGGTGCCCACCGCCAGGGGGAGGTGTCCGGCCGCGACCGCCGCCGCCGACCCCGACGACGACCCGCCGGTGATGCGGGACAGGTCGTGCGGGTTGCGGCACGGCCCGGTCGCCGCGGTGTCCCCGACCGGGCCGTAGGCGAACTCGTGCGTGTGCAGCTTCCCGACGACGACGGCCCCGGCCGCACGCAGCAACGCGACCACCGCGGCATCGGCGGCCGCCGGCGGGGCATCGGCGAGCAGCCGCGACCCGCAGCGGGTCGGCAGCCCGGCCACGTCGATGAGGTCCTTGATCCCGACCGCGACGCCGTGCAGCGGGCCCATCCGCTCACCGCGGGCCGCGGACGCCGTCAGCTCGGCGGCCCGCTCGCGCGCCCGGTCGGCGTCGAGGGTGATCACGCAGCCGGTCTCGTCGCGCTCCAGCCGGGCCAGGACGTCGTCGACGTGGTCGGTGGGGGAGAGCTCCCCCGAGGTCAGGGCACGCAGCAGGGCGGGGAGCGGCAGCACGGACTCCAGCGTGCCGTTCCCCGCCCGGTGCGGACAAGCTCCTCAGCGCGCGGCGCGGGCCAGCTCGCGTGCCTCCTCCGGGCTCGACGCCGAGGGCTGCGACCCGCGCAGCGGGCGCCCGTTCGTCTCCGGCAGGAACCACAGGGTGATCACGCCGACGACCCCGGCGCCGATCAGGTAGTAGCCCGGCCACAGCAGGTCCCCGGTGGCCAGCACGAGTGCGCTCATCACCAGCGACACGGTCCCGGCGAACGCGGACACGAAGATGTTGAACGCGATCGAGAGCCCGCCGTAGCGGATCTCGGTCGGGAACACGGCGGGCAGTGTCGACGGGCCGGTCGCCGAGAAGCAGATCAGGATCCCGCCCATCAGCACCAGGCCGAGCAGGACGGTCGGCACCGACCCGGTCCGCAGCAGCAGGATCATCGGGATGCCCAGCACGATCAGGCCGCCCGCACCCACCCACATGATCGGCTTGCGGCCGATCCGGTCGGACAGCCGCCCCAGGAACGGAATGACGAGCACAGCCACCCACAACACCGCGATCTGCAGCCAGGCCGAGGTCTGCGAGTCGATCGCCGTCCCGCCGTTGGCGGCGACGTCGCTCTCCAGGTAGGTCGGCATGTAACTGGTCAGCATGTAGTTCGTGACGTTCCAGGCGACCACGATCCCGCCGACCATCACGAACGTCGGCAGATACCTGGTGAAGATCAGCCGGAGGCCGTCGCGCACCTCGGTGCCCTCCCGCTCCTCGGACTGCGACAGCAGCGTCTGGAACGCCGGCGTCTCCTCCAGCCGCACCCGCAGGTAGACCCCGACGATGCCCAGCGGCAGCGCGACGAAGAACGGGATCCGCCAGCCCCAGCTCGACATGAACTCCTCGCTGAACACCAGCGGGAGCACCGAGGCGATGGTGGCGCCGAAGGCGTAGCCGATGAACGTCCCCAGCTCGAGGAAGCTGCCGAAGTACCCGCGCCGGCGGTCCGGGCTGTACTCGGCGATGAAGGTCATCGCACCCGCGTACTCGCCGCCGGTGGAGAAGCCCTGCACCACCCGGGCCGCGACCAACAGGATCGGCGCGGCGATACCGATCGTCGCGTACGACGGGATCAGTCCGATCAGGAACGTCCCGAACGCCATCATGATCACGGTGATGGACAGGACCTTGGTCCGGCCGATCCGGTCACCCAGCGGTCCGAAGAACAACCCGCCCAACGGCCGGAAGAAGAAGGCGACGGCGAACGTCGCGAACACCGCGACCTGGGCCAGCGGTCCGGGCGGAAAGAACTGTGCCTCGATCGTCGTCGCCAGATAGCCGTACACCCCGAAGTCGAACCATTCGGTGATGTTTCCGACTGCTGCTGCGGCGACCGCTCGTCGCATGGTTGCCGGATCGGTCACCGTGACGCCTTCGGGCGTCCCACCTGCGTCCACGTCCACGTCGATCCCCCTGACGGCATCGTCCCGACTCAATCGTTTCGTAACGTAACTGTCGGTCCATGACGATGTGTCCGATTTATTCGATGGTCGTGAAAAACGTTAGGCGAACAAGGCCGGAGTCGCCGGGCGGGGCGCTGTCCGGCTTGTGGCGCGAATCATCTGATCGGCATTTCCCGGGCCCGGGACAGCGAGTGTCACGCGTGGGATCGTCGCCGATGGGCGCAGACGGCGTCGTGGATTCGCAAGCGCCGTCGCACCGCCCGGGTCATCCGGACCCGGACCGCGGTCGCGGCGCGTGCCCGTCGTGAGGAGGAGCCGTCATGGCGACCGTGTTCATGTCGATCGTTGCGAGTGCGGGAGTGGGCCTGGCGGTGACCTCCGCCCTGGCCGCATACGCGCAGCGGAACTGGAAGGGCTCGCGCCGCGGCACCGGGGCGGTCTGAACCGCACCCGTCCGGGTGATCGCGATGCCGACGTCCCCGGACTCCGGGCCCGGAGGCGCCCGGGGCGTCGACCGCCGCGCGGACCATGCCAGCCCGGATGTCGTCGGAAAGCTCGTCGTCGAGGCCGGACGGTGACCGGACCTTCCGGTGACGCCCCGGCTCAGGTGAGCGCGGCGAGCGCGAGACCCGCGTAGACCGCGACCCCCGCGGGGAACGCGGCCTCGTCGAACACCACCCGGTTCGAATGGTTCGGCGGTGCCGTCGCCGGGTCCGTCCCCGGTGGACGGGCGCCCAGGAACGCCAGCGCGCCCGGGACCCGGTCCAGCACGTAGGAGAAGTCCTCGGCGCCCATCAGCGGGTTCACCATCGGCACGCAGGCGTCGTCGCCGAGCACCCGCTCGCCGACCCGGACCAGCGCCGCGGTCGCCGGGCCGTCGTTCACCGTGACCGGGTAGCCGCGCACGATCCGCACCTCGGCGGTGCAGCCGTGGGCGAGCGCGATGTGCCGGCAGTGCTGCTCGATCTCGGTGTGCAGCAACGCCCGCACCGGCTCGGACAGCGTCCGCAGGGTGCCGGTCAGCTCGGCCGTCTCGGGGATGATGTTGTCGGTCGTCCCGGCCTGGATCCGGGCCACGGTGAGCACCGCCGCGTCGTGCGGGCCGACCCGGCGGGTGAGCATCGTCTGCAGCCCGCCGACCATCGCCGCTGCCGCCGGGACCGGATCGCAGGCGTCCTGCGGTGCCGACGCGTGTCCGCCCCGGCCGGTCACCGTGACCGTCAGGACGTCGGCCGCGGCCATGATCGGCCCCGGCCGATGGTGCAGCTCCCCGCTGGGGACGGTCGAGGAGATGTGCAGGGCGTAGGCGAGCGCCGGATCGTCGTCGAGCAGCCCGTCGTCGATCATGTGCCGGGCCCCGTGGAATCCCTCCTCGCCCGGCTGGAACATCAGCAGCACCCGGCCGGCGATCCGGTCCCGGTGCCCGGCCAGCAGGCGCGCCGCCGACGCCAGCATCGCGGTGTGCGTGTCGTGCCCGCAGGCGTGCATCGCGCCGTCGGTCCCGGAGCTGAAGTCGAGACCGGTGTCCTCCTGCAGCGGCAGCGCGTCCATGTCACCGCGCAGCAGCACGGTCGGCCCCGGTCGCGCACCCTCCAGGACGGCGACCACCGAGCTGCACGACCGGCCGGTCCGCACCGACACCGGCAGGTCCTGCAGCGACCGCAGGACGGCGTCGCGGGTGCGCGGCAGATCGAGGCCCAGCTCGGGGGCCCGGTGCAGCTCGCGGCGCAGTGCGACGGTCCGCGGCTGCAGCGCGCGGGCCCGGGCGAGCAGCCCGTCGGGCAGGTGGGACACCGACGCAGGGGTGATGGACATGGACCGATCGTCGTCCACCGTCGTCCGTCGGGCGACCCACCGGACCGATGTGACCACGCATACCTGGTCGTGGCGTGGCTCACACGCCGTTCGGGACGTACCGTTGCCATCGTGCCCACCCAGAGCGTCGAGGCAGCCCCGGACACCCGTGGCGCCGCCCTGCCCGGATTCGCGGTCGCCGCGATCCGCGAGGAGGGGCGGTGGCGCTGTGTCCGGCTCGATGCCGAGGCGCTCGTCGACCTCGACGCTGCGATCACCGCGCTGCGCGCGCAGCGGTCCACCGGGGCGGTGCTCGGGCTGCTCGACGTCGACGACGAGTTCTTCGTCCTGCTGCGCCCGTCGGCGGGCGGGGTGCGGCTGCTGATCTCCGACGCGGTCGCCGCGCTGGACTACGACGTCGCGGCCGATGTCCTCGATCTGTTGCGCGTCGAGCTCCCGCCGGACGACGACGCCCTCGACGACCCCTGGCCGGAGGGCGATCTCGGGATCCTGGCCGATCTCGGCCTGCCCGCCGACGAGCTGGAGGTCCTGGTCTCCGACCTGGAGCTCTACCCGGACGAGCAGCTCGACACGATCGCCCGCCGCTGCGGCTTCGCCGGCCAGCTGGACGAGCTCGTCAACTCCTGAGCGTGTTCCGCCCCGCCGACGAGGCCGCGGTGGCCCGCGCGCTCCGGGTGGCGCAGGAGGCGACGGCGACCGGCGATGTCCCGATCGGCGCGGTCGTGCTCGCCGCCGACGGCTCCGAGCTGGCCACCGCGTGCAACGCCCGTGAGGCGCTCGGCGACCCCACCGCGCACGCCGAGGTGCTCGCGCTGCGCGCCGCCGCCCGGGTCGTCGGCAGCTGGCGGCTCACCGGCGCGACACTCGCGGTGACCGTCGAACCGTGCACGATGTGCGCCGGCGCGATCGGGCTCGCCCGGGTGGAGCGGGTGGTGTTCGGCGCCTGGGAGCCGAAGACGGGCGCCGCCGGCTCGCTGTGGGACGTCCTGCGGGACCGCAGACTGACCCACCGTCCCGAGGTCGTCGGCGGGGTCCGCGAGCGCGAGGCGGCGGCTCTGCTCGAGTCGTTCTTCGCCGATCACCGCGGCTGACCCCCCGCCCGTTCTGCGCGAGACCGTCTAGTAGCCTTCTCGGCGGTAGCGTGTCCGAGCGGCCGAAGGAGCGCGCCTCGAAAGCGCGTGAGGTTCATAGCCTCCGTGGGTTCAAATCCCACCGCTACCGCTGGTCGAAGGGCCGGATCTCCGAGTCGGAGATCCGGCCCTTCGTCGGATGCGCGCCACCCTGCAGCCGCACGCGGCGCGCCCGGCTGCGGCCGCCCCGCCGTCCGTTCGCACGGGTTTGCCGCGTTCGCACGGGATCGGATCCCGTGCGAACGAGTCGAACCCGTGCGAGCTTCGATCCGAGGTCCGGAGCCTCGCGCCGGCCTCATCCCGGCGCCGCGATGTGGCACGGGCCGAGCGGTCCGGCCGCGCCTCGGCCGCGTGCGCCCGCCCGCCACGGTTCGCACGGGTTCGTCGCATCCGCATGGGATCCGATCCCGTGCGAACGAGCCGAACCCATGCGAACACGAGCCGAGGCGCCGCAGCCCCAGCGGAGGGCGCGGCGGCGCCGCGGTCAGGAGACGCCGCGGTCGGTGCTCTCCCAGTATGTCGCGCGCAGCTCCCGCTTGAGGATCTTCCCGGCACCGGACATCGGCAGGGCGTCGACCAACTCGACGCTGCGGGGGCACTTGTAGCCGGCGATCAGTTCGCGGCAGTGCTCGCGCAGCTCGTCCGCGGTGACCTCGTGTCCCGAGGCGGTCACCACCACGGCGTGCACCCGCTCGCCCCACTGCTCGTCGGGAACCCCGATCACCGCGCAGGAGGCGACGGCGGGATGGCGGGCGAGCGCGTTCTCCACCTCGGCGGAGTACACGTTCTCGCCGCCGGAGACGATCATGTCCTTGATCCGGTCGACGACGAACAGGTAGCCGTTCTCGTCGAGGTAGCCGCCGTCGCCGGTGTGCATCCACCCACCGCGCAGCGCGGCGGTGGTCTCCTCGGGCCGGTTCCAGTACCCGAGCATCACGTGCGGTCCGCGGGACACGATCTCGCCGACGGTGCGCACCGGGACGTCCTCGTCGTTCTCGTCGACGATCCGGACGGTGCTGTGCGGAGCGGCCCGCCCGGCCGAACGCCGCAGCCCGTCCTGCCCGTGGTCGTCCGGGGTGAGGATCGTGCACACCGGGGACAGCTCCGTCATCCCGTACAACTGCGTGAACTCGGCGGCCGGGAGGCGCTTGGCGGCCCGCTCCAGGACCGCCTCGCTGATCGGGGACGCGCCGTAGAGCAGCCGGCGCAGGCTCGACAGGTCGTGGTCCGCGGTGTCGGGGGAGTCGACCAGCATCTGCACCATCGTCGGGACCAGCAGCGCGTCGGTCACCTGGTGCTCGGCGATCGCGGTGGCCACCCCGGCCGGGGTGAACCCGGGCACGATCACGTGCGTGCCGCCGAGGACGTTGCGCGCGACCCAGGCCGCACCGTCGGCCAGGTGGAACATCGGTGCCGCGTGCAGCAGCCGGCCACGGGGGACGAGGAAGTGCCCGGTCGCGGAGGTCCCCAGGGCGGAGCTGAGCAGGTTGGCGTGGGTGAGCATCACGCCCTTGGGGCGTCCGGTGGTGCCGCCGGTGTAGTAGATCGCGGCGAGATCGTCACCGCCGCGCCCGGCGTCGGGCACCGGATCGTGGCCGGCGATCAGCTCCTCGTAGGAGAGGAGCCCCTCGGGGGCGGGCCCGTCACCACAGTGGATCACCGTCTCGACCGAGGGCGCGCGTTCGCGGACGGCCGCGACCCGGTCGAGGAACGTGTCGTCGACGAGCAGGATCCGGGTGCCGGAGTCGGCGAGCGAGAAGGCGATCTCCTCGACGCTCCAGCGGGTGTTCACCGGGACGCCCACCCCACCCGACCAGGGCACCGCGAGCTGGAACTCGTGGTAGTCGTCGCGGTTGAGCGCCAGCATCGCCACCCGGTCGCCGGCCCCGATCCCGAGCGCGCGCAGCGCTCCGGCGAAGCGGGCCACCCGGTCCCGGCACTGCGCCCAGCTCCGTGTCCGGTCGCCGAACACGGTCGCGGCCAGGTCGGGGGTCTGCTGTACGGCTCGGTCGAGGGCCTGGGTCAGTCGCATGAGACACCTTCCACGTTGAAGTGTGGTCCTACCGGGATGTCACTGATCGGGCCGCAGGACGGCGTGCGCGAGGGCCGCGATCTCGGCGTCGAGGCCGGGCCGGGAGCGCAGGTGCCGGATGCGGGTGAGGCTGTTGACGACGGCGAGTGCGGCGTGCACGAGAACGCGGGCCTCGCCCTCGTCCGACCCCGGACGGATCGCGCGGAACAACGCGACCCACTCGGCCACGTAGTCGAGCTGGCGGGTCCGGAAGGCGGTGCGGCGGTCCGCGGGGAGATGGATGATCTCGGAGAGCAGGATGCCGACGAGCTGCGGATCGGTGGAGGCGAACGCGGTGTAGTCCTCGACGAGCATGCGCAGGGCGGACGTCTCGTCGTCGGCACGGGTCAGGGTGTGGTGCAGGCCGAGCCAGAGGCGCTCCTCACCGCGGCGCAGCGCGGCTTCGAGCAGGTCGTTCTTGGTGGGGAAGTGGTGGTAGACGCTCGGGCCTGCGATCCCGGTTGCGGCGCCGATGTCGATCAGCCCGACGGACGGGTATCCGCGCTCGGCGAACAGCCGCACCGCGGCGGCGAGCAACGCCTCCCGCCGGGAGGCCGGGACCAGCAGCGGCGGATCGTGCCGGGGGGCCGGGCCGCTCGACGCCGGCGCCGGCAATGGGGCGGCGAGGCAGGCGCGGGCGGATCCGGTGATCAGCTGCCGGAAGCGTTCCGGATCGGGCGATGTCCGATGGTGCGACGGGCTGTCCAGCACCGACAGGGCCGCCCAGGTGCGGATGTCCGCGGTCGGCCGGTCCGGAGCCGCGGTGCCGATGGTCGCGGCCAGCGCGCGCAGGCGGTGCCGGATCGCGCGCCGCTCGGGCTCGGGGAGGTGCCCGGCCTCGCGTTCCCAGATCAACCCGAAGCCGCGGCGCTCCAGCCCGACGCGGGCGATGCCGTCCACGACGTCGGTGTCCGGGTCGTGGGCGGCCCGTTCGAGATGGGTCAGGTCGTCGTCGAGGACGGCCAGCAGCAGCTCCTGCTTACCGCGGAAGTGCCGGTAGAGCGCGCTGGCGCCGATGTCGACGGCGGCGGCGAGATCGGCCATCGCGACCCGGTGGTAGCCCTGGGACCAGAAGCGGTCCCGCGCCGCGGCCAGGATCTGCTGCTTGCGGTCACGCGGACGGCGCCGCGGAGCCGTGTCACGTGCCCGGGTATCGGTGCTCATCGCTCATCGCTCGTCCTCGTCGCAGTTCACGGTGTCCGGGCGGGAGTGTCGGCCGCCCCGAAACGGGGTGCGCGGCGTTCGGCGAACGCGGCCACGCCCTCCGCGCAGTCCGGCCCCGCGGCCAGAGTGACGATCGTGGCGCTCTCCGCCTCGGCGGCGGCGTCCGGGGTGGCCGGTGCCGCCGCCAGCAGTGCCCGGGTGGCGGCGACCGCGGTCGGTGCGCATTTCGTCGCCACCTGCCGTGCCCAGCCGACCGCCTCGTCGAGCAGCCGATCGGCCGGGAGGACCCGGGAGACCAGACCGGCCGCGAGTGCCTCGTCGGCGTCGATCCGCCTGCCGGAGAGCAGCCAGTCCGCGGCGCGGCCGGGCCCGACCAGCCGTGGCAGGTGATGGGTGGACGCGCCCTCCGGGCAGAGCCCGAGCCGGGTGAAGGGGAAGACGAAGCGGGCGTGCCCGGCGGCGAAGCGCACGTCGGCGGCGAGCGGGATCGTCGCGCCGCCGCCCGCGGCGTCGCCGTTGATCGCCGCGATCACCGGCACCGGGAGCCGGGCGATCGCCGCCCCGATACGTGCGGCGGGTTCGCGGTAGCCCGGCCGGCCGCCACCGTCGTCGGTGAGCAGGCGGCGCACCGAGTCCGGCCCGTCCAGCAGATCGGCGCCGGCACAGAACGTGTCACCGGCCCCGGTCAGCACCACGGCACGGACCCGGCGGTCGGTGGCGACGCCGTCCAGCGTGCTGATCAGGGTCCGGGTGAACCCGACCGTCAGCGCGTTGCGCGGTGGCCGGTCCAGGGTGACGACGGCGACGCCCGCCTCGACGTCGACCCGGACCTCACCGTCCTCAGCCGTCGAAGCCGCCACCGCAGACCACCACCTGTCCGGAGACGTAGTCGCTCTCCGGCTGGCAGAACAGGTAGACCGCGCCGGCCGCCTCGGCCGGGGTTCCGGCCCGGCCGAGCGGGATGCCGGTCTCGAGCCGGGCGAGCAGATCGGGATTGACGCCGACCTTGATCTGCCTGCCGTCGACGTCGATGCTGGCGTCGCCGTCGGCGGGTGCCTCGGTGAGCCGGGTGCGGATCAGGCCGAACGCGACGCAGTTGACGGTGACGTCGTAGCGGCCCCATTCCTTGGCCAGCGTCCTGGTCAGCCCGGTGACGCCGGCCTTGGCCGAGCTGTAGTTGATCTGGCCGGCGTTGCCTGCGGTCCCGGCGACCGAGGAGATGTTGACGACCTTGCGGGTGACCCGCGGTACCCCGGCCGCGCGCTCGGCCTTCACCGCGGCCGAGATGACCGGCTGGGCCGCGCGCAGGATCCGGAACGGTGCCTTGAGGTGCACGTCGAGGATGTCGTCCCACTGCTCGTCGGTCATCTTCTGGACGACCGTGTCCCACGTGTAGCCGGCGTTGTTCACGACGACGTGCAGGCCGCCGTAGGTGTCGGTGGCGGTGTCGACGAAGCGCTGCGCGAAGCCGGGATCGGTGACGCTCCCGGCGCACGCGGTCGCCTTCCCGCCGGCGGCGGCGATGTCGGCGGCGGTCTGCTCGGCGACGTCCTTGTCGAGGTCGTTGACCACGACGGACGCGCCGGCGGCGGCGAGCTTGAGCGCGATCTCGCGTCCGATGCCGCGACCGGATCCGGTGACGAGTGCGACGCGGCCGGCCAGGGGCGTGGTCATGAGTTCTCCGATGCGGGTGCTGGGTCGAGGGCTGGGGCGAGGGAGACGACGGCGTTGCCGGTCAGCGTCGTGCTGCCGTCGGCGAGGACGACGGCGAGCTCCAGGGTGGCGCGCCGTTCACCGTCGACGGTCTCGATCGCGGTGACCCGGCCCCGGCAGGTCGGCTGCGCGTGCACCGGGGTGATCGCGGCGAACCGGACGCCGTAGGAGCGGATCGCCCGCTGGTCGGCCCACCCGGTCAGCAGCCGTCCGAGATAGGCCATCGACAGCATGCCGTGCGCGAACACGTCGTCCAGCCCGGCCGATCGGGCGACGTCGAGATCGATGTGGATGGGGTTGAGATCGCCGGACGCGGGCCCGAACAGGGCCAGCGTGGTCCGGCTGATCGGGGCGAGCTCCAGCGGCGGCAGCTCGGTGCCGACCTCCGCCCGCTCGAGTGCGGTGCTCACGGCGCGACCTCCCGCACGACGATGGTCTCCTGCAGGTCGGCGACCGCGGACCCGTCGATGCGAGTCACGGCCGTCTCCCGGACGAGGAACTGCAGCGCCCCGCCCTTGCGCTCGTAGGTGTCGACGATCCGCGGCGTGAATCGCAGCGTGTCCCCGGCGTACGCCATCGAGCGATAAGTGAACCGCTGTGAGCCGTGCAGGACGGCGGCCAGGTCGATGCCGAGTGTGTCGAGCCAGGCCATGTCCGAGCCGATGCCGAACAGGAACGTCGGCGGCACCGGCAGATCGGGGTGCCCGGCCGCGCGGGCGGCACCGAGATCGGAGTAGACGGGATCGGTCTCGCCGATCGCGTGGGCGAACGCCCGCAGCCGGCCCCGCTCGATCTCGGTCTCGATCGTCGGATGGACGGTGCCGACGATCGCGGGATCGATCGTCGCGGTCATGCCGCGACCCGCTCGTAGAGGGTGACCACGCAGGCCCCGCCGAGACCGAGATTGTGCTGCAGCGCCAGCGTGACGCCGTCGACCTGGCGGGCGCCCGCGGTGCCGCGCAGCTGCCAGACCAGCTCGGCGCACTGGGCCAGCCCGGTCGCGCCGAGCGGGTGGCCCTTGGACAGCAGCCCGCCGGAGGGGTTGGTGACCACCCGCCCGCCGTAGGTGTTGTCGCCTGCCCGGACGAACTTCTCCGCCGAGCCCTCCGGGGTCAGGCCGAGCCCCTCGTAGGTGATCAGCTCGTTGGTGGCGAAGCAGTCGTGCAGCTCCACCACCCGCAGGTCCTCCGGTGACACCCCGGACGCCTCGTAGACCTGCGCCGCGGCGGAGGCGGTGAGGTCGTAGCCGACGATGCGGCGCATGTCGCCGGCCTCGAACGTGCTGGCGGTGTCGGTGGTCATCGCCTGGGCACGGACCACGACCGAGGCGTCGAGACCGTGCCGGCGGGCGAAGTCCTCGCTGCACACCACGGCCGCGGCGGCGCCGCAGGTGGGCGGGCAGCACATCAGCCGGGTCAGCGGGCCGTAGATGGCGGGGGAGGCGAGCACCTCCTCCTCGGTGACCTGCTCGCGGAACACCGCGTACGGGTTGTTCGCGGCGTGCTTGCGCGCCTTCACCGCGATCGCGGCGAACGTGGCCTGCTCGGTGCCGTAGCGCTCCATGTGCTCGCGACCGGCGCCGCCGAAGTACTGGGCGGCGAACGGGGCCTTCTCGTCGCGCTCCTGCATCGGGCGGGCTGCTTCGTCGAAGATTGCGAACGGCGAGGTCCGGTCGGAGTAGCCCATGGCCAGCGCGCCGTTGACCATCTGCTCGAAGCCCAGCGCGAGCGCGCACTCCACCGCGCCGGAGGCGACCGCCTGGCGGGCCAGGAACAGTGCCGACGAGCCGGTCGAGCAGTTGTTGTTGACGTTGACGACCGGGATGCCGGTCAGCCCGACCGGGTAGAGCGCGGCCTGGCCCGAGGTGGAGTCGCCGTAGACGTAGCCGACGTAGGCCTGCTGGACGAGGTCGTAGTCCACGCCCGCGTCCTGCAGCGCCTCCCGGGCGGCCCGGGCGCCCATCACCTCGTAGCCCTGCGTCTCGCGCGGCTTGGTGAACGGCACCATCCCGACCCCGGCGACGTGTGCGCTGCGGCTCATGGGAATCCCTCCTTGTCCGGTCGACCCCTCCGCGAAGGGGCGTTCATCTGGCTGAACGCGACCGGTTTGAGCTAATCACAGTTCACATAACTGGGACAAGCGGCCGTTCGCGGCCTGGATTCGCCGTGAACCGGTCGTCGAGTACCTCCGGGCGGCCCGCTCCTCGGACCGAGTGCAGAGGGGCGGTGGCGCCGGGACCGTCGTCGCGATCCGGGCGCAGACGGTTCGGCGTCCACTGAGTGGCAAGCGGGTGTGGCCGACCCGTACCCCGGACGCGCAGGATCCCTGCTGCACCCGGCGTCGCCGGGTCGCCCGGCACGAGAATCGAGGCACACCCATGTCCGCAGCAGCCCGCCGGACCCCCGCGTCCGCAGGGGGAACGATCGTCCTGCTGGTGCACGGTGCGTGGCACTCCTCGCTGCACTGGGCGCTCCTGCAGCGTGAGCTCACCGAGCGAGGGATCGCCAGTCTGGCTCTCGACCTTCCCGGCCACGGGCCCGGCAGCCCGATCCCCTCGGGCTATCTCCGGCCGGGACAGCCGGGGCTCGGCGAGGAGCGGTCGGCACTGGCCGCGATCACGGTCGCGGACGGTGCGGACGTCGTGGTGGGTGCGTTGTCGGCGGCGCGGCGGAACCACAGCCGGACCGTCGTGGTGGCACACAGCGCCGGGGGAGGGGCGGTCTCGCTCGCCGCGGAGCAGGCGCCGGATCTCCTCGACCGCATCGTCTACCTCTCGGCGTTCATCCCGGCGGGACGGCCGCGGTTCACCGACTTCATCACCGATCCGGTGAACGCCGGAGCGGTCCGGATCCCGACCGTGGGCGATGCGGCGGACCTGGGTGCGCACCGGATCAACCCGCTCTCGCCCGATCCGGCCGTTACCGAACCGCTCCGCCTGGCGTTCCTCGACGAGCAGGCGCCCGGGGCGACGGAGGGCTGGCGACTGCTGCTGCACCCCGACGAGCCGTTCGCGACCCTCTCCGCCCCCGTCACGGTGACAGCCCGGCGGTGGGGCCGGGTTCCCCGCTCCTACATCCGGCTCGAGGACGACCGGGCACTTCCCGCGGCCACCCAGCAGCTGATGATCGACGAGGCGGACCGGGTGGCCCCGGAGCGACCGTGCGAGGTCCACTCCCTGGCCGGAGGCCACTCCCCGTTCATCACACGCCCGGCGCAGCTCGCCGAGCTGATCACCCGGATCGCGCGGTGACCGGAGGGTAGGGGCCCGCGGGAGCCCGGCGGGCCGGGCTCCCGCGGGGTGCGACCGTCAGGGCAGGAAGCCGCGCAGAGCCGTGAGCACGGCCTCCGGCGCCTCCTCCGGCACGTAGTGCCCACCGGGCACGGCGTGTCCGACGACCGCGTCGGAATCCGCATGGTGCCGCCGCCAGGTGTCGACGACGTCGGTCCCGCCCAGCCCACCCTCGGCGCCCCACAGCACGAGCAGCGGGCTCGTGATCCGTTTGCCACCGGCGTGGTCGAGCTCGTCGAGCTCCAGGTCCGTGGTGAACCCCGCCCGGTAGTCCGCGAGCCCGGCGGCCAGGTGGCCGGGCTCGGAGAAGGCACGGACGTAGTGCCCGAAGGTCTCCTCGTCGACCGCTCCGGTCGCCAGCACCCCGCGCATGAAGTGCCTCAGGTAGGGCTCGGCGTTGCCGGCCAGCAGGAGCTCGGGCAGGTCCGGCTGCAGGTGGAAGAACCAGTGCCACATCGCTGCCGCCGAGCTGCGGTCGAACGTGTTCATCACGGTGCGGGTCGGCACGATGTCCAGCAGCGCGAGCGCGGACACCCGGTCCGGGTGGTCGAGGGCGAGACGGTGCGACACCCGTGCCCCGCGGTCGTGGCCGACCACGATGGCCGAGTCGTGCCCGAGGCGCTCGATCAGCGCCGCCACGTCCCCGGCGGCGTCGCGCTTGGTGTAGGCACCGCTGCGTGCCAGGCCGGAGTCGCCGTACCCGCGCAGGTCGGGGACCAGCACGGTCCGGCGCTCGGCGAGCGGACCGGCGATCCGGCGCCAGCACCGCCCGGTCTGTGGCCAGCCGTGCACCAGCACCACCAGCTCGGACCCGGTACCGAAGGTCCGGTACGCGATGTCGACATCGTCGAGCTCGAGAGTGTGCACTCGATCCCAGTGCATGAGTCGGTCTTTCTCCTCTGTGGGTACGAATCGGGCTGCGCGGCACCGGTCGGTGACCGCGCGAACCGGGGGCGGGCCCGCAGGCCGCCCCCGGGGGGGGCTCGTCAGACGGCGGTCTGGCCGCCGTCGACGAGGATCTCCACACCGGTCACGTACGACGACTCGGCGCAGGCGAGGAACAGCACGACGTCCGCCACCTCCTGCACCTCGCCGCCGCGCTTCATCGGGACCCCGTCGATCTGCGCGGCCCGCCAGGCCGGATCGGCCGAGCCCCGCGAGGTCTGCATCGGGGGCAGCATGCCCGGGGCGACGGCGTTCACCCGGATGCCGTCGGCGGCCGTCTGCGCGGCGGCCGTCCTGGTCATCGAGCGGATCGCCGCCTTGGTCGCGCCGTAGCCCATGTGCATGCCGAACTGGCCGATGGAGGCCGAGGTCGACGACATGTTGACGATCGCCCCGCCACCGGAGCGCGACATCGCCGCGGACCCGTGCTTGATGCCGAGGAATGTCCCCCGGGCGTTCACCCGCATCATCCGGTCGAAGTGGACGGTGCTGGTGATGTCCGGATCGAAGGTGCCGCTGATCCCCGCGTTGTTGACCAGCACGTCGAGCCGGCGGTGTCGCTCCAGGACCCCGGCGACAACCTCCTCCCAGGCCTGCTCGTCCCCCACATCGAGGCGGACGGCCTGCGCGGACCCGCCGGTGGCGTGGATCTCGGCGGCCACCGGCCCGGTGTCCTCGATGTCGGCGAGGACGACGGTGGCGCCCTCCCGGGCGAAGGTGAGAGCGGTGGCCCGCCCCATGCCGGCAGCGGCGCCGGTGATCAGTGCGATCTTGTCCTGCAGTCTCATGATGGTCGTCTCCGATCAGTCGGTCGCCGGTCGCCCGGAGGTCGTCGCGGTGTCCGGTTCGGGCCGGCCGGGCGGGCGGGCGGACGGCTCGTTCCCGCGGGCGAACCTGCCCTTGACCGTCACGGCGACGACGGCGAGCGCGGCCGGAAGCAGCAGCACCAGGAAGACCTGCTCGTACCCGAGGCCGATCGCCACGAGCGCGGTGCCGGCGGCAGCACCGCCGATCGCCCCGAACCGGGCGATACCGGTGGCCCAGCTGGTGCCGGTCGCCCGGATGGCGGTGGGGTAGTAGGAGGCGGAGAGGATCGGAAAGCCGGTCGCGACCGAGTTGGTGAACATCCCCAGCACGAAGATCAACGCGCCGAGGACGACGACCTCCCGGGGCGATACGGCGATCAGGACCAGCATGACCGCGGCGCAGCTCATCCCGATCGCCATCGTGCGGTGCAGCCCGAACCGGTCCATCAACCAGCCGATCCCCACGTTGCCGACGGTACCGCCGAGCTGCAGCAGCAGGCCGATGGTGGCGGCGGCGGTGAGCGAGAAGCCGACGTCGGTCATGAGGATCGGCAGCCAGCTGTTCATCAGGTAGACGATGAAGAAGGCGGAGATGAACCCGATCCAGATGGTGGCGGTGCCGAGCCGGAACGGCTCGTTCACCAGCCCGGTGACCCGCGTCCGGGATCCGGTCGCCTGCTCGTCGAGGAAGAACCGGGCATCGGCCGGCACGGGCTCGGGCACCACGCGGTCCATCAGGGCGGCGAGCTCGGCGCGCCGCCGGTCGTCGCGGGCCAGGTACTTGGGCGACTCCGGCAGGGTCCTGGCCACGAGCACGACGTAGAGCAGCGGGAGGGCCCCGCCCACGACGAGCGCCCAGTGCCACGTCGCGACCTGGACGGCAACGCTGGTCACGTATCCGGCGAGTGCGGCGCCCAGGGTCATTCCGCAGTAGGTGATCGCCATCAGGGCCGCCCGCCGTCGGGCGGGGGCGAACTCGGAGACCAGGGTGGTCGCGCTGGGGAGTGCCGCGCCGAGCCCGAGACCGGTGATCACCCGGAGCACGGTGAACCAGAACACGTCGGGTGCCAGTGCCGTCGCGGCGCAGGTCAGGCCGAAGAAGACCATCGAGGCGATGATCACCCGCCGCCGGCCGAACCGGTCGGCGAGCGGCCCGCCGATCAGGGAGCCGAGTGCCAGGCCCAGCAGCCCGCCGGTGACGATCGGGCCGACCTCGGCCTTGTCCAGGCCCCAGTCCGCGATCAGCGACGGTGCGATGAAGCTGACCATCGCGACGTCGAGCCCGTCCAGGACGAGCACTCCGAGGCAGAGCAACAGGACGCGGCGCTGGTAAGGGCCGACAGGATGCTTGTCGATCAGGCCTTGCAGGTCGATCGCGGGCGGTGCGCCCATCGTGTCCTCCTTTGGACATCTACCGTGATTCGGAGCGTGCGGCGGTCGCGCCGGGCCGGGCGGGTGCCCGGCGGCGGTGCTCCCGGGACGGCGTCAGGTCGGCGGCACCCCGGCGAAGGCCGCGTCGAGCACGCGGCGCACGGCCTCCCGGGTCACCGGAACGGGATTCGCGTAGGGGGCGTCCAGGACGGCGTCGACCACGGAGCCGATCCCGTCCGCCGGCAGACCGAGCGCTGCCAGCGACATCTCGGCACCTGTGTCCAGCGCGAGCCGATGGAGCGTGCCGGCCGGATCGGGGGTGCCGAGCGCCGAGACCAACGCCGTCCGGGCCTCGGCGTGTGCCCGCAGGTTGAGGGCGAGCACGTGCGGCAGTACCGCCGTGTGGGTCGGGGCGTGTGGCAGGTCGAACGCACCCCCGAGCACGTGGCAGAGCTTGTGGTGCAACGACATCGTGGTGGCGCCGAGAACGGTGCCCGCCAGCCAGGAGCCGTAGAGGGCGTCGGCCCGGTCGTCGATGTCCGCCCGGCCGGAGGCGAGCGAGGGCAATACGCGCGCCAGTACTCGTACCGACTCGGCGGCGAGCAGTGAGGTGACCGGCGTGGCATCGGGGGCGTAGAGGGCCTCCGCCGCGTGCGCGACGGCGTTCACGGCGCTGGTCGACGAGACGGCGGGCGGCAGCCCGACGGTCAGGGCCGGGTCGTACACGACGCTCACCGGGCGCACCCGCGGATCCCGGCCGGTGATCTTCCGGCCGTCGGTGGTGAGCCCCCACACCGGCGTCATCTCCGAGCCCGAGTAGGTGGTCGGTACGGCGACGACCGGCAGCCCGGTCCGCAGGGCGATGACCTTCGCGAGCCCGATCGCGGAGCCCCCGCCCACGGCGACACAGCCGTCGGCGTCCAGCTCGCGGCATCGCGCGACCGCACGGTCCGCGATCCCGGCCGGGACGTGCATCTCGGCGTGCGGGTGCAGCCCGGCACTCCGGGTGCCGAGCGACTCCGTCACGGCGTCGGCGGCAGCGGGCCGGTCCGGCGAGCACACCACGATGACGCGTCGCAGCCCGAGCCGGTCGATCTCGGCCGGGAGCCGGTCGAGCGCCCCGACCGCGAACCTCACCCGTCCCGGTGCGGATTCGTGGACGAAGTCGCGGTTCACCGCCGGTCCTGTTCGGGCAGTGGGGCCAGGACGACGTCGAACTCGAGGAGCCGGAACGGGTTCGCCGTCCCGTGCTGCCGGGCGAGGTCCGGGTCGTCGACGAGCCGCACCGGCCGGATCAGCGACTCCTTGACGCCGAACACGGCGTCCGAGTCCAGGTACGGGCTGTCCGCGACGAACACATGTGTGGTGAGCGGTCGGTGGCCCTCGGCCTCGACGATCAGGTGCACGTGGGCCGGCCGGTTCGGATGACGGCCGGTGGCGGCGAGCAGCTGCCCGACCGGGCCGTCGTCGGGTATCGGGTAGTGGCGGGGCACGACGGAGCGCAGCCGGTAGCGGCCGGCGCCGTCGGTACGGAACAGCCCGCGAAGGTTGGACTCGGGTGTCGAGTCCGGCTGCTGGACGTCGTAGAACCCCGATCCGTTCGCCTGCCAGACGTCGACCCGTGCGCCGGCCAGCGGGGTCCCGTCGGCCGAGCACACCCGACCGGCGAGCACGCACGGCTCTCCGTCGCCGTCGAGCGAGATGTCGGCTCCCAGCTCACGTTCCGGCGACTCGACCATGTGGAACGGCCCGAGGACGGTGGAGTCGGTGGCGGCCACCGAGGTCCGGTTCCCGATCGCGTCGACCAGCATGGACACGCCGAGGACGTCGGACAGCAGGACGAACTCCTGGCGGGTGTCGTTGCACATCCGCCCGACCGCGGTGAGGAAGTCGACGGCGCGCTGCCACTCGTCGTGGGTCGGTTCGATCTCCTTCACGAAGTCGTGCAGGTGTGTGACGAGTGCGGTGAGCACGCTGCGCAGCCGGGGATCGGCCGTGCCGGCGAAGCTCGCGTCCACGATCTCCGCCGAGTGCGCCTCCGAGAAGCCGGTGGCGCTCATCCGGTCCGCTCCTCGTCGGCCGGGCTCCGGTCGGTGGGGGTGAACGACGACCGTTCCAGGACAGCCGCGCCCGCGCGGAACGCGAGGCGGGCGGCGGTCTCGGCGGGGGAGGAGTCGAGTACGTCGGAGAAGACCTCCACCGACGCCGGCGACCGGACACCGTGCGCGGCCAGTGCATCGAGCACGGCGGTGGTGTCGCCCGCCCCCTGGCCGGGCAGCAGCCGCCGGTGGCGGGCCTCGTTCATCAGATCGGCCTCGGCACGGGGGGCCACGTCGCACAGCTGGACCGAGTGGATCGTGTCGGCCGGCACGTGCTGCAGGTCCGCCGGGGTGGCACCGGAGCGGAACCAGTGCCACAGGTCGATCACCAGCCCTCCGTTGGGCCGGTCGGCGGAGCCGACGATCTCGGCGGCTGCGGGGAGGGTCCGGACGTGCGCGTAGGGCAGGAACTCCAGGCCGATCAGCAGGCCGTGCGCCGCGGCCCGGTCACACAGGCCCGCGAACCCGCGGACGAGGGTGGCGACCGGATGGTCGACGAACATCGGGACGTTCAGCTGGCGGACCCCGATCCGGTCGGCGAACCGGAACACGACGTCCTCGACCGGATCACCGGCCCCGGACCAGTCCCAGGTGTGCTCCAGCTCGAGGACCCGGAGCTCGTGCTCCGCGAGCAGGTCCCGGATCGCGGCGTCCTCGCGCCCGGCGTCGCGGTAGTCGGAGACGCGCAGACCGATGCCGGTGAACCCGGCGGCGGCCGCCGCACGGACGCGGGTGTCCAGGTCGGCACGGCGAAGGGTGTTGGCGCTGCAGGCCAGCGACGGCGATCCGGTGCTCATGCGGACACGGCCGTCCGTCGCGGGTCACCCGGTGTGGCGGATCCGGACAGCCAGGCCGCACCCTCGGCGTACAGGCGGTGGACGGCCTCGCCGGTGAGCCCCGGGAGCCCGTCGGCGACGGTGAACCCGGAGCGGGTCTGGACGTAGCCGAGGTGGCGGTACCCGGCCGGGAAGCGGTCCAGCAGCTCCCGGTCGAGCCGGAGCGAGGCCGACGGATCGACCGGATCCAGCCGGTCCTTCTCGTAGATCGGCTGCCGGCGGGCGATCCGCCATCCCTCGTCGTCGCGCAGGCAGAAGTCGTAGAACCGGCCCGTGCACACCACGTCGACCTCGATCCCCTCGACGACGGCCCGCTGGCTGATCGACATTTTCGTCTGGGTCGTCGCGCGGTCACCGGCGACGTCGGCCGTGTGCCCGCCCAGGAAGTGCAGGATGTTCACCCCGTGCTCGAAGCCGTCGCGGCTGGCCGCGATGAACTCGCGGGCCGACCCCTGGAACCAGGTCGCGGTCATCCAGCCGTCCGGTGTCCACACAGTGGCAAACCGTTCCCAGTCACCGGCGTCCCGCCAGAGTGCCCAGTTGTCGATCAGGTTACGCAGAGCAAGTGCATCCTCGTACCGCTGTGGCAGCGTGTCTGACCTCCTCGTCTCGTACGGCGACAGGATCGCCCGGTAACGTCGACCGTGGGCGTGTCGCCCTGCGGCCGGAACCGAGCTTGGACCGTGCGAACTCCCGGGACCAGGCATTGTTGCCGTCCAGTGGCAATCTCGGGTCTATTCTGCGAGGCATGGCCGGTCGCACGAACTCCCCGGGGCAGACGGTCTCCGGCCGCCTGCTGTCCGTCCTGGACTGTTTCTCGGTCGCGCGTCCCGCGTTGACCCTCAGCGAGGTGGCCCGGCACAGCGGCCTGCCGGTGTCGACCGCGCGCCGGCTGATCGGCGAGCTCTGCGCGTGGGGCGGGCTGGAGCGGACGGCCGACGGGCGGTACCGGATCGGGATGCGCCTCTGGACCATCGGCAGCCTGGCGCCCCGGCAGCGGGACCTGCGAGAGGCCGCGTTGCCCTACATGCACGACCTCTTTCAGGCCACCAAGGAGAACGTCCAGCTCGTGGTCGAGGAGGGTGGGCGGGCGCTGTGCATCGAGAAGATCTCGAGCTCCCGGGCGGTGCCCACGCGGACCGAGGTCGGTGGCCGGTTGCCGCTGCACGCCACCGGTGTCGGCAAGGCGATCCTGGCGTTCTCCCCGCACGAGCTGCTGGCGGAGGTCGTGGCGCCGGGGCTGGCGCGGCTCACCCCGCAGACGATCACCGAGCCCGGCCGGCTCGCGCGGGCGCTGCGCGAGGTGCGCACGGCCGGCGTCGCTTACTCCTACGAGGAGATGACCCTCGGTGCGGTCTCGGTGGCGGCCCCGGTCACGCTGCTCGGTAGCGGGGTGTGTGCCGCGCTGGGGATCGTTGCGCACTCGCACACCGTGGTGGACCGGTTGGCCCCTGCGGTGCGGACGGCCGCGCTGGGGATCTCGCGGTCGATCGCCTGATCCGCAGCGGCCGTGATCCGGCGCGACGCGCCTGCCTCATCCCTCCGGCGCGAGCTCGGCCCGCAGCACGTCCTTGCGGATCTTCCCGATCGTGGTGCGGGGCAGCTCGGAGCGCACGAGCACCCGCTCCGGGACCTTGAACCGGGACAACCGCTCCCGGCACCAGGCGATCAGCTCCTCCGGTGTGGCGGCGTGGCCGTCGCGCAGCACGACGTGCGCGACGACGGTCTCGTCGTACAGCGGATCGGGCATCCCGTGCACGGCGCTCTCCAGTACCGCCGGATGCGCCCCGATCGCCTGCTCGACCTCGCCGGTCGAGACGTTCTCCCCGGCCCGCTTGACCAGGTCCCCGGCCCGGTCGACGAAGTGGACCCGGCCGGCCCCGTCCTGCCGAACGAGATCGCCGGTGCGCAACCAGCCGTCGTCGAACAGTGCGACGGTGGCCTCGGGCCGGCCGTGGTAGCCGGGTGTCACATCGACGCCGGGGGTACCGCCGATCTGCAGCTCGCCGGGGGTGCCGCGGGGGACCGGGCTGCCGTCCGGGCCGACGACCCGGATCCGCACGCCGGCCAGCGGCAGCCCGACCGAATCCCATCGGCGCCGCTCGTCGAGCGGGTTCACCAGCGGTGGGACGACGGTCTCGGTCATCCCGTACAGCTGGACCAGTGGTGCCCCGAAGCGCTCCTCGAACGTGGCGGCCTGAGTATCGGTCAGGTTCTGCGCGAAGAGCACCAGCCGCAGCGCGTTGTCCGAATCGGCCGGATCGGGCTCGGAGCGGGCCAGCAGCATCCGGATCGGCGCGGCGAACAGGCTGGCCAGGGTCGGTTCCAGCATCCTGGCCTGGCGCGGCCAGCCGGTCGCGGAGAAGCGCGGGGTGAGCGCGATCGAGCCGCCCGCGACCAGCGCGGACATCAGACAGTAGTACTGGGCGTTGCCGTGGAACAGCGGCAGCGTGACCAGCCACCGGTCGGCCCCGGTGACCCCCAGGTGCTCGGCGACGGCCCGTCCGGACCGCAGGTAGTTCGCCGGGGTGACCTGCACGCCCTTCGGGGCGCTGGTGGTGCCGGAGGTGAACATGATCGCCGCGATCGCGGCGCGCCGGTGCGGCGGTGGCGGTGGCGCATCGGCCCGTGCGGCGACCAGCTCGTCGGCGTCGAGCACGGTCCGGTCGCCGGCCGCGGCGGTGACCGTCTCCCACAGCTGCGGATCGACGACCGAGAGCGCCGCGCCGGAGTCGTCGAGCTGGTGGGTGACCTCGGCCGTGGTGGACAGCGGGTTCACCGGAACCACGACGGCGCCGAGCCGGGCGCAGGCGAACCAGACGTCCAGGAACTCCGGCCGGTTGGCCGTCATCAGGTGCACCCGGTCGCCGGCGCCGATCCCGAGACCGGCGAGCAGCCCCGCGGTCGCGTCGGCCCGCCGGACCTGCTCGGCGTAGCCGATCCGGACGAGCGCGTCGTCGCCGTCGAACAGCAGGAACGGCGCGTCCGGACGGGTGGTGGCGGTCGCGCTCAGCAGGTCGTAGGCGTCGTGCGCCATGGGTGGCTCCGTTCGTCGCAGCTCGGGCATCCGGGTCACAGGGTGCCCGGAAAGCCCTCCAGCGCGGCGATCTTGGTGAACACGGTGAGCCGGTCCGGCCGGGCCACGGTCGGGTCGATGTGCTGGTAGGTGTTCAGCACGTTCTGCGCGAGCCGCCCGGACTCGGGCAGCTCGGCGAACCGGCCGAGGTCGATCGAGGCGACGGCCTCGTCCACGCCGAGTCCGTCCTCGTACCGCTTGCGGGCCTCCGCCTCGACGAACACCAGGTACTCACGCATCTCGGCGACCTCGGGCTTGCCGCTGACCGGCCCGTGCCCGGGCACGATGGTGTCGACGTCCATGTCCAGGACCAGGTCGAGCGCGGCGACCCAGCGCTCGATCGGACCGGCCCAGGCGATCGGGGTGCCGCCGACGAAGACGACGTCGCCGGCGTAGAGCAGCCGGGCGTCCGGCACGTGCACCAGCGCGTCGCCGGGGGTGTGCGCCGGGCCGACCTGGATCAGCCGGACCTCGCGCCCGCCGACGTCGAGGCTCTCCTGCCCGCTGAAGGTGCGGTCCGGGCCGGTCATCGTGATGCCCTCGAGATCGAAGGGACCGAAGATGTGCCGGGCGAACTCGCCGAGTGTCCCGTCGAGCCGCTTCACCGCGGTGATGGCGTCGGCCGCCTCCTGGGTCATCAGCTCGGCGGCCGCGGCGGTCGCGACGATCTCGACGTCGCGGGCGGCGAGCAGCTCGTTGCCGAAGGTGTGGTCGGGATCATGGTGGGTGTTGACCAGGGTTCGCAGCGGGAACTCGTCGACGACCGGGGCGATGCCGTCGAGCATCTCCCGGGTGAGCTTGAGGTCGAACAGGGTGTCGACCAGCAGCGACGTCCCCGAGCCGGTGATCAGGCCGGCGTTGCTCCAGCCCCAGCTGCCGTCCGGCTGCAGCCAGGCGTGGCAGCCCTGACCCAGGTCGTGCAGGCCGCGGCGGTAGTCCGTTGTGCTCATCGGGCGATTCCTCTCGGGTGGGTGGCGGGCGCGATCACAGGATCACCGGCCGGCTCTCCCAGCCGCGGGCGACGGAGTTGGTGGTGCGGCGCACCGCCGGGACGGCTCCGGGACGCGCGTCCGGGAACGACCGCAGGATGTTCTCGAACACGACCTGGCCCTCCAGCCGGGCCAGCGGGGCGCCCACGCAGAAGTGCACCCCGTGGTAGAAGGCCAGATGCTTGTTGTCCTCGCGGGGGACCAGGAAGGTGTCCGGCTCGGTGAACCGGCGCGGGTCCCGGTTCGCCGCGGCCGGGCAGGGGAACAGCAGGCTCCCGGCCGGGATCGTGTGGTCGCCGATCTCGACGTCGGCGGTGGCCTTGCGGATCACCAGGTGCAGCGGAGGGTCGATCCGCAGCATCTCCTCGATCGCCGCGGGCAGCAGCGACATGTCCGCCTCGATCCGCCGGCGGGTACCGGGATGGTCGAACAGCAGGGTCAGGCCGGCGCCGATCAGCGTCGTGGTGGTCTCGTTGCCGGCGACCAGCAGCAGGGCCAGCTGGGCGAGCAGCTCGATGTCGCCGAGGGTGTCGCCGTCGATCGTCTCGGTCCGGACAAGGGTGCTGATCAGGTCGTCGCGCGGTTCGGCGCGGCGGGCCGCGACCAGCTCACCGAGGTAGTCGAACAGCTCCAGCGAGGTGGCGATCGCCTGGTCCCGGCGCGGGCCCTGGACGACCGGATCGAAGGTGGACGCGTAGGCGTAGGACCAGTCCCGGAACCGCGGGCGCATCTCGTCGGGCACGCCGAGGATCGCGGCGATCACGGCGACCGGCACGTCCGCGGCGAAGCCGGGCATGATGTCGAACTCCTCGCCGCGCGGGTAGCGGTCGATGAGCTCGGCGGTGACCCGCTCGACCAGCGGGCGCCAGCGCTGCGTGGCCTGCACCGTGAAGACGTGCCGGAAGGTCGACCGGATCCGGGTGTGCACCGGCGGATCGGCGAACATGAACAGCCGCGACGCGGCGTCGAGGAACCGCAGGTGCTCGGGATCGGACGGGTCGTGGGTGCTCGGCGCGGAGTCGTGGAAGACGTCGCTGGAGAAGAGCTTCGGGTCGGTCCCGATCTGCCGGACGTCGGCGTAGCGGGTGACGATGTAGGCGCCCAGCACATCGGACCAGTGGACGCCGTCGCCGGTCTCACGCAGCTCGGCGTAGACCGGGTACGGATCGGCGAGCCGGCCCAGGAACAGTGACTCCACGGGTCCGGGCGCCTGCGGGGCGGCGGAGCCGGCGGGGGGTACGACGGACACGGGGTCCTCCGTCTTCGTTGACGTCGGGTGGTGGGATTCGTCGGGTGGTGAGACTCAGTGCCCGGTGCGCAGTGGCACCGGTGATGCGGAGGGGTGGACGGTCTGCCGGGTCTCACCCAGCGCCGTCGAGGAGAGAACGACCTCGTCGCCGGGGGCGAGCCAGCCGGTGAACGCCCCCGGATCGGGGGTGTCGACGTGTTCGAGCAGGCAGCCACCGGGCACGGTGCCGGAACCGATCACGTCGCCGGGCACCAGGTCGGTGCCGCGGGAGAGGAAGGCGAGCAGCTCGCCCCAGCTCCAGTCCATCCCGGACAGCGAGCCGCGGGCGATCTCCCGGCCGTTGACGGCGGCGGCGACCTCGAACCCGGGTTCGATCTCGTCGGCGGTGACCAGTGCCGGGCCGAGGGTGATCGCGCTGTCCTTCGACTTGCCCATCCCGATGCCCTGCGCCATGTCGCGCAGCTGGTGGTCACGGGCGGTCCAGTCGTTGAAGAAGGTGTAGCCGACGATGTGCCGCGCAGCGGTGTCCGGGTGCAGGTCCCGGCCACCCCGCCCGATGACGGCGCCGACCTCCAGCTCGAAGTCGAACCAGCGTGATCCGGGGGCGATCGGCACGTCGTCGTGCGGCCCGATCACCGCGGCCGGGTTGCCGAAGTAGAAGGCCGGGGTCTGCGACCAGGCCGGGTGCAGCTCCTCGGTGCGGCCGATCGCCCGGTAGCAGCCGCGCAGATGGTCCAGGAAGCACAGGCCGTCGCGGATCGACGGCGGACGGGGGATCGGGGCGAGCAGCCGGACCCCGGTCAGCGGATGCACCTCGGCGGGCCGCGACCGGGCTGTGGCGGCGGCGTCGGCGAGCTGCTCACCGTCGTCGCCGAGCAGCGAGACGAGGGTGATGTCGGCGGGCAGACCGCGCACCGTCCCGCCGTCCAGCAGGCCGGCCCTGGGCCCGGAGCCGGCGTCGTAGGTCACCCATCTCATGCGCTCACCCGCCGGTGGGCCGGCGGGGCGGTCCCGGCCCGGGTGGTCGTTGCTGATGCCACGGTGCACCGTCCTCGACGCTCGTCGATGAACCCGTACCCGAGTACAGATTCGATGCCGCCGAAGGTAGGGCCGGTTCGCCGACGAAGCAAGACCCGAGTACAACTTCGTGCGATGTGCTGTGCTGTACTGGTCCGGATGGAGTCGACCGCGGTGCACGTCCCGCCGCCGCTGACCCGGCGCACCCGCAAGCGCAACGAGCGCCGGGACCGGGTCTACGCCGCAGCGGTCGAGCTGTTCGTCGAGCAGGGCTTCGAGGCCACCTCGATGGACGAGATCGCTCTCCGGTCCGGGGTGGCCCGCACGACGGTGTTCAACCATTTCCCGCGCAAGGCGCTGTTCCTCGACGAGTGGGCCCGCCGGCGCCGGGAGTCCGCGGCCCGCTCGCTGGACGACGCCGATCTCGCCGGGCGCCGGCTGCGTGAGCTGCTCGGTGGCTACCTGGCCGCGCTCGCCGGGCTCAACGTCTCGACCCGGGTCGAGACCGCGGCGCTGATGGAGGTGGCGCTGCGCAACGGCAACACCCTGCTCGGGCACGACCTGGGTGGCGAGCTCGCCGACCTGGTCGCGGCCACCGGGGCGCGACTGCGTCCGTCGGCGGACCCGACCCAGGTCGGGCGCCTGCTCTCGCTGGGCTACTACTCGGCCGTGGTGCGCTGGATCCACGTCGAGCCGGCGCCGTTCGATCTCGCCGCCGAGCTGGCCGCGTTGCTCGACACGGTGCTCGGCGGTGCGCTCGACGACCGGGGCTGACCTCCCGGGCCGGGATGTCCGACCACGGTCCGACGCCCAAGATCCGCCCGTGCTCCGATGCTCCGCACCCCTGCTCCGGGGCAACCTGTGGGTACGGCGCCGGGACCCGGCGCAGAGCGGAGGAGCAGGAGATGACCACGATGACCGTCGACCCGAACGGCCCGGCACCGCGCAGCGCGGGCGACCCGGACGCGTACCCCGTACTGACCGTCCTAATGCTGATGCTCGGCGGCTTCGTGCTGCCGTTCGTCGGCTGGCTGGCCGGGGTGGTGATGCTCTGGACCGGCCGGGCGTGGACGGTCGGGGAGAAGTGGCTCGGCACGCTGGTGTGGCCCGCGGTCGTCATCGTGCCGGCGTCGGCGCCGGTGTTCGGCGTGCTGATCGGGCCCGCCGGTGCACCGGCCTGGACGATCGGGGTCGGGCTCGTGCTCGCCGCGGTCGCGGTCCTCGTCGTGCTGCCGTGGACCTTCGTCCGGCTGCTGAGGGCCGGGCGTCGCTGAGCACCGGGCATCGCCGATGCGCATACCCACCGAAGAAGGTGTCCACGCTCACACGAACGGGTCATCGCGAAACCCGCCAGGCAACGTGTTAATGCGGATTAACGTGACCGTTGCCATCCGCATCTGCGGATTCGTGGATTTCGACCCCATCGCGCTGAGCTGCTGATACGCCGCGGATGACCGAACGCGCTGCGGAGAAGTACCCCGGAACGGGGTCGAACCGCGGAGCGCATCCCGGCGAAGAGCCCATCGTTTCGCCCTCGACGGACTCCGGTGAGCGGCTCCCCTGCATCACAGCCGCCGGAGGTGATGGAGAGGACGACGATGTCTGCCCCGACACGTGCACGCACACCACGCAGCGACGTCAGCCGACGGCGCTTTCTCGGCTACCTGGTCGCCGCGCCCACGCTGGTCGTCGCGGCCGAGCTGGGCCGCCAGCAGCTGTTCGCCCCGCCCGGGGCATCGGCCGCGGCGATCCCCTCGCCGCCCCAGGTCGCCGATGTCTACGACCTGCTCGACGCGGTCCGGGACTCCTCGCGGCCGACCGCGAACCTGATCCGGGTGGAGGTCAACCGGGACGGCACGGTGTCGTTCCAGCTGCCCCGTTCCGACAACGGCCAGGGCATCGTCACCTCGACCGCGATGATCATCGCGGAGGAGATGGACCTCGAGCCCGAGCAGGTGATCGTCACCCTCGCCGACTCCCGGCCCGAACTGGTGTTCAACCAGCTCACCGGCGGTTCGAGCACGACGTTCTCCACCTACACCCCGATCCGGGTCGCCGCGGCGCTCGCGAAGGGCAGGCTGCTCGACGCGGCCGCGCACCTGCTCGGGCAGGACGTCGACACGCTCACCAGCCGCGCCGGCCTGATCACCGGTGCCGGCGGCAGTGCGATCCCGTTCGGTGAGCTCACCGAGGCGGCGGCCAGCGACGTCACCCGCGAGGTCCAGGTCGCGCTCAAGCCGCGCGAGGACTTCACGGTGATCGGCACCCCGCGGACCAAGTCCGACGCCCGGGCGATCGTCACCGGCAAGAAGGAGTTCATCGCCGACCTGAAGATCCCGGACGCACTGCCGACCGTGATCTGCCGCGGCCCGAACCTCAACTCGGCCCCGACCGGCGTGAACAACATCGACGAGGTCCGGAACATGCCGGGCGTCACCGATGTCGTGCAGGTCAGCACCGGTGTCGCAGTCCGTGCGCACACCTACGGCCAGGCCCTCGACGCGGTCAACGCGCTGGACGTGCAGTGGGACGGCGGAACGATCGAGGGCGAGAACGACGAGTCGATCCTGCAGAAGGTCCGCGCCGCGGAGCTCCCGCTCGCCGTCCCGTCGGTGCCGGGCGAGACCGTCGAGGGCGAGTTCGCCTTCTACTTCCGCAGCAGCTCCGCGCTGGAGACGAACACCGCGATCGCCGACGTCCGCGACGGCAAGGCCGACATCTGGACATCGCTGAAGATCCCGATCACCGTGCAGTACGACATCGCCGAGCAGCTCGGGCTGCCGGTCAACGCGGTGACGATCCGGATCATCCAGGGCGGCGGCTCGTTCGGCCGCAGGCTGTTCGGTGACGCCGCCAAGGAGGCCGCCGAGATCTCGCAGAAGCTCGGCAAGCCGGTCAAGCTGATCTGGAGCCGGGCCGACGACTCCCGCCAGGGCCGGGTGCACCCGCTGGCCACCTCGCGGATCCGCGCGGTCGTCGCCGGCGAGTCGGTGGTCAGCTTCGAGCAGCGGCACACCAGCGTCGCCTGCGACTTCGGGCACGGTTTCGGTGACGCGATCACCGCCGCCGCGGCCAAGGCGCCGCTCGGCCAGGTCGGCGTCGCCGAGGCGATCTGGGAGCTCACCCAGAACACCCCGTACGACTTCGGTGTGCAGACCCGCACGCTGTCCGAGGTCGACATGCGGTTCAACACCGGGTCGATGCGCAACGTGTACTCGCCGGACGTCGGTACCGCACGCGATCTGATCGTCGACCAGATCGCCGCGAAGATGGGCAAGGACCCGTACGAGTTCCGTCGCGAGTTCCTGCGCAACGACGCGATGCGCGCGGTGCTCGACAAGGTCGCCGAGGAGGGGAACTGGGGCCGGTCCATGAAGGACGGCACCGCCCAGGGCCTCGGGTTCCACGTCGAGTACAAGAGCTTCGCCGCCTGCCTGGTCGAGATCGACTGCCGGCCGGAGACGGCGGACCGCAAGGTCCGCGACGCCCGCACCGGGCCGCGGATCACCAAGGTGGTGTTCGCCAGCGACGGTGGCCTGGTGATCAACCCGCTCGGCTACAAGGCCCAGATCATGGGCGGTATCAACGATGCGATCGCGATGACGCTGACCTCCGGACTGCACCTGGAGGACGGGCACTTCGTCGAGGCGAGCTGGGACAACTACTTCTACACCCGGCAGTGGAACACCCCGCTGGAGATGGACATCTTCATCGTCGACAACGGGCGGCCCGAGCCGGGTGGGGTCGGCGAGCTCTCCGTCGCGCCGACCTGTGGCGCGATCGCGAACGCCTACGCCAGGGCGACCGGCAAGGTGCCGGAGTACTTCCCGATCATGCACAAGGACCCGCTGCCGTTCGAGCCGTACCCGACGGTCCCGCCGGTGCCGCCCTCGCCGACCAACGGTCTCGAGCTGGCCCGCTGACGCGTCGTTCGCACTGAGGAGCGCCCACCACATGTCCACACATACGTTCAAGCTCAACGGCGAGTCGGTCTCGGTCGAGGTCGAGGACGACGTTCGTCTGCTCTGGGTCCTGCGGGATCTGCTCGGGGTGACCGGTCCGAAGTACGGCTGCGGGATCAATGTCTGCAAGGCCTGTACGTCGCACATCAACGGCAAGGAGTTCAATCCGTGTGCGACGCCGGTCGGCGCGTTGTCGGACTCGGATGAGGTCACGACGATCGAGGGCTTGGCCGACGGGGAGAAGTTGCACCCGATGCAGCAGGCCTGGATCGACAACGATGTCGCGCAGTGCGGGTACTGCCAGCCGGGTCAGATCATGGCTGCGGTTGCGTTGGTGAAGCGGTCGAAGGCGGAGGGCCGCAAGATCGATGATGCGGCTCTGGACGAGATTCGCAACATCTGTCGGTGCGGCACGTACAACCGGATCCGCGAGGCGATCAAGGCCGGCGCGGACAAGATGTGACGCGCCGGGGTCGCGTCCGCCGCCAGGGCTCCCGGCGGCGGCCGCGCCCCCCCTTCGGACGACACCCCCTCAGCGGTTCGGTGTCAATCCGCGACGCTCACCCGGACGGGTGGTTCACCTCACAGGGTGAAGCGCTGCCGGTGCGGGGGTAAAAGGGGTGGTTTCTCCGCAGATGCGGGTAAGGCTCACCTGATCGTCAGCTTGTTGACCTGCGAAGAGGGTGATCACCGGTGAGCGGGCGCGCGGATCCGGTCGACACCGGAACGGTCTACCGGCGCGTAACCGTCGAACGTTCGGTCTCGTTGCCTGCGCTGAGAGCCCATGGCGCCCCGCTCCCCGCACGCGGGCGCCGCGCTGGCCACCGCAGCACCCTGGAGAGGACAACGATGCCCGCTCATCGCGCCCCCGCCCCCGAGCGTCCGGCGTCCGACGGCGCCCGATCGAACGTCAGCAGGCGCCGCTTCCTCGGCTTCCTGGTCGCGGCACCGACCCTCGTGGTCGCCGCCGAGCTGGGCAGGCAGACCGTGTTCGGCGGGAGCGTGCCGCAGGCCAACGCCGCGGCGATCCCGTCGCCGCCGCTGCCTGCCGAGGTCTACGACCTGCTCGACGCCGTCCGCGACGCGGCCCGGCCGACCGCCAACCTGATCCGGATCGCGGTCAACCGGGACGGCACGGTCTCGTTCGCGCTGCCCCGCTCGGACAACGGCCAGGGCATCATCACGTCCACCCAGATGATCATCGCCGAGGAGATGAACCTGGACCCGGACCAGGTCGTCGTCACCCTCGCCGACGCCCGTCCGGAGCTGGTGTTCAACCAGCTCACCGGCGGTTCGACGACGACGTTCTCCACCTACACCCCGATCCGGGTGGCCGCGGCGCTGGCCCAGGGCCGGCTGCTCGACGCCGCCGCCGCCCAGCTCGGCCAGGAGAAGAGCGTCCTCACCAGCCGGACCGGCCTGATCCTCGGCCAGAACGGCGAGGAGCTGCCCTTCGGTGAGCTCACCGAGGCCGCGGCCAGCCCGGTGGACGACATCGTCGACGTGGTGCTCAAGCCGCGCGAGGAGTTCACCGTCATCGGCACCCCGCGCACCAAGTCCGACGCGCGGGCGATGGTCACCGGGAAGAAGAAGTTCCTCACCGACCTGCAGGTCCCGGACGCGCTGCCGACCGTGATCTGCCGCGGCCCGAACCTGAACTCGGCCCCGACCGGGGTGAACAACATCGACGAGGTCCGGAACATGCCGGGCGTCACCGACGTCGCGCAGGTCCGCACCGGTGTCGCGGTCCGCGCGGTCACCTTCGGACAGGCCGTCGACGCGGTGAACGCACTCGACGTGAGCTGGGACGGCGGCACCGTCGCCGGTGAGGACGACGAGTCGATCCTGGCCACGGTGCGCCGCGGCGAGCTGCCGCTGGCCGTGCCGCAGGTGCCCGGCGAGACGGTCGAGGGCGAGTTCGTCTTCTACTTCCGCAGCAACTCCGCGCTGGAGACGAACTGCGCGATCGCCGACGTCCGCAGCGGATCGGCGGAGCTATGGGGGCCGTCCAAGAGCCCGATCGCGGCGCAGGCCGAGATCGCCCAGGAGCTCGGGCTGCCGCAGAACGCGGTCACCATCCACGTCACCGAGGGCGGCGGCTCGTTCGGACGGCGGCTGTTCTTCGACGCGCTGCAGGAGGCCGCCGAGGTCTCCAAGGTGATGGGCAAGCCGGTCAAGCTCATGTGGACCCGGGCCGACGACTCCCGTCAGGGCCGGGTGCACCCGCTGGCCACCACCCGGGTGCGGGCGCAGGTCAGCGGCGAGTCGGTCTCCAGCTTCGAGATCCGGCACACCAGCGTGTCGACCGAGGTGAACCCCGGCTTCTCCGAGGGGATCACCGCCGCGGTCGCCAAGCTGCCGCTCGGGAACTACTCGGTGTCCCAGGCCATCTACCTGACGACCCAGACCAACCCGTACAACGTCGGCGTCGCGACCTCGCTGCTCAACGAGGTCGACATGCGCTTCAACACCTGCTCGATGCGCAACATCTACTCGCCGGACACGGCCACCGCGCGCGAGCTGATGATCGACCAGGTCGCCGCGAGGATGGGCAAGGACCCGTACGAGTTCCGGTCCGGCTTCGTGAAGCTCGAACGCTTCAAGAAGGTCGTCGACCGGGCCGCCGAAGAGGCGAACTGGGGCAAGTCGATGCCGGCGGGCACCGCCCAGGGCATCGCGATCCACCAGGAGTACAAGGGCATCGCCTGCGCGGTCGTCGAGCTCGACTGCCGCCCGGAGACGGTGAACCGGGAGATCCGCTCCGCCCGCACCGGCCCGCGCGTCACCAAGGTGACCTACGTCGTCGACATCGGCCTGGTGATCAACCCGCGCGGGCTCGAGGCGCAGATGATGGGCGGCATCAACGACGGCATCGCGATGACGCTGACCTCCGGGATGCACCTGGAGGACGGCCACTTCGTCGAGGCGAGCTGGGACAACTACTTCTACACCCGGCAGTGGAACACCCCGCCCGAGATGAACATCGTGATCATCGATGACTCCGAGGCGCCCGAGCCCGGCGGTGCCGGCGAGTTCGGCGTGGCCGCCACCTGCGGTGCCGTCGCCTGTGCCTACGCGCGGGCCACCGGGACCGTGCCGGAGTACTTCCCGATCATGCACAAGGACCCGCTGCCGTTCGAGCCGTACCCGACGGTCCCGCCGGTGCCGCCCGCCCCCACCAACGGCCTCGAGCTGGCCCGCTGAGAGCAGGAGCTTCGTCATGCCCACACACACCTTCACGCTCAACGGTGAGCAGGTCTCGGTCGAGGTCGAGGACGACGTTCGTCTGCTCTGGGTCCTGCGGGATCTGCTCGGGGTGACCGGTCCGAAGTACGGCTGCGGGATCAATGTCTGCAAGGCCTGTACGTCGCACATCAACGGCAAGGAGTTCAATCCGTGTGCGACGCCGGTCGGCGCGTTGTCGGACTCGGATGAGGTCACGACGATCGAGGGCTTGGCCGACGGGGAGAAGTTGCACCCGATGCAGCAGGCCTGGATCGACAACGATGTCGCGCAGTGCGGGTACTGCCAGCCGGGTCAGATCATGGCTGCGGTTGCGTTGGTGAAGCGGTCGAAGGCGGAGGGCCGCAAGATCGATGATGCGGCTCTGGACGAGATTCGCAACATCTGTCGGTGCGGCACGTACAACCGGATCCGCGAGGCCATCAAGGCCGGCGCGGACAACATGTGATCGTCGTGCGGCGTGGTCCGAACGCCGCACGTCACTAGGCCGTTAGAGTGACGGCCTGCTCGCTCCCCAGACGAAGGACGGATTCGATGAAGAACCGGATGCGACGCTCGCTGATCGCCGTCGGCGCCCTGGGCGCCGTGGCGTTCCCGCTGGCCGGGATGGCCGCGGCCGACGAGGGCTCGGAGAACCCCACGCAGGGCTACCCGAGCACCCAGAGCCCGACCCAGGCGATCGACGCCGTCGGTTCGCTGGCCGACACCGCGCAGTACGGCTTCGTCGACGCCGCGGACAGCTACCTGCCGAGCAACCGCCCCGACGGCGTCAACGGGACCGAGACCGAGTTCCCGGCGCTGACCCCCGGCTACGTCGAGGGCCCGGTCGGCGGGCTGCTGAAGAACGGTCCCTTCGAGTAAAGGGGCTCCCGGTCGGCGGGGCCGCATCCCGGTCGGGGTGCGGCCCCGCCGCCGTGTCCGAGGCTGTCAGTGCAGGAACTTCAGCCCGACGACGCCGGCGACGATCGCCAGCAGGCACAGCAGCCGTGCCGTGGTCGCGGGCTCGCCGAGCGCGACCATGCCGTAGATCGCGGTGCCGACCGCGCCGATGCCGACCCAGATCGCGTATGCGGTGCCGACCGGCAGCTCCCGCAGCGCCAGCGCCAGCCCGCCCATGCTCAGGAACAACGCGACGCCGAACAGGACCGACGGTCCCAGCCGGGAGAACCCCCGGCTCTGCGACAGCGCCGCCGCCCACACCGTCTCCAGCAGGCCCGAGACGACCAGATACACCCATGCCATGACGCACGCCCTCCTCGAAGGCTGCGTCGTCTTGGCGGTCCGGGTACGGCGCGTCTCGTCCGGGGTGCCACCCTCCGGCGGCCCGGTTCCGAGCATGCCGCAGCGGCCGGCCGGGGGCACCCGATGGTGACCGATCGGACCTTCCCGGCCCGGCCGGGAGGTTCGTGCGACCCTGGTGCCGTGACCGCCCAGCCCGACCGGCCCGACGGGCCAGCCCAGCCCGACCGGCCCGACCGGCCGGCCCGGCCCGACCGGCTGGGATCACTCGGCCCGGGACCCGGCGGGCCGATGGCCGAGCTCCGCGAGCGCTGCGCCCCGCTGTCGTTCGCCCCGCTCCCCGGGTTCGCGACCGCCCCGCCCACCGCTCCCGGCTGGATCCCGCTCGCCCGGATCGCCGATCCCGGCGATCCGGCCCTGGACCGGCTGCTCGACGCCCGCGGCGACGAGCCGCCCGGCCCGCGCGCGGTGCACACGTTGCGCGAGCTGCTGCGCGAGCTGCTGTTCGCGACGGCGGGCTCGGTGTACCTGTCCGGGGCGGCGCCGCAGCCGTCGGCACAGCGCTACCTCTACCGGATCGGGCCGGGCGGGATCGACGAGCGGCTCCTGGTCGTCGACCGGGATCCGGTCGGTGACCGGGAGCTGGCCCCGGCGTTCGTCGGCACCCTCGCCCCGCTCGTCGAGCTGGTGGGGGAGCGGACCAGGGTGGGGTCACGGACGCTGTGGAGCTACGTCGTCGACATGCTGCACTTCGGGATGATGAACGTCGCCCGCCAGCTCGGCCGGGACCGTGCGCAGGCGTGGCGCCGGGCGGAGGAGCTGGCCGGGCACCTGTTCGAGGCCGGGCTGCCGCGTCGCTCGGTGCCGGCGCTGGTGCGCTACGGCGCGACCGACGACCAGGTGTGGGGTGTGCGTGGGGCCTGCTGCCTGGACTTCACCGACGGCGTCCACGGGATGTGCCTGACCTGCCCGGTGCTCGACGCCGAGGAGCGCGCCCGCAAGTGGGCCGCATCCGACCTCGCTGGACGAAAGTAAGGCTTACCTCTACGGTCCGCAGGGTGCTGCTCGCGCCGGACCGCCCCCGCATCGTTCCCGCCCACCCGCGCTCCGCACTGGACCGGCGCGGCTTCCTCGCCGCCGGTGCGCTCGCCGGGCTGACCGCCGTGACCGGGTGCTCGCCCGCGGGGCCGGCCGGTGACGCCCCGGCCGACGGCCGGACCGTCGAACACCCGCTGGGGACGGCCGTCGTCCCGGCGGCGCCGCAGCGGATCGTGTCGCTGGACAGCAACGGCGGCCTGCAGGTCGCCCTCGAGCTCGGGGTGCCGCTGATCGCCTCGGAGACGCTGCAGGGTGCGGCCCCGGTGCCGCCCTACCTGCCGGCGCCGCCGGCGGACTTCACGCCGCTCGGGTTCAACCAGCTCAACCTGGAGCAGCTGGTCGCGATGGGCCCCGATCTGATCATCGGCAACACCTCGCGGGTCGAGGAGCACTACGACCGGCTCGCCGCGATCGCGCCGACGGTCGCCTACGCGAACTCCGGGAGCGGCGCCGTCTGGCAGGAGGCGGTGCGCACGATCGGTGACGTACTCGGGGCCGAGGAGGAGATCGAGCGGCGGCTGGCCGGCTACACCGAGCGGCTCGACCAGGTGCGGTCGGCGCACGCCGGGCTGCTCGACCGGTACACCGTCACGCTGCTCCGGTTCACCACCGACGAGCTGCGGATCGTTCGCGGCCAGGTGTTCGGCTCGGCCATCCTGGCCGACGCCGGGGCGACCCGGCCGCCGTCCACCGAGCTGCCGTCGCCGCAGGAGACGCACGTACCGATCGGCGACGAGTCGGTCGGCGCGCTCGCCGACGCCGACGTGCTGCTCTACTTCCTGGGCGGTGGCGGCCTGGTCGACCAGGCCGACGAGACGTTCGAGCGCTACACCACCGGCGGTCTGTGGGAGCAGTTGCCCGCGGTGCGGGCCGGCCGGGTCGCGCAGGTCGATCCGCTCGCCTGGTGGGACGGATACTCGGTCTCGGCCGGGCTCGCCTGCCTCGACGAGCTGGACCGCGTGCTCGGCGATCTTCCCGTCTGATCAACCTCAGGTTCTTGCCGAGTGACGGCGCGTGCCACATAGTGTTCGTCATGCCTAACTCGCGCCCGTTGTCGAGGCGAACTCCGGTGCTCGCGGCGGTGCTGCTCGCGGTCGCGCTGCTGGCGGGGGCCTGCGGCACGGGATCGGACACGGCCGCGGCGGACGACGACCCGCGCCCGGTGGTGCTGGCGACCTTCACGGTGATCGCCGACATGGCCCGCGAGGTCGGCGGCGACCGGGTCCGAGTCGAGTCGATCACCCGTCCGGGCGCGGAGATCCACGACTACGAGCCGGTGCCCGGCGATCTGGTCCGCGGCGCCGGGGCCGATCTGGTGCTGGACAACGGCATGGGCCTGGAGCGCTGGTTCGAGCAGTTCGTCGACCGCTCGGAGGCCCGGTCGGTGACGGTCAGCGACGGTGTCGAGGTGCTGCCGATCGTGGCGGGGGAGTACCGGGACCGGCCGAACCCGCACGCGTGGATGTCACCGGTGGGCGGGGTGCGCTACGTGCAGAACATCCGGGACGCGCTGATCGAGCTCGATCCCGACGGCCGCGAGGTCTACACCGCGAACGCGGACCGCTACGCCGGCGAGATCCACCGGGTCGGCGAGGACCTGCGCGCCGAGCTCGGTGCCCTGCCCGAATCGCAGCGCGCACTGGTGACCTGCGAGGGCGCCTTCTCCTACCTGGCCCGCGATGTCGGTCTGCAGGAGGCCTACCTCTGGCCGGTGAACAGCGACGCCGAGGGCACGCCGGACCAGATCGCGAGCACGATCGGGTTCGTCCGCGACAACGCGGTCCCCGCGGTGTTCTGCGAGAGCACGGTCAACGACTCCGCGCAGCGCCAGGTCGCCGCCGAGACCGGGGCCCGCCTCGCCGGCCCGCTCTACGTCGACTCGCTGTCCGAACAGGACGGCCCGGTGCCCAGCTATCTCGAACTGCTCCGGCACGACGCACGCGTGATCGCCGAGGGACTCACCGGGGGTGTCCGATGATCGTGCTCGACGTACGGGGTGTGTCGGTGCGCTACGGCGAGGTGACCGCGCTCGACGAGGTCGACCTGCAACTGGGCGCCGGCACCGTGTGCGGCCTGCTGGGCGCCAACGGCTCCGGCAAGTCGACCCTGTTCAAGGCGACGATGGGACTGCTGCGCCCGTACGCGGGCACCGTCCGGATCCGCGGCGGCGACGTCCGGTCCGCCCGCCGCGCCGCCGCTATCGCCTACATGCCGCAGGCCGAGGCGATCGACCCGGACTTCCCGATCACCGCCCGCGAGGTCGTCCTGACCGGCCGCTACGGCCGGATGAGCATCGCCAGACGGGCCCGGGCGGCGGACCGCACGGCCGTCGACGAGGCGCTCGCCCGGGTCGGGCTGACCGATCTCGCCGACCGGCAGATCGGGCGGCTGTCCGGCGGGCAGCGCAAGCGCGTGTTCCTGGCCAGGGCGATCGCCCAGGACGCCCCGCTGCTGCTGCTCGACGAGCCGTTCGCCGGGGTCGACCGCGGCACCCAGGAGGCGATGACGACCGTGCTGCACGAGCTGCGCGACGACGGCCGGACGGTGCTGGTGTCCACCCACGACATCGCGGGCGTCGACACGTTGTGCGACCGGGCGGTGCTGCTCGCCGGCCGGCTGCTGGCCGACGGGCCGCCGTCCGAGGTCGTCACACCGGAGGTGCTCGGACAGGTGTTCGGCATGCCGCCGGTCAGGGAGGGAGAGACCCGATGATCGCCTGGTTGCTGGAGCCACTGCAGTTCGGGTTCATGCAGCGGGCGCTGCTGGTCGCCGTGGTGGCGGGCACGGTCGGAGCGTTGCTGTCCTGCTGGTTGACCCTGGTCGGCTGGTCGCTGATGGGCGACGCGGTGTCGCACGCGGTGCTGCCCGGGGTGGTGCTGTCCTACATCATCGGCATCCCGTTCGGTGTCGGCGCCTTCGTGTTCGGCGCCGGAGCCGTCGGGCTGATCGGGCTGGTCCGCCGCACGTCGCGGGTCAAGGAGGACGCCGCGATCGGTGTGGTCTTCACCGGTCTGTTCGCGCTCGGGCTGGTCCTGATCTCGCGCACGCCCAGCGACACCGACCTGTCGCACATCCTGTTCGGCAACCTGCTGGGGCTGTCCACCGGTGACGTGACGCAGATCGTCGTGCTGGGGCTGATCACCGTGGTGGTGGTCCTGTTGCGGCATCGCGACTTCACCCTGGTCGCCTTCGACCGGGTGCACGCGCACGCGATCGGGATCGAGCCGCGCCGGGTCGAGGCGCTGCTGCTGGGGCTGCTCGCACTGGCCGTCGTGGTGGCGCTGCAGGCGGTCGGGATCGTCCTGGTCGTCGCCGTCCTGATCATCCCCGGGGCGACCGCATACCTGCTGACCGACCGGATGGAGCCGATGCTCGCGGTGGCCGTCGCGGTCGCGGTGCTGTCCGGAGTGGTGGGCAGCTACGCCAGCTACTACGTGAACGTCTCCACCGGCGGGTCGGTCGTCCTCAGTCTCGCCGCCGCGTTCGTGCTGGCCTACCTGTTCGGGCCCCGGCACGGCGTGATCGCCCGGTATCGGAACGCCCGCCGACCGGTGCCTGCGGCGAGCCGCTGAGGAGGGTCAGCCGTCCTCCAGGACGGTCAGCGCGCCGCTGCCGGCCAGTGCGCGGTGCACCTCCCGGGTGCGGCCGCGGCGGACCCGGACCCGGGTCCCGCCCCGGCCGACCGCGACGAGGGTCTCGATCGCAGCCGTGCCGAGGTGCTCGACCCCGGACAGATCGAGCACGACGTACCGGGTGGGCCCGATCAGCTCGCGCAGGAACGTGTCGAGCGCCGCGGCGGACGCGCTGTCGACCGCGCCCAGGCAGGACACCACGAGCCGGCCGCTCGGCAGGCGGAAAGCCGTGGCGTACAGCGCGTCGGTGGCCAGCCGGTACATGTGTGGTCGGCTGGTCCCGGTGGTCTCGGGTAGGGCCATGGTCGTCACCGTCACCGGGTCGAGGCGGGCGGGGCGGTGGCGGGACCTCATGGCGGTGCGGCCCCGCCACCGAATCCTGGGACACCACAACCGCTGATTCGTCACACCGACGAGATATCACCCACACCGAGGCAACCCCACGAGAACGGGCCCCGAGGCATGATGCCCCGGGGCCCGTTCACGTGTCCGCGTGGATGCGGACCTGGATCAGCTATCAGCCGATGCTGTCGCCGGCCCCGGAGGACTGCGCGCAGGTGTCGGACTGGTCGGTGACCGAGTCGCCGCTCTTGGCCGAGGCGTTGCCCAGCACGCCGAGGGCGCCGGTCAGGCCGTTGCCCGCAGCTGCGTCCTCGATCGGGACCTGCACGCCCAGCACGTTCACCGGGACGTTGTTGTTGCAGACCTGGACGGGCACGTTGACGTTGTTGCCGTTCAGGCCGGCGATGAGGCCCTTGGCGTCCTTGTCGATCTCGCTGCCGCCGTCCGAGGCGAACGCCATCGGGCTGATGGCGAGCAGCGCAGCCGCCGATGCCGCAACGACGATTCCAGCCTTCTTCAGCACAGTTTGCTCCTGTTGTGTAGTGGTCGTGCCCGAGAGCGCGCCCCTCCGTGCCGGCACAACGAACAGGTGGGAGCCCGTGCCGACTGGAAGAATCATCGCGATCGGCCGGCCTGCAAAGCAATGCGCGCAACACTATTGAGCTAATGTATTACCGACGGTTCCGATACCCGCTGAATAGGGTGAAAACGTACCGCTCGAAATGTCACCGGAACGGGAGATCCGAGCGGCCCGGGGCGACGACATCACTCGATCGGGAGGTGTCGAACGGATGAAGATCGTAGTCACCGAGGGTGTGCCCCGGGCATGGCACGATGAGGGCATGGGCGACGGCCGCGCGGAGGATCGGCGATTGCACGACATCGTCGCCATCCGGCGGGTCCGCGACCGGATCGACCGCGAGTACGCCCGGCCGCTGAACGTCGAGGCGCTGGCCCGCGGGGCCCACATGTCGGCGGGGCATCTGAGCCGGGAGTTCCGCCGCGTCTACGGCGAATCCGTGTACTCGTACCTGATGACCCGGCGGATCGAGCGGGCGATGACGCTGCTGCGCCGCGGCGATCTCACCATCACCGAGGTCTGCTTCGCGGTGGGATCCTCGTCACTGGGCACTTTCAGCACCCGGTTCACCGAGCTCGTCGGGGTGTCGCCGAGCGTCTACCGGCGTGACCATTCGCAGGCCGCCGAGGGTATCCCGCCCTGCCTGGCGAAACAGGTGACCAGGCCGGTCCGGAACCGGTCAGGAATCGAGAAGCCCGGGCCGCCGGCCCGTCCCTAGGGTCGTCGCCATGAGCCTCACCATCCATCACGCCTTCCTCCCGCACACCGACGCCGAGGCGGCCATCGGCTTCTACCGGGACCTGCTCGGCTTCGAGGTCCGCAAGGACGTCGGCTACCAGGACATGCGCTGGATCACCGTCGGCCCGCCCGGCGGAGCCGGCACCTCGATCGTGCTGCACCCGCCGGCGGTCGACCCGGGAATCACCGACGCCGAGCGCAGCACGATCCTGGAGCTGATCGCGAAGGGCGCCTACACCGCGGTCACCCTGGCCTCCGACGATCTCGACGGGCTCTTCGCGCGGCTGCAGGCCGCGGGTGCCGATGTCGTCCAGGAGCCCATCGACCAGGACTACGGCGTCCGCGACTGCGCCTTCCGCGATCCGGCCGGGAACCTCATCCGGGTCAACCAGGCCGGCTGAGCAGACGGGCTCGCCGGTTCAGGCCCGGGCGGCCATCAGCTCCGCGGCGTCGACGGTGTTGCGGAACAGCATCGCGACCGTCGTCGGGCCGACCCCGCCGACCCGCGGTGTGATCGCACCGGCCGTCTCGTTGCAGGACTCGTCGACGTCGGGCAGCAGTCGCCGCCCCTCGTAGCGGACGCCACCGCCGATGACGACGCCACCGGGGCGGATGTGCTCGGGCCGGATGATCCCCGGGACGCCGGCCGCGGCCACCAGGATGTCGGCGGCCCTGGTGTGGGTGCTCCAGTCCGGCACCCCGGTGTGGACCACCGTGACGGCGGCATCGGCGGTCTCGCGCTTCTGCGACAGCAGGATCGACAGCGGCCGCCCCAGTGTCGCTCCCCGGCCGAGTACGACGACGTGCCGTCCGCGGACCGGGATGTCGTAGTGGTCGAGCAGCGCCTCGATCCCGGCCGGCGTGCACGGCTTCGGCGCGGGCATCCCGGCTGCCAGGCGACCCAGGTTCATCGGGTGCATGCCGTCGACGTCCTTGTCCGGATCCACGACGGCGAGCGCGGCGCCGTAGTCCAGGTGTGCCGGGATCGGGTACTGGACGAGGACGCCGTGTACATCCGGGTCGTCGTTGAAGGCGCGGATCGCATCGTGCAGCTGCTGCTGCGTGGTGTCGGCGGGCAGGTGCACGTGTGGGGACAGGAAGCCGAGCGCGGCGGCCTGCCGCTGCTTGATCCGGATGTACCCGGCACTGGCGTCGTCGTCGCCGACGAGGATCGTCGCGAGCGACGGGGTGACGCCGCGTTCCTGCAGGGTCTGTGCGCGGGACTGCACGGAGGCCAGCACCGCCTCGGCGACCGGAGCGCCGGGCAGCATGCGTGCGGGGGAAGGTGACAGCGACATCGGCGGACCTCGGCGGGCACCCAGGCGGTCGGCACCCGCGATCCGGCTTCCCGATGGTGACCCATCCTCGTCCCGCCAGTCGCGCTGACTCCAGCATGCCGGACCGGCCGCGGTCCGTCGAGTGCCGGGTTGACCGATCCTGTCCAACTCGCATACGCTTTCCATATCGAAAGTTGATGCAGATGGGAGAACGTCATGAACGACACGCCCGAGCTCGACCAGGTCGCCGAGGCGCGCCGCAAACTCTCCGTCCATGCCGAACTGCCGCGCACCTACTGGGTCCTCTACGGGATCGCGCTGGTGCTGATGGCCGGGATCCCGATCTGGGCGTCGTACCTGCCCGGCGGGCTTCCGGACATCCAGTGGGCCCTGCTCGCGGTGACCCTGGCCGCGGCGGCCTACGCGGTGATCAGTCGTCGGCGGTCCGGCGTGTACCTCCCGCGCCGGATCAGCGCCTACCCCGGTGCGCGCCGGCTGTGGGTCGCCGTCCTCGCCGTCAGCGCCGCCGGGATCGCCGGCATCTACCTGCTGGTCGGGAACGGGCTCCGGCCGGCAGCACTGGTCCTGCTGGCGGTCGTGGCCGTGGTCGTCTTCCTCGGGCAGGTCCGGATCCGTGCCCGGATGCGGGACGACATCGCCGCCGGCCGGGTCACGCCGTGAGCGGTGCGCCGGGCACAGGTGCGGGTGACACCGTGGCGGGCGAACGGCACGCGATCTTCGAGACCGGCCCCCGGCTCGCTCTGTGCGCACTGCTCCAGAGCGCGGACTGGGTCGAGTTCGGCACCGTCCGCGACCTCATCGGAGTCAGCGACTCGGCGGTCTCCAAGCACAGCCGGACCCTGGAGGAGGCCGGGCACCTCGAGGTCCGCAAGGGCTCGGTCGGCCGCCGGCCGCGGACCTGGCTGCGGCTCACCCCGCCCGGTCGCGCAGCCCTGCGGGCCCACCTCGGGTGGCTGGACGGGCTGCGGAGCGCGATCGACGCCGCACCGCCGCCACCGGACGGACCATGAGCGGGCCGGGGCGGCGATAGCGTGCGCCGCATGGAGCAGCGGATCAGCCTCGTGACGCTCGGGGTCGCGGACCTGTCGAGGGCGCGCACCTTCTACGAGGCACTCGGCTGGCAGGGGCAGGAGATCGAGGAGACGGTGTTCTTCCAGGCCGGTGGTCAGGCGCTGGTCCTGTGGGGCCGGGAGAAGCTCGCCGCGGACTGCGGTCTGGCACCCTGGAAGCATGATGTCGATCCGAAAGGTCCGTGCCGCGTAGGCGCCCGGCCCAGGTGCGGGCTCGCAATCAGCGTCAGCCCCGCCCGACGGCGATCCACGGTGTTCCGCTCTCCACCAGCCGAGCCCTCGACCGGCTCGACCGGCCCCGGCTCTCGTCGGGCAGTGTCCGTGCCGAGCTTCTCGCGTGGCGCAGAGCCGCCCGTCAACCGCGCTCGGTGCTCGGGCGGCAGTACAACGACTGGGCCGAATTCATCGGCCCGTTCGCCCGTGACGCCCTCGAACAGGCGATGCATGCCCTACCGCGGCGTCATCGCGCGTCGCTCCGTCGCCGGATCGTCCGGTACGACGCCCTGTTCCGGGACAAGACGGTGAACGACCCCACCATCGACCCGTCGCTTCCGTGGTGGTCGCGCCGCATGTGAACCGCCTCGACACCGCGCCGTCGAGGCCGAGCTCGTCCGGGACACCTGCACCGCGATCCGTTCCGGAATCCGAGAACCGGCACAATGCATCGGCCCTGTTCGGTGCCGCACAGGCTGCTGTCCCGGCGCGCGGTGAGGGGGTTCCGATGCTGGAAGTGATCGACGTCTGCAAGTCCTATGGTGGCGAACCGCTGTTCGAGAACGTCCGGCTCGCCGTTCCGGCCGGTTCAGCGGTCGCCGTGGTGGGGGCGAACGGCTGCGGAAAGTCGACCTTCCTGCGCGGGGTGCTCGGTATCGAGGCCTTCGACACCGGCAGTGTCGTGCTCGACGGAGCCGAATTCGACGAGCGTGATCCTGCCGTCCGGGCCGCGGTCGCGGCTGACGTCGAGGAACTGCCGTCGTTTCCCGACCTGTCGGTCCGGGAGCACCTGGAGCTGATGGCCCATGCACACGCCGTGCCCGAGGCCGCTGCAGTGACCGAGAATGTCCTGCGCGAGCTGCAGCTGCAATCGGCCGCCGACCGGATGCCGGCGACGCTGTCGAGTGGTCAACGTCGTCGGTTGGCGTTCGGGGCGTGGCTGGTCCGGCCCCGACGGGTCCTGGTGCTCGACGAACCCGAGCAGCGGCTCGACACCGACGGACGGGCTTGGCTCGCCGATGCCCTGCTGACCGAGCGCAGGAACGGCACCGCCGTTCTGTTCGCCACCCACGACCGCGCGCTGGTCGACCAGGTCGCGGACGACGTGCTGCGGATCGGCCGGTGACCCGGGTCGCGAGTGCCGAAGTCCCGTGGCCGCCTGTCCGACGGCGTCTGCGTGCGGCCCGGCGCGGGCACCGCGCAGGATCGGCGACCGCCGTGGCGGGAGCGATCTACGAGGTCGTGCTCACCTGCGCGATCCTCGGTGGCGTCGCATACGCACTGATCGACGACGCGTTCGACCAGCTCACCGTCCCGTCGCCGACGGTGTCTGCACCGCTGGCCTCGGTGACCGGGGTGGCCCTCGCCGCCGCACTGTTCCTCATGGCGAGAGCCGTCGGCCCGCTGGTCGCGGATCCCGCCCGGGCGGGGTGGTTGCTGCCGGCCCCGGTGGATCGGATCGGGCTGCTCGCACGTGCAGTCCGTACCGCCCTCGTGGCATGCGCCGCCGGCGGAGCGGTGGGAGCGCTCGTGGTGTCCGCGTCAGCCGGCTGGGGGCTCCACCCGGTGATCCTCCTCGCCGGTTCCCTCGTGGGGTTGCTGGTCGGCCAGTCGGCGCTGCTCGTGCAGGCACGGCCGCGGACGGCGATGAGGTTCTCCGCGACCGCCCGCGGTCTCATCGCCGTCTCGCTCGTCGCGGCCGCCGCGGTGGTGCTGGGGCCGGCAGCTGTCGTGGACGGAGCTCCCGCGCCGCCGGATCCGGTCGTCCTCGCCGGCACGATCGTCGTGCTCGGCGTGCTGTGTCTCCTTCTCGCGGTCCCGGCCAGGAGTGCTCCACGACGTGCCGGGATTCCGGAGCTCACCGCGGGCGCACCGCTCCTGGCCGCGGTGTGGTCCGCCCATCTGGAACAGGGGCTGGTTTCCGACGTCGCCCGGGACCGACGGCTGCGACGGCGCGCCCCTGTGCGGTCGATGCGTCTTCCGGGCACACGACGGCGAGCATTCGTCACGACATCGTTCCTGGCAGTCGTCCGCAACCGCCCGGCGCTCGGATGGATCGCCGTCGGGGTGCTGGTCCCGCACATCGCCACGGTGATCGTGCCGCCGCTGCTGGCCCCGGTCGTGCAACTCGCCGGGACGACACTCGCCGCGTTCGCGTCCGCGGGTGCCCTCACCGTCATCGCCCGCTCGCCGGCCCTCCGACGTGCGCTCGGAGGCTCGGACAGAGCCCTCGTGCTCCTGCACGCCGTACCGCCCGCAGCGATCTCCGTGATCGTCGCTGCGCTCGTCGCGCCGGTCGGCGGCACAGTCCTCTCGTGGCTGCTGCTGCCGGTCGCGGCCCTGACGATCGTGCTGCGCGAGGTGACTCGCCCGGAGCCGGCACTCACGGCCACACTGCTGGACACGCCATTCGGAACCGTGCCCGCCGAACAGATTCGTGATCGCCTCCGGGGCGGCACCGGCACCTTCGCGATCGCCGCCGTCGTCCTCACCATCGTCGGTTAGCCCCGGGGCCGGGTCTTCCGGTACGGACGGTGCCGGGTGGCCGCGCTCGCGAGCGTTGCGCCTGCTGCGCCCGGCCGAGGGAGCCGACCGTCACCACCCGGGTCGTAGCCCGATCAACGGGCGTGACCGCACGGGGACAGCGTCGTACTGTTCACCCAGCGACTACCCGCGGAGGCAGGCGGATGAGCATCGCGTTCCTCGTGACCACTCTCGTCGTGGTCGCCACCCCCGGCACCGGCGCCGTCTATTCGATCGCCACCGGGCTCGCCCGTGGGGCGCGTGCCAGCGTCGTCGCTGCATTCGGCTGCACGCTCGGCGTCGTCCCGCACATGGTCGCCGCGATCACCGGCCTGGCCGCCATCCTCAACGCCTCCGCGGTCGCGTTCCAGACCATCAAGTGGGTGGGTGTGGTCTACCTGCTCTTCCTGGCCTGGCAGACGCTGCGCGACAAGTCCACGGTTCAGGTGCAGGAGGATGCCGCGCCGGTCGCGTCGTGGCGGATCATCCGTACGGCGGTGCTGATCAACCTGCTGAACCCGAAGCTGACCATCTTCTTCTTCGCCTTCCTGCCCCAGTTCGTCCCGGCCGGAGAGGTCAACGGCACCTGGCACATGGCCTTGCTGAGCCTGGTGTTCATGGCCGTGACCTTCGTGGTGTTCGCGGGCTACGGGTTCTTCGTGACAGCGATGCGCAACCAGGTCATCTCCCGGCCGACGGTCATGGCGTGGCTGCGTCGCACGTTCGCCGCGACCTATGTCGTGCTCGCCGGGCGGCTCGCGGTCGAGACACGCTGACAGCTGCTGCCCGATCGTCCTCCGCGCGGTGTCGAGGTGGGCGGAGACCGAGAGGTGTCGATCAGGAGCTGGCCGGCAGCCAGGCCTCACGGACCGAGTGCGCCCACCGTTCGAGTCGCTCGGTGAAGCCGTCGGCCGGGAAGGTCCCGTCCACCGCGACGTCGTGGATGGTCGTGCCGAACGTCGGATGGTCGGGGACGCTGCGTGCGGCGCTGTCGTCCGGCCCGCCGGGGGAGCTGGTCATCGGGGTTCGAGCACGGTGCGTGTTGTGTCCACGGGCGGCCGTCGTCAGTCGTTCCACTCCGGTGAGCCCGCTGTCGCAGAACGCGAGCACGATGTCGAGCTGGGCGCCGCGCTGATGTGGCCGGACGGTCGAGGGGTGCTGCAGCACGTAGCAGGAGACGGTGACTCCGTGGTGGGCTCCCCATGGCTGGGCTCGCTGATGATCCAGGGCGAGCACCCGCTGGAAGAGCTCATCGCACGACCATTCGGTCGTGGGGGCGCCGCATTCGGAGCACCGGTCGGGCACGGGCGTGAGGGTATCGAAGCGACTCGAAGCGACGAGGGCCGGAGACGATTCGCGGGGCGGTCGCGCTCCTGAAGCTGCAGCGCGACGAACAGGACCGTGCGCGCGACACGGTCGCGCAGCTCGGGCGAGACCCCGGGCTACATCGCTCAGCTCGTGAGCGGTTCGGCCCGAGGCCGGTCGGATGGCCGCCGAGACCGGACGAGGGGCCGAACGACGAACGCCGGGCCACCCGCGTGGGGTGTGCCCGGCGCTCCGCCTTCCTGCTGGCGGAGGATACGGGATTTGAACCCGTGAGGGATTGCTCCCAACACGCTTTCCAAGCGTGCGCCCTAGGCCACTAGGCGAATCCTCCGCGGACAAGGTTACCCGCCGTCCCCCGCGATCGGGCACCGCCCCCTCGCGCCCGAAGTGGTCGCGTCGTGGCACACTGTCCGTGGACCCCGTGCGGCGTCCATCCTGTGAACTCCCCCAGGGCCGGAAGGCAGCAAGGGTCAACAGGCTCTGGCGGGTGCGCGGGGTCCCCTTCTGTCTCGGGCCGGTGTGCCTGCGCTTCGCCGGGTGTCGGACCCCCTCGGTAGCCTCGCGGTCGTGGCTCTGGCTCTGTACCGCAAGTACCGCCCGGCCAAGCTGGCCGACGTCGTGGGGCAGGAGCACGTCACCGAGCCCTTGTCCACGGCGCTGACCGCGGGCCGCATCAACCATGCGTACCTGTTCTCGGGCCCGCGTGGCTGCGGGAAGACGTCGTCGGCGCGGATCCTGGCGCGCTCGCTGAACTGTGTGCAGGGGCCGACGCCGGACCCCTGCGGTGAGTGCTCCTCGTGCGTGGCGCTGGCCCCGGAGGGATCGGGCAGCATCGACGTCGTCGAGCTCGACGCGGCGTCGCACGGTGGCGTCGAGGACGCCCGGGAGCTGCGTGACCGCGCGTTCTACGCGCCGGCCGAGTCCCGCTACCGGGTGTTCGTGGTCGACGAGGCGCACATGGTCACGAACCAGGGCTTCAACGCGCTCCTCAAGATCGTCGAGGAGCCGCCGGAGCACCTGGTGTTCGTGTTCGCGACCACCGAGCCGGAGAAGGTCCTGCCGACCATCCGCTCGCGGACGCACCACTACCCGTTCCGGCTGATCCCGCCGGGGACCATGCGCTCGCTGCTGGAGCGGATCTGCGGCGACGAGGAGGTCACCGTCGCGCCGCCGGTGTTCCCGCTGGTCATCCGGGCCGGCGGCGGCTCGGCCCGGGACACGCTGTCGGTACTCGACCAGCTCCTGGCGGGGGCCGGCCCGCAGGGTGTCACCTACGAGCGGGCGGTCGCGCTGCTCGGTGTCACCGACGCGGCGCTGATCGACGACACGGTCGACGCGCTGGCCGCGGCCGACGGCGCAGCCGTCTACGGCGCGGTGGACCGGCTGGTCGAGGCCGGTCACGATCCGCGCCGCTTCGCCTCGGACCTGCTGCAGCGCTTCCGCGACCTGATGCTGGTCCAGGCTGTGCCGGACGCGGCCGAGCAGGGCCTGGTCGACGGCGCGGCCGACGAGCTCTCGCGGATGGCGGACCAGGCGGCCCGGGTCGGTCCGGCGACGCTGACCCGCTACGGCGAGATCCTGCACCAGGGCCTGATCGAGATGCGCGGTGCGACGGCCCCGCGGCTGCTGCTGGAACTGCTGTGTGCGCGGATGCTGCTGCCGGCGGCGACCACCTCCGACGGCGGCATGCTCGAACGACTGGAGCGGATCGAGCGGCGGAACGCGATCGTCTCCGACGCCGCCGGCCCCGGCCCCGGCGCCGACGACGGCGGAGCCCGGTCCCGGCAGTTCGTGCGGCCCAGCGAGCGACCCGCCGAGCGACCCGCCGAGCAGCCCGCTGCGGCGGCACCGCAGCCGGCGGCCGAGACCCGCGGCGACTCCCACCGCGACGGCCCGGCAGCGGCCCGGCCCGAGCGGGGTGTGGCCGGTGGGCCGGCGGGCCGCTCCGACGCCCCGGGATCGGCTGCCGGCGGGGCCGCCGCAGCGGGTGCCGAGCGTTCCGCGGAACGCGCTGCGAGCGGCGCCGCGGAGACAGGCGCGGGGCGTTCCGCGGAACCGGCTGCCGGCGGATCCGCCGGGCCGGGCGCGGGACCGACCACCGACCCGAGCGCCGCGCATTCCGCGGAACCGGCGGCCGGAGGCGCCGCGGAACCGGGTGCTGAGCGTTCCGCGGAACGCGCTCCGGCAGGTGCCGCCGACGCGGGCGCCGAGCGTTCCGCGGAACCGGCAGCCGAAGCGGCGGCGGATGCGTCCGCCGGAGCGGGCACTGCGCGTTCCGCGGAACCGGCGGCCGGAAGCGCTGCCGACCCGAGTGCCGCCCGTTCCGCCGAACCGGAAGCCGGAGCCGGACCGGAAGCCGGAGCCGGACCGGAATCCGGAGCCGGACCGGAAGGCGGAGCCGCGGCGGGTGCCTCGGCCGGAGCGGGCGCTGCGCGTTCCGCGGAACGCGCCGCAGCGGAACCGGCTGGACACGGCCCCGCGGAACCGGCCGGACACGGCCCCGCCGAATCGGCCGCCGCCCCTGCCCCGCCACGGGACGGGGCGCCACCGGATGCCGCACCGCCGGCGTCCGCGCAGCCCGCCCCGATGGCCGCCTCGCTGGACGCCACGGCGGTCCGGCGGGTCTGGCCGGAGATCCTCGCCGCGGTCCGCAAGCGCAGCCGCAGCACCGAGGCACTGCTGGTCAACGCCACCGTCCGGGCCGTCGACGGGGACACCCTGGTGCTCGCGATCGGCGCGCCGCCACTGGCCAGGCGGCTGTCCGAGCAGCGCAACACCGACGTGATCAGCGATGCGCTGCGGGCCGTGCTCGGTGTGCAGTGGCAGGTCCGCTGTGATCAGGGTGAGGCCGCGGCGGCCCGGTCCCGGCCCACCGCGGAGCGTGCGCAGCGCCCGGTCCCGCAGCGCCCGTCCCAGCGACAGGGTGCTTCCGGCGGGCAGCAGGGCGACACCGGCCGTCCGGCCCGGCGCCCGGCCGGTGGCGACTCCGACATCCCGCTGCCCCCCGAGCCCCCGCCGGACGACGCCCCGCCCGACCCGACCGAGACCGGCGGCGCTGCTCGCCCGGCCCGGCCGGCGCCGGTCAGCGAGGCCGAGGTGGAGGAGTCGATGCTGGCCGAGGCCGCGGCCGAGGCGGCGACCCCCGGCGCCCGGCGGGATCCGGAGGCCGCGGCGCTGGAGATCCTCACCACCCACCTGGGTGCCCGCACGATCGACCCGAAGTGACCGCGCCGGTCAGCGCCCGAGGTACCCGAGCACTCCGGCGCTGACCGCCTCGGCGTAGCGGTCCCGTCCCTCCGGGCTCGACAGCAGCCGCGCCTCCTCGGCGTTGCGCATGTTCCCGGCCTCGACGAGTGCCGCCGGTACCGTCGAGTGGTTGAGCCCGGCGAGATCGGGACGCCCGTCGAGCCCGTCCTGCCCGATGTAGCCGGCCGGGGTGAAGCCACCGGTCCGCAGCGCGTCCCGCAGGGCGGTGGCGAGCCGCAGCGCCTCCGGGCCGGTGCCGTGCACCGCGGGTTCGGCGTACGCGACGTGGAACCCGGCCGCCGCCGGCGCCGCCCCGTCGGCGTGCAGCGACACCACGGCCGCGGCCCCGGCCCGGCCGCCCGCCGCACCGCGCTCGTCGACACAGGGACCGACACCGTCGTCGTCCTGACGGGTCAGCACCACCCGGACGCCCGCGGCCTCCAACCGCTGCCGGACCCGCTGGGCGAGGTCCCAGTTGAACGCGTGCTCGGGATAGCCGTCGTCGGTGGCGGTCCCGGTGGTGTTGCAGGCCTTCGTCCCACCGCGCCCGTCCGGGACCGGACGGTTGATCGCGGCCGGGTCCGCGCCGTTGCCGCCGTTGTGCCCGGGATCGAGCAGCACGACCGGCGGGGGAGCGGGCGGAACGGGTTCGGTGCTGCCGGGCGGGGCGGTCGGGGAGGCCGGGGCGGCTCCGGCGCACGCCGCGCAGAGCGCGACCGCGGCCAGGACGACGGCGACGGGACGGATCGGGGCGTGCACGGTCGGAGAGCCTGACACGGCTACCCTGGTGTGCGGAGACGTCCACGCCGGCCGTGTCGGGGGATTCCCCCGTGACCGCGAGCCGGGAGCAACAGCGAGGGGTACGCGTGCAACCCGGTCAGCCCGACATGCAGATGATCCTGCAGCAGGCCCAGAAGATGCAGCAGCAGCTGCAGGAGGCACAGGCCGAGCTCGCCGCCGCCGAGGTGACGGGCCAGGCGGGCAACGGTCTCGTCGAGGTCACCGTGACCGCGGGCCTGGAGCCCCGGTCGGTGAAGATCGACCCGAAGGTGGTCGACCCGGAGGACGTCGAGACGCTGCAGGACCTGGTCGCCGGGGCACTCGCCGACGCCGTCCGCCGCGCCCAGGAGCTGCAGCAGCAGAAGATGGGCCCGCTCGCGGGCGGCCTGGACATGGGCGGCCTGGGCCTCCCGGGCGCCTGAGGTGTTCGAGGGGCCGGTCCAGGACCTGATCGACGAGCTGGGCCGGTTGCCAGGCGTCGGCCCGAAGAGCGCCCAGCGGATCGCGTTCCACCTGCTGGCGGCCGATCCGGCGGACATCGCCCGGCTCCAGGAGGTCCTGCAGACGGTCAAGCAGGGCGTCGCGTTCTGCGAGGTCTGCGGCAACGTCTCGGCGGACACCCGCTGCCGGTACTGCGCCGACGCGCGTCGCGACCCGACGCTGGTGTGCGTGGTCGAGGAGCCCAAGGACGTCCTGGCCGTCGAGCGGACCAGGGAGTTCAAGGGGCGCTACCACGTGCTCGGCGGCGCGCTGGACCCGTTGGCCGGGATCGGACCGGACACCCTGCGGATCCGGGAGCTGCTGGCCCGGCTCGGCGGCACCGGCCCCGCGTCCGACGAGACCGAGATCTCCGAGGTCATCATCGCCACCGACCCCAACACCGAGGGCGAGGCGACGGCCACGTACCTGGTCCGGTTGCTGCGCGACTTCCCGGGGCTCACCGTGACCCGGCTCGCCTCCGGCCTCCCGATGGGTGGCGACCTGGAGTTCGCCGACGAGATGACGCTCGGCCGGGCGCTCGCCGGCCGCCGCGCTCTCTGACGCAGCCCGGGAACGACGACGGCCGGTCCCGCCGGGTGCGTCCCGGACGTGACCGGCCCCGGCGCGCCGGTCCCCACCGCCGCACCCCTTGCCCGATCCGTCAGTCGGTGTCCTCGTCGCCCCACGCGTCGATCTCGTACGGACCGCCGTGGAGCTGCCGCTGCCGCCGCTCCCACGCCTGCCGCCGCTCGGCGGCGATCCGCCGGCGGGCCCCGGTCCGCCTGGAGTCGATCACGCCGATCACGACTGCGGTGATGCAGAGCACCACGATTCCGACGACGACGAGCACCACCAGCGCGGTCATGGCGACCACCGCCCGGTGCCGGCCCCTGTCTGCTCTCCCCTGTACGCCATCCGTGTCGTGCTGATCATCGGACGTCCCCCTTCTGTGTGTTGCTGGTGGTTCCTCCCGGCTGTCGTGCGGTCCGGACTGTGCTGTGCGTCACGTCCGCACGTTCAGGGTGCCCGAATCTCCGCGCCTGTGCAATTGCATTTCTGATGAAAGTTGCACGGCGCGGCGGATTGCACGGGGCGGGGGAGTGCAGTGCACTGGACTTCGGTGACCCCGGAGGCAGGAGGACGTGGTGGAGCAGGAGCCCACCGGCGCGCGGCGCCGGCTCGGTGCGGAGCTGCGCCGCCTGCGCGTCAACGCCGGACTGAAGCTCGACGACGCGGCCCGCGGTCTGGACTGCTCCGCGTCGAAGATCAGCCGGCTGGAGAACGGGAAGGGTGTGCCCCGCCCCGCCGACGTCGACGTCCTGCTGGCCCTCTACGGCGGCGTGGCCGAGCTGGAGGCCGAGATGCTCCGCCGGCTCGTTGCGCAGAGCCGCACCCGTGGCTGGTGGGAGCCCTTCACCGAGGGGCTGCGCACCGAGCGCTACGTGCTGCCCGCGCCGGGCCGGTACACCGCTGTCGAGACCGACGCGACCGGTGTCGACGCCTTCGACCTCTCGGTGCTGCACGGGTTGCTGCAGACCCCGGACTACGCGCGTGCGGTGCTCGCCGCCCGGCTGCCCGGGCACGACGGGTGGGAGATCGACCAGCTGGTGCACCTGCGCCGTCGCCGGCACGAGGCCCTCACCTCGAACCCGCCGCTGCGACTGCGCGCGGTGATCGACGAGTCGGTGCTCGCTCGGGCGACCGGTGGGCCGTCGGTGATGGCCGACCAGCTCGACCGGCTGCTGGAGATCTCCCGGCTGCCCAACGTGATCCTGCTGGTCCTGCCGTTCTCCGCGGGCGTGCAGCGGGCGCACGCCGGGCGGTTCTCGGTGCTCGCGATCCCGGACGAGCTGGGCTCGGATCTCGTGCACACCGAGGGGCACGCCGGCGAGTTCTTCCTCGACTCCTCGCGGGACCTGGAGACCTACCGCCGGGTGCTCGCCGACGCCCGTGCGGACGCGCTGGAGCCGGAGGCCTCCCGGGTGCTGATCGCGCACCATCGGGAGCGGCACCGTGTCGCCGTCGCGGCTGCCGGGTGATCCGGTTCACCACCGGGCCCGGGTAGGCGAGCCTTGCCGAACCCGTTGCGTCTTGATTCACTCCGCCGGTGACCGTACGTCCGCTTCGTCTCGTCCTGCTCGCGCTTACCGCGGCCCTGCTCGCCGGCTGCTCCGCGGCCCCCCAGGAGGAGCCCGGGATCGATCCGGGCGGGCGTGAGGTCACGCATGCGATGGGCGCGACCGTCGTCCCGGAGATGCCCGAGCGGGTCGTCGTGCTCGACAGCCAGGAGCTCGATGTGGCGCTGTCGCTGGGCGTCGAGCCGGTGGGGGTGGCGAGCGCCGCGGCGGACGGGGCGCTGCCGTCCTACCTGGACGTTCCGGAGGGGATCACCGTGGTCGGTCCGATGGCCACCCCGGATCTCGAGGCGATCGCCGCGCTGGCGCCGGACCTGATCCTGTCCTCGAAGCTGCGGCACGAGGCGCTGTACCCGCAGCTGTCGGCGATCGCGCCGACCGTGTTCGCCGAGCGCACCGGCGACGCGTGGAAGGAGAACGTGGCGCTCTACGCCACCGCGCTGAACCGTGAGCAGCAGGGGCGTGAGCTTCTCGACGCCTACACCGCCCGCGCCACCGAGGTGGGGGGCAGGCTCGGCGCGGCCGGGCGGACCGTCGGCGTGGTGCGCTTCCTGCCCGAGGAGATCCGGCTCTACGGCCCGCGCTCGTTCGTCGGCTCGGTGCTCGCCGACGCCGGTTTCCCGCAGCCGGAGATCGTCCGCGACGAGCAGGGCATCGCCGTGCGGATCGGACCGGAGGAGATCGGCTCGGCGGACGCCGACGTCGTCTACGTGACCTCCTACGGCCTCGAGGGTGATCAGCCGTTCGCGCAGGTCGCGCCACTGTGGGAAACGCTGCCCGCGGTGCGCGAGGGGCGCGCCTTCACCGTCGACGACGAGGCCTGGATGCTCGCGATCGGCCCCACCGGGGCCGGGCTGATTCTCGACGACCTGGAGCGGACGCTGGGCTGAGCGGCTCCGGCACGACCTGGTACACCCGTACCGTTTCGTAGCACGATCGTGACGCAACGATATACCGTTGGGTAACGCAACGCTATAAGTTCCCCTGTCAGTCGATGACGGGGGGATGGATGCGAGCCAGACGGTGGGGTACCGCGGTCACCGCGGGTCTGCTGGCGCTGACGATGGCGGCCTGTGCGACGTCGGAACGCGGGGATGCCGACGGTGCGGCGGGCGGGACGTTCGTCTTCGGCGCCGCCGGTGCGCCGAAGAACTTCGATCCGATCTTCAACGACGACGGCGAGAGCTTCCGGCCCGCCCGCCAGATGTTCGACACCCTGATCACCTACAAGCAGGGGAGCACCGAGCTGGAGCCCGGGCTCGCGACCGCGTGGGAGTCCTCACCGGACGGCAAGACCTGGACGTTCACCCTGCGCGAGGGCGTGACGTTCCACGACGGCACCGCCTTCGACGCGGCCGCCGTCTGCGCCAACTTCGACCGCTGGTTCCGGATGAAGGGCGCCGCCGCCCAGAGCCAGATGATCTATTACGGCGACGTCTTCGGCGGCTTCGAGCAGAACGAGGGCGACGCGGCGGGTGATCCGATCTACCGGTCCTGCGCCGCGGAGAACCCGACCACCGCGGTGCTGTCGCTGAACGCCTTCAAGGGCGCATTCCCGGCGGCGTTCGGCCTGACCTCGCTGTCGATCTCCAGTCCGGCCGCGCTGGAGCAGTACGACGCCGACACGGTCACCCAGAGCGGGGACTCCTTCACCTACCCGGCGTACGCCACCGAGCACCCGACCGGCACCGGGCCGTTCCGGTTCGAGGGCTTCGACAAGGCGAACGGCACGATCACGCTGGTCCGCAACGACGACTACTGGGGCGAGAAGGCGACGCTCGACCGACTGATCTTCAAGATCATTCCGGACGAGAACGCGCGCAAGCAGGAGCTCGCCGCCGGCACCATCGACGGCTACGACTTCCCGTCGCCCGCCGACTACGGGACGTTGAAGGAGCAGGGCAACCAGGTCCTGATCCGGGATCCGTTCTCGATCCTCTACCTCGGCATCAACACCAAGAACAATCCCGCCCTGGCCGACGTGCGGGTGCGCCGGGCGATCGCGCACGCGATCGACCGGGAGTCGCTGGTCCGCACCAAGATGCCGGAGGGTTCCGCGGTCGCGAAGGAGTTCGTGCCGCCGACCGTCGCCGGATACGCCGACGACGTCACCGAGTACCCCTACGACCCGGAACGCGCGAAGCAGCTGCTCGCCGAGGCCGGTGCGCAGAACCTGACCCTGAACTTCTACTACCCGACCGAGGTGACCCGGCCCTACATGCCGAACCCGGCCGACCTGTTCTCCGCGATGTCGGCGAACCTGCAGGCCGTCGGGATCACCGTGAACCCGGTCGCCCGGCCGTGGAACGGCGGCTACAAGGACGACGTCCAGAAGGCGGGCAAGCACGACCTGCACATGCTCGGCTGGACCGGCGACTACAACGACGCCGGCAACTTCGTCGGCACGTTCTTCGGCCGGGAGAAGGCCGAGTTCGGCCCGCAGGACCCGGCGATGTTCGACGTGCTGGCCAAGGCCGACGCGATCCCGGATCCGGCCGGCCACGCCGCCGCCTACGAGCAGGCGAACCGGGACATCATGGCGAAGTTCCTGCCCGCCGTGCCGATCCTGACCACCGGCCCGGCGATCGTCGTGAAGGACGACGTGCAGGGGCTCGTCCCGTCGCCGCTGACCGACGAGCGCTTCCTGACCGTCACCAAGAACTGACGCCAGCGCCCGGGTGCCGCGACGATCTCGCGGCACCCGGGTTCGGCCCTCCCACCACTGAGGACCTCCCCGCATGCTGCGTTTCGTCGTGCGCCGCCTGCTCCAGGTGATCCCGACGTTGCTGATCCTGTCCCTGCTGCTGTTCGCCTGGCTGCGCTCGCTGCCCGGCGGCCCGGCAGGGGCGCTGCTCGGCGACAAGGCCACCCCGGAGTCGATCGAGGCGCTCAACCGCACGCTCGGCCTGGATCAGCCGATCCCGATCCAGTACCTGCGCTACCTCGGCCGGGCCGTCACCGGTGACTTCGGCGCGTCGCTGGTCAGCGGCGATCCGGTGCTCGACGAGCTCGGCCGCTCGCTGCCCGCGACCGTCGAGCTGGCGACCTCGGCCCTGCTGCTGGCGGTGCTCGCCGGCATCCCGCTCGGCTACCTGGCGGCCCGGTACCGGGGCCGCCCGTGGGACAACGTGACGATCGTCGGGACCCTGGTCGGGGTCGCCGTCCCGGTGTTCTTCCTCGGCTACGTGCTCAAGCAGATCTTCGCCGTCGAGCTCGGGTGGTTCCCGCCGTCCGGGCTGCAGGCCACCGGGATCGACGCCACCACCGTCACCGGTTTCCCGACGCTGGACGGCCTGCTCACCCGCGAGCTCGACGCCAGCTGGGACGCGATCACCCACCTGGTGCTGCCCGCGGTCACCCTCGCGACGATCCCGCTCGCGGTGATCGTGCGGATCACCCGGGCCTCGGTGCTCGACGTGCTGGAGTCCGACTTCGTCCGCACCGCCAACGCCAAGGGGCTCGCCCCGGGAACCGTCCGCGGCCGGCACGTGCTGCGCAACGCGCTCCTCCCGGTGTCGACGACGATCGGACTGCAGACCGGCCTGCTGCTCGCCGGCGCGGTGCTCACCGAGAAGGTGTTCAACCGGCCCGGCATCGGGACGCTGGTCGCCGAGGGCATCGAGCGCCGCGACTATCCACGGCTGCAGGCCGTGGTGCTGCTCGGCGCGCTGATCTACGTGCTGGTGAACCTGCTCGTCGATCTCTCCTACGCCGTCATCGACCCGCGGGTGAGGCTGCGATGAGCAGCACGACGTGGGCCCGGCGGCGCCGGGATCGGATCGACGACACGGCCGGGCGCAGCCTCGGCGCGGATGCGCTGCGCCGGCTGCGGCGCAGCCCCACCGCGATCGTCGGCGCGGTGATCATCGCGCTGTTCGTACTGGTCTCGCTGCTCGCACCGGTGCTCGCGCCGCACGACCCGGCACAGGCGTTCCCGCAGCTGCTCGAGGACCTGCGGCCCGGGGCGATCCCCGGCCCGCAGGACGGGTTCCCGCTCGGCAGCGATCAGAACGGGCGCGACGAGTTCTCCCGGATGCTGCTGGCGTCCCGGCAGACGCTGCTCGTCGGGGTGCTCGCGACGTTGTTCGGGCTCGCCGTGGGGGCGCTGATCGGCGGGATCGCGGGCGCGCTCGGTGGCTGGGCCGACACGGTGCTCATGCGGGTGACCGACGTGCTGCTGTCGATCCCGTCGCTGCTGCTCGCGATCTCGGTGGCGGCGCTGGCCGCGCGGCCCAGCCAGACGACGGTGATCATCGCGGTGGCGCTGGTGAACGTACCGATCTTCGCCCGGCTGCTGCGCGGATCGATGCTCGCCCAGCGGGAGTCCGATCACGTGCTGGCGGCCACCGCGCTCGGGGTGCGCCGGCGCGCCGTCGTGCTGCGGCACATGCTGCCCAACGCGATCGGCCCGGTGATCGTGCAGGCCACGCTCACCCTGGCGACCTCGATCCTGGACGCCGCGGCGCTGTCCTTCCTGGGCCTCGGCGACGCCGACCCGGCCCGCGCGGAGTGGGGCCTCATGCTCGCCTCCGCGCAGCCGTACCTGGACATCCGGCCCGCGCTGGCGATCTACCCGGCGGTCGCGATCATCATCGTCGCGCTCGGGTTCACGCTGCTCGGCGAGTCGCTGCGCGAGGCACTCGACCCGAAGGGGCGCCGATGAACCCGCTGCTGTCGGTGCAGGACCTGTCGGTCCGGTTCGTCCGCCGGGGTGAGCTCGAGGTCGTCGCCGTGGACGGGGTGTCGTTCGACGTCCGGCAGGGCGAGGTCGTCGGGCTGGTCGGCGAGTCCGGCTGCGGCAAGTCGGTGACCTCGCTGGCGATCATGGGGCTGCTGCCGGGACGCACGCCGCGGGTGTCCGGCTCGGTGCTGCTCGACGGCGATCCGCCGGTCGACCTGCTCACCCTGTCCGACGCCGGGCTGCGGCAGCGGCGCGGCCGCGACATCGGAATGGTGTTCCAGGACCCGCTGTCGTCGCTGAACCCGGTGGTGCCGGTCGGCGTGCAGATCACCGAGGCGCTCACCCGGCACCGCGGGATGGACCGGAAGGCGGCCCGCGACGAGGCGCTCACCCTGCTGGAACGGGTCGGCATCCCCGATCCGGTGCGCCGGCTGCGGTCCTATCCGCACCAGATGTCGGGCGGCATGCGGCAGCGCGCGCTGATCGCGATCGCGCTGGCCTGCCGGCCACGGCTGCTGATCGCCGACGAGCCGACGACGGCGCTCGACGTGACGATCCAGGCCCAGATCCTGGAGCTGCTGCGCGAGCTCGTCGCCGAGACCGGGACGGCGCTGATCATGATCACGCACGATCTCGGCGTGGTCGCCGGGCTGTGCGACCGGGTCAACGTGCTCTACGCCGGCCGGGTCGTCGAGCGGGCCGAACGGCACGCTCTGTTCGCCGGTCCGCGGCACCCGTACACCGCCGGGCTGATCCGCTCGATCCCGCGGCTGGACTCCGATCCGGCGCACGAGCTGCCGGCGATCACCGGCTCGGTGTCCGACAACCTGGCGTGGGAGCACGCCTGCGCCTTCGCCCCGCGCTGCCCGCGTGCGCTGGAGACCTGCACGGAGCTCACCCCGGCGGCCGACGTCGCGGCGGAGTCCGGCCGGTTGTTGCGCTGCCACAACCCGGAGCCGATCGGAGCCGACGCATGAGCGCGCTGCTGGAGGTCGACGACCTCGAGGTGCACTTCCCGATCACCCAGGGCGTGCTGGTGGCGCGCACCGTCGGGCACGTCCGGGCGGTCGACGGGGTGTCCCTGCGGATCCCGCGCGGCGAGACCTACGGGCTGGTGGGGGAGTCCGGCTGCGGCAAGTCCACGCTGGGCCGCGCGGTGCTGAAGCTGACCGCACCGACGGCCGGCTCGGTCCGGTTCGACGGCACCGACGTCGCGTCGCTGTCCGGGGAGCCGCTGCGCCGGATGCGACGCAGGTTCCAGATGGTGTTCCAGGACCCGCTGTCCAGCCTGGACCCGCGGCAGTCGGTCGGGTCGATGCTGCGGGAGGGCATGGCGGCGCACGGGCTGCCGATCTCGCGGGAGCGGCTGCGCGGCCTGATGAGCGCGGTCGGGCTGCCGGAGGCCGCGCTGAGCCGCTACCCGCACGAGTTCTCCGGCGGGCAGCGGCAGCGGATCGGGATCGCCAGGGCACTCTGCGTCGAGCCGGACCTGATCGTCGCCGACGAGCCGGTGTCAGCGCTGGACGTGTCGGTGCAGGCCCAGGTGCTGAACCTGCTGCGGTCGCTGCAACGCGAGCTCGGCCTGACCTACCTGGTGATCGCGCACGACCTGGCCGTGGTGCGGCACGTCTCTGACCGGGTCGGCGTGATGTACCTGGGCTCGATCGTCGAGGAGGGCCCGGCACGCGACCTCTACGACCGCCCGCTGCACCCCTACACCCGGGCGTTGCTCTCCGCGGTGCCGCAGCCGGACCCGACAGCGGAGGACGGCCGGGAGCGGATCCTGCTCACCGGTGACCTGCCGTCGCCGGCGGCGCCACCGCCGGGCTGCCGGTTCCACACCCGCTGCCCGTGGCGACAGGCCGACCGGTGCGACACCGAACGACCGGTGCTGCGCGAGATCGGGGACGGGCACCGGGTGGCCTGCCACCACGCCGAGGCGATCCGGGACGGCCGGATCGTGCCGCACGACGTGACCCCGCAGGAGGCCGAGCCGGCGACCGGCCCGGACGCCGGCCCGGAGGTCCCCGGCCCGACCCTCTCGATCACCGACGCGATCGGCCGCTGAGGCCCGGGCCGGCCCAGCCCAGCTCAGCCCAGCCCAGCCCGGCCCGGCGCGGACCGCCCGCCCCGCCGCGCCCCGGCCGAAGCGTGGGGCGCGGGGCGCGGCGGCCGCGGCGGGTGTGGGATCAGCGCAGGGCGCGGTTGATCGCGCTCACCACGGCCTTCAGGCTCGCGCTGGTGATCGAGCTGTCGATCCCCACGCCCCAGAAGACCTTCTCCTCGACGGCGCACTCGACGTAGGCGGCGGCGCGGGCGTCGTCCCCGCCGCCCATCGCGTGCTCGTGGTAGTCGAGCACCCGCACGTCGAACCCGATGCCGGCCAGCGCGTCGACGAACGCGGCGATCGGGCCGTTGCCCGAGCCGGTGATCTCGTGCAGGTCCGACTCGACCCGGACGGTCGCGACGATCTCGTCCCGGCCCTCCCCGTCGCTGGTGACCCGGTGCCGGACCAGCTTGAGCGGGGTCTCCCGGCCCAGGTACTCGACGTCGAACGCGTCGCGCATGGCCTTCGGCTCGACCTCACCGCCCTCGGTGTCGGTGTAGGTCTGGATGACGTGGCTGAACTCGATCTGCAGCCGGCGCGGCAGGTCCATCTGGTGCTCGGTCTTCATGATGTAGGCGATCCCGCCCTTGCCGGACTGCGAGTTCACCCGGATCACGGCCTCGTACGTGCGGCCGATGTCGCGCGGATCGACCGGCAGGTAGGGGACCTCCCAGGGGTGGTCCTCGACCGGGTGGCCCGCCTCGGCGGCGGCGGCCTGCATGGCGGCGAAGCCCTTGTTGATCGCGTCCTGGTGCGAGCCGGAGAACGCGGTGTAGACCAGGTCGCCGCCCCACGGGTGGCGCTCGGGCACCGGCAGCTGGTTGCAGTACTCGACGGTGCGCCGGATCTCGTCGATGTCGGAGAGGTCGATCTGCGGGTCGACGCCCTGGGTGAACAGGTTCATCCCCAGCGCGACCAGGTCGACGTTGCCGGTGCGCTCGCCGTTGCCGAACAGGCAGCCCTCGATCCGGTCGGCGCCGGCCTGGTAGCCCAGCTCGGCGGCGGCGATGCCGGAGCCGCGGTCGTTGTGCGGGTGCAGCGAGAGCACCAGCGCGTCGCGACGGGCCAGCCGCCGGTGCATCCACTCGATCGAGTCGGCGTAGACGTTCGGGGTCGCCATCTCCACCGTCGCGGGCAGGTTGACGATCATCGGGTGCTCGGGCGTCGGCTCCCAGACCGCGCTGACCGCGTCGCAGATCTCGACGGCGTACTCCAGCTCGGTGCCGGTGTAGGACTCGGGGGAGTACTGGAACGTCCAGTCGGTGCTCGGGTACTTCTCGGAGATCCGCCGGACGTGCTCCGCGCCGTCGGTGGCGATCTTGGTGATGCCCGCGCGGTCGGCACGGAAGACGACCCGGCGCTGCAGGATCGACGTCGAGTTGTAGAGGTGGACGATCGCCGAGTGCGCTCCCTCGCAGGCGGCGAAGGTGCGCTCGATCAGCTCCGGCCGGGCCTGCGTGAGGACCTGGATCTGGACGTCGTCCGGGATCGCGCCCTGCTCGATGATCTCGCGGACGAAGTCGAAGTCGGTCTGGCTCGCCGCCGGGAAGCCGACCTCGATCTGCTTGTAGCCCATGCGTACCAGCAGGTCGAACATGCGCCGCTTGCGCAGCGGGCTCATCGGGTCGATCAGCGCCTGGTTGCCGTCGCGCAGGTCGACCGCGCACCACAGCGGCGCGGTGTCGATCACCTTGTCGGGCCAGGTGCGGTCGGGCAGCGAGACCGGCTCGACCAGCTGATGGAAGGGCTGATAGCGGTGGAACGGCAGCTGCGAGCCGCGCTGGCGGTTCCAGGCGGGCTGGCCGGCGTGCGGCGCGCCCTCGGGGGTGCGGACGTTGGTGCGGGCGCGGGACTCGAAGGCGTCGGCAGACGTGGTCACGGGAAGGAGCTCCTGAGTTGTCGCGGTGTCGCTGTGTTCGCTGGACGGTCGTGGCGACCGGCGGACACGCGAGACCCCGCGACGAGGGGCCGGTCGGTCAGACCCCGCCGCGGCGACGAAGGAGCAGGTGCGCCATGGCAACACCGTAGCCCGGCACCCCCGTTGCGCGGCAACCCGGTGATCGGGTGGATCGATACGCGGTCGCAACGAAGAGATCACAACCGAGCGCCGCCCGCCTCGTTGGACGAGTGGCGAGGGCGCCCGGATGGGACCATGGCGTCCGTCACGACGGGAGAGGTGTGCGATGGCGGCAACCGTGGGAACCACCCTGCGACAGGGGCTCGGCATCATCGCGACGATCGTGCGCGTGGTCGGGCTGGTGATCGTCGGGATCCTGGTCGCCCACATCGTCCTGACGCTGCTCGACGCGAATCCTGCGAACTTCCTCACGGAGTTCGTCGCGGGCTGGGCCGGGCAGTTCAACCTCGGCCTGGGTGATCTGTTCACGCCCGACCAGCCGAAGCTGGCGGTGACGCTGAACTACGGCGTCGCGGCCGTGTTGTGGCTGGTGCTGACGACCGTGGTCGTGCGGCTGCTGCGCCGGGTCTGATCCGGCACGACGACAGCCGGCGGCAGGTCGCCGCCCGGCTCGATCCGCCATACCCCGCACCGGCAGCGTCGGTAGCGCACGGTCCCCTCCGACGTGCGGTGCCGGGACACCGTCTCCCACTCGTGTTCCAGAGGTGTGCTCACCCGCTCGACCCTGCTGTAATGGACTAGTGCACATCAACCCTTACGGCCGTGATCCGGTGCTGCTCGCCGCGGACCTGGTGAACGCCCCGCCGTCGACGGCCGCCGAGCTGGCCGACCGGTGCGTCGCCGCGGGCGTCGCCCGCGACTGGACGCCGGTACCGGCCGATCTCGACACCGTCCGGTCGTTCCTGGCGCGCTGGGTCGAGGTGGTCGACGCGCAGCGGGCCGGGGAGCGGGCGAGGCTGCTGAACGCACTGCTCGCCGAGGGGACGGGCCCGCCCCGGCTGACCGACCACGACGGGCACTGGCACCTGCACCACCGCGATGACGGCCTGGGCCTGGCCGCGGTACTGCACGTCCTGATCGCGATCGGCACCGCGACGCACCTCGCGACCCGGGGGATGGACCGGCTGGCCCGGTGCGCCGCACACGGCTGCGAGCGGGTCTTCGCCGATGTCTCGCGCAACGGCAGGCAGCGCTACTGCAGCGCCCGTTGCGGCAACACCGACGCGGTCCGGCGGCACCGGCTCCGGCAGGCCGGGCGGGCCGCCTGAGGGCTCACCGCGCGACCTCATCCTCCGTGTCCGCGCGCGCTGCGGGATACCGGACGGGCGGCGCGGTGACACGCCCGTGTGTCCTGAGTCATCGCGGCCCGGTCTGAGCCTGAAATCGGATGCCTTTCGCCGGTAGTGTGCCGTTCCGACCAGCGCCGCGGGCGTTCCACCCACGCTCGCCCGCGGCCGAAGAGAGCACCCGACGGCTTCGAGAAGCGGAGCCAGGACAGGAGGTCGGCGTGGCCCTCGTCGTGCAGAAGTACGGCGGATCGTCGGTCGAGAGCGCGGAGCGCATCAAGAAGGTCGCCGAGCGGATCGTCCGTACCCGCAAGGAGGGACACGACGTCGTCGTCGTCGTGTCCGCCATGGGGGACACCACCGACGAACTGACCGACCTCGCCGAGCAGATCTCCCCGAAGCCCCCCGCCCGTGAGATGGACATGCTCCTCACCGCGGGCGAGCGGATCTCGAACGCGCTGGTGGCGATGGCCATCCACTCACTCGGGGCCGAGGCACGGTCGTTCACCGGCTCCCAGGCGGGGATGCTGACCACCTCGCGGCACGGTGACGCGCGGATCACCGACGTGAACCCGTACCGGCTCCGGGAGGCCCTCGACGAGGGCTACATCGTGCTCGTCGCCGGTTTCCAGGGGATGAGCGCCGACTCCAAGGACATCACCACGCTGGGCCGCGGCGGGTCGGACACGACCGCCGTCGCGCTGGCCGCGGCGCTGAACGCCGACGTCTGTGAGATCTACTCCGACGTCGACGGCGTCTACTCGGCCGATCCGCGGATCGTCCCCCGGGCCAGCCTGCTCGAGACCGTCACCTACGAGGAGATGCTCGAGCTCGCCGCCTCCGGCGCGAAGGTGCTGCACCTGCGCGCCGTCGAGTACGCCCGCCGCTACGGCGTGCCGTTGCGGGTGCGCAGTTCCTACAACGACAAGCCGGGCACGCTGGTCTCCGGCTCGATCGAGGAGATCCCGTTGGAGAATCCGATCATCACCGGCGTCGCGCACGACCGGTCCGAAGGCAAGATCACCGTCACCGGTGTGCCGGACACCCCCGGCATGGCGGCGAAGATCTTCCGCACGGTCGCCGACGCGGAGATCAACATCGACATGGTCCTCCAGAACATCTCCAACGTGGCGGACAAGAAGACCGACATCACGTTCTCGCTGCCCCGCACCGACGGTGACACCGCCGTCGCGGCGCTGGAGCGCGCGAAGAGCGAGATCGGCTTCGCCGAGCTGATCTACGACAACGACATCGGCAAGGTGTCGCTGGTCGGTGCAGGCATGCGCAATCACCCGGGCGTCACCGCGACGTTCTGCGAGGCGCTGTCGAACGCCGGGATCAACATCGAGACGATGAACACCTCGGAGATCCGGATCTCGGTGATCTGCCGGTCGGACCAGCTGGACGACGCGGTGCAGGCGCTGCACGAGGCCTTCGGGCTGGGTGCCGAGGACGACGCGGTGGTCGCCGCGGGAACGGGCCGGTGAACTGAGATGGCCATGGACAAGCCCGTACTGGCGCTGGTCGGCGCCACCGGCGCCGTCGGCACCACGATGATCAACATCATGGACTCCCGCGAGTCCGTTCCGTGGGGCGAGATCCGGCTGATCGCCTCGGCGCGCTCGGCGGGCAAGGTGCTGAAGGTCCGCGGTGAGGACGTCACCGTCCTCGAGCTCAAGCCCGAGGTGTTCGACGGTGTCGACATCGCGATGTTCGACGTCCCGGACGAGGTCAGTGCCGAGTGGGCGCCGGTCGCGGCGGCCCGCGGCGCGGTCGCGGTCGACAACTCCGGTGCGTTCCGGATGGACCCGGACGTCCCGCTGGTCGTGCCCGAGGTCAACGCCGACAAGGTGACCGACCGCCCGAAGGGCATCATCGCCAACCCGAACTGCACGACGCTGTCGATGATGGCGGCGATGGGTGCGCTGCACCGCGAGTTCGGCCTGGAGGCGCTCGTCGTCTCCTCGTACCAGGCCGCGTCCGGCGCGGGCCAGCCCGGCGTGGACCAGCTCTACGCCGAGATCGAGGCACTGGCCGGAAAGCAGGTCGGGAGCGTCTCCGGTGACGTCGCCGGGGTGCTGAAGGAGGCCGGTGTCCCGGTCGGTGCGGACTCCCCGTTCCCGGCTCCGCTGGCGCTGAACGTCGTGCCGTGGGCCGGCTCGCTGAAGGACGACGGCTGGTCGTCCGAGGAGCTGAAGGTCCGCAACGAGTCCCGCAAGATCCTCGGCATCCCGGAGCTGAAGGTCTCCGCGACCTGCGTCCGCGTCCCGGTCGTCACCACGCACGCGCTGGCGATCCACGCGACCTTCTCCGGCGAGGTCTCGGTCGAGGCGGCCCGCAAGGTGCTGTCCGCGCAGCCGACGATCGTCGTGAAGGACGATCCCGCCGCCGGCGAGTGGCCGACCCCGGCCGACGCCGTGGGCGGGGACCCGACCGTGGTCGGGCGGATCCGGCAGTCGCTGGACTTCCCGAACACCCTGGAGCTGTTCGTCTGCGGTGACAACCTGCGCAAGGGCGCCGCGCTGAACACCTACGAGGTCGCGGAGACGGTCGCCGCCGCGGGCTGACCCCCGCCCCCGTCCCGCCCCGCCGCGCCGCGCCGCGCCGCATGGTGCCGCGCAGCGTCACGCCGCGTGACGCCGTGCCGCGCAGCGTCAGGCCGCGCCGCACGGTGCCGCGTCGCGCCTGTCCCACCGCGCGGCGCAGCACCGGATCACGACGACAACGGCCGCCGTCCCGCCTCCCGGGGCGGCGGCCGTTTCCGTCTCCGTCTCCGGGAGGCTGCAGTCCCCGGCCGAGGTGCCCCTTGTTCAGAAATCGCTCACCGGGTGAGCGATTTCCGCCCGGAGAGGGCCCCGTGAGGGCTCGGGCCGCGGATCGGCCGTCGTCGGGTCGGAGCGGCGGGGAGGGGTGTGTGGCCCGGAGTTTTCGCTCACCGGGTGAGCGGATTTCGGCTGAGGAGGGGTCCCGTGAGGGGGCGGGTCGGCCGGGCGCCGTCGGGTCGGAGCGGCAGGCAGGGTGTGTGGCCCACGGGTTCGCTCACCAGGTGAGCGATTTCCGCCGACAGACGGATCCCCCGGTACCCGGGTGGGCCGGGCGCTGAGGGCGGGCGCTGAGGCCGGGCGCTGAAAGCCGAGCGCCGAGGGCTGGGCGCCGAGGGGCGGGCGGCCCCCGCTCAGGACGCCGGCAGCCGCAGCGTCGCGACGATCGCGCGGTGGTCGGAGCCCGGCACGAGACGCGTCTCGAAGGACTCCGCGGTGATCGGTGCGGTCGCGAGGACATGGTCGATCTGCGGGCCCAGCCACTGCGGGGCCCAGGTCGGCCAGGTTCCGGCGAGCCCGTTGCCGGTCTGCGCCGCCGCGTCACCGCATCCGGCGATCGTGTCCCGGAAGACCGAGTGGTCGAGGGTGGCGTTGAAGTCGCCTGCGATGATCGCGGGCGCTCCGCTGGAGCACCATTTCTGCACCTCGGAGAGGTCGGAGCGCCAGGTCGAGACCGAGCGCGGGACCGGCGCCACCGAGTGGAACGCCACGAAGCGCAGCTCGCCGAGCCCGCCGCCGGTGATCTCGACGTACGGGAACCGGGTGTCCTCGCCGATCCGGGTCCGCACGTCACCGAGGCGTTCGGCCCAGACGACGGTGTTGCCGGTGACGTCGCGCTCCCACGGGCCGACGCTGGCGGCGGTCCGGTAACCCATCGGTTCCAGCAGCGGTGCGAGCTCGGACTCGTAGTTCGCGCCCGACTCGGGGATCGAGACGACGTCGGGATCCTCGGCGTCGATCAGTGCGGCGAGCGAGTCGGCATCGGCACGGCCCTCGTACACGTTGGCCGCGAGCACCTTCAGCGTCGGCCCGCCCGCGGACGGAGCCGTCGTGGCCGGGACGGTGCGCGGCACCACGAGCGCTACCCCGACCGCCGCGACCACCGCGAGCGCCACCGGCACCGGCCAGAACCGGCGCGCGAACACGGAGATCACCGCGCCCACCGCCACGAGCACCACCAGCGCGGCCACCATCAGCGGCCGGAACGCGATGACCTGTGCGAACGGCGACCGGGTGTCCAGGCCGACCAGGTCGGGCAGCACCGCGAGGGCCGCCCCGGAGGCGAGCAGCAGCGCGAACGCCCAGCTGAATGCGCCGGCCCGGCGGCGGGGTCGCTCACGGCGGATCGGCTGGGTCTCGGCGTCGGGACGGGGCGGCGCGCTCACGAGAGTCAAGTCTGCCCGAGCCTGCGGTGCCGCCGCCGGGATCGGGGACGTGATGCGCCGATCGCCTGTGGAACCTCTCAGGCACCGGCTTGCGCGACCCCCGGCCGTCCGTCGGGAGCCGCTCGTCCCTCGCGCATCAGCACCGCCGCGATGCCGGCGAGCACGGTCGCGACCGACCCGCACACGACGATCGCGACCGCGGGGGAGGCCACGTCGACCAGGAAACCCGCGAGCGGGCCCGCGATGGCGATCCCGATCGTCGTCGCCGAGCCCTGCAGGCCGGTGACCAGACCGCGGACCCGGTCCGGGGCGAGCCCGCCGATCGCGTCGCTTCCCGCGGCCAGGGTCGGCGCGGTCACCAGTCCGGCGGGGATGAGCAGGAACAGCAGGCTCCACCACGACCAGGCCAGCGCCGCCGGCAGCGTCGCCACCCCCAGCACGGCCAGCAGCAGCGGCAGCGGCAGCGTGCGCCGGGCGGCGCCGTAGACGAAACCGCCGACCAGCGACGCCAGGCACCACACGGCGTTGACGATCGCGATCGCCCACACCTGGTCCGCCTCGGTCAGCGCCGCGATGAAGGCGAACTCGGTTCCCATGATGGCGAGCACGGCCGCGGTCACGGTGAGCAGCGCGCCGAGCAGCGGCCGGGTCAGCCAGCTCCGCACCGGTGGCCGTCGTTCTGCGCCGGGGGAGCGGCCGTCCGACCGGACCGGAGGGTCGCGCCACCACAGCGCCAGCCCGGCGAGCACGAACCCGGCGCCGATCACCCGCATCGTGACCGCGCTGCCCAGCCAGAGCGTCAGCAGGGACCCGATCGCCGGGCCCGTCATGTAGGAGATCTCGACCGACATCGAGTCCAGCGCGAACGCCGGCCGGCGGTGCCCGGCCGGGACGATCGCCGCGATCACCTGGCGCACCAGCGAGAACACCGGCAGCGTCAGCACCCCGGCGACGAACGCGGTGAGCAGCAGCCCGGCGTAGCCGAGCAGCGGGGCGACCGACCAGAACGCCACTCCGGCCGTCATCGTCAGCAGCAGCACCGGGCGCAGCCCGTAGCGGTCGATCACCGAGCCGAGCAGCGGGCCGCCGATCGCCATCCCGGTCGGCACCGCCGCCGCCACCAGCCCGGCGGCGGCGAAGCCGTGGCCGAGGGTCATCACCGTGTGCAGGGTCAGCGTGACGCCGACGGCGGTCGCCGGGATCCGCGCGGCCATGCCGATCGCGGTGACCGCGCCGACCCCCGGGCGGCGCAGGACGTCGGCGAAGGCGCCGATCCCGGCGCGGGGTGCAGCGGTGGGGTGGAGGGCGTCGGGCACCCGTCCATCCTGCGGCGTGCCGTCCAGCGGTTTCCGGGCGGCACCGCGGTACTGGTTTGGGCCGGTGGGGCGCGGGAAACCCGGCGGAGACGCACCACCCCACCACGAGGAGGCACGGCAGTGACCAGCTCGCAGCCCAAGCCGACCACCACCGACTCCGGGAGCCCGGTCGCCAGTGACGAGCACTCGCTGACCGTCGGCCCGGACGGACCGCTTCTGCTCAACGACCACTACCTGATCGAGCAGATGGCGAACTTCAACCGGGAGCGGATCCCGGAGCGCCAGCCGCACGCCAAGGGTGGTGGCGCGTTCCTGAGGTTCGAGACCACCGAGGACGTCAGCGCCTACACCCGGGCGGGCTTCCTGCAGCCCGGGGCCGAGACCCGCGGGGTCATCCGTTTCTCGACCGTGGCAGGCGAGCGGGGCAGCCCCGACACCTGGCGTGATCCGCGCGGGTTCTCGCTGAAGCTGTGGACCGACGATGGCGTCTGGGACATGGTCGGCAACAACACGCCGGTGTTCTTCGTCCGCGACCCGATGAAGTTCCAGCACTTCATCCGCAGCCAGAAGCGCCGGGTCGCGAACAACCTGCGCGACCACGACATGCAGTGGGACTTCTGGACGCTCTCCCCGGAGTCGGCGCACCAGGTCACCTGGCTGATGGGCGACCGGGGGATCCCGAGGTCCTGGCGGCACATGAACGGCTACTCCAGCCACACCTACAGCTGGATCAACGCCGCGGGAGAGCTGTTCTGGGTCAAGTACCACTTCAAGACCGACCAGGGCGTCGAGTGCCTCACGCAGGACGAGGCCGATCACCTGGCCGGCGCCGACGCGGACTACCACCAGCGCGACCTCTACGACCAGATCGAGGCCGGGAACCACCCGTCCTGGACGCTGCACGTGCAGGTCATGCCGTTCGCCGACGCGAAGACCTACCGGTTCAACCCGTTCGACCTGACCAAGGTGTGGCCGCACGAGGACTACCCGCTGATCAAGGTCGGGACGCTGACCCTGGACCGGAACGTCGAGGACTACCACGCGGAGATGGAGCAGGCCGCGTTCGAGCCGAACAACCTGGTGCCGGGGACCGGCCTGTCCCCGGACCGGATGCTGCTGGCCCGTGGCTTCTCCTACGCCGACGCGCACCGTGCCCGGCTCGGGGTGAACTACAAGCAGATCCCGGTCAACGCGCCGCGCTCCGAGGTCAACAACTACGCCAAGGACGGCGCGATGCGGATCACGAACTCCCGTGACCCGATCTACGCACCGAACTCCTACGGCGGGCCGGAGGCCGACCCGAAGCGGGTCGCGGAGGCGCTCTGGCACGCCGACGGCGACATGATCCGGACCGCGAACGTCCTGCACGAGCAGGACGACGACTGGGGCCAGGCCGGGACCATGGTCCGCGAGGTGTTCGACGACGCCGCCCGCGAGCGGTTCGTGAACAACGTGGCGGGGCACCTGTCCGATGGCGTCTCCGAGCCGATCCTGCAGCGCGCGTTCGAGTACTGGCGCAACGTCGACAAGGACATCGGCGACCGGATCGAGCAGGCGGTTCGGGCCTCCTAGGCTCGGGCCGTGGAGATCTGGCACAACCCGCGCTGCTCGAAGAGCCGCGCCACCCTCGCCCTGCTCCAGGAGCACGGCGTCGAGCCGACCGTGCGCCGCTACCTGGACGACCCGCCGACCCGGGCCGAACTGGAGCGGGCGCTGGTCGAGCTGGGCACCGAGGACCCGCTGGCGCTCACCCGCACCGGTGAGCCCGCGTTCCGCGAGCAGGGCCTCAAGGGCGCCGACCGGGAGACCCTGCTCGACGCGCTGGCGGCGCAGCCGAAGCTGATCGAGCGTCCGCTGGTGCGCTCCGGTGACCGGGCCGTGCTCGGCCGGCCACCGGAGAACGTGCTGGCCCTGCTCGACGCCCGGCAATGATCCGTGTCCTGGGAGTGCTCGTGCCCGATCCGGGTACCGGCACTCCCAGGACGGGGATCACCCCAGCGCGCGCCGGACGAAGTCGACCTCGGTCGCGATCAGGTCGAGCTGGTCGGAGACGACCAGCGAGCCGTGCCCGGCGTCGAACCGGCTGACCTCGTACCGGACCGGCTCCCCGTGGTCGGCCCGGGCGGCCAGCGCGTCGAGGTAGTTGTCGATCTGCCGGATCGGGCAGCGCGGGTCGTTCTCCCCGGCGAGCACCAGCACCGGCACCCGTACCGCGTCGACGTAGGTCAGCGGGGACGTCTCCCGGTAGAGATCGGGCAGCTCGTCCGGGGAGCCGCCGAACAGCGCCCGGTCGAACGCGCGCAGCTGTTCCATCTCGTCGGCGTAGGCGGCGACGTAGTCCGCCACCGGCACCCCGGCGACGGCCGCCGCCCACCGCTGCGGCTGGGTGCCCGCGGCCAGCAGCGCCAGGTATCCGCCCCAGGACCAGCCGTCGACGGCGCACCGGGCCGGATCGACGGTGCCGTCGGCGACCAGCGTGTCCTGCACCGCGGCGACGTCGGCGAGCTCGGTCAGGCCCGGCCTGCCCTCGATCGCGTCCCGCCAGGCGGATCCGTAGCCGGTGGAGCCGCGGTAGTTGACCTCGACGACGGTGAAGCCGGCCTCCACCCAGGTCGCCCGGCTCGCGTCGAACCGGTCCTCGTCGGCGGCGTGCGGGCCGCCGTGCAGCACGAACACCGCGGGCGCCGGCGCAGCTGCGGTACCGCCCGCAGTCGCGGCAGTTGCCGCAGTCGCTGTAGCCGCGGTGGTCGCCGTCGTGTCCGTGGCTGACGCTGTGTCCGTGGCTGACGCATCGCCCGTGGCTGACGCAGCGCCCGTGGCGACCGTGACCAGCGCGTGCACCGGCCCGCCCGGCCCGTCGGCCCACACGTCGCGAACCGGCAGCGAGCCCGGCGGACGCTCGCCCGGCGGGGCGAGGAGCACGTCGTCGGTGCCGTCCGGGTGCAGTGCCCGGATCTGCGACGGGACCGCCGCCGACGACGAGGAGTACTCGACGGTGCCGTCCTGCCGGATGTCGGCGGAACCGACGCAGCCCGGCGCGGTGGGCAGCTCGGTCAGCTCGCCACCGGCCAGGTCGTAGCGGAACAGGCGGGTGCGGGCCGCGTGCGTGTGCGCGACCAGCAGCGCCGAGGCGTCCGGGTAGAAGCCGCCGACGAGCTCACCCGGCAGGTCGAGCAGGATCTCGGTGACCTCGCCGGTCGCCGGGTTCCAGATCAGCAGCTCGTCGCGGCCGCGGCGCTCGTGCCCGACGAGCAGCCGCTGGTCCCCGGCGACCGGGGAGAACTCCAGCGCGTCCAGGCCGCGGCCCGGGCCGTCGTGCAGCTCGGCGACGGTCTCCCCGGTGTCGAGATCGAGCACCCGCAGCGACGGGTGCCGGGAGTCGCCGTGCTCGGAGTGCGAGATCGCCAGTAGCGTCTCGTCCTCGGACAGGGAACCGACCGCGGCGTCCTCGGAGTGCTGGTAGACGACGCGGGCCTCGTCGGCCGAGCCGCGCTCGTGCACGAGCAGCGTGGTGCCGTCGTCGGTGGAGACGCCGATCGCAGTCCGGCGCCGGCCGATCTGCAGCCCGGCCGGGTAGCCGTCGCCGGCCCCCGGCACGGCGGGCTCGGTCGGTGCTCCCGGCCCGGCCGCCCACGGCTGCGCGACCCAGTGGCCGAACTCGTCGCCGTCGGTGTCGGCGAACCACCACACCTGCGATCCGTCCGGGGGCAGCACGGCCGAGGTGGTGCCGTTGCGCCGGTCGGTCACCTGCCGGTGCTCGCCGGTGGTGCGGTCCCAGGCGTGGATCTCGAACGTGCCGGTCGCGTTGGACACGTAGACGGTGCGGTCCGGTGCGTCCTCCGCCCATGACGGCCGGGACATCCGGACGGCCGTGAACCGGGAACGCCAGCGCTGCTCGCGCTCGTCGTCGAAGAGCTTCGCGGGGACCGGAGCGACGGGGTGGGAGGTCACCACGCGATCGTGCCGAATGCCACGATCGGGTGTGCCGGGCGGGGGTGGTAACGCCTCTTGCGGCAGCATGGAGGCATGCGGAAGGCGGCCGGTATGTTGCTCGCCGGAATGCTGGTGACGGCCACGGCCTGCGGAGTCCCGGCGGCGGGTGCCGGGCCGGCGGGGCCGACCATCGTCGCGACCGCCGGCGCCGACGGGATGACGCCCGTCCGGTTCGAGCACCGCTCGGGCGAACCGGTCGAGGCGGTACCGACCGTGATCGTCCCGCGCGGCACGACCCTGGTCCTCACCGTCGGCAGCGACGTCGCCCGCCGGGTGCTGATCCCCGAGCAGGGCCGGGCGGTCGACGTCACCGCGGGCGGGACCGTCACGGTCCGGTTCATCGCGCTGGGGACGCTGTCGGTGCGGGTCACCGAGCCCGGCGCCGACGACGGCGGGACCGTCATCGGCCGGGTGCAGCCCCGGCACTGATTTCCGGCACTGATTTCCGGCACTGATTTCGGCACTGATTTCCGGTACGGAGACCGGCGCCGATCCCGGCGCCGGACGCGGGTCAGACCAGCTCGTCGGCGCGTTCGGCGATCGCGCGCAGGCCCTCCGCGATGTCCACCCCGGTCGGGGCGGTGTCCGGGTCGAGCAGCCACTGCACCATCACGCCGGTGAGCAGCGCCTGATACACCGCGCCGAGCACGTGCACCCGGCGGTCGGCGGCGGCCGCGTCCTCCTCGGACACCGTGTGGAAGGTCAGCGCCAGGCCCTCGCGCACCTCACGCTGCGCCTCGGCCAGCTTCGCCCGCAACTCCGGCAGCCGCTCCGCCTGGGCGAGCGCCTCGACGTGGGTGGACCACAGCCGCCGCTGGGTGCTGAACAGCCCGACGACCCTGCTCCAGGTGTTCTCGACCCGCTGCTCGGGATGGCTCGGCTCGGTCCCCGGCTCGGCCAGCGCCCGGTCCAGCTCCTCGCCCCAGGCGGCGGTGGCGCGCAGCAGCGCCTCGACGAGCAGTGCGTCCTTGGACCCGAAGTGGTAGCCGATCGAGGCGAGGTTCGTGCCCGAGGCCGCGACGACGTCACGCGCGGTCGTGCGTCCGAAGCCCTTCTCGTAGAGGCACTGCGCGGCCCCGTCCAGCAGCTCCTCGCGGTGTCCCATGATCGGCAACGTATCGGGTCCGGATGAACGTCCGTACACCGGCCGTTCATCCGACGGTGGACCGGCGGAGCGGCTACCGGTTCCCGCGCCGCGGCCGGCCGATCCCGGTCAGCCACAGGGTCAGCAGGACCGCCCCGGGCGGCGCCGAGACCCAGAGGAACCACGGGTACTCGACGCCTGCGGTGAGCGCGACGATCCCCCAGCCCGACACCGCCACCGCGGTCAGGCACAGCCAGATGACGGCCAGCACCTTCATCGCGACGCCGCCGGCCGAGTCGGCGAAGACCAGTCCGTCGTTGCGCCGCCGCTGCGGCGGGGGCAGATCGCGGGTGACCCGGCCCAGCTCGCCGCGGGTCCGCATCCGCCAGACCTCGGCGATCCGCTCGTCGAACTCGGAGAGGTCGATGAAGCCGTCGTCGTGCGCGGTGCGCAGCCGTTCGGCGACGGCGTGCCGCTCGGCGTCGGAGATCCGGACCTGCTCGGGATGCACCGGCTCGTTCACCGCATCCATGATGCCCGTCGGTGCCGGGTTCCTGCCAGGAGCGCCCGGGATTCAGGGGATCAGCACGAACTTCCCGACGGCGGTGCGCTCGGCATACGCGCGGGTCGCGGTGGTGACCTCGTCCAGCGGGAGCGGTGTGGGCTCCGGCGGGTGCAGCTCGCCGCGGGCGATCCGGCGCAGCACGTCGGCGGCCAGGTCCCGGGCGGCCGCCGGATCGGAGCGCGACCAGTCACCCCAGTCGACACCGACGACCGTCCGGTTGCGCAGCAGCACCACGTTGGCCGGCAGCCGCGGGATCTCCCCGGAGGTGAAGCCGAGCACGCAGAACCGCCCGCCGGGCCCCAGCGCGCGCAGCGCGGCCTCGGCCGCCGGGCCGCCGACCGGGTCGACCACGACGTCCGCGCCGCCCCCGGTGTGCTCCCGGATCGCGGTCTTCAGGTCGTCGTACCCGATCGCGGCCTGCGCGCCGGCGGCGAGCGCGGCGTCCCGCTTGCCCTGCGCGGAGGCGACGGCGAGCACCCGGGCCCCGGCGGCCCTGGCGCAGTCGATCGCGGCGAGCCCGATCGCTCCGGACGCCCCGAGCACCACGACCCACTCGTCGGGCCGGACGGCCACCCGGTGCTCCAGGGCGAACGCCATCGTGCCGTAGTTCTCCGCCGCCGAGGCGGCGATCCGCGGGTGCACGCCGTCCGGGACCGGCACCAGCAGGTCGGTGTCGGCGACCAGGTGCGAGGTGAGCCCGCCGAACGAGGGCAGCAGTACGAGGACGCGTTCGCCGCCGGCGCGTCCGGCCACCGCGTTGCCCGGGGTGAAGGGCAGCGGCGGCCGCAGCTGGTAGCCGCCGCGGGCGATCAGGCCGTCGACGAAGCTGACCGCCGCCGCCTCGACCTCGACGAGCACCTGACCCGGGCCGGGCCGCGGATCGGGCTCCTGCACGACGGTCAGCCGTTCCGGATCGGCGAACTCCTGGCAGAGCACCCGTCGCACAGCGCCTCCTCGTATCGTGGTCGCCGGTCAGCCTGCCATCCGGCGCCCGGTGGGCACCCCGGGCCCGGACGTGATCCACTCCCGTGATCGCGCCCGATCGGGTCCGGCCGGGGGGCGTGCGGAGCGGCTCCGAAGGAGGATCATCACGACCGTGTCCCCCGATCGCCGCGCGAACGGTCCCGGTGCGCAGGAGCGGCCGGTCGACGGCCGGAGCACCCGCTGGCAGGCCCATCGCGCCCGCAGGCGCGAACAGGTGGTGGACGCGGCGCTGCTGGTGCTGGGGCGGGAGGGCCGGGATCTCGGTCTGGACCAGGTCGCGCACGAGGCCGGGGTGACCAAGCCGGTGATCTACCGGCACTTCGGGGACCGGGCGGCGCTGCTCGACGCGATGGCCGAGCGGGCGACGAACCTGCTGATGGAGCGGTTGATGCCGGTCCTCTACGACGAGGGGGCGATCCGGCCGCGGATCCGTGCCTCGGTCGGTGCGTTCATCGGGTTCCTCGACGAGTCGCCGAACGTCGATCTGCTCTTCCGGCGCCGGCTGCCCGGCCAGGGCGGCGACGTCGTCGACGCCGGGCGCGAGTTCGTCGCCGCCGCGCTGACCGATCTGCTGTCCGGCTATCTCGGCTCGCTGGGGTTCGACGTGCCGGAGCTGGTCCAGGTGTGGGGCCAGTCGCTGGTGGGCGCGGTCCAGGCGACCGCCGAGTGGTGGCTGGCGCACCGGACGATGCAGCGCGACGTCGTGACCGAGCACCTCACCGCCCTGATCTGGGCGCAGATCGACGGCATCGCGCGTCAGCACGGCATGGTGCTGGATCCGGACGCACCCCTCCCGAAGGTCAGTGGTCCGAAATAGTCGTTACTCCGCGTATAGAGTAATCTCCCGCCCGGTCGGCACGGTGCGCAACTATCGCAAGCCGGTTGATTACTGCGTGTACATGCGAACGGGCCTTCCAGGAGTCCCGGACGCATCGCGTGCGGAGGGGGATCCATGATCGAGGCGACGAGCGACGGGGAGGCGGAGCGTCCGAAACCGGACGGTCCGGACGATCTCGCGCCGGGCGGGCCGCGGGCGAAGGCCCGCGGCTGTCTGTGTTCGGTGCTGGCCAATGCGGCGTACCGCTCGGGCACGGTCGAGGACCCGTGCATCGATCCGCGCTGCCCGATGCACGCCGCCCCCGACGGGGCCTGACCACGACCACGACGGGGCTGTCCCACCGCCCCGTCCGGCCGGCGGGGTGGGGTCACCTCGGGGGACGTGTGACCCCACCCCGCTCTCGTGCGCACTTGCAGGAGGGACCTGTGTTCGATGCCGAGCGCATCACCGCGGAGCTGCACCGGGAACTCGGTGCGGTTCGTGACGACCGTCCCGCGGTCCGGCACGCGAGCGTCGCCACCCAGCTGCGGCTGGTCGGTGAGGTGTCGACGGCGGACGGCCGGACCGTCGTCCGTGCCGAGTTCGACAGTCCCGATCTCGCCGTCCGGCTGCGCCGGGAGCTGACCGAGCTCTACGGCCGCACCGGTGGCCGCAGCGACGTGGTCACCGCCGTCGGGCGCCCCCCGCACTATCTCGTCAGGATGACGTCGAGGGGCTCCGACCTGGCCAGGGCGACCGGGCTGGTGGACCGGCTCGGTCGTCAGGTGCTCGGGCTCCCGCCTGCGGTCGTCGCCGGCGGGGCGACGGTCGCGGCCGGGATCTGGCGCGGTGCGCTGCTCGCCCGTGGGCGGATCGTCCGGTCGTCCGGCCGCGTCCGGATCCTGGTGGTCTGCCCGGGGCCGGCCGTCGCGCTCGCACTGGTCGGCGCCGCACGCGCGCTCGGCGCGCTCGCCACCGGCCAGGAGACCGCGGGCGGGCACCGGGTGCTGATCCGCGATCCCGGCAGTGCCGACGCCCTGTTGCGCGCGACCGGCGCGTCCGGCGTCGCGGACCTGCTGCTCCGCTACGCCCGGATTCCGGACGAGGCGCCGGCCGCCGCGCCGAACCCGATGCTGGAGACGGTGAACGCGCGCCGCAGTGCCGAGGCGGCCGACCGGACCGCGGCCCGGGTGCGCTGGGCCCTGGACGTGCTCGGGCCGGACGTGCCGCCGCTGCTGCGCGACGCCGGGCTGCTCCGGATCCAGCACTCCACGCTGTCGCTGTCCCGGCTGGGGACGCTCGCGGATCCGCCGCTGTCCAAGGACACCGTCGCCGGCCGGTTGCGGCGGCTCGTGCGGTGCGCCGAGGAGCGGATGCCGGACCACGCCGAGCAGGCCTGAGCCGGGCCCGACCGGCGCCACGATCCACCCGGAAATCTCCCCCGGGGTATGGTCGGGGTGATCGAAAATTGCGAATGCGAATGCGCTGAAGTGGGAGGAATTGCCGTATGCCTCAGGCCGATCCGGTCAGCAGGAATCCAGATAAGGGCTATGTGGCGCTCCTCGGCTGGAGTCTGAACGCGGTCGAGGCGCTGGCCCGGTTCGACCGGCGATACGTCGTCGTGGCCCCGGACTGGGCCGAGGAGTACTGCCAGGAGCACGACATCCCGTACGTGCCCTGGAACTTCGAGCGGCTCAACGACCGCTCGATGGAGATCGCCGAGACCTTGCAGGAAATGCAGGTCGACGTCGCGATCCCATTGTTCGAGGAGACCGTGGAATGGGCCGGCGCCATCAATTCGGTGCTGCTCGACAATCCGCGCCTGTTCGGTCAGGCGATGCTGCTCCGGGACAAGGCGCTGATGAAGCGCCGGGCCCAGCTCGGCGGCATCCGGGTGGGGATCTTCGAGGAGGCCCACGACCGGGACGACGTGATCCGCTTCCTCAAGCGGGTCAACCAGACGCTGCTCAAGCTCGACGGTGACCCGAACGACCCCATCCACCTCAAGGCGTTCGACAAGGCCGGCTGCCTCGGGCACCGGGTGATCCGTACCCCGGACGAGGTCGACACCATCCCGGACGAGGAGTTCCCGGTCCTGATGGAGTCGCACCTCGACGGCTGGGAGTTCGCGGTCGAGGCGTGGGTGCACAAGGGCAAGATCAAGTTCCTGAACATCTCGGAGTACGTGACGCTCGGCTACTCGGTGTTCGTCCCCGCGACCCCCGAGCTGGAGCGGTACCGGCCGGCGATCACCGCCCAGATCGAGAAGCTGATCAAGACCTTCGACATCGAGTTCGGGTTCGTGCACCCGGAGTACTTCGTCACCTCCGACGGTGAGATGTACTTCGGCGAGGTCGCGTACCGGCCGCCCGGCTTCAAGGTTTTCGAGCTGCTCGAGCGGGCATACGGGTTCAACGCGTACCAGGCCCTCGTGCTGGCCTTCGACCCGAAGACCACCGAGGAGGAGATCGACGCCTTCTTCCCGAAGGAGGTCGAGGACGCCTCGGGTGTCGCCGGCTGCTTCGGCGTCTACCCGCGCCGGCGGGTCGTCAGCGAACTGCAGATCCCGGAGGAGACGGAGGACGACGACTACTACGAGTCGCACGACCTGTCGTCCCCGCTGGAGGAGACCGTCACCAAGCGGACCGCCTTCGGCACGCACTGGGGTCTGCTGTACTTCTTCGGCGAGGACCCGTACCGCATGCGTGATCTGTTGAAGAAGCAGGAAGAACTCGACTTCTACGTCTGAGGCCGCCCCCGGCCGCTGCACGTGGGAACCCGAACGAGGGAAGCCTTTGAAACCGATCGTCGACGTCCCGGGTGAGGCCACGGTGCTGGACAAGCGCCTGGCCTCGCTCGACGACGCCACCCGGGCCATGGCCCAGACCCCCGACTTCGGGAAGCCGACGAAGCTCCGGCGGGTTCTCGAGCAGCTGCGGCGCGTACTGCTGCAGCCGGGCGGTGCCGCCGGGGTCCAGGCCAGGGCGCAGGCCCTGGAGGACGCCGGGCTGTTCCTCGGCACCGACTGGGCCTCGCCGGAGATCCTGGTCCCGTCGTTCGTCGGGCCCGGACTGCACTCCGGTGACGCCGACACCGTGGTCATGGAGGCGACGAGCGAGCTGCGGATGCTCGCGGTCGCCCGCGGCGGCTACGCGCACCCCACGATCTCCGCCGAGGACGCCCACGAGTTCCTGTCCCAGGTGCTCGCGATGAACCTGGAGCTGCTGTTCACCCCGCCGAGCGAGGCGGAGCGGACCAGGCAGGGCCGGACGGCGCAGCTGATCCGCGACCTGTTCCGGCACGTCGCCGAGGAGATCGGCTACGACAGCGTCCTCGACAAGCTGGTCGACGAGATCTGGCGGATCCTGCGCCAGCGGCCGATCCAGGTCGACCAGGTGAAGTCGCTGCTCACCCGGATCGCGATCTACCGCGGCGACCCGGACGTCGATCTCGGCACGTCCTCGGGCAACGGCATCGACCGGCTCGTCACCAGCCTGTTCGGGACGACCGAGGCGTGCCGGGAGGATCCGGGCCTGGAGGTCTTCCGGTCCCGGCTGGAGGCGATGGACACCGGCGGCCTGCAGTACGAGGCGTCCGGGTTCGCCAGGGCGATGCACGACACCGGCCTGGTATCGACGTACCACGCGGAGCTGCTGCAGTTCCTGCGGCACGAGAGCGACTACCTGATCGCCGAGGCGCTCGGGCTGTCCGACACCGGCAAGAACTGCCTGCTCCGCTTCCGGGATCTGGTGCACCGGCTGATCGAGGTGGCGGTCACCCCGCAGACGGCACAGTGCATCTACGGGCTCGCGCTGCTGCTCGACCGCGGGATCCTCTACGAGCCGCCGGTCGTGCCCGCGCTGTGGCGCCAGATCGCACTGGAGCTGGCGCCGGTCGCGCGCGAGCGGCTCACCGAGGCGTTCGGAACCGAGCCCGCCCCGGAGGCCAGGCTGCTCGCCGGCGTGCTGTCCATGCTCGGGCAGCCGCTGGGGATCGGGCAGGGCGACAACCCGACCTGCCAGTCGGCGCGGGCGCTGTCGATGTGGGCCTACAACGATCCCGACTACCTGCTGCAGATGGTCGTCTGGGCGGCCCGCGACGACGAGATCATCATGCACTTCGAGGGGCAGCCGATCTCCTCGCAGGAGAGCATCAGCGGGGTCGCGACGGCGATGCCGATCGACCTCGATCCGGTGTCGCTGCTGGTCGTGCCGCACCTGGACCGGATCTACGGCGAGATGGGGCGGCGCTGCATCGGCCGGCCGGGGGACCCGCACCGCTGGGTGAACCCCGAGTTCCACGGCTGGTGGGCGGCGCGCGGCTTCCACATCAACGTCGACGTCGAGACGGGGAACCTGGTCGATCTCGACGACTTCCTGCGGGTGTTCCACGCCAGCTACCACCCGTCGTACAACGGGGGGCAGCCGCTGATCCACCCGCAGCCGGCCGGCATCGCCGTCACCGACAGCGCCGCCCGCTACGTGGGCTGGCACGCGATCACCATCCTGCGGGCCGCCCCCGATCCGCAGGACGTGATGCGGGTGTACTTCTACAACCCGAACAACGACAGCGGGCAGGACTGGGGCGACGGCGTCGTCGTCGGGACGGCGGGCAACGGCGAGCGCTTCGGCGAGGCGTCGCTGCCGTTCGACCAGTTCGCGTCGCGGCTCTACATCTTCCACGTCGACCCGCTGGAGCGCGGGAAGCCGGAGAAGGTCCCGGCCGCCGACATCGAGCGGATCACCGGCTACATCGAGCGGAGCTGGGGCGCCGACCGGCTGCCTGCCGGGGGGCTGCAGGCTACCGAGGGCTGACCGGCGGATCGAGCGCCTCGGCCACCATCCGGTGCCCCTGGCGCTCGAACCGCTCGTCGCCGACCCGGTACGCCCACGCCGCGGTCCCGATGGCCTCGCGCAGCTGCTCCCGCCGCCAGGCGGGCGCGCTGCGCGGGTCGTCGCCGTAGCCGTCGAGGAACGCCCGCTCCAGGTCCGGCCGGACGCGGAACTGCTGCACGGCGAGCCGGCACAGGTCGGTGTGCGCCGGGCGCAGCGCGGCCCGCCCGAAGTCGATCACGGTGATCGTGCCGTCGTGCACCAGCCAGTTGCGCGGCTGCCAGTCGCCGTGGGTCGGGACGAGAGTGGCCGGCTCGTCCGGCCAGGTCGCGATCTCGGCGCGCAGCCGTTCCTCGGTCTCCGGGGCGATGCGGTGCGGGAGATCCAGGTGCCGGAGCGCGCGCTCCCGCATGCCGGCCTCGTAGCCGTCGTCGACGGTCCCGGGCTGCCCGTGCAGCCGGGCCAGCAGCGCCCCCGCCTGCCGGTACGTGTCGGGCTCCCACTCGCCGGGGTGCCCCTGGACCAGCTCGCCGGGCAACCAGCGGGTGGCGAGCAGCCGCGCGTCGTCGTCGGCGTGCAGGAGCTCGGCGGCGGACCCGTGCAGCGGCCCGGTCCACTCGTGATGGGCGCGCAGCTCCCGCGCGATGTGCGTGTCGGTGTCGTCGCCTGCCTTCACCGCGATGTCGCGCCCGGCGTGCCGCAGCTGCAGCACGGTGGTGCCGATCAGGCCCCAGCTGTGGTCGCGGACGAGCCGGGCGCCCGGGAACCAGGTGTCGAGCAGCGCCTGCTGCCGGGAGGTGAGCCGGGGTGGCGTGGGCATCGGGGGAGGGTATCCGCGCGAGCTGTGCCGGTTCGGTGCCGGCACGTTCCGGCCCGCGGTGCCCCGGCCCGTCCTGTGCTGGGCCGCTCTGCAGGTTGCCGCTCCGCCGGGCCGGAGAGCGCTGCTACGGTCACCGGGTGAGCAGCCCCGAGGCGAGCAGGCGGTAGCCACCGGTTCACCCGGTGGCGCAGCCGCGGCATGCCCGTTTCCGGGCACTGATCGATCGCCGCGGACGGCGGTGCGGGCGTGACCGGTTCCGGTCCTGTTCCCCAGGGCCTGCCGGGTGCGGCGGGCCCGCGCCGTACGGAGCGTTCTGGTGCCCCTCCTGTTGTACGTCCTTGCCTGTGCCGTGTTCGTCCAGGCGATGTCGGAGTTCATGCTGGCCGGTCTGGTCTCCCAGATCTCGGCCGATCTCGCCGTCTCGATCCCGGCCGCCGGCGGTCTGACCTCGGCGTTCGCCGCCGGGATGGTGATCGGCGCACCGGTGATGGCGGTGGCCGTCCGCCGGCTGCCGTCGCGCAGCTCGCTGCTCGTGTTCCTCACGGTGTTCGTCGCCGTCCACGTCGTGGGGGCGCTGACCTCGGTGTTCGCGGTCCTCGCCGTGACCCGGGTGCTGGCGGCCTTCGCGAACGCGGGATTCCTCGCGGTCGCGCTCACCGTCGCGGTGCGGATCGCACCGGCCGGCCGGGCCGCACGGGCGACGACGACCCTGCTGGCCGGGACGACCCTCGCCCTGGTGGCCGGCGTTCCCGCCGGCGCCGTGCTGGGCCAGGCATTCGGGTGGCGGGCGACGTTCTGGGTGGTCGCGGCGCTCGGCGTGCTGGGCCTGCTCGGGCTGCTGCTCGGCATGCCTACCGACGGGGCCGGGAACCGGTCGTCCGGCGTGCCGTTCCGGCGGGAGCTGTCGGTGCTGGGCCGGTCGGCCGTCGTCCGGACGTTGCTGGCGGCCGCCCTGGTGAACGGCGGGACGTTCGCCGTGTACGTCTATCTGGACCCGCTGCTGACCGGGCCGGGGAAGCTGCCGGTGGCGATAGTGCCGGTGGGTCTCGCGGTGTTCGGGATCGGCTCGTTCGCGGGCGTCGCGCTGGCCGGCCGGTACGCCGACACCCGGGCCCGGCTGCTGCTCGGAGCCGGTGCCGGCGTGCTGGGCGTGGGCTGGGTGGGGCTCGGTGTGCTGCTCGGGGCGGGATGGCCGGTGCTCGCACTCGTCGGGTTGCAGGCGGCCCTCGGCTTCGCGGTCGGGGCGACCGCGATCGCGCGTTCGCTCGTGCTCGTCGCGGAGGCCGGGACGCTCGGTGGCGCGGCCACGACGGCGGCACTCAACGTCGGTGCGACGGTGGGGCCGCTGTTCGGTGGCTGGGCCCTGGCGGGATCGGGCACCGGGCCGGTGTGGGTGGCGGCGGCGCTGGTCGCCGTCGCGTTGCTGCCGATCCTGCTCCCGGGTGGTGTGGCGGCCCGGTCTGGAACGAGCGACCGCGCGCCCCTCCATGGTGCGCCCGTCGACAGAGCACCTGTCGACCGTGCGCGCGCTGACCGTTCGCCCGCGGATGGTGTGCCAGCGGACCGTGCACGCGCTGATGGTGCGCCCGCCGACGGTGCGCCCGGCATTCGTGGGCCGGCGACGGACTGCGTACCGCGTGCCGAGGCGTCCGGATCGGACGATCCGGGCCTGCGATGATCGGCCCATGAGCGAGACCGGTGTCCGGCGCGGCGTTCCCGCCACCGCCCGCAGCGTCGCCGTCCGCGGCGTCGTCGTCGCACTCGCGAGCGCCCTGATCGGGGCCGCGACGTTCTTCGCCCAGGGGCTGCTGCCCGCCGCGGTCGTGTCGTTCGCCAACTCGGCGAGCGGCTGGACGCTCGTCACCGTCGTCCTGCTGCTCCTGGCCCGGCTGCGGCCGGGTGTGTCGGCGCTGCTGGGCGGTGTCAGTTTCGTGTTGCTGACCTGCGGTTACGCGGCCGCGGCCGGCCTGACGGGGCTCTACTACAACCCGCTGCTCTTCGGCGTCGTCGGGGTGGTGGCCGGGCCGTTCGTGGGTCTGGCCACCGCCTGGCTCCGCTCCACCGCGCCGGGGCGCGTCGCGCCGGCGACCGCGCTGCTCGCCGGGATCGGGCTGGGGGAGGCGGTGTACGGCCTCACGGTCGTCGCGGAGACGACCAGCCCGGTGTACTGGATCCTGATCGGCCTCACGGCGGTGGCGCTGCTCGTCACGATGGTGCTCCGTCGGCTGCGCGGGTGGTTCGCCGCCGCGGCCGTCGTCGGGACGCTCGCGGTCGCGCTGGCGTTCCGGGTCGCCTACCTGGGACTCGGGGGGCTCTGAGGATCCACACCCGCTGTGCGTCCGATGTGGATCAACGATCTCGGACGACGGCCGCAACCGTGATGAACGGCCAGTTCCTGTCGGCAGAGCCGTGGAGTGCGTCGCTCGATCCGGCCGTCTCGTCAGCGGCCCGACCAGGCCGGTGTCCACACGTCGGGCGGGGTTCGGGGGCCCGAGGCACGCAGATGGTCGCGGAGCGCGGTCAGCACGGGATGCCGGTCTCCGCTGCGGAACAGCAGCACATGCGGGTAGACGGGGGTCGGATCGTGCAACGGGATGCGTCTCAGGTCGTGGGTCCGGGGCCACAGATACCGGTCCCCGCTGCCGACGAGGGTGGCCAGCTCGGCCGAGTCGGCCAGTGTGTCCATGAGGGCCTCGTCACCGAAGTCGGGCCCGAGCGCGTCGATGCTCAGGCCGAAGGCCTCGGACAGCGAACGGTAGAACGCCGCCCATTCGGTGCCCGGCCTGATCCCGGGGATCCAGATGCGGTGACCGTGCAGGTCAGCAGGGCTGACCCGGGGCATGTCGGCGAGCGGGTGACCCGGCCCGACCAGGAGTTCCAGGGGCTCGTCCAGAAGTCGTTCGGCGCTGATCCCGGTCGGGATCTGATCTGCGGGCAGGGCACGGAAGGTCGCGTCGACGGTCCCTTCCAGCACGGCCTGCGCGGCCTGGGCGGCGTTCCGGGTGCCCAGTGTGACGGCGTCGAGATCCGTCTCGGGATGCGAGCGGTAGAACCGGTAGACGGCCTGAGCCGGTGAGATGCGCCGATTGAGCACGTCGACGCGTAGCGGTCGGTGTCCGGGGCGGACAGCGTGCTCGGCCTGTTCGATCGTGGCCATGACCTTCTTGGCGTGCGGCAGGAAGATCTGCCCGTCCACGCTCAGCCGGGAGCCTCGGGATGTTCGTACCAGGAGCGTGGCGCCGACGTGTCGCTCCAGGGCCGCGATCCGTTTGGAAGCCGCCTGCTGGCTGATCCCCAGCTCGTCGGCGGCAGCCTGGAACTGACCGGTCCCGGCGACCGCCACGAACGTCCGCAGCGCCTCGATGTCCACGCCGGCACTCTAATTCGACAACCATTGGTTGTGGCTCGCGTCGTTCGAGTTGTTTGATCGAGTGCTCCGCGCGGTGATGGGATCAGTGCATGTCCACCCGCACAGAGCAGGTCATGCCCGTCCGATCGCCGGAATTCGTGCGTCACCTGGAACGGGTCATGGAGGTGACCGATGCGACGTCTCGGCTGAACGCACTTCCGTTCGGTGACGACGACGCTCGCGCAGAACTACTGTCCGTTGTGTTCGGTGGTCCGCTGCCGGCGTCGGTGACGATCTATCCGCCGTTCTTCACCGAGTGCGGGCTTCATACGACGTTCGGCGAGAACGTCTTCGTCAACCAGGGGTGCACCTTCATGGACAGGGGCGGCATCCGGATCGGTGACGGCGTCATGATCGCCCCGAAGGTCAGCCTCATCACCGGAGGCCATCCGCTGCGCCCGGCGCAGCGCCGCGAGTACCTGTCGTTGGCCCCGATTCTCATCGAGGACGACGTCTGGATCGGGACGGCTGCCGTGATCACGCAGGGGGTGACCATCGGGGCCGGTGCGGTGGTGGCTGCCGGTGCGGTGGTCACCCGTGATGTTCCGGCCGGCACCGTGGTCGCGGGAGTGCCCGCCCGAGTGATCAAGACGATCGACTGAGCCCGCGATCGGCCGCCGGTGGGTCATCCACCGCTCCAGCGGCCCGGCGCGGCGGAGCAGCCATCCGGACGGCCGCGCAGGACGTCCCGGGTATGACGACGGCCCCTGGTCCGAGATCTTCAGAGAGCCCGTGACCAGGGCCTTCATCCTGGTGTGTGTGTCACCGTCCGGGGCCGGGCGCGGAGGCCAAGGCCCTGGTGTCCTGCCGGGCGATCGCCTCGCTCACCTCGCGGACGGCCGTGTGAATGGTGTCGGCGTAGGGCCCAGCGGGGAGCGCGGACGTGTGCTGCTCGGTGCTGTCGATGTAGCCGGTGGCGGCTCGGAAGGCGCCGAGACGACGGAAGTTGTCGGCGATGTTGAGGTAGAGGCTCGGGTAGAAGCCGGCGACATCGAGGCCGGCGTGGTACTGCTGGGCGCGCTCGGCGGTCACGGCATCGGCGGCATCGAGGGCGCGGACGTCCCACACGAGAGCTTCGGCGGGGTCCGGGCAGAAATCGGCCAGATGGTGCGCGAGCGTGCAGCGGTGGAACGGGTCGCCCCCGACCCCGATCTGTTGCCAGGTGGCCAGCAGCTGCTGTCGAGCCGACTCGACGTCGCCGTCGCGCCCGAGGCGTACGGCTGCGCTGATCGCTTCCATCGTGGGATCGGGCGTGGTGGCTGCTGTCGTCATGACTGTGGGATCCGTTCTTGTCATCGGGTGTCACCGGCTGTCATCGGGTGTCTCGGCGCCTCCGCGCCTCGGGGCGAGGCGCGGTCATCGGTCGTCACAGATCTGCGCTTCGGCAGGGCATGACGAGGGTGGTGAGGTCGCCGTCGTCGGCCGATCTGACGGTCGCGGGTTGATCGGGGCCGCGGAGGTCGAGCATCACGTCGCTTCCGAGCGCGTGGCTCAAGGCCGGATACAACGTGGTCAGTTCGAACCAGAGCGTCAGATCGGGGCCGGTCGCCGCGCCGTCGAGCGCGACGCCGTCACCGTCGGGAAGCAGCAGGCTCGATCGGCCGGCCGAGACCCGCAAGCCGACTCGTTCCGGTGCCTGTTGCTCCAGCACTCGTACGGTCTGTTGCTTCCCGATCGTGACCCGATGGGTCACCTCCGGGAGGGAGTTGACCAGGAGATGGTGATCCGGGAAGGCCTCGGTCAGCAGACGGCAGTGCAGGACGGTGCCATCGGCCAGCCGCAGACCCAGCGCCCGCTCGCCCGCCTCGATCGTCACGGTTCGGCTGCGCCGGAGCCGCGAGGTCAGGGACTGTAGATCGTCACCGGCAAGGGTGCCCGCCCACGTGCCGGCCGGCGGGTGCATGGGCACCAACGTCCGTGTGGTGAGTCGGTAGCGGTCGGTCGCGGTCAGCGTCACCGAGCCGGGATCGGCTTCCAGGCGGACACCGCTCAGCGCCGGTACGTCGGGATGGTGGACCGTGGTCGCCACGACCTGGTCGACGGCTGCCGCGAGGACCGGGCCCGGGAGCGCGCAGATCGCTCGGCGAGGCTCCTCGCCGAGCGAGGCTTTGAGTACCGCGGCGGCCTGCCGGACCCCGGCCGCCTCGGTGGTCACCTTGGCGACCTGGTCGTCGATGAGCTGCACAGCCTCGTCCGGGCCGGCGGCGAAGAACGTGCCGATGACCGGGAGCGGCATCCCGATCTCGCGCAGCCGGCGGAGCTGCGCGGCCCGCGCCAACTGCGACTCGGTGTAGAGCCGGTAGCCCGTCGACGGATCGACCTGCTCGGGCCGGAGCAGACCGGCGTCACCGTAGAACCGCAACGCACTCGCGGTCAGTTCGGCGAGCTTCGCGAACGCGCCGATCGACATCAACTCCGGGGCAGTCACCCGTTCATCGTCGGGCTTCGACCGGCTCGAAGGTCAACCCGCTGATGCGGCGACCGCGTGTTCGGGGAGTCGAAGTCGACGTCGCCGCTACACACTCCTCGTCGCTGTGGACGGTGGTCAGGTTGGCGGCGAGCGTGGCTGGCGGCCCGGGGTCAGGTCGCCCGCTCGGTGACCCACGATCGGGCCGTGGCCCGGCTCGTCGTACCCGGAGTCGTTCCTGGTCCGGCGCCCGAGCTGCTCGTCGAGGCGGCCGGCTCCACCTCCGCGAACACTCGGCCGGGTGACCGGATAGCGCCTGTCGATGATTTCGTACTAGCGTACAGATAGTGGACGGTCGCCATTCCCGCAGCGCACGCACGCGTAGCGCGCTGCTCGATGCTGCGGTCGAGATCATCTGCACCCAGGGGGTCGCCGCTGCGACCCAGCGGGCGGTCGCCGCGCGGGCCGGTACCTCGCTGGCCTCGGCGACCTACCACTTCCGCACCGCGGAGGATCTGCTCGTCGCCGCCTTCGAGCTGACGAGCACCCGGACGATCGCCGACATGCGCCGCGCGGGCCGCGAGGCCGTGGAGCGGCGGCTCGGGATCATCGACGCGGCCATGGCCGTCGTCGCCCGCGCCCCCTACGGCGACCGCATGCCGCCGGACGGGGTGATCCAGCTGACGCTGGCGGCGATCCACAATCCGCGCCTGCGGCCGATCGCGGAGGAGTTCGTGGAAGAGCTGGCTGGCCTGTTCGTCCCGCTGGTCGCCACCCCGGACGCCGCACGCACCTTGGCCCGGTCGCTGGCCGGGCTGATCCTGCACGAGTTGGCGCGCGGCTCCGAAGCACCCACCGAGACCATGCGCGCCGACGTCGCGCGCCTGTTCGACGCCTTTGCCGTCACCGACCCGGGAACCACCCCGGGGGCCGACGCACCCCACCACGACGACCGGGAGCCACGATGACCACTATCCCGACCACCCCGGCATGGCCGACCGGCCGGTCGAGCCGCTCCGGTGTACTCGCACAGTTCGGCGAGGGCCGCGCCGACCTGATGCAGTGGGCCCTGACCACCGGCGATCCGCTCGCGGACGCGGTCGTGAGCGAGATGCACGAACTCGGGATGTCGGTCGCACGTCCCCTGCTGACCCAGGGGATCCAGGACGGCCTGGAGTCCCTCCAGGACCCGCCGCCCGCACTCGCCGCGCTGCTGACCCGGACCGAGACACCGCCCGACTACGTCGACGACGAGCTGCTCGACGTGCTGCCACGGCCGTGGTTCAGCTCCCCGACCCCGGTGCACATCCTCTCGCTGAGCGCGGGCGCCCTGGTTCGGGTGTACGAGTCACCGTCGATCGCGAAGGTCCTCTCGACGACAGGCAGGCTCGTCGACCGGGCCGACAAGCGACTCACCGAGACCGGAACCTGGCTGACCCAGGCGATGCTGCCGGGCAGTCTCCGTCCCGGACAGCCGGGATACGTTGCGACCCTCAACGTCCGCATGCTGCACGCTCACATGCGCAAGCTGGCCCTCGACCGCGGTTACGACAGCGCGGCCGACGGCGTGCCGATCAATCAGGTCGACCTGGCCCGGACCTGGATGGACTTCACCCTGACCTCGTTCACCGCCGAGGAGCTGTTCGGCTTCGATCTGACCGTGCGCGAGCTCGACGGCCTCTACCGCTACTGGTGGTATCTCGGGCACCTGCTCGGCATCGATGCGCGGCTCATCGAGGGGATCACCGGCAACGATGCCGCTCGCAGGGTGGACGACGTTCTGCAGGCCGTGACCGGGCCGGTGTCGGATGACTCCGCCCGGCTCGCCACCGCGACCCTGGACTCGATCTCGGTCCTGCTGCAGGACCTGTTCCGGATCCCGGGGCGGCTGTCCCGGCCTGCCCTCGACGCCATCACCCGCCGGATCCACGGCACCGCGATGAGTCATGACCTGCGGATTCCCGCCGCGCCGGTCGCGGGTGCCCTGCTGATCCCGGCCGTGGTGGGTTTCCGGCAGACCCGGGCGGCGCGCCGGCGCTCTCCCGAGCGCTGGGAGGCCGCCATCGACACGGCGATCGCGGCCGAACGCGCGCGGGCATCGGAGCCCGGCGAACAGACCGCCTACGAGCGGGGCGCGACCGGATCCGACGACTGATCCCCGTCCCCGCACACCGACCCACCCACACCAGAGACCGGAGACCGGTGCCATGCCTCGGCCCATCGATATCGCCCTGCCAGACCTCACCGGGAAGCTCGCTGTGGTCAGCGGCGCCAGCGACGGGATCGGTTTCGTCATCGCCCGCCGCCTCGCCGGCGCCGGCGCCGAGCTGGTGATGCCGGTGCGCAACCCCGAGAAGGGGGAGCGTGCCGCCGACCGCATCCGCGACCACGTGCCCGGAGCGAAGATCACCACCGGAGCCCTGGACCTGGCCTCGCTCACCTCCGTCGCTGTCTTCGGGAAACAGATCGTGGGCGCAGGCCGCCCGGTGCACATCCTGGTGAACAACGCCGGTCTGATGAACCCGCCGAGCCGGCAGACCACCCAGGACGGCTTCGAGATGCAGTTCGGCACCAATCACCTGGGCCACTTCGCACTGACCCACGCGCTGCTGCCCGTGCTGCGGGAAGGCGCCGCGCGGGTGGTCAGCCAGACGAGCGTCTCCGCCCGCAACCGCAGAGGAACGATCAACTGGGTCGACCCGAACTGGGAATCGAGCTACGAGGTCAACCGGGCCTACACCCAGTCCAAGATCGCCAACGGGCTGTTCGGCCGGGAGCTCGATGCTCGCAGCCGAGCCGGCAACTGGGGGATCACCAGCACGCTGTCCCACCCCGGTGTCTCGCCGACGAACCTGCTCGCGGCGCAGCCCGGGCTGGGCCGTGAGCGTGACACACTCTCGGTCCGGGCGATCCGGCTGATGTCGCGGGCGGGGGTCGTCGGCACCGTCGAATCCGCCGCGCTTCCGGCGCTGCTGGCCGCCACCGGCCCCGAATCACGGCGCGGCAAGTTCTTCGGGCCGAAGGGGCCGGGCAGCGTCGGGGGCCCGCCCGGCGAGCAGAAGCTGTGGAAGCCGTTGCAGAGCATGGACGACGCACGACGACTGTGGGGGCTCTCCGAGGAGCTGACGGGATTGCGCTTCCCCGCCTGAGATCCGTGGTCACCCGCTGGTTCGACGACGGGACCGCTTTCGGGGGGTGCGCCCGGTCGGACAGCGTCGTGTGCCTGCTTCCCGGGTGCGGAGCCGTCGTCACTCCGATGGTCACGCAGGACGCCTCGAACACGACGAAACCCCTGGTCTGTTCTCTCATCACAAGGAACTGACCAGGGGTTTCGTGTTGTCGGGGTGACAGGATTTGAACCTGCGACCTCTTCGTCCCGAACGAAGCGCGCTACCAAGCTGCGCCACACCCCGAGCGGCTGTCACGGTCTCCCCGTGAGCCGTTGTGAACTCTACCCGACGCCTCCGGTGGCCTGCGCGGGGGTTCCCCTCCGGGTATCGGTGCTGGTCGGGCGCGCGACGAGGGTCAGCAGCGACGCCTCGGGCGGGCACGCGAACCGCACCGGTGCGTACGGCGAGGTGCCCAGTCCGGCGGAGACGTGCAGCCGGGTGTGGCTGCCCCACCGGCTCGTCCCGCGAGCCCGGCTGCGGTCGATCCCGCAGTTCGTGACGATCGCGCCGTAGCCGGGCAGCCGTAGCTGCCCGCCGTGCGTGTGGCCGGCCAGCACGAGGTCGTAGCCGTCGGCGGCGAAGCCGTCGAGCACCCGGGGCTCGGGGGAGTGGGTGAGGCCGAGCCGCAGGTCGGCGTCCGGGTCGTGGCCCGCGATGCGGGGGTAGCGGTCCCGGTTGAGGTGCGGGTCGTCGACGCCGGCGATCCGGACGCTCCGGCCGTCCACCTCCAGCAGCTGACGGGTGTGGGTCGCGTCCACCCAGCCGTGCTCCCGGAACGCGGCCCGCAGGTCCGTCCACGGCAGCGGGGCGCCGTGGATCCGGCGGCCGCCGCTGCGCCGCAGGTAGCGCGCCGGGTTCTTCGGGGTGGGGCCGTAGTAGTCGTTGCTGCCGAACACGAACGCACCCGGACGGTCCAGCAGCCTGCCCAGCGCGGTCAGCACACCGGGCACGGCGTCCGGGTGCGCGAGGTTGTCCCCGGTGTTGATCACCAGGTCGGGTTCGAGCGCGGCCAGCGCGGCCACCCAGCGGATCTTGCTGCGCTGGCCGGGGGTCAGGTGCAGGTCGGACAGGTGCAGGATCCGCAGCGGGCGGGCACCCGGTTCGAGCACCGGTAGCTCCGCCCGGCGCAGTGTCCAGTGACGCCGCTCGATACCGGCCGCGTAGCCGATACCGGCGGCCCCGGCCGTGGCGGTGGCCGCGGCCAGTCGGGCGATCGTGCCGGCGGTACTCACACCGGCCAGCGTACGTCGCAGGACTATCGTGGCGTCCTGTGAGCACCCTCAAGGAGCAGCTGCGGGCCGACCTGACCGCCGCCATGAAGGCCAAGGACGAGCTGGTCCGGACCACCCTGCGGTCGGCGCTGACCGCGATCGGGACCGCCGAGGTGGCAGGGGAGTCCGCGCGGGAGCTGACCGACGACGAGATCCGCACCGTGATCACCAAGGAGACCAAGCGTCGCGCCGAGTCCGCTGAGGCGTTCGCCGGTGCGGGCCGCGACGAGCAGGCGGCCCGGGAGCGCGCCGAGGGCGACGTGCTCGCCCGCTACCTGCCGACCCAGCTGGACGACGGCGAGGTGGCCGAGCTGGCCCGCGCCGCCGTCGCCGAGGTCGAGGCCGAGACCGGCGAGAAGCCGGGGATGCGGCAGATGGGCCAGGTCATGAAGAAGGCCAACGCCGCCGCGGCGGGGCGCGCCGAGGGCGGCCGGGTCGCCGCGGCCGTCAAAAAGGCCCTCTCCGCGGCCTGAGACCCACCGCCGTGCCACGGGCGGGCCCGTCGTGGCACTCGATCCCACGACGGGCTCCGCCCGTGCTGACGCGGCGGGTCAGGTCGTCGGGCTCTTCCGGGCCCGGGATGTCGTTCCGGTCTTCTTCGCGGCCGTGCTCCGGGCCGTCGTCCCACCGCTCTTGGAGGCCGCCGCGGTTCGCCGCGGTGCCGCCTTCTTCTTCACCGGTGCCTTGGCCCGGCGCTCGGCGAGCAGCTCCGAGGCCCGCTCGTCGGTGATCTCCTCGACCGAGTCGCCCTTGCGCAGGCTGGCGTTGGTCTCGCCGTCGGTGACGTACGGCCCGAACCGGCCGTCCTTGATCACCATCTTCTTGCTCGTCGACGGGTCCTCGCCCAGCTCGCGCAGCGGCGGCGCGGCGGCCGCCCGGCCCCGCTGCTTGGGCTGGGAGTAGATCTCCAGCGCCTGCTCGAGGGTGACGGTGAACAGCTGCTCCTCGTCGCCGAGCGAGCGGGAGTCGGTGCCCTTCTTCAGGTACGGCCCGTACCGGCCGTTCTGCGCGGTGATCTCGTCACCGGACTCCGGGTCCTTGCCGACGACGCGGGGCAGCGACAGCAGCTTCAGCGCGTCCTCCAGCGTCACGGTGTCCACCGACATCGACTTGAACAGCGACCCGGTGCGCGGCTTCGGCTTGGCCGGCTTCTTCTTGGCGCCCTCCGGGACCTCCGGCTCGGGCAGGAGCTCGGTGACGTACGGGCCGAAGCGGCCCTCCTTCGCCACGATCTCGTGCCCGGTCACCGGGTCGGGGCCCAGCTTGCGGCCCTCCTGCGGCACCGAGAACAGCTTCTCGGCGATCTCCTCGGACAGCTCGTCCGGCGGCAGGTCGTCGGGCAGGTTGGCGCGCTGCGACTCGCCGTCGACGATCCGCTCCAGGTAGGGGCCGTAACGACCCACCCGGACGACGACCTCGCGGCCCTCGGCGTCGGCGAACATCTTGATCGAGTTCACCGTGCGGGCGTCGATCTCCTCCAGGTTCGAGCCGACCAGCTTCTTCAGCCCACCGGCCCGCTGGATCGAACCCTCGCCGCCGTCCGACGCGCCGAAGTAGAACTTCGACAGCCAGTCGGTCCGGGAGTCCGAGCCGGACGCGATGGAGTCCAGATCGTCTTCCATCGCGGCGGTGAAGTCGTAGTCGACGAGCTGACCGAAGTGCGCCTCCATCAGCCCGACGACCGCGAACGCCACCCACGACGGGACGAGCGCGGAGCCCTTCTTCCAGACGTAGCCGCGGTCCAGGATCGTCTTGATGATCGACGCGTAGGTCGACGGCCTGCCGATGCCCAGCTCCTCCAGCGCCTTCACCAGCGAGGGCTCGGAGTACCGGGACGGCGGGTTGGTGGAGTGCCCGTCCGGGGTCAGCTCGTCGGCGGTCAGCGCCTGGCCCTCGGTGAGCTCCGGCAGCCGGGACTCGGCGTCGTCGGCGGCGGCGCCGGACCCCTCCTCGACCGTCTCGACGTAGGCCTTGAGGAAACCGGCGAAGGTGATCGTCCGGCCGGACGACGCGAACACGACGTCCTCGCCGGTCCCGGCGGTGCCGGCGATCCGGATGCTGACCGTGGTGCCGCGGGCGTCGGTCATCTGGGAGGCGATGGTCCGCTGCCAGATCAGCTCGTAGAGCCGGAAGTCGTCGCCGTCCACCTCGCGGGCGATCGCACCGGGAGTGCGGAACGACTCGCCGGCCGGGCGGATCGCCTCGTGGGCCTCCTGCGCGTTCTTCACCTTGCGGGTGTACTGACGCGGCTTGTCGGCGACGTAGGCGTCGCCGTACAGCTCACGGGCCTGGGCCCGGGCCGCGTCGATCGCGGAGCTCGACAGCGTGGTCGAGTCCGTTCGCATGTAGGTGATGTAGCCGTTCTCGTAGAGCCGCTGCGCGCTGCGCATCGTGCGCTCCGAGGAGAACCGGAGCTTGCGGCCGGCCTCCTGCTGCAGGGTCGAGGTCATGAACGGCGCGTACGGCTTGCGGGTGTAGGGCTTCGACTCCACCGAGGCGACGGCGAGATCGCGGCCCTCGAGGGACTCCGCCAGCCGGCGGGCGCCCGCCTCGTCGAGGACGACGACGTCGGAGCCCGACTTGAGCTTGCCGTCCGACCCGAAGTCGCGGCCGGTCGCGACCCGGGAGCCGCCGACCTGGACCAGCCGGGCACCGAAGGTGCGCGGGGTCGCCTCGGCTCCCGCGTTCATCGTCGCGGCGATGTCCCAGTAGTCGGCGGAGCGGAACGCGATCCGCTCGCGCTCCCGCTGCACGATCAGCCGGGTCGCCACCGACTGCACGCGGCCCGCCGACAGCTTCGGCATGACCTTCTTCCACAGCACGGGGGAGACCTCGTAGCCGTAGAGCCGGTCCAGGATGCGGCGGGTCTCCTGGGCATCGACGAGGTCCTGGTCGAGCTCGCGGGTGTTCTCCGCGGCGGCCCGGATCGCGGACTCGGTGATCTCGTGGAACACCATCCGGCGGACGGGGACCTTCGGCTTGAGGGTCTCCAGCAGGTGCCAGGCGATCGCCTCGCCCTCGCGGTCGGGGTCCGTCGCGAGCAGCAGCTCGTCCACCGATTTGAGTGCCTCGCGCAGCTCGGAGACGGTGCTCCGCTTCTCCGGCGTGACGATGTAGAGCGGGCTGAACTGGTTGTCGACGTCGACGCCGAGTCGCGCCCAGGACTCGCCCTTGTACTTGGCGGGGACGTCGGCCGCACCGCGCGGCAGGTCCCGGATGTGGCCGACCGAGGACTCCACGATGTAGTTGTCCCCCAGGTACGGCTGGATCTTCCGCGCCTTGGTCGGGGACTCGACGATCACCAGGCGACGTACCGGGCGTCCGGGCTCGGACTTCGTCGACGTGGGCTTGCGCGTGCTGCCGCCCGCCGCGCGCGTCGAACCGGTCTTGCCCTCTGTGCCTGTAGCCGCTGCCACGTGGTCCTACCTCATCTCCTCGGCCGCGTCACCTCTGTCTGCGACGCCTGTGCCGTGCCGGCTCCGCAGTGTGCTCCCCCCGTGCACTCCGTCCTGTCCGGAGCGTGTCGGAGCGATCGCGCTGAGCATCGTTCTGCGGTCGACGATCGCACGATCTCACACCGTCGCCATCCCGTGCCGTGGGTTCCACCACCGGGGCCGGACGAGCCGACAGCCTATCTCCAGCCGGGGTTCGGCAGGTCAGGCGGCCGGTCGACCATGGTGCCTCGGCCACTCGGACGCACCCAGAACATTCGGCGCCGGACCCACCAGTTCGACCAGCCGGGCCATCCGGCGGGCTCCGTGCAGCCGTAACGCCGGGCCGGGCGCCCCGTGTTCCCCGGCAGCCAGCCGGGCCGGTGGCAGCCCGGCACGGGTGGCGGCGGCGATCAGCGGGCCGTGCGTCCACGGTGCGTGCGGGTCGAGCAGCAGCAGGTGGCCGCCGCGCAGGTCGGCGGTGCCGGCGGCGAGCACCCAGAGCCGCAGGGTGGCGCCGTCGAGCTGGAAATCGGCCGGGATCTGTTTGCGCCCGTCCGCGGCGCACCAGTGGCGCGCCAGCGGGACCAGGTCCCGGCGGAACGCGCTGCGCAGTCCGGACGCGCCGGGTGCGAGCGTGACCCCCCGGGCCGCGCTCAGCGCGCCCAGTGCGCGCTCCCGGCCGTCGAACGGCAGCGGCACGTCGAACCGGGCCGTGTCTCCGGCGCCGAACCGCTCGATCCGGCCCGGCCCGCAGAGCAGCCCGGCCAGGTCGGCCAGCCCGGCCGGCCGGGCCTCCGCGGAGAACAGCGACAACTGCGGCACCCGGGCAGCATAGAACGCATGTTCGAGACGCCCCAAGTGCGGCGCGCCGAACGGCTCAGCTCGGCGCGGTCAGCGTGTCCAGCTCGGCGCACTTCGGGGCCTCGGCGATCGCCTTGTCCAGCCGCGGTGTGGCACCCAGCTGGTCGAGGCCCTCGGCCGCGCCGATCGTGCGCAGCTTCTCCTCGGCCGACTGCAGCCGCTCCTGGAAACCGGGCACGTCGTTCGGATCGGCCTGGTCGACCTCGGCCCGGGCCTCGTCGATCGTCGTGCCGGTCCGGTTCAGCAGGTCGTCGATGGAGGTGCGGAACTGGTCGCCGCCGCTGACCGGGGAGGCGCCGGCGCCGGCCAGCTGCTGCTTGCCGGTGTCGATGCCGGTCCGGACGTTGCCCAGGTACTCCGACAGCCTGGTCTTGATGCCGGGCAGGTCGGCGCCCGCGTAGTCGGGACGCGCGCTGAGCGGCTGGTAGTAGGACAGCAACGCCCCGCACACCTGGTCGCCCCAGGCGGTGGGATCGGCACCCACACCCTCGGTGGGGCGTGGCGCGGGGTCCGGCGCGGCAGTGCCGGCGACGGTGGTGCTGCATCCGCCGAGCAGGGCGGCGGCGACCAGGGCGGGGAGCAGGACCCGGGCGGCTCGTGCCGGGCGGGGGGTGGCCATCGTCGGGCTCCAGGGTCGAGGGCCGCGCGAACGGGCCCGGAGATAACGGTCGGGTGACGACGGTAGGGCGCCGGAGCGGATCAGCCGCCGCCGCCCTCCTCGCTTGACCCGTTCGGGTCAATGACGGCTGGGCCGTCCGGCGCAGCGGTGCGGGCGGCCTCCGACAACCGGGTGAGCTCACCGCAGGCCGCGGAGGCACGGAACGTCACCGCGATCTCCGGGTTGCCGGTCACCTGGTCCAGGGGGCCCGCGGTGCTGCCCAGCTGGGCCAGCGGCTCCAGCGCGCCGGGCAGGTCCCGTTCGACGGCGGCCGGATCGGCCGGGTCGAGGGCGTCCACCCGGGCCTTCGCGCCGGAGAACGCCGAGCGCATCTCGCCGAGCCCGCCCTGCAGGTTCGCGGCGAGCGCATCGCCGCCGTCGACCGGGGCGGGGCCGAGCCGGTCCAGATCACCCAGGGTGCGGTCGAGCGCCTCGGTGGTCCGGCCGAGGTAGTCGCCGACGGCCTGCTGCGGGTCCCCGGCAGCCGGCCCCTCGACGGCGGTCTGCATGAACGGCAGCACGGCCGAGCACATCCGGTCCGTCCACTCCTGGGGGCCGGGCCCGGCTGCACCGCATCCGGCGAGCAGGGCGACGGCCAGCACGGCACCCGGGACCGCACCTGCACGCATGGTTCCTCCACCCCGGACCGTCCGGATCCGGCGAGCGAAGACTAGCTGCGTACGGCGACGACGAACGACGGCCGCCCGCCCCGATGGGACGAGCGGCCGCCGTGGACCTACGGGAGGCTGTCGCTATCCGACCGAGCTCTCGGCCGGGGTGTCGGTGATCGCCGACGAGCGGCGCTTGGACACCACGATCGCTCCCGCGATGATCGCCACCGCGCCCAGCGCGATGAGGATCCGGAACACCGGGTTGGCGTCCGGCGTCGACAGCACGACCACCGCCGGGGCGATCAGCACCGCGACCAGGTTCATCACCTTGATCAGCGGGTTGATGGCCGGGCCGGCGGTGTCCTTGAACGGGTCGCCGACCGTGTCGCCGATGACCGTGGCCTCGTGCGCCGGGGAGCCCTTGCCGCCGTGGTTGCCGTCCTCGACCAGCTTCTTGGCGTTGTCCCAGGCGCCGCCCGAGTTCGCCAGGAAGATCGCCATCAGCACGCCGCAGGCGATCGCACCGGCCAGGTAGCCGGCCAGCGGGCCGACGCCGAGGCCGAAGCCGACCGCGATCGGCGCAAGGATGGCCAGCAGACCGGGGGTGGCCAGCTCGCGCAGCGAGTCCCGGGTGCAGATGTCCACCACGCGGCCGTACTCGGGCCGCTCGGTGCCGTCCATGATCCCGGGCCTGGTGCGGAACTGGCGGCGCACCTCGTACACCACGGCGCCCGCGGCGCGGGTCACGGCGTTGACCGCGAGGCCGGAGAACATGAACACGACTGCCGCACCGATCATGACGCCGACCAGCGTGTTCGGGCTGAACACCTCGTAGGCGAACGCGGTACCGGCGTCCTCCAGGGCGATGCCGGCCTGTGCGAGCGCCTGGTTGATCGCATCTCGGTAGGAGCCGAAAAGCGCTGTCGCGGCGAGCACCGCCGTGGCGATCGCGATGCCCTTGGTGATCGCCTTGGTGGTGTTGCCGACCGCGTCGAGCTCGGTGAGGATCTCGACACCCTCGCCCTCGACGTCGCCGGACATCTCGGCGATGCCCTGGGCGTTGTCCGAGACCGGGCCGAAGGTGTCCATCGCGACGATCACGCCGACCGTGGTCAGCAGGCCGGTGCCGGCCAGCGCGACCGCGAACAGTGAGACGACGATCGAGCCGGAGAGCAGGAACGCGCCGTAGACCGCGGCACCGATGACGAGCGCGGTGTAGACGGCGGACTCGAATCCGATCGAGATCCCGGAAAGGATCACCGTCGCCGCACCGGTGAGCGAGGACTCGCCCACGTCCTTGACCGGACGGTCCTCGGTGCCGGTGTAGTAGCCGGTCAGCTTGAGGATCACCGCGGCCAGCACGATGCCGATCAGCACCGCGGCCGAGGCGATCAGACGCGGGTCACCGGCCAGCCCTGCGACGGCGCTGTCGGTCGGGTTGGTGAGCTCGTCGAAGGTCGAGGGCAGGTAGACGTACGCCGCGATGACCGACAGCACGCCCGCGAACACGGCCGAGAGGTAGAAGGCGCGGTTGATCGCGCGCAGCGTGTTCTCGCCCTGGCGGGCCTTGGTCAGGTAGACGCCCAGGATCGCGGTGATGACACCGATGGCCGGGACGATCAGCGGGAACAGCAGCCCCTGCAGGCCGAACGCGGCGGTGCCCAGGATCAGGGCGGCGACCAGCGTCACGGCGTAGGACTCGAACAGGTCGGCCGCCATGCCTGCGCAGTCGCCGACGTTGTCACCGACGTTGTCGGCGATCGTCGCGGCGTTGCGCGGGTCGTCCTCCGGGATGCCCTGCTCCACCTTGCCGACGAGGTCGGCACCGACGTCGGCGGCCTTGGTGAAGATGCCACCACCGACACGCATGAACATCGCCAGCAACGCGGCGCCGAAGCCGAAGCCCTCCAGCACCCGAGGTGCCTGGCCCGCGTAGACCATCACCACGATCGCGGCACCGAACAGGCCGAGGCCGACCGTGAACATGCCGACGACGCCGCCGGTCCGGAACGCGATGCGGGTCGCCTTCTCGCGGCCGTTCTCCTCGCGTGCCGCGGCCGCGACGCGCATGTTCGCGCGGGTGGACAGCCACATGCCCAGATAGCCGATGATCGCGGAGAAGACCGCGCCGACCACGAAGAAGATCGATCGGCCGATGCGTTCACCGAGGTCCTCGGCGGGGAGCGCGAAGAGCAGCACGAACACGATGGCGGCGAACACCGCAAGGGTGCGGAACTGGCGGTTGAGGTACGCCGTGGCGCCTTCCTGGACCGCTCGGCCGATCTCCTGCATCTTCGGGGTGCCCTCGCCGTTGGCGAGTACCTCCTTGAGCAGCAGACCGCCGACGGCCAGGGCGACGAGGGCGACCACCGCGACCACACCGACGACGGTGAGGTCTCCCGCACCGAGCTCGAGGCCCTGGGCGAGGGTGGACTCGGACATCCGTCCTCCTGGTTCAGCAAGATCCGACCAGGTCGACCGTGACGACGGTCCCGCGCGCTGGTGGCCGCGACGGTCCCGTCGACGACGGCGTCACTGGCGTCGACTGGGCCCGGGCGGCGTCCGCCGCAGACCGGGCTGGTGCAGTGTAGAAGTGTGTCCGATCGCTCAGTGGGATAGGGATCACAACGAATAACGATCCGCCCCGAGTGATCAATCCCACACGAGTCGCCGTGCAATCCGGGAACCTGCTGATCACAAGCAGCGCAACGAGATCCAGACAAGCGACCGGGTGTCGCCCGGGGCTTCGGGCGGGTCGGGGGTGCCGACCCGCCGTCGTTCGAACGGATGTGCCAACCTGGCCGGTGGTGGAGGCGACCGGGAAACGTGCGGACGGGTCCCGGCGCGGGGTGGAGCTGCTGCGCCGGGTGCTCACGGGCTCCGGGGTGGATCCGGGGCGAGCCGAGCCGGTGGATCCCGGGCGGGAGCTGCCTCCCGGCCCGGGCGAGACCGACCACGACGACCCGCTGCGGCACGTGGTGCGGATGCCGGCCCGGCCGGGCAGCACCGCGGACTGGCCGGACTGGACCCCGCCGGGCCTGCGCCGGGCCTGGGCCGGGCGCGGTGTGGACCGGCCGTGGACGCACCAGGCCGCCGGCGCGGAGCTGGTGCGGGCGGGGACCGACGTCGTCGTCGCGACCGGGACCGCGTCGGGCAAGTCGCTGCTCTATCAGCTGCCGGTACTGGCCGGGCTCGCCGAGGACCCGCGGGCGACCGCGCTGTACCTGGCGCCGACGAAGGCGCTGGCGGCCGACCAGCTGCGGTCGCTCGACGGCCTCGCCCCGGACGACGTGCGGCCCGCGTCGTTCGACGGCGACACCCCGATGGAGGAGCGGGACTGGGTCCGGCGGCACTGCCGCTGGATGTTCTCGAACCCGGACATGCTGCATCGCTCACTGCTGCCCCGGCACGGCCGCTGGTCGAACTTCCTCCGCCGGCTGCGTTTCGTGGTGGTCGACGAGTGCCACACCTACCGGGGCGTGTTCGGCTCACACGTGGCGCTGCTGCTGCGGAGGCTGCTGCGGCTCGCCGCCCGCTACGGAGCCCGGCCCACGATCGTGCTGGCCTCGGCGACCGTGGCCGGCCCCGCCGAATTCGGCTCCCGGCTGACCGGCCGCGAGGTCGTCGCCGTCACCGAGGACGGCTCCCCGCACGCCGGCCGGACCGTCGCGTTCTGGGAGCCGCCGCTGCTCGACGAGATCACCGGCGACAACGGGGCACCGGTCCGTCGCTCGGCCGGTGCCGAGGCCGCCCGGATGCTCGGCGATCTGGTCCTGGAGGAGGCGCGGACGCTGGCGTTCGTACGGTCCCGCCGGTCGGCCGAGCTGACCGCGCTGGGGGCCCGGCGCCAGGTCGGCGAGGTCGCCCCGGAGCTGGTCGAACGGATCGCCGCCTACCGGGGCGGATACCTGCCCGAGGAGCGGCGGGCGCTGGAGGTGGCGCTGATGGCCGGTGAGCTGCTCGGCGTGGCCACCACCAACGCCCTCGAGCTCGGCGTCGACATCTCCGGGCTGGATGCGGTGGTGCTCGCCGGTTTCCCGGGGACGCGCGCGTCGTTCTGGCAGCAGGCCGGGCGGGCGGGCCGGGCCGCCGACGAGGCGCTGGTCGTGCTGGTCGCCCGCGACGACCCGCTGGACACCTACCTGGTGCACCATCCGCAGACGCTCCTCGGTGCGCCGGTGGAGGGGTGTGTGCTCAATCCGGTGAACCCCTACGTGCTGGCCCCGCAGCTGGCGTGCGCCGCCGCCGAGATGCCGCTGACGACCGCCGACGTCGACGAGATCTTCGGCGGCGCGCCCGCGGCCGAAGTGCTGGACGCCCTGGTGGAGGAGGGCGTGCTGCGCCGCCGGCCGCACGGATGGTTCTGGCCCGATACCGGTGCGGCGCCGTCCGCCCAGGTCGACATCCGCGGATCCGGGCTCGGCCAGGTCGCGGTGGTCGAGGCGGCGACCGGACGGATGCTCGGCACGGTGGATGGCAGCTCCGCGCCCGCCACCGTGTACCCGGGCGCGGTGTACCTGCACCGCGGCGACAGCTTCGTCGTCGACGAGCTGGATCTCGACGGTGGTGTCGCGCTCGTGCACCCGGAGGATCCGGACTGGCGGACCGAGCCGCAGTCGGTCTCGGACGTGACGGTGCTGGCGACGCACTCGACCCGCCGGTCCGGGCCGGTCCAGGTCTGCTTCGGCGAGACGACGGTGACCAGTCAGGTGGTGGCCTACCGGCGGCGCACCGCGGACGGCACGGTCCTCGACCAGACCCCGCTCGACCTGCCGCCGCAGAGCCTGGACACGCGGTCGGTCTGGTACACCGTCGATCCGGACGCGCTGCTGGCGGCCGGGATCGACGACGGCCGGCTGCCGGGCGCACTGCACGCCGCCGAGCACGCCGCGATCGGGATGCTGCCGCTGTTCGCGATCTGCGACCGCTGGGACATCGGGGGGCTCTCCACCGCCCTGCACCCGGACACCGGGCTGCCCACGGTGTTCGTGCACGACGGACACCCGGGCGGTGCCGGGCTGGCCGAGCGCGGGCACGAAGTGCTGGACCACTGGCTGGCTGCGACCCGTTCGGCGGTGGCCGACTGCGAGTGCCGCACCGGATGTCCCTCCTGCGTCCAGTCGCCGAAGTGCGGCAACGGCAACAACCCGCTCGACAAGGCCGGTGCGGTGCAGGTCCTGGACCTGGTGCTCGCGGCGCTGGCCGGGAACGGCCGGGGTGCTGTGGACGGCGGCGGTGCTGTCGACGGTGCGGCGCCCGGCCCGCGCTGAGCGGGGCGCCACCGGCCCGCCCGTCGGGGGCGTGAGCGGGCCGGTGGCGACCACCAGCGACGGTGTCGGACGGGGGCGCATGGTGCGCTCCGACTCCGTCGCGGTCTGGGGAGCGAGGCCGCTGTGCCGGGGGCGGACCGGACCCTGCCCGGCCCCGCGACAACTCCCAGTAGGCCGGAGTGCGGGATCCGTGACCAGTCCTGGGCCCCGCGACGTCGGTGATCGGTCAGAGGGCCACGACGAAACGACCGCGCAGTCGCGCGTTCGTCGTAACCGGGCGTGATGGTGCCGTGCTCGGTTGTTGTCCGTCCGTTCATCCGGAGCCGCGTACCGTTCACCGAAGCTGTGGTCGCCCGTGCCTGGGTCGTCATGGTGTCGCTCCGGTCTCCGGGGCGTCGTCGAACGGTGCCGGTCCTGCCCTGGCTCGGGCGGTGGCCGGGCCCCGGGTGGGTAGCAGGCCGGTCCACCCCACCTGGGTCTCGACCAGGGCGTCCCAGCCTTCGAGGCGGCAGGTGGTGAGCTCCGCGCCGTTACGGACGGCGAGATCCGCGGCCGCTCGGCAGGCACCCTCCGCGCCGTGGACGGAAAGGCCGGCGGCGGCCAGCGCCGACAGGTCCGCTGCGGTCGTCGCCATCTGGCGTGCCCGGATCGCAGCGCCGACGTCGACGCACACCGTCGCGGTCAGCAGCAGCGCCGCGGCGGCCGTCGCCGCCCAGACGGAGGCGACACCGCGGTCGTCGCGTCGTAGCCGCCGAAGCCGTGCGGGCACGGTGCGCCGGAGCCGCCCGAGCCGCCCCGGTTGCCCGAGCCGCGGGCCCACGGCGTGCCGGAGCCAGCGGAGCCGCCTGGCAACGGCCGCTGCCGAGCCGGGACGGCGGGGCTCCGGTACCCCGGCCCGGTCCGAGGTCCCGGCTCGAACGGGCGCCCCGGCACGGCCCGTCACCGCGGCTGCTCCGGCTCGGCAAACCGGGCGCCGGACGGACCTGCCGCATCGAGCGGCCCGCCCCCGGTGGGGGCTGCCACGTCGGGCGGCCCGCCACCGGTCGTGCCGGGCGCGTCGCTGCCCCCGCCGCCGATGCCACCGGCAGCCCGGCCGAGGTCACCGCCACCGAGGTCACCGCCACCGATGTCGCCGGAACCGATGTCGCCGGAACCGATGTCGCCGGAACCGAGCCCGAGTTCGGGCCCGGGGCCGGCCGGACCGGGTGGCTCGGAGGCACCAGGGGCGCCGACCCCGGTCGGATCGAGTGGGTCGTCACCGATGGCCGCGCGAGCACCCGGATCGGGCGTGGCGGCATCGACCGGAGCGGGGGAGCGGTGTGCCCCCGCACCCGGTTCCAGTACCGCGGTCGCGGACGCGCCGACGGTGACCGGCAGCAGCGGCACCGGGCGGGCCCGCACGCTCGCGAGCACGGTGTCACCGTCGATCCGGAGCTCGGCTTCCGCCCCGGACGGCGCGAGAGCAGCGACGGCGGCCCGGCCCCGCTCGGCATCGCCCCGCGCGGCCTGGCGCACGAACTCCCGGGCAGCGTCCGCGCAGCGGACACCCGCCCCGACGGCCGCCACCGCGGCGACGGCAGCAGCCGTCACCAGCAGCAGCGTCCCGAGCGCCAGTGCCGCCTCCACAGTGACCGCGCCGGCATCGCCGTGCGGGTCAGAATGTCGTCGACAGCGCACGTTGCACGATCCCGGTCAGTGCGGTCACGACGTCGCCGCCGCTGACGACGGTGTAGAGCAGCGCGGCGAACGCGGCCGCCGCGACGGTGCCGATCGCGTACTCGACGGTGCTCATGCCGTCGTCGTCGTGGGCCAGCGCGGTCAGCCGATCGCGCAGTTCGGAACGGGTCATCGGTCTCTCCCTCGTCGGGGACCCGCGACGTGCGGGCCCGGTCGCCGCCCGGTGGGTCACCACCGGCCGATCACCTCCCCGGCCAGCCCGATCACGACCGGCACGATGCCGAGGACCAGGAAGGCGGGCAGGAAGCAGAGCCCCAGCGGGGCGGTGATCAGGACCGCGGCGCGTTGCGCGCGCTCCTCGGCCAGGTCGGTGAGCGCCATCCGCAGCCGGACCGCCTCGGCGGACGCCGCCCTGCCGAGCGCGGAGCCGGTGTGCGCCGATCGGGCTGCGGTGCGGGCGAACGCGGCGAGTTCGGGGCAGCCGGCGGCGGCAGCCCACGCGTCGTCCGCGTTTGCGCCGAGCACGAGGAGCCCGCCGACCCGGCGCAGGGCCGAGCCGGGGCGCCCCGGGAGTCGGTGGGCTGCCGCGTCGACCGCGTCCGGGACGGTCAGGCCGGCCGCCAGGCAGGTGGCGAGCAGGTCCCAGGCGGCGGCCAGTCCGGCCGCGTCCACCGCGACCGCCCGCCGGGACGGCGCACGCCGGGCGGCCACGACGAGGGCGGCGCCGGCGACGGCCCCGATGACCGTCCCGCCGGTTCCACCGAGTGCCCAGCCCAGCGCGGCACCGGCGGGCACCAGGACGGCGAGCACCGCCGGCCGGGGCGTGGTCTGCGGCCGGGCCGGCTCAGGGCCCCGCACCGCGCGCAGCCGCCCGGCCGCCGGACGACCCCCGCCCGCCACCAGCGCTGCCGCGGCCAGCCCGAGCGCGACCGCGCTCACGACGGCACCGCCGCGCGCAGGATCCGGTCCGACCAGGCGGCACCGGCGGCCGTGAGCAGCACCCCCAGGACCAGCAGGATCGGCCCGTGCCATCCGGTGCGGAGCACCGTCAGCGGGGCGATCCCCATCAGCTGCCCCAGACCGGCACCGGCGAGCGGCAGCGCGGTCAGCACCGTCGCGGTGGCCCGCGGCCCGGCCAGCTGTGCCTGTACCCGGGCGCCGTGCGCGATCCGCCAGCGAAGATCGGTGAGGAGCTGGGTGAGCAGCCCGGCGAGTGGCGCCCCGTGCCGGTCGGCGAGTTCCCAGGCCGCCGCGATCCGTTCGACGTCGCGGCTCGCCGGCCCGGTGGCCGCCCGGCGCAGCGCACCCGGGACGGGCTCCCCGATCTCGGCGGCCACCGCGGCCGGCCGGAGCACGGTGCGGGCGAGCGGCCCGTCGTGCTCGCACCCGGCGAGCGCCGCGGCCGGGTGCGCACCGGTCCGGATCTCGTCGGCGATCCGGGCGAGCGCCTCGGCCAGCTCTCCGGCCACCGCGACGGCCTGTTCGGCACGGCGCCGGGCGGCCCACCGCCGCCGGGTGAACCAGACCGCGCCGAGGGCGCAGGCCGATCCGGCCGGGCCGAGCAGGAAGCCTCCGGCGAGCGCCACGAGCAGGTACCCGGAGGCCACCGGTGGCAGCGGGCCGCGGATCCGCCGCGCCGTGGCGGGGCCCAGCCCGCGCAGCCGCTGCCCGGCCCCGGATCCCGGGAGCCCCGTCACGGCGCAGGCCAGCAGGAGCAGCACCGGTGCGGCCCGGCCGGCGGGCGGCAACGCGCTCAGGACGGCGTGCACGGCACCCACGCCCCACGCTCGTGCAGCAGGGCTCGCAGCCGGTCGGCACCCGGGCCCTCGCCGGCGGACCTGGTCCACGCCGCGGTGACCTGCGGCCCGCCGTCGTCGTGGAGCACACCGATCTCGTCGAGCACCCGCCCGGAACCCGGCCGCCTGCGCATGTGCAGGATCACCTGGACCGCCGCCGTGAGCTGGCCGTCGAGCGCAGCGGGCGACATCCCGCCGAGCCCGGCCAGCGCCCGCATCCGCGCCGGTATCTCGCGCACCGAGTTCGCGTGCACGGTGCATGCGCCCCCGTCGTGGCCGGTGTTCAGGGCGCTCAGCAGGTCCCCGACCTCTGCGCCCCTGACCTCGCCCACCACGAGCCGGTCCGGCCGCATCCGGAGCGCCTGACGCACCAGCTCGCGCAGCGGTACCCCGCCGGAACCCTCGATGTTCGGCGGGCGCGCGACGAGCCGCACCACGTGCGGATGCCGGGGCCTGAGCTCCTCCGCGTCTTCCACCGTGATCATCCGTTCGCCCGGATCGACCGCTCCGAGCAGTGCATTGAGCAGGGTGGTCTTTCCGCTACCGGTACCGCCGGCGACCAGCACCGCCAGCCGGCCGGCGACGATCGCGCGCAGCAGCGTCTCTCCGGTGGCGTCGAACGTGCCGCGACGGCGCAGCGCGGCCAGGTCGTGGCTCGCCGGGCGCAGCACCCGCAGCGAGATCGCGGTGCCGGCCGCGGCGACCGGCGGCAGGACGGCGTGCAGCCGGACCCCGCTGTCCGCGAGCCGGCCGTCGACGTACGGGCTGGCGTCGTCGAGCCTGCGCCCGGCGGCGAGCGCGAGCCGCTGCGCGAGTCGGCGCACGGCGGCCTCGTCGGGGAACGAGACGGCCGCCCGCCGTGGCCCGTCGCCCCGGTCGACCCAGACCGCGTCCGGCGCGGTGACCAGCACGTCGGTGGTGGCCGGGTCGCGCAGCAGCGGATCGAGCGGGCCCGCCCCGGTGAACTCCTGGCGCAGCGCCCGCAACGCGGCGAGCACATCCATGTCGGACGCGACGCCGCCGGACTCGGCCCGCACCGCCGCCGCGACCGCGGCCGGGCCGGTCTCGCCACCGGCGTCGGCCAGCCGGGCCCGGACCCTGTCGACCAGCGGGTTCACGATGCCGCCCGGTGCGTCACGTCGAGCGCGGCGAGCCGCCCCCGTACCGCGCGTGCCGCGGCCGCCAACGGCCCGCGGCCGGCGCCGGGGGCGCGGCCGCGCTCCACCGCACCGGCGAGATCACGCTCGGCGCGCATCGCGTGCAGCAACGGCAGGCCCAGGCAGGACGCCAGCTCGTCGGGGGTGATGCCACCCGGCGACGGGCCCCGGACGACGATCTCCACCACCCGGGCGTGCTCGGCCAGCACGTCGGACACCCGGCCCGCGGCCGCGCCCGCCCGCACCGTGGCCGGGACCAGCAGCACCGTCAGGTCGGCGGCGCCGACCGCGGCGAGCGCCGCGTCGGTCGGGTAGCGCGGGACGTCGCAGACGACCGTCCCGCCGGCCCGGCGGCCGGCGTCGAGGACCGCGGTGACCGCGGCGGCCTCCGGCCCGTGCGGGGAGCGGGCGCAGGACAGCACGGACAGCTCCGCCCGCCCGGACACCACCCGGGGCAGCGCACTGCGCAGCGACGAGGCCTGCACCCGGCCGTCGCCGACGGTGAGCCCTGGCCAGCGCAGCCCGGCTTCCTCCTCGATGCCGGTGAGCAGGTCGAGCCCGCCGCCGAGCGGATCGCAGTCGACCAGCAGTGCGGAGCTCCCGTCGCGGGCGGCCCCGACCGCGACGGCGGTGGCGAGCACCGAGGCGCCCGCTCCGCCGCAGCCGCCGACCACGGCGAGTACCCGGCCGGGTGACCCGTCGGCGCGGTCGCGGACGTCGGCGAGCAGCCCGGCCAGTGCCGCCTCGCCGGAGGGGAGCTGGACCACCCGGTCCGCGCCGAGTGCCACCGCGATCCGCCAGTCGTCGGCCGCCGGCTCTCCGGGCACCGCGATCACGACGGATCCCCGGCGTGTGAACCCGGCGTCCCGGCAGCGGATCGCGCCCGCCCGGTCGAGCAGGACGGCCGGGGCGAGCGCCCACGCCCGCCGGGCGTCGGCGGCATCGACCGCGCGCTGCGCCTCCATGTCGGCCGCCGCGGCGATGCGCAGCAACGCGTCGAGCAGATCCGGGTCGTCGGCCACGACCAGGCAGCGCCGGTTCATCACGTCGCACCTCCCACCGGCCCGCCGGTGCGGGCCCCGGTACGAGCGTGCGGTGCTGCGGCGCCCCCGGACCGGCGATGTGCCCGGCTGTGGACAACTTGGGGAGAACCGGCCGGCCTGTGGATGGCGGGTGGCTCGGGGCTCACCGATCGGCTACGGCCCGGCCCGTGAACGAGGACGGCCCCCGCCAGGGGGGATTGGCGGGGGCCGTCTGTCGGTTCAGCCCCGGGGGGTCGAGCTGAACCCGCCCGGACCACGTCCGAGCTCACACAACTGTAGCCGGAATCGCGCTGTTCCGCCCATACCCTGCCTGTGGCCTGCGCCGACCGGTTCCGGGCGGGCGCAGCCGGAGGGGCCCGCAGGGATGCGCCGCACCGGAACCGGCGATCGCGTCCGGGTGACCGGTCGCGCACGACCGGTCACCCGGTGCGGCGGGTCGCGGGCTGCCGGGCGGGCGCCGGTGCGCGGCCGGCGGCGCACCGGCAGGCTGGTGGACGTGTCCGACGCACTCACCACCACCTCCACGCCGCCCGACCCGGCCCTCGACGCGCCCGAGGCGGTCTTCCTCGACCTGGACAACACGATCATCGCCGGATCGAGCGCGCTGGCGTTCGCCAGGACGTTCGCCCGGCACGGGCTGATCGACCGGGCGACCGTGGCCCGGGGTGCGTGGGCGCAGCTGCTGCTCCTGTTCTCCGGCGCCGACGAATCCACGATGGACATGCTTCGCCGGCGGATGGTGCTGGTATGCCAGGGCTGGGAGGTCGAGCGGGTCCGGGAGATCGTCGCGGCGACCCTGCAGGACGTGATCGGGCCGCTGGTGTACCCGGAGGCGGTGCACCTGATCGAGCGGCACCGCGAGCAGGGCGCGGAGATCGTGCTGCTGTCGGCGTCGGGACTGGAGGTCGTCGAGCCGATCGCGGCCCTGGTCGGCGTCGGCCGGTTCCGCGCGACGACCATGCGCACCGAGCACGGCCGCTACGCCGGGGACATCGAGTTCTACTGCTACGGCGAGGGCAAGGCGCAGGCCGCCCGGGAGATCGCCGTCGAGCTCGGGCTCGACCTGGACCGGTGCGCGGCCTACACCGACTCGATCACCGACCTCCCGCTGCTGGAGTTGGTCGGCCGACCGGCGGTGGTGAACCCGGACCGCGAGCTGCGGGCGATCGCCCGGGAACGCGGCTGGCCGGTGCTCGGGTTCGTCCGGGCCGCATCGCGCGGGGACCGGATGTTCCGGCTGCGGGACCGGATCTCGGACCGGCTCACCGGCCGGACCGGTCGCCGTGTCCGGTTCGCGGCCGCGGCCGGTGCGGGAATCGCGGTGCTCGCGGTGGCCGGGATGGCCGGGATGACCAGGGGCCGGTGGGCCGGGACGCTCACGTCACCGGCCAGTTGAGCTCGGTGCGCAGGTCGGCCGGGTCCATCTCCGGCGTCGGCTCGGTGAGGTAGACCTCCCAGAATGTGTCGCCCGGGGTCAGGCCCTGCCCGGCGATCCACGCACCGAGTCGCTGCCAGGCGGACCCGAGCCCGTCGAACGATCCGGCGTGCACGAGCCGTGCCGTCCGACCGCCGGGCAGACCGCCCGCGACCACCTCGCCGTCGGTGTCGACAGCGCGATCGGTCGGGAACCCGACCTCGAGATCGAACGTCGCACCGGGCAGGCCGTGGTAGAGCCCGAACGCGGGTCCGGCGGCGGTGATCCCCTGCGCCGCGACGGTCGCCGGGAGCACCCCGAACGCCCGGTCGTAGAAGGTGGGCAGCTCGTCCGCGGACACCACCCCGCGCACGACGGCCGTCACGGCCGGCTCGGTGGTGATCAGCTGCGGTTCTCCGGCGGTGGTCATCGCGTCCCCTCTCGTGGATGTCCTGTCGCACCGGCCGACTCCACGAGCGGACGAAACTCATCGCCCGCGACCGCCGTCCGGTGTGCCCTCGCCGCGCGGGCGGGTGACCTGCCCGGTCACGGATCGCTGCTGAACCGGTGCACCTGCGCGCGAGGGTTGCCCACCGGCACCGACAGGTCTAGGAACGGTGGCACGGACCTCGGTCAGGCCAGAGGCGGTTCGGAGGAGAAGAGCCCGTCTCCCCCGGCCGGGCTCCGTACGCGTGAGCCGGGCACTCCACGCCGAGCACGCCGCGGGAGGCATGTCGTCGTGGGCCTGCGCATCGGGACGCCGGGCGCCGAGGCCGTCGTACACGACACGTAGTGCACGCCAGGAACCCGGACCACGCGTCGGGTCGGGCGGTGCCCCGTCAGGGGCGCCGTCCGGCTCACCTTCAGACCGACTGCGCGGCCGCGATCGAGAGGCCCTCGCGGCCGCCGGCCTCCCACTCCGCACAGAGGTGCACGATCCAGCCGGCCACGCCATCGGGGGTCCCGGAAGCGAAGGCCTGTGCCGCGGCCCGGTACTCGGCCGGCCGCCGGAGGAAACCCACCTCGGGCACCGACAGGCCGCGCGGGTCCAGCCCGGACGACATCGCCGTCAACCGGGCGGCGGCGCGGGCGACCACGCCGTCCGCGGTGCCGAACGGGCGCAGCGTCAGCAGCTCGCCGTGCACCACGGCGACGAGCACCGGGGCCGGCACCGAGGTGCCGCCGCCGAGCAGATCGGCCAGGGCGGAGAGCCGCGACGACACCCCCGTTCGCGGCCGCCCCAGCTGCGCCTCGTGCTCATCGGCCGGGACCAGGTCGGTCGCCGCGAGCACGTGCAGCCGGGCCAGCGCCTGCAGCGGTGCTCGCCCCCACACCTCCAGCAGCCGGGCGCGTTCGTCGGCGATCCGGACCGCACCGGCCAGTACCGGATCGGATACGTGATCGGCGGTCGCCGGGGTCAGCGGGGCACCGTCCAGCGCGGCGGAGGACCGGGCGGCGCGCAGTGCGGCCTCGGCCGCGGTCGCCGGCCAGCCGCGCCGGTTCACCGGCCGGGTGTGCACCTCGGTGGTCGCGTCCCGCGCCCTGGCGACGGCCTCGTGCACGCCGGGCAGGGCGGCGAGCGGGGCCAGCGGGTCGTCGGTCGCAGGACGGGCCATGCGTGTCATCGTCGCAAGCGGTGACCTACTCTCGGGTACCGGCTCTCCCACGGCGACTCCGTACGGGCCGGGACCGCTCATCGCCCGCCGGTCGGCCGTCCGTCGGCCGCCGGTCGGCGATCTCAGCGATGCGTCGTGCTGTAGCCGGCCCGTCGACAGCGCTGTGACCTGTGACGACGCAGTTGTGCGCCGGTTCGGGCAGCAACCACCCGTCCCGTCGGACAGTGCACGGCGCCAACGGTTTCACTAGCGTCGTCACGCACACGTGCGGACCCTTCCGGGTGCGCAGGCCGAGAGGCCGGAAACACGCCGCGTCAAGGAGGACACGAGGACATGGCCGAGTCCGAGAAGAGCTCAGGAAACAGCTCAGCACTGAGCGCACTGTCCACCGAGAGCCGCTCGTTCCCGCCGCCCGCGGAGTTCGCTGCTCAGGCCAACGCCACCGCCGAGTGGTACGAGCGCGCCGAGTCCGATCGTGACGGGTTCTGGTCGGAGCAGGCGGACCGACTGCACTGGACGAAGAAGTGGGACACCGTCCTGGAGTGGGAGGCCCCGTTCGCGAAGTGGTTCGTCGGCGGTGAACTGAACGTCGCCTACAACTGCGCCGACCGGCACGTCGAGGCGGGCAACGGCGACCGCGTCGCGATCTACTGGGAGGGCGAGCCCGGCGACTCCCGCACCATCACCTACGCCGACCTGCAGCGTGAGGTCTCGAAGACCGCGAACGCGCTGGCCGAGCTGGGTGTCGGCAAGGGTGACCGGGTCGCCATCCAGCTGCCGATGATCCCCGAGGCCGTGTTCTCGATGCTGGCCTGCGCCCGGCTGGGCGCGCTGCACAGCGTCGTCTTCGGCGGGTTCTCGCCGGGCGCGCTGAAGGCCCGGATCGAGGACGCCGAGGCGAAGGTGCTGATCACCAGCGACGGTCAGTACCGCCGCGGCAAGCCGGCGCCGATGAAGGAGAACACCGACGAGGCCGTCGCGGGCACCACCATCGAGCACGTGCTCGTGGTGAAGCGCACCGAGACCGACGTGCCGTGGACCGAGGGCCGCGACGTCTGGTGGCACGACGCCGTCGGCTCCGCGTCCGAGACGCACACCCCGGAGTCGTTCGACTCCGAGCACCCGCTGTTCATCCTCTACACCTCGGGCACGACGGGGAAGCCGAAGGGCATCCTGCACACCTCGGGTGGCTACCTGACGCAGTCCGCGTACACCCACAACGTGGTCTTCGACCACAAGCCGGGGGAGAGCGTCTACTGGTGCACCGCCGACATCGGCTGGGTCACCGGGCACACCTACATCGTCTACGGGCCGCTGGCCAACGGCGCCACCCAGGTGATCTACGAGGGCACGCCGAACACCCCGCACGAGGGCCGGCACTGGGAGATCGTCGACAAGTACAAGGTCTCGATCTACTACACCGCCCCGACGCTGATCCGCACGTTCATGAAGTGGGGCGAGGACATCCCCGCGAAGTACGACCTGTCCTCGCTGAAGGTGCTCGGCACGGTGGGCGAGCCGATCAACCCCGAGGCCTGGATGTGGTTCCGGGAGAAGATCGGCAAGGAGCGCTGCCCGATCGTCGACACCTGGTGGCAGACCGAGACCGGCTCGCAGATGATCGCCCCGCTGCCGGGCGTCACCGCGACCAAGCCGGGCTCGGCGATGCGCGCGCTGCCGGGCATCTCGGCCGCCGTGGTCGACGACACCGGCACCCCGGTCGGCAACGGCGAGGGCGGCTACCTCGTCCTCGACAAGCCGTGGCCGTCGATGCTGCGCGGCATCTGGGGCGACAACGAGCGCTACAAGGAGACCTACTGGTCCCGCTTCGCCGAGCAGGGCTACTACTTCGCCGGTGACGGTGCCAAGTACGACGAGGACGGCGCCATCTGGCTGCTCGGCCGGGTCGACGACGTCATGAACATCTCCGGGCACCGCATCTCCACCACCGAGGTGGAGTCGGCGCTGGTCAGTCACCCGACCGTCGCCGAGGCCGCGGTCGTGGGCGCCTCCGACGAGACCACCGGTCAGGGCATCGTCGCGTTCGTCATCCTGCGCGGCAGCGCCGCGAAGGACGGCGGCGAGGAGGCGATCAAGGCGCTGCGCGACCACGTGTCCAAGGAGATCGGCCCGATCGCAAAGCCGCGTCAGATCATGGTCGTCGAGGAGCTGCCGAAGACCCGCTCCGGCAAGATCATGCGCCGGCTGCTGCGTGACGTGGCGGAGAACCGTGAGGTCGGCGACGTCTCGACGCTGGCGGACTCCTCGGTGATGGACCTGATCACCACCGGGATGAAGGACTCCTCGGAGGACTGATCCCTGTCCAGTGACCTGGCCGGTGGCCCCGGACGTGACCCGTCACGTCCGGGGCCACCGTGTTGCGGGAGACCCTGTGCCGCGGGGCCACAGTGCTGCGGGGGGCATGACGCCGCGGGGTCACAATGCGGGTGTGGACTCCGACGGGATACGGGTGCGGCGCGGCTTCGTCGTACCCGAGCGGGAGCTGGGCTGGCGGTTCTCCCGTGCCTCCGGGCCGGGTGGGCAGGGGGTCAACACGACCGACTCCCGGGTCGAGCTCTCCTTCGATCTCGCCGGCTCCCCGAGCGTCCCGGACGACCTGCGGGAACGCGCGCTGGAACGGCTGCGGAACCGGCTGGCCGGCGGGGTGCTGACGATCGTCGCCGCCGAGCACCGCAGCCAGCTCCGCAACCGGGAGGCGGCCCGCGCGCGACTGGCCGCCGTGCTGGGGGAGGCGACGGCCCCCGAGCCGCGCACCCGGCGGGCCACCCGCCCGACGGCCGGGTCGAAGCGCCGCAGGCTGGATGCGAAGAACCGGCGGGGACAGATCAAGAAGCTGCGCGGCCGCCCGGACGAGTGAGGAGTCGCGGTCGGCGTGGCGCGGCCGAGCGAGCGGTGGGTCGCCGTGGCACGATGACGGCTCACTGATCGACGGGCGACAGGAGGGATGACGGTGGCCAGCAACAGCCAGTCAGGCAACGCGGAGGTTCCGCCGGTCCTGCCCTCGATCCCGCTCTCACCGGAGCCGGGTCCGCGGGACCAGTCCCTCGGCGCGCTCGCCAAGGACGTCACCACGCACCTGTCCACGCTGGTCCGTTCCGAGGTCGAGCTGGCCAAGGCCGAGGTCACCGCCGAGGTGAAGAAGGGCGTGCAGGGCAGCGTCTTCTTCGTGATCGCCGCGGTGATCGCCCTGTTCAGCCTGTTCTACCTGTTCTTCACCCTCGCCGAGTTCCTCTCGCTGTGGCTCAACCGCGCGGCCGGGTTCGGCATCACGTTCCTGGTCATGCTGCTGATCGCGGGGCTGTTCGGGCTGCTCGGCTACCTGCGCGTCCGCAAGATCCGCAAGCCGGAGCGGACCATCGACTCGCTGAAGGACTCGGCCCAGGTGCTGTCCCAGCGCGGCCGCGGCGGTGACAACGTGCGCGAGCTGACCGACGGCCCGTCCGGACGGCACGCCGCCGCGGGCTGACCCGCAGGTGGGCCACGATGGGCCGGTCGATCCCGCGCTGGTGCGGATCGCCGGTCCGTGGACCCATCGAGGGGTGTCGGCCAACGGCATCCGGATCCACGTGGCGGAGTACGGCCCCGCCGACGGTCCGCTGGTCGTGCTCCTGCACGGCTTCCCGGAGTTCTGGTGGACCTGGCGGCATCAGCTGCTCGCGCTCGGCGACGCCGGGTACCACGTCGTCGCCCCCGATCTGCGCGGCTACGGCGACACCGACAAACCCCCGCGTGGCTACGACCTCTGGACCCTCGCCGGTGACTGCGCCGGCCTGATCCGGGCGCTGGGGGAGCGGCGCGCGCACGTCGTCGGGCACGACTGGGGTGCGGCGATCGCCTGGAGCGTCACGGCCCTGCATCCGCGGCTGGTCCGCTCGCTGACCGCGCTCGGCGCCCCGCACCCGGTGACGATGCGCGACGCGGTACTGCGCGATCCGCTCGGCCAGGGCCGGGCCAGCCGCTACATGGCGGGCTTCCAGCTCCCGCGGCTGCCCGAGCGTTCGCTGCGGGCCGGGCGGGGCGCCAGGATCGAGACGATCATGCGGGCCTGGGCGGGGCCGGAGTGGACGTCGACCGCGGACTTCGCCGATGCCGTCGCCCGCAACCGGGACGCGATCCGGATCTCCACGGTCGCGCACTGCTCGCTGGAGTACTACCGCTGGACGGTGCGGTCGCTGTTCCGGCCGGAGGGCCTGCGGTTCGCCCGCGCCGTGTCCGCGCCGGTCGGCGTCCCGGTGCTGCAGGTGCACGGGGCCGACGATCCTTGCGTGCTCGACACCACGATGCGCCGCACCCGCCGCTACGCGGGCGCCGGGTTCGCCCACCACGCGCTCCCGGCGACCGGGCATTTCCCGCAACAGGAGCGCCCGGACCGGGTCACCGAGCTCATCCTGCAGCATCTGGGCCCGACGCCGGCGCACGACGGCGGGTGAGCCGCGCCGAGCCCCGGCGCACCCGGCCCGGACCCGAGCACGGACCCGGCCGTGAGCAGGGCCCCGAGCACGAGTACGGACACGGACGAGTGGTGCCACCGCCCGGGACGGATGCCGGTGGCGCGGTCCCGGACATGCGCAGATACGCTCGACGACCGTGCGAATCCTGGTCGTGGGTAGCGGCGCGCGTGAGCACGCCATCGCGGTGTCCTTGGCGCAGGATCCGGGGGTGACGGCCCTGGCATGCGCCCCGGGCAATGCCGGAACGGCTGCGGTCTCCGAGCAGCTGGGTCTGGACGTGGCCGACAACGACGCCGTCGTGTCGCTCGCCCGGACCTGGCAGGCGGACCTGGTCGTCATCGGTCCCGAGGTGCCGCTGGTCAACGGCGCCGCCGACGCGGTCCGCGAGGCCGGGATCCCGTGCTTCGGCCCGGGACGTGAGGCGGCCCGGATCGAGGGGTCCAAGGCGTTCGCGAAGTCGGTGATGAGCTCGGCGGGCGTGCCGACGGCGTCGTCGGTGGTGGTGGACAACCCCGCGCACCTGGACACCGCGCTCAGCGTGTTCACCCCGCCGTACGTGGTGAAGGACGACGGGCTGGCCGCGGGCAAGGGCGTCGTGGTGTCCGACGACATCGAGATCGCCAGGGCGCACGCCCTCGCCCTGCTCGACGCCGGCCACCCGGCGCTGCTCGAGTCGTTCCTGGACGGCCCGGAGGCGTCGCTGTTCTGCCTGGTCGACGGGTCCACCGTGGTGCCGCTGCTGCCGGCGCAGGACTTCAAGCGGGTCGGCGACGACGACACCGGCCCGAACACCGGCGGGATGGGCGCGTACTGCCCGCTGCCCTGGGCGGGCGATGACCTGGCCGGTGAGTTGGTGGAGAAGGTCGTCCGCCCGGTGGCGGTCGAGCTGGAGAAGCGCGGTGCGCGGTTCTCCGGCCTGCTCTACGCGGGTCTCGCGCTCACCTCGCAGGGCCCGGCGGTGATCGAGTTCAACTGTCGCTTCGGTGACCCGGAGACCCAGGCGGTGCTGGCGCTGCTGCGCACGCCGCTGGCCGGGCTGCTGCACGCGACGGCGACCGGGACGCTCTCCGAGCAGCCGGGCCCGGAGTGGTCGGACGGCTCCGCGGTGACCGTCGTCGTGGCGGCCGAGGGCTACCCGGCCACCCCGCGGCTCGGTGACGTGATCACCGGTGCGGACGGCGAGGGCGTGCTGCACGCCGGCACCCGGCGGCGCGACGACGGCGCGGTCGTGTCGTCCGGCGGGCGGGTGCTGTCGGTGGTCGGGACGGGTACGGATCTGGCCGCCGCACGGGCGGACGCCTACGCCCGGCTGGCCCCGGTGCGGCTCGCCGGATCGCATCACCGGACCGACATCGGGCTGAAGGCGGAGCGCGGGGAGATCACCGTCCCGGGCTGATGTGTCCGCCGGATTACCGCCATATGGCCGAGTGATCTTGGTCTATACGGCGTATCGACCCCGGTGACCAGGCCGATCATGAACACGGACCGGTCGTTGTCACGGTCCGTGTAGAAAGATCTTGAACACGGTGTAAAACCGGACATCCGAGTTTGATCCAGCCGGTGCGGGCCGGAATCGTTCCGTGTCACAGGGGCACAGCCGGTGCCCCTGAGACACAGGAGGATCCATCATGGCCAACGCTCCCCAGCCGGCCCGTCGTCGTCGCGCGCTGACCCTCGTCGGCGCCGTCATCGCCGCCCCGCTCGCCACCCTGGCGTTCACCGGCTCGGCCCAGGCCGCCGAGCTGACCCCGGTCGCCGAGTACCTCGACGCCGCGGTCGCCGACACCAGCGCGCAGGTCGGCGCTGCCCTCGACGCCCTGGGTCTCGCCGCGGCGGAGTGACATCGCGCGGGCGCTGCCCCGGACGGGGCGGGCTCCCGGCCCGCGCACCGGTGTGATCCGGGCCCGGCACCTCCCACGGCGGTGGAGGTGCCGGGCCCGGCGTTCCTGACGGGCCCGGACGGCGCCCGGCGATCCGGCCTACCCTCGACCGGTGACCGGATCGACCGCTTCCCAGCTCACCGTCGCCGCACGTGCCGCGGTGGCCCCGTTCCACGTGATGGACGTCTGGGCGGCCGCCGCGCAGCGGGCCCGCAGCCACGGCGACCTGATCAACCTCTCCGCCGGGCAGCCATCGACGCCGGCACCCGAGCCGGTCCGCCGGGCCGCCGCCGAGGCGCTGAACTCCGAGGTGCTCGGCTACACCGTCGCGCCCGGCATCCCGGAGCTGCGTGAGGCCGTCGCGGGCCACTACCGGCGGACCGCAGGCGTGCGCGTCGACCCGGGCGACGTGGTGCTGACCACCGGCTCGTCCGGCGGGTTCCTGCTCGCCTTCCTCGCCGCGTTCGACGCGGGCGACCGGGTCGCGCTGGCCCGCCCCGGCTACCCCTGCTACCGCAACATCCTCACCGCTCTGGGGTGCGAGGTCGTGGAGCTGCCCTGCGGGCCGCAGACCCGGTTCCAGCCGACCGTCGCGATGCTGGAGGAGCTGGACGAGCCGGTGAAGGGCCTGATCCTGGCCAGCCCGGCGAACCCCACCGGCACCGTGCTCGACCCCGAGGAACTCGCCGCGCTGGCCACATATTGCGAGGGGCGCGGGATCCAGCTGGTCAGCGACGAGATCTACCACGGCATCACGTTCCCCGGGTCGCCCGCGACGGCGTGCGCGTGGGAGACCTCCCGTGAGGCGCTGCTGGTGAACTCGTTCTCCAAGTACTTCTCGATGACCGGCTGGCGGCTGGGCTGGCTGGTCTGCCCGCCGCGGCTGCGCCGCACGGTCGAGGGGCTCGCCGGAAACTTCACCGTCTGCCCGCCGGCGCTGCCGCAGCACGCCGCGCTCGCCGCGTTCGAGGAGGCGAGCTACGCCGAGGCGGACGCGCACGTGGTCCGCTACGGGCAGAACCGGGATCTGCTGCTGGCCGGGCTGCGCGGTATCGGGATCGATCGGCTGGCCCCGGCCGACGGCGCGTTCTACGTCTACGCCGACATCGGGCACCTGCTGCGGCCCGGTGAGGACTCGATGGCGCTGACCTACCGGCTCCTCGACGAGACCGGGATCGCCGTCGCGCCCGGGCAGGACTTCGACCCGGTCGACGGCGGCGACTTCGTGCGGTTCTCCTGCGCCGGCACGTCGGAGGGGATCACCGCGGCGCTGGACCGGCTGCGCGCCTGGGTCTGACGCCCGCTCAGAGCACCAGCTCGGGTTTGACGGTCGAGGGCCGCCACACCCGCTGCCGGTGCGCGGCGAGTGTCGCGAGAAGTACCGAGATCAGGAACCAGGCGGCCAGCACCGGCACCGCCGTCCCGACGACGCCGGTCAGCTCGCCGCCGTACATGAGGTGGCGCAGTGCGTCGACGGCGTAGCCCATCGGCATCAGGAGGTGCATCGGGTACAGCGGTTCCGGGATGGTCTGCCAGGGGAACGTGCCGCCGGCCGACACCAGCTGCAACACCATCAGCACCAGCCCGAGGAACTGGCCGACCGCGCCCAGCAGTGCGTTCAGGGCGTGCACGATCGCGGTGAACGTCATCGACACCAGCCAGAGGAACGCGAGTGTCCCCAGCGGATGCGCCGGCACGATCCCCAGCACCGCCGACACGACCACATACATGCCGGTGACCTGCACGACCCCCAGCAACCCGGCCGGGATCCAGCCGCCCAGCGCGACCCGCAGCGGGCTCTGCCCGGCCGCGATCGCCCGCCGGGACAGCGGCTGCAACAGCAGGAACAGCACGTAGCCGCCGATCCAGGTGGCCAGCGCCATGAAGAACGGGGCGAGCCCGGCGCCGTAGGTGTCCGCGCGGGAGTGGGCGACGTCGCGGGTGGCGACCGGATCGCCGATGTTCTGCGCGGTGGCGGCCCGGACGTCCGGCGACGGGTTCGGGATCTGCCCGAGCCCGTCGAACAGGCCGTCCCGCAGCGTCCCGGCGCCGGTGGCGAGCTCGCCGGTGCCGGTGTCGAGCCGGTGGGCGCCGTCGGCGAGCCGGTCGGTGCCCTCGACGGCGGTGCGCTCGCCATCGACGAGCCGGCCGGCGCCGGTGGCCAGTGCGTCCGCCCCGGTCGAGAGCCGGGTGGCCCCGTCGGAGAGCGCGCGGACCCCGCCGGAGAGCTCGGCCGCGCCGTCGCGCAGCGCACCGGCGCCGTCGGCGGCGCTGCCGATCCCGGAACCGAGCTGAGGGGCGGCGACGGCGAGCCGTTCCGCGCCGTCGGCGACCTGTCGCGCGCCGGAGCCGAGCTGATCGAGCCGGCCGGACACCTCCTGGACGCGGGCGTTGCCCTGTTCCAGCGGCTGCTTCGCCTCGGCGAGCGCGGCCAGTGCCTGCGTGACCTGCTCCTCGGTGAAGCCGCGTGCACGCAGCCCGTCGGCGATCGTGCCGTCGGCGGCGTCGAGCTGGGCCGCCAGCCGGGCCGACTCCTGCGCGACCCGGTCGCCCGCCTCGGCCACCTGGGCGTTGCCGTCGGCCACCTGGCGGGCGCCGTCGGCCAGCTCCCGGGCCTGCGCGGGGAGCTGCGCGGTCGCGTCCCGCAGCGTTCCCAGCCCGGTGGCCAGCTCGCCGGCACCGCTGTTCAGCCGGTCCGCTCCGGCGGCGGCGGTGCCGGCGCCGCCGGCCAGGGTGCCCGCCCCGGACGACAGCTCCCCGGCGCCTCCGGCGAGCTGCTGGGCCCCGCCGAGCAGCTGTCGCTGCCCGGACGCCAGCTGGTCTGCACCGGCGGCGAGCTCACGGGCGCCGTCGTGCGCCCGGCCCGCTCCGTCGGCGAGCTCGCCCGCACCGTTCGCGGCCTCCTGGGTCTTCGTGTAGATCGTGGAGAACCCGGTCAGGAAATTGTCCGCGGCCTCGGTGCCGACCTGCTGGGCCACCGAGTCGCGCACCCGGCCGGTGAGGGTGTCGGCGATCGTGCGGACCAGGTAGTTGTTGGCGTCGTTCGTGGTCAGCACGAGAACGCCCTGGCGCGGCGTGAGATCGGCCGACGAGTGCAGGGCGGCGGTGAAGTCCCGGGTGACGGTGAGGGCGAAGGTGTACTCGTTGTCCCGCACCCCACGGTCGGCCTCCGCGGCGCCGACCCGGTGGAAGTCGAACGAGCCGGACTCCATCAGGTCCGTCGCGACCTGCTCCCCGACGTTCTGCGGGTTCCCGTCGGCGTCGGTGCCGCCCGCGTCCTCGACCACGAGTGCGGCCGGGACGCGGTCCAGGCGGGAGTACGGGTCGCCGTTGGCGTAGAGGTAGAACCCGGCGTACAGCATCGGGATCAGCAGCAGCGCGAGCACCGCCAGGACCGGCAGCCGGCCCGCCGTGATCCGGCGCAGCTCGCTGATCGCCATCCGGATCGCGCTCATCGGTCCGCCACCGGTCCCTCGGGCTCGGTGCCCGGATCCGTGGTGACCACGGTGAGCGGCCCGGTGCCGGCGTCCGGATCCGGTGGCCGGGTGTGCCGGCCGCCGGGGTCCAGGGCCGGGTCCGGGTGCCCGCCGCCGAGCAGCACCGGGGGGACACCGAGCAGCGCCGCCGACGTCTCGCTGCAGGTGACGACGACCGCGAGACCCGCGGCGGCGTGCCCGGCCGCGATCTGCCACCAGGTCACCGGGGTGCCGCCGTGCCGGTCCGGCGCGGTCAGCACCACGGCCTCGATGCCGGGACGGGCCGCAGCCAGCTCGGTCATCAGCGCGATCCGGGTCGGTGCCGGGACGTCCTCGAACCGGGTGCCCGCCCACTGCTCGGCGCCCCGCCCGGCCAGCCATTCCCCGACCGCCCGTGGCCAGGCCCGGCGCCCCGCCATGGCCAGTTCCTCACCGATCACGGTGCGCAGCGGCAGCGCCGGGTCCGGCTCGCTGACCCCGGGGGTGTCGACGACGGCCACCGCCCGCCGCAACCGGTCCGGATCGTCGGCCCCGTCACCGCCGAAACTCACCCGGCCCCGGGTCGGACGCATCCGACCGGCCAGGCAGAGCGCGAGCGCGGTGTGCCCGGATCCGGGCGTACCGGCCACGAGCAGGATGCTGCCCGCGGTGACCCGCAGCGAGGTCGTGGCCAGCAGCGGGCCGTGCGGTCCGTCGACGGTGACGCCGTCGGCGACGAGCGTCGTGCCCGGCTCGGCGGAGTCGGGCGATGGTGCGCTGATCATGGTGGTCCTGCGGTCGTGGCACCACGACCCGCCGGCCCGCCGGCAGCGGGTTCGCGCAGGTCACCGGCGCCGAGGAAGGATCGGGTCGGGGCCAGGGTCGGACTCGGCCCGACGGTGGCGGAAGCCTATGCGGGCATCTGCTCCGGTGCCCTGCAGACGACCAGTCTGGACCCGATCGAGCGGGTCGACTTGACCTCGTACGACAGTCACTTACCCGCGGACGACACTGTGATCCGGCCGACGATCCGGCCGGCGACGGAGGTGCTCAGCCCAGCGCGGTACGGGGTGCCTGCTCCGGAACGTCGCGGGAGCGGCCGAACTGGGCGGGCGGCGCCCCCGGCGATCCGGTGCTGGCCGGGCCGACCTCACCGATCCGTTCCAGCGCGGCCGCGATGTGCCGGTCGGAGACGTCCCGGTGGGTCATCAGCCGCAGCTTCCCGGCGATCGCCCCGGCCCGCACCCCGGCCTCGCGGAACGCGGCGATCGTGCCGCGCAGGTCGGCGACGTCGAGCAGGACGATGTTGGTCTGCGGCTCCCGTACCCGCCAGCCGCGTTCGCGCAGCCCGGCGGCGAGCGTCGTGGCCAGCGCGTGATCCTCGGCGAGCCGGTCGACGTCCTCCAGCGCGACCAGCCCGGCGGCGGCCATCACGCCGCCCTGCCGGACGCCGCCGCCGAGCATCTTGCGCAGCCGTCTGGCCTGCTCGGTGAACTCCGCGGAGCCGGCGACGACCGACCCGACCGGGGCGCCGAGGCCCTTGCTCAGGCAGACCGCGACGGTGTCCGCGCCGACCGTGAGCGCCCCGGGCGGCACCCCGAGCGCGACGGCGGCGTTCCACAGCCGGGCGCCGTCGAGATGCACGGACAGCCGGGCCGCGCGGGCGGCCGCCGCGACGGACGCGTGCTCCTCCGGCGCGGTCACCGTGCCGCCCGCGGAGTTGTGCGTGTTCTCCAGGCACAGCAGCGCCGGGCGGAGCGCGGCGTAGGAGCCGTGGTCGGCGGTGTCCACCGCGGCCCGCCGGACGGCGTGCGGGGTGACCTTGCCGGGACCGCCGTCGTGCGGCAGTGGCCGCGGCATCCCGCCGGCCAGCCAGGCGGCCGTGCCGAGCTCGAAGTCCAGGACGTGCGCGCCCAGCGGTGCGAGGAACGACTCGCCCCGGCCGAGCCTGCTCATCAGCGCGATCAGGTTCGCCATCGACCCGGTCGGCGTCCAGAGCGCGTCGGTGGCGCCGAGCAGGCCGGCCACCCGCTCCTCCAGCTCGCGCATCGTCGGGTCGCGGTCGAGCACGTCGTCGGCGACCTCCGCGTCCGCCATCGCCTTGCGCATCGCGGGCGTCGGGGCGGTCACGGTGTCCGAGCGGAGGTCGATCGGCTCGGCCGGATCCACGGCGGGGGCGCCACGCAGGGCGCTTCGCGATGCTCGGCGGCTGCGAGGTGACGGGCGCACGCCCATCAGTGTCGGTCATCCGCGTCCGGACCGACACGGCAGGGTCACGAAATGGTCACGGACAGGGCTGCCACCTGGGTATCGGGACGCGAAACAACTCACTCGAAAGAATGCCGCTCCGGCAGGCAGGATGACTCTCATGGCGGCCCCCGGGAAACAGACCGAGAAGGGTGAGCGGCGGCGTGCGCTGCTCGTGGCGGCAGCCGCCGAGTTGCTCGCCGAAGGCGGTTTCGACGCGATCCGGCACCGTGCGGTCGCCGAGCGGGCCGGGGTGCCGCTGGCCGCGACGACGTACTACTTCTCCTCGCTGGAGGATCTGGTCTGTGCCGGCCTGGACCGGCTGGGCAACGAGGAGCTGGCCTATGTGCGCGGCTGCCTGGACATGCGGGACGATCCGGCCGAGATCGTCCTCGACCTGATGCTCGGTCCGCGCTCACGGACCGAGGGGCTGGGTGCGGTGCTGCGCCGGTTCGAGCGGCTGATCGGATCGGGGCACCGGCCGTTCCTGGCGGGGCTGCTGCGCGCCCAGCGGGTCGAGTTCGACGGGCTGCTCGACGAGGCGCTCACCCGCACCGCGGGCCGGCGGCCGCGGCCGGGTGAGGTGCGGCGGGTGACCGCGCTGGTCGACGGCATGGTCCTGACCGCCCTGATCGAGGCCGAGCAGGATCCGCGCGGGGTGGCCCGCGAGGCGTTGCGCGAGGCGATCGGGAAGTAGTCCGTGTGAGCCGGGGCTCCCGGCCGCCCCACCCGCTCGACCAGCGATTATCATCGCGCCACGTGATCCCCAACGTGCTGGCCGCGCGCTATGCGAGTCCCGAGCTGGTCCGGCTCTGGTCCCCGGAGTACAAGATCGCGCTGGAACGACGGCTGTGGATCGCGGTGCTGCGGGCCCAGCGCGATCTGGGCATCGAGGTGCCGTCGTCGGTCATCGACGACTACGAGGCCGTCGTCGATCAGGTCGATCTCGCCTCGATCGCCGACCGCGAGCGGGTGACCCGGCACGACGTGAAGGCCCGGATCGAGGAGTTCAACGCCCTCGCCGGCCACGAGCACGTGCACAAGGGGATGACCAGCCGCGATCTCACCGAGAACGTCGAGCAGCTGCAGATCCGGCTGTCGCTGGAGCTCGTGGCCGACCGCACCGTGGCGATCCTGGCCCGGCTCGGCCGGCGCGCCGCCGAGTACGCCGAGCTGACGATGGCCGGCCGCAGCCACAACGTCGCCGCGCAGACCACCACCCTCGGCAAGCGTTTCGCCTCGGCCGCCGACGAGCTGCTGGTCGCGCACGCCCGGCTCGACGACCTGCGCTCGCGCTACCCGCTGCGCGGGATCAAGGGCCCGATGGGCACCAGCCAGGACATGCTGGACCTGCTGGGCGGCGACGCCGCGGCCGCGGCGAAGCTCGACGAGCTGGAGCAGCGGATCGCGACCCACCTCGGGTTCGCCGAGGCCTTCACCAGCGTCGGCCAGGTGTATCCGCGCTCGCTCGACCACGACGTCGTCACCGCGCTGGTGCAGCTGGCCGCGGCGCCGTCGTCGCTGGCAACCACGATCCGGCTGATGGCCGGTGCCGAGCTCGCCACCGAGGGCTTCGCCCCCGGCCAGGTCGGGTCGTCCGCCATGCCGCACAAGATGAACGCGCGTTCCGCGGAACGCATCAACGGCCTGATGGTGATCCTGCGCGGACTGTCGATGATGACCGCGGACCTCGCGGGCTCGCAGTGGAACGAGGGCGACGTCAGCTGCTCGGTGGTCCGCCGGGTCGCGCTGCCGGACGCCTTCTTCGCCCTCGACGGTCTCTACGAGACCGCGCTGACCGTGCTCGACGAGTTCGGCGCCTACCCGGCGGTCATCGCCCGCGAGCTGGACCGCTACCTGCCCTTCCTCGCGACGACCGCGGTGCTGATGGCCGCCGTGCGGGCCGGGGTCGGCCGGGAGACCGCGCACGAGGTCATCAAGGAGCACGCGGTCGCCGTCGCGCTGGCGATGCGCGAGCAGGGTCAGTCCGACAACGACCTGCTCGCCCGGCTAGCCGCCGACGACCGGCTCGGGCTGCCCGCCGGGACGCTCGACGGGCTGCTCGACGATCCGCTGCGGTTCACCGGGGCGGCGGCGTCCCAGGTCGCCGCGGTCAACGAGCGGATCGCGGCGATCACCGCCAAGAATCCGGAGGCGGCCGCCTACACCCCGGGAGGGATCCTGTGAAGCTGGTGCACTCGGGCAAGGTCCGCGAGCTCTACCTCGACGAGAGCGTGGATCCGGCGGAGCTGCTGCTGGTCGCCTCCGACCGGCTCTCGATCTACGACGTGGTGCTCCCGACGCCGGTCCCGGACAAGGGCGCGATCCTCACGGCGCTGTCGCTGTTCTGGTTCGACCGGACCGCGGATCTCGTGCCCAACCACGTGATCGGCACGCACGACGTCCCGGCCGAGTTCGCCGGGCGGGCGGTCCGCTGCCGCCCGCTGGAGATGCTGCCGGTGGAGTGCATCGCCCGCGGCTACCTCACCGGTCTCGGTCTGAAGGAGTACCAGAAGAACGGCACCGTCTCCGGCGTACGGCTGCCCGACGGCCTGGTCGAGGGCTCCCGGCTGCCCGAGCCGATCTTCACTCCCACCACCAAGGCGGCGGTCGGGGAGCACGACGAGTTCATGACCTTCGACGAGGTCGTGGCACTGGTCGGCGCGGACACCGCCGAGCAGCTGCGCGCACTGACCCTGGAGGTCTACCGGCGCGGGGCCGAGTCGGCCGCGGCGGGCGGGATCCTGGTCGCCGACACCAAGCTGGAGTTCGGTCGCGACACCGACGGCGGCATCGTCCTCGGCGACGAGGTGCTCACCCCCGACTCGTCGCGGTTCTGGCCCGCCGACTCCTACGAGCCCGGCCGCCAGCAGTTCTCCTTCGACAAGCAGTACGTGCGCGACTGGTCGGCCGACCTGGACTGGGACCGCACCGCGCCCGGTCCGGAGGTGCCCGACGACGTGGTGAAGGTCGTGCAGGACCGCTACGCCGAGGTGTACCGGAGGATCACGGGGTCGGTCTGGGAGTCGCCGGTCGGCAGCTGAGGTGTTGGCAGGGGCCGACACTGCTGGTGGAGTTCGGCTACGGCCGGCCGTCGAGTGCGTACTCGGTCGCGGCCAGGATCGTGTCCCAGGGGAGCGGGCGGTTCGACGGTGCCTGCCCCGGCTCGTGGAGGTCCCAGACGCCGGGCCCTTCGATCAGTCGCACCCCCGCGGCCCGCAGCACGGCGAGGTGTCCGGGCCAGGCCGGATGGCGGGTATGTGCGGCGTTGACCCTCGGGAACACGACGAGCGGGATCGCCGGGTTGCCGAGCAACTCGCACAACATGGTGAGCGCCTGGTTGTCCCCGATGCCCAGCGCGAGCTTCGCGACCGAGTTCGCGCTGGCCGGTGCCACGACACAGCAGTCGAGGGGAGGATGGGGGCTCCGTTCGCCGGGGGCCCGGGGGTGGACGCGCACCGGGAGCCCGGCCGCGTCCTGCAGCGTCGCCAGCTCGTCCGAGCCCGCCAGCCAGGATCCGGCGGTCGGCGTGAGCGTGACGGCCACACCCCAGCCCCGGGCCCGGGCCGGCCGCACGAACGACTCGCAGGCCGTCTCGACACCGCCCGCCGCGCATCCGACGAGCCCGACCACGGGCCCCGATCTGCTCATCGGACGACGCGGCAACGCCGGGCGAGCCCGGTCAACAACGCCCCTCGGGTGCGGGCCGGCTCGGGTGCCCTCCGGTACAGGGCGTCGCCCGATGCATGCATCGGCTCACGCTACCGCGCAGCCGAGCCCCGGCCGGCGGCGTTCACACCCCGCCGAGCGCCTCCAGCAGCGCCTGCGCCGTCGGTGCGTCGGTGACGAGCCGGTTGAACAGCCCCGCCCGCGCCCCGGCGACGATGCTCGGCACCTTCTCCGTGCCGACGGCGACGGCGATCGTCCGCGGTACCTTCCGCAGTTCATCGGGGGAGATCCGGACCATCCGGTCGCTGCCCGGGAACGCGATCTCGCCGCCGTCGGCGCGGTAGAAGTTCAGGCACACGTCTCCGGCCCCGGCGCGCAGTCCCTCGTCGTCCAGCGGCACCGAGGTGGAGATCGACTCGCGGCCGGCGGGCGGCGCCCCGACGCCGACCAGCGCGGCCTGCGCCCGGCTCCAGAATCCGGTGACCCGCTGGAACTCCGGGTCCTCGGCGAGCGTGTCGCGCATCGCCGGTGACGGCATGGCCTGGGTGAACAGGAAGTGCGGGTGCGCCTGCATCCGTTCGGCGAGCGCCCGGGTGATCTCGTTGGTCTGGTGCCACGCCTCCGGTTCGGCGACCCCGCCGACGGTCGGCACGATCTCGCAGCCGGGGAACGCGGGCAGCGCCTCGTGGCTGATCTCCCACACCGTCCGCCCGGACGACACCAGCAGCACGTCCCCGGGGCCGAGCGCGGCCTCGCGCAGTGCCTCGCCGACCGGCTCGGCGAGCATCGAACCGAGCGGGCGCGCCGCGAACGGCGCCAGCCACACCTTCTCGACACCGAGTGCGGCGGCGAGCCGGGCCGCGTCGTCGCCGCCGACCCGCAGGGTGTCCGGATCGTGCACGGTGATCCGCACGATGCCGACCCGCCGCGCCTCGGCGAGCAGCCGGGACACCGTCGGCCGGGAGACCGTCAGCCGCTCCGCGATCGCGGCCTGGTTGAGGTCGTCCAGGTAGTACAGCCGTGCCGCCCTGTGCATCAGGGCGAGATCACGGCGGGTGAACCCGCGTGGCGCCATCGCCGGTCTCCCTTCCTCACGGAGGATCGTGCCGCATCAGCATAGTGCACGTTTGTTCACCCTGGAACCGATGTGTTGACAGATGTTCACGCCGGAACGCATGCTCAGGCCAAGCGCATGCAGCAGTTCGCATGGCAGGCACCAATGGAGGTTTCGCCGTGAGCACAGGGACCCACGAGATCCCCGCCCGGATGCAGGCCGTCGTCGTACACGGCCCGGAGGACTACCGGCTGGAGGAGGTGGACGTCCCGAAGCCGGACGCGGGAGAGCTGCTGATGCAGGTCGAGGCCGTCGGCGTCTGCGCCAGCGACCTCAAGTGCTACCACGGCGCCGCCAAGTTCTGGGGCGACGAGAACCGCCCTGCCTGGGCGCAGACCGGGGTGACCCCGGGGCACGAGTTCGTCGGCCGGATCGTCGGTGGCGACGACGCCGGACTCGCCCGGCACGGCGTCCGGCTCGGCGATCGGGTCGCCTGCGAGCAGATCGTGCCCTGCGAGGAGTGCCGCTACTGCCTGCGCGGCCAGTACTGGATGTGCGGGCCGCACGACATGTTCGGCTTCCGCAACTTCAACGGCGCGATGGCCCAGTACATGCTGGTCCCGACCCGCGCCAGGGTGCACCGGGTCTCCCCGGACCTCGAGCCGCAGCACGCTGCGTTCGCCGAGCCGCTGTCCTGCGCGCTGCACGCGGTCGAGCGGGCCACCATCTCCTTCGACGACGTCGTGGTCGTCGCCGGCTGCGGCCCGATCGGGCTGGGCCTGATCGCCGGCGCCCGCGCCAAGAACCCGCGACTGCTGATCGCGCTGGATCTCGACGACGACAAGCTGGAGCTCGGCCGCCGCACCGGCGCCGACCTCACGATCAACATCTCCCGCGAGGACGCGGTCGCCCGGGTCAAGGAGCTGACCGACGGCTACGGCGCCGACGTCTACCTCGAGGGTTCCGGCGCGGTCCCGGCCGTCGCGCAGGGCCTCAACCTGCTGCGCAAGCTGGGCACCTTCGTCGAGTACTCGGTCTTCGGGTCCGACGTGACGGTGGACTGGTCGATCATCTCCGACGACAAGGAGCTCGACGTCCGCGGCGCCCACCTCGGCCCGCACTGCTGGCCGGCCGCGATCAAGATGCTGGAGGACGGCAAGCTCCCGATCTCCGACATCTGCACCCACCAGGTGCCGCTCGCCGAGTTCCAGAAGGCCCTCGACCTGGTCGGCGACACCTCCGGTGCGTCGGTCAAGGTCTCGATCCTCCCGAACGCATGAGGGGCGCGGACGTGAAGGAGACCTTCCTCGACCGGCTCGGCATCCCGCACGCACTGCGCTGGGGCTTCGTCGGCGTGCTGGTCTTCATGACCGGTAACGGCACCGAGTCGAACTTCATCTCCCCGCACATCGAGGCGGTGCTCGGCTCGCCCGAGGCCACCGTCGCGACGATCATCTCGATGTACGGCCTCGCCGTCCTGATCGCCAGCTACCTGGCGGGCGCGCTCGCCGATCTCTGGGGACCGCGCCGGGTGATGACCCTCGGCGTCGTCGTCTGGGTCGTGTTCGAGGTGCTCTTCCTGCTGAGCCTGCAGGCGGAGAGCTTCTGGGGCGTCACCATCACCTACTTCCTGCGCGGCTTCGGCTACCCGCTGTTCGCGTTCGCCTTCCTGGTGTGGATCGCCGCCGTCACCCCGTACCACCGCAACGGTGCCGCGGTCGGCTGGTTCTACGTGATGTTCACCGGTGGCCTGCCGACCCTCGGTTCGCTGTTCGCGATCGGGATGATCCCGGCGTTCGGTGGATCGACCGGCGGTGAGACCGCCGCGATGGTCGGCGCGACCGCGCTGGTGGTCGTCGGCTGGGCGATCTGCCACTTCGGCGTCCGCGAGGGGCACGCCCACCAGCGGCTCGCCCCGGCCGGCGAGAGCAACGCCCAGGTGCTCACCGCCGGGCTGCGGCTGACCGCGAGCAACCCGAAGATCCTGATGGGTTTCCTGGTCCGCCTGATCAACACCGCCCCGCAGTACGGCATGTTCGTCATCCTGCCGACGGTCATCGCCGTCGATCTCGGCTGGGGCCAGAGCCGCTGGCTGACCATGACCGTGTTCGTCTACGCGACGAACATCCTGGTCAACGCGGTCTTCGGCTGGGTAGGCGACAAGTGGGGCTGGCGCCGCACCGTGCAGTGGTTCGGCGTGTTCGGCTCCGCGGTGGGCCTGCTGCTCTGGTGGTACGTGCCGCAGGCCGTCCCGGCCGGCTCCACCTGGGGCTTCTGGGTCTCCGTCGCGGCCGGCTGCGTCTTCGGCTGCCTGCTCGCCGGGTTCGTCCCGATGGGCGCGATCATGCCCGCGCTGGCACCCGACCACAAGGGAGCCGCGATGGCCATGTACACCACCGCGGCCGGTGGCGCCGCGTTCCTGGGTGCTGCCGTCGTCGCGATCATGCTGGCGCTCGGCACCGGCAACGTCGGAGTCGTGTGGGCCTTCGTCGCCCTCTACGCGGCCGCCTTCGTGATGATGTACTGGCTCGACGTACCCCAGCGCGCGGAGGATCTGCCGACCTCGGCCGACTCCGCCGGAGTGGGGGAGCGGGCATGACCAGGATCTACGACGACCCGGCCGAGTTCGCCGACGACCAGCTCGCCGGATTCCTCGATCTCTACGCCGACCGTGTCCGAGGGGTGCACGGCGGTGTGGTCGCGCACCGCGGCGACGAGCCGCAGGTCGCGGTCGTGATCGGCGGCGGGTCGGGCCACTACCCGGCGTTCTGCGGGACGGTCGGCCCCGGCATGGCCCACGGCGCCGTGGTCGGCAACATCTTCACCTCGCCATCGGCGGCCCAGGCGTACTCCGTCGGGCGGGCCGCCGACCAGGGCCGGGGCGTGATCTTCAGCTTCGGCAACTACGCCGGTGACGTGATCAACTTCGGGATCGCGGCGGAGCGGCTGCGGGCCGACGGGATCGACGCCCGGATCGTGGTCGTCACCGACGACATCGCCTCCGCGGCCGAGGAGGAGCGCCGCCGGGGCATCGCGGGCGACTTCACGGTGTTCAAGGTGATGGGCGCGGCCGCCGCCCGGGGCCACGACATCGACGAGGTGGAACGCCTCGGCCGGGCCGCGAACGCCGCGACCCGCACCCTGGGCGTCGCCTTCTCCGGCTGCACCATGCCCGGCGAGGACGAGCCGCTGTTCACCGTCCCGGACGGACACCTCGGGCTCGGCCTGGGCATCCACGGCGAGCCCGGGATCCGCGACGTCCCGATGCTCCCGGCCCGCGAGCTCGCCGATCTGCTGGTCGACGACCTCCTGAAGGCTGCCCCGGCGGGCGCGCCCGGCCGGATCGGCACGATCCTCAACGGACTCGGGACGACCAAGTACGAGGAGCTGTTCCTGCTCTGGGGGCATGTCGCGCGGCGACTGCGCGACGCCGGGCACGAGATCGTCGATCCCGAGGTCGGCGAGCTCGTGACCAGCCTGGACATGGGCGGTTGCTCGTTGACCCTGATGTGGCTCGACGACGAGCTGGACCCGCTCTGGCGGGCCGACGCCTACACCCCCGCCTACCGGAAGGCGAGCGCACCGCTGGCCGCGCTGCGTGCCCCGAGCGGTGACGAGCTCGCCGGAGCCGAGGCGGTCGTGACCGCGCCGGAGGCCGGCGAGGCCGCCCGGCGGCTGGCCGGCACCGTCCGGGACGCGCTCGCCGCCGTCGAGTCGACGATCCGGGAGCACGAGAACGAGCTGGGCCGGATCGACGCGGTCGCCGGGGACGGCGACCACGGCCGCGGCATGCTCAAGGGCATCACCGCCGCGACCGCGCGGATCGCCGATCTCGGTCCCGAGGTCGGCGGCGGCTGGCTGCTCCAGCAGGCCGGCCAGGCCTGGGCCGAGCGGGCCGGCGGCACCTCCGGCGTGCTGTGGGGGGCCGCGCTGGAGGCCTTCGGGCGGCACCTCGGGGACACCGCCGAGTCGTACCCGGCCGGCGTCGTCGCGGCCGGTGTCCGCGAGTTCGCGAGCACCATCGAGCAGCTCGGCGGGGCGCAGCCGGGCGACAAGACGCTGCTGGACGCGCTGCTGCCCTTCACCGACGAGCTGGAACGACGGGTCGCGGCGGGCGAGGAGCTCGCCCCGGCCTGGAGCGCCGCCGGGCAGAGCGCGACGACGGGCGCGCGGGACACGGCCGAGTTGCGGCCGCGGATCGGGCGGGCCCGGCCCCTGGCCGAGAAGAGCGTGGGGACGCCCGACGCGGGGGCGACCTCGATGGCGCTGATCGTCACCGCGGTCGGACGAGTACTGGAGGGCACGTGAGCGGGAAGCTGCGCATCGTGGTCGGCGCCGACGACGCCGGGTACGAGTACAAGGAGCGGCTCAAGGCCGATCTGCAGGCCGACGACCGGGTCGTCGAGGTGATCGACGTCGGGGTGGCGCAGGACGGGCACACCGCCTACCCGCACATCGGGGTGGCGGCGGCCCGCAAGGTTGCCGACGGCGAGGCCGATCGCGCGCTGCTGGTCTGCGGCACCGGGCTCGGCGTCGCGATCTCGGCCAACAAGGTGCCCGGTATCCGGGCGGTGACCGCGCACGACCCGTTCTCGGTGGAGCGCTCGATCAAGTCCAACGACGCCCAGGTGCTCTGCTTCGGGCAGCGCGTCGTCGGGATCGAGCTGGCCCGCAAGCTCGCCTCGGAGTGGCTGGAGCACCGCTTCGACCCGCAGTCCGCATCGGCCGAGAAGGTCGCCGCGCTCGACGAGTACGAGCGCGGCTGATGTTCGACCTGACGGGACGCGTCGCCCTGGTCACCGGTGCCGCCTCCGGGATCGGCGCCGAGGTGGCCGGGGCGCTCGCCGCGCAGGGCGCCGTCGTCGCCGGTGCCGATCTCCGCACGGACGCTCTCGGTGGGTGCGCCTCGGCGCATCGGGTGGACGTCGCCGATCCGGACTCCGCCCGGGCCGGTGTGGCCGAGGTGCTCGACCGGCACGGCCGGCTCGACGTGCTGGTCAACTCGGCCGGGATCGCGCTGCTCGCCCCGGCCCTGGAGCTGGGTGTCGACGAGTGGCGCCGGACCCTCGACGTCAACCTGACCGGATCCTGGCTGATGGCCCAGGCCGCCGGGCGGGTGATGGTGGAGCAGGGATACGGCCGGATCGTGAACCTGGCCTCGCAGGCCGCGAGCAGCGGCTTGGAGAAGCACGCCGCGTACTGCGCCTCGAAGGCCGGGATCAACGGGCTCACCCGCACCCTCGCCGTGGAGTGGGGCCCGCAGGGGGTGACCGTGAACGCGGTCTCGCCGACCGTGGTCCTCACCGCACTGGGCCGCGAGGTCTGGGACAACCCTGCGGGCGACGCGCACCGCGCGGAGATCCCCGCCCGGCGGTTCGCCGAGCCGTCCGAGATCGCCGCGGCCGTGGTGTACCTGGCCTCGACCGAGGCGGCGATGGTGAACGGCGCCGAGCTGCGCGTCGACGGGGGCTTCACCGCCCGCTGACCCCGCCGCACCCCCGGGCCCCGCCGCACACCCCTCGGCCCCGCCGCACACCCGTTGCAACAGGTGTGTCGCGGGGCCAGCGGGTGTGCGGTCGGCCGGGCCTTCGTGGGTGGCGGCGCGCGGCCCGTCCGCACACCCACCCCGGGTGGGACGGCCGGTCGTTCGTCGCCGGGCCGACCCGCGCGGCTCACACCGGGTTCATCTCGGTGCGGTGTCATGGCGGGCATGGGAACGCTGCTGGTCTCGCTGTCCGGCCTCACCGACGGCGACGACGCCGACCGGGCCCGCGCCGTGGCCTTCGCCGCCGAGCTCGACCGGCGCGGGGTCCCGCTGACCCACCTGGTGCAGCCCCGCGCGGCCGGGGTGCACCCGCTGCGCCGCGGCGACGACCTGGTCCGCTGGATCGCCGGCCGGATCGGCGCCGGCGACGACCTGCTGCTGCACGGCTACGACCACACCGCCGACCCGGTCGGGGCCTGGCAGAACGGTTCGGTCCCGCGGATCGGACGGCGCACCGAGTTCGGCGCGCTGCCCCGGCACGAGGCGATGCTGCGGCTGACCGCCGCCCGCCGGATCCTCACCGCCACCGGGCTGTCGGCCGACGGTTTCGCGCCGCCCGGCTGGATCGCGTCGGCGGGCACCGTCGAGGCGCTGCCCGAGCTCGGGTTCACCCTGTGTGCGGACGAGGCGACGGTGCGCTCCACGATGGCCGGCGGACCGATCCTGCGGGCCAGGGTGCTGACCTTCCGCAGCTCCGAGCCGTGGCTGCGGGCCGAGCGTGCGACGGGTGGCCGCCGCACGCTCGCGCAGCAGGCGCTGCGCCTGAGCAGGCGCACCGGTGTGGTGCGGATCGGTCTGCGTGCCAAGGACCTGCGCAAACCGCACCGGGTCGAGGCCGCGCTCGACGCGATCGATGCCGCGCGCGGCGCGGGTGCCGTCGGATCGGTGTACCGCGCGGCGCTGCCGGCGTCCGCCGCGGCGGCGTAGCACCGGCGTACCCAGAGGTTGTCCCCAGAAGTTGTCCACAGTGTGCGTACCCTGTGGACAACTCGGGTCACCTGTGGATGGATCAGCGGCGGTACTCGCCCAGCACGCAGAACTCGTTGCCCTCGGGATCGGCCAGCACGGTCCACGGCTGGTCACCGTGCTGCCCCACGTTGATCCTCGTCGCACCCAGCATCAGCAGCCGGGCGACCTCCGAGTCGCGCACGCCGTCCGGCTGCAGGTCGATGTGCATCCGGTTCTTGGTCCGCTTGCCCTCGGGCACCGGCACGAAGGTGATCCCCGGGGCGCCGCCCTGGGTGGGGCGGATGGAGAACTCCCGGCGTGCGGCCGTCACGACCTCCCAGTCGAGCGCCTCGGCCCACCAGCGCCCCAGCCGTTCCGGGTCGCGGGCGTCGAGGACCACCTGCTCCCATCTCATGCCCATCGGACGCACCTCGCCGTTTCCCGGCCGGCGGCCGGTGCGGGGCACGACTGGCCCGCCGGATCCTGTGCGTCGCTGCGGTGCATACGACCAGCATCCCCGGTCCGGGCCCACTCGTCCGAGCGGGTGACGTAGGTCGTTGCTCACGTGCCACCGGGCGGGGTCCCCGCCGGGTACCGATGAGAACGACGTCCGGGCCGGGTCCCATGCCGTATGGACACGTGCACCCTCGATCTCGACGACGCCGTCATCACCTATGACGTGCACGGCCCCGATCCGGCGCCGGGCGACCGTCCGCTGCTCGCGATCGGCCAGCCGATGGACGCCACCGGGTTCCGTGCGCTCGCCGCGCAGCTGCCGCAGCGCCGGGTCGTCGCCTACGACCCGCGTGGGATCGGGCGCAGCACCCGGCGGGACGGCCGTACCGACCACGACCCGCACGTGCAGGCCGCGGACGTGCACGCGCTGATCGGCGCGATCGGCGGGCCGGTCGATCTGCTGGCGAGCAGCGGGGGCGCGGTGACGGCGCTGGCCCTGGTCGCCGCGCACCCCGGCGACGTTCGTGTCCTGGTCGCACACGAGCCACCGCTGATCGGTGAGCTCCCGGACGCCGGCGCCGCCCGGCGGGCCTGGGACGGGGTGCGGGAGGCCTACGACGCGCGGGGATCCGGCGCCGGGATGGCCGCCTTCATCGCACTGACGTCGTGGTCCGGCGAGTTCACCGACGAGTACTTCGCCGCCGGATCACCGGACCCGGCGCAGTTCGGCCTGTCGGACGCCGACGACGGCTCCCGCGACGACCCGCTGCTCTCCGGTCGTTCGGACCCGGTGTTCAGCCACGTCCCGGACGCCGCCGCGCTCGCCGCCGCACCCACCCGGGTGCTGATCGCGGTCGGGGAGGAGTCCGGGGACACGCTCACCGCGCGTACCGCCCGGGCGCTCGCGGCCCGGCTGGGCCGGCCGGCGGTGCGCTTCCTCAGCCACCACGGCGGGTTCGCCGGTGGCGAGTTCGGCCACCAGGGCGACCCGGCCGGGTTCGCGGCCCGGCTGTGCGCGGTGCTCGGGGGCGGCGGCTGACCGGGCACCGGGATCAGCCGGTGGTGTGCGCCCGCAGCACCGACCGCTCCTCGTCGGCGGTGAGCCCGGAACGCCGGTTCCGGGCGACCCCCAGCTCCCGCTCCCGGTCCAGCGCGGCACGTGCGGTCTCGCCGACCGGCCGGGTGTCGAGCCCGGCCGCGAGGGACGCGCTGACGTCCCGGTCGGCGATGCCCCAGTGCGACTCGGGCAGCCACAGCGGGAGCGACCGTGGCCCGGCCCAGATCGCGACGTCCTCGGAGACCAGCGTCTCCGCGGGTACCCGGACCAGGTCCAGGTCCGGGGCGCCGACGGCGTCGGCGATCTGTTCCAGCACCCGGGCCAGGGTGGAGCGCGGCCCGGTGCCGTCGAAGGTGCCGGTGGCGCCGTTCGCGGCGGACCGCACGATCCACTCCGCGAGGTCCCGCACGTCGACGATCTGCATCGGATGCCCCGGAACGTCCGGTACGACGGCGCGCCCGCCCCTGGCGAACCGGTTCGCCCAGTACCCGAAGCGGTCCGACAGGTCCCCGGCCCCGCAGATCAGCCCGCCGCGCACGATCAGCGCACGGTCCCCGACCCGGTCGAGCACGGCCTGCTCGCTCGCGACCTTCGTGGCGCCGTAGACGTCCGGGTCGTCCGAGTCCTGGTCGGGATGGGTGTGCATCGGGGCCAGGGTGGCCTGGTCGACGGTCCCGCCGCGCACCGACGGATCGGCGTAGGCGTTGATCGACGAGACGAACGTCCAGTGCGCGGCCTGATCGGCGAGCGCGTCCAGGGCGTCCCGCACCCAGGGCGCCGACATCGTCGCGACGTCGATCACGGCGTCGTACCCCCGGCCGGACGGCTCCCCGGCCAGCGCCGCCGCCAGCGCGCCGGGCTCGGACCGGTCGGCCTTCACCGTCGCCGCGCCCGGCGGTGGCGCACCGGAGACTCCGCGGGATACGCAGGTCACGGCGTGTCCGGCGGCGAGCGCCGCCTCGGCGATCGCGCGGGAGAGGAAGACCGTTCCGCCCAGGATCAGAATCCGCATACCCGATGGTGGGGCCCGGCACGCCGGGCTGTCACCACCCTTCGCCGTGGGACGGGGGAAGCCCGCGGAACGAACCTCTAGGCTGAGGTCGTGGCGAGAGTGGTGGTGGACGTGATGCCCAAGCCCGAGATCCTCGACGTCCAGGGTCAGGCGGTGACCCGGGCGCTCGGCCGGATCGGTGTCTCCGGGGTGAGCGGGGTGCGGCAGGGCAAGCACTTCGAGCTCGAGGTCGACGACGCGATCGACGACGAGACCCTGCACCGGCTCGCCGGCTCACTGCTGGCGAACCCGGTGATCGAGGACTGGACGGTGACCCGGCTGTGAGTCGTGTCGGCGTGATCACCTTCCCGGGCACGCTCGACGACGTCGACGCCGCCCGCGCCGTCCGGCGTGCCGGTGCCGACGCCGTCCCGCTGTGGCACGGCGACCACGACCTGCGCGGGGTGGACGCCGTCGTCGTCCCGGGGGGCTTCTCCTACGGTGACTACCTGCGGGCCGGTGCGATCGCGTCGCTGGCGCCGATCATGCGCGAGGTCGTGGACGCGGCCGGGCGCGGCCTGCCGGTGCTCGGCATCTGCAACGGCTTCCAGATCCTCTGCGAGGCGCACCTGCTGCCGGGCGCGCTGGTCGCGAATGCCGGCATGCACTTCCTCTGCCGTGATCTGGTCCTGACCGTGGAGAACGCCCGGACCGCGTGGAGCAGCGACTATGCGACCGGCGACCAGCTGCTCGTCCCACTGAAGTCGCAGGAGGGTCGCTACGTCGCCGACGCCGCGACCCTCGACGAGCTGGAGGGCGAGGGCCGGGTGGTGTTCCGCTACCGCGACGGCGCCCCGAACGGCTCGGCCCGCGACATCGCCGGGATCACCAACCCGGCCGGGAACGTGGTCGGGCTGATGCCGCACCCGGAGCACGCCACCAGCGCACTGACCGGCCCGTCCGAGGACGGTGCGGGCCTGTTCACCTCGGTGCTGAAGGCGACGGCCGGCCTCGGCTGACCGGGACCCCTCGAACGACGTGCCGACGACCTGGCGGAACGCCGGCACGGCGTCCCGTCGGGCCGGACGACGCGCGGTCGATCCGCCCCCGCTTGTGCTTCCGGGCACCGCCACGATCCGGTACCGATGTGTCGCCATTACCCTGGCCTCGTGACGCAGTCCCAGGTGCAGGTCGATTCCGTCTCCCACGCCGAGGCGACGCCGGAGGCGCCGCAGCCCTACCGTGAGCTGGGCCTCAAGGACGACGAGTACGCCCGTATCCGGGAGATCCTCGGTCGCCGGCCCACCGATGCCGAGCTGGCCATGTACTCGGTGATGTGGAGCGAGCACTGCTCGTACAAGTCGTCGAAGGTCCACCTGAGCTACTTCGGTGAGACGACCACCGAGGAGATGCGCTCCGCGATGCTCGCCGGCATCGGGGAGAACGCCGGGGTGGTGAGCATCGGCGACGACTGGGCCGTCACCTTCAAGGTCGAGTCGCACAACCACCCGTCCTACGTCGAGCCCTACCAGGGTGCGGCGACCGGTGTCGGTGGCATCGTCCGCGACATCATGGCGATGGGCGCCCGCCCGATCGCCGTCGGCGATCCGCTGCGCTTCGGCCCGCTCGACGCCGACGACACCGCCCGGGTGCTGCCCGGCATCGTCGCCGGGGTCGGTGGCTACGGGAACTGTCTCGGCCTGCCGAACGTCGCGGGCGAGGTCGTCTTCGACCCGTCCTACGCGGGGAATCCGCTGGTCAACGCGCTGTGTGTGGGTGCGCTGAAGACCGAGGACCTGCACCTCGCGTTCGCCTCCGGTACCGGCAACAAGATCATCCTGTTCGGTGCGACGACCGGTCTCGACGGCATCGGCGGCGTGTCCGTGCTGGCCTCGGAGACCTTCGACTCCTCCAGCGGCGGAACCGGGCGCAAGAAGCTCCCGAGCGTCCAGGTCGGCGACCCGTTCACCGAGAAGGTCCTCATCGAGTGCTGCCTGGAGCTGTTCGCGGCCGGGCTGGTCGTCGGCATCCAGGACCTCGGCGGCGCCGGGCTGTCCTGCGCCACCTCCGAGCTGGCCAGCGCCGGTGACGGCGGGATGAGCGTGGACCTCGACGCCGTCCCGCTGCGCGCCACCGGGATGACCGCCGCCGAGATCCTCTCCTCGGAGTCCCAGGAGCGGATGTGCGCGGTGGTGAAGCCCGAGCACGTCGAGGCGTTCATGGCGGTCTGTGCCAAGTGGGACGTGCTGGCCTCGGTGATCGGCGAGGTCACCGACGGCGACCGGCTGGTGATCACCTCCGGCGGACAGACCGTGGTCGACGTGCCGCCGCGCACCGTCGCCCACGAGGGGCCGGTCTACCGGCGCCCGGTCGCCCGTGACGACGAGCGGCAGGACGCGCTGAACGCCGACGTCCCGGACCGGCTGCCGCGCCCGGAGGTGCCGTCCGAGCTGCGTGCCGAGGTGCTGCGGATGGCGGCCTCGCCGAACCTGGCCAGCCGCGCCTGGGTCACCGACCAGTACGACCGCTACGTGCGCGGCAACACCGTCGCCGCGCACGGCGCCGACGCCGGAGTCGTGCAGGTCGACGAGGAGACCGGCCGCGGGATCTCGGTCGCCACCGACTGCAACGCCCGGTTCGTCGCGCTGGACCCCTACGCCGGCGCGCAGCTCGCGCTCGCCGAGGCGTACCGCAACGTGGCGACCTCCGGTGCGGTGCCGCTGGCCGTCACCGACTGCCTCAACTTCGGCTCGCCGGAGGACCCGCACGTCATGTGGCAGTTCCAGCAGGCCATCCGCGGCATCGCGGACGGCTGCGCGGTGCTCGGCACCCCGGTCACCGGTGGGAACGTCAGCTTCTACAACCAGACCGGCTCTACCGCGATCCTCCCGACCCCGGTGGTCGGCGTGCTCGGCGTGATCGACGACGTCCGCGGGGCGGTCCGGTCCGGGTTCGCCGGCGCCGACGGCGACGCGGTGATCCTGCTCGGCTCCACCGCCTCCGAGTTCGGCGGCTCGGAGTGGGCGCACGAGGTGCACGGTCACCTCGGCGGCCTCCCGCCGGCCGTCGACCTGGAGCACGAGCGTCGCCTCGCCGGTCTGCTCGCGGCCGCCGCTGCCGACGGCGAGCTCACCGGCAGCCACGACCTGTCCGACGGCGGGCTGGCCCAGGGCCTGGTCGAGGCCGCGCTGGCCGGTGGCCGGGGTGCCCGGATCGATGTGGCCGTCGTGCACGACGAGGCGTTCACGGCGCTGTTCTCCGAATCCGCCGGGCGGGTCCTGGTCACCGCCGCCGCGGACGCCGCCGACGGTCTGCTGGTGCGGGCCGCCGAGGCCGGCGTCCCGGCCGTCCGGATCGGGGAGACCGGTGGCTCCGCACTCGACTTCGGCGACGCCGCCGGGGTGCTCGAGCTCGACGAGCTGCGGACCGCCTGGGAGGCGACCCTGCCGGCCCGGTTCGGCCCCGTCTCGGTGTGACCGGCGCGCTGCACGACTGGCTCGGCGGTGGCCCGGAGCCCGACCGGGCCACCCGCCGGGCCGCGGTGAAGGAGTCGCTGGCCGAGCTGGTGCGGCGGGCGCCGGGGCACAGCGTCGAGGTGCGGGTGCCGCCGTTCGGTGCGGTGCAGTGCATCGACGGGCCCCGGCACACCCGCGGCACCCCACCGAACGTGGTGGAGACCGATCCGCGGACCTGGATCGCGCTCGCGCTGGGCCGGATCTCCTGGACCGACGCCGTCGCCGACGGCTCGCTCCGGGTGTCCGGTTCGCGGGCCGGTGAGGTGGCGGGCCTGCTGCCCGTGATCGGGTCGCGGAGTGACCCTGCTCCCCGAACCTGAAGGAACCTGCTGCCGCGGCGTACGATCACGAACGGTCCCGGTACGCCGCCAGCCGAGGAGCGCCGCGTTGAGTTCCGCCCGGAACACCCACGTCAGCACCGCCCGCATCCCGAACACCGCTCCCGAACCCGAACCCGACGAGACCGGTCCCCGCGAGGAATGCGGCGTCTTCGGTGTCTGGGCCCCGGGCGAGGACGTCGCGAAGATGTCGTACTACGGCCTCTACGCACTGCAGCACCGCGGCCAGGAGGCCGCCGGGATCGCGGTGTCCGACGGCAAGCGCATGGTCGTGTTCAAGGATCTCGGCCTGGTCAGCCAGGTGTTCGACGAGCAGACGCTGTCCTCGCTGCGCGGTCACCTCGCGATCGGGCACTGCCGCTACTCCACCACCGGGGCGACCACCTGGGAGAATGCCCAGCCGACGTTCCGCACCACCGCGACCGGCTCCGGCCTGGCGCTGGGGCACAACGGGAACCTGGTCAACACCGCCGAGCTGCGCGAGGACGTCGCGAAGCTGGAGAACCGCAACCGGTCCGGGCTGCGCGCCACCACCGACTCCGACCTGGTCGGCGAGCTGCTCGCCGCGGGGGCCGCGGATCTCGGCGTCTTCGAGGCCGCGCTGCGGCTGCTGCCGCGGCTGCGCGGGGCGTTCTCGCTGGCCTTCGCCGACGAGACGACCCTGTTCGCCGCCCGTGACCCGCAGGGGGTGCGGCCGCTGGTGCTGGGCCGGCTCGAGCGGGGCTGGGTGGTCGCGTCCGAGACGGCAGCGCTGGACATCGTCGGCGCGTCGTTCGTCCGCGAGGTCGAGCCCGGCGAGCTCATCGCGATCGACGCAGACGGAATACGCAGCGAGCGCTTCGCCGCACCGGAGCCGAAGGGCTGCGTGTTCGAGTACGTCTACCTGGCCCGGCCGGACACCCAGATCGCCGGCCGCTCGGTCTACGACACCCGGGTCGAGATCGGCCGCCGGCTCGCCGAGGAACACCCGGTCGACGCCGACCTGGTCATCCCGGTCCCGGAGTCCGGCACCCCGGCCGCGATCGGCTATGCGCAGGGATCCGGCATCCCCTACGGCCAGGGCCTGGTGAAGAACGCCTACGTCGGGCGCACCTTCATCCAGCCGAGCCAGACCATCCGCCAGCTCGGCATCCGGCTGAAGCTGAACCCGCTGCGCACCGTCATCCGCGGGAAGCGCCTGGTCGTCGTCGACGACTCGATCGTCCGCGGCAACACCCAGCGTGCCCTGGTCCGGATGCTGCGCGAGGCGGGCGCCCTCGAGGTGCACGTGCGGATCGCGTCGCCGCCGGTGCGCTGGCCCTGTTTCTACGGTATCGACTTCGCCAGCCGTGCCGAGCTGATCGCGAACGGTGCCGACTCCGAGGGCGTCCGCCGCTCGATCGGCTCGGACTCCCTCGGGTACGTCTCGGTGGAGCAGATGGTGGCCGCCTCCGAGCAGCCGCGCTCCCGGCTGTGCTGCGCCTGCTTCGACGGGAACTACCCGATCCCGCTCCCGGACGAGGCGAAGCTCGGCAAGCACCTGCTCGAGGACATCCCGCCAGCGGAGCAGGCCCGGACCGCGCCCGCCCCGGAGCCCGGCCCGCTCGCGGTCGGATACGGTGCCGGTGAGGCGCTGTCCCGGCCGTAGGCCCGGTCAGCACCCCGCGATACGCCCGTCACACACCCCGCGTACTGGAGAACCGACCCATGCCCTCGACCGATTCCGGCCCTGCCAGCTACGCATCGGCGGGAGTGGACGTCGACGCGGGGGAGCGGGCGGTCGAGCAGTTCCGCCCGTTCGCGGAGAAGGCGTCCCGGCCCGAGGTGATGGGTGGGATCGGCGGGTTCGCCGGCCTGTTCGCCGCCAAGTTCGGCAAGTACACCGAGCCGGTGCTCGCCGCGTCGACCGACGGCGTCGGCACCAAGGTCGCGATCGCGCAGGCGATGGACAAGCACGACACCATCGGCCAGGACCTGGTCGCGATGGTCGTCGACGATCTCGTGGTGTGCGGCGCGGAGCCGCTGTTCCTGCAGGACTACATCGCCGTCGGCAAGCTCGTCCCGGAGAAGGTCGCCACACTGGTCCGCGGCATCGCCGAGGGCTGTGAGCAGGCCGGTTGCGCGCTGCTGGGCGGCGAGACCGCCGAGCACCCCGGGCTGATGGAGCCCGGCGGCTACGACCTGTCCGCGACCGGCGTCGGCATCGTCGACGCCGAGAAGATGCTGCGCCCTGAGCGGGTCCGCCCGGGCGATGTGCTGGTGGCGCTCGGGTCGTCGGGCCTGCACTCCAACGGCTACTCACTGGCCCGGCACGTGTTGCTGGACATCGCCCGGCTGCCGCTGGAGGGCGAGCTGGAGGAGTTCGACCACTCGCTCGGCGAGGAACTGCTCGTCCCGACCCGGATCTACGCCAAGGACTGCCTGGCGATCGCCGCCGAGACCGGTGTCCGCACCTTCTCGCACGTCACCGGTGGCGGGCTCGCGCGGAACCTGGAGCGGGTGCTGCCGGACGGCCTGGCCGCGACCGTGGAGCGCGGTTCCTGGACCCCGGCTCCGGTATTCAAGCTGATCCAGGGCCGCGGCCGGGTGGAGCGGGCGGAGATGGAGAAGACGTTCAACATGGGTGTCGGCATGGTCGCCGTGCTCCCGCCCGAGGACGTCGACCGGGCGCTCGCGGTCCTCACCGCGCGGCACGTGCCGGCGTGGATCCTCGGCGAGGTCGCCCGGATCGGCGACGTCGACGGTGCCGACTCCGGCACGCTCGGTGCCCGGGTGCAGCTGCGCGGGGAGCACCCGCGGTTCTGAGCAGGATCAGCGCTCCGCCGCGGCCCGATCGTTCGGGCGGTGTGAGTCGCGCAGCATCGGCGGGTGCAGCGCGGTGGCCGTGCCCCGCCGGAACAGTCGCGGCGGCCGGCCGCGGCCTCCGGTGACCAGCGTCGTCGTCGGGACCAGGAAGCCCTCGGTGGAGGTCACCTTCCGCTGGAAGTTCCGCGGGTCCAGAGAGGCGTCCCAGACGGCCTCGTAGACCCGGCGCAGATCGGACACGGTGAACTCCGGCGGGCAGAACGACGCGGCGAGCGTCGTGTACTCCAGTTTGGACCGGGCCCGCTCGACGCCGTCGCCGAGGATCCGCTCGTGGTCGAAGGCGAGCGCCGGGATGCGTTCGACCGGCCACCATGCCGACGCCGCGGCGCCACCGCCCGGTGTCGGCTCCGGCATGTCCGGGACGAACGCCAGGTAGCCGACGGACAGCACCCGGCCACGCGGGTCCCGGTCCGGGGCGGCATAGCTCGCCAGCTGCTCCAGATGGCCGACGACGGCGTCGCCGGTCGCGGCCCCGGTCTCCTCGCCGAGCCGGCGGCTGGCGGTGTGCACCAGGTCCTCCTCCGGGCGCACGAAACCACCCGGGAGGGCCCACTCGCCGAGGAACGGCGGCTCCCCGCGCTCGATGAGCAGCAGGTGCAGCTGGTCCGAGCGGACCGTGAGCACGACGAGATTGACGGCGACCGCGAAGAGGTTGCCGCGCATGTCGTGAACACCTCGGACAGGGACGGGGACCGGTGAGCGCGCCCCCGGAAGGAGCGCGTTGGTGATCTTGCCCTATCCGGCCGGTCGGGCGAAACCGCCCGGTACGACCGGCGTTGCGCTCGCAGCGGCGAGCGGGTGAGAGGGGGTCGCGCACGCGTCGACGCCCGGTCGGGGAACCGGGATTCCCGACCGGGCGCCGGTGCGCGGATCAGCGGCGAGGGTGGTCGTCCTCGTCGTTGTACTTCGCGGCGAGGTCGGAGTATTCGCCGTACTCCTCTTCGCCGTTGTCGGTAGTAACCGCCGTCCCGCTCCCGATCTCACGCTGCAGCGCGTCGAGATCCATTGCGGGGGAGCTGTACTTGAGCTCGCGGGCCACCTTCGTCTGCTTGGCCTTGGCTCGTCCGCGCCCCATGGCTGGTCCCCCTTACAACAGGGAAGGGGCGGCCCGGTCACCTGACACGACCCGGCGGCCCCTCTCGTCTCATCAATGTCGTGAGACCAACCGTACCCTGCGCACCCGGCGGCATGCGATGCGGCACCGTCGTCGTCACAGGGGTGGGCGGGCATGTGCCGTCCGGCGACGGCACCCGTTCACCCGGCGGACACCACGAACGGGTGACGCCGGACGTCGCAGGTCAGCCGCGGCGGCCCGGCCCGCCCCCGGCGAGCTCCCGGGCGGCCCGTCCGGGTGGCGGGCGATCCGGATCCGGCTCGTAGGAGTCCGGATCGATCGTGACGGGAGACACGCGGTCCTCGGCCCCTGCGGTCAGCTCCGCATCGACCGGGACCGAGCGCTTCACCAGTGCCAGCGCGACCGGCCCGAGCTCGTGGTGCTGGACGACCGTTCCGACCCGCCCGACGGCGCGGCCGTCGCGCTGCACCGGGTCGCCGGTGCGCGGCAGCTCCTCGTCGCCCGCGTCGAGGTGCAGCAGCACCTGGCGGCGCGGCGGGCGACCCAGGTTGGCGACCCGGGCGACCGTCTCCTGCCCGCGGTAGCAGCCCTTCGTCAGGTGCACCGCCGGCCCGATCCAGCCGACCTCGTGCGGGATCGTGCGCTCGTCGGTGTCGAGGTGCAGCCGGGGGGACCGGGACTCGACCCGCAGCGCCTCGAACGCGATGGTTCCGGCGGCCCGGGCCCCGGCTGCGGTGAGGGTGGACCACCAGGTGCCGCTCTCCGTACGGGGGACGACGACGTCGGCCGCGTCCTTTCCGGGCCACGGGGTGCGCCGGACGAACCCGCCGTCCTCGAGCCCCAGCACGCCGTGCGGGGCGGCCGGGACCGGCAGTCCGGCCCGTTCGAGCACGGCCGGGACGTCCGGGCCGACCACGGTGAGCACGGCCAGCTCGGGCGTGGCATCGCGCGGCTCGACCTTCGACCAGAACACCATCTTGCCCAGGTAGTCCAGCAGTGGGGCGCCTTCGCCCGGCTCGGTGTCGAGATAGACGGTGTCCTCGGTGGCGGCGACGCCCATGTGGTGCAGCACCCGGCCCTGGATGTCCAGCACGAGCGCCTCGGTGCCGGTGCCCGGCGGCAGCTCGCTGACGTGCTGGGTGAGCAGCAGGTGCAGCCAGGACAGCCGTTCCTCGCCGGTCACCGCGAGCACGTCGCGGTGACTGCGGTCGACGACGGCCGCCGAGCGGGCCATCGCGCGCTGCTCGGCGGGCGGGTCGCCGCGGTGGGCGGGAACGGCGGCGTCGGTGTCCGCCTGTCCCGTCCCGTCGGCGCTGTCGGTGTCGGCAGCGCTCCGGGTGGGGTCGGCGGGGTCGGTGCTGTCGGGCGCCGTCTGCGGCCCCGGTCCGGTCGTGGTCACCGGTCTCCCTTCACGGCGCCCGGTGTCGCCGGACCCGCGTCGTCGTGCTCGGTGTCGGTCTGTAGGGCGTGCTGCTGGGCGACCTGGGCCTCCTCGGCGGCACAGTCGGCGCAGGTCCCCGACAGTGCCACGTGTGTCGCGTCGAGGTGGAAACCCAGGTCCGTGAGGGTGCGTTCGGCCACACCGGACAGCAGCTCGGTGGGTGCCTCGTCGACCCGGCCGCAGCGGTGGCAGACCAGGTGCACGTGCCGGTGCCGGTGCTCGGAGTAGGTCGGCGCGCCGTGCCCCAGATGGGCGTGCCGGACGACGCCGAGCCCCTCGAGCAGATCCAGCGTGCGGTAGACGGTTGTGATGTTGACGGCGGGCGCAGTGGCCTGGACGCGGGTGCAGACCTGCTCGGGAGTGGCGTGCCCCAGCTCGCGCACCGCGTCCAGGACGAGTTGGCGTTGGGGGGTCATCCGCAGACCGCGCTTGTGCAGCGTGCCCTTCAGCGAGGAGTCCACACCATGATGGTATTCGCTTCGGCCCGGTAGGCTGCGGTCGCGAGGACGGTAGCCGCGCATCGTGTCACGGGAGCCTTCTTCGCGGGGGACGCCACGCCGGTGACTGATCATTGCGGGCTGCGGCGTTCGCCGCGATGGCGCCCGCGTGGCTACCCTGACCGGCGGGGTCGGACCGGTGCCGCCGGTTGCGTGGGCCTCGCAGTGGTGTCTCACCGGCACTGCGCCGGACGAACTGTGAGGAGTGAGCGATGACGGCAGACGGGGCGGACCGCCCGGGCGGTTCCCCGCGGTTCGACGTCGTGCTCCGCGGATACGACCGCAGGCAGGTCGACGAGCACATCGTCGGAATGCAGCGGGTGATGGGCCGGATGCGGGCCGACATCGATGCGTTGCGCAGCAGGCCTGCGCCGCCGATGCCGATGCCGCCGCCCGGTGGCTTCGCCGGGCCGCCCGGTCCGCCGCGGCAGGGCCCGCCACGGCCTGCGCCGCCGCAGCCGGGGCCCGGCTCCGAGCCGGACCGGCACACCGGATCCGACAACTTCTCCGACCGGATGCAGGCGATCCTGCAGAAGGCGGAGGAGGAGGCCGAGGAGATCCGGACCAAGGCCAAGGCCGACGCCGAGCGCGTCACGGCCGAGGCCCGCAAGCAGGTCGATCGTGCCCGGGCGGATGCCGACCGGGCTCGCGAGCAGGGTGACAAGCTCCGCGCCGAGGTCGGCGAGCTGACCCGTCGCCGCGACGAGCTCCGCGCCGGCGCAGGCAAGCAGGGTGGCGCTCCGGCCGACCGGGCGCGGCCCGACAGCCGGCCGCTCGCGGCCGCGGCCGAGGGCTCCGACGAGGCGCCACGACCCGAACCGGGCGCGCGCTCGGGCTCCGGCGAGTCCCGCAACGGCGCCCCCGAGCAGCGCAACGGTGCGTCCCAGCCGGTGCGGCCCGGATCCGGTGCCGCGCCCCAGCCCGACCGGAAGGACCAGCCCGCCGCCGCGCAGCAGGGTCAGCAGGCCGGTCGCGGACCGGGCACGCCGCAGTCCCCGTCCGGGGTGAACGGTGCCCGCCCCGCTGCCGCGCAGCAGGGCCCCGGCCAGGGCGAGCCCGGGTCGTCACCGCGCCCCGGCCCGCGTCCGCAGCCCGGCCCAGCAGCGCCGGGCGGACCTGGGCAGCAGGGCGGCCGCAACGACTCCGGCGCCCAGTCGCGCCCGCAGGGCAGGCCCGGTGCATTCGATCAGCAGTCCGACGCCGCGAAGCCCGCGGCAGCGGGCGCCGGTGGGCCGGGGCAGCAGGGCTCGGCCCAGCAGTCCAGGCCGGGCCAGCAGGGTGGCTGGAGCCAGACGATCCGGCCGGACCAGTCCGGCCCGGGTCAGTCGAACCAGCAGGGCCAGTCGAACCTGCAGGGCCAGCCGGGTCAGGGGAACGCTTCCGGGCAGCAGAGCCGTCCCGGTCAGCAGGGCCAGCCGGGCCCGCGTCCCGGCGGGGCGCCGCGACCGTCGCCGGCTCCGCGTCCCGGTGCGGGAGTCTCCGGGCAGCAGGGGCAGGAACGTCAGCAGGAACAGGGCGCCGAGCGGACCACCGCGGTCCGGCCGGGCGGCGAGGAGCACGAGCCCGAGCCCGCCGAGCTGTTCCGGCCGGCGTCCGACGCCCGTCCGGCGGAGCCCGCGACGACCGCGGTGCCGCGTCAGGACGCGAAGGCCGGGTCCGAGAAGGACGCCGAGCGGACCGTCGCGGTCGGCGCCGTCCGTCGTTCCGGTGACACCCCATCGGATGGTTCGGAGAAGCCCGGGAGCGACGACGAGAAGGCCTCGTCCGCGAGGTCCGCGGCCGCCTCGGAGCCGCCGACCACCGCGAACCCGGCGATGGGGCGCACCGGCGGCAAGGGCGACCAGGAGTCGCGCCGGAACGGCTCCGGCCAGGCCGGCAACGGTCAGGGCGGTGCCGGTAGCGGATCCGAGTCCGCGGACAAGGCCGGCGGTCGCCCGGCCAACGGCCAGTCCGCGGGTTCGCACAGCGGCACGAACGGTTCCGCCGACGCGGCCCGGCCGAGCACCGCGCAGCCCTCGTCGGGGACGCGCAGCACCTGAGGTTGCACGCGCAAGGGCCCGGGCCCCCTTAGGGTCCGGTCCCATGCAGCTCGGCTCGGTCACGGTTCCGCCCCTCGCGCTCGCCGCGGCGCTGGGGGCGGTAGTGCTCGTGGTGCTGGTCCTCTGGGGAGTGTGGCGCGCGCGCAGCGGGCCGGCACCCCTGCCGGTCGCGGCGCCGGACACCGTCGGCCCGCCGCCGTGCGCCGAGGACTGGACCGGGGAGTCGGCGGGTGGCCCGGCCGATCCGCTACCTCCCGCGCGGCCCCGGACCGTCGCGGACATCGTCGCGGAACGGGACGGGGACACCGGTCCCCTCCCGGGCCTGCCGGTCCGCTCCGGCGGCGCGGCCCCGGCATATGCCGGGACGCCCGGCACCGGACACAGCGGACCCGGACGGCACGCCAGGGAGACGGCCCCGCGCAGCTCGCTCGACGAGCTGCTCGCGCCCGCCGACGAGTGGCCCGACGCCGCGACCAGGGCCCGCACCCGCCGCGACCCGGCGGAGCCGGTCCGGTCGTCCGGGGACATGGTGGAGCCCGCCGGGCGGTCCCGGGTCGCACCGGGATCGGCGGCACCGGCCACGGCGGCCCCGTTGGGCGGAGCGGCCGCGCTGGGCGGAGCGGCCCCGCTGGGCGGAGCGGCCCCGCTGGGCGGAGCGGCCGCGCTGGGCGCCCTCGGTGCGGCGCAGGCGGGCACCGGTGGCGCGGAGCGGGCGATCGACCGCACGTCCGCCGACGGTCGCGAAGCCATCACCGCCGACGGTCGTGAGGCCTCCACCGCCGACGGTCGTGAGGCCTCCACCGCCGACGGTCGTGAGGCCTCCACCGCCGACGGTCGTGAGGCCTCCACCGCCGAAGGCCGCGACGCTCTCACCGCTGACGGGGCGAGCGCCACCTCCGCGACGAGCACAGCCGATACAGCCGATACAGGCAGCACAGGCAGCACAGGCAGCACGGTCAGCACGGCGGACCCAGCGGATACGACCGACACGACCGACACGACCGACACGGCCGACGCAGCGGTGGCACCGCCCGGGGGACCGGCCGGCGCCACCGGTGGCCCCGCCACCCCGGTCGCGCGCCTGCACATCGCAGACGAGCACTCCGAGCCGTCGGTGACCGAGCCGTCGGTGACCGAGCCGTCGGTGACCGGGCCACCGACCGGCTCCCCGGCGACCGAGCCGACGCCGTCCCAGGCCCGCCCGGACGGCCCGCCCGCGACCGGCGATCTCGCCGCGGCACCGCTGCCGCCCTGGTCCGCGGAGCGCACCGTGCCCGCGCACGAGGACCTGCCCACCGGCGAGCTGCCGGTCACCGGTCCCGCCACACCACAGGACCGGGGACCGGCCGCGCCCCAGCCGCCCCGGCCCGCTTCGGCGCCGCTGTCCGAGCCGGTCTCCCGGGCCGTCCAGCAGGCACTCGCGGCGCGGGCGGTGCAGCGGGCGCGGATGCGCCGCGGCGAGACCGACCCCGCCACTCCGGAGCCCGTGCCGGGCGAGCAGCAGGAGCTCCCGCTGTCGGTGGTGCCGTCATCGGACGGCGACGAGGACGCCCGGGACCGGTTGCTGGCGGTGCTGCTGGCCGACCCGGTACGCGCCGTCGACGCCACCCGCACCCTCGACGACTCGCAGCACCGCATCGAGGAGCTCGGCGACGTGCTGCGCCGCCGTCGTGACGAGCTGGCCGGTGCCGTCCGGCACCTCGACGAGTGCGGGCTCGACCCGACCCAGATCGGGCGGCTCTCCGGGATGGCGCCGGAGGACGTCCGGACCATCCTCGACGGCGAGGACGCCGGTCGCTGAGCCGACGCCGGCCGGGCCCCGTCAGCCCAGCACGGTGAACCGGACCAGGGCACCGGGCGCCGCCTGGGCCAGCAGCGGCAGGTCGCCGGGCTCGACGACCGCGATCACCGGATAGCCGCCGGTCGTCGGGTGATCGGCCAGGAACACCACCGGCGGCCCGTCCGGCGGTGCCTGCACGGCGCCGGTCACCATGCCTTCGCTGGGCAGCTCACGGTCCCTCGTGTCCGGATGCCGGACCGGCGGTGGCCCGTCCAGTCGCACCCCGATCCGGTTTCCGTCCTGCGACACCGTCCACACCGGACGGATCAGCGCCTCCCGCGGATCGGCGAACCAGTCGTCGCGGGGACCGAGCCGGACCCGCAGGCGCACCGTCTCCGGCGGCACCGAGACCGGGACCGGGCCGGCGGCCGGGAGCTCGCCGGACCATCCGCCCACGGGCAGCAGATCGCCGTCGGCGACCGTGGCCGGGCCGAGCCCGGACAACAGGTCGGTGCTGCGACTCCCCAGCTCCGGCGCGACCTCGAACCCGCCCGCCACCGCGAGGTACACCCGCAGCCCCGCGACCGGCGCCCCGACGTCCAGGACGGCGCCGTCGGGGACGTGCACCGCGATGTGCGATCCCGCGGGCCGGTCGTCCACCCGGACCGGCGCCGGCGCGCCCGTCACCGCGACGACGCGATCGCCGCGGGCGCGGACCCGCAGCCGTCCACCCAGCAGCTCCAGCCCGGCGGCGCCGTCGGCATTGCCGACCAGCCGGTTCCCCAGCTCGTACGCGGGCCGGTCCAGCGCGCCGGACGGCGGCACCCCCAGGTGAGCGTTGCCCGCCCGCCCGCGGTCGGTGACGAGCGCCTGCGGTCCGGCGGCGAGGACCTCGAGGCCGGCCCGGGCGGTGCTCACCGGGCCTCGAACCGCACCCGGTCGCCCGGGGTGAACAGCGCGGGCCGGTCCGCGGCCGGATCGAACAGGACGGTGTCGGTGCGACCGATCAGCCGCCAGCCGCCGGGGGAGCGGCGCGGGTACACGCAGCTGTAGATGTCGGCGATCCCGACCGAGCCGGCCGGCACCGCGGTCCGCGAGCTCTCCAGCCGTGGCTGCTGCAGCGGCTCGGGGAGACCGGACAGGTAGCCGAAGCCGGGGGCGAAACCGCAGAAGTCCACCGTGTACTCGGCGCCGCTGTGCAGCGCGACCACCTCGTCGGGGGAGATTCCGGCGGTCTCCGCGACGAGATCGAGATCGGCGCCGTCGTAGGAGACCTCGATCGTGTGCAGGACACCGGTACCCACGGTCCCGGCCCGCGGGTCGGCGTCGGCCACGGCGGCCCGGACCCGGTCGAGGGATGCGCCGGCGGAGACCTCGACGAGCACGGTCCGCGCGGCGGGCACGAGCTCGGACACCTCGGGCAGCCCGGCGGCACGCACGGCGTCGACGATCGCGGCCACCTCCAGCGCCGACCCGACCTCGAACAGCAGTGCCCGGCTCCCGCACGGTCGGACGGTCGCGCCGTCCACCTAGCCGACCACGCGGTGCAGCAACGCCGAGATGTGCGGCTGCAACGGCTGGCCGACCATCGCCCGCTCGTCGACGTAGGCGAGGTCGCCCTGGTTCACCAGGCCGTAGAGCCGCTTCGCCCCGGTGACCTCCTTCGCCGACGGGGTGCGGGCGACCGCGTCGGTCTCGATCTGCCAGGACCGCATGTCGCCCTTCGGCCCGTAGTAGATCTCGACTATCCCGCTGCTGTGGGCGATCAGCACCTCGACCGAGCCGTCCTGCTGCGGTCGCCAGAAGCCGGTCTCGCGGGCGGCCTGCCGGATGATCCCGCCGTCGGGATCGAGCAGCCAGGACCGCGACTCGTAGGACAGGAACGGGCGGCCGTCGTGCGCGAAGGTGATCTGCTGCCCGAAGTGGTACGGGCCGTCGATGGTCGGGTAGACGACCTCGCCGGTGCCCCGCCAGGTGCCGACCAGCGGCAGCAGGCCCAGGCACGCCTCGTTCAGGTCGGGGCCCTGGCGGAGGTTGGCGGTGTCGTCGTCGACCGGTAGATCGGTCCACTGCGGCCGGTTGCGCTGCGGCGAGTCCGGCGCCGCGTTGGCGGGGCCGGTGATGGTGGTCTGCAGCTGCTCGTCGTCGGGATCGGTCACGAGTCGCGCTCCTCGGTGTGGTGGTCGTCGTCATCGGCGTCGTCCGGGACCCGACGGTCCGTGCGCCCGGGCTCCGGGGCGGTGGCGGGCTCGACGACGAACAGGCGCCGGAGCAACCACCCGGCCCAGGCGGCGGTCCCCGCGGACAGGGCGATCAACAGCCCGGTGGAGAACCAGTGCACGACGCGCCAGCCTACCGGCACATCGGCGCGGCGCCCGCCGGGAGTGCCGGGGGCACCGGTCCCCGGCCGCGGATCGCCGGAGCCGGGCACTTCGACCTCTCCCGCCGGACGCACGCGATGTGGTGTGGTGGAGATCCGACGTCGGCGAGCAGGCGGCCCCTGGACCGGGCGGCCCGTGACCGGAGGCCCTGTGGACGACGAGTACGACCTGATCTGTGTCGGATCCGGGATCGGCGGCTGCGCGGCGGCGGCCGCGGCGGCGGATGCCGGGGCGCGCGCACTCGTCGTGGAGCGCGCCCAGGTCGTCGGTGGGGTCACGGCGGTCTCCGGCGGACAGATCTGGATACCCGGCAACCGGTGGGCCCGTGCGCTCGGCATGTCCGACACGGCGGAGGAGGGTGCTCGCTACATCGATGGGGTGGCCGGCGGCAACAACGACCCGGCCCGGACCCGGGCGCTGCTGGGCGCGGCCGACGGGGCCCTCGACCTCTTCACCGGCCGCGGGCTGGACCTGCGCGTGATCCGGGATCTCCCCGACTACTACTACCCGGAGGCCGGGCACTCCGCGGCCGAGGGCCGCTACCTCGAACCCGTCCCGCTGCCGGCCGGCGCACTCGGCGAGTGGGCCGGGCGCCTGCGCCGTACCGCGGTCTGGAACATGGGCGCCGGCACCCCGGGCGGCGGGACGGCCGACCCGGAACTGGTGACCGGCCAGGCCCTGGCCGGCTACTTCGTGCGCGCCGCGCTCGACGCCGGCGCACGATTGACGGCCGGGACGGCGGTGACCCGGCTCCGCACCCGTGACGGTGCCGTCACCGGGGTCGTCCTCGCCGACGGCCGGGAGATCGTCGCCCGGTCCGGTGTCGTGCTGGCGACCGGCGCCTACGACCGCAACCCGGATCTCGTCCGTCGTTTCGAAGGGGTGCTCGACGACCACGGCACCGGTTCCCCGCCCGGGATCACCGGGGACCATCTCGGCATGGCGGCCCCGCTCGGCGCGTCGATCTGGTCGCTCCCGGCGGCCCGCAACACCGTGCAGGTGGGCTTCCCGACCGGCGAGCTCGACGAGGACGGTACGGCCCGCTACCGCACCCACTGGGTGGTCCACCCGCACGAGATCATCGTGAACGCGCGGGGCGCCCGGTTCGCCGACGAGAGCTTCTATCCCGCGATCAACGCGGGCCTCCACCAGTTCGACGGGGCGTCGCAGCGGCTGCCCAACTGGCCCGCCTGGCTGGTCTTCGATCACGATCTCGCGGAGCGCGGCGTCGTGCAGGTCGATCCGGAGCGCGTCGTCAGCGCGCCGTCGGTCGAGGAACTCGCCCGTCGCGCCGGCATCGACGCCGACGGTCTCGCGGCGACGGTGGCCGGCTACAACGAGGCCCGTGCCCGCGGCCGGGACGACGCGTTCGGCCGCGGCGAGCGTCCCTGGTCGCTGTGGATGAGCCGGCTGGCCACCGGGACCGGCGACGGCAACCCCACACTGGGGCCGATCGTGCGGCCGCCGTTCCACGCCGCGCGGCTGGCCAGGGTCCAGGCCGGGCTCGGCTCGGCGGGGCTGGAGGTGGACACGTCCGCGCGGGTCCTCACCTGGGCGGGCGAGCCGATCCCCGGGCTGTACGCGGTGGGCAATGCGACCGCACGCAACGACATGGGTTTCTCCGCGCAGAGCGGCACGTCCAACCTGCGGGGCATGGTCCAGGGCTATCTCGCCGGTCGTGACGCGGCCCGCTGACCGGCACTCGATCGGCGATCTTGCTGCAGCATGCAGGATGCATTCTTCACTCGTTCAGATGTGACGTAACTCGCTATCGCATTCGTATCTTGTTGTTCCGCCGGCTTCGGCGCGACCGCATCGCTGACGAATTCACAACGAGGTGAACCATGGCGCTCGACGACGCGACGACAGGATTCCTGGCCCAGATGGCGGAGAGCGGGGCCAAGCCGCTGCACGAGATGACCCCGGCCGAGGCCCGCGAGCTGGGCGGGATGCTGCGGGACATGTACGGGCCGGGCCCCGAGGTGGCCCAGCGGATCGACGAGAGCGTCCCGGTCGACGGCGGCACCGTCCCGATCCGGATCCTGCTGCCGGAGAACCCGCGGGCGGTGATCGTCTACTACCACGGCGGTGGCTGGGTGATCGGCTCGATCGACGAGTCCGAGACGCTCGGGCGGAACCTGGTGGCCCGCACCGGTGCGGCCGTCGTACTGGTCGACTACCGGCTCGCCCCCGAGCACCGCTACCCGGTCGCCGCCGAGGACTCCTGGGCGGCGCTGCGCTGGACCGTCGGCCACTTCGAGGCACAGGGCCCGCGGCTGCCGCTGATCGTCGCCGGGGACAGCGCCGGCGGGAACATCGCCGCGATCATGGCGCAGCGGGCGAAGGCCGAGGGCGGGCCGGACATCGCGCTGCAGGTGCTCGTGTACCCGGTCACCGACGCCGACGTGGACAACGCCAGCTACACCGATCCGGCCAACCAGCTGATGCTGAGCCGGGACTCGATGATCTGGTTCTGGGACCACTACGCCCCGGACACCGCCTCCCGTTCCCGGCCGGACGCATCACCGCTGCGCTCGGCCGACCTGTCCGGCCTGCCGCCCGCGGTCGTGCTCACCGCCGAGCACGACGTGCTGTGCGACGAGGGCGAGGCCTACGCCGAGAAGCTGCGGGCCGCGGGGGTTGCGGTGCAGAGCCGCCGGTTCGAGGGCCAGATGCACGGCTTCTTCACCTTCGTCAACGTCCTGCCCGGTTCGGCGGCCGGCCTGGACTACGTCACCGACCAGGTCGAGAAGCACCTCGCCGGCCGCTCCCAGCCGGCCTGAGCGCGCCACCCCGCACCACGCGAACCGCACCCCCGCTCTGCACTCCGCTCTGCACTCCGATCTGCAACGACGCACGTCAGGAGCAAGCATGACCAACGAACGGAACGTGGACGCAGTCATCGTCGGTGCCGGCCTGGCCGGGCTCTACCAGCTGTACCGGTTGCGGGAACTGGGACTGAGCACCCGGGTGTTCGAGACCGGCGACGACGTCGGCGGCACCTGGTACTGGAACCGGTACCCGGGCGCCCGGTGCGACGTCGAGAGCCTGTCCTACTCCTACTCGTTCTCCCCCGAGCTGGAACAGGACTGGGAGTGGACCGAGCGCTACCCCGGTCAGCCCGAGATCCTGAGCTACATCGAGCACGTCGCGGAGCGGTTCGACCTGCGCTCCGGGATCACCTTCCGGACCAGGGTCGTCTCGGCGGTCTTCGACGAGGACGCGAACCGCTGGCGGGTGGACACCGACACCGGCGAGACCGTCGACGCGCAGTACCTGATCATGGCGACCGGATGCCTCTCCCGGGCAAAGGACATCGACATCCCGGGGATCGCCGACTTCCAGGGCGCGACCTACCACACCTCGCGCTGGCCGCGGGAGGGCGTGGATTTCACCGGTAAGCGGGTCGCGGTGATCGGAACCGGATCCTCCGGGGTCCAGTCGATCCCGGTCATCGCGGAGCAGGCCGCCGAGCTCACCGTCTTCCAGCGCACGCCCGCCTACTCGCTCGCCGCCCGGAACCGCCCGCTGGAACGGTCCGAGATCGACGAGATGAAGGCCGGCTACCGCGACTGGCGGGAGGCACAGCGCACCTCCGGCTTCGGCGTCCCGGTGGAGCTCGCCACCCGGTCCGCACACGAGGTGTCCGAGACCGAGCGGAACGCGACGTACGAGGCAGGCTGGCGGAAGGGCACGCTCGTCTCGATCCTGGCCGGCTACACCGACACCCTCACCGACGCGGCCGCCAACGAGACCGCCGCCGAGTTCGTCCGGCAGAAGATCCGGGAACGGGTCGAGGACCCGGAGGTGGCCGAGGCCCTGTGCCCCCGCAGCTATCCGTTCGGCACCAAGCGCCCGTGCCTGGACACCGGCTACTACGAGACGTTCAACCGGCCGCACGTCTCGCTCGTCGATCTCCGGCGGACCCCGCTGATCGAGGTGACGCCGTCCGGGGCGCGCACCTCCGAACGCGAGTACGGGTTCGACGTCATCGTGTTCGCCACCGGATTCGACGCGATGACCGGCGCACTCGACGCGATCGACATCCGGGGCCGGGACGGCGTGCTGCTCCGGGAGAAGTGGGCGGAAGGTCCGCGCACCTACCTCGGACTGGCCGTCGCCGGGTTCCCCAACCTGTTCACCATCACCGGCCCGTCCAGCCCGTCGGTGCTGTCGAACATGATCGTGTCCATCGAGCAGCACGTCGACTGGATCACCGACTGCATCGTCTCGCTGCGCGAACAGTCGATCCCGGCGATCGAGGCGACGGCCGAGGCCGAGGACCGGTGGGCCGCCCACGTCGAGGAGGTCGGCAACACCACGCTCTACCCGACCGCCGACTCCTGGTACATGGGATCGAACGTGCCCGGCAAACCGCGAGTGTTCCTGGCCTACATCGGCGGGGTCGGGTTCTACCGCGAGCAGTGCGACGCGATCGCCGCCGACGGGTACCGCGGATTCCGGCTCCACGAGGCCCTCGCGACGACGTGACCCCTCCGCACGGCTCCGGGGCCGGTGCATCGGGCACCGGCCCCGGGGGCGACCGGCCGGACCAGGGAGAGCATGATTTCCCGGTGTCCTTCGCGATCCCGCCGACCCGGCGCGAGGCGATCACCCGCCAGCTCCGTGGTGAGATCGTCCAGGGCACGCTCGCGCCCGGGGCCGTCATCAAGGACGCCGAGCTCGCCGCCCGGCTCGGCGTCAGCATCACCCCGGTCCGCGAGGCGATCGCCCAGCTCGTCGCCGAGGGGCTCGTCGACGTCGCGCCGAACCGGACCCGGCGGATCGCCGACCTGAACGTGCAGAACGCCGTCGACCTGATCGACGTGATGGGCCTGCTCGCCTGCGCCGGCGTCGAGTGGGGCATCGAGAACATCACCGACGACCACCTCGGACGGCTGCGCACCCGGCTCACCGAGCTCGAGGACGCGCTGGCCCGCAACGACGTGACCGCCGCCAACGCCGCAGGATCGGACTTCAGCACCATCCTGATCCTGGCGAGCGGCAACCGGGAGCTGCAGACCCACGTCGATCTCGTCGTCACACGGACACAGCGGATGATGGCGCTGAACTCGGACAGCGCGATGTGGACCCCGTGGACCACCGGCTACCGCGCCGTCCTCGACCTGCTCGAACGCGACGACCGGGCGGGGGCCGTCGAGCGGTACCGGCAGATCTACCGGGAATGCCGGGCGCTGCTCGGTGCCGCGACCGAACAGGCCTGACGGCACGAACGGGCCCCTGCGCGGGAGTGGCTCCCACACAGCGGCCCGTTCGCGGTGCTGTCTCGCGCCTTCGCAAGCTCAGGCGACGGTGATCTCCGTCTGGTGCAGCCCCGGCCCGTCGACGACGAAGTCGGACTGCCCGTTGCCCGAGCGCGACAGCGCCCGGACGGTCCAGGATCCCGGAGCGGCAAAGAACCGGAAGTCCCCGGAGGCCGAGGACACGACCTCCGCGGTGAACTCACCGGTGCCGTCCAGCAGCCGGACGAACGCGCCACCGACCGGGTCGCCCCCGGCCACCACGCGTCCGGCGAGCACGGTCTCCTTCTCCAGGTCGGTGCCCGCGGGCAGGCTCACGGTCTGGTCAGGTGCACCACACATGTCACTTCGCTCCCAGTTCGATCGGCACGCCGATCAGCGAGCCGTACTCGGTCCAGCTGCCGTCGTAGTTCTTCACGTCCGCGTGGCCGAGCAGCTCGTGCAGCACCACCCAGGTGTGGCTCGAGCGCTCGCCGATCCGGCAGTACGCGATGGTCGACCGGCCCTCGTCGAAGCCGGCCTCCTTGTACAGCGCGGCCAGCTCCTCGTCGGACTTGAAGGTGCCGTCCTCGTTCGCGGCCTTCGACCACGGGATGTTGATGGCCGACGGGATGTGCCCCGGGCGCTGCGACTGCTCCTGCGGCAGGTGCGCCGGAGCCAGGATCTTCCCGGAGAACTCGTCGGGCGACCGGACGTCGACCAGGTTCTTCGCGTCGATGGCCTCGACGACCTCGTCGCGGAACGCGCGGATCGAGTTGTCGGCCTCCTTGGCGGTGTAGGAGGTCGCCGGGCGGTCCTTGACGTCGGTGGTCAGGGTCCGGCCGTCGAGCTCCCACTTCTTGCGGCCGCCGTCGAGCAGCACCACGTTGTCGTGGCCGTAGAGCTTGAACTCCCAGTACGCGTAGGCGGCGAACCAGTTGTTGTTGCCGCCGTAGAGCACGACCTTGTCGTCGTTCGAGACGCCCTTGGCGGAGAGCAGCTGCTCGAACTGCTCCTTGGTGGGGATGTCGCGACGGACCGCGTCCTGCAGCTCGTCGGTCCAGTTGACCTTGACCGCACCGGGGATGTGACCCCCGTCGTAGGCGGTGGTGTCCTCGTCGACCTCGAGGAACACCACCCCGTCGGTCTCCAGGTTCTGCTCCGCCCAGTCGGCGGTGACGAGGACGTCCTCGCGGCTCATGTGTGTTCTCTCCGAATCGTGTCGCGTGAAGTTGAACGGGTCAGGGGCGCGCGGTGGCGGTGCCACCACTGCGCAGGCGGGCGAGGAGCCCGTACATCTCGCAGCCCAGGCAGTAGCCGAAGGCCGCGTTGAGGAACGCTGCGACGAGCGCCGCCGCGGTGGCGACGACGCCGAGCGCGGTCAGGCCGGTCAGGTACCCGACGGTGGCGATGACGGTGAACACCAGCCCGACGGTCTGCGAGAAGCGGACCGGGGCGGCGTCCTCCCACTCCGTGGGCGGTCCCAGCCGTGGCGCGAGCAGTACCCGGTACAGCGCTCCGTAGGGGGCGAATCGCATCCCGGCCACGGCGCCGACGCCGAACACGACGGCTTGTGCTCCGACGAGCAGCCCGCTCCCGCTCACCAGCACCAGCGCCAGTACGACGGTGGTGACGGCGGCGGCGAACCGGACCCCACGTGGATCGAGCCGGGGCTCGGTGCGTGCGGGTCCGTTGTCCGCGACGGACATGGAGACTCCTGGTGGAACCGGGTTTCGGCCGGGACGTCCGTCAGGACGCGCGGCTCAGGGCACGCGGGTCAGGAGTCCAGACAGAGGCAGCCGGCGAGGCGGCACAGATCGACTGCGCGGCGTCGGGTCAGCGGCCAGTTCACATCTGCGAGGGTAACCGACCCGGAGCGACCCGCACACCCCGTGCGGCCGGGTCGCTGCGTCACACTGCGAGAGGGTGTCCGGTCAGGCCGGTGCGGACGGCAGCGCGTCGGTCAGCTCGCCGGCCCGCGGCACACCGGAGATCCGCAGGATCTCGCCGCCGCCGGCATCGAAGACGACGGTCGTCGGGGTACGCAGTACGCCCAGCGCACGGGCCACCTCGATCCGCTCGGCCACGTCGATCTCGACGTGCGCGAGGCCGGGATCGGCGGCCGCGAGATCACCGAGCAGTCGCGCGGTCTGCCGGCACGGCGTGCACACCGGTGAGGAGAGCTGGAGCAGCAGGGCACGCCTGCCGTCCGGTGCGACCCCGGCCAGTTCCCAGCCTCCGGCCCCGGCCGCCCGGCCCGGCGTCGTCGCCCGGACCCGTCCCGATCGTGCGCGCAGCACCAGCCCGGCGATCGTCGCGAGCGCCAGGGCCACGATCAGTACGACCAGTCCGCCGGTCTGCACCTGCGCCTCCCCGGGTCAGCTCGTGGAGCGGGTGGCCCCGTCTCCGCCGATGTCGAGGTCCCGGACCGCACCGGAGATCTCCAGGACGTTGTACTCCGGGATCGACGCCGACGTCGGTGTGACGCCGAGCGGGAGCGTCCCGGGATCCAGCTCCACCGCCAGCGCGCGCAGCAGCGAGTCGCGCACCGCGTCCGGGACGGCCTCGTCGGTGTCCAGCTCGCGGACGTCGCGCGGCACGATCCGCAGCACCCCGTCGGCGACGACGAGCGTGCTCAGCACGGCCACCCGGGTGTCCGAGCCGTCCACCGGCAGCTCGGCGACGAACCGGGCGGCGGTGCGCGGGTCCGTCCCGCGCAGCGTCGGGTCGGCCCCGGCCCGGATCGCGGTGTCGATCGCGTTGGCGTCGACCACATCGACGGTCAGCCGCTCGACCCCGGCGGCGGGCCCGCCGGACGCCACGACCATCCGCCGGATGTCGTTCGGGCTGATCCGGACGGTCCCCTCGGCTGCGGCCGCCCGGAACCGGGCCGGCCCGGAGCCGACCAGCGCGGACAGCGGCGCGCGCACCCCGTACAGCTCCACCCCGACCTCGGGCGTACGCAGCGGGCCGATCGGGACCCGCTCCATCGAGACCTCCACCTGGCCGTAGCGGCCGGTCACGGCCTGGGCGAGGAAGGAGAACCCGGTGACCCGGACGGCCGGGTCCTCCGGCAGGTCCAGGGTGTCGCGCATCTGCCGGGCGATACCGGACTCGGCCGCGGCACCGGCGCCGAGATCGGCGAGTACGAGCACGGCGGCCACGGCCAGCACGGCGGCGAGCGCCCGCTTCACGGTGCCTCCCACGGGCGGTGCCTCCCTGTGGCGGGTTCGGGACCCCCGAACGGTAGAGACCGGGCCGCCCGCGCCCGCGCCCGGCCCCCGACCTCCCCGGACGGGCGGGTCGGGGTGCACCGATCAGTGGATCGATACACCTTCCGAGCGTGAGGCAGATCGCGATCCGGCTGACCAGCGCATGACGTGGCGGTATCGTCTGCGTATCGCGCGAGAGGAGGAGTCCATGGAACTGCTCCTGCTGACCACGGCTCCCGACGCGGCAGCGGTGCTGCCCGCCCTGTCCCTGCTTCCGCACAACGTCCGGACCGCGGCGCCCGAGGTGGCCGCACTGCTCGACGCCGGGCCGCACGACGCGGTCCTGGTCGATGCCCGTAGTGACCTGGTGGCCGCCCGCAGCCTGTGCCGGCTGCTCGGCAGCACCGGAACCGACGTTCCGGTGATCGCCGTACTCAACGAGGGTGGCCTGGTGGCCGTCTCCGGCGAGTGGGTGGTGGACGAGATCCTGCTTCCCGACACCGGCCCCGCCGAGGTCGACGCGCGGCTGCGGCTGCTGCGGTCCCGGCCCGGTGCGGAGTCCGCCGCAGGCGGCGGTGCACTGGTGCTCGGTGAGCTGGTGATCGACGAGGCCACCTACTCGGCCCGGCTCAAGGGCCGGCTGCTGGAGCTCACCTACAAGGAGTTCGAGCTGCTCAAGTACCTCGCGCAGCACGCGGGCCGGGTGTTCACCCGGGCCCAGCTGCTGCAGGAGGTCTGGGGCTACGACTTCTTCGGTGGCACCCGCACGGTCGATGTGCACGTGCGGCGGCTGCGGGCCAAGCTCGGCGGTGAGCACGAGCAGATGATCGGCACCGTACGCAACGTCGGGTACAAGTTCGTCCGGCCGTCCCGTGGCGGGCTGACCGCCCCACCGGACCCGGAGGGTGAGACCGATCCCGAGCCCGTCGACCGTCGCCTCCCGGGCGCGGCCCGCCCCACCGGCCCCGGCCGGACCACGCCGGGGGCGCTCTCGTCACGCTGACGTTCTGCGACGAGGCACTAGGGTCCGCGGCGTGGATCCGCAGGTGCTCACCCGACTCGACTCCGACACCGCCGCAGCGGTGCACGAATTGCTGGCCGCCGCCGGCTCCCACGACGGTGCGGAACCGTTGTCCGACCAGTTCCTGCGCAACCTGCGCACCGACGAGCCCCGCGACGGTGTGCTGCACGTGATCGCCGGTCTCCCCGACGGGCCGGCCGTCGCCGGCTACGCCCAGCTCGACGGCGAGTACGCCGAGCTGGCGGTACACCCGGACCGGCGCCGTCGCGGGATCGGCTCCGCCCTCGTCCGGGCGCTGGAGGCGGCGACACCGGATCCGCACGTGTGGGCGCACGGCGACCTCGACGCCGCGAAGGCGCTCGCCGAGGCCCGCGGCTACCGCCGGGACCGGGTGCTGTGGCAGATGCGGCGTCCGCTCACCGGGCCGGACGCGCCCGCGTTGCCCGGGATCGAGCTCCCCGACGGCGTCATCCTCCGCTCATTCGTCCCCGGGCAGGACGACGCGGAGTTCCTGCGGGTCAACAACGCCGCCTTCGACTGGCACCCCGAGCAGGGCGGCTGGACCGGCGGCGAGCTCGCCGACCGGCAGGCCGAGGACTGGTTCGACGCCGACGGGTTCCTGATCGCCACCGACCCGTCCGGCACGCTGCTGGGCTACCACTGGACCAAGGTGCATCCGGCCACCGGTGACGAGCCCGCGATGGGCGAGGTCTACGTGCTCGGCGTCGACCCGGCCGCACACGGCCGTGGCCTCGGCCGCGTGCTGACCCTGGCCGGTCTGCAGTACCTGCGCGACCGCGGACTGGGCACCGTGCTGCTCTACGTCGAAGCGGACAACACCCCCGCGGTGCGGGTGTACGAGCGACTCGGGTTCGACGTGTACGCCGCGGACGTGAACTACGCCCGCTGAACGGGCGTCACCACCCGCCCCGGAGTGATCACCGGGTGGTGACCGGACGTCGATCGTGTGACGGGGATCCCCCGACCGGCGGCCCTGTTCATTCCACGTTCATCTTCCGTGGGTGCTGCGTCCAACGACGACTCCTAGCGTCTGCCCTCGGACGGCCTCCCCGGGCCGTCATCCCGAACGGCACCAGCCGACCACGGAGGAACCTGCAGTGAAGACGAAGCGGCGCGCGCCCCGGGCGCGCCTGGCGGCCGTCGGCGTCGCCACCACATGTGCGCTGTTCGTCGCCGGGTGCGGCGCGGCGAACGAGGGTGGCGGCGGAGCCGAGGGCGAGGGCGTCTCCGGCACCATCTCGGGTGCCGGTGCGAGCTCGCAGCAGGCCGCGATGCAGGCCTGGATCGCCGGGTTCAGCGACGCCAACCCGGGCGCGACCGTGAACTACGACCCGGTCGGTTCCGGTGGCGGTCGCACCCAGTTCGTCCAGGGTGGCGTGCAGTTCGCCGGCTCCGACGCGTTCCTCCACGACGAGCAGCTGGAGCAGGCCCGCCAGCGTTGCGGCGGCTCGGTCATCGAGATCCCGAACTACGTCTCGCCGATCGCGATCGTCTACAAGCTCGACGGCGTGCAGGAGCTCAACCTGGCCCCGGCGACCATCGCCGGGATCTTCAAGGGCGAGATCACCACCTGGAACGACCCGGCGGTCGTCGCGGACAACCCCGGCGCCACGCTCCCGGCCACGGCCATCACCCCGGTGCACCGCTCCGACGAGTCGGGCACCACCGAGAACCTCACCGACTTCCTGAACCAGGCCGCCCCTGACGTCTGGACCGACGAGGCCGACGGCAACTGGCCGATTCAGGGCGGCGAGGCCGCACAGGGCACCTCCGGTGTGATCGGTGCGGTGAACGCCGGCAACGGCACCATCGGCTACGCCGACGCTTCGCAGGCCGGTGACCTGGGCAAGGCCAACGTCAAGCTGGGCGACCAGGACGTTGCGCCGACCGCCGAGGCCGCCGCGCAGATCTTCGACGAGTCCCAGCGGGTCGAGGGTCAGGGCGACGGGTCGTTCGCCTGCGAGCTCAACCGGACCGCCGGCGGCGGTGCCTACCCGGTGGTGCTCGTCTCGTACCTGATGGCCTGCCCGACCTACCCGGACCAGGCACAGGCCGACGTGGCGAAGGCGTTCCTGAGCTACGTCGTCAGCACCGAGGGCCAGGAGGCCGCGGCCCAGGCCGCCGGCTCCGCCCCGCTCTCGGACACCCTCCGCAGCGAGATCACGCCCGTGATCGACCGCATCTCGGCCGGTGGCTGAGCAGGTCCTGCGGAGGCCGGAGATCGAGTCGTATGTCATCTAGCCAGGAACCCCGGGCGGTGTTCATCATGGACGCGCCGCCCGGGGTCCCGGGTGCTGTTCCGACCCTGTCCAGCGCACGTACGCACCTCCAGGGATCACTGTGACCACCACTCAAGCCTCGCCTGAGCGCCCGGCCGGAAAACCGGTCTCGCAGCTCGGTGACCGCATCTTCGCCGGCTCCGCGAAAGGCGCCGGGATCCTGATCCTGGTCGTACTGGCCGGGGTCGCCGCTTTCCTGCTCATCGAGGCCTTCCCGGCGATCACGGCGTCGGAGTCGGAGCTGCCCGGCGGGCTCGCCGTCTATGTCGCCCCGCTGATCTTCGGCACGCTGCTCAGCGCGGTGATCGCGCTCGTGGTGGCGACACCGCTGGCGGTCATGGTGGCCCTGTTCATCAGCCACTACGCCCCGCGCAGGCTGGCCCAGGGCCTCAGCTACATCGTGGACCTGCTGGCCGCGGTTCCCTCGATCGTGTACGGCCTGTGGGGCGCCTGGACGCTGGCCCCGCTCTCGGTGGGACTGTCCACCTGGCTCGCCGACTACCTGGGCTGGATCCCGCTGTTCGCCGGCCCGCCCTCGACCACCGGACGCACGATGCTGGTCGTCGGCCTGGTGCTGGCGGTGATGATCCTGCCGATCATCACCGCGGTCGCCCGCGAGGTCTTCCTGCAGGCGCCGAAGCTGCACGAGGAGGCCGCGCTGGCGCTCGGCGCCACCCGCTGGGAGATGATCCGGCTCGCGGTCCTGCCGTTCGGGCGCTCCGGAATCATCTCCGGCGCCATGCTGGGTCTCGGTCGTGCCCTCGGCGAGACGATGGCCGTCGCGATGATCCTCTCCGTGTCCGGGGCGATCACCGTCAACCTGATCAGCTCGGAGAACCCGGCGACGATCGCGGCGAACATCGCGCTGCAGTTCCCGGAGGCTTCCGGGCTGACGGTCAACGTGCTGATCGCGTCCGGTCTGGTGCTCTTCCTGATCACCCTCCTGGTCAACATGCTCGCCCGCTACATCGTCGAGCGCCGCCGCGACTTCTCCGGAGCGAACTGAGATGTCCACCGGAACCGAACCCGACCGCACCGAAGAGGTCTCCGTGACCGGAACCGGACTGGAGACCCCCGCCTCCGCCACGCCCACGGTGCTGCGCCGCAAGGGCAGCCTGCCGCGGTGGGCGCCACTGGGCATCCTCGCCGCCACCGCCGCCGTCATGGCGGGTGTGGTCGTGGCGCTCGGCTCCGGCATCGGGCTGTGGCTGTTCTTCACCGCCGTCGTGTACGCGGTCGCCACCTACACCGCGTCGAGGGTGGTCGAGGGGGCCCGCAAGGCCGCCGACCGGTTGGTGACGGTCATCGTGACCGGCGCGTTCCTGCTGGCGATGATCCCGCTCGTCTCGGTGCTCTACACCGTGGTGAGTCAGGGCTGGGAGCGGTTCGACGTCGCCTTCTTCACCAACTCCATGCGCGGCGTGGTCGGCGAGGGTGGCGGCGCGCTGCACGCCATCCAGGGCACCCTGATCATCACCGGGCTGGCGGCGGTCATGTCCATCCCGGTCGGCCTGCTCACCGCGGTCTACCTGGTCGAGTACGGGAACAACTCCCGGCTGGCCCGCGCGATCACCTTCTTCGTCGACGTCATGACGGGTATCCCGTCGATCGTCGCCGGCCTGTTCGCCTACGCGCTGTTCGCGCTGCTGCTCGGCCCGGGTGTGCGGTTCGGTTTCGTCGGCGCCGTCGCGCTGACCGTGCTGATGATCCCGATCGTGGTGCGCTCCACCGAGGAGATGCTCAAGATCGTCCCGAACGAGCTGCGTGAGGCGTCGTTCGCACTGGGCGTGCCGAAGTGGCGGACGATCCTCAAGGTCGTCATCCCGACGACGGCCGGTGGTATCGCCACCGGCATCACCCTGGCGATCGCCCGGGTGATCGGCGAGACGGCGCCGCTGCTGGTCACCGTCGGCCTCGCCACCGGGGTGAACCTCAACCCGTTCGACGGCCGGATGGCGACCCTGCCGGTGTTCTCGTACTACTCCTACGCGGTGCCCGGTGTGCCCCGCGAGCCGTTCCTCGACCGCGCCTGGACCGCGGCCCTGGTGCTCATGCTCATCGTGATGGTGCTGAACGTCGTCGCCCGGCTGATCTCGACGTTTTTCGCCCCGAAGACCCGATAGGACATCCCGCCATGGGTAAGAGCGTCGAAGCCAAGAACCTCAACATCTACTACGGGTCGTTCCTCGCGGTCGAGGGCGTCGACATGACGATCAACCCGAAGACGGTCACCGCGCTGATCGGCCCCTCCGGTTGTGGCAAGTCGACCTTCCTGCGGTCGATCAACCGGATGCACGAGAACATCCCGGGTGCCCGGGTGGAGGGCCGGCTCGAGCTCGACGGCCAGGACCTCTACGGGGCGAACGTCGATCCGGTCGGCGTGCGCCGCCAGATCGGCATGGTGTTCCAGCGGCCGAACCCGTTCCCCACGATGTCGATCTACGACAACGTGATCGCCGGTATGAAGCTGAACAACAGCCGGGCGTCGCGCTCGGAGCTGGACGACACCGTCGAGCGCTCGCTGCGCGGTGCGAACCTGTGGAACGAGGTCAAGGACCGTCTGGAGAAGCCCGGCTCCGGGCTGTCCGGCGGCCAGCAGCAGCGGCTGTGCATCGCCCGCGCGATCGCGGTGCGCCCGGACGTGCTGCTGATGGACGAGCCGTGTTCGGCCCTGGACCCGATCTCCACGCTCGCGATCGAGGACCTGATCAACGAGCTGAAGAACGACTACACGATCGTCATCGTGACCCACAACATGCAGCAGGCCGCCCGGGTCAGTGACTTCACCGGGTTCTTCAACATCGAGGGCACCGGCAAGCCCGGCAAGCTGGTCGAGATCGACGAGACGAAGACGATCTTCTCCCAGCCGTCCCAGAAGGCCACCGAGGACTACGTCTCCGGCCGCTTCGGCTGAGCCGGCTCCGGCCTTGCGGCCCCGGTACCCCGGTCGGGGGTGCCGGGGCCGAGCCGTCTGCGGGTCAGAGGGCGATCTCGTCCGGGGTCGCCCCGGTGACCGCGTAGACCACGTGATCGGCCAGGCGCACGCAGTGGTCGGCGTAGCGCTCGTGGAACCGGGCCAGCAGAGCGGCGTCCACCGCGGCGGGCACACCGGCGCCCCAGGTGGGCCCGAACATCAGCTCGAAGACCGAGCGGTGCACCTCGTCCACGGCGTCGTCGTCGGACTCCAACTCGCAGGCGAGCACCACGTTGCGGGTGCCGAGCACGGTGACCGCCTTCTCACCCAGCGCGGTCACGAGCGTGCCGTACCGGGTGAACAGCTCGACGGCCTGCTCGGGCAGCGCGGGACCGTCACCGGCCCGGACCACCACCTGAGCGATGTGCCGGGCCAGGTCACCCATCCGCTCCAGCTGCTGCGAGCAGCGCAGTGCGGTGATCACCGACCGGAGCGGGGTGACCATCGGCTGGTGCAGCGCCATCGTCTCGACGGCCAGCAGCTCGATCGCCGCCCGGTGCCCGTCGATGATGTGGTCGCGGGCCACGACCTGCTCGGCGAGCCGCCGGCGGTTGTTCAACAGGGCGTCGGAGGCGTTGCGGAACGCCGTCACGACCAGCGGCCCCATCTCGTCGAGCATGGCCTGCAGCTGCGTCAGGTTGTCGTCGAGTGTCTCCCTGCGCATGCTCACGACCTTAGAGCGGCCCGGATGGCTGTCTCGGCAGGGGAGCGGTGAACGCTCGGTGAACGGGTGGCGCGTGGGCCGATCAGGCGGCCATCCGGACACCGACCCGAAGGTCGACCTGAAAACGTTCGGTCGAGGCGAGCACCGTCGAGCGCACACCGGTGACCTCGAACCATTCGAGGGACTGCCCGGCCCGGCCCACGCCGTTCCGGATCGCCTCCTCGACGCTCTCGTCCGACGTGCCGGTCACCTCGGTGACGACACACCCCGTGTGTTCCATGCGGCAAGTGTGCCCCGGCCGTCCGGCGGCCAAACGCGAACCGTTGCCCGGCGCCGTACCCGCGCGCCGTGCGGCAACCCTCAGACGGCCAGTGGCCCGGGCATCTGGCCGGTGACGACGTAGACGATCCGCCGGGCGACGGCCACGGCGTGATCGGCGTATCGCTCGTAGAACCGGGCCAGCAGCGCGACGTCGACGGCGGCGGACACCCCGTGCGTCCAGTTGCGGTCCATCAGCACGGTGAACATGTGCTGGTGGAGGTCGTCCATCTCGTCGTCGTCGACCTCGAGCTCGGTCGCCGCCTCCAGGTCCCGGCTCCGGATCACCCGGCCGGCCTTCTCGGCGAGTGCCACGCCGACCCGGCCCATCTCGGTGAAGTACGGCTTGACCTCGTCCGGCAGCACCGACTGCGGGTGCCGGCGGCGGGCGGCCTGCGCCACGTGCAGGGCGAGATCGCCCATCCGCTCGATGTCGCCCGCGCCGTGGATCGCCGCGACCACCACCCGCAGGTCGGTGGCCACCGGGGCCTGGAGCGCGAGGAGGCCGAAGGCGCGGTGCTCGGCGGTCGCGCGGACACCGTCGATCCGGACATCCTCGGAGATGACCTGTTCGGCGAGCTGTAGATCGGCGTCGAGCAGCGAGCGGGTCGCCCGGTTCATGGCGGCGGCGACGTCGTCGCACATCCCCGCCAGACCGGACGCCAGCTCGTCCAGCTGCTCCTGGTACGTGTCGCGCATGCCCCCGAGCCTAGAGCCGGTGTCGACCCGGGTCAGCCTCGGTGGATGAACCCACGGTGAACGGTGTCCGACTCCACGCCGATCGGGTGAACAGGATGGCTCAGGAGCAGTCGGCGTCGTCGGCCGGGACGGCCTGTACCGGGGCGGCGCCGGTGGCGCCCACCACGAGCTCCAGCCGCCCGCTGCCGGTCGGGTCCGGAGCCGGCCGGGCGCCCGGGAGAGCGCCGACGAGCGTGCCGGCGGCGTCGGTGTTGTCGGGTGAGTAGTGGACCATCGCGCCCTCGGCCGGGGCGCCCGTGCTGATCGCACCGATCTCGTAGCCGCGTTCCCGCAGGTTCTCGGCGACCTGGTCGACCGATCCCGGGGTGCCGGTGGCGTCGACGAGATCGACGACCGTCCCGGCTCCGGCCGGTGCGGCGGCGGACCGGGCGGCCGGAGCCGTCGCGGACTCGGGCAGCGGTTCGTGCTTGCGCAGCGCGGCGAACAGCGCCCGGGCCTCGCTGCGCTGCAGCTCCAGGTGCCCGCGGGTGTTCGGGACCTCGGAGACCGGCAGGCCCAGGAACAGCGGGGTGCTCCCGTCACCTGCGGTCCCGGCCCGGCTGAGACCGCGGGCCAGGGTGAGGATCTCGCCGGCGTCGACACCGTCGGCGACGAGCGCGGCCGAGACCCCATCGGCTGCGCGGCCGGGGGCGCCCGGGGTGAGCAACGAGGTCGTGGAGAGTGCGTCGCCCAGCGCGGCCGCGAGCACCCGCTGCTGGCGCTGCACCCGGTTCGCGGGCGAGCTGTCACCGGTCGCGGCGGCCGAGGCGAACCGGGCGGCGACGGGGCCGTCGAGCGGGACCGAGCCGGAGCCCTCGACGACGGGCCCGAGCACCGGATCGACCACCGGGCGCTCGGTGCAGACCCGGATCCCGCCGACCGCGTCGACCAGCTCCGGGGTCCTGGCCAGGTCGAGGGCGACGAAGCCGGACATCGGGATGCCGGTGAGCTGCTGCACGACGCCGACGGTGCACGCCGGGCCGCCGACGTCGTAGGCGGTCGCGAACGCCGTCCGCGACTCGGCGGGGACGGTGTCGCCGTAGGCGCCGGTCGCCGGGTCCCAGCGGGCGCACGGCGGCCGGGCGACCTCGAGCGTCGCGGGCAGCGACAGCGTCACCGGCTGGCCGCCGCCCGCCGGCTGGTGGACGAGGACCGCGGTGTCGGTGCGGGCCGACTCCGGGGAGTCCGCACGATCCGCCTGCAGGGCAAGGACCAGGATGTTCCGGTCGCCGGTCTGGGTGGCGGCGTCGAGCACGGCGTCCGAGTCCGGTGCCAGCGCGGCGGTCGGTCGGACCCCGTCGTGGATCGCACCCCGACCGGCGAACCCGAACGCCGTCGTGACGAGGACGAGCGCGGCCGCCGCGGCGGCCCCGATCCGGATCCAGCGCTGCCGTGACGACGGGGCCGCGGCGGGTTTCCCTGTGGGTTTTCCTGTGGGTTGCTCGGCGGATCGCTCGGCGGGTTCCGCTGTGGGGTCTTCCGTGGGGTCCGCGGCGGGCCCGTCGGTCGGCGCGTCGTCGGCGGGGGTGTCCGGGACGTCGTCGGCGTAGCGGCGGCGCAGGCGCCGTGGGACGGCCGCGATCTGGGTGTCCCGGGAGTCGGCCGCGCCGCGGGTGGGATCGGTGCCGTCCTTCGCCGCGGTGGGGTCCGGGGCGGTGGGGCGGCGCCGGGAGCCGCTGTCGTGCCGGCCGCCGGTGTGCTGGTCTCCACCGTGCGGGCCGGGCTGGTCGTTGCCGTGTGGGCTGCGCTGATCGTTGCTGTGCGGGCCGGGCTGGTCGTTCCTGTGCGGGCCGCTGTCGTGCAGGTCCCGGCTGCGCCGGTCTCCGCCTGTCCCGGTGCCGGGGCCGCTGGGGCCGCGGGTGCCCGGGTCCGGGATGGCGGGCCCGGCGCTGCGGGGATCGGGCGCCTCGGAGCCCGCGCCGCCCGGGCGGGGACCGGTCGGCGGGCCCGGCGGCACCGGGGTCGCGCGGCCCGCGGGGGGAACCCGGGGGCCGGTCGGCGGCCCGGCCGGTGCGGGCCCACCGGGATGGCGGGGTACCCGGCCGCCGCGCACTCGTCGTACGCCGGTCGGGGGGACGGGGCCGGCCGCGGGCGGCTGCGGTGACCCGTCGGGGGTGCCCGGCGCGTCGTCCGCCCCGGCCCTACGGCGGGTACGCCGGGGCCGGTGGGCGTCGTCGTCGCCGTCCTGCACCGGGCCTCCTCCTTGCGCAGCCGTTCCCGGCGCGCTCGCCGTGCGCGTCGGGGGACGCGGACGACCGGATCCTGCGCGGTGAGTCTATTCAGCCGTCAGTGGGGACGGTGGCCCGGGGCGGCCACGATGTGCGTCCGGTTGGGGGATCGATCTACGTCCGGATGCAGCACCGGCGAGCACGACGCGCCCGCCGGCGGCCCGGTGTGCGACGGCGTTGCGGCCTGCCTGCTTGGCCGTGTAGAGCAGCAGATCGGCCTCGGCCACCAGTGGATCCACGGCGCCGTCGACGGGGCCGGTGTGCGCGACACCGATGCTGATCGTCATCCGGAGGTCCTCGTGCAGCTCGGACCAGTCGTGTGCGGCCACCCGTTCACGGGCCGCCTCGCAGGCCGCGATGCCCTCGTCCGGACCGAGACCGGGCAGGACGAGGGCGAACTCCTCGCCGCCGTAGCGCGCGCAGAACGCGCCGCGCGGCAGCGCCCGGCCGAGCTCGAGCACGATCCGCTGCAGGACCCGGTCGCCGAAGGGATGCCCGTGCGTGTCGTTGACCTGCTTGAAGTGGTCGATGTCCGCGAGCGCGAGGCAGACCTGTTCCTCGGTGCCCGCGGTCAGCAGGCCGGCGAGCGTCTCGTCGAGGTAGCGCCGGTTGTAGGACGCGGTGAGGCTGTCCCGCCGGCTCTGCTCGTGCGCCTCGGCGTGCTCGCGCCGTAGCCGGTCCAGCTCGGCCTCCACGGTGGCGGCACCGTTCAGTAGCCGGACCGCCTCGCGCAGGTGCAGGTAGGCCTGTTCGAACCGGTCGTGGTCGGCGAGCCGCTCCGCGGCGGCGGTGTGCAGCGCCGCCCGCGCGGTGGGCGTGGTCGGGCCGACGTCCTCGATCCCGGGATCGGGGACGTCGGTGGGCGGCAACGCCGCGCGCCGTGCGGAACGCACCAGGTTGCGCACCGTCCAGGCCGTGTCGGTCACCGTCCACCTCCCGTCTCGCCGATCGTCACCAGTGCTATCGGTGCGACCATTGTGACGCTTGAGGCGCATGAGGATTCAGTACCCGTTCGGCGTGTCCGATTCCCCCGGCCCGGGGACGGACTCGTCGACCCCGGGTGGCGGATGTTCGACGATCAGCCGCCCGAGTGCTCCAGATCCGCACCGAAGGGGACGGACGGGTCGTCGGGGTCGTCGAGCCAGTGCTCCGGCAGCACCACCCGGCCGGGGGAGCCCTGGCGGCCACGCGGGCCGTCGGCGTCGGCGGGGAACGGCTCGTCCGGGTCCAGCTCGGCCAGCAGCCCGTCGAGATGCTCGATCGAGGTGACCATGCCCAGGCTGCGGCGCAGGTCCGAGCCGACCGGGAAGCCCTTGAGGTACCAGGCGACGTGCTTGCGGACGTCGCGGATGCCCTTGTGGTCGCCCATGTGCTCGCAGAGCAGCACCGCGTGCCGGCGCAGCGTCGCCGCGACCTGGCCGAGGTTCGGCGGTGCGGGCAGCTCGCGCCCGGCGAACGCCGCCTCCAGGTCGCCGAACAGCCACGGGCGACCCAGGCAGCCACGGCCGACCACGACGCCGTCGCACCCGGTCCGGGCGACCATGTCCAGCGCGTCCTGCGCGGAGAAGATGTCGCCGTTGCCGAGTACCGGGACGTGGGCCGGGACGGCCTCGCGCAGCCGGGCGATCGCGCTCCAGTCGGCGGCGCCGGAGTACCGCTGGGAGGCGGTGCGGGCGTGCAGGGCGACCGCGACGGCGCCCGAGTCGACGGCGATCCGGCCGGCCTCGAGATGGGTGTGGTGCTCGTCGTCGATGCCGATCCGCATCTTGACGGTGACCGGCCGGTCGCCGGCCCCCTCGACGGCGGCCCGCACGATCCGCTCGAAGAGCTTCCGCTTGAACGGCAGTGCCGCGCCGCCGCCGCGCCGGGTGACCTTCGGGACCGGGCAGCCGAAGTTCATGTCGATGTGGTCGGCGAGATCGCGCTGGACGATCATCTCCGCCGCCCGGCGCATCGCGGCCGGATCGACCCCGTAGAGCTGCATCGAACGTGGGTGCTCGTCGCCGTCGAAGGCGATCATGCGGAAGGTGAGCGGGTTCTTCTCCACCAGTCCGCGGGCGGTGATCATCTCGCACACGTAGTAGCCGGCGCCCTGCTCCCGGCACAGGCGGCGGAAGCCGGCGTTGGTGATACCGGCCATCGGTGCGAGTACCACCGGCGTGTCGACCTGGTAGGGGCCGATACGCAACGGTGGCAGCACGCGTCCGCGGCGGGCGGGGGCGTACTGCACGGTCACGCGGACGATTGTCCCAGGTGCGTGTCGCGCGCCGCGCCCCGCCCGCCGAGGGGACGGATCAGAAGTCGACGGTCACGCAGGCCGGGCGGCCACCGGCGGTCCCGGCGTGCCCGGCGTGGGTGGCGGTGGGCTCCTCGTGCAGGATCACCGACTCCGCGCGGCGGTCGTCCGGGAAGGTCCAGGCGACGGTGCTCGTCGACTCACCGGCGCCCGTCTCGTCGGTGGTGAGATCGAGCCAGATCTCGTTCTGCGGGTTCGCGTAGGCGGGGTCGACGCTCGGCGTGACCGGGTCCTCGGAGAACTGGTAATGCGGGCCGGCGTCGGCGCCGTCCTCGGCGGTGCACGGCTGGGTGTGCGCGTGCGAGCCGTACGTGCGGTTCGGCTGGAGACCGGTCACCCGCAGGGTGGTCGTCGTCGAGCCCTCGCTCTCCGCGCTCGTCACCTCGAGCGTCGCGCCGGCGGGGACCAGTTCGGTGTCGTAGGTGTAGGCCGGTCCCTCGCCGCCCTCGGCGACGGTGGCCGAGACCTGGACGGTCTGCCCGGCGGTGGCCTGGGCCTGCTGGTCGTCGCCGCCGTTGCCGCCGCAGGCGGTGACGAGGAGCGCGGCTGCGCCGAGCAGCGCGAGCCGTGTGGTCGTGCGTCGGAACCTCATGACCCGATGGTGGTGGAACCGGACTTTCGGGGCGGATCCGCCACGCCGTCGTGGCACGGATCCACCGGGTCGTGTGTCCGCTACCGTGATGCGCGTGACTACCGACGTGGTCGAGCGCACCGAGAACCTCCCGGACCCGCTGGATGCCATCGCCGAGCCGGTCGCCTGCGTCCGCTGCTCGTCGGGCGCACTCCTGACGATCGTCGGACGCTGCGCGGATTGCATCTCCGACATGGGGCGCAACCACCCGGAGGAGCGGGAGGCCTGGAAACGGGAGCTCACCGAGACCATCGAGAGCCGCGGCGAGTAGCGAACACCCTCCCCGTCCGGAGGTGTCGCATCGACGTGATCGGTGCGGCCCAGCTGTACGATGTGCCACGGGATCGCCGGGACCGTCCGGGGGACAGATCGTCCGGTGGTGGTCTCGCCCCGGCGTCGGTCGGGGTGGTTCTGGGGCCTCTAGCTCAATCGGCAGAGCAGCGGACTTTTAATCCGCGGGTTCGGGGTTCGATCCCCCGGGGGCCCACACAATCACCAGGTCAAAGCGTCGCGCTGATCATCTCACCAAGATCGCAGTACCACTTTGGGACCACTTACCCGTCCCCGTCGCGGTCGAACATGCCCTCCAGGACCTCGGCCGTCTCACGGTCGGTGAGCCTGCGCCCGAGGTAGCGGTCCTGCGTCATGCTGATCTTGGAGTGGCCCAGCTGGTCACTGATCTTCCGGACAGTCACGTTCGCGTCGTCCAGGAAGCTCGCCACGGTCTTACGCAGCGTGTGGCTCACGAGCCCGTCCAGCTCGGCGTTGTCGCGCACCTGGCGCCAGACCCGGCGGACGTTCGCGGGGTCTCGCCAGCCGCCGAGGGAGTCCGGGAACACCGCCTCCACCCCCGGGCCGATCGCCAGGCGCCGGCGCTTCAACATCGTCAGCCCCCACGAGGGGATGGGGACCAGGCGCTCACCCTTGCGGCCCGACTTGGTGGAGGGCAGCCGGAGCAGGCCGACCCCGGTACGGCGGACCAGGCGCCAGCGGACGTCCACCACGCCCTCGTCGAGGTCGACCTCCGACCAGCCGACCGCCAGGGCCTCACCGATCCGGACCCCTGTCGCCAGCATCATCCGGGTCAGGTCGGGCAGGTCCCAGTCCCGCGCCTTCGTGCTCTGCTCGACCGCATCCAGCCAGGCCGTGCGTTCGGCCGCGGTCAGGGAGCGCGGAGGCCGGCGGGGCTCGGAGTCGATCCGGGCGACCTCCCGGACCGGGTTGTAGGCGATCGCGCCGTGCCGGGCGGCGAGCTTCATGACGCCCGAGATCACGATCTTCGCCGTTCGAGCCCGAGACGACGAGCGCTGCTTGATCACGCCGAGCGCCCGGTCCACGACCGGCGTGGTGATCTCCCGGACCCGCAGGTCGGCGAGGGCCGGCCGCACGTGGCGGCGGTAGATCGACCGGTAGATGTCGAGCGTGCCGGGGCTGCGCCGACCGGACTCCACGGCCTCCTCGACCTCGGCGAGCCACAGGTCCGCGACCTTGCCGAACCGCGTGTCGGGCACGACCTCGGACTCCTTCACCGGGGTCTGCCGGTCCACGAGCGCGGCGCGCAGCGCACGGATGGCAGCAGCCTTGGACCGGCCACGCCGCTTCACCTGGCGGGAAACCCCGTCGAAGTCCCGGAACCGGGTCTTGGCGACCCACCCGGAGCCGTCCTCCCAGGCGGTGATGGCCCCGTAGCTGCCGAGCGGCATCGGCGGGCGCGCCATCACGCCACCCCGTCGTCGAGGCCGTCGAGCCACGCGGCGACGTCGGTCGGCCGGTACCGCAGGTGCTTGCCCACCCGGCGGCACGGCGGCCCGTAGCCGGTCTGGCGCCACGAGTAGAGCGTCTGCACCGGCACCCGGAGGTACTCCGAGACGTCCTGCACCGTCCACAGCGGCGCGATGAGCTGCATGTCGTCCATGTCGGGTCTCCTGTCAGGCCGCGTGATCACGAGTTGCCGAACGGTCGGGCGGGGCGTCGCTGGTCGCCAGGACGGCGGCGTCGTAGTCCGCGCGCCATCGGGAGCGTTGGTTGATCGCATGGAGGAGGAGCACGGTGCGGGGTGGCACGTCCGAGTCCCCGGGTCTGGTGGTCTCCCAGCTGAACGGGCCGTCGTCGACGGCGTAGGCGGGCTGCACCCCGGCCCGGTCGAGCAGTTGCCGAACGAACGCGGTCCGCTCGGCCCGGTGGTCGGACAGGCTCTTGTTGGACCATTTGCGGGAGACGAGGACACGGCGTCCGCCGATGCCGAGGTGTTCGGGCTTGTGCGCTTTGCCCTTGCAATGTCCTGGTGTCGTTCCGGGGCGGGCGCCCTTGGGTTCGATCCCGTAGAGCAGCCAGATCGGGCAGCGCGGCGAGCACGGCGTGACGGCCAGCTCGGCGGCCAGGCGGCGGGCGTGCTCGCGCTGGCGCGACGTGGCGGACTCGCGTCGAGGCCGGCGGCCTGCCCGACGGACTTGGTGAGGTACTTGGTCAGGTAGCCGATGTGGCGGCCGGCCTCCTCCGTCCCGCCGAGGATGCCCTTGACGTGAACCTGCGGCCCGAACACCACCGTGTGCGCCGGAGCCGCGAGCGCGTCCGGGTCGGTGGCCTCGTCCCAGGTCGGTAGCGGCGCCCGGATGTCCGGGTCGACGAACGCCTTGTGGTGGTTGTCCCAGCGCGGGAGCCGGTCCCCGCTGTAGACGATCTCGTCGTGGGCCGGCCACCACACCTGGTGGTAGGTGGCGGCGGTGATCGCTCGGAGTTCGGAGCGGGGGATGGTGCCGCGGATGGCGGCGTGGAAGTGCGGCGCCCCGCGCTTCTGGGGCTCCACGGTCCCGAAGTACTGCACGTCCCAGCCCACGCAGCGGCGGGTGTTCTGCCAGAACCGATCCAGCAGCTTCGGGAAGTGGATCGCATCCCGGGCGGCCCGGCGGTAGTCGTAGCTGTCCGGGTCGAGCGCGGCGCCGTGCTTGTCCACCCGCCCATACGAGTCCAGGGTCAGGGTGAGGAACGTGGAGGGCCGGTACTTCCCGCCGAACACCCGGCCCACGGTGCGGTCCTCCACCGGACGACGGGGCAGGTTCGGTGCGTCCTGCCGACGGCGGGTGGAGCGGCGCACGGTCTGCGGTGTCGGGTCGAGCGGAGCGAGACGGCCGCGGACCCCGAGCGCGCGCAGCTCCTGGTCCACCTCGGCGACCGTCTCGCGGATCTCCTCGCACTCCTCCTCGTCGCCCTTGGCGCGGGCGTCGGTGTAGGCGGCGTGCAGGTCCGCCCGCACCGTCATCAGCTCCTTCTGCGCCGCGGTCGGGTCAGCAGGCTTGGCGATGGGTTCGTCCTCGAGGTGCCAGCCCTCCCGGCACTGCACCATCCGCAGCCGTCGGGCCTTCTCCGAACACGGGCGGCACTGGTCCTCCCGCGTCGACCCGCACGGCACCGGCACCACGTCGACCCGCCCGCTGCTCTGGTCGATCCGCCGCATGGCCAGCGGGCGGACACAGACGCCGTGGGGAGCCTGACCCACTTTCCCGGACACCTGCCCTGAGGCGATGATCGCCTTGGAGAGGAGTCCGACCGATGCGTGCACCCCGTCCGCCTGAGTTCCGCCGTCGTGCTGTGGAGCTCGCCCGTCAGGGCGAGCAGCCCATCGCCGTGATTGCGAAGGACCTCGGGATCAGCGAGTCGTGCCTGCGCCGCTGGATGGCCATCGACGACGTCGACACCGGCCGGGTCGAGGGCGTGAGCTCGAGCGAACGAGCGGAGCTGGTCGAGCTGCGGCGCCGTAACCGGGTGCTGGAGATGGAAGTGGAGATCCTCAAGCGGGCCAGCTTGGACTCAACCGGTCAGCGCAACACCCCACAGGTAGTTGATCATGATAGGGGTGGGCGATGGCACGCTTGGGCAGGCCGGGGATGTCCGATGAGGACCGCACTGATCTGTGGGTCCGCTGGGGGCGCGGGGAGTCGATCAGTGACATCGCTCGGGCGATCGAGCGGCCCCCGGGTTCAGTGTTCACGGTGCTCAAGTCGAGCGGGGGCTATGTTCCGCCGCCACGCCGGCGCCGACCGGGGACGCTGACTGCCGCCGAGCGCGAGGAGATCTCGCGCGGGCTGGGCCAGAACAAGTCGATGCGCGCGATCGCGGCCGAGATCGGCCGACCCGCCTCGACGGTGAGCCGCGAGATCGCCCGCAACAAGGGCCGGCGCAAGTACCGGGCGGTCGACGCCGAGGATCGTGCCTGGCGCCGGGCACGGCGCCCGAAGGTGTGCCTGCTCGCGCGGCGTCCGCTGCTGCGCGGGTTCGTCGCTGACAGACTCGGCGAGGACTGGTCGCCCGAGCAGATCGCCGGGCACCTGGCCAAGCACTTCGAGCCGGGCTCAGGGATGCGGGTGTCGCACGAGACGATCTACAAGTCGCTGTTCGTGCAGACCCGCGGCGTACTGGCCAAGACCCTGCAGAAGCACTTGCGGTCGGGGCGGCCGATCCGGCGCAACGTGCACAACACCACCACCGGGCAGTGGCGCTCGCAGATCACCGACGCGGTCTCGATCCGCGAGCGCCCCGCCGAGGTCGCCGATCGGGCGGTGCCCGGGCACTGGGAGGGCGACCTGCTGCTCGGGCGCGGCACGACCCAGATCGCCACCGTGGTCGAGCGCACCACCCGGTTCACCGTGCTCGTCGCCCTGCAGGGACGCGACATGGACACCGTCACCTGGGCGCTGTCGCAGCAGATGTGCCGGCTGCCCGAGCAGTTGCGCCGCTCGCTGACCTGGGACCGCGGGATGGAACTGGCCCGACACAAGATCGTCACTGCGCGGACCGGGCTGGAGGTCTACTTCGCCGACCCGGCCAGCCCCTGGCAGCGCGGCACGAACGAGAACACCAACCGGCTGCTCCGGCAGTACTTCCCGAAGGGCACCAGCCTCGGCGACGTCACCCAGGCCCAGCTCGACGAGATTGCCCACCGACTCAACACGCGCCCCCGTAAGACCCTCGACTTCGACACCCCGGCTGATAGATTCGAAGCACTGTTGCGCTGACGGGTTGAGTCCAAGAGCGCCTACTTCGCCCGGGAGAACATCCTCCCAAAATAGTGTTCCCGCTGGTCCAGGAACTGGCCGCGGACGGGATCCCCGTCGCGGTGACCTGCCGGGTCCTCCGCGTGTCCAGGTCAGGCTTCTACGACTGGTCGAGCCGCGCCCCCTCGGCACGAGCCACGGCCGACGCCGCGCTGACGGCGACGATCGTCGAGATCCATGTGATGTCGCGACGCAGCTACGGGGCACCGAGAGTGCACGCCGAGCTGCGCCTGGGCCTCGGGGTGCGCTGCGCGCGCAAACGCGTCGCCCGCCTCATGCGGGTGGCGGGCATCGCCGGGATCAGCCACCGCCGCAAACGCGGGCGAGACCGGCCGCTGCCGGCTCCACACGACGACCTGGTCCAGCGTCGCTTTGTCGCCGACGAGCCCGACCAGTTGTGGGCCACCGACATCACCGAACACCCGGCCGCCAGCGGGAAGGTGTACTGCTGCGCAGTAATCGACGCCTTCTCCCGGATGATCGTCGGGTGGTCGATCGCCGATCACATGCGCACCGAACTGGTCGTCGACGCCCTACAGATGGCGCTGTGGCGCCGCCAGCCGCAGCCCGGCGCGATCTTGCACGCGGACCGCGGATCGCAATACACCTCATGGGTGTTCGGGCACCGGCTTCGCGAGGCCGGGCTTCTCGGCTCAATGGGCCGGGTCGCCTCAAGCGTGGACAACACGCTGATCGAGTCGTTCTGGTCGACCATGCAGCGTGAACTGCTCGACACCCGCGACTGGGACTCATCCGAGCAACTCTCGTCGGCGATCTTTGAGTGGATCGAGGCCTGGTACAACCCGCGCCGCCGCCACACCAGCATCGCCGACCGGTCCTCGGCGGAGTTCGAACACCTTCACAGAACCGCCGCTACCGCGGCATGATCACCCAACCCGACGTGTCCGGAGAACTGGGTCAGGCTCCGTGGTCCTCGGCGAGCTGCGTGGCGACCTCGCTGGACAGCGCCAGCATGGCCTTCTGCGCTCGGGTGAGCTTGTCCTGGTCGACCGGGACCGTGGGTGCCTCCGGGGCGGTCACGCGGCACCTCCGGCCTGATGCCCGGCGGGGGAGGGCAGCGCCAGCACCGGCGCAGCGGTGGTCCGCGGGACGGCGCCGGTCACGAAGCCCTCCAGGGCCTTGATCGCCTCGTCCGACACCCACCCCGCCCGCACACGCAGCGGCTCGCGGATGCCCTCACCGAACAGGTAGCCGACGCCGGCCTCCGACTCCCCGATCCGGTTCGCCCACGCACCCCGGTCGTAGGCGTGCTCACCCAGCACCATCCCAACGTGCGACCTGGACGCCACCCGCAGGCACACCCGTCGCGGGAACAGTTCCCGGACCGGGACGGTGTCCTTCGTCGGCTCCTGCACGTAGCCCCGGACGGTGAAGCCCAGCGCGCGGCCCTGCGTGGTCAACAGCGCGATCCGCTCGGTGATCGCCTCCCGGGTCTTGCGGTCCCCGACGTAGCGGATCAGGGCCCCAGTCGCCGCATCGACCGGTCGACCGCGGTGAACCAGCCGACGGTGAGCACGGTGATCAGTATCTGCGCGACCAGGATTTCGGCTGCGCCGAGGGTGACCTCCCAGATCGCGATCGCGGGGATCAGCAGTGCGATCCCGAAGAAGTAGAGCCAGCGCACGACCAGGTGCAGCGCGATCGTGACGGCGTTGTGCCGGTTCTTGCCCCGTAGCGCGCGCCGCAGTCGTTGCTCGCCGAGCTCGAGTTGTGCGTCGCGGGCGACCGTGCGGGGAATCTCGAAGCTCGGGGAGCCGAGCAGGCCGACACCTTCGCGAACCGGTCCGTCGATCGGGATCATGACCTTGGTGCCGAGCAGGCAGTTGTTCCCGACCCTGCCCTGCGACGGGTAGGCGATCCGGTTGCCGAAGAAACTGCTCGTGCCGATCGTGGTCTGCGACAAACGAAAGAGGCGTGCGAGTACTCCGCGTTGACGATCGAGAGGTCGTCGGCGACGACGGTGCCGGTGCCGATCCTGGTGAGATACGGCGACTCGTGCTTGATCAGCATCCCGAAGTTGTTGCCGGTCTGTACCAGGGGCCGGAGCTTGTAGCCCACGGCCCGTAGGTAGTGCGGGATGGCGGAGCTGTCCCCGAGCAGCATCGTGAACGTGATGCTGTTGGTGAGCAGCGCGACGGTCTGGTGCAGGAAGTAGTGGATCCCGTAGAGCGGGTAGACCCGGTCCGGTCGGACGGCGTACGCCATCAGGCGCGGAAGGGTGATCATCACCAGGAACGCCAGCAGCAGGACGCCGAAGAACAGCACGAAACTCAGAGCGAGAATTTCGGCGTAGAAGTACCAGTGGACGAACGCCTCTGGTCCGGGGAACAGCAGCGCCGTCAGCTGTGGGATCTCGCGCAACAGCAGCGCGATACCGCCCAGTGCCAGCGGCACGGCGACACCCAGGACGAGGGTCAGCTGCACCAGCGTGTAGAGGATCTTCCGGGTCGGTCCGCACTTGGCGGGCGGGACAGTGGAGTAGTTCACGCCGGCGGGGCGGGCCGGTGATCCGTGCCAGCGCTCGCCGGCGGGTATCACCTGTCCACTCAGTAGTGCGGAGGTGTGGCCGAGTTGGCCGCCGTCGTCGATGCGTGAGCCGAGCTCGAGGACCGTGGCTTCGCCGACGAACGCATCGGCGCCCAGGTGACCGATCCGATCTCGATCAGACCATCGCGGGCGCGGTAGCAGGAGCCCGCGTTCCGCAGCTGATGGCCGATTCTGGACACACGCCGCGGTATCGTCCCAGGTCAGTGGGTCGCGGTAGGTCCGGAACGACGAAAGTACTGGACACACGTTCGATCGATGTTCGAGCGTGTGAGCTGCGTGTTGTCGTGTATCGTCTGGACACGTGCATGTGCGGGTGTCAACGCGGCGAAACAGGGACGGCACGGCCGTGCGGTACCTGCAGCTGACCCACAACGAGTGGGACCCGGCCACGAAGACGTCCCGGCCGAAGGTGCTGCACAGCTTCGGCCGCGAGGATCAGCTCGACCGCGACGCGATCAAGCGTCTGGTCGCGTCGTTGACTCGGCTACTCGACCCGGCCACCGCCCTGACCTCGTCCGGTGCCGGTCCGGCGGAGTTGGCGTTCACCTCGTCGCGCCCGGTCGGCGGCACGCTGGTGCTCGACGCGTTGTGGCGCCGGCTCGGGATCGACACCGTCATGGCGCGGCTGCTCGAGGGGCGCAAGCGCGATCCGCGCACCGAGCGGGTGCTGTTCGCGCTGGTCGCGAACCGGGCGCTGGACCCGGGCACGAAGCTGGCCGCGGCCGGGTGGGTCACCCGGCGCGCGCACATCGACGGCCTGCCCGAGACCAGCGACGATGCCTGCTACCGGGCGATGGACTGGCTGCTCGACATCGCACCGGAGCTGGAGCGGGAGGTGTTCTGGCAGGTCGCCACCCTGCTCGATCACGAGGTCGACCTGCTGTTCTTCGATACCACCTCCACCTATTTCGAGACCGAGGGCCCCGACGACCCGATCACTCGTGACACCCGCGGCCGACCGGCCCCCGACCCGTCGGGTGACACCGGCACCGAGAACGACGCTGACAGCGGCACCGACAAGTCCGGCGGGGATACCGCAGGCGACGGGGTGGGGTTTCGGACCTACGGCAAGTCGAAGGACTCCCGTGACGACCTGCCCCAGGTCGTGATCGGCATGGCCGTCACCCGGGCCGGGATCCCGGTCCGGGTGTGGTGCTGGCCGGGCAACACCACCGACTCGGCGCTGATCCGCCAGGCCCGCGAAGACATGCGGGACTGGACCCTGGCCCGAGTGATGTGGGTCGCCGACCGCGGCTTCTCCTCCGCGGCGAACCGCCGCGAGCTGCGTCGCGGCGGCGGGCACTACATCATCGGCGAGAAGCTCCGCTCGGGCTCGGCGGAGGCCACCGCGGCGCTGTCCCGGCAGGGCCGCTACCAGCATGTTCGGGACAACCTGCAGGTCAAGGAAGTCAAGATCGCTACCGATGAACGGTTCGTGCTCTGCTTCAACCCCGAACAGGCCGAGCGCGATGCCGCGCTACGCGAGGTCATGACCACCAAGCTGGCCGCCCTGATCGCCGAGAGCGACCAGCTGAGCGTGACCAAGCGGGCCGAGCTGCGCGGGCGGATCTCGACCATGCCAGGGCTGAACCGGTTCCTGCGCGTCACCCCGAAAGGCCTGCTCCGCGTCGACAAGAAGAAGATCACCGCCGAGGCGAACCTGGACGGGAAGTACCTGCTGCGCTGCTCGGACCCGCACCTGTCCGCGGAGGACATCGCGCTGGGCTACAAGCAGCTCCTGCAGGTCGAACGCGGCTGGCGGGACATGAAGACCACCTTGGAACTGCGGCTGGTCTATCACCGCCTCGAAGACCGGATCCGCGCCCATGTCATCCTCTGCTGGCTCGCGCTGCTGCTGGTTCGGATCGTCGAGACCACCACCGGGCGCACCTGGAACCAGGTCCGCGACGACCTGCAAGAACTCCACGTCGGCACCTTCGAAGGCCCCGCCGGCACCTTCCGGCAACGCACCGAGCTCTCCGCCGCCCAACGCGACATCCTCACCAAGCTGGGCATCGACACACCGAAGAAGATCATCGAACTCGGGCCGGCCACGACGCCCTGACCAGCACGAACACCACCGCCTGGACACACGCCTGTCCAGGCAGCTTCTCGCGTTCCCCCAGGTCACACCCTAAATTCCGTGTCCAGCCCCAACATCAGCTGCGGAACCCGGGCCTGGCCGCGGGGAGCCTGCGGATCACCGACATCGTCGACGCCCAGGCGGGCCTGTGGTTCGTCGTGCTGATGCCGGCGGCATTCGTGGTCTACCTGCTCAGCGCGGCCGCGATGGCGTTCTGGGGGCCGTTCGACGCCCCGGTGGCCCGCGACACCGCCGGGGGCGCGGCGGCGGAGCTGTCCGGCGTGGACCGGCTGCTGTTCGCGGCCGGCCGCCGGCTGTTGCTCGTGGCCGCCGCGGCAATGGCAGTCCCGTTGTTCCTCGGTGGCGGCCACGGGCCGTGGCTGCCCGCCTGGGCCTGGGTGGGACTCAAGACCACAGCGGTGCTGGCGTGTTGGTCTGGCTGCGCCACCGGCTTCCGACGATCCGGATGGACCGCTGGGCGGAGATCTCCTGGGTCGTGCTGGTGCCGCTGACGATCGTGCAGGCGCTCGTGGTCGCAATCGTCGTGCTGGCCCGGGGAGGGATGTGAATGGTTCTCGCCGTGTTCTGCGTGCTGAGCCTGTTGGCGCTCTCCTCCGGCGTGCTGGTGTTCGGCGTCGACTCGATGGCGCGCGCGACGTTCTGCCTGCTGGTGTCGTTCCTCGCGGTCGCCGCGATGGTGTTGATGACCGGGCTGGCCTACCTCGGCATCGTCATCATCCTGATGATGATCATCGAGATGGTGATCATGGCGGTGTTCATGGTCATGTTCATGATGAACCCGGCCGGGCTGATGCCGATGTCGATGTTCCACAACACCCGCGGCGCCGCCGTCATCTCGGGCCTGGTGTTCACCGGGCTGGCCGCGGGGATCCTCGTCGTGGACTGGCCGCAACGCCGCGGTACGCCTGCGCCGGACCCGACCGTCGCGCTGGGCGAGGCCTTGATGGGCGGTCACATGCTGACGATGATGGTGCTCGGCGTGACGCTGTTCGCCACGATCGTGGCCACCGTGGTCCTGTCCACCGGGCGCGGTCGCTACGACCGGCTCGGCGACGATCTGGACGGCGAGCGGGCCGACGACCCGGCGGGCGGGGGTGTCGGTCGATGATCCTCGAGGCGTTCCTGCTCGTGGCCGCCGCGCTGTTGTGTATCGGGCTGTTCGGCGCGCTGACCCAGCAGTCGATCTGATGCTGATGATGGGCCTGGAGCTGATGATCAACGGGATCATCCTGGCCGCCGCCGCGTTCTGGTACTTCCTCGCCCCGGCCGCCGACGGTCAGGTGATCGTGGTGGCAGTGGTGACCGCGATGGCGATCGAGATGGCGATGGGGTTCGCCGTGGTCACCGCGATCTACCGGGCCAAGCGCGTCGACATGACCGACTCTGCCACCGAGCTGGAGGGCTGAGCGGTGCCCAGCACCGTGCCCGGTGCCGTGCTGCTCGCCCTGCTCATCGGCCTGCCGACCGTGGCCGGGGCGGCGCTACTCGTGGCGCGCCCGGCCCGCGGTGCCACCGCGACCGGCGTCGCGTCGGCCGCGCTCACCCTCGCGGTCGCTGTGGCCGCCGCGCTCACCCGGCCGGCGTCGGAGGTGGCGTTGCTTGCCAGTGTGCGGGCCGGGTTCGCGGTGGACGGGTTGTCGGCGGTGCTGGTCGTGCTGGTCGCCGCGGTGCTGGTCGCCGCGCTCGTCGTCGCTGCGGCCGAGCCGGAGCTGCGGACCGGCCGGTTCCACGGGCTGATGCTGATCTTCGCCGGGGCGATGCTGGCCACCGTCACCGCCACGACACTGCCCGTGCTGCTCATGGCCTGGGAAGTCATGGGCGCGATGAGCTGGGCGCTGATCGGCTACCGCATCGACGACCGGGCGGGCACCAGCGCCGGGACGGTCGCGTTCCTGACCACGCGCGCCGCGGACCTGGGGCTGTATGTCGCCGCGGGCGCGATGCTGGCCGGTGGGGCGAGCACGATGGCACTCGCCGACCTTCCGGGCCTGAACGGCGGCTGGCTGCACATCGCGGTCGCGGGTGTCGTGCTGGCGGCGCTCGGGAAGTCCGCGCAGCTGCCGTTCAGTTTCTGGCTGTCCGGGGCGATGCACGGACCAAGCCCGACCTCGGCGTTGCTGCACTCGGCCACCATGGTCGCCGCCGGTGGCTACCTGCTGCTGCGCACCGCCCCGGCGCTGGAGGTGACCGGCTGGGCGGCGCCACTCGTGGCGTGGGTGGGTGTGGCCACAGCGCTGGTGCTGGGCCTGGTCGCCGCGGTGCAGGACGACCTCAAACAGTTGCTCGCCGCGTCCACCTGCTCGCAGATCGGGTTCATCGTGCTGGCCGCCGGGACCGCCGCGACCCAAGCCGGGGCGCTGCAGACTGTGGCACACGCCGCCGTGAAGAGCCTGCTGTTCCTGGTCGCCGGGCTGTGGCTGGCCACCCTGGGCAGCCGCAGCCTCACCGGTGGACTGCGGGGCGCCGCGCGCCGGCACCCGGTGGTCGGCGCCGCGTTCACCGTCGGGGCGCTCGCGCTGGCCGGGCTGGCGCCGTTCGGGTTGTGGGTCGGCAAGGACGCCGTGCTGGCCGCGACCCCGGCGGTCTCGCCGGTGTTGTACGTGGCCGGGCTGGTCGCCGGGTGGACCGCGGCGTTCTACACCGGACGTGCGCTGTGGTTGGTCTGGCGCCCCACCGCCGGGCCGGTCACCGACACCGGACCGACCCGCCTGCCCCGCCCGGCCGTGGCGACGACCGTCGTGCTCGCCGTCGCCGTCGCTGCCGCGGCCGCCGGGCTGCTGGCGCTGGGGCCGGCGCCGTTGCGCCCGCAGCCGGCCCCGCAGGCCTGGGAGCTCGCGGCCTCCGCCGTACTCGCCGGCATCGGTGTCCTGGTGGCCCGACGCTATGCCGAGCGGGTCCTCGCCCCGGGGTGGTGGTGCGCTGGCTCGACCTGGAGGAGCTCGCCCAGCGCGGTCTCGCCCGGCCGGTGCTGGTCCTGGCCGGGGTGCTGGCCCGGGTCGACGACCGCGGGCTCGCCCGCGTCCCGTCCGGTCTGGCCCGCGCGACCGCCCGGCTGGCCACGCTGGTCACCGCGCACGGCGAGCGCGGCGTCGACCGTGCCGTGGCCGGGATCGCCGACGGCGCCCGCGCGCTCGGCCGGGCCGCCCGGCGCCCGCAGACCGGGCAGCTGCACCAGTACTACGCGCAGGCATCGGTGGGGTTCGCCCTGCTCGCCGCGCTGGCCGTCCTCGTCCTCGTTGTGAGGTGACCCGTTGCTGTCGTTGATCGTGTTCTGGCCCGCCCTGGTCGCGGTCGCGCTGTCGGTGGTGCCGGCCCGGGCCGGGACCCGGGTGTTCGCCGGTGCGTGGGTCGCGACCGGGCTGGTGCAGCTCGTGCTGATCGCCGTGGTCTGGGCCGGCCTGCCCGCCGCCGGCTACGGCTCGGTGGAGCGACTCGCGTGGATCCCCAGCGCCGGGGTCTCGTATCACCTCGGCGTCGACGGCCTGTCGCTGCCGCTGCTGGCGCTGGCCGCGGTGCTGTTCACCGCGACCGCGGTCTACACGCTGCGCGGCATCGCCCGGCCGAAGGGCTTCGTGCTGCTGTTCCTGGCGTTGCAGGCGGTCAGCGCGGGCCTGTTCGTCGCGCTCGACCTGATCCTGTTCTTCCTGTTCTTCGACCTGTCGATCGTGTTCATGTACTTCGTGATCGCCGGGTGGGGCACCGGCGCCCCGGCGCGGCGGGCGGCGCTGACGTTCTTCCTCTACACCTTCCTGGGCTCGCTGGCGCTGCTGCTCGGGTTCATCCTGCTCGTCCTGGCCGGGCCGCGGGTCAGCTTCGACATCCCGGCGCTGGCCGAGCAGAACCCCCTGGCGGGTGGCGGCGTGTACGCCGGGCTGACCGTGCTGGTGATCGGGGTCGGGCTGGCGGTCAAGACCCCGCTGTTCCCGTTCCACACCTGGCTGCCACCCGCGCACACCGAGGCCCCTGCGGCCGGGTCGGCGATCCTGGCCGGGATCCTGCTGAAGATGGGCACCTACGGCTTCGTCCGGATCGCGATGCCCCTGCTGCCCGCGAGCTGGCGCCAGTTCGCCCTGGTGGCCGTGGTCCTCGGGGTGGTCTCGGTGCTCTGGGGTGCGCTGGTCGCGCTCGCCCAGACCGACCTTAAACGCATGATCGCCTACACCTCGGTCAACCACATGGGCTACGTCCTGCTCGGGCTCGGCGCGGCCGGGCTGGTCGCCGGCAGCAGCGAGCAGGCCCGCGCCCTGGCCACCGCGGGCGCGACCTACCAGATGGTCAGCCACGGGTTGATCACCGCGGCGCTGTTCCTGCTGGCCGGATCCCTGCACGACCGCGGCCGCACCTACGACATGGCCGCCTACGGCGGGCTCGCGACCCGCACGCCGCGCTTCGCCGGCCTGTTCGCCGTCGCCGCGTTCGCCTCGCTCGGCCTGCCCGGGTTCTCCGGGTTCATCGCCGAGTTCCAGATCTTCGCCGGAGCACTGGGCGCGGCCCCGGTCGCGACGGTCATCGCGGTGACCGGCGTCCTGATCACCGCGGCGCTGTTCCTTCTCTCCATGGCGCGGATGCTGCCCGGCGCGACCCGCACGCCGGATGCGCCCGGCACACCGCGCCCGTTCCCCGACCTCGGTGTGCGGGAGCTGCTCGCGATCGTGCCCCTGCTGGTGCTCGCCACCGTCCTCGGCCTGCTGCCCCGGGTGTTGCTCGACGTGATCGAGCCGGCCGCTCGTACCGTCAACGACCTGGTCGCCCGGTGAGCACATGGACATGATGGTCCGGGCCGGCGTCAGGCGGGCGGGCCGGCGTCGCCCGCCCGTACGGCCCGCACGCACCGTGACGCCGGCGCCGCGGGTGACCCGACCGCCCTGCTCCCCGAGATCGCGCTGCTGCTCGGCGCGGTCGCCGGGCTGCTGCTCGGCGCCTGGACCCCACGCCGACGCCAGTGGACCATCCGGCTACTGGCCGCACTCGCCGCCGCTATCGGATTGGCGGCCACCGCCCTCGCCGCGACCCGGCCGCCCGAGATGGTGTTCGGGACCTACGTCCTCGACACCGCCACGCACACGACCCGGGCGATCGTGCTCGTCACGACACTGGCCCTGATCGCGCTGTGCGGCGACACCGTCGCCGGGCACCGCCGCGAGACCGAGTTCGTGGTGCTCGTCCAGCTCGGCGCGCTGGGCTCGATGCTGCTCGGCGGGGCAGCCGACCTGATCCTGCTCTTCGCGGCGTTCCTGCTCGCCAGCGTCCCGCTGTATGCCCTGGCCGGCTGGGCGAAGCAGGGCACCGCGACCGAGGCGGCGCTGAAGTACTACCTCGCCGGCGCGCTCGCCGGAGTCACCACCCTGGCCGGAGTGACCCTGCTGTTCGGCGTGGCCGGGGCAACCGGCTACGCGGGCGTCGCCGAGGGAATCACCCGGGGACCGGGCGGCGCCGCGGCGGTCGGGCTCGTCGCCGTGCTCGCCGGTCTGGCGTTCAAGGCCGGCGCGGTCCCGGCCCATTTCTGGGTGCCCGACGTCGCCGACGGCACCCCACCCGCGGTCGCCGCCGTGATCACCACGCTGCCGAAGATCGGCGCCCTGGTCGCCACCTACCGGCTCCTCGACTCCGCCATCCCCGCCGACGTCGTGGACTGGCCGCTGCTGGTCGCGATCCTCGCCGCAGCGAGCATGACCCTGGCCAACCTCGCCGCCTTCGCCCAGACCTCGATACTGCGCCTACTCGGCTACTCGACCGTGTCCCAGGTCGGCTACCTGCTCATGGCCGTCGCCGTCGCCGGCCGCGCACCGCTGGCCCAGCCGGCGCTGCTGTTCTACCTAGCCGCCTATGCCTTCACCAACGTGGCCGCCTTCGCCGTGGTCGCCGCCACCGCCCAGCGCAGCATCGACGGGCACCGCGGGCTGGCGCGCCGCGACCCGTTGCTCGCGATCGCCTTCGTCGTCGCGCTGCTCGGGCTGGTCGGCACCCCGCCGACCGCGGTGCTGTTCGGCAAGCTCGTCGTGTTCACCGCGGCCGTCGACGGTGGCCTGGTCTGGCTGGTCGTGCTCGCCGTGCTCAACACCGTCGCCTCGCTGTTCTACTACCTGCGCGTCATCGCCGCGGCCTTCACCGCCCCCGACACAGACACCGACACCGACACCGACACAGACGGCGCCACCGGCTCCGTCGTCCACGTCGTCCACGAGCGATCGGGGACCCGGTCACGCCCGTGGGCGCGGTGGACGGCACTCGGCACCGCTGCGGTGTCGTTGCTGCTCGGCGTGTGCGCCGGTGTGGTCCTGGCCGTGGTCGGGACACCGCCCTGAGCGGCACGCACGGCCCGCACGAGCCACGCAGCGACGCCGGTACCGTGGTCGACATGAGCGACAGGCGATACGGACTGCAGCTGGTGCTGCTGGTCCTGCCTGTCCTGCTCGGTCTCGTCGGGATGCACGCGCTTGTCGTCCCGGCGGCCGCCCCCGCCCCGGACACCGGGCATCAGGTTGCGGTCGCAGCGTCCGTGGCCGGACCCACCGACCATCGAGCCGACGCAGCCTCCGCGCCGCCGTCTGCTCCGGTGGCGGCCGCGGCCGACCACGACCCGATGCCGGCCGACCACGGCGAGCACGACGCCCACCTGCTGCACCTGTGCCTGGCGGTGCTGGCCGCCGCCGGGCTCGCCCTGCTCGCGGCGTGGCTGTTCCTCGGACGCCTGACGCTCCCGGTCTCGGTCACCCCGGCCCGGCAGCTGGCCCACGGCATGCCGGCCCAGCGGCCACCGCCCGTCCCCCGAAGACTCGCCCAGCTCTGCGTGATGCGGACCTGATCGGCCCCCGGCGCGACAGAGCGCCGGACCCGGCCCGATCACCCGTTCCGACACGGAGAGCCAGAACCACACATGAAGATCACCAACGTGGCCGCCGCGGCCACGACACTGACTGCTGCCCTCGTCCTGACCGCCTGCGGCAGCGGGGACCCCACCGGCGCCGCCGCGCCCGCGAACCCGGCACCCGCCCCAACCAGCGCCGCCGCCCCCAGCGCGGCGATCTCGGCCGAGCACAACCAGGCCGACATCGCCTTCGCCCAGGGCATGATCCCGCACCACCAGCAGGCCGTGGAGATGTCGAAGCTGGCCACCGACCGCGCCGGCAGTGACGACGTCCGCCGCCTCGCCACCGAGATCGAGCAGGCCCAAGGCCCGGAGATCGCCAAGATGCAGGCCTTCCTCACCGCCTGGGGCGCACCCGCACCCGGCGCCATGCCCGGGATGGACCACGAGTCGATGGGCCACGGCCCCGACCAGAACGGTATGGGCCAAGGCGGTATGGAACAGGGCGGCATGGATCACGGCGGCATGGCCGGGATGATGACCCCCGAGCAGATGGGCCAGCTCAAGCAGGCCAACGGCGCCGACTTCGACCGCATGTTCCTCGAGATGATGATCGCCCACCACGAAGGTGCGGTGCAGATGGCCCAGACCGAACTCGCCAACGGGACCAACCCCGAGGCGACGGCACTGGCCCAGCAGATCGTCGACGCCCAGGAAACCGAGATCACCGAGATGCGCGAGCTCCTCGGCTGACAGCCCCGGTCAGGGGAGCCGGCGCCGAAAGGTCGCTCACCCCTGGCCGATACGGGTGGGGGGTATGTACGGTAAGCCGTGACATACCCCCCGCCCGTATCGACGATGGAGGCTGTCCGATGGCGAAGAGCGCGAATCGGCCCGCTGTTCGAGGTCCGCTGCCTGCCGTGATCGCGGCTGCCACGTCCGAGCCCGGTCGTGCGGTTCTGCGCTGCCTGCTCGGGTGCGCGGTGCGAGCGCTGTCTGCCCGCACGCCCGCTGCGGACCGCCGCGCGGCATGTGGCGACGGTCGATGACCGCGCAGCCAGGACGGTCTCCACATCCTGTTCACGGCTCGGCCCGCCGAGCTCACCGCGCTGCCGGAGCACGACCCGGCTGAAGAGGAACGACCGCTGCTGATGATCGACAGACAACCCGTACCCCGCCCGAACCCCCACCGCCGCAGGACTCGATACCGCCCCGTCCATGCCCTGCTCACCGCCGGCATCGCCGTGCTGCTGGCCGGCTGTGGCGGACCGGCTCAGCCGGGCACCTCTCCCGCCGCTGCCGACACCACGAGCCTGTTCGACCAGGTCGGTCACGTCCACGGGGTCGGGGTCGACCCCGCCGACGGCGGCATCGTCATCGCAGGCCACCACGGTCTGTTCGGCCTCACCGGCGAGGGGACACTGGCCCCGCGGCAGGACTCGCCGCCGGCCGGTGGGCCGGATCTGATGGGCTTCACCGTCGCCGGGCCGGCGGCGTATCTGGCCAGCGGCCACCCCGCCCCCCAGGACACCAGCACGCCGAACCCGCTCGGCCTGGTCCGCAGCACCGACGGCGGTGCGACGTGGGAGCCGGTCAGCCTGCACGGCCAGGTCGACTTCCACGCGCTCGACGTCGACGGCACGGCCGTCGTCGGCCTCGACGCCACCCGCGGGCTGCTGATGACCAGCAGCGACAGCGGACGAACCTGGCAGGAACGTGCCCCGCTGGCCGCCCTCGACGTCGCCCTGGCCCCTGGGGACGGCACCCGGATCCTGGCCACCACCGAGGACGGAGTCATGGCCAGCCGTGACGGCGGCGCCACCTTCACCACCGTCGCCGACAGCCCGCTGCTGGCCTACCTGGCATGGGCCGACGACGGCACCGTGTACGGGATCGGACCGGATGGAACGGTGCACGCCAGCTACGACCAGGGCACGACCTGGCAGCGTCGTGGCGGCACCGCGAGCCCCCCGCAGGCGATCACCGCCGAGCCCGGAGGCCGACTGACGGTCGTGACCGACGACGGCGTCGAGCGCTCCACCGACGGCGGCGCCACACTGCAGCGTCTCGCCTGACCGGCGATCGCCCATCGGCGAGACGCCACAGCATGTGGTCGTCCTGCCGCCCTCGGGGGTGGGGTCGTGGACCCCACCCCCGCAGGAGTCACCGGCGCCGGACGGCGCCAGGCAGATCAGCCAGGGGGCGTGTCGGCGCCGACGCTGCCGCCCCTCTGCGTTCACCTGGGCGGACGCGTGGTAGCGGGCGCGTCGGCCGGTCGTCGTGCGGGTCGACCGCCCGCAGCCGGATGGTCGCCGGATCGGCGGCGGGCTCACTGGGCGCCGCCCCACTGTCGTCGTCGGGGGCGGTGAGCAGGCCACGCCGATACAGCACGGCCAGGGCCAGCCCACACAGCAGCCCGATCACCAGCAGCACCAGCCACGGCGCATACGGGGCCCCGGCGGAGCGGGCGAGATCGATCGCCCAGCCCGTCCCCGCATTCCCGAGCAGGATCCCCACCCCGCACACGGTGTTGTAGAAGCCGTAGTGGGTCGCGACGAGCCGGTTGCGGGCAAGCCCGACGATGGTGTCCATCTCGAACGGAAGCACCACGGCGGTCCCGATCGCGAGCAGCGCCGCCGTCATCAGCAACGCCGCCACCCCCACCACGGTCGCGGCCACGGCGCCGACGTCGGGGAGCACGACGAGCAGGGCATCGGCGAGCAGCAGGGGCACGAACGCCGCACCGAGCACGACCAGGCCACGACTGAGCGAACCGGCCGGCCCCAGCGCGCACGACACCACGCGGTGACCTTCATCTGCGCGGCGATGGTGACCCCGCCGGAGACGACGTAGAGCGCGGTCACCAGCGCCGTGCCCAGGTCGCCCTGCCCGGCCAGTGTCCGGGCGTGCAGCGGCAGCGCCAGATACACCTGGTAGGACAGGACGTAGGTACCGATCATCGCGACGGAGAAGGGCAGGAACCCGCGGGTCGCGGCGACGTCGCGCCACTGGCCCAGGACCGGTCGCCGATCCGCTCGGTTCCCCGTCGGTGTCGCCGCCACGGGCCGGCAGCGCCCGGATCTGCAGCACCGTGAGCACCGCGAACACCGCCGCCGCTACCAGACAGGTCACGGCGAAGTCGATGCCGGTCAGCAGCAGACCCACGACCGGGCCGACCACGATGCCCGCCTGGTAGAACACGCTGAACAGCGCGAACGCCTCGACCCGGCGTTCCCCGGCATCACGGGCGATGTAGGCGCGCACGGCCGGGTTGAACAGCGCCCCGGCGAACCCGGTCGCGGCAGAGGCCACGACCAGGGTCGCACGTTGTCGACCAGACCGAGCAGCGCGAACCCGCCGGTCCGCAAGGCGCACCCGGCCACGATCATCGGCTTGTAGCCGAACCGGTCGGCCAGGCTGCCCCCCACCAGGAACATGCCCTGCTGGGAGAAGTTCCGCACACCCAGGATCACCCCGACGACCAGCACCGAGAGCCCCAGTCCCTGGGACAGGTGATCGGCCAGGTACGGGATGAGCATGTAGAAGCCGAGGTTGATGGTCAGCTGGTTGAGCAGCAGCAGCTGGACCGGCCGGTCGAACGACCGGTACCTGTCGAGGACCCGCATCAGCTCTCCGGCCCGGTGGGTGCGAGCACGGTGGTGCAGCGGGTCCAGCGGTGGACCTCGACCGCGTCCGGTCGGTCGATCTCGTCCGGGTCGTGCACGGGCGGGCCGCTGATCGTGAGCCCCTTCGCCTCGCAGAACTCGTCGTTGTAGACGGTGTCGAAGTAGCGCTGCGGCCCGTCGGGGAAGATCGCGGCGATCCGGGTGCCTTCCGGTCGGGTCCGGGCCAGCCAGCCGGCCACCGTGCCGACCGCACCGACGCTCCAGCCTCCGCTGGAGTAGCTGGCACACGCCATCGCCCGGCACGCCGACACCGCCTCGTGAGCGGCGACCCAGTGCACCTCGCTGAAGATGCTGTGGTCGACGTTGCGCGGATGGATGCTCGAGCCCAGGCCGCGCATCAGCCGCGGCCGCGCGGGCTGCCCGAAGATCGTCGACCCCACCGTGTCGACGCCGACGACCTCGAGGTCGGGCAGATGCCGGCGCAGCGCGCTCGAGATGCCCGCCGAGTGTCCTCCGGTGCCGACCGAGCAGACCAGCACGTCGATGCGGCCGAGCTGGCTGCGCAGCTCGTCTGCCAGCGGGGCGTAGGCGGACACGTTGTCGGGGTTGTTGTACTGGTCCGGGCACCACGCGTCGGGATGCCGGTCGAGCACCTCGGCGACGCGCTCGCGGCGCGCCTGCTGCCACCCACCACACGCCGCCGGGCTCTGCACGGTCACCACCTCGGCGCCGTAGGCACACAGCAGCCGGTACATCAGCGGTTCCATGCCCGGGTCGGACACCAGCGTCACCGGGTGCCCGTAAGCGATCCCGGCCAGGGCCAGGCCCAGCCCCAGGGTTCCGCTGGTCGACTCGACGATCCGGCCACCCGGCTGCAGATCACCGCGCTCGCGTGCCTGCTCGACCATGTGCAGGGCGGGGCGGTCCTTGATCCCGCCGGGGTTGGTGCCTTCGAGCTTGGCCCAGAAGCCCCGCCCGCCGGAGGCGAACGGCGCGTCGATCCACACCGTCGGGGTGGAACCGACGACGTCGGTCAACTTCACGCAACGCCGGGGCGCGACGCCTGGGCCATCGAGGGGGAGGGTCGTAAAGGGCAGAGACATGACGACAGACCTCATTCAGGCGCGGCGACACGCCGCGCCAGGGAGCGGTGATGGGACGGGAGGAGACGGCGACCAGGGGTGAGAGCCCGAGGTCGCCTGGCCTCTACGTCCGAGAGATCTGTGCCAGCGTCAGGTGGTGCCGCCCGCCTTCCGGGCGAGCGGGCGTGGTCTCGACCGCGCCGACCATCCACGGGGGTGCACGAGGTGCAGCCACCACACGGACGTCGATGCCCGCTCCCGCGACGGCATCGGGCAGGACGGGGCGATCCCCGCGAGCGGTCAGAGTCGACTCGTCATGGCTGCCGGCGTCATGGCAGACCGGAGCATCGTGGTCGGGATGCGGCGCACCGGAGCCCTCGGTCCCGGCTTCGTCGTGATGGTGCGACGACGACTGATCGACCGCGGCACTCGCGAACAGCTGCTGCTCCGCCGACTGCGCCGGTGGCCCTCCGACCACGAGCTCAGGCCCGTGCGCCGACGCGACCGGGTGCAGTCCACAGATCAGCGCGACCGCGGCCAGAGCGACAAAAAGGACGAACCGGCGAACGCCGACACCCGGTGCTCGGGTCTTCAGCTCGTCGACGGGGTCGCTCACAGTGACCGGACCGTATCAACGGGGATCGGCACGCCGGGGCGCGGCATCGCGGTCCATGCCCGGCGATCCGCTCGCCATCGTCGATGACGGCGCCGAGATGGACTCGCCGACGAAAGCGTCGCCGGCGCGGACGCGGTCGGGTGAGTAGATCCGCTCCGGCCGCGCCGACAGCGCCCAGCGCGTGCGGCCGTTCCTCGCCGAGGTCGCCGCGTCTGAGCCTGAACCGACACCCGCCGAAGTCCCAGTGCCCACGGGCGCCATGGAGCGAGGCCGCCCGGCCACAGCCGGTCCGGGGCGGCGGTTCGGTGGCCCCACGGAGCATCTGCACGCCCCGAGTCGAGCCGCAGCCACCGTGCACACCGATCAGCGCCCGGTCGTCTTCTCCGGTGGAGTCACGGACGGCGACAGGATCGGCACCGCTGCGTGACAACCTCGGACGCTGCCGGACGTCTTACGTGACAGGAGAACACCCGCCCCGTCACGCCCGGTGGCGTAGCGCGACCAACCACGAGGAGTGCGAATGCGGAGCACGGCGACGCTGCGGACCCGGTTCGGCCGGCTCATGGTGGCGAGCCTGGTGACGGCGACCGGGATCGGCCTCGCCGGTACCGCGCTCGCCGATACCGAGAACAGTGACGTCGCCGCCCAGGCGCACGCCGAGCCGGCGGCGCCCGGCACTCCGTGCTCGATCTCGACCCGCGCGTGTGTCGATCTCGAAACGCAGCGAGCATGGCTGATCCGCGACGGCCAAGTCACCCGAGGCCCGGTCCCGATCGCCTCGGGCGGCGCCGGGCAGGAAACCCCGCTCGGGCACTCGTTCCGCGTGTATCGCAAGAACAAGGACCATGTCAGTGGCGAGTTCACCGGCCCCGACGGCAACCCCGCGCCGATGCCGTGGGCTGTCTTTTTCGCCGACGGTGGGGTCGCGTTCCACGGCGGGGATCGCGAACGCGCGTCGGCCGGGTGCGTGAAGCTCGATCTACCCGAGGCAGAAGCGTTCTTCAACGACCTCGCCGAGGGCGACAAGGTCCAGGTCGTCAACGCCTCCGTCGAGCAGAAAGCGCGCGCCGGAGCACCGGCGAGCGGCTGACCAAGCAATTATGAACGTGCCGGCAGCGCGCTGCCGCGGCAGGTGTCAGCGAGGCAACGCCCTCCGCAGCTGCTCCACCGACGGGGCGCCCGATAACCCGGCCTCGCAGCGATAGACGCGGCACGAGAATGCGCCTGGCCCGGTGGCCTGCTCGGCGAACGGGTCTGCTCCGTCGATCAGGATCGTGGGTGATCCCGCGAACTGCGGGGTTGCGTCGACGGTCTCGGCGATCACGGTCCGGACTTCGATAGGGGTACCGGTATGTCCGGTGTCGTCGAGGGCCTGGCGGAGACGCGTGGAGGCGATGTCCTCGTGCGGGCAGTTCGGTACCACCAGCAGCTCTATCCGCATCACAACAGTGTGCCCCGAGCGCGCCGTGGCGGCAGTAGCATCGTGACGGAGGCGGTCGCATGGACACGCACCAGGTCAGCGAGGAGGCGTCGCCCGCCGACTTGGGCCGCCTGACGCACGGGACGCGTTGGACGAACCGGGAACTGCTGTTCCACATGGTCCTCGGCTACGGAGTCGTGCGGACGCTGCTTCCCCTGGTACGCACGCTCGGCCGAATCGGTTACAGCCAGCGCTTCGCCGCCAGCCTCAACGCAGGGCGCCGACCCTTCCATGCGATCAACTACCTCGGTCCCTGAATCGCGGCTCGCCTGCTGTCCCCGTGTGCCATGACGGCCCTGCTGGACGCCGTCATTGGCACTCTGCAACGGGGCCTCGCCGCCGAGACTGAGCGGAGCCTGGCCTGGAGCATGCACGTGCCGACCGGGTGGGACCCCTACTTCACGCCGAGGATGAGCGTGCTCGATGTCTACCACTTCGGGACCCAGCACTTCGACCACCATCGACGCCAGCTCGCGCTCACGCCCCCAGCGGATTCCGGGAACGGTGCGATCTCCTCAGGATGAGCGCCACGCGGCGCCAGCGGCCTGGCGCAGGAGCCTGTCAGCCATGTCGGGCTTGCCGCTGTTGCCGACGCAGAACAAACCGCGCCCCACTACCCAGGTGTTCGGTCACGACGTCGTCGCTCTGGTCGGGGTGCCGGTCAGTTCGGCGAGCAGGTGGCGTACCCGGGTGTCGATGTCGTCGCGGATGGGGCGGATCTGCTCGGCGGTCTTGCCGGCGGGGTCGGTCAGCTCCCAGTCGATGTAGCGCTTGCCGGGGAACACCGGGCAGGCGTCGCCACAGCCCATGGTGATCACGACGTCGGCCGCTTCGACCGCCTCGGTGGTGAGGCGCTTTGGGAACTCGGTGTCGAGGTTCAGGCCGATTTCGACCATGACCTCGCGCACGGCGGGGTTGATGCTGTCGGCCGGGGCGGATCCGGCCGAGGTGACCCGGACGGCGCCGGCCGCGTGGTGGGCCAGCAGGGCGGCGGCCATCTGGCTGCGGCCGGCGTTGTGCACGCAGACGAACAGGACTTCGGGGACGGCGGCTGTGGTGGTCATGGTGGCTCCTTGGGACCGGGCTGCTGTCGCGAGCCGCTCGTGGGCGTGGCGGGCGGCGAGGACAGGCAGGTGGGTGGTGATGCGAGCGGTCAGCGCCAGCTCGGTGAACACGTCCACGACCACGGCCTGGACCGTCTCGGGACCGAAGGTGCCGTGGAATCTGCGGCGCAGCTCGTCGACGGCCTGATAGAACCGGGCGTGTGGGCTGCTGAGCGCGAAGTGTTCGAGGTTGCGGCCGCCCGCCGGGCGCCGTCGCGCGATGGCGGCGACGACCGGCGCGGGGTCGGACGAGAAGGCGTCCATGACATGTCCGCTACTCGCCGGTCGAGCGGGTGCTCATCGGGGCCTGCTCGACCGAGACAGCGATGTGTCGGTGGTGGAGAACATGCGACGGCGCAGCCACAGCGACACGTACACCAGCGCGACGAGCACCGGGACCTCGATCAGTGGCCCGACGACCCCGGCCAGGGCCTGCCCCGACGTCACGCCGAACGTGCCGATCGCCACGGCGATGGCGAGCTCGAAGTTGTTGCCGGCGGCGGTGAACGCGAGCGTGGTCGTGCGTTCGTAGCCCATGCCGACCGCCCTGCCGAGGGCGTAGGAGCCGGCCCACATCAGGGCGAAGTAGGCGAGCAGCGGTAGCGCGATCCGGGCGACGTCGAGCGGCTGGGAGGTGATGGCCTCGCCCTGCAGCGCGAACAGCAGCACGATGGTGAACAGCAGCCCGTAGAGCGCGAACGGCCCGATCCGCGGGAGGAACGTCTCCTCGTACCAGGCCCGGCCCTTGGCCTTCTCGCCGAACCGGCGCGTGAGGTATCCGGCGAGCAGCGGGATCCCGAGGAACACCAGCACCGACTTCACGATGTCCCAGGTGGAGAACGACACGTCGGTGACGGGCAGGCCGAGCCAGCCGGGCAGCACGATCAGGTAGAACCAGCCGAGCACACCGAACATGACGACCTGGAACACCGAGTTCAGCGCGACGAGCACGGCGGCGGCCTCGCGGTCGCCGCAGGCCAGGTCGTTCCAGATGATGACCATGGCGATGCAGCGGGCGAGGCCGACGATGATCAGCCCGGTGCGGTACTCGGGCAGGTCGGGCAGCATCAGCCAGGCCAGGGCGAACATCAGTGCCGGGCCGAGGACCCAGTTGAGCACCAGCGAGGTGATCAGGAGCCTGCGGTCGCCGGTGACGGTGTCGAGGCGGTCGTAGCGGACCTTCGCCAGCACCGGGTACATCATGATCAGCAGCCCGAGCGCGATCGGCAGCGAGATCCCGTCGATCGTGATGGCGTCCAGGGCCTCGCCCAGGCCGGGGATCAGTCGTCCGGCGCCGAGGCCGACGGCCATGGCGGCGAGGATCCACACCGCCAGGAACCGGTCGAGGGTGGACAGCTTCGTGACGACCGGGTCGCCGGACGGCCCGGGCTGGCCGGCGGTGGTGTCGGGGGTGGCGCTCATGCGGGCAGTTCACTTCCATCGGGGGCACAGGTGCTGCGCAGGGGGGAACCGGCGGGGACGAGGACGTCGGCAAGCATCGCGACGGTCTGCGGGTGCACCCGGTAGTAGATCCAGGTGGCGCGGCGCTCGCTGGTGACCAGGCCGGCCTCGCGCAGGACCCTGAGGTGGTGCGAGATCGTCGGCCCGGTCAGCTCGAACGCGCCGGAGATGTCGCAGACACACGCCTCCCCGTCCTCATGGGCGGCGATCAACGACAGCAGCCGCAGCCGCACGGGGTCACCGAGGGCCTTGAACGCGGGGGCGACCTCGGCGGCTTCCGCCGAGCTGAGCGCAGCGCGGGTGGCCGCGGACGAGACCAACAACGGCGACAGATTCGACACTCGTCTATCTTCATCAGCATCGAACCAACAGCGCAAGCCGACGGCGTGTGAACTTCGACCTACATCGAATCAGCTAGCTCGCCCGCCCGCACTGCGAGCGGGTGTGACGCCTGCCCGCCGCTCCCAGAGCGGCCACGGAGCGGCGGCTGTCACCGGGCGATCCGGGTCTGTCGGGACCGGTCGCTAGCGTCTCCGACATGTCGGACATGCCGTCCCCGTTGCGGCTCACCGCGCAGCAGCGGCTGAACTGGATTGCCGAGCAGTGCGAGTACTGGAAGCGATACCGCGAGTCCCCACAGGTCGCGGCTCCGGGCAGCATCCTCGACTTCGACGACGCGGTCTTGCCGGAGTCGCCGCCGAGCCACCTGGTCGCCTACCGCATCGCGCACGCGGTCGAGCACCTGGAGTTCTTCCTGTACCCGCTGGTGAACGGTGGGGCCGGGTTTCCGACGGCGCCGAACACCGTCGCGCGCTCCGGGGTGATCGCGGCGGCCCACGCCTTGTGGATGCTCAGCCCCGGCGAACGCGACGAACGGCAGCGGCGAGGGCTGAGGATGGCGCACTTGGAAGCTGCGCGAGAGCGCACCGCCTTGTACGAGGTCGAGTCGACCCCCGGGGCCCCGGTCGCACCGGTGAGGCGGGCCATTTGGCAGCGTCAGGTCGACCGCTGTGACGACCTCATGGCCAAGGCCATCGCCGCTGGCGCAACGCTGGATATGACGGCCAAGGATGTTGCACGCGCGCCCGATGACACCACCGTGATCGACCACGTGGCCAAGGACTACATCGGCGCATCGTCCACCGACGACGCCGCCCTGGTCACGGCCTACCGGTTGAACTGGCGCATGCACAGCGGGAACGCGCACGCGCTGCGGTGGGCCGCGCTGTGGCACAGCGATCTCATGGGGCCCTTCGCCCGAGGAGGCGCCGCGGTACGCATCACGGCCGGAGGCGAGGAAGGGCTATCGATGGTCGCCGCGGCGCTGGCGTTGTTCATCAAACGGGCGATCGAGTTGTTCGAGCACGCCCGGCAGCGACCGAGCGACAGATAGCCGCCCTGCTGGTCACACGCTGGCTCCGCGCCCTCGGGATCCCTGGATTCGCCGGGCGATCACCCCAGCTCCTCGGGGGTGCGAGCGCGCACGATCGCGGCGACCGCGTGGGGGTGGACCCGGTGGGTCTCGGTGATCTCGACGTCGACGAACCCGGCCGTGTGCAGCGCGTGGGTGAACTGCCGGTGGGTGAGTGCGCCGGCGATGCAGCCGGTCCACTGCTGTGGGTCGTTGCGAGTGGTCTGGCCGATGTCGGTGTCGGTGATGATGTCGGAGACGGCGAACCGCCCGCCCGGGCGGAGGACGCGGGCGGCTTCGGTGAGCACGACGGTCTTGTCGGCGGCGAGGTTGAGCACGCAGTTGGACAGGACGACGTCGACCGAGTCGTCGGGCAGTGGGATCTGCTCGAGGTAGCCCTCCAGGAACTCGACGTTGTCGGCGCCGGCCGCGGCGGCGTTGCGGCGGGCCAGGTCGAGCATCTGCGGGGTCATGTGCATGTCCAGTCCGATCGCCCGGCCTCGCGGCCCGACCCGGCCCGCGGAGATCAGGACGTCAGTGCCGGCGCCGGAGCCGAGGTCGAGCACCGTCTCGCCCGGGTGCAGGTCGGCGACCGCGGTCGGCACCCCACAGCCCAGCGACGCCGCCACCGCGGCAGCCGGAGCCCCGGTCGCTTTGTCGCCGTAGAGATCGCCGCCGTACATGGCGGTGGTCCCGGTGGGGCCGCAGCAGCCGGCCTCGAATCCGGGCTGGTCGAACTGCTGCTCGGCCTGCAGCGCCTGCTCGAAGTCTCCTGCGGCGGAATGGCGCGCGGCGGCGGCGTAGTGCTCACGCACCCGCTCCCGGATGGGCGGCTCCGAGGAAGCGGATCGGTCGGCGGGTGGGGTGGTGTGCTGGGACATGGCGGTGCCTCCGTGGTCGGATCAGCGGTGATCCACCTCGTCCGGGCCGGTCGTCGTGGTCGGCTGCGGGGACGAGACGTCGGCGTGTCGGGGCACGGTGTCGTCGGTACTGATGGGGCGGGGAACGGTGCCGATGGCCAGGAGCGCGGCCAGGGCGGCGATGGCGGCGAGCAGGACGAATACGGCGGGGTATCCACCGAGGGCGACGGCGAGCGCGGCACCGGCCCAGGGCGCGAGGGCGGTGGCGATCATCGCCGGTGCGGAGAGCAGCCCGTTGAGTCGTCCGTAGTGGGCCGAGCCCCAGCGGTCGCTGATCGCGGTGGCCTGCAGCAGGGTGAACACGCCGCGGGCGGCGCCGGCGAGCATCGCCGCGGCGACGAGCAGAACCTCGGGGCCGGGCAGCAGCCCGAGCAGCAGGGTCGCCACAGTGGACAGGGCGAGGATCACCACGGCCCGCATCCGCACCGACAACGCGGCGGCCAGGCGCCCGTAGCCGAGGCGGCCGAGGACCTGGCCGAGCCCGCCGAGTCCCAGTGCCCAGGCGGCCTCGGTGGTGGACAGGCCGCGTTCGATCAGCAGCGGGACCTGGTTGACCACGACCGCGAACGCGGAGAACGTGCCGAGCGCGATGGCCGGGACCAGCAGCCAGAACGCGCGGCTGCGTACGATCTCGCGCGGGGCGTGCGCGGAACCGGCGGCCTGGTCGCTCTCGGCTGTGGGGTCGTGGTCGGGCCAGGGCCCGCGTAGACCGAACAGGTGCGCGGGAACGGTGATCACGGCGAGGACGCCGGCGAGGACGAGGTAGGTGTTGCGCCAGCCCAGCCCGCCGAGCAGTCCCGCGGTGAGCGGGGCGAAGATCGTGGAGGCCAGTCCGGCCAGCAGGGTCAGTGCGGTCAACGCGCGGACCCGCCGGGGTCCCCACCAGCGGGTCAGGGCGGCGAATGCGGGCGGGTAGAGCGTGCCGGCCATCGCTATCCCGGCCAGCACCCAGGCGGCGAAGAACAGCGGCAGGGTCGGCGCCCATGCGATCCCGACGACAGCGGGCGGCCCCAAGATCGAGCTGGCGGTCATGACCGGGCGCGGCCCGATGCGGTCCAGCCATCGCCCGGCCGGGATCCCGACCAGTGCCGAGATCACCAGCCCGGTGGAGAATCCGGCGGTGATCATCGAGATCGACCAGCCGGTGTCGGCGGCGATGGCCGGGGCCAGCACGGGGAAGGCGTAGTACAGCACGCCCCAGCTGACGATCTCGGTCACGCACAGCACGACCAGCACCCGGCGCAGCCCGCCCGGGCTCAGCGTCCCGGGCGTGGCAGTCGTTTCCACAGGGGGCATTCGCGGTGGCCTTCCGGCAGGCCCGGCACGGCCTGCGGCAGCGGGTCGCGCCGGGCTGGACAGCGGTCGGTCGGTCAGTCTCGCGCCTGTGCGGTTTGCTCGACCGGTTCGGCCGGGCCGCAGCAGCCGCCCTCGGCCTCCGCGGTGGCGTCGGTGGGGTCGTCGAACAGTCCTGCGCCGCCGCAGACCCCGGTGTCGGGCAGTACCAGTTCGACCCGCTCGGCGGCCTCGTGGTCCCCGGCCAGTGCGGCGGCGACGGAGCGGACCTGCTCGTAGCCGGTCATCGCCAGGAATGTCGGTGCGCGGCCGTAGGACTTCATCCCGACCACGAACACCCCGGGCTCGGGTTGGGTCAGCTCGCGGGCGCCGTGTGGGTAGACCGTGCCGCAGGAGTGCACGTTCGGGTCGATCAACGGGGCCAGTGCCCGGGCGGCCTGCAGGGTCGGGTCCAGGTCCAGCCGTACTTCCGCGAGCCACGACAGGTCCGGGCGGAACCCGGTCAGTACCACGACCTCGTCGACCGGGGCGAGCCGGCGCCCGTCGAGGGACTCGAGCACGAGCCCGTCGCCAGTCTGGGCGACCGCGCTGGTGCGGAACCCGGTCACGGTGCTGATGTGTCCGGCCTCGACCGCGGCCGCGGCGCGCCGGCCCAGGGCTCCACGGGCGGGCAGCTGGTCGGCCTCGCCACCGCCGAAGGTGTCGCCGACCTGTCCGCGGCGCAGCAGCCAGTCCACGTGTGTGTCCGGCGCGGCCTCGGCCAGCTCGGCGAAGGCCACCAGTGCGGTCAGTGCCGAGTGCCCGCTGCCGGCTACCGCGATCCGCTTGCCGGCGTAGCGGGCCCGCACAGCCGGGTCGGCCAGGTCCGGCACCTGGTAGGCGATGCGGTCGGCCGCGGCGCGCTCGCCCGCGGCGGGCAGCCCGTCCGCGCCGAGCGGGTTCGGCGAGCCCCAGGTCCCGGAGGCGTCCACCACGGCGCGGGCGAGGATCCGCTCCTCTCCCGTCGCGGTCTGCACGTGCACGGTCAGCGGTTCGGTCTCGCGCCCGGCGTCGACCACCCGGTCCCGCCCGCGCCGGGCCACGCCGGACACTCGGGTGCCGAACCGCACCCGACTCCCCAGTACCTCGGCGAGGGGCTGCAGGTAGTGCTGCGCCCACTGCTGCCCGGTCGCGTAGGTCTGCGGGTCCGGGTGCGTCCATCCGGTCGGGGCCAGCAGCTTCTCCGCCGCCGGGTCGACCACCTCGGCCCATCGGGAGAACAGCCGTACGTGGTGCCACTGCCGCACCTGCGCCCCGGCCTGCTCACCCGCTTCGAGCACCAGTGGCTCCAGGCCGCGGTCGAGCAGATGCGCGGCGGCGGCGAGCCCGACCGGCCCGGCTCCGACCACCACGACCGGCAACGTGTTCTCACTCATCACGACCTCCAGGGACCGGCACCGTGTCTTCATCGACGTTCGTCGATGCGCTGGCCGGACTGTATCGACGGTCATCGATTGACGCAACCATCGATGTGTGTCGATACTGGGCGGCATGAGCACCACCGCGGCCCAGCAGAGCACCGGCACACCGCTGCCGGTGCTGACCGACGTGTCGGCCACGCCGGCACAGCTGCCGGTCGCCGACGCCGAGACCTACGCCGGTTGGTTCGCCTGCCTGGCCGAGCCGACCCGGGTGCGGCTGCTGCACGCGGTCGCGGTCGCCGCACGAGCGGTCGCGGTCGGGGAACTGGCCGAGCAGCTCGGGATCTCCCAGTCCACCTGCAGCCACCACCTGCGCAAGCTCGCCGACGTCGGGTTCGTGAGCCTGCACAAGGAGAAGACCGCCACCCTCGTCTCGGTCCATCCGGCCTGCTGCACGGGGCTCCCGCATGCCGCCGACGCCGTCATGGGCATGCTCGGGCCGCGCCCGTGCTGCCCCACCGACCTGCCCGCCGACGTCACCGTCCGCGCCATGCAGGCCGGCGACTGGGCCGCGGTGCGGCGCATCTACGCCGAGGGCATCGCCACCGGCCACGCCACCTTCGACACCGAGGTTCCCGAACGACGCGAGCTCGACCGCCGATGGCTGCCCGAGCACCGGTGGGTCGCCGAGCTCGACGGCCACATCGTCGGCTGGGCGGCCCTTGCGCCGGTCTCGACGCGGCCGGTTTACGCCGGCGTGGCCGAGTCCTCGATCTATGTCGCCGACGGCTCCCGCGGGCGCGGGATCGGCAAGGCGCTGATCCACCAGCAGGTCACCGCCGCCGACGCCGCCGGGCTCTGGACCCTGCAGACCGCGATCTTCCCGGAGAACCGGGCCTCGGTCGCGCTGCACCAGTCCGCCGGCTACCGCACCCTCGGCCTGCGCGAACGCATCGGCCGCCACTACGGCGTCTGGCGCGACACCGTCTTCCTCGAACGCCGCACCGCCACCGACCCCGACTAACCGCGCGGCGACCCACCCGCGCCACAACCTTCACCGCCGACCCCGTACGCGTCGCCGGTTGATCACTCCTGCCCGCGTTCCTCCCGACGGAGGACCGTCCCTGTGAGGTGCCATGTCCAGCTCTGTTCACCCCGGCACGTCCGGCTCGTGCGACGCGATCGTCATCGGTGCGGGCCAATCCGGGCTCGCCGCCGCACACGCCCTGCACCGGGCCGGTCTCGCGCCGGTGGTCCTCGAAGCCGGGCCCGAACCCGTCGGCTCCTGGCCGCACTACTACGACAGCCTCACCCTGTTCTCCCCGGCCCGCTACAGCTCGCTACCCGGGCTGCCGTTCCCCGGCGACCCCGACCGGTATCCCCACCGCGACGAGGTCGCCGACTACCTGCGCCGCTACGCCACCCACCTCGACGTCGACATCCGCACCGGAACACGGGTCGACACCATCACCGCAACGCCCGGCGGCTACCAGGTCAACGCCGGCGAGCAGACGCTCACCGCCCCGCTGGTCATCGCCGCCACCGGTGGCTTCAGTAACCCGTACCGGCCCGCCCTACCCGGTCTCGACGCCTTCACCGGCCAGACCCTGCACGTGGCCGACTATCGCCGACCGGAGCAGTTCGCCGGCCAGCACGTCGTGATCGTCGGCGCCGGGAACTCCGCCGCCCAGATCGGCGTCGAACTCACCCGCCACGCTCGAGTCACGCTCGCCACCCGGGCACCCGTCACGTACGCCCCGCAGGTCATCCTCGGCCGCGACATGCACTGGTGGTCGACCACCCTCGGGTTCGACCACCTGCCCGTCGGGCCCTACCTGCGCAGCACGCCGTCGGTGCCCGTGGTCGACGACGGCACCTACCGCGCCACCATCGACGCCGGCCGACCCGGCCGAACCCCGATGTTCACCGACATCGACGGCACCCGCGTCACCTGGCCCGACGGGCGCACCGAGCAGGTCGACACCATCCTGCTGGCCACCGGGTACCGACCGGACCTGCCCTACCTCGCCGACCTCGGCGCCCTCGACCACCACGGCCGGCCACGCCAGATCCGTGGACTGTCGACTTCGCACCCCGGGCTCGGCTACGTCGGGCTCGAATGGCAGCGCAGCCTCGCCTCGGCCACCCTGCGCGGGGTCGGGCGCGACGCGCGCTACGTCGTCACCCGCCTGCTCCGCCACCGCACGGCGCCGCCTGCCGTTCGGTGCTGCGAGCTGTCGGCCGCCGTCTGAGATGGCCGGCCCGAACCGGGGGTCGAACGCTGATGGCGGACCCCTTGACGGCGCCTGCTTCCCGGGAGGAGCAGTTCGGCACCACCAGCAGCTCCGCCCGCATCCCAAGTGTGCTCCCGGCCCGCCGCGACGGCCGTAGCATCGGTCGCCGGAGGCGGTCGCATGGATCTGTACGACATCGGCGAGGAGATGCGGCGAGCCCAGGCCGATTTCCACCAGCTCATCGCCACGGCCTCGCGGGAGCACCTGCACCGCCCGACCCACGGCACGCGGTGGACGAACCGGCAGCTGTTGTTCCACATGGTCCTCGGATTCGGGGTCGTCCGGATGCTGCTTCCCCTGGTGCGGACGCTCGGCCGCCTCGGCTACAGCCGAGGATTTGCCACCGCCCTGAACGCGGCCCGCTGTCCCTTTCACCTGGTCAACTACCTCGATCCCTGCCTCGCTGCTCGGCTGCTTTCTCCGCGTGCCACGATCGTGCTGCTGGACGCCGTCATCGCCTCGTTGCGACGTTGTCTGGACACGGAGACCGAGCGGAGCCTGCCCGCCGTGGTGGCCAGGCGGTGATCGATCCTGGTCGCAGTCCACGAGCTCGTCCACGAACTGCTGACTACGGGTCAAAAGATCATCTGTCCGACACCAGGCCCGCTCATGGCCGCGCGGCCGAGCGTCGATCGGAACGCCTACGGCGTGGCCTGCCGGCCCGGTGGCTTTGCACGGCCGGTCTCACGGTCAAGGGCGCTCCGCGTCGCTGCGCGACAGCCCTTCGGGCTGCCCGTGGACCATGAGCCTCGCCGGCCGTGCTGGGTCGCCCTTACGGGCAGCGGGGGACAGCGCCCCGCCACCCGCAAGCGGGTACCCGGGCCGACAGGCCCCACGTTCATCGGAGGCCAGCATGGGCAGCAGGAACCAGACCAGCACGAGCACCGAGCGGGCGATGGCCGCGGAGGCCGCACGGGGCGGGTTCTCCTCGGTCGGCAACATCGCCGTCCGGGTCGCCGGGATGGTGCCGACCAGGGTAGATATGCGGTTCGCGGGCACGCCGCAGCAGCAGCTCGGGATCTCCCTCGGCACGATCCTGGCCTACATGTCCACCCACCTCACGGCCCAGGCGATCGCGGACAAGTGGGCCGCGGCCGCGCCGATGGCCCGCGGTCTGTCGCAGGTGCTGCCGGTTGGGCGGCATGGCGCGATGGCGTCTGGCCCGTGGCTGCTCTCGGCGATGGTCCGCTTCGCCGGGATGCCGACGGTGAACGCTGATGTGCTGACCGCGCAGCCGGGGCGGGAGTTGCCGACGATGCTGCGGATCCAGGTCGGTCCGGTCACGTGGGAGCTGGCCGACGCGGCGGCGTACTCGTCGATGCTCAGCGCGTGGCGGATCGCCGCCGACCTGCTGGCCGCGCCCTGTGGAGATAACCCGCCGGTGTGAGCCGCAGCGGTGGGAATGTGGATTACTCGGCCCGGCCGCTGGCGCGGCCGGGCCGCCGCACGTCAGGCTCAGGTCATGGAGTGGCGGGTTGGGGTGTTGCGGTCCGGGGTGGAGAACGTGGTCTGGACCGACCACGGCACAGGGGTGAACTGGCAGAGCGCCCGCGACGCCGCGGTCGACGCGCTGTATGAGCGCGCAGTGCTGGAGGGGCGTCAGGAGTACCGGATTCAGGTCGGGGAACAGGAGGGGTACTCGTGGCCGGGGGTGACCGAGGACGGCGAGCTGGACCTGTCGATCATCCGCGACGTCCTGCCGCGCCAGTACTACTCGCACTGACCGCGAGCCGCCGAGGGCCTCGGAGCCGCGGTGCGCTCAGGGCCGCGCCGGCCGTGCGCTCGGGGTGGACGCCTGTGGCGGTCATCCCGCCCAGTGTGGCTCGCGTCTCATCGGTTCTTCGTTGGTACGCACGCTGGGCGAGGATCTCCGTCCGTCGCTTACGGCGACCACCCGGAGTGATCGACGCGTCGATACTTCATCGCTCCCTTCCAGGAATGGAGGCGAGCGGCGAGGCCGCCCGCGAGGTGCTCGTGGGATCAATCGTGGTGCGAACCGTCGGCACCCGGTGCGGTTCGTGATGCGTGGAGTTACGCGCAGCGCGACCATTGGCGCAGGTAGATGATGGTGTGCGCGAGTTCATGCGTCCTTTTAATCCGCGGGTTCGGGGTTCGATCCCCCGGAGGCCCACACCTTATGAGCTGCGACGACAGCCTCGCACCGCAGCTCGAACGCAAGGCTTGTGGAATCAGATGTAGCGCGGGGTCGCTGTGCGTGGCCGTGTGTGCCGGGATCGCCCCGGTGTCGAAGCGTCGGCGCTACCTGCGCGAGACCGTCCCGGCCGGCCCGAGCGCCCAGCGTGAGGCCGAGAAGGTCATGCGGCGGCTCGCGACCCAGGTCGACGAGCGGCGCAGCCCGCGCACCGGTGCGACGGTGGATCAGTTGCTGGACAAGCACTTCGAGCTGGCCGACCTGGACCGCGATACGCTGTCGACCTACCGCGGGTACGCCGACCGCCACGTCCGGCCGCTGATCGGCACCACGAAGGTCGGCGTGATCGACGGGGCGTTGTTCGACTCGTTCTACGCCGAGCTGCGCCGCGGGCGGGCGCACTGCGACCGCCGGCCCTTCACCGAGCACCGCACCGACCGTGGCCACGAGTGCGATGCCCGATGCCGTCCGCACGCCTGCCGGCCGGAACGATCCGGCAGATCCACTTCATCCTCAGCGGCGCGTTGAAGCGCGCGGTGCGCTGGCGCTGGATCGCGACGAACCCGATCGTCGAGGCCGAGCCGCCGTCGGCGCCGCGGCCGAACCCGCAGCCGCCCAGCGCGGCCGAGGCGGCGCAGATCTTGGCCGCGGCGTGGGAGCGGGACCCGGCGTGGGGTGTGCTCGTCTGGCTGGTGATGGTCACCGGGCAGCGGCGCGGGGAGCTGTGCAGCATCCGGTGGCGGCAACTCGACCTCGACCGGGGGGCGCTGACGCTGGCGCGCAGCATCGGCCAGCGCGACGGTGAGGTCTGGGAGAAGGACACCAAGACCCACCAGCAGCGCCGGCTCACCCTCGACGAGCACGCCGTCGGGCTGCTGCGCGCCCACCAGGACCTGTGCCGGTGCAATGCGGAGCAGGTCGGCGCGACGCTCGGTCGAGACGCATTCGTGTACTCCCGCTCGCCGGACGGCTCGACGCACCTGCTCCCGGACTCGGCGACCCAGCGCTACGGCAAGCTCGCCGTCGCGACGAAGGCCGACTCGGTGCGGTTCGCGATACGGAACTTCGCGTGAGCGCCATGGCGTGGAGTTCGCGGCTGCGGTTCTGGTGAACAGGTGTTCGCTGATTTGCTGGTTCGCCCCCTCCTCGGGCGGCGACTTCGAGGACCTCTGTCTGACAACGGGTCGGTTCGGCGGGGCTGGCCCACCCCAGGCGACACACGGCGACGGCCACAAGCCGTCGCCGTGTGCGCCGGATGTGGCGCGGTCCGGCTCAAGCTCGGAGCGAACGGGTGGCGGCCGTGTCGACCGTGATCCCCTCGGGGTCGTTCTCCGGGTCGCCGAGCACGACCACGCCGTAGTCGCGGGCGGCGCCCTCGACGCTGACGTAGCCGTCCCGCACATCGCGCAGGACGCGCTCGGGGTCACGCTCGAACGGCGTGCCCCACCCGCCACCACCGTTGGTGAGGTAGCGGAACATCGCTCCCGCCTTGGTGTCCCACGACGGCTGGGACGCGAAGTAGAAGTAGCGGCCGTCCGGGTCGAGCTCCTTGGTCCGGGCATCGAGCATGCCGCCCACCGGGACCGTGTCGGCGTAGACCTCCGGGGAGTGCGGGATCAGCTTTCCGCGCTCGCGGATGTTCGCCGTCTCCGCCGGGAAGATCCAGACCGCGCCGAGACGACCGGTGTCCCCGCCGTTCGCGCCGAGACCGCTGGGGATCTTGGTGCGGAACGGGGAGCTGTAGGCCGAGGCGTCGGTGAGCCAGAGGCTGTCCCGGAGGGTCGCGGCCCCGCCGCGGTGGAACCCGGCACCGGCGGTGTCGGTGGCTGCCTCCTTGCGGAGCAGCACCACGGGCACGTCGTGCTCGATCGCCTCGGTCGCGGGGTCGAGGTTGTTGAGCATGAACAGCACGGTGTAGCTGTCGCCGTCCCCGTCGCTCGTCGCGCCCCAGGGGCCGTGCTCGCCGCCGCACTGGGCGGCGGTGGCCCACGGGGTCCCGTCGTCCAGGACGCCGGTGGCGTTGTGCAGATTCAGCGAGCCGTAGTCCCCGGCGACGGCGCGCTCGCCGAGCACCGGGTTGAGCGCGTCGAACACCGCAGTGACCAGCGTGGTGGTGATCTCCCAGAACATCATGCTGGCGCCCTCGGGCGGCATGCAGTTCAACAGCGACCCCGGTGGGCAGGCCATGTCGATGTTGCGCCAGGTGCCACTCGTGAACGGGGTCTCCGGGGCGAGCAGCATCGTGATCGCGACCCCGACCGCGGTCTTGGAGTCCAGCATGCTGGCGTTGATCGAGGTCCGGGCCTGGCGGGAGGTCCCGGACAGCTCCGCCTCGATGTTCTCACCCCGCTTGATCAGGGTGACCTTGATCCGGAACTCCTCGGTCTCGTCCAGCCCGTCGGCGTCGACGAGCCCGGTGCCGACGTAGTCGCCGTCCGGGATCCGTCCGATCGCCTCGCGCATCCGCTCGGCCGAGGTGTCGACCGCGTACTGCAGGGTGCCGAGGAACGCGCCGGATCCGTAGCGGTCGATGTTCTCGCCGATCAGCCGTGCTCCGAGATGGAGCTGCTGGTAGATCGACTTGAAGTCGGGCAGCAGGATGTCGCCGAACCGGGAGTTGTCGAAGATCAGGCTGAACGTCGATCGCACCGGCTCGCCCTGCCGGTAGAGCAGTACCGGCGGGATGGTCAGGCCCTCCTCGTACTTGTTGTTCTTGGTGCCGGAGAACCCGCCGGGGACCGTGCCGCCCATGTCGAGCTGGTGTGCCCGGATGTTGACGAAGGAGACGATCGTGTCGTCGCGGAAGACCGGGTAGATGAACAGCACGTCGTTGACGTGTGTCCCGGTCCGGTAGGGGTCGTTGCCGATCAGCACGTCGCCGGGGCGGAGGTTCTCCGGGCCGTACTCGATGACGGTGTTGCGGACGGCGTCGCCCATGGTGCCGAGGAAGACCACCAGGCTGTTGCTGACCACCGACATCGGGTAGTCCTGCTCGGGTGGCCCGCTGATGGTGCAGGCGAAGTCGTACCAGTCGCGGATGATCGGGGAGAACGCCTCGCGCAGGAAGCCGGTCGACATGTGCTCGACGACGTAGTGCAGCCGGTTCGTGATCACCGATGCGGTGAACCGGTCGGTGCCGTACCGCTGCGTGAACTCGGTGTCGCTCATGTCGCGCAGCGATACGGTCGGAATCGTGTGGGGTGCGGAGGTGGTGGTCGTCACCGGGTCCTCACTTCCTCGTGATGACGAGCTCGCCGTGGCTGCCGACCGTGGCGGTCTGACCGGCACCGACGTGCGTGGTGGACAGGCTCTCGTCGACGATGGCCGGACCGTCGACGACGTCGCCGGCGCGGAGCGCGGCGCGGTCGTAGACCGGGGCATCCTGGTCGTCGTCGGTCAGGTACCGCAGGACGGTCGTGCGGATCGGGGTCAGCGGGCCGTCGGCGTCGGTGCGGGCCGGGACGACCGGGTACTCGACCTTGTCCGTGTCCAGGATGGCCCGGACCCGGAACGTCACGCCCTCGACCGGGATCGCGTCGAACCGGTTGCCGGTGCGCCCCTGGTATGCCTCGTGGAAGTTCTCGATCATGGTGCTGACCGAGTGGCCGTCGATGGTGCCGTCCGGCATGGCGACGAACGGGGTCTCCCAGCTCTGGCCGACGAGCCGGCCGTCGAAGCTGCGGGCGAAGGTGACCGAGCGGCCCGGGGTGATCCGGGCCCGCAGCTGCTCCTCCATCTCGGTGAAGAGCGCGTCGACGGTGCCCGCGGCCCCGGGTGTCAGCACCGTGTAGGCGCTGCGGTTCGCGGTGAAGACCTGGTCGGTCGACAGCAGCCCGAGGGCGGAGAACAGACCCGGGTACGGCGGGACGACGACCTGCTTGCACTTGATCAGGTCGAGGACCGCGGGCAACAGCATCGGGCCGGCCGCGCCGTAGGCGACCAGGCTGTAGTCACGGGGGTCGACGCCGTTCTTGATGGCGATGTTGAACACGCCCTCGGCGATGTTGTTGACGCCCATCTCGTAGGCGTAGCGGACCCGCTGGGCCAGGGTGAAGTCGCAGTCCAGCGCCTCGAACGCAGCCCGGGACCTCTCGACGTCGAGCTGGAACCGGCCGCCGGCGAAGTGGTCTCCGTCGAGGATCCCGGCCATCAGGCAGGTGTCGGTGGTGGTCGGCTCGGTGCCGCCACGGCCGTAGCAGGCCGGTCCGGGCTCGGCGCCGGCGCTGCCGGGGCCGACCTGGATCTCACCCGCGGTGCCGACGGTGACCAGGCTGCCGCCACCCGCTCCGATGCTGGAGATGTCGATCGCCAGCGAGTTCACGATGAGGTCGTGCTCGAGCTCGAACGTCGTGTTCACGAACGGCTCGCCGTCGGTGACCACGCTGATGTCGCACGAGGTGCCGCCGACGTCGGCGCACAGCAGGTTCCGCTCGCCGATCAGCTCGCCGAAGTGCGCGCACGCGACGGTGCCGGCGGCCGGGCCGGAGAAGACGATCCGGAAGGGCTGCTCCATCGCGCGCTCGGCCGGGATGAGGGTGGCGGCGCAGTCCGCGTAGTTCAGCTGACCGGTGAAGCCGAGCTCGGCCAGGCCCTTGTTCAGCTTCTCCGAGTAGTCGCTGTAGATGATCTTCATGAAGGTGTCGATCACCGTCGTCGACGACCGCGCGTACTCCTTCGCCAGCGGGGAGACCTCGCTGGAGATCGAGCAGGCGACCTCGCCGAGCTCCTCGCGCACGAGCTCGCGCAGCCGTTCCTCGTGGGAGCGGTTGACGTAGGCGTTGAGCAGGCAGATCGCCACGCCCGTCACGCCGCAGCGACGCAGCACGGCGAGCTGCGCGCGGGCCTGGGTCTCGTCGAGCTCGAACAGGACCTCGCCCGAGGCCATGATCCGCTCCTGGATGCCGCGGCGCAGGTACCGGGGCACCAGCGGCCGGCCGGCGTCGCCGAAGCTGCGCCGCCAGCGCGGGTCGAGGATCGCCTCGGCCGGGCGCCAGGTGCGCCCCTGGTCGAGGATGTCCCGGTGCCCGTCGGTGGTCAGGAACCCGATCTTGGGCAGGTTCCGGGTGATCACGGCGTTCAGACCGTGGGTGCTCGCGTGGTTGAACACCGCCGAGCGCGAGACGTCGAGCTCCTCGGCGCCGGCGAGCACCGGCTCGTAGGCGGTGGTGACGTCGGTGGAGACCTTGGCGGTACGGATCCGGCCGCCGTCCAGTGCGACGACGTCGGTGAACGTGCCGCCCACATCGACTGCGATCATGGTGGTGCCCCTCAGATGGTGTCGGAGAGCAGCTGCAGCGAACCCAGCAGGTGCCATCGCTCGCGGCTTACGGAGTGCAGGCAGGACTGGCACTTGACGACCTCGAACCAGCCGCCCTCGGAATTCACCGGGTAGCGCCGCAGGTCATCGGCACCGCACCGGGGGCAGGTCCCCTCGACGGGCGTCTTGACCAGCGACACCGTCGGTTCCTGTGGTCGTGCGAAAGGGGGCATGAACGGCTCCTTCGTCGGCGACAGTGATGACAGAACGTGTAGTTCCGACCAGTTGGAATGTTTGCACGATAGTGGTGTGACCGGTATGCGCAACCCCGTGTCAGGGGGAGCTCTGTACCGCCTGCAGCGTCGACCGGTAGGCGTGCCCGAGGACGTGCCGGTCGAGCAGGACGGTGGCGAGGCGGCATCCGGTCGATCGCCAGGACGACACGGCGGCCGCGCTGGCGTCGGCGTCCGGTTCCAGGGTCACCGCGACGCAGTCGAGCCCTGCCGCCTGCGCCGCGGCGACAGTGGCCGCGAGTGCCCGCCGGACCTCGGGGTGACGGTGGTCCCCGCCGTGCCCCGTCGCCACGGCGAGATCGAACGGGCCGAGCACGAGCGCGGTGGCTCCGGCCTCCGCCGCGGCAGTGGCCACGGCGTCGATCGTCTCGATCGCGTCCGGGTGCTCGATCAGCAACCAGACGTGCAGGTCCTGTGGTGCGTCCCAGCTCCGGAGCCCGTGGTCGAAGGCGGGCACGAAGGGACAGGCGCCGCGGTCGCCGTGCGGGGCGAACCGGGCCGCCCGTGCTGCGGCCGTGGCCGCCTCGGGTGAGGTGATGCCCGGGACGAGCACACCGCGGGCCCCCGCGTCGAGCACCCGGCCGATCTCCGCCGGGTCCGTGGACGGGACACGGACCACGGCGTCGGCGCCGCGCCCCTGGACGGCCCGGACACACCGCACCGCCGCGGGCAGGTCGAGCGCGCCGTGCTCCATGTCGACGATCACGAAGTCGAATCCCGCGGCGGCGGCCAGTTCCCCGGTCTCCGGGCTGTCCATCAGCAGCCAGGTGCCGATCGCACGGTCGCGGGCATCGAGGGCGCCGGTGATCGCTGCGGCCGTCATGACGTGGTCCCCCCGTTCCACCGGTCCAGGGTGTCCCCGACCGGGGTGGGCGGGACCGGTGGCGTCGGATCGGCGGGTCGGGTGCGCGAGAACCGCGGTGCCGGTGCCGGTTGGGGTATCCCGTCGAGCTCGCGGAAGGCGTTCCGTTCCCCTGCGTGCGGGTGCGCGACCGCCTCGTCGAAGGACAGGACCGGTGTCACGCAGGCGTCGAGACCACGGAACGCCTCCGTCCAGCCGTCGCGGGTGCGCTCGGCGAACACGCGGGCGAAGACCGAGGTGAGTTCCGGCCAGCCCGTGCGGTCGTTCTGGTCGGGCAACGCCTCGCCGGCCAGCCCGAGCCCCTTGAGGAGATCGCCGTAGAACTGCGGCTCGATCGCCCCGACCGCGACGTACCCGCCGTCGGCGCACCGGTAGGTGCGGTAGAACGGGGCGCCGCCGTCGAGCATGTTCGTGCCCCGTGCGTCGTCCCAGAACCCGATCCCGCGCCAGGCCCAGATCGACTGCATCAGCAGCGCGGACCCGTCGACCATCGCGGCGTCGACGATCTGGCCGCGCCCCGAGCGTTCCCGCTCCCACAGCGCGCTGAGCACTCCGGTGACGAGCAGCATGGAACCGCCACCGAAGTCGCCGGCCAGGTTCAGCGGTGGTGAGGGCGGGCCGTCGTGCGGGCCCATCGCGTGCAGGGTCCCGTTCAGCGCGATGTAGTTGATGTCGTGGCCGGCGGCGTCGGAGAGCGGGCCGGTCCGTCCCCAGCCCGTCATCCGTCCGTAGATCAGACGTGGGTTGCGGGCGGTCAGGTCGTCGGGGCCGACGCCGATCCGCTCGGCCACGCCGGGCCGGAACCCCTCGAGGACGACGTCGGCGTGCTCGGCGAGGTCGGTGACCCGGGCCCGGTCGTCGGGATCCTTGAGGTCGAGCAGGTGGGTGCGCCTGCTGCGCAGCAGGTGGTCGCGGTCCGGGGAGACGATCTCGAAGCCGCCGGGGCGCTGGACGCGGACGACGTCCGCGCCGAGGTCGCCGAGGATCATCGCGGCGTGCGGGACGGGACCGATGCCGCCCAGCTCGACGACCCGGAGCCCGCTCAGGGGACCGCTCACGCCGGCCCCACCTCCTCGGTGGCCGCGTCGGTGTCACGGCGCGGCCCGGAGTCGAGCTCGGACCGCGCGGTCTCCGACATCACGACGACGGCGACGAACGACGCCACCGCGGTGAGCCCGATCCAGCCGGCGACCGGCACGAAGCTGCCCGTCGCCACGTACAGGCCGGTGGCGATCAGCGGGGTGAAGGCGCCGCCGATCAGGGTTCCGAGCTGGTAGCCGATCGACGCGCCGGAGTAGCGCACGCGCGCGGTGAACAGTTCGGCGAACAGGGCTGCCTGCGGGCCGTAGACCAGCGCCACCAGGACCAGACCGACGGCGACGGCGACGATCACCGCTGCCGGGGAGCCGGTGCCGAGCAACAGGAAGGCGGGCCACACCCAGATCCCGAGTGCGACGGCGCCGCTCAGGAACACCCGCCGCCGTCCGATCCGGTCGGACAGGGCGCCGCAGAGTGGGATGGCCACGAACTGCAGCACCGCTCCGATGAGCACGGCGTCGAGCATCAGCGAGCGTGGCAGGCCCAGGACGGTCGTTCCGTAGGAGAGGAGGTAGGTGCCGTAGAGGTAGAAGCTGGCGCCGATGACCACGATCGAGCCGGCGCCGAGCAGCACGGTCCGCCAGTGGTGCACCACCGCCTCGATGACCGGGGACCGGGACGGACCGTCGCCCTCCCGGACCTCCTGCATGGGAGTCGTCTCCTCGAGTGCGAAGTGGGCGTAGGTGGCGATGCCGACCAGCACGATGCTGATGAGGAACGGGATGCGCCAGCCCCACGCGAGGAAGGCCTGCTCGTCGAGCAGATTGCCGACCACCAGGAACACAGCGGTGGCCAGGAACAGCCCGGCCGACACACCGACCTGGGCGAAGCTGCCGTACAGACCGCGCTTCTCGGGTGGCGCGTTCTCGGTGGCGATCAGGGCTCCGCCCGCCCACTGCCCCCCGACCGCGATGCCCTGCAGCAGCCGCAGGACGACCAGCATGATCGGCGCCGCGACCCCGACCGTGTCGTAGGTCGGGAGCAGGCCGATCACGGTGGTGGAGGTCCCCATCAGGAACAGCGTGGTGACCAGCGCCGGTTTGCGGCCGATCCGGTCGCCGACGTGGCCGAAGATGACGCCGCCGAGCGGCCGGGCGGCGAAGCCGACGGCGAACGTGCTGAACGCCAGCAGCGTGCCGACGACCGGGTCGCCCGTGGGGAAGAACAGGACGTTGAACACGAGCGCCGCGGCGACGCCGTAGATGAAGAAGTCGTACCAGTCGATCGCCGAGCCGGTTCCGGCCACGATCAGGATCTTGCGCAGGGACATCGGGCTTCCTCGGATGTGATCGTCGTTGATCGGGTTCGCCGGTCAGACGGCGCGGGCGGGAACCGGGGTGGTCCGGTGGTCGGCGAGGTCGGCGTCGCGGGTCATCGACCAGTAGTCGACGACGCGGTAGGGCGAGTTCGTGACGACCCGGCCCCGGGAGTTGCGGTAGTAGGTCGTCATCCCGGGGTGGCTCCACACCATCCGGGCGTGCCGCCGGTCGACGTCGGTGACCCACCGGTCCAGAGCTTCGGGGGTGACCTCGACGGCGCCGATCCCGTCCTCGGTCATGGTGGTGATCAGGTCGACGATGTAGCGGGTCTGTGCCTCGGCCACGAAGATGAAGCTGCCGCCCGCGCCGGCATTGGTGTTCGGGCCGTACATCAGGAACAGGTTCGGGAAACCCGGAACGCTGATCCCCAGATGCGCGACCGCGTCGTCCTCGCCCCACACGTCGTGCAGCGCGGTGCCGTCGCGACCGCGGACGTCGATGCCGGGCAGGAAGTGCTGCGCGTCGAACCCCGTGGAGAGCACCACGACGTCGGCGTCGTACTCCTCGCCGGTGTCGCTCGTGACGCCGGTCGCGGTGATCCGTGCGACGCCGGCGGTGACCAGGTCGACGTCGTCGCGGCGCAGGGCCGCGTACCACCCGTTGTCGAGCAGCATCCGCTTGCCGAACGGCGGGTAGTCCGGCAGGCACTTCTCGATCAGGTCCGGCCGTCCGTCGAGCTGCTGCTCGATGTAGCGGGTGAAGAAGCGACGGTGGCCGTCGTTGACCGCGTTGAGTGCGCGCTCCGGGTGCGGCCAGTCGGGGTCGACCTGCAACGACGGGTGGACGCGGTCGTTGAACACCCAGGCCAGCCGGAAGCGGTACCAGTCGTGGTAGTAGGGCACGTGGCTCATCAGCCAGTGCACGTCGTCGCCGACCGGGGCGAAGTACTCCGCGTTGGGGGCGATCCACTGTGGCGAGCGCTGGAACACCGTCAGGTGGCCGGTGCGTCCGGCCACCGCGGGCACCACCTGCATCGCGCTCGCGCCCGTGCCGACGACCGCGACCCGCTTCCCGGTGAGGTCGATGTCGTCCGGCCAGTCGGCGGTGTGGAAGATCGGTCCCTCGAACTCGTCGAGCCCGGGCAGGTTCGGCACCTTGGGGGTGTTGAACAGCCCGACCGCACTGATCACCGCGGGTGCCCGCCACGATCGCCCGCCCGCGGTGACGGTCCAGTGCTGGTCGTCGTCGTCCCAGGTCGCGGAGTCGACCGAGACGCCGAACTCGATGTGGCGGCGCAGGCCGAAGTGGTCGGCGGCCTCGGCGAGGTAGGCGGCCATCTCGTCGCGCTTGCCGAAGTGGGTCGACCAGTTCCGCGGGAAGAAGGAGAACGAGTACAGGTAGCTCGGGGTGTCGACGCCCGCGCCGGGGTAGGTGTTGGTCAGCCATACGCCGCCGACGTCGTCGTTGCGTTCCAGGATGACGAAGGGGATCCCCGCGCGCTGCAGCCGCACCGCCGCCGCGATCCCCGAGATCCCGGCGCCGATGATCACCACCGAGAAGTCGCGGTCGTGGCGGACCGGGCGGGGACCGGGGTCGGGCGTGAACCCCATCTCCTCCCGCATGAGCCGCTCGTACTCGTCCGGGACCTCCTCCCCGACGGCGGTCGAGAGCATGGTGCGCAGCAGGTCCGGGTCGGGGTCGGGGACCGCCGGTTCCGCGCCGCGGGACCAGGCGGTGAGGGCCTCGACCGCCGCGGCCCGCAGATCGGCGGCCACGGCCTCGTCGAGACCACCGTCGTCGTTGGGGCCGAGACCGGCGCTGCGCACCGGGCGGTAGGGGGGGTGCAGCCAGCGACGGTCGCCGGTGAGGTGGAAGGTCACCATGGCCAGCGTCGGCAGGTTCGCCGATGCGACCGCGGTCCGCAGCCGGGCCTCGTCGAGCGGGCGCTGAGGGGTGCACAGGACAGGCACGGATGGATCTCCTCGATCGGGTTCTAGGCGCGGTCGGCCCGGACCGGGCCCTCGCGGGTCATCCGCCAGCCGGCCGCGACGGCGTCCCAGGAGTTCTCGCCGGCGCCCTGGGTGCGGAGCTTGTACTTCTCGACCTTGTCGGTCGGGGTGCGCGGTAGCTCGGCGACGATGTCGATGAAGCGCGGGACCATGTGGTAGGGCATGGATTCGGCGTAGTGCAGGAACAGGTCCTCGGCCGAGACGCTCGCGCCGGCGCGGAGCACGACGACGGCGCGGACCTCCTCCTCGCCGAGCTCGGACGGGGCGCCGACGGCCGCCGACTCGGCGACCGCGGGGTGGCCGTTGACGAGGCGCTCGACCTCGTAGGACGAGATGTTCTCGCCGCGACGGCGGATCGAGTCCTTGATCCGGTCCTTGAACCACAGCGCCCCGGTCGCGTCCCGCACGGCGCGGTCGCCGGTGTGGAACCGGCCGCCCCGCCATGCCGTGGCGGTGATCTCGGGCATGCCGTCGTACCCGGCGGAGAGCAGCAACGGGTCGGGGCAGCTCACCACGACCTCGCCGGGGATCCCGGCGTCGACCTCGGCTCCGTCCTCGTCCACCACGCGGACGTCGAAGATCGGGTTGGGCCGGCCGCAGGAGCCCGGGAGGGACTCGTCGAGCGCGGAGTTGACGATCAGGTTCGTCTCGGTCGACCCGTAGGCCTCGACGAGCGTGAGCCCGAACCGCTTCTCGAAGTCGTGGTAGATCTCGGCCGGCGCCGGGACGGCGTAGACGACCCGGACCGGGTTGTCGGCGTCGTCGGGCCGTGGCGCGCGGCCGTGGAGCATGTGGCACACACCGCCGATCGCGATGAACGCGGTGACCCCGAACTCGCGCGCCTCGTCCCAGAAGCGCTCGATGGACAGCCGGGAGCGCAGCACCATCCGCGCGCCGGTCAGCAGGCAGCCGAGCGTCGCGAACTTGCCCGAGATGTGGAAGAACGGGGAGTAGTTCAGCAGGACGTCGTCCGGACCGAGGTCGGTGATCTCGGTGAACAGGTGGCCGAACGCGAGCTGCTGGTGGTGGGTGAGCAGTACGCCCTTGGACGGACCGGTGGTGCCCGAGGTGTAGAGGACGCTCGCGATGTCGTCCGGGGCGGGACCCGGTCCGGGTGTCCGGCCCCGGACCGGTGCGGCCTCCAGGACGTCGGAGTACGTGCCCGGAAAGCCCAGGACCTCGCCGAGGGTGGGTACCTCCGCCCGGACGGACTCGACCGCGTCCAGCAGCGGACCGGTGTCGGCCACCGCGAGGTCCACCCGGGCGGTGTTCAGCTGGTAGCGCAGCAGCTCGCCCCGGTACGCGGTGTTGATCGGCACCTCGACGGCACCGAGGCGGGCGACCGCGAACCAGCTGACGAGGTACTCGGGTGTCGAGGCCATCAGGAGTGCGACCCGGCTGCCCGGGCCGATCCCGCGGTCGGCGAGGTTGCGTGCGGCGGCCTCGACTCGGGCGTCGAGCTCACCGACGGTGTGGTCCCGTCGTTCATGGGTGAACAGGACGTCGTCGGGCCGGCGGCGGGCCTCCCGGCCGAGAAGGTCGCTGAGGGTGCGCTCGGGGAACGGGATCCGGGCCAGCGGCCCGGTCGTGATACCCGAACCGGGCGCGTGCATCGTGGTCATCCGACTCCTTCCACGTCGTCGTGGACAAACCGACTAGTCGGTATGAATGTAGATGAGTGCCGGGGTCCCGGCAAGACCGTGAAGGTCAGTAGCCCTTGCCGGCGGTCCAGCCGCCGTCGGCGAAGAGGGTGGTCCCGTTGACGTAGTCCGAGTCGGGGCCGCTCAGGAACAGGACAGGGCCCGCGATCTCGTCGGCCTGGCCCCACCTGCCCATCGGGGCGTTCGTGCGGATCGTGCGGGTCATCTCGTCCGACCGGAAGTACTCGCTGGTCAGCGGGGTCTCCACGACGCCGGGTGCGATCGCGTTGCACCAGATGCCGCGAGAGCCGAACTCGTAGGCGATCGTCCGGGTCAGCATGATCACGCCGGCTTTCGCCGCGCAGTAGGCGGCCCGGTCGCCGAAGGCGATGTGTCCGGCCATCGACGCGATGTTGACGATCTTCCCGTGGCCCTGGTCGATCATGCCCGGGATCGCGGCGCGGGAGAGCACGAACGGTGCGGTGAGGTCGATGTCCAGGGTTCCTCGCCACTGCGTGGGCGTCAGCTCCAGGATCGGCGCGACCTGTCTGGTCCCGGCGTTGTTCACCAGGACGTCGAGGCGGCCGAACCTGTCCCGGACCCGGTCGGGCAGCGCCTCGGCTCGGGCGTCGTCGGTGAGGTCGAGTGCGAAGGGGGCCACGTCGTCACCGCTCCCCAGCTCGTGGACGGCGGAGTCGAGCGCGCTCTTGTCGAGGTCGGACAGTGCGACACGCGCTCCGGCGGCGCGCAGGCGCGCGGAGATCGCGCGCCCCAGTCCACCGCAGGCGCCGGTCACCAGCGCGACGCGTCCCTCGAGTACCGGTGTCATTGCCACTCCATTCCATCTGGTCGGAATGATAGTGATACCGAACGGCGGGCCGACCCGCCAGAGTCAGAGGACGGCCGCCGCGGTCACCTTCGCGCCGACGCTCTGCAACGACATCGATGCGAGCTGGCGGGCGATCTCGTCCGGGGTGCGGGACCCGCCCTCGCCGTACCACTGGTAGGGCCAGATCCACATGCCGAGCATGCCCAGCGCTGCGACGTCGGGGTCGATCCCCTCGTCGAAGTCGCCGCCGGCCACTCCGCGGCGGACCACGTCCTTGAAGATCGCGGTCGAGCGGCGGCGCTTGTCCAGGATCGCCGATCGGACCTCGCCGTCGAGGACGTGGAGCTCGCGGAAGAACACCATCACGTGCTTCTGGTACTCGATGCAGATGCGGGTGGTCGAGTACGCCATGTGCGCCAGCTGCTCCGTGGGGGAGTCGTAGCCGGCGAGAGCGGCCTCCTGAGATTCCAGTGCCCGGTCGATGAACTCGTCGTGGATGATGTGGAGGACGTCCTCCTTGGTGGCGAAGTGGTGGTAGAAGGCCCCCTTGGTCACCCCGGCCCGCTGCACGACGTCCTGCATCGAGGCGCGGCTGAACCCCTTCTCGGCGAAGAGGTTCAGCGCGGCGTCGAGTAGAACGCGTCGCGTCTCGACGGGGTCGTAGCTGCGCTCGGGGGCCTTGCGGGGCACGGAATCCTCCCTGGCCGTCCGGTGATGGTCGCGGTTCGGCGCGTTCCGACCGGATGGTATCCCGCCTCCTCACGACCACCGGCAAGGCGTTCGGTCCGCCCCAGGGCCTGTGCAGCATTCCGACTAGATGGTATGAAATGCGGCGGGCTGCTCTGGTGGCCGCCCGGTGGGAACTGTCGATGCAAGGAGGCATCCGTGAAGACTCGTGCCGCGATCATCCGTGAAACGCCGGGGAAGTTCGAGGTGGTCGACATCGACCTCGACGACCCTCGCCAGGGCGAGATCCGCGTCAAGCTCGCCGCGACCGGGCTCTGCCACTCCGACGACCACCTGCAGACCGGCGATCTCCCGGTCGAGCACTACCCGATGGTGGCCGGGCACGAGGGCGCCGGTGTGGTGGAGTCGGTCGGCCCGAACACTCCGGGCTGGGAGGTCGGTGACCACGTCATCTTCTCGTTTCTGCCCAGCTGCGGACGGTGCACCTGGTGTGCGCGGGGGATGACGAACCTGTGCAACTTCGGCGCGTACACCCTGCGCGGTGCGCGCTGGGACGACCTGGACAGCTTCCGGTTCAGCTACCAGGGGCAGCCCGTCGGCCAGCTGTGCGGGTTGGGCACCTTCGCCGAGCACACGCTGGTATCGACCCTGTCCGCGATCAAGATCGACAAGGATCTCCCGCTGGACAAGGCGTGCCTGCTCGGTTGCGGTGTCGGCACCGGCTGGGGGTCATCGGTCTATGCGGCCGAGGTCGGCCCGGGTGACGTCGTGATCGTGATGGGTGTCGGCGGGATCGGCATCAACGCGGTGCAGGGGGCGGCGCACGCCGGTGCCGGCACGGTCATCGCCGTCGACCCGGTCGCCCTCAAGCGCGAGATCGCCGAGGAGGTCGGTGCGACGCACTCGTTCTCGTCGATCGAGGAGGCCGACGAGTTCGCAAAGTCGATCACCGACGGGCAGGGCGCCGACAAGGCCGTCGTCACCATCGGGGTCACGACCGGTGAGCACGTCGCACAGGCGTTCAACGCGATCCGGAAGGCGGGCACGGTGGTCGTGACCGGCATCGGCGACATGAACGACACCAAGGGCATCCCGATCAACCCCTGGCTGCTCACCATGTTGCAGAAGCGGCTCCAGGGCGCGCTGTTCGGGGCGAGCAACCCGGCCGCGGACATCCCGAAGCAGATCGGGATGTACCGCAACGGGCAGCTCAAGCTCGACGAGCTGATCACGCAGACCTATCGGCTCGACGACATCGTGACCGCGTACGAGGACATGCACGCCGGCAAGAACGTCCGCGGCGTCATCCTCTTCGACTGATCGGAGCTCAGCCATGTATCAGCTGACCGCTGTGTACGCCCACCCTGCCGATCCCGAGTCGTTCGTCGCCCACTACCGGGACACCCACGCGAAGATCGCCGCACAGCTTCCCGGCGCGGCCTTCTACGACTGGCACGTGTGCGAGACCCTCGACGGCTCGACACCTCCCTTCTTCCTCGCCGCGGTGATCGGCTGGGAGTCGAAGGACGTCGCGATCGCATCGCTCGGTTCCGACGTCGGTCAGCGAGCCGTGGCCGACCTGGCCAACTTCGCCGACGCCGGCTGCGAGATGCAGTTCGGCGAGGTCACCGTCGAGGTCCCGCGGCCCTAGCGGCCCGGCCGGCCCCCTGTCGTGCGGCGGGGGCGCGGACCGACACCGCGCCCTCGTCGCGCCCTCCTGTTCACCCACCTGCCGATGATGGAGAATCCCATGCCCAGCACCCAGTCCGAGATCGATCGGGTGTTCGCGCTGCAGAAGGCGCACCAGTGGACCGTGAAGAGCAGTGAACGCTTTCCAACTTGATCTCAGCGAGCCTGGATCAGGACCATCACGGCCTGGACCAGTGCGGTTGCTCGCTTCGGGCAGCTGCGGATCTTGCGGAGCACCTGCCACGACTTGAGCTGGGCGTTGGCTCGTTCTCCGGGACCGCGCTGGCGTGCGTGCGCGACGTTGACCTGCTTCTGCGCCTGCGACAGCGGTCGGTAGCGGCCGGTGTCTGGGTCGAGGCGGCGACGACGCTGTGGGACCCGGATCGCCGGACCGCCGCCTTGGTAGGCGGTGTCGGCGACGACCTGGATCGCGTGCTCGGACAGGGCGTCGATCAGACCGTGTTCGCGGGCTGCGCCCATGTCGTGGCGGGCACCGGGCAGCGCGGGTGATGCCCACACCAGTCGACCGGCCGGGTCGGCGAGGACCTGCACGTTCACGCCGTGGCGCTTGTGTTTCCCGGAGTAGAACGCCCGGTCGTAGCCCGATCCCATGCCGACCCGGTCGATCGCCAGCAGCGTGCCGTCGAGGATCACGAACGCCTTACGTCGGGCCACGCCGAGCGCCTCGTCCAGCGATGGTGCCGCCGCGGCGAGGACGTCGACGCCTTCGCGGACGTAGCGGAACACCGTCGTGGTGCCGATCCCGAAGCCGCAGGCCAGAGCGGTGTAGGTCTCGCCCTTGTTCAGGTACGCGAGCACCAGCAGGGCCTGTTGCCCGGGCGGGAGTCGGCGCCACCTACTGCCGAGGTTCTTGCGGTGTCGGCGTAGTGCGTCGGAGAGGGTGTGCAGGGCGCGGTTGGACACGGGCATCGACGAGGGGTAGACAAGCACCCTGAAGCTCCTGTTTGGGACGGGTTGATCTAGGCAATCACCCATCTACCAGGAGCTTCACCTACTTCAGTGACACCACGCCGCAGGCCGACCGACCTCATGATCACCAGGTTGGAAAACGTTCAGTGACGCCCGGACCCGGATCGCGCGGCTGACCCGGCTGCGGGACAGGCTCGCCGATATCGGGCCCGAGATCGGCCGCGCGCTGTTCGACGATCTCGGCCGACCGTACGAGGACCAGCCGTTCGACCTGCAGGTCTCGCTCGCGGCGGTCGACGAGACCGTGGCGGAGCTCGAGTCGTGGATGGCCCCGGTACCGGTCGAGCTGACGGTGCCCACCCCCGGTGCGGAGGCCTTCCTGACCTACGAGGCGAAGGGCACCGTGCTGTTGTTCGGTCCCTGGAACTTCCCCTTCCACCTGATCGTCAAGCCGCTCGTCGCGATGATCGCCGCGGGCAACACCGTCGTCGTGAAGCCGTCGGAGATGGCCCCGGCTACCAGCGCGCTGGTAGCCGGGATCATCCGTGACGTCTTTCCCGAGGAGGAGGTGGCGGTCTTCGAGGGTGACATCCCGGTTGCCACCGCACTGCTCGAGAAGCCGTTCGACCACATGTTCATGACCGGTAGCCCGAATGTCGGCAAGGTCATGATGACGGCGGCTGCGAAGCATCTGGCCTCGGTCACGCTCGAGCTGGGAGGCAAGAACCCCGCGATCCTCGACGGCACCGCGGATCTGGAGCTCGCCGCCCGCCAGCTCGCGACCGGGCGGACGATGAACGGCGGTCAGGTCTGCCTGAGCACGGACTACGTCCTGGTCCCGAACGCCATGAAGGACGAGTTGATCAGCAGGATCGCCGCGGCGTTCAGCGCCGACTTCTACACCGACGGGGAGTTCCGGGCCGACGCGGGAGCCCGGTTCGTCGACCGGCGCAACTTCGAGCGGGTGACCGGCTACCTGGACGACGCCGTCGCGAAGGGGGCGACCGTCCATGCCGGCGGCGGCTCCGACGCCGACCGGTTGGTGCTCGAGCCGACGGTGGTCAGCGGTGCCCCGCTCGACAGCGACCTCATGCGCGAGGAGATCTTCGGACCGATCGTGGCCGTGGTGGGCTACGACGACCTGTCCGAAGCCCTCGAGCTGATCCACTCGCACGGCAAGCCGCTGGGCATGTGCGTCTTCTCCCGGGACGACGAGTTCGTGCGGACCGTGCTCGCCCACACGTCGTCGGGAGGTGTGTCGGTCAACAACTGGTCCGGCAACTATTTCGACGACGCACTCCCGTTCGGCGGGACCGGAGCGAGCGGTATCGGGCGTTATCACTCCGTGCACGGGTTCCGCGAGCTGTCCCACGAACGGGCCGTCTTCCGGACTCCGGCCTGACCCGGTATGGACTGACCGTCGAACACTGATCAGGAGGGGACCGTTCGTGCAGATCGGGGTTGCCGCGTTCATCACGGAGGACGGGATCGATCCGGTGCAGTTGGCCAGGGCGGTGGAGGACCGCGGCCTCGCCGCACTTTTCGTCACCGAACACACGCACATTCCGGTGAACCGTCGATCGCCCTGGCCCGGCGGGGGTGAGCTGCCCCGCGAGTACAGCCATACGTTCGACCCCTTCGTCGCGCTCGGTGCAATGGCCGCGGTGACGGAGAGCATCGTGTTGGGTACAGCGGTGACACTGGTCAATCAGCGGCACCCGATCACCCTGGCCAAACAGGTCGCCAGCGTCGAGCGCCTCGCACCCGGCCGAGTCGAACTCGGCGTCGGACCCGGCTGGAACGCCGAGGAGATGCGCAACCACGGTGTGGACCCGCGGTGGCGTACTGCACGGATGCTCGACCACCTCGATGCCGTGCGGACCCTCTGGGCACAGGACGAGGCCGAGCATCACGGAGAGTTCGTGGACTTCGACCCTGTCTGGTGCTGGCCCAAGCCGACGGCGCCGGTGCCGGTGCTGATCGCCGGAACCGGACCCACTGTGCTCGACCGTGTTCTGTCGCACGGCGACGGATGGCTCCCGCTGCGCATCCCGCGTCGCGAGCTGGGTTCTTTCGGCAACCGGATCGCCGAGTTGCGTTCGCGTGCGGCCGAGACCGGCCGCTGCAGGATCCCGGTGACCCTCTACGGCGGGATGCCGGAACGGAGCGTGGCGGAGGACTACGCCGCAGCGGGCGTCGACCGGCTGCTCATCACTCTCACCGGGTCTTCCGGCGCAGACCCGGCGCCGCCCGTGCTGGCCGAGCTGGACATCATGGCGGAACTGGCCGAGCACACAGACGGATGAGATCGGCACTATTGCCAGCCCCCCACATTGGGGCACCTCGGCATGACCGCCTGAACACAGCCGTGCATCGTCATCGACCTGCGGCAGAAGAACGTCCTCGACTGCCGTCGCTGGACCACCGCACCAGGCTCCAGCTGGTGATCGTGTCCTGGATCGCGAGCACTCACCACCGCAGACGACGCCAGGACACCCTCGGACGTCTCACTCCCGTCGGGTTCGAGACACTGCCTGCGGTGGCGGTTCCGGTGGCGTCCCCGCCGGTGGTGGAAGTAGCGGCCCCTGTCCGGCGTGGCTGAGCACGTAGGACGGGCCATCGCGTGAGTCTCTGTATGAACCCGCCAAGGAACATGCAGAAGGAAGGACATCACGCGATGGCCCTGGACCAGTCTGCCCTGCTCGAAGTCCTCGACGCACTCAAGACCGCCGATGTCGGTGACCGTGTCCGCGTCGCCGCGGAGACGATCTATCAGGCGTTGATCGAGGCCGAGCTCACCGAGTCGATCGGCGCCGGCCGCCACGAACGCACCGAGTCCCGCACCGCCCAACGCAACGGGCACCGCACCCGCACCCTGTCGACCACCGCCGGGGACCTGGAACTGCGGATCCCGAAACTGCGTACCGGGTCGTTCTTCCCGTCCCTGCTCGAACGCCGCCGCCGGGTCGACCAGGCCCTGTTCGCGGTCGTGATGGAGGCCTACCTCCACGGGGTGTCCACGAGGAAGGTCGACGACCTGGTCAAAGCGTTGGGCGCTGATTCGGGGATCTCCAAGTCCGAGGTCTCCCGGATCTGCGCCGACCTCGACACCGAGGTCGGAGCGTTCCGCGACCGCTCCCTGGCAGACCAGGCGTTTCCCTACGTGTTCCTCGACGCCACCTACTGCAAGGCCCGCGTCGACCACCGCGTCGTCTCGCAGGCGGTGGTGATCGCCACCGGCGTCCGGGCCGACGGGTGGCGGGAGGTCCTCGGGTTCGCCGTCGGCGACAGCGAGGACGGCGCGTTCTGGACCGCGTTCCTGCGCAGCCTCAAAGCCCGCGGCCTCGGCGGAGTGCAACTGGTGATCTCCGACGCCCACACCGGTCTCACCCAGGCCATCTCCGCGGTCCTGCTCGGCGCGGCGTGGCAACGCTGCCGGGTGCATTTCCTGCGCAACGTCCTGGCCCAGGTCCCCAAGGGCAACGCCGAGATGGTCGCCGCCGCGATCCGCACGATCTTCGCCCAACCCAAGGCCGACATGGTCCGTGACCAGCTCAACGTGATCGCGGCCATGCTCGGCCGCCAATCAGCGAAGGTCGAGACGATGCTGCGCGACGCCGCCCCGGACCTGCTGGCCTTCGCCGACTTCCCGGCCGCGCACTGGAAGAAGATCTGGTCGACCAACCCCCTGGAGCGGTTGAACAAGGAGGTCAAACGTCGCACCGACGTCGTCGGCGTGTTCCCCAACCCCGAAGCCCTACTCCGGCTGGCCGGTGCCGTGCTGGTCGAAGCCCACGACGAATGGCAGGCAGGAGACCGCCGCTACCTCAGCGAGGCCACCATGGCGCTGCTCGCCCCCACCCCGGCGGAGGAGGTAGCCGAGCCCGAACTCATCACGGCATGATCTGACCTGCAGAGACCCTCGCGAACGACTTACACCACCCGAGGGGACGTCACCGGCGGTTCCCATTCTGGAATCCGTCCCTCGTTTCTACGGTGTCGCGCAGGACGCTCAGATGCCGGGTACTTCGGCGAGAGCGACCGCGCTGTCGTCCACCGATCTACATCGCTCCGAACTCGTCAGCCATCGTGTCGCTGAGCGCGACTGCTTGACACAGCACGCCTGCGGGCGCGGCGGACCCGTGCTTGCGCAGGGCCTCGATCGTCGACGTGACGACGGCCCCCGTGCGCCCGGACGCCACTTGTAGCGCCAGTGGTTGCAGGTGCGCGAGTGTGTCGCGCGCCTGATCCCATGATCGTGCTCTGACCTGCGCTCGGGCCAGGTTCGCCCGGTGGATGAACTTGCTGCGCGTCTCGCCGTCCGGCACCGCGTCGGCGGAGCGCTCGAATGCGTTCAGCGCGCCCGCGACGTCGCCGAGATCTGAGCGGCACATCGCTTCGTGCCACCAGAGTTCTCGTTCGTCCACCCACCATGCCCACGGTGGGTCGGACGGGCCGACGCCGTCGCCGTACAGCGACATCGCTTCCCGGAAGGTCACGAGTGCCGCGTCGTCGCGACCTTGAGCCTGAGCACGGGCTTTCCGGACGAGAAACAGGGCGCGCACTCGAGGAGACAGGCGGTATGGGCCTTCCAACACCGATTCGGCAAGGTGCAAGGCCTCGAAGGGACGGGCCAGGTACCCGGCGTGCATGCTCGCGTTCTGGACGGTGAGCAGTTCAACGGTGGTGTCACCGACGAGGCGGCTGTAGTAGAGCGATTCCTGATGCGCCGGACGAGATCGTGGCGAGCGGCATCGTAGGCGAGCCATCCCGTGATCTCGGCGAGTTCCCCGGTGGCTGCAAGCAGGTCGGTCTTGATCCCCGGCTCGAACAGCCCGGCGCCGACCTAGCGTGTCAGGGACCGGAGGAACCGGCCTGCGACGCGGACGAGGTCGGTCCCGCCGAACTGGTTGTCCAGCGTGACGAGCTGGCGCATGTGGCGGTGGATCTCGGTCAGGTTCTCCGGGCCGATGCGGTCACCGGGCTGGATCGCCACCGGCATGTTCAGGATGGACGGCTCCGGAGTGACCACACCCCCGTCCCCGGCCGGCGGTGGCTCGGTCAGGCCGAGGTCCACCTCCGACGCCCGGTACAGGCGGGTGTAGCCGCGCCGCAGGCGTTCGCCCGGTCGCGCGGCCCCACGTTCGTGGCGCCTGATCATCTCGACCGACACACCGAGTCGTTCGCCGACCTGTTCCTGGGTGAGCCCGAGCGCGCGCCTGCGGTCGGCCAGCGTCGGAGTGAGCCGTGGGCTTCTCGGGCGGGCCATCTCCGGTGACTCCCCTGTCCGGCACTCGGGTTCTCGACGGTGGAGTTTAGCGCCCGGGCTGGGTTCCGGTGGGGGTTTCGGTAGGGGGCGGTGGAGGTTTCGGTTCCTGGTTTCCGCAGGTCGTCACGGGTCTCCTGGTGCCGATGAACAGCAACGGAGTTCGCCGAGGAGGTGAGTGCGGTGGAGGTGCGCAGTAGGTGCCACGTGTGCGCGGCGGCCGTCGGCCTGTCGGCCGGCGCTGCGGCCCCGGTGGTGTGCGGGCGTCAACGGTGCCGCGTCGGCGTGGAGCACGAGCGCCTGGTCGTGCCGGTCCTGCTGGATCGCCCGGAGTGGCTGGACGCGACCGAGATCGCCCGGTCGGCGGGGCTGGCTGTGACCGCCGTGCGGACGGTACTGGTGCGCATGGTCCGTCGTGGCCTGGTCATCTCGCGACGGCAGCGGGTACGGCGCCGCCCGTCGGCCGGGCGCGCCGAGTTCCGGCTCACCGAACGGGGCGCTCCGATGACGCGACTGCTGATCGGTTGCGCCGCAACGATGACCGCGGCGGTCCTGCGATGATGCCGCGCCGACCGACCGCCGCCGGACCTGAGGCGGTGGACCGGCCCGGACACCACGAGCCGCGGCGCACGTACACCACACACGTCACCAGCTTCTTGCGCAGCGGGACCACGGCCCGCGGCGCGGTTCCCCGCCGGAGTTCCGGCGCAAGCTTCAAGAAATGTGGAATCGAGCGGCACCCCGCCACCCCGGTGTGATCTTCTTCCGGAGTGCTGCCGTTCGCCGGCCGGTGGCCCTCGAGACGGGTTCCGGCAGGCGAGGTGGGTGCCGAACGTGTCGGAGCCGACGATGCGGACCGTGCCGCTCCTGTGCCGGCTCACGCTGGTGCTGTTGCTGGTCGCCGGGCTCGTTCCCGCGGCGGCCGGGGCGGCGGTGGCTGCTCCGGCTCCGGAACCGCCGGGCGAGCTCGCTCCGACGATGGTCGTGCTGGACGGCTCGGGGTCGATGACCGGGCCGGACCCGTCGGGCGGCACGAAGATCGACGCGGCGCGGCAGGCGGTGCACGCGCTCGTCGACGGCACCGCCGACGGCGCCCCGCTCGGCCTGGCGGTCTACGGCACCGGGACCGGGAACGCGCCCGAGGAGCGCGACCGCGGCTGCCAGGACGTCTCGGTCGTGCGCGGACCGCTGGCGCTGGACCGCGGTGAACTGCTCGGTGCGGTCGACCGGGTCACGCCGCGCGGCTACACGCCGATCGGCCGATCCCTGCAGGTCGCGGCGGAGCAGCTGCCGTCCGAGGGGCCGCGCTCGGTCGTGCTGGTCTCCGACGGCGAGGACACCTGCGCCCCGCCGGAGCCGTGCGAGGTCGCTCGCACGCTCGCGGAGAGCGGCGTCGATCTCGTCGTGCACACGGTCGGTTTCGGCGTCGACGACCCTGCGCGCGAGCAGCTCGGCTGCATCGCCCGGACGACCGGCGGCACCTACACCGACGCACCCGAGGGCTCCGACCTGCAACGGGTCCTGCCCCGCGTCGCGGCCACCGCGCTGCGCAACTACGAGCCGACCGGGGCACCGATCACCGGTGGGCCCGACGCCGTCGCGGCGCCCACCGCCGGCCCCGGCGACTATCTCGACACGATCGGACAACGAGAGACACGCTTCTACGCCCTCGACGTCCCGGCCGGGGCGACCGCGCGGTTCAGCGCGACGGTCGCGTACCCGCGGGTGCCCGATGTGGACACGATCGACGACTTCAACAGTCTGATCCTGCGCACCCTCGGCGCCACCGGACGCGACTGCCTCCGGTCGTCGACCGAGCAGCAGAACCGGTCCAGCGACGGGGCACCGCTGACCGTCGCCACCGTCTGGGACGGCGCGGAACCGACCGCCACCGGTCCGGACGGCTGTACCGGCCCGGGCCGGTACGTGTTCTCCCTGGAGTGGGGACGGGTGTCCGCCGGGGTCCCCGCCCGGCTGCCCGTCGAGCTGTCACTGGCGGTCGAGCCGGGTGTCACCGATCCCGGCCCGCCCGGGGTGCTCCCGGCCGCCGAGCTCACCCCCGGGGGCACCGAACCGGTCCCGGTGCCCGCGGGCGCGACGTTCGGCTCGGCGGCCGAGCTCGCCGGGCCGGGTGCCTACACCGACGTCGTGCGGCGCGGCGAGTTCGTCTTCTACCGCGTTCGACTGGAGTGGGGGCAGTCGCTGGCCTACCGGGTGACGCTGGCCGAGACCCCCGGCCGGGGGCCGGCGAACGTCTCGTTCGCCCGGACGGTGCTCTACGCGCCGAGCCGGGAGGAGATCGGACAGGTGTTCACCTCCTACAACGGTGCGGCGAGCGTCCTCCCGCACGATCGGCCCGCGCTGTCGACGCACCCGGTCCGCTACCTCAACCGGGAGTCGACCGACGTCGCCGTCCGGCCCCAGAGCGTGCCCGGCTGGTTCTACATCGGCGTCCAGGTCTCACCCCCGCGGGACGAGCGCAGCGCATCGGCCGCGCCGGTTCCGGTGCGGCTGGACCTCAGCGTCGGCGGCGCCGTCGAACCGGGCCCGGCCTATGCGGTGGCTACGCCCGGCCCGGCGGCCGGCCAGGCCGATGCGGACGGCCGTGCCGACGACGGCGGAGACACCCGCGATGGTGCGTGGTTCCTACCGTTCGCCGTCGCCGCGGGGGCGATACCGGTGATCGGTGTGTTCGCCTGGCTGAGGTGGCGCCGGCGGCGGTGACCCAGGACGTCCGCGACGGGGCCGACACCGTGGTCGGGGCCGTGGTGGCGTTCGGCACCCCGGCGGACGTCGCCCGCCAGGTCCGCGCGCACCGGGACGCCGGCGCCGACCACGTTCGACTCGACCCGGTCGTTCACGACGTCGAGACCGGTGTCGGACAGCTCGAACAGATGGGGACCCTGCTCTCGGCCCCGGCATCCTGATCACTCCCCGGCGAGGCATGGATCGGATCGCACGGCGATCGAACGACCGTTCCGAGCGAGGGCGCTGAGCACGCCGGCCGCGTCGAACATCTCGGCCGGGGCGCCGGCGCCGGGGTGGCGGTGGCGCCCTTCGATCAGTCGAACGGCGCCCTCGACCACGATCGGCGCGGTGACCGCATAGATGTCACGCCCGGTGGCGACGATCCGGCGTGTCTCGGTCCCGCGACGCACGACGACGTCCACGACGAACTGCTGGGCCGAGCGCCCTTCCTCGTCGGCCGCGGGCGGCGCCGGGGTCCGCGCATCGTGGAGATCGTCGAGCGGGGCGGTGTTCAGGTACGAGCGGAGCTCGCCGACCTTCAGGTGGTGCCCGATGGTGACGACCTCCGAGAACGGCAGCTCCACGACCGGCTGGACGCCCAACGGTGGGGGATAGGGCCAGGTGCCCGTCGGAGCGGGATCGTCCAGTGCGGTCAGCGTCCCGTCGCGGATCACGAGGCGGGTCGCGGTGTTGCGGGCGCCGGTGGCCCGGGTGCCGGCCGTCGGCCACCATCGGTCCAAGCCGATCGCGATCTCGACCTCGTCGGCCTGCGATCCGCCCCCGAGCGCAGCGGTGACGAGCAGGTCGGCCAGACCGCCGAAGAAGGCCATCGCCGGGACCACGGCAACACCCGCCGACCGGGCGGGAGCGTCGAGCTCGTTGTACAGAGCCTGCACGACCGGCTGCTCGGCGGTCACATCCAGGTAGTGAGCACCGGCCTCGACGGCGGCGCGGGCGAGCGGGAGCGCGGTGTCGAGGAACGGTCCAGCGCAGTTGATCACCACCGCAGCACCCTCGATCGCCCGACGGAGTCCGCCGGGGTCGTCAGTGCGCCCGACCCGTCGATCGAGTGCGTCCTACCTGGCGATGCGGGCGACACCGTCGGCGCTGCGACCGGCCGGCACGGGGGTCAGGCCACGTCGCAGCAGCTCATCGACGACGAAGCGGCCCGTGTGACCGGAGGCGCCGTAGACCAGGACTCGTTCGGTTGTATTCACGCCACCATCGTCGGCGTGACGCCGAACCCGACACGAGCGTCTGAAACGACGACGTACGTATAGTTTCGGACATGCTGCGGACGGCTCTCCTCATGCATGGCTCGTCGATGCTCTACGAGGTCGCCATCGCCTCGGAGATCTTCGGCGTCGACCGCTCGGAGCTGTCGCGCACCGGCACGTGGTACGAGCTGGTCGTCGGAACCGCCGACGGTGCGCCCCACCCGTGGCTGGCACACCGTTCCACCGTGTCCTACGCCGAGATCGCCGACGTCGACACCATCGTCGTGCCGTCGTCGGACGATCTCGACGACGATCCCGACCCGGCGCTCCTCGAGGCACTTCGCGCTGCCCACCGGCGGGGCACCCGGATCGCCTCGCTGTGCACGGGCGCGTTCCTGCTCGCCGCCGCCGGTCTGCTCGACGACCGGACCGCGACCACCCACTGGATGCACGCCGAGGAGCTCCGGCAGCGCTACCCCCGGATCGATGTCCGACCCGGGGTGCTCTACATCGACGACGGCGATCTCCTCACCTCGGCGGGCAAGACCGCGGCGCTCGACCTGTGCGTCCATCTGGTGCGGCGCGACCTCGGCGCCGCTGCTGCCACCGGTCTCGCGCGACAGCTGGTCGTGCCGGCGCATCGCCGCGGCGGGCAGGCCCAGTTCATCACCCCACCTGCCGAGCCGCGCGGCTCCGAGGGACTCACCCCCACCCTCGACTGGGCCCGGGCCCGTCTCGACAAGCCTCTGACCGTGCGTGACCTGGCCGAACACGCCAACCTCAGCACCCGCCAACTCGCCCGCCGAATGCACGCCGAGTGCCAGACCGGTCCGCTCGACTGGCTGCACCACCAGCGCATCGCCCGCGCCCAGGAACTGCTCGAACGCACCGACGCCTCGGTCGACCAGATCGCCGCGAGCTGCGGAATCGGCACGGCCGCCACCCTCCGGCGCCACTTCCACCGCGCCCTGGGTATCGCGCCCACCGTGTACCGGGCGACGTTCCGGCCCGCCTGAGTCCGCCGGGGTCGGACGGTCCGGCTCGCTGGTCCGGTGGCCGAGCCTCGGCGAAACGAGGTCGACCGGCCGATGTGCTCCTACTACCGTCGCACCTCGCTGGTCCGTCCGCCTGGAGCAGGTCAGCGGTGGTCTGGAGCTCGGCGATGAACCGGGTTCGGGCCAGCAGCTGAGGGACGACGACATCGTGTCCTTGCGGGACGGCTTCGCGGATCATCGCCAGGGCGATTCGGCGTGCGAGCAGCCCGGACTCGAGGGGATGGTCGTGCCGGCCGCCGAGTAGCCCCCGGACGACGTCGATGTCGAGGCAGAGCGACAGCGGCCGGTCCGCGCAATAACGGCCGGCCAGGGTCGACTTCCCCGTGCGCCGGGCAGGCCGTTGATCAGCAGCAGTCGCGTCATCGGGCCGAGTCCAACACGCGGGTGCCGTCCGCGGCGAGCAGTTCGCGGTTCGTCGACCCGTTTACGGGGCCGTGCCAGGCAACCCGGCCCGCGAGCGGCGGAGGATCCGCGGAGCGTCAGATCAACAGGTCCTCGACGGAGCGTCGGCCGACGGGCACAGCCGACGTCCCTGTAGCGGCCCGACCCGGATGACCCAGTGAGAAACACCAACGTGCTCGCCAGGAACTCTCGACGCCGAGAATCTCCCCCGCTCGGTCGACGTTCGAGTCCGGATAGATCGTCGCCGGACAACACCCCAGGCCCACGTCGGCGGCAGCGAGCACGACACTCTGCGCGATCCGTCCCACGTCGAACAGCGTGTCCCGACGCCCGTCGTCCGCGGCGAACAGCACCAACACGGACGGCGCATCGGCGAGATGCCGGGCGTAGGTGCCGAGCCCGGCAAGTTCCCGGCAGGTGTGGCGGTCCGTGACGATGCGGAAGCGCCACGGCTGCCGGTTGCGGGCCGAGCCGGTCCACCGCGCGGTGTCGATCAGCGAGCGCACGACCTCCGGCGCAACAGGCTGATCGCTGAAGGTGCGCACGGCACGAGCCGCGACCAGACGGCGTAGCGGCTCTCGATCGGACCCGGTCACCTCGCTGACGCTACCGAGCCCCCGTGCCGCCGGAAGGGATGCCCGAGCACCGCGACCGATGAGTCCGCCACACCCCGCCGGTCGGCAGTCGCATGAGCACCCCCCAGCCGAGGACCACCGGACGCTTCCAGGGCCGCACCGTTCTGATCACCGGAGCCGCCCGCGGCCAGGGCCGCAGCCACGCACTGGCCCTGGCGGCCGAAGGCGCGGACGTCATCGCCCTCGACATCTGCCACGACATCGACACCGTCGCCTACGACCTCGCAACGGAGGCCGACCTGAACGAGACCGTCGAACAGGTCCGCGGCGTCGGACGGCGCGCGATCGGGCTCCCGGTCGACGTGCGGGACGCGGAGGCCCTGGCAGCGACGGTCACCCGGGCCTGCGCCGAACTCGCGGTGCCCGACGTCGTGCTCGCCAACGCCGGTATCGGCCTGATGAAGGGCGGGGACGGTCCCGCGGCGTTCCGCGACCAGCTCGACGTCAACCTGACCGGGGTCTGGAACACCGTCCAGGCCACCGCGCCCCACCTGATCGAGCAGCGGAAGGGCGGGGCGATGGTGCTCACCAGCTCCGTCTTCGGGTTGACCGGACGTGGCGGCGACGGCCAGGGCGGCAGCGACGGCTACGTGGCCGGCAAGCACGGGGTCGTCGGGCTCATGCGCACCTTCGCCACCTGGCTCGCCCCGCACGGCATCCGGGTCAACTGCGTGAACCCCTCCGGCGTGGCGACCCGGATGATCCTCAATCCCGCGGTCGAGGCGCTCTTCGGCGGCGGCACCCCGCCCGAACAGCCCAAGTCCACCGACGACGTCGCCAACCTCCTCGACGTCTCCCTCGTGCAGCCCGAGGATGTCACCGCCGCGGTCACCTTCCTGGCGTCCGACGAGGCCCGCTACATCACCGGCGTCGCCCTGCCGGTGGACGCGGGCATGCTGGTCCGCTGAACCTCTGGGCTCCGCTCACACCCGGCACCGCTCGGAGAGCGGGGGAGTGCGGCGATCTCCTCACGGCGCGCCGAGACGGCGGCCAGAGCGGGGAGGATGTCGGATCGCCGGCGTTCCGCGTGGGCGACATTTCCCCAGCGGCCGTACATCTCCGAGGCATCCACTCAAGCGAAGATGTCGTGGATCCCGTCCACCGATTCCGGGCCGTACGCGACCGCACCGACCGGGATCTTGTGCCCGGTCGCGTCAAGGATCTGGGCGGTCCAGACAGGACCGAAGCCACCGCACAGCTCGATCAGCTGCACGTCGTGCTGCTCGACGAGTCTCCGTGCCGCCTCGACGCCCTGATCGGGGCGCTCCATACCGATGAGGACGGTGCGACACGAGCCGGTGTCGACGACGGTGATGTCGCGTCCCGGATCGGCGCCCGCGGCCGTGTACAGGAAACCCCAGCGTGCCAGTGCCATGCTCTCCTCCTGTGACGGTGTCTACTATCGCGGAGTGATTCCACCAAAGAGGAGCTCTGATGTCGACCGCTTCTCGAGCGGCTTGCCGGTCAGCGAGCTGGGGCGTCGCGTTCGCGAGGGTCGGCAGCGGCGTGGTCTGACGCTGCAGGGGCTCGCCGACGCTGCGGGGGTCAGCCGCAGCATGCTGTCCGAGATCGAGCGAGGCGCGAAGATGCCGACGGTGCTCGTGCTGGATCGGGTCGCCGGGGCGTTGGGGTCATCTGTTGCGCAGTTGCTCGATGGGCATCGCAGCGAGTCGGCGGTGGTGATCCGGGCGGATGACCAGCGAGTGGAGGTCGAGGACGGCTGGACCTGGCGTCTGCTGTCGCCTGCGCTCCCGGATCGCTCGACCCAGGTCGTCCGGGTCGTCGCGCCCCCGAATTGTGATGGGCCCGAGTTCCCGGCTCACGCCGCCGGGTCGCGTGAGTGGCTGGCCCTGGAACATGGTCGGCTCCGGATCACGGTCGGCTCCGAGGTGGTCGAGCTGGAGGCCGGTGACGCCGTCAGCTTCGTCGGAGATCTGGTGCATCGGATCTCGAATCCTGGTGACGACGAGGCGATGTACTTCCTGGTCATCGACTACTCCGCGCCGTAGTTGGACGGTCTGCGATGTGCGGCCTTCGCTCGGTCCTCCCGCGTCAAGGTGTTGCCGCCACGGAGGCATCTGATTCCGAGGGCGAATCGGCACGGCACGTGACCGGCAATCGTTCAGATTCGGCCGCACAGGCTCCGATGGAGATCCACAGGTCCACAATGGCGCCGTGGCGTCGGCGCTGTCCGACGGATACGCTTACGGGCGTGTCTACCGGGACGGCATTTCGCCACACACGGATCGGTGACCCGGTGCTTCTCTGAGCGCCGTACGGGCCGTTGCCGGCCCGCAGCCGGATCGAGGCCCTGGCACTGCGCGGGCCCCGCCTCCTGTCGCGCTGATGCAGCTCGACACGTCGACCACGACAGGAGATCTCATGCCCACCACCATGCTGCACATCCCCACTACAGACGGCCATGCCGACGCTTTCGCCGCCTTCCCCGACGGTGCCGGGCCGCACCCAGGGGTCTTGATGTACGCGGACGGCTTCGGTATCCGACCCGTTGTGCGCGAGATGGCTCGTGAACTGTCCGAGCACGGCTACTACGTGCTCGTTCCCAATCCTTTCTACCGACACGGCCCGGCGCCGGTCATCGATCTCCCCGAGCACATCGGAGAAGAGGCCCGGCCTGCGGTCTTCGCCCAGCTGATGCCGCTGATCGAGGGGCACACCGCTGAACGCGCCGTTGACGACGCCGGCGCCTACCTCGATTTCCTCACCACTCGATCCGAGGTGGGTGCCGGACCGGTCGCGGTGACCGGCTACTGCATAGGCGGCCTCCTGGCGATGCGGACCGCCACGGCCCGTCCCGGCCAGGTGGCGGCCCTCGCCGCATTCCACGCTCCCGTGGGCGCCGACGGGCCCGAGAGCTACGCCGGGCTCTCGGCACAGGTCCATTTCGGCCACGCCGAAGGCGACCTGACTCCCGAGGACCTCAGCGAGCTCAACTAGTCCCTGGCGGCTGCGGGCGTCGACCACACCTCCGAGATCTACCCCGGAACCGTCCACGGCTTCACCATGTCCGATACCGACGCCTTCAACCCCTCGGCGCTGCAACGCCACTGGGACCGCCTGCTCCCTCTCCTCGACCGCACTCTGACCAGGAGCTGAGACCGACGGAGAGCGTTCACGTCGGGGCAGCACGAACTGGCCACCGGTTTTCCGGACAGTGACGTTCGAGGTGCCTCCGGCGGTGCGGGGCCGGCTCCTCGGCCCGACGGCCGTTGCCCCACTGCTCCTCAGGAAGGCCCCGATGCATGTGCCGCGACAGCGGTGAGGATCTGCGCGACCACGTCCGGGCGTTCCCGCCAGGGTTGGTGGCCGGCGTCGGCTATCTCATGGATCCCGGCGTCCGGGAGGATCGAGGCGAGCGTTCGGGGCCCGTCAGCTGGTCTCGGGTCGCCCTCGCCATGAACGATCCACACCGGGCAGGTGACGGCGCTCCAGCGGCTGATCTCGTCGTCGGCGGTCCATGCGCTGGTCTCCGCGTTGAAGGCCCGGTTGCACGCGAGGTTGAGCGCAAGCGGCGTGCTCGCGTCAGAGGCAGCCCATTGTCGGGCCCTGCCGGGGTCGACGAAGTCGGGCAGCCACGACAGGGTGCGCCATTCGACCTCCTCGTCCCACGTGCGGTTCCTCGCCGCCAGCTCGTCCGATCGTGTCCGCTCGGCGGCGGTGAGCCGCTGCGCCTGCCGGGCCTTGTAGGTGGCCCGGTGGATCGACCATCCGATGCCGAGCCCGCTGCAGTAGATGAGGCCGGCCACCCTGTGCCCGTGCGTCGCCGCGTACTCGATACCGAGGGTGGCGCCGAAGGAATGAACGCTTTCCAACTTGATCTCAGCGAGCCTGGATCAGGACCATCACGGCCTGGACCAGTGCGGTTGCTCGCTTCGGGCAGCTGCGGATCTTGCGGAGCACCTGCCACGACTTGAGCTGGGCGTTGGCTCGTTCTCCGGGACCGCGCTGGCGTGCGTGCGCGACGTTGACCTGCTTCTGCGCCTGCGACAGCGGTCGGTAGCGGCCGGTGTCCGGGTCGAGGCGGCGACGACGCTGTGGGACCCGGATCGCCGGACCGCCGCCTTGGTAGGCGGTGTCGGCGACGACCTGGATCGCGTGCTCGGACAGGGCGTCGATCAGACCGTTTTCGCGGGCTGCGCCCATGTCGTGGCGGGCACCGGGCAGCGCGGGTGATGCCCACACCAGTCGACCGGCCGGGTCGGCGAGGACCTGCACGTTCACGCCGTGGCGCTTGTGTTTCCCGGAGTAGAACGCCCGGTCGTAGCCCGATCCCATGCCGACCCGGTCGATCGCCAGCAGCGTGCCGTCGAGGATCACGAACGCCTTACGTCGGGCCACGCCGAGCGCCTCGTCCAGCGATGGTGCCGCCGCGGCGAGGACGTCGACGCCTTCGCGGACGTAGCGGAACACCGTCGTGGTGCCGATCCCGAAGCCGCAGGCCAGAGCGGTGTAGGTCTCGCCCTTGTTCAGGTACGCGAGCACCAGCAGGGCCTGTTGCCCGGGCGGGAGTCGGCGCCACCTACTGCCGAGGTTCTTGCGGTGTCGGCGTAGTGCGTCGGAGAGGGTGTGCAGGGCGCGGTTGGACACGGGCATCGACGAGGGGTAGACAAGCACCCTGAAGCTCCTGTTTGGGACGGGTTGATCTAGGCAATCACCCATCTACCAGGAGCTTCACCTACTTCAGTGACACCACGCCGCAGGCCGACCGACCTCATGATCACCAGGTTGGAAAACGTTCAATGACCGAATACGTACCAGCGCTCGTACCCGAAGTGTTCGCGTAGCTCGTCGAGATCTGCCACATAGCGGGCCAGGCTGTAGTTCTCGTTCGGTGAGGATCGTCCGCAGCCTCGTTGGTCGTAGCGGAGCGTCCGGAACGGGCCGGCGGCCATGTCGGCCACCGGCCCCAGGTAGTCCCACATTCCGGCGCCACCGTGCAGGAAAACCAACCCGGGTAGCCGGTCCTCGGGGCGGCCCTCGGCGTCCACCCACAGCATCGCGCCATCGCTCAGGCGAATCATGGTGCCGTCATGCACGTCTCACCGTACGAAAGTCCGTGGGCTCCGCGCACATCCGACACGGCTCGGCGGACCAGGGGAGGCCACCGCCACCACTGGCCCACGTCATCGGTCGAGCGCTACCGTCGGGGCCGGGCCCGGCGTGGCCCGCCGCCCGCAGCCGCAAGGCACGGTGAACACGCCGATCACGGTCGTGACCGTCTGCCTTCACACGGTGTCGGTCCAGCAACGCGGGCACTGGACACGCGACACCGGGACACGGGCCGACGATGGACCTCACCACCAGCGACGCCAAGGCCGCAGCACGCATGCTGCGAGCCGATCTGGCCGAACGGCAGATCACGATCAGTCACAGCGCTGCCCTCGAAACGGTCGCCCACCAGCTCGGCTACCGGGACTGGAACACCGCCGGTGCCTCCCTCGGCGAACCCCGTGCCGACGCGGCCGGTCTCGGCACGCCCGTCCCCATCCTGCGGGTGCAGCGCTTCGAGGACGCCCGGGACTTCTATCTGGGCTATCTCGGTCTCCACATCGAGTGGGAGCACCGCTTCGAGCCGGGCATGCCGCTCTACGTCCGCCTCTCCCGCGGCGACATGTGCCTCGACCTGTCCGAGCACCACGGCGACGGAACGCCCGGAAGCTCGGTCTGGATCCCGGTCGCCGACGTGGGCGCGCTCCACGAGGAACTGGAACAGAAGGACTATCCGTCGGTGCGTCCCGGTGTGGAGCAGGACGCACCGGGTGGCCGACCCTGACAGTCATCGACCCCTTCGGGAACTCGCTGAGGTTCTGCCAACAGACCTGACCCGGGCTCCGTCCATGACCGACACCGCCCGGGACCAGGGACTACCGCAGGTCTGAGATCGCCGCAGCCGGGTCAGCCGCCACCCGGGGCATCGACCGACGTCGCGCGGAGCGCCGGCCAGGCGCTCACGCCGCGCCGGTCACGGGTCGCGGTGGCCGCGGCATAGAGCTGGATGTCGCGGAGCCCGACACCGATCCCGGCGCGCCGGAGATGGTGGACGATCGGGACCACCTCGTGCTTCCACCACCGCGCCGCGAGTGCCCGGCGGTCGCGCGGCGGCGCCCCGTGCAGCGACTCGCGATATCCCCAGGCCTCGGCGGCGTCGGCCAGCCGCATCCAGTCGGCGGAGCGGTCCAGCCAGAGCTCGGTGCGCACGTCGTTCGGGAGCGGGATCCGGGCGAGGAACTCCCGCTCGGCGGCCTTGCTCGGCAGGTGCATCGCGCGCAGGCAGGCCATGGCGTAGGCGACGGTGCAGACCCACCGGATCCGGGCCGGGATGACGAGATGTCCCCGTGCGCGGGCGACCGAGACGCGATGGTGGCCGTCGACGACGAAGTACATCTCGCCGAGGCGCATCAGCTCGATCCGCGGCAACGGAGTGTCGGGCCGTGCCATCAGGTCGGCGACGCTGTTCCAGCGCCCCTGCAGGTCCGGGTTGCGGAGCCGGAACTCCGCGTCGAAGTCGTCGGCGCGGCCGACGGTGCCGACGATGCGGTCGACCCGGATGTCGTCCGGATACTCGATCATGTCGCCGTCGCGGCCGAGGGCCAGCACGGCGTCCTGGTAGGGGACGAGGCGGTCCGCGCCGGTGGAGTCGAGGCCCCGCAGCGGGTTGTGCACGGCTCGAGGCTACGTAGCCGGTGACGGACCGCACCAGATGCGGAGCCGCTCTCGCTCATCCGGCGGGCAGTCGCACCTCCACACGGAGCCCACCGCCCGCCCGCGGGGCGAGCCGCAGCTCGCCGTCGTGCGCCTCGGTGATGCTCCGGACGATCGCCAGTCCGAGGCCGACACCGGCGTGCTCGTCGCGGACCCGCTCGGTGCCGCGTCGGAAGGGTTCGGCCAGCGTGGCGGTCAGCTGCGGGGTCAGCTCCTGCCCGGTGTTCTCGACGGTGAACAGCGCCGAACCGGTGCAGGCTCCGATACCGACCCGGAGCGTCCCGCCCACCGGCACGTTGTGCACGATCGCGTTGTGCACCAAGTTCATCGCCAGCTGGCGTAGCAGCGCCGGCGAGCCGGTGGCAGACACGGCGTCGCCGGCGACCTCGACCTCGACCTCGATGTCGATGCCGCGCCGTTCGGCGAGGGGCAGCAACGTCTCGACCGCGTCCTCGGCGACGAGAGACAGGTCGACCCGCTCGCGGGTGAAAGCCCGCCCGTCGGCACGGCTGAGCAGCAGCAGAGCCTCGGTGAGCTCGATCGCCCGGGTGTTGGCGGCCAGCAGACGGTCGAGGAGCTCGTCGTGGTCGTGGTCGTGGTCGTGGTCGGGATCGGCGCGGGCCACGTCGAGCAACGCCTGCGTGATCGCCAAGGGGGTGCGCAGCTCGTGCGAGGCGTTCGCGGCGAACCGGCGCTGCTCGGCGACGTGCGCCTCCAAGCGCGCCAGCATGGCGTCGAAGGCATCGGCGAGCTCGTGGAACTCGTCGTCGCGACCGGTCAGCTCGATCCGGTGGGTGAGCGATCCGCCGGCGGCCACCCGGGTGGCCTCGGCGATCGGGGTCAGCGGGGCGAGCATGCGGCCGGCCAGGAACCATCCGCCGACCAGCCCGAGAACGAGCAGGAAGGCGAGGATCAGCGCGGCCGCCGGGCTGAACACGACCGGTCCGAAGTTCGTGTGGTCGAAGATCCGCGGGACGTTGGTGAGGTCCGGGACGAGGGACCCGACGGACGCCTCGCGCGGGAGGAGGAACAGCCAGACGGCGCCGAGCAGGGTGCAGGTGAGCAGCAGGAACCCGGCGTAGCTGAGGGTGAGCTTGAGCCGGACGCTCATACCGGGCCTGCGGGTCACGGCTCCCTCCCTCACACCGGGATGTCGATGCGGTAGCCGGCCCCGGCCACCGTCGCGATGATCCCGGGTTCACCCAGGCGTTTGCGCAGGGCCGACACGGTGATGCGGACGGCGTTGGTGAACGGGTCGGCGTTCTCGTCCCAGGCACGTTCGAGCAGCTCCTCGGCGCTGACGACACCGCCCTCGGCCGCTACGAGGACCTCCAGGACGGCGAACTGCTTGCGGGTGAGCGCGACGTAGCGGCCGTCCCGGTGGACCTCGCGGCGGAACGGGTCCAGCCGCAGGCCGGCGATCTCGCGCACCGGAGGCCTGGCGTGCGCCCGCCTGCGGTCCAGCGCCCGGAGCCGCAGCACGAGCTCGCGCAGTGCGAACGGCTTGGTGAGGTAGTCGTCGGCGCCCAGCTCGAAACCTGCGGCCTTGTCGTCGAGCCGGTCGGCCGCGGTGAGCATGAGGATCGGCATGCCGCTGTCGGACGCGACGATATGGGCCGCGATCTCGTCGCCGGTCGGCCCGGGGACGTCCCGATCGAGGACCGCGATCTCGTAGGCGTTGACCGCGAGCAGCTCCAGCGCCGTGTCGCCGTCGCCGGCGATGTCGGCGGCGATGGCCTCCCGGCGCAGGCCGTCGCGGATGGCCTCGGCCAGGTGGAGCTCGTCCTCGACGATCAGCACGCGCACAGTTCCCAGAGGTTACGAGCCGCGACCTGTCGTCGGCGTATCGATTTCCGGAGACGGTGCGGCAACACCGGGCTGCCTTGACTGCGCGTCATGACCCAGCACTCACCGGTTCGCCCGATCCTGGCACTCGTCGCCGTCACAGCGCTCTGCGCCCTCGGCATCGGGGTGACGACGGCCCCGTCGCCCGCCTCCTCCGCCGCATCCGGGGCCCGCTGGTGGGAGGGCAGCCTGGACCGGCCGCCCCCACACGGCGACAGCTCCGCCGTCGGCCCCCGGCTCGGCGCGCTCGGTACGGATGACGGTGCCGTCCCGGACGGCACCACGGTCGACGACGACGTCCCGGCCGTCACCCGCCTCGATCCGGATCTGCGCGAGGCGCTGCGGGAAGCGACGGACGACGCGGCCGGCGACGGGATCACCGTGTACGTCACCAGCGGCTGGCGGGCACCGGCATTCCAGGGGCAGCTGTTGCGCGACGCCGTCGCGCAGCACGGCTCGCAGCGGGAAGCGCCCGCTGGGTCGCCACCGCTGACACCTCACAGCACGTGTCCGGCAACGCCGTCGACATCGGACACCCCGATGCTGCGTCATGGCTGTCGCGCCACGGCGCCGACCACGGGCTGTGCCGGATCTACGACAACGAGCCGTGGCACTTCGAACTCCGCCCCGACGCCGTCGACGACGGTTGCCCGGCCCGGTACGCCGACCCGACCCACGACCCGAGGATGCAGCGGTGACAGACCGGCCCGGACGTCGGCGCGGGACACCTGGGGGCGACGCCCGGAGAGCGCGGACCGCTCATCAGAACCGTGGATCCCGGCCCTTTCTGCGGTGTCCGGGATGGCGGATTGCGCCGGCTGCGCGATCTCGGGTGGGCCGGGACGGTCTGTCCCGCGACCTTCGTCCGAATCGGCGAACACGTCGTGTTCGCGCAGAATCTCGGAAGCCCCGGCTCGGCTTCCTCAGGGCCGGCACACTTTGCGGGCCTGGCGGCCCGAGCGGCAGGCAACCGAGCCGGTCCCCGCCGCCCCTGCGGGCTCACGACAACATGCGGAGCTGGAACGGGTAGTCGTAGGACTGGTTGTTCGACGCCTTGATCGCTCCCTTGATGTGGCACCACGCGGACACCACGAACAGAACGATCATGAGTGGGACGGCGACGAGCACGCCGATCACGGTCAGGATCAGCAGCCAGCTGACGATGAAGAGCACCCAGAACATCAGGTTGAAGTTGAACGCCCCGGCCGCGGCCCTGCGCGCGAACGGATCGTCCTTCTTGACCAGCCAGACCAGCAGCGGGCCGAGCAGGCTCAGCAGTCCTGCGCTGAGTACCGCGGCGATCGGCGCCGAGAGATGGGCGAGGATTGCTGCGATCCGGCTGCTGTCGGACGGCGGGGGCCCGGAATGGCCGGGGTACTGCTGCGACATCGAGGTCCTCTCTTCTGGTCCGCGAGCCCCGGTCGGCTGCGCGCCGGCACAGCGGGACGGGGCCGTCGGTGAATGCCACCCTGCCAGTCGCCGGCCCGGAATCGGGAATCGGCGGACACCGGGTCGAGCCGCCATCACCCGGACGAGTGCACCGATCCGGTCGCGCCTCCGACTCGTGGCGGGGTGCCGCTCAGGCCACCGGCGCGTGGCCGGAGACCTCGGGAAACGCCGGTCGGCCGAACAACCATCCCTGGCCGAGGTCCACCCCCGCGCCGAGGCACCGCTCCGCGGTCGCAATGTCCTCGATGCCCTCCGCGACGGTCACCGCGCCGTGCTCGTGCACGAGCTCCAACGCACGGCACAGCACGCGACGGCCGCGTGCTGTGTGGATCAGCCGGATCAGCGTGCGGTCCAGTTTGACGACGTCGAACGGATACTCGACGACCCTCGCGAGTGTGCTCAGGCCCGCACCGAGATCGTCCGCGGCGATCCGGACCCCCGCCTGCTGCAGCGTCGTCATCGCCGCGCGGAACCAGACGGGGTCACGGATCACGCCGGTCTCGGTCACCTCGAGGAGCAGCCGGTCCGGCGGGAACGACCGCATGGTGCACGCGTCGAGGACGCGGCCCGGGAAGCTGGGGTCGCAGAACCCGGCGACGTCGACGTTGATCGAGAGGAAGCCGCCACCGCGGACGACGTGCATCCCGTCCATCAGCGCGCGCGTGGTGAGTCCGGGGAGTCTGCCGGTGTCGTCGGCGATCGGTACGAAGTCGACCGGGGAGACCTCGCCGAGCTGCGGATCCGTCCAGCGTGCGAGGCCCTCGAACCCGACGGTGGTCCGGCCCGCCAGGCTCACGATGGGCTGGTAGGCGAACCGGACGTGTGCGAGGAAGTCCGGCCGGCACAGCCGCCGGGTGATCAGCGCGGCGCGCCCGGGGAGATCGATCGTCGCCTCGTGCATCGTCGCTCTTCCTGCCTCTCGTCGACGACTGTGGGGCGACGCCGACGGCCGTCGGGTTGCACCGTCCGGCCGTGCCGCGCGGTGCATCGGTCACCGGACGCGACATCCTCACATAAGCATCCCCCTGATGCGGGGTCGAAGCGGGAACGGAACGGTGCGGTGATCACATCGGGTGCGCCGGACGGGCCGTTACCGGCCGCCGGCGTCCCACCCGGGTGTGCGCCGGCGATCGGTGCCCGGGCCTCTCAGTCGGCTGACGAATCGCTCCGCCGGGGTACCGGCCCGGATCGCGTGTGGGTCCGGCGCCGCCGCCGGCGCCGGCGGGAGACCAGCGGTCCGTGCGGAGGGTACGTCGTCGGGTTCCCCGGGCCGGCGAGCGAGCAGGCGCCGCCGGACCCTGTACAGAGCTCGGGCTCCTCCCGTCGCAGCAGGGTGAGTGCCCGCCAGCAGGTCAGGAGGGTGGCGGCGCTGCTCCGCCGGATGATCTGTCCGGCCCCGGCGGCGGTGGCGAGAAGGCAGCCCACGACACGGGGAACGCTCCGCTCGTCGCGCCAGTACGGGTCGCCGGCGGGGTCGGTGACGTCGTCCGGCTCATCCGGATCGTCCGCCCATCCCATGTTCATGTCGTGCGCCCGGTCGGGAGGAGGTGCGCGCCCAGGTCCATGGTCGTCCTTCCTGGACTCGGCGTGGCATGCGGTCCCCGGGGGACCGACGGGAGGACCGGTGGTGGTTCTCCTCTGGCGTGTGACACGGCGGGCCGGTGATCCTCACGCCGGTGCGCGGCCGAGTTCCGTGCTCGGTCGGCTCAGCTGCGTTCGGTGTCCACCGGCGCGCCCGCCGTGTCCGGTTGTTCGATCGTCAGCACGACGAGATGCCGGCGCTGCCGGCGTGCACGCTCGTCGCGACCCAGCAGCTCGTCGGCCGGGTGCGGGAGCAGCGCATCAGGCCCGGCAGGAGAGCACCTCGGTGCGCGCGCCCGTGGCCAGGTGCCGGTTGACCTGGTAGGTCTGCCGCACCAGGCAGGTCAGCGGAGCACCCCGCTGCACCCCGTCGAGCGGGTCGGCCGGCAGCCAGCCGGGCAAGGGCGATCCGGGGAGCGTGCCGTCCGGGGCGGGCTCGACCAGCGCGACGTACATGTGGTCGCGCCCGAACCCGGCGACGACGGCGGGCACCTCGCCCTCCCATTCCTGCACCCGGAACAGCCAGTGGGCGAGGAGGAGCACGACGCCCGCCCCGAGAACGAGCACCGTCAGCAGGGCCGCCGAGGCCGGGCCGGGGATCCGCATGCGCCGACGATCCCGGATCCGCTGGCACCCGCGGATCCGCAGCGCTACCGAGCGAACGGGTGCAGGTCCCAGCCCGCCAGCCCGGTGCCGGGGTGTCGCCAGACGTGCCGCACGGCGGCGGTGTGCGCGAACACCGGCCCGGGCAGATCGTCCGGATCGGCCCAGCGCCAGGCATCGACGGCGTGCGGCTCGAGGACCGTGAGCACGGCACCGGGTGGGGCGGCGACGTGCACCGCGAACGTCACACCGCTGCCACCGGTCCGCACGCAGACCGCGAACACCGAGCCCCGCTCCACCACGACGCCGGTCTCCTCGGCCAGCTCGCGCAGCGCGGCCTGCACCGGCGTCTCGCCGCCTTCCAGATGGCCGCCGGGGAACGACCAGCTCGGGTCCTCGCCCGCGGTGACGCGGTGGCCGATCGCGACCAGGCCGTCGTCGCGCTCCAGCACCACACCGACACCCGACACCGGACGGGGAAGATCCATGACGACGAATCTGCCACGCCGGGGGACCCTGGTCGGCATGGACCCAGCAGCAGTCGCCGCCGAGCGCACCCGGGTCGACGACCGGGTCGCCTCGTTGCGCCACGAGCTGGCGTCGCTCGCCGAGGAGCAGTCCCTCACCAGCCACGACGACGAGCACGATCCGGAGGGGGTCACGATCGCGGTCCAGCGTGCGCAGCTGCAGGGCCTGCTCGCCGCCGCGGAACAGGACCGTGCCGACCTCGACGACGCCGCCCGCCGGATCGCGGACGGCAGCTACGGCGCCTGCGCGCGGTGCGGCGGCCCGATCGCAGCGGAGCGGCTGGAGGCGCTGCCCGCGACCCGCACCTGCATCGGCTGCGCCTCGCTCCGGCGCTCCGGATCCGGGCGTCGAACCCGGGGCTGACCCGCGGATCGTCAGGTAACCGTCAGGATGGCCTCACCACCCTGTCACGATCTTCCGGGGAACCTGGGGGCATGCCCGACTCCCCTCCAGCCGGTGACCGCGCGCGTTTCGTACGGCGCAGGCTGTTGCAGGGGATCGGGGCGAGCGTGCTGGCCGGGGTGTTGCTCGCCGGGATGCTGGCACCGGTCGCGGTCGCGACCGCGGTCGCGACCGACGGGATCAGCGGCGTCGCCGACCAGGCCACCAGCGCCCGGCTCGGCGACGGTCGGATGGGCGCCACCTCGGTGCTGCTCGACGCCGCGGGCGAGCCGTTCGCGCATCTCTACGACCAGCACCGTGAGCCGGTCGGTCCGGACGGGATCGCGGACACGATGACCGCCGCGATCGTCGCGATCGAGGACCGCCGGTTCTACGAGCACGACGGCGTGGACTGGTACGGCATGGGCCGCGCGCTGGTCAGCAACGCGGCCGGCGGCTCGGCTCTGGAGGGCCAGGGCGCCTCGACGCTGACCATGCAGTACGTCAAGAACTTCCGGCTCAACGTGCTGGCCTCGACACCGGAGGAGGAGCGCGCGGCCACCGCGAACACGCCGGCCCGCAAGCTCGCCGAGGTCCGGCTGGCACACCAGGTCGAGGCGGTGCTGGACAAGGAGGAGATCCTGGCCGGCTACCTCGACCTGATCTACTTCGGCCGCGGCGCCTACGGCGTGCAGACCGCGGCCCGCACCTGGTTCGGGACGACGGCCGACCAGCTCACCGTGCCGCAGGCCGCGCTGCTGGCCGGGATGATCCAGGCCCCCGAGCGGTTCGACCCGCTGAACAACCCGGAGGCCGCGCAGAACCGCCGGAACACGGTGATCGCCGCGATGGTCGAGGTCGGATCGATCACCCCGGCACAGGCCGAGGAAGCCAGGGCGACTCCGGTCGAGGTCCGGCCGGACGCCGGTGTCCCGGCCCAGGGCTGCGCCGGAGCCCGCGAGGGCACCGGGCACTTCTGCCAGGCCGTTGTCGAGGCGCTCGACGGGTCGGGGATCGGGGCGGGTGTGCTCCGCAACGGCGGCTACACGATCCGCACCACCCTCGACCCGCGTGCCACCGACGAGGCGCTGACCGCGGTCCGCCGGACCGGCGGCGCCGAGGGCTCGTCGTCGGTCGCGAACGTCGCGGCGCTGGTGGAGCCGGGCACCGGACGGGTGGACGCGCTGGTCTCCAGCAGTGAGTACGGCTTCGACGCCGACGCAGGTGAGACCGCCTATCCGCTGGCCACGCTGCCACTGCACGGCGCAGGCTCGGTCTACAAGGTCTTCACCGCCGCGGCCGCGCTGGAGAGCGGGATCGTCACGCCGGACAGCGTGCTGGGCAACCCGGCGAGCTACACCTCACGCAACTTCCGCAACGGCAGCGCGCCCTACACCGTCGCGAACTACGGCAACTCGAGCAGCGGCCCGCTGACGCTGCGACAGGCACTCGCCAGCTCGCCGAACACCCCGTTCATCGAGCTCACCGACCGGATCGGCTCGTTGCAGCCGGTGGTCGACATGGCCTGGCGGCTCGGGCTCCGGACGTCGCTGGAGGCGCCCACCCGCGACGGCGGCACCGTCGGGGAGGCGGTGATCGCCCAGCGGCGGGCGTCGTTCACCCTCGGGCCGGAGGGCACCAGCCCGCTGGAGCTGGCGACCGTGGGCGCCACGATCGCGTCCGGCGGGGTGCACTGCACGCCGCTGTTCGTCGAGTCGGTGTCCGACCGGGACGGCGGCGACGTCGCGCTCCCCGGTCCGCGCTGCGACCGGGTGATCGACGAGTCGGTCGCCCGCGACCTGGTCACCGCCCTGTCCGGGGACGCGACCTCCGGTACGGCGGCAGGCGCCGCGGCCGCGGTGGGCTGGAACCGGCCGGTGATCGCGAAGACCGGGACCACCCAGAACTACGCGTCGGCGGCGTTCCTGGGCGCCACCGGCGACCGCGCGGGTTCGGTCATGACGCTCCCGACCGGGGCGCCGCGCCCGGTGTGCACCGGGCCGCTGCGCACCTGCGGATCCGGCAACCTCACCGGTGGTGCGGTGCCGGCGCGCGCGTGGTTCGCGATGGTCTCCGCCCTCGACGGCGGCGCGGGCTCCACCCCGCTGCCCGGTACCGGGGCCGGTACCTGAGCGGATCCCCGCCGGGGGCCGCGATGATCGGCGGCCCGCCGCTGTGGTGATCGGCGGCCCGCCGGGCGCATCCGGCACGGGCCCGGGCCACCCGGGGCGGCGACGAGCCGGTGAGCCGTCGCCGTCCCCGGTCGCGGTACGGGAACCCGGGAGTCCCGCCCGCGGTGGGGCCGTACCGGTGGGGCCGTGCGCGACCGCTCCCCAGAAGCCGCGCACTCCGCCGCCGATCACCCGCTTCCGATTCTGCCCCCGGCAGGTCACGGCCGGGGCCGGCGAACCGGATCGTCAGACAACCGTCAGGCATCTTCGCCCTGGTCAGGGCGGGAAACCGGGGCCGATTCGGTGGGCGTCGGGGTGGGGTCGGAGGTGGAGGTCGGTGCGGGTGCCGGCGGCGGATCGTCCGCCGGCAGATCGTCCGGCCGAACGCTGACGGTCGGCGCGGGCGAGGGTGCCTCCGTGGCGGGGCCGTAGGGCTCCGGCTCGTCCTCCAGGGTCACCCCGCAGGCACCGAGCACGATCACCAGCCCGACGGCGAACGCCACCGCTGCGCGCTTCATCCCGCCACCCCCGGAAGCTCCACCACGACCCGCGCACCGCCGCCGGGCCGGTCCTCGATCCACACCGCACCGTCGTGCCTGCGGACGTGCGCCGCCACCAGGGACAGCCCCAGCCCGGTACCGGCGCCGTCGCCACGGCTGCCCGCCCGCGCGCCCCGGGAGAACCGTTCGAACACCTCGGCGCGCTTCGCGGCCGGTACCCCCGGCCCGGCGTCGTCGACCTCGATCCGGCCACGGCCGGACCGCGCCGACACCCCGACCCGCACGGCACCCCCGCCGTGCGCCTCGGCGTTGTCGAGCAGGTTGCCGAGGATCTGGTCGATCCGGCGCCGGTCGGCCCGGACGGTCACCGGCTCCGGTGCGTCGATCTCCGGGGGCGTCCCGCCGCGGACCCCGACGATCCCGCGGACGAGATCGCCGAGCTCCCACGGTTCGCGCTCCAGGGTGTCGCTGCGGGAGATCTCCAGCAGGTCGAGCACCATCCGGCGGAACCGCTGGATGTCGCCGTCGAGCAGGTCCACCGCCTGCTGCGCGGTCGGCGGCAGCTCGCCGCGCCGCCGCCGCAACACCGCGACCGCGTTCACCAGGGTGGTCAGCGGGGAGCGCAGCTCGTGGCTGACGTCGGCGGCGAACCTCGCGTCCCGGGCCACCCGCTGCTCCAGCGCGTCGGCGGTCCGGTTGAAGGTCGCGACCAGGGGCGCGAGCTCGGCGTCGGAGCTGCCGGGCAGCCGGGCGGCGAGATCACCGCCCGCGACCCGCCCGGCGGCCTCGGTCAGCTCGGTCAGCGGCTGCAGCGCCCGTCGCCCCGCCCAGTGCCCGAGCCCGAGCCCGAGCACCGTGCTGACCGCGACCCCGATGATCAGAACCGAACTGAGGAAGCGCAGGTTGGCGTCCAGCAGCTGCAGCGGGAAGACCTCGACGAACACCGCCTCGTCGGGCATCGGCGCCGCGACGACCAGGCTCGGCATGCCCTCGACCAGCATCCGCTGCCGGGCCCCGATCCCGGACCGGGCCATGTCCAGGAGCGGCTTCGGCAGCTGCGACACGTCGATGTCGCGACCACTGGTGATCCAGTTGCCGTCGTGCCGCAGGGCGACGGTCGTGTTCGGGGTCCCGGCCAGGCCGGTCAGCAGGTCGTCCAGGCCGTCGGAGCGCGGACGCGCGGTGAGCGCCCGTTCGACCAGCCGGACGTTGACCTCCACCTGCCGGACCGCGCCCTCCACCCGCTGCTCGACCAGGTAGTAGGACGCCAGGTTCCAGGTCACGGTCGCGAACAGGCCGGTCACCACCAGCGACACCAGCGCGAACGCGGCCCCGACCCGGTGCCGCAGGCGCAGCCGCCGCAGCGGCAGGCGATCCAGCACCGACCGGCGGGGCGCGCCGGGAGGGGTCATCCGCGCCAGCCGGGCACCGGCTCCGTGTCCGGGACGGCCGGATCGGGCCGCCGCTCGACCTGGCCGGCCTTGTAGCCCGCCCCGCGTACGGTCAATACCACGGTGGGCCGGTCCGGATCGGCCTCGACCTTGCGCCGCAGCCGGCGGACGTGCACGTCCAGCAGCCGGGTGTCGCCGTGGTACTCGTAGCCCCAGACCCGGGACAGCAGCTCGTCCCGGGTGACGATCCGGCCGCCGGCCGCGGCCAGCTCGGCGAGCAGCCGGAACTCGGTGCGGGTCAGGTGCACCGGCTCACCGGCGCGCAGCACCACGCCCTCGTCCGGGCGGAGCTCGACATCGCCGAGCAGCAGCCGGCGCGGAGTCGCGGGTGCCGGCCTGCGCCGCCGCAGCAGGGCCCGGATCCTGGCCGCCAGCTCGCCCGCGACCAGCGGCTTCGTCACGTAGTCGTCGGCGCCCGCCTCGAGCCCGGCGATCACGTCGGCCGAGTCCGATCGCGCCGTCACCATGATGATCGGGAGATCACCGGCGTCGCGCAGCCTGCGGCAGACGGTGAGCCCGTCGATGCCGGGCAGCATCAGGTCCAGCAGCACCAGGTCGATCTCCGGTGCGCCGGCGCGGGAGAGTGCCTCCTCGCCGGTGTGCACCGCGTCGACGTCGAAGCCCTCGTCGTCGAGAGCGAGACCGAGCGCCTGCCCGATGCGCACGTCGTCGTCCACGATCAGCACCCGGGTCCGGGAACCGACTCCGCCCTGTGCCACCTCGAGCTCGACCATGATGACCCCGATTCCACCCGATCGACGACGTGAGGTCGAACCACCGGGTCCGCCCGCGGCGATCGTCAGGTGATCGTAAGCAGACCGCGGCCGGGGTGCACCTCGCGCGAACGGGTCAGCTGCCGCAGCGCCAGCAGCGTCGCGGGCCGAAGCGGTCGTCCTCGGACGGCATGGCGCCGCACTCCGGGCAGAGCCGGTCCAGCCAGCACACCGGGTCCCCGATCTCCTCCTCGGCGGGCTCGGGGTCCCGGCGTTCCGGTGCCGTCTCGGACATGCCGCCATCGGACCACCGCAGGGCACCGTCGTCCAGCCCGCTGGGATCCCCGCTCAGCCCGGCGCACGCGCCACCAGGACGGAGTTCACGACGTCGGTGCGCGGGTGCACCTCCAGCAGCACGTCCAGGCCGGGCAGGTCGGCCGGAAGCACCTCCGGATACAACAGGGTCCGCAGGCCCGCCGCGGTGCGCACGAGCAGTCCGGTGTCCGGTCCGGCGACGTCCGCCAGCCGGGTGGTGATCGCATCCTTGGCGGCGGCGTCGGCCCCCACCAGCGCACCCAGCAGGACGAGATCGGCACACCCGATCTCGGCCACCAGCTCGGCGGGCAACGCCGCGGACGACAGGTCCGCCACCATGGCGCGGGTCCGGGTCCCGATGGCCTCGGCGACCGCGGTGCCGGCGGCGAGCGCGGCCGGGTCCCGGTCGACGTGCAGCACCTCGGCGCCGTGCCGTGCGGCCAGCACCAGCCCGGTCAGCGGCAGCGGCCCGGATCCCAGTACGACGACCCGGCGTGGCACGCCGAGCCCGACCGCGTCGAGCGCGGCGAGCTCGAGGCGGACGAGGTCGAGATAGTTCCCCAGGTAGGGGAACTGTTCGAGCTCGGCGGCCGGGTCCGGTGCGCCGACGATCCGATCGGCCCAGTACCGCTCCATCAGGCCCTCGCCGGCCGAGCTCAGCCTCCGCAACCGGTCGACGTGCGGCGCGAGCCGATCGAGGACCTGCCCGATGACGCCGGCCGGGGGATGGCAACAGAGCCGCACCAGCTCGCCGAACGCGGCATCGACGACCGGGCTCGGACGCAGGTCGGTCCGTTCGAGTTCCTCGCACAGCGCCACCAGCCGGTCGGCGGTTCGGTCGGCGGCGCCGCCGCCGTCGCGCGGCGCCCGGGGCGCCGGGACACCGATGGCAGTGATCGCTTGACTGCTCTGCGTGGTCACGATGATCCACAGTAACCAATGACAATCGTTATGCATGTGGGTCGACCGGGTGGTCGAGAAACCTGAGCATGTGCTCCAGAATCGGCGTACCGTCCGGCCGGACACCGCCGAACAGGGGAGGGCGCCGATATGTGGGGATGGCTCGCACTCGCGATCGGGGCCGAGGTGACGGCCACCATGTCGCTGAAGGCGTCGCAAGGGTTCAGCAGGCTCCTGCCGTCGCTGCTGACCGTTGCCGGATACGGCCTGGCGTTCTGGTCGTTGGCCCAGGCGCTCACCCGGGGGATGGCGCTCGGCATGGCCTACGGGGTCTGGGCCGCCGCGGGGGTCGCGATCGTCGCGGTGCTCGGGGTGCTCTTCCTCGGCGAGTCGCTGACCTGGGTGCAGGTCGGCGGGATCGTGCTGATCATCGGCGGGGTGCTCGCACTGGAGCTGGGCGGATCGGTCGCACATGCCTGAGCCCGCCGACGGCAGGCTGCGCAAGGGCGAGCGTCGCCGGCGCGCGCTGCTCGAGGCGACGCTGCGGCTGGTGGGCAGGCACGGGGCGGGTGCGGTCACCCAGCGGGGGGTCGCCGCGGAAGCGAGGGTCCCGCCGAGTGCGGTGCTGTACTACTTCGCCTCGGTCGACGAGCTGCTGCTGGCCGCCCTGACCACGGTGCACGACCGGTACGTCGACCGGCTGGCCGGCGTGGGCACCCTCGCCGAGCTGGTCGAGGTGCTCCGGGAGTGGAGCAGGCAGGACCTGTTGCTCACGGTCGCCGAGTACGAGCTGCTGCTGCTCGCCGTTCGCCGGCCGGAGCTGACGCCGCAGCTGCGCCGGTGGGACGACGCGCTGGAGGCGGCGGCCGTGCGGCTGCTGCCCGACGCGCCGGAGCGGCGGCCGTTGCTGGTGGCCGGGGTGAACGGGCTCTGCCTGGCCGCGGTCCTCGGGTCGCCGGGCGACCCGTCGGTGCTCCTGCGGATCTGAGGGCCGGACTCAGGCGAACGGCTCCAGCGGCGAGTCCAGCCATCCCGCGTCGATCCCGAACCAGTCGGCGACCAGGCCGAACACGTCGAGCAACCAGAGTGTCACCAGCACCACGGCGCCGGTTGCGGCGAACAGCAGCAGCCGGACGACGATGTGCTGCTGCTTCTGCCACTCGTTCCACCGGTCGTAGCGCCCGCGGGCGAAGTGCAGCAGCCGGCGCGCCCCCTCGAACTCCGAGGCCAGTACGGCCAGCCCGGTGAACACGACCAGCCAGCCGGGGCCGGGGTAGGGGATCAGGATGATGCCGACGATCACGATCAGGGTGCCGAGCACCCCGATGCCCCAGCGCCAGCAGCGATCCACGACCGGACGGTGCCGCAGGCCGTCGCGGAAGCCGCGGTAGCGGGTCTGCGCGCCGTGGTAGCGGGCTCGCCATCCGTGGGCTGCCGGGGCCGTGGGCTGGCGGGCGGCGGCGCCGTGATCGGGTGCGCTGCCCGGGGACCGGCCGTCGCTCATGGCCCGCATGGTTCCAGATGTCTGCGCACGAGCCCTGCTGCGGGCGGATACCGTGGGTGTCATGAACACCGTTCCCACCGGCGAGCGACATTCGGAGTCCGTGGAGAACTACCTGAAGACCATTTTCCTGCTGGGGGAGCGGTGGGAGGGGTCGGTGGGCATCTCCGCACTGGCCGAGCGGTTGCAGGTGTCCTCGCCGTCAGCGTCGGGGATGGTCCGCAAGCTGGTCGACACCGGGCTCGTCGATCACGCCCGGTACGCCGGGATCACCCTCACCCCGGCCGGCCGGGCGTCCGCGCTGGCCGTGGTCCGGCGGCACCGGCTGATCGAGATGTTCCTGGTCACCGAGCTGGATCTGGCCTGGGACGAGGTGCACGAGGAGGCCGAGGCGCTGGAGCACGCCGTCTCCGACCGCCTGCTGGACCGGATCGACGACCGGCTCGGGCATCCCCGGTTCGACCCGCACGGTGATCCCATCCCGGGCCGCGACGGGGACCTGCCCGAGGTGCTCGCCCGCCGGCTGCCCGAGCTCCGCTTCGGCGAGGGTGGCGAGCTCGTCCGGGTGGACGACACGGATCCCGAGGTGCTCCGCTATCTCGACGCGCACGACGTCCGGCTCGGCGACCGGGTGCTGCTCGTCGCCCGCAAGCCCTTCGACGGCCCGTTCGTGGTGCGGTTGACCCGTCCCGGTGACGGTCGTGCCGACACCGACGAGGAGTGGGGTCCGTCGCTGGCACGGGCGCTCTGGGTCGGGTCCGGCGCCCCGGTCTGATCCGCCCTGCGACGGCGGCGGGGCCGGGGGATCGCATCCCCCGGCCCCGCCGGTCGGTCAGCTCCGGTCGTCGCCGGACCCGGGTGCTCTCCCGGGGTCGTCCACCCCGTTCGAGGGGGTCGTCGCGAACTCGGCGACGGCGGTCTCGCACATCAGCGGATCGGTCTCCTCCTGCTGCGCGGCCGGCTGCTCGGCTTCACCGGGCTCCGCTCGGCTGGTGCTGCGGCGCAGCGAGTCCAGCGGTGAGGGTTCCGGCGGCAGCGCCACCACGAACCGCTCGTCACGCAGGGCCGTGGACAGGCCGATCGCCATCAGGATCAGCACGATGCCCAGCGGGAGCCCGGCCACGATCGCCGCGGTCTGGAGTGCGGACAGTGCGTCCGCCCCGGTCGCGGCGCCGGCGGCGAGCAGCACCGCGGCGATCACGCCCTCCAGGACGGCCCAGAACAGTCGCTGTTGCCAGCGCGGGTTCGGGTCGCCACCGTTGGTGAGTATGTCGACGACGAGCGAGCCGGAGTCCGAGGAGGTCGCGAAGAACAGCACGACCACGAACACCGTCAGGATCGACGCCAGCGTGATCAGGAACGAGGGGACCGGCAACTGGGCCAGCAGCACGTAGATCGCGGTTTCCGGCTCTGCGGTCGCCAGCGGGTGCTGCGGGTCGTTCTGCACGAGCTCCAGCGCGCTGCTGCCGAAGACGGTCAGCCACACCATGGAGGCGCCGACCGGGGCGAACAGGCAGCCGGCGACGAACTGCCGGATGGTGCGGCCGTAGGAGATCCGCGCCAGGAACATGCCGACGAACGGCGACCAGGAGATCCACCAGCCCCAGTAGAAGAGCGTCCAGCCGCTCTGCCACCCGTCAGCGGTGCCGTTACCGCCGTCCGGGAAGGTCTCGAAGCTCAGCCCCGGGACCTCCTGGACGTAGTTGCCGATGTTCGCGGCCAGGCTGTTGAGCAGGTCGCGGGTCGGGCCGAAGAAGAACACGAACAGCATCAGCGCGAGCGCGAGCCACAGGTTCAGCAGGGCCAGCCGCCGGATGCCCTTGTCGAGGCCGAGCATCAGCGAGGCGATCGCGACGGCGGTGATCCCCAGGATCAGCAGCACCTGGAGGGTAGTGGTGTTCTCCCAGCCGAACAGCACGTCGAGTCCGGCGGCGACCTGCTGCGCCCCGATGCCGAGCGAGGTGGCCAGGCCGAACAGCGTGCCGAACACGGCGAGCACGTCGACCAGGTAGCCCGGCCAGCCGTTGATCCGGTCCTTGAGCAGCGGGTACAGCGCCGCGGCCGGACGCAGCGGCAGCCCCCGGCGGAACGCGAAGTAGCCCAGCGACACACCGAGCACGATGTAGATCGCCCACGGGTGCAGGCCCCAGTGGAAGAACGTGTAGAGCATCGAGTCGCGGGCGGCCTCCGGCGAGCTCCCCTCACCGGTCGGCGGCTCGGTGAAGTGCGAGATCGGCTCCGAGACCGCGTAGAACACCAGGCCGATGCCCATACCCGCGGTGAACAGCATGGCGAACCACGAGGTGTTGCCGTACTCCGGTGTGGAGTCCGACGGCCCGAGCTTCACCCGGCCGTACCGGGACATCATGAGGAACAGGACGAAGATCAGGAACCCGGTGGCGGAGAAGATGTACAGCCAGCCGAGCGTGTCGGTGATCCAGCCGTTGACCGCACTCGCGACCCTACCGAGCGACGTCGGCGAGATCACGCCCCACAACACGAAAGCCACGGCCAGTACGGCCGAGCTGATGAAGACGGGAGGGCTGGTGTGCTCCCGCAGATATCGGACGATCAACTCGATTCCCCCCAGACTGCCCGGGTCGTCGCGATGACGACCACAGTCACGATTCAGACCTTTGCGTCATATCGGAGGCACTGTAGGTCCACTCGAGGCTTCCGCACAGCGCGGGGCACGCTCGGGTGGCCCGCACCACCGCCGCGCCCTACCCTGAAGAGCCATCGCGACCGCGCCGGACACTGACGAGGAGCGTCGTGCTCGAGGACCGCCCCGCCCGTCCGCTGGACCCGTGTGAGATGCGTGTTCTGGCCGAGATCTCGGCGGCCACCCTGCGCGACGATCCCGGTCTGGTGCACCGGTTGGACGGCGTGGAAGGTCGGCTGCACCCACCGGTGGCACAGACCGGAACCCCACTGGCATGGCCGCTCGTACTCGGAGTGATGACGGTGGCCGTGCTCTACGCGCTGGTGATCGTGATGCTCCCACCGGTGCTGGCGCTGTCCGTGGTGCTCGGGGTGCAGCTGGTTCTGGTGCCCGCCGGCTGCCTGATCTGGGCACGGCGACGCGGCGAACTCTGAGACACGCGAACGGGCCCGGCCCCGCGGGATGCGGAACCGGGCCCGTTGCCGGCAGTGCTGTCGGTGCCGGCAGCACCCGCAGTGCCGTGGGAGCTGCCGGTGTTGGTCAGCGCACGGCGTCGGCCGCGCCGGTCTCGGTGTCGGAGGACTGCGAGCGCAGCGAGCCGTCCGAGCTCTCCAGGTGCGCGCGAACGAACCACTGGAACTGCTCCAGCTGGCCGGCCTGCGCGATCAGCATGTCCTGGGTGACCGGGTCGAGCGTCTCCAGCTTCCCGATCTGCGTGCGGTGGTCGGTGATGACACCGGTGTAGACGAGATCCAGCGCACCGAGGTGAGCGATCGCCTCGTCCCGGCCGATCGAGTAGTCGTCCCAGGTGCGGTCGCGCACCAGCGCGCCGGGGGTTCCGTCGGGCGATCCGCCGAGGGTGGCGATCCGCTCGGCGGCGTCGTCGACCATCGCCCGGACGCTGTCGACCTGCGGGTCCAGCATCTCGTGCACGGCGATGAAGTTCGGGCCCACCACGTTCCAGTGCACGTGCTTGAGGGTCAGCTGCAGGTCGTTCAGCGCGTGCAGACGGTTCTGCAGCAGCTCCACGACCTGCTCGGCGTCGCCCCGCTCGAGCCCGGGAACGGTGTAGCGGATGGTGGCCATGATGAATCGCTGTCCTTCCGTGTGGTGATCGTGGTGCAGGGCGGGTCTCAGGACGCCGCGGGACGGGTGCCGTCCGGCTCGACCGGCTGTTCGGCGAGGTGCACACCATCGCCGTCGGGGCTTTCGTCGACGGGTGTGTCGCTCTGCTCCGTCGGGACCGGACCGGTCCCCACACCGGGCGCGTCGGGCGTCGTCATGTGATTCGGGTACCCGCTCGGCGCGGGTTCATGTACGACGCGGCCGGTCCGATTCCGGCGGGTGCGCCATCGGCCGCCGTGGCCGTGGTGAGTGCAACCAGCCGGCCGGGGCCCGGCCTCAGGTGTCGAGCTGCTTCGCGCGGTCGGCCGGACGCTCGCCGGTGAGGTGCTCCCAGGTGCTGGTCATGTGCAGCAGCCGGTCCAGTGCGTTGCCGCGGTGGTCCAGGTGCAGTGCGATCCCGGCGGCCGCGGTGCGACGGCGCAGCATCAGCAGTGCCGCCAGCCCGTACGAGTCGCAGAACCCCAGCTCGGAACAGTCGAGCCGAAGCTCGTGCGGGTCGACGGCGGCCTGCAGCGCGGCGTCGGCGGTGGCGGCCAGCTCGTCGGAGGTCTCGTAGTCGAGATCCCCGGACAGCGCGACCCGCACGACGCCCGGTCGTGGCTCGGAGTACGTCACGGACAATCCTCGTTCGTCGTTCACGCCGGTCTCCCGGCACCGTGGGCGTCGCGGGCGCGGGTGGTGAGTGCCGTCGCCAGCAGCTCCGACGCCCTGGGGAACTCGCGCAGCTCGTCGGCGAGCAGGTCGAGGACCGGTGGCAGCACGTGCTGCGGCACCGATCGGGCCGACAGCACCGATGCCGTCCAGTCCAGGAACCCGGTGAACAGGTCCGGATCGCCGGTGTACAGCGCCACGGCGAGGAAGTCGACGATGTGCCGGACGTCCTCGGCGGTCCGCAGCAGCTGGGTGTCGTCGTAGCGCGCCATCTCCGGGATCCGGCCGGACAGCCCGTCGACGACGCCGGCGACCAGCGCCGTCGCGTTCCGGTCGACCAGGGTGAACTCCTGGTCGGACAGGTGGGGCAGATCGTCGGTCGGCTGGGAGTGCGGGCGGGCCGGTGCCGGAAGACCGCCGTCCAGCGTGTCCGCGGCCGCCCGCGCATCGGGGGCCCACGCGTCGGCGGCGAGCAGCCGGGCGTACCGGCCGTCCGCGCCGAACGCGGCCCCGCCGACGATGACCGGGACGCCCGCGGCCTGGCAGGCCGAGATCGTCGCGTGCGCGGTCGGGAGCCGGGTCGCGATCGACGACGACAGCGCCACCGCGTCCGGCCCGGTGCGGTGCAGGTGGGTGATCAGGTGCGCGGACGGGACCTGGGCGCCGAGGTAGTCGACGGCGAACCCGCGCAGCCGCAGCACCTCGGCCAGCAGCCGGGCCGGGAACGCGTGCCACTCGCCGTCGACGCAGGCGACGGTGATCCGGCCGCGCTCGCCCCGGCCCCGGGGGACGGACAGCGCCAGCGTGGAGATCACTCGGTCGTTGATGGCGGTCGCGGCGTGCTCCTGGGCGACCGAGATGCGGTTGGCGGCCCAGTCCTCGCCGATCGACGCCTGCACCGCACCGATCACCTCGAGCAGCACCGACTCAGGGGCGATCCCCTCGTGGAGCGCATCGACGACGACGTCGACCGCGGTGTACTCGTCGCCGCGCAGCACCGCATCCCGCAGCAGCGCCGTGCACCGTGCGATCGGGTCCCGGTGTCCTCCGGTCATGCGGTGTACCGGCCGCGCCCGTGCCCGCCCACCGCCGAGAGATGGCGGCCGCGCGGGGCGGAGACGGCGAGCAGCGCCATGTCGTCGTGCGCGTTGCGGCCGACCCACTCGGTGGTCACCATCTGGATCCGCTCCACGACCGCCTCGGCGGGCAGCCCGGCGCACTCGCCGGCCACCCGCTGGAGGCGCTGCTCCCCGAACTGGTCGCGGCCCATCGGGCCGCCGAGGGCCTCGGTGATTCCGTCGGTGTAGAGCAGGCAGGTCTCGCCCGGGGCCAGCCGGGTCTCGTAGGTGGTCGCCTCGACGACCGGCAGCACACCGACCAGCGTGCCCCGGGTGTCGGCCTCCTCGACCCGGCCGTCCGCCCGGACGATCAGCGGCGGCGGGTGCCCGGCGGCGGTGAGCCGCAGCCGGACGTCCGATCCGTCCCTGGTGACCGACGCCAGCACCAGCGTCACGAACCGGGTGTGGTCCTCGCTGACCAGGGAGTCGTTGAGCAGGCCGAGCAGGCGGACGTGGTCGTCGGCCATCGGGAGCAGCGCGTGCAGCGTGCTGCGGATCCGCCCGGTCAGCACGGCCGCCTCGAGACCCTTGCCGCACACGTCCCCGAGCACGGCGAGTGTCTGTGCCGCACCGTCCGGGGTGGGGGCGCAGGGGTGCACGTCGTAGAAGTCGCCGCCGACCCGATCGCCGTCCTCGGCGGGCCGGTAGCCGCCCGCGAACTCGATGCCGGCGATCTCCTGCAGCTTCGGCGGCAGCAGGTCACGCATCAGCGTCTCGGTGATGGACGCCTGCCGGGCGAACATCCGGGCGGCCGACATCGCCAGGCCGGAACGGGCGGCGAACTCGCGCGCGGTCGACTCCTCGCCCTCGCTGAAGGGGCCGGAGCCGGGCCGGCGCAGCAGCACCAGCGCACCGGCGGGGATGCCGTGTCCCGGGAGCGGGGTGACCACGATCGATCCGGCCTCGCCGATCTCCGGCGGCACCAGCCAGGACGGCGCCGCCGCCGGGTCGATCCAGCGGGACGGGACGGGCGGGAAGCCCTGCAACGCCTCGGCCAGGCCCGGCACCTCGTCCGGATCGAGCCGGCTGGTGGCCGACCGCGGTGCGCCGTGCCCGGAGACGGCGGTGACGACCCGGAACTGACGGCGGGTCGCCGGGGTGAGCACGACGGCGGCGTCGGCCAGCGCGTCGACCGCCAGCCCGGCGATCACCTCCATGCACCGCTGCAGGTTCAGCGAACCGAGCAGCGCAGCCGATGCGTCGGAGAGGAAGACCGCGCGGGACTGCTCGATCCGCAGCTCGTCGCGGACGGAACGGACGTCGGTGACGTCGATCAGCCACCAGGTGACCGAGCCGTCGTCGTGCCTGCTCGGCGTGGCCTCCAGCGCCCGGCCGTCCACCACGTCGGAGAAGGTGACGGGCTCGGTGCCCGGGACCGGGTGGGCGCCGGACAGCCACGGTGCGACCCGGCTCAGCCCGGCGCCGGTCCGGAGGGCGGGGACGAGCAGGAGCGCCGCATCGTTGATCTCGAGCACGGTCCCGTCGGGGCCCACGGTCAGTGCGGCGCACGGAGCCCCTGCCCACCTGGCGTCGGCGGCGGACGTCCGCTCGTCGGTGGCCTGCTGGATCTCCGTCACGTCGACTACCGGTCTCCCTGCTGCTCGATTTGCCTTCCGGGTCGGGAAGGGGATCGCACGGTACCGCCCGATCAGCGGGAGCGCGCCGGTCACGCCGCTGGGGTGCCCCGGCCGGAGTACCTCCGCGCGAGCGCGGCGACACCAGGGGAGACCGCGGATCGGGTCACCTCGGCGGGCGTGCGGCGTTGTTCACCGGTGCCGCCACCGGGAGTGACGAGCGGTTCGGCGTCGGCTGGTCGAGCGGGCCCTTCGAGCGGTCCCCGGTGGTCCCCGGTGCGGCGCGGTGGGCCGGTGCCGCTGAGTCCGCGCTGAGAAAAGTGCGCCACCTCAGCTCTCTCTCAGGTCCGGCGGGCACCGTCGGTCGGGAACGACGGCGGCGGACGCCCGCCGGGGGGAGGATCCATGACGCTGCTCGACGTACTCGTCCTGATCGTGCTGCTCGCCGCCGTGGTGGGTGGGTTCCGCAGGCTCGGCGGTGTCGCCCGGGCCGGGAGCCTGCTGGGCCTGGTGGTCGGTGCCGGTCTCGGTGCCGCCTGGGGTTCGCAGCTGGCCGGTCTCGGCGGAACCCCGGGATCGGCCTGGCTGTGGGGGCTGCTCGGCATCCTCGGTGGCCTGCTGCTCGGCTCGCTGGTCGGGAGATTCCTGGGCGGCCTGATCAGCAGGCTGCTCGCCGGGGCCCGGCTGTCGTTCCTGGACCGGGCGGTCGGGGGCATCACAGGCGGTATCGCTGCGCTGCTCGTGATGTGGCTGGTGTCCTGGGTGGTCCCGTCCCTGGTGAACCCGGCCGCACTCGCTCCGGTGACCTCGCTGGTGGAATCGCTCGGCGGACAGAGCCGGATCCTGGGCTCGGTCGGGGAGGTGTTCCCGACGACCACCTCTGCGGTGCGCGACGCGGTGGACGCGGCCCGACCGCCCGCCGGCTGAGCCGGTACAGGGAGTGCTCCTCGCCGGATCGCGACGCGCATTCGCCCCCGACGCGCTGCAGGACCCGACGAGGAGCACTCGTCGGGTCAACGCGTCGGCCCCCGGCTCGGATACCCCCTGATGCGGTGATGGCACGGAACACCGGCCACCCGGAGCGACGGAACGGTGCTCGAGCGCCTCGACCTTGCCGGGCACCGCGCCGCCGGAGAGCCGCGGATCCGGCAGCTGGATGTCGACCGCCGGGGACCGAGTCGCCGGAGAACCGCGGATCCGGCGGCTGGGGGAGCACCGCCGGGTACCGGGCTGCCGGGGTTCCGCGGATCCGGCAGCTGGATGTCGACCGCCGGGACCGAGTCGACGGAGATCCGCGGGTCCGGCAGCCGGGGCGCACCGCCGGGCACTGCGTCGCTGGACTTCCCCGTATCCGGCGGTTGGGCGCCCTCCGCCGGATACTGCTGCGCCGCCGGGGTTCCGCGGATCCGGCGGTCGGGCGCCATCGCCGGGCGCTGCTGCGCTGCTGGAGTTCGGCGGTTCCGGCGGTTGGGCGCCACCGCCAGCCACTCCTGCGCTGCTGGGTTCCGCGGATCCGGGAGTCGAGCGCCCACCGCCGGGCGCCGAGCCCGCACCGCCGGGTGCTGCCCGGTTCGCCGGGGCCGGCCGTGCAGCTCAGCAGGGGTGGCGCCGTCGGCCCGGGAGCGCGGCCGCCGGGCCGCACCACAGGGCCGGAACGGGTGGGGTCCAGGGCGAACCGTTCGCCACGGAGGACGGTCCGTGCGCCGTCGTCGACCATTGATCCGGGTAACGATGCTGGTCAGGGCGGAGACAGCGGAGTGGAACCGGCGACCCGACCACCGAGAACACCACGCCTGCACGGCCTGTCGGCCGTGAAGTGCCCGGCGTCACAGAAGTCCGTTCACGGCCGAAACTGCTTGCGAGTCCCGGTCGTAAACTGTGGACGCGTCGAGCTCATGGTCGCTGACCTGGGATGACTCCTGTTGTTCGCCAGAGGTACCCCCCCGGTTTGACCATGCCGGACACCGTGCCGTAACTTCTTTCTTGTCAGCGAGTGAGCCGGACAGAACGGGCCTGAGGGCCCGGTCAACAGGCCCGCTGGCCACAGAGGTCCCCCCGGTGGATGTCCGAGTTTCTCGGGTGTTTATGGTGGTGGGGTCAAGGCGATCCGCCTTCGGATCCGGTTGTGAGGCCGGTGGTGTGGTGCGGGTGTCTTTTGAGAACTCAACAGTGTGTCGAGCTATTTATATAGTTTTGGCGTTTTTATGCCAGTTTGTTTGGCTGTGGCTGGTCGATCCCGTCGGCTGGTCATGGTGTTTGTCAGGGTTTTGTTGGAGAGTTTGATCCTGGCTCAGGACGAACGCTGGCGGCGTGCTTAACACATGCAAGTCGAGCGGTAAGGCCCTTTCGGGGGTACACGAGCGGCGAACGGGTGAGTAACACGTGGGTGACCTGCCCTCCACTCTGGGATAAGCCCGGGAAACTGGGTCTAATACCGGATAGGACACGTTGATGCATGTCTTCGTGTGGAAAGTTTTTTCGGTGGGGGATGGGCCCGCGGCCTATCAGCTTGTTGGTGGGGTGATGGCCTACCAAGGCGGTGACGGGTAGCCGGCCTGAGAGGGCGACCGGCCACACTGGGACTGAGACACGGCCCAGACTCCTACGGGAGGCAGCAGTGGGGAATATTGCGCAATGGGCGGAAGCCTGACGCAGCGACGCCGCGTGGGGGATGACGGCCTTCGGGTTGTAAACCTCTTTCGCCAGGGACGAAGAGCAATTGACGGTACCTGGAGAAGAAGCACCGGCCAACTACGTGCCAGCAGCCGCGGTAACACGTAGGGTGCGAGCGTTGTCCGGAATTATTGGGCGTAAAGAGCTCGTAGGCGGTGTGTCGCGTCGATCGTGAAAACTTGGGGCTTAACTCTGAGCGTGCGGTCGATACGGGCATCACTTGAGTTCGGCAGGGGAGACTGGAATTCCTGGTGTAGCGGTGAAATGCGCAGATATCAGGAGGAACACCGGTGGCGAAGGCGGGTCTCTGGGCCGATACTGACGCTGAGGAGCGAAAGCGTGGGGAGCGAACAGGATTAGATACCCTGGTAGTCCACGCCGTAAACGTTGGGCGCTAGGTGTGGGGACCATTCCACGGTTTCTGTGCCGCAGCTAACGCATTAAGCGCCCCGCCTGGGGAGTACGGCCGCAAGGCTAAAACTCAAAGGAATTGACGGGGGCCCGCACAAGCGGCGGAGCATGTGGATTAATTCGATGCAACGCGAAGAACCTTACCTGGGTTTGACATGCACAGGACCGCGGCAGAGATGTCGTTTCCCTTGTGGCCTGTGTGCAGGTGGTGCATGGCTGTCGTCAGCTCGTGTCGTGAGATGTTGGGTTAAGTCCCGCAACGAGCGCAACCCTTGTTCCATGTTGCCAGCACGTAATGGTGGGGACTCATGGGAGACTGCCGGGGTCAACTCGGAGGAAGGTGGGGATGACGTCAAGTCATCATGCCCCTTATGTCCAGGGCTTCACACATGCTACAATGGCTCATACAGAGGGCTGCGAGACCGTGAGGTGGAGCGAATCCCTTAAAGTGAGTCTCAGTTCGGATCGGGGTCTGCAACTCGACCCCGTGAAGTTGGAGTCGCTAGTAATCGCAGATCAGCAACGCTGCGGTGAATACGTTCCCGGGCCTTGTACACACCGCCCGTCACGTCACGAAAGTTGGTAACACCCGAAGCCGGCGGCCCAACCCTTGTGGAGGGAGCTGTCGAAGGTGGGACTGGCGATTGGGACGAAGTCGTAACAAGGTAGCCGTACCGGAAGGTGCGGCTGGATCACCTCCTTTCTAAGGAGTCTCACCGAGTGGTGGGGCGCCAACGTTTTACGCACGTTGTTTTGTGTGGATTGTGTTGGTTCCTTATTCGAGATCATGCCTGTCGGGGCCGTTCGTGTTCCGGGGTGTGTCTGGGTGGAACATGAGGCGTCAAGGCTGAGTTCGGCACACTGTTGGGTCCTGAGGGGACATCCGGTTGGGTGTTGTCTTCTGGCCGTCCGTCTGGTGGTTTCCTAACGCGTTCCTTGTGTGGGGTGTGGTGGTTGCTGTCCGGGTTGGTGTGGTTGTGGGTTGAGTGTTGCATAGTGGATGCGAGCATCTTGTTGTGGTCAAGTTGTTAAGAGCACATGGTGGATGCCTGGGCATCAGGAGCCGATGAAGGACGTGGGAGGCCGCGATAGGCCTCGGGGAGCTGTCAACCGAGCTGTGATCCGAGGGTGTCCGAATGGGGAAACCCAGCACCCGTCATGGGGTGTTACCCGTACCTGAATTCATAGGGTGCGTGGAGGGAACGTGGGGAAGTGAAACATCTCAGTACCCACAGGAAGAGAAAACAATAGTGATTCCGTGAGTAGTGGCGAGCGAAAGCGGAAGAGGCTAAACCGTGTCCGTGTCAAGCCGGCAGGTGTTGCGGGTGCGGGGTTGTTGGGACGTGTTGTTCACCTTCTGCCGAGGGTGGGATGATGTGGTGCTGTGTTAGCGGAAGACTTCTGGGAAGGGTCGCCGGAGTGGGTGAGAGCCCCGTACGCGAAAATGCAGTGTCTGTCATGAATGTTGTTCCCGAGTAGCAGCGAGCCCGTGAAATTCGCTGTGAATCTGGCGGGACCACCCGTCAAGCCTAAATACTACCTGATGACCGATAGCGGACAAGTACCGTGAGGGAAAGGTGAAAAGTACCCCGGGAGGGGAGTGAAATAGTACCTGAAACCGTGTGCTTACAAGCCGTCAGAGCCTGAAGTCTCTTTGTGGGGCAGGGTGATGGCGTGCCTTTTGAAGAATGAGCCTGCGAGTTATGCTTCGTGGCGAGGTTAACCTGTGTGGGGTAGCCGTAGCGAAAGCGAGTCCGAATAGGGCGGTGGAGTCGCGGGGTGTAGACCCGAAGCGGAGTGATCTACCCATGGCCAGGGTGAAGCGTCGGTAAGACGTCGTGGAGGCCCGAACCCACCAGGGTTGAAAACCTGGGGGATGAGCTGTGGGTAGGGGTGAAAGGCCAATCAAACTTCGTGATAGCTGGTTCTCCCCGAAATGCATTTAGGTGCAGCGTCGTGTGTTTCTCACCGGAGGTAGAGCACTGGATGGCCTAGGGGGCCGACAAGCTTACCGAAGTCAGCCAAACTCCGAATGCCGGTGAGTGAGAGCGCGGCAGTGAGACTGCGGGGGATAAGCTTCGTGGTCGAGAGGGAAACAGCCCAGATCACCGGCTAAGGCCCCTAAGCGTGCGCTAAGTGGGAAAGGATGTGGGATCGCCCGGACAACCAGGAGGTTGGCTTAGAAGCAGCCACCCTTGAAAGAGTGCGTAATAGCTCACTGGTCAAGTGGTCCTGCGCCGACAATGTAGCGGGGCTCAAGCGCACCGCCGAAGCCGTGGCAATGACACGTAGAGTGTTGTTGGGTAGGGGAGCGTCCTGCATCTGGTGAAGCCCGGGAGTGATTTACGGGTGGAGGGTGTGGGAGTGAGAATGCAGGCATGAGTAGCGAATGCAGAGTGAGAATCTCTGCCGCCGGATGACCAAGGGTTCCTGGGCCAGGTTGTTCCGCCCAGGGTGAGCCGGGACCTAAGGCGAGGCCGTCAGGCGTAGTCGATGGACAACGGGTTGATATTCCCGTGCTCGTGATAGTGCGTCCATGCTGAATCTGGTGATGCTAACCATCCGAACCCACCTCGGCTCCTTCGGGAGTTGTGTTTGTGGGGGAGCGTGGGATCCGATCTGGTAGTAGGCAAGTGATGGGGTGACGCAGGAGGGTAGCTCCGCCACGCGGTGGTTGTCGTGGTGTAAGCCTGTAGCCTGATTTCCTAGGTAAATCCGGGGGATCGTGAAGGGTGAGAGGTGATGCGTAGCCGATTGAGGCGAAGAGGGTGATCCCATGCTGTCGAGAAAAGCCTCTAGCGAGTGCTGTTGCGGCCCGTACCCCAAACCGACACAGGTGGTCAGGTAGAGAATACCGAGGCGATCGAGAGAACTGTGGTTAAGGAATTCGGCAAAATGCCTCCGTAACTTCGGGAGAAGGAGGGCCATCTGCCTTGAGGCCTCTTGCAGGCTAGGGGTGGGTGGTCGCAGAGACCAGGCCCAAGCGACTGTTTACTAAAAACACAGGTCCGTGCGAAGTCGCAAGACGATGTATACGGACTGACGCCTGCCCGGTGCTGGAACGTTAAGAGGACCTGTTAGTCCTTCGGGGCGAAGCGGAGAATTTAAGCGCCAGTAAACGGCGGTGGTAACTATAACCATCCTAAGGTAGCGAAATTCCTTGTCGGGTAAGTTCCGACCTGCACGAATGGCGTAACGACTTGGGCGCTGTCTCGACCACAGACTCGGCGAAATTGCACTACGAGTAAAGATGCTCGTTACGCGCGGCAGGACGGAAAGACCCCGGGACCTTTACTATAGCTTGGTATTGATGCTCGGTTCGGCTTGTGTAGGATAGGTGGGAGACTGTGAAGCGTTCACGCTAGTGGGTGTGGAGTCGTTGTTGAAATACCACTCTGGTCGAATTGGGTGTCTCAACCTCGGGCCATGATCTGGTTCAGGGACAGTGCCTGGTGGGTAGTTTAACTGGGGCGGTTGCCTCCCAAAGAGTAACGGAGGCGCCCAAAGGTTCCCTCAGCCTGGTTGGCAATCAGGTGTTGAGTGTAAGTGCACAAGGGAGCTTGACTGTGAGACTGACGGGTCGAGCAGGGACGAAAGTCGGGACTAGTGATCCGGCACCACCTTGTGGAAGGGGTGTCGCTCAACGGATAAAAGGTACCCCGGGGATAACAGGCTGATCTTGCCCAAGAGTCCATATCGACGGCATGGTTTGGCACCTCGATGTCGGCTCGTCGCATCCTGGGGCTGGAGTAGGTCCCAAGGGTTGGGCTGTTCGCCCATTAAAGCGGTACGCGAGCTGGGTTTAGAACGTCGTGAGACAGTTCGGTCCCTATCCGCCGCGCGCGTTGGAGATTTGAGGAAGGCTGTCCCTAGTACGAGAGGACCGGGACGGACGAACCTCTGGTGTGCCAGTTGTCCCGCCAGGGGCACGGCTGGTTGGCTATGTTCGGGAGGGATAACCGCTGAAGGCATCTAAGCGGGAAGCCTGTTCCAAGATGAGGTCTCCTACCACCTTGAGTGGGTAAGGCTCCCAGGAGATGACTGGGTTGATAGGCCGGAGATGGAAGCCCTGTGAGGGGTGGAGTTGACCGGTACTAATAGGCCGAGGGCTTGCTCACAACATTTTGTTCGCATCCACTGTGTGACCCTGAGCCCACAACCAGTTTTTGGTTGTGTGGTGGGTTGAAGAGAAGTTGATAGTGTTGTCGGTGGTCATAGCGTTAGGGAAACGCCCGGTCCCATTCCGAACCCGGTAGCTAAGCCTTTCCGCGCCGATGGTACTGCACTCGACAGGGTGTGGGAGAGTAGGTCGCTGCCGACATTCAACATGTGTAGGGGATGCCCCGGACTTCGGTCCGGGGCATTTCCGCATTTCCAGGCCTTTTTTATGCTGGCCGGCCCGGATGACTGCGGGGTTGCCCGCCCGGATGGACGCACGGTGTCGGCCTGATGCTCGCGGAGCGCGCACCCGGTATGGGGATGCCCGCCCGATGCGCCGATGCGCCGGCTCGCCAGTGCGCTCCCAGTGCGCTCCCCCCAGTGCGTGTGTGCCGGTGGGCGCCCGGGGGCGCGGCCGTCAGTGGACGGGCGTCCCCACGTGGCCGGGAGTTCCGAGGGCTACGCCAGGGTCGTGAGACGCCCCGTGGACTGCACTGGTGTGACGGTCGACCGGTGCGCGGTGCGCGGTGCGTGAGTCGGAGGCGCGGGGACGAGGCAGCGTGTCGACGCCGGCCCGGCCGACGCCGGTGACACCGTCGCGATACGGCAGAGCGGCCAGGTCGCAGCCCAGCCGCTGGGACCCCAACAGACCCGGTGCGCAGGCGCACGCCCGGATGCGGGCCCGCGCGCGCCTGCCGGCCAGTTACATGCCCGAGTTCGGGCCCGCGCGCGGCTGCTGCCCCGGTGCCGCCCCGGTGCACGCCCTGGTGGGCGCTGGTGCGCACCAGATGTGTGCCCGTCCGCGGGGATCCCTGCGGGGGCGGATGTTGCGAGAGGTACACCAGAGTCCTGGACGGCCCCGCGGACAGCACTGGTGTGACCGTCGGCAGGTGCGCGGCTCGAGGCGCGGAGGCGAGGCTCGGTTTGTCGATGGCGCCGGCCCGGCGGATGTCGGTGACACGATCGCTATATAACCGAGCGGACAGGCGGAGCGGTGCCGCCGCGGGAGCTGCGACAGCTCCGGTGCGCAGGTGCTGCACACCCGGTCTGTGCCGGCGCGCGGCCGGTGTATGCCGGTGCGTGCGCAGCGCTGTTTCGTGTGCAGTGTGCTGCTCAGTGCGGAGCGTGCTGCTGGGTGCGGAGGGTGGTGGTTCGTGTCGCGCGTTGTGGTGAGAGCCGAGCGTGCCGTTGCGTGACGAGCCTGCCGTTGCGGGACGAGCGTGGCGGTGCGTGCCCAGCGCCCCGGTGCAGGCCTGGGATGCGTGCGACGCGTGCCCGGCGTGGCGGCGGTGGCGTCCGCTGTGTGCCCCTCCCGGAGGGCCACCCCCGCGAGGGAGCCGGTTCCGAGGGGTACACCAGAGTCGTGGAGGGCCCCGCCGACAGCACTGGTGTGACTGTCGGAGTGTGATGGATGGTGGGCGGGGCCCACTGGGCTCGGAGTGGGCCGAGTGTGTGGGGTGCTGGCGGGGAGTGGAGAGCTCGGCCGCACCGGGGCGTGGGTCAGGGCGCGTCGATACCGACGGCCTGGCTGATGTCGGTGAAGCGGTCGCGGCGCAGCAGGGCGGCGAGATCGCGGTGCAGCCGTGAGGGCCAGAGCAGCCCCCCGTAGACGAACCCGGTGTAGGCCTGGACCAGCGCGGCGCCGGCCCGGATCCGCTGGTAGGCGTCGAGGGCGTCCTCGATCCCACCGACGGAGATGATCGTCTGGTCCTCGGCCAGCCGGGCCCGCAACCGTCCGACCACGGCGAGCGCGCGCTGCGCCAGCGGGCGGCCGGAGAGTCCACCCGCACCGAGTGCGGCGACCTCGTCGGCGGGGGTGCGCAGGCCGTCCCGGGCGAGCGTGGTGTTCGTCGCGACCACCCCGTCGAGCTGCAGACGTACCGCGAGATCGGCGACCGCGTCGATGTCGTCGTCGCTCAGGTCGACCGTGATCTTCACCAGCAGCGGCACCCGGCGATCGGCCGAGACCCGGTCGAGCTCCTCGCGGACCGCGACCAGCAGCGGCTCCAGCGCGTCGACCTGCTGAAGATCGCGGAGGCCCGGGGTGTTCGGGGAGCTGACGTTCACGACCACGTAGTCGGCGTAGCCGCCGAGCGCGGCGGCACTCGCCCGGTAGTCGGCGGCGGCGTCGTCGGCGGGAACGGCTTTGCTCTTCCCGATGTTCACCCCGAGCACCGGCATCCCGGGGAGAGAGCGCGCCCGCAGTGCGGAGAGCCGCGGGGCGACGGCCGCCGCGCCCGCGTTGTTGAAGCCCAGTCGGTTCAGCAGCGCCCGGTCCTCGACGAGCCGGAACAGCCGCGGCTTCGGGTTGCCGGGCTGCGGGCGTCCGGTGACGGTTCCGATCTCGACCGCGCCGAAGCCGAGACGGCCCAGCGCCAGCACGCCCCGGGCGTCCTTGTCGAAGCCCGCGGCCAACCCGAGCGGCCCGGCGAAGTCGAGACCCAGCACCCGGGTGCGCAGCACCGGGTCGGACGGCACGAGTGCCTCGGCGACCCGCGGACCGACCGCGGGCGCCCCGCCGACGGCGCGGACGACGGCGAACCCGGCGCGGTGGGCGGGTTCGGACGGGACGTGCCGCAGGACCGTGCGCATCAGGGCGTCGTACATGGCCCCATCCTCACAGGACCGATCCGATGCGCCGCTACGGAGTCCGCCGTGCCACGCCGAGCTGGTCGAGCATCCGGCGGTCACGCTTGGTCGGACGGCCCGCGCCGCGGTCGCGACGCGCGAACACCGGCACCCCGGGCCCGGTCGGCTCGACCGGGGTGTGGTCGATGTAGCACTCCTGGGCGATCGGGGCGCCCACCCGCTTCTCGATCACCCGGGTGACCTCGACGATCCGGTTGTTGTCGTACACGCGGGCCCGGACCCGGTCGCCGACCCGCACCGGGGCAGCCGGTTTCGCCGGCCGGTCGTTGATCCGCACGTGCCCGCCACGGCAGGCCGTCGCGGCGTCGGCACGCGTCTTCGCCAGGCGCACCGACCACAGCCAGCGGTCCACGCGGGTCGCGTCCATCCGGACATCGTGCCATCGCCGGGCCGCCGGGCGCGCGTCGTTCAGTAGTGGGTGACCCCCGGGGTGCCGCCGCCGGCCGCGACCGCGTCTCCGTTGATCGCGACCGAACGCGGCGAACACAGGAAGGTGATGACGTCGGCGACCTCGGCCGCGGTCGTGATCCGCCCGATGGTCGTCGTCGCGTCCAGGGCGGCCCGTGCGGTGGCCGGGTCGGTGCCGAGCGCGTCCGCCCGCTCCTGCACCAGGCCTGCGGTCCGCTCGGTCTCGGTCAGCCCGGGATGCACGACCGTCACGTTCACCCCGTGCGGACCGAGCTCCTCGGCCAGCGCCGCCGTCATCGAGGCGACGGCCACGTTGCGCACCGACCCGACCAGTGAGGTCGACTTCCGCGCGTTCAGCCCGCTGACGTTCACGATCCGCCCCCAGCCCTGCGCCGTCATCAGCGGTGCGACGGCGCGGGCGAAGCGCAGGTAGCCGAGCAGCTTCGTCTCCAGCTCGGCACGCACCACGTCATCGGTGATCGACCCCAGCCCGGTCGGTACCCCCGAGCTCGCCGGTCGTGCGGCCGCGTTCACCAGCACGTCGACGCCGCCGAAGCGGTCCGCCACGGTGTCCACCGCGGCCCGCACCGCCGCGTCGTCGTCGCTGTCGGCGGTCACCGTGAGGACGTCCGGAGCACCGGACCCGCGCAGCGACCCGGCCGCGTCGGCGAGCCGGTCCGGATCGCGGGCCACCAGCGCGACCCGGACCCCCTCGGCGGAGAGGGCCCGGGCCGTCGCCAATCCGATGCCGCGGCTCCCACCCGTCACGATCGCCCGCCGCCCGGCCAGATGCAGATCCATACGGCCGAGCGTGCCGCAACGGTCGGTGCCGCGCACCTGGCTACGGTGTGCGGTGTGGCCGAGCCCGTTGATTCCGTTCTCCTCGTGTTCAACCCGGGCAGCACCGGCGACGCCGACGTGCTCGCCCGAGCTCTGCGCGACGAGCTCGCCGAGGCCCGGCCCGAACTGCCCGTGCAGCTGCGCCCGACCGAGTACGCCGGGCACGCCCGGGAGATCGCCCGGGAGGCCGCGTCCGGCCCGGGGCGTCCGCTGATCGTGTCCGCCAGCGGCGACGGCGGCTACAACGAGGTCGTCAACGGGATCATGGACGTGCCCGGGACCGAGGCGGCCGCCGCCGTGCTCGCCGCCGGGAACGCCAACGACCACGACCGCGTCACCAGCCGTCGTCCGCTCGCCGAAGCCGTGCTGGACGGCCGCACCGAGCGGATGGACCTGCTGGAGCTGCACCGCGGCGACGATCCGCCGCACTACGCGCACTCCTACATCGGTTTCGGCCTGACCCCGGTGGTCGCGTTGCAGATCGAGAAGGGCGGCAAGGGCACGCTGCGCGAGATCATCACGACGGTGCGCTCGTTCTGGGCGTTCACCCCGTTCGAGATCGAGTTCGGCCCCGGCGACCGGCGGCGGATCGACAACCTGGTGTTCGCGAACATCGGCGAGATGGCGAAGGTCGCCGAGCTCAGCGAGACCAGCAGGCCCGACGACGGCCGGTTCGAGGTCGTCCTGCTCGAGCACCGTCCGAAGTGGAAGCAGATCGCGATCGCCGTGCGCGCCGCGGTGAAGGGCCTCGGCCGGCAGCCCGCGACCCGCGAGTTCCGGTTCACCACCTGCGGCCCGATGCCGGTGCAGATCGACGGCGAGCTCTCCGACGTCGAGGCGGGCACCGCGGTGCGGGTGCGCTGCGCGGCGGGCGCGCTGCACGTCGTGCGCTGATCAGTCCGAGCGCCCGGCCAGGGTGAACTCGACCGTCCCGAGCGCGCCCGCGTCGCCGAACGTCGCGCGGACGCTCGCGCCCGCCCGGGTGCCGACCGGAACCGTCGTCGTGCCGGTGATCACCAGATCGCCGGCGTCCAACCGGGCGCCGTACTGCGGGAGCGTGTCGGCCAGCCAGCCCAGGGCCGCCCACGGATCACCCAGGACGGCCGCGCCGGTGCCGGTGGCGACGTCGTCGTCCACCTGCAGGGAGGTCGGCGTCGCGGCCAGGTCGAGATCGGACGCCCCGTCGATCTCCGGGCCGAGGACGAACCGGCCGGCACAGGCCGCGTCGGCCAGCAGCGACGGCCCGCCGGCGGCGACGAAGTCGTCGAACCGGGAATCCGGCAGCTCCACTGCGCAGTGCACGGCCGAGACCGCGGCACGCAGCTCCTCCCGGGACGCCCCGGCGCCGACGGCCGCGCCCATCCGGAACGCGAACTCGGCCTCGGCGACGGCCATGTGCAGCCCGTCCGACGGGACGATGTCACCCGGGGCGTGCCGGAACCGTTCGAACAGGATGCCGGGCAGCGGCGCATCGACACCGATGTGTGCCTGGCCGGCCTTCGCGGTGGCGGCCAGCTTCCAGCCGCATGCCGGCCCGGCGCGCTCGGAGAGCCTCCGCTGTGCCGCGAACCCCTCGGCGAGGGTGCGCGGGCGCAGCAGCTCGGGCAGCGCTGCGAGCCGCTCGCCGGTGGTCCAGGCCTGCCACAGTGCACCGGCGGTGCCGTCGGCGCGGACGAGATCGACGGCGGACGGCTCGACCTCGCCGCGGTCGGTGTGACTGTGTGCGGTCATCGGGGCGGGATCCTGCCAGGTCCCGCCTCAGCGCCCGTCGAGGACCTCGGCGATCCGGCGGACGCGCTCGTCGGCGAGCGCCTCCTCCAGCGTCACCGGCAGCGGGATCCGCCAGTTCGGGTACTCGTCGAGGGTGCCGGGCAGGTTCGGCTGCCGGGGTTCGCCGAGGATGTCGTAGAGCGAGGCGAGTACCAGCCGCGACGGGGCCGCGGCGAGGAGACGGTGCAGGGCGACGACGATCTCGTCCTCGTCGGTCACGTCCGGGGAGGGCAGCAGCCCCTCTGCCGCGAGCAGGGCGAGCAGCTCGTCGCGCTCGACGGCCGCCTTCACCTCCTCGGCGCGCGGGTCGTCGAGCAGGTCCAGCTCCGCCCGGACCCGTACGTGCTCGCCTCGCAGGAAACCGGATGCGGTCGGCAGGTCGTGGGTGGAGATCGTCGCGACCGAACGCTCCGGCCAGCGGGACGGGCGGCGCAGCGGGCCGTCGTCGCCACCGGTCACCGGATCGGGATCGCGGGAGAACCACAGCACCGTCGAGCCCAGCAGGTTCCGCTCGGTCATGTCCTCGCGGATCCGGGGCAGCACGGTGCCGAGGTCCTCACCGACGACCAGGGCGTCGGCCCGGTGCGCCTCCAGCAGTAGCACGGCGAGCATCGCGTCGGCGTCGTAGTGCACGTAGGTGCCACGGTCGGCGCTCTCGCCCGCCGGCACCCACCACAGTCGCCACAGCCCCATCACGTGATCGATGCGCAGACCGTCGGCGTGCTGCAGCAGCGCCCGCACCATGTCGCCGAACGCGCCGAAACCGGTGGCGGCCAGCCGGTCCGGCCGCCACGGCGGGAGGCCCCAGCTCTGCCCGCGCTGGTTGAACGCGTCCGGTGGGGCGCCGACGCTCGCGTCGAGGGCCAGCACGTCCTGCCACATCCAGGCGTCGGCGCCCTCCGGGTCGCAGCCGACGGCCAGATCGTGGATCACCCCGACCGGCATCCCGGCCTCGCGGGCCGCGGACCGGACGCCGGCCAGCTGCGCCTCGGCCTGGCGCTGCACCCAGGTGTGGAACGCGATCCGCGGGGCCAGTGCCCGGTGCGCGGCGGCGATCCCGGCGCCGTCCGGCCGTCGCAGGTCGCTCGGCCAGCGGGACCAGCGGGCGCCGTAGCGCTCGGCCAGCGCGCAGTAGGTGGCGAAGCTCGTCAGGTCCGGATCGGGTTCGCCGTCGGGGTGGCCTGCGCTGCGCCACAACGCCTCCAGCGCCGAGCGCTTCGCCGCCCACACCCGGTCGTGCGCGATCCGGTCGCCGGTGGTCTCCGGGCGCAGCGCGTCGACCTCGGCGCGGGTGGCGGCATCGGCGGCGGCGTACGCGGGCAGGTCGGTGACCCGCAGCGCGAGCGGCGTCGTGTAGCGGCGCGACGACGGCATGTACGGCGAGGGCTGCACCGGCGGCACCGGGGTGATCGCGTGCAGCGGGTTGAGCAGCACCGCGCCGGCGCCGTGCCCACCGCGCACCAGCTCGGTCAGGTCACCGAGATCACCGATGCCCCAGGAGCGCTGCGAGTGCAGGGCGTAGAGCTGCAGCATCCAGCCCCACGTCCGTGGCGGGTCGGGCAGTGCGGGCGGTGCGACGACCACCGCCGACCGGCCGGCGTCGGTCTCGAGCAGGTACCGGCCCGGTTCGAGACCGGTGGGCAGCACGCCGTCCACATCGGAGGCCCGGCCGATCGCGTCGCCGTCGGTGGCGGTCAGCCGGCCCCGGCCGGGGAGCGGCCTGGACCGGTCGGCGCGGTGCCCGATCGTCGCCGGGAGCGGTGCGCGTTGCCGGGCGCCGGCGAGCGCGACCCGCTGCGCGCCGGGGCCGGAGACGTCGATCTCCAGCAGGCCCAGCACGTTCCGCACGACGGCGGCGTCGATCGGCTTCTCGGTGCGGGTGCCGTCGAGGTAGGAGGTCGCGACGCCGTACGCGTCGGCGATCTCGGCGAGCTCGGGGTCCACCGGGTCGCGGGTCATGGGGAGATCCTGACCGATCCGTCCGGACGCGGCGCGGGGCGGTGGTCCCACCAGCGCCGACACCGACACGCGGGCAGGGTTCAGCCGCACCGGACAGGAGGTCAACGGTGCTACGGTGCGTCGCCGGACATGCCGACCGGGTCACCGGAGCCGCAGGTACCCGACGCGGCGCCGGGCGTCCCCGGTTCGACCGTGTCATGGGACCGGTCCGTGGTGTTCCGGCAGGAGGATCTCCAGATGTCGACGTGGGCCCTGCTGGGGCTGTTGGTGGTGGTGCTGGTGGCCGTCGGGATCGCAGCGTTCCTGCGGTGGGGGCGGGGCCGGGACGACAACCCGACGTCGCACGACGACGAGGCACGTCCGAGGACCGTCGCGGACCTGGTCGATCGCCGGGCCCGTGGGCTCGACGACGACGTCCCCGCGCCGGAGCCGGCCGTGGAGCACGCCGGGGAACCCGAGTTCCCCGAGCCCGCCCCGGCCGATCCGGTCGCCGAGGACACCGAGCCCGAGGACGCCGAGCCCGAGGACGCCGATCCCACCGGGCCCATCGAGGCCGGTGGGACGGCTGCGGTCGCCGAGTCCGATGCGGTCGCCGGCACGACTGCGGACCCGGACGATCCGGAGCCGGTCGGCCGCGAGGTGCCGCGGTCGGAGCTCGGGTCGCTCGGTGTAGCGGTCTCGTCGGCGCCCGACATCACCGACGCCGCCGCGGACACCGCGGAGGACGAGACGACCGACCGGATCCCCGAGGTCCGCTCCGCCGAGCCGCGGATCACCCCGGACGTGAGCGCCGGGCCGGTCGGTCCGCCGTGGTCGCGTGGATTCAAGGACGGCAAGCCGGTCGAGCCGGTCGACCCGCCCACGGCGCCGACCCGGCCGGTGCCGAGCCCGACCCCGATCGCCCGCAGGCGCCCGATCGAGCGGCCCCGTACCGACTCCGACGTTCTCGGACCGGACAGCTCGGCGCCGGACATCAGCACGCCGGACCGTGGAGTCGCTGCGCCGACGGCCGGTGGGCTCGCCTCGATCGCGGCGTTCCGCGCGGCCCGCGGCGAACGCCCCGGGCCGGACGGTGCCGCCCCGGTGCGCCCCGCCGCGAGTGCCGGATTGCCGGTCGACGAGGACCTGATCCAGGAGCACGACGCCGGGCAGGACCCGAACGCCCCGGTGCCCGAGGTGGAGGTCGACGCGGTCACCGCGTCGCGGGTGCGCGCCGACGACGGGGTGGGCGCTGAGCCGATCGACTTCGGGCGCGGTGTGCAGGCCGCCGGAGCGGCGGGACCGGACGCGGGTGCTGCCTCGGATGGCGCTGCTGTGCTGGATGACGCTGCTGTGTCGGACGAGGCTGCCGGCTCGGATGAGGTTGCGTCGGTGGGTGACGCTGCATCGGGAGCTGTGGCCGCGCCGGTCGGAGATGCCGCGCCGGCTGCTGGGACTGCGCCGGTCGGCGAGGTTGTGCCGGTTGCTGCGGCCGCGCCGATGGATGGGGCCGCGCCGGGCGAGGACCCCGCGCCGGGTGGGGATGCTGCGCTGAGCGCCGCCGCCGCACCGGGCCACGACGCCGCACCGGGCGAGGACACTGCGTCGGGCGACGACGCTGCACCGGGAATCGGTGCCGGTCGGATTGCCGCGCTCGCCGGCGGGGCCGTCGCCGCGACGGCGACCGCCGCGGTGGTGACCGCGGGGCGTGCCGGCGACGGCGCCGGATCCACCGACGAGGCCGCCGGCTCCGAGCCGTCCGAGGACACCGAGCGGTCCGCGCAGACCGACGAGCTGTCCGCGACTCCCGGAGGGACCGAGGACCCCGCCGAGCCCACCCGGGCCCACGGGGCGACCGAGGCGGACCGGGCCACCGGGGAGATCGAGCCCGCTCCGGCTGCCGGGGAGACCGAGCCCGCCCCGGTCGCCGGGGAGACGGAGCCTGCCCTGGCCACCGAGGACACCGAGCCCGCCCTGGCCACCGGGGACACCGAGCCCGCCCGGACCGTCGGGGAGACCGAGCTCCCCGCGGCCGCCGTGGCATCCGAGGAACCCGAGGACACCGGGGCCGCCGTGATCGCGGGCGCCCCGACCGTCCTCCCGGTCCGGTCCGACCCGCGGTCCCCGGTCGATCCCGACCTGGTCAAGCGGGTGACCGCGGTCCCGGCGGAGCGTCCGATCCCTCGTGGCCAGGCCACCCCGGACACCGAACGCGAGTTCCGTGAGGCGCGGGACCGGATCACCGGCCAGCCGAACTGGAGCAGCCGGGTGCCCGAGCAGGCGAGTGCCTCGGAGCGCATCGGCAGCGAGGCCCGGATCGCGAGCATCGGGCTGGCGGCCACCGGCCCCCGGGAGTCCGGTGAGAACCCCGAACCGCCGCCCCGGCCCGCCCCGCGCCTGCTGCGGTCGACCCGCCCGGTCGCGGAGCGTCCGGAGCCGCCGCCCGCGGCCGATCCCGTGCCGCCGCCGGCGACACCGGCACCCGAACCGGAGGCCCCGCCGACCGTGCGCACCGCCGCCGTCGACCCGGTGAACCCCGCGGTCCAGGCCGGCGACCGGGCCGAGGACGTCGCACTCACGGTGCGCCGCTCCGGCCCCGCGCCGGACGCGGTCGTCCCCGGAACCGCCCCACAGGACGTCGAGATCCGGGTACTCGGACCGGACGACGCGGCACTGCCCGGTGCCGCCGTCGCACTCCGGGACCGGGCGGGCAGCCCGACCGGATCCGCCGTGACCGGCGCCGACGGCATCGCCCGGATCCCGGCACCCGGGGCGGGCGAGTTCGCCGTCGTCGCACGCCTGGACGGGCACCGGCCCGGCGTCGCCGCCTTCTCGGTGGCCGACACCGCCGCCGCGGTCACGGTGCGGCTGCGGCCCTCCGCCTCCGTGCACGGCACGGTCCGGACGGACGACGGAGCAGCCGCGGACGTCCCGGTCGCGCTGGAGCAGGACGGCGAACCGGTCGCCGAGACCCGGACCGGCCCGGACGGCACGTTCCGGCTCACCGATCTGGACCCTGGCCGGTACCGGCTCGTCACGGGCACCGGCGCCACCGCGTCCGGAGTGGACGTCGAGGTGCCCGCGGGCGGTGACGTCGAGCAGGACGTGACGGCGTCGTGACCGGCGAGCCGGACGTGCAGGGCAGGCTGCCCGGCGTCGGCGGGATCGAGCTCTTCTGGCAGGGCTGGCTGCCCGACGGCGATCCGACCGGCGTGCTGCTCGTCAGTCACGGCATCGGCGAGCACTCCGGCCGCTACGGCTCCGTCGTCGACGCGCTGCGACCCGACGGCTGGGCGGTGTACGGGCTCGACCACCGCGGGCACGGCCGATCCGGCGGGCCCCGGGTGCACGTCCGCCGCTACGACGATCTGCTGCAGGACTTCGAGACGTTCCGGCGGGAGATCGTCGCCCGCCATCCCGGCCTCCCGGTGTTCCTGCTGGGGCACAGCCTGGGCGGGCAGATCGCGCTCGCCTACGCGCTGCGGCACCAGAACCGGCTCACCGGGCTCGCGCTGTCGGCGCCCGCGCTGGCCTCGGACACGGTCCCGGCGGTGCTCGTCCCGGTGCTGTCGCTGGTGTCCCGGGTGCTGCCCACGGTGCGTCCGGTCGGGATCGACACCGACGCGATCAGCTCCGATCCCGCCGTCGTCGCCGACTACCGGGCCGATCCGCTGGTCCACCACGGCAATCCGACCCTCGCGCTGGGGGCCGCGGTCTACGCGACGATGGACACCCTCCCGGCGCGGGCGGCCGAGTTGCGGCTGCCGCTGCTGGTGCAGCACGGCACCGCCGACCGGCTCACCGACCCGGCGGGTACCCGCACACTCGACGAGTCGAGCGGCTCGCCGGACACCACGGTGCGCTGGTACGAGGGCTTCTGGCACGAGATCTTCCACGAGCCCGGCCGTGACCGGCCGCTGTCCGACCTGCGGCAGTGGCTGGGCGAGCGCCGCGACGCCGCCGCGGGGCAGCGGGCCTGATCCGCTCCGGCGGCACGGCCCGCCGGATGGTGGAATCGTGGGCGCAGCAACGGCGAACGAGGTGGCGCGCACGGTGACCAGGTCCGACGATCAGGCGGCGGACGCCGCCGTCCCCGTGCGCACCCTGCTGGAGACGATCGACTGGTCGTCGACCCCGCTCGGCCCGCGCCCGGACTGGGACCGCGAGCTGGAGGACTCGATCCGGTTCATGCTGGAGAGCCGGCAGGCGCTGGTCGTGTGGTGGGGCCCCGAGCTGGTGCTCTTCTACAACGACGTGTTCGCCGAGCGCTCGGGACTGCGGCACCCGTCGGCCTTCGGACGTCCGATGCGGGAGGGCTGGCCGGAGATCACCGATCATCTCGCCGACGAGCTGGTCGAGCTGCTGGCCGGCGGCCGGGAGGGCATCTACCGGGCCGACGACAAGATCGTCCTGAACCGGTGGGGGCATCCGGAGGCCAGCTGGTGGAACTACTCGGCCACGCCGGTGCGCGGGCCGGACGGTGAGGTCCGCGGCCTGATCACGCTGATCACCGAGGTCACCGGGAGCGTCGTGGCGTCGCGCCGGATGGCGGTACTCGCCGCGCTCGGTGAGGTCGTGCGGGACTCCCCGACGATGGACGTCGCCGTCGAACGACTGCAGGCGGTGCTCGGCGACGCCGTCGAGGACATCGCCTGCGCGGTCGTCGCCGTCGCCGGCCCGGAGCCGCGGACCCTCACCACGGTCCGGGTGACCGCACCGCCGGAGGGGTGGCTGCCCACCGACGAGGGCCCGGACGCCGGGGCCGCGGTCGAGTTCGTCACCGTCGCACCGGTGCCCGGAGCCGACGGCCCGGTGACCGACGTGGCGCGCTCGGTCATGCACACCCCCGACGGCGGCACCGGGATCGCGGTGGCGATCGGCGTGCCGCCGCTGCTGCCGCTCGACGAGTCGCAGCGCGCGTTCCTGCGGCTGGTCGCGGGGCACGTCGGGACCGTCCTCGTCGCCGCACTCGCCCGGGACCGCGAGCGCGACCGCCGCGAGGACATCAGCTCCGCCGAACACACCCGCGCCGACTACTACGCGGGTCTCGGCGACGAGTTCCGGGACCCGCTGACCCTGGTACTCGGTCCGCTGGAACGGCTGCGCGACCACACCGACCCGACCGTCCGCGCTCAGATCGACATCGCCCAGCGCAACGCCCAGCGGATGCTGAAGCTCGTCGACGGCTTGCTGGACGCCTCGGCGCTGCACTCCGGCAAGCAGGAGGGCATGTTCGCGCCGACCGAGCTCGGCACGACGACGGCGCAGCTCGTCGCCGCGTTCGCGCCGGTCATGGAGCGGGCGGGCCTGGAGCTGACCCTGGACAGCCCGCCGACCGGGCGTCCGGCGTGGGTGGACCGGGACGCCTGGGAGAAGATCGTCCTCAACCTGCTCAGCAACTCCCTGAAGTACACCGTCGAGGGCGGGGTCCGCGTCGAGCTCGGGCAGGACGGCGAGCAGGTGGTCCTGACCGTCGCCGACACCGGCGCCGGGATCCCGGACGACGAGATCGACACGGTGTTCGAACGCCGCCGCCGGCCCGGCCGGGCCCGCGGCCGGACCAGCGAGGGAAGCGGCCTCGGGCTGCCGCTGATCCGCCAGCTGGTGCGGCTGCACGGCGGCAGCATCGCCGTCGACAGCTCACCCGGCGTCGGCAGCACGTTCACCGTCCGGGTCCCGCTGGGGTTCGCGCACCTGGCCCAGGACCGGCTGGTCCGGTCCCGGACCGGTGCCCGCAGCACCCCGCGGCTCGCCGGCCCGTACGTGGCGGAGGCGCTGCGCTGGCTGCCCGACCCGCCCGACGGTGTCTGTCCGGACGGCACGGTCCCGGCCCGGGGCCGCTCCGTGGACGCGTCGGTCATCGACGGGCTCGACCTGGAACACCGGGACCGGGTGCTGGTCGTCGACGACGACCGCGAGATGCGCGGCTACCTGCGGGACCTGCTCGCCGAGCGGTGGACGGTGCAGGTCGTCGCGGACGGCGCGGCCGCGCTGGACGCGGCCCGCACCGACCCACCCGATCTGGTCGTCGCCGACGCGGCGCTGCCCGCGAGCGGTGGTATCGAGCTGCTGCGGGCGCTGCGCTCCGATCCGCGGACGGTCGGGGTTCCGGTGGTGCTGCTGTCCTCGCGGGCCGGTGAGGAGGCCGCGGTCGAGGGCTTCGCCGCGGGCGCCGACGACTACCTGGTCCGGCCGTTCTCCGCCCGCGAGCTGCTGGCACGGGTCACCAACCACCTGCAGCTCGGCCGGGTCCGCCGGGCCGCTGAGCTGCAGTTCCGTGCGATGGCGGACTCCACACCCGCACTGATCTGGGTCGACGACCCGGGCGGGCACCGGCTGTTCGTGAACCGGGGATGGCTCGACTTCACCGGCGTCGACGACCCCGCCGACGAGCTGGGGCCGGCGTGGCGGCGCCGGATCCACCCGGACGACCGCGAGCGCTACCGCTCGGTCACCGAGGCCGCCGCTCGCGCGCACGCCCCGTTCGAGGTCGAGTACCGGCTGTTGGACCGGACCGAGCGGTACCGCTGGGTGCTCGACCGTGGCGCCCCGGTCCGCGACGGCGAACGGTCGGCCGGGTACGTCGGCGGCTGCCTGGACATCGACGTCCAGCACCGGGAGCAGCGCAGGCACCGGATCTACTCCGAGGTCGCCGAGTCGCTGGAGCGGGAGATCACCCGGACCGGACGCACCGATCAGCTCGTCCGTGCGGTCGTCGACGACCGACTGGCGGAGGTCGCGCTGGTGCACGACGCCGAACCGGCCGAGGACGGCGTCACACTCGCCGTCGCCGCCGACCGGGCCGCACTGGAGCCGTCGTTGCGCAGGCTCGGCCCGCTGGTGCCGATGCAGGAGCGGCTCGGCCGCCCGGAGATCATCGCGGCCGAGCGGCTCGACGACGTCCTCGACGGATTGCCCCCGGCGCAGCGCCGCGCCTGGAGCAGGTTGCAGATCCGCTCCGTGATGGTCGTCCCGCTGCCCGCCCGGGGCCGGACCAGTGCGGTGCTCACCGCCGTGCGCACCGAGGCCGGGGCCCCCTACACCGCCGACGACCTGGACCTGCTCTCCGAGATCGGCCGCCGGGCCGGGCTCGCGATCGACAACGCCCGGCTGCTGGAGCAGGAACGGTCCTCGGCCCAGCGGCTCGGTCTGCTGCACCGGGCGACCGCGAAGATGTCCGCGGCGGCCACCGCGGGCGAGGTCGCGGCGATCGCCGCCGACCACATCGTGGACCTGCTCGACGCCGACTTCGCCGGCCTGTGGGAGATCCGCGGCGAGTGGCTGCAGGCGCTGACCGGGCACGGCTGGGACCGCGAGATGTGGCGGCGGGCCGGCCGGATCCGGGCCGACGCACCGATGGCGTTCGCCGACGTGCTCGCCGATCGCGAGCCGCTGTGGTTCTCCGCCGCCCGGGAGTGGGCGGCCCGCTACCCGGCACAGATCGGCGTGGTGCCGGACAACTCGCAGACCCTCGGCTACCTGCCGCTGGTGGCGGGCGGCCGGACGCTCGGCGTGCTCGCCGTGTCGATGCTGGCCGAGCGCACCCTCTCGGAGGGCGACCGGGAGGCCGCGATCGCGGTCGCGGAGCTGGCGGCACAGGCCCTCGACCGCGCGTCCATGCTGGACGCCGAGACCGAGGCCCGGCGACTCGCCGAACGGCTCGGTGCGGTCGCGACCGGGCTGGCCAGGGCGACCGACCTGGACTCGGTCGCGGCGGTCGTCGTCGAGCACGGGCGGAGCTCGATCGGGGCGGCCGCCGTCGCGCTGCTGGTGATCGACGACAACGGTGTGCTCACGCTGCTCGACGAGGCGGGCTGGCCGGACGACGGGCCGCCGATGCGCACGCCGTCGCGCAGCCACCCGCTGAGCCTGGCGATCAGCGGCGGTGAGCCGATCTGGAACGCCCAGGACATGTCCGATGTGCTGCGTTACCCGGTGCACACGGCGGTGCCGCTGATGGTCGCGGCCCGGCCGATCGGCGTGCTCGGCATGCGCTTCGGCCAGGAGCCGACGTTCACGCCGGAGATGCAGAGCTTCGTGCGCACCATGGCGAACCAGTGCGCGCAGGCGATCGTGCGGGCCCAGCTGCACCAGGCCGAGCACGAGGTCGCGGTGACCCTGCAACGCAGCCTGTTGCCGCAGAAACTGCCCGACATCGAACGGCTGTCGCTGGCCACCCGCTACCGGCCGGGGACCCAGGGGACCGAGGCCGGTGGCGACTGGTTCGACGTGCTCGACCTCGACGACGGCATCGTCGCGCTGGTGGTCGGCGACGTCGTCGGCCGGGGCCCGTCGGCCGCGGCCGTGATGGGGCAGCTGCGCAGCGCGGTCGCCGCGAACCTGGTCAACGGCCAGCCCCCGGCCGGGGCGCTCGAACAGCTCGACCAGTTCGCGCTGCGGGTGCGCGGGGCGACCGCCAGCACGGTGGCCGTCGCGCTCGTCGACATCGGCACCGGGGAGCTGCGCTACGCCAGTGCCGGACACCCGCCGCCGCTGCTCGCCGGGCCGGACGGGGTACGGATGCTGTCCGAGGGACGCGGGGTGCCGCTGGGCATCTCCGGCCGCCCCCCGTTCGCCGAGGCCACCGACCGGATCGAGCCGGGGGAGATGATCCTGCTGTGTTCGGACGGCCTGTTCGAGCGCCGCGACGAGGTGATCGACGACGGATTGGCCCGGCTCACCGAGGCGTTCGGCGAGCTCGCCGACGCCCAGCCCCGGGACATGGCCGATCCGCTGCTGAACCGGATGTCCGAGGGCTCGTCGGTGCCGGACGACACGGTGGTCGTGGTGGCCCGGCTGATGCCGCCGCCGCTGCACACGGTGATCGAGGCGGATCCGAAGCGGCTCGCCGCGCTGCGCCGCACGGTCGGCGGCTGGGCGGCGACCTGCGGGATGGGCGCGGACGCGGTCAGCGATCTGCAGCTGACCGTCGGCGAGGCCGTCACCAACGCGATCGAGCACGCGTACCTGCCCGACGACGTCGACGCCGCCGCCGGGGTCGACCTGGAGCTCGCCGTGGCCTCGGACGGCTCGGTCACCGTCCGGGTCGTCGACCGCGGCCGGTGGCGCCCGGCCCCGGCCGATCCCGGCTACCGGGGCCGCGGGATCGCGCTGATCCGGGAGCTGGCCGAGGACGTCGCCATCGAGCCGTCCGACGCCGGCACCACGGTGCGGTTCCGGCTGCCCGCCACCCCGGTGGACGTCGGGACGCCCGGCGCGGGCCCGCCGGTGGAGTTCGTCGCCGGTGAGCCGGAACCGGACCGCGACCTCGCCACCGGAGCCGCCGGAGTCACCGGGGCCGCCGGTGACGACGGGCGCGCGGAACGGACCCGGCTGCGGGTGGCCCCGGATGCGCACGGGGTGCGGCTCACCGTGATCGGGGATCTCGACCCGAGCGGGGTCGCGGCGATCCGCGGCCCACTCGATGAGCACCTGGACCGTGGGCTGCCGGTGACCCTGAACCTGGCGTCCGACTCGTTCGTCAGCAGTGCCGGGATCGCGTTGCTGTCCGAGGTCGCGCGCCGGATGCGCACCGACGGTGTGCCGCTGACCCTGGTCGCGGCTGCCGGGAGCCAGGCCCGGCGCTCGCTGGTGCTCTCCGGGCTGGACACCGTGATCGGGATGTCCGACGAGGGCTGAAGGACCGACCGGATCTATTGTGACGGCGAACACGCAGGTCACGGCTATGGTGTCCGGACAGGGTGTGGTCACGTCCCGCCCGCCGGACGGCTCCTTGAAGCGAGTGTTGCGGTGTGGTGACATCGGTGTCGTGAGTCAGGCAGCGACACTCGGACCCCTGTGGGGAACCCGGCGCGCCGACCACTTCGATCAGGGCTGTCGCCCGAGCTGAGGATCCGTTCCCGCTCTCCCGACATCCCTGGAGTACCACCGTGTCCGCGCCTGTCCGTGCGTCCCGACCCGCCCGCGTCCGCCCCGCCACCGTGCACGCGCGCCCCGTCACCGCGCCCACCCCCTACGACCTCGACGACCTGACCGAGCTGACCCGGGAGATCGCCGCCGAGGTCCGGGCCGGCCGGCACGAGGTCGTCGTCGATCGCGACCGCCGCTGGCACCGGCTGCTGCGCAGCGACGGATTCTGCGACGTCTGGCTGATCAGCTGGGCGACCGAGCAGATCGCCGAGCTGCACGACCACGCCGGTTCGCTCGGCGCGCTGACCGTCGTGTCCGGGTCGCTGACCGAGCGCCGGTGGAGCGGCCCGTCCGGCCTGCGCACCCGCACCCTGCGGCACGGCCGCGGCGCCGGGTTCCCGCTCGGCCACGTGCACGACGTCGCCAACACGGCCGAGGAGGCCGCGGTGAGCGTGCACGCCTACTCGCCGCCGCTGTCGGCGATGTCGTACTACGACGTCGAGGACGTGCCCGCCACCGCCGGGCACCAGCGTCTGCGCCGCACCAGGACCGAGCTGGTCCAGCCCGGACAGGGCGTCGGATGACGGCGGTCGGTGATCTGCTGGCGGCGGCCAGGGCCCGGCTGGACCGGCCCGATCCGCGCCGGGCGGCGGCGCTCGCCGGGGACGGCGCGCTGCTCGTCGACACCCGGCCGGGCTGGCAGCGCGTCGAGGAGGGCGCGATCCCGGGCGCACTGGTGATCGAGCGCAACCACCTGGAATGGCGCCTCGACCCGACCTCGGACGCCCGCATCCCGCAGGCCGTCGACCACGACGTCACCTGGGTGCTGTTCTGCTCCGAGGGGTACAGCTCCAGCCTGGCGGCGGCGTCGCTACAGGACCTGGGCCTGCACCGGGCCACCGACATCGACGGTGGCTTCCGGGCGTGGGCGGCCGCCGGACTGCCGACCGAGCCCGGTCAGGAGGGCCCGTCGGACGCGACCCGCCCGCCGCTCCACCGCGCGTCGAGGTAGCCGGAGACGAGCGCGGTCAGCTCGTCGAGCACGACGTCGCGGCCGAAGTCGGGCGACTCCAGCAGGTAGCTCGTCGCCAGGTGCTCGACCGTGCGGACCACGGTCCAGGCGGCCGCCCGCACGGTGCCGGTGTCGGCCGCGCCACGACTGAGCAGCGCGGTGGCGACCAGGTCGTCGATCCGCCCGGCGAATGCGGCCCGCCGCCCGCCGGGTGCCCGCGGCAGCTGCTCGGCGATCACCCGGACCAGGTCGGGCTGCTCGGCGAACGCGTCGAGCAGTGCCTCCAGGGTGGCCCGGACCGCCGGTGCGGTGCCTGATTCCGGCCCGGGCGCACCGCTCAGGGCGTCGAGGAACGCGCGCGAGACGCGAGCCTCCATCGCGTCCAGGTAGCGGTCGAGCACCTCGGCCAGCACCGCGTCCTTGCCCGGGAAGTACTGGTAGAGCGAGCCCGGCGAGATGCCGGCGGCGGCCGCGATCCGGTTGGTGGACGCACCGTCGTATCCGCGGGTGACCAGCACCTCGCGGCCGGCCTCGACGATCCGTTCCACCATCTGCCGGGAGCGTTCCTGGCGGGGCTCCCGCCGGCGTCCGGTGCGGGCGGTCATGCCGGATCCCGGTACGCGCATTGAACGCGAGCACTTGCTCGTGTCAGCATGCGTTCATGGTGGCAGAGGCGTCGATCTCCCCGGTGTACCCCCGCCGTTTTCGCAGCTCACCGGAACGTAACGCGCGGATCGCCCGGCCGCTCGCGCTGGTGGCCGGGGTGCGCGAGCCCGATCCGGAGCTGCTCGACGAGATCGGCCGCCGGATGCTGCTCCGCGACGAGACCGGGGCCGCGCTGGCCCGCGCGATGGGCCGGGAACGCTCCGATCCCGAGCGGGTGACGATGCGGGCGTTCCACCGGTCGCTGGAGGCCGGCGGGCCATCGGACGACGCGCCGCAGGCACTGCGGGAGTTCTTCGCCGCCGTCACCCCCGAACCGGACTGGGTCGACCACGACCGGCTGGAACGGGGTGGACGCGCCTACCGGCGGCTCGGCCGCAGCCGGGACGACGTGCTGCTCGGACTGTCGCTGATCGGCGGCTACCGCTACGGCGGCCCCACGGAGCTGCTGGTACGGACCGGTGGACTGACCGGCGCCGGGGCGATGCGCCGGCTCGGCGAGACCCAGGCGTGGGGGTTCGCGGTGAGCCGGCCCGGCGGGATGGCCCGTGGCGGGGAGGGCTGGCGGGCGACACTGCACGTCCGGGCGATGCACGCGCTCGTCGCGGACCGGTTCGAGCGCGGTGACCGGTGGGACACCGCCGAGCACGGACTGCCGATCAACCGGTCCGATCTCGCGTCCACCCTCGGGCTGTTCAACAGCACCGCGATCCTCGGCTGCCGGCTGCTCGGCACGCACGTCCCGCGGGCCGACGCCGACGCGATCATGCACCTCTGGCGCTACATCGGCTGGCTGATGGGCGTCGACGACGACTGGCTGTACACCACCGAGCGGGAGCAGAACGCGTTCAACCATCACGTGCTGCTGGCTCAGGGCGACGTGACACCGAGCGGGGCCGAGCTGACCGGGGCACTGGTCGGCGGGCTGCGGGACGAGCGGCCCGGGCTGCGCGGGCGGTGGGAGCGGCGCCGGTTGCTGTCGTTGCTGCGGTTGTTCCTGGGGGCCGAGGGCATGCGCGATCTGGAGCTGCCGGTGTCGCTGCCGTGGATCGTGCCGTCGCAGGTGCTGCGCAATCTCGTGCAGTCGACGGTGGTGGTGCGCTCCGAGCGCGGGCGGCGGTGGCTGGAGGAGCGGTCGGACCGCCGGGTCCGGGCGGATCTCGCCCTGCGCTTCGGGGTCGAGCAGCCGGGACCGCGGGACCTGCCGGCCTGACCGGACGCACCGGCGGCGGGCTCAGACGAAGGCGCCGATGCCGGTGATGTCCCGCCCGACGATCAACGTCTGGATCGTCTCGGTGCCCTCGAAGGTGTGGATCGCCTCGATGTCCGCCCAGTGCCGGACGACGTGGTGCTCCAGCAGGATCCCGTTGCCGCCGAGCAGGTCGCGGGCCTCCGCGAGGATCGAGCGGGCGGTGCGGGTGTTGTGCATCTTCGCCAGGCCGGCGACGGTCGGGGAGAGCTTCCCGGCCTCGGCGAGCCGGGCCGTCTGCATGCAGTACAGCTGCATCCCGGTCAGGTCGGCGAGCATCCGGACCAGCCGCTGCTGCACGATCTGGAACCCGGCGAGCGGCTTGCCGAACTGCTCGCGCTCCGTCGCGTAGCGCAGCGCCGCGTCGTAGCCTGCGGTGGCGTGGCCGAGCGCCATCCAGGCGCAGGTGCTGCGGGTGGTGGCGAGCACCGCGGCGCAGTCGGCGAAGGTGCGGGCGCCGGCCAGCCGGTTGTCGTCGGGCACCCGGACACCGTCGAGCGTGATGTCGGCCTGCCACAGCGCGCGCAGCGACACCTTGCCCGGGATGACGGTGGCCGAGTAGCCCTCCGCCGGGGTCTCCACGACGAAGCCGAGCACCTCACCGGAGTCGGTGTCCCGGGCCCAGACGATCACCAGGTCGGCCACGGTCCCGTTGCCGATCCAGCGCTTGGAGCCGCGCAGCACCCAGCCGTCGCCGTCGCGGGTGGCGGTGGTCTCCAGCGCGACCGAGTCCGATCCGTGGTCCGGTTCGGTCAGCGCGAATGCGCCGAGCTTGTCCATCGTGGACATCGAGGGCAGCCAGCGCTGCCGCTGCTCCTCGGAGCCGCACATCGCGATCGCCTTCATCGCCAGCCCCGCGTGCACACCGAGGAAGGTGCCCAGCGAGCCGTCGCCGCGGTGCAGCTCCATGTGCACCAGGCCGAGCGCGAGCGGGCTCATCCCGGCGGCGCCGTAGCCGTTGATGTCCTCACCGACGATCCCCAGCTCGGGCAGCCTGCGGAACAGGTGCCAGGGCAGCTCGGCCCGCTCCCAGTAGTCGTTGATGTCGTGCAGGACCTCGCTGTCGACGAACGAGCGGGTGTCGGCGAACCGGCGCCACTGCTCCTCGGTGAACTGGTCGCGCACCGAGAAGAAGTCGGTCCCCAGCGCCTCGCCGAGCTCGGTGTACGGAGTGGTCGGTGCGGACATGGTGCGCGGCCCCCTCGCCGTCGGAGTCGACGCCGATCTTCACACCACCGGTCCGGCTCCGCTCGGTGACGCGCGGCCCCTCCCCGCCCGGGCTCAGGCCTTGACCAGGCAGAACGGATGGCCGATCGGGTCGAGGTAGACCCGGAAGCTGTCCGGCATCGGCTGGGTCGGGTGCTTGCGTGCCCCGATGGCGAGCACGGCGGCCTCACCCGCCTCGAGATCCGGTACGTCGAAGTCGACGTGGCCCCGTTGCGGGCGCTCCTGGCCCGGCCACTCCGGTGGGGTGAACCCGCCCTCGGTGATCTGCTGGAACGCCAGCGTCGGCCCGGCGCCACCGGAGTCGAGCTCGACCCAGTCGGCGTCGGTCTGCTCGGCGATCGGCCAGCCGGTGATCCGGGAGTAGAACCGGGCCAGCTCCAGCGGCTCCGGGCAGTCCAGGGCGAACAGTGCGAACCTGGCGATGGGTGCGTCGGTGCTCATGGGATGGAGTGTGCCGCCGACCCCCGACAGTCTCCGCCGGTTTTCTCAGGCGGGCGGCGGCAGCTCGTCGATCGCGCGCTCGACCCGCTGCACGGAGATCGGGTACCGGGTCTTCATCGGGTGCGCGTACAGCGACACCCGCAGTTCCTCGATCATCGCGCCGATCTCGCGCAGCTGCGGTGACGGCTCCGTCCCCGACGGCAGGGCGACGAGCAGGCCGCGGTACTCGGCCTCGACCGGCGCCATCTCCGCGGTCCACCGGGCGTCCCGGGTGGGTTCGGTGCGCAGCTTCTCCAGCCGCACCTCCAGGGCCTGCAGGTACCGCTTGACGTCGCCGAGCCGGACGGCGCCGGCGTCGGTGACGAAGCCGGGACGGACCAGCCGGTTCATGATCACGGTCGCGTCGGCGACGCCGTCCCGGGCGGCCGGGCCGCGCAGGTCGGCGAGCGCCGCCCCGACCCGGTGCCAGACCTCCAGCACCCCGCGGACGGCGTCGAGCACCTGCAGCGTCGTCGCGGGCAGCCGCATCCGCAGCAGCTCGGCGAGGCGGAGGTACTGCGGCTCGTCGAACGGGTCACCGCCGCCTCGGCCGATCAGGTGATCGGTGGCGGCCGTGGTGCAGTCGTCCAGCAGCGCGTCCAGCGAGCCGTGCGGATTGCGGGACAGTGCGAGCCGCGCCCGGTTGTCCAGCCCGCGCAGCACCTGCTTCGCCGGGCTCGGCGTGTTGCCCAGCAGCAGCCGCCGGACCCCGCGGTGGTGCGCCGGATCGCGCTCGGCGGCGGTCGCGTAGACCCGGACGTCGGCCGTCGTGCCGCGGTCACGCAGGCCCGGGTATCCGGTGACGACGTGCGCGCCGCGCCGGATCGGCAGCTCCCGGGGCAGCTCGCCGATCGTCCAGGACGTCAGCCCGGTGGCCTCGATCCCGGTGCCGGCCGCGGCCAGCTCTTCCCGGACCTTCGGCGCCAGCTCGCGCCGGAGCCGGTCCAGGTCGGTGCCGCGGGCCAGCTCCACGTCGTTCTCGTCAAGAATCCGAAAAGTGACGGTGAGGTGGTCGGGGAGCCGGTCCAGCTCCCAGTCGGCCCGCCGGATCTCGACGTTGCGCATCCGGCCGAGCTCGCGCTCCAGGCCGTCGAGCAGCGGTTCGGCGGTGTGCTCGCGCAGCCGGCCCAGCACGGCGCGGGCATGGTCGGGGGCGGGGGAGAAGTTGCGGCGCAGGTTCCGCGGCAGGGTGCGGATGAGCGCGGTGACCAGTTCCTCCCGCAGGCCGGGTACCTGCCAGGTGAACGGCGTCGGATCGACCTGGTGCAGCGCCGCCACCGGCACGTCGACGGTCACGCCGTCGGTGTGGTGGCCCGGCTCGAACGCGTACGACAGCGGCAGCGACAGCCCACCGGCCGCCACGTGGTCGGGGTACTGCTCGCGATCGACGCCGCGCGCGGCCTCGGTGGTGAGCAGCTCCTCGGAGTAGTCGAGCAGATCGGGGCTGCGCCGCGCCTCCTCGGACCACCAGCGGTCGAAGTGCTTGCCGGACACCACCGAGGCCGGCACCCGCTCGTCGTAGAAGGCGAACAGGGTGTCCTCGTCGACCACCAGGTCCCGGCGGCGGGCCCGGTGCTCGAGCTCCTCGGCGTCGTCGAGCAGTTCGCGGTTGGCGTGGAAGAACGCGTGCCGGGTCTCCCAGTCGCCCTCGACGAGTGCGTGCCGCAGGAACAGGTCGCGGCTCACCTCGGGATCGACCCGGCCGTAGGCGACGGTCCGGTCGGCGACCAGCGGGAGCCCGTGCAGGGTGACCCGCTCGGTGGCGACGGCGCTGCCGCGCTTGCGTGACCAGCGCGGTTCCGAATATGTCTTCTTGACGAGATGTCCGGCGAGCGGCTCGACCCACTCCGGTTTCACCGGCGCGACCGTGCGCGCCCACAGTCTCGTCGTCTCGACGAGCTCGGCGGCCATCACCCAGCGCGGCGGCTTCTTCGCGAGCCCGGAACCGGGCCAGATCGCGAACTTCGCCCCGCGGGCGCCGAGGTAGTCCTTCGGCCCCTTGCGTTCCTTCTTCGCGGCGGCCTTGCCGGGGGCGTTCTTCTCGGCGAGCGGATCCTGCATGCCGACCTGGGAGAGCAGTCCGGCCAGCAGGGACTGGTGGATCACGTCGGCGCGCCCGGCGTCGAGCGGCTCGTCGACGGGCGGTGTGCCGGCTGCGCGCGAATCGGGGTCGTTGCGGTCCATTCCCGCGCTGCGGGCGGCCTGGCGGAGCTGCCCGTGCAGGTCCCACCACTCGCGCACCCGCAGGTAGTGCAGGAAGTCCTCACGCAGCTCCCGGCGGAACTTGCTGCCCGACAGCGCGTCCCGCCGCTCGCCGAGATGGTCCCAGAGTCGCAGGAGCGCCAGGAAGTCCGAGCCGTCGACGGTGAACCGGCGGTGCCGGTCGTCGGCGGCCTGGCGCTGCTCGGTGGGCCGCTCACGCGGGTCCTGCACCGACAGCGCCGCGGCGATGACGAGCACCTCGCGCAGGCAGCCGTTGCGATGTGCCTCGACCAGCATCCGGCCCAGCCTCGGATCGACCGGCAGCCGGGACAGCGAGTGCCCGACGGCGGTCAGCGAGCGCCGGTCCGGGCGGAGCGCGCCGAGCTCGTGCAACAGGTCCAGGCCGTCGGCGACGGCGCGCCGATCGGGCGGCTCGACGAACGGGAACTCGGAGATCTCGCCCAGATCCAGCGCGATCATCTGCAGCACGACCGACGCCAGGTTGGTACGCAGGATCTCCGGGTCGGTGAACTCCGGGCGGGCGTCGAAGTCGTCCTCGGAGTACAGCCGGATCGCGATGCCGTCGCTGGTCCGGCCGCAGCGGCCGGAGCGCTGGTTCGCCGAGGCCTGGGAGATCTTCTCGATCGGCAGCCGCTGCACCTTGAGCCGGCGCGAGTAGCGGGAGATGCGCGCGGTACCGGTGTCGACGACGTAGCGGACGCCGGGGACGGTCAGCGACGTCTCGGCGACGTTGGTCGCGAGCACCACCCGGTTGCCGGTGTGCGACTGCCAGACCCGCTGCTGCTCGGCCGTCGACAGCCGGGCGTAGAGCGGCAGGATCTCGGTGCCGCGCAGGTTGCGCCGTTCGAGGGCCTCGGCCGCGTCGCGGATCTCACGCTCGCCGGGGAGGAAGACCAGCACGTCACCCGGACCCTCGCGCTGCAGCTCGACGACGGCGTCGCCGATCGCGTCGTCCAGTTGCCGGTCGGGATCGGCGTCCGCGTCGTCGGGATCGACGACCGGGCGGTAGCGCACCTCGACCGGGAAGGTGCGGCCGGACACCTCGACGATCGGTGCGGGAGCCTGCTCGCCGCCGAAGTGCCGGGCGAACCGCTCCGGGTCGATCGTCGCCGAGGTGATGATCACCTTCAGGTCGGGCCTGCGGGGCAGCAGCCGGGTCAGGTACCCGAGAATGAAGTCGATGTTGAGGCTGCGCTCGTGCGCCTCGTCGATGATCAGCGTGTCGTAGCGGCGCAGGTTCTTGTCGCCGGCCAGCTCGGCGAGCAGGATGCCGTCGGTCATCAGCTTGACCATGGTCGCGTCGCCGACCTGGTCGGTGAACCGGACCTTCCAGCCGACCGTGCTGCCGAGCTCGACCCCCAGTTCCTCGGCGATACGGGCGGCCACCGTGCGCGCGGCGAGCCGGCGCGGCTGGGTGTGGCCGATCATGCCGTGCACGCCGCGGCCGAGCTCCAGGCAGATCTTCGGGAGCTGGGTGGTCTTCCCCGAGCCGGTCTCGCCGGCCACGATCACGACCTGGTTGTCCCGGATGGCTTCGGCGATCTCCTCGCGACGCGCGGAGACCGGCAGCGTCGGGGGATAGCTGATGGGCGGTGCCACTCGTGGGTGGTCGTCGCGATCGGGACCGCCACGACCACCCACGAGGGTGGGGCCGGGCGCCGTGACGGCAGCGTTCCGGCCCCGCGGCCCGCGGCGGCGCGGTCGGCGCTGCTGCTCACGGGCCGGTCGGCCGCGCGCGGCGCCCTCCGTCCCGGGGGCGGCCTGTGCTGCGGCCTCGTCGTTGGTCGACAGGGTTCTGATGTCGGGCTGCCGGTCGGCGGGGTCCCTGCGGGGACGGCGCGGACGCGGAGGCCTACCGGTCCCGCGTGCGGGACGGTCGTCGGCGGACGGGGCGGGTTCGCTGGACATCGTTCACTCAGTGTGCCTGCTCGCCCGGGACCGGGCGGACGCCGACCATGGTGATCGGGCTCGCAGCGGCGAGCAAGCGGTTTTCGACAAGGGGTCGGCGGGTTCGATGAGGTGTCCGAACCGGGCGCCGGTCGCCTCGCGGCGAGTGGCGCACCGCGGCTCCTGCCGGACGGTATTCCGCGGCGGCTTTTATCTGTTGCGGCCCGGGGACTCGTGTCGCCCGGCTCGGACAGTCGTTCCAACGGGCTCCTGCGCCGGATCATTCCCGGCGCAGGAGTCGGGACCGGGAGAGATCCGGGACGGTGCGGGCCCCGCGTCGATCCGGCCCGGTACGGGTATTGTCGTCCGATCTGTGACCAGTTTTGCTAATCTGGTCATCGAGTCACGGGGGGCGTCATGACCTTGGTCCCGGCCGGTTCCGGTACCGGCACGATCGACATCGACGGCGGCCGGGTCCGGGTGCTGCGCTCGGTCACCGTGCCCGAACCGGAGCGCGCGGGCACGCCGTTGCTGCTGGTGCACGGAGGCGGCACCGACAATGCGGCGATCTCCTGGTTCCACGCGTTCGAGGCGTTCGGCGTCGACCGTGAGGTGTTCGCGATCGATCTCCCCGGGTTCGGCGGGACCACCGGGATCGATCCGGTCGGTGACCCGCGGCGGACGGCCGACCTCACAGCCCGGGTGGCGGCCCGGCTCGGACTGACCCGGGTGGTCGCCGTCGGAGTGTCGATGGGCGGCGACGTCGTGCTGAATCTCGCGCTCCGGCATCCGGAGCTGGTCGAGGCGCTGGTGCTGATCGGGCCGGGCGGGCTGATCCCGGTGCTGCGGAACCGGTTCACCCAGTTCGCGGCGTGGCTGGCCGCGCAGCTGCCCGAACGCGTGTTGCTCGCGCTGTCCCGCACGGCGAACTCGTTCGTCCAGTCCGCCGTCCGCGGCGTGGTGTCCGATCCGGACAGCCTGCCGCCCGAGGTGCTGGCGGAGTTCCTGCGGGAGGCGCGGCGGCCGGGCGCATTCCTCGGGTACCTCCGTTACAACCGGGCCACCCTCGGACCGCGGTCGATGCGCAACGATCTCCAGTCGGAGGTCGGCCGGATCGACGTTCCCGCGTTGTTCTTCCACGGCGCCGACGATCCGATGGTCGATCCGGAGGGCTCCCGTCGGGCCGCTCGGTCGATGCCCGCCGCGCGACTGGTCCTGGTGCCCGGGTGCGGGCACTGGGCGCAGTTGGAGGCCTCGGAGCAGTTCGCCGCCGAGGTCCGGGCCCTGCTCGCCGGCACCGCGCACCCGGGGGCGGCCTGAACACGCACCCCGCGCCAGGGCCGTCCGGATCGGATCGGCCGACAGCGAACCGGTCGGTACGGCGCCGGTCAGCGGTGCGGCGCGGCGGGCAACACGACCACCGCGCTCGTCCCGGTCCCGAGTACCGAGTCGAGGGTGAGCGAGCCGCCCATCGCCTCCACCAGACCGCGGGCGAGCGGCAGCCCGAGCCCGACCCCCTCGTCGCCGGGCTCGTCGCGATCCAGCCGGTCGAACGCGACGAACAGCCGGTCGGCGGTCCCCTCGGGGATGCCGCGGCCGGAGTCCCGGACCACGAGCCGGACCGTCGCCCCGGCCGTCACCGTGACCGCCACCCGGCCGTCCGGCCGGTTGTAGCGGATGCCGTTCCCGACCAGGTTGATCAGCACCTGACGCAGCCGCCGGGGATCCGCCAGGACGGTCACCGGGGCGCCGCCGTCGTGGTGCAGGGTCACGCCGCGCTCGTCCGCCATCGGCCGGAGCAGCTCCAGCACCTCGTCGGCGAGTGTCCGCACGTCGAGATCCACCGGCTGCGTGGGCAGCGCGCCCGCCTCGATCCGCGCGACGTCGAGGACGTCGTCGACCAGCGACAGGATGTGGGTGGTCGCACCGGAGATGTGCTCGAGTGCCGCGTCGCGCCGGTCCGCCGGCAGGTCGAGGGTGCCGAGCAGCTCGGCGAACCCGGAGATCGCCTGCAGCGGGGTGCGCAGCTCGTGGCCGAGTGCGGCGACGAAGCGGGACTTGGCATGGCTCGCCGCCTCCGCCGCGGCGCGGGCGACCTCGGCCTCGTGCCGGGCCTGCCGCTCGCGCAGCGCGGCGCGGCGCTGGGTCAGGTCGAGTACGGCGACCGACAGCTGGACCGGCAGGCCGTCCGGACCTCGGATCTCCGACGCCGTGACGGCCAGCTCCAGCTCGGTGCCGTCCGGCCGCCGGGCCCTGGCCTCGCCGCCCGACGCCGGGACCAGGACGTCGCCGACGGTCTTGCCGCGGACGTCGCGCCCGAGGAGCTCGGTCAGTGCCCGGTTGGCCTCGGTGACGGTGCCGTCCGGTGCGGTCAGCGCCATCCCGGTCGCGTTGTCGGCGAACGCGCGCCGGAACCGTTCCTCGCTCTCGGCGAGCGCTCCGTACAGCCCGGCGTGTTCGATCGCGACCGACGCGAGATGGGTCAGCCGCCCGACCAGGCGCTCCTCACGGGGGGACGGCCGGTGCGCCCGGTCGTGGTAGACCGCGAACGTGCCGAGCACGCCGTCCCGGCCGGTGATCGGGGACGACCAGCACGACCGCAGACCGTGCGGGGCGGCGAGCTCGCGGAACCCCCGCCAGCGCGGGTCGGTCCCGATGTCCTCGGCGACGACCGCACTGCCCAGGAACGCGGCGGCCCCGCAGGAGCCGGCCTCGGCACCGATCGTCATCCCGTCGATGCCCGAGGAGTACTCCGGCGGCAGCGACGGGGCAGCACCGTGGTGCAGCGTGCTGCGGGCCTCGTCGAGCAGCAGCACCGAGCACCGCGCGCCGGGGACGAGCGACTCCAGTGCCGCCGTGATCCCGCCCAGCACCTCGGGCAGTGCGGTGCCCGCCGCGATCCGCTCCAGCAGCTCGGTCTGCCGTTGCAGCAGCACGACCGTGTCGGCGTGGTCGAGATCGAAGGCGGTTCCGGTTCCGATCATCCGCTCTCCAGCCGGTAGCCGACGCCGCGGACGGTGCGCAGGATCCGGTCCCCGCCGGGGAGCTTGTGCCGCAACCGGTGCACGTGCTCGGTCACGGTGGCCTCGCTGCGCCAGTCCGGCGCCGCCTCCCACACCTGTTCCAGCAGCTGGGCGCGGCTGAAAACCTGCCGCGGGTGCCGGGCCAGGAACGCGAGGAGATCGAACTCGCGGGCGGTCAGCTCGACCGGGACGCCGTCGACGGTCACCTCCCGGGTCGGCTCGTCGACCCGGAGCCCGCTCGCCGGTCCGGCCGCGTCGTCGAGCCGGGCCGGCACGGAGCGGCGCAGCACCGACCGCACCCGCGCCGCGAGCTCGCCGGGGGAGAACGGCTTGACCAGGTAGTCGTCGGCACCGAGATCGAGACCGACGATCCGGTCGGTCTCGCCGCTGCGCCCGGACAGCACGATCACCGGCAGCGCGGCCCCGCCGCGGGCGCTCTCCGCCCCGCGGACCCGGCGCAGCACGTCCAACCCGCCGACGCCGGGCAGCGACAGGTCCAGGACGACCAGATCCGGGCGGTCGGCCGCGATCCGGTCCAGCGCGGCGGCGCCGTCCGAGGCGGCGACGACCGCGAAACCGTCGGCCTCCAGCTGCCAGGTGACGAGGGTGCGGACGCGCTCGTCGTCGTCCACGACCAGCACGGTGGAGCCTGCCGAACCCGCCGACCACGCCGTCACACGGCGATCGTCCCGCGCGCACTGTGACGTGCGCAACCGGCGCGGCGGCGACGTGCGCGACCGGCGCGGCGGCGACGTGCGCGACCGGCCGCGGCGGGGCAGGTGCCCGGTCAGGCCCGCTGCGCGGCGAGGACGGCGTCGGTCCAGGCGGGCCAGGCGTCGACGGCCCACTGCCCGAAGTCCCGATCGGTGAGGACGACGGCGGCGAACCCCGCCGCCGGATCCACCCACAGGAACGTCCCCGACTGTCCGAAGTGGCCGAACGTGCGGGGCGAGGAGGCCTCGCCGGTCCAGTGCGGCGACTTCCCGTCGCGGATCTCGAAACCGAGCCCCCAGTCGTTCGGCTTCTGCCGGCCGTAGCCGGGCAGCAGCCCGTCCAGCCCCGGGTACGCGACGGTGGTCGCCTCGGCGACCGTGCGCGGATCCAGCAGCCGGGGCGCCTGCAGCTCCGCGGCGAACCGGGACAGGTCCTGCGCGGTGGAGACCGCGCCGGCGCCGGCCGCGCCCTCCAGCCTGGTCCGGCTCAGGCCGAGCGGCTCGCAGACGGCCTGGTGCAGGTAGTCGGCGAAACCGATCCCGGTGGCCTCGGCGACGGCGTCGGCGAGCACGGCGAACCCGGTGTTGGAGTAGATCCGGCGCTCGCCGGGGGCGGCCTGGATCCGGTCGCTGTCGAAGGCCAGCCCGGAGGTGTGCGCGATCAGGTGCCGGACGGTCGAGCCCTCGGGGCCCGCCGGGTCGGCCCAGTCCAGAGCGCCTTCTTCGACGGCGACGAGCACGGCGTAGGCGGACAGCAGCTTGGTCACCGAGGCGAGCGGGAACTCCCGGTCGGTGTCGCCGGCCTCGGCGAGCACGGCGCCGTCCGCGGCGACGACGGTGGCCGCGACGTGGTCGACCGGCCAGTCCAGGACCCGGCGTACCGCCGGTGCGAGTCCGGTCACGACAGGGGAAGCGGTCGGGTACTCATGCGGCCATCCTCGCAGCCGTGTGGGGGCGGGATCAGGAGTCGCCGTGCACGGGGATCAGGGCGCCGGAGATCGGGGCCGCGTCCGGACCGGCGAGGAAGGCGACCACCCGGGCGATCGCGGCCGGGGTGACGGCGCGGGCGACCGCGTCGTCGCTCATCCACTCCCGGTTGGTGGGGGTGTCGATCACCGACGGCAGCACCGCGTTGACCCGGATCCGCTGCGGGCGCAGCTCGTCGGCGAGCAGCTCGGTCAGCCGGTGCACGGCGGCCTTGCTGGTGCCGTGCACGAGCTGGGCCGGTCCGGTGGCACCGGCCTTCGCCCCGACGGTGACGATCGCGCCGCCGCCCGCGCCGGCGATCCGCGGGGCCGCGGCCTGCGCCGCCCACACGACCGAGGCGTAGTTGGTGTCGAACAGCCCGTGCAGGGTGTCCGGGTCGGCATCGGCGAGTCCGCCGGGCGCGTAGCCGCCGGCCACCGCGACCAACGTGCCGACGGTTCCGGGGAGGTCGTCGATCCGGTCGAACGCCTCGCCGACGGCCCCGCGGTCGGTCAGATCGACGCCGATCGGATGGACGCCGTCGGCGGCGATCCGGTCGAGCCCGGGCCCCGGCCGGCCGAGCGCGACGACCCGGTGCCCGCGTGCCCGGAACTCCTCCACGACGGCGCGGCCCAGTGCCCCGGCAGCGCCGGTGACGACAACGGTGTGACTCATCCCGGCATCGTGGCACCCCGGCATGCCGAGGGCACGCGGTGGCCGATGCGGCCGTCCGGTCTTCATTGCGTGCTGCCACCCAGCAGTGCATGGTCGCCTGAACGGGTGATCGGAGGCCGAATTGGTCGTCAACTTTGTTGAGACCGAGAGGATCGGTGACACGGCCGACGGGACCCGGTCGACACGGATGGCGTGACCACCTCGCAGAACCCCTCCGGCGCCCCGGCCCAGCCCGGCCCGCCGCAGCAGGACCCCCGCCACGTCGCCCAGGGCCAGTACCCGCCGCCGCAGCAGCAGCCGTACGGGCCGGACCCGCGGCACACCGGCCCGCAGCAGCGGGCCGGACATCCGCAGGCCCCGCAGTACGGCCCGCCCGGGCAGCCCGGCCCGTACTACGACGGCCACCCGCAGGTGCCGTTCGGCGGCCCGCCGTACGGGAACCCCCGCCCCGGCGCGCCGGTTCCGCCGGCCGGTACCGAGGCGTGGCCGACGGCCGCTCAGCGTTCCGCGGTCCCGCAGCAGCGGGGCAGCTCCGGCCCGCAGGCCCTCGTCGAGCTGCCGCGCAACGGGTTCGGGACGACCGCCCTGGTGCTGGGCATCCTCGGGCTGCTGTTCTCGCTGATCCCGTTCGTCGGGGTGATCGCCTGGCCGCTGGTGATCCTGGGCCTGATCTTCGGTGTGCTGGGGATCGTGCGGGTGAGCCGCGGGAAGGCGAACAACCGGGGCGTCGCGATCGCCGGGACGGTGCTCTCGGCGCTGGGGCTGCTGGTCTGCCTGGTCTATGTCTCGGCGTTCGCGTCGGTGGCATCGGACATCTCCGCGGCCGCTCCGGCGGCGACGGCACCGGCGTCCGACGACGCCGCGGCCGCCCCCGCGGCGCCGGTCGCCGCGGCGGACGGCGACGTCATCACCTACGAGGTCACCGGTTCCGGTGGTGCGGGCAGCGTGACCTACATCAAGGACGAGAACTTCGGTCAGGAGCAGGCGAACGGGGTCGCCCTCCCGTGGACCACGGAGGTCACCTTCGACGCGGGTGCGCTGTCCTTCCAGCCGCTCTCGCTGGTCGCGCAGTCCGACTCGGGTGGCAGTGACGAGATCACCTGCCGGATCCTGCGCAACGGCGAGGAGATCACCTCCTCGACCAGCTCCGGCCCGTACGCAGTCGTCTCCTGCTCCGGCACCTGACGATTCCCCACACGCGCGCCGACCCGCGCGCAGCGGTGCCGCCGACGGCGGCACCCGGTGGTCACGCACGAGCGCGGCCCGGTGCACGACGAGGCCCTCCCCGGAGATCCGGGGAGGGCCTCAGCCGTCGTGGAACCCGCCCAGCCGTCGTGGACCCGGCTCGGCCGTCGTGGAACCCGCTCAGCCGCCGGCGCGACGCGCGTGCGAGAGCAGCATCCGCCGTCCGACGAGCATCAGTACGGCCGACGTGAGCATCACGCCCGCGTTGAACGACCAGGCCACCGGGAAACCCTCGTGCGTGGCCAGCCAGCCGAACAGGATCGGTCCCGCGAACCCGCCCGCGTAGACGCCGAGCTGCACGATCGAGGTGGCCGCGGCGGGGGCGGACGGGTTCAGCCGCACCACCGCGAACTGCAGCAGTCCCGGCCACGCCCAGCCGAGCCCGAACGCCAGGACGACGCCGATGACCAGGGCCGGGGTGCCGGGGACGGCGAGCAGCACGAATCCGATCGCGCCCGCGGCGAGGCTGCCCGCGACGACGGCGACGTGCCCGCCGCTGCGCCGGTCGGCCAGCCAGCCGTGCAGCATCCGGACCGAGAGCCCGACGATGCTGCCCATCGTCAGGATGAGGCCGGCCAGACCGGGATCGATGCCCCGGTCGACGGCGGAGGCGACGAGGAAGATGCCCAGCGCGGTCGCGGTCCCGGCGGCCAGCCCGGCCGCCACGCCGATCACGGCGAGCGCGCCGGTGGCCCGGTCGCCCTTCGCCGGTCGCGCGGGCGGGGTGGCGTCCGCACGGGGGCAGGCGGCCAGCGCGGCCAGCGCGAGCACCGCGCCGATCACGTACGCCCACCGCCAGCCGACGGTCAGTGCGATCGCCGGGACCGAGAGTCCGGCGAGCAGGGTCGCGGCCGGGATCGCCGCCTGCTTGACGCCGAACGACAGCCCCATCCGGTGCGCGGGCACCGTCCTGGCGAGTGTCAGGTTCGACGACAGCTGGCCCATCACGTTGCACCACGCCCCGCAGAGCAGCAGTGCAACCAGCGACCAGTACGACCGCGCGCCCACCGCCATGACGGCCATCAGCACCGCGGCGCCGGCGACCGCGATCCGGCTGGTGAGCCGAGATCCGACCCGTTCGACGACCATCCCGACGGGCAGCGAGAACAGGGCGCTGACCCCGAAGTAGAGGGCCACGACCAGGCCGAGGCCGGCCGGGTCGAATCCGAGATCGGCGGAGAGCTGGACGGCCAGTGCGCCGGTGAGGAACACCGGCAGCACCGACACCGTGGTCACGGTCACCGCCCCGGCGGCCACCCGGAACGCGGAGGGCCCCGCGGGGGTGGGCACCGGGAGCCTGCTCGCGACAGTCACTTGAGCAATGCTAACCGACTGGCCGTTCCACCTCGAACGAACGTGACCTAACCCTGGATGCGGGAGGCGCCGCCGTGCGTGGCCCACTCCTTCTCGCGCAGCTCGAACTTCTGCACCTTGCCCGTCGAGGTCTTCGGCAGCTCGTCGACGATGTCGACGTGCTTGGGCGCCTTGTAGCGGGCGATCCGGGACTTCACGTGCTCGATGAGCTCGGCCGGCTCGGCGGTGTGTCCCGGCTTGAGCACAGCGAACGCCTTGCAGACCTCGCCCCATTTCTCGTCCGGGACGCCGACCACCGCCGCCTCCAGCACCGCGTCGTGCGACACGATCGCCTGCTCGACCTCGACGGTCGAGATGTTCTCGCCGCCGGAGATCACCACGTCCTTGGCGCGGTCGCGCAGCTCGACGTAGCCGTCCGGATGCACGACTCCCAGGTCGCCGGAGTGGAACCAGCCACCCGCGAACGCTTCGGCCGTCTTCTCCGGGTCCAGGTAGTAGCCCTTCATCACGTTGTTACCGCGCATCACGATCTCGCCCATCGTCGCGCCGTCGCGCGGGACATCGTTCATCTGCTCGTCGACCACCCGGACCCGGTCGGCGCAGACCATCCCGACGCCCTGGCGGGCCTGCAACCGGGCCCGTTCCTCGCCGTCGAGCGCGTCCCAGTCCCGCTGGTACTGGTTCACCGTGTACGGCCCGTAGGTCTCGGTGAGGCCGTAGACGTGCACGATCCGGAAGCCCATCCGCTCCATCTGCAGGATCGTCGTCGGCGACGGCGGAGCACCGGCGGTCGTGACCACCAGCTGGTAGTCGAGGGTGACCGCCGCCGGCGAGTTCATGATCGTCGTGACGACGGTGGGCGCCCCGTTGAGGTGCGTCACGCCGTGCTCGGTGATCAGCTGCCAGATGGTGTCGCCGCGGACCTCGCGCAGGCACACGTGGGTGCCGCCGATCGCGGTCACCGCCCAGGGCGTGCACCATCCGTTGCAATGGAACATCGGGAGGGTCCACAGGTAGACGCTGTCCGCGGAGTGCGACGAGTGCACGATCTCGCCGAACGAGTTCAGGTACGCACCGCGGTGGTGGTACTCGACGCCCTTGGGATTGCCGGTCGTCCCGGACGTGTAGTTGATCGTGATGGTGGCCCGCTCGTCGTCGACCGCCCAGGGCAGCGGCTCGTCCGAGCCGCGGGCCAGCAGATCGGCGTAGCTGGTGCCGGACCCGGCGCCGTCGCCCGGCGCCGCCGGATCGGTCACCGTGACGATCTCCCGGACCGTCGTCAGCTCATCGGCGACCGGACGCACCGTCTCGTACAGCACGTTGTCGACCACCAGCACCGTCGCGCCGGAGTGGTCGAGGATGTAGCGGACCTCCTCGGTGGACAGCCGCGTGTTGATCGCGACCAGGATCGCACCGGCCAGCGGCACCGCGAAGTGCGCGATCAGCATCTCCGGCACGTTCGGCAGCAGGTACGCCACCCGGTCACCGGGGCCGACGCCGGACGCGCGCAGCCCGTGCGCCACCCGGGTCGCCTCCGCCGCGAACTCGGCGTAGGTGTGCCTGCGGTCGCCGTAGACGATCGCGGTCCGGTCGGCGAAGACGTCCGCCGACCGCGCGAGGAAGGCGAGCGGGGTCAGCGGCGTCGTCCAGACGTCGGCGATGGCGTTGTCCTGGTGCGTCACGGGCGGCTCCTTCGCAGGCGGTGCTCTGCCGCGATACTCGTCGCCGTGCCCCGGCGCGGCAACTGCCGGACGCCGGGGGCGCGCCCGGTCAGCCCTCGATCGTGATGGCGGCCTTGGGGCAGCTCCGTGCCGCCTCCTCCACCTTCGGGCGGAGCGCCTCCGCCGGGTTCTCGTCGAGGATGTAGAGGTAGTCGTCGTCCCGCACCTCGAACACCTCGGGGGCGACACCCATGCACACCGCGTTGCTCTCGCAGCGGTCGAAATCCACGATGACCTTCATGGGGTCCATGGTGCCCCCGGGCGGCCTCGCGTGCACGACTGAGGATGCCCTGACCTGCGGTTATGCTTCCCTGTGCTGACGGCGACGGCGAGGGTCGCTCAGTGCCCGGACGCGGTGTGCGCCGGCTCCGGGGCGGGGGCCGGAGCAGGTGCCGGGGCCGGGTTCGCGCTGGCCTCGCGGGCCGGTTCCGAGCGCGGCGTGGTGGGCGGCAGGCCGAGCATCGCCGGCGCGCTCGCGGCGGTCGCCGCGGTGGTGGCGGGCCGGCTGTCGGCCGACTCCGGGATGGCGACGGCCGGCCGGTCCGAGGGGGACTCCAGCAGTGCGGCGATCCCGAGGACGACGCCGAGGGCGAGCGGGCCGGCCAGCGCGACGAGCCGGGTGCGGGTCCCGTCCATGACGAACCTCCACGTCGGTCGACGACCGCGCGGGGATGCGGGGGAGCGGGTGCGGCCGTCGTCAGCTGATCGGCCGACGTGGCCGGGCCGTTACCGGCCCGGCCCGGTGAGGTCAAGGAAGGCCCGCGTGGACCACCTGAAAGGCGTCACTCCCTGCGCAGGATCGGCCGGAGGGTGTCGAGGACCGACGCGTCATCGATCGTGGAGGGGACGGCCTCGTCGGCGCCGTCGGCGATCCCGCGCATCGTCTTGCGGAGGATCTTCCCGGAGCGGGTCTTGGGCAGGGCGGGGACGATCGCCACGTCCTTCAGCGACGCGACCGCACCGATCTGGTCGCGGACCAGCTGGACCAGCTCGGAGCGCAGCCGGCTCTCGTAGCCCTCGGCCTCGGCGTCGACCCCGGACTTGAGCACCACGAACCCGCGCGGGATCTGGCCCTTCATGGTGTCCGCGACCCCGATCACCGCGCACTCGGCGACGTCGGCGTGCGAGGCGAGCACCTCCTCCATCCCGCCGGTGGACAGCCGGTGCCCGGCGACGTTGATCACGTCGTCGGTGCGGCCCATGACGAAGATGTAGCCGTCGGCGTCGATGTGCCCGCCGTCGCCGGTCAGGTAGTAGCCGTCGAACGCCTGCATGTAGGAGTTCACGTAGCGCTCGTCGTCGTTCCACAGGGTGGGGAACGCGCCGGGCGGCAGCGGCAGCTTCGCCACGATCGCGCCGTCGACGCCGGGCTCCGCGGGCCGGCCGGTCTCGTCGAGTACCTGCACGTCCCAGCCGGGCATCGGCCGGGTCGGCGAGCCGGGCTTGATCTCCAGCAGCTCGACGCCCGCCGGGTTCGCCGCGATCGGCCAGCCGGTCTCGGTCTGCCACCAGTGGTCGATCACTGGGATGCCGAGCAGGTCGGAGGCCCACCGGTAGGTCTCCGGGTCGAGCCGCTCGCCGGCCAGGAACAGGTAGCGCAGCGAGGAGACGTCGTGCTGCGCGAGGAAGGTCCCCTCCGGGTCCTCCTTCTTGATCGCCCGGAACGCCGTCGGTGCGGTGAACAGGGACTTCACCCGGTTCTCGGCGACGACCCGCCAGAACTGACCGGCATCCGGCGTGCCGACCGGCTTGCCCTCGTAGAGCACGGTCGTGGCGCCGGCGAGCAGCGGTGCGTAGACGATGTAGGAGTGGCCGACGACCCAGCCCACGTCGGACGCGGTGAAGATCGTCTCGCCGGGGCCGACGTCGTAGATGTTGGGCATCGACCAGGCCAGCGCGGTGGCGTAGCCGCCGGAGTCGCGCACGACGCCCTTGGGCTTGCCGGTGGTGCCCGAGGTGTAGAGCACGTACAGCGGGTCGGTGCTGCGCACCGGCACCGGATCGGCCGGGGTCGTCTTCGCGACGGCCTCGGCCCAGTCGACGTCGATCGGGCCCAGCTCGGCGGTGGCCTGCTCGCGCTGCAGGATCACCGTCGCGTCGGGCTTGCGGTCCGACAGCTCGATCGCCTTGTCCAGCAGCGGCTTGTACTCGATGACCCGCTTGCCCTCGATCCCGCAGGACGCCGACACCACGACCTTCGGGCCCGCGTCGTCGATCCGGACCGCGAGTTCCTTGGCGGCGAAACCGCCGAAGACGACCGAATGGACCGCCCCGAGCCGCGCGCAGGCCAGCATCGAGATCGCCGCCTCGGGGACCATCGGCATGTAGATCACGACCCGGTCGCCGCGGGTGACGCCCAGATCGCGCAGCACACCCGCGAAGGTCGCGACCTCGTCGCGCAGCTGCGCGTAGGTGTAGCTGCGCCGGCTGCCGGTGACCGGCGAGTCGTAGACGAGCGCGGTGCGGTCGCCGTGCCCGGCGTCGACGTGCCGGTCGAGCGCGTTGTGCGCGACGTTCAGCTCGCCGTCGGGGAACCAGCGGAAGAACGGCGGGTTCGAGTCGTCGAGCGCGGTGGTGGGTGCGACGTGCCAGTCCAGGGCTCGGGCCGCGCGGAGCCAGAAGCCCGCGCGGTCCTCGACGCTGGAACGGAAGATCTCCTCGTAGCCGGCCACGTGCCCCGCCTCCCTCTCCTGCTCCCGGCGACCCGCACCGGCCACCGTCCGTGGGGTACGACACTAGGAGCTGCCCCCGACAGTTCGCAGCCTCCCGCGTCCGGGTGTTCCGGGCGCCCGTCCGAACGGAGAGTCCGCTCGGCGTTCCCGTTCGGCCGGTCGTCGCAGAGTGACCGGCAGCCTACGTAACGTGATCGGGTGACGGGTCGACACAGCGTGTGCGGGACCCGGCGGGCTGTACCCGGCCGGGCCGGAACGGACGGAGGCGGACGCACGTGCGGCGTGACGGTCGTTGGCACACCCCTGCGGCGCTCGCCGTCCTGGCGCTGCTCCTGGCCGGGATCACGTTCGCCGGTTGCGGCCGAATGCTCCCGGTCGCCGCGGGTGCGACGGGCTGTGGGCCCGGCTGGGCGGCCGGATGGCACGCCGCTCAGCAGGCGGTGCCCGGTGACCAGCTCGCCGGCCGGACGCTGCGGATGGTCGTGCGCCCGCAGGCGTCCGGGGACGAGCTGCGGCTGCGGCTGTCCAACCGGCACGGCGACGGGCCGCTGCACGTCGGATCGGTCACCGTCGGGCGGACGGCTGCCGGAGCGGGAACGACGGAGCCGCGGCCGGTGTCGACCGGCGGGCGATCCGACGTCCGCTTGGAGCCCGGCACGGAGGTGCTGACCGATCCGCTGCCGGTCCCCGTGGAGCGGGGGGTGCCGCTGACGGTGAGCCTGTACCTGGCGCAGGTCCCGGCGACGATCAGCTCCCATCCGGTCGCCATGCGCACGGCGTGGCTGTCCGGACCGGGGGATCGGTCCGCGGAGCCCGGGGCGGACGGCTTCGGCACCACGTTGCAGTCGTGGCCCGTGCTGGCCGGGCTCGACGTGCTCGCACCTCGACCGGTCGGTGGGGTGCTGGTGATCGGCGACTCGATCGTCGACGGCGTCGGCAGCACCCCGAACGGTGACGACCGGTTCTCCGACGCGCTGGCCGCCCGGCCGGCGTCCGGGGAGGGGGCGACGACGGTGCTCAATGCGGGGCTGTCGCGCAACCAGCTGCTGCAGGACGATCCGCCCGCCGGCGGGGACGCCCCGGGGACCCGGTTCGACGTCGACGTCGAACCGCTCGCCGGGATCCGTGACGTGATCCTGCTGATCGGCACCAACGATCTCGCCGCAGGAGCCGGAGAGGGCGAGCTGGTGGCGGGCCTGCAGGCGTTCGCCGACCGGGCCCGGGCGTCCGGACTGCGGGTGTTCCTCAGCACGATCCCGCCGTCGACGAGTGGTGGGCGGGACGCCGAGGCGGTCGTCGCGACCCGGGACCGGGTCAACGAACGGATCCGCACCGAGGGGCCGCACTGGGCCGACGGGGTGATCGACGCCGCCGCGGCGCTCGCCGATCCGGGTGACCCGACGCGACTGCGACCGGACTACGACTCCGGCGACGGGCTGCACCCGTCGCCGGCCGGATACCGGGCACTGGCGGCTGCGGTGCCGGTCGGAGCGTTGTCCGGCGCTCCCTGCCCGGCTCCGGCGTCCGGCTGAACCCTCGTCCCGGCCCACCGCGCGCGGTGACCGTTCCGTCACCCGGGAAGGGGCGTGCAGGCGCCTCGCACGATGGGTAACGTCTTGGTCACGGCCACAGCACGTGGCGGTATCGGCGAGACCCGGCACCGCGGCGCGACCCACGGACGGAACCCGGGGGTGTGCCAGGGACATGCGGCGCCCTGACTGCCTACGGGGAGGCGTCATGAGCATCGGTGCGAAGCGCACTGTCGACGAGGAGACCGGGTCCATCCCGGCCCCACGGAACGCGGCCGACGCGTTCAAGGTGTCCGACGACCAGGTCCAGAAGGCCCGTCTCGTCGTGGCGAAGAACTCCGACGATTCCGGAGACCTGCGCGAGCTGCTCGACATGCTCGGGCTGATCTCCGCGAACCCCGACCAGCCGCCACCGGTCGCCCGATGAGGGCCCCGGACGGGGTCTGACCGGCCACGACGGCGGAATGAGGGGGGTGCCTGCAGGGGGCTCCGGAGCGGTGTCGTATGGTTTCATCGCTCCCAACGGACAGCCGTTGAGGGAAGGTTGAGCCTCCTCGGTCATCCAAGCCCCCATCGTCTAGCGGCCTAGGACTCCGCCCTTTCAAGGCGGCAGCGCGGGTTCGAATCCCGTTGGGGGTACGGTTACACAGCAAGGCCCAGTGGCGCAGTTGGTTAGCGCGTCGCCCTGTCACGGCGAAGGTCGCGGGTTCGAGTCCCGTCTGGGTCGCTCCACTCTCAGGTACCCCGGTTCATCCGGGGGCCGGGGCCAGGTAGCTCAGTTGGTACGAGCGTCCGCCTGAAAAGCGGAAGGTCGGCGGTTCGACCCCGCCCCTGGCCACACCCTCTTACCAGCGGGTTCTCCGCGCTTCTTCTTCTCGATCATGCCGCTTGACGGCAACGGTGACGGCAACGCGGTCATCCGATCCTCCCGTCGAGCTTCTGCAGCGCGGCCCGCTTCTCGGTCAGCGACGCGTGTGCGTAGATCTTCATGGTCACGCCGATGTCGGAGTGGCCGGCGATCTCCCGGACGATGTGCGGCGGCACGCCCAGGTCCAGCAGCAGCGTGACGCAGGTGTGCCGGAGGTCGTGGAACCGGACGCGGTGTGCGCCCACCCGGGCCCGCAGCGGGTACCAGGAGCGGCGCAGGTTGTCCGGCTCCATCGGCGTACCGATCCGGCTCGGGAAGACCAGGCCGTGGTCCTGCCACGCGTCGCCGGCCTCGGACGCCTCCCAGGACTGTCCGGCGCGGTGCTTGCGCAGGACGTCCAGGCAGCGGCCGACGAGCGGGAGCGTGCGCTCCGAGGCATCGGTCTTGGCCGGGACGAAGCGCAGCTCGCCGTCGACCCGCTGGAGCGTCTGCACGATCTCCAGGTGGCCGGTGTCGAGGTCGACGTCGGACCAGCGCAGCCCGAGCAGCTCGGCGCGGCGCATGCCCAGGTAGAGCGTCAGGACGTAGAGCGCGTGCAGCCGGTCGTCCTGGCTGGCCTCGATCAGCTCGTGGGCCTGCTCGGCGCTGATGCCCCGGTTGACGCGGTACTTCGGCGACGGGACGCGCACGAGCTGTGCGACGTTGCGCATGATCAGTTCCTCGCGGACCGCGTTCTGCAGCGCGTTCCGCAGGACGGCGTGCACCTGCTGGAGCGTCCGGATGGACGGGAAGCTCGCGCAGCACCGTCCGACCGCGCAGCACCGGCGGCGCTTCTCCGGGCGTCGCGCGTCGATCTCCTCGGCGCAGCACCGGCAGCGGTTCTGCACGTGGGCCAGGAGCCGGCGGACGTCGGCGGCCTGGAGCGCGGTGAGCCGCCTGGTGCCGAGCACCGGGACGATGTGCACCCGCACGACGACCTCGTAGCCCTGGTGGGTCTTCGGCTTGCTGTTCGGCCGGACGACGTGCTCCAGCCAGTACGCGAGGTACTCGCCGACCTTCCAGCTCCGGGTGGGCATCGGGATGCCGTCGCGGGACTGGCGCTGGAGGGCGGCCAGCTTCTCGACGACCTCCTTGCGGGTGCGGGCGTAGACCCGCCTCCGCCGGATCGTGCCGTCGGCGATCAGGACGTAGCAGGCGCCCTCGTAGCGGCCGTCCTGGCGCTTGTAGATCGTCCCCTCGCCGTTGGCGCGCTGCTTGCCGGTGCGGGGGGCGGGGAACCGCTCGTCGGGCGTCGGTTCGGTGGTCACGCGACCGCACCCCGTCCCGTGCGCTCGCGGTCGGCGATGGCCTCCCAGGACCGTGCGGCGTCGAGCCAGAAGCGCACCCCGTCGTCCGCGGCGGCGCGCGCCGCGATGACTGCCAGCCGGTGCACACGGTGGGTCTCCAGCCGGTCGGCGGCGGAGCGTTCGAGCACGGCCCACCAGCGGGCCCGGCGACGGTGCAGCTCGGCGAGCCGGTGGGCGTGCGCGGCGCGCTCTGCGGCCGTCGCCGGGTGGTGTGCGTGAAGGCCGGAGAGCGCGGCGGTCGTCCGGTCGAGGCCGGCCACGACGACGTCCAGGAACAGCGACCGGCTGTCGGCGTAAACGGCGTTTACGGCGGGTGCGCTCATGCCGCGTCCTCACCGAGCGACTCGACGAACTCCCGCAGCGCCTCGGCAGGGATGAGGCGGGCGCGGCCGACCTTGTGGGAGCGGAGCTGACGGGTCCGCATGAGGTCGTAGACGCGGCTCGTGCTCATCCTCAGCACCTCGGCGGCCTCCTTGACGGTGAGCAGCAGCGGGTCCATGTCAGGGCTCCTTCCGTGCGGTCATGGCGATGCGGTCGCAGTACTCGGCGTAGGCACCGAGGTAGGGCACCCGGACGCGGACGACGTCCCGGCCGGGCGCGGAGAGGACGGCGACGCCGGGCTCGGCGGTCGCGTGGCGTTCCGCGAGCTCGCGGACGGCCGGGCCGTGCAGCATCTCCAGCGAGTCGCCGGGGACGCGGAACGAGAGGCGCAGGGCGTACTGGTCGCGGGCGTAGCCGCCGCCCATCGCCTCGGCCTCGGCGCGCTGCGCAAGCGTGATCACGCGGAAGCCGACCTTGCGGCCCTCGGACAGCAAGCGCAGGTTCGCGGCCCTGATCCGGTCGAGGACCGAGCGCTCGCCGCGCCCAAGCTTCGGCATGGCGCCGGCGGCTCGGAGCAGGCCGGGGAACTCCTCGACGACGACCACGAACAGCGGCACGGCCGGGGACGGCTCGATCTTGTCCACGCGGTCCGGCAGCGCGGCCAGGCGTTCGTCCATCACGCCCACTAGCCGTTCCAGGAGCGCCGCGTGCTCCTCGAGATCCGCGGTCCCGGTTGCCTGCCACGGCCGATGCACCGTGCCGTCGTAGGGACAACCGAGCAGCAGGCCGGTGATGTCCGAGCCCGCGATCCGGACGTCGTCGGCCGCGGCGAGCTGGGCGAGCAGGCCGTAGGCGAACTGGGACTTGCCGGCGCCGTTCTGACCCTGGAGCGCGACGTGCGCGGCGTCGGCGAAGGTGTGCCCGAGCGCGTCGCCGAACTCGTCGCGTCCGAGCAGGACCGGGTCCTGGCACGTGCCGACCGTGATGCGCGGCAGCGCGAACGGCTCGGTGAGTGGGTCCTGGTCGAGCAGCTCGACACGGACCCACCGGCCGCCGTGCGGCACGACGCGCAGCGTCTCGAACCCGAGGCTGTGCGCGAGCCGGTCGCCGACCCGGGAGAGGTCCTGCGGCTCCTGACCGGGCAGCAGCTCGACGAGCACCGTCGTCGGTCGGTCGACGACGATCCGGCCGACCCTGGGGGTGCGGACCGTCGGCCCGGTGGCGGTGTCGGTGGTCCGGCTGACGCCGACGCCCTCGCAGGCGTCCCGCCACACGAAGCGCAGGTGCTCGGCGAACGCCCAGCACTCCTGCTCGTGCTCACGGTCAGCCCGGCGGTCGGCCCAGGAGCGCCGTGTGCGGCCGAACCAGCCGCCACCGCGTGATCGGTCGGGCGGGAACGGCAGGAGCGCCGTGGCGGTCATGACGCCCTCCGCGGCACCGGAAGCAGGGCGGGGGAGAGGGCGGCGGTGAACGCCCAGTCCCCGCACTCCGGGCACTCGCCCAGCGCGGGCGGGTATTCGGTCTCGCAGCCGCGGCAGACGAACACGACGCCCGGGTCGGTCTCGGCGGCCATCAGCTCGCCTCCGCCTGCTTGGTACGCGGGCCGGTGGCGGTCAGCGAGCGGACCTCCTGGCAGCGATACCAGACCTGCGCACCGACGACCTGGCCCTCGCGGTTCTTCTTGTCCATCACGCCGATCTCGAACCCGACGAGCTGGACGGGCTCGGCCGGCCCCAGCTCGGCGCCCGGCTGGTGGTGGGCCGTGATACCCACCTTGATGATCTCGTTGGTCGAGCGGCCGAACTGGCGGAAGCTCGCGACGAGCTGTACCTCCCACTTCGGCACGCCGTCCTTGGACGTCTCCTGCACGTCGGAGCCGAAGCGTGTCTTCGGCTCGCCGGACAGGAAGAGCACGCGCTCGAACGTCGCTGCCTGGTCGATGGCGTAGATCTGCGGCACTGGAATCACCCCGTGGTGTCGGTCCTCTAGACAGGTTCGACGGTAAGTGCAAGACGCTTAGGTGTCTAGAGGAGTTGCCGTCACCGAACGGAGTGCACCCGATCGGCCCAGGTCAGCGAGCTGGAATGTCGTACTCCAGGACATACGCCGGGGCGGCCTTGAGCGTGTCGCAGACCTCGACCGGGCGCCCGGTCGTGTCGTAGGCGGTCCGCAGGACGACCATCACCGGCACGCCGTCGGTGAGCTGGAGGCGGCGTCGCTCGTCGGCGGTGGGCATGCGGGCCGAGACCTCCTCGGTGAAGTGGTCCAGCTCGTGGCCCAGCTCCTCCAGGCGCGCGTAGATGCCGCCCGGGCCGGTGTCGTCGGCGACGATGGGGGAGCCGGCCGCGATCGAGGCCGGGACGTACGAGACGGCCGTCTCGACGGGCTGGCCGTCGGCCAGGTAGCGGCGGGACCGGACGACGACGTCCCCGCCATCGCCGAGGCGCAGGCGGTCGCGGATCTCGTCGGGTGGGCTGGCGGTCGAGACCTCCAGCTGGTCGACGCGCGGGGTGAAGCCGGTCTTTTCTGCCTCGACGCCAAACGCGGCGAGGCCGGCCTCGCGATGGCGGCGGGCGAAGCGTTCGGAGGCGAGGCGGCGGACTTGGACGGGCTGGCTGACGAAGACGCCTCGACCCTGCTCAGCGACGACTCGACCCTCGGAGCGAAGCTCCTGGATCGCCTGCCGGGCGGTCATTCGGGCGACCTCGTAGTGCTTCATGAGCTGAGCTTCGGACGGCAGCTTGTCTCCTGCCACCAGCTCGCCTCGAGTAATGGCAGCGCGAAGCTGGTCGGCGATCTGACGGTAAGGCGCGCGGTCACCCGAGCGGTCAAGGCTTCCGAGGTGCACTGTCTCGTCTCCAGGTGCCTAGACGACTATGTTGCTGGACAAGCCTACCGACGGTGGTCCCTCCTGGAGGTCCCTGTGTCAGAACCGCCGAGACATTCTGTAAGTGTGGCCGGAATAGTAGTGGATGAAGCGGGTAGGGTCCTAACCATTCAGCGGCAAGACAATCTGCATTGGGAGCCCCCGGGTGGAGTGCTGGAAATGGATGAAACTCCCGAAGCTGGAACGGTACGTGAGGTGCTCGAAGAAACTGGCATACAGGTCGAAGTCGAACGCTTGACTGGCGTATACAAGAACATGCAACGCGGAGTGATTGCTCTCGTCTTCCGGTGTAAGCCAGTCGCGGGTGCTCTATCGACCTCCGATGAGTCCCGGCGTGTCGCGTGGAAAGATCGTGCGGCGATTCTCGAAGAGATGACTCTAGTCTATAGAGTACGTGTTGAAGATGCGTTCGACTGCGAGCATGTCGCAGTGCGGAGTCACGACGGAAATCGGATACTGTCAGACTAGACCTCTTTCCCGATAGTGTGATACAAAACTTCTCGATACTGCCAGGACCACCGAAGACTACGCGTCGTTGGTGCGAAGCGAGGAGCTGAGTTGCACCTAGAGTCACTCACGGTCCAGAACTTTCGATGCTTCGGGCCGGATCCCGTTTGCCTAGAGTTCGAGACGGATACAACAGTGTTCATCGGTGCTAACGGAAGCGGGAAGACTGCAGTTATGCAGGCGCTCCAGCGGATGTTTGGTGTTGTGGCAGACGCTAGACGTGTCCGGCGGCAGGATTTCCACGTCCCAGCCGAGGAAGTCGAAGAGCCGGACGAGCGTTCGCTCATGGTGGAAGCTGTCTTCGCCTTCCCTGAGCTAGGCGCTGGCCGGGATTTATCGAGCGCGGTGCCAGCTTTCTGGCACCAGATGGCGGCTGACCAGAACGGCACAATGAAGTGTCGTCTTCGTCTTGAAGCGACCTGGACCAATAATGGACTCGACGGCACCATTGACGACCGTCTGATCGCTATCAAGAGTCACGATGAAAATTACACTGACGAGGCGGTCGCGATCGTGCGTGGCCCGACCAGGAGCCAGATCCAGTTTGTCTATGTGCCAGCAGTGCGCGACGCTGCATCCCACCTTGCAGGCCTTCTAAGAGGGCGTCTATGGCAGTCTATCAAGTGGTCTGATGGGTTTGTTGATGAGCTTAAGAAAAGTGGAGATGGGCTCAATGACGCATTCCTCGACGAGCGGGGTGTAGATTCACTGCTATCGGTATTGACATCGCGTTGGCAAGAAGTCCATGGAGCGGGTACCCATTCTCAGCCGGTACTTCGACCGATCAACTCGAAACTCGAAGACTTCGTACGCAACCTCGATGTCGTGTTCAGGCCAGACGAAACGGGAAGAGATCGGATTGTATCTGAGCTTAGCGATGGCCAGCGGTCCATGTTCTGCATATCGCTAGTTTCCGCCACGCTCGATGTCGAGAACCAGATTAAGGAGCGCGCGGAAGGTTTCGACGCCGAAGCTTTCTCTATGCCGGTACTTACGCTTGTCGGCGTCGAAGAACCTGAGAACAACTTGATGCCGTTCTACTTGTCTAGGATTGTGGAGCAGCTTCGCGAGGTTATGGCTTCGAGAGGTGGCCAAGCTCTGATATCAAGCCACTCAGCGAGTGTTCTTTCTCGTATTGAGCCGAAGCAAATCCGCCATTTCAGAGCTAAGTCCTCCTCGGGATCTTCGGTCCGGAAGATCCAGCTGCCAGCGGGCGAAGACGAGTACAAGTATATCCGGGAAGCAGTACGGGCGTATCCCGAGCTGTATTTTGCGAGCTATGTCATTCTGGGCGAAGGAAGCTCCGAGGAAGTCGTAATCCCGCGCGTTGCGGAAGCTATTGGCCTTCCGATTGATAGATCTTTTGTGGCAATTGTCCCGCTTGGCGGGCGTCATGTGAATCACTTCTGGCGGTTACTGAACGATCTGGATATCCCTCATTCGACCCTGTTGGACCTCGATCTTGGCAGAAGCGGAGGGGGTCATGGGCGGATCAAGTACGCAATTGAGCAGTTAGAAGCCATAGGTGTGCCTAACGATCAAATCGTTAGTGGAACGAGTCTAACGGTTTCCGCGTTGGCGGAAGCTTCGATGTCTCGTGATGTACTCGATCAGTGGATTGCTAAACTGCGGCAGCATCGAATCTATTACTCATACCCGCTTGATATCGACATGTCAATGTTAGTCTCCCTGCCGGAGCAGTATCAAGAAGTTGCCGATGGCGGGAATGGCCCAAGCGATCAGGGCGATCCTGTAAGTGCGGTACTCGGTGAGAAGGGTGACGCAAGTCTGCTCGAGGAACTGCCGTTTACCTGGTATAGGTACCTATTTCTTGGTCGAGGCAAGCCCACAACACACGCGAGGTCCCTCTCGAAGGTAGAGGATAGCGATCTCGCGCTCAGGTCTCCGGAAGAGCTCCGCGCTTTGGTCGACCGCATCGCATCGGAGATCCCGAACTCCCCCTTCGGAGGGGTGCAATAGTTATGGGTGGTCGCGAAACCGAATGGGCGCCTGTCGGCATACCGAGTCTCGAACCGGCCGCGTTAGAAGCAGTTCGAGAAGCAGGCCACGGTTGCGTTATTGCAGGTCCAGGTGCCGGCAAAACGGAGTTGCTGGCTCAAAAAGCCGCATATCTGTTTTCGTCGGGATTATGTCCGGCTCCGTATCGCGTGCTGTCGATATCATTTAAGACGGACTCTGCAGAGAATCTGGCCCGGCGAGTCGAGGAGCGTTGCGGGCGCGCGACGTCGCTTCGTTTCGACTCGATGACTTTCGATGCCTTCACTAAGAATATTCTGGATCGGTTCTCAACAACCCTTCCTCAGATCTGGCAGCCATCTAACGCCTACCACGTAGATTTTCCCACACGAGGTGATTTTCGAACGTTTACGGCCAAGCTCGCACAGTTCCGGCCACATTGGCGCGATGTTCTTATGGGTATGACGTGGGACGACTTCAGTCAGAATCTCCTTGGGACGTTCTCGCTTCCTTCTAGCCCTGCAGCGGCGGCCACTGCTCAGGAGTGTGCGGTCTTGAATTGGGTGAAATCCGGAGTAGATCGAAGTCCATCCGCCCTCTCTTTCCCGGTCATTAATCGACTAACGCATTTGCTGCTGCGAAACGCCCCTTCGGTGGCGCGGGCATTGATGGCCACTTACCCATTTGTGTTCGTGGATGAATTCCAGGATACAACGCATTCCCAGTACGACTTGTTGGCTTCGACGTTTCTGTCGGGTGGCTCGAAGATCACCGTAGTCGGGGATGAGAAGCAGAAGATTATGGGCTGGGCTGGAGCCAGGTCTGACTCGTTCGGTGCCTTCTGTAGCGAAGTTTCCATTAGTCCCCGGGAACTAAGATTCAACTATCGAAGCGTTCCTGACCTAGTCAGAGTTCAGCATTCGGTCGCGCAGCAATTGGACCCTGCTATCGAAATGGGCGAGTCGAAAGCTGAGCTTATCGAGGATGAACAATCGGCTCGGCTGTGGACGTTTGATCGAATCGACGACGAAGGCGAGCGCATCGCCAGGTGGATCAAGGAAGATCACCTGCGTACCGGCCTCCCATACGACAACTACGTCTTAGAGCGTGTTTGAGAAGGCCGGCGTGTCTGCGTGGTCCGGGCGCCGGTGTGGTCCATCGTGGATGGGTGGCTCGGCGTAAGCGGCGGTATCCCTCGGACACCAGCGATGCCCAGTGGGCGTTGATCGAGCCGCTCCTGCCCGAGGCCGGATCGGGTGGGCGGCCGGAGAAGCATCCACGCCGGGACGTGGTCGACGCGATCCTCTACGTGGTGCGCGCGGGGTGCGCATGGCGTGCTCTGCCTGCGGACTTCCCGCCATGGCAGACCGTGTACTGGTACTTCAACCGATGGGAGCAGCAGAAGGTCACCGAACAGATCCTGCCGGTCGTACGCGGACAGCTGCGCGCCGACGAGGGCCGCGACCCGGAGCCGAGCGCGGGCATCATCGACTCCCAGTCCGTGCGCGGCGCCGACACCGTCGGACAGGACACACGTGGATACGACGCCGGAAAGAAGGTCAACGGTCGGAAGCGGTTCATCATCACCGACACCCTCGGCCTGCTCTTGACGACGATGGTGTGCTCGGCGTCGGTCCAGGACCGCGACGGCGCCAAGTCGATCCTGCTCGACCTCTACCTGCGCACGAGGGTGCGCTTCGTGTTCGCCGACGCCGGGTTCGCCGGCCGCCTGCTCGACTGGGCCACCTCGATCCTGCGGACCACGGTCGAGGTCGTCCGCAAACCGCCTGAGCAGCGCGGATTCGCCGTCCTGCCGCGCAGGTGGGCGGTCGAGCGGACCCTGGCCTGGCTCACCGCGCACCGGCGTCTGGCCCGAGACTACGAACGCGACCCCGCCGTGTCCGAGGCCATGATCCGCTGGGCGGCGATCAACACCATCACCCGCCGCCTCGCCCGCGGCACCCCGGCCGCCCGGCAACAGAAGTACATGATCACACCCGCGACTTGATCTTCTCAAACACGCTCTTACTGGTACGGCAGAAAGCGGATGACTTCGAGCAGTCTCTACGCCCATACTTTGAGAAGTATGATGTACGGCTTGTGAATCATGCGAAGCAAGCTGCGACCATTCCTCTTCAGGATCTTCTAAAAGATCGTATCTGCTCTTTTGGCGTGGAGTTGCTTCGATTGTCTGTCGCGGAGGCTCCCCCACGAAGTTGGGATTCAGTTCGGGAGACTTTGTTGCTCTTGAGGCAATTAGACCCAGTGGAAGACGATATCGCATATCTGGACCTGGAGGATGAAATCCACAAAGAGGTTGATCAGTTGCGCTTACTGATCGCGAGCCTTCCCGTGGAGTCTTCATCTGCCGATCAGGTGGCGGCTCGGATGGAGGAATTCGTTCCGGATAGAGTTTGGAGTCGAGGGTTTCGCTCCTATCAGGACTCGGATGCCGCGCAGCGGGCCCGCAGTGCCTTCGCGGAACGACTACGGCAAGTTCTGGACTACACGGACAAGTGGTGGTCAGTTGCTGCCGACTTCGGTGGGGAGAATGCTGTTTCGATTCTATCCATCCATCGAAGCAAAGGACTTGAGTTCGATACTGTAATAAATGTTGGCTTCGATGACGCCTCATGGTGGAGCTATAGAAGAGATCCATCTGAAGGGAACTCCACGTTCTTCGTGGGCATGTCCCGCGCTCGCCGACGGTTGATCTACGCGCACTGTGCTGAACGTGGCCGTCGGCACGAGATCTCGCCGTTGTTTGATCTGCTGCAACAGGCCGGCGTTGCCGAAGAACACTTCACGTAGGGGCGCTCGCCGCGCCCCACACCCCGGGCGACCTCCGGGGAGGGTGTCTCCCCGCCGGCCACCTGCGGCGGTAGCACCTCCGGCGGGCGGGTCCAGGTCGTTCAGCGCATGCGGTGCTCCACCTGGACCCGCCCACCGGAGGCGCTCTCGGGGGACCTGGCCGACGGGGAGACAGGAGACAGCCGTGTTCCTGTTGAGCTGTGGTCGAGTTGGTCGAGATAGCGGGCGAGGCCGGCGGCGAACGCCGGTCCGTCGTTGACCGCGATCCAGCCCCGGCCGCCGTTGGTCATCAGCTTCACCCGTGACCGCGAGCGTCGGTACCGGACGCGTCCGGTGGACTGCTCGACGCGCATCTTCCAGGTCTGCTGCGCCCGGCCTTGCGCGCGAGCCCAGCGCCGGGCGATCCGGCCGGCCTGCACGCCGGTGGCCGGGGTGACGGCGAGCGTGCGGGTGGCGCGTTCGAGATTCCAGACGCCCCAGAACCGTCCCGGCCCGCGGCCGGGTTCCTGCCACGCCTCGGGGACCTGGTGCTGGTACTCCTTGGCCGCGAGCATCCCGTGCTTGCAGAAGTACGCCGCGACTCGGCGCGGGTCCGTCGCGCGCAGGCCCTCCCGGTAGTCCAGCGCGGTCCCGGCCAACTGATGGCGTCGCCGCTGCTCGGGATCGGGGTGGTCGACGACCTCGGCCCACACCCGTGACAGCCAGACGTGGAACCGTTCCCCGGTGCTGGTCTGCCCGTGCGGAGGGGTGCAGAGCATGTGGACGTGCGGGGCGCCGCGTCGTTGGAACTCCAGCTTCCACACGCACGCCCAGTCCTCACCCCACGCGCGCAGGTAGCGCTTGCGCAGCGCCTTCATGTGCGCTTTCAGGACCGGGCCGGTGGGGACGACGTTCTCCCAGTCCCCGGGGTAGGTCAGCGTGACCATCGCCGGGAGTCGGCCGGCGGCGTAGAGCGGGGTGTAGTTCAGTTCGCAAAGCCGTCGCACCATGCGGGCGCGGGACTTGCGCGACCACCCGGTAATCGGTGCCCGTGGCGGCGGATCGCTCCACTCGCCCGTGGCGAGATGGTGGGCGACGGCCAGGTCCACGTCCTTGCGACGGGCCTCGGTCTGTCGTTCGGCGGTGCGTTCGACGCGGGCCCAGTCGTGGGTGGCGACGGCGAACATGCCGGGACCGACCGTCAGTTCCCAGCGCGGCCCCTCGGCGAGTCGGCCGGCCTCTTCCCGGACCGCGGGCAGTAGCGCGACCGCGGCGTCGACGAGCTCGGGCGAGGGGAACGCCGGGGACCACAGCCCGTCGACGGTGTCCGGGACCCGGGCCTGTTCGGTGGCCCGGCCCGATATGGCACATAGAACAAGCCCAGGCCGGCCCGCGGCTGCCGCCGGGGCCGCGGCCGGGTCGCTCGCGCCCGGCCCGCCGGCGCTCCTGCCTCCGGCCCGCGCCTGCGGCCCGGCCGCGGCGCCCACGGCCGCCACCGACGGGAGAGCGGGCGTGCGGTCGGTTGATGTGTGATCGGTCGGGTCCGTCGGCTCAGAGCCGGGGACCGGGACGTGCGGGGGAGTGGACAAGACGGCGACCTCTCGGAAGAGGCCGTCGGTGCCGGGGCGGCGCACGCCGGATCAGGGCATGCGGACATGCAGAACCGCCGCTGGAGCACGCGTGGTGCTCAGCAACGGTTCCGGGGAACGACGCGTCGCCGCCGGGCCGTCAGGTGACGGCTACGTTGACGGCAACGCGACGGCGGCGACGGGGGACTGTCGGGGAACCGACCAGGTCAGGACCGGCTCGGAAGCGGATGCGCCGGGGTCGGCAACAGCCTGAAAAGCGGAAGGTCGGCGGTTCGACCCCGCCCCTGGCCACCTCTCTTACCAGCGGAAACACTGTTCAGTTGTTTCACCTGGCCCGCGTTTTGTAGCAACGGGTGTAGCAACGCCCCTCAGCTCAGCCCCTCCTGCAGCCGGTCGAGCGCCGCGCGCTTCTCGGTCAGGGACACGTAGGCGTAGACCCCCATCGTGACACCGAGATGGGCGTGGCCCACGATCTCCTGCACGATGTGCGGCGGAACCCCGAGCCCCAGCAGCAGCGTCACGCACGAGTGCCGCAGGTCGTGGAACCGGACGTCGTCGGCCCCGATCTGCTTCCGCAGCGGGTACCAGGAGCGCCGGAGGTTGTCCGGCTCCAACGGTGTCCCGCGCCGCGAGGTGAACACGAGGCCGCTGTCGGTCCAGTCGGCGCCGGCCTCCTCCTGCTCCTTGCGCTGACGGTCCCGGTGCCGGGCCAGGGCATCCGCGACGAACCGGGGGAGCGGGACCACTCGGGGCCACCAGGCCCACGACCGTCGCGGAGGCCAGCATTCCCGGGCTCCGGTGTCCTCGCGGTGTCGACGCTTGGCACGCGACTACGAACGCAAGACCGCCCACGCCGAGGCTATGATCCAGTTCGCAATGATCCGGCTGATTTCGGCTCGGCTGGCCGGCGAGCAACTCCCCGAATCTCGCAGCGAGATCGAGAAGGAAGCCGCCCGCAGGCTAGCAGAGGACCTCGAAGGCTGACCCACGAGGTTTCACAACACGCTCTCAGGACAGGAGTCTGAGGAAGCGGGTCAGGCTCCACTCGTACTGGGTGTTCGTGTTCGGAGCGTTCATGGTGAACCTCAGGTCACCGACGCGTAGGGGACACGCTCCCGGCCGGTCCGCAGCGCTGCGGCCCACCAGCCGAGCTGGTCGAGTTGGGCCGACAGCGCCTTGACCGCGCCGGGGTCGACGGGCTCGAACTGGAAGGGCCAGTCGCGGAAGTGGAAGCTGACCACGTCGCGGACGGTGGTGGCGTGTAGCTCGGCGAACACCAGGCGCAGCGCTTCCACCGCGCGGAGCCCGCCGCCCATGCCGCCATAGGACACGAACCCCACCGGTTTGGCCGTCCACTCGTCGAAGAACCAGTCGATCGCGGTCTTCAGTGCGGCGGGGAAGCTGTGGTTGTACTCCGGGGTCACAACCACGAACGCATCCGCGGCCGCCAGTCGAGGCGCCAGCTTCGTCACCGGGGCGGGGATCGGTTCGTGTTCGTCGCCGAGGACTTCGGGCAACGCCGTCTCGGCCAGGTCGATGACGTCGACCTTTATGTCGCCGCGTGCCCGTACTTGCTCGGCCACCCAGTCGGCCACCGTAGGGGCGAACCGTCCCCGCCGGGTGCTGCCGACGATGACCGCGAGTCGGATCGGATGCTGCAGTGTCATGGTCAACCTCCGTCCTTATTTACGTTACATATCGTAACGTAAATAGGCGATGGTGGTTTGGTCGGGAGGGTGGCGATCGCAAGGTCTGAGGTGGGCGCCCCAGGCGCCGGGTGAGTTGTGCGTCGGCAGGCAGCGATCAGATTGCTGGAATGCTCATCCCGCTCCCGCTCCCGCTCCCGCTCCCGCTCCCGCTCCCGCTCCCGCTCCCGCTCCCGCTCCCGCTCGGGTGAGTGAGGATCTCCATGTGATGACCATTGGGATCGTCGAAGTAGGTGCCCCGGGCGCCGTCGTAGTGGTTGATCTCGCCCAGACCCTGATGTCCCGGCCACGCCCAGTGAGGGATCTCGGCGTGGCGAATCCTGGCGAGGATCGCGTCAAACTCGACCTCGGATACGAGGAACGCGTAGTGCTGCGCCACGATCTCACCCTCGTCGACGTCGAGATAGTCCAGTTCAACGCCGTTACTGGTCTGGACCGGGACGAACGGGCCGCACGGCGGACCGACCTCAAGTCCTAGCAGCGAGGCCAGCCACTGAGCAGAGGCGTGCTTATCGCGGACGGCGACGGCGGTGTGATTGAACTCGACGGACATGAGGCTGCCTCCGTTTCCGAAGTTCTGGCCGCGCCAGAACTCCTCCCTGTTTCAATACGGGCCGTAACGTAACAGTACAGTCCAAGGTATGTCCAGAGAGAGGTTGGGGACGAGATGACGACCGAGCCAACCGCCGAGCCCACAAGCCGGTCCAAACCGGGTGGGCGGCCTCGCGACCCGCAGATCGACACCGCGGTAGTCGAGGCGACCCTGGCGGTACTCGACGAGTCCGGGTATCACGCCCTGTCGGTCGAGGAGGTCGCCCGCCGCGCCGGCACCACCCGCCCCGCCATCTACCGACGCTTCAGCGGGCGAGCACGGCTGGCACTTGCCGCGATCGCCGCCCGCCTGGACGTGCCAGAGTCCCCAGACACCGGCTGCACGCTGTGCGATTTCGGCGAAGGCCTGTTCGTTTTCCTCGCCGAGTTCCGCGCCATCCGCCCCGACGTACTCAGCTCCCTGTTCGCTGAGTGCGCCACCGATGCGGAGCTGCGCGGCCAGTACATGCGCATCGTGTTCGACCCACCCCGGACTGCGGTCGGGGCCATGCTCGACCGGGCTATCGCCCGGGGCAACCTACGTCCCGACACCGACCGCGACCAAATCCTCGACCTGCTCGGCTCCCTGGTCTACTACCGCGCTCTGTTTGAGGAGCGCCACCTCAGCGACGACGACGCCGGCCGGCTGATCGAAACCCTACTGCGCGGCGCCGCAGTCGACTACGACGCTCTCGTCGCCCACAGCGAGGCCATGGAGCAGCACTCGACCACCGACGGCGGCACCCATAACGTGCACTAATCCGGCTCTTCCGGATCTAGAGTGCAAGGGCTCCGCAGTGCAGCAGCGATCTGATGCGGTAGTTGATCAGGTTGCGGAAGCCGAGGGCGTTGCGGCGGAGGGCTTCGAGGCGGCCGTTGATGGCCTCGGTCGGGCCGTTCGAGGCGCGGTGGTCGAAGTAGGCCAGCACGTCCTCGCGGCGCCGGTGCAGCGTCCGGCCGAGGGTCGCGAGCTCGGCGAGCCCGGCCGGGAGCTCTCCGCGGAGCCGGTCGATCACCGAGGCGAGCTCGGTCTTGCCGCGCCTGCGGTCGGTGGTGGCGTAGGCGGCGATGATCTGCTGATACGCCCACCAGGTGACCTCGACCGCGACGTGCTGGTCGCCGGCGAACACCGCCTCGAGCCTGGTTCTCTGCTTGTCGGTGAGCAGCCCGAGCCGGGTCCGTAGGGTGCGGCGCTCTCGATAGAGCGGGTCACCGGTGCGGCCGCGGTGGCCGAGGGTGTCCTGCTGGACCCGCTGGCGGCACAGGTCGAGCTTGTGCCCGGCCAGCGCGACCACATGGAAGGGGTCCATCACCGTGACCGCGTCCGGCAGTGCGGTGGTGGCGGCGTTCTTGTAGCCGCCGAACCCGTCCATCGCCACGATCCGGACGCCGTCGCGGAACGCCTGGTCGCGGGCGTTGAGCCAGGTCGTCATCGCCGCCGCTGAGCGGCCCGCCACCAGGTCGAGCAGCCGTGCCGGACCGTGACCTGCGACGACGGCGGTGAGATCGGTGATCACGGTGACGAACCCGTCGCCGTCGGCGCCGAACACGTGAGCCCACTTGTGCTCGTCGACCCCGATCACCCGCACCCCGTCGAGACGGGCCGGACCGGCGGTGAGCAGCAACTGCTCGGTGGCGGTGACGGCGATGCTGTTCACGGTGTCCCACGACCGGCCTAGCTCGCGGGCGACCGCGGACACGGTGGCCTTGTCCACCGCCAGGCGCCCCAGCACGTAGGCCGCGCAGCGTCGAGTGGTCGTCCACCCCGGGCGGGCCAGCCGGCGGCTGTCGTGGGCGAAGACCTCGCGGACGCAGCCGTCGTGGACACACCGGTAGCGCGGCACCCGGACCCGCAGCTGCAGCGGATGCCCCACGACCGGGACGTCGGTGACGCGGCGCTCCACGGTGTCGCGGTAGACCCCGACCAGCCCGCAGCCCGGACACACCCCGGGCCCGTCGGTGAGCAGCTCGCACCACAGCACGGTGGTGTCGCCGTCCAGGGCGGCGTCGGTGATCCGCACCCCCAGCTCGACGGTCCGGATGATCGTGTCGGCCACGATCTGGGCAGGCGGCGACGTAGGCTGCGGCATCGGGTCCCCGGGACGCTTGACGGTGCTGGCGTAGGAACCTGCATCATCAACTTCTCGGGGCCCGCCTCACCGCAGCGACACGACCCCAGTCCCGGGCCCGGCCACACCCTCACCTGCACTCCGTTTCCGGAAGAGCCACTAATCCTTTGCCAACCCGATCAGGCGTTGGCGACTGTGGGACTCGGAATTGCGGCGATGAGGTCACTGGCTCGATGAACAGCCCAATGGGTGTGCGCGACGAGCAGTGGACAGCGGTCCCAAGCCCAAACAGGCACTCCCCTGTCCCAGCTGGTCGCGTCGCCACCGGTCGCAGACGGTGTTGGACCGCCCTTCACCGATCTGGGAGCGAGTGTATCCGCACCACACTGCGTCGACGACCGGTACTTCGGAACGGCGGACTTTCGCGATGGTGGAGCAGAGTGCTTCAGCGGTGTAGCTACGTGTATAGCAACATCGTTCGCTGGCGCTGAACACTCACGGACGTTAGCGCTGGTCACCGCTACACCCATGGACACGACGGAGTGCGTCGGCGTTGCCGAACCGGGACTGAAAAGCGGAAGGTCGGCGGTTCGACCCCGCCCCTGGCCACACTCTCCCACCAGCGCAGACACCGTTAAGTCGCGTCGCCTGCCCCGTCCCCCGCACGATCTGTGGCGGCGGTCCGACCAGCAGGAGCACGCACCGGTGCCGGAGATCGTGGAACCGGTCGTCGTCGGCCCCGATCTGTTCCGATAGCGGATACCACGAGCGACGGAAGCTGTCCGGCGCCGCGAGGTGAGCACGAGGCCGCCGTCGGTCCGATCGGCGCCTGTCGTGTCCTCTGCCCGGTCGAGCCGCTCGGCGTCATCGGGGCCGGTGCGGGAGTGGCTGAGCTGCCGGTCGCGACGGGCCTGCGCAGTGCGGTCGGAGTTGGCCGAGTCGCGGCAGGGGCGGCCGGCGAAGTCGAGCACGTACGCCCACCGCCTCAGCCGGGCCCAGGACGTCGCCCGCTGCTTCGGGTCCCCATCCACCGCGCGTTGCCCGAGCCGCCTGCAGGCGCCGATCTGGCGCCCGGCATGCGTGGCGTGGTCGGTGTAGGGGCGCACGGTGTCGGGCCGGAGCCGGGCGGAGAGGTGCCCGGCTGCCTCGGCGACCTCCATGGCATACGTGGCCGGGTAGACGGCGACCGCGCTCGTGGCGATCTCCGCGCGGTCGTCGAGGCCGGGCGGGGCAGGGCGAGACGCCGTCCCTGCCGCTCGAATTCTCCGGCCAGGACTCCCAATAGAGAAATTCCCCGGAGAGTCCCGATCGGCGTGAGTGCGAAAGCGGTATAAATCGCTGGATCGGATCACCCGAGGCGGGTAAGGGGATCGGTGAATGGTTACGTCCGCGGAGGTGGTGTACGGGTTCGTCGCTGGTGAGCGGCGTGGCGTCGTGACGTGAGACGGCCACCGCGTGATCTTTCTCGAGTACCGACCAAGGAACTCCAGGAAGGACCACCACGATGGCCGCACCACACAGTGTGGACCCTGCCCAGCTTGTCGAGGAGCTCGCCTCGGCGGGTGTGTCGCCGGATCTGTTGCAGACGATGATCGCGACGATGGCGAACGCGTTGATGTCGTCGCAGGCCGATCAGCAGTGCGGGGCCGGCTATGGCGAGCGCAGCAGCGAGCGGACGAACCAGCGCAACGGCTACCGGGCCCGGGAGTGGGACACCCGAGCGGGCACGATCGAGTTGGCGGTGCCGAAGCTGCGCCAGGGCTCCTATTTCCCGGACTGGCTGCTGACCCACCGCCGCCGCGCCGAGCAGGCCCTGGTCACCGTCGTGGCCACGGCCTACCTACTCGGTGTCTCCACCCGGCGGGTGGAGAAGCTGGCCGAACAACTCGGGGTGAAGTCGCTGTCGCGTTCGCAGGTCAGCGAGATGGCCACGCACCTCGACGGGCAGGTCGCCGCGTTCCGCGAGCGCCCGCTCGACCAGGGCCCGTACACGTTCGTGTGGGTCGACGCGCTCACGGTGAAGGTCCGCGAAGACGGCCGGGTGGTCAACTTGCACGCGCTGCTCGCGACCGGGGTGAACGCCGACGGGCACCGCGAGATCCTCGGCCTGGATGTGGCCTCCAGCGAGGACGGAGCGGGCTGGTTGGCGTTCCTGCGCGGTCTGGTCGCCCGCGGCCTGTCCGGGGTCCAGCTCGTCATCTCCGACGCCCATCCCGGCTTGGTGGCGGCGATCGCCTCGGCGTTGCCGGGTGCGGCGTGGCAGCGGTGTCGCACCCACTACCTGCGTAACCTGCTCTCCCGTGTTCCGAAGTCGGCGCAGCCGCATGTCGCTACGCAGGTGCGCACGATCTTCGACCAGCCCGACGCCGACGCCGTCACAGCCCAGTACGGACGCGTGGTCGACACTCTCACCGCGCGCTGGCCCGACGCAGCCAAGCACCTCGACAACGCCCGCGATGAGCTGCTGGCGTTCACCGCATATCCGCGCGAGGTCTGGCGCCAGATCTGGTCGAACAACCCTCAAGAGCGGCTGAACAAGGAGATCCGCCGTCGCACCGACGTGGTCGGGATCTTCCCCGGCCGCGACTCCCTGATCCGCCTCGTCGGCGCCGTCCTGGCCGAACAGAGTGATGAGTGGACCGAGAACCGCCGCTACATGGGCCTCGATCTACTGGCCCGCTCACGCATCCGCATCGTCACCACCGAAGCCGCACCGACCGGCAGCGAGGCACTCATGACAACCGAGGCAATAACCGCCTAGAATCCCGAACCAAGATCACGCGGAGTCGATCTCATACACCACTCCGCCGGACGTGACCCGGTGAATCAACAGCCTGCAGGGTGAAGTCGATCGATCGAATCTCCGAGGTCGCCGCGGGGTTGCCGGTAATCAGGTTCGGAGCGCGAGGATGCAGCGGTCACCGGCCTGCTGATCTGAGCCGGCAGCGACCTGTGACAAGCGGCGTCCATGGGGAAGGCACGAGGAGTACGGTCGCTCTGGGGGCGACGGGAGAACGCAAGGGGCTGCTGTGAAAGCAATGATGCAATCGGTGTCACGACGAGTGCGTGAGGCTGTCGACCTCGCGGTGTCCCCGCGCGAGAGCCTGGATGTGCGCTATCGACGGTTCGGTCCCGTCAGCTCGGCCGGTTTCGGTCCACTGCGTGTCGTCTGGCTTCTCGGTCCGGAGGCGAATCGGTTCGTCTTCGCCCACTCCGAGCTGTTCGGATGGCGAGAGGCCTTCGACCCTCTCGTTGTGGTCGACGGGGAGACCGCGCTGATCGTGAGTGACGGAGCCGATCATGAGCGCAGGCGGCGGCTGGTCATGCCCGCTTTCACCCGTCACGCCATCGACGGCTATGCCGAGATCATTCGCAGCAACGTGGATGCCGCGATCGACACCTGGCAGCCGGGCCAGGTGCTGAACCTCTATACCGAAATGCGGCGTGTGATCCGTCGGAGCACCATTGCGACGTTGTTCGGCCCGCGGCTTGCCGAGGAGGAGCCCGAGCTGGGCAGGCTGTTGCAGCACGCCTTGGCCGTCGTGGATCGGCTGGCGCCGTGGCAGCAGCTGCAGCGCCTCGGGGCGCCGTCGTGGCGCCGCGCCGTCGCGTCGCGGGCAGAGGTCGCGGCCAGGGTCCAGGCCGAGATCGAACGCCGCCGACGGGAGCCGGACGCCGACGCGTACGACGTGCTGGCGCGGCTGATGAACAGCCAGGACGGCGATCGGTCCGGCCTGCACGATGTGGAGATCGTCGACCAGGTGATCAGCCTGATCGCGGCAGGCTACGAGACGACCTCGGCGGCGGCGGCTTGGGCGATGCACGCATTGATCACCGACCCGCAGCTCGCGAGGAGAGTGTCCGCCGCCGCCGAGGACACCGGTCGCTCGCTCACCCGGCCGGCGGAGTGGCGCTGTGTGGACGGATTGGTGTCCGAGGTGTTGCGCCTGCACCCGCCCGCGGTCCTCACCGCTCGCAAGGTGCTCGAGTCCTTCGAGTTCGACGGTGTGCAGGTGCCCGCGCGCAGTACCCTGTTGATCAGCCCGTACCTGACCCATCGGCTCCCCGAGCTGTGGCCCCGCCCGCTCCAACTCGATCCTGATCGTTGGAACCCGACAGCGCCGGACCATCGCAGGCCCGGACCACACGAGTTCCTCCCGTTCGGGGGCGGCTCGCATCGGTGCATCGGGGCGGCCTTCGCCACGGTCGAACTGACCGTTCTGCTCGAGTGCGTGGCGCGACGCGTCACGTTGTCGCCGGAGCCCTCGGACATGACGCCCGTCGGGCTGGCCGCGATGCGGCCACGACGTGGCCCTTTTGCGCGGGTCGTCGCGGTCGACCGTTGACGGCTATGGGGGGCTGTCTGGCGTAGCGCCTACTGGCCGGGCACCTCCAGACTCGGCAGTAGCCGAGGAGGAGGACGCGTGATGGGGCGTCGACGCGATCGCGTCGCCTGACAGACATCGAGCGAAAGCTCGGCACCCGCTGAGCGGCGTTGCGGATGACGATCGTCTCCTGTCTCGCGCGGCGCGGACCTGCAACGCCGGGGAGTGAGCAGGCGAGGACCGGCGTCAGGTGGGTGGCTCGTCGAACGAGATCGTCAATGTGCTCCGGTAGGCGGTCCCGTCCTCCGACGCCGAGGCGCGGGGAGGCCTGTCGTAGGGCTCCTCCCCGCGGGGCCGGACCCGGACCGCGCGGAAGCCGAAGCCGTCCTGCTCCACCGGCTCCCACTCCAGTTCGACGGGCCGGCCGCGGTGTAGAGCTCGGAGTCCGGGAACGGCGACATCGCTGTAGTGCGCCCAGCAGCCACCCGGCGTCGCGGGCGAGTCGATGACGCCCCAGCCCTCCTCGTCGTGCCAGACGCGGACCTCACCCGGGGTGGACATGGTCGACATGATGGCCGAACAGCGCCAGGAGCGGCGGCCACGTCGACGGCGATGCAACGGTCGAAGCGGTTCCGGCCCCGGCCGTTCCGGGTGGCAGAGAGGCCGGTGTCAGGCTCGGGTCAGCTGGCGCCGTGCGGCTCCAGCAGGCAGAACTCGTTGCCGTCGGGGTCGCTCAGCACGACGCAGTCGGCGTCCGGGGCCTGCCCGATGTCCACCCGCGTGGCGCCCCGGCTGATCAGCTGTTCCAGTACGGCGGCCTGGTCCTCGGCGGCGAGATCGAGATGGAGCCGGTTCTTCCCGAGCTTGGCGCCGTAGTTCTCCACGAAGAACAGGCTCGGGCCCTGCCGGTCCGGTGGATGGACCTCGACTCCGGCCGGTTCGTGCGAGGTGATCTCCCAGTCGAGGGTCGCCGCCCACCACCGGGCAGACGCGACGGGGTCTCGGACATCGATGGTCAGGGCTTCCCACGTCACCTTCACCGCGGCGACGGTATCCGTGCATATCGGACGGCGCAGCCGGTGCGCGAGTGAATGGTCCGGCTGCTCGCCGCGCCGGCCGTGTGCCGCCGGTGCGGACCCGTAGTACGTTCGGAGCCATGTGGCTGCCGCTCGCGGAGCGCCCCCGCACCGCCTGAGGCGGTGCACCCCGCCGCCCGACCCCGGCTCCGAGGGTCCGGCGGCCTCTGACCCGTGCCGACATGGGCTCGTCGTGCAGACGTGACACCGCCGCGTCCCCCTCCCGATATCCAGGGACAACGCGATCATGGACACTCCACTCGTGGTCGGCCGCTGCGCCGACGCCTCATCCCACCACCGCTCGGCCGGTTACCGGCACCCCGCGCTCGACGCCGTCGTGACCCGCCTGACCTGCCCGCACTGCACCGGTCCGCTGCACCGCAGCGCCCGCACCGTGCGGTGCCCGTCGGGTCATACGTTCGACATCGCCCGGCCCGGCTATCTGTCGCTGCTGCCCGGGCGCCGGACCCACCGCGGTGACGATCCCGCCATGGTCGGAGCACGTGAGTCCTTCCTGGACAGCGACCACTACCGGCCGCTGCGCTCCACCATCACCGCGCTGGCCACCGAGCACGCCCCGACGGAGACCGAGCTGGTCGTCGATCTCGCCGGCGGCACCGGTCACTACCTCGCACCGGTGCTCGACGCCCTCCCGGCCGCGTCCGGCGTGATCGTGGACCTGTCCACCGCCGCGCTGCGCCGCGCCGCCCGCGCGCATCGCCGGGCAGCCGCGATCGCCGCGGACGTCTGGCAGCCCTTGCCGATCACGACCGGCTCGGCCGGGGTCGTGCTGAGCGTGTTCGGGCCCCGCAACGCCGAGGAGGTCGAACGAGTCCTCCCCGAGGGCGGAATCCTGGTCGTCGCCTCCGCCCGCCCCGACCACCTGCGGGAACTGCGTGCTCATGTCGGCGGGATCGGCGTCGACCCGCAGAAGGCGGACCGGCACCGACGAGCCTTCGCCGGGCTCGAGCTCGCCGAGCGGCAGATCGTGCAGTGGCGACTGGCCCTGGGCCGGGACGAAGCCCGCGCGCTGGTCCGGATGGGCCCGAACGCGCACCATCTCGGGACGGGCGGGGATGACGATCCGTTGTCCCGGCTGCCCGAGCCGGTCGGGCTCACGGCCGCGATGGACGTGGCGGTGTACCGGCGACGCCGATCGCGGGAACCGATGACCGGCGAGGTCGACCGCGGAAGCCGGTGAGCAGAGTGGGACCGAGGATCGGCGGTCCACGGGACCTGGTGCGGCGCAAACCCGGCGGCCCGATGACCGCCGACGTCAGATGCGGCGAACCGTCCGGGCGGGGTTCCCCGCGACGAGAACGCGTTCCCCGACGTCGCGGGTGACGACGCTGCCGGCCCCGACGACGCTGTCCGGGCCGATCGTGACTCCCGGGCAGATGATCACGCCCGCACCGAGCCAGGCGTCGGCACCGATCGCGATGGGCGCGGGCCGCTCCCACCCGGCCCGCCGGCGGTCGTGGTCCTCGACGAGGTCGGGTTCGTCGAGATACCACTCGTTGCGCAGCATTCGATCCTTGTGCTCGCCCATCGGGCCATCGTCGCCGACCACGGCGGAAAACCGGATGCGACGGGACTATCGCAGCTGCGATAGTTTCGCGCATGGGCCATGTGGAGCTGCGGGACGTCGACCATGTCCTGCCGGACGGACGCGTCCTGCTCAGCACCGTGTCGTTCCGGGTCGGCGAGGGCACGACGACCGCGCTGATCGGCGCGAACGGCGTCGGGAAGTCGACGGTGCTCGGGCTGATCGCGGGCCGGGTCGAACCGTCGGCCGGCAGCGTCCAGCGATCGGGCGGCCTCGGCGTCATGCCGCAGTTCCTCGGCGGTCGCACGGTGCGCGAGCTGGTACTGGAACTGTCGCCGGAGCGGTTGCGCGTCGCGGGCCGGCGCCTCGACGCCGCCGAGGACGCGTTGATCGAGTCCGACGGGACGTCCGAGCAGCTGCGCTACGCCGAGGCCCTCACCGAGTACGGCGATGCAGGCGGCTACGAGGCCGACGCGCTGTGGAACCGCTGCTGCCGGATCGCGGTCGGGCCGTCGTACGACGAGATCCGTTTCCGCGACACCGACCGGATCTCCGGCGGCCAGCAGAAGCGGCTCGCCCTGGAGGTCCTGCTGCGGGGCCCCGACGAGGTGCTCCTGCTCGACGAGCCGGACAACTACCTCGACGTCCCGGGCAAGGAATGGCTCGAACAGCAGCTCCGCGACACGGTCAAGACGGTGCTGTTCGTGTCGCACGATCGGGAGCTGCTGCGCCGCAGCGCCGATCGGGTCGTCACGATCGAACTCCATCCGGCCGGCAACACGGTCTGGACGCACGGTGGCGGGTTCGGGACCTACGACGAGGCCCGCGCCGACCGGATGGAGCGCCTCGACGAGCTGCGCCGGCGCTGGGACGAGGATCGCTCCCGGCTGCTGCGGCTGCTGCACGAGCTGAAACAGAAGGCCTCGTACAACGACGGCATGGCCAGTCGCTACCAGGCCGCCCGCACCCGGCTGGCCCGGTTCGACGCCGCCGGCCCGCCGGAGGCCGTCCCGCGCCGGCCCCGGCTGCAGATGCGACTCGGTGGTGGCCGCACCGGGCAGCGGGCGCTGACCTGCCAGGATCTGGTGCTCGACGGACTGACGAAACCCCTCTCCGTCGAGGTGTTCTACGGCGACCGGGTCGCCGTTCTCGGACCGAACGGCACCGGCAAGTCGCACTTCCTGAGGCTGCTGGCGACCCTCGACCCGGACGCGTCCGACGGTGCCGAGCAGGTCGCCCACCACGGAACCGTCCGGCTCGGGGCGCGGGTGGTCCCGGGCTGGTTCGCCCAGACCCACCAGCACCCCGAGTTCACCGGACACGACCTGGCCGATCTCCTGATCGCCGGGGGACCGCACCGTCCCGGAGCCGATCCCGAGTACGCCATGCGGGCGCTGGCCCGCTACGACCTGGCCGGCGCCGCCGATCGCGGTTTCGACACGCTCTCGGGTGGCCAGCAGGCCCGCTTCCAGGTGCTGCTGCTGGAGCTGCGGGGCGCCACGATGCTGCTGCTCGACGAGCCGACCGACAACCTCGATCCCTACTCCGCCGACGTGCTGCAGGAGGCGATCGGCGCGTTCGACGGCACCGTCCTCACCGTCACCCACGATCGCTGGCTGACGCGCGCATTCGACCGGTTCCTGATCTTCCACCACGATGGGACGGTGTCCGAGTCCAGTGAGCCGGTGTGGGACAGCCGATGAGCAGGGTGCGTGCCGAGGACGCCCGGCCCCGCATCCTGGAGGCGGTGTTCACCCTCATCCAGGGCGGCGGGATCGCCGAGGTGTCACAACGCCGGGTCAGCGCGGAATCGGGAATCAACGTCGGCTCGGTCCGGCACCACTTCCCGACGAGCGAGTCGATGATGATCGCCGCCGCCGAGGAGGTGGGACGGCGGATGGAGGTCAGGCTCGCGCACTGTGCCCGGCCCGTTCCCGGCGACGGCCGGTCGGCACTCGCCGCCCTCCGGAGCGTCTGCCTCGCCGTGATCCCCACCGGCGACGACGGCCACCGCGAGCTCGTCGTGCTGCAGGAGTTCCTGGCCGCAGCACGGCTGAGCGACACCTACCGCCCCTTCGCCACCCGGATGGGAGACGATCTCCGCTCGGTGCTGCGGGCCGCCCTGGAGCCGGTCGTCGGGGCGGCCGACCTCGACGTCGAGGTCGAGCTGCTCGTCGCGTTGATCGTCGGCGTCTCCGCCGAGCGCGTCCAGCCGCACGGTGTGGCTCCGGCGATCGGTCCCCGCCAGGTCGTCGACCGGCATCTGGCACGCCTCACGGCGCCGCCCGCCAGGTGACCGCTCCGTAGGGAGCCGGGTCCGCCGATACCGCGTCGAGGGGCAGGGGCCGGGGAGCATCTCCCGGACGCGCGGTCGCCGGTCGACGTCGGTCTGCGGGTCATCGACGAAGGTGAGCGCGGCCACCACCATCGCCGGGTGTTCGGGTTCGCCGGGTTCGGCCCATGATGTCTGTATCGCCGGTCGGTTCGGAGGAGACGGTCACGTGCAGGTGGAGGAGAAGGCGCCCGCAGACACATCGTTGCGCCGCAACGGGGCACTGATCACCGCGTCGTTCGGGTTCGTCTGGGCGCTGACCGGGGCCTCGGCGCTGCCCGTTCCGCTGCCCGTCGTGCTCCTCGCGGCCACGGTCACCGTCGTCGCGATCGTCGTCGCACTGCTCCCGGGGCCGGCGGCGCGCCCGCGCCGACTCCCGGCGGACTGGGCGGGCCGGTACCGGAGGATCGGTCTCGTGCAGGGGGTGCTGATCGCCGCCGTCGTCGCCGGGGCGGTACTGCTCGGGGCGCCCGGTCTGATCGCGCCGGCGGTGTGCGTCGTCGTCGGCGTGCACTTCCTGCCGCTCGCCGTGGCCGTCGACCAGCCGGGCTACCGGCTCACCGGGATCGCACTCGTGATCGCCGGCGCCGCGGGTCTCGTCGTGTGGGCGGCGGCCGGTGCGGATCACGCGCGAGCGGTCGGTGGGCTGGTCGCAGCGGTGGTGTTGTGGGTGACGTCGGTGGCGGTCGCACGCCGGCCGTGACCGCTCAGAGCGCCAGCCGGACGAGCGCCCACCCGGCCGCCGCGGCGAGGATCCCGATCACCACACTCGCGAGCAGGTAACCGACCGCGGTAGCGGTGACGCGCCGCTCGGCCAGCGTGACCAGCTCGTACCCGAATGTGCTGTAGGTCGTCAGCGCCCCGCAGAATCCGGTCCCGAGCAACGCCCCGATCTCCGGTGGCAGCGTGCCTGCCGCGCCGACGAGCGCGCCGAGCAGAAGTGAGCCGGCGACGTTCACCGCGAACGTCGCCCACGGGAAGACCGGATCGAGCCGGGAGCGGACCGCGGTGTCGGCCAGGTAGCGCAGCGGCGCACCCACCGCGGCACCCAGGCCGACCAGCAGGATCGTCAGCGGGTCCATCGGGCCCTGCCGATCCGGCGGGTCAGCACGACGGCGACGGCGCAGGCTGCGGTCGCGACCACCGGCGATGCCAGCGCGTAGCCCAGCGCCAGGCCGTAGCGGCCGTGCTCGGCGAGCTGCACCGTCTCGACCGACCAGGTGGAGAACGTCGTGTACCCGCCCAGCACGCCGACTCCGAGCAGCGGGCGCAGCAGCGGGTTCGGCCGATCCGCCCCGGCCAGCACGGTGTAGAGGACACCGATCAGCAGACAGCCGGTGATGTTGATCCAGAACGTCGTCCACGGCCAGCCGCCGGGATCCGCCGGGAACGCGACACCGAGCAGGTAGCGGATCTCGGCGCCGACGACGCCCCCGGCCGCGACCGCGGCGACGCCGCGGGTACGAGGACCGACCGAATGCACACGCCTCACCCACCCCTGGATCGCCGGGTAGGAGCCATCAGCGCGCGGCGCGGTTGTCGGCGAGCCCCATCGCCGTCCGGGCTCCACCGTAGCCCGGACGGGCGCGCGGGTCAGCGCGCGGCGAGCGCCACCTCGGCGCGGGAGAGAACGGTGCGCAGCACGTCACCGGCGACCGCCAGGTCGTCGGCCGGAAGATCGCCCCACAGGTCCGCGGTGATCCGGCCGATGGCGGCGACGATCCGGTCACGCAGCGCCACACCCCGGGGCGTCGCGACCATCTCCGGGCCGTCGATCCGGACCAGGCCGGACGCCGCCAGCTCGGCGAGCCGGGCGGTCGCGGTCGCCCGGTCCACCCGGAGCGCCCGCGCGATCCGGCCGGTGACGTCGTCGCCGCCGGCGGTGGTCAGTGTCAACGCGATCCAGCGGTGCTCGTCGAGCCCGGTGCCGGCCAGCTCCTGGAGCAGCAACGCGTTCAGTGCCTTCTCGGTCCGGCCGACCAGCTGAGTGCCGAAGGCGATCATCGGGCCCTCCAATATCATTGGTCCAACTAACGATAATTCGTGAGTCGGACCAACGCAACGGGTACGGTTGCCGGATGACGGACGAGGGACGGCTGGACGGACTGGCGAGCCGGCTGCTGGGGCTCTCCGCCCGGCACGCCGAGCGGGTGGTCGGCACCGAGCTGGCCCGGGTCGATGCGCACCGGTGGCACTACGCGGTGCTCGCGACGCTGGCCGAGCGCGGCCCGGCCAGCCAGGCCGCGCTCGGTGTGCGGACCGGCATCCACACCAGTGACCTGGTGGGGCTGATCGGGGAACTGGTCGGGCGCGGCGAGGTCACCCGTGGCCCGGATCCGGCCGACCGGCGTCGCAACGTCGTCGATCTGACCGCTGCCGGGCGGGAGCGGCTGCACCTGCTCGACGCCGTGCTGGACGACGCCCAGAACGAGCTGCTCGCGCCGCTCTCGCCGGGGCGCCGGGCGGAGCTCGTCCGGCTGCTCCGGATCCTGGTCGAGCACCACGGCCATCCGGAGCCGGGCGAGGGGAGCGGGGTCAGTGGCCGCCGGCCCCGGTCCGGCTGACCGGCACCGTCCGCCGCCGCAGCGCGAGCACCGACCCGGCGCCGACGGCGACGACCACCGCCCCGAACGCGGCCGCAGTCCAGGCGTCGGGGGCGAGCAGCGGCTGCCCGCGCAGTGCCTGCCAGGTGAGCAGTGCGAGCAGGCCCAGGTATCCCGCGGTCGCGGTCGCGACCAGGTCCCGGCGCACCCTGGGATCGGCCAGCACGGCGACCCGGGGGGCGGCCAGCTCGAGGCAGATCAACAGCAGCGGCAGGATCTGCAACGCGTGCATCCCGACGAAGTGCGGGATCCGCAGGTCTCCGCCGACCGTGCTCCAGCCGACGACGGCCAGGCCGGGCCCACCGTCGGGCAGTCCGACGGTGTGCGCGCCGGCGATGCCCTGGAAGTCGGCGAGCTGGTCCGGTGTCGGACTGGTCATCAGGAATCCGAGTGCCATCCCGGCCACTGCGATCAGTGCCCCGGCGCGGATGGCCAGCGACCGCGCGGGATCGAGATCGCGCAGCCCGAACAGTGCGCCGGTCAGCCAGAGGGTGGCCAGCCAGGCCACCACGATCGAGATGCCCATGACCGACCACAGGGTGGTGTTGAGTGTCGTCGTCACGTTGAAGTGGCTGGTCGTCCCGCGTCCGGCCTGCACGGCGATCACGACCATCTCGATCGCCAGAGTGATCGCCGCGACGGTGCCCGCCAGGAACGCCACGCGGGCCCGCCCGCGCTGCTCGCGCAACTGCGCGTACAGCCACGCCCAGGTCACGCAGAAGATCGCGATGGACACGGCGAACTTGGTCGGCTTGAGCCAGATCGGCGCACCGAGCAGTACGCGGGGATCGGCCAGGATTCCGAGCAGCCCGAGCGGGACCAGTGCGGCGCAGGCCAGGCCGACGATCATCAGCGGGCGGTGCCAGGTGAGCGCGGTGCGCAGGAACATCGGGACCTCCGAGAGCGACAGTATGGATACTGTAACTATCGGATAGCGACGCTGTCTATTCGTTTCCGTCCGGGTACCGGCCCGCTGAATGGCTCTCCTGGGCGATCCGGCGCAGCGCCGCGAGCAGTGCGTCGCCCAGCACCGTCGCCACCAGGGCGGTCTCCGCGACCTCCTCCCGGTCCGCGATCCGCCCGACGGCGTCCAGGTCCGCCTCGCCGATCCGGTCGGCCGCCTCCGCCCACCGCTGCAGGGTGCGCTCGTCCGGTGCGTGGCCGAGCTCGTGCATCCGGGCCAGCACGCTGCGCGCCCCGGCGAGTGCGGGTGCGCTCTCGGAGACCGTCCAGCCGGTGTGCGCGGTGAGGGCGCGTACCTCGGCCTCGGCGCGTTCGGCGAAACTGCCGCCGCCGTCGCCGGTCCCGGTGACCGCGTACACGGTGCGCCCGAGCATCCGGTGCAGTCCGGTGTCCGGGTCGTCGACGGCGGCGAGGACGTCCCGGACGACGGCGATCGGCAGCCCGCCGACCTCCACCAGGGCCCGGATCAGCCGGAGCCGCCGCAGATGGGACTCGTCGTAGCGAGCCTGGTTGGGCGAGGTCGTCTCGCCGCGGTGCAGCAGACCCTCGCGGAGGTAGTACTTGATCGTCGCGACCGGGACCTCGGACGACCGGGACAGCTCTGACACGCGCACCTGGGGAAGCTTAGCTATCCGAACCCCGGATGTGGTCGGCGAGCCCGAACGTCACCGCCTCGGCGGCGTTCAACCAGCGCGACCGTGCCTCGTCGGGCAGCGCCGCGCCGCAGTACCGCTCGGTGAGCGCGTCGATCTCCGCCCGCCGGTGGGCCAGATGATCGGCCCGGACGCGCACATCGCCCGGATGGGCCCCGCGGACCTGACCGGCCGCGTCCCACGCCGAGGGCAGCAGCGCCGCGTGCGGCAGCGCGTACCGCTTGCCGGGGGTGCCGGCCGCCACCAGGAACGGCACCGGCCCGGCGATCGAGCCGGCCGCGACCGTGACCACGTCGACGCCGAGGGTGCGGATCGTGTCGTGCACGGCCATCGCGGCCACCGGCGAGCCGCCGGGGGAGAGCAGGTACAGGGTGACGTCGCGCCGCGGGTCCTCCGCGGCGAGCAGGAGCAGCCGGGCACACGTCTCGGCGGCGACCTCGTCGTCGAGTTCGCGGGCGAGCAGCACGATCCGCGCGCCGAGCAGCCGATCGGCGGGATCGGACGGGGTGGACAGGACGGGCATCGGGACCTCCGGACTCCGGCCCGCCGCCGACCGGCGGGCCTGTCCCGACGCTAGGCCCGGCCGGTGCACCCCGGCCGCTGATTACGCCGTCGGCGCAACGGTTTCACCGCCCGCGATCCCGGCGGTCTTGGGCTCCCACAGCTCCGGCCGGTCGGCCAGCGCGAGCGGCAGCCCGAAGTAGGCGAACAGCTCGGTGTTGAGGAAGATGCTCAACCCGGTGACCGCGCCGTCCTCGATCCGCAGTGCGGTGATGCCCCAGGCCTCGAACTCGCCGTTCGGGCCGGACGGCTTCCACTGCGCGAATCCGACCGTGCCGTTGATCTCCACCGGGGTGACCCGCGATCCACGGCAGGCCTGGCCGGGCCCGCTCGCCATCCAGGCGATCACGTCGTCGCGGCCGCGGAACCACAGCTCCAGCGGCGGCATGTTCTGCTCGACGTCGGAGTGCAGCAGCGCGGTCAGCGCCTCCATGTCGAACGCCTCGAACGCCTCCATGTAGCGCATCAGCAGCTCGGTCTGCGCGGGATCGACGACCGGCGTGGTACCGGGTGCGGCCTCGGAGACCCCCTGCTCGGACAGGGTCGCGCGGGCCCGCTGCAGCGCACTGTTCACCGAGGCCACGGACGTGTCGAGCAGCTCGGCGACCTCGGCGGCACGCCAGCAGAGCACCTCACGCAGGATCAGGACGACGCGCTGACGGGCGGGCAGGTGCTGCAGCGCCGCGATGAAGGCGAGCCGGATCGTCTCCTTCGCGATCGCCTTGTCGGCCGGGTCGCCGGCCGGGGTGGAGACCCGCGCGTCGGGCATCGGTTCCAGCCAGGTGGCATCGGGCAGCGGCTCGCGCAGCGACTCCGCGACCGGTGCCCCCGGGGCGCCGAGATCCATAGGCACGGCGCGCCGCTTGCGGCCGTTCAGCGCGTCGATGCAGACGTTGGTGGCGATCCGGTACAGCCACGACCGCAGCGAGGACCGTCCGTCGAACTTCGCCAGGCCCTTCCAGGCGCGGACCATGGTGTCCTGCACCGCGTCCTCCGCCTCGAACGCGGACCCGAGCATCCGGTAGCAGTATCCGGTCAGCTCGCGGCGGTAGTCCTCGATCTGCAGATCCAGCGGTCGGCTGTCCGTGTTGTCTGTGCTGCCGGCGCTGCCTGTGCTGCCGGAGCTGCTGCCTGCCCGGGCGGGTGCGCTCATCGGTTCCCCCTCGCGACGTCCCCGGTCCGGGGTGGGCCGGGGCGATCCCGGTCCGTGTCGAGGCGAGTGTGCCCCTGCCCACCGACAGTGTGGAGTCCCTTTCCGGCGAACGGCGCTCCTGCGCGGTGTCCGAACGGTCCGGCCCGGTGCCGTGGGATGATCGCGGCAGCGGCGGTGCGGACGGGAGGCGCGACGATGTCGGCGTTGACCGGTAACAGCCGGGACGACACGGACGGATCCGGCGCGGTCTCCCCGCTGCGCAGGGCCGGTCGGCGGCCGGTGACCTCACGGTCCGAGATCGAGCACATCGCGCTGGAGATGTTCAGCGACCACGGCTTCGAGCACACGACCGTCGACGACGTCGCGAGCGCGGCCGGCATCGGCCGGCGCACCTTCTTCCGTTACTACGCCTCGAAGAACGACGTCGCCTGGGGATCGTTCGACGAGCAGCTGGTCCGGATGCGCGCGGTCCTCGCGGCCCAGCCGGCCGATCTCCCGGTGCTCGAGGGCATCCGGCGGGCGGTGCTGGAGTTCAACCACGTCGAGCCGGCCGAGCAGCCCTGGCACCGCAGGCGGCTGCGGCTGATCCTCGGCACTCCCGCGCTGCAGGCCCACTCCACACTGCGGTACGCCGCGTGGCGTGAGGTCGTGGCGGACCACGTCGCGGAGCGGCGGGGCGAGCCGGCGTCTGCGCTCGTCCCGCAGAGCATCGGGCACGCCTGCCTGGGGGTGTGTCTCGCGGCATACGAGCGCTGGCTGGCCGACGACGGCGCCGAGCTGGCCGGGCTGCTCGACAGCGTCTTCGAGTCGCTCATCGGGGGCTGGTCCGCCGAGCTGGGCTGAGCATGCGGGTGGGGTCCACGCACGCCACGACGGCGCCCCCGGTGCTCGCGGGACGCCGTCGTGGCGGCGGATCGGCTCAGCGCGGGCTGCCGAACATCCGCTCCCACAGGCTCGGGGCGGCGGTGACAGCCGGCTCTGCCTCGGGATCGGCCGCGGCGGCCTCCTCCGGCGCCACCGGGAGGGCCGGGGCGGCCGGGACAGCCGGGTCGACGGGAGCGCCCGGGAGGGCCGGTGCGGCGGGAACGGCCGGGGCGCCGGGCACCGCGGGGACTGCGGGGACTGCGGGCTCGGGCACACCCGGGACGGCCGGCGCTCCGGGAACGGCCGGCAGGGCCGGGTCGGCGGGAACAGCCGGAACGGCCGGGTCGGCCGGAACACCGGGGACCGCGGGTGCGGCGGGCACACCCGGGACCGCCGGGTCGGCGGGGACAGCCGGAACACCCGGAACGGCCGGGTCGGCGGGAACAGCAGGGACGGCGGGGGCACCGGGAACGGCCGGGGCCGCGGGGGCACCGGGGACGACCGGCTCGACCGGCGGCTCCGGGATCACCTGCGCCGGGGCCTCCCCGGCGGCCGCGGCGTCTTCCGCGGGAGCGAGCGGCGCCGCAGGCACGGCCGGCGCGGCGGGGACGGCCGGCGCAGCCGGAACCGCGGGTGCGCCGGGAACGGCGGGTGTCGCGGGGACGGCCGGTGCGGCCGGGACCTGTGCGTCAGCCGGCACCGCGGGTACCGCCGGCACGGCGGGCGCCGCGGGCGCTGCCGGGACCGCAGGCACCGCGGGATCGATCGCGGCCGGATCGACGGTGGCCGGAGCGGCGGCCCCGCCACCGAACAGCGTGTTGAACAGCCGGTCCAGTGGGCCGTCACCGGCGGACTGTTGCGGCGCGGCGGCCGTGAGGGCGACCGGCTCGGCGGAGGCACGCGTGGGCTCGGCCGCGCCGGCCGCGCCGGCGCCGTACACACCCAGGGTGCCGATCATGAGGGTCAGGGCGACGGAAGCGGTGACTCGGGATCGCACGTTCTCTCCAGTTCGCGGGCTGTTGCTGTGCTGACTGACTGACGGCGCAGAGCTTGTAGTCACCAGCGGTCATCCACCAGTGACCCGTTCGTGGCCACACCCGCCACGGGAGCCCCGCCGGTCACACAGTGACCGGATCGGACCGCAACGAACCCGGAACGGGCGACCCCGGACGGGGTGCCGGAGCGGTCGTGCGGGGGCCGCGGCCCGTCCGGTCACCCGGTTCGGGGGGTCCGACGCCCGGTTGCTCACCCGTCGGCGTGGAATGACGTTCGCGCTCACCCGTTCGGGACGACGGTGACCGGCGGTGCCCGAAAATCGGCGGGATCATCACGCATCGTGTCGTGCTCTGCGACGGGTGTGACGACGGAGGTGTGCGGGGAGGAAGTGGCGGCGGCCAGGGCCCGGCTGCCGGGCGGGCCGGCGGGCGTGCGTTGCTCGGGCATCGCGCGGCCGGGTTCTGATAGCCTGCGCGAGGTTGCAGTCGTTCTTCCCCGATCGCCGTGAAGCGTCCGTGTGAAGTTGTGACGGTGGGCTTCGCCGGTGATACGGATGTGTCTCCGACGCCGCCCGCGCGACCTCCGGCTCTCGCAGTGAGAGACCGGAACCGCTCCATCTGAGAAGGACAAAGCTATGCCGCAGGGCACCGTCAAGTGGTTCAACGCCGAGAAGGGCTTCGGCTTCATCGCCACCGACGACGAGGGACCGGACGTTTTCGTCCACTACTCCGCGATCGAGGCCAACGGCTTCCGGAGCCTGGAGGAGAACCAGCGGGTCGACTTCCAGGCCAGCCAGGGCAAGAAGGGCCCGCAGGCCGACTCGGTCCGCGTGATCTGATCTTCCGTGCGGGGCATGTCCCCGCTCGTGTGTGAACCGGCGCCGGCACTCCTCGGAGTGCCGGCGCCGTCGTATGTCCGGCCCCTGTGTCCGGCAGGGAAGCAGGCGAGCGGCGCGACGACCGGGCGTGGCGGCGAACGCCGCAGAGGTTGCCACCGTCCGACCGATCGCTCCGGCCGGTCGCCCACCGTTCACCGGCGCCTGCGCCGCCGTGCGGTCGCCGGATCCCGCTCGTCTCGCCGTCGCGCGTGCTCGTCGCCTACCACTCGCGAGGACATCACTCCAGACCGCATCCTGGTGTTGCACTTCACAGATGCGGCACCAAGGCGGTGCCGCGGCAAGCGAAAGGAAGTGGATCCCGATGTCCTGGTGGGACAGCTACCGAGCCGTCTACGGCGCGGAGCTGCGGGCTGCCGCACGCGAGTACGTCGACCACGGCTGGCCCCTCGTGCCGGGGCCGGGAGCTGAGGTGCTGCTCGCCACCGGCGAGTCCCTCGACGTCATCGAGGTGCCCGCCGAGGTCGGTCGCAGGGTCTGCAGCACGCTGCGGGAGGCCGGCGAGGTCGTGCCCGTCGCCGCGACGCCGCAGGGCACCTGGTGGTTCCCGATGACTCCGCGGCACGCGTTGCCCGCCGAGCTCAGCCTGCACACCGACGTCGTGCTGCACACCGACGGCATCGGCGTGGTCGCCCCGCCGACCGAGCGGCCGGACGGCTGGGTCCAGTGGCGCGTCGCACCGGCCAGGGTCGGGTACCGGGTGCCCGACGCGGCCGTCATCGTCGACGCGGTCGTCGACGCGATCCGCTCGCCCGGCACGGCCGGCGCCGATCCGGTGGTGCAGACCCCGGCGACCGGGGTCGCCGCTCTGCGGCGCTGACCGCACCCCGCGCGGCCCGGCCTGATCACCCGCCGGCCCGCGCACCCGGTGCGCCGTCCGCCCGGACTCCTCCCGCGCTCGCCCGAGATCACTCAGGGCGCCGGGATCGGCCGGACGGTGCGCACCGGTAGCGGCGCCCGGGGGAGCACTTCTCCCTCGCGCGCGGCGCTCACACAGCGAGCGCCGCCGAGCTGCCGCTCCACCGGTCTCGGCCGGGTCCGGCGGGACAGCCCCCGGGCCCGGCCGGCCTCACCCCCGGGTATCCCCGGAGATCGCCCCCGACGTACCCCGAGTCCGGCTGCCGGTGCCGCGGGGCACTATGGAGATGTGCAGACCTCGAGCGCGCCGGAGCGCCCCGCCCCCGCTCCGAACCCGCAGCGGGACCGGAACGTCGGCTCGGTGCCCTCGGCGCCGCTCGGCGGCTTCGGGCCCGGTGACGAGCAGAAGCGGCGTGATCTCCGCCGGATGAAGGCCGTCGCGACCGGGTTCCTGGTCGGGGCCACGATCGTCTTCTTCATCGCCAAGTACCTGGAGTCCGTTCAGGGGCTGCCGTGGGCGGCCTACGTGCGGGCGAGCGCCGAGGCGGGCATGGTCGGCGCGCTGGCCGACTGGTTCGCGGTCACGGCGCTGTTCCGGCATCCGCTGCGGATCCCGATCCCGCACACCGCGATCATCCCGCGCAAGAAGGACATGATCGGTGACAGCCTCGGCGACTTCGTCGGCGAGAACTTCCTCTCCGAGGCGGTCGTCCGCGACAAGCTGGAGCGGATCGGCGTCAGCGAGCAGGTGGGGCTCTGGATCGGGGAGCAGCGCAACGCCGATCGCGTCACCACGGAGCTGGTGACGGCCGCCCGCGCCCTGGTGACCGTGCTGCGCGACGAGGACGTGCAGAACGTCATCGAGACGGTCGCCGTCCGCAAGCTGATGGAGATCCCGGTCGGCCCGCCGCTGGGCAAGGCGCTCGAGGGCGTCCTCGCCGACGGTGCGCACCGCCGGCTGGTCGATCTCGTCTGCGACCGGGCCTACGACTGGGTCGCCGACAACCAGGAGATGGTGCTGCGGGTCGTGCACGAGCGGGCACCGTCGTGGACCCCCCGGTTCGTCGACGACATGGTCGCCGACAAGCTCTTTGCCGAGATCCGCGGCTACGCCTGGGGGGTCAAGACCGATCCGGAGCACCCGCTGCGGCACGCGGTGGACCGCTACCTCGCCGAGTTCGCGCGCGACCTGCAGAACGACCCCGCCACGATGGACCGGGCCGAGCAGGTCAAACGTCAGGTGGTGGAGCACCCCGAGGTGCAGCACTTCATCGGGCGGGCCTGGACGGTCGTGAAGGGCATGGTGCTCGACGCCGCCGACGACCCGTCCAACGAGCTGCGGCTGCGGGTGCGCGACGGTCTGATGGCGTTCGGCCGGCGGCTGGGCCGCGATCCCGAGCTGAGCGGCAAGCTGGACGGCTGGATGGCCGACGCCGCCTGCTACGTCGTCCGGCACTACCGGTCCCAGATCACCACGCTGATCACCGAGACGGTCGCGAAGTGGGACGCGGAGGAGACCTCCCGCAAGATCGAGCTCCAGGTGGGCCGTGACCTGCAGTGGATCCGGATCAACGGCACCGTCGTCGGTGCGCTGGCGGGGCTGGTGATCCACACCGTCGGTGAGCTCATGTTCTGAGTCACACCGGCGTCATCCTGTTGCCATCGGGTGGTCACGAACGTGGCGCACGCCACGCGACCTGCGCTAGCACTCTGCTTGCAAGAGCTAGCACTGGCGCGTAGCGTCGGTGCCGGCAACGAGGAGAGATCGGAGGTGGGGCTGATGTCCACCAGACCGGATCCCGCAACGGGATCGGCCGGTGAGTCCAAGCCCTCCGCCGAGCCGTCCGAGCGCGTCGGTCAGGCCGTCGAACACGTCGGCCAGGTCGTCGGCCAGGCCCAGCAGGTGGTCGGGCACGCGGTGGAGGACATCGGGTCCTACATCCGCGCCCAGCGCGAGGCCGCACAGGTCTCGATGCGCCAGCTGGCCCGCACGGCGGGGGTGAGCAACCCCTACCTGAGCCAGGTCGAGCGTGGACTGCGCAAGCCGTCCGCGGAGATCCTGCAGCAGCTCGCGAAGGGCCTGCGGATCTCGGCCGAGGCGCTGTACGTGCGTGCCGGGATCCTCGAGGAGAGGCCCGCCGGCAAGGTCACCGACGCGGTGCTCACCGATCCGACCCTCACCGAGCGGCAGAAACGAGTGCTGCTCGACGTCTACGAGTCGTTCCGCAGGGAGAACGGTCTCACCGGCAGCGCCGCCGGCAGCACTACCGACAGCGCTGACAGCACTGCCGCCACACCGACAGAGACGAGGAAGTGATCACCATGGCCGTGAACCTCCCGACCAGTGCCGACGTGAAGAAGCTGCGCGAGCAGACCGCGGAGCAGGCCGAGGTAGTCCGTACCCCGCTGCTCGCCGTGCTCGGCGCGGGTGACTACGCCTACACCACCGTGACCAAGGCCGTCGCCGACGTCCGGTCCACCGCGACCAAGCGGGCCGAGGAGGTCCAGGGGCGCGTGCAGGAGCTGCCCGAGGAGATCAAGGAGCTGCGCGGCAAGCTCAGCTCCGAGAACCTGCGCAAGCAGGTCGAGGAGTTCCGCGCGCAGGCCGAGGACGTCTACGTCGGGTTCGCCCAGCGCGGCGAGAAGGCCTGGGGCAAGATCCGCAAGCAGCCGCAGGTCAAGCAGGCCTTCGCGACCGTCGAGGACCTGACCGAGAAGTTCGACGCCCGGGTCGACGAGTTCGTGGACGACACCCACGACGCCGCCGAGAAGGCGCTGGACACCGTGACCACGCAGACCCGTTCGGTCGGCGAGAAGGTCGCGCGGCGCACCCAGACCGTCGCCGGTCAGGCCGCCGAGGCCGTCACCGAGGCGTCCAAGGATGCCGCGGAGGCGATCGAGGAGGCCGGTGACGAGGTCGCCGGCAGCACCCGGTCCACCGCCCGCAAGGCCGCGGCGAAGACCGACCCGAAGACGAACACCGGTGCGAGCACCGCGGCGGCCCGCAAGCCGGCCACCCGGCGCAGCACCACCGGCACCACCAAGAAGTGACACCCGCCGGGCGGTACGCCCGGTGTGCAGTACCGACCGCCCCCGCCGGCCTCCCGCCGGCGGGGCGGTCCGCTGTCCGGGCCCGGACAGCCGTCGGTGCAGCCCACGCCCCGCCCACGCCCCGCCCACGCCCCGCCCGCGCCCCGTCCGACGAGGCAGCCGATGGCGGAGCCCGCGTGACCGGGGACCGGGCTGCCCGTACTCTGGCCGCGTGGAACTGCTGTACGTCCTCGACCAGTGGATCATCTTCGCCCTGAAGATCGCTGCACTCCCGGTGGGCGGATACGCACTCCTGCACGCCGTGCGCCAGCGCGCCGACGCCTTCACCGCTGCCGGGAAGCTCACCAAGAACGCCTGGCTCGGCATCACCGGCGTCGGGCTGTTCCTGCTGATCATCACCCCCGGCCCGATGTACGGCGGCGCGATGTTCTGGCTGGCGGCGATGGTGGCGGTGCTCGTCTACATCGTCGACGTCAAGCCCGCGGTGGTCGAGGTGCAGGGTGGCGGCCCACGCTGGTGAGCCGTCCCGTTCGCCGTGAGCGGACAGCGGATTGACTGCAACGGTGTAAGCGTTGGCAGGGTCATGAGTGATGTGCTGACCCTCCCCGTCCTCCCTCTCGACGACGCGGTCGTGCTGCCCGGCATGGTTGTGCCGGTTCGTCTCGACGCCCCCGACACCCGTGCCGCGGTGGACGCGGCGAGCGCCGGCGAGCAGGAGAACGACGACGGGAGACGCGTGCTCGTCGTCCCCCGGATCGACGGTCGCTACGGCTCGGTCGGCGTCGTCTCCGTGCTCGAGCAGATCGGCAGGCTCCCCAACGGTGAGCAGGCCGCCGTCGTCCGTGGTGAGCGCCGTGCCCGGATCGGCAGCGGGGTCGGTGGCCCCGGCGCCGCACTGTGGGTGGAGGCGGAGCCGCTGACCGAGGCCGAGCCGACCGGGCGCACCCACGAGCTGGCCAAGGAGTACAAGGCGCTGGTCGTCGGGATCCTGCAGCAGCGGGGTGCCTGGCAGGTCATCGACTCGGTGCAGCAGACCTCCGATCCCGGCCTGCTGGCGGACCTGGCCGGCTGGGCGTCCTGGCTGGACGTCGCGCACAAGGCCGAGCTGCTCGCCGAGACCGACGTGACGGCGCGCCTGGAGAAGCTCCTGGAGTGGACCAAGGAGCACGTCGCCGAGCAGGAGGTCTCGGAGAAGATCTCGAACGACGTCCGCGAGGGCATGGAGCGCCAGCAGCGCGAGTTCCTGCTGCGCCAGCAGCTCGCCGCGATCCGCAAGGAGCTCGGCGAGGGCGACCCGGACGCCGCCGACGACGACTACCGCGCCAAGATCGAGGCCGCCGACCTGCCGGAGAACGTCCGCAAGGCCGCGCTGACCGAGGTCGGCAAGATGGAGCGGGCCTCCGACCAGAGCCCCGAGTCCGGATGGATCCGGACCTGGCTCGACACCGTCCTCGACATCCCCTGGACCACCACCACCCTGGACTCCGACGATCTCGTCGAGTCCCGCCGGATCCTGGACGCCGACCACGCCGGCCTCGACGACGTCAAGGAGCGGCTGATCGAGTTCCTGGCCGTCCGGTCCCGGCGCACCCGCAAGGGGCTGGACACCGTCGGCGGACGCGGCTCCGGTGCTGTGCTGTCCCTGGTCGGTCCGCCCGGTGTCGGCAAGACGTCGCTGGGGGAGTCGGTGGCCCGTTCGCTGGGCCGCAAGTTCGTCCGGGTCGCGCTCGGCGGCGTCCGGGACGAGGCGGAGATCCGCGGGCACCGGCGCACCTACGTCGGCGCGCTGCCGGGCCGCATCGTGCGGGCCATCCGGGAGGCCGGGTCGATGAATCCGGTCGTGCTGCTCGACGAGATCGACAAGGTCGGCTCGGACTTCCGCGGGGACCCCACCGCGGCGTTGCTGGAGGTGCTGGACCCGGCGCAGAACCACACGTTCCGGGACCACTACCTGGAGGTCGATCTCGATCTGTCGAACGTGCTCTTCCTGGCCACCGCCAACGACGTCTCGGCGATCCCCGGCCCGCTCGCCGACCGGATGGAGGTCGTGACGCTCGACGGCTACACCGAGCCGGAGAAGGTCGCGATCGCCCGTGACCACCTGCTCCCGCGGCAGATCACCTCCGCCGGGCTGGAGCCGGCCGACGTCGAGTTCACCGACGTCGCGCTGTCGATGATCGCCGCCGAGTACACCCGGGAGGCCGGTGTCCGTCAGCTCGAGCGCGGGCTGGCGAAGGTGCTCCGCAAGGTCGCCGTGGAGCTGGACGCCGGGACCGACGCCCCCGTGACGGTCGACGCGAACTCGCTCGTCGGCTATCTCGGACGCCCGAAGTTCACGCCGGAGACGGCGGAGCGGACCTCGGTCCCCGGGGTCGCGACCGGACTGGCCGTCACCGGTGCCGGTGGGGACGTGCTGTTCATCGAGGCCACCGCGATGGACGGCGAGCCGGGCCTGCAGATCACCGGGCAGCTCGGCGAGGTGATGACCGAGTCCGTCTCGATCGCGCTGTCCTACCTGCGGTCGAAGGGGCTCGCCGGGGACCTCGCGCAGCGCAAGCTGCACGTGCACGTCCCGGCCGGCGCGGTCCCGAAGGACGGGCCGAGCGCGGGCGTCACGATGACGACGGCGCTCGCGTCGCTCGCGTCCGGACGCCCGGTGCGGTCCAGCGTGGGGATGACCGGCGAGGTCACCCTGCAGGGGAAGGTGCTGCCGATCGGCGGGGTGAAGCAGAAGCTGCTCGCCGCGCACCGGGCCGGACTGACCGACGTGATCATCCCGAAGCGCAACGAGCCCGACCTGGACGACGTGCCGGAGTCGGTGCGCAGCGAGCTGCGGGTGCACCCGGTCGCCGACGTCGCCGAGGTCCTGGAGATCGCGCTGGAGCCGGTGGCCGTGGAGCAGCACGCCGCCTGAGCCCACCCGAGCCGCCCGTCCCGCATCCCCGGATGCGGGGCGGGCGCTCGTGTGTCCGGAACCCTGACGACGGGCTGCGCCGCAACGGCTACCGTGATCGACGCCGGACCGAGGGAGGATCGTCATGAAGCTGGCGGAGGCGCTGGCGCTGCGGGCCGATGCCCGGCACCGGGTGGAGCAGCTGCGGTCGCGGATCACCGCGAACGCCCGCTACCAGGAGGGCGAGGAGCCGGCGGAGGACGCCACGGTGCTGCTCACCGAGGCCGACACCGTGCTCGACGAGCTGGAGGTCTGGATCCGGCGGATCAACCGGACCAACGCGGCCACCCCGCTCGGCGCGCACGGCACCCTGACCGACGCGCTCGCCCGGCGCGACGTGCTGCGGCTGCGGCACTCGGTGCTGGCCGCCGCCGCGGACGCCGCGGCGGGCAGTGGTGGTGGGTACCGGCAGCTGCGCTCCGAGCTCCGCACGCTGTCGGCGCTGCCGGTGGCCGAGCTGCGTACCCGCGCCGACGACGTCGCGCGGGAGATCCGGGAGCTCGACACCGCGGTGCAGCAGGCCAACTGGACCGTCGAGCTGCTGGACTGAGGAACCGGGCGGGAGGGGAGCAGGTACCCGGAGCGGAGGGCGGGCACGAACCCGAGGGCCGGCGGGTGAATTCCGGCCCACTGCACGGCGCGTGGCGGGCAACGCTGGTGGTTCGACTCCACCGTCTCACCGTTTTCGCCCCGCATCGTGACAGGTGAACGCGCATTCACACCGCGCACCACCACGTGCCGACTCCGCCCCGGGGAGGGTGGGCTCGGGGAGCCCCTCCCGTCACCGGGGCGGCCGGGCGGTCAGTGGAAGACGACCGTCCGGTTGCCCTGGACCAGCACCCGGTCCTCCAGATGCCAGCGCAGGCCCCTGGCCAGCACCAATCGCTCGATGTCCCGGCCCCGGCGCACCATGTCGGCGGCGGTGTCGGCGTGGTCGACCCGGGTGACGTCCTGCTCGATGATCGGGCCGGCGTCGAGATCCGCGGTGGCGTAGTGGCAGGTCGCCCCGATCAGCTTCACCCCGCGCCGGTGCGCCTGGTGGTAGGGCCGGGCCCCGGCGAACGACGGCAGGAAGCTGTGGTGGATGTTGATCGCCCGCCCGGCCCACGCCTCGCACAGGTGCGCGGGCAATATCTGCATGAAACGGGCCAGCACGATGGCGTCCGGGTCGTCGGCGTCGACCAGCTTGCGGATCTCCTCGAACGCGGTGACCTTGCCCTGCTCGCGGAGCGGGTCGCCGGCGGCGGGGAACGGCACGTGATGGAACGGCACCCCGTGCGCGGTCACGATGGGCTCCAGCGAGGCGTGGTTGCCGATCACCCGGGTGATCTCCACCGGCAGCTCACCGGTCCACACGCGTCCGAGCAGGTCGTGCAGGCAGTGCTGGTCGCGGGTCACCAGCAGCACGGCCCGCTTGCGCGTCCCGGTGTCGGAGATCCGGTGCTCCCCGCCGAGCTCGGCGGCGACCGGGGCGAACAGCGAGCGGAGCTCGTCGACGTCGCACGGGACCGACGCCGCGTCGACGACCTGGCGGGTGGAGAACACCCCGGCCTCGGCCTCGGCGTGGTAGGCCGCCTCGGTGATGGACGCACCCAGGTCGGCCAGGAACGACGCGATCCGCGCGACGATGCCGGTCCGGTCCGGGCAGGACAGCGTGATGACGTAGCGGCGGTCGGACATCAGGAGATCTGCCCCAGGGTGAACTCGGTCTCGGCGGCGAGCAGCTTCTCGATCTGCCCGGCCACGGCCTCCTCGATCCGGGACCCGAGCAGCGGCACCCGCACGGTGACCTCGGCCCGGATCATCACCTCGGAGCCGCCGTCCACGTCGACGATCCGCATCACCGACCGGGCCGTCGCCGGCGTCCCGACGACCTCGACCGAGCCGGTGCCGTCGTAGTGCCCGGCCCCGCCGGCCCGCCAGTGCTCGGTGCGGTTGATCTTCAGGTCGCCGCCGGGGATGAACGAGGTGACCACCGACGGCAGGTCCGCCGCGGCGATGCCGTGCCGCAGCGTGTACCGGACGCCGCCCGGCTCGGTCTCGTAGGCGGTGACCGCGGCGCCCGGCCCGCCGAGATGCTTGAGCTGCTGCTCCAGCAGGTCACGGTCCACCATCGCGGCGTAGACCTTCTCCGCCGGGTGTGCGGAGGTGGCGCGGTAGTCGAGCGAGCGCGGCATGCGCGCAGGTTACCGTTGACCCGTGAGCTCCCCCGCCTCGACGACCACCGATCCCCGGCTGAGCGCGCACACGACGCTGCGGCTGGGCGGGCCGGCCGCCCGGATCGTGCGCGCGGAGGGCGCCGCCGAGGTGGTCGACGCGGTCCGCTCGGCGGACGCCGCGGGGGAGCGGGTGCTGCTGGTCGGTGGCGGTTCCAACCTGGTCGTGGCCGACGCCGGGTTCGACGGCACCGCGGTGCTGCTGGCCGGGCGCGGGCTGAGCCACGAGCGTCGCGACGGCACGGTCGTGCTGACCGCCGAGGCCGGCGAGGACTGGGACGACGTGGTCGCCGCCACCGTCGCCGAGGGGCTCGGCGGGCTGGAGTGCCTCTCCGGCATCCCGGGCCGCACCGGCGCCACCCCGGTGCAGAACGTCGGCGCCTACGGCGTCGAGATCGCCGACCTGCTCGTCGACGTCGATCTCTACGACCGCCGTACCCGCACCGTGCGCGAGCACGTGCCGGCCGCCGCGCTCGGGCTCGCCTACCGGACCAGCGTGCTCAAGGGCAACGACGACGCGATCGTGCTGCGTGCCCGGTTCGCACTGCGCGCCGACGGCCGGTCCGCCCCGATCCGCTACGCCGAGCTGGCCCGCACCCTCGGCGTCGAGCAGGACAGCCGGGTCGATCCGGCGGTGGCCCGCGAGGCGGTGCTCGCCCTGCGCCGCGGCAAGGGCATGGTGCTCGACGCCTCGGACCACGACACCTGGTCGGCCGGGTCGTTCTTCACCAACCCGGTCCTGGCCGTCGCCGACGCACCCGTCGTCGACGGGCTCGCCGCCTGGCCCGCCGGCGAGGGCCGGGTCAAGCTGTCCGCCGCCGGACTGATCCAGCAGGCCGGTTTCGGCCGTGGCCACACCGGACCCGGCGGGCGGGTGTCGCTGTCCACCCGGCACGTGCTGGCGCTCACCCACCGCGGCGGCGGGACGACGGCGGACCTGCTCGCGCTGGCCCGCGAGGTCCGCGACGGAGTGGCCGACCGGTTCCGGGTCGATCTGCACCCGGAACCGGTGCTCGTCGGCTGCGCACTCCGACCGGCCCGGTGAGAAACCGGCCGGGAACGGGTACGGACCGGGCATGAACGTCCCGCAGAACTCCCCGCAGAACACCGCCGTCCCCGCCGAACGCGCCGAGAGCCGTGCCACCCCGCTTCCCGAGGAGGAGGGCACCGGCGCGCCGGACCGGGACGGCGCCGAGGAGATCCTGCGCGAGTCCGAGGAGCGGATCGCGGGTGCGGCCGCCGGCGACGAGCCCGCCGCCGACGCCGAGCAGCGCCGCCGCTCCGAGGAAGCGCTCTGAGCCTCAGGTGCGCGCGCTCCGGGTGGAGGTCGCCTGGTCGCGCGGCTTGAGCACGATCTGGTCCAGGTTGACGTGCGAGGGCCGGGTCGCGGCGAAGACGATGGTGTCCGCCACGTCCTCGGCGGTCAGCGGGGTCAGCCCCGCGTAGACCTTCGCGGCCTTCTCGGCGTCGCCACCGAACCGCACCTCGGAGAACTCGGTCTCGACCATCCCCGGGGCGATCTCGGTGACCCGGATCGGCTCGCCGAGCAGCTCACCGCGCAGCGTCCGGTGCAGCATCGCCTGGGCGTGCTTCGCGCCGGTGTAACCGGCCCCGTTGTCGTACCAGTCGAGCGCGGCGACCGAGGTCACGGTGATCACGTGCCCGTCGCCGGAGGCGCGCAGCTTCGGCAGGAACGCCTTGGTCAGCCGCAGCGTCCCGAGGACGTTGGTCTCCCACATCCAGCGCCACTCGTCCTCGTCGGCCTGCTCGACGGTGGCGAGCCCCTTGGCGCCGCCCGCGTTGTTGACCAGGACAGCGGCCTCGGGCACGGCCTCGTCGAACGCCCGGACCGAATCGGCGTCGGTGATGTCCAGGGCGAGCGCGGTGCCGCCGATCTCGTCGGCGATCTCCTGGCAGCGCTCGACCCGGCGGGCGCCGAGGACGACATGGAACCCGGCCTTCGCGAGGGCGCGGGCGGTGGCGGCGCCGATCCCGGAGGAGGCGCCGGTGACGACAGCGGTCTTGTGCTCGGCGGTCATGCCCCGAAGCCTAGGCGGCCGGTCTCAGCGGGGTTCGACCCCGCGCTGCGCGGACCGGTCACCCCGGCGGGCGGCCGCCCGCTGCGCCGTGAACACGAGCACACCGAACAGTCCGACGCCCAGCCCGGCGACACACGTCCAGAAGACCTCCCCCGGACCGGTCCCGGCGACGAACCCGGCGCACAGCACGATCCCGGCGGCGATCGCCCAGAGGACCATCCCGCCGATGATCACCGGTGGTGATCCGTAGAACCGGGACGGCAACGCGGGCGGGGGCGGTGGGTCGCCGTCGTGGGGTGCCGTCACACCCTGCACCCTAACGACCGTGTACCGGCGGACCGCCCAGCGTTTCGCCGCGTCTAGGGTGTCGCCGTGATCGAGCGCCTGTTCCGCGTCTCCGAGCGCGGGTCCACGATCCCCCGGGAGCTGCGCGGGGGACTCGTCACCTTCATGGCGATGGCCTACATCATCGTCCTGAATCCACTGATCCTCGGCAGTGTCACCGCGACCGACCCGTCGGCCAAGACCGACGCGCTCGGCGGCATCCTGCCGCTGGCCCAGGTCGCCGCGGTGACGGCGCTGGTGGCGGGGGTGATGACGATCCTCTTCGGCGTGCTCGCGAACTACCCGTTCGCGATCGCCACCGGGCTGGGGATCAACACCCTGCTGGCCGTGACCATCGCCCCGCTGATGAGCTGGCCGGAGGCGATGGGCCTGGTCGTGATCAACGGCTTCATCATCGTGATCCTCGCCGCCACCGGCTTCCGCACGGCGGTCTTCAACGCCGTACCCACCGAGCTGAAGACGGCGATCGCGGTCGGCATCGGGGCGTTCATCGCGATGATCGGGCTGGTCGACTCCGGCTTCGTGCGCCGGCTGCCCGACGCCGCCAACACCACCGTGCCGGTCGGGCTGGGCATCGACGGGTCGATCGCGTCCTGGCCGACCTTCGTGTTCGTGCTCGGCCTGCTGATCGTGGGCGTGCTCGTGGCGCGTGGGGTGCGGGCCGGGATCCTGATCGGCGTCGTGCTGAACACGATCATCGCGATCGTCGTCGAGGCGCTGACCCGGGTGGGCCCAGGCGGGCCGGACAACCCGGGGGGCTGGTCGCTGGCGGTGCCCGAGCTGCCGTCGCAGATCGTCGGGATGCCGGACCTGTCGCTGGTCGGTGAGGTGTCGTTCGGCGCGTTCGCCCGGCTGGACATCCTGACCGTAGTGCTGCTGATCTTCACGCTGGTGCTGGCGAACTTCTTCGACGCGATGGGCACGCTGACCGGGCTCGGCAGGCAGGCCGGGCTCAACGACGCCCAGGACAAGCTGCCGAACGTCGGCCGGGCACTGGTCGTCGAGGGGGCGGGTGCGGTCGCGGGTGGTGCGGCGTCGTCGTCGTCGAACACGCTGTTCGTGGAATCGGCGGCCGGCATCGCCGAGGGCGCCCGGACCGGGCTGGCGAACGTGCTGACCGGCCTGCTGTTCCTGCTCGCGATGTTCTTCACCCCGCTGTACGCGATCGTGCCGGTCGAGGCCGCCGCACCGGCACTGGTGGTGGTGGGGGCGCTGATGTTCCGGCAGATCACCTCGATCGAGCTGGACGACCTGCGGACGGCGATCCCGGTGTTCCTCACCGTCGTCGTCATGCCGTTCACGTACTCGATCGCCAACGGCATCGGCGCCGGCTTCATCTCCTACGTGCTGCTGGCCGCGACGACCGGACGGGCCCGGCAGGTGCACCCGCTGATGTGGGTGGTCGCGGTGCTGTTCGTCGGGTACTTCGGCGTGGGACCGTTGCGCGAGCTGCTCGGCTAGAACTTTCCCGCCACGCCTTGCGAGGTAAGGCAAGGCTGAGCTAACTTATGCACGTCGCTTCGTGGTGGGAGCGGCGCGTCAGTTCGGGACAGGAGAAGGCCCCGGCTCCCTGGAGGAGCCGGGGCCTTCTTCTTTTCCCCAGTCACACCGTCCCGCCGCCGAGCGAGGACGGTGCTCCGCCGGTCAGGGCGCGTAGATGCGCACCCAGTCCACCTCGAAGTCGAGTTCATCGGGGGAGGTCTCGTCGAGCGGGGGGATCCAGTCCTTGCCGTACGGGCCGATGTCCTGCTGCATGGCCAGGTGCATCGGGCGCGGCGGGATGTGGTCGGGATCCATCGTCCGGAACACCTCGACGCCGTCGATGTAGAAGACGACCCGGTCCGGCAGCCACTCGACGGCGTAGTTGTGCCAGTCGGTGAAGTCGCCGGTGATCGTCTTGCCGACCTGGCTGTTGTCGGATCCGTAGTGGACGATCGCGTGCGTCTCGGAGCGGTCGCCCTTCGGAATCTCCATGAAGTTGAGCTCACCGCCGATCGGCCAGTCCTCGGCGACCGGCCAGAGCAGCGCCACGTCGCCGTAGCCGGTGCCCGGGTTGGTCTTGGCCCGGATCTCCCAGCGGCCGTACTGCATGCCGCCCTTCCAGTGCAGGCCCGCCGAGGTGAGACCGCGGCTGGTGAGGAGCAGCCGTCCGTCGCGGACCGACAGGTTCTCGGCGAGGTGCCTGCCGACGCCGCCGGTGGTCTCGCCGGTGTAGGGGGCCCACCGGTCCAGGTCGAGCTCGGTGCCCTCGAACTCGTCGCCGGCGATCATCTGCCAGTTGTTGCGGACACCGGCCTCGGCCTCCGAGCGGGACGCCGGGGCCAGCGCGCCGACCTGGTCCGGCCGCAGCTGGTCGTTCATCCCGCCGGGGGACTCCTCGGGGGCCGGGGCTGCGGCGGGCGGGGTGTCCCGTTCGGAGCCGCCGGTCAGCTCGACGGACGCGGCGACGACGACCACGCCGGCCAGTGCGCCCACCGCGAGCAGCGCACCGAGGACGGTCGGCCACCTGCGCCGGCTGGGCGCCTCGGGATCCGGCGTGCGGTGCCGTGCCCGCTCGGGTGCCTTCTGCTGCACGCCGTCCTCCTTCTCGTGGCGACCCGCAACACGCTAGGGAGGACGGCCTGTGGCCACGCTGAGAGTCAGTCGAGCGCGTACTGCCGCACCCAGTCGACCTCCATCGACGACTCCTGCACCGAGCCGCCCTTCGGGAACCAGTCCAGCTGGATGCACAGGTGCATCGGGCCGGGTGGCTGGACCGTCGGGTCGGTGGTCTCGAACCACTGCTCGCCGTCGACGTAGGCGGTGATCCGGTCCGGGGTCCACTCGACCGCCCAGTTGTGCCATTCGGTCGCGTCGATGCCGACCGAGCCGTCGATCTGGGAGTTGTCCGCCCCGTAGTGCACGAAGATGTTCGTCTCCTGCCGGGACGGGTCCATCATCTCCATGAAGTCGATCTCGCCGCCGACCGGGAAGTTCTCCGCGGTCGGCCAGAGCAGCAGCAGGGCGTTGTACGACGGGTCGGACGCCGGTGCCCGCACCCGCCCCTCCCAGCGGCCGTAGCGCTGGCTGCCCTCGGTCCAGGCCATCCCGGCGGTGTTGCCGTCGGCGTCGCCGGTGATCGTGAGGATGCCGTCGGCGACGCCGACCGCGTCCGGGGTGCGGCGGCCGTTGCCCGCGTGCCCGGGGCCGTCGTAGATGTTCCAGCCGGAGAGGCCGTCGTCGAAGTCGTCCGAGCGGACGGGTTCACCCCAACCGAGTTGCTCGGCGGCACTGGTGCCGGTGCCCTCTGCTCTGCTCACCTCGTCGCTCCTGGTGTCATTCCCCGATGGTGCCGGGTCCGTCGCGCGGCCGCCCGGATCGTCCGGCTCCGGGTACCCGTCCTGCTCGGTGTCCTGGCCGAGGGACTGCCCGGTGAGCTGCTCGGTGACTTGTTCGGTGACTTGTTCGGAGACACCCGGCGGCGAGCCGGTGTCGCCGGGTGTCACCCCGATCAGCTCACCACCGGGGCCGAGCACCAGCAGCAGCACCGTGACCCCCTTCGCGACCAGTCTCTTGATCAGTTCTTCCAGCTCGTCGGCGGTCATCGCCCGCTCCTCGGGTCAGTCGCCCACGTCGGGCGTGTCGGGGGTGATCGGTGTGTCGGCGGCGACCAGCCAGCGGCCCGCCGGGTCGCGGTGCAGCACGACGCGGGTCCGCCACCGCTCGGTGCGCGGCGTTGCGCCCAGCGCCGCGGTCGTCGTCCGGACCTCGGCGACGAACGCGACCCGGCCGCGGACCGGATCGGTCCCCGCCGGTTCGAGCGCGTCGACGACCGCGATCCGGCGCTCGCCCGCACCCGGCGGATCGAGGACCGGGAAACCGGCGCCGCCGGCCGGGGTGGCGTATCCGACGGCGTCGCGGCGGGTCCGCTCCGCCGGGTCCGGGGCGGCGCCGTGGGCGGCAACCAGGTAGGCGCGGGCGACGGCCTCGGGGGACGACGGCGGCACCGCCGGACGCCGCGGATCCGGGCCCCGCTCCGGTCCGGGATCCGCGAGCGCGGCCCGGTCGTCCACGCTCAGGACACCGGCCGGCGACGGATCACCGGGCAGGACGACGAGCACCAGCACCGCCACCGGGACGACCAGTACGGCGGCGAGCAGCACCGCCGTCACTGGGCGAAGCTGACGTGGATGTGGTCGTAGTGCCCGCCGGTCGGGTCGGACGTGTCGTACACGGCGCCACCGGTGTAGCGACGCCCCCAGCCTGTCCCGTCCTCGCGCACCGCCGGATCCCAGTAGCGGCCCTGCCAGATCAGGTAGCGGATCTGCAGCGGTTCGGCGTTGGCCGCGAGCCAGTGCGCGATCCGCCAGCCCTCCGCCAGGTCCGGCTCCTCCGGGAAGCGTCCGGCCGGGCCGGTGAACAGGTCGCATGCGAGTCCCCTCGGGTGGTCGGAGCGGGGGTTGCGCGGGTGCTCGTCCCAGCAGCCGACGGTGTCGATCACCGGATCGAAGGCGGCCCGGACGGCGGCGAGGCCGTGCGCGGTGGCGCCGGTCAGGCAGCCGTCCGACCGGACCGGGTCGGGCTCGCCGCACGCCGTCTCCCCGCCGGTCCAGGCCGGCGCCGCGGCCGTTGCGGGATCGGCGGGCGGGGCGGCCCCGGGATCGGCGGCCGCGGGATCGCTGGGCGGGGCGGTCTCCGGGGTGGCCTGCGGGGTGCCGGTCGAGTAGCCGGCGACCAGCTCGTGCACCGCGTCGAGGTAGCGGCGGACCGCGGACGCGCACGCCTGCGAGCAGCCGGCCTCGCCTGCGGCGGGGATCCCGTTCGCCGATCCGCTGACCCGGCGGCAGCCCGCGATGTGGCAGACCAGCATCGCGTCGAGCACCGTGACGTCCTTCGGTGTGGTCGCCAGGTGCCCGGCGGCGGCGCGCAGCGTGGCGCACAGCCACGGCACGACGGTCCGCAGATGTGCGGCGGGATCGGTGAGCGCGGGATCCGGCCAGGGGGCGCCACCCGCTGCGGTCCAGGTCCGCTCGGACACCTGGAGCAACCCCACCGCGGAGCCGGTCCGCAGCTCAGGGTTCCAGCCGGACTCGGCCTGCACCTGCGCGACGACCCAGGCGGCCGGCAGCTCAGGGCAGCCATCGGTGGTGAGCTCGGTGATCAGCGGCAGATGCGGCCGGGCGGCCTCGGGGACCCGTTCGTGGTCGATCCCGGACGGTTCCGGAGGCTCGGCGGCGGCCGGACCCGGCGCCGCCAGCAGCGCGGCGAGCAGGGCAGGCACCAGCATCAGTGCCCGCACGGGTCACCGGGTCCGGTCCGGGGGAGCGGGACGGCCCCGTGCAGCGGGCGCAGGCCCCCGGACCCACCGGTGACGAGCGGGCGCGCGAGCCGGTCCCCGGCGGTCAGTGCGGCGACGATCCGGCCGAGCGCCTCGGCGTACCGGCGGATCGCGGTGGACGGCGCGGAGCGGGTCAGCACCGTCGCGGCGTCCGACCACGGATCGGGTGAGCGGACCCATCCCGGCACCGCGGGCAGCGCCACCACGGCGGCCCAGCCGGTGCCCGCGGCGTCGGCGTCGAACCCGTCCGGTTCGCTCCATCCCGGATGCAGTGCCAGCACCGGCGCGCCGGGCCCAGGCCCCGGCGCGACCCGGGCGGCGTCGGCGAGCCCGGCGACCGTGTCCCGGCACAGCAGCACGTCCGGCAGGAGATCGGAGCCCCGGACGACGCCGAGATCGTGGGCCCGCAGTGCGCGCGCGACGGTCGTGGTGCCGACGCCGCCGGCGAGGCCGCCGACCGCCGGGATGCGCTGGGTACCGGTCACCGGGGTCGCCCGGCGAGATCGTGCGGGCTCGGTGTGTGCGGTCCGGGCTCCGCTGCCGGGCCCGCGTCGACGACGAGCCGGTCGCCGATCCGGGCGATGGTCACCTCGATCCGCAGCCACCTCGCGGCCAGCCCGCGCCAGCCGCGGGCCGACGGCGCGGGTGCGGCGGCGGGTTCACCGAGCGGTTGCTCGGGCTCCACCTCGGGAGCAGCCGGACTGCGGGTGCCGACCCGGCGGTACGGGACGATCCGGACCCGGACGTCGACCTGCACCCGCCCGCCGTCGCCCCGGACGCTCCCGGGCAGCACCAGATCGGCGCGCTGCCGGCCGGTGCCGGTCCAGCCCAGCAGGGCCGCCCCCTCGGGGGACGCCAGGTGGGCGCCGAGCGCGTGCCCGCGGCGGGCCGGATCGTCCTCGTCCCAGGACAGCAGGTCGACCGCGAACGCTCCGGCCAGCGCGGCCGCCTCGGCGGGATCGATCGCGGTCCCGGCAGCCGGCTCGGCGCCCGACTCGATGTCCGAGCCGGTGTCCTGGCCGGCGGCCGGGGCGTCGGCTGCGGGCGGTTCCGGCGCGCGCTCCGGTTCGGTGGCGGGCTCCGTGGTCGTGTCGGTGGTGGGGTCGGTGGTGTCCGGCCGGGTGCCGGTCGCCGGTTCCGGAGCGCCGTCCGGTGCTTCGGTGGTGGGTATGGCCGCTGCGCCGGGCCGGGGGTCCACGGCCGGCGGAGTCGTCGGGCCGGGCACGGACGCGGTGTCCGGCTGGGGCCGGGCGGCCGTGTCGAAGGGGGCGGCTGCGCCGGGGGCAGTGGCGGTGCCGGAGCGGGTGGCTGTGCCGGGGGTGGCCGTGCCGGAGGGGGCGGCGGTGGTAGCCGGGTGGCCGGCGGGGACAGCGGTGACCGGCGGCGCAGGGGAGACGGCACCCGGCGGCTGCGGGCCGGTGAGCCATCGGTCGTCCCGGTGTCCGGGCGGGGGAGCGCCGAGCGTGGCGTCCGCTGTGGGGCTGCCGGTGGCCGCGGCGCCGATGATCGCGGTGCCGATGATCGCGGCCCCACCCGGCTCCGGCGCGATCCCACCGGGTGCTCCGTCCGCGGCGTGCGGCCCGGGCCTCGCCGCGGTCAACGGCGACAGCGGATCTCCAGCCGGGGCGAACGGGGACAGCGGATCACCCGCCGGTGGGCCCCAGCCGGTGCCGGGGTTGCCGACCCGGTCCTGGACGAGCGGGAACCCGAACGGGTCGGTGACCGGCTCCGGATCGGCGGGCGGACTCTGCGGCGGGCGCCGAGGCGTCCAGAGCGCGGGCCGGGCTGCGGCCGTCGCGGGGCGGGCCGGGGGCGGCGGCGGACCGGGGTGGTGGGCCTGGGCGGGCGGCGGATCGTCCAGCCAGGGATCGGGGCCGTCGTCGACCGGGCGGGTGGACCGGCCGAAGATGCGGAACGGGGACATCGGCCGCGTCACCGGTGGGCGGGACCGGACGACCGGGTGCCGCACTGCGGTTCCGGCGGCTGCTGCACGGACATGGCGCTCCGACCTCCTCGCGCGCCCGGGGCGGTCGCGCGATGGAGGACGGTAGGAACACGCGGCCCGTGCCGTGCTGCTTCGGCTGGGGCCCTTCGCGATGGCGAAGCCGGTTGGGAACGTTCAGCCCGGGATCAGCCGGGGATCTCCCAGGTGTGCACCGGCTCGTTGGCGGCGGAATGGGGTAGGTAGCGCTCGAGCATCCCGTGCAGCGCGGTGATCCGGTCCGCGCCGCGGGCCTCCAGGGCGGCGACGGTGTCGAGCTGCCACGACGCACCCGTCTGCCGGGTCACACAGCGCCGCTCCAGCACCGTCAGATAGCGGTCGCAGACGGCCTCGCTGACACCCCAGCGGGCCAATCCCTCGTGCGCGAGCGGGATCAGTTTGCGCAGCGCCAGCTCGTCCGGGCTGATCCAGCCGGTGCCGGGCCAGTAGAGGGGAGCCTGCATGCCGTGCCGGGCTGCGGTCTGGAAGTTCTCGCGGGCCGCCTCGAACGACACCGACCGCCACAGTTCCTGATCGGACTCGACGAGCGTGCGGAGCAGCCCGTAGAAGAACAGGGCGTTCGCGACCATGTCGACTGTGGTCGGTCCCGCGGGGAGCACCCGGTTCTCCAACCGGACGTGCGGGGTACGCCCCGTACTGTCGTAGATCGGCCGGTTCCAGCGCCAGATCGTGCCGTTGTGCAGGGTCAGCTCGGGCAGTTCGGGGAAGCCGTGGTCGCGCATCTGGGCGACCGGGTCGATGTCGGTGGTCAACGGCATCAGGGCCGGAAAGTAGCGGGCGTTCTCGGAGAACAGGTCCAGGACCGAGTCGATCCAGCGCTCGCCGAACCAGACCCGCGGCCGTACACCCTGGTTGTGGAACTCAGGTGTGCGGACGTCACAGGACTGCTCGAACAGCGGGATCCGGGTCTCCGCCCACAGCTGGGAGCCCAGCAGGAACGGCGAGTTCGCGCCCAGGCCGAGCTGGACCCCGGCCAGGCACTGCGCCGCGTTCCAGTAGCGGGCGAACTCCGACGGCGCCACCTGCAGGTGCAGCTGCAGCGACGTGCAGGCGGCCTCCGGGATGATCGTGTCGAAGTCCGCGTTGACCCGTTCGTCGGGGTCGCTGCCGGTGATGTCGATCCGGATCGGCTCGCCCCGGGCGTTGAGCATCTGGTCGTTGAGCGCCTGGTAGCGGTCGTCCGCGGTGATCGACTCACCGACCATGTGGCCCGGGTCGAGGGTCGGCAGGATCCCGATCATGACGAGCTGGGTGCGCAGATCACCGGCCTTGGCGCCGGCTCCGGCGAGGAGGTCCAGCAGCTCGTGCTCGAGCTGACGCCACTGGTCACCCGGCAGCGGGCGGGGTGGCAGGTTCAGCTCGAGGTTCCAGCGGCCGAGCTCGGTCTGCCACTCGCCCCTGTTGATCGTCTCCAGAACGTCGTGACCGTTCAGCGACGGCGCCAGCTCCGGATCGACGAGATTGAACTCGACCTCCACCCCCGTCATCGGTTCCGTCTCGGGGAAGGGGTAGGTGCGGAGCATGTCTGCCAGGGAGTCCAGACAGCGCTGCACCTTGATCCGGTATCGCTGGCGGTCGCGCCGGGTGAACGTCGTCCGGTCGACCACCTGACCCATGCGTGAACCGACCTCCATCGAACGGGGAGCGCCTCCTCACCCTCCCGGACCAGGTCCGGTTCCGAAGGGAGAGGCACTACACGGTGACATATCGCCGGACCGGGCGGTACCGGCTGACCGGGCGACCGGGAGCGGTGAACGGTCAGTGACATGGGACGATCGGCCCTCGTGGCCATACTCACGCCGGTTGACACCCCGGACGATCCCCGGATCGACGACTTCCGTGACCTCACGACCGCCGATCGGCGCCCCGATCGGCCCGGTGGCCGCGGCCTCGTGATCGCGGAGGGCGTGGTCGTCGTGCGGCGGCTGCTGGAGTCGCCGTATCCGGTGCGCTCGCTGCTGGGGGTGCGGAGGCGCCTGGAGGAGCTCTCCGACGAGCTCACCCGGGTGGACGTACCGGCCTACTCCACCGACGCCGACACGATGGCCCGGGCGGTGGGTTTCCACCTCAACCGGGGCGTTCTCGCGGTGGCCGACCGGGTCGGTGAGCCGGATCCGGCAGAGCTGCTCGGGCGGGCCCGCACGGTCGCCGTCTGCGAGGGTGTCGGTGATCACGAGAACCTCGGTTCGCTGTTCCGCAACGCCGCCGCCCTGGGGGTGGACGGCATCCTGCTCGGGCCGGGGTGCTCCGACCCGCTCTATCGGCGCAGCGTCCGGGTGTCGATGGGGCATGTGCTGCGGGTGCCGTTCACCCATCTGGCGGGTACGTGGCCTGCATCACTCGACACGCTCCGTGCGCACGGTTTCACGGTCGCGGCGCTGACCCCGGCGGCGGACGCCGAGCCGCTGGCGACCGCCGGACTCGCCGGGGCGCGGGTGGCGTTGCTGCTGGGGGCCGAGGGGCCGGGGCTCAGCGACGAGGCGCTGGCCGCGGCCGACCGGCGGATCCGGATCCCGATGGCCTCCGGGGTCGACTCGCTGAACGTCGCCACCGCCGCCGCCGTGGCGTTCCACGCCGTCACCGGCGGCTGACTCGCGGCGCCGTCGCCCCCGGCAGCGTCGCCGCGCTCGCACCGGATCGCCGCGTTCGCACGGGATCACCCCGTTCGCACGGGATCGGATCCCGTGCGAACGCGACGAACCCGTGCGAGATGGTTCAGCGCTGGCCGCGGACGCCGAGGAGGACCTCGTCCCACGACGGCATGACCGGTTTGCCCTTCTTGGTCCGCCGCGACGCCGCGCTGCGCTGGCGGGACGACGAGTCCTGGGGCGCGGACGAGTCCTGCTCCGGGGTGCCGGCGCCCTGCTCGGACTCCGAGTTGCCGGAGCCCCGCTGCTGGTCGGCGGAAGGTTCGTCGGTCGGGTTCGGGGCACTGTCACGAGCCGGTGCCGCATCGCGGTCGGCTGTGGCCCCGGCCGCAGTGGCTTCGGCCGCAGTGGCTTCGGCCGCGGAGCCCCGGTCGGTGGTGTCCTCGGCCGGTGTCCCGGTAGCGGTTGCGCTGCTGGGCGTCGCGGCGGGCGTCGCGCCACCCTCCGTCGCAGTGCCGTCGGGCCCAGTGCCGTCGGGCCCAGTGCCGTCGGGCCCAGTGCCGTCGGACGCAGTGCGGCCCTTCGCCGCGTCATCTGCTGCCGCTGCTGCCGCGTCGGAGGATCCTGCGGTCGCGGTGTCGCCGACCGCCACGATGTCCTTGGTCGCGCCGGCGGCTGTGCCGCCGTCCGTGGTCGCGGTGCCGTTGGCGGCCGAGTTGCCGGTTGCGGTGTCGCCCGCAGCCGCGTTGCCACCGGTGGCGCCGCTCGTCTCCGCGTTGCCGGTCTTCGCCGAGTTCCCGGCTGCGGTGTCGCCGATCGTCGCGCCGTCGGTTGCTGCGTCGCCGACCGTGGTGCCACTCGTCGCCGTGCCACTCGTCGCCGCGCCGCCCACAGCCGTGCCGGTGCCTGCCACGCTGGTCGCGTCCGTGCTGGCGCGGTCCGCGCCGGTGCTCGCTGCACCGGCAGTTGCTGCACCGACGGTCGCTGCACCGCCCGCTGCGACGGTGCCGACCGTCGGGCTGCTGTCGGCGGCGTCGTTGTCGGCGGTGCTGTCTCCGGAGCCGCTGTCGGCGGTGCTGCTGTCGCCGGAGCCGCTGGCCCCGGAACCGCCGGCGGTGGCGCCTGCCCCGGCGCCACTCTCACCACCGGCCACGGCTCGATCGCCCGTGCCGTCGCCTGCCGCCGCAGTCCCGGCCGCTGCCGGCGCGGGGGTGCCGTCCTGCTCGGTGTCCGCGCCGGAGGTCGGGGCGCCCTCGCCTTCGTCCGCGGTGCGGCGCTCGGTGTCGTCGACCGGCTCGACCCGGGGGATCACCGGTGCCGCGGCGGCCGGGGGCCGGTTCTCGTCGGGACGCGTCGTGCTGGTCCGGGTGGACGTCTCGACCCGCGGCCGCGGTGGCAGGCTGGAACGCCGCTGCTCGGGCGCGATGCCGCGACCGGCCCAGGAGTCGGCCGAGGGGTGTGCCTGACCGCCGGCGACCGCCCGGGCCGGGGCGGCCTCGGTGGTGTGGTCGTGGACGGGCTCGTCGTCACGCGCCAGGTCGACGACCGAGCCGAGCGGCCGCAGCGGCCGCGCCGGGAGCCCCTCGACGAGATCGGAGGCGTGCTCGTCCAGCGGGGCGACGGTGCCCCCGTGTGCCCCGGGCTGGAACGCCCAGTGCGCGGCGTTGTCGGAGCGGCCGGTCTGCCAGGTCAGGACGATGACCCACTTGCCGTCCTCGCCCTTCCAGGAGTCCCAGCCGGCGGCGGTGAAGTCCTGGCCACGCAGGCCGAAGGTGTGCGCGACGGTCTCGCCGAGCGTGCGCGAGTCGGGGCCGTCGGCCCGCTGCGGGTGTGCGCTCTGCGCGAGCTCGGCGGTGCGGGACCGCTCGAGGAGGACCGGGTAGGCGAACCGCTCGATCTTCTGGGTCGGCACGCCCGCCGCGGCGGCGACCTCGTCGACCGACGCGCCGCCCCGGATTCGGGCCTGGATCTCCCGTGGGCGCAACTGGCTCTCCAACTCGATCGCGATCTGGCCGAGCCGGGTCACGTCACCACGTGCGGCAGCTCGCAGCTGCTCGTCGGCCGGCACCGTGTAGCGCTCGCGGCGCCCCGGGTCTTCGAGGACGACCGAGCCGTCCCCGGTCACCCCCACGACCCGCAACGCGCGCATCGATCAGACCTCCCGCTGTCGTCCCCGTCCGGGTGACGGTAGATGCCTGCAGCTCCGTGCCGAGTGAGGCGCGCCGTGCGAGTTCCGCCTGGTCGACGACACCCACCTGGCAGAGGGATCTGCGGGCCGGTCTCACTCACCGTGCTCAGACTTCCATGATGCGTGACACAAGATGCAATTGGGGCGGATGTTACTACTGTGACTACAACGAGTGTCTATCGATCGCGCAACGGACGGCCGGCCCGAGGCAACCCCGATGTGCGGATACCTGATCCGGACACACGACGGCCGGGCCCCGCGTGCTCCGGGCCCGGCCGTCGTCGTGCTGTCCGGCTCAGGAGCCGAGCTGCTCCACGACCCAGTCGACGCTCGTGGTCAGCGCCGAGACATCGGCGGGCTCGACCGCCGGGAACATGCCGATCCGGAGCTGGTTGCGGCCCAGCTTGCGGTATGGCTCGGTGTCGACGATCCCGTTCGCCCGCAGCGCGACGGCGACCGCGGCGGCGTCCACCGCGTCGTCGAAGTCGATCGTGCCGACGACCTGGCTGCGGTGTGCCGGGTCGGTCACGAACGGCGTCGCGAAGGTGCTCTTCTCGGCCCACGAGTAGAGCCGGTCCGACGAGTCACGGGTGCGCGCGACGCAGCCGTCCAGCCCGCCGAGACCGTTCATCCAGTCGATCTGCTCGGCCAGCAGGAACAATGTCGAGACGGCCGGGGTGTTGTAGGTCTGGTCCTTGCCGGAGTTGTCGACGGCGGTGGCCAGCGACAGGAACGGTGGGATCCAGCGATCGGCGGCCGCCTTCAGCTCCGCCACCCGGTCCAGCGCGCGCGGGCTCATCAGGGCGATGAACAGCCCGCCGTCGGAGGCGAAGCCCTTCTGCGGCGCGAAGTAGTAGACGTCGGACTGTGCGACGTCGACCGGCAGGCCGCCGGCGCCCGAGGTCGCGTCGATCAGCACGAGCTGGTCGTCGGTCGCGTCCGCGGGGCGGGTGACCGGCACCGCGACGCCGGTCGAGGTCTCGTTGTGCGCCCACGCGATCGCGTCCACCGACGGGTCGCTCACCGGGGCGGGGGCGGTGCCCGGGGCGGTCGAGACGATCACCGGGTCGGCCAGGAACGGCGCCCCGGTCGTGGTGTCGGCGAACTTCTGCGAGAACTCGCCGTAGGCCAGGTGCAGCGAGCGCTGCCGGACCAGGCCGAACGCCGCTGCGTCCCAGAACGCGGTGGATCCGCCGTTGCCCAGGACGACCTGGTAGCCGTCGGGCAGCGAGAAGAGCTCGGACAGCCCGGCCCGCACGCGTCCGACCAGGTTCTTCACCGGCTTCTGCCGGTGCGACGTGCCCAGCAGTGAGTCGCCGGTCGCGGCCAGCGCGGAGAGCTGCTCCGGGCGCACCTTGGACGGACCGCATCCGAAGCGGCCGTCCGACGGCAGGAGATCGGTGGGGATCTTCAGGTCGGCAGGAGAGGTCACGGGTGCCAGTGTCGCAGCACCGTACGGCGGTGCAGCGGCTGTGGTGCGCCGGACCACACCGGCCGGCTCAGCCCGCCCGCGGCGGCCGGTGCGCACGGCGGTAGGCCAGCGGCGCCATCCCGATCTCGGCGCGCAACCGGTGCCGCAGCGCGGCGGTGGTGCCGAATCCGGTGCGCGCCGCGATCTGCTCGACCGGCAGGTCGGTGCTCTCCAGCAGCCGCCGCACCCGGTCCAGCCGTCGAGCGGCCAGCCAGCGGCCCGGGCTGGTGCCGGTCTCGGCGTGGAACCGGCGGGTGAAGGTGCGCACGCTCATCGACGCCCGTGCGGCGAGCTCGTCGACACCGGGGGAGCGGTCGAGATGCTCGACCGCCCACCGGCGCACGGCCGCGGTGTCGGTCCCGGTCGCCTCCGGGGTGTGGTTCTCGGCGAACTGGGCCTGCCCGCCCTCCCGCCACGGGGCGACGACGTTGCGCCGCGCGGTGGCGGCGGCGACCTCCGCCCCGTGGTCACGGCGCACCAGGTGCAGGCACAGGTCGATCCCGGCGGCGACGCCGGCGGAGGTGAGCAGATCGCCGTCGTCGACGAACAGGACGTCCGGATCGAGCTGCACCTGCGGGCACCGCCTGCGGAGCCGGGCGGCGTGCGCCCAGTGCGTGGTCGCCCGGCGGCCGTCGAGCAGCCCCGCCGCGGCGAGGGTGTAGGCGCCGGTGCAGATCGCGACGATCCGCGCGCGCCCGGAGACCCGGCGCAGCAGGTCGAGGACCCGCTGGTCCGGCCCGAGCTCCGGGCCACCCGCGGGGCCGGGCGCGTGCGGCCCGGCGATCGCGGGAACGACGAGGGTCTGCGCGCCGTCGAGCACCTCGGGGCCGTACTCGGGCAGCAGCCGGTAGCCGGAGCTGGTGCGGACCGGGCCGCCGTCGACGGAGCCGACCCGCACGTCGTAGAGCGGCGCGCCGCCGGGGCCGGTCGTGGTGCCGAGTATGCGTTCCGGGATCGCGAGCTCGAAGGTGATCACCCCGTCGACGGCGAGCACCCCGACCCGGTGCGGTGTGGCGGGCATGGCCGAATCTTTGCACATGTCGTCCGATCGGCCACTGTCATGATCGGGCGGGACGGCGCAGGCTGATCTCCATGACGGAGGCACGCCCGCGTACGGCGGGACGGGCACGCCGGGTGCACCCGGCCTGGTGGGTCGCCGCGGCGACGTTCCTCGCGCTGCTCGGCGCGGCCGGATTCCGGTCGACGCCCGGGGTCCTGGTCGAGCCGCTGCACACGGAGTTCGGCTGGTCGATCGGGGCGATCTCGTTCGCGATCGCGGTGAACCTGGCGCTGTTCGGGGTGACGGCGCCGTTCGCGGCCGCGCTGATGGAGCGCTTCGGGGTGCGCCGGGTGGTGACGGTCGCGCTGCTGCTCGTCACCGCCGGGGCGAGCAGCACCGTGTTCATGACGCAGGTCTGGCAGCTGGTGCTGCTGTGGGGCGTGATCGTCGGGCTGGGGACCGGATCGATGGCCCTCGCGCTGGTCGCGACGGTGGTGAACCGCTGGTTCGTGGCCCGCCGCGGTCTGGTGTCCGGGATCCTCACCGCCGCGTCGGCGACCGGGCAGCTGGTGTTCCTGCCGTTGGTCGCGCTGGTCGTCGAGTCGGCCGGATGGCGGCCCGCGGCGCTGGTCACGGCGGTCGCGGCACTGGCGGTCGTACCGGTGGTGCTGCTGTTGATGCGCGACCGGCCGTCCGACGTGGGTGTGCTGCCCTACGGCGGCACCGCGGCCGACGTCGTCCCCGCCCAGCGCACCGGTGCCGCCGCGCTCGCGCTGCGGTCGCTGGTCGAGGCATCGCGGAACCGGACGTTCTGGCTGCTGTTCGCGGGCTTCTTCATCTGCGGGGCGACGACGGCCGGCCTGGTGCAGGCGCACTTCGTCCCGGCCGCGCACGACCACGGGATGCCGGCGACCACGGCCGCGTCGCTGCTCGCCGTCGTCGGGGTCTTCGACCTGGTCGGGACGGTGTTCTCCGGCTGGCTGACCGACCGCTTCGATCCGCGGTTGCTGCTGGCCGCCTACTACACGCTGCGCGGGGTGTCGCTGTTCGCGTTGCCTGCCCTGTTCGGCACGGACCTGAACGCCAGCATGCTCGCCTTCGTCGTGTTCTACGGGCTGGACTGGGTGGCCACCGTGCCACCGACGATGGCGCTGGCCCGGGCCGAGTTCGGGGCCCGGTCGGCCGTCGTGTTCGGGTGGATCTTCGCCGCGCACCAGGTGGGCGCGGCCGTCGCGGCGCTCAGCGCCGGACTGGTGCGGGACGCGCTGGGCAGCTACGACGCCGCCTGGTACGGCGGGGCGGTGCTCTGCCTGGTGGCGGCGGTGCTCTCGATCGCGATCCGCCGCCGGGTCGCGGTCGCGGCCTGAGGAAGCCACCGGGCCGGCCGGCGGCTCCCGGCGCGCCCCGGTGGGCACGCGCCTGTCGTGCCTCGGTGGGCACACCCGGCCCGGCTCGGTGGGCACGCACCCGGCGCGCCCCGGTGGGCGCGCACCCGGCCCGGCCCGGCACCATCGCGCCGCGGCCCCGATGCGGCCGCGGCACCGGTCCCGGTGCCCGCCGACGACCGCAGGAGAGCGCATGACCGACGAGGACCGGCCCGGGATCGTCCCGTTGCGCCCGTTGGACGCCCTCGAGATCGTCGGCGGCGCCGTCCGGCTCGCCCGGCGGTACCCGCTCGTCGTGCTGGGCCCGGCGTTCCTGGTCGCGCTGGTGATCGGGGCGACGCAGTACGGCATCCAGCTCTCCGGCGCGGCGGTGCCGGAGCCCGGTCAGGGCCTGACCGATGTCTTCGTCGACTCGCTGGTGTCCGCGATCCCGCTGAGCCTGCTCTACGCCGCGGTGCTCCCGCCGATGCTGGGGATGGTGCTCTCGGCGCTGCGGCCCGCGGTGCTCGGCCGCGGGACGTCGCTCGCGCAGGCGTGGGCGACGACGCGGCCCCGGCTGCCGAGCCTCTACGGCCTGCAGATCGGTCTGACCCTGCTCGGCCTCGTCCCGATCCTGCTGCTGGTCGGTGTCGCCGTCCCGATGGCCGGAGCCGGCGGGGTGGCCGTCGTCGTCGCGGTACTGATCATGCTGGTCGGCTACCTGGCCCTCACCTGGATCGGGGTACTGCTCTACCCGGCGACCGCGGTGATCGTCGTCGAGGGCCTGGGGCTGCGGGACGCGCTGTGGCGCTCGGTCGAGCTGGTCCGCGGCTCCTGGTGGCGGTTCTTCGGGGTGCAGCTGCTCGCCGTGCTGCTGCTCATGGTCGCCGGGATGGTCGTGATGCTGCCGCTGATGTTCCTCGGCATCGGTCTCGCGATCGCCGGCGCCGGGCCGGCCCCGATCGTCGTGGGCACTCTGCTCGCGAGCACGGTGCTGATGACGCTGGCGCTCGCCGTCGGACCGGGTGTCATCGGCCTGCTGCACCAGGACCAGCGGATCCGGCGGGAGCGCTACGACCTGGACCTGGCACGCGAGGCCGCCCAGGGGTGGTGACGGCGCGGGTCAGCGGACGACGACGCCGTCCCAGCCCTCGACCTCGCGGGGGTGCCGCGCACCGGGACCGATGTACTGGGCGGACGGGCGGACCAGCTTGCCCTCGCGCTTCTGCTCCAGCACGTGCGCCGACCAGCCCGCCGTCCGTGCCGAGGTGAACATCGCGGGCATCATGTGCGGTGGCACCTCGGCGAAGTCGAGGATGACCGCGGCCCAGAACTCGACGTTGGTCTCGATCGGGCGGTCCGGGCGTCGTTCCCGCAGGATCGCCAGCGCGGTCCGCTCCAGCTCGGCGGCCGCCTCGAACCGGGGCGCACCCAGCTCCTGGCAGGTGCGGCGGAGCACCCTGGCCCGAGGGTCCTCGGCCCGGTACACCCGGTGCCCGAAGCCCATCAGCTTCTCCTTGCGGTCCAGCAGGCCGGTGACCAGCGCCGCCGGATCCCCGGTCCGCTCCACCTCGTCGATCATCGGCAGGACCCGGGCGGGCGCACCGCCGTGCAGCGGCCCGGACATGGCGCCGATCGCACCGGACAACGACGCCGCGGCGTCGGCCCCGGTGGAGGCGATCACCCGGGCGGTGAAGGTCGAGGCGTTCATCCCGTGCTCGGCGGCGGACACCCAGTAGGCGTCGACGGCGGCGACGTGCCGCGGGTCCGGCTCGCCGCGCCAGCGGGTCATGAACCGCTCGGTGATCGTCGAGCACTCGTCGATCCGGGCCTGCGGGACCGCCGGGACCCCGATCCCGCGGGCCGACTGGGCGACGTAGGACAGCGCCATCACCGAGGCCCGGGCCAGGTTGTCGCGGGCCTCGGCGTCGTCGATGTCGAGCAGCGGGCGGTAGCCCCAGTAGGGGGCGAGCATCGCCAGCGCCGCCTGCACGTCCACCCGGACGTCACCGGCGTGCACCGGGATCGGGAACGGCTCGGCGGGCGGCAGTCCCTGACCGAACCGGCCGTCCACCAGCAGCGCCCACACGTCGCCGAAGGTGACGACGCCCGCCAGGTCCTCCAGGTCGACGCCGCGGTAGCGCAGCGACCCGCCGTCCTTGTCCGGCTCGGCGATCTCGGTCCGGAACGCGACGTGCCCCTCGAGACCGGACTTGAATCCGGGAGGTGGCGCGGGTACGGCGTGGGACGGTTCGGTCACGGTCACCGGGGCTCCTTCGGCTCGGGCTCGCGATCACCATGCTCGGGGCGTGTCCGCGTCGGCAACGTGCGGCACCGGTGTCATCGGTCACCCGACCGGCGCGTCGCGGAACACGCCGTTCGGCGGGTGCCCCGGCGCCCGGCCGCCGCCTACCGTCGAACCTGCGACACCCGGCCGGGAACGCACGAGGGGGAGGGGACCCATGACGGACGCGCCCGAACTGGCGAGGATGCGGATCGACTACGCCGGTCGGCCCTTCGACGTCCCTGATCTCGCCCCCACCTGGCACGAACAGCTCGCCGTCTGGCTGGAGGAGGCCCGCGAGGCGAACCTGGCCGAGCCGAACGCGATGGTCCTGGCGACCGCCGACCCGGACGGCACACCGGCGTCGCGCACGGTGCTGTGCAAGGGTCTGGACTCCGGCGGCATCGCCTTCTACACGAACTACACGTCCGCGAAGAGCCACGACCTGAACCGCACCAGGGTCGCCTCCGTCACGTTCCCCTGGTACGACCTGCATCGGCAGGTGCAGCTCGCCGGGCGGGTCGAGCGCTGCTCGGAGGCCCAGTCCGACGCCTACTGGGCGACCCGTCCGCGTGGCTCGCAGCTCGGGGCGTGGGCGTCCGCGCAGTCGACGGTCGTCGCCGGGCGCAACGTGCTCGACCAGGCATTGGCCGGCGTGACCACACGGTTCGACGGTGTCGAGCGGATCCCGCGCCCGCCGCACTGGGGCGGCTGGCGGATCGTGCCGTGGCAGGTCGAGTTCTGGCAGGGCCGCGGGGACCGGATGCACGACCGGCTCCGTTTCGACATCGGGCGGGACGACCGCTGGACGGTCCGCAGGCTCGCCCCGTAAGGGGAACCCCGAGGCGGCGCGGGGGAGACCCCGTGTAGACGTGGTCCCGTGAGCAAGCGCAACGATCCCGACGACGGGCCGACGCAGCCGGTTCCCGGCGGTGACCGGGAGTCGCCGACCCGGCCGGTCGTCAACGAGAGCTCCGCCGACGCACCGACCCGCCGGGTCCGTGCCGGCGGCCGCTTCACCGGCGCGCTGCGGTCGGCGTTCGCCGACACCACGCCGCTGCGCACGCCCGCGTACCGCAGGCTGTGGACGGCCGGGATCGTCACCGTGATCGGCGCCCAGCTCGCCGTGGTGGCCGTCCCGACGCAGATCTACCAGATGACCGGGTCGTCGGCGTACGTCGGACTGACCGGGCTGTTCGGCCTGGTCCCGCTGGTCGTGTTCGGGCTGTGGGGCGGTGCGATCGCGGACGCCGTCGACCGCCGGGTGATGCTGCTGTTCACCGGATCCGGGATCGCGCTGACCTCGCTGGCGCTGTGGGTGGTCTCGGCGAGCGGGGTCGGCGACGTGTGGCTCGTGCTGGTGCTGTTCGCGATCCAGTCCGCGATGCTCGCGATGAACCAGCCGACCCGCAGCGCCGTCATCCCGCGACTGCTCCCGGCCGAGCAGCTGCCGGCGGCGAACGCGCTGAACATGACCGTCGTACAGGTCGGGGCGGTACTCGGCCCGCTGCTCGCGGGGATCCTGATCCCGATCATCGGCCTGCCGATGCTGTACCTGCTGGACGCGATCGCGCTGCTCGCGACGCTGTGGGCGACCTGGCGGCTGCCGCCGCTGCCCAGCTCGGCGCAGGCCGCGGGCGGCCGCAGGCCGAAGGTCGGGCTGCGGGCGGTCGTCGACGGCTTCCGCTACGTCGGGATGCACCGGATCCTGCTCGTCTCGTTCCTGGTCGACGTGATCGCGATGGGCCTCGGGATGCCCCGGGTGATGTTCCCGGAGATGGCCGAGCAGACCTTCGGTGATCCACCGGGCGGCGGCATCGCGCTGGGCATGCTGTTCGCGGCGATCCCGATCGGGATGGTCGCGGGCGGGGTGCTGTCCGGCTGGCTGCAGCGGGTGGAACGCCAGGGGGTCGCCGTCGTCGTGGCCATCTGCGTGTGGGGCGGCGGGATCGCCCTGTTCGGCCTCACCGGGTCGCTGTTCCTCGCGGTGCTCGCGCTCGCCGTCGCCGGGGCGGGCGACCTGGTCAGCTCGGTGTACCGGTCGTCGATGCTGCAGACCGTCGCCACCGACGAGATGCGCGGCCGGATGCAGGGCGTGTTCATCGTGGTCGTCGCCGGCGGGCCGCGTCTGGCCGACATGTGGCACGGCGCGTCGGCGGACGTGATCGGCCCGGGGACGACCGCGACCCTCGGCGGGCTGGCCGTCATCGTCGGCACGCTGGTCGTCGTGGCCCGGTTCCCGGAGTTCTGGCGATATCGCGCACCGGTCGCCGGGCGCGATCCGGGGTGACCCTCGTCGCCGCGTTCTGCGGATTCGGCGCGGCGGGCTAGCGTGTGCGGCTGAACCCATATGACCCAGCTGTGAGAGGGAACCTCCACATGTCCGACGAGACCGCCGCCCGCGCCGACTCCGCCGTCCTGAAGCATTCCGGTGGCGAGTTCGAGATGGCGGTGCACACCCCGACGGAGGGGTCGCAGGCCGTCGACGTCAGCAAACTCCTCGGTAAAACCGGCCTGGTCACCTACGATCCGGGCTTCACGAGCACCGCAGCCTGTTCCTCGGCCATCACCTACATCGACGGTGACGCCGGGATCCTCCGCTACCGCGGATACGCGATCGACCAGCTGGCGACCAACTCGACGTTCCTCGAGGTCAGCTACCTGCTCATCTACGGCGAGCTGCCGACCCGTCAGCAGCTCGACGCGTTCACGAACCGGATCAGCCGGCACACCCTGCTGCACGAGGACCTGAAGCGGTTCTTCGAGGGCTTCCCGCGGGACGCGCACCCGATGCCGGTGCTGTCCTCGGCGGTCAGCGCGCTGTCCACCTTCTACCAGGACAGCCTGGACCCGCACGACGAGGAGGCCGTCGAGCTCTCCACGGTCCGGCTGATGGCGAAGGTCTTCACGATCGCCGCCTACGCGTACAAGAAGTCGGTCGGCCAGCCGTTCCTCTACCCGGACAACTCGCTGGGTGTGGTGGAGAACTTCCTGCGGATGACCTTCGGGTTCCCGGCGGAGCCCTACGAGGTCGACCCGGACATGGCCCGGGCGCTGGACACCCTGCTGATCCTGCACGCCGACCACGAGCAGAACTGCTCGACGTCGACGGTGCGGCTGGTCGGCTCCAGCCAGGCGAACCTGTTCGCCTCCATCTCGGCCGGGGTGAACGCGCTGTTCGGCCCGCTGCACGGTGGGGCCAACCAGGCCGTGCTGGAGATGCTGACCCGGATCTCCGACGTCGAGGGCGGCAACGTCGACGACTTCGTCAACCGGGTGAAGAACAAGGAGCAGGGCGCGAAGCTGATGGGCTTCGGGCACCGGGTCTACAAGAACTACGACCCGCGCGCCAAGATCGTCAAGGAGCAGGCCGAGACGATCCTGAAGAAGCTCGGCGTCAACGACCCGCTGCTCGACATCGCGATGTCGCTGGAGGAGAAGGCGCTCGCCGACGACTACTTCGTCGAGCGCAAGCTCTACCCGAACGTCGACTTCTACACCGGCGTCATCTACCGGGCGATGGGCTTCCCGACCAAGATGTTCACCGTGCTGTTCGCGCTCGGCCGGCTGCCCGGCTGGATCGCGCACTGGCGCGAGATGATGAGCGACCCGCAGAACAAGATCGGCCGCCCGCGCCAGCTGTACACCGGCTCGGCGGAGCGGCTCTACGTCCCGGTCGGCCAGCGCTGACCGGGTAGCCGAGACACCAGCGGCCCCGCCGGGATCCGGCGGGGCCGTTCGTCGTGCCCGTGTCCCGCCGGGGTGCCGCTCGGCGGGCGGAGCGCGCGTTCAGCCGCCTCCCCGGTGGACGGTGCGCCGTGGCGGGCGCGACCCGGGGTGCCGGCGGGCGTCGCCGCGCGGGGAGACCGGCCTGGCACTAGCGTCGCCGATCATGGCCGACTCGACCGCCGTCGTCTGGTTCCGGCGTGACCTGCGGGTCGCCGACCAGCCCACGTTCCTCGCCGCCGCGGACGCGGCCGATCGCGCGCTGGCGCTGTTCGTGCTGGACCCGGCGCTGCTGAAGCCCTCCGGCGCGGCCCGGATCAACTTCCTGTTCGGCTGCCTGCGCGAGCTCGACGAAGCGCTCGGCGGCCGGCTGCTGATCGTCCGGGGCGACCCGGCCGACGTCGTCCCGCGGGTTGCGCGGGCGGCCGGTGCCACGACGGTGCACGTCGCCGCCGACTTCGGGCCCTACGGCCGGGAACGCGACGAGCGGGTCGAGAAGGCGCTCGCCGACGACGGCGCCGAGCTGGTCCGCACCGGCTCGCCCTACGCGGTCGCGCCCGGCCGGGTGGAGAAGGGCACCGGCGGCTCGTTCAAGGTGTTCACCCCGTTCAGCCGGGCCTGGGCCGATCACGGCTGGCGGGCCCCCGCCACGACCGACGGGTCCACCTGCGACTGGCTCGACCCGGCGGCGCCGGCCGGCGGCCCGCGCGCGGTTCGCATCCCCGGCGACGAGCCGTGCGACGCCGAGCTCCCGGAGCCGGGTGAGCGGGCGGCGCTGGCCCGCTGGGCGGAGTTCCTCGACGATGCCGTGGCGCACTACAAGCCGGAGCGCGACATCCCGGCGAAGGCGGGCACCTCGGGCATGTCGCCGTACCTGAAGTACGGCTGTGTGCACCCGCGCACGCTGCTCGCCGATCTCGGCCGCCGGCGCGGCGACTCGGTGTCCACCTTCCGCACCGAGATCGCCTGGCGGGAGTTCTACGCCGACGTGCTGCACCGGCGCCCGGACTCGGCCCGGGGCAACTACGACACCGCGTTCGACCACCTGCCGCTGCGCACCGGGAAGGACGCGTACGCCGACTTCGACCGCTGGCGCGACGGCCGGACCGGTTTCCCGATCGTCGACGCCGGGATGCGCCAGCTGCGCGCCACGGCCTGGATGCACAACCGGCTGCGGATGGTCGTCGCGTCGTTCCTGGTGAAGGACCTGCACCTGCCGTGGTGGTGGGGTGCCCGGCACTTCATGCAGCTGCTGGTGGACGGCGACCTGGCGTCCAACCAGCACGGCTGGCAGTGGACGGCCGGATCGGGGACGGACGCCTCGCCGTACTTCCGGATCTTCAACCCGATCACCCAGGGGGAACGCTTCGACCCGGACGGCGAGTACGTCCGGCGCTGGGTGCCGGAGCTGGCCGGTGTCGGGGGCAAGGCGGTGCACCAGCCGTGGAAGCTGCCCGGCGGGATCCCGGACGGCTATCCGGAGCCGATGGTCGACCACCGCGCCGAACGGCAGGACGCGCTGGACCGCTACGAGCTCGTCAAGAACGCCCGGGGCTGACCCGCAGCGCCTCCCGCCAGGAGATCCGGGCGCCGGTGCGCAGGATCGAGTTCCGGTAGACCCGCGCGGCCAGCAGCACCATCCCGGTCAGCGCCGCCAGCGCGAGCAGCAGCGCGACCAGCGGCTCCCACCAGGCGGTGACCCCCAGCGCGGTGCGCGCCGGCATCAGCGTCTGGGAGAAGAACGGCACGAACGACAGCACCGTGGCAACGGTGTTCCGCGGATCGGCCGGCAGGATCGCGACGGCCAGCAGGAACGGCAGCAGCAGCGGCACCGCGATCGGCGCCGTCACCGACTGGAGCTCCTCCTGACGGGACACCAGCGCCCCGGCCGCCGCGTACAGCGTCGCGAAGAGGAAGAAGCCGACCAGGTACCAGACGACGACCGACGGCAGCATCCCCAGCAGCAGCGTGGGCACCGCGAGCACGCCGGTGGCGAGCGCGATCGTCGTCCCGATCCCGCCGAGGATCAGCAGCTGCAACAGCCCGACCAGGCCCAGCCCGAGGATCTTCCCGGCGAGCAGGTGGCCGGGCCGGACGGTGGCCAGCAGCAGCTCCACCACCCGGCTGGACTTCTCCTCGACCACACCCTGCGACACGGCGGCGCCGTACGCGGTGACCGAGAAGAACAGCAGCAGCGTCACCGACAGCGCGATACCGACCCGCTGGCCGCGTTCCGGGTCCTCCGGTTCGAGGGTGCGCACACCGACCCCGGACCGCTCGGTGACCTGCGCCGGATCGGCGCCCGCCGCACTCAGCGCGTCGCTCACCGCGCGCTGCTCGACGACCTCGGTCACCAGCCCGCGCAGGGCGCCGCCGACATCGTCGCGACCGACGAGCTGATAGCTGCCCGGTGCGCCGGTGAGCATCGCGTCGGCCTCACCGGAGCGCACCATCGACTCCCCGGTGGGCCGGTCACCGGCCTCGGTGAGCCGCAGCACGAGACCCTGCCGATCGGCGCCGGCCTGCAGATCGGTGCGCAGCTCGCCGGACTGCCCCTGCAGGACCAGCGACGACTCCGAGCTCTGCGAGCCGACGAACGCGAACACCGCGCCGTAGCCACCGAACACGGCCAGCATCAGCAGCAGCCCGACCAGGAAGGTCCGGGATCGGACCTGGGTGGTGATCTCCCGGCGGGCGACCAGGGCGATCGTGGCGGCGGGTCCGGTCATGCGGCCGCACCGCCGGGGAGTCGATCGGCGACGGCGTCGCGGTACAGCTCGGTCAGTGGCGGCCGGTACGGCCCGAACGCGCGCACCGGTCCGGCCGCCAGCGCGGCCGTGAGCAGTTCCTGATCGCCGGTGCCCGCCACCAGCTCGACGCGGGTCCGGTCACCCGTCGTGTCCAGCACTCGCACCCCCGCCAGCCCGTCGGCCCAGCCGGGCGGCGGGCCGGTGACGTCGTAGCGGTCGCCACCGCCGGAGCGCAGCTCCCCGACCGACCCGACGGCGACCATCCGACCGGCCGAGATGATCCCCACCCGGTCGCAGAGCCGCTCCACCAGCTCCAGCTGGTGCGAGGAGAAGATCACCGGGGTGCCCGTCGCGGCCCGTTCGCGCAGCACGTCGCTCATCGTGTCGACGGCAGTCGGGTCCAGCCCGGAGAACGGCTCGTCGAGCACCAGCAGTTCCGGATCGTGCACCAGCGCGGCGCACAGCTGCACCCGTTGCTGGTTGCCCAGTGACAGCTTCTGGACCTCGTCGGCGCGCCGACCGGCGAGGCCGAGCCGCTCGGTCCAGTGCTCGGCGGCGGCGACGGCGGCCGCACGCGGCACGCCGTGCAGCCGGGCCAGGTAGACGAGCTGCTCGACGACCCGCATCTTCGGGTAGAGGCCGCGTTCCTCGGGCAGGTACCCGATCCGGCGGCGAACCGCCGCATCCACCGGCGCGCCCCGCCACGAGACGGATCCGGCGTCGGGTTCGAGCACCCCGAGCACGATCCGCATCGTGGTCGTCTTGCCCGCCCCGTTGCCGCCGACGAAGCCGAAGAGCTCGCCCGGGCGCACCTCGAACGTCACGTCCTCCAGTGCCGTCGCGGTGCCGAACCGCTTGTCGAGCCCCTCGATCGCCAGCACGGCGGCGACGCTACACGGACCCCCGTCCGCACAGCGGAACGTGATCGTTGCACGGGGTAGCAGGCCCGGATTTCGCTCTGTAAGCTCCCCGCCGCGCAATGCCCGAGAATATGTCGATTGTGTAACGAAATGCGTTCCCTGGTTGCGGAACGCATTTCGGTAATGGGGGGTGTATCGAATGTCCTCGGTTCCGGCCGATCCCGGTCAGCAGGGCACGCACGGTGAGGTCGAGCCGTCGATCCTGCGTCGAGCGGTCGCCGCCTCGGCGATCGGAAATGCCACCGAATGGTACGACTACGGCGTCTACGGATACGTCGCGGTGATCATTGGGGCGAACTTCTTCCCCGGCGACTACGAGCGGCTGTTCGCGCTCCTCGGGCTGGCCGTCTCGTTCGTGCTGCGCCCGCTCGGCGGGATCGTCTGGGGGCCGCTGGGCGACCGGATCGGCCGGCAGAAGGTCCTCGCGATGACCATCATCCTGATGGGTGTCGCCACCTTCCTGATCGGCATCCTGCCGACCTTCGAGACCATCGGTGTGCTCGCGCCGATCCTGCTGATCCTGCTGCGCGTGGTGCAGGGCTTCTCCACCGGCGGTGAGTACGGCGGCGCCGCGACCTTCATGGCCGAGTACTCCCCGGACCGGAGGCGAGGCTTCTGGGGCAGCTTCCTGGAGTTCGGCACGATGGCTGGTCTGACCCTGGCCGCGCTGGTCGTCTTCGGGCTCACCGCCGCGGTCGGCAGCGACGCGATGAACAGCTGGGGCTGGCGGATCCCGTTCATGCTGGCGCTCCCGCTCGCGCTGATCGGTCTGTACATCCGGAGCAAGCTCGAGGACACCCCGGTGTTCCGCGAGCTGGAGGAGAGCGGGCAGGCGGAGACGGCGGCCACCGGGGCGCTCAAGCGCCTGCTCGTCGACTACAACAAGCCGATCATCACCCTCTTCGGCCTGGTCATCGCGCTGAACGTCACGAACTACGTGCTGCTGACCTACATGCCGACCTACCTGCAGGGCACCATCGGGATGAACGCCGACGACGCCACCCTGGTCGGCGTGCTCGGCGGGGCGCTGATGATGGTCTTCATCCCGATGGCGGGGTCGCTGTCCGACCGGATCGGCCGCAAGCCCTGCTGGCTCATCTCGCTGACCGGCGTGTTCGTGCTGGCGATCCCGATGTACATGCTGATGGGGGTCAGCTTCGGCTGGGCGGTGGTCGGCTTCACCGTGCTGGGGCTGGTCTACGCGCTGCAGCTGGGCACCATCTCGGCGACGTTCCCGGCGATGTTCCCGACCCACGTCCGGTTCGCCGGGATGGCGATCTCCTACAACGTGGCCACCGCGATCTTCGGCGGCTGGGCGCCGGTCGCGAGCGAGGCGCTCGTGGAATCGACCGGGGATCTGCTCGTCCCGGCGTACTTCATGATGGGTGCCTCGCTCGTCGGGCTGGTCGCGCTCTACTTCGTGATCGAGACGAAGGGGTCGTCGTTGGGCGGCCGGGAGCTGCCGGGGCTCGCCGAGCACGAGGCGAGGCTGGCGGCCAAGGCACGCGCCTGAACTCCGCACCACCACCGGGCCGGGCCCGTCTCCGCAGGCCGGAGGCGGGCCCGGCCCGGTTCAGCGGCGGGCGGCCCAGCCGCCGGGCAGCGGCACGTGCCCGTCCCGCGAGGCCGTCCACAGCCAGACCCAGCAGACGGCGCCGTCCTCCAGCACCACCCGGATCCGGCGGTACTCCGGGCCCTCGTGGTCGTCCAGCGCCGGCAGCGAGCGCACCGGATCGGCGAGCTCGACCAGATAGCCGGGGACGCCCGTGGTGCCGTCCAGGCTCAGCGCCGGATAGCCGTGCCCGGTGTCGGCGACACCGCCGACGGACAGGAACGCCGGTCGCGGCAGGACGAGCGGATCGGCGTGCCCGCGGGCCAGCGGCCAGGCGTGCTGGCCGGGCATCAGTGATCCGTAGACGAAGATCCGGGACGGCCAGCCGTCCGGCTCGGGCGGACCGGTCACCGTCGTGGTGTCCAGACCGTCGGCGCCCGGCTCGCCGGTCAGCGCGGCCGCATCCGCCTGGCCGAGCTGCGTGCACCGGACCGGGCTGCCGCCGACCAGCAGCGGGCGCCGGTCGGTCCGTGCGACACCGGTGGGGCGCTCGGGCGCGACGTAGGCGCAGAGCCGGTCCAGCACCGCCCCGGTCTCGGGGACGATCACCGATCCGGTGGCGATCCGGGCCAGCCGGTAGCGGGGCGGGTCCGCGGATCGGCCCTCCACGGCGTCGAGTGCGGCGAACTGCTCCGGCGCCGTCAGCCAGACGACGTGCTCCTCGGCCACTCCGGGGACGGCGGCCAGGGTGGCCGGACGCTGGTCGTCGACCACCCGCCGGCCGGCCGACCAGACGGCGGCCAGGCCCTCCGTCCGGACCTGCAACGCGACGACCGGCCCGGTGAGCCCCCGGTGCTCCCGCATCCAGCTGATCTTCTCCGGATTCGCGTTCGATCCGTAGCCGAGCACCGGCACCCGCTGCGCGAGCGGCACCGCACCTCGCCCGGCCAGCCAGTCGTCCAGGCAGCGCCGGTCGACCCGCCATCCGGACGGCGCCGACGGATCCGGCGTGATCGGGTTGGTCAGCGCGTCCTCGTGCACGAACGAGACATCCGGCCGGGACCCCGGATAGGGCTCCGCGGGGAAGCCGGAATCCGGCCACGGTGGCGAGGTGTCCGGGTTCATGCGGTGCGACGGTAGTGCCTCGTCGCAGGACGTTGGGGTCGGAATCGGTGGATCCAGGCGTTCACTCGCAAGGCGCCGGACGGGCCCAGTACCGGAGGTACTCGGCTTGTTCGGCAACGCCGCGAGCGGGCGGCTGGGCCGCCGAGTTCGGCCCTGAACGTTCTGTGACGGGGCACCGGATCAACACCGGGGAGTGCGCACCTCCCGGTACGGGCGTCAGCCGGTGTCGTCGTGCGTCCGGCGCAGCGCCGGATGCAGGCGGCGGATCAGCACCGACGCCAGTGCGGCCAGCGCGAGCACCCCGAGCCAACCGGTCAGGGCGTAGACCCAGGCCGGTGCGCCCTCGGGTACCGAGGTCACCACCCCGACGAGCGTGAGCAGAGCTGCGCCGATGCCGACCAGCAGCCGCTGCCAGCCCGGGAGTTCCTCGGGCAGGGTCAGCGATCCGAGCAGCCGGCGCAGGGCGGGTCCGATCGGCCGGGTCACCGGGGTGACGCTACGGCGCTCTCCGGTCATCGCCGCTCACGGCCCTTCGCGACTGCCCGCCGCAGCAGTGCGGTCGCGACCATCAGTCCGAACACGACCAGCACCCCGACGATCGAGCGCACCCACAGCGGGGTGGCGTCGGGGAGCAGCAGGGGCACCGAGAACACCCCGACCATCGAGGTGCTGAGCACGATCATGACCAGCAGCGGCGGCGGGGTCCCCGCCGGGAACGTCAGGGCCCGCACGAGCGGGTTGCGCCGGACCGGATCGGACATATCGCGCACGCTACCCGGAGATCGACACACCCTCCGGCATCGCGATCCCGTAGCCGCGGATCTTCCGGTAGATCGTGGCCCGGCTCATCCCGAGCCGCCGGGCGGCCTCGGCCTTGTTGCCGTCGGCGTCGAGCAGCGCGTCGACGATCGCGTCGCACTCGATCGACTCCAGTGGTGTCAGTACCCGGCGGGTGAGGGCCCTGGTCTCCGGCGGGAGGTCCTCCACCCGGATCACCCCGGTGCGGCGGCGGGCGACGACCTTGCGCAGGACCTGGTAGAGCTGGTCCACATTGCCCGGCCAGCGGTTGCGCATCAGCACCCGCAGCGCCTCCGGTGAGCAGGTCAGGTCGGCGCCGCGGGTCAGCCGGGCCAGCAGGTACGGCACGAGCTCGGCGACGTCCTCCACGTGGTGGCGCAGCGGCGGCACCTCGATCGTCCGCGGGAACGCGCCCAGCAGCTCGGTCAGCTCCGGGAGGTCGGTACCGCTCTCGGGTGCGGGGCCACGGGTCGCGACCACCCACGGGCGCTCGTGGTCGGTCGACTCGCGCTGTGGTTCCAGTGCCTCGGTCAGCGCGCTCGCGGCGGCCGCGGGCAGCGTGTCGACCTCGCGGAGCACCAGCGTCCCGTTGCTGCCGGCGAGCTCGTCGACGACCTCGGACAGCCAGCGCGGCGAGAAGTCGGCCGCGTCGAGGATCCGCACGTGCCCGGCGGGGGAGTGCAGGTGGTGGGTGGCCCGGGCGAGGGTGGTCCGGCCCGAACCCGGCTCGCCCTCGAGCACCACCCACTCGTTCTTGCGCAGGTGCCGGTCGACGGACTGGGCGCACTTGGTCCACAGCGCGCCGGAGCCGACCGCGGTCGGCAGCGCCGTGGTGATTGTCGGGTGCGAGCCGCGGGGGCCGGGCGCCTCCCGGTGGGTCAGTGTCACCTGGAGCACCCCGCCCGAGGACCCGTCGCTCTCGGCCCAGCTCGGACGGCACTGCACCCTGGCGGTCGCGCCGCTGGGCAGGTCGACGACGAGCTGGCGGCTGCGCCCGGAGCGCAGCGCCTCGGTGGCCCCGGCCAGCAGCGGGACCTGGTCCGACGGCGCGATCAGCTCGCGGGCCCGGTCGTTCATCATCACCAGGTCGTCGCCCACGGCGAGCACCGCGGTGTTCCCGGCCCGCTGGACAGCGGCGAGGTAGTCGTGCAGCAGGGTCAGCTCGTGCCGCCCGGAGGCGGCCAGCAACGCCTCCTCGATCCGGCGGGCGGTGGTCGCCGCCGTCGCCATCATCAGCGAGTTGGCCTCCCTCCGCCAGCCCGTCAGGTCGACCACGCCGAGGATCTTCCCGGTCACCGGGTGCCGGATCGGCGCGCCGGCGCAGGCCAGGTCCTCCAGGTGCTCGACGAAGTGTTCGTGCCCGAAGACCGCGGTCGGCCGGCGCCCCTCCAGTGCGGTGCCGATCCCGTTCGTGCCGACGTGCCGCTCGGCGTAGGAGAAGCCCGGCGCCAGCCACACCCGATCCAGGTGCTGGCGCAGCGCCGAGTCACCGGTGCGGCGGTCGAGGACGACGCCGTCGTGGTCGCACAGGATCAGGCTGACCGGCTCGGTGGCGAACTGGTCCGCGAGCTCGGCCACGATCGGTGTCGCGGCCCTGGCCAGCGGCCCGTCGGTCTCGCAGTCCAGCTCGGCGAGGTCGATCGAATCGGCCGGGACATCCATGTCGCGGGACCGGATCCAGGAGGCCAGGATCGGGGCGCGGACCGACTCGGGGGCCACGGCGTCGCGGTGCAGGAAGGCCTCCCGCGCCGCCGCCACCCGTTCCGTTGCGACGAGAGCACTCGCGTGGCGGCTACCGGGGCTGTGCGGGGCGGTGGTCCGCCCTGATCCGGTACCGCCCTGCGCACCATCGGGCAGGGATGTCACGGATGGCCTCCTCGCCTGCGTCGTGATCGGGAACCACACCCCGCAACCGAGGGCTGAGCAGCGGTGACCTGCTCCGGAAGAAGGTGTGACGACGACGGTACGCGCCGTGAGAGCAAGATCACCAGACGTGACCGTTCTGCAGCGTCTCATATTGAGACCTCCGACCCCCTGCGGAGCCGGTGTGATTCGCAGCACGGGATGAACGGCACCGGAGCCGCGGGATCCACTCGCGCCCCCCGGCCGCTGCAGGTCCCGTGACCGATCTCCACCCGGGGCACCCGCGCTCGCCCCGTGGTCCGGCGGTCGGGCGAGGCGGACCCGTACGACAGGCGCTCTCCCCGGAAGGACTCGGGGACCCGCGGGGCGCATGCACCGGCGGCCGCCGCGATCGACGCACGACCGGTTGGACCGAATCCGACCACCACCCACCACCGTGAGGAGACGACGTGAGTCGGCAGAGCTTGGCAAAGGCTCACCAGAAGATCCAGGAGCTTTCCTGGGAGCCGCAGTACCACGAGCCGTACATGAAGTACGGAACCGACTACACCTTCAAGAAGGCGGCGAAGAAGGACCCGCTCAAGCAGGTCCTGCGCTCGTACTTCCCGATGGAGGAGGAGAAGGACCACCGCGTCTACGGTGCCCAGGACGGCGCCATTCGCGGCAACATGTTCCGGCAGGTGCAGGAGCGCTGGCTGGAGTGGCAGAAGCTCTTCCTGTCGATCATCCCGCTGCCGGAGATCTCGGCGGCGCGGTCGATGCCGATGCTGTTCCACGTGGTTCCGAACCCGGAGCTGCACAACGGCCAGGCGATCCAGATGATCGACGAGGTTCGGCACAGCACGATCCAGCAGAACCTCAAGCGCCTGTACATGAACAACTACATCGACCCGGCGGGGTTCAACAACTCGCTGCGGAACTTCCAGTCGGACTACGCCGGCACGATCGGCCGTCAGTTCGCCGAGGGGTTCATCACCGGTGACGCGATCACCGCGGCGTCGATCTACCTGACCATCGTCGCGGAGACCGCGTTCACGAACACCCTGTTCGTGGCGATGCCGGCGGAGGCGGCGGCAAACGGTGACTACCTGCTGCCGACGGTCTTCCACTCGGTGCAGTCCGACGAGTCGCGGCACATCTCGAACGGTTACGCCACGCTGCTGATGGCGCTGTCCGACGAGGACAACCGCCAGCTGCTCGAGCGTGACCTGCGGTACGCCTGGTGGAACAACCACCGGGTGGTCGACGCCGCGATCGGTACCTTCATCGAGTACGGCACGAAGGACCGCCGTAAGGACCGCGAGTCCTACGCGGAGATGTGGCGTCGCTGGATCTACGACGACTACTACCGCTCGTACCTGCTGCCGCTGGAGAAGTACGGCCTGGTCATCCCGCACGACCTGGTCGAGGAGTCCTGGAACCAGATCTGGAACAAGGGCTACGTCCACGAGGTCGCGCAGTTCTTCGCCACCGGTTGGTGCGCCAACTACTGGCGGATCGACGGCATGACCGACACCGACTTCGAGTGGTTCGAGTACAAGTACCCGGGTTGGTACGACCGGTACGGCAAGTGGTGGGAGAACTACAACCGCCTTGCCAAGCCGAACGGTCACCACGCGATCGTCGCCGAGGACGTCGACTACGTGTACCCGCACCGGTGCTGGACCTGCATGGTGCCGTGTCTGGTGCGCGAGGACATGGTCGTCGACAAGGTGGACGGCCAGTGGCGGACGTACTGCCACGAGGTCTGCCGCTGGACCGACGCCGAGGCGTTCCGTCCCGTGTACCAGGGTCGCGAGACCCCGAACATGGGCAAGCTCGTGGGTCACCGCGAGTGGGAGACGCTCTACCACGGTTGGAACTGGGCGGACGTCATCCAGGACATGGGCTTCGTCCGGGACGACGGCAAGACCCTGACCGCCCAGCCGCACCTGGATCTCGACCCGAAGAAGATGTGGACGCTCGACCACATGCGGCGGATGCCGCACCTGGCGAGCCCCAACGTCATCCTCAACGAGATGAGCGACTCCGAGCGCGAAGCGTTCGTGGCGGACTACAACCGCCAGGGGCCGGCTGGTCGGCCCGCGCCCACCGACGCCTGAGCGCGGGTCAGGCGAGGGGGGAGGGCCCCCGCTAGTCCATAGCGGGGCCCTCTCTCCGCGGCCCGGCCGGGGGGTCGTCTTCCCCGGCCGGGTCAACCCGGCCGTCCCTACGTAGGACGGCGGGTTCCTCCGCGTGCTCAATTGTCCGATTCGTCGCTTTTCTCACACCAATGTTGCGGTGTTGTTCACGCCAGAGAGGTGGTCCGGAGACCGTGGGTGACAAACACGTCGTGCGGTTCGAGCCGGTCGGCATCGAGATCGAGGTCGACGAGGACCAGAACATCCTGCGTGCCGCTGCCGAGCAGGGTGTCCAGCTCATGCACGGCTGCAAGGAAGGCCAGTGTGCGGCCTGCAAGTCGTTCGTCCTCGAGGGAGAGGACATCGAGTACGACAGCTACTCGACGTTCGCCCTGCCGGACTACGAGAAGGAGGAGGGCTCGACGCTCCTCTGCCGGGCGCACGCGTACGAGGACCTGGTGATCGAGCTCCTCAACTACGACGAGGAGATCATCCGGTCCGGCCTGCCGCTCACCAGGGGAGCGGTGGAGGTGGTGTCGGTCGAGAGCGTCACCCACGACATGCGGCACCTGACGGTCAAGCTGGTCGAGCCGAGCGAGATCAAGTTCTTCCCCGGGCAGTACATGGATCTGGTCTGCCCGGGCACCGAGGAGAGCCGCTCCTTCTCGATGGCGAACACGCCGAACCGGGACGGCCTGTTCGAGTTCGTCATCAAGGTCTACCCGGGTGGCCTGTTCGGCACCTGGCTCGACGAGACCGCCAAGCCGGGTGACCGGCTGGAGGTCGAAGCACCCTTCGGCACGTTCACGCTCCGCCAGAACCGGAGCTCGCGGCTGATCTTCATCGGCGGCGGGGCCGGAATGGCCCCGGTGCTCGGTCTGCTCCGAGCGATGACCGAGGGCGGGGTGGAGCGCCGGGCGACCTTCTACTACGGCGCCCGCACGTCGAAGGACCTGTGCTTCGAGAAGGAGATCGCCGAGCTCGCACCACAGCTCACCGACTTCCGTTTCGTGCCGGCGCTGTCCGATCCGGACAGCTCCGACGGCGACTGGGCCGGCGAGACGGGCCTGATCACCGATGTGGTCAGGAAGAACGAGACCGATCTGAAGGGAGTCGATGCCTACGTCTGCGGTCCGCCACCGATGGTCGACGCGGCCATCGCGACGCTGACCCAACTGGGTGTGAGCGAGGACAACATCTTCTACGACAAGTTCACCACGACCGGTGAGCAAGAAGGCGAGGACGGACAGTGACCACCACCGAAAGCAGCACGTCGTCCGGTTCGCAGCGCAGCGTTCCCAAGCCCGTCTTCACCGACGCGGAGGCAGGGGCACGCGAGTTCCCCGACTCGAGTTCGAACGCGCGCCGCTACAACTACTACACCCCGGCCAAGCGCAAGCAGACCATCTACGAGGACACCACCGTCGAGGTCCAGCCGGACCCGCGGCACTACCTCACCCAGGGCTGGATCTACGGCTTCGCGAACGGTGAGGGCGGTTACCCGCTGCACTGGACCAAGCTGAAGACCTGGGGCGTCGACGAGCCCGAGCCGCAGCGCGGGATCGGCACCGGCGGCATGACCGTCAAGAACTGGCCGGCCCACGGCTGGCACGAGTTCCGCGACCCGAACGAGGAGTGGGAGCAGTCCCTCTTCCGGTACAACGCGAACGTCGTCCGCCAGCTGACCCAGAACATCGAGAACGCCCGTAACGGCAAGGCGTTCGAGCTCTGGAACACGAACTGGACGCGCTTCGTCGAGCGCAACGTCGGTGCCTGGATGCACATCGAGCACATCCTCGGGCTGTACGTCTTCGCCGCGAACGAGCGGTCGGCGCCGACCAACATGCACAACACGGCGCTCGCCGCGAACTCGACCCGCAAGATCCGCTTCGCACAGGACCTGGCGCTCTACAACCTGACCCTGTCCGAGGAGATCGAGGAGTTCGACGGCCGGGCCCACATCGACGCCTGGGACAACGCGCCCGAGTGGCAGGGCGTGCGCAAGCTGGTCGAGAGCCTCACCGCTGTCCAGGACGACTGGGGCGAGGCCATCTTCGCGACGAACTGCATCTTCGAGCCGCTGGTCGGAGAGCTGTTCCGGTCGAACCTGGTGATGCAGTCCGCCGCCACGAACGGCGACTTCGTCACTCCGACGGTGATGGGTGCCGGCGAGTACGACTACGCGCAGCGCGACCTGCGCTGGTCGATCGCCTGCTTCGCGCCGCTGAGCCAGGACCGGGAGTTCGCCGACCACAACCGGGGGCTGCTCAACGGCTGGCTGCGGAACTACGTGCCGCAGGCACTGGAGGCTGCCCGGACGATGCAGCCGATGTGGTCCCAGTCGGACTCCAAGCCGCCGACGTTCGAGGACTCCCTCGACCGCGCCAAGAACCGGTTCGCCGGGATCTGCAGCGATCTCGGCCTCGACGTCCCCGAGGAGCTGAAGCAGTGATGACCAGCACCGACTCGCCGTTCAAGCAGGACAGCACCGCGTCGAACATGTGCGGCTTCACCCTGATGAACAACCAGATCGGCGCGGTCATCGCGACCGTGCTGGACCGGCAGGACAACGTCACCGTGCAGCACCTGCCCTCGATGATCCGCATCGACGGCACCGGCATGTTCGAGCTCGACTACGTCGCGATGGACGAGGAGGCCGGTCAGGAGGAGGGCTGGTTCGACGCCGCCCAGTTCGAGGAGAACATGTCCACCCACTACGGGCGGATGGTGCACCTCGACGAGAAGACAATCATGTTCGCCAACCCCGAGGACGCCGCCGAGTACATCGACTTCGATCTGAAGCCGGTGGACTGACGCCCTCGCCCTGACGCGCCGCACCGCCCGGGACGACGACCCGGCACGGAGCCACCACACCCGAGCCGGCTCGGGCGGTGCGGCGCTGCTCGGTCACCGAGCACCTGCGTTGATCCGCACCCGCGCACTGGACCAACTCATTCCTCCGGGAGGACTCCACCATGGCCAAGGAACTCCGCTTCGGCGCAGAGGGCCGGCACCTGCTGCAGGCCGGTGTCGACCAGCTGGCCGAAGCCGTCAAGAGCACGCTCGGCCCCAAGGGCCGCAACGTCATCCTGGAGAAGATCACGGGTTCGCCCGAGGTCACGAACGACGGCGTGACGATCGCCCGCGAGATCCACCTGCGCGACCCGTTCGAGAACATGGGCGCCCAGCTGGTCAAGGAAGCGGCGGTCAAGACCAACGACACGGTCGGCGACGGCACCACGACCGCCACCGTGCTGGCCCAGGCGATCGTCCGGGAGGGCATGATCGCCATCGAGCGCGGCGGTAACCCGGTGCTGGTCAAGCGGGGCATCGACATCGCGGTCGGCGCGCTGGTGGACCGGCTGCAGACGGTGTCGCACCCGGTGAGCACCGAGGAGGACTACGCACGCGTCGCCGCCATCTCGGCCAACGACGACTGGTCGATCGGCACCGTCGTCGCCAAGGCCCTGCACACCGTCGGCGACGACGGCGTGGTGACCGTGGACGACAATCCGGTGCCCGGCGTCTCGGTCGACTTCGTCGAGGACTTCGAGTTCGACAACGGGTACGTGACGCCGTACATGGTGACCAACCCGGGCACGCTCGAGGCGGTCGTCGACGATGCCTACATCCTGTTCTCCGCGGGCCGGATCAAGGACGTCCAGGAGATCATGCCGGTGCTCGACCGGGTGATGCGCAACGAGCGCCGCCCGCTCGTGGTGATCGCCGAGACGGTCGAGGGCACCGCCCTGCAGATGCTGGTGCACAACCACGTCAACGGGCACTTCCAGGCCGTCGCGATCAAGGCGCCCGGTTTCGGCGAGAAGCGCATCCACCTGCTGGAGGACATGGCCGCGCTGTGCGGCGGCCAGGTGCACTCGAAGAGCTCGTCGTTCTCGCTGGAGCAGATCGACATCGAGCACCTCGGCCGGGCCACCCAGATCCGGGTGACCAGCGAGAACACCACCATCATCGGCGGCCACGGGGACAAGCAGAAGCTGGAGTACCGGCTGTCCCAGCTGCGTGCCGAGCTCGCCAGGGCCACCATCGGCACCGACGAGGACTTCTTCTCGGACCGGATCGCCCGGCTGTCCGGCAAGGCCGCGATCATCTCGGTCGGCGCGCCGACCAACGCCGAGGCCCGCGAGATCCGGCACCGGGTCGACGACTCGCTGCAGGCCACCCGGGCCGCGGTCGCCGAGGGCATCGTCGCGGGCGGTGGTGTGGCGCTGCTGCACGCCGAGCCCGCGCTGGACGCGCTCGAGGTCAACGAGGACTACCGGATCGGCGTCGAGATCGTCCGGCACGCGCTCACCGAGCCGGTGCACCTGATCGCCTCGAACGCCGGCTACGACGGTGACGACGTGGTCAAGCAGGTCACCGCGCTGGACGCCGACTCCGGTTTCGACGCCCTCGAGGGCCGCTACGGGAACATGGTCGAGATGGGCATCATCGACCCGCTCCGGGTGGTGCGCTCTGCGCTGCAGAACGGCGCCTCGGTGGCCGGTCTGATCCTGACCACCAACTCGTTGGTGGCCGAGGAGGTCACGCCCTGGAACAAGGCGCTGATGACCGAGTTCGGTGAGCTGGACGAGGGCATCCCGCAGCCCAGCCCGGACTCGAGCACGCCGCAGTCGATGGGCCTCGGCCCGTCGGTCGGCTGAGACGCGCACAGCACATCGCAATCCCGGCCCGGCACGCCGAGCGCGTGCCGGGCCGGTCCGTGGGAGTGGAGAGGTGGTCGTGGTGGACCGGTGTTGCGGGGGTTCCGGCGTCTCGTTCGTCGTGGACGCCCAGGTCCACGGCTGGGACGGACGCCCGCACAACCAGGCCGGGCCGGCCGGTGAGCAGTTCGTCGCCGACCTGCACCACCGGCACCGGATGGTCGACCCGTCGCCGCGGCCGCTGTCGGCGGACGCGTTCGGTCTGGTCACCCGGGAGGCGCTGGCCGCGCACGTGCTGTCCGCCGTGGACCGTGCGGTGCTCGTGCCGGCGACCTTCGACGACCTGTTCGTGCTCGGGTTCGCCGCCCCGGCCTGGCACGCCGAGCTGGCCGAGGAACACCCGGGCCGGCTGGTGCTCGCCGGGGAGCTCGACCCGGCCGATCGGGACCGGGCCCGCGGGATCGGGGCCCAGGTCACCAGGGGTGGCCTGCGCGCGCTGACGGTGTTGCCGTCGCGGCGTCCGGAGACCACGGTGTCGCTGCGTGAGTCCTGGCTGCGCCGGACGCTGATCCGGGCCGAGCAGGCCGGCGCCGGCGTCGTCCACATCGGGGTGGCGCCGACCGCGCGACCGCCGGCCGCCGCACCGGACTGGGCGCACGCCGGCGTCGTGGACGCGGGGGAGGCGGTGCCGCGTCCACGCTGGCCGTCCTGGGCGGAGCCGGTCCGGGCCGGTTCGGCGCTACCGGTCCGGGCCCGGACGGCGGGCCCGCTGCCCGCCGGCGCGGTCGACGTCGCCGAGGTCCGGGAGCTGGCCGCGGCGCTGCCGCGGGTCCGGTTCGTGCTCGGCGCGGCGGCGGCACCGACCGCCGCACTGATCCGTCTGGCCCGGCTGCCGAACGTCTACGTGCTGCTCACCGACCTGCTGATCGCGTTGCGGCGCAACCCGGAACCGGCCGCGGCCGCGCTCGGGGAGCTGCTCGCCGCCTACGGGCCGGACCGCCTGATGTTCGGCAGCGGCTACCCGCTGGTGCGGCCTGCCCGGCTGATCCGGGACCTGATGACCTTCCGCTACCCGGAGTCGCTGCGCGGGCGTTACCCCGAGCTGGACGACGAGGTCCTGGAGGCGTTGCTCGGCGGTACCGCATCCCGGCTCTACCAGCTGGCCGATCCGCGGGTGCCGCAGGTCGGGCGCCGCCGGCCCGCCGGGCCGGTCGCGCTCACCCGCTCGCCGCGGGCGCGCTGAACGACCCGGTCCGCGGCCGGCGCGCCGGCCCGATTCCGCTCGCGGCCGGCCCGGGGACACGGTTGGGCCTCCCGGCGTGGGTCATGCCTCGGCGCGCAGCCGGTCCGCGGCCCACCGGGCCCAGTCGCGGATCGCCTCGTACTGACGGACGCCGAACTCGGCGGCGAGCTGGCCGATGCCGTCCTCGCCGAGCATCGAGGCGTCGGCGGGATGCTCGGCGCGCACCTCGCGCAGCACGGCCAGCCCGCGTTCGGCCTCGTCCGCGGTCCGGTCGAGCACGGCGAGCGCGTCGTCCCGTGGGAGTGCCGCGATGAGGAACATGCGCAGCACCGGCTCGTTGCGGACCTTGGCCTGCTGCTGGGGGGCGAGCATCCAGCGGCGGAGCTCGGCGCGGCCGTCGTCGGTGAGGGTGTAGGTCTTCGCGCCGCGGGCTCCCTCCTCGGTCACCTCGGCGAGTCCTTGCGCGGCGAGCTTCCCGAGCTCGGGGTACACGCTGGTGTGCCCGGCCTGCCAGGCGTAGCTGCCCAGGTCGGTGTCGAACCACCGGGCCAGGTCGTAGCCGGTGGCCGGGTTCAGGGCGAGCAGTCCGAGCAGTGCGTGCGGGAGCGACACCGGGCAAGCTTACCTGTCAATTTCGACATGTCAGTATTGACATGTCAAGGGTGGCGCCTCGATGCTCGTCGGCATGACGACGAGCGACCGCCTCCCGGCTCCCCTGCAGGGCCACTTCGCCCCGGTTCCGGACGAGATCACCGCACACGACCTGCCCGTCATCGGAGCGCTTCCGCCCGAGCTGACCGGGCGCTACCTGCGCAACGGGCCCAATCCGCTGCCCGGTCAGCACTCCGGCCACTGGTTCGCCGGGCACGGGATGCTGCACGGCATCCGGCTGCGCGACGGTCGTGCGGAGTGGTACCGCAACCGCTGGGTGCGCACCGGCCTGCTCGCGGGGCGGCCGCATTTCACCCTCGACGGCGCTCCCGACCTGGCAGCGGTACCCGCCAACACCCACGTCGTGCCGCACGCGGGCCGGATCCTCGCGCTCGTCGAGGCGGGGCTGCCCCATGAGGTGACGCCGGAGCTGGAGACCGTCGGAGCCCTGGACTTCGGCGGCCGGCTGCGCACCGCGATGACGGCGCACCCGAAGATCGATCCGGTGACCGGGGACCTGCACTCCTTCGGCTACGGCTTCGTCCCGCCGTACCTGACCTATCACCGGGTTTCCGCGGCGGGCGAACTCGTCACCACCACCGAGGTCGCCGTGCCGGCGCCGACGATGATGCACGACTTCGCGATCACCGACCGGCACGCGGTGTTCCTGGAACTTCCCATGATGTTCCGGATGGAGGACGCGTCGGCCGGCGCCATGCCCTACCGGTGGGACGACGACCACGGTGCGCGCCTGGGCGTCATGGCGCTGGACCGCCCGGGCGAGGTGCGCTGGTTCGAGATCGCCCCGTGCTTCGTGTTCCACGTCGGCAACGCACACACCGACGACCGCGGCCGGATCGTCGTCGACGGTGCCCGCTACGCCCCGGCCGACGTCGCCGTCATGTGGTCGTCGCTGGATGGCGACCCGGCCGGGCCCGCGGCCTCCGCGGCAGCCTCCGGGAAGGCCACCCTGCACCGCTGGACGCTCGACCCGGCGACCGGTGCGGTCAGCGAGAACGCGCTCTCCGAGGTGGGGCTGGAGTTCCCCACCGTCGACGACGCCGTAGTCGGACGCTCGAACCGCTATACCTACGCCGTGGCCGACGCCGGCCCGTCGGCTGCGCCCTACGCCGCGGTGCTGCGCCACGACCGGCTCCGCGACGAGATGGCCGCGCACGAGCTCGGTTCCGACGTCGTCGCCGGTGAGGCGGTGTTCGTGCCGTCCGCGGCCGCGGACCGCGCCGAGGACGACGGCTGGCTGCTCTCGATCACCACCACCCGTGACGGCCGGGCGTCGGAGCTGCTCGTGCTCGACGCACGGGATCCCGCCACCGATCCGGTGGCCCGGGTGACGCTCCCGCGCGGGGTGCCGACCGGATTCCACGGCTCCTGGCTCCCGGATCGTGGGCAAGGCTAGGCAAACCTCAATAGTGGATCTACTATTCCGCCGCGGAACATGGAGGCCACACATGAACATCACGCGCCGGCAGCTGCTGGTCGGATCACTGGTCACGGCGGGTGGGCTGGTGCTCGCCGGCTGCGGCCGCGGCGAGGGCACCGGCGGCGGTGACGACGCTGCGGCCGGCCCGGGGTTCCCGGTCACCATCGAGCACCGGTTCGGGACGACGACGATCGAGCGTGCACCGCAGCGGGTCGTGACCATCGGCTACAGCGACCACGACGCCGTGATGGCGCTCGGGGTACCGGTCGCCGGGGTCCGCTACTGGTACGGCCCGGAGGGCGACGCGATCCAGCCCTGGGCGGAGGATGCGGCCCGGCAGACGGGTTCGCAGCCGCAGATCCTGACCATGGAGACCCCGGACCCGGAGAAGATCGCCGCCGCGTCCCCGGACCTGGTGATCGGCATCTACTCCGATCTGGAGCAGGGCAGCTACGACCTGATCAGCGCGATCGCGCCGACCGTCGCGGCCCCGGCGCAGTACGCCGACTACGGCGTCCCGTGGCAGGAGACGACCCGGATCGTCGGGCGGGCGCTCGGCCGGTCCGAGCAGGCCGAGCAGGCCGTCGCCGGGGTCGAGGCCCGGTTCGCGGCCGCCCGCGAGGCCAACCCGCAGTGGGCGGGCAAGGAGGTCGCGGTCGCGACCCGAAGCGCCGACAAGCTCGGTGTGTTCGCCTCGCACGACCTGCGGTCGCAGTTCTTCACCGAGCTGGGCTTCGTCGTCCCGGCCCGGTTCGACGAGCTGTCCGGCGAGAACTTCTACGCCGACCTGAGCTTCGAGCAGTCGAACGAGCTGGAGCGCGACCTGGTGGTCTGGGACCAGCTGTCGTTCACCCCGGGTGGGCGGGCCACGGTCGAGGCCGATCCGCTGATCTCCCGGCTCGCGGTGACCCGCGAGGGGCGGACGGTCTTCCTCGAGGGCGCGACCGAGCTGGCGTTCGCCTGGCAGACGGTGCTGAGCCTGCCCGCCGCGCTGGACGGCGTGCTCCCGCTGCTGGAGCAGGCGCTGCCGAAGACCTGAGGGCCGCTTGCGAGGGTGGGGTGTGTCCCGCTCCCTGTCCGCACCCTCGTTCCTGCTGCTGTTGGGCGCTACCGCGCTCGGGTTCGGCGGCTACGCCCTGATGCTGCCGGTGGTGCCGCTGTGGGTGGCCCGCGGCGGCTCCGGGGCGTTCGGAGCGGGACTGACCACCGGCGTGCTGATGGCGGTCACGGTCGGAACCCAGCTGCTCGTCCCGGCGATGCTGCGCCGGATCGGGCACCGTGCGGTGCTCGTCGGCGGGTCGCTGCTGCTCGGCCTGCCGACCCCGCTGCTGGCACTGTCCGCGGAGCTCGCACCGGTGCTGGCGATCTCCGCGGTGCGCGGCATCGGGTTCGGCATGGCGACAGTCGCGGGCAGCGCGCTGGTGGCCGAGCTCGTCGAGCCGTCCGCGCACGGCCGGGCCTCGGCCCGCTACGGCTACGCGATCGGGGTGCCGCAGCTGGCGTTGCTGCCGGCCGGGGTCGCGGTCGTCGACCTCACCGGGTTCACCGGGGTGTTCCTCGCGGCCGGGATCGCGCCGGTGGCCGGGGCGCTGGTCGTCGCGTTCGTACGCGGCCCCCGGCGCGGCCGGCTCACGGACCCGGCGCCCGCGCGGCACACCGCGGCCCGGGATCCCGGTGGGCATCCACGGGCGCCGCGGCACCGGCTGCCGGCCGCTCCCGTGCTGGCGATGCTGGCCTGCTCCACCGCACAGGGCGGGGTGATCACCTTCGCGCCGCTCGCCGTCCCCGGTGCGTCGGCGGTGGTCCCCGTCGCGCTGTTCGCGACCGCGTTCGGTGCGCTGCTGGGCCGCGGTTTCGCCGGTGCGCGCACCGACCGCAGTGGTCGTCCCGGTGCGCTGCTGCCGGTCGGCACGCTGATCGCGGGCACCGGGATGCTCGGGGTGCTCGCCGCCCCGCTCGCCCCGGCGCTGCTGGTGGCGGGCGCGATCGCGGTCGGGATCGGGTTCGGGATCGTGCAGAACGACTCCCTGGTCGCCCTGTTCACGGCGGCCGGGCCGTTGCACTACGGCCAGGCCAGCGCGGCGTGGAACATCGCCTACGACGCGGGTACCGGCCTCGGCGCCACCGGGCTGGGGGCGATCGCCGAGCCGTTCGGCTTCGTCGCCGCGTTCGGGGTGGCAGCGGTGGTGCTGCTGGGCGTCACACCGCTGGTCCGGCGCCGGGCCGGCTGAGGCCGACGTGCGCCGGGCCCGGCACCGATCGTTCGGTGCCGGGCCCGGTCGTGCTCCTGGCGGGTCAGGATCCGTTGCGGATCCATTCCTCCAGGTGCGGTGCCTCGTCGCCGATCTTGGTCGAGTCGCCGTGCCCGGTGCGGACGGCGGTGTCGCCGGGCAGGGTGAGCAGGGTGGTGCGGATGGACTCGATGATCGTGTCGAAGCTGGAGTAGGAGCGTCCGGTCGCGCCGGGTCCGCCCTGGAACAGGGTGTCGCCGGTGAACACGACGCCCAGTTCCGGTGCGTAGAGGCAGGACGAGCCCGGGGAGTGACCGGGGGTCTGCAGGACCCGCAGGTCGATCCCGCCGGCGGAGAGGACCTGGCCGTCGGCGAGTTCCTGGTCGGGCTTGCGGTCGGGCCAGGTCATGTCCCACAGGACCTGCTCGGCCGGGTTGAGCAGGATCGGCGCGGAGAACCGGTCGGCCAGCGCGGGCGCCTGGTTGACGTGGTCGTCGTGGGCGTGGGTGCACACGATGGCCTTGACCGTGCGGTCGCCGACGGCGGCGGCGATGGCGTCGGCGTCGTGGGCGGCGTCGATGACGAACACCTCGCGGTCGTCACCGACGATCCAGACGTTGTTGTCGACGTCGAAGGATCCGCCGTCGAGGTTGAACGTGCCGGAGGTGACGACGTGCCCGATCGCGGAGTCGAGAGCGGCCATCAGAGGACCACCACCGAACGCAGGACCTCGCCGGAGTGCATCTTCTCGAAGGCCTTCTCGACGCCGTCGATGCCGATCTCCTCGGTGACGAACTTGTCGAGCGGGAACCGGCCCTGCAGGAACAGGTCGACATACATCGGGAAGTCGCGGCTGGGCAGGCAGTCGCCGTACCAGGACGACTTGAGTGCGCCGCCGCGGCCGAAGTAGTCGATCAGCGGGATCTCGGGCGCGTTGAGGTCCGGGGTGGGCACGCCGACCAGGACGACGGTGCCGGCGAGGTCGCGGGCGTAGAAGGCCTGCTTGTAGGTCTCCGGGCGTCCGACGGCCTCGACGACGACGTCGGCGCCGTTGCCGCCGGTGACCGAGCGGATGTACTCGACCGGGTCCTGTTCCTTGGCGTTGACGGTGTGGGTGGCGCCGAACTCGGTGGCCCAGGTGAGCTTCCGCGGGTCGGTGTCGACGGCGATGATCGTGGTCGCGCCGGCGAGCTTCGCCCCGGCGATGGCGGCGTCACCGACACCGCCGCAGCCGATCACGGCGATGGAGTCGCCGCGCCCGATCTGGCCGGTGTTGACCGCGGCACCGAGCCCGGCCATGACGCCGCAGCCCAGGAGTCCGGCGACCTTGGCGGGGGCCTCGGGGTTGACCTTGGTGCACTGTCCGGCGGCGACCAGGGTCTTCTCGATGAACGCGCCGATGCCCAGGGCGGGGGAGAGCTCGGTGCCGTCGGCCAGGGTCATCTTCTGGGTGGCGTTGTGGGTGTCGAAGCACAGGTGCGGCTTGCCCTTGCGGCAGGCCCGGCAGACCCCGCAGACCGCGCGCCAGTTGAGCACGACGTAGTCGCCGGGCTCGAGATCGACGACACCGTCGCCGACGGATTCGACGATCCCGGCGGCCTCGTGGCCGAGCAGGAACGGGAACTCGTCGTTGATGCCGCCCTCGCGGTAGTGCAGGTCGGTATGACAGACGCCACAGGCCTGGATCTTCACCACGGCCTCGCCCGGGCCCGGGTCCGGGACGTTGATCGTCTCGATGGTGACCGGCTCACCCTTGGCGCGGGCCACGACGCCACGTACCTGCTGTGTCATGCGTACCTACTCCCAGTCGTCGTCGACGAGGACCCGTCGACGGATGCTCAGATCGCGACTCTGGCATGTGTGCCCATGGAGTGTCTCGCCCCCGTCGACTTGAAACATGTGTTACTCGCGAGTCACCTGCCCGCAGGCGTGCGGTGGGGCCGCACCACGGCGCGAGCGACCCGCGTGCGGTCGTCGGCCGTGACCGTCGGTCGTAGCCGGATCGACCTGCTGCCCAGTGGGGGACGCCGGTGCGGGGTCAGGTCGCTGCCCGGCCGGCGGTGGCACCTGACCGAAAGCGTAGGACGGTGAGCGCGCCGGCCACGACGACACCGATCGCGACGACCACCACCGTGGCGGTCGGGCTCAGGTACGTGGTGAGGCTGGGTGCACCGCTGGTGGAGAACTGCCACGACGCCAGCGGGACGAGATGGGCCGCCGCCATGACAGCGGTCAGGGCGCGCTGCACACGTGCGCCGCGACTGCGTACCGCGGAGACCACGGCCGCGATCACGGGCAGGCCCGAGATCAGCGCGGTGGCGGTCGTGACCACCAGGTACAGGTCGACGAAGGCGCTCTGCACGGACTCGGGCACGCCGAAGATCACGAAGGCCCAGATCGTCACGAGGATTCTCTGCAGCAGCAGTTCCCAGACGCCGTGGCTGCTGCGCGGCCGCGCGGCGATGACCACCCACAGTCGGGGTGAAGGTCCAGACGTGGGTGTCCTCGTCGATGCTCAGGCCCGCGCCGACGCCACGTCGAGCCACTGCGCGTCGTCGATCACGCACAGCAACGGGCGCTCCCGCGCTGCGGACGCGAGCAGCTCCAGGGTCGCCAGACCGATGCGGAACGGATCGGGCGCACCCCGGGCCAGACCGAACCTCATCCGGAGTGCCTCACGGTGCGGGGCGGGCAGGTCGTCGAGATGCGTCATCACCGGAGCACACAGCTGGTGCAGGGCGGCGAAGGGGAGTTCCGACTCGAACTCCGATCCCTCCGCGTCGATCACCTGCAGTCCGGTGGCGGCGCGGCGGGCGTGGTCGAGCAGTGCCGTCTTGCCGATGCCCGCCTCACCACGCAGGACCAGTGCCCCGCCCTTCTCCGCCCGCGTGGCGCCGATCAGCTCGCCGAGGCGCCGGATCTCGCTCTGCCTACCTACGAGCGACACGAGCAGCGGAGATCGACGGCCACGAGCCCACGCTAGTGCCTCGCCCGCCCGAGGACATCCGGGCTCGGTGACCGCCCCGGTGGGTACGGTCGGGCAGGTGACGACCGCGCCGCCCGAGCCCACCGACACACCGACGGCCCTTCCCGCGCTCGCGCTCGGCGCCGTCGCCGGGACGGGGCGGCCCGGCCGCTCCCGGATCGCCTGCCCGCTGCCCGACGGCGGCCTGCTCGACGTCGGCTCGCTGGCTACCGCCCAGCGCGGCCCCTACCCGGACCTGCTCACCGCGCCCGACCTGACCCGGCTGCTCGACGCCGGCGCGCCGGCATGGCGGGAGGTCGTCGAGTGGCTGCGCGGATGGCGCGCCGATCCCGAGCGCACCGCCGCGTACCGGATGCCCGCCGAAGGGCTGATCCCGGTGCTGCCGTTCACCGTCGCCGACTACGTCGACTTCTACGCCTGCGAGCAGCACGCGCGTAACGCCACGCTGCTCTTCCGCCCGGACGCGGCCGATCCGCTCACCCCGAACTGGCGCCGGATGCCCGTCGGCTACCACGGTCGTTCCGGGACGGTCCGGGTCACCGGCACCCCGGTCGTGCGCCCATCGGGGCAGCGCGGCCCCGAGGACTTCGGCCCCAGCGCGAAGCTCGACTTCGAGGCCGAGCTCGGGTTCGTCCTCGGCGGCCCGGTGCCCGGCCCGGTCGGTATCGACGACGCTGCCGAGCACGTCTTCGGCGTGGTGCTGCTGAACGACTGGTCCGCCCGCGACATCCAGTTCTTCGAGTCCCGTCCGCTCGGCCCGCACCTGGGCAAGTCGTTCGGCACCTCGATCTCGGCCTGGGTGACCCCGCTCCAGGAGCTCGCCGCGGCCCGGGTCCCGGTCCCGCCGCACGATCCGCCGTCGCTGCCCCATCTCACGCCGTCGGCGGGCGCACTGGGGCTCGACATCGAGCTCGTCGTGCACCTCAACGGGGAGCGGATCTCCACGCCGCCGGCCGCGGACCTCTACTGGTCGCCCGAGCAGATGGTCGCGCACCTGACGTCGAACGGGGCGGATCTGCGGGCCGGTGACCTGCTCGGCTCGGGGACGGTCTCCGGGCGCGAGCGCCGGCAGTTCGGCTCGATGCTGGAGCTCGGCTGGAACGGCCGGGACCCGGTGGCGCTGTCCGGCGGCGCGCAGCGCTGCTGGCTGGAGGACGGCGACGAGATCGTGATCGGTGCGACCGCGCCGGCGCCCGGCGGCGGACGGTTCTCGCTGGGGGAGGTGCGGGGCCGGGTCCGCGGTTCGTGATCGCGCCGCTCCTCGGGTGCGCAGCGGCTGGGCCGCTCACGTCTGCGTTCCGCGGAACGCGGCGACCTCGAACGGCTCGCGCTCACACACCGGTCCCGTGGTCCGTGGTCCGCGGGACCCTTCTCGGCCGGAGTTCGCTCATCTGGTGAGCGAAATTCGGGGAGCAGGGACGTCTCGGGGTGGCTCGGCCCGTCGGCGCTCGGTCTACTCGGGCGCCGGGGGCCTGTCTGTCGGCGGAGTCCGCTCATCTGGTGAGCGAACTCGGGCGCAGGTACATCTCGGGGTGGCTCGACCTGTCGGCGCTCGGTCTACCCGGGGACCGGGGGCCTGTCTGTCGGTGGAGTTCGCTCATCTGGTGAGCGAAATCCGGGAACAGGCACACCTCGGGGTCGCTCGAACCCCGACCGGGCCGCATACCCTCCCGCCCGTCTCGGGGCGCCGTAGCCGCTCGCTGCACCACTCTCGGCCGCGCGGGCAGGCTGCGAGTCCCGCACCGCCGGCGACGGTCGCGGGTCACGCCGATCCTCGACCTGTGAGGACGGCACGAACCCGTGCTCACCGACCGGATGATCACCGGCTCCGAACGGCCGCCACTCACGCCACGCCGGTCCATGACCAGGTTTCGCAGAACTCTCTGAGCCGCATCCGGCACACAGCGGGCCGGGCCGTTCATCCGGCGCGCAACGGCTGCGGCTCGCCCAGTGCGTTGCGGATCAGCGGCGGCACCTCCTGCTTCCCCGAGCCGTCGACGGCGATCACCACGTAGACGGTGCGACAGTCACAGGTGACGATCCGGTTGCCGGCCTCGTCGAGTGCCCTGACCTCGAAGTCCAGGGCGAAGCTGGTCCGGCCGATACGTGCCGTGGAGACGGCGACGACGACGTCCTCGCCCCAGCCGACACCGGCCCGCCAGTCGAGCTCGGTGTGCACGAGCTGGACGTCGTAGCCGGCGTCGAGCATCGCCCGGTAGGTCAGCTCGCGGTGCTCCAGGAACTCGGTCATCGCCTCGTCGAACCAGGCCAGATACCAGGCGTTGAACACCACACCCTGAGCGTCCACCTCGTGGTAGCGCACCCGCACCGGGAACTCGAAGGTCGCCATGCGGTGATGCTACGACCGCCCGGCCGGGTTCACCCGTCCTGCGCTGCGACGCCGATCCGCTCCCGGATCGTCCGGTTCACCGCGCGGCCGAACGTCGTGACCACGCCCTGCACGGTGATCGGCTTGAGCCGCGACAGCGCCGCGGCGAGCCTGCTCCGCTCGTCGGCCGGGCGGCCGCGGTCCCGGTAGGGCTGGAGCACCTCGTCCTGGAACAGGGCCATGAGCTCCTCGGCCAGCGCGGCGGTGTGCCGCTCGATCGAGGCCTGGGCGCGCTGCCACATCTCCGGTGGGAGCCCGGAGTCCAGTGCCGAGAGGGCGGTGCCGAGTGCGGTCGCGCCGTGCACCCGGACCCGGCCGTCGTCGTACCGGACGAGCGCGCCGAGGGTCTGCAGGGTCTCGACGTCGCCGTCGGTGAGCGGGCGCCCGGCCCGCCGGTCCAGCTCGGCCCGGGTCAGGTCCTCGCCGTGCTCGGGGATCCATGGGGTGAGCAGCGCCCGTTGCAGCGCCAGCTCCTCGGGGCCCGCGTCGTGCGGGAGCCGCTCCAGCTGCCGCTCGATCGCGGCCAGGGTGAAGCCGAGGCCGGTCAGCTCGCTGATCAGTTCGAGGCGGGCGCGGTGCCCGGCGTCGTAGAGGCCGGTGCGCCCGCGCAGTCGCGGCGCCGGGAGCAGGCCCTTCCCGGCGTAGAAGCGGATCGTGCGCACCGAGATCCCGGTCCGTTCGGCCAGCTGGTCGACGGTGAGCAGGTCCTCGGGGGTTGCCGGAGCGGACATGGCGAGGAGGCTACGGCCCGATCGGCGAACGTGACAGTCTTGATGTGACATCATTGCTGTCACATACTCGGTCGGGCGTATTGACCATGTGACAGTGCTGCTGTAACAAAAGCTACCAGCAAGTAGGAGCGATGGCGCCCACGCGTCACGCCTACCGACCACCCACGAGAGGTTCGGATGAGCGAGATCCCCGAGGCCTACATCTACGACGCGATCCGCACACCCCGCGGCCGGGGCAAGGCCTCCGGTTCGCTGCACGAGGTCAAGCCGATCTCGCTGGTGACCGGACTGATCGACGCGATCCGGGAGCGCCACCCGGACCTGGACACCAACACCGTCGACGACCTGGTGCTCGGCGTCGTCTCGCCGATCGGTGACCAGGGCGGCGACATCGCCAAGACCGCCGCGATCGCGGCCGGGCTGCCCGACACCGTCGCCGGTGTGCAGCTCAACCGGTTCTGCGCGTCCGGCCTGGAGGCCGTCAACACCGCTGCGCAGAAGGTGCGCTCCGGCATGGAGGAGATGGTCCTCGCCGGCGGCGTCGAGGCCATGAGCCGGGTCCCGATGGGCTCCGACGGCGGCGCCTGGGCGATGGACCCCGACACCGCCTACACCACCGGTTTCGTGCCGCAGGGCATCGGAGCCGACCTCATCGCGACGCTCGAGGGCTGGTCCCGCACCGACGTCGACACGTTCGCCGTCGAGTCGCAGACCCGTGCCGCCAAGGCGTGGGCCGACGGCCGCTTCGCCAACTCGGTCATCCCGGTGCGCGACCGCAACGGCCTCACCGTCCTCGACCGCGACGAGCACATCCGGGCCGGCGCGACCGTCGAAGCGCTGGGCGGGCTCAAGCCGTCCTTCGAGATGATGGGCCGTGACGGCGGGTTCGACGCCGTGGCGCTGCAGAAGTACCACTGGGTCGAGAAGATCGACCACGTCCACCACGCCGGCAACAGCTCCGGCATCGTCGACGGTGCAGCACTCACGCTGATCGGCACCGAGGCCGCCGGGAAGGCCAACGGGCTGACCCCGCGGGCCCGGATCGTCGCCACCGCGCTGTCCGGCGCCGACCCGACGATCATGCTCACCGGGCCCGCCCCGGCCGCCCGCAAGGCGCTGGCCAAGGCCGGTCTCTCGGTGGGCGACATCGACCTGTTCGAGATCAACGAGGCGTTCGCCGCCGTCGCGCTGCGCTTCATGCGCGACATGGACATCTCGCACGACATCACCAACGTCAACGGCGGTGCCATCGCGATGGGCCACCCGCTCGGCGCCACCGGCGCGATGATCATCGGCACGCTCGTCGACGAGCTGGAGCGTCGTGACCTGCGCCGCGGGCTGGCCACGCTGTGCGTGGGCGGCGGCATGGGCATCGCCACCATCGTCGAGCGAGTCTGAAGGGGACTGGATCAGTGACTGAGCAGAAGGCCGTGCGCTGGGAGCGCGACGCCGACGGCATCGCCGTCGTCACCCTCGACGACCCCGCCAGCAGCGCGAACACCATGAACGACGCCTACCGCGAGGCCATGCGGGAGGTCGTCGACGACCTGGAAAAGAACAAGGACGACATCGTCGGTGTCGTCATCACCTCGGCGAAGAAGACCTTCTTCGCCGGCGGGAACCTGCAGCAGCTCTCCGCGGCCCGCCCGGAGGACGCCGGGCGGATCGTCGAGCTGGTCGCCGAGGTCAAGGCCCAGCTGCGCAAGCTGGAGACCCTCGGCCGCCCGGTCGCCTCGGCACTGGTCGGTGCCGCGCTGGGCGGCGGATTGGAGATCGCGCTCGCCACCCACCACCGGGTCGGCGTCGACGCCAAGGGCATCGTCTACGGCCTGCCCGAGGTCAGCCTGGGCCTGCTGCCCGGCGGCGGTGGTGTCACCCGCATCACGCGGATGCTCGGCATCGCGAACGGCTTCATGAACGTCCTGGCCCAGGGCCAGCGGCACAAGCCGGCCAAGGCGCTGGAGCTGGGCCTGATCGACGAGCTCGTGGCCACCCGCGAGGAGGCGTTCGACGCCGCGCGCGCGTGGGTGCTGGCGAACCCCGAGCACACCGCCCAGCCCTGGGACCAGCCGAAGTACCGGATCCCCGGCGGCACGCCGTCGAGCCCGTCGCTGGCCTCGATCCTCCCGGCGTTCCCGGCGAACCTGCGCAAGCAACTCAAGGGAGCGCCGATGCCGGCGCCGCGCAACATCCTCGCCGCGGCCGTCGAGGGCAGCCAGGTCGACTTCGAGACCGCGCAGAAGATCGAGGGCCGCTACTTCGCGGAGCTCGTCGTCGGCCAGGTCTCGAAGAACATGACCAAGGCGTTCTTCTTCGACCTCAACGCGATCAACGGCGGTAAGTCCCGCCCGGACGGCCCGGAGAAGTGGCAGCCGACCAAGGTCGCCGTGCTCGGCGCCGGGATGATGGGCGCCGGGATCGCCTACGTCTGCGCGCTGTCCGGCTGGGACGTCGTGCTCAAGGACGTCTCCAAGGAAGCCGCCGAGAAGGGCAAGGCCTACTCGCAGACCCTGGTCGAGAAGGGCGTCAAGCGCGGGAAGACCACCCAGGAGAAGGGCGACGCGCTGCTCGGCCGGATCCTGCCGACCGACGACTACGCCGACCTCGCCGGCTGTGACGTCGTGATCGAGGCCGTCTTCGAGTCCGTCGAGCTGAAGCAGGAGGTGTTCCGCGAGGCGGCCAAGCACATCGACCCGGACGCGCTGCTCTGCTCGAACACCTCGACGCTGCCGATCACCGAGCTCGCCAAGGGCGTCGACCGCCCGGACGACTTCATCGGCCTGCACTTCTTCTCGCCGGTCGACAAGATGCCGCTGGTCGAGATCATCAAGGGCGAGCGGACCAACGACGAGGCCCTGGCCAAGGCGTTCGACCTCACCCTGGGGATCAAGAAGACCCCGATCGTCGTCAACGACTCCCGGGGCTTCTTCACCAGCCGGGTGATCGGCACCTTCATCAACGAGGGCGTCGCGATGATCGCCGAGGGCATCGACCCGCAGACGATCGAGCAGGCGTCCTCGCAGGCCGGGTACCCGGCCCCGGTGCTGCAGCTGATGGACGAGCTGACCCTGACCCTGCCGCGCAAGATCCGCGAGGAGACGCGCAAGGGTGTCGAGGCGGCCGGCGGCACCTGGACGCCGCACCCGTCCGACGAGGTGATCGACCGGATGGTCGACGAGTTCGACCGCAAGGGGAAGAGCTCGGGCGCCGGGTTCTACTCCTACGCCGACGGCAAGCGGACCGGTCTCTGGCCGGGGCTGCGTGACCAGTTCGGCGCGACGAACCACGAGGTCGACCTGCACGAGCTCAGCGAGCGGATGCTGTTCATCGAGTCGATCGAGACGGTGCGCTGCGTCGACGAGGGCGTGCTGGAGACCGTCGCCGACGCCAACATCGGCTCGATCTTCGGCATCGGCTTCCCGGCGTGGACCGGCGGGGTGCTGCAGTACATCGAGGGTTACCCCGGTGGTCCGGCCGGCTTCGTCGCCCGCGCGGACGAGCTGAAGGCCACCTACGGCGAGCGCTTCGACGTGCCGCAGAGCCTGCGGGACCGCGCCGCCAAGGGGCAGTCGGCCACCGCGGCCGCCTGATCCCGGAGGTCCCGGCCCCGTCCGCGCGCCCGCGCGGGCGGGGCCGTCCCGCGCCCGGTCCACCCGCCGGCAGCCGGACACGTGCACCATGGAACGCGTGACGCAATGGGTGTTCGACATCGTGGACCGGCTCGGGGCGGCCGGGATCGGGTTGCTGATCTTCCTGGAGAACGTCGTCCCGCCGATCCCGTCGGAGGTCATCCTCCCGCTGGGCGGCTTCCGCGCGTCCACCGGCGCGATGGATCCGGTCGCGGTCTGGGCCGCGGCCACGATGGGTGCCGTCGCGGGGGCGCTGGTGCTCTACGCACTGGGCGCGATGCTGGGCTTCGAACGGGTGCACCGGCTCGCGGGGAACCGCTGGTTCATCCTCTCCAGCCAGAAGGACCTGGAGAAGGGCCTCGACCTGTTCGAGCGCTACGGCAGCTGGTTCGTGCTGGGTGGGCGCTGCATCCCGATCGTCCGGAGTCTCATCTCGATCCCGGCCGGGATCGCCGGGATGCCGCTGCTGCGGTTCGTCGGGCTGTCCACGCTCGGCAGCGCCGTCTGGAACTCGATCTTCGTCTATCTCGGGTTCGCGCTCGGGGAGCGGTGGGAGGTCGTCGAGGGCTACATGTCGCCGCTGAGCAAGATCGTCGCGGTGGCCGGCGTGCTGGTGCTGGGCTGGCTGATCTGGCGGAAGGTCGCGCAGCGCAGGGCCCGTGGCGCGGTGCCGGAGAAGGACGCGCCCACTCCGCGCTGAAGGTCCCCGCCGCTGCGGCGGACGGGTGAGCACGAACGCCCCGCGTGCCGGTCCCACCACGGGGCGTACCCGTGTGCTACCGGCCGACCGCCGGTGATCGGCGCTGTGCGAACCTGATCGGCAGCCAGCCGACGGACGGACAGGTGGAGGTGGTCGTGCGCCTGGTCGGCATCCACCACACTCACGCGTCCGGAATCGTCGCGCTGCGCGGGATCGATCTCGTCGTCGATCCGGCGGCCCCGACCGTGCTGCGCGGGCCGGGCGGTGCCGGGAAGACGACCCTGTTGCGGGTCGCCGCGGGCGTCGTCGTCCCGACCGCGGGTGAGATCGAGGACCGGCCCGCAGTCGTCGGCTACCTGCCCGACCGGTTTCCCGCCCGGATGAAGCTGCCGCCGCGGCGCTGGCTCGACCACATGAGCCGGATCCGCGGACTCGACCCGGACGACACCGGCGACCGTGCCGACGAGCTGCTCGAGGAGTTCGGCTACGGCGGCGCCGACGACGAGCCGATGTCCGAGCTGTCCCGGTCCGATGCGCAGAAGATCGGTCTGGTGCAGGCGCTGGCCTGCGACCCGGACGTGCTGGTGCTCGACGAACCGTGGTCCGGGCTCGACGACGACGCGGCCGACGTGCTCACCCGGCTGCTGGCCGACCGTTCCGGCGGGCTGCTGCTCACCGACCGCACCGGCACCGCGGCCGGGTTCACCGGCGCCCGCCTGCACCGGCTGCGCCACGGCAGGCTGGCGGCCGCCTCCGATCCGGACTCGGTCCCGCTGCGGACGGCGCCGCCGCCCGGTTCGGTGATGCGGCTCGACCTGGCCTGCGCGGGGGATCCCCGGCCGGTGCTGGAGGGGCTCCCGCCGGCTCGGGTGGAGGCCGCGGCCCCGGGGCGGCTGACCGTCCGGGTGCCCGCCCCCGAGAGTGACGCCTGGCTGATGGCCGCGCTGGCCGCGGGCTGCGCGGTGCGGTCGGTCCGGCCGGTGCGTCAGGAGGGCGACGGGACCTCCGCCGCTCCGGACGCCCGGCCGCCGGCCGGCCCGCCGGACACGTCCGCGGGGCGTCGCCGGGGACGGGTGGAACCACAGTGGTGAGGCGGGCCCGCTCGGCTTTCGCGGTGGCGATGCTGCTCGGCGAGGACCTGGCCCGCTCGGAGCGGTTCATCGCCCCCGCGCTGCTCTACGTCGGCGTGGTCGCGTTCCTGTTCGCCGGTGACGCCGATCCGCTGCCGCAGCCGTGGGCGGCGAGCGCGCTGCTGCTCTACCCGCTGGGGGCGTGGTTCGCGCACGCACTCGCCGAGTCGGAGGACGACGTCGCACGCACGGTCACGCTGTCCGCCGCGGGCGGGCCGCTCCCGGTCGCCGCCGGGGTGCTGCTCGCGGCGACCGCCGGGATCGCCGCGCTGGGGCTGGTCGCGGTCGTGTGGGGGGTGGTCGCGACCTGGGGCACGGCCACCACCGGTGGCCTGCTCGACGGCATGCTCGCCCACCTGGCGTGCGGGATCACCGGTGCGGCGGTGGGCTCGGTGTTCGCCAGGCCGCTGTTCCGCAGCGAGGGGATCGCGCTGGTCGCGGCGCTGACCTTCCTGGTGGTCACCGGGACCCGATCCTGGCTGCCGCCGGTCGGCACGGCCGCGGCGTCGATGGGATCCGGCCGCGGTGGGCTGGGCCCGTTCGGTGACCTGCTGCTGGCGGTGCTGGTCGCGATTGCCGCGCTGGCGCTGGTGGTGCGGGTGGAGCAGGGTGGGTTCGCGGCCTGGCGGGAGCGCTGGGACCGGCTGCTGCAACGGCTGCTCGAACGGTTGCGTCCCGGTCGCTGAGTCGCCCGGACCGGGTCAGGTGCCGAGCCCGGCGATCCGGCCCAGCCGGTCGATGGTGGCGTCGAATGCGGCGTCCCGGTGCTCCAGCACGTTCTCGAACTGGCCGAACAGCTCGAACGACACGTGCCCGAACAACCCGGTCCAGGCGGTGATCGCGGCGAGCAGCGCTCCGTCCGGCAGGTCCGGGGTGGCCAGCGCGGCGCGGAGCCGGCCGGCGTCGGCGGCCGGTCCGGGCGTTACCGGCTCCGGATCGACGGCGAGCGCGCCCGCTGCGTGCGCGTCGGCGAGCAACCTGCCCAGCGGTGTGATCCCGCGGGCCGCGGACGTGACGGTGTCGGCGGGAGCCCGGTAGCCGGGCACCGGCGAGCCGTAGATCAGTGCGTACTCGTGCGGGTTGGCGAGCGCCCAGCCCCGTACCGCGCGGGCGAGGGCGCGCCAGCGGTCGACCGGGTCCGCGACGCCGGTGAGGGCTCGCTCGATGGCGTCGGCCAGCGCGTCATAGCTCTGCACGATCAGTGCGGTGAGCAGGTCGTCCCGGGTCGGGAAGTAGCGGTGCAGCGCCGAGGAGACCATGCCGAGCTCGCGGGAGACGGCCCGCATGGACAGCGCGGCGGCGCCGGTGTCGGCCAGCTGCCGGCGGGCGGCAGCGGTGATCTCGGCGACGAGCTCGGCCCGGGCGCGCTCGCGGGCTGTGCGGGAGGCGTTCACACCCGCACGGTAGACCACTGTCCCTGTAGTGAAGCAACAGTCTGAAAACAGAGCAATGCTCTTGATTCTTCTGCTCCGTACTGAGAGCGTTGCTCTTCGACAGCGACGACGAGGGGGAGCCGTGATGGACCGGACGAAATGGGGGGCCGTGGCGCTCGGGGCCGCGGGGGTGGCTTTCGCCGCCTACCCGGCGCTGCGGCCGTGGACCGACGGCTCGCAGGTATGGGCGCAGCCGCTGTGGGTGCCGTCGCACCTGCTCGGGGTCGTCGGGTTCGCGCTGCTGGTGCCGGGGCTCGCCACGGTGTGGGCACGGCTGCGCGACACGCCGGGCGAGCGCGCCGGCTGGGTGGCGCTGGTGTCGGCCGGGGTGGGTGCGGCACTCGTCCTGCCGTACTACGGCGCGGAGGCCTATGCGCTGCACCTGATCGGCCTGCCGGAGTCCGGGATCGACGCCGGGCAGGCCTCGGCGCTCGCCGAGGGCATCCGGCTGGGCCCGTACGCCGCAGCGACGTTCCTGATCGGGCTGCTCGCGGTGGCCTCGGCCGGGATCGCGGTGCTGGTCGCGGCACGCCGGGGCGGGCTACCCGTGCCGGCGGCTGCCGTGCTCGCCGTCGCGCTGGTGCTCTATCTGCCGCAGTTCTTCGCACCGCCGGCGATGCGGATCGCGCACGGGGTGCTGCTGGCGGTGGGCTGTGTGCTGCTCGCCGCGGCGCTGCGGACGGGGTCGGTGCGCGCGGACCGGGGCGCTGCCCTGCGCTGAGCGGTGCCGCACGGTTGCACGCGGTCGCCGGCCGGCCGGGCAGCGCGGCGACGCCCGCGAGCGCGGGCCGGTCGACGTAGGCGTGTGCGACACCGTCGATCTCGGCCCGCGGCGCCACCGGGTTGCCGGCTCAGTGCGGATGCAGTGCCAATTCAGCACCGATGCAGTGCCGATGCAGTGCCGATGCAGCGCCGAATCAGCGCCGAATCAGCGCGGGTAATGCTGCGCCGTCGCGGCCAGGGTCGCCTCCCAGTCCGGCATCGGTCCGCCGGACAGCACCGCGGACAGTCGGTCCAGGTACCAGTGCCAGCCCGGCCCGGCGTCGGCCGGGCTGAACGTGCCGGGCAGCACCTGCTCGAAGGTGAGCACGGTGCCGGTGCCGGTGGGGTGCAGCGAGACCGACAGCTCCCATGCGGAATCGCCGCCCTCGGTGACCTGGACCGCCAGTCGGTGCGGGGGGTCGCACTCGGTGATCAGGGTGTCCGCGGGTGGCCCGCCGCTGTCCTCATCGCTGGTCAGGCTCAGTGCAACGGTCCCGCCGAGCCGGGCGTCGCCGGTCCAGGTGCCGAACCAGCGGGCGCACCGAGCCGGGTCGGTGACCGCCGACCACACCTCGTCGATCGGGTCGGGGAAGACTCGGCGGAACACCAGCCGGGACCGGCCGTCGGGACCGCGCCGGACCTCCCCGGCCGGACCGGGCGCGGCGGTCACCGGTCCTCCGGGAGGACCGTGAGCTGCTGCAGGGAGAACTCCGCGACGGCGGAGGCGACGACCGGCCGGGTCGTCGCGGCATCGCCGGTCCGGTCGTCGTGCACGCGACGGTGCACCTCGTCCGGGGTGTCGAGCAGGTCGTTCATCAGGGGTTCCTCCTCCGGCCACGGGCCAGTTCGGTGTCGAGCGCGTCGAGCCGCTGCGACCAGAAGCCGCGCAGCCGGGACAGCCACTTCTCGGCGTCGGACGGACCGGCCGGGTCGACGGCGTAGATGCGTCGGGTGCCGTCCTTGCGGACGGTGGCGAACCCGTTCTCCCGCAACACCTTCAGTTGCTGGGAGACGGCAGGCTGGGAGATCCCGAACTCGGCCCGGACGATCTCGGTGACCTGGCCGGCGGTGTGCTCACCGGTGGCCAGGAGCTCGAGGATCCGGCGCCGGACCGGATCGCCCAGCACGTCGAACGCATGCATAGCGGTAGCTTATATAAGCTGATGCAGAAATAAAAGAAGGACCGGCGCGAGCGTCGCAGGACCGGGCACGTAGCGTGGTCGGCCGTCGCCGGTCCGGCGGCGTCCGGCCACGTCAGCACTCGGAGGGGCCCGCCATGGATCTCGGAATCGCCGGCCGCGCGGCGCTGGTCTGCGCCTCGACGTCGGGCCTCGGCCTGGGCACCGCCCGGGCGCTGGCCGCCGACGGTGCCCGGGTGGTGATCACCGGCCGGACGGCGGAGCGGGCCGAGCAGGTGGCGGCGACGATCCCCGGCGCGGTCGGCGTCGGCGTCGATCTGACCGCCGACGGCGGGGTCGATCTCCTGCTGGAGGCCACCCGGGAGGCCGTCGGATCGCCCGACATCCTGGTGCTCAACGGACCCGGACCTGCTCCGGGGACGGCCGCCGACGTCGACGCCGCCGGTATCGAGCAGGCGGTGCGCACCCTGGTGCTGCCGCAGCAGCGCCTGGTCGCCGGGGTTCTCCCGACGATGATCGAGCGCGGCTGGGGCCGGATCCTCAGCATCAGCTCCACCAGCGTGCAGGCACCGATCCCGCGGCTCGCCCTGTCGAACGTGGGTCGCTCCGCACTCCTCGGTTACCTCAAGACGCTCGCCGGGGAGGTCGCCCGGCACGGGATCACGGTGAACACGCTGCTGCCCGGCCGGATCGAGACGCCCCGGGTCCGCGGGCTCGACGAAGCCAACGCCGAGCGGCTCGGCCGGAGCGTCGAGGAGGTCGCCGCCGAGTCTCGGGCCGCCATCCCGATGGGCCGCTACGGCGATCCGGACGAGTTCGGCGCGGTCGCCGCCTTCCTGTGCAGCGGGCCGGCCGGCTACGTCACCGGATCCGCGATCCGGTGCGACGGCGGACTGGTCCCCACGGTCTGAGCCCGGACCTCCGCCCCCCCGGACCCCCGGACCTCGGCCCCCGGCCCCCCGGCCTCGGGCGCCCGACTCCGGGCCGGACGGCCCGCGCCCGGAGAGCCCGCTCAGACCCCGGGCGGCCGGATCGCACCGCCGAACTCGCGCTCGACGAACCGGGCGAAGGCGATCGTGGTGCGGTCGCCGAACATCGGCCCGATGGCCTGCACCCCGATCGGCAGGCCGTCGCCGGACAGCCCGATGGGCAGGGCGGTCGCCGGCAGGCCCGGGAGCGTCGCCGTGCCGGCCGGTGCGAGCTGGTCGAAGTACGGGTACTCGACGCCGTCGACGGTGATCCGCCGGTCGGTCAGGTCGCTGTGGTCGTGCGGGATGGCCGTGGTCGGCGCGATCGGCGCGATCACCAGGTCGAACTCGGCGAACAGCTCCCGCCAGCGCTGCCGGATCAGCTCGCGCCCGCTCTCGGCGGCCACCCGGTCACGGTGGCTGAGCACGGCGCCGCGGGCACGTTCGGCAGCCAGGCTGCGGTCGTCGTCGGCGACCAGCGCCGCGTCGGCGCGGGCCCGGTCGTATGCCTCGGGCGGGAACCCTGCGGCGAGACCGGAATGCAGGATCCGCATGTAGATCCGGGCGGACTCGGCCTGATCGGGCAGCAGCGGGCTCTCCCGCAGCACCGTGACGCCGGCGCCGGCCAGCGCCTCGGCGAACCCGTCGATCGCGGCCCGTACCGGCGCCGAGCCGGGGAGCAGCGGATGCCCGTCGAGCACCAGCACCCGGTGACCGCGCAGCTCGGTGTGCCGGGCCGCCGGCAGCGCGAGCCGGTAGGCGACGCCCCCGGTGAGCTCGTCCGGGCCGGCGAGTACGTCGAGCAGCAGATCGAGATCCGCGGCGGTGCGGGCCATCGGTCCGATCACCGCGAGATCGTGCTCCGTGGGCAGGGCGGGCAGTCCCGGAGGGGTGTGCCCGCGCGGCGGCAGCAGGCCGAGTGAGGGCTTGTGTGCGTACACCCCGCAGCAGTGCGCCGGGTAGCGCAGCGATCCGCCGAGGTCCGAGCCCAGTGACAGCGGCCCGAAGCCGGCCGCCAGCGCGGCGGCGGACCCGCCCGAGGATCCGCCCGGTGTGCGGTCGTGGTCCCACGGGTTGACGGTGGTGCCGTACACGTCGTTGAAGGTCTGCAGATCGCCCAGGTGCGGCGGCACGTTGGTGGTGCCCAACACAACCGCCCCGGCGGCGCGGACCCGCTGCACGGCAACGGCATCGGTGTCGGCGACGGCGTCGCGGTGCTCGGTGAGGCCCCAGGTGGAGGGCAGCCCGGCGACGCGGAACGACTCCTTCACGGTGAGCGGTACGCCGAGCAGTGGTCGTCGCTCCCCGCGGGCGAGTGCGGCATCGGCGTCGACGGCGGCACGGCGGGCCCGCTCGAAGTCCGGCACACACACCGCGTTGAGCGCCGGGTCGAGGCGCTCGATACGGGCGATCGTCTCGTCGGCCAGCTCGACCGCCGAGATGCGGCGTGCGGCCAGATCGCCGGCCAGCTCGCCCGCGCTCCGCCAGGTCGGCTCGGTATCGGTCATGCCGGTTCCCCCTCCGCCTGCTCCGCCGGCCGGTGCCGGACGGCGGGTGCCGACAGTGTCGGCGATCCGGGCCGGTGTCGCGATCGGATTGGCATCGGCATGCACCGACTTATATAAGTAGAAACGGAAATAGATCAGGACTGGACGACGAGCTTCGTCAGCTCTATGGTTCATTACATGACTAATGAGCCACCGCACTACAGCACCGGAAGGTCACCGTGAACGACGACGGCCGCCCACTGTTCGTGCAGATCGCGGAGGAGATCGCCTCCGCGGTGGTGGACGGGACCTACTCGGAGGAGACCCAGGTCCCGTCCAGCAATGAGCTGGCAGCGTTCCACCGGATCAACCCGGCGACCGCGGCCAAGGGGCTCAACCAGCTGGTCAGCGAGGGTGTCCTCTACAAGAGACGGGGGATCGGCATGTTCGTCGCCGAAGGGGCGCGGACCCGGCTGCTGGAGAGCCGCCGGGAGGACTTCGCCCGGCAGTACATCGCTCCACTCGTGATCGAGGCCCGCAAGATCGGGATCGATGCGGAGCAGCTCAAGAAGATGATCGACGTCTGGGGGGACGACCGATGAGTGTGATCGCCGCCGCCATGCACGGCGTCACGAAGCGCTACAGCGACGTGACCGCACTGGACGACGTCAGCTTCGCGCTGCAGGAGAACCGCATCCACGGGCTGCTGGGCCGCAACGGCGCGGGCAAGACCACCGCGATGCAGATCCTCACCGCACAGAACTTCGCGACGTCGGGCACCGCCGAGATCTTCGGCGAGCAGCCCTACGAGAACGCCAGGGCGCTCGCCCGCACCTGCTTCATCCGGGAGTCCCTGAAGTACCCGGACGACTACAAGGGCCGGCACGTGCTCGCCGCCGCCCGGCACGTCTTCCCGAACTGGGACCAGGCGTTCGCCGACCAGCTGGTCGAGGAGTTCGGGCTGCCGGTCGAGCGGGCCTGCAAGAAGCTCTCCCGTGGGCAGCACTCGGTGGTCGGGGTGATCATCGGGCTGGCCTCGCGGGCGCCGCTGACCTTCTTCGACGAGCCCTACCTGGGTCTCGACGCGGTTGCCCGGCAGATGTTCTACGACCACCTGCTCGCCGACTTCGCCGAGCACCCGCGCACCGTCGTGCTGTCCACGCACCTGATCGATGAGGTGTCCGACCTGATCGAGCACGTCGTGCTGATCGACAACGGACGGATCCTGATCGACGAGGAGGCCGAGGCGCTGCGCGGCCGCGCGATCGTCGTCACCGGGCCGGTCGAGCCGGTCGAGCGGTTCGCCCGCGGCCACGTCGAGCTGCACCGCGAGCAGCTCGGCGGGTTCCTGCGGGTCACCCTGTCCGGTGCGCGCCCGGCGACCTCCGAGCCGAACCTGTCGTTCGAGCCGGTCTCGCTGCAGCAGCTCGTCGTCCGGACCACCCAGCAGAGCTCCGGAGTCCGTCTCGACCGGGAGGTCCTGTCATGACCGCCGCAACCGCAGAGCCGACGTCGCAGCCGGCGTTCTCCGGCACCGACCGGGTGCTCGCGGCCGCCCGCCTCAGCACCGTCGCCTTCCGGGGGCGGGTGCTCGGCGCGTGGCTGATCCTCGCCGCGATCTTCATCGTGCACCAGGCGATCTGGTGGGTGATCCGGGCCAACGCCGGGGGCGAACCGAACGGATTCACCGGCGCGCTGTCGTCGTTCTACTTCATCGTGGCCAGTACGTATCTGGCCCTGATGACCCAGGTGATGCCGTTCGGGCTCAGCCTGGGCATCACCCGGCGACACTTCTACCTGGGCACCACCCTGCTGGTGGCCGCCGAGACGCTGTTGAGCGCGGTCTTCCTGACGCTGTTGCTGCAGGTCGAGCGATGGACAGGCGGCTGGGGACTGCAGGTGCAGTTCTTCGAGATGTTCTTCATGGGGCAGCCCAACCTGTTCCTCCAGGTGCTCGCCTACTGGGTCCCGCTGATGACGATCTCGTTCGCGTTCGTCGCGATCGGAGCCGTGTTCCGGCGCTGGGGACAGTTCGGGGTCTGGGCGGTCTGCGTGGGCCTGCTCGTGGTGGTCGCGGCGATCGTCATGTACTTCACCTGGCAGGACGCGTGGCTCTCGTTCGGGATGTTCTTCGTGGAGACGCCGACGATCCTGCTCCTCGCCGGCTACCCGCTGATCCTGGCGGCGCTGTCACTGGTGGGCGGCTACCTGGTGCTGCGACGGGCGCAGCCCTGATCCGGCCCCTGATCCACGGCCGGGCGGGGACCCGGTCGCACCGTGCGCGGTCCGGCATCCACTGGGGGGTGGTGCCGGGCCGCGCACGCACGTCAGGGCCGGACCATCACCTTGACCTGCGCCGGGTCCGGGGACAGCGCATCGCCGACGTGGTCCAGGTCGACGTGCCCGGTCACCAGCCGGTCCAGGTCCACCGACGGCGCCAGCGCCACCGCCGCAGGCCAGGTGTTCGCGTAGCGGAAGGTGCCGGTCAGGGTGATCTCGCGGGACTGCAGCGCCGACACCGGCAACGTCATCTCGTCGGCACCCATCCCGACCAGCACGGCCACCCCGCCGGGGCGCACCGCCGCCAGCCCGCCGAGCACCGCGGGGGCGGCCCCCGAGCAGTCCACGAACACGTCCACGTCCATGTCCACATCGGGATCGCGGGGGTCGTCGACAGCCGGGTCCAGCGCCGCGGTCGCGCCGAACGCCCCGGCCAGTGCCCGGCGGTCCGGGTCCGGGTCGATCACCAGTACCTCCGTCGCCCCCTGCACCGCGGCGACCTGCGCGACCAGCAGCCCGATCGGGCCGGCCCCGGCGACCAGCACCCGGGACCCGAGCCCGGTCCCGGCCCGGCGGTGTGCCCAGATCGCCACCGAGAGCGGCTCCAGCAGGGCCGCGGCGTCGTCGGAGACGTGATCGGGCACCGGATGGGCGAAGTCGTCGGCGATCGCGACGTACTCGGCGAATGCCCCGTCCACCGGTGGGGTCGCGAAGAACGTGATGTCCGGGCACAGGTTGTAGGCGCCGGTGTGGCAGTAGCGGCAGCGCCGGCACGGCACGCCCGGCTCCAGCGACACCCGCTGCCCGATCCGTGTGGTGTCCACCCCGGTGCCGACCGCGACGATCCGGCCGGACGGTTCGTGCCCCAGCACCAGCGGATCGCGCACCACGAAGTGGCCGATCCGGCCGTGCCGGAAGTAGTGGACGTCCGATCCGCAGGTGCCGACGGCGGAGATCCGGACCAGCACCTCCCGGTGCCCCGGCCGGGGCACCGCCCGCTCCTGCACCTCCAGCTCACCGGCGGTGCGCAGCACGCTGCACCGCATCGACTCGGGCACCTCGACGCTCGCGGTCACAGCACCGACCGTGGCACGCGAACCGGCACACCGCTCGTCCGGTGGGTGATGATGGTCCGGTGGACGTGCGGATCGACCCGCTCGACGAGCGCGGGCTGGCGGAACTGCTCGACGCGGCGGTGCGCGGCGCCGACCCCGGCGAGGTGATGCCCGCCGGGCCCGGTGCGGTCTGGGACGCGGCGCTGCGCTCCGGGTTCCTCGCGTTCCACCGGAGCCGGTCACTGGGGCCCGCCCCGGTGGAGCGCACCTGGGTGATCCGGGTGGACGGCCGCGCCGCCGGTGCGGTGCGGCTGCAACCCGGCCCGGACGACACCGAGCTGGGCATCTGGCTCGCCCGCGGGGCGCGCGGCCGTGGCGCCGGTACGGCCGCGGTCCGGCAGCTGCTCGCCACCGCGGCCGGACCCGGATCGGGTGTACCGCTCGTCGCGCGGACCACTGCGTCGAACGTCGCCGCGCTGGGCCTGCTGCGCGCTCTCGGAGCCGATCCGGAGCCCGGCGGGGAGGGCGCCGTGACGCTGCCGACAGCCACGGTCGATCATGTGCAGCGGCGCGGACCTGGACACGGGGTCGGCCCGACCGATTGACTTCAGGCCGTACATGACGGCCGGACGAGGAGAAGGTGCCGATGGGTGCGGGCATCGAACGACCGGCCGTGACCGGCTTCCACCACGTCTCGGCGGTCGTGACCGACGTGGAGTCCAGTGCCACCTGGTATCAGCGGGTGCTGGGTTTGCAGAGATTGCCGATGACCTTCCCGCACCACGGCATCGGCGGTTCCCGCTATCCGGTGCCGGACGACGAGAAGGCGGCCCTGCTGCTCGACTCGGCGACCGGGGTCATGATCGAGCTGCACGCACCGACCGGTGGCGACGGGGGCCCGGACCGCGGCGCACTCGATCACCTGGCGTTCGGCGTCGCCTCGCGGGACACCCTCGACAGCTGGGCGGCGTGGCTGGACACCCTGTCGGTGCCGCACGAGGGCGTCGTCGACCGGACCGACCCGACCGACTACGCGACGCTGGAGTTCCGCGACCCGGACGGGATCGCGCTGGAGTTCATCTACTTCCCCGGCCGCGGCTGACTCACGGGTCCACACACACGAGGCCCCACGGCCGGTCGTCGACCCGGGTCATGACGACGGTCGCCCGCCTCGATCCGCGCCCGCGCAGCTTCCGGGCGATGGCGTCGACGTCACCGGCGAGGCCGCGGCGGCGCACGTCCACCGCGCCGACGTCGAGATCGCGCAGCAGCAGGGGCAGCCGCTTCTGGTCCCACGGCCGGGAGTCGATCACCCGCAGGGTGCGCGCGAAGGGTGTGCCGGGTGGCTCGTCGTCGGCGGTCAGGAACGCGATCCGCCGGTCGATCCGGGACGTTCCGGTGGTGCCGGCCAGCGCCGTCACCAGCCCGGCCCGGGTGACGGCCGGATTCGGGTCGAGCAGCCAACGGCCCGGCTCGACGACCGGCACGCCGGTGTCGCCGTCGTCCGGGTCGGGCTCGCCGGCCAGCACGTGTGCGGTGCCGTCGCCGGCGAGGACGCTCGCCCGGGTCCGATTCCCGGCCAGCGCGGGTGACCACAGCGCCGCCTCCTTCAGGTCCCGGCCGAGCGCGATGAACTCGAGCTCCCAGCCGGGCGGGACCACCGCGTGGTCGATGCCCGGCGCGGCCTTGATCCCGACGGCGTCGGTCCGGGCGGTGAGCCCGAGGCACCAGTCCAGCGGGGGCTCCGAGTCGCCGGTCCGCATCCGGCCGCCGGACGAACGACGGGCCGGATCGACGAAGACCCCGTCCACACCGGACAGGTCGGCGGCACGGACGTCCGACCGGACCGGGTGCAGGGTCCCGCCGTGCACCGCGACGTTGCGCCGGGCCATCCACAGGTGCACCGGGTCCAGGTCGACACCGGTCACCTCGCGCCCGGCGGCGAGCGCGCCGGCGTCACCGCCGATCCCGCAGCACAGGTCTGCCAGGTGGCCGCGTCCGGCGTAGCGGGCGGCCCGGTGGCGGGCGATCACCTCCGAGGAGGCCTGCTCCAGTCCGTCCCGGGTGAACCACATCGACCCGGCGCGGGCGAACTTCGGGCCGGCCCGGTCGCGCAGGTCGGCGAGCGCCATCGCGTCGGCGACCAGGGAGGCGTCGTGCTCGCGGCGCAGCGCGGTACCGATCCGCAGGGCCGCGGTGCCGGAGCGGTCGGTACCCGCCAGCCGGTCCAGCAGGGCGGTTCCCTCCGGGCCGGCGAGCCGGTCCAGCCACGCGGTCTGCTCGTGCTCCACGGCGACCACCTTCCCGGACGGCGGGGGACCGGCTGCGTCCCGGGTTCCGGATCGCGCGTACCGTCGGTCCGGGTTCGGGGAACAGGGGGGATCGTGGTCGAGCAGGACGGCCGCGTCCCCGGTGTACCGGCGCGAGGCGCCCGGCTTCCCCGCGAGATCTACGTACTGGTCGGGGCGTCGTTCGCGATCGCCATCGGGTTCGGTCTGGTCGCTCCGGTGCTGCCGGCGTTCGTCCGGTCCTTCGACGTCGGGATCACCGCGGCGTCGGCGGTGATCAGCGTCTTCGCGCTCTCCCGGCTGCTGTTCGCACCGATGGCCGGGTCGGTGGTCAGCCGGTTCGGCGAGCTCCCGGTCTTCGTCTGGGGCCTCGCCGTGGTCGCCGCGACGACCGGCGGACTGGCGTTCGCGACCGCCTACTGGCAGCTGATCGCGTTGCGGCTGATCGCCGGTGTCGGCTCCACGATGTTCACGATCTCGGCGGTGTCGCTGCTGGTCCGGCTGTCCCCGGCGGCCCAGCGCGGGCGCGCCACCAGCCTGTGGGCGACCGGATTCCTGCTCGGCAACATCGCGGGCCCGCTGCTCGGCGGGACGCTCGCCGCGATCGACATCCGTGCGCCGTTCCTGATCTACGCCGGGCTGCTCGTGCTGGTGCTCACCGTCGGCGGGCGGATGCTGCGCAGCCCGGACGGGCCGGTACCGGAGGAGGCGGCGCCGAGCGCCCGGTTCCGGGACGTGCTGCCGAACCGGGCCTACCGGGCGGCGCTGGTGGGGAACTTCGCGAACGGCTGGGCGGTGTTCGGCGTCCGGATCGCGCTGGTGCCGCTGGTGGTGGTCGAGTCGCTCGGCCGGGAGGACGCGTTCGGCGGCATCGCGCTCGCGGTGTTCGCCGCCGGGAACGCGCTGACCCTGCTGCCGGGGGGCCGGATCGCCGACCGGCTCGGGCGGCGTCCGCCGCTGATCACCGGGCTCGCCGTGTCCGGAGCGGCGACCGCGCTGCTCGGCTACACCGCCTCGCCGTGGCTGTTCCTGGTGCTGTCGCTGGTCGCCGGGTTGGGCAGCGGGCTGCTCAACCCGCCGTTGAACGCCGCGGTGGCCGACGTGATCGGCGAGCGTGGCCGGGGCGGGTCGGTGCTCGCCGGGTTCCAGATGTCGGCCGATCTCGGCGCGATCAGCGGGCCGCTGATCGCGGGTGCACTCGCCGAGGGCGTCGGGTACGGGCCGGCGTTCGCGCTCACCGGCGTGTTGTCGCTGGCGGCGGCGCTGGTGTGGTGGCGGGCACCGGAGACCCTGCCGGGCCGGGGCGCCGCCGCCCGCTGAGCCGGGCCGGCCGGCGGGTCACGCACGGCGCACTCGGGTACACCCGGACGGGGCCCACCACGTGCCACCCGCTGTTCACAGCCGTTCACCGTGGCCCCCGGATTCCCGCCCGCCCCGCGCCGGCGACCGCTCACCGACGCCCGACGGCCCTGAGGCCCCGCGGTGGGGGACGCCCGTCCGGGTGAGCTCACCGCACCGTCGGGTGGCTCGCGTGGTCGATGGGCGCGGTCCGCACATAGCGTCCGCGATATCGGACAAGCCGGACACGGACGGGGACGGATCGGAGCCATGAGGCGCGGACTCGCACGACGCACAGTGATCGGCACGACGGCGGTCGTGACAGCGAGTGTTCTCGCTTTCACCGGGAGCGGGATCGCGCTCGCCGATGGGGCGAGCGTGCCACCGGAACGGACACCCGCCGTGTCCGGGCAGTGGTCCGACGACGGCAGCGGGCAGGCCGGGGTCTCGGGGTCCGCGCTGCGCGATGGCTCGTGGCTGCGCGGCGCCGAGGCCGACGGTGCCGATCCGGCCGACCCGGCTGCGGATCCCGCCGACCGGACCGATCCGGGCGGGGCACCGGCCGATCCGGCCGATCCGGCCGATCCGGCGCCGGCCGGTACCGCGGCGGCCACGGGCCCGGCTACCGGTCCCGCCGCCGGTCCCGCGGATCCTGTGGACCCGGCCGCGGATCCCGCCGATCCGGCCGGTGCCGCGAGTCCCGTCGATCCGGCAGCCGGCCCGGCAGGCCCGGCAGACGACCGCGTCGATCCGGCCGATCCGGCAGTGGACCCGACCGACCCGGCCGCGGAACCCGCTGACTCGACCGGTCCGGCTGCGGACCCCACTGACCCGGCAGGCCCGGCGGACCCGGCTGACCCGACGGGCCCGGCTGGTCCGGCTGCGGACCCGGCCGATCCGGCCGACGAGCCCGGCTCCGGGCAGGACCCGGACGATCCTGCTGCCGGCGCCGAGCCGTCCGATGCCGCCGACGAACCGGCCGAGACCGCGGCCGAGCGACACGGCTGGGGCACCCCGCTCCCGGCGTCCGACGAGTTCGACTACGTCGGCCCGCCGGACCCGGAGCGCTGGCACCACGCGGGCGAGTGCTGGCCGGGGCACGACGGCAACGGCGGCCGGTGTGCCAGCCGGTCCACGGTGGATGGGGAGAAGCTCGTCCAGACCGGTCTCGCCAACGGCGACTCGGCCTGGATCGCGTCACGGTTCAACCAGCAGTACGGCCGCTGGGAGGCCCGGGTGCGCTCGGAGGGACACGGCCGGAACAACGGCCGCCAGTACCACCCGCTGCTGATCATCTGGCCGGAGTCGAACCGCTGGCCGCAGGACGGCGAGTACGACTTCCTGGAGAACATGGCCCCCGGTGAGAAGTGCGTCGAGGCCTTCATCCACTACCCGCACGCTCCCGGGCCGGTGCAGCAGGAGTTCGTCCGCGAGCAGGACTGCGGCGAGCCGCTGACCGAGTGGCACAACATCGGCTTCGAGTGGACCCCTGATCACGTCAAGGGCTTCATCGACGGTGAGGAGTGGTTCAGCTTCTCCGGTGGTGCGCGGGGCAGCAGGCAGAACATCCAGGACATGCCCAGCGGACATCTGACGATCCAGCTGGACAACTTCTTCGGCGGCAACATGCAGCCCGCGACCTACGAGATCGACTGGGTCCGGATCTACTCGCTCGACGACGACGCAGAGGATGCCGACCGGGTCGACGACGCAGACCAGGCCGACGGACCGGACCAGGCCGACGGACCGGACCAGGCCGACGGACCGGATCAGGCTGTCGGGGCCGACCAGGCCGACCAGGCCGACCGACCTGAGCAGACCGACGAGGCCGCCCGGACGGACTGAGCCGGCCGAGCCGAGGGCCGCTCGTGCGCATCCTGCGCACGAGCGGCCCGCTCGTCAGCTCCCCAGTGCGGAGGCCAGCCGCAGGTGCGGCTGTGCCTCGTCGTGCCGGGAGCGCCGCTGCAGCGTCCGGCCGAGCAGCAGATGTGCGTAGCCGTCGGACGGGGTCTGCTCCAGCAGCTCACGCAGCACCGACTCGGCACGGCCGAGCTGGGCCGAGTGGTAGTAGGCCCGCGCCAGCAGCAGCCGTACCGCGGTGGCGTCCGGCTCGGCGTCGGCGAGCTCGACGAGCAGCCGGGAGGCCGCCACGTGGTCGCCGGAGTCGAACAGGTACGTCGCGCGCTCCCACCGGGCGGCGGGATCGGCTGGCTCGCCGGCCGTCCAGGGCAGGATCTCGAGGTTCATCGTTCCGGCCTCCCTCCGCATTCAGTTGATACGTCAACCACAACCGGACGAGGACCCGTTCTGTTCCCGTGACCAGGGCGACAACGGGACCACGTCGCATCTCAGCGTCATCACAGCGAGTCACGCGCACGATGGGGACATGGCGACGACACCGGACGAACCGACCTGGGTGGGCGAGCTGGACCGGCTGGCTCCGGCGCGCGACCTCGTGGTCGACGCGAGTTTCGGCGCCGCACGCCTGCTGGTGACGGTGGGTGGAACTCCGCAGGGTCAGGTGACGGTGCCGCTGCGCGACGGCCGGGCCGGTGCTGCCGACCTCGACGCCGCCGTGTCGACCCTCGGCTCGCCCGGCCTCGTCGAGCGGGCGCCGGTCGCGGCCGACCCGGTCACCGTGGTGATCGCGACCCGGAACCGGGCGGACTCGCTGTCGCGTTGCCTGGCCGCGGTGCTCGCCTCCGATCACCCGGCGCTGTCGGTGATCGTGGTCGACAACGATCCCGACGACGAGCTCACCGAACGGGTCGTCGCCGCGGCGGACTCGGCGCGGGTGCGCTACGTCCGGGAGGCCCGCCGTGGCGCCTCGGTCGGGCGCAACCGCGGTCTCGCCGAGGCCCGCACCGAGCTCGTCGCCTTCACCGACGACGACACCGAGGTCGACCCGGGCTGGGCCTCGCGCATCGCCGGCGCCTTCGCCGCCGATCCCGAGCTGGCCTGCGTGTCCGGCCCGGTCCTCGCCGCCCGCCTGGGCAGCGCCGAGGAGCGCGCCGCCGACGTCGCACTGGCCTGGAACAAGGGCTTCACCGCTCGCCGCTTCTCGCTCGACGACCCGCCCGTCGACTCCCCGATCTTCCCGTTCGCACCCGGCCTGTTCGGCATCGGCGCCAATCTCGCCGTGCGCGCCGCAGCGGCCCGCTCGGTCGGCGGTTTCGACGAGGCGATGGGGCCGGGCACGCCGACCCACGGCGGCGAGGACTGCGAGTTCCTGGTCCGGATGATCCTGGCCGGGCACGTCCTCGGCTACGTCCCGGGCGCCTACCTGTGGCACCACCACCGTCCCGACCAGCAGGCGCTGGCCGCCCAGATGGAGGGCTACGCACTCGGGCTCGGAAGCTTCCTCACGAAGGTCGCGCTGTCCCCGCAGGGTCGTGCCGTCGCGCTGCGCCGGCTGCCCGCGGCGCTGGCCCGGCTGCGGCACATCTCCGCCCGCGAGGCGGGTGCGGGTGACGCGATGCCGGAGACAGGTCTGGCGCAGCGCGGTTCCCGGTTCGCCCGCGGCGGCTGGGCCTACCTGCGCAAGAGCCGCGCGGTCCGGCACGCCGGTGGAGTGGTGCCGCCGCTGCTGTTGGCGGAGCGCTCCCGCACGGTCCCCGGGCACATCCGGCGGGCCGCGGCGCGGGCGAACGCGCAGCAGGCCGAGCGGACCGCGGGCGCCACCGTCACCGGTATGCCGCAGCCGCGCGCCGCGTCGTGCCCGCGCACGGCCCAGCCGGCCTGACCTCACGATCGGTTCACCTCGCCGTCCCCCCCCCCGGGGGGAACGGTGAGCGCGGAACCGGACCCCGGCGATCACCGCGGGACCCGCGGGGCGGCATGCTCGCACCGGGAGGGGATCGTGGACGACGAGCTGATGTACCGGTTGATCCGCTACGCCGACCTGACCGCGTGGCCGGCGTTCGCCGCGTTCGGGGTGCAGGAGGAGGCGATCGACCGGCTGCTCGCCGGTACCGCCGGCCTGAACCCGGCGGACGTGTCCGGGGTGCGTGACGGGCTGGCCGCGCGGGTGCGGGCCGACGCCGCCGCGCTGCTCACCGAACGCCCGGTCGCGGCCGGGCTGCACCGGATGGCGCTGCGCCCCGGTGAGCGGGTCGTGGTGGTCGGTGACTCCATCTCGGCGGACCGGCTGAGCTGGGCCCGGCTGCTCGCGGAGCTGGTCCCGCGGGTGCAGCGGGACGCGTCGGTCGAGGTGCTCGCGCTGTCCGGGCGTACCAGCTCCGAGGCGCTCGCGCTCGGCCCGGTACTGGTCTCCCGGATGCCGACCCGCGTGCTGGTGATGCTGGGCAGCAACGACGTACGGCGGGAGGGCGGGACCACCGGCGTCCGGATGGTGTCCGCGCCGGAGACCGCACGGAACCTGCGCGCGCTGCGCCTGCTGCTGGAGACCGAGTCCGGGGCCCGCGTGCGGTTCCTGGTGCCGCCGCCCGTCGACCCGGCCCGGGTCGGCGCGACCCGCGAGCTCACCGGCGAGTGGTGGGACGCTGCCGACTTCCCCGAGCTGGTCGCCGTGGTCCGTGACGTCGACCCGGACGCGATCGATCTCAGCACCGTCCCGGTCCGGCCGGAGTTCTGGGAGGACGACGGCCTGCACCCCAGCCCGGTCGGCCAGGTGGTGCTGCTGCGCGCGGTCCTCTCCGCCATGTGACCCGCCGGGTCGCCGGACGGTTCAGCCGCGCAGCGCCGCCAGCGTCGTGCGGGTGGCCGCGGCGACGGCCGCCTCGCCGCGATCGGGCTCCTCGTCGGGGTCGTCCGGCACCGTGAACACGCTCAGCACCACCGGCGCACCCTGCGGCGGGAACAGCACGCCCGCGTCGTTGCGCTCGCCGAGCGGCCCGCTGCCGGTCTTGTCGCCGACCTGCCAGCCCTGCGGCACCCCGGCCCGGATCTGCCGGTCGCCGGTGGTGTTGCCGCGCAGCCAGCCGAGCAGCCGGTCCCGCTGCGCGTCCGGCAGCGCGTCCCCGGTGGTGAGCAGCCCCAGGGTCGCCGCGAGCGCGGCCGGGGTGCTGGTGTCGAGATCGCCGTCGCGCTCGTTCAGCGCGGGTTCGAGACGGTCCACCCGGGTCACCTCGTCGCCGAGGCCGCGCAGCCATCCGGTCAGCTCCGCGGGCGATCCGGCCTCGCGCAGCAGCAGGTTCTGTGCGGTGTTGTCGGAGACGGTGACGGCCGCGTCGCACAGCTGCTCCACGGTCAGTCCGGTCGCGAGGTGCTGCTCGGTCACCGGCGCGTACTCCAGCAGGTCGGACCGGTCGTAGCGGACCGGCCGTGCGAGCAGGCCGGGATCCTGCACCGAACGGTGCAGCACGAACCCGGCCGTCAGTGCCTTCACCACCGAGCACATCAGGAACCGCTCGCCGTCCCGGTGCCCGACGGCCGCCCCGGTGCCGGTGTCGAGCGCGTGCACCCCGATCCGCCTGCCGAACTCGCGTTCCACGTCGGGGAGCCCTGGCACCGGCCCGGTCGGGGCCGGTGCGGGCGGACCGGCAGCCGGCGGGGCCGGGGCGCAGCCGAGCAGTGCGGTACCGAGGCCGGCGGCGAGCAGGGCGCGGCGGGAGAGCATCACCCGCCCATCGCAACAGGCCGTTCGCGGGAGCGGTGAACCGGGCGTCCTACCGTTGCCGGGCCGGGCGCACGACGATCTCGTTGACGTCGACCTCGGCGGGCTGGGACACCGCGTAGGAGATCGCGTCCGCGATCGACTCCGGCGGGATCGCGTTCGCCCGGTAGGCCGCCATCGCCTCCTGCGCGTACGGATCGGTGATGCTCTCCGCCAGCTCCGAGGTGACCACGCCCGGCGAGACCGTGGTGACCCGGATCCCGGCCGGGGACTCCAGCCGCAGCCCCTCGGTGATCGCCCGCGCGGCGTACTTGGTGCCGCAGTAGACGGCCGCGGTCGGACTGACCTCGTACGCGCCGACCGAGGCGACGGTGACCAGGTGCCCGCTGCCGGTCCGGCCGAAGTGCGGGAGGACGGCGGCGATGCCGTGCAGCAGGCCACGGATGTTGACGTCGATCATCCGGTCCCACTCGTCGGTCAGACCGGCGTCGAGCCGGGACAGCGGCATCACACCGGCGTTGGCGACCAGGATGTCGATCCGGCCGTGCCGGGCGACGACGTCGTCCACGGCGGCGGCGAACGCGGCCCGATCGGTGACGTCCAGCTCGTACGGCTCGATCCGGCCGTCCCCGGTGGACCCGGCCAGTTCGGCCAGCCGGTCCGCACGGCGTGCCGCCGCGACGACGGTCGCGCCGTCGGCGGCCAGCCGGGCGGCGACCGCCCGGCCGATCCCGCTGCTGGCCCCGGTCACGAGGGCGATGGGGTTCTCGTTGTTCGACATGCGTTCCAGTCGACCCCCGTCGCGGCCCGGGCGGGAGGCCCCGTCGACCGGGGGAGTGCCACACCCACCCACGCACCGTCGTACCGGGAGATGATCGGAGCCATGACGCCCCTCGGCGAGTACCTCCGCGCCCGTCGCGCCCAGGTCACCCCGGCCGATGCCGGGCTGCCCGGCGGGCCCCGGCGACGGGTGCCGGGACTGCGGCGGGAGGAGGTCGCGCTGCTCGCCGGGATGAGCGCCGACTACTACGTCCGGCTCGAGCAGGGCCGCGAACGGAACCCGTCGGTGCAGGTGCTGGACGCGCTCGCGGACGTCCTGCGGCTCGGCGACGAGGCCCGTACCCACCTGCTGCACCTGGCCGGGGTCGCGCCCCGCCCACGCCGTCCCGGCACCAGGGAGCGGGTGGACCCGCAGCTGCGGATGTTGATGGATGCCTGGGACGAGCAGCCGGCGATCGTCCTCGGCCGGGCCTACGACGTGCTCGCCGCGAACGCGCTGGGCGACGCCCTGTTCGGCACCGGCTCCAACCTGCTGGTGACGGTGTTCTGCGATCCCGCGGCGCGCACGTTCCACCACGACTGGGAGCGCGCCGCGCACACCGTCACCGCCGGGTTCCGGCAGCTGCACGGCGAGGCGCCGGACGACCCGCGGATCCGCGAGGTGCTCGACGACGTGCTGGCCCGCAGCCCCGAGTTCGCCCGGCTGTGGGCCCGGCACGACGTCCGCGGCAAGACGGTGGAGTCGAAGATCCTGGTGCATCCGCAGGTGGGTGAGCTGGAGCTGCGCCTGCAGAGCTTCGACGTCCGCTCCGCTCCCGGGCAGCAGCTCGTCGTGTACCACGCCGAACCGGGCTCCCCGACCGCGCAGAGCCTCGCGCTGCTCGGCGCGCTGGTCGCCACCGGCGCCCGGGACTGAGCCCGCGCCGGGCCGGTTTCAGGGACCGGCCAGCCACTCCCGGGCGGCGGCGACCAGCGCGGCCACCCCGGTCGACAGCGTCGGCTCGATCACCGGGGCGTAGCGCGGCGAGTGGTTCGAGGGCAGCTCGGCGACCCGGGCCCGGATCTCGTCGACGGTCGTCGCGCCCTCGAACGCCGCCGGATCGGCCCCGCCCAGCAACCAGTACACACACGGCACCCCGGCGGCGACGGCGAACTCGCCGACGTCCTCGCTGCCGGTGACCGGCCCCGGATCGACGACCGGCAGCGGCGTGACCGCCGCGAGCGCGGCCCGGGTGCGCTCGACCGCGTCCGGATCGTTGACGACCGGCGGGAACGTCTCGACGATCCGGACCTCCGGGTCCCGCGGGGCACCCGCGGTCGCGGCCTCGCCGCGCACGATCCGCTCGATCGAGCCGAGCACCCGGCCGCGGACGGCGTCGGTATAGGAGCGCACCGTCATCCCCAGCTCGGCCGAGTCGGGGATGACGTTCTCCTTCGTCCCGGCTCGCAGCATCCCGACCGTGAGGACCGCGGTGTCGGTGGCCGCCACCTCGCGGGACACCACGGTGTGCAGCCGCTGCACGGTCGCCGCGGCCAGCAGCACCGGGTCCACCGTGGTCTCCGGCCGGGACCCGTGCCCGCCGGAGCCGTGCAGCGTCGCCCGCACGGTGTCGCTGCCCGCGAACGCCGGGCCGGGGGTGACGGCGAGCAGCCCGGCGGGCAACGGCGCGACGTGCTGGCCGAGCACCACGTCGGGGGTGCCGAACCGGGCGTACAGGTCGTCGTCGAGCATCGCCCGTGCGCCGCCGCCGATCTCCTCCGCCGGCTGGAACACGATCAGCAGCGTGCCCGACCAGGTCTCGGGTGCGGCGGCCAGCTCGGCCGCGGCCCCGAGCAGGCAGGTGACGTGCACGTCGTGACCGCAGGCGTGCGCGACGGCGGTGTCCTCGCCGTCCGGTGTCCGGCCGCGGGCGGTGCTGGCGTAGTCGAGGCCGGTGTCCTCGGCGACCGGCAGCGCGTCCATGTCGGCGCGTAGCAGCACGGTCGGGCCGTCGCCGCGGCGCAGCACGCCGACCACGCCGGTCCGGCCGACCTGTTCGGTGACCTCGTATCCGGCGTCGCGCAGCCTCCCCGCCGCGATCGAGGCGGTCCGGGTCTCGGCGAACGAGAGCTCCGGATGACGGTGCAGGTCGCGGTACAGATCGGCGAGATCGGCGGTCACGATGGCCGACGCTAGCCCTGTTTCCACCCGTCCGGGGTGCCGCCGCGCTGCTACGTTCGCCGGGCACGTCCGGCACCGGGGGAGACACGATGTCGCTGAGTCGCCGCACCCTGCTGGGTGCCGCCGCGGTCCTGCTCTCGACGACCGCCTGCTCGGCCTCCGCGGTCGACCGGGTCACCGGGGCGCCGCCCGCCCCGCCGGATCCGGACGACCCGCTCGGCGAGTTCTTCGAACGGTTGGCGGCCGCCCCGCAGGGCTGGTCGCTGTACCTCGACGACGGCCGTGGCGGCGTCCTCGAACACCGGGCCGACGAGATCTCACCGCTCGCCTCGGCGTCGACCGTGGTGCACCTCGCCGCGTACGCGCGGGCCGTCGCGGCGGGCTTCCCCACCGACACGCCGGTCCCGGTCTCCGAGTGGCAGCGCTGGCACGTGCCCGGCACCGACGGTGGTGCCCACCAACGGGCCCTCGGGACGTTCGGCGCGACCGAGGAAAGCGCCGTGACCTGGGAGGACGTCGTCGACGCGATGCTGCTGCTGGACGACGACGCCGCCGCCGACCTGCTCCGCGAAACGTTCGGCGACGGCCCGCTGACCGAGGCCGCCGCGGCGGGCGGCATGCCCGGTCACGACCTGCCCTGCTTCGCGGGGGAGATCCTCCGGTCGTGGTCGGCGCCGGTCGATCCGGCGACCCGGCGGGCCGAGGCGCTGGCCGCCGGGCAGGAGTACGCGGCCTCGCCGGGCCGCCGTGCCGAGGTCGCCGACCGGATGTCCGCGCCCAGCGCGGAGACGCTCGGCGCGCTCGCCGATCCCGGTTACTGGGCGGGATCGCCCGGCGGCACCGCACGCGGGCTGGCGGCCATGCACCGCGCCTGCGCGAGTGGTGACATCGGGGTGCCGGGAGCCGGCGGGATCGCGCGCAGCCACCTGGAGCGCACACCCACCGGGAAGCTCCCGGACGGTGTCGCCGCGGTCGGGGTGACCGACGGCAGCCTCCCCGGCGTGCTCGCCGCCGGCCTGTACCAGCGGCACGACGACGGAACCGTCTCCACCGCCGCGCTGCTGCTCACCGGGGCCGTGCTGGATCCCGACGGGGAGGACGCCCGCTCCGGTGCGGCGGTCGCCGCGCCGCTGCGGGCACTGCGGTCGCCGCAGGGATGGGAGCGGTTCGCCGGAATCGTGGGCTGAACGCCCGCGGCGAGAGCCGGCCCCGCGTCGGCGAGCGCCCGGAGCTGCCCCTCACGCACGTTCCGGGATCCGGCGGGACAGACCAGCAGGTTGTCGCCGGTGCGCGATGTCGTCGTTGCCGTCGGCAGGGCGACGGGCTAGTCTGAATCAGATTGATTCAGGCTGATTCAGGCCGGTGGGAGAGGAGGCGGTGGTGTCGAGCGATCTCGGGGGCCGTATCGATCAGGCCCGCGATGCCGCCGGGCTGAGCCAGCGTCGCCTCGCGACCGTGACCGGGCTCGCGCAGGCCACGTTGTCGCGGATCATCGCGGGCAGCCGCACCCCGACCGTTCCGGAGCTGATGGCGATCGCCGAGGCGACCGGGACGTCGCTCTCCGCGCTGACCGGTGAGGGGGTGGCGGCTCGGGTGCACTGCGTCGCGCGTGCGACCAACGGATCGGAGATGGCCGCGATGCGGGCGGCACTCCTGCACTGCCTCGAGCTCGACGCCTACCTCGACGACCAGGGAATCCCGGCGCGGCCATGACGCCCGAGTCGGAGGGCCGCGCGGCGGCGGAGGAGTTCCGAGTCGCGCACCACCTCGGTGTGCAGCCGCTCGGTGACCTGGTCGCGATCATCGAACAGGTCACCGGCATCGACGTGTCGGTGGTCGACGTCGGGCCCGACGAGCACGGGCTCACCATGCGCGATCCGGTGCGTGACGCCGTCTTCATCGCGGTGGCCCGGACCGACCGGCCGATGCGGCAGCGCAGCACCCTCGCCCACGAGCTGGCGCATGTGGTGTTCGAGGATCGGGGCGTCTCCGACGACGAGCTGGGCACCCGGCCTCCCGCGGAGATCAGGGCCGATGCGTTCGCCCGGCATCTCCTGGTGCCCGTCGAGGGCCTTCCCGTCCGGTTCGGTGGTCATCGTGCCGCGGCCCCCTCGCTGCTGTCCGACGTCGTGCAGCGGTACCTGGTCTCCCCGGCCGTCGCGACGATCGCGCTCCACCAGGCCGGGCTGATCGACCTCGACACGAAGGCCGAGTGGATGACGATGACCACCCCGGTGCTCGCCGCCCGGCACGGGTGGTCCGATCAGTACCGGGCGCTCGCCGACGAGTCGGACCGGCGCCGCGCGCCCCAGCGCCTGCTGACCCGCGCGATCGACGGTTATCTCGCCGGTGTGGTGTCCGTCGCGGCGATCGCCCGGTTGCGGGGGCTGCCCGCCGACGTCGTCGAGCGGGAGTTCGTCGCGGCCGGGCTCACGCCGCACGACCAGGGAGAGATCGGCTGGGTGTCCGCCCGGAGCGTGCCGGTCGCCGGGATCACCCCCGCAGAGCTCGACGCGGACTTCCCGGAGGGTGCGCCGGGATGACACCGCACCGGCCGATCATCGACGCGGGGCCGGCACTCAACTTCTTCTCCATCAACAGGGAGCGGCTGCTGCTCGGCACACTCGGCCGGCTCAGCGCCCCGGAGACAGTGCGGGACGAGGTCCTCCGCAAGGCCAGGGCCGACCCGCGGTTCCACGCCGCCGCGGCCGTGTGGAGCCGGGTGGTCCCCAACTGGATGGAGATCCTCCCGGACGCCGTGACCCCCAGGCTGAACGCCGTCGTGTCCCGGCTCTCCGGCTTGCCCCTGGAGCGGCGCCGGCTCCGGGCGGGGGACCTGGGTGAGACGATGGTGATCGCGCACGCCGTCGTCGCCGCCGAGCGGGGCGCCGTGGTGACCGTGGTGATCGATGACGGGGTCGGCGCCCGGATGGCCGACGCCGAACGCCGACGACTGGAACGGCTCCGGCTTCAGGGCCTGCCGGTGGGTGCGTTGTTGCTGGTGAACACCGTGACGATCCTCGAGCTCGCGGCCGGCGGGCCGTACCTGCGGGACCGCCACGAGATGCGGTCGGTCTACGATCGTCTCCGGGGATGCGACGACGGTCTCGTCCCGATCGAACGGACGCCGCTGCTCGCCGAGCGACTCTGGCGGCCGGACACCGGCTGATGGGCACCTCGACGCCGAGTCACCGGAACGCTTCGCACGTGAGCGGGACATCGTCGAAGCCGAAGTGCGGCGCCGGCGTGAGAGCCGGTGCGCCCGCTCCGGCGTGAGCCCGCCACGCCACGACGGGGATGCCGGGCGTGGCGGCGAGGATCAGCGCCGGGGTGCGGGGAGCGCGGCGAGCAACCTCCACAGCGGACGCTGCAGCGCCTCCGGCACCCCGTGCAGCACGAAGCTCAGGTCGTGCTCGACGTTGATCCGGGCCAGCCGGCGCAGCGGGGGCAGCCGGCCCGCGTCGGCGAGTGCCCGGAACTGCGCCTCCAGCGGCCCGGCCGGCGTCTCCACGGTGCGGATCCGGACCGGCTCGGAGGTCGGGTTGGCGAACGCGTGCACCACGCCGGGCGGCACGGTCACGGACTCGCCGGGACCCAGGATCCGGCTGTCCCGGCCGACCCGGACCCGCAGCTCGCCGTCGACGACGGTGAAGGTCTCGGACTCGAACCGGTGCAGGTGCGCGGGCGGCCCGGACAGCCCCGGCGGGAGGACGGCCTCCACCTCGAACGCGGCGCCGTCGGTGCCCGAGCCGGTGCGCAGGAAGGTCAGCGCCTCACCGGTCGGCAGGGTCAGGTGGTCGAGGCTCACGGCGTCGTCTCCGGGGTGCGGGGGTTCAGGTGGGCAGCGCGATGGCGGTGAAGTCGGACATGGCCGCGTCCGCCTCGGTGAACTCGCCGGTGACCAGGGCGTCGTGCAGCAGGCCACGGGCGGCGCCGACGATCAGCCGGGCCCGGGTGCGAGCCGCCGCCGGTGGAAGGCCGGCCCGTTCGAGGACCGACCCGAGCGGCTCGATCCACGGCGCGACCAGGGTCTCGTGCAGTGACCGAGCATGCTCCTGGCCCTGCATGGCGTGCGCGGACAGCTCGTAGAACAGCGGGCCGTAGCGCCGTGCCCCGGCCGACACGGTCGTCCAGAACCGGTCGACGATCTCCCGCGGGCCGGTCCCGGGTTCCGCGGTGAGTGCCGCCAGGGTCTCCCGCTGGCCGGCCTCCACGACACCGACGACCTCGGCGAGCAGCCCTTCGCGGGATCCGAAGTGGTAGATCAGCATCCGGTGGCTGGTGCCGGTCGCCGCGGCGAGCGCGCGCAGGCTGCGATCCGCGATCCCGTGCCCGGCGAGCTGCTCGACGACGGCCTGCAGCAGCCGGTCGCGGGCCGGTCCAGCACTCGTCATGTACCGGATGGTACGTCGCTGCCATGTCATCCTCCGCTGGACGTACCGATTGGTACAGTCTGTGTACCAGATGGTACGTCGGCAGGCCAGGCCCGGTGCCCGTCACCCGTTCGTGTTTTCGACAAATGACGCTGAATCGGGTGCGACGGGGGGCTCCGGAAACGGCCCGGCAACGAAGATCGTGCTGCCGCCGCAATACGGCGTTCCTACCGTTCTGAGCGCCGGATCCACGGATGTATCCAGCAGTTCAGGCCGGGTTCCGGATGTCGGTTCCCGGTCCGCTCGAGCTCCGGGGACGTCCTCCGGTGCGCGTCACGGAGGCGTTCTGATGAGAAGTGCGAAGCGGTTGCGGCGCGCCCTGGCGGGGGTGGCCCTGCTGTCGATGGGGCTGGGTGTCGCGGCCTGCGGTGCCCGGGTCGATGACGAGACCGGCTCCGGTGCGGCAGCGGCCTCCTGTGTGGACACCAGCGGGGACAGCGTCCGGATCGGGTTCCTGAACTCGCGCTCGGGCACGATGGCGATCAGCGAGAACACCGTCTACAACAGCCTCGCGATGGCCGCCGAGCAGATCAACGAGGCCGGCGGCGTGCAGGGCAAGCAGCTGGAGGTCGTCGCCGAGGACGGTGCGTCCGAGCCGACGATCTTCGCTGAGAAGGCCGAGAAGCTGATCCGCGCCGACTGTGTGGCGGCGGTGTTCGGTGGCTGGACCTCGTCCTCGCGCAAGGCGATGCTGCCGGTCTTCGAGTCGAACGACGCGCTGCTGTTCTACCCGGTGCAGTACGAGGGCCTGGAGGCCTCGGAGAACATCTTCTACTCGGGCGCGACGACCAATCAGCAGATCGTCCCGGCCCTGGACTACCTCAAGGAGCAGGGCGCGACCAGCCTGTTCCTGGTCGGCAGCGACTACGTCTTCCCGCAGACCGCCAACAAGATCATCAAGGCCTACGCGGAGGCCAACGGCATCGAGATCAAGGGTGAGGAGTACGCCCCGCTCGGGCACACCGACTTCTCGACGATCGTCTCCAAGGTCCGCGACGCCGGCGCCGACGCGGTGTTCAACACCCTCAACGGCGACTCGAACGTCGCGTTCTTCAAGGAGTACAAGAGCCTCGGCCTGACCCCCGAGGCGATGCCGGTGCTGAGCGTGTCCATCGCCGAGGAGGAGGTCGGCGGCATCGGCGTCGACAACATCGTCGGCCAGCCGGTGGCGTGGAACTACTACCAGACCATCGACAGCCCGGAGAACACGCAGTTCGTCGCGGACTTCAAGGCCCGCTACGGCGCCGACAAGGTCACCTCCGACCCGATGGAGGCCGCCTACACCTCGCTGTTCCTGTGGAAGGAGATGGTGGAGAAGGCTGGTTCGTTCGCGGTCGCCGACGTGCAGGCGGCCGCCGACGGCGTCACCTTCGACGCCCCGGAGGGCACGGTCACGGTGAACGGCGACAACCACCACATCGCCAAGACCGCCCTGATCGGCAAGATCGGGCCGGACGGCCTGATCCACACCGAGTGGTCCTCCGGTGAGCCGATCGAGCCGGACCCCTACCTGGAGTCCTACCCCTGGGCGAGCGGGCTCGCCGGCTGATCCGCACCGCCCGACCATCCCGGCCGGGCCACCCGGCGTGCCGCGACGGCGCGCCGGGCGGCCCGGTCACCCGGAGGACGCATGGAAACCCTGGTCACACAGGTCTTCAACGGCCTGTCCGTCGGCTCGATCCTGCTGCTCGCCGCACTGGGCCTGTCCCTGACGTTCGGTCAGATGGGCGTCATCAACATGGCGCACGGCGAGTTCATCATGGCCGGTGCCTACACCGCCTTCGTCGTGCAGCAGACGCTCGGCGCGGCCGGCCTCTCGCTGGTGCTCTCGTTGCCGCTGGCGTTCGGCATCGGCGGGCTGCTCGGGGTCGTGCTGGAGCTGACGCTGCTGCGCCGGATGTACCACCGGCCCCTGGACACCCTGCTGGTGACGTGGGGGGTGGCGCTGGTCCTGCAGCAGCTGGCCCGCGACATCTTCGGCACCGCCGGGGTGGACGTCGCGGCGCCGGCCTGGCTGGCCGGTCCGGTGCAGATCCTCGGCTTCTCCTTCCCGCGATCGCGGCTGTTCATCCTGGTGCTCGCCGTCCTGGCCGTGACCGCGGTCGTCATGGCGCTGCGTTACACCTCGCTGGGCCGCCGGATCCGGGCGACGGTGCAGAACCGGCAGCTCGCCGAGTCCTCGGGCATCTCCACCCGCCGCACCGACATGCTGACCTTCTTCATCGGCTCCGGCCTGGCCGGTGTCGCCGGGGTCGCGCTGACCCTGATGGGATCGATCTCGCCGAACCTGGGCAGCAGCTACATCGTCGACGCCTTCCTGGTCGTCATCGTCGGTGGGCTCGGGCAGCTCAAGGGCGCGATCATCGCCGCCTTCTCGCTGGGGGTGGCGCAGTCCTGGATCGAGTACACGACGACGGCGTCGATCGCGAAGGTGCTGGTGCTCGCGCTCGTCGTCGCGTTCCTGCAGTTCCGCCCCCAGGGGATCTTCACGCTGCGGACGAGGAGTCTGGTGTGAGCACACTGCTGCGAAGCCGCTACGCGGTCGGGCTCGGGTTCCTGGCCGCGGCGGTCGTCCTGTTCGCCGTCGCCCCGCTGGTGCTCACCGACTTCCGGCTGAACCTGCTCGGCAAGTACCTCTGCTACGCCATGGTCGCCGTCGGCATCGGTCTGGCCTGGGGGCGCGGCGGGATGCTGACCCTGGGCCAGGGGGTGTTCTTCGGCATCGGGGCCTACCTGATGGCGATGCACCTCAAGCTGGCCGACGCCGGGCCCGGCGAGTCCCCGGACTTCATGACGCTGATCTCCTCGGACGGCGTGCCCTGGTGGTGGGAGCCGTTCCGCTCCGGAACCGTCACCGTCGTCGCGATCCTGGTGCTGCCCGCGCTGCTGGCGACCCTGCTCGGCCTGGCGACCTTCCGGCGCCGGGTGCGCGGTGCCTACTTCGCGATCCTGTCCCAGGCGCTGGCCGCCGCGTTCGCGATCCTGCTGATCGGCAACCCGGCCACCACCGGCGGCTCGACCGGGCTGAACAACTTCCGCGGGTTCTTCGGGTTCTCGCTGCGCGACCCGGCGAACCGGCTGATGCTCTACTTCATCGCCGCCGGTGCGCTGCTCGCGATGCTGGTCGTCGCCCGCCAGCTGATGGTCAGCCGGTACGGCGAGCTGCTGGTCGCCTGCCGGGACTCCGAGGAGCGGGTCCGCTTCCTGGGCTACGACCCGGCGACGGTGAAGACGGTCGCGTTCGCCGTCGCCGCGCTGATGGCCGGCATCGGCGGGGCGCTGTTCGTGCCGATCGTCGGGATCATCTCGCCGAACGACGTCGGCGTCGTCCCGTCGATCGGGCTGCTCATCGGTGTCGCGATCGGCGGCCGCACCACCCTCGCCGGGCCCGCCCTCGGCGCGATCGCGGTCGCCTGGGCCGCGTCCACGCTGTCCGAGCAGTTCCCGTCCGGCTGGACCTACGTCCAGGGCCTGATGTTCATGCTCGTCGTCGCGTTCCTTCCGGGCGGGATCGCATCGCTGGTGACGCTGCGGCGACGGCGGCGCGCCGATCGGCCACCGGGCGGAGCCGCGGACCGACCCGTACCCGAACCGGCCGGAGGAGCCCAGCGATGACCGACGACCTGGAACTGACCGATCTCACCGTGAGCTTCGACGGCTTCGTCGCGGTCGACCACGTCGACCTCACCGTCCGGGCCGGCGACCTCCGGTTCCTGATCGGGCCGAACGGGGCCGGCAAGACCACCCTGATCGACGCCGTGTCCGGGTTGGTGCCCGCCACCGGCACCGCCCGGTTCGCCGGATCCGACCTGCTCGGCCGCAAGGTGCACGCCGTGGCCCGGCTCGGCGTCGGCCGCACCTTCCAGACGGCGACCGTGTTCGAGCAGCTCACCGTGCTGCAGAACCTGGACATCGCGGCCGGGGCCGGCCGCTCGCCGTGGACACTGCTGCGCCGCCGCCGCAGCACCCCGCAGGTCGTGCTGGACGCGCTGGAGACGGTCGGGCTCACCGCGCTGGCCGATGCCGCCGCGGGGACCCTCGCGCACGGCCAGAAGCAGTGGCTGGAGATCGGGATGCTGCTGGTGCAGGACGCCCGGCTGCTGATGCTCGACGAGCCGGTCGCCGGGATGAGCGCCGAGGAGAAGGAGGAGACCGGCCGGCTGCTGCAGCGGATCAGCGGCGACCGCACGGTGGTGGTCGTCGAGCACGACATGGACTTCATGCGGTCCTTCGCACGGTCGGTGACGGTGCTGCACGCCGGCCGGGTGCTCTCCGAGGGCACGGTCGCGCAGGTGCAGGCCGATCCGAAGGTGCAGGAGGTCTATCTCGGGCCGGGGCACCACACCGCCGAGGAGGCCGCGATCGTGCTGGGTGCGGAGGTGGCCGGGTGAGCGGGCCGATGCTGCTGGTGGACGCCGTCGATGTCGCCTACGGCCGGACGACGGTCGTGCACGGCGTGACCGTCGAGGTCCCCGCCGACGGGGTCACCTCCGTGCTCGGGCACAACGGCGCGGGCAAGACCACCCTGCTGCGGGCCGCCGCCGGCCTGCTCCCGGTCACCGCCGGGCGGGTGCTGCTCGACGGCGAAGACGTCACCGGTCTGCCACCGAACCGGCGGGTGGCCCGCGGTCTGGCCTACGTGCCACAGGGCCAGCAGTCCTTCGGGCAGCTGAGCACCTGGGAGAACCTGCAGGTCGTCGCGGACGGCAGGCGCCGCGGCCGGGCGCTGATCGACGAGTCGCTGGACCTGTTCCCGGCGCTGCGCGAGCTGCTCGGCCGGGCGGCCGGGTTGCTGTCGGGCGGCCAGCGCCAACAGCTCGCGATCGCCCGCGCGCTGATCACCGAGCCGCGGCTGCTGATCCTCGACGAGCCCACCGAGGGCATCCAGCCCTCGGTGGTGACCGAGATCGAACGCACCATCGTCGACCTCACCCGGCGTGGCGGGCTGTCGGTGCTGCTGGTCGAGCAGCACGTCGGGTTCGCGCTGGACGTCGCGGGCGGCTACTACGTGCTCGCGTCCGGCCGGGTACGCGCCTCCGGGGCCGGCGGCGGCGCCGCGGCCGTCGACGTGCGGTCGGCGATGGCGATCTGACAGTGGCGATCTGAGGGTGGCGATCTGAGGGTGGCGATCTGAGGGTGGGGACCTGACGGTGCGGGCCCGGCGCGCGACCACGGGCGGCTCGACGAGCGGGGCGTGGTCGTGCCGCCGGCCGCGGTGATCCCGGAGGGGGAGCCGCCCCCGCCGCTGCGCGAGCAGGTCTACGTGGCGCTGCGCGACGCCGTCCTGAACGGGGAGTTCCGGGCGGGCGAGCGGCTCACCGAGCCCAAGCTGGCGAAGCGGTACGGGATGTCCCGGACCCCGGTCCGGGACGCGGTCACCCGGCTGCTCGCCGACGGCCTGCTGCACCGCGAGGACTACGGCTACTCGGTGGTCGTGCCGAGCGTGGCCCGGGTCCGTGACCTCTACGAGGTCCGGATCGCGGTCGAGCTGCGCGGCATCGCCCGGTGCATCGAGAACCCGGGGGTCCGGCACGACCCGGCCGTGCTGGGGACCGAGCTGGAGTACTGGCACGGGTTGCGGGCCGCCCCACCCGGCCCCGCCCCGGAGTTCGTGCTCGCCGACGAGCGCTATCACGCGGCGCTGCTGTCGGCGTCCGGGAACGCCGAGCTGGTCGCCGTGCTGGCCGACGTGAACAGCCGGATACGCCGGGTCCGCATGCACGACTTCGTCGTCCCCGGCCGGATCGAGACCTCGATCGACGAGCACATCGAGATCGCCGAACGCATCCTCGACGGCCGGCTGGAGACCGCGCACCGGCTGCTGCACGAGCACATCGGTGCCTCGCTGGAGGACGTCGTCGAGCGGGTCACCCGCGCGCTCGTCGCGATGAACGCTCGCGAGACGGGCCCGCCCGCGCGCCGCTGATCCGTGCGCCCCAGATCCGTGCGCCCCGGGTCCGGGGGCGTCAGGAGACCTCGACGTCGCGGGCCGTCCGGCCGGCCGGGGTGAGGAGGTCGCGGTGCCGGTACACCACGACGAGAGCGGCCAGGGCTACGCCGTCGACCACCGCCACCGTCGTCAGCTCCGGGGAGCGGTACAGCAGGTGCAGCGCCACGAAACTGACCATGCTGGTACCGGCGGCGACGAGGGCCGGAGCGCACCAGCCGGGCCGGCGTACAGCAGCGACCAGACCGGCCCCGACGAGTGCGAGCAGGACACTGCGGTGGCGCAGCATGGTCAGCAGTGTCGGATCGTCGGAGACGGCCGCACCGTAGAGCGCACGCAGACCCGACGTGCTCAGGCCGACCAGGCCGGGGGCGAGATGCACCACCCCGATGGTGAGCATCAGTGCGCTGACCAGGTGTCTTCTGGTGATCGTCACGAACTATCGTCCTTTCGGTGTGGACCGGGATCGAGGGGATCGACGAGGCCGGACACGGCGTCGCCGGACCGGCGCGGGTGTGGGTCGGGTCGGGCTGGGCGGCCTACGTCGGCCCGTCGCTGCGGCTGGCCCCGCACCGGGGCGCGGTGACCTGCCTCGCACTGGGGATCGACGACGATCTGACCGTGGAGGTTGCGGAGCGGGCTCCGGTGACGGCCGGATCGGCACTGATCCCCGCCGGGTTGCGGCACCGGATCTCGACCGGCCCGGGGCGCGTAGCGTTCGTCTACCTGGAGCCGCGCGGTGCGGGTCACGTCGAGTGCGCGAGCCGGATGAGCCTCGGCGGCACCGCGGATCATCCGATCGCCGCAGGCCACGACCGTGAGGCCGCCCTGATCGAGTCCGCGCGGCGCGGGGACATCGAGACGATGCGGGCCCTCGCGATCGGGCCGGGCGGTGGCGGCGTCCCGGATCCCCGGATCGTCCGGGTGCTCGACCTGCTGCACCGCCCGGGTGGAGCCGACACACCGACCGCGGAGCTCGCTGCGAGGTCTCGGCTGTCGGTCGCGCACCTGTTGCGGGTCTTCGGACGAGAGGTCGGGGTCGGGTTGCAGGCATACCGCCGCTGGGCCCGGATGCGGACCGTCGCTGCGGTCCTCGCGGCCGGGGGCGATCTGACCCGGGCCGCGGCGGACGCGGGCTTCGCGACGCCGTCGCACCTGAGCTCGGCGTTCCGCACGATGTTCGGTCTGGCGCCCAGCCGCCTGCTCGGTGCCGGTTCCGGGGTCGGCATCGTGGTCCACGACGCCTCCGGCGCGCCGGCTCCGCCGTTCATCGGCCGGTCGCCCGGCCGATCGTCAGGTGGCGGAGGCACGGGTCAGGACCACCGTGGCCAGCAAGCCCGCGGCCACGATCTCGACCAGGGCGTAGAACCAGATCGGGTAGAACGCCGTCGGGCGGTCGAGTACCCGTGACACGACGCGGCCGAGGGCCATCCCGGCGAGCGCGCAGCCGACGGCCGTGAGGATCCCGTCGTGCAGTCCCGGAGAGATCAGGGCGAGACCGAGCGCAGCCGCGGTGGCCACGCCGAAACCGCCGTAGACGGCGCGGATCTCCGACCTGCTCTCCGGGTGCTCGACCACGATCCGGAAGGGCCGGGCCAGTGCGGCCGGCGCGGCGAGCGCGAAGACCCCCATCCCGGCGAAGAAGACCCCGACCAGCACCACGATGACGTTCACGCCCCACCGACCTCTCCGCCTCGAACGAGCCGAGGGGAGAGTGCCGTGCCGGGGGCGGGTGGCGCTGTCACGAATCTGCGCGCGAGTCACGACCACCCGACCGTGCTGGTCGTCCGATCGTCCACCGCCGCGCCCGGTGACCCGCTACCCGATCGCACAGCCCCGATCGCACAGCCCCGATCGCACAGCCCCGATCGCGCAGCCCCGATCGCGCAGCCCCGGCCGGCCGGGGCGGAGACAGCTTCCTAGCCGGCCGCGTCCACCGGATCCCGCCCGTTGCCGGCCGGCTTCCGCCGCGGCACCAGGTGCAGCACCGCGACCGCGAGCGCGCCCACCACCGCGCCGACGATCGCCGAGCCGACGGTGTTGGTGAGCCAGCCGAGGAACCCGCCGAGCGCCCCCGTCGCGTCGTGCACCAGCAGCTCGACGTGATGCACCACGGCGTACGGCGCGTGCAGACCCAGCTCGTCCGCGCCGACCAGCAGGATGTGCCCGCCGACCCACAGCATCGCCGCGATGCCGACCACCGACAGCACCGACAGCACGATCGGCATCGCCCGCACCAGCCCGCGACCGAAGGCGCTGATCGCCCCCGCGTCCCGCGCGGCGAGCGCGAGGCCGGCGTCGTCCATCTTCACGATCAGCGCGACGACGCCGTAGACCAGCACCGTGATCGCCACCGCCACCACCGCGAGGATGATCGCCCGGGACACGAAGCCCTCACCGGCGACCTCGTTCAGCGCGATCACCATGATCTCGGCGGAGAGGATGAAGTCGGTGCGGACCGCGCCGGCGACGACCGTCCGCTCGTGGCCGTCGGGATCGGCCGCGGCGGCCTCGTCCTTGGTCTCCGGATCGGGTTCGTGCCCGGCCAGCTTCTCCCAGATCTTCTCGGCGCCCTCGTAGCAGAGGTAGAGCCCGCCGAGCATCAGGATCGGGGTGAGCAGCCACGGCGCGAACTGGCTCAGCAGCAGCGCCACCGGCAGGATGATCAGGAGCTTGTTCCGCAGCGAGCCCTTGGCGATCCGCCAGATGATCGACAGTTCCCGCTCGGGGCGCAGGCCCTGCACGTAGCGGGGCGTGACGGCGGCGTCGTCGACGACCACCCCCGCCGCCTTCGCCCCGGCCCGCCCGGCGGCACCCGCGACGTCGTCGAGCGACGAGGCCGTCAGCCGGACGAGGGCGGCGACGTCGTCCAGCAGTGCGAAGAGCCCGCTCACCGGGCGTCCGAGGTCGGCACCGGCCCGAGCCTACGGCCCCGGTGTCGCGACGCAACGATGCAGGCCGGTGTCGCGCCCGCGGCCACCGGGACCGTGGGGTGCGCCACACCCGTCCGTGATCGGAGTATCCGGACGAACACCCCGCCGGGCCGGTAGGTTCCGATGATCACCTTGCGGGGTCGGCGCACGCGCCACCGGAGCCGCCGGGACGTCGAGGCCGTGCGGAGGGACCATGCCACGCCGGGCACCGCGGACCAGCAGGAAAGCACTGCTGACGATCGGTCTCGCGATGACGGTCGGAGTCCTGGTCGCGGCCGGTGCCACCGGCCCCACCCCGTCCAGGGTCTCGTTGTCGCTGCAGGAGACGGCCCAGCAGGACCCGCCCGCCCCGCCGGCGGTGACCGGCCCACCGCGGATGGAGATCGACGGACGGTTCTTCACCGCCGGCGGCGAGCCGCTGTTCTGGCTGGGTGACACCGCCTGGGCGCTGCTGGGCAAGCTGGACCGCTCGGACACGGTCCGCTATCTCGACGCCCGCAGCGAGCAGGGCTACAACGTGATCCAGACGGTGGCGATCTTCCCGCAGGCCGGTGCGAACCGGCCGATCCGCGGCGACGTGAGGAGCGCGCCCGAGCACGAGGACTTCTGGGACAACGTCGGCTTCGTCATCGACGCCGCCGCCGAGCGCGGGATGTACCTGGCCATCCACCCGGTCTGGGGGGACAAGCAGACCGGCTCGGTGGTGAACGAGGGCAACGCCCGCGACTACGGCCGCTTCCTCGGCGAGCGGTTCGGCGACCGGGACAACGTCACCTGGACCCTGGGCGGTGACCATCCGGCGGGCGGCGAGGAACGCCTGTGGGGCAACCTCGCCGACGGCCTCCGGGCGGGCGGGGCGACCCAGCTGACGACGTATCACCCGCAGGGCGACCAGACCTCGGCCCAGTGGTTCGCCGGGGCCGACTGGCTGGACTTCCACATGATCCAGGGCGGGCACTGCCTGCGGTACGGCGTCCGGCAGCGGCTCGTCGACACCACCTACGACGCCCGGCCGGCGAAGCCGTTCATCGACGGCGAGCCGATCTACGAGGAGCACCCGTACTGCTGGGAGTCCGATCGCGGCTTCTCCACCGCGCAGGACGTCCGGCGCGACGCCTGGTGGGCGGTCCTCGGGGGCGCCGCCGGGCACACCTACGGCGCGCACTCGGTGTGGCAGTTCAACGACGGCGGACGTGGGGAGCTGGGCGCCCGCGGCAGCTGGACCGATGCGCTGCGCCTGCCCGCCGGAGGCCAGATGGCCCACCTGCGGGAGCTGATGGAGTCGCTGCCGTTCCAGCTCGGCGAGCCGGACCAGTCGGTGATCACCTCGGAGACCGGCTCCGGCAAGGACCGGATCGTCGCCAACCGCGCCTCGGACGGCTCCTACGTGCTGGTCTACTCGCCCGCCGGCGGTGACTTCGCGCTGGATCCGGCCGCGACGGCCGGTCTGACGAGCCTGCGCTGGTTCGATCCGCGCACCGGCGCGTTCCAGGACGCGGCGCCGGGAGAGCGGTTCGATCCGCCGTCCGGCGAGGACTGGGTGCTGCTGCTGCGCCGGTGAGCGGGGCCCCACGGTCCGGGACCGCGCCCCGGCGTCGCCCGGCGGCTCAGCCCAGCACGTCGTAGGCGACGAGCACGTCGTCCTCGACCGAGTGCAGGCAGGCCCGGCGCAACGCGATCCCGTCGGCGACCCGGTGTACCCCGAGGTCCCCGATGGCCTCGACCCCGGTGCCGATGATCCGGGGCGCGATCCCGACGACGATCCGGTCGGCGAGCTCCGCCGCGAGCAGCGCGGTCAGCAGCCTGGCCCCGCCCTCGACCATCACCGAGCGGATCCCCTCGGCGTGCAGCACCGCCAGCGCGGCGGGCAGGTCGACACCGCCCGGCGCGGCCGGGACCTCCCGGATCCCGGCCCCGGCCCGGCTGATCCGTTCGCGATCGGCGGCCGACGCGCGCGCCGTGGTGATCAGCACGGTGTCCGGCGGCCCGCTGAGCACCTGTGCCCCGGTCGGGGTGCGCAGGGTGCTGTCGATGACCACGCGCAGCGGGGACTCTCCCGGCACCAGCCGGACGTCGAGCCGGGGATCGTCGCGTACCGCGGTCCCGGAGCCGACGACGACGGCGTCGCAGCGGGCCCGCACGGCGTGCGAGACGGCCCGCTCCGGCTCGCAGCTGATCCACTTCGAGTCGCCGCCGACGGCCGCGATCCGGCCGTCGAGGGTCTGCGCGTACTTCAGGACGACGTGCGGCCGGCCCCGGTGTGCGCGGAACGGCCCGACGAGCTCGGCGGCCACGGACTCGGCGGTGGTGGCGGTACCGGTCATGGGGCCCTCCGGTCGGGGACGGTGTCGGTGCGCTGGACAGGATGACCCCACCACGATCGGGTGAGCGCGAGAACGCCGGGCAGGCAACCGACCAGGCTCAGCAGGCCGAACAGCACCGCGGTGGCGAACCCGGCGGCCGGGTCCAGCGCGGCGGCGCCGAACATCCCCGCCGTGACGCCCTCGCGAGGACCCCAGCCGCCGACGTTCAGCGGGATCACCATCGCCAGCAGCCCGAGCACGAGCAGCGGCAGCAGCACGGGGAGCGGGGCGTCGACGCCTGCGGTGCGGGCGGCGACGACGAACAGCGCGAGATGGCAGCCGAGCCCGATCAGCGAGAGCGCGACGACCGCGGGTCCGCGGTCGCGGGACAGCAGGACGATCCGGACGTCGTCGAACCAGCCGCGCAGACCCGGCTGCGCGCCCGGCCCGGTCCGCGTCCGGTAGAGCACCACGACGATCACCACGAGCAGCACCGGCACCAGCAGCGCCGTCGGATGCCCGGTGACGACGGCGAGCAGCGCGAGACAGCCCAGGAGCACCACGAGCTGTCCGCCGGCCCGTTCGAGGACGACGGCGCGGAACCCGGCCCGTCCGCCCGCGGTGGGCAGGCCGTGCGCGACCGCCCGGTGCGCGTCACCGAGCAGCCCGGCGGGCAACACCGAGTTGAGCAGCTGCGCCCGGTAGGTGTCGGCGACGGCGGTGCCCAGCGGCACCGGTGCGCCGATCCCGCGGGCGACGACGTACCAGCGCAGCGCGGTGCACACGGTGGCCACCAGGCCGAGCAGCAGCGCCACCGCCAGTACCGCGGGGGTCAGCGAGCGCAGCCCGTGCAGGAGCTCGGTGGTGCCGAGCTGGGTGGCCAGCAGGGCGAGCACCCCGATGGTGACCGCGACCCGCAGCAGCACGCCCGCCGCGGCGCTCATCGCAACGCCGCCGGACGGGTGCCGGCGAGCGCGGCGTCCACCTCGGCGACGGCGAGGTCCCAGCCCCGGAGGGTGTCCCGGCGGGCCAGTGCGAGCTCGCGGGCCCGCTGCCGCAGGCCGGGATCGGTCAGCCAGCGGCGCAGCGCGGTGGTGAGCCCGGCCGGGTCGCCGGTCGGCACCAGCAGCTCCGGTACGGCGGCCTCGCCGAGCGCGTCCGGCAGCCCGCCGGTCCGGCCGGCGAGCACCGGGATCCCGCGGGCGAGCGCCTCGGTCACGACCATCCCGTAGGACTCCACCCGCGACGGCGCGACGAGCAGATCGGCGACCGCGTACTCGGCGTCCAGCGCGGCCCCGGAGCGCGGCCCGGCGAGGATGATCCGCCGCTCCAGGCCACGCTCGCCGAGCGTGCGGCGCAGCGCAGCGCCGAACCCGGGGCTCCGGCGTTCGGGGCCGACGATCCGGCACCGCCAGTCGTGCTCGCGCACCGCGGTGAGCGCGTCGACCAGCAGGTCGTGACCCTTGGTGGGGCCCAGCGACCCGACGCTCAGCAGGCTGCCCGCGCCGTCGGTGCCCGGCGCGATCTCCGCCGGTGCGGTCCCGGGCACGGCGACGTGCACCGCGGCCGGATCGAGTCGGTGCCGCCCGGCCAGCCGGTCCGCGGTCCACGGGCTGGTCGCGATCACCGCCCGGGCCGCTCGCAGCACCGGCCCCTCCCGCTCCGGCAGTCCGGCGGGCGCGCCAGGTTCCTCGCCGAGCGGGAGATGGACGAGCACGACCACGTCGAGCCGTGCCGCCTCGGGCACCAGCACCTCGGGCACCGCACAGGCGACCAGCCCGTCGAGCAGCACCGTGGCGCCGTCCGGCAGCGCCGCCAGCTCCCGGGCCAATCGGGCGCAGCTCGCCGGCCCCGGCTCCGGCCAGTCGCCGGGCAGTGTGACCTGGTGCACCGGTCTCCCGGTGCGGCGCAGGCCGTCCCGGATCCGCCGGTCGTAGGCGTTGCCTCCGCTGGGGCGCAGCGGATCGTCGACGTCGCCGGGGACCAGCAGGTGCACCGCCGTCGGAGATCCCGCAGCCGCAGGTCCTGCCGTCACAGGTCCCGCTCGTAGGCGGCCGAGGCCACGTGCGACTCGCTCAGCGACACGGCCAGCCCGGCCAGCCCACGCGCGCCCTCGCCGAGCGCCCCGGCGTGCACCCGCTCGGCGAGCCGGTCGGCGACCACCTTCGCCAGGAACTCGGTGGAGGTGTTGACGCCGTCGAACACCGGCTCCTCGTCGAGATTGCGGTAGTCGAGCTCGGCCAGGATCGCCTTCAGCTCGTCGGTCGCCCGGCCGATGTCGACGACGATGCCGTCGGCGTCGAGCTCGCGGCGGCGGAACGTGGCGTCCACGACGTAGGTGGCGCCGTGCAGCCGCTGCGCGGGTCCGAACACCTCCCCACGGAAGCTGTGCGCGATCATGAAGTGGTCACGGACGGTGATGCTGAACATGCAGTCTCCTCACGGGGATGGCGGGGGGTCCCCGTAGTCCACACGGATGGCGAGCGCGTCCCGTTCACCGCCCGCCGCGATCCGATCCAGTGCGGCGGGGAGATTGTCGAACCGGACGTCGCCGGTGACGATGCTGTCGAAGGCCGGATCGGTGAGCAGCCCGAGTGCGACGGCCAGGCGGTCGGCGTGGCTGCGCCGTCCGCGCCGGGCGGGTGCGACGGCGCCGACCTGGCTGGACCGGATCGCCAGGCGGCGGGAGTGGAAGTCGGAGCCGAGCGCGACCGTGACCGGCCGGTCGCCGTACCAGCTCAGCTCCAGCACCGTCGCCTCGTCGGCGAGCAGCTCCAGCGAGCGGCTCAGGCCCTCGCCGGTGCCGCTGGTGTGCACGACCAGGTCGCGGCCGGTCCGGGCGTCGGCGGGCCGGGCGAACCCGGCGCCGAGCCGCTCGGCGATCCGCGAGCGGGACCCCAGCACGTCCACGATCTCGACGTCGACACCGGGGATCCGGGCCAGCAGCGCGGCGACGCAGCAGCCGACCGGGCCCGCCCCGACCACGCTGACCCGGTCGCCGAGCAGCGGTGCCGCGTCCCACAGCGCGTTGACCGCGGTCTCGACGGTGCCGGCGAGCACCGCGCGGGCGGCGGGCACGTCGTCCGGGACGGGCACCACCGCGGCGGCCGGGACGACGTAGCGGGTCTGGTGCGGGTAGAGGCAGAACACGGTGCGCCCGAGCAGCTCGGCCGGGCCGTGCTCGACGACGCCGACGTTGAGGTACCCGTACTTGACCGGCCCGGGGAACGCGCCGTCCTGGAAGGGGGCGCGCATCCGGTCGTACTCGGCGGGCGGGACCCCGCCGCGGTGCACCAGCCCCTCGGTGCCGCGGCTGATCCCGGTGTGCAGGGTGCGGACGAGCACGTCGTCCGGGCCCGGCGCGGGCAGTTCGACATCGCGGATCTCGCCGTGGCCGGGTTCCACCAGCCAGTAGGCCCGGTCACGCGGCTGTCCTCGGGTCACTCCGTCACGGTATGCCGGGATCGTCCGCTCCGGCCGCCGGGGGAGGAGATGGGGCTGGGCACAGGAAGTAGAACGATGGTACAACTAGTACGATCGTTCAAACTTATGGCTGGAGTCCCGCGTGCCACCATCCGTCGCCCACCGGGCCGGTCCCCGCCAGTGGATCGGGCTCGGCGTGCTCGCGCTGCCCACCGCACTGCTCGGGCTGGACGTCACGGTGCTCTACCTCGCCCTCCCGGAGCTGGCGCTGGACCTGCGGCCCAGCAGCGTCCAGACGCTCTGGATCATGGACGTGTACGGATTCATGATCGCCGGTCTGCTGATCACCATGGGCACGCTCGGGGACCGCACCGGACGCCGCAGGCTGCTGATGATCGGCCTCGTCGCGTTCGGTCTCGCCTCGGTCGCGGCGGCGTTCGCCACCTCCGCCGGGATGCTGATCGTCGCCCGTGCCGCGCTCGGCGTCGCCGGCGCGACGCTCATGCCCTCGACGCTCGCGCTGATCGGGAACATGTTCACCGACGTACGGCAGCGCGGCCTCGCGATCGGGGTCTGGGCCACCATGTTCGCGCTCGGGATGGCGCTCGGACCGTTGGCCGGCGGGCTGCTGCTGGAGCGCTTCTGGTGGGGATCGGTGTTCCTGCTCGCGGTCCCGGTCGTCGTGGTCGTGCTGGTGGTGGCGCCGCTGCTGCTGCCGGAGTACCGCGATCCCGCCGCCGGGCGCCTCGACCTCACCAGCGTCGCGATGTCGCTGCTCGCGATCCTGCCGCTGGTCTACGCGGTCAAGCACGGGGCCGAGGCCGGCCTCGACCCCCGCACAGTGGCCGCGGCGACGGTGGGGGCGGTGTTCACGGTGCTGTTCGTCCGGCGCCAGGGCCGGTTGGACGATCCGCTGCTCGACGTGCGGCTGTTCCGGGTCCCCGCGTTCGGCGCCGCGTTGCTGGTGCTGCTGGTCGCGCTGGTCGGCGTCGGTGGCGCGATGTACCTGGTCACCCAGCACCTGCAGTTCGTCGAGGGCTTCTCCCCGCTCACCGCGGGCCTGTGGATGGCACCACCGGCGCTGGCGATGTTCGTCGCGGCGATCGGCGCCCCGCTGCTGGCCCGGCGGATCCGGCCGGGCGTGGTCGTCGCGGTGACGCTGGTGGCCTCCGCGGTGGGCCATCTGCTGTTCGTCGCGGTCGACGGCCCGGGCAACGCCGGCCTGGTGGTGTCGGCGTTCGCGCTCGTCTACCTCGGGCTCGGGGCGGTCGCCGCGCTCGGCACCGACCTGGTCGTCGGCAGCGCACCGGCGCACCGGGCCGGATCGGCGGCGGCGATGTCGGAGACGGTGCAGGAGCTGGGCATCGCGGTCGGGGTGGCGGTACTCGGGAGTGTCGCGAACGCCGTCTACCGCAGCACGCTGGCCGCCGGGGCCGGGCACCCCGACCTCGGCGGGCCGGCCGCGGCGAGCCTGGCCGGTGCGGTCGCCGCCGACCCGGGCCCGGCCGCGCTGGACGCCGCCCGGGAGGCCCAGGCCGCCGGGCTCGGCGTGGTCGGGCTCGTGACCGGGATCGCGGTCGCCGCACTGGCCGTGCCGGCCCTGTTCGCGCTGCGCCGGGTCGCCCCGGTCGGCCGGACGGAGCCGCCGGGGTGCAGCTGAGCCCGGTTCGGCTGCATCGCGCGTGGGCGGGGGCGTCCGGCCGATAGCGTGGCCGGGTGCCGACGAGGGGAGGTCCCGTGCCGGGCACCGATGTGCCGTCCGACGGGCGCCGGGCGCGCGGTGAGCGCCGCCGGGCGGAGCTGATCGCGGCGACCCTGCGGGTGGTCGAACGGGACGGCGCCGCCGGCGTCACACACCGCAGCGTCGCCCGCGAGGCCGGCGCGCCCACCAGCCTCGCCACCTACTACTTCGCCACCCTCGACGACCTGCTGGTCGCCGCGCTGACCGAGGTCGGCCGGGACTACGAGCGCATCCTGCGGGCCGCGCTGGACTCCGGCGCGGACCCGCTGACCGGGCTCGCCCGGTTGCTCGCCGACTCCGGCACCGAGGCCGGTCGCGGGCGGGCACTCGCCGAGCGCGAGCTGTCCACGCTGGCCGCCCGGCGACCGGCGCTGCGCGGCCTCGCGCACGGCTGGCGGGCGCTCGTCGCCGAGATCGCCCGCACCCGCACCGACGACCCGAACGCCGCGACCGCGCTGATCGCGACCGCCGACGGGCTGTGCGCCTCGATCCTGCTCGACGACGAGCCGCCCGATCCGGAGCGGCTGCGCGCGGTCCTGGAGCGGGCGCTGGGCCCCCGCCGGGAGTGATCCCGGCCTACTCCCGGATGTGGTCGCGGAGCTCAGGCGCGGACGAGACCACCGTCGACGTCGATCACGGTGCCGTTCACGTAGCCGGCGCCGGGACTCGCCAGCCAGGCCACGGCGTCCGCGACCTCGTCCGGCAGGCCCATCCGGCCCAGCGGGATCTCACTCGTGTCGTAGTGCTGACCCTCGGTCATCCGGGTCGCGATCGGTCCCGGGGCCACGACGTTCGCGGTGACACCGGTGTGTCGCGCCTCGCGCGCGATCCACCGGGTCAGGTTGATGACGCCGGCTTTCGCCGCGGCGTAACCGGGGCCCGAGCGGCCGGGCCGCCCGTCGTCGGACACCGGCCCGGTACCGCCGGTCTTCCCGGAGATCGACGCGACGTTGACCAGGCGTCCGCCACCCGACGCCCGCATGTGCGGGAACACCGCGGCCTGGCAGACCAGGAAGGTGCCGAGCAGGTTGGAGCTGACGTCGGCGGTGAACTCGGCCGGCGTGGTCGCCTCGAACGACGTCCGGCGACCGGTGCCGGCGCAGTTCACGACGACGTCGAGCCGGCCGAGCTCGGCGACCACCCGGTCCACGCTCTCCCGGACGCCGTCCGGATCGGCGACGTCGAGCGCCAGATCGAGCCTGGTCGCCGGGTCGCCCGCGGCTGCGACATCGGACCCGGCGACATCGGACCCGGCGACATCGGAGCCGGCGACATCGAACCCGGCGACGGTGAACCCGTCCTTCGCGAGCCGGGCCGCGACGGCGGAACCGATGCCGCCCCGGGAGCCGGTCACGATCGCGACCGGGACGGACGGGCCGGGTTGCGCTGCACTGTTCACGGGACGGTCCTCACCGGGTCGGCTGCACTGCTCGAGTCGAGTGTGAGAGCAGCTACCCGGACGGTTCGACCGTCAGCGGTGGCGAATCAGCGGCAGATGTTCATCGTTCTGTCGGAACGGCCGGTTCAGGTGCGTGGCCCGAGTGCCTCGATCCGCAGCTGCAGCTGCAGTGCGAACCGGTCGTGGCCGGAGCCCAGGTCGTACCCGGTGAGCTCGCGGATCTGGTTGAGCCGGTAGTACAGCGTCGTCCGGTGCAGGTTCAGGGCGCGCGCCGTGCGCGGCGCGGAGCAGGCATGGTCCAGGTAGGCCCGCAGCGTCTCGCGCAGCCGGGGGCCCGCGTCGTCGGCGTCGATTGCGCGCAACGCCCGCGCCGCCGGGGCATCCGGCGGGAGATCGTCGGGCAGTGAGAGCAGCGGGGCGTTGCCGCCCAGCTCGTCCCAGATCGCGACGCCGTCGAGGGCGGGCAGCCGCCGCGCCGCGCGCACCGCGGCGATCGCCTGCCGGTGCGAGGCCCGGATCCGGGCCAGCGCGGTGGCCGGCGAGCCGGTCCCGACGACGACGCCCGCCTGCGGCCCGAGCGCCCGGAACAGCCCGTGCCGGATCCGGTCCGCGGCCTCGCGCAGCGCATCGGGCACCGCTGCCGACGGCCGGTGCTGCACGAGCTCGATCCGGCCGCCGGTGACCAGGCCGAGACCGGGGGTTCGGCTCGCCGCCTCGACGATGGAGCGGGCGTGCCGCAGGGCGAGCTCGATCTGGGCGTCGGAGTGCCGCACGCTGGTGACCTCGACGACCATCGCCACCAGCTGCGCGCGATCCGGAAAACCGCTGTCGCGCAGTGTTTCCACCGCTGCCTCGCGGTCACCGTCGGCGCTGCCGAACAGGCCGCGCAGTGTCCGGTCGCGCTCGTCGCGACGGGCGTCGGCGACCTGGGCGCGGGCTGCGAGCAGAGCTGCGACGGCGTGCGCGGCCTCGTCGATCGCGGCCTGCTCGGCGCCGGTCAGGGTCCGGTCGGCGTCGATCACCATGACGGTCCCGAGGAAGGCGCCGTCGGCGCGCAGCGGCACACACCAGCGGGGCAGCAGCCCCAGCGCGGGTGCCCCGGGTAGCCGGCCGGCGCTCGGCCAGCGGGGGATGTCCTGGTCGACGACGTGCGCGGTGACCTCGGCCCCGAGCTCGTGCTGCAGCACGGCCCGGATGCGGACCGGATCCTCGTCCTCGAAGTGGCGGCTGCCGTAGATCTGGCGGACCAGCGGGTCGTTGACGACGACCGAGCGGCCGAGCAGCTCGGCCAGGTCGTCGACGAGCAACCGGATCTCGTCCGCCTCGCCACCCCATGCCGTCATGGCCCCATTGCACCAGCACGTTTCGACAGAACGAGTGCCGGACACGGTGATCTCGCATCGCCGCGAGGTTCCGTCCCGGGCGGGGCGATCGGCACCATCGGCGGCGGGACCGCAGCAGGGCACGGCCGCGCGACGGAGGTCGACGATGACGGCGCAGATCAGGGCGGCGCAGGGGACGGGTGCGCAGTTGACCGGCTGGGCGCACACCCCGTTCGGGCGGCTCGCCGCCGCCGGGGTGGAGGAGCTCGCCGCCGAGGTGGCGTCGGCGGCACTGGCCGACGCCGGGATCGATGCCTCCGCGATCGACCTGGTCAGCGTGGGTGTGTACGGGGCGGGGCTGGGCAGGCAGAGCTTCCATGCCGCGCTCGTCGGAGCCGGGACCCCGGAGCTCGCCGCCGTCCCGGCGGTGCGCGCCGAGAACGCCTGCGCGACCGGCAGCGCGGCGCTGTTCACCGCACTGGACGCGGTGGAGTCCGGCCGGGCCAGGGCGGCACTCGTCATCGGCGCGGAGAAGATGACCTCCACCCCCGGCGACGAGGTCGGCGCGGCGCTGCTCGGCGCCAGCCACCTGCCGACCGAGGAGCACCACGGCAGCTTCGCCGCGATCTTCGGGGAGCTCGCCCGCCGGTATGCCGCGCGCTACGGCGACCAGCGGCTCGCGCTCGCCCGGATCGCCGCGAAGAACCACGCCAACGCGGTGCACAACCCGTACGCGCACGTGCGCCGGGACCTGGGCGTCGAGTTCTGCTCGACCGCCTCCGAACGCAACCCGATGGTCGCGGACCCGCTGCTGCGCACCGACTGCTCGATGGTGTCCGACGGCGCGGCGGCCGTCGTCGTCGCCGGGCCGGACATCGCCCGCTCGGCCCGCCGCGCGGTCCGCTGGCTCGGCCGGGCGCAGGCCAACGATGCGATGGCGATCGACGCCCGCGCCGACGTGCTCGAGTTCGACGGCGCCCGCCGCGCGTTCCACGGCGCGCTCGCCGAGGCCGGCATCGAGCTCGCCGACCTGGACCTGCTGGAGACCCACGACTGCTTCACCCAGGCCGAGCTGCTGCAGTACGAGGCGTTCGGGCTGGCTGCGCCCGGCAAGGGCGGCACGCTGCTGGAGGACGGACACACCGGGCGCGACGGCGTGCTGCCGGTCAACGTCTCCGGTGGGCTGAAGGCCAAGGGGCACCCGATCGGCGCGACCGGGGTGTCCCAGCACGTGCTGGCCGCGATGCAGCTCGTCGGTGAGGCCGGGGACATGCAGCTGGGCCGGGCCGGGCGCGCCGCGGTGTTCAACATGGGCGGGGTGGCGGTCGCCAACTACGCCTCGGTGCTGGAGGCCGTCCGATGAGCCCGCACCGGCGCGCGGTGAACCTGGCGACGCTGCTCACCCAGACCGCGCGGCGAGTGCCCGGCGGCGACGCCGTCGTCCGCGGTGAGCGGCGGATCAACTGGTCCACACTGGACGGAGGGGTGAGCGCGCTGGCGGCCGAGCTGACCGCCCGCGGCCTGCGGCCGGGCGACTGCGTGCTGGTGCACAGCGTCAACGAGATCGAGCTGGTTCAGACCCTGTTCGCGGTCTGGCGGGCCGGTGGCGTGGTCGCGCCGACCAACGCCCGGTCGACCCCCGGCGACATCGCCGTGATCGCCCGGGTCTGCCGTCCCGCGCTGGTGGTCTGCCACGACGCCGACCGCGGGCACGCCGCCGCCGTCGCCGACACGGTCGGCCCACTGCGCGGCGAGCCACTGTGGATCGCAGGCACCGGCCCGGACGCCGTCGCGACGGTGGCCCCGCTGGACGGGACCGGCCCGCCGGTGCCGGACTCGGCCGTCCGGAACGGGGATCCGGCCTGGTACTTCTTCACCTCCGGGACCAGCGGCAGCCCGAAGTGCGCGGTGCTCACGCACGACCAGATGGGATTCGTGGTCACCAACCACATCGCCGACCTGATGCCCGGGCTGTCCGCGGCCGACGCGTCGCTGGTGCTCGCGCCGCTCTCGCACGGCGCCGGGGTGCACCTGCTCCCGCAGGTCGCGCGGGGCGCCCGCACGGTGCTCCCCACCGCAGCCGGGCTGGACCCGGCGCAGGCGTGGGAGCTGGTGGAACGCGAGCGGGTGAGCAACATGTTCACCGTCCCGACGATTCTGAAGAAGCTCGCCGAGCATCCCGACGCCGGTACCCGCGACCACACGAGCCTGCGGCACGTCGTCTATGCCGGCGCGCCGATGTACGCGGCCGACCAGGAGCACGCCCGCGCCGTGCTCGGCGACGTGCTGGTCCAGTACTACGGTCTCGGCGAGGTCACCGGGAACATCACCGTGCTCGGGCCGGACGAGCACGACCGGCCCGCCCCCGACGGCATCGAGTTCGGCACCTGCGGCCGGGTCCGCACCGGCATGCAGGTGGTGCTGCGCGACCCGGACGGGATGCAGACGGCTCCGGGTGAGCCGGGCGAGGTCTGCGTCGCCGGGCCCGCGGTCTGCCACGGCTACCTGGACAACGACGAGGCGAACGCCGCCGCGTTCCGGGACGGCTGGTTCCACACCGGCGACATCGGGGTGTTCGACGAGCACGGCTACCTGTTCCTGACCGGCCGCATCTCCGACATGTACATCTCCGGCGGGTCCAATGTGCACCCGCGCGACGTCGAGGAGAAGCTCGTCGCGCATCCCGGCGTCGGTGAGGTCGCGGTGCTCGGTATGCCGCACCCGTCGTGGGGCGAGGTGGGGGTCGCGGTCTGGGCGCCCGCCGACGGTCACGAGCCCGGCGAGTCCGACCTGCGCGAGTGGCTCGAACCGCGGATCGCCCGCTACAAGCTGCCCCGGCACTACGTCCGCTGGCCGGAGCTGCCCCGCTCCGGTTACGGCAAGATCGTCAAACGGACGATCCGGGACCGCCTGCTCGGCCAGGGCTGGACCGACGGCGGACCGGGAAGCCCGTCGTGACCGCGGCCACCGCTGCCGGATTGCGCCATCCCGGCCCGGCCGCGCCCGAGCGGATCGTCGCGGTGCCGGCCCGGACCCGTGCGGTCGCCGTCGACCTCCCGGCCGGGGCCGGGCTGGCCGCGGCGCTGCAGGACGCGGTGCACCGGCTGGGCGTGACGGCGGCGCAGGTCGAGCTGCTCGGCGGCACGCTCCGCGAGGTGTCCTACTGCATCCCGGCGTACTGCGCCGACGGCAGCCGCGCGGCGCACTACAGCGCGACCCGAGGCTCGGCCGGGCCGGTGGCCGTCGTCGCCGGGGCGGCCGGGATCGGGACGCGCGACGGCGCACCCTTCACGCACGCGCACGTCGCCTGGGTGGACCGGGCGGGCAGCCTGCTCGGCGGGCACCTCTGGCCCGCGACGACGGTGGGTGCCACCGGCGTGCAGGCACTGGTGTTCCCGCTGGCCGGGGTGTGCAACGAGAGCGCGGAGGACCCGGAGACGCTGCTGCCGGTCTTCACCCCGCGACCCACCGCCGGGACCGGGGACGGCGCCCGCGCGGTCACCGCGCGGGTGCGGCCCGGCGCCGACCTGCTGGCGGCCGCCACACGGATCTGCGCCGACGCCGGCTTCCGGCGCGCGATGGTGCGCGGCACCCTCGGCAGCCTGGTCGGCCCGCTCTTCCCCGGGGCCGGTCGGGCGGCCGCCGGGCCGTGCACCGAGGTGATCTCGGTGCGCGGCGTGGTCGGACCGGATGCCGGGCCGTCCGAGCTGCACGCGCTCGCCGTCGACTCCGACGGCGTCGTGCACGGCGGGGTGTTCGATCCGGCGGCGAGCCCGGTGGCCGTCACCGTGGAACTGCTCCTGATCGAGGTGGTGGACCGGTGAACCGGCTGGCAGGACGGGTGGCGATCGTGTTCGGCGGCGGCCGGGCCGCGTCACCGGAACCGCCGGATGCGGACGTCGCGGGGATCGGGCACACCACGGCGCTGACCTACGCCCGGCACGGCGCCCGGGTCGCCGTCGTCGACCGGGACACCGGCGCCGCCGAGCGCACCGCCGCCGATGTGCGGCGGGCCGGTGGCGAGGCGCTCGCGCTGGGCGCGGATGTCACCGACCCGGACCAGGTCGCCGCCGCCGTCGCCGGGACGGTGCACGAGTTCGGCGGGATCGACGTGGTGCACAACAACGTCGGGACCACCCTGCTCGGCGGGCCGGAGGACATCACGCTCGACCAGTGGCGCGGCGCGACGGCGGTCAACCTGGACAGCGTGTTCGTATGCTGCCAGCAGACGCTGCCGCACCTGCTCGCCCGCGGACGCGGCGCGATCGTCACCGTCTCCTCGCTCGCGTCGATCCGCTGGACCGGCTACCCGTACCCGGCCTACGCGGCGGCGAAGGCCGGGGTGAACCAGCTGACCCGCAGCCTCGCCGTGCAGTACGCCGATCGCGGGATCCGGGTCAATGCGATCCTCGCCGGGCTGGTCGACACCCCGCTCGTCTACCGCGAGCTCGCCGGGGACCGCACCGTCGACCAGGTGCGGGCGGCCCGGGACGCGCTCAGCCCGACCGGGCGGATGGGCCGCGCCGCCGACGTCGCGAACGCCGCGCTGTTCCTGGCCTCCGACGAGTCCGCCTACGTCAACGGCTGCCTGCTGCCGGTGGACGGGGGGATGCACGCCCGATCCTGCTAGCGGCTCAGCGCCCGGCGCGATCGCGGTACAGCCGCTGGGTCCACAGCCGGCTCGCGCGGTCAGCCCAGCTCGGCGATCGCCGCTCCCATGACGTCGACGATCCGTCCGGGTTCCGGGATCCGCCGGGCGAACACGTAGGCCGTGGTGAACCCCATCTCGCGCTGGGCCGACGCGGTCCGGACGACGTCGTCGGCGGTGGTGTCCGGGTCGATCCCGAACATCGCGGTCTTCTCGATGTCGTCGTAGTCGCGCCCGACCGCGTCGCAGTGCGCCCGCAGCACATCGAGCTTGTGGGCCGACTCGGGCGTCGCGGCGATGTTGCAGGCGTCTGCGTACTGCGCGACCAGTCGTAGCGTGCGCTTCTCGCCGGATCCGCCGATCAGCAGGTACGGGTGTGGTCGTTGTAGGGCCTGCGGCACGTTCAGGGTGCGGCCGAGCCGGTAGTGCTCACCGGTGAACGGGTCCTCGGAGTCCGACCACATCTGCAGGCAGATCCGGATCGCCTCCTCCAGTCGCTCGAAGCGCTCCCGGGTCGGCGGGAGGTTGAGGCCCAGGCCCGCGGACTCATCGGCCGCCCAGGCGGCACCGATGCCCAGCCCGGCGCGGCCACCGGACAGCACGTCCAGGGTGGAGACCTCCTTCGCGAGCAGGGCGGGCTCGCGGTGGGTGACGCCGGTGACGAGCGTGTGCAGCCGCACCCGCTCGGTGGCCGCCGCGAGGAAGCCGAGCGTCGTGTACGCCTCCAGCATGTCGTTCTCGAACGGGCCGAGGCCGACGTCGCCGCCGAGCTGCCAGAAGTGGTCCATCACGGTGATCCGGCTGACGCCCGCGGCCTCCGCGTCCCGGGCGTGCCGGGCGAGTGCGGGGCCGAGCGCGGGGGCGCCGCCGTCCCAGGTGAAGTCGGCGATGTGCAGTCCGATTTCCATACCGTCTCCTGTTCTCGTCGTCCGGGTCAGAGCTGCTTCTCGCCGCCGTCGACATAGAGGTTCGCGCCGAGCACGAAGCTGCTCTGCGCGGACGCGAGGAAGACGACGGCGTCGGCGACCTCGTCGGCGGTGCCCGCGCGACCGAGCGGCACCTTCGCCGCGAAGCCGGCCCGCGCCTGCTCGGCGCGCTCCGCACCGACCAGCTCGGCGACCGCCGGGGTGTCGATGGTGCCCGGCGAGACGGCGTTGACCCGCACGCCGCGGCCCTTCAGTTCGTTCGCCCAGGTTCGGACGAAGGAGCGCAGCGCGGCCTTGCTGGCGGCGTAGGTGCCGAACGCCTCGACGCCGTCGTCGGCGCGGGTCGAGGAGTTCACGATCACCGAGGCACCGTCGTTGAGCAGCGGCAACGCCTTCTGCACGGTGAACAACGTGCCGCGCACGTTGACGTCGAAGATCCGGTCGACGTGCTCTTCGGTGATCTCGCCGAGCGGGAGGAACCCCGAGGCCCCGGCGTTCGCGAACACGACGTCCAGGCCGTCGCCCCGCTCCCGGACCGCCGCGTAGAGCCGGTCGAGATCATCCATGTCGGCGATGTCGCCCGGCACCCCGGTGGCCGAGCCGATCGTCTCGACGGCCGCGTCCAGCTCGACCTCGTTCCTGCCGGTCACGAACACGTGCGCACCCTCGGCGGCGAACCGCCGGGCGGCCGCCAGGCCGATCCCGCTGCTGCCGCCGGTCACCACGGCCGTCCGGCCCTCGAGCTGTCCCATGCCACCCTCTCCCGCTGATTCAGTACCGATCGGTACTGATCTCGACCGTAGCACTTCGGTACTGCTCGATACAGAACGAGTAGTGTGGGGACCGTGACCGGTGCGAAGAGGGCCCCCGTCGGTCGGCCCCGCGGGTTCGACGCCGAGGAGGCGCTCGAACGCGCGCTGCTCGTGTTCTGGGAGAAGGGGTACGAGGGCGCAGGCCTCGCCGACCTGACCGCCGCGATGGGCATCACCCGGACCAGCATGTACGCGGCCTTCGGCAACAAGGAACAGCTGTTCCGCAGGGCCCTGGACCGCTACACCGAGGGGCCCGCGTCGTACGGGGAGCTGGCGCTGACCGAGCCCACCGCGCAGGCGGTGGCGACGGCCTTCCTGAACGGCTCGGTCCGGACCACGACCCGCCCCGACGCACCCGCCGGCTGCCTCGGTGTCCAGGGCTCGCTGGTCTCCGGAGACGCGGGCCGCCCGATCCACGACGCGCTGGTCGAGTGGCGTACCGCCGCCGAGGTGCGGCTCGCGGACCGCTTCCGACGGGCGGTCGACGAGGGCGATCTGCCCGCGGGCGCGGACCCGCGGCGGCTCGCCCGGTACCTCATGACCGTGGCGAACGGGATCGCCGTGCAGGCCGCCGGCGGGACGTCGCGGGGGGAGCTGCAGGAGGTCGCCGACACCACGCTGCGGAACTGGCCGCCGGCCTGAGGGCGCATCGAACCGCGGTGCCGATCCCCGGGGCCACCCGGGAGGCGGGGCGCGTGGATGTTTGCGGACTTCGGGTGACCACCCGATCTCGGCCCGTAGCACCGGGCGGAGCGGGGCGACCAGGGCGGCATGACTGAACTCCTGGTGCCGGTGCCGCCCGGCGGGCACCTCCACACGGCGGCGCACCCCGCCGGGCGGTCCGCTCGTCGCTCAGGCCCGGCCGTCGGTGAGCGGGCGGCCCGGCACGTCCGACTCCCGCTCACACACGAGCACCCGACCCCCCTTCGCGGCGGTGACGACGAGGAGATCGAGGTCCGGGCCGGCGAAGCACAGGTTGGTCGGGAAAGTGGGCTCGTCGAATCCGATGGTCTCCTCGACCGCGCCGTCCGTGCCGAGGACGACGATCGCGTCCGCCCCGGGTACCGCCGCGTACACCCGCCCCTCGACGTCGAGGGCCAGGCCGTCCGGTCCGCCGCCGGGCACCACGAGCGGGTCCCCGGCGGGGAGCAGCCTGCACCCGTCCCAGCGGTGCCGGGTCACGATCCCGAGCGAGGTGCCGGCGAGGTACAGCTCGTCACCCGCCACGGCGAGCCCGTTGGGGAAGTCGACGTCGTCGAGGATCACCTCGACCGCGCCTGTGCTGCTGTCGAGAGCGCAGACCCGGCCGTGCCCGGTCGCCCCGGGCGGGCCGGGATCGGTGAACCACACCCGGCCGTCCGGCCCGATCGTGAGGTCGTTCGGCGCCAGCGCGCCGGGGATCGGGAGGTCGGTGACGCCGTCCGGTCCGATCCGCTGGAGTCCCGGTCGTGCCGGACGCGCGGAGCTGCTCGCACGGACCGCGCCGCCGTTCTGCGCGACCCAGATCCGACCCCGCGCATCCTGCGCGAGACCGTTGGGCCCCCCGCCGACGTCGACGCTGCTGCGGACCCCGCCGTCGAGGTCGATCTCGACGACCGATCCCCGGGAGAGCGCGACCACGAGCAGTCGCCCGTCATCGGTCCACAGCGGTCCCTCGGTGAACCCGATCCCGGCGGCGAGTGTCCGGGTGCTCACCGGGCACCTCCCGCGAGCCGGTCGCGCAGGAGCCGCTTGCTGAACTTCCCGGTGTCGGTGAGCGGCACGTCGGCGAGTGCGATGATCTCGATCCTGCTCGGGACCTTGTAGCCGGCCGCACGTTTGCGCACGTGTGCGTCGAGCTGCTGCGGGAGATCGGCCGACGGGACACCCCGGGGAACCACCGCGGCGACCATCTGCTCGGAGCCCTGGGCGTCCTCGATTCCGACCACGAACGCCTGATCGACACCGGGATGGCTGCAGAGCAGCTCCTCGACCTCGATCGGCGCGATGTTGATCCCCTTGACCTTCACCATCTCCTTCTTCCGGCCGACGACCCGCAGGCGCTGCTCGTGGTCCAGCGATCCGAGGTCGCCGGTGCGCAGCCAGCCGTCGTCGCGGAACGTGTCGTGGCCGAGTACCGGGTCGCCGAGGTACCCGTCGATCACACAGCCGCGCAGCTCGATCTCCCCGGTCTCGCCGACCGGCAGGATCCGGCCGTCGTCGTCGGTGATCCGGATCTCCTGGGTGTCGAGCACTCGCCCTGCGGTGCCGAGCACGATCTCGGGCGGATCGTCCGGCTCGGTCATCGTGGAGTGCCCGTAGGCCTCGGTGAGGCCGTAGACACTGCAGATCCCGGCGATCCCGAGCTCCTCGAGCACCAGCCGCCGGTCCTCGTGGGTGAAGCCGGTGGTCCCGGTACGCAGTGACGAGATGTCGTGCCGCCCGAACCCGGGAGCCGCCAGTAGGTTCCTGGTGGTGGGGCCGAACCCGTAGTAGACGGTGCACCGTTCCCGGTCGATGAACTCCAGGGAGGTGTCCCCGGCCGGTCGTTCCTCGACGCACAGGGTCACCCCGTGGCAGAAGGCCACCGGCAGCGCGTTCGAGCATCCGTAGCCGAAGAAGAAGGGTGCGGAGATCCACAGGCGGTCCCCGGCGACGAGGCGCTGCCGGGCTCCGATCTCGGCCGCGTTGCGCAGCAGCAGGTCGTGGCGCAGCGGGACGGGTTTCGGCCGGGAGGTCGATCCGCTGGTGAACAACACGTAGGCCAGGCCGTCCTGGCGTGCGCCGGGTACCGGGTGTGCGGGGCCGGCCGGCCGGACCGTCGCGGGGAGGGCTTCCCCGGCGTTCCAGACGAGTGCGCCGGTCCGGGCGCCCGGGACCCGCTCGGGGAGCCCGGCGGCCGCCAGCTCGGTGAGGGTGTCGCGCCCGAACACGCTCTCCTCGGTCACGACCAGGGTGATGGCGGCCTCGTCGAGCACGTGGGCGATCTCCGCCGACCGGTACCAGGTGTTGATCGGTACGACGGTCGCGCCGGCGTGCTGCACGGCGAGCGCGGACACGATCCACCGCAGCCCGTTCGGGAGCAGCACGCCGATCCGGTCTCCCGGCCGCACTCCCTCCGCGACGAGGGCGCTCGCCAGCGTGCTCACCCGTCCGGCGAGCTGGGACCAGGTCAGCCGGCCGTCGGCGGCCACGACGGCGTCGTCGTCCGGCCGGAGCGACGCCTGCCGGTCGACGGCCTCGGGCAGGGTGGTGGCGGTGTGTGCTGAGCCGGATCCGGCGGTCGGAATGTACGACATCGGACGTCCAGTTCTGATCTTTGATACGGATTGTGGATGCGTGAGGGGCTGCTGCCGGGCGTGCTCAGTCGGACAGGATGCCGTTGCGCTTGAGGACGGCGACGACCTCGTCGCCCTCGGCGCGCACGTGTTCCTGATTCAGCCGGTCGGCCGCGGCACCGTCCCGGGCGCGCAGCGCCTCGACGATGGCCGCGTGCTGCGCGGTCGCGGTCGGGCTTGCCGCCTGGGGGATCCCGTACACCTCGCGGGGGAGGTTGTGCGAGAGCTGGCGCAGCACGGACAGGGTCCGCCTGCTGGCCCCGGTGTGGTTGATCAGGGAGTGGAACTCCCAGTTCAGGTCGTGCACGAGATCCGGATCGTCGGCATCCGACATGCTCCGGTGCAGCTCGTCGAGCCTGCTCAGGACCGGTTCGGTGATCCGCCGCGCGGCGCCGGCCGCGGCGAGACCCTGTGCCATCCCGTAGAGCCGGTAGTGGTCCTCGATGTCCTCGGAACGGATGGGGACGACGAAGGTCCCGCGATGCGGCTCCGAGGCGACCAGCCCGTCGGACTCGAGGGTGATGAGTGCTTCGCGGACCGGTAGCCGGCTGACCCCGAGCTCGGTCGCGATCGCGTCCTGAGGGACCCGCTGTTCCGCGCGGAGCCGGCCGTCGAAGATCATCGACCGGACGTGCTCAGCGACCTCCACCGCCATCGCACGGCGCTGCACGCGAGGCGTGGCGGGCGACCGCCCGGGCATGATGTCTCCTCGCCGTCGACGGTCGGAATCTGAATAAACTATCAGCTCGCCGGAGCGGGACCTGCTCACCGCGGTCATCGCCGATCCCCGGTGGCGACGCCCCACCGGTCGAGAATCTCGGCCACGGTGCCGGGGGATCGTGTTCGCAGCGGTGTCCGGGCCAGCCGCGGGGCGGGTGTGGGCTGCGGGCCCCCGGGGCCGGGGGTCAGCGTGCCGCGCGCGGCGATCTGGGAGTCCCCGGGAGCCTCGGCCATGCTCAACACCGGTGTGACACAGGCGTCGCGATCGGCGAACACAGCGCTCCACCCGGCGCGGGTGCGGCCGGCGAACGCCTCGGCCACCTGCTTCTTCAACTCGGGCCAGCGCTCCCGGTCCCACTGGCCGGGCAGCTCGGCAGGATCGAGACCGAGGCCATCGAGCAGGCGGGCCCAGAACTGTGGCTCGATCGCGCCGACCGCCACGTACTCGTCGTCGGCGGTCCGGTAGACGTCGTAGAACGGCGCGCCCGAGTCGATGTCGTTGGTACCGGGCTCGGTCGACCAGCGCCCCTGCGCCGCACGGCTCCAGATTCCGGTCATGAGCAGGCTGACCCCGTCGGTCATGGCGGCGTCGACGACCTGGCCCCGGCCGCTCGCCTGTCGTTCCAGCAGGGCCGTGGTGATCCCGAAGGCGAGTAACATCCCGCCCCCGCCGTAGTCGCCGACCAGGTTGAGCGGTGGGACCGGGGCCTCGCCGCGGCGTGCGATGGAGCGCAGCGCGCCGGTCACGGCCAGGTAGTTGATGTCGTGCCCGGCCTCGCGCGCCCGCGGCCCGTCCTGTCCCCAGCCGGTCATCCGGCCGTAGACCAGGCGCGGGTTCCCGGCGAGGCACGTCTCCGGACCCAGCCGGAGCCGTTCCATCACACCCGGGCGGAAACCCTCGATCAGCACGTCGGCGTGCTCGATCAGCTCTGCGGCGGTCGCGTGTCCGGTGCCGGTCTTGAGGTCGAGGCCGATCCACGGACGGCCGCGGGTCAGCGCTCCGCCGTCCACCGGACCGGCCGGCCGGTCGACCCGGATCACATCGGCACCGGCATCGGCCAGCAGCATCGCGGCGAACGGGCCGGGCCCGAGGCCGGCGAACTCCACGACGCGGATCCCGTGCAGCGGCCCGTCCGGCATGTCGTCTCCCATCAGTGTCCATCCTCCGAGTACGGGTCGCCGACGCTGCGGCCGCCGCACGCGACGAGCACCTGCCCGGTGACGTAGCCGGCGCCCGCGAGATAGCCGACGGCCGAGGCCGCGTCGTCCGGGGTTCCGGCCCGGCCGACCGGGATGGCGGCGAGGGCCCGGCGACGGATCTCGGGTGGCAGGCTGTCGGTCATCGGGGTGTCGACGAACCCCGGTGCCACGGCGTTGACGGTGATCCCGCGCGGGCCCAGTTCGAGCGACAACGACCGGGTGGCACCGACCAGGCCGCCCTTCGCGGTCGAGTAGGCGGCCGAACCGAACGTGCCTAGCCAGGCCCGCGAGGCGACGTTGACGATCGAGCCCCGGCCGCGCTCCGCCATGCCCTCGGCGGCCAGGCGGATCATCGCGAGCGGGCCGAGGAGGTTGATCTCGTTCAGGCGACGGAACACCGCGGGATCCAGCTTGCGGATCCGGGCGTCCCGCAGCACGCCGGCGCAGTTGACCAGCAGGTCGGCTCCACCCAGCGCATCGGCCCGGGCCACCGCGGCGCGGCGGGACTCCGGATCGGTCACGTCCAGTGCCCACGGCTCGACGCCGTGCCCGATCGTGCTCGCCGCGAGCTGCGCTGCGGACCGGTCGAGATCCGCGAGCAGCACGGTGAACCCGTCGGCGGCGAGCCGCGCGCAGACCGCGCGGCCGATGCCGCCGGCACCCCCGGTGACCAGTGCTGTTCCGGTCATGGGCGCAGCCTCCCCAGGTCGGTCCCCGCGGTCAGGTAGATCTCCTGTCCGGTGACGGCGTCGCCGCCCGGGCCGGCCAGCACACCGAGCTGGGCGGCGAGCGCCTCGACGGCCGGGGCGGCGGCGTCGACGGCCACCACGTTGACGGTCACGGCGTCCCGGGCGAGCTCGATGGACAGCGTGCGGGCCATGGAGAGCACCCCGTTCGCGACGGCGGACGCGGCCGTGCCACCTGCGGCAGCCATCAGTGGCACGTGCGGCAGTACGAACACCAGCCGGCCGAGCCCGCCGAGAACAGCCTGCACGTCGGTCAGTACGGCGTCGAGCGGGTCGCCGACGTCGGTGCTCAGCCGGTCGTCGGTCAGCTCGGCGAGCGGGGCGAGCGGCGGGATCCACGGCGCCAGCACGGCCACCGGGGCACTCGGGTGGACCCGGGTCATCGCGTCGCGGACCACCGGCACGAGCGCACCCGCCCCGCGGACGATCTCAGCGGTCGTGGAGCTCATGCCGTCATCACCACCGTGGTGACGGACCCGCCGTCGGTGCCGTTGACGGTGCCGCCCTTGCAGTACGCCAGTGCCGTGCGGGCCCCGTCGACCTGCCGTCCACCCGCGGTACCGCGCAGCTGCCAGGTGAGCTCGCAGACCTGTGCGACGCCCGTCGCCCCGACCGGGTGCCCGCGGGAGAGCAGGCCTCCGCTCGGGTTGACCGGCAACCGGCCACCCAGGGCGGTCATCCCCTCCGCGGCCCACGCCGCGCCGCGTCCGTGCGGGACCAGACCCAGACCCTCCATCCGGACGATCTCCGCGATCGTGAAGCAGTCGTGCATCTCGACGAGGTCGATCTCGCCGGGCTCGACGCCGGAGAGCCGCCAGGCCTCCTTCCCGGCCCGGCGGGACACGTCCTCGGCGTTGATGTCGCCGAGACCTGTCTGCACGGAGCCGCTGACGAGCCCGACGCCGCGTACCCGGGGACCGGTCGGGGCGATCCCCAGCCTGCGCAGCCCGGCCGGGTTGCAGAGCAGCACGGCCGCCGCACCGTCGGAGATCGGGCTGCAGTCCAGCAGGCCGAGCGGCTCGGCGATCGGCCTGGCACCCAGGACCTGATCCAGCGAGATCGGCTTGCGGTACTGGGCCCAGGGATTGTGCACCGAGTGCGCGTGGTTCTTGACCGCCACCGCGGCGATCTGCTCCCGGGTGGCCTCGTGGTCCGCCAGGTAGCGCCGGGCGCTCATCGCGTGCCCGGCCGCCATGACGTAGCCGACGGCGGCATCGAGGTCGCCGGGATCGGGGCGGACCCCGCCGGCGACCCGGTCGGTCATCTTCTCGACGCCGATCACCAGCACGACGTCGTGCAGCCCTGCGGCGAGCGCGACCCAGGCCTCGCGGACCGCGGTGGCGCCGCTGGCGCAGTAGTTCTCGTGGTTGGACACCGGACGCCCGTCGAGCCCGAGCTGGGCGGCGATCCGCTGCCCGGCGACCGGCCCGCCGAAGACGTGCCCGACGTAGAGGCCGTCGACCGAGCCCAGGCCGGCGCCGGCGTCGGCGAGGGCCGCGCGGGCGGCTCCGAGCGCCATCGACTCGAGCGTGACCTCGGCGGGGTACTTGCCGAACCGGACCATCCCGGCGCCGGCGACGTGGGCGGGGGCGGGGCTCACGGCGCGACCTCCCCGGTGGCCCGGAACCGGTACCCGACCAGCTCGGCGCCGTCCTCGGCGGTGCCGAAGGGGGTGAGCTCCAGGGCCACCGGCATGTCCAGGGCGACCGCCTCGGGTACGACGCCGACGACCTGCGCCATCAGCCGGACGCGGTCCGTGGGCAGATCGACCCAGGCGAGCGTGTAGGGAACCTCGACCCCCGCCGGTGCCTGACGGACCACGGTGAACGAGTGCACCCGTCCGTCGGGCGAGAGCTCGGTGGGTTCGACGGCTCCGGTCCGGCAGGACGGGCAGAACGCGCGGGCCGGGAAGCTCGCCGCACCGCAGTCGGTGCAGCGCGATCCCAGCAACCGGGGTGGTTCGAGGGCGAGGAGCCCCTCACGGAACGGTCGGCCGCGCACTGCGGTCGACGACGAGGTCTCGGCGGACGGCATCGGTGCCTCCTGGACGGAGTGTGGATCCGGCGGGCGGGACCGCCTGATGACTGATCTTTGATACAAGTTAGACGACGTTGACGCTTGCCTCGGCCGGCAATCTCTGTGACCCTCTGCACGGCAGGCGAGCTGCACGTGGAGTCGATCTCGTCGAGAGCGGATGTGCTCCCGTATCGCCGTAGTTTGTATCAAATATCCATGGAGGGCAATGATGACCTTCACCAGTGAGGCCCCCGAGGTGGCCGGCGCGGTGTCCGAGCGGCTCGCGCTGCAACCACACCTGTTCGTGGACGGCGCCGCGGTGTCCGCCACACACGGGGGCGAGCTCGCCGTCGTCGACCCGGCGAGCGGCCACCGGATCGGCACGGCGGCCTGCGGCGACGCGCACGACATCGACCGGGCGGTCCGGTCCGCGGCGAGGGCATTCCGTCCCGGATCACCGTGGCGGAGGATGACCCCGCTCGAGCGGGGCAAGGTGCTGCACCGGATCGGTGACGCGATCCTCGACCGAGCCGATGAGTTTGCCGAGCTCGAGGTGCTCGACGCGGGCAAGGTGCGCGGTGCGGCCCGGTCGATCGACGTGGACTTCGCAGCCCGCGCCTTCCACTACTTCGCGGGTTGGCCGACGAAGATCGTCGGATCGACCGTCCCGACATCGCACCCCGGCATCCACATCGCGACGGAGAAGGAGCCGGTCGGGGTCGTCGGCGCGATCACCGCCTGGAACTTCCCACTGCTGCTGTGCGGCTGGAAGCTCGCGCCCGCGCTGGCGGCCGGGTGCGCCGTGGTCCTCAAGCCGTCGGAGGAAACCCCGCACTCCGCCCTGTGGCTGGCCGAACTGGCGGTCGAGGCCGGTCTGCCGCCCGGGGTGCTCAACGTGGTGCCCGGCCGCGGCGCGGACGCCGGGCGGGCGCTGGTCGACCACCCGCTGGTCGACAAGATCACCTTCACCGGCTCGACGGCGGTCGGCCAGGAGATCGCCCGCCGGTCTGCGGACCAGGTCAAGCGGGTCACGCTGGAGCTCGGCGGGAAGAGCGCGAACATCATCTTCGCCGACGCCGACCTGGACGCCGCCGTCGAGGGCTCGGCGGCGGGGCTGTTCTGGCACTCCGGTCAGACCTGCAGCGCACCGTCGCGACTGTTCGTGCACCGCTCGGTGCACGACGAGATCGTCCGGCGACTGACCGCGATCGCCGACGGGCTGCGTCCGGGGCATGGTCTCGCCCGGGGCACGGAGCTCGGGCCGCTGGTGAACGCGGCCCAGCAGGACAGGGTCGCCGGGCACGTCCGCCTGGCCCGGGAACAGGGCGCGACCGTGCACGTCGGCCCCGACGTCCCGGCCGAGGGCTTCTTCCACCCGGCCACGGTCGTCTCCGACGCGCACGACGAGATGGCCTGCGCGACCGAGGAGATCTTCGGTCCGGTCCTGACCGTGCTCGCTTTCGACGACACCGACGAGGTCCTGCAGCGAGCCGATGCCAGCGAGTACGGCCTCGCCGCCGGCGTGTGGACCCGCGACGTGAGTACCGCGCACCGCGCCACCCGGGCGCTGCGCGCGGGCACCGTCTATGTCAACGGCTGGGGCCTGACCGATCCGGCTGCCCCCTTCGGCGGCTTCCGCCGGTCCGGCTACGGCCGCGACCTCGGTCCGGACGGTCTCGAGGGCTACCTCGAGACCAAGTCCGTCTGGACCTTCCACGGCTGAGGCCGCCCCCCATTCCGTCAGGAGATGACATGAAGACCCGTGCCGCCGTACTGACCGGCTACCACAAACCCTTCGAGATCCGCGAGATCGAGCTCGACGAACCCCGCGCCGGCGAGGTCCTGCTGAGGATGTCCGCCGCCGGTCTGTGCCACTCGGACCTGCACATGGTCGACGGCGACAACGTCGTCCGCTTCCCGATCGTCGGTGGTCACGAGGCCGCCGGCGTCGTCGAGCAGGTCGGCCCCGGCGTCACCAGGATCGCGCCCGGCGACCACGTCGTGTGCAGCTTCACCCCGGCCTGCGGCACCTGCCGCTACTGCTCGACCGGGAAGCAGAACCTCTGCAACTCCGGCGCCACCATCCTCGAGGGCTGCATGCCCGACGGCACCTTCCGGATGCACGACCCGGAGCTCGGTGACATCGGCGGGTTCTGCATGCTCGGCGCCTTCTCCGAGCGCGCCACCGTGTCGGAGATGTCCTGCGTCAAGGTCGACGACTGGCTCCCACTGGACAAGGCCGTCCTCGTGGGGTGTGGCGTGCCCACCGGCTGGGGGAGCGCGGTCAACGCCGGGGGAGTCCGGCCCGGCGACACCGTCGTGATCTACGGCCTCGGCGGGGTCGGGATGAACGCCGTGCAGGGCGCCGCGCACGCCGGCGCGAAGTACGTGATCTGTGTGGACCCGGTCGAGTTCAAGCGCACGACCGCCCTCGACTTCGGAGCCACCCACGTGTTCGCCACCGCTGACGAGGCGGCGACCGCGACGAAGGAGCTGACCTGGGGCGAAGGTGCGGACCAGGCCATCTGCGTCGTCGGTGTGATGACCGAACAGGTCGTCACGGATGCGTTCAACGTGATCGGCAAGGGCAGCACCGTCGTCGTCACGGGTGTCGCCGACCCGGCCGCGCTCACCGTGCACGTCTCCGGCTCGGATCTCGTCTTCAACCAGAAGACGATCAAGGGAACGCTGTTCGGCTCGTCGAACCCGCAGCACGACATCGTCCGGATGCTGCGGCTCTACGACGCCGGTCGGCTCAAGCTCGACGAGCTGATCACCCGGCGCTACACCCTCGACGAGATCAACGAGGGCTACCAGGACCTACGCGACGGGAAGATCATCCGCGGGGTCATCGACTACTCGACGGCCGGGCGGTGAGCGCCGTGGGCCACGCCGAGTTCGAGGGCACGGTCGCGATCGTCACCGGCGCGGCGAGCGGCATCGGCCGGGCCGCGGTCGAGCTGCTCGTCGAACGCGGCGCCCGGGTCGTCGCCGAGGACCGGGATCCGGGGGTCGAGGCCCTCGGATCGGACTCGGTCGCGCCGCTGGTCGCCGATGTCGCCGAGGAGGACAGCGCCCGGCGGGCCGTCGCGCTGGCCCGGGAGCGGTTCGGGCGGCTCGACGTGCTCGTCAACAACGCCGGGATCATCATCAACAGGACCGTCGTCGAGATGACCCTCGACGAGTGGAACTCGGTCCTCGCCGTCAACGCGACAGGCGCGTTCCTGCATTCGCGTGAGGCGCTGCGCGCGATGGCGCCGCAGGGCTCCGGCGCGATCGTGAACGTCGGCTCGTACGCCTGTTACCAGGCGTTTCCGACGATCGCGGCGTACGCCGCGTCCAAGGGCGCGCTCGCCCAGCTGACCCGCGTGACCGCACTCGAGGCCATCGAGGCAGGAATCCGGGTCAACGCGGTCGGCACCGGGGACACGGTGACCCACATCCTCGACGACATCCACGACGACGGTCCCGGCTTCCTCGCCAACCACGGCGGCGGCACCCCGATCGGCCGCGCGGCGCAGCCGCGGGAGATCGCCGAGGTGATCGCCTTCCTGGCATCGGACCGGGCCGCCTACCTGGTCGGCTCGGTCGTGATGGCCGACGGCGGTATGAGCGTCGTCGCCGGCTGACCGGCCCGGCAGCGGTACCGCGTCCCACGCAGTCCCGACGGGCGAGCCGCAGCTCCGCGGCCGCCCACGAGCGCTCCGGAAAGGAGCCCCATGACCGGCATGACCTCGCCGGCGTCCCGCCGGGTGGTGTCCGCCACCTTGATCGGAAACTTCACCGAGTGGTTCGACTTCGCCGTGTACGGCGCGGTCGCGGTGATCCTCGGCCGGGTCTTCTTCCCGACCGACGACGCGGTGACATCGTTGCTCGCCTCGCTGGCGGTCTTCGGAGTGGCGTTCGTGTTCCGCCCGCTCGGCGGCGCGGTGCTGGGATCGATCGGGGACCGGTACGGCCGCCGCATCGCGCTGTCCACGGCGGTCATCGGCATCAGCGTGGCGACCACGTTGATCGCCGTGCTGCCCGGCTACGGCGCGATCGGCTTCTGGGCGCCGGTCCTGCTCGTGCTGCTGCGCTGCGTGCAGGGCCTCTCCGCCGGTGGCGAGTGGACCAGCGCATCGGCCTTCCTCGCCGAGTACGCCCCACCCGGGAAACGCGGCGCGCGGGCGGCGCTGATCTCCGCCTCGGGCGGTCTGGCGATCGTCACCGGGATCGTGTCGGTGCTCGCGCTGGAGACCGCGCTGTCGCCGGAGCAGATGCAGGCGTGGGGATGGCGGCTGCCGTTCCTGCTGGCCGCCCCGCTCGGTCTGGTCGGGCTCTACCTGCGTCTTCGGATCGACGAGACCCCGGTCTACCGGGAGCTGCGGGCCCAGGGCGCCGTCGCCGCCGCCCCACTGCGCGAGGCGCTGCGCACCGAGCGGCGGGCCCTGCTCATCGCGTTCGCCTGTGCGTCGGTCACCGGCGTCGGCTTCTACTACCTCGCGACCTACTTCGCGAACGCCATGTCCGTGGCCGGCTCACGCCCTGCCGCGCTGCTCGTGACATCGGTCGCGCTGGTCTGGTACGTCGCGCTCTGCGTCCCCGCCGGCCGGTTGTCCGACCGGATCGGCCGCCGGCCGGTCTACATCGGCTCGGCGATCGGGCACGCTGTGCTCGCCGTCCCCGTCCTGATGCTGATCGGCTCGGGTTCGCCGTGGCTCGCGCTGCTCGGCATGTGCCTGTTCGCGATCCCGCAGGCCGGGCTGAACGTCATGTCCTCGATCGTGCTGGTCGAGCTGTTCCCCGCCCGGACCCGCTCGAGCGGCGCGGCACTGGCCTACAGCCTCGGTGTCGGTCCGATAGCGGGAACCGCGCCACTCGTCGCGGCGGCACTGACTGCGGCCACCGGCACCGTCGTCGCCGCGGCGTTCTATCTGGCCGTGATCGCGCTGGCGGTCGGGATCGTTCTGATCCGTTTCCTGCCGGAGACGGGGGGCAGGTCGCTGACCGACGAACAGCCCGCCGAGACCACCGCCGGTTGATCCGGTGCGCGTCCTTCGACACCCTCTGGAGGCCCCCATGGCCGCTATCGCGCCGCTGCCCGACACCGACGTGGCCGACACCGGGCACGGCCCGCCGGTACTCCTCAGCCACGGCACGTTGCTCGACCGCACGATGTTCCTGCCCCAGACCGAGGTGCTGTCCGAGGACCACCGGACGGTCGCGTGGACCAGCCGGGCCGGTACCACCCGGTACGGCACCGAACGCTCCCTCGACGACCTGGTCGACGACACGCTCGCGGTCGCCGACACCGCCGGTATCGACCGCTTCGTGCTGGCCGGCATGTCGGTCGGCGGGTTCATGGCCGTCGAGCTGGCACTGCGGTACCCGGAACGGGTCGCCGGGCTCGTCCTGATGGCGACCCGTTCCGCCGCCTACACCGATCGGGAACGCCGCGAGTTCGGTGCACTGCTCGAGCCCCTGGACATCGACGGCCCGATTCCGGAGTCCGTGATCGACGCGTTCCGGTCGGTGATCTTCGGAGAGCGCGCGCTCACCGACCGGCCCGAGCTGATCGAACGCTGGACGACGGCGTGGCGCGCACGCCCGGCGCGATCGTTGTACGGCGAGTACCGGTCGTGGATCGACAAGCCGGACCGGACCGCGGACCTGGCCCGGATCACCGTGCCCGCGCTGGTCCTGCACGGTGAGGACGACCGTGGCATCGACCTCGAACACGCCCGCGTGATGCACGCCCACCTGCCGGACTCGACCTACGTGCCGATCCCCGGTGCGGGCCATCTGCTCGCCGAGGAGCAGCCCGAGGCGGTCACGGCGGCGCTCAGCGACTGGCTCCGCGCCGTTCGTCCCGGCGAGGAGCCGGCATGACGGACGCAATCAGCGACCTGACCGGGGACGTCGCGGTCGTCACCGGCGGCAGCCGCGGCATCGGTGCCGCCGTCGTCACCACGCTCGCGGGCGCGGGGGCGTCCGTCGTCGTGGCCGGTGGCTCGGCTGAGCACGGCCACGCGCTCGTCGATGAGCTGGGACCGGCGCACCGCTACCTGCCGCACGACGTCAGCTCCGAGCAGTCCTGGGACGCGCTCACCGCGCACGTCCGTGCCGAGCTCGGAGAGATCACCGTCCTCGTCAACAATGCCGGGATCCTCGATCCCGGTTCCGACATCAGCGGAACGAGCGTCGACAACTTCGACCGGCACTACCGGGTCAACCAGCTCGGGGTGTTCCTGGGGATGCGCGCGGTGGCCGGGGCGATGAAGCGGGCCGGGACGGGCTCGATCGTCAACCTCTCGTCGATCGGGGGGCATCGCGGCTACGCAAACCAGATCGGCTATTCGACCACCAAGTGGGCTGTCCGCGGCATGACGAAGTGCGCGGCAGTCGAGCTCGGGCCGCACGGGGTGCGGGTGAACTCGGTCGCCCCGGGTTTCATCGGCACCACGATGATCGACGTCCTGCCGGGTGAGCAGATCGATACGGTCACCGCCGCCACCCCGCTCGGACGCCGCGGGACGGCCGGCGAGATCGCTCGCGCGGTGCTGTTCCTGGCCGCGCGGGGCTGTCCCTTCATGACCGGCGCCGAGCTGATCGTCGACGGCGGGCTCGCGTTGTGAACGCTGAGGGGCCGGCAGCCCTGCGGCTGCCGGCCCCTCGTCCAGGTCAGCAACGGCTACCGACCCGAGGTCAGATCAGGCCTGCCGCCCGGGCCGCGATGACCGCCCGCGTCCTGTTCTGGGTGTCGAGCTTGCGCATGGCGCTGTACAGGTAGGCCTTGACCGTGCCCACGGTGATCCCGAGCCGGTCGGCGATCTCGGCGTTGGTCGCTCCCACCGCGACCTGCCGCAGCGCCTCGATCTCGCGGGGCGACAGGGCCGGGGTCTCGCCGGTGGGCCGAGCGGTCGCCCGGCGCGCGCCGCCCAGGCCCTCGTGGATCCGGCTCAACCTGCTGCGCAGTCCCGGGTCGTCGGTGGCGTCGATCAGTGCCGCGAGATCGAGGAGTGCGCTGGACCGGTCGTCGGCGTCGGCCGGGGGAGCGTGCCGGTCGAGGAGGGCTGCCGCGTCCCGGGCGATGTTCGTCGCCACGACGCCCGCGTTGCGGACCGCGACGTCGCCGATGGGCCGGTGCTCGCGCAGCGCGCCGTACATCACGCCGTGCACGCGCCCGTGGACGACGATCGGGTAGGCCAGGATCGAGGCCAGGCGTTCGTGCTCGACGACCACGTGGTCGTAGTCGTGGGTGATTCCCGCGGTCGCGGCGTAGTCGGTGACCCGGCAGGGCGTCCGGCGTGCCATCGCCGCGCCGCCGAGGCCGCGCCCGGACAGGACGCTGAGCAGCCGCAGCGAGTCGCCGACGGTGCCGATCATCTGGTTGATCGTGAGCTGCTGCCCGTCGCGGACCGTCCGGGTGGTTCCGCCGAAGACGACCGGCAGGCCGGTCGTCGAGCTGAGCTCGTGCAGCCGTCGGGGCATGACCGTGTCCAGGGCTCGGGCAACCGCATCGTCGTCGTGCACGAGTGCTCCTCCTTGTCCGGACGGCTCCCTCGCCGGCCTCGGACGTCTCGTTCTGTCAACGAGGCACGCCCGCGAGGGTTGTGGCAGACATGGTCCGGCGCGTCAATCCGCACGACCTCGGCCAATTGTTCACCCGTTCGGGTATTCGGGCAGCTCACGGCCCCCGGTGGCGCCGAGATCGGCTGTGCCGGGTGAGGAGGCCGTACCGACTTAGGTCGGTGTCGCCGTGACGTGCCCCGAACGGCCCCGTTGTGTCGCTCAGCGTGCGCAGTGAAGCGGCGCAGTGACACAGGAAGGAACCGACTGTGCGAAGGAGCCGACGGCTTGCCGTCCTCGCCGTGACCGCGGCGATCATCGCCGGGGGAGCAGGCACTGCGCTCGCAGCGCCCACGTTGCCGCTGCCGATCCCGGGCATCCCGGGCACCGAGGAGGTCTCGGACTCCGCCGAGTGCGAGATGACTCGGACCGACGAGTACCAGCGTTCGACCCCGGAGGCCGTCGGTCTCGACGCGGAGAAGCTGCAGGCGGCCATCACCTACTGGAACACCACCGGGTCGGAGAGCCTGAAGGTCTTCCGGCACGGTTGCCTGGTCGGCGAGGGCGCCACCGAGAAGGTCTTCGAGCGCGTGCCGCGGCTGAACTGGAGCCAGACCAAGACGGTCTCGGCTCTGATCGCCGGTGTCGCGGAGAAGCAGGGCATGATCGACGTCGACGCCCCTGTCGGCGACTACCTGCCCGAAGGCCTCGGCGACGAGGCGCACCGCGCCATCACCATCCGGTCGATCCTCAACATGACCACCGGCGCCCGGATCAACTACGTCCGCGGCCTGAACCTGGCCGCCGACATCTCGCGTCCCCGCGAGGTCATGTCGGCCCCGCTGCCGCACGAGCCGGGCAAGTACTTCGAGTACGACCAGACCACCCCGTCGCTGCTGAACTACGTGGTCCAGCAGGCGATCGAGAAGCGCGAGCCGGGCCTGGACTACCAGGACTGGGCGCAGCGCGAGTTCTGGAACAAGCTGGGTGTGCCGGAGTCGGCCTACTGGTGGCAGCGTGACCGCGCCGGCAACACGCTGGGCTACTCGCAGCTGTTCCTGCGCCCGCTGGAGTTCGGCCGCCTCGGCGAGCTGATGATGCACGAGGGCACCTACGCCGGTGAGGAGATCATCAACCCCGGCTACATCAAGGAGCTGAGCTCGGGCTCCGAGGCCAACTGCGGCTACGGCTTCATGGTCTGGCGCAACGGCTGCGAGCCCGGCGACAAGCAGGTCAACGGGTCGCTGTTCAAGCGCGCCGAGATCGAGCCCGGTCAGCCGTGGATCGCGAGCGCGCCGAAGGACATGTACTGGTCCTGGGGCCTGCACGGCCAGCACACCTTCGTCATCCCCAGCCTGGACATGGTCATCACCCGCAGCGGGGAGCAGCCGCCGGACACCCAGTCCGGGCTGACCCGCCTCGACGGTGACGCCCCGATCGCCGGCAACCCCGGCAAGCTCGGCTACTTCAAGTTCTTCCAGATGGTCATGGGCGCCGTGAACGACATGCCCGACGACGTCCGCGCGACGCTGTCGGAGGACCCGGGCAATCACACCGACCCGGAGTTCAGCGTCGACCCCGACACGTTCCTGTACCCGGTGGACACCGCGCCGGGCACCTACCTCGCGCTCGGTCCGCAGGCCCCCGAGGGCTGCACCGTCCTCGGCTGCGAGCAGGAGCCCAACGACGGCCTCCGCTGGATCACCGACGTCCCCCGCACCGTTCCCGGTGTGGTCGGTGCCGAGGAGCGTCCGAGCGGCTGACAGCCTCCGGTCCGGCGGGGCGTTTCTCCTGGCGCCCCGCCGGACCGGGTACCTCGGTCGGCGCGCCACCGGTCCCTTCGGGGCCGGCGGCGTGTGCTGTTGAGCTGGGACGGCTGCGCTGTTGCAGCCCGCTCGCCGGAGGAGCGGCTACCCACATCCGGCACACGGACCCGACCGAGCGCGCAGAAGCTCGTCCACGCACCAGGGGCGACCGTGGACGCAGCAGCCGGACGCAGAACTCCCCGGTCCCGCCTCGTCCAGGTTGCGGCCCCTGCCTTCTAGGCTGGCGGGGTGGTGGCGAGGAGTCGCAAGGCGCGGTTGGGTGCGCGTCGCCGGAAGCGGGTGGCCGCGGTCGTCAACGATCTGACCGACGAGCAGTGGAGCGCGCTGCGCGAGGCCTGGGGCGGATGCGCGTACTGCGGCGCGGTCGACGACCTGCCACAGCGCGACTGCGTGCTGCCGATCTCGCGCGGAGGCCGCTACACCGTCGACAACGTCGTCCCGGCGTGCCGGTCGTGCAACAGCAGCAAGTGCAACGACGAGGTCACCGGGTGGCTGCGCCGGAAGCGGCTCGACGAGCAGGCGTTCCTGCGCCGCTACGTCGACATCCGGGCCGTGCTGGTGGCGGCGGAATCGGCTGCGGCGGTGTCCGATCCGGCGATGTCGCCCCCGCCGGTGGAGTGATCTCGCCGGCGTCGTCGAGGCCTTCCCTCGCGACCGCGGACCGGCGGTGCCGACGTGTGGGGGAGTCTCGGGTGGCGCTCGCGTCCACGGAGTCCGACCTCGGGGTGTCGGCAGGGCCGGCGGGGTGCCGGTGAGATCCCGGTCCGCCGCTCGTCTCTCCTGAGCGGCCGGGCCGGGACGATCGCCGGGTCCGTCTCCACAGCCCCTCGCCGTGAAATTCTCGGCGAAACGATGCGTTTCTGTCGCCACGCCGCTTCGGGTTTCGATTGTCCACGATGTCTCCAGTGAGCGGACGTATTGCCGAGAGGTTCGGTCAGGTAGTTGTCTTTACTGCAAGGATGGCGGCGGTCCGATCTGATCCGAGAAGCGCGTCATCGTCGAGCCTGCGTAACTTCACGGATCCAGAGACCGAACTGATCGGTACTCTTCGGTCGAGTCTGCGGGAGCGAGCGAGGAGATAATCGTGCGAACGCTGCTCAAGTTCGGTGCGATCGTCACCGCGATCGGTTTCATCATGACTGCCCTGTCCGGCAGCCGGATCATCAATCCCGATCCAGGAATGGTGGGTGCGGATATCGGCAGTGGTATCGGGTTCGGATTCGGGCAGATGATCGGCTGGATCGGGGTGGCCTGCGTTGCCATCTCCTTTATCGGCCTGTCGGTGCAGGCGTTCTCCAGGGACGTAAATGAACACTCTCCGAGGCTGAATCCACTCCGTTTCCCATAGTGGAGTTGTCCGGCGGTCGGATGTGCAGCCGGCAGGGCCTCCGGTGGTCCTGCTCATGCACGGTGCCGGGGGAATCGTGATGGCGCGGGCCAGTCGTTGTGGCGCAGGTACGCGCCGGCAGCGAGCCGGTCCGAGTCGGTGAGTGGGGCCCGCAGCGAGGTCGGTCTCAGCCGGGCTGCTCGATCCACGGCCGCAGGTACTCCCGGTCCAACGGAGTGGTCGGCGGCACGAGCGTGATCATCCTGCGGACGCGCTCGGCCGCGTCGCGGGTCAGGCGGAATTCCTCGTCGCGCGTCATGACGTTCTCGGGTCCGTACTGGCGGGCGCAGGCCACGATCCGGGGCACGACGCTCCGCAGGTCGTCGGCGTCGTACCTGACGATTCCCGGGTCGAGCCCGGCGTCGCGGAGTCGGTCCTCGATGTGGTGCAACTGATCGGACAGCCATCCCCAGGGGTCGGCGGTCAGTTCCGGCGACCAGGCCCGGTCGCTGGGCTCGACCCCGTCGAACGACGGGTGGTAGTGGGCGGCGGCCCATTCTCCCGGCCGGTCGAGGCGGTCGAAGAGGTCGGCCCGCCAGAACGTGGTGTCGACAACGGTCCGCTGGGAAGCGGACTCGGTGCCGCGGTGCTGCTGAGGGTCGAGAAGCCGCAACTCGACCCGCGCTCCGTGCTCCATGGTCGCGTCGGGGGCGACCTCGAACCACCGCCTGACGTCGACGGCGAGGCGGGTGAAGGCAAAGGTGATGATCATCTGTGACCCTCCGGATCACTCGTCAGAGCTGCTCGGCCAGATCGGCGAGGCCGGTGGCGTGGACATCGAAACGGTCGGCGCTGGTCGGCGGATCCCCGGCGGGGCGTTCGACGTAGGCGGTGCGCATGCCGAGGGCTGCTGCGCCGCGCAGGTCCCAGGCGTGTGCGGCGACCATGAGTACACGTTCGGGAGCGACCGCCGCGACATCGAGTGCGAGCCGGTAGACGACAGCGGCGGGTTTGTAGGTCGCGGCGCTCTCGGTCGACAGGGCCTGATGCCAGCGCAGGCCGGCGTGGGCGTTGAGCCGGAGCAGTGTCGATCGGTCGGCGTTGGACAGGCCGATCACGGGGTAGCGCTCGGCGAGACGGGTCAGCCCTGATCCTGAGTCGGCGAACGGCGGTAGCCGGGTCGAGGCGGTGGTGAGACGTCGCTGGTCCGCGGGGACGTCGATTCCGGCGTGCCGAGCCACCATGGCCGCGGCCTCGGCGTCGAGGATGCTGCTCGGGACGAACTCGCGCTCCCCGGCGACGATGCGCTCGTGCTCGGTCGCGACGTGCCCCTGCCAGCGTGCGACGAGTTCGGCCGCGGTTGCGGGATCCGGTCGTGGAGCGACCTCGTCGATGGCGCTGCGCAGCCCTGCTGCCTCGTCCACCAGCGTTCCGAGCACGTCGAACACCACCACATCGATGTCGATCGGCGCCATGCCCGCCTCCGGTCTGTAAGGGTTAAAGTGACGTTGTTCAGCCTGCAGGAGGGGGCGTAAGGGATGCAAGTGCTTCTTGACGATTACTCGTTCGCAGCGACCCTGGCGACCGAGCTGGCGAACACCACCCCCGAGGTATGGCAGGGGCCGGATCACCTGGGCGACCTCGACGCACTGGTCGACTTCGCCGACGAGTTCGACCGTGCGGCAGCCGCCCCATCGGATCCGGACGGGCACTTCGGGCTCGGGGAGCTCGCGCGTGCGGCTGATGATCGTCGGCTGAGGGCGGCGCAGTCGCTGCGCTACGTCGTTCGCGAACTGATCGACGCGCCGGTGCGGGAGCGGCTCGTCGCGGGGGCCACCACATTGACGGCCTCCGCCGGAGCACTCACGTTGGTTCCGGGAAGCCGGTCCGCTCGCTGGGCCGTGGAACTCGCGCCGGGCAGCGGGATCGACGAGGCTCTCGCGCTGATCTGCGGAGTCGGGGTGCTCGGTGTCGTCCAGGCACTCGGGGAGCAGCGGTTCCGGCAGTGCAGTGCGCCCACCTGTGTCGGGGCGTTCATCGATTCCACCCGGGCCGGGCGTCGTCGTTATTGCATGCCCGGCTTGTGCGGCAACAGGGTGAATGTCGCCAATCACCGTGCTCGACGGGCGGCAACGGTCGGGGGCGGCCGCACGGTCCGAGAGTGACCGGGGCCGGGCCGGCGGTCAGGTGTCCGCAGGCGGGGAGCGTGGAGCCGTCGCCGACGTTGGTGGAGGCTCGCCCGCGCGTCCGGCCAGCATCTCGAACTGACCGATGACGTCCCTGCCGCTCGGCTCTACGTGATTCGGAGGGCGCAGCTGGGGTGGAGGCGCACGGCCTCGGTCACACGCCCGGGTAGCTCCTCCGGAGGGTCGGGTACCAGCACGGTCACCGGTCCGCCCTCTTCGTCCTGGTCGAATGCCTCCGGAGCGGTCAGCATGCAGATGCCGCCGCTGACGCAGACGCCGCGGTTGGCGGCGATCTGCATGGGGCCCTCACCAGGTGACCGGTAGCTCGTGTAGACCGAAGAGCATCCCGTCGTGGTCGTAGTCGAGCTCGTCGGAGGGGGCCGCGATCTGCAGGGTGGGTATCCGCGTGAACAGGGTCGAGAACGCAACCTCCAGCTCGGTGCGTGCGAGGTGCTGTCCGATGCACTGGTGGACGCCGTAGCCGAAGGCGACGTGGCGCCGGTTGCCCCGGTGGATGTCGAGCGTGCCGGGATTGTCGAAGACCTTCGGGTCCCAGTCGGCCGCGGCGAGCAGCGGGACGACGCCCTCGCCGGCACGGATGACCGTGCCGCCGATCACGACATCCTCGAGCGCGACTCGACTGGGGACGTAGTCGGCGATGCTGAGGTAGCGCAGCAGTTCCTCGACGGCCTCGGGAAGCAGCGTGAGGTCGTTCTGCAGCGCGGCCAGCTGGTCGGGGTGTTCCAGCAGCGCCGTGACGCCCAGCGAGATCATGTGCGAGGTGGTCTCGTGACCCGCGGTGAGCAGCAGCATGCAGCTGGCGACCAGGTCCTGGCGGCGCAGCTCGCCGGTGGGCTCGAGATGCTCGGTCGCCAGCCTGCTCGTCAGGTCGTCGCCGGGTGTGTGGAGTTTCTCCTCGACCAGGGTGTCCAGGTAGGCGCGCAGCGCGGTGAAGGCGGCGCCGACCTGTTCGCGGGTGCTCTGCCTGGACAGAATGACCCGCGCCTGCTGCTGGAAGAACTCGTGCCGGCTGTAGGGCACGCCGAGCAGCTGGCAAATCACCAGTGACGGCACCGGCAGGGCGAACTCGTCGACCAGGTCCACCGGCGGTGACTTGCGGAGCAGGTCGTCGATGAGGCCGTCGACCACCGACTGGATGCCGGCGCGCAGTGTCTTGGTGCGCTTGACGGTGAACTCCGGGATCAGCATGCGCCGGAAGAAGGAGTGCTCCGGCGGGTCCATCCGCGAGAACGGGGGCCGCTGTTGCCGGGCGATGGTCCTGATCTCCGGGTTGACCGCTGGCATGCCGGGATGAGCCAGGTCGGAGCTGAACGCCGGACTGGCGAGCACCGTACGGACGTCCTCGTGCAGGGTCACCAGCCAGGCGGGTGTGCCATCGGGCATGCGCACCCGGGAGATCGGCTGCTCGGCGCGGAGTCGCTCGTACTCCTTCGGCGGCTCGAACGGGCATTGCCGCTGCATCGGAAAGTCCTGACCGAGCGTGTCCTCTGCCATGAGAACCTCCTATGTGAGAGTCATTCTCTCCGTTTAATCCGCTCAGGCTACAATCGGAGGAAGTTCCTCCACAAGTGGTGGGTGAGGGTGGCGCGAGCCAGTGGCCGAGAGGGTGACCCGAATGCGAGCAGACGCCCGACGCAACCGCGAGCAGCTCGTCACCGCGGCCCGTCAGGTCTTCCTCGAACAGGGCGTCGACGCGCCTCTGGACGAGATCGCGCGGCGCGCGGGGGTGGGTATCGCGACCCTGTACCGGCGCTTCCCCGACCGCCAGGCGCTGATCCAGCAGGTCATGCAGGACAACCTCGAACGGTCGCGAGCGGCCTTGGAACGCGCCGCCGAGGAGCATTCCGACGCGTGGAGCGCGCTGGTGGCATACCTGCACGACGTCGTGGACGAGCAGATCACGCTGCTGGTCCCGGTCCTTGCGCCGAACATTCACGAGGAGCTCCGGCGCCGAGGTGACGTCTGGTCACGCCGGGAAGAGGTCATCGGGCGGTTCGAGCAGCTCGTTCAGGCCGCCAAGCGGGAGGGTCGGCTCCGTGGCGACGTCGGCGCCGGTGACCTCGAGGTCTGGATGGTCAAAGTGTGTCGTCCGATACCCGTGCTCACCACCGAGCAGAACGAGCTGGCAACTCACCGCCAGCTCCGAGTGCTCATCGACGGGCTGCTCGCCGACACCGCCGGCGGGCCACTGCCCGGCACACCACAGGACGGCCGGGTGCAGCTGGTGCTTACCGGCCTCGACACCCACTCTGCCGACGCACGGTGACCGCGTCCCGGTCTCCTGGGCGTCTGCCGTCGGGCCGGCGCATCCTGGGCGGTCCCGGCGCCGTCACCCTCAGTCCCGCGCTCTCGAGGGTGTGTCGTGCGAGCGGAAGGTCGTCGTCCTGGTTCTACCGTCGACGGGACAGCGCCCTGATCCTCTCGATACCGGCTGGATCGATGATGTCGCCGTGCCGGGCGAGTGCGTTGGCGTGGCCGGCGATGTGGAGTGCGAAGGCCGAGTCCGTTGCGACGTCCTGTCCCTGGGCGGCGAGCGAGCCGTTGACGCCGGCCTTGGCCAGGCGCAGCGCGTACGCGGGCATCACGGCGATGCGTCGAGCCAGGTCCAGGGTGAACTCGGTGAGCCGGTCGTCGGACACGACGTGGTTGACCATCCCCAGCCTGTGTGCATCGGAGGCGGTTATCGGCTGCCCGGTGAACAGCATCTCCTTGGCCTTGCGTGCTCCGACCTCCCAGGCGTGGGTGAAGTACTCCATGCCGTTGAGGCCGAAGGCTGCGACCGGGTCGGAGAAGGTGGCCGACTCGGCGGCGACGATGAGATCCATCGGCCACAGCAGCATCAGGCCGCCGGCTATGGAGCGGCCCTGCGCGGCGGCGATCGTCGGTTTGGGCAGGTCCCTCCACCGTCGGCAGAGCCCCAGGTAGGCTTCGCACTCGAAGGCATGCCTGCCTTCGACTCCGTCGGCGTCGAAGGCCCCCTCCATCGTGGCGACCGGTGGCCCGGGGATCGGGACGTCGGCCTCGGTGAGGTCGTGGCCGGCGGAGAAGTCGGGGCCGTTGGCCGCCAGGACGATCACCTTGACCTGCCGGTCCGTGGCGGCGGCGCTCAGCGCGGCGTCGAGCTCGTAGAGCAGCGCCGGGTTCTGGGCGTTGCGCCGCTCCGGCCGGTTCAGGGTCACCCGAGCGATGTCGGGCTCCGGGTGGTCGACGAGGACCAGCTGAGCACTCACGTCGAGCTCCGGTCGGTGAGCGGGCGGTCCGGGGACAGGTACTTCTCCTTGAGCAGGCGTTTGAAGATCTTGCCGGTGTCCTCGCGGGGGAGCTCCTCGACGAGGACGACCTCGCGCGGCACCTTGTAGCGCGCCAGACGCGAGGAGACGTGGTCACGGATGTCCTCGGCCGCGAGCGTCGCCCCGGGGAGGGGCTGGACGTGGGCGGCGATCGCCTCGCCCATGTCGGAATCCGGGATGCCGAAGACGGCGACGTCGGCGACTCCGTCGAGATCGTGCAGGCATGCCTCGATCTCGGCCGGGTAGATGTTCACCCCGCCGGAGATGACCATGTCGTTCTGCCGGTCGGCGAGATAGAGGTAGCCGTCCACGTCGAGATGCCCGATGTCGCCCAGGGTGAGGTAGCCCTCTTGCTCCATGCCCCGGCGTTTGGCGTCGTCGTCGATATAGGTGAAGTCGGGCCATCCGGAGAACGGTCTGCCGTAGACGATGCCGTCCTCGCCGGTCGGTAGCTCGGTGCCGTGCTCGTCGAGGATGCGCACGTCGGCGTCCAGCACCGGTCGCCCGACGGTGCCCGGGCGGGTCAGGGCCTCGGTCGAGTCGCAGGCGGTGAAGGCGCCGATCTCCGCGCCGCCGTAGTACTCGTGGACGATCGGTCCCAGCCAGTCGATCATGGCTGCCTTGACCTGCGGTGGGCACGGTGCGGCGGCGTGGACGATCGCGGTCAGCGACGACAGGTCGTACGAGCGGCGAACCGGTTCCGGCAGCTGGAGGAGGCGGACGAACATCGTCGGCACCATCTGCACCGTCGTCACCCGGTGCTGTTCGACCAGCCGGAGGAACCCCTCGGCGTCGAACCGGGGCATGACGTGCACGTCCATCCCCATCGCCAGGGAGAACACCGCGTGCGCATTGGGCGCCGAGTGGTACAGCGGCGCCGGGACGAGCGTCGTTGCTCCCTCGCGGAGATGGAACAACGAGGCCACGTTCGCCAGCGCGGTCGGCCGGTCCCGGGGTGGGATGGGATCCCGGAGGACGCCCTTCGCGGATCCGGTCGTGCCCGAGGTGTAGATCACGGCCATCGGTGCCGGTGGGGCCTGCTCGGTCCATGGCTCGTTGGCGCCGATCAGATCCTCGAGCGTCGGCACCCGGCGGGTCGGCGGCCGCGTCGGCAGCCGGTACGCGGCGCGGACCGCGTCCGGCTCGACGGCCTCGATGATCGACAGGTCGGGTGCCTGCGCGGCCACCACCGGCAGGAGATCGCCGTGCACGACGGCCAGGCGGGACCGGCTGTTCTCCAGCGCGTGCGCGAGATCGTCTCCGGTCCAGTGCCAGTTGAGCGGGACCGGTACCGCGCCGATGCGCCCGGCCGCGAGGGTGACCTCGAGGAACGCGGTCTCGTTCCGCATGAGCAGCGCGATGCGGTCTCCCGCACCGACCCCCGCTGCGCGGAGGCCCGTCGCCAGCCGTGCGGCACGGCCCTGCACCTCGCCGTGCGTGCGGGACTCCTCGCCGGTCCAGATCCTCGGCTCGTCGGACATCGGTTCTCTCCTGCCGTAGATGCACCAGGGACTGCTGGTCAGTGGAAGTCGGACGCCACCGGCGTGAACGGGATTCGCGTGCCCCAGTCGGTCATCGCCCGTCCCAGCAGCTCGTTGAAGCTCATGCCCTCGATGTAGGCGGTGTTGTCGAGGTCGTCGAGCACGGCCGGGGGAGCGTCGGCGACGGTGGTGCCGGACAGCTCGGCCCATTTCTGGCTGAAGTTGCGGAACCGACGGGTCGTGAGCTGTGGGCCGATCACGTTGGCGGGATCGGCCATGGCCTCCTCGGAGGTCACGAAGAGCACGCCGTGGGAGGCGAGCCGTCCGAGGATGCGGTCGAGCGTCGCACCGGCCACGGCTGTGCCGTGGACGAGCAGGATGTGTGCGGGTGAACGACCCAGCGCTGCGGCGGTGGCCGCTGCCTGGTTGCGGACCTGGTCCACCGCGGTGTCGACGAGCTTGTCCTCCAACCACCGCACCGCCTCGTGGTCTCCCAGCGACACCGCACGGTTGTGGGCCGCCATGAACTGGGCGTCCCAGAACCACAGCGTCACCGGTGAGGACAGGAATCCGGTCCTGGTCAGGTGCGCCTGGACCTCGCGGGTCTTGTCGACGGTGTCACCCTCCATCGCAAAGGCGTACCGGAAGTAGCGCGTGGGAGCGGCGTCGATCCACCGCCGGAGGATCCGCTCGCTCGCGTCGATGTCCTTGATGTAGGTATCGGTGTCCAGCCAGTTCAGGCTGATGTGCTGGTGGGTGTGGTTGCCGACGTGATGACCCGCTGCGCACCAGTCGTCGAGGATGTCGAGATCGGCGGGCCTGGCCTCGGTCGGCATCGTGCCGTTGAACGCGTAGACCCCGGGGACTCCGTGCGCGGCGAACGCATCGATCATCCGCTTCGACACCGACTGCGGGCTTGTGCCCCTCGGCGAACGGGATACCCATCCACTGGAACTGGTCGTCGACCGTGACGGCGACCTTCAGGCCGGCGAGCGGGTCGGTCGTGGGATCGTTCATCGAACACTCCTTCGGGTTGACCAGAGGGATGCTGCCGCGAGGTCGGCGGCGCGCCTATATCCGGTTCGCCCACACAGCGATGTGGCGCCGACACACACCTGCTCGGAGCAGCGTGGACCTGCACCCGGCCGGGAGACATACTTCGGCCATGGCAGACCCGGAGACCCGCTCTGCTCCTGAGGCGCTGGAGCCCTTCGTCCGTTGGCTCGACCTGCACGGAGCGGTCCGCTTCGCCGGACTCGCCGATCAACTCTGCTCCGAGATCCCCGCGCTCGGAACCGACACCGAGTCCGTCACGGCCATGCGGGCGTCCGTGCTCTCCCATCTCGGCGTCATGCGGCAATCGCTGCTCGGCGTGGACGGGCATCCGGCGCTCCCGCGGGAGGCCCGCGACTTCGCTCGCCGGATGGCCACCCGCAACACTCCGCTGTCGGCGGTGCTGCGGTCCTACGAGCTGGGACATGCCGCCGTGTGGAACGCATTCACCGACTACCTCCGCGGCCAGGAGGAATGGCCGATCTCCCGTCGCGCCACGGTGCTGGAGGACGGCTCGGTCCGGCTGTTCGCCTACATGCAGGCGATGACCGGACAGACGATCGAGGTGTACAACGCGATTCGCGACGAGATCGAGAAGAGTGCCCATTTCGGGCGTAGCGAGATCGTCCGCGAAGTGCTCGCCGGATCGGGCGGAACCGCCGAGCTCGAGCAGCTCCTCGGCTACCGCGTGGACGACCTGCACATCGGCTACGTCGCCCGGAGCTCCGAACCCGCCCGTTCCGCCGAGGTCGCCGAGGCCGTCCGCCGCGAGATGCAGCCACTCGCCCGGCAGCACCTGGCGGTGTCGCAGGACCCCGAGACCGTGCACGGATGGTTCACGCCGATCGATGACACCGCGTTCGCCGTACTGGGAGGTCGGGAGCCGTCGGGCCCGCTCCGGATCGCCTTCGGCAGCCCTCGCCGGGGTCATACCGGATTCATCGTGACCCACCAGGAAGCCCTGCTGGTCGCGGGTTCCGGGCTCCTCTCACGCCGATCCTGCGTGCTCCGGTTCCCGGACGTCGCGGTCACCTTGCTCGCGTCCCGCGACAGTGCGCTCATGACGCGTTTTGTGGACGACCATCTCGGCCCGCTCATCCGCCACGACGACGCCGAGCGGCTGATCGACACTCTGCGGCTGTATCTCGACAGTCTCGGCAGCCCCAGGCACTGCGGCCGCGTGCTCGGAGTGCACCCCAACACCGTCATACAGCGAGTGCAGCGTGCCGAGGTCATCCTCGGCCGGCCCGTCAGCCCCTCCGACCTCTCGCTGAGGGTAGCCCTGCACCTCATCGAGATGACGACGGCTGAGCAGCTGCTCGGATGACGCCGGTAATCTGCGGTCGTCGTCGGCGGACCTGAACTCATCAGGACAGCCACGGGACTTGACCCTCCACGCCCAGAGGGTGCGGCATGGCCTTGCAGACTGCGAGTTTCACCCCGGCAGTGGGCGGGCGCTCGGGTTGTCGCTCGACTCCGGCGAGATACCTCCGCCGCGGGCAGTGACGATTGCCGCAGTGCGCGATCCAGTGGAAAACGAGGGGCGCCAGAAGCACCGCCTTCGAATCGACGACGTCGAGGACCGGTGGATCCCGCACCGACGTTGACGGCGCTCGGTTCCTCGAGGCCCGCGGTCCGCGAGCAACTGCTCATCGAAGATGATGCAGTCATCACTTCTGTGATTGGATGGGTGGTGTGGTGGAACCGGCGAACCGTCAGGGTCGGCGCAAGGCGCGCACGCGTGCCGCGCTGGTCGGCGCGGCTCGGCAGCTGCTCTCGACGCGGCACCCTGCGGAGATCAGCATCCAGGAGATCACCGACCTCGCCGACGTCGGTTTCGGTTCCCTCTACGGCCACTTCCAGTCCAAGACGGAGTTGTTCGAGGTCGCCGTCGCCGAGGTCCTCGACGAGCATGGAGCGTTGCTGGAGGTCGCCCTGGCCGACATCGAGGACCCGGCCGAGGTCTTCGCCGCGGGCGTCCGCCTGACCGGTCGCCTGCCCCGCAGCTATCCGCAGATCGCGGAGATCACCATGCGGACCGGCCTGGACTACCTGCACTCGCCGAGCGGGATCGGGCCGCGCGCCCTGCGTGATCTCGAGCGCGCGCACGCCGCGGGCCGGTTGCGGCTCGAGGACCCGGAGCTGGCACTGCATTGCACCGCGGGGTCGCTGATCGCCGCACTCCACCTCGTCTCCCGCGATCCGCAGCAGGCCGACCGGATCGCCGACGAGCTCGCGGTCACCATGTTGCGGATGTTCGGGATGGACGACGGAGAGGCCCGCGAGGTCGTGGGGCGCCCGCTGCCCACGGTGCCGCAGGACCTGCCGGCCTGACGTCGTCGCAGCGGCGCTGCTGAGTCCGGCCGCGTCCTCGCCCTGCGGACTCAGGCGACGGACGCGCGTCGATCTCCGGGTTCCGATTACACCAGCGCTCCCGGAAAGGCTTCACCCGGCGTCGGCGGGCTCGGCTCACTGCGCTCGTCCCGGGGCCGGACGCGGTCGCGCCATGTTTCTGATGAAGACATCAGTTTTGATGGCTCGCTTGACAGGCCGACCGGTATAGCTGATGCTTTCATCAGAAACGGTGGAGGGATCGAGATGACCGCACAGGCCGAGAGCGACCGTCCGGACGCGCACGGAGACGTGCACGACGGTCTGCACAGCGAGCAGGGCGCGATCCGCGGCGACCGGCCGCACCGCGCCACGAACCCGGTGATCAAGGTCGAGGACATCGCCTGGCTGGAGTTCGAGAAGCCCGACCTCGACGCCGCGGAGCGGTTCGCCCACGACTTCGGCTTCGTCACCGCGGCCCGGACCGCGGACACGCTCCACCTGCGCGGTGCGCTGGCCGGCACGCAGTGCGTCGTGATCCGCCGGGGGCGGGGATCGCGCTTCGTCGGGCCGACGTTCCGGGCCGCCGACGTCGCCGACGTGCACCGGCTGGCGAAGGCGACGAACGGCGCGGCGTACGAGCTCCGGGAGCCCGGCGGTGGTGTCGGGGTCGACCTGGTCGACCCGTCGGGCGTCCCGCTGCGCGTCGTCGCCGGTGTGGCCGAGCTACCGGCGCTGCCGCTGCAGCGGCCCCTGACGGTGAACGCGGGCGGCGCGGTCGAGCGCGCGAACGCGACGCAGCGGCCGCCGCGGGAGCCGGCCCGCATCGAGCGGCTCGGCCACGTGGTGCTGGAGTCGGCCCGGTTCACCCAGGCACTCGACTGGTACCAGCAGCACCTGGGCCTGATCGTGAGCGACTTCCTGTACTTCCCGGGGCAGCGCGACCGGGGCCCGACGATGGCGTTCATCCGCTGCGACCGCGGCGCCACCCCCACCGACCATCACACCTTGGCCATGACGCTGGGCCCCGGCCGCACGTACATCCACTCGGCCTACCAGGTCGCCGATCTCGACGCGCTCGCCGCCGGCGGCGAGTACCTGACGGAGCACCGCTACAAGCGCTCCTGGGGCATCGGCCGGCACATCGAGGGCAGCCAGATCTTCGACTACTGGCGTGACCCGGACGGGTTCCTGGTCGAGCACTTCACCGACGGCGACATGTTCGACAACACCCTCGAGCCGGGCTGGACGCCGATGACCGCCAGCGGCCTGGCCCAGTGGGGGCCCGCGGTGACCCGGGACTTCCTCGAGGTCAACCCGTCGATGATCAAGCAGATCGTGTCGGCCCTCACGGCCGGCGACAACGAGTTCACCGCCCGGCGGCTGCTGGGCATGATCTCGATGTCCCGTTCGTGAGCACCAGCCGGAGACCGGAGGAGCGACGACCATGAGCACGAACCTGATCCGCTACGACGACGGCTGGGGCGTGGTCCGCGGCGACGACGTCCTGCCGTTGCCGGGCGAGTACGCCACCACGGCCGAGGTGCTCGGGGAGGGGGTGAAGGCCGCCCGCGAGCTGCTGGCCGACCCGGACGCCCCGTCCGTCCCGCTCGTCGACGTCACCCCGCTCAACCCGCTGCCGGGTGCGCGGGTGTACTGCCAGGGCGCGAACTACCGCTCGCACATGGTCGAGTCGGGAATGGACCCGGACCGCGCCTTCAACATGCTGTTCACGAAGTCGACGGCGTCGCTGTCCGGTGCCCACGACGACATCGTCACCCCGCCCCACGTCCGGCTGCTGGACTACGAGGTCGAGCTGGGCCTGGTCATCGGCGCCCCCGTCACCGGGCCCGTCACGGTCACCGGAGCCGACCTCCCGGACTACGTCGGGGCGTTCGTCGTGGCCAACGACGTCAGCGCGCGCGACGTCCAGCTGCCGCAGGGCCAGTGGTACAAGGGCAAGAGCTACCGCACGTTCTGCCCGGTCGGCCCGTACCTGTGTGTGCCCGAGCGGGCCGAGGTCGCGCGCTGGCCCGAGCTGCGCCTGGCCCTGACGGTCAACGGCGAACGGCGGCAGGGATCGCTCGCCGGCGACATGGTGTTCGAGCCCGCCGCGACGCTGACGGAGTTCTCGCAGCTCGAGACGTTCGCGGTCGGTGACGTCATCCTCACCGGCACGCCCGGCGGGGTCGCGATGCAGCCCCCGGGCGCGGTCACGCAGAAGATCGCGGGCCTGCTGCCCGAGGCCAGGCGGTGGGAGCTGTTCGTCCGGACCCAGGCCCGCAGCCGCGCCTACCTCAAGCCGGGCGACCGCGTGGCCGCCTCGATCCGCACTGACGACGGGGCCCTCGACCTGGGTGTCCAGAAGAACACGGTGGTCTAGTCATGGAGCACGTGCCCGTCGTGGTCGTCGGATGCGGCCCCACCGGCGCCAGCGCGGCGATCATGCTCGGGCGGCGCGGCATCGGCACGCTCGTCCTGGAACGCTGGCCCGAGGTCTACCCGCTGCCCCGCGCCGTCCACTTCGACGACGAGGTCTTCCGCGTCTTCGCGTCGATGGGACTCCAGGAGCAGGTCCGGGCGATCTCCCGGCCCGCCCCGGGCATGCGCCTGACCGACTGGCGGCAGAACGTGCTCGCCGACTTCCGTCGCGACACGACCGGGCGCGTGCACGGCTACCCCGAGGCGAACATGTTCGACCAGCCCGACCTGGAGGGCGTGCTGCGCGAGGCCCTCACCGGGTACGAGTGCGTCCGCTTCGAGGGCGGTGTCGAGGTCGTCGAGATCACGCAGGTCCACGGCGACGCCGGGCCGGTGCGCGTGCGCTACCGCGACACCGCCACCGGAACCGTGCACGAGGTCTCCGCCGATGCGGTGCTGGGCTGCGACGGCGCCAACAGCACGACCCGCTCCGCGGTCGGTGCGCAGATGGAGGACCTCGGCTTCGAGCAGCGGTGGCTCGTCGTCGACGTCGAGTCCCCGGAGCCGCTCGACCTCTACGACGGCGTGCAGCAGGTCTGCGACAACCACCGCGCCGCCACGTTCATGCAGGTCACCCCGACGCGGTACCGCTGGGAGTTCCAGCTGCGGCCCGACGAGCTGCCCGGGGACGGCGACGACGCGATGGTCCTCGAGCTCACCCGGCCATGGTTGGCCGACGCCGACCCCGACCGGCTGACCTTCCTGCGCCGGACCACCTACACCTTCCGCGGCGTCGTGGCCGACCGGTGGCGCAACGGACGGCTGTTCCTGCTCGGCGACGCCGCGCACCAGACCCCGCCGTTCATCGGCCAGGGGATGTGCGCGGGCATCCGCGACGCGGCCAACCTCGTCTGGAAGCTCGCCCTTGTCCTCACCGGACGGGCCGAGGACCGGATCCTCGACACCTACGAGGCCGAGCGCCGCCCGTACGCCCGCCACGCGGTCCGGCTCGCCATCTCGGTCGGCACCCTGATGACCGGTGGCCCGGCGCCGGCGACCCGCGCGCGCAACGCCGCGATCCGCACGATCAGCCGGTTCCTCGGGGCCGAGGACAAGCTCGTCGCGAAGCAGTGGCCGACCTTCGGACCCGGCCCGCTCGTGCACGACGCCGGCCGGCGCGGCAAGCGCACCGGTGACGTGTTCGGCCAGCCGCACATCGGCGGCACGCGCCTGGACGACCTGACCGGGGAGGGCTGGGCGATCGTGCACCGCGGCCCGGACCGCACCGCCGCGTTCGATCCGGAGACCAGGGCGTTCTTCGAGGAGCTCGGCGCCGGCGTCGTGCGCGTGTCCGACACCGACACCGCGGCGCTGGCCCTGCTCGACCACCTGCGCGCCGACGCCGTGCTGCTGCGCCCGGACCGCATCGTTGCGGCCGCCGCCGACACTCCCGACCTCCGTGTGTGGCGCCGCCGGCTCGTCGCCGCGGGTATCGCACTCACCCGCTGACCATGAGGGCGAACAGCGATTCCGCTGGTCAAAGTGTAGTGCCCCGGCAGTAGCGCCCCGGCAGTGTCAAATTTCAGGTCTAGAACTGACGGAGAGGGTTGACACCTGGGTCTCTTGATCATTAGGAGATCTATATCGATCAAGTCCGCTCGGGGAGCAGAGCCACCAGCGATCGCTGATCGGACTCGTCGAGGTCATCGGCATCGTGAGCTTGGCCCCCTGCACCTCCCTGGCGGACCGGGTCCGCCTCAGGTGACGTGTCCGGTGTCAGGGGGTCAAGCTCAATCACCGTATCCGCGATGGCGTCGAAGTAGCCGCTCAGGCCGCGGCGGTACTCGGCCTGCGCGGCGGTGCCGTGCTGGCCGGCGTCGGAGACGAGTGCGGCCGAGGGGCATCCGGTCTCGGGGTGGTCGCGGTGCTCGGCGTCGACGTACTGGTCGACGATGCCGTGCAGGGCTGCGCGCCGAGCCGGGGGCGCCGCGCGGATGGCGGCACAATGCGGTGGTTGCGCATCAGCCTACGTCGTCGAAGTTACGGGCGAAGAGTCTTGTAGGACAATAACGTCGCAGTACGGCGGAGCAATGAAGTGACGAGGCGTCGGCGCGAACCCGGGCGTGGGTCAGTGCGCGGTTTCGGAGGTGCGGAGTGCTTCCTCGAGCCGGCGGGATCCGGGTCCTGCCAGCCAGCGATCGAAGGTCAGCAGGTCGGGGAAGGCAGCGCGCAACGTGTCCAGGTCGGCAGCTCCGGCCAGCCTGCCGTCCTCCGCCAGAACCGCCAGCCGCCCGAGGACCTCGTCCTGCTGCCGCAGCGAGGCCGGAAGGCGGGTGTAGCCGATCGGCCGTCCCGCGGCCCGTGTCAGCTTCGCGGCGAGCTCGCGGCCGGTCAGAGCGTCGCCCGCGATGTCCAGGGTGCGGCCCGCGTAGTGGCCGGGGGCCCCGAAGGCCCCGGCGACGATCCGGCCGATGTCGCGCACGGCGATGAACTGGTGAGTCCGGTCAGGACTGGTCAGGAAGCTCAGGCCTCCCCGGTCGAGCCCGGTTCCCGGGCCGAGCAGGAGCTCCATGAAGGTGGCCGGCCGCACGACCGTGGTGGCAACACCCAGAGTCTGCAGGTGGGCCTCGACGCGGCTCTTGGTGTCGAGGTGGGCGACGCCGGTGGAGGTCGGTCCGGCGGCGGCCGTGGAGCTGTAGATGAGATGGGCGATACCACTCTCCTCGGCGATGTCGCCGACCGTCGTGCCGAAGCGGACCTCGTCGTCGTCGGTCACCACGGCGCCGGCCTGGCCCGAGTTCGGCTGAACGCTGAACACGCCGTGTGCGCCGACGAAGGCGGCGCGGAGCGTGTCCGCATCGGCGAGATCGCCGGGCACGGTCTCGACACCCGCGTCGGCGAGCGACCGTGCCCGGCGGCTCGAGGGGTCGCGGACGAGCGCGCGCACCGTCCAGTGGTCGGTCCGCAGCGCCGCGGCGACCGATCCTCCCTGTTGTCCGGTGGCGCCCAGGACGACGATGGTCTTCTTCGCGTGATCGATCATGCCGGTACGCTAGGACCTGACGTGGGCGTCAGGGGCAAGTCGCGATCTGGACCGGTCGGGAGGTCGGAGTGCGGATCGGGGAGGTCGCCGCGCGGGCGGGGGTCAGTGTCCGGGCTCTGCGTTACTACGAGCAGCAGGGCCTGCTGCACTCCACGCGTAACCCCGCCAGACAGCGCGTGTACCCGGCGGGCGCCGTCGAACGGGTCAGACTGATCCAGCGGCTCTACTCCTCGGGGCTGCCCAGCAGGACCATCCGCGACGTGCTTCCCTTCGCTGACTCCGGCGAGGTGGCACCCGAGTTGGTCGACCTCCTCGAAGCGGAACGTGACCGGCTCGACCAACGGATGAGAGAACTGCAGGAGGCGCGCGAGCGGCTGCACGTGTGCATCTCCGAAGCGCTGCGAGAGGACTTTCCGCCGTCCTGATCGCTGCAGCCGACAGCGCCGTCACGGACGATCATCGCTCGCACATCAGTCGTTGTCGGCGTCTTCGAAGATCAGGAAGAGCAATGCTCGAGACCAGCTCCCGGCACTTCTGTAGACGAGCGTAGAAGCGCTCCAGCAGCTCGGCGTCGAGCTTGCCGGCCTGGAGGATCCCGAAGGTCGGCAGCACGTAGAGGCGAATCAGGTCGTCGTACCGCTCGCGGGTCGTGGTCTGGAGGTCCGCGACCTCCAGCCACTGCGCGACGGACTGGCCGACGGTGATCGACGACTTGGGTTGCTTGTTCTCGTCGACCTGGCGCTGGAGCTTGGTGAGCAGCTTCGTCGCCTCGGCGTGCGTACGCGCCGTCTCTCGGATCCGTCGCTCGCGGCCGGACTGCGGGTTCAGGCCGGCGAACACGACGGCGCGGAAGGAGCCGCTCGGCAGCTCCTCGATGTGGCCGGGTGACCTGCGCTTTCGCGGGGGCATGCAGCGGAACGCCGAGCGGATTCGTTCCACGATCCGTTCCACGGCGTGGATCCGTCCGCACCTGTGAACAGCGTTTCCGCTGGTCAGGTGGTGGTGCCCCCGGCAGGATTCGAACCTGCGACACCCGCTTTAGGAGGCCGGGCCGGTGTGTGATCCGCACCGGCCCCGGCGGTACTACCGGGGCCTGAGGTTCTCGGGTGCTGTCCATGGTGGTCTCGGATGCCTTGTGGTTCGTCCCACGAGCGGCCCCACACAGGGCTGTGCTGACCCCGGGACAGGAGTGGTCAGCGCCTCTCTCCGTCCATTGCTCACCGGACCCGGCCCGCGGGGGCCGAGAGCGTCGATCGGTGATCGAATCCGTCGAGCGGGCCGTAGTGCGATGCAGCTCAGCGGCCGCCGAGCGCGGCGACGAGCTGTTCGAGACGGGCTGTTCGGGACGCCTTGATCAGGACGAGATCATGGGCACGAAGGATCGGCTCGAGCACGGCGCGGGCGGCCTCGGCGTCGGGAACGGAGATGACGTCGAGGGAGCGGCACCCGGTGCCGGCCGCGTCGGCGATCAGGGGCGCGGTCTGGGTGCCGACGGTGACCAGGACGTCGAGTCCGGCTCGCGCGGCGGCCAGCCCGAGCCGGTGGTGGGCGTGGGCGGCGTGACTGCCCAGGTCGGCCATCTCACCGAGGACGGCGATCCGCCGGCGGGCGGACATGCTGCTCAGGGTGGTCAGGGCGGCGGTCATGGAGTCTGGGTTGGCGTTGTAGGCGTCGTGGAGGAGCGTGACTCCGTCTCCGCGCACGATGGTCTGCATGCGTCCACCACCAGGGGGTTCGGCGGCACTCAGGGCGCGGGCGATGGTGTCGTGGTCGAGGCCGAGTCCGTGGGCGAGTGCGGCGACCGCGAGGGCGTTGCCGACCTGATGGCGGCCGGTCAGACGGAGCGCGACGGGTGCGGAGCCGTCGGGGGTGTGCACGGTGAAGCACGGCCGGCCCTGTGGTGTGACGTGCACGTCCTGTGCGTAGACGCAGTCCGGGCGGGGGCGCCCGCTCCACCATCCGATGCGGGCGGGGGTGAGAGGGGCCATCGCGGCGACCAGCGGGTCGTCGGCGTTGAGCACGGCCAGCCCGCCGTCGTCGGCGCGGGGGAGTCCGGTGACGAGTTCGCTCTTGGCCTGCGCGATCCCGGCCTGCCCGTCGGGGTACTGGCCGAGATGGGCAGTGCCGACGTTGAGCACGACTCCGGCATGGGGTGTAACCAGGTCGCACAGGTGACTGAGGTCGCCGCGGCCCCGGGCGCCCATCTCCAGGACGAGGTAGCGCGTGTCGGGGGTGGCCCGCAGGACGGTGAGCGGGAAGCCGAGCTCGTTGTTGAGGGATCGGTCGGTGGCGGTGACAGGGCCGCGGTGTGTCAGGACCTGGGCGGCGAGGTCCTTCGTCGTGGTCTTGCCGTTTGAGCCAGTGATCCCGATGACGGTTGCCTGTAGGCGTTCTGAGACGTGGCGGGCCAGGTGTCCGAGCGCGCGGGTGACGTCAGCGACCTGGACGGCCGGGGGAGGTACCGGACGTCCGGCGAGGACCAGCGCGGCCCCCGCGGCGAGGGCCGCGTGAGCGTGGTCGTGTCCGTCGGTGCGCCGACCGGGCAGCGCGGCGAAGGTCCCGCCGGGGTGGACGCGGCGGGAATCGATGCTCGCCGGGGCGGTCACCGTCGTCGACGGTTCGGTTCCCGGGACGAGACGGCCGTCGGTGGCGGCGGCGATCGTGGCGGCGGTCATGGGGATCACGGAGGTGACTCTCCTTCGGACGTGCGGCGGCCCGTCCGCAGGAGGCTGACGGGTCGGCGCCGCGGGCGTCGTTCACGGGGTCAGGGGTTGCAGCACTCGCAGAACGTGGGATCGGCGCCGCGACGGCCGTCCTGGCGGGGGTGGCGGCTGCGACGCGAGCAGCGGGCGCACCCGTGGATCGTCGCGAGGGTGAGCCAGGTCGGCTCGCCACAGGTGTCGCAGGGCAGACCGGGTTCGTGACCCACCGGGCCGTATCCGGGGGCGCCGCAGGCCGGGCACAGCGTGGCCAGGCGTGACGCGAGTCGATCTGCGAGCAGGCCGATCTCCCGCATGCGGGTGGGGTTGACGTGCGCGCGCATGTCGGTTTCCACCCGCGCCAGGCCGTCGTCGGAGTGTGCGGCGCACCGGCCGATCGCCACGCACAGGCCGGCGCGGGTACGGACGCCCTTGTGGAGGGGGATCGCGCCCGTTTCGGGAGAGCTGTGGGGGCGGACGACGACCGCGTGGTCTCCGAAACCGATGCGGGTCAGGTAGGCGTCGGTCTCCTCGTCGATGCGGGTGGTCGTGGTGTGGCCGAAGTTCGTCGGCGTCGTTCGGCTCTCGAGGATGTGCATGTCCCGCACCGTGTCGAGGAAGGCGAGGATCTCCTGGCCGGCGCCCAACATCGGCGCGGACGGGTGCGGGCCGTAGGAGCCTTCGCTCGCCACGGCAAGGCCGAGGCCGGTCGACTCGATCGCCAGGCGCGCCTTGCGGACCGCGGTCTCTGCCGCCGTACCGGTGCGGGGGGTCTCCCCGGTGAAGGTGCCGAGCTGGTCGGTGTCGACGTCGTGGGCGAGCACGAGACGCATGCCCAGGGTTCGCGCCAAGGCGGGCCCGAGGGCCCGCTGCTTGCCATGCCGCGTGGCCAGTGCGATCCGTGCGCCCGCGTAGGGGTGCACGGCGAGGGTCATGCGACGTCGCCGGACCGGGCGTCGATGCCGGTGAGCAGGGTGACGAGCTGCCCGATGGCGGTGTCGCGGTCCATGGGGTGCCGGAGCGGCACGTCGGGGTGCAGCCGGTAGTGGTTGCCGCGTCCCTGTCGGGTCCGTTCCAGGTATCCCGCCTCGACCAGATCGGCCACGATGCGCTGCGCCGCCCGCTCGGTGATGCCCACCATGTCGGCCACGTCGCGCAGTCGCGCCTCCGGATCCCGCACCACGCACAGCAGTACGTGGGCGTGGTTTGTCAGAAACGTCCACCCCTGCATGGCGTCCACTGTACCGACCCCGAGGTAACGCTTGTCACGCTTCCTAATACGCGTCATCTGTGTCGTACTAATCATGTCGCGTATTAGAACACGTGTAAACGACAGCGTGCTTGGGAGGTGGGTGTCATGGGCGACGACGAGATGGCGGACCTGTGCGGGACCGTGCCGGGGGCGCCCGGTCGGGTTGCTGACGCCGAGACGGCGCGCACGGATCGGGAAGGTGCGCGGGGATGACGGGGATGATGCTGCTCGCCGTCGTGGCCGTACCCGCCGCCGCGGCCGCGGCCGGGTCGATCCGGTGGCTGCGGGGTCGGGCACCCGTGCTGGGTGCCGCAGCGGCGCTGGTGGCCACCGCATTGGCGGGAGTGCTGGCCGTGACGGTGATGGTCGGCGGGCCGGTCGACATGGTGCTGGCCGATCCCGACGGGCAGGCACGGGCCGGGCTGGTCGTCGACCACGTCGGCGCGGTCGTGCTGTTGCTGGTGTGCACGGTCAGCGCCGTGGTCCAGGCCTTCGCCCGCCGCTACCTGCACGGTGACCCGGCTGCGGCCCGCTTCGCCGTCGCGGCGGGGGCACTGACCGCCGCGACCGCGGCGATGGTGACCGCGGCGACCCTGGTCACCCTCGCGGTGGCGTGGACGCTGAGCGGGGTGGTCCTGTGTCGGCTGGTGGGCATGTACCGCCCGGCACCCTCGGCCGTCGAGGCCACCCGCCGCACCGCACGCGCGTTCCTCGTGGGTGACGTCGCGCTGTGGCTCGGGGTCGGTCTCGCGGTCGCGTCGTGGGGGGATCTCGACCTGCGCCACCAGGACGATGGCGCCCTCGGCGGCGTGGTGGGCACGGTGGTGGCCTGTTCGCTGGTGATCGCCGCGGCCGTGCGGTGCGCGCAGATGCCCTGGCACCGCTGGCTGCCCGCGACCCTGGCGGCACCGACCCCGGTGTCGGCGATGCTGCACGCCGGTGTGGTCAACGCCGGCGGGGTGCTGCTGGTGAAGCTCTCGCCGATCGTCGGTGCGTCGCCGGTCGCGACGCACCTGGCGTTCGCCTTCGGAGCCGTCAGCGTCGTGGCCGCCACCACGATCATGCTCGCCCGCCCCGACATCAAGGGTGCGCTGGTGCACTCCACGATCGGCCAGATGGGGTTCATGCTCGTCACCTGCGGGCTCGGCCTCTACGCGGCGACGGTGGTGCACCTGGTGGCACACGGCCTGTTCAAGGCGGCGCTGTTCCTCGGTTCGGGGACCGCGGTGCAGCGCCATGTGACCCACACCCTGGCTCCACCCGCGCCTCGGCTGACTCGTGCGCGGACGGTGCAGGTCGCAGTGGTCGCCGGGGCCGTCGCCGTCGCGGCGGTGGGGGTCGCGGCCTGGTTGCTCCCGCTGCATGCCGGCAGCGCGGCGTTGCTGGTCTTCGCCGCAGTCACCGCCGCGCGGCTGGCGTGGGGCTGGCTGCGTCGTCACCCGACCCCCGGTGCTCTGGTCGCGGCCATGATCGTGGTGCCGGGTGCGGCCGTGGCATACCTGGCCGTGGTGGACGCGGTCACCGTGGTCCTCGGGCCGAGCCTGCCCGCGATGGAGCCCGCCGCGGTGTCGGCCTGGGCCCTGATGGCCGTGCTCGCCGTGCTGGTGACGGCGGCGCTGCTGTTCCACCTGGCGCCCGCGATCGGTCTCGGCCCCTGGCGCGACCGCCTGTACGTGGCGGCGCTGTCCGCCGGCCAACAGCGCACGCCGACCACCGCCCCGACGCACCTGCCGCGGCCGGTACCGGGCCCACGACCAGCGCCTCGGCCGGAAGGGGCGCGGGCATGACCCGCGGTTCACCGGCCGCTGGGCGCAGACGGCGCCTCCGGTTCCCCACGCCCGCACAGATCGCCGACGGTCCCGTCGTGCTCGCTCAGAAGGGTTCCCAGCCATGACCACCAGCCCCGCCACCGATCTGGACCTCGATGCGGTGACCGACGTCGTCACGCGGGCGGAAGCAGTGCGTGCCGAGATCGCCGACGCGGCCGCGTTCCTGGCCTCGACCTGGCCATTGGCCGACTTCATCGCCGTCAACCCGTTGTTCGGCCTGCTGGACCGCCCGTTCAGCGAGGCGGCCACTCACGCCGGAGACCTGCTGGGGGCGCGAGCCACCCCGGACGAGACCTGGCTGCGGGCCGCGTGGCAGCGCGGCCGGATCACCGACGACGACCTGCGCGCTGCGCTGACCCGCCGCCACCCCGCAGTGCTGCGGCGGAGCCCGCTCGCCCTCGGCGACCGTGTCCACGATCCGGTCGACCTGCTGCTGGCCGACCTGCAGCGGGGCATCGCCTGCCCCCCGCCGCACCGTCGGGCACGCACCGCCGCAGAGGCACTGGCCCCCGACCTCGCCGGTCTGCTCGACACCCACACGATCCAGTGGTGCTCGGCCTTCCTGGACGAGGGCCAGGCCACCTGGCGGATGCCGGGCCGGGATCGCGGCTTCTACCCCGCGTGGCGAGCGCTGGCCGCCCACGACACGACGCTGCCCCGGCCGGTGCGGGAGCGGCTGCGGCACCTGCCCGAGCGCGCCGAGGACGCGGTCCTGGAGGCGCTGGCCGCGCTCGGTGTCCCGGACGACCGGAGGACCCACTACCTGCAGGCCCACCTGACCCGCCTTCCCGGCTTCGCCGCCCACGTCCGGTGGCGCGGGGAGCAGGCGGATGAGGGCATCGACCTCGTCGACTACCTCGCGCTGCGGTTGGGCGCCGAAGCCGCGGTGCTCGCCGGCACCCATTCCCACGGCACCGCTTGGGCCCTGGCCCGCACCGACCTGTCCGAGGTCGGGCAGGCCACCGTCGATCCGCTCGGCCGGGCCCAGCACCTGCTGTCGGCGCTGGAGATCACGGGTACCCACGCCGCCCAGCGCACCGCGCTGGCGGAGCTCCTCGATGAGTTGCCGGTGCACCAGCGGGCACTCGTCTGGCTGGATGCCTACGAGGAGCACTACCGCAGCCGGCTGCTGCGCCTCCTCGACCGCCCCCTGCCCGAGCAGCCCGACGCCCGGCCGCAGGCGCAGGTGGTGTGCTGCATCGACCCTCGTTCCGAAGGGCTGCGCCGGCACCTGGAGACCCTCGGGAACTACCGGACCCTGGGCTTCGCCGGGTTCTTCGCCGTCGCCATGCGGTACCGCGACCTCGCCGGGGGCACCGCGCGGGCCCAGTGCCCCGGCCCGATCGCTCCCCGGCACACCGTCACCGAGCTTCCCTCTCCCGGCCGGCAGCGGGCGGCCGAGCGGTCACTGGCCGGGCGGCGGGTGCTCGCCGCGGCCGAGAACTCCCTGCACGCCGCCAAGGACGACCTGGTGGCGCCGTTCGTGCTCGCCGAAGCCGCCGGGTGGCTGGCCGGGCCACTTGCCGCGGCCAAGACCTTCGCCCCCGGCGCCGCCGGTGCCGCTCGCTCGTGGTGGGCCCGCCGCATCGCTCCCGCCCCGCAGACCGAGATCTCGGTCGCCGACGACCTCACCGTCGCCGAACGGGCCGCGACCGCCGAGACGATGCTGACGTTGATGGGCCTGACCGGCGGCTTCGCGCGGCTGGTGGTGCTCTGCGGGCACGGTGCGCACACCGACAACAACCCGTACCAGGCGGCACTGGACTGCGGCGCCTGCGGCGGCCACCCCGGAGGCCCCAACGCCCGCACCGCCGCGGCTCTGCTGAACGATCCGCAGGTCCGCCTGCACCTGGCCGACCACGGCATCTCCGTCCCCGGTGACACCTGGTTCGTCGCGGCCGAGCACGACACCACCACCGACACCGTCCGCCTGCTCGACACCCACCTCCTGCCCGACACCCACCGCCCCGACGTCGACGCGCTCACCGCCGACCTCCGCACGGCCGGTGCCCGGCTGGCCGCGGAACGGTGCGCCGTCCTGCCGGGAGCCCCGGTGCGTGCCCAGCCCCGGCGCGCGGCGCGCCACACCCGTGCCAGGGCCCGGGACTGGGCCCAGGTCTTCCCGGAATGGGGGCTCGCCGACAACGCGGCCTTCCTGATCGCGCCCCGCGCCCGCACCCGCGGCGTCGATCTGCGGAGCCGGGTGTTCCTCCACGACTACGACGCCGACCTCGACCCGACCGGCTCCGTCCTGGAGACCATCCTCACCGCGCCGCTGGTCGTCGCGCACTGGATCAACAGCCAGTACTACTTCGCCGCCGTCGACCAGGACGCCTTCGGCGCGGGCAGCAAGGCCCAGCACAACGTCGTCGGCGGTGGCCTGGGGGTGATGTCCGGTCCCACCAGCGACCTCCGGACCGGCTTGCCCTGGCAGTCCCTCACCGACGGACACCACATCCGGCACGAGCCACAACGTCTGCTCGCCCTCGTACAGGCGCCGCTGTCCAGGCTTGACACCCTCATCGCCCGCCACGCAGTGCTGCACCACATGTTCGGCAACGACTGGGTCGGCCTCGCTGCCCAGGAACATGCCGGCGGGACGTGGCACCGCTACAGCCCCACCGGGTGGCAGCTGTGGCAGCCCGGAGCCGACGCCTCCGCAGCGACGACCCACGCGGCGCACCTCTAGCCGCCCGGCCTCCCCCGGGCCGCGCCGTCCGCGGACGGCGCGGCCCGCCCCGGGGCCACGAGTGACAGAACAGTACGAAGGAAGAGAGGTACCCAAATGGCCGCGCTTCTCCTGATCCCGAGCGTGGACTACGCGGAGGTCGCCGTGGAACAGGCGAGTGAGTACCTGGCCCACCAGCGACGCTACGTCGGTGACCCGGCTCGGAACGCCCCCCTGCTCGGCATCTGGGTCCGCCGCGGCCTCGACGCCGGCCTGCCCACGCTGTTCCCGGGCGGCGGCCACGAGACCGACACCGTCCTGGGCCCCTCGGGAGGGCCTCCACCAGTGGTACCGATGGGGATCCGCACATCGGCGGCGGTGTCGGGGCTGTGGTCACTGTGCTGGCTCGACGGCCCTGCCCTGCGCGATGCCCATGACGCCCATCGGCGACGGCGCCGGATCCTCGATCTGCTCGTGCAACCGGCTCATCTCGCGGACAGAGCGTCGGGCAGGTTCTTCCCGGTCTTCGCGCACACCGACTGCCAGGAGACGATCGAAGCCCAGCTGACCGAACTCGGCGGCCGCTATCCGCACCTGATCGCGCCCCAGTGGTACATCGACGACTCAGAGCAGGGCATCTGTACGCGATGAGACAAGCGCGCCGGTATTCACGCGGCGCTCGCAATAGCTCTGGAGGCATCCCTGACGACGACGGCGGCGACGAACAGCGCGACTGAGATGCCGGCGGCACCTGGTCCGGTGCCGCGGGACACGACGTGGGATCTCGGCTTCCGACCGGTGTCTGAACAGCGTTTCCGCTGGTCACGGTGTAGTGCCCCCGGCAGGATTCGAACCTGCGGCACCCGCTTTAGAAGACCGGGACGGTGTGCGGTCTAGTAAGCGCTGTTCAGGGCCCCGCCGTGTTCCAAGTAGCGGGGTCCGCCCTCGGCAGTGGAGCGCAGACGACGGGCAAGCCGCGGGATGACGTAAGAGTCAAGATCGCCGAGAGCAACCCACGCCCACCTGTCGAGTTCGTCTTCCGCGAGCTGGATCCGCTTGGTGTCCTCGCCGATCTGGCCGCAGTCGAAGATGAAGAGGAGCTTGTCGCCCTCCTTCTCACTCGGTGCCCAGTCGACGGAGAGCAGCGCCGCGGGGTTCCGGTCCAGCCCAAGTTCCTCGGCGATCTCTCGGCGGCAGGCGGCGGCCGGCGACTCGCCGCGCTCGACGTACCCACCGGGGATGTCCCAGGTGTCCTTATAGGTGGGGTGTACGAGCAGGATCCGGCTGCTGTTGTCGAGGAAGAGGGCGCCTGCGGCGACGCGGGGGGTAGCGAACGTTTCGCTCGGGTCAGACACCGTGCGAGCTTACGACTGCTGCTGTCTGGGTGCTGCTGGCCTGGGACCTGCTCTCGCGGTCGTTCGCGAGCGTGCAAGGCGGGAAGCGCGAGAAGGTAGGGCTGGCCCCCAACTGCGCTGGCAGGGGACAGCCGTGTGGTCGTGTGGTCAGTGGGTGGTGCCGCTCGCACCCTCCCAGCGGTGAGCTGGGCGGTGGCCCGAGGGCGGCGGCGCGACGTGTGAGCGCGTACTCGGTAGGTCTTTCCGGCGGTCGTCAGAGAGCTGGTTGAAGAAGAACTCGGTGTCGGCGACGTAGCTGGAAAGCACCTTGCTGACCGTGATGTTCCTCCGGTCGGGACAGAACCGCGAGGTTAACGATCCAGGGGTGCGGACCGGCGCTGTAGCCGCCGGCATCACATGTCGGCCGCGGCGGATCCGATGTGGACGACCGCGGCGCCGGGTTTGGGTCGGTCGCGCAGCGCTCGTCCCAGTGACCTTCGTTGGGTCGATCAGACGAGGCGGAGCCGGCCCGCCAGATCGTCGAGTGCGGTATCCCGATGCCCTCGATTGGTCTTCACCCATCCGAGGACGAGCTGACGGCTGCGGGCATGGTGTCGGATCTGCTCCGGAGCGATCCGCTCGGCCTGGAGCAGCACCGAGAGAGCGTCGTCGCGGCGGTTTCTCGCCGCGTAGGCCCGGGCCGTCTCAATGGCGTGCCGCACCTGACGCTCAGCAGGAAGGCCCGAGGCGTCGATCGTGGGCGCGAGGTCGACCGCCACCTGGACGTCGCCGAGCTCAAGCGCCGTCGTCATGCGGTGGAGAGCGACGTTCGTTGGTCCGAACGCCGTCCACATCGCGTTGGTGTCGTGCCCGACTCGGTGCGCGCTGTCCTCAGCTTCGCGGAGGAAGGCGTTCACCGAGGCTCGATCGTCGGCCCGAGCCGCAGCGACGGCCCCGGTCAGGAACAGCGTGCCGTAGACCGAGAGGAAGGACTCGTCGGTCCGGCTACTCAGATGCGTTTCGAGGACGCCCGCCGCGGTCCGCACGAGGTCGACGCCCGCCGCGAACCTCCCGATCGAGTGCAGGGCGTAGGCGACGGACCGGAATAGCGAGCCGAGTACAACCGGGCTCTCCGACTCCTGTGCTGCAGCCAGACCGCGCTCGGACGCGATCCACGCCAGGTCGGTCTCTCCCAGCTTCGTCAGGACCGACACCGCGACCTGATAGGTGAGCGCCAGCAGAGCGAGCGCCCTCCGACGGTCCGCCTGCTCCGCGTTGCGTACAGCGGTCAGCGCGTCGCTGAGGACCAGGGGAGTCCGGCCGGTGACGTAGCCGTAGCGGCTCGCCTGGTACGCGTCAAAGATCGCCGAGACGTCCGCCTCCAGCGAGTTGAGGTCGGCTGCCTCGCCCGGAGCTGCCGGGCCCGCGAGTAGCGGAGTGATCTGCCGGTAGTCCATGAGGGCGGAGCGGAGCGCGGGGACGGTCTGAACCCCGCTGTCCGCCGTCCACTCGAGGAGGGTCGGCTCACCGACCAGATCCCCGATCGCGACGTCGAGAGCTTCGGCGATCCGCCGGATGACCGACAGCCGATCGAGGTCGATCCGCCCGTTCTCGACCTTGCTGAGCCAGTCCTCGGTCCGACCGATGAGACCGGCGAGCACAAGCTGCGAGAGCCCACGCCGCCGCCGGTAGAAGGCGATCCGCTCGCCGATGGCCATCGCCGTCGTCATTCCGCGCATGGCAACCACCCTCCCCGACTTGGCCGGAAGTACCCCGGAATTTCCTTCCGGGTTCTACGTCAGAACAGGACTCAGGCTATCTCCACTGCCCAACAGGGAGCAGTAGTTCGAGAGGAGAAGCCCAGTGAACAGTCCGTCTACCAGGGAGGGTGTCGACACCGCCGCGGCGGTCGGCCCGACCTTCTACAGCGTTCCCGACGCCGCGAAGTTGATCGGAACCTCGCCCGTCACGCTGTACCGCGCAATTCGCGATGGTGAATTCCCCGCGCTCCGAGTCCGCGGCCGACTGATCATCCCGGCACGGGTTCTCGACGAGATGGTGAGCGCCGCCGTCAGCCAGCAGGCCGTTGTCGATGTCGCCGCGTGGGTCCCCGCGACCCGGGGGAGCGCGTCCTGATGGGCAGCGTCGGTGTGCTCATCCTCGGTGCGGTACTCGGGGCGTTCATCTGCGCGAAGGCGCGGGTCGCGATCGGCGCGGTCGCCTTCTCGCTGATCGCGCTGGCGCTGTTCATCGCCACGCCCGTCGGTGCCGGGCTGCCGGAGGCGATCAGCACGTTCATCTCGGCGTTCGACCGGGCGGCGACACCTGCGCTGAACAGCGCCGGGACCACCGGGGCGGGGTCGTGACCGCGGCCGCCGGTCCCGGAGCGGGAGACCTCGCCCTCACGGCCGGGCGGGCCGAGACCACTGGTGGACCCGCCTGCGGCGGGGCGGAGGGCCGTCCGGCCCGAGTTTGGCCCGGCCTCACTCAGATTCAAGGGCGCTCCGCTGGCGCTACGCGTCGCTGCGCGACCGACCTTCGGCCGGCCCTTGAGTCCGAGCCTCGGAGGCCGTGCGCGCCTGACGGCGCGGTGGCGGACGGGACGCCGCCACCGGGAGGCCGGACCGGCCGACCCTCCTCACCACTTCTGGAGGCCAGCATGACCGCGATCTTCCTGCCCGGCCCGCCCATCGTGGACCTGGGCGACGACCCCGTCGACCTGGTCGACGTGACCGACCTGGTGTGCCCGGGCTGCGCCGGCCCCGTCGTCGACGCCCCGCCCTCGGGGTGGCCCGCCCGCGCCGGCCGCTGCCCGGACTTCTCCCACCTCGACGGGTCGGTGCTGTGCCCGGACGCGCTCGGGCGGGTCCCGGAGCCGGTCGAGGCGGCGTCGTTGCGCTACGGCCTCACCGACGCCAGGGCGACCGCGGCCCTGGACGAGGCGCGTGGGTGGTCGGCGTGACCGGGCGTCCGTCGCCGGAGTGGACGGCGCCGGAGCGGGTCGCGCGACCCGAGGACCTGGACCCGCGGTTGCTGCGCCTGACCGGTCGCACGGGCCGGCTGCAGGTGGTGGTCGAGCACTACGTGCCGGGTGCGGGCCGGTGCCCGGCGTGCGGGTGGCCGGTGCTGCGCCGCCAGGAGTGCCCGTCGCGGCAGATCGCGGTGTGCCTGCTCGACGGCCGGCCCCGGCCGGTCCGGCTCGCGCACCTGGCCGAGGTGATCCCCGGCGCCCGCACCGGCCGCGACACCGCGGCCGAACGGGACGAGCAGCGCCGGATCGAGGACGGGCTGCTGGGGCTGTTCACGGCCCCAGCCCGAGCCCCGGAGCGGGGACAGCCGTGAACGAGCAGCAGCAGACGCAGGAGATGGGACGGCCCGGCGACGGGATCTTGGCGGAACACGACCGCCGGGCCGCTCTCACCAACCAACACATGGAGGTAGGAGAGGTGTTCACCGTAGACCCGGTCCCCGCACGGGGCGAGGAGCTGGACTGGCCGGCCCGCGCGGCCTGCCGGGACGTCGAGCCCGATCTGTTCTTCCCGACTCCGACCCACGGTGCCGCTCTGGCGGCGGCGGAGCGGCGGGCGCTCGCTGTGTGCCGGGTGTGCCCGGTCTTGGCCGCATGCCGGGCGTGGGCCAACGTCGAGCAGCCGCACGGGATCGCCGGTGGGCTGACCGAGGACGAGCGCCGCCGCGCCCGCCGGGCGACGCCCCGCCGACCCGGTCGAGCCGAGCGCTCCGCTGTGGTGCCCGGCCCGTCGCCGCGTGCCGACCGGGCCCCGGTCATCGCCGCGGGCCACACGGCGCTCACCGCCGGGGCCGACCGCGGCGACATCGCCCGCACGCTGGGCGTGACCCGCCGGACCGTGGACCGCTGGGCCGCCGCCCTTGCGATCCCCGCCGGGGGTGGTCGGTGATGAGCGAGACGTTCGGGGTTACCGAGTCCGGGCAGGCCGCCGGTCGGATCCGGGAGCTGGTCCGCCGGATCGCGGTCGAGGTGCTCGGCACGACCGAGTCCGAGGTCCCGATCCCCGGGTTCACGATCTTCCCCGACCGCAGGCTCGACGACCCGCTGGCCGGGGTCCGGGCCGCGCTGCTTACCCGCACGGTGGCCGAGGCCCAGCTCTACGACTACGCCCGCTCCGCGCGGGCGGCCGGGCGGTCGTGGGATGAGATCGGCGCGGTCCTGGGCCTGCCGACCGGTGGGGTGCCGGTGGGGGAGGCGGCGTTCGACTGGCTGGTGTGCGGCCGCGTCCCGGACCCCGAGCGCGAGGGGATCCGGTCGTGGCGGACGCCGTCGGCGTACTGGCGCTGCACCACGTGCGGCGAACAGGTGACCGACGACGGCCCGTTCGAGTCCCACCCGACCGACAACGAGACCGGCCACGCCGACACCTGCACCCGCCACCGGGCGGACGTCGCGGCGTGGGTCGAGCGGACGGGGGTGGAGGACTGATGAGCATCCTGTTCAGTTCCACCGCTCTGGTCTTGGCCGCGTTCGCCGGAGGCGCGCTGCTGGCCTGGTCGCGCGGTGCCCGCGGTCTGGCCGCCGGCCTCGCCGCGGTCGCACTGCTCCCGGCAGCGACGATGGTCACCGCTCTGTCCTGGCCTGCCCTCGTCGCCGTGGCCGCGCTGGCCCTGGCGATCGTGTGGCACCGCTGGACCCGCTCCTCCGCCACCGTCTCCCGCTGGGCGTCCCGGTCCCGCCGCAAGGTCGGAGTGGCCTCGTCGCTGGACATCCTCCGCCACGCAGGGACCCTCGCTGTCCGCCGCCGTACCGGCACCGTCCGGCCCTCGCTGGCCGAGCTGCCCCGAATGCAGCGGTGGCGGCTCGCGACCACCGAGGCCGCGGTCGAGCTGTGCCGCACCGGGGCGCTGCGGGTGTGGGCGTTGGTCGAGGACGTAGTGATCGTCGTCGGCGGTCCCCGGACCGGGAAGACGGGCTGGCTGGCCGGGCGCGTCCTCGACGCCCCCGGCGCCGCCTTGGTCACCTCGACCCGCACGGACTTGCTGGATCTGTGCGCGCCGCTGCGCCGCCAGTCCCGGGGTGAGGTGTTCGTGTTCAACCCCGCCGGGCTCGGCGACCGCACGAGCACGATCACGTTCGACCCGCTCACCGGCTGCACCGACCCCGTAACGGCCACGGAGCGGGCGACGGACATGCTCGCCGCCGTCGCCTCCGGTGGTGGTGGGGATCGGGAGTTCTGGGACGGTCAGGCCCGCCGCGTCCTCGCAGCCCTGCTGCACGCCGCCGCACTCGGCGACCGTCGGATGGCCGACGTCCTCGGGTGGGTCGCCGACCCCGACGCCGCCGGCCGCGAGGTCCCCGCCCTGCTGCGCCGCTCCGGGGTGACCGCGTTCGAGCAGGACGCGATGCAGTTCGTCACCACCAACGAACGCACCCGTAGCTCGATCACTTCCAGCGTGATGCCCGCCCTGGGCTGGCTGACCCATCCGGCCGCTGCGGCGGCGGCCGAGCCGGGCGCGGGGTTCGACGTCGCCCGCCTCCTGGAGGAGCGGGCGACGGTGTTCCTGCTCGGCGCCGAGGAGGCCCAGACCGCACCCCTGGTCTGCGCCCTCACCGGCCACATCGCCCGCGAAGCCCGACGGCTGGCGGCCGGGCAGCCGAAGGGCCGGCTCGACCCGCCGCTCGGACTGTTCCTCGACGAGGCCGCCCTGATCAGCCCCGTCCCGCTGGAGTCCTGGACCGCCGACATGGGCGGGCGTGGGGTGACGATCCTGTGCGCGTTCCAGTCCCGCGCCCAGCTCCTCGCCCGCTGGGGCGAGCACAAGGCCGCCACGATCCTCAACAACACCGCCGCCGTCATGATCTTCGGCGGGACGCGGGACAAGGCGGACCTGGAGTTCTGGTCCACCCTCGCCGGAGAGCGCGACGAGCGCGTCTCCACCACGGACGAGCACGGCCGGGTCGCCTCCCGCAGCGTGCGGAAGGTACCGGTGCTCGCCCCGGCCCAGATCGCGAACCTGCCTGCCGGGCGGGTGGTGGTGATCCGGCGGGGGATCGCCCCGGTCATCGGCCGGGTCCGGATGGCGTGGAAGCGCCTGGACGTCCGTCGTCGGGCGCGGCTGATGCGCCGCGTCGAGGCCGAGTCCCGCCGCCATCGCCGCAACGAGGCGATCCGGGTGTGGGCCGACGCCCAGCTCGAACGCGCTCTGGTGGTGCTCGCCGCGCACTGGCCGCAGCGATTCCGAGAGACGTTGGAGCGGGTGCGGTCGTCGAACCGGATGTTCGCCGAGCTGCGTGCGATCCGCCGCGGCAACGACGTCGACCAGGTCGCCGAGGAGGTCGTGCTGCACGAACCGTCTCCGAGCGACGGCCCCGACGGCCCGACCGGTGACGGGCGGTGGCAGCGATGAACGACCGCTACGAGCTGTGGACCCCGGCCCAGGCCGTCGACCGCCTCGCCGCCGAGCTGCCCGGGGGCCGGGCGGACGCCGAGCAGGTCGTCGCCTCCTACCTGCGCGACGCCACCGGTGCCCACGGGCGGCCGTCGTCGGGGTGGCACCTCGACGAGTTCGATCTCGACGACGCCCGCGCCCGCTTCGGCTGGGTCGACTTCACCGGTGGGGAGACCGTCGCCGCCGCCCGCACCCGCGCCGGCGCCGCTGCGATCGCGGCGCTGCGCGAGGCGCGTGGGACGTCGGCGATCACCGAGCGGGACCGGCTGGCCGGGCTGCACTCGGACGCGGAGATGTGGGGCTACCGCGCTCACCGGGTCGGCCTGGACGAGCTGACCAACCGGACCGCGTGTGATCCGCAGCCCCGGTTGGTGATCGTCGCCCGGGAGCGGTCGCACCGCGAGGCCACGGCTGCGCACGACGCCCGTGTCTTGGCCGCCGAAGCGACGGCCGAGGCCGCCGCGCTCGACCACCGCACCGACCAGCGCCCCAACCACGGTCCCGACACCACCGAGCACCAGGACGACGAGGAGGACCGCGTGAACACCCCCGACGACGGCCACCCGCGCGAGGATGTGTGCACCGACGAGCGCAGTGACCGGGGCCGGGTGCTCGACGAGGGCCCGGGGGCGTTCGCGGGCGGGCTGTGGCTCACCCCCGACCACGCGGCCGAGGGCGGGGTCTGGCCGCTGACCGAGGCCGAGATGAACCGGGTCTGCGAGCTGGTCCGCCAGACCCAGGCCGACGCCGTCGAGTTGGCAGGGTCCGAGGAGCGGCCCGCGGGGCGGGCCCCCGCGGCGGACGTAGACGGGGCGGGGTGGGAGCGGTGATGCCCCCACCCCCGCAGACCCCCGAGGGCTCGGCGAGTGAGGTCGTCGTGGCCGGTCTGGCCCGCGAGGTCGACTCACTCCGCCGCCGGGTCGACGGCCTGGACCCGCTCACCGCCCGAGTGGACCGGCTCGACGAGATGGCCGCCCGGACCGCAGACACGTTGAAGACCGTGATTGGCAGGAAGACGAAGCCGCCGGCGCCGTCGTGGCTGCTCGCCCCCACCGACCCCGGCGAGGTTGCCGGGCTGGTCGACGAGCTGACCGCGTGGCTCGGCGTGGTGTTCCTGCGCTACCCCGACGGCGCCTCGGTGCTGCCCGAGTGCTGGCTCTGGCACCCGGACGTGGTCGAGGAACTGCTGTGGCTGATGCACGCCTGGCTCGCCGCCTACCAGGGCCCCGACGCCTCGGTCGCCGCGGCCGGGGACTGGCACGACCGCCAGCGCCCCGGCGTGACCGCCCGGATCCGCAAGAGCGCGGGGTCGTGCTCGATCGAGGCCCACCAGACCCGCCCCGGCTGGTCGGCCCCCGGTGGAGCGCCGGTCCCGGTGCCCGGGCTGGAGCACGCAACCGCGATCACCGGCTGGTGGGCGCAGCACCGCGACCAAGCCCCACCCGAGCCCGCTCGGGCCGTCGCGAGCCCGATCGGGGGTGCGCTCGGATGACCACCAGTAGTGGTGCGGGGCGGTGGGGTCAGGCGGCGGTGTGGCTTCCGGGCCTGGCCGTCGCGATCGGCGCCGCGGTCGCGACGGCGCACGGCCTGTTCGAGGTGGCGGTGGCTGCGCGGGTCCCGGTCGGGGTGGCGTGGATCTACCCGCTGATCACCGATGGCCTGGCGCTGGTCGCCTACACCGCGACCGCTCGGCTGCGGGGCGGCGCGGCCCGCTACGCCTGGTCGGTGGTGATCGTCGCCGCCGGGCTGTCGGGTCTGGCGCAGGCGATGTTCCTTGCGGGGCCCGCCCCGGCGCCCGGGGCGCCGCCGGTCGAGGCGGACGCGGTGCTGCGGTTCGGTGTCGGGGCGTGGCCCGCGATCGCCGCGGCCGTCGTCGCGCACCTGCTCTACCTCCTCGCCGACACCCGCTCCGCCGACGCGCCGGCCGCCGAGGCCGGCCGGGCGCAGACCGCGCCCGGCGAGGTGTCCGGAGCCCGTGTTCAGGCGACGATCACCGTCCCGCCGTCCGGTCCGGCACCGGTGGAACGTCCGGACACGGTGGGACGCGGGATAGGTGTCCCACCCGCGCTGGACGGGCCGGTGATCCCGGGCCCGCCGCGGCCGGTATCCCACCCGGCACCCCGTCCGGCGGTCCGGCGGGACCGGTCGACGACTGGTGGGACGGGCGGGTCGGGTGCGGGCGCGCAGGAGCGCGCCCGCACCACCGCCCTCACCCACCGCCAGCACAACGGCGCCCTCCCCACCGTCCGGGAGCTGGAAGACCTCGCCCAGGTCGGCCGGGGCACCGCCGCCCGAGCCCTCCAGCAGCTCCGCGACACCCCGCAGCAGGCGCCGAGCGGCCTGCACCTCGTCCCCGACGAGCCCCAGAACAGGACCCAGCCATGAACCCGAGCAGCCTGACCAGCAGCGGCCACGCCGAGACGAGCAGTACCAGCAGCGAGAGCGAGCAGAAGACCAGAACCGAGAGCGACTACACCGATCAGACCAAGAACACCCCAAGATCAAGAGAGTCACACCGAGGCATCACGATCCGAGGGGGCGGGCCGGCCTCCGGCCGGCCACGCCGCACCCCCACCGCTTCCGACTGTCCGGCGGCCGTCGCCGACGGCTCTGCAGCCGTGTTCATGATCGTTCGGGGGTGGTCGGGGTGTTGAGGATCGCCACCGGCTACTCACCGGACTACCTGCTGAAGGAGGTCGCGACGGGGCGGGAGAACTACTACACCGGCGCCGTCGCCGAGGGCGAGCCCCCGGGCCGCTGGTGGGGTGCGGGGGCCGAGCAGCTCGGCCTCGCCGGCCTCGTCGACGCCCAGGACATGCGCGCCCTCTACGAGCGGTTCCTCGACCCCCGCGACGCCGGGTTCGGTGATCCGTCCCGGTGGGACAGCGTCCCAACGCTGGGACACACCGGACGCAAGTACCTGTCCGAGGACGACCTGTACGCGGCAGCGTTGGAACGGGAGCCGGATGCGGCGGCGGAACGCCGCGCCGAGCTCCGTACCGAGGCGGGTAAGGCGGCCCGGCACAACGTCGCCTTCCTCGACGCGACGTTCTCGGTGCAGAAGTCGGTGACGCTGCTGCACACCGCGTTCGAGGCCCGCGAGGTCGCCGCCCGCCAGGCCGGGGACGAGGCCACCGCGGCGGCGTGGGGCGAGTTCCGCCAGGCAGTCGAGGACGCGATCTGGGCGGGCAACAACGCCGCGCTGGCTTACCTGGAGGACAAGGCCGGGTACGCCCGGGTCGGGCACCACGGCGGAGCCGCGGGCCGTTGGGTCGATGCGCACGCGTTCACGGTCGCGTCGTTCTTCCAGCACGACTCCCGTGACCGGGACCCGCAGCTGCACATCCACAACGCGATCCTGAACCGGATCCAGGGCCCGGACGGGGTGTGGCGAACCCTGGACTCCCGCGCGATCCACCGCTGGCGCGCCGGGGCCGGGGCGGTGGGGGAGCGCACCACCGAAGAGCGGCTGGCCGCGACGATCGGGACGCTGGTCGCGACCCGCCGGGACGGGAAGTCCCGCGAGGTCGTCGGCGTGTCCGCGGAGGCGATGTCGCTGGTGTCGAACCGCCGTCACGCGGTGACGGCGAAGGCGGCGGAGCTGATCGAGGCGTTCGAGACCCGCTACGGCCGCGCCCCGAACGGGGTCGAGCGCGACCGGCTGGCCCAGCAGGCCACCCTCGCCACGCGGGCCGCGAAGTCGCACGACGGGGAGACCCGCGGGGACATGCTCGACCGGGTCGCCGCCCGGTTGCAGTCCGATATCGCTGGCGGGCTGGCCGGGATCGCCGACACCGCCCTGGCTGCCCGCCGAGACGGCGTGACCCCGCAGGCGTTCAACCCGCAGGCCGTGATCGAGATAGCCCTGGAGGATGTGGCGTCGCGCAAGTCGGGGTGGACCCGCTCGGATCTGGTGCGGGCGGTGAACGCGGCGTTGCCGGACTACCTCGGGGTCCCCGACGGCGGTGACGTCGCGGTGCTGCTCGATCAGATCACCGACCACGCTCTCGTCTACGCGATCGCGCTGGAGTCCGAACGACCCGGGTCCGGGCTGCTGCCCGACGAGCTGCGCGTGGCCAACGGCGAGTCCGCCTACATCGCCCCGGGCGGGCGGGTCTACTGCACCCCCGACCAGGTCCGCTCGGAGCGGATCCTGCTCGCCGCCACCAGCGCCCGCGACGGCGCCGCCCTGACCGGGGCGCAGGCGGAGCGGTTCCTGCGCACCCTGCGCAGCGAAGGCCTCGAACTGGGTGTCGACCAGGCCGCCGCGGTGCGCGGGATCCTCACCTCCGGCGCCCGGGTCGAGACCCTCGTCGGCCCCGCCGGGACCGGGAAGTCCTACGTCGTGGGAAACCTCGCCCGCGCCTGGACAGACCCTGACCTACGCCCGACCGGCGGGCCGGGCGGTGGTGCGGGGCGGGTGTTCGGGCTGGCGACCAGCCAACGCGCCACCGAGGTCCTCACCGCCGAGGGGCTGACGGCGTCGAACATCGCCCGCTGGCTCACCACCCAGGACCGCCTCGCCGCCGCCCCGGCCGAGCGCCGCACGGTCGACGGTGACGAAGCGTGGCGGCTACGAGAGGGGGACCTGCTGGTGATCGACGAGTCCGGAATGACCGACACCGCCGCACTCGCCGCCATCCACCAGCGGGCCGACGAGGCCGGGGCGAAGCTGCTGCTGGTCGGGGACCACCGCCAGCTCGCCGCGGTCGGCGCCGGCGGCGGCATGGACCTGCTCGCCACGGCCGGGTCCCGCTACGAACTCACCGACGCCCGCCGGTTCAGCTCCGAGTGGGAACGCGACGCGTCCCTGCGGCTGCGTGAGGGCGACCAAACCGTGCTCCGCGCCTACCACCAGCAGGGTCGCCTGCTGGACTCCGGCACCCGCGAAGACGCCGAGACCTCGGCGGCGCGGGGCTGGCTGGCCGACCACCTCGCGGGGCGGCGGTCGCTGCTGCTGGTCGACACCAACGAGCAGGCAGCCCGCCTCTCCAGCTCGATCCGCGCCGAGCTGATCCGCCTCGGGCGAGTCACGGAGGCAGGGGTTCGGCTCGGGTTCGACGGCACCACCGCCGGGGTCGGGGACCTGGTCGAGGCCCGCCACAACGCCCACCACCTGGCCGGGTTCGAGGGCAACCGCCGCGGCCCGCACAACCGCGACCTCTACCGAATCACCGCGGTCCGCGACGACGGCACCCTGGAGGTCACCACCGACACCCACGGCGGCGGCGTCGACTCTGCCCACGGTCCGACCGTCGGGGCCCGCTTCGTGCTGCCCGCGACCTACGTGAGCGAGCACCTGGCCCTCGGCTACGCCGGGACGACCCACGCCGGGCAGGGCGCCACCGTCGACACCACTCACACCGTCGTAACGCCCATGACCCGGGCGAACGCGCTCTACGTCGGGATGTCCCGCGGCCGCGTTCGCAACACCGCTCACGTCACCACGCGAGTCGCGCCGGAGGACCCGGCCGACGGCACCGCCGCCCGCCACGAGTTGCACCGCGACCCCGTCGCTGTCCTCGCCGGAATCCTCGACACCGCCGACCAGGCCATCGACCGGTCCGCGGTGGCGATCGCGACCGAGTCGGCCGAGGAGGCCGGGAGCGCGCGGACGGTGGTCGAGCTGCTCGCCGACGCCGCCCAGCTCGCCGCGACCGAGCGCACCGCCGCCTCACTGGACCGCCTCGTCCACGACGGCACGCTCACGACCGAGCAGCGGGCTCGGATCGCGGCCGAGGACGGCACCGCCGCCCTGACCCGGGTCCTGCGCCGCGCCGAGCTCGCCGGACTCGATCCGCACGCCGTGCTCGCCGAGGCCGTTGACCGCGGACCGCTCACCGGGGCGCGCAACGTCAGCAACGTCGTCTACTCCCGCATCCGCGACCAGCACCGCCTCGACCCACTCGGGGAACGCTGGACGGACTGGATCCCCCAGACCGACAACCTCCAGTGGAGCAGCTACCTTGACCGGCTCGCCGTCGCCGCCGACCAGCGTGCTGACGACCTCGGCGCCGCCGCGGCCGTCGAGCCGCCCGCGTGGGCGTTCCAGGCGTTCGGCGACGTCCCCACCGACCCGATGGCCCGGCAGCGGTGGTGCGACGACGTCGGACGGGTCGCCGCCTACCGCGAGGTCCGCGGCCACGACGACCCGACCGACGCACTCGGTCCGGCTCCGAAGCCCGGGCAGGTGGAGGAGTTCGCGGCCCACCGGGCGGCGTGGCGGGCTCTTGGGCGGCCCGAGATCGACCGCGAGCACCTGGAGCTATCCAACGGACAGCTCCGCATCCGAGTCCGCGCCTATGACCGCGAACTGGCGGCTGCGCCCCGCTACGTCGCGAACGAACTTGCAGGGACCCGGCAGGCGGCTGAGGCCCAGCGGCAGGACGCCGCGGTCACCCGAGCCGCCCTCGACACCACCCCCGACCCGACCGAGCGGAACCGGCTCGCCGAGCGCGCAGCCGGGGCCGAGGCGATGGCCGCGCTGCTGGAGCAGCGAGCCACCCAGCTCCAGGAGATCGACGACGCCCGCGGTGCCTGGCTCGCCCACACCGCACAGACCCGCGTGCAAGCTGAGTTGTCCAAGGCCGAGTTGTCCGCCCGCGACGCCGCCGACGACCCCGACGACCGAGTCACCGCAGCGGAGTGGAAGGCCGCCCACGACGCCGCCCTCTCCGAGGACGAGCAGTACCGGGAGATCACCGAGAACGACATCCACGACCAGGCCCCCGACGACCGCAACGCCTTCCTGGACGAGCAGCAGAACGCCGAGACGGCCGACAGCCGTCGCGACGACGTCCGCGAGATCGCCGACGCCCGCCCGGCCCCAGTGCTGGAAGACGCGGTGCGAGTGCCCGAGGCCGCCGAGACGACCGACTACCTCGACCACGCCGGCCGGATCCTCGACGAGATTCGCTACCGCGACACCGCCGAGGATGGCCAGGAGGAACGAGCCGGACTCGCTCGCTCGCATACCGAGCAGCACAGCGAGTTCGACGACGTCGCCGACGGGTTCGACGAGCGGGAGCTGCCCGACAGCCGGTGGTGACGGATGGTCGGTGGCGGGAGCTATCCCGCCACCGACCATCCCTCGACGTCAATCGGCGGCGTTCCCTCACCGCGCCAGGCCCACCGCAGCGTCGCTCGCGCGCCCTCAGCCCAACCGGGCTCCCGCTCCGCCCGACGAGGATGCAGCTCCTCGAACCGCTCCGCGGCGAGGTACTCGGCCTCGATCAGCTCCTCGTACGCCGACGCCCGCGTGCGGGAGACCGGCGCCTCCGCGGGGTGCGGCCGGCCCCACGGCGGTCGATAGATCGCGCACGCCAACCACATGCACGTCGCGACCACCGCCGCGGCGTACCAGTCGAGAACACCCCGCTTGGACTGCTCGAACGACCGCCGCTCCGCGGCTGCCCAGACAGCCGCGAGATCCCCTGGTGGGACCCGAAGGTTTCCCGCCGGGATCCGCGCTACCTGCTCAGCAGTCGCCACCATACAACTCAGGGTGACAGCAACCACCGACAGCAACACAGGCGCGGCCTGCTCGTCGGGAGCCGGACGGAGCCCCGTTTCCGGCCCTGTGGGAGCCGTCTGCAGGCTCTCGGCCCGGCACTTGCCGGCCCTGGTTCCGCTGTTCCGGGCGACGGAGTCTGATTCACGATCAGCGGGCTCGCCTATTGAAGCGGCGCTAACCGACCCCAAAGCCGGGGATTTTGAAAGCCCGCCGCCAGGTCCACCCGTCGCCGGGTGCGTCGACGTCTTCGCACACCGCGACTACCTCGACCACGACGTCCGATTCTCCTCGTGGCGGTTCGAGGTCGACGACGATCTCGCGTTCAAGATCGCGAACCATCCGGGACCGTTCACCCCCTGACACCGTCGCTGCGATGCCCTCGCGCGGTTTGAGCACGGCGACGTCCAGGGTGACGTACTGCTGCTGGGGGCCGCTCGTCATCGTCACAACGATCGGGTGTCCGGGCTCTCTCACGCGCCCGTGCTTGATGATGAAGTCCGGCCGGTCGCGCGGATCCACCGGTAAGGTCACGTTGTCGCTGTGCGCGACGACTGTGTTGCCGCTCCCGGTGGTGGTGATCGACTTGTCGACGGTCGTTCCGCCGCCTCGCTCGACCTCTGCCCATGTGGCCTGCTTGGTTACGTTCCCGTCATGGTCGATCACGCAGATTCGCCCGGCGTCAGTGAGTCGAACCCGGATGGGGATATCGCTGCCCCACGCGCCGGGCCCATCGACGAGGCCCTTGGCGACGAGCAGACGAACTGCCTCGGACATCAGCTTCTCGTCGATCTGGTAGTTCGCGATGAGAGACCGCGGAGCCTGAAGGAACTTCTGCGGTGTCGGCTGCTGGCTTTCGACCGGATATAGCCAGAGCAGGAACGCCCGCGCCACGATCTGAACGGTCGGCTTCTCGCCGGCGCTCGGCGTCGCAGCCTCCTGCTCTACCCATCCGTCCTGCTCGACAACCATGAGGCGACCAGCGGTGGTCAGGGCAAGCCTGACGGGGTACGGGACCTCGTCGACCTCAGGGCCCTCGATGAGCTTCCGGTCGTGGAGCCACCGGACCGTGCGGACGAGTTCGTCGTTGCCAACGCGCTCGCCCCCGATCTCGCCCCCTGCTGAGGCGAGGAAGTCCTCAACGAGGGGGTAGCTGCCGTCCTCCTCATAGAGCCACCGCAGGATCGCCCGGGCGACGGCGTTGCGCCGCTCCTTCGGTTCCACGTCAGGCCGCCATGCCGATGAGCGGGAGGAGGGCGTCCATGAGCCTCTGCGCAAACTCGGCGCCGACCGCCGTGCCGAGGAACATGCTGAGCACGGAGTGAAGCTTCTTCGCGAGTTTCGCGATGCGGCCGGGTTCGGGCTCGCCCTCCGCGGTCTCGGCGAGCACCTTCTCGGCGGCGGCCCGAACGTCGGCGGCCTCGTCCTCGTCGATCTCGTAGGTGCCAAGTCCGGCGAGCGCCTGCTCCGCAACGTTACGGAGGGTGTGAACCTTCTCCATCGTGCTGCGCTGCTGCTGGCTGATGTTCGAGCTGAACGCCGAGACCTGGTTCTGGTTCCCTGTGACGGTGACCGGCTGGTTGACGTAGGTCACGAGTCTGCTCGCCTTCCACTTCTGCACGTCGGCGTCGTAGTCGAGGACGCAGGAGAACCCGTCCGGCGTCAGCTCCGCGGGGTTCGGCTGCGGCTCCCCGAACGAGACCGGTCCGTCGACGAGGCCCCGTTGATGCAGTAGCTCGACGACGTCCTCAAGCTCGTCTGGTGTGACCTGCTGACCGTTGACGAGCGACTCCCCGTTCGTGAGGAAACCGTGGTTGGGGGGTGAGGTCCGCCGGTTCTGATACGACCACTGGAGGAACGCCTGTGACACGGCGTCGATGCGGTTCATGCAGATCACCCGTCTGATCGTCCGTGGGGAGCGGAACTCCAGGAAGGCTAGTGGACGGGGCCGACGGAAAGTGACGACGTTGCCACAGACGGGCGTTCCGGCAGCTCGGGGCAGGAGGCGATGTCCCTGTCGCTCAGGCGGTGGATGAGTACGTACCGCAACGTCTGCTCGATTCGCCTCGTCATCCGCGAGCAGCGCGCAATTCTGAAGACCGCGTTCTGACGGCGGACGCCGTCGCGTGCCTGGCGGTGTGCTGGCCGCGCCGCCGGGCAGACGCACACCTCGCTCGCTTGAGGAGTCGACCGGTCATCGACGGGGTCCGTCTCACCGCGGCAGCTGCGGCCCGTTCACCCGATCGAGACGAACCGGTGGTCGACGGATAGCCCTCTGAGCTGCGGAGAGTCAAGCGCGAACAGGAACACTCGGAGGGTGGCATTCTCGATCGACACGTCGGCGCCGTTCCTCCGGCCGAGCCAGCTCGAGGCGCTCGTGGTCGCCGTACGCGACGAGGCGGACAAGAACGACGAGCACGACTGGGTGGAGTGGAAAAGCACCCTCGATCTCACGATCGCCGCCGACCGCTGGCACCTTGCGAAGCAGATTCTCGGCTTCTCTAACCGTGCCATCGCTACGTCGAAGCGGCACGCCGGGGGCTACAGCTATGTGCTCGTCGGCGTCGAGCCGGGCGCCCTGGCGGGCGTGACCACTATCGACAACGCGGACCTGGTGAACCCCCTTAACCGGTGGGTCGGTCCCGCGCGGTGGTCGCCGGAGCAGGTGGTGGTCGACGGCAAGACCGTCATGGTGATCGTCGTGGACCCTCCGCAGCCGGGCGACGACCCCTTCACCCTGCGGAAGGCATACGACCAGTTCAACGAGGGTGCCATCTTCGTGCGGACGCCCGGCCGGACAGACAGGGCGACCAGCGCGCAGATCACCGACCTCATGGCGCGCGCCCGGGCTGGTACGGCTGTCGTGCAGGTCGTTGTGAGAGCCGAGCCCGCCACGGTCGAGTTCGGCCCGGCTTACGACGCGCAGCGCGCGCAGGAGTGGCTCGCGGAGAGACGAACTGAGCTGATGCTTCCTAGCCGGTCGAAGTGGCCGGCCACGAAGCCCTCGCCGTACGCCGCGCTCAGGCAGTTTGACCGGGGTCTCGTCATGCCGGCTACGTCGGTCTACGGCCTGGGTGAGCAGCCCGACAAACGCACCGAGGAGGACTACGAGCGGGAGGTCGAGGAGTACCTCGCCAAGGCGGAAGAGACGGTGAGAGACCACCTTTTGCATCAGCGGTACGAGTCCGACGGCGCCACATTGAGGCTGGTCGTCGACAACCCGACGGACCGCAACTTTCAGAAGCTGGTCGTCACGGCCCACGTCCACGGCGATGTCGTGAAGTGGCCGTCGAGCGTTGGGGTCCGGGTATACGCCGCGCCGAATTGGCCCGCTGTGCCGGCCGTACTGGGCACGCCGCGGAAGTTGCCCGGCATCGAGAGGCTTCTAAACCCCGCCGCGCTGTATCCAAGGGCGGCGGACCGTGCGATCGTCAACCCCATCCCGCGCTTCGAGATTGAGGACACGGGGTCGGTGACCATCACCTACGCCGCTGTCGATATCCGGCCGCGGACCCCGACTGCTCTGCCCGCCGTGGCCGTTATGGTGAGGGAGCCTGCGGGCACCATCCTCCGCGTGGAGTGGACCGCGACCGCCGAGAATGTGGACGGGAAGATCGAGGGCGAGCTGGGGGTCGAGGTCGTGTCGCAACCCGACTACTACGCGTCCCTGCCCGGAGGGCCCGGAGCTGCCCGCGGTCAGTAGACGAGGTCGGGCTCGAGCGGCGGCACAGGTACGGCGGCGTCGGATCGCCGTCGATGTGCTTGACGGCGGCGCGCTCGCGCACCCACCGCGCCACGACGACCCGGGCGGAGTGTTGGCAAGCACGTTGGTTCGCCCTCCTCGACGTCGCGGAGCCCGCCGCCCCGACGGGGAGCTTGTTGGCGAGCGCGTCCGCAATCTCCGAGGGGGTCGTGGTGCTCGACGATCTCACCGGTTACCGAACAGTCGTGTGAATCCGTCTTGGTCCAATGACCACCGCTCGGCGCCCGCGAGAGACCTCGACCAGCCCCTCCTCTCGGAGGAGTGAGACGGCACGATGCGCGGTCCCAACCGCGCAAGAGTTCGCAACGGCGAGTTCGGCCATCGTCGGTAGGAGCGCTCCCGGCGGAAGGCTGCCGTCCTGGATCTGCTGACGGAGCGCGGCAGCGAGCAGCTCGTACGGCCCCGATCGCCGCACTGCAGGCTTCGGCTGCGGGAGCACCGTGGCGATCGTCGCGGCGGCTCGCCGGTCGGCCTCCTCGACCCACGCCGCGTACACCCGCAGGGTCGTCGCGCCGCCGCTGCCGTGCCCGAGTCGACCGGCGACGGTCCGGATGTCGACCCCGGCCGCGACCAGCTCGGTCGCGGAGTAGTGGCGGAGCGAGTGAAGTCTTGTACTGCGCAGCTTCAACCGGACGGCGAGCCGCCGGTAGCGTTGACTGATCGCGCGGGGCGCGTAGGGCGTCCGCCCGTCGGGCGAGGGTGAGAACACGAACCCTTCGGCCTCGAACTCGACGCCCAGCGCGGCCAGTCTGCTGATCCAGAGGTCCCGTTGGGTGCGCAGCAGCTCGACGGTGTGCGGGTCGAGTGCGACCCGGCGCTTGCGGTCGGTCTTGGTCGACTTCTCGACGACGCCGGCCTTGGACTGGGTGTTGCTGCGCTGCACCCAGACGGTCGCGCGGTCGAGGTCGACGTCGTGCCAGCGCAGCGCGGAGATCTCGCCCCGGCGGGGGCCGATGAGCATCGTCAACCAGAGCAGCAGGCCCCACTCCGGGTCGCGCCATGCCTCGTTGAGGATCGCGGCGGCCTCGTCGGCGCTGGGCGGGTCGGGCTCGGCCTTGCTCGGTGCCGGGGCCTGGGCGATGGCGGCAGGGTTGACGCCCAGGTGGCGCCAGCGCACGGCCCGGTCGAGCGCGGCCCGGAGGATGTAGTGCACCTTGCGGGTCGTGCTGGCGCTCAGCGGCCGGCACTCGTGCCCGGGTCGAGGGCGGCCGGTGCAGAGCGTCCGGCACCGCTGGAGGCGGGCGTAGAAGCGTTCCAGTAGCTCGGCGTCGAGCTTCCCGGCCTGGAGGTGGCCGAACGTGGGCAGGACGTAGAGCCGGATCAGGTCGTCGTAGCGCTCCTGGGTCGTGGGCTGGAGGTCGGCGACCTCCAGCCACTGCGCGACGGCCTGGCCGACGGTGATCGAGGACTTCGGTTGCTTGTTCTCGTCGACCTGGCGCTGGAGCTTGGTCAGTGCCTTCTTGGCCTCGGCGTGGGTCTTGCAGGTCTCCCGGAGCTTGCGCTTCTTGCCCGTCAGCGGGTCGATTCCGGCGAACACCTCGGCGCGGAACGAACCGCTCGGCAGCTCCTCGATGTAGCCGCGTGACCTGCGCTTCTGCGGGGGCATGGGCGGACCGTAGCCAAGTTTGGCCCCACGAATGGCCCCACGGCCGTCTGTCGTTCGCGATCGCGAACAGCGTTTCCGCTGGTCACGGTGTAGTGCCCCCGGCAGGATTCGAACCTGCGGCACCCGCTTTAGGAGAGCGGTGCTCTATCCCCTGAGCTACGAGGGCGTGCGGCGAGCCTACCCGGATGCTCGCACAGCACCACCGGCGCGGTTCGCTCCCCGTACGTCCGGTGATCAGGGGGTCAGCGCCGCCCACTGCTCGGTGAGCGAGTCCAGGACGGCGTTGTAGCCCTGGTAGCCGAAGTATCCGACCGACTCCTGCGAGTCCAGCCGGATGACCCGACCCGTCCGGACTGCCGGGAGGCCCGACCACAACGCGTTCCCGCGCAGTGCGTCCAGTGCCGCCTCGCCGTCGGGGCCGGAGTTGGCCATCACGATCAGGGTGTCGCCGTTCACCTCGCCCAGGAGCTCCTGCCCGACAGTGACGAACAGGTCCCGGTACGGCTCACCGGCGAGCGTGCCCGCGTCCGGGACGATCCGGCCACCGGCCTCCTGCAGCCACCGGGTGACCGAGGACGCCCGTGGGCGGTAGACCCGGATCTGGTCCCCGACGCCCAGGACGGCCGAGACCGTTCCGATCTCGCCGAGGGCTTCGAGGCGCTGCGTGCGCTGCGCCTCGAACCCGGTGATGATCTCCTCGGCCCGTTCGTCGCGTCCTACGGCTGCGGCGATCGCACGCAGGCTGGGCTCCGCGTCGTGGACGTCGATGTCGACGGCCACGGTCGGTGCGATCCGGGTCAGCGCGTCGTACTGGTCGGTGATCCCGTCGGTCCAGCCCAGCACCAGGTCCGGCCGGAGCGCTGCCACCGCCTCCAGGCGGACCTCGTCGGAGCTTCCGGCCGTCGGCAGCACGGTGACGTCGCCCGTGAGGTCGGCGACGACGCCGGGGAACTGCGACCCGATGATGCTCTCGTGGGTCAGGGCCCCGACCGGCTCGATGCCGAGTGCCAGCAGGTGCGGCAGGGTGCCCCGGCGGTCGATCGCGACGACCCGCGACGGGGACACCGGGATGTCGGTGACGCCGAGGGGGTGCTCGACCCGGCGTGACGTGGCGCCGGCAGGGCCGCTGTCCGAGCCACCGGCGCAGCCGCTGAGCAGGCCCGCGGCGGCCATGATCGCGAGGAACTCCCGGCGGGTCGTCGCGGTGCAGACGGGGGGCGGGCAGGCGATCATCATGAACCGAACATAGGTGAGCCTCACCTGATTCCACAACGGGTGCTCCGGTGCAGCTGCCCGGCCTGTCCCAGCCCTGGCTCACGACGGCGTCGACGTGCTCGCCCCCTGATCGGCGGCGATCCGGAGCCGCTCGGCGATGCCGCCCGCCGCCCGGGCCAGCTCGGGCGGGTGGAGCTCGTCGAGGTCGCAGTCGAAGCTCGCGAGGATGCCGGCGATCCCGGCCCACGACCACGCGCCGAGGGTGAGACGGCAATGCCGGTCGTCCAGATGTTCGACGACCGAGCCGCCGGGTGCCCAGCGGGCGACCACGTGCGCGGGCAGATCGAGGCGGGCGCTGCCGGTGCACTGCCAGTCGGCGGGTGTGTCACCCCGGTCGTGGCTGGACATGACGAAACCGGCGATGTCGGCGCCGGGAAGCTCGCGGGGCCCGAAACCGGCGGTGGTCGGGTGCGCACGGAGCCGGTCGACGCGCAGCACCCGCCACTCCTGGTCGGCGCGGTCGTGAGCCACCAGGTACCAGCGCCCCGCCCATACGACGAGATGATGAGGTTCGACGCGGCGACCGGCACTGAAGTCGGCGTCGGCCGGAGCGGATCGGGTCCCGTCCGGCCGCAGGATCTCGACGACGAGCTCGCGCCGCTGTCGCACCGCCGTGCCGACCACCGTGAGCGCCTCGGGATCGATCGGTGGCGCCGAGAACTCCCAGTAGTTGCGCAACCTGGTCAGCCGCAGCGACTCCATCGACGTGCGCACGGTCTCGGGCATCGCCTGCTCGAGCGTGGCCAGCGCGCGTGCGGCGTCGTCGCCCAATCCGGCGATCGTGCCGGGAGCGGTCTGCAGTGCGACGGCGATCGCGAGCGCCTGGTCGTGGTCGAACAGCAGCGGCGGCAGCGTGTGGCCGCTGCCCAGCCGGTACCCGCCACCGGGACCGTGCAGGGTCGTGACCGGGTAGCCGAGCTCGCGCAAGGTGTCCAGATCCCGGCGGACGGTCCGGGTGCTGGTCCCGAGCCGGTCCGCCAGCTCGCGCAGTGGCCACACCCGGCGGGCCCCGAGCAGGGACAGCAGCGTCAGAGTCCGGAGCGAGGTGCCCGCCATCGGCTCATCCTGGCACCGGTGGTGGACATCCGGTGTCCACCACCGGTGCCACCGTCGAGGCCGACAGGAGTCGACGGAAGGACGGGGCGGGCATGCGGGTGGTCGTGGTGGGTGGCGGGATCGGCGGACTGGCTCTGGGATCGGGGCTGCGCCGCAACGGGTTCGACGTGGAGGTGGTCGACCGTGACATCGACGTGAGGGCGACCGGCGGCTACCACATCACGCTCGACGACCGGGCCCTGGCGGCGCTGGGACGGTTGGTCCAGCCGCAGATCGTGCGCCGGCTGTCGGCCTCGGGTTCGGCGCTGCGGCATCGCGAGCCCGACGCGTTCTGGGACCGCCGTGGCCGGTTCCTCGGACACGGTGCCGACCTGAGCGGCAGCGCGAGTGTCGACGTCGACCGCATCACGTTGCGCGCGCTGCTGGCCGAGGCGGTCGGTCCGGACCTACGCCTGGGACGAACGGTGACCGGCGTCGGGCTCGACGGTGACGGCCGTCCACGGGTCGGGTTCGCCGACGGCACGTCGGTCACCGCGGACCTGGTGGTCGGCGCCGACGGCGCCCACTCGCTCGTCGCCCGGCACCTGGCGGGAGCGCCGACCAACCATCCGGTGGGCATCATCGGCTTCTCCGGGCGTACCCGGCGGGCCGACCTCGGTGCCGCGGAGAGCGAGCGCCTGGGCCCGCGGTCGTCGATGGCCGTCGGCCCCCGGGGAGCCGCGCTCTACATCGGTTTCCTCGACCCGGTCGGCAACGCGGCACTCGATGCGCCCGAGCTGCGGATGTCGGTCACCACCGGCCCCACCTACATCTGGGGCGCGATGTTCCCGGAGGGCGCCGGTACCCGGGCACTGCGCGGTCTGCGCGGCGAGCAGCTGCGGGCGGCGCTGCTCGACCGGTTCCGCGACCGGGGCTGGGACGACCGTTTCCTCGAGGTCGTCGCCCTGGCGGATCCGACCGGGATCGGTTCGTTCCGGTTCCGCGCCGCGTCGACCAGGGCCGCCGAGCTCGCGCCCTGGCCGGCGGGTTCGATCACCGCACTCGGGGACGCCGTGCACGCGACTCCGCCCACCGCGGGGATGGGAGCGGGGGCCGCCATCCGCGACGCCGCCGATCTGCTCGACCAGCTCGGTGCCGTCGCGGAGGACGCCGTGCCGCTCACCGATGCGATCGGCCGGTTCGAGGCCGGCATGCGCGAGCGTGGCAGCGAGGTGCTCGCCCTGGCGATGCGGACCGTCCGAGGCATCCGCGCGACCGACACCGTGCTGGGCGCCGCCGCGACGGCGCTCGCCACCCCGATCCTCGCCGCGGTCGCCCGGTCGAGCCGCTGACCGGGCGCGCCGCCACGGCGTCACCGCAGTTCAGCCGGGCACCGCCGCCCGGTCCGTGTCGAGCTGCTCGGCCTCCGGCGGGTCCTCCGGCGTGCGTTCCGCCGCCCGGGAGCCGTCGGTCCCCGGCGACGGGAGGGGAGTGGCGGGCTCGACGGACAGGTCCCGCCACAGCGCCACCGCCACGCCGAGCACGATGAGCAGGAAAGGCGCCGAGCTGACGATCACCATCTGCTGCAGCGAGTCCAGGCCCCCGGCGACCAGCAGGGCCATCGCCGCTGCACCGGTCACCGATCCCCACAGGGCGAGCACCCAGGCCGGCGGGTTCGTCGAGCCACCGGTGGTCAGCATGCCGAGCACGAACGTGTTCGCGTCGGCCCCCGAGACGAAGAAGAGGACCACCAGAAGGATCGTCACCACCGACGTGACGGCCGGGAGCGGCAGCGACTGCAGCATCGTGAAGAACGCCGAGTTGGCATCCGCCGCGGCAGCCGCGGCGATCCGGGTGGTGCCGGCCAGGTCGGTGTGGATCGCGGTCCCGCCGAACGCGGTGAACCAGACCGAGAACACGACGCTCGGGACGAGCAGCACGCCGACGATGAACTCGCGGACGGTCCGGCCGCGGGAGATGCGGGCCAGGAACACGCCGACGAAGGCGGCCCAGGACAGCCACCACGCGAGCATGAAGTACGTCCACGACTGCATGAAGGCGATGTCGCCACCGGCCGGGGTGATCAGGCTGGCGGAGACCAGCTGGCTCAGGTAGCGCCCGACGGACTGCACGTAGAGATCGATCAGGTAGATCGTCGGCCCGACCGCGAGCACGAAGAGGAACAGCAGCCCACCGAGCCCGATGCTGATCTCGGAGAGGTAGCGGATCCCGCGGGCGACGCCGGTCAGCGCCGACGCGGTGAACAACAGGGTGATCACGCCGATGATCACGAACTGCATCCCGGCCGAGTTCGGTGCGCCGAACAGCGCCGAGAACCCGCCGTTGATCTGCATGGCACCCAGCCCGAGCGACGTCGTGGTGCCGAACAGGGTGGCGATCACCGCGAACACGTCGATCGCAGCGCCGACCGGGCCGTCGGCACGCTTGCCGAGCAACGGGCGGAACAGGGCGCTGACCAGGCCACGGCGTCCGCGCCGGAACATCGACCAGGCCATCGCCAGGCCGAACACGGCGAAAATGCCCCAGGCGTGCAGCCCCCAGTCGAAGAAGGAGAACTGCATCGCGGTGACGGCCGCGTCCGCGGTCATCGGATCGGCGAGCCCGTGCGGCGGCGCGGCGAGATGCGAGATCGGCTCGGCGACGCCGTAGGAGATCAGCCCGATCCCCATCACCGCCGACAGGATCATGGCGTACCAGGTGACGCGGCGGAACGCCGGTCGCTCGTCGTCGCGGCCCAGGCGCAGCCTGCCGAACCTGCTGCATGCCAGGAACACCAGGAAGACCAGGAAACCGAGCGAGACGAGCAGATAGGCCCATCCGAAGCCGCGGGTGATGCCGTCGAGCGCGGCGGCACCGGCGCGGGAGAGCGATCCGCCGGCGGCGGCGCCCCAGACCACGATCGCGATGGTGAGCCCGAGTGAGACGTACAGGACGGAACCGGGACGTCGGGTCTCCGACGGCTCGGCGCTGGGCGTCGACATTGATGCCTCCGAAGCGGGAGCAGATGAGCGTGCGCTCGCGGAGCGGATGCCCCAGGTGGTGATGCATGGCACTGTGGCATGCAAGTGGCCGACGGTCAAGAACGTTGTCACGGTTGGTCGGACGTCAGTGCGCGGCGCGGGACCAGGCATTATGGGAGGTATGTGTGCTCCGGGGTGCCGTTCGTTGACGAGCAGGACACTCGGTTTGTAGGCTGTGATGCATGCAAGAGCTGACGACCGACCACCGGCAGGGTGCGCAGGAGCGCGTCCTCGGTGGGGTGCGACGGGACATCATCGAGGGCAGGTACCTGCCCGGGCAGCCGTTGTCCGAGATCGCTCTCGCTGCCGGCTACGAGGTCTCCCGGACCCCGGTCCGGGAGGCGCTCAAGCAGCTGCAGATCGAGGGCCTGGTCGAGATCCGCCCGCGGGTCGGCACCTTCGTCCGCTCCCCGGACCGTCGAGAGGTGGTCGAACTCTTCGAGCTGAAGGAGATGCTCGAGGGGGTGGGCGCGCGATTGCTGGCCGCCCGTGGGGCCGTCCGGGAGGTCGACGAGCTGGCCGAGAACCTCGATCGGTCGGGGGAGGCGGTGGCTCGTGATGACGCCGGGGCCTACGCGCGGCTGGTCCACGAGTTCCACGAGCTGTTGGTGATCGGTGCGGACAACACTCGGCTGGTTGCGCACTACCGGACGTTGATGAACCAGCTCGCGTATCACCGGCTGGTGTCGGCGTCGTTGACCCGGCCCGGCCGGCTCGGTGCGTCGTTGGCCGAACATCGGCGTGTGCTGGAGCTGGTTCGTGAGAAGGACGGGTTCGGTGCCGAGTTCGCCATGCGTGATCACGTCCGCTCCAGCGAGCGGGCGACCCTCGCCGCCGCCGACCCACTCGGCGGCCACTCATCGACGAAGGAGTCCTGAGATGCGTTTCTCCATCTTCCACAACGTCGGCGCACCCGGCCGGCTCGACGACGTCGCGGGCGTCCTCGACGAGATCCGGGAGGTCGCGACCTACGCGGACACAGCCGGCTACCACTCCATCTGGTACACCGAGCACCACTTCGGGCACGAGGGCTACGAGCTCATCCCGAACCCGGTCCAGATGGGCACCGACATCGCCGCCCGGACCTCGCGGATCCGGATCGGCCAGGCCGCCAACATCGTCACCTTCTGGAACCCGGTCCGCCTGGCGGAGGACGTGGCGATGCTCGACCAGCTCTCCGGCGGCCGGGTCGAGGTGGCCGTCGGGCGCGGCCTCTACGGGCGGGAGGCGATGAACCTCAACCCGGTCGCCGACCCGCGCGACCAGGAACAGAACCGTGCCCTGTTCGAGGAGTCGGTGGAGATCCTGCGCAAGGCGTGGAGCGGGGAGTTCTTCTCGCACAGCGGCCGGTTCTTCACCTACCCGCAGCCCGGCATCGAGTGGAGCCACCCGCTGTCGCCGCCGTCGCCGGAGTTCCTGGGCGAGGACGGGACGCTCAACGCGCTGAAGGTCGTCCCGCAGTCGTTCCAGCGTCCGCACCCGCCGTTGCACCAGGTCATCGACACCCCGCGCTCGATCCAGGGGGCCGCCCGGGCCGGGATGAACGGCATCTTCTGGATGCCGCCGATCTCCGAGCTCAAGGGACGGTTCGAGCTGTACCGCGACACCCTGGCCGAGGCGACCGGGGCCGAGCAGGCGCTCGGGTCCGGCCTGTCGCTGGTCCGCGACGTCTACGTCGCCGACACCATGGAGCAGGCGCGGGCCGACTTCGAGGAGGCACTGCTCACCTCCTACCGCTGGATCTGTCACTGGCGCGGGCTGAACAACCTGCGCGAGGTCGGCGAGGACATCACCGGCCGCGAACTCGACTACGACTTCCTCGCCGAGCGGAACCTGCTCGTCGGCACCCCCGACCACGTCGCGGAGAAGGTGCACGAGTTGCAGGAGGAGCTGAACCTGCAGGACCTGCTGCTGTGGACCACCCATCCCGGCCTGACACACGGGAAGGCCATGCGCAGCTTCGAGCTGTTCGCCGAGAAGGTCATGCCCCAGTTCGCCGGCGGCGCCGCGTGACCGGCCCGATCCGCCGCATCGTCACCGTCGTCGAGGAGAGCCTGCGCGAGCTCGGCGAGCCCGTCCGCGTCCCGGTCCGGCGGGTGGCGGCGGTCGCCGTGATCGCCAACCCGTGGCTGGGCCGTGGAATCCAGGACGACCTGTCGCCCGAGGTCGTGGATCTCGCCCCGCGGATCGCGCACGCCCTCTCCGACCGGCTGCTCGCCGTGCTCGGCGGCCCAGACAGGGTGGAAGCCTTCGGCAAGGCCGCGATCGTCGGCCTCGACGGGGAGATCGAGCACGCCGGAGCGCTGATCCACACCCCGTACTTCGGCGACGTGCTGCGCCACCGCACCGATGGCGAGTCGATCATCGTGTTCTCCGACCAGCGCGCCGCAGCCGGAGCACCGCTGACCGTCCCGCTGTGGCACAAGGACCACGCGCCGACCCGTTCGCACTACCAGACCATCACCGTCCGGGTGCCGGACGGCCCGGGCCCCGACGAGATCGCGGTGGTCGCCGCCGCGTCCGACGGCCCGCGCCCGAACGCCCGGATCGGGGACCGGCGCACCGACGCCGCGCCGGCCCGAACCGTCCTGGACGGCCCGACCGGCCGCTCCGCCGTCACCGAGAACCCGATGGAGTCCGTCTCATGAGTGTCACGATCCGCGCCATCCACACCGTCGTCGACGAGATCCACACCGAGGGCGGACGGCCGGTCGAGCCGCCGGCGCGGGTCGCCGTCGTGCTGGCCGTCGTCGAGAACCCGTGGGCCGGCCGCGGCTGGGTGCAGGACCTCGGCCCGACCATCGACGAGGTCGCGCCCGAGCTCGGCAAGCTCCTGTCCGACCGGGTCGTCACCGCCCTCGGTGCCCCGGTGGAAGCGTTCGGCAAGGCCGCGATCGTCGGCCTCGACGGGGAGATCGAGCACGGCTCCGGTCTGATCCACACCCTGAAGTTCGGCAACCACTTCCGGGACGCCGCGCAGGCCACGACGCTGCTGCCGGCCGTCGAGAAGCGGGCCCCGGCCGGGACCGTGTTCGACATCCCGCTCAAGCACGTCACCGACGCGACGATCCGCTCGCACCACCAGACCGTCGAGGCGCGGGTCCCGGACGGCCCGCGCAGCGACGAGATCGTGATCGGACTCGCCGCCGCCGCACAGGGCCGCCCGCAGGCCCGCCTCGCCCCGCTGGCGAGCGAGAAGTGAGCAAGCCGGCCGACGTGATCCTGCTGCACGGTGTGGGGCTCGACCACACGATGTGGGACCGCGTCGCGCCGGAGCTGGCCACCGACGGACGCGCCGTGCACACCCCTGACCTGCTCGGGCACGGTGCCGCCCCGGACGCCCCGCCCGGGACGACCCTCGCCGATCTCGCCGCTCCGGTCGCCGAGCTGCTCGCGGCGGCGCCGCGTCCGGTGCTCCTCGCCGGGTTCTCGCTCGGGGCGCTCGTCGCCACCCGGGTCGCGCTGGACCATCCGGCGCGGATCGCCGCGCTGACCCTGGTCAGCGGCGTCGCCGGACGCACGCTCGCCGAGCGGGAGGCGGTGGTGGACCGGCTGCGGTCCGCCCGTGCGGACCTGGACGCGACGTTCGACGCGGCGGTCCGACGGTGGTTCTCACCGGAGTGGTCCGCGGCGGAGCCCGATCTTGCGGTACGGGTGCGGGCGACGCTGGCGACCAACCGGCCCGGCTCCTATCTGGCCTGCTACGACGTGTTCGCGCGTGCCGACGCCGAGCTGTGGGCGGAACTGCCCCGGCTCGTCCCACCGGTCACCGCGATCACCGGCGCCGACGATCCCGGCTCGACCCCGGCGATGTCCGAGGCACTCGCGGCCCGCGTTCCCGACGGCCACGCGGTGATCGTTCCCGGTGCCCGGCACCTCCTGCCGCTGGAACGTCCGGATGCCGTCGTCGCCGCAGTCCGGCACCGCTCAACGACCGACCCGTCCACAGGAGCACTGGTCCCATGACCGCTATGTCCACCGTCCCCGCCGCCACTCCGGCGACGTTGCCGCGACACGACCATCTGATCGGTGGCGAGCACGTCCCGCCGGCCGGCGGGGAGTACCTGAGCAGCGACAACCCCACCACCGGGCAGCCCTGGTACGAAGCCGCCCGGGGCACGGCGGCCGATGTCGAACGCGCCGTGGACGCCGCGACCCGGGCCTTCGAGTCGCCCGCCTGGCGCCGGATGTCGCAGACCCGCCGGGGCGCCCTGCTGCGCCGGATGGGGGAGCTGGTCGGCGAGCACGCCGACGAGCTGGCGCGCGTCGAGAGCACCGACAACGGCAAGCTGCTGCGTGAGATGACGGCGCAGCTCGCAGGCCTTCCCGAGTACTTCTTCTACTACGCCGGCCTCGCGGACAAGATCCACGGCGAGACGATTCCGGCGAGCAGCGTCGACGTCCTCAACTACACCCGCCGGGAACCGGTCGGTGTGGTCGGCGCCATCACCCCGTGGAACTCCCCGCTCACGCTGACGGTCGCGAAGCTGGCACCACTGCTGGCCTGCGGGAACACCGCCGTCGTGAAACCGTCGGAGTACACCAGCGCCTCGATGCTCGCGCTCGCGCCGCTGTTCGCCGAGGCCGGCTTCCCGGACGGCGTCGTCAACGTCGTCACCGGCCTGGGCGGTGAGGCGGGTGCCCCGCTGGTCGACCACCCGGGCGTCGCGAAACTGTCCTTCACCGGCAGCACCGCCACCGGCGCCCGGATCGCCGAGCACGCCGGCCGCCGGCTGGTCCGGGCCGGTCTCGAGCTGGGCGGCAAGTCACCCCAGCTGGTGTTCTCCGACGCCGACGTGGCGAGCGCGGCGAACGGCGTGATCGCCGGGATCTTCGCCGCTGCCGGCCAGACCTGCATCGCCGGCAGCCGGGTGCTGGTGCACCGCTCGGTCTACGACGAGCTCGTCGAGCGGGTCGTGGACAGGGCCCGCACGATCCGGATCGGCGACCCGCTCGATCCCGCCACCGAGCTCGGCCCGCTGGCGATGCCGGCCCAGCTCGCCAAGGTCGAGGAGTACGTGGCCGCCGGGCGTTCCGACGGCGGGACGGTCGCGTTCGGCGGCGGCCGGCCGGACACCGGACTCGGTGGCTGGTTCCACGAACCCACCGTGTTCACCGGGCTCGGGAACGACAGCCGGATGTGCCGCGAGGAGATCTTCGGGCCGGTCGTCGCGATCATGCCGTTCGACGACGACGCGGAGGCGCTGCGCATCGCCAACGACTCCAGCTACGGCCTCGCGGCCGGGATCTGGACCCGTGACCTGGCCCGCGCGCACCGGGCCGCCGCCGCCCTCGACGCCGGGACGGTGTGGGTGAACATGTACCGCGCGATGTCACCGATGTCGCCGCGATCGGGCTTCAAGACCTCCGGCATGGGAGTCGAGCACGGCACCGAGGTCGTTCGCGAGTACACGCGCCTGAAGAGCGTGTGGATCAACACCAGCGACGAGCCCGCGGGCGACCCGTTCGTCCTGCGGTCCTAGTCGTACCCGGCCATCGCATCGGCGGCGGGCGGCCGGGCGGCGGGAGCCCGCGCCCGGTGTCGCCGTCGCGCCGGGCGGGACCGAGATGCCGCACGACGACGTGCTGCCACCTGCCGGGGCGGCCGGCTATCCGAGGAGGTGGCTCTCGCCGGGGCCGGTCACCGACAGGTGCGTCATCCCCTCGGCGGCATCGGCGAGGTGCCGGTGCCGGCGCCCCCGGTCCACGACGACGGTGTCGCCGGCGGTGAGCGGGACGGTGTCGCCGTCGTCGTAGTCGACCAGGCCCGCCCCGGCCGTCAGGACGAGGACCTGGTCGGTGTCGTGGCTGTGCCAGACCGTGCCCGCGCCGGGGTCGAACGTCGTCGCCAGCACGGTCAGGTCGCCGGCCCGCCCGCCGGGCCGGGCGAACCGGGCGCGGACCCGGCCGACGAACATCGGCTGGTCGCTGCAGTCGATCTCCGGGACGTCCGGAGTGGCGGGGAAGCGGGGTACGGCCACGGGGACCCTCCGATCGTAGTGTTCTTGCATGCAATTACGCCGGTCGTCGTGCGTGTAGGAAGCCTGACGACGACGTGTTTCCCGAACCTCGCCGCGTGCGGCTGTGGCTCCGGCGGTTCGTTGTGCCGATTCTGACATGCAAGATAGGTTGGTCGTCATGACATCGGTCCCGGGGCAGGGCGCAGCGGCCACGACCGGCGGCGCCCGCGGCGCCCAGGCCCGGGTGCTGGACGGTCTGCGCGCGGCCATCGTCGACGGCGCGCACGGCCCGGGACAGTCGCTGTCGGAGGTGGCCCTCGCCACCGAGTACGAGGTCTCCCGCACCCCGGTCCGCGAGGCCCTCAAACAGCTGCAGATCGAGGGCCTCGTCGAGATCCGGCCGCGGGTCGGCACGTTCGTGCGGGTGCCGACCCGGCGTGAGCTCGTCGAGCTGTTCGAGCTCAAGGAGATGCTGGAGGGGATGGGCGCGCGGTTGCTGGCCGGGCGTGGGGACATCCCCGTTCTCGACGAGCTCGCGGAGAACCTGGAGCGGTCGGGGGAGGCGGTGGCTCGTGATGATGCCGGGGCGTATGCGCGGCTGGTGCACGAGTTCCACGAGCTGTTGGTGATCGGTGCGGACAATTCTCGGCTGGTTGCGCATTACCGGACGTTGATGAACCAGCTCGCGTATCACCGGCTGGTGTCGGCGTCGTTGACCCGGCCCGGCCGGCTCGGTGCGTCGTTGGCCGAACATCGGCGTGTGCTGGAGCTGGTTCGTGAGAAGGACGGGTTCGGTGCCGAGTTCGCCATGCGTGATCACGTCCGCTCCAGCGAGCGGGCCGCGATGTCGGTCGAGGACCCGCTCGGGACGAACGCGCCCGACGGCCCGCCGGAGCTCGGCTGACCGTCCCCTCACACCATCGCGGCGCTACCCAGCCCCGGATTGCGCAGGAAGAACGTGACCATCGCGTCGACATGGTCGTCGAACGCCGGGCACCGCACCCCGACCTCGTCGAGCAGCGCGGTCGTCGCCGCGACGTCGTAGCGGGTGGGGTGGGTGAGGTAGTCCAGGGTGCTCGACGGCACCCGGAACAGCCTGCCCACCCCGGGCACCCGGTCGATCGAGAACGCCGCGAGCCCGGTCGGCATCGGCACCGTCCGCAGTCGCTTCCCGAGCCGGTCGGCGAACACCTCGCACATCCGGGTCACCGTCGGCGGGTCCGGCTGGGCGAGCGCGACGGTCCGGTTCAGCGCCCCGTCGTGCCCGGCGAGCGCGGCGATCGCGTCCACGACGAAGTCCGACGGCACCAGGTTGAACTGCGTGCGCGCCGCTCGGCCGGGCAGCGGCACGGCCGCCGTCACGCCCTGCCGGGCCAGCAGTTGCAGCAGGTAGTAGGGCCCGTCGAATTTCTGGGTCGCCCCGGTGGCCGAGTCACCGACCACGATGGACGGCCGGTACACGGTCACCGGCAGGCCCGCGTCACGTGCGCGGGCGACGACCCGTTCGGCCTCGTGCTTGGTGTGGTCGTAGTGGTTCGCGAACGGCTGCCCGAGCTCCAGGTCGGTCTCGGCGAACAGGCCGTCGTAGCGGCCGGAGACGTAACAGGTGGACACGTACTGGAGCCGGGTCAGCGAGGTCGCGGCCCGGGCGAACGCCACGACGTTCCGGGTGCCCTCGACGTTCACCCGCCAGGCGAGGTCGGCCGGCACCGACAGGTCGTAGACGGCGGCCAGGTGGAAGATCTCCAGCGGTCCGGCGAGCAGCCGGGCACGCTCGTCGTCGGGCAGGCCGAGCCCCGGCACGGTGATGTCGCCGACGACGAGATCGGTGCGGCCGGCGATCGCCGGGTCGTCGCGCTCGATCCGGGCCAGAGCCGCCCGTGCCTGGTCGGCGAAGCGCTCCTGCACCAGCGCGACCGCGCGCGCGTCCGGCGCGCGGTGCAGCGTCCGCGGGAGCAGGGCCGACCCGAGGAAGCCCGGGAAGCCGGTGATGAGGACGACGCTCACAGCAGGGTCGCCGCGTGGTCCGGGACGTCGCGCTGGACCTCCCGCGGCGGCCGCTCGTAGTTGCCCGAGCTCTTCCGGTCCGGCAGCGTCAACACCTTGCGCTCCACCGGTTCCCACGGCACCGACGACAGCAGGTGGTGGATCATGTTGATCCGCGCGTTGCGCTTCTGCTCGGCCTCCACGATCCACCACGGCGCGTGCTCGGTGTCGGTGTGCACGAGCATGTCGTCGCGGGCCTTGGAGTAGTCGTCCCAGCGGGTCATCGACTCCAGGTCCATCGGCGACAGCTTCCACTGCTTCAGCGGGTTCTCCAGCCGCTCGGCGAACCGCCGGGCCTGCTCGTCGGCGCTCACCGAGAACCAGTACTTCCGCAGGTGGATGCCCTCGTCGACGAGCAGCTGCTCGAACACCGGTGCCTGCCGCAGGAACAGCCGGTACTCGGCGTCGGTGCAGAATCCCATGACCCGCTCGACGCCGGCGCGGTTGTACCAGGAGCGGTCCAGCAGGACGATCTCCCCGGCCGCGGGCAGGTGCTCGATGTAGCGCTGGAAGTACCACTGGGTCCGCTGCCGCTCGGTCGGCGCCGGCAGCGCGACGATCCGGCAGAACCGCGGATTGAGGTACTGGCTGACCCGCTGGATCGCGCCGCCCTTACCGGCCGCGTCCCTGCCCTCGAAGGCGACGACGATCCGTGCGCCGGTCGCCCTGACCCATTCCTGCATCTTCAGCAGCTCACCCTGCAGGTGCAGCAGCTCCGCCTCGTACACCTTGCGCGGCAGCTTCTCGGTCGCCATCGGACCACCTAACCAGAGCGACGCGGCCGGTACCCGGCGCGACGCAGCGCTTCGGTGAAGACCTCCGCGATCGCGTGGTAGCCACGGTCGTTCGGGTGGAACCGGTCGGAGGCGAGCTTGCCCCGCCAGTGCCGGGTCCGCGGGTCCCGCAGTTCGGCGAGCACCAGCCCGCGGCGCCGCACCGCGTCGTCGATCAGGCCGTTGACCTGCAGCGCCGCCGCGAACGTCCCCGGCTGGTTCCCGATCACGGTGCCGCGCGGGAGCCGGTCGAGCAGCCGCACGTAGCGGTCACCGATCCCGTCCTGGTGCCGCGGCTGCATCAGGTCGTTCGACCCGACCAGGCAGACCAGCAGGTCCGGTGCCAGCCGCAGGGCCGCCGGGAGCTGGCGGTCCAGCACGTCGTCGACCCGGGCGCCGTACTGCGAGAGGTTGACCAGCCGCCACGACGAGCCGAGCGCCGGGGCGAGCCGGCCCGCCCAGCCGCCCTCCGGCCCGGACGCCCCGATCCCCTGGGCCATCGAGTCGCCGAGTGCGACACAGAGCGGGCCGTTCCGGCGCAGCTCGGCCCGGTTGCGTTCCTGCCAGAACTCGGCGTACGGCTCGATCTGGCTCTGCACCCGCCGGATACCGGGCAGCACCCGGGACGCGAGCGTGATCAGCCGCCCGGGCGGGCGGCCGGTCCGGTTCGAGAAGCCGAGCTCTCCCGGGTCGGTCACGGACGCCAGTGAAGCAGAACCTCAGCGCACGCTCGTCTCGCCGCGGGCGATCCGCGCGGTGAGCGGGGTCTCCGGGAACGAGCGCAGGCCCCGCTTGAGCTCGGCGAAGCCGGGCCAGGTGGCGAGGGTGAACACGGCGTCCCACAGCCGCAACGCGTCCTCACCGAACGGCACCGTGTCGATCACCGGGCCGAACAGCCCCGGCCCGTCCGGCGGGGTGAACGCCAGTACCGGGGTCCCGACGTCGTCACCGCAGCGCCTGCGGACCTCGGCCACGTTGTCGCGCAGCCCGGCGTCGAGCCCGTCGTCCTGCGCGGCGTCGGCGAGCCCGGGCGACAGTCCGAACCTCTCCAGCACCGGACCCAGGTCGCGCTGCTGCGCCATCACCTGCATCACCGGGTTGAAGCCGTCACCGTCCGGGGCCTCGGTGTCCCACACCAGCTCGCCGAACGCGGTGTAGAGGTCGCCGACCACCTCGGGGCCGTGCTTCGCCTCCGCGGCCGCGATCACCCGCAGCATCTCCAGCCCGCGCCGGTGCGACTCCGGGTAGGCGTCGGAGACCTTCAGCCGCTCCTCGTAGGAGATCCCCTCGTTGAGCAGCGCGAGCGGCAGCGGACGCCAGCTCACCGCGATCTCGCGCTGCCTGCCGACCTCCACCACCCAGCGCGAGGTGACCCAGCAGAACGGGCAGATCGGGTCGAAGAAGAACTCGAACTCGTCGGTCATACCGGACGACTACCCGGGTGAGCGGCAGATCCACACCCGCACCGATCAGCTCCCGCTCAGACCTCTCTCAGGAGACTGGGCGAGACTGGGCGGCATGCGCATTCTGGTCGTCGACGACGACAAGGCGGTCCGGGACTCGCTGCGCCGGTCGCTGGCCTTCAACGGCTATCAGGTCGCCCTCGCCGAGGACGGCCAGGCCGCGCTGGACATGATGCTCACCGATCGCCCGGACGCACTCGTCCTCGACGTGATGATGCCGCGGGTCGACGGGCTGGAGGTCTGCCGACGGCTGCGCAGCGCGGGCGACTCGCTGCCGATCCTGGTGCTGACGGCGCGGGACGCGGTGTCCGACCGGGTCGCCGGGCTCGACGCGGGTGCCGACGACTACCTGCCCAAGCCGTTCGCGCTGGAGGAGCTGCTGGCCCGGCTGCGTGCGTTGCTGCGCAGGCGGACCCCAGATCCGGACGAGGCCGGCGGGGCGAGCGCCGCGCTGACCTTCGCCGATCTGTCGCTGGACCCCGACACCCGTGAGGTCACCCGGGGCAGCCGGCCGATCAGCCTCACCCGCACCGAGTTCTCGCTGCTCGAGCTGCTGATCGCACATCCGCGCCGGGTGCTGACCCGCGCGCAGATCCTGGAGCAGGTCTGGGGCTACGACTTCCCGACCAGCGGCAACGCGCTCGAGGTGTACGTCGGCTACCTGCGTCGCAAGACCGAGGCCGACGGTGAGCCCCGCCTGATCCACACCGTGCGCGGCGTCGGATACGTGCTGCGGGAGTCGCCGCCGTGAGCGGGATCCGGTCGCAGATCAGCGCGTCGCTGCGGCTGACCCCGACCGAGGAGCGCGCGGAGCGGTGGTGGCGCCGGACGCACGGTGCCGACGAGCGCGAGCGGTTCACCCTGCGCGCCCGGATCGGGGTGCTGGCGGCGCTGGTCGCCGCGGCGATGGTGCTGATCGTGTCGATGGCGGCGTTCCTGGTCGTCCGGCAGAACCTCACCAGCTCGCTCGACGAGAGCCTCCGCCAGCGCGCCTACCTGGCCGCGCAGAGCGACCTGATCAACCCGCAGCTGCTGGCGACGCTGCCGCCGGCCGTCCTCGGCGCGGCCGATCTGCACATCGCGTTGCTGTACTCGTCGGGCGTCTACACCTCGGCCGACGAGTCGTCGATCCCGCCGGTGGGAGAGCCGGAGCTGGCCGTCGCCCAGGGCGGCCCGACCCAGCCGGGGCGCACCGAGATCCTGGACGGTGTCCCGTACCGGGTCGTCGCCGTGCGCGCCGACGAGGGGCGCGCGCTCGTCATCGCGCAGCAGCTGGACACCATCACCAAGGTGGTGGCCCGGATGGGGACCGCGCTGCCCCTGGTCGGGCTCGGTGGGGTGGTGCTGGCCGCGCTGGCCGGTGTCGCCGTCGCGCGGACCGGTCTGCGGCCGGTGCAGCGGCTGACCGCGGCGACCGAGCGGGTCGCGAGCACCGGCGACCTGCGGCCGATCCCGGTCGCCGGGTCGGACGAGCTGGCCCGGCTGACGCAGTCGTTCAACGCGATGCTCGGTGCTCTCGCCGCGTCCCGGGAGCAGCAGCGCAGGCTCGTCGCCGATGCCGGGCACGAGCTGCGGACCCCGCTGACCTCGCTGCGCACGAACCTGGAGCTGCTCACCGCTGCGGACCGGGCGGACACCCCCGAGCTCCCCGCCGACGACCGGGTGGAGCTGCTCGACGACGTCCGCGCCCAGGTCGAGGAGCTGTCGCACCTGGTGGGGGACCTGGTGGAGCTGGCCCGTGACGACGCCCCGACGATGACGACCGAGGCGCTCGAGCTGAGCGAGATCGTCGAGCGGGCGTTGGCACGGGTCCGCCGGCGCGCGGGGGAGACCGAGTTCGACGTCCACCTGACCCGGTGGATCCTCGACGGCGACGCCAGCGCGCTCGAGCGCGCCGTGCTGAACCTGCTCGACAATGCCGTGAAGTGGAGCCCGCCCGGCGGGCGGGTGCGGTTGTCGATGATCCCGATCGCCGCGGAGTGGATCGTGATCGAGGTCGCCGACGAGGGAAACGGCATCGCCGCGGAGGACCTGCCGCACGTGTTCGACCGCTTCTACCGCGCGGACACCTCGCGCACCATGCCCGGATCCGGGCTCGGCCTGTCGATCGTGGCGCAGGCGGCGTCCCGGCACGGTGGCGAGGTGCGCGCCGGGAGCGCCCCGGAGGGGGGCGCGATGCTGTCGATGGCGCTACCGGGCCGATACGTGGCGGAACCCGACAGCCCATAGCCTGGAGGGGTGACGGTCCGGGCGGTCGGACCGTGCAGGCGACGTGACGGACGGTGGACGCATGGCCCAGGAGAACCCGCCCGACGAGAGCCCCGGAACGGACGGCTCGTCGGGCCCGGAGGGCTCCGGGGACGCGTCCGACGCGACGGGCCACGACGTGGTGCGTGACCGGAGCGACGGTGGGAACGGCGCTGCGGGCACCGGGCCGGGGATCGACCGGGCCGGCGGTGGGCCGCGGGACGCGGCACACCCGGCGCCGGATGACACGGCAGGTGTCGACACAGCCGGCGCCGGCGCAGCAGGTGCCGACACAGCCGGTGCCGGTGCAGCCGGTGGCGGTGCAGCCGGTGGCGGTGCAGCAGGTGCGGCCACGGCTGGTGCCGACGCCGACGGTGCGGCACAGGATGGTGCGGCACGCGGTGGCGCGGCACGGGACGGTGCTGTTGCGGCGCACGGCGCGGCCGGCGCGATGCCGGCCGGTGCAGCCGGGACCGGTACCGGGACGGCGGACACCGGGGCAGCCGGCGGCGGCACCTCGGCGGGGACCGACGGCACGGCCGGTGCCCCGGGCGATCACGCCGCCGGTGCGCTGAGCGATCCTGCCGGTGCCCTGGGAGATCACGCCGGCACCGCAGGCACCGGCACCGTAGGCTCCGTGCGCGAGGGCACGGCCGGTTCTGTGCCTGAGGGCGCCGCCCGTTCCGCGGGGGACAGCGCTGCCGGCTCCCGGGGTGACGGTGCCGACGGCACGGCCGGTCCCGAGCGTGACGGCGTCGCCGGCTCCGAACACGGCGACGCGGCCCGGCAGGCATCCGCGCCCGATCCGGCGTGGCCCGGTACCGCTGCCGCCCAGCAGGGGACGGCACCGGGCCAGGACCCACCGACCGACCGCTGGGAGATCCCGGCCAACCCGTGGGCCCGCCCCGGCACCCCGCCCCCGGAGTACGCGGGGGAGCGCCACCTGCCGTACCCGCCGCCCTACGGCGCGGCGCCCTACCCCGGCACGGCGGCCTACCCGACCGAGCAGCAGCCCCATCCGTACGCGAGCGGGGTGGCGCAACCGCCACCGAGCCGGCCCCGGCGCACGATCGCGCTGATCGTCGGGGGGCTCATCCTCGCGCTGGTCGCGGGCGCCATCGGCGGGGCGATCGGGGCGGACATCTCCCGGTCGTCGGCGTCCGGCGGCGGGGTGCTCGCCGATCCGGTGCCCGATGTCGAGTCCGATCTGCCGGTGACCCCGGTCGAGGCGGTCGCCGCGCGGGTCCTGCCGAGCGTGGTGCAGCTGCGGGTGGAGGGCGGCGCCGGCAACAACGGCGGCCGCGGTGAGGGCTCCGGCATGGTGATCAGCGACGACGGCCTGATCCTCACCAACAACCACGTCGTCGAGCCTGCCGCGGCGGGCGGGACGTTGCGCGCGGTCCTGCAGGACGGCCGGGTCGCCGTCGGGTCGATCGTCGGCCAGGACTCGCAGTCCGACGTCGCGCTGGTCCGGGTGCAGCTGGCCGGTCTCGTCCCGGTGGAGCTCGGGAACTCCGACGGGGTCCGGGTCGGCCAGCAGGTCACCGCGATCGGCTCGCCGCTCGGGCTGGGTGGCTCGGTCACCACCGGTATCGTCTCCGCGCTGGACCGCGCGGTGAGCGTCGGCGGCGATGCGGGCAACGAGTCGACCGTGCTCAACGCCATCCAGACCGACGCGGCCATCAACCCGGGCAACTCGGGCGGTCCGCTCGTCGACATGGAGGGCCGGGTCGTCGGCATCAACTCGGCCATCGCGACGGCCGGCCCGGGCGGCGGCTCGATCGGCGTCGGCTTCTCGATCCCGATGAACCAGGCCCGGCGGATCGCCGATCAGCTGCGGACCGGTGGCCCGGCAACGCACTCCGTGCTCGGCGTCGAGGTGACCGACGATCCGCAGCTGGGCGGGGCGCGGATCCAGACCGTCAGCCCGGGTGGTGCGGCCGAGCAGGCGGGTCTGGTCCCGCAGGACCTGGTGGTGCGCCTCGGCGACCAGCGGATCTCCACCGGGACGGATCTGCAGGCTGCGGTCCGCTCCCAGCCGCCGGGGACCTCCGTCGAGCTGCAGCTGGAGAACCGGACGGTCCAGGTGACCCTCGGGGAGCAGTGACCGCACGGGGCCGGCCGGGGGAGCGACCTGGATCTCGTTGACGTGTGAAAGACCGGCGTGATGGGCTGGCCCGGTGTTCGATGGTGCCCCGTCGAACGCGAACCGGAGCGTCGTGCCGGTGCGGGTTCCCCCTCTCCGTACCGGCACGGCCTCCCCCCGGGAGTGTGCTGGGCCCGGCGTTAGGGTGAGGGGATGGAGATGTCGGATCCGCAGATCGGTCGTGCCCTCGTGGTGATCGTCGACGACCGGGTGAGTGCCGGTGAGCGGTCCGACGCCACCGGCCCGCTGGTCACCGAGTTGCTGGAGGAGGCGAACTTCGTCGTCGACGGCGTGGTGAGCGCCCCCGGCGACGTGGTCGCCATCCGCAGCGCGCTGAACACCGCTGTCATCGGTGGCGTCGACCTGGTGGTGACCGTCGGCGGGACCGGCGTCTCGCCGCGTGACGTCACCCCGGACGCGACGACCGGCGTCCTGGACCGGCCGGTGCCGGGCATCGCCGAGGCGATCCGCGCCTCCGGCCTGGCCGCCGGAGCGGTCGACGCCGGGGTGTCCCGTGGTGTCGTCGGTGTCTCCGGCAGCACGCTGGTGGTGAACCTGGCCGCCTCGCGGGCTGCGGTGCGTGACGGCATGGCAACGGTCACCCCGCTCGTGCCGCACGTGATCTCGGAGCTGTCCGGCCTGGACGCCTGATCCCCCGCTGACCCGGACGGGCCCCGGCGGAGTCACTCCGTGCGGGGCCCGCCGTTCGTGCGGATCAGCTCGCCGGAGGCGGCGGAACCGGTGGGACGTCGCCGTCCTTCCGGTCGTCCGAGGCGGACGGCTGGGACGCGGCCGGGTTGCCGTCGGGCTTGAGCGCGTCGCCACCCGGCGGAGCGGGCGGCACCGGCGGGACCCCGTCGGTGTGCGTGCCGGCGCCGGGGGCGGTCCCGGTGTCGTTCCGGAGCGCCTCCTCGACCTTGCCCTTGACGCCGTCGATCTGCTCGGAGTACTTGCCGCCGGTGGCGTGATCGACCCGCTCGGCAGCCTTCTCGACCAGCGGACCGGCCTTCTCCCGGGCCTTCTCCAGATGTGGTCCGGCCTTCTCCTTCGCCTTCTCCAGGTGCGGCGCGGCCTTCTCCAGTGCGTTCTCCGCAGCCTCGCGGGCCTTGTCCAGGAACCCCATGTCCGCCTCCCCTCCTCGTCGGGCCCGCCACGGTCGCGGGCGTGTTGCGTCACGGCCGACTCCATGGTGGCACCGTGCGACGGCCCGGTGGGGTCGCGACGGCACACCACGGCCTCCTGCAACGTGATCGACATCTGCGGGCACGGCACCATGGACGCCATGACCGAACCAGCGGACCGCCGGCGCAGGCGGATCGAGGACATCTTCGGCGACGACCCGGTCGGTACCTCCGACGAGCGCTCCGACGGCGGCTCCGCCGAGGAACGCGACGACCGCGACCCGGACCGCTGGTTCACCGAGAACCGGCCGCCGCACCACGGAGGCTGAGCACGATGGGACCGACGGATGCGGCCTACCAGGCCGGCCCGGGATCGCCGCTGCACGTCGATCGCGACCTCTACGGCCCGATCGGCGACGACACGGCGGGCCGCACCCTGGTCGAGGAGTTCGAGATCCCGATCCGCTCCGGCCGGGCGTGGACCGTGCCCGCGGGGCACGTCGTACGGCTGTACACCGTGGAGGGACCGCAGGTCGGCGACCTCAATCTGTGGCACCGGGACAACCCGCGGGAACGGTTCTGGGCGGCGCGCACCCGTCAGCTGCACGCGGCGCATGTCACCCGGTTCGACCGGTTGTGGTCGACGCTGCCCTATCTGCGGCCGCTGGCGACGATCGTCGCCGACACGCTGGAGCGCTACGGCGTCGACGACCACGGCGGCCGGGTGCACGACACGCTCGGCTCGCGCTGCGACCCCTACGTGAACCGGATGCTGACCGGCGCCGACTTCGACTTCCACTGCCACTCGAACCTGGTCCGGGCGGTCGCACCGTACGGGCTCACCGAGTTCGATGTGCACGACGTGCTCAACGTCTTCCAGTGCACCGGGCTGAACGAGCGCGACCAGTACTTCATGAAGGCGTGCCCGGCCCGGCCCGGGGACTTCATCGAGCTGTTCGCCGAGGTGGACCTGCTCGCGGCGCTGTCGACCTGCCCCGGTGGTGACCTGTCGATCCCGATGTGGGGCCCGGATGCCCGGGACCCGATCGAGGTCTGCCGGCCGATCGGGGTGGCGGTGTACGCGGTCGACGACGCGCTGCTGCAGGGATGGGAGCCACCTGCGCGCGCCGCGTACGCCGGAGCGCACGGCACCGGGCTGGTGTCCCGCCCGTACTGACCGCGCCACCGACTGGGCCACCGGCGGCGCCACCGGCCGCGCCACGGGCGGCGTCATCCGCAGCGTCATCCACCGGGCCACCGGGCGTGCCCCCGGCCGGGCGGTCATCGCAGCGTCACCGTGACCTCTCCGGCCAGGGTCGCCGCGGCGACCGCGGTGGCCTCGGCCTCGGGCAGCGCGACCAGCACCAGCGGCCCCGGGCCGGTCCCGGTCCCGGATCCGGGACCGGCCGGCGTGTCGGGCAGCACGGCGACGACACCGGCCCGGGCGGCCAGCACCCGGGGCCCCTCCGGCCCGCCCGCGATCACATCGACCCGGGTGCCCGGGGTCAGGAGCGCCGCGACCGCGGGATCGGCCGGACGCACCGGCACCGCGGAGGCACCGGGGCCACCGGTCCGCTCGGCGAGACCCGGCCCGACCAGGCGCAGGTCGGTGATCGGCTCGCCGGCCCGAACCGGGCCGGCCGGCACCCGGCCGCCCGCTTCCGCCACGGTCCGCAGCACCCCGCCGGGGACCAGCGCGGCCGGCCACCCGGACACCGCGACGTCGGCAGGCCCGATCGGGCTGCCCGCCGCCAGATCATGGGCGGCGACCAGCACCGGCAATCGCTCGTCGGCCGGATCGGGGAGCAGCGCGACCACCAGCGCCGCGACTGCGAGCACCGCCGCGAGCGCCCGGCGCAACAACAGCGCCCGTGCCCAGGACGGGCCGTGCGTGATTCCCGGCAGCACCCTGTCCCAGGGTCTGCGGGACCGCTGATCGTCGTCCATCCGTCCGCCCTCCGGATCCGGCCACGGATCGACGGTAAGGCGGAAAAAGGTGGTTCAGGAGGTGGACCGCCGACCTGTGGACAACCGGACGGCCTGTGGACAACTCTCCCGATCAGGAGGTGGCGGCGGCCTTCGAGGAGGACGACGAGGAGGAGCTCTCCGACTTCGACGACTTCGACGACGAGTCGGACGACGAGGACGAGGACGAGTCGGAGGACGACGACTTCTCCGACGACGATCCGGCCGACGACTTGTCCGACGAGGAGGAGTCGGACGAGGACGAGGTCTCCGAGGAGCCGTTGCCGCTCACCGAGCCCGAACGCGAGTCGGTGCGGTAGAAGCCGCTGCCCTTGAACACGATGCCGACCGAGGAGAAGACCTTGCGCAGCTTGCCGGCGCAGTTCGGGCACTCGGAGAGAGCGTCGTCGGAGAACGCCTGGACCGCCTCGAAGCGGTGGTCACACGCTGTGCATGCGTACTGGTAGGTCGGCACAACATCCTCCGGGACGACGGTTGGCACTCCAAGACGGCGAGTGCCAGCATACTCTGCGGCCGCCGGGACTCCGACCCGTCCGTCCGTCGAGGGTCACCGATCGGGCGAGACCTGCACCACGCCGGCACCGGGGAGCACCACGAGCCCGACCGGGATGTCGTGCGGCTCGGCCGGGACCGCGTCGAGCAGTTCGCCGTCGTGCAGCACGGCGATCCCGGCGCCCTCGGCCACCCTCGGCAGCGTGCGGTCGTAGTAGCCGCCGCCACGGCCGAGCCGCCGCCCGCTCCGGTCCACCGCCAGCGCCGGGACCAGGACCAGCGCTGCCGAGGCCACGGCGTCGGGGCCCGATCGCGGACCGGCCGGCTGCCGGGTCCCGAACGGGCCGTCGACCAGCCCGTCCGGACCGGTGTAGCGGGCCCAGTCCAGCGGCCCGGGTTCGTCCGGAACGACCGGGACGAGCACCTCGTGCCCGGCGGCGAGCAGTGCGTCCGGGAGCGCCGGAACATCCCCGGCCGCGGCACCGGGCTCACCGCCGATCGGCAGATAGCAGGCGACCGGACCGGGCGTGCCGGATGCGAGCGAGATCACATGCCGGCTCAGCGATGCGGTGGCCGCGGCCCGGTCCTCGGCGGACCGGTTCCTGCGTGCGGCCAGCAGCGTGCGGCGCAGCGTCTGTTTGCCGTCACCGGGTCCCCCGCCCTGATCAGGGGACGATCCGTCGGTTGTCTCCGCGCGAGCCGTCACGGCTCCAGGGTAGGGCTGTGGCTAGGCTCGCCGACCATGAGCGCGCAGACCACCAGAACGGCCGGGGCGTTCCGCACCGCCGTGGTCCCCGCGGCCGGTCTCGGAACGCGGTTCCTGCCGACCACGAAGGCGGTGCCGAAGGAACTGCTCCCCGTCGTCGACACCCCGGGCATCGAACTCGTCGCCGCCGAGGCAGCGCAGGCGGGCGCCGAGCGGCTGCTGATCGTGACCTCACCGGGCAAGGACTCGGTCGCCGCGTACTTCCGTGAGGACGGCGATCTGGTCAAGACCCTGGAGGAGCGGGGCAAGGGCGAGCTGGCCGAACGGGTCCGCCGCGCACCCGGGCTGCTCGAGGTCGAGTCGGTGTACCAGCACGAGCCGAAAGGGCTCGGGCACGCGGTAGCCCAGGCCGGCCCGGCGCTGGCCGACGACGAGCAGGCCGTCGCGGTGCTGCTCCCGGACGACCTGGTCCTGCCGACCGGCGTGCTGGCCACGATGGCGGCGGTCCGGGCCGAGTACGGCGGCAGCGTGCTCTGCGCGGTCGACGTGCCACGCGAGGAGATCTCCGCCTACGGCGTGTTCGAGGTCTCCGAGACCGGTGACGACGACGTCAAGCGCGTGCACGGCATGGTCGAGAAGCCCTCGGCCGACGAGGCACCCTCCACCTTCGCTGCGGCGGGCCGCTACCTCCTGGACCGGGCGGTGTTCGACGCACTCGACCGGATCACCCCCGGGGCGGGCGGCGAGCTCCAGCTGACCGACGCCGTCGCGCTGATGATCTCCGAGGGGCATCCGGTGCACGTGGTCGTGCACCGCGGCGGACGGCACGACCTGGGCAACCCGGCCGGTTACGTGCGCGCCTACGTCGACTTCATGCTGCTCCACCCCGAGTACGGCGCGAGCCTGCGCGGCTGGCTGACCGACCGACTGAAGGACTGAGCGGCGTGCGCACGGTCGAGGAGCACCTCACCCGGATCCTGGACGTGGCCGTGCGGCCCGCCCCGGTGCGGGTCGCGATCGCGGACGCGCAGGGGCTGCGCAGTGCCGAGGAGGTCGTCACCGGACGTCCGCTCCCGGTGTTCGACCAGGCGGCGATCGACGGCTATGCGGTCCGCAGCGTCGACGTCGCCGGTGCGACCGAGGCGAGCCCGGTCACCGTCCCGGTGGTCGGCGAGATCGCCGCCGGATCCCGGCAGCCGCTGCGGCTGCAGCCCGGCCAGGCCGTCCGGGTGGCGGCCGGCGCGCCGCTGCCCACCCTCGCCGACGCCGTCGCGCCGGTGGCGTGGACCGACTCCGGCGCGGCCCGGCTGACGGTGCACCGCAGCGTGCCCTCCGCCGGTTTCGTGCGCCGGGTCGGTGAGGACGTGCAGTCCGGTGACGTCGCCGTCCGGGAGGGCGACATCGTCGGGTCCGCGCAGGTCGCGATGCTCGCCGCGGCCGGTCGGGACAAGCTGCTGGTGCACCCGCGGCCGCGGGTGTCGATCGTGTCGGTCGGCGACGAGCTGGTCGAGGTGAGCCGGTCGGCGTCGTCCGGCCAGGTCGCCGACGTCTGCTCGCACGCGCTCACCGCCGCCGCCCGGGAGGCCGGTGCCGAGACCAACCGCGCACGGACGGTCGGCGGCAGCGCCGACGAGATCCGCGGCGCCGTCGAGGACCTGCTGCCCGCCAGCGAGATCATCGTGGTGTGCGGAGCCGGTGGCGGGACGGCCGCCGCGGAGGCGCGCAGCGCGCTCGCCGACCTCGGCGGGATCGACGACACCCGGATCGCGGTGCACCCGGGATCCGCGCAGGGCTACGGACGGCTCGGCCCGGACGCGGTACCGGTCTTCCTGTTCCCGCCGCACCCGGCGACGGCGCTGGTGCTGTTCGAGGTGTTCGTGCGGCCGCTGGTCCGGCTCGCGCTGGGCCAGGAGGCCCGGCGCCGGACCTGGACCGCACGCCTGACCTCGCCGCTGGTCTCGCCTGCCGGGCGACGCTCCTACGTCCCCGCGCGGCTGTTGCGCGACGACGCGGGCGGCGAGTTGCTCGCCCAGCCGCTCGGTGGATCGGGGAACCACCTGCTCGCGGTGCTCGCCGAGGTCAACGCACTGGCGGTCGTCCCGGAGGACGTCACCGAGATGACGGTGGGGGAGCAGGTCGAGCTCGTCCCCCGCGGCCGCGGCTGACCGGGGTGCCCCCCACGGCGGTGCCGGAGCCACCGGGCAGCCACCCCGGGTGGCCCGCCCGGCTCGGCCCGCTGCGGGTACGCGACCACGAGGTCCGGCTGCGTCCGGTGCGGCTGCGCGACGGCCGCGAGTGGGCCCGGATCCGGCAGCGTGACGAGGCCTACCTGCGCCCGTGGGAGCCCACCACGCACGGTGGCTGGGCCCGCCGGAACTCGTCGTTCGAGTGGCCGGGCCGCTGGTACCTGCTGCGCTCGTCGGCCCGCCGGGGGCTGTCGCTGCCGTTCGCGATCACCGTCGACGGTGTGCTCGCGGGCCACGTGATGGTCGGGAACATCGTGCGTGAGCCGCTGCTCTCGGCCTACGTCGGTTACTGGTGCGACTCGCGGTTCGCCCGCCGGGGGATCACGACGGCCGCGGTCGCGATGGTGCTCGACCACTGCTTCGGGTCGGTCCGGCTGCACCGGGTGGAAGCGACCGTCCGACCGGAGAACGTGGCCAGCATCACCGTGCTGTGCAAGCTCGGTTTCCGGCGCGAGGGGCTGCTGCTGCGCTATCTCGACGTCGACGGCGGATGGCGCGACCACTACGCCTATGCCATGACCGTGGAGGAACGCCCGGTCGGCGGTTTCGCGGCGAAGCTGATCCGGGACGGCCGGGCGGCCCGCGCCTGATTCGTCACCCTCCGGAGTCACTGGCGTACCGCTCGTCCCTCACGTTCTGCCGTCCGTCCGGGGGACCACGGCGCGTCGCGGCCGGGGGCGGCACCGTTCGCCGATTACGGTGATCCTCGGTGGACGGGATCGGGGCCCGGCCATCGGGTGGACTGCGCCGGTCGGGGAGGAGGCAGCCCGTGCCCAGCTCTCTGATCTTCGTTGGTCTGGTCGTGCTGTGGCTGCTCATCCTGGTGCCGACCGTCGCCCGGCGTCAGCAGGAGGTGGCCCGGCTCAGCCCGGCGCTGCTGTCCGGTCGGGTGCTGGAACGCCCGATGCGGCATCGATACCCGGAGGTACTGGTGATGGAGCGATCCGGTCCGAGCACCGTAGGTGAGCTGGTGCAGAGCAGGGACGGCGTTCCCGGCCCGCGCACCGACGGCTACGACGATGCACACGGCGGCGATCACGACCGCGGAGACCGCGAGCACGGTGACTACGGACGTGGTGACTACGACCGTGGCGACTACGGACGTGGTGACCACGACTACGACGACGGCCTCGACGCGGAGATCGACGACGACGGCCGCGTGCACGGCCTGGAGGACGACCACCTCGACGCCGAGCACGCCGAGCACGATGGCTACGACGAGTACGCCGAGTACACCGACGGCGCCGAGCGTGACGACGCCGAGCGTGACGGCGGCCGTGCCGCGGACCGGGAGCGCGACCCCCGGACCGCCGAGCCGGCCGCCGTCGGTGACGGTGACGAGCCCGGTGACGCCGATCCCGCCGACGACCGGTTCGCCGCGGACCGATTCGGCGACGACCGGTTAGTAGACGACCGGTTCACCGACGACGACGCCGAGACCGATCGTGACGAGATGCTCGAACCGGACGCAACCGGCATCGGTTATCCGGACGACGAGGACGCGAACCACGCGCCGTCCCGGTACCGCCCCGGCCGCGGTGGTTTCGATCCCGAGGCCGCCGCCGCGGCCGCGCACGCCAAGTACACGTTCCGTCAGCGCGTGGTGCTCGCGCTGCTCGTGCTGCTGGTCGTGGCGGGTGTCACCGCGCTGCTGGTGTCCACCGTGTTCTGGTGGGTCGCCGGCGTGCTGGGCGCCGGCCTGGTCGGCTACCTCACCTACCTGCGCCGGCAGGTCCGGATCGAGGAGGCCATCCGGGCCCGCCGCGCGGCCCGGCTCGCGGCTCCCCGCCGGGCCACGGCCGACGAGCCGGAGCCGCAGGCGCCCGGGCAGATCGACGACCCGGACACCGAGGCCGTGACCGCGGACGCCGAGCGGCCCGACAACGGTGACGACGACGTCGACTGGACCGCCGACGACGGCGAACCGACCCGGGTGCGCGGGACCGGACAGCCCCTCGGGGTCCTTCCGGCCCGCCGGCGCACCGTGGAGGGACCGGCCTCGACCGAGCACGAGTCGTCGCTCCCGAGGCTGGTCGCGGCCCCGCCGCCGCCGGTCCCGGACGGCACGTCGCTGGTCGACGTGGACGCCGAGGAGGAGCCGGACGTCCTCGACGACCCGACCCTGCACCGGCGTGCGGCGGGCGAATAGGGGTCTGTTAGTGTTCTTCAGGTCAGCCCGCGAGGGCGGGCCGCGGGGCTGTAGCGCAGTTGGTAGCGCGTCTCGTTCGCATCGAGAAGGTCAGGGGTTCGATTCCCCTCAGCTCCACCATAAATGTCTGATCCACACCCCGACCTCCAACAGAGGCCGGGGTGGTGTCGTTCATGCCCGAGCCGGTCGGTCCGTCTCGACCGTCAGCAGTCGATGGGGCCGGCATCGTCGTAGTGGGCCCGCATCAGGGCTGTGCGCTTGCGCCCGAGCTCGTCGAGGTCCCTCGGTCTCCTGTTCGCCCGGTCGGTGGGTCTTGCCGGAGTCGGCGCTCATCAGGGCTGGAATCCGACCCGGATGCTCGAGCACAGGTGCTAGCTGGTGAGGGTGGTGGAGCGAGGGTCTCGGCGGCACTTGGCGGTGCATCTGGATGGCGATGCTGCGCGTGCTGTCGATGAGTTGCGTTCGGTGTGGGATCCCGTGATGCGTGATGTGGTCCCGGCGCACGTCACGGTCGTATACCCGGAAGAGACGGTCGATGCCGAACTGTTGTTGGAGCGGGCGGCGCGCGCAGCCGACGAGATGCCGGCGTTTCCGATCCGGCTCGGAGCCTTCGGCTGTGCGGAGGGTCGAGGTGGGGTTTTCGTCATGGTCGAGGATTCCCGGGGCGGCTTGGAGGCGCTGAGGGATCGGCTGCTTCTTCCGCCCCAGAGATTCAGCGGGTACCCGTTCCACGCGACCGTCGCCCACCCCAGCACTGCACAGTCGTTGTCTGCGTGTTGGACGCAGCTGAGTGGCAGCGGCCTGGACGTGTCGTTCAGGGTGAGGGAGCTGCTGTGGACGGTGACCGATGCCTCCACGCGGACGGTGCTCGAACGGTTCGCCCTCACCGGCAGCTCGGCGTCCTCGCGGGTCGCGCTGGTGGGTGGGGTGCTCATGGACGGTGACCGGGTGCTGCTGGGGCTGAGGCATCCGGATCGTGTCTCGTTCCCCGGCGTGTGGGATGTTCCGGGCGGACACGTGGAACCGGGCGAATCTCCTCGCCGGGCCCTGCGTCGCGAACTGCGCGAGGAACTGGGCATCGAGGCCACCGTCGAGGAGCCCTGGAGCCGTCTGGCCGACGACGATCTGGGGATCGACCTGTCGCTGTGGCTCATCCGTCACTGGCACGGAGACATCAGAAACCTCGCCCCGCACGAGCATCAACAGCTCCGCTGGTTCACCGCGCGCGACCTCCTCGACTCCCTCCCCCTGGCGCACCCGACCTACGTGACTCTTCTCGGGGACGCACTCAGCATCTGATTCCCCGCCCGTGGGTCCTCGCGGGCTCCGTGGGCGTACGCCGTCCTGGAGACACTCACCGGGTGATCCAAGATCGCAGTCGTCGCAGGCATCCCACCCCGGACGTACCTCGTTGCGTCACTCCGACGGCGAGTCCTGCCGGGACGGCCAGGACCTCGGTCTGCCGGGACCGGGTCCCTGCGGACGCCATGGACGAAGGCGGGCAGGATCGAGGTGGCGCTGACGTATCCGGCGGAGAAGGTGATCCGGATGGCCGCCCCGGCGGCGATCGTCTGGCGAGCCAACGGCCTCACACGCAGGGGGAGACCAGGAATGCCGAGCACTCGAGTCTGGGGTCCGGTCATCCTGCAGGCGGCTGAGTCGCTCGTCGAGCACCAGATCAACCCGGGTAGTCAAGATCTGGTTGAGACCTACTGAACCCTTTCCAACTTGATCTCAGGCGGTCTGGATCAGCACCATCACCGCTTGGACCAGGGTCGTCGCGCGGCGCGGGCAGCTGCGGATCTTGCGGAGCACCTGCCACGACTTGAGCTGGGCGTTCGCTCGCTCCCCGGGACCGCGTTGACGGGCGTGTGCGGCGTTGACCTGCTTCTGCGCCCGCGACAGCTGCCGGTAGCGGCCGGTGTCGGGGTCGAGGCGGCGACGGCGCTGCGGGACCCGGATCGCCGAACCACCACCCTGGTACGCGGTATCGGCGACGACGTGGATCCCGGTGTCGTTGAGCGCGTCGATCAGGCCGTGTTCGCAGGCGGCGCCCATGTCGTGGCGGGCACCGGGCAGAGCTGGTGAGGCCCACACCAGCCGACCAGACGGGTCGGCGAGGACTTGGACGTTCACGCCGTGACGTTTGTGTTTGCCGGAGTAGAACGCCCGGTCATAGCCCGATCCCATGCCGACCCGATCGATCGCCAGCAGGGTGCCGTCCAGGATCACGAACGCCTTGCGCCGGGCGACATCGAGGGCCTCGTCGAGGGTCGGCGCGAGTGCGGCGAGGACGTCGATGCCCTCGTGGACGTAGCGGAACACCGTGGTGGTGCCGACACCGAATCCGCCCGCCAGCGCGGTGTAGGTCTCGCCCTTGTTCAGATGTGCCAGCACCAGCAGCGCCTGCTCGCCGGCGGTGAGTCGCCGCCATCGGCTTCCGAGGACGGTGCGGCGGTGGCGCAGCGCGTCGGCCAGGACCTGCAGGGCGCGGTTGGACACGGGCATCGACGACGGGTAGACAAGCACCCTGAAGCTCCTGGTTGGACGAGTTGATCTAGTCAATCGCCCGTCTACCAGGAGCTTCACCTACTTCAGCGATGCCGCGCCGCACGTGACCGATCCGACCTCAGCAGGTTGGAAAGAGCTCACTGGGATATCGTTCTCGCTAATAGTCACCAGTATGCAGTGGAAGATTTCACGGAGCGAGCGGACGAAGATCTCGACCAGACAGCTCATGCGCTTGGCCGGGTCCTCAGTCAGGGTTGGCTACGGGGTGACGGTATAGAATCGCCTCAGGCCGTCTTTACGGAATCCGTCGATGTGCGTCCGATCCATATCGTCAACCCCGTGAGCGACCTGCACGGCGACAAGCCCGAGGGGGCGCTCTGGACGTCCTCTTTCCTGCCCGACGGTAGCAGCGCATGGGCGCGCGGTGAAGGCAGTGAATTCAGTGGGCTGAACAGGCCGCTTCGGCGTTTTGCATTCGACGAAGTTGCGGCTGATGCAGTGTTTCTCATTCGCGATCCAGAGGACTACCGAGATCTTGTTACCGAGTATCCTCGCGAACTTCACGACGACCGCGTCGGGGTCGACTGGCGATGGGCGGCTGAAGACCTCGTTGCGGTGCGATTGACGGCTTCGGGACTTGCCCTGGCCCACCACCGTCGTGTCACGACGCCAGCGGGTATCGCTCGACTTACCGGGTGGGATGCCGAGTCCACTGCGTGGCTTCGCCTGCCGAGCAATGCAAGCTTGAGTGCTCGAATCGCAAGTTGGCGCCGCGCCGGGCTGATCAGATCCTGTGTCGGTGTACTCGCCCCGGTCTTCCCCGCTGCGGTGCGCGCCGCGGATTGGACGCGGCGGAACACCTCATCTCCGGCGGTCACGCCAGCACCTCCAGTGCGTGGAGGACTGGAGACTTCGCTCGAGGAAGGCGCGAGGCGATCTCCATCAGCCGGGCAGCCTTCCCGCCGCGGCGCAGCCACTCCTTCAACGCCTCCCGCGCCAGTTCGTACCCAACCTGGCTACGCAGGCGGAACGCGTCCGCGATGGATCGCTCGGGCGAGTGGATCCCGATCCTCTGATCCGTGCCCGAGATCGGGATCTCCTCCCGGCCGATGTCGAACGTGGCTCGGTCGAACTGGTGCCAGGCGATCGCACCCGTGGTCACCGGCGTACGTGAGCCGCGCGGGATCGCCACATCCAGCGCAGCAGGGATCGCATCGGTCAGGTCATGGTGAGCGAGCGCCGCCGTCAGACAGATCGTCGCCTCCGGGCGACGGGTCGAGGCCTCTGTCCGGTCCCAGTCCGCCGCCGGGGCATCCGCCGGCAGATAGATGCCGCGAGCGATCCGTTCGAGTCGCCCCTCGCGCGCCGCACGGTACAAGGCGCTGCGCGACAGCCCGGCTTGCTCAGCTGTGTCCGAGGGCTTCCGGGAGCGCCGGATGTGCTCGGCCTCCTCGATCGTCCCGGTGGTCACCGCCGCGACGTCGACGATGCGTTGGTGACCGCCGGCGCCGGGCCGCGTGCGTGAGCCGGGTTCAGCCGGCACCTGCGGCGCCGGAGTCTCCGCGCCGGGCGGGGGTGCCGTAGGGCTGCAGTACCTGCCTGACGTGGTCGGGATCGGGGACGCTCAACCGGTGTCGCGCCGCGGCCCGGCGCGAGCGTGCCTCGGCCAGGGCCGAACGAACCGGTCACGAATCGAGAAGCACGGGTCGTCGTGGCCCACCTAGCGTTGCCGTCACCGCAGGAAATCAGACGAACGAGGTGACGTGAGATGGGTACCAGCACCGTGACGGGGATCGATTCGGTGATCATCGAATCGGATGACGCGGCGAGCACGCAGCGGTTCGTGGACGAGGCCCTCGGGCTCGGGGACATCGTGAAGGTGCGCGCCTCGGACGAGCCGACGGCAGGGTTCCGGGGCTTCAGCCTCTCGTTGGTCTTCGAGCAGCCGGCCGATGTGGACCGCGTCGCGGCCGCCGCACTGGCGGGTGGTGCGACGCAGGTCAAGCCGGTGGCGAAGAGCTTCTGGGGATACGGCGGCTCGGTGCGCGCGCCGGACGGGACGGTCTGGACGCTCGCCTCGTCGTCGAAGAAGAACACCGCGGAGGTCACCGGGCGGGTCGCCCAGGTGGTGCTGTTGCTGGGAGTGTCCGACGTCCGCGTGACGAAGGCGTTCTACGACGGGGCCGGGCTCGCGATCGGCCGGAGCTTCGGTTCCAAGTACGTCGAGTTCGATACCCCGGGCGCAGCGGTGACGCTGGCGCTGCAGAGCCGTCGCGCCGTGGCGAAGAACGCCGGCGTCGACGCCGACGGAACGGGATCGCACCGGCTGCGCATCTCCGGTGGGCTGGGTCGGCTCACCGATCCCGACGGATTCACCTGGGAGTGACGAGATGTGCTGGCAGGCGGCCGCAGCGGCGCGAGCGGGCCGGCAGGGAGTGCCCTCCGGGACGAGGGCGGCCGACGACGGCGCCACGCCGCCCGCGGAGGAAACGGCTCCGGCGGACGAGCTGCTCGCCGATGCGGCGGCGGATCACGACGAGCTGCTCGCCGAGGTCGGACCCCAGCGGTAGATCCGTGATCGGCGGGGATCCCTGGTTCGGCCTCCTCTGCACGGAGTTGCCGATCTCACGGCCGGGACCGGGTTCGCTGCGGGGATCGGGTGGGCCCTGTCCGCCACCGGGCCATGCCCGCGGCGAGGGGGTCGCCCTCTCCGTCGGTCCGCGTCGTCCCGGGCAGCGGGATCCACAGAGTTGGGGAGTACCGGCGGTAACGGTGGCTACGGAGGAAACGGACGAAACGTCGCTGCCGATGCAGTGAGTGCGACACCGGACACGGTGCGTGACTCAACGAAACGGTGGCGACGGACGTGAACGGGCACCTGCACTCCGGCTGGCACGACGACTCCCCGACCGAGCGCCTTCCGGTGGTGGGAACCCGGGCGAAGCGCAATCGGCTCGCGACGACGGGCATCGTCCTCGTGCTGCTCGCGGCGGTCTCCACCCCGTTCTCGGCCACGGCGCCGTTCGGCGTTCTGTTCGCGTTCGCCGCCCTGTTCTGCGCCGCGATCGCCGTGTGGCGGAGCCGGGAGGGCCGGGTCCCGAATCGGGGCCGGGCGATGACCGCGCTCATCGCGGCGCCGGTGCTGCTCGTGCTCGCGGTGGCCATGACCCCGCCGGTCGATCGCGCGGCGAGCGAGCGGACCGCAGCCGCCACCGCCGAGGCCACCGAGGCGCGGGCGATCGCGGCGGTCGAGCAGGAACGGGCTGAGCAGGAACGGATCGAGCAGGCGCGCGTCGAACAGGAACGCGTCGAGCGGGAACGGGTCGAGCAGGAGCAGGCCGAACAGGCACGGGTCGCCGAGCAGCAGCGGGTCGAGCAGGAACGCGCCGAGCAGGCGCGGGTCGCGGAGCGGGAGCGGGTCGAGCAGGAACAGCAGGCGCGGGCCCGGGCCGACCAGCAGGCACCGCTTCGGGCGGCACCCGCCCCGCAGGCTCCGCCGCAGCGCCCGGCCCCCGCGGCTGCCCCCTCCTGCAACTCCTCGTCGCACTACATCAACTCCGACGGCAACTGCGTGCAGCGGCCGACCCAAGCCTCGAGTGCGCCGCCGGGGGCGACCGCGAAGTGCAAGAACGGCAGCTACAGCTTCAGCCAGAACCGGTCGGGGACCTGCTCGCGCAACGGGGGCGTCGCGCAGTGGCTGTGACGGGTGACCGCACGGACCGGGCGACGGCCACCCCGGCGACGGAATCGGCCCGGCCCCGCACCACGGCCCGGTCGATCCAGCACCGAGATCGGGCAAGGCCGTCCGGGAACAGTCCGGCCGGAGCGGGCGTTGCAGGTCTGCCCCGTCGCCCGGCCCCGGAGGTCTCCGCATGCCCGCACCCGTCCTGCCGCCCGTCACCGACCAGGCCGAGCGGCTGATCTCGCTCGGCGCGACCGGAGCGTTCACCCCGGACGCCCTGCGCTCCGAGGCGGCGGCACTGCCGGACCGGCCCGGACTGCTCGTCGTCGGTGGATTGCGGCCATCGGAGCTGGCGCCGCTGATGCGCCGCGCGGACCGGCCGGGATTCGTGGTCGAGGACATGACCGACGTCGACGACTTCGCCCCGGTCGCCGAGGTGCCCGACGCCGCGGTCTGGTTGCTGGCCGACCCGGACCGCGGCGACCTGCTGGCGAACGCCTCACCCGCCGAGGCCGACGCCCGGTTCACCCAGGACGGGCGGACCCCGATGCTGCTCACCGAAGGTGTCCAGTGGGTGCTGCAGGCGCCCGAGGTGCTGGAACGCAACTCCTGCTTCATGACGATCGGGTCCAGGGTGCGCAGACCGTCCGGCCGGTTCGACGCCCGCACCCCGGCCGTCTGGATCTCCGGTGGCACCGGACGCGACGGCCGCGAACGCAAGGACGCGGCGAAGGTCGGCTGGTGCTGGTGGAACAACCGGCACACCTGGCTGGGCTTCGGCTCCGGCAGCGCACGCCTCGCCGGCTGACCGGGATCCCGGCCCACATCGCCTGCCCGGCCGGTCCGGGTCAGGCGGTGCGGGTGAGGGTCGCCGCGACGCCGACCGCGGCGAGCAGCAGCACGATCTCCATCCCCGCCCAGGCGAGCACCGGCACCCGGCCGGCGCGCAGCCGTCGCCGGGTGAGGCCGCCGAGCGCGGCCGCACCGGCCAGCAACACGATCTTCACCAGCACCAGGGCACCGTAGGCACCGCCGACGAGCTCAGCCGGGGAGCCCAGCCGCGCCGTCGCGGCGAGCAGCCCGGAGACCGCCAGCACCCCGACGCTCCATCCGGCCAGCCGGGAGAACCGGGGCAGCGCGTCCGCCAGCAGCACCGGGTCGCGGGCGAGCACCAGCACCGCACCGAGCCCGCCGACCCACAGCAGCGCCGCGGCCACGTGCAGCACCACGCCGGGGACGGCGATCACCGCGTTCGCCGACGCGGCCGCGTGTCCGAACGCCGGAGGTGCGGCCGCCCCGGCGACCGCGATGACCAGCACCAGCACCGCCGGACCGGCGCCGTGGCCGGAGCCGGCCGGGAGCCCGGCGGCACAGCCGAGCAGCAGCAGCGTGGCCGTCCCGGCCACGATCAGGCCGGTCCCGGCGGCCGGGCCGGTCAGGTAGCCGACGACGTCGGCGGGGCGCACCGTCGCCGGCGACTCCCCGGCCATGATCGAACTCCGGACGACCGCCTCCACCAGCAGGACCGCGAACCAGGCCGGTACGGCGGCGATCAGCATCCGGCCCGCGCCGGGGACCCGCCCCGGCGCCAGGATCATGGCGAGTGCCGCCCCGGCGACGAGCAGCGCTGCCAGATCGGCGCCGCCCCGCACGACGGTCGCGGCGAGACCGAGCGGGACCGAGTCGGCTGCGATGCCGCCGCTCGCCCCGGCCGCGACCACGGCGGCACCCAGTGCGATCGCGCACCAGCCCGTGACGACGGCCGGTCCGGCGTCGTGCCGTGCGGTGTCGCCGGTCATGGCGTCGCCGGTCGGGATCAACCCGGACGGCGGCGCAGCGCGAGCGCCACCCCACCCCCGAGCACGACGACGGCGAGCAGCACCCACGGCCAGACCGGGGCGCCGCCCGCGCCGTCGTCGGCACCCTCGGCGGCCGCCGGTGCCGGTGTCGCGGGCGGGACGGCGGACGGGGCCGGCGCGCTGTTCGCCGCCGCACCGGCCGGTCCGGGCCGGGTCAGGGTGAAGGGGACCGTGCCGGCGACCGGATGGCCGTCGTCGGACACGACCCGGTACTCGATCGTGTAGGTGCCGGCCACACCCAGCGGCTCGAGCGGCACGGTCAGGGTGCCGGCGTCCTCGGTGGCGGGGCCCCCGACACGGTCGGCGCCGTCCGGGCCGCGCACGGTGATCTCGGCGGTGCCCGCGGACACGTCCTCGGAGAAGGTCAGGGAGATCTCGGACGGTGCCTGCGCTACCTCGGCGTTCTCGGCGGGGGTGCTGGACTCGAGCTCGGTGTGCGCCCACGCGGGCGCCGCGCCGAGCAGCAGCGCGACCAGGACCACGGGCAGGACGAGGGTGACCCGGCGGATCGGGGAGGGTACGGGTATCACCGGGAAGGAGTCGGCCGTCGCCGGCGCCCGGTTCCCCGGGGTGGCCCGGGTCACCCGTCCGGCGCAGCCCGGGTCAGCGCCACGACGGCAGCCACAGCTGCGCCTGCCAGTGCTCCGGGGTGATCGGATCGCCCACCAGGATCGGCCACAGCCACACGAAGTTGACCAGGATCAGCGCCACCCAGGCCGAGACCGCCAGCAGGCCGGTCCGGCGTCGTCGTTCGGACTGCCCCGCGTACCCGAGCAGCTGGCCCATCGCGAGCGTGGCCGCCAGCACCAGGAACGGCGCCACCGGCATCATGTAGAAGAAGTACATCTGCCGGTCGAGGTTCATGAACCACGGCAGGAATCCGGCGCCGTAGCCGACCAGCACGGCCGTCCAGCGCCAGTCCACCCGGGTGACCGCCCGCCACAGGCCCCACAGCAGGACCGGGATCGACGCCCACCACAGCGTCGGCGTGCCGATCAGCATCACCGCCGAGACGCACTCGGAGGCACCGCAGCCGGTGGCCTCGTCGGAGTAGCGGTAGAGCATCGGCCGCAGGCCCATCGGCCACGTCCACGGCTTGGACTCCCAGGGATGCTGCCCGGCGCTGCCGGTGGTCAGGTTCGCGTGGAACGCCAGCGCCTGACCGTGGTAGTACCAGAGCGACCGCAGCGCGTCCGGCACCCAGGCGAACGGCCCGCCGACGCCGATCTCGCGGCCCACCTGGTGCCGGTCGATCCCGGTCTCGCTGCCGAACCACGCCCACCAGGACGCGACGTAGGTGACGATCGGGACCAGCGCCAGCGCCCACAGGGCGGGGGCGAGGTCGCGCAGCACGGTGCCCGCCCACGGCCGGGCGACGCCGGCACGGCGGCGCAGCGACACGTCCCACAGCACGCAGAGCACGCCGAACGCGGCGACGTAGTAGGAGCCGCTCCACTTCACGCCGCAGGCCAGCCCGAGACAGACACCGGCGGCGAGCCGCCACCAGCGCACCCCCCAGCGTGGCCCGAACGGCGTATCCCCGACCCGGCCCTGCGCCACCACCCGGGCCATCCGGGCCCGTACGTCGTCCCGGTCGCAGAGCAGCGCGGTGAACCCGGCCACCACGAACAGTGCGGCGAACACGTCCAGCATGCCCATCCGGGACTGCACGTGGGACAGGCCGTCCACGATCAGCAGCAGCCCGGCCAGCCCGCCGAGCGCCGAGGACCGGGTGAGCCGCCGCCCGGCCCGCACGACGAGCAGCACGGTGAGTACCCCGGCCAGCGCGGCGGCCACCCGCCAGCCGACGCCGTCGTAGCCGAACACCATCTGGCCCAGCGCGATGAGGTGCTTACCCAGCGGTGGATGGACGATCTTCTCGTAGCCGGGGTTGTTCTCCACCCCGCCGTTGCGGACCATCTCCCAGGCCTGCGGCACGTAGTGCTTCTCGTCGAACACCGGGGTGCCCCGGTCGGTGGGCTGGCCCAGCTCGTAGAAGCGCAGCAGCGCGGCCAGCAGCACCACCCCGGCGGTGATCAGCCAGCCGCGCAGCCGGTCGGTGGCCGGCGGCGCGCCGAGCCGCGCGGCCGGACCGGGATCGGCACGGCGCAGCGGTGGGGGAGTGCCGCGGGGCGTCAGCCCCGGTTCGGGGGCCGCTCCCGCGACCCGGCTCCCGGGGTCGGCGGTCGAGGTGGCCACAGGGCCCGATCGTAGGGTGGTGCGATGTCCGCATCGACCGCTGCTCCCGGTGTCCTGGTCCTGGCCGCCACACCGCTGGGTGACCCGCGGGACGCGTCGGTCCGGCTGCGGGAGCTGATCGGCACCGCGGACGTGATCGCGGCCGAGGACACCCGCCGGTTCCGCACGCTCGCCGCGGCGCTCGGCGTCACCTACACGGGTAAGATCGTCAGCCACTACGACGCGGTGGAGAGCGAGCGGGCACCCGGCCTGCTGGCGGCCGTCCGGGACGGGGCGACCGTGCTGGTCGTGTCCGACGCCGGAATGCCCGCCGTGTCCGATCCCGGCTACCGGCTGGTCGCCGCGGCCGCCGCCGAGGACCTCCCGGTGACGTGCCTGCCCGGCCCGTCCGCGGTGACGACGGCGCTGGTCCTGTCCGGGCTGCCCGCCGAGCGGTTCTGCTTCGAGGGCTTCCCGCCGCGGCGGCCGGGGGAGCGGCGCCGCTGGCTGGAGACGCTGCGCGACGAACGCCGGGCCGTGGTCTTCTTCGAGTCGCCGCGGCGCACGGCAGACTTGTTGCGCGCGGCCGTCGAGGTGCTGGGGCCGGATCGACGGGCCGCGGTGTGCCGGGAGCTGACCAAGACCTACGAGCAGGTCCGGCGCGGCACCCTCGCGGAGCTGGCCGAGTGGGCGGCGAGCGGGGACGTGCTCGGCGAGGTGACGATGGTGCTGGCCGGCGCCGAAGCCGGGCAGGCGCCGCCGGTGGCGTCGCTGGTCGACGCCGTCCGGGAGCGGGTCGACGACGGTGAGCGGCTGAAGGACGCCGTCGCCGCCGTCGCCGAGGCGGCCGGGGTGCCGAAGCGGGACCTCTACAACGCGACCCTCGCGGCCCGCGACAGCTGACCGGCGCGACGCGACCGGCCCGACCCGACCGGCGCGGCCCGACCCGTGCGGCCTGAACGGCGCGGATCGGACCGGCGCGGCCCGACCGGGCCGGGCCGGATCAGACCGGGGTGGCGGGGCGGGTCGGGAACAGCCGCACCAGCGGCTCGACGTAGCGGGCCAGGATCGGCCCCACCATCGCCATGATCAGCACGTACCCGGTGGCCAGCGAGGACAGCTCGTCGGGCACCGCGGCGTACCCGACGGCCAAGCCGGCGATGACGATGGAGAACTCGCCCCGGGCGACCAGCGCCGCCCCGGCGCGGGCGCGGCCCATCCGCCCGATCCGGGCCCGGCGGGCCGCCCACCAACCGGTCGCGAACTTGGTGACGGTGGTCGACACGACCAGCACGAGCGCCCAGCCGAGCACCGGGGGGATCGTCGCCGGGTCGGTGGACAGCCCGAACACGACGAAGAACACGGCCGCGAAGAGGTCCCGCAGCGGTTCCAGGAGCCGGGTGGCGTTCTCCGCGGTGGAGCCGGAGATCGCGATCCCGAGCAGGAACGCACCGACCGCCGCCGAGACCTGCATCGCCTGCGCGAACCCGGCGACCAGCAGTGCGGCGCCGAGCACCTTGAGCAGGAAGACCTCCTGGTCGTCGGAGTCGACGACGGCGGAGACGTAGCGCCCGTAGCGCAGCGCGACGACCAGCACCACCGAGATCACCGCGACCGAGATCCCGACCGCGCCGATCCCGCCCCACAGCGTCACCCCGAGCAGCAGCGCGGTGAGGATCGGCAGGTAGAGGGCCATCACCAGGTCCTCGAACACCAGCACCGACAACACCACCGGGGTCTCCCGGTTACCCAGCCGCCCGAGATCGGACAGCACCTTGGCGACGATCCCGGACGACGAGATGTAGGTGACGCCGCCGAGCACCATCGCCCCGACCGGGCCCCAGCCGAGGATCAGCGCGACCGCCACGCCCGGCGCCGCGTTGAGCACGATGTCGACGATCCCGGCCAGCCAGGACCGGCGGAGCCCGGTGACCAGCTCGGCCGCCGAGTACTCCAGCCCGAGCAGCAACAACAGCAGGACGACGCCGACCTCACCGGCCAGCGAGGTGAAGTCACCGATGTCGCCGAGCGGCACGATTCCGCCGACGCCGAACGCGAGCCCGCCGACGAGGTACAGCGGGATGGGGGACAGTCCGATCCGGTGGGCGAGCCTGCCCAACAGGCCGAGGCCGAAGAAGACGGCGCCGAGTTCGAGCAGTTCGAGCGCGGTGTGGTCCAAGGCGGCTCAGCCGCGGGCCAGTACGTCGGCGGCCTGCTCGAGCTTGTCCGCCTCCCCGACGGCGATCACGATGTCCCCGGCGACGAGCACGAAGTCCGGGGTGGGCGACGGACACACCTGTCCGGCCCGCATCACGGCCACCACCGACACCTGGGTGCGGGTGCGCAGCGCGGTGTCGCCGAGCGGCCGGCCGTCGTACGGGCTGTTCGTCCTGATCGGCAGTTTGCGGGTGGTGATGCCGGGCAGGTCGCGGTGCTCGTCGTTGAGCTGGTTCACCAGCTGCGGGGCGCCCAGCAGGTTCGCCAGTGCACCCGCCTCCTCGGTGCTGAGCGGGATCTCGGCGAGGCACGCGTCCGGATCGTCGGCCCGGGAGAGGATCAGTTCGATCCTGCCGTCGCGGTGCGCGATGACCCCGACCCGGCGCCCGCTGCGCAGCTCGATCTCCTTGCGCACCCCGATCCCGGGCAGCGGTGTCACGTCCACGTTCACGGTGCAACGGTACGCCGCGGCCCTGGTCCGGCGAAGGTCCGGCCGCTGCGCACCGGGGTAAGCGCGGATCAGGGCGGTGCTCCACCCGTCCTCGGGCTCGAGACGCTCGGCGTCGGGCTGCGGACCACCGCCGGCGCCCTGCACCTGAGCGGGGACGGCGGCTCCGCGCAGGCGTGAGCCCGGGCCGGGTCAGCGGGTCGCCAGGCAGGACTCGTAGAGCCGGATCCCGTGCTCGAGGGCCTGGCTGCGGGTCACCGGGCTCTCCGGGTCCTGCCAGGCCAGGATGACCTCGGTGAGCCCGCCGAGGCAGAAGTGCCCGGCCACCCGCAGGTCGTCGGGTTCGATCCGGCTCTCGGCGTTGCCGCTCACCATCAGCTCCGCGAAGCCCCGGTTGGCGCTGCGCCGCCGGGCGACCAGCGGCGGGCAGCCGATCGCGTCGACCAGGGCGATCACCCGTCGCGGGTCGGTGGCGATGTTGTCGAAGAACGCTTCGAGCGCCGCCCGCACCCGCGCCATCACGTTCGGTTCGGCCTGCTCGACCGCGCTGAGCGTGGCGGCCGCGCGCTCGTCGACGACCTGGTCGAACACCGCGCACGCCAGGTCGACACCGGAGCCGAACTCGTCGGTGCACCCGCCCGCCAGACCGGCCCGCTCGGCGGCGGACGCCAGGTCCACGGCCACCCAGCCGCCGTCCGCCCACTGCTGCAGAGCCGCGTCCAGCAGGGCGTCGCGGTCCCGCTCGGCAGCATCCATGACGTCCATCATGGCACCGGCCGGATGCGGCGGCCGGTGGATCACCCGGCCCGGGGATGCGGTGCGGACGTGCCGCCCGGCAACCCGGTGGTCACGGTGAATAGGCTGGGGAGCATGAGTAAAGCCGTGCTGACCGCCGTGGCGTGGCCCTACGCCAACGGCCCCCGGCACATCGGCCACGTCTCCGGCTTCGGTGTGCCCTCCGACGTCTTCGCCCGCTACCGGCGAATGGTGGGGGACCGGGTGCTGATGGTCTCCGGCACCGACGAGCACGGCACCCCGATCCAGGTGCAGGCCGACGCCGAGGGCCTGACCCCGCGGCAGCTGGCGGACAAGTACAACAAGGTCATCACCTCCGACCTGCAGGGTCTGGGGCTGTCCTACGACCTGTTCACCCGTACCACCACCTCGAACCACTACGAGGTCGTGCAGCAGATCTTCTCGTCGCTGTACCGCAACGGCTACATCGTGCCGAAGACGCAGCTGGCCGCGATCAGCCCGTCCACCGGCCGCACCCTGCCGGACCGCTACGTCGAGGGCACCTGCCCGATCTGCGGCTACGACGGCGCCCGCGGCGACCAGTGCGACAACTGCGGCAATCAGCTCGACCCGGCCGACCTGAAGAACCCCCGCTCGAAGATCAACGGTGAGACGCCGAAGTTCGTCGAGACCGAGCACTTCTTCCTGGATCTCCCCGCGTTCTCCGAGGCGCTGGGCTCCTGGCTGTCCACCCGCACCGACTGGCGGCCGAACGTGCTGCGGTTCTCCGCGAACCTGGCCAAGGACCTCAAGCCGCGGGCGATCACCCGGGATCTCGAGTGGGGCGTCCCGGTGCCGCTGGACGGCTGGTCGGACAATCCGATGAAGCGGATCTACGTCTGGTTCGACGCGGTGATCGGCTACCTGTCCGCGTCGGTGGAGTGGGCCCGGCGCAGCGGCGACCCGGACGCCTGGAAGCAGTGGTGGACCGACCCGGAGGCCCAGGCGTACTACTTCATGGGCAAGGACAACATCACCTTCCACTCGGTGATGTGGCCGGCGATCATGCTCGGGCACAACGGCCAGGGCGACCGCGGCGGCGAGCCCGGCGCCTTCGGCACGCTGAACCTGCCCAGCGAGGTCGTGTCCTCGGAGTACCTGACGATGAGCGGCTCGAAGTTCTCGACCAGCCGCGGCACCGTCATCTACGTCGGCGACTTCCTGCGCGAGTTCGGGCCGGACGCGCTGCGCTACCACATCTCGGTCGCCGGTCCGGAGAACCAGGACGTCGACTTCACCTGGGACGAGTTCGTCCGCCGGACCAACTTCGAGCTGGCCAACGAGTGGGGCAACCTGGTCAACCGGTCGATCTCGATGGCCCACAAGAACGTCGGCGCGATCCCGACGCCGGCGGCACCGGCCCCGGCCGATGCCGAACTGCTCGCCTACTCGCGGGCCGGGTTCGACACGGTCGGCGGGCTGCTCGCCCGGAACCGGTTCAAGCAGGCGGCCGGCGAGGCCATGCGCGTGGTCACCGCTGCGAACCGGTACCTCTCCGACCAGGAGCCGTGGAAGCGCAAGGACGAGCCGGAGCGCCGGGACACCATCCTGCACACCGCGCTGCAGGTCGTACAGGACGCGAACACGATGCTCACCCCGTTCCTGCCGCACTCCGCGCAGCAGGTGCACGAGGCGCTGGGCGGCAGCGGGGTGTGGGCGGCCCAGCCGGAGTGCCAGGAGGTCGAGGATCTCGGCGACGGGCCGTCGTACCCGGTCCTGACCGGCGACTACGCCGCCGAGCAGGCGCACTGGGGCTCCACCCCGATCGAGGTCGGGCGCCCGCTGGCCAAGCCGTCGCCGATCTTCACCAAGCTCGCGCCCGAGCTGGGGGAGACGGGCCCGGACTGGGCCCCGATCCAGCAGTGAGCGAGCAGGGGAGTCCGCCGCACGGCAGGCGACCCAGGCCGGACCCGCCGGAACCCCTCGCCGCGCCGACGATCGACAGCCACACCCATCTCGACGCCTGCGGCTGCGAGACCGACGCCGACGTCGTCGCCCTGATGGACCGGGCGGCGGCGGTCGGCGTGGTCGGCGCGGTGACGATCGCGGACGACCTGGCGGCCGCCAGGTTCGCGGTGCGCGCCGCGCACGCCGACCGGCGGGTGTGGGCGGCGGTCGCGCTGCACCCGACCCGGACCGCGTCGGTGCCGGCCGCCGATCTCGCCGAGATCGAGCGGCTGGCCGCCGACGATCGGGTGGTCGCGATCGGCGAGACCGGCCTGGACTACTACTGGGACCACTCGCCGCCGTCCGCCCAGCAGGACGCATTCCGCTGGCACATCGGGCTGGCCAAGCGCACCGGCAAGCCGCTGATGATCCACGACCGGGACGCGCACGACGACGTGCTGCGCATCCTGCGCGAGGAGGGGGCACCGGACACGGTGGTGTTCCACTGCTTCTCCGGTGACGCGGCGATGGCCCGCGAATGCGTGGACGCCGGTTACCTGCTGTCGTTCGCCGGTCCGGTCACCTTCAAGCGGAACGACGAGCTGCGGGCCGCCGCGGCACTCGTGCCCGACGAGCAGTACCTCGTCGAGACCGACGCGCCGTTCCTCACCCCGCATCCGCACCGCGGCCGGGCCAACGAATCCTACGTACTGCCCTGGACGGTCCGCGGGATGGCCGCGACGCGCGGGGAGACGGAAGCACGTGTCGCCGAGATGGCTCGATGCAACGCCGAGCGGGTCTTCCGGACGGGCGCAACCGAATAACGCCGTCCGCCGAGCCCGGCGGCGACCCGGTCGTCACTCACCGTCGATCACGAGCCGCTCGCCGCGGCAAGCGCGTCGGGTGCCCCCCGGTGGGTCACGGTCCGCTAACGTCCTGCCTCGTACCCACCGGGATGGGAATTCCCCCTGACCCGCGGGACGACGGCCGGTCCGCTCCCCAGCATCGGTTCCGCTCCCCGGCTCCGCGCCGGCCGTCGTCTCCGCTGGTCAGACCCCCTGCCCGGAGAGCCGAGTCCCCCGGGAAGTCATGTTCGAGCGCAACGTTGGTGTGTCCGGAGACGACGACGTCACGCGTCCGCTTCCCATTTCCGCACCGGCCGGTCTGGACGGTGCCGGGTACGAGGGCAGGCACCGTTCCTCCGGCCGTTCGAAGGCGGGTGTACGCACCGTCGCCGCGGCGGCGCTGTTCTCGCTGCCGACCGGTGGCCTCGCCGCGGCCGTGATGGCGCCGCAGGCCGAGTCCGAGACGCAGACGCTGCGCGCCGACCTGGCTGCCGGCGCGACCGATCTCGGCACCGCGACGATGGCGCTGGAGAACACCGCCTCCCCGGCGTCGTTCGCCCCGGTCGCCGCACCGGCGAGTGCATCGGACATCGTCGACGCACAGGTCGTCGAACTGCTGAAGCTCCCCGTCCCGGAGCAGGAGGTGGCGGACCCGACCCTCGAGGAGGGCACCCGCACCATCGTCGATCCGGGCGCCGAGGGTGAACGCAGCGTGATCTGGCGCGTCACCTACGACCAGGGCGACGAGGTCTCCCGTGAGCGGATCGGCGCCGGCCAGGACACCCCGGCGACCCCGCGGGTCGTGAAGGTCGGCACGAAGAAGAAGGTCGAGGAGCCGGCGCCGGAGAGCCCGTCGGCGCCCGCCGTGTCGAACGGTGGCTCCTGGGACAAGCTCGCCCAGTGCGAGTCCGGCGGCAACTGGTCGATCAACACCGGCAACGGCTACCACGGTGGCCTGCAGTTCAACAAGCAGACCTGGCAGGCCTACGGCGGCGGCAAGTATGCGCCCACCGCCGACAAGGCGAGCCGCGAGCAGCAGATCGACATCGCCGAGAACGTGCGCGACGACCGCGGCGGCTACGGGGCATGGCCCGCCTGCTCGCGCAAGCTCGGCCTGCGCTGATCCCCGGCTCGTCCGCCCCGCGGGCGCCCCGCGACAATGGGGCCGTGAGCGACAACGGGACCGCCCGGATGCTGGGCCCCGCCGACGTCCGGGTGCTGGCCGACCGGCTCGGCCTGCGCCCCACCAAGAAGCTCGGCCAGAACTTCGTGCACGACGGCAACACCGTCCGGCGGATCGTGAAGGTCGCCGGCGTCGGCCCCGACGACGTGGTGCTGGAGGTCGGCCCCGGACTCGGGTCGCTCACCCTGGCGCTGCTCCCCGCCGTCGCCCGGGTGCACGCGGTCGAGATCGACCCGGTGCTGGCCGGGGTGCTCACCGAGACCGTCGCCGAGCGGGCGCCCGGTCTCGCGGACCGGCTCACCGTCACCGCAGCGGACGCCCTGCGGATCACCGCCGCGGAGCTGGCCGCCGCCGCGGGACCCGGCGCCGCCGCCCCGACCGCGATCGTCGCGAACCTGCCGTACAACGTCGCCGTCCCGGTCCTGCTGCACCTGCTCGCCGAGCTGCCCGGTATCGAGCGCGGGCTGGTCATGGTGCAGGCCGAGGTCGCCGACCGGCTCGCCGCCCGTCCGGGCTCCAGGGAGTACGGCGCGCCCAGCGCGAAGCTCGCCTGGTACGCCGACGCCCGCCGGGCCGGGCCGGTGCCGCGCGCGGTGTTCTGGCCGGTCCCCGGCGTCGACTCGGGACTGCTCGGGTTCGTCCGGCAGGATCCGCCGGCCGGCGCCGACCGGCGGATGACGTTCGCGGTGATCGAGGCCGCGTTCGCCCAGCGGCGCAAGGCATTGCGCGGGGCGCTCGCCGGCTGGGCCGGGTCACCGGCCGCCGCCGAGGCGGCGCTGCGGGCCGCCGGGATCGATCCCGTCACCCGGGCCGAGCGGCTCTCGGTGGCCGACTTCGCGGCCGTCGCTGCGGCTCACCACCCCGGCTGAGCCGCGCGCGGGCGGGCAGCTCAGAGCAGGGGTACGCAGCCCCGGACGGTGGAACCGTCCGGGCCGGTGCCGGTGAGCACCCGGACCGGGCCGCCGTAGACCCGGGTCAGTTCGGACTCGGTCAGCACCTCGGCCGGTGTGCCGGTCCGCAACACGCCGTCGCGGTCGAGCAGCGCGGCGGTGTCCGCGACGGCGAAGGCGTGCTCGGGGGCGTGCGAGATCATCACGACGGCCGGGCCGCCGGCCGCCAGGTCGCGGACCGTCCGCAGCAGCATGGCCTGGTTGCCCAGGTCGAGATCCGAGGCGGGTTCGTCGAGCAGGAGCAGCCGCGGCTGCTGGGCCAGCGCCCGGGCCACCAGCACCAGCTGGCGCTCCCCGCCGCTGGTCACGGTGTAGGGGCGGTGCGCGAGGTGGCCGATCCCGAGCCGTTCGAGGCACCGGGCGGCGATCTCCCGGTCGGCCCGCCCGGGTGAGCGGGCCACACCCAGGTGCGGCGTGCGACCCATCAGCACGACCTCCGCCACGGTGAACGGGAACGGGGCGGCCGCGGCCTGCGGCACGTGCGCCACGGTGCGGGCGAGCGCGCGCCGCCTCCACTCACCGACGTCCCGGCCGGCGATCCGCACCCGTCCGGCGCGCAGCTGCAGTGATCCGAGCACGGCGCGCAGCAGCGTCGACTTGCCGACCCCGTTCGGCCCGAGCAGGCACAGCACCTCGGACTCGGCGACCCGCAGCGAGACGTCGGTGAACAGGTCGGTGTCCCGATACCCGCAGCACACCCGGTCGAGGTCCAGCACTACCGCCATGCCCGCCCCCGCCGGGCGAGCAGCACCAGGAAGAACGGCGCGCCGATCAACGCGGTGAGGATGCCGATCGGCACCTCGGCGGGCAGCAGGACGCGCACCACGTTGTCCACGACCAGCAGGAACAACGCGCCCAGCAGTGCGGCGACCGGCAGTGCGCGACGCAGATCCGGCCCGACGAGCAGCCGGGCGGCGTGCGGGACGACGAGCCCGACCCAGCCGATCACACCGGCCGCGGACACCGCGGCAGCGGTCATCAGCGTCGCCCCGACGATCACCAGTCCGGTCACCAGCCGGGTGTCCACCCCGAGGGTCGCGGCGTCGTCGTCACCGGTGGAGAGCACCGTCAGCTGCCACCGCAGCACGACCAGCGGAAGCAGGCCCAGTGCGACCGGAGCCAGGATCGGCAACAGGTTGCCGCGCAGCGTCACCGAGTCCAGGCCGCCGAGCAGCCAGAACGTGATCTGGGGGAGCGCATCGTCGGGGTCGGCCAGGTACTTCGCCAGCGAGATCAGTGCCGAGCACAGGCTGGAGACGACGATGCCGGTCAGCACGAGTGTCAGGGTGCTGTCGGCGCCCCGCCCGACGGCCCGGCCGACGGTGTAGGTCGCCGCGACCGCGGCCAGCCCGCAGGCGAACGCGGCGACCTGCACGGCGGGGGCGCTCCACGCCAGCAGGATGCCGGTCGCGGCGCCCACCCCCGCTCCGCCGGAGGCGCCCAGCAGGTCCGGCGACACCATCGGGTTGCGGAACAGTGCCTGGTACGCGGTTCCGGCTGCGGCGAGCGCCGCGCCGACCACGACGGCGGCCACGATCCGGGGCATCCGGATCAGCCAGATCGTCGTGTCGTCGATCTCCGCCGCACCGGAGGCGGGCCCGCCCAGATGCTCGACCAGGACCCGGGCCACCAGACCCGGCGGGTAGCCGGTCACCCCCAGCACGAACGACACGATCACCGTTCCGGTGAGCAGGACCGCCAGAACGGCGATCGTCCGCCCGCCCCGCACCGCCGGTGGTGCGCTCACTCCGGATCTTGGGCGGCGAGCATCCGCCGCGCCTGCGCGTCGTCCAGCGGGTGATCCAGGAACTGCTGGTAGAACGACCGGGTCTCGGCGACCATGTCGATGTCGCCGAACCGGTCCGGGTGCAGGACCGTGGCCGCCCAGCGCAGCTGGAGTGCGGACTCGACGCCGTAGCGGGCCCAGTGCCATCCGCCGGCCGGGTTGACCACGACCCGGTCTCCCGCCACCGCGGGCAGCCTGCTCCAGAACGGGTCGGCGCGCAGCTTGTCCACGGTCTGGGCACCGGTGTCGCGGGCGACGAACGCGCTCTTCGCGAGAATCACCACGTCCGGATTCCAGGCCGCGACCTGTTCGGTCGAGACCGGGGTGACGTTGCCCTGCACCTGGGCGGCGTTGCGACCACCCGCCGCGGTGATCCACTCGTCGATGATGCTGCCGGTGCCGTCCACGACGAGCGGATCGAGCGAATAGACGTGCAGCACGCTCGGGCGGGCCTGCTCGGGAAGATCCCGTGTACGGCCGGTGACCTGCGCGAGCGTCCGGTCGAGATAGTCGTTGTAGGCCACGGCCCTGGCGGGTGCGTCACCGCCGAGCACCTCGGCGGTCGTGCTGACCATCTGCTTGAGGTCCGGGTAGTTCTGGAAGCCCAGCTGCACGGTCGGGATGCCGAGCTCGTCGGTCTTCGCCGCGATCTGCGTTCCCCGGTCGGTGAACAGCACGTCCGGACGGGTCTGCAGCAGCTCCTCGGTGGACACCGTGGAGTTGGTGAACACCGTCGGCACCCGGTCGAGCGAGGGCTGGATCTCGTAGAGCCAGGGTGCCGCGGACCGGGTGAGCACGGTGGCGACGATCCGGTCACCCGCGCCGAGCATGCGCACGACCTCGGTGTGCGCCGGCCAGGCGTCGGCGATCCGGTCCACCGTGGCGGGCAGGGCCACCGCCGCCCCGGTCGCATCGATCACCGTGCGCGGTGGTGCCGCCGGGGCGGCCCCCTGCGCGCAGCCCGCCGACAACGCCATCACCAGCACGGCGGCGAGTACCGCCCGGAGCCGTGTTCCCGCCATCCCGACCTCCACCCGGCCTTGCGCATCGCAACCGGCACAGTAGATCACGTAGTCCGCAGTTGCGGTCGTGAGAGCCGGGACGATCCGAATCATCGGAGAAGGCTCAGGGTTGCTCCGGCAGTCTGCCGCCCACCTCCCGCACCAGGTCGGCCATGATCTCCCGATCGTCGTCGCCGACGTGCTCGGCGTAGTAGGCGTAGAGGGTCTCCCGAGCCAGCCGGGACGCCAGCAGCCCGTCCCGGTCGGCGATCGCGTCGAACACCGCGCGGTGGTGGCGCACCGACCGCAGCATCAGGGTGTGCCGGTCGTCGGCGTCGATGATCGTGCGCTGGATCATCCCGAGCACCGCCTCCCGGGTCACGTCGCCGTAGAGCTGCACCAGCCGGTTCCCGGCGGCCCCGGCGATGATCTCGTGGAACTCCAGGTCGGCGAGTCCGAACTCGACGTAGCCGGCGCCGATGGCGGTGCGCATCCGGGCCGTGTTGCGTTCCAGGGCGACCAGGTCGGCCGGGGTGCGCCTGCGGGCGGCGAGCAGGTTCGCCGAGGCGTCGGCGACCATCCGGAACTGTACCAGCTCGGCCAGCCCGAAGCCGGCGGTGCTGGTGAAGGTGGCGATCGAGCGGCGGGCCGGGCCGGGGGAGGGGGCCAGTACGAGCGGTCCGCGCGGGTCGCGGGGCTGCGACCGGATCAGCCCGGCGTGCTCGAGCACCCGCAGCGCCTCGCGGACCGAGGTCCGGGCGATCGCGAACCGCTCGCCGAGCTCGCGCTCGCTGGGCAGCCGGTCGCCGGGGGTGATCTCGCCCCCGGCGATCGCCCGCTCGACGTGGTCGACCACCCGCTGGAACACCCGGTGGTCGGCGTCCCCGGTCGTCACGCCGGTGCGGTCCGGCGCGGCGCGAGACCGGCGAACGCCGCGACGAACGACGTCGCCGGATCACCGATCGGCGCGGCGCTGCCGACCCGCTCGGCGATCCGGGCCCCGATCGTCGCGGTGTCGGCGCCCATCGCCGGTCCGGCGAGGGCGGGCAGCTCCGCGAGCACGGACGCGGTCGCCGCCTCCAGGGCCAGTGCGGCCTCCGCCTCGCCGAGCCCGGCCAGGCACATCGCGGCCGACAGCGCCGCCGCGGCCGGGTTCGCCCCGCCGGTCCCGGCGATGTCGGGCGCCGAGCCGTGCACCGGCTCGAACATGCTGGGCCCGTCGCCGTGCGGGTTGTGGTTGGCGCTGGCGGCCAGCCCGAGACCGCCCTGCACGGTGGCGCCGAGGTCGCTGATGATGTCGCCGAACAGGTTGTCGGTGACCACCACGTCGAAGCGGCCGGGATCCAGTGGCAGGTGCTGGCACATGGCGTCGGCGTGCACGTAGTCGTGCTCGACATCGGGGAAGTCCGCGGCGACCTGCTCCACCACGTCGGACCACAGCCGCCCTGCGTGCACCAGGACGTTCGTCTTGTGGCACAGCGTGAGCCGGCCCCGGCGGGCGGCGGCCAGCCGGAACGCGAACTGCACCGCGTCGTGGGTGGCGGCGGTGGTGGTCACCGAGTGCTGCAGGGCGATGGCGTGCGGCGTCCCGGCGTGCGAGGTGGAACCGCCGCCGCTGTAGAGGCCCTCGGTGTTCTCCCGGACGATCACCAGGTCGCAGTTGTCCGGGGTGACGCCGGTGACCGGGCTGGTCACGCCGGGGTACAGCCGGACCGGTCGCAGGTTCACCGACTGGCGCAGCGCGACCCGCAGCGCGATCACCAGGCCCTGCTCCAGCACGCCGGGCGGGACCCGCGGATCGCCGACGGCGCCGAGCAGGATCGCGTCGTGCCCGCGCAGCGCGGCGACGGCGTCGTCGTCCAGCACGGTGCCGGTACGCAGGTAGCGCTCGGCGCCGAGATCGTGCCGGGTGGTGCGGATCGCGAAGCCGAAGCGGCCGGCCGCGGCCAGCACACCGGCCAGGGCGGCGTCGGTGACGTCCGGGCCGATCCCGTCCCCGCCGACGACGGCCAGGTCGTACTCACGCATGGGTGGTTCCTTCCGAGGAGGAGCGGTGCGACCGGGCGCCGGGGCCCGGCAGCCGGCCGATGATCCCGGTGCGGCCGGGCACCGCGAGTCGGTGCGTGCCCGGCACGCCGGTTACCTGCGCCGGGTCCTCGGGCACGGTCGACGACCTGCGGCGGCCGGTCGGGCCGGAGTCGTCGATCACGACCGTGTCGGTGAAGGTCCCACCGATGTCGGACGCGACGTAGCAGGTGCTCATCCGGTCACTCCCTCGTCATCGCCGGGCGTGCGCCGCATCGCCGCGCAGCTGCTCGATGGTCGTCTCGATGTGGGCTCTGGCCAGTCGTTCCGCCGCGGCTTCGTCGCCGGCCTCGACGGCGCCGACGATCGCGGTGTGCTCGGTGACCGCCCGCCGGGCACCGGCCGGGTCGATCAGCGCCACCGGGGTGAACACCTGTGCGGTCATCCGCAGCAGCGGTGCGCGGTCGAGCAGGAACTCGTTCCCCGACAGGTGCAGCAGGTGCTCGTGGAAGTCCACGTTGGCCGCGGTGTAGGTGCGGGCCTCCCACGGGTCGAGTGCGGCGCGCTGGGCCGCCAGGATCGCCCGCAGCTCGCGGATCCGCCCCGCCCCGGGGCGGGCCCGGGCGGCGAGGCGTGCGGCCAGCCCGTCGACGACCGCGCGCAGCTCGTAGGCCTGCAGCAGGGTGTCGCGGTCGCCGGAGACCACCCGGGCGCCGTTTCGCGGATCGACCCGGAGCAACCCGTCCTGTTCGAGCTGCCGGATCGCCTCGCGCAGCGGGGTGCGGCTCACCCCGAGCTCGCCGGCGAGCCCCTCCTGGCGCAGGCGTTCGCCGGGCGCGAGGCGCCCGGCGTAGATCCGCTCGCGCAGCACCGACGCGACCTCCTCGACCAGGCCGGACGCGGCCGGGCGGGGCTCGGTCATCGACGACCTCCGTCGGTGGGGCGGTGAATCCGGATCCGGTGGATGCATCAGTGGATACAGGATCGAGATTGACCCGCCGCGACGACGCATGTCAAGAGTCATGGGCTTTCACCTGCATCAACGCGGCTTGACGCGCAGCGGCCGGGGTATGCATGCTGCGCTGAAGCCGGAGCTGGTCTGACCAGATCCCGCGCCGTTCCCGACATCGCGGTCCCGAGGAGTGCCCGTCCATGACCTTCGTGCTGCCCGAGCTCCCGCCAGGCCTGCCGATCGGAGCCGGTCACCGGACCGACACCGGGTCCGCCCCGGTGGTGTTCCCCTACGACGGCTCCGAGGTCGCCGGGGCCCCGGTCGGGCGGATCGAGCACGCGACGGCCGCGCTGGACGCCGGTGCCGCCGCCGTCCGCCCTGCCGCCCGGCTCGCGGCGGGAACCCGCCGGGCCGTGCTGCTCGACGTGCACCGCGAGCTGGCCGGGCACCGCGACGCGTTCGTCGAGCTGCTGATCGCCGAGACCGGCAGGACCCGCGCCGACTGCACGGTCGAGGTCGACCGCACCCTGTTCACCTGGGAGGCGGCCGCCGAGGAGATCGGCCACCTGCACGGCGAGACGGTCCCGCTGGACCTGCAGCCCTCCGGCGAGGGTCTGGTCGGCTTCTGGGTGCGCAAGCCGATCGGGCTCGTCGTCGGGATCGCCGGGTTCAACGCCCCGTTCCTGCTCGCCTCGCACAAGATCGCGCCGGCGCTCGCCGCGGGCTGCCCGGTGATCTGCAAGCCGGCCCCGGCCACCCCGCTGGCCACGCTGTGGCTGGCCGACGTCGTCCGCCGGGCACTCGTCGCGCACGGTGCCCCCGCCGAGCTCGTGCAGGTCGTCACCGGCGACGCCGAGGTCGGGCGGACCCTGGTCACCGATCCCCGGGTCGCCGCGGTGTCGTTCACCGGCTCCGCGGCCGTCGGGCACGCCATCGCCCGTGCCGCCGCGCCCCGCAAGACCCTGCTCGAGCTGGGCTCGAACACCGCGCTGGTGGTCGCCGCGGACGCCGACCTCGATCGGGCCGCCGACGCCGTGCTGCGTGGCGGCTTCTACTTCAACGGCCAGGCCTGCATCGCGGTGCAGCGGGTACTCGTCTGCGAGCCGGTCCGCGAGGAGTTCGTCGCCCGATTGACGGCGCGGATGGGGGAGCTGACCGTGGGCGACCCGCGGGAGCCCTCCACCCGCGTCGCCCCGCTGATCGACGCGGCCGCCACCGAGCGGGTGCTCTCCTGGATCGACCGGGCACGACAGGCCGGTGCGACCGTGCCGCACGGCGGCCGGGTGATCGACCGGACCGTCGAGCCGACCCTGCTGCTCGACGTCCCTGAGTCCGCGGACGCGTGGTGCGAGGAGATCTTCGGCCCGGTCGTCGCGATCCGCTCGGTGCCCGACCTGCCCGCCGCGTTCGAGGCGGTCAACCGGTCCCGCTACGGCCTGCACGCCGCCGTGTTCACCCGCTCGCTGGCCACCGCCTTCACCGCGTTGGACGAGCTGGAGGTGGGTGGCGTGGTGGTCAACGAGGTGCCCGGTTTCCGCTCCGACGTCATGCCCTACGGGGGCGTGAAGGACTCCGGCATCGGCCGGGAGGGCCCCCGCTTCGCGATCGAGGAACTGACCGTCACCCGGATGGCCGTGATCCGGCCGGAATGAGCGAGACGACCGACATGACCGACATGACCGACATGACCGACAACCCGTACTCCGGCCTGTTCCGCCTCGACGGCCGGCGGGCCGTGCTGATCGGTGCCGGTGGGATCGGCCACGAGCTCGCGCTCGGGCTGGCCGCGCACGGTGCGCAGGTGATCTGCGCCGATCGCGACGCCGACGTCGCACGGGCCGCCGCCGCGGCGACCGGCGGGGAGCCGCTGGTGCTCGACGTCACCGATCCGGCCGCCGTCGAGCGGGCCGCCCGCGACGCCGGCCCGGTCGACGTGCTCGTGCACACCGCCGCGACCAACGTCCGCAAGCGGATCCTCGACTACTCGCTCGACGAGTTCGACCGGGTCGTCGGCCTCAACCTGCGCGCGACCTTCTCGGTGGTGCAGGCGTTCGGCCGCGGGATGGTCGAGCGCGGCACCGGCAGCATGATCCTCTTCTCGTCCATCCGCGGTTCCGTGGTCGAGCCGGGGCAGTCCGTCTACGCGGCGACCAAGGCGGGCACCGAGCAGCTGGTGAAGACGGCGGCCGTGGAGTTCGGCGAGGCCGGGGTGCGGGTCAACGCGATCGCGCCGGGCGTCGTCGAGACGCCGCTGACCGCCCAGATCCGCAACGACGACGCCTGGTACACCGCCTACGCCACCAAGGGGGCGCTCGGCCGGTGGGCCAGGCCGTCCGAGCTGACCGGTGCGGTGGTCTACCTCGCCTCGGAGGCGGCCGCCTTCGTCACCGGCTCGACCCTGTTCGTCGACGGTGGCTGGACCGCGGTGGACGGGCGCTTCACCCCACCGGCCTGAGCGACGCTCCGGGAGGCCGGCGCGGAAGCGGGAGCCCGTCGCGGCGGGCCGGGCCCGTGGGTCGCATGATGGTCGGGTGACGAGGGCACGCGAGGCGGTCGTGAGCGCGGACGGGACGAGTCCGTGGCCGGCGCTCTGGGCGCTCGTCATCGGCTTCTTCATGATTCTCGTCGACGCGACAATCGTCACCGTCGCGACGCCGGCGCTGCTGGTCGCGTTCGGCACCGACGTCAACACCGTGGTCTGGGTGACGAGCGCCTACCTGCTCGCCTACGCCGTGCCGTTGCTGGTCACCGGCCGGCTCGGTGACCGGTTCGGGCCCAAGAACGTCTACCTGGCCGGGCTCGCCGTGTTCACCGTGGCGTCGCTGTGGTGCGGCCTGACCGGGACCATCGGCGAGCTGATCGTCGCCCGCGTCGCGCAGGGGCTCGGCGCGGCGATGATGACCCCGCAGACGATGGCCGTGATCACCCGGACCTTCCCGGCGGCCCAGCGCGGGCGGGCGATGAGCCTGTGGGGCGCGGTGGCCGGGGTCGCGACACTCACCGGGCCGGTACTCGGCGGGGTGCTGGTCGGCGCGCTCGGCTGGGAGTGGATCTTCTTCGTGAACGTGCCGCTCGGCGTCGTCGCGTTCGCCGCCGTCTGGTACCTGGTGCCGTCGCTGGAGACCTCGAAGCGGCGGTTCGACCTGGTCGGCGTGGTGCTGTCGGCGACCGGGGTGTTCCTGCTGGTCTTCGGCATCCAGGAGGGTCAGCGGTACGACTGGGGGCCGATCGTCGGCCCGATCCCGGTGTGGATGCTGATCGTCGCCGGCGCGGTGGTGCTGGTCGTCTTCGTGTGGTGGCAGTCCCGCACCCGCTCCGAGCCGCTGGTCGCGTTGCAGCTGTTCCGCGACCGCAACTTCTCGCTCGCCAACATCGCGATCTGCACGGTCGGCTTCGCGATCACCGCGCAGGGCTTCCCGCTGATGATCTACGCCCAGAACGTCCGCGGGTTCTCGCCGACCGAGGCGGCGCTGCTGCTGGTGCCGCTCGCGGTCCTCTCCGGGGCGCTGGCCCCGTGGACGGGGCGGCTCACCGACCGGATCCATCCGCGGCTGATCGGCGGCTTCGGCATGGCGACGTTCGCGATCGGGCTGTTCTGGCTGGCCGCGGTGATGAGCCCGGACACGCCGGTCTGGCAGCTGCTGCTGCCGATCTCACTGCTCGGCATCTCGAACTCCTGCGTGTGGGCGCCGATCTCGACCAGTGCGACCCGGAACCTGCCGATGGAGCAGGCCGGATCGGGGTCCGGTGTCTACAACACCACCCGGCAGCTGGGTGCGGTACTGGGCAGCGCGGGCATCGCGGTGCTGATGGAGGCCCGGATCACCGCACTGGTGCCGGGGGCGGCGGCCACCCCGGACTCCGCCTTCGCGGCCGGCGCACTGCCCGACGAGCTGCGCGAACCCTTCGCGACGGCGATGGCGCAGTCGGTGCTGCTGCCCGCCGCGGTGCTGGTGGTCGGGTTCGTGGCCGTCGCCTGCTTCGCCCTGCCGCAGCACATGCGCAGCCGCGGCCGGTGAGCCGGGCCACCCGTCCGCCCGGGTGGCGGCACGCCGCGCGGCGCTGCCCGTAGGGTTGAGCGGTGCTGTCCGCCGTGCCGCGACCGGTCACCGTCCGGGTACCCGCGAAGATCAACCTGCATCTCGCCGTGGGCGGGGTGCGGCCGGACGGATTCCATGACCTGGTCACCGTGTTCCACGCGGTGAGCCTGTTCGACGAGGTGTCGGTCGAGCCGGCCGAGGAGCCCACGCTCGATGTGCACGGCGACGGCGTCGCCGAAGTGCCGCTGGACGCCACCAACCTGGCCTGGCGTGCGGTCGAGCTGCTGGCCGAGCGGGCCGGCCGTGCACCGGACGTCCGGGTCACCCTGCGCAAGGGCATCCCGGTCGCCGGCGGGATGGCGGGTGGCTCCGCCGATGCCGCGGGCGCGCTGGTCGCACTGTCCGCGCTGTGGCGGATGGAGCTGGGCCGCGAGGAGCTGTCCGGGCTCGCCGCCGAGCTCGGCTCGGACGTCACGTTCGGCCTGCACGGCGGCACCGCGCTCGGCACCGGCCGCGGTGAGCAGGTCATCCCGGTGCTCGCCCGGCACCGGCTGCACTGGGTGATCGCACTGGCCCGCGGCGGGCTGTCCACCCCGGCGGTGTTCGGGGAGCTGGACCGGCTGCGCGGTGGCGCCGAGCCGCCCGAGCGCCCGGTCGAACCGGTGCTGGAGGCACTGGCCGGCGGGGATCCCCGCCAGCTCGCCCTGAACCTGGGCAACGACCTGCAGGCCGCCGCCGTCTCGATGGCGCCGGACCTGCGCCGCACGCTGCGCGCCGGGGTGAACGCCGGGGCGATCGCCGGGCTGGTCTCCGGATCGGGGCCGACCTGCGCGTTCCTCTGCGCGGACTCCGACGCCGCCGTCGAGGTGGCCACCGAGCTGGCCGGGATGGGCGTGTGCCGCACCGTCCGCGTCGCGCACGGACCGGTCGGCGGCGCGCGGGTGATCGACGAACACGAGCCGCCGCCGGGACGTGGCGGTCCGACCGGATCCGGCAGCTGGCCGCCGGCACGTGCCTGAGGGCCGGAGGAACTGATGCCCGAGAACCTGCTCAACCTGGAGAACGTCACCGCGCACGTGCCCGGTGACGCCTCGCGGGTGCTGCTCGACGCCGTCTCGCTGGGGGTGGAACGCGGCGAGCGGATCGGCGTCGTCGGCCTCAACGGCGGCGGCAAGACCACCCTGCTCGACGTGATCACCGGGGAACGCCCCACCGAGGGCGGCCGGGTCAGCAGGCTCGGCGGCCTGCGGATGGCGCACCTCGCCCAGCGGGACCGGTTCCCGGCCGGGTCGACCGTGCGCGACATCGTGCTGCAGCACTACGGCGCCGATCACGAGTGGGCGTCCGATCCGCGGGTGCGGGACGTGCTGGACGGACTCGGGATCACGCCGCGGAGCGGAGCGGGAGCGTCCGTCGACACCGCACTGGAGCGGCCCACCGACGGGCTCTCCGGTGGGGAGAAGCGGCGGGTCGCGCTGGCCGCGGCACTCGTCGGCGAGCTCGACCTGGTGGTGCTCGACGAGCCCACCAACCATCTCGACGTCGAGGGCATCGGCTGGCTGGCGAACCACCTGATCGCCCGCCGGATCGCACTCGTCGTCGTCACGCACGACCGCTGGTTCCTCGACACCGTCTGCACCCGCACCTGGGAGGTCGCGAACGGGCAGGTCGAGTCGTATCTCGGCGGCTACGCCGACTGGGTCTACGCCCGGGCCGAGCGCACCCGGCAGGCCGACGCCGCCGAGCAGCGCCGCCGCAACCTCGCCCGCAAGGAACTGGCCTGGCTGCGGCGTGGCCCGCCCGCCCGCACCTCGAAGCCGCGGTACCGGATCGAGGCCGCCGAGGCGCTGATCGCGGACGTCCCGGCCGCGCGCAACACCGTCGAGCTGATGCAGTTCGCCACCAACCGGCTCGGCCGCACCGTGCTGGAGCTGGAGGACGCCACGGTCGAGATCGCCGGGCGGACCCTGCTGGACCGGGTGACCTGGCGGCTCGGCCCGGGCGACCGGGTCGGCATCGTCGGGATCAACGGATCCGGGAAGACGACGCTGCTGCGCGCGCTGACCGGTGAGCGGGAGCTGGACTCCGGCCGCCGGGTGCAGGGCAGCACGGTGAAGCTGGCGCAGCTGACCCAGGAGCTGATCGACCTGCCCGCCGAGATGCGGGTGCTGGAGGCGACCGAGGCCGTCGCCAAGTACGTGCGGCTCGGGAAGCAGGAGATGACGGCGTCGCAGGTGCTGGAACAGCTCGGGTTCCCCGCGGCCCGGCAGTGGACACCGGTCGGACGGCTCTCCGGCGGCGAGCGTCGCCGGTTGCAGCTGACCCGGCTGCTGATGGACGAGCCGAACGTGCTGCTGCTCGACGAACCGACGAACGATCTCGACGTCGACACCCTCGCCGGGCTGGAGGACCTGCTCGACGGCTGGCCGGGGACGCTGGTCGTCGTCAGCCACGACAGGTACCTCACCGAGCGGGTCTGCGACCAGGTGCTGGCGCTGTTCGGCGACGGGAACCTGACCCACCTGCCCGGTGGGATCGGCGATTACCTGCAGCGCCGGGCGGCCGCGGGCCGCGGCCCGGCCGGGCAGGCCTCCGCCGCACCGGCATCCGCGTCGGCCCCGGCCCGGGCCGGGGACGCCCCGAAGGTGGACGCCGCCGCGCAGCGGACCGCCCGCAAGGACGCGCAGCGTCTCGAACGGCGGATGGAACAGCTCACGAAGCGTGAGGAGCGGCTGCACGGCCAGCTGGCCGAGGCGGCCACCGACCCGGACCGGCTGATGGAGCTGGACCGGGAGCTCAAGGCGGTCGTCGCCGAGCGGGAGACGGTCGAGATCGAGTGGCTGGCGGCCGCCGAGCGCGCCGAAGGATAGGGCGTTCCTCCTACCTCGGTAGGAGGAGCCGGGGGTTGGAGATCAGTACTTCGACCGATACGGACGCCTTCTCCAGCGGATACCGTCGAACACGTCACGGCGGGCTGGGGAGCGTCGCCGTGACGGGGGGAGCGGTTCGGTTCCGCCGCCGCCGTCGGGGGGTGGCGGTGGGACCGGGCCGATCGCCGGTGTGAGGTCGCCGCCGGCAGCGATCCGATCCTGTCCGGCCCTGTCAGGGCCGTGTCGGAGCAGTGTCAGAGCCGCGTCCGGGCCGTGCCAGGGCAGCGCCAGAAAAGTGCCAGGTGTATCGGAGCCCGTGTCAGGGCCGTGCCAGCCCGGTGCCAGCGCCCGGGCGCACCCTGGACCCATGAATGCTCTTCCGCCCGCCATCGAGGTCGACGGGCTGGTCCGCACCTTCGGCGACGTCCGCGCCGTCGACGGCATCTCCTTCACCGCACATCCCGGTCAGGTACTCGGTCTGCTCGGCCCGAACGGCTCCGGCAAGACCACCACCGTCCGGATGCTCGCCACGCTGCTGCCACCGACGGCGGGGCGGGCCGCCGTACTCGGGCACGACGTCGTCGCCGATCCCGCCGGTGTGCGCCGCCGGATTGGTCTCACCGGGCAGTACGCCGCGGTCGACGAGGCGCTCACCGGCCGCGACAACCTGGTGCTCATCGCCCGGCTGCTGGATCTCCCCGGCCGGGCCGCGCGGGCCCGTGCCGACGAGCTGATCGAGCGGTTCGGGCTCACCGAGGCCGCCGGGCGCCGGGTCCGCACCTACTCCGGCGGCATGCGCCGCCGGCTCGACCTCGCCGCCAGCCTGGTCGGGGACCCGGAGGTGCTGTTCCTCGACGAGCCGACCACCGGGCTCGACCCGCGGCACCGCAACGAGGTGTGGGAGGCCGTCCGCCGGCTGGCCGACGAGGGCGTCACCGTCCTGCTCACCACCCAGTACCTGGAGGAGGCCGATCAGCTCGCCCACGATCTGGTCGTCCTCGACCGGGGCCGGGTGATCGCCGCCGGGACGGCGGCCGAGCTGAAGTCGCAGACCGGCGGCCAGCTCCTGCACGTGCGTCCGGTCCGCCAGGGCGACGCCCGGCAGGTCGCCGCGGTCGTCGCGGCCGAGACCGGCGCCGAGCCCTCGATCGCGCCCTCCGGCGAGGTCAGCGTCGCCGCCGCCGACCCGGGCGCGCTGGGCCGCACCGACATCCGGCTGACCGAGGCGGGGATCGCGGTCGCCGAGATCGGCCTGCGGCTGCCCAGCCTCGACGACGTCTTCCTCAGCCTCACCGGCCACCAGACCGGCACCACCGACGGAGAATCCGCGTGACCGCCACCCTGACCGAGCACCCGCCGACGCCCGGCCCGACGGCGCCGGCTGCCGCCCGCCGCAGCTGGGTGCCCGCCCCGCTGCGGCACAGCGCCGCGCTCGCCCGCCGCGGGCTGATCAAGACGATCCACTCGCCGGAGGCGCTGCTGGACGTGACACTGCAGCCGATCATCTTCCTGCTGCTGTTCGTCTACGTGTTCGGTGGTGCGATCGCCGGCAGCAGCGACGACTACCTGCAGTACGCGCTGCCCGGGGTACTGCTGCAGACCGTCGTGTTCGCCTCGGCCGGAACCGGTGTCGGCCTGGCGGAGGACCTCAAGACCGGGATCTTCGACCGGTTCCGCAGCCTGCCGATCTCCCGGGCGGCGCCGCTGGTCGGCGCGGTCGGCGCCGACCTGGTCCGCTACATCACCTCCGGCGTGATCATGCTGGCCTTCGGTTTCGCGCTCGGCTACCGGACCTCGGCCGGTCCGCTCGCGGTGCTGGGTGCGTTCGGCCTGGTGGTGCTGTTCGCCTTCGCGATGTGCTGGATCTTCACCGCACTCGGGGTGGTGTCCCGCGAGCCGCGTTCGGTGCAGGGCATCAGCGCGATGATCATGCTGCCGCTGACGTTCGCCAGCTCGGTGTTCGTCCCGGTCGAGACCATGCCGGACTGGCTGCGTCCGTTCGCCGAGGTGAACCCGGTCAGCCGGTGTGCCGACGCGGTCCGGGCCCTGCTGGCCGGTGAGCCCGCCGCGGCGGCGACCACCGCTTCGCTGGTGACGTCGGCGATCGTCGTTGCGATCTTCGCGCCGCTGGCGGTCACCCTGTACCGGCGGCGGACCTGACGTCGTGAGATCGCAGCGGCCGGGGAGCGACGTCGCGGGCGGCGACCCGGCCGCGGGCGATCGCGGTGTCCGCGCCACCCCGGCCGAGCGCGGCGACGACGGCGTCGCGGGTCGCGATCACGTCCGGGTCGCCGAGATGCAGGGTTCCCCGCCGGGCGATCGCGATACCGAGCAGCTCACCGGCCCGTTCCGGGTCGCCGACGGCGACCGCCCAGCGGGCCGATCCCTCGGCGGCCATGCCGAGCACCGGGCCGTCGTTGCTCTCCAGGGCGGTGTCCGCGGCGGTGTCGAGGAACTCCCGGGCGGCGTCGATCCGGCCGAGGTCGAGCTCGGCGGCGGCCGCGAAGAGATGCTGCAGGGTCACCCGCTGGAGCCGGCCCGCCTCGGGCCCGCTGACGGTCCAGGACTCGTCGAGGAGGGTCCGGGCACGGGCCGGCCTGCCGAGCCGTCGCTCGACGTCGGCGCGGCCCCAGTCGATCCAGGACATGGTGCGCTGGCGGGGGTGTTCACGCAGGTGCCTCTCGGTGAGCTCCAGCTGTTCGCGGGCCGCGGACTCGTCGCCGCGGCGGGCCGCGAGACCGGCCAGCTGCATGCGGAAGTGCGGGAGGTCGTCGAGATTGCCCAGCTCCGCGGTCAGCGCGATCGACTCGGTCCAGGCGGCGCAGGCGGCCTCCCCGTTGCCGGCGAGATCCTCCAGCTCGCCGAGCGACGCGACGGCCAGCCCGAGTCCGTATCGGTCACCGACCGCGCGGAACAGCGGGTGCGCGACCCGCAGGTAGGCGCGCTGCTCGTCGATGTCGCCCTCGTTCTCGGCGTGCACCGCCGCCAGGAGCGCGGCCGCGCCGCGCAGCCAGGGGGCCTCATCCCCGGTGACCAGGGCGCCCAGCTCGGAGCGGTCACCCGAGCTGAATGCCCGCGCGGCCGGTCCGGCGAGGACGACGGCCGGGTGCCGTGGGTGCGGCAGGCCGGGGAGCGCGGCCTCCACGGCGTCGATCTCGGCGGGCGCACCCTCGACGGCGACGTAGCCGGCGAGCAGGAGTGCCCGGATCGCCCGGTTCGTGGTCGCCGCCGGCTCCCCCTCCGGCGGGTCGAGCCGGGCAACCAGGTCGGACCAGTGGAGCAGCGCGATGTTCTCGCCGCGGATCACCCAGCTCCAGGACACCGCCGCCAGCAGCCGGTGTGCGTGCGCGGGCCGGGGATCGGTGACCGCCCGGTCGAGGGCCCGGAACGCTTCGCCCTCCACCCGGCGCAGTACCGCCAGCCGGTCGAGCTGGCTGCGGGTGCGCAGCACCGGCTCGCCGGGTTCGAGCACCGCCAGCAGCCAGTCGGCGTGCGCCCGCACCACCGGTCCGGACTCTCCGGACTCGGCCAGCCGGGCCGCCGCATACTCCCGGATCGTCTCCAGCATCCGGTAGCGAGTGGGCCCGCCATCGGGATCCTGCGTCGCGACGACCAGGGACTTCTCGACCAGCGAGTCCAGCAGGCCGAGCGGGTCGCCGTCGAGATCGCCGGCACCGCACACGACCTCCACGGCATTCGCCTCGACCGGCCCGGCGAACACGCCGAACCGCCCGGCCAGGACGCGTTCGGGCCCGCCGAGCAGGTCCCAGCTCCAGTCGACGACCGCGCGCAGCGTCTGGTGCCTGGGCAGCGCCGTGCGGCTGCCGGAGACCAGCAGCCGGAACCGGTCGGCCAGGCGGTCGGCGATCTCGCGGGCGCTCAGCGTCCGGGCGCGGGCCGCGGCCAGCTCGATCGGCAGCGGCTGCCCGTCGAGCCTGCGACAGATCTCGGTGACGGTCGCGGGATCCGCGGTGAACCCGGGGGCGACCGCCGCCGCGCGGTCGGTGAACAGCCGGGCGGCCTGCGCGTCGTCGAGCGCGCCGAGCGGGTGCAGCAGCTCGCCGGGCACCCCCAGCGGCTCCCGGCTGGTGGCGAGCACCGTCAGGCCCGGCACCGTGCCCAGCAGGTCGTCCACGAGCCCGGCGACGGAGTCGATCAGGTGCTCGCAGTTGTCCAGCACCAGCAGCAGCTCACGGCGGGCCAGCGTGCTGCGCAACCGGGTCAGGGTGTCCGGCCCGGTGCGGTCGCCGAGGGCGAGATCGGGGCCGCCGACGGCGTGCAGCACGGTCGCCGCGAGCTGCTCGGCCCCGGCGAGCGGCGCCAGCTCGGCCACCTCCACCGGGCGGTCGAGATCGCGCACGACCTCGCTGACGACCCGGGTCTTCCCGGCCCCGCCCGGTCCGGTGACGGTGATCAGGCGGGCACTCGGGAGCAGCGAACGGAGCCGGGCGAGATCGTCGTCCCGGCCGACGAACGAGGTCAGCGCGGGTGCCCGGTGGCGCGGGGTCACCGCCGGTTCGGCCCTGGTGACCACCGTTCCGGCCCTGGTCATCGCCGTTTCGGCACTGTGAGCTGCCGTCCCGGCACCGGGCACTGCTGTCCCGGCACCGGGCACTGCCGTCCCGCCGTCGGCTACCGCGGTCCCGTCGGCGGCTACCGCGGTCCCGCCGTTGGTCACCGCGGTCCCGGCCCGGGCCGCCGGCGCCCGACCGGCGCCCGGGCCGTTGCCGGAGGGGGCGTCGTGCAGCAGCTCGGTCCGGGCGGCCCGCAGCTCCGGGCCCGGGTCGACACCGAGCTCCTCGGCCAGCGCGGAGCGGGTGCGATCCAGCACGGCGAGTGCGTCGGCCCGGTGCCCGGTCGCGTGCAGCACCCTGGCCAGCGCGACGGCGGAGGACTCCCGCAGCGGCTGCTCGGTCAGTACGTCGGACAGCACACCGCTGACCGCCCCGGGCCCGGGTACTCCGTCGTCGATCGTGCGGCGGGCCAGCTCCTCGGCCACCGCGGCACGGGCCTCGGCCAGCCGGGCCGCCGCCGGTCCGGCGAACGGGACCTCCCGCAGGTCGGCCAGCGCCGGGCCGGACCACAGACCGAGCGCCCGTTCCAGGAGGTCACGGGCCCGGGCACGATCCGGTTCGGCTCCGGCGTCGCGCCGCAGCGCCGCGAACCGCAACGCGTCGACCGCGCCGGTGCCGACGTCGAGCCGGTAGCCACCCGGTACCGAACGGACCCGGTCGGCGCCCAGGGATCGCCGCAGCCGGGACACCAGCGACTGCAGCGCGTTCGCCGTCGACGGCGGGGCCGGGCCCCACAGGGCGTCGACCAGGGTGCCGGCGTCGACCGGATGGCCGGCGTCCAGCGCCAGGCGGGCCAGCAGCCCGCGCAGCCGCGGACCGGCAGGCAGCAGCTCCGTACCGGACCCGTCGAGCGCGGACACGGTGCCGAGCAGCCGGATTTCCATCGAGGCTCATTCTGCCCGCAGTGTGCGACGCTCCGCCTGTGGATATGGACGAGGCATGCACCGTCGACGGTCATCGAGTGCGGTGGACGGCCCGGGGTTCCGGTCCGCCGGTGGTGTTCTGCCACGGCACACCGTGGTCGTCACGACTGTGGGGGCCGGTGGCGGAGGCGGTGGCGTCGTCGCACCGGGTGTACCTGTGGGACATGCCCGGCTACGGGGTCTCGTCGAAGAGCGGGGACGTGTCGCTCGACGTCCAGGGCCGGATACTCGCCACCCTGCTCGGCCGGTGGGATCTCGACGAGGCGCCGCACGTCGTCGCGCACGACTACGGCGGTGCCGTCGCGCTGCGGGCGCACCTGCTGCACGGTGCGGCGTACACCTCGCTGACGCTGGTCGACGTGGTCGCACTCGCCCCGTGGGGATCGGAGTTCTTCCGGCTCGTCCGGGACAACGCCGACGTCTTCGCCGCGTTGCCCGAGCCGCTGCACGAGGCGCTGGTCCGCGCCTACGTGCGCGGCGCGGCGTTCCGGCCGCTGCGCCCGGGCGACGAGGACATGCTGGTCACGCCCTGGCTGGGGGAGGAGGGGCAGGCGGCGTTCTACCGGCAGATCGCGCAGGCCGACCAGCGCTTCACCGACGAGATCGAGCCGCGCTACGGCGAGCTCGACCTGCCGGTACGGATCGTGTGGGGTACCGAGGACACCTGGATCCCGGTGGACCGGGCGCACCGGCTCGCCGCCGCGATCCCGGGCGCCGAACTGCATCTGGTGCCCGCCGCCGGGCACCTGATCCAACTCGACGCCCCGGAGGCGCTGACGGCGCTGGTGCTCGGCGGGCTCAGCGGGAGCGCTGCACCACCTGCGCCAGCTCGTCCAGCTTCGTGAGGGTCTCCCGCTCGGGCCGCGTCGGCAGCAGGAACGTCACCCGCTCGACGCCGATGTCGGCGTATCCGGCCACCGTCTCCGGGTCCGGCTGGGCGGCGAACACGGTGGTCGGCACGTCCGGCTTCCCGCGGTCGGCGAGATCGGCCCGGACCCGGCGGATCTCGTCGAACGACAGGTGCCCGCGCGGCAGCCAGCCGTCACCGACCGCGGCGAGCCGGTTCAGGGCGGCCTCGCTCTCCCCGCCGAGGTAGATCGGCGGGTGCGGCTCGCGGGCCGGCTTCGGCCGGCAGAACGACCGCTCGAGGTGCACGTGCTCGCCGTGGAACTCGGCCTCCTCCTCGGTCCACAGTGCCTTCAGCGCGTGCAGCTGCTCGGTCATCAGCGGGCCGCGCTTCGCCGGATCGGTGCCGTGGTTGCGCATCTCCTCCCGGTTCCAGCCGGCGCCGACGCCGAACAGCAGCCGTCCGCCGGACAGCAGGTCCAGGCTCGCGGCGGACTTCGCGGTGTGGATGACGTCGCGCTGCGGCAGCAGCACGATCCCGGTGCCGAGCAGCAGATCGGTCGTCGTCGCCGCCATCGCGGTGAGCGCGACGAACGGATCGAGCGTCCGGTAGTAGACGCGCGGCAGGTCACCGCCACCGGGATAGGGCGACTCGCGGCTGACCGGGATGTGCGAGTGCTCCGCGAGGAAGACCGAGTCGAACCCGCGCTCCTCCAATGCCCGGCCCAGCGGGCCCGGCCGGATGCCCTCGTCGGTCACGAACGTGGCGATACCGAACTTCATGGTGCCAGTGATACCCGCTCCGGCCGGGCGGCAGTCGGTCGGCCGGGCCGAGCGGCGCTTCGCCCGACCTGCCGGTGCGGATCGTGTGCGGGTACCGAGGACACCCGGACCCCGGAGGACCGGTGCCCAGCGGGATCCGCTGCCGGGCAGCGGATCCGGCTCGACGCCCCGGAGGCGCTGACCGGACCGGTGGTCAGGGGCGTCCGTCGATGACCAGGAACCGTTCGGAGGGGTCGTAGCGGTAACCGACGCCGCGGACGGTGACCACCGGTGCCGGGGTCCAGGTGAGCTTGGCCCGCAACCGGGACAGGATGACGTCGACGGCGCGCGGACCGAGCGACCCGTCCGCGTCGTCCAGGCGTTCGCAGAGCTCCTGGCGTGACACCGGCTGGTGCGGACGTTGCACGAGATGGGTGAGCACGGTCGACTCCCGTGGTGTCAGCCGGACCTCCACCCCGTCGACGAGCAGCTCCTGGGCGCCGAGCTCGTAGACCCCGCGGGTGGCGAGCGGGTGCTTGGCCGAGCCGAGCACGGACACCGTCGGGACGTGATGGCCGGGCGCGACCCGGGGCAGCCGGTCGAGCAGGGTGCGCACCACGTCAGCGACGTCGTGTGCGGACTCCGCTGGATCGGCGGTCTCGATCTCGACCAGCAGCCGGACCCGCGGCCGGGTGGGCGGGTCCGCCGGGCCGGGCCCGGTCGTGGTCGGCTCCGATGTCATCCGGCTCCTTCCCGGACCGCCCGGTCCTGCAGCAGCCCGCGTCCGGCGGCGTAGGCCTCCCGCAGGTCGTCGCCGTCGTAACTGAGCCGGGCGAGTCCCTTGATCTCGTCGTCGGCGTTGACCGCCACCGAGAGCGGGACGGCCCGGAACAGCGGTACGTCGGTGTAGGAGTCGCCGTAGGCGACACAGTCGCGGGGCGTGAGAGCGTGCTGTCGCAACAGGTCCGCCACGATCGTGACCTTCGCCGCGGCGGTCAGCACCCGCTCCTCGTCCAGCGGCCCGGCGATCGGCACGTCGGTGGCGTGCACCGCGTCCGCCCCCCACCCGCGCAGCCGGTCCACGAAGAAGCGCGGGGACATGGACACGACGACCGAGTGCTCACCACGCCCGGAGATGTCCGCCCACACCTCGGCGATGCCCTGCAACCAGGGGGCGCCCCGGAAGGCCGCGTCGATGTCCTGGTCGGTCAGGGTCTGCCAGATGGGGTGACAGGCGCGGTGGAATTCCAGGTTGTCGATCTCACCGGCGGAGGACGCGACCTCCAGCACCTCGATCTCGGAGAGCCTGCCGATCCGCCTGCCGATCTCCAGGCTCGCGCTGGTCCCGCGCAGCAGCGTGCCGTCCATGTCGAAGACGTGCAGCGCGCTCACCGCGCATCACTGCCGCCGAGCTGGTCCCCGAGCAGCCGCAGCGCGGCCTCGACGGCCTGCAGCTTGACGGCCGTCCGGTCCCCGTCGAACACGTGTCGTTCGGTCACGATCTTCCCGTCGCGCAGGACGGCCGAGGTGTAGACGGTGCCGACCGGATCGCGGTCGTTGCCCCCGGTGGGGCCGGCGTACCCGGTGAGCGCCACCCCGGCGTCGGCGGCGGAGTGCTCCAGGATGCCGTTGGCGATGCCCTCGGTGACGGCGGCGCTGACCAGCCCGTGCTCCTGCGCGATCTCGGGCCCGACGCCGAGCCCGACCGCCTTGACCGAGGCGTGGTAGAGGACGAACCCGCGCTCGAACACGGTCGAGGCACCCGCGACCGAGGTCAGCGCGGCGGCCACCAGGCCCCCGGTGACGGTCTCGGCGGTGGCGATGCGGAGCCCGGCCCGGCGCGCGCTGTCGAGCACCTGCGCGGCCTGGTCGAGGAGCTCGCTGTCGAAAAGCTCGGACATGGTCCGCTCTCCTTGTGATCGTGCTGTCGTGTGATCGTGCGGTTGTGGGGGCACCGGACGGTGGCGTGCTCAGGTCCTGGTGGCACGCTCCGCGGCGTCGCCGGCCAACCGCCGGGCAGCCTCGAGCGGATCGGGCGCGGCGTGCACGGCTCGCCCGACGATCGCGATGGCCCGGGGACCGCGCACCGCACGGAGGGCGTCGAGGACGGGTGTCGCGTCGCCACCCACCCCGGGGACGAAGAACGTGAGGCCGTCGTGCCGTTCGACGAGTGCCGCGGTGACGGCCGCCGCCCGGCCGAGATCGTGCGCGGGGACGACGAGGTCGCGTGCGCCGTGCTGCACCGCCAGTTCGGTGACCCGGGCGAGCACGTCGTCGGCGATCCAGCCGCCGCCCGAGACCGTGTAGTCCGCCAGCGGGAGTGCGGCGCCGACGATCGGCCGCACCCGATGGTCGAGCGCGCTCCGCACGAAGCCCTGTACCGCGCTCGGACCGGCGACCGGGAAGACGATCAGGCCGTCGACGCCGGCCGCGGCCACCGTGGCGGCGAGACCCGGCCCGTTGGACGGGATGTCCAGACCGGCCTTCTGGTGGTCGTAGTACAGCGGCAGATCGGTGACCTCGCGCAGCGCGCGGACGGTGTGGGCCAGCCCGGAGGCCAGCACCGGCTGCAGGCCGATCTTGAAACCGAGCACCCCCGGCACGGTGGCGGTGGCCTCGGCCAGCCTCCGGGCGGTGTCGATGTCGGGTACGTCGAGGGCCGGGACGATCCCGGACGTGGGACGGTCGGGCACGGGGACTCTCCTCGGTGGTACCGCTCCCGGTCGTCCCGGCACAGGCCGGGACGACCGGGAACAGCAGGTGTCGGTCAGGCGCCGGCCGAGGGCAGGGGCTGCTGCTCGGCGGAGGACTCCTCGGGCAGCACCGGCGCGTAGTACTCGCGCGGCACGGTCCGCTCACTGCGCTCGATCAGGTCGAGCAAGTCCCAGCGGCGCAACAGCTTGCCGTTGCGGTACACGGGCTGGAGCAGGTTCTCCTCCGGAGCCACCGCGTCCCGGGGCACGGTCTCGATCCGGCCGTCGACCTGGCGGACGGCCAGCCGCCCCCGCTTGGAGGCCTTCAGGTCGACCCCGTTCGGGCTCTTCCAGATGTCGACCCAGCGCCCGTCGATCCGCACCGCGTTGGCCTTCTGGGCGAAGTGCAGGGTGTCCCGGTTGACCTGCTGCAGCAGGCCGCCGCCCATCCCGAAGTAGACGTTGTCCGCCGCGAGCCTCCTGCGGTCGAGCTCGGCGTAGATGGCGCGCAGGCTGTCGAGGGTGATCCCGTCGCCCTGGCAGACCCGGATCCGGTCGGGCAGCACCCGGTAGCCCTTGCTGTTCTCGATCGCGCCGTAGTGCTCGATCAGGCCCTCGATGGTGTCCGAGACGACCTGCACGGGATCCCCGGAGTCCGGCCGGACGAACACCGTGCCGGGGTGGTTGTCCACGAGCTCCTTGAGCTCGCCACCGAAGATGTTGTGCACGGCGTTGTCGAGGTCGTAGGAGTCGGAGACGATCACGACGATCGGCCAGCCCCGGTACTTGTGGATCGCGTTCGCGTAGGCCTTCGCCTCGTTCTCCCGCCCCCACGCCGTCATCGTGGAGTGCTCGGAGTTGGGGCCCGATGCGCCGGGGGCGATCGCGTTGTAATAGCGCTGGGCGGCCAGCGAGCCCAAGATCGTGTCGGTCTGCTCGAAGTTCACCAGGTGCGCGAGGCCGCCGAGCGCCGCCGACTGCTGCGAGCTCACGCCGCGCGCGCCGTAGTCGTGAAGCAGGTCCCGGATGATCTCCGGGTGGTCGGAGGTCCGATCGAGCGCGTGCCGGATGATCTGCTTGGACAGCCAGCTCAGCGTGCCGACCGACGTCGGGTACCAGATCGCACGCAGCAGCGGGGTCTCGACGAAGCTGGTCAGCCAGAAGTACTTCGGGTCGGTGTTGATGACCTGCACGAGTGCGTTGCGGACCGGCAGCACCGTGCCCTCGGGGATCGCCTCGATCTCGAGCGGCAGGTAGCCGTCGTGCTCGTTGAGGATCCCCAGCCAGCCGTCCCGGTTGAACGGGATCTTGTGCTGGCGGGTCACGATCTCCGCCTCGTCGATGTCCTCGATCGTGATCGGCTTGAGCAGGTACTCCTTGATGAAGGCCTGGAGCCCGACGAACAGGTGTGCCGGAAAGGGCCCGCCACGGGACTCGACATAGCTGGATACGTACTCCGTCCCGGGCGGGTAGAGAACGTGATGGGAATGCTTGTAGCTGTCGGTGTTGAGAATGATGTTGCCGAAATCGGAGAACTTGCTGACCATTGTTTCCTCTGTGTGTCGAGGTCGGTCCGGCGACGATCCACCGAGAGAGCGAGCGGGGCCGCAGTGGTGGGGATCGTGTCCGAGGGGCGTGGTCCGACGGCGAGGTAATGCCATCGGTTCGGAGTCCGTGCCGTGGCTCGCCGCAGGTCAGGCGGGGGACGGCAGGATCGCCCAGTGATGTGTGCGCCGACGGAGGAGGTCAGGCGTCAGTGACGACAGCGACAGTGACGGCGACAGCGGACGGCCCGGGCACCGGGCTCGTCCGCCGCTGCATCGAGAGACTCGATGATCTGTCGCATGGTTCGAAGATACGAACCCGGAAGATATGCGAACAAGGGACTGTGCGAGCTATCACACTGTTTCGTTCGTTTCAAAGATTTCGATCGTTGCAATTGTTGGTCGAGCGATTCCGGGAATGTCCGATTTCGGCCGGTGGCCGGGTGCTCAGCCGTTCCCGGCGAGCCGGTGCAGCAGCAGCGCCTCGGCGAGCACGCTCCGGCCGAACATGCCCAGGTGCAGGCTCTCGTCGATGCCGTGCCAGCGGCTGGCCGGGTCGCCGACACCGGTCACCAGCACCGCGGCGCCCGGGAAGGTGCGCGCGAACTCGGCGATGAACGGGATCGAGCCGCCGATCCCGGTCTCCACCGCGGAGTTGCCGTACGCGGAGGCGAACGCGGCGCGGGCGTGGTCGTACACCTCGCCGGTCGCGGACAGGCTGAACGGTTCGGCGACCCCGGTGCCGGGGGTGACCGTGACGTGCGCGCCCCACGGCACGTTGCGCTCCAGGTGCTCGGCGAGCGCCTGCTGCGCCTGCACCGCGTCCTCACCGGGGGCGAGCCGCATGCTCACCATCGCGCGGGCCCGCGGGAGCAGCACGTTCGAGGCCTCCGCGACCCGCGGCGCGTCGATGCCGAGCACCGCGACCGCCGGCTTGACATTCACCCGCTCCGGGATGCTGCCGGAGCCGAGCAGCTCGACGCCGTCGAGCAGGCCGGCGTCGGTGCGGTAGGTCGTCTCGTCCGGGTCGGGGGCGTCGGAGCTGCCGTGGACCAGCCCCGGGACGGCGACCTCGCCCTTGTCGTCGTGCAGGGTCGCGAGTATCCGGCAGAGCGCGGTGAGCGCGTCGCCGATCGGGCCGCCGTAGACCCCGGAGTGCACCGGCCGCTCCAGCATCGACACCTCGACGACGACGTCGACCAGGCCGCGCAGGCTGGTGGTCAGCGCCGGCACGTCGACCGCGGGGTTCGCGGCGTCGGCGATCACGATGACGTCCGCGGCGAGGCTCGCGTGGTGCTCGGCGAGCAGCGCGGTCAGGGTCGGCGAACCGGACTCCTCCTCGCCCTCGATGAACAGCACCACCCCGACCGGCGGCGTGCCGCCGTAGGCGCGCAGCACCGCCAGGTGGGTCATGACGCCGGCCTTGTCGTCCGCTGCGCCCCGGCCGTAGAGCCGGCCGTCCCGCTCGGTCGGCTCGAACGGTGGCGACGTCCAGTGCTCGTCGCCACCGGTGGGCTGGACGTCGTGGTGGGCGTAGAGCATGACGGTCGGCGTGCCCTCGGGGCCCGGCCAGTGTGCGACGACGGCCGGCGCGCCACCCTCGGCGGCGATCACCCGTACCTCGGCGGCACCGGCGTCGCGGGCCAGCTCGGCGACCGCGTCCGCGGAGCGACGCGTGTCGTCGGCGTGTGCCGGATCGGCCCAGATGCTCGGGATGCGGACCAGCGCCTCCAGATCGGTGCGGGCCCCGGGCAGGACCGCGGTGACCGCCTCGGCGAGCTCGGCCGGCGGAGTGCTGATCGGCTGGTCCGTCATGGGACCGGATGCTACGCCCGGCCCACCGGCCACCGATCGTGGCCGCGCGAGGGCCCGGCCGGTCGCCGACGAGGCATTAGTGTCGGGCGCATGTCCCGTTTTCTGGCGACGTTGCTGGAGTCCGCGACCGGTCCCGACCGGGATCTCCGCGGGATGACCACCGGGGAGCCGCGCGAGCCCGTGCGGCGCAGCTGGGGGGAAGTGCACCGGGAGGCCCGGTCCTGCGCGGAGGCGCTGCGCCGGCCCGGCGCCGACGGCGAGCCGGCACTCCCGTTCGGCGGCGCGGTCGGGGTGCTCGCCGGCGAGCCCGCGGCGATCGCGCCGTGTGCGCAGGCGGTGTGGCTGCAGGGTGGCAGTGTGACGATGCTGCACCAGCCGACCCCCCGGACCGATCTCGCGGAGTGGGCTGCGGACACCGTCACCACGCTCAAGATGATCGATGCCTCGATGGTGCTGCTCGGGGCCCCGTTCGACGCGCTCGCCCCGGTGCTGATGGAGCAGGGCATCCCGTTCCGCACCCTGGACTCGCTGGCCGGTGACCCGGACGCCTTCGTCGCGGACGCCGCCGTCGCCGACGAGGGCGACACCGCACTGCTGCAGCTGACCAGCGGCTCCACCGCGGCGCCGAAGGCCGTCCGGATCACCCACGCGAACCTGCACGCCAACATCGGCTCGATGGTCGCCGCGTCCGAACTGGACGTCGCCTCGGACCGGATGGTGTCCTGGCTACCGCTGTTCCACGACATGGGGATGGTCGGTTTCCTGACCATCCCGATGACGGTCGGGCTGGATCTGGTCACGGTCACCCCGGTCGACTTCCTCGGGCGGCCGCGGCTGTGGGCCGAGCTGATCTCGAAGTACCGCGGCACGGTCACCGCGGCGCCGAACTTCGCCTATGCGGTGCTGGCCCGTCAGCTCGCCAGGGTCGACGACGGCGAGCTCGACCTGTCGTCACTGCGGATCGCGCTGAACGGCGCCGAGCCGGTCGATCCGGCGGCCGTCACCGCGTTCACCGATGCGGGGGCACGGTTCGGGCTGCGGCCGGAGTCGGTGCTGTGCGCCTACGGGATGGCCGAGACGGCGCTCGGGGTGGCGTTCGCACCGGTCCACACCGGACTCACGGTGGACCGGGTGGATGCCGAGTCGCTGGAGGCGCACCGCCGTGCCGAGCCGGCCTCGGACGGTCCGGTGCGGGAGTTCCCCGAGCTCGGGCCGCCGCTGCCGGGCCTGGAGGTCCGGGCGGTCGACCCCGCCGGCCGGGTGCTCGGGGCGCGCGAGGTCGGCGTGCTGCAGCTGCGCGGCGAGGCGGTGACGCCCGGCTATCTCACCGTCGACGGCCCGCGGTCCACACAGGACGCCGAGGGCTGGTTCGACACCGGGGACGAGGGCTATCTGACCACGGACGGTGCGGTCGTCGTCTGTGGCCGGACCAAGGACGTGATCATCATGGGCGGCCGCAACATCTACCCGACCGACATCGAGCGTGCCGCGGGTGCGGCCGACGGGGTGCGGGCCGGGAACGTCGTCGCGGTGCGGCTGGCGGCCGGCGAAGGGCGCCATCGCGAGTCGTTCGCGGTCGCGGTCGAGGCGAAGGGCGCCGACAGCCCGGAGGCGGTGAAGGCGATCCGCGACGACGTCACGCACCGGGTGGTGTCCGCCGTCGGCGTGCGCCCGGCCCGGGTCGCGGTGCTGGCGCCGGGGACGCTGCCGAAGACCCCGTCGGGCAAGCTCCGCCGCGCCGCCACCGCCGACCTGCTCGGCACCGCGGGCTGACCCCACCGGCCGGTCGACGGGCCCGTCGCCGCCGGGGGAGCGCTCAGCCGGGCCGTCGACGCAGGTGCCCTCCGTTGGTGAGCACGACCCCGGCGATCACCACCAGCCCGCCGACGACCTGCGCCGAGGTGTAGGGGTCGCCCACGATGATCGTGAAGGCGGCGGTGAAGACGGTGATCAGGTTGAGGAACACCCCGGCGCTCCCGGCCGGCAGCACGAGCAGGGCCCTGGTCCACAACAGGTACGACAGGACCGAGGGGAACACCACGATGAACAGCAACGAGCCCGTCGACGCCGGATCGCCGGGCAGGGTGACCCCGGTGAGGAGCCCGATCGGGGCGAGCAGCAGCACCGCCACCGCCGCCTGCGCGGCGGTCGAGGCGATCGGCGGCAGCGGCGGGACGCGTCGGCCGACCACCGCGTAACCGGTCCAGGCGGTGATCGCACCCAGCATGAGCAGCTCGCCCGGCCCGAATCCGGTGCGGAGCACGCTCGCCGGATCGCCGTCGGTCACGACGATCAGCACGCCGATCAGCGCGACCAGGATTCCGGCGACCGCGAGCGGGGTCAGCCGTTCGCGCAGGAAGACCGCCCCGGCGAGCGCGATGAGCGCGGGATTGAAGGCGTTGATCAGCGAGGCGTTGAAGGCGCTGGTGGCCTCGAGGGCGGCGTAGAGGAATCCGGTGTAGGCGAGCAGCCCGAAGAACGACAGCGCCAGCAACCACCGCCAGGCGGCGAGCACCTGCCGCCAGTCCGGGCGCTCGATCAGCTGCGCGAGCGCCAGCAGCAGCGGGAGCGCCAGCACCCACCTGAGCAGGGTGAGGCTGAACGGGTCGATGCTCTGCACCGCCCGGGCCCCGACGATGTAGTTACCGGCCCAGAACAGCGTCGCGCCGAGCAGCGAGACGGTGGCGCCGACCAGCCCGGGACGAGACATCGGCGGGGTGGTCCTTCCTGACACGGGCGAGGCGCTCTGCCTACCACGGTGCGCGGCGCGGCAGATCCCCCGGTCCTGCCCGTCCGGGACCACCCGCCCGGCCCGACCGCCCGGCCCACCCGGCCCGCCCGGCCGGGATCGGCCCCGCCTGGCCGGGATCGCCGGGGCGGGGCCGGCCCGCTCAGAGTGGCGTCCGCCCCGGGATCCAGCTGGTCCCGGCGAGCGGGACCCGGGCCATCGCCGCGGCCTCGATGGTCAGCGACACCAGGTCCTCGGGCTCCAGGTGCAGCAGATGCCCCTTCCCGCAGGCGCGGGCGATGGTCTGCGCCTCCAGCGTGAGCACCCGCAGGTAGTTCGCGATCCGCCGGCCACCCTGCAGCGGATCGAGACGCGCGGCGAGTTCCGGATCCTGGGTGGTGATCCCCGCCGGGTCCCGCCCGTCCTGGAAGTCGTCGTAGAAGCCGGCCGCCGAGCCGATGCTCTCGTACTCCTTCGCCCAGCGGGGGTCGTTGTCGCCCAGCGCGATCAACGCGGCCGTCCCGATCGCGACGGCGTCGGCGCCGAGCGCCATCGCCTTGGCGACGTCGGCGCCGGTCCGGATCCCGCCGGAGACGACGAGCTGCACCTTGCGGTGCAGTCCGAGCTCGGACAGCGCCTGCACCGCCTGCGGGATCGCCGCGAGGATCGGGATCCCCACGTGCTCGATGAAGACCTCCTGGGTGGCGGCGGTGCCGCCCTGCATCCCGTCGACGACGACGACGTCCGCCCCGGCCGCGACGGCCAGCTTGACGTCGTAGTAGGTGCGGGTGGCCCCGACCTTGACGTAGATCGGCTTCTGCCAGTCGGTGATCTCGCGCAGCTCGAGGATCTTGATGGCGAGATCGTCGGGTCCGGTCCAGTCCGGGTGCCGGCAGGCGCTGCGCTGGTCGATGCCGGGCGGCAGGGTGCGCATGCCGGCCACCCGGTCGGAGATCTTCTGCCCGAGCAGCATCCCCCCGCCGCCGGGCTTGGCGCCCTGGCCGAGCACGACCTCGATGGCGTCGGCGGCCCGCAGATGGTCGGGGTTCATCCCGTAGCGGCTGGGCAGCACCTGGTAGACGAGGGTCTTGGAGTGGCCGCGCTCCTCGTCGGTCATGCCGCCGTCGCCGGTGGTGGTGGAGGTGCCGACCTCGCTGGCCCCGCGACCCAGGGACTCCTTGGCCTGCGCGGACAGCGCGCCGAAGCTCATCCCGGCGATGGTCACCGGGGTGGACAGGTGCAGTGGCCGCTCGGCGTGCCGGTCACCGAGCACCACGTCGGTGTCGCAGCGCTCGCGATAGCCCTCCAGCGGATAGCGGGACATCGAGGCGCCGAGGAACAGTAGGTCGTCGAAGTGCGGCAGGGGACGCTTGGCCCCCCAGCCCCGGATGTCGTAGACCCCGGTCTCCGCCGCGTGCTGGATCGCGGCGATCGTGGCGCGGTCGAAGGTCGCGGACTCGCGGAGCCCGCGACCGTCGGATGTGCTCATCAGTAGCTCCCCGAGCGCTCGCTGGTGAAGTGGTACAGCCTGCGGGCCGAGCCGAACCGGCGGAACTCCGCCAGCGCGGCCGGATCCCCGGCGAGATCGGTCATGCCGGCCGCGGTGAGCAGCTCGGCGAGCTCGGACCGGTGCTCGTCGCGGATCTCCTTCTCGATGCAGTCGGCACCGAGCGCCCCGACCTTCCCTCGGACGTAGAGGCGCGCCTCGTAGATGGAGTCCCCGAGACCGTCCCCGGCGTCGCCGCAGACGACGAGCCGGCCGGCCTGGGCCATGAACGCGCTCATCGGGCCGACGTCGCCGCCGACGACGATGTCGACGCCCTTCATCGAGATGCCGCACCGCATGGACGCGGTGCCCTCGACCACCAGCAGCCCGCCGCGGGCGGTCGCCCCGGCCGACTGGGAGGCGTCCCCGCGGACCCGGACCGTCCCGGACATCATGTTCTCGGCCAGGCCGGGGCCGGCGCTGCCGTCGACGACGATGGTGCCGCCCTGGTTCATCCCGCCGCAGTAGTAGCCGACGTCGCCCTCGACGTGGATGTCGAGCTCGTCGTCGACACCGACCGCGACGGCATGCGCGCCGCGGGGGGACAGCACCCGGTAGCGGCGCGCCGTGGGGGCGTGCAGCTCGGCGTTCAGCGTGCGCACCGTCGCGGTGGTGAGGTCCACCGTGTGCACCCCGGCGCCGTCGCGGGCGCTGTCCTGAGGCGATGCGGTGTCATCCGGGTGGTTGCTCAGCGCTGCCATGCGTACACCTTTCCGGGGTCGGGCTCGAAGACCCGCGCCTGCGAGATCCCGGGCAGCTCGGCCAGGGAACGGAACTCCGAGGCCATCGCGACCCAGCGCGGATGCTCGGCCACGATCGCCGGCTTGCAGGCGATCTCGTCGCGGACGACGGCGAACCCGTCGGCGGTGGTGACCAGGAGCGTGTAGAAGCCGTCGAACTCCTGGCCCAGCCGGTGCAGCGCCTTCTCCAGGTCGTCACCGTCGGCCAGGCAGGCGGCGACGAAGCGGGCGGCCACCTCGGTGTCGTTCTCCGAGTCGAACTCGATCCCCTCGTGGCGCAGTGCGCGCCGGATCGTCGCGTGGTTGGAGAACGAGCCGTTGTGCACCAGGCAGAGGTCGCGGCCGACCGAGAAGGGGTGGCTGCCCTCGGGGGTGATGGCGGACTCGGTGGCCATCCGGGTGTGCGCGAGCCCCTGCCAGCCGTGGGCGGAGGCGAGATCGTAGGTCTCGGCGAGCTCGCGCGGGTTGCCGATGTCCTTGTAGACGACGAGCTCGCTGCCGATCCCGACGACCTTCGCCTCCGGGGCGACGGACCGGACCGCGGCGGCGAGCGCCTCGGGATCGACGGCGGCGGTGATGACGGTCGTCGCCCCGGCCCGGCTCGCGGTCACCGCGGGAAGCAGCTGCCCGAGCGCGGCCGCCGGGTCGTCCGGGGCGCCGAGCACCGACACCGCGGAGTGGCCCTCCGGCACGCGCTCCCGGTCGCCGTAGACGGCGATACCGGCCGCATCCGGCCCGCGTTCGACCGCGCCGGCCAGCATCGTGTCCAGGAGCTGACCCAACCGGGGATACAGGTCGGGGTCCCGGAGGTGCAGACCGATGATCCCGCACATGTGGACCTCCATTCTCGGCGGTCGGTGCCGCACTCGCTCCGGTGCCGGTGCGCGGCCCGGAGGGTCGGTGGGAACGCGTCCGGGACGCGCTGCCCTCGTACGTGGTCAGAAGACGATCGTGGTGTTCCCGTGCAGCAATACCCTGTCGTCGCAGTGCCACGCGACGGCCCGCGCCAGCACGATCCGCTCGATGTCCGCGCCCCGCCGGGAGATCTCGCGGGCCGTCAGACGGTGCGAGACCCGGGCGACGTCCTGCTCGATGATGGGCCCCTCGTCGAGATCCTCGGTGACGTAGTGCGCCGTCGCACCGACCAGCTTGACCCCCCGGTGCTTGGCCTGGACGTACGGGCTCGCCCCGGCGAACGCGGGGAGGAACGAGTGGTGGATGTTGATCGCCGGAACCCCCAGCCGCTTCAGGAAGTCCCCGCTGAGGATCTGCATGTAGCGGGCGAGGACGACGAGATCGACCCGGCCGTCCAGCAGCGCGAGCTGCTCGTCCTCGGCGGCGGCCTTGGTCTCGCGGGTCACCGGGATGTGGGTGAACGGGATGTCGAACGCGGCGACGTCGTCGTGCAGGTCGGGATGGTTCGAGACGACCTGCACGATGTCGATCGGCAGCTCGCCCCGGCGCCACCGCCAGATCAGGTCCAGCAGGCAGTGGTCGACCTTGGAGACGAACAGCGCCACCCGTTTGGGGATCTCCGCGGTCCGGATCTCGAACGACATGCCGAACCGGGCGGCCACCTCGTCGGCGAACTCGCGCTCGAGTACGGGCAGCCGCTCGATCAGCCCGGGGAGGTGGAACTCGATCCGCTGGAAGAACGACCCGCCCTCGGCGTCGGTGGTGTCCTGGTCGGACTGCGCGATGTTGGCGCCCCTGGCGTGCAGGAACGAGGTCGCCGCGGCGACGATGCCGGGTCCGTCCTGGCAGGACATCAGGAGGCGGCCGACGTCGGCGGTGGAGCTGCGGCCCACGGGCGAACCGTCCCGGACCCCGTCCGGCAACGGCGCGACGGTCGTCGCGGAGTCTTCCATGCTGATCTGCCCCTCGTAACGGCTGCTGCGTGGCGACGGCCGGAGCATCCGGCGGCCCGGTCGTTCCGGTGCCCGTCCAGGACCTGACGGCCCGAAGGTGTTGCTTTAGTACCTTTGGAGAGGCAAGCATCGGCCGCACGGGAAGTCAACCCCGATCCCCGGTGCTGTGAGACGCCCGTGTCGCCGGCTCGTGACGGGGGTGTGACGGGGTTGACATCCCGCGCCGGGCGGTGTTGCCTCTCCAAAGGTACTAAGACAACACCTTGACTGGGTGGTGATCCATCCGACGCGGCGTGACCTGCGCGTCCATCGCAGCGACCTGACCGGGAAGAGCCGCTGAGCCGCCGCCCACCGGGCCGGCAGGCGGCCCTCCGAACCCGATGGCAGTACGGCCGTCTCCCGACGGCCGGCGCGTACCGAGACGAGGAGATCCACCCCGATGGCAGACCCGCGCGACGCGCTTCGCCGCCGAGCCGAGCAGGACGGCATCGAGTTCTTCCTTGCGATGTTCGTCGACCTGCACGGCAAACCCTGTGCGAAGGCGGTGCCGATCGAGGCCTACGACCAGCTCGTCGACGGCGGCGCGGGTTTCGCGGGCTACGCCGCCGGTGATCTCGGCCAGTCACCGGCCGATCCGGACATCTCGGCGGTCCCCGATCTGTCCAGCTACACGCCGCTGCCCTGGAAGCCGGGGCTCGCGGTGCTGCACTGCGATCCCTACGTCGAGGGGGAGCCCTGGCCCTACGCACCCCGGGTGATCCTGCGCCGGCTGCTCGACGAGCTCGCGCAGGAGCGCGGCTGGACGCTGAAGACCGGGATCGAGCTGGAGTACTCGCTGCTGCGGCGCGCCGCCGACGGGAGCCTGGAGTTCGCCGATCCGCACGACACCTCGCACAAGCCCTGCTACGAGGTGAAGGGCCTCACCCGGATGTGGGATCACCTGCGCGCCGTCTCGCGCAACCTCAACGACCTCGGGTGGGGCAACTACGCGAACGACCACGAGGACGGCACCGGCCAGTTCGAGAACAACTGGCACTACGCGGACGCGCTCCGGACCGCGGACCGGGCGATCTTCTTCCGCTACATGACCCACATGCTCGCGCACGACGCGGGCATGATCGCCACCTTCATGCCGAAGCCCTTCCGCGACGTGACCGGCAACGGGCTGCACCTGCACCAGAGCCTCTGGGACGCCGACGACCAGCCGCTGTTCGCCGACGACGGCGGCGGTGCCGGCCTGTCGGAGCTGGGCAGGCACTACCTCGCGGGGCTGCTGGCGCACGGTCGCTCGTCGGCCGCGCTGATCTGCCCGACCGTCAACTCCTACAAGCGGATCGGGGTCGCCACGACGTCGTCCGGAGCGAGCTGGGCGCCGGCGTACGTGGCGCACGGCGGGAACAACCGGACCCTGCTGCTGCGGGTGCCCGAGGGCGGCCGGATCGAGCACCGGGGCGTCGACGGCTCGGCGAACCCGTACCTGGCGACGGTGGCGCTGCTGGCGGCCGGGCTCGACGGGATCGACCGCCGGCTGGACCCCGGCCCCGCCACCGACGACAACCTCTTCGCGCTCTCCCCGGAGGAGGTCCGGTCGCGCGGGATCGCGCAGCTGCCCAAGACCCTCGAACGCGCGGTGGAGGAGCTCGTCGAGGACGACGTGCTGCGGGCCGCGCTGGGGAAGACGCGGGGCGGTGACTTCATCGACTACTTCGCCCGGATCAAGCAGGACGAATTCGACGAGTACCACTCCGTCGTCTCCGACTGGGAGATCAACCGGTACCTCACCCAGGCCTGACCGCGCGGTCCCGGCAGCGCGACCATCCGGTGCGGCCGCACCGCAGGAAGGAATCCATGTCCAGCTCCAGCAACGGCCGGACGGCGTCCGGCGGCAACGGCCGGCGCCCCGATCGGTTGCGCGACTACTCCGCGTGGCGCCTGTTCCGGCAGGGCCTGTCGAACGACGAGTGGCCGCGGGCCTGGCACCACCACGACCTGCGCAGCTCCTATGACGTGGTGATCATCGGTGGCGGTGTGCACGGCCTCGCCACGGCGTACTACCTCGCCGCGAACCACGGCATCCGCAACGTCGCCGTGCTCGACAAGGCCTACATCGGCAGCGGCGGTTCCGGCCGCAACACCGCGATCCTCCGGTCGAACTACCTGACCCCCGAGGGCGTCCGGTTCTACGACCGGTCGGTCACGCTCTACGAGCACCTCGCGGCCGATCTCAACTTCAACGTCATGTTCTCCCAGCGGGGGCACCTGACGCTGGCGCACAACGACTCGTCGCTGCGCACCATGCGCTGGCGGGCCGAGGTGAACAAGGTCCAGAAGGTCGATTCCGAGGTCATCGGCCCGGACAAGGTGTCCGAGCTCGTCCCCTACCTGGACACCTCCGCCCAGACCCGCTATCCGATCCTGGGCGCGCTGTACCACCCGCCGGGCGGGATCATCCGGCACGACGCCGTGGTGTGGGGGTACGCCAGGGCCGCCGATGCGCACGGCGTGCACATCCACCAGAAGACCGAGGTCCTCGGGATCGACGTCGACGGTGGCCGGGTGAGCGGGGTGCGGACCAACCGTGGGTCGATCTCGGCGCCGATCGTCGTGAACTGCACCGCCGGATGGTCGACCCTGATCTCGGACATGGCCGGTGTCGACATGCCGGTCCAGACGTTCCCGCTGCAGGCCGCGGTCACCGAGCCGGTCAAGCCGTTCCTCGACACCGTGGTCGTCTCCGGCACGCTGCACGTCTACTGCAGCCAGACCGACCGCGGTGAGCTGGTGTTCGGGGCCTCGGTGGACCCGTTCGCCTCGTACTCGATCCGCGGCTCGCTGGAGTTCACCGAAGGGGTGGCCGGGCACGTGCTGGAGCTCATGCCTGCGCTGTCGAAGATGCGATTGCTCCGTCAGTGGGCCGGTCTGTGCGACATGACCCCCGACTACTCGCCGATCATGGGACCGACCCCGGTCGAGGGGTTCTACGTCGATGTCGGCTGGGGCACCTACGGGTTCAAGGCGGGTCCGGTGTCCGGTGAGGCGATGGCCGAGAACATCGCCACCGGGCGGGTCCCGGAGATCATCGCCCCGTTCGGCCTGGACCGCTTCGCCGACGGCCGGCTGGTGGGGGAGAAGGGCGCGGCCGCCGTCGGCCACTAGGCACCCGGAGCGCAACGACCCGACGACCGATCCTGCCGGCCCGGAGGGGCACCGGCAGTGGAAGGACGCAATGCCATGATGCTGCTGCCGTGCCCGTGGTGCGGTCCGCGCAACGTCACAGAGTTCCGGTACGGGGGACGAGCCGTCGAACGGCCGGACCCCGGGACGACCTCCCCGGAGCGGTGGCGCCGCTACCTCCACCTCCAGAAGAACCCGCTCGGGTGGGACACCGAGAACTGGTACCACTCGGCCGGGTGCCGCCGGTATTTCGCCGTGCAGCGGCACACCGGGACCAACGAGGTCCGCGCCGGGGAGGCATCGACATGACCGTCCCACGGATCGGGCGCCGGGCCGGCCGCACGGACCCGCCCCCGCAGACCCATCGGCTCCCGCACCGGGAGTCCGAGGAGATCGACCGCAGCCGCACGCTGCGCTTCCGCTGGAACGGCAGGCCCTACAGCGCGTACCCCGGCGACACGATCGTCTCGGCGCTGGCGGCGGCCGGCGAGCGGGTCTTCTCGCGCAGCTACAAGTACCACCGCCCGCGCGGCCTGCTGACCGCCGACTGGCTCGATCCGGGCACGTCGTTCCAGGTCGCCGACGAACCCAACGTGCGCGGCGCGCACCGCAAGGTGCTCGAAGGCCTCGACGTCCGGTCGCAGAACACCTGGCCGTCGCTGAAGTTCGACGTCAAGGCCGTCAACGGCCTGGCCGGACGCTTCCTGGCCACCGGCTTCTACTACAAGACCTTCATCAAGCCCGAGGCGCTCTGGCCCACCTACGAGAAGGTCCTGCGCCGGTTCGTGCACGCCGGTGAGATCTCGCCGGACACCGCGCACGACCGGTTCGACAAGCGCTACGCCCATCCGGACGTGCTCGTCGTGGGCGGCGGACCGGCGGGACTGTCCGCGGCCGTCGCCGCGGCCCGCGGCGGTGCGCAGGTGCTGCTCGTCGACGAGCAGCACGCACTGGGCGGGCACCTGCGGTGGAGCAGCGACCCCGCACAGCGCGCCCTGCTGCGCGAGCTCGTGGCCCGGGTCGCCGCCGAGCCGTCGATCGAGGTGCTCACCGACGCGGTGGCGCTGGCGCGCTACGACGACAACTGGATCCCGATCGTCGAGCGCAGCGCCCCGGGCCATCACGAGCGGCTGGTGAAGGCCAGGGCGAAGACCCTGGTGGTGGCCGGCGGCCTGGTCGAGCGGCCGTACGTCTTCGGCGGCAACGACCTGCCCGGGGTGATGCTCTCCGGCGCGGCCCGCCGTCTGATCAACCTCTACGGGGTCCGGCCGGGTTCGCGGGCGGTGGTGTTCACCGCCAATGCCGACGGCGACGCCGCGGCCGCGGACCTCGCCGCGGCGGGCGTCGAGATCGCCGAGATCGTCGACGCCCGGTCAGGCGGACGGGTGGTCCGGGCTCACGGCCGGGGCGGGCTGTCCGCGGTCGAGCTCGCCGACGGCCGGCGGATCGAGTCCGATCTGCTGGTCACGGCCACCGGATGGACGGCGCCCACCTCGCTGATCAACCAGTCCGGCCACAACCCGGTCTACGACCCGCGCTCGGCCCGGTTCCGGCCGGATCCGGCCGCCCTGCCCGACGAGCTGCTCGTGACCGGCGGCATCCTCGGCGACGGCAGCACCGAGCAGCACGTCGAGCACGGCGGGATCGTCGGTGCCGAGGCGGCCCGGCGGGCGATCGCCGCGCGCGGCCGGTTCACCGCCGCGCCGGGAGCCGGGATCACCGCTGCCGACCCCGGCCCGGTGCACCCGGTGCCGGACCTGCCTGCCGACGAGCACCCGGCGCTGTTCGCGAGTGGCACCGGCGGGTTCGTCGACCTCTGCGAGGACGTCGGCGCGAAGGACCTCACCACCGCGATCAAGGAGGGCTACGACTCGGTCGAGCTGCTCAAGCGCTACACCACGGTCACGATGGGACCGACGCAGGGCAAGCTGGAGACGGTCAACACGGTGGCGATCCTCGCCGAGGCGACCGGCCGCACCATCGCCGAGACCGGGACGACGACGTGGCGCCCGATGTACGCGCCGGTCACCCTGGGCGCACTGGCCGGACGCCCGGCGGAACCGGTGCGCCACTCGCCGATGCAGTCCTGGCACGAGCGGCACGGCGCACAGCCACTGGTGGCAGGCCAGTGGATCCGGCCCGAGCACTACGGGGACCCGGAGGCCGAGGTCCGCGCGGTGCGCTCGGCCGTCGGGATCATCGACGTGACCCCGATCGGGAAGCTGGACCTGCGCGGTCCGGATGTGCCGAAGCTGCTCAACCTGCTCTACGTCAACAAGTGGTCGAAGCTGCCGGTCGGCAAGGTCCGCTACGGCGTGATGTGCGCCGAGGACGGCATCGTGTTCGACGACGGCGTCACCGGCAGACTGGGCGAGGACCACTACCTGATGTCCACCACCTCCTCGGGGGCGGCGTCGGTGTGGGAGTGGGTGGAGAACTGGCTGCAGACCGCGCACCCGCAGTGGCAGGTGCACGTCACCCCGGTGACGACCTCCTACGCGAGCATCAACATCGCGGGGCCCCGCTCGCGCGAGCTGCTCGGCAGGCTCTGCACCGACGTCGACCTGTCGAAGGACGCGTTCGGATACATGCAGGTCCGGCGGGGCACCGTCGCCGGTGTCGAGGACTGCGTGCTGTGGCGGATCGGTTTCACCGGTGAGCTGTCGTACGAGGTCCACGTCCCGGCGGCCTACGGCCTGCACGTCTGGCAGGAGCTGATGGACGCCGGCGCCGACCTGGGCGTGACCCCGTTCGGCGTCGAGGCCCAGCGGGTGCTGCGCCTGGAGAAGGGGCACTTCATCGTCGGGCAGGACACCGACGGCCTCACCCAGGCCTACAGCGCCGGGCTCGGTGGCCTGGTCAAGCTGGACAAGGACGACTTCATCGGCAAGCCGGAGCTGCAGTGGCAGCACGAGCGCGGCGACGGTCCGGCGCTGGTCGGCCTGCGTCCGACCGACGGCGCGATCGTCCCGCCGGAGGCCAGCCAGATCCTGCACCGCGACGGCACCATCGCAGGCCGCGTCACCTCGTCGCGGCGCTCGCCGACGCTGGAACGGTCGATCGGGCTCGCCCAGATCGACCGCGGTCTCGCCGGGATCGGCACCGTGGTGACGATCCGGCTGCCGGACGGCCGCGACATCAGTGCCGAGGTCACCGACACCGTCCACGTCGATCCGGAGGGGAAGCGCCAGGATGCCTGAGCCACGGAGTGTCCCAGCAACGACGGGCCGGCCGAGCACGCCGGTGGCCCGTAGCCCGATCGCGGTCGTCGACGGCCACGTCCGGCACGGGTGGGAGATCAGCGCCCGGGCCGCCGCCGCCGAGCTGACCCTGCGCGACGAGTCCCCGCTGGCGAAGGTCGTCGTCCGCGGACCGTTCGCGGGGTCGGTGCGGTCCCGGCTGGGCGTGCCGTTCGGCCGGATCATCCGGACCGAGATCCCGGACCAGGGCCCGGTGCTGGTGGTCGGTGCCGGGCCGGGGGAGTGGCTCGTCCTGGGGCCGGTGGGAACCGGTGGCGGGCTGGTGGTCGCGCTGGAGAAGCTGCTCTCGGACACCGGCGAGTTCGTGTCGGTCGTGGACATCACGCACGGCCGGGCGCTGGTGCGGCTGCACGGCAGCGCCGCCCGGCAGGTACTGGCCAAGGTCACCGGTATCGACCTCGGCGACGACGCCACCCCGGACGGCTCGGCGTTGCGCACCTCGGTCGCCCGGATCGTGACCGATCTGGTCCGTGACGACCGGGACGGCGCGGTGTCCTACCTGTTGCACTGCGAGCGGTCGTCGGGGCAGTTCCTGTTCGACCAGCTCGTCGACGCGGGCGCGGAGTTCGGTCTGGACGTCACCGGATTCGACACCGGACCCGGCACGGTCGCCGACGGCCGGGGGCCGCGCTGACGGCGCCCGGCGACAGCGCAGCGACCGAGCAGTGACCCGAGGAGCGGGCGAGCCGTGGTGCCCCGGCCGCCCGCTCGCCGGCCCATGCCCCGGCACCGGAACGGCAACGACGAAGGAGATCCCCGTGAACGCCACGCTCATCGACGGGAAGGCCGCAGCGGCCGAGCTCCGGGCCGAGGTCGCCCGGCAGGTCGCCGAACTGCCGGCGAGCCCGGGCCTGGCCACGTTGCTGGTCGGCGACGATCCCGCCTCGGCGATCTACGTCGCGAACAAACGCAAGCAGTCCACGGCGGTCGGCATCCGCGATCTGCACCGCCACCTGCCTGCCGACGTGGAGCAGGTCGAGCTCGCGGCGGTGCTCGACGAGCTCGCGGAGGACCCGGAGGTGACCGGGATCCTGCTGCAGCTCCCGCTGCCGCGCCACCTCGATGCCACCGCGCTGCTCGCCCGCATCCCCCCGGAGAAGGACGTCGACGGCCTGACCGAACGCAGTGCCGGGAAGCTGGCACTCGGCACCGCCGGCCTGCGTCCGTGCACCCCGTCCGGGGTGATCCACCTCCTGGACCGGGCGGGCGTCCAGCTCGAAGGCGCGGACGCGGTGGTCGTGGGGCGGTCACTGCTGGTCGGCCAGCCACAGGCCCAGATGCTGATGGAACGCAACGCGACGGTCACGGTCTGTCACTCCCGGACCCGGGATGTGGCCGCGATGACCCGGCGGGCCGACGTGATCGTCGCGGCGGCGGGAGTGCCACGGATGATCGGCGCCGATGCGGTGAAGCCGGGCGCGGTGGTCATCGATGTGGGGATGCACCGCCTCGAGTCCGGTCTGTGCGGCGACGTCGACACCGAGGCCGTCGCGCGCACGGCGTCGGCGATCACGCCGGTTCCGGGCGGTGTGGGGCCGATGACCATTGCGATGCTGCTGCGCAACACCGTCCTCGCCGCACAGCTGACCGATGCCGCGGCGGTGGGGACCGGTAGGTGACCGCTTCCCGACCGCGCCCGGGCGGCCTCGCCGGCAGCCCGGGTGCTGCGGGGCGTGCGGCCCGGCGACGATGCCGGGGCTGCCCGCCGCGCGAGCCCACGGAACGTCCGGCCCGGGTGGCCGGGCGGTACCCGGCATCCGGTCGGAGCCGGAGGTCGATCACACAGGGTGACGGTGGGTCGGTCGTGGCCGATGCCGCTGTGATCCTTGACACCGATCTCGGGCCGTGGCTAGCTTCACCCTGAATGGTCTTTCACTAGGTCCAATGATGTACCGGTGGTCCTCCCTTCGAGGTCCGGGTCCCGGGGCGGCGCAGCAGCGGGCGCCCCGGCCGGCGGCGGAGGGTGCGGCACCCGTATGTCGTCCGTGCCGACAGAACGGAAACCAGCCGTGGCCGACAAGACCGAGTCCCTCGAAGAGGTCCGACGGGTCGTCGAGGACAACGACATCGAGTTCATCTTCGCCTCCTTCAGCGAGGTCCGCGGGAAGTCCAGCGCGAAGCTGGTGCCCGTGTCCCAGCTCGACACCCTGTTCGGTGCCGGCGTCGGGTTCGCCGGGTACGCCGCGGGGGAGATCGGGCAGGGCCCGCACAGCCCCGACATCGAGCTGATCCCGGATCCGGCGACGCTGCGGATCGTGCCGTGGCGCCCGGGGCTGGCCCATCTCATCGGCGACGCCCGGGTCGACGGCGGGAGCTGGCCCTACTGCCCCCGCAGCATCCTGCGCCGGCAGATCGCCCGGGCCGCGGAGCTCGGCTACGAGTTCCGGATCGGGTTCGAGGCGGAGTTCATGCTCGTCGATCACGACGAGAACGGGAAGCTGGTCGTCGCCGACCGCCACGACACGTGGCCGAAGCCCTGCTACGACGTCAAGGGCCTGACCAGGCAGTACGACTTCGTGACCCAGCTGTCGCGGTACGTGACCGGGCTCGGCTGGGAGAACTACGCGGTCGACCACGAGGACGCGAACGGCCAGTTCGAGTGCAACGTGACCTTCGCCGACGCCCTGGAGACCGCCGATCGTGCGGTCTTCTTCCGCTACATGGTCGAGACCGTCGCACAGCAGCACGACATGATCGCCACGTTCATGCCGAAGCCGTTCACCGACAACACCGGGAACGGGTTCCACTACACGATGAGCCTCTGGGACCCGGAGACCGAGACCAACCTGTTCGAGGACCCGCAGGACCCGCTGGGGCTGTCGCAGCTCGGCTACCGGTTCGCCGCCGGGATCCTCGACCACGCCCGCGGTTACGCCGCGATGGTGGCTCCCACGGTCAACAGCTACAAGCGGATGAAGGCCGGGACCGACGCGATCCGCACCTGGGTCCCGGTGGCCATGGCCTACGGGGGGAACAACCGTACCCAGATGCTGCGGATCGCTCGGCCGGGTGCGATCGAGGACCGCACACCGGACTTCTCCGGAAGCCCGTACCTGGGGTTCGCGGCGGCGCTGGCGGCGGGTCTCGACGGTATCGAGCGCAACCTGCAGGTCGGTGAACCGAACACCGCGAACCTCTACGAGTACTCGCCGCGCCAGCTCCGGGAGCGCGGTCTGGGGCTGCTGCCCGGCAGCCTGCTGGAGGCGGTCCACTACCTGGAGAAGGACGACGTGCTCCGGTCGGCGTTCGGGACGGTGCCGGTGGACCGCGCGGACGCTCCCGGCGAGGTCGAGGACTTCGTGGACTACTACGCGCGCCTCAAGCGCGACGAGTTCCACGCCGTGAACGACGTGGTGGCTCAGCACGAGGTCGACCGCTACCTGCAGTTCCCGTGACCGCGGCGGGACGACGTACGGAGGGAGGACCGATCGTGACGATGCGTCGTGTGCTCGTGGTGGTCGCCATCGCGGTGCTGGCCTCGGTGCTCGGTGGCGGGGTCGCCTCGGCCGCGGAGGACGGCAGCCTGGAGGCCACGCTGTTCCAGTTCCACCGGGGTCAGGACATCTTCCTGATGCTGATGCTGGTGGCGTTCCTGATGTTGTTCATCCGCCGCTACGAGTGGGGGGTCTGCCTGGCGACCCTCCTCGTGCTCTCGGTCAGCTGGCCGCTCTACCTGATCGGGCACACCCTGCTGGGGAACCCGCTCGACATCGAGGCGGTGATCCTCGGGGTCTTCGCCTCGATCACGCTCGTCATCGCGATCGGGGTGTTCCTGGGGCACATCTCGACGAGCCTGTTCCTGGTGGCGGCGGTGCTGTTCGTCCCCGGCTACATGCTCAACGAGTGGTTCATGTTCTCCTACCTCGACGGGGTGCTCGACGCAGGTGGGTCGATCCTGGTCCACATGTTCGCGGCCTACTGGGGCTGGGGCGTGATCCTCGCCCTGCGCAACAGTGCGATCCTCCGGGAACCGATGCGCACCACCACGCACAGTGTCTCGTTCGTGTGGCTGGCGAGCCTGCTGCTGTTCGTGCTCTGGCCGTCGTTCGTGACGGCGCTGCTGCCGCCGGACCAGATCATCCCGGCCATGATCAACTGCTATTTGGCGTTGATGGCGTCCGCGCTGTGCGCCTACCTGCTGATGTACGTGCTGCGCCGGCGGATCGACCCGCTGGCGTACACCTACGCGCTCCTCGCGGGCGGGGTGGCGATCGGCGCGACGGTCGATCTCGCCACGCCGTGGCAGGCCTGGCTGATCGGTGCCGCCGGCGGGATCGTGTCGACCCTGTCGTTCCTGTACCTCAACGACTGGCTGACCCGCCGGACCGGGCAGCTCGACACGATGGGCGTGCACAACCTGCACGGCGTCCCCGGTCTGCTCGGTGCGCTGGCCGCGTTCCTGGTGGCGGACGCCCCGGCGGGCCAGTGGGCGGCGATCGCCGGCGCGATCGTGATCGGCATGGTGACCGGTGCGGTGACCGGGCTGGTGCTGCGGCTGTTCCCCCGCCCGGGGCTGATGCTCGACGACGCCGAGGCGCTGACGGTGGAGGAGAGCAGGGAGACCGAGGCCCGCAGCTGAGCGGGTGCGGGCACCGTCCGGGGCGGCAGCGGCGCCCCGGGCGGCTGCCCCGCCGGCTCAGTTCGCGGCCGGTGCCCGCCCCGCCGACTCGTCGGTGGGCAGTACCGAGTCCGGGCTGTCGGAGCCGAAGACGATGGCGCGGAGCTGGGCCCGGGTGTGGTCGAGGTGCTCGCGCATGGTGCGCGCGGCGCGGTCCGCATCCCGGGCGGCGACCGCGTCGAGGATCTGCCGGTGATCGGCGATGGTCTCCCGGACCGGTTCGGCGAACGGGAGCAGGTCGTGCGGACTGAACAGATCCCCGCGCGAGGACTGGATCGCCTCGGCCAGCCGGTCGCTGCGGGCGGCCCGCGCGAGGCCGAGGTGGAACTGCGAGTCGGCGTGCCGGAACGTCGCCCGGCCGTCGACAGCGCGCAGCGCGTCGATCGCCTCCTGCAGGGCGACCAGGTCGTCCGGCTGGTGCCGCCGGGCGGCCAGTACGGCGGTCTCGGTCTCCAGAGCGATGCGGAAGTCGAGGATGTCGTCGATCTCGCCGTCCTGGGTCCGCATCCGGGCCCGCCACGCGGCGGCCGGCTGGTGCAGCTCGGTCACGTAGGTGCCGCCGGTCGCGCCGCGCCGTACGTCGACGTAGCCCTCGGCCCGCAGCTGTCTGATCGCCTCCCGGAGGCTGATCCGCGCCACGCCCAGCTGCTCGGCGAGCTCCCGCTCCGGGGGCAGCCGCTCGCCGGGGCCGACCTTGCCCTGATGGATCAGGGTGCGCAGATGGTCGGCGACGGCCTTGGCCAGCGTCGTCGCCGTCACTACACCTGCCATGACCTCAGGGTACCCGCAGGGGCGGAGAACCGGCTCGCGTACCAGGTCCGGGGCCCGCGCGACGACCGCCCCGGCAGCCCGCGATCAGCCGGACAGCGGGTGGAAGCGGTTCTGCGCCGGCTCCAGCCCGTCGGCCAGCAGCGCCTCGGCGGCGTCGGCGGCCAGATCGATCCCGAGATCGAGCTCCTTGTTCTCGGTACCGGAGAAGCGCTTCAGCACGTAGTCGGCCGGGTCCTGCCTGCCGGGCGGGCGCCCGATGCCGAACCGGATGCGCAGGTAGTCCTTCGTGCCCAGGGAGCGGCTGATCGAGCGCAGGCCGTTGTGCCCGCCCTCGCCGCCGCCGCGCTTGAGCCGGATCACGCCGAACTCGAGATCCAGCTCGTCGTGGACGACGATCACCTCGGTCGGCGGGATCGAGAAGTACTGCACCAGCCCGGCGACCGGACCGCCCGAGAGGTTCATGTAGGTCCTCGGGACGGCCAGGGTCACCGGGCGGCCGGACAGCCGGCCCTGGGCCACATCGGAGTTCGTCCGCTTGTGGACCGAGAACCGGCCGGCGCCGGCCCGCGCCGCCAGCAGTGCGGCGACGCGGGTACCGACGTTGTGCCGGGTCCCGGCGTAGTCCGGGCCCGGGTTACCGAGCCCGACGACCAGCGCGGGCCCCGGCACGGGGCTCACTTGGCGTCGTCGGAGGACTCGGCGGAGCCCTCGGAGCTGTCGTCGGAGCCCTCGGCGGCCTCGGCGGCGGCCTCCTCCTCGTCGGACGGCTCCTCGACGACGCCGGCACCCTCGGTGTCGATCTCGGCCTCGAGGTCTTCCTCGGTCGGGGCCGGGACGACCTGCACGACCAGGTACTCCTCGTCGGTCCGGAGCTCGACGCCGTTCGGCAGGCGGAGGTCCTTCGCGAAGTACTGGGTGCCGATCTCGGCGTCCTCCACGGAGATCTCGATGTTCTCCGGGATGTTCAGCACGTCGGCCTCGACCAGGACGGTGTTCAGGTCCTGGGTGACCAGCGAGCCGGGGGCGGCGTCGCCGGTGACGACGACGTCGAGCTCGACCTCGACCTTCTCGCCACGCTTGATGACGAGCAGGTCGACGTGCTCGATGTAGGGGCGCAGCGGGTGCACGACCACGGTCTTGGTCAGGGCGAGCTGCGGGGTGTTGCCGTCGACGTCGAGCTCGAGCACGGCGTTGCGGCCCTGCTCGCGGACGACGGCGGCGAACTCCAGCGACGGCAGCGACAGGTGCACCGGGTCGGTGCCGTGCCCGTAGAGGACGGCGGGGATCTTGCCGGCCCGGCGGGTGCGGCGGGCGGCGCCCTTGCCGAACTCGGTCCGGTTCTCGGCGGGAATGCGGGTCTGGGCCACGGGACTGCTCCTCGGTTCTTGCTGCGTTCTGCGCTCTGGAAGGCGTGCGCGCGGCGAGGAGCCGACCGGGATCGGCCCACGTCGATCACGGCGGGTCAGCGTGCACCCGCCCTCGCCGCGGAGATGCCGGAAGTCTACGACACGGCCCTACTACACCCTGAGGCCCCCACCCGCAACGCCGCGAACGGTGCGAATGGCGGGCGGGCGCGGAGCGACGAAACGGCGCCCCACCGAACCGGTGGGGCGCCGTCCGCCGGTGCGTGGGGACTTCAGGCGTTGCCGTCGAACAGGCTGGTCACCGAGCCGTCCTCGAAGACCTGGTGGATCGCCTCGGCCAGCAGCGGGGCGATCGGCAGCACAGTCATCGCGTCGAAGCGCTTCTCGTCCGGGATCGGCAGCGAGTCGGTGAAGATCACCTCGGACGCGCCGCAGTTCGCCAGCCGCTCGGTGGCCGGGCCGGAGAGCACGCCGTGCGTGGCGGCGACCAGCACCTCGGTGGCGCCCTCCTTGAGCAGCACGTCGACCGCCTTCGCCACGGTGCCACCGGTGTCGATCATGTCGTCGATGACCACGCAGCAGCGGCCCTCGATGTCACCGACCACCCGGTTGGCGACGGCCTCGTTGGGCTTGCGCGGATCACGCGTCTTGTGGATGAACGCCAGTGGTGTCCCGCCCAGGGTCTCCGCCCAGCGCTCGGCCAGCCGCACCCGGCCCGAGTCCGGGGAGACGACGGCGAAGTTGGCGTCCGGCCGGGTGTCCTTGATGTGCCGGGACAGCACCGGCAGCGCGAACAGGTGGTCCACCGGGCCGTCGAAGAAGCCCTGGATCTGCGAGGTGTGCAGGTCCACGGTGAGGATCCGGTCGGCTCCTGCGGTCTTGAACATGTCCGCGACCAGGCGGGCCGAGATGGGCTCGCGGCCGCGGTGCTTCTTGTCCTGGCGGGCGTAGCCCCAGAACGGCATGACGGCGGTGATCCGCTTGGCCGAGCCGCGCTTGAGCGCGTCGACCATGATCAGCTGCTCCATGATCGCGTCGTTGATCGGGGCGGAGTGCGCCTGGATCACGAACGCGTCACTGCCGCGGACGGACTCCTCGAAACGGCAGAAGATCTCGCCGTTGGCGAAGGAGTAGGCCGACTGCGGTGTGACCGTGACGTCGAGCTCCTTGGCCACGTGCTCGGCCAGCTCGGGGTGCGCCCGTCCGGAGAAGAGCATCATGTTCTTCTTCGGGGTTCCTGCGATCGCGCTCACCGTGCGGTGCCTCCTCGGCTGAGGTCTCTGTTCCCGGTGTCACCGTTGTCGGTGTCACCGGTCCGGACGTCGCTGTCGTCCTGGTGCGTGGCCCGATGCGCCCCCGCCCGCTCGGCCGCCTCGGCGGCCGGTGTCCCCGGGCGCTTGCGGGGCACCCACCCCTCGATGGTGCGCTGTGTCCCACCCGACACCGCGAGCGCCCCCGGCGGTACGTCCGAGCGCAGCACGGTCCCGGCGCCGGTGTAGGCGCCGTCCCCGACGGTGACCGGAGCGATGAACATGGTGTCCGAGCCGGTCCGCACGTGCGAGCCGATCGTCGTCCGCTGCTTGCGGACGCCGTCGTAGTTGACGAACACCGATGAGGCGCCGATGTTGCTCATCTCGCCGATCGAGGCGTCGCCGACGTAGGTCAGGTGCGGCACCTTGCTGCCCGCGCCGATGTCGGCGTTCTTGACCTCGACGAACGTGCCGATCTTGCCGCGGGGCCCGAGCCGGGCGCCCGGTCGCAGGTAGGCGAACGGCCCGACCGAGGCGTCGGCGCCGATCTCGGCGTCCGAGCCGTGCGTGCGGACGACGGTCGCGCCCGGCCCGACGGCGCAGGCGGTGAGCGTGCTGTCCGGCCCGATCTCGGCGCCGTCGCCCACCGTGCAGGTGTCGTACAGCTGGGTCCCCGGGTGCAGGACGACGTCGGTGCCCAGATGCACCTGGACATCCACCCAGGTGGTGGCCGGGTCGACGACGGTCACGCCGTCGACCATCCACCGCCGCAGCACCCGGCGGTTCAGCTCGGCGCGCAGCTCGGCGAGCTGCACCCGGTCGTTCACCCCGCGCAGCAGCCACTCGTCGGCGCAGCGCACCGCGTGCACCGGCCGCCCGGCCTCGACGGCGGCGCCGACCAGGTCGGTCAGGTACAGCTCCTGCTGGGAGTTGTGGGCGGCGAGGCCGCCGATCCCGGCCCGCAGGAACTCCGCGTCGAAGGCGTAGACGCCCGAATTGACCTCGCTGATCGCGCGCTGGGCCGCGGTGGCGTCGGCGTGCTCGACGATGGCGGTCACCGGCCGGGCCGGGTCGGAGTCGTCGCGCACGATCCGGCCGTACCCGGTGGGGTCGTCCGGGTCGCAGGTCAGCAGTGTGACCGCGGCCCCGGCCCGCTCGTGCTCGCCGACCAGCGCGGTGAGCGTGGCGGTGTCGAGCAGCGGGACGTCGCCGTAGGTGACCAGGACGGTCCCGGCCAGGTCGGACGGGAGCGCGGTGAGCCCGGCGCGGACCGCGTCACCGGTGCCGAGCCGGTTCTCCTGTACCGCGGCGGTGACGGTGCGGCCGAGCTCGACGGCGATGCCGGTGACGGCGTCGGTGACCCGCTCGCGCTCGTGCCCGACGACGACCACGAGATGCTCCGGTGGCACCGCGGCCACCGCGTGCAGTGCGTGTCCCAGCATGCTGCGACCGCCGAGCCGGTGCAGCACCTTCGGCGTCGCCGAGCGCATCCGGGAGCCCGCCCCGGCTGCCAGGACCACCGCCGCGGCGGCGCCGGGTGCGGTCGGGTCGGTGCGGTCGCCGGTGCCGCCCTGGTGGGCATCGGGCATGTTCGGTTCCTCCTGCTGGGGTTCCCGCCGCCGGTCGGACGGCCCGTGCCCGGCCGCGTCGCGGACGGTCGGTCGATCGTGGTGCAACGGCCCCCCGTGCCGGTACGGGATCGTACGGGGCGGCTCCGCGCCGGTCCCGGGCCGTGGCCGCGGTACCCGGACGGGTGGCCCTGGTGAAGATCAAACGTTCGGGTGGTGACCGGGCCGCGGCGGCGTCGTTCAACCGGGCACGTGACGGCCACGGTGGCCGGGGCACGGTGGCGAGCGGGAGTGCGATGACGCGCGAGGTCGGGGGTCGCCACCGGCGGTCCCGCACGATGACGGTCCTGGTCACGGTGACGACCCTGGCTCTCGGTGTGCTGCTGGCCGGGACGGCCTCGGCCGCACAGTCCGGGACGGCCTCGGCGGCACCGTCCGGGACGGCCGCGGCTGCACCGGCCCCGGCTGCTCCTGCGGAGGGGGCCGGCGGGCGGACCGAGGGCACGCCGTGCAGTACCGAGGCGCGTGCCTGCGTGGACCGGGCGGGTCGCACCGCGTGGCTGATCCGGGACGGCCGGATCGAGGCCGGGCCGGTGCGGGTGTCGCCCGGCGGGCAGGGCCGGGAGACCCCGCTCGGGACGTTCCAGGTCGAGTGGAAGAACCGCGACCACCGCAGCACCGAGTTCAACGGTGCGCCGATGCCGTTCGCGGTGTTCTTCGCCCCCGGTGGCATCGCCTTCCACGAGGGGAACCTGGACTCGCCGTCGGCCGGCTGCGTGCGGCTGGACCGGGCGAACGCCGAGCGCTGGTTCGCCACGCTGCAGGTCGGGGACCGGGTCGAGGTGCGCTGAGACGACCGCTCGCCGCCCGCTCGACGCCTTTCGTCGCGGCGGGCGCCGGAGCGGGAGTCGAGCGTGCCGGATTCGGGTTGATCGGTTGCGTACAACCGATTCCGATCCGCCTGGAGGCACCATGCCCACCCGCAGCGCCCGCACCGCCTGGAACGGCACCCTCGAGCAGGGCACGGGTCAGGTCGAGCTCAGCAGCTCGAAGGCCGGCACCTACGAGGTCAGCTTCCCGAAGCGGGCCGCCGACGAGGCGGGCGGAGCCACGTCGCCGGAGGAGCTGATCGCGGCCGCGCACTCGGCCTGTTACGCGATGTCGCTCTCGGCAGGCATCGGTCAGGCCGGCGGCACCCCGGAGTCGCTCGACGTCTCCGCGGACGTCTCGCTCGGCCCGGACGAGGCGAACGGCGGCTTCAAGCTGACCGGCATCACGCTGAAGGTCCGCGCCGAGGTCACCGGGCTGGACGAGGACGGCTTCCGCAAGGCCGCCGAGGCGGCCAAGGCCGGCTGCCCGGTCTCGAAGGCGCTCACCGGCGTCGAGATCACCCTGGACGCCGCGCTCGAGAGCTGAGCGGCGCGCCGCAACCACCACCGCCCGGGGGCGGGCCGGGACTCCCGGCCCGCCCCCGACTCGTTGTGGGGCGCTGTCGGGATCAGTGGCCGATCCGGTCATCTCCGTACCGCGAGAACGAACCTACGTGGTTCGAGCCATTGATTTGTACGTACCGATTCTGATTGCGGGCCGCTCGCCGGGGCGGCCAGGATGGAAACCAGATCGGCTCGACCGAGTCGATTCCCGAGAACGTGGAGCGCGATCCACGACTCCGAATCGAGAAAAGGAGTCCGCATATGAGCGACTCGATCTCCCGGCACCTGGACACCGAGCACGTCGAGCTTCTCCCGGCCCGTACCCAGATGACCCTGCTGGGTGTCATCGGTGGGTCCGGCGGCGACGGTGGCTCCGGTGGCGACGGCGGCGACTCGTCGGCGTCGGCCGACGGTGGCTCCGGTGGCAGCGGCACGAACGTGTCCGTGCTCAGCGGTTTCAGCGTCATCGGTGACGGTGGCAGCACCAACCAGCTGGCCGAGGGCGGCTCCGGCGGCGACGGCGGCAACGCCTCGTCCGACGGTGGCGACGGCGGCAGCGGTGGCGACGGCGGCTCCGGTGGAGACGCCGACTCCTGGGTCTTCCAGAACTGGCGCTGAGCCATCCGTGGAAATCATTGTGAAATGATTTCCGGGTAGTCGGAGGGGCGGCCCGCGGGTCGCCCCTCTGGTGCGTTCCAGACATTTCCGGTGGCGATCAGGTGAACAGAGGACGGCAATGCAGACCGTGGTTCTCGACCCGTCGACCCAGCTCGTCGAGGCCCCGTTCCGCCCGGCCGCCGGGATCGAGCTCGTGGGGCCGTATCAGGGCTCGGGCTACGCCGCGCAGCGCTACGTCGTCGTCCGCGGCGACGGCCAGGTCGTCCAGCTGTCCGAACTGCTCTTCCGGATCGCCTCGGCCGTCGACGGCCGCTCGGGGACGGCGGAGCTGGCCGAGCGGGTCGCCGCCGAGTCCGGCGAGGATCTCACCGCGGTCGACGTGGACGCACTCGTCCGGGAGCGGCTGGTCCCGGCCGGCCTGGTCGAGACCGACGGGGCCGGGGACGGCGAGGAGCCCGAACGGCTGGAGCAGCGTCCCGATCACCTGCTGATGCTGCGGTTCCGGCTGCCGGTGGTGCCGCCGTCGGTGAGCTGGGTGATCGCCGGGATGTTCACCTGGCTGCACCGGCCGTTCGTCGTGGTCCCGGTGCTGATCGCGGTGCTGGCGCTCGATCTGGCGGTGCTGTTCGGCGGTGGGATCGCCGGCGCCCTCGGCGGGGCGGGCGACATGGTCGCGAACCCCGCACTGGTGCTGGTGGTGCTCGGCCTGTTCCTCGCCGCCGGGGCCTTCCACGAGGCCGGGCACGTGTCCGCCTGCCGCTACGGCGGCGCCCGGCCCGGTGCGATGGGGCTCGGCGTCTACCTGGTCTGGCCGGCCTTCTACAGCACCGTCACCGACAGCTACCGGCTGTCGAGGGCCGGACGGCTGCGCACCGACCTGGGCGGGGTCTACTTCAACGCGATGGTGCTCGGCGGGCTCGCCGCGACCTGGCTGGTCACCGGCACGGACTGGCTGCTCGTCGTGCTGGCGGTGCTGCACCTGGAGACCGCCCGGCAGTTCCTGCCGATGATCCGGCTCGACGGCTACTACATCCTCAGCGACATCGTCGGCGTCCCGGACCTGTTCAGCTATCTCGGGCCGGTGCTGCGCAGCCGGCTGCCCGGCGCGAAACCGGACCCGAAGCTGACCCAGCTGCGGCCGGGGGTCCGCCGCACCGTCGAGCTGTGGGTCGCGCTCGTCGTCCCGTTCCTGGTGCTGTTCCTCGGCGGGTTCCTGCTGGCCGCACCGGTCGTCGTGCCCGAGATGCTCGGCGGAGCCCGCGGTTTCCTCGACGACGCCGCGGCCGGGGTACGGGACGGGGTCGCGGTCGAGGCGGTGCTCGGCACGGTCCGCGCCGCGCTGCTGGTGCTGCCGATCGTCGGCGGCGCGCTGCTGCTCGGCCTGGTGCTCTCGCTGCTCGGCCGGCCGCTGCTGCGCCGGCTCGTCGAGACCCACCGCACCGGTGACCGGGCGCTGCCGACGCTCGTCGGCACCCTGCTGCCGGTGCTGCTGATCGGTGCGCTCACCGCGGCCGGGGCGCAGCAGCTGCCCGCGGTGGCCGGGTCGTCGGACCCGCTGGGGCTGGGTGCACGGCAGATCGCCGCGCTGGTCACGCTCGCCGGCACCTCCGGGCCGGTCACCGGGGTGCTGCTCGGCGCGGTCACCGCGGTGCTGCTGTGGCCGATGGGCCGCCGGATCGGGCTGCCCGCGCCGATCGTGGGCCTGGCCGTCGTGCTGGCCGGTGCGGTGCCCCCGTTGGTCGTGCTGCACGCGGCCGCGGACCCGGCCGCCCCTGCGGCGTTCTGGTTGCTGGTCGCCGCGCTGCTCGCCGGCCGGGGCCCGGCCGCGGCCCGGGGTGCCTACCTGGCCTGCGGGATCGCGGTCCTGACCACACCGGTCGCGGCGGTGGCGCTGGCGGCGTTCGTCGCGCACGCCATCCGCACCGGCCAGCTGGGACCGCGGCTGCGCCCGGCCGGCCGGTGGACGGTGGGACTCGTCGCCGCCACCGTCGCGGCGCTCGGCGGCGGGGTACTCATCGGCCGCGCCGGGGTGTTCCCGGACGTGAGCCCGACACAGCTCGTCCTGATCGCCGCCGGCGCGCTCCTGGTGCTGCTGACCGTGCGCTTCCGGCGCCCACTGGCCCCGCTCGGCACCGGCGCGGCGGTGCTGCTCACCGCGACGCTGTTCCCCGACACCAGGACGGCCGCGGTGCTGCTGCTCGGGCCGGTGATGGCGATGCTCGCCGCCGGGCTGGCCGATCGGGTGCTGGACCGGGAACGACCGGTGCGGGCGGGGGCGCTGCTCGGCGCGACGGTGGCGGTGCTGCTGGCGGCGTCCGGCCCGGTGGTGACCGCGGCGGCGAGCGCCGCGGCGCCCGCTCCGGCCACCGGATCGGTGCCGGTGTCCGGAACGTTGCGGTGAGCACTCCGCCGCCGAGGTGAACCGAACCGGCCCCCCGAACGGACATACCCCTGGGAGCTCGCCGACGGGGGGAGGATCGCGTGGCCGCAGTGGCGCCGCCGTCCGACCGCCGCCGTGATGCCGGGCCCGCGGTGCTGAGTGCGCATCCGTCGCTGGTCGGGCGGGACGCCGAGCTCGCCGTCCTGCAGCGGTTCCTGGTGGACGCCGCACCGGGCGGGGTGCTGCTGACCGGGCCGCTCGGGGTGGGGCGGACCCGGCTGCTGCGGGAGGCGGTCCGCCTCGCCCGCGATCTCGGGCGCCGCACCGTGCTCGTCACCGGGACCGGGCCGGACGTCCCGCTGGGGCCGCTCGCGCACGTGGTGCCGCCGGTGCCGGGGGAGGCGGACCGGTTCGTCCTGCTGCAACATGCGCTCGCCGCGCTGCGCGGTGATCGGGACCGCCCGGTGATCGCGGTCGACGACGCGCACCGGCTCGACGACCTCACCTGCTCGGTGCTGGAGCAGCTGCTGCTCGCCGGGGACGCCACGGTCGTCGCGACCGAACGCAGCGACCATGCCCGGGTCGATCGGCTGCGCACCCTCGGCGACGACGTGCGGCCGCTCGCGATCCGTCCGCTGGCCGATGCGGACACCGACCGGCTGCTGCACGGCATGCTCGGGGGCGACGTCGAGGCCCGTACCGCGCAGCGGCTGCGCGAGCTGGCCCAGGGCACCCCGCTGTTCCTGCGGGAGATCGTGCGCGCGGGTCACGAGACCGGCCGGCTCACCCGTGACTCCGGCCCGTGGCGGTGGGACGGCCCGATGGAACCGCCGCCGCGACTCGGGTCGTTCGTGCTGGCCGGGCTGGGTGCCGACGAGCGGGCCGTGCTGGAACAGCTGGTGGCGGGCGTGCCGGGCGCCGGGTACGGCGGTGCGGGGGAGCTGGTCCGGCGGGAGCTGATCCGGATCGACCGCGCCGGGCGGGCCGAGGTGCCGCCGTTCGTGGCCGCCGTCGTCGCGGGTGCGGATCGCGCCGAACCGGAGGTGCCCGCCGCCCGGGCGCCCGGCGACCGGCCGGACCCGGTGGCGGCCGCGATCGCGGCCAACCGCGACCTGGACCACGCCGGCGCCGAGCGGATCGCGCGGCACGCACTCGCCGACGACCGGGACGGCGCCGCTCATCTGGAGCTGATCGAGGCGCTGCGCTGGCAGGACCGCGGGGCCGAGCTGCCGCCGCTGCTCGACGCGGCCGCCCGCCGGGTACGCACCGGCGACGGCCCGGCCCGGCTCGCACTGACCCGGGCGCTGCTCGCGCGGCGCGCCGGGGAGCCGGCGCTCGCGGCGGCCGAGGCCGCGCTCGCCGGGGCGGGGCGCGCGGCCCCGGCGAGCCCGGCCGCCCCGGAGGGCCTGGCTGTCGCGGCGGACCCGGGGGGTTCGCGGGACTCGCCCGCCGCGGTGACCGCCGTGCTGGAGGCGGCCGCCCGGCTGGACGGCGTCGCGCTCGCCCGGACCGTGCGTCCGTCCACCGGGCCGCACAGCCGCACGGCGGCTGGCCCGGCTCCCGGCGACAACGGGCCGGACGGACGTCCGGAGGCGGTCCCCGGCGACGATCCGGGGGCGGGAGGCTCCGCCGCGCGGCGCGAGCCCCCGCCGGCCGGGCAGGACCTGCCCGGCGGCCGCTGGGCCGCGCTCGCCGCCGCAGCCCGGGCCGGCCGGCTCGCGGCCGCCGGCCGGCCCGCGGAGGCGCTCGCCACGGTCGCCGGGGTCCGATCGGACCCGGACACCGGCGACCGCGCCGAACCGGCGCTCACCCGGCTGCTGCTGGTGGACGCGGAGCTGTCCGCGCTGCGTGTCGCCGGGCGTCCGGAGGAGCTGGAGCGCGCCGCCGAGGACGCGCACCGCCACAACCTCGCCGCACCCGGCTGGGCCGGGGACGCGTGGATCGCCTGGCACCGGGGCCGGGCCGCCCTGGTCCGGGGCGATCTCGACGCCGCGGGACGGCACCTGGCCGAGGCGCGGGCCGGCACCTCCGATCGTGACCCGATGGGCCTGGCGGCCGACTGCACCGCGACGCTCGCGCTGGTGCTCGTGCTCACCGGTGAGCGGGATCGGGCGCGGGAACTGCTCGACGGGCTGCCCGAAGGAGCGCCGCCGGCCGCGACCGCCGCCGTGGTGCGGGCCCGGACCTGGTTGCAGGCCGCCGACACGTCCGGGGCCGCCCCGGTCCGCGCGCTGCTGGCCGAGGCGCGATCCGCCGCGTCCCGCGGGGACCTGGTCACCGAGGTCGTGCTGCTCCACGACGTGGCCCGGCTCGGCCGTCCGGACCGGGTCGTCGACCGGCTCGCGGCGGTCGCAGCCCGCTGCCGGTCACCGCTGCTGCAGCTGTTCGCCGCACACGCGACCGCGGCGGCCCGGGCCGGAACCGCGGCGGGGGCCCGGCTCGACCGGGTGGCGGCCGATCTCGCGGTGGCCGGTGCCCGGCTGGACGCCGCCGACGTCGCGGCCGCCGCGGCCGCCGCGCACCACCGGGCCGGGGAGCGCCGCAGGTCCGCCTCGTCGGCGGCCAGGGCCACCGAGCTCGCGGGGACCTGCGGCGCCAGGACACCCGCCCTGGACCGGCTGGTCCGGCCCCGGCTGACCACCCGGGAACGGGAGATCGCCGAGATCGCGGCCGAGGGGGCGAGCAACGCCGAGGTGGCGCGCCGGCTGGTGCTGTCGGTGCGCACGGTGGAGACGCACCTTGCGCACGCCTACGCCAAGCTCGGGATCGGCGGGCGGGCCGGGCTGCCGACCGCACTGCCCGCCCCGGATCGGCCGGGTTGACACCGGCCGCGCACCTCAGCGGTTCGCGATGCCGTCCAGACGTAGCTCCGCCGACTCGTCGCGGTGGGTGCCGGTCGTGCCGACGTGCTTGTCGCTGATGGTGGTGCCGTTGCGGACGACGTGGGCCAGCGCCATCGCGTGCCCGCGGCCGAGGTCGTAGTCGGCCTTCAGCCACGCCACGATGTCCCCGGCCTTCGTCTCCGGGCCGAATCCCTGCGCGGTCGCCTCGGCGACCAGCTCGGCCGGGATCTTCCCGGTCTTCTTCTCGATCGCGTCGAGGTAGGCCTGGAACGACATGCTTCGGTCCGTTCTGTCGGGTGTGTTCTCCTCCGTCGGACCGTCCGCCCGGCCGGAACTCATCGGTGCCGTTCGTCTCAGCCTCGGAAGCGCCGCACGAACCGCTTCTGCCACGGGGTCTCGACCGCCCGTGGCGAGTAGTGGCTCCGGACGAACCCGACGGCGTCGCCGGCCGGAACGCCGTCGATGACGGCGAGGCAGGCGAGCGCGGTGCCGGTGCGGCCGGACCCGCCGGCACAGGCGACCTCCACGCGTCCGGAGCCGGCCCGGTCGAGCAGCTCGTGCAGAGCTGCCCCGAACGCCGTCCGGTCGCGGGGGAGCAGGAAGTCGGGCCAACGCACCCAGCGCGACGGCCAGTCGGTGGCCGCGGGCTCGCTGCCGAGCAGGTAGAGCCCGAAGTCGGGGACCGGCCCGTCGGGGAGTGGTCGGCGCAGTGCGCGGCCGCGCACCAGTCGTCCGGAGGGGAGGCGCAGCACACCGGGCGCGCCCTCGGTCCAGGTACTCGTCATGCTCGGTCCGCCTCCCGGCGGTACGTCGCCGCCGGGACCAGGATCCCGGTCCGTCGGCGACGCCGGCCATCGGGCTCGTGTGTGAGGCGGCCGGGGTTCGGGAGTGCTGCCCCATGGCACTCGTTCAGTCTCGGGTGGGCGTCGTCGACATGGCGCAGTGCAACGAGGCCGCGGCGCTCCATCCCACCATGCCCAGCCGGCTCGATCCGCACTACTACGGGTGCACTGGAAGACCTGGCGGGACCGGGCCCGCAGCCTGTGGGGGTGACAGCGGTTGTTCCTCGGTGGTGAACGGGCGGCCGGCGTCTTCGGTCCGATCGTGTCTCGTAACGGCTGCGTAGGCCGCGAGTCGTTCAGCGGGTACACCCTCACCGACGTCTACTTCGATGACCTCCAACGGGAGATCGGACGATGAGAAGCGGGAGGGGCGCTGCTAGCGCGAGTGCAGGGCCGTCCCGCCGCCAGGGCCTTGCTCCGCCGCCAGGATTCGAACCTGGACCATCGGAACCAAAATCCGAGGTGCTGCCGTTACACCACGGCGGACTGTACCGAGCATGGTGACATGAGCGATCAGACGCGCTCGCGGCGCACCTCGCCCTCGATCCGGTTTGCGAGGGTTGCTCCCCGGACAAACACCCACTATCGGGCGACCTCACCCCCGGGCGTGCCACGAGCGTCCGGAGTTGACAGACTGAGATACGTGCTGAAAACGGGGGTTTCCAGGCAGGGTGGCGTGGAGTCCGACGCGGCAGGCGACAAGGAGGGCGTGCTGACCTGCCGGCTGTGCGGCTCCACGGACCTGCGCAGCTTCTGCGATCTCGGTGCGACGCCGCCCTGCGAGCTGTTCCTCACGCCGGAGGCGGCCGGACGCCCGGAGACGACCTACCCGCTGCACGTCCGGGTGTGCAACGCCTGCCTGCTGGCGCAGCTCCCGCCGGAGATCACGCCGGAGGAGACGTTCTCCGAGTACGCCTACTTCTCCTCGTTCAGCTCGTCCTGGGTGGAGCACGCCCGCCGGTTCGTCGACTCCGCCGCCGAGCGGGCCGGTCTGGGGGCCGATTCGTTCGTCGTCGAGGTCGCCAGCAACGACGGATACCTGCTCCAGCACGTGGTCGAGAAGGGCATCCGCTGCCTCGGCGTGGAGCCGAGCGTGAACGTCGGCGAGGCCGCCCGGGACAAGGGCGTCCCGACGCTCACCGCGTTCCTCACCCCGGAGACCGGTGCCCGGGTCCGCGCCGAGCACGGCCCGGCCGACCTGGTCTGCGGCAACAACGTCTTCGCCCACATCCCGGACGTCGTCGGCTTCGCGCAGGGCCTGCGCGCCATGGTCGCCGACGACGGCTGGGTCTCGATCGAGGTCCAGCACCTGCTCACGCTGGTCGAGCGCCGCCAGTTCGACACGATCTATCACGAGCACTTCCAGTACTACACGCTGCTCACCGGGCAGCGGGCGCTCGCCGCGGGCGGCCTGACCCTGGTCGACGTCGAGCTGCTCGACACGCACGGCGGCTCCATCCGGATGTGGGCCCGGCCCGACGGTGCCGCCGGCGAGCCGAGCGATCGGGTGCGCGAGGTGCTCGCGGCCGAGTCGGCGGCGGGCCTGCACAGCGCGGAGGGGCACGACGGGTTCGCCGAGGCGGTCTCGACGATCCGGGACGACCTGGTCTCGTTCCTGATCGACGCCCGCAGACGGGGGAAGCGGGTCGTCGGCTACGGCGCGCCGGGCAAGGGCAACACCCTGCTCAACTACTGCGGTATCCGCCCCGATCTGCTCGAGTACACCGTCGACCGGAACCCGTACAAGCACGGGCGGCTGACGCCGGGTACCCGGATCCCGATCCACCCACCGGAGCGGATCGACGCCGACCGCCCCGACTACGTCCTGATCCTTCCCTGGAACCTGCGTACCGAGCTCGCCGGACAACTCGCCCACGTGCACGACTGGGGCGGCCGGCTGGTGTTCCCGATCCCGTCGCTCGAGGTGGTCTGACGTGAAGGTCGTCCTGTTCTGCGGTGGTTACGGCATGCGCATGCGCGACGGCGCGTCCGACCTCCCGAAGCCGATGCATCCGGTCGGGCCCCGGCCGCTGATCTGGCACGTGATGCGCTACTACGCCCATTTCGGACACAAGGACTTCGTCCTGTGCCTGGGCTACGGCGCACACCACATCAAGAACTACTTCCTGAACTACGACGAGACCGAGTCCAACGACTTCGTGCTGCACCACGGCGAGGTCGATCTGATGGGCAGCGACATCCAGGACTGGAACATCACGTTCGTCCACACCGGTCTGGACTCGCCGATCGGGGAGCGGCTGCGCCGGGTGCGCCATCTCGTCGAGGGCGACGAGATGTTCCACGCCAACTACGCCGACGTCCTCACCGACGCCCCGCTGGACCGGATGATCGACCAGTTCCGCGGCACCGACGCGATCGGTCAGCTGATGGCCGTCCCGCCGCAGTCGGCGTTCCACTGCGTGGACGTGACCGACGACGGGAAGCTGGAATCGATCACCACGCTGCAGGAGATGCCGTTGTACGAGAACGGCGGCTACCTGATGTTCCGGCCCGAGGTCTTCGACTACCTCGAGAAGGACTGTGACCTCATCGGCGACGTGTGTGCACCGCTGGCCCGCAAGGGCAGGATGGCGGCGTTCCGGCACCGGGGATTCTGGCAGCCCGCGGACACCGTGAAGGAGCGCAATGCTCTGGAGGCCGCCTACCAGGGCGGCGCCCGGCCGTGGATGCTGTGGGAGTCGCACGGGACCGATCGCGACCCGCTGCAGGCCGCGATCGTCGCGATGCACAGCAGCAGCCACCAGCGCGACTGACGCGCCGAGTTGCCGGAGGGACCGAGAGAACGTGCTGAACCTGCTGCCCGAGCGGCTGGACCGCATCCTGCTGCTGGGAGCGCACTGCGACGACATCGCGATCGGTGCGGGCGGCACGCTCCTCGAGCTGTGCCGCGCCTACCCCGGCGTGCACGTCACCGCGCTGGTCCTGACCGGGGCCGGTTCGCTGCGTGAGGAGGAGGAGCGCTCCGCGCTCGCCGCCTTCACCCCGGGAGCCGAGCTGGAGGTCGTCGTCATGGACCTGCCGGACGGCCGGGTGCCGCTGCACTGGGAGCGGGCCAAGATGGCGCTCGAGGAGCTGCGCACCCGCGGCGAGCCGGATCTGATCCTCGGGCCGTCCCCGCACGACGCCCACCAGGACCACCGGACGCTCGCCCAGATGATCCCGACCGCCTACCGGGACCATCTGACGCTGGGCTACGAGATCCTGAAGTGGGAGGGCGATCTCGCCCAGCCCACCGTCTACCTCCCGCTGGCCGAGCCGGTGCTGACCGAGAAGGTCGCGAAACTGAGCGAGCACTACGGTTCCCAGCAGGACCGTCCCTGGTTCGACGACGAGACCTTCCGCGGGCTCGCCCGGGTGCGCGGCGTGCAGTGCCACGCCCGCTACGCCGAGGCGTTCCACGTGCAGAAGCTCACCCTGTCCGTCGCACCGATCGCCGGATCCGAGCCGTCGCCCGGCTTCGGCGCCGCCTGACCTGCACCACCACACTCTCGAAGGGATCACCATGCGGGTACTGCTCACCGGACATCAGGGCTACCTGGGAACGGTGATGGCACCGCTCCTCGCCGCCGCGGGACACGAGGTCACCGGGCTCGACTCCGGGCTGTTCGCCTCCTGCATCCTGGGTTCGCTGGACACCCCCGACGTCGACGGCTTCGCCACCGACCTGCGGGACGTCACCGCCGACCAGCTCCAGGGCTTCGACGCCGTCGTGCACATGGCCGCGCTGTCGAACGACCCGCTCGGCTCGATGGCACCGGAGATCACCTACGACATCAACCACCACGCGTCCACCCGGCTGGCGACGCTGTCGAAGGAGGCCGGGGTCGGCCGCTTCGTCTACGCGTCGACCTGCTCGGTCTACGGCGCGCAGTCCGGTGACGACCTGGTCGACGAGGACGCCCCGCTGAAGCCGGTCACCCCGTACGCGATCTCCAAGGTCCGGGTGGAAGACGATCTGGCCGAGCTGGCCGACGCCGACTTCGTGCCGGTCTCGATGCGCAACGCGACCGCGTTCGGCTTCTCGCCGCGGCTGCGCGCCGACATCGTCCTGAACAACCTGGTCGGCCGCGCGGTGCTCACCAACGAGGTCACCGTGCTCTCCGACGGCACCCCGTGGCGCCCGCTGGCCCACGCCGAGGACATCGCCGGTGCGGTCGTCGCCGCGCTGGGCGCCCCGGCCGACGTCGTCCGGGCGCGTGCCTACAACGTCGGTTCCGAGAAGAACAACCGGACCGTCGCCGAGATCGCCCAGGCGGTCATCGACGCCGTCCCCGGCTCGACGCTGAACATCACCGGCGAGGCGGGCAACGACCCCCGCTCGTACCGGGTGGACTTCTCCCGTGCCCGCAAGGAGCTCGGCTTCGAGGCCGGCTGGACCATCCCGGCCGGCGCGGAGCAGCTCGCGACCGAGTACCAGGCCCGCGGCCTCACCCAGGACTCGTTCGACAACTCCTTCACCCGCCTCGCGGTGCTGAACGCCCGGCAGAAGGCCGGCGAGCTGGACGGATCGATGCACGTCATCAAGTAGCCGCCGCCCGCTCGTGAGTGGTTATCGTGGTTGCACCGCGACACCACTCACGAGCGCCGGAGGCGCCGATGTGCCGGAACATCCGGACACTGCACAACTTCGAGCCGCCCGCCGACGCCGACGAGGTGCAGGCGGCGGCGTTGCAGTACGTCCGCAAGATCTCGGGTACGGCGAAGCCGTCGCAGGCCAACGCCGAGGCGTTCGACCGGGCGGTGGCGGCGGTGACCGCGGCCACCCGGGAGCTCCTGGACGGCCTGACCACCACCGCGCCGCCGAAGGATCGCGAGATCGAGGCGGCCAAGGCGCGCGCCCGCGCGGAGCTGCGCTACGCCCGCTGACCGGGCATCCGCTGACCGGGCATCTGCGGGGCGGCGGTGCCGCCCGCCGCCCCGCGGCGCCCGTCGGTCAGGAGCCGGACAGGGCGTCGGAGAACTCGTCGGCGTCGAGCGGGGCCAGGTCGGAGACGCGCAGGAAGTCTCCGAGCGTGGTGCCGGTCGCGCCGGAGTCGACGTTGCGCGGGCCGCGACCACGCCGGACGTCATCGAGGTTGATGGTGCGCAGGTCGTAGGAGAACCGGGTGACGTCGGAGGTGTTCGGCGCCGAGGCGTGCAGGTGGTTCGAGGAGAACATGAACACGTCACCGGCCTGGCCGGCGATCCGGATCTCGCCGTGCGACTCGAAGTCCTCCAGCGGCAGCGGGTGCGGACGGGTGTCGGTGGTCTTCTCCCCGGCCGCGGCGGTGCGGTGCTTGCTGACCCATTCGTCGTAGTCGTACTGGTTCGATCCGTTCTTCACCGGCTTGTCGAAATAGTCGGTGTACATGCTCATCACGTTGTCGCCGACGACCGGGAACACCGGCGTCCAGTAGTTCACCAGCTGCTGCGGATGGCCGTACCACATGTCGCGGTGCGCCTTGTAGTTGTAGGAGACCCCGGCGGTCAGGAACTGATCGGCCGGGATGACCCGCAATCGCGGGATGTCGAAGTAGGTGAGCTCCGGGTCGACGCCGAGATCGGTCGCGAACTGCCGGCACAGTTCCTTCGTGCGCTGCCCGTTGGTGAACTCGCGCTTGAGCGGCTCGACCCGCCGGATGAACTCGTCGACGTCCATCTCGTACTGGGCGCGCTCGGGGTCCAGGCCGTCGAAGGCCTGCCCGATCAGGTCCTTGGCATGATCGGCGAGCGCGTCGGCGCCGCCGATGTCGGAGTAGAGGAAGAAGTCGCCGCCGAAAAGGAGCTCGCGGCGCTCGTCGTCGCCGATCCGGCGGTTCAGGTAGACCGTGATCAACGGTGTTCTCCGTCCGTGCGGCATCCGGATTCCCCGGCTGGCGTCATCGGACGTTAGCGCACTCGAACGGGCACGGTTCTACGATGGAAGATAGTAGTGACATGGTGTCGTAATCGTCCGCATTTCCGGTTCCTCCCGGACCGTGCCGGGCTGGTCCGACCCGGTCCGCGGGCCGGGCGTATCGTCAGGTGCCGGCGCCTCCACCCGGATCGCACGAGACCCGGGCAGGGGTCTGTCCTGCGCACCGCCAGCCCACTCCCGATCGAGGAGCCAGCGCCGTCGTGGCCATCCTGTCCGGTCTGCTCACCTCCGCCCTGTCCGACGCCGGCCTGCGGGCCGCCGTCGATGCCGCCCGCGATGCCGACACCCGCACCACCGAGACCCCGGCGGTGAGCGTCGAGGGTCCGGCGGCACTGCGGCCGCTGCTCACCGCGGGCCTGGCCGGGGCGTCGACCGTGCTGGCCGTGACCGCCACCGACCGGGAGGCCGAGGATCTCGCGGCCGCGGTGTCCGACCTGCTCGGGCACGGTGCGGCGCTGGACGCCGCCGCCGACAGCGTCGCCGACAGCGCCGGGGCCCCGGTGGTCGTGCTGCCGTCATGGGAGACGCTGCCGCACGAGAAGCTGTCGCCCCGGCCGGACACCGTCGCCCGCCGGCTGACGATCTTCCACCGGCTGGCGTCGGCCCGGACCGCACCGCGGGTGGTCGTCACCGCGGCACGCAGCCTGATCCAGCCGGTCGCGCCGGGCCTGGGCGGGCTCGCGCCGGTGTCGCTGGCCCCGGGCGAGGAGCACGACTTCGAGCAGCTGCTGGAACGGCTGGTCGAGCTGGCCTACACCCGCGCCGAGATGGTCACCGCCCGCGGCGAGTTCGCCGTCCGGGGTGGCCTGCTCGACGTGTTCCCGCCGACCGCCGAGCATCCGGTGCGCGTCGAGTTCTGGGGTGACGAGGTGTCCGAGCTCCGCGCGTTCTCGGTCGCCGACCAGCGCTCGGTCGGTGACGTGGACCGGGTGGTCGTCCCGGCGTGCCGGGAGCTGCTGCTCACCGGGCCGGTCCGGGCGCGCGCCAGGGCACTGGCCGCCGAGCAGCCCGAGACGGCAGGCCTGAACCGCAACCCGCTCCGCGAGCTGCTGGAGAAGCTCTCCGAGGGCATCCCCGGCGAGGGCATGGAGTCGCTGATCCCGGTGCTCGTCGGCGACCCCGGCGACCCCGGCGAGCCCGGCGATCTGCACGGCGAGATGCAGCAGCTGACCGACCTGTTCCCGGCCGACACCCGGGTGCTGCTCGCGGACCCGGAGCGGATCCGCACCCGGTGCGCCGATCTGGTGCGCACCGGGCAGGAGTTCCTGGAGGCGTCCTGGCTGGCCACCGGTGCCGGCGGGGAGGCGCCGATCGACGTCTCCGGCTCGGCGTACCGGGACCTCACCGTCACCCTCACGCACGCGACCGCCACCGGGCGGCCAGTGATCGCGCTGTCGCCGCTGATCTCCGGCTCGGACGAGGCGATCGTGCCCGGCGTGCACGAGATCGAGCCCTACCGCGGTGACATCGAGCGGGCGCTGACCGACCTGCGCGCGCACGTCGCCACCGGTGGTGCCGCGGTGCTGGTGCTGGCCGGGCAGGGCACCGCGGACCGCTCGATGGAGCAGCTGCGCGAAGCCGAGGTGCCCGCCACGACGGTGCCGTCGCTGACCGACGTGCCGGAGAAGGGCGTCGTCACCGTCACCTGCGGCCGGGTGCTGAACGGCTTCACCGCCACCGAGATCGGGCTCGTGCTGGTGTCCGAGGCCGATCTCACCGGCAGTCGCGCCGGGCTGGACGCGGCGCCCCGCAAGACCACCCCGCGCCGGCGCAATGCGGTCGATCTCGCGGCGCTGCAGACCGGCGACTACGTGGTGCACAACCAGCACGGCATCGGGCGCTTCGTGGAGATGAAGGAGCGGACCGTCCAGGGCGCCACCCGGGAGTACCTGGTGCTGGAGTACGCGTCGTCCAAGCGCGGCCAGCCCGCGGACCGGCTGTTCGTGCCCACCGACGCGCTCGACGAGATCAGCCGCTACGTCGGCGGTGAGCAGCCGGCGGTCAACAAGCTGGGTGGCGGCGACTGGGCGAAGACCAAGGGGCGCGCGCGCAAGGCGGTCAAGGACATCGCGGCCGGGCTGGTGCAGCTCTACGCCGCCCGTCAGGCGTCCCCGGGGCACGCCTTCGGTGCCGACACCCCGTGGCAGCGGGAGCTGGAGGACGCGTTCCCCTACACCGAGACGCCCGACCAGCTGACCGCGATCGACGAGGTCAAGCGGGACATGGAGCGCCCGGTGCCGATGGACCGGGTGATCTCCGGTGACGTCGGGTTCGGCAAGACCGAGATCGCGGTCCGGGCGGCGTTCAAGGCGGTGCAGGACGGCAAGCAGGTCGCCGTGCTGGTGCCGACCACGCTGCTGGCGACCCAGCACCTGTCGACGTTCGCCGAGCGGATGCGCGCCTTCCCGGTGACGGTGCGCGGACTGTCCCGGTTCACCGACGCGGCGGAGGGCACGGAGACGATCGCGAAGCTCGCCGAGGGCGAGGTCGACATCGTCGTCGGCACCCACCGCTTGCTGCAGACCGGGATCCACTACAAGGACCTCGGCCTGGTGATCGTCGACGAGGAGCAGCGCTTCGGTGTCGAGCACAAGGAGCACATCACCGCGCTGCGGGCGCACGTCGACGTGCTCACGCTGTCCGCGACGCCGATCCCGCGGACCCTGGAGATGAGCCTCGCCGGCATCCGCGAGATGTCCGCGATCGTGACCCCGCCCGAGGACCGGCACCCCACCCTGACCTACGTCGGCGCCTACGACGACAAGCAGGTCACCGCCGCGATCCGCCGCGAGCTGCTGCGCGACGGCCAGGTGTTCTTCGTGCACAACCGGGTCTCCTCGATCGACCGGGCCGCGAAGCACGTGCAGGACCTGGTGCCCGAGGCCCGGATCGCGGTGGCGCACGGCCAGATGAACGAGGACCTGCTCGAGCGCACCGTCAGCGCGTTCTGGCATCGCGAGTCCGACGTGCTGGTGTGCACCACGATCGTGGAGAACGGGCTCGACATCTCCAACGCCAACACGTTGATCGTCGAGCGCTCCGACACCCTCGGGCTCTCCCAGCTGCACCAGCTGCGCGGCCGGGTGGGCCGCGGCCGGGAGCGCGGCTACGCCTACTTCCTGTTCCCGCCCGAGCACCCGCTCACCGAGACCGCGCACGACCGGCTGGCGACGATCGCCCAGCACTCCGAGCTGGGCTCGGGCGCTGCCGTGGCGATGAAGGACCTGGAGATCCGGGGCGCCGGGAACATCCTCGGCGCCGAGCAGAGCGGGCACATCGCGGGCGTCGGTTTCGATCTCTACATCCGGCTGGTCGGCGAGGCGGTGGCGGCGTTCCGCAAGCAGGCGGGCGGCGAGGCCGGGGAGATCGAGGAGGAGCTGCCCGAGGTCCGGGTCGATCTCCCGGTCGACGCGCACGTGCCGCACGACTACGTCGACGGCGAGCGGCTCCGGCTGGAGGTCTACCGCAAGATCGCCGAGGCGCCCGACGACGCGGCGCTGGGCGCGATCGTGGAGGAGCTGACCGACCGCTACGGCGAGCCGCCGACCCCGGTGCACAACCTGCTCGAGGTGGCCCGGTTCCGGCAGCTCTGCCGGCGGCTCGGGATCCGCGAGGTCGCCTCCGCCGGGACGCAGCTGCGGATCGGCCCGATGCAGCTCCCGGACTCGGCGCAGCTGCGGCTGCGGCGGCTCTACCCGAAGGCGCAGTACAAGGCGGCCGCGCAGGTCGTCACGGTGCCGAAGCCGGTGCAGGGCGGGCGGATCGGTGGTGCGCCGGTGCGCGACGTGGAGCTGCTGGCCTGGTGTGCCGAGCTGCTGGCGCAGATCGTGCCGTCGTCCACCCCGGTGTACACGGCGGGGCCCGCCCGCTGAGCCGGACAGCCGGGCCCGCCGGATGAACGGCGGGTCCGCGGCGGCGCAGGCACCGGCACGGTGTCCCGGCAGGCGGCCGCGGTGCGGTCCGTCGGGCCGGCCGGCGTGCAGATGCGGGTACCGGTAGCGGGGTCCGCCGCGGAGAGACCTTCCGCACGTCGGCGGAGGGCGGGCTAACGGGACGGACGCCGATGCGACACCCTCTCCGTGATGATCCGGACACTGCCGGTCGGGGACGCCGGGACCACGCGGTTCCTGGACCGCCGCGGCCGCCGGTACGCGGCGTCCGCGCGGGCCGTCGTCGGGATCCTCTCGGTGGGCCTCGCGCCGTTCGCCGGGCCACCCGCCGGGCCGTGGCTCTGCGCCGCGGTCGCGGTCGCCTTCGCCGGGTGGAACCTCGTCCACCTGCACTGGGCGCGCACCGCGCGCCCGGCCGGTGCCGGCCGGATCGATCCGCTGGTGGTCGCGGCACTGGGCCTGGCGCAGCCGTGGCTGGTCGATCCGGAACTCGTCGTGCTGCAGCTCAGCTGGGTGTCGGTGGTGGTGTCCTTCACCGCGATCACGGTGCAGTGGTACCGGCCCCCACTCGCCGGTGCGGTGATCGCGGTACTGCTCACCGCCGCCTACCTGGGCGGCTGCCTGCTCTCCGGGATCGGCCTCGCGGAGGCGCTGCTGGCCGGGGGCGGCGCCTGGATGCCGGTCGGCGCGTTGCTGTCCCGGCTGCTCCGGGTCCTGGTCGCCCGGGCCGGCCGGGACGCCGACGCGCTGCTGGCCGATCGCTTCGCCCGGGAGCGCATCGCGGCGACCGAGTCGGCCCGGCGGACCGAGCAGCGCCGGCACTGGGCCGCCGTGCACGACACCGCCGCCGGGACCCTGCTGATGGTCGGGCTGGGCGAGGTGAGTGGCCGGGAGCCGTGGCTGCCGGGCCAGCTCGACCGGGACATCGCGACCCTGGAGGACCCGTCCGGCGGGCCCGCGCCGTCGCTGGCCCGCACCGTGGCCCGGTCCCGGGTGCGGGTGCATCCCGAGCCGGCGCCGTCCTATCCGGAACTGCCGGCGCACGCGCTCACCGCGCTGGACGGCGCCGTCGGCGAGGTGCTGGAGAACGTCCGGCGGCACGCCGGGACCGGCGCCGCCCGGCTCCGGCTGCACCCGCGCGACGGCGGCGTCCGGATCGAGATCACCGACGACGGCGGCGGGTTCGATCCGGCGGCAGTGCCGCGCGGACGCATCGGGTTGCGGGCGTCGGTGGCCGGACGGATGGCGGGCGCGGGGGGCCGGGCGACGGTGCTGTCCGCGCCCGGCCGCGGCACCACGGTGCTGCTCGACTGGCCGGACCCGGACCCGGACCCGACCACAGCCACAGCCACAGCCACAGCCACAGCTACAGACACAGGTCCGGCCGCAGTCACGGCCACAGGTCCGGTCGCAGCCGCAGACCCGGCCGCAGCAGCAGTCAGAGACCCAGCCGCAGCCCGGACCGTCGTGCCCGGCCGCACCCCGGATCCGGAGACACCGGCGCCACGGTTGCTGCGCGGGTTGCGGCTCGCGCAGTCGCTGGTCGTGCTGATCGTGATCGGGGTGTTCTGCCTGGGGAACCTGCTCGCGACGGTGGAGCTGTACCCGGTGCCGTGGACGGCCTGGATCTGGTTCGCCGGCATCGCCGCGGTCGCGCTCGCCGACCTGGCCCTGGTGCGGGCGGACCGCTTCTGGGGCGCGGCCCGGCTGCCCGCCGCGGCGTTCGTGCTGCTCATGTCGTTCGGGGCGACGCTGTCGCTGCCCGCCGATGAGCTCGTCCGGCCCGCGCACTGGACGCTCGGGGTGACCGGCTTCCTCGGGGTGCTGCTGTTCTGCGACCGGCCACTGCGCCGGACCGTCGGGTTCATCGCGGTGCACGTCGCCCTGATGGCGGGTGTGCTCGTGGTCCGGGGCCGCGCCGACCCGGCCACCCTGGTCGAGTTCGGCATCGTCGTGGTCGGGGTGGAGGGACTGCACCTGGCGGTCGCGCTCGGGGCGGTGGCGCTGCGCACGGTCGCGACCGAGGCGACCGCTGCGGCGGCAGCGCGGGCGGACGTCGTCACCGGGGAGGAGGTCGCGCAGCGGGTACACGGCGACCGGGAGCAGCGCTACGCGGCGCTGCGGGCCGGTGTGCTGCCGCTGCTGCGCGCCCTGCGGGACGGCTCGGAATCCCCCGCCGATCCGGACGTGCGGCACCGGGCCGCGATCGAGTCCGCCCGGCTGCGACGGCTGTTCGCCGGTGCCGACGACGGTGGCGGTGCGCTCGTCGGTGAGCTGGCGGCGCTCGTCGAGTCGGCGGAGCGCCGCGGCCTGGTCGTGCGGTTCGCCGTCGCGGCGCCCGCGTCCGAGCCGCCGGCCCCGGTTCGCCGGGTGCTGATCGGGCACGCGGACGCGATGCTGCTCGCCGCGACCGGCACCGCCCGGGTGGCCCTGCACGACGACGACGGGGAGATCGTCCTGTCGGTGCTCGCCGAACTCGGCCCCGGACACACACCGTGGACCGCACCCGGTGACGCGGCCGGAGTGCGTACCGCGATCCTGGAGCACGAAGGACGTACCTGGTTGGAGGTCCGATGGCAGCAGCGGTCACCGCGGTGATCGTCGACGACCATCCGGCGATCGTGGAAGGGGTCCGCGGCTGGTGCGCCGCGGCCGATCCGCCGATCACCGTGCTGGCGGCCGGGCACCGGCCGGAGCTCGCCCGGGACGGCCCGGGCGCCGGCGCCGACGTCGTGGTCCTGGATCTGTTCCTGGGCGGCCCGGCGCCGGGCTTCGCGGTGCTGCGCGATCTGGTCGAGACCGGCCGCAGGGTCGTCGTCTACTCCCAGGACGAGACGCCGGAGACCGTGCTGGGCTGTGTCGATCTCGGTGCGTCGAGCTATCTGGCGAAGTCCGAGGGGGCCGGGCACCTGGTCGCGGCGGTGCACGCGGCGGCCCGCGACGAGTCCTACACCGGGCCGATGCTGGGTGGTGTGCTCGCCGGTGACCGCCGTCCGGAGCGTCCGGTGCTGTCGGCCCGGGAGCGGCAGGTGCTGCTGGCCTGGTTCGAGTCGGAGTCGAAGACCCTTGTCGCGCACCGGCTGCATCTGTCGGTGACGACCGTCGACACCTACATCGCGCGGGTCCGCACCAAGTACGCCGACGCCGGGCGCCCCGCGCCGTCGAAGGCGGCGCTGGTGGCACGGGCCCTGCAGGACGGGCTGGTGGAGCTGAGCGAGCTGTGACCGGCGTCGCGAGCCGCCGGAGACCGCCACCACATCGCGTGAGAGGCTGATCCGGTGCGCACACGGACGGGCAGGTTCACGGCGGCCCTGGTGATCGTCTCGGCGCTGGTCGCGGGCTGCGGTGCCGGTCCGAACCGGGCCGATTCGGCCGCGATCGTCGGCGAGACGTCGATCCCGCTGGACGGGACCCAGCAGTCGATCAGCCAGGTGCTCGTTCGGCCGGGGCTGGTGGAGGGGCTGGCGGCGCAGGGCGGATCGGAGGCCGACATCGGCCGCGCCGTGGTGTCCCAGCTGGTCATCCGGGATCTGCTCGCCCGGGCCGCGCAGGAGCAGGGGATCACCGTCACCGATCAGCAGGTCGACGCCGCGATCGCCCAGGCGGGCGGCCCGGAGGCGGTGACCGCGAGCTCACTCTCGGTGGGTGGCGCGCAGGCCGCGATCCGCGACCAGCTGACCCTCACCGAACTGGCCCGCCGGGATCTCGACCGGCTGTCGGCCACCGCCGACGTGGCCGTCGCGGAGTCCCGCGAGCAGGCGATCGACCTGGCCCGTGAGGTCGCGGCCGGCGGGGAGCGCGCGGAGCAGGCGCTGGCCGGGGCCGGTACCACCCAGCGTGACCTGGCGATCCGCCCGGCGGAGACGCCGCAGGCCGCGCTGACGCCGCTGATCGGTATCCCGGCGGGCTGGGTCGCCGCGTTCCCGCTGGGCACCGGCGAGGGCTGGGCGGTGGTCCGGGTGACCGACCGCACCCTCGACGCCGAGGCTCCGCCGGAGGGCGGCGCCGCGGAGCGGCTCGACCCGCAGACGCTGTCCAGGGTGGGGATCCGGCTGCTCACGCCGACCGCGCTGCGCGCCGGGGTGGAGCTGAACCCGCGCTACGGCACCTGGGACCCGATCGAGATGCTCGCCGTGCCGGGCACGGACGAGGCGTCGATGCTGCTGCCGGTCGGCTCCGGATCCGGTGCGCTGACGCCGTGACCGCGACGGTCGTCGTCTGCCCGCGCCGCGGGGACGCGCTTCCCGCCGCTGCGCTGCCGGCGCTGCGCGGCGCCACGACGGTGCTCGCCGCCCCCGGGCTGGAGGCCGGTGCGGCCGCCGGCGCACAGGAGTGGGACGGCACCGATCCGGCGTCGCTGCCGGTGGGCACCGTGCTGCTGCTCCCGGCCGGGCACCCGGCCGCCGGTACGGGTGCCGTCGCCCCGCCGGTCGGGCACGCCGTGCTCGACGCGATCGCGGTGATGGACCGGCTCCGCTCACCGGGCGGCTGCCCGTGGGACGCCGAGCAGACCCACCGCTCGCTGCTGCGCTACCTGGTGGAGGAGTGCTACGAGCTCTACCAGTCGATCGAGGACGGCGACCGCACCGAGCTGCGCGAGGAGCTCGGCGACGTGCTGTTGCAGGTGCTGTTCCACGCGAGGGTCGCCGCCGAGCACCCGGACGGCCCGTTCGACATCGACCGGGTCGCGACCGGGCTGGTCGACAAGCTCGTCGGGCGGCATCCGCACGTGTTCGGCACCGGTGAGCGGGTCGCGACCGCGCAGGACCAGGACCGTCGCTGGGACGAGCTGAAGCGCGCCGAGAAGCAGCGTGAGTCCAGTGTGGACGGCGTCGCCACGGCGCAGCCCGCGGTGGCGCTGGCCGCGAAGCTCACGTCGCGGACGGCCAGGGCCGGGCTGCCGGCGGACCTGCTGCCCGGCGGTGACGACCCGGGCGAGCGGCTGTTCCGGCTGGCCGCGACGACCCAGCTCGGCGGCGGCGACCCGGAGGACGCGCTGCGCGGCGTCGCCCGCGCGTTCGAGGCCAGGGTCCGGGCGGCGGAGAAGGCCGCCGCCGCCGACGGCCGGGACCCGCACGCGCTGACCGCCGAGCAGTGGCGCCGGTACTGGCAGACCCCCTGAGTCGGATCACCCGGCCGGGTGGCTCCGGTGGGTACGGTGGGCGGAGTGCGAACCCGATCTCTGGCGGCGGTCGTCGGCGGGATCCTGGCCTTCCTGATGATCGTCGTGCTGGTCGTGCTCGGCGCTCTGATCACCGGCCTGGACCGCAGCGGCCCGCCGCGGACACCGGTGGACCGGGACAGCCCGCCACCGGCCGCCGCATCGTTGCCGGACGGCACCGACCCGGTCGCCTGGGCCGGTGCGACGGCGCCGGATGCGGACATCCCCGAGCGTGCGCTGCAGGCCTACGCGAACGCGGAGCTGCGCCAGCGTGAGCGCACCCCGGAGTGCCGGATCGGCTGGGCCACGCTGGCCGGGATCGGCCGGATCGAGTCCCGGCACGGCACGCTGGGCGGCGCGCAGGTGCGATCCGACGGGCGGGTGGAGCCACCGGTGATCGGGATCCCGCTGGACGGCACCAACGGCACCCGGCTGGTCGAGGACACCGACGGCGGCCGGCTCGACGGCGACCCGGACCTGGATCGTGCGGTCGGGCCGATGCAGTTCCTGCCCGAGACCTGGCAGCGGTACGGCGCCGACGGCGACGGCGACGGCGACGGTGTCGCCGATCCGCACCAGATCGACGACGCCGCGCTCGCCGCGGCCGGCTACCTGTGCAGCCGGGACCGGGACGTGACCGACGCGCAGGACTGGTGGGACGGTGTGCTCGCCTACAACGCCTCCGGCCGGTACGCCCGCGACGTGTGGTCGGCCGCCGCGGACTACGCCGCCCGCACCGCGCCCACCACCGCCGGCTGACCGGTCACCGGCCGAGCAGGCCCGCGCCCCAGAATTCGTCGGGGCCGGTCAGGCCGGGCGGCACCGCGAACAGCGCAGAACCGGTGTGCTCCAGGTACTCCGACATCGCGTCGTGACGGGCGAGTGCGCGCTGCATCGGCACGAACTGGCGCTGCGGATCCCGGACGAACGCGACGAAGAACAGTCCCGCGTCGAGATGCCCGCGGCCGTCCGAGCCGTCGACGAAGTTGTAGCCGCGGCGCAGCATCCGCACTCCGCCGTTCGCCTCGGCCGAGGCGAGCCGGATGTGCGCGTCGGCCGGGATGACCGGCCCGCCCGGTCCGATCGCGGCCAGGTCGGCGGGATCGAACTCGGCGGTCCCGGTCAGCGGGGCGCCCTCGCCCTTGTCCCGCCCGACGATGAGCTGCTGCTCGTCGAGCGAGGACCGGTCCCAGGTCTCGATGTGCATCCGGATCCGCCGGGCGACGAGGTAGGAGCCGCCGCGCAGCCAGTCCGGGCCCTCGTCACCGACCCACACGTGTTCGTCGAGCAGCTCCGGTTCCTCGGCCTTGAGGTTGTTGGTGCCGTCCTTGAACCCGAACAGGTTGCGCGGGGTGGCCTGGCCGGTCGAGGTCGACGACGTACGCCCGAACCCGAGCTGCGACCAGCGGACCTCGGTCACCCCGAAGCCGTCCCGCACCAGGTTCCGTACCGCGTGCACGGCGACCTGCGGGTCGTCCGCGCAGGCCTGCAGGCACAGGTCGCCGCCGGAACGCGCCGGATCGAGCCGGTCACCCTGGAAGCGCGGCAGGTCGGCCAGCGGGGCGGGCCGCCGGTCGTCGAGTCCGAGCCGGGTGAACAGCGACGGGCCCACCCCGAACGTCAGGCTGAGCGACGCCGCAGGCAATCCGAGCGCCTCACCGGTGTCGGCCGGGGCGGCGTTGGCGTTGGCCGGGATCGCGCCGCCCTCGGCGGTCTCCCGGCCGGACGTCATCCGCTCGGCGGCGATCGTCCAGCGTTGCAGCAGATCCCGGACCGCGCCCCGGTCGGTGCTGGTCAGGTCCAGCGCCACGAAGTGCAGCCGGTCCTGGGCCGGGGTGACGATCCCGGCCTGGTGCGGGCCGCGGAACTCCACCGTGGCCGACGGGCCGGGGGAGGTTGCCGCGTCCAGCCCGTACCCGGCGGCGACGCCGGCGCCCGCCAGCGCCGCACCGGCACCGGCCAGCCCGAACAGTCCCCGCCGGGAGACCCGGGGGGTCATGCGGTGACGGTCCCCGCGACCTTGCTGACCGGCTCGGACAGCGCGTCGATCGCGGCGGTCATCTTCTTCACGTCGTCCGGCGTGAGCTGGGTGTAGAGCACGTAGCCGTCGCCGTCGCGGTAGCCCTGCAGCAGCTGGTCGACGGCCTGGAACCGCTCGTCCAGCTGCGGGCCCAGCGCCGGGTCCTTCCGGTCGATCACCGGACGGAGCGCGGCGACCGCGGCCTGCGATCCCTCCACATTGGCCTGGAAGTCCCACAGGTCGGTGTGCGAGTAGCGGTCCTCCTCGCCGGTGATCTTGCCGGTGGCGACCTCGTCGAGCAGCTCCTTGGCCCCGTTGGCCAGCTGTACCGGGGTGAGCTCGACGGTCTTCGTGCGGGCGGCGAGATCGTTGATGTCGGTCATCAGCTGGTCCGCGACCGCGGGCGAGTCCGGCTGCAGACCGGTCACCCAGAGGTCCTTCTCCAGCCGGTGGTAGCCGGTGAATCCGACGCCGGGATCGCGCTCGTCGTCCTCCCGGCCGTCGATCTTCGGGTCGATGTCACCGAACGACTCGGCGACCGGCTCGATCCGCTCCCAGTAGGTCCGGGAGACCGGGAACAGTGCCTTGGCCCGCTCGACGTCACCGGCCTTGACCGCGTCCACGAACTCACCCGTCTTCGGCACCAGGGCCTCGACCTGCGAGGACACGTAGCGGGTGTAGCCGGCGGTGGCGGCGGCCAGCTCGGCGTCGGTGTCGGTGGCGCGTTGTGCGTTCCCGGTGACGGTGAACGGGGCGCGGATCCCGTCGCCGGACATCCCCGGCTTGCAGGCGGTGGTGTAGCCGCCGCCGTCCGGGACCTCGACGATCAGGTCGCGGGACAGCCCCGGACCGATGTTCTCGACCTCGCCCATGATCCGGTCGCCGACGCCGTAGAGGTAGAACTCGGTGACCTTCGAGCCGGTGTTGGTGATCGCGAAGGTGATGTTCCCGGCCGGCGCGGTACCGGCGGAGACCTCGCAGGCGGTGTCGGTGGCGTTCACCGTGATCGGCCCGGCGGAATCCGCGGGTGGGGCGGTCGAGGTGCAGCCGGCCAGCACGGCGGCTGCGGCGAGGGATGCGAGGCCGGCGGCCGTGCGTGGGGCGGTGGACATGGTTCTCCCGGATCTCAGATGGTGGTGCTCGTGGAGCGGCGGGCCGGGCGCAGGAACAGCGCCAGCACGACCACGACGTAGACCGACCAGACGACGGCCTCCAGCACGGTCGTCCGCGGTGAGAAGTTGAAGATCCCCTTCAGCAGCGTGCCGTACCAGGAGTCGGCGGGGACGGCGGTGCTGACGTCGAAGGCCAGGGTGTTCAGGCCGGGCAGGATGGCGGCCTCCTGCAGGTCGTGCACGCCGTAGGCGAGGATCCCGGCGGCGACGAAGATCAGCAGGAAGCCGGTGACGGTGAAGAACCGGCCGAGATCGATCCGCAGTGCGCCGCGGTAGAGCAGGTAGGCCAGCAGCACGGCGACCGCGATCCCGGACAGGAAGCCGACCAGCGGCCCGGTCGTCTCCCCGGCGGCCTGTGCCGCGGCGAAGAAGAACACCGCCGTCTCCAGGCCCTCCCGGCCCACCGCCAGCGCGGCCATCAGCACGACCGCCCACGGGCCCATCGCGATCGCGGCGTCGAGCCGCCCCTCGAGCTCGGCCGACAGCGTCCGGCCGTGCGACCGCATCCAGAAGATCATCCAGGTGACGAAGCCCACGGCGATGATCGACAGCGAGCCGCCCAGCGCCTCCTGGGCCTCGAAGGTCAGCGCCTGCCGGGTCAGCGTCAGTCCGAGGGTGACCCCGACGCTGACGGCGACGGAGACGGTGACCCCGAGCCAGACCCGTGGCAGCTCCGCGCGTCGGCCGGTACGCACCAGGAAGGCCACCAAGATCGCCACCACGAGCGACGCCTCGAGACCTTCGCGCAGCCCGATGAGGGCGTTCCCCAGCATGTTCCTCCGACCGCAGGCACCGATGACAGGCACCAGGTCAGGGTGCGCTGTCCGATGCGGAGGCTAGCCTCACCGTTTCGCTCCGGAAAAGCCCTCTCTGCCAAGATCACCTGAGACAGGTTGAAGTCAGCGGTTCACAGTAGAGGGCGTGATCGGAGATCCTGGTGCTCGTGTCATCGGAGGAGCGTCGCGGTGCGGGGGCCGGCAGCAGCGGGTCGACGGCGTCGTCGTCGGGTCCGCGGTCGGCTGGTGGTCCGTCGCCGCGTCCGTCGCGTAGGTCGTTCAGCGCGGAATACAAGCTGGCGATCGTCGCGGAGTATGAGAACGCGCCGAACGGTGAGAAGGGCGCGGTCCTGCGCCGGGAGGGCCTGTATTCGTCGCACGTGATCGAGTGGACCCGGGCCCGGGACGTCGGCGCGCTGGAGGGCGTAGCCGATTCGAGGCGGTCGGCGAAACGTCCGAAGCGGTCGGCGGAGGCGGCCGAGTTGGAACGGCTCCGGGCCCGGAACGCGAAACTCGAATCCGACCTGACGAAGACGCGGACCGCGTTGGACATCATGGGAAAAGCGCACGCGCTCTTGGAGCAGCTGTCCGAGAGCGCGGACGACCAGGAACCACCGGCGCCGCGGAAGCGGCGTTGAACGGCGCGTTCACCGAGTTGCGCGCCGCTGAGGTGTCGATCAAGGCGGCGTGCGCGTTGACCGGTCGGTCGCGGGCCACGCACTACCGCCGCGCCGACCCGGCGGGGGTGACGCTCGGGCCGCTGCACGGCCCGCACCGTGCGCGCCGGCTCCCGCCCTCGACGATCACCGACGACGAGCGTGCCGCCGTGCTCGCGCTGCTGAACTCCGAGGACTACCGGGATCTGGCCATTCCGCAGGTGTGGGCCCGGGAGCTCGACGAGGGCCGGTGGTGGTGCTCGCAGTCGAGCATGTACCGGATCGCCCGCGCAGCGGGTCAGAACCGGGAACGGCGCGCCCAGGCCACGCATCCGCCGCGGGTGCGCCCGGAGCTGGTCGCTCATGGCCCGAGCGAGGTGTGGTCGTGGGACATCACCGCGCTGAAGGGCCCGCGGAAGGGCGAGTGGTACAAGCTGTATGTGGTGCTCGACATCTTCTCCCGCTACGTAGTCGGATGGCTCGCCGCGAACGCTGAGGATGCCGTCGTGGCGAAGGATTTCCTCGCCGACGCAGTCGCCCGCAACCACGTCATCCCGCAGACGATTCATGCCGACCGGGGCGGGTCGATGACCTCGAAACCGGTATCGGAGCTGATGGTCGATCTCGGTATCTGCCGGTCACATTCCCGGCCGCAGTGCTCGAATGACAACCCGTTCTCCGAGGCGCAGTTCAAGACGCTGAAGTACGTGCCGGACTTCCCGGACCGGTTCGGCTCGCTCGCTGATGCCCGCGCGTTCTGCGAGCGGTTCTTCGAGCACTACAACCACGAGCATCGGCACTCCGGCATCGGCATGCACACCCCGGCGTCGATCCACTTCGACACCGCGACCGAGGTCCGGGCTCAGCGTCAGACCGTCCTCGACCGCGCACACGCCCAGTATCCCGAGCGATTCAGTCGCCGGCCCAGCCCGCCGCGCCTGCCCGAGCAGGCGTGGATCAATCAACCCGTCCTACAGCCAACTCAGTAAGATCAACTGTCTCAGTTGACTTGACAGCTACCGAAGGGTCGCGAGCCCTTCCTCCCGGAAGATCCCCTGAGGCCTCGGAGTCCGCTTCGGACCAGGTCAGGACCTTGTGCCCGAACGGTCAGTGCTGGATCACGGCCGGTCGGAGACGACCGCGATCCGGGCCCTGACCTCGCCCAGTGCCTCCTGGTACTCCGGCCGCGGGTCCATTGCCGATGCCATCTTCAGCGACGTCTCGGCCTCGCCGAGCCGGCCCTGCCGCTGCAGTGTCTTGCCGAGCGCGAAGCGCGCGTAGTGATCGGCCGGGTCGATCTCGATCACCCGCAGGAACGACTGCTCGGCCTTCAAGAGCTGCGCCGAGTCCAGGTAGGCGCGGCCGGCGAGCAGATGCACCGACGCATCCGGCGAGCCGGCCGGATCGAGTACCGAACGCAGTGCCTCCAGGGCCTCCAGCGGACGGCGCCGGGAGAGCAGCTCGTCGGCCCGGCGGAACGCGGCCACCGGGTCCGTGGAGTTCGTGCGTGGACTGCTCATGGTCACTCCCACGTTAGGTGTGATCCACGTTCGAAGCGAGGGGTTGACACGGGGTGGGTGCCGGCAGCGTGACGTAAGCGTCCCCCGCGCGCCATGCGGCTGTGACTACGCTGGCGCCGAACACGACCGGCGATGCGTGATAGGAGTGACGGTGGCGGTCATCGAGCAGGTCGGAGCACGCGAGATCCTCGACTCGCGGGGTAACCCGACGGTGGAGGTCGAGGTCGCGCTGGACGACGGCACGCTGGCACGTGCCGCGGTTCCGTCGGGCGCCTCGACCGGTGAGCACGAGGCCGTGGAGCTGCGTGACGGGGACCCGAAGCGCTACGGCGGCAAGGGTGTGGAGAAGGCCGTGGCGGCGGTCCTGGACGAGATCGGGCCCGAGCTGGTCGGGGTCGAGGCGGTCGACCAGCGCCTGGTCGACCAGCGCCTGGTGGATCTCGACGGCACCCCGGACAAGTCGAAGTTCGGGGCGAACGCGCTGCTGGGCGTCTCGCTGGCGGTCGCGAAGGCCGGCGCCGAGTCGTCCGGGCTGGAGCTGTTCCGCTACGTGGGCGGCTCGAACGCGCACGTGCTGCCGGTGCCGATGATGAACATCCTCAACGGGGGAGCGCACGCCGACACCTCCGTCGACGTGCAGGAGTTCATGGTCGCGCCGATCGGCGCGGAGACCTTCCGCGAGTCGCTGCGCTGGGGGACCGAGGTCTACCACGCGCTGAAGTCGGAGCTGAAGGACAAGGGCCTCTCGACCGGGCTGGGCGACGAGGGCGGCTTCGCGCCCGACGTCAAGGGCGGCACCCGCGGCGCGCTCGACCTGATCGCGGCGGCCGTGCAGCGGGCCGGCTACACCCTGGGGACCGACGTCGTGCTGGCGCTCGACGTCGCGGCCACCGAGTTCCACGAGGGCGGCAAGTACTCCTTCGAGGGCAAGAAGGTCTCCTCCGACAAGCTCGCCGAGGTGTGGGCCGAGCTGGTCGACGCCTACCCGCTGGTGTCCATCGAGGACCCGCTCGACGAGAACGACTGGGACGGCTGGGTCGCGCTGACCGAGGCGATCGGCGACAAGGTGCAGCTGGTCGGCGACGACCTGTTCGTCACCAACCCGGAGCGGCTGGAGGACGGCATCGGCCGCGGCGCCGCGAACGCGCTGCTGGTGAAGGTGAACCAGATCGGCACGCTGTCCGAGACCCTCGACGCGGTGACGATGGCGCACAACGCGGGCTACCGCTGCATGATGAGCCACCGCTCCGGCGAGACCGAGGACGTGACGATCGCCGATCTCGCGGTCGCCACCGGCTGTGGCCAGATCAAGACCGGCGCCCCGGCCCGGTCCGAGCGGGTCGCCAAGTACAACCAGCTCCTGCGCATCGAGGAGCTGCTCGGCGATGCCGCCCGCTACAACGGCGAGCTGGCGTTCCCGCGCTACCAGGTGCCCGGCCAGGGCTGACCGGGTGATCCGGATGCCGCGCCGGATCGTCTCGGCGCGGCACCCGGACCGACGCCCGATCGGGCGGCATCCTGGGGCGGCGAACACGCAGCGGCACCGGCTCGGGGGAGGGGGACGCAGTGGCAGACACGCGCAACCGCGGCCGTGACGCCCGGGCGCGCGCCTCCGGGACCGGCCGGGCCCCGGCCAAGCCCCGGACCTCGCCGTCGGGCGCACGGAAGGGCACCGAGCGGTCCCGCCCGGCCGGCCCGCCGCCGTCCCGCCCGCGATTGACCAGGGCGCGGTCGAAGGCCGGTGAGGTCGTCGCGCGGACGACCGGCATGCTCGGGCTGTCGTCGACGAAGCGGGCCGCGATCCTGGCGATCGTGGTCTGTGCGCTCGCACTGACCGTCGCCGTCCCGCTGCACAACTACGTCGCCCAGCGCCAGGAGCTGGCGGCGGTCTCCGACCAGCAGCAGGCGCTGGAGGCCGAGGTCGACCGGCTGTCGGCGGACCGGTCCCGGCTGTCCGATCCGGCCGAGGTCGAGGCCGAGGCCAGGACCAGGCTGGGGATGGTGCAACCGGGGGAGACCCCGTACATCGTGCAGTTCCCGGCGCCGCCGGAGCCGGTCGTCGACGACGGGCAGGCCGAGCCCGGTGTCCCGTGGTTCACCACCCTGTGGAACGACGTCACGGGCGAACCGCGACGATGACGCGGTGAGTTCGCAGCCCGATCCCGTCACCCGCGCGCCCGGACTCGAGACCGGTCCGCCGTCGCCGGAGGATCTCGACGCCGTCGCCCAGCAGCTCGGGCGGGTACCGCGCGGGATCCTCGCGGTCGCCTACCGCTGCCCGTCCGGGCATCCCGCGGTCGTGCAGACCGCCCCGCGGCTGCCCGACGGCACCCCGTTCCCGACGCTCTACTACCTGACCTGCCCGCGGCTGGCGTCCCGGATCGGGACGCTGGAGGCGGAAGGCCGGATGAAGGAGATGGAGGCCCGGCTCGCCGACGATCCGGAGCTCGCCGAGCGCTACCGGTTCGCGCACGAGCGTTACCTCGCCGAGCGGGACGCGATCGAGCCGCTGGCAACCCACCCGGACGTCACCGCGGGCGGCATGCCGGACCGGGTGAAGTGCCTGCACGTGCACGTTGCGCACGCGCTCGCCGCCGGATCCGGGATCAACCCGTTCGGCGACGAGGCGCTCGACGAGCTGGGCGACTGGTGGCGGGGCGCGGACTGCGCCCGCTGATCAGCCGCGGGCCTGGCCCAGGCGCCAGTACCCGGAGAACATGATCCGTTCCTTCGGGACGCCGCGCTCCTCGACCAGGTGCCGGCGGGCGCGTCGTACGAGATCGGCTTCGCCGCAGACCCAGGCGTAGTCGATCGGGTCCGGGAGCGCCGCATCCTCCAGCACCGGGATCAGGGCGGCCCCGGGTGCCTGCCCGCCCCGCGCGACCCGGATCGGGCCGTCGGTGAGATCGACGGCGTCGTCGAGGTCGGGGACCTCGACCAGGGCGACGGTGCCGACCGCCGGCGCGGACTCCAGGATGCGGGCGAGGGCGGGCAGTGCCGTCTCGTCGCCGATCAGCACCTGGCTGCGAGCATCGGGCGGGAGCAGGTAGGGAGCGCCGGACTCCCGGACGCCGATGACGTCACCGGCGCGGGCGTCGAGCGCCCAGCGGCTGCCGGGGCCCTCGTCGCCGTGCACCACGAAGTCGATGTCGACGGCCGACTCGGCCGGGCGGTGACGGCGCAGCGTGTACCAGCGCAACGCCGGACGGTCCGGCTCGGAAAGCCCGGCCAGCGCCGAGCGGATGTCGTCCCCCGAACAGGGCAGCGTGAGCGGCCGCCCCGCGGCGGGCAATAGCAGGCCGAAGAACTCGTCGGGGCCGAGCGGATCGAGATCGGCGAACTCCGGGGCCACCAGCGTGATCCGCCGCAGGTGCGGCGACACCTGCTCGGCACCGGACACGGTGGCCCGGTAGAGCCGGTGCTCGGTGCGCAGGTTGCGGGCCGCCCGGCGCGGCGCGTCCGGCTCAGCCACCGGTGGCTGCCGCGTCACCGGCGAGCGCGGTCCGGATCCGGCGGACGACCCCGCAGGCGGCGCGGCCGAGCCCGTTGTTCAGGGTGGCGTCGAGATCGAACACCCGGTTCGCGAGCACGGCGGGCTGAGCCCGGAACAGCGGGGACTCCTGCAGCGCGGGACGGTCGTCCAGGCTCTGGACGAACAGGACGTCGGCGTTCGCGGCGGTGCCGAGCTCTTCACCGCCGACCTCGAAGTACGGCTCCTCGGCGGACGGGTCGTAGTGCGGCTGGGTGAATCCGAGATCGGCCGCGACCCGGTTCGCGAGCAGGTTCGCCCACACGTACATGCCGCCGGTGTCCAGGGCGGTGCCCATGGTCAGGGTGAGCCGGTCGGGGATGTCGCCGAGTGCTCGGCGGGCCTCGGCGACGAGCGCCTCGTAGCGCTCGATCTCGCTCTGCCCGCGGTCCTCCCGCTGCAGACCGGCCGCCTGCCCGGTGATGTCCTCGACCCACTGCGGCCGACCGGCCTGGACCGCGAGGATCGGGGCGATCCGGGCGAGCAGGTCGTTGCCGTAGAAGTCCTGCTGGTATGCGTTGGCCCGCATCACGATCAGGTCCGGCGCGATCGCCGCGAGCTGCTCGAGGTCCGGCTTCTGGGTGCTGAACCGGATTTCCTGGACGGCATCGAGATCGAACTCGGACAGCTCGTCGAGCAGCGCACCGTCGCGGCCGAAGTAGAACCCGCTGGCGACGACCGGATAGCCGGTGACGAGCGCGAACTCCAGGTCCCCGCGGCCTTCGACGACCGCGACCCGGGTCGGCTCGGCCGGGATCCGGGTCTCGACGCCCTGGTAGCTGAAGTCGATCATCGCCGGACCGGTCGGACCGCTCGTCGTCGAGCAGCCGGTCATCGCGGCGGCTGCGGCGACGGCGCTGCCGAGGAGGAACCCGCGCCGGTCGAGCTCGCTCACGATGGCCGGCCATCCGGTCCGGTGCAGCGCGATCGGGGGAGCGCCCGCGATGTGCAGGACCGATCGGGGGGCGGGTGGGCAGAGCACGGGCACGGGGCGACTCCGGTTCATGAGGGTAGGCAAACCGAAGTTAACAGGCGAACAGCCCGGCCGGACCTGATGTGATCGGGCCCTCTCAGGACTCCTGGAGCGCCGGCGTCGCCCGCTGCAGCACGACGTCCACGGCGCTCCCTCCCGGCCGGGATCCGGCCGTGCGGAGCGGCCCGTCGGCGTCGAGCCGGGTCGCGAGGAACGTGTCCGCGACCGCGGTCGGGGCGTGCCGGACGAGCAGCGAGCCCTGCAACGCGAGTGCGGCCAGCTCGGCGAGGCGCCGGGCCCGGCGTTCCTGCGGTGCGGCCAGCTCGGTGCGCAGCGCGGCGGTCGTCGCGTCCAGCCGCGGGTCCTGCCCGGCGGCCAGATCGATCTCGGTCAGCAGTGCGTCGACGGCGTCCGGCTCGCGGGTGATCGCGCGCAGCGCGTCGAGTGCGGTGACGTTGCCCGCGCCCTCCCAGATCGAGTTGAGCGGTGCCTCCCGGTACAGCCGGGGCAGGTCGGACTCCTCGACGTAGCCGTTGCCGCCCAGGCACTCCAGCGCCTCCGCGACGACCGCCGAGGTGCGCTTGCAGACCAGGTACTTCGACACCGGCAGCGCGAGCCGCAGCAGCGCCGTCTCGCCGCGGTCGACCGCGCCGGCCAGCCGCATCGCCAGCACGGTGGCGGCCTCGGTCTCGGCGGCCAGCTCGGCGAGCACCTCGCGCATCAGCGGCTGATCGATCAGCCGGGCGCCGAACGCGCTGCGGTGCGCGGCGTGGTGCGCGGCCTCGACGACCGCGGCCCGCTGCGTGCCGGTGGCGCCGAGCACACAGTCCAGCCGGGTCATCGAGACCATCTCGATGATCGTCCGGACGCCGCGGCCCTCCTCGCCGACCCGCCAGCCCACCGCGCCGGAGTACTCGATCTCGGACGACGCGTTCGACCGGTTGCCCAGCTTGTCCTTGAGCCGCTGCAGCCGGATCGCGTTGCGCGTGCCGTCGGGCAGGACCCGCGGCAGGACCAGGCAGGTCAGTCCGCCGGGCGCCTGGGCCAGGGTGAGGAACAGGTCGTTCATCGGCGCCGAGGTGAACCACTTGTGCCCGGTCAGCCGGTAGCTGCCGTCCGGCTGCGGCGCGGCGACGGTGGTGCCGGAACGGACGTCGGAGCCGCCCTGCTTCTCGGTCATCGACATTCCGGCGAGCAGGCCCGGCTTGCCGGCCGGGACGGCGAGCCCCGGGGCGTAGGCGAGCGCGGTCAGTCCCGGCTCGTAGGCGGCCGCGAGCTCCGGGGCGTGCCGCAGCGCCGGGACAGAGGCGTAGGTCATCGAGACCGGGCACAGGTGGCCCTGCTCGACCTGCGAGGTCAGCGCGAACCCGGCGGCGCGGGTGACGTGCGCGCCGGTGCCGGGCGCGGCCGCCCACGGGGCGGCGGCGAGGCCGTGCTCGATGCTGACCCGCATCAGCTCGTGCCACGACGGGTGGAAGCCGACCTCGTCGATCCGGTGCCCGGTGCGGTCGTGCGTACGCAACTCGGGCTCGTGCGCGTTGGCCGCCCTGGCGTGCTCGCGGTGCACCTCGGAGCCGACGACGGCGGCCAGCCCGGTCAGCCGGTCCAGGTCGCCACCCTCCCGGGTCAGCGCCTCGACCAGCGCCGGGTCGGTGCCGAGCAGGTCGCCGTCCGGGCGCGGCGGGACCTGGTTGGTGACCTCGTGGGTGCCGAGATCGGACACGGGTGCCGGCGTCTCCGGCCGGGTGTGCGTCGTCGTCACTACCCGAGGGTAACTTGACCGGCGGGTCCGCCTCCAGGCTTCCGCGTACGGTGGCGGCGACCGGTCGTCCAGCTCAGGGAGTGCCGATGTCACGGGTGGCCGCCATCGACTGCGGGACCAACTCGATCCGTCTGCTCGTCGCGGACGTCACCGAGGCGTTCGACGGCGCCAAGGAGCTCCGTGACCTGCACCGGGAGATGCGGATCGTGCGGCTCGGGAAGGGCGTCGACGCGACCGGCCGGCTCGATCCGGAGGCCCTGGAGCGGACCAGGGTCGCACTCGTCGACTACGCCGCCGCGGCCCGCCGCAAGGGTGCCGAGCGGGTCCGGATGGTCGCCACCTCGGCGACCCGCGACGCGGCCAACCGCGAGGACTTCTTCGCGATGGTGCGCGACACCCTCGGGGTCGAGGCGGAGATCATCACCGGGGACGAGGAGGCGCGGCTGTCGTTCGTCGGTGCGGTCGGCGATCTCGACCCGGACGACGGGCCGTTCGTGGTGACCGACGTCGGCGGCGGCTCCACCGAGGTCGTCGTGGGGGCGCTGCGCGACGGTGTCGCCGAGGTGACCGCTGCCCGGTCGGTGGACATGGGATCGGTGCGGCTGACCGAGCGCTGCCTGCCATCGGACCCGCCGTCGCCCGCCGAGGTGGCGCAGGCCCGCGAGGTCGCCGCCGAGGTGCTCGCCGAGGCGTTCGCGTCGGTGCCGGTCGAGGGTGCCCGGACCTGGGTCGGCGTCGCCGGGACCATCACCACGCTGTCCGGGATCGCCCAGGACCTGCCGCGCTACGACCCGGAGGCGGTGCACCTGTCGACGCTCTCGCGCGACGAGCTGCACCGGGTCGCCGATCTGCTCATCCACGCGCCGCGCGCGGAGCGCGGGAAGCACGGCGCACTGCACCCGGGCCGGGTCGACGTGATCGGCGCCGGGTCGCTGGTCGTGCAGGCGCTCGCCGACGAGCTGCACGCGCGCGCCGGGATCGACCGGGTCGTCGTCTCCGAGCACGACATCCTGGACGGCATCGCGCGTTCGATCGCATGAACCTGGCGCTGCTGGACCGGCAGATCTCCGAGTGCCGGGCCTGCCCGCGCCTGGTCGAATGGCGCGAGCAGGTGGCCGCGGAGAAGCGGGCCGCGTTCCGCGGGCAGACCTACTGGGGCCGCCCGGTGCCCGGGTTCGGCCCGGCCGACGCGGCGATGCTGATCGTCGGGCTCGCGCCGGCCGCGCACGGCGCCAACCGCACCGGCCGGATGTTCACCGGTGACCGCAGTGGCGACGTGCTCTACGCCGCGATGCACGCGGTCGGCCTGGCCTCGCAGCCCACCGCGACGCATGCGGGCGACGGGTTGGAACTGTACGGCGTCCGGATCACCGCGCCGGTGCACTGCGCGCCGCCGGCGAACAAGCCGACCCCCGCCGAACGCGACACCTGCCGGACCTGGCTGGAACAGGAGCTGGACCTGCTCGCACCGACCGTCCGGTCGATCATGGTGCTGGGTGGTTTCGGCTGGCAGGCGCTGTTGCCGGTGCTCGCCGGCGCCGGCTGGGAGATCCCGCGCCCGCGGCCGCGGTTCGGCCACGGGGCGTCGGTGACGCTGCGGCCCGCCGGTCCGCGGCGCGCGCCGCTGGAGCTGTTCGGCTGCTACCACGTGAGCCAGCAGAACACCTTCACCGGACGCCTGACCCCGGACATGCTGGAGCGGGTGCTGGCCGACGCAGCCCGGGCCGGTGGGCTCTCGCCCGCAGCGCGCTAGCCAACGCCGACCGGCGGCGTCGTCGCAGGTCGCAGGAGTGTCGTCGGTCGCTTTGCTCTGCTTACCCGTCGAGGGAGATGCCGACGGTCACCTGTCCGCCCTCGCGGCGCGCCACCCCGTGCCCTGTCCGGTCGCGGCCGTCCAACCGGACGGTGAGCGGGTGCCCGTCGCCGGTGAAGTTGCGCCACCACGACTTCCGGTCGGCCAGTGCGATCTGGATCAGCACCCGGTCCGGGCCGTCCTGCTGGTAGGCGACGGGGAGGCTGAACTCCTGCCCGGACCGGCGTCCGGTGTAGGTCAGGATCGTCATCCGGCCCTGCACGAGTCCACGCAGCCGCGGGGAACGCAGCAGGGCGTCGATGACGGCGTTGAACGGTCTGGCGGCAGTCTGCAGAGCTGACACGGTCGGGGGTCCTTCTCTCTCAGCGGGTGATGAAGCGGTGCAGGCGCATCGCGTCCTGCAGCATCGGCAGGTGTCCGGCCGTGGACAGCAGCGGGCGCAGCCACACCCGAGGATGCCGGATCGTGAGCTCGTCGATGATCGAGACGTCGTCGAGCTCGCGCAGTGTGTTGTGCCGGTGTGCGAAGTCGGCGGGGTTCCAGGACCAGTGGAACCCGGTGCCCAACGCCCTGAACGTGGGGGTCCATCGGGACACGCTCGCCGTCCACGGGGAGACGGCGTCGAAGGCCAGCGCGGCCCGCGGCGTCCCACTGACGATCCGATCGACCGTGGCGTGCACCGCCGCCGGCCGCAGGTACATGAACAGGCCCTCGGCGATGGCCAGGGTCGGCCGGCCCGGATCGACCGCGCCCCACCAGCCCTCGTCGGTGACCGAGCCGGGAACCTGCTCGACGTGCGCGGGGAACGAGTACAGCCGTCGCCGGATGTCGATCACCTCGGGCTGGTCGACGTCGAGCCAGCGGACGGTCGGCGGCACCGCCACCCGCAGCGGACGGCTGTCCAGCCCGCAGCCCAGGTGCAGCACCTGGCCGTGCGACTCGGTCCGGAGGAAGTCCCGGGTCCAGCCGTCCAGCACGGCGGACCGGCAGGCGATGGTGGCGGCGTCGCCCGCGAACTGCCAGAGGCCGTGGACGTCGTGCTCGATGCGGTCGTAGACCTCGCCGGCGTAGGCGTCACCGAGGATCGGACTGCGGGAACGCGCGTCGAGACGTCGCATGTAGAGGGTCATCAGCAGGGTCGCGGCGGCGCCGCGCAGATCCACCTTCTCGGTGTGCGCCATCGTCGACCTCCCACTGGCTACGCTGGCGTGGCGCCCCCGTAGCCCAACGGCAGAGGCAAGCCCCTTAAAAGGGTTACCGGTGTGGGTTCGAATCCCACCGGGGGCACCCGTTCCGACCGCGACTTTACGCCCCTGACCAGCATGTTCGCCCGTCGAGGCTGCGGTCCGGCTGTCCGCCTGTGACCGGCGGAAACCGGTGCCCATCGAGCGACCTCGCGCTGACGTCTCGAGGTCTACTCGTCCCAGACGATCCCGACCGAGTCCAGACGCGGGCGGTCGAAGCCCCACAGGAATTCGAGCGTCTCCCGCGGACGGTCGTTGTGGATCCGGTGCGGCACCGCCCTCGGGATCCACAGAGCCGAACCGGGCTCACCGCGGATGACCTCGTCGCCGATGGTGAACTGCGCCGATCCCCGGATGATGTAGTACCACTCGTCGGCGTGCGGGTGATGGTGGAGCAGGTGCACCTCGCCAGGGCTCAGCCAGGCCAGACCGACCATCAGGCGCTCGGACCCGACGAGCTGCTCCGACACGAGTTCGACCAGCCGTCCCCGATCGCGCGGGTCACCACCGGCGCTCATCCACGACTCGTTCCCGGCGTCGCCCTGGTCGACGACGGGTTGGTCCTGCGCCCTGACGTGAAATCTGCTCAACGTGTTGTCAGTCATCGACATCCCTCGAAGACGTGTCCCGGCCGCCGAGCGCCGGCCGCATCACCCGCTCGATCGGAGCCGTCGTGGGCGGACGGCGCGGACCCTGGCGTCGCGATGACCCGGGCGGCCACCCCGGGAAGTCTCCGAGACGAGAACTCCTGACGTCCATCTCAGGATGTCGCCCCTGATCGTGTTCGTGCGGTACACGATTGATCGCCCTGACGAGGGCGTCGAGGCGTGGTGACCGGGGGGCCCGCGATCACCCGTGAGCGGCCCGCTCGCGCCTGCCCAGCACCTCCGTCACGACCGGGGCGGCGAGCTCGACGGCGAGCAGCACGTCGTGGAACCGGTGCGGCCTGCCCCGGGTCGCGCGGGTCACCAGGCGTCCGACGCCGCCGAGTGCCATCAGCCCGGCGAGGATCCGCAGCCGGTCCAGGTCCGGTTCGTCGTCGGTGGTGGCGTCGAGCCAGGCCAAGCCGTAGCCGGCGAACACGGGCCCCATGAAGCGGACGTGTGAGTCCACCGTCGCGTCACCGGTCATGCCCGGCTCGCCGCGCACCCCGCCGACGAGCTGGATCCCTCCGATCGCCATGCAGGCCCATCCGGTCACCTGTCCTACGGTCCTCAACGTCGACATGCGGCCATCCTCGCAGGCGTGGGGGTGTCGCCCCAGTAGATTCGCCGAGGCTCCCGACCGGCACCGGCACCGGCACCGGCACCGGCACCGGCATGCGCGTCGCGGACCCTGAACGGCCGGCCCGGCTATCCGGTGGGCCCGGAGAACCCGATCAGAACCCCGCCCGGTGCCCGGACGAGTGCGGTGCACACGCCGTCCATGATCTTCGTCGGCGGGCGCACGGGCTCGGCTCCGGCGCGCAGGGCGTGCTCGTAGGCGGCCCGGGTGTCGCGCACGTGGACGGTGGGCGTGGCGCCGGTCGTCTCGTCCGGGGCGGTCTGGCGGATCCCGCCGCCTCCGGCGTCGGAGTAGGCGAACAGGTGGTAGTCGCCGTCGCCGACCGGGAAGGGCGGCTGGAAGCTCCAGCCGAGGACGTCGGCGCACCAGTTGCGGGTGGCGTCCGCGTCGTTACTGGCCAGGTCGGTGTGGGTGATCCAGCCGTAGAGGTCGTCGGTGAACCGGTGGGACCGTTCGGTCATGCTCGTCCTCCGTCATCGGTCGTTGCGGGTAGGACCGGAGGCGGAACCGGAAGTCATCGCTCTGCGTCGTCCGGCAGTCCGGTTCGTGACTGCTGTGGCGGGGGCGATGAGCGCAGCTCCTGCCGCGCTGACTCGTCGGGTTCGGGTGGTGCGTCGGGGGACCAGCGAAGGGGTGGGCGGGACGCCCTCCTCCGGGGCGGTCATGACGTCGCGGTCACCGGGTTTCCGGGCCGGACCGCGCGGCGTACTCGAACCCGGCGGTGGCGACGGCCAGCAGCACCAGGCGGACCCCGTTCACGGCGTCCCACCGGGCGAGCAGCCGGTCCCGCTCGTCCGGGGTGATCGGTCCTCCGTCGTCCAACAGCCGGAGGTTGACCGTGCGCACGAGGTATCCGGTCAGGACTGTCGCGGCGAGCGACGATCCCGCCGCCGTCACGGTCGCCCGCCGGGCGCCGGTGCTGCGCGGCCCGGTGGCGACCGCGGCGACGGCCGAGCCGAGTACCAGCGGGATCGCGGGAACGTGGTAGCGCGCCGGACTGCCCCGGCGCAGCGGCCCCCGGCCCCGCGGGCGGTCCGTGCGGTCGTGCTCGTCGGCGAGCCGCTCGGGTATCCGGACGACGGCCTCGTACAGGTTCACGGCGAACCACTGGACGTGGGTCAGCCGGGCGAGGGCCAGGGCCGGGCCCGTGCGGCGTCGTCGGCTCGACATCCGCGCAGGCTACGGCGTTGCCGCCGGTTCCGGAGGCGCGTTCGACAACAGGATGCTCCGCTGCACATCGGTCGATCACCCGCCGCCAGGACCTCGCCGGCACCGCGGAATGAAAGCGACCGCGCCGGGGTTGGCTCGTTCCGACCACATCCCCGCGCACCGGAGGCCAGTTCGCCGTGACCGACACCGACCTGCAGCGCAACAAGGACAACGTCCGGGCGTTCTACGACCTGATGTTCAACCGGTGCCGCCCCGCCGAGGCGATCGAGCGCTACGCGGGGGCGACCTACATCCAGCACAACGTGCACGTCGCCGACGGCAAGCAGGCCTTCATCGACTACTTCGAGCGGATGGCGGCGGAGTACCCGGGCAAGTCCGTCCGGTTCGTCCGGGCGATCGCGGAGGGGGACCTGGTCGTCCTGCACTGTCACCAGAGCTGGCCGGGCGGCGACGACTACGCGGGCATCGACATCTTCCGGCTGGACGACGACGGCAAGGTCGTCGAGCACTGGGACGTCCTGCAGGTCGTCCCGGCCACCTCGGCGAACGACAACGGCCTGTTCTGACGATCACGGACGGCCGGCGGCCTGCGGTGTGGCGCCCCGCTCGCGACGCACCATCACCGCCAGCAGCACGCTGATGGCGATCCCCACGACGCAGGCCCCCAGCACGAAGACGAACGACGCCACCGAGTCCCCGCCCGATCCCTCGAGCAGCCCGAACACCGCCGGCCCGACGAAGGCCCCGGTCAGGCCGATCATGTTCACGAAGGCCAGCCCCACCGCTGCCATCAGCCCGGACATCCGGGACATCGCGACCGACCAGAACAGCGGCAGGGTGCCGATCACGAAGAAGTTCGTCGCGTAGAGCAGCACGATCTGCAACACGGGGTTCGCCACCGCCAGGTAGCCGCCCAGAGTGGCGGTCGCCAGCACCGCGCACAGCACGATCAGGCCGGTGTCGTCGTGCACGTGGCGGCGGTGCAGCCACGGGAAGAACAGCACCCCGGCGAGCGCGCCGACGCCGAGACCGGCGGTGATCACGCCGATCTGCAGCGGGTCGTCGACCCCGAGCGCCTGGATCAGCGACGGCACGTTGAACCCGACCGCGGCGCCGATGAGCTGGTTGAGGAAGTAGAGCCCGGACAGCACCAGGATCACCGGGCGGCCGAACGCGTACCCGAGGTTGCCGCGCAGCCGGCCCGGTGACGGCTGGTCGCCGGAGCCGGCCCGGGCGCTGAGCTCGTCGGCCTCCGCGCGGCTGAGCCAGCGGGCGTCCTGCGGGCGGCTGGGCAGGGTGAACCAGACGAGGATGCCGATCAGCACCGTCACCAGGCCCTCGACCATGAACATCCACTGCCAGCCGTACAGGCCCGCGGTGCCGTCGAGCAGCATCAGCGCTCCGCCGGCCGGTGAGCCGAGGATGAGCGCGAGGGCGGGTGCGGTGTAGATCAGCCCGACCACCGTCACCCGGTGCTTCGGGGCGAACCACAACGTGACCATGTACATCAGGGCCGGGTAGAGGCCGGCCTCGGCGGCGCCGAGCAGGAAGCGCAGCACGTAGAACGACAGCTCGCCCTGCACGAACATCATCGCCGCCGAGACGAGCCCCCAGGTCACGGCGATCCGGGTGATCCAGGCCCGGGCCCCGATCCGGTGCAGGACCATGTTGCTCGGGATCTCCAGCAGCGCGTAGCTGAGGAAGAAGATCCCGGCCCCGAGCCCGTAGGCGGCGGCGCTGATCCCGACGTCGGCCTCGAGCTGGGTCTTGGCCAGCGCGACGTTCGTCCGGTTCACATAGGACATGAAGTACGCGATGCCCATGATCGGCAGCAGCCGGTACATCGCCTTTCGGGTGGCGACGGCGTGCAACGTCGCGAGGCCGGTCGACATTGAAGGGTCCCCCTGACATCCAGTGTCACCACTGCGGCGACATACTGGCACTGAGTGTCAGCATGAACGGTCGATGCTCGGGTGACAAGGGCGAGTTGCACGGTGCATGCAGGCAGCGGGCGTGGCACTCGGTGTCATGTATGGCTGCCGACGTGTCACACTGGATCGATGTTGCAGCAGGACGAGGCCGCACCCGTCGTCGAGCTGCCCCAGGGGGCCGTGCGGGGAGCCCGGCACCGTGACGGCGTCGTCTACCGGGCGTTGCCCTACGCCGCACCGCCGGTCGGCGCGCTCCGGTTCCGGCCGCCCGAGCCGCCGTCGTCGTGGAGCGGTGTCCGGGAGGCGACCCGCACCGGGCCGACCGCACCGCAGGCGGTCCCCCAGGGGGAGATCGGCAGGCTGCTCGGGAACCCGGTCGATCCCGGCGATGACCACCTGCACCTCGACGTGTGGGCGCCGGAGCAGGCGAGCGCCGCGCCGGTGGTGGTGTTCGTGCACGGCGGAGCCTTCGTGACCGGCTCCAACGCGGTCGGCGGCTACACCGGCGGGAGCTTCGCCCGGGACGGGATCGTCTACGTCGGCATCAACTACCGGCTCGGCGCCGACGGCTTCCTGTGGCTCGGCGAGGGCACCCCCAATCTCGGGCTGCTGGACCAGGTCGCCGCACTGCGCTGGGTCCGCGACCACATCGCGCTGTTCGGCGGCGATCCCGGCAACGTCACGGTGATGGGCGAGTCCGCCGGGGCGATGAGCATCGGCGCGCTGCTCGCGATGCCCGCCGCGCGCGGATTGTTCGGGCGGGCGATCCTGCAGTCCGGCGCCGGGCACCACACGCTGACCCCGGAGAGCGCGCACCGGGTGGGCACCCGGCTCGCCGCACTGCTCGGCGTGCCCGCCACCCGGGAGGCGATCGCCGGGATCGAGCCGGCACGGGTCGTCGCCGCCCAGATGCGGCTCGCCGCCGAGCTCGTGCGCCGGCCGTTCCGCCGTGGGTGGGCCGAGATCGTCGCCAACCTGATGCCGTTCGAGCCGGTCGTCGACGGCGAGGTGCTGCCCCGGAGCCCGATCGACGCCGCCCGTGCCGGGAGCACCGCCCCGGTGGACCTGCTGATCGGCCACAACCTGGAGGAGGCCCGGCTGTTCCTGAGCGGGTTCGCCGAGAACGGCCTGCGCACCCGGCTGGCGGCCCGGTTGATGGCCCGCCGCTACCGGCTCGGCGCCGGGCTGCGCGGCTACCCGCGCACCGGCAGCGATCTGGACCTGCTCTGCGACGTGCTCACCGACGCCGTCTACCGGATCCCCGCGCTGCGCCTCGCCGAGACGCACGGGCGTTCGCACCTCTACCGGTTCGGCTGGCGTTCACCCGCCTGGGACGGACGCCTCGGCGCCGCGCACGCGGTGGAGCTCCCGTTCGTCTTCGACTCCCTGGACCACCCCGACTGGCACGGCCTGCTCGGCGACGAGCGGCCGCGCGAGCTCGCCCGGGAGATGCACGCCGCCTGGGTCTCGTTCATCCGGAGCGGCGATCCCGGCTGGCCCGCCTACGAGACCGAACACCGCCGGGAGCGGGAGTTCGCCGGCGCCGGCCGGGTCGTCACCGACGCCGATCGCGCCCGCCGGATCGCCTGGGACGGACGGCGATGACGGGTGCCCCGCAGCCCGAACCGGTCGACACCACGACGCACATCGCGCGGACCGCGCTCGGCCTGTTCCTGGAGCACGGCTACGAGCAGGTGACCGTCGACGCGATCGCCGCCGCGGCCGGGGTGTCCAGGCGGACCGTGTTCCGGCACTTCGAGAGCAAGGACGAGATCCCGTTCCCCGATCACGCCGAGCGCCGGGAGCGGGCGCGGGTGTTCCTCGCCGAACCGGGGCGAGGCGCCGATCCGGTGCGCGACGTCATCGAGGCGACCGAGTACACGCTCGCCGACTTCCTGTCCGATCCGGACCTGGTGCTCCGCCGCTACCGGCTCACCAGGGTGGTGCCCCGGCTGGCCGAGCGCGAGATCCTCGAGCACGAGCGGTACCTGGTGTACAGCCGCCGGCACCTGAGGCTGCACCTGCCCAGCGGCAGTCGGACGTTCGAGCCGATGGCGATCGCGGCGCTCATCGACGGCATGCACCGCTCGGCACTCGGTGACTGGCTCCGCAGCGGCGGCGCCACCGACGCGATGGCCGACCTGCGTTCCGGTACCCGCTGGGCCCAGCGGGCGCTGGCCGCGGCGACCGACGACGCCGTGAGCACCTCGCTGCTGGCGGTCGTGCCCAACACCCCGACCGCCCGGCGGCTGCTGCAGGACCTGGTGAAACTCGACGCCCCGGAGCGGTCACGCCCGGCGGCCGGGGACTCCGTCGCCGGTTGAGCACCGGCTCCGGCGCTCGGCGGCGGATCCCCGGCGGCACCAGCGGTGATCAGTCCGGGACGTCCGCCTGCGCGGCCGAGTGGACGACCCGGGCGGCGTCGACGGCGTCCAACCGGTCCGTCCGCAGGGTCAGGGTGAAGCGGGTCGCCGCGCCCAGCAGGGCCTTGCTGGAGCGCTCCCACCGGCGCGTCCAGCTGCGGCCGACCGGGCCGCGCAGCCCGCGGCCGGCCCTGGCCCGGGCGTCGCGGGCCGGGCACCACAGCAGCACCGGCAGCCAGTGCGGGGACCCGGGCGTAGCCGCGGCGCAGGCTGGTGAGCGCGAACGCGACCGTGCGCTTACCGGCGGCGGGCGGGCCGGCCAGCAGGATCCCGGTGTGCGACGGCGGCTCGGCCACGTCGAACTCCCTCGATCGTTGCGACGAGCATCACTCCAGTGCCCAGCCGGGGCGGAATCCGGTGGCCGGTGCCCGGCCGCGCGTGCTTCGCTCGTGCCGTGATCGAGCTGTCCGCGGTACTCGGTGTCGTTGTCGTCGCTCTCGGCATGGTCCTGACTCCGGGGCCGAACATGATCTATCTGACCTCGCGGGCGATCTCCCAGGGGCGACGCGCCGGGCTGGTCTCGCTGGCGGGTACCGCGCTCGGGTTCGTCTGCTACCTGGTGGCGGCCGCGGCCGGGCTGTCGGCGCTGTTCGTCGCTGTGCCGGCCGCGTACACCACGGTGAAGATCGCCGGAGCGGTGTACCTGGCGTGGCTGGCCTGGACCATGTTGCGGCCGGGCGGCCGCTCGCCGTTCCAGGCCCGTGAGCTCGCGCCCGAGTCGGACGCGCGACTGTTCGGGATGGGCCTGCTCACCAACCTGCTGAACCCCAAGATCGCGCTGATGTACGCGGCGCTGTTGCCCCAGTTCGTCACCCCGGCCGACGGCGCGACCTGGAGCCAGCTCCTGCAGCTCGGCGGTACCCAGATCGCGGTCGCGGTCACGGTGAACGCGATGATCGTGCTGACCGCCGCGTCGGTGTCGGGCTTCCTCGCCGCGCGTCCGCGCGCGATGACTGTCCAGCGGTGGGTCGCGGGCACCGTTCTCGGCGGGTTCGCGGTGCGTACCGCGTTCAGCCCGTCGCCGTCGGCGCCGTGACCCGGCGGTCGAGCAGCAGCTCGGCCAGGTGCACCGCGGGTCGCCCGCGCAGGTCGGAGATCTGGGTGCGGCAGGAGAACCCGTCGGCCAGGACGACGGCGTCGGGATCGGCGTCCAGCGCGGGCAGCAGGTTCTGCTCCGCCACCGCCACCGACACCTCGTAGTGCCCCGCCTCGACGCCGAAGTTCCCGGCCAGGCCGCAGCACCCGGCCAGCGCCCGGACCGACGCCCCGGCGCGGGCCAGCAGCTCCCGATCGGCCGACCAGCCCATGACGGCGTGGTGGTGGCAGTGCGGCTGGGCCACCACCGTCACCCCGGACAGGTCCGGCGGGGTCCAGCCGTCCTGGCGGGCCAGGAACTCGGCCAGCGTGAACGTGTTCCCGGCGACGGCCCGGGCGTCGTCGGTCCCGAGCAGCTCGACGGCGTCGCTGCGCAGCACCGCGGTGCACGACGGCTCCAGTCCGACGATCGGGATCCCGGCGGCGGTCGCCGCGGCCAGCTCGGCGGTGGTGCGGCCGAGGATCCGGCGGGCGGCGTCGAGCTGGCCGGTGGAGATCCAGGTCAGTCCACAGCAGAGCTGCTGTTGCGGGACCCGTGGCTCGAAACCGGCCCGGCGCAGCAGCTCGACGGTCGCCTGTGCGGCGGCGGGGGAGAAGCCGTCGGTGAAGCTGTCGGTGAACAGCAGCACCGGGGTGCCGCCGGTGGCCGCGGCCGCACCGGTGCGCCGCCACCAGCGGTGGAACGGTGTCGTCGCGAACGTGGGGACCGAGCGGCGGGTGTCCACACCGGCCGCCCGGAGCATCAGCCGTCCGATCCCGGGCAGCGTCGCCGCCCGGTTGGCCAACCGCGGTGCCAGCCCGGCCAGTCGCGCCCAGCGCGGCAGCCATCCCAGCGAGTAGTGCGCCCGGGGCCGGATCCGGCCCTTGTAGGCGCGGTGCAGCACCTCGGCCTTGTAGGCGGGCATGTCGATCCCGGTCGGGCAGTCGGAGGTGCAGCCCTTGCAGGACAGACAGAGATCCAGCGCCTCGTGCACCTCCGGCGCCCGCCAGTCGGTCCGCTCGCCGCGGATCATCTCCTGCAGCACCCGGGCCCGGCCGCGGGTGGAGTCCTTCTCCTCGCGGGTGGCCAGATAGGACGGGCACATCAGGCCGCCGTGCCCGGAGTTGTCGGCGCGGCACTTGCCGACACCGGTGCAGCGGTGCACGGCGTTGCCGAGATCGCCGCCGTCGTGCTCGAAGCGGAAACCGCGGGAGCCGACCAGCGGCAGCTCCGCGGTGAACCGCACCGACTCCTCGACCGGATCCGGGTCGACGAGTACTCCGGGGTTGAGCAGGCCGTCCGGGTCGAAGATCGCCTTCACCCCGCCGAACAGGCGCAGCGCCTCCGGCGAGTACATGGTGGGCAGCAGCGCACTGCGGGCACGGCCGTCGCCGTGCTCGCCGGACAGCGTCCCGCCGAACTTCGCGACTAGCTTCGCGGCCGCCGCCAGGAACTCGCGGAACGCGGTGGTGCCGTCAGCGCGGTCGAACGGGAAGTCCAGCCGCACGTGGATGCAGCCCTCGCCGAAGTGGCCGAACGGCGCGGAGGTCAGCTCGTGGGTGGCCAGCAGTTCGTCGAACTCGGCCAGGTAGGCACCCAGCGAGTCGGGTGGGACGGCCGCGTCCTCCCAGCCGGCCCAGGCCCGCTTCCCGGACGGGGCGATCCCGGCGAGCCCGGCGCCGTCCTCCCGGATCCGCCACAGCGGCGCGGCCACGGCCGGGTCGTCGACGATCCGGGTGCGTGCGGAGACACCGGATCCGGCGAGGGTGGCCGCCCGGTCCATGACCTCGTCCCGGTCGTCGCCGGCGAGTTCGACGAACAGCCAGGCGCGGCCGTCCGGGAGTTCCGGGACCCGATCGGCGCCCCGCCGGGTGCGGACGACGTCGACCAGCCGGGAGTCGAGCCCCTCGCAGGCGGTCGGCCGGTACTGCACGACCCGCGGGGCGGCCTCGCCCGCGGCGACGATGTCGTCGAAGCCCAGCGCCACCATCACCCGGTGCGCGGGGTCGCGCACCAGCCGGACGGTCGCCGCGGTCAGCACACCGAGGGTGCCCTCGGAGCCGACCAGCGCCTGCCCGAGATCGAACCGCTCGGGCAGCAGGTGCTGCACGGCGTAGCCGGAGACCTGCCTGCCGAACCGGTCGAACTCGGTGCGGCCGACGGCCAGGAACCCGGCCATCAGGTCCTGGAGTCCGGTCACCAGGCCGGTGTCACCGGTGACGGTGGGGCGACCGGCCTGGTCGTAGCCGGTGCCGATCCGCGCGCCGGACGCGGTGACCAGTTCCAGCCCGGCCACGTTGTCGGAGGTCCGGCCGTAACCCAGGCTGCGTGCGCCGCAGGCGTTGTTGCCGATCATCCCGCCGATGGTGCAGCGGGTGTGCGTCGACGGATCGGGGCCGAACCGCAGTCCGTGCGCGGCGGCCCGTGCCTGCAGCGCGGCCTGCACGGTGCCCGGCTCGACGACCGCGGTGCGGGCCTGCGGGTCGATCGAGAGCACCCGGTTCATGTGCCTGCTGAAGTCCAGCACCACGCCGCGGCCGATCGCGTTGCCCGCGACCGAGGTGCCGGCGCCCCGTGACGTCAGCGGCACGCCGAGCTCCCGGCAGACGGCCAGGGTGGCGAGCACGTCGTCGGCGGAGCGGGGGCGCACCACGCCCAGCGGCGGGATCCGGTACAGCGACGCGTCGGTGGCGTACATCGCCCGGGTGCCGGGATCGTCGCGGAACTCCAGGCCGTGCCGGTGCAGCGCCGCGGCCAGAGCGGGATCGGGCCGGGCGGGATCCGGCCGAGCCGGGGCGGGCAGAGCGGGATCGGGCCGAGCGGGATCGGGCCGAGCGGGATCGGGCCGAGCGGGACCCGGCTGAGCCGGATCGGGCCGGGCGGGATCCTGCTGGGCGAGATCCTGCCGGGCGGGATCGGGCGGGCCGGATGCCGGTGTCCGGGAGTTGCCGTCGAGCATGCCCGCCCTCTCGCGTGGTGGTGTGATTGCACGTTACATGCTACTGATCAGTAGCCGGAATCGGCGGTCCGCGCCGGGACCCGTCAGACCCAGCGTTGCCATTCCTGCCGCCATGCGGCGGAGTCCTCGCTGAGCACGTCGGCCGTGCTCAGCAGGTGCTCGCGCATCGCCGCACTCGCCCGGTTGCGGTCCCCGCTCGCGACGGCGTCGGCGACCGCGCGGTGCTCGGCGATGATCTGGGTCGCCCCCCGGACGTTCGGCATGCTGCGCCTGCCCTGCAGCGCGATCGCGTCGCGCAGGGACAGCACGATGCCCGCCAGCCGCTGATTGCCGCCGGCCCGCATGATCACGTCGTGGAAGTCGCAGTCGGCGCGGAAGAACCCGTCCGGCTCGTCGGCGTGCGCCCGCATCCGGTCGAGGGTCGCCGTGAGCTCGTCGAACGGGAAGTCCGGGTTGGCCGCGGCACGCCCGGTGGCGGCCGGCTCCAGGAGCAGCCGCAGCGTCGACACCTCGGTGATGTCGGCCTCGGTGCTGTGCAGGACGCGTGCGCCGCGGTTCCGCTCGATCCGGACCAGGCCGGCGTTGGCCAGCTTCAGCAGGGCCTCCCGGACCGGGGTCCGGGACACCCCGAACAGCTCGCCGAGCTCCTGGGCCGAGTAGAGGCGGTCGGGGGTCAGCTCGCCGCTGCGGATCGCGTCCCGTACGGCGACGGTGAGCTGATCGGCCTTGCTGGGCTGGTCGGCGAGCCGTTCCATGACACTCCTTCGCTCGCCGGTGATTCTAGTTTCCCGGTGCGGAACGCTCCGGGCCGAGCGCACCCGCACCCGCACGGGTTCGTGTCCTTCGCACGGGATCGGATCCCGTGCGAAGCGCACGAACCCGTGCGAACCCGGCCCGGGGGCTGCCGGACGGACCCGTGCGGGCGGCGGTCCGGGGCTGCGCCTGCGTCCGCACGGGATTGTGTCGTTCGCACGGGATCGGATCCCGTGCGGATCGGACGATCCCGTGCGAAACCCGGCCCGAGGGTGCCGGGCGCCCCGGGGCCGGAGCCGTCCGGCGCCGGGGCGCGGGGGAGACCGATCCGGACCCGGTCGGGCGCCTCGGCCACCGGTCAGGGGACCAGCACGATCCGTCCGTCGGTGCTCCCGGTGGCCTGGCGCTGCCAGGCGGCACCGGCGTCGTCGAGCGGCCGGCGTTCGTGCGGGAGTTCGAGGGTCCCCTCGGCGACGGCGGTAGCGACCGCGCCGAGGGTCGCCGCCCGCTCGGCCCGGGACAGCTCGTTGTTCGTGTAGCCGATCACCCGCAGCGACCCGCTGCGCAGCGTCGCGGAGTCGATCGGGCTGGTGTCCCCGGCCGAGCTGCCCAGGTGCACCATCCGCCCGCCCGGGTGCAGCGCACGCAGCGCCGCCGCGGCCGGGACCCCGAACAATGGGTCGATCACCAGGTCGGCGCCACCGTCACAGGCGTCGGTGAGGCTCGCGGCCAGCTCGTCGAGATCGCCGTCCAGACCGACCACCACGTCCGCTCCGGCGGATCCGGCCCGGGCCCTGGCGGCGGGGGAGCGGGCCCCGGCGACCACTCGTGCGCCCGCGGCGCGGGCGAACCGCACCGCGGACAGCCCGACCACGCCACCCGCGCCGAGCACGAGCACCGTCTCCCCGGCGACCAGCCCACCGCGGGCGTGCAGGCAGGCGTGCGCGGCGACCGCGGACAGCCCGGCCGCCGCGACAGCGACCGGATCGGCCGCCTCCGGCAGCTCCACCAGATCGGCGGCGACGGCCGTTGCGAGCTCGGCCATGCTGCCGTCACCGGGGCGCATACCGGCCGTCGTCGGGAACCAGACGGGCCGCCCGTCCACCCGGCCGACCCCCTGCACCCCGGGCACGTACGGCGTCGCCGGTACCCCGAAGTAGGAGGTGCCCGACGCGCACAGCAGGTCGAGCGGGGTGATCGGCGCCGCCAGCAGTTCGACCGTGACCTCGCCCGGTCCGGGAGCGGGCGGCGGGCCGTCCCGCACGACCGGTGGTTCGCCGGGGCGCTCGACGAGTACGCGGCGCATCGGCGTCAGGCCGGCTGTAGGACGAAGTCGTACCGGGCCTCCAGCCACGGCACCTCGGAGTGCCCGCCGTCCGGCGTCGGGCCAGGTCCGTGCTCGGTGAAGCCGACGATCAGCTCCCGCTTCACCCCGAACACGACGTCGGAGTCCAGGAACTCGGTGCCCTCCCGGAACAGGTGGGTGATCAGCGGCGCGAAGCCGGACTCGTTGATCAGGAAGTGGATGTGCGCCGGTCGGTACTGGCTGATGTCGGTGCCCGAGATGAGCGCGCCGACCGGGCCGTCCATCGGGATCGCGTAGCCGAGCGGGGCGATCGTCCGCACGCAGTAGCTGCCGTCCGGGCGGGTCGTGTACTTGGCGCGCAGCCGGGCCTCGTCGACGTCGAGCTGGGCCTCGTAGGCGCCGTCGGCGTCGGACTGCCAGACGTCGAGCACCGCACCGGGCACCGGCGTGCCGTCCAGCGAGCGGACGGTGCCGTGCACGTAGAGCAGCTCGCCGGCCAGGCCGTCGGACATGTCCTCGCCGAAGTCCTTGTCCGGTGAGCCGTCGATGTGGAACGGGCCGAGCACCGTCGCCGGGGTGGCCGCCGGGTCGAACCGGTGGTTCTGCTGCACGACGAGCATGGACAGGCCGAGCACGTCGGAGGCCAGGATGAACTCCTCGCGCTTCTCGTCGCTGATCTGCCCGGTCGCGGTGAGCCACCCGATCGCGGCCATCCACTCGGCCTCGGTCAACCCGGTCTCGCGGGCGAACGCGTGCAGGTGCCGCACCAGCGCGGTCATCAGCTCGGCGGTGCGCGGGTCGTGCGCGGTGGCCCAGCGCGCCGCCGCCACGTCGGTGATCGTGTCCTCGGTGACGGTGGTGGGCTGGATCTTCTCCGGTGTCTTCTCCTGGGTCTCTTCCTGGGTCACGACAGCTCCTCGGCGCGGTAGGGACGGGGATCGACGGAGCGATTGTTCAGGTCGACCGAGAGGAAGATGTCGTTCGCGACCGGATTGCGCAGCTCCTCGGCGAGCTGGCCGACCAGTCCGGCGGTGCGGGCGAGCAGCGCGAACCCGCGCAGCAGCTCCAGCGGCAGGCCCAGGTCGGCCAGCGCCGCCCCGCAGACCCCGGCGCCGTTGAGCGGGAGCGTGCGCCCCAGCACCTCGGGATGCACCCGGCCGATCGCGGCGAACAGCCGCAGGTGCGGGCCGGTCAGTCCCTCTTCCTCGGCGATCGCGAACAGTCGCGGGGTACGCGGATCGCCGTCCTTGTGCACGTGATGGCCCAGCCCGGGGACGAACCGCTTCGCGGCCCGCTGCGCCGCGACGATCTCCAGCGCGACGGCGTCCCAACCGGCGTCGTCGGCCGGGTGCTCGGCGGGCAGCTGGTCGTGCAGGAACCGGCCGCAGTCCTCGGTGACGCCGAGGAACCGCGATCCGCCACCGAGCAGCCCGGCGGCCAGCGCACCCTGCACCGAGTCCGGCGCGGACAGGTGGGTGAGCCGGGTGACGATCGCGGTCGGCGTGAAGCCGTGATCGGCCAGCGCGGCGAGGACGGCCTCGAACACCCGCGTCTCACCCGGCGTCGGACGGCGCTGGGTGGCCAGCCAGAAGGCCAGCTCCCCGAAGCCGACCTCGCCCATCACGTCGTTCGCGAGATCGTGCCCGAGCAGCGTGATGGTGTCCTTAGTGGACGCGCCCAGCGCGGTCTCGTACGTCCGGTCGCTCATGTCTCGCTCAGCCACTTCCGCAGGTCGGCGCCGTGCTCGTCGAGCTGCGGCGGGGGGAGTCGGTACACCGCGGGGGTGCTCGAGAAGCGGATCGGGTGCCGGGTCGTCGGGATCGCCCGCTCGCCATCGCCGACCTCGACGACCGGATCCAGGCCGAACCGCTCGGCCATCGCGAACCCGCCGTCGATGGTCTGGATCGGCCCGCACGGCACACCGGCATCGGTGAGCAGCTCGAACCACTCCACCGCGCCCCGCTCGGCGAGCCGCTCGGTGAGGACGGGGCGCAGCTCCTCCCGGTTCGCGGTGCGGTCGGCGTTGCGGGCGAACCGCGGATCGTCGGCCACCTCGGGGATGCCCAGGACCTCGCAGAGCTTTCCGAACTGCCGGTCGTTGCCGGCCGCGACGATCATGTCGTCGTCGGCGGTGGGCAGCGGCTCGTACGGGAACACGCTCGGGTGTGCGTTGCCCATCCGGTACGGCACGGTGCCCGACGCGACCCAGGCCGAGCTGTGGTTCACCAGGCCGGTCAGGGCCGAGGACAGCAGGTTCACCTCGACGTGCTGGCCCTCGCCGGTGCGGTCGCGGTGCCGCAGCGCGGCCAGGATGCCGATCGTCGCGTGGTTGCCCGCCATCACGTCGAACACCGAGATCCCGGCCCGGAACGGCGACCCGTCCGGGTCCCCGGTCAGGCTCATCAGCCCGGACATCGCCTGCACCATCAGGTCGTAGCCGGGCACGTGTGCACCGGCGCCGGAGCCGAATCCGGAGATCGAGGCGTAGACGACGCCGGGATTGGTCGCGGCGACGCTCTCGTGGTCCAGCCCGAACCGGGCCATCCCGCCGGGCCGCAGGTTCTCGATGACGACGTCGGCGCGGCGGGCCAGCTCCCGGGCGGCGGCCCGGTCGTCCTCGTCGCGCAGGTCGAGTGCGATCGACCGCTTCCCGCGGTTGATCCCCAGGTAGTAGGTGGACTCGCCGTCGCGCTCGGGGGGAGTCCAGGAACGGGTGTCGTCACCGGCCGGGCCCTCGACCTTGACCACGTCGGCGCCCATGTCGGCCAACAGCATGGTGGCGTAGGGCCCGGCCAGGATCCGCGAGAAGTCGGCCACCAGGATGCCCGACAGCGGTCCGCCGCCAGCGTCCGGTACTCCGGGGTCGGCCATGAGATCCTCCGTGCTGATCGCGATGCGGACAACTGTCCGCATATGACGATCGTGGCTCCGGAGCGGGCCGCGGTCAAGCCGGGGCGGGCACCGTCACGTGCGGCACGGTCGCCAGCCGGGCGAAGTCGGCGCTGATCTCCCCGGCGGCCTGCAGCAGCAGCGGCAGGTGGTGTTCGAGCAGGGTCTCCAGCGGCGTCTCGGCCGCGTGGCAGTTGACGTTGACCCCGGCGATCACCCGGCCGTCGCCGTCGCGCAGCGGGGCGGCGACCGACCGGATGCCGGGTGCGAGCTGCTCATCGGTGAGTGCCCAGCCGCGGGCCCGGACCTGGCGGAGCTCCGCGTCGCGCTCCTCGGGCTCCGGTCGCCAGCGCGGGGTCAGCCCGGACCGGGTGGGTTCGGCGAGTACCCGTTCCAGCTCCTCCTGGGAGAGCGCCGCGAGCTGCACCTTTCCCAGCGAGGTCGGCAGGGCCGGGAACCGGGTGCCGATCTGGACCGCCAGGGTGACGATCTTCGGGACGGCCACCCGGGCGACGTAGACGATGTCCGAACCGTCGAGCTGGCCGATCGAGCAGGACTCGTTCGTGCGCTCGACGAGCCGCTCCAGGTGCGGGCGGGCGATCTCCCACAGCCCGGTCGACCGGACGTAGGCGACGCCGAGCTCGAGCACCCGCGGGGTGAGCAGGTAGCCGCGGGCGGAGCTGCGGACGTAGCCCAGCTCGGTCAGCGTGATCAGGATGCGGCGCGCGGTCGGCCGGGCGAGTCCGGTGGCGGCCGCGACGTCGGCCAGCGTCATCTCCGGCTGGGCCGGCCGGAACGCGGTGATCACGTCCAGCCCGCGCGCGAGGGCCTCGATGAAGTCCGGCCCGGTTCCCTCACGTGGCATGGGCTCCCCCTCGTCCGCTGTCCGGCCGCCCACGGTAGCCGGTCGTGTCCGCTCTGCGGACGGGTGTGTCCATCACGCGCATGGGTGTCGCCGACAGTCCGTTGACACCGCAACCGCTCTGCGCCACAGTGGCTCGGCCGGAGTCTGTCCGCTTGGCGGACGTCCGTCCGATCGTGTTCACAGTGAAGGAGCACCCGATGAGCGAGTCGATCGTCCTCCGTGGCGGAACCGTGCTGACGGTGGACGCGCGGCGGACCGTGCTGGCCGGCCACGACGTCCTGGTGACCGGTGACCGGATCGCCGCGATCGGGCCGGACCTGACCGTGCCGGAGGGCACCGAGGAGATCGACGCGACCGGCGGCATCGTCATGCCGGGCATGATCGACACCCACCGGCACATGTGGCAGACCTCGCTGCGCGGCTACGGCGCCGACTGGACGCTCACCCAGTACTTCGTCTGGAACTACCTGGAGTGGGGCAAGATCTTCCGCCCGCAGGACGTGTACGCGGGCAACCTGCTCGCCGCGCTGGAGGCCCTCGAGGCCGGGGTCACCACCACCGTCGACTGGTCGCACGGCCTGCAGACCCCGCAGCACGCCGACGCCGCCGTCGACGGCCTGCAGGCGACGGCCGGCCGGTTCGTCCTGGCCTACGGAAACATCCAGGACGCCCCGGCGAACTGGACCGCCGATCCGGGCTTCCGGGAGTTCGTCGGGCGCCGGATCACCCCCGGTGACGACATGCTCGGCTTCCAGCTGGCCTTCGACGTCACCGGCGACCCGGCGTTCCCGGAGAAGCCCGCCTTCGAGGTCGCCCGCGAGCTGGGAGTGCCGGTCACCACGCACGCCGGGGTGTGGGGCGCCACGAACGACGACGGCATCCGGCTCATGCACGAGCACGGCTTCATGACCCCGGAGACGGTGTACGTGCACGCCGCGACCTTGAGCACCGACTCCTACCAGCGGATCGCCGCCACCGGCGGATCGGTCTCGGTGTCCACCGAGAGTGAGCAGAGCGCGGGGCAGGGCTACCCGCCCACCTGGGCGCTGCGCGAGCACGGCATCGACGTGTCGCTGTCGATGGACACCTCGATGTGGTGGAGCGCCGACCTGTTCTCCGCGATGCGCGCGACGCTGGGCGCCGACCGCTCCCGCGAGCACCTGGAGGCGCACGCCCGCGGCGACACGGTCACTCACTCGGCGCTGCGCGCGGAGCAGGTCGTCGAGTGGGCGACCCGCGGCGGCGCCCGCGCGCTCGGCCGGGAGGCCGACCTGGGCAGCGTCGAGACCGGCAAGAAGGCCGATCTGGTGCTGATCCGCAACGACCACTCGCCGGTCTCGTTCCCGCTGCTCAACCCGCACGGGCACGTCGCGTTCCAGGCACAGCGCGCCGACGTGCACACGGTGCTGGTGAACGGACGCGTGGTGAAGCGCGACGGCCGGCTGGTCGACGTCGATCTCGCCGCCGCCCGGGACGCCGTCGGATCGACCGTGGAGCACCTGCGCGCGACGATGGGCGAGGACGCCTGGCAGCAGGGGATGAACCCGGAGATCCCGGAGACCAAGATCCTCGACAACCCCTACACCTACACCGACTACCGCAGCGGGGCGACGCACCAGGTGTAATGGGCCGATGGGGCGGCTGCGGTACTCGATGATCATGTCGGCGGACGGCTACCTGACCGACAGCGAGGGCCGCTACGACTGGGCGGTCCCCGACGACGAGGTGGTCGCGTTCATCACCGAACGCGAGCGCGTCGCCGACACGCACCTCTACGGCCGTCGGATGTACGAGGAGATGCGGGCCTGGGAGGACGTCGACGAGTCCTCCGGCCGCAGCGGGACCGATCTCGAGTTCGCCCGGACCTGGCGGGCCGCGACCAAGGTGGTGTTCTCCCGCAGCCTGACCGCGGTGAGCACCACCCGGACCACCCTGGAGCGCGATCTCGACCCGGCCCGGGTCCGGGCGATCGTGGCGGCGGCGCCGGGCGACGTCTCGATCTCCGGGCCGACCCTCGCCGCGGAGGCGATCCGGACCGGGCTCGTCGACGATCTCGAGCTCTACCTGGTCCCGATGCTGGTCGGCGGGGGTCTGCGGGCGCTGCCCGACGGCGTCCGCACCCGGTTGGAACTCGTCGAGCAGCAGCGGCTCACGGGCGGTTTCACCTTCCTGCACTACCGGACCGGTGCGACGGCCTGAGCCGCCGCAGGCCCCGCCCGGATGTCACCCGGCGGCTGCTCACGCCGGCGGGCGGTAGCGGTAGCGGCTCTGCCACACGCACCACGCGACGAGTCCCACCACCAGCGCCGTGACGGCGACCCACACCGGTCCGGCCGGGAGCCGCGGCGGATCGACCCGCGTCGCGTGCACCGCCGCCACCGGGACCAGTGCGAGGAAGGCGACGATGACGCCGAACAGCCTGCTCATGTCCTCGGCGAGCATCCGCCGCAGCTGCCCGGACCGCCTCGGATGCGTCCAGTACTCCTTGTGCGGCACGGTGATCGAACCCAGCGGGCCCCGGGTGACCAGTGCGTACAGCCCGGCCCCGGTCCCGATCATGAGCAGGCCGAACACGGCGCCGAGACCGAGGAACTGGCTGCGGGTGCCGAACCAGGTCGGCGTGCCACCGGCGTCGAAGTGCATCGGGACCCCGTCCGGCGGCAGCTCCGTCCCGGCCCAGAGCAGTGCGGCGAGATAGAACACCGATCCGACCAGAAGCGGGAACCACGGACGCATCGGACGATCGTCGCAAAGGCCGGCCGGTGCTCATCGGGTGGGCGCGAGCCGCTCGAGCATCGCCGCCAGTACCCGGCGGGCCCGCTCGGCCGGTGCGCCGTGCAGGGCGACGTCGCTTCCCAGGCCACCGGCGAGTGCGAGCAGCGCGTAGCCGTCGTCCTCCGGGGTGGGTGAGCCGGCGTCTGCGACGACCCGCACGGCAAGGCCGAGGATCTCCTCGTCGCCGTCGGTGAGGATCGCCCTGGCGCGCTCGTCGACCTCGCGTGCGGCGAACGCCGCGTGGATGCGGATCGCGTCGCGGGACTCGGGATGTGCGCCGATCAGTTCGTCGAGGATCGTCGCCAGCGCGCCCCGCTCGGTGTCGGGACCGGAACGGGCCCGCTGCTCGATCCGCTGCTCCATCCGGCGGTGCGAGCGGTCGAGCGCGTGCAGCAGCAGTGCGTCCTTGCTGGCGAAGTAGTGCTGCACCCGGCCCATCGAGATGCCGGCCTCGGCCGCGACCGAACGCAGCGACACCGCCTCGGTGCCGGCCCGGGCGACGAGGGCGAGCACCGCGTCGGCGATCTCGGAGCGGCGGGTGTCGTGGTCGACGGTTCGGGGCACGACCGCATCGTAGCAATGCGGTTGCATTGACAACGGCGCCTGCGCACTGTTGCAATGCAACTGCATTCTAAAAGGGGAGGTGCAGGGTGAAGGCAGCACAGAACGTCGTCGGCCTGGTGGGGCTGACCCTCGGGGTCATCCCGCTGGTCATGTTCCTGTTCACCGGGCGAGTGGGGCTGTGGGGGCCGTTGGTCATCACCGGCCCGATGCCGTGGATCGCACCGCTGCTCGTCGCCGTCACGGCGGGGATCGCGCTCGTCGTGCTGGAGCGCCGGGACCGGGCGTAGCGGTGACTCAGCCTGCGAGCGGCGAGCCGTAGCGGAGCAGGTTGCCGTCCGGGTCGATCTGAGCGCCCTCGCGCAGTCCGTAGGGGGTGTCCACCGGGGCGACCGCGCGCCCGCCGGTCACGCCCGACCAGCGGGCGTGCAGTTCGTCGGCGTCGTCGACGTGCAGGTAGGCGCAACCGGCGGTGCGCAGCGGATCATGATCGGGATCGACCGTGACGTGCAGCTCCACACCGTCGAGCACCGCGAACCCGTACTCGTCGCCGTAACGCTCCACGACGAAGCCGAGCGCGCGGTAGTGGTCGAGCCACCTGCCGAGATCGGATGTGGCGAACACCGGCGCGACCGACCGCAGCGTGGACATGGGGTACAGCCTGCCGGATCGCCGCCGGACCCGGCACACGGCGAGGAACGCGCGAACGCGCCGGTCCACGCGCCGGCCCGCGGTGGGGCTCAGCCGCCTGCGCCCCGCACCACCCGCTCCCGGCCCAGCTCGGCGACGTTCTTCATCAGCTCCGCGTTGGCCCAGGCGATCAGGTGGCCGACCGTGTGCCCGTCCGGCCAGGGGAACGTCACGGGCCGGGCGAGATCGGCGTCGTCGAGCCCGGCCGCCCAGGATGCGGCCAGTGCGCGCAGTCCGGTGACCACGCCGTCCGAGGTGCCCGGGTAGACCACATCGGAGCGGTCCCGGTGTGTGACACCGGAGAGCTCGTCCAGCGCGGTGCCCCACCACCACAGCAGGTGCCAGGCGATCCAGGCGCCGGTCGGTGCTGGCGGCGGGTCCGGCTCGGCGTCGCCGTCGGCGGGGAAGTCCGGCGTCCAGGATCCGTCCGGGCCGCGGTGCACGGTCCAGTGCAGCGGCGCCGGGATCCGGGTCAGGTCGTCGTCGGTCAGCCGCTCCAGGTGGTACTCGCAGAGCGACCAGGTCAGGTCGAACTGCCAGCGCAGCAGGTCGGTCACGTTCAGCCGCCGGGGCGCCGGGTCCGCTCGGCGAGCATCACCTCGGTCGCGGCCCGCACCTGGTCCTCGTCGACCTCCGCGGTGCCCTCGGCGGTCACCGTGACCAGGTTCGGGAACAGCGAGCGGATCAGGTCCGGGCCTGCGGTGGCGGTGTCGTCGTCGGCGGCGTCCCAGAGCGCGTTCACCGCCAGCGAGATCGCGCCGGCGCGGTCGAGATCGGGCCGGTGCAGCTTCTTCAGTGACGCCTGCGCGAAGTCCGATCCGGATCCGATGCTCGCGTAGCCGGAGCGGTTGCGGGCGATGCTGCCCGACGCGTCGAACGTCACGATCCGGGCCGGATCCGGATCGGCCGGGTCGTAGCCGACGTAGAGCGGAAGCGCGACGAAGCCCTGCATCGCGGCGGGCAGGTTCTCCCGCACGATCGTCGACAGCCTGCGGATCTTGCCGTCCTGGCTGATCGGGGCGCCCTCGACCTTCTCGTACTGCTCGACCTCGGCCGTGAACAGCTTGAGCAGCAGCAGCGCGTGCCCGACCGAGCCGGCGAACCCGGCCGCGGACGTGCCGTCCACGACGACGACCTTGACCAGGTCCTTCTGCGCGATCAGGTTGCCGGACGTGGCCCGCCGGTCCCCGGCGAGCAGCACGCCGTCGGCCCAGGTGAAAGCGATGATCGTGGTGCCGTGCGGGGCGCGCAGGTCGGCCGGGACCCGATGTGCGGGATCGCGGGGCAGTCGGGCGGGCAGCGCCTCGGGGGCGTGTGCTCGCAGCTGTTCCAGGAACGACGGGCCGGTCATGCGGGGAGCTGGCTCCGATCTGCTCTTGCCGGGGCGGACCCGGACGATCCTTCCCCGGGTGGCTCCGAAGGTCCAGCCGGAAAGGGGCAGACTCGCCGGGGTGAGCGCACGCGAGCGGGCCGGGTCCTTCTGTACGCGGTACGGGCTGAGGGTGCCCGTGCTGGAGGCGCCGATGGCGGGCGCCTGTCCGCCGGGGCTGGCGGCCGCGGTGGCCGGCGCCGGCGGGATGGGTGCCGCCGGGGTCGTCAACGACTCCCCGGCGGCGATCGCCGACTGGGCCGGCCGGTACCGGGAGCTCGCCGGTGACGCGCCGTTCCAGCTCAACGTGTGGATCCCGGACCCGCCCGCCGAGGCAGGCACCGACGCCCAGGCGGCGTTCCTCGACGGGCTCGGCGGTACCGCGGGTCCCGCGGCGGGCCCGGCACCGGACTTCGACGAGCAGGTCCGCGCCGTGCTCGCCGCCCGGCCCACCGCCATCTCGACGATCATGGGGCTGCTCCCCGCCGAGCACGTCGCCGCCGCGCACGCCGCCGGGATCGCCTGGTTCGCGACGGCGACCACCCTGGACGAGGCGCTCGCCGCGGAGCGGGCCGGTGCGGACGTCGTCGTCGCGCAGGGCATGGAGGCGGGCGGGCACCGCGGCAGCACCCGGCCCGAGGACGCGGACGGCACCACGGTCGGGTTGTTCGCGCTGCTCCCGTGGCTGGCGGGTTCGCTGTCGGTGCCGGTGGTGGCTGCCGGGGCGGTCGCCGACGGCCGGTCGGTCGCCGCCGCGCTGACCCTCGGCGCGAGCGCCGTGCAGGTCGGGACGGCGCTGCTGCGTACCCCCGAGGCGGGGATCGACGCCGGTTGGGCGGCCGAGCTGGACGGGCTCGCCCCGGAGCACACCGTGACCACCCGCGCGTACACCGGCCGGACGGCGCGTGCCGTCCCGACCCGCTACGTCCGGGCCTGGGCCGGGCCGGACGCGCCGGCCCCCGCGCCCTACCCGCAGCAGCGGCGGCTGGTCGCCCGCTACCGGGCGGGGGAGCCCGGGGTGCTGGACCGGGTCAACCACTGGGCCGGGCAGGCCGCGGCCCGGGCGACGACCCGGCCCGCCGCCGAGGTGGTCGCCGGCATGTGGCGGGATGCCGACGCGCTGCTGCCGTGAGCGCTCAGTCGAGCATGTCGTCGAACTCGCCCTTCTTGGCTCCGTCCACGAAGGCCGAGATCTCGGCGGGGGTGTAGAGGAGAACCGGGCCGTCCGGGTCGGCCGCGTTGCGCACGGCGACCCGGCCGTCGTCCAGCACCGCGAACTCGACCCCGTCATGCGTGTCGTCGCCGGTGCCCGCGGGCCGTCGCCAGACGACCGGGCCGAGATCGGCCGCGCGGGTTCGGTGCGGCTGGGACATCGGGGCCTCCGGGGTGCGGTCGCGGTTGGGCGCGCTGAGTGCGCTGACTGCGGAGAGTGCCGAACGTGTGTGCATCCGATCTTGCATCCGCAAGCGGCATCGCCGACGATGGGATCCATCCTGACGGGAAGGGTCGTGGGAATGCGCCGGTCGACGTACGGACATCCATCATGGAGGTCGGCGTCGTGAGCGCAGGAAAGGCCCACGAAGCCGACGGCCCCGAGGTCCTCACGCTGACCTCGGTCATCGACCGACTTGCACACAAAGTGACCGACGTCGAGCTGTGTGCCCCGCACGCCACACGAACGGGGCGCTACGAAGCGCTCTGCGGGCACCTGGTGTCGCCGGCGCCGCTCGTCGCAGCGGACGGCACGCCGTGCCGGCGGTGCGTGGAGCTGGACCCGACCCCGACCGTCACCACTCCGCGACGCCGCGGCGGGTGGCTCGGCCGGTTGCTTCCGGCCTGACCCGGCCGCCTCAGCGGGCCAGCTGGTCCGCGTCGGGTCGCTCGCGCCTGCGCAGCGGTCCGCGGACGCGGCGCTCGAGAAAACGCCGCCCCTGATGGGTGAGCTTGCTCACCACGTTCGGCCCGCGCCGGCGCTCGATCGCATCGCCCAGCCTGCCGAGCAGCCAGGCCAGGATCGGCGCCCCCACGGCCAGCAGCAGCCACACCCGCAGATGACGGGAGATCAACACCCACATGGCGACGACCACCTTCGGTGACTCGACGATTCCGGTCGGGATCGACCGTAGTACGGCCCACCGACAGTCGCCGGGTACGTGACCGCACCGGCATCCGCTCGTTGGTGTGACAAGGGCAGGTTCCGGCTCCCCCCCCCCGGCCGGACGCCCGGGTTCGAGGAGGTGTGCCCGTGTTCGCTCCGGGTGCCGACGGCCTGGTGTTCCTGGTCGCCGTGCTGGTGCTGCTCGCCGTCGTCCTGATGCTCCCGGCAGGCCGTCGGGCCGTGTCGGCCGCGCTCCGTTCGCTGCGCAGGCTGCCGGGCCTGATCCGGGCCGAGCTGCGTGGGGCGCCGCCGCTCGGGCCCGAACCGCGGCGCGACGACACCACCCCGGAGATCCCGGTGGTGGACGGCGACCGACCTCCGCCGACACGGATGTTCCCGCAGGTCGGGCGCTTCGAGCGCTGATCTTCAGGGGTCTTTGCCGGGCGGCCTGTCGCCGGACGGGTGACAAGCGGTAAATTTTCTTTTACCGGTGGGAACCACCGGCGGCTCCCCGGCGTTGCAATGATGCGAGGGCTCGCCGCTGGTGAGCCCCGCAACGTCCGTCGAGGAGGATCCAGGTGCGCTCCACGAGCAACCCGGCGTTCCGCAACCTGCCTACCCAGCAGGGCGGCTACGCCACGTTCGACCGCTCGGGTGGCGGCATGATGGGCGGGGCCTCCGCCTACGCCGGCTCCCAGTCGTCACACGTCGACCCGAGCCAGGCGGCTCAGGAGACCGGCCGTCCGATCACGGTCGACGACATCGTCCAGCGGACCGCGATCAGCGGTGGTCTCGCACTGGTCGCGGGCTTCCTGACCATGTGGTCGGGTCTCATCGTCCTCGCGCTGCCGGCGTTCGTGGTCGGCATCGTGGTGGCGCTGATCGTCATCTTCAAGCAGAAGCCCAGCGCTCCGCTGACGCTGACCTACTCCGGTGCGATGGGGGTGGCGCTCGGCGGCATCTCCTCGATGTACCCGGGCGTCGCGCTGCAGGCCGTCATCGGTACCGCCGGTGTGTTCTTCGGGATGCTGGTCGTCTACAAGACCGGCGCCGTGCGGGTCACCCCCCGGTTCACCAAGTGGATGATGGGCGCCCTGATCGGCGTCGTCGTCCTGATGCTGGCGAACCTGGTGATGAGCTTCTTCGTCGGTGGCGGGCTCGGCCTGCGCGACGGGAGCCCGCTGGCGATCCTGTTCAGCCTGGTGGTCATCGGGGTGGCGGCGTTCAGCCTGCTGCTCGACTTCGACGCCGCCGACAACGCGGTGAAGGCGGGTGTGCCGGAGAAGTACTCCTGGTACATCGCGTTCGGTCTGATGACCACGCTGGTCTGGCTCTACATCGAGATCTTCCGTCTGCTGAGCTACTTCCAAGGCGACTGACCCGCAGCACGATCCGGCCCCGCGTGGGCCGGGGAGCGGGCCGGACTCGCCCCCTCCGGTCCGACGACGCCGCGGGCACCCTCGGGTGCCCGCGGCGTCGTCGTGTCCGGGGTGTCCCATCGCTCTTACGCGCGGGCTCCGGGCGCCGTAGCGTCTCCGAGGTGCCCGGGAACGACCCGGTCGCGGCCGGGGTCACCGTCTTCCTGGCCATCGCACTGGGGCCGGCGTTGCTGGTGGTGCTGCTGGTGCGTGCACCGGCGCTCGTCCGGCACCTGATCGCGTTCCGCCGCCGGTCCCGGGCCGCAGCGCCGACGCCGTCCGGGCCGCCGCTGGAACGGCTGGTCGCCGATCTGCGCCGGCTCGACCGGCTGCGTCGTGGCCCGCCGCCGAGCACCCGGCTGCGCCGGGTGGCGCTGCTCGCCGCCTACGACGACGTGCTGCTGGCGGCCTGCCGGGCCACCGGCGTCGAGGACCCGCCACTGCGGGCCTGGGTCGAGGCCGGTGGCACCGACGGTGCCCTCGACGCAGGCCGCGACCTGGCCCGGCTGCGCACCGAGGCCGCGCTGGAGGCGACCGGGGTGCGGATCGATCCGCCCGGCCCGGCCGCCGCGTGACGGTCGGTCAGGAGAGCCGCTCGAGCACCATCGCCATGCCCTGGCCGCCGCCGACGCACATCGTCTCCAGGCCGTAGCGGCCGTCCCGGGCGCGCAGCCCGTTGAGCAGCGTGGTGGTGATCCGGGCACCGGTCATGCCGAACGGGTGGCCGAGCGCGATCGCGCCGCCGTGCACGTTCAGCTTCTCCTCGGCGATGCCGAGATCGCGGGCGCTGGGCAGGACCTGCGCGGCGAACGCCTCGTTGATCTCGACGAGGTCGATGTCGTCGATGGTCAGCCCGGCACGGTGCAGCGCCTGCTTCGAGGCCTCCACCGGGCCGTAGCCCATGATCTCCGGCGAGAGGCCGGTCACGCCGGTCGAGACGACCCGGGCGAGCGGCGTGATGCCGAGCTGCTCCGCCCGGATGTCCGACATGATCACCAGCGCCGCGGCGCCGTCGTTCAGCGGGCAGGCGTTGCCCGCGGTGATCCGCCCGTCCGGCCGGAACACCGGCTTGAGCTCGGAGATCTTCTCGTAGGTGGTGCCTGCCCGGGGGCCGTCGTCGGTGCGGACGACGGTGCCGTCGGGCAGCGTGACCGGGGTGATCTCGCGCTCGAAGAACCCGTCCGCGATCGCCTGCTCGGCCAGGTTCTGCGACCGGACCGCGAACCGGTCCATGTCCTCGCGGCTCACGTCCTTGTACAGCGCCAGGTTCTCCGCGGTCTGTCCCATGGCGATGTAGGCGTCCGGGAGGAGGTTCTGCTCGCGCGGGTCGCTCCAGCCCCCGGCGCCCTTCTCCGCCGTCTCCGCGGTACGGGTCTCGGCCTCGGCGAACAGCGGGTTGTGCGTGTCCGGCCAGGAGTCGGAGGTGCCGCGGGAGAACCGGGAGACGGTCTCCACGCCGGCGGAGACGAACACGTCGCCCTCGCCGGCCTTGATCGCGTGCAGTGCCATCCGGGTGGTCTGCAGCGACGACGAGCAGTAGCGGGTGATCGTGGTGCCCGGCAGCGAGTCGTAGCCGAGCTGGATCGCGACGATCCGGGCCAGGTTGTTGCCCTGCTCACCACCCGGGAGGCCGCAGCCCAGCATCAGGTCGTCGATCTGTGCCGGGTCCAGCGAGGGGACCTGGTCCAGGGCCGCGCGCACCATCTGCACGGTCAGGTCGTCCGGGCGCATTCCCGCGAGGGAACCCTTGTTGGCTCGACCGATCGGCGAGCGGGCCGCAGCGACGATGACGGCTTCGGGCATGGGACGTCCTCCTCCAGCGCAGGGGTCGGCGACGACTCTACTTGCGGGTAACCGGGCCCCGGCGCGGGACGTGACGAAACTGTCAGGGGTACCGGGCATGCTTCCGCCATGACCTCCTGGGGAGAGTTCCGGTCCGCCGAGCCCGAGTTCGCCGAGCTGACGCAGCGGATCCTGCAGCGTGGCGTGGCCCTGGTGATCGCGACCCTGCGGGCCGACGGATCGCCCCGGGTGTCCGGGATCGAGGTCGTGTTCGACGACTCGGGCCCGGCCACCGAGTTGGCGTTCGGATCGATGCCGGGTGCGCGCAAGGGTGCCGACCTGCGGCGGGATCCGCGGTTCGCGCTGCACGCGGCGCCGGCCGACCAGAGCGGCGGTGACCTGGGCGACGGCGACGTGAAGGTGTCCGGCCGGGCGCTGTGGACCGGCCCGCTGTCCGGCCCGGTGACCGGCGACGCCTTCCGTGTGGACCTGTCGGAGGTGGCCTGGACCGGGCTGAACGACGCGCGCAACCGACTGGTCGTGCGCTGGTGGACACCGTCGTCGGGACTGCGCTCGGTCGAGCGGGAGTGAGCGGTGCGAGGATGCCTTCATGCGCTATGTCGAGCACGTCGTCGACCTGGTCGGGAACACCCCGCTCGTCCGGCTGGGAGCGGTCGCCGAGGGAATCACCCCGCCGGTCCTCGCCAAGGTCGAGTACCTGAACCCGGGTGGTTCGGTGAAGGACCGGATCGCCCTGCGGATGGTCGAGGCGGCCGAGGCGTCCGGTGAGCTGCGCCCCGGCGGCACCATCGTCGAGCCGACCTCGGGCAACACCGGCGTCGGGCTGGCGATGGTCGCGCAGCGCAAGGGCTACCACTGCGTGTTCGTCTGCCCGGACAAGGTCGGCGAGGACAAGCGGAACGTGCTGAAGGCCTACGGCGCCGAGGTCGTCGTCTGCCCGACCGCCGTCGACCCGGACCACCCGGACTCGTACTACCGCACCTCCGACCGGCTGGTCGGCGAGATCGAGGGCGCCTGGAAGCCCAACCAGTACGCCAACCCGGCCAACCCGGAGTCGCACTACCGCAGCACCGGCCCGGAGATCTGGGAGCAGACCGAGGGCCGGATCACCCACTTCGTCGCGGGCATCGGCACCGGCGGCACGATCTCCGGGATCGGCCGCTACCTCAAGGAGGTCTCCGGGGGCGCGGTGCGGATCATCGGGGCCGACCCGGAGGGCTCGGTGTACTCCGGCGGCACCGGCCGTCCGTACCTGGTGGAGGGGGTCGGCGAGGACTTCTGGCCGACCACCTACGACCGGGACGTGTGCGACGAGATCGTCGCCGTGAGCGACGCCGACTCGTTCGACATGACACGGCGCCTCGCTCGCGAGGAGGCGCTGCTGGTCGGCGGCTCCTGCGGGATGGCGGCGGTCGCCGCACTGCGGGTCGCCGCGACACTGCCCGCCGACGCGGTGGTCGTCGTCCTGTTGCCCGACGGCGGCCGGGGCTACCTGGGCAAGGTCTTCAACGACGCCTGGATGGCCAGCTACGGCTTCCTCCCGCCGTCCGAGGGCGCCACGATCGGCGACGTGCTGCGCCGCAAGGACGGGTCGATCCCGGCGCTGGTGCACGCGCACCCGAACGAGACCGTCGCCGACGCGGCGCTCTACCTGCGCGAGTTCGGTGTCTCACAGATGCCGGTCGTCAAGGCCGAGCCGCCGGTGATGGCCGCCGAGGTGGCCGGTGCGGTCGTCGAACGGGACCTGCTGGACGCGTTGTTCACCGGCCGCGCGCAGCTCGCCGACCGGCTGGAGGGCCACATGTCCCCGCCGCTGCCGACGCTGGGCGCCGGCGAGTCGCTGCAGGACGCGATGGCCGCGTTCGCGAAGGCCGACGCCGCGCTGGTGCTGGTGGACGGCAAGCCGGCCGGGGTCGTCACGCGGTCCGACGTGATCGCGTTCCTCGGGAACGGCTGACCGGGGCGGAGCCCGATCGCACGCGCGCGTACCCTCCGGGCACATGCAGGGCTTCTCCACACGGGCGATTCACGCCGGTCAGGACCCCGACCCGACCACGGGTGCGGTCACCACGTCGATCCACACGAGTTCCACCTACGCGCAGGACGGCGTCGGCGGGATCCGTGGCGGGTACGAGTACTCGCGCAGCGCGAACCCGACCCGGACGGCTCTGCAGGAGTGCCTGGCCGCCCTGGAGGGCGGCCGGCACGCGCACGCGTTCGGCTCCGGGATGGGTGCCACCGACACGCTGCTGCGGATCCTGCTCCGCCCCGGTGACCACCTGGTCATCCCGCACGACGCCTACGGCGGCACGTTCCGGCTGGTCGACAAGGTGCTCGCCGGGTTCGGCGTCGAGCACACCCCGGTCGATCTCGCCGACCACGACGCGCTGCGCGCCGCACTGCGTCCCAGCACGCGGGTGGTCTGGTCGGAGACCCCGACCAACCCGTTGCTCGGGATCGCCGACATCGCCGGCCTGGCCGCGATCACGCACGAGGCCGGGGCGCGGCTCGTCGTCGACAACACCTTCGCCTCGCCGTACCTGCAGACGCCACTCGCGCTCGGCGCCGACGTCGTCGTGCACTCGACCACCAAGTACGTCGGCGGGCACTCCGACGTCGTCGGGGGTGCCCTGATCACCGACGACGACGAGCTCGCCGAGCGGATCACCTTCACCCAGAACTCGGTCGGTTCGGTCCCCGGTCCGTTCGACGCCTGGCTGACCCTGCGCGGGGTGAAGACCCTCGCGGTCCGGATGGAGCGGCACTGCGACAACGCCGAGCGGATCGCCGAGCTGCTCGGGGCGCACCCGGCCGTCTCGCAGGTGCTCTACCCGGGGCTGCCCGGACACCCCGGCCACGAGGTCGCCGCCAAGCAGATGCGCCGGTTCGGCGGGATGGTGTCGTTCCTGGCCGCCGGCGGGCGGGACGCAGCGCTGCGGATCTGCGCGGAGACGAAGCTGTTCACCCTGGCCGAGTCCCTCGGCGGCGTCGAGTCGCTGATCGAGCATCCCGGCCAGATGACGCACGCCGCGACCGCCGGCTCGATGCTGGAGGTCCCGGACAGCCTGGTGCGGCTGTCGGTGGGGATCGAGGATGCCGACGACCTGGTCGACGACCTGCGGACCGCGCTGGACACCGTCCGCTGATCACCTCGGTCGGAGGGCCTCAGCTGCGGGACTGCTCCGGGGTCGACGCCGGGTCGGTGACCGTCGGCGGCGGGGCGACGACGAGGTCGCCCGGCTCGACGCAGCCGCCGACCAGGGACCAGGACCCGTCCGGCCCCGGCTCGTAGTGGCCGGGGTCGTCGCAGCCCGCGCCCTGCACCGTCGTCACGGCGAGCGCGGTCAGCGCGGCCGCCAGCAACAGCGGCGCGGTGGTGCGCAACCGGGTCATTCGCGAGTTCCTCCCCGGCCACGGGCGCGGAGCGGAGTGGGCCCCGCAGGGTTCCGGGGCCCACGCAGCGTGCCTCGACCCTGAGTGGTTCGAGGATCACGCCCGGTGGCTACCGGCGAGGCTACCGGCGGTGGTGCGAGACTGCCCGGATGGTCGCCGCACCGGACGCCTCCGTCACCCCGCCGGTCACCTCCGCCGACGTGTACGCCGCCCGCGAGCTGCTCGACCCGGTGGTGCGCAGGACACCCGTCGCGGGAGCCAGGGCGCTGTCCGGTCTGGTCGGCGCCCCGGTCCACCTCAAGTGCGAGAACCTCCAGCGCACCGGCTCGTTCAAGATCCGCGGTGCGTACACCAGGATCGCCCGGCTCGCCCCGGAGGAGCGGGCCCGCGGCGTCGTCGCGGCGTCGGCGGGCAACCACGCACAGGGTGTGGCGCTGGCGGCCCGGTTGCTCGGGGTCCGGGCGACGGTGTTCATGCCGGAGCGGGCCGCGCTCCCGAAGGTGGACGCCACCCGCGGCTACGGTGCCGAGGTCGTGCTGACCGGTCGTTCGGTGGACGAGGCGGTCGGCGCGGCGGCCGAGGCGGCCCAGCGCTCGGGCTCGGTGCTGGTGCACCCGTTCGACCACCCCGACATCATCGCCGGCCAGGGCACCGTGGGCTGCGAGATTCTCGAACAGGTACCGGACGTCGGCACCGTGCTGGTCTCGGCGGGCGGCGGCGGGCTGCTCGGCGGCATCGCCGCGGTGCTGCGCGAGCGCCGGCCCGGTGTCCGGATCGTCGGCGTGCAGGCCGCCGGCGCGGCCGCCTGGCCGTCGTCGCTCGCGGCCGGCCGCCCGGTCCCGCTGGAGGCGATGCGCACGATGGCCGACGGGATCGCCGTCGGACGCCCGGGCGACATCACGTTCCCGCAGGTGGCCGGCCTGATCGACGAGCTGATCACGGTCGGGGAGGACGCACTGGCCGGTGCGCTGGTGCACTGCCTGGAACGGGCGAAGCTGGTCGTGGAACCGGCCGGAGCGGCGCCGGTCGCGGCCCTGCTGGAGCACCCGGAACGGTTCGACGGCCCGGTCGTCGCGGTGCTGTCCGGCGGGAACGTCGATCCGCTGGTGCTGCTGCAGGTCATCCGCAACGGGCTGGTCGCGTCCTCGCGGTACCTGACGCTGCGGGTGCAGGTGCCGGACCGGCCCGGTGCGCTGGCGGAGCTGCTGGCGCGGGTCGGGACCCTCGGTGCGAACGTCACCGACGTGGCGCACTCGAGGATCAGTGGTGCGCTGCCGGTCGGCGAGGTCGACGTCGAGCTGAGCCTGGAGACACGCGGGCCCGAGCACCGGGACACGATCGTCGCCGGGCTGCGGGCGGCCGGGCACGCCGTCACCGCACCGTCCTGAACCGCACCGTCCTGATGCCGTGCTGCCGGGTCCGTCACGACGAGGGGCCCGGCCGTGTCGGCCGGGCCCGCTTCGTCGTGTCCGGTGTCAGCCGGTGAACGCCTCGATATCGACCAGGGTGACCGTCATGTTGCCGCCGTCGGGCAGCTGGTACTCGCGGGTGTCGCCGGGCTTCGCACCGAGCAGCGCCGCGCCGAGCGGGGAGTTCGGCGAGATCACCTGCAGGTCGCCGTGGCTGCCCTCCTCGCGGGAGCCGAGCAGTACCTTCTCGGTGTCCTCGTCGTCCTCGTACTTGATGGTGAGGACGGTCCCGGGGGCGGCCTCGTCGGCGCTCGACGGGGTGGTTCCGACCTGGGCGGTGCGCAGCAGCTCCTGCAGCTGGCGGATCCGGGCCTCCTGCTGGCCCTGCTCCTCGCGGGCCGCGTGGTAGCCGCCGTTCTCCTTCAGGTCGCCCTCCTCGCGGCGGGCGTTGATCTCGGCGGCGATGACGGGCCGGTTCGCGATCAACCCGTCCAGCTCGGACTTCAGCCGGTCGAAGGCCTCCTGGGTCAACCAGGTCGCCTGGGTATCCGTCACCGTCATCAACTCCTTCAGGGAACAGGGCGTGTCGCCGCCGGGCGCCGGGCGCCGACGGGGCAACGGGGTCAGCGGCACCGGGCGGCACGCCCCGAGTAAGGAAAAACACGACCCGCTGGCGGGCCGTGTACAAGACACCCTAGCACGATGCGCGCCGCTCATCGCAGCCGCTCGATGAACGGCGGCGGCGCCGAGTTGGTTCCCGACGACCGGATAATCGCAGGTGAGGGCGATGGTAGTGGTGGGGCCGAATTCCCTTCCGAAGTGCAGCGGAACCGCCCGCCGCAGTGTTCCGGTACGGGCGTCCAGCTCCGGGAACAGCGGAAACCCGGACGGCGTTGCGAGAGCTGAGCATCCCGTGCGGAGCGGTCGTTGTCGGTCCCCTCTGCCAGGATCGTGACGAACACGAACTCGCCGCCCGCGCCGGTCCCGGTCGCGCAGCGGGCCCCGAGCCAGGTGACCGTGGAGGAACCCGTCCGATGACCCCATCGCCCACGCAGAAGACCCTGTCGCTACCCGCCCCCGGCGAGCGTCCCCGGCTGCTGACGGTGCACGCGCACCCGGACGACGAGTCGTCGAAGGGAGCCGCCACCACCGCCCGGTACGCCGACGAGGGCCACGAGGTGCTCGTCGTGACCTGCACCGGCGGTGAGCGCGGCAGCGTCCTCAATCCGGCGATGGACCGGCCGGATGTGCTGGAGAACATGACCGAGGTCCGGCGCGGTGAGATGGCCAGGGCCGCCGAGATCCTCGGCGTCCGGCACGCCTGGCTCGGCTACGTCGACTCCGGGCTGCCCGAGGGCGATCCGCTGCCCCCGCTGCCGGCCGGCTGCTTCGCGCTCGGCGATGTCGAGGAGCAGACCGCCGCGCTGGTCCGCCTGATCCGCGAGTTCCGCCCGCACGTGATCGTCACCTACGACGAGAACGGCGGCTACCCGCATCCCGACCACATCCGCACGCACGTCATCTCGATGGCCGCCTGGGAGGCCGCGGGCGACCCGGCCCGTTTCCCGGAGGCCGGTCCGCCGTGGCAGCCGCTCAAGCTCTACTACGGCCACGGTTTCTCCCGGGCCCGGCTGGAGGCGTTCCACCAGGCCTTCCTGGATGCCGGCGAGGAGTCGCCCTACGCGGAGTGGCTGGCGAACTGGGGGGCCGACCGGCCCGACCCGGGCACCCGGGTCACCACCCAGGTCACCTGCGCGGACTGGTTCGGCCGCCGCGACGACGCGCTGCGTGCGCACGCCACCCAGATCGACCCGACCAGCCGGTTCTTCTTCACCCCGCTGGAGGTGCAGGCCCGGGTGTGGCCGACCGAGGACTACGAGCTGGTGCACTCGCTGGTCGACACGACCACCCCGGAGGACGACCTGTTCACCGGCATCCCGTTCGAGCGCGGGGAGCAGCGGATCGCCGGCTGACGCGCGAGTAGCCTGGCGGTCGGACGCGCGGCGCGAGCCGCGGTCCGGTTCTGACGGTTCGGTGTGCGGAGGAGGTCGGCGGTGCTGTTCGACAGCGCGACGATGATGGCGCGCGAGATCGCGACCGGCTTCCTGGTGCCGATGCAGGAACGCCAGCCGCCGCCGGGGCAGCTGCCGGAGTGGGGCAGCTCGGCGCCGGCGGGGCTGGCGGTCGTGCTGTTGCTGCTGCTGGCGACGGGGTTCCTCATCCGGAACATGAGCAAGCGGATCACCCGGCTGCCAGAGTCGTTCGACGACGATGGCGATCAGGGCGACCGGAGCGAGACGGACACCGGCGCGGAGCCCCGCAACACCTGAGAGGCTGTGCGGCATGCCGAACCGGCTTGCCACGGCCACCAGCCCGTACCTGCTCCAGCACGCCGAGAACCCGATCGACTGGCACCCCTGGTCGGCCGATGCGTTCGCCGAGGCGCGGCGCCGGGACGTCCCGGTGCTGTTGTCGATCGGCTACGCGGCCTGTCACTGGTGTCACGTGATGGCCCACGAGTCGTTCGAGGATCCGGCGATCGCCGCCGTCGTGAACCGCGGATTCGTCGCGATCAAGGTCGACCGGGAGGAACGCCCGGACATCGACGCCGTCTACATGGCGGCCACCCAGGCGATGACCGGTCAGGGCGGCTGGCCGATGACCTGCTTCCTCACCCCGGACGGCGAGCCGTTCCACTGCGCCACCTACCTGCCGCCGCAGCCCCGGCACGGGCTGCCGTCGTTCCGGCAGCTGCTCGACGCCGTGTCCGGTGCCTGGATCGGGGACGGCGAGCGGGTCCGGGTCGCCGCGGGGCGGATCGCCGAACAGCTGGCGGAGCAGGCCGCATCCGATCCCGAGCCGGTCACCGTCGGCGAGCAGACCCTCGACGACGTCGTCGAGGTGCTGGCGGGCCAGCACGACCCGGAACACAGCGGGTTCGGTCGCGCCCCGAAGTTCCCGCCGTCGATGGTGCTGGAGTTCCTGCTCCGCCATCACGAGCGGACCGGCTCCGAGCAGTCGTCGTGGCTGGCCGAGCGCACTTGCGAGGCGATGGCCCGGGGCGGGCTGCACGACCAACTGGCCGGTGGTTTCGCCCGGTACTCGGTCGACGACGGCTGGGTGGTCCCGCACTTCGAGAAGATGCTCTACGACAACGCGCTGCTGCTGCGGGCCTACGGGCATCTCGGCCGCCGCGGTTCCGCGCTCGCCGAGCGGGTCGCGGAGGGCATCGCCCGGTTCCTGCTCGACGAGCTCCGTACCCCCGAGGGCGGCCTGGCCTCGGCACTCGACGCCGATACCGACGGGATCGAGGGCCTCACCTACGTGTGGACGCCCGCGCAGCTGCGCGAGGTGCTCGGTCCCGAGGACGGTGCCCGGGCGGCCGAGCTGCTGGGGGTCACCGCGGAGGGCACGGCCGAGGGCGGCGCCTCCACCCTGCAGCTGCTCCGCGATCCCGACGACCCGGCATGGTGGGAACGGACCAGGGCCGCACTGCTCACCGCGCGCTCGGCCCGGCCACAACCGGCTCGCGACGACAAGGTGGTGACGGCCTGGAACGCGCTCGCCGTCGTCGCACTGGCCGAGGTGGGCGCCGCGTCGGGCAGGCCGGAGTGGGTGCGGGCCGCGGACCGGATCGCCGATCTGCTGCTCGACGTGCACCTGGTCGACGGCCGGTTGCGGCGGTCCTCGCGGGACGGCCGGGCGGGCGACGCCGACGGGGTGCTGGAGGATCACGCGCTGCTCGTCGCCGGACTGCTCGCGCTGCACCAGGCGACCGGCGACCCGGACCGGCTGACCGCCGCGCTGGAGCTGCTCGACAGCACCCTGGAGCGGTTCGCCGCGCCCGACCGTCCGGGTACCTACCTGGACACGGCCGCCGACTCGACGGACGCCGACCTGCTGCTGCACCGGCCCCGTGAGCTGACCGACAACGCCTCGCCCTGCGGTTCCTCGGCGCTGGCGGAGGCACTGGTGACCGCATCGGCGCTGGCCGAGCCGACGCGGGCGGCCCGCTACCGGGATGCCGCCGAGCAGGCGGTGCGCTCGGTCGGGACGCTCGCGGGGCGGGCCCCGCGGTTCCTCGGGCACTGGCTCACCGCGGCCGAGGCGCTGGTCGGTGGTCCACTGCAGGTGGCGGTGGCGGGGGAGACCGGATCCGGCCCGCTGACCGACCGGGCCCGCCGGGACGCTCCCGGTGGTGCGGTCGTCGTCGCCGGGGAGCCGGACGCCGACGGTGTCCCGCTGCTCGCCGGTCGCGGGACGATCGGCGGCAGTGCGGCGGCGTACGTGTGCCGCGGCTTCGTGTGCGACGTGCCGGTGACCGGCCCCGACGAGCTGTCGGCGCTGCTCGACCGGTGATCGTCATCGACGAATGACGTAAGCGGTGTAATGCTGTAATCATTCGACCGAGAGGGGTCCGATGATGACAGCACGAGGACGTGGACGGGGCGGCTGGCAGCAGGCCGACCTGCCCTCCGCCGACGACGCGCAGGCCTGGTTCACCGGGCGGCTGCCCGACGGCTGGTTCACCGGGGCACCGGAGATCACCTGCGACCGGGACGAGATCGTCGTCGTGGGCGAGCTGCCCGCGCTGGACACCGAGCATCCCGACACCGATGCCGGGCGGGCCGACGCGGCTGCTGCGGAGTCCGGCCGGATCTCCCGGTTCCGGGAGGAGACCCGGGAGGCGCGGATCGAGATCGCCCGGCAGGCGGAGACCCGTTACCGGCGCAAGGTCGCGTGGGGCGCCCGGCTCGGCGGGACCACGGAGCTGTTCACCACGATCTCGGTGCCGGTCATGACCAGGCTGCGCCAGCCGGAGCGGCTGGTCCTGGACACCCTGGTCGACGCCGGCGTGGCCCGGTCGCGCTCGGACGCGCTGAGCTGGTCGGTCCGGCTGGTCGGCCGGCACGCCGACGAGTGGCTGGCCGAGCTGCGCTCGGCGATGGCGCGGGTGGACGACCTGCGGGCCCAGGGCCCGTCCTGACCGGTTCCGGAACCGGTCAGCGCAGCAGCACCAGCCAGATCGCGATGTGGTGGCAGGTCCAGGCCAGCACGGTCGCCGCGTGGAAGATCTCGTGGTACCCGAAGGTGGCGGGCCACGGGTCGGGGCGCCGCAGCGCGTACACCACCGCGCCCGCGGTGTAGAGCGCTCCGCCGGCCAGGAGCAGGACGAGCGCGGCGACCCCGCCCCCGTCGAGCAGGCCGGGGAGCACGAAGATCGCCACCCAGCCGAGCGCGACATAGATCGGCACCCCCACCCAGGACGGCGCCGACGGCCAGGCCAGCTTCAGAGCGACTCCGGCGAGCGCGCCGCCCCAGACCACCGTCAGTACCCATGTCGCGGTGTCCGGCGGCAGGGCGAGCACCGACACCGGTGTGTAGGTGCCGGCGATGAACAGGAAGATCATGGAGTGGTCGAGGCGCTTCATCAGCCGCCGCCGGCCCGGATCGCTCCAGGTGCGCCGGTGGTACAGCGCGCTGATGCCGAACAACCCGAACGTGGTCAGGGTGTAGACCGCGGTCGCGGCGGCTGCCGCCGCGCCGACCAGTGCACCGGCAAGGCTGATCAGGGTGGCGCAGGCGAAGACGGATGCGACCAGGCTCCACAGGTGCAGCCAGCCGCGCATCCGGGGCTTCAGCGGCGCGGGGGAGGTGCTCACCGAGGACACGGCTCGACGTTACGTGTCGCACCCGCACGCGTCCCGGTGGGCGGGCGTACGCCACACCGGCTGTGGCGGTCGGTGACCAGCGCCCGCGTCGGCTTCCGGCGGTCGGACTAGGGTCCGTGTTCGTGGCCGTTCGAGACCTGCTCTACACGGTGTACGAGCGCAGGATCCTGCGCCAGATCGCCGGATCCGAGAGTCCGAAGCACGTTGCGCTGATCCTCGACGGCAACCGTCGATGGGCCCGGGAGGCCGGGCTCGACGATCCGGCCGAGGGGCACCGCGCCGGTGCCGCGAAGATCGTCGAGATGCTCGGCTGGTGTTCCGAGGCCGGGGTCGAGGTGGTGACGGTCTTCCTGCTCTCGACCGACAACCTCGACACCCGCTCGCCGGACGAGCTGAAGGACCTGCTCGAGATCATCGGTGGGGTGGTGGACGACCTGTCCGGCCCGGACACCCCGTGGCGGCTGCGGGTGGTCGGGGCGATGGAGCTGCTGCCGAAGTCGATGGCGGACCGGCTCGCCGCGGCGGTGGCGCGCACCGGTGACCGTGGCGGACTGCAGCTGAACGTCGCCGTCGGCTACGGCGGCCGGCAGGAGATCGCGGACGCCGTGCGCAAGATGCTGCTGACCCAGGCGGAGGCCGGACGCACGCTCGAGGAGATCGCGGAGAGCCTCGACGTCGACCACATCGCGGCGCATCTCTACACGTCCGGTCAGCCGGATCCGGACCTCGTCATCCGGACCAGCGGTGAGCAACGTCTGTCGGGTTTCCTGCTCTGGCAGTCGGCCCATTCGGAGTTCTGGTTCTGCGAGGCGTACTGGCCCGAGTTCCGGCGCGTCGATTTTCTCCGGGCACTGCGCGACTTCGCCGCACGGCACCGACGTTTCGGCGGCTGATCCGAATTCATGCGTAACCTTCGGCGCGCTCGCTCGTTATAGCAGTTTCAGATCGGCGGGCGAGCGTGCCGGCAATGCAGAAGGGCCCCGGGGTGCACCCCCGGGGCCCTTCTGCTGCGCGATGCGCGAAGGACTTACTTGTAGCCCTTGTCGCCCTTGTCGCCGTGCTGCTTGCCACCGTTGTCCTGGTCGAACTCGTCGCCGACCTCGGAGGCGTTGGTGCAGTTGACACCGTTGTCCGAGTTGACGCTCGAGGAGTTCTCGGCCTCGGAGAACAGGCCGCCCAGGGCACCCTGGATCAGGCTGTTGCCGTTGAGCGCGGTGCCGCAGGCCTGCGGGGACACGTTCAGGTTGTTGCCCGAGATGTTGACCAGGCCGCTGCTGGACTTGTCCGCGACGTTGCCGCCGTTGTGCCCGAACTGGACATCGGTCTTGTCGATGTCCTTCACGTCGGTCTTGCTGTAGCTCTTGTTGTAGCTGTCCTTGGTCTTGTTGAAGCTGTCGGTCGCCTCGTGGCTGTCGCTTGCGAACGCGAGCGGGCTCAGCGCAACGAGCGACGCGGCGCCAGCCGCGACGACGATTCCAGCCTTCTTCAGCACAGTCCGTCTCCTGTTTGAGTCGGAGAGCACGCACCGGGGACCCGGACACACTCTCAGTACTTGTCGATGCTCGAACCGGGGAGCCCGCATCGACTGGGCGTCAATCTAACGGAGGCTTCCGGTGCGGACAATCTGACCCTCCGTACTTTTTTTCCGGAGAACTGCGATCCGTTCGGGTACCAGGGGATTTGTCGATCGCGCTGGCGCGTCGCCCGGCGTGGCGAACGGGCGTGTCGAGGCTGCGCCGGGCGGTGTACCGCGAAACGCCCGATCGGCGCATGATCCGGCCCGCCGGTGCGGAGCCGGTTCCGGTGGCGGGAGCGCGGGGGCGAATCCGCCACCGGTGAGGTCTCGGCGGGGTGGCCCGGGCGGGGTGGTTCGCCGCTGGGGCGGTTCGGCCGGGGCCGGTCCGCCGGGGACGGTTCGCCTGAGGGCGGTTCGTTCCGGTCGCGGCATCCGGGCCGCGAGGTCAGCGAGCCGACATCTCGGCCGAGGTCTCTCGATCGCGGTCCTCGACCGGGCGGCGTGACCGGGCGTGCGGACGGACGGCGCGACCGGGTCGCGGTGTGGCCGGGTGGCGTGACCGGGGGTGGGCGTGGCCCGGTGGCGAGGCCGGGCCGGTGTGGCCGGGTGGCGAGGCCGGGCCGGTGTGGCCGGGTGGCGAGGCCGGGCCGGTGTGGCCGGGTGGCGAGGCCGGGCCGGTGTGGCCGGGTGGCGAGGCCGGGCCGGTGTGGCTGGGCGGTGCGGCCGGGCGGTGCGGCCGGGCCGCGCGGCTGGGCCGCGCGGCGCGGGCCGCGGGGCGCGGGCGGGGGAGTGTCCGGTCGATGCTCCCCGAGGCCCGGCCGGATGGGCGGGCGCAGCGGGCGACCGCGTCCGGTGCTGCGGCGCGGCAGCCGCGCCGAGGGATGTCCAGCCGTGACGGGGCGGTCCCTCAGCGCGGGAGCCGGTCCGACGGATCAGAAGACCTGTCACGCACAGTGAAGTGGCGTGGAGTTTCGACCACCACCGAGCATTCGGTCACCCCGGCGAGTGGTCGGGTCGTGTGAAACTGCACGGTGGGTGCCTGTGACCCGTCTGCGTCAATCCGTCGGGGGACGCCCGGAAATGGCACGAAAAAACCCCGGAGCAGATGCTCCGGGGTTTTTTCGGTGATCTGTTCGAGATCAGCCGATCGAGTCGCCGGCGCCGGCCTCCTGCGCGCAGACGTCGGACTGGTCGGTGACCGAGTCGCCCGACTTGGCCTTGGCGTCGCCCAGGATGCCCAGGGCGCCGGTGAGGCCGTTCAGGGCCGCCGCGTCCTCGACCGGGACCTGCACGCCCAGGACGTTGACCGGGACGTTGTTGTTGCAGGCCTGGATCGGCACGTTGACGTTGTTGCCGTTCAGGCCGGCGATGAGGCCCTTGGCGTCCTTGTCGATGACGTTCTCGGCACCGTGGTGGTGGCCACCCTTGTGGCCGTGGTCGTCGCCCTTGTCACCGGCGAAGGCGATCGGGCTCACCGCGAGCAGGGAGGCGGTGGTGGCCGCAACCAGGATTCCAGCCTTCTTCAGCACAGTTTTCTCCTGTTGAGTCTCGAGTCCGCCCGTAGCCGGCCTCACGCTTGCCGACACGTTGACAAGTGGGGGAGCCCGTGTCGACTGCGTGACAATCTATAGCTTCGGGTCGTGCCGAACAAATCGCTCAACACCATCGGGTTAACCTATTACTTTATGTTCGGATACTCCCTGGATCGGGCATTCACGTCGCGGTTCACGGTGCGGTCACGGCCGCCGAAGTAGTCACGGGGGGTCACGACGTACGGCCGAACGGATGCGTACCCGGCGGCTGTGACCGTCGTTCGGTTCCGGCACGCCTAGGCTCGGCGGGTGTCACCGGACGGCCTGCTGCGCGCGATCACGCGGCTCGCGTTGCGCGTGGAGCGGATCCGACCCGGCGTGCTGGACGGGCCCGGCCCCGATCCGGAGCTCGCCCGCGAGATCGCCGGTCAGGCCCGGGCTGTGCCGTCCGAGCTCGTCGCCCGCGCCTCGGAACTGCGCCGGGAGGTCGCGGCCGCGGGCCTGCCGCCGTCGTCGGCCGCCCAGTGGGATGCCCTGCTGGTGGCGCTGCACTGCCACGCGCGGACGCTGAACGGCGACCGGCCGGGATATCTCGACGAGGTCCGCGCACTGTTCGGGGTGCGCCCGCGCCGGACCGATCCCGACCGCTACCGCGAGGCCCACCGCGGGCTCGCCGAACTGCTTCCCGGGCGCGGTCCGGTCGGCCCGCGGATGCAGGCCTACCGGGAGGCGGACCTGGTCCCGCCCGGCCTGCTCGGCGCCGCCGTCACCGCGCTGACGGCGCAGCTGCGCCGCTCGACCGGCGACCGGCTCGGCCTGCCCCCGGACGAACGCGCACAGGTCGAGCTGGTCGGGGAGCGTCCCTGGACCGCGTTCACCCGGTACCGGGGCGGCCTGCGCAGCCGGGTGTCGATCAGCACCGGGGCGCGGGTGCGGGCCGGATCGCTGCTGCCGCTGCTCGCCCACGAGACCTATCCCGGGCACCACACCCAGTACTGCCGGGCGGAGCTCGCTGCGGCGCGACACCCGGAGCTGGCACTCCGGCTGGTGCACAGCCCGCAGGGGCTGATCGCCGAGGGAGCCGCCGAGGTGGCGGCGTCGGTGCTGCCCGGGCCCGGCTGGGGATCGGTGTCACAGCGGGTGCTGGCCGGCGTCGGGGTCCGGATCGACGGCCCCCTCGCCGAGCGGATCGAGACCGAGCTGGAGCTGCTCGGCCGGGTCCGGCAGGACGCGGCGCTGCTGCGGCACGTCGACGGCGCCGGACCGGACGAGGTCGTCGATCACCTGGCGCGCTGGTTGCTGCTGCCCGAGGCCAGGGCCCGGCGGGTGCTCGCGTTTCTCGATCATCCGCAGTGGCGCAGCTACCCGGTCACCTACGCCGAGGGGGCGCCGCTGGTCCGCAGCTGGCTCGCCAGGGTGCCCGACGGCCCGGTGGCCGGCCTGCGCAGGCTGCTCGACACGCCCGTCCTCCCGGCCGATCTCGCCGCACCTGACCGCCCGGGGATCGGGAACGGTTCCGGTGTGGCAGCACCCGCGATGACCCGAACGGCGTATCCGTAGCCGCTCCCGGCTCCGCCGGACGGCGGGCAGCCGATCGTGTTCGTGCAGGTTGCGTGACGTCGGACGGTGTCGATCACACGATGAACGGCAGGTTACAACTCTGCCATCGGGGTTCTTTGTAGCTCACCGCTCCGGACTTGCTATTGACCGCACGAGGGTGACCACTAGTAGCGTCCGTGTTGACGCGCCGTATCCGATGCGGCTCGTCCGGGAGGCCCTGGACGTGGTGTTGAACGCACCCGAGAGGGCCGGCACCCGGCCCTTGCGGGCGTGCCGGCCGGAGGACCGCCATGGTCCTGCGACGCCGTCACGTTCCGCGTCAGGACCGGCCGGCCCGACGCAGAGCAGGTGTGGTGCCGCACCTGCGAGGGAGCACCCGTGACCGATCGTCGTCCCGCCCTCACCGACCAGGCTCCGCTCACGGAGACCGTCGGGGACACGCCGGCAGGTTCCACCCGCTGCTACGTGCTCGACACGTCCGTCCTGCTGTCCGACCCGTGGTCGTTGCTCCGCTTCGACGAGCACCAGGTCGTTCTGCCGCTGGTCGTGATCTCCGAGCTCGAAGCCAAGCGTCACCACCCCGAGCTCGGCTGGTTCGCCCGCACCGCACTTCGTCAGCTCGACGAGATGCGGGTCAGGTACGGCCGTCTGGACGCGCCGATCCCGATCGGCGACAACGGCGGAACCCTGCACGTCGAGCTCAACCACTCCGATCCCGCCGTGTTGCCGGCCGGGTTCCGCACCGACTCGAACGACTCGCGGATCCTGGCCTGCGCGCTGAACCTGCGGGCCGATCCCACCTCCACCGCAGAGGTGACCCTGGTCACCAAGGACATGCCGCTACGGGTCAAGGCCGCGGCCGTCGGACTGGACGCCGACGAGTACCACGGCCAGGACGTCCTGTTCTCGGGCTGGACCGGGATGACGGACCTGGAGGTCGGCTCCGACGACGTCGACGCCCTGTTCCGGGACGGTGTCATCGACCACGACGCCGCCCGTGACCTGCCCTGCAACACCGGCTTGCGGCTGGTGGGCGTGTCCAACGCGCTCGGCCGGGTCACGGCGGACAAGCGGGTGAAGCTGGTCCGGGGTGACCGGGACGCCTTCGGTCTGCACGGGAGGTCCGCCGAGCAGCGGATCGCGCTCGATCTGCTGCTCGACAACGAGGTGGGGATCGTCTCGCTCGGTGGCCGGGCCGGCACCGGGAAGTCGGCGCTCGCGCTCTGCGCCGGACTGGAGGCAGTGCTGGAGCGCCAGGCGCACCGCAAGATCGTGGTGTTCCGGCCGCTCTACGCCGTCGGCGGGCAGGATCTCGGCTACCTGCCGGGCAGCGAGAGCGAGAAGATGCAGCCCTGGGCACAGGCCGTCTTCGACACCCTCGGTGCGCTGGTCAGCCAGGACGTGATCGACGAGGTGATCGCCCGCGGCATGCTGGAGGTGCTCCCGCTCACCCACATCCGCGGCCGGTCGCTGCACGACACGTTCGTGATCGTCGACGAGGCGCAGTCGCTGGAGCGCAACGTGCTGCTCACGGTGCTGTCCCGGCTCGGGACCGCGTCCCGGGTGGTGCTCACACACGACGTCGCGCAGCGGGACAACCTGCGCGTCGGCCGGCACGACGGCGTCAACGCGGTCATCGAGAAGCTGAAGGGGCATCCGCTGTTCGCGCACGTCACGCTGACCCGCAGCGAGCGCTCGCCGATCGCCGCGCTGGTCACCGAGATGCTGGAGGGGCCCGCCTCCTGATCCGTGCTGCGGCCCCGCGCACCACCGGTGCGCGGGGCCGCAGCGGATCGGAGCCCCGGTCCGGGGTTACAGCCCGTGCGGGGTGCCCTCGGTGAACCCGGCGGTCGTCTGCACCCCGACCACCGAACGCTCGTGCAGCTCGTCGAGGGTGCGGGCGCCGGCGTAGGTGCACGCCGAACGGACCCCGGAGCAGATCTCGTCCAGCACGTCCTCGACTCCGGGGCGCTCCGGGTCCAGCCGCTGCCGGGATGCCGAGATGCCCTCCTCGAACAGCGACTTGCGGGCCCGGTCGAACGCGTTGTCGCCGCGGGTCCGGGCGCTGACGGCGCGCTTGGACGCCATCCCGAACGACTCCTTGTATCCCCGACCGCGCTCGTCCCACAGCAGGTCGCCGGGGGACTCGTAGGTCCCGGCCAGCCAGGAGCCGATCATCACCGATGCGGCACCGGCGGCGAGTGCCAGCGCCACATCCCTGGGGTGCCGCACCCCGCCGTCGGCCCAGATCACCGCACCGAGCTCGCGGGCGGCCGCGGCGCACTCGGCGACCGCGGAGAACTGCGGCCGCCCGACGCCGGTCATCATCCGGGTGGTGCACATCGCGCCCGGGCCGACACCGACCTTGACGATGTCCGCCCCGGCCTGCGCCAGGTCCGCGACGCCGTCGGCGGTCACCACGTTCCCGGCCGCCACCGGCACCGCGACCCCGGCGTCGTCGACGACCCGGCGGACCGCCGCGATGGCGTCCAGCATCTTCTCCTGGTGGCCGTGTGCGGTGTCCACGACGAGGACGTCGACACCGGCGTCGAGCAGGGCCTTCGCCTTCACCGCGACGTCGCCGTTGATGCCGATCGCCGCCGCGGCGCGCAACCGGCCCGCGTCGTCGAGGGCCGGCGTGTAGATCCCGGCCCGGATCGCGCCGAGCGGGGTGAGCAGACCGGCGAGCCTGCCGTCGGCGTCGAGGCCGAGCGCGACCGGTGCCCGGCGCGCGTCGATCCGCTCGAAGACCTCGCGCGGCGCGGTGTCCACCGGCAGCAGCAGCGGGTCCGGCGCCAGGACGTCCGCGAGCCGGGTGAACCGGTCGACGCCGGCACATCCCGCCTCGCTGACGGTGCCGACCGGACGATCGCCCTCGTCCACCACGACGACCGTGTCGTGCGCCCGCTTGGGCAGCAGGTTCAGCGCGTCCGCGACGGCGTCGCCGGTGCGCAGGACCAGCGGGGTGTCCCAGACCGGGTGCCGGGACTTCAGCCAGGACACGATGCCCGCGACGGCGTCGGTGGCGACGTCCTGGGGTAGGACGGTCAGCGCGCCGCGCCGGGCCAGCGTCTCGGCCATCCGGCGGCCCGCGACCGCTGTCATGTTGGCCGCCACCACCGGGACGGTGGCGCCGGAGCGGTCGGGGGTCGTGAGGTCGACGTCGAACCGGGAGGCGACCGACGACCTGCGCGGGACGAGGAAGACGTCGTCGTAGGTGAGGTCGTGCTCCGGCCGGCGGTCGTCGAGGAAGCGCACGGTATCGGGATGCTACGCCCCGGCGGGCGGCACCGGTGTGTCACGCGCCTGTCATTCGCGGGGAACCGTCGAGCAACGCAGTACCCCTACCGTGGAGTACATGCCGGTGCCGTCGCCGATCCCGCAGGTACGCGCCTCCGACGCGCGCCGGGTCCGCGACCTGCTCCGGATCGCGATCGCCGGGCGCCGCGGGCTCCGCGGCCTGCTGCCCCGCGAGGACGAGCTGATGATCGGCTACGGCGTGCCGCGTTCCTCGGTTCGGGCGGCGCTCGCGCTGCTGTCCGAGGAGGGTCTGCTGCGGCCCGGGCCGGCGGCGCACCGGATCGTGGCCGAGCCGGACTACCCGGGCCGGACGTCGGTCGTCGCGGATCCGGGGGAGCGTCCACGCCCGCTGGAACGGTCCGGGATCGCCGCACCCGACGTGCTCGCGGACTGGCTCGGCATCCCCACCGGCAGCCCGTGCCTGCGGGTGGAGTGCGTGGCCCGGACCGCGGGCGGCGGGGTGGTCCTCGAGACCCACTACGTCGCCGCGCCCGCGGCGGCCGATCTGCTCACGGTGCCGGACACCGGGCCGTTCGACCGGCTGCTGGCCGAGGCGCAGCTGCGGCCGGACGTGATCCGGGCACGCTCCGGCCCGGTGCCCGCCGATCCGGACGCGGCGACCCTGCTCGGTGTCCCGGCCGGCACACCCCTGCTCGGCGTCGAGCGGACGCTCAGCGGGCCGGACGGGCGGGTGCTCGCGGCCGGTGTGCTGCGCGCCCGGCCCGGTGCACTCGGGCACCCGGCCCGGGATCAGCCGGAGAGCAGCGCCCGCACCGCGTCGAGCGAGTCGGCATCGGCCGCGGTCCTGTCCGGGCGATAACGCAGCACCCTGGCGAACCGCAGCGCGACCCCGCCCGGGTAGCGGGTGCTGCGCTGCGCACCATCCAGCGCGATCTCCACGACCAGCTCGGGCCGCAGGAACAGCACGCCCGGCTCCTCCTCGCGGGCATACCGAGGGAAGGTCTCGGTCTGCCAGGCGAGCAGCTCGTCGGTCATGCCCTTGAAGGTCTTGCCGACCATCACCGGCTCCCCGCCGTCGGGATCGCGGGCGCCGAGATGGATGTTCGACAGTGATCCGGTGCGCCGCCCGTACCCCCACTCGGCGCCCAACACGACCAGGTCGAGGGTGTGCACGGGCTTCACCTTCTGCCAGGCCTTGCCGCGCCGGCCCGCCGCGTACGGCGCCGCCAGATCCTTCACGACGACGCCCTCCTGCCCGGCGTCGAGCGCCCCGTCCAGCACGGCGGCGGCCTCCTCCGGCGACGGCCGCCGCACCCCGGGCATCCGCAGCGGGGCCTGCCGGTCGCCTTCGAGCAGCCCGGCCAGCAGGTCCAGCCGGGTCTCCAGCGGCTCGTCGACCAGGTCGTGTCCGTCGAGGTGCAGCAGGTCGAAGAAGAACGGGCTGAGCAGCACTCCGCGCTCGTCCCTGCCGCCGTCCCCGTCCCCGTCCGCTTCTGTGCCGAAGCGGCTCATCGTGTCCTGGAACGCGCGGGGGCGGCCGTCGTCGTCGAGGGCGAGGGTCTCGCCGTCGAGCACCGCGGCCGAGCAGGGCAGCGCGCGGGTCAGCTCGACGATCTCCGGCACCGCTGCGGTGATCTCGCGCAGCGTGCGGGTCCAGACCCGGATCTCGTCGCCGGTGCGGTGCACCTGGATGCGGGCCCCGTCGAGCTTGTGTTCGACGGTGACCTCGGTGCCGAGTGCGGCCAGCGCGGCATCCAGCGAGTCGCCGGGGGAGGCGAGCATCGGGCGGATCGGGCGGCCGACCCGCAGGCCGATCCCGGCGAGCGCCTCGGCTCCGCCGGCGAGCGCGGTCGCAGCGGTCTCCGGCAACCGGCCGGACAGCATGAAGGCGCGCCGGACCGCGGCCTGCCCGGCGCCGGACGCGGCGGCCACCGCGTCGACCATCAGGCCCTCCAGCGCGCCCTGCCGCAGCTCCCCGGTGAGCAGCCGGTGCAGGAACCGCTGCTCGTCGGCGGTGGCGGTGCCGTAGAGCCGGTCGAGCAGCTCGCGCCTGCGCCGGGCGGATCCCTGACCCGAGGTGCCCGCCAGCTCGTCGAGCAGCTCGTCGACCTGCTGCACCGTCCACGACGGCGTGTCGGCCGGTGGCACGTCGACCGCGGCGAGGGTGCGCCAGCCGGTGCCGATCCGGCCCTGCCGGGGGGTGCCGGACAGCCACGCCACCACCGGCACGATCTCGGTCGGGCCGGCGGCCCGCAGCAGATCGGCGAGTGCGGTGGTCTTCTCCCGCCGCGCCCGGGTCGCCCCGACCGCGGCCGATGTGGTGACGACGTCGCTGAGCAGCACGCGATCAGTGAAGCAGCGACCCCCGACGATCGCGCGCCGTCGTCACACCGCGGTGCGCGACGGCGGCGCCGCCGGCGGTCGTCGGTGTGGCGGGCCGGCTACCGGCCGCGGAGCGGCTGCGTCGTTCACCGGCCGAGGTACGGCTGCGTCGTTCACCGGCCGAGGTACGGCGGCATCGGCGACCGGCCGTGGTGCGGAGTCACCGGAGACGGAGCGGGGCGTGGGGGGACCGGTGACCGACCGGGGTGCACCGGATCCGGCCGGTGGCCGGGCGGGGGTGCCGGACGGCCGGATCGTCCGGCGCCACAGCTCCGCGACCGTGACCACACCCCGGCACACCCCGTCGGGGCCCACGACGACCAGGTCGTCGTAGGCCCGGGCCGGATCCCCGGCAAGGCTCAGCTCCAGCGCCAGGGGGAGCGGGGCCCGCTCGTCCACCGTGCGCGGTGGATCGGCGAGCGAGCTCGCAGGCTTGTCCGCCCACAGCGCGTGCCCGAACCGGCCGGTCATCGCGAGCAGGAACCGGCTGCGGTCCAGGTAACCGACCGGCCGGTGGGCGCCGTCGACCAGCACCACCCCGGCCGACTCCGGACGCTCCCGCATCGCCTCGCGAGCAGTGTCGGCGACGACGTCGGCGGCCAGCGTGACCGCGGGCGTCGCGAGTCCGCGGACCGGTGGACCGACCGGCCCCGCGGCGACCGGTTGCGCCGGTGCCGAGCGCAGCAGGGCGAGCAGCTCCGGCAGCGTCGCCGGATCGGGCTCGGGGGTGGCGCGCGCCCCGCCGAGCAAGGGGCCCTGCGCGAGCGCGACGCCACTGGCGTACAGCCCGGACAGCCGTTCCGGATCCCGCACGCCGGTCGCGGCGACCGGGACGCCGACCGCGCGGGCCACCTCCAGCACGGCCCGCACCGCGGCGCCGGATCCGGTCTCGAGCACCCCGTCGGCGAGATCCGGTTCGAGCTTCAGCACGTCCGGCCGGATCGCGGCGACCAGCTCGGGACCGAACGTGCGGCCCGCGCCGTCCAGCCCGATCCGGAACCCCCACCGGCGAAGCTCGGCCAGCGCCGGGACGAGATGCTCGGCCGGCGCCGCGGCGGTGATCGGCGGGCCGATCTCCAGCAGCGGGGCAACGGCGCCGAGCATCGAACGCAGCCGCTCCCGCGCGTACAGCACGGTGTCCGCGGCCACGTCCACCTGCAGGGCCGTGCCGGGGGCGGCCGGAGCCGACAGGACCGCGGAGACCGCGGTGCCCGCGTCCAGCTCGGCTACCTGGCGGGCCCCCCAGCCGCGGTCCCTGGCCTGCACGGCGACCGCGTCGTAGGCGCGTCGCGGCACCACCTCGACACCGGCGAGGCGGCCGCTGCGCAGGTCGTGCACCGGCTCGTACGCGAAGCGCTGATCGGTCATCCGTCGGGTCCGTTCGGGTCACGGTGATCGAGAGAGGTCACACCGTGTCACGTAATGATGGACCGGACGGGGGACGGCAGATGAACAGCGGATGGACTGACCCGCCGCGGTCGGGCCGTCGCAGACCGTCGCGCCGCGGGTGCGCACCCGCCGCGTCAGCTCCGCTTCTCGCCGCGGGTCATCGCCAGCACGTCGAGTGCGCGGTCCAGCTGCTCCTCGGTGAGCTTCCCGGACTCCACGTGCCCGCGCTCCAGGACGACCTCGCGGATCGTCTTCCGCTCCTTGAGCGCCTGCTTCGCGATCGAGGCGGCCTCCTCGTAGCCGATCACCGAGTTCAGCGGCGTCACGATCGACGGCGACGACTCGGCGTACTCCCGGGTGCGCTCCAGGTCGGCCTCCATGCCGTCGACGACCTTGTCCGCGAGCAGCCGGGACGCGTTCGCGAGCAGTCGCGCCGACTCCAGCACGTTGCGCGCCATCACCGGCATCATCACGTTCAGCTCCAGGTTGCCCTGGCTGCCGGAGAAGCCGACCGTCGCGTCGTTGCCCATGACCTGCGCGCAGACCATCATCGTGGCCTCGCAGATCACCGGGTTGACCTTGCCCGGCATGATCGAGCTGCCCGGCTGCAGGTCCGGCAGGTGGATCTCGGCCAGCCCGGTGCGCGGCCCGGACGACAGCCAGCGCAGATCGTTGGCGATCTTGTAGAGGCTGACGGCGACGGTGCGCAGCGCCCCGGACGCCTCGACCAGCCCGTCCCGCGAGCCCTGCGCCTCGATGTGGTCGGTCGCCTCGGACAGCTGGTCCAGGCCGGTCGCCGCACGCAGCTTCTCGACGACGCCGGCACCGAATCCGTCCGGCGCGTTCAGCCCGGTCCCGACCGCGGTGCCGCCGATCGGCAGGACGGCGAGCCGGGGGAGCGCGTCGCGGACCCGGTCGGCGCCGTAGCCGGCCTGGCTGGCCCAGCCGCCCGCCTCCTGCCCGAGGGTGATCGGGACGGCGTCCATCAGGTGCGTGCGGCCGGCCTTGACGACCTCCGACCAGTCCGCGGCGCGGCGGCGCAGCGCGGCCTCGAGGTGCTCCAGCGCCGGGACGACCTCGGTCGCCAGTGCCTCGGTGGCGGCGACGTGGATGGTCGTCGGGAAGACGTCGTTCGACGACTGCGAGGCGTTGACGTGGTCGTTCGGGTGCACATCCGTCCCGGCGCGGGCGGCCAGTGAGGCGATCACCTCGTTGGCGTTCATGTTCGACGAGGTACCGGAGCCGGTCTGGAAGACGTCGACCGGGAAGTGCTCGTCGTGCGCGCCCGCCGCCACCTCGTCGGCGGCGGCGGCGATCGCCGCCGCCCGGTCGGCGTCCAGCACGCCGAGCTCGCCGTTCACCCGGGCCGCGGCGGCCTTGACCAGGCCGAGTGCCCGGATCTGGGAGCGTTCCAGGGTGCGCCCGGAGATCGGGAAGTTCTCCACGGCCCGCTGGGTCTGGGCCCGCCACAACGCGTGTGCCGGGACCCGGACCTCGCCCATGGTGTCGTGCTCGATGCGGTAGTCGGCGCTCATACGCGCAGGTCTACTCCACCGCGGACGGCGCCGCTGTGTGAGGTGAGGCTTACCTCATCTCGGATCAGGGGAGCGGCGGTGCCTCGCCCTCGACGCCGTCGAAGTCGACGGACGAGAACTCACGCAGCTTGGTCAGCCGGTGGTAGCCGTCGATCAGCCGGACGGTGCCGGACTTCGACCGCATCACGATCGACTGGGTGGTCGCGCCGCCACCGCGGTAGTGCACGCCGCGCAGCAGCGGGCCGTCGGTGATGCCGGTGGCGCAGAAGAAGACGTTCTCCCCGCGGACCAGCTCGCCGGTGGTCAGGACCTTGCCCAGGTCGTGACCGGCGGCGATCGCCCGCTCCCGCTCCGCGTCGTCGGTCGGCCAGAGCCTGCCCTGGATCTCGCCGCCCATGCACTTCAGCGCGGCCGCGGTGATGATGCCCTCCGGGGTGCCGCCGACGCCGTAGAGCATGTCGACGCCGGAGCTGGGGCGTGCCGCGGCGATCGCGCCGGCGACGTCGCCGTCGGAGATGAAGCTGATCCGGGCGCCCGCCTCGCGGATCTCCCGGACGATCTGCTCGTGCCGCGGGCGGTCCAGCACACAGACCGTGACGTCGGCGACGTCGATCTCCTTGGCCCGCGCGACCCGGCGGATGTTCTCGGCGACCGGGGCGGTGATGTCGATGACGTCGGCGGCCTCCGGCCCGACCGCGATCTTCTCCATGTAGAACACGGCGGACGGGTCGAACATCGCGTCCCGCTCGGCGACGGCGAGCACCGCCAGCGCGTTCGGCATACCCTTGGCCATCAGGGTGGTGCCGTCGATCGGGTCCACGGCGACGTCGCAGAACGGGCCCTCGCCGTTCCCGACCTCCTCGCCGTTGAACAGCATCGGGGCCTCGTCCTTCTCGCCCTCGCCGATGACGACGACCCCACGCATCGAGACGCTCGAGATCAGCTGCCGCATCGCGTCGACGGCCGCGCCGTCACCGCCGTTCTTGTCGCCGCGGCCGACCCACCGGCCGGCCGCCATCGCTGCGGCCTCGGTGACCCGGACCAGCTCCATCGCCAGGTTGCGGTCGGGCGCCTCACGGCGGCGGGTGGGCTGGCTGGCGGGCTGACTCAACGGACGTCTCCTTCACGGCGGCGTGCTCTGTGCGGGTCCCCGGTCGGGGGACTCGGCCGTCCGATCCTCGCACGTGAGCGCTTCGCGGAGGAGTGATGAGCGACCGACGCCATGCCTGGGAGACCATGGGGGGGTGAGTTCGCGACCGGATCCGAGCACGTCCCCGTCCCCCTCCTCCGCCGGTGAGGAGGGAACCGAGGTCACCCCCGGGGCCGGGGACGCCGGTGCGGTGCCCGGTGGGCCCGCCCCCGGTGGAACCGACGCCGGTGCGGTCCCGGAGGGCCCGGTGGCCGGTGCGGTCGCCGGACGCGCGGGCGCCGGTGGTGGCGAGGCGGATCGGGCCGGCGCGGACGGTGCCGGCGCGGACGGGGCCGGCACGGACGGGGCCAGCGCGGATCGGGTCGGTACGGACGGTGCTGTTGCGGACGGTGCTGTTGCGGACGTTGCCGGGGCGGACGGGGCTGGTGCGGACCGAGCCGGCACAGGTGGCGCAGATGCGGACGGTGTCGATGCGGACGGTGTCGATGCGGACGGTGCGCCCGCCCGGCCGACCGCACCGCGCGTCGGGCCGCGGGCACTGCGCAAGCCGGGGCGGGGCGAGACCTCGATCCGGGACATGATCGGTGCGCTGCTGATCCTCGTGCCGGTCGGCCTGCTGCTGTTCTCGGTGGGGAGCTCCTGCTCGTTCGCCCCCGGCATGCCGGTGGAGGACCCCGGCTCCGGGCCGACGGTCAACGTCGAGAGCCGGCTGGCGGAGTACGCCGTCGGCTCGGAGTTCCCGCTGCGGGTGCCGGACGTGCCGTTCCGCGCGAACTCCACCGACCGCGGCCCGGTCGAGGGTGGCGGCACCGCGGTGCGGATCGGCTACGTCACCCCGAACGCCGACTTCCTCAGCCTGGTGCAGACCGACGGGACGGCCGAGGGCGTCCTCGCGACCGAGTCCGGGGCGGCCGGGCGCGGCGAGGGCCCGCCGCTGATGCGCGGGACGGTCGACGCCGCCGGCCTGGGATGGGAGGTCTACCAGCGCGAGGGCGGTGAGCCGTTCCGGATCGCGACGCTCCCCGGTGACCCCGACGTCCGCCTGCTGGTCACCGGATCCGGCTCCGACGAGCAGTTCCGCACCCTCGCCGAGGCGGTGGTCGAGGCCCCCACCGCCGGGGGCTGATCCGCGCCGCGCTCCACGTGCGCCGCGCCGGGCCAGGCCGCGCTGCGCCAGGCCGCGCCGCGCTCTGCACGCGCCGCTCCTGATTCGCACGGGTTCATCGCGTTCGCACGGGGTTCGATCCCGTGCGAACGCTGCGATCTCGTGCGGATGACGCGAGCCAGTGCGAACGAGGTGATCGGGGGGCCTGGCCTGCGGTGTGCACCGCTGCTCCAGTCTTGAACGTCGCGCCGCCCGAGGCGGGTTCGCAGTGCCTCCACCGGACGCCTCCACCCCGCGTCGCTACTCGACGCACTGCTGCGTCCGCTGTTCGCACGGGTTCATCGCGTTCGCATGAGATTCGATCCCGTGCGAACGCCGTGATCCGGTGCGAACGATGCGCCCCGGTGCGAACGATGCGGTCCCGTGCGTACACCGCGCACTCCGACCCGGCGGGCGCGCCCGGCCGGTCAGGTACCTATGCAATCCGGTGCGGGCCAGGCGATGGCGCGCGGGATGCCGCTCGCTCCGGGCCGACGCGGATCAGGGTGCCGCGAGCAGGCGCGACGCGGGTCAGGAGTTCCGCCGGGCCAGGCGTCGACGGAGCCGGGCCAGGAGATGCTGGGGCTCGTCGAGGTCCCGCCAGGTCCAGCGCACGACCTCCAGACCGAGCTCCCGCAGGAGATCCTCGCGGATCTTCTCCTCGACGACGGCCTGGCGCGGCGTCTGGCCGGGCCGCAGCAACCGGCCGTATTTGATCTCACCGTCGAACTCGCCGACCACCGGCCGGGTGCCGCCCCACCAGAAGTCGACCGTCGCCAGCCGCTCGCCGTCGCGCCCGGCGATCTCCCGCTGCAAGACCGGCTCGGGCAGCCCGGAGCGGTGGAACAGCAACCGGCTGCGCGACTCCCCGGGGCTGGCGGAGCGTCCGTCGGCGAACTCGACGACCCGGGCGGCGCGGCCCACCCCGGTGCGTCCGGCGGCGGCCCGCAGCGCCTCGGTGAGCGCCGCACGGTCCGTGTGCTCGGCGCGCAACGCCGCGTCCGCGACGACGATCGCCTGCGCGAACGGTTGCTCGCGGGCGATGTCGATCGCCGTCCGGGCAGGGGTGGTGACGGCGAGGCCACCGACGTACGTGACGTCGGTGGCGCTCAACGGGCCTACGTGCAGGTGCAGGTCCCGCCCCCGCCGGGCACCGCTGGGCCGGTCCCGGGTGAGGTGGACGAGATCGAGCGGGAGATCCCAGACGTCCAGGCCGTGTGCGATGGCCGCCGAGGCGTGGCTGACCACGGCCGGAACGCCGAGCCGGGCGAGCACCCCGCGCACCGCGAGCAGATGCCGCGCCGGCTCCCGCTCGACGTGCCCGCCGCCGCTCGCGGTCGGCCGGGGGCCCGGGACGTACATTCCCCGGCAGACCCGGCGCAGCTGCCCCGCACGCAGCGCCGCCGCGATCCCGGAGTCCGCGAGGCCCGCGGCGTGCAGATCGGCCCGGCGGAACGGCCCGGCTCCGGGCACGGCGTCGAGGAACATGCCCCCAACCATCCCGCCCCGAGCCACCGTCCGACCCCACGATCCGCGCACCTGTGGACAACTCTCCACCCGCCTGTGGATAAACCCTGTGGAGTTCGCACGAGCTCTCCGCGTTCGCACGTCATCCGATCCCGTGCGGATGTTGTGACCCAGTGCGGCCGCGGTGAGCTCGTGCGGACGGTGTGGCCCGGTGCGGGCGGCGTGGGTGCGGAGGCGGTGAGCTTGTGCGGACGGTGTGACCGGGAGTGGGGGCGGTGAGCTCGTGCGGACGGTGTGATCCGGTGCGAGCGATGTGCCCCGGTGCGGAGGCTGTGACGCCGTGCCGATCCGCTCAGGAGTCCGCGGACTCGGCCTCGTTCAGCTTGGTCTCGATGCGTTCGCGGGCACCGGCGAGCTGCTCATCGCAGCGGCGGGCGAGCGCTTCACCGCGCTCCCAGAGCGCGACGGACTCGTCCAACCCCAGGCCGCCCACCTCGAGCGCGCGGACGACCTCGACCAGCTCGTCGCGGGCCTGCTCGTAGCCGAGGGTGTCGACGGCGGGTCGCTCGCTCATCCGGTCTCCTCCGGGTCGGTGTTCGAATCCGTCACGGTGTCGGTGTCCGCAGCCGTCACGGTCGCGGCGACGGCGCCGTCGGCGACCCGGATCCGCAGTGTGGTCCCGGCCGGGGCGTCGGTCACCGAGCGCAGCAGCGGTGGCACGCCGTCGGCGGCGCCGGGGATCTGCACGATCGCGTAGCCGCGGGCCAAGGTCGCCGACGGCCCGAGTGCGGTGAGCCGCGCGGTCAGGTGTCCCAGCTCCGACGAGGAGCGGTCCAGCCTGCGCAGCATCGCCCGGTGGGCCGCCGAACGGGCATCGGCGATCTCGTCCACCCGGGTCTCGATCAGCCGGAGCGGGTCGGTGAGCACGGGCCGGGAACGCAGGTCGGCGAGCCTGCGCTGCTCGCGGTCCACCCAGCCGTGCAGCGCCCGCCGCGCCCGGTCCCGCAGCCCGGAGATCCGGGCCGTCTCCTCGGCGAGATCGGGTACCAGGCTGCGGCCGGCCTCGGTGGGCGTCGAGCACCGGACGTCGGCGACGTGATCGACCAGCGGGGTGTCCGGTTCGTGCCCGATCGCCGAGACGACCGGGGTACGACAGGCGGCGACCGCCCGGCACAGCGTCTCGTCGGAGAACGGCAGCAGGTCCTCCACGCTGCCGCCGCCCCGGGCCAGGACGATGACCTGCACGTCCGGGTCGCGGTCGAGTATCTGCAGCGCGCCGACGATCTGTTCGACGGCGAGCCCGCCCTGCACGGCGACGTTCTCGATCCGGAACCGCACCGCGGGCCAGCGCAGCGTCGCGTTCGTGACGACGTCGTGCTCGGCGGCCGACTCCCGGCCGGTCACCAGGCCGATGGTGTGCGGCAGCAGCGGCGGACGGCGCTTGAGTGCGGGATCGAACAACCCCTCGGCGGCGAGCAGCCGGCGCAGCCGCTCGATCCGGGCGAGCAGCTCGCCGAGGCCGACCGCGCGGATCCGGTCGACGCGCAGGCTCAGCGTTCCCCGGCCGAGGTAGAACGACGGCTTGCCGTGCACGATCACCCGGCTGCCCTCGGACACCGCGCCGCCGGACTCACGGACCAGCGCGGCGGGGGCGATGAGCTGCAGCGAGACGTCAGCCGCCGGATCCCGCAGGGTCAGGAACGCCGTGGAGGACCGGGCGTTCACCTGCGCGAGCTGGCCCTCCACCCACACCGCTCCGAGGCGGTCCACCCACTCGGCGATCTTGCGGGCGACCGTCCGGACCGGCCAGGGGTTCTCCTCCGAGGCCGGGGTGCTCACTTCTCCTGGGACAGCGTCGCGATCCGGTTCGTCAGCATCGTGACGTGGGCCGGGCGGTTCTCGTGGGCCGTCTCCCAGGCGAGCAGATCGGACAGGTCGTCGATGCTCAGCGTGCGGAGCTTGCCGCGCAGCTGCGGCAGCGTCATCGTCGGGTACTCGGGCACGGCGTACGGCGCGCCGGTGGCGGCCTCCGGACGGTTCGACGCCCCGGCGGGCCGCTCGGGCCGGGCGATCGGGATCCCGGAGCGGGCCGGGCGCAGCGAGGACACGGTCCCGTTGCGCGGGTCGGTGACGGGCTGCGGCTCGGGCAGGCTCAGGTCCGGGATGTCGTCGTCGAACGTGGCCCAGCTGGGCGCCTCGTCGGCCGGCCGCAGCGCGCCCAGCGCACGATCACCCTTGATCGCCAGCTCGGTGACCTTCTGCTGCACGCGCATCGACACCTGCAGTGCCTGGCTGACCGCGGTCACCGGCAGCTCGACGGCGTGCCGGGGCAGTTCACGGGCCTGCTCGACGGCGGTCACGACGAGGCCCGCGGCGATCCGCACGGGGAACGGCAACGGTGACATGCGAGCCATTCTCCCCTGATCGGCGCGCCGGTGTCGCGCGGGGACGGTCGAGCGTGTCACGTAGCGCTGCCCGCGCCGGAGGTGATCCGTACGCTGGAGACCATGTCCGGTACTGCCAAGCAGGTCCTGCTCGCCAAGCCCCGCGGCTACTGCGCGGGTGTCGACCGCGCCGTCGAGGCGGTGGAGCAGGCGCTCGACAAGTACGGCGCCCCGGTGTACGTCCGCAAGGAGATCGTGCACAACAAGCATGTCGTGGAGACCCTGCGCGACCGGGGTGCGATCTTCGTGGAGGAGGCGTCCGAGGTTCCGGAGGGCGCGCACGTCGTGTTCTCCGCGCACGGTGTCTCGCCCGCGGTGCGGGAGGAGGCGAAGGGCAGGCAGCTGCAGACGATCGACGCGACCTGCCCGCTGGTGACCAAGGTGCACCACGAGGCGAAGCGGTTCGCCCGTGAGGACTACGACATCCTGCTGGTCGGCCACGCCGGGCACGAGGAGGTCGAGGGCACCGCAGGCGAGGCGCCCGAGCACATCCAGCTCGTCGAGTCGGCCGCGGACGTGGACAAGGTCACCGTCCGCGACCCGGACAAGGTCATCTGGCTGTCCCAGACCACGCTCAGCGTCGACGAGACGATGGAGACCGTGCGCGCGCTGCGCGAGCGTTTCCCCAAGCTGCAGGACCCGCCGTCGGACGACATCTGCTACGCCACGCAGAACCGTCAGGTCGCGGTGAAGACGATGGCCCCGCGCTGCGACCTGGTGCTGGTCGTCGGGTCGCGGAACTCGTCGAACTCGGTCCGGCTGGTGGAGGTGGCGCTCGGTGCGGGCGCCGGCGCGTCGTACCTGATCGACTACGCGAAGGAGATCGACGCGAGCTGGCTGGAGGGCGTCGGCACGATCGGCGTCACCAGCGGCGCGTCGGTACCCGAGGTGCTGGTGCGCGGCGTCGTCGAGCACCTCGCCGAGCGCGGATTCGGCTCGGTCGAGGAGGTCGACACCGCCGAGGAGACGCTGGTGTTCTCGCTGCCGCGGGAGCTGCGCCCGGCGCGTGCCGCGGCCCGCTGACCCCGGACACGACGAACGCCCCGGACCTGATCGGTCCGGGGCGTTTCTCGTTCGTGCGGGAGGTCAGCCGCGGGCGGCGTGCACGGCCTGGGCGGAGACCACCTGGACCTGGTCGCCGATCTCCAGGGCGTTGTACCAGGTGATGGCGTTCTCCCGGGTGAGCCGGACGCAGCCGGCCGACGGGGTGTCGGTGCGGCCCTCGTGGAACGCGATGCCGCCGTCCTGGAAGAAGACCGACCAGGGCATCGGGGCGGGCTCGCCGTTGGTCATCGTGTACTCGCCGCTCTTGTGCAGCTCTTCCTTGCGGTAGACGCGCAGCGAGTGGCCGATCGGCGTCTCCTTGCCCGGGCCGCCGATCGCGACCGGCACCGGACCGTGGCTGATCGCGCCGTTCTCGAACAGCCAGGACTGCTTCGAGTCCAGATCCACGCAGGCGCTGGCGGTGATGGTGCACGGGGTGCCCGGCACCAGCGGCTGCTCACGGAACGCCTGCGCGGCCGGGGTACCGGCCAGTGCGGTGCCGACACCGATCAGCGCGAGCGCCGCGGTCACGAGGGCGACGACGATCGCGGGCCGGGGGGAGCGAGAGCTCCGGGTGGTGGACATCGTTCTCCAGGTCGTCCGGCTGACGTGCAGGGCGCGGTGGGGTCACACCGGCTCCTGGTTGTGTGACGCCCGGGTGGGGCGTCGGGTTGCCTCGATTTTCCGGTCCGTCGTGCCGGATCCGGTCACCGGGGTCCGGCCGTGGCGCTCACCAGTGACAACGTGTGGGGGACGGCCCGGATCCGGTCGCTACTCAGCGACTGCGACGGCGTGTCGCATCCGGGCCGGCACCGCGTGTCGCCGATGTCGGCCCGGAGGATCCGCGCCCGGGGACCCGGGAGCCACCGGTGCCGGAGATCCCACCCGCGCCCCCGGTGGACCCGGTGCTGCGAGCCGAGCCTCCGGTGGACCTGGTGCCGCGAGCCGTGCTCCCGGTCGATCCGGTGCCGCGCGGGGTGCTGCCGGTGCTGCGGGGAGTGCCCCCGGTGCCTCCGGTGCCACGGGCCGAGCTCCCGGCGCCGCGGACCGCTCCGGCCGGTCGTGTGCCGCGTGCGGAACCGGTGGCCGCGGCGTCCCGCGCGGCGCCGGCGGCGGGACGCCCGCCGCGCCGGTCGGCGTCCGGCCGGCGGGACCGGGAGTCGGCCCGGTCCTGGCGCCGCTCGGACCGGCTGCGCCGTGGACCGTCCGGATCGTGCCCGCCCGGGTCCCGGCCGAGCCGGGCCCGCAGCCGGCCGACGGAGTCGTCGGGGCCGAGCCGCTGCCGCAGCAGCCGGAACGCGGCGAGCGCCAGCACCGACAGGGTGGTCACGGCCATCGCCGGGAACGCGTTGATCAGCGGGGCGCCTGCCATCAGCACGCTCTGTGTGGTGCCGCCACCGCTGGGTGCCCCGATCAGGACCGCGACCACCGGGACGACCACGGCGAGCAGCAACGGCGGCTGCACCGCGGGAAGGAAGATGCCGCGCCTGCGCACCCAGCAGACCGCGAGTAGGCAGCCGAGCAGGTACGCGACCTCGAAGACCCGGCCCACGGTGCCGATCCGCAGGAAGTCGACCAGGACACCGAGCGCGGTCGCGGCCACGGCGAGGCCGATCGCGGCCGACGGCGGGATCCCGAGTACCGGCCGGAGCAGCGAACGCTCCCGGACCGGCCATCCGCCACGGCCGGGCCCCGGAGGCCGGGGGGACGACCCGCCGGGCCGGCGGGCCGAGCTCGAACGGGTCGTGTTCACCCGGTCAGCCTAACTCCCGTCCAGCGGCCTGCCGGGGCCCCTCGCCCGCCGTGCCGTGCTCGGCGCCGAACGCGTCGCCTCGTGCGTCGTCCGCCCAGGACGACCGGCGGTCGGGCCGGTCGCCGAGCTCGGCGGCCCGGCCGAGATCCTCCAGCGACACCAGCGCCTCGCCCGCGGAGGCCACCAGTTCCGGCGCGGACACCGCGCGCGGGGTGCGGTCCACCGTTCCCGGTTCGGCGAGCTCGGTGTCGCTCACCTGCAGCTCGGTGAACTTGCGGGCGCTCACCAGCACCCGGGCCTCCAGCGAGGAGACCGTGCGGTTGTAGCTCTCCACCACCGAGTCGAGGCTGCGGCCCAGCCGGGCGACGTGGGTGCCCATCGTGGCGAGGCGGCCGTGCAGCTCGCGGCCGAGCCGGTGCACCTGGGCGGCGTTGCGGGCCAGCGCCTCCTGCCGCCACCCGTAGGCGACCGTGCGGAGCAGCGCGACCAGCGTGGTCGGCGTCGCAAGCACGACGTTGCGCCCGAAGGCGTGCTCCAGGAGCCCGGGATCCGAGCGCAGCGCGGCCTCCAGGAACGGGTCGCCCGGCACGAACAGCACCACGAACTCCGGTGTCGGCTCGAAGGCCTCCCAGTAGGCCTTGCCGGCCAGCTGGTCGACGTGTGTGCGGAGCTGGCGCGCGTGGGCGGTGAGCTTCTGTGCGTGCACGGCCGGGTCGCTCGTCTCGACCGCCTCCAGGTACGCGGCGAACGGCACCTTCGCGTCGACCACCACCTGCTTGCCGCCGGCCAGCCGGACGATCATGTCGGGGCGGACGCCGCCCCCCTCCCCGTCGGCGCTCACCTGGGTGGAGAAGTCGCAGTGCTCGACCATCCCGGCCATCTCGGCGACCCGCTGCAGCTGCATCTCGCCCCACCGGCCGCGCACCTGCGGCGCGCGCAGGGCGTTGACCAGCGCCTTCGTTTCGGTGCCGAGCTTCTCCGAGCTCACCGCCATCGCCCGGACCTGCTCACGCAGCCCCGCGTAGGCGGACTCGCGCTCCTTCTCCACCGAGCGCAGCTGCCCCTCGACCCGGCCGAGCGCGGCGGAGACCGGATCGAGCAGCTGCTGCACGGCCTTGGCCCGGGCCGTCTCGTCGCCCTGTGCCTTCGCCGACAGCTCGGCGGTCGCCTCCTTGATCCGGCTCTCGGCCAGTGCGACGAAGGCTTCGTTGTTGCGGGCCAGCGCATCCTGGGAGAGTGCGGCGAACGAGTCCTTCAACCCGGCCTCGGCCTGGCCGCGGGCCTCCCGCTCGGCGTGCAGCGCCGCGGACGCACCGGCGGCATCGGACTCCGCCCGCCGGGCGCGGGTGGTCGCCTCGTCGAGCGACTCGTGCAGCTCCTCGATGCGCTCCAGCAGCCCGGTCCGCTCGGCGCGCAGGCCGGCCGCATCGGCTCGGGTGGTCGCGGCGGTGTTCGCCGCGACCCGGGCCGCCTCGGACGCATCGGCCCGGAACCGGGCGGAGGCGAGCAGCCAGGTGACGGCACAGGCGATCGCGGCACCGAACAGCGACCCGACGAGAAGGCTGGTGACATCCACGTCGCGCAGCGTGCACCCGACCTCTGACAGTTTCGGCGAACCCGCAGGTCACGGGCGTGTCCCGGGGTCGATGTTTGACGTTCGGCGCAATCGGGGACGGCCGGACGGCCCAGTGGGTTGCTTCCGGGCGACCGATCCCACCCCGGGCGAACCGTTCGCCGGGGCACACGTCGTCCCTTGTGTGAGCAGGTCCCGGCCCACCCGGGCCGGGCATCACGATGCACGAGACCGCGAGGAACGAGAGAGGTAGCCAGATGAACACCCGACTCGCCCGCCCCCGCCGGAGCACCGGCATCCTCGGACGTGCCGCCGCCGCGGCCGTCCTCGCCGCCGGTGCGGTGCTGGCCCCGGTCGGCGTCGCGCACGCGACGCCCGCCGAGCCGGCTCCGAGCTCCTGCCGGCCCAACCACGTGAACGCGACGGTCACGCCCGCGCCGTCGAGCGCCGGGCACCGGCACTACTCGGTCGTGCTGACCGCCGCCCCGGGGACCGCACCGTGCACGATCGCCGGATCGCCGTCGAACGCGGTCTTCAGCCTGAACGGCTCACCGCGTGCGGTGGAGGCGCTGCCGCATGGTGAGCAGAGCAGAGCGGTCGTGTTCGGCCCCGCCGATCCGGTCGAGTTCGACATCCAGGTGCCGAACGGTCCCGGGCCCGCCCAGGCGAACGAGGTCACCGTCACGCCGCACTCGCCGGACTCGCCGTTCCCCGGACCGGTCACCGCGCACGGTCCGCTCGCCGTCGACGGCGGAACCCTGATCGGGCCGGTCACCGAGCACCAGCCGAGCTGAGCCGGCGCCGGTACCGGGGTTCAGGAGAGCCGCAGGTCGGCCGACTCGTGATCGAGCAGCCACCGCTTCACGGCCAGTCCGTAGCGGAACCCGCCGAGCGTTCCGTCGGTGCGCAGCACCCGGTGGCAGGGCACGAACAGGGCGGCCGCGTTGAACGCGCAGGCCCCGGCCGCGGCCCGGACCGCGGCCGGGCGCCCGGTCTTCTCCGCGTACCCGGTGTAGGTCACCGGGGCACCCGCCGGGACCGTCCGCAGGACGTCCCAGGCGTGCTCGCGGTAGGGCCCGGAGCGCTGCCGGACCGGCACGTCGTCGATCACCGAGAGGTCGCCGTCGTGGTAGCGGTCGACGGCCTCGCCGATCGGTCCGAGATCGCCCTCGGCGACCCCGGACGGGGTCAGCGACGAGTGGATCAGCGGGAGCAGCTCGTCCACCGATGCGGTCCAGCCCGAGGCGAGCACGTGGCCGTCGGCGTCGACGACGGCGGTGAAGGGCCCGGCCGGGGTGTCCCGGGTGGCCCAGACGGCAGTTCCGGTCATGTGTTCCTCCGAACGGACGGCACGGCGGACGCGGCGGCCCGCCAGAGATGGGTGGCGGCGTAGGACCGCCATGGGGACCAGGCGCGGGCGCGTCCGGTCAGCGCGGACGCCTCGCCGGGCAGGCCGAGTGCCTCGGCGCCGCGACGGACCGCGAGGTCCGAGGCGAGCAGCTCGTCGGGATCGCCCAGCACCCGCATCGCCAGGTACCCGGCACTCCACGGCCCGATCCCGGGCAGCGCGCACAACTCGGCCCGCAGCTGCGCCGGGTCCCGGCCGGCGTCCAGCACGAGATCCCCGGACGCCAGCACCGCGCACAGCCCGCGCAGCGCCTCCGCGCGCCGGGCGGGCCCGCCCGGCGGCGACGCGGCGAGCCCGTCGGCGAGCGTCGCCGGATCCGGGAACAGCAGGTCCGGCCCGTCGCCGGTGCGCAGCTCGGCCGGGAGCGGGTCGCCCAGTGACGCGGCGAGCCGGGCGGCGGCGGTGCGTGCGGCGGCGACCGACACCTGCTGACCGAGGACGGTGCGGACCGCCGTCTCGGCCGGATCGGCGGTACCCGGCAGCCGGATCCCCGGCGTCGCCGCGACCAGCGGCGCGAGCACCGGATCGGCGCCCAGCACGGCGTCCACGGCCTGCGGGTCGGCGTCCAGATCGAGCAGTCTGCGCAGCCGGGACACCGCGGGGCCGACGTCGCGCGGGTCGGTCGCGCGCAGCGTGGCGAGCACCGCCCCGGGGCGTGCGGTCAGGTCGAGGTCGATGGTGGCCGGGCCGTGCGGGAGCCGCAGCGTGCGGCGGTAGCGGCCGCCCTCGACCGTCTCGACCCGGTCGACGGCCCGGGCCGCGAGATGGTCGAGCAGGCCGTGCGGGTCGAACGGCGCCCGGTAGGGCAGCCGCAGCGTCAGCGCGCCGGGTGGACCGGAGGTGTCCCCGGCGCCGGCCGGTCGCCGTCGCCGGGTGGCCTCGTTCCGCAGCTGCGACGGCGGCACCCCGTAGACGGCTCGGACCGTGTCGTTGAACTGGCGGACGCTGCCGAACCCGGCGGCGAACGCGATGTCGGCCAGCCCCAGCGGGGTCGTCTCGATCAGGATCCGGGCGGTGTGCGCGCGTTGCGCGCGGGCCAGGGCGAGCGGGCCGGCGCCGAGTTCGGCGGACAGGATCCGGCCGAGCTGGCGGGACGAGTACCCGAGCCGGTCGGCCAGTCCGGGAACCCCCTCCCGCTCGACGACGCCGTCGGCGATCAAGCGCATCGCCCGCCCGGCCGCATCCGCCCGCAGGTTCCACTCCGGGGAACCGGGGACGGCATCGGGCAGGCACCGGCGGCACGCCCGGTAGCCGGCCGCCTGGGCGGCCGCCGCGGTGCGCAGGAACTCGACGTTGCGGGCCTTCGGCGGCGGTACCGGGCAGGACGGCCTGCAGTAGATCCGGGTGGTCCGCACGGCCGTGACGAACTGGCCGTCGAACCGGGAGTCCTTGGCGGAGACGGCCCGGTAGCAGGTGTCGTGGTCGAGCAGCACGGCACCGACCATGCCACCACCGACGCCCCGGGACTCGCGGGAATCGGTCGCCGGTGTCGGCGGTCCGCTCAGCCGTCGCAGACGGCGCCGCGGACCCAGCCCTGCTCGCAGGCGAACTCGACCTGCTTCTTGCGCTCGCTCTCGTCGTCCGGTGCGCCGCGGGGCGGGAGACCGTCGTCGGGGGACGTGGCCGGCGGGTCGGCGGGCTCGGCCGGCGGGGGCGTCGCGATCGCGCCGCCACCACCGCCGGTACCGCCGCTACCGCCGCCGGTGCCACCACCGCCGGTACCGCCGCCGGCGTCACCGCTGCCGCCACCGGTCCCGCTGCGGCCGGGTGTGGCGGGGCCACTGCCGGATCCGGTGCCGGTGCCGGACGAGCCGCCCGCGTCCCCGCCGGGCCGGTCGGTGGACCGTCCGCCCGCATCCTGGTCGCCGGGATCGGCGGGCGGCACGGTGAGCGGTGAGGACGCCGGTGCCGGTGGCGGGGCGGAGGACGCCGGCGCCGGTGGCGGAAGCGGTGGCTCGTCGGGCCCGGTCGCGCTGAGCGACACGGCGGACACGGTGCCGGCGGTGGCGAGCACGGCCACCCCGGTCGTCAGCAGGGCGTGCATCCCCGGCAGGCGCATGGATTCCCCTCGGTCTCGGAACCGCTTTTCCCACCCGCCGGGACCTTCACTGCGCCCTACGGGTGATGCCCCGGCCGTGACGACGGACGTTACGTCACGACTCGGTGCTCGGCGCAGTATGGCGTACGCCGGTCGGAGTAATGACGGCGACGCTGTGTGACTATTCGCAAGGGGGAGTCGCCGACCCGTCCAGTGGTCGGTACGCGATCATGAACGGGCACTGTACGAGGAGGAGACGACCATCGCGAGCGAACCCGCCGACGCCGGCCGCAGCGGCCGACGTGCGGGCCGGGCGACCGCGGCACGCACCCGCATCGTCGGGTGGGTGCTGCTGCTCGTGCTCAGCTCGCTCGGGGTCGTCACGCTGGTCACCTGGCTGCTGCTGATCGACGAGACGGACCGCCGGATCGAGACCGCGCTGACGTCGGAGATCGCCGAGTTCGCCCGGGTCACCGAGACCGGCGTCAATCCGACGACCGGCCAGCCGTACGGCTCGGTCGACGAGATCCTCCGCTCGGTGATCGCCGCGAACGTGGCCAGGCCGAACGAGAAGTTCATGGGCTATCTCGACGGTGAGTTCCGCTGGGAGTCCCGCCGCACCAGCCCGCGGGTGCTGCTGCGCGAGGACCCGGCGTTCAATGCGCTGGTCTCCTCCGTGCAGCGGCCCACCCGCGGGTCCTACGAGAGCGTCGCCGGTGAGGTGCGCTGGTCGGCGCTGCCGGTCGGGCTCGCCGGGGACCCCGCGGGCGGCGTCATCGTGATCGGGTACTTCACCGACCAGGAGCACGAGTTCGCGAACGAGGCCGCCCGGCTGATGGTGATCGTCGGGGTCGGGACGGCGCTGCTCGCCGCGGTGGGCGCCTGGCTGGTCGCCGGCCGCATCCTGCGTCCGCTGCGCGACGTCGCGGCCACCGCCCGCACGATCACCGGCACCGACCTGTCGCACCGGGTGCCACAGCATGCCGGCGCCCGCGACGAGATCGCCGAGCTCGCCGGGACGCTGAACGCCATGCTCGACCGGGTGCAGAGCGGGATGGAGGCGCAGCGCCGGTTCGTCGACGACGCCGGGCACGAGTTGCGCACGCCGATCACGATCGTCCGCGGGCACCTCGGGGTACTGGACCCCTGCGACCCGGACGACGTCGCCGACACCGTCGCACTCGTCGACGACGAGCTGGAACGGATGAACCGGCTGGTGTCGGAGATGCTCGCGCTCACCCGCGCCGAGCAGCCGTCGCTGCTGCGCCCGGAACTGGTCGAGGTGGCCGAGCTGACCCGCGACCTGTTCGACAAGCTCACCGGTCTCGCCGACCGGGACTGGCTGCTCCAGTCGGTCGCCCCGGTGCGGGTGCGGATGGATCCGCACCGGATCACCCAGGCGGTCGTCGCATTGGCCGACAACGCGACCCGGTTCACCGGTCCGGGGGACCGGATCGCGCTCGGTTCGGAGATCGTCCGCGGACGGGTGCGGATCTGGGTGGCCGACACCGGCCCCGGCGTGGCGCCGGAGGACCGGACCCGGGTGTTCCGCCGGTTCGCCCGCGGCGAGAACGCCCCACGCTCGGACGGCGCCGGGCTCGGTCTGTCCATCGTCGAGGCGATCGCGACCACGCACGGCGGCCGGGTGCTGCTGGAGAGCACGCCCGGCCGCGGCGCCACCTTCACCCTCGACCTGCCGGGGGACACACGATGAGCAGCCGGATCCTGGTCGCCGAGGACGAGCCGCGGATCGCGTCGTTCCTCAAGAAGGGGCTGGTCGCCGCCGGCTTCGAGGTGACGGTCGTGCCGGACGGGCCGGGTGTGCACGACCACGTCGTCGGTGGCGGCTTCGACCTGATGGTGCTCGACATCGGACTGCCCGGGCTGGACGGGTTCGCCGTGCTGCACCGGATCCGGGCGGCGGGCAGCACCGTGCCCGTGATCATCCTGACGGCGCGCGACAGCGTGCACGACACCGTCGCCGGGCTCACCGGCGGCGCCGACGACTACATGGCCAAGCCGTTCCAGTTCGAGGAGCTGCTGGCCCGGGTCCGGCTGCGGCTGGAGCGGGCCCGCCCGGCGCCGGATCCGGAGGTGCTGGCGTCCGGCGGGCTGGAGCTGGATCCGCGGACCCGGCACGTCGCCGTGCACGGGCGGACGGTCGAGCTGTCGGCGCGCGAGTTCGCGCTGGCCGAGACGTTCCTGCGGCACCCGGGTCAGGTGCTGTCCCGGGACCAGCTGCTGCGCCTGGTGTGGGGCGGTGAGCCGGGCTCCGGATCCAACGTCGTGGACGTCTACGTGCGCTATCTGCGACGCAAGCTCGGCGCCGGCCGGATCACCACCGTCCGCGGGACCGGGTACCGGCTCGAACCGGGCTGAGGAGCACCGATGGCGTGCGACTACGCTGGTCGTCCGTGTCCCTCACCCTCGGCATCGTCGGCCTGCCCAACGTCGGCAAGTCGACCCTGTTCAACGCGCTGACCCGCAACGACGTGCTCGCTGCGAACTACCCGTTCGCGACGATCGAGCCGAACGTCGGGGTGGTCCCGCTCCCGGACCCGCGCCTGGGCGAGCTGGCCCGGATCTTCTCCTCCGAGAAGCTCCTGCCCGCGACGGTGTCGTTCGTCGACATCGCCGGGATCGTCAAGGGAGCGTCCGAGGGCGCCGGGCTGGGCAACAAGTTCCTCGCCAACATCCGCGAGTCCGATGCGATCTGCCAGGTCGTCCGGGTCTTCGACGACGCCGACGTGGTGCACGTCGACGGCCGGATCGATCCGGCGAGCGACATCGAGACGATCGCGACCGAGCTGGTGCTGGCCGACCTGCAGACCCTGGAGCGGGCGCTCCCGCGGCTGGAGAAGGAGGCCCGCACGCAGAAGGACCGGCGCCCGACGCTGGAGGCCGCCCAGGCCGCGGCGGAGGTGCTGAACAGCGGACGGACCCTGTTCCAGGCCGGTGTCGACGCCACCCTCCTGCGCGAGCTCACGCTGCTCACCACCAAGCCGTTCCTCTACGTCTTCAACGCCGACGAGGCCGTCCTCACCGACGACGCCCGCCGCAAGGAGCTCACCGAGCTCGTCGCCCCGGCGCAGGCCGTGTTCCTCGACGCCAAGGTCGAGGCCGAGCTGCTGGAGCTCGACGACGAGTCCGCCGCCGAGCTGCTGGAGTCGATCGGGCAGGACGAGCCGGGCCTGGCGCAGCTCGCCCGGGCCGGGTTCGCCACCCTCGGCCTGCAGACCTACCTGACCGCGGGCCCGAAGGAGTCCCGCGCCTGGACGATCCCGCAGGGCGCCACCGCGCCGCAGGCGGCCGGGGTCATCCACACCGACTTCGAGCGGGGCTTCATCAAGGCCGAGGTCGTGTCGTTCGACGATCTCGTCGCGGCCGGGTCGATGAACGCCGCCAAGTCCGCCGGGAAGGTGCGGATGGAGGGGAAGGACTACGTCATGCAGGACGGCGACGTGGTCGAGTTCCGCTTCAACGTATAGATCGACGGCCTCACCGTCGTCGTGGCCGGCGAGTGGGGAACTGAGAGCCGGGTCCGTACTTGACCTTCGGGCCCCTGGTCTGTGTGGATATACGGACCAGGATTTCCCGGCCCACAAAGTCCTTGAGGATGTCTCGCGCCCGATAGACGTCAACGTCGAAGACCCGCTGGATGGTCGCACTGTTGATGGTGTCGTATTCGCGGACGTGATCTACCACCTTCCGGTCGATCTCGCTGTTCGACTGTCGGTGGTAGGCGACTGCCGGTCCGAGCGCGACGAGCGAGGCACTCCTCAGTCGATAGTTCGGATGCCGGCGCGTTATCGTTCCTGCCGTCGGCTCGATGAGTTGAGCCTCGCCGGATGCCAGGCGGCGGAGTACGGCCTCGGTTGCGGGAACATCCCGCTGCACCACGTGTGAGACCTCCCGTGCCGTCACACTTCGTTTTTGGCAGAGAAGCAGGACGACGAGAAGAGTGTCGGTGTCGTTGCGCTCGCCCTCCGGGAGTTCGGCGACGAACCGTGCGATCCTGATGTTCGGAGGCCCGCCTTTCAGGGTGACCACCGTCGCGGGGTCGATACTCTCGTGTTCGACGCGCACGGTCGGCGTCGCACGGCCGGACCGGACCATCTCCCGGAACATGCGATCGACGCCCTGACTCAATTCCTCGGCGAGTCCCACTGTCCGGGCAGCCCCGGTCAACAGCGGGAATCGTGCACGCGAGCCCGCCGTGAGGATGTTGTCCGGCGTAATACCGGCGACGAGAGGACCTGGAGATCGAATGATCAGGGAGTCCGGAGAGTGCTCGATCTGAACCGGTCTTCTCTCCCGATAGTCACCGTGGAGCAGTGCGTTCCCCAGTGCCTCGCGGATGGCGGCCAGTGGGTAGTCCTCGATCTGCAATTGCTGGCCACCGGTGGTGTTGACCGGCGTTGTTCCAATTCTGGCTGAGAAGACCTCGATGGCTTCGGCGTACGCGCCGATCATTGGTGTACCCCAGCGTCGGGCGATGGTTGCCTCGGCTCCGGGGGTCGGGCGGTATTGGTAGACGAGCGCCTCTTCCGCGACTCCACCGGCGTTCCTGCACAGGAGAATTTCGCCCGCCCGTGTCAGGCTCCCGTCGGTGTGGACGACCCTCAGGCCGGCGAGTACGTCCGACTCGGCGGCGAGTCCGAGTGACCGTCGGGACTCGTCCGGGGTACTCCGCAACAACGACCGGACGCGCAGCATCGCGTCCGGGTCGACATCGACGATCGAGCGTCCGCTCGACTGCGAGGTCCAGTCCGCCCCTCGTCGCTCGTCGTCCAGGCGACTGATGTCGATCGGCCTCATGGGGAGGCACTCGTCGTTCCACCGCCTCGTCACCAGTCCCTTGCGTGTGGCGTGCACGTCGATGCCTTCAGGGACCGTGAGGACGAGCAGGCGGGCGCCGGTGTGTTCGATCTCGTCGACCGATACGACGATCGACGGCTCGGTCAGGGCGTGGATGCGCGCCCGTAGACGGTCGATCTTGAGCTGGCTGCCCATGAATGCCTCGGCGCCGACCAGCGAGTCGGCTACACCGACGACGATCGTTCCACCTGAGGCGTTGGCGAAGCACACGGCTGCCTCGGCGAGCTCCTGGTAGCTCTCCTTCTCGCTCGGCTTGTCGGTCTTGAAGTCGAGCTGCTGGTTCTCCAGGCTGGCTGCGGAGCGTGTGCGCTTCGCGATCGCGGCCAAGGCGGCGGCCACTGCTTCCGGGTCCGGCATCGGCGCTCCTTTGGCGCCTCCGACGGTGCGTCACCGTAGCCAAAGCTTACCCAAACCTGCTCCACCGCGTCGCATCCGGTCGTCCGGTCATCCGGGCGAGTAGCTCTGCCGGTGCTCGGCCGCATGCGTCGGAACTTCCCGGGATGGATGTTGTTCGGCAGTGGCACCCGGTCGAGTTCCGCTTCAACGTCTGACCGACTCCCGTTTCCGCTGGTAAGCGCGTTGCGCGTCCGGTTCGTTCGACGTCGGCCCGTCGGTCGCCACCCGGCAACGGCTGACGGTGCGACGGCGATCAGCGGTGGGGCGATCTACCGGAAGGTCGAGCCACCGTCGTCTTCCCAGCGCCCGGAGGCGATGCGCGTCCACTTTCCGAGTCGCCCGGCAGGGAACGCAGCAGGGTTGCGGGGTCGTCCTCGTTGTCAGGATCCGATGATCGAGAAAGAGCTCGTCGGGCATCGTCCGGGGCGGACTCCGGGGGAATCACGAGCAGGCTGACCCGCCCCCGGGGGCCGAACAGATCGATGACGTCCTGCGGGTCGCTGAAGGATCCGCCGAGCCGCACGGTGCGACCACCCAGCACGATCCGGCGTTGCGCCGCCGGCCAGGTGACGAGGCTGTAGGCGACCCTGGTGGCCGGGCCGATGCGGTCGTCGAGCTGCGCCATCAGGGCCGGCAGCTCGTCGGCCAGCGCCCGCGACTGCGGCCACCAGGCGCCGTCCACGGCACCGGTCGGGCGACCACCGGGCTCTAGCGCCAGGCGCGACGGTGGTTCATCGGCGGGGGCCGCCGAGCCGGCCGCGGCCACGCTCGCGGATGTGTCCCCGCGCAGAAGGTCCATGACCTGGCTCCGTTCGTCCGGTTGTGGCGCCACCTGGCGGCATCGCTGCCGGGCAACCGCTCGCCGTGGACGATGTGCACACGGGAGTACCGATTGCGGTGCGAAGTGATTCCGCGAGCGCAGGTCACCTGCATTGTCAGGGCAGTTCCGAAGACGACGAACGCGCACACGACGGGTAGCCGTCGATGGCCACGACGACGCTCGTCGGAGCCGTCCGACGCCGGACGATCCACCGACCGTGCGCAGGTAGCCGGATCGCTCCGACCGGCCGCTCCGACCGCCCGCTCCGATCGCCTCAGCGCGTGTAGACCCGCTCGACCTCCGGGCCGTCCGGCCCGTCGTGAACGTCGAACCGGACCGCTTCTCCCGCGACCAGGCTCTGCCCGCCACCGCCGTCGATCCGAGCCCGGGAGACCGGGAGGACGGGCCCGTCGTCGGTCTCGATGGCGCCGACGCCGGACTGGTCGTCGAACCACTGGACGGTTCCTGCGTGCATGCGCATCTCGATTTCTCACCGGGCGGTTCCGAGGTGGAGCCGGAACGACGAACGCTACGCGCCGGGACGGCGGGCAGCCATGGCGAACGACGGGCACGGCACCGCCCGGCATGACGACGGCCACCGTCCTGGTGCCGCCGTCCCCGCCGGTAGGGGGGTCAGCAGGGCTGCGCCGACGGGCCCGGGAAGGCTGTCATGAGGCCATGACAACACTCGACACGGCCCCCGCCCCGCCCCGGGCCGGACCGGCCCCCGTTCTCGACGGGCAGCGTCCGCCGGGGGAGATGTTCCTGGTGGGGCTGTTCGTCGCGCTGCCGACACTGGCCCTGTTCGCGGCCGTCCCGCTCGCGTGGGGATGGGGCCTGGGCTGGCTGGACGTCGCACTGGCCGTCGCGTTCTACGCGGTGAGCTGCCTGGGCGTGACCGTCGGATTCCACCGGTACTTCACCCACGGTGCGTTCAAGGCCAAGCGGCCGCTGCGGATCGCGCTGGCGATCGCGGGCAGCCTCTCGCTGCAGGGCAGCGTGCTCGACTGGGTGGGCGATCATCGCCGGCACCACGCGTTCTCCGACAAGGAGGGTGACCCGCACTCGCCGTGGCTGCACGGCACCGGGCCGGCCGCGTTGATCACCGGGTTCTGGCACGCGCATCTGGGGTGGCTGTTCAACCGCGACCTGACCAACATGAAGCGGTTCGCCCCCGATCTCCTCGCCGATCGTGACATCCAGCGGGTGGATCGTGCGTTCCCGTTGATCGTCGTCGTCAGCCTGCTCGGTCCGGCGTTGATCGGCGGTCTGGTCACGATGTCGTGGTGGGGCGCGCTGACGGCGTTGTTCTGGGCCGGGTTCGTCCGGGTCGCGGTGCTGCACCACGTCACCTGGTCGATCAACTCGATCTGCCACATCTGGGGCGAGCGCCCGTTCGCCTCCCGCGACAAGTCCGCGAACGTCTGGTGGCTCGCGGTGCTGTCCTGCGGCGAGTCCTGGCACAACCTGCACCACGCCGACCCGACCTGCGCCCGGCACGGTGTGAAGAAGGGTCAGATCGACATCTCGGCCGTGGTCATCCGCGGGTTCGAGAAGCTCGGCTGGGCGTTCGACGTCCGCTGGCCCACCACCCGGCGCCTGGAGCGACTCTCGGCCACGAAGGCCCGGTCCTGATCCGGCCGCTCGCCCGCCCGGTTCCACCGGCGACGACGGCAGCCCGGCTCGATCACACCGCCGTTCTCTCCGCCGTTCTCGCTGCCACTTCCCGTGCCGAACGTGCAACCCGCCGCCGTCGGCGGTCATCCGCCCGGGGTGCCCTCGGCGTCCCAGCGCAGCAGATCGCCCGGCTGGCAGTCGAGCACCGCGCAGAGCGCGGCCAGCGTCGTGAAGCGCACCGCCTTGGCCCGGCCGTTCTTGAGCACCGCCAGGTTGGCGGGGGTGATCCCGACGCGGTCCGCGAGCTCGCCCACGGACATCTTCCGCCTGGCCAGCATGACGTCGATGTCGACGACGATCGGCATCAGATCACGTCGTCCAGCTCGGCCTGCATCCGCGACGCCTCGACGTCACGCGCGACGGCCTGGGCGAGCAACTGCCGCAGCACCAGCACGATGAGCGCGACCCCCAGGACGCCCACGCCGATCCCGCCCATGACGAGGGTGACGCCCGGGTCGTCGCGCTGGCCGGGCGCGTTGACGATCGTGACGACGAACCAGAGCGCAGCGGCCGTCACGATCGCGCCGATCACGCCGTCCACGTAACGGAAGGCCGGCTGGGAGAACACGGTCCGGCGGCGCGCCATCGTCGCCAGCTTCCACACGCAGACGATGGCGACCTGGACCGCGAGCATGCCCACGATCGTGATCACGCGCAGCAGGGTGAGTGGGAGCGGCCCGGTCTCCGGGTCGGTGGCCAGTGCCCACACCATTCCCGCCTGGACGAACACGGTGCCGGCGAGCACGACCGCCAGTACGGCGCGCAGCGACGCAACAGTCAGCTGTCCCACGGTGATCCCTCCATCGTCCTACGATGGAAATCTATTGTTTTTCGATAGATCGGGCAAGGCTTCGGCTGCCCGGTGGCCGGTCAGGCCTCGACCGGTCACCACCGATGGACGTCGCAGCGCCCGTCGGCCGTGTCCCCGGTGGCGACGACGGCGCCGTCCGCCCGGAGGCCGAGGGTGTGCGCCGATCCGGCGGCGACCGCGATGATCCCGCTCCAGTCGCGGACGGCGCACCGGCCGTCCGCGCCGTCGCCGGCGGCGAGAACGCGGCCGTCCGCGCGCAGCGCGACCGTGTGCCGGCTGCCCGCCGCGACGGCGACGACGTCACGCCAGTGCTGCACACCGCACTCGCCGGCGCCGGTGCCGCCGGTGGCCGCCACGGTGCCGTCGGACCGCAAGCCGACCGTGTGCAGGTGTCCCGCAGTCACCGAGACCAGGTTCCGCCAGTCCCCGACGGCGCACTGGCCGCGGATCCCGACGCCGGTGGCGAGCGCGCTGCCGTCGGCCCGCACCCCGACGGTGTGCCAGTCCCCGCAGGCGACGGCGACGATCTCGCGCCAATCCGCCACCGAGCACTGGCCCTCGGCGTCCCGGCCGGTGGCCAGCACGGTGCCGTCGCCGCGGAGCCCCAGGGTGCGACGCCAGCCGGCGGCGACGGCGGTGACACCGGTCCAGCTCGTCGTCGCGCACCGGCCGTCGTCGTTCCGGCCGGTGGCGAGCACGGTGCCGTCGGCGCGCAGCCCGACGGTGTGCGCGCGCCCGGTGTTGCGGGCGGTGTGCACGTTGCCCGCCGCGACGGCGACCACGCCGGTCCAGGTGCCGACGTCGCACTCACCGGCCCGGCCGTCGCCCACCGCGACCACGGTGCCGTCGGAGCGGCACCCGACGGAGTGCCGCCGGGCCGCGGCGAGCGCGGTCACCCGGGCCGCTGCCGGGAGGCCCTGATCCTGTGCGTCCACGTCCGACATGGTGCTGCAGTGCCCGAGCAACGCCCGGATCCGGACGGTCAGGGCGTGCTGCCGCGCCCGCTCCACCCGGGTTCGAGTGCCGCCCACTCGCCGCCGATCTCGCGGCCGGCCCGGCGCGAGGCGATCAGCCGCGCCCGCAGCAGCAACCCGCCACCGCTCAGCAGCACGAGCGCGGCCGCGGTCACCGCGGTCCCGTTGCCCTCGGTGGGCGTCGGCCTCGGCGCGCCCTCCCGGTCGGTCCAGATGGTGCGGGTCTCGCCGGGAGCCGGTCGTCCGCCGAGCACCAGCGGCCCGGTGTGCGCTCGCCCGTCGGGCCCCGTCCAGTGCGCGCGGACGGTGCTGCGGAACGGCCCGCCGGCCTGCGGCGCCGCGGTGACGGCCAGCACCGTGGCGACGGTGCTGTGGGCGTCCGGGACGTCTCGTTGCACGGCGCGGATGCCGGCCAGGTGCCCGACGCAGAGCGCGACGGTCACCAGCACGACGACGAGGGCCGGCGTCACCTGCCGCAACTGCGCCGCGCGCTGCGTGGCCGACGGCTCTGAAAGGGTCACCATCGAAGCCTGACCCGGCTTCGGGCGCTGTGGAAGAGCGAGGATCCGGACCCTGCCTTCGTCTGTGACAGAGGCTGTACGGTCGGGCCGTGGCATTCGAGGTACTCGATCTCCGGCTGTTCCTCGGGGTCGTCGAGCAGGGCAGCATCACCCGCGGCGCGGAGCTGGTGCACCTGTCACTGGCCTCGGCGAGCAGCCGGATCGCGGCGATGGAGGGCGCGGCGGGCCTGCCGCTGTTCGACCGGCACCGGCGCGGCGTGACGCCGACCAGGCAGGGCGAGCTGCTGGCGTCGCACGCCAGGGAGATCGTCGGCCGGCACGACCGGATGCGGCTGGAGCTGGCCGATCTCGCCGGGGGACACGCGGCGACCGTCACGATCCTGACCAACACGGCCGGCGCGACACTGCTCACGGGCCCGGTGACCGGGTTCCTGCACGACCACCCCGACGTCGACGTCGACCTGGTCCAGCAGCCGAGCCACCGGATCGTCGCGGCACTGGCCGAGGGCAGCGCCGAGCTCGGCGTGCTCGCCGACAACGTCGAGCTCGGCCGGCTGGAGTCGATCTCGCTGGGGCCGGATCCGCTGGTCGTCGTGGTCCATCCCGGGCATCGGTTCGCCGGGCTGGCCGAGGTCGCGTTCGTCGACGTCCTCGACGACGACGCGCTGGTCGGCTACTCCGAGGGCAGCCCGCTGGAGGAACACCTGCGCCGGCACGCCGTCCCGCTCGGCGGCCATCCGCGGCACCGGGCCCGGTTCCCCGACGCCGGCTCCGTCTGCCACGCGGTCGCGGCCGGCGTGGGCATCGCCGTGCTCCCGGCCCGCGACGTCGCCGACGGTCTGGTCGGGGTGCCGCTGCACGACGGATGGGCCGCGCGCGAGCTGCTCGTCGCCTGCCGGAGCTGGGCGGACCTGAGCAGCCCCGCCCGCGCGCTCGCGGCCCTGCTGCGCAGTGCCGGCAGCGGCTGATCCGGACGAGCCCGGATCAGAACACCGTCCCGAGGTCCGTCCCGAGAATGCCGTCCATGGCGTACTCGGCGAGCGCCGCCACCGTCATCGACGGGTTGCAGGCGCCGGTGGAGCCGGGGATCAGCGCACCGTCGACCACGTAGAGCCCACGCTGACCGAGGACCCGCCCGGCGGCGTCGCACACGTCGCCGATGGTCGCCCCGCCCAGCGGGTGATAGGTCGTGGTCTCGAACGCGGTGGTGTCCAGGGTCGGGTTGAGCAGGCCGGTCACCAGGTCACCGCCGACGATCCGCCGGATGCGTGCGGCGATGTCACGGGTCAGCTGCGCGTCGTGGGCCTGGCTCCAGTGCAGGACGGCGTCGTCGCGCACCGGGTCGTAGCGGAACTCGCCGCGCGGTTCGACGATCCCGTAGCCGATGACGGTGGTCGTGCCGAGGTCGACGGGGAACGGCACGCCCGCCTGGATGACGGTGAGTGCCCGCGCCGGGTCCGACCAGTCCCGGACGCCGACGCAGGCCGGTCCGCCCTGCAGCGCGCCGGGGCTCTCGCCGACCGGGGTCCAGGTGAAGATCCGGTCGCCGTTGTTGCCCCAGCGGGTGCCGACGCCGTCGGGCAGGTCCGGGACCAGCCCCTTCGCCCGGGCCTTCACCAGCAACCGGGTGGTGCCGGCCGAGCCCGCGGCGAGGAACAGCGCGTCGGTGACGATCCGGATCTGCTCCAGCACGACGCCGTCGGTGTCGATCCGTTCGGTGTGCACCACCCAGCGTCCGGACCGGTCCCGCTCGACGTCGGTGGCCCGGTGCAGCGGCGCGACCTCGACCAGGCCGCTCGCCTCCGCCTCGGCGACCCAGGTCCGGTCGACGGTGTTCTTGCCGCCGTTGTTCGCGCCGTAGAGCACGTCACCGGTGCTGTAGGAGGCCGGCAGCTCGCCGCGCAGCTCGCGTCGCACCACGTTCCAGTCGAGCGGCAGCGGGACCCGGAAGCCTGGGGTCCCGGCCTCCTCGGCCCGCCGCAGGAACTGCCGTGAGCTGCGGTAACGGGCGTGTGCGAGCACGTCGTCCGGAATGGTCGCCGGGGCCAGCACCGACTCCACCCGGCGGTAGTGGTCGCGGTCGAACCGCTCGAAGTCGAGTTCCGCGGGCATCGACGCGGCGAAGGTCGCGGCGGAGGGCTGCATCGTCATCCCGTGGTAGACGAGCGAGCCGCCGCCGACACCCGCACCGCAGAGCACGTCCATCCCGATGCCACGGACCCGGTCGAGGACGCCGGTCCAGGGCTTCCAGACGGCGGGCGGGGAGCCGGTGAGAACCGGTCCCGGCGTCAGCCAGGACGCCCGGCGGTCCGGCGAGAACATCAGCGGGAAGGTGTCGCCGCCGGGCCGGACCGGCCAGCGGACGCCGCGCTCGAGCACCAGCGCGGGGACACCGGCCCGTGCCAGCCGGGCCGCGGCGACGGCGCCGCCGAACCCGGTCCCGATGACGACCGCGCGCCGCCGGTCCGCACGTGCGGCGGGCGCGGCGACGGCCGGCCGGGTGCCGAGGTGCAGTGCGGCCGCTCCGCCGGCGGCGGCCGCACCGGCGAGGAAGGTGCGCCGGGTGAGAGTCGGCATCGACGGACTCCTCGGGGTGTCGCCCGGACGTGGCCGGGCCGGGAACGGGGGCGCGTTCGGGGCGTGCCGGGCCGACCCTAGAGGAGGTTCTCCGACAGCTGTCGGATTGGCGTCCGTGTCCGAACCGCCGAGCGCACCGGAAGATCGCACCGCCGTCCGGCGTAATCGATCACTCTGTATGGCGTAGTGCCAGGTCAGACGTCATTCGATCAACGACTGCTGCAGACGGCGCGGAGTGTGGTGGGGCGCTTTCGCAAGAGGGCCGTTCGGCGATCGATATGCGGCGAGCGGTGCGCCGAAAGGTGCGGAACGGTCCAGTGGCCGTTGCTCCGACCGGGTCACTTCGGCATGTCGTCCCCTAGTCGAGGGGGTGTCGCCGCGGCGGGCCGGAAAGTGATCGGGCAGTAGGACGCGCCGGCGGCCCTGGAGTTGCACGGGTGTGATCTCCGCCTCTTGTGGGGTGTCGACCGTAACGATCTGTGAAGTGACGATTCGTCACGCAGAGTGCCTGTCCGACACCTGCCGGATAGCACTATGTGTAGTTGATCAACGGCGAGCGGTACGAGTGCGGCGGGTAAATAGGACTAATCGGACACCAACCGAGGGGCGACGTCCTCTTGCGTGGAGGGGTTCCGTACGTTCTGCGACACCGGGCCGTGACACAGCGTGAACATTGACGGTGAACGCTGACGGTCGGTTCACACAGATGAGAAGGAGAACCATGAACGCCCCCGAGACGTCCTCCTCCCGCCGTACCGCGCGGCGGATCGCCACCGTCGGCGCCCTGACCGTCCCGCTCGCCCTCGGCTCGGCCGGGATGGCGCTGGCCGGCGACTACCACGACGGCGGCAAGGGTCACGACAAGAACCGTGACTGCGCCCCGTCGTTCGCCTCGCAGGAGGGCGGCCTGCTCGGCCTCGACGCTGCGGTCGACCCGGCCCTCAACATCGGTGGCATCGCCAACAGCGGCCCGGTCTCGCAGCACATCACCGCCGTCGACGAGTCCAACTCGGGCATCGTGCAGTCCGGCTGCGGCGCCGGTCAGGCCGTCCAGGTCGACGACCTGGTGGGCCTTGGCCTCGACATCAGCCCGTCCGCCAACGTCGGCGGCATCCTCAACTCCGGCCCGGTGGAGCAGTCGACCACCACCGTCGACCGCTCCAACAGCGGTGTCCTGCAGTCCGGCTCCGGTCACGGCCCGGGCGGCGGCTACGCGTCCCAGAAGGGCAGCCTGATCGGGATCGACGCCACGGTGAACCCGTCGATCAACATCGGCGGCCTGCTGTCCAGCGGCCCGGTCTCGCAGTCCACCACCACGGTGGACCAGAGCAACTCCGGGATCGTCCAGGGCTGATTCGGCCCGCATCCGCGGGAGGCACGTGCCGCCCGGGCCGACGGACCCGGCCCGGGCGGCACGGCCGATCCGGAACCCCGAGCAGGCTCAGATGTCCCGGCGCACCAGCATCCGCCATGCCCAGCCGGCGGCCACCTCCGGGGCGGGCAGCGGATCGCGCTCCAGCCAGCTCGCCGCGACGCCGAGCAGCGACCAGGTCAGTCCCGCCGCGAAGACGTCCAGCGGGATGCCCGCCTCCGACTCGGTGAAGCCCATCCGCTGGGCGGTGTCGGCGACGAACTCCTGCATCCAGCGCCGCATCACCGCCGCCGCGTCCGGCGCTGCGGCCCCGTCGAGCGCCTGCCGGTAGAGGACGGCGTGGTCGGCCAGATGCGCGAACCAGCGCAGCAACGCCTCCGGCGGCTGCTCCCCGATGTCGGCCAGGACCAGCTCGGACAGGTCCGCACCGGCCAGCGTGGCCTGCGCGCTCAACGCGTCCGCGAGCAGTGACTCCTTGTCGGTGTAGTGCTGGTAGAAGCTGCTGCGGTTCACCCCGGCGTGCTCCGCGACGTCCGCGACGGTGATCGTCTCCAGCAGGCGCTCACGGGCGAGGGCGAGCAGAGCGTCCTGCAGCCGCCGACGTGTCCGCACCACCCTGGGATCCACCGCGGCATCCTCGCAGCTCGCGCCGTGCCGCGCCGACCGTCCGCGCCGGGAGCCGCTGTGGATCATCAGGATTATCGAGGCCCGGCGCGACCGGGCCCGGCATGCTGGTCGACGGGGCGCCATCGGGCGCCGGGACAGGAGTGGCCGGGTGACGACCGGGTGGACCTGGTGGGACGCGCTGGTCGCGCTGCTGCTGGCCGCCGCGCTCGGTACGGCCGCGGCCGGGTTCCGTGCCACGCTCCCCGTGCCCGCACGGCCACCCGCCGCGGGATGCACCGGGGCGGCGCTCGTGGCAGCGCTGGTCGTGACACTGCTGGTGCGCGGCGATCCGGTGCTCCAGACGACCGCGGTCGTCGCCTGCGTGAGCCTCGCCGTCACCGGCTCGATGGCCCGGCGGTCGCACGACCGTGGACGGGCACAGCGCTGCTAGGTTCGGCGTCCGTCCGTACCCGGGAGGCGCTCGTTGATCACCGTGCGGGAGCTGGGCCCCGACGACTGGAGGACCTGGCGCGACCTGCGACTGGCTGCTCTGGCCGAGGCGCCGCACGCGTTCCACAGCCGGCTCGCGGACTGGGTGGGCGCCGGTGAGCACGAGTGGCGGGACCGGTTGCGGGCGCCCGGCCGATACCTCGTCGCCGACCTGGACGGCCGTCCGTGCGCACACGTCGTGGCGGTGCCACCGGATCCGGACGGCGTCGCCGATCTCGTCGCGCTGTGGGTCGCTCCGCACGCCCGCGGCACCGGGGTGGCCGACGCCCTGATCGCCGCCGTCTCCGAGCAGGCCGTCAGCTGGGGCGCCCACCGGCTGGCACTGCACGTCGTGGTCGGCAACGAGCGGGCCGCAGCGCTGTACCGCAGGCACGGGTTCGCCGATCTCGGGGCGATCGAACGACCGGACGGAATCACCGAGCACCGGATGGAACGGCCCCTCCCGCTGCCGGTCCCCGACGGGTCCTGACCTGCCGCGGAACCGGAACTGTCGGTGGTCCGCCCTACCGTCCGGTCCATGACCACCGCTGCCTGCCCGGCGCCCGCCCTGACCGAGGTCGCCGCCGCCGTGCGGGCGTCCTGGGATCGCGACACCTGTGACGACGCGGATCGCGCAGGCTGGAGTGCCCGGGTGCCGTCGCGCGGGCAGTGCGGTGCCACCGCCCTGGTGCTGCACGACCTGTTCGGCGGGGACCTGCTGCTCGCCGAGGTGTGGCACTCCGACGGCACGCTGCAGGGCTACCACTGGTGGAACCGGCTCCCCGGCGGCACCGAGATCGACCTGACCGGCGACCAGTTCACCCCCGGCGAGACGGTGCAGCCACCGCGGGTGGTGACCCGGCCACCGGGGCCGCCCCGGCGCTGCCGCGCCCAGTACGCGCTGCTGCGCCGGCGGGTGCTGGCCCGGATCGGCGACCCCGGTGCCGGGCGGTGAGCCGGGCGCGCCGGGGGCCCTCAGTCGGCGGGCCCGCCCGCCGCGTGCTTCCCGGCCGCCTCCTCCCGGCGTCCCTCGCGCAGCAGGTCGCGGATCTCGATCAGCAGCTCGACCTCCGTCGGATCGGCCGGGCCGTCCTCCTCGCCGCGCTTGCGCCGCTCCTGAACCGTCTTCAGCGGCAGCACCACCAGGAAGTACACGACCGCCGCGGTGATCAGGAAGGTGATCAGGGCGTTCACGAACATCGCCCAGTTGAACTCGATGCCGTTCACCACGAACGTGCCGCCGAGCTCGCCACCCCCGGACACCAGCCGGATCAGCGGCTCCAGGAACGCCTCGGTGAACGCCGTGACCACCGCGGTGAAGGCGGCGCCGACGACCACCGCCACCGCGAGGTCGACGACGTTCCCGCGCATCAGGAAGTCCTTGAAACCCTTGAACATGCCCGTCCTCTCCCGGTCGATCCGGCCGGGGAACCGACCGGCCGGATCCAGAGCCTGGCACCACCGGGATCATCACGGGCACACACCACGCCGTGCCGGTCCTCAGTGACGTCCGTCCCGGACGGCGTCGGCGAGCGTCCCGAGCAGCGTGTCGGTGGTGTCCCAGGACATGCACGCGTCGGTCACCGACCGGCCGCGGACCATGTCCTGCCCGAGCTCCTGGCGGCCCTCGACGAGGAAGCTCTCCATCATCAGGCCGGTCACCGCACGCTCCCCGGCGGCGATCCGCTCCGCGAGCTCGCCGACCACACCGGCCTGCCGCACGTGGTCCTTGCCGCTGTTGCCGTGGCTGGCGTCGACCACCACCCGGTCCGGCAGGCCCGCCTTCCGCAGCTCGGCCGCCGCCGCGGCGACGTCGTCGGCCGAGTAGTTGGGCTGCGCGCCGCCGCGCAGGATCACGTGCGTGTCCGGGTTGCCGGTGGTGGTTACCAGGCCGGCGAGCCCGTCGGTGTTGACGCCCATGAACACGTGCGAGGCCGCGGCGGCCCGCATCCCGTCGACCGCGGCCCGGATGTTCCCGTCGGTGGCGTTCTTGATCCCGACCGGCATCGACAGGCCGCTGACCAGCTGCCGGTGCACCTGGCTCTCCGCGGTGCGGGCGCCGATCGAGCCCCAGCTGACGACGTCGGCGATGAACTGCGGCGTGATCGGGTCGAGGAACTCGCAGCCCACCGGCAGCCCCAGCGCGGAGATGTCGAGCAGCAGCTTGCGGGCGGTGCGCAGGCCGCGGTTGACGTCGAACGTGCCGTCCAGGCCGGGATCGTTGATCAGGCCCTTCCAGCCGACCGTGGTGCGCGGCTTCTCGAAGTAGGTGCGCATCACGATGCACAGCTCGCCGGACAGCTCCTCGGCCCGGGCGGCCAGCCGCCGCGCGTAGTCCAGCGCGGCATCCGGATCGTGCACCGAGCACGGCCCGACGACGACCAGCAGCCGGTCGTCGGTGCCGTCGAGGATGCCGGTGACCGCTGCCCGGCCACGGGTGACCGTCCCGGCGACCTCGGGGGTGCAGGGCAGGTCGTGACGCAGCAGCGCGGGCGAGATCAGCGGGCGGATCCGCTCGATCCGCCGGTCGTCCAGCGGGGTGTCCAGCAGCGGAGCGGTGGGGGTACTCATCGGGGACCGCGGTCCTTTCCCGGCGGACCGCCCCGGATCACCTCGCCCGAGCCGGTCCATGATGCCGGCTCGAGGGATGGAGGGTCAGCGCGCTACGACACCGGCCGACCCATCCCGGGCCGGCTGGAGAAACCAGTAGTAGGCGCTGCGCACGTCCCGACCGTACCGCACGTCGCGCCCGGTGATCGAGCGCGTGCCCGCACCGCCGGCGTGGTACGACCGACCCATGCGGATCGCGCTCGCCCAGATCTCGTCCACCCCGGACCCGGAGGGCAACCTCGCCGAGGTCGACCGGCTCACCCGGGAGGCGGCCGCCGCCGGCGCGCGGCTGGTGCTGTTCCCGGAGGCCACGATGTGCCGCTTCGGGGTGCCGCTCGGCCCGGTCGCCGAGCCGTTGGACGGCCCGTGGGCGAGCCGGGTGCGGGCGCTCGCCGCCGAGCACGGGATCACGGTGGCCGCCGGGATGTTCACCCCCGCCGGCGACGGCCGGGTCCGCAACACGCTGCTGGTCACCGGGGCCGGTGCCGACACGCACTACGACAAGATCCACATGTTCGACGCCTTCGGCTTCGCCGAGTCCGACACGGTCGCGCCCGGCACCGAACCGGTGACCGTGGAGTTCCCGGACTCCGACGGCCCGGGCACCGGCCCGGTCACGGTGGGCCTGTCCACCTGCTACGACGTCCGGTTCCCCGGTCTCTACCAGCGGCTCGCCGATGCCGGCGCCACCGTGCTGGTCGTCCCGGCGTCCTGGGGCGCCGGGGCCGGCAAGCGGGAGCAGTGGGAGCTGCTGGTCCGGGCCCGCGCACTGGACACCGGCTCGTTCGTCGTCGCCTGCGACCAGGCCGATCCGACGACCGTCGGTGGCGAGCACGGCCGGGCCCCGACCGGCATCGGCTACAGCCTGGTCGCGGGGCCGCGGGGGGAGATCGTCGACAGCCTCGGGGCGGAGCCGGGCCTGCTCGTCGTGGATCTCGATCCGGCCGTGGCCGGGCAGGTGCGCGAGCAGATCCCGGTGCTGCGCAACCGCCGCTTCTGAGCCCCGGCACGGCCCCGGCACGGCCCCGGCGCGGTCTCGGCTCAGCCGCCGGCCGCGGCGATCCGGTCGCAGATGTGCCCGGCCAGGTCGGTGTCCTTCGCAGTCAGCCCGCCCTCGGAGTGGGTGGACAGCCGGAAGGTCAGGGTGTTGTAGCGGATGTCGATGTCCGGATGGTGGTCGGCGGCCTCGGCATCCTCGGCGACCCGGTCCACCACCGCGATCGCGGCGGCGAAGTCGGGCAGCTTCGCGGTGCGGACGATCGCGTTGCCGTCCCGCTCCCAGCCCGGGAGCTTCAGCAGCGATGCGGTGATCTCGGCGTCGGTCAGCAAGGGGGTGGCCATCGCCCCATCGTGGCGCAGTCACCCCGCTCCGGCCCAGTGGCCCGCGCGGACCGCCCGCGATCCCGGCGGTGCCGGGGCGCTCAGGAGTCGCGGCCCAGCAGGTATCCGGTGATTCCCGCTCCGGCGACGGCGAACCCGGCGGCGCGCAGCGTCGTCGCCAAGACCGGACCGGTGTCCACCGGCACGGCCAGGGTGGCCGCGAGCACCTCGTGCCAGTGCCCGGTCGGCAGCGCGGGCGCCGCCGGCTCCCACAGCGCCGCCACCAGTGGCGCGACGACCAGTGCGACCAGCCCGGTCACGACGACCACCGACGACCGCCGCGCCGCCGCCGACACCGCGAGCAGCAGGATCCCGAACCCGATCAGCTGCCCGGCCGTCCAGGCCGCGAGCAGCCCGGCCCTGGCGAGCGTCGGCCCGACCCCGAACCACCCGGTACCCATCATCAGCGAGCCGGCGAGCAGCGCGGAACCCACCACGACGACCGTGGCCAGCACCGCGGCGGCGGCCACCGCGGACGCCTTCAGCAGCACCAGCCGGCCGGGCCCGACCGGGGACAACCGCAGCCCGTCGAGGGTGCCGCGGGCCCGCTCGGCGGCGAACGCGTCGGCCGCGACGAGCACCACCGGCATACCCAGCGAGAACGCGGCCGGCTCGGCCAGCGCGACCATCAGCACACCCAGCGTGTAGGAGTATCCTTCCGAGCCGGTGGCCAGCGCGATCGCCGCCGCGACCGGTACCAGTGCGGCCGCCGCCAGGGCCACCGCGGTACGCGGGCGGGCCAGCGCCAGCTCGATCTCGGAGCGGAGCAGCCGGGCCAGCGGCGCCGCCGTCCGCCGCCCGGCGCGCCCCGGAGGTCCGGAGCGGGGGTGCGGATACCGGCCGTCCGCGGACCGTGCCGGGGCGCTCACCGGACGCTCCCGGCCCACGCCGCCGCCGGCGCCATCCGGGGATCGGGGCCCCGGGCACCGGCATCGGGGGTGTCGGTGAGCCGGGCGAACACGTCCTCCAGCCGGGCGGAGGGCCGGGTGACCTCGCGCACCGCGACGCCGGCGTGCACCAGCAGCGCGACGACCTCCGGCGCCGCTGCGCCGGTCACGTGCACCCGGTCAGCGGCGGGCGCGCCGGCGTCGAACCCGTGTGCCCGCAGGGTGTGCACGGCGAGACCGGTGTCCGGGGTGGTGACCACCAGCGGGCCCGGCCCCCCGCTCAACAGGTCCCGCAGCGGCCCGGCCGTCAGCAGTCGTCCGGCGCGGAGAACGGCGACATGGGTGCAGGTCGCCTCGATCTCACCGAGCAGATGCGAGCTGATCACGACGGTCGCACCGGCCGCGTGCATCTCGCCGATCAGCTGCCGGACGTCCCGGGTGCCTGCCGGATCGAGGCCGTTGGTCGGCTCGTCCAGCACGACGAGCCGGCGCCGGGTGAGCAACGGGACCGCCAGGCCGAGTCGTTGGCGCATCCCCGGCGAGTACTCGCGGACCCTGCGGTCGGCGGCCTCGGACAGCCCGACCCGGTGCAGCACCGCGGCGACCGCGGCCGGGATCCGGGCGGTGTCCAGCAGCGGTTCGGCGGCCGCGTAGCGGAGCAGGTTCTGCCTGCCCGTCCGGTGCGGGTGCGCGGCGGGCAGCTCGATCAGGGCGCCGACGTGCGGGAGCACCTCGCAGGCCCGCCCGGGCAACTGCCTGCCGAGCAGCTCGACCGTGCCCTCGGTCGGCGCGAGCAGCCCGAGCAGCATCCGCATCAACGTCGTCTTGCCCGCACCGTTGGGACCGAGCAGGCCGAGCACCGAGCCCATCGGGACGTCGAGATCGACACCGTCGACGGCCCGGACCGCGCCCGCCCCACGGCCGAAACCACGGCCGAGGCCGACGGCGCGGATGGCGGGCGGGCGGCCGGGCGGAACGGTGACGGGCTGTTGCACCGGAACAGGGTGACCTTCCGTGCCCGCGGGCGTGGCGTTTCCGGGACATCCGCCGGGCCTGCGGGGGCCCTGCGAGGATCGGTGCCGTGCCGGTGATCAGTCTCGACCATCGCGTGGACGGCCCGCCCGACCTGGTCGCGGGGGTACTGCGGGAGACGGCGTCGGCCGCGGTGGCCGTCGCCCGCGCCGGTGCCCGGCTGACCGCGCCCGCCCGGCTGCTCGTCGCGGGGGACGAGGTCCGGGTGACCCTCCCGGGCGGTCTCGTCGGCTGCCGGACCCGGATCATCCGGGCCGGACGGGACGGACTGTGGTCCGAGCTCGCGTCCGGTCCGCTGACGGCGCTGCGGCACGTGACCCGGGCAGTTCCGGACGGCGCCGGGACCCTGGTGCGTGACGAGCTCAGCTGGACGCCCCCGCTCGGTGGTCCCGGCCGGCTCTCCGATCCGGTGCTGCGCCACTACGGGCGGCGGCTGCTGGCCGCCCGCCGCGAGGTCATCGGCGAACGGGTCGGCGAGCTGCGTGCGGCACCGGCCGTCGTCGGTGCGGCGATCGTGCGGGACGGCCGGCTGCTGGCCGCCCAGCGGTCCTATCCGGCCGAGCTCGCGGGACGGTGGGAGCTCCCCGGCGGTGGTGTCGAACCGGGGGAGACCGAGGCCGACGCGGTGGCCCGGGAGTGCGCCGAGGAGCTGGACGCCCGGGTGGTGACCGGGGAGCGGCTCGGCACCGACCTGCCGATCGGACGCCGGGTGCTGCGGATCCACACCGCACGCCTACTCCCCGGCTCACCGGAACCGCAGCCGCGGGAACACCGGGCGCTGCGCTGGGTCGGAGCGCGCGAGATCGCGACGCTCGGCTGGCTGGACGCCGATCGTGCGGTCCTCGGCGAGCTGGTCGATCTGCTCCGCGGCTGAATCGCAGCCGATCCTGCGGACGGCAGCGCGGTCGCCGGTGCCGAAGTGAAGATCATCCGGAGAATGCCGGAACCGCGCGGGCCCGGGCGTCGTCCAAGCCACATGAACCGGAACCCCGTCATCACCGCGCCGGCCGGGCCCACCGCCGCGGCCCCAGGAGACCGGCCACCCACCCCGGCCGCGACGCCCGCCGGCCGGCGGACACCCGCGCCGCTGGACCGGCTCATCGCCGCGCAGGACGGCCTGGTCACCCGCGCCCAGGCGCTCGCGCACGGGCTCTCCCGGGACGCCGTCGACCGGCGGCTCGCGACCCGGTGCTGGGAGCCCGTGCATCCCCGGGTCTACCGGGATCCGGCCCGGCCGGGCTCCGAGCGCGCCCGGATCCGCGCCGCGGTGCTGTGGGCGGGGGAGGGTGCGGTGCTGACCGGTGCGGCGGCCGCGTGGTGCTGGGGCCTGCTCGCGACCGCCCCCGGACACATCACCGTGACCGTGCCACGCAGCCGTGCGCCCCGGCCCCGCGACGGGATCCGGGTCCGCCGGCGCGATCTCGCACCGGCCGACGTGAGCACGCACGCCGGCATGGCCGTCGCGGCTCCGGCACTCGCCGTGCTCGAAGCCGTCCTCGATCCCGGGATCCCCGGTGCCGCGCTGCTGGAACGCACACTCAGCGGGCCGGGGCCGGATCTGGCTGCGCTCACCGCGGCCCACGCCCGCAACCTCGGCGCACACGGCTCGGCCGAGATCGGCAGGCTGCTGACCGTGACCTCGCGGCAGGCGGCCGAGCGTGCTCTGCACCGGCTGCGCGTGCTGCTGGTGCACGACCGGATCCGGGGCTGGCGGTGTGGTCACGAGACGGCCGGGCTCGTGCTCGCGCTGGCCTTCCCCGGCGCCGGGCTCGCCGTGGAGATCGACGGGGAAGCCGGGCGCGGCTGGCGCAAGGCCGTGCTGCGACGGCACGGCTGGCGGGTACTCGACCTCGATCCGGCCGAGCCGTGGCTGCGACCGGCGGCCACACTCGCGGCGCTGCGGCTCGCGCTGAGCGACCGGCCGGGAGGTCCCGGCGGGGCCGCGGCCCGGCGCCTCGCGGGATGAGCACCGGATGTACGGAACATTGCGGCCGGCCGGACGGAGCCCGTCGGAGTACCGGACGGGTGAGGCTGCGGGACTCCGGTGACCCGCGCAACGGTGTGATTCCGGCCATGCCACACGGGCGCGCAGGAGGGCCGGGGCAACGGCACGACGACGTCGTCCGGAGCGGGTACCCGGCGCGGCGCGGCCGAGCGTGACCGCAGCCGGGATCCGGGCTCGCCGAGCGGCTCGCGCGGGCCACCGCGATCGACGTCGCGGCTGGTCAGTGGCCTGTCGAAGGGGTCAGTAGATACGCGCGATCTTGAGGGCGCGCTGGAATGCCTTACCGCTCAGATCGTCGGCTCCGGCCTTGGTCAGCCGCATCGCGACGACCGGGCAGCTCTTGCAACGCTTCGGCTTGGATCGGCAGCACTTCTTCTTCACCTTGCCCATGAGGAGGCCAGGCTAACCTGCGCCCCGCGCAGGTACCAGGGGTTGCCCCCGATACCGTGGAGGTGTGACCATTCCGCGTTCCGCCTCGGCCCTCGATGCTCGCTCCGCGATCGAGGACGACGCCGTGCCCGATCAGGCCGGCCGTCCCGAGCTGCGCAACGTCGCGATCGTGGCGCACGTCGACCACGGCAAGACCACCCTCGTCGACGCCATGCTCCGCCAGTCCGGCGCCTTCGGCGAGCGCGCCGAGCTCGTCGACCGGGTGATGGACTCCGGTGACCTGGAGCGCGAGAAGGGCATCACGATCCTCGCCAAGCACACCGCGGTGAGCTGGCACGACTACACGATCAACGTCGTCGACACCCCCGGCCACGCCGACTTCGGCGGCGAGGTCGAGCGCGGCCTGTCCATGGTCGACGGGGTGGTACTGCTCGTCGACGCCTCCGAGGGGCCGCTGCCGCAGACCCGGTTCGTGCTGCGCAAGACGCTCAGCGCCGGCCTGCCGGTGATGCTCGTGGTGAACAAGACCGACCGCGCAGACGCCCGCATCTCCGAGGTCGTCGACGAGTCCCTCGAGCTGCTGCTCGAGCTGGCCGACGAGCTCGACCTCGACGAGTCGGTCACCGCGCACCTGCTCGACCTGCCGGTCGTCTACGCCTCCGGCCGCGCCGGGAAGGCGTCCCGGATCCGCCCGGGTGACGGCGAGCTTCCCGACTCCGAGGACCTCACCCCGCTGTTCGAGACCCTGCTCGACGTCGTCCCGCCGCCGTCCGACGACCCGTCGGCCCCGCTGCAGATGCACGTCACCAACCTCGACGCGTCCAGCTTCCTGGGCCGGATCGCGCTCTGCCGGATCCGCGGCGGCGTGGTGCGCCGCGGCCAGCAGGTCGCCTGGTGCCGGGAGGACGGCAGCACCCCGCGCGTCAAGATCACCGAGCTGATGATGACCGAGGCGCTCACCCGCGTCCCCGCCGACGAGGCCCGCGCCGGTGACCTGGTCGCCGTCGCCGGGATCGCCGAGGTCACGATCGGCGACACCCTCGCCGACCCGGAGCACCCGGTCGCGCTGCCGCGGATCGACGTCGACGAGCCCGCGATCTCGATGACGATCGGCACCAACACCTCGCCGCTGGCCGGTCGCGACCCGCACCCGGGCAAGAAGCTGACCGCCCGGCTGGTGCGCAACCGGCTCGACGCCGAGCTGGTCGGCAACGTCTCGATCCGGGTGCTCCCGACCGAGCGCCCGGACGCCTGGGAGGTCCAGGGCCGCGGCGAGCTCGCACTGGCCGTGCTGGTCGAGACCATGCGCCGGGAGGGCTTCGAGCTCACCGTCGGCAAGCCGCAGGTCGTCACCCGGGTCGTCGACGGCAAGGTGCACGAGCCGTTCGAGCAGCTGTCGGTGGACGTCCCGGAGGACGCCCTCGGCGCGGTCACCCAGCTGCTCGCGGCCCGCAAGGGCGAGATGGGCGACATGGTGCACGGCGAGGGCCGGGTCCGGATGGAGTTCCGGGTCCCCTCGCGCGGGCTGATCGGGTTCCGCACCGAGTTCCTGACGATCACCCGCGGCGCCGGCATCGCCAGCCACGTCTTCGACGGCTACGGCCCCTGGGTCGGCGAGATCCGCACCCGGAACAAGGGCTCGCTGATCTCCGACCGCTCCGGTCCGGTCACGCCGTACGCGATCGACCAGCTGGCCGACCGCGGCACGCTGTTCGTCGGCCCGACCACGCTGGTCTACGGCGGCATGGTCGTCGGCGAGTACACCCGTAACGAGGACCTCGAGGTGAACATCACCCGGGAGAAGAAGCTGACCAACATCCGCTCCTCGACGAGCGACGTGCTTGTCAAGCTGATCCCGCCGACGATCCTCTCGCTCGAGCAGTCGCTCGAGTTCTGCGCGTCCGACGAGTGCGTCGAGGTCACGCCGGAGAACATCCGGATCCGCAAGGCCGAGCTGGACCCGAACCTCCGGGCCCGCGCCCGGTCCCGGGCCAAGGCGGCGGCGAACGCCGCGAAGTGAGCCGGGAGGCCCCCGTGGAGGGCCCGGCGCACCGCGGTGAGCAGAGCAGAGCGGCCCCGGGGCGACCCGGTGAGCAGAGCAGAGCGCCCCGCCGACCCACCCCGTCCGGTGGGTCGGCGGAGGCCGGCGGGGATACTGCGGACGTGAGAGCACGGCGACCGTTCCGAGCGCTCCCCGCGCTGCTGCTGGCCTGCCTGCTGGCGCTGACGGCGTGCAGCGCCGATCCTCAGCCCGCACCGGCGCCGGACATCGACGCACCGACCGAACCGGTCACCACCCCGACCCGGGTGGTGGCCGGCGTCGACGAGCTGGGGCCCGGGTTCAACCCGCACCTGCGCTCGGACCAGTCGCCGGTGACGACGGCGATCGCGACGATGGCGCTGCCCTCGGTGTTCCGTCCGGACGCCGAGGGGAACCCGCAACTCGACCGGACCGTCGCCACCGACGCGAAGGTCACCTCGCAGGAGCCGTTCACGGTCAGCTACGAGCTGAACGTCGAGGCAGGCTGGTCGACCGGTGCGCCGATCGCGGCTGAGGACTTCGTCTACCTCTGGCAGCAGATGCGCACCCAGCCGAACACCATCGGCGCCGCGGGCTACCGGGAGATCTCCGACGTCCGGTCGCGGGCCGCCGGCAAGGCCGTCGACGTCGTGTTCGACCGGCCGTACCCGCACTGGAAGGAGTTGTTCGACAACCTGCTGCCCGCGCACCTGCTCAAGGATGCGCCCGGCGGCTGGACAGCTCCGTTCGCGAACGGTGTGCCCGCTTCGGGCGGGCCGTTCCGGCTGATGCAGGTCGACCGGCTGCGTGGCGAGGTGCTGCTGGTCCGCAACGACCCGTACTGGGACACCTCGGCGGTGATCGACGAGATCGTGCTGCGCCGGATCCCGGCGAACACGTTGCCGACCGCGCTGGAGAGCCAGGGCATCGACCTGGCACTGCCGGACGCCCGGCCGGAGATCGGTCAGGCGCTCGAGGTGCTGGCCGGGTCGCCGGAGCCGCCGACGGTGCAGCGCGGGCCGCGCCCGGCGGTGCAGCAGCTGGAGTTCCGCACCCAGGACGGCCCGCTGGCCGATCCGCGGGTCCGCGAGGGCATCGCGGCCATGCTGGACCGGGCCGCGATCCGCGAGCGGGTGAGCCCGGAGGCCGTCCCCGTCGACGCGTTCGGTGCGGCCCCCTCCGACGCCGGCTACCAGCCGAGCGCGCCGCCCGGGGCGCCCGCGCGGCCGGACCCGGCCGTCGCCGAGGCGGCCTTCACCGAGGCCGGGTACGTCCGCGGCGGGAACGGACGCTGGACCCTCGGCGGTCGCCCGCTGAGCGTGGTGATCGGTGCGGGTGCCGAACGGAGCGAGGACGTCGAGGTGGCCCGGGTGGTCGCCGAGCAGCTGACGGCGGGCGGGATCCAGACCACGATCGTCGCGCCGTCCGCGCCGGAGCTGCTGACCAGCGCCAGCGTCGCGCCGATCACACCGAGCCCGACCACCACCCCGGCACCCGGCGCCGGACCCGCCCCCGGTGACGGGGCTGCCGAACCGCCGCAGGCCGCAGAGCCCACCACTCCGGCCCCGACGACCGCCCCGACGACCGCGCCGAGCACCTCGCCGACCACCGCGGCCGGTGGCGGATCGCCGGTCGCAGTGGACGTGCTCGTCGCGTCCCGGCCGGCGTACGGCGCGCTCGGGCCGCGGCTGAACTCGGCATACGGCTGTCCGCCGGACGACGTCGACGAGGACCTGCCCGGCACGTCCTGCTTCCCGGTCCTGCAGCCGCTGCTGGACGAGCTGACCGGCAGCGTGGCGGATCCAGGGGTGGTCGCCGAGGCGGAGCGGGTGCTCTGGCGCCAGCTCCCCGCGCTGCCGCTCTACCAGGCGCAGGGGCTCGTCATCAGCAACCGGGAGACCGACGCGTCGACCCGGGTCACCCCGGGACCGGTCGCCACCGGCCCGATGACCGGGGCGCAGACCTGGTCCGAGCCGGAAGGCTCGCGGGAGGACGACTCGGGCGCCGAGGATCCGGACGCCGACAACTGACCCACCGCGGTGGCCGCGCCGAGCGAGGCGCGGCCACCGCGGGCGGATCAGCCGGGCAGCAGGTTCTCCTCGTGCGCGTGGTGGCAGGCACTGAGGTGCCGGCCGCCGGTACGGACCGTGAGCTCGGGCTCGGTGGTCGAGCAGATCTCGGTGGCCTTCCAGCAGCGGGTCCGGAACCGGCAGCCGCTCGGTGGGTTCACCGGGCTGGGGACGTCGCCGGTCAGCCGGATCCGTGACCGGCCCTCCCGCACCGACGGATCGGGCACCGGCACCGCCGACAGCAGCGCCTGGGTGTAGGGGTGCGCAGCCCGCGTGTAGATCTCCTCCTCGGTCCCCAGCTCCACCATCTTGCCCAGGTACATGACGCCGACCCGGTCCGACAGGTGCCGCACCACCGAGAGATCGTGTGCGATGAACATGTAGGACAGGCCGAACTCGCGCTGCAGCTCGCCCAGCAGGTTCATCACCTGCGCCTGGATCGACACGTCCAGCGCGGACACCGGCTCGTCACAGATGATGATCTCCGGCCGCAGTGCGAGCGCACGGGCGATCCCGATCCGCTGCCGCTGCCCGCCGGAGAACTGGTGCGGGTACCGGTTCACGAAGTCCGGGTTGAGCCCGACGACGTCGAGCAGCTCCTGGACCTTGCGCCGCCGGTCGCCCTTCGGGGCCACCTCGGGATGGATCTCGAACGGCTCCCCGACGATGTCGGCGACCGTCATCCGCGGGTTGAGCGAGGTGTACGGGTCCTGCAGCACGATCTGGACCTGGCGGCGCAGCGCCTTCAGCGCGGCGCCGCGCTTGGCGAAGATGTCCTCGCCGTGGAAGCGCACGGCACCGGCGGTCGGCGGCTCCAGCCGCATCAGCACCTGGGCGAGGGTCGACTTGCCGCAGCCCGACTCGCCCACGATGCCGAGGGTCTCGCCCTTGTTCAGGGTGAACGACACCCCGTCGACGGCGCGGACGTGACCGACCGTCCGCTTGATCACGGCGCCGATCTTGACCGGGAAGTGTTTGACCAGGCCGTCGACCTCGAGGATCGGTTCCTGTGCGGTCACGGCTGAACCAGCTCCTCGGCGAACAGGCACGCCGAGGCACGCCCGTCGGGCAGTGTCATCAGCGGCGGGTCGGTCTCGCGGCAGACGTCGCGCACCCGCGGGCAGCGCGGGTGGAACGGGCAGCCGGACGGGATCCGGGTCAGGGTCGGTGGCAGGCCGCGGATGGCCTGCAGTTCGGTGCCCTTGCTGTCCAGACGCGGGATCGACGCCAGCAGGGCCTCGGTGTAGGGGTGACAGGGGTTGGCGAACAGCTGGTGCACGTCGCCCTGCTCCACGATCCGGCCCGCGTACATCACCGCGATCCGGTCCGCGACCTCGGCGACCACGCCCAGGTCGTGGGTGATCAGGATCAGGCCCATCTCCCGCTCCCGCTGGATGCCGGCCAGCAGGTCCATGATCTGGGCCTGCACCGTGACGTCCAGCGCGGTCGTGGGCTCGTCGGCGATCAGCACGTCCGGATCGAGCGCCAGCGACATCGCGATCATCGCGCGCTGCCGCATCCCGCCGGAGAACTCGTGCGGGAAGCTGGTCACGCGTTGCTTCGCCCCCGGGATGCCGACCAGGTCGAGCAGCTCCACCGCACGGGCCCGGGCGTCGCGGCGGCTCATCCCGCGTCGGGTGCGCAGCTGCTCGCCGATCTGAAAGCCGACCGTGAACACCGGGTTCAGCGCGGACAGCGCGTCCTGGAAGATCATCGCGACGTGCTCGCCGCGCAGCTCCCGGCGCCGTTCCTCGGTCGCGGTCAGGAGCTCCTCACCGCGATAGCGGATCGCACCGCCGGTGACCCGCGCCGGGGGCACCGGCAGGATGCCCATCACGGTGTTCGCGGTGACCGATTTGCCGGAGCCGGACTCGCCGAGCACGGCGAGCGTCTCGCCGGCGCGGACCTGGTAGCTCACGCCGTTGAGCACCGAGGCCACCCCGTCGCGGGTGTGGAACTCGACGCGGAGATCCTCGACCTCCAGCAGCGGTGCGCCGGCGTGCCCGGCGGGTCCCGGTGCTGCACTCGTGTCGGTGCTCATGACCGGCCCTTCGGGTCGAACGCGTCACGGACGGCGTCGCCGAGCAGCACGAAGGCGAGCACGGTGACGACCAGGAAGCCGCCCGGGAACAGCAGCAGATGCGGCGATGTCCGCAGGTAGCTCTGCGCCTCGCTGATCATCACGCCCCAGGAGACGACGGGATCGCGCAGGCCGACGCCCAGGAACGACAGCGTCGCCTCGGCCCCGATGAAGGCGCCGAGCGCGATCGTCGCGTACACCATCACCGGCGCGATCGTGTTCGGCAGCATGTGCCGCACGATGATCCGCCACGGTCCGGCGCCCAGCGCCCGCGCGGCCTTGACGTAGTCCTGGTTGCGGGCGGCGATCGCGGCCGACCGCATGATGCGCATCGTGATCGGCCAGGACAGCAGGCCGATGGTGCCGATCACCAGGCCGCTGATCCCGACGACGCTCTGCCCGACCGACTGGCGGAAGGTCGACAGCACCACGATGGCGCCGAGCACGAACGGCACGCCGAAGAAGACGTCGGCGATCCGGGCGAGCAGCGAGTCGAGCCAGCCGCCGACGAACCCGGCGATCAGGCCCATCACGGCGCCGAAGAGCACCACCAGTGTGGTCGCCAGGATCCCGACCACGATCGAGACACGGGTGCCGTAGATCGTGCGGGCGTACACGTCCCGGCCGAGGTTGTCGTAGCCGAACCAGGCCTCGGTCGACGGGCCCTGCCGCGCCCGGGACAGGTCGCCCACCGTGGGATCGACCGAGGTGAACAGCTGGGGGAACAGGGACAGCACGATCAGGGCCGTGATCAGCGTGGTGGCGACGATGAACAGCGGCCTGCGCCGCAGGTCGTACCAGGCGTCGGCGCCGAGGCTGCGGGACCGGGTCACGGTCGCGCCGGCGGCCTCGGGTGTCCCGACGGGCTTGTCCGCGGAGGCGACGGTCGGGTCAGTCAAGGCGGATCCTCGGGTCGAGCAGGGCGTAGGTGACGTCGACGAGCAGGTTCGCGAGCAGATACACCATCACCAGGAGGACGACGACCCCGGTGACGACCACCCCGTCCAGCCGCTGGATCGACTCGAAGATGAGCCCGCCGATCCCGCGGATGTTGAAGATCCCCTCGGTGACGATCGCGCCGCCCATCAGGGTGCCGAAGTCGGCGCCGAGGAAGGTGATGACCGGGATCGCCGAGTTCCGGGTGAGGTGCACCCCGACGACGCGGTTGCGGGTCAGGCCCTTCGCCGTGGCGGTCCGCACGTAGTCGGCCCGCGAGTTCTCGGCGATCGAGGTCCGGGTCAGCCGTGCCACGTAGGCCAGTGACAGGCTGCCGAGCACGTAGCCGGGCACGATCAGGTCGAACAGGCCGGGATCGGAGGGGACGGTCGGCGGGATGAGCCCCAGCCGCAGGCCGAGCACGGCCTGCAGCACGTAGCCGGTGACGAACACCGGGACCGCGACGAGGAACAGCGTCGCGGTGAGCACGACGTTGTCCAGGTAGCCGCCCGGGCGCAGGCCGGTGAGGACACCCGCCGTCAGGCCGATGACGGCCTGGATGACGAGCGCGACCAGGGCGAGCTTGATCGTGACCGGATAGGTGTTGGCGATCAGGGTGCCGACGTCCTGGCCGCGGAAGTTCTGCCCGAAGTCGCCCTGCAGCAGCCCGCCGAGATAGGAGAGGTACTGGACCAGGATCGGCTGGTCGAGGCCGTACTCCAGGCGCATCCGCTCGATGAAGGCAGGCGGACAGGCCTGATCGCCGCACTTGCCGGCGAGCGGATCACCGGGCAGCGCCCAGACCATGAAGTAGATGAGGAAGGTGGTGCCGATGAAGACCGGCACCAGCTGCAGGAGTCGTCGCAGGACATAGCGCCCCACGGGTCACCTCCGGGTTCGGTGCGTGGCCGGGGCGATCGCGCCGGACACGCGCGCCGACGGCCGGGGATGGCCCGGCCGTCGGCGGCTGTGTGTCGTGCGTGGTGGTGGTGTGCGCGGCGGGGACTACTGCCGGACGGTGACCGACCGCACGTCGAGCTCGCGGTCGTAGGTCATCGACACGTTGTCCAGCCGGTCCGACCAGCCGAACTGCGCGGACTGGTCGTTGATCGGGACAGCGGGCATGTCCTGGATCAGCACCCGCTCGGCCTCGGCCCAGAGCGCCTGGGCCTCCTCGATGCTGGCCGCGTTGCTGCCCCGCTCGACCAGCGCGTCGAACTCGGGGTTGGTGTACAGGCCGTCGTTGTTCTCGGCGCCGGTGACGTACTGCGGCTGCAGGACGTACTCCATCGTCGGCTGCGAGGCGATCCAGCCGGAACGCCAGATCCCGGTCAGCTCCTGGGCCTGGCGCTGGGTGAGGAACTCGGCGAAGGTCGGCACCGGCACGAAGTTGCACTCCGTGCCGAGCGTGTTGGAGATGCTGATGCAGGCCGCCTGCATCCACTCCCGGTTGATCGCGGAGTCGACGTTGGAGATCAGCTCGATCGTGCCCTCGAAGCCCGAGGCGTCGAACTGCTGCTTCGCCCGCTCGGGCTGGAAGGTGCACAGCTCGCCGCACTGGTCGTCGACGTGGCCCGGGACGCCGGCGGGGATGAACCCGGTCGCCGGCTCGACGAGCCCGTTGTAGACGTTGTTGATGATCGCCTCGCGGTCCACCGCCATCGAGATGGCCTGGCGCAGCTGCGGGTCGGCGTAGCGCTCCTCGTAGATCGGGAACGCCATCGAGTTGATCCCGGCGTAGGGCTGGTTGCCGTTCCGGTCCGGCAGGTCCTGCTGGTAGAGGTTGTCGATCAGGAACGAGCCGGGGATCGTCTCGAGGAAGTCGAGGTTGCCGCTCACGACGTCCTGGTAGGCGGCCTCGCTGTCGGCGTAGAAGCGGTACTCGACCCCGCCCACGTTGGCCGGTGCGGCGCCGCCGTACTCGTCGTACCGGGCGAGGGTCACGTTCTGGTCCGGCACCCGGGACTCGAAGCGGAACGGGCCGTTGCCGATCGGGTTGTCCTCGAACGCCTGCGGATCGGCGAAGAACGACTCCGGCATCGGGTAGAAGGAGACGTCGCCGAGCGTGGTCTCGAAGACCGGCGACGGCGAGGTGAGCGCGACGGTGAAGGTGCGCTCGTCGACGACCTGCAGCCCGGACATGGTCTCGGCGGTCGGCTCGCCCTCGGCGGGCGAGACGTCGGCGAATCCTGCGATGGGGGCGAAGAACCCGGCACTGGACTGACCATTGGGCGCGTAGGCCACGTAGTTCCAGGCGTCGACGAAGCTCTGCGCGGTGACCGGGGTGCCGTCGTGGAAGGTCCAGCCCTCGGCGATGGTGATCGTGTAGTTCTGCGAGTCCGTGGTCTCGATCGACTCGGCGACGACATTCTCGGTCTCGCCCTCGACCGTGTAGCCGACCAGCCCGGACCAGAGCGCGTCGAGGATCTTGCTGCCGCCCACCTCGCGGGTGTTGCCCGGAAGCAGCGGGTTCTGGGGCTCGGTGCCGAAGACCGAGATCGTCGGTGCATCGGCCTGGGCTCCGTCGGTGGTGCCCCCGCCTCCGCCGCAGGCGCTGAGTACCAGCGTGGTGGAGAGGGAGAGTGCGAGGAGCGCTGCAGCTCGGCGTGATCGCATCGGATTCCGGTTTCTGTGCAGTGGGCCGGGAGGGGGTGGGGGCACGGCCGTTCGGCCGACTGTGGGTTGGGACAGTAACCGCCGCGAACCGTCAAGTAGGTTACAAATCGGTTGCGCAGCGCGTACGCCCCCATTAGGACGTTCCGGACGATCGACCTGCCGTGGTCAGCGCCCGTGCAGTGAGTGGTACATGTGTACCAAACCACCCCGGCTGGGTGGTAGATGCCCAGTGGCGAGGATCTCCCGCTATGGCCTCTTCGTGCCCCGCATGACCTCGGTGTCCGCTTCTGCGGTCTCGCTTTGGTCACGATCCCCGCCCGGCATCGCGAGTGGGGGATGCGATTCCTACCGTCCCTCCCGGTGGGTTACCCGGCGGTACATCCGGGATGTCCCGCCACCGGACCGGGTGCCCACACCGGCGTGCACCCCACTGATCTCGAGAGGCACATTCGACGATGCGGATGAAGGCGGCGGCTGCGGTCGCGGTGGCAGGCGTGGGGGCTCTGCTGCTGAGTGCGTGCGGCGTGGGGGGAGGCGGTGGCGACGCCACCGCCAGCGGCAACTTCGCCGACTGCCCGGAGAACATCAACACCTGCAACGAGGTCCCGGCGGACCAGCTGCAGGACGGCGGGACGATCACCTTCGCGATCGAGAAGAACATCGCGAACTGGAACGTCAACTCGGCCGAGGGCAATGTCTTCGAGACCGGGATGGCCACCAAGGCGTTCCTGCCGTACGCCTTCAACTCGACGCCCGAGCTGAAGTCCGAGTTGAACACCGATCTGATGATCTCGGCGGAGCAGACCGATCCGACCACCGTCGTCTACAAGGTCAAGCCCGAGGCCACCTGGGACGACGGCACGCCGATCGGTGTCGCCGACTTCGTCTACGCCTGGAAGACCCAGGATCCGCGGGAGTGCCCGGACTGTGCGAGCGCCGGCAACGGCGGGTACGACCAGATCGCCGACGTGGTCGGCTCCGACGGCGGGAAGACGATCACGCTGACGCTGGAGAAGCCCTACACCGACTGGCAGTCGTTCTTCGGGTCCAACGCTCCGCTCTACCCGGCGCACATCGCGGCGCAGCAGGGTGACATCAACACCCCGGCCGGTCTGGCGTCGTCGTTCGAGTGGCTCGGTGCCAACGCGCCGACCTACTCCGGCGGCCCGTTCACGATCCAGAACTGGGAGAACAACCAGGCGCTGACCCTGGTGCCGAACGAGCGTTGGTACGGCGAGACGCAGCCCCGGGTCGACACCCTCATCCTGCGGGTGATCACCGACGCGACCCAGGAGCCGATCGCGCTGCAGAACGACGAGGTCCAGGTGCTCTACCCGCAGCCGCAGGTGGACATCGTGAACCAGATCCAGCAGATCCCCGGCGTCTCGCAGGTCCAGCAGCTCGGCCTGACCTGGGAGCACTTCGACTTCAACCTGCGCAACCCGGTCCTGCAGGACACGGCGCTGCGCCAGGCGATGTTCACCGCCGTCAACCGGCAGGACATCATCGACAAGACGGTCGGCCAGTTCAACCCCGAGGTCGCCCCGCTGAACAGCCTGATGTTCCTCCCGCAGCAGGAGGAGTACACCGACAACCTCGCGGGCACCGACATCGGCAGCGGCAACGTCGAGCGGGCCCGGGAGATCCTCACCGAGGCCGGCTACACCGGCGTCGGCGAGGACCTGGTCGCCCCGGACGGCACGGCCGTCCCGGACATGCGGATCCGCTACACCGTCGGCAACGCCATCCGGCAGAGCCAGTCCGAGCTGTTCGCGCAGTACATGCAGCAGCTCGGCATCGGGATCACCGTCGATCCGACCGACGACCTCGGCACCACGCTGAGCGCCGGTGAGTACGACATCATGGTGTTCGCCTGGGTGCAGTCGCCGTTCCCGTACGGCGGCGCGCAGCAGCTGTGGCTGTCGGAATCCGGATCGAACTTCGGCCAGTACAAGAACCCGAAGACCGACGAGCTGATCAACGCCGCGGCGACGAGCACCGACAAGGCAGCCGCCGGGCAGCAGCTCAACGAGGCGGACAAGATCATCCTCGGGGACGCCTACGTGCTGCCGATCTACCAGAAGCCGACCCTGCTGGCGACCCGCGACAACATCGCGAACGTCCGCGGCAACGCCACCCTGGACGGTCCGATGTACAACGTCGCCGAGTGGGCGCTGCGCGGCGAGGGCTGAGCCGGCCGCACCCCGGGCCCGCACGCGAGCCGGGCGCCCCGGCCGTGACCGCATCCCGCGCGGGACGTGAGCACGGCCGAGGCCCCCGGGCGACCGCTCCCACCACGGCGGAAAGACCACCCCATGCTCATGTACGCAGTGCGCAGGGTCGTGATCTCGATCCCGATCCTGCTCGTCTCGTCGTTCATCGTGTTCTGGCTCGGCACGCTGTCCGGCAACCCGCTCACCCCGTTGCTGCTGCGCAACCCACCACCACCGCAGAACGTGCTCGACGCCGAGGCCGCGCGGCTGAACCTGGACCAGCCACTCCTGCCGCGGTACCTGTCCTGGCTCGGCGGCGTGCTGCGCGGTGACTTCGGCCCGTCGGTGATCTCCACCCAGGTGATCGGCGACGAGCTCGCCGCCCGGTTCTGGGTGACCATGCGGCTGATCATCCTCGCGATGGTGATCGCCCTGGTGCTGGCCGTCGTGGTCGGTGTCTGGACGTCGGTGCGGCAGTACTCGAAGTCCGACTACACGGCGACCTTCCTGGGCTTCCTGTTCCTGGCGATGCCGTCGTTCTGGCTGGCCATCCTGCTCAAGCAGGGCGGCATCGACGTCAACAACATCCTCGGTGTCCAGCTGATCTCGACGATCGGTGCCGAGTCGATCCCGCCCGAGCAGGGCTTCGCGAGGGTCGTCGACATCGCGGGCCATCTCGTCCTCCCGACGATCGCGCTGGCACTGATCTCCTACGCCTCGTGGAGCCGGTTCACCCGGGCGTCGATGCTGGAGACCCTGAACTCCGACTACGTGCGGCTGGCCCGCGCCAAGGGACTGTCCCGGCGGACGGTGATGGTCAAGCACGCGCTGCGCACCGCGCTGATCCCGCTCACCACGGTCACCGCGCTGGACATGGCGGCGATCCTCGGTGGCGCCGTGGTCACCGAGCGGGTCTTCCAGTGGCGCGGTCTCGGCGACTTCCTGCTCGAGTCGATCAAGCTCTACGACACCTACGCGGTCGCGTCCTGGTTGCTCGTCTCCGCGGTCGTCGTCATCGCCTTCAACCTGGTCGCCGACCTGCTCTACGGCGTCCTCGACCCGAGGATCCGTTATGCCTGACGCGACCGGCACGAAGCCGGACGCCGTGACCGGCGGTACCGACCACGAGTTCACCGTCGCCGAGCGGAGCCAGGCACAGCTGGTGCTGCGCCGCTTCGTCCGGCACCGGGCGGCGATGGTCAGCCTGATCGTGCTCGGCGTGGTCGTGCTGCTGGCCTACATCGGCGGGTGGTTGTGGCGCTACGACGTCGGGGAGATCACCTCGGCGAACTCGCAGCCGCCGTCGCTGCAACACCCGTTCGGCACCGACTCGGTCGGCAAGGACCAGTTCGCGCAGGTGCTCGGCGGCACCCGCATCTCGCTGCAGGTCTCGATCCTGGTCGCGTTCGTGTCGACGCTCGTCGGCACCCTTTGGGGCTCGGTCGCCGGCTACTTCGGCGGCTGGGTGGACACCCTCATGATGCGGATCGCCGACCTGATCCTCACGCTGCCGCTGCTCGCCGTCGCGGCGATGCTCGCGCACAACTTCGGCGGCACCTGGTACCTCATCGCGATGGTGATCGCCGGGCTCTACTGGGCGTACGTGTCCCGGGTCGCCCGGGGCGTGGTGCTGTCGCTGCGGGAGAAGGAGTTCGTCGAGGCGGCCCGGGCGCTCGGCGCGTCCGACACCCGGATCATCCTGCGCCATCTCGTGCCGAACGCGCTCGGCTCGATCCTGGTCAACCTGACGATCCTGGTGGCGCTCGCGATCCTGCTCGAGACGGCACTGTCCTACCTGGGGTTCGGCGTGCAGACACCGGACACCTCGCTGGGGCTGCTCGTCTCCGAGGCGCAGACGGCGCTGACCACCCGGCCGTGGTTGTTCTACTTCCCGGGACTGTTCATCATCGTCATCGCGCTCACGATCAACTTCATCGGCGACGGCCTGCGTGACGCGTTCGACCCGCAACAGACGAAGGTGCGTCAGTGACACCAGCGACCCCGCCGACCCCGCCGACCCCACCGAAATCGCCTCATTCGCCGTCTCCGCAGACTCCCGGGACCCCGCCGGCTCCGCCGAACTCGCCGGCCCCGCCGGAACAGGTGAGCAGAGCAACGGACCCGACGGTGCTGGACGTGTCGGGGCTGACCGTCACCTTCCCCGGCGCGGACGGCCCCGTCCGGGCCGTGCGCGGGGTCGACTACCGGCTGCGGCGCGGTGAGGTCCTCGGCATCGTCGGCGAGTCCGGCTCCGGCAAGTCCGTGACATCGCTCGCGGTGATGGGGCTGCTGCCGCGCACCGCGCAGGTGACCGGCTCGATCGTGTTCGACGGCCGGGATCTGCTCACGCTCTCGGAGAACGAGCTGAACGGGATCCGCGGCGAGCGCATCGCGATGATCTTCCAGGACCCGATGACCTCGCTGAACCCGGTCTACACGGTCGGCTACCAGGTCGAGGAGGCCGTGCTCGCGCATCGCGACGTGAGCAGAGCAGCGGCCCGGCAGCGGGCCGTCGAGCTGCTCGATCTGGTCCGCATCCCGAACCCGGAGCAGCGCGTCTCGTCGTACCCGCACGAGCTCTCCGGCGGGATGCGGCAGCGCGTGGTGATCGCGATCGCGATGGCGAACGACCCGGACGTGATCATCGCCGACGAGCCGACCACCGCCCTCGACGTGACCGTGCAGGCCCAGGTGATGCAGGCCCTGCAGGCCGCGCAGAAGGCGACCGGCGCCGCGATGGTGCTGATCACCCACGATCTCGGCGTGATCGCAGGCCAGGCGGACCGGGTGATGGTGATGTACGCGGGCAAGCTCGTCGAGGTCGGCGACGTCGAGTCGATCTTCTACGAGCCGCGGATGCCCTACACGCTCGGCCTGCTCGGCAGCCTGCCCCGCCTCGACCGGCCCGCCGAGCGGCTGACCCCCATCCCCGGGTCGCCGCCGTCGGTGGTCAACATGCCGCCCGGCTGCCCGTTCTCGCCGCGCTGCCCGCTGTCCACGGACGTCTGCCGGGAGACCGAGCCGGAGCTGATCACGGTCGGCGACCGGTCGTCCGACCATCACGCCGCCTGCCACCATTCGGCACAGGTGTCCGGGGTGGCCGCGGAGGACGTGTTCGATCCGGACGCGGTCGACGACGGCGACCTGGCGATCGACCCGGAGACCGCGGTCACGACGGAGGGAACCCGATGAGCGACACGGCGACCACCCCGCCGGCGCCGTCGACGTCGGCCCCGGCGCTGCTGTCGGCCCGCAACCTGGTGAAGAACTTCCCGATCCGCTCCGGCGGGCTGTTCCGCAGGCAGGTCGGCGCGGTCCAGGCGGTGAGCGACGTGTCGTTCGACATCGCCGAGGGGGAGACGCTCGGGCTGGTCGGCGAGTCCGGCTGCGGGAAGTCGACGCTGGCCAGGGTCGCGCTGAACCTGATCCCGGCGACGTCCGGCGAGGTCCGGTTCGACGACCGGGAGATCACCGGACTGTCCGGCGGGCGGATGCGGGCGCTGCGCCGGGAGATGCAGCTGGTGTTCCAGGACCCGTACGCCTCGCTGGACCCGCGGATGCCGGTCAGCGAGCTGATCGCCGAGCCGCTGCGGATCCACGGCAGCTACGGCGACGACGGCCGCCGCCAGGTCCGCGACCTGATGAGCACGGTGGGGCTGCGCCCCGAGCACGGCAATCGCTATCCGCACGAGTTCTCCGGCGGCCAGCGGCAGCGGATCGGGATCGCCCGCGCGCTGGCGCTGCGACCCCGGCTGATCGTGCTCGACGAGCCGGTCTCCGCGCTGGACGTCTCGATCCAGGCGGGCGTGCTCAACCTGCTGCAGGAGCTGCAGGCCGAACGCGGGCTGTCGTACCTGTTCGTCTCGCACGACCTGTCGGTGGTCCGGCACATCGCCGGCCGGATCGCCGTCATGTACCTGGGCAAGATCGTCGAGACCGGCCCGGCGGCGTCGCTGTTCGGGGCACCCGCGCACCCGTACACGCACGCGCTGATCTCGGCGATCCCGCTGCCCGATCCGCGCCGCGAGCGCGCCCGGGAGCGGATCACCGTGGTCGGGGACCTGCCGAGCCCGGCCGACCCGCCGTCGGGCTGCCGGTTCCGCACCCGCTGCCCGACGTTCGCGGCCACGCTCACCACGGGTGAGCAGAGCAGGTGCGTCGAGGAGGAGCCCGCGCTCGTCGACCGCGGCAGCGGGCATCCGGTGGCGTGCCACTACGCCGAGGCGCGCGCGCTGCTGTAGGGCGGGGGCTCTGCGGCGACACGCTGCCCGGTGCGAGACTGGACGGCGTGTCGCTGGTGCTGGGGATCGAGACGTCCTGCGACGAGACCGGGGCCGGTCTCGTCCGGGACGGGGTGCTGCTCGGTGAGGGACTGGCCTCGTCGGCGGACGAGCACGTCCGCTTCGGCGGCGTCGTCCCCGAGGTCGCGGCCCGGGCGCACGTGAGCGCGGTGGTGCCGATGGTGCGTGCCGCCGTCGCCACAGCCGGGGTGTCGCTGTCCGACGTGGACGCGGTCGCGGTCACCGCGGGCCCCGGCCTGTCCCCGGCGCTGCACGTCGGTGTGGCCGCCGCGAAGGCGTACGCGACGGCCCTTGACGTCCCGCTCTACGGCGTGCACCACCTCGCCGGGCATGCCGCGGTCGACGTGCTCGAGCACGGCCCGCTGCCGGAGCGCTGCGTCTGCCTGATCGTCTCCGGCGGGCACACCTCGCTGCTGTCGCTCGGCGACCTGGCCCGCGACCCGGTCGAGCACCTCGGCGACACCGTCGACGATGCGGCGGGCGAGGCCTTCGACAAGGTCGCCCGGCTGCTCGGGCTGCGCTACCCGGGCGGGCCGTCGGTGTCCGCGGCCGCGCTCGACGGCGATCCGGCGGCGATCGCCTTCCCCCGGCCGATGACCGGGCCCCGCGACGCCGCGTTCGGGTTCTCCTTCTCCGGGCTGAAGACGGCGGTGGCCCGGCACGTGGAGGCCGCCCAGGACGCCGGGCGTGCGGTGCCGGTGCCCGACGTCGCGGCGTCGTTCCAGATGGCGGTGGTCGACGTCCTGGTGCGCAAGGCGCTGCGCGCGTGCGCCGAGCGCGGTGCGGACACCCTGCTGATGGTCGGCGGGGTCGCCGCCAACCGGGTGCTGCGCGCGGAGATGGAACGGGCCTGCACCGCCGCCGGGATCGTGCTGCGGGTGCCCGCCCCACGGCTGTGTACCGACAACGGCGCGATGATCGCCGCGCTGGGCGACCTGCTGGTGCGGGCCGGGATCGAACCGGCCGGGCTGGCGACGACGGCGGTGCCGACGGTGCCGCTGAGCGGTGCGTCGGTGCCGGTCCCGGCCGCGGAGGGGGAGGCTGCGCGGTACCCGCTGCCCACCTCCGTGGCGGCGGGGTCGATCACCGCCTCGTAAGCTCCACGGGTGTCTCCCGCCCGCCGCCTGTTGCTCGTCCACGCTCACCCGGACGACGAGACCCTGACCACCGGCGGCACCATCGCCCGCTACGCCGCCGAGCCCGACACCGGGGTCACCGTGGTGACCTGCACCCTCGGCGAGGAGGGCGAGGTGATCGGCCCGGAGCTGGCCGAGCTCGCCCCGGACCGGGGTGACCAGCTGGGCGGCTACCGGATCCGCGAGCTCGAGGGGGCGCTCGCCGCGCTCGGCGGGCCGGACCACCGATTCCTCGGCGGCCCCGGCCGCTGGCGGGACACCGGCATGGTGCTGGCCGGGCACGGCACCCGGGCCGCGCTGCCGGCGGACCTGCACCCGCGGGCGTTCGCCGCCGATGACCCGTTCGGCGCCCAGCTGGCGCAGCTGCTGGAGATCGTCGACGAGGTCCGGCCGCAGGTTCTGGTGTCCTACGCCGCGGACGGGACCTACGGGCATCCCGACCACGTCCGCGCGCACGAGCTGACGGTGGCCGCCGCGGCGGCACGGCCGGACGTCGTCGCCAAGCTCTACTTCGCCGTCCGGTCGGGGGCACTGCTCGAGGACGGCCTCGCCCGGCTGCTGTCGGCCTGCGGGGACCCGGGCGGTACCGGCCTGCGCTGGCCGGAACCCGACGAGCACCCGGGCTTCGACGAGACCGCCGTGACGACCCGGGTCGACGTCGCCGGCTACGACGCCGAGCGGATCGCCGCGATGCGGGCGCACGCCACCCAGATCGATGTCCGGACCGGCCCCGGCTGGACGGCGTTCGCGATGAGCAACGGGATCGTGCAGCCGTTGCTGGGGGTGGAGGAGTTCGTCCTCGCGGGTGCGCCCGCCGGGTGCGCGGAGTCCGACCTGTTCGAGGGGGTGGATCCGTGACGATCCTGGCCAGGGCGCCGCTCGCGGCACTGCTGTTCCTGATCTCGATCCTGCTGGTCGCCTTCCAGCTGATGTTCCAGATGCTCTACATCGGGCCGGTACCGGTGCCGGTCGGCACCGTGATCGTGCTGGTGTCGCTGCCGTGGCTGGTGCACGTCACGGTGACCGAGATCTCCCCGACGACGGCCGGTGCCGCGGCCCCGGTGCTGCTGTGGTTCGCCGCGGTCCTGGTGCTGGGCATGTTCGGGCCCGGCGGTGACGTGTTGCTCCCGGAGACGTGGCAGTCCCTGCTGCTGCTGGTGGCCGGGGCGGCGACCGGCCTGGTCGCGTTCCGCAGGGCCCTGGAGAACCTCGCGGCGGCCGGCAGGGGGAGGATCGTGCGATGAGCGGGATGCCGGACAACGACCTGGTAGCGGTGCTGCGCCCGTTCGTGCGGGCCACCCGGCCGGTGCTCGACGGCCTGCGGGAGGCCGATCCGTTCGGGCTGCGCTCCCGGGTGGCGCCCGGCGCCACCGGCGCGGCGCCGGACGAGCGGCGGCTCTCGGAGAAGATCCTGGACACGCTCGCGTCGGTCCAGGTCCCGGGCACGGCCGCATGGGCCGGGATGGACGTCGACGGTCGTGCGCACTGGTGGATCTACCGGGTCGGCCGGTTCACCACGCTGATCGCGGCGGTCCCCGGCCTCGGCGGCGCGCTGGCCCGGACGCTGCCGGTGTCCGACGCGGTCGGCGCGGCGGGGGAGGGGCTGCTGCTGGTCGCCATCGCCGGTGAACACGGCGTGCGCGACGAGGACCGGCTCGTGGAGCTGCTCGCCTCGGTGCTGTTCCAGCGCGAGCTGGCGGTCGCCGATCTGACGCTCACCGCCGCGGAGGACGCCGCCGCGGACGCCCGCGCCCGTGAGCTCACCGGCGAGCTCACCGCAACCGGCACCCGGGCCACCCTGAAGAAGGTCGGTGGCGCCGTCTGGCGGCTCGGCCGGGCCCTGTGGGCGGTCGAGGACGAGCTCGACAAGCGTCCGCACGGTCGCTTCTACCACCAGTGGCTCGGGCTGCTGCCGGTCGTCGGGGCGGTCGGGAAGTACCTCGGTGAGTGGTCCGGGCTCAAGCGCGCGGCCAAGCAGGGCCGCAGCTGGCTGGACCGGCACGGGCTCGCCGCCACCGGCTGAGGATCAACCGGCGGACGGGCGGTCGCCCGGCACCAGATAGTGGTACCGATGGTGCTCGGACCAGCCCTCACGGGCGTACAGCGCGCGGCCGGCCGGGTTGTCGACGGCGACGTCGAGCATCGCGAACCGGGCGCCCCGCGCCGCGCCCCAGGCCAGCGCGGACCTCGTGAGCCGGGCGGCGAGGCCCCGCCGGCGGAATGCGTCCGCGACCTGCAGGCGAGCGACGTAGACATGATCGTCGACAACGGCGGCACGAACCGCCGCAGCCGGTTCCCCCTCGGCGGACTCGAGCACACCGAACCCCACCCGTGGTGTCGCTCTGCTCTGCTCACCTCCGCGCAGCGGGGTGGCCGGCCCGGTGCCTTTGCTCTGCTCACCGGGGCGCACGGGAGTGACCGGCCCGGTCGCTCTGCTCTGCTCACCTGCGGGCACCGGCTCGGCCGCGCCGGTCAGCACCGCCCACGCCGGCGAGCCGGGGACCGGCGGGTCCTCCCCGGACACGGCCCACCACGACGCCGACGGGACCGGGGGCCAGTCCGGCGCACCGTCCGGGTCCCCGGCGGACGCGACCAGCACCAGGCACTCCCCGCCCCATCCGGACAGCACCTCCCATCCGGCGTCCAGTACCCGGTTCGACCAGGGGGAACCGGCGGGTGCCTGCACGACGGGGGCGATGGCGTGCCGCTCGGCGAACTCCCGCACCCGCTCGAGCGCCCGCTCCACCGGGACGCCGGGATCGGCCAGGGCGAGCGCGGAGTTCGCGCGCTTGGTGTAGCCGCCGGCCGCGCGCAGCAGCCAGCCGCCGAGGTGCTCCTGCACCGGTGCCGGCCAGGCGTCCGCCCGGAGCCGTTCCAGGCGGGCCACGGCCGCCCGTGGGGCCCTGCGCGGCGGCGCGGGTGGCACGGCACGGATCGCGACGACGGCGTCCCGCTCGACGCGGACCGGACCGGTCCGGGTGTGCACGATCACAGCGTCCGGCCCGTCCGGGGTGAGCTCACCGACCGCGTCGGTGAAGCGAGGGCCTGTCGCGCCGTCGTCGGCGATCCGGTGGCGCAGCGCCACCCGACGTCCGATGAACTCATCCGGCATGGCGCCGACCACCTCACTCCTGCCCCGGCGGGGGTCGCGGGTTAACCTGCGGGAGTCCCAGTTTGACCGGACCCCCCGCCACCACATGATCTCCGGGGGTCCGCGCCCCGAGTGGAGGACCACCGAAGTGACCTACGTGATCGCCGAGCCCTGCGTCGACCTGCTCGACAAGGCGTGTATCGAGGAATGCCCGGTGGACTGCATCTACGAGGGCGGCCGGATGCTCTACATCCACCCCGACGAGTGCGTCGACTGCGGTGCCTGTGAGCCGGTCTGCCCCGTGGAGGCCATCTACTACGAGGACGACGTCCCCGAGCAGTGGGCCGCCTACACCAAGGCGAACGTCGACTTCTTCGACGAGCTGGGCTCGCCGGGCGGCGCCTCCAAGGTCGGCAAGGTCGACCGCGACGTGGAGCCCGCCAAGAGCCTTCCCCCGCAGGAACACGACGAGTGACCAGGCTGGACCTTCCCGACTTCCCCTGGGATTCGCTGGCCCCTGCACGTGAGCGGGCCACCGCGCATCCCGGCGGCATCGTCGATCTCTCCGTCGGCACCCCGGTGGACGCCGTCCCCGAGCTGCTGCGCGACGCACTCGCCGGGCCGGCCGCTCTGGAACCGGGCTACCCGACGACGCACGGTCCGGCTCCGCTGCGCGAGGCCATCGTCGCCTCGTTGCAGCGGCGTTTCGGCGTGGCCGGGATCGATCCGGTCGCCGTGCTGCCGACCATCGGCTCCAAGGAGCTGGTGGCCTGGCTGCCGACGCTGCTCGGCCTCGGATCCGGCGACACCGTCGTCATCCCGGAGCTGGCGTACCCGACCTACGAGGTCGGGGCACGTCTGGCGGGTGCCGCGTACATCCGGTCGGACGGGCTGACAGCGGCAGGTCCGGCCCGGGTGGGGCTGGTCTGGCTGAACTCGCCGTCCAACCCGACCGGACGGGTCCTGCCCGTCGAGCACCTGCGGAAGGTGGTCGCCTGGGCTCGGGAACGGGGTGCTGTCGTCGCCTCCGACGAGTGCTACCTCGGGCTGCCCGGCGACGCCGACCCCGCACCGCGGTCGGTGCTGCATCCCGATGTCTCGGACGGCGACCCCACCGGTCTGCTGGCCGTGCACTCCCTGTCGAAGGTGTCGAACCTCGCCGGCTACCGGACCGGGTTCGTGACCGGCGACCCGGCACTGGTCGCGGGTCTGCTGGAGGTGCGCAAGCACGCCGGCATGATCGTGCCCCGGCCGGTGCAGGCGGCGCTGCAGGCCGCCGTGTCCGACGACGTGCACGTCGCCGAGCAGGCCGCCCGCTACGACGCCCGCCGGGAGCGCCTGCGGGCCGGTCTGGAGAAGGCGGGCCTGCGGATCGAGCACTCCCAGGCGGGGCTCTACCTGTGGGCCTCCGAGGGTGAGCAGTGCAGGACGACCGTCGACCGGCTGGCCGACCTCGGGATCCTGGTCGCGCCGGGCGAGTTCTACGGGCCCGCCGGGGCGCGACACGTCCGGGTCGCGCTGACCGCGGCGGACGAGCGGATCGACGCCGCCGTGGAGCGGCTCGGCGGTACCTGACCGCGGCAACCGGTGTCTCGGCGTCCCCGTTCCGGGGAGGTCGCGTCCCGGTGCGCCGGGTCCGGGTCCAGCGAGGCGAAGGAGCCTGATGTCGTCTCCGGCGAGCCCGGCACCCGCACAGCGGGCGGTCCGGCCGGCGTTGGTGCTGCTCGGGGTGCTGGCGGTGGCGGTGAACCTGCGCGCCGCGCTGGCCGGGTACCCACCGCTGCTGGAGACGATCCGGGCCGAGCTGGGTGTCGGTTCCGGTGCGGCCGGCCTGGTCCAGGCCGGTGCGGTGCTGATGATGTCGGCGGGCTCGTTCGGTGCGGCGGCGTTGACCGCCCGGATCGGGCGGGAGCGGCTGCTGGGGATCGCCGTCGTGACGATCGCGGTCGGCAGCCTGCTGCGTTCGGTCGCCGCCCTCCCCGCACTCGTCGGCGGGAGCGTGCTGGTCGGGCTGGGGATCGGTATCGCCGGTGTCCAGCTGACCGGGGTCGTCAAGGAGCATCTCGCCGACCGGGCCGGTGCGGTGACCGGCGCCTACGTCGTCGCGATGATGGTGGGGGCGACGATCGCGTCCGCGGTCGCGGTCCCGCTGGCGGTGCTGCTGGGCGGGTGGTCGTTCTCGCTGGCGGTGTGGGCCGTACCGGCCATGCTGGCACTCGCCGCGTGGATCCCTGTCGCGTCGCGGATCGGACGCTCCCGCACCGCGGCCGTCGCTCCCGACCCGCACACCGCCGGGGTCCCGGTGCGGGCGACCTGGCGGGACCCGTTCGCCCGCTGGACGGCCTGCTACCTCGTCGGCTCGTCGACCGCCTTCTACGGCTGGTTGACGTGGCTGTCGCCCTACTACGAGTCACAGGGCTGGTCCCCGCAGGCGGCGGGACTGCTCCTGGCGGTCTGGAGCGTCTCGCAGATCCCGGTCGCGCTGCTGGTGCCCGCCGCGGCGGAACGGCGGCGGCGCTGGCAGTTCTGGGCGTCGCTGTCGGTGTTGAGCACCGTGGCTGGAACCGCCGGGGCCCTGCTGCTGCCGGCGCCCGAAACCGCGCTGCCCTGGGTGTGGACGGTCCTGATCGGTTTCGGCGTCGGCTCGGGACTCCCGCTGGGACTCACCGTGATCGCCTGGCGGACGTCGACCCCGGCACGGAGCGCGGCGGTCAGCGGGTTCGCGCTGGGGATCGGCTACCTGGCGGCAGGGCTGGGCCCTCCCACGATGGGCGTGCTCATCGACCTGGGTGGCTTCGGGCCCGCGATCGGCCTGCTCGTCGCGGCAGGCCTCGTCCAGGGGCTCGCCGTCGCCAGGATCGGCAACCGCCCGAGTTAGCAGGGTCCGCGGCGCCGCACCGGCCCGGGCAGCGGCCCCGCACCGGCAGTTCAGCGCCGATCGGCGTCGCTCAGAGCTGGTCGGCCCGCTCGGAGAGCGACTCCCACGCCTGCCACCAGCGGCCGCGGAGCTCCTCGGCGCGTGTCCGCTCGCGCTCCACGAGCCGGCCACCGACGAAGACCTCGTGGGCGTCCGGTGAGTCGCCCAGCTCGTCGAGCAGAGCACGGACGCGGTGCTCGGCGACGCAGGCGTCCTGATGGTCGCCCAGCACCTCCTGCAGCTCCTCCGCGGCCTTGAGCATCTTCCGGACCTGCTTGGCGTCCGAGGTGCGCCTGCCCTTCGACGTGCGCATCGCCGGTTCGACGAGTTCACCGGTGTAGCGCAGCCGCTTCGTCCGGATCCGCAGGTCGTGCAGGGTCATGTCCGGCGGGTTCGGCCCGGCGCGGTGCACTGCCTTGGACAGTTTGCGGGTCTCGGCGCGGACCAGGTCGATCAGCGCCGGGCGGGCGACCTCGGCGGCGGGCTCCGGGAGCGGCGCGGAAACGGCCTCGACCAGGCGACGACGCAGTGCGGCGTGCCGGTCGGAGTCGAGCTCGTCGAGCATCTCCGCGCGCGCCCCGATCCGGTCGGCCTCGAGCACCGACACCAGACGGTCGCCGGCGGCCCGCTCGGCCGGTGGCAGGGTGGCCACCGCGCCGCGCAGGCGTTCGATCATCACGTCGAGATCGCGGACGGGACCCAGTGCCCGGCCGAGCCTGCCCAGCTCCGAGCGCAGCTCGTCGGCCCAGGCGCCGTCGAGCAGCGGCCGAGCCGACTTCAGCGCGGCGCGCATCCGGCGCACGGAGACCCGCATCCGGTGCAGTTCCTCGGGATCGGACCCCTCCCGCACACCCGGCTCGTGGTGCAGCATCGCGCGCAGCCGCTTGTCCAGCAGCGCGCGGACGTGGTTCACCGCCGGCTCTCCGGGCCCGGCTTCGAGCGGCTCGCCGAGATCGGCCACGCCGTACAGGTTCGAGGGAGGCTGCGGGGCCCCGTCCATGCTCACCGGCCTAGTTGGCGTGGAGAGCGGCGTTCAGGGCGATGCCGTCGCCGGTCCGCGGCAGCGCCTCGACCGCGCCGGTCACGGAGTTGCGGCGGAACAGCACCCCGTCCTGCCCGGACAGGGTGTGGGCGGCGGCCGTCGTGCCGTCGGGCAGCGTCACCTTCGTGCCGGCGGTGACGTAGAGGCCGGCCTCGACCACGCAGTCGTCGCCGAGCGAGATACCCAGGCCCGCGTTGGCGCCCAGCAGGCAGCGCCGCCCGACCGAGATGACCTCCTTGCCGCCACCGGACAGGGTGCCCATGACCGAGGCGGACCCGCCCAGGTCGGACCCGTCACCGACGACGACGCCGGCCGAGATGCGCCCCTCGACCATCGAGGTGCCGAGAGTTCCGGCGTTGAAGTTGACGAAACCCTCGTGCATGACGGTCGTCCCTTCGGCCAGGTGCGCCCCCAGCCGGACGCGGTCGGCGTCGCCGATCCGGACGCCGGAGGGGACCACGTAGTCGACCATCCGCGGGAACTTGTCGACGTGGGTCACGGTGACCGGCCCGCGTGCGCGCAGCTTCGCGCGGGTGAGCTCGAACCCAGCGACCGGGCACGGGCCGTGGTTGGTCCAGACGACGTTGGCCAGCAGGCCGAACTGGCCCTCCAGGTTCACCTGGTGCGGCTGGACGAGACGATGGCTGAGCAGGTGCAGGCGCAGATAGACGTCGGCGGCGTCGGCCGGAGCGTCGGCCAGCGACGCGATCTCGGTGCGGACGACCTCGGTGCGCACTCCGCGAAGCTCGTCGGACGCGACGAGCGCGGCGAGATCGTCGGCGGGGTCGGTCACCTCGGTCCCGGCGAGCGCCGGGACCGGGTACCACACGTCGAGGACGGTGCCGTCGGTCGTGACGGTGGCCAGGCCGGTGGCGGAAGCGCCTTCGCGGCGGTACTCGGTACTCACGGGCCACGAACCTACCGGTCCGGTGCCGTCCGCGGCGCGTCGCAGTGGGTGGGTCGGGCCACCCTCGTACTCGCCACCTGATCTCCGGCGATGCGGGCGGCTGCGGCGAGGTAGCGGTGCACCCGCTCGACGGTGAACGGCGGCGGAACAGGCGGCGGTATCCGTCCGCACTGCTCGCAGCGTGCCTGCAGCTGGATCCACCGTTCGATCGTGGGGGGCGGGCTCACCCACTGGTAGAGCTTGACGCGGACCTCCCAGACACTGCGGCGACGCATCACGTCGCGCATCGTGCGGTCCCGCAGGAAGGTCTCCGGGGGCCGGGCGAGGCCGTACCGGTCGCCCCACCACTCGCCGGGCGCCGGATCGAGGATGACGTCGAGGTGGGAGGGGAAGCGGCGGCCGGCACCGTCCCGCAGGTCGTCGCCCGGAGGATCCTCCATCGGTGTGACCTGCCGGTTCTCGCCGTCGACCGCGACCAGCCGGACGCCACCCACGGCGAGGATCGTCACCAGGGTGTGGAAGGCGGGGATCAGCGACCGGCTCTCGATCCGGCCGATCGTGGCCGGTGACAATCCCGTCCTCTCGGCCAGCTCCCGCTGGGAGAGATCGGCCCGGCGCCGCACTGAGCGCACCAGCCCGGAGACATCGGGAACCGCCGTGGTCACGCTCGGAGGCCGCGGATCCTCGGGTAGGCCATCGCCGTCCGCCAGGGTTTTCATGCTCCGATCGTGAGCGGAATCCGGGCAGCCGGACCTGCGACCTTCACACCTGTGGATCGTTCGCGGTCCTGTGGACAACTGCCGATGCAACTCCCGCCGCGGAGCCGTCCGGGGTGGGGTGTGTGTCGCTTTGCTCTGCTCACCTTCGGAGGACGCTGCCGGGCGTCGGTGCCGGGCGTCGGTGCCGGAGATCATCGGCCGGCCCGGCGGCGGTGTCCGCACCGGAGGGGTCGGGCGATACTGCCGGATTCCTCTGCGGTGGGCCGTGGCCGAAGGCCGGGACGGTGTCGGGGCCGAGGTGAGCAGAGCAAAGTGACCCACACCCGACCCCATCGCCGAGCGGGTAGCGGCCCGGGACCTCCGGCCGGACGCACCGCCGCGGCCGCGACGGTGCCGGGTCCGCGGGCCCGAGCGCGGTCGGCAGCGGGACGTTGCTGCGGGGTCGGTACCGTCGTCGCGGTGACGAGGACGATCTCCGCCCTGGACCTGACCGCCGATCCGGTCGCGCTGACCGCGGCGATGGTCGACGTGGCGAGCGTCTCCGGTGAGGAACGGCAGCTCGCCGACCTGCTGGAGCACGCCCTGCGGGAACAGGCACCGCACCTGGAGGTGCTGCGCTCCGGAGACGCCGTCCTGGCGCGTACCCGGCTGGGCCGGGCACACCGTGTGCTGCTCGCGGGCCACATCGACACGGTCCCGATCGCGGACAACGTGCCGTCCCGGCGTGCCGACGGCATCGTGCACGGCTGTGGCACCTCGGACATGAAGTCCGGGGACGCCGTCTTCGCGCACCTCGCGGCCACGCTGCCGGAGCCGCGGCACGACGTCACGTTCGTCTTCTACGACTGCGAGGAGATCGAGGCCGAGCGCAACGGGCTCGGCCGGATCGAGCGGGAGCACCGCGAGTGGCTCGACGCCGATCTCGCGATCCTCGGTGAGCCGACCGACGGCGCGCTCGAGGCCGGATGCCAGGGCACGCTGCGGGTCGAGCTCCGCACCGCCGGCCGGCGGGCACACTCGGCGCGTTCCTGGCTGGGGGACAACGCGATCCACCGGGCCGGGGAAATCCTGTCCAGGCTGGCGTCGTACGAGGCCCGCGACGTCGACATCGACGGTTGCCGGTACCGCGAGGGTCTGCAGGCCGTCCGGATCTCCGGTGGTGTCGCGGGCAACGTCGTCCCCGACGAGTGCATCGTCACGGTGAACTTCCGGTTCGCGCCCGACCGGTCCACCGAGCAGGCCGTCCAGCACGTACGCGAGGTCTTCGACGGCATTCCACTGGTCGTCACCGACCTGTCGGCGGGTGCACTGCCGGGACTGTCGGCGCCGGCTGCGGCGGAGTTCGTCGAGGCCAGCGGCGCCGTGCCGCGCGCGAAGTACGGCTGGACCGATGTGTCCCGCTTCGCCGCGCTCGGGATCCCCGCCGTCAACTACGGCCCGGGCGACCCGAACCTCGCGCACACCCGCGACGAGCACGTCGCCGAGGACGCCATCACGGCCTGCACGGCGGTGCTGCGGCGGTACCTCGGGTCCTGAGCCATCCGGCCGTTCGGCCGGACGGGCCCGGGAATACCGTGCTCCACATGGCCGATGAGAACGCCGATCCCCAGAGGCTGCCGGAGAAGCAGCGCGGCCCCGTGGTGCTCCGCCGCAGCCGCAGTATCGAGCCCACGACCACCGACCAGCGGCTGCTCGACTCGCGGGGCCCGGCGGACTGGGTACACACCGATCCGTGGCGGGTGCTGCGGATCCAGGCCGAGTTCGTCGAGGGCTTCGGGATGCTCGCCGAGCTTCCGCGAGCGGCGACCGTGTTCGGATCGGCCCGGACTCCTCCCGATTCCGCCGAGTACGAGTTGGGGCGCGAACTCGGTGCCCGGCTCGCGGGAGCCGGGTTCGCGGTGATCACCGGTGGGGGCCCGGGGGCGATGGAAGCGGCCAACCGCGGCGCGTCGGAGGCCGGCGGGCTGTCGGTGGGTCTGGGGATCGAGCTGCCGTTCGAGCAGGGCCTCAATCCCTGGGTCGATCTCGGGATCAACTTCCGGTACTTCTTCGCACGCAAGACGATGTTCGTGAAGTACTCGCAGGCCTTCGTCTGCCTGCCCGGTGGTTTCGGCACCCTCGACGAGCTGTTCGAGGCACTGGTGCTGGTCCAGACGAAGAAGGTCACCAAGTTCCCGGTCGTCCTGCTGGGCACCGAGTACTGGGGCGGTCTCTACGACTGGATCGCCAAGACCGTCATGCGCGACGGCAAGGTCTCGCCGCGGGACCTCGACCTGCTGCACATCACCGACGACATCGACGACGCCGTCGACGTGGTGAACGAGGCCTACCACGCCTGGGAGGAGACGCACTGATGACCGATGCCGAACGCGGCTTCGCGGTCTGCGTCTACTGCGCCAGCTCCGACGGCGTCGGAGCGCACCACGTCGATCTCGCCGAGGCCGTCGGCCGCGGCATCGCGGCGCGGGGCTGGACGCTGGTCTCCGGCGGTGGCCGGAAATCGATGATGGGTGCGGTCGCCGCCGGTGCGCGCGCCGGCGGCGCGCGCACGGTCGGGATCATCCCGCAGTCGATGGTCGAGCGGGAGTGGGCCGACCATGACAGCGACGAGCTCGTCATCACCGGCAGTATGCGGGAGCGCAAGCAGCTGATGGAGGAACGGTCCGACGCCTTCCTCGCGCTTCCCGGCGGCATCGGGACCTGCGAGGAGCTCTTCGAGGTGTGGTCCTCGGCGGTGCTCGGGCTGCACGGGAAGCCGGTCGTCCTGCTCGATCCGAGTGGGCACTGGGACGGCCTGCTCGACTGGGTCGCCGGGCTCACCGACGGCGGCTTCACCTCGTCGGCGCCGATGCAGCGGCTGCGTGTCGTGCGTGGTGGCGGAGCCGGTGCGGTGTCCGGGACCGGCCTGGTCGAGGAGGCGCTCGCGGCCTGCGGCCGACCCGTCAACTGACCGCGGAGGGCCCGTCCGGCGCCCGGTGGTGAACGGCTGCGCGGGGCGGGACATCGGTGTCGGTGGCTCGTGATGAGATGGCGCCATGGGGACCGCGCTGGTGTACGTGCTCGTCCTCGCGGTCGTGGCGGGGTTGGTGTTCGTGCTGGCCGCCGCGGTGTTCGGCCGAGGTGAGGAGCTCGCCCCGCTCGCCCCGGACGCGACGCCGACGAGGTTGCCCGCTCGCGAGGTGTCCGCTGCTGATGTCCGCGAGCTGCGGTTCCAGCAGGTCGTTCGCGGGTACCGGATGGCCGAGGTCGACTGGGCGCTGGACCGGCTTGCCGGGGAGCTGGACCGGCTCCGGGGCGACCGGCACGAGCTGGCGGAGCGGGTGGTCCGGCTGGAGGCGACGATCGCGCGGATGCGCGCCGAGGAGGGTCCGGATGACGGGTACCGACCGGAACCGTGAGCAGAGCATGGACGGGCAGGGCGCCGTCGCCGGTGGTGGGGGTGAGCAGAGCAGCGGGAGTGCACCGAGCGGTCCGGGGGAGCAGCCCGGCGGGGGTGAGCAGAGCAGAGCCGCGGAGCTGACCGTCACGGTCGACGTGAACGTCCCCGTGGACCTGCTCTGGGAGGTCGTCTCCGATCTCGAGGGGCAGTCCGACTGGATGCTCGCCACCACCGTCGAGGTCGTCGCCGGGGACGGCCGATCGGTCGGCACCGAGCTGCGCGCGGTCACCGGATACGGCCCGCTGGGCGTCGCCGACACGATGCGCGTCAGCGAGTGGACGGAGCCGGCACCCGGTGAGCGGGGTGTCCGGCGGATCGTCGTCACCCACACCGGCAGGCTGATCCGCGGCGACGGCGTGTTCGCCGTCGAGGAGCTCGGCCCGCGCCGCAGCCGCTTCCTCTGGACCGAGCTGCTCGATCTGCCCCTGGGCGTGCTCGGCCGGGCCGGCTGGCCGGTGGTGCGCCCGGCGCTGCGGGCCGGCGTCGCCCGGTCGTTGCGCACGATGGCCGAGCGCACCGAGGACCGCTACCGGGCGGGCCGGTGACCGCCCCGGACGGCCGCGGCCGTTGCGACTGGGCGACCTCCGCACCCGACTACGTCGCCTATCACGACGACGAGTGGGGCAGGCCGGTGCACGGCACCGCGGCCTGGTTCGAGCGGATGACGCTGGAGGGCTTCCAGTCGGGCCTGTCCTGGATCGTGATCCTGCGCAAGCGGCCGGCGTTCCGCGAGGTGTTCGACGGATTCGACCCGGAGCGGGTCGCCCGCTTCGGCGACGACGACGTGGCCCGGCTGCTCACCGACGCCCGGATCGTCCGCAACCGGCAGAAGATCGAGGCCACGGTGTCGAACGCGCGCGCGGTGCTCGAGCTGACCGGTGCCGGCGAGGACCTGGGTGGGTTCCTGGCGTCGTTCGCCCCCGACCCGGCCACCCGTGCCCGCCCCGCGACCCTCGCCGACGTGCCGGCGAGCACCCCCGAGTCCACCGCGCTGTCGCGGGCACTGAAGAAGCGCGGGTTCCGGTTCGTCGGGCCGACCACCTGTTACGCACTCATGCAGGCGACCGGGCTGGTGGACGATCACGTGGCGTATTGCTGGCGGTCCGGCGGCGGTGCCGGCCCGGCCCGGCGACCCGGATGAGTTGACCGGAGCGTCGCCGGGCCGTTGCGCTGCGTCGATGCCGGATGAGCCCCGGGACCGCCCTCGCCGCGCCGTGATCGCCTCGGTTGCACCCCGGCACCGGTGATGAGCGACAATGGTGTTCCCGCCGCGGCGCGTGCCCCGAACGCGTCCACGCGGGACGACAGTGTGTGTGGACCTTGACGGAGGACGGACGAATGGCCGCGATGAAGCCCCGCACCGGCGACGGGCCCCTGGAAGTGACCAAGGAGGGCCGGGGCATCGTGATGCGCGTCCCGCTCGAGGGTGGTGGCCGCCTGGTGGTCGAGATGACCCCCGACGAGGCCTCCGCCCTCAGTGAGGCGCTGAAGGCGACCGTCGGCTGAACTCCCCGGGTGGCGGTGCCGTGACCGGTGCCGCCACCCGTCTTCCTCACACCACGCTCTCGTAGACCTCCGACGTCCGCCGGGCCATCTCGGCCCAGGCGAACTCGCCGACCGCACGCTCCCGCCCACGCGCTCCCATCCGCGCCGCCCGCTCCGGATCCGCGACGAGCTCGTTGACCCGGTCCGCGACCGCGGTCTCGAACGCCGCGGTGTCGGTCGCGTCGTAGTGCGCCAGCAGCCCGGTCTCGCCGTCCGCGACGACCTCCGGGATACCCCCGACGTCGGACGCGACCACCGCCGTCCCGCAGGCCATCGCCTCCAGGTTCACGATGCCCAGCGGCTCGTACACCGACGGGCACACGAAGACAGTGGCCGCGGACAGCAGCTGGCGCACCTCGGTGGTCCGCAGCATCCGCTGGATCCACACCACCCCGGTGCGCGACGCCGACAGTTCGGCCACCGCTCGCTCGGTCTCGGCCGCGAGCTCCGGGGTGTCCGGAGCGCCGGCACACAGCACGACCTGGGCCGCCGGGTCGAAGCGGTGCGCCGCGGCGATCAGATGCCCGAGCCCCTTCTGCCGGGTGATCCGCCCCACGAACACCACGCACGGCCGGTCCGGGTCCACGCCGTTCTCGACGAGCGCGTCGCGGGCCGGGTCGGGCCGGTAGAACTCGGTGTCGATCCCGTTGTGCACCACGTGCACCAACTCCGGGTCGATCGCCGGGTAGGCGGCCAGCACGTCCCGGCGCATGCCGTGCGAGACGGCGATCACCGCGTCCGCGGCCTCGTAGGCGGTCCGCTCGACCCAGGACGACAACCGGTATCCGCCACCGAGCTGCTCGGCCTTCCACGGCCGCAGCGGCTCCAGCGAGTGGGCGGTCACCACGTGCGGCCGGCCGTGCAGCAGACCACCGAGGTGCCCGGCCATGTTCGCGTACCAGGTGTGCGAGTGCAGGATGTCGCAGCGTTCCAGCTCGGCCGCCATCGACAGGTCCACGCCGAGCGTGGACAGCGCCGCATTGGCCCCGTCCGGCAGCGGTGGCGCGGAGTGGGTGCGGGCGTCGGGCGGTGCATCGCTGCCCGGCTCGGCGAAGCAGTGCACGTCGACGTCGACGAGCTCCCGCAGGGCAGGGACGAGATGTCCGACATGGACCCCGGCGCCGCCGTAGACGGCGGGGGGGTACTCACGGGTGAGGAGGCCGACGCGCACGGCGGCTGACCGTACGGGATCCGGGCCGGGGATCGCGAGCAGTGATCGAGAAGCGGTCGGACGCGGAGCGGCGACGCGGCCCGGCGCGCCGCGGACGTATGGCCCCTGCACCGTGCGGGCACTAGGGTTCACCCCATGCGACCGACGTCGTCCGGACGGCTGCCCGGCAGGGTTTTGGGAATTGTGCTGGCGGGCGGCGAGGGCAAGCGTTTGTGGCCGCTCACCGCGGACCGCGCGAAGCCGGGCGTCCCGTTCGGCGGGAACTACCGGCTCATCGACTTCGTGCTGTCGAATCTGGTCAACGCGGGCATGGACCGGCTGTGCGTGCTGACCCAGTACAAGTCGCACTCGCTGGACCGGCACATCTCGACGACCTGGCGGCTCTCCAGCGTCCTCGACCAGTACATCACCACGGTCCCGGCCCAGCAGCGGCTCGGCCGCCGGTGGTACACCGGCAGCGCCGACGCCATCTTCCAGAGTCTCAACCTCGTCTACGACGACGAGCCCGAGTACATCGCGGTGTTCGGCGCGGATCACGTCTACCGGATGGACCCGGCGCAGATGATCGCCGAGCACGCCGCGTCCGGTGCCGGGGTCACGGTCGCCGGGATCCGGGTGCCACGGGCCGAGGCGAAGGCGTTCGGCTGCATCGCCTCCGACGAGACCGGGCGGATCACCGAGTTCCTCGAGAAGCCGTCCGATCCACCGCACGTGCCGGGCGACCCGGATGTGACGTTCGCCTCGATGGGCAACTACGTCTTCACCACCCAGGCCCTGCTGGACGCGCTGCGTGCCGACGCCTCCAACGCGGACTCCGACCACGACATGGGCGGCGACATCATCCCGGCGCTGGTCGAGCGCGGCGAGGCGAACGTCTACGACTTCGCCGACAACATCGTCCCGGGGGCCACCGAGCGGGACGCCGGTTACTGGCGCGACGTCGGGACGATCGACGCCTACTACGACGCGCACACCGATCTCGTCTCGGTGCACCCGATCTTCAACCTGTACAACGCGCGCTGGCCGATCCGCAGCGCGACGCCGGCGCTGCCGCCGGCGAAGTTCGTCGAGGGTGGGATCGCCCAGGACTCCGTGGTCGGCGCCGGAACGATCATCTCGGGCGCGATCGTGCGCCGGTCGGTGATCAGTCCGAACGTGAGCGTCCAGGGCGGTGCCGAGGTCTCCGACTCGGTGGTGCTGCCCGGGGCCCGGATCGGCCGCGGCGCCGTGGTGCGCCGGGCGATCCTGGACAAGAACGTCGTCGTCCCGGACGGTGCCCTGATCGGTGTCGACCTGAACCTCGACCGCAGCCGCTACACGGTCTCCAACGGCGGCGTGGTCGTGCTCGGCAAGGGTGTCACCGCCCAGTAGCGGGCGGCGCGGTCCGGATCAGCGCCGGACCGCGCACAGCATCCCGTCGGCCACCGGCAGCAGGGCCGAGAGCAATCGCTCGTCGTCGCGGACCAGTCCGGCCGTCTCACGCAGCGCGGCCGTGCCGGGACCGTCCGCGGTGCCGTCGCCCGCGACCCGGCCGCCGTCCAGCACACCCTCCAGGACGAGCACGCCGCCCGGCCGCAGCAGCCGGATCGCCTCCGCCAGGTAGCCCGGGTACTCGCCGGGCACGGCGTCGGCGACGACCAGGTCGTACCCGCCGTCGGTGAGCCGGGGGAGCACGTCCAGTGCCATCCCGTTGATCAACCGCAGCCTGCCCGGCCCGTAGCCGGCCCCCAGGAACGTGCGGCGCGCCGAGCGCTGCAGCTCCGGGTCGACGTCGATGGTGGTCAGCACGCCGTCGACGGCCATGCCGCGCAGCAGGTACAGGCCGCTGACCCCGGCCCCGGTCCCGACCTCGACGACCGCCCGTGCCGCGATCGTCGCGGCCAGCACGGACAGCGCGGCACCCCCGGCCGGGCTGATCGGGTGCGCCCCGGCGGTGGTGCCCAGCGAGCGCGCCTCGCCGAGCGCGTCGTCCTCGGCGAGGTAGCCCTCGGCGTACGCGGTCGCGCCCGCGGGTGTGCTCATGGCGAGAGATTATCGGTGCGACGCCGCGGGCGAGATTTCACAGACTTCTCTCAGACGGGTTTCACATCCTCCTCATCAGGCGAGGGCACTCTGTACTGCAACGAACGACATCGCGTTGGTCGCACGAGCACGTCGCAGGAACGGACGAGTCGATGTGTGATCACGCCACACCGGAGGTGCCCTGCCCCGATGCCCGCTCCTCGTGATCACGACGACGCCCCGGTCCGGGACGCCGCCGACGGCACCCGCCCCGGCGAGGGTGCCGACTGGACCCCGCCCAGCTGGGACGAGGTCGTCCGGGAGCATGCCGACCGCGTCTACCGCCTCGCCTACCGGCTCTCCGGCAACCAGCACGACGCCGAGGACCTCACCCAGGAGACGTTCATCCGGGTGTTCCGGTCGCTGGCCTCCTACAAGCCGGGGACGTTCGAGGGATGGCTGCACCGCATCACCACGAACCTGTTCCTGGACATGGTCCGCCGCCGCGCCCGGCTGCGGATGGAGGGACTGCCCGAGGACACCGAGCGGCTCCCCGGCGGCGGCCCCGAGCCGGAGACCGTGTTCGCGATCAACCACCTGGACCCGCACCTGCAGGCCGCACTCGACGAGCTGCCGCCGGACTTCCGGGTGGCGGTCGTCCTGTGTGACGTCGAGGGCCTGTCCTACGAGGAGATCGGCGCGACGCTCGGGGTGAAGCTGGGCACCGTGCGCAGCCGGATCCACCGCGGGCGGACCGCGCTGCGGGCGTCCCTGGAGCGGCGCCGGGCAGCCGAGTCGGAGCAGACGGTGGCACCCGACCGTGGCCCGGTGGCAGAGTTGGTGCCGTGACCGATCGACGGCGTTTCCAGGTCGTCCCCCCGAATTGGGGGGAGGCCCATCTGACGCTGGAGGCGGTCGTCGCCTTTGTCGACGACGAGCTGGCCTCCGGCCCGCACGAGCGGGCCACCCGTCATCTCGAGGGGTGCCCCGACTGTGCGGTCGAGGTCGCGGAGCAGCGGCGGGCCCGGTCCGCGCTGCGTGGCGCGGATGCGCCGACCCTGCCCCCGTCGTTGATGAGCGCGCTGCGGTCGATCCCACAGGACACCGAGCTGCCTCCGCCGCCGGCCGGGTTGTCGCTCACCCCGGAGGGCGAGCTCGTCTCGATGCTGCGTCCGGCACCGCTGGCCGGGCAGTCGCGCCGGTCCAGCCGTTCCCGGCGGGTGAAGCTCGGTACCGGTGCCGCCGTGTCGGGTATCGCGCTCGGCGCGCTGGCGTTCGGCATGCCCGCGGCGACGACGTCGGCGCCGACCCCCGCCCCCGGCGGTCAGGGCCCGGCCTCGGCGGCGGTCGCCCGTTTCGCGACCACTCCCACGCAGGCGCCGCGGCAGCGTTCGTCGTCGGCGACCCCCGCGCCCGGGGCGACCGGTGGCGCGCAGGCCCCGGACCCGGGCGTCCCGATGCGGAACGCGGGCCTGCCTCCGTCCCGCTGAGGGCTGGCCACCGCAGGTACCCGAAACAGGAACTTCACCGGCTGACCGGCAGGCTGGCCCGGTGCCGACCGTGATGGACCGCCGATGAGCGATACCCCGGAGTCCGGTCCGTCCGGAGAGCCCGGCCGCCCGGCCGGTGACGGGACGGCACCACCCCGGCTGGGGCCGCGAGCGCTGGAGTATCCGGACACCGACCCGGCGGACCGCGCGGCCTTCGGCCGGCCGGACGGTGTCGGCTCGTCGTTCGCCCCGCCGGCGCACGCCGGCTCGAACGGATCGGTCCCGGTCGCGCCGCCGCCCACCGCTGCCGTCGCCCGCGCGTTCGGCCGTCCGGACGACGGCGGGGCCGGTCTGCAGCGACCGCCGGCGGGTGGGCCGTCCGCCCCCGGTGAGCAGAGCAAGGTCGACGGTGAGCAGAGCAACGGCGACCGTGAGCAGAGCAACGGGGCATTCTGGCCGGGCGGATCCGCCGACGACCCGTGGCGCAACCCCGGCGCGCCGGTGGTCGCCGCGCCCCCGCACGGCGACGCCGATCCGGCGCCGGCCCCGGACCGCCCGGACGGCCCCCGGCTGAGCGTGCGCGAGGTGCTGTTCGGCGACCGGGTCCAGCCACGCGCGCTGGCGCTGCTCGGGGTGCTGGCGCTCGCCATCGGCGCGGTCGGTGGCCTCGCCGGGCACTGGACGGCGTCCGGTGCGAGCGCCCTGACCAGCCCCGGCGCGGTGCTCGCGACGGCCGAGGAGGCGAAGGAGCGCCCGCCCGGCTCGGTCCCGGACGTCGCCGCCCGGGTCCTGCCGTCGGTCGTCTCGCTGGAGGTGACGGTCGGGAACCAGGCGGGCAACGGCTCCGGGGTGGTCATCGACGCGGAGGGCTACGTGCTCACTAACGACCACGTCGTCGCCCCGGCCACCGGGCCCGGCCAGGGCTCGATCGAGGCGGTCTTCTCCGACGGGTCCCGGGTTCCGGCGGCCGTCGTGGGCACCGACCCGATGACCGACCTGGCGGTGCTGAAGGTCCCGGTCGCGAACCCGACGGTCGCGGCGATCGGCCGCTCGGCGGAGCTCGCGGTCGGCGACGCGGTGATCGCGATCGGCTCGCCGTTCGGGCTGGCGGGCACCGTCACCACCGGCATCGTGTCCGCAGTGAACCGGCCGCTGCGACTCGACCCGGAGGGCAGCGCCGGGGACGCGGTGATCGACGCCGTGCAGACCGACGCCGCGATCAACCCGGGCAACTCGGGTGGCCCGCTGGTCGACGCGACCGGCGCCGTCGTCGGGATCAACACGGCGATCCGCAGCGCCGGGACCGAGGCGGGTGGGCAGGGCGGGTCGATCGGGCTGGGTTTCGCGGTCCCGATCGACGAGGCCAGGACGATCGCCGAGGAACTGATCCGGACCGGCGGGGTCGCGCACGCCGATCTCGGGGTGAACGCGCGCTCGGTCACCGACGGGGCGACCGACGGCGCCCAGGTGCAGAACGTCGCCGCCGGCGGCCCGGCCGCGGCGGCCGGGCTGCTCGAGGGCGACGTCGTCGTCCGGGTGGGTGGTCGCTCGATCGCCGGAGCCGACGAGCTCGTCGTCGCGGTGCGGGAGCATGCGCCGGGGGACCAGGTGCCGATCGAGCTGGTGCGTCAGGGCAGGCCGCTCACGGTGACGGCGACCCTCGGGCAGCGCTGACTCCGGAGCTGACTTCCGGGCTGGCTTCCGAGCAGTTCACCGGCCTGCACGCCCGGCGTGCGGCCGGTGTCCGTAGGCTGATGGTGTGTTCGAGAACATCGGCATGTGGGAGATCCTCATCCTGGTGGTCGCGGGGTTGTTCATCCTCGGCCCGGAGCGGCTCCCCGAGGCTGCCCGCTGGCTGGGCAGCGCCGTGCGCCAGGTCAAGGAGTACGCGACCGGCGCGCAGGATCACCTGAAGCGTGAACTCGGCCCGGAATTCGACAAGATCCAGCAGCCGCTCAACGACCTGCGCAGCCTGCGCTCGTTCAACCCGCGTACCGCGATCACCCGCAGCCTGTTCTCCGACGACGAGCCGGTGAAGCGCAACGGGCACAGCCCCGGTGCCCGTGCCACGAACACGGGCGGCGGGCTCGGCGCCGCCGCGGCAGGCGGTGCGGCAGCGGCCGCCGCGAGCGGCACCTCCGCGGCTGCCGGCACACCGGCGTCCGGTGACACGACGCCGGGCAACACGACCCCGGGCAACACGGCTTCCGGTAACACGCCCCCGGGCACTACGGCCTCCGGGGCTGCGCCGACCGGGGCCGCTGCGCCGGCCGCGCAGCAGCCGCTCGCGGCGAACGAGCGTCCCCCGGTCGACCCCGACGCGACCTGATCGCGCCGGGCCCGGCCCGCTCAGCCCAGCAGTGGCGGCCGCCGCAGGTGGTGGTCGGTCGCCTGCTGGTAGGCGTGGGCGGCGGCGAGCACGGTGGCGTCCGCGTGCCGTGGGCCGACGACCTGCAGGCCGACCGGCAGGCCCGCCGAGGTGAACCCGCACGGCACGCTGGTCGCCGGCTGCTGGGTCATGTTGAACGGGTAGGTGAACGGCGTCCAGGTCGTCCAGCGCGGGTCCGCCCAGCCCTCCGGGACCTCCCGGCCGCCCTCGAACGCGGTGATCGGCAGCGTCGGTGTGAGCAGCAGGTCGTACTCGTCGTGGAAGGCGCTCATCAGGGTGCCGAGCTCGTTGCGGACGGCCATCGCGCCGAGATAGTCGAGCGCCGTGGTTCCCGCGCCCTGCTCGGCGATCTCGACCAGCGCCGGATCCATCCGCTCGCGGGCCGGGGCACCGATCGGCTCGAGGGACTTCGCCGCGGCGGCGAACCACAGGGTGTGGAAGGGCTCGATCGGGTCGGCGAAGCCGGGATCGGCATTCTGCACGGTCGCGCCCAGTGAGCTGAAGACCTCGACCGCGGCGGCGACCAGCGCGGCGATCTCGGGATCGACCGTGGCGAACCCGAGCGTCGCGGAGTACGCGATCCGCAGTCCCTGTGCGCCGCCGGCGAGCCGGTCGACGGCGGACTCCCGGGGCACGTCGAGCACCCACGGGTCCCGGGTGTCGGGCCGCGCGACGACGTCGAACAGCAGTGCCGCGTCGGCGACGGTGCGGGTCATCGGGCCGACGTTGGCCAGCGTGCCGAACGCCGAACCGGGGTAGTGCGCGATCCGGCCGTAGGTCGGCTTGTGCGCGACGGTCCCGGTGAAGGCGGCCGGGATGCGGACGGAGCCCCCGGCGTCGGTGCCCAGCGACAGCGGGCCCATGCCGAGCCCGACAGCGGAGGCGCTGCCCCCGGACGAGCCGCCCGCGGTGAGCGATGGGTCCCACGGGTTGGTCGTGACACCGGTCAGCGGCGAGTCGGTGACGCCCTTCCAGGCCAGCTCGGGGGTGGTGTTCTTGCCGAGCAGCACCGCCCCGGCCTCCCGCACCCTGGCCACCGGCGGGCCGTCCACCTCGAACGGTCCCTCGGCGGAGGTGGTGGTCGAGCCGCGCCGGGTGGGCCAGCCGACCGTGAGCAGCATGTCCTTGATCGAGGTGGGGACGCCGTCGAGCGGGCCGATCGGCTCGCCGGCCTGCCAGCGGGCCTCCGAGTCCTTCGCCGAGGCCAGCGCGGAGTCGGCGTCGACGAGGCAGAAGGCGTTCACGGCGCCGTCATGTGCCTCGATCCGGTCCAGTGCGTCCCGGGTGGCCTGCACCGGGGAGAGCTCCCCGGTGCGGTATCCGGCCAGCAGCTCGGTCGCGCTGAGGTCTGCGGTGGTCCCGGTGTTCCTGCTCACGGCCGTCACGCCTTTCCCCCGGAGGAGCTCACGTACCCACGTTCCTTGTCCACCACGTTGCGCAGGTCCCGGCCCGTCCGGAAGCGCTGCAGGTTGTCCACGAACAGCTCGACGAGCATGTCCTTCCAGCCGACGACGTCGCCGGACATGTGCGGGGAGATCAGGACGTTCTCCATGGTCCACAGCGGCGAATCGGCGGGTAGCGGCTCGACCTCGAACACGTCCAGCGCGGCCCCGGCGAGCCGGCCCGAGGCGAGTGCGGCGGTGAGGTCGTCCTGCACGACGAGCGGGCCCCGCCCGATGTTGATCACCCGGGCCCGCTCCGGGAGCAGCGCGATCGTCCCGCTGTGCAGCATCCCGCGGGTCGCATCGGTGAGCGGCGCCGCGAGCACGAGGTAGTCGGTGTCGGGCAGCAGGCCCGGGAGCTCGTCGAAGGCGTGCACACCGTCGGCGGCCCGCCTGCCGACCAGTCGCACGTCGAGTCCGGCGGCGCCGAGCAGCTGCGCGATCGCCTGCCCGATCGGCCCGCTGCCCACGACGGTGGCGGTCCGGCCGGCGATCGTCTCGGTCTCCCGGTGCCGCCACGTCCGGTCCCGCTGCAGGGCGAGCGACCGGGCGGTGTCCTTCGCGAACGCCAGCACGGCGCCGAGCACGAACTCGGCGATCGGCCGGTCGAAGACGCCACGCGAGTTGGTGAGCGTCAGCGGGGTCGCGAGCAGTTCGGGGAACGCGACCCGGTCGACGCCCGCGCTGGCGGTGTGCACCCAGCGCAGCGACCGAGCCAGGTCGTCGTGCCACACCTCCTTCACGGCGTCGGAGGTGAAGTCCCAGGTCAGCAGCACGTCGCTGCCGGGGAGTGCGGTGGCCAGCTCGTCGGCGTCCGCGGCGAACCGGAGACGTGCGTCACCCACCCGGGACTCGAGCCCGGGCGGGGTCTCGCCGGCGTGCAGCACGGCAACAGTGATGGGGTCCTGACCAGCGGAAACCGGCAAAGCAAGATCCTGTCGGTGGTGAGGTCGAGCGGCGTTGACACGCTAGGAAGTGCACCTAGGATTGTCAACAATCCGCCTATCCGGCGGAGGTCTCCCCGCACCCACGAACGTTCCTGGGGGAACCGTGACCAAGCTGATCAGGATCGAACTCGCGAAGCGCGGCGTCGCATGCACCGCGGAACTGCTGGAGAAGGAAGCGCCGCGGACGTCCGCCGCCGTCTGGGAGGCGCTCGCCGCAGGCCCGGCGGGCGGGGACGCGCAGCACGCCAAGTACGCGCGCAACGAGGTCTACACGATCGTCCCCCGGTTCGGGCCGCGGATCGGGCAGGAGAACCCGACGGTGACCCCGATCCCGGGTGACGTGTGCTACTTCGACTTCCACGGCGGCATGCTCGACGCGTCGTTCAAGGACGACCAGGGGATCGACGCCGAGGCCGGCGGGATCGATCTCGCGATCTTCTACGGCCGGAACAACCTGCTGCTCAACGGCGACGTGGGCTGGGTCCCCGGCAATGTCTTCGCCTCGATCGTGGACGGGCTGGACGCGATGGCGACGGCCTGTCACGACGTGTGGCGCTCGGGCAGCGTGGGGGAGCGGCTCGTCTACTCGCGGATCGAGTGACCCTTGCGTCGGCGGGGGGCTCTGTAGGATTGTCGACAACATGAGCACGGTTGGCATCCTGTACCCCGGTTACTCGGCCGAGGACGACTACCCGCGCGCCGAGAAGCGGCTGCACGACGGCAGCCTGCTCCCGCTGGTGCACACCGAGATGAAGGTCGACGCCCATCGGGCGGACGCGCTGCTCGACATCGGCGGCGACGACGTGCTGGCCGAGGGGGCCCGCCGGGTCGCCGCCGAGGCCGGGCCGCTGGACTCGATCGTCTGGGCCTGCACCTCGGGCAGTTTCATCTTCGGTCCCGAGGGGGCCGCACGTCAGGTCGCGGCGCTGCAGGAGGTCGCCGGGGTGCCGGCGTCGAGCACGTCGTTCGCGTTCGTGGACGCCTGTCATCGGCTCGGGATCTCGACCGTCGCGCTCGGCGCGACCTACCCGCCGGACGTGGCGGAGGCGTTCATCATGTTCCTCGCCCACCACGGCATCACGGTGCTGACGGTCTCGGCGCGCGACATCATCACCGCCGCCGAGGTCGGCACCCTCACCTCGCAGACCGTGCTGGACTTCGCGGCGGCGGTCTCCGCGGACGCCCCCGAGGCCGACGCGGTCCTGCTGCCGGACACGGCCCTGCACACCGTCGACCTGCTCGACGCACTCGACGCGCGGGTCGGGAAGCCGGTGCTGACGGCCAACCAGGTCAGCATCTGGCAGGGCCTGCGGCTGGCCGGCGCCGACGTCGTCCGCCCCGGTCTGGGGACGCTGTTCCGGAAGGGATGACACGGTGGGTACTGAGGTCTCGGATCTGGAGCCGGTCAGCAGACGGTCCACCGCGGAGATCGTCGCGGACCGGATCCGCACGGCGATCATGCGCGGCACGTTCGCGCCCGGGGCCCAGCTCGGCGAGGTGGACCTGGCCGGCCGGCTCGGGGTGAGCCGCGGGCCGCTGCGGGAGGCGATGCAGCGCCTGGTCGCCGAGGGGCTGCTGCGCAGCGAGCGGCACCGCGGGCTGTTCGTGCGGGAGCTCGGTCCGGACGACGTCCGCGATGTCTACCTGGCCCGCACCGCCGTCGAGCGGGCGGCCGCGCTACAGGTGCTGGCGGCCGATCGGGCCGCGGCGGTGGTCGCACTGGAGATCCCGCTGGGCGCGATGCGAGCGGCCGCCGCGGCGGGGGACTCGGTTGCGCTCGCCGACGCCGACCACGACTTCCACGCCGCGCTGGTCGCTGCGTCCGGCAGTCCGCGGCTGCGCCGGATGACCGACGGGCTCCTGGTGGAGACCCGGATGTGTCTCGCCGCGTTCCAGCAGACCGCGCCACCGGCGCCCGATCTGCTGGCCGAGCACGAACTGCTCCGGGACGCGCTGCGCGACGGGCGGACCGAGCTGCTGCTCGACCGGCTGGCCGCCCACATGGACGACGCCGTCGCGCGGATCCTGGCGGCCATGCCCGGTGCGGCGTGATCGGGCTTCCCGGCGTGTGAGTCCGTGCGCTCGGCGTGCCACGAGGTCGTTGCCATACGTAAGGTGATGGCGCGTGACGGGTGTGCTCGAGGGTTTCCTGGTCATCGGCGTGGTCGTCGGTGTCGGCTACGTCCTCGGGCGGTACCAGCTGCTCGGCGAGCACGGGGCTCGCGTGCTGGCCCGCGCCGCGTTCTTCGTCGGGACGCCGGCGCTGCTGTTCATCACCCTGGCCCGGTCCGACGTCGGCGCGGTCTTCTCGTCCGGCCTGCTCGTGACGGCGGTGACCAGCTCGCTGGCCTGCCTGCTCTTCGTGCCGGTGGCCCTGCTGCGGCGCCGTCCGGCGGGCGAGACCGTCGTCGGGGCGATGGGGTCGGGATACGTCAACGCCGGCAACCTCGGCATCCCGATCGCGACCTACGTGCTCGGCGATCCGGCGGCCGTCGCACCGGTGCTGCTGTTCCAACTGGCGGTGCTGGGGCCGCTGTTCACGACGCTGCTGGACGTGATGCCGGGGGACGGCCGAGGGGACCGGCCGGGTCTGCTCCGGGTCGCCGTCGCGCCGCTGCGCAATCCGATCGCGATCGCCAGCGCCGCGGGTCTGGTGGCCTCCGCGACCGGGGTGCAGCTGCCGGAGCCGGTGATGGCGCCGGTGGAGCTGCTCGCCGCGCTCGCGGTTCCGGCGATGCTGCTGGCGTTCGGGTTGTCCCTGCACGGCGCCCGCCGCCCCGGAGCGGGGGAGACCGGGCCCTCGTTGTGGACCGCCGTGCTGATCAAGAACGTGGTGCATCCGGTGCTCGCCTGGGTGTTCGCCGCGGGCGTCCTCGGGCTCACCGGTCCCGCCCTGCTGGCGGCGGTGGTGCTGGCCGCGCTGCCGACCGCACAGAACGTCTTCGGCTATGCGGTGCGCTACGAGCGCGGCGTCACCCTGGCCCGGGACACCGCACTGGCGACGACCGTCGCCGCGGTGCCGGTGCTGCTGGTGGTGGCCGCGTTGCTGGCCTGACTGAGCCTCGGCCGGTGCGCGGCCGGGGACCCGGGCGCCCCGGCGGACGGAGGGTGTCCTGGGCCCGCTCTGCTCTGCTCACCACGGAGGAGGGGCCTGCCCCCGTCCCCGCTCTGCTCTGCTCACTCCCGGGCCGACGGTGCCGGGCAGCGCGCCGGGTGGCGCCGCGTCGTATGCCCACCGCAGCTCGGGTGCGAGGCCGCACGGAGCGCCCCGGCCGGTCCGCGCACCCGCTCCCCGGAGGGGTGAGCAGAGCAAAGCGAGGAACGGTCGGCCCTTGCCCGAGCCGCCCGCGCATGATTCCCTGAGATTGTCGACAACTCGACAACCCGATCGGTTCCTCCGGTCACCCCGGATCCGGACGCACGACTCTCGACGCATCAGGAGTTGCGAAACCCATGGCACAGCTGTCCCCGCTGCTGAAGCAGGCCACCCCGGTCCAGGCCGCCCGCGGTGAGGGCGTCTATCTGTTCGACACCGACGGGCGACGCCACCTGGACTTCACCGCAGGCATCGGCGTCACCTCGACCGGGCACTGCCACCCGGCTGTCGTCAAGGCCGCGCAGGACCAGGTCGCGACGCTGATCCACGGCCAGTACACGACGGTCATGCACCAGCCGCTGCTGAAGCTGGCCGAGCGGCTCGGCGAGGTGCTGCCCGAGGGCATCGACTCGGTCTTCTTCTCCAACTCCGGTTCGGAGGCCGTCGAGGCGTCGGTGCGGCTCGCCCGCCAGGCCACCGGCCGGCCGCTCGTGCTCGCCTTCGACGGCGGGTTCCACGGCCGCACGATGGGTGCGGCCGCACTCACCACCTCCGGCGCCAAGATCCGCGCCGGGATCGGTCCGTTGATGGGCGGCGTGGCGTTCGCGCCGTTCCCGTACGCCTACCGGCACGGCTGGACCGAGGAGCAGGCGGTCGAGTTCGCGCTGACCGAGCTGGACCGGCAGCTGGCGAGCACCGCGCCGGTGTCGGATGTCGCGGCCTTCATCGTGGAGCCGGTGCTCGGCGAGGGTGGCTACGTGCCGACCCCGGCGGCGTTCCTGCAGGGCCTGCGCGAGCGGGCCGACCGGCACGGGATCCTGCTGATCGCCGACGAGGTGCAGACCGGGTTCGGCCGCACCGGCAAGTTCTGGGGACACCAGCACGCCGAGGGCGTCGTCCCGGACATCATCGTCACCGCCAAGGGCCTGGCGTCCGGCTTCCCGCTGTCGGCCATCGCCGCGCCGAAGGCGATCATGGAGAAGGCGTGGCCCGGCTCGCAGGGCGGCACCTACGGCGGCAACGCGGTCGCCTGCGCCGCCGCGCTGGCCACGCTGGACGTGGTGCTCGGTGAGAACCTGGTGGAGAACTCCCGGGTGCAGGGTGAGCGGCTGGTCGCCGGTGTCCGGGATGCGGCGCAGGGCATCGCCGCGATCGGCGACGTCCGCGGCCGCGGCCTGATGGTCGGCATCGAGTTCGTCGACGCGCAGGGCAAGCCGGACGGCGCGACCGCCGCGAAGGTGCACGCCGCCGCGGCCGAGCACGGGCTGTTGCTGCTGACCTGCGGGGTGTACGGCAACGTGGTGCGGATGATCCCGCCGCTGGTCGTCACCGCCGAGCAGGTCGACGAGGGACTGGCGCTCTGGACCAAGGCACTGACCGACGCGCTCTCCTGAGCGCGGGCCCCGGGGGTACGCGAACGGCCCCGCTCACCGGATCCGGTGGGCGGGGCCGTTCGTGTCGCGTGCGCTGTGTGCGGTGCGCCGGCTCAGCGACCGGCCGGGGTGATGTTCAGGCTCATCCCGGCCAGGCCGCGCGACTTCACCACAAGCTGCTTCGCGACCCCGTCGAGGGCCTGTGCGGCCGCGGACTCCGGCTTCCCCAGGACGATCGGGGTGCCGGCGTCGCCGCCCTCGCGCAGCGCCACGTCGAGCGGGATCTGGCCGAGCAGCGGCACCGCGGTGCCGACGATGCGGCTCAGCGAGTCGGCGACGGTCTGCCCGCCGCCGGAGCCGAAGATCTCGGCGCGGGAGCCGTCGGGCATCTCCATCCAGGACATGTTCTCCACGACGCCGGCGAGCCGCTGCCGGGTCTGCGTGGAGATCGCCCCGGCCCGCTCGGCGACCTCGGCGGCGGCCTGCTGCGGGGTGGTGACGACCAGGAGCTCGGCGTTCGGGATCAGCTGCGCGGTCGAGATCGCGACGTCGCCGGTGCCCGGCGGGAGGTCCAGGAGCAGCACGTCCAGGTCGCCCCAGAACACGTCGGCCAGGAACTGCTGCAGTGCCCGGTGCAGCATCGGGCCACGCCACACGACCGGGGTGTTCCCGTCGGTGAACATGCCGATCGAGATGACCTTCACGCCGTGCGACTGCGGCGGCATGATCATGTTGTCGACCTTGGTCGGCCGGTCGGCGGCGCCGATCATGCGCGGCACCGAGTGGCCGTAGATGTCGGCGTCGACCACGCCGACCTTCAGGCCACGGCGGGCCATCGCCGCCGCCAGGTTGACCGTGACCGACGACTTGCCGACGCCGCCCTTGCCGGAGGCCACGCAGTAGACGCGGGTCAGCGACCCGGGCTGGGCGAACGGGATGACCGGCTCGTCGGAGTCGCCGCGCAGCGACCGGCGGAGCTCGGTGCGCTGTTCGTCGTTCATCACGTCGAGCTCGACCTCGACGCGCTCGACGCCGGGGACCTTCGTGACGGCCTCGGTGACCCGCGAGGTGATCGTCTCCCGCATCGGGCAGCCGGCGACGGTCAGGTAGACGCCGACTCGGGCGGTCCCGTCGTCGGTGACGTCGACGCTCTTGACCATCCCCAACTCGGTGATCGGCTTGTGGATCTCCGGGTCCTCGACGGTTCCGAGGGCGGCGTGCACGGCCTCGGAGACGGTGCTGGTGCTGCCGGTGACGGACATGGGCTTCAACGACCTCTTTCCTCTCGCGACACACCCATGCTACGTGGGTGTCCGGAGCGTCCCGCTCGTCTCCTAGCATCATTGTGGTGGACGAGACGGTCGGCGGCGCCCCGGGGCGCGGGAACCCCGGGCGGCGCCCGGCGGGCCCGACCCGCGACGAACTCGAGTCGTGGCGCAGCTTCCTGCGTGCGCACGCCGGGATCACCAAGCTGCTGGAGACCGAGCTGGAGGCCGAGCAGCGGCTGTCGCTGGCCGCCTACGACGTGCTGGTCCAGCTGTCCGAGGCGCCGGAGCACCGGTTGCGGATGACCGAGCTGGCCGACGCGGTCCTGCTGTCCCGATCCGGGGTGACCCGGCTGGTGGACCGGCTGGAGAAGATCGGTCTGGTCGAGCGGGCCAAGGTCGCCGACGACGGACGCGGTGTCACCGCCCGGATGACCGACATCGGCTACCGGCGGCTGCGGATCGCCGCCGTCACGCACATGCGCGGGGTCCGCGAGCACTTCGCCGACCGGCTGGACGCCGCCGACCTCGCCGACCTGGAGCGGGTCGCCCGCAAGCTGATCCCCTAGCCGGCGGCCCCGGCCGGCCGGACCAGCCCTGGCGGGCCCCCAGCCGACCCCGGTCAGCCCCAGCCCCGGTCGCCGCTGGTCCTGCCAGCCCCGCCGGCCCCGGCCCCGGCTGCCGCTGGTTCTGCTCAGCCCTGGCGGCCTCTGCCGGCTCCGGTCTCCGCTGGTCCTGCTCAGGCCCAGGCAGTCCCGGTCTCCGCTGGTCCTGCTCAGCCCCCCGCCGGCCCCGGCCGCCGCCGGCTCTGCTCGGCCCCGGCCGGTGCCGGCCGGTCCTCGTCGGTTCCGGCCGGCCGGTCCTTCCGGTTCCCCCGCCTGCGGTCGCCCCGCCCGGCGGCCGGACCGGTACCCGCGGCGGCCCGCTGCACCGCGTCGTCGATCTTCCCGGACAGTTTCTCCAGCTCGCCGCGCAGGTAGTCGCGGCTGACCGTCTCACCGGCCGCGAGCCGCAGCGCCGCCAGCTCCCGGGCCAGGAACTCGGTGTCGGCCTTGGTCCGCTCGGCCCGGCGGCGGTCCTCGTCCAGCGCGATCCGGTCCCGGTCGTCCTGCCGATTCTGGGCCAGCAGGATCAGCGGCGCTGCGTACGCGGCCTGGGTGGAGAACGCCAGGTTGAGCAGGATGAACGGGTACGGGTCCCAACGGATCTGCCAGGCGATCAGGTTCAGCGCGATCCACACGATGACGATCACGCTCTGGATGGCCAGGAACCGGCCGGTCCCGAGGAACCGGGCGACCCGCTCGGAGAGCCGGGCGAAGCCGTCCGGGTCGACCTCGAACCGCCTGCGGCCGATCCGGGGCTGGTCCAGCCGGCGACCGGTGGTGATCTCAGGCATGCCGGGCCTCCGGTCGTCCGTTCACCGATCCGCGGCCCACCTCGGCCGGGCCGAGATCGCGGTCCCGCCAGCCCTGCGGGAGCAGGTGGTCCAGCACGTCGTCCACGGTGACGGCGCCGAGCAGGTGGTTCTGTGCGTCGACGACCGGCCCGGCGACCAGGTTGTAGGTGGCGAACCAGCGGGTCACCTCGCCGAGCCCGGTCTCCGGACCGATCTGCGACAGCTCGGTGTCCACCATGCCCGCGACCAGCTCGAAGGGGGCCGCGCGCAGCAGCTGCTGGGTGTGCACGCAGCCCAGGTAGCGGCCGGTCGGGGTGGCGGTGGGCGGCCGCACCACGAACACCATCGACGCCAGCGCCGGCGGTATCTCCGGATGCCGGATCCGGGCGAGTGCCTCGGCGACCGTGGCGTCCGGCCCGAGCGTGATCGGCTCCGGCGTCATGAGCCCGCCCGCGGTGTCCCACTCGTAGCGCATCAGCCTGCGCACCGGTTCGGACTCACCGGGTTCCATCAGCCCCAGCAGCCTGCCCGCCTCGTCGTCGGGCAGCTCGCCGAGCAGGTCGGCGGCGTCGTCCGGGCTCATCGCCTCCAGCACGTCGGCGGCCCGGTCGTCGTCGAGATAGGCCAGCAGCTCGCGCTGGTCGGACTCGGACAGCTCCTCGAACACGTCGGCCAGCCGCTCGTCGTCGAGCGCGTCGACGACCTGGTGCTGGCGCTCGTCGGGCAGCCGGGACAGGGCGGCCGCGACGTCGGCCGGGCGCATCGAGTCGAACACCGCGAGCAGCCGGTCCGCTCCCTGCGCCGCCGCGACGTCGAGCCCGGAGACGTTCTCCCAGCCGTGCACGTCGACCCGGGCGCGGCGGGCCAATCGGGTCCGGCGGAACCGCACCGCGACCCGGGTGATCGCCCAGTCCCGGGTGCGGGTCGGCTCGATCGCGACGTCCACCACCACGCCGTCGTCGCCGGAGTCGCGCACGACGACCGGGGAGTTCAGCAGCTCGCCCAGCACCAGCGTCTCGTTCGCCCGCTGGTCGAACGCCCGCAGATTGACCGAGCCGCTGGCCAGCGTGACCGCCGATCCCGCGATGTCGGAGACCCGCAGCATCGGCACGAAGATGCTGCGCCGCGCCGAGAGATCCACCACCAGGCCCAGTACCCGCGGTGGATGGCTGTCGACCCGCAATGACACGACGACGTCGCGGACCTTCCCGATCCGCTCGCCGTCGGGGCCGAACACGGCCAGCCCGGTGAGTCGTGCGACGAACACCCGTGCCGAGGCCATGGCGTCGAGACTAGAGCGGCCCGCCCCGGCGGGCCGGGCGGCGCCCGCGGCGGTGTTGATGCGGCGCTCGCGCCGGTGTTGATGCGGCGCTCGCGCCGGTGGCGATTACGCTCGCGTGACGTGAGCGAGCCGCATCCCGAACCCACCCACCGGCCCGGGCCGGATCCGTTGCGCTACGACATCGTCGACGTCTTCACCGACCGGCCCTACGCGGGCAATCCGCTCGCCGTCGTGCACGGCGCCGAGGCGCTCTCGACGGTCCGGATGCAGGCGATCGCCGCGGAGTTCAACCTCTCCGAGACCGCCTTCCCGCTGCCCCCGACCGGCGACGCCGACGCGGGCGCCGACTACCGGGTGCGGATCTTCACCCCGCGCCGGGAACTGCCCTTCGCCGGGCACCCGAGCGTCGGTACCGCCTGGGTGCTGGCCCGTGACGGGGTGATCGGGCACGGTGAGCGGATCCAGGAGTGCGGTGCCGGGCTGCTCCCGATCCGGGTGGACGGCAGCGGCGCCCGGGTCGAGGGCGGACCGCCCTCGGTCGGCGAGGAAATGGACGCGGCCCTCCTCGCGGCCGCGGTCGGCCTGGGCCCCGACGACGTCGACGGCGCGGCCGCCCCGGGGCTGGCCGGAGCCGGCGTCGAGTACGCGATCCTGCTCGTGCACCCGGGAGCGGTCGCCAGGGCCCGCTCGGACGCCGCCGCGATCGCCGCGCTGCCCGGCGACGTGATCGGCGTACTGGTCGCCGCGGTGGACGCGACCGCCGAGCGGGTGCACGCGCGGATGTTCGCGCCGGCCTCCGGGGTCCCGGAGGACCCGGCCACCGGGTCCGCCGCCGTCGCGCTCGGGGTGTTCCTGGCTGATCGCGGACTGGTGCCCGACGACGGGGAGCACGCGTTCGTCGTCTCCCAGGGCGCGGAGATGGGGCGGCCCTCGACGCTGCACGCGGGCGTGCGCACGGAGGGCGGACGACCCGTCGGGACGTGGGTGGGCGGCACCGTCGCCGGCGTGGCGAGCGGATCCCTGACACCGCCTCCCGAGTCGGACTGACTCGCGGGTAACCCCTTGTGACCACCTGCGGGTGAGAAACCAATCACCTGGACGGGGCGTCCGGCGGGTGCTCGTGCCAGCATCAGCGGGCAGCCCGACTGCCCGCCCGCACCGTCCCCGGTGCGCGTGGGCGAGGACGAACTCGACGAGGAGCCAGCCTGTGAGCACCACCCTCCGCGCCCGCCGGTCCTGCCTGGCAGTGCCCGGGTCGAGCCAGAAGTTCATCGACAAGGCGCGCACGCTGAACTCGGACCAGGTGTTCCTGGATCTGGAGGATGCCTGCGCCCCGCTGGCCAAGCCGGGCGCCCGGAAGACCATCGTCGAGGCGCTGAACGAGGGCGGCTGGGGCGAGAAGATCCGGGTGGTCCGGGTCAACGACTGGACCACCGAGTGGACCTACCGCGACGTGACCGAGGTCGTCGAGGGCGCGGGCGCCAACCTCGACGCGATCATGCTGCCGAAGGTGCAGACCCCCGAGCAGGTCGTCGCGCTCGACCTGCTGCTCACCCAGATCGAGAAGACGATCGGCTACGAGGTCGGGAAGATCGGCATCGAGGCCCAGATCGAGAACGCGCTCGGCCTGACCAACGTGAACGCGATCGCCACCGCCTCGCCGCGGGTCGAGACGATCATCTTCGGCCCGGCCGACTTCATGGCCTCGATCAACATGAAGTCCCTGGTCGTGGGGGAGCAGCCGCCCGGGTACGACGTCGGCGACGCCTACCACCACATCCTCATGTCGATCCTGATGGCCGCCCGCGCGCACGACAAGCAGGCCATCGACGGCCCGTTCCTGCAGATCAAGGACGTCGACGCGTTCCGCAGGGTGGCCGGTCGCTCGGCCGCGCTGGGCTTCGACGGCAAGTGGGTGCTGCACCCCGGCCAGATCGACGCGGCGAACGAGACCTTCTCGCCGGCGCAGAGCGACTACGACCACGCCGAGAACATCCTCGACGCCTACGAGTACTTCACCTCGGAGGCGGGTGGCAAGCGGGGCGCCGCGATGATCGGCGACGAGATGATCGACGAGGCCAGCCGCAAGATGGCGCTGGTCATCTCGGGCAAGGGCCGCGCCGCGGGCATGACCCGCACCGACAAGTGGACCCCGCCGGAGGCGTGAGAACACCCCGGCCACTGACCAGAGACGCTCAGGAGGAACACAGATGGCGCGGCTCGCCCAGACCGCCGGTCTGACCGACATCCAGACCGAGATCCTGTCCACCGTCCGCAGCTTCGTGGACAAGGAGATCATCCCGCACGCGACGGCGCTGGAGCACGCGGACACCTACCCGGCCGACATCGTCGACGGGATGAAGGAGATGGGGCTGTTCGGCCTCATGATCCCGGAGGAGTACGGCGGCCTCGGCGAGTCGCTGCTCACCTACGCCCTGGTGGTCGAGGAGATCGCCCGCGGCTGGATGAGCGTCTCCGGCGTGATCAACACCCACTTCATCGTGGCGTACATGCTCCGCCAGCACGGCACCCAGGCGCAGAAGGAGCACTACCTGCCGCTGATGGCCACCGGCGAGACCCGCGGCTCGTTCTCGATGTCCGAGCCGGACCTGGGCTCCGATGTCGCGGCGATCAAGACCAAGGCGGTCGAGGCGGGCGACGGCACCGGTGACTACGTCATCGACGGCGCCAAGATGTGGCTCACCAACGGCGGCACGTCGAACCTCACCGCGGTGCTCGTCAAGACCGACGAGGGCTCGGAGAAGGCGCACCAGAACCTGACCACGTTCCTGGTCGAGAAGCCCACCGGCTACGGCGAGGTCGCGCCCGGCCTCATCGTCCCCGGCAAGATCGACAAGATGGGCTACAAGGGCGTCGACACCACCGAGATGGTGTTCTCCGGGCACCGGATCTCCGGCGAGCAGATCCTCGGCGGCGCCCGCGGCAAGGGCTTCGCGCACATGATGGACGGCGTCGAGGTCGGCCGGGTGAACGTCGCCGCCCGTGCCTGCGGCATCGCGATCCGGGCCTTCGAACTGGGTGTGGAGTACGCGCAGCAGCGCTCGACCTTCGGCAAGCCGATCGTCAACCACCAGGCGATCGCGTTCAAGATCGCCGAGATGGCCACCAAGGTCGAGGCCGCGCACCTGATGATGGTCAACGCCGCGCGCCTCAAGGACCGCGGCGAGCGCAACGACGTCGAGGCCGGGATGGCCAAGATGCTCGCCTCGGAGTACTGCAAGGAGGTCACCGAGGACTCGTTCCGGATCCACGGCGGCTACGGCTACTCCAAGGAGTACGAGATCGAGCGCCTCATGCGCGAGGCACCGTTCCTGCTCATCGGCGAGGGCACGAGCGAGATCCAGAAGACGATCATCTCCCGCGGTCTGCTGCGCGACTACAAGCTGCGCTGACCCGCGCCGCACGTCACGTGCGCGTCGTGCGCGCACGTGACGTGCGAGACGTCGCTAGTCTCCTCGGGCACACCGGACGGCCGTCGACCGTTGCCCGGTAGCAGTAGCCGAACACCATCTGCGAGGAGAATCGCCATGACCAACCCGTTCGGCGGCCAGGCACGCCCGGCACCGGGCCTGCCGCAGCTGCCCACTCCGCCGACCGGGTGGCCGGTGGGCTCCTACGCCACCTACGAGGAGGCGCAGCGGGCCGTCGACCACCTGGCCGACTCCGACTTCCCGGTCCGCGACGTGACGATCGTCGGCGTCGACCTGATGCTGGTGGAGCGGGTGATCGGCCGGCTCACCTGGGGCCGGGTACTGGGCTCGGGTGCCGCGTCCGGCGCCTGGCTGGGTCTGTTCGTCGGTCTGCTGCTGTCTCTGTTCTCGCCGGACGGCAGCTTCTGGCCGATCGTCGTCGGCCTGGCGTCCGGTGCCGCGTTCGGCATGGTGTTCGCGGCGGTCGGCTACGGCGCCAGCCGCGGCCGGCGGGACTTCCAGTCGGCCAGCCAGATGGTGGCCGGCCGGTACGACGTGCTGTGCGAGCCGCGCAACGCCGAGCAGGCCCGCGAGATGCTCGCCCGGCTGGCGCTGGGCAGCCCCGGCGGTGGTTTCTGACCTGGTAGCGCGATCCCGGCCGCCGTCACCCATCGGGTGACGGCGGTCTCGTTCCTCAAGATCTTCACAAGGCTCTTTCATTTCACGCCGAACTGCTTATAGTGCGCCTCGGACATATCGGGAGGGACGCGCTATGACACAGGTGTCAGGCGGTGGCGCGGCGGGGCAGGAACTCCCGCCGGCTGCGGTGGACGAGGACGTGTTCCTCGCGGAGCGACGCACATGGACGCCGCTCAAGATCGCGATCTGGGCGACGATCGCGCTGCTCGGTGGCCTCGGGTGGGTGATGCTGGCCCTGGTCCGCGGCGAGACGGTGAACGCGATCTGGTTCGTGTTCGCGGCCGTCAGCACCTACCTGATCGCCTACCGCTTCTACTCGACCTACATCGAGCGGAAGCTCCTCAAGCCGGACGACCGGCGGGCCACCCCCGCCGAGTACGCCGAGAACGGCCAGGACTTCGTCCCCACCGACCGGCGGGTGCTCTACGGGCACCACTTCGCCGCGATCGCCGGCGCCGGCCCGCTGGTCGGCCCGGTCCTCGCCGCCCAGATGGGTTACCTGCCGGGCACGATCTGGATCATCGTCGGCGTCATCGTGGCCGGCGCGGTGCAGGACTACCTGGTCCTCTTCTTCTCGATGCGCCGCGGCGGCCGCTCGCTGGGCCAGATGGCCCGCGAGGAGCTCGGCCGGGTCGGCGGCACCGCCGCGCTGGTCGCGACCCTCTCGATCATGATCATCCTGATCGCGGTGCTCACGCTGGTCGTGGTGAACGCGCTCGGCGAGAGCCCGTGGGGCGTCTTCTCCGTGGCGCTGACCATCCCGATCGCCCTGTTCATGGGCGTCTACCTGCGCTTCCTGCGCCCGGGCAAGGTCTCCGAGGTCTCCTGGATCGGCTTCGTGCTGCTGATCGCGGCGATCATCGCCGGCGGCTGGGTCGCCGAGACCGAGTGGGGCCAGGCGCTGTTCACCCTGGACCGGGTGACGATCGCCTGGGGCATCATCATCTACGGCTTCGTCGCCGCGGTCCTCCCGGTCTGGCTGCTGCTCGCGCCGCGCGACTACCTGTCGACCTTCATGAAGATCGGCACGATCGTGCTGCTCGCGGTGGCGATCATCGTGGTCCGCCCGGAGCTGGCGGCACCGGCCTTCAGCGAGTTCGCCGGGCGGGACGACGGTCCGGTCGTCGCCGGGTCGCTGTTCCCGTTCCTGTTCGTGACGATCGCCTGCGGCGCGCTCTCCGGTTTCCACGCGCTGATCTCCTCGGGCACCACCCCGAAGCTGGTCGAGAAGGAGCGGCAGACCCGCTTCATCGGCTACGGCGGCATGCTCATGGAGTCGTTCGTGGCGATCATGGCGCTGGTCGCGGCGCTGTCGATCGACCGCGGGCTGTACTTCGCGATGAACGTCCCGGCCTCGCTCACCGAGGGCACCGTCGAGGGCGCGGCCGCGTTCGTGAACTCGCTGGGCCTGATGAACGTCAACGTGACGCCGGACCAGCTCGCGTCGACCGCGGCGCTGGTCGGCGAGGAGTCGATCGTCTCCCGCACCGGTGGCGCGCCGACCCTGGCGGTCGGGCTGGCGAACATCATGCAGCAGTTCATCGGTGGCCCGGCCATGATGAGCTTCTGGTACCACTTCGCGATCATGTTCGAGGCGCTGTTCATCCTCACCGCGGTGGACGCCGGCACCCGGGTGGCGCGCTTCATGCTGCAGGACGCGATCGGCACCGTCGTCCCGAAGTTCAAGGACACGTCCTGGCGGGTGGGTGCCTGGATCTGCACCGCCTTGATGGTCGGCGGGTGGGGCGCGATCCTGGTGATGGGCGTGACCGATCCACTCGGCGGGATCAACACGTTGTTCCCGCTGTTCGGCATCGCCAACCAGCTGCTCGCCGCGATCGCGCTGGCCGTGTGCCTGGCCCTGGTGGCCCGGCGCGGGCAGGTCAGATATCTGTGGATCATCGCGGTGCCGCTGGCGTTCGCCGCCGTCGTCACGATCACCGCGTCGATGTTCAAGATCTTCTCGCCGAAGCCGGCGATCGGGTACTGGGCGCAGCACTTCGCGTTCCGGGAGGCGATCGCGGCCGGTGAGACGAGCTTCGGCAACGCGGCAACGCCGGAGGCGATGGCCGCCGTCGTCCGGAACACCTTCATCCAGGGCTCGCTGTCGATCCTGTTCGTGTCGCTGGCGATCATCGTGATCGTCGCCGCGGTGCTGTCGGCCTGGCGGTCGATCGCGATCGGCGGGCGTCCCGAGCTGGAGGACCCGGAGATCGCGTCGCGGATCTACGCGCCGTCCGGGCTGATCGCGTCGCCGTCGGAGAAGGAGCTGGAGAAGCGCTGGACCGAGGCGGTCGGCGACCGCGTGCGGGCCGGGCACTGATGGCGGGCGGCGGACGGGTCGAGACCGTGCTGGACGGGCTGCGCGGGCTCGCCTGGTGGTGGCGTGGGGTGATCGGGGCGGACCGCTACGAGCGTTACCTCGACCACCACCGCCGCGCCGGGCACGTCCATCCGCCGATGACCGAGCGGGAGTACTGGCGGGCCCGGACCGAGCACCAGGAGAACAATCCGCAGGGACGGTGCTGCTGATCGGCCCCGGGAGCCGCTGCGCCGCACGGGTGGTGTGAGCGGTCCCGAACGGGGGAGCGGGCCCGGTCGGGTGGGTGGTGAGCCCACCCCGACCGGGCCCGTACCGGTATCGCCCGGGCGCGTCGGGTTCCGGACAGGGTGCCCGCCGGGGCAGGATCACGCCCGTGAACGGTGAGGCGCGGCAGACCGACGAGATCCGCCCGTCCACGGTGCACCGCGCCTACGGGCGCGGCGCTGGCGGATATGACGGGTTCGTCGGCTCCATTCCCAGCTACAAGGCCCATCTGCGGGTCTCGGCATCCCGGATGGGGCTGGGTGACGGGCCGGGCCTGCGGCTGCTCGACATCGGCTGCGGCACCGGGGTGTCCACCGAGGCGTTGCTGACCACGGTGAAGGGCGCCGAGGTGGTCGCGGTCGACGCGTCCGCGGAGATGCTCGCGGTGGCCAGGAAGAAGAACTGGTCGCCCCGGGTCAGCTTCGTGCACTCCAAGCTGGAGACCCTCGCCGAGGTCGGGATCCAGGGCCCGTTCGACGGCATCCTCGCCTCCTACCTGGTCTCCAACCTGCCCGACGCCGAGCACGGCCTGCGCCGGCTGCTGGCGCTGCTCGCGCCCGGCGCACCGCTGGCGGTGCACGACTACGCGGTCGGCGGGACCCGTGGCCGGGTGCGTTGGACGACCGCGGCCTGGACCTATCTCGTCCCGATGGCCGCGATGCGCTGGGGCGTCGCGGATCTCGCCCGCTACCGGGCGAAGCGGATCAGCGGCGCGGGCGGCCCGGAGCAGATGGTGCACCGGATGGAGCGGGCCGGGTTCTCCGACGTCCGGGTGCAGACGGTGGCCGGTCTGCAGCAGCACCTGGTGCACACCTTCCTCGGCAGGCGCCCGGACGAGCCGGACGTGGTGGGGGAGCGGATCGCCCGCTCGTCCGCACTGGCGGCGGCGGGCTGGCGGCCCGCACCGGCCGCGCCGCCCCCGCCGCCGCAGGACGCGGCCGACCCGGAGGACCGGGAGGACCAGCTGGAGGAGGGCGGCCCGGAGGACCCGGGCTACGCCGACGAGCTGCCGCCCGAGGCCACCGGTGACGCCGACGACCTCGGGTACGCCGACGTCACCGCGGGCGACGCCGACGTCCCCGGTGGTGCCGACGTCCCCGGTGGTGCCGAGGTCCCCGGCGGAGACGGTGGCGCCGGGGGTCGGCCGGGGGAGCCGGATGCCGGACGCGGCAACGGCCCGCACGGCAACGGTTCCCGGGACGCCGATTCCCGTGACGAGAGCTCCCGCGACGACGAGCCGCCCACCCCGCCCGCCGGTGGGCCCCGGGTCTGAACAGCCCCGGCGGCCCACGACCAGCCGCCCCGCGGTCCGCAGCGAGCCGCCTCAGCCGGTCACGACCAGCGGCCCCGGCCGGGCTGCCGCGAGCTGCCTCAGCCGGTCACGACCAGCGGCCCCGGCCGGGCTGCAGCCGGCCGCGCCGGCCGGCTACAGCCAGCCGTTGCGGCGGAGGTTGCGGTGCAGCAGCGTGCAGATCGTCGCGATGATCAGCAGCACCATCGGGTAGCCGAAGCTCCAGTGCAGCTCGGGCATGTAGTCGAAGTTCATCCCGTAGACACCGGCGATCATCGTGGGCACCGAGATCAGGCCGGCGTAGGCGGTGATCTTCCGCATGTCGTTGTTCTGCCGCATGCTGATCTTGGCGAGCACGGCGTCGACCAGCGTGGTCAGCAGCTCGTTGAACCCGGCGACCTGCTCGGCGACACCGCCGAGGTGGTCGTCGACGTCGCGGAAGTAGGACCGCACGTCGTGCGGTACCAGCGCGCTGTAGCCCTCGGAGAGCTTGCGCATCGGCCCGACCAGCGGCATCACGCAGCGCCGCAGGTCGAGGATCTCCCGCTTCATGACGTAGATCTGCTCCGGGTTCATCGTCGAGCCCGGCGAGAACACCTCGGCCTCGACCGCGTCCAGGTCGGTCTCGATCTGCCGGACGACGTCGATGTAGGAGTCCACGACGTGATCGGCGATGGCGTGCAGCACCGCGGCCGGGCCGAGCCGCAGCTGCTCGGGATCGTCCTCGAGGCGTCGTCGTACCTCGCGCAGTCCGGTGTGCCTGCCGTGCCGGACCGTCACCACGAAGTCCCGGCCCAGGAACGCCATCACCTCACCGGTCTCGACGATCTCGTTCGCCGTCGTCGGGTCGGCGTTCCCGACGTGCCGGACCGTCTTGAGCACCATGAACAGGGTCTCGTCGTAGCGCTCGAGCTTGGGCCGGTTGTGCGCGTGCACGGCGTCCTCGACGGCCAGCTCGTGCAGTCCGTAGGTCTGCGCGACACCGGAGATCTGCTCGGCGTCCGGCTCGTGCAGGCCGATCCACACGAAGCCGGTGCCGCGCTCGCGGACCTCGGCGATCGCCTCGTCGTGCGTCCATCGGCCGGGCAGCCGCTCCCCGTCGTCGTACACCGCACAGTCCACGACGTAGGCCGACAGCGGGACCCGCAGCCGGGCCGGGCGCTGCGCCTCGGCACGGGCGGCGGCCCGGTCGGCACGCCGGTTCCGGCCTGCCGCGGACCGGATCGACGGACGGAGCTGGGAGAGCGATGGCATCACGGGACCTCCGGGGCGGGCGAGGCCGGCTCGGTCGGCGAGCACGACTGCCGGGGACGTGCGACCACCGCGGCGGTCGCCGGACACGCGACACGCCTCCCGCCGGGATCAGCCGGGGTACACCGTCCGGGTGACGGGCAGCGGGAGGCGGCACGTACTGCTCACCGGTGCCTGGGGTTCGGACGACTGCTCAGGCGACACCGCTCTCACCTCCCCGTTCCTGTTCCCGCTCCGACTGTTGCTCTGTGCATCGCTCACCGTGCGCCGAACGTGTCGGGAATGTGAGATGCCCGACCTCGCGCGTGTGAGTTGGACCGCCGCTGCCGTTGCGGGCCGCCGGATAGATTACCCCTGCAACGGATCCAGAGTGTGATGGGAGCGTGAACGGTGCAGTTCGGGCGCTACTACGAGGAGTTCGAGGTCGGTGCGGTCTACAAGCACTGGCCCGGCAAGACGGTCACCGAGTACGACGACCACCTGTTCTGTCTCCTCACGATGAACCACCATCCGCTGCACATGGATGCGCACTACGCCGAGGAGACCACCGACTTCGGCAAGAACGTGGTGGTCGGCAACTACATCTACTCGTTGCTGCTGGGCATGTCGGTGCCCGACGTCTCCGGCAAGGCGATCGCCAACCTCGAGGTCGAGTCGCTCAAGCACACCAAGCCGACCTTCCACGGCGACACCATCTACGGCGAGACCGAGGTCCTGGACAAGACGCCGTCGAAGTCGAAGGACGACCGCGGCGTCGTCCACGTCGAGACCCGCGGCTACAAGCAGGACGGCACCGTCGTCTGCACCTTCCGGCGCAAGGTCATGGTGCCGAAGGTGTCCTACGGCGACGCCCGCGGCGGGGAGCAGCCCGGCCGCCCGACACCGCAGGTCTGAACCCGGCCGGCCGGACCGAGCCCGGGGGAGCGCTGTCTCAGACCCGGGGCAGTGCGTCCCACTCGCGCAGGAGTTCGGTGAGCCCGTCCACCACCGGCAGTTCGGCGTACCCGGCGAGATCGACGAACCGGGCGTCGGCGGCGTCGTCGCCCGCCCGCGGGTGGACGGCGGAGCCGGGGGCGAGGTCGCAGCGGTAGTCCGCGATCCGGTACGGCCCGCGCACGACGACGCCGGCGAGCTCTCCGGGGCGGACCGTCAGACCGGTCTCCTCGGCGAGCTCCCGGACGACGGCGGTCGGCTCGTCCTCGCCGGGTTCGACGCGCCCGCCGGGAACCGACCACAGACCCCGTCCGGGCTCGTTCGCCCTGCGTACCAGGAGCAATCGTCCGTTCGGGTCGTGCACGATTCCACCCACGCAGGCGATGTGTCGGCTACTGTCGGTCATCCGGAATGACGGTACGCTGCTCGGGTGTCGGTACCCCTGCCTCGACGGGCTCGGGTACCAATGTCGGGGTTGTCCCAACGGGCCGGAACGGGTGACGGGAAACGTGCGCAAGATTCTCATCTTGGTCGCTGTGGCGCTGGGTATCTTCCTGGTCGTGACCGCGCCGCAGGCGGCGGCGAACTCGGTGACCAATATCGGCAACATCCTCTATGACGCCGCCCAGTCGGTTTCGACGTTCGTCACGTCGCTGCTCTGAGCCGTGCTCGCGCCCCGGGAGATCGACGAGTACCTGCTCCCCACGGAGCGGCGGGTCATCCGTGTGCGCCAGCACTGGGCGGTCATGGCGAGGCACATGACGCAGACGACGGTGTTCATCGCCGTCGTGGTCGGCATCGAACTGCTGATGAACCGCGCCGGGAACAGCGCGGCGGTCGAGGTCGTCGTCGACAACCTGACGTTCTACCTGGTGCTGGTGGCGGTGCTGCGGTTCACCGCGTTGACGATCTTGTGGTGGATCGAACGGATCGTCATCACCGACAAGCGGGTGATGATCGCCCAGGGGATCATCGTGCACAACGTGGGGATGATGCCGCTGGGCAAGGTCACCGACCTGACCTTCCAGCGCACGCTGTCCGGGCGGATGCTCGGCTACGGGACGATGGTCGTCGAGTCGGCCGGTCAGATCCAGGCACTGAACCGGATCGACTACATGCCCCGCCCCGAGGAGATCTACGAGGCGCTCTCCGAGCTGGTGTTCGGCGAGAAGGGCAAGACCCGCGCCACCGGGATGCTGGCCAAGCCGCGCTGGCGGCGCTGAGCCCGGCCGCCGGTTAGGGTCGTGCCGTGGCCCGGCCCGTGATCGACCTGCACGCCCACTCCACCGCGTCCGACGGGACGGACAGCCCCGCAGGGCTGGTCCGTGCGGCCGGTGCCGCGGGACTCGACGTCGTCGCGATCACCGATCACGACACCACCAGCGGGTGGGACGAGGCGGTCGCGGCGCTGCCCCCCGGGCTGACCCTGGTGCGGGGCGCCGAGTTCTCCTGTCTGAGCCGCACCGGCCGGGACGGCGAGCCGCGCTGCTCGGTGCACCTGCTCGGATACCTGTTCGACCCGCAGCACCCGGCGATCGTCGCCGAGCAGGAGCGGCTGCGCGCGGAGCGGGTGCAGCGGCTGCACACGATGATCGGCCGGATGGCGGCCGACGGGTACCCGGTCGACGTCGACGGCGTGTTCGCGCACCTGCCGGAGGGCGCCAGCGCGGGACGTCCGCATCTGGCCCGCGCGCTGGTCGCGGCCGGCGTGGTCGGCTCGGTCAGCGAGGCGTTCGCCGAGCTGCTGCACAACGACAGCCCCTACTACGTCCCGCGGGCCGACACGCTCGTCGAGACCGCGGTCGAGATGATCACCGCGGCCGGCGGGATCGCGGTGTTCGCGCATCCGCTCGCCCGGGTGCGCGGGACCGTCGTCGAACCGTCGGTGCTGGCCGACCTGGCGGCCGGCGGCCTCGGCGGGGTCGAGGTGGACCACCCCAATCACGAGCCGGACGACCGCGCGCTGCTGCGTGCACTCGCCGCCGAGCACGCTCTGCTCGTCACCGGCTCCAGCGACTACCACGGGACCAACAAGCCGACCCCGCTCGCCGAGGAGACCACCGATCCCGAGGTGTACGCCGCGATCGTCGACCGGGCGACCGGCGTGCAGGTCGTCCGGGGTTGATCAGCACGGCGCCGGTCGGGCCTGCTCCCGGTCGCTGTACCGTTGCCTGATGGCCCCTCCCGCCACCGGGCCCGCTGACGGCCAGCTCGGCCTGGACCTGCTGGATCCCGACTTCGGGGCGACCGCGCTGCACCGGGTGACCCCGGCCCGTCTCGACACCTGGGACGCGTGCCCGCGGCGCTACCGGATGCTGCACGTGGACCGGCCGGCGCCGTCCCGCGGCGGGGCGTTCGCGCACACCACGCTCGGCGCGGTCGTGCACCTCGCGCTGCGCTCGCTGGCGATGCTGCCCGCGCACCGGCGTACCCCGGCCGAGGCCGCCGCGCTGATCGGGAGGCACTGGTCCGACGAGGGGTTCCGGGACAGCGGGCAGGCCGCGCGCCACCGGGACCGGGCCGCCGACTGGCTGGCCGCGGCCGCCGATGGCCCGGCGGGTACGACCGAGCCGGTCGCCGTCGAACGCCGGGTGAGCGCCCCGGTCGGGTCGCTGCTGGTGGAGGGTCGGATCGACCGGCTCGACGCGGACACCGACGGCGGGCTGCGGGTGGTGGACTTCAAGACCGGTCGCCGGGTCCCGCGCGACACCGATGCCCGCGACTCCCGCCAGCTCGCGCTCTACGCCGTCGCCGCCGGGGAGGTCTTCCGCAGGCGGTGCAGGCAGGTCGAGCTGCACCACGTCCCGACCGGCACGGTCGCCGCCTGGGAGCACGACGACAGCTCCCTCGCCGCGCACGTGAGCGCCGCGGAGGCGACGGCGACCCGGGCGGCCGACGCCGTCGCGGCGCTCTCCGCGGGTGCCGCGGCGGACGAGGCGTTCCCGCCCAGCACCGGTGAGCAGTGCGGAACCTGCCCGGTGCGCAGGCACTGCGCCGACGGCCGGGCAGCGGCGCCCGAGCCGCGCCCGTGGGACCTGCTCGCACCGTGACGCGCCGGCCGGAACACCACGACGGGATCGGACGGCCCGGACCGGACGCGCGGCGTCCGCCCGCACCCGGCGGTCCACCGCCCCGGGGCGCCGCACGCCCGAACCGGCCCCATCCGCCCGCGCCGGGCGGCGAGCCGCCCACCCGGCCGACCGGCCACCCGGCCCCGCCGGGCCGGCCCGTGCCCCCGGCAGCGCCGGCCCGCGGCCGCGCATCGGTGCCACGGGTGGGCGACGGCGCCGGCCGGGTGCCCGCCGGTGTCCCCGGCGGCCGGGGCCGCGCCGGGTCCTCCGACGGACGAGGCCTCGCCGGTGCCCCCGACGGGAGCGGCCTTGCCGGCGGCCCCGACGGTCGGGGCCGCGCCGGTGCCCCCGAAGGCCGGCGGCGCACCGACGGCCCCACCGACGGCCCCACAGAGCGACCCACGACCCGGCGCGACGCGCCCGGAGCACGCGGCGGACCCGGTTCCCGGCGCGGGATCGGCAGCGGCACCCCCGATCCCGGCCCGGACGACCATCCCGCGGCGCGCCCACCCGCCGACGGGCGCCGCCGCGACAGGGACAGGGACCGCGACAGGGACAGGGACCGCGACAGGGACAGGGACCGCGACAGGAACCGCGACAGGGACAGGGACAGGAACCGCGACGGGGGCCGCGCTCAGGACCGTGGCGATCGGGGCAGGGGCGATCGGGACCGGGCATCGGGCCGGAGCGGCCGGTCGGCCCGCCCGACCGGGCCGGGCCGGATCCTGCGCGGCCTGGCCGGCGTGCTCGCCGGTGGCCTCGTGGTGCTGGCGGTCGGCCTCGTCGTCGTGGAGTGGCTGGCCGGCAGCAACGGTGTGCCGGGCCCCGGTAACGGGGCGGTCGCCGCGCACCTGGTCGCCGCGGTGATCGCGGTGGTCGGGCAGGTCGTCGCGGACCGGCGCGGCGACCGGACGGGCACGCTCGCCGCAGCCGGGGTGATCGGCACCGTGGCGCTGGTGCTGGGCCTGGGCTGGTTCCTCTAGGCCGTGGCCGGGCCGAGCACCACGATCTCGGTGCCGCGCAGCTCCACCAGCAGCCCGCCCTGGGCGGCGACCTGCACCGGCCCGGTCCGGTCCGCGCGGTCGACGGGCACCGTGCGGCCGACCACGCCGGTGACCGGATCCACGTCCGCCAGCCCATCCGGTACCGGGACCAGCAGCCGGTCCCCGTAGCGGGTGCCGGGGCCGAGGGTGCCGGGCACCGTCCAGCGCGGCTGCAGGGTCCCCGCGTCCAGTGCGACGGTGGCGCCACCGGTCCACCAGTAGCGCGTCGGGTCGTCCTGCCCGCCGGTGCGGGTCCGCGCGACGCCGTCGGCGGGCACCGAGATGGTCGCCCCGGCGTCGACCGGGAACTCACCGATCTTGCGGCCGCCGCGGTCGAACAGCGCCAGCCGGGGGACACCGGGCAGCAGCACGGCGGCCCGCTCCGGGGACACCGCGATCAGCTGCGCCCCGTCGGTCCCGATCTCGGCGGACGCGTCGAACGCGGGCCGGTCGCCCTCGGTGCCGCTGGGGCGCAGCACCGACAGCCGCTCGCCGGCCTCACCGGGGCAGCGCTCCAGCACTCCGGCCCGGTCCTGGGCGGCGGCGAAGGACAGGAACGTGCAGCCGGTGCGTGGCTGGGTGCCGGGTTCGGCGGGGGCCCGGACGGTGCCGTATTCCGCGGTGCGCACCAGGTCCGAGCGGAAGGTCTCCAGATAGTCCTCGCCGGTCGCGAGCACCGGGTCCTGGCCGATCAGCCGGGTGCCGGGGCGGGCGTCCAGGGTGCGGTTCGGGCCGCGGTCGCCGGAACCGGGTTCGAGCGTCGTCAGCTCGGAGCAGTACTCGTCGTTGCGGTACAGCGCCATGACGCGGCCGTCGGCGAAACCGGTGGTGCACAGCGCCAGATCACGGGAGTAGGACCAGCGTTCCGCGCCGCTGACCGCGTCCCGCCCGGACAACCGGGACCCCTCGGCGACGACGACGCCGTCCCCGGCGACCAGCGGGGCCGGGGTGGCCGGGCTGGCGGCCCGCCACCGCTCGGTGAAGGCCGCGGGGACCGGGCCCACCGGTGGCGGCGGGGTGGCGGCGGCCGTCGCCGGGACCGACTCGGTGTTCGCCGCCGGACTCTGCACGCCGTAGAGCAGCGCCACACCGCCCAGCAGCACCACGAGCACCGCGGCGACCATGCGGTCGCCGCGGTGTCGTCGTTCGGCGGGCACCTGCGGCCAGGGTGGGCGTCGCAGGTTCCGCGGGCGCAGCACGCGGTGCGGACCGGTCAGCTGGCGGCGGCGTCGGCCCCGTCGGCGGACTCGCCGTCGGCCCGGCGCCGGGACCCGCCGCGGCGCCGCCGGCGACGCGGCTTGGTGCCCTCGCCGTCGGTGGAACCGCCTGCCTCGGGGCCGCTCGTGGGGGCGCTGCTCGCCGCGCTCGCCGCGGACGTCTCCGGGGCACCGTCACCGGTCGCGGAGCCGGCGTCGACGGTCACGCCGCCCCTGGTCCGGGTGCGGGCCCGGCGCTTGCGGGCGGGCCTGCGGCCGTCCTCGTCACCCGAGGGGGTGGACGGACCGGAGTCGCGCCCGGTGCGACCACCGCTGCGCTGCTTGCGCGATCCCTGGTGGTCGCCCTCGGAGTCGATGTACTCGGCGCCGAGCCCGGCCCGGGTGCGGGCGGACAGCGGCAGCCGCCCGCTCGCACTGGTCGGGATGTCCAGGTCGGTGAACAGGTGGTCCGACGTCGAGTAGGTCTCGACCGGCTCGTCGATGCCCAGCGACAGATCGTCGGAGATCATCTTCCAGCGCGGGGTCTCGTCCCAGTCCACCAGCGTGACGGCGACGCCCTCGCGCCCGGCGCGGCCGGTGCGGCCGATCCGGTGGACGTAGGTCTTCGCGTCCTCGGGGCACTGGTAGTTGATGACGTGCGTGACGCCGGTGACGTCGATGCCGCGGGCGGCGACGTCGGTCGCGACCAGCACGTCGACCTTCTCCGAGCGGAACGCGCGCAGCGCCTGCTCGCGGGCGCCCTGGCCCAGGTCGCCGTGCACCGCGGCCGCGGCGAACCCGCGCTCGGCCAGGTCGTCGGCGACCCGCTGGGCGGTCCGCTTGGTCCGGGTGAAGATCATGGTCAGGCCGCGCTCGCGTGCCTGCAGGACCCGGGTGACCAGCTCCACCTTGTCCATCGCGTGCGCGCGGTAGACGAGCTGCTTGGTGCGCTCGTGGATGGAGCCCTGGTCGGCCTCCTCCGCGCGGATGTGCGTCGGGCGGGTCAGGAACGCCCGGGACAGCTGCACGATCGGGCCCGGCATGGTCGCCGAGAACAGCATCGTGTGCCGCTCCTCGGGCAGCATCCGCAGGATCCGCTCGACGTCGGGCAGGAAGCCCAGGTCCAGCATCTCGTCGGCCTCGTCGAGGACGAGCGCCTTGACCCGGCCGAGCACCAGGTGGCGCTGCTCGGCGAGGTCGAGGAGCCGGCCGGGGGTGCCGACGATGACGTCGACGCCCTTGCGCAGGGCCTCCAGCTGCGGCTCGTAGGCACGGCCGCCGTAGATGGCGACGACGCGCACGCCGAGGTTCTTGCCGGCCGCGGCGATGTCCCGCGCGACCTGCACGCAGAGCTCGCGGGTCGGGACGACGACGAGCGCCTGCGGGACGTCCTTGGTGCGGTCGGCGGCCTCGCCCTCGGCGGTGGCGGCGGCGCGCTCGCCGGGCGGGGTGATCCGCTGCAGCAGCGGGACGCCGAAGCCCAGCGTCTTGCCGGTGCCGGTGCGCGCCTGGCCGATGACGTCCTCGCCGGCGAGCGCCAGCGGGAGCGTCAGCTCCTGGATCGCGAAGGTGCGGATGATGTCGTTCTCCGCGAGCGCGGAGACGATCTCGTCGCGGACGCCGAGCTCGGCGAAGGTGGGGGGCAGCTTCTCGCCGCCGGGGTTGGTGACGCCGAGCGGGGCCTCGACGGGCGTGATGCCGGTCGACAGGAAACCGGGGTCGGCCGCGGGGCCGGTGGCCTCCGCGTCGGACGCTGCGCTGAACTCAGGGCTGGATGCTGCGCTGGACTCGGGGCTGGACTCGGGGCCGGACTCGGAACCGGACTCTGCACTGCCTTCGGGAACGGACAGGATGATCGCCTCTCTCCGCGCACAGGAGCCGTGGCGTGGCTCGTCGACCGCCGCTCGCCCACATCGGGGTCGGGGCAGGAGAGCCGCCGAGGCGCTGCGCGCACCATGTCGGGTGCGGGTCCGGTGAGATGTGGCCGGCCGCGGAACGGCCCACCCGCCCCGTTTCCCGGGTTCCCGCGCGTGTGCACGTCAGCCGTACGTCGGCGACGCGCTGTTCGCATGGTACCCCCCCGCGTCCCGATTGCACGACGAGCACGCCGCGCGTCGGGGCGGTGAGATACCTCGCGTGCCCTGCGGGTGATCATCCGGGCTGGTGCCCGCCGTCCGGTTAGGGTGACCGTCATGACCACCGATGCCGGTCCGCCGGCCGCCGGCCCCTCCCCGGTGACCGTCGAGCTGCTCGGCGTGCTCGGCTACGGCGAACTGTCCGCGTTCGACCGGCTCGCCGAGGACGCGCGGGCCGCACCGACGCTCACCGGCCGGGCTCAGCTCTCCACGATGGCGGCCGCGGAGATCGGTCACTTCCGGCTGATCGAGGAACACCTGGGCGCCTCCGGTGTCGCGATCGCCGACGCGATGGCCCCGTTCGTCACCCTGATCGACAGCTACCACGCCTCGACGGCCCCGCGGAGCTGGCTGGAGTCGCTGGTGAAGGCCTATCTCGGCGACGGTCTCGGCGCCGACTTCTACCGCGAGGTCGCCGGCTGGGTGGATCCGGACACCGGTGACCTGGTCCGCAGGGTGCTGGCCGACACCGGCCACTCGGCGTTCGCCGAGCGCGAGGTGCGTGCCGCCTGCGAGGCCAATCCGCACCAGCGCGACCGGCTCGCCCTGTGGGGCAGGCGGTTGCTCGGGGAAGCCGTCACGCACGCCCAGCGGGTGGTGGCCGAGCGGGACGAGCTGGCCGAGTTCATCGTCCTCGGCTCCGGTGCGAAGGGCGGCGTCGCGGGCCTGATCAAGACCGTCCAGGTCGCCCACGGCAGGCGGATGAGCAGGCTCGGACTGTCCTGAGCCCGTTCTCGACTAGCCTGGCGCCGGCAAGGGCAGGACGTGAACGGATCGGGAGGCCAACCGGTGAAGGTCAAGATCGGCATCGCGGAGACCCCGCGCGAGCTCGTGGTGTCCAGCGACCGCACGCCGGACGAGGTGGCCCAGCTCGTGAGCGGGGCGCTCAAGTCCGACGACGGGTTGCTGGACCTCACCGACGACCAGGGGAACCGCTTCGTCGTGCCGGTGGCGCGGATCTCCTACGTGGAGATCGGCCCGGGCGAGGAGCGCAAGGTCGGCTTCGGTCTGGGCGGCAAGCCCTGAGCGTCGTACACCACCGGCAGGACTGACCGGTGGATCCGGGCCCGGTCCCTCCGCGGAGGGACCGGGCCCGGTCACGTCGGCCGGTGCCGGTCAGTCGGTCTCCGGCGGTGGCGGCTCGTCCAGCCCGAACGGCGGACGCCCGGTCCCGGCGATCCGGAACCGGTCCCACATGTCCGGCTCGGACAGCGTCCCGACCGCGGCGTGGCCCGGTGTCCTGATCTCGGCATCCGTGCCGCGGGTGCCGAGCAGCTCGGTCAGGCGCCGGTGCGCGAGTACCCGCCCGGACCAGTGCAGCCGGCCGTCGAACGGTTCGTGCCGGGCGTCGAGCAGCACCTCCACCGGGATCTCCTCGCCCTCGACGACCAGCGTCGCCGGGCCGCGGTAGCCCTCGTCGGCATGATCGTCGGCGTGGTCGGCACCGTCGCTGTGCCCGTGCCCGTGCCCGTGTCCGCTCATGTCGGCCGGCCCTCCGGGGCGATGCGGGTGTCGACGCGGGCATCGGCGGCGGTGGCCGTGCCGGTGTCGGTGGCCGTCCCGGTGTCGGCTGCGGTGCCGGTGGATGTCCCCGTCCCGGTCCCGCCCTCGGTGCCGGTGGCGGTGTGCGGGGGCGGGACCAGGCGCAGGATGTCGGCGTTCGCCGTCGGCTGGTCGATCCCGGCGACGCCGGCGACCCCGCCCCACACCAGCGTGGACAGGTAGTTCGTCAGCGCGTCCCGGCTCATCGTGCGGCGGTCGAGCCACCACTCCCCGGCGGCCTGGACGAGGCCGATGAGCCCGTGCGCCCAGACCTCGGCGCCGCCCGAGTCACGCCCCTCGGATCGCAGCCGCTCGCCGAACAGGGTGGCCAGCAGGGCCCCGATCCGGCCGCGGACGTCCTCGACGATCTCCGCACCAGGGGCCGGCTCGGCGGGGTTGGCCACGACGAAGCGGTAGAGCTGCGGCTCGTCCTCGATGCCACCGAGGAACGCGTCGATCACCGCGGCGATGTGCTCGATCGGCTCGGCCTCCACGGCCAGGACCGGGTAGATGCGCTCCATCAGCATCTCGGCGGCCCGCTCGCCGACCGCGCGCTGAAGATCGGCACGGTCGTCGAAGTGCCGGTAGAGCACCGGCTTGGTGATCCCGGCGGCGGCGGCGATCTGCGCGACGGAGACACCGGGCCCGTGTTCACGGACGGCGTCGATCGCCGCCTGGACCATCTCCGACCGGCGTTGCTCGCGGCGCCGGGCCCGTGGGTCCGGCTTGACATCTCTCTGCTCCTGCGGCACGTTACCAGTGGTAGCCGTTACCGCTGGTAACAGCAAGCGCTTGCGGTGTCCGGAACAGCACATCGACCGACGATCCGGTCCGGACCTGCATCAGACAGGAAGGCGTGGCCGATGAGCGCTCCCGCCCGCACCGGCAGCAGAAGCAGGATCGCCGACCGGGAGGACACGGCCCGGCGGCTGCTGCGCAGCTCGGTCGACAAGTCCTACGACCCGTCGATCGACATCGACTGGGAGGCGCCGCTCGTCGAGGGTGCCTACGGGGTCGTCCCCGAGCGGGTGTCGTTGTACGGCACGCCGCTGTGGGACGAGCTGTCCGAGGAGCAGCGGGTCACGCTGTCGGTGCACGAGTTCTGCAGCGTCGCCCGGATCGGGCTGTGGTTCGAGATGATCCTGATGCAGATGCTGCTGCGCTACGCCTACGACCGCGATCCGCGCCGCCCGCACATCCAGTACGCGCTGGTCGAGATCGCCGACGAGTGCCGGCACTCGATGATGTTCGCCAAGGCGACCGAGCGCTACGGGGTCCCGGACTACGCACCGGACCGGCTCACCCACGAGCTGGGCCGGGTGATGAAGACGATCGGGACCGGGCCCGCGATGTTCGCCGGAACGCTCTACGTCGAGGAGATCCTCGATCAGCTCCAGCGCGAGGGGATGCGCGACGAGCGGGTGCAGCCGCTCTCCCGGATGATCAACAAGATCCACGTGACGGAGGAGGCCCGGCACGTCCGCTACGCCCGCGAGGAGCTGCAACGGATCATGCCGAAGACGAACGCGGCGCAGCGCTCCCTCGCCCGGAACGAGACCGCGGCGATCGCCTTCGTCGTCGCCCGCAACCTGATCCATCCCGAGGTGTACCGCAGCGTCGGCATCGAGCCGTCGGTCGGCCGGAAGATCGCGCGGGCCAATCCGCACCACCGCGAGATGCTGCGCTGGTCGGCCCGCAAGCTCGTGCCGTTCCTGCGTGAGCAGGGCGTCATCGGTGGGCCGTCGGAGCTGCTGTGGAAGCGCGCGCACCTGATCTGAGTCCCATCTCCGAGCCGAGAGGAGCCGGACGTGAGCAGGCGGATCGTCACCCGCGACGGGACCGGGTTGTACGTGCGGGAGTCCGGACCCGAGGCGGCGCCGGTGACCGTGCTCCTGGCGCACGGCTGGACCCTCGACGAACGTTGCTGGGCGCCGGTCGCGGACACCATCGCCGCGGGTGTGCAGTCCGGCCCGCCGACCCGGGTGGTCCGCTACGACCACCGCGGGCACGGCCGGTCCGACGACACCCCCGACGAGCGCAAGACCCTCGAGCGGCTGGCCGACGACATGGCCGAGGTGATCGAGCAGGTGATCCCGGCCGGGCCGGTCGTGATCGCCGGGCACTCGATGGGCGGGATGACGGCGATGTCGCTCGCCCAACGTCATCCGGAGCTGGTCGCGGAGCGGGTCGCCGGGGTCGCGCTCGTCGCCACGGCCAGCGGCGGGCTCGGCGGGGCCGCCACGCTCGGGATGAGCGGGCGTCCGGCGGAGCTGTTCCTGGCGGGCAAGGAGAAGGTGACGGTCAGTCCGCTGTGGACCGACCGGCGGGCGCTGAGCTCGCATCCGGCGTTGCTGCGGGCCGGGGTGCGGCCGCTGCTGCTCGGGCGGCAGCCGGACCGGGAGGCGGTCCGGCTGACCTGCGACGCGATCGCCGGCTGCCGTCCGACCACGATCTCCGGGTTCACCCCGACGCTCACCGCGCACGAACGGGACGCGGCGCTGGCCGCGTTCGCCGAGCTGCCGGTGGAGGTACTGGTCGGGTCCCGGGACCGGCTGACCCCGCCCCGCTACTCCCGCCGCATCCGCGACGGGCTGCCCCGCTCCGGGCTGACGGTGTTCCCGGACGCCGGGCACATGCTGCCCGTCGAGCGGGTCGCCGGGGTGGCGGCCCGGATCGGCGCGCTGGTGCGGGGGACCGTGCGGGCCGACCGGGCGGCGTGACCGCACGCCGGCCGGTAGGGCTCAGAGCTGTTTCAGAGCTGTCTCAGAGCTGTTCGGGACTCTCGGTGAGCTTGGGGAATCCGCCGATGCCCCGCCAGGCCAGCGACGTCATCAGCGCAACCGCCTCGTCACGCGGGACCCGCTGGTCGGAGTCCAGCCAGAACTGGGCGCCGACCTGGCTCAGCCCGACCAGGCCGACGGCGAGCAGCCGGGCCCGGTCCTGGTCCAGCCCGGCGTCGGTGGTGACCGCACCGGCGACGGCGTCGATGCACCGGTCGAGCGCGCTCTCCACGACGGAGGCGGCCTCCGGGTCGCCCCGCAGGTCGGACTCGAACACCAGCCGGTAGGCCTTGCCCTCGCCGGCGACGAAGTCGAAGTAGGCGGCGACGGCGGCCTGGACGCGTTCCTTGTTGTCGCCGGTCCGCTCGATCGCCCCGGAGACCCGCTCGACCAGCTCCTCGGCGTAGGTGGTGAGCAACGCCTGGTACAGCTCGAGCTTGCCGGGGAAGTGCTGGTAGAGCACCGGCTTGCTGACCCCGGCCCGCTCGGCGATGTCGTCCATGGCCGCCGCGTGGTACCCCTGATCGGCGAACACGTCGCGGGCGGCCAGCAGCAGCTGGGCGCGCCGCGCTCCACGGGACAGGCGTGCGCCCCGAGGTGTGGCGGTTCCGGTCATCGGCCCCCTACCTTTCACCCGGTGTGGGGTCACCCTACCCGCTGGTAACCGGGATTACTAACGATCCGTCATCGCCGCTGCCGGCGCCTCGCCGGGCGTGGATCGGACGCCTGTCCGGGCCCGCCGGGCGCGCACCGCGAGGGCCCCCAGGACCGGCAGCGCGGCGACCACCGGGCCCGGTGCTCCGGCCGCCGCCGCGACCGTCCCGGCGGCGGCCAGCACGATCGCAGCGACGACCGCGCTGCGGGTGTGCGCGCGGGCCCGCCGGGCCAGTACGAGGGCTGCGGCCACCTCGGTGGGACCGCCTCGGGCGGCGATCCTCGCGGATCCCGCGACGGGATCGGGAACCGGGTCCGGTTCCCCCGGGGCCCCCGGTTCGACGCTGCGCCACGGGAGCAGGGCGACGGCGAGATCGGCACCGGCCAGTGCGTCCGGATCGGTCCCGGGGTCGGCCGCGACCGCGACCGTGCGGCCGCGGGCGCGCAGGCCCGCGACGGCCGCTGCCCTGGCGGCGGGGCCCAGCCCGGCGCGGACGGCGTCCGGGTCGTCGGGGTCCAGTCCGACGGCCAGCGCGAGGGTGCGGGCGGCACCGTCGTCGTCGGGGGTGAGCAGAGCAGGCTCGGCTCCCGCGGCCCGCAGCGCGTCCAGCCCGGCGGCGGCCGACGGGTGCGGGACCCGGTCCAGGGTGAGCACCGCCCGGGCGGCCCCGTCCCAGGCGACCGCGACCACCGAGCCGCCGTCGGCGACGGCGCGTTCCCGTGCGGCCCGCAGGCCGGGCGGGAGCCGGACGCCGTGCTCGTGCAGCCACTCCGGGGAGCCGACGAGCACCGCGTGCGCCACCACCGTCGTGGCCGGGCCGGGCCCGGGGTGCGTGCGGCCGTCGTGCTCGGCGAGCGCGACGACCGGCTCCCCGGACACGGGTCCGGCGGCGGCCGCACCGGCCCCGGCGCGCACCCGCCCGGTCACCACGCCGGGCCGCATCCCGTCGACCGGCACGAGCTCGGCGACCAGGCCGGACACCCCCAGTCCCGGCTGCTCGTCGGCCTCGGCGACGTCCGGGACCGGGCCACCGGCGGCGGCCGACAGCGCCCGCGCGACCGGGGCCAGATCCGAGCCCGGCCGGCAGCCCGCGGTGACCGACGCGGCCAGCTGCAGCACCGTGTCCGGGTCCTCCCCGCGCGCCGGGTGCACCACGATCGCGCCGGGCCCGGTGCCGGTGAGCACGTCCGGCCCGGCGAGCGCGACGGTGTCGATCCGCTGCACGACGCCGTGGGCGCCGAACGGACGGGTCCAGCCGACCGGGTCCTGCCGGGGTCCTGGCCCCGGCAGCGGCAGCCGCACGTCCGTGCCACCCGCGCGGTCGGCGGCCCGCACGGCCGCGGGCGCGGCGGCCAGCAGCACCACCGGGCAGGCGGCCAGCAGCACGGCGAGTCCGGCGAGTCCGGCGACCGGCCATCCCTGCCCGGAACCCACCCGGAAACCGGTCACGGCGAGCGCGACCAGCACGGCGATCGGGACCAGCCGGGTGCACCAGCGGTCCGCCACCGCCCGCAGGGCGTCCCGGGGGTGCGCCGCGGTCTCCCGGACGACCGGCGGCCCGTCGGTCCCCGCGGCGGACGGCGGCGTGCGGCGGCCGGTGTCGGCCACGATCACGGCCAGCACGGTGAGCACCGCGGCGGTGCCCGGCAGCAGGGCCGGGCCGCCCAGCAGACCGAGCAGGTCCGCCGGCGTGCTCCCGGCGCCCCAGCCGCCGAGCACGGCCGACGGACCGGCCGGTGAGACGGCGGCGGCGAGCACGGCCGGCGCAGCCCACGCCGACGCGCCCAGCGTGGCGATCGAGACACCGACGTCGGTGCTGACGGTCCCGGCCCGCAGCGCGGCGGCCGCGCCCCGGTGCCCCGCCCGTCCGGCGACCAGGACGACGGCGAGCGCGAGCAGCACGCTCGCGGCCAGCAGCGCAGGGACGACCGGCGCCGGGACGAGCAGCGGGCCGGCGACCGGCAGGGCGAGTGCCGTCACGGCGGCGGCGAGCGCGACCGGGATGCGGGAGCGCACCGGCTCAGCTCCCCGGTGCCGTCGGCCGGGTGAACTCGGTCGGCAGGGTGAACTCACAGGAGCGGAGCTCCCCGCCGGACCGGTAGTCGAGGAACAGCCGGTGGTCGCCGGCCGCCGGGACCGACGCGGAGAACGCGATGCCCGGCCCGGCCCGGTCGTCCGCGGCCGCACCGGTCACCTCCGGCCGTGCCGGGAACCGGGCCAGGTCGCCCTGCCGGACGACGGTGAGGCTGCCGAACGCACCGCCGTCGACGGGTTCGAGATCGGTGACCGGGACGCCGTCGCGGCCGACCGTGGCGAACAGCCGCGAGCTGCCGCCGGGCAGCAGCGCACCGTCGATCCGGACCTGCTGGTCGCTGGGGCCGCACAGCCCCGACCGGTCCTCGTGGTCGAACCGGAACGCGCCGTAGGGGCCCGGGACGTGCACGTCGGCACCGAGATCGAGGGCGGGCCCGCCGGTCGGGGTGAAGGCCGCGTACAGCCGCCACACCCCCTCGCCGGGAAGGGTCACCGGGGCCCGCCACAGCCCGTCCGGGCCGGGTTCGGCGCGCAGCCGCATGTATCCGGCGACGTCGCGCCGGATGACCGCGACGTCCATCACCGGCCTGCCATCGCCGGGGGTGTCGAACCGGGTCACCGGCTCGCCGTCCGAGCCGGTGACGGTGAAGGTGATCTCGGTGGCCTCCCGCCACGGGTACATCAGCCGGGCCGGGGTGAGCGTGTAGCCGGCGGCGGTGCTGGTCACGCCGCCGTCCGGCGGGGGGTCGCTCCGGCCGGCCGGGAGCACCCGTCCGTCGTCGAGCTCGGCGGTCTCCCGGCCCTGCGCCGCGGCCGGCGCCTCCAGCGCGCCACCGGCCGTCCAGGCACAGGTGAAGACGAGGACCGACGCCGCGCCGAAGCCGGCGATCCGGGCCGCGGCCGATCCGGCGATCCGCCCCATGCGCGTCCTCCAGTGTCCGGCGTCCCCCCGGTACAACGCGTGGACGCCCCCGTCGTTGCGCTCGGTGTGCACAGGAGAACGCGGAGTGACGAAGGTCGGTGCCGGTGACGAGACGGAGGTCACCCGCGATCGGCACGGTCGCGCCCGGCACGTCATCCTGGTCGAATGGCCGCCGGTACGTCGCTCCCCGTTCACCCCTCCGTCACCGCGCCCCGGCCTGCCCGCACATCCGGCGCGCAGCCGCGGCCGGTCGATCCCGCGACGCTCGCCACGCTGCCCGACGAGATCCCGCCGTGGCCCGGCCGGACGATCACCGCGGGCGGGGTGTCGCTGCACGTCCGCCGGACGCCGGGGACGGGTGCGGCACACGATCCGGACGCCTCCGAGGCCGTCTACGTGCACGGCCTGGCCGGGTCGGCGACGAACTGGACCGATCTGGCGGGGCTGCTGGCGTCGCGTGCGTCGGGATTGTCGATCGACCTGCCCGGCTTCGGTCTGTCCGAGCCCACCGCGGCGCGGGACTACACCCCGGACGGCATGGCGGACGCGCTGCTCTGCTGGCTGGCCGGCCGCCGCGAGCAGCGGGCCAGGGCCGGGGAGCGTCACGACGGCCGGTTCCACCTGGTCGGGAACTCCCTCGGCGGGCTGATCGCGATGACGGTCGCCGCCCGCCGTCCGGAGCTGGTGCGGTCGCTGACCCTGGTGTCGCCCGCGATGCCGGACCTGCGCCCCGATCCGCGGCGGCTCTCCGATCCGCGGATGGCGCTGGCGATGGTCCCGGTGCTCGGCCGCGGCGCGCGCCGGGCACTGGCCGTCGAGCCGGTGCGCGAGTGCGCCGAGCGGATCGTGCGGGTCTGCTTCGCCGATCCGCAGCGCGGCTCCGAGCGCAGGCTCGACGAGCTGATCGCCGAGCACGAGTACCGGGCGACGTTGCCGTGGGCGGCCGAGGCGACCGACGGCGCGACCCGCGGCCTGCTGGCGACCTGGGCCGGGCGATCGGCCTGGCAGCGTGCGTCGAAGGTGCGGGCACCCTCGCTCGTCGTGTGGGGTGGCGCGGACCGGATCGTGTCGCCGCGGCTGGCCCGCCGGACCGCTGCGGCGCTGCCGGACGCGCGGATGCTGGTGCTGCCCCACACCGGGCACGTCGCACAGATCGAGAGCCCCGAGCAGGTCGCGCTCGCCGTCGCCGGGCTGTGGGACGAGACCTGATCGCACGGTCGGGGAAGATGGGGCGACCCCGGAGCGTTGAGACGCCCAGACACCCGCACGTGAACTTCGGAGGAGTGGACGAGATGGCGCTACCGCCGCTGGTGGAGCCGGCTGCCGAGCTCACCAAGGAAGAGGTCGAGCGGTACAGCCGCCACCTCATCATCCCGGATGTCGGGATGGACGGGCAGAAGCGGCTGAAGAACGCCAAGGTCCTCGTCGTCGGAGCGGGTGGCCTCGGCTCGCCCGCGCTGCTGTACCTGGCAGCGGCCGGGGTGGGCACGCTGGGGATCGTCGAGTTCGACGTGGTCGACGAGTCGAACCTGCAGCGTCAGATCATCCACGGTCAGTCCGACGTCGACCGCCCGAAGGCGGAGTCGGCCCGGGACTCGATCCGCGAGACCAACCCCTACGTCGAGGTCCGGCTGCACAACGAGCGGCTGACCAGCGAGAACGTCCTCGACATCTTCCGGGACTACGACCTGATCCTGGACGGCACCGACAACTTCGCCACCCGTTACCTGGTGAACGATGCGGCGGTGCTGCTGGGCAAGCCCTACGTCTGGGGCTCGATCTTCCGGTTCGAGGGCCAGGCGTCGGTGTTCTGGGAGGACGCCCCGAACGGCCAGGGCCTGAACTACCGCGACCTCTACCCGGAGCCGCCGCCGCCCGGGATGGTCCCGTCCTGTGCCGAGGGCGGCGTGCTGGGCGTGCTCTGCGCGTCGATCGGCTCGATCATGGTCAACGAGGCGATCAAGCTGATCACCGGCATCGGTGAGCCGCTGCTCGGGCGCCTGGTGATCTACGACGCGCTGGAGACGACCTGGCGTCAGGTGAAGATCCGCAAGGATCCGGAGACGCCGAAGATCACCGAGCTGATCGACTACGACGCGTTCTGCGGCACCGTCACCCAGGACGCGCAGGACGCGGCCGCCGGCAACACCATCACCGTCGGCGAGCTCAAGCAGATGATGGACGCCGGCAAGGACTTCCAGCTCATCGACGTCCGTGAGCAGCACGAGTACGAGATCGTCTCGATCCCGGGCGCGACGCTCATCCCGAAGGACCGGATCCTCTCCGGCGAGGCGCTGTCGGAGATCGCGCAGGACCGGCCGGTGGTGCTGCACTGCAAGTCCGGTGGCCGTTCGGCCGAGGCGCTCGCGGCCCTGCACCGGGCCGGTTTCGCGGACGCGGTGCACGTCGGCGGTGGCGTGCTCTCCTGGGTCAAGCAGATCGACCCCTCGCAGCCGAGCTACTGACCGTCACGATCGTTCCGACACGGCCGTCGTCCCGCACCCGCGGGGCGGCGGCCGTTCGTCGTTCGTCACATGTCGTGACCGGCGAGTAACCATCCAGATACTTGACAAACCGTCCGATCTCACTCCGCTGAACGGGTGAAGATCGGTGATTTGGCTCCGAAGTGGACCGTTTCGCCGAAACATCACCGTGGGTCGCCGCGACAAGCCGATGCACGTCGGGGGCCGGCGTGACGGCGGCGAGGAGGTCACTGTGGACGGACCGGTGCGACGGTGTGCGCTGGATGGTTGCGAGGAATCGATCGTGGCGGACGACGGTCCGCCGGAGACGCGGCCGCAGCGCCGGTACTGTTCCGCGGCGCACCGGGTCCGCGCCCGTCAGGTGCGGCGGGCGGCGGCCCAGGCGGCGGGTGACGAGCGGCTCGCCGGGACGCTCCCGTGGCTCCGCGAGCCCGAGCCCGCCCAGGATGAGCCGGGCCCGGCCGGTCCGGCTCCCCGGTCCCGGCCGGTCGTGCGCGTCGCGCCGGCCCGGCTGCGTGCGCCGCGCGGCCCGCTGCGGCACCGCCGCACGTTCGCGTTGATCGGTGCCACCGCGACGTTGCTCGCCGGGTACGCCCTGATCACGACGGCGCCGGCACCGGTCGGCGGTACCGCCTCCGGCGAGCGGCGTACCGCGGAGGAGTGGGCGGGCGAGGCACGGATCGCGCTGGCGGCGCTCGACGAGCAGCTGGTGACGCTGGAGCAGGCCGAACAGACCTGGCGCGCCTCGCCGCACAGCGTGCAGCACACTCCGGCGCCGGTCGCCCGGTTGCAACAGCGCCGGGACGTGCTGCGGCAGCAGCAGGCGGCGCTGCGGTCGCAGCTGGACGTGTACGCGTCCCGGGGCACGGTCGGCGATTCGCTGGCCCTCGCCGAGCAGGAGCTCGCCGAGATGGAGCAGATCGTCGCCGAGCTGCCCCCGGCCACCCGGCGGACGGGTGAGCAGGTTGCGGCGGGGGCGTCGTTGGAGGAGCAGCGGGACCTGCGGGCCCGCCGCCGTGACAGCACGGCCGAGCAGCTGAGGGCTCTGGAGGAGGGACTGGGCCGGGCGACGGCGGCGCCGCTCCCGGGTGACCGGTCCGGCACCGATCAGGTGTCCGGGGACGTGCTCGCGCTGGCCCGCGGGGAGCGGCCCGTGGTGCCGGAACCGATCGGTCGCCGCCGGGACCTGCAGATCGTCACCGGTGGCCGGGAGACGGCGGGCGACCGCGGACGCGATGACGTGAGCACAAGCGGCCCGCCGCTGGACCCGCGCGGCGCCCCGGGCGGGCGGGCGGCACCGGATCCGGAGCCGCAGCGGGCCGGCGGGAGCGCCGCGGGGCCGTCGGTCCGGCCGACTCCCGCGACCGGGCCGGGGCAGGCGCTCGGTGGCGTGGTCTCGGATGCCGCGGACGGGGTCGGCACCCTGCTCGGGGGCCGGTCCGGCGCGGATGCCGCCGACCGGGCGCCTCGTGCGGCCGGCCCGGAGGGCGCCGGGCGTCCGGCCCGGGAGGCCGGTCCGGCGCGTTCGGGCGCTGATTCCGGTGGTCCGCGGACCGGTGTCGCCGGACCACCGGATCGGGACGGGGCGAATCGTCCGGCGCGGGACCGGGCCGGTTCGGATCGAGCCGGTTCGGATCGAGCCGGTTCGGATCGAGCCGGTTCGGATCGGGCTGGTTCGGATCGGGCCGCGGACGGGCCGGTCGAGCGGATCGGCGACGGTGTCGGCCGGGCGGCCGGCGGGGTGAGCGACACCGTGCAGGACGCGGGCCGGGCGCTGAGCGGCGTCGCCGGCGGTTCGGGCCGTCGCAGCGGCCCGGCGCAGCAGGATGCCGAATCCGGCGGCGCGGGCCGGGGCGGGTCCGCCTCGGATTCCCCGGGCGGTGCGTCCGACTCCCGGGAGAGCGGCCGCGCACGGCCGGCGGAGGGCAGCCCCACCGACCGCGGCCGCGAGGAGGCCCCGCAGTCGGCGGGGTCGGGCTCGGAGTCGGGTCCGGTGGCGGCGGTGAGCCGGGCGGGTCGCTCCCGCTCGGAGTCGTCCGGATCGGAGTCGTCCGGTTCCGGGGCGTCCCGGTCGGAAGCGTCCCGCCCGGAGCGGTCACGGTCGGAGTCGCCCGGATCCGGGTCGTCCGGGTCGGAGGGCGCGCGTTCCACGGGCGGCCTGGTCGACCGGGTCGCGGCCGTGCGGTCGGAGGCCCTGGCCGGCGCGGAGCGGTCCGGTGACACCGGCGGATCCGGTGGGAACCGGGAGAAGAGCGACAGCGGGCGTTCCGGGGACGAAGGCCGCTCCGGCGGCGCCGACCGGTCCGGGAACGCCGAGCGCTCCGGTGACGGTGCGCGCTCCGGTGACGAAGGGCGCTCCGGTGGTTCCGGGCGCACCGACGGCTCCCGGGGCTCCGGAGACCCCGACGGTCGGTCCGGGTCCTCGGAGTCGTCGGGCGGGTCGGGCCGGTCGGGTTCCTCCGGCGAGTCCGGCGAGTCCGGCAAGTCCGGTGGGTCCGGGGAGTCCGGCAGGTCCGGTGGGTCGGGGGAGTCCGGCGGATCCCGTGGGATCGCCTCGGCGGTCGCCGGTTCCTACGTGGAGGCGGCCATGGGCAAGGAGGCCGCTGCCCCGGTGCTCGCCGAGGCCGACCGGCGGGCCGAGAAGCAGATGGCGGAGAAGGTGGAGGAGCGGACGTCGAGCCGCTCGTCCGGCCGTTCCGGTGGTCGTGAGGGCGGCGACTCCGGATCGGGCGACTCCGGGGGCAGGGACTCGGGATCGGGCCGCTCCGGGGGTGACGATTCCGGGGGCAGGGACTCGGGATCGGGCCGCTCCGGGGGTGACAACTCCGGGGGCGACGACTCGGGGTCCACGCGGGGCGGCTCCGGCGCGGACCGGTGGATGTCGGGCGGCTCGCAGGACTGAACCCGGCCGGGACGCGGCCGGACGGCGCTCCGCTCAGCGGAGCCGCCCGGTCGCGTCCTGCCTGATGGCAATCCAGCGGACGGCCTTGCACTGCGGCCGTCCACCGAACGTGGTGACGCGTTGCGACCGTTCGGGCGTGGCGCGGACCGGTGTATCCGGCGGCGCGGGTACCGTCGCGACCGTGACCGCTGCCCGCCCGCTCGCCACCGCGCCGGCCGCGAGCGCCCTGCCCGAGCACGTACGCATCGCCTTCGGCGTGCGTGACACCGCCCCGCGCCCGGTCGTCTGGGCCGGCCAGCGGGCCTGGCAGTGCGGCGACACGCTGCTCCGCCCGGTTTCCGATCACGTCGTCGCGGCCTGGTCGGCGACCGTTCTGGAGAACCTGGAGGTCGAGGGCGTCCGGCTGGCCCGCCCGGTGCGCTCCAGCGACGGCCGCTGGGTGGTCGGCGGCTGGGCGGCGTCCCGCTACGTCCCCGGGGCCCCGGAGCCCCGGCACGACGAGGTCGTCGCGGCATCCCTGCGGCTGCACGCGGCGACGTCCACGGTGCTGCGGCCCCGGCTGCTCGACGACCGCGACGACCTGCTGTCCCGCTCGGCCGCCGCCGCGTTCGGCGAGCGCAAGCTGGAGCTGCACCCGGAGACCGGCGGCCTGCTGTTCGCCGAGCTCGCCGCACACCGCCGGACGATCCGGCTCACCCCGCAGGTCGTGCACGGCGAGCTGTTCGGCGCGATGCTGTTCGACCCGACCGGCAGGCCCGCGGTGCTCGACCTGGTGCCGTTCTGGCGTCCGGCCGAGTGGGCCGCCGCCGTCGTCGTGGTCGACGCGGTCGCCTGGGGCGGCGCCGACGAGGACTTGATCGAGCGCTGGTCGGAGCTGCAGGAGTGGCCGCAGTCGCTGCTGCGTGCCGTCCTCTATCGGCTCGCGCTGCACGCCCAGCACCCGGACGCCACCGCCGAGTCGCTGTCCGGGATCGAGCGGGTCGCCGGGCTGGTCAGCCGCAGGCTCTGATCGCCGTGACGCTGCTGCTGACCGGCGCCGCCGGCAACATGGGGACGCTGCTGCGTCCGCGGCTCGTCCGCGACGGCCGGACCCTGCGACTGCTCGACGCCGCGCCGCTCACGGCCGGGCCGGGGGAGCAGGCGCACGCCGGATCGGTCACCGATCCCGCGGTGGTCGCCGCGGCCGTCGACGGGGCGGACGCCGTCGTCCATCTCGCCGGGATCAGCGGTGAGGCCGGCTGGGACGAGATCGTCGAGACGAACCTGACCGGCACCCGCACGGTGCTCGACGCCGCGGTCGCCGCCGGGGTCCGGACCGTCGTACTGGCGTCGAGCAACCACGCCGCCGGGTTCCGCACCCGCGCCGACGGCGTCCCGCTGCCGGCGACGGTCGAGCAGGCCCCGGACACCTACTACGGCTGGAGCAAGGCCGCGGTCGAGGGCATGGGCAGGCTGTACCACGAGCGGTACGGGCTGACCGTCGTGAGCCTGCGGATCGGGACCTGCTTCGAGAAGCCGCGCAACGCCCGCGCGCTGGCGACCTGGCTGTCGCCGGACGACGCGGCCCGGCTCGTCGAGGCGTCGGTCGATCCCGATACCCGGGGCCACCACCTGGTGTGGGGCGTCTCGGCGAACACCCGTCGCTGGTGGTCGCTCGAGGAGGGCGCGGCGATCGGCTTCCACCCGCGTGACGACGCCGAGGTGTTCGCCGCCGAGATACTGGCCGGCGGCCCGGAACCGGACCCGGCCGCGCCGGAGCACCATCGGGTCGGCGGCGGGTTCTGCGATCTCCCGCTCGGCGTCCGGATGCGTTGACGTACCGCACTCCTCACAGACATGACAACGGGCATGTGAGATAAGCGTTCCCGGCGTGTCACGCGGCGCCACCCGTCGGAAACTGGGACTCCCTAGCCTCGTCGACGACGTGGACGCCGGCGATCAGGAGTGCCATCCGTGACGACCTCAGCTTCTCCCGGCCGCCGTCTCGGCGGCCGCTGGATCGAGCACTGGGACCCCGAGGACGAGGGGTTCTGGGAACGCACCGGAAAGAAGATCGCGAGCCGTAACCTCTGGCAGTCGATCTTCTCGGAACACATCGGTTTCTCGGTGTGGACGATGTGGTCGGTCCTGGTGCTGTTCATGGGGCCGGAGTACGGGATCGACGCCGCCCAGAAGTTCTTCCTGGTCGCGGTGCCGACCCTGGTCGGCGCGATTCTGCGGCTGCCCTACACGTTCGCGGTGGCCCGCTTCGGCGGCCGGAACTGGACGATCTTCTCCGCGGCGCTGCTGATCGTCCCGCTGCTCCTTGCGCTGGTCGTGATCGAGCCGGGCGTCTCCTACACCACGCTGCTGCTGGTGGCCGCGGTCGCGGGGGTCGGCGGCGGGAACTTCGCGTCGTCGATGGCCAACATCAATGCGTTCTACCCCGAGCGGAGCAAGGGCTGGGCGCTGGGCCTGAACGCGGGCGGCGGCAACCTCGGCGTCCCGGTGGTGCAGCTGCTCGGGCTGCTGGTCATCGCGACCATCGGTGCCGGGCAGCCCCGGGTGCTGATCGCGATCTACATTCCGCTGGTGATCGTCTCCGCGATCCTGGCGTGGCGGCGGATGGACAACATCGCCGCGATGTCGAACGACACCGGCGCCTTCGCCGAGGCCTGCCGGGACCGGCAGACCTGGATCATGTCGTTCCTCTACATCGGGACGTTCGGGTCGTTCATCGGCTACTCGTTCGCCTTCGGCCTGGTGCTGCAGAACCAGTTCGACCGCACCCCGCTGCAGGCCGCCGCGGTCACCTTCATCGGCCCGCTGATCGGCTCGCTGATCCGCCCGATCGGCGGCCGGCTGGCCGACCGGTACGGCGGCGCGAACGTGACGCTGTGGAACTTCGCCGGCATGGCGGTCGCCACGCTGGTCATCATCGCCGCGTCCGGTGCGCAGTCCCTCGCGGTGTTCACGCTCGGCTTCATCCTGCTGTTCACGCTGTCCGGGATCGGCAACGGTTCCACCTACAAGATGATCCCGGCGATCTTCACCGGCCGCGCCCGGGTCAGGATCGCCGAGGGCGGCGACCGGGAGACCGAGCTCGGCACCGCGCGCAGGCTGTCCGGCGCCGTGATCGGCATTGCCGGCGCGGTCGGGGCGCTCGGCGGCCTGTTCATCAACCTGGCGTTCCGGCAGTCGTTCCTGGCGGTCGAGTCGGGGACGCCCGCCTTCTGGAGCTTCCTCGCCTTCTACGTGGTGTGCATCGGCGTCACGTGGGCGGTGTACCTGCGACCGAAGCAGGCGTCCGTGCCCGGCGGCGCCGAGCTCGTCCGGGTCTGACCGGTGCGGCCCGACGACATCCGGACCGCCACCCACTGCCCGTACTGCGCGCTGCAGTGCGGGCAGTGGATCGGGCCGTCCGGTGCGGTCGACGCCCGTGACTTCCCGACCAACGCCGGCGGGATGTGTCAGAAGGGCTGGACCTCCGCTGCTCTGCTCACCCACCCGCAGCGGCTGACGTCTCCGCTGGTCAGGGACTCGCGGACGGCCGGATTCCGGGAGACGGGCTGGGACGACGCCCTCGGCCGGGTCGCCGGCCGGCTGGCCGCGCTGCGGGCCGAGCACGGCCCGGACTCGGTCGCCGTGTTCGGCGCGGGCGGTCTGACCAACGAGAAGGCCTATCTGCTCGGCAAGTTCGCCCGGGTCGCGCTGGGCACCTCGCAGATCGACTACAACGGCCGGTTCTGCATGTCCTCGGCGGCCGCCGCGGGCAACCGCGCATTCGGGATCGACCGCGGACTGCCGTTCCCGGTGACCGATCTCGACGACGCCGAGCTGATCGTGCTGGCCGGCGCGAACGTCGCCGAGACGATGCCGCCGTTGATGTCGCACCTGAGCACGGCCCGGCTGGTCGTGATCGACCCGCGCCGCACCCCGACCGCGGAGCGGGCGATCGCCTCCGGCGGCCTGCACCTGGCACCGCGCCCGGGCACCGACCTGGTGCTGGCGCTCGGGATGCTGCACGCCGCCGTCGTCGACGGACACCTGGACCTGGCCTACGTCGACGACCGGACCAGCGGGTTCGACGACGCCTGGCGGATCGCGTCGCAGTGGTGGCCGGAACGCGCGGAGCGGGTCTGCGGGGTGTCCGCGGCCGACATGCGCACGGTGGTGCGGCTGCTCGCGACGTCGTCGCGGCGCTACGTGCTGACCGCGCGCGGCGCCGAACAACACGCACACGGCGTCGACACGGTCACCGCGTGGATCAACCTGTCGCTGGCGCTCGGCCTGCCCGGGCGGCCCGGCTCCGGGTTCGGGACGATCACCGGTCAGGGCAACGGCCAGGGTGGACGCGAGCACGGCCAGAAGTCCGACCAGCTTCCCGGCTACCGGCGGATCGACGACCCGGCTGCGCGGGCGCACGTCGGAGCGGTGTGGGGCGTCGATCCGGACTCGATTCCCGGCCCGGGGCGGAGCGCGGTGGAGCTGCTGGACTCGCTCGGGCGGCCCGGCGGGCCGAAGGCGCTGTTGGTGTTCGGCTCGAACGTGCTGGTCTCCGCGCCGGACGCGCGCGCCGTCGCCGACCGGCTGGACGCGCTGGACCTGCTCGTCGTCGCCGATGTCGTGCCCGGCGAGACCGCGATGCGGGCCGACGTGCTCCTCCCGGTGGCCCAGTGGGCCGAGGAGGAGGGCACCATGACCAACCTCGAGGGCCGGGTGCTGCGCCGTCGGCGCGCCCTCGCCCCACCGCCGGGTGTCCGTACCGACCTGGAGGTGATCTCCGGGCTGGCCGCCGCGCTGGACGCGCCGGGGGAGTTCCCGGCGGACCCGCAGCTGGTGTTCGACGAGCTGCGCCGCGCGTCGTCCGGCGGGATCGCGGACTACACGGGTGTCTCGTACGCGCGTCTGGACGCGGGGGAGGCACTGCACTGGCCGTGCCCCGCCGAGGACCATCCCGGGACACCCCGGCTGTTCGCGGACCGGTTCGCCCACGCCGACGGCCGGGCCCGGATGGTGCCGGTCGACCACGTCGAACCCGACGAGGACGTCGACGCCGGGTACCCGCTGCTGGTCACCACCGGACGGGTGCTGGCGCACTACCAGTCCGGGGCCCAGACCCGGCGGGTCGCCGAGCTCGCCGCGGTGGATCCGGAGGTGTTCGTCGAGGTGCACCCGGACACCGCCGCCCGGCACGGGCTCGCCGACGGCGAACTCGCCGACGTGACCTCGCGGCGCGGCACGACGACGGCGCGGGTGCGCTGCGTGCCGACGCTGCGGACGGACACGGTGTTCCTCCCGTTCCATTTCGGCGGGGCGGGGGCGGCGAACAACGTCACGAACCCGGCGCTGGACCCGGTGAGCCGGATGCCGGAGTTCAAGGTCGCCGCGGTGCGGCTGGCGCCGGCGACCACCGGGAGCACGCCGGGGGAGGACGCCGGCCCCGCGGCGAAGCCCGTTGCTCATGCGGGCGGATCGGGCGTCTGACCGCGTTTGCCGGGCCGGGCCGGTCACCGCGCCGTCCGCGTGGTGATCCCTGCGGTGAGTTCGTCGAAGGTGATCGCCCGGACCCGCGGTGCTTCCGTCTCGGCGGGGCTGCCGGGGCGCGGGTCGTCGACCGGTGCCCGGGGTGGCGGCACGATCCGATCGGGATCGGGCTTGCGCCGGGGCTTCTGCTGCGGGTCGATCCAGCGGGGTGGGACGAACTCGGGTCGCCTGCCGGTCATGTGGATCTCCCAGCCGGAATGGTGGACGAGGCGGTGATGGATCCGGCAGAGCAGCACGAGGTTGTCCAGGTCGGTCGGCCCGCCCCGTTCCCAGGGGAGGACGTGGTGGACCTCGCACCAGGCCGGTGGGCGGTCGCAGCCGGGGTGGGCGCAGCCGCCGTCGCGGGCGGTCACCGCGCGCCGCTGGGCGTCGGTGGCGGTGCGCTTCGCCCGGCCGACGTCGACCGGCCTGCCCTCGCCGGAGAGCACCACCGGTAGCACGGCGGCATCGCAGGCGAGCATCCGCAGCGCCCCGGGGGTGGCCTGTCCGGCGAACTCGAGGGTGGCGGTGCGGGCTCGGTGTTCGAGGTCGTCGAGCGGGATGGTGACCACGACCTGTGGTCGGCGGCCGCCGGTCTCGGGCAGCATCCGGCCAGAGGCGTGGGCGAGGGCGAATCCGCAGAGTTCGGCGAGGGCCTCGGCGGCGCGTTCCGCGGTGGTGCGCATGTCGTCGGCGTCGGCCGGGGCGGACATCGCGTGCAGGCAGGTGGCGATCCGCTCGAACTGTTCGGCGTCGTCGTAGTGGGCGCACAGGGTTCCGCCGGGCCGGTTCCGGTGGCGGGTGATGCGTAGTTCGTTGATCTGCGGTGGTGGGGCGTCGTCGGGTTCGGGACCGTCCTGGTCGAGGGCTTCGAGCAGGCGCACGCCGAAGGTGTGGAGCTCGGCGGGGGTGCACAGGACGGCCTGGTCGGCGAGGGCCTGCTCGGCGCCGGTCCATACGTCGGGGCCGAGGCGGGCGGCCGGTGCCGAGCCGAGCAGTGCGGAGATCACCTCGACGTGGCGCAGCGAGACCTCACCGGCGGCGAACACAGGGGCGGTCGCGGCGAGGCGCGCGGGCAGGGCGCTGCCGTCGAGCCCGATCCGGGGGCTGACCGCCTCGGTCGCGGAGGCGAAGCGCCGAGCGCGGCGGGGGTCGAGGTGCAGCAGGTCGGCGAGTGCGCCAGCGGGAGTGCGGTAGCCGCGCTCGGCATAGATCCCGCGCCGCTGTGCGGTGGCGAGCGCGGTGACCGCGGCATGGTCGAGGCGGCGGGCGCCGGCTTCGAGGGCGGTCTGTACGGCGCACACCTCGTCGTCGCCGGCGGTGTCGAGGAGCGCGGTGAGGTCGTCGACGGCCGCGTCGAGGCGGGCCTTCGCTGCGGCGACCTGTTCGTACATGTGTTCGATTGTAGCGTCTGAAGTCCACTGTCGAGTGTCCGTCGTCGCAGTTCAGCGACCGTTCACCGGTTTGCGATTGTGAACCGCGGAGCAGTCGCGCTTCTGCGTCGGCCACCGGCTCGCGGTCGCGCCCGCGCCGCCCATGCCCATGCCGCCCTGCGTCCACGCCGTGCCGCCCCACGCCGTGCCGCCCCGCGCCGCGCCGCCTTGCGCTCGCACTGCCCCACGCCCGTGCCGCCTCGCGCTCGCGCGGCCCTGCCTCGTGCCCGTGCCGCGCTACCCCGTGCCTGTACCGCGGTGCCTCACCCGGGCCGCCCCGCGCCGGGGACCGTGCAGCGGTGGGACGGCGCGAGAGCCGTGCCGTCACCGTCCGTCCTGGCGTGTCGCAGTGGCGCTACCGGTCACTCACCCGATCCGCGGCCGCACCGCCCACTGTCCCGGCAGGTCGTAGAACCACCCGGCCCGGATCGCGATCAGCCCGCGGTGCAGCGCGAGCGAGAGCGCCACGGCGCCCGCCGTGACCAGCGCGACGATCCCGTACTGCACGGCGACCGGTGGCGCGGTGCTCGCCAGGAGCGCGGTGAGCAGGGCGACCAGTGGAACGTTGGCCAGGTAGATCGGCAGCGTCCGTCGTCCCAGTGCGGCGACGCCCCGCCCGATCCGCCACCGGGCCAGCTGCGCGGCGGCGAGCACGCCACCGGTGACCGCGACCAGGTTCAGCACGAACGCCACGCCCGGCACGTCGTGCAGGTCCAGCAGTACCGACGCCGCGGCCACGGCGACCGCGAGCACGGCCGCCGTCAGGACCCACAGCAGGGTGGACCGTGCGGCGACCCGCTCGACGAGCCGGCGGCCGTGCCAGCCGAGCACGAAGAAGAACGCGTACCGGGCGGTGAGCTCCCAGGCGTGCCAGCCGAACTCGAGGATGCCGGCGCCGACCAGGGTGCTGAGCACGCCGGTCGCGACGAGCAGCAGCGAGCCGGGGACCCGGCGCAGCAGCCGGGCGGCGACCGAGTAGAGCGCCAGCGCGTACAGGAACCACATCGACGGGTCCGGGTACAGCAGGACCAGCGGCAGATCGGCGGCGTCGAGCACGGCGAAGTCGGGAGCCGTCCCGGTGGGCAGCGGGGTGATCACGGCGAACTGCACGACGGTCCACAACAGGTAGAGCCAGAGGAACAGCGCGACCCGCCGGTGCAGCAGGGTCCGCCACCCGCGTTCCAGGACCGGCGCCAGGAACAGTCCCGAGGCGAGCAGGAACAGCGGCATCCGCAACGAGGTCAGGGCCAGGTTCAGGGCGGCGACCGGGCCGGGCACCAGGCCGTGCGGCTCCAGGAACATCACCGCGTGGTGCAGTACCACCAGGATGATGCTGAGCCCCTTCGCGACGTCGACCCAGTCGAGTCGTCCGGCGGGGGCCGCGGATCGGGTGGTGCTCCTGTGTCGTCCGGTTCGCGTGCGAGTCAATCGACCCTCCGTGCGCCATCGCGGGTGAATGTGTCACCCCGCGTGGCGGTTCGGGGTAGTGGACTGTGTCGCTCCGCAACTGCTTAGTCCGTTCGATGAAGAGAACGCAGCCGAACGTGGTGTATCTCACGAAGCGTGAGCGTCCGCGCTCGGACGGGCGCGTCGGGTGACCGACCCGAAAAGCGCTCGACACCGGCTCTGTCAGGAATACCCTGACGGTATGACAGCGAGCACGGTATGACAGGGAGCATGGAGCACGTACTCACCACCGACGTCGGTCCCGCCGCCCGCGCGGTCACCGCGGTCGCGGTCGCCGAGATCGACCGGCACGCCGACGCGGTCGCGGGTGTCCCGCCGCTGCCCGGTACGCCCGAGTGGGAGGCGGAGCAGGGCACCGACATCCCGGTCCGCCGGGAGACCGCCTGGCAGCTCGCCGCGTTCCGGATCGCGCTCGCCGCCGGGCTCGATCCGCTGCCGAACCTGCTGGGGCTGCGCGCGGCCGGGATCAGCTGGACGACGATCGGCCGAGCGGCCGGGATCACCCGGCAGTCGGCGCACGAGCGCTGGGCGGGCCGGGTGGCTGCGGTCCACCAGGGTGAGTGGCCCGGGATGTGACGCCCCTGCCGGGCGACGGGCGACCGTCCGGTGCGTCGCCGCCGCGGATCGCGCCGCGCTGTCCCGGAGCTGTGCCGGATCTGTGCGGACCCGGAGCTGCGCTGTTCCGGAGCTGCGCCGCCTCGGAATCGCGCTGTCCCGGAGCTGCGCCGTCCCGGAGCCGCACTGCCCCGGAGTCGCCGGGGGAGCGCCACGGCCGGGACGGCGGCCGGATCGCCGCGGTGCCGGACGGCGCCCGCCTCACGGTCCCCACCTGCGCAGAATGAGGACCTCGTAACGCCCGTGTCATCCCCGGCCGCCCGGGTGTAACCCCACGTTCCTACCGTCGGTGCCATGAGCAGGCGAGTGGTGGTAGTCGGGAACGGGATGGTCGGTGCCCGGCTCGCCGAGGAGATCCGCCGGCGCGACCCGGGCGGCGAGCGGGTGTCGCTGACCGTCCTCGGCGCCGAGGTCCACCCCGCCTACAACCGGGTGCTGCTGTCCACCGTGCTCGCCGGCGGCCTGAGCGCGCCGATGGTCGCGCTCCCGGTGGCGGACGGCGTGTCATTGCACACCGGCGTCACCGCGACCGCGCTGGACCGCACCGCGCGGGTCGTGCACGACGCCGACGGCGGACAGCACCCGTACGACGAGCTGGTGCTCGCCACCGGCTGCCGGGCCTGGCTCCCGCCGGTCGACGGGTTCACCGGCGCCGACGGGGCCCCGGCCGACGGGGTGAGCCCGTTCCGCGATCTCGACGACTGCGAGCGGATCCTCGCCGTGGCCGCGCCGGGCGCCCGGATCGCCGTCGTCGGCGGCGGGCTGCTCGGGGTGGAGGCGGCCCGCGGGCTGGCCGGCCGCGGGGTCGCCGTCACCCTGGTGCATCCGTGCACCCATCTGATGGAACGCCAGCTCGACGCGGGCGCCGGTGCGGTGCTGGCCGATGCGCTGCGCGGGCTCGGCGTCGACGTGCGCTGCGGGGTCGGGGCCAAGGCATGGGATCCCGAGACCGGCCTGGACTGCGACGACGGCAGCCGGATCGCCGCGGACGCCGTGGTCGTCGCCGCGGGTGTCCGCGCCGAGACCGGGCTCGCCGCCGACGCCGGACTGGCCGTCGACCGTGGCATCCTGGTCGACGATCGGCTCGCCACCGACGACGGCCGGGTGCACGCCATCGGCGACTGCGCGCAGCATCCCGACGCCGCACCCGGACTGGTCCAGTCCGGCTGGGAGCAGGCCGCGGTACTGGCCGATCTGCTCACCGGGGCCGATCCGGCCGCCCGTTATCGCGGCACCCGTCCGGTGACCCGGCTGAAGGCGGCCGGTATCGATCTCGCCGCGATCGGCGATGTCGCGGACGGCGACGAGCGGCTGCACGTCGCCGATCCGCGCCGGGGCCGCTACGGCGTCCTGTCACTGCGCGACGACCGGGTGGTCGGCGCCGTCATGATGGGCCTCCCGGACGCCGCCGCGACCGTGATCGGGCTCTACGACTCCGGTGCGCCGGCCCCGGAGGACCGGCTGGCGCTGCTGCTCGGGCGGGCGTTGCCCGGCGAGGCGCCTGCGACGGGTGACCCGGGCAGGCTGCCGGGTACCGCCGTCGTCTGCCGGTGCAACACCGTCACCAAGAACGCGCTGGTCACGGCGTGGCGCGAGGGCGCACGCGATGTCGGGGCGCTGTCCCGGCGGACCCGCGCCGCAACCGGCTGCGGCAGCTGCCGGGACGCCGTCGGCGGGATCCGCGACTGGCTGGAGCACGCCGATCCGTCGCGGGAGCACGCCGTATGACGGGAGCACACGGTACGGCGGGAGCGCACCGTACGGCGGGAGCACGCGGTATGGCGAGAGCAGGCGATATGAAGGGGGACAGCACCGTGAGCCGTCTGGTGGTCGTCGGGAACGGCATGGTCGGGCACCGGCTCGTCGCCGCGATGCGCGACCGGGACACCGCGGGGGACTGGGAGATCGCCGTCCTCGGTGAGGAGTCCCGTCGCGCCTACGACCGGGTCGCACTGTCGTCCTATGTGGATGGAAGCTCCGAGGAGGATCTCCGGCTCGACGACGACGATCTGCACGACGACCCGCTCGTCACCTATCACCTGGGCGACGCCGTCGCGACGATCGACCGGGACGCCCGCCGGGTCAGCACCGCGTCCGGCCGGACCCTCGACTACGACGCGCTGGTGCTGGCGACCGGTTCGTACCCCTTCGTCCCGCCGGTGCGGGGCCATGACCTGCCCGGCTGCTTCGTCTACCGCACCCTCGACGACCTGGACGCGATCACCGAGGCCGCCGCGGCGGCCTCGGCGAACCCGGACCGCAAGGGCCGCCCGTCGGCGATCGTCGTCGGTGGCGGACTGCTCGGTCTGGAGGCGGCCCGCGCGATGCGGCTGCTCGGACTGTCCCCGCAGGTCGTGGAGATCGCGCCGCGACTGATGCCGGTGCAGGTCGACGCCGGCGGCGGGGTACTGCTGCGCTCGCTGGTCGAGTCGCAGGGCATCGCCGTCCGGACCGGGGTGTCGCTGGACAGCATCTCCGCCGATCGCGGCCGGCTGGTCGGGACGCTGTCCGACGGCGTCGAGCTGGACGCCGATCTGGTCGTCTTCTCCGCCGGTATCCGGGCCGCCGACCAGCTGGCCCGCGGCTGTGACCTGCCGGTCGGGGAACGCGGCGGGGTGCTGGTCGACGACCGCTGCCGGACCCACGACGACGCCGTGTGGGCGATCGGCGAGTGTGCCGCGCTGGAAGGCCGCACCTACGGCCTGGTCGCGCCCGGCTACGCGATGGCCGAGGTCGTCGCGGACCGGCTGCTCGGCGGCGAGGCCCGGATGACGCCCGCGGAACTGGACATGTCCACCCGGCTCAAGCTGCTGGGCGTCGACGTCGCCAGCTTCGGGGACGCGCATGCGAGCACCGAGGGCGCGCTGGAGATCGTCGTCGACGATCCGGTCGCCGGGACCTACTCGAAGCTCGTGGTCACCCCTCCGGACACCGGTGCCGACCGGTCCACCCTGCTCGGTGGGGTACTGGTCGGTGACGCGTCGCGCTACGGCGCGCTGCGCCCGCTGGTCGGCTCGGCGCTGCCGGGCGACCCGGTCACGCTGATCTCGAAGGGCGGGGCCGAGCCGGACGCGTCGGCGCTGCCGGACTCGGCGCAGATCTGCTCCTGCAACGCCGTCACCAAGGGCGATCTGTGCGCCGCGATCGACGGCGGCGCGCACGACGTACCGGCGCTCAAGGCGTGCACCCGGGCCGGCACCACCTGTGGGTCCTGCGTGCCGACGCTCAAGAAGATCCTGGAACAGCAGGGCGTCGAGGTCTCGAAGGCGCTGTGCGAGCACTTCGACCGGTCCCGCGCGGAGCTGTTCCAGATCGTCGCGGGTGCCGGGATCACCTCGTTCTCCGAGCTGATCACCCGGCACGGCCGCGGCGCGGGTTGCGACATCTGCAAACCGGTCGTCGGATCGATCCTCGCGAGCCTCTACAACCAGCACGTCCTCGACGGTGAACGCGCGACGCTGCAGGACACCAACGACCACTTCCTGGCGAACATGCAGCGCAACGGGTCGTACTCGGTCGTGCCGCGGATCGCCGGTGGCGAGGTGAACCCGGAGGGACTGATCGTGATCGGCGAGGTGGCCCGCGACTTCGGGCTCTACACCAAGATCACCGGTGGGCAGCGGATCGACATGTTCGGGGCCAGGGTCGACGATCTGCCGGCGATCTGGCGGCGGTTGGTGGACGCCGGGTTCGAATCCGGGCACGCCTACGGCAAATCGCTGCGGACGGTGAAGTCCTGCGTCGGGACGACCTGGTGCCGCTACGGCGTGCAGGACTCGGTCGGGATGGCCGTCGAGCTGGAGCTCCGCTACCGCGGGCTGCGGTCGCCGCACAAGCTCAAGTCCGGGGTGTCCGGCTGTGCCCGGGAGTGCGCTGAGGCCCGCTCCAAGGACTTCGGGGTGATCGCCACCGAGACCGGCTGGAACCTCTACGTCGGCGGCAACGGCGGGTTCACCCCGCGGCACGCCGAGCTGCTCGTCTCCGACGTCGACTCCGCGACGCTGATCCGGACGATCGACCGGTTCCTGATGTTCTACGTGCGCACCGCGGACCGGTTGCAACGCACCGCGCCGTGGATCGAGTCGATGGAGGGCGGACTGGACCATCTGCGATCGGTGATCGTGGACGACTCGCTGGGCATCTGCGCGGAGCTGGACGCCGCGATGGCCCGGCACGTCGAGTCCTACGCCGACGAGTGGGCCGGTGTGCTCGACGATCCGGCGAAGCTGTCCCGCTTCGTGTCCTTCGTCAACGCACCCGATGCGCCGGACCCGACGATCCGGTTCGTGCAGGAGCGGGGACAGAACGTCCCGGCGCCCGGGCGGCCGGACGAACCCGTGCTGATCGGACTCCCGGAGGTGTCCCCGCGATGACCGCCGTGCACGCGTCCCCGATCCCGGCCGGTGTCGACGACGAGCCCAGCGGCTGGGTCGAGGTCTGCCCCCTCGACCGGCTGCTCCCCGGCCGCGGCGCCGCCGCCCTGGTCGGTGACGTCCAGGTGGCGTTGTTCCGGCTCGCCGACGACGCGCTGTACGCGGTCGGCAACGTCGACCCGTTCAGTGGCGCCGGGGTGATGTCCCGCGGCATCACCGGCGACCGGGCCGGGGAGCCGACCGTCGCGTCACCGATCCTGAAGCAGGTGTTCGCGCTGCGTGACGGGCGCTGCCTGGACGGGGGCGACGACACTGTGAGCCTGCCCGCGTTCGCCGTGCGGGTCGTGGGCGACTCGGTACAGGTCGGGATACGGTGAATGGCCCGACCCACGCAGCCGCGACCACCACCACCACTCGCGACATTCCCGGAGTCCCCGTCGTACGCCGGTCGCCGGCGACCGGCCGGAGGAACGGAGGACCGGTGACCCGATCCGCCGCACGAGACGCCGCACCCGCCCCCGATACGGCGCCGGTGCCGCCGCTCGCCGGTTTCACCGTCGGGATCACCGCGGCCCGGCGGGCCGAGGAACTGGCCACCATGCTGGAACGCCGGGGGGCGACCGTCCAGCACGGCCCGGCGCTGCGGATCGTCGCGCTCGCCGACGACGACCGGCTGGAGAACCGCACCCGTGAGCTGGTCGCGGCACCACCGGACATCACCGTCGCCACCACCGGGATCGGCTACCGCGGCTGGATCGAGGCGGCCGACGGCTGGGGCATCGGCGAGGACCTGCTGGCCGCGCTCGGCCGCTCCGAGATGCTGGCCCGCGGCCCCAAGGCGCGCGGCGCGATCCGGGCCTCCGGGCTGGTCGACGCCTGGTCACCGGAGTCGGAGTCGACCGCCGAGGTCCTGGAGCACCTGCTCGAACGCGGTGTCGAGGGCTGCCGGATCGCCGTCCAGCTGCACGGGGAGCCGCTGCCCGACGTCGTCGACGCGCTGGAGCTGGCGGGCGCCGAGGTGGTGACCGTCCCGGTGTACCGGTGGGCGCCGCCGCTGGACATCGGCCCGCTGGACCGGCTGATCGACAGCACCCTCGGTGGTGGGATCGACGTGCTGGCCTTCACCAGCGCCCCCGCTGCAGCCGGGATCCTTGCCCGCGCCGAGGAACGCGGGCTGCACGAGCCGTTGCTGGCCGCGTTGCGCGGGCCGGTACTGGCGCTGTGCGTCGGCCCGGTGACGGCGGCACCGCTGGAGGCACTCGACGTCCCCACGGTTCAGCCGCAGCGGTCGCGGCTCGGCGCGATGGTGCGGACCTGCGAGTCGGTCGCACCCGGGCGGGCCCGCACGCTGCCGGTCGCCGGGCACGTGCTGGAGCTGCGCGGGCACGCCGTCCTGGTGGACGCCGAGCTGCGCCCGCTCCCACCGACCCCGATGGCGCTGCTGCGGCTGCTCGCCCGCCGGCCGGGCCGGGTGGTGTCGCGCGCCGACCTGCTCGCCGCGCAGCCGGGTGGGGCGGGCGACGAGCACGCCGTCGAGAACGCGATCGCCCGGCTGCGTGCCGCGCTCGGCGTTCCGGGACTGGTGCAGACCGTGGTCCGGCGCGGCTATCGGCTGGCGCTCGAACCCGGGCACGGCGGGCACTGCGCGGACGTCCCGGGGGCCGAGCGGTGAGCGAGCTGCCGCTGCTGCTGGTCGCGCACGGGTCGCGGTCCGACGCCGCCGACGCGGTGATCCGCTCGCTGGCCGGCGCCGTCGCGGCGCAGGGGCCGCGGGTGGAGATCTGCTACGTCGACGTCCGCGGCCCGAAGGTGGTCGACGCGGTGATCGCGCTGCGCGACTCGGGTGCGCACGGCGCGGTGGTCGTCCCGGCGTTCCTGGCCGCCGGCTATCACGTGCGGGTCGACCTGCCCGCCCAGCTCGCCGAGGCCGGGGCCGATCCGGCCCGGTTCCGTACGACGCCGTCGATGGGCCCGGATCCGCTGCTGGCCGCGGCCGCGCTCGACCGGCTGCGCGCCGCCGGGTACCGGGACGGCGACGCGGTCGTGCTGGCCGCGGCGGGCTCGTCGGACCCGTCGGCCGTCGCGCAGGTCCGGCTGGCCGCCGGGATGCTGTCCGGTCGGGTCGGGCGCCGGGTCCGGGTCGGGTTCGCCGCGACCGGGACACCGACGGTGACCGACCTGGTCGAGGGGCTGCGCCGGGCCGGTGAGCGGCGGGTCGCGGTGGCGTCCTGGCTGCTGGCGCCCGGAGTGTTCCAGAACCGTCTGCTCGAGTGCGGCGCGGACGTCGTGGCCGATCCGCTGGGCGTGCACGACGACGTCGTGCGTGCGGTGCTCGACCGGTACACGGCCGGGGTCGCCGAGATCGAGCGCGCCGCCTGAGCCCTGGTCCGGGATCGGGCACGATGGACCGGGTGAGTGCGCCGCTGGCAGCCCGGCTCCGGGCCGCGGGCTGCGTGTTCGCCGAGGAGGAGGCCGCGCTGCTGGAGGCCGCCGCGTCCGGTGCCGAGCTGGACCGGCTCGTCCGGCGCCGGATCGCCGGGGAGCCCCTGGAGCACCTGCTCGGTCACGTCCGGTTCGACGGCCTGCGGATCCGGGTGGCGACGGGCGTCTTCGTGCCGCGCCGTCGTTCCGAGGCGCTCGTGCACGCAGCCGTCCGCGGACTGCGGCCCGGCGCGGTCGTCGTCGACCTGTGCTGCGGGTGCGGCGCGATCGGGTTGGCGATCGCCCGGCGGGCACCGGTCGTGCTGCACGCCGTGGACGTCGATCCGGTGGCGACCGCCTGCGCGGCGGGCAACCTCGCCGGGACCGGCACGGTGCACACCGGCGACCTGTTCGCCGCGCTGCCGGAGTCGCTGCGCGGGCGGGTCGACGTCGTCGTGGCGAACACGCCGTACGTGCCCGCCGCCGAGATCACCGGGCTGCCGCCCGAGGCCCGCGACCACGAACCCCGGACCGCGCTGGACGGCGGTGCCGACGGTCTCGACCCGGCCCGCCGGGTCGCGGCGGCGGCCTGCGGTTGGCTCGCCCGCGGTGGACGGGTGCTGATCGAGACGTCGTCGGACCAGGCCCCGGCCCTGGAGGCGGCGTTCGAGGGGGCGGGGCTGGCGTCGCGCACCGGCCACGACGAGGAGCGCGACGGCACCTGGGTCGAGGGCACCCTCCCACACTGACGTGGCCCTTTGCTCTGCTTACAGACCGGGCCCGCCCGCCTGGCCCGCCCGCCGGGCGCTGTACGACGGGCGGCGCGGCCTCAGTTGACCCAGGTCAGGTTCTCCGACCCGAACAGCCCGCCCTCGTACACGACGGTCCAGGTTCCCTGCTGCTGCTCCTTCGCGTCGAAGCAGACCTGCCCGCTCACCGTCCCGCCCGGCGCGAGCTCACCGGAGCTCAGATCGTTGTTGCTGCCGATGCTGACCCGGCGGATGGCGCCGTCGGGGTCCTGCAGCTTCCAGTCCCAGATGTTGAAGCTCTCGGTGCTCGGGCTGCCGTTGCGATAGGTGACGTCGGTGCATTTCACCGCCCCGACGAACGCCGTCTTGTCGCGGAGCGGGCCGGCGCCGACCTCCATGCCGTCGTCCGTCGAGAGAGTGGTTCCGGGGGGCCCGCTCGTGACCGGGGCCGGAGCGGGAGTCGTGCGGTCGGCGCGCTGCACACTGCCGACGGACGCGGTGGTCGAGCCGCCGCCGGACGTCGTCGCCGAGGACCCGCCGGAGAACGCCGTGGCGAACGCCATCGTGTAGAGCACACAGATGACCAGCCCGAACGCGGACAGCACCGTCCCGGAGATCGCGACGCCGCGGTTGTCGGCCTTGCCCGCCTGCGCTCGCACGATGCCCAGCGCTCCCAGCACCAGTCCGATGATCACCAGCGGCCAGGCGATGATGCCGATGATCGGGATCAGCGAGAACAGGACACCGACGATCCCGAGGACGAGCGCTGCGGTGCCGAGACCGTTCCTGGGCTGCGGCGCCCAGCCGTGCGGGGGCTGGGGCGGATAGGGCGGCTGCGGCGGGTACGGGGGCTGGGTGGGGATCACGACGATCAGGTCGCGCGGCGTGCCTGCCCTGTTGCCGGGACACCGGGGAGGTCATCAGAACTGACGATCGAGCGGGCCCCTGCTCTGCTCACCCACTGCGGGCTCACCCGCCGCGGGCCGTCCGCCGGGCCCATCCGCCGGGCCCGCCCGCCTGACCAGACACCGGGCCCGCCCGCCCGACTTGGTCACCGGGCGCCGCACGACGGTCGTCGCGGGTGGTGCCGTCGCGGGTGCCGTCGCGGCAGCCCCGACCTGCGGCCGCGGCTCAGCGGCGGCGGTGTTCGCGTGGCAACCGGCCGTCCACCATCAGCACACCCTCCGCGCGCAGCCGCGCCGCCTGCTCGACGGCGAGATGCGGCGCCGCGCGGCCGTCCGAGCGCAGCACCCGGTGCCAGGGCAGGTCGGAGCCGTCCTCGGCGAGGATCCGGCCGACCAGCCGGGCCGAACGCAGACCGGCCAGCTCGGCGACCTCGCCGTAGCTCAGTGTCTGCCCCGGCGGGATCGACCCGATGACGTCCCGGACCCGCTCCACGGTCTCCTCGTCCACACCGGGATCCTCCCGCCGGGCGGGCCCCGGTGTCACTGTCGGTGTCACGTGGTCGAATCGGAGCATGACCCGAGCAGCCGCGGAGCAGGCGTCCCCCCGCCTGGTGCGCACGGGTCCGGTCGCCGAGCCGGCCCGGGAGTGGACCGGCGCCGCGGCCCGGGTGCTCGAGCACGACCGTGGTCCGCTGCGGGTGCTGGGCGGGCCCGGCACCGGGAAGACCAGCCTGCTGCTGGATGCGGTGGTCCGGCGGATCCGGGCGGGTGCGTCACCGGGGTCGGTGCTGCTGCTGGTCGGGAGCAGGCGGGCCGCCGAGGAGCTGCGGGGGCGGCTCACCGCGCTGCTGACCAGCAGCGGCACCGACCCGGGTGGCAACGGCCCGGCGGGTGACTTCGGTGCCCGCACCACCCGGGAGCTGCTGGTGCGCACGGTGCACTCGTACGCGTTCGGCGTGCTGCGGCTGCACGCCGCGCGGCACGAGGACCCACCACCCCGGCTGCTGGCCTCCGCCGAACAGGACGTGGTGGTCCGCGAGCTGCTCGCCGGGGAGATCGAGAACTGGAACGGCAGCGTCCCGGGATCCGGCTGGCCGGAGCGTCTCGATCCGGCACTCGGGCTGCCCGGGTTCGCCGCCGAGCTGCGGGAGCTGCTGCTGCGGGCCGCCGAGCGGGGCCTCGGCCCGCAGGACCTCGCCGAGCTGGGCCGAGCGCACCGGCGCGACGAGTGGGTGGCGGCGGCCCGGTTCTTCCGCACCTACGAGGAGGTCACGCTGCTCCGCGGCGCCGCGGGCCGGGGTGCCCCGCAGGCGACCGCCCCGGCGCTCGACTCCGCCGAGCTCGTCGCCGCCGCGCTGGACGCGCTGGCCGCCGACCCGGGGCTGCGCGAGCTGGAACGGCAGCGGATCCGGCACCTGCTCATCGACGACGCCCAGGATCTGGACCCGCAGCAGATGGAGCTCGTCGCGGCACTCGCCGCCGACGCCGGGTCCACGCTCGTCGCCGGCGATCCGGACCAGGCGGTGCTCACCTTCCGCGGCGCCGACGCCCGCGGGCTCGACGCGATCGACGCTCCCACCGAGCTGCTCACCGTCGACCACCGGCAGACCGCGGAGGTCCGCACCGCCGGTCTGCGGCTGGCGGAGAAGCTGCCCGGTGCCGGCCGCACCCGGGTCCGGCACGGTCCGGACGATGCGTCCGGAGCCGATGCCCGGGCCGCCGGCCGCGAACCGGCCGACCGACCCGGTCCGGCCGTTGGGGAGCGGGCCCCCGGTCCCGGCCCGGCTGCGGGTCAGCGCGCTCCCGGTCCCGGCGAGGCCGCCGGCCCGGCGAGCGCCGGCGCCGGCGAGGCCGTCCAGGTGCGGGTCTTCGGCTCACCGTCGGCGGAGGCCGGCTGGATCGCCGACCGGCTCCGCCGCGCGCACCTGGTCGACGGCGTCCCCTGGTCGGAGATGGCGGTGCTGTCCCGGTCCGCGCGCCGCACGCTGCCCGCGCTGCGCCGTGCGCTCGCCGCGGCCGGCGTCCCGATCGTCGCGCCGCCGGACGAGGTGCCGCTGCCACGTCAGCCCGCGGTGATCCCACTGTTGCTGGTGCTCCGTGCGGCGTCGCGTCCCTCCTCGATCGACGCCGATCTGGCGATCTCGCTGCTGACCTCGCCGTTCGGCGGTGGCGACCCGATGCGGATGCGGCGGCTGCGGCGTGGCCTGCTGCGGCTGCACGCCGCCGCGGGCAACGACGTACGGGTGTTCCCGGACGACGAGGACCCGGAACCCGGCGAGTCCGATCCGGCAACCGCGAGCAGCGATCCGCTGCTGGTCGCGATGCTCCGAGAGGCGGTCGGCGGGCGCCCCGATCCGCTCGCGATGCTGTCCCCGGCCGAGGCGGCGCCGATGCGCGACGTCGGGCGCCTGCTCGACACCGCCGCCCGTTCGATCACCGCGGGCGACTCGGTCGAGGAGACCCTGTGGCGGGTGTGGCGCCGGACCGGCCTGGCCCGGCGCTGGAGCGAGGCGAGCGGCCGCGGCGGCCCCGGTGGCGCCGCCGCGGACCGCGACCTCGACGCCGTGCTGGCCCTCTTCGACGCCGCGGCCCGCTACACCGACCGGTTACCGGGTGCCGACGTCGGCGGCTTCCTGGAGTACCTCGCCGACCAGCAGCTGCCCGGGGAGACCCTCGCCCCGCAGGCACCGCGCGGCGGAGCGGTCGAGCTGCTCACCGCGCACGGTGCCCGCGGCCGGGAGTGGACGGTCGTCGCCGTGCCGGGCGTGCAGGAGGGGTTGTGGCCGGACCTGCGGCTGCGCGGCAGCCTGCTCGGGCACGAGCAGCTCGTCGATCTCGTCGCCGGGGTCGCCGATCCCGGAGCCGCGGTCTCCCGGACGGCGCCGCTGCTGGCCGAGGAGCGCAGGCTGTTCTACGTCGCCTGCACCCGGGCCCGCTCGATGCTGCTGGTCAGCGCGGTACAGGGGGAGGACGAGCAGCCATCCCGGTTCCTCGACGAGCTCGACCCGCGGCCCGCCGACGCCACCGAGGCCCGGCAGGTGCACCGGCCGGAGCGCTCGCTGGTGCTGCCCGAGCTGGTCGGTGAGCTGCGCCGCGCCGTCACCGCACCCGATCGCGGCGATCCGGCGCGGGCCGCCCGCCGACGCCGGGCGGCGACCCAGCTCGCGCGGCTCGCCGCGGACGGCGTTCCCGGGGCGCATCCGGACGACTGGTACGGCCTCGCCGACCTGTCCGATCTCGCCCCGCTGCGCGCCGACGGTGAGCTGGTGCCGATCTCGCCGTCCGATGTGGAGACGATCGCCGGCTGCCCGCTGCGCTGGGTGCTGTCCCGGCACGGCGGAGACGAGTCCGGCGCGCTGTCCGCGGTCACCGGCTCCCTGGTGCACGCGCTGGTGCAGGCCCGCGCGGCCGGGGCCGATCCGGTCGAGCTGGAGCAGGCGCTGCAGTCGGCGTGGCGGCGGTTGGACGCGGGCGCACCCTGGTTCGGACGGCGCGAGCTGACCCGGGTGCGGCAGATGCTGGCCGCGTTCGACGACTGGGTCCGGCGCAGCCGGGCCGAGGGGCTCGGGCTGGTCGCGGTCGAGCAGTCGATGCAGCTCGATCTCGACGGGGACCTGCCACCGGAGGGCCCCGGTGTCGAGGGCGACCCGCCACCGGCCGGGGATCCGCTGCTCGAGGAGGTGTCGTCGGCCGGCGAGGGCGGTGGCGCGGCCCGGGCCGCGCGCCGGGTGCGGCTGCGCGGCCGGGTCGACCGGCTCGAGCGCGACGACCAGGGCCGGCCGGTGGTCGTCGATGTGAAGACCGGGAAGACGGCCACCTCGGCCCGGGCGACCGCCGAGCACCACCAGCTCGCCGTCTACCAACTCGCGGCGTCGCTCGGCGCGTTCGACGACGTCGTCGGCCGCGGTGTCGAGCCGGGCGGGGCGCGACTGCTGTTCCTCGCCGACCGCAGGGCGGGCGGGGAGGCGAAGGAACCCCGGCAGGCCCCGTTGAAGCCCGAGGAGATGGGGCACTGGCGGGACGTCCTGATGCGCTGCGCCGACGACTCGGCGGGCGCGGTGTTCGTGGCCAGGGCGGGGCCCGACTGTGACCGCTGCCCGGTGCGGACCAGCTGCCCCGCCGTCGAGACCGGGCGGACCGTGGTGGACGGCTGACCGGCCCGCCGGCCCAGCGGCCCGCCGGCCCGCCGGATAGTCCGGCCCAGCGGCCCGTCGGCCCGTCGGCCCGCCGGACTGCCGGCTCTCGGCTCAGCCGATCCCGAGTGCCGACGCGAGCCGTCGCAGGCCCGGCTCCGGGGCCGTCATCCCGGGGGTGATCAGCTGCGCGCAGACGTGGTCGGCCCCGGCGGCGAGGTGCTCGTCCAGCCGGGCCGCGACCTGCTCGGGGGTTCCGTGCGCGACCAGCGCGTCGATCAGGGCGTCGCTGCCGCCGTCGTCCAGTTCGGCCTCGGTCCAGCCGAGCCGGAGCAGGTTCGCCCGGTAGTTCCGCAGGCCCAGGTACGGCCGGTGGACCGCGGGCCTGCCGAGTGCCCGGGCCGATCCGGGATCGGTGTCCAGGACGACCTTGTGCTCCGGGGCCAGCAGCACGTCGTCGCCGAGCCGCTCCCGCGCGGACCGGGTGTGCTCGGGCGTCGTCAGATAGGGGTGGGCGCCCGCGGTCCGGTCCCGGGACAGGTCGAGCACCTTCGGGCCGAGCGCGGCGAGCGCGCGACCGGCGGCCGGGACCGCCAGCTCGTCGAGCCGGTCCAGGTACTCGACGATCGTCGCGTACGGGCGGGTGTAGTCGCCGGTGGCCTCCGGATGCCCGATCCCGACGCCGAGCAGGAACCGGTCGGGGTGCTTCGCCGCGATCCGGTGGTACGACGGCGCGACCTCGTCCGCGGGCGTCGTCCACATGTTCACGATCCCGGTCGCGACCACCAGCGATCCGGTGGCGTCCAGCAGATCCTCGGCGAGCTGCAGGTCCCCCGGCGGGGAGCCGCCGATCCACACCGCGCCGAACCCGAGGGACTCGATCTCACGGGCGAGCCCCGGGGTGAGACCCGTCGCGTGCCGCCATACGCCGTACCGGCCGGGAGAGACAGTCATGCTCAGGTCTACCACCGCGCGGGCCCGATCATTCCCCGCTCTAGGATGACGACTCCCGACTCGAGAGGCTGGACGTGCAGTGATCGACCTGAAGGCGGCCCGACAGGACCCGGACCGGTTCCGCGCGGCACTGTCCCGTCGCGGCGCGTCCGCGGACTTCGATGCCCTCCTCGCGGTCGACGTCCGCTGGCGGGAGTTGACCGACCACGTCGGTGGCCTGCGCGCGGCGCAGAAGCAGCGGCCGAAGGGCAAGCCCACCCCTGAGCAGGTCGAGCAGTTCAAGAAGGAGAAGGAGGAGCTGCGCGCGGCGGAGGAGGACCTCACCGCGTCCGACGCCGAGCGCACCGCGCTGCTCGCCCGGATCCCGAACCTGCCGGACCCGACGGCCGCCGACGGGATGGCCGAGGAGGACGCGGTCACCGTCCGCACCTGGGGCGAGCCGCCGTCGTTCGACTTCGAGCCGCGCGACCACCTCGACCTGGCCTCGTCGACCGGCCGGGTCGACATGGCCCGCGGCGCCCGGCTGTCGGGCTCGCGGTTCGCCTACCGGTTCGGCGATGTCGCCCGGCTGGAGATGGCGCTGTTCCGGTTCGTCCTCGACAAGATCGTCGGCGAGGGCTTCGTGCCGGTGCTCGGGCCGGTCCTCGCGAACGAGCGGGCGATGTACGGCACCGGGTTCCTGCCCACCGAGGAGTCGAACCTCTACCGGCTCGAGCGCGACGACCTCTATCTCACCGGCACCTCCGAGGTGGCGCTGGCCGGGATCCACATGGACGAGATCCTCGACCTCGGCGACCTGCCCGCCCGCTACGTCGCGTTCTCGACGAACTTCCGGCGTGAGGCCGGCGCCGCGGGCAAGGACACCAAGGGCATGTTCCGGGTCCACCAGTTCGACAAGGTCGAGATGTTCGTCTACTGCCTGCCCGAACAGTCCCAGGACGTGCACGAGCAGCTCCTCGCGTACGAGGAGTCGATCGTGCAGGAACTGGGCCTGCCCTACCGGGTGCAGAACATCTCGGTCGGCGACCTCGGCAACCCGGCCGCCAAGAAGTACGACATCGAGGCCTGGTTCCCGGTGCAGCAGCGCTACCGGGAGATCACCTCCTGTTCGAACACCACCGACTACCAGGCACGACGGCTGAACACCCGGTTCCGCCGCGAGGCCGGTGCGCCGACCGAGACGCTGCACACCCTGAACGGCACCGGGGCCACCGCCCGGGCGATGCTCGCGGTCATGGAGAACTTCCAGGACGCGAACGGCACCGTCGCCGTCCCGGAGGTCCTGCAGCGGCACGGCGCCCCCGCCACCGTCGGCACCCCGCCCGCGGGCTGAGCCGAGCGGCACGGCTGGACCGACCGGCACGGCCGGACCGAGCGGTACGGCTGAACCGAGCGGCACAGCTGAACCGACCGGCGTCGCCGAGCCGAGCGGCGCGGTGCAGCCGTCGGCACAGCTCCCCGCGGTCCCGGTGGGCCGCCGTGTGGGCGGAGTGCGGAGCTGTCGGGGGTGCCCGGTAGAACTCGGGGCATGGATCCGTCCCCGGTCGAGCTCGCCACCGCGCTCGGTCTGCACCCGCCGACCGAGGAGCAGGCCGCGGTCATCGCCGCTCCGGCGGGCCCCGCACTGGTCGTGGCCGGGGCGGGCGCCGGGAAGACCGAGACGATGGCGGCCCGGGTGGTGTGGCTGGTCGCCACCGGCCGGGTGCTGCCCGAGCAGGTCCTGGGCCTGACCTTCACCCGCAAGGCCGCGCAGCAGCTCGGCACCCGGGTCCGGTCCCGGCTCCGCCGCCTCGCCGGTTCCCGGCTGCTCGACGATCTCGATCCGGGTGGCTCCCGGCGCGCGGCGCTGCTGGCCGGCGAGCCGACCGTGTCCACATATCACGCCTACGCCGGACGGCTGGTCGGCGAGCACGCGCTGCGGCTGCCTGCCGAACCGGCGAACCGGCTGCTCAGCCCGACCGCGACCTGGCAGCTCGCGCACCGGGTCGTGTCCACCTGGGCGGCCGACCTGGAGATCGACCGGGTCCCGGCGACCGTCACCGGGTACCTGCTGTCGCTGGCCGGTGAGCTCGGCGAGCACCTGGTCGAGCCGGCCGAGGTGGAGCGCCTCGCGCGGCGGATCCTGCCGGTGCTGGAGCACGCGCCGCCCGGCAAGCGGCAGCGCGCCGAGCCGTCCGCCGGGTACAAGGCGCGGATCGCCGGGCAGCGGATGCGCTGCGAGCTGCTGCCACTGGTGGCGGAGTTCGCCCGCCGCAAGCAGGCCGAGCAGGCGATGGACTTCTCCGACCAGATGGCGCTCGCCGCCCGGATCGCCGAGGCCGATCCGGAGGTCGGCCGGATCGAGCGCGACCAGTTCCGGGCCGTCCTGCTCGACGAGTACCAGGACACCGGGCACGCCCAGCGGGTGCTGCTGCGCTCGCTGTTCGGGGTGCCGCCGGGGCTCGCGCCGGATCCGGCGACGGCCGGGCACCGGTCGGTCACCGCGGTCGGCGACCCCTGCCAGTCGATCTACGGCTGGCGCGGGGCGAGCGCCGGGAACCTCAACCGGTTCCGCACCGACTTCCCGGCCGGGCACGGCGACCCGGCACCGGTGCACGGCCTGCTCACCAGCTTCCGCAACCCGGCCGAGGTGCTGGTGCTGGCGAACCGGGTGTCCGAACCGCTGCGCCGGGCGCCGGGCGCGGTCCGGGTCGGTGAGCTGCGGCCGCTCGACGGAGCAGGCCCGGGTGACGTGCGGGCCGCACTGCTGCCCGACGTCGCCGCCGAGATCACCTGGGTGGCCGACGGCATCGCCACGCGCTGGCATGCCGCGGCGGGGGAGGAGGGCACCGGTACCCCGCCGACCGCGGCGGTGCTGGTCCGCCGCCGCTCCGACATGGACGCGCTGGCCGCGGCGCTGCGTGACCGCCGGGTCCCGGTCGAGGTCGTCGGCCTGGGCGGGCTGCTGTCCACACCGGAGGTCCGGGACCTGGTCTCCGCGCTGCGGGTGGTGTCCGACCCGCTGGCCGGCCCGTCGGCGGTGCGGCTGCTCACCGGCCCGCGCTGGCGGCTGGGCATCGCCGACCTGGCGGCACTGTGGCAGCGCGCCCGCGAGCTCGTACCCGGCCGCCCGGCCCGGTCCGGCCCGCTCACCGCGGCCGAGCTGGCGCTCGGTGCGCTCCCCGGCGACCAGGCCGAGCAGGCCGGGCTGGTCGACGCGCTGGACGATCCGGGAGGGCCGGAGCGCTACTCGCCGGCCGGCTTCGACCGGATCCGCCGGATCGGCCGCGAGCTGTCCCATCTGCGGGCCCGGGCCGCCGCGCCGCTCACCGATCTGGTCGCCGACGTCGAGCGGACCCTGCTGCTCGACGTCGAGACCACCTCCCGGCCAGGGCCGACCGGCCGGGCACATCTGGACGCGTTCGCCGACGTGGTCGCCGACTTCGCGGCCGGGGCCGACGTGCCGTCGCTGGACGCGCTGCTCGACTACCTGGAGACCGCCGAGCAGGCCGAGGAGGGCCTGACGCCCGGCGAGGTCGAGGTCGCCCCGGACCGGGTGCAGATCCTCACGGTGCACGCGGCGAAGGGGCTGGAGTGGGAGGTCGTCGCCGTCCCGCACCTGGTGGCGCAGGTCTTCCCGGGCCGCAAGATGTCCGGGAGCTGGCTCAAGGACCCGTCCGATCTGCCGGTACCGCTGCGCGGCGACGCCGACGACCTGCCCGGCTTCGAGCTGCCACCGGCGGGCGCCGACCGCAAGCAGGTCGAGCAGGCGCTCGACGCGCACGACGAGGCACTCGACGAGCGTCGCCTCGCGGAGGAACGCAGGCTGTTCTATGTCGCACTCACTCGCGCCGAGCGCACCCTGCTCGTCTCGGGGCACCGCTGGCCGGCGACCGGGGAGCGGCCGAAGGAGCCGTCGGTCTTCCTGAGCGAGGTGGCCGAGATCCTGGAGGGGCCCGGCGGCACCGAGGTCGGCGTGCTGGAGAACTGGGCGCCGCCCCCGGAGGCGGACACCGGCAACCCGGCGCTCGGCGTGGAACGGACGGCGCAGTGGCCGCCGGACCCGTTCGGGGACCGGAGCGACGACGTCCGGTCCGGTGCCGACCTGGTCCGGGAGGCGCTGCGGGCCCGGTCCCGCCGCGCCCGGCGCCCCCGCCGGGCGCCCGCCGACCAGCTCACGCTGCTGGAGGTGCCGGCCGCCCAGGAGCCGGGGCCGGAGACCGGCCCGGCGGTCGTCGACGCCGAGGGCGACCCGGAGGGCTGGGCCGCCGACGTCGACGTGCTGCTCGCCGAGCGCGCCGCGGCGGCCGAGCGGCCCATCGTCGCGCTGCCCGGGCGGCTCTCGGTGAGCCGGCTGGTCGAGCTGGCCGACGATCCGGATGCGTTCGCGGTCCGGCTGCGCCGGCCGGTCCCGCTGCCGCCCAACCCGTACGCCCGGCGGGGCACCGCGTTCCACGCCTGGCTGGAGCAGCGGTTCGGTGCGGAGCGGCTGCTCGATCTCGACGAGCTGCCCGGCGCCGCCGACGAGAGCGCCGGCTCGGAATCCGACGCGGTGGAGCTGGCCGAGCTGCAGGCCGCCTTCGAGGCGTCGGAGTGGGCCGACCGCAAGCCGTTCGACGTCGAGGTGGCGTTCGAGACCGTCCTGGCCGGGGTCGCCGTGCGCGGCCGGATGGACGCGGTGTTCGCCGATCCCGACGGCGGCTGGACGGTCGTCGACTGGAAGACCGGCAGCCCGCCCGGGCCGGACCGGGAGCATGCGGTCGGGGTGCAGCTGGCCGCGTACCGGCTGGCGTGGGCGGCGCTGCGGGAGGTCCCCGCGGACCGGGTGCGGGCGGCCTTCCACTACGTCCGCGACGGGGTGACCCTGCGCCCCGCGGACCTGCTCGACGCCGAGCGGTTGCACGCACTGGTCGCCGGGGTCCCCGCGGCCTGAGCCTCGCCGGAGCCGGAGCCGGAGCCGGAGCCGGAGCCGCTGCTGGTGCTGGTGCCGCGGCTGGGCCCGGCGCCGCTGCCGGTGCGGGGCGCGGTGCCGCGCGGACCCGGCCCGAACAGCCACGAGCCCGCGCCCCGGGATTCCGGGACGCGGGCTCGCGTGACGCGCGCGGTGGATCGTCTCGCTAGTGCGAGCTCGCCTTCGCGATGCCGACTCCGGTCAGCGACCGGACCTCCATCTCGGCGTACTTGCTGCCGTCGTGCCGCTTCTGCCCGACGTAGGTACCGATGGCACCCAGCAGGAACGACGCCGGGATCGACACCAGCCCCGGGTTGGACAGCGGGAACAGCATGAAGTCCGCGTTCGGGAAGATCGACGGGGTCGGAGCGTCCGGCCCGCGCCCGGAGACCACCGGCGAGAACACGATCAGCAGCAGCGTGACGGACAGACCGCCGTAGATCGAGAACAGCGCACCGGTGGTGTTGAAGCGCTTCCAGAACAGCGAGTAGAGGATCGTCGGCAGGTTCGCCGTCGCCGCCACCGCGAACGCGAGCGCCACGAGGAACGCCACGTTCTGGTTGCGGGCGAGGATGCCGCCCAGGATCGCGACGACACCGATCACGATCGCGGTCCGGCGGGCCACCTTGACCTGGGTGGCCTCGGTGTCCTCGACCTTGCCGCGCTTGATCACGTTGATGTAGACGTCGTGCGCGAACGAGGCCGACGCGGTGATCGTCAGACCGGCGACGACCGCGAGGATCGTCGCGAAGGCGACCGCGGCGATCACGCCCAGCAGGATCGGCCCACCGAGCTCGAAGGCGAGCAGCGGGGCGGCGGAGTTGACCCGGCCGGGTGCGTCGAGGATCGTCTCCGGGCCCACCAGGGCACCGGCGGCGTAGCCGATGACCAGGGTGAACAGGTAGAACAGGCCGATCAGCCAGATCGCCCACTCGACGGACTTACGGGCCTCCTTGGCGGTCGGCACCGTGTAGAAGCGCATCAGCACGTGCGGCAGACCCGCGGTGCCGAGCACCAGGGCGAGGCCGAGCGAGATGAAGTCGATCTTCGACAGGGTGGTTGCGCCGTACTGCAGGCCCGGTGAGAGCAGGCCCGCGCCGGCCTCGGGGTTGGCGTCGACGGCCGCGCCGAGCAGTGCGGAGAAGTTGAAGCCGAACAGCGCCAGCGCCCAGATCGTCATGACCAGGGTGCCGGCGATGAGCAGCACCGCCTTGATCATCTGGACCCAGGTGGTGCCGCGCATCCCGCCGATCAGCACGTAGGCGATCATCACGACACCGACGACGGCGATCACCGCGCCCTGCGCGAAGGTGCCGGACACCCCGAGCAGCAGCGAGACCAGCGCGCCGGCACCGGCCATCTGGGCCAGCAGGTAGAAGAACGACACGGCCAGCGTCGAGGTGGCCGCGGCCGCCCGGACCGGACGCTGCCGCATCCGGAACGCCAGCACGTCACCCATCGTGAACCGGCCGGTGTTGCGCAGCAGCTCGGCGACCAGCAGCAGCGCCACCAGCCAGGCGACGAGGAAACCGACCGAGTAGAGGAAGCCGTCGTAACCGTTGATCGCGATCGCGCCGGCGATGCCGAGGAACGATGCCGCGGACAGGTAGTCACCCGCGATCGCGAAGCCGTTCTGGGTGCCGGAGAAGCCGCCACCCGCAGTGTAGAAGTCGGCCGCGGTCTTCTTCGCGTGCCGGCTGTTGACGTAGAAGACGATCCCCAGCGTGCCGATGACGAACACGAGGAAGATCGAGATGTTCAGGATCGGGCTGGCTGCGGCCCCCCCGTCCTGTGCCAGTACCGCGTTCGCGCCGCTCACTTCGCCCCCTCGATCTCGTCACGGATCTTCGACGACAGCGGATCGAGCTTGCGGTCCGCGAAACGGATGTAGGCCACGGTGATCGCGAACGTCGACAAGAACTGCAGCAGGCCGAGGATCAGGCCCAGGTTGATGTTGCCCAGCACCGGGATCGCCATGAAGTCGGGCGCGAAGCTCGCCAGCAGGACGTACAGCAGGTACCAGGCCAGGAACCCGGCCGTGACCGGGAAGACGAAGCCACGGAGCCGCTTGCGCAGCTCCTGGAAGTCGGGGCTGGCCTGCACGGCCGCCCAGTCGGGATCAGGCGGTGGTGTTCCGCCGGACTGTTCGTCGGACTCGGTCGTACTCACGTATGCCTCCTTGCATAAATCCGCGCGCGGCCACGGACTGCGCACCAGGAAAGGGCTTTACGGGCGGGGGCGGAACCCCGGATGTCGCTCTCGCCCGGACCGTGATGCAAACGGCGGACGACCGGACGATCGGGCGCGGGAGAACTCGACCAGCGGTCTTGACATGGATGGGGGAGTGTGCGGTCGGACTACTCGCGATCGGCCAGATGGAGCCGCAGCATCGTATCCTCAGCCCACGCGGGGACAGCGTTGGTCCATGAAATCGTGATCATCACGATGAACGCGAGCGGCACCGAGAGCAGGGCCGGCTGGGCGAGCAGCATGCCCGCCGTGCCCTCCAGCCCGAGCAGGGCGCTCAGCGCCATCGCACCCACCGAGGACACGAGCCCGGTGACCATTCCGGCGTACGCCCCGCGCGCCGTCAACCCCTTCCACCACAGTCCGAGCACGAGCAGTGGGCAGAAGGTGGACGCAGCGACGGTGAAAGCCGAGGTCACGGCGGCGCTGACGTCGATCCGGACCATCAGCAGTGCCGCCGGGACGACGGCTGCCGATGCGGCCAGGGCGGTGAGCCGCAGCCGGCGCAGGCCGGACGGCATGAGGTCGTGCGCGAGGGCGCCGGACAGGGCCAGCAGCAGCCCCAGTGAGGTGGCGAGGAAGGCGGCGAACGCGCCGGCGGTGAGCAGAGCGGTGAGCACCGCTGCGGTGCTGCCGTCGGTGACCCGCCCGGGCAGCGTGACGATCGCCGTGTCGGTTCCCTGGGACAGATACAGCTCCGGCGTCAGCACCGTTCCGAGCAGGCCGTAGACGATCGGGAACAGGTAGAACGAGCCGAGCATCGCGACCGTGATCGCGGCCGTCCGGCGTGCACCGCGGCCGTCCGGGCTGGTGTGGAAACGGACGATGATGTGCGGCAGCCCCATCGTCCCGAGTGCCGTGGCGACCAGCACCGACCAGGTCGCGAGCAGCGGCGCCGCGTCGCCGGTCCCGAGCAGCGGGAGGGCCCAGTCCGACCCGCCGGGCACCGGCAGCGACGCCCGGTCGCCGCCGAGCTCGGGCACCGCGGCACCGGCCGGGAACGTCCAGACCTGGTCGGCGAGCGCCTCGTGGGGCCCCGGGGCCAGCCGGGTGGGTACGCCGTCGACGGCGACCAGGGTCGGCTCGGTGACCACCAGGTCGGTGTCCAGCCGGAAGTCGACGGGGGTCTGCTGGGAGAAGTGGGTGAACTCCGGCGGCGCGGCCATGTCGGCGCGCAGCTGCGGCCCGGCGAGCAGCAGCAGCCAGATCGCCGGCCCGGCGAAGAGCAGCAGCTTCAGCGCGAACTGGAACGCCTGGACGTAGGTGGCGGCCCGCATCCCGCCGAGCGCCAGCGTGATGCCCACCGCCAGCCCGGACACCACCACGCCCACCCAGTAGTCGACGCCGGACACCAGGGTGAGCAGCTGGCCGGCGGCGACGATCTGCGGGACCAGGTAGAGCACCCCGATCACCACGACGACCACCGCGCAGAACCGGCGCAGCGACCGCGAGCCCAGCCGGGCCTCGGCGAACCCGGGCACGGTGAGCGCCCCCGTCCGGCGCATCGGTGCCGCGACCAGGGCGAGCATCAGCAGGTAGCCGGCGGTGAACCCGACCGGATACCAGAGCGCGCCGGTGCCCTCCTTGATGACGAGCCCGGCCACACCGAGGAACGACGCCGCCGACAGGTACTCGCCGGACACGGCGGCCGCGTTGAGCATCGGCGAGGTGCGCCGGGAGGCGACCAGGAAGTCGGAGGTGGTCCGCATCGCGGCGACCCCACGGGCACCGATCAGGACCGTGACGACCAGCAGCGTGACGACAGCGGCGACGGTCACGTGGACGGTGCCCGGTGGTCGGCGGCCGGTTGGACGGTCGTGTCGGTCGCATCCGGCTCGCTGCCGGCCGAGGCACTGCTGTCCGGGTTACGGCCCTGTGCGGCGTCGTCCGGCAGGTCGGCGCTCCCCGGCGCGGGCAGCAGCCCGGTGGCCGGCCGAGCAACCGAGTGGTCCGGGACGGCCCCATCGGGGTCGGCTCCGTCCGGGGACCCGGCCTCGATGACGGCGATCCGGTCGCCACCGGACCGCTCGGCCCGTTCGGCCCCGCGCAGATGCCACCACGCCAGCAGTGCCAGCAGCGGGTACGGGACCCAGGCGACGACGATCCAGCCGAGCGGCAGCCCGGCCACCCGCCACTCGGACAGGCCGGGGGCCAGCCGCAGCAGGACCGGGACGCCGAGCAGCAGCAGCCCGCCGCACACGAGCGTGAGCACGGCCCGGCGCACCTGGGCGCGGCGGGTGCTGCGGGCGAGCTCGGCGCGGGCCGGATCGAGCAGCGTCTCCGGCACCGGCCGGGAGGGCACCGGGCGGGACCGCAGGCCGGGCTCCGGCGGCGCGGTCACGGCGACCCGGCGCGGACGGTTCATCGCGGCCCTCGGCCCTCGCCGTCGTCGTCCCCGGTACCCGTGGCCTGCGGGTCGAGCGCCCCGGAGGTGGCCGCCGCCATCAGCTGGTCGCGCAGCTCACGGGCGTGCCGGCGGCTGACCGGCACGTCCCCGGCGTCGGTGTGCGCGAGCAGTCCCCCGCCGGCGTCGCTGCGCAGCTCCAGCACCGCCGGGAGATGGAGCAGGAAGCTGCGGTGCACGCGGACGAAGCGGTGCGCGTCCCAGTGCTCCTCCAGGCGGGACAGCGGGATCCGGACCAGGTGCGAGCCGCCGGGGATGTGCAGGCGCACGTAGTCGCCGTGTGCCTCGACGAACCGGACGTCCTCCCGGCGGACGTACCGGGTGCGCCCGCCCAGCTCGACGGGCAGCACGGCGAGCTCGTCGACCCGGGGGAGCGGCGGGCCCGCACCGTCGGGCGGGGCGGGCGACGAGATGCTCGCGGTCCGGCCCGCGCGGGCCCGGTGCACCCGTTCCAGCGCGTCCGCGAGCCGGTCCGCGCCGACCGGCTTGAGCAGATAGTCGACCGCGCCGAGGCCGTAGGCGGCGACCGCGTGCTCCTCGAACGCCGTCACGAACACGATCTCCGGCGGGCTCGCCATCGCGGCGAGCACACCGCCCAGCTCCAGTCCGTCCATGCCGGGCATCGTGATGTCGAGCAGTACCGCGTCGAACGACCCGGCCGGGATCATGCGCAGCGCCTCGACCGCGTCCCCGGCCCGGGCGACGTGCCCGACGTCCGGGGCGTCGGCCAGCAGCGCGCAGATCTCGTCGAGGGCCGGTGCGACGTCGTCGACGGCCAGCACCCGGAGCCGGTCGGTCATGCGACCACCCCCGGCTGGAACCGTGGGATGCGCAGCACGATGCGGGTGCCCGCGCCGGGCGCCGTCTCGATCACCAGCCCGTGCTCGGGCCCGTAGACGGCGCGCAACCGCCGGTCGACGTTGACCAGCGCGAGCCCGGCGCCTTCCGCGGTGCCCGCCAGCACGTCGCGGGCGTGCTCGGGATTCATGCCCGGGCCGTCGTCCTCGACCGCGATCACGCAGACATCGCCCTCCGCCTCGCCGCTGACCTGCACCAGTCCTCCGTCGGGGGTTCGCTCGACGCCGTGCTGCACCGCGTTCTCCACCAGCGGCTGCAGCGCGAGCACCGGCACCGGCACCGGCAACACCTCCGGCGCCACCCGTACCTGTACCCGCAGGCGCTCGCCGAGCACCGCGCGGGCCAGCGTCAGGTAGGCCTCGACGGAGCGGAACTCGTCGGCCAGCGGGGTGTAGTCGCCGCGGGCGGCGAGCGAGTGCCGGATGAACTCGGCGAAGGTCTCCAGCAGGTCCCGGGCCCTGGCCGGGTCCGAGCGGACGAACGAGGCGATCGTGGTCAGCGCGTTGTAGACGAAGTGCGGCGAGATCTGAGCGCGCAGCTCCCGCAGGCGGGCCGCCTCGGCGGCCGCGGCGCCGGCGTCCAGCGCCGCGCGCTCGAGGGCGTCGGCGACGAAGCCGGCGGCGCGCCGGGCCGCCGGCATCCCGACGGCACCGGCGAGCACCAGCACCGGATCGGGCGCGGCGGGATCCGGGCCGACCGGCACCGGCAACGCGAGCAGGTCACCCTCGGACAGCCGGCGGCCGCCGGTGCGTGCCCGCAGGCCGAGCGCGATGCCGTCGTCGCGGCCGGGGCCCCACCAGCTCTCCTGCTGCCCGGGGACCAGCAGGCCGGCGGCCTCCGCCCCGCAGAGCCCGGCGAGCCGGCGCAACGCGTCGACCGCCTCCGGCGAGCCGGCCGGGGAGCGGAGCCCGGTGGCGACGGCGACGCCGGTCTCCAGCACCTCGGTGAGGTCGGGCTGCGCGGACTCGCGGGCCGGCGCGGTACGGAAACGATCGGCGAACCGGGGTCGCAGCCCGGTGCGGCCGCCGGACGCGCGTCCGCCGCGTTCGGAGTCCCCCTCGGCCGGCACCCGGTCAGAATAGGGTGCGGCGCGGCCCCGCGCGGCGCCCGTGGCCGCCCCCGGGGGCTAGCCTTCGCCACGTGATCGGCTCATCCCGCCTCGCAGCCCTCGATCCGCAGGTCGAGGGCGCGCTGCGGATGCCGGACGCCCGCTCGGGCCCGGTCCGCGCCCTGGTGACCCGGTTGCTGGTCGCGCTGTTCGCGCTCGGCGCGACGACGCTGATCGTCTACCTCGGGCGCGACGGGTACCTCGACAACAACGGCGCGGGCGACATCTCGATGATGGACGCGCTGTACTACGCCACGGTGTCGCTCTCGACGACCGGCTACGGCGACATCGTCCCGGTCACCCCGACCGCCCGCGCCGTGAACATCGCCGTGATCACCCCACTGCGACTGCTGTTCCTGATCGTCCTCGTCGGGACGACCGTCGAGCTGCTCACCGAGCGCTCCCGGCAGTCCTTCCGGATCCAGCGCTGGAGGTCCCGCGTGCGCGACCACACCGTCGTCGTCGGCTACGGAACGAAGGGCCGGGCCGCGGTCGAGACGCTGCTGGGCGACGGCGTCGAACCGGAGAAGATCGTGGTGGTGGACACCGACCGGGCGCGTCTCGACGTCGCGTCCGGGCTGGGGCTGGTGACGGTGTCCGGCAACGCGACCCGGTCGGCGGTGCTGCGGATCGCCGGGGTGCAGCTGGCGACGACGCTGGTGGTCGCGCTGGACCGGGACGACACCGCGGTGATGGTCACGCTGACGGCCCGCGAGCTGTCCCGGTCGATCTCGATCGTGGCGGCCGTCCGGGAGGCGGAGAACGTGCACCTGCTGCGCCAGTCCGGGGCGAGCTCGGTGATCGTCTCGGACGAGACGGCGGGCCGGCTGCTGGGCGTCGCGACCCGGTCCCCGGCCGTCGTCGAGGTGGTGGAGGACCTGCTGACCCCGGACGCCGGGTTCGCCATCACCCAGCGTCAGGTGGAGCCCGCCGAGGTGGGCGGCTCGCCCCGGCACCTGCCCGACATCGTGCTGGGCGTGGTGCGGGGCGAGCAGCTGTACCGGGTCGACTCGCCGTCGGTCGACGCCCTGGAGCGCGGCGACCAGCTGCTCTACGTGCGCAAGGCGACGCCACCGGACGACTGAGCGGGTACTTGACCTGAACTCAACTTCAGGTCGCAGGGTGGTCGGCATGAGTATCGGAACGACGACCACCGCCGGGTACGACGCCCTTCCCGGGTTACTGGCCCGGATGACCGGCGACGAGAAACACGATCCCGCCTCGCTGTCCACCCTCGACGTGCTCTGGGTGCTCCACGACCGGGTGCTGCGCGTCGGCCCGTCCCTCGTGGCGGACCCGGACCGCGACCGGTTCCTGGTGTCCAAGGGGCACGGTCCGATGGCGCTCTACGCGGTGCTCGCCGCGAAGGGCTTCCTGGACCCGGCCGAACTGTCCGGTTTCGCCCGGTTCGACTCACCGCTGGGGCATCACCCGGACCGGACCCTGGTGCCGGGTGTGGAGATCTCCTCCGGCTCGCTGGGGCACGGACTCGGCCTCGCGGTCGGCACGGCGCTCGGGCTGCGGCTCACCGCTCGCACCGCCCGCACCGTCGTACTGGTCGGCGACGCCGAGCTCGACGAGGGGTCGAACGCCGAGGCCGTCCAGTACGCCGGCCGGGCCGGTCTGGACGGGCTGACCGCGGTCGTGATCGACAACTCGTCGGCGACCCACGGCTGGCCCGGCGGGATCGCCGCGCGGTTCGCCGTCGAGGACTGGGCCACCGTCGACGTCGACGGCCGCGACCACGACGCGCTGTATCGCGCCTTCACCGTCCCGCACCCCGGCCGTCCGCTGGCCGTCGTCGCCCGCGTCGAGCCGAAGGAGACCCGCTGATGTCTGCCGCCACTGCTGCCCCTGTCACCACTGCCGCCTCTGCTCTGCTCACCGACCCGCAGCGCCCCGCCGACCAGCGGGAACGCTTCTATCGCCTGCTCCCCGAGCTGCTCGCCGACGACCCGCGGGCGGTCGCACTGCTCGCCGACATCGGCGCCGGATACGTCGACCTGCCGCCGTCGGTCGCGGACCGGGTGCTGAACCTCGGGATCCGCGAGCAGCTGCTCGTCTCGGCCGCCGGCGGGCTCGCGCTGACCGGGCTGCGACCGATCGTGCACACCTTCGCGCCGTTCCTCGTCGAGCGTCCGTACGAGCAGCTCAAGCTCGACCTCGGGCACCAGGACGCCGGTGCGGTGCTGGTCTCGGCGGGCGCGTCCTACGACATGGCGGGAGCGGGCGAGACCCACTTCGGCTCCCGGGACGTGGGGCTGCTCGACACCCTGGACGGCTGGACGGTGCACGTCCCCGGGCACGCCGACGAGGCCGAGACACTGATCCGCGCGGCGCTGCCCGTCGACGACCGGGTGTACGTCCGGCTCTCCGGGGCGTCCAACGCGCGGCCGCTGGGCACGGGGCCGGAGATGACGGTGCTGCGGCGCGGGACCCGGGGGACGGTCGTCGCGGTCGGCCCGCTCGCCGACCGGGTCCTGACGGCGGTCGCGGATCTCGACGTGACGGTCCTGTACGCGGCGACCGTCCGGCCGTTCGACGCGCACACGCTGGTCGCGACGCTGACCGAGCCGGACGTCGTGCTGGTCGAGCCCTACCTGGCGGGCACCTCGGTGCCCCAGGTGTCCGATGCGCTGGCCGGGATCCGGCACCGGGTGCTCGGCCTCGGTGTCGGACGGGCCGAGCTGCGCCGCTACGGCACCCCGGCCGAGCACGACCGCGCGCACGGGCTGGACGTGCCGGGGATCCGCCGATCGGTCGCCGCGTTCCTCTCGTAGGGTCGCGGGGTGCGCCTCGCCACCTGGAACGTGAACTCGGCGAAGTCCCGGCTGCCCCGCCTGCTGCCCTGGCTGGACGAGCGGGCACCGGACGTCGTCTGCCTGCAGGAGACCAAGCTCTCCGACGACGACTTCGCCGCCCTCTTCGACGACGAGCTCGCCGCGCGCGGCTACGCCGTCGCGCACCACGGTGAGGGCCGGTGGAACGGCGTCGCGCTGCTGTCCCGGGTCGGGCTCGACGACGTCGTGCGGGGGCTGCCCGGCGAGCCGGTGTTCGCCGAGGGCGGGCGCACCGGGACGGACGCGCGCGCCGTCACCGCGACCTGCGGCGGGCTGCGGGTGACCTCGGTGTACGTGCCGAACGGGCGCACCCCGGACGACCCGCACTACGGCTACAAGCTGCGCTGGCTGGACGCGCTGCGCGAGCTGGTCGTCGCCGGTGATCCGGCGACGACCGTCGTGGCCGGGGACATGAACATCGCCCCCACCGACGACGACGTGTGGGATCGCCCGGCGTTCGACGGCGCCACCCACGTCACCCCGGACGAGCGGGCCGCGCTCGCCGCGCTGCAGGCCACCGGGTTGCACGACGTCGTGCGGGACCGCTGGCCCGACGAGCGGGTCTTCAGCTACTGGGACTACCGGGCCGGCCGGTTCCATCAGGACCAGGGCATGCGGATCGACCTGGTGCTGGCCGGTGACGGCCCGGCGGGTCGACGGGCGGCCGCCTGGGTGGACCGCAAGGCCCGCAAGGGCAAGCTGCCCAGCGACCACGCGCCGGTGCTCGTCGATCTCGACGAGGCCCCGGACGGTGACGTCGGCCCGATGGTGCCGCCGCCCTCGTCCCCGGCGCCACTGGTCCGAAAGAAGTAGCCACTCACCGAGGCCCCGTGCGACAAGGTGTGGTTCGTCTTGCAACGTTCGGAGTAACGCTGATAGCCCACCGCATGTGGATCGCTACTCTCGGGGGAAGACCATGAACCAGAACCGCATCGGTCGCACCGTCGGCGCGTCCGTCGCCGCGTTCGCGCTCGTCGGACTCACCGCCTGCGGCGGCGAGACACCGTCGATCCCGACCGAGCTGCCGGAGGTGCCCGGTGTCGGGGACCCGCGGCAGGCGTTCGGCGACGCGCACCAGAAGGCACTCGGGCTCGCCGCGCTCGGCGGCATCGGCCTGGAGCAGGGCGTCGGTGAGCAGGTGAAGGACCTGGCACCGCAGGTTCAGCAGGAGGGCCAGCAGCTCAACGAGCGGCTGCGCGGGCTCGCGTCCGGCATCGGCGTCTCGCTGCCCGACCAGGTCTCGCCCGAGATCCAGGCCCAGGTCGACGACCTGTCGGCCCGGACCGGCGAGCAGTTCGACCAGGGCTGGCTGCAGGCCGCCCAGGAGCAGGTCGGGCAGCTGAACGAGCAGGCGCAGGGCCTGCTGAACGTGCCGGGGCTCCCACAGGAGCAGATCGACCAGGCCCGTGCCCAGCTGACCAACCTGGGGGAGCTGAAGACGCAGCTGGACGAGGCCGCGGCGGCCGCGGGCGCGGCGACCCCCGGCGGCGACGGAGCGGGCTCCGGCGACGGTGCGGACGGCCAGGCGGCCGGTCCGGACGCCGGTGGCCAGGCCGGTGACGGCTCGGGATCCGGTCCGGACGGCACCGCGGGCGGCGGCTCCGGCGACGGCAGCGGCAGTGGCAGCGGCAGCGGCAGTGGCAGTGGCGCCGCCGGCAACGGCAGCGGCAGCGGCAACGGCAGCGGGTCCGGCTCCGCTGACGGCAACGGATCTGCCAACGGTTCCGGCTCCGGTCAGGGCGGTGCCCCGGCGGTCGACGCCGGCACCGGCGGCCAGGCCGCGTCGGCGTCCGACTCCGCGCTGCCGGTGGCGCTGGGCGGGGCCGGGCTGGTCCTGCTGGTGGCCGGCGCCCTCCGGCTGCGCCGCTCGCGCGCGTGAGCCCGCGGCGCCGGCGCCCGCGCGGCGGTGCCCGGGGAGCGGCAGCCCTGCTGCTCCTGGGCACCGCGCTGCTGGGTACCGGCGCCGGGCTCGCCGCCGGCGGTGACGCACCGCGGATCACCGCCGAGGAGCTGGGCGACGTCCCGGCCGGCTCGGCGCCGCCGCTGCGGCTGGTCCCCGCCGCGGCGGTCCTGCCGGTGCTCGCCGCACCGCCGTCCGGCCCCGGCCCGGCAACCTCCGACGCGCCGTGGCTGCTCTCGGCGGTGCACCCACGCGCGGCCCCGTCCCAGCCCGGATCCCGGCCCGCGTCCCCGGCCCCGGCCGTGGCGCCCCGCCCGGTGTCGCCCGCGACCCTGGAGCTCCCCGGGCGGGGGATCAGCGCCCCCGTCGAGCCGGTCGGTACCGGGCGCGATGGAGGAATGGTCGTCCCCGAGCAGGTCCGGCACGTCGGCTGGTGGGCACCGGGTGTGCTGCCGGGCGGGGCGGCGGGCAGCGCGGTGCTCGCCGGGCACGTCGACTCGCGTACCCAGGGCGTCGGCGTACTGGCGGTGCTGCCACAGCTCACCGACGGCGAACCGGTCGTCGTCCGCGGTACGGACGGCCGGGCCGCGACGTTCCGGGTGGCGGCCCGCCGCGAGTACGGCAAGTACGACCTGCCCCGCGAGGTCTTCCGCCGGGACGGACCCCCGCAGCTCGTCCTGATCACCTGCGGCGGAGCGTTCGATCCCGCGGCCGGCAGCTACGAGTCGAACATCGTGGTCTACGCCGTGCCCGCCTGACCGGGTGTCCCGCTCCGGGCCCGCTCCGCCGAGCGCCTACCCTGACCTGCGTGAGCACCTCCACCGCGACCGACGCCGCCCTGTCCGGAGACTCCGAGGCTCCGGAGTTCGCCGCCGTCCGAGAGGCCGCGCAGCGCGCCCGGGCCGCCGCCCCGGCCGTGCGGGCCGCGGGGGAGGGCCGGATCGACGACGCGCTGCGGGCCGCCGCCGCGCGGATCCGGGACCGGGCCGTCGAACTGCTCGAGGTCAACGCCGCCGAGGTCGCCTCCGCGGAGCGCAACGGAATGGCCGCCGGGCTGCTCGACCGGCTCCGGCTCGACGAGGAGCGCCTCGCCGGCATCGCCACCCAGCTGGAGGTGCTCGCCGCGACCCCCGAGCCGCCGACCGAGTGGCCGGTGCGGACCCTGGAGACCGGCGAGCGGGTGTTCGAGCGGCGGATCCCGGTCGGCGTCATCGGCGCCGTGTTCGAGGCCCGGCCGAACGTCACCCTCGACGTCGCGTCCCAGGTGCTGAAGGCCCGCAGCGCGGCCGTGCTGCGGACCGGCTCGGCCGCGCTGGCCAGCGCCACCGCGCTCGTCGAGCAGGTACTGCGCCCGGCGCTGATCGAGGCCGGGCTGCCCGCCGATGCGGTCCAGCTCGTCCCGCTGCCCGGGCACGCCGGCGCCGAGGCGCTGGTCGGTCTGCCGGACCTGGTGCCGCTGGTCGTGGTGCGCGGGTCCGGCGAGGTCACCCGCAGGCTGACGCTGCTCGGTGCGACCGCGGGCACCCGGGTCCTCGCGCACGCCGACGGTGGCGGCGTGCTCTACCTGGACTCGTCCGCGACCGCCGACGAGGTCACCCGGCTGGTCACCGACTCGACGGACCGGCTCGGCGTCTGCAACCGGCTGAACCTGCTGCTGGTGGACCGGCCGGTCTACGACACGCTGCTGCCGGTCGCGAAGGCGGCCCTCGACGCCCGCGGCATCACGCTGTCCGAGCCGCCGCACACGCACCGGCTCGGCCACGAGTGGGCGCTGGACTCCGGCGCCGAGGCGCACGTGACCGTCGCCCCCGTCGACGGCCCGGACGACGCCGCCGACACCGCAGCCCGGGAGACCTCGGGACTGGCGGCGACCATCTGCGCCGCCGACGCCGACGTCGCGCAGCGGTTCATCGACCGCTACACCGGCACCGGGGTGTTCTGGAACACCACCTCCCGGCTGCTCGACGGCTACAAGCTGCTCGGCCTGCCCGAGACCGGGATCAACGTCGATCACACGCCCGGCCCGCGCGGCCCGGTCACCTACCGTGACCTGGGGCTGCGCCAGTTCGTCGTGCTGCCGCCCGCCTGAGGACGCCATCCTGTCGGTGCAGCGGGTTAGCCTCGCCGTGTGTCCGTGACTGATCAGCCCGCCGCCACGCTCCCGCTGCACCGGGCCACGCTCCCGAACGGTCTGCGGGTGCTCGTCGTGCCGGATCCGGCGACCCCGGCGGTCGGCGTCGCCGTGCACGTCGACGTCGGGTTCCGCTCCGAACCGGAGGGGCGCACCGGGTTCGCGCACCTGTTCGAGCACCTGATGTTCCAGGGCAGCGAGAGCCTGGAGAAGCTGGAGCACTTCCGCCAGGTGCAGTCCGCCGGTGGGATCTTCAACGGCTCCACCCACCAGGACTACACCGACTACTTCGAGGTGCTGCCCGGCGCCGCGCTGGACCGGGCGCTGTTCCTGGAGGCCGACCGGCTGCGCGCACCGAAGCTGACCGAGGAGAACCTGCGCAACCAGGTCGACGTGGTGAAGGAGGAGATCCGGCTCAACGTCCACAACCGCCCCTACGGCGGGTTCCCGTGGATCCTGCTGCCGCCGGTCCTCTACGACTCGTTCCCCAACGCGCACAACGGCTACGGCGACTTCTCCGAGCTGGAGCAGGCGAGCCTCGACGACGCTGCAGCCTTCTTCGACACCTTCTACGCCCCGGGGAACGCGCTGGTCACCGTGCACGGCGATCTCGGCGAGCACGGGGTGGAGGGCACGCTCGCACTCGTCGAGCGGCACTTCGGCGACATCCCGGCCCGCCCGGTGCCGCAGCGCCCCTCGTTCGCCGAGCCGGTGCCCGGCAGCGAGCGCAGGCAGAGCGTGACCGACGCGCACGCCCCGCTGCCCGCGCTGGCCATCGGCTACCGGGTGCCGGATCCGACCACCGATCCCGGCGGCTACCTCGCGCACACGATGCTGGCCTCCGTCCTCACCGACGGCGAGGCCGCCCGGCTGCAGCGCCGCCTGGTGCATCAGGACGGCTCGGTCACCGACGTGTCGGCGTCCAACGGCCTGATGGGCGGCCCGTTCGACGCCCGCGACCCGGACACGTTCACGATCACCGCCGTGCATCCCGCCGAGGTCTCGCCGGACCGGGTGACGGCCGCCGTCGACGAGGAGCTCGACCGGCTCGCCGAGCAGGGCCCGGACACCGACGAGCTGGCCCGCCAGTCCGCGCGCTGGACCGCGGCGCTGCACCGGGAGGACGACCGCGTCATGTTCCGGATGCTGGGGCTCGGCGCCCGGGAGCTGCTCTACGGCCGAGCGGAGCTCGCCCTGGAGCTGCCCGCCCGGCTGGCCGCGCTCACCACCTCCGACGTGGCGGCCGCGGCCGCGCGGCTGCGCAACGCGGGCCGTGCGGTGCTGACCGTCGAACCGGCATCGCCGGGGGTCGCCGAGTGAGCACCGACCACCGCGGCCGACCGCCGGGGCATCCACCAGCCGGGACCGCCGGGAGCACCACCCACCACCGAGAGGGAGCCGCCGCGTGACCGCCGTCCGCACCCACCGCAGTGCCGAGGAGATCGGCCGCACCGAGCGGGGCCCGCGCGAGCTGCCCGCGCTGGGCCGCACCGCACCGGTGCCGCTGCCCGAGGTGGTGACCGGGACGCTCCCGAACGGGCTGACCGTGATCGCCGCCCGCCGTCCGGGGGTGCCGCTGGTCGAGACCGTGCTGCGGATCCCGGCGGCGTCGCCCGCCGACTCGGCGGAGGCCGGCTGGACCGCCGGGATGGAGCTCGTCGCCGAGACCATGCTTACCGGCACCGCCTCGCGGGACCGGGTCGGGATCGACGACGAACTGGCGGGTGTCGGTGCCGAGCTGGGCGTCGGCGTCGACCCGGAGTGGCTGCAGGTCGGCGGCTCCGCGCTGGCGTCCGGGCTGCCGGTCGTGCTCGACGTGCTGGCCGACGTGCTCACCGGTGCCACCCATCCCGACGACGAGGTGTTCCGCGAACGGTCCCGGCTCGCCGAGCGGATCGCGGTCGCCAGGGCGCAGCCGCGCACGGTCGCCCGTGAGGCGCTGATGCGCAGGCGGTTCGGCGACCATCCGATCGTCTCCGAGATGCCGACCGCGGCAGCGGTCGCCGGGATCGCGCCCGAGCGGGTCCGGGAGCTGCACGCCGGCACCGTCGTACCCGGCGGTGCCCGGCTGGTGCTGGTCGGCGACATCGACCCGCAGGCCGCGATCGCCGAGGTCACGGCCCGCCTCGGCGGCTGGTCCGACGACCACCCGGCGCGCCGGTTGACGGCGCCGCCGATGCCCTCGGCCGGCGATCTCGAGCTGGTCCACCGGCCCGGCTCGGTGCAGTCCCAGATCCGGCTCACCGCACCCGGCCTGGACCGCACCGACGAGCGCTACACCGCTTTCCAGCTCGCCAACCTGGTGTTCGGCGGCTACTTCTCCTCGCGCTGGATGGAGAACGTGCGCGAGGACAAGGGCTACACCTACGGCGCGCACTCCGGGCAGGAGTTCGTGCCCGGCGGGGCCGTGCTGGGCCTCGACGTCGACGTCGCGTCCGACGTCACCGCCGCCGCGCTGCTCGAGACCCGCTACGAGCTCGGCCGGATGATCGCGGTCCCGCCGACCGAGCAGGAGGTGGAGTCGGCCCGCCGGTACGCGATCGGGTCGCTGCTGATCTCGCTGGACAGCCAGTCCGCGCTGGCCGGGACACTGTCCGCGCTGGACGCTGTCGGGCTCGGTGTCGACTGGCTCCGGGATCGCCCGCAGCGGCTGGAGGCGGTCACCGTCGAGCAGGTCGCCGAGGCGGCCGCGGAGCTGTTCGCGCCGGCCCGGTTCACCGGCGTGGTGGTCGGCGACGCCGAGGCGATCGGGTCCCGGCTCGCGGCGCTGGGCGGGGTGAGCCTGCCGTGAGCGGTGCCGCCGCCTCCCGGGGCGACTTCACACTGACCGAGCAGCCCGTGCTCTCCCGCAACGCGCTGGTCCGCGACGAGAACCTGCGCCTGGACCCGGAGTACGTGCGCGACTCCTGGCCGAAGGCCCGGGTCGTCGTCGTCGACGAGTCCGGGCGCACCCCGGTGGACTGGCAGACCGACCCGGACCGGGAGTTCCGCGAGGGCGACGCCGCCGCCTGGGATGCTGCCGCCGGCCGGGACGGCCGGATCCGTACCCGTGCGGGCTCCGACGTCGCCCCGGAGCCGCCCACCGAGGCGGTCCTGCTCGGCGAGGCCGACGGTGTCCCGTACTGGGCGGTGCGGGTCGGCTCCGCCAAGACCGCCGACAGCGACGTGTTCGCGGGCGGCCCGGGGGAGTGGACCGACCTGCGGGCGGCCGGCGCGTTCCTGGATCCGCTCGGCTCCGGGCTGCTCACCGGCGCGGTCGCGACGCTGAACTGGCACGAGCGGGCCCGGTTCTGCGCGGTCGACGGCACCCGCACCCGCCCGCAGAACGCAGGCTGGGCCCGCCGCTGCGAGAACGGCCACGAGGAGTACCCGCGCACCGATCCGGCGATCATCTGCCTGGTGCACGACGGTGCCGACCGGGTCCTGCTGGCCCGCCAGCCGGTCTGGCCGGTCGGCCGTTACTCGGTGCTCGCCGGTTTCGTCGAGTCCGGTGAGTCGCTGGAGGCCTGCGTGCAGCGGGAGATCGCCGAGGAGGTCGGGATCGACGTCACCGACGTCCGCTACCTGGGCAGCCAGGCGTGGCCGTTCCCGCGGTCGCTGATGGTCGGGTTCCACGCGATCGGCGACCCGGAGGCCCCGCTGCGTCTCGCGGAGGGCGAGATCGCCGAGGCGCTGTGGATCACCCGTGCGCAGCTGCGAGCAGCACTCGCCCGCGGAGACTGGGGGAGCCGCGACGGCGACGCCGGGCAGCCCGACACCGATCCGGTCGTCATGCTGCCGGGCACCGTGTCGATCGCCCGGACGATGCTGGAGTCCTGGGCCGCCGCCGGGGACTGACCCCGGACGCACGGCGGCGGCCCGGGCCGATGCCCGGGCCGCCGCCGCACTCCGTGCCTGGTCTCAGACGCCGAGACGCTGCTTCACCTCGGCGAAGCTGGGGTTCGTCGCGACCGACTCGTCGGGGAAGACGACGGTCGGGACGGTGCGGTTCCCGCCGTTGGCCTGCTCGACGAAGGAGACCGCGTCGGGTTCACGCTCGATGTCGATCTCCCGGTAGCCGATGCCGGCCTCGTCGAGCTGCAGCTTCAGCCTGCGACAGAAGCCGCACCAGCTGGTCGTGTACATGGTCAGGTCCGCCATGACCGGTACAACGGCGTACACCCCGGGCTTCTTCCCGGCGATGTCGCTTTCCGATCCGGCAAGCCACTTGACTTGCCGTGCTGGTAAATGATTCAGTTTCCGGTATGGAAAACGAATCAGCCGCCCGCGACGCGCTGCGGGATCTCGAGACCGACCGCTCCGCGCTCGCCGGCCGGATCGCCGCCCCGGCCTGGCTGCATGCCGCGTTCGGCCTGGTCGCGGCCGCCTACGTACTGATGCCCGCCTTCGGTGAGACCGCCCGCGTGCAGTCCGTGTGGGGGCTGGCCGTCGTCGTCCTGGTGCTGCTGTGGGTGCACCGGCGGTTCACCGGGATCCGGCCGCGCGCCGTCGGGGGCCGGGCCTGGGCGGTGTGCGGCCTGACCGTCGTCGCGGTTCTGCTGCTGCTGAGCGTCTCGTTGGGCCTGGTGGCGTCGCTGTCGCCGTGGTGGGCGGTGGCCCCGGCGGTCGTCTGCTTCGGCGTCGTGTGGTGGGCCAACGTCGCATTCGAGCGGCTGACCAGGGAGAAGCTGCGCCGTGGGCACTGAGCAGGCCGGTCCCGGCCTCGAGCGCGGGTTCGACGAGACCATCCACGCCCCGGTCCGGCTCCGGATCAGCGGCATCCTGCGGCACGTCGAGCAGATCGACTTCGCGGTGCTCCGGGACACCCTCGGCATCGCCGACGCCACCCTCTCGAAGCACCTCAGGATCCTGGTCGACGCCGGGTACGCGACCACGACGAAGTCCCGCTCGGCGACCCGGTCCGACGCCCGCAGGCTCACCTGGATCGCACAGACCCGCAGCGGACGGGCCGCCTTCGACGCCCACGTCGAGGAACTGCGCCGGATCGCCACCGGCACGATCACCGACCCCGATCCGGCGTCCTGACCCAGCGCCGCCTCGCACAGCGCCGCCTCGCACAGCGCCGCCTCGCACAGCGCCGCCTCGCACAGCGCCGGCCCGCACGGCCCCGGCCGGGACAGCGCCGCCGTGCACAATGCGGCCCGCCCTGCACCGCGCAGCGTCGCCCTGTGCTGAGCGGCCCCGCCCCGCCCGCCTTGCGCCGCTCTGCGCCGCGCTGTCCCGGCCGTTCGCACGGATTCGCAGCACCCGCACGGGATCCGATCCCGTGCGGACGGCCCGAACCCGTGCGAACCCGAGCGGTCGGAGGGAGTCCGGTGGGTCCGGCGGGACTGTCGGGGCCGGGTGTCAGGATGAGGGTGTGCCGTCCCGAACCCCCGCCCGCGCCGGACAGATCCCGCAGAGCGAAGACGGGCTGGACCCCGAGCAGCGGGCCGCGGTCACCGCGCCGCGCGGCCCGGTCTGTGTACTGGCGGGTGCCGGCACCGGCAAGACCCGCACGATCACCCGCCGGATCGCGCACCTGGTCGCGCAGGGGCACGTCGCCGCCGGCCAGGTCCTCGCCGTCACCTTCACCGCGCGCGCGGCGGGGGAGCTGCGCACCCGGCTGCGCGGGCTGGACGCGCCGGGCGTGCAGGCCCGCACCTTCCACGCCGCCGCGCTGCGCCAGCTGCGCTACTTCTGGCCGCAGGTGATCGGCGGGCAGCCGTGGCCGCTGCTCGACGGCAAGTTCCGGCTGGTCGGCCAGGCCGCCGCCCGGGCCCGGGCCGGCACCGACTCGGACGCGCTGCGCGACCTGTCCTCGGAGATCGAGTGGGCCAAGTCCTCACTGATCGCCCCGGTCGACTATCCGGCCGAGGCGGCCCGGCGCAAGCGCGACGTCCCCGGATCGGCCGAGCAGGTCGCGCAGGTCTACGCGGGCTACGAGGAGCTGAAGAACTCCGCGCAGATGCTCGACTTCGACGACCTGCTGCTGCACACCGCGGTCGCGCTGGAGGAACACGCCGGGGTCGCCGAGGAGTTCCGGTCCCGCTACCGCTGCTTCGTGGTCGACGAGTACCAGGACGTCACCCCGCTGCAGCAGCGCCTGCTCGACGCCTGGGTCGGCGACCGGGACGATCTGACCGTCGTCGGCGACGCGAACCAGACGATCTACACCTTCGCCGGGGCCTCGCCGCGGTACCTGCTGGAGTTCCCGCGCCGCTTCCCGGGCGCCGCCGTCGTCCGGCTGCAGCGCGACTACCGGTCCACCCCGCAGATCGTCTCCTGCGCGAACCAGCTGATCGGTGCCGCCCGGCACCGCCCGGCCGGATCCCGCCTCCAGCTGGTCGGGCAACTCCCGCCCGGCCCGGACCCGGACTTCTCCGAGCACGACGACGAGCCTGCCGAGGCCGCCGCGGCCGCCGGCCGGATCCTCACGCTGCTCCGCGACGGGACACCGCCATCGGAGATCGCGGTGCTGTTCCGGATCAACGCCCAGTCCGAGGCGTTCGAGCAGGCGCTCTCCGACGCCGGGGTGCCTTATCAGGTGCGCGGCGGCGAGCGGTTCTTCGCCCGCCCGGAGATCCGCCGGGCGATGATCGCGCTGCGCGGAGCGGCGCCCGAGCAGCGGCCCGGCACCGATCTCGTCGACGTGACCCGCGCCGTGCTCGGTGCCCGAGCCGGGCTCAGCGACGAGCCACCGAAGGGTGCCACCCTGCGCGCCCAGTGGGAGTCGCTGCTCGCGCTGGTCGGGGTGGCCGAGGAGCTCGCCGCCGCCGAACCGGCGGCCGATCTCGCCCGGCTGTGCACCGAACTGGACACCCGCGCGGACTCCGCGCAGGCACCCGTCGTGCAGGGGGTCACGCTGGCCTCGCTGCACGCCGCGAAGGGTCTGGAGTGGGATGCGGTGTTCCTGGTCGGGCTCGCCGACGGGACGCTGCCGATCGGGCACGCGGGCGACGACGAGCAGGCGATCGAGGAGGAGCGCAGGCTCTTCTACGTCGGGATCACCCGCGCGCGGCGGGTGTTGTCGATGTCCTGGTCGCTGTCGCGGGCGTCCGGGCGCGGGTCGAAGCGACGCCGCTCCCGGTTCCTCTACGGACTGATCCCGGACTCGCACCCGGCGTCGCGGGTCGCGGGCGAGCGCCGCCCGGGCGGCCCGCGCCCCCGCTGCCGGGTCTGCGGCACCCCGCTGTTCGGTGGCACCGCAACCAAGCTGATGCGCTGCGACGACTGCCCGTCCGACGTCGATCTCGAACTGCTCGACCGGCTCAAGCAATGGCGGGCCGGTGAGGCCAAGCAGCAGGACGTGCCGGCCTTCGTCGTGCTCACCGACGCGACGCTGACCGCGATCGCCGAGCAGCGCCCGGCCGATCCCGCTGCGCTGGTAGGCATCCCGGGGATCGGGGCAGCCAAGCTCGACCGGTACGGCGACGCCGTGCTGACCCTGCTCGCCGAGCGGTAGTGGACCCCTCTTCGGTCAGTCCACGGTGAACTTCCGGAGAGAGTTCGGAAAAACAGGTTGCAACGCTGTGCACGGCACTTCTAGTGTCGACTGCACCGAGTGGAGCACATCGCTCCATCGAGTTCTGCGCCGCGCGGGAGACCGCCCGGCGGGACGCACGGAGACACCGAGGAGGTGGCCGGAATGAACGACTTCGCTCTGATCACCCGGACCGACCTCACCGTGGCGTGCCCGCCCGCGAGCATCGTCCCGCACGCCGTCGCACACGCGACGCTCGGCGAGCGTTTCTGGCAGCGGACCGAGGCCGTCGGCGGCTCGTTCCGCACCCGGGGAGACGTGTACGTCCGTCCGGCGGGCCCGGCCACCGTGATCGCCATGGGATCCGCTCCGATCACCGATGACAAGTTCACAGTTGCGTCCGTTCCCGGGCGCCGAGGGGGAACCTGACCCTCAGCGCTCGCGCCGAGTCCCGATCGGGGCCGCGGAACCCACGCACACGGGTTCCACGGCCCCGATTTTTTTGTCCGCACATCCGTCCCGAGGAAAGCAGATCTGTGCAGAACGCAGGTCCGACAACCGTCCGAGAAGTTCGATCGAGGAGGTCGATCGTGTACGTGAGATCCGCTCCGTGTGACGGCGGAGTGATCCAGACCGAGAGCGGTGGCGGCTGCTCGTCGCCCGCAGGCGAGCAATCGCCGGCCGGAGCAGCCGCCACCGGGCAGTGGTCGGCCCTGCCGTGCCGCAACGGCGATGCGGACCTGTGGTTCGCCGAGTCGCCGACCGAGCTGGAGCAGGCCAAGGAGCTCTGCGCCGGCTGTCCGGTGCGGGACGCCTGCCTGTCCGGCGCACTGTCCCGAGGTGAGCCGTGGGGGGTGTGGGGTGGCGAGATCTTCGACCGCGGTCAGGTGATCCCGCGCAAGCGGCCGAGGGGGCGTCCCCGCAAGGCCGACCTGGAACGCGACCGCGCCTACGCGCTGGCCGCCGGCTGCTGAACCACCCCGGACCGGCCCTGAGCGGCTGATCCGCTGTGCCACAACAAGACCCGACCGACGAGGAGACCGAGATGAAGAACCTGACGATGGCGCCGGCAGTGCCGGCCGAGCGACCGAGCACCCACCGCGACCACACCGCCACTCTGGTGAACCAGGAGAACGCGATGACTCTCATCCATGAAGCGCTGGCGAGATCTCATCAGCAGGAGGCGCTACGCGAGGCGGCTGAGTACCGGTTCGCCCGCCGGCTGAGCGCCGCCCGCCGCTGGACCCGGCTCGCATCCTGGGTCTCGGCCCGCGCCGCGCGGGCCCGGGCTCGGGCCCGGGTCACCTGATCCCTGTCGCACGACGGGCCCACGAGATGGCCCCGCACATGACGCTGCCCCGCCCGGACCGGTTCCGGGCGGGGCAGCGCCGTATGCGGGGCAGTGCGGTCTTGCCGGGTAGTGCGGACTCGCAGCGCAGTGCGGTCTTGCAGTGCAGTGCGGTCTGACGAGGTAGCTCGGTCTCGCTGGGCCGTACCGTCTTGCGGGGCCGTGCCGCCGTGCGGGAACAACGTCGGCTTTTCGGGCAGTGCCCTCTTACAGTGCAACGCCGCCTTGCAGTGCAACGCCGCCTTGCAGCGCAGGGCCGTCTCGCAGCGCTGTATGCGGGGCGCGTCCGAGGCGCCGATCAGGCGGGCCCCGCGCCCACCCCGTCGGCGAAGGCCGCGGCGAACTCCGGCGACGGCGGGATCTCGGTGATCACGTCGACGAGGACCCCGTCCGGCCCGGAGACGATGAAGTGCCGCTGACCGAAGTCCTCGTCGCGCAGCTCCAGCGCGACCGGCAGCCCGCCCCGCACGACCAGCCGCGTCCACTCGGCGTCGACGTCGTCGACCTCGAGGTTCACCAGCACGCCCGCCGCGGATCGCCCGCGGTACGCCTCGGGGATCGTCGGGTGGTCGCGGTCGAGCACCGCGATCTCGTGGCCCTCGCGCCGCAGGCTCACGTACCAGTCGGCGTCGAAGGTGATCTGGAAGCCCATCGGGCCGGTCCAGAATGCGCGTGCGGCAGCGACGTCGCCGGTCGCGAGGACGGGATAGCAGCTGGTCAGCACGGGTACCTCCGGAGATTGACATACTGTCGGTATGTGAAAGCTACTGACGTACCATCGGTATGTCAATGAGGGGAGGCGGCATGGGTGTGCGGGCCGAGCAGCGGGAGCGGACCCGGCGGGCACTGCTCGACGAAGCCGAGCGGCTGTTCGCTCGGGACGGCTACGGCGCGGTCGGGCTACCGGCGGTCGTCGCCGGCGCCGGCGTCACCAAGGGGGCGCTCTACCACCAGTTCGACGGCAAGGCGGGACTGTTCGCGGCCGTCCTGGAACGCGTACAGGAGCGTGTCGCCGGCCGGGTCGTAGCCGCGGCCCGCGGCTACCCGGACGATCCGTGGCAGCAGCTGCTCGCCGGCTGCCGGGCGTTCATCGAGGCCAGCACCGGGCCGGCCGCTGCCCGGATCATGCTGGTCGACGGGCCTGCGGTGCTCGGCTGGCCGGCCTGGCGCGATCTCGACGAGCAGACATCCGGCCGTCATCTCGCCGCGGCGCTGCGGACACTGGTGGAGCACGGCGACCTGGCGCCGCAGCCGGTCGAGCCACTGGCCCGGCTGCTGTCCGGCGCGATGAACGAGCTGGCGATGTGGCTCGCCGGGCCGGGGACGACCGCCGCCGACCGGAACGCGGCTCAGGCCGCACTCGAACGGACCCTGGCCGGCCTCCGGTCAGGGTGACGACTCAGGAGGCCGCGGGCCCCTCGAACATCTCCGGCTGCCAGCGCTCGACGATCTCCCGCAGCCGCACTCGGGCGTCGAGCTGGCAGAGGATGCCGAGCGTCCCCATCGTCACCCGGTGGACCAGCAGGAAGCGCGGCGGCAGGTTCAGCGATCGTCCGATCGCGGCGTCCGGGCTGCGCAGGTCACCGACCCGCTCGGCCTGCGACTGGATCCAGCGCCGGCTGAAGTGGAACTCGTCGGTCTCCAGCGGCTCGGTGAAGGGGGCCAGGTAGCCGAGGATCTGCTCCTGGTCGACCCGGGCGCCCTCGCGGACGAACCCGGCCGAGCGCATCAGCGTCATCAGGTCGGCGCCGCGCCCCTCCAGCGCGTACTTGGTCATCGCGACCAGCTCGGGCGGCATACCGTCCGGCATCCGGGCGACCGCGCCGAAGTCGAGCACCAGCAACCGGCCGTCGTCGAGGATGCCGAAGTTGCCCGGATGCGGGTCGGCGTGCAGCAGGTGCGTGCGGTCCGGGGCCGAGTAGTGGAACCGGGCCAGCTGCTCGCCGGCGTGATCGCGCTCCTCCCGGGTGCCCTCCCGGATGACCGAGGACAGCCGCCGCGCCTGTACCCACTCGGTGATGACGGCCTTCGGGGCCGAGCCGACCACCCGCGGGACCTTCACGTCCGGGTCGTCCTCGAAGAACGCCGCGAACTCACGCTGGTAGGTGGCCTCGTCGCGGTAGTCGAGCTCCTCCTCCATCCGATCGCGGAGCTCGTTGACCAGCGGCTTGATCTCCATCCCGGGGACCAGCGGCTGCAGGATGCGGCTCATCCGCCCGAGCTGGCGCAGGTCCGAGCGCAGGGCCTCCTCGGCGCCCGGGTACTGCACCTTGACCGCGACCTCGCGGCCGTCGCGCTTCCACACGGCGCGGTGCACCTGGCCGATGCTGGCCGAGGCGGCCGGGGTCTCGTCGAACTCGCTGAACCGGGACCGCCAGGAGCGGCCGAACTGCTGGGTGAGCATGTGGTCGACGTCGGTCATCGGCATCGGCGGCGCCGCGGTCTGCAGCTTGGTCAGCGCCTCGCGATAGGGCTCGGCGTACTCGTCGGGGACCGCCGCCTCGAACACGGACAGTGCCTGCCCGAACTTCATGGCGCCGCCCTTGAGCTCGCCGAGCACCTCGAACAGCTGCTCGGCGCCCTTCGCCGCGAGCTGGGCCGAGATCTCGTCCCGGTCGCCACCGGTGAGCCGGCGGCCGAAACCGGCCGCGGCCCGCCCCGCGACGCCGAGTGGGATGCCTGCGAGCTTGGCGGTACGCGATGCCGTCCGGCGGGGAATGTCGCTCACCCCACGATTGTCCACCCGGTGCGGGGCGCGGCGCACCTCGCGGTGGGAGTTGTCATGGGTGCCGTCCCGGAGATCGTCGCCGGAATCGGCACCGGGATCGCCCCGGGAACCGGCACCGGAATCGTTGCGGCACCGCAGGGACAGCCGGGACGGCCGGGGATCGGGTGGACGCCGATCGAGGCCAGGTCCGCGGCGAGTTCCAGCTCCGTGCGCCAGGACGCCGGCGGCGGGTTCCCGCCGACGGGTCCGTCCAGCGCGGCGAGGGCCTGGGCGACGGCCAGCGCGGCGGTCGCGGCGACGACGTGCGGCTCGGCGGTGCGCGGGCCCGGGACGACGGTGTCCACGCCGATCTCCCGATCCCCCTCCGCGCCGCCGTCCCGGCAGCCCCGGCACGGGCCGCCGCCGGGCAGCAACAGCGGCCCCACCACCCCGCGTCCGTTGCGCAGCGTGACGACGAGCTGGACGACCGCGTCGTCCGGAACCGCTTCCGGGGCGCCGGCGAGGACCAGGAGATCGGGCGGGACCCGGCCGGCCGGGCCGGACCGGACGCCGGCGGCGGCGAGCAGGTCGTGCAGCGCCCGCGCCCGGTGGCCGTCGGTGGCCGGGAGGCCGGTGGCGACGTCCGCGCCGTCGACCGTCCCGGTCACCCGGGGGTGCACGTGCCCGATCCCGCTCCCGGCCAGCCCGCGGACGACGGCACCGGCGAGCGCCGAGTCCCCGCGGACCTCCACCAGCGCGGACTCCCGGCGTCGCCGCACCCGTTCGCCGAGGTCCGGGTCGACGAGCAGCCCGGCCCGCAGCAGCACACCGAGCAGCACCGGCAGCGCTTCGCGCCGACGGCCGGGTGGGACGTCCGCCTGCAGCTCGGCCACCGTGCAGGGGCCGGCGGCGAGCCGGTCCAGTGCCGCGGTCGCGACCGGGGACAGGTCGTCGAGCAGACGCGCCCCGGCCGGTCCGTTGCCGATCCGGCGGGAGCAGGGCCCGGTCGCCACCAGGGCGTGATGCGGCGCGAGCGCCAGCCGGCGGGGGAGTTCGCTCATCGGCCCACGGTGGCGGTGTGCCGGCTCCGGCGTGGCGGATCCCGGCCGGCGTTCGCAGGAGCACACGGGGGGAAGCACACGGGGGAGACGACGACGGGCCGCGGACGCCCCCCGCGGGGGCGGTGCAGGTTACCCGGATCGGCCCGTACCGGCGGCTCACACCGGATGTCAGGGCGGCTTATTCTTGTCCCATGGCGAGCTCCCCGGTCGAGGTCCGACGCAGTGCCCGCCGGAAGCGGATGGTCAGCGCGCGCCGCGAGGGTGATCGCGTCGTCGTCTTCATCCCCGGCTGGATGTCCGCCGAGCAGGAACGTGACTGGGTCGCCGAGATGGTCAAGCGGATCGAGGCCAGCGAGGCCCGGCGGCGGTCACCGGGCCGCCGTGGCGACGAGGCGCTGCTCCGCCGGGCGAACGAGCTGTCGACACGCTGGCTGGAGGGCCGCGCGCAGCCCGTCTCGGTGCGCTGGGTCCCGACGATGCGGACCCGCTGGGCGTCGTGCACGCCGGACGACCGCACCATCCGGATCAGCGAGCGGCTCCGGGACGCCCCCGGCTGGGTCGTCGACTACGTCCTGGTGCACGAGCTGGGACATCTGCTGTCCGCCGCGCACGACGACGTCTTCTGGTCGTGGGTGTACCGCTACCCGCGTACCGAGCGCGCCATCGGCTACCTGGAGGGGCTGAATGCCGCGGCGTCGCTCGGGATCACCGGGGTGGACGGTGACCCGGCGACCTCCGACGCGCCCCCGGAGCCCACGGACGCACTGCCGGATCCGCCGGCAGCCGCCGATGCCCTGCCGGATCCTCCGGCGGCCGCCGCGGGCAGCTGAGCCGGCGGCCCCGGACACCGCAGCGCGCCGATCCCCGGTCGGTGCCGGAGCACCGGCCCCGACCGGGATCGGATCAGGAGTCGCGCTTCGGCTCGCCGGGTCCCTGCTCGGACTCCGGCCCCTCGGCACCGGAGGCACCGTCGGAGCCGGAAGCGCTGCCGGAGCCGGAAGCGCCGCCGGAACCGGCGGGCCCGTCCGAGCCGGGCGTGCCGTCGGCGTCGGAGGCACTGCCGGAGCTGTCGGTCCCGCCCGGGGCGCCCGCGGCATCCGGAGCGGCGCCTGCCTGCTCCTTCCGCGCGTCCTCGGCCATCTGACGCTCCAGCTCCGCGATCGGGTCGTCCGGGACGCTGCCACCGGAGCCACCGCGGACGAACGCGGTGGGATCGTCGAGGTCGTCCGCCGACGGGATCAGGTCCGGGTGCGCCCAGATGGCGTCCCGGCCGTCGATCCCGCGCTCGTCGCGCAGCAGCTGCCACAGCTCGGAGGCGGCCCGGAGCTTGCGCGGTCGCAGCTCCAGCCCGACGATCGTCGCGAACGCCTGCTCGGCCGGACCGCCCGAGGCGCGGCGGCGACGCATCGTCTCGCGCAGCGCGCCCGCGCCGGGCAGTCGCTCGCCGAGTGCCTCGGCGACAACGGTGTCCACCCAGCCCTCGACGAGCGCGAGCAGCGTCTCCAGGCGGGCCAGTGCGGCCTTCTGCTCCGGGGTGTCCTCCGGCTCGAACATGCCGGACTGCATGGCCTCCTGGATCGACTCCGGGTTCGACGGGTCGATGCCCTGGGCCAGCTCCTCGATCCGGGAGGTGTCGACGGTGATGCCGCGGGCGTAGTCCTCGACCGCGCCGAGCAGCCGCTCCCGCAGCCAGTGCACGTGCGTGAACAGGCGCTGGTGGGCGGCCTCGCGGGCGGCCAGGTAGAGGGTCACCTCGCCGGCCGGGCGGTCCAGGCCGTCGGTGAACCGGGCGATCGCCTCGGGCAGCAGCGCCGTGGTGCGCTCCGGGCCCATCGGGATGCCGAGCTCGGTCGAGGTCAGCACCTCCTTGCCGAGCTGCGCCAGGCCCTGGCCGAGCTGGCTGCCGAACGCCATCCCGCCCATCTGGCCGAGCATCGCCAGCATCGGCCCGGCCGCACTGCGGACCTCCTCGGGCAGGCCCTCGACCCAGGCCGAGGACAGCCGTCGGGCGACCGGGTCGCAGAGCCGCTTCCAGGTCGGCATCCCGGCCCGCACCCAGTCACTGGGCGTCCAGGCCTTGACCTCGCCCCCCGCGGACGGGAACTCGGTGGCCGGGTCCAGCCACATCTCGGCGAGCCGGACGGCCTCGGTGACCGCGGTGCGCTGGTCGTCGGTGAGCGACGACGTCGTCTGCGCGAGCTGCTGGGTGGCGAGCTGGGCGGCGAGGTCGTAGTTGACCGGACCGCCGTCGCCGGAGCCGCTGCCCCCGTGGCTGAGCATCTGGCCGAGCTGGGACAGCATCTGGCCGAGCTGGCTCATGTCGAAGTTGCCGCCCGCACCGCCCGGCATTCCCGGCATCCCGGGCATGCCGGGGAGCCCGCCCATGCCGAACGCGGCGAACGGGTTCTGCTGCTGGCCGGACTGGCCACCGGAGGTGTCCCCGGAGGTCGGGTGCGACCCGAAACCGAACGGATCCTTCGGCCCCTCCTGCTCGCCACCGGACCCGTCGCCGGAGCCGGCGGAGGAGTCGGGGCCGCGCCCTTCCTCGTCCTTGTCACGGTCGCGGTCGGCGGGGCCGAAGCCGAACGGGGTGTCGCTCATGGGTCCCACCGTACGCGGAACGGGGTGCCCGACGCCGCCGCCGGCGGCATCGCGATCCGGTATCGCTACAGGTCGCCGGGCGTGTTCGCGGCGGGTGAACCGGCTCGGTCGATCAGTCGGTCCGGTCAGCCGGTGCAGGACGCGGGCGTGCCACCCGCGTCCAGGGTCTCCAGCGCACCGACGGCCTCGTCGAGCGTCCCGACCCGGACGAGCTGCAGGCCGTCGGGCGCGTCCGACGCGGCCTCGGCGCAGTTCGCGGCGGGGACCAGGAAGGTCTCCGCGCCGACCTCCTGCGCTTTGATCATCTTGAACCGGATGCCGCTGATCGGGCCCACCTGGCCCTCGGCGTTGATGGTGCCCGTGCCGGCGACGAAGCGTCCGCCGGTCAGCGGTCCCGGGGTCAGCTTGTCCACCAGCGCGAGGCTGAACATCAGGCCGGCGGAGGGGCCGCCGACGTCGCCGAGGGTGATCGAGAGCCGCTGCCCGTCGGCCGGCGTGGTCGCCGGGGTGATACCGAGGAAGGCCCGTTCCGGATCGCTGGGGTGCGGGGCCGGGGTCACGGTGACCTCGCGCGGCGCGCCGCCGTCACGGGAGATCGTGAGGGCCAGCGGCTCACCGGGCCGGGTGCCGGCGAGCGCGTCGAGCAGTGCCTGCACCGAGGTGACCGGGGCGCCGCCGACGTCACGGATCTCGTCGCCCACCTCGAGCACCCCGGCCGACGGCGAGTCGTCGGTGAGCGTGCCGACCGTCACCCGGGTGGGCAGGCCGAGGTGGTTGAGCGCGGCGGCCTCGGCGTAGGCGATCGAGCTGTCGAACTCCTGCTGGTTCTCCGCGGTGACCTCGTCGGTGCTGCGACCGGGCGGGTAGAGCGACGACCGCGGCGCGAGCCGGTGCGTCCCGGATGCCCACAGCCCCAGTGCCCGGATCGTCGTGATCCCGTCGGTGACGCCGACGGTGGTCATGTTGAGGTGCCCCTCGGTGGGGTAGGTCGGCAGCCCCTCCGCGGACACCACCGGGGTGCCGTCGACGTCGCCGAGGGTGTCGAAGGTGGGGCCGGGGCCCAGTGCGACGACCGGGGCGGGCACCACCGATCCGACGACGGTCAGCCCCAACAGCACCAGCAGCGCCGTCAGCCACGTCGAGGATCGAAGGCCCACGCGCGCACCTTACGGTCGTGATCACCCCGGGACGCGGCTGGGTGCCGGGTGCCCTGTCCGAACTGTCGTTTTCGTGGTGGGATGGTGGGACCGCCCGGGGCTCAACCGGGAACTCACGCGGTCGCCGTAGAGTTGACAGTCGGAGAACCTGCCGTCGCTCCCCGCCGGCCGAGATCTCTGCGATGTCGTAACCGAGCTGTGGAGCGTGCCCGTGTCGTCAATGCGGCCCCCTGTGGGAGCGCCGTCGCTGACCCGCCGAACCCGGATCCTGCTGGCCGCCGCGGGCGTCCTCGTAGTGCTTCTGCTCGGTGGCTCGCGGCTGCTGAACTTCTATGTCGACTACCAGTGGTTCGGTGAGGTCGGGTTCCGGGGCGTCCAGCTCACCCGGCTGTTCACCCAGATCGTGCTGTTCGGCGTGGTGGGTCTGGTGGTCGGCGGTCTCGTCGCACTGACCCTGTGGCTGGCCTACCGCTACCGCCCGGTGTTCGTGCCGGTCTCCGGCCCGGAGGACCCGGTCGCCCGCTACCGGACGACGATCATCCAGCGGCTCCGGCTGTTCGCCGTCGGGGTGCCGGTCGCGATCGGCCTGATCGCCGGCCTGGCCGCGCCGGTGCAGTGGCAGGCCGTGCAGATGTTCCTGCACGGCACGCCGTTCGGACAGGCGGACCCGGAGTTCGGCAACGACATCGCGTTCTACGCCTTCACCCTGCCGTTCCTGCGGATGGTGCTGAACTGGCTGTTCGTCGCGATCGCGCTGTGCTTCGTGCTGGCGCTGGTCACCCACTACATCTTCGGCGGGATCCGGCTGTCCGGCCGGTCCGGCTTCGTCTCCACCGCGGCCCGGGCCCAGCTCGCCGTGCTGGCCGGCGTGTTCGTGCTGCTCAAGGCGGTCGCCTACTGGTTCGACCGGTACGACCTGTTGTGGTCGAACCGGAACTCGCAGACGTTCTACGGCGCCACCTATACCGACCTGAACGCGGTGCTGCCGGCGAAACTGATCCTGTTGATCATCGCCGTGGTGTGTGCGCTGGCGTTCTTCTACGCGGCGTTCCGGCAGAACCTGCAGATCCCGGCGGTCGCGGTGGTGATGCTGGTGATCTCGTCGATCCTGGTCGGCACGGCGTTCCCGCTGGTGCTGCAGCAGTTCGTGGTGGCGCCGAACGCGAACGAGCGTGAGGCACCCTCGATCGAACGGAACATCGCGGCGACCCGGGACGCGTTCGGCATCGGGCCGGACAACGTCAATATCGTGCCCTACGCCGGGGAGTCCGAGGCGACACCGGCGCAGGTCCGCGCCGACACCGACACCATCCCGAACATCCGGCTGCTCGACCCGGGCAAGCTGAACCGCACGTTCACCCAGCTCCAGCAGCGCCGGAACTTCTACGGCTTCGCGCCGAACCTGGACATCGACCGGTACACGGTCGACGGCGAGACCCAGGACTACGTCGTCGCGGCCCGCGAGATGGACGCGAACGCGCTCGTCGGCAACCAGCAGGACTGGATCAACCGGCACCTCGTCTACACGCACGGCAACGGCTTCGTGGCCGCGCCGGCGAACCAGGTCAACGAGGCACTGGAGGACGCGGGCGGCCAGGGCGGTCTGCCGCTGTTCACCGTCAGCGACACCCAGAGCGACGGCCGGATCCCGGTCGACCAGCCGCGGATCTACTACGGCGAGCTGCTGGACAACCAGTACTCGATCGTCGGCGCCGAGGAGGGCACCCCGCCGCGGGAGTACGACTCGGACGAGGCGCAGTACACCTACACCGGCGCCGGCGGCGTCCCGGTCGGCGGGCTGTTCAACCGGGCCGTGTTCGCACTGGCCTACGGCGAGCGGAACATCCTGTTCAACAGCTCGATCAACCCCGAGTCGAAGATCATGTACGTCCGCAACCCGCGGGACCGGGTGCAGGCCGTCGCCCCGTGGCTGACGTTGGACAACGACCCGTACCCGGCCGTCGTCGACGGGCGGATCCAGTGGATCGTCGACGGCTACACGACGCTGCGGGACTACCCGTACGCCGAGCGGGTCGAGCTGGGCGATGCCACGGCCGACTCGCGGCTCGGGCCGGACGGCCAGCAGCTGCCGAACGAGACGATCAGCTACCTGCGCAACTCGGTGAAGGCCACGGTCGACGCCTACGACGGCACCGTGAAGCTCTACGAGTTCGACGAGAACGACCCCGTCCTGAAGACCTGGGAGAAGGCGTTCCCCGGCTCGGTGACCCCGCGCTCGGAGATCAGCCCCGATCTGGAGGCGCACCTGCGCTACCCGGAGGACCAGTTCAAGGTCCAGCGGGAGCTGCTGACCCGGTACCACGTGGACAACCCCGGTGAGTTCTTCTCGACGGTGTCGTTCTGGGACGTCCCGTCCGACCCGACGGCGCCCGGTGGGGCCGAGGGCGGCGCGCAGGACGCGCAGCCGCCGTACTACCTCTACGCCGGGCTGCCGAACCAGGACGGCGCGTCGTTCCAGCTCACCAGCGCGCTGGTGAGCCTGCGCCGGCAGTTCCTCGCCTCCTACGTCTCGGCCGCCTCCGATCCGGAGAACTACGGCCAGATCACCGTGCTGCAGTTGCCCAACGAGACCCAGACGCTGGGGCCGCAGCAGGTGCAGGCCCAGTTCCTGGGCTCGCCGGAGGTCTCGCAGGAGATCAACCTGCTCCGCCAGAACCAGACCACCATCGACTACGGCAACCTGCTCACCCTCCCGGTGGCCGGTGGGCTGCTCTACGTCGAGCCGGTCTACATCGAGCGGGCCGGGCAGGACTCGTCCTACCCGCAGCTCGCCCGGGTCCTGGTGAGCTACGGCGGCCGGGTCGGCTACAACGCCAGCCTCTCCGCCGCACTGGACGAGGTGTTCGGGGCGGGTGCCGGCGACGCTGCCGGTGGTGCAGCGCCGACCACCGGCGAGCAGCCCGCCCAGCAGGAGCCCCCGGACCCGAACGGGGCCGAGACCCCGGCACCGCCGGCCGCACCCACCGGTGCGCAGGCGACCGCGGCGCAGGGGATCCGGGACGCGCTGAACGACCTCAGGTCGGCTCAGCAGTCCGGTGACTTCGCCCGCCAGGGCGACGCGCTGGCCGAGCTGGACCGCGCGGTCCAGGAGTTCCAGAACTCCGGCGGCTGATCGTCGCAACACCCGGCGGGCCCGGGACCCCCGTGCGTGGGGTCCCGGGCCCGCGGTGTATGGTGATGACACAACACAGACGGAGCCACGAGGTCGAGAAGACCGGCTCCGTGCGGCGCGGGGTGGAGCAGCTCGGTAGCTCGCTGGGCTCATAACCCAGAGGTCGTAGGTTCGAATCCTACCCCCGCTACCACTTGTACGAAGGCCCCCGGGAGATCCCGGGGGCCTTCGTCGTGCGCGGTGTGCGCGGTGTGTGCAGTCCGCGCAGAGCGCGCCGCGACCGGGATGGACGGGCCTTCGAGGGCTTGGCGGGCTTGGCGGGCAGAGCCCCCGCCGGTCGGATCCCCGTCCCGGGCGACAGCTCCGAGGGGGACCCCCCTGTGCGAGCCCCGGAAGCCGCGAGGTACTGTAGTGACACAACATAAACGGAGCCACGAGGTCGCGAAGACCGGTTCCGTGCGGCGCGGGGTGGAGCAGCTCGGTAGCTCGCTGGGCTCATAACCCAGAGGTCGTAGGTTCGAATCCTACCCCCGCTACCACTTGTACGATGGCCCCCGGGATCTCCCGGGGGCCATCGTCGTCTCCGGCTGTCGTCTCACGCTTCGCGCGGCGCGACCTCCAGCACCCGGTAGCCCTTCTCCGAGACGAGCCGGGCCGTCGGGAATCCCTGCTCCTGCTCCAGCCACCGCTGCAACGAGTCCGATCCCAGGTTCTTCGCGACGACCAGCCAGGCCCGGCCCTCCGGCATCAGCCGGGACAGCCAGCGCAGCAGCAGGGCGTGCAGGGCCGGCTTCCCGGAGCGGATCGGGGGGTTGGAGTAGATCCCGGCGAACGCCACGTCCTCGGGCACCTCGTCCGGCCGGCAGGCCGTCACGTTGCCCAGTCCGGCGCTGTCGGCGTTGGCCCGGGTGAGGCCGAGTGCGCGCTCGTTGAGGTCCACCGCCCACACCGGCAGCCGCCTGCGTCGGGCGGCGAGGGTGAGCGCGATCGGGCCGTAGCCGCAGCCGACGTCCAGCAGCGGCCCGCGAACCGGAGGCATCGGTGCCGCGTCCAGCAGCACCCGGGTGCCCCGGTCGATCCGGCCGCCGGAGAACACGCCGGAGTCGGTCGCGAGAGTCAGGTCCACGCCGTCGGCGTGCAGCCGGACCTCGCCCGGCCGGCTCGCGACCGACGGCGTGGCCGTGAAGTAGTGGTCTGCCACGCCGGTCGATGCTACGGACCCCCAGAATGGGGGCATGACGCCTCCTGCGGCCGACGTGCCGATCCGCGACGAGCCGATCCGGATCGGCCAGTTCCTCAAGCTCGCGAACCTCGCCGAGGACGGCGGCCACGCCCGCGAACTGCTGGAGTCCGGCCAGGTCACGGTGAACGGCGAGCCGGAGTACCGGCGCGGCGCTCAGCTGCGCCGGGGCGACGTGGTGGCCGTCGACGGCCGGAGTGTGCGCCCGGTGTGAGCCCTCACCAGCCGAGCCGGTGGGTGAAGTGGTCGGCGAACAGCGGGGCCATGCTCTCGGCGTAGGTCGCGGTCAGGTGGTTGTCGTCCATGTAGACGAGCACGTTCCCGACCTCGCTCGGGCAGAAGTCCTGCTCACAGATCGCCGGCGCGGTGTCGACGAACGACACGTTCGGCGGGACGTCCGGGAGCAGCGCGTACGGCGGCAGCGGGGTGTACACGTCGTCCCGGGGCATGCCGCACAGCTCCGAGTTCCGGCCCTCCCGGTCGATGCACTCGGGGACGAAGAACGGCGGTCGTGGGTTGTCCCGGACCGCCACCACGGCGACGCCCGCCTCGTCCATCTTCGTCCAGGCGTCCACGAAGCCCTGCGGGGTGGACTCGGTCAGACCGGGCCGGACCTCGCGGGTGGCGAGCGTGACGACGGCGTCGGGCTGCTGCTCGGCCAGCTCCTCGGCGACCTCGGCGTTCCACTCGGCGCAGCCGTTCTCGGCCCACTCGGACTCCGCCGCGGTGGAGAACGGGCAGGCCCCGCGGAACATGCCGATGATCTCCCAGTTCCGCTCCTCGGCCACCGGCATCAACGACGCCACGTACTGCTGGGCGTGCGAGTCGCCGACCACCGCGATCCGCCGCTCGGCGGGATCCGGGCCGGGCGCCGGGATGGTGCACAGGTGCACCTCGGGCCGCTCGATCGGGTCGCACAACCAGGTCCCGCGCCGGTAGCTCCAGTCGTCACCCGCCTGCACCAGGGACGGCGCGAGCGCGATCGACGAGCCGCCGCCATCGGCGAGCCCGGGGTACTCCACGCCCGCGGTGAGCACGGTTGCCCCCGGATGGCTCTGCGACCCGACCTCGACCTCCACCGACGACCGGGCCACGGCCACGCCGTACCAGGTGCCTGCGCCGAGCAGCACGACCAGCGCGAGCGCGCCACCGTTGCGCAGCGCGCGCCGCACGTCCAGGCCGGCGATCGGCTGCTCGACGAACCGGTGGGTGAGCCAGGCCAGCACGAACGATGCCGCGATCACCGCGGTGCCGGCGGCGGCGCCGAGCCGGTCGGCGCCGGTGTAGACCAGCGTCAGCACCAGGATCGGCCAGTGCCACAGGTACAGCGGGAAGGAGATGTCGCCGATCTTGCGCAGCACGGTGCCGGACAGCAGCCGGTCCACGCCGAGCGGGTGCCCGGAACGCCCGGCGACCAGCACCATCGCCGCCGCCAGGGTCGGCCACAGCGCGGCCCAGCCCGGGAACGCCCGGTCCACCTGGAGCAGGATGCCGCAGGACACCAGCGCCAGCACGCCGAACCAGCCGAGCGCGGCCCGCGCGGGGGAGGTCAGCTCCGGCCGGTCCTCGATGCGGGAGATCCACAGCGCGAGCAGGCCGCCCAGCGCGAACTCCCAGAGCCGGGTCAGCGAGTGGAAGTAGGCCAGCGGCTGGTTGACCAGCGTCAGGAACACCGAGTACGCCAGCGAGGCCCCGCCGACGACCAGCAGTGTGCCGGTCAGCCGGGCGTGCAGGTCCGCGCCGTCCCGCCGGGCCGCGACCACCACGCCGGCCACCAGCAGCGGGGCGAGCAGATAGAACTGGCCCTGGATCGACAGCGACCAGAAGTGCTGCACCGTGCTCGCCGCGTTGTTCATCGCGGCGTAGTCGACGGCGTTGTTCGCCAGCTCCCAGTTCTGCACGAACAGCAGCGAGGCGACGGTCTCCCGGACCGTCGGCAGCCACCTGCTCTCCGGGAGCAGGAACGCACCGGCGACGATCCCGGCGCCCAGCACCACGGTGATGGCGGGGAGCAGCCGGGACAGCTGCCGCCGCCAGGTCGCGATCAGGTCGATCGGGCCCTTGCTGCCCGCCCGGTACAGCCCACCGATGATGAGGAAGCCGGTGATCAGGAAGAAGACGTCGACGCCGCCGGAGACGCGGTCGAACCAGATGTGGTAGACGACCACCAGGAGCACTGCGAGGGCGCGCAGGCCCTGGAGCTCGGGCCGGAACCGGGCTTTCGAACCGCTACCGCTCGGGGCGGCGCCGGTGCGGGCATCATGAGCTCCACCGGTGGACGTCACGAGCTGGGAGCTCCTCTCGGCCACGGATGATCAAAAATAGGGATGATTAAAGAAGATATTACGTTCGATAACGAGAACGGCGGCCGGCAGGTTCCCCTGCCGGCCGCCGTCACAGTATGTCCCGCGGAGCGACACGCCACACGATGGAGTGCGGTCGGGCCCCGTCAGTAGCCGATGTAGCCGCCGTTCGCGCCGGTCCGGCCGCCCGCCGCGAGGGTGTCGAGCCCGTACCGGTCGACCATGTACCGGACGCCCGCGGTGATGTTCGCGATCGGGTGGGTGATGTCCTCGTGCGCGAAGTCCGGGTGCACGTACGCGTCGAACGTCGAGGGGATGACCTGCATCAGGCCCTCGGAGGGAGTGCCGCGCAGGGCGTTGGAGTCCCAGTTGTTGATCGCGCTCGGGTTGCCGTTGGACTCCTTCATGATGATCCGCTTGAGTCCGGAGGCGTAGGACTGCGACATGCCCATGTGGTCGAGCGCCTCGGCGATCCAGGCATCGACGCCGCCCTGCGACATCAGCTTCTCGAGCCGGGCCTGCTCGGCCTCGCGCTGGGCCTGTTCCTCGGCCACCTTGCGGTGCTCCTCGGCGATCCGGTCGGCGATCTCACGGGCCTTGCCCACCGACGCGATGTCGCCGTCGTCGGCCGGGACGGCCGACTGCAGCGCGCCGGCGGCGGCACCGGAGTGGTCGAACGAGACCGGGCTGAAGTAGCCCGACGGGCTGCCGTCGGAGGCGGCGGCCGATGACGGGATCGTCGCCGAGTACGCGGCGAGTGTCGTCGCGGTGGTCGACTCCTCGGCCTCGGCCTCGGTGGCCGTCCCGTCCATGGTGGCCGGGACGATCGTGGCGAACGCGCCGGAGGCGAGGACGCCGAAGGCTGCACCGGTGGCCGCGGTCGCGGTACCGGCACGACGGGCCGCGTGTGTAGGCCCAGGGGAGCGGACGGAACGGGCAGCGGTCATTGCTGCGGTGGGATGGGTCGCCACGGGTCGGGGGAACGCGCGGCGGCCACCGGGGGAGCGGTGTCCTGGCAAGGGTTGCCCTTTCACGATCAACGGACGGAACCGGGCGCCGAGCGGCCGGGTCGGGGGTCCCGGGCGAGCCGGTCGGGGATTCCGGCTCCTGGTCCGCTCGTGATCGGACCGTGATGACTCGGAGATCACCGTAGAGGGGTCCGTCCGGGAGGTCCAGTCCCGGGGGTGTCGGTCGCCGCGCCGCAGGCACCGCTCACCGAGAAATCGATCTTGAGGGTGCGTGCCGGGCAACCCGGCGGACGGCCGATCGACGCCGACGACCGGATGTTGCCGCAGGTGACCGGATCGCGCCGAACGGCATGATAGTGAATCGAGCTTCAGCATCGGGGGCCGGCGTCCGGGTCGGCATCGCTGCCGGTGCCGCCGGCAGCGGGCTCGGAGCCGGCACCGGCCGGAGGGGTGGAGGGGTGGAGGAGATGGAGTCGAGTGATCTCCTGACGATCGGCGAGATCGTCGAGCGGAGCGGGTTCCCGCACTCCGCATTGCGCTACTACGAGCGGGAGGGGCTGATCGCGGCGAGCCGCACCTCGGGTGGGCAGCGCCGGTACCGCCGCAGCGTGCTGCGCCGGTTGGCGTTCGTCCGGGCGGCCCGGTCGCTCGGGATCGGGCTGGACGAGGTGCGGGCCGCGTTGGACTCGCTCCCCGCCGAGCGCACGCCGACCCGGGCCGACTGGTCGCGGTTGTCGAAGGCCTGGCGCAACCGGCTCGACGAGCAGATCGACGCGCTGACCGCGCTGCGCGACGGTCTGGACGGCTGCATCGGATGCGGTTGCCTGTCCATGACGACCTGCCGGCTGGTCAACCCGGAGGACGCGGCGGCCGTCCAGGGCGACGGGGCGCGACGGCTGCCCCCCGCCCTGCGCAGGCCGCCGGTGCACGGGCGGTGAGCCCGGTCGCGGAACCGCCCGCGACGGCGCCGGGCTGCCTAGGCTCGGTGACCGTGACGGATCTGGTGCCGGACCGCTGGCTGACCTTCGACGGCCTCGCCAATGCCCGCGACGTCGGCGGCCTCCCGCTGGAGGGCGGTGGCCGGGTCCGGGCGGGTGTGCTGCTGCGGACCGAGTCGCTGGAGGGGTTGAGCCGGGCCGACGTCGCCCGGCTGACCGGTGAGCTCGACGTCGTGCAGGTGCTGGACCTGCGCAAGGACGAGGAACTGGTGATCAGTGGCGCGGGGGCGTTGGCCGGCGCCGGGGTCACCGTGCACCGGCTCAGCTTCATCCCGGACGCCGGGCGCGGCCTGCCGGAGTTGGGCGACGACGCCGATCCGTTGGTCGCCCACTACCTGGCCTATCTGGGGGACCGGGGCGCGAACGTGGTCACCGGTGTCCGCCGGATCGCCGAGCGGGAGACCGGTGCGACCGTGGTGCACTGCGCGGCCGGGAAGGACCGCACCGGTGTGCTGGTCGCACTGGTGTGCTCGGCGATCGGCGTCCCGCGGGCCGAGGTGGTCGCCGACTACGCACTGTCGGCGACCAGGATCGACGCCCTGTTCCGGCGCTGGACGACGGCGGCCGGGCAGCCGATGCCGGCGGCCGAGGAGATCGACCGGCACCGGCCGCGGGCCGAAGTGATGGAGGCCTTCCTGCGGCTGCTCGACGAGCGGCACGGCGGACCGGTCCGCTGGCTGCAGGAGCACGGGCTCACCGACGACGAACTGACCGCCCTGCGTTCCCGGCTTCGTGACGAGAACGGGTGACGGGAGCACGGCCCGAGCTGTGTGCGGATCAGGGCACCAGCACGACCTTCCCCCGGGTGCGACGGGCCTCCAGGTCAGCGTGCGCGCGGGCCGCGTCGGCCAGCGGGTAGCTGCTCACCACCGGCGACCAACGGCCGTCCGCGAGCCGGGCGAGCGCCCGCTCCTCGAGCCTGCGCAGGCCCAGGGCGAGGATCGGCGGACCGAGCGCCACGCTCACGGTGAGCGCTCGCTCCCACAGCTCGTCGGGCCCGAATGGAGTCGGGGTGCCCGCTGACCAGCCGTGCAGCAGAACCCGGCCCCCTGGGGCCAGCAGGTCGAACGCGCCGCGCCCGGCGTCGCCGCCGACGCCGTCGAAGACCAGATCGACGCCGCGCCCCCCGGTGGCCTCGCGGGCGTCGTCGGTCCAGCCGGGCCGGTCATAGGCCAGCGGGGTGACCCCGGCCGGTAGCGGCCCGGGGAGCCGGCCGGATCCGGCCGCGGCGAGCACCGTCAGCCCCTCGGCGGCCAGCGCCTGCACCAGCAGCGTCCCGATGCCGCCGGCCGCGGAGGTCACCAGTGCGGTCTCCCCGGCGCGGGGCCGGGCCAGTTCCAGCAGGCCCTCGGTCATCCGCCCGGTCCCGAGCACCGCCACTGCGGCTGCGGCACCGACGCCGTCCGGCAGCCGGTGCAACCCGTCCGCCGCGGCGATCGCGGCCGCGGCGTAGCCACCGGAGCCGCCCGGGCCGAGATGGGCGCAGACCCGGGCGCCGAGCAGGTCCGGACGGCTGCCGGGACCGAGGGCGTCGACGATCCCCGCGACCTCCCGGCCGGGGACGGTGGGCAGCGCGGGTGCCGGGAACGGGCCGGCGCCGCCGGCCCGCAGGGTGGCGTCCACCAGGTGTACCCCGGCCGCCTCGACCCGGATCCGCACCTCGCCGGCGCCGGGCTCGGGATCGGGGATCTCGCGGGGGACGAGGACCTCGGGGCCTCCGTGGTGGTGCTGGACGATGGCGAGCATGTGGACCTCCGGCTGTGTCGGGTTGACCGGAGGAGCGTGCGACCTGAAGCCGACGTCAGGTCAAGGGTCTCGTCGGATCCCGCCGCGCGGCCGTGACGTCGGGCCACGCTGTGCGGCCACGACGTCGGGCCACGACATCAGCGCACGACATCAGCGCACGACATCAGCGCACGACATCGGGGCGCACGACATCAGGGCTTCAGGAGGTCAGGACTCAGGAGATCGGAAGCGCAGGGGCTCAGGGGAGCTCTTCTATCGGGACGAGCGGATCCAGCTTGCGCAAGGTGCCCGGATCGCCGGTGACCGCGGGCCAGCCGCGCCGCCGGGCGGCCGAGACGACCTGGCCGGTGGCGATGTCGTCGAGCCCCTGGGAGGCGAGCAGCAGTCCGGCCTCCTGTGCGACCTCCGGGGAGAGGTCGTGGATCACCGTGTTCGGCAGCCCGAGCAGGACCTGCAGGGCCGCGTGGTGCTCGGCATCGACCATCGACCAGGCCCGGCCTAGAGCCGTGCTGGGCACCGCGAGCACGATGCCTTCCTCCACTGCGGCCCAGACGAGGGCCCGCATGTAGACGGGGCGGCCGGTTGCGAAGGCCGCCAGAGCCGAAGCATCGAGAACTCGTCCGCCGATCATCGCGCGGATCAGCCGACGGCCACGGGCGGGATCGGACGCAGCGAACGCCGCGCCGCATCCAGCTCATCGGCCGGCGGTGGACCGCCGTAGAGGCTCGCCAGTGTGGCCAGCGACCGGTCCCGGTGCTGCCGGGCCTGGACCGCCTCCGCCACGTAGGCGGACAGGCTCGCCGCTGATCCGCGGGACACCGCGTCCCGCGCTTCTGCTACCAGCTCGGCCGGCAGCGTGACCGTCACCCGCTCGCTGCGCATACCGGAATGGTACTAGCTGCATACTCGCTCGGCCATGCGGCACGCCGGGGTGGCAGGTTACCGACGGGTATGCAAGATTGCGGCGAGGGACATCGGCGACTCACGCAGAACGGGTGCGACACATGGACCTGACCTTCACCCCCGCCGAGGAGGAGTTCCGCAGCGAGCTGCGCTCCTGGCTCTCGGCGCACATCCCGCAGGAGTGGACCCGGCCCGGATTCTGGGAGTCGCTCGACGACGACGAGAGCTTCCGGCTGCGCCGCGACTGGGAGCGCGACAAGGCGGACGCGGGCTTCGCCGGAATCCAGTGGCCGATCGAGTACGGCGGCCGCGGCGGCACCCCCGGCATGAAGGCGATCTACGACGAGGAGACCGTCCGCGCGCACGCTCCGCGCACCGTCAACCCGCTCGGGCTGGCGTTCCTCGCCCCGACCGTGATGGCGATCGGCACCGAGGCGCAGAAGAAGGAGATCATCGGCCCGTTGCTGCGCAACGAGGTGATCTGGTGCCAGGGCTTCTCCGAGCCCGGTGCCGGGTCCGATCTGGCGGCGCTGTCCACCAAGGGCATCCGCGACGGCGACGACTTCGTCGTCAACGGGCAGAAGGTGTGGACCACCAACGCCGTGCACGGCGACAAGATCTTCACCATGGTCCGCACCGAGGCCGGATCGGCGAAGCACCGCGGGATCAGCATGCTGCTGATCGACATGGACCAGCCCGGGGTCACCGCACGCCCGCTCCGGCAGATGAGCGGGGCCAGCGAGTTCGGCGAGGTGTTCTTCGACGACGCCCGGGTGCCGGCCGTCGACTGCCTCGGCGAGATCGGCGACGGCTGGCGGACGGCGATGCTGCTGCTGTCCTTCGAGCGTGGCGCGTCCGGCATCTCCCAGTACACCGAGTTCCGCAGGCAGTACGACGAGATCGTCGCGGTCGCCCGGACGCTGGGCCGGGACACCGATCCGGTGATCCGCAACGAGCTCGCGCGGGTGCTCACCGAGCTGGAGTGCCTGCGGCTGCACTCGATGCACGTGCTCACCCAGGTCGAGCAGGGCCGTGATCTCGGCTTCGAGGCCTCGATGACCAAGCTGCAGTGGTCGGAGACGTTCCAGGACCTCTGGGAGGTCTACGACCAGATCCTGGGTGCCGACGCCACCCTCGACACCCTGCCGGACGGGACCGACCTGCGGCCGCTGCACGCGCAGGCCATGTGGTCCCGCTCGGTGACCATCTGGGGTGGGTCCTCGCAGGTCCAGCGCACCATCACCGCCGAGCGCGTGCTCGGCCTGCCGCGATAGGGGGCACCGTGTACTTCGCACTCACCGACACCCAGCGCGAGTTCGACCGGGCCGTGCGCGACTACCTGGCGCAGCGGTTCGACCTGGCGGCCGTCCGTGAGGTCGTCGAGAGCGCCGACGAATCCGGTGGCTCCGAGGGCTCCGGGGACTCCGACGGCGCAGCGGGCGCCGAGCGTTCCGCGGGATCCGGGGGCAACCCGGCCTCGCTGTGGGCCGCCGCCGGCGAGCAGGGCTGGCTCGCCGTGACCGTCCCCGAGGAGTACGACGGGCTCGGGCTCGGCCTGGTCGAGGCGCAGGTGATCGCCCGGGCGCTCGGCGCCGGGGTGGCGCCGGGGCCCTGGCGGGGCACCGTGCTCGCGGCCGAGGCGATCCGCCTCGCCGGCTCCGACACCCAGCGCGCGACGTGGCTGCCCCGGCTGGCGGCCGGGGAGGTCGTCGGGGCGTTCGCGTCCCGCGGCTCGGCGGCCGACGGCCTGCCCGCCGTCGAGTACGGCGCGACCGCCGACGTCGTGGTGGCCCCCGCCGAGGACGGTGTGCCGGGCCTGGTGCTGATCACCGGCGCCTCGGCGACACCGGTCGGCTCCTACGACGGCACCACCCGGCTGGCCGGGCTGACCGGCGGGAGCGCCGAGGTGCTGCCGGGGGCGACGGTCGAGGTGGCGCGCGAGCTGGCGGACCGGGCGACCGTGCTGGTGGCGGCCGATCTGGTCGGCATCGCCCGCGAGGCGTTGTCGCGCACCGTCGGCTACGACCGGGAGCGGGAGCAGTTCGGCGTCCCGGTCGGATCCTTCCAGGCGATCAAGCACGCACTGGCCGACCTGCACGTCGGGGTGACGATGGCCGAGCACGCGGCGCTGTACGCGTCGTACGCCGTGCAGGAGGGGCTCGACGGAGCGGACCTCGCCGTCGCCGTGGCCAAGGCCAAGGCCAACGACGTCGCGCTGCAGGCGACCGCGGCGATGATCCAGTACCACGGCGGGATCGGGTACACCTGGGAGCACGAGGCGCACTTCTTCTACAAGCGCGCCCGCCGGCTGGCCGGCCAGTGGGGCGACCTCACGGTGGCCCGGGAGCGGATCGCGGCGCTCACGATGTGACCCGTTCGCGCCGGCCCGGTCCGCGTCGACAGTGGACCGGCGCGGACCGGACCGGCGCGGACCGGACCGGGCCCGGCACGACAGTGGACCGGGCGCGAGCGGGCTCGATCCGGCAGCGAGCTCGATCCGGCAGCGGGCTCGATCCGAGTGCGGACTGATCCGAGCGTGGACCGGCTCGGCGGCGGGGATCGGCCCGGAGCTGACGCCGGGCTCGGATCCGCCACCGCCACCGCCACCGCCACCGCCACAGCCACCGGCCCTGGCTCCGTCGTCGATCCCGCACCCGGCCCGGATCCGTCCGTTCGCCCGCGGTGTCCGAAATCGACTGTGGCGAACGGCGGCACCGGATGGGCCGGAGGGGCCGTCGTCCCCGGATCGGGTGCAAGATGGACTCGCGGAGCGGCCCGGTCCGTGGGACCGTCAATGTCATGGCCCTTGTCACACCGGTCAATGCGACCGCCGCCGCACTGCTCGGTCTGCTGCACGGCGGCCCGATGACCGGCGGCCAGTTGGTCACCGCGGCCGGTGAGCGGTTCGGTCTGTTCTTCTCGGTCACCCGCAGCCAGGTCTACCGGGAGCTGCCGGCGCTCACCGAGGAGGGACTGCTCCGGCTGGGCAAGCAGGGCCCGCGGGCGAGCCAGCAGTACGTCGTCACCGCGGCGGGCAAGCGCGCGTTCAAGGCGTGGCTGGCCGCGGGCGGCGACGCCGACGCGGTGCGCAGCCCGCTGGTGCTGCGGCTGCTGCACGCCGGATCGCTCACGGTGAAGCAGCGCACCGAGCTGCTGCGTGCGGCCCGCGAGGCCTACGCCGAGCGGCTCGCCGCAGCGCGAGCCGCCGCGAAGGCCACCACCGACCCGTACGGCAGGCCGGTCGCCGACTTCGCGGTCGCGCACACCCGCGCGATGATCAAGCTGATCGACGCGGTGCCCGAGGACTGAGCGGCGCCGTACCCCGCGTACCCTCGGTCGGCGTGAACCCCGACGTCCAGGCCGACCTGAAGGACCTCGACACCACGCTGTCCAGCATCGAGGCCGTCGCCGACGTGCCCGCGCTGCGGCAGGAGATCGAGGAGCTGTCCGAGCAGGCGGGCCGGCCGGACCTCTGGGACGACGTCGACGCCGCCCAGAAGATCACCAGCAGGCTCGCGCACGCCCAGGGTGAGCTGCGCAGGCTCGACGACCTCCGCCGCAGGCTCGACGACCTCCCGGTGCTCTACGAGCTCGCCGAGGACGAGGACGACAGCTCCGCGATCGCCGACGCCGACGCCGACCGCACCCGGCTGCGTACCGAGATCGCCTCGCTGGAGGTCCGGACGCTGCTCTCCGGCGAGTACGACCAGCGCGAGGCGCTGGTGACGATCCGCGCCGAGGCCGGTGGCGTCGACGCCGCCGACTTCGCCGAGATGCTGCTCCGCATGTACCTGCGCTGGGCCGAGCGGCACGGCTACGGCACCGACGTCTACGACACCTCCTACGCCGAGGAGGCAGGCATCAAGTCGGCCACCTTCGCGGTGCACACGCCGTACGCCTTCGGCACGCTCTCGGTCGAGGCGGGCACCCACCGGCTGGTCCGGATCTCCCCGTTCGACAACCAGGGCCGCAGGCAGACCTCGTTCGCCGGTGTCGAGGTGGCCCCGGTCGTCGAGGTCACCGATCACGTCGAGATCGACGAGAAGGACCTGCGGGTCGACGTGTTCCGGGCCTCGGGCCCGGGCGGCCAGGGCGTCAACACGACCGACTCCGCGGTCCGGCTCACCCACATCCCGACCGGGATCGTGGTCGCCTGCCAGAACGAGCGGTCGCAGCTGCAGAACAAGGCGTCCGCGATGACGGTGCTGCAGGCCAAGCTCCTGGAGCGGCGCCGGCAGGAGGAGCGCGAGCTGCGTGACTCGTTCAAGGACGCCGGTTCGTCCTGGGGCAACCAGATGCGCAACTACGTGCTGCACCCGTACCAGCTGGTGAAGGATCTGCGCACCGACCACGAGGAGGGCAACCCCTCCCAGGTGCTCGACGGCGAGATCGACCAGTTCATCGAGGCCGGCATCCGCTGGCGCCGTCAGCAGGCCGACGCGTCGTGATCCGGGGTTCCCGGGCGTCGCTCGTCGTACTCGGTGCGGTGCTGGCGGTGCTGCTCGCCGGCTGCACCGGTGGTGACTCCGCGGCGGGGCCGGACCCGTCGCCGACCCCGCAGGACGTCGTGACCGGGGCCGGGACCGCGCTCGTCGAGGCCGGGACGGCACGGGTGACCGTCACCCTCGACGGGCCGACCGGTCCGCTCAGCGGCGGTGGCCCGGTCCGCTTCGATCCGTTCGCCGCGGACCTCACCGTCGCGCTCGGCACCCGCGGTGCGCACGTGCGGGTGCTCGACGACGACGCCTGGCTCCGGCTCGGCGGGGCCGAGCAGTGGCAGCGGGTCTCCACCGACCTGCTGCCGATCGGCGCGCTGAGCGGGGCACTGCACGCGACGTCCGGGCTGCGCGACGTCACCGAGCAGGGCCCGGAGGACGTCAACGGCGTCCCGGCGGTGCGCTACGCCGGAACGGTGGACCTGACCGCGGCCCGCGACGCCGCGCCCGGATCCGCCGAGGCGACCCGGCTGGACGAGCTCGCCGGGCTGGTCTCCCCGAATCCGGGGTTCGGCGCCTGGATCGGCGCCCCCGGCACCGAGCAGGACGGCCGGTTGCTGCAGCTGCGCCTGGAGCCGGCCGAGGCCGCCACCGGCACGGTCACCCTGACGTTCGCCGAGCCCGGCCTGCCGGTCGACGTGACGGCGCCCTGATCCCCGCGTGTCGTCACCGCTCGTGCACAGCGGGCGGCGGTACCGTCCCGCTCCGTGATCGAGCTGCAGGACGTCACCAAACGCTATCCGGCGTCCGGGCGTCCGGCGCTGGACCGGATCTCGCTGACCGTCGCCGCCGGTGAGTTCGCCTTCCTGATCGGGCCGTCCGGATCGGGCAAGTCGACCCTGCTGCGGCTGCTGCTCCGGGAGGACGTGCCGACCTCGGGGATCATCCGGGTCGACGGCCGCGACGTCGCCCGGCTCCCGCGGCGCAAGGTGCCCGGGCTGCGCCAGCGGATCGGCTGCGTGTTCCAGGACTTCCGGTTGCTGCCCAAGCGCAGCGTGGCGGGCAACGTCGCGTTCGCGCTCGAGGTGCTGGGGCGCAAGCCCGCCGAGATCCGGACCGCGGTCCCCGAGCTGCTGGAGATGGTCGGGCTGCAGGGCAAGGCCGAGCGGATGCCGCACGAGCTCTCCGGTGGGGAACAGCAGCGGGTCGCGATCGCCAGGGCGTCGGTGAACCGGCCGCCGCTGCTGCTGGCCGACGAGCCGACCGGCAACCTGGACCCGGACACCAGCCGGGAGATCATGCAGGTGCTCGAGCGGATCAACCGCGGTGGGACGACCGTGCTGATGGCCACCCACGACGACTCCATCGTGGACGCGATGCGCCGCCGGGTGATCGAGCTGTCCGACGGGACCGTGCTGCGCGACGAGTCGCACGCGGTGTACGGGGCGGGCCGGTAGATGCGGCCCGCACTGCTCACCCGCGAGGTCTCCTCGGGCCTGCGCCGGAACGTGACGATGACCGTCGCGATGGTGCTGACCACCGCCGTCACCCTGATGTCGGTCGGTGCCGGGTTGCTCGTACTGCGCACCATCGACGACATCTCCACGCTGTACACGAACCGGTTGGAGATCCAGGTCGCGCTCACCGCCGACGTCTCGGGCTCCGACCAGGACTGTTCCGAGCCGACGTGCGCGTCGCTGCGGTCGGCCGTCGAGACCGCCCCGGGCGTCGCCGCGGTGACGTTCGAGTCCCAGGAGGAGGCCTACACCCGGTTCCGGGAGCTGTTCGCCGGGCAGTCGGTCGCCGACGTCGCGCGCCCGCAGTCGCTGCCCGCGACCCTGCGGGTGACGCTCACCGACCAGGAGGCGGGACCGGCCGCCGTCCGCGCCGCCGTCGCCGAACGGCCGGGCGTGCGCGGGGTGATCGACCAGCGCGACGTCGTCGGGACGTTGTTCGACTTCCTGGGCGGCGTGCGGAACGTGGCGTTCGCGCTGGCCGTCGTGCAGGCGTTCGCGGCGGTACTGCTGATCTCCAACACGGTGCAGGTGTCGGCGTTCACCCGGCGCACCGAGGTGGGGGTGATGCGCCTGGTCGGGGCCACCCGGTGGACGACGCAACTGCCGTTCCTGGTGGAGGCGGCGATCGCCGGCGCGATCGGCGGCGCGCTCGCCGGGGCCGGGCTGGTGGCGGCCAAGTACGCGGTCGTCGACGATCTCGTCGCGGCGATCGGGCAGGCCGGCGTGATCCCGCCGGTCCGGCTGACCGACGTGCTGCTGGTGTCGGTCCTGCTGGTGCCGGTCGGTGCCGTCGTCGCGGGTGTCACCGGGTACGTGACGCTGCGCGCTTATGTGAAGGTCTGACCACCGTGCTCACGGGTACCCTGGCCGCATGAAGGAAAAGGGCCGGAAGGTGATCGCGCAGAACCGTCGGGCCCGGCACGACTACGCGATCCTGGAGGAGTTCGAGGCCGGGGTCGCGCTGAAGGGGACCGAGGTGAAGAGCCTCCGTCTGGGCCGGGCGTCGATGGTCGACGCATTCGCCACGATCGACGACGGGGAGATCTTCCTGCGCGGTCTGCACATCCCGGAGTACGTCCGCGGGAGCTGGACCAACCACGAGCCGCGGCGCACTCGCAAGCTGCTGCTGCACCGCGGCGAGATCGACCGGCTGATGGGCAAGACCCGGGAGGGCGGGCTCACGCTCGTCCCGCTGTCGCTGTACTTCAACGACGGCAAGGTCAAGTGCGAGATCGCGCTGGCCCGCGGCAAGAAGGACTACGACAAGCGCCGCGACCTCGCGAAGAAGGACGCACAGCGGGAGATCGCCCGTGCCGTCGGCCGCGCCGCGAAGGGCCGGGCCCGCAGCCTGGGGTGAGCGGCGCCGGTCCCGGCACCTCCGGGCCGCCGGTGGCCCGGCCGGCCCCGGCCGGTCCGCCTAGGGTGGGCACCGTGGATCTCCCCGTGCCACCCCGCGACGACGCGGACGTCCCGCGCTGGACCGCCGAGCTGGGCCTGCCCGGCCTGGTCGACGTGCACGTGCACTTCCTGCCCGAGCGCATGCTGCACAAGGTGTGGGCCTACTTCGACGAGGCCAGGACGCACTACGGCACCGACTGGCCGGTGCAGTACCGGCTACCCGAACAGCAGCGCTACGAGGTGCTGGAACAGCTCGGTGTGCTCGCGTTCGCGCCGCTGACCTACCCGCACAAGGCGGGCATGGGGGAGTGGCTGACCGGCTGGGCCGGCGAGTTCGCCGACGCCCACCCGCGCGCCGTCCGCACCGCCACGCTCTTCCCGGAGCCCTCGGTCGCCGACTACCTGGGCCGGGCCGTCGAGGCCGGCGCCCGGATGGTCAAGGTGCACGTGCAGGTCGGCGCGTTCGATCCACGCGATCCGCTGCTGCGCGACGCCTGGGGGCTGCTCGCCGACGCCGGGATCCCGGCCGTCGTGCACTGCGGGGACGGCCCGATCCCGGGGCGGCACACCGGTCTCGGGATCTTCGCCGAGGTGCTCGAGGCACACCCGTCGCTGCGGATCGTGCTGGCGCACGCGGGCATGCCGGACTTCCGCGGGGCGCTGGAGCTGCTGGAGCGGTTCCCGAACCTGGTGCTGGACACGACGATGGTCGGCACCGCGTTCAGCGAGCGGATCGCCCCGCTGCCCGCGGACTGGCCGGCGCAGCTCGCGCGGTTCCCGGGCCGGATCGTGCTCGGGTCCGACTTCCCCAACATCCCCTATCCGTACGCGGAGCAGCTGGCGGCGATCCACGACTGGGCCACCGCCGAGCCGCGCCTCGGGCAGTCGTTCCTGCGCTCGGTGCTGTACGAGGCGCCGGCCGAACTGCTGGGCGTCCGCGACGGGCTGCCGTCCCCGAGCATCCAGGAGTCCCCGTGGTGAACCCGCAGCACGACCCGACCGGCGGGGCCGCGCCGTCGGAGCCGGTGGACATCGCGATCTACGGGGCCACCGGTTTCGTCGGGGCGCTGACCGCCCGCCATCTCGCCGAGCACGCCCCGCCCGGGGTCCGGATCGCGCTCGCCGGCCGGTCCGAGGCGAAGCTCGCCGCGACCCGGGCGAGCCTGCCCGGCGCCGCCCGGGAGTGGCCGCTGATCGTCGCCGACTCCTCGGACCGGGCGGCCACCGACCGGCTGGCCGCCGCCGCCCGCGTCGTCCTGACCACGGTCGGTCCGTACGCGAAGTACGGCAGGCAGCTCGTCGAGTCGTGTGCCCGGGCCGGCACGCACTACGCGGACCTGACCGGCGAGGTGCTGTTCGTGCGGGACACCATCGACCGCTGGCACGGTGTCGCCGAGTCCACCGGGGCCCGCATCGTGCACTCCTGCGGCTACGACTCGATCCCGTCCGACCTGGGCGTGTGGCTCGCGCACCGCGCGGCGGCGGCCGACGACGCCGGCGGGCTCACCGAGGTCCGGACGGTCGCCACGCTGCGCGGCGGGGTCAGCGGCGGCACGGTCGACTCGCTGCGCGGCCACATCGACGCTGTCCGTACCGATCGCAGGCAGCGCCGGCTGGCGGCGGATCCGCACACGCTGAGCCCGGATCGCGCCGCCGAGCCGACGCCGTCCCAGCCGGCCGACGCCGGGTGGCCGGCCCGGCTCGACGACGGGACCTGGACCGCACCGTTCGTGATGGCGTCGCACAACACCCGCATCGTGCGCCGCTCCAATGCACTGCTCGGCCACGCCTACGGGCCGGGTCTGCGCTACGGCGAGCTGCAGGGCTGCGGGACGGGGCCGGTCGGTGCGGTCACCGCCGCCGGCGTCACCGGGGGGATCGGCGCGCTGGTGGGTGCGTTCACGGTGCCGGCGATCCGCCCGCTCCTCGACCGGGTGCTGCCGTCGCCGGGTGCGGGCCCGTCGGAGCGGACCCGGGAGCGCGGGTGGTTCCGGATGGACGTCCGGGCCCGGACCGAGTCGGGCCGGAGCTACCGGGTGACGGTCTCCGGGCCGGGCGATCCCGGGTACGCCGCGACCGCGGTGATGCTGGGCGAGAGCGGGCTCGCACTCGCCACCGGCGGCTCGGCGCTGCCCGGCCGGGCCGGTTCGCTGACCCCGGCGACCGCGATGGGGGACGTGCTCGTCGACCGGCTGCGGGCAGCCGGGCACACCTACCGGGTCTCGCCGGGCTGAGCTGCGGCGCGGTCGCCGCCCGCCGGGCACACACCTACCGGGTGACGCCGGGCTGAGCTGCGGTGCGGTCGCCGCTGGCCGGGCGGTGCTCCCCGCCCGCGTCGCACGGCGCCGTCGGTTTGCGCGGCGCGGTGCCGGCCAACCTTCGTCGCGCGGTGCCGGCTGCGCCTGCCTGCGTCGCAGGGGGTCGCCTGCTCGCGCCGCAGGGTGCCGCCTGCTCGCGTGTCGCAGGGGGTGCCGCCTGCCTGCGTTGGAGGGTGCCGCCTGCTCGCGCCGCACCGTGCAGCCTCCCGCCTGCCCACCCGCCTGCTGCGCCGTCGCACCCGGTCTCCGGGGCGCCGCGCCGCGCCCGGAACGGAACCGGAATGATCCGCGGGCCGCGAGGCGTTATGCTGGACGTCCGCGCGGGTACGCCCGGGCGGACACAGGTGGTCACCTACCTGCCCAGGGGGTGAACGGTTTCGACTCCGATCGTTGATCGAGGTGAAGCGTGCCGAGGAAGGCGACGATGATCTCGTTAACCATGCGTCGCAAAAAAATAAGTGCCGACAACAGTCGCACTGCCCCGCAGAGCGCTTACGCGCTCGCTGCCTGATTACCAGGTAGGGGCTGTCGGGCCGGAGGCGTCCCCGCTCCGGATCCCGGCATCATTAAGGGGACTCACCCTGCGGCTCGGCCGCGGAGCCGCAGGGGACATCTCACAGCGGCTGGGATCGTCACACCGGCTTGTTCGCGTGACCGGTGGATCCGAGTAGAGACGTAGCGAACTGCGCACGGAGAAGCCCTCGTGAACCGACGGAGGACCCGGGTTCGATTCCCGGCACCTCCACCACCACTGCGGCGGCCCCGTCCCGGATCATCCGGGACGGGGCCGCCGTCGTTCTGCGGGGCGGGGTGGTGCGGTGAGAAGCTGGGGGCATGCATGTCTCCGTGGACAAGGATCTCTGTATCGGTGCCGGGCAGTGCGTCGTCACCGCACCCGACGTGTTCGACCAGGACGACGACGGCATCGTCGAGCTGCTGACCGACCACCCGGCCGAGACCGACCACGACGCGGTCAGGGAGGCCGAGCACGTCTGCCCGGCGAGGGTGATCGCCGTCGAGGGCTGAGCAGGCACCCTCGGCGGTCGCGGCCTCGGCGCCGTCGGGCTCGGGCCGTGCCGTGCCGTGTTGCGCTGTGTCCTCAGCCGACGCTGACGCCGATCAGCATGCCGACCAGGTAGGTCGCGCCGGCCGCGATCGCACCGAACGCGAGCTGGCGCAGTGCCGCACCCCACCACGTCCGCGAGGTGAACCGCGATGTCAGCGCCCCGGCGACCAGCAGACCGATCCCGCCGACCGCCAGGCCGAGCGCCAGCGACGAGTACCCGAGCAGGAACGTCACCAGCGGGATGATCCCGCCCACCACGAACGCCGCGAACGACGACGTCGCCGCCACCCACGGAGACGGCTTGCTGTCCAGGCTGACGCCCAGCTCCTGGGTGAGGTGCACCCGCAGGGCCAGCTCCGGATCGGCGTGCACCTCGCGGGCCACGGCGGCGGCGGTCTGCTCGGAGAGGCCCATCTCGCGGTAGGTCTGGGCGAGCTCGTACTGCTCGGCCCGGGGATGCCGGGCGAGCTCCCGCCGCTCGACCGACGCCTCGGCGTCGACGGCGTCGTTCTGGGTGCCGACCGACGCGAACTCGCCGAGCGCCATCGAGAACGCGCCGGCGACGACCCCGGCCATCCCGGTCAGCACGATCAGGTCGCGGTCCGCACCGCCGCCGCCCACTCCCGCGATCAGCGCGATCGTGGTGACGAGCCCGTCCATCGCGCCGAACGTCGCCGCCCGCAGCCAGCCGCCGGACACGTCCCGATGGCCGTGGTCGTGCTGGTGCTCGGCCAGCTCCGCGGCCAGCTCCGGATCCTCCATGAGTTGTGATGATATGCCGGTGACCTGCACGGACAAGGTCGAGAACACGCCGGAACCGGACGGCACGGAAGGGTGGTGGCTGCCCTGCTCCGGTCGCCGGTGTCGGCCGTGCCGCCGGTGGCTCCGATGACGGCGGGCCTGCCGGTGGCGTCGGCTGCTGTCGTGGTGCCACACCACCGCGGGCACACCGGACGTGAGGGTGGCGGTGGCCCGGGGCGGCTCGGCGCGCGGTTGCGGGCGGCCCGCTCGACACTGGACCGATGGCGACACCCCGTACCCCGCGGCGTCGGCGGGGGCCCGGCCCGGTCGACGACCGGGCACCGTTGTGGCTGTTCGCCGACCAGCTCGGGCCGCACGTGTGGGACACCGACGAGCACGCCGGGCGGGAGATCGTCCTGGTCGAGTCGGCGCGCGCACTGGGCCGCCGACCCCATCACCGGCAGAAACTGCACCTCGTCCTGTCCGGGATGCGGCATCTCGCCGACCAGCTCGGTGACCGGGTGACCTACCTGCGTACCGAGACCTACCGCGAGGCGCTGGAACGGATCGGCAGGCCCGTCGTCGTGCATCAGCCGACCTCGTTCCCGGCGTCGGACATGGTGCGCCGGTTCCGGCAGGAGGGCCTCGTCGCCGAGATCCGGCCGACACCGACGTTCGCCCTGTCGAAAGAGGAGTTCGACGACTGGGCCGGTGATCGGGACACCTTCCGGATGGAGGAGTTCTACCGGGCGCAGCGCGAGCGGTTCGAGGTGCTCGTCGACGGCGACGGACCGGTCGGCGGAACATGGAATCTCGATCGGGAGAACCGCGAACCCCCGCCGAAGGGCGCGACGTCGCTCGACCTCACACCACCGTGGCAGCCGTCCGAGGACGGGATCGACGAACAGGTCCGGGCGGAGCTCGACGCCGCACCGTGGCAGATGTCCGGTGTGGACGGGCCCCGGCGATTCGCCGTGACCCACGGCGAGGCGACGGCGGCACTGCAGCACTTCGTCCGGTACCGGCTCGACACGTTCGGCCCCTACGAGGACGCCGTGCTGGCCCGGGACTGGGCGATGGCGCACTCGCTGTTGTCGGTCCCGATGAACCTCGGTGTGCTGCATCCGCTCGATGCGGTGCGCGCCGCCGAGCGCGCCTACCACGACGGCACCGCACGGCTGGCCAGCGTCGAGGGCTTCGTCCGGCAGGTACTCGGCTGGCGTGAGTACGTGTGGCAGCTGTACTGGAGGTTCGGGCGCGACTACACCCGTCGCAACCAGCTACGGGCACGTTCGCCGCTGCCGGACTGGTGGACCGATCTCGACGCCGACGCGGTCACCGCGCGGTGTCTGTCGTCGGCACTCGCTGACGTCCGGGATCGCGGCTGGACGCACCACATCCCGCGTCTGATGATCCTCGGCAACCACGCCCTGCAACGCGGATACCGGCCCGTGGAGCTCAACGAGTGGTTCGCGACCCGGTTCGTCGACGGCTTCGCCTGGGTCATGCCGGCCAACGTGATCGGGATGAGCCAGCACGCGGACGGTGGCCGGATGGCCACCAAGCCGTACTCGTCGGGCGGCGCCTACATCGACCGGATGACCGACTTCTGCGGGGGCTGCGCGTTCGACCCGAAGGTGCGGGTCGGGGAGAACGCCTGCCCCTACACCGCCGGCTACTGGCAGTTCGTGCACCGGCACCGCGACCTGATGGCGTCGAACAACCGGACCGCGCGGGCCGTCGCCACGATGGATCGGTTGAAGGACCTCGACGAGCTGCTGGAACAGGAATCCGCCCGCGAGCGGTACTGAGGCTCGTAGCCGTAGCCGTAGCCGTAGCCGTAGCCGTAGCCGAGCAGTGGCCGTGGCAGTAGGGCGTGGGCGGAGGGTGCCTGCGCTGTGTCGCTCGTGACCCGGGCATCAGAACGGTGCCTCGGCGGTGCTCCGGGCGAGCCGGTCGGCCAGTCCGGGGTCACGCAGCAACGCGAGCACGCTCGGACCACGCCGGCCGGGCTCGCCGGCCCCACCGGTCCCACCGATCCCGCCGGATCCGGCCGGTTCCGGTTCGGACCGGTGGACGTGCCCGGACGGGGTGGTCCACTCCGTCGTTCCGTCCGGGAGCAGCACGGTGCGCCACCCGGGCATGTGCTTGAGGACGTGGTGCGAACGGCACAGCGGATGCAGGTTGTCGGCGCTCGTCGGCCCGGCGCCGGTCCGCGGATCGTGCGGAACCACGTGGTCGAGATCGCAGCGGTGGGCGGGGACCCGGCACCCCGGATGTGCGCACCTCCCGTGCCGTGCGCGAACCAGCTCGGTCAGGGCGGCGCCCGGCCGGTAGGTGGTCGTGTCCCGGTGGACGACGTGCCCGGCCGGATCGGTCAGCAGCCGGTACCAGACGCTGTCCGGGTCGAAGGCCAGCGCGCGGGCGTCGGCGACGGGCAGCGGCCCGTACCCGGCGAGCTCGGCCGGATCGTCGGACCGGCCGAGGAGCGCATCGAGGGAGACGGTGACGTTGACCCGTACCGAAACCGAGTTGCGGACGGCGTCGTAACCGCCGGGGAGGGCGCACGTCGGCCCGGTGGTGGCCGGCCCGGTGCCGGTCGGCTCGGCGCCGGCCGTGGCCGCGCCGCACTCCGGGTGCTCTCCCGCGGTACCGGCGCTCGTGCCGGTCCACCCCGTCTCGCGCAGGACGAGATCGGTCAGTACATCCGCGCGGCGCTGGTCCATCGTGCGTGGATCGCTGCTCCCACACCGACGGGCGTGCTCGTCGAGCACGGCATAGATGCCGACCACGGCCGCCGCCGGGAGGAACACTCGCAGCGTCGCCATCCCCTGTGGTTCGCTCTGCAGCTCGACCGATCGCGAGCCGATCGCCCGGTCGCGGCGCCGCACCGGGATCTCACGATCGGCGAGTGCGGTCAGGAAACGGTCGATCGCCGCGCGCAGCTGACCGACCGTCTTCTGTGGTGCCGCCGGGAGTACGGCGGCCTGAAGTCGCGCGGCCTGTTCGTCGGTCAGGTCGGCGGTGCCGTCGAGGATCGAGCGGGTCTTCGCGAGGGTCAGCAGCCCGGATCGGGCCAGCGCGATGGTGGGCCCGTGCACCGGCTCGTGCAGGCGGCGGGCGTGCTCGATGCGCCGGAGCATCGCGGCACCGGTCAGGTGCAGCATCAGCTGGATCTCGGCAGTCGCGGACCGGGAGGCGTGACCGACCGTGTCGAAGGGCCCGGGTGGGCCGTCGGCCGGATCCCGATCATCGAGGAACCGGGCCATGGCGCCCTCCGCGTCGGTGACGAAGGAGCACATCTCGGCATCCTGCAAGGTCTGCAGCCAGCCGATGACGCGCTCGAAGGCACCGATCCGCTCCAGGCGCTCGGTGTCGGATGCCGATCGGTCGGGCGACCGTGCCAGGACCGCGACGAGTGCGGTGTCGGGAACGCGCTCGGCCCAGCGGACGGGCTCGGCGGCAGCGGCAGCGGCAGCGGGACGGTCACGATCACAGGCAGGGGCAGGGGCAGGGGCAGGGGCAGGGGTGAGGTGACCGGCTCCGGATCCGTTGCCGGTCCCGTCACTGCTGGCAGAACCCCATGTCTCGAACATGCGGTCGATTGTTGCGGATGGTTCCGACAGTTTCGGCGCGATTCGGCAGGCTGTGGACAACTCGGCGCTGGTTCACCCTGATGGAGCATGGGGTCGTGGGCGTGACTCCGATGGCTGTGGATACCGGAGCGGCCCGGCCGAGCGACCGTCGGTCGGGAGACACGGTCGTCGTCCGCCCGGACGTGTGAACCGCGCGGCACGGGCCCCTCGCTAGGCTCCCGCCGTGAGATCCGCCCGCCTGCGCGACATAGTGGGCACCGCAGTGCGGCTCGCTCTGGCGGTCGTGTGGCTGGTGTCCGGTGGTGCCAAGCTGGCCGATCCCCTGCAGGCGGCCGTCGCGGTCGACGCCTACGAGATCCTGCCCCCGGCTGCGGTCCCGTTCGTCGCGACAGTCCTGCCGCTGCTGGAACTGGCGCTCGGTGGGCTGCTGCTGCTCGGCGTCGGTACCCGGCTGGCCGCGGTGGTGAGCGTGCTGCTGCTGATCGGGTTCGTCGCGGGTCTCGTGCAGGCGTGGGCGCGAGGTCTGTCCATCGACTGCGGGTGCTTCGGCGCCGGTGGCCCGGTTGAAGCGGGGGAGGAGCGGTACCTGTCGTCGTTGCTGCGCGATCTCGGCTTCCTGGCACTGGCGCTCTGGCTGTCGGTGCGTCCGCGCACACTGCTGGCGGTGGATCGGGTCTGGGATGGCGGTGGGCGTGTGGGCGGTGACGGCGCGGACGGTGACCGGGTGCCCGACGAGACGGTCGTCGGCCGGGGCGCACCCGCCGGCGTGGGTCCCGAGGTGGACGGCACGGCGGTCGACGACCGGCCGGGTGCGGACACCGCGGGCGCAGAGCCCGGATCGGGGCGCCGGGAGTACACGGGGGACGAGCGGGGCAGGTGACGAGCCCGTCGGGTGCGGTGCTGGTGAGCAGAGCAGGAGCGGGGTGCGTGCCGGTCACGGGCCGGCTGGCCGGGGAAAGACGGGTGCGGTGCGGGCCCGATAGGTGAGCAGAGCAGGAACGGGTCCGGAGCGGGACCGGTAGCGGACGGAACCGCCGCCGGCCGGCGCCCCGGAGCCGGTGACACGTCCGGCGGGAGCCGGCGGCGCGGAGAGGGAACAGCGATGGGACAGTCGGAGCGGGAGCGGCGTGCAGCCGCGCAGGCGCGGCTGCACGCCGCCGGGATCACCCCGCCCCAGGGGCGCGGCGGCGCGGCCCGCGGCCTGATGATCGGTGCCGTGGTCCTGGTGTTCGCACTGGCCTCGGGCCTCTACCTGGCCTGGCAGAACTACTCCACCGGCGCGGAACCGGCGTACCCGGTCACCCGGGAGGGCGCCGTGGTCCGGGCGGGTGATCAGGCCGCGCCGGTCACCGTCGACGTCTACGAGGACTACCTCTGCCCGACCTGCCAGCAGTTCGAGCGCATCTACCGCGACCAGCTCGCGCGGGGCATGAACGACGGCAAGATCAAGGTCAACTATCACACGATCGCGATCCTGGACGACCGCTCGGCGCCGCCCGGCTACTCCACCCGGGCCGGCAACGCCGCGCTCTGCGCGGTCGACGCCGGGATCTACCCGGCCTACCACTCCCGGCTCTACGTCGACCAGCCGCGCCAGGGCGCCGCGGGCCTGTCGGTGGAGCAGCTGACCGCCCTCGGCACCGAGCTGGGGGCGACCGGGGACTTCGGCGGATGTGTCGCCGGGCAGGCGGGGGCCCAGTCGATCGTCGATGCGACGGACGCCGCTGTGGCGAATCCGGCCGCGGCCCCGGGCGGGCGGTTCGCGACCCCGACCGTGCTGGTCGACGGCGTGATGGCCGACCTCGCGAACGCGGACTGGCTGTCGAACATCACCTGAGGGCGCTCAGCGTGGCGTCCGGACGGTGAACCAGGGCAGGAACCACTGGATCAGCGGTCCGACGCCGAGCGCGTAGGCCACCGTCACCACACCGAACGTGCCGCCGAGCAGCCATCCGGTGAGCACCACCGCCACCTCGATCGCGGTCCGTACCACGCGCACCGAGCGCCCGGTACGGGCCGCGAGGCCGGTCATCAGACCGTCCCGCGGGCCGGGGCCGAGGCCGACCCCGATGTAGGCGGCGGTCGCCGCGGCGTTGAGCACGATCCCGGTGACCGCGAGCCCGGCCCGCGCCCAGAGCCCGTCCACCTCGGGCACGACGGCCAGCGCGCTGTCGATCACCAGCGCGATCACGACGACGTTCGCGACCGTCCCGATGCCGGGCCGCTCCCGCAGCGGGATCCACAGCAGCAGCACGACCACTCCGGTCGCGGCGATGACCGTCCCGATCGGAAGCCCGGTGCGCAGCGCGACGCCCTGGTGCAGCACGTCCCACGGCATCGAGCCGAGGCCGGCCCGCATCATCAGCGCCATCGAGAACGCGTACGCGACCAGACCCACCAGGAGCTGGATCAGCCGCCGACGCCGGCGTGGCATCCGCAGCGACCACAGGGTGCCGCCCTTCCGTTCGATCGTCACATCACGGCATCCTGCCTCTGAATTGGCTTGTCGTCTGCGATCCAATCGAGCAGAAGTGGACTGAAGGATGGACGGAATCGGCGCGGCCGCGCTGGCCGGGTTGTGCGGCGACGTCCGACGTGGTCGTGGGCCCGTGTATCGCACGCTCGCCGATGCGATCCGGGTGCTCGTCGGCGACGGGCGTCTGCCGGCCGGCACCCGGCTCCCGGCCGAGCGGTCGCTCGCCGAACGACTGCGGGTCAGCCGGATCACCGTCACGCACGCCTATCGCGAGCTGCGTGAGGACGGCTGGGTGGACGCCCGGCAGGGCTCGGGCACCTGGGTCCGGCTCCCGGACGGCCCGGCCCGCGTCGACGGGGCCTGGGTGCCCGGCCCGGCCCGGGGCGGGGTGATCGACCTGGCGCATGCCGCGCCCGTTGCGCCTCCGGGGATGTCCGAGCTGGTCCGGCGGGCGGCGCGACGGCTCGACGGTGAGCTGGCCGGGCACGGTTACGGTCCGGACGGCCATCCCGATCTGCGGGAACGGATCGCCGCCCGGTTCACCGCCCGCGGCGTCCCGACCGACCCGGATCGGATCGTCGTCACGGGTGGGGCGTTGCAGGCGATCGGGATCGCGGTCGCCGAGCTCACCGGAGCCGGTGACCGGGTGCTGGTCGAGCACCCGACCTATCCCGCGGTGCTCGACGTGCTCTCCGACGCCGGTGTCCGGCCGGTCCCGGTGGCGCTCGGCCCCGGGATCGAGGACGCACTGCCGCGGGCCTCCCGGCAGACGGCCGCCCGGGCCGCCTACCTGATGGCGGACTTCCAGAACCCCACCGGCCGGCTCCTCGACGACGACGTCCGGGCCCGGCTGCTGCACCGGCTCGCCCGGCAGGGGACCGTCGCGATCGTCGACGAGACGTTCGCCGAGCTCGACCTGCGGGAGGGGGCGACGGCGCCGTTGCCGTGCGCGGCGCACGCGCTGCGGGAGGACGACGTCGTCACCGTCGGCGGCGCGAGCAAGATCGCCTGGGGTGGGCTGCGGCTGGGCTGGATCCGGGCGGCCCGCGAACCCGCCGCGCGGATGCGGCGGCGGCTGGCCCGGGCCCAGATCGCGCAGCCCGTGCTGGAACAGCTGATCGCGGTCGAGGTGCTGGACGCGCTCGACGAGATCCGCGGCCGGCGGACCGCCGAGCTGCGGCTGCGCCGGGACCGGCTGGTCGGCGAGCTCGCGGTGGTGCTTCCCGAGTGGCGGCCGGTCGTCCCCGACGGAGGTCTGGTCCTCTGGTGCGATCTCGGTGCTGACCTGTCGACGGCGCTGACGGCGGTCGCGCCGCGGCACGGCCTGACGCTCGCGCCGGGCCCGAGGTTCGGTACCGGCTACGCCTTCGAGGATCGGCTGCGGCTGCCCTTCGTCCATCCCGAGCCGGTGCTCACCGAAGCGGTCCGGCGGCTCCGCCGGGTGCTGGACGATGTCGTCGGGACGCCGGTCGACGCCGGCCGGACGGGTGAGCCGGCCAGGCTCGTCGTGTAGTGCCTCAGGCGAGGGCCGCGGCGCCGGCCGCGACCAGCTCGTCGACCGGTGCGTCGATGTCCAGTGTGACCCCGGTCTCCCCGGCGGTGAGCGGTTCGAGGGTGTCGAGCTGGGACAACAGCAGCGCGGGCGGCATGAAGTGACCGGCCCGCCCGGCCATCCGGGCGGCGAGGACCTCGGGTGCACCGGCCAGGTGCAGGAACGCGGTGCGCGGGGCGTGCGACCGGATCCGGTCGCGGTAGCTCCGGCGCAACGCCGAGCACGCGACGACCAGGCCGTCGGCGTCGTGCGCGGCGAGCTCGGCGCCCACCAGATCCAGCCAGGGCCACCGGTCGTCGTCGGTGAGGGGGACACCGGAGCTCATCTTCGCGACGTTCGCCGGGGGGTGCAGGCCGTCGGCGTCGGTGAAGGCGATGTCGAGCCGCTCGGCGAGCGCCTCGCCGACCGTGGACTTGCCCGATCCGGACACACCCATCGCCACGATCAACGGCGGTCGCTGCAGGTCGTGCGGCGGGTGCGTCACTGCAACGTCTCCTCGGGGTGGCGGCCTGGGCACGCGATCCGGCCTGCCCGGCCGGCGACGCCAGCCTGCGGCATTGGTAGTACGTATTCAAGAACGGATCGATTCAGATATGCCGATTATGCGATCATGCGCCGGATGAACGTCGGGATCGAAGGCAACGGAGCGGGCCTGCACGCCGACGTCGTGGACCGGATCGGCGCACTCGTCGCCGGAGGTGGTGTGCCGCCGGGAACCGTCCTGCGGGCCGACGAGCTGGGCGAGCGCTACGGGGTCTCGCGGACCGTGGTGCGGGAGGCCGTGCGGGTCCTCGAGTCGATGGGGCTGGTGCAGAGCCGTCGCCGGGTCGGCACGACGGTCGCTCCCCGCGAACGCTGGAACGTGCACGATCCGCAGGTGATCCGCTGGCGGCTGGACGGTTCGGAGCGGGCCGAGCAGCTGCGGTCGCTGGCCGAGCTGCGCCGCGGGGTCGAGCCGGTCGCGGCGTCGCTGGCGGCCGCCCGGGCCACCCCCGAGCAGTGCGGTGAGCTGGTCGGCGCGGTGATGGACATGGCGGTGTACGCCCGCAGCGGGGATCTCGCGGCCTATCTCGAGGCCGACATCCGGTTCCACCGGACCCTGCTCGCCGCGTCCGGCAACGAGATGCTGGCCGCGCTGGGCGGGACGGTCGCCGAGGTGCTCGCCGGGCGGATCCGGCACCACCTGATGCCTGCCCATCCGGAGCCCTCGGCGATCCGGCTGCACGGCGACGTCGCCGATGCGATCCGGTGCGGGGACGGCACCGCTGCCGAGACGGCGATGCGCGCGATCCTCACCGAGGCCGCGTCGGCGACGAGGATCGACACCGAGGCCGCGTCGGCGACGAGGATCGACACCGAGGCCGCGTCGGCGACGAGGATCGACACCGAGGCCGCGTCGGCGACGAGGATGGACAGCGGGGCCGCGTCGGCGACGAGGATGGACAGCGGGGCCGCGTCGGCGACGAGGATGGACAGCGGGGCCGCGTCGGCGACGAGGATGGACAGCGGGGACGCGCGGGATCGATGATTGTGATGAAGGGGCGGGGGTCCCGTAGCATTCGATCGTTCACGATCGATTCACCCGCGGGCCCCCACACTGCCGGGGGGCGCGTCGCGGTGGCGTCACCGGACGCACGATGCCGTCGAACGATTGAGATGATCTCGCAAATGGCCGTGCACAACGTGACGGGGGAGCTGCAACGCCTCGGCATGTCCGGCTACGAGGCCAAGGCCTATGTGGCGCTGGTCCTCGCCGCCGAACCGGTCAACGGCTACGAGGTGGCCAAGCGCTCCGGGGTTCCGCGGAGCACCGTGTACGAGACCCTCGGCAAGCTGGTCGGGCGCGGTGCGGCCTACGAGGTGCGCACCGACGACGACGCGATCGGCTACGTCCCGCTCCCGCCCCGGTCGTTGCTGGAACGGATGCGCCGCGAGTTCGACCGCACCATCGGGGTCCTGGAGGACGAGCTGCCCCGCCTGGCGTCGCCGCCGCCGGCGCGGCTGGTGCACTCGCTGGGCGAGCGCAGCACGCTGCTGGAGCGGGCCGAGGACATCGTCACCGTTGCCGAGGGCGAGCTGTACATGTCGGGCTGGCCGGAGGATCTCGACGTGCTCACGCCGGGGGCCCGGCGCGCCGAGGAGCGTGGCGTCGCCGTGCGCCGAGTGGTGTTCGGCCACGACGGTGATCGGGTCGGCTGGACCACCGAGCACCGCTACTCCAGCCCGGAGACGGTCGAGGCGAACCTGGGGCAGCGGCTGCTCGTCGTCGTCGCGGACCGCAGCCAGGCCGTGATCGGCGGGCTGACCACCGACCGCACCTGGGGCCTGTACACCGACGACCCGGCGGCCGTCCTGCTCGCGCTCGACTACGTGCGGCACGACATCGCGATGCACGTCGTGGCCGACCGCTACGCCGAGCACGGGTTCGACGAGTTCTGGTCCGACGATCACGCGCTGCGGCTGCTGCGCGGCACCGCCGACCCGAGCCGGGAACGGACCGGCTGATCGTCCCGGCCGGCCGGTCAGCCGCGGGGCACCTCGTCCGGGCGGGTGCCACCGAGGTGCCTGCCGAAGAAGTCCAGGATGATCCGGGCCCGCTGCATCCGGTGCCGCGGTGACCCGTCGCGGGACATCCCGTGGCTCTCCTGCGGGAACCGCCAGTACTCCACCGGCTTCCCGAGCATCCGGAGCGCGACGAACAGCGCGTCGGCCTGCTCCGGTGGGCACCGCAGGTCGTCCTCGGAGTGCAGGAGCAGCATCGGGACGTCGATGTCGGCCGCGTACGACACCGGCGACATCGCCCGGTACCGGCCGGGGTCGCGCAGGTGGGTCACCCCGAACTGCTCGTGGAACCAGCCCGCGACGTCGGAGTGCCACTCGTTGGACTCGATGTTGTTCACCGCGCGCTCGCTGCAGGCGGCGCGGAACCGGCCGGGGTGACGGGCCGACAGCCAGGTCGTCAGGTAACCGCCGTACGAGCCGCCCAGCACCCCGACCCGGTCGCGGTCGAGCTCGCCGAACGCGTCCAGCGCGCCGTCCAGCGCGGCCAGGACGTCGTCGGCGTCGATCCCGCCCCAGCCGGTGCCGGGTGCCGTTTCGGCCTCCGGAGCCCGGATCGCCCGGGACCACGCCTCGGTGAAGCCGGTCGAGCCGTGCGGATTGCACCAGACGACCGCGTACCCGGCGGCCGCCCAGAGCCGGAACTCGTCGAACCACACCGACGAGTACTGGGTCGCGGGGCCGCCGTGGATCGACAGCAGGACCGGGACCGGACCGTCCGCGACGTGCTCGGGGAGCAACACCCAGGTGTCGATGTCGCCGTCCCCGGCCGGCGACGGAACGGCCAGGTGGGCGGGGGCCGGCGCGGGGACGGCCGCGTGGAACGGGTCGGCGAGTCCGGTCAGCCGTCGTGGGGCGGCGCCGGGGGTGGCACCGTCGTCGAGCACGTGCAGCTGCGGGATGCGGGCCGGGTCACCGAGCAGCACGACCGTGCTGCCGCCCGCCCGGTCGAACGCGGCCACCACACGGTCCCCGGTGAGCAGCGGCTGCGGGGCGTCGTGGTCGCCGGTACCGACCCGGTAGAGGTGCACCCCGCCGCGGTCCTCCACGGTGAACAGCAGGTCGGCACCGTCCCAGACGGGAGCGCGGGCGCCCGGGATCGGGCTGCACTGCCGGTCCAGAGCGGTCGCGAGGACGCGCTCGGCGCCGGTGCCGACGTCGACGACGCAGGGGTGTCCGTGCGCGGGCGCGGCGAGATGCTCGTCAGCCGCCAGGGTGGCGATCCGGCTGCCGTCCGGCGACCAGGACGGCGAGTGGTGGGTGGGGCCCGGGGCGGTCAGCCTGCGGGGCTCGGCGGCGCCGTCGGCGTCGGCCAGGTAGATCCCGGTCGCGGAGGACAGATCCCAGTCCGGTTCCCGGGACGAGACGACGGCGAGCGTGCGACCGTCCGGTGACCAGGCGGGCCCCGAGTGCTCGAACGGCCCACCGGCGACGATCCACGGTGCCCCGCCGCCCGCGGCGTCCACGACGAACACGCTGGAGGGACGGTCCACGATCCAGCCCTCGCCGTCCAGCCTGCTGAACAGGCGGTCGATCCGGCGCGGTTCGCGTGCGCGGTCGTCGTCGCCGGTGGACCAGCGGGCCGTGCGTTCCCGGGAGACGAACGCGATCCGGGTCCCGTCCGGTGACCATGCCGGCTCGCTGACGGCCTCGTCCCGCTCGCAGAGCGGGACCGGTTCACCCGGGGTCCCGATCGGCAGCACCCGCAGCACCGATCCGCCGTCCGCGCGGCCGGTGACGACCGCCAGCCGGGTCCCGTCCGGCGACCAGGCGGGGGAGCGGTCGCCGTGCTCGGAGCCGGTCAGCCGGCGCGGCGCGGAGCTCCCGTCGACGGCGGCCAGCCAGACCGAGGTCGGGTAGCTGTTGCGTTCGAGATCGACCCGGCGGACCGTGAAGGCGACCGATGCGCCGTCCGGGGAGACCGCGGGAGAGCCGAGGGTGACCAGTCGTCCGATGTCGGAGGGCAGCACCGGGAGGACGTTAGGTGGTCGCGTCCGGACGGGCACCCCCCTGTCCGGGGCCCACAGGGCGCCGTGTACTGTTCTGCATGTCGCAAGGGGCTGTGGCGCAGCTGGTAGCGCACTTGACTGGCAGTCAAGGGGTCAGGGGTTCGAATCCCCTCAGCTCCACCCTTCTTCACCAGGCCAGGACTTCGGTCCTGGCTTTTTTCTTGCCAGGACGCAGTCGTGGCGAGTGACTAGCTGAGTGTCTATGTCGGGCGGTCCGATCGGCGGCTGACTCGTGCCGCCCCCCCCCCGACGAGATCATGGTGCACCGATGGGCGGACAGGGTCCGTGATCTGCTGGAGGTGCAGAGGGTGCGGGTTCCGGCGACGAGCTACGTCGGTCGATGGCCGCGCACTGGTGTCCTGACGGTGACCCCGGATGAAGTGGCCTTCGAGCCGAACGCGGCCGAGAAGCGGCTTCACGCCGACGTCTTCTCGGTCCCGGCACGCGACGTCCGGTCGGTAGCGGTCGAGCGCCGGAGCGCGCGTAGACCGACGACGTGGGGCAGCTATCGCGTGCTGTGCATCGAGGCGCAGGGGCGCGAGGATCCGCTGAGGGTCGGCATCAATCACGGTAGGCAGGTGGCTCCGCTGGTGACGGCGATCGTCGCTGGGACCGCGGACGATCGGGCAGTGCGTCGGATGGAGCGGAAGGTGCGGCAGCAGTTCCCGACCGTGTCGCTGTGGGGCCAGGGCGTTCGCGATGTCGCTGCTTATTCTGGCCCAGCTCGGCCCGGCGCTGCTGTGGGGCGACGCACCGCTCGACGCCGGCCGAATCAGCCTGAGCATCATGATCGCGCTCGTGATGAGCGTCTATCTGGGCGTGCTCATCTACAGGGGTGTTCAGCGGTCGTCTGCGTGATCGTCGGAAGGGAAGATCCCGTCCATCGCGATGGCGCCGTGTTCCAGTACCGGGCGGAGCTGCTGTCGGTAGACAGCCTCGGTGACGGCCGTGCCGCTGTGGCCGACCAGCCGAGAGATGTGCTCCAGCGGCACTCCGGAATCGGAGAGCAGCGAGACGAAGCTGTGGCGTAGCTCGCGTGGCGTCCACTCGGCCGCATCGAGGCCTGCGTCAGCGGCGACGCGTCGGAACGACCGGCGGACGTTGTGCGCGTCCAACTCCGTGCCGTTGCGGGAGGCGAACACGAGATCGGCCTGCCCCGTGGAGACCTCCGGCCGTTCGGCGTGTGCAGCGAGCGCGCGGACTGCCCGGGACGGCACCGCCAGACGACGTCGGGACCTGCGGGTCTTGGTGTCGCCGTCCATGCGTACTGAGCGCAGAACGGAGATCGACGGCGGCACCGGTGGATCCTCATCAGGTGACCCGACCAGGTCGACATCCTCCCAACGCAGCGCGCGCAGCTCCTCCGTCCGTGCTCCGGTGAGCAGCGACAGCACGACATAGGCGCGCATTGAGCTGGCCTCCGCGGCCCTGAGCAGCTTCTCGGCCTGGGTGAAGGTCAGCGACTTGGACCGTCGTCCCTCGCGCCCGGTCGGGACCGAGCACAGCTCGACGACATTGCGCATGACCTTGTCCCGGGCCATCGCGTGACGGACGGCCCGGTTCAGCAACGAGTGCATCAACCGGAGGGTCCGAGTGCTGACGACCCGGGATTCGGCACGAAGCCAACGATCGACGTCATCAGCCGTCAGATCGCGCAGCTTGCGGGCGCCGAGCTGGCTGACAATATGCTTGTTCGCGATCGTCGTGTAGTTCGAGAGGGTCGCGGGGGAGCGACCTGTGAGCCCGTAGGCGATCCAGTCGCGTACGGCGTCGGCCACGGTGTACTTGCCGGCAGGGACAACAGTGCCGTTCTCCTGGTCACGCAGAATCTCGCGCAGCTTCGCCTTGGCGGCGGTCTTGGTGGTGCCGCTGGCTTTGCGCGTGATCCGCTTGCCCCGCCCGTCGAACCCGAGTGTGGCGGTGGCGATCCAGCGCTGGCGGGACTCGTCCCAGTGCAGTCCCCCCTCTCCGCGGCTTCTCCGGGCGGTCATGACGCGGCTTGGAAGTGGTCGGCGTCAGCGGCTTCGCGCTCCAGGAGAGCGACGTACTCGGCGATCGCCGACCTCGGGATGAGCCGGGTGCGCCCCACACGGACCGACCGGAGGCGGCCGCTGCGGAGCTGCTCGTAGATCACGCTGCGGCTTAGTACTCCAGCCGCAGTTTGTTATCTGATCCGTCTTCGTCGGTAGTGGCTTTCGCGGGCTCGGTGTTGGTGACGGCGGCGCCAGATCGACCAGGCCCAGCCCACGGCCCGGGCGGGGGTGTGGATCAGGGGCGCCAGGAGACGTCGGAGTTCGGCGAGGGTGAGCGGGATGAGCCCGTTACCAGGTCTTTTGGGGCGATCGCCGCGGTGACCGAGAGGTAGGCGTGGGCGAGCATGACCAGGGTGATGTGGCGGTACCAGGCGTCGTAGCGGCGGACCTGGTACTGGTCGAGCCCGACCTCGTTCTTCGCGGTCTGGAAGCACTCCTCGATCGCCCAGCGGGCGCCGGCGACCCGGATGAGGTCGTCGTCGGTGGTGCCGGGCGGGCCGGCGCACAGGTAGTAGGCCAACTCCGGCTCCATACCGGACTCGAGTTGGGTGTCGGTGAGGATCTGGCGCCGGACCAAGAGCCAGCGTCCCCACCCAGCGGGCGCATCCGGGGGCGGGTGCAGGCCGGCCACCGCCCAGTCATAGAGCCGCTCGCCCTTGGCTCCGGGCCCGGCAGAGCGGCGCTTCCACGCCTGCTCTGGGGCCCGTGCGACCAGGTCATCAGCACGTCGTGACCCGACCAACCCAGCGATGTCAGCTGTGAGGTCGGCACCGGGCGAGAGCGGGATGGACTGGCTACGCGGTACGGCAACGACATAGCCGATCCGGCGCTGCTCACACCAGGAACGGAACTTGCAGTCCTGTCCGTAGGCCTCGTCGGCGGCCACCCAGGACGCGGGGACACCGGCGTCGAGGGCTCGGGCGAGCATGCTCTTGGCCAGCGTCGCCTTGGTGGCGAACTCGACCTCGTCGGGTACCGCCGCTTCCCGGCAGCGCTCGCGGTCACCGACCCAGGACTTCGGCAGATACAGCTCCCGGTCGATCAACGTGCGGCCTTTGCTCGTGGCATAGGCACAGAACACCCCGAGCTGGCAATTCTCCACCCGCCCGGCAGTGCCCGAGTACTGGCGCTGCACCCCTGCAGACTTCGTCCCCTTCTTCAGGAACCCGGTCTCATCGACGATCAGTACCCCGCCGGGCTCACCGAGACGCTCTGCGACGTAGTCGCGCAGGTCATCGCGCACCCCGTCGGTGTCCCAGGTCGCGGAGTTGAGCAGCCGCTGCATGCCGTCCGGGGTCGTGTCGCCGGCGACCTCGGCCAGCGTCCACCCGTTCTTCCCGGCCAACGGTGCGAGCAACCCACGCACATACGCCCGTGCCCGCCGCCGCGGCTCGGGCCGGAAGAACCGGCCCGCCACCAACCCGAACAGCCCGTCCAGGCCACCGGCCCACGCCTCGAGATCCTCCTCTTCCTTCACAAGATCGAAGCCTAGCGCAACCAACATCACGAACTGCGGCTGGAGTATTAGTACTGCAACGGCGTTTCGACGTGTCGTGAGAGGCTGATCCGGGTTCGGCGGTGATGATCGCCGGGTGGTGGATCTTGCTGGATGGGTAGCGGCGTTGGACCAGGTCATCGCGTCGATCGGGCCGCGGTTCTTCCGTCGTGAGCCCCGCGCGCGGGCCGGGGCGTATGTGCGCGGCCTGCTGGCCGGGTTGGAGCGCAAGAACGGGTGGACTCTGGCCGAGCATGCGGGGGCGGTCTCGCCGGACGGGACGCAGCGGATGCTGCGCATCGCTGACTGGGACGTCGACGGGGTCCGCGACGACGTGCGCGACTACGTCCTCGACGCCCTCGGCGACCCCGCAAGTGAGGTGTTCGTGGTCGACGAGACCGGGTTCATCAAGAAGGGCCTGCGTTCGGCGGGAGTGCAACGCCAGTACACCGGTACCAGCGGCAAGGTCGACAACTGTCAGCTCGGGGTGTTCCTGGCCTATGCCAGCTCGAAGGGGCGGGCGTTGATCGACCGCGAGCTCTACCTGCCGACCTCGTGGACCGAGGACCGGGACCGCTGCGCCAGAGCTGACGTGCCCGATGAGGTCGGGTTCGCCACGAAGCCCCAGCTCGGGCTGGCGATGCTCGCCCGCGCCCACGCCTGCGGGGCCCTCACACCCCGCTCGTGGGTGACCGCCGACGAGATCTACGGACAGAATCCGACCTTCCGCACCTGGCTGGCCGACCGGGAGATTCCGTTCGTGCTGGCCACTCGCAACGACGACGTCCTGACCAGCCCGGACGGGCATCGCCGCCAGGCCAAGGTCCTCGCCACGATCGCCGGCGCCCGCGACCCCGACACCGGCCGCAGCGGGTGGGAACGGCGCCAGGTCGGCGCGGGTGCGCACGGAGAGCGGATCTATGACTGGACCACCGTCGCCCTCGACCCGGCCGGCCTGCCCCACGGGTGGGGGCACTGGCTGCTCGTGCGCCGCCAGACCGAACCCGGGCAGGGCAAGACCACCCGGGAGCTGGCGTTCTACCGCTGCGCCGCCCCCGCGGCCACGCCGCTGCGCGAGCTGGTCCGCGTCGCCGGCGCACGCTGGGCGATCGAGGAATGCTTCCAGACCTCCAAGAACGAAGCAGGCCTCGACCACTACCAAGTCCGCTCCTACCGAGCCTGGTACGCCCACATCACACTGGCCATGCTCGCCGCCGCCTACCTGTCCGTCACCCGCGCACAGGAGGCCGAAAAGGGGGATCTCCAGCCGAGCGGACCGGGCTGATCCCGCTGAGCGGCAACGAGATACGGCGTCTGCTCGCCACCCTCATCCTCACCCCAGCCGCCTGCCTGGCCAGCACACTCGCCTGGTCCACCTGGCGCCGACGACGCCAGCACCAGGCCCGGACCTGCCACTACCGCCGCCGCGGCCAACGCCCACCAGCCTGACAAAACGCCGTTGCAGTACTAGGAGTCAAGGCCAGGCGTTGCCGAACGAACGCAACGGAGACCAAAGCGGCCACGACGTTTTTGCAGCTCGGGACGGACAACGGCGGAGGACGCGCTCTAGCGAGCAGTGTCGTTCTTGGCTCGGGCGGTTAGTGGTCTTGCTCAGCGCTACGTGGACAAGGTCCTACGCTCAGCGTGGTGTCTAACTGAGTGACGACCGACCGGCGGCTCGCCGGACGCCCACGGACGCCACCGGACTTCTGACCAGCCCGGACGCCGATATCCCTGCAAGTCGAGAGCGTTCTGCCGGTGCCTGGCAGTCAAGGGGTCAGGGGTTCGAATCCCCTCAGCTCCACCCTGAATGTAAGGCCGGAACCAGATCGCTGGTTCCGGCCTTTCCTGCTGCTGAGCATCCGGAACATCTGACATCATGATCCTTGGATGATCGTGTGTATGTCCACCGTGGTCTCACGCTGGAGCATTCAGCGCGGGGGCGTGAGATGCGGTCGGGATTCTGCTCCAGGTTCGTGTGTCGTTCGGGGAACTCGGGGCGGTCCCGACCGGGAGCCGACCGTCGACGCCGCACTCGAGGACTACACCGAGGACCGCAAGCCCGGCCGCAACAGCGAGGGCGATTTCTGGCGCGCCTCGATGCGACGCTCCGCGCAGACCACGAGAACACCGTCGAGACCTGCCCGAGCAGCTGCGGCGACGCCCACGAGACCGCTCGCCACTGCGCCTCCGCCGCACCACGCTGTACCGGCGGCCGAACCGGGCCGAGCAGCTTCCGGGTCGCTGCCCCGCCGGCGCGAACGTCCGGGTCGATCGTCGGCTCGCGCACCGACTCGGCAGACTCCTACACATGTAGGGGCGATTCTGCTCAGATTTCGCCACACCGCGGACTGTCCGAGCCGGTCGTTGCTGCGAGGCTCGGGGAGATCGTGCGAGGAGATCCGCTCCCGCGGTCCACGGGGAGTGATCACAGGGCGATGCCGGAACACCGCAACAGACGTGACATCGAGCCGGGAGTGCTGCGCGATCTGCACACCGAGCTGACCTACGAGGGCTACCTGCGGCTGGACCTGCTGCTGGCCGCCCAGCAACCGCTCAGCGTCCCCGAGCATCACGACGAGATGCTGTTCATCATCCAGCACCAGACCTCCGAGTTGTGGATCAAGCTGGTCATCCACGAGCTGCGCTACGCGATCGTGTGCATGCGCGGGGGCTCGCTCGGGCCCGCACTCAAGGCTCTGGCCAGGGTGAAGGCGGTGCAGCGTCAGCTGTTCGAGCAGTGGGAGGTGCTGGCGACACTGACGCCGTCGGAGTACATCCAGTTCCGGGACACCCTCGGGCACTCCTCCGGCTTCCAGTCCGTCCAGTACCGGACCGTCGAGTTCCTGCTCGGTAACAAGAACGCGGACATGATCGACGTCTTCGGGTACAACCCCGAGGCCGCCGCCGGGCTGCGCGCCACGTTGCAGGCGCCGAGTCTCTACGACGAGTTCCTCGGGCACCTGGCCCGCCACGGCCATCCCGTGCCCGACGATCTCCTCCAGCGCGACGTGACGCTGCCGCACGAGTTCAGCAAGGAGCTGGTCCCGGTCCTGCGCGACATCTACCGCGATCCGGACCGCAACTGGGCGGCCTACGAGACCTGCGAGGCACTGGTCGATCTGGAGGAGAGCTTCCAGCTGTGGCGGTTCCGGCACATGAAGACCGTCGAACGGATCATCGGCTACAAGCGCGGCACCGGCGGATCCAGCGGCGTCGGGTTCCTCAAGGCCGCACTGCAGCTGACCTTCTTCCCGGAGATCCTCGCCGTCCGCACCGAACTGGGCACCTGAGCCCGACCTCCGAGGAGACACAGTGGACATCGCCGACGCACGGGCGCTCGACGACCGCGACCCGCTCGCCGGGTTCCGGAGGCGGTTCATCGCCCCCGGCGAGCACGACCGGGTGGTGGCCTACCTGGACGGCAACTCGTTGGGCCGCCCACCGCTGGCCACCCGCGACCGGCTGATCGAACTGATCGACGAGCAATGGGCGGGGCGGCTGATCCGCTCCTGGTCGGAAGGCTGGCTGGAACTGCCCGCGCAGATCGGCGACCGGCTCGCCGCCGCCGTGCTCGGCGCCGCACCCGGCCAGACGATCGTCGCCGACTCGACGACGGTGTGTCTCTACAAGACGCTGCGCGCCGCAGCCGCGCTGCGACCCGACCGCACCGAGATCGTCACCGACCGGCACAACTTCCCGACCGACAGCTACGTCGTCGACGGCGTCGCGACCGAGCTCGGCATGACGGTGCGCTGGATCGACTCCGACCCGGCATCCGGGGTCACCGTCGAACAGGTCGCCGAGACCCTCGGCGACCGGACCGCGGTGCTGCTGCTCTCGCACGTGGCCTACCGATCGGCCTACCTGGCCGACATGGCCGCGATCACGGCGCTGACCCACCGGCACGGCGCGGTCGTCGTGTGGGACCTGTGCCACAGCGTCGGTTCGGTGCCGGTCGAGCTGGACGCGTGCGGCGTGGACTTCGCCGTGGGCTGTACCTACAAGTTCCTCAACGCGGGCCCCGGCGCCCCGGCGTTCCTCTACGTCCGCGCCGAGCACCAGGACGACTTCGCCGCGGCCATCCCCGGCTGGATGGGCCACGACGACCCGTTCGCGATGGAGAAGGCCTACCGCCCGGCGGCCGGGATCAAGCGCGCCCTGTCCGGGACCCCGCCGGTGACCGGCCTGATCGGCGTCGAACAGGGCGTCGCGCTGGTCGAGCAGGCCGGCATCGACCGGATCAGGACCAAGGCGGTCGAACTCACCGAGTTCGTCACCGCACTGGTCGACGTGTGGCTCGTGCCCCTGGGCGCCGGCTACGGCTCGCCCCGCGACCCACGTCTGCGCGGCGGCCACGTGACCGTCACGCACCCGGACGCGGCGCGGATCAGCACCACACTGATCGAGCGTGGGGTGATCGTCGATCACCGACCGCCGGGCGGCATCCGGATAGGGCTCTCCCCGTTGACCACGAGCTTCGCCGAGACATACTCCGCGATGGAGATCTTCCGCGACATCCTGGACGGGGCAACGGCCGGATAACTCGAGGTGCCGTCGCGACCATCGGAGAGAGGCGCCGTGGCGCGCGGCCGAGCCGGTCACGGCCCACCTCGCTGCGCGGCGGCGATCCCCGTCCACGCCACCGACGTCCGGAGGGCGGGAGCGGGCCCCGGTGGGCGTGGCGGACAGGAGACTGGGCGGTATCTCGCTCGGTATGCGCAACCGCCTCGGGATCACCGCGTTCCCGACCCCCTCAGGAGATCGGGTGGTCGTGACGGCCACGCGGCGATCTCCCGGGTCGGTGTGCGCGTCCGGCTCCCGGGCCGGGAGAGGTGCCGACTCAGAGCGTGTTTGAGAAGGCCGGCGTGTCTGCGTGGTCCGGGCGCCGGTGTGGTCCATCGTGGATGGGTGGCTCGGCGTAAGCGGCGGTATCCCTCGGACACCAGCGATGCCCAGTGGGCGTTGATCGAGCCGCTCCTGCCCGAGGCCGGATCGGGTGGGCGGCCGGAGAAGCATCCACGCCGGGACGTGGTCGACGCGATCCTCTACGTGGTGCGCGCGGGGTGCGCATGGCGTGCTCTGCCTGCGGACTTCCCGCCATGGCAGACCGTGTACTGGTACTTCAACCGATGGGAGCAGCAGAAGGTCACCGAACAGATCCTGCCGGTCGTACGCGGACAGCTGCGCGCCGACGAGGGCCGCGACCCGGAGCCGAGCGCGGGCATCATCGACTCCCAGTCCGTGCGCGGCGCCGACACCGTCGGACAGGACACACGTGGATACGACGCCGGAAAGAAGGTCAACGGTCGGAAGCGGTTCATCATCACCGACACCCTCGGCCTGCTCTTGACGACGATGGTGTGCTCGGCGTCGGTCCAGGACCGCGACGGCGCCAAGTCGATCCTGCTCGACCTCTACCTGCGCACGAGGGTGCGCTTCGTGTTCGCCGACGCCGGGTTCGCCGGCCGCCTGCTCGACTGGGCCACCTCGATCCTGCGGACCACGGTCGAGGTCGTCCGCAAACCGCCTGAGCAGCGCGGATTCGCCGTCCTGCCGCGCAGGTGGGCGGTCGAGCGGACCCTGGCCTGGCTCACCGCGCACCGGCGTCTGGCCCGAGACTACGAACGCGACCCCGCCGTGTCCGAGGCCATGATCCGCTGGGCGGCGATCAACACCATCACCCGCCGCCTCGCCCGCGGCACCCCGGCCGCCCGGCAACAGAAGTACATGATCACACCCGCGACTTGATCTTCTCAAACACGCTCTCAGTTGCCCTACACCTGTAGGAGTGCGGCGACACGGATTCAGTCACATTGTGTACTGCCGCCCGACGGTGAGCGATGCCATAATCTATTGATTGGACGAGTGGCCTGAACGAGCCCAGGGTTCCGCATTGTTTCGCAATGTCCCGCAATGTCCCGCAATGTTCCGCAATGTTCGGAGTGCAGAATGGTGACAACTCGGCGAGAGGTGGTCGATCATACGGCAATGCGTAGGGTGGCCCTATGAGGTTTCCTCGATCCGGCAGTCGGGTCCGCCGGCTCCCGCTGTCGTGGGGCACTGCGGCCTTGGTTTACGACAAAAATTTCTTCGTCGACCTCGATCCGGTCGGTGGAGCGTTGTTCGGGCATCTCGGTGGCCGGGTGAGTCGCATGTCCGCCGGCCACGCCGGGTGCCGGGCCGGCAGGCGGGTGCGACCCCCGCGTGCTCACCCGGCAGGTGCCACGACCTGCTGGTCCACGTTCAACTGTCCTCATCGCGATTCCTGGTGGTGTTCATATGACTGAATCAGATGGCGCGACGCTCGATTCTGCTGAGGAGCTGCGCAAGGTATACCCCATGTACCAGGACCTCACGGTGCGCAAGGTCCTGCCCTATCTCGACGCACACTGTCGGGACTTCATTGCGCATTCACCGTTCCTGTGTGTTGCGAGTGCCGGCGAGGACGGCGCTGTGGCCGTGTCGCCACGAGGAGATCCGGCCGGCTTCGTCACCGTCGAGGACGAGAAGACGCTGATCATCCCCGATCGCCCCGGCAATAATCGACTCGACATCATGGAGAATCTTCTGGTGCGACCGCAGGTCGGGATCATCTTCTTCATTCCCGGCCGCGACGACACGCTACGTGTGAAGGGGACTGCGTTGATCGATGTGTCACCACAGCGGATTGCTGCGCACGCGGTTGCGAGCCGAACTCCTCGATCGGTGCTCCGAGTGGCGATCGACGAAGTCTTCATTCACTGTGGCCGCGCGCTGAAACGCTCGCGGCTGTGGTCCGGCGAACCCGCGCCGGCAGCAGAAGATGTGGCCCCCTTCGGCCGGATCCTCTCCGAGCACTCGAAGGTGGAACTGTCCGACGAATTGGTCGAACGTGAGGACTGGAAGTTGTACTGATACGCCGGAGGCCGATCGTGATGGCGTCACGCCGTGGGCTTCTGTGACGGGGTCGGTACGGCACCGGCCCTGATGTCGCGGGCCTGCCGGCCCAGGTCGTGTTCCTCGTCGCCGCCGGCAACAGGACCACGGTCGACAGCTCCGGCGGCGTCGTCCACCTGCTCCGGTACACCGGGTGTTCGCGCGGCGCTGCTGGCCGGCGCCGCCGACCAGGGGCACCTTTCCACCGACGGGTCGCTGCGGCTCGACACCCCGATCGGTATCGGTGCCCCTCGCGCGACCTCGGGAACGACGACGCCGGGCGAGACGGAACCCGCGCCCGGTGCGCTCGTCCTCCAGGTCCACGGAGCGGCCCGCGACGACCTGCCGGTTCGACGACCCCACCCGGCTCCGGCTCGACCGGACGCCCGACCACCGGATGTCCTGTGACCACGGGATCCACAGCTGCCTCGGCGCGCCGCTCGCCCGGCTCGAGAGCGAGGTGTCCTGCACCCGGATCCTCGAGCGGTACTCGGACTCCGTTGCCGACAGCGGTACCGACCGGCTGCGGCAGGGCCATGTCGTGGTCGCCGGCCCGGACCCCCTGCACGTCCAGTTCCAAAGGGCAGAGGCACAGTTCGGCCCGCTCGGCGCGGGCGGGGTCGGTCGATGCGCCGGCCCGGGCCGTCCTGCCCGTCAACTGTCAACGAGAGAGGTCTGACTGATGGCCTACGTCATCACGCAGCGGTGTGTCGGTACCAAGGCGGGCTCGTGCACCGAGGTCTGCCCCGTCGACTGCATCCAGCCCACGCCGGACCACCCTGACTTCGACGAGGTCGAGCAGCTGTTCATCAACCCGGACGACTGCATCGAGTGCGGGGCTTGCGTGCCGGTGTGTCCCAACGATGCCGTGTTCGACGAGGAAGACGTCCCGCAGGACCTCCTGGGGGACATAGCGGCCAACGCGGCGCACTTCGCCGCGTGAGTTCCCCGGCCGGGCGACGGTGCCCGCACTGCCTCGCGGCCGACGGCCGGCTCGGTCGCCGCCGCGGCCGCCCGACCGACCGAGATGAGTGAGACATGCCTCCCTTCTACGTGGCCGTCGTGGGCGCTGGTCCCGCGGGCTTCTTCTCCGCCGCGTCGTTGCTCAAGATCGAGCACCCGGCCGTTCATGTCGACATGTTCGAGCGGCTACCCACTCCGTGGGGGCTCGTGCGCTCCGGTGTGGCGCCCGACCACCCCAAGATCAAGGCGGTCAGCGCCGTGTTCGCCAAGACGGCGCTGCACGACCGGTTCCGCTTCTTCGGGAACGTCGAGCTGGGACGGGACATGAGCAGGGAGCAACTGCTGGAGCGGTACGACGCCGTCGTGTACGCGACCGGTGCCCAGCGCGACCGCGCTCTCGGCGTGCCGGGCGAAGACCTGCCGGGCAGTGTCGCCGCCACCGAACTGGTCGGCTGGTACAACGGGCATCCGGACTTCACCACGCTGCCCGTCGATCTCTCGGTACGAGCCGCCATCGTGATCGGCAACGGTAACGTCGCGCTCGACGTGGCTCGGATCCTCACCACGCAACCGTCGGAACTGTGCAGCACGGACATCGCCGACCATGCGTTGCAAGCGTTGACGGCCAGCGCGATCGACGAGGTCACGGTGGTCGGCCGCAGGGGACCGTTGCAGGCCGCGTTCACGACCTCGGAGCTGCGTGAGCTCGGCGCACTGGACGGCGTGTACGTCGATGTCGACCCGGCCGACCTCGCCGATATCACCGATGACGAGCTGGCCGCGGTCGGCCCGGTCGAGCAACGCAACATCGAGGTCCTGCGAGACCTCGCGGTACGTCCGCGGCCGTCGGGCCGGCACAGGCGGATCACACTGAGGTTCGGGCGTTCGCCGGTCGAGCTGCGGGGAGGGGGCCGGGTCCGGGAGATCGTCCTGGCCCACAACGATCTCCGAGTTGATGGGGCGGGTGTCGTAGCGGTCGATTCCGGGCAACGGGAGCACCTCGACTGCGGCCTGGTCGTCCGCGCCATCGGATACCGTGGCGCCGCGATCGAGGGAGTCCCGTTCGACCGGGACCGCGGAATCGTCCTGCACGTCGACGGACGGGTCACCGGCGGGGACCGGGAGTACGTGGTCGGATGGGCCAAGCGAGGCCCGTCCGGGATCATCGGCACCAACAAGAAGTGCGCGCAGCAGACGGTCGACGTGATCGTCGGCGATCTCGCCTCGGGCGCACTGGCCCCGCTCCGAGGCCGGCTCGAGCCGCCGAACATGGCCGAGACCGGTGAGCATCCGGGCGTGGTGCTCGCCGAAGGCTGGCTCGCCATCGATCGTATGGAGGTCGCTTCGGGGCGAGCGGCCGGCCGACCGCGCGTCAAGCTGTGCACGAGGGACGAGTTGCTCGCCGCGGCCCACTCCGCGACCTGACGCCGCCGGAGACGGCGGAAGGCCCGGGCGTCACTTGGCCCGGGCCTTCCGCTGCGCCGGAGCGGGTCGAACCGCCCCGGCGTGTCGGGACCCGATCGACCGCGGGGACGGAGTCATGACAGGTTGTTCCCCGCCGCTGTATCCGCCGCCGTCGCGTGAGCGGGCGGTGCGCATTGTCGCCGAGGTCGGTCGGACCACGACTCACCGTGGGGGGCGATGACCGCCGTCGCCGCCGGGCTCGGCGTCGGGGACCTGGTCCAGCGCTGGTTCGCCGAGCCTAGAACGGGATCGTCACCCCGATCCCGTTCTCCCGGGCGAACGCGACGACCACCGAGGCGGCGGCGACATCGAGCGCAGCGTGACCGGTCGACTTGAACACGGTGATCGCGGCACCCGGCTCCATCACCGACTGCGGATCGCTGGGATCGAGGAGGGCGCCGAGCGAGATCACCTCGGACGGGTCGAGTCCCTGCAGCTCGGGGGCGCCGACCGGGGGAGGCTCGGTGACGGACCCCGGCCACTCCGCGCACACCGACGCATCCGCGATCGTCTCTGCATCGAGCTCCGGACAGCCGTGCGAGCCACCTACCGAACTGACGTAGACGCCGTCAGCGAGCCATGACCGGTCGACGACCGGGCTCGACGCGCCGGTGCAGCACAGGACGACATCGGCGCCGCGCACCGCCGCCTCGATCGTGTCGACCGAGCCCTGCGGATGCAGCTCGGCGAGGCGTCCGGCAGCACTTGCGTCCCGCGCCCCCACCACGACCGGACATGCCACCTCCGTCAGAAGCTCGATCTGGGCGCGGGCCTGGACCCCGGAACCCACCACGGCGATCTTCGTCGGATTCGCCGGGCCGATCGCCCGCATGGCCAATGTCGCGGCCATCGCGGTACGAACAGCTGTGATCGACTGCGCGTCGACGAGTGCGGTCAACCTGCCGTCTTCCACGTCGAACTGTGCGACAACGCCGTTGTGCAGGCTGCGTCCCGGCCGGCCCGGCACGGGAGACATCGTCACGAGCTTCGCCGCGAGTCCGAGGCCGGGGACGTAGCCCGGCATCGACCCCAGCATCGCCCCGTCCGGGGTCAGGGCCACCCCTCGCGCCGGCGCGGACACGCCCCCTCGGCTCAACTCGATCAGCGCTGTCGCGCAGGCATCCGACAGGTCGACACGGGCGAGGATCGACCGTGTCTGATCCGCTCCCAGCACAAGGACATCACTCACCATGGCAATCTTATAGCATCAATTTGACGGCGGTGGTCAATCGGCTATATCTGCCCCTCGCCGGCGACCGAGCAGTAGGGCCGCCCTGTGCAAGGCGCCCGTCGTTGCCCCAGGATGCACGTTGTGCACGAGAACCTGCAGGTGCTGGCCGATCAGCTCGCAGCCGACCTCGGACGATCGGTCCTGATCGAGGACCTGTCGCGTCTGCTCGCGGCCAGCGCGCTGCTCGGTGTCGTGGATCAGTCGCGCAAGGACTCGATCCTGATGCGGCGTCCCGACGACTCCGTCAAGCCGCTTCATCGACGCCATCGCATCGACGACGCACGGGAGCCGGTGTTGGTGGCGGCCGATGAGGAGCTCGGCACGCTGGCGCGGTGGTGCATCCCGCTGCGCACCGACGTGCTGCACGGGTTCATCTGGTTGATCGACGAGCCCCCGCTGAGCCCCGACGAGCTGGAGCACGCCCGCTCGGCCGGCGCCCGCGCCCTGGAGGTGCTGACCCGCCGCCGACAGCACGAGGCACGAACCGGCCGACTGCTCGACGAACTGCTCACGGCCGAGGAACCCGCCAGACAGGAGGCTGCGGCTGCGCTGCTCGAGCACGGCCCACTCGCCGACGACCCTCCGTTCACCCTCACCGTGGTGCGCGCCGGCCGGGGCGACGACCTCGCGGCAGGCGACCTGGAGTCCGTCGGGGCCCGACTGCGTGAACGTATGCCACCGGCCGCAATGGTGAGCGCCGTCGGCGACGGGCACCTCGTCGCCGTACTGACGACCACCGGTACGGCGAACTCGGGCGCATCGGTTGAGGGCACTCTCGCGGACGCTCTGCGGGACGGCACCCCGAACCTCGTCGTGGGTACCGGCGCACCGGCACCCACGCTGGCGGCTGTGCCGGAGCAGCTGGCCAACGCACGTTATGCCGCGCTGGTCGCCGCCTCCGCACCCGAGTTCGGCGGCGGCGCCGCGTGGGAGCAGCTGGGCAGCTGGACCCTGCTCCAGCACGTCGATCACACCGAAGCCGGTGTCGAACGCCTGTGTCGCGGCGCCGGTGTCCTGCTCGACCCCCGGAACGAGATGTACCGGGAGACCATCGAGACATATCTGGGCACCTGCGGCGACGCGCGCGAGACCGCTCTGCGGCTGCACATCCACCGCACCACGCTGTACTGGCGACTGAACCGCGCCGAGCAGCTGCTGGGCCGCAGCCTCGGCGACGCGAACGTACGGATCGACCTGCAGCTGGCGCTACGGCTCGGTGCGCTCCTGCCGCGATGACGTCTCCTACACCTGCAGGAGTGGAAGCCAGTCGATTTCGCCGCTCTGCGGACTGTGTGGGCCCGCCACAGCTGCGAAGGTCGGTAGATCCCGTGGTCCATCCGGTTCCGCGGTCCGCATAGGGAGCGATCGTGAGCATCGGCTGTGCGCAGGTGGTCACCTCGGTGTGACCGAGCGAGTTGTTCCCCACCGTGGTCCGGGTGCTCGATGTCGGGGGTCCGCCCCTCGATCAGCCGGATCGGGGCGGCGGTGGGACCTTCCTGCTGTCGCCGGCGATCGACGGGATCGGCATCCACGACACCATCCTGATCCTGGGCGGTGATCCGGGCCGCCCGACCGGCCGTGGCGTGGCGGTGGGCAACCCGGGACGGGCACCCGTCCAGTCACTGAGCGGCGCGCGCTGCGCCGCGACGTCGGCAACTACTGCCAAGGAGGCATGAGCACGTGTCGGACCGGTTCATCGAAGGAAACCCGCTGGAAGAAGTCGGTGGGTACGCCAGGGCTGCCCGGGAGGGGAGTCGGATCGCGGTGAGCGGCACCACCGCGAACCTGACGCCCGACGAGGTGCTCGACACCTACGCGCAGACCGCCCAGGCCCTGGGCAGGGCCGTGCAGGCGGTGCAGCAACTCGGCGGCGGTGTCGACGGCGTTCTCCGGACGCGCGTGTATCTCGCCCCCGGTGCGGACTGGCAGGGCGCGGCGCGGGCTCATGGGGAGGTGTTCGCCGGACAACGGCCGGCCAACACGATGCTGTTCGTGTCCGGGCTGGTCGGTGACGACGGCGTCCTGGTCGAGGTCGAGCTGGACGCGGAGGCCTCGGCATGAGCCTGACCTTCAGCATCCGCCTGAACAACGACCTCGAAGTCCGCACGCTGATCGACATCGCGCGAGTGGCGGAGGCTCACGGATTCGACCAGATCTGGGTGTCCAACGATCTGTTCCTGCGGTCCGGCCCGATCATTCTCTCGGCCATCGCCCAGCACACGGAACGGATCAGGATCGGGTCGGGGATCCTCAATCCCTACTCCATCCATCCCTCCGAGATCGCAATGATGGCCGCGACCCTGCAGGAGGTGTCCGGTGGACGTTTCCTGTTGGGACTCGGCGCAGGCGCCGAGGATTTCCTCGACTGGGCGGGACTCGGGCGCCCCAAACCGCTCACCACCACCCGCGAGGCGATCATTGCGATCCGCGCACTGCTCGCTGGGAAGTCGCCATCGGATGTACCCGGTTCCGGCGTGGGGTGGACGTCGCGCGCGCGTCTGGCTGCCGGCGAGGGGCACACCCCGATCTACGTCGGCGGGATGAGCCCGAAGATGTTGGCCATGGCGGGCGCGCACGCCGACGGCGTCCTGCCCCTGCTCTATCCACCAGAACACTTCGCCACCGCCGCGGCGCAGATCGCCGACGGCGCGCGGGAGGCCGGTCGCACCCTCGCCGACATCGACCTCCCGGCCTGCTTCTGGTGCTGTGTGGACGACGACCCGGAGCGCGCGTCGGCGGAGCTGGCGGACAAGATCGCCTACTACGGCGCGTCGTTCGCGCCGTACCTACTGTCCAAGGCGGGCCTGACCGTCGAGGACTTCGGCCCGATCCAGGAAGCACTCGCCGACGGCGACACCGCCAAGGCCCGCTCGCTGGTCACACCGACGATGCTCGGCCTGGGTATCGCCGGCGGCCCGGATGCCGTGATCTTACGCTGCCGAGGGTTGATGGCCGACGGTGCCACCCACCTGTCGTTCGGGCCGCCACTGGGCCTCGACCCGCAGACCGCGGTACACACCCTGGGTGAGCGGGTTCTGCCCGCGATCCGGGCCCAGGTCGAGACGATGTCGTCGTGATCTCGAGCAGGGACGGGGGCGACATCGGGCCGGAGGTGCGGCGAGACGGGCACGCCGAGCCGGCCCACGAGATCATCTGCGGCGAGATCTCCTGCTCATCGCCCAGCAGTCGCTGAGCCGTCCCGAGCCTGTCAACGGCGGACGAGTGTATGCGTCGGGTGCGTTGTCGTGGCCCTCTCCACACGAGGCGTGTCGCCGCGGACGGGAACGAAGGGAACGATCCCGTCGTGCGGTCGCACCAGAAGCTTGTCCGTGATGTCGGGTCGACCGTCGCCAGAGCGATCGGGATCGATCAGTGTCTGTGTGTCCTCGACGGTCACGAAGCCGGCCGGATCTCCTCGTGGCGATACGGCCACGGGGTGCGTGGTAACTCAATCGTCATCAAGTAGATCTTTCGAGGAAAAGGGCGTCGAGTACGCGTATTCAACCCGCTCCGTGACCTGCGGGTGAGCACCCGGAAAATGTCTGATCACGATGTGGCCGGGTCGGCCGTGCGGCGATCTTCCGGGTGCGGCGTGCTCTTCCGGTACCTGAGTCGAAGAGTTGGCGTCAGAGCGACTCGACACCTGTAGGAGTACCGACACATGGATTCAGTCATTTTGTGTGCTGCCCTTCGACGGTGCGCGGTGCCATAATCTGTCGATTGGATCAGCAGTCCGAACGAACTCGGGACTCGGCAATGTTCCGTACTGATCAGAGTGGAGAACGGTGACAACTCAGCGAGAGGCAGTCGACCGTACGAAAATGCGTAAGGTGACACTGTCAAGCTTCCTCGGTCAGACGCTCGAGTCCTACGACTTCCTCCTCTATGGGACTACTGCGGCCCTGGTTTTCGACAAGGTGTTCTTTCCTGATCTCGATCCGATCGCCGGCACGCTTGCGGCGTTGTCCACCTTTGCGGTCGGCTTCGTGGCCAGGCCGGTCGGTGGGGCATTCTTCGGACATTTCGGTGACCGGGTGGGGCGGAAGTCGATCTTTGCGATCACCCTGCTGCTGATGGGCATCGTGACCGTCGGCATCGGTCTCCTGCCGGGCTACGCCACCATCGGAGTCGCCGCGCCTCTGATTCTGGTCGTATTCCGTTTCGTGCAGGGCTTCGCCGTCGGTGGCGAATGGGCTGGGGCATCGCTCATGGTGCTCGAACAGGCACCCACCAAGAGGCGAGGGCTCTTCGCCAGCGCCATCGGCGTCGGGACCTCGGCCGGAGTGTTGTTGTCCACCGGCGCGGTAGCGCTGACATCTCAGATGGACGCCGAAGCTTTCCTGGCATGGGGTTGGCGCATACCGTTCCTCGCCAGTCTCCCGCTCATTCTGTTCGCGCTCTACGTCCGGATGCGGCTCCCGGAGCCCGAGGTATTCGCGAAAGCAAAGGAGGACCGGAAGCGAGCACGCCACCCGCTGGTCACGCTGTTCTCCACGCACCGACGAAGCATGCTGCTGGTCATCCTGATGTCGCTGGCCGAGTCGGTTCCGTTCTTCCTGGCCTCGGTGTGGGTACTGTCCTATGCGCCGCAGTATTTCGGTATCGACAGGTCCTTCCTTCTTGCCTGCGTGACGATCAGTGCGGCGATCGGGTTGGTGACCATACCGGCGTTCGCCGCCCTGTCCGACCGGATCGGCCGCCGCCGTCTCTGTCTCGCTAGCTCGCTCGCTATCGCGCTGTTGACGTTCCCGTTCTTCTGGGCGCTGGAGAGTACGCTGCCAGTGATCATCGTGCTCACCTACATCGTTCTCATCAACGGTGGCCACGACGCGATCGCCAGCGTCCAGTCGTCCTACTACGCGGAGCTGTTCGAGCTCCGGATCCGCTACAGCGGCACAGCATTGAGTCGCCAGCTCGGCGCCATGATCGGTGGCGGATTCGCGCCGTTCATCGCCACGGCATTGGTCGCGCTCTCCGGGGGCAGCTGGATCCTGGTTGCCTGCTATATGATGCTCGCCTCACTGGTTGCGGCTGTGGCGACGTACTTCGCACCAGAGACCTACCGGTCCGATCTGGCCAGTACCTCGTCGCCCGGCCGAGCCTGATCCGGGGGCCTGCCCGGGCTGAAGGCTCCGCACCGAGCGACGATCCTGGCGTTGATCAGCCCTCCGGCGATGCTGCCCAGCGCCGCGCCGGCGAGGAGCACGCCCTACCCCCATCGGAGCTGGGATTTCAGCGACGGCTGCTCGACTCGGACGGGCACAAGCCGTGGCCGGGCGGTGAATCGCGCAACCGGGCGGATTCGCCCTCATGTCCGTCGTCAGCCGGGCGGCCGGGGCGGGCCCTCGCAGTGGTCGGCCCGGTAGCGGCCCGGGGTCTGGCCGACGACGTCGGTGAACGCCGCGATGAAGCTCGACGGGTTCGACCATCCGCACATCATCGCGGTGGCGGTGACCGAGACCCCGTTGGTGAGGTGCAGGAGAGCGTGATGGATGCGCAGGATCGTGCGCCAGCGGTGAAAGCTCATGCCGAGCTCGGCGTGGAACAGCCTGCTGAGGGTCCGTTCGCTCGCTCCGGCTGCTCGTCCGAGCTCGGCCAGGGTCGAGCTGCGTCCGGGGTCGGCGTGCAGGAGGTCGGTGACGGCGCGCAGCCGGTCGTCGTCGGGCTCGGGCAGGTGCAACGGCTGCTCCGGAGTTTCGGTCAGCTCGTCGATCACGACCGCGAGCAGTCGTCCGTGGGCGCCGGCGCGGGTCTCCGGCCGGCCGGTCAGCGCCAGGATGGCCTCACGGAGCAGCTGACTCACGGCGAACACACCGGGACGCCCCGCGAGGTCGTCGCACATCCGCTTCGGAACGACGACGACCCGGGCATCGGCGCGACCGTAGAATCGGTGCGAGTGTTCGAAACCCGGTGGGGTCCACGTCACCCGGTCGGCGGGCGCGATCCAGGTCCCGTGATCCGTCGTGGTGGCCAGCGCTCCGGCGGCCGCATAGACCAGCTGGCCGTGGGCGTGCCGATGGGCGTCGAGGTAGAAGCCGTCGGGCAGCCATGCTCCCCGCCGGGTGGTCAGCACCTGAAGGTCGGCGAACAGCGGATCGACGTGGCGGGTTTTCGGCACAGCTCGTCAGTTTACCGGTAGTACGTCGCCCCTGCCTCGGTGACGATGGCGTGTGGAAACGCATCCGTCGGTGTCGGGAGGAACTGTTGACCAGCCTTGAAGAGGCGATCGGGATGGCGGGCAAGTACCGGCGTCCGAGCAGGAGGCGAATGTTGGCGCTGACCGTCCAACGGTCCGAACGAATCAGCCCGCACTTCGTCTCCGTCACGGTGGGAGGCGACGACGTCCGGCATCTGGAGCAGTCCGGGTACGACCAGGTGGGCCGCCTGTTCTTCGGTGTGCCCGGTCACGGCCCGGTCGTTCTCCCGACCAGCGAGCGGTGGATGCTCCAGTTCGCTCTCCAGTCGGCTGCGAGTCGTCCACGGGTGCGGATGTACTCCGTCCGCAGGTTCCGGCCGGAGATCTCGGCCTTCGACATCGAGGTCGTGGTCCACGAGGAGGTCGCGGACCGGCCCGCCGCCCCCGGGGCGTCCTGGGCGCTGGGAGCCCGGCCCGGAGACGCGGTCGGCTTCCTCGACGAGGGGTACACCTACGGGCCGACCCCGGGCGCGACCTGGCAGCTGCTCGTCGGCGACGAGAGCGCCGCCCCCGCCATCCTCGCGATCCTGGAGCAGTCCACCGGCGAGCTGCCCGCCGAGGTGTTCCTGGAGGTCCCCACCGACGAGGACATCCGCCCGGAGGTAGCCGCGCCCGCCGGGACGACGATCCACTGGCTGCCCCGCAACGACCCGTCCGCCACACCGGGCACGCTCGCCCTGGCGACCGTACGGAACGCGGAGCTGCGACCCGGGCCCTTCTACACCTGGACCGCGGGTGAGTCCGCTCTGTCCACCGGACTTCGCAGGCATCTCGTCAACGAACGCAATGTCCGCAGGTCCGACATCGCCTTCCTCGGCTACTGGAAGCAGGGCCGGGCCAGCCCGTGACGGTGCGGGGCCGGCGGGCCGGGGGTGTTCCGCTCACCGGCTGCCCGGCGTCGCCCGCCGGCGCGCGGACGTCTCCGCCGCCGGTCAGGCGACGAATGCGATGTCACGCTCCTTCTCGACGTTGTCCTCGCTGTTGTCGAGCCGGTGGCGCAGCGCGGCGCCGAGCACCGGCAGCCGGTCGACGAACTCGAAGATCCGTCTCCCGACCATCTGCCGCCTGCTGCTGGGCGTGAACAGGGAGACCTGTGCGATGCCGGTGCGCTGGTACGAGGCGATGGGGGGACGAAGGTGGCTCTCCCAGGCCCGCAGCGCGGGACCGATCCGGTCGCCGTGGCGTCGGAGCATCGTGCCGAGCAGATCGGCGCCGGCCAGGGCCGCGGAGGCGCCCATGCCGGAGTAGACGGTGGTGCACCAGGCGGCGTCGCCGGTCAGCACCACCCGCCCCTTCGACCACCTGCTCATCTGCACCTGCTCGGCCGTGTCGTAGAGGTACTCGTCGGTCGCTTCGAACGCGTCGAGGGCCTCACCGAGCAGCCGCCCGTAGGGCTCGGGGCGGTACGCGGTGCGGAGCCGGTCGACCGGCCGGCCGGAGAACTGCGATTCGACGTCGGAGGTGCGGTAGGAGAAGAAGGCGCTCGGCCCGCGGCCCGCGAAGGGCAGGACGAGCAACGAGCGTCCTGGTTCGAGCAGCATGGCGCCCTCGTTCGCGGCCATGCCGCCGATCGGTCCCGGAAGCGTGAACGCCGCGATCATGTATCCGAGACGGTGAAGGTGCTGCTCGTGCGGGGCGAACACCAGGCGTCGGACCGTCGACCGCAGGCCGTCGGCGCCCACCACCAGATCGAAGCGCTCGGTGCCGGTCGTACCGTCCCGCTCCAGTGTGACGTCGACACCGTCGGTGTCCTGCTCGATGTGGACCGGTGAGGTCGAGTACCGGATCTCCACATCGTCCGGCAGCGCGGCGAAGACACCCTGTTCCACGTCGCCGCGCGACATGACCCGGGGTTCGCTGGGGAAGTCGGTGAACCCCAGCCCGGACCGGCGATTGCCGGAGCGGGTGACGACGTAGTCGGCGCTGTTCGCGGGCGAGCGGTCGGGAATGGCGTCCAGGATGCCGAGCCGTCGTGCGGCTGCCTGACCCGCACCGAAGATCCCGACGAAGTAGCCGCCCGTGCGGCGCCCGGGGGACTTCTCCACGATCACCGGATCCCAGCCGATCGAGCGCAGCCGCACGGCGGTGGCGATCCCGCTGACTCCGAGGCCGACGACCAGGGCGCGTCTTCCCCCGGTCGGCGGAACCGGGTGGGGGAATGCGTGCTCTTCGATGTCCATGGGCACCATCGTCGGCTCGTCGATCTGTGGCGCGCTACCGATACACAGACTCCAGATGCCGTAAAGTCGCCAAGCCGCTGCTCGCTGCGAGGAGCAGCCCGGGTACGTGCCGTGCACAGGCTGCTCACTCGCATCAGGGGGCCCGGCCGAGGGCCGGACGAACCTGGCTCGCCCGTCCACCGGTGTGGCACGCAGGCTCCACGTCGCCGCGCCGCCGGTCGGCGAGTGCGCTCCGGCACGCCGCCGGGATTCTCACGCTGGTCATCCCGCCGGGAGTCGGCCTAGCCTGATGCCCCGGCGTCGCCACAGGGTCGTGGGAGGCGAGAGGTCGTATGCGCGCAGCCTCGGAGTACTGGAGCACGGACCGTGACACGTCGGTGGTGGTCGAGCAGTGGCAGGAGATGCTGTCCGCGACGCACCTGAAGTGGTCGATCGCGGTGCCCGAGGCCGAGCCCGGGGGCGAGGTGTTCGAGGCGACGGTCCAGCGCTGGTGGATCGACGACCTGGCCCTTGTCGACTGCACCTGCGGGCTGTGCTCGGGCACCCGGACGAAGCGCGACATCGCAGGAACCGACGGCGAGTTCGTCGTGGTGCTGATCAACCGTGGCGGGCGGGAGACGGTTGCCCAGGGCGGCTCCGAGGCCGGGTTGGGGCGTGGCGACGCGGTCGTCTGGGACAGCTCCACGACGGCCCGGTTCGTCGTCCAGGAGCCGCTGTCCAAACGCAGCCTGCTGATCCCGCGCGCCGCGCTGGACGAGATCGTCGGCCGGGCGCAGATGACCGGCGGAGTGCTGCTCGACGGCCGGAAGCCCGCGACCCGGCTGCTCATCTCCTACCTGGACACCCTCAGCGCGGCACTGCCCGATCTGGACCGGTCCGCGGTGTCCGCGGCCCGCAACGCGACGCTGGAGCTGTTCATCGGCGCGCTCCGGAGCGGCGGCGACGTCCCCGAATCGGCGATCGCCCGACCGGCACTGCGGGCGGCGATGGACCGCTACATCGAGCGCCACCTGGCCGACTCCACACTCAACCCGACCCGGCTGGCTCGTGCGCACGGCGTATCGCTGCGCACCGTCAACCGCATCTTCACGGCGTCCGGGCAGACCGTCGGCGAGGTGCTGCGGGCACGCCGGCTGGCCCGGGCCCGTGAGGAGCTCGCCGGCACCGATCGTCCGGTCGCGTCGATCGCGCACCGCTACGGATTCTCCGACAGCAGCCATCTGAGCCGGCTGTTCAAGGCGCACTACGGGGCCAGCCCGACGCAGTACCGGGCCGCTGCCCGCGGCGACGACGACTCCGGCGGCGCCGCCGAAGATGGCGTGGGTGTTCAGCGGCGTGGCGCGCAGATTCATCGATCCGGACGGCGACGTCGCGAGACTGGGGTCACCGCGGTTCAGGGGTGAGCGGGTGCTTCCCCGGGCCGATCGATTCGACCCGGGAGGTACCGGAGATGGCTCGACGTGATGTGGAGTTCACCGGCGAGGACGTGACCCTGCGCGGCTGGTTCTACCCGGCCGAGGGCGCCGACGGGGCCGCGCCGGTGGTCGTGATGGCGCACGGCTTCTCCGCGGTGAAGGAGATGTACCTCGACAAGTACGCGGAGGCGTTCTCCGCGGCCGGGCTGAACACGCTGGTCTTCGACAACCGCAACTTCGGTGCCAGCGACGGCGAGCCGCGCCAGGAGATCGACCCGATCCAGCAGGTCCGCGACTACCGGCACGCGATCACCTACGCGCAGTCGTTGCCCGAGGTGGATCGCAGCAGGGTCGGGGTATGGGGTTCGAGCTACTCCGGCGGGCACGTCCTGGTCGTCGCCGCGATCGACAAGCGGGTCGGCGCCGTGGTCTCACAGGTCCCGCTGGTGTCCGGCCACGAGAACATCCGGTCGCTGGTGCGCTCGGACTTCATCGGTGGCTTCCGGGAGATGTTCGATCAGGACCGCGAGGCCCGCGGCCGGGGCGAGGCGCCGGCGATGGTGCCGGTGGTCGACAAGGACCCGCTCGCCCCGTCCGCGCTGCCGACGCCGGACTCGTACCAGTGGTTCACCGAGACCCACGAGCAGCGCGCCCCGTCCTGGCGGAACGAGGTCACCCTGCGCACCGTGGAGATGCTCTCCGAGTACGAGCCGGGCGCCTGGATCCACCGGATCGCCCCGACCCCGCTGCTGATGCTGGTCGCGAAGGACGACGTGCTCACCCCGACCGAGCTGGCGATCGGCGCGTTCGGGAACGCCCGGGAGCCGAAGAAGCTGGTCGTGCTGCCGGGCGGGCACTTCGACGCCTACGTGAACGGCTTCGAGGAGTCCTCGGTCCCGGCGACGGACTGGTTCGCCACGCACCTCAACGGCTGAGAGGGCGCGATCCCGGCGTCCGGCTCCCGAGGAATCCGATGCGGCGCTCGCGGCCGCCCCGGTGACCGAGACTCCGCATCGGCGGTGCGGGTACCGAGGAGGCCGCTCGCGCCGCGCAGCAGCGATGTCAGGTCGGGTCGGGCACGTAGAACGCGGTGGTGGCCGCGACCGCGGCCGCGACCTGCTCGGGTTCGCCACCGGCGGCCAGGTGGGCCCGGCCCCAGGCCGCGGCGCTGCGCCGGCTGAACTCGCGCCCGTCGGACGATTTCCCGAACTCCTCGTGATCGGCGATCTCACCATCGGCCAGCAGCCGGGCCAGCGTGAGCAGAGCCAGGTCCCAGCCGACGCCGCCGGCGCCGGGGCCGTAGGTCGGGAACATGGGCTCGCCGACGGCCGCCGCGTGGATCAGCGTGAACTCGGTGCCGCCGGTCGGGTCCGGGGCCAGGCGCACGTCGACCTCGCTCGTGCCGGGCCAGGCGTCGGCCTCCGGACCGAAGAGCCAGGACACCCCCAGCAGCCGCGGCGGCTCGCACCGGAGGATCTCGCCGTGCTCACCGCCCTCCAGCTCGAACGTCCCGCCCAGCCGGAGGTCTCCGGTGACCGGCCGCAGCCAGCGGCGCAGTCGCTCGGGACGGGTGATGGCATCCCAGACGTCGTCGATCTCCGCGTCGTATCGGCGCCGCAGCTCCACGGTGTAGGCCTCGCCGGCCGGCAGGCTGCCCGTGCCCATCCGCCGGTGTACGGCGGCGAGCTCGTCCAGTACGTCCTTCATGGTCAGGTCCTCTCGCCGGGTGGATCGGCGCAGCCCGGATCGGTGCCGGGCTCGGCCGGTGGAGTGGGGTCCGGGCCGGTCCGGGGCCGGCGTGCGCGCCTGCCCCGGGCCAGCTCGGTTCCCAGTGCGTCGAGGCGTTGCTCCCAGAACCGGCGGAACGGCTCCAGCCATGCGTCGACCTCGCGCAGCGGGGCGGGCTCGACGGCGTAGAACCGGCGGGTGCCCGCAGCGCGAACCGACGCGAACCCGCTGTCGCGCAGCACCCGAAGATGCTGGGAGACAGCTGGTTGGGAGATGGAGAACTCGGCCCGGATGACGTCCGTGATCGCCCCGGAGGTCTGCTCGCCGTCGGTGAGCAGCTCCAGTATGCGACGGCGAACGGGGTCGCCGAGGATGTCGAACGCGTGCACGATCCCGACTATCCCGTCTGTTGCTTATATAAGTCAAGACTGCATGGTGTCGGCTCGGGTATCTCCGTGCAGGTGGTCGTCGTCCGGCGCGCTGGAGTCGGTCTCCGGGGCTCGACCGGGGGCGGACGGGGTGCCCGCCCTGGTCGCCGCCACGTGTCGGAGCATCTCCACGGCCGCCTGCTGGAGCGGTGAGAAGAACTTCGACTCCCGGTGGAACAGTCCGATGCCCTCGACCAGGTGCGCATCGGTGATCGCGACGCTGCGCAACCGGCCGGCGTCGACGTCGTCGGCGACGGCGTAGGACGGGGCGAGGCACCCCCATCCGTTCGCGGCCACGGCGCGCTTCATGGCCTCGGCGTGCCCGAGCCGCATGACGTAGCTCAGCTCGTCCATCCCGTGGCTCCGCAGCTGCGCGCCCAGCGTGCGGTCGAACGCCACGCCCGCGGGGACTCCCACGAGCGGCAGATCGGCCACCCCGGCGAGGGTGATCTCGTCACCGTCCGGTGGCCCGTCCGGGGCGGCGGCGAGCACCAGCGGCTCCTCCCACAGCTTCTCGGCGTGCAGCGGATCGGGTTCGAGCTCGTCGGACCAGGTGGCGACGGCGAAGTCCGCGTTGCCGGTCGCCACGCTGCGCAGCGCCGCCGCCGGCTCGCTGATGTGGGCGGTGATGTCGGCCCCGGCCCGCTCGTGGCGCAGTGCGGTGAGCAGCGGGGGCACCAGGTAGGTGCCGATCGCCATGCTCGTGGCCACCGTCAATGACCCGGCGAGGCCCGCGCTCAGGTTCTCGATGTCGCGGCGGACCTGGGTGCTGCCGGCGAGCACGTCGGCGGCCCAGAGGTGGAATCGGTGCCCGGCCTCGGTCAGCGCCAGGCGCCGGCCGTCCCGGACGAACAGTGGGGCGTCGACGGCCTTCTCCAGGATCCGCAGCTGCGCCGACACCCACGGCTGCGCCACCCGCAGCCGCTCGGCGGCACGGGTCACGCCCCCTTCCTGGACCACGGTGCAGAACAGGTCGAGGCGACGCAGCTGGAGGTGAAGCATACGAAGAATCGTATCGATTCATTGCAAGACTCGTCATGGTGTTATGTGATGCGGCTCCCTAGCGTCCGTTCACACCACCACGGACGAGGAGGTCTGCGATGAACCCGCTGTTCGGCGGCAGCACCCTCAAGCTCGGCCTGTTCTGCACCAACGGCCCCGGTGCGTCCCAGACGCTGGTGCCGGAGGCGCACGACACGGCGTGGAGCATGTCGTTACGGACAGCGCAGGCGGCCGACCGCGCCGGCCTCGAGGCGGTCGTTCCGTTCGCCCGCTGGAAGGGCTATCCGGAGAACCGGCCCGAGCACCGGTCCGGGCGCGTGCTGGACCCGTTCACCTGGGCGGCCGGGATCGCCGCCGCCACCACGGACATCGGTGTCTTCGCCACCTCGCACGCCCCGACGCTGCACCCGATCGTCGCCGCGAAGCAGGCGGCGACCGTCGACCACATCTCCGGCGGCCGCTTCGCGCTGAACGTGGTGGGCGGCTGGAACAAGCCGGAGCTGGAGATGTTCGGGGCTCCGCTGCGTGAGCACGACGAGCGCTACCGCCAGCTCGACGAGTGGCTGCAGGTGGCCCGCAGGCTCTGGACCGAGACCGACGAGTTCGACTTCCACGGCTCGTTCTACGACGTCGTCGGCGGTGTGTCGGAACCGAAGCCGGTCCAGCCCGCGATCCCGATCATGAACGCCGGCGGCTCACCGCGGGGCATGCGCTTCGCCGCCGAGCACGCCGACCTGTGCTTCGTGATCGTGCACTCGGAGGACGAGGCGCAGATCCGCGACCAGATCCAGGGCTACAAGCAGATGGCCCGCGACGAGTTCGGCCGCGAGGTCCGGGTCTGGACCCACACGGTCGTCGTGCAGCGGGACACCGTCGCCGAGGCCGAGGCGTACTACCGGCGGTTCTCGGTCGAGCAGCAGGACGTCGAGAGCGTCGACGCCTGGATGCGGCTGCAGGCCGCGAACACCGAACTGATGCCCCCGGCCGTCATGGAGGCCATGCGGCAGCGCTTCGCCGCGGGAGCCGGCGGGTTCCCGCTGGTCGGCACCGCCGACACGATCGCCGACCGGCTCGGCATGCTCAGCCGGGCCGGGATCGAGGGGGCGTTGCTGACCTGGGTGGACTACGACGCCGGCATCGCCGACCTCGCCCGGGACGTGCTGCCGCTGCTCGAGGGGGCCGGGCTGCGCTCGCCGGTCGCCCGGAGCGCGGCGCGCAGCGTCCTGCCGGAGCCGGCGGTGACCGGATGAGGCTCGCCCGCTTCCACACCCCGTCCGGGGAGCCCGGCTTCGGCGTCGTCGAGGGGGACCGGGTCGTGCGGCTGGACCACCGGATCGCCTCGTTCGAGTCGGTGCTGGCCGAACGGCCGCAGCCGCGCGCCGACGACCCCCGGGGCCCGGCGGCCGGCCTGCGGTGGGCCCCACCCGTCGGGGACCACCCGAAGATCGTCTGTGTCGGCTTCAACTACGCGGCCCACGCCGCGGAGTCGGAGCGCTCACCGGACGGGACCCCGCAGCGGCCGACGTTGTTCACCCGGTTCACCGACTCGTTCGTCGGAGCGGGCACGCCCGTGGTCCGGCCGGCGCTCGACGACTCGCTGGACTGGGAGGGCGAGGCCGCGCTGGTGATCGGCGCGGCGGGGCGCCGGATCGCCGCCGAGGATGCCTGGCGGCACGTCGCCGGCGTCACCTGTGTGGCCGAGAACAGCGTCCGCAACTGGCAGCTGCACTCGGGTCAGGCGACCGCCGGCAAGAACTGGCACCACAGCGGCGCCGTGGGCCCGTGGGTCACGACCACCGATGAGGTCGGCACCGGACCGCTGCGCGTCACCACCCGGCTCAACGGGGCGACGGTGCAGGACGACACCACCGACCGGCTCACCTTCGGCTTCGCCGAGCTGGTCGCCTACGTCAGCACGTTCACGCCGCTGCGGCCCGGCGACCTGATCGCGACCGGCACACCGCAGGGCATCGGGCTGCGCCGTGACCCGCCGCGGTTCCTGCGCCCCGGCGACGAGATCGAGGTCGAGGTCTCCGGCGTGGGCGTCCTGCGGCACGGCGTGGTCGACGAGACACCGGCCCCACTGGGCCGCGAGATGCTGGAGGCGACCCGGTGAAGCTCTGGACCGAGGACGACGTGCGGTCCCGGCTGACCCTGCCCCAGGTGATCGACTCGCTGGAGGCGGTGCTGTCCCACGAGGCGGCCGGCTCCGCGTGGAACCTGGACAAGACCATGACGACCTGGCCGGACGGCGAGGCCCGAGGCAGCGCGCACGCGCTGGGCGCGCTCGACCGCGACGCCGATCTGGCGATCTTCAAGACCTGGGTGAACACCCCGGCCGGTGCGAGCGCGCTGATGACCGTGTTCACCGCGGGCGACGGCGCGACCCTCGGCGTCGCCGAGGCGGGTGCGGCCGGTGCGCTGCGGACCGCGGCGATCTCCGGCGTGGCGACCCGCCTGATGGCCGACCCGGACGCCGACGAGCTCGCCGTGCTGGGTGCGGGACGCCAGGCGTTGCGCCAGGTCGAGGCCGTCGCGGCGGTCCGCCCGCTGCGGCGGGTCCGGCTGTGGAACCGCACCACCGACCGCGCCCACACGCTGGCCGAGCAGGTCCGCGACGAGCTGGGACTCGAGGTCGTCGTCGCCGGGTCGGTCGACGAGGCGACCCGGGACGCCCCGGTCGTCACCCTGGTCACCCGCGCCGCGGAGCCGTTCCTGCGGCCCGAGCACCTCGCGCACGGCGCCCACCTGAACGCGGTCGGCGCGATCCTGCCCGGCTACGCCGAGTTCGACCCGGCGCTGCTGCGGGAGTCCGCGCTGACCGTGGTGGACAGCGAGGGCAACGCGCGACGCGGGTCCCGCGAGCTGCGCGAGTTCTTCGGGCCGGCGGACGACGCCGACTGGGGGGCCGTTCGCCGGCTCTGCGACGTCGTCGCCGGGAAGGCCGAGCGGCCCTCCGGCGCCCGCGTGACGGTGTTCAAGGGGATGGGCATGGGCCTGTCCGACCTGGCGGTCGCCCGCCTGATCGTGGGAGGACCCCGGTGAAGTTCCGCAGCGACCCCGTCCGGATCCGGGGGTCCATCGCCCCGGTCATCACCCCGTTCACCGACGACGGCGCGCTCGACCTCGCGTCCCTGCGCGGGCTGGTCCGGTGGCAGCTCGAGTCCGGCTCGCACGGCGTCTCGATCGGCGGCTCCACCGGGGAGCCGTCGGCGCAGACCGTCGCGGAGCGGATCGAGGCGATTCGCGCCGTCGCCGCCGAGATCGACGACGCCGTGCCGTTCCTGCCCGGCACCGGCTCGGCGAAGCTGGACGAGACCCTCGAGATCACCGCCGCCGCCCGGGACGCCGGCGCCGACGCCGCCCTGGTGATCACGCCCTACTACGCCCGCCCGACGCAGGAAGCGCTCTACCGGTGGTACCGCACGATCGCCGCGGAGTTCCCCGACCTGCCGATCGTGATCTACAACGTGCCGTCCCGGACGGCCGTCGACGTCGCCCCGGAGACGGTGGCCCGGCTGTTCGCCGACTGCGAGAACGTGGTCGGGATCAAGGAGACCACCAAGGACTTCGAGCACTTCTCCCGGGTGCTGCACCTGTGCGGGCGCGAGCTGCTGGTGTGGTCGGGCATCGAGCTGCTCGGTCTGCCGCTGCTCGCGCTCGGCGGGGCCGGGTTCATCTCCGCGGTGTCCAACCTGGCCCCGTCGGCGGTCGCCCGGATGTACGAGGCCTGGGAGTCGGGCGACCACGAGGCCGCCCGCGAGCTGCACTACGGCCTGCACCCGTTGGTCGATCTCCTGTTCGTCGAGACCAACCCGGCTCCCGCGAAGTGGGTCCTGCACCGGCAGGAGCGCCTGGCCTCGGCGCACGTCCGGCCCCCGTTGCTCCCGCTCAGTGACGATGGTGTGCCCCGGGTCCGCGCCCTGCTCGAGCAGGGCGCGGCGGTCCTCGGACGGTCCTGAGCCCCACCCGCGCCCGTCCCGGGCCCACCCGAGGAGAGACGACGATGTCCCCGCCCGCAGGCTCCGCCCCGACCCCGACCCCGACCCCGACCCCGATCCCGACCCCGACCCCGACCCCGACCCCGACCCCGACCCCGACCCCGACCACAGACGCAGCCCCGACCCCGCCCCGGCGAGCCCGCACGGTGGCGCTGGCGGGACTGATCGGCACCACGATCGAGTGGTACGACTTCTTCATCTACGGCATGGCCGCCGCCCTGGTGTTCGCCCCGCAGTTCTTCCCCGGGGCGTCCCCGGTCGCCGGCACGCTGGCCGCGCTGTCCACCTTCGCCATCGGCTTCGTCGCCCGCCCGATCGGGGGCGCGCTGATGGGGCACTTCGGTGACCGCGTCGGCCGCCGGAGCATGCTCGTGCTCTCACTGCTGATCATGGGCGTGGGGACGCTGCTGATCGGGCTGCTGCCGACCTACGCCACCATCGGCATCGCGGCACCGATCCTGCTGGTGGTGCTGCGGTTCGCCCAGGGGATCGGGGTCGGCGGCGAGTGGGGCGGTGCCACCCTGCTCGCCCTGGAACACGCGCCGCCGTCGCGGCGCACGCTGTACAGCTCGTTCCCGCAGGTCGGCCTGCCGCTCGGGGTCGTGCTCGCGAGCCTGGTGTTCCTGCTCGTCCGGCTCTCGGTCGACGAGGCCGCGTTTGTCGCGTGGGGCTGGCGCATCCCGTTCCTGATCAGCGCCGGGCTCGTGGTGTTCGGGCTGGTGCTGCGCCTCAAGCTGGACGAGAGCCCGCAGTTCACCCGGGTCCGGAGCCGGGAGCAGGTGCGGCGGTCCCCGCTGGGCGACGTGCTTCGCGCCCCCCGCACGCTCCTGCCCGCGTCCGGGATCAACATCGTCGTCTCCGGGCTGGCGAACATCATGCTCGTGTTCACCCTGAGCTACGTCGCGACCCGCCAGCTCGTCGGCTCGTCGGCGATGCTCGCGATCACCGTGGTCACCGCGCTGGTCTGGGCCGGCGTCATCCCGCTGGCGGCGATGCTGGCCGAGCGGCACGGCCGGAGACCGCTGCTGCTGGCCGGCGCCGGGCTCCTGACCGTGTGGGCCTTCCCGTACTTCTGGCTGATCGACACCGGGTCCGTCGCCGGTGTGCTCACGGCGTGTGTCGTGACCGGGATCGGGGTGGCGATCGCCTCCGGCCCGTACGGCGCCTACATCGCGGAGGCCTTCCCGACGGCGGTGCGCTACAGCGGCTCGTCGGTGGCGTACGCGATCGGCGGCGTGCTCGGCGGTGCGATCGCCCCGATCGTCGCGACGGCCCTGTTCGCGGTGACGGGCAACGGCACGGCGATCTCGGCCTACGTCGTCGTGCTGGGCCTCGTGAGCATCGCCGCCGTACTGCTCCTGCGCACCCCCCACCCGGACGTGACGGACGGCCCGGCCGCCGCCACCGCGCCCACCACGGCGACGGCGGACCCGGCGCCCCGCTCCGCGCGATGATCTCGAAGGAGACCACTGTGGACAGTAATGTCGCGAATAAGGAGATCCTGACCAACGCCTTCTACATGGCGACGCCGTCGCAGTCCTGGACCGGTCTCTGGGCGCACCCCGGGTCCGACGCCATGAGCTACAACAGGCTCGGCTTCTGGACCGACCTGGCGCGCACCGCGGAACGCGGCCTGATCGACGGCATCTTCCTCGCCGACGGGCTCGGCATCCACGACGTCTACCGGGGGTCGCCGGACGCGATCATGCGGGCCGGTGGGATGTTCCCGGTCAACGACCCGATGATGATGATCCCGGCGATGGCGGCGGCCACATCGGACCTGTGCTTCGGGGTGACCGCCAACTCCAGCTACGAGCCCCCGTACCTGCTGGCGCGCAGGTTCTCCACGCTCGACCACCTCACCGAGGGACGGGTGAGCTGGAACGTCGTCACGGGGTTCCAGCCCTCAGCCGCGCGGGCGATGGGGGTCGAGCCCGTTCGGCACGACCAGCGTTACGACGTGGCCGAGGAGTACATGGACCTCATGTACCGGCTGTGGGAGCAGAGCTGGGAGGACGGCGCGGCGGTCCGGGACCGGGAGCGCCGGGTGTTCACCGATCCCGCCCGGGTGCACCGCATCCGGACCGAGGGCCGCTACGCCTGCGAGGCGTTCCACCCGTGCGAGCCGTCGCCGCAGCGCACGCCGTTCATCTACTCGGCGGGCGCGTCGGCGCGGGGCATGCGCTTCGCCGGCACGCACGCCGAAGCCGCCTTCATGTCGGTGAGCGACAAGGGCCACGCGAGCCGGATCGTCGACGGGTACCGCAAGGCCGCCGTCGACGCCGGCCGCGGTGCCGACAGTGTGAAGGTCTTCAACGCGATCACCGTCGTCGTCGCCCCGACCGAGGCCGAGGCCCGCGACATCGAGGCGCAGTGCCGCGAGTTCAGCGACGGCGAGGGCAACCTCGCGATGCTCTCCGGGTTCATCGGTCAGGACCTGTCGAAGTACGGCTGGGACGATCCGGTCGAGCACGTCGAGAGCGACGCGATGCAGTCCGTGCTCGACGCCATGACCCGTGAGAACGGGGGCCGCACGGTCCGGATCCGGGACATCGCGTCGTTCAGCGGGCTGGCCGGCAGCGAGGCCTATGTGGTCGGCTCGCCCTCCCAGGTCTGCGACGAGCTGATCTCCTGGGTCGACGGGACCGGTATCGACGGCTTCAACCTGGTCCGCACGATCGAGCCGGGCGGGCTCCGCTCGTTCACCGAGCTCGTCGTGCCGGAGCTGCAGGACCGCGGCCGCTACAAGACCGCGTACCGGCCGGGCACCTTCCGCGAGAAGCTGTTCCCGGACGGTGGGCCGCACCTGCCCGCCGACCACATCGGATCCCGGTACCGGCGCACCGGCGTCGCGGCGGGCGGGTCGGCCTCGTGACGAACGCCGTGGACTTCGACCCCTACTCCGCGCACCTGAGCGAACCCGGGGTGTGGGACGCCTACGCCGCCGCCCGCGCAGCCGGGCCCGCCGCGTGGTCGGGTCGCCGTGGTGGCTTCTGGGTGCTGACGCGGTTCGACGACGTCCGCGCCGCACTGCGCGACCCGCAGACGTTCTCGTCGGGCTCGGGCCACCGGATCCCGACCGACGGCAGCCAGCGGGCGATCCCGATCGACTTCGATCCGCCCCTGCACACCGCCTACCGCCGGCTGATGACCGCAGCACTGTCCCCGGCACGGGTACGGGAGCTGAAACCGTTCCTCGAACGCACCGTCGCCGACCTCGTCGACCGGTTCGTCGCGGCGGGTGGCGGCGAGTTCGTCCGCGAGGTCGCGCTGCCGCTGCCGCTGCTCGTGCTCACCGAGCTCATCGGTTTCGACCCGGCGACCGTCGCTCAGTTCCGCGCCGTCACCGAGCAGATGTGGTCGGGCCTCGCCGACGACGACGAGGAGGTCGACTTCGCCGGTGCGCGGGCCCGCGTCGACGAGCTGATGCGGACCGAGATCGCCGCGCACCGCGCCGACGGGCGGACGGGCTTCGTCACCGACCTGCTCGACGCCGAGATCGACGGGCGCCCGCTCGACGAGGACGAGATCATCAGCATCCTCGTCACCTTCGCCGTCGCCGGGCACGAGACCACGATGAACTCGGCGAGCACCCTGGTGCACCTGCTCGTCACCGAGCCCGGCCAGCAGGACCGGTTACGGGCGGACCCCGGCCTGGCACCCCGGTTCGTCGAGGAGATGCTGCGCCACCGCAGCCCGGCCCAGAACTTCGCGCGCCGGGCGACCTGCCCGGCCGGCGTCGGTGGGCAGGACATCGCCACCGGCGATGCGGTCCTGCTGTCCTTCGCCGCGGCCAACCGGGACCCGGAGCGCTTCGCCGACCCGGACCGCTTCGACCCAGACCGGGACACCCGCGGCCATCTCGGATTCGGCTGGGGCATCCACCAGTGCATGGGGGCCGCGCTGGCGCGCTCGGAACTGGCGATCCTGCTCACCCGGCTCTGCGCCCACCCGCCGGTCGCGGCGGACGGCGAGGTGCGCTGGAGCGGTCTGCAGGGCGGCAACCACCTCGGCCCCACGACGTTGCCGGTCCGGTTCGGCCCGGCCCGCACCGAGAAGGGATGACCCGACGATGAGCTACCGCGTGCACATCGACGAGACGCTGTGCTTCGGCTACGGCAACTGCATGGTCACCGCCCCCGAGGTGTTCGACCTCGACGCCGACACGAGCATCGCCGTCGTCCTGCCCGGCCGCCCGGTCGACGAGGACGGCCCGGCCCTGCGCGAGGCCGTGGCGGACTGCCCGGCGCGAGCCATCGCGCTGCACCGGACCTGACCCCTGCCGGCACCGAGCCGGCCCGAGTCGTACCGGACACACCACACGGAGAGGAACGCACATGACCGCCACTGACGTGTCCCACGCCGTCGCCACGGTGGGGGAGGGACCCGCGCAGCCCACCCCCTGGGCGCCGCTGAGGATCACCGCGGCCGAGATCCGGGAGACCGTCGACCGGCTGTCCCAGGGGGCCGCCCCCGCCAACGGCCGGCGGTCGGCGGTGCTGGTGCACCCCGAGTCGGGCACCGGCCGCAGCTTCGCCCCCGGGGTGGAGGTCGTGATCGAGGTGTTGCTGCCCGGCGAACGGACGACACCGGTGCGCCGCAACTCCAGCCTCGTCCAGATCGGGATCGAGGGTTCCGGGACCGTCCGGGTCGGGGACACGTCGCTGGAGCTGGACACCCGCGACGTGGTGAGCGTGCCCTCGATGAAACCGCACCGGTTCGAGAACACCGGCGAGCAGCGGTGGACCCGGCTGGCGTACTCCAACGCCCCGCTGCTGGAGTTCCTCGGCACCCACTACTGGGAGGAGCTCTCCGAGGACTGGATCCCCGGGGTCCCGGTCGACGGGCCGATCGACATGGACGAGGCCGACGAGGTCGCCGACCGCGGCTCCGCACCCGACCACGAGGTGTCGCCGACCGGGGCGCGCCTGCGCGGCTACGAGTACCTGGTCGACATCGAGCCCGTGCCGAACCGGCCGCTGCACTGGCCCTACCGGCCCGTCGCGGACCTGATGTCGCAGACCCTCGGCGACGGCAGGCGCACGATCATGGCGCTCTACAACCCGGCGACCGAGCGGCGGCAGGGGGCGACCGGCAGCTTCTTCGTCACCCTCTCCCGCATCCCGCAGGGTGCCCGGCCGCGGCCGGAGGGGCCCGGCCACCGGCACAGTTCCGTCGCCATCAACTACCACCTCGACGGCACCGGCTACTCGGTCGTCGACGGGCAGCGAATCGACTTCGAGCCGGGCGACCTGCTGCTGTCCGCGCCGTCCTGGCGGGAGCACGCGCACTACCCGAGCGAGACCGGGCTGACCGTCTACACGGTCCAGGACCACCCGCAGCACATCGGCATGGAGTCGCTGATCTGGCAGGAGGACCTGCGCGGGCCGATCCTCGCGCTCGGGCTGGAGAAGGGACAGACCGGCTACGTCGCGCCGCGGAACTGGGACGACCGGTAACCGAACTGCGGGGGGCACGCTCCACCCGGCGTCGACGTGGGGGATCGGCTGAGCGCGGTCCCGCCGCGGGCAGGGACCTTCGCGATACGCTCGCGCGGCGAACAGGAGGTCCGGATGCCGATCGAGGCGACACACTCGGACGGCCGATCGGTCCGGCGCGGGACCCTCGCCGTGGATCGCGAGGGGCTGGTTTTCGAGCCGGCCCGGGCGTCGGGGGGCCGGCGGCTCCGCCTCCCGGCCGAGACACTGCGGCGGACGTCGGTGGAAGGGCGCGTGTCCGGCCGGGACGTGATACCCCGCCGGCGAGTGCGGGTCGACTCCGTGGGTGGGGTCGGGCACTGGTTCGTGGTCCATGATCCGGATGCGACGGCGTCGCTGATCGAGGCCGTGACGGCCGATCCGCCGCCGCACCCCGCGATCGTCGAGCGGAGGCGTCGCGACGCCGGCCGCCGGAATCCGCTGGGCTTCCTCCGATGCCAGCTGGTGCTGGTCCTGCTGCTGATCGGCGGAGCTGCGATCCGGGCACTCGAACCCGGGGCCATCGGGATCGCCGACGTCATGATCGTGGTCGGTACGACGCTGATGGCGGCCTACGTCCTGCTGGAGATGTGGCGGTATCGCCGTTATCGGTTGACACCGTGATCGTCCACGGGACTGGCTGGAAGTGACCTGCGACGCAGTGCCCGGCTGGGTGCCCGTCTCGTGGTGTCGCCGCTTCTGCTGCTCCGGATCACGAGGTTGCGTAGCGAGGCCGTGACCTGTGGGCTCAGGCCGCCGCAGCGTCGGTACGGTCCTCGGCATCGAAGCCGAACGCTGTGCGTGCCCGCCGGGGAGGCGATCCATTGCGCGATGACCGTCTCGGCGGTGGCGTGATCGGGAGCCGGGGTCGCTTCGGCGATCTGGGCCCGGTCGGGGCCGGCTCGCCGCCGAGGCCGACGAGACTCGGTGGGCCCTGCGCGCGGGTTCCGGTGCGGGGGAGGCCCCGGGGCGTCACGCCCTGCCGAGCAGCGCCAGGCCGACCGGACCGGGCGGCAGCAGCGCGGACACCCGCACCGTGCCGTCGGTGCGCATCTCGGCGGTCGTCTCCCGCCCCAGGACGCGGACCCGGTAGCGGCCCGCGGCGGGCAGCAGGGGCGACGTCGGACGGACGGTGCCGCGGTCGTGGTGACCGGTGATCTCGTGCGCCCGGCCGAGTACCGCGGCGGCAGCCGCGACGTCCCCGCGGGAGACGAGCTCGCGCACCCGGGTCGACGAGCACCCCGCGAGCAGCGGCACGCCGTGCGCCTCGAACCCGTGCCGCGGGCCGAGCCGGCGCAGCAGCGTCACGTCGCCCGCCCCGCGGCGGCCGAACCGGAAGTTCGCACCGACCACCACGTCGCTCGCCCGCAGGCCCCGCACCAGGACCTCCCGGACGAAGTCGACGGCCGGGGTGTCGGCGACGGCCTCGCAGAACGGCAGCACCAGCACGGCGTCCGCGCCGCGTTCGAGGGCCAGCTCCGCGCGCTGCTCCAGCGACACGATGGCGGTGGTGTCGCGGCCGGGCCCGGCGATCGTCGCCGGATGCGGGTCGAACGTGGTGAGCACGACCGGGAGACCCCGCCGCCCGCCGAGCTCGACGGCGCGGCCGAGCAGGCGGGCGTGGCCACGGTGCAGGCCGTCGAACACCCCGAGCGTGACGACCGAACGGCCCCAGCTCCACGGGATCTCCCGGGGCCCGTACCAGTAGGCCCGTTCCGGATCGGTGCGCAGTGCCGCCGTCATCGTCGACCTCCGGGACGGGTGGGTGTCAGATCGCCGACGGGTGCGGGCACAACGGGGTGACCTGCACCGTCATGTACGGGAAGAGCGGGAGGTTCCACAGCAGCTCGTGCAGCTCGTCGGTGGACTCCACGTCGAAGATGCTGACGTTGGAGTACTGCCCGACGACGCGCCAGATGTGGAGCCACTTGCCCTGCTGTTGCAGGCCCTGCGAGTACGCCTTCTCCCGGGCGATCGTGTCCGCCCGCACGTCGGGATCGAGGTCACGGGGGATGGCGACGTCCATCGTCACGTGGAAGAGCATCACGACCTCCGGAACGCCCGGATCTTGTCCGGGTCGAGGGTGATCCCGAGGCCGGGGCCCTCGGGAAGGTGCAGGTGCCCGTCGGCGTAGCGGAGCGGCTCGGTGAGCATCTCCTCGGCCATGAGCAGTGGGCCGAACAGCTCGCTGCCCCAGGTCACCCCGGGTGCGGCACAGGCGAACTGTAACGAGGCCGCGGTGCCGACGGGCGACTCGATGGAGGTGGCGCCGTGCGACGGGATCCCCGCGGCGGCGCCGATCGCGGCGATCTCCATGCTGGCCCGCAGGCCACCGCACTTGGTGGTCTTGACGGCGAGGATGTCGGCCGCCCGCAGCCGGGCGACCCGTAGCGCGTCGACCGGCGTGCGGACGGTCTCGTCGGCCATTACCGGGACCCGGAGCGCGGCGTTGATCTCGGCGAGGGCCTCGATCTCGTTCCCCGGTACCGGCTGTTCGATCATCTCGATGCCCGCGTCGGCGAGTGCCGGCAGGTGGGTGAGCGCGGTCAGCCGGTCCCAGCGGGCGTTGATGTCGACCCGCACGCCGGCCACGCCGGCCAGTTTCTCGGCGACCGCGCAGACCCGGGCGACGTCGGCGGCCGGGTCCTGGGCGCCCATCTTGAGCTTGAACGAGTGGTGCTGATCGGCGTAGAGCTTGGCGAGAGCTTCCTCGACGACGACCGGAGCGGGCTCGGTGCCCAGTGCCCAGGTCACCGGGACCGACGTCCGGGCCGGGCCACCGAGCAGGGTGTGCACCGGAACGTCGAGCGCGCGGGCCCAGGCGTCGTGCAGGGCGATCTCCACCGCGGCCTTGGCGAAGAGGTTGGCGGCGACCACGTCGGTGACGTCGCGCAGGATGCGCTGCACGTGATCGGCCTGGCGTCCGACGAGTACCGGCGCGATGTACCGCTCGATCACGAGCTGCATGGTCTCGACGGACTCGCCGCCCCACCACGGCCCGGCGGGCACCACGCCCTCGCCCACACCGGTGATCCCGCCGGCCGTGTGGACGAAGACGTAGAGGACCGGCTGGGCGTCCATGCCGACCCGGGCGAAGCGGTGCGGCCGCCGCAACGGGATGTCGAGCAGCACGGTCTCGACGCGATCGATGCGCAGGTCGCTCACGACTGTCCTCTCCGGGGGCTGGTGGCCCCGTGGTCTTCTCGGGTGATGCGGGTGGGCCCGGCTCCGGCGGGTGGCCGGAACCGGGCCCGGCCGGTCAGGCGCGCTCGAGCTCGAAGTCGTAGACCGCGGCCCAGCCGTCGCCGGTGCGCTCCGGGTCCAGGACGAGCTCGTCCTTGGTCGCGGACGCGACGTCGGCGTCGAGCCACTCCCCACCGGTGAAATAGAGCTGGGTGGTCACCGAGCGGTGGCCGTCCGCGCGCACCATGAGGTGCAGGTGGGCGGGGCGCCAGGGGTGCCAGCCGGCGGCCGTGATCATCGCGCCGGTCGGCCCGTCCGTCGGGATCTGGTACGGCGCCGGCTTGATGGTGGTGATCGAGAAGCGGCCGTCGTCGTCGGTCCGGAAGACGCCGCGCAGGTTGCCCTCGGGCAGGTTCGGGGCGAAGCCGGAGTAGTAGCCGTCCGCGTCCGCCTGCCAGAAGTCGATCTCGGCACCGGCGAGCGGGCGCCCGTCGAGGTCGCGCACCTGGCCGGAGAACACCAGCTGCTCGCCCTTCTCGTCGGCGCGCATCGGCAGCGTGTCCACCGCGCCGAGCTGCTTCTGCCCGGGCAGGTAGTAGGGGCCTTCGATGGTGCCGGTCGTCCCGTGCTGGGTGCGAGCGGCGACCTTCTCCACCTCGTGCTCGACGAAGACGTCGAGGAACAGCGGCCACTCGCCGCCCTCGCCGACGGCCATCAGCCAGGCCTTGACGGTCTGGAACTCCGGGTAGGTCACCTCCTCCTCGCGGATGACCTGGTGGATCGCCTCGAGCGTGCGGCGGATGAGGCGGTCGGCGCGCTCGGTCGAGGTGCCCGCCGAGCCGTGCCGGGCGGTGCTGGCCCGGAACGCGTCCGAGGCGTTGGCGCCCGAGTCGGCGGCGGTGGGGGTGGGGGTGGCGTGCGTGGTGGTCACGGTGCTCAGCTCCGGTTCTTCAGGAAGGAGACATCGTCGTTGCCGATCAGGTCGGGGACGGTCCAGCCGTCGAGGTCGTACTCGCTCAGGCACTGCTCGGCGAGGCCCTTCATGTTCGCCGTCGTGCCCTGGGCGTCGGCGGCGAAGAGCAGCTCGGCCTTCACGTTCTCGTGGTTGCCGGAGTAGTTGCGCTCGTAGAGCTCGTGCCGGCCACCGAACTCCGAGCCCACCGCGTCCCACAGTGCCTTCATGACCTTCACCCGGTCCACGGCCTCGTAGCCGTTCGACCCGCGGACGTACTTGTCGAGGTAGGGCCGGACCTCGGGGGTCTTGAAGTCGATCGAGTGGGAGTTCAGGTAGATGAGCCCGGATGCGACGTCGGACTCGATGATCTCCTTGATCCGCGGGTAGGCCTGGATCATGAGCATCCGGTAGGTGAGGCCGTAGTCCAGCTTGGGCAGTAGGGCACCGTTCGTCCACTCGTCGGGATTGCGCGCCATGGCGTCCGCGAGGGCATAGAAGGTGTTGCGCCAGCCGACGACCTCACCGACGCGGGTCTGCACGCCGCGGAAGTCCTTGCTGCCGGTGATCTCCAGGGCCTTGAGCAGCAGCCCGGCGATGAAGTCGATCTTCGTTGCGAGCCGGATGCAGCCGTGGAAGGTGAAGCGGGGGATGAAGCCGGAGACCGGGAAGAACCCGTTGATCTTCTCGATGTCGCCGTAGAGGAACACGTTCTCCCACGGCACCAGCACCTTGTCGAAGACGAAGATGGTGTCGTTCTCGTCCATCCGCGACGAGAGCGGGTAGTCGAAGGGACTGCCCATCACCGCGGCCTGCTGGCTGTAGGAGGTGCGGCAGATCAGCTTGATGCCCGGTGCGTCCATCGGCACCGTGCAGATGAGCGCGAACTCCTTCTTCTTGATCGGCAATCCGTAGTGGGCGATGAAGTTGTAGTTCGTGATGGCCGATCCGGTGGCCACGACCTTCGCGCCGGAGACGATCAGGCCGGCGTCGGTCTCCTTCTCCACCTTCATGAACACGTCGCCGACCTCGTCCGGCGGCAGGTTGCGGTCCACCGGCGGGTTGATGATGGCGTGGTTCCAGTAGAGGACCTTCTCCTGGGACTCCTTGTACCAGCGGCGGGCGTTGTCCTCGAACGGCGCGTAGAAGTCGGAGTTGGCGCCGAGCGTGCCGAGGAAGCTGGCCTTGTAGTCGGGGGAGCGGCCCATCCAGCCGTAGGTCATCCGCGACCAGGTCTGGATCGCCTCCCGGTCGGCGAGCAGGTCGTCGACCGTGTGCGGGGAGCGGAAGAACGGGTGGGTGACGCCGCCGCTGCCGGTGTCGGTCGGGACCGTGAGCTTGTCGCGGGTCTCCGGGGCGTGCAGGGCGTCGTAGAGCCGCGCGGTCATCCGGACCGGGTTGCGGAACGCGGGGTGCGTGGTCACGTCCTTGACACGCTCGCCGTAGACCCACACCTCCCGGCCGTCCTGGATCGAGGCGATGTACTCGTCGCCGGTCATCGGCGCCGCGGTGGTCGGGACGTCCGTGGGGCGGTCCTGCTGGATGGTCACTGGTGAGCCCTTCTGCGTCGGAGGGAAGTCAAGCGATCTTGAGGAACGTGGATTCGGCGTCGAACCAGCCGGCTTCGGGGCAGTCCAGGGAGCCGCCCCAGTGGGTGCCGGTCTCGACCGGGCCGATCTCGCGGAAGGCGCCGCGGTAGAACAGCAGCGGCTGGTCGTCGGAGACGTCGATGTGCTCGACCTCGCCGACGACGATCAGGTGGTCGCCGCCGTCGTAGGTGCGCCAGGGGCGGCACGAGTAGACCGCGGCCGATCCGACGAGAACCGGTGCGGTCGGCCCTTCGGCCCACTGCGGCCCGGGATCGGACGGGCGACCGGCGAAGTGCCATGCGGTGTCGACCTGGGCCGCGCCGAGCACGTTGACCGCGAACGGTGCGCCGTCGAGCAACCCGCACGCCTTCGACTTGCGGGTCAGCGTGACCTGGCAGAGCGCGGGCTCCAGTGAGACCGCGGTGAACGCGTTGACCGTGGCGCCGTGCGGAGTTCCCTCGGAGTTCCGGCAGGTCACCACGGTGACGCCGGTGGCGAACCGGCCGAACGCGATCCGTAGGTCACGGGGCGGGACTGGCATCTCGCACCTCCCTGTGCTGAGTCTGAACGCTATGCGTACAGCGTGCCCGCTCTGCGTTCAACAGTGGGGAGAGTGCCGTATCTCCGGGGCCCGGTCAAGTCCGGAGCCGGAACGCGGTACGGAAGAATGCGGTGAATGGCGGTGGAGGGCGGCGACCGTGACTACGTGCAGAGCCTCGAGCGGGGTTTTGCGGTACTGCTCGCATTCGACGAGGACCTGACCCGTCCCACACTCGCGGAGCTGGCCGCGAAGACCGGGTTCTCCCGTCCCGCGGTCCGGCGCCTGCTGCTGACCCTGCAACGCCTCGGCTACGTCGCCAACGACGGGTCGCGCTGGACCCTCACCCCGCGCGTCCTGAGCATCGCGCAGCACTACACCGCGACCCGCGCGACGATCGAGCTCGCCCAGCCGCACCTGCTCCGGCAGGCCGAACGCACCGGTGAGTCGGCCTCACTGGCCGAGCTGGACGGGCACGAGGCCGTCTACGTCGCCCGGGTTCCGGTGCGGCGGATCATGAGCATCAACGTCGCGGTCGGCACCCGGGTCCCGGCCTACGCGACGTCGATGGGGCGGGTCCTGCTCGCCTGGGCGGGGCCGGAGACGATCACCCGTTTCCTGGAGGAGGCCGAGATGCGGGCGCGGACACCGGCGACCGTGACCGATCCGGCCGAGCTGCGGCAACGGCTCGCCCAGGTCCGTGAGCAGGGCTTCTCGATCGTCGACGGCGAACTGGAGGAGGGACTCGTCTCCGCGGCCGTCCCGGTCCGCGACGCCGGGGGCAGGGTCGTGGCCGCGCTCGCCTCGTCCACCTCGGCGGGACGGCTGGCGCCGGAGAAGCTGGTCGAGCAGACGGTGCCGATCCTGTTGGAGACCGCCGCCGCGATATCGGCCGATCTCGGCTACGACGCCACCGTCCTGCCGCCGATCCGCGACGGGTTCTACTGATCACGGCTCAGGACGACGTGGGGCGAGGCGGCGGGCGTCCTCCGCGGCCTCGCCCCACGTTCTTCCCCCTGTCGTGACCGCGACGCCGAGCCCGGTGTCGCCGCGGGACGGTCAGGCCGCCGGGCTCGGGACCGCCTCGGTCGGCCAGGTGGTGCGGTGGTCGGCGAGGGCGAGGATCGCCTGGGCGTCGTCGACCGGCGGGTAGATCCACTCGCTGTTGATGGTGTGCTTGAGCGTCGTGGCCTCGGCGCCGGTCAGGGCGACCGTCCGGTCCCATCCCGTGGTGAGGACGGCCCCGTACGGGCCGAGGCTCAGGCATGTGACGTACGGGTTCGGCGCGAACGGGCTCAGCGGCAGGCCGAGTACGTCGGCGCCGACGTTCGCCCCCGCCAGCTTCCCCTGGGGTACGGCGTGCTGACAGCTCTGCGTCACCACGTGGCCGTTCTCGGCGACGGCGGCGGCGGTGTCGCCCGCAGCGTAGACGCCGTCCACCCCGACGACGCGCAGGTGCTCGTCGACCTCGAGCCTGCCGATGGCGTCGCGTTTGCCGGGGATCAGCTCGGTCAGCGCGCTGGCCCGCATGCCGGCGGTCCAGATGACCGTGCGGGTCGGGATCACGGTGCCGTCGGACAGGGTGGCTCGTTCGCGGTCGACCGACCGCAGGGAGACGTCGAGCAGGAGTTCGACGCCGGCGTGCTCCAGCGCCGCGAGGATCTCCGGACGGGGTCCGGGTCCGAGCTCGGGGCCGACCGCGTCGGCACGCTCGACCAGGACGACCCGGACGGGGCGATCCCCGGCGACCGCGTGGAGCCGGCCCGGTAGCTCGGTCACGATCTCGAGGCCGGTGAATCCGGCACCGATCACGACCGCGGTGAAGCGCTCGTCCCCGCCTGCGGTCGCGCCGAGCCTGCCGACGTGAGCCTCCAGTGCGGCGGCGGCGGGCAGGGTGTCGACGTCGAAGAGGTGCTCGGCGCCGTCGACGGGCGGGGTCAGTACCCGGCTGCCCGATGCCAGGACCAGGCGGTCGTAGCTCAGCTCGAGCGCGGAGCCGTCACGGCCGAGCGCGCTGACGGTTCGGGTGGTGGTGTCGATGTCGGTGACGATGGCGGGGATCCGCCGGACCCCGATCGGTCCGAGAATGCGATCGAGAGCCACCCGCTTGCCCTGCGGGTCGTCCTCGTAGAGGCGTGGGCGGATCGTGAGGTCGTCCGCCGCGCCGATCAGGCTCACGGTCACGGCGTCGGTGTCCGCGCCCGCTTCGTGCCGTGCGCGGATCGCGCCCGCTGCGGCCCAGACCCCGGCGAAGCCACCGCCGATAACCAATATATTTGACATCCAGTTTCTCCATCCTCGTCGGCGCGGGTGCGCCTCGAACAGGTGAGCTCGGGAGGGTCAGCCCTCGGGCCGACGGTCGTAGGCGCTCCGGGTGAGGCGCTGTGCGTCGGGAGAGCGCTCGTCGACCTCGGCGCGGATGTCGGCGATCGTGCGGCTCGCGAGCTCGCGCCGCCACGCCAGCTCGGCGCGCCGCATCGACGCGCTGATCGCACACGGCGCGCGGAAGGCCGAGCTCGGAAGATCGGCCCCCACGCCCTGCTTGCGGATCTCCGCGCAGCGGAAGGCCTCCCGGGTGCCTTCGATGGCCGCGACGACATCCATCAGGGTGATCGACGCCGCGGGCCGGGCGAGCCGGAACCCACCGCGCGATCCCGGGACCGACTCCAGGATGTCGGCCTTCGCCAGTGCCTGGAGCTGCTTGTTCAGGTACGGCGCCGGCAGATCGTGGCCGGCGGCCAGTCTGCCGACGGCGACCGGCTCGTCGTCGTCGAGCCAGGTCAGGGTCAGGAGGACGTGGAGGGTCCATTCGACGCCCTGGCTCATCCGCATCCCCATAAAGTACAACCCGGATACTTGATGTCAAGATTCAGTGGTGCGGCGGGCGGATCGGCACGCGGGTGCGGGGCCGAGGTCCGGCTCGGCGGCGGATGTGACCCCCGACGCAGTCCGCCGGGTTCTGTCACGCCGGCCGGTGCGGCCGACGTCCTGACTCATGTCATCCCGGCCCGGGCCGTTGCGCCGGCCGGCCGCAGCTCACACATCGGAGGGCGGTCGGTGCCGTCGACGACGTGCTCCTGAGGAACCCACCGGCCCCCGGCCCGGCCGAACTGGACGATGCTCGGCGCGCCGGCCGGGCTCCCGCTCCCGCCGGGGCACTCCCGCCGGAGCACGGTGTCGACGATCTGCCGGGCCATCACCCCGAGCTCCAGCAGCGTGCGGTTGCGGTGCTTGCGCACGCCGAGATCGACCTGGGCGATGGCGTCGAGCCCGCGGTGCCGCAGGGTGTCGATCAGCAGCCCGATCTCCACGCCGTATCCGGCCGCGAACGGCAGCGACTCCAGCAACTCGCGGGTGGCCGCGTACTCGCCGCCGAGTGGCTGGATCACCCCGGCCAGGTCGGGCTGCAGCGCGGCCAGCAGCGGGCGGACGGTGAGCTCGGTGACCCGGCCCCCGCCGGTCGCGGTCTCGACCCCCTCCAGCCGCAGTGGCCGCCGGTAGAACCCCTTGACCAGCGCGATCCGGTCGTCCTGGAGGAGGGGTTCGAGCAGCGAGCGGACGAGTGCCGCCGCGTCGACCTGCACCAGGTCGGAGTCGACGAACACCACGACGTCACCGGTGGTCGCGGCGAGCGAACGCCAGAGGACCTCGCCCTTGCCCGGGCGGACCGGGACCTCCGGGAGCGCCTGCTCGCGGGTGACGACCCGGGCCCCGGCGGTGGCCGCGACCTCGCGGGTGCGGTCGGTGGAGCCGGAGTCGACGACGACGACCTCGCCGACCAGCGGATCGGGGCCGCTGGTCAGCGGCACCAGCCCGGCGACGAGCTCGCCCACCGTGGCCTCCTCGTCCAGCGCGGGCAGCACCACCGAGACCGTCCGGCGGTTCCCGGGCACCCGCAGCGGCTCGCCCGAGCGGGCCGAGTCGTGCCATGTCCGGCGGTCGAACCAGTCCCGGATGTGGTCGTCCACCGTCGGATCCTCTTCCTCCGGGACCGGTGACGGGCGGGTCGTCCGGCCGGATCTCGCGTCGTGCGGGCGGGGAGCACGCCTCCGGGCGATCCTATCGACGTCCCGCCGCGGCGCCCCGGCGCTGCGCGAACCCGGCGTACCAGCGCAGCGCGTCCGGATCGTCGACCGAGGCGATGTTCGCGGCCTTCTCCAGCGGCCGCCCGGCCAGCAGCTTCTTGATCGGGACCTCGAGCCGCTTGCCGCTGAGCGTGTGCGGCACGGCGGGCGCGGCGATGATCTCGTCCGGGACGTGCCGGGCCGTGAGCCGGGACCGCAGGGTGGTCACGATCGTGTCCCGGAGCTCGTCGTCGAGCACGTGACCCTCGGCCGGGACGACGAACAGGCCGAGCCAGTAGCCGTCGTCGGGCTCCTCGACGCCGACGACCAGGGTCTCCGCGATCTCCGGCAGCGTCTCCAGCACGTCGTAGAAGTCGCTGCTGCCCAGCCGTACGCCCTGGCGGTTGAGGGTGGAGTCCGAGCGGCCGTGGACCGAGACGTCGCCCTCGGGATGGAAGGTCACCCAGTCCCCGTGCCGCCACACCCCGGGCCAGGTGTCGAAGTAGGAGTCGGTGTAGCGCACCGCATCCGGGTCGTTCCACAGGTACACCGGCATCGACGGCATCGGCTGGGTGACGACGAGGTCCCCGACCGTGCCGACGACCGGCTCGCCGTCGTCGTCCCAGGCCGCGCAGTCGACGCCGGCGAGCCGCCCGCCGATCCGGCCGACCCGTACCGGTGCGTACTCGTTGCCGCCGATGAACGAGCCGGAGATGTCGGTGCCGCCGCTGGTGGAGTCGATCCGCACGTGTGCCCCGACGTGCTCCAGGATCCAGTGGTAGCCCGCCGACGGCAGCGCCGAGCCGCTCACCATCACGTGCCGCAGCCCGCCCAGGTCGTGCTCCGCACGTGGCGACACCCCGGTGTTCGACGTCGCGGTGACCACGGCCGCACCGAGCAGCAGGACATCGGCACGGGTGCGGGCCGTGACCTCGAAGACCGCGCCGTCCGGGTGCCCGGGACTGCCCTCGTACAGCACGATCGTCGCGCCCCGGGTGAGCGCGCCGAGCTGCATGTTCCACAGCGCCCAGCCGGTCGAGGTGACGGCGAACATCCGCTCGCCCGCGCGCAGCCCGCAGTACAGGCCGGACCACTTGAGACCCTCCAGGGTGATCCCGCCGTGCCCGTGCACCAGGCCCTTGGGCAGCCCGGTGGTGCCGGAGGTGAACAGCACCCACAGCGGGTGCGAGAACTCGACCTGGGCGAACTCGAGCGGCGCGGGCTCGGCGAGCAGCTCCGCCCACGGCGTGCTGCCCTCGGGGGCCGGCCGGTCGAACAGGTACGGGACGTGCACGACCCGCCGCACGGTCGGCAGATTCGCCCGCAGCTGCGCGACGACGTCGCCGCGATCGATCTCCCGGCCGTTCCAGTGGTAGCCGTCGGCGGCGATCAGCACGGTCGGTTCCAGCTGCGCGAGCCGCCCGATCGTCCCCTCGGCGCCGAAGTCCGGGGAGCAGCACGCCCACACCGCGCCCACCGCGGCGGCGGCCAGCACCCCGATCACCGCGTGCTCGGTGTTGGGCAGGTAGGCGGCGACCCGGTCGCCGGGGCGCACCCCCGCCCGGCGCAGCCAGGCCGCCGCCGCGGCGACCGAGCCGCGCAGCTCGGCCCAGCTGATCTCGCGGGCCGCCCGGCCGCCCTCCTGCACGCACAGCAGCGCCGGCGCGTCGTCCGCGCCGTGGCGCAGGGCGTGCCGGGCCCAGTTCAGCCGCGCCCCGGTGAACCACCGGGTGTGCGGCATCGGATCGGCCGTGCGGACCTGGGTCCAGGGCGTGGACAGCTCGACGTCGTAGTGATCGACGACCGCGGTCCAGAACCGGTCGAGGTCGGCGACCGACCAGGCCCAGAGCGCGTCGTGATCGGGGAACGGCCGACCCTCGCGCTCCTGGAGCCGGTCGAGGAACTCGCGCAGCGGGGACGACGCGATGCGGGCGTCGGACGGGCTCCACAGGATGTCGGTCATCCCCCGAACATAGAGCGGCCCGGCGCCGCGACCGCTCCGGTTGAGAAAGCGTTGAGATCCACCTGAGGCGGGGTTGAGCCGGTCGCGCAAAGGTCGTGAGCGGTATCCGTGTGCGCCGGTCCCGCAGGCAAGGGACGGGGCGCCGACATCGACGTCTCGAGGGGACCGACCGATGAAGCTCGCTCTCTACCTGCCCAACTTCCGCGACCACGTCACCCTGAAGGAGCTCGAGGACCTGACCGCCCTCGCCGAGGACCTGGACTTCGACTCGGTCTGGACGCTGGACCGGATCATCGTCCCGGAGACCTCGGACCGCCAGGAGCTCCAGTATCCGTTCGGCATGATGAACGACCTCCCCAACGGGCTGCCGGTGATCGCTCGCGGCAAGTGGTTCCAGGGCATGACGCTGATCCCGTGGCTCGCCGCCAAGACCGAGAAGCTCCGGATCGGCATGAGCATCATCGACACCCCCTACCGGTCGCCGGGGGTGCTGGCCGCCGAGCTCGCCACCCAGGACCACCTGGCGAACGGCAGGCTCAACGTCGGCGTCGGCTCCGGCTGGATGCCCGAGGAGTTCGCCGCGGCCAGCGCCACGCACCTGTTCCCGCGCCGGCACGGCCACGTCCGCGAGACGATCGAGATCATGCAGGGCATCTGGTCGAACGAGCTCTTCGAGTACCACGGTGAGTTCGCCGACTTCCCGCTGTCCGGCTTCGGCCACAAGCCGATCCAGCAGCCCGGACCGCCGATCTTCTTCTCCGGGCTGAAGGACCCGAAGCGGTCGGCGAAGCGGATCGCGAAGTACGGCCTGCAGGGCTGGATCGGCATCCAGGACTCGCCCGAGGACATCCGGCGCTGGAAGGGGGAGATGGAGCGCGAGCTCGGCGAGCTCGGTCGCGGCTTCCCCGACGGCTTCGAGATGTGCAGCATGATCTGGTTCGTCATCACCGACGAGCCGATGGACCAGACCCCGGCCGGCAAGGGCACGAACCTGCTGGCCGGCAATGCGCAGCAGATCGAGGACATGCTCAAGCGCTACAAGGACGCCGGGATGACGATGCCGCTGCTGTGGCCGCCGTTCCGCGACGTCCCGACCAGCAAGACCCTCGACGACCTCAAGCGGCTCAACGAGGAGATCCTGCCGAAGGTCAACGCGAGCTGAGCGCCCGCCCCGGCGCGCCGGGGCGCGGCCCGGTGGGCTGCTCCCCGGCCTACCGGGCCCCGCGCCGGCCGACCAGGGCCGCGAAGGCCGCCTGGACCACCACGTAGCCGACGACGAACGGCAGCATCACCAGCGCCGGGTGCGTCGTGGCCGGATCCGGGAGCGGGACGAGCCAGGCGAAGACGACGACCAGCCCGGAGTTGAGCAGCGAGAGCCGCGCATAGCCGAACCCGTCGCCGTCGGCCTGGCGGCGGGCCAGCTCGAACACCACCACCAGCCGGAACAGCACCCCCACCATCAGTGCGGCGAGCACCGGCGCGCCGACCGGGTAGCCCTCGCCGAGCACCCGCAGCACCGGCCAGCCGAGTGCCGCGCCGAGAACGAGCAGCGGGACGAACACCATGAGCATCCGGCGGCGGGTCGCCCGCGCGAGCTCGGCGGCCCGGTGCGGCTCACGGGCGGTCTGCACGGCCAGCGAGTTGGTGAAGAACACCGCTGCTGTGTCGACGACGACGGTGGCCTGCCAGGCGATGAAGAAGACCGCGCCGATCTCGTTGCCCATCCTGAAGTTCGCGAGCAGCGGGATCTGGTTGTAGAGCAGCACCGCGCCGAACTGGGCCACCGCGGTGGGCGCCAGGAACGCCGCCATCGACGCCCGGCTCGGCAGGGTGCCCACCGGGCCCGCGGCGGCGAACCGGCGGACCACGAACCACAGGACGACGGTGCCGACGGCGATCCACACCACCACCGGGATCACCCAGGACAGCACCATCCCCTGCGAGGCGAGTCCGGCGCCGAGCACGGCCAGCAGCCCGATCCGGGCGACCGCGAAGGTGCCGCTGCGCCAGACCGCGAGCCAGGGGCGGCCGATCGCGACCAGCACGAAGTCGTGGACGACGAACACGCCCCAGCCGGCGCAGCCGAGTACGAGCAACAGCAGTCCCCAGCCGAACGGGCCGTCACCGGCCGCGATCTCGGCGACCCTCGGCACGATGAGCCCGTAGCAGAGCCCCACGAGCCCGGACAGCGGCATGATCAGCAGCAGGCTGCCGAACACCAGGCGGACCGACCGGCGCCCGGCACCCGGGAGCCAGCGCATGAGGCCGATCCCGAGGTTGAGCTGCGCGGCGCCGCCGATCAGCTGCATCGCCGAGACGAACTCGGTGGCCCGGCCGACCTCGTCCTGCGGCATCAGCCAGGCCGCGATCACGAAGCCGATGAGCCCCGCGACGGAGTTGAACGCGGAGGTCAGTGTCAGGGCGAGCGAGTCGCCGAGCCCGCCGCCACCGCGTCGCTCGACGGCCGGGGGAGGGGGAGCCATCGGGAGAGCACGCTACGGGAGGCCGTGGCGGCTCCACCGCGGTGCACCGTGCACCGGTACCCGGGTCGCGGCGGTGATCGGCGGCAGCCGGTCGGCTCCGGCCGGTCGGCCACGCGCTGCACCACCGACGGCCGCACGGCCACGGGAACCCGGCGCACCCGGGACGACCGGCGCACCCGGGTCGCGCGGCTCGGAACGAGTGGCCTCGATGTGACCTGGGCCACTGCGGGTTGAGTGTGCCGCAGCGGCATCGACTCTCCTGGTTCCCGGATCACCGGTACGAACGGGAGAACGGAATGTCCATGACCGAACGACAGGACGGCACACGAGAAGACGACGAGGCCACCACGGGACCGCTGCCCGTCGTCGGGAAGTCGGGGAAGGCCGGTGCGTCGAAGGACCCGGCCGAGATGACGCTGCTCGAGCACATGGGCGGCCCGATGGGCTTCGTCTACTCGGCGATCCCGGTCGCCGTGTTCGTCACGGCGAACGCGTTCCTGTCGCTGTCGCTGACGATCGGCATCGCGGTCGGATCGGGGCTGGCGCTGTTCGGGTACCGGCTGCTGCGCGGTGAGCGCTTCGCGCAGGCCGTCGGCAGCCTGCTCGGTGTCGCGCTCGCCTCCGCCCTGGTCGCGGTCACCGGATCGGCGCGGGACTTCTTCGCGATCGGGATCTGGGCGTCGCTCGCCGGCTTCGTGCTGACGCTCGGGACCGTGCTGGCCCGCCGACCGGTCACCGGGGTGGTGTGGAACCTGGTGCACGGCGGCACCCACGACTGGCGCGCGGACCGGCCCACCCTGCGGGCGCACGATCTCGCGACGCTGGCCGCCGCGCTCGTCCTCGGTTCGCGGTTCGCGATCCAGCAGTGGCTCTACGTCACCGAGAGCACGGCCGGACTGGGGATCGCCCGGGTGCTGATGGGCACCCCGCTGACGATCGTGGCAGCGCTCGTCGTCGTGTGGGCGTTCCGCCGCAGCACCAAGCGCCTGATCCCCGCCGGCCGATGAGCATCGCCGGTGTCCGGCGCAGCCCGGCGGTGTGGCTGACCTCGTACGGGCTGTCGCTGCTGGGCAAGGGCATCGCCGCGGTGGTCCTGCCGCTGCTGGTGCTCGAACGCACCGGGGACGTGCTCGCCGCGGGAGTGCTGGCATCGGTCACGACGGCGGCGTCCGCGCTGACCGGCCTGGTCTCCGGTCTGCTGGTCGACCGGGTCGATCGCCGGACGGTGGCGGTGGCGTCCGATCTGCTGGGCGCGGTGTCGCTGGCGGCGCTGCCGCTGGTCGACCTGCTGTGGGGACTGAACCTGGGATGGTTCCTGCTGTTCGGGGTGCTCGGAGCGATGATCCGGGTGCCGGGGATGACCGCCCAGGAGACGCTGCTGCCCACCCTGGTGCGGCTCGGCGGCACCGAACCCCGGCGGCTGGAGCGCTGGGTGGCGATCCGGGAGAACCTCGGCAACGTGCTGCTGCTCGCCGGTCCGGGAACGGGCGGGCTGCTGGTCGGGATGCTCGGCGCGACGCCCACCGTGCTGTGGGTGACGGCGGTGACCAGCGTGCTGGCCGCGATGACGACGCTGGTGCTGGACCCGCGGGCCGGCCGGATCGCCCGCCGGGCCCGGGAAGCCACGGGTGGCGCGCTGCGCGCGGCGATGTCCGATCTCGTCGCCTCGTGGCGGTTCCTCGCCCGCAACCGGCTGGTGCTCGGCGCCACGCTGGTGTCGGCGGCGCTGGTGGCGGTGCTCGCGTCGCTGCAGACGACGGTGCTGCCCGCCTACTTCATCGAGGCGGACCTGCCCGCGCTGACCGGGCTCACGTTGAGCGCGCTGGCCGGCGGCGGCGTCGTCGGGTCGGCGCTGTACGCGGCACTGGCCGGACGGGTGCCGCGCCGGGTGTGGTTCGTCGTCGGGATGCTGGGCTTCGGTGTCGGCTTCGCGCTGGTCGGGAGCCTGGCCGCGCCCTGGCTGGTACTCGCTGCCGCTGCGTTGGTCGGCCTGACCAACGCCCCGGTCGCCGCCGTGCTGGGCGTGCTGACGATCGAGGCGACCCCGGACGCGATGCGTGGCCGGGTGCTGGGCGCCCAGAACACACTGGTGCTGGCGGCACCGGCGCTGACCGGGGCACCGGTCGCCGCGGTCGCCTCGGCCGCCGGACTGGGGGTCGCGGGGATCGTGCTGGCCGCGCTGGCGGCCACGACCGCGGTCATCGCGCTGGCGTCCCCGGCCTTCCGGAAGCTGGAGGGCCTGGCGGACCCCGACGACGTCGGGACGGGCCCGGACCAGACGGCGCCGGTTCCGCCGGTCCCGGTCGCGGGCTCCTGACGCTTGACCATGCCGTCGCGGCACGGTGTGGAGTGGAGCCATGGCCTGGAGCACCCGTGAGATCGCAGACCTGGCCGGCACCAGCCTGCGGGCGGTTCGGCACTACCACGAGGTGGGGCTGCTCGCCGAGCCCGAGCGGCTCCCGAACGGCTACAAGCAGTACGGCGTCGCGCACCTCGTCCGGCTGCTGCGAGTCAAGCGGCTGGTCGATCTCGGGTTCTCGCTGGCCCAGATCGCCGAGATGGGCGACGACGACCACCACCCCGAGCAAGCTCTGCGCACCCTGGACGCCGAGCTCGCCGCGACCGTCGAGCAGCTGCAGCGGGTCCGCATCGAGCTCGGGCTGCTCCTGCGGCATCGCGCGTCCACCGACCTGCCCGCCGGGCTGGTCCCGACGGCCGGGCTGTCGGACGCGGACCGGTCGCTCGTCGTCGTGATGACCCGGGTGCTGGGGCCACAGCGGCTGGAGGCCTACACCGAGCTGCTGCGCTCCGCGACCACGGACCCGACCGACGGCGAGTTCGACGAGCTCCCCGCGGACGCCGCCGAGGCCGTCCGCCGGGATCTGGCCGACCGGATGGCCCCCTACATCCGGCGGATCCGGGAGGAGCACTCGGCGCTCGCATCGGCGCCCGGAACCCGGCCCGAGGACCGGCTGGCGGACGAGACCGCGGCGAAGGCGGTTCAGGAGCTCTACAACCCGGCCCAGCTGGACGTGCTGCGCCGGGTCCGCGATCTGCTCAAGGACGGCTGACGGTGGCCGGATCCCGCGATCAGAGCACCCCGGCCAGCGCGAGCGCGATGGCCTGGGCGAGTGCGTTGTTGACCGCGTGGGCGGCGACGGCCGGCCAGATCGACCCGCTGCGGCGCCGGAGCTCCCCGGCGACCAGGCCGACGATCAGCGCGGTGAAGAACACGGCGTTCAGCCCGTGCATGAGCGCGAAGACCAGGGCGCTGCCGACGACGGCGACGACCGCGCCGTAGCGCAGCAACGCCGTCGTCAGCACCCCGCGGAAGATCAGCTCCTCGCCGAGCGGGGTGAGCAGGGCGAGGAACACCAGCGACAGCGCCACCGACCAGGCGCCCGCGCTGCCCGCGTCGGTGTAGGACTCCTGGATGTTCTCCGGCACGATCCCCAGCGCGAACATGACGATGCCGAGGATCCGGACGAGTACGAACGCCAGCACGCCGCCACCGACCCCGATGAGCAGCCAGCGCAGCGTCGTCGCGCGCACCCCGAACGCCTCGAGCGACCGGATCCGGAGCCCCAGCGCGGCGAGGAAGCCGGCGATCCCGGCGATCCCGGACAGCGCGCCCAGTGCCAGGCCGTGCGCCACCGGGGACAGGCCGAGCGGGGTGATGATCAGCGGCCCGGACCCGTACGCGACCACCGCGAGCACGGCGAGGCCGACGACGATCTCGGGCCAGCCGGGCGGACCGGTGCGGCCGGCAGCCCGGTGGGCGGCGCGTTGCGGGTGCTGCTCTGACGGTGACATTCCGACTCTCCGCGGTTGCTCGGCCGGGCCCGCCGGGGTCCGGGTGGTGCTTCCCGCGGCCCACCGGACGGGTCGGGCCGCGCGACGATCCGACACCGTGCCGTTGCGGCACGGTCAAGCGGGGTCCGTCGACCGGGTGGCGGGGGCGCTCGGGGCGGCGCTGCGGCCGGACCTGCGGGCGCCGCGGTGTGTCCGGACCGGGCCGGTGCTCCGTGCGCGGAACCGGGATCAGCCGTCGAGCAGGGTGTAGAGCGCGCTGATCCGGCCGTCGGCGACGAGCACGACGTCGGTCCCGGTGACGACCGGCTCGCCGCCCGCGGGGCCGAACCGCCAGTCCAGGACGCTCAGCCCGCCGGGGTTCTCCCGGATCCGCGCCACGGTGAAGACGAACCCGGGTGCCCCGTCGAGCAGCGCCCCGGCCTTCGCCACGACGTCCGCGGGCCCGCGGACCGGGCCTTCGGGATCGTGGAACTCGATGTCGGGGGCGTAGATCTCGTCACCCGCCCGCACCCGTCCGGCGGGATCGCGCTCGTTGAAGACCTCGAACAGATTGCGCTGGGCGAGCTCGGATGCGGAGGGCATCACGGTTCCCCTCGTTCGGCGGAACCTCCGGGCGGCGCGCCCGGGGGGCTCCATCCCAGGGCTGCGGCGGGGCGCCTGTCAAGTGGACCACCCGACCAGGGCTGTTAGCGTAAACATCCGGCGGTGGCAGGGGGTCCTCAGGTGTCGTCAAGGTCGTTGAGGATGCACCTGTGCGGTCGGAGAGGTCGTTGACAGAGATTGTGTGAGCGCTAACAATCAGATCGCCGCCGATGCCGCACGACCCGGACACGGCAGCACCGCCGGCGACACGACGACGAGCCCGACGGTGACACGCCGGCGACACGACAGCGACACGACAGCGACACGACGACGAGGTGGTGGGCGTGCACGAGCTCAGGGAGTTCCCGGGCCGGGAGAAGCCGGCGGGCGCCACCCCGTGAGCGGCGCGCGGGCGCTGGTCGTCGAGCGACCCGGCGAGCTGCGGGTGACCGACGCGGGCCGGGCCGGGCCACTCGAGCACGGCGAAGCCCTGGTGCGGGTCGCCTACGCCGGGATCTGCGGCTCCGACCGGGAGATCCTGGCCGGGACCCGCGCTCCCGGCTATGTCCGTTACCCGGTGGTGCCCGGGCACGAGTGGTCCGGGACCGTCGTCGAACTGGGTGCCGGGACCGATCCCCGGCTGCTCGGCCGCCGGGTCGTCGGCGAGGGGTTCCGCTACTGCGCCACCTGTGACGCCTGCCGGCGCGGCGCGACCAACCTCTGCCGCGCCGGCTACGACGAGACCGGCTTCACCAGCCCCGGAGCCTGCGCCGATGAGCTGCGGCTCCCGGCCCGGTTGCTGCACGTGCTCCCGGACGACGCCGACCTGCGCGGCGCGGCACTCATCGAACCCGCCGCGTGCATGGCCGAGGCGGTGCTCCAGGCGGCGCCGCTGCCCGGTGAACGCGTCGCGGTGGTCGGCGGCGGGACGCTGGGGCTGCTCGCCGTCCAGCTGCTGGCCGCGCACTCGCCCGCCGAGCTCCTGGTCGTCGATCCGCGACCGCGGCCGGGGGCCGCCGCTGCCGGGGCGACCGGCGTCTGCCCGCCGGACCGGACCGGGCGCCGCGCCGGTGTGTTCGACGTCGTCCTGGAGGCGGCCGGTGCCCGTGGTGCCGGGCGGCTGGCGGTCGGGCTCACCCGGCGCGGCGGCCGGGTGGTGCTGAGCGGGCTCTACGGCGGCGCCGACGATCCGCTCCCGCCCGCCGAGCTGGTCGAGGCGGCGGTGACGGTGCGTACGGTGTTCGGGGCGCCGTCGCGGGCCTGGACGCACGCGGTCGCCGCGTTCGCCGACGGACGGTTGCGACCGGCCCCGCTGATCAGCGACGAGCTCGTGCTGGAGGACGCGGTGCGGGCGCTCGGCCCGTCCGCGCCACTGCCGATCGGAAAGGTGTTGCTGCACCCGTGAACCGGAAACCCGCACCCGTACCGCGCCGGACCGCCGCCGCAGGCCCTGCCGCGCCGCGCGGAGCGGCGTCGTGACCCGGGAGCTGGTCGCCGAGCAGCTGACCGGGCCGGTGGCGGAGCACGGCGAGGGTCCGGTGTGGCACCCGTCGTTCGCCGGGGTGCGCTGGGTCGACATGCTCGCCGGCGACATCCTGGAGCTCGCCGACGACCGGATCCGGCGCACGCACGTCGGCTCGGTGGCCGCGGCGTTCCGGCCGCGCCGCGACGGGGGACTGGTGCTCGCCGACGAGCGCGGCTTCGTGCTGCTCGACCCGGACCTGCGGGTGCAGCGGCGGCTCGGCGATCTGTGGGACGACCCCGGCATCCGGATGAACGAGGGCGGCTGCGACCCGGCCGGCGCGTTCTGGTGCGGCTCCATGGCCTACGACACCCGGCCCGGTGCGGGAACCCTGTACCGGCTCGGGCCGGACCTGGTCGCGGAGCCCGCGCTGACCGGCGTCACGATCTCGAACGGGCTCGTCTTCACCCCGGACGGCCGGCGCGCCTACTACATCGACACCCCGACCGGCCGCATCGACGTGTTCGACGTCGACCCGGACGCCGGTGCCGCTGCGTTGCGCGACCGCAGGCCCGCCGTGCTCGTCGATCCGGCGGCCGGTCTGCCCGACGGCCTCACCGTGGACTCGGCCGGCGCACTGTGGGTGGCGCTGTGGGGCGGCTCCGCGGTGCACCGCTACACCCCGGACGGCGTGCTGGACACCGTCGTCCGGCTGCCGGTGAGCCGGGTCACCGCGTGCACGTTCGGCGGCCCGGACCTCGGCACGCTGTTCGTGACCAGCTCCCGCCAGGAGCTCACCGCGGACGAGCTCACCGCCCAGCCTGCGGCCGGGGCGTTGTTCGCGGTGCGCCCCGGTACCGGTGGCGCGCCGGTGGCCGAGTTCAGCGGCTGAGGCCGATCACGGGTCGCTACCCTCCGTCGGGGCGGCAGCGGGGCGAGGAGGAACGGGCGATGGGTGAGCGGACCCGGCGTGGCCCGTCGATGTTCGACGTCGCCCGCGTCGCCGGGGTGTCGCACCAGACGGTGTCCCGGGTGCTGAACGCGCACCCGAACGTCCGCGAGGTCACCCGCACCCGGGTGCTCTCGGCGATCGACGAGCTCGGGTACCGGCCGAACCGGGCCGCCCGCACGCTGGTCACCGGCCGGGACCGGGTGCTCGGCGTCGTCGCCCCCGGCTCGACGCTGTTCGGCCCGGTGTCGCTGCTCGCCGCATTCGAGGAGCAGGCGGTGAACGCCGGGTTCGGGGTCAGCGTCGTGCGGATCCGCGACCTCGACGGCGCCTCGGTGCGCGAGGCCGTCGACCGGCACCTCGACGGCCAGGTCTCGGGCATCGTGGTGATCGCCCCGGTGGCGCCGGTCGCCGCGGCGCTCGACGAGCTGCCGCGGACGGTCCCGCTGGTGACGGTGGACGGCGACCCGGCACGCCCGGGCGCGATGGCCACCGTCGACCAGGTGGAGGGCGGCCGGGTGGCGACCAGACGACTGCTCGAGGCCGGGCACCGCACCGTCTGGCACATCTCCGGGCCGCCGGACTGGTTCGATGCGGCGGGCCGGGCGGCCGGCTGGGAGGCCGAGCTGCGGGCCGCGGGCTGTGAGGTGCCGCCGGTGGTGCCGGGGGACTGGAGCCCGGACGCCGGGTACCGGGCCGGGCAGTTCCTCGGCCGGATGCCGGAGGTGACGGCGGTGTTCGCGGCGAACGACGCGATGGCCACCGGGCTGCTGCACGCCCTGCACGAGCGGGGCCGGGCGGTGCCCGGTGACATCAGCGTCGTCGGGTTCGACGACGTGCCGTCCTCGGCGCATCTCATCCCGCCGCTGACGACGATCCGGCCGGACTTCGAGGCCGTGGCACGCGCGGCGCTGGACCTGCTGGTCGCCGGCGCCGACGGCGTCGGCGGCATCAACGGAGCCGACAACACCGGCGGAGCGAACGGCACCGGCGGAGCGAACAACACCGGCGGAGCGAACGGCACCGGCGGCACCGGTGACACGGACCCCGTGCCGGTCGCGTCCGGGGAGGCCGTGGCGCACCGCGGGGTGGTCCCGGTGCTGGTGGACCGCGACAGCGTCGGCCCGCCTCCGGGCTGAGCAGCCTCCGGGCTGAGCCGCCGGCGCTGCAGATCGTCCGCATGATCCCCTCGCCCGGGCGGCCCGGGTTGCCTACTCTGGGACACCGCCGCGCGTCCGTGCCCCGTCTCCGATGCCGTTAGCGCTCACGCGGTTGGCCTGGTGGCGCCGCGACGGCATTCGGTGCTGTCCGGCCACCAAGGCTCCCCACCTCGATAGATCCATTCCGAAATCGGTGATTCCCATCTCACGCGGACTTTGTTAGCGTTCACAGTCGACGAGCTGGAATGCCCCAGCTGCCCGGCGCCCGGCGCGTCGGGCGACATCTCGAAGAGGAGATCGCCCGTGTGGAAGAGAGTGCGCGCCGTCGCCGTCGGCGCTCTGCTGGTTGTGGGTCTCGCCGCATGCGGCGGGGAGGGCGCGTCCGGTGGCGGGGGTGCGGGCAGCGGCGCAGCCGCGGAGGATCTGCTGGTCGGCGTGGCCATGCCGACGCAGACCTCGGAGCGCTGGATCGCCGACGGTAACTCCGTCCGTGACCAGCTGACCGAGGCCGGCTACCAGGTCGACCTGCAGTTCGCGGGCGACGACATCCCGACCCAGTCGCAGCAGATCGACCAGATGATCACCCGTGGGGCTGACCTGCTGGTGGTCGCCGCGATCGACGGCACCGCGCTGTCCGGCCAGCTCCAGGCCGCCGCCGACGCCGGCATTCCGGTCATCTCCTACGACCGGCTGATCCGGGACACCGAGCACGTCGACTTCTACGTCACCTTCGACAACTTCCAGGTGGGCGTCGCACAGGCGAACGCCCTGCTCACCGGCCTGGGCCTGCAGAACGAGGACGGCACGCCGGGCCCCGAGAGCGGCCCGTTCGTGGTGGAGCTGTTCGCCGGCTCGCTGGACGACAACAACGCCTTCTTCTTCTACGACGGCGCCATGTCGGTGCTGCAGCCGCTGATCGACGACGGCACCCTGGACGTCCGCAGCAACCAGACCACCATCGAGCAGATCGCCACCCTGCGCTGGGCGCAGGAGACGGCGCAGCGCCGGATGGAGGACCTGCTCACCTCCGCCTACAGCGACGGGACCCCGGTCGCCGGCGTGCTCTCGCCCTACGACGGCATCTCCCGCGGCATCATCACCGCGCTGCAGAACGCCGGCTACGGCGGCCCGGACCGGCCGCTGCCGGTCGTCACCGGGCAGGACGCCGAGATCGCCTCGGTCAACCTGGTCAGCCGCGGGGTGCAGAACTCGACGATCTTCAAGGACACCCGCGAGCTCGCCGAGCAGGCCGTCGTCGCCGCCAAGGCGTTCCTCGAGGGCGGCGTCCCGGAGGCCAACGACACCACCACCTACGAGAACGGCGTCAAGGTCGTCCCGGCGTTCCTGCTCCCGGTGCAGACGGTCTACCAGGACAACATCACGGAGGTGCTCGTCGACTCGGGGTACTACACCGCCGAGGACGTCGAGCGCGGCCAGCAGGGCTGATCCCGTACCCGGGTGCCCGGGCCGACACCCTCCCCGGCCCGGGCACCCGCCACCACGAAGCACGGAGGACCTCGTGCCCGATCACGAGCCGTCCGGCGGGCCGCCGGACACGATTCTCGAGATGCGCTCGATCACCAAGACCTTCCCCGGCGTCACGGCGCTGTCCGAGGTCTCCCTCGCGGTGCGCCGCGGCGAGATCCACGCGATCTGCGGGGAGAACGGAGCGGGCAAGTCGACCCTGATGAAGGTGCTGTCCGGAGTGCACCCGGCAGGCAGTTACGAGGGCGAGATCGTCCTCGACGGGCGGACGGCCCGGTTCTCCGGGATCCGGGACAGCGAGTCCGACGGCGTGGTGATCATCCACCAGGAGCTCGCGCTGATCCCGCACCTGTCGATCGCCGAGAACATCTTCCTCGGCAACGAGCGGCGCGGCCGGTTCGGACTGGTCGACTGGGCCCGCACCCACCGCGAGGCGGCCCAGCTGCTGGGCGAGGTCGGGCTGGAGGAGAGCCCGTCGACCCCGGTCGGCCGGCTCGGCGTCGGCAAGCAGCAGCTCGTCGAGATCGTCAAGGCGATGGCGAAGGACGTCCGGCTGCTGATCCTCGACGAGCCGACCGCCGCCCTGAACGACACCGACTCGGCGCACCTGCTGGAGCTGCTGCGCCGGTTCCGGGACAGCGGCATCACCGCGATCATCATCTCGCACAAGCTCGACGAGATCGTCCAGATCGCCGACCGCACCACGGTGATCCGGGACGGCCGCAGCGTCGAGACCTTCACCATCGCCGACGAGCCCGCCCCGCGGAACCGGATCATCCGCGGGATGGTCGGTCGCGACCTGGCGTCGTTCTACCCGGAGCGGGAGTCCCGGCCGGGGGCGGAGATGCTGCGGATCTCCGACTGGACGGTCCGCCACCCCACCCAGGACCGGACGGTGGTGCACTCGGCGTCGCTGACGGTCCGGGCGGGCGAGGTGGTCGGGATCGCCGGACTGATGGGTGCCGGGCGGACCGAGCTCGCGATGAGCGTGTTCGGGCGCTCCTGGGGCCGCGACATCAGCGGCCGGCTCCACGTCGGTGGCCACGAGGTCGAGGCCCGGACGGTGGACGAGGCGATCCGGGCCGGGATCGCCTACGTCACCGAGGACCGCAAGCACTACGGCCTGAACCTGGTCGACGACATCCGCCGCAACATCTCCGCGGCCGGGTTGCCGCGGCTGGCCCGCGGGGGCTGGGTGGACGGCGACCGGGAGCACCGGATCGCCGAGGACTACCGGCGTGACCTGGGCATCCGGACCGCCGGTGTGACGAGCGGGGTCAGCACGCTCTCCGGCGGCAACCAGCAGAAGGTGGTGCTGGCGAAATGGCTGTTCACCGAGCCCGAGGTGCTGATCCTCGACGAGCCGACCCGCGGCATCGACGTGGGCGCCCGCTACGAGATCTACGTGATCGTCAACCGGCTCGTGGAGGCCGGTAAGGCGGTCCTGGTGATCTCCTCCGAGCTGCCGGAGCTGCTCGGCATCTGCGACCGCATCTACACCCTGTCCGCCGGCCGGATCACCGGAGAGGTGCCGGTCGGCGAGGCCACCCAGGAGGGCCTGATGGCCCTCATGACCGAGGAGTCGGAGTCCGCCGCATGACCAGCACCCTCAAGCGGGACCCGGCCGGCGAGAGCGGCGCCGCCGCCGCCCTGCACACCGGGACGAGCAATCTGCGGACCCTGCTCACCCGCAACCTGCGCCAGAGCGGCATCGTGGTCGCCTTCGTCGCGATCGTCGCGTTGTTCGCGGTGCTGACCGACGGCGTCTCGCTGAGCCCCGGCAACATCACCAACATCGTCCTGCAGTACTCCTACATCCTGGTCCTCGCGATCGGCATGGTGATCGTGATCGTCGGCGGTCACATCGACCTGTCGGTCGGGTCGGTGGTCGCACTGACCGGCGCGATCGCCGCGGTGCTGGTGATCGGCGGTGGCCTGCCCTGGTGGGTCGGGATCGCGGCCGCGGTCGGGACCGGGGTGCTGGTCGGCGCCTGGCACGGGTTCTGGGTCGCCTACGTCGGGATCCCGGCGTTCATCGTGACCCTCGCCGGGATGCTGCTGTTCCGCGGTCTGACCCTGCAGGTGCTCGGCAACATCTCACTCTCGCCGTTCCCGGCCGAGTACCAGATGGTCGCCGGCGGCTTCGTCAACGGCCTGATCGGCGGCCAGGGCTTCGACGCGTTCACCGTGCTGATCGCCGCGCTCGGTGTCGCCGGGTACGCGGCGTACGCCTACCGCTCACGGATCGCGAAGGTCCTCGATCTGCAGCAGGTCGAGTCGTTCCCGCTGTTCGCCTGCCGGATCGCGCTGGTCGGCGTCGTGGTGCTGGCCTTCGCCTGGCAGCTCGCGACCTCCCGCGGGCTGCCGGTGGTGCTGGTGATCCTCAGCGTGCTGGTGCTGGTCTACGGCCTCGTCACCCGGCGCACCGTGTTCGGCAGGCACGTCTACGCGATCGGCGGGAACCTGGCCGCCGCCCGGCTGTCCGGGGTGAAGGCCAGGGCGGTCACGTTCTGGATCTTCGTGAACATGGGCTTCCTGGCCGGGATCGCCGGGGTCATCTACTCGGCGCGGTCCAACGGCGCCCAGCCCGCGGCCGGGACGATGTTCGAGCTCGACGCGATCGCCGCGGCCTTCATCGGCGGGGCCGCGGTGACCGGCGGCGTCGGCACCGTGGTCGGCGCGCTGGTCGGCGGGCTGATCATGGCCGTGATGAGCAACGGCATGCAGCTGATGGGCGTCGACCAGTCGATGCAGTCGGTCGTGAAGGGGCTGGTGCTGCTGCTGGCGGTCGCGTTCGACGTCTGGAACAAGCGTCGGGCGCGCGGCACCGGGTCGTAACCCAGCCGTCAGCCGGGAGCGGTGTGGAGGGAACACGGGCCGGGCACAGTGCAGGTATGAGTGAGAGCAGCAACCAGCACGCCGACGTCTCCTGGCCGCATCCGGGCAGCGAGGTCGCCCGGCTCGGCGGCCACTACGCCCCCACCGGCGGTGCGGCCGACGACCGGTCCGCCCACGAGCACGACATCCACCCGGCCGGTGACCGTTCCGTCCGCGCGGCCCGCAGGGCCGTGCGGGGCTGAGCGGCCGGCCGCAGTCACCGTCCCGGTCCCGGTCTCAGCTGATCGCGCCGTCCCACAGCTCGAGCAGTGCGCGCCGGCGCTCGGCCCGGTCCAGTCCGCGCAGGTCGGCGGTGCCGCGCTCGGTGACGACCAGATCGACGTCCTGGGACGGTGTGCTGACCGGCCGGGACAGCCGCTCCACCAGGGTCGGCGCGCCGCGGTGCAGCGAGGCGAGCGCGATCACCGACAGCCCGTCACCCCGTGCCCCGGCAGCGGCGAAGTCCGGGTGCCCACCGATCATCCCGGCCGCCGAGCGGCCCAGACCCTCGACGTTGACCTGGCCGTCGACGTCGATCTCCAGCGCCGCGTTGAGTGCGATCAGCGGCGGCGCCCCGGCCGCGGACAGCCGCCCGATGTCGTGCGTGTGCTCCACCGGGTGCAGCAGCGCCCGCCCGTCCGCCCAGTCGTAGAGCCGCCGGGTGCCCGCCAGGTACGTGCTGACCGGCTGGTCGAGCAGCAGCCCGCGGGCATCGAGATCGACCACCGGGTCCGGCAGCAGCCCCGAGTCGAGCCGCACCGGGACCTCGATCGCGGCGGCCATCGCGGCGGCGAGGCGTCCGGGGCCGACCTGGATCCGGGCACCCGGCGGGACGAGTGCGGCGACCCGGCGGGCGATCGCCTCGTCGTCGGTGGTCGGCGCCGGGACGGTGAGCTCGGCCGGTCCCTCGGCGGTCTCCGCGACGACCGTCACCGCGCCGGCGGGCAGCGCGGGCCCGGCGTCGGAGCACGGGCTGCCGTGCGACAGCACCGCCGCGACCGGTGTCCCGGAGTCGACGAGCCCGCGCAGGTAGCCGACCTCGGCACCGAACCGCAGGCCGTCCGGTCCGCGGACGACGGTCGCGACGAGCAGATCGGGCCGCAGCGGCCCGCGCAGCAGCGCGGGCACCGCCGACAGTCGCGCCGGTACGACGTGCGCGGCGCCGGACTCGACCGCGGCCCGCGTGCCCGGGCCGCCCATCAGCACCCGGACGTCGTCGAAGGCGGCCGGATCGAGATCGGGCGCCGGCGCCGGATGCCAGCCGAGCACGGCCGACACCGCACGTCCGGCGGCGACCCGGGACAGCGGCCCGTGCAGGGTCCGCGGGGTGCCGCAGCCGTCGGCGAGCGCGACCCGGCTGCCGTTGCTGACCAGAGCGGCGAGCGCGGACTCGGGATCGGACGTCATACGAGGAGCATCGGCCACCGCACTCGGCGGGATGCGATCAGGTCGTACAGACGCCCGGACAGCGGCCGAGCGTGCGGTGCAGGGTGACGGTGGTGCCGTCCGGGCCCGGTCGCACGGACACGTCCTCGGCGCAGGCGGTGATCATCAGCAGCCCGCGCCCGCGGTACCCGCTGTCCTCGGGCGGGTCGCGCCAGCGGCCGCGGTCGGACACCTCGACGCGGACCCGGGGGCCGGGTCGCTCGACCTCGGCGTGCAGTGTGACGGTGCCGTCGGTGCCGTCCGGCTCCTCGCTGTAGGCGTGCTCGATGCTATTCGACACCGCCTCGTTCACCGCCAGCACCAGGTCCGATGCCGTGTCGCAGGCACGGTCCACTCCGCACAGCGACGCCAGCCACCGGCCGACCTCGCTGCGTACGCGGCCTGCGGCGCGCGGCTCGGCGGTCAGTTCGAGGACGAGGTGCGCGGCCATGGCCCTGCGTACCCCGCTCGGCGCCGTGCAACGCGTCCCGGGCCGGACCGGGTGCATCACATCGGTTCGACCCGCGGGTCGCCGGGCGCGGCTCCGGCATCGCCGGTCATGGACACCTGTCGTTGCCGTCCGCGGGAGCGCCGTGGTGTCGGCCGGTCACGCCGGCTCCGGTTCGTACCCGCCGCGCAGACCGTCGAGCGTCGCGTACAGCGAGGCGGGGATCGTCACGCCCTCCGACGGCGTCCGCAGCCGGGCCTCGTAGCGACGGTCGGAGGGCAGCCGGGTGCCCTCCTGTTCGAGGATCTTCGCGAACAGCTTCTCACCGTGCGCGATTCGCGCCTCGCGGTCGTGGTGCACGCTGAACCGGGCCGGGTCCATCGCGATGACGAGCTCGCCACCGCACGGCGCCCCGGTCCGCGCGGTGTCCCGTTCGCCTGCCTCGATGCTGAGGAGGTCTCCCAGCAGCGGCCCGGTGAGCAGCTCGATCATCAATGCGATGTTGGATCCCTTGGCCCCGCCGAACGGAAGCTGGGCGCCGGCCAGCGCCTGCGCCGGATCAGAGGTGGGCAGACCGTCGGGGCCGATGGCCGCACCGTCGGGAAGCTCGCGGCCGTCGCGCAGCCGCAGCTGGATCTCCCCGCGTGCGCAGGCGCTGGACGCCTGGTCGAAGGCGAGCGGGGGGCGGTCTCCCCGGGGCCAGGCGAACGCCATCGGGTTGGTGCCGAACAGCGGCTCCCGCCCGCCGGCCGGCGCGACGTACGGAGCGGCGGCCACGAACGCGAACGCCACCAGGTCCCGCTCCGCGAGCCGTTCGACCTCCGGCCACAGCGCGGCGACGTGCAGCGCATTGTTGACCACCAGCGCTGCGATGCCGTGCTCCGCGGCGAGTGCGGCGAGCGGTTCCTCGCCCAGCGCGAGCGAGAGCGGGGCGAAGGTGTATCGGGCGTCCACCCGCACCACCGCGGGCGCGAGCTCCGACAGCTCCGGTTGCGCGACACCGGATGCCAGCCCCGATCGCACCCCGTCGACGTAGTACGGGATGCGGAACAGGCCGTGGTGCGGGCATTCGTCGCGCTCGGCAGCCGTCACGGTGTCCGCGATCGCCCCGGCATGGGTGTCGTCGAACCCGTGGGCCGTCAGAACCGCAACGGCGACCTCGTGCACGTCCTGCAACGTCAACGTGACGGTCTCACTCATCGTCAGCTTCCTGTCATGTCGTGGCGCGGCCCTGGGGAGCGATCACCGGAGCGGATGCGGAGACGGTGACCGGGGCGGTGTTCCGGAGCTCGCACGGGCCACGCCGGGCGGTGCGGGTGGGGACGGGCGTGGCGGTGGTCAGCTGCGCAGCACCTTGCCCGGGTTGAGGATCCCCGTGGGGTCGAGGGTGCGCTTGATGTCGCGTTGCAGCTCCAGCCCGTCGGCTCCCAGCTCGGTCTCCAGCCACTCGGCCTTCAACAGCCCGACGCCGTGCTCCCCGGTGATCGTTCCACCGAGGTCCAGTGCGAGCTTCATGACCTGGTCGAAGGCGACACCCGCGCGCCGGACCTGTTCGGGGTCGGCCGGGTCGAAGACCACCGTGGGGTGCATGTTGCCGTCGCCGGCATGCCCGGTGCAGGTGATCAGGACGTCGTTGTCGCGACTGATCCTCTCCACGCCCACGACGAGATCGACGAGCGCCGACCGGGGGACACACGCGTCCTCCGAGATGAACGACCCGAGCAGCTCGGTCGCGACACCGACGCTGCGCCGGGCCTCGAGCAACATCGCGGACTCCGCGGCGTTCTCGGCCAGCACGACGTCACCGCCGTGCCCCGTCGCGACCTTCTCGAACTCGGCGAGATCCTGCGCGGCGAGCGCGCCGCGGTCGGACTGCATGAGCACCATGGCGCCGGCGCCGTCGGGGAAGCCGAGATCCTTGTACCGGCGGACCACGTCCATCGAGAGCCGGTCCATCAGCTCCAGCAACGACGGCTGCCCGCCACCGGCCATGTAGTCGCACACCGTCGCGCACGCCGAAGCGGCGTCCGGGAAGAACGAGACCGCGGTCAGCGCGCCCCCGGCGGCGGGGCGCAGCGCCAGCGTCACCTCCGTGACGACGCCCAGCGTGCCCTCGGAGCCGACGAACAGCCGCGTCAGGTCGTAGCCCGCGACGCCCTTCGCGGTGGACCGGCCGGTCCGGACCACCCGGCCGTCGGCGAGCACGATCTGCAGCCCGCGGACGTACTCGGCGGTGACGCCGTACTTCACACAGCACAGCCCGCCCGCGTTGGTCGCGACGTTGCCGCCGATCGTCGAGGACTCCCACGACGACGGGTCCGGCGGGTAGAACAGCCCCTTCTCGGCGACCGCCCGGGACAGCACCGCATTCACCACACCCGGTTCCACGACCGCGACCGCGTTCGTCGTGTCGATCGACCGGATCCGGTTCATCCGCTCCAGCGAGAGCAGCAGACAGCCGTCGATCGCATTGGCTCCACCGGCCAGCCCGGTCCGGGCACCCTGCGGGACGACCGGCACGCCGTGCCGGTGCGCGGCCCGCAGCACCGCGGAGACCTCCTCCACCGTGGACGGCCGTACCAGGGCGGCGGCGCTGCCGTTCGGGCAGAAGGGCGCACTGTCGCGTTCGTGCGAGGCGACCACGTCGGGATCGGTGACGACGAGCCCGTTGCGCAGGGCGGTGAGCTCGGCCAGCGCTGTGGCGGCATTGCCGGGAGGGGGCATGGGGCACTCCGGAGGGACGTCGTTGTCGGACGGTTCGTACGTCGGGGCGGATGGAATCCGGTTCCGCCCGTCCCGACGGTGATCAGGCAGTGGTGAAGGCCTGGCCGCTCGCGGGACCTCGGCCGGCGAGGTGCCGGGATCGGGCTGCTCGTCGGCGGCCATCGGGCTGACGAGCGGAGGGCGGATGTCGTGGATGGCGTGGGTCGTCGTCGAGAAGCTCTCCGGGGTGGGGTGCACGAGCGGTCGCGGCCCGAGGCCTCGAAGCCGATTCCGGCACGGCCGCAACAGCTATGTAACCGGTAACATCGCAGCCTGAGCCTTCGGCCGGCGGGTGTCAAGGACGAGCCCCGGTGAGGTCGGTGGTGGCGGTCACCGGCTCCGGTCCGTCGTGACACCGGTGCGCGCGTGACCGGGTGGCGGCCCCGGCCCCGGCGCCCCGCGACCTCGCCGGTGTCACCGTGAGCGGCTCCCGGAGCCCGGGTTCGGTACGGCCGGCTCAGGTCGCGATCGGCCGGGTCGTCACGCGGAAGTCCTCGAGGGTCCATTCCCGGACCTCGTCGACGTGCACGGCGGCGGCCCGCTGCGCACGGTCGGCGTCGCCGTCGATCATCGCGTCGATGATCTCGTGGTGGCGGGCCGCGGCGCCACTGCTGCGGTGGGTTCCGTTCGCCCCGGCGATCCGCAGCCACTCGAGGTAGGCCTCGATGCTGTCCCGCACCGCCAGCATCCGGGCGTTTCCGGCGTGCTCGACGATCGTGCGGTGCAGGTTCATGTCGGAGACGAAGAACGGCTCGTGGTCGCCACGGGTCATCGCCTCGTCGGCCGCCACGATCTCCTCGCGAAGGTCGCGCTTGACCCGGTCCGGCATCCGCAGGGTGGCCTCGCGGGTCGCGAACCACTCGATCGCCTTGCGCATGCCGCACATCTCGTCGATGTCGTCGGCGGTGATGTGTGCGACGTAGGTGCCCGAGCGTGGCCGGGTGACGACGAGCTGGTCGCCCTCCAGTCGGCTCAGCGCCTCGCGCAGCGGGGTCTTCGAGACCCCCATCGTCTCGCCGATCGCCGTGACGTCCAGCCGTTCGCCCTGCTCCAGGCGTCCGTGCGTGATCTCGGCACGCAGCACGCGATAGGCCCGGTCCGCCAGCGACTCCGTGACGAGACGCGGCACCGTCACATCGATCACCACCCAGTTCGGTCTTGCGTTCTCGGCCGCCGGAGTATTGCATCACCGGCGCCGGATCTGTTAGACATCCGATCGGCCAGATCTGATGTTTCAGATTCCAGTATAGCGTTCCATGCTTTCGCCCACGAGGAGACGCCCAGTGTCGAGCACGCCCGACCCCCGCTTCACCGGCATCATCGCCACCGTCGTCACGCCGTTCGACGCGGATGGCGAGATCGTCGAGGAGAAGCTCCGCGCCGAGGTCCGGTACCTGCTCAGCGCGAACATCAGCGGCATCTGCGCCTGCGGCACCACCGGTGAGGGCTACACGCTGTCCGCGGAGGAGAGCGCCCGGGTCTGCGCGATCGTCGTCGACGAGGTGGCCGGCCGGGTCCCGGTCGTCGGCGGGATCATCCAGAACTCCACCCACGCCGTCGTCCGCTACGGGAAGGCGTTGAAGGAGGCCGGGGTCGACGCGCTGCAGGTCACCCCGATCCACTACCTCTGGTCGCCGAGCACGGACTCGACGATCGACTACTACACCGAGATCGGCGAGGCGACCGGCCTGCCGGTCATCATCTACAACGTCGTGCCGTGGGCGCTGATCGAGCCCGCGGTCGTGTCCCGGCTCGCCGACCTGCCGCACGTGGTCGGCATCAAGCAGTCCGGCGGTGACATGCACAAGCTCGCCGACCTGATCGAGCTGGTCTCCGACCGGATCTCGGTGCTCGCCGCGGTCGACGACCTGCACCTCCCGGCGTTCGTGCTCGGTGCGCAGGGCGCGCTCGCCGCGATTCCGACCGTCACCCCGTTCCTGTCCACCGCGTTGTGGGACGCCGTCCAGGCCGGCGATCTGACGCTGGGGAAGAAGCTGCACGCGCAGATCCTGCCGATCTGGCGGGCGATCGACGGCCCGAACCAGCCGGCGACGATCAAGGAGGCGCTGCGCCTGCAGGGCCGCGACGGCGGTCACCACCGGCGCCCGGTCGACCCGGTGAGCCCCGAGGTCAGCGCGAAGCTGGCCGCTGCGCTGGACGCGGCCGGGCTCCTCGCACCCGGCGTCGAGCCCGTCACCGCCTGAGAGCGCGTGGTGCGGCCCGGACGTTCACCGGCGTGGTGAGGACGGTGGCTGCGCCGGGCCGGTGACCGTCCGGACGTGTGCGTGCCGCCTGGGCTCTCGTCGGTGACCGACCGGCGGTGGACGCCGGTCGAGCCGTCGCCGGCCCTGCCGGGGCGTCCGGACGGACGGCCGCGTCGTCACCACCGGCATCCGACCGTCGACACGATCTCGTGGCGGATGGTTCCGCACGATCCGGCTCCGCGGTCGGCGGCCTGCCCACGATTCTCGGCCCGGAGCCCGGACAGCACGCCCGCGGCCTGCCGGGGCCGAGGCCGTGGGCGGCGGCTCAGCCCGCTCGGCACGGCCCGCTCGTCCGAGCTCACGGAGCGCCACCCGACCGCCGAGCCCCGCCTCCGTGTCCGGCCGGCCCGCCGGCTCCGATCACACGAGGTGCCGGCCGTCGCGCCGGCCCGGCCGTGCACGCTTCGACCATCGCCGGCGGGGAGGTCTCGCCGGCACCGGCCGATCGGCGCCCCCGCCACCGAGAACCCTTTCCCCATACGTACGGAGACACCATGAGCGGATACCGCAGAGTCGCGCCGCTGAACCGACGATCGTTCCTCCGGGGCATGGGGGCCATCGCCGCCGTCGGCGGGTTGACCGCGTGCTCCTCCGCCGCCCCGCTCGCAGGGCGGTCGGAGTACACGATCACGGTGGGGCACCCCTCGCAGTCCGACCACTTCCACGTGGCGTCGTTCAACCACTTCAAGGACCTGGTCGAGGAGAGGTCCTCGGGCAGGATCGCGGTCCGCTTCTATCCGGACGGCATCTTCGGCGGTGATCGCGAGACGATCGAGTCGGTGCAGATGCGCTACCTGCAGCTCGGCTTCAGCCCGTCCTCGTCGGTCGCCGCCTTCGTCCCGCAGATGTCGATCTGGGACGTGCCGTTCCTCTTCGACTCCCTGGAGCACGCGTACGCGACGCTGGACAGCCCGTTCGGCCAGCGGATCCTCGCCGAGACCCGCGAGTTCAACATGTTGGGGCTGGGCTACTGGGACAACGGTTTCCGGCACCTGTCGACCAGGGCCACGAAGGTCGAGAGCCTCGCCGACCTGCGGGGGCTGTCGGTGCGGGTCCTGGAGAACCCGGTGCACATCCGGGCCTGGCGCAGCGTCGGGGCGAACCCGACCCCGATGGCGTTCGGCGAGGTCTACGTCGGGCTGCAGCAGGGCACGATCGACGCCCAGGAGAACGCGCTGCCGAACATCGAGACGGCGAGGTTCTACGAGGTGCAGCGCTACGTGATGCTGACCCAGCACATCTACGGGCCCCAGCCCTTCTACATCAACACCGACTTCTTCGAGGACCTGCCCGAGGACCTGCAGGAGGTGGTCGTCAGTTCCGAGCTCGACGCCCGGCAGGTCTGCCGGGACCGGTCACAGGGCGCCGACGAGCAGGCCACGCGCACGATCTCCGAGTCCGGCAGCGAGATCGTCGAGCTGACCCCCGATCAGCGCGCCGAGTTCGCGGAGCCGATGCAGGAGGGCGCCGAGGCGTACCTGCGCGGCGTGGTGGGAGAAGAGCTCATCGACGAGCTCCACGACGTGGTGAGGGAGTACGCATGACCGAGATGGAAGCGCCCGCGATCCGCGACGAGGAGGTCCGGCACCGGCTCAGCGTCGAGGAGTGGATCATCGGGTCGATCCTCGGGGTGATGCTGCTGATCCTGTTCAGTCAGGTGGTGGCGCGGTTCGTCCTCGGCCAGTCACTGCCGTGGAGCGAGGAGACCGCGCGCTACCTCTTCATCTGGATGATCTTCACCGGTCTCGGCGCGGTGACGCTGCGTGGCGAGCACATCGCCGTCGACGCTCTGCTGGACAAGCTGAGTCCGGGCGGCAGGCGGGTCGTCACCCAGATCACGTACGCGATCCTCTTCGCCGTCAACATCGCACTGATCGTGGCCGCGACGCGGCTGGTCCGGACGGTCCGGGAACTCGGGCAGTACGCCCCGGCCACCGAGATCCCGGTCTGGCTGGTCTACCTCGCGGTGCCGCTGGGGCTCCTCGTCGCCAGTGCGCGCCTGATCCAGGCGAGCGTCCGCCTGTGGGCGACCGAGCCGAGCGTCACCACGCACGAGAAGGGGGTCTGAGATGGACATCGCGTTGCTGCTGATCGTCCTGCTGGCCGCGATCGTGGCCGGGATCCCGATCGCCTACTCGCTGATCCTGGCGGCACTGGCGTTCGCCGTGTTCTTCGACCACGGGGTCGGGCTCGGCATGCTCGTGCACAACTTCACGATCGCCAACGACTCCTTCCCCATCCTGGCCGTGCCGTTCTTCATCCTGGCCGGAATGATCATGGGCAAGGGTGGGATCTCCAGGCGCCTGTTCAACATCGCGACCGCGTGGGTCGGCCACCTCCGGGGAGGCTTCGGTGTGGCGGCGGTGCTCACGGCGCTGTTCTTCTCGGCCATCTCCGGCTCGGGGCCGGGCACGGTGGCCGCGGTCGGCGGGATGATGATCCCGCAGATGGTGCAGCGCGGCTACTCCCGGACGTTCTCCGGCGCGCTCATCGCGGCCGCGGGCACCATGGGGGTGATCATCCCGCCGTCGATCCCGTTGGTGATCTACGGCGTGACGACGGGGACCAGCATCGGTGACCTCTTCCTGGCCGGCATCTTCCCGGGGCTGCTGGTGAGCGTGATGCTGATGGTGTGGGCGGTCGCCCACGCCAGGCGTCGCGGCATCGGGGGCACCGAGAAGATTCCGCTCTCCGCGCGCTTCGCGTCGCTGAACCAGGCGAAGGGCGCGCTGTTCCTCCCGGTGCTGATCCTCGGCGGCATCTACGGCGGTGTGTTCACCCCCACCGAGGCCGCGGTGGTCGCGGTCGTCTACGCCACCGTCTTCTCGACGCTGATCTACCGCGAGCTCGATCTCTCCGGGTTGTTCCGGGCGATGGTCTCGGCCGCGACGATCTGCAGCGCGATCATGCTCATCGTCGCCGCGGCGGCGCCCTTCGCGCTGTTCCTCGCGGTCGCCGAGGCGCCTGGTCAGGTCCTGGGCCTGGTGGGCGCGATCTCGACCAACCCGGTCGTCATCGTCTGTATCGTGATGATCTTCCTGCTGCTCCTCGGCACCTTCATGGAGACCATCGCGGCGATCACCATCACCGCGCCCATCCTGCTCATCCTGCTGGGCGAGATCGGTATGGACCCGGTGCAGATCGGGATCCTGCTGGTGATGTTCCTGGCGCTCGGTTTCGTCACGCCGCCCCTGGGGCCGAACGTCTTCGTCGCGGCGAGGACCGCAGGTGTGGCGAACGAGAAGCTGTTCGTCGCGGTCCTGCCCGGCATCGCACTGATCATCGTCGTCTGCGTGGTGGTGGCCTTCGTCCCGGCACTGAGTCTCGGGCTGCTGGATCGATGAGTGCCCGGGTGCCGGTGCGCCGTGTTTCGCCGCGGTGACCACGGGTACCCTCCCGAGTTCCGCACGTCACCGTCCGTACATCAGCGCGGCCGGTCGTGCCATACCGAGTTGGTCCGCGCCGGAGTGCCGAGCGCGCCGCCGACCCGGCGGCGCCGGCCCCCGTCCGTCGCCGCCGGCGTCGCCGCGCGCGGCATCGCCGCGGAGCAGGGGAGGACCGTCGATGGCCAAGAAGGACAAGTCCGAGAAGGACGAGAAGAACAAGAAGGACGCGGTCGAGGCCGCGAAGAAGGACGTGAAGAAGGCCCGCCGCGCGGAGGAGAAGAAGGCCGAGCAGGCCGTCCGCGACGCCGCCAAGGCCGAGAAGAAGGCCAAGGCGAAGGCCAAGGAGCAGCGCAAGGAGCAGGAGCGCGCTGCGAAGGCCGAGAAGAAGGCCGCGAAGAAGGCCAAGGCCGCCCGCCTGGAGAAGGTCGCCAGCGCCAAGGCGGCCGAGAAGGCCGAGCGCAAGGCGGCGAAGAAGGCGGGCGAGAAGGTCGTCGCCGCGAAGCCGGGCACCGGTGTGGGCACCCCGGAGACCGACCCGTCGAAGAAGGAGGCCCGTCGCCGCGAGGCCGAGGCCGCCGCCGCCCGGATCGCCGAGGCGGTCAGCAAGAAGGTCAACGGCCGGCCCGCGAAGGCCGGAAAGGCCTGAGTCACACCGACGCCGACGCGCCCGGGCCCGCACGAGCGGACCCGGGCGCGTCGGCGTCCGGACGATCTTCCGCGGCCGTTCGCATGAGGAGATGTTCAGTCTTGCACCTTTGCGTGGTGCAGTCGTAGCGTTCCCTCGTTCGAGCCCGCGAGGAGACCTGCTGTGCACATCGCCGAGGGATACCTGCCGCCGCTGCACGCGGTGGCCTGGACCGTGGTCGCCGCCCCCTTCGTGGTGCACGGCGCGCGGGCCGTGGTCGTGCGGGTCCGCGAGGATCCGGACGCCAAGCTGCTGCTCGGCGCGGCGGGGGCGTTCACCTTCGTGCTGTCCGCGCTGAAGATCCCGTCGGTGACGGGCTCGTCGTCGCACCCGACCGGCACCGGACTGGGGGCGGTGCTGTTCCGGCCCCCGGTGATGGCGCTGGTCGGGACGGTGGTGCTGCTCTTCCAGGCGCTGCTGCTCGCGCACGGCGGGCTCACCACGCTCGGTGCGAACGTGTTCTCGCTGGCCGTGGCGGGCCCGTGGATCGCCTACGGCTCCTACCGGGCCGTCCGCAGGCTGGGTGGCAGCCTCGGGCCCGCGGTGTTCGTCGCCGCGTTCCTCGCCGATCTCGGCACCTACACGGTCACCAGCGCGCAGCTGGCACTCGCCTTCCCGGACCCGACGTCCGGCTTCGGCGGCGCGTTCCTGACCTTCGCCTCGATCTTCTCGATCACCCAGATCCCGCTGGCCGTGGCGGAGGGGCTGCTGACCGTGCTCGTCGTCCGGCTGCTGGTCCGGATCACCCCGGACGAGCTGCGCAGGCTCGGTGTGCTGCGACCGCGCGACACCACCGGAACCGAGCCGACGGAGGCCGCGGCGTGAAGCGCTCGACACTGGTGAACGTACTGCTGATCGTGGCCGTCGTCGCGCTGTTCGCGATCCCGGCGCTGTTCATCCCCGGCGAGTACGCCGGCGCCGACGGCCAGGCCGGCGACACCATCGACGCCACCGGTTACGAGCCCTGGTTCGAGCCGGTCTGGGAGCCGCCGTCCGGCGAGATCGAGTCGGGCATCTTCGCGATCCAGGCCGCCGCGGGCGCCGGTGTGCTCGGGTACTGCCTCGGGGGCGCCCGCACCCGCTCGCGGCAGCGGCGCGAGGCACCCGCGGCCGAGAGCTGATGCTGCTGATCGACGAGACGGCGTACGCGGGCCGGTGGCGGTCCCGGCACCCGGGGGAGAAGGCCTTCCTGGCGCTGGGCCTGCTCGCGCTGGCGGTGCTGCTCCCGCCGTGGCCCGGGGCCCTGTTCTGTGGTGCCGCCGCCCTCGCTCTGCTGCTCGGCGGTGCCCGGGTCCCGCTGCGCACGGTGGGCAGGCTGCTGCGGCTGCCGCTCGGCTTCGTACTGGTGGGGGCGATCCCGCTGCTGATCACGGTCGGCGGGGACCTGTGGCTGGCGCCGGCGCCGGGAGGCCCGGTGCGCGCCGCGGAACTCGTCGGCCGGGCGATGGCCGCGGTCGGCTGCCTGATCCTGTTCGCCGCGACCACCCCGATCGCGGACACCCTGCCCCGGCTGCGGTGGGTGCCGCGCGCCGTCACCGAGATCGCCCTGCTGATCTACCGGATGCTGTTCCTGCTGCTGGACTCGCTGCGGGCGGTCCGGGAGGCGCAGACCCTGCGGATGGGCTTCCGCACCCGCCGGGCGACCTTCCGGTCGCTGGCCGGGCAGGGCGGCGCCGTCTTCGTCCGGGCGTTCGACCGGGCCCGCAGGCTGGAGGCCGGACTGGCCGCTCGCGGCTACGACGGCGAGCTGATGGTGCGGGTCACCTCCCGGCCGGTGTCCGCGCCGTTCGTCGCCGCGAGCGCGGTGCTGCTCACCGGGATCGTCGTCGCCACCCTGGTGGTGCTCCGGTGAGCGCGCCGGTGCTCGAAGCGCGCGGGCTGGTGTTCGGCTACCGCGACGGCCCACCGGTGCTCGCCGGCGCCGATCTCGTCGTACGCCGGGACCGGCGGCTGGCCGTGCTCGGCCCGAACGGCGGCGGCAAGACGACGCTGTTCCGGCTGCTGCTCGGACTGCTCCGGCCCCACAGCGGGGAGGTGCTGCTCGACGGCGTCCCCCTGGACCGCAGCCGTCGTGGGCTGATCCGGCTCCGGGAGAGCGCACAGCTGGTCCTGCAGGACCCCGACGACCAGCTGTTCGCCGCCGACGTCGGGCAGGACGTCTCGTTCGGCCCGCTCAACCTCGGTCTCGACGACGACGAGGTGGCCCGCCGGGTGAGCGGCGCGCTGGCCGCGGTCGGTGCGTCCGAGCTGATCGACCGGCCCACCCATCAGCTGTCGTTCGGGCAGCGCAAGCGGGTCGCGATCGCCGGTGCGCTGGCGGTGCGGCCGCGGGTGCTGGTGCTCGACGAGCCGACCGCCGGACTGGACCCGGCGGGCGTCGAGGAGCTGGTCGCCGTACTGGCACGCCTGCAGGACGACGGCACCGCGGTCGTGTTGTCCACCCACGACGTCGACCTGGCGTACCGGTGGGCCGACGACGTCGCCGTCGTCGCCGGGGGCCGGGTCGTCAGCGCGCCGGCCGCGGCGGCACTCGACGACGCCGAGCTGCTCGCCGGGGCCCGGCTCGGCCCGGCCTGGGCCCCCGCCGTCGCCCGGTTGCTCGCCGCACTGGACCGCCCCGGGCCGGCCCCGCGCACCGCCGCGGAGCTGCACGACCTGCTCGCGGAGCAGCTCGGGTTGCGTACCGACGCGGGTATGCGAGAGGGTGACGCGGGTGACCGTCCCGGAGCCGGCCGGTGAGCCGGACCTCAGCATTCCCAGCTCCGCGCGCATCTACGACTTCTTCCTCGGCGGCGGCCACAACTTCGCCGCCGACCGGGCGCTCGCCGAGCGGATCGTCGAGCTGGTGCCGGCCGCGCGGGAGACCGCGGTCGCCAACCGGGCGTTCCTCGGCCGGGCTGTGCGGGCCTGCCTGGACCGGGGCTGCCGGCAGTTCCTCGATCTCGGCTCCGGGATCCCGACCGTCGAGCCGGTGCACGAGATCGCGCACCGGCACGACCCGTCCGCCCGGGTCGTCTACGTCGACTCCGATCCGGTCGCGGTTGCGGTCGGCCGCGACCTGCTCGACGGCAACGAGAGCGCGACGATCACGGCGGCCGACCTGACCGACCCGGACGCCGTGCTGTCCGCACCCGGGGTGGCGGGCCTGCTCGACCCCGCGGAGCCGACGGCGGTGCTGGCCGTCGCGGCACTGCACTACGTCGGTGACGACGAGCTGGTCGCCCGGCTGCTCGACCGCTACTGCTCGGCGTTCGGCCCGGGCAGCATGCTGGTGTTCTCGCACGGCAGCGCCGACGTCGACGACCCGGCGGCGGTCTCCGGGACCGAGGACCTGCAGCGGCTGGCCCGCGACAGCGGCCATCCGCTGGTCGTGCGGGACCGGGCCACCCTGCGTCGGCTGACCGCGCGGGTGGACCCGCTCGAACCGGGCCTGGTCGACATCGGCCGGTGGCGGCCCGGCGAGCCGGGCCCTGGGCCGGTACTGGGGGTGTACGGGCTGGTCGGGACGGTCCGGGATCAGTCGCGGTAGACGCCGGGGCGTTTCTCCAGGAACGCGGTGACCGCCTCCTGCAGGTCGGCCGAGATCAGCGCGCCGCTGTTCCAGGTGGCGATCTGGTCGAGGCCGTCGGCGACCGAGTGGTCCCGGGCGTAGGTGATCGCCTGCTTGGTGCCGCGCAGCGCCAGCGGGGACTTCGCGGCCAGCTCGGCGGCCAGCGCGGCGACGCCCTGCTCGAGCGCGTCCGCGTCGTCGAACACGCCGTTGACCAGGCGCAGCTCCTTCGCCTCGGTGCCCGACACCGGGCGGCAGGTGTAGGCCATCTCCCGGGCGATCCCCTCGCCGACGATCCGCGGCAGCCGCTGCAGCACGCCGACGTCGGCGGCGAGCCCCATGTCCACCTCCTTCAGTACGAACGACGCGTCGGGCGTCGCGTACCGCAGGTCGCAGGCCACCGCCAGGTCGAGCCCGGCCCCGATGCAGACGCCGTGCACCGCGGCGAGCACCGGCTTGCGGCAGCGCTCGACGGCGGTCAGACAGTCCTGCAGGTCCAGGATGGTCCGGCGGAGCTTCTCCGCGCCGTGCCCGGGGGAGGGATCGGACGCCGTCTCCTTGAGCCCGGCGAGCATCGCGACGTCGATCCCGGAGCAGAAGTGCTTGCCGTTCCCGCTGATCACGATCACCCGGGTGGACGGGTCGGCGTCCAGCTCGCGCAGCGTGTCGCGCAGCCCGAACCACATCGGCTCGTGCAGCGCGTTCGCCGCCTCCGGCCGGTCCAGTCGGACCCGCGCGATCCCCTCGGCCACCTCGACCGCGATGCCCGTCGGCTCGCCCATGGAGTGCACTCCCTCGTGTCCGGTGTCGGTACCGGGGCCGAGGCTACCGTGGAGTAACCCCAGCTGACAGGATGCGCTGGTGCAACGGGGCGGCAGGATCGGCCGGGCTGACCGGACGTGGTGGGTGGCCTGCGGGCTGCTGTTCGCGACGGCGTTCGGCACGAACGTCCCCACCCCGCTGCTGTTGATCTACCGGGTGGAGCTCGATCTCGCGCCGAGCACCCTGGCCGCGATCTTCGGGGTCTACGCGCTCGGGCTCGCCCCGTCGCTGCTGCTCGGCGGGCCGGCGTCGGACCGGTACGGCCGAACCCGGGTGCTGTTGCCCGCCGCGGTCGGCGTGGCCGGGGCCTCGCTGCTGTTCCTCGGTGGCGGCTCGGCGCTGTGGCTGCTGTTCGTGGCCCGGTTCGTGCAGGGCCTGGCCTCCGGAGCGATCTTCTCGGTCGGCAGTGCCTGGCTGCAGGACCAGGCCGGGACGGCCGGTGCCGCGCGGGCGGCGCGGGCCGCGTCGATCGCGCAGAGCGCGGGCTTCTGCCTCGGCCCGCTGACCTCCGGGCTGATCGCCGCCTACGGGCCGTGGCCGCTCACCCTGCCCTACCTGGTGCACGTCGCACTGCTGGTCCCGGCGGTCGTCGCGGTGCTGCTGGTCGCGGGCACCGCCGGCGCGCCGGCCGGGGGAGTCCGGCGCGGGCTGCTGCCCCGCCCGGGGCTGGACGGACCGGCCCGGCGGACGTTCGTCCGGGTCGTCGTGCCGACCGCGGTGTGCGTCTACGCCTTCCCGTCGGTGACGGTGACCGTGCTGCCGCTGCTGCTGCCCGGGATCACCGGGCTGGTCGCCTTCACAGGCTTGCTCGCCGCGCTCACCCTCGGCACCGGCACCCTGGTTCAGCCGTTCGCGCATCGGCTCGGCGCGCGTACCGGACCGATCGGGGCGGCGCTCGGCGCGCTCGGGTTCGTCATCGGGTCGCTCGCCGCGCCCACCGGATCGGTGCTCGTGGTCGCGGTCGCCGGGGTGCTGCTCGGCGCCGGCGGCGGACTGTGCCTCAACGCCGGCCTCACCCTGGTCGGACGGCTGGCACCGGCGACCGGCCGGGGCGCGGCGAACGGCGTCTTCTACACCGCCGCCTACGTCGGTTTCGCGATGCCGTTCCTGGCGACCGCATTCGTCGCGGTGGACGCGTTGATGTGGCCGCTGCTCGTGCTCGGCGCCGTCACCGCCGCGACGGCCGGCTGGCTGGCGCTGCGGATGCCCACCGCCTGAGTACGCGGCTGTGCGGCCCGCCCCGCCGCCTGAGCGGTTGCCCGGCCTGAGCAGGCGGTTGCCCGGCACGTCTGCCGTCCGAGTGCGGGGCTGTGCGGCGCGCCCGCCGACCGGGCGGCGGGCCCGGTGCGGGGCGCGTCCTAGGCTCCTCGGGTGCCCGACCTGACCAGCACCGCCAACCCGCGCGTCAAGAACCTGGTGCGGCTGCGCACCCGCCGGCACCGCGACGCGGCGGGGGTCACCCTGATCGAGGGGCACGACGAGCTGGCACTCGCCCTCGAGGCCGGGGTCCGGCCCACCGAGGTCTACTGGGCGCCCGACCTGGTCACCGATCCGGCGCTGCTGGACCGGATGCGCGGTGCCCGGACGTTCTCGGTGAGCCCCGAGGTGTTCGCCCGGATCGCCTACCGGGAGTCCCCGGACGGCTGGCTCGCCGTGGCCGATGCACCCGGCCGTCCGCTGGACTCGCTGGTGCTGCGCCCGGACGCGCTGGTGCTGGTCGCCGAGGGGATCGAGAAGCCGGGGAACGTGGGCGCGATGCTGCGCACCGCCGAGGCGTGCGGGGTGGACGCGGTCGTCATCGCGACCCCGGACCGGGCCGGGACCGACTTCGCCAACCCGAACGTCGTGCGGGCGTCGAAGGGGACGGTGTTCGCGGTCCCGGTCGCGTCGGCGTCGTCGGCGGAGGTGCTCGACTGGTTGCGCCGCAGCGGGCTGCGGGTGCTGGTCACGACACCGGCGGGCAGCACCGAGCTGGGCACCGCCGACCTCACCGGCGGGTCCGCGCTGGTGATCGGCACCGAGGCGACCGGTGTCACCGAGCTGTGGCACGCCGGAGCCGACGAGACCGTGGTGATCCCGATGCAGGGCACCGTCAACTCGCTCAACGCCTCGATCGCCGCCGCGGTGGTGCTGTTCGAGGCCGTCCGGCAGCGCCGGGGTACGTCGGCGTGATGACGCGCCGGGGCCTCCCGGCTGCGTAGCCTGCCCGGCATGCCGACCGTGCGTGACGTGCTGGTGGCCACCGCCGTCGCGGCCGTGGCGGTCGCCGGTGCGCTGCTCGGCGACCCGTCCGGACGGCCGCTGCTGCCCTGGGGTGCGGTGCTGATCGGGGTCGCGACGGTGGCGCTCTGCTGGCGCAGCCGGTTCCCGGTGCCGGTGCTCGTCGCGGTGATGGTGCCGACGGCCCTGTACTACTGGCTCGATCATCCGGACGGGCCCGCGTCGCTGCTGGTCGCGGTGGCGGTCTACACGGTCGCGAGCCGGGTGAGCTGGCCGCGGGCCGCGCTGACCGGGCTGCTCGTGGTGCTGGCCTGGGCGGGCACCGACCTGCTCCTCGTGCGCAACCCCCCGGATCCGAGCGACCACTACGGCTGGATCGTCGTGACGGTCGCGCTCGGCGTCGCGGTCGGGGCGGTCCGCCGGGCCGCGGAGCTGTCCGCGGAGCAGGCCGAGGAACGGCTCGCGCTGCGGGTCGAGCAGGAGCGGCTGCGGATCGCCCGGGACGTGCACGACGTGGTCTCGCACAGCCTCTCGATGATCGTCGTGCAGGCGGGGGTCGGCGCGCACGTCGCGGCCCGGCGACCGGAGGAGGCGGTGGCGGCGCTGCTGCGTATCCGGGACGCGGGCACCGACGCGCTGCGGGAGCTGCGCGGCACCCTGGAGCTGCTGCGCATCGACGGCGAACCGCTCACCGGTGGCCTCGACCGGCTCGACGAGGTGGTCAGCGCCGGCCGGTCGGCCGGGCTCGAGGTCGCCGTCACGGGGGATCCGGGACCGCTGCCGGAGAGCACCGACCGCACGGTGTTCGCGATCGTCCGGGAGGCGGTGACCAACACCGTCCGGCACGCACCGGTGGCGTCCCGGGTGCAGGCGTCGATCACCCGGGACGCCGGCCGGCTGCACGTCCACATCGCCGACGACGGTGGGCCGATGGCGCACCCGGCCCGCCCGCACGGCCAGGGACTGCGCGGGCTCGCCGAGCGGGCCGAGGCGCTGGGCGGGCGGCTGCGGACCACCGCGGGCCCGGACGGCTTCGTGGTCGAGGCCGATCTGCCGGACGGGAGCGGGACGTGAGCGACGTCCGGGTGCTGCTCGCCGACGACCAGCCGCTGATCCGGGCCGGGCTGCGGGTGCTGCTGGAGACCGAACCCGGCTACGCGGTCGCCGGTGAGGCGGCGGACGGGGCGGAGGCGATCCGGCTGGCCAGGGCGCACCGGCCGGACGTGGTGCTGATGGACGTCCGGATGCCGGGCACCGACGGCCTGGACGCCCTGGAGGCGATCGCCGCCGATCCCGCGCTGACCGGCACCCGGGTGATCGTGCTGACCACCTTCGATCTCGACGCCTACGTCTACCGGGCGCTGCGCGGCGGAGCCAGCGGCTTCCTGCTCAAGGACACCGAGCCGGTCGCGTTGCTGCGCGCGATCGACCTGGTGCACGCGGGCGAGGCGTTGCTGGCGCCGTCGGTCACCCGGCGGCTGATCACCGAGTTCGCCCGTCGCGGCCCGGCGGCCGAGCCGCCGGGTACCGACCGGCTCGCCGTGCTCACCCGGCGCGAGCGGGAGGTGCTGACGCTCGTCGGTGCCGGCCGGACCAACGGCGAGATCGCGGCCGAGCTGGTGATCAGCCCGGCCACCGCGCGGACCCACGTGGGACGCCTGCTGACCAAGCTGGACGCCCGGGACCGGGTGCAGCTCGTGGTGATCGCGCACGAGGCCGGGCTGGTCGGCCGCCGCTGACGAGCCCCGCGCACCCGCCGCGGTAGGAATCAGCGCGTCCCGCACTTGCCACGGTGGGAGGAGCGGCTCCGCACCCGCCCCGGCGGGGGTGGGGGTGATCCCGGGGGGCGGGCCGGGGGAACTACGTCGGTGCGCGTACCGGCGGGTGACGTCGCCGCGCCGACGCGCCGGACCCGGTGCCGCGGCGAGGCTCGTGGCCATGACCCGACGCATCGGACGCCGCACCTTCCTCGGCCTCGCCGGCGTCGCCGCGGGCGGACTGCTGCTCGGCGGCTGCGCGGGCGTCCCGGCGTCACAGCTGGGCACCCCGGCGCCCCGGCCACTGGCGATCCCGCCACTCGCCCCTTCGGCCCGCCGGGACGGCGTCCGGACGTTCGCGCTGACCGCAGCGCCCGGGACGAGCGCGTTCCATCCCGGGGTGGACACCCCCACCTGGGGCTACGGCCTGCCGTTCGGTGGACCCACGCTGCGCGCGACCCGCGGGGAGCGGGTCCGGGTGCACGTCACCAACGGTCTGCCGGAGACCACCTCCACCCACTGGCACGGCATGACGCTGCCGGCCGAGCACGACGGCGGCCCGCACTCCCCGATCGAGCCCGGAGCCACCTGGAGTCCGGAGTGGACGATCGAGCAGCCGGCCGCGACCCTCTGGTACCACCCGCACCCGCACGGCGTCACCGAGCGGCACGTCCATCGCGGGCTGGCCGGGCTGTTCCTCGTCGACGACCCGGAGGGCGCGCCCGGGCTGCCGCACCGGTACGGCGTCGACGACGTCCCGGTCGTCGTCACCGACCGGACCTTCACCGCGGACGGCGCCTTCGACACCCGGCGGCGCAGCGCGCACGGTCTGATCGGCGACACACTGCTGGTGAACGGGACCCTCGCGCCCTACCTGGCGGTGTCGTCGTCCCGGATCCGGCTGCGGCTGCTCAACGCCTCACCCGCCCGCTGCTACCGGTTCGCCCGGTCCGACGAGCGTCCGATGCTGATCGTCGGGACCGACTCCGGATTGCTGGCGGCACCCCGGGCGGTGTCCGCTGCTCTGCTCACCCCCGGTGAGCGGGCCGAGCTGCTGCTCGACCTCGACCCGGGGCGCCCGGTGACGCTGCGGTCGCTGCCCCAGGATCTCGGGGCGGTGTCGGGCACCGAGCGCTCGATCGGCGCGTCGGACACCCTCGACGTGCTCCAGATCCGGCCGGCCGGCGTCCTCGAACCCGCCCCGCCGCTGCCCGAGGTGTTGCCGCACGAGCCGGGACCCGACGAGTCCGCGGCGACCGGGGTGCGCCGGTTCACCCTCGGCAACGACGTGATCAACGGGAAGTCGATGGACATGACCCGGATCGACGAGGTCGTGCACGCCGGCGCCACCGAGATCTGGGAGCTCGTCAACGTGCACTCCCGTCCGCACAACCTGCACGTACACGACGCGCGCGGCCAGGTGATCGAGGCCGGTGGCCGGGCCGTCCCGCCGGCGCAGCGGAGCTGGAAGGACACCGTGTACGTCCCGCCGCGGACGACGGTGCGGGTGCTCCTGCGGTTCGGGAGGCACCCGGATCCGGGGCGGCCGTTCATGTACCACTGCCACCTGCTCTATCACGAGGACCAGGGGATGATGGGCCAGTTCGTGGTCGTCGGCGACGGCACGGATCCCGGTTCGGTGCCGCGCACCCTCGCCGCGACCGGCGGGCACCATGGGTGAGCGCGCACGGATGCTCGCGGCCGTCCCGTTCCGGGTGTGGGCGGTGCTGCACGGGGTGCTGGTGCTGACCCAGGTGGGCCTGGCCGGTGCGCTGCTCGACGCGGCCCTCGGCGCGCTGACCTGGCACGGTGGGATCGGCGGGTCGCTGATCCTGGTGGCGGCGGTGCAGACGGTGCTCGCGGTGCCGGCCGCGTGGCCCGGCCGGATGCCGGGGTGGCCGGTCGCGGTGAGCGCTGTCCTCGTGGTGGCCGACACCGCGCAGGTCGCGATCGGGCACCTCGGGCTGCTCGCGGTGCACGTGCCGCTCGGGGTGGCGATCGTCGTCGTCCAGGTGGCGGTCGCGGTGCGGGCCCTGCTGCCGGCGCGCCGCCGGGACGGCCACCGGCGTCCGGGAACGATCTCCCGGGACACCGGCGCACATCCCGGCGACGGCGGCCGGATCAGCCGGTGAGCGCAGGCTCCCGGTGCTGTTCGGCGCGCTCCATCCGGACGGCGACGTACAGCGCGGCCAGCCCCAGCAGCGGCAGCACGGTCGCGACGGCCGCGGGCGAGGTCCAGCCCCATCCGGCGGCCAGGACCACACCGCCCAGCGCGGCCCCGAGCGCGTTGGAGACGTTGAACGCCGCGTGGTGCAGCGCCACGCCCAGCGTCGGGCCCTCCCGGCCGGCGTCCATCAGGCGGGTGGCCAGCGCGGGGGTGGTCGCCGTCGTGGTGAAGGCCAGGCTGAACAGTGCGGTCAGCGCCATCACCACCGACGACGCGGTCAGCGCGAACACCGTCATCGACACCGCGGCGGCGCCGAGCCCGGCAGCGATGGTGTGTACCGGGGCGATCTCGGCCAGTCGTCCGCCGACCTGGTTGCCCAGGGTCATACCGATCCCGAACACCGCGAGTGCCACCGGCACCGCGGCCTCGGCCAGCCCGGACACCTCGGTCAGCACCGGGGTGATGTAGCTGTAGACGGCGAACGAGCCGCCGAAACCGGTCGCGATGACCGCCATCGTGATCCACACCTGGCCCCGGCGCAGCGCCGAGAGCTCACCGAGCACCGAGCCGCGGCGCGTGTCGCGCACGTCCGGGACGAGCCACCAGACCGCGGCCATGGTCACCACGGCGATCGCGCCGGTCGCAAGGTACGCGGCGGGCCAGCCGGCGGCCTGGCCGAGCCAGGTCGCGATGGGGACACCGACCACGTTCGCGATCATCAGCCCGCTCATGACGGTCGCGATCGCGCGTGGGCGGCGCTCCCGTGGCACGAGCGAGGCGGCGAGCACCGATGCCGTGCCGAAGTAGGCGCCGTGCGGGAGACCGGCGAGGAAGCGGGTGGCGACGAAGGTGCCGAAGGTCGGCGCGAACGCCGAGGCGATGTTGGTCAGTGCCAGCGCTCCGGCCAGCGCCAGCACCAGGTGCTTGCGCGGCCAGCGGGCGCCGAGCACGGCCAGAACGGGCGCGCCGACCACCACCCCGAGTGCATAGGCGCTGATCGCGGTACCGGCCTGCGGCACGGTGGCGCCGAGGTCGGCGGCGAACGCCGGCAGCAGGCCCATCGAGGCGAACTCGGTGGTGCCGATGGCGAGCCCGCCCAGCGCCATCGCGAACAGCGCGGGGCCGGGACTTCCGGTGGTGGAGGAGTGGTGAGAGAGTGTGCCCAATGTTTTCATCGCCCCACGAGAATAAGTACCGCCCACCCGGAGGTGTCAAACGAGATGGCGTCGGTGTCAGCTGATTCACCTCCCGGCCGCGCCGAGACCGACCGCTGGCGGGCGACCGCCGAGGTGCTCACGGAGATCCGGCGGGAGCCCGGGCTGACCCGGGTGGAGCTGGCCCGGCGGCTGCGACTGGCCGGTGGGTCGGCCACCGAGATCACCGCACGGCTGCGCGAGCTGGGCTGGATCACCGAGGAGCGGGCGCCCTGTCCGGGCCGCGGCCGCCCGACGACCCGGCTGGTCCCGAGTCGCACCGGGCCCGCGGTCGTCGCCGTCGACGTCCGGTTCGAAGGATGGCAGGCCGGTCTCGTCGGGCTGGACGGGGAGCCGGTCGCGGTGCGGTCCGGGCGGCACGCGCACCGGGAGCCGGACGCCGTCGCCGTCGAGCTGGACGCGGTGGTCGGCGAGCTGATCGCCGAGCACCCGGGGCCGGTCGTCGCCGCGGGGATCGGGGTGGCGGCGACCCTGCTCGACGAGCATCTCGCGCAGGCCGGTGGGCAGGGCTGGAGCCCGCTGGACGTCCGCCGGATCGGGGCCGGGCTGCCGGTGCTGGCCGGCAACGACGCGAACCTGGCCGGTGTCGCCGAGGTCCGCGGCGGCGCCGCGGCGGGGGCCGGGACGGCGCTGTTCCTGACGGTCGAGGTCGGGATCGGCGGTGCGCTGCTGCTGAGCGGGCGGCCGCAGTCCGGTTCGCGGGGCGCGGCCGGGGAGTTCGGGCACCTGCCCTTCGGCGATCCCGGCCGGGGCTGTCCGTGCGGGGCCCGCGGCTGCTGGAACTCCGAGGTGGACGGGCGCGCGCTGGCGCGGATGCTCGGCGAGCCGGAACCCGACGACCCGTACGGCTCGGCGGTCGCCGTGCTGGAGCGGGCCGAGGCGGGGGAGCGGGCCGCCGGCCGGGTGGTCGCGCACGCCGCCGCCCGGCTCGCCGGCGGGACGGCCGGGCTGGTCAACGCGCACGACCCGGAGATCGTGGTGCTCGGCGGGCTCGGGACGGTGCTGCGCCGGGCCGCGCCGGAGCGGTTCGACGAGGCCTACCGGGCCGGGCTGATGAGCTTCCACCGCGAGGATCCCCCACCGGTCGTGGACGCCGCGCACGGCACCGACGGGGTGCTGCGCGGAGCCGGGGCGATCGCGCTGGACCACGCGACGTCGGCGGCCGGGCTGGCGGCGCGGGCGTAGCGCTCCCGGCCGGTGCGACCGCTCACCGACCGGGCCACCGGAAATGCCGCCCGAATGTCACGATCCGACCATCGGAACGGTTCCCCGTGCTGCGCGCCCGGCCCACCCCGGGTACTTTTCTCTCACATTCTCGGGAGGGAACTGAAATGATCATTCTCGGCATCATCCTGCTGCTGGTGGGTTACTTCACCAGCATTCCGCTGGTCACGACGATCGGCACGATCCTGGTCGTCGTCGGTGTCGTCCTGCTCATCCTCGGAGCGATCGGCCGCCCGGTCGGTGGTCGCAAGGCCTGGTTCTGACCAGGCCGGTCGCGACCCGAGGGCGGTGCCCGACCGCCTCGGGGGCAGACCGGCTCCGCAGTCGCACAGGGGGTGCGGCCCCGGCACGGCCGGGGTCGCACCCCCCTTGTCGTGCAGTTGATCGAAAAAACACAGGGATCAATGTTTCGACCCGATCCGAGTGGGTAGTACGACGAATTTCCGGTGCACCCGGATCATGAATTGCCGGTGTCCTCCGGGAAGCCGAGCAGGCGACGGGCGGTAACCGGGTCCGCGGGCGTCGCACCCACCTTGTCGAGTACCCGCAGCGCGTCCTCCAGTAGTTCCCGGTTGGTCGGCGTCCCGGGGCCGGCGTGGTCCTCCAGGCCGACCCGCAGGTGCCCTCCTCGGCGGACGGCGAGCTCGGCCAGCCCGGACGCCACGACGTCCCCGCCGAGCACCGCGACCGACCACGGCAGTCCGGACGGTTCGAGCAGCTCCAGATAGGCCTCCAGGGCCGCCGGGGTCGGTGGCAGGCCGAACTGCAGCCGGTCGGCGAAGTACAGCTTCACGATCGCACCCGGCGGCACCCGGCCGTGCCGGTGCAGGGTCAGCGCGGTGCGCAGGAACCCCGGCTCGAAGATCGAGATGCTCGGGCCGGCCCCGAGCCGGGCGGTGCGCGCGAACATGTACTCGGTGTCGGAAAACGAGTTCTGGTACGGCTCCGGCGCGGCGGCCTCGGGGCAGCTGCCGTCGTCGAGCAGCCCGACGTTCACCGAGCCCGGATCGACCAGGGTCAGCCCGCCCATCCGCCGTCGTGCCAGCTCCTCGACGTGCGCCCACCGGCGCTGCACCGGGACGCCGCGGGCCCCGGCCGCCATCGTCGGATAGAGCAGCGCGTCGGGGTACCGGTCGAGCACCGGTCGCCACGCCGCCAGGTACGGCTCGACGGCGTGCACCCCGTCGGTGGTGAACATCGGCTCGTCGTTGTGGTTGTGCACGATCGCCGCACCGCGGCCGATCACGTCCAGGGCCTGTTCGGCGATCTCGTCGGGCTCCCGCGGGACGTGCGGGTTCGCCTCCCGGGTGGTGCTGCCGTTCAGGGCGACTTCCAGGATCACCGTCGAGTCCATCCGGCCAGCATCGCGGGATCCGGCGCCGGGTGCACCTGCGCGGGCGGTGCGACCGGCGGGTCGTAGGCTCGTGATCGTGAGTAGCGCCCCGCGGTCGAGCCGCGCGCGCCGCAGCGCCGCTGCCGTCGCCGTCGTCGCCGCGATCGCCTTGTCGGCAGGCTGTGGTGGTGACCAGCCCGATCCGTTGAGCACGGGAGCCCCGGGTGCCGCCCCGGCCGACGGGCTGGCCCGGATCGTCGAGCTGACCGGGGAGCGGATCGGGATCTCCGAGCGAGCCGCCGCGGCGGCGGCCGACACCGGGGAGCCTGCGCCCGGCCCGGACTCCGACTCCGGCTCCGGTGACGTGGCTGTGGCTGCAGCCGCGGCCGAGCGCGCCGGCGTCGACGTGGAGTGGGCGGCGCGGGTGCTCGCCGACCAGCGCGCGGCCGCCGACCAGCTGCGCGACGGCCTGACCCGGCAGTGGGCCGAGCGTCCGGACACCCGGCCCGCCGAGCAGGCCGATCCGGCGCAGCTGAGGTCCGAGCTGGACCGGATCGACGAGGAGCTGCTCGCCGCGCTGCGGATCGCCGCCCCGGCTCGGGCGCACGAGGACTGCCCCAGCTCGCTCGCGCAGGCCGCCGTCGCCCGGGCCGAGGGGCTCGGCGATCTGGCGCGCGGGGCGCTCGGCCGCAGCCTGATGTCGGTCTGCGACGGCACCCCGGACTGACCCGGTGTCCGTGACGGTCGTGTTTCCGTCCGTCTCAGGTATTGCGTACCCGGATAGTACGTGCTCGGATTAATGTTCGAGTCATGGAGGTGGCCGCGATGGACCAGAACCTGTTCAACGACATCTGCCTGCAGCAACTGACGCTGTCGGGGGTGCACGAGGGTGAGACCGTGGTCGTGCTGACCCGCGGTGCGGAGCGGGCCGAGTACGCCGACGCGTTCCTGTGGGCGATCCAGCGCCTGGGTGCGACCGGATATCACATGCGCCTGCCGTCGCCGGCGAGCGCGGCCGGGGCGTGGGCGGTCGGCGACTCCGGGCTGGGGAACATCCCACTGGCCGTGGACGCGCTCAAGGCCGTCGACATGGTCGTGGACTGCACGTTCCTGCTGTTCTCGCCCGAGCAGTTCGCGATCCAGGGCGCCGGCACCCGGATCCTCACCGCCGTCGAACCGCCCGAGCTGCTGGCCCGGCTGATGCCGACCACCGAGCTGCGTGAGCGCGTCGAGACCGGGGCGGAGCTGCTGGCCAAGGCCTCGGCCATGCGGATCACCAGCCCGCACGGCACCGACGTCACCTATCAGCTGGGCATGTACCCGACGATGTCGGAGTACGGCTACACCGACACCCCCGGCCGCTGGGACCACTGGCCGGCGGCGTTCGTGTTCACCGGCGGCTCCGACACCGGCGTCGACGGGAAGATCGTGCTCGCCCCCGGGGACGTGCTGCTGCCGTTCAACACCTACGTGCAGACCCCGGTGGAGATCACCATCGAGGAGGGCTTCATCCGCGACATCCGCGGCGGCGCCGGCTCCTCGGGGCTGGACGCCGATCTGCTGCGCTCCTACATCGAGAGCTTCGACGACCCGCGCGGCTACGGCATGAGCCATGTCGGCTGGGGTCTCGACGAGCGCGCGCACTGGCACGGCCTGACCCAGTTCCCCGGCGGCATGGGGATGGAGCTGCGCAGCTTCTACGGCAACGTGATGTTCTCGATCGGGCCGAACAACGAGCTCGGCGGCCCGAACGACACCGCCTGCCACTTCGACATCCCGATGCGCGGCAACTCGCTCTACCTCGACGACGAGCTGATCGTCGACGCCGGCGAGCTGACCGTGCCCGAGATGCGCCCGGTGGCACGCCGATGAGCCGCGACCACCCCCGGGATCATCACATCGGGATGATCGTCCCGTCGTCGAACCTCACGATGGAGACCGAGCTCCCGCGGATGCTGCGCGCCCGTGAGGACGTGCTCCCCGACGAGCGGTTCGTGTTCCACTCGGCGCGGGCCCGGATGCAGCACGTGACCCCCGAGCAGCTGCGCGCGATGAACGCCCAGGCTCAGCGGGCCGCGGCCGAGCTGGCCGACGCCCGCCCGGACGTCGTCGCCACCGCCTGCCTGGTCGCGATCATGGCCCAGGGCCCCGGCTACCACTGCACCGCCGAGGACGACATCACCGCCGCACTGCGGGCCGAGGGCTCCGACGCGCCGGTGATCTCCAGCGCGGGTGCGCTGCTGTCCGGGATCGCCGCGCTGGGCGCGCAGCGGGTCGCGATCATCACCCCCTACATGGAGCCGTTGACCCGGGCGGTCGTGGACTACCTGACCGACGCCGGCGTCGAGGTCGTCGACTCGCTGTCGCTGCAGGTGCCCGACAACCTGGCCGTCGCCCGGCTCGATCCGGCCGACCTGCGCGAGCACTGGCGCAAGCTCGACCTGTCCCGGGCCGACGCGCTGGTGCTCAGCGCCTGCGTGCAGATGCCGTCGCTGCCCTCGATCCAGCCGGTTCAGGACGAGATCGGCATCCCGGTGCTGTCCGCCGCGACCGCGACCACCCACCGGATCCTCACCGAGCTCGGCCTGGAGCCGCGGGTCCCCGGCGCCGGGGCACTGCTGCAGGGCTGAGGCTCCCGGGGGAGAACGGACCCGCGCCCACCCTCCCGGGCGCGGGTCCGTTCTGCTGTGGCGTCCCTGCGGCCGGTGATCCCTGTTTCGGGAGTGCTGGAGGCCGTCGGGCGCACCTGCGCTCCCACAACGCGGATCATGGTCGGGCTGCCGGCGGGGTGCGGCCGGGCCGGTGGGCGCGCGGCCGGGCTGCGGCTGGGTCGGCGGGGGTGCGGCTGGGCCGGCGGCGCGGGTCGCGGGTCTGTGGGCCGGCCTGGGGCGCGCGCACGGCCGGCATGGCCGGGCCGGCGGCGCGGGTTGCGGGTCGCGGGCCGTCCGGGCCGGGTCCGCGCGCATGGCTGGTGATCCCTGTTTTGGGAGTGTGGGAGGTCGTTGGGCGCACCTGCGCTCCCAAAACGCGGATCATGGTCGGGCTGCCGGCGGGGGTGCAGCCGAGCTGCTGGTGCGCGGCGCGGGGTGCGGTTCTGCGGGCCGTCCGGGCCGGATCCGCGCGCATGGCTGGTGATCCCTGCTCTGGGAGTGCTGGAGATCGGTCGGGGCCCGTGCGCTCCCACAACGCGGATCATGCTCGGAGGAATCCGGGTCTGGACACCGAGAGGGCCCCTGCTGTACATGTTTGTACATGTCTGAACAGGGGGCCCGTTCCAAGCGCGCCCGGCTCGTCGAGGACCTCGCCGGCCGGATCCGATCCGGGCGGATCGGCACCGGTGAGCGGCTGCCGGGGGAGAACCGGCTCGCGGAGACCTATGCGGTCTCCCGCGGCACCGTCCGCAGCGCGCTGGCCGAACTGCAGCGCCAGGAGCTGATCTCGACCGAGACCGGGGTCGGCTCCTTCGTCACCTTCGACGGCGCACCACTCGACCAGCGGATCGGCTGGGCCCGCGCGCTCGCCGAGTCCGGCGCGGAGGTCGGGACCGAGCTGCTCGGCATCGACACCGCGGGTGATCCGGACCTGGTCGAGCGGGAGGGACCGCTGGTCGTCGTCCGGCGTCTCCGCTGGTCCGGGGGGCGCCCGGTATCGCTGGAGACGTCGTCGCTACCCGCCTCCGGGTCGCTCGCCGATCTCCCGGAGCGAGGGCTGGTGGACGGCTCGATCACCGCGACCCTGGCCGCGGCAGGCCTGCGCGGTTCCATCGGGGAACAGTGGATCTCGGCGGAGCCGCTGGACGCCGCCGACGCCGGACGGCTCGGCCAGCAGGGCGGGACCCTGTTCCTGCGGGCCGTCCGCCTGACCCGGGACCCGCACGGCGGCCTGGTCGAGCACGTCGTCAGCCTGCTGGATCCGCAGCGCTTCCGGTTCCACCTGGCGTTCGGGCCGGAGCAGGGCGGTGCCCGGTGACCGCGGAGCGGGATCGCGCGCTCGGCGCGCTGCTCGGGCTCGCGATCGGTGACGCGCTCGGCATGCCGACCCAGTCGCTGTCGCGGTCCGCGATCGCCGAGCGCTACGGGATCGTCGACCGTCTCCTCGACGGCGCCGACGACCAGCCGATCGCCCCGAATCTGCCGGCCGGGACGGTCACCGACGACACCGAGCAGGCGTTGCTGCTCGCCCGGGTGCTGGTCGAGCACGAGGGCCGGGTGCCCCCGCGGGTGTTCGCCGCGCGGCTCGAGGCCTGGGAACAGGAGATGATCCGGCGGGGATCGCTGGACCTGCTCGGCCCCTCCACCCGGCGGGCGCTGACCCGTCTCGCCGAGGGCGAGCCCGCCGAGCGCGCCGGCCGGGACGGCACCACCAACGGCGCCGCGATGCGGGTCACCCCGGTCGGGATCGCCCACACCGGGGCCGGTCTGCTGGACGCGGTCGTGGAGTCCGCCGTGGTCACCCACCACACCGCACCCGGGATCGCCGCCGCCGCGGCCGTCGCGGCGGCCGTGTCGGCGGGGGTCTCCGGCGCGGGACTCGGGGCCGCACTCGAGGAATCGGTGACGGCCGCCCGCGACGGTGCCCGTCGCGGCGGGTGGGCCGCCGGTGCCGACGTCGCGGCCCGGCTCGCGATCGCCTACCGGATGCTGCCCGGCTTGCCGCCGGACCGGCTCGCGGACGCGGTGACCGACGTCGTGGGTACCTCGGTGGCGGCCACCGAGTCCGTGGTCGCCGCACTCGGACTGGCCGCGGCGCTCGGTGACGACCCACGGACCGCGCTCGTCACCGCCGCATCGCTGGGCGGCGACACCGACACGGTCGCCGCGATCTGCGGTGCCGTCCTCGGTGCGGTGCACGGGGTCGCGGGCCTGCCCGCGGGCCTCACCGCGACCGTGCGCCGGGTGAACCGGCAGCTGCTCGACCCGCTCGACGGCCTCGTCGACGGTCTGCTCACCCTCCGGGCCGACGCCCGGGACACCACCTTCCGATAGGAGGCCGTCATGTCGACCGGAACCACCGACGACACGGTGCCCGACACCGGCACCCTGGAGACCCGCGGGATCGAACCGGTACCGGTCTCCGAACGGCACGGGCGTCCGAGCCAGCTGTTCTGGGTCTGGTTCGCCGCCAACATCTCGATTCTCGGGCTGCCGCTCGGTGCGACGCTCGTCGCGTCCGGGCTGACGGTCTGGCAGGCGGTCGTCGTCGCCGTGATCGGTGCGGTCGGTTCGTTCGCGATCGTCGGCGCCGTCTCGATCGCGGGCCGCCGGGGCGGGGCACCCGGGCTGACCCTGTCGCGAGCGGTGTTCGGTGCCCGGGGCAACATCGGTCCGACCCTCGTCTCGCTGCTCTCCCGGCTCGGCTGGGAGACGGTCAACACGACGACGGCGGCGTTCGCGCTGCTCTCCCTGGTCACGATCGTTGCGGGGACCAGCCCGGCGGCGAAGGACCATCCGGTGATCACGATCGTCTGCATCGCCGTGTTCGTGCTCTGCACGGTGCTCGTCGCCGGTCTCGGACACGGGTTCCTGGTGCGGGTCCAGCGGTGGGCGACCTGGGTGTTCGGTGCGCTGAACATCCTGGTCGGCGGGTTCCTCGTGGCCACGGTGGACTGGGCGGCCGTGACCGCGGCGACCCCGGCCCCGGCCGGTGCGGTGATCGCCGGGATCGGGGTGATCGCGGCGGGGACCGGGATCGGCTGGGCGAACGCGTCCGCCGACATGTCCCGCTACCAGGCTCCTTCGGTCCGGGCCGGTTCGCTGGTGCTCTCCGCCGCCGCCGGCGCGGGGATCCCGCTGGTGCTGCTGATCTCGCTGGGCAGCCTGCTGGCCGCCGGTGACCCCGGGCTGGCCGGCGCCGCCGATCCGGTGGCGGCGATCCGCGACATGTTGCCGGTCTGGATGGCGATCCCGTACCTGATCGCCGCGTTCGGTGGTCTGCTGCTGTCCAATCACCTGTCGGTGTACTCGGCCGGGCTCACCACGATCACCCTGGGGATCCGGCTCCCGCGGGTGTACGCGGTCGTCCTCGACGTCGTGGTGACGTTCATCGGGGCGATCTACTTCATGCTGGTCGCGGACGGCTTCTACCCGCCCTTCATCGCCTTCATCAGCGCGCTCGCGATCCCGATCACCGCCTGGGTGGGGGTGTTCGCGGTGGACATGCTCCGCCGACGGCACTACGACCCGGACGCGCTGCTGGACACCTCGCGGACCAGCGCCTACTGGTACCGCGGTGGCGTCGAGCCGCGGGCCACCGGGGCCTGGGCGGCCGCGATCGTCGTCGGGTACCTGTTCGCGACCGTCGGGCTGGCCGACAGCCCGTGGTTCACCGGCCCGCTGGCCGGGACCTGGATCGGGGAGAACGGATTGGCCTGGGTGGTCACCTTCGTCGTCGCGGCCGGGGGCTACGCGCTGCTCGGCGGGGCCAGGGAACAGCGATGAGGGGCAGGCTGGTGCACACCGGCCAGGTCCTAGTCGACCTGGTGATGCGGGTGCCGTCGCTGCCACCGCCCGGCGGGGACGTGCTCGCCGACGACACCACGATGCTGCCAGGGGGCGGGTTCAACGTCGTCTCCGCGGCGGCGCGGGCCGGGGCGGACGTCGTCTACGCGGGTGGGCACGGCACCGGCCCGCGGGGCGATCTCGTCCGTGCGGCCCTGGCGGCCGAGGGAGTGGGCCTCAGCGCACCGCCCGCACCGGACGCCGACACCGGGATCTGTGTGGTGCTGGTCGAGCCGTCGGGTGAGCGGACCTTCGTGACCGGCAGCGGCGCGGAGATCGCCTCGGCCGGTGCTCCGCCGGCGGTACGACCGCAGGACGTGTTGTACGTGTCCGGATACAGCCTGCTGGACCCGGACCGGGCCGGGCAGGTGCTGGGCGGCGCCGGGCAGGTGCGGGATCCGGATGGGGCTGGGCAGGCGACGGTGCTGCTGGACCCGGGACCGCTGGTCGCCGAGATCCCGGCGGCGACCTGGGCCACCGCGCTCGCGCGTACCGGGGTGCTCAGCTGCAACGCCCGCGAGGCCCGCCTCCTCACCGGCACACCGGATCTCGCCGCGGCGGGGCGAGAGCTGTCCCGGCGGCTGCCGGACGGTGCGGTGGTCGTGGTGCGTGACGGCGCGGCGGGGTGCCTGCTCGTCCGCGACGGCGACGTCGAGAACTACCCCGCGCCGACGGTCCGGGCGGTCGACACCACGGGCGCGGGTGACGCGCACTGTGGCGTGCTGGCGGCGGAGCTGCTGCGGGCGACGGACTGGCCGGAGGCGGTGCGCCGGGCGAACGCAGCCGCTGCGCTGGCCGTCACCCGGCACGGCCCGGCGACGGCGCCGACCCGGGCCGAGGTGGACCGCCTGCTCGCGGACAGCTGACCGGTCGCGGGTCCGTGGGCGCGGCCCATGATCCCTGTTTCGGGAGTGCTGGAAGTCATTGGGCGCTCCGGCACTCCCACGACGCGGATCATGGTCGGCTTACCGGCGCGGGTGCGGCCGGGCCGGCGGCACGGATCGCGCGGGCGGCCGGCCGGCCGGGCAGCGTGCGTGGCTCATGATCCTTGTTTTGGGAGTGCTGGAGGTCGTCGGGCGCTCCGGCACTCCCAGAACGCGGATCATGGCGGGGCAAGCGGCGCAGGTCGCAGCCGGGCTACCGGCCTGCGCCGCGGTCGGGTCAGCGGCGCGGGTCGCGGGTCTGCGGACCGGCCGGCCCGGGGCGATTGCGGCCGAGTCGCAGCTGCGGCTCGGCCGCCGGGGGGCGGGCCGTCGCGGTGGTCGGCCGGTCCGGACCCAGCGCGTGGCGTGCGCTGTGCCGGTCCTCGCGCGGCGCGCCGCCGCTCCGGCCATCGCGCGGCGGAGCACCGGGCGCGCCGCCACGCCTGGCGTCGCCGGACGGGCCGCCGTGTGCCCGGGCGAACTCACCGGTTGCGGCGGGACCGGACGGGACGCCGTGTACACGGGCGAACTCGCCGGTCGCGGCGGGACCCGAGGGGCCGTCGGCGGTCGGCATCGGCCGCCGCACACCGGCCGCCGGCGCCGACGGTCCGGCACCGGGGACCGGGCGCTGCAGGCCCGCCCCGGTCAGCGCACGGACCGACATCTGGGCGTGCCCGGCCTCGTCCGGACGCTCGCGACCCAGCACCGAGCCGAGGTAGCCGAGCAGGAACCCGGCCGGAACCGACACCAGGCCGGGATTGGCCAGCGGGAACCACGCGAAGTCGAAGCCGGGCAGCATCGACGTCGGGGACCCGGACACCGATGGCGAGAACACGATGAGGGTCAGGGTGACGGTCAGCCCGCCGTACATGCTCCACAGCGCGCCGGTGGTGGTGAACCGCTTCCAGAACAGCGAGTACAGCAGCGTCGGCAGGTTCGCCGAGGCCGCCATGGCGAACGTGAGCGCGGCGAGGAAGGCGATGTTCTGCCCGTTCGCCAGGATCCCGCCCGCGATGCCGACGATGCCGATGACGACCGTGGTGCGGCGCGCGACCCGGACCTCCTCGGCGGCGGTGGCGCGGCCGCGCCGCACCAGCTGCGCGTAGACGTCGTGCGCGAACGCCGCCGCGGCGGTGATCATCAGACCGGCGACGACCGCGACGATCGTCGCGAAAGCCACCGCGGAGACCAGCGCGAGCATCACCGGCCCGCCGATCTCCAGTGCCAGCAGTGGCGCCGCCGAGTTCACCCCGCCGGGCGCGCTCATGATCGCCTCCGGCCCGACCAGCGCCGTGGCGCCGTAGCCGAGCACCAGCACCAGCAGGAAGAACGCACCGATCAGCCAGATCGCCCAGACCACCGACTTCCGGGCCTGGCGGGAGTCCGGCACGGTGTAGAAACGCATCAGGATGTGCGGGAGCCCGGCGACGCCGAGTACCCCGCCGAGCGCCAGCGAGATCAGGTCGAGGTTCGCGGTGAGGGTTCCGCCGTAGAGCAGCCCGGGCGCCAGCATGGCGTCGCCACCCGGGTGGTTGTCGACGGCGGCGCTGATCAGTGCGGGCAGGCTCAGCCCGGAGGTGCCGAGCACGAAGGCCGACAATGCCAGCCCGGTCGCGAGCAGCAGGCAGGCCTTGACGATCTGGATCCAGGTGGTGCCGCTCATGCCGCCGACCAACACGTAGCCGATGACGACCGCGCCGACGCCGGCGATCACCATCGACTGTCCGGTCCGGTCGGTGATGTTGAGCAGCAGTGCGAGCAGGCCGCCCGCCCCGGCGAGCTGGCCGAGCAGGTAGAGCGTGGAGATGGCCACCGCCGAGGTCGCCGCCGCCGCGCGTACCGGGCGCTGGCGCAGCCGGTAGCTGAGCACGTCGGCCATCGTGTAGCGGCCGGTGTTGCGGAGCAGCTCGGCGACGAAGAACAACGCCACGAGCCAACCGACGAAGGCGATCACGGCGTAGAGGAAGCCGTCGGGGCCGGCGACCGCGACCGCGCCGACGATGCCGAGGAACGTCGCGGCGGACAGGAAGTCGCCGGACAGGGCCAGCCCGTTCTCCGGGCCGGTGAAGCCGCTGCCCGCCGTGTAGTAGTCCCGGTCGGTCGTGGAGCGTCGCCGCACCCGCATCACGAGCACGAAGGCGAACACGATGAACGCGGAGAAGACCAGGATGTTGAGTACCGGGTCGCCGGGGGAGGTCATCGTCGTGGGGGTCACCGGTGGGCTCCCTCGAGGCGCTCACGGATCTCGTCGGCGAGCGGGTCGAGCCGGCGGTCGGCGTAGCGCACGTACGCGGCGGTGATCGCGAAGGTCGACACGAACTGGCCGATGGCCAGCACGATCACCAGGGTCAGGTCGCCGAGCACCGGCATGGCGAGCAGCTCGGGCGCCCAGGCGTTCAGACCGATGAACAGGAAGAACCAACCCAGGAACCCGACGGTGGCGGGCAGCAGGAAGCGCATCTGGCGCGAGCGGAGCTCCGCGAACTCGGGGCTCTCGGCCGCCGCGGTCCACACATCGTGCCGGGCGGCGTCCCCTCCGGGCTGCGGCGATCCGGTGACGAAGGGGGGAGGCGGCGTCGTTGCCGGAGGGCTTTTCACACTCTCCGTAACGAAGTAGGGCGATTTGGGTTACGAGATGTACATGATCCGGACCTCGCTTGCCGTAGTCGCCGAGGCCGGGCTAGCGGGTCGTGTAGCCGATCAGGTCGTCCCCGAGCCGTAGCAGCACCCGCCCGTCCGGAGCGACGGCCAACTCCCGGAGCCCGGGGACCCCGGTCCGGACCGGGGTGCCGGACCCGGTGCGGGAGTCCAGGCGCACCAGCTCGTGCCGGCCGGCCGCCCACACGGTCCCGCCGTCGGCGACCAGGATCTGCTGGGCGCGCCCGGCCACCGACCCGGCCGCTCCCTCCCAGAGGATCCGCCCGGTGTGCAGGTCGATCCCGCGCAGACTGTCGCGGCCGTCGTCGTCGGCGTAGTCGTTGGTGACGACGACGTCGCCCGCCGACACCGTTCCCGGCAGCTCCCCGCGCCCACGCAGTGGTACCGCCCAGCGGGGTGTCCCGGTGGGGGCGTCGAGGGCGACCAGCTCGTCGTCGCGCTCCACCAGGGCCGTCCGCCCGGCCGCCGTGACGACCCGCTCCCCGCCGGTGCCCGGCGCCGGGGCGCCGTCCGCCGCGCGGTGGAAGACGCCGGCACCGGTCAGCACTCCGCCGTCCATCCCGTGCAGCGCACCGCCACCACCCGGGACGGACCAGAGCGGTGTGCCGTCGCGCAGGCCGACCGCGGCGACGGTCGGGCCGTCGACGTCGTCGGTCCAGGCGGTGACGGCGGCGTCCCCGGTGATCGCCAGCGGGATCCACCCGCCGGGGGCGACGAACCCACCCGGTACCGCGACCTCACCGAGGCTGCGGCAGAACCGGTCCGCACCGGTGCGGACGTCCAGGCCGAACACCCGGGCACCCTCGTGCAGGGTGGCACCGGCCAGCCGGTCGCCGGCGAGCGCGAGCCGGATACCCGAACCCGGGACGGCGACGCTCCACCGGGGCCGGGGGTCACCACGCGGGTGGCCGGACACCAGCGCGCCACCGCCGTCGCGGACCGAGACGATCACGTCGATGTCCGCGGCGGACAGGACCTGGTGGACCCGCGGAACACCGAACGCCGGGCCGGGGTACAGCTCCCACGACGACAGGTCCGGGGCGGATCCGGCCGCGGAGACGGTCGCCGATGGAGCGACGTCCAGGGTGTCCTCGAGCGAGCAGCCCGGGCGGGTCAGCACGACCGCGACCAGCGTCGCGGCGACGACCACGGCGACCGCTGCCGCGACCAGGAGTCGGTTCACCCCGCAGATCCTGCCGGACCGCTCCGCGGAGCGGTCCCGAACGACGGTGATCCGGGCAGGACGGCGGGACGGTCGGACGCCGGGCTCAGCAGACCGGGGGGTCCGCGCTGACCGCCGGCCGGAGGCCGGTGACGGTGATCCGCTGCCCACATCCCGCCGCGTCGGTGACGCCGACGACGACCGGGTCCTGCGTGGCGACGAACCGGACGTCGCGCGGGGGCGGGCCGCCGACCGTCCACACCGGGGTCTCCCTGGCGAACGGACCGTCGCCGGCGTGCAGCCGGATCGACGAGGTGTGCCCGTCGCCCGCCCAGGTGCGGACGTCGAGGACGGTCAGCCGCAGCGCGCTCCCGGGCGGGCCGTGCACCTCGGCGAGCGGCACCCGCTCCGGCGTGATCAGGGAGCCCAGCCAGCAGAGCCCGAGCCAGGGCGCGAGCGCGAGCATCCCGGCGGCGACGGCCGCCACCCGGCCGCCCCGCCTGCGCAATCGCCACCCGGGGAGCACGGTGAGCAGGACGATCGCGACCCCGACGGTGACGGCGCGGACGGTGCCGAGGTGCCGCAGCGGGACCGGCCCGTCGAGCGCGATCCCGGCCACCACGACGGCGGCCGCCGCGTGGCCCGCGGCTCAGCGCACGAGCGGCTCCAGCGCGGTGCGCAGCAGCGCGCACGCCTCGGCGGTGTTGTCCCAGAAGATCATGTGTCCGGCGTCGGGAACCCGCACCAGCTCGGCGCGTGGGTTGGCGGCGGCGATCTCCGCGGCACCGTCGGCGGTCACCACCGGCGAGTCCGCGCCGTAGAGCACGGTGCACGGTGCGGGCACCGACGGCCAGGCGTCGAAGAAGTCCTCGTTCTCGAACCCGGCGTGGGTGGCCCGCAGCGCCGCCTCGTCGCAGGACGACAGCCAGCGCGCCCGCAGCTCCTGTTCGGCCCGCGGCCAGCGCGGCCACGCCCGGGCGACCTCGTCGGCGTCGGTGCCGCGGACGGCCTCGGCGTACTGGCGCAGGAACGCCTCCAGGCTGGTCGGGTACGGACCCCGGCCCGGCCCGGACAGCGGCGGATCGACCAGCACGGTCCCGCGCAGCGGGCGGCGCAGCGAGGTGGTGGCGGCGATCCGGGCACCCATCGAGTGTCCGAGCAGCACCGGCTCGGAGCCCAGGTCCAGCTCGGACAGCACGGCGAGGGTGTCGGAGGCGTAGTCGTCGAGCGTCCAGGAGCTGCCGGAGTCGGACAGCCCGCGGCCGCGGACGTCGAGCACCAGTGGACGGCAGAGGTCGTTCAGCTCGCGCGCGACGAAGTCCATCGTGATCGCCGGGCTGGTGATGCCGGGCAGGATCAGCACCGGGGTGCCGGTGCCCTCGTAGTCGAGCACGTGCAGCCGCAGGTCGCCGTTGTGGACCCAGCGGGACACGGCCTGCACGTCGGCGAGATCGGCCAGCGCGTCCTGCCGGACCTGACGGCCGGTGCCGGAAGGGCTGGTGCCGGGGCTGGTCCCGGGGGTGGTCACGGTGCTGGTCACGGGGGTGCTCACGCGATTCCCTTCAGGTAGCCGAGGGCGTCGTCGAGGTCGATCACGTCGCCGTACTTGGCCTGGATGTCGAACAGGTTCGCCTCGTGCGGACCGGCCGCGCGGTCGCCCGCGCAGTCACGCGGCACCAGCACGGTGAAACCGGACTGGACGGCGTCGACCACGGTGGCGCGCACGCAGCCACTGGTCGTCGCGCCGCAGACCAGCACGGTGTCCACCCGGGCCGCGGTGAGGAACGAGGCGAGGCCGGTGTCGAAGAACGCCGAGGCGCCCTTCTTGGTGATCAGGTTGTCGGACGGGTCCACCGGCAGCCGGGTGTCCAGGGCGACGGCGGCCGAGCCCTCGGCGAGCCCGCGCAGGCCGGGCGCCTTCGCCGGCCACGGCAGCGTGTCGAGCTCGGCCGGGTTGTAGGCGACCGTCGTCCAGACGACCGGGACACCGGCCGGGCGGGCCGCCTCGACCAGCGTCGAGGTCGCCGCGACGACGTCGGTCAGGTCGGCGCCGGTGGGGTAGGCCGGATCGGTGAACCCGGCACTCAGGTCCACCACGACGATCGCGGGCCGCTCGCCGCGGCGGACGCGGCCGCCGAACCCGGCGCGCTCATAGGTCGCGTCGGTCTCCTGGCCGTGCAGTCCGGTGTCGTGCGTACTCATGTGGTGCTCCCAGAATCGGGTCGGGTGGCGGCGGTGGCCGGCACCGTGTCCAGTGCGGCCTGCAGAGCGGCGCGGCGGCGGGACGCGCAGTCGTCGACCGCGTCGACGATGGTCTCGTAGCCGGTACAGCGGCACAGGTTCGAGGCGACGACCTCGCGGATCTCGTCGCGGCTCGCGTCCGGCTCCTCGGCCAGGTAGCCCTCGGCGAGCATCAGGAACCCGGGCGTGCAGAACCCGCACTGCAGTCCGTGGTGCTCACCGAAGCAGCGCTGCAGGTCCGACAGCTCGCCGTCGGGTCCGGCGAGCGACTCGACGGTGCGGATCGCGGCGTTCTCCACCTGGGCGGCGAACAGCAGGCAGGCCCGCGCCGGTGCGCCGTCGACGAGCACCGTGCAGGCCCCGCAGATGCCGTGCTCGCAGCCGAGGTGGGTGCCGGTCAGCCCCAGGTCGTGGCGCAGCACGTCGGCCAGCGTGCGCCGGGGCGGGATCGCCAGGTCGTGGCGCTCCCCGTTGACGGTCAGCTCGACCAGCTGCACGTCGGTCACGATGCCTCCCGGTTCAGTGCGGCGTACAGGTCCGCCCGCGCCAGCGGGGTGGAGTCGAGCTCGACCCCGGTGCCGCGCAGCGCGTCGTTCACCGCGTTGAGTACGGCGGCCGGGGCGCCGATCGTGCCGCCCTCACCGGCGCCCTTCGCCCCGTTCGCGGTGAACGCGCAGGGCGTCTCCAGGTGCTCGATCCGCACGTCCGGGATCTCGGCGGCGGTCGGCACCTTGTACTCCATGAAGCTGGGGGCCAGCGGCTGGCCGAGCTCGTCGTAGGTGACCTGCTCGAACAGCGCGCCCGCGATGCCCTGTGCGATGCCGCCGCGGGCCTGGCCCTCGACGACCCGCGGGTGGATCGCGACGCCGCAGTCCTCCACACAGACGTAGCGCAGGATCTCGACGCCGCCGGTGCCCGGATCGAGCGCGACGACGCAGCCGTGGGTGGCGTTGGAGAACGTGCCGTCGCCGCCCACGTCGAAGCTCGCGGTGGCCGTGAGGCCGGGGCCGACGTCCTTGGGCAGCAGGTGCGCCCGCAGGTAGGCGACGTCGGCGAGCTCGGTGAAGGGGAGCGTGCGGTCCCCGGCGCGGACACCGCCGTCGCCGTCCAGCTCGCAGGAGTCGACGTCCACCCCGGCCAGGTGCGCGGCGAGCGCCCGCAGCTGGTCACCGAGCTTCACCGCGGCGGCCGCCGCGGCGGACCCGCCGATCGTCACCGAGCGGGACGCGAAGGAGCCCCAGCCGTAGGTGATCCGGTCGGTGTCGCCCTGCACGATCTTGACCTTGTCGTAGCCGATGCCGAGCCGGTCGGCGACGATCTGGGCGAACGTCGTCTCGTGGCTCTGGCCGTGCGACAGCGTGCCGGTGGTGACGCTGACCGTGCCGTCGAGGTCCATCGTGATCTGCGAGATGTCGAAGCCGGGGACGACCTGCATCTTCCGCTGGGCGAACGCGCCGGAGCCGTAGCCGGTCCGCTCGGAGAAGCAGGCGTAACCGATGCCGAGGACACGGCCGTCGTCCAGGGCGCGACCCGGCCAGCCCTCCTCGCGCAGCACCCGCTCGCACAGGTCGAGCGACTCCAGGTAGGAGCCGGGATCGTAGGTGACGTTGTTGATCCCGCGGTAGGGGAACTCGGTGATCAGGTTGCGGCGCCGGACGTCCAGCGCGTCCAGCCCGAGCTCGCGGGCGGCGCGCTCCATCAGCCGCTCCATCACCATCACGTACTGCGGCCGGGACACCCCGCGGTACGGCGCGGTGGGCGCCTTGTTCGTGGTGACGGCGCGCCCGCGGACCCGGTAGGCGGGCACCCGGTAGACGCTCGGCATCTCGGCCGAGGCCATCAGCGGCTCGATGCCCGCGGTGAACGGGTAGCAGGAGTAGGCGCCCATGTCGCAGACGATGTCGGCGTCCAGCGCCAGGATCTCGCCGTCGCCGCTGAACGCGGCCCGGGCGGTGTAGTGCTGCTCGCGGGCCAGGAAGCCCGCGGTCAGCGCCTCCCGCCGGTCCTCGATCCACTTGACCGGGCGGCGCAGCAGCCGGGCGGCGGCCGCGGCCGCGATCTCCTCCCGGCCGACGACGCACTTCTGCCCGAACCCGCCGCCCATGTCCGGCACGGTGACCCGGACCTGGCGCTCGTCGAGCCCCGCGCACCGGGCCAGCACGGTGCGGACCTGGTGCGGGACCTGGGTGCAGGTGCGCACGATCAGCTGCTCGTCGCGGTCGTCCCAGTCGGCGACGACGCCGCGGGTCTCCAGCGGGAGCGCGTTCTGGCGCCCGGTCCTCGCCTCCACGGTGACGACGGTGTGCGCCTCGCCGAAGATGCCGTCGATGCCCTCGGTGGCGAACAGCGACACGTCGACGAGCACGTTCCCCGGTGCCTCGTCGTGCACCGGCGGGCCGGCCGCGGCCAGCGCGGCGGCCTCGGTGACGACCGGCGTGAGCGGCTCGAGCTCGACCAGCGCGGCCTCCACCCCGTCCTCGGCGGCGTACGGGTCGGTGGCGAGCACGATCGCGACCGGCTCACCGGCGAACCGGACCCGGTCCCGGGCTAGCACCGGCATCGCGGTCGGCGCGAACTCCTCCGCCGGCCGGTCGAGCAGCGCGGTGATGTCGCCGAGACCGAGATCGGCGGCGTCGAACGCGGCGACGACACCCGGCACCTGCCGGGCCTCGGTCAGATCGACCGAGGTGAGCAGAGCATGGGCCTCGGTGCTGCGGACGAACGCGGCGTGCAGCATCCGGGGCAGCGTGATGTCGTCGACGAAGCGTCCCCGCCCGGTGAGCAGTCGCGGGTCCTCGCGGCGCGGGACGGACGCACCGACCCAGGCCCCGTCGCGGCGCAGGCTCGGCTCACCCATCAGTGGCCTCCGAACGGGCACGGCCGACCAGGGTCCGGACCAGACCCCGGCGGTAGGACGCCGGGGCGCCGGGCTCGTCGCGCAGGTCGAGATCGTCGGCGATCTCCTCCGGCGAGCCGGCGTCGGGAACCAGCACCGGGACCGTCCCGACGCCGCCGAGCACGACCGATCCGGTGTCGAGGTCGGCACCGGCGGCGACGACCGCGAAGTCGCCCCGCCGGTCGGCGTACTCGGTCAGCGCCGCGCGCGGCGCCGGCCGGGGGAACACGATCTCCACGATCACCTCATCGGGGTCCAACGCGGTGGTGAAGGGCCCGAGGAAGAACTCCCCGGCGGCGATCTCCCGCCGCCCGCCCGGTCCCTCGGCGACGACCACCGCGTCCAGCAGTACCGCCAGCAGGCACCACTCGGCGGTCGCGTCGGCGTGCGCGATCGAGCCGCCGACCGTGCCGCGGGTGCGGATCGGCAGGTGCCCGACCCAGCGCATCGTCTCCGACAGCACCCGGAAGTCCGGCCCGAGATCGGCCTTCTCGACCGCCCGGTGGGTGGTGAGCGCGCCGATCCGCAGGGCGTCCCCGTCGCGGCGGATGCCGGCCAGGCCCGGGACGTGGGTGATGTCGACCAGGTGCCCGGGCCGGGCCATCCGGAAGTTCATCATCGCGACCAGGCTCTGCCCGCCGGCGAGCACCTTGGGCTCGGCGTCGGCCAGCTCGTCGAGCAGGCTCACCGCGTCGCGCACCGAGGACGCCCGGTGGTAGGTGAACGCGGCGGGCTTCACCTCTTCTCCACCGCCTCGTCGCTGACCGTGCCGCCGCCGGCCGGGTGGTCGACCTGCTGCTCGGTACCGGTGATCCGGTCGAGCTCCATGCCCTTGGTCTCCGGCGCACAGAGCGCCATGAAGATCACCGCGGCGACGACCAGCAGGGCCATCACGGTGAAGGTCAGCGGCAGGCCGAGCACCGGCCAGAGCAGCGTGCCGAAGATCAGCGGGACGAACCCGGTGACCGCCCGGCTCGACGACGACGCCCAGCCGAAGCCGGAGGCGCGCAGCTCCGTCGGGTACAGCTCGGAGACGTAGGCGTACATCACCGGGATGACGACGAGCGCGAAGAAGCCGAACACCGCGATCGTCGCGATCGACGCCGCTGCCGACTCCATGACCAGCGAGAACAGGACCAGCGAGAACGCGGCCAGCGGTGCCGCGACCCCGATCACCCACTTGCGTCCGACCCGCTCGACCAGCAGCACCGAGGTGATGACGCCCAGGATGCCGACTGCGTTCATGATCGTCGTGGAGGCGAAGGCGGCCACCTCGTCCATACCCTGCGAGCGCAGGATCGAGGGCATCCAGGACAGCGCGGCGTAGTAGACGACCATCACCGAGATGAACAGCGACCAGGCGACACCGGTGATCCGCGGCGAGAACGCCCAGACCATCTTGAGCTGCTCACCGATCGCGGAGAGGCCCTTCTTGCCCGAGGTCGTCGCCTCGGGTGCGGCGGCGGTGATGACGTAGGGCTCGGGCGTCGCGCCGGTGCGGGCGACCATGTCGTCGATGACCTCGCGGGCCTCGGCCTCACGGCCGGTGCGGGCCAGGTAGATCGGCGACTCGGGCACGCCGCGGCGGACCCAGAACAGCAGCAGCGCGGGGAGCACCATCAGGGCGAGCATCCAGCGCCAGTTGCCCTCGACCGGGACGAGCAGGGTGGCGGACACGCCGGCCATCGTCGCGCCGATCGGCCACCAGCCGTCCATCGCGGACAGGATCTTTCCGCGCAGCTTTCTCGGTGAGAACTCGCTGACGATCGCGTAGTCCACCGGGATGCATCCGCCGAGGCCGAGGCCTGCGATGAAGCGCAGCAGCAGGAAGATCTCCCAGTTGGGGGAGAGCGCGCCGAGCACGGAGAACAGCGCGAAGATCAGCAAGGTGATGCTGAAGACCTTCTTGCGGCCCATCCGGTCGGCGATCGTGCCGAACGCGACGGCGCCGATCGCCATGCCGATCAGGTTGGCGGTGGCGACCAGCCCGCGCTGACCGGTGGACAGCCCGAACTCGAGTCCGAGCAGCGGGGTGAGGAAGCCGTTGAGAGCGACGTCCCAGGCATCGAACATGTAGCCGAGGCCGCCGATGATGAAGATCTTGCCCTGGACTCTCCACCGCCAGGGCAGGTCCTGGACGACCTGGTCTCCGGTACGCATCGTGAGTGCTCCTTAGCGGGCGAACTGGTAGGTGATGGCCTCGTTGTCGGGGTCGTGCAGGGGGGAGCCGCGCCACAGCCAGTCGTACGACACGTCCGACTCCCCGTCGAAGCGGCGGAGCTTGTCGTCGCGCTCGCGCTGCTCCGGGCCGTCCGGAAGGTGGTAGAACGCCATGTTCTGCAGCGAGGCGTCCTGCACCATCCCGGCGTGTTTCGCCCGCCGGTGGACGTAGCGTGCCAGCGCGCCGTCGACGCCGGTCGGCCCGGCCGCGCCGATCTCCTCGGCCAGCACGGCGGCGTCCTCCATCGCCTGCGAGGCGCCCTGGGCCTGGTAGGGGAGCATCGCGTGGCAGGCGTCGCCGAGCAGGGCCACCCGGCCGTCGATCCAGACCGGGTCGCGCCGGCGCCGGTAGAGCGCGAACGCGGCCACGTCGTCCTTGGCCTTGGACAGCATCGCGGGCACCCGGTCGTCCCAGTCGTCGAAGGCTTCGACCATCTCCTGCGCCGACGCCGGTGCCGTCCAGTCGCGCTCGACCTGGTCGGTGCACGGGACGATGGCGACCACGTTGAGGTACTCGCCGTTGCGGATGACGTAGTGCACCAGGTGCTTGTCCGGGCCGTACCAGATCGTCGAGTGGTAGCGGTCGACGAGGAAGCGGGTCGCCGGGTCGGCGGCGATCAGATCGCCGGGGATCAGCGCCCGGTAGGCCATCTCACCGGAGAAGGTCAGCGTGTCGTCGAAGCCGGCCAGGTCGCGGACCGCGGAGCGGATGCCGTCGGCACCGACCAGGACGTCGCCGGCGAACCGGTCACCGCTGCCGGTGACCGCGACCGGGCGGTCCGGGTCGGCGCGGTCCAGTTCGATCACCTTCGCGTCGGTGTGCACCTCGACGACCGGGCCCGGTCCCTCGGGGTGCAGACAGGCGTCGAGCAGGATCCGGTGCAGGTCGGCGCGGTGGTAGTGCCAGTAGGGGGCGCCGTAGCTCTCGAGCACCGACCGGCCCAGCGGGAGCTGGGCGATGATGCTGCCGTCGGCCCACCGGCGGCGGACCTGGTCCTGCGGCGCGGTGTGGATCCGCTCCATCTCGCCGCGCAGGCCCAGCCCGATCAGCACCCGGCTCGCGTTCGGCGCGGTCTGGATGCCGGCGCCGACCTCGCCGAGCTGTGGCGCGGCCTCCAGGACGGTGACGCGGCAGCCCTGTTGGCGTAAGGCCAGCGCGGCGGTCAGGCCGCCGAGGCCGCCGCCGACGACCGTGATCTGCAGGGACTGGCTCGGTGCCACCGCTACCTCCTCGGATCCATGTGATGCAGCCCGCATCGGGAACTAATCCGAGCACGTACTATCCGGATACGCAAGAGTTTGCGGAGGAGTGAATCGGACGGAAACCAAGGTTGATCTCCCGTTCACACGGGAGGGCCGGGTCAGGAGCGGTCGTCGAGCAGAGGTCGCTCGGCGACCGCCTCCCAGTGTGCGCCGAGCGTGTTGAGCAGCACGGCGATCTCCCGGCGGCGCTCCTCGGGGACCGCTGTGAGGAGCTCCTCGTCCAGCCGGCGGGTCCGCCGGGTCACCTCGGCCAGCGCCGCGGCGCCGTCGTCGGTGAGCGAGAGCAGCTTGCGCCGGGCGTCGTAGGGGGACTCGGTCCGGGAGATCAGTCCGCGGCGCTCCAGGCGCCGGCACACGTCGGCCATCGTCGAGGTGTCCAGCGCGACCGCACCGGCCAGTGAACTCTGGTCGGAGTCGGGATAGGCGCGGACCGCGGAGAGCACGGCGAACTGTGGACCGGTGAGGACGCCGTCGACGTGCCGGTTCCAGGCGGCCAGGTACGCCTGGTACATCCGCCGCGAGCCGTACCCGGGGGCGGTGACCAGATCGGGGGGCGGGGCGGCGGGCGGTGTGGCGGGCCTCGATCCGCGGCTGCTGGTGCTCGACGGCAGCGTGTCACCCACTGATTCCTCCGACGTCGATCCGGACCCGGCGTCCGGACGTGCTGCCCTGATGTTACGTGTCCGGACGATCACGCCGGGTGTCGCGTTCGTCGCCACCCGCGCGCCGCCGACGTCGAGCGGCTCCCGGTGCGGCCGGGTCCGGGGCGGCGCGGGTCAGTGCGTGCGCAGTCCGTCCACCAGCAGGTCCAGCAGGCGTCCGGCCTGGGCCCGGCCCTGCGGGTCGGCGATCGCCATGCAGATCCCGCTGGTGCCGACGAGCACGTCGGCTGCGTCGACGTCGGAACGCAGGGTGCCGTCGGCCACACCGGCCTGCTGCAGCGAGCGCACGGCCTCGACCATCCGCTCCCGGCTCTGCGCGAACGGGTTCCGCCCGCACGCGACGAGCGTGTGCAGCGAGTCCGCGAGGTGCTTCTTGGTGATGACGTAGTCGACGAACCGGTCCATCCAGGCGCGCAGCGCCTGATCCGCCGGGAGCTCGGCGAGCAGCTCGGTGGCGGCCGCGCAGAGCCGGTCCAGCTCGTTGCGGTAGACGGCCTCGACCAGCGCGTCCCGGTTCGGGAAGTGCCGGTAGAGGGTGCCGATGCCGACCCCGGCCTCCTTCGCGATGCCGTCGAGTGTGGTGGCCGGGCCGCCCGAGCTCTCCGCGGCGAACGCCCGGACCGCCGCGGCGAGCAGGAGCTCGCGGTTACGCGCGGCGTCCGCGCGCAGTGCGGTACGGGTTCCGGATCGTCCGGTGCCGGTGGGCATGTCGTGCCTCCTCGAACGCGATCGGCTCCACGATACGGGTTGCGATCCGGAGGGTGCTCCGGATAAAGTTCCGAGTCATACGGAGGATCCTCCGTTTTATACACCCGGATCCGCCCCGGCGCACCGCCGCACCGCAGCTGCCCGTGCCGCCGTCCGAGAATCCGGTGCTCAGAAGGGATCAACGCCATGTCCGTCCGGCCCGTTTCCGACCGATCCCAGACCGTTCCGTCCCTGCTCACCCCCGCCCTGTCCGATCCTGATCTGTCCGATCCCGCGCGGACCGCGGCCGAGCTCCCGACCGCCGCCGAGCTGCTGGCCGGCGTCGACCTGACCGGCCGCCGTGCTGTCGTCACCGGCGCCGCCGCCGGCGTCGGTCTGGAGACCGCCCGTGCGCTCGCCGGCGCCGGCGCCGAGGTCACCCTCGCCGTGCGCGACGCTGACGCCGGTGCCGTGGCGCGGGCCGCGGTCGTTGCCGAGACCGGCAACGACCGCGTCGCGGTCGGTGTACTCGACCTCTCCGACCAGCGCTCCATCGCCCGCTTCGTCCGGCTCTGGGACGGCCCGCTGCACATGCTGGTGAACACCGCCGGTGTGTCGGCGATCCCGTTGTCCCGCACCGCCGAGGAGGAGTGGGAGCTGCACCTGGCCGTCAACCACCTCGGGCCGGCCGCGCTGAGCTCGGGCCTGCACTGGGCGCTGGCGGCCGTCGACGGTGCCCGGGTCGTCAACCTGTCGTCCGGCGCGCACCTCGACGCGCCGTTCGACCTGGAGGACCCGCACTTCATGTCCACCCGCTACGACAGTGCGCTGGCGCTCGGCCGGTCCCGGACCGCCGCCGTGCTGCACGCGGTCGAGGCGACGCGCCGCTGGTCCGGCGACGGGATCGCGGTGAACGCGGTGGCACCCGCCGCGAACCGGTCGACCCCGCAGCAGGGTGCCGCGACGGTCGTGCTGGCCGCCGCGTCGCCGCTGGCCGCCGGGGTCAGCGGGCGCTACTTCGAGGATGTCGCCGAGGCCGGTCCGGCGGACCCGCGAACCGGTCGCGGGGTCGCGGCGCACGCACTGGACCCGGTCGTGGCCCGGCGGGTCTGGCGCTGGACCGAGCGCACGCTGCGCGAGACCTGGTTCTCCGGCCTGCCGGTGGTGGCCTGAGCGCTCGTGCGCGGGGATCACGATTCCCGCGCACGAGCGAGGGCCCCGCGTTCCCGGGGGCACGACCTCGCGGTCGCGCCCCGTGGGATCAGGACCGGAGCCAGACCGTGGTGTCGGCCGGAACCTCACCGCGCACGGTGAGCGGGCCGCTGGCCAGCATCACCTCGGCGTCCTCGGGCAGTGACACCGGTGCCGACGACACGTTCACCAGTGCGGTGAAGCCGCCGTCGCCCTCGTCGGAGACCCGGCTCAGCGCGAGCGTGCCCTCCGGGGAGTCCTGCCAGATCAGCTCGCCCCCACCCAGTGCCGGGTGCGCGCGGCGCAGTACCAGCGCATCCCGGTAGAGGTGCAGCACCGAGTCCGGATCGGCCTCCTGGACGTCCGCGGCGTGCCGGGCGAAGACCTCCGGCTGCGGGAGCCAGGCGGGACCGCCGAACCCGTGCCACGGCTCGCCGGCGGCCCAGGGGAGGGGCACCCGGCAGCCGTCCCGGCCGCGCAGGGTGTGCCCGGACAGCTCCCAGGTCGGGTCGTCGAGCCGGTCGACCGGGATGTCCTCCACCTCGGGCAGGCCGAACTCCTCGCCCTGGTAGAGGTAGGCGGTGCCGGGCAGCGCGAGCATCAGCAGGGTCGCCGCGCGGGACCGGCGCAGGCCGAGCGCGGGATCGGCGGGCAGGTCGAGCACGTCGTCGAGGTTCCAGCCGCGACCGGCCTCTGGCTTGCGTGAGAGCCGGTTCGGGTGCCGGCAGACGTCGTGATTGGACAGCACCCAGGTGGCCGGCGCGCCGACGGCCGAGTTCTCGGCGATCGCGTCGTCGATGTTGGACCGCAGGTCGTCGGCCAGCCAGGCCGCGGTGAGGAAGTTGAACGAGAACGCGGTCTGCAGCTCGTCCGGCCGCAGGTAGCGGGCCAGCCGCTCCGGATCCGGCACCCACGCCTCGGCGACGAACACCCGCGGCGGGTCGTAGGAGTCGCCGATCCGCCGCCAGGACCGGAAGATCTCGTGCACCCCGTCCCGGTCGAGGTAGGGGTGGCCGCCGTCCTGGGCGTCGTTGACGCCCGCCACGAGATCGGGCAACCCGGGCTGCTTGACCATCGCGTTGGCGACGTCGACCCGGAACCCGTCGATGCCGCGGTCGAACCAGAACCGCAGGGTCGCCTCGAAGTCCGCGCGCACCTCGGGGTGCTCCCAGTTCACGTCCGGCTGCCGGACGTCGAACAGGTGCAGGTACCACTGCTCCGGCGTTCCGTCGGGAGAGACCACCCGCTCCCACGCGGGCCCGCCGAACATCGACTTCCAGTTGTTGGGCGGGAGCTCGCCGCCCTCGCCGAGGCCGTCCCGGAAGTGGTAACGCTCCCGCTCGGGCGAGCCGGGGCCGGCGGCGAGCGCCTGCCGGAACCACACGTGATCATCGGAGTGGTGGTTCGGGACGATGTCGAGCAGCACCTTGATGCCGTGCCCGTGCGCCTCGGCGATCAGCGCCTCGGCCTGCGCGGTGTCCCCGAACATCGGGTTGATCGCGCGGTAGTCGGCCACGTCGTAGCCGCCGTCGGCGAGTGGTGACGGGTACCAGGGGTTGATCCAGATCGCGTCGACGCCGAGCCGGGCCAGGTGGTCGAGCTTGCTGCGCAGGCCGGCGATGTCACCGGTGCCGTCGCCGTTCCCGTCGGCGAAGCTGCGGATGTAGACCTGGTAGACGACGGCGTGGCGCCACCAGTCGGCCGTCGGTGTGCCGCTGCGGGCTGGGTCGTGGGCGGTCATGCCTCTCCCCGGGTCGGAAGTGTGTGTCGCGGTGTTTCATACTGTTCCACGCTGTTGCAACATCTGTCGAGGGGAGCGCAGACTGACCCGGTGAGCGACGATCGGGTAGGGCTGCGCGAGGTGTCGCGCCCGGCCGGGGTCCGCCGGATCGCCGAGCTCGCCGGGGTGTCCCCGGCCACCGTCTCGCGCGCGCTGCGCGAGGGCACCCCGGTGTCCGCGGGCACCCGCGAGCGGGTCCGGCGGGCGGCCCTCGCGGTCGGCTACACGCTCCCGGTCCGGTCCCTCACGGTCGCCGTGCTGGCCCGATTCCCCACCCGGTGGTTCTTCGCCGAGGCGGTCGCCGGGGTCGAGGCCGTGCTGTCCGCCGACGGGCACGTCACCCAGCTGCACAACGTGGGCGACCCGGTGAGCCGGACGCACTTCTTCGACACGCTGCCGGTGCGCGGCCGGGTGGACGGGCTGATCCTCGTCGCCTCCGCGCTCGACGACACCGAACGGCCCGCGCTGGAGGATCTCGGCCTGCCCGTCACCGTGGTCGGCGGCGACATGCCGGGCCGGTTCCGGGTCGGTGTCGACGACCGGGCGGGCGCCCGGGCCGCCGTCCGGCACCTGGCCGGGCTGGGGCACGAGGGCGTCGCGCTGGTGTCGTTCGACCCGTCCGACGCGGGTGGCCGCAGCACCGCGCGGGACCGCCGCGACGGCTGGGCCGACGCGCTCGGCGAGTCGGCGGCCGCGCCCGGGCCGGTGTTCGAGGTCGGCGCCGACGTCGCGGCCGGCGAGACGGCAGCCGGACGGCTGCTGTCGCTGCCGCGGCTGCCGACCGCGGTGTTCGCGATGTCCGACGAGGCGGCGCTCGGGGTGGTCCGGACGCTGCGCCGGGCCGGTGTCGACGTGCCGGGGCGGGTGTCGGTGATCGGGTTCGACGACCACGAGATGGCCGCCGTCGCCGATCTCACGACGATCGCGCAGCCGGTCCGCCGCCAGGGCGAGCTGGCCGCACGGGCGCTGCTCGCCACGATCGCCGGGGAGTCCCCGGCCGACGTCGAGCTGCCGACCCGGCTGGTCGTGCGGGGGACGACGGCGCCGCCGCGCTGAGCGGTGCGTCAGCGGGCGGCCGGCTCCACCAGCCTGCGCAGCAGCGCCTCCGCGGGGCCTGGACGGTCCGCCCGGGCGGCGAGTGCGGCGACGCCGACGGTGATCCCCCACACCCCCAGTCCGATCGCCGCCGCACCGGCCGGGCCGACCGTGCCGCCGAGATCGAACAGATAGGGCTCGAACAGCAACAGCCAGGCCACCGACTGTGCGAGGTAGCAGCTCATGGAGCGCCTGCCGCAGGCGACGAGCGCACCCGTCACAGCGGTGCGCCGGCGGCCGGCCAGGTGCGCGGCGAGCAGCCCGATCGCTGCCGCGTAGCCGAGCCCACCGGCGTAGCCGGTGAGGGTGTGCAGAGTGCCTGCCGCGACCGCGGCGACGGTGTCGGGCGCCCAGAACCCGGTCGTCCGGGCGGCCTGGGGCAGCGCGCCGAGCAGTCCGAGCGCGATCCCGGTCACGGCGGTCCGCCGGAGCAGCAGGTGGTGGGCCGCCGGATCCTCCAGCAGCCTGCGGCGCGCGGCCCAGATCCCGATCAAGAACGGGCCGGCGGCCATCAGTGCGTTCAGCGGGGTCAGCACCGGGAGCACGGTCAGTCGCAGCAGCGCCGACGCCAGTGGATCGGTCGGGAGCTCGGCGCCGCCGGTCGGGTCGGGTAGCGCCAGAACGGTGCCGTAGGTCAGCGCGCCCATGGTCGCGGCGATCGTGGCGAGGATCAGCAGGCGCCGTCCGGTGGCGCGCAGCATCCCGGCCAGCAGCAGGGCGAGCAGGCCGTAGGAGGCGAGGATGTCACCGGTGAACAGCAGGACGGTGTGTGCGACCCCGAACGCCACGAGCCACCAGCCGCGCCGGCGCAGCACCCGGCGGGCCCCATCCGGGCCGAGCCGGTCCTCCCTGGTTCGCAGGATCTGGACGAGGCCGTAGCCGAACAGGGCGGCGAACATCGGATAGGCGCGGCTGTCGACGAGCAGGGTGAGCGCGGCCTGGGCGGCCGTGTCCACCACCGACGCCGTACCCGGGAGCGGTGCGAGCACGCGTCCGGTGAGCAGTTGGGAGTGGGCGAGCGCGATCAGCGCGAGCATCAGCCCGCGGGCCAGGTCGGGCGCGAGCGCTCGCTCGCGGAGGGTCGGGGCGGTAGGCACGAGCGGCTCCCTATAAGATACGAACGCGTAGCTAAAGCAGATTAAGATACGATTCCGTATCTAACAAGGGGGTCCGGGTGGCGGCACGCACGCGTCGCCGTGGCGACGAGCTGATCGCGGCGCTGTACGAGTCGGTTCTCGCCGAGTTCGACGAGGTCGGACTCGGCCGGCTGACGATGGAGGGAGTGGCTCGGCGGGCCGGGACGGCCAAGACCACCCTCTACCGCCGCTGGCCGACCCCCGAGGCGCTGCTGGTGGAGGCCATCGGTGCCGCCTATCCCGTGGAGGAGCCGTCGCCGGCCGCCGACGACCTGCGCGGCGACCTGATCCGTGCGCTGGAGCTCCTGCTGGAGTGGGCGCGCCATCCCAGCGCCCGTGCCGTGCAGGCGATCCTCGCCGACCGGCGGCGGGCTCCCGAGCTCGCGGCCGGGCTGCAGGAGGTCTTCGACGCCTCCGGCCGCCGGTTCACCGCGACCGTGCTGCACCACTACGCGCGGCTCGGGCAGCTCGATCCAGCCCTGCTGACCCCGGTCGTCGAGGACATCGGCGAGGCGCTGGTGTTCAAGCACGGGCTCGACACGGGGGAGGAGCCCGATCGGGGCCGCCTCGCGGAGATCGTCGACCAGGCGATCCTGCCCGCCGTCGGGCTCGGCCGATGAGCTGAACCGTCGGGGATCGCGGCGCATCGTGACCGTCGCGGGGTTCCGGCGCATCGTCACCGCCGGGGTTCCGGCGCACCATCACTGTCGGGGGTTCGTGGTTCCCTGTCGGGTGAGCCGGGAGGTGGGCCGTGGTCAGGGTCGAGGGGCACTGGCGGAACCGGAGCTGGGTGCGCACGCACTACCGGCATCCGCTGCGGCCGGAGGCCGAGCAGACGGTGCTGGTCTTCCCGCGGGCCCGGCCGGTGCGACTGGACCCCTCGGCGCACGGCGGGCCGTTCCCGTCGTCGCCGGTCGACGAGGTGCCGGTGCCGCGGTTGCCCTCGCCCCGGCCGCCTTCCTGAGCCCGGCCGTACCCCTGAGCCCCGGCCGCCCTCCTGCGCCCCGACCGCCTTCCTGAGCCGCGGCCCCTTGCGCCGCGGGGGCAGGATGGGCCGCGTGCCACGACTGATCGAGACCGCGAGCCGGGTCACCGCCGCCGGGACTCCGCCGAAGACCATCGACGAGTACACCCTCGTCCTGCGCGGGGAGCTGCGGGTCGAGCACTCCGGCGGTGAGCTGACCGTCCCCGCGGGCAGCGCCGTGCACACCGCGCCGGGGGAGTGGGTGCGCTACAGCTCGCCGGGCCCCGAGGGCGCCGAGTACGTGGCGGTCTGCCTGCCCGCCTTCGAGATCGGTGCGGCGCGGCGGGACCCGGACCGACAGACCTGAGGGTGACAACGGGCGTTCCGGCGCGGTAGGTGTGGAGCCGGACGAACGGGAGGTACCGCCGATGACGAGCCGGATACTGCTGGGGGTCGCGCTGGTCGCGGTGCTGGCCCTGCTCGGCTGCGCGAACACGCCCGCGAGTGCCGCGGGCCCCGGTGACGGTGGGCCGCGCCCGGCCACGGCCGCCGACCTGATCGGCGGGCACTGGTACCCGGCCGACGGCACCGCGCAGGGACGCGCGTTCGCCGAGTTCGCCGCGGACGGGAGCTGGACCGGATCCGACGGCTGCAACGGCCAGAGCGGCACCTGGGCGCTCGAGGACGACGGCGCCTTCACCGGCGCCGCCGGAATGAGCACCATGATCGGCTGTGAGAACGTCCCGGTCGCGTTCTGGATCGACGACGCCGTCCTGGCCGAGATCGACGACGGCGACCTGGTCCTGCACGACGCGGCGGGGGACCCGGTCCGCCTGGTCCGCGAGTTGGCATGATCGGCGGCGGTACCCGGTCCGGGCGTGGTCAGCGGGCGAGCGGGAGCCAGTCCAGGACGTCCCGGATCCGGGCGTCCCAGTAGGCCCAGTCGTGGCCGCCGGGGCCGTCGTGGCCGGTGACGTCGAGCCCGGCGGCGCGGGCGCTCGCGGTGAACCGCATCGACTGCTCGTGCAGCGGGTCGCCGGTGCCGGCGCAGACGAACAGCGGCGGCACCGCGGCCGGGTCGGCCCGCTCCAGCAGCGCGAACAGGTCGGCGTCGGTGCCGGCGACCGGTTCGTCGCCGAGGATCCGCTCCCAGATCCGCGGGTCCTCCTCGCGGGGCGGTCCCTGGGCGAGGGCACGGATGTCGAGCGCCCCGGACAGCGACGCCGCCGCCGCGAACCGCCCCGGCTCGCGCAGCGCCCAGCCGAGGGCGCCGTAGCCGCCCATCGACAATCCGGCGACGAACGTCTGCGCCGGGTCGCCGGACACCCGGAAGAACCGGGCGACCAGCTCGGGCAGCTCGGTGCACACCCAGGTCCGGTACCGGCCGCCGTAGGCCTGGTCGAGATAGAAGCTGCGGTGCACCTGCGGCATGACGACGGCCAGCCCCAGTTCGTCGGCGTACCGCTCGATCGCCGTGTAGCGGGTCCAGGCGGTGTCGTCGTCGGACAGCCCGTGCAGCAGGTAGAGCACCGGCGGCGGCGCGTCCAGGTCCCGAACACCGGCCCCGATCCGGGTCCGGGACGGCTGCGGCAGCAGCACGGTCACCGAGGTGGCGAGGCCGAGCGAGTCGGCGACGACGTCGCAGCGCAGCCGCGCCATCAGCGGACCGCGGCCAGGAACTCGCGGAGCACCCGGGTCCAGCGGGGCTCGGCGTCGAACAGCGGCCCGTGCCCGGACCCGTCGAACCATTCGGTCCGGACGTCGCCGCCCGCGCCGGCGTAGCGCTCCAGCACCGTCCGGATCTGGGTGACCATCTGCTGCGGCGGGAACTCCTCGGCGCCCGGCCAGCCGGGGAGCAGCCCGGCCTGCCCGAGCGTCCCGGTCTCCAGCATCGAGCCGTCGGCGACGATCAGGTCGTCGGTGCCGTGCGTCCACAGCACCGGTGGCTTCGGGTCGAGACCGACGATGCCGTCCCACCGCAGGTACTTCGGCGACAGTGCGTTGAGCAGGCCGGAATCGCCGGGGGCGAAGCCCGGCCAGTGCGCCGAGCCGACCGCCGAACCGGGGTAGCCGCCGTCGCCGATGGTGGTCAGCAGGATCTCGTCGACCAGCAGGTCCTCGCGTTCCGGGGACAGCCGGAACGAGGGCGACCAGTACGTCCGGCGCAGCACGTTCCGGATCGAGAACGGGCTGTCCGCCGAGGTGTCCCGCTCGCGCAGCCGCTGCACGAACTCCGGGTTCGCGCCGCCCGCACCGGAGCCGGCGCCGTCGGGATGCACCGGGGTGCCGTCGTCGCGGACGCCGCCGTAGCCGTACGGCCCGACCGGATCGAGCAGCGTGAGCGACGCCGCCGGGTGGGCCACTGCGAACCGGGCGATCGCGCCGCCGCCGGTGGACCAGCCCACCAGGTGCGGGGGAGCCGTGATGCCGAGGGCCCGCAGCAGGGCGGCGCTGTCGTCGGCCCAGTCGTCGAGCCCGCGGGTGGCGTCCAGCGGGGCGGCCTCACTGCGGCCGAACGAGCGCATGTCCGGCGCGAGCACCCGGAACCCGTCCTCGGCGAGCGCCGGCATCACGTGCTCGTAGAACCGGCCGGTCGACAGGTTGCCGTGCACCAGTACCAGCGGGGCGCCGTCGGCCGGGCCGGCCTCCAGCAGATGGATCCGGATCCGGTCGGTCGGTACGTCGCGCGCACGCACGCCGGGCAGCAGGTCCACGCCGGGGATCCTCGCGGCGCCCGTGCGGCGGGGTCAAGGAGACGGGATCCACCCACCCCCCGACCGGGCCTCCCGGGATGGGCGATGCACACCCGTCGCCCGTTCCGGGAACGTTCGTTACGCCTTTCGCGTCCCTCCACCGCGTGACCGTTGTGGATCAGTGGTTGCAGATGGCAACGTCCTCGCCCGACGTCGGGGGGCGGGCGCGAGCCCGGGAGCGGGGGACCACACGTGCGCAGGACGATCGTCATCCCCGTCGTCGGCGCGGTGCTCGCCGCCGCGGTCCTCACCGGCGCGGCGGCCCCGGGCGAGGCGCAGGAGTCACCGTCGATCGCGTGGGGGCCGTGCGCGTCGCCGCCGCTGCAGCAGGCCGGGGCCGAGTGCGGGTTCCTGCCGGTCCCGCTCGACCACGCCGATCCCGGTGGCGAGCAGATCGAGATCGCCGTCTCCCGGGTCCGGCACACCGTCCCGGACGCGCAGTACCAGGGCGTCATGCTGGTCAACCCGGGCGGCCCCGGTGGCCCCGGTCTCGGGCTGAGCCGGCTCGGCGGCGCGGTCCCGAGCAACGCGGGGGCCGCCTACGACTGGATCGGCTTCGACCCGCGCGGCGTCGGCACCAGCAGGCCGGCGCTGAGCTGCGACCCCGGCTACGGCGGCTACGACCGGCCCGCCCACCGCCCGGAGCACGGCGCCGAGGCCGCCTGGCTGCCCCGCACGAAGGCCTACGCGCAGGCATGCGCGGAGCGCGGTGGCCCGCTGCTGGAACACCTGCGCACCGAGGACACCGTGCGCGACATGGACCTGATCCGTGCCGCGCTGGGCGCCGACCGGATCAACTTCTACGGGTTCTCCTACGGCACGATGCTCGGCCAGGTCTACGCCACGACGTTCCCGGAGCGGGTCCGCCGGATGGTGCTCGACGGCGTCGTCGATCCACGGGCCTGGTGGTACCAGGCGAACCAGAACCAGAACGTCGCGTTCCAACGCAACATCGAGGTGTTCTTCGACTGGGTCGCGAAGAACGACGCGACCTACGGCCTCGGAGACTCCGGGGACGAGGTGGAAGCGCTCTACTACGAGATCGGCGACCGGCTGCGGGCCGAACCGGCGGGCGGGCTGATCGGCCAGGCCGAGTGGACCGACATCTTCCTCGCCGCCGGGTACAACGTCGGGGCCTACACCCGGGTCGCCGACGCCTTCGTGGCCGGCACCCGCGACGACGCCGCCGCCCTCAAGCAGGCCTACGACCAGGCCGGATCGCCGACCGACGACAACAACTACGCCGTCTACCTCGCCACCCAGTGCACCGACGCGCCGTTCCCGCCGGACTGGGCGACCTGGCAGGCCGACAACACCGCCACCGACGCCGTCGCGCCGTTCGAGACCTGGGGCAACGCCTGGTACAACGCGCCGTGCCTGGACTGGCCGGTGCCGCCGGGCCCGGCGCCGCAGGTGCGCGGAACCCTCGCCGAGGGGCCGCTGCTGATCTCCGAGACCTACGACGGCGCCACCCCCTACGAGGGCGCGCTGCAGGCCCGCCGGACCTTCCCCGGATCGTCGCTGGTCGAGGGGCTCGGCGGGCACACGCACTCGGCGTCGCTGTCCGGGGTGTCCTGTGTCGACGATGCGGTGGCGACCTACCTGGCGACCGGGGCACTGCCGGAGCGGACCGCGGGCGACGGCTCGGACGTGCAGTGCCCGGCGGTCCCGCCACCGGACCCGGGTAGCTGACCCACCGGCCGCCTCCCGGGGGAGGCGGCTCGGCGGGCCCGCGGCCGAGGCGGCGACCGCGTATCTCGGCGCGCGCGGCCCGGACACCTCCCGCATGCTCGAACGGTGCCGAGCGGTGGATCCGAGCTGCTGCCCGGCCTGGACCTCGTCGGTGACGTCCTGGTGCCGCTCGGGCTGCTGCTGACCGTCGTCACCACGGTGGCCACCGTGCACCGGCTCAAGGGCAAGCCGCGCCTGGCGTTGCTGGCTCCGCTCTCGGTGGTGTCGGTGATCGGGATCGCCGGCATCGCACGGGTGGCGAAACCGAGCTCGCCGTGGGCCCGCTGGCGCTACTCGCCCGACCGGATGGCGCAGGCCCGGATCCGGTTCGGCGCGGCGAGGACCGATGCGGTGCCCCGCCGGAACCCGCCGGCGACCGGCGGCTTCGTCACGGTGCTGATCGGGGTGCTCGCCGGGGTCGGGTTCGGCGCGGTGACCTCGCTGGCCGGCGGCGTGATCATCGGGCACGCGCTGCTCGCCTCGGCCGGGCGGGCGGCGTCGTGCCGGGTGTGCGGCTGGGTGGTCGCGATCGCCGCGGTGGGCCAGCTGGTGGCCGTGGTCGTCGTGCTGCCCGGGCTCGACGCGCTCCCCGGGGTGGTGACGACGCTGGTCACCGGTGCCGGGGTGTTGTTGCTGCGGCGGCCCGCCGCGGTGCAGGATCCGCCCGGCTCCGGGGATCCGCTCCCGCGGTAGGCGTCGCCTTCGGACGTCCCGCCCCTGTCGGCGTGCCGTCATGGGACCGTGGTTCCGGCCGATCACTGTGGAGGCGGCATGTCCCGAGCGATCACGGTGACCGGAACCCGGGTCGTTCCCTCCGGGCCCGGCCGGCCGGTGTCGTCGAACTGGGCGCCCGACGGCCGGGGACGGACGCCTTCCACGCCCGGAACCGGTGGATGGTCGACCGCAGCGACTTCGTGATCGGCTTTCCCCGGGGCGACGATCCGCAGAGCGGGACCCGGTACACGCTCGGCCACGCCGCCCGTCTCGGGCTGCCGCACCTGGTGCTGCCGGTATGAGCCCGGACGACGTGGCCGACGAGCTCGCTCACACCCCGACCGCGCTCCGAGCCGGCGAGTGGTGAGGTCGGTCGATCGTGTGCGTGGCGCCCGCGGCGACCACCCCGGGCGCCGTCGCTCCGTCTCCGGAGGGCTGCCGGTCACCTGCCGGCCCGGAGCGCGGTGAGCGACCGGTGCTCGCCCCATCGCCCAGCCGGCGGCTCACCATGACGTGCACCGCGTCCGGCTGTTCGTAGGGCAGCAGCGCGCCGGCCCCCGGGACGACGACGACCGTGGCGCCCAGCGCCCACCGGGCCGGCTGGGCCAGGCGACCGTCGCCGAAGAAGGGATCGTGCTCCCCGATGCCCACGGTGACCGGCGTGCCGTGCCAGCGCCGCGCGAGCTCCGGGTGCGGTGGCGGGGTGCTGCTCAGCGCGACGTGCCTGCCGACCGTCGCCAGCCAGTCGACCAGCGCCTCGGGCGGCACGAACGCCGGGCCGCCGAGCCGGCTCAGCAGTCGCCGGGCGGTCCGCCGCACGGGGACGGCCCGCCAGCCCAGCGTTGCGGTGAGCAGCCGCGCGCGGAGCGCGGGCCGGGCCAGCCCGTGCGGATTGAGCAGGATCATCCCGCGTACCCGGGGGGTCGGCCGGGCGGCGAGTGCCACGGCGGCTCCGAACCCGTGGGCCAGCACCGTGATGCCACCGGGTGCGTCGGGGGCGAGCTCGGTGAGCAGGTCGTCGAACCAGCTGCCGTAGTCCCGCAGCCGGTCGGTGTTGGGGCGCCCGCCCGAGCCGAGCCCCGCTTCACCGGGCGGGTCGACGGCGATCACCCGGTACTCGGTGGCGAGGCGCTCGAGCAGGTCGGTCAGGCTCGCGGCGCAGCCGTGCCGTCCGCCGAGGACGACGACGGTCGGAGCGTCGGCCGGGCCGGCGACGACCAGGTGCCCGCGGCGGTAGTCGTACGGAGGGTCGTCGTGCACCGACCGTTGGTGGTGCGGTACCGCCCAGCTCCGGAGGCGGCGCTCGCACCACTGCCGGACGGCAGCGTCACCTGCGTCGCTTCGATAGATCCACATCGTGCTTCACGGCCGTTCGTCGTCGGGATGGGGAGTCGTGGCGCGGGGGCGCCCGGGACCGGGGTGGGGATCACCCGGCGGCGCACCACCGCGGTCCACGGGTACGTCCGGCGGCGCAGGCCCAGGCCCCGCTGCCACACCGGACGCGTGTCGAGGGCCCACAGCATCCATCTGCCGTCGTCGCGCCGCAGCAGTCCCACGTCGGCGACCCGGTGCGGCGGATCGACCGGCGCCCCGGTCAGCACGTCGGCGTGCAGGACCGTCCGGTGCAGCCACCGGTCCGGTGGCGCGGCAGCGGGTGACAGGGGTCCGGTGGTGCTCAGGAGCGGGCCGCGGTGCCGGAACCGGAGCCGATCGGCCGGCATCACCTCGGGGCCGGCAGTGGCGTCGAACCGGACCGCGGAGACCACCGGCCCACCGGGACCGTCGGTCACACCGATGTCTCGCAGGAGGCCCCGTCGGCGGCCGTCCGGCCCGAGCAGGGCACGCCCGAGAAGGGTGCCCAGCCACAGCAGGTCGCTTTTCCGGGGACGGCCACCTCGGAGAACCTCGCGCACGTCGTCCACGACATTCTTCTTTCCTGTCGCCGATTTCCTGGCCCACCGAGCCTAGTTCAGTGCAACGCAATTATCGACATGCATGCACCGGGTGCGGGAAGCCGGAAACAACGGGGGCCGGCCGGTTGCCCGGAGTCGGCAGAAAGAGAATTTCGATACCCGATTCGGTACTGTGGCCTGCGCTACCTCGTGTTCCCGGTGGCTCGGGACTGGCAACACGAGTGTTCGACGGTCGGTTCGAGGCACGGTCGAGGCGGGCGGGGGCGCGGTTCCGCATTCGGCCGGCCGACCCCTCGGGGAGGAGTGGGTGTCAATGTCTGAAGCAGGTCGCGAAACAGTCCGTGAAATCGGCGCCGAAACCGACCCGGAAAGGCGCGCGGGGCGCGGAGGTGACGTGCCGGGCGGACTGGCCCGGCGGTATCGGGACCGGATGCTGGCGGCGGTGGCCGAGGTCGACGATCTCGACCTGTGGCGGATCGCCGAGAACGTCTCGTCGGTCGCCGAGGGCAACGCGCCGGTGCGCGTCACCCGCTACAGCGGTATCCACCACGGCGACACCAGCGAACGGGCACTGATCCGGCTGATGGCCGCGGTCACCGACCTGGCCACCCGGGAGCTGGCGGACCGGGCCGGGGGGCCGGGTGGGTCCCGGCGCCCCGCACGCCGGGGCTGAGCCGTTCCGGCCGGCTCAGGCGAAGTGCACGTACTCGTACTCGAAGGGCTTGCCGTTGATCCCGTTCGACGGTGGTGCGATCCAGCCGGCGATCTTCCCCGGCTCGTAGACCGGCCGCATCAGGTTCTGCACGTGTGCGCGGTCCCCGTCGGACGGCAGCCAGTCGTCGCGGCGGGCCTCCCACACGTCGGTCCCGACGAGATCGCCCTTCGGGGTCACGTGGTGCCCGGAGAACAGCCCGACCTCCCGGTTGAACCCGACGTGCGGGAGGTGGACGCGGTCGTCGAAGCCGTTGCGCTCGAGGATCTTGTTCCAGCGCTTGATCCCGGACTGGCAGTCCTTCACGTATTCGTTGCGCAGGTCCAGGTTCAGTGCCAGCAGGGCCGGGACGTCGTCGGTGATGATCGCGCCGTCGCGGACCTGCTCCATGCCGTAACCGTCATCGGTGAGCAGGTGGTCGTCGCGGCGGCGCTCCTCCTGCCAGCGGCCCTTGAGCCCGGCGGTGAAGTAGTTCGCGGCGTTCGTGGACTGTTCGGAGCCGAACAGGTCCAGCGACACCGAGTAGTGGAAGTTGATGTACTTCTGCAGCACGTTCAGCGGCACACCGCCGTGCGGGGCGATGTCGGCGGTGTCGTGGGAGCGCATCAGCTCGCAGGTCCGCTGGATGATGCGGTCGATGCCGGTGGTGCCCACGAACATGTGGTGGGCCTCCTCCTTGAGCATGAACTCGCACGTCCGCGACAGCGGATCGAAGGCGGACTCCTTCAGCGTGCCGAGCTGGTACTTGCCGTCCCGGTCGGTGAAGTAGGTGAACATGTAGAAGCTCAGCCAGTCCGGCGTCTCCTCGTTGAAGGCGCCGAGGATCCGGGGCGAGTCCAGGTCGCCGGAGTTGCGGTGCAGCAACGCCTCCGCCTCCTCCCGGCCGTTGCGGCCGAAGTAGGCGTGCAGCAGGTACACCATCGCCCAGAGGTGCCGGCCCTCCTCGACGTTGACCTGGAAGAGGTTGCGCAGGTCGTAGAGCGACGGCGCGGTCTCGCCGAGCCGGCGCTGCTGCTCCACCGAGGCTGGTTCGGTGTCACCCTGGATGACGATCAGCCGCTGCAGGTCGGCCCGGTACTCGCCGGGGACCTGCTGCCAGACCGGCTCGCCGCGGTTCTCGCCGAACGCGATCCGGCGGTCGTCGCCCCGCTCGGCCAGGAACACGCCCCAGCGGTACTCCTCCATCGCGACATGGCCGAACTGTGCCCAGCTCTCCTTGCCGACGTCGACGGCGGTGCGCAGGTAGACGTCCTGGGTGGGGACGGCCGGGCCCATCGTCTTCCACCAGTTGATGAAGTTCGGCTGCCACGACTCGAGCGCGCGCTGCAGCTTCCGGTCGCCGGCGAGATCGACGTTGTTCGGGATCTTCTCGGTGTAGTCGATGGACACTGTGCTCACACCCGCTTGCGGTCGAAGTCTGCCCTGCGGCCCGTCCCGTACTTGCGCAGTGCGCCCTCCGGCCCGGAGGCGTTCGGGCGCACGAAGATCCAGTTCTGCCAGGCGGTGAGCCGGGAGAAGATGCGGCTCTCCATCGTCTCCGGCCCGACGAACCGGTGATTGGCCTCCATCCCGGTCAGCGCGTCCGGGGACAGCGACGCCCGCTCCTCGAGCATGATCCGGACCTCGTCGTCCCAGTCGATGTCGTCCGGCGCGTCGGTGACCAGCCCCAGATCGAGGGCGTCGCGGGCGGTGAGCCGGCGGCCGATCTCCTGGCGCAGCTTGGCGACGTGGTCGTCGTCGCCGTGGAACCGCGAGCCCAGCCGGGTCACGCCGTTGCCCATCGGGAAGGCACCGAAGTTCGACGCCGTCAGCATGATCTGGGCCTCGTCGCCCTGCTCGGAATCGTCCTCGTCGAGCGTGCCGTCGAGCATGTACTGCCGGTCGCAGGCCAGCGCCAGCTCCAGCAGCGCGCCGCCGAAGCAGGATCCGGGCTCGATCAGCGCAATCAGCGACCGGGACGTGACGTCGAGCCGCTTGAGGGTGCGCTTGAAGTAGTGCCGGATCTCGTCGACCAGCCAGTCCGAACCGGAGTGCTCCTCGATGACCTTCTCGAACGCGAGTGCGTCCTCGACGTCGCCGCGGGTGCGGATCACCCAGGTGCCCAGCTCCAGCTCGTTGGAGCGCAGCCGCAGGATCAGGTCGTCGAGCTGGCGGGTCATGGCCAGCGGCCAGAACTCGGCGCCCAGCTCGCGCACCCGCTCGATCGACGACCCGACGCCGCCGTCCGGGCCGTCGACGGTGATCTCGACCAGCCCGCGGCCGCGGTCGAAGCGGGCCCGGACGTGCGAGTACTCGATCCCGTCGGCGGTCTCGGTGCGCTGCAGCGGCGGCAGCTCGACGCCGTGCTCCGCGGGCAGCCGGCCGGACGCCCGGGCGGCGGCGACGGCCCGCTCGCGGACCGTCTCGTCCCACCGGCGCTTGGGGACGACCTCGTCGACGAGCTTCCACTCGACGGCCTGGCGTCCGCCGAACCCCTCGGACCGGGTGGCGAAGACGTCGGCTCGGTCCTTGCGGACCTTGCGCTTGTCGGTGACCCGGGTGAGGCCGCCGGTGCCGGGCAGCACGCCCAGCAGCGGTACCTCGGGCAGTGCGACGGTGGAGGAGTTGTCGTCGATCAGCAGGATGTTCTCGCAGGCGAGCGCCATCTCGTAGCCGCCGCCGGCCGCGGTGCCGTTGACCGCGGCGATCCAGGTCTGGCCGGAGTGCTCGGTCGCGTCCTCGATGCCGTTGCGGGTCTCGTTGGTGAACTTGCAGAAGTTCACCTTCCACGGGTGCGGTGAGCCGGCGAGCATCCGGATGTTCGCTCCGGCGCAGAAGTTGCGGTCCCGGGCGCTGGTCAGCACGACGGCCTTGACCTGCGGATGGGTGAAGCGCAGCCGCTGGGTGATGTCGTAGAGCTCGATGTCGACGCCGAGATCGTAGGAGTTCATCTTCAGCTCGTAGCCGGGGACGATCCCGCCCGCCTCGTCGACGTCGAGCCGGACCCAGGCGACCGCCGGATCCTCGGGGTCGATCTCCAGCTGCCAGTGCCGGTAGCTCGACGGATCCCGGTCGAAGTCGACCGAGGGGGAGTCGGCCGGGTCGCTCGACTCGGTGGTGGGGCCGGCATCGGTCATGGGACGGGCGCCTCCTCGCGTCGTCGCGGTCCGCAAAGACTACAGGAGAGTGACGCCGCGACGAAAGAGTGTGGAGTGTTCGCCTGTTCGCCTGTTCACCATCGCGATCCGTGCCGGGCGATCCGGCGCGGCGACGGTGCGCGGCTGTGCGGGTGCGGCCGTGCGCAACCGACACCGACCCGTGCCCGCCCTGCTGCCGCTGCCGGCCGTGCTCGCCGGCTGCGGTGTCGCGGGGGCGCTCCCCGGCGGCACGGACCGCGACCTCCCCGGGAGCCTCTGCTCGCTCGTCCCGGAGCCGGAGCTCGCCGGGCCGGAGCTCGCCGGGCCGGAGCTCGCCGGGCTGGGGCTGACCGGTCCGGGGCGGCCCGTCGCGCCGCCCGCGATCGGCTGTATGTGGGATCCGGTCACGTCCGGGCCGGAGGTGTCGATCGGGGAGCCGGGATGGCTGCCCACGGTGCCCGTCGTCCTGGTCGGCGGGCCCCGGCGGGATGACTACGGGTTCATGGCCGAGGCGTACGGCGGGCGGGACAGGCATTCGCCGGTCGACGTCGCCGGACGCACCGGCGTGCAGTTCGACCTCGGCGGGAACAGTTGCACGGTGGCGGTCGACCTGGATCCCGGGTCCTCGCCGTGACGAGCGGTGCGGGCTGCGACGCCGCTCGCGTGATCGCCGGAGTCGCTGCGGACAACGCTGCCGGCTGAGCGGTCAGCGCGCGGCCGACGCCGCGGTGAGCGGGAGCTGCTTGCGGAGCTCGCCGACGTCGTTGCGGACGAAGCCGTGCGCCGCGAGCCATCCGGTGACCGGCTCGGGATCGGGGTGGCCGTCGGGCACCACGTTGTAGATGTAGTTCAGGCCCCGCCGCGCCGCCTCGATCTCGAGGCGGGACAGCACGAACGATCCGACTCCGCTGCGCTGCGCGTCCGGGTGCACCAGTACCAGGATCTCGGCGTCGCCCCAGGACTCGTCCAGTCGTCCGTAGGCGACGGTGGCACCGGCCGCGTCCTGCACCCGCCACCACTCGTCACCGAGCGCATCGCCGATGGCGGGCTGTCCCAGGCCGAACAGCGACGGCGACAGTCCCGCCAGCACGGCCGCCTTGCGACCGTCCCAACTCGCCGGGGTCTCCGGGATCCACTCCCACGCGTCCACTCCGGCCTCCTCGTCGTCGGCTGTTCTTCCGGTGACGTCCTGAGTGAACCCGGTGGATCGTGTTCCGCCAAGGGGGCGTCGCGAATAGCGACACCTTGAAATTCTGCCGCTACGGCAAAATTGCCGGAACGGCACTTTGTAGCTACTGTCGTCGCCATGGAGGACACGCCCGGCCCCGGGCTGCGGGAGCGCAAGAAGCGGGAGACCCGCGACGAGTTGAGCCGGGCCGCGGTCGAACTGGTCGGCGAGCGGGGCTGGGCCGCGGTCACGATCGACGACATCGCCGCCCGGGCCGGGGTGGCCCCCCGCACCTTCCGCAACTACTTCCCGACGAAGGCGGCCGCGATCTCCGGCCGGCACGTGGACCGGATGCGCCGGGTGGCCGAAGCGCTGGCCGCGCTCCCGGCCGACGTCCCGCTGCTGCCGGGCCTTCTCGACCGGGTCCTGGCGGAGTTCGCGCAGTCCGGGCCGGGCGCCCCGCCGCCCGATCCGGCGCGGATCGCGGCGGTCCGGCTGATGCTGGCCGAGCCCGCGCTGCAGGGGGAACTGGCCCGGGCCGGCGCGCTCGCCCGCGACGAGCTGGCCGCGGCGGTCGCCGCCCGCACCGGAACGGACCCGGAGCGGGAGATCTACCCGCACCTGGTGGCCGCGGCCGTCGACTCCGCGGTGGACGTCGCGATCACGCACTGCCTGGGGGCGGCCCGCCCGGTCCCGCTGGTGCCGGTGCTGCGCGACGCACTCGAACGGCTCACCGCGGGCCTCGCCGTCCCGCCCGCACCCGAGGAGCAGCCATGACCGGTGCCGGTGCCGGTGTCGTGGGCGTCGGCGGCCGGGGTCAGACCACCGGCTCCGGCTCCGCGGCCGGCCCGGCCGCCCGCTCGCGGAGCCGGAACCGCTGGATCTTCCCGGTCGGGGTCTTCGGCAGCTCGTCCACGGCGACGACCAGCCGCGGCCGCTTGAACGCCGCCAGTCCCTCCCGGCAGAACGCCACCAGCTCGTCCGCCGACGGGGCGGCCGCGGCGTCGCGGGGCACCACGAATGCGACCGGCTTGTCCAGGCCGTCGTCGTCCGGGACCCCGACGACGACCGCCTCGGCCAGCCCGGGGTGCTCCAGCAGCCGGGCCTCCACCTCGGCGGGGGAGACCCAGATGCCACCGACCTTGAGGACGTCGTCGGCCCGGCCCAGGCAGGTCCAGGAGCCGTCGTCGCCGCGCACGTACTGATCACCCGTGCGCATCCACCGGCCCTGGAAGACCTGCCGGTTCACCTCGGTGCGGCACCAGTAGCCGGTGCAGACCGAGTCGCCCGCCACGTAGAGCATGCCCTGCTCACCGGGCTCGTCGATCACGCTGCCGTCCGGGCGGCGCAGCTCGATCTCGTAGCCGGGCACCGGGAACCCGGAGCTGCCCGGAACCACCTCGCCGGGCCGATTGGAGATGAAGATGTGCAGCGCCTCGGTGGAGCCGATGCCGTCGAGCACCTCGAAGCCGTAGCGTTCCCGGACGCCGTGGAACATCCGCACCGGCAGCGCCTCGCCCGCCGAGACGCCCAGGCGCACCGTCGCGAACCGCTCCCGCGGCAGCTCGGCGGCGATCAGCGGGCCCCAGAAGCTGGGGACCGCGAAGAGCAGCGTCGCCGCGTGCTCGGCCGCCAGCTGCGAGTACCGCTCCGGATCGGGCCGCGACGGCTCCAGCACCGCGCAGGCCCCCACCGACAGCGGGAAGAACATCGAGTTGCCGATGCCGTAGGCGAAGAACAGCTTGGCGACCGACAGGCAGACGTCGCCCGGCCGGATGCCGAGCACCCGGGCGCCGTAGGTCTCGCACACCGAGCGGATGTCGGCGTGCCGGTGCATCGCGCCCTTGGGCTTGCCGGTGGTGCCCGAGGTGTAGAGCCACAGCGCCTGCGACTCCTCCCACGTCGGGTGCGGCTCCGGCATCGGATCCCCGGTGGCGAGCAGCTCGTCCCAGGTCAGCGACTCGACCGCGGACGGGAGCCGGTCCGGGCCGGTGAGCACCACCCGTTCCAGGTCGGGGGCGTCGGCGGCGGCCTCGGTGAGCGCACCGGCGAACGCGGCACCGCCGATCACCGTGGTCGCCCGCGAGTCCCGGACCAGGACGCCGAGCTCCCGGCCGGTCAGCATCGTCGACGACGGCACGGCGACCGCGCCGGACCACATGGTGGCGAGGATCGCGACGTAGAGCTGCACGTCGTCGGGCATCACCAGCAGCACCCGCTGTTCCGGCCGGACGCCTGCGGCACGCAGCGCGCCGGCCAGCGCGCGTACCCGGTCGGTGAGCTCGGCGTAGGTCAGCGATCCGCCCGGAAATCGGACGGCGGTGCGCTCGCCGTCCCCCGCCGCCACCCGGGCGGCGGTCAGGTAGGCGGCCGCGTTGAACGAAGGAACGGGCTGGTCAGCACGGACGACGTCGGCCATGGTGGGTGGCTCCTGTGCCGGTTCGGGGACCTGTGATGCTACACACATCACGTGTGGCGTCAACGCTTCGTAGACCGTTCCGTCGGGGCCTCCGAATGTGGTGAGCTGGCCCGGTGACAGTGCCGTTCACGCCGTCGACACAGCGGTCCACGCCGTCGACGCAGCCGGTGACAGAGCCGTCCGCTGCCGGAAACGGGCTCCGGAGCCCGGTGCCCGTGGTCGGGCTGGACCGCGAGCGCGAGGTGCTCACGGTCGCCCTCGCCACCGGCAGGCACGTGGTGCTGGAGGGTCCGCCGGGCACCGGCAAGTCGACCCTGCTGCACGCGATCGCCCGCGACTCCGGACGCCGGATGGTGTTCGTCGAGGGCAACGCCGAGCTGACCCCGGCCCGGCTGGTCGGCGCCTATGACCCGGCGCAGGTGCTCGCCGAGGGCTACACCCCGGCGGCGTTCGTCGACGGTCCGCTGCTCACCGCGCTGCGCGAGGACGGCCTGCTCTACCTCGAGGAGATGAACCGGGTCCCCGAGGAGACGCTGAACGTGCTGATCACGGTGCTCACCGAGGGCGAGATCAGCGTCCCACGGTTCGGCACGGTCACCGCGGGCCCCGGCTTCCGGCTGATCGCGGCGATGAACCCGTTCGACGCCGTCGGCACCGCCCGGGTGAGCCAGGCGATCGCCGACCGGATGTGCCGGGTGGTGCTCGGCTACCAGCCCGAGGACGCCGAGCGCCGGATCACCGAGGCGGTCACCGGGCGCCCGGCCCCGGCCGTCGCACTCGCCGTGGCGCTGACCCGGCGCACCCGCGGGCACGCCGACGTCCGGATGGGCTCGTCGGTCCGCGGCGCCATCGACCTCGCGCACGTCCTGACCGGGCTGGCCGAGCTGCGCGGCGAGGACCCGCCTGCCCGGGAGACCGCGCGCGACGCCCTGCACGCCGCGCTGTCCGGCCGGATCCGGATCGCCGACGGCGTCGACCGCGCCCCGGAATCGGTGCTCGACGAGATCCTCGACGACGTGTGGCCGCCGGAATCCGACGCCCCGCCCGAACAGCCCGATCCGGCTGAGGAGACGGACGGTGATCAGGGAAAAGCAGACGGCCCGGCGCCCGCTGACGGCGCGCCGGGCTCCTCGTCGGAACCCGGGCCGCAGCGGCCCGGCCGGACCGGCCGTCCGCCGCGCGGCCCGCGCACGCTGGGCCGGGACCAGCTGGCGTCGCGGCACGAGGGATTCGAGGAGGTCTCGCCGGGGCTCGGCGAGCTCGACGCCGGCGCGTTCGACGACGCGCTGGCCCGCGATCCCGAGGCGGCCGCCGCGCTGCTCGCCGATCTCGCCGTCGCCACCGACGCGGAGCTGCGCGCCAGGGCCCGGCGGATCGCCGGCCGGGTGTTCCTGCGGCTCGGCCGGGTCGGGCCGGCCCGCTCGCGCGGCACCCGACGGCTCGGGCCGCGGCGCGGTGGGCACGGTGATCTCGACCTGGACCGCACCCTCGACGGCTGGCACCCGGGCAGCGGCCCGCCGCGCCCGGAGGACCTCATCACCCGGGACTGGACCGCGCACCGCCGGGCGATCTGCCTGGTCGTCGACGTGTCCGGGTCGATGCAGGGCGAGGCGGTCGCGCTCGCCGCGGTCGCCGCGGCCGGCGTGGTGCTGGCCTGCACGAACGGCGGCGCCGGAGGCACCGCGCAGGATCCGGGGGTGCTCGCCTTCGGCTCCGGGGTGCAGACACTGGCGAGGCACGGCGTGCCACGCCCGGCGCAGGATCTGGTCGCCGAGCTCGTCGCGCTGCGCGGGCACGGCACGACCGATCTCGCCGCCGCGCTGCGCGCCGCGTCCGCACAGCTGGCCGGCGCGGTCGCCGAGGAGCGGACCGTCGTACTGCTCTCGGACTGCCTGCACACCGCGGGCGACGACCCGCTCGGCGCCCTCGCCGGGATCGACCGCCTGCACGTGCTGCTGCCCGCCCCCGGCGGCCCGGACGCCGACGCGCGCCGCGCCGCCGGTGCACTCGCCGCCCGCGGCGGTGGCCTCTGTGTGCCGGTGGCCCGGCTCGGCGACGTCGGCGCCGCGCTGACCCGCGTCCTGACCTGATCGGGGGCTGCGTAGGCTCGCGCCACGTGGGGACACTGGTCAGCTTCCATGCCCATCCCGATGACGAGTCGATCGGCACCGCGGGCACTCTCGCCAAGGCAGCCGCGCTCGGGCACCGGGTGGTGCTCGTGTTCGCGACCCGAGGCGAGCTCGGCGAGCCCGTCCCGGGGGTGCTCGCCGACGGTGAGCAGCTCTCGGTGCGGCGTTCCGCGGAGTGCCACGAGTCCGCGAAGGTGCTCGGCGTCGCCCGCGTCGAGTTCCTCGGCTACGTCGACTCCGGGATGATGGGCGAGCCGTCCAACGACGCGCCGTACTGCTTCTGGCAGGCCCCGGTGGAGCACGCGGCCAAGCGGCTCGCGCTGATCCTCGAGGAGGAGGAGGCCGACGTCCTCACCACCTACGACGACAACGGCGGCTACGGGCACCCGGACCACATCCAGGTGCACCGGGTGGGTGCCCGCGCCGGCGAGCTGGCCGGGGTGCCGGTCGTCGCGCAGAACACCACGAACCGGGACTGGCTGATGCGCGGCATGCGGGGACTGCGCAAGGAGCGCGGCGCCGACTTCGAGCTGCCCGACATCACCGACGATCCGTCGTTCGGCAAGCCGGAGTCCGAGATCACGCACCGGGTCGAGGCCGTCGAGTACGCCGAGACGAAGCGGGCGTCGATGCGGGCGCACGCCAGTCAGATGGGCCCCGAGCACTTCATGCTGACGATGCCCGATCCGGTCTTCGCGATGGGGCTGGGCACCGAGTTCTTCATCGTGGCGAGCCCGCCGAACCCGGCGTCAACGCCGGAGATCTGGACCGAGGTGTTCGAGCCGCTACACAGCGGGTGAGCTGCGCGAACCCCGCGCGGTGAGCCGGTCCCAGGCGCTCATCAGGGCGCCGTGGGCCGGCCGCTCGACGAGCCGGGTGAGCAACCAGCCCAGCGCCAGCGCGCTGCCCAGCATCGCCGCCGACTGCAGCATCGGCCCGACGCCGACGTCCTGCAGCCGCCGCATCAGCACGTAGCCGATCGTCTGGTGCACCAGGTAGACGCCGTAGGAGATGCCGGCCAGCCTGCGCAGCGCGACCGCGAGCGGGGCCGGCGTCCACGAGCCCGGGTTCGGCAGCCGGGACGCCAGCGCGACCACCGCGATGCCCGTGCACACCCCGGCGACGGCGACGACGTCGATCTCCAGCGTGCCGTCCGGCCCGGGCGCGAAACTGTGCAGGAACTGGGCCGCACCGCACAGCGTGAGCAGTGCCAGTGCGTGCGCCGGGCCCATCCGGCGGGTCGACCAGAGCCAGATCGCGATCCCGGCGACGAACAGGTGCAGCCGGTGGAAACCGAGACCGTCGACGACGACCCCGTACCACCACGGCGGATCGGAGAGCCCACCCGGAGCGGCCCGCAGCGGCCACAACAGCAGCGGCACCAGCAGCAGCGTCCACAGCAGCACCCGCAGCCGCGGGCCGGTGCCCCAGCGGGTGGTGCTCAGCACGGCCGCAGCGGTGAAGGCCATCAGCTGCAGCGGCAACGTCCAGTAGGCCGGGTCGAGCCACGGGTAGCGGACGTCGTCCCAGTTCCCGAGCATCAGCCAGTTGGTGAGGATCTGGTGGGCCGGCGGGTCGCCCCAGTCCGCGGGGCCCAGCAGGTGCAGCGTCAGCCACGCCACCGGCACCACCACCAGGAACGCGGGCAGCAGCCGGGCCACCCGGGCCCACCAGTACCGGCCTGCGGAGTGCCTGCCCAGGGTGGCGCAGGCGAAGTAGGCCGAGACGACCAGCAGCAGGCTGGCGCCGACCTGGTGATCGAAGGAGAACCTGCGTTCGATCAGCTCGGGATGCAGCTCGGGCCCCAGGTGGGTGGCGTGATAGGTCACCACGAGCAGGACGAACCCGATCCGCAACGCGTCCCATGCGGGCTCGCGGCGGGTGCCGGTGCGTCCGGCGTTCGGCGTCGTCACGACCACCCCGCCACGGTAGGAACCCGGCTGCCCCGGAGTACGGGCACCCCCGTGCACGGCAGGCACCCGATGGTGGGACGGGGTGAAACCGGACCCGCCGGTGCGCCCGGGGGGTGGTCGTTCTACCCTCCGTAGAGCACAATCGGCGCGCGACGTGCGGCCTGCCCGGAACTCCGCTGTGGAACTCCGCTGTGGATCTCCGGGCCGGTCGGGTGTCGTTCGCCGGTCGGGAAGTAGAGTCCTCCCGTCCGCGAGGACGTGCTCAGGTCAGGCAAGTGCAGGAGGACCAGGTGACAGCCGTCGAGCCGAAGCCGATCTCGACACGCCAGTATCCGGCGCGGCGAGAGGGCAAGGGGTCCACGTTCCTCAGGATGCTGAGGACGACGGATCCCAAGGACATCGCGATCCTCTACATGGTCACGTCGTTCGGCTTCTTCGCCGTCGGCGGCGTGATGGCTCTGCTGATCCGCGCCGAGCTCGCGCGACCGGAGCTGCAGTTCCTCTCGACCGAGCAGTACAACCAGCTGTTCACCATGCACGGCACGATCATGCTGCTGCTGTTCGCGACGCCGATCGTGTTCGGCTTCGCGAACTACATCGTGCCGCTGCAGATCGGCGCGCCCGACGTGGCGTTCCCGCGGCTGAACTCGTTCTCCTACTGGCTGTTCCTGTTCGGCGGTCTGATCGTCCTCTCCGGGTTCCTGACCCCGGGTGGCGCCGCCGACTTCGGCTGGTTCGCCTACACCCCGCTGTCCGACGCGGTCCGCTCGCCCGGGCCCGGCGGGGACCTGTGGATCATGGGCCTGGTGGTCTCCGGCCTGGGCACGATCCTGGGTGGCGTCAACTTCATCACCACGATCGTCTGCATGCGCGCCCCCGGCATGACGATGTTCCGGATGCCGATCTTCACCTGGAACATCTTCATCACCGCGATCCTCATCCTGATCGCGTTCCCGATCCTGACCGCGGCGCTGCTGGGCCTGGCCGCCGACCGGCACCTCGGGGCGAACGTGTTCAACCCGGAGAACGGCGGCGTGGTGCTCTGGCAGCACCTGTTCTGGTTCTTCGGCCACCCCGAGGTCTACATCGTGGCGCTGCCCTTCTTCGGCATCGTCTCGGAGATCTTCCCGGTGTTCGCCCGCAAGCCGATCTTCGGCTACAAGGGCCTGATCTTCGCGACGATCGCGATCGCGGCGCTGTCGATCGCGGTGTGGGCGCACCACATGTACGCGACCGGCGCGGTGATGCTGGCCTTCTTCTCCTTCACGACCTTCCTGATCGCCATCCCGACCGGCGTGAAGTTCGTGAACTGGATCGGCACCCTGTGGAAGGGCAAGATCACCTACGAGACACCGATGCTGTTCTCGGTCGGCTTCCTGGTGACGTTCCTGTTCGGTGGCCTGACCGGCATCCTGCTCGCGATGCCGCCGGTGGACTTCCACGTCTCGGACAGCTACTTCGTGGTCGCGCACTTCCACTACGTGCTCTACGGCACGATCGTCTTCGCGACGTTCGGCGGCATCTACTTCTGGTTCCCGAAGATGACCGGCCGGTTCCTCGACGAGACGCTCGGCAAGATCCACTTCTGGCTGACGTTCCTCGGGTTCCACCTCACGTTCCTGGTGCAGCACTGGCTGGGCAACGAGGGCTTCCCCCGCCGGTACGCCGACTACCTGCCGTCCGACGGCTTCACCACGCTGAACACGATCTCCTCGATCGGCGCGTTCATCCTGGGTGCCTCGACGCTGCCGTTCATCTACAACGTGTTCAAGAGCTACCGTTTCGGCCGGATCTGCGACGTCGACGACCCGTGGGGCTTCGGCAACTCGCTGGAGTGGGCGACCTCGTCGCCGCCGCCGCGGCACAACTTCACCGAGCTGCCGCGCATCCGGTCCGAGCGTCCCGCGTTCGATCTGCACTACCCGCACCTGGTCGAGAAGGCGCGCGCCGAGGCGCACGTCGGCGGCCGGGCACATCCGACCGAGGTCCTGGCGCAGGAGGTCGGCAAGGAGTCCATGCCGGACGACGACCCCAAGTCCAGCTGAGGTGGGGGCGGTTCCCCCAGCGCCTCGCGGTCCGGCCCGGCCCACCGTGCTCGTCACGGTGACCGGACCGGACCGGCCCGGTGTCAGCTCCGTCCTGTTCGCCGCGCTCACCGCGGCCGGGGTCGAGCTGCTCGACCTGGAGCAGGTCGTGGTGAACGGCAGGCTCACCCTCGGCGCGCTCGTCGTGCCCGAGGGCGACGCGGAGGACCTTCAGGAGTCGGTCGGCGAGGCGATGGACTCCATCGCCATGTCGGTGCACATCGAGATCCAGCGTGACGGCGACGTCGCGACCCGTCCGCCGTCGACGCACGTGGTGACGGTGCTCGGGCGGCCGATCACGGCGCGCGCGTTCGGTGCGATCGCCGCCGAGCTGGCCGCGGTCGGTGCCAACATCGACGCGATCCGCCGGGTCGCCGACTACCCGGTGACCGGCCTGGAGCTGCTGGTCTCCCCGGTGCCCGACGGCGATCCCGACGCCTATCCGCCCGGCACGCTGCGCAAGCGGCTGGTGGGCGTGGCCCGGCAGGCGGGCGTCGACGTCGCGGTGTCCCGGGCCGGACTGGCCCGGCGTAGCAAGCGGCTGATCGTGTTCGACGTCGACTCCACCCTGATCCAGGGTGAGGTCATCGAGATGCTGGCCGCCCGGGCCGGGGCCGACGTCGAGGCCCAGGTGCGGCGCGTCACCGAGGAGGCGATGGCCGGCCAGCTCGACTTCACCGAGTCGCTGACCCGCCGGGTCGCGGTGCTGGAGGGACTGCCCGCCTCGGTCGTCGACGAGGTCGCCGCCGAGATCGAGCTGACCCCGGGTGCGCGCACGACGATCCGCACCCTGAAGCGGCTCGGCTACCGCTGCGGCGTGGTGTCCGGTGGGTTCACCCAGGTCATCGGCGGTCTCGCGGACGAGCTGAAGCTCGACTTCGTCGCCGCGAACGAGCTGGAGATCGCGGACGGCCGGCTCACCGGCCGGGTCAGCGGCGAGATCGTGGACCGGCCGGGGAAGGCCGTGGCGCTACGCCGGTTCGCCGACGCGCACGAGATCCCGCTGGAGCAGACGATCGCGGTCGGCGACGGCGCGAACGACATCGACATGCTCTCCACCGCGGGCCTGGGGATCGCGTTCAACGCCAAGCAGGCGTTGCGCGACATCGCCGACACCTCGGTGTCGGTGCCCTACCTGGACGTGGTGCTGTTCGTGCTGGGCATCACCCGCAACGAGGTGGAGGCCGCGGACGCCGCCGAGGGCGTGCTCCGGCGGGTCCCGATCGCGTGAGCGGGGTGCTCGGCCTGCTGGCCGACCGCTACGGGACCGGCGCGCGGCGCCGGGAGATCCCGCCGGAGACCGACGGGATCGTGCGCGCGATGCCGGTGGTGCTGCGGATCGAGCGTGATCCGCTCCCCGGCCGGACGCCGCTGCTGGAAGCGGCCGCCACGGCCGCGCTGGCGGTGTGCCTGGATCCGCGGGCGCAGCCCGGCGGCGAGTGGTACGACGCCGTCGAGACCTGGGTGGACGGCCGGATCCGCAAGATCGCCCGCCGGGCCCGTGGCGCGCACTGGGACGCGGTGCAGGAGCTGCCCGGGATCACCGTCGGGATCGGCGGGGCGCAGGCCAGGGCGTTGTTGCCGGGGCCGGTCGACGAGGTGCCGAAGGTGGTGTCCCGGCTGCAGATCGGTGGCACCGAGCTGGAGCCCGACGAGCCCGGCCCGGCACCGGACGGCGCCCCGCTGGTGCTGCTGAACCCGCACGTGGAGATGACCGTCGGGAAGGCGGCGGCCCAGGTCGGGCACGCCACCATGATCCTCGGCGCGGTCCGCGGCTGGCCGGTGGCGGAGCCGGCCGACGTGCCCCGCTGCGCGGTGCGCACCCCCGCTCCCGCGGAGTGGGACCACCTGCTCGCGCAGCTCGGGGCCGGCGCTTCGGACCTGGTCGCGGTCCGCGACGCAGGCTTCACCGAGGTCGATCCGGGCACCGTCACCTGCCTGGCCCGCTGAGGGGTACACCAGAGCTCCCGGGGCCCGGTCGTACAGCTCTGGTGTACCCCTCACCGGCCTGGGCCGGGGGTGGTGCGGGGCTCAGGCGGGGTGGGTGAGCAGAGCGGCGCTGGGATCGGAGCCGGCCCAGGCGATGTAGCCGTCCGGACGGACCAGGTACGGCTCGACGTCCGGCACGGTGAGGGTGCGGACCCTGGGGATCCGTGGGGCCTCTGCGATCGCTGGGAGCTCCGGGGCCGCGGCGGGGGCTGCGGCTCGGGTCCTGTCCGGTGCCGGCGCGACCAGTACCGGGTGGCCGCCGCGCAGTGCCTCGTAGAGCCGCGTCCCGTCCGCACCGGTGACGTCGGCGGCGCGGGTGCCGACCAGCCGGTGCGCGCCGCGCGGGCGCCGGTAGCCGATGCCGATCCCGGTCAGCGTCTCGCGGACCCGCCGCCCCAGCACCGGTAGCCCCAGTACGGTCGCCACGACCCGGTTGCGGAGCGCCCTGGCGATCCGGGGTCGCAGCATCGCGGCCCGGATCAAGCCGCCGCTGGTCCGCAGCACCATCCGGCCGACCGGGTGCCGTTCGGCGTGGTAGCTGTCGAGCAGCACCTCCGGCGCGGTCCCGGCCAGCACCGTCGCCAGCTTCCAGCCGAGGTTCGCGGCGTCCTGCAGGCCGGTGTTCATACCCTGGCCGCCGGCGGGGGAGTGCACGTGCGCGGCGTCCCCGGCCAGGAACACCCGGCCGACCCGGTACCGGTCGACCTGGCGCTCGTCGCTGTGGAACCGCGACGTCCAACGCGGGTCGCGCATGCCCCAGTCGGTGCCGAACACCGCGCGGGAGATCCCGGCGATCTCGTCGAGGGTGACCGGCTCGGCGTCCGGGTGCTCGACGCGGCGGTCGCGGGCGATCACCCGGTACCAGCCGTCGCCGTAGGGCACCACGAAGCAGAACCCGTCGGCGTTGCCGTCGGCGGTCAGCGCGTCGGGCGGCGGGGAGTCCATGAGCACGTCGGCGAGCACCAGCGAACGGGCCACGGCGTGGCCCGGGAAGCCGAGCCCGAGCGCCTCGCGCACCGTGCTGTGGTGGCCGTCGGTGCCGACCAGGTAGCGGGCTCGCACGGTGCCGCGCTGCGTGGCGTCGGTGGCGCCCGCGCGCAGGGTGCCGGTGGCGCCACTCTGCACGGTGCCGGTGGCGCCGGTCTGCACGGTGCCGGTGGTGCCGGACTCGGACCACGAGACGGTGACGCCGTCGTCGTCCTGGGTGATGCCGTCGACCCGGGTCCCGTGGTGCAGCCGGGCACCCGCGGCCAGCGCCCGCTCCCGGAGCAGCAGCTCCACCTGGTACTGCGGCACGACCAGCAGGAACGGGAACCGGCTGTCCAGACCGGTCAGGTCGACCGTTGTCCGCCCGAAGAGCCGGAACTCGTCCAGCCGGGTGCCGAGTGCGACCAGCCGATCGGCGAGGCCGCGGGCGTCGAGCTGTTCGAGGGTGCGGGCGTGCACGGCGAACGCCCTGGTGAGCCCGGATGCCTCGGTACGGCGTTCGAGCACGGTGACCCGGACGCCGGCTTCGGCGAGGTCGCCGGCGAGCAGCAGTCCGGTCGGTCCCGCACCGACGACGACCACGTCGGCGTCCGGTCCGGGGGTGTCGTGGCCGTTCATCGCGGGATCCTCTCTGCCAACGAATGTTTGCCAACGACTGTAGGCGTTGTCGAGGTATTTGCCAACGGTCGTTGGCATACGATGGCGGCATGGCCTTCACCGACCGCTCCCGGCCGGCCCGCGACGCGATCCTCGCCGCGGCCCGGCGGCGCTTCGCCGACGACGGTTACGACCGTGCCACCGTCCGCGCGATCGCCGGTGACGCCGGCGTCGATCCGTCGATGGTGATCCGCTACTTCGGCAGCAAGCGTGAGCTGTTCACCGCGGCCGCCGAGTTCGATCTGCGCCTGCCCGACCTGACCGCGGTACCGCGCGACGACGTCGGCCGGACCCTGGCCGCGCATCTGCTGCAGCGCTGGGGGAGCGACGACGCGCTGGCGATCATGCTGCGCGGTGCGGTCACCGACTACGTGGCGGCCGAGCGCACCCGCGCGATCTTCGCCGGTCAGCTGCTCCCGGTGATCGCGGCGCTGACCGGTGACCCGGCCGGTGCGGCCGAGCGGGCCGGGCTGGTCGCCACCCAGGCGCTGGGCGCGGTGCTGTGCCGCTACGTCCTGCGGCTGCCGCCGGTCGTCGCGCTGCCCGACGACGAGCTGGTCGCCTGGCTCGGGCCGACCCTGCAGCGCTACCTGCTCGGCGAGCGCTGAGCGGGGCCGGGCTCAGCCCGGGCCGGGCGCGGTCCGGTCGATCGCGTCGGTGAAGTCCAGCACCCGCTCGTTCACGACGTCCGGGAACTCGCCGTTGAGCGCGTGCCCCGCGCCGTCGACGATCGCCACCCGGAGGTCGGGCAGCAGCTCGCGGGCCCGGCGAGCGGACCGCCGGGCGTCGTGCGTGCGGCTGCGCCCGCCGAGCAGCGCGAGCACCGGGACCCGCAGGCCGCGCAGCTGCTCGTCGGACGGCAGCGCGGGTGGCGGCGTCACGTTGCGGAAGCCGCCCGCGGCGGCCACGGTGAGCCGGCCGATCGGGCCGTCGAACAGCTCGTCGCCGGTGCCGACGATCCAGCGCAGCGCACGCCGCCGCAGCGGCTCCGGGAGCCCGGGAATCGTGAGCAGCCCGGCGACGACCAGCCCCGGCCGGATCCGGCCGAGCACCTGGGTCGGCTCGATCAGCGACAGCGACGCGGCGCGTTCCGGTGCACGCAACGCGACCTGCGTCGCGAGCCAGGCGCCGACCGACTGTCCGACCAGGTGCGCCGGGCCGGTATCGAGCGTGCCGAGCAGCTCCCCGAGCCAGGACGCCTGGTCGTCGGCGGTGCGGATCGGGCGGTCCTGGCGGGACGGGCCCGCATCGCCGAGTGGTTCCACGGCGTACACGGTGCGCCGCAGCGTCCAGGCAGCCAGGTTCGGCAGCCACAGCGCGGTGGTGCCGCCACGGCCGGGCAGCAGCACCAGCGGCGGCCCGGTGGCGGTGCCGAACCGGTACACCCGCACCGTGCCGAACGCGGTGGGCACGTCGTCGGTACCCGCCGGCGGTGGGAGCAGCGCCATCGCGGTGTCGTAGAGCGCGTGGAACCGTGACTCGGCCTCCGCGTCGGTGAATCGGCCCAGCTGGGTGCTCATGGGGGCAGCGTGCACCGCCGCACGCCCGGTGTGCATGTGCCGGAGGTCATGACCGCCTCAGGCGCCGCGCAGCCTGCGCAGCGCGCCCTGCACCTTCTCCCCGTCGGTCGTCTCCCAGAACGGTGGCAGCGACGCCCGCAGGAACCCGCCGTAGCGGGCGGTGGCGATCCGCGGATCGAGGATCGCGACCACGCCCCGGTCGTCGGTGGAACGCAGCAGCCGCCCCGCGCCCTGGGCGAGCAGCAGCGCCGCGTGCGTCGCCGAGACGGACAGGAAGCCGTTGCCGCCGCGCGAGTCGGTGGCCTTCTGCCGGGCCGCGACCAGCGGATCGTCCGGGCGTGGGAACGGGATCCGGTCGATGATCACCAGCGACAGCGACGGGCCCGGCACGTCCACCCCCTGCCACAGCGACAGGGTGCCGAACAGCGAGGTCTCCTCGTCTTCGGCGAACCGCTTGACCAGCAGCATCGTCGAGTCGTCGCCCTGGCAGAGCAGCGGGGTGTCGAGCTTGGGGCGCAACGCCTCGGTCGCCTGCTTGGCCGCCCGGGTCGAGGAGAACAGGCCCAGGGTGCGGCCGCCCGCGGCGCGGACCAGCGCCTCGATCTCGTCGAGGGTCTGCGGTGCGAGACCGTCGCGACCGGGGGAGGGAAGCCGCCGGGCGAGGTAGAGGATCCCGGAGCTGCCGTGCGCGAACGGGGAACCGACGTCGAGACCGGTCCAGCGCGGGGCCTCCGGATCCTGGACCGGGCCGTGCCCCTCCTCGGTGGTCGGCGGGGTGTCGCCGCGCTCCTTCGGCTGCGACGCCGGGAGGCCCCACTGCCGGGCGAGCGCGTCGAACGAACCGCCCAGCGCGAGGGTCGCCGAGGTCAGCACGGTGGTGCGGGCGTTGAACAGGCGCTCGCGCAGCAGCCCGCCGACCGACAGCGGCGCAACCCGCAGCACCTTGTACCGGCTGCCGTCGGGCCCCTGCTCGCCCAGCCAGACCACGTCGCGGCGCTTGGCCGGATCGGTCTCCTTGAAGGTGTCGACCAGCCGCACCGCGGTGTCGGAGACCTCGTCGAGCAGCGCCAGCGCGAGCTTGCGGGCGGCGGCACCCTCGGGATCGGCGTCGTCGCCGCGGCGGTTCCCGCCGAGCGACTGCCGGCAGCCGGCCGCGGCCGAGAGGATCGCGTTGAGCGCGCCCGCGGCGGCCGTCGGCAGCGACTCCCAGCGGGCCGGCGGCTGGTCCTCCAGTACCGCGCCGAGGCCCTCGCCCGCCTCGGCGAGCCGGTCGGCCTGCTCCTGGTCGACGAGCTTGCCGCAGCGCCGCGCGGCCGCGGCGACCGTGCCGGCCGTCAGCTCGGCGGTGGCCGCGCCGGTGACCCGGTCGACCAGCTCGTGCGCCTCGTCGACGATCACCACGTCGTGCTCGGGCAGCACCTGCGCCTCGCCCATCGCGTCGATCGCGAGCAGTGCGTGGTTGGTGACGACGATGTCGGCCCGCCCCGCCTCGGCGCGCGCCTTCTCGGCGAAGCAGTCCTCGCCGACCGGACAGCGGCTGGCGCCCAGGCACTCGCGGGCGGTGACCGAGACCTGCCGCCACGCCGGGTCCGGCACACCGGGGACCAGCTCGTCGCGGTCACCGGTCTGCGTGTCGGAGGCCCAGTCGTGCAGCCGCTTGACGTTGCGGCCCAGCGCGGAGATCGCGAACGCGTCGAACAGCTGGGCCTCGGGGTCCTCGTCCTCTCCCATGTCGCCGTGCAGCTTGTTCAGGCACAGGTAGTTGCGGCGGCCCTTGAGGATCGCGAACGTCGGCTCCCGGCCCAGCACCTTCTTCAGGCTCTTCGCGACCCGTGGCAGGTCCCGGTCGACCAGCTGGCGCTGCAGCGCGATCGTCGCGGTGGACACGACGACCGTGGTGTCCCGTGCCATCGCGTGCCGGATCGCCGGGACCAGGTAGGCCAGCGACTTCCCGGTGCCGGTGCCGGCCTGCACGGCCAGGTGCTCGCCGGAGGACAGCGCGCGGCGCACCGCGTCGGCCATCCGGTCCTGCCCCTCGCGGCGGGAACCGCCGACCGAGGACACGGCCGCTTCCAGCAGCTCGTGCACACCGGGCAGATCGCGGGTCGCCACGGGAACGGACACGGGAGCGGGCACGGTCCGAGGCTACCGAGGCCCACCGACACCTCGGGCCCCGACGGGACCCGACACCCGGTACGCGCCGTGACAGCACGGTGCACCACGTGTGATATCGGACGGCCGGTGGTCGGTGAGCGGCGACACAGCGTCACGATGGTGGGTGTGACCGCTTCCTTGTCCTCACAGAGCAATGTCGAGCCCGCAGCGTTCCCGGTGCTGATCGAGCACGAGGCCCGCTACGCCGATCTCGACCCGAGCCGCCGGATCGGCCGGGACGCACTGGTGCGCTGGTTCGAGGACGCCCGGGTCGCCGTCGAGCGCGAGACCTTCGGCGCCGATCTCGTCGCACGCCTGCAGTCGCGGGTGCGGCTGCTGCTCGCCGCGGTCCGGGTGGAGGTGCTGGCCCCGCTGACCGTCGCCGGCTCGTACCGGATCGGGATCGGTGTCAGCCAGGTCGGGACCACCTCGTTCACCTACCGCTACGCGGTGTTCGCCGGCGACGATCTGGTCGCGACCGGCGAGTCCACCTCGGTGCACACCGACGGCGAGCGGCCCGCCCCGCTGACCGACGAGGTCCGCGCCTCGCTGGAGCCGCTGCGGATCGGCGTCCCCGCCTCCGGCCGCCCCGAGCGCGGCGAGGCCCGGCTGGTGCGGGAGAACTACCCGTTCCGCTGGGACGCCCGGGTCCGGTTCACCGATCTCGACACCAACCGGCACGTCAACAACGTCGCGCTGGCCGCCTGGTACCTCGACGGCCTGGCCGAGCTGCACGCCGACGTCCTCGGCTACCCGGTGGGCGGGCCGCTGGACGGGCTGTCCCCGTCGACACTGTCCGTGCAGTACCTCGACGAGGTCCACTACCCGGGCATCTACCAGCTGCGGGTCGGCGTCGAGGACATCGGCGAGGACACCGTGCGCTACGTCTGCGGGCTGTTCGACGAGCGCCGCTGCATCGGGTTCGCCGAGGCGGAGGGCTTCCACCACGCCCCCGGCGAGGGCGGCGACCCGGTCCGGCTGGCCGAGGCGCTCGCCCCGTTCCGGTTCAAGGCCTGACCGACCGACCATGATCCGTGTTTCGGGAGCGCCGGGTGCCGGTACCCGCACCGGCGCTCCCGAGACGGGGATCGTGCTCGACCGGGATCAGAGCACCTCGCGCACGGCGTTCTCGAAGCCGAGCACGTGCTCCAGGGAGATCCGCTCGGCGCGCACCGGATCGCCGTCGGCGATGGCGTGCAGCAGCGCGCTGTGCTCGTCGATGTGCCGGGCCACGTGGTTCATCCGGTCGATGAACATGCAGTGGATCCGGGTCGCGAGGTTCGCGTGCAGCGTGAGGGACGCCTCCAGGTACGGATTGCCCGCGGCACGGTAGACCGACCGGTGCACGCCGACGTCCCACCGCATCAGCTCGCGACGGTCCATCCGCGCGGTGTCCAGCCGCCGGATCCGTTCGGCGAGGGCGGCCAGCTCCGCCTTCCGTGTGCCCGGTGCGACGGTCGCCGCCCGCCGCGCCGCCAGCGGCTCCAGCGCGGTGCGGACCTCGCACACGTGCCGCAGGTCCGAGATGTCCACGGCGGTCGCGAAGGTCCCGCGCCGGGGGTAGGAGACGACCAGGCGCTCGGCCCGCAGCCGGGTGAGCGCCTCGCGGACCGGGGTGCGGCCCAGGCCGATCCGGGCCGAGACCTCGTCGTCGTCGATCGGCGAGAGCGGCGGGATGTCCAGCATGATCAGCCGGTCCCGCAGGGCGAGGTAGGCCCGGTCGGCGAGTGAGACCGGGATGTCGAAGTCCGGGGTCGGGGTGTCGGAGCCCGGTGGGGCGTTGCGCACGGCGGTCATCCGGACGACTCAGCACTCCACGACGTTGAGCGCGAGACCGCCGCGGGAGGTCTCCTTGTACTTGTCCTTCATGTCGGCCCCGGTCTGGCGCATCGTGGTGATCGCCTTGTCCAGGGACACGTGGTGCATGCCGTCGCCGTGCCGCGCCATCCGGGCCGCGGTGATCGCCTTGACCGAGGCCACCGCGTTGCGCTCGATGCACGGGATCTGGACCAGGCCGCCGACCGGGTCGCAGGTGAGGCCGAGATTGTGCTCGATGCCGATCTCGGCGGCGTTCTCCACCTGCTCCGGGCTGGCACCGATGACCTCGGCGAGCCCGGCCGCCGCCATCGCGCAGGCCGAACCGACCTCACCCTGGCAGCCGACCTCGGCGCCGGAGATCGAGGCGTTCTCCTTGAACAGCACACCGACCGCGGCGGCGGTGAGCAGGAAGCGGACGACGGCGTCGTCGTCGAACCCGGGCAGGAACCGCGCGGCGTAGTGCAACACGGCGGGCACGATCCCGGCGGCGCCGTTGGTCGGCGCGGTGACGACCCGGCCGCCGGCCGCGTTCTCCTCGTTCACCGCCAGCGCGTAGAGCGTCACCCACTCCATGGCGTGCAGCGCGTCGGGCTCGCCGGTCGCCGCCTCCAGATGCCGGCGCAGCGCGGCGGCGCGCCGCCGCACCCGCAGGCCGCCGGGCAGGGTGCCACCGGTGGTGCTGCCCCGCTCCACGCACTCGCGCATGACCGACCAGATGTGCAGGAGCCCGGCCCGGACCTCGCTCTCGGTGCGCCACGACAGCTCGTTGGCCAGCATCAGCTGCGAGATCGACAGCCCGTGTGCGCGGGTCAGCGCCAGCAGCCCGTCGCCGGTGGTGAACGGGTAGGCGACCGGGGTGGTGTCCGGGACCAGCGCGGGCCCACCGACCGCGTCGGAGTCGAGGACGAACCCACCGCCGACCGAGTAGTACTCGCGACGTTCGAGGACCGCGCCGTGCGCGTCGTAGGCGTGCAGCACCATGCCGTTGGAGTGGAAGTCCAGCCGCCGCCTGCGGTGCAGCACGACGTCGTCGTCGATCGTGAAGGCGATCTCGTGGGAGCCGCCGAGCCGGATCCGGCCCTCGCTCCGTACCGCCTCGACCAGCGGGCCTGCCTGCACCGGGTCGACGAGCTGCGGTTCGTGCCCCGCGAGGCCGAGCACCACGGCGGCGACGCTGCCGTGCCCGTGCCCGGTCGCGCCCAGCGAGCCGAACAGCTCCACCCGTACCGACGCGGTCCGGGGCAGCAGCGCGGAGTCGTCCAGCCGGGTGACGAACAGGTGGGCGGCCCGCATCGGCCCGACGGTGTGCGAGCTCGACGGCCCGATGCCGACCGTGAACATGTCGAAGACGGAGAGGGTCACGAGGGCTCCCGACGCCGGTTGCCACTGAACATGCACAGAATCGTAGATTGATATATCAATTGTGCCAAGAGGGAGTTCCGCGGGTCAGTGCGAGCCGTGGTCCCGGGGCTGCTCCATCGGGATCCCGTCCGGTGACAGCGGCGGCGGCGGAAGGTCCGCGCTGGAGGTCAGCGGCGCCGCGCCGGGCAGCGGCCGGCCCGCCGTCTCCTTCAGGAACAGCGTGCTGATCACGCCGACGACGCCCGCGCCGACCAGGTAGTAGCCGGGCCAGTCCAGGTTCCCGGTGGCGGTCACCGCGGTCTCGATCACGGTGGGCGCGGTGCCGGCGAAGAACGAGACGAACAGGTTGAACACCACGCCCAGGCCGCCGTAGCGGACCATGGTCGGGAACTGCGCGGGCAGCGTGGCGGGGGCGACGGCGGCGAAGCAGACCAGGACCGCCCCCAGCAGGAGCAGGCCGACGGCCTGGCCGAGGGGTCCCCCGCGCATCAGCCACACGGCGGGCAGGCCGAGCACGATCAGGGCTAGCGCGCCCGTCATGAGGATCGGCTTGCGGCCGACCCGGTCGCTCAGCCGTCCGACCGGGATGATCACGCAGAGCGCGAACAGCATCACCACGACCTGCAGCGCTCCGGCCAGTGCGCCGCTCGCGCCGTCCTCGCCGTGCCGGGGCAGGGTGCTGGTCAGGTAGGTCGGCATGTAGTTGGTGAGCACGTAGTTGGTGACGTTCCAGGCGACGACCAGGCCGCCGGCCACCAGCGCCGGGCCCCGGTAGCGGGTGGCCAGGATCTGCATCGCCCGCCGGTAGGGCATCGCGGCCAGTGCGGGGGAGCGCTCCATCAGCTGGCGGAAGGCGGGCGTGTCCTCCAGGCGCATCCGCAGGTAGATGCCGGCGATGCCGAGCGGGAGCGCGAGCATGAAGGGGATCCGCCAGCCCCAGGCGAGCAGGTCGTCCTCGGGCAGTACGGCGACCACCGTGCCGCACACGCCGGCCCCCAGCGCGTAGCCGGTGATCGTGCCGAACTCCAGCCAGCTCCCGAAGAAGCCGCGCCGGCGATCCGGCGCGTACTCGGCGACCAGGGTGAGCGCGCCGGTGTACTCGCCTCCGGCCGAGAAGCCCTGCAGCATCCGGATGAGCAGCACCAGCAGTGGTGCGGCGATGCCGATCGTGTCGTAGCTCGGCACCAGGCCCAGTGCGACGGTGGCCACCGTCATCAGCAGCACGGTGAAGGAGAGGACCCTGGTCCGGCCGATCCGGTCGCCGAGCGGCCCGAACACGAACCCGCCCAGCGGGCGCACCAGGAACGCCGCCGCGAAGGTGCCCAGGGTCAGCACCCCGGACCACTCGCCGGCGTCCGGGAACAGCACCCGGTTCAGGACGATCGCGGCCAGGTAGGAGAAGAGCCCGAAGTCGTACCACTCGGCCACGTTGCCGACCGACGCCGCGGTGGCGGCCCGGCGCACCGTGCGCTCCTCCTCGACGGCGGGGGTGAGGCCGGTCCGCGGGCGTCTCCGCGGGCTGTTGCTCATGGGTTCCTCCGGCGCGGATCGTCCGTCGCCGCGCAGTGTCGCAAGCCCGCGATGGTGTCAGACATAGCCCGTCTGGTCCATCAGTGATATATCTTTCATTCGATTGACCAGCTGTCCGGGCGGTCCGGCGGCGACGGGCGTCCGGTGGGCCGATTCCGCGACTCCGGTGCGGGACGTTGTGGTCCGCACGGGTACTGCTGCGGGTCGTGGGTGACCCGCCGTGTGCGTGTTGCGCCGGGATTCGGGTGAACGGTCCGGTGACGGGGTTGCGCCGAGCGTGTGACGAGGGTGTTTCGCCTGTTCGGCGCCCGGGTGGGCGCCGAAATTCGTCGTTGACGGCCACCCCTCGCGGCCTCATTCTACGGTTGCGCATGACATGGCGAGTTACGCGATACGCAACACAGGAGGAACCATGATCTTCGTGGGCGAGCTGTCCGACATCCCGGTCGGAGAGTCCGTTCGTGTCCAGGGGACAGTGGCGATCGCCGTGTTCAACGTCGAGGGCGAGCTCTATGCCATCGACGACACGTGTACCCATCAGGACGCCTCCCTGTCCGACGGCTGGCTCGAGGGCTGCGCGGTCGAGTGCCCGCTGCACGCGGCCTGCTTCGATCTCCGCACCGGACGGCCGAGCGGTCCGCCCGCCAAGACACCCGTCCGGACCCATGCCGTGGTGGTCGAGGCCGGGCAGGTCTTCGTCCACGAGTCGGTGACCGTCGACGCGCAGGCGGCCGACCTGGCGGCCCGGGTCGCGCTCTGATGCGAGACGTCACCGTGGTCGGCGCCTCGCTGGCCGGGCTCGCCACCGTGCGGGCCCTGCGGGAGCAGGGCTTCGACGGCCGGATCGTCGTGGTGGGCGATGAGAAGCACGCCCCGTACGACCGGCCGCCGCTGTCCAAGGACTTCCTCGCCGGTACCGCGTCCGACACCGACGTGGTGCTGGCCGGGCCGGACGACGGTGAGCAGGCCGCGCAATGGCGGCTCGGCCGCACCGCGGTCGCGCTCGACGGCCCGGGCCGGGTCGTCACGCTCGACGACGGCGAGCGACTCTCCTCCGACGCCGTCGTCCTCGCCACGGGTGCCCGGGCCCGCACCCTCCCGGGCGAACAGCCGCAGGGCGTGCACACGCTGCGCACCCTCGACGACGCCAGGGCGCTGCGCGCCGATCTCGTCCCGGGGCGCCGGCTGGTGGTGGTCGGGGCCGGCTTCGTCGGCGCCGAGGTCGCCTCCACCGCGGCCGGTCTCGGGCTCGAGGTCGACATCGTCGAGGCGGCGCCGGTCCCGCTGCAACGGGCGCTCGGACCCGAGATGGGCGTCGCCTGTGGGCGGCTGCACGCCGCGCACGGCGTCCGGCTGCATCCGGGCACCGGTGTCGCCGGGATCGTCGGATCGCCGCGGGTGACCGGTGTCCGGACCGACGACGGCCGGGAGTTCCCGGCCGACGTCGTGGTCGTCGGCATCGGTGCGCTGCCGAACGTGGAGTGGCTGGCCGGCTCCGGACTGGAACTGGACGACGGGGTGGTCACCGACGCCTGCGGGCGGACCGCGCTGCCCGGGATCGTCGCCGTCGGCGACTGTGCCGCGTCGCTGCGGGACTACACCGGGAACCGGCTGCGGCTGGAGCACTGGACGAATGCGTTGCAGCAGCCGGCGGTCGCGGCGGCGGCGCTGCTCGGGACGGCGCACGCGCTGCCGGCCCATCATGCGGTGCCCTACTTCTGGTCCGATCAGTACGGGCACCGGATCCAGTTCGCCGGGCACCGCGCAGCCGACGGTGCCCTCCGGGTGGAGGAGGGTGATCCGGAGGATCCGGCCGCCGGTCTGCTCGTGCTGTTCCTGGATCCGGGCGGCGAGCCGGTCGGTGTGCTCGGGATCGACCGGGCCCGCCCGTTCGGCCGGTGGCGGCGCGAGCTGGCGAAGCGCCTGTAGCGCGTGGCGCCGCGCGCGCCGGTGCCGGACACGATCCGGTGCGGCGTGCGTGGCGGGCGGCCGCGGCGCGGCGCGGGACCCGTTGCGGGGCCCGCGCCGTTGCGTTGTCCGGGTCCGCTCGGCGACCGCTCGCAGTCGCCTCCGATGGGCCCTTGACCATGCGGAATGCGACGTGCCAGTCTGACCACAGTTGATATATCAATCCGCTCGGTAAGATATCTGGAGGTGTCCATGACTCTGTTCGCCGTGGACCGGAGCGGGGCCGGGACGGACGCGCCCGCCGGCCCGCTGGACCGGTCGCTGGCCGAGGTCGATCCGGACGTGCATGCCGCGGTCACCGCCGAACTCGGCCGCCAGCGCCGGACCCTGGAGATGATCGCCAGCGAGAACTTCGCGCCGCGCGCGGTGCTGGAGGCCCAGGGCTCGGTGCTGACCAACAAGTACGCCGAGGGCTACCCGGGCCGGCGCTACTACGGTGGCTGCGAGCACGTCGACGTGATCGAGCAGCTGGCGATCGACCGGCTCACCGCCCTGTTCGGAGCGGAGTTCGCCAACGTCCAGCCGCACTCCGGGGCGCAGGCCAACGCCGCGGCGATGGCCGCCCTGCTGGAGCCGGGCGACACCATCCTGGGCCTGGATCTCGCCCACGGGGGGCACCTGACGCACGGCATGCGGCTGAACTTCTCCGGCCGGCTCTACGACGTCGCGGCCTATCACGTCCGCGCCGACGACCACCGGATCGACATGGCGGAGGTCGAGCGGCTGGCCCGTGAGCGCCGCCCCAAGATGATCATCGCGGGCTGGTCGGCCTACCCGCGGCACCTCGACTTCGCGCAGTTCCGGCGGATCGCCGACGAGGTCGGCGCCTACCTGATGGTCGACATGGCGCACTTCGCCGGGCTGGTCGCGGCCGGTCTGCACCCGTCACCGGTGCCCTACGCCGACGTCGTCACCAGCACCACGCACAAGACCCTCGGCGGCCCGCGCGGCGGTGTGATCATGGCCAGGGCCGGGTTGGCCAAGAAGCTCAACTCCACGGTGTTCCCCGGCCAGCAGGGCGGGCCGCTGGAGCACGTCATCGCGGCGAAGGCGGTGGCGTTCAAGCTCGCCGCCGAGCCCGCGTTCGCCGAGCGGGGCCGGCGCACGCTGGAGGGCGCACAGCTGATCGCGTCCCGGCTGCTCGGCGAGCCCGGTGTCGGCGTCGTCTCCGGGGGCACCGACGTGCACCTGGTCCTGGTCGACCTGCGCGACTCCGAGCTCGACGGCAAGCAGGCCGAGGACCGGCTGCACCGGGTCGGGATCACGGTCAACCGCAACGCCGTCCCGTTCGACCCGCGCCCGCCGATGGTCAGCTCCGGGGTCCGGATCGGTACCCCGGCGCTGGCGGCCCGCGGGTTCGGCGCCGAGGCGTTCGCCGAGGTCGCCGACGTCATCGCCCGCGCGCTGCGCCCGGCCGCGGCGCAGACCGAGCTCGACGAGCTCGCCGCCCGGGTCACCGCCCTCGCCGACCGTCACCCCCTCTACCCGGAGCTCTGAGGCACGTGAGCAGCACGACCGCGACCGCCGCCGATCCGCCCGGCGCGGATCTGCCCGAGCACCCCGACTTCCTCTGGCACAACCCGGAGCCGAAGCGCTCCTACGACGTGGTGATCATCGGTGGCGGCGGGCACGGGCTCGCCACCGCGCACTACCTCGTCCGCAACCACGGGATCACGAACGTGGCGGTGCTGGAGAAGGGCTGGCTGGCCGGCGGGAACATGGCCCGCAACACCACCCTGATCCGGTCCAACTACCTGTGGGACGCCTCGGCCGCGATCTACGAGCACGCGCTGAAGCTCTGGGAGGGGCTGGAGGACGACCTCGGCTACCCGATCCTGTTCTCCCAGCGTGGCGTGCTGAACCTCGCGCACACCGAGCAGGACGTCCGGGATTCGGTGCGCCGGGTCGAGGCGAACAAGCTCAACGGGATCGACGCCGAGTACCTCGGCCCGGACGACGTCGCGAAGATCTGCCCGATCCTGAACGTCTCCGACGACATCCGCTATCCGGTGCTCGGCGCCACCTACCAGCCCCGCGCCGGCATCGCCAAGCACGACTACGTCGCCTGGGGATTCGCCCGCCGCGCCGACGCCGGCGGGGTCGATCTGATCCAGGACTGCGAGGTGCTGGACTTCGTCACCGAGGGGTCCGTCGAGGACGGCGCTGCGGAGGGTACAGCGCGGGTCACCGGGATCCGGACCACCCGTGGCGACATCGCCTGCGGTCAGGTCGCGCTCTGCGCGGCCGGGCACACCTCGACCCTGCTCGACCGGCTCGGCGTGCGCACGCCGCTGCAGTCGCATCCGCTGCAGGCGCTGGTGTCCGAGCTGCTGGAGCCGGTGCACCCGACGATCGTGATGTCCAACGCGGTGCACGTGTACGTCTCCCAGGCGCACAAGGGCGAGCTCGTGATGGGCGCCGGGGTCGACTCCTACAACGGCTACGGCCAGCGCGGCGCCTTCCACATCATCGAGCGGCAGATGGCCGCCGCGGTCGAGCTGTTCCCGATCTTCGCCAGGGCGCACCTGCTGCGCAGCTGGGCCGGGATCGTCGACGTCACCCCGGACGCGTCGCCGATCGTCGGGCGCACGCCGTACGCGAACGTGCTGGTCAACTCCGGTTGGGGGACCGGCGGGTTCAAGGTCACCCCCGGGCTGGGCTGGTGTCTCGCGCACACGATCGCGACCGGTGAGCTGCACCCGCTGATCGAGCCCTTCGCCCTCGACCGGTTCGTCACCGGCGCGCTCGTCGACGAGCACGGCGCCGCCGGCGTCGCGCACTAGGCCCGGAGCAGCAGTACCGATCCCCGCCACCCGCTACCAGGAGCGCACCGTGCAACTCATCACCTGTCCGTGGTGCGGGCCCCGCGAGGAGCTCGAATTCCACTACGGCGGCCAGGCCGACGTCCGGTATCCGGACAACCCGCAGGAGCTGACCGACGAGCAGTGGGGCCACTTCGTGTTCTTCCGGGACAACCCGAAGGGCCCGTTCGCCGAGCGCTGGGTGCACAGCGCCGGCTGCCGCCGCTGGTTCATCGCGATCCGCGACACCCGCACCCACCAGTTCCTCTCCGTGCACCGGATCGGTGAGGACCAGCCGCAGATCCCGGAGGCCACCCGATGAGCCGGGTCCAGGGGTACGGGCGGGTCGACCGCACCCGGACCGTCAGCTTCACCTTCGACGGCACCGGCTACACCGGTCACCCGGGGGACACCCTCGCGTCGGCGCTGCTGGCCAACGGTGTCCGGACGGTCGGCAGCAGCATCCGGCTCGGCCGCCCGCGCGGGATCGGCGGGGCCTGGACCGAGGACCCGACCGGCCTCGTGCAGATCGAGGAGCCGTTCCCGGAGCCGATGCTGCAGGCCTCGACGGTCGAGCTGCATGACGGCCTGGTCGCCACCGGCGTGCACGGCCGGGGCCGGCTGGCCGCCGTCGCCGACACCGCGCGGTACGACCACCGGTACGCGCACTGCGACACCCTGGTGATCGGCGCCGGCCCGGCCGGGCTGCTCGCCGCCCGCACCGCGGCGCGGCGCGGCGACCGGGTCGTGCTGGTCGACGACCGGCCCGAGGCGGGCGGCAGCCTGATCCCGACCGAGCGGATCGACGGCCGCGCCGCGTTGCGCTTCGTCGCCGGCGTGGTCGCCGAGCTGGCCGAGCACCCGGAGGTGACGCACCTGCAGCGCACCACCGCCTTCGGTCACTACGACGACGGTTTCGTGCTCGCCCTGCAGCGGCGCCCCGGCAACCCGGCGGGCCGGTCCCGGCAGCGGGTGCACCGGATCCGGGCCGGCCGGGTCGTCGTCGCGGCCGGCGCGATCGAGCGCCCGGTGGTGTTCGCCGACAACGACCGGCCGGGCATCATGCCCGCCGCCGCGGCCCGCGACCACCTGCACCGCTACGGCGTCCTGGCCGGCCGTGAGGTCGTCGTGTTCACCACCGACGACGCCGCCTACGACGCGGCCGCCGATCTGGCCGTCGCCGGTGCCGCGGTCACCCTGCTCGACGCCCGCGACACCGTCCCCGCCGAGCGGGCCGCGGCCTGCCGGGAGGCCGGGGTGACGGTCCGGCCGGCGACCCTGGTGGTGGGCACCGACGCGGCCGCCGACGGCACCGTGTCCGCCGCACACACCGACACCGCCGGGACCGTTCCGTGCGATCTGCTGCTGGTCTCCGGCGGCTGGACGCCGGCCGCGCACCTGTTCAGCCACGTCCGCGGTGAGCTGCGCTACGACCCCGCGCTGGGGGCGTTCCGGCCGGCGGCCGCGCTCGCCGGCACCGAGGTCGTCGGCGCCGCGAACGGCACGCTCGACCTGGCCGGATGCCTGGCCGAGGGGGCGGGCGGCGACGCGCCGAACGTCCCCCCGGAGCCGGCCCGCACGCCCACCGCGGTGCGGTGGCGCACGCCGGGGGAGTCGTCCCGGCAGTTCGTCGACATCGCCAGGGACGCGACCGTTGCCGACATCGAGCGGGCCGTCGGCGCCGGGATGCGGTCGGTCGAGCACGTGAAGCGCTACACCACCATCGGCACCGCGCACGACCAGGGCCGGACCTCCGGGATGATCGCCGCGGGGATCACCGCCGAGCTGCTCGGCCGCGCGGCCGGGGAGCTGGGCACCACGACGTTCCGGCCGCCCTTCGTCCCGGTCGCCTTCGCCGCGCTGGCCGGGAGGGAGCGCGGCGCGCTGTTCGATCCGGTCCGCACCACCGCGGTGCACCCGTGGCACGTCGCCCGCGGTGCGGTCTTCGAGGACGTCGGTCAGTGGAAGCGCGCGCGCCACTACCCGCACCCCGGCGAGGACATGGACACCGCGGTGCTGCGCGAGTGCGCGGCGGTGCGCCGCGACGTCGGCATCATGGACGGCTCCACCCTCGGCAAGATCGACGTGCAGGGGCCGGACGCCGGGGAGTTCCTGGACCGCGTCTACACGAACCTGATGAGCACGCTGAAGGTCGGCCGGGTGCGCTACGGCGTCATGTGCGGCAACGACGGCATGGTCGTCGACGACGGCACCGTGCTGCGGATCGACGAGCAGCGCTACCTGCTCACCACCACCACCGGGGGTGCCGCGGCGGTGCTGGAGACCCTGGAGGACTGGCTGCAGACCGAGTGGCCGCAGCTGCGGGTGCACCTCGCCTCGGTCACCGAGCACTGGTCGGTGTTCCCGGTCGTCGGCCCGCGCTCGCGGGAGCTGATCGGGGAGGTCTTCGCCGATCTCGACGTCTCCTCCGACGCGTTCGGGTTCATGACCTGGCAGGACACCACGCTCGACGGTGTGCCGGTCCGGCTCGCCCGGATCTCGTTCTCCGGGGAGCTCGCCTACGAGGTCAACGTCGACTCCCGTTACGGCCTCGCCGTGTGGGAGCGGCTGATCGCCGCCGGCGCGAGCCGCGGGCTCGCCCCGTACGGCACCGAGACGATGCACGTGCTGCGCGCCGAGAAGGGCTACCCGATCATCGGCCAGGACACCGACGGCACCGTGTCCCCGCACGATCTCGGGATGAGCTGGGTGGTGTCGAAGAAGAAGCAGGACTTCATCGGGAAGCGGTCCTTCACCCGGGCCGAGAACCTCGATCCGCTGCGCAAGCAGCTGGTCGGCCTGCTCCCGACCGACGCGTCCACCCGGCTGCCGGAGGGCTCGCAGATCGTCGAGTTCGCCGCGGACGGCGCCCTGCCGCCGCCCCCGGTCCCGATGCTCGGGCACGTCACCTCCAGCTACCACAGCGCCGAGCTGGCCCGGCCGTTCGCGCTGGCACTGGTGCAGGGCGGCCGGGACCGGATCGGCGACGTCGTGGGCGTCCCGTACCGGGGCGCGCTGGTCCCCGTCGAGATCACCGGATCCGTGCTCGTCGACCCGGAAGGAACCCGTCGTGACGGCTGAGACCCTGGCCCGCACCCACCCGCTCGCCGGACGGGCGCCGGAGTTCGACGCGCTCGCCCGGGACACCGGCGGCGACCTGACGATCGGGATCGAGGAGACCGGGACGGCCACCACCGTGCGGCTGGACCCGGCATCGCGTGCCGCGGCCGTCGCGTCCGCGCTGCTCGGCGCGCCGCTCCCGACCCGGCCGAACACCTGGACGACCACCGGTGACGGCGAGATCGTCTGGCTCGGCCCGGACGAGTGGCTCGTCACCAGCAGGCACGACCGCGCCGCCGCGACCGAGCAGGTGCTGCGCTCCGGGCTCGCCGAGTACGGCGGATCGGCCGTGGACGTGTCCGGGCAGCGGATCGTGCTGCGGCTGCGCGGGCCGCTGGTCCGCGAGCTGCTCGCCCTCGTCTGCGCACTCGACCTGCATCCGGCCGAGTTCCCGGCCGGCCGCTGCGCGCAGACCGTCGTCGCGCAGACCGGTGTGGTGCTGGTGGCACTCGGCGACGCCGACGACTACCTGCTGCACGTCCGCCCGTCGTTCGCCGGTCATCTCGCCGACCGGCTGCTCGACGCGGCCACCGAGTTCCGGGCCGCCGCCGCACGGTGACCCCCCACCCCACCGGCGGATCGCCCCGCCCGCGCCCGCCGGTGGAGAACAGGAGACCCCCATGAGCACGACCTCCCGCGTCGTCGTCATCGGAGCCGGGATCGTCGGGACCAACCTGGCCGACGAGCTCACCGCACGCGGCTGGACCGACGTCACCGTCCTCGATCAGGGCCCGCTGCCGCTGACCGGCGGCTCCACCTCGCACGCGCCCGGACTGGTCTTCCAGACCACCGGCTCGAAGACCATGACCGCCTTCGCCACCTACACCGTCGAGAAGCTCAAGGAGCTGGGCACACCGGCCACCGCTGCCGGGGACTGGTGCTTCAACCAGGTCGGCGGCCTGGAGGTCGCCACCACCCCGCAACGGCTCGCCGACCTGCACCGCAAGCAGGGGTGGGCGATCTCCCGGGGCGTCCCGGCCACCGTCGTCGGCCCGGACGAGTGCGCCCGGCTGCATCCGCTGCTCGACGCCGGCCGGATCCTCGGCGGGCTGCACACCCCGACCGACGGACTGGCGAAGGCGGCCCGCGCCGTCGTCGTACTGGCCCGCCGGGCACAGGAGCGCGGCGCGGTGTTCCGCGGTTCCACCCGGGTCACCGGGATCGCGCAGGCCGGCGGCCGGGTCACCGGCGTGCAGACCGACACCGGGGAGACGATCCCGGCCGACATCGTGGTGTGCTGCGCCGGGTTCTGGGGCCGCGAGCTCGGCAAGCTCGTCGGCATGCGGGTGCCGTTGCTGCCGCTGGCGCACCAGTACGCCCGCACCGGGCAGGTGGAGGCGCTGGCCGGGCGCAACGACGAGCTGGTCGAGGCCCGGCTGCCGATCCTGCGCCACCAGGACGCCGACCTCTACTACCGGGAGCACGACGACTGCATCGGCATCGGCTCCTACGCCCACCGGCCGATGCCGGTCTCGCTCGCCGAGCTCCCGGAGATCGGCGGCGGGGTCACCGAGTCCGCGCAGCCGTCGATGCTGCCGTTCACCGAGGAGGACTTCGCACAGCAGTGGGAGCAGAGCCGCGAGCTGCTCCCGGCGCTGCGGTCGGCGAAGGTGGAGACCGGGTTCAACGGGGTCTTCTCGTTCACCCCGGACGGCGGCCCGCTGATCGGTGAGTCCGCCGACGTCGCCGGGTTCTGGATCGCCGAGGCGGTGTGGGTGACCCACTCGTCCGGCGTCGCCAGGGCGGTCGCCCAGCTGCTCACCGACGGCCGCAGCGAGCTCGACCTGCACGGCTGCGACGTGCACCGGTTCGACGAGATCGAGACCACCGACGCCTACGTCGACGAGACCGCGCAGCAGAACTTCGTCGAGATCTACGACGTGCTGCACCCGCTGCAGCCCAAGCTGTCCCCGCGCGACGTGCGGGTCAGCCCGTTCCACGCCCGGCAGCGCGAGCTGGGCGCGGTCTTCCTGCAGGCGCACGCCTGGGAGCGCCCGCACTGGTACGAGGCGAACGCCGGCCTGGTCAAGGAGCTCCCGCAGGACTGGCGGCCGCCGTCGCGCGACGCCTGGTCGGCGATGTTCCACTCGCCGGTCGTCGCGGTCGAGGCGTGGAAGACGCGCACCGCGGTCGCGATGTACGACATGACCCCGCTCAAGCGGCTCGAGGTCAGCGGCCCGGGGGCGTGCGCGTTCCTGGACGGCCTGGTCACCGGGAAGATGGACAAGTCGGTGGGCTCGGTGACCTACACCCTGATGCTGGACGAGGCCGGCGGTGTGCGCAGCGATCTCACCGTCGCCCGGCTGGCACAGGACTCGTTCCAGGTCGGTGCGAACTCGAACCTCGACCTGGACCACCTGCGCCGGGCGCTGCCCGCCGACGGCGGTGTCCGGGTCCGGGACATCACCGGTGGCACCTGCTGCATCGGGGTGTGGGGGCCGCTGGCCCGGGATCTGGTGCAGCCGCTGTCCGGCGACGACTTCTCGCACGAGGGCCTGAAGTTCTTCCGGGCGATGCCCGCACACATCGCCGGGATCCCGGTCACCGCGATGCGGCTGTCCTATGTCGGTGAGCTCGGCTGGGAGATCTACACCGGCGCCGAGTACGGGCAGAAGCTGTGGGACGTGCTCTACGCGGCCGGGCGTCCGCTCGGCGTGGTGGCCGCGGGCCGGGCCGCGTTCAACAGCCTAAGGCTGGAGAAGGGGTACCGGTCCTGGGGTGCGGACATGAGCACCGAGCACGACCCGTACGAGGCGGGACTGGGGTTCGCCGTCCGGCCGGGGACCAAGGGCGACTTCGTCGGACGGGCCGCGGTGCAGGCACTCGATCCCGAGGCGATCACCCGCAGGCTGACCTGCCTGACCGTCGACGACCGGCGCAGCGTCGTGCTCGGCCACGAGGTCGTGCACGTCGACGGCGAGCCCGCCGGGTATGTCACCTCGGCCGCCTACGCGCACACCCTCGGCACCCCGGTCGCCTACGCCTGGCTGCCGGCCTGGCTGCCGGTCGGGGCGCGCGTCGAGATCCAGTACTTCGACCGCCTGATCCCGGCCTCGGTCGCCGCCGAGCCGCTGTTCGATCCGGAGATGAGCCGGATCCGGCGCTGAACCAGCCCATCATCTCGCCGTACGAAAGGACGTTCATGCGTTCGGACACCGTGGACCGGTTCCTCTGGGACCTCGCCGCCCGCGTACCCGCACCGGGTGGCGGCGCGACAGCGGGCCTGCACCTGGCCCAGGCGGCCGCCCTGCTCGGCATGGTGGCGCGCTACAGCGACGGCGACCGCTACACCGAGCACGCCGAGACGATCTGCTCGGTGCGCAACCGCGCCGACGAGCTCCGCGTCGTCGCGATCGGCCTGGCCGAGGACGACACCCGCGCCTTCGCCGCGGTCGGCGCCGCCTACGCGCTTCCCCGGGAGGGCACACAGGCGAAGGCGGAGCGGTCGGCGGCGATCGCGCACGCGCTGGTGGAGGCCGGCCGGGTGCCGGCCCGGGTGGTCCGGGCGGCGGCGGAGGTCGTCGAGCTCGCGGGCCGGCTGGGGCCGGTCGGCAATCCGAACGTGCTCACCGACGTGGGCGCGGCCGCCGAGGCGGCCAGGGCCGCGGCGGGCACCGCCCGGCTCAACGTCGAGGTCAATCTCGCCGGGATCACCGATCCGCTGGCCCGGCTGGAGCTGGCCGAGGCGCTGGAGGGGGTCGACGACCTCCTCGCGCGGGCCGACGAGATCACCGCGGACGTCCGGGGACGGATCGGCCGATGAGCACCGCAGACACCGCAGATACCGGGTCCGCGGTCGTCCTCGACGGCACCGGGCTCGCCCGGTCGATCCGCGAGCGGGTCGCCGCCGGGGCGGCGGAGCTGATCGGGGTGGGTGTCGCACCCCGGCTGGCCGTGGTCGTGGCCACCGACGACGAGGGCGCCGGCTGGTACGTCCGGTCGTTGTCCGGCGCCGCCCGGCGGGTCGGCATCGCCTGCGACGTCGTCGAGCTCGGCGCGGACGCCGATCCCGAGACGATCCGGCACACCCTGCTCCGGCTCAGCGGCGACGACACGGTGCACGGGATCATCCTGCAGACCCCGTTGCCCGACGGCGTGCGGGTGGAGGACCTCGCCGCCGACATCGCCGCGGAGAAGGACGTCGACGGGGCCAATCCGCTCTCGGCCGGGCGGCTCGCCGCGGGCCTGCCCGCCTACCCGCCGGCGACCGCCGCCGCGGTACTGGACCTGCTCGACCACCACGGCATCGCGCTGGCCGGTCGCAGTGCGGTCGTCGTCGGGCGGTCGCTGGTGGTCGGGAAACCGACCGCGCAGCTGCTGCTGCAGCGCGACGCGACGGTCTCGATCTGCCACCGGCACACCAAGGACCTCGCGCAGCACACCCGTGAGGCCGACGTGCTCGTGGTGGCGGTGGGCCGGATCGGGCTGGTGCGCGCCGAGCACGTCGCACCCGGCGCGATCGTCGTCGACGTCGGGACCAACACGGCACCCGACGGCAGCCTGGCCGGGGACGTCGACGGCGGCGTCGCGGCCGTGGCGGGCGGCCTCACCCCGGTGCCGGGCGGGGTCGGCCCGGTGACCACGGCGCTGCTGCTCGAACACACCGTGCGCTCGGCGCGGTCGCACGGCTGAGCGGTGCGACCGCGCTCAGACGACCGCGCGGATCGCCTTCTCGAAGCCGATCACGTGGTCCCGGGCCCGCTGCTCCGCCTCGTCGGCCCGCCGGTCGCCGATGGCACGCAGCAGCCCCGAGTGCTCGCCGACGTGCTGGTCGAAGTGCGACATCCGGTCCAGGAACAGGCAGAAGATCCTGGTCGCCAGGTTGTCGTAGCGGATCAGGGTGTCCTCGAGGTGCGGGTTCGCGGCGGCGGTGTAGATCGCGCGGTGCACGTGCAGATCCCAGCGCATCAGCGCGTCCCGGTCGAGCGTGCGGACGTCGATCTCGTCGATCGTGTCGGCCAGCGCGACGAGCTCGCTCAGTGCCGCGGTGCCGGAGGACTCGGCGGCCCGGCGGGCGGCGAGCGGCTCGAGCTGGACCCGGATCTCGGAGATGTAGGCGAGATCGGTGATGTCGACGGCGGTCGCGAACGTCCCGCGGCGCGGGTAGGAGATCACCAGCCGGTCGATCTCGAGCCGCTTGAGCGCCTCCCGGACGGGCGTGCGGCCGACCTCGAGGGACCGGGCGAGTGCGACGTCGTCGATCGCGGTCATCGGCGGGATGTCGAGCATGATCAGCCGGTCCCGGATCGCGGTGTAGGCCTTGTCGGCCAGGGAGGCGTACTCCGGCTCACTGGTATCGGGCAGAGCGGTCACTACCGCATGGTAACCCGGCACACCGACGTAACAGTGGAGCGTCAACCCGCCGGGTTGTCGCGGTGATTGATATATCAGTAGTCGAGGAGACTCCCGTGAGCCGTTCTTTCGTCCTGATCCTGAGCTGCCCCAACCGCACCGGCATCGTGCGCGCGGTCAGCGCCTTCCTCTTCGAGCACGGCTGTGACATCGGGGAGTACCAGCAGTTCGACGACCCGGTCCGGGGCAGGCTGTACCTGCGCACCCGGGTCGTCGCGCCGGACGGCGCCGACCTCGGGACGCTGTCGCGCGAGTTCGAGGCGGTCGCCACCGAGTTCGGCATGGACTTCGGCTTCTCCGACGGATCCCCGGCCCGGATCCTGGTGATGGTGTCCCGGCTCGGCCACTGCCTCAACGACCTGATCTTCCGCTGGCGGGCCGGGAGTCTGGGTGCCGACATCGTCGGGGTGGTCTCCAACCACACCGATCTGCGCCCGATGGCCGACGCCGCCGGCCTGCCGTTCGTGCACATCCCGGTCACCCCGGAGACGAAGCCCGACGCCGAGGCGCAGCTGTTGCGCACGGTCGACGAGCTCGACGCCGAGCTCGTCGTGCTCGCCCGCTACATGCAGGTGCTCTCGGACGAGACCTGCAAGGCACTGCACGGCCGGGCGATCAACATCCACCACTCGTTCCTGCCCGGCTTCAAGGGGGCCCGGCCCTACCACCAGGCGTACGACCGTGGGGTCAAGCTGGTCGGGGCGACCGCGCACTACGTCACCCCGGACCTGGACGAGGGGCCGATCATCGAGCAGGAGGTGATCCGGATCGACCACACCTACGTGCCGTCGTCGCTGCAGACGGTCGGCCGGGACGCCGAGGCGCTGGCGCTGTCGCGTGCGGTGCGCTGGCACTGCGAGCGCCGGGTGCTGCTGTCCGGCGGGAGCACCGTCGTCTTCCGCTGAACGGGGTCGAGCGTTGCAGGACGGTGAAGGGGAAGGCCGTCCTGCAACGCTCGACGGTTCGGGTCAGCCGATGTGGCCGCGGACCCAGTCGTGGAACTCGCCGATGTGGTGCTCGCTGGGGACCAGGACGCCGCCCTTCTGATACGACCAGGAGTCCATGCCGAGTTGGCAGCGTTCGCAGGCGTCGAAGTCCTGTTGGTTGACGCGGTGGAACAGTTCGACGGAGTGGTCGATGTCGGTGCCGGAGTCGATGACCTGGGGTAGGTAGAGCCAGTCGCAGTGGACGAGGGTGCGGTCGGGTGCGAGGGGGAACATCCGGTGGAACACGACGTGGTCGGGGACGAGGTTGATGAAGACCTGGGGTCGGACGGTGATGGCGTAGTAGCGGCGGTCCTGGTCGTGGGTGACGCCGGGGATGCGGGGCAGGCCTGCTGAGCCGTCGATGGTGAATCCTTCGACGTCGTTGCCGAAGGCGGCGCCGTGGCCGACGAAGTACTGGGCGGCGAGGCCGTCGGCGAACTCGGGGAGTACTTCGGTGAGTTCGGGGTGGATCGTGGCGCAGTGGTAGCACTCCATGAAGTTCTCGACGATCTGTTTCCAGTTCGCGGCGACGTCGTAGGTGATGCGGCGGCCGAGGCGGAGGTTGGCGATGTCGTAGCCGACGATGGCGTCGGGTGATCCGAGTCGGGTGGTGACGTCGGCGATGACGGTGTCGTCGAACGAGGGTGGGGTTTCGGCGAGGCAGAGCCAGATGTAGCCGAGCCATTCGCGGGTGTGTACCCGGTGCAGGCTGTAGTCGGTTTTGTCGATGTCGGGCATCGCGTTGAGGTTGGGGGCGGCGATGAGTGAGCCGTCGAGGTCGTAGGTCCAGGCGTGGTAGGGGCATTGGAAGGAGCGTCGGACCTCGCCCTTGTCCTGGGTGCAGAGTCGGGCGCCGCGGTGTCGGCAGATGTTGAGGTGGGCGGCGATCCGGCCGTCGCGGCGGCGGGTGATGATGACGCTTTCCCGTCCGATCTGGACGGTTTCGTACTGGCCGGGTCGTTCGAGGTCGGTGGCGAGTACGGCGCAGAACCAGCCGGTGTGGAAGATCCGGTCCTGCTCGGCGCGGAAGATCTGCGGATCGGTGTAGTAATGGCCGGCCAGGGTCTCGCGCAGGCTCTCCGGCAGACCCTGGTCCTCGGCAGGGGTGGAGAGCTCACCGGTTGTCATAGCACTGCTCCTCGGGAAGGCGATGGGGGTGCTGCCCCGCGCGGTCGTCGTCCGCTGCCGGGGACCTGGTCACGGAAGGCTTCCGGTGGCTTCGAAGGGGCACCGTGTGTTCGGCCAGCCTTGACCGAACTGGTGACCCACAATACGGTCCCTAGATATATTAGTCGAGTATCTGATGGCGGCCGGTGTTCCGCGTGCCGCCCCGATCAGAGGTGGACCACTCATGACGCAGGTGGAACCGTGTACGGATTCCGGCTCTGCCGGATCCGATGAGGGTCGGTCGCGCACCGACTGGACGATCTTCGGGGTGGGCGCGGCACTCGCGCTGCTGTTCGTGGTCTGGGGGATGGCCGCCCCCGACAGCCTCGCTGCGACCGCCGAGACGATGCTCGAGGGCCTGATGCGCGGCGGCGGATGGGGGTTCGTCCTCGCCGCGACAGCGTTCGTGGCGTTCGCACTGTTCCTGGCGTTCAGCCGGTTCGGCCGGATCAAACTCGGCACCGACGACGAACAACCCGAGTTCCGCACCGTGTCCTGGATCGCGATGATGTTCTCCGCCGGGATGGGCATCGGACTGATGTTCTTCGGCGTCACCGAACCCCTGTCGTTCTTCACCACCTCGACCCCACCCGGCGCCGCCGAACCCGGCACCACCGAAGCCATGCAGGTCGCCATGGCCACATCGCTGTTCCACTGGACCCTGCACCCCTGGGCCATCTACGCCGTGGTCGGACTGGCCATCGCCTACTCGACCTTCCGCAAGGGCCGCCGCCAACTGATCAGCCAGGCCTTCATCCCCCTGATCGGACACCGCGCCGCCGAAGGCCCCATCGGCAAGGCCATCGACATCCTCGCGATCTTCGCGACCCTGTTCGGATCCGCCGCCTCACTGGGCCTGGGCGCCTACCAGATCGGCGGCGGCATGCAGACCGTCGGCTGGTCCGACGGCCCCGTCGGCCCCGGCACCCTGGCCGCGATCATCGTCGTACTCACCGCCGCCTTCGTGCTCTCCGCGGTCTCCGGCGTCGCCCGCGGCATCCAATGGCTGTCCAACACCAACATGGTCCTGGCCGGCGTACTGGCCCTGTTCGTGTTCGTCGCCGGCCCCACCGTGATCATCCTCGACCTCATCCCCACCTCGATCGGCGCCTACTTCGCCCAGTTCTTCGACATGGTCGGCCGCACCGAAGCCGTCGGCGGCGAACCCATGCTCGACTGGCTCTCCGACTGGACGATCTTCTACTGGGCCTGGTGGATCTCCTGGACCCCGTTCGTCGGCATGTTCCTCGCCCGCATCTCCCGCGGCCGCACCATCCGCGAATTCGTCGGCGGCGTCATCCTCGCCCCCTCACTGGTCTCCCTGGTCTGGTTCTGCATCTTCGGCGGCACCGCCATCACCCAGTCCCAGCAAGGCACCCAGTTCTCCGACGACTCCAACGTCCAGCTCTTCCAGATGCTCGACGCCTACCCCCTGGCCACCGCCAGCGGCATCCTGGTCATGATCCTGGTCGGCATCTTCTTCGTCTCCGGCGCCGACGCCGCCTCCATCGTGATGGGAACCCTGTCCCAACGCGGCACCATCGAACCCAGCCGCTGGATCGTCATCTTCTGGGGCGCGGTCATGGGCGCCGTCGCCGTACTCATGCTGCTCACCGGCGGCGAGAACGCACTCGACGGCATCCAGAACCTCACCATCCTGGTCGCCGCCCCCTTCGTCATCATCATGGTCCTGCTCTGCTTGGCACTGTTCCGCGATCTACGCCGCGATCCGCTGGTGCTGCGCAGCATCAAGGGGGCTGCGGTGATCGAACAGGCCGTGGACTGGGCGACCGACCGGCACGGCGACGACTTCTTCGTCAAGGTCGGCGCCTTCCCGAAGGACGGCTCCGACGACGAGCAGCCGGAGACGACGGAGGGAGCCGGGGCCGGCGGTGCGGATGCCGGTTCGATTCCCGGTGCGGACGGGGACGGCGTTCCGGACCGTTCCACCGCCTTCCGGGGCTGACCGGATCCCGGGTGCCCCGCGGGGGCGCCCGGGGATCGGGACGCCGGGGATCGGGGCGCGGGGGACTGGATGCCGGTGACTGGGGCGCCGGGGGTCGGGATGCCGGGGACTGGGATCAGGCCGGCTCGGGATCGGGCCCGGCCCGGGATCAGGCCGGCTCGGGCCCCACCAGCGTCACACCGCTCGCGCGCAGCTGCGCGAGGGCCTGCTCCACCGTCGCCGGGGACACCCCCGCGCAGTGGCCGAGCAGCACCCTGGTCGTGAGGCCGAGCCGGGCCGCGTCCAGCGCGGTCGCCCGGACGCAGTGGTCGGTGGCCAGCCCCACGACGTCCACCTCGGTGACGCCGCGCTCGTCCAGCCAGCCGGCCAGCGGCACCCCCGACTCGTTGTCGCTCGCTCCCTCGAACCCGGAGTAGGCGCTGGTGTAGGCGCCCTTGTCGAAGACGCACTCGATCGGTGCCACGTCCAGCAGCGGATGGAACGAGGCGCCCGGTGTCCCGGCCCGGCAGTGCGGTGGCCACGAGTCGACGAAGTCCGGGGTGTCGCTGAAGTGCGGGCCCGGATCGACGTGCACGTCACGCGTCGCGACGACGTGCGAATAGTCGCCGTCGCGGGCCAGCGGGCCGATCCGGGCGGCGACCGCGGCGCCGCCGTCGACGGCCAGCGCGCCGCCCTCGCAGAAGTCGTTCTGGACGTCGACGACGATCAGGGCGCGTGCCATCAGGACTCCGTCACGAAGGTGGTCGGGATCGCGGGCTCCCCGCGGGACAGCTTCAGGCCCTCCCACGGTACGGCGACCAGCGCCGCCCGCAGCCGCTCGCGCGAGTCCTCCAGGGGTGCCGCGGCGTCCGGGGTGAGCTCGCCCCCGCGGACCAGTGGCACCGGGAGCTCCCGGTCGTGCGGCCCGGTGGCGGGCGGGCCGCCGTGCGGGAACACGATCTCCTCGACCGCGGTCCCGGTGGGCTTGTAGCGGCGCAGCGCGGACTTCCGCCCGCCCCGGGACTCCTTGGACGTCGACCGCTTGCTGACCGGCCGCCCGTCCACCTCGACGAGCTTGTAGACCATGCCGGCGGTCGGCGCCCCGGATCCGGTGACCAGCGACGTCCCCACCCCGTAGGAGTCCACCGGCTCGGCCCGCAGCGAGGCGATCGCGTACTCGTCGAGATCACCGGAGAGTACGATCCGGGTGCCGGTCGCGCCCAGCGCGTCGAGCTGCTCGCGGGCCTGGTGGGCCATCTCGCCCAGGTCACCGGAGTCGATCCGGACCGCACCGAGCCCGGTCCCGGCCACCTCGACGGCGTTCGCGATGCCGGTGCGGATGTCGTAGGTGTCGACGAGCAGGGTGGTGCCGGTGCCCAGCGCGGCGACCTGGCTGCGGAACGCGGCCCGCTCGTCGTCGTGCAGCAGTACCCAGGCGTGCGCGGCGGTGCCCGCGGTCGGGATGCCGTAGCGGCGGCCGGCGGCCAGGTTCGACGTGGTGGCGAAGCCGGCCAGGTAGGCGGCCCGCGCCGCGGCGACGGCCGCCTCCTCGTGGGTACGCCGGGAGCCCATCTCGATCAGCGGCCGCCCGGCCGACGCGGTCACCATCCGGGCGGCGGCCGAGGCGATCGCGCAGTCGTGGTTGTAGATCGACAGGGCCAGGGTCTCCAGGATCACCGCGTCGGCGAAGGTGCCGGTGACGGTCAGCACGGGGGAGCCGGGGAAGTACAGCTCGCCCTCCGGGTAGCCGTCGACGTCGCCGGTGAACCGGTAGTCGCGCAACCAGTCCAGCGTCGCCGGGTCCACCACCTGGGCCAACGCCGCCAGCTCGGCCTCGCCGAACCGGAAGCGTTCCAGTGCCGCCAGCAGCCGGCCGGTCCCGGCGACGACGCCGTAGCGGCGGCCGTCGGGGAGCCTGCGGGCGAACAGCTCGAACACGCACGCCCGGTCGGCGGTGCCGTCGGCGAGCGCGGCGGCCACCATCGTGAGCTCGTATCGGTCGGTCAGGAGAGCGGTGCTGCCCTCCGGGACGGGGCCGGTCATGGGTGGGAGCCTATGCCCGTTGTGTCACCATGGGGCGCATGACCGCGCCGTCCCCGTCGCCCACCGAGCAGGTCTCGCCGGACGTCGACCCGGATGTCGACGACGCCGCCTCCCCCGACACCCCGTGGCAGGCCATCGTGTGGAACGACCCGGTCAACCTCATGTCGTACGTCACGTACGTGCTGCAGAAGGTCTTCCACTATCCCGAGCCCAAGGCGAACGCGCTGATGCTCGACGTCCACCACAAGGGCCGGGCCGCGGTGTCCTCGGGCGACAAGGACACCGTCGAGGGGCACGTCGCGCAGCTGCACGCGGCCGGCCTGTGGGCCACCATGCAGCGCACATGAGATCGGCTATGAGGTACCGCACATGAACGGCTGGAAGCGCAGCGGCCGCGGCGAGCGGGTCCGGTACTCCTCCGGGTTCTCCGGCGAGGAGGCGGCCGTGCTGCGCGGCCTGTTCAGCGAGGTCCGGCAGATGCTCGCCGGCCGCGCCGCACTCGCGCCCACCGACGAGCTCGCCGAGCTGACCGGGATCCGCACCGGCCCGACCACCCGGCCCACCGACCGGGTGCTGGCCCGGCTGCTCCCCGACTTCACCACCGAGGACTCCGATCTCGCCGGCGGCATGCGGTCGCTGCACGAGCCGGGCCTGATCGAGGCGAAGGACGCCGCGGCGGAGACCGTGCTCGACACGCTGCCCGAGGCGGGGGGCCGGATCGAGCTCACCACCGGGCAGGCCGACTCCTGGCTGGCCGCGCTGAACGACGTCCGGCTGGCACTGGGCACCGCGCTCGACGTGAGCGAGGAGATGCCCGAGCAGTTGCCCGACGACGATCCCCGGGCCCAGCACCTCGGCGTCTACCACTGGCTGACGTTCGTCCAGGACTCGTTGGTCCGGGTCCGGCTCAAGGCGCTGTAGCCGACCAGGCACCGCCCCGGAGAGCACCGGGCCGGAAACCGCGGTGGTGAACCCGGTGTCGGTACCGACGGCGAGCACCACGAGCTCGGCGGCGGTCGGCTCCCGGAGCAGGCACTGGCGCGGCCGGTCGTCAGTCGCGGGTGACCCGGTCGGTCGGCGGCGGCGCGAGCCCGGGGGAAGCCTCCAGGTGCGCGACGAACGCGTCCAGGTCGACCGGCCCGCCCACCAGGTCGGTGCCAGCGGTGAAGGCGTCGAACCCGTCACCCCCGGCGGACAGGAAGTTGTTCACCGCCACCCGGTAGGTCCCGGCGTCGGTCACCGGGGCGCCGTCCAGCTCGATGCCGGTGACCCGGTCGCCGGCGACCGAGTAGCGCACGTTCGACGACGTCTGCAGGACCGTCGGTCCGTCGTCCACCGTGAACTGCTGGTCCAGCACGGCCCGCAGCTGCGCGCCGGTGAGCGTCATCGTCTGCAGGATGTTGCCGAACGGCTGAACCGTGTAGGCCTGCCCGTAGGTCACCCGGCCGTCCGGGCCCGGCACCAGATCGGCCCGGACACCGCCCGGGTTGGTCAGCGCCAGCTGCGCGCCGTCGCCGCGGGATGCGGCCAGCTGCGCGTCGGCGATCACCGTCCCGAGCGGCGAGAGCCCGGATGCCTCGGCGGCCCGGGGCAGCGGCGCGGCGAGCGTGCCGACCGGCCGCTGCGCGAGCGGCTCCGATCCCCGCACTGCGGCGTCGACGATCCGCTGCGCGGCCGGATCCGGCTCGATGTCGCGGCTGACGATCTCGTTGCGCGCGGTGGTCGCGGCGCGGTCGACGTCGCCGTCGCCGGTCAGCGCCAGGTCGACCACCGACAGCAGCCGCCCGAACGACAGACCCTGCACGAACGGCCGCTGCTCCCCGGCCGGGTCGGTGACGCTGCACACGTACTGCTGGTGCGAGTGCGCCGAGAACACGGCGTCGACGTCGGCGGAGACGCCCGCCGCGATCGCCGATCCGGGCCCGTCCGGCTCCAGCGCGCAACTGCCCGGGCCGCCGCCGTCGGATCCGGTCCCGTCGCCCTGGTGCACCAGCAGCACCTGGGCCCGCACCCCCTGCGCGGTCAGCTCCCGGGAGGCGGCGTCGACGGCGGCGATCTCGTCGCCCACCTCGATGCCGCGGATCCCGTCCGGTGACACCAGATCGGGCAGCTCGGTCAGGGTGGCGCCGATGACGCCGAGCCGGGTCCCACCGACGTCGAGCACGGTGTGCGCCGGCAGCGCGGGAGAGCCGGTCCGGGCGTCGTCCGCCCCGCCCGTCGAGGTGAGGTTCGCGGCCAGCACCGGGAACGACGCGCCGTCGTGGGCCGGGCCGAACCGGCAGCCCCCGGCCGGACGGCAGCCGCCGGAAACCAGCCGCCGCAGCTCGTCGATGCCCTCGTCGAACTCGTGGTTGCCCGCCGCGGAGGCGGCCACCCCCATCGCGTCCAGGAGCTCGATCGTCGGCTCGTCGTGGAACAGCGCGGACGTCAGCGGGGACGCGCCGACGTTGTCCCCGGCGGAGAGCAGCACGCTCGAGGGCTGCTCGGCGCGCAGCCGTTCCACGTGCGCGGCCAGGAACGCGGCGCCGCCCGCCTCGACTTGCGTGCCGTCGTCGGCGGTCACCTCCGCCGACGAACCGGACGGCGGTTCCAGGTTCCCGTGCAGGTCGTTGAACGCGATCACCCGGACCACGCCGGGTCCGGAGCCGCCCCGCGAGCCGATGTCGGTGCCCAGCGCCGCCGCGAGGACCAACGCGAACACCGCTGCGAGGACGAGGCCGGTACGGCGACCGGATGCGACGGGCATGCCCGGCAGTATCGCGACGCAACACCGCGCGCGCCGTGGGCGGTATCACAACCGGCCGTGACGACCCGGTGAACGTCGTCTCCCGGCGCCCGGGGATGTGGGGTTCCGCGCGAGCGCCCCGTATCGTGATCGGCGTGCTGGCCATCCGAGCGGACCTCGTCGACGAGATCGTCGCGCACGCCCGGCGGGACTTCCCGCTGGAGGCGTGCGGCCAGCTCGTCGGTCCGGACCCCGGTGAGCATCCCGAGCGCTACGTCCCGATGACCAACGCCGACGAGATCGAGAGCGATTTCGCCTTCTCCCCGGCCGAGGACATCCGGCTGGAGCGCGCGCTCGACGCCGCCGGGGAGCGCCGCATGCTGGTCGTGCACTCGCACACCCGCGTCCCGCGCCGGCCGCTGACCGACAGCGGACTGCCCGAGGCGTATCCCTCGGTGAAGGACATCGCACAGATGGAGTGGACGCCCGACCAGCACTGGCTGATCGTGGCCCTCTCCACCGCCGACGCCCGTCCCGAGATCCGTTCCTTCCACCTCACCGACGGTGCGGTGGTGGAGGACGAGCTGGCGGTCGTGGAGTCGTACATGTTCGCCCACACCGGGTCCGACGACGTCCCCGACCGGAGCTGATCCACCCTCCCCCCGCACCCGCGCGGGCGAGGTCGCGCGGGAATGTCGCCGGACGCCGGTTGCGTTGCCGCGTACAGAGCACGTCCGAGCAACCGACCAGGAGTGATCACCGAGATGGCCGTCTCCGTCTCCATCCCCACCATTCTTCGCACGCACACCGGCGGTGAGAAGACCGTCGAGGCGAAGGGTGACACCGTCTCCGCGGTCATCGACGACCTGGATGCGCGGCACAGCGGCATCAAGGACCGTCTGATCACCGACGGCAAGCTGCACCGCTTCGTCAACATCTACGTCGACGACGAGGACGTCCGCTTCGCCGGTGGCCTGGAGGCCCCGGTCAAGGAGTCGTCCACGCTCACCATCCTCCCGGCCGTCGCCGGCGGGCACTAGACCAGCTCGCGGGACCCCCAGAGCTGAGGATCCGGATCCCGGGTGCCGGGCGGGTTCACCCGCCCGGCACCGGTCCGTGAGGAGGACCTGTTGCGTTACGACTCGCTGCTGGACGCCGTCGGCGACACCCCGCTGGTCGGGCTGCCGTCGCTGTCGCCGTCCGACGACGTGCGGCTCTGGGCGAAGCTGGAGGACCGCAACCCCACCGGCTCGATCAAGGACCGCCCCGCGCTGGCGATGATCGAGGACGCGGAGAAGCAGGGCCTGCTCACCCCCGGCTGCACCATCCTGGAGCCGACCTCGGGCAACACCGGCATCTCGCTGGCGATGGCCGCCCGGCTCAAGGGCTACGAGATCGTCTGCGTGATGCCGGAGAACACCTCCGCCGAGCGTCGCCAGCTGCTCGCCATGTACGGCGCGCAGATCATCTCCTCGCCGGCGGCCGGCGGCTCCAACCAGGCCGTCGCCGTCGCCAAGCAGCTGGCCGCGGAGCACCCGGAGTGGGTGATGCTCTACCAGTACGGCAACCCGGCCAACACCGACGCGCACTACCGCGGCACCGGCCCGGAGATCCTGCGCGACCTGCCCTCGATCACCCACTTCGTGGCCGGGCTGGGCACCACCGGCACCCTCGTCGGGGCCGGCCGGTACCTGCGCGAGCACAAGCCGGACGTCCAGATCGTCGCCGCCGAGCCGCGCTACGGCGAGCTCGTCTACGGGCTGCGGAACCTCTCCGAGGGGTTCGTCCCCGAGCTGTACGACGAGACCGTGCTGACCGGCCGGTTCTCGGTCGGCAGCTACGACGCGCTGCGCCGCACCCGCCAGCTCGTCGAGCAGGAGGGGATCTTCGCCGGGATCTCGTCCGGGGCGATCCTGCACGCGGCGCTGGGCGTCGCGAACAAGGCGCTCGACGCCGGCGAGCGGGCCGACGTCGTGATCATCATCTGCGACGGTGGGTGGAAGTACCTGTCCACCGGCGCCTATTCGGGCGATCTCGGTTCCGCCGCACAGAACATCGACGGGCATCTCTGGGCCTGAGCGCACGGGAGGACGGGCGAATCCGGCATGCCCGCCGGTACCGTCGGTGGCATGACCGCACTCCCGTCCGGCCGGGCTCCCGCCCGGGTGCTCCCGCCCGCGCCGAAACGGGCCGCGGCCGTCATGCTGCTGTTCACCGCGGCGCTCTACCTGTTCGAGGCCATCGACGTCGCCTCCGGCCAGACCGTGCAGATGGCGGGCGCGATCTACCCGCGCGACACGGCGGGGCTCGCCGGGATCCTCACCGCCCCGCTGCTGCACGACGACTGGGCGCACCTGCTCGCGAACACCCTGCCGTTCCTGATCTTCGGGTTCCTCGCGATGTCCGGCGGGATCGCCCAGTGGTTCTCGGTCACCGCCACGATCTGGGTGGTCAGCGGCCTCGGGGTCTGGCTGGTCTCGCCCGCGCCGGTGATCGGTGCCTCCGGCATCGTGTTCGGCTGGTTCCTGTTCCTGCTGGCCCGCGGCTTCTACGCGCGCAACGGGCGGCAGGTGCTGCTCGCCGTGGTGCTGTTCCTGTTCTGGGGCTCGCTGCTGTGGGGCGTGCTGCCCTCCGATCCGTCGGTGTCCTGGCAGGGCCACCTGTTCGGGGCGATCGGCGGCGTCGTCGCGGCGTCCTGGGTGGCGAAGGCCGATCGGCGCTCCGCACCTACCCTGAGGGCGTGAGCAGCACCCGGGACGGCGGCCAGGATCTCGACGCACCGATCGGGATCTTCGACTCCGGGGTCGGCGGGCTCACCGTCGCCCGCTCGGTGATCGACCTGCTGCCCGCCGAGCAGGTCGTCTACGTCGGCGACACCGCGCACAGCCCGTACGGGCCGAAGCCGATCGCGCAGGTCCGGCGGCACGCGCTCGCGATCGGCGACGAGCTCGTCGAATCCGGGGTGAAGGCGCTGGTCATCGCCTGCAACACGGCCTCGGCGGCCTGCCTGGCCGACTTCCGTGAGCGCTACCGGGTGCCGGTCGTGGAGGTGATCCGGCCGGCCGTCCGGCGGGCGGTCGCGACCACCCGCAACGGACGGGTCGGCGTCATCGGGACGGCCGGGACGATCGCGTCGGGTGCCTATCCCGACGCGTTCGAGGCCGCACCGGGCGTCGAGGTCACCTCGGTGGCCTGCCCGCGGTTCGTCGACTTCGTCGAGCGCGGGACGACCAGCGGGCGGCAGGTGCTCGGTGTCGCCGAGGGCTACCTGGAGCCGCTGCAGCGCGCCGGGGTGGACACCGTGGTGCTGGGCTGCACGCACTACCCGCTGCTGACCGGGGTGCTGGAGATCGTGCTCGGCCCGGACGTGACGCTGGTGTCCTCGGCCGACGAGACCGCCCGCACCCTGGTGCGCACCTTGCACGCCCGCGACCTGCTGCGCGACGGCGCCGACGACACCGTGCCGCCGCAGCCGCACCGCTTCCTCGCCACCGGCGACCCGGAGCCGTTCCGGCGGCTCGGCCGCCGGTTCCTCGGCCCCGAGATCGGCGCGGTGGTCGGCAGAGCCGGTGCACGGGCCGCCGACCCGGCCGGGGTAACGTCGCGGCCGTGATCGGTGCGCTGGTACTGGTGATCACGGTGGCCCTCGCGGCCACCGCGTTGTTCGGCCTGGTCACCACGGTGACCGGCAGGCCGCCGGGGCGGGTGCATCGGGTCGCCGTCGGGGTCTGCGAGGCGCTGGTCGTGGTGCAGGCCGCCGTCGCGGCCTACCTGGTGCTCGTCGACGGCGTCACCCTCCCCGAGCAGACCACCTTCCTGATCTACCTGGCCGTCGCGATCTGCGTCATGCCGATCGCGTTGCAGTTCGCCACCGCCGAGCCCAGCCGGTGGGGCGGCGCGGTGATCGCCGCCGGCGCGATCGGCACCCTGGTCGCAGTGCTGCGCCTGCAGGGCCTCTGGATCCCCGGTGCCTGACGGCGACGTGCGGGCGACGGCGACCGGCCCCGGCCGGGTGCTGATCGCCGTCTACGGCATCTTCGCGCTCGCCGCGACGGCCCGGGCCGGGGTGCAGATCGCGGAACGCTTCGACGAGGCCCCGCTGGCGTACTCGCTGTCCGCCGTGGCGGGCGTCGTCTACGTACTGGCGACGATCGGGCTCGCCGGCACCGGCCCGTGGTTCCGCAGGCTCGCCTGGTGCGCGGTGGTCTTCGAGATGATCGGGGTGCTGGTCGTCGGCGCGGTCACGCTGTTCGTGCCGAGCGACTTTCCGCGGGAGACGGTCTGGTCGTACTTCGGCATCGGCTACGGCTTCGTGCCGCTGGTGCTGCCCTTCGTCGGGATCTGGTGGCTGCGGCGCACTGCGCGAACGGGTTAGTGTCGCGCATGCGGCTGATCGTGCTCGGGTGCTCCGGCAGCGGCCCCGGTCCCGAGTCCCCTGCCTCCGGTTATCTGGTGGAGGCGGGCGGCACCCGCCTCACCCTCGATCTCGGCAACGGCACTCTGGGTGCGCTGCAGCGCCATCTCGACCCGTGGTCGCTGGACGCGGTCGTCTTCAGCCACCTGCACGCCGATCACTGCTCGGACTTCGCCTCGCTGGTCGTGCACCGCCGCTACCACCCGCGGCCGCCGTTCGACGCCGCCGCGTCGCCGCTGCCGGTGTACGCGCCCGCCGGGGCCCACGACCGGTTCGCCCGCGCCTACGCGCCCTCCGATGACGAGCTCGCCGGGACCGACCTCACCGACGTCTTCACCTTCCACGATCTCGCCGCCGGGGGCACCCACACGATCGGCACCGGCGCCGACGAGGTGCGGGTGAGCGCGTTCGGGGTGGTCCACCCGTGCCCGGCGTTCGCGCTGCGGATCGAGCACGGCAGGCGGGTCCTCACCTACTCCGGCGACACCGGTGCCTGCCCCGGTCTCCTCGACGCCGCCCGCGACGCCGACCTGCTGCTGTGCGAGGCGAGCTGGCCGCACGGTGAGCACAATCCGCCCGGGGTGCACCTGTCCGGGCGGGAGGCCGGCGAGCACGCCGCCACCGCCGGTGCGCGCCGGCTGGTCGTCACGCACGTCCCCGCCTGGTACGACCGCGACGAGCTGGCCGGCGAGGCGGCGGCCGCGTTCGACGGGCCGGTCGAGGCCGCGACGCCGGACGCGGTCTTCGACGTCTGAACCCGCTTCCTACGATGGGTGGGTGACACGAGTAGAGGGCAGAGCGGACGGACGGGCTGACGACGAGCTGCGCCCCGTGACGATCACCAGGGGCTTCCAGAAGCACCCGGCCGGATCGGTGCTGGTGGAGTTCGGTGACACGAAGGTGCTCTGTGCGGCGAGCGTGACCGATGGTGTCCCGCGGTGGCGGAAGGGATCCGGCCTCGGCTGGGTGACCGCCGAGTACGCGATGTTGCCCTCGTCGACCGACACCCGGTCGTCGCGGGAGTCGGTGAAGGGCCGGGTCGGCGGCCGCACGCACGAGATCTCCCGGCTGATCGGCCGGTCCCTGCGCGCCTGCATCGACCTGCGGGCGCTCGGCGAGAACACGATTGCGATCGACTGCGACGTGCTACAGGCCGACGGTGGCACCCGCACCGCGGCGATCACCGGCGCCTACGTGGCGCTCTGCGACGCCGTCAGCTGGCTCGGTGAGCACGGCAAGCTGTCGGATCCCAAGCCGATCTCCTGCCAGGTGGCTGCGGTGTCGGTGGGTGTGGTCGACGGCCGGGTCCGGCTCGACCTGCCCTACTCCGAGGACTCGCGGGCCGAGGTCGACACCAACGTCGTCGCCACCGAGACCGGGACGCTGATCGAGGTCCAGGGCACCGGCGAGGGCGCCACCTTCGCCCGCAAGACCCTCGACGCGATGCTCGACTCGGCGCTGTCCGGGATCGAGACGCTGGCCCGGATGCAGGTCGAGGTGCTCGCCCAGCCGCACCCCAAGCTGGTGGCGGAGCGGGCGGCCACGACCGAGGCGGCCCCCGCCGAGGACGGCGCCGAGTGACCCGGGTGCTGCTCGCGACCCGCAACGCGAAGAAGCTCGTCGAGCTGCGCCGGATCGTCGACGCGGCCGGGCTCGACGGCATCGAGATCCTCGGTCTCGCCGACGTCGACGAGTTCCCGGAGGCCCCGGAGACCGGGGCGACGTTCGCCGAGAACGCCCTCGCGAAGGCCCGGGACGCGGCCCTCGCCACCGGGCTGCCGGCGATCGCCGACGACTCGGGGATCACCGTCGACGCGCTGAACGGGATGCCGGGGATCTTCTCCGCCCGCTGGGCAGGCAGGCACGGCGACGACGAGGCCAACCTGCGGCTGCTGCTCGGGCAGACCGAGGACGTGCCCGACGAGCGGCGCGGTGCGGCGTTCGTGTGCGCCGCCGCGCTGGTGACGCCGGACGGCGCCGCCGCACCGCTGCTCCCGGAGGGCGGCGCCGGACCGGACAGCGCCGGGCCGGACAGCGCCGGACCGGACAGCGCCGGGCCGGACAGCAGTGGGCCGGGTAGCGCCGGGCAGGACAGCAGTGGGCCGGGCAGCGGCGGGCCGGGTAGCGGCGGGCCGGGCACCGGAGACGGTGTCCCGGGCCGGATCGTCGTGCACGGCACCTGGCGGGGGACGCTGCTGCGGGCCCCGCGCGGCGACAACGGGTTCGGCTACGACCCGATCTTCGCCCCGGAGGGGGAGAACCGCTCATCGGCTGAGCTGTCCGCGCAGGAGAAGGACGGCGCGTCGCACCGCGGGCTCGCCCTGCGCGTCCTGGTCCCGCACCTGCGGGCCGGGCTCTGAGGTTCGGGCCCTGAGGTTCGGGCTCTGAGGTTCGGGCGCTGAAAGTCTGTCCCCGGGGCCGGTGTACCGGCCCCGGGGCTGTGCCAACCGGGGCTGTGCCAACCGGGGCTGTGCCAACCGGGGCTGTGCCAACCGGGCCTGTGCCAACCGGGCCTGTGCAACCGGGCCTGTGCGACCGGGCCCCAGGGCGCTGTGCGGCCGCGCCCGGTTCACTCCGGGGGCGGCTCCGCCAGCACCCGCTGGGCGATCTTGAACGCCGAGTTGGCGGCCGGGACGCCGCAGTAGATCGCGGTCTGCAGCAGGATCTCGACGATCTCACCGTCGGTCAGCCCGTTGCGGCGGGCCGCACGCAGGTGCATCTCCAGCTCCGCCCAGTGCCCGTGCGCGATCAGCGCGGTCAGCGTCACCGCGGAGCGCATCCGGCGCTCCAGACCCGGCCGCGTCCAGATCTCGTTCCAGGCGTAACGGGTGATCAGCTGCTGGAACTCCGCGGTCGTCGCGTCGGTGTTCGCCAGTGCCGCGGCGACGTAGTCGGCACCGAGCACCTCACGGCGCACGGCGAGGCCGTCGGGGTCCAGCTCGGAGGGATCGATCCCGTCGTTCGCAGTGCTCATGACCGAAGCCTCTCATGACCGGATGGGTGGTTCGTCCTGCAACGAGAGGCGTGACGCCGGTCGCGTCGGTGGCCTGAGTACCGTTCGGGCCGTGCGGTGGTGGCGTCCCCTTCTCGGCTGTCTCGGGCTGGTGCTCGTGGTCAGCATCGTGGTGATGGTGGCGCGCGCCTACGGGCTGTCCGTGGTGCCGCAGTTCGGCGAGGTGCGCCGGGTCGTCGAGGCGGCCGGTCCCTGGGGGCCGGTGGTGTTCGTGCTGCTCCAGGTGCTGCTGAACGTGCCGCCGTTCCCGCGCACGGTGTTCACCGTCTCCGCCGGTGTCCTGTTCGGCGCGGTCGTCGGCACCGCGTTGGCGATCATCGCGACGGCGCTGGCGGCGGTGGTCGCGTTCGCGCTCGTCCGGCTCACCGGCGGCGGGATCATCGGGCGCTGGGCCGAGCACCCCCGCGCGCTGTGGGTCCGGCGACGCCTCGACCATCACGGCACGCTCGCCGTCACGTCGATGCGGCTCATCCCGATGGTGCCGTTCGCAGTGATGAACTACCTGTCCGGGCTGTCGGCGGTGCGCTTCTGGCCGTACCTGATCGGGACGGTGGTCGGGTCCACGCCGAGCACCATCGCGATCGTGACGCTCGGCGACGCGGTCACCGGGCACGTGAAGCCGTCGCTGTTGCTGGTCTCGGCGCTGTGCGGGGTGGTGGGGCTGATCGGGGTGGTCGTGGCGGCCCGCCGGCCGATCCCGGAGGAACCCGCGAGCTGAGTGCCGGCGACGGGAGTCGAACCCGCACTGTCGGCCACCTAAAGACCGTGCCTCTGCCGTTGGGCTACGCCGGCTTGCTCTTGCGCGCGCACCAGGTGTCGGTGAGCGCGTGGCAGTTCGGGCACAGAATACGGAGGTTCTCCAGCCGGTTGTCGGTGTGGTCGCCGTTGACGTGGTCGAGATGCAGCGGCAGCGGACGCCCGCGCCACTCGGCCGCCCCACACTGCTCACAGTGGGCCGGTTTGAGCCCGGCCGAGATCAGCCGGCGGCGCAGATGGCCGGTGCTGCGGTGAGGTGAGTTGCGGACCAGGATCTCCTCGAGCGGCCGCGCCGTCCGCGTTCGCACCGACCGGCCCCTGGCCCAGCTCCGGCCACGGAAGTGCGTGATGTCCAGTCCGAGCCGCCGGATGTGCCCGACGACCAGCCGGTGGGTGCCGCCGCTGGGCTGGTAGCCGAGCCCGCGCAGCACCGCCGCGACGGTGTCGGAGCGGCGGACCAGATCGGTGAGCTGCTCGTCGGTCCAGTGGTGCCGGCGGCGCCCCGCGGCTGCGTCCGGGATGTGCCCGGCATCGGCCCCGACCCGCACGATGTGCGCCCGCAACCAGTCGTAGCGGCCCGGCCGGATACCGAGCCGCCGGCACACCTCGCTCAACCGGTGGGAGGCGGCCACCGCCGCGCGGAGCTGCTCGTCGGTCCACCGGCGGGCGCGCGGCATCAGGCACCGCCGCCGCCCGCCGGGCGGACCGCCGGCACGTCAGATCTTCCAGTCCTTGCGGAGCTTGGCGACGTGGCCGGTGGCGCGGACGTTGTACTTCGCGTCCTCGATCGTGCCGTCCTCGCCGATCAGGAACGTCGAACGGATCACGCCGGTCACGGTCTTGCCGTACATGGTCTTCTCGCCGAACGCGCCCCATGCGGTGAGGACCGACCGGTCCGGGTCGGACAGCAGCGGGAAGGTGAGCCCCTCGGCGTCACGGAACGTCGCGAGCTTCGCCGGCTTGTCGGGGGAGATGCCGAGGACGTCGATCCCGGCGCCGTCGAGCTCGGCGAGATTGTCCCGGAAGTCGCAGGCCTGCTTGGTGCAGCCGGGGGTGCTCGCGGCCGGGTAGAAGTAGACGATCACCTTGCGGCCCCGGTGATCGGAGAGCGAGACGGGCTTGCCGTCGGCGTCGTCGAGGGTGAAATCGGGGGCGGGATCGCCCGCCTGCAACCGGGTACTCATGACGGCCAGCCTGCCACCCGGTGCCCGCCGCGCCACGGCGAGTGCACAGGCTGTGGACAACTCCGTCGGCTGGGTGCCGGTTGTGGACGCACGCGGCCCGTCGCGAGCGGGTACGGGACACGGTGGCTACGGTGTGGACCACGCCGCCCGCGTGGAGCCAGGCCTTCCGGTTCCGCGGGGCGGCGAGCAGCAGGAGAGTCCCGGGCGCGCGACATGCGCACCGGCCGAGTCGGAGGAGACGTGGTGGCCCGCGACCCCGAGAACATCCAGCGCGAGATCGAGAAGACCCGGGATGCGCTGGCCGACAGTCTGGACGCGTTGGCGGACCGGGCGAACCCGAAGAACCTGATCGAGGGTGGCCGGGAGCAGATCGCCGAGAAACTGGCCGACCCGAAGATCAAGTACACGCTGATCGCGGTGGGCGCGCTGGTCGGTCTGGTCGTTATCCGGTCGATCTTCCGCTGAGCGTCGGCGGCCCGGCTCAGGTCAGGGTGTCCCGGAACTCCAGGGTCGCTGCGCGGTCGGCCCGCGCCGCCAGCGGCTTGCGATAGCGGGCGATCCGCCGCGCCGCCCCGAATCCGACGACGGCGACCAGCTCGCCCCCGCGCAGGTAGCCGACGGTGGTGCCCTTGATCTCGCCGCCGTCGAGGCCGTCGCCGTGCAGTGGCAGCAGCTCGTCGGCGAGGTCCGGCCGCCCGATCAGCTGGATCTTCAGCCCGAACTGGTCCGACCAGAAGTAGGGCACGGTCGGCGGCGGGGGCTCGGCCCCGGTGATGTCCCGGGCGACGACCGCGGCCTGGTCGGTGGCCGAGGTCCAGTGCTCGTGCCGGACCCGCCCGCCGAAATGCGGATCGGTCCAGGCGGCGGCGTCGCCGACCGCCCAGACGCCGGTCAGCCCCTCGACCCGGCCGTGCTCGTCGCACGGGATCCCGCCGGTCAGGTCCAGGCCGGTCGGCTCCAGCCAGCCCAGGTCGAGCCTGCCCCCGATCCCGACGACGGTCTGGTCGGCGGTCACCGCGGAACCGTCGGACAGGGTCGCGCCGGTCTCGGTCAGGGCGGACACGGTCACGCCGCAGCGCAGGTCGGCACCGGCCTCGGACACCAGCCGCGCGGCGAGCGCACCCACCTCGGAGCCCAGCACCCTGGCCATCGGGACCGGGCCGGTCTCCAGCACGGTCACCGCCAGCCCGCGGTTCAGGGCGGTGCTCGCCACCTCGGCGCCGATGAACCCGGCCCCGACGACCAGCAGCGACGACGCCTGCGCGAGTGCGTCGCGCAGCGTGTCGGACTCGTCGACGCTGCGCAGGACGTGTGCCGAGGGCGGCTGACCGTCGAGCGTGCGCGCGACGACGCCGACCGCGAGCACGATCGCGTCGGCGTGCAGGGTGCTGCCGTCGTCGAGCTCGACCTCGCCGGCGCGCAGCGCGACGGCGCGGCGCCCGAGGTGCATCCGCACACCCAGCTCGGTGAGCCCCTCGGCGGCGATCAGATCGATCCGGGCGCGGTCCCACTCGCCGGCCAGGTACTGCTTGGACAGCGGTGGCCGGTCGTAGGGGAGGTGCTTCTCGGCGCCGACCAGGCTGATCCGGCCGTCGTGCCCGGCCCGGCGCAGCCCCTCCACGGTGCGCAGGCCGGCCAGGCCGGCTCCGACGACCAGTACGTGCTCCGGTCCAGTCACCGGGCCCCCTCCACGATCGGCGCCGGCTCCGCTGCCGGTCAGCTCGGGATGATTTTCGTCGTCCCCCGCCCGTTTCGTGCGGGGGCGTTGGTCACAGTGTCCGGTCGTCCGGATCCAGCCGGTTCCGGAGCCGGGTCAGGGTCTGCGACAGCAGCCGGGAGACGTGCATCTGGGAGATGCCGACCTCGTCCGCGATCTGGGTCTGGGTGCGGTTGCCGAAGAACCGCAGCATCACGATGGTGCGTTCGCGCGGTGCCAGCTCGGCGAGCAGCGGGCGCAGCGACTCGCGGTAGTCGACCCGGTCGAGTTCGGCGTCGGCGTCACCGACGAGCTCGCCGACGGTGGCGCTGCCGTCCTCGGAGGAGAGCATCTCGTCGAGCGAGGAGCTGCGGTACGCCTCGGCGGCCTCGAGGCCCTGCAGGACCTCGTTGACCGGGAGATCGAGGTGCTGGGCCAGCTCGGAGGGCTTCGGCGCCCTGCCGAGCCGCTGGGACAGCTCGGAGACCGCGCCGTTGATCGAGACGTGCATGTCCTTGAGACGCCGCGGCACCCGCATCGACCAGCTCTGGTCGCGGAAATGCCTGCGCACCTCGCCGGAGATGGTGGGCACGGCGAACGAGAAGAACTCGCCGCCCTTGGCCGGATCGAACCGGTCGATCGCGTTGATCAGGCCGACGGTCGCGACCTGGACCAGGTCGTCGAGCGGCTCACCTCGGTGGTTGAACCGGCGCGCGATGTGCTGGGCGACCGGCAGGTAGCCGGTGACCAGCTGGTCCCGCAGGGCCTCACGGCGCGGGTCGTCGGCGTCGAGACCGGCGTACTGCTCGAGGAGCGGTGTGAGGTGCGCGTACTCGGGATCCGCCGTCACAGTCCGGGCCCGGCGAGCTTGTGCAGCCGGATGGTGAGCGCCGGGCGGCCCCCGTCCCCCTCACCGGTCTCGACCGCGACCTGGTCGGCGAGTGTCTGGAGTACCCGCCAGCCGAAGCTGTCGGTGGGGAGGTCGGTGGTCTCACCGGTGGACACCTGTGCGGCGACGTCGATCCGTTCGCCGTGCACGTCGAAGGTGCATCGCAGGGACGAGCCGGGTGCGGCGAGCCCGACCAGGGTCGCGCAGGCCTCGTCAACCGCCATCCGGAGATCGGAGATGGCGTCGAGATCGAAGTCGGCGCGGGCCGCGAGATCGGACGCGACGGCCCGCACCGTCGGGATCAGCGCAGGCCGGGCCGCCGTCCGGATCTCGACCGTCGGCGCGCTGCCCTGGTCGGCGGGAACGCTCGGGGAGTCCTCCTGGGCCACGCTGGACGTCCTTTCATCGGCTCGGTGTCGGTGCTGGATGATGGCGCGCCGCGGCGCTGCGTGCAGGCCGGGGGAGCGGTGTCACGGCCCGGGGATCCCGGCCCGGTCCCCGACCACGGTGAACAGCTGGGCGGAACCGGTGACCTCGAGCGGGCGGAGCACCGCCCGGCTGGTCGCCACCACGAACAGCCTGCGGTCGTCGCGGGCCGCCTGGCGCGCGGTGTGGATCAGCGCCCCGAGCCCGCTGGAGGCGAGGAAGGTGACCCCCTCGAGATCGATCGCGATCTGCCGGTCGGCGCGCTCCAGGAGGTCGTCGAGGGCGGCGCCGAGATGCGGTGCGGTGAGCGTGTCGATCTCACCGGAGACGCTCAGCACGGTGAGATCGCTCCGGGGGGAGGAGAAGGACAGCTTCAGGCCGCCGGGGAGGGCGGCGTGCTGTCCTGCCGGCTCGCCGTCGTCCCTGGACGGCTGCGCCGGTGTCGATCCGGGCAGGGGGATCACCTCCAGTCGGTCGCGTTGCCGCGTCGACTCCTCGGGCGCCCCCGCCGTGGTCTCGACGGGGCCTTGCGAGCATGGTCGTCGCCGCCCCGGAGGGCGGCGGCCTGACGATACCGGCCGGTCCCGGCGGGCCACGGTGGGCGCCTGGCTCTAGGCTCGTCGGGGTGAGCTCCCGGTACCCCGACGCCGGTACGGACGCCGCCGGCCCGCAGCCCGGCCCGCCGCCCGACGACGCCGTCGGCAGGGCCGTCGACCAGGCCGTCGCGCTGTCCGGCGGGCTCCTCGGCGACCAGCTCGGCGAGCAGCCCAGCAGGCCGCAGCTGCCGCACGTCCGCGGTGGCACCAGGGTCGCCGTGCTGATGATCGACATCGAGCGGCGGCGGATCGTCTACGCCAACACCACCGCGCTGGAGCTCCCCGGGGAGCCGGTGGCGCTGCCGGCCGATGTCCGGGAGTGGGCGGAGATCGTCCGGCTGACCGACCCGGACGGCCGGGAGTACCCGGACGGGGCCTCCCCACTGGACCGGATCGCGGCGGGGGAGCAGGTGCCGGGGGAGCCGGTGGCGCTGCACGGCCCGGCGCTGGTGCCCGACCGCGAGGGTGTGCCGGTGGACGGCGGCAGCGGCGCGACCGCCGTGACCGCCCTGGTCTGGATCACCGGGTTCGCGCTGGCCGATCCGGCCGAGGGGGTCACCGACACCTATCACGCCGGGAACTCCCGGGCGCTGGTCGTGCTGCTCCCGCTGGCCGGGTCCGGGACCCGGGACCGGGACCGGATGGAGTTCCTGCGGGATCGCGCGGTGCTGGCCACCGAGATGTCCTTCACGATCTCCGACCCGCACCGCGACGACGACCCGCTGGCCTGGGTGAACCCGTCGTTCGAGCGGTTGACCGGGTACCCGCTGGACGAGGTCATCGGCCGCAACTGCCGGTTCCTGCAGGGGCCGAACACCGACCGCGGCGCCGTGGCCCGGATCGCGCGTGCGCTGCGTGAGCGACGTCCGGTCACCGAGGTGCTGCTGAACTACCGGCGCGACGGTACGGCGTTCTGGAACCAGATCTCGGTGTCCCCGGTGCTCGACGGGGACGGCCGGCTGGTCAACTTCGTCGGGGTGCAGAGCGACGTCACGGAGCGGGTGATCGTCGAGCAGGAGCGGCGGGCGGCGCTGGCCGAGGCCGAGGAGGCACGGGCCCAGCTGCGCCTGCTCGCCGAGGCCACCACGCAGATGACCTCGGCTTTCGACGTCGGTGACGTCTGCACCCGGTTCGCCCGGATCGCGGTGCCCGAGCTCGCCGACCTGTGCACCGTGGATCTGCTCGACTCGCCGGACGGCGACAGCCGCCGGCGCCTCGGCGTGGCCGCCAGGGACGCCTCCGACGAGGAGCTCCTGGTGCGGCCCGGGCCGCTGCGCACGCTCCGGCTCGAGGAGCCGGCCGCGGCGGCGATGCGGGCGGGCCGGCCGTACCTGATCGGGGAGCTGCCCGAGGACGGCCGGGACGCGCACCCGGACGACCCGGTGGCGGCGCAGGAGTACGAGCGGCTGCGGTTGCGCAGCGCGATGGTGGTCCCGATGCTGGGCCGCGGGCGGGTGCTGGGGCTGGTCACCTTCCACACCCAGTTCCCGTACGGCCGCCGCTACACCCACCGCGACCTGCACCTGGCGTCCGACCTCGCCGGTCGGGCCGGGTTGGCGCTGGACAACGCCCGGCTCTACGAGGTGGAACGGGCGGCCGCCGCGACCCTGCAGCACAGCCTGCTGCCCGCGCTGCCGGAGGTGCCCGGCATGCACGTCGCGGCCCGCTACGTGGTGGGCGCGGACGGCAACCAGGTCGGCGGCGACTGGTACGACGTGCTGCCGCTGCCGGACGGTTCGGTCGGCGCCGCGGTCGGTGACGTCGTCGGGCACGACCTGGCGGCCGCGGCGGCGATGGGCCAGCTGCGCGGTGTGCTGCGCTCCTACGCCTGGGGCGGTGACCGGCCGGGTTCGGTGCTGGACCGCTGCGATCAGCTGGTGCAGGGCCTGGACATCGCCGCGATGGCGACCGCCGTGTACGCGCGGCTGGGCCCGGCGGCCCCGGACGGCTCCCGGGAGCTCACCTACACCAACGCCGGGCATCCCGCGCCGCTGCTGCGTGAGCCGGGCCGTGCGCTCGTCCGGCTGGACGCGCACCACTCACCGATGCTGGGCGCGGTGCCCGCGCTCGGTCGCGCCACCGGGCCGCCCCGGGACGAGGCGACGCTGATCTGTGCGGCCGGGTCGCTGCTCGTCTTCTACACCGACGGCCTGACCGACGTGGCCGGTGAGGACGCCGATGAGCGGGCCGAGCTGCTCGAACGGACCGTCGCGGAACTCCCGCAGGACGCGACGCCGGAGAGCGTGGTGGAGCACGTGCTGGAGACCTGCCGGCCCGAGCGGCTGGACGACGACATCGCGCTGCTGGCGATCCGGCTCGACGACCACGGGTGACCCGGACGGCCGACCGGCGGTCACAGAGCGCATCGCACCGCCCGCCGGACGTGTGAGACCGCTCGTCCGTCCGGCCGCCGATCGGTACCGGTGGCCGTGAGCGGGTGATTTGCGATCACGTGACGCCGACGGCTCGGGGGCGACGGCCGTCGTCGTCGATCCGCTCGCGGCGCATGCGCATCCACTCGTCCGGAAGGGGGTGTGCCCGGTGCGCCGCGGCGCCGCGTCCGCGGTCTAGTGTCCGCCAGGGAGCAGCGGACGGATCCGGAAGGCGCGTGATCGTCGTGGGGCAGGACGTGGCCCGGCCGCGCAGGCTGGTGGCCGTGGCGCTCACCGAGGCCGAGTCCGCCCGGGCCGGAGGGGCGCTGGCCGAGCTGTCCGGCAGCGCCGGTGAGACCGACCTGCTGGTGGTGCGAACCGACCCGGCCGGTGGGCAACGCCTGGTCGCGCCGGCCGACGCGGAGGACTATCCGGGCGACGACGTGGTGTCCGAACCGGACCCGATCACGATGCCGGTCACCCGGGTGCCCTCCGGGAAGGTGCGGCTGCACCGGCTCGGGCTGCGGTGGACGCTGCAGGACGGCGACGAGGAGGATCTCGTCGCCGCGCTGTCCGAGCTCGTCGGCTTCGATCCCGACGAGGACACGTTCTGTGTCGCCCCGGCCCCCGCCGGCGTGGTGGCGGACCCGGAGATCGAGGTGGTCCGGCGCGCCGTCCGCCGGGTCGCCCGGGTGTACGGACTGCCGGTGCTGCCCTACCGGCCGCCGGGCCGGGCCGGGACCGCTCAGGACGACGCCCGGTCGGTATCGGCCGACGGGGCGCCGCTCACCGGCAGCTGCTGACCGGCGGTTGGGCCGGGCCTGGGCCGCTCAGGACGACGCCCGGTCGGTGCCCGCGAGCCCGAACGCCGCTGACCGGCCGCAGCTGACGGGCCGCAGCCGACGGGCAGTAGCGGATCGGCCGTAGCTGACGGGCAGTAGCGGATCGGCCGTCGTTGATCGGTAGTTGCTGATCGGCAGTTGCTGATCAGCAGAGCCGGGGCGGGCTCAGCCCGCGGCGGCGACCAGGCCGGGGGCGTCAGCGGTGCGGACGTTGTCGCGGCGCTCGAGTACCGCGCGCCGCTCGGACTCGCCCAGGCCGCCCCAGACCCCGAACGGCTCCCGGCTCGCCAGCGCGAACCGGCGGCACTCCTGGATCACCGGACAGCTGCGGCAGACCTGCTTGGCCTGCTCGGTGCGACGCGAGCGCGACGGGTTGCGCTCGCCGTCAGGGTGGAAGAAGACGGCGCTGTCCATCCCGCGGCACGCTCCGAGACGCTGCCACTGCCACTCGTCGTCCATCGGGCCGGGAAGCCGGGAAATGTCGCTCACGTGCTCACCTCGTCGATCGGCACCCGGAGGGCGGCTGCTGTTGCCAGTCGGTTCCCGGGGGCGTCCCGCGGCAAACGTGGCCGTCTTCGGGTGCGGCTTGTCGAGAGGTGTCCCGACCCGCCCGGTCATGATGATCCCATCCGTTTCGGGACCATCGACCCTGCTCACGGCGCCGATGCGGCCGGGGGTGCCGGAGCTGTGTGCGAGCGAACTGTGATGCGCGTCACACTCCTCAGGAGTTCAGGGCGGCGGGAACGTCGTCGTGGATGTCGAACAGATGGTGCAGCCCGGCGATCCCGATCGGTCGCAGCACCCGTCGTTCGGTGCAGGCGATCCGCAGCTCGACACCGGTCCGGTGGGCCTGCTCGCGGAGCTCGATCAGCGCGGCCAGTCCGCTGGTGCCGAGGAACCGCACATCGTCGAGGGCCAGCACCACGAGCTCCACCGAGGCGATCCGTTCGGAGACGGCCGCGCGCAGCTCGGGTGCGGTCAGCATGTCCAGCTCACCGCCCACGGTGACCACGACGACGCCCTCGGAGGGGGAGGTGGTCCCGATCTGCAGGCCGTCCGAGTTGTCGGCGTCGTCGGGACCGGTATCCGGTGGGGTGGTATCGGTCCGGGTCGTCCCACCGAGGGAGCCGTCGGCGTTGCCGGGGCCTGGGCGGCGGGAGTCGGTCATTGGCCCGACGGTAGGCACCCCGGTGCGGGTCCGCCACTCGGGAGCAGGAGTGTTGGGCCGTTCGCGGTACCGCCCGGAACGACCGGTGCGCAGCGCAATGGGGCGTCACCGGTGTGCGCGGCGCGGCCACCATCGCTCGGCGATCCGGCACCGGATCGCCGAGCAGGCCTCCGGAGCTGCAGGCCTCAGCAGCAGGCGCGTGGAGCAGTAGAGCTCTGGTTCAGGCCTCCGGGTCCGGTCCGCGCACATCCGCCCCGGCGGCACCCGGCTCGTCCGCGGCCACCGCTCCCGCGGACACCCGGTCGCCCTCCTGGTCGGGGTCCACCGCAGTGCCGCCTGCCGCGTCGCTGCCGAAACCACCGGCCGGGTCGCTGCCGCCGGCCGGGGCGCCGGCCCGGGCCTCGGGTGCGTCCGCGGGCGCCGGCCCGCTCCCGGAGCCACGCTGCGCGGGCAGCGAGACGACGGGCACCGTGACGGGGGGCTGCGGTACTGCGGGCTGCGTGATCGCGGGCTGGGAGACCGGGGGCTGCGAGACGACGGGCGCTGAGAACACCGGCAGCTCACCGGTGTCCGCCCCCGCGGCCGGCCCGGAGCCCGGGGTGGCCGCAGCGGGATCACGCAGGGCGTGCGCGGGGGCCGGACGGGGGCGCGGCGGCACGGAGCCCGCGACCGTCGGCACGGAGCCCGCGACCGTCGGCACGGAGCCCGCGACCGTCGGCACGGAGCCCGCGACCATCGACCCGGAGCCTGTGACCGCCGGGACCGGCCCGGTGTCCGACGACCCCGGACGGGCGGCCTGTGGGTCCGGGCCGCGGACCGCGCCCGTCCCGGGGAGCGGCGGCGCGTCGAGCCGGCCGATCTCGGCACCCAGCAGGGCGTGCACCCGGGCCAGCTCGGCGCGCACGCTGCTGCGCAGGCCGTTCACGTGCGCGTGCATCGACGCGGCGGTGTCCGCGACGAGCTCGCTGTCCCGGCGCGCGGTCGCCCCGGCGGCCATGGCCGCGTCGACCTCGGCCCGGGCGTCGGAGGTGATGCGGATGGCCTCGGTGTAGGCGTCGTCGGTGATCCTGGCGGCCTCGGCACCGGCGTTCTCGCGCAGCGCCGCGGCCTCGGCCTCGGCGTCCCGGAGGCGCTGCGCGGCCTCGTGCTGAGCCATCCGGAGCACCTTGTCGGCACGCATGCCGAACGTCTCCGGCGGCGTCGCACGGGCTCGCTCCAGCTCCGCCGCGAGCGCTTCGGCGCGCCGGACGGCCTCGGCGCGGGCGGTCTCGGCCTCGGTCAGCGCCCGCTCGGCGGCGGCGAGCCGCACCAGCAGCTCCTCGACGGGGGCCGCGGAGCCCTGGCCCGCTGGCTCGGCGCCGTCGCCGTCAGGAGATCCGGCGGGGGTCGTCGCGCCCGCCCGGGCCGCGCTCTCGGTGGAGCGGGTCCGCTCGTCGTCGCGCACATCGTCGGAGTCGGTACCCCCGTCACCGGCCACGCCGCGGTCCGCCTCCGGGGGCACGCCCGGGGTCCCGTCACCGTTCACGTCGCCGTCGGTCCTTCCCGATGCGGTCCCGGAGTGCCTGCGCCCGAGGAGCTCGCTCCACCGGTCCGCCGTGCCGCCCGGACGCCGCTCGCCGCGTACCTTGCTCACGCTGTCCTCACGGTGCGTCAGTGTCGATGTCAGGAGCGTTGTCGAACAGCCCCCGTTCGGCGGACGGATCCGGTCCGGCGGCCGACGGCGGGTGACGGGGCCCTGCACGGTCGACGGGCGGGCCGGGGACCGCCCGGCCCGGGGTGGGTGACGATCTTCTCCGGGCGCCGGAGTCGCCTAGGCTCGGCCCGTGCAGCCCCTCGACCGATCCTGTGCCCGTACCCGCGCCTGGGTGGACGAGGCGATGCGCCGGGTCCAGGCCGACGCGAACCGGTCCGCCGACACCCACCTGCACGTACTGGAGCTGCCCGCCGAGTGGGGCGTGCAGGCCTACCTCAAGGACGAGTCGGTGCACCCCACCGGCAGCCTCAAGCACCGGCTGGCCCGGTCGCTGTTCCTCTACGGGCTGGCCTCCGGCTGGATCGGCGAGGGCACGACCGTGGTCGAGGCCAGCTCGGGATCCACCGCGGTGTCCGAGGCGTACTTCGCGCGGCTGCTCGGGCTGCCGTTCGTCGCGGTGATGCCGCGCTCCACCAGCCCGGAGAAGGTCGCGCTGATCGAGCGCGAGGGCGGCCGCTGCCACTTCGTGGAGCACGGCACCCAGGTCTACGACGAGGCGGAGCGGCTGGCCGCCGAGTCCGGCGGGCACTACCTCGACCAGTTCACCTACGCCGAGCGGGCCACCGACTGGCGTGGCAACAACAACATCGCCGAGTCGATGCTCAGCCAGCTCGCCGACGAGCCGTATCCGGTGCCGGAGTGGATCGTCGTCGGTGCCGGGACCGGCGGGACGTCGGCGACGATCGGCCGCTACCTGCGCTACCGGCGGCTGCCGACCCGGCTCGCCGTCGTCGATCCGGAGAACTCGGCGTTCCTGAACGGCTGGGCGCTCGGCGTGCCCGACTACGCGACCGGTATGCCGTCCCGGATCGAGGGGATCGGGCGGCCCCGGATGGAGCCCAGCTTCGTGCCGTCGGTGATCGACCGGATGTTCCCGGTACCGGACGCGGCCAGCATCGCGGCCGCCCGGCACCTGCGGACGCTCACCGGCCGCTGGGTCGGCGGCTCGACCGGCACCAACCTGTGGGGCCTCTACCAGCTGGTCGCGGAGATGGTCCGGGCCGGGCGGAGGGGCAGCGTCGTGACGCTGATCTGCGACGGTGGCGAGCGGTACCGGCACAGCTACTTCGACGACGACTGGGTCGCCGCGCAGGGCATGGATCTCGCTCCGTACACGGCGACCCTCGAGACGTTCCTGGCCACCGGCCACTGGGAGCCCCCGCCCGCCGGCTGAGGGGTTCAGTCCCCGACGAGCAGTGCCGCGGTCGCCAGCAGCCGGTGTTCCGATCCCGGCCGGCCGACCAGCTGCACACAGGTCCGGCCCGGGCCCGGGTGCACCGGCGTGACCAGCGAGGGCAGCCCGGCCAGGTTCCACGCGGCCAGACCGGTCGATCCGGCGCCCGCCGGGCCCGCGGTGACCGGCAGCAGGGCGGCCTCGGCACCGGCGGCGTCCAGCCAGCCGACCAGGCGCTGCCGCCAGGAGGCGGGGGTGGCTGGCCGGAGCCCGCCGAGGCGGCGCACCCGGCGGCCCCGGCGCAGCGCGCTGCGGGCCGCCCGCGGCAGCTGCGCCGGATCCAGCTGCAGATCCTCGACCCGGCGGGCGAGCCCGGCCTGCCTGCGCCGGGCGCCGTGCACCGGCAGCACGGCCCGGTACGGCGGGTCGTCGGCGACCAGGCCGATCCCGGCGGCGTCGAGCACCCGGATCGCCTCGTGCACCGCGGTGGCGGCGGCCGGTCCGGCGAGCCGGGTCCGCCCGGTACGCAGCGAGCAGACCAGCGACCCGACCGGCTGCCCCGGCTCCGCCCCGCTGGTGTGCCGGGCGTCGGTGGTCAGCGCGTTCAGCACCGGGACCAGGTCGGCCGGGCCCGCAGCGACGAGTGTGGTCTCGGCCAGACCGGACCAGCGGCGTTCCTCACCCGGCGGGAGCGGGAGCACCCGGCGGCCCGGCTTCAGCGCGGCGAGGCCGTGCGCTGCCGCGGCGGCCCGCAGCGCGCCGTCGCCGTCGATACCGATCCCGAGCGGCACGGTCCCGGTGGCGACCGTGGCCGCCGTCGCCCGTCCGCCGGGGGAGCCGTCCGGTCCGATCGCGAACGCGGCGGTGCGGGCCCGGCCGGCGATCAGCGCGCCCGCGGCACGCAGCCTGCGGACCGGTTCGTCGCCGCGCCCGGCGACCGAGATGCCCTCCTCCACCACGACCGCGACGCCGGCGAGCGGCAGCGCGAACCGGTCGGCCCTGCGGTCCACCGCGGTGGCGGCGGCCCGGACGGGGTCGGCGTCGACGGTGATCAGCGGGGAGCCCGAATCGGCGCGGTCGAGGGCGTCGAGCAGCGCGTCGGCGATTCCGGCGGCGCTCCGGCGACCGGCCCGGACGTCGTCGGCGACCACCCGGAGCGGACCGGGCGGTGCCGGGTCCGTGCCGGGGATCTGGGTGCGGGGCGAGCTCATCGTGCCTGCCGGGCGCCCGACCGGAGTCGGGTCATGCCGTCCGGAGCGCCTCCGGGACCCCGTCGGCGACGTCGAACAGGGACAGCAGGCTGGTCGCCTCCAGCGCGCGGGTCACCGCGTGCGAGCCGCAGACGAGCCGCAGCCTGCGGTCGGCGCCCGCGGTCTTCTCCTTGGCCTCGACGAGAGCGGCCAGCCCGGCCGATCCCAGGAACGTCACCCGGGACAGATCCACGACGAGCAGGCTCGCGGACGGGATCTGGTCGGCCAGGCGCTCGGTGAGTACGGGTGCGGTCATCGTGTCGATCTCGCCGTGCACGTGGACGACGACGGCGCCACCCGTGTGCTCGACCACCTCGAAGCGGACGACCTCGCCGACGTCGGGGCCCTGCTCGTCCCCCACCCCGGTGGGCGTCTCACTGCTCATGTGTCTCGTGCTCCCTCGACAGTCGTCGCCGTCGGCGGCCACCCGCGCTCCGCGGGGCCTCACCGTGAGTGACAACCGGCCGCCGTTGCTTGACGTGCCGTTCGTGCTGTTCAGGTCCCACCCTAGTCAGGACGGCCCTTCACCCTACGGCCGCGGTCACGGGTCGCACAAACGTTCCGCGCGCCCGGGTGAGTGAGGTTCCGCCGGCTGCCGGGCGGGATGTCAGGGTGGCGGCCATGAGCGCAGAGCAGCCCGCCCGGTTCGTCGTCCGGATCGGTGTGCGGAGCTATGAGATGGACGTGAACGGGCACGTCAACCACGCCGTCTATCACCAGTACGCCGAGCACGCCCGGATGGAGCACTTCCGCGCGAGCGGACTGTCCGAGGACGTGTTGGCAGGCCGGGAGCTGACCGTCGTCCTGTTGTCGACGACTGTTCACTTCCGCGCCGAGCTGCGCGCCGGGGAGACGCTGGAGGTCGACTCGGAGATCGCCTTCACCCGGCGCAAGCCGTTCACGATGAGTCACCGGATCCGGCGGATCGCCGATCGCGCCGGAACGCCGGTGGACGATCTGGCGGCCGAGGTGGAGTGCACGATGGGCGTGCTCGATGTCGGCACCAGGAGGCTGGTGGCCGATCCGCACGCACGATTGAGCGCGGCCGCCACCGAGCCGGCTCTGCTGGGGCCGGTGCCGGACTGAGCCCGAGTACCGGTGCTGTACTCCCGTGCTGCTCCGCTGCTCAGGCCGGAATGACCGGGGTGCGCTCGGCCGTGTGGCCCGGCACCACGACCGGCAGGCTCCGCCCGATCAGCGGCGGCACCGCGCCGCCGGCCCGGCGCACGGCCCGCCGGGACCGCAGGTAGGCACGGGGGCCGGTGAGCAGTCCGCGGGTACGGGTCTGGTCGGCGTCGTTCGGGATGGCGTCACCGGCACCCGCCTCGCGGGCGGAGATGTGCCGCAGCCGGGCCAGCGCCGCGGGCAGCCGGCGCAGCGCGACGGCCCGGCCCTCGGGGGACAGCGCGACCTTGGCCAGGAAGCTCCCGAGCCCGACGGCGTAGCCCTCCAGCTGCGCGCGCAGCGCGTCCTGGTCGGGGCGGTGGTGGTGCCACAGGTAGGCGCCGGGGGCGTAGCCGAGGATGTTCCCGGCCAGGATCATCCGGACCAGGAACTCGCAGTCCTCGCCGCCGTGGGTGGGTGTACCGGGCCCCATCGCCTCGTCGAAGCCGCCGACCGAGCGGGCCGCTGCGGCGCGCACGGCGAGATTGGCGCCGATGCCGAACAGGCCGGGTGCGAACGGGAAGATCGGGGAGTCGGCGGGCGGGTCGTCGAGCGAGAAGCGGCGAGCGGTGAAGCCCTTGTTCCAGGCCAGTGCGACGTCGGCGGCGCGCTCCTCGGCGCTGCCCAGGCGGGCGGCGAGGACCGGGCCGGACACGCAGGCCAGCTCGGGATCGGCGGCGAAGGCGCCGGCGAGACGGGAGGCCCAGGCCGGGTCGACCTCGGTGTCGTCGTCGGTGAAGGCGACGAGCTCGGTGCGGGCCTCGGCGAGACCGCGGTTGCGCCCGACCGAGGCGCCGCGGCGCGGCTCGCGGACGTAGCGGACGCGCGGCGATCCGGTTGCCTGGACGGCGTCACGGGTGAGCTCGTCGTCGGGGTCGTTGTCGACCACGATCACCGACAGCGCCGGGTGATCGGAGGCGAGTACCGCGGCCAGGCAACGGGACAGCGAGGCCGGCCGGTTGCGGGTCGCGATCACCACGGTGACCGGGTCGGTCGCGACGGGAGCCGGGGCGACCAGCTCGGGCGATCCGAGGGTGATCAGGGCGGCCTCCAGATCGGCGACCGTGGCACGGCCACCGCGCAGCGGCACCGTCACCTGCCCCTGCGGGGAGCCGCCGACGGTCACCAGGAGCCGGGCCGCGTGGAACCCGGGCCCGACCCGCAGGTCGCGCAGCGGCAGCAGCCGGTCGAGCTCGCCCACCCAGGTCGCGGCGTCCGCGGTCGCACAGTTCCCTGACATGCGACACAGTGTCGACCACCGGCGCTGAGACGACACTGAGAGTGGCCGGGGGACAGCGGACAGGAACGCAGCGTCAGCATCTGCGGCCGTGTCACCGGTTCCGGTGGACACGGCGGTGTTCTCCCTGGTCCGGGTCGGGTGCCGGTCGGCATCCCGCGGTCGGGAGGTTGCCCGGATCCGTTCGGCGCCACGACGAGCGGATCGAATCACGCGGGGACACGCCGTCCGGAGTGAGTCCTGGGCGTGTCGCGAGCGCGTGATGTGCATCGATCGAGTGAGGCGTGGCGCACACCGGGTCGCCGGGCTGGTCTTCCTGCGGTGACGGCGGTCGCGCGGGCCTCGATCGAGTGAACGGAGCCTGCCCGGTTCCATCCGGTTCAAGGCCGGGTGACCGGTTCGGCCGGGCCGGTCGGCTGCGGCCGTTCGCCGGGCGTGCACGGCGGCACCGGCAGGTAGATTCGGATCATGGCCGAGTCCCGCCCCACCGCGTCCGTGCTGGTCACCGGCAGTGAACTGCTGACCGGCCTCGTCGCCGACGCGAACGGTCCGTTCGTCTCCCGTGCACTGGGTGACCTCGGGTTCGAGGTGCGCCGGGTGCTGCTGGTCGGCGACCGGCCCGAGGACCTGCGGTCCGGGCTGGAGTTCGTCGCCGGCGACGACCTGGTCGTCACCACCGGCGGGCTCGGCCCGACCGCCGACGACCTGACGGCTGAGATCGTCGCCGAGTTCTGCGACGCACCGATGGAGGTCGACACCGCGTTGCAGGGCCGGATCCACGCCAAGGTCGCCGGCTGGGTCGCCCGGACGGGCTGGGACGGGCCGGCGCTGGACGACTCGATCGCCAAGCAGGCCCGGGTGCCACGCGGGGCGAGCGTGCTGGAGCCGGTCGGCACCGCACCGGGCCTGGCGGTGGCCCGTGCCGGCGGGCCGCTCGTCGTCGTCCTGCCGGGGCCGCCGCGTGAGCTGACCGGGATGTGGCCCGCGGCGCTGGCGTCCCCGCCGGTCGCCGCACTGCTCGCCCGCACCCCGCGCGCCGAGCCGATCCTGCTGCGCTTCGCCGGGCTGCCCGAGTCGGAGATCGCCGCGACCCTGCGGGACATCGAACGGGAGCTGGACACCTCCCGGGTCGAGGTCACGACCTGCCTGCGGCGCTCGGAGCTGGAGGTGGACCTGCACCCGCTGCCGGGCGCCGAGGACACCGCCCGCGAGCTGTCCGGCCGGATCGTCGACGCCCACCGGCGCAGACTGATCAGCGACGACGGGCGCAGCACCGACGAGCTGCTCGCGGGAGCGCTGCTGGCGAGCGGCCGGACCGTCGCGACCGGGGAGTCGTGCACCGGTGGGCTGCTGGCCGGGCGGCTGATCGACCGGGCGGGCTCGTCGGCCTACGTCGCGGGCGGCGTGGTCGCGTACTCGAACGAGGCGAAGTCGGCGCTGCTCGGCGTCGATCCCGCGCTGATCGCCGAGCACGGCGCGGTGTCTCCGGAGGTCGCCCGCGCGCTGGCCGACGGCGCCCGGGAGCGGTTCGGCGCCGACATCGGAGTCGGAGTCACCGGTGTCGCCGGGCCCGGTGGCGGGACCGAGGCCAAGCCGGTCGGCTACGTCTGCTTCTGCGTGACGACCGCCGACGGGCAGGTGCTCGCCCGGGATCCGCAGCTGCCCGGGGGGCGCGCCGACGTCCGGGAGCGGTCGGTGGACCTGGCGATGCACCTGCTGCTGCGGGTCACCGGGGTGACCGGAGCGGGCGCGCACCGGTAGACGCACGCGTGCCCCGCCCGGAAGAGATCCGGACGGGGCACGCGGGGACTGTGCGGAGGGTTTCTCAGCCCTTCGCGGCGGCGAGCCGCTCGGCCGCGTCCGCCCAGTTGACGACGTTCCACCAGGCCTTGACGTAGTCCGGCTTCACGTTCTTGTACTGCAGGTAGAACGCGTGCTCCCACATGTCGAGCAGCACGATCGGGGTCTGGCCGGCCGGCAGCTGGGACTGCTGGTCGTAGAGCTGGTGGATCAGCAGCCGGCCACCGAGCTGGTCGTAGCCGAGGATGGCCCAGCCGGAGCCCTGGATGGTGGTGGCGGCGGCGGTGAAGTGCGCCTGGAACGCGTCGAAGGAGCCGAAGTCCTCATCGATCGCCGAGGCGAGGTCACCGGTGGGCTTGTCGCCGCCGTCCGGGGAGAGGTTCTTCCAGAACGCGGAGTGGTTGACGTGCCCGCCCAGGTTGAACGCGAGGGTCTTCTCGAGACCGACGATCGCACCGAAGTCGTTCTTCTCGCGGGCGTCGGCGAGCTTCTCCAGGGTGGCGTTCAGGCCCTGCACGTAGGTGTTGTGGTGCTTGGAGTGGTGCAGCTCCATGATCTCCGGCGCGATGTGCGGGGCGAGCGCGCTGTAGTCGTACGGCAGATCCGGGAGCGTGTACTCGGCCATCGGTTGTCTCCGACCTCCTCGGTGACGGGGCGCGGCGGTTGCCGCGCGGATCACGTTCACTATGTCTCACGATACGACTACCCGCACCGGCTGCCGCGCACGCATGCGCTATCCGAGCAGCTCCAGGAGCTTGCCCACGGTCGTCCAGTTGCGGGTGGTGCCGCCGCCGTCCGTGGCTCCGGAGCGGGCCGTCAGCCGGGCGGCGAGCGTGCTGCGCCCCAACCCGTCCGGCAGGTGCAGGTACACCACCCGCCCGACGACGGCGGCGTCACCTCGGCCGCCGGCGGCCCGCTCCGCGGCGAGCGCGGCGTCCAGCCGCCGCCGGTCGTCGTCGGACGGGGGTGCAGACCGGAACACCGCGTGCAGTCGCGCCGGTTCACCGGATCCGGCGAACGGGTTCGCCGCGACGGCCGCCGCGTACTCGTCGCGGCCGAACACGACGACCGGGCGGGGCACCGCGAAATCCTCGCGCAGCACCGCTTCCACCGTCGCAGCGATCTCCGCCGGGCCGTCCGGGCTGTCCGGGGAGACGCTCAGCACGACGTTGCCGGACTGGATCCAGGTGCCGACGTCGGTGAACCCGCGCCCGGTGAGTGCACTGCGCAGGCCGGCCATCGGGACCTTCCCGGTCCCGCCGACGTTGATCCCGCGCAACAGCGCCACATGGGTCCGCACGGCTCAGCCCCTCCCGAGCCGTTCGGCGAGCAGGTAGCCCTGCTGCTGGTCCTCACCGGGCCGGTCGGGCCGGGGTGGGCGTTCGGCCCGGAACACCGTGCGGAACCCGGCGTCGGCGAGCCGCCGCTCGAACTCCTGCATCGACAGCCAGTAGACGTCGAACGCGACACCCACTGCGGCGCCACCGCGCCGGGGTGTGTCGTCACCCAGCTTGAACCCGGCCGCGAGCAGACCCCCGGGCGCGAGGACGCGGGCGATCTCGGCGAACGCCGCCGCGCGCTGGTCCGGGGCCAGGTACATCAGCGAGTACCAGGCCACCGCACCGGCCAGCCCGCCGTCGGCGAACGGCAACCGCCGCAGGTCGGCGACCTCGAACGGGATGCCGGGGTGGTCGCGCGTGGCGACCCGGACCATCTCCGGTGAGAGATCGACACCGTGCGGCCGGACGCCGTGCCGCGCGAGATGATCCGCGACCCGGCCGGAGCCGCAGCCGATGTCGGCGACGGTGACGCCGACGCCGTGCCCGGGCAGCAGCTCGCGGAACAGGTCGAGCACGGCCCGGTCCTCGGGGGAGCGGTCGAGGGAGTCGGCCAGCACCTCGGCGTACAGCTCGGCGATCGCGTCGTGCGCGCCGCGCAGCTCCTCGGTCGATGCGTCCACGGCGGCAGGCTAGGGAATAACCGACGCCCGCGGGAGGTCGCAGAGGGCATGTCGTTCGTGATGGCCCCCGATGAGCGGGAGGCGTTCCTCGCCGGCGTACACGTCGGCGTGCTCGCCGTGGAGCGGGACGGACGGGCGCCGCTCGCGGTGCCGATCTGGTACGACTACCGCGACGGCGAGATCCTGCTGTGGATGCACCGGGGATCGGCGAAGGACCGGGCGATCCGCGCCGCCGGGCGGTTCAGTTTCACCGTGCAGTCGGAGACCGTCCCCTACCGCTACGTCACCGCCGAGGGGCCGGTGACGGCCGCCGATCGCGCCCCCACCCGGGCCGAGGCGACGGCCATCGCCGGCCGGTACCTGCCGGACGGGGAGGCCGCGGCGTTCGTCGGGGACGGGCCGGATGCGGACTCGGTCCTGGTCCGGATGCGTCCGGAGCGCTGGCTGAGCAACGACCAGTCCAAAACCTGATCGGTCCCGTGGCCGGCCCGGGCTGATGGCAGCGCCCGGGGCGCTCCCGTAGCGTCGCGGCGAGCACCGGTGGCATCCCGCCGCCGGATCGGAGCGGGCGCCCGGCGGGTGTCCCGGACGGAGGCGGCATGACACCCCCGGCGACCGGACGACGGGTCGGCGACGGGCTCGCCGTCGGGCCGGATCTCACCGGCGCCGCAGAGGTCGCGACCGCCCAGGCACTCGGTCCGCTGGACGGCGCCGTTCCCGATCTGGTGGTGTTCTTCGTCTGCCCGGGTGCCGGGCCGCAGCTGCCCACCGAGGAGGTCGAGGCCGCCGGTCTGCGGGTGATGGAGCTGGCCGGCGGGGCCGCCGCGATCGGCGCCACCGCACACGGGGTGATCGCCGACGCCCGCGGTGTCGAGGGCGAGCCCTCGGTGGCGGTCTGGGCGGCGAGCCTGCCGGGGACCCGGGTGCGGGCGGTCGCCCCGGTGGCCGAGCGCCGTCCCGGTGCCGGGCCGGACGGCGCGGACACGATGACCGGGCGCGGCGTGCGCACCCCGGATGCGGACGACACCGCCGCGATCCTGCTCGCCGACCCGTACGAGTTCCCGATCTCCGGGGTCCTGGAGCGGGTGAACGACACCCACCCCGGCTTCCCGGTGATCGGCGGGATGGCCAGCGGCCCCGGTGGCCCCGAGGCGAACCGGCTGTTCGTCGACGGCCGGGTGCACCAGGGGGGTGCGGTCGGCGTGCTGATCGGCGGTGGTCCGGCGCCCCGGATCGTGGTGAGCCAGGGCTGCCGGCCGATCGGGCCGCCGATGGTCGTCACCCGGGCCGAGCACAACCGGATCGCCGAGCTGGCCGGGCGGCCCGCCGCGCGGCAGCTGCGCGAGATCGTCGGGGCGCTGCCGCCGGACGAGCAGCAGCAGGCGCTGCGCGGGCTGCACATCGGTGTCGCCGTGGACGAGCACGCCGGGGAGCTCGGGCGCGGCGACTTCCTGGTCCGCCCGGTTCTGGCGGTGAACGCCGAGGAGGGGTCCGTCGTCGCCGGAGACGTCGTCGACGTCGGCACCACCGTCCGCTTCCAGGTCCGGGACGCGATCGGCGCCGCCCAGAACCTCTACGAGCTGCTCGGCCCGGTCCGCCGGTCCGGGCCCGTCGCCGGGGCGCTGCTGTTCTCCTGCAACGGCCGCGGCGCCGGGATGTTCGGCGATCCCGACCACGACGTGCGCGCCGTACTGGCCGGGCTCGATCCGGAGTCCGCCGCGGCCGATCCGGTCACCCGCCGTGCCGCGGCCGATCGGCCGCGGATCGCCGGGTTCTTCGCCGCCGGGGAGATCGGGCCGATCGGCGGCCGCAACCACCTGCACGGCTTCACGGCGTCGTTGCTGGTGGTCTGACGCCCCGGAAGAAGGTCCGCACCTCCTCGACGAAGGTCTCCGGCTGCTCCAGCGAGGCGAAGTGCCCGCCGACGTCGGGCCGGGAGAAGTGCCGCAGGTCGGTGAAGCGGCGCTCCAGCCAGGAGCGCGGCAGCTTCACCATCTCCTGCGGGAACTGGGCGACACCGGTCGGGACGTCGACGTCCTCCATCCGGCGCCGCGCGAAGCTCTCCCAGTAGAGCCGCGCCGAGGACGCCCCCGTGCCGTTCAGCCAGTACTGCATCACGTTGTCCAGCAGTCGATCCCGGCTGACGACGTTCTCCGGGTGCCCGGCACAGTCGGTCCAGTCCCAGAACTTCTCCACGATCCAGGTGCACTGCGCGACGGGGGAGTCGACGAGGCCGTAGCCGATGGTCTGCGGCCGGGTGGACTGCTCGGCGGAGTAGCCGCTGCCGTAGCGGTCGAAGCTCTTCGAGAACGCGATGTCGGCTTTCTCCTGTCGCGACAGCGGCAGGTCCACGTCGTCGGGCTTCGGGGCGAGCGCCATCGTGAGGTGGATGCCGTAGAGCATCTCCGGGGCCGCGGTGCCGAGTGCGGAGGTGATCATCGATCCCCAGTCGCCGCCCTGCGCGGCGAACCGTTGGTAGCCGAGCCGGTCCATCAGCTGGGCCCAGGCCACCGCGATCCGCTCGACACCCCAGCCCGGCACCGCCGGTTTGCCGGAGAACCCGAAGCCGGGCAGCGTCGGCAGCACGACGTGGAACGCATCGGCCGGGTCCGGGGGATCGGTGAGCGCGGGCAGCACGTCCAGGAACTCGACGATCGAGCCCGGCCAGCCGTGCGTGAGCAGCAACGGCATCGCACCGGGGTGCGGTGATCGCGCGTGCAGCACGTGCACCTCGACCGAGTCGTCCCCGCCACCGTCGAGGCCGGTGCGGAACTGCGGCCAGGCGTTGATCTCGGCCTCGACCCGGCGCCAGTCGTAGCGGGTCCGCCAGTACTCGCAGAGCTCGCGGGCGTAGTCCAGCGGGATGCCCTGGCCCCAGCCATCCACCGTCGACGGCTCGGGCCAGCGGGTCCGGCCGAGCCGTTCACGCAGGTCGTCGAGCTCGGTCTCGGGGATCTCGATGCGGAAGTCGCGCACTCCGCAACGGTGGCACGCCGTGGTCCGTGGCGCTGCCCCGGATCGATCACGATGTGGTCAGGGCCGCTCGGTCGCCGGGGTGAACGGGACACCGATCAGCTTCTCGGAGGTGTCCCAGATCCGCCGGGCCTCGCCGGTGTCGGTCAGCGGGGTGTAGAGCTTCTGCTCGGCGGGCGCGCCGCCGAGGTTCCCCGGCCCGCTCGGCCCGTACAGCCGGCCGCCCTGTGCCTGCGGCGCGACCGCCGCGTACAGCGCGGGCAGCCCGGCGGAGCGGGCGGTGCCGACCAGGATGCCGCGGCGGGACATCGCGCCGATGATCCGCCTGCCCACGGTCTGCCGGTCGCGGCCGACCTCCGGGCGCGCGCCGAGCAGGTTCGTGGCGGCGACGCCGGGGTGCGAGAGGGTGCTGGTGATTCCCCAGCCGCCGGCCCGGCTGCGCCGCTCCAGCTCCAGCCCGAAGAGACCGAAGGCGATCTTCGACTGACGGTAGGCGGCCATCCCGTCGTAGGACCGCTCCCAGTTCAGGTCGTCCCAGTTGATGTGTCCGCGGGCCGCGGCCACGCTGATCTGCGAGGTCACTCGCGCGTGCCCGGCGCGCAGCAGCGGCAGCAGCCGGGCGACGAGCGCGACGTGCCCGAGATGGTTGGTTCCGAACTGCAGCTCGAAGCCGTCCGCGGTGGTCTGCCGGTCCGGCGGGGTCATGACGCCGGCGTTGTTGATCAGCAGGTGGATCGGGGCACCCTCGGCGCCCAGCTTCTCGCCCAGCGCCGCCACCGACTCCAGCGAGGACAGGTCGAGTTCGCGCAGTGACACGTTCGCGCCCGGGTGCGCCTCGCGGATCGTGGTCAGTGCCGCCTCGCCCTTGGCCGGGTTGCGGACCGGCAGGATCACCTCGGCACCCGCGGCGGCGAGCCGGGCGGCGATGCCGAGGCCGACGCCGTCACTCGCACCGGTGACGACGGCGCGCCGCCCGGTCAGGTCGGGAGGGGTGAACTCGGGTGTACGGCGTGGCATGGGGTGCTCCCTGCTGGTCTGGATGTCGGTGCCCGGTGGGGCCTGCACACCACACTGCGCCGGATCCGCGCCTCATCCACGGACTCCCGATCCGTGGCTCCGGTGGGCATCCGGGCGGTAGGAAAGATGCTGTGGCCGATGAGATGCCGTGGCTGATGAGATGCCGTGGCTGATGAGACGCGGTGGCCGAGGAGAGGTGGTGGGCGATGATCGATCGGGCCGGGCTGGCGGCGTTCCTGCGCAACCGCCGGGAGGCGACGCAACCGGAGGGCGTCGGGCTGCCCCGCGGGCGCCGCCGCCGCACCGCCGGGCTGCGCCGCGAGGAGATCGCGGCGCTCTGCCACATGTCGGCCGACTACTACGCCCGGCTGGAGCGGGAACGCGGGCCGCACCCGTCCGAGCAGATGCTCGCCTCGATCGCGCAGGGCCTGCACCTCTCGCTCGACGAACGGGACCACCTGTTCCGCCTGGCGGGTCAGCACCCACCGGTCCGGGGCTCGACCAGCGAGCACATCGGCCCGGGCCTGCTGCGCGTGCTGGATCGGCTGGCCGACACCCCGGCCGAGATCGTCACCGAGCTGGGGGAGACGCTGCGCCAGACCCCGCTGGGGGTGGCCCTGACCGGCGACGCGACCGCCTACACCGGACCGGCCCGCAGCCGCGGCTACCGCTGGTTCACCGATCCGTCGTCCCGTGACCTGTACCCGGCGGAGGAACACGGGTTCATGTCCCGGATGTACGCGTCCGGCCTGCGCGGCGTGGCCACGCTGCGCGGTCCCGGCTCCCGGGCCGCAGAGCTCGCCGATCTGCTGCTGGTCCGCAGCGAGGAGTTCTGCACGTTGTGGGAGAAACACGAGATCGGGGTGACCCCGGACGAGGTCAAGCGGCTGGTCCATCCCCAGGTCGGCGTGCTGGAGCTGAACTGCCAGACCCTGCTCGATCCGCACCAGTCGCACCTGCTGTTCGTGTACACGGCCCCGCCGGGCAGCGAGACCCACGACAAGCTGCAGCTGCTCTCGGTGCTCGCCGGGCAGTCGCTGGGGCCGTCCGAGTAGACCGGCCCCGGTGTCCGTGATCGCGCTCAGCCCGAGCCCGAGCCCGAGCCCGAGCCCTAGCTGGTCCCGGTCCCGGAGCCGGACCCGGCGGCCGGATGGCCCAGCGCCCGGCTGATCCCGCGGGCCGCCGCCCGGACCGCGGGCACCCAGGTGTGCGGGTTCGTCCCGTCCGCCGGGACGACCACCGACAGCGCCGCCACGACCGGGCCGTCACCGCCGCGCACCGGTGCCGCCACCGACAGCGACACCGCCTCGATCTGCCGGTCGGAGACGACGAACCCGCTCGCCCGCGCCCGGGCGAGCAGCGCCCGCACCCCGTCCGGCTCGCACACGGTGTACGGGGTGAACCGGCGCAGCGGGCGGGCGAGCACCCGCTCGACATCGTCGGGGGTCGCGTGCGCGAGCAGCGCCAAGCCGACGGCGGTCGCGGTCGAGGGCAGCCGCGATCCCGATCTGCTGACGATCGAGACGGCGTCCCGGGTGGACAGCCGCTCGACGTAGACGACCTCCGCCGGATCGTCCTGGTCGAGGACCGCGAGCTGCACGTTGTGCCGGGTGACCTCGTGCAGGTCCTCCAGGAACGGCATCGCGGTCTCCCGCAGCCCGCTGCTGGCCGGAGCGAGGTGCGCGATCTCCCAGAGCCGCAGCCCGATCCGGTAGCGACCGTCCTCGCCGCGTTCCAGCGCACGCCCCGCGGTGAGCTCGCCGACGAGCCGGTGCGCGGTGGTCAGCGGCAGCCCGGACCGGCGTGCGATGTCGCTCAGCGCGAGCGCCGGGGCCGACGCGGTGAAGGCCCCGAGAACGTCGAGGACCCGGGCGGTCACCCCGGACCTGGCGGGACGCGTGCTCATGACCCGGCAGTCTTCCGTAGAGCGGAAGCGCGGTCGAGCCGGGTCCGCCGGGTCCGGGACAGTACCGATCATGAAGAGCACGACCCCCGCCCCGCCGCGACGTGAGACCCGGACCCAGGTCGGCATCATCGGTGCCGGGCCGGCCGGACTGGTCCTGGCCAGGCTGCTGGCACTGGCCGGGATCGACTCGGTGGTCCTGGAGGCCCGCGACCGCGGCTACATCGAGGCACGGGTACGGGCCGGTGTCCTGGAGGCGCCGTCGGTCGAGCTGCTGCGGGAGGCCGGCGTCGCCGCCCGGCTGGATCGGGAAGGCATGCCGCACACCGGGATCGCACTGCGGTTCGCCGAGGCACCCGGCGAGGCGGCCGCCGACCACCGGATCGACTTCGCCGACCTGGTGGGGACCGGGATCACCGTCTACGGCCAGCAGGAGGTCGTGAAGGACCTGCTCGCCGACCGGATCGACGAGGCCGGGCTGCCCGTCGAGTTCGAGGTCTCCGAGGTGGCCCTGCACGACCTCACGACCGACGCGCCGTCGATCACCTACACCTCCGCGGACGGCACCTCGTGCGTGCTGCACTGCGACGTCGTCGCCGGTTGCGACGGGTTCCACGGGGTGTCCCGGCCCGCGGTCGCTGCGGGCGGGGAGCTCACCGTCGCCGAGCGCGTCTACCCGTTCGGCTGGCTCGGCGTGCTGGCCAGGGCGGCACCCACCACCGACGAGCTCGTCTACGCCCACCACGACAACGGGTTCGCCCTCTACTCGATGCGCAGCCCCGAGGTCACCCGGCTCTACCTGCAGGTCGGCGCCGACGCCGATCCCGGCGACTGGTCGGAGCGCCGGATCTGGGACGAGCTCGCCACCCGGCTGGCCTGCGACGGCTTCACCCTGAACGAGGGCGAGTTCCTGGAGAAGCCGTCGGTCACGCCGATGCGGAGCATGGTCGCGGCGCCGATGCGCCGGGGCAGGCTGTTCCTCGCCGGCGACTCCGCGCACATCGTCCCGCCGACCGGGGCGAAGGGGATGAACCTGGCGATCGCCGACGTCCGGGTGCTGGCCGACGCGATCGCGGGCTTCTACCGCACCGGCTCCGAGACCGGCTTCGACGAGTACTCGGCGACCTGCCTGCGCCGGGTCTGGCGGGCCGAGCACTTCTCCTGGTTCATGACCTCGATGCTGCACCGCTTCGCCCCGGACACCGAGGCGGGCGACGCGTTCGGGGTCGGCCTGCAGCGCTCCCAGCTGCGCTACGCCGCGACGTCCCGCGCCGCCGCGACCAGCCTGGCCGAGAACTACGTCGGCCTCCCGCACGGCGCGGTCTGAACCGCCGTCCCACCACGCACAGCACGAGAGGAACCGCCGATGACGCCGCCGCTGCTCCAGCCACCCGGCTACCTGCCGGTGCCCGACGGCACCCACCCGCCGTTGAACTCGCCCGGCTACAAGAGCACCGGGATCCGCGCCCCGTCACAGCAGCCGGTGGTGCTGCCGCACCGGCTCACCGAGGTGACCGGTCCGCTGCTGACCGGCCCGGTGAACCCGGGCGACGACGACCTGACCATCGGCGAGCACGGTGAGGCGGCCGGTCAGCGGATCGTGGTGTTCGGCCGGGTGCTCGACTCCGACGGCCGTCCGGTCCCGGACACCCTGGTCGAGGTGTGGCAGGCCAACGCGGCCGGCCGGTACGCGCACCGCTGGGACAACTGGCCGGCGCCGCTGGACCCGAACTTCACCGGCGGCGGGCGGGCGCTCACCGACTCGCTGGGCAACTACTCGTTCACCACGATCAAGCCGGGCGCCTACCCGTGGGGCAACCACCACAACGCCTGGCGGCCGGCGCACATCCACTTCTCACTGTTCGGCCGGGCGTTCACCCAGCGCCTGGTCACCCAGATGTACTTCCCGGACGACCCGCTGTTCGCCCAGGACCCGATCTTCAACTCGGTACCGGAGGAGTCCCGGCACCGGATGGTGTCCACCTTCGACCTGGCCGCGACCCGGCCGGAGTGGGCACTCGCCTTCCGGTTCGACATCGTGCTGCGCGGCCGGGAGCAGACGCACTTCGAGGAGCCGCACGCATGAGCGAGACGTCCCTGGGCCTGACCCCGTCGCAGACCGTCGGCCCGTACCTCTCGCTCGGGCTGCCCTGGCCGGACGGCCCGGACGTCGTCCCGGCGGGCACCCCGGGCGCGATCACGATCAGCGGGACCGTCACCGACGGCACCGGCGCCGCGACGGCCGACGCGATGATCGAGACCTGGCAGGCCGACCCGGCGGGGCGCTTCGACCACCCCGACGACCCGCGCGGCGCGGTGTCACCGGCCGAGTCCGGGCACCCGGAGTTCCGGGCCTTCGGCCGCACCCCCACCGACGACGACGGCAACTGGAGCATCCGCACGCTGCTGCCCGGTGCGCTGCCCGGCCAGGCCCCGCACATCGACGTCTCGGTCTTCGCCCGCGGGCTGCTAGACCGGGTCGTCACCCGGATCTACTTCCCCGAGTTCGCCGACGCGAACGCCACCGATCCGCTGCTGGCGGTGGTGCCCCGGGACCGCAGGCACACCCTGATCGCGGTGCCCGACGGCGAGGGCCGCTACCGCTTCGACGTCCGCCTCCGTGGCGACGACGAGACGGTCTTCCTCCAGCTCTGACCCTCCGCCGGCGCCGACCCTCCGCCGGCGCCGACCCTCCGCCGGCGCCGACCCTCCGCCGGCGCCGACCCTCCGCCGGCGCCGACCCTCCGCCGGCTCGGAGACCCGCCCGCGCCCGCGCGTCGGGCACACCCGGCGCACGGCACACCCGGCGCCCGTCCGCACCCACTCGCCGCGGGTCGCACCCACTGCAGCGGGTGCGAACCGCGGCGAGCAGGTGTGAACCGGTGTGACCGGAAACGGCGGGTTCCGGGGGCGCCCGGGGGATACTCCTGAGAAGATCGGGTGGAGGGGGTGTCGGTCGGTGGGCGCTGCAGCCGCGTTCGGGGCGGGGGACGGGACCCTCGCACGCCTGCGCGCGGCCGGCCGGGCGATCCTCCGGTTCACCGCGGCTCGCCCCCTGCTGCGGCAGCTGAGCCGCTACGCCGCCGTCGGCGGGTTGTCGACGGGCCTGAACGCGACGCTGTTCCTGCTGTTCCGGCCCTGGTTGGCGGCGGTCCCGGCGAACCTGATCGCGCTCGTCCTGACGACGGCGCTGAGCACCGAGCTGAGCCGCCGGTTCGCCTTCGGCGGGCCGCCCGCCTTCCGGCTCCGGGAGTGGGTGCAGGACGTCGGCACCGTCGCGTTCTACGCCTGCTACAGCTCCGTCGTACTGGTCGTCCTGCACGCACTGGCGGCCGCCCCGACGCCCACGGAGGAGGCCACCGCACTCGTGCTGGCGAGCCTCGGGGGTGGACTCCTCCGGTTCGCCGTGTTGCGATTCTGGGTGTTCGATCTCCGCCAGGATCGCGGGGACGACGCGACTCCCCCCGGAGGTGACCCGCGGTGCTCGGCGATCTCACCGCCTTCGACCTGACCGTCGGTGCGCCGGGGGAGCAGGTCTCGGTGCACGGCGTGCGGGGCGGGCAGGGGCCGCCGGTGCTGCTGCTGCACGGCTTCCCGCAGACGCACGCGATGTGGGGGCCGGTCGCGGCCGACCTGGCCCGCGACCACACCGTGATCGCGACCGACCTGCGTGGCTACGGGGCCTCCGGGCGCCCCGAGGCGGGTGCGGACCACGCGGGCTACTCGTTCCGGGCGATGGCGGGCGACCAGGTCGAGGTGATGGAGCAGCTCGGGTTCGACACGTTCACCGTGCTCGGGCACGACCGGGGCGCCCGGGTCACGCACCGGATGCTGCTGGACCATCCCGGTCGCGTCGAGCGGGCGGCGCTGCTCGACATCCTGCCGACGGCGTATGTCTACTCGCACGTCGACCGTGCCCTGGCCACCGCCTACTACCACTGGTTCTTCTTCATCCAGCCGGCCGACCTGCCGGAACGGCTGATCGACGGTGACCCGATCGGCTACCTGCACCGGCTGCTGGGCGGCTGGGGCTCCGGGCTCTCCGCGCACCGGGCGGAGGCGCTGGCCTCCTACGAGCGCGCGTTCGCCGATCCCGCGGCACGGCACGCGATGATGGAGGACTACCGGGCCGGCGCGTCGATCGACCTGGAGCACGACGCCGCCGACGCCGCGGCCGGGAACCGGATCGCCGCGCCGACCCTGGTGCTCTGGGGCGAGTCGGGTGTGGTCGGCGCCAACGCCGAGAGCCCGCTGGAGGTCTGGCGCCGGGAGGCCGCCGATCCCGCGCTGATCACCGGAGGGGCCGTCGCGCGGGCCGGGCACTTCCTGGTGGACGAGCAGCCGTCCGACACCCTCGCCGCGCTCCGCGACTTCCTCGCCCGGCCCGATGCCGGCCGGGAGGGCTGAGCAGCCGGTCGGGCAGGCCCTGCCACCGGCCTGCTGCGGAGCCGCTGCGCGAGCGCCGGAACGCCGCACACTCGGACCCATACGACGCACAACGCTCTCCAGAGCTCTGCTCGGGACCATCGCCGCGCTGGCACTCGTGCTCACCACCGCGGCGTCCTGCGGAGGGGGCGAGGCGCCCGCACCGACCCAGCAGGAGCAGCAGCAGGGCGGTGACGACGACAACGACGGCGGCAACAACAACAGCGGCAACAACAGCGGTAACAACAACCAGGACGACGATCAGGGCGACGACAACGACGGCGACGACGGCGGCTGATCAGCAGCACCCGGCGCGCCGGAGGCCCGGCACCCACACCGGAGGCCCGCCACGCACGCCAGGAGGCCCGGCACCCGGAGTGGGTGCCGGGCCTCCTGGAGTGGACTCGGTGCCTTCAGTTCTTGACGGCGTGCACGATGCCCCAGGTGAGCTTGCCGGCGTTGCCACCGTCCACCCAGTGCTGCAGGCCCGCCTTCATGTTCGCGATGTAGCTGTCCGAGATCGCGGCGACCAGCTCCGCCTCGCGGGCGACCAGCTCCTCACGGACCCGCCGATAGTGCGTCGGCAGCTGCGCGGCGTGGTCGTGGAAGGTCACCGCGGACGCCCCGCGCCGCTCCAGCCCGGCCGTGTAGAAGCCCGGCGTGGCCATCGTCGACAGCTGGATCCGGTCCAGGATCGGCTGGATCGACGACTGGTCCAGGCCGTCGACCGCCATCGGGTCGGTGAACACCGCCTGCCCGCCGGGGCGGAGCACGCGGACGACCTCGTCGAGCACCCGGTCCCGGTCCCCGGAGTGCAGGAACGCGTCCTGCGACCACACGACGTCGACCGAGCCGTCCTCGACCGGCACGTCCTCGAAGGTGCCGGTCGCCACCGTCACCAGGCCGTCGAGGCCCTGCTCCTTGGTGAGCCGGATGTTGCGGTCGTTCTCCACCGGGGACAGGTTCAGGCAGTGCACGCTCGCCCCGAACCGCTTCGCGAGCTGCCGGGCGGCGCCGCCGTAACCCGAGCCCAGGTCGAGCACCCGGGTCCCGGAGGTGATGCCGGCGACCTCCGCCATCCGGGCCACCGTGCGGCGGCTGGCGGAGGCGATCTGTTCGTCCGCGGTCTCGTAGAGGCCGACGTGGATGTCCTCGCCGCCCCAGACCAGGGAGTAGAAGTTGTCGGCGTCCTCGGAGTCGTAGTAGCTGCGGGCCGTGTTCTCGGCGGCCTGGGCCTGCGTCACGGGTTCTCCACCTCCGACTCCAGCGCCTCCTCCAGGTAGGCCTTCTCCGCGATGTGCACGAAGAAGTCCGGCTCGTCGTCGGAGTAGCTGGACTGGAAGTCGCCGTAGGTCTCGATCTTCTGGAAGCCGACCTCGTGCATGAGCCGCCGGGTGTAGTCCTTGCGCAGCGGGAACATGTTGAGGTGGTACTCGGAGCCGTCCGAGAACTGGTACCGGAACCGGGCGAGGCCGTCGTCGACGTGCTCCGGCTCGGCGACGACACCGTCACCGCAGTAGTAGTACTGGTGTTTCGACGAGAATCCGTTGTCCAGAATCGCGTCGTAGTTGCGCTGGTCCAGGATCAGCACGCCGTCGTGGCGGAGCATCGCGTAGAACTCGGCGAGCGCCTTGCGGCGGTCCTTCTCGGAGAACAGGTGGGTGAAGGAGTTGCCCAGGCAGATGATGGCGTCGTATTCGCCGTGCACGTCGCGGTTGAGCCATCGCCAGTCGGCCTGCACGACGCGCAGGATGTGCCCGCCGAACTTCATGCCGTTGTCGAACGCCTTCGCCAGCATCTCCGCGCTGCCATCGGCGGAGACGACGGTCTCGAAGCCCTCCTCCAGCAGGCGCACCGAGTGGAAGCCGGTCCCCGTCGCCACGTCGAGCACGCTGCGCACGCCGCGCTTGCGCAGTTGCTCGACGAAGAACTTGCCCTCGCTCTCGTAGCGGGCGCGCCAGTCGATCAGCTCGTCCCACTTGTCGACGAACGTCTGCACGTACTCGTGCTTGTAGTGGGTGGACTCCCGGACCTCGGTCGGGGAGTCTCCGAACTCCTGGACGGTCCTTCCGAGCTCGGGAAGCTCGCTGTCGGTACGGTGGTCGGCCGTCATGTACCGCGTCTCCTCGACAAGTCTTCGGGTGCTGCGGGTCGGCTCGACGGTAGATCGGACAACCGCGCCCTGTCCGGTATGCCGCGAGGGGTCTGGATCGGGCCGCGACGTTGTGTTATACGCAACGAACCCCCGGCGACCAGTGGTTTCAGCCACATTTCGTCGGCGCGGCGAGCGTGGTCACATGTCCGCTCTGCGGCCGGTCCCACCAGTGACGGGATCGGACGGCGGCGACCCGGCCCGCCGGACCTGCTCGTCGGGGGTCGCGGTGACGACACGCACCTCGACACGCCGCACCCGTTCCGCCCGGCGCAACACAAAGAAAATCTGTGACCTCCACCACTACATGGATTCGAAGTTCACTCGTTTGCGCCAACGATGCCACTCCACGGGAGGTCGAGTGTGCGGACGCGTTCGATCAGAGTGCGGCCCCCGTGCCCGACGGGGTGCCACGGATCGGTGACGGCCCGGCCCGGGCCCGCACCGGAAAGGTCGCCCCGCCCGGCGACCTGCGATGACGTCCCCGGCGCACTACCGTCTCCGGTATGGCGAGCGACGACGGGACCGGCGAGTTCGTACGTGACCCCCTCGGGGTGGCCGAGCGGATCACCGCCGACGGGTCGTCGCCGTGGCCGGTCGAGGCGGGCCGCTACCGACTCGTCGGTGCCCGGGCCTGCCCGTGGGCGAACCGGGTGATCATCACCCGCCGGCTGTTGGGCCTGGAGGACGTGATCTCGCTCGGCATCGCAGGCCCGCTGCACGACGAGCGGAGCTGGCGATTCCATCTCGATCCCGGCGACGTCGATCCGGTACTCGGCATCGAGTACCTGCGCGCGGCCTACGAGAAGGCGATCCCCGGCTACGACGAGGGCGTCACCGTCCCGGCGATGGTCGAGGTGTCGTCGGGCAAGGTCGTGACGAACGACTACGCGGCGCTGGAACGCGACCTCGCCACCCAGTGGCGGGCGCTGCACCGCGACGGCGCCCCGGACCTGTGGCCGGATCCCGACGCGATCGAGCGGATCGGCGAGGGGATCTTCCACGACGTCAACAACGGCGTCTACAAGTGCGGGTTCGCCTCGTCGCAGGCCGCCTACGAGCGCGCCTACTGGGCGCTGTGGGCGCGGTTGGACGAGCTGTCCGAGCACCTCGCGACCCGCCGGTACCTGGTCGGGGACACGATCACCCAGGCCGACATCCGGCTGTGGGTGACCCTGGTCCGGTTCGACGCCGCCTACCACGGCCACTTCAAGTGCAACCGGCAGAAGCTGACCGAGCTGCCGGTGCTGTGGGCCTACGCCCGGGACCTGTTCGGCACGCCCGGCTTCGGCGACACGATCGACATCGACCAGATCAAGCAGCACTACTACGGCGTGCATACCTCGATCAACCCGACCGGCGTGGTGCCGCTCGGCCCGGACACCGCGGACTGGCTGGTCCCGCACGGCCGCGAGGAGCTCGGCGGCCGCCCGTTCGGCGACGGCACGCCGCCCGGCCCGCCGCCGGCGGGCGAGCGGGTCCCGGCGATCGGCTGACCCGGCGCCGGACCACCCGTCCGCGCCGGTGCGGGCACCGGAGCGCCCCCGGTGGTGGGCTGTCACGATGGACGGCGATGCGAGGACGAAACCACCCGGTCACCGGGGCCCGCCGGCGCCGCGGCGCCGGGCTGCTGACGGCCGCCGTCGCCGGCGCGCTGGTCGCCGGGACGGTGACCGTGGTCGTGGGCACGCCGGCGCTCACCGCGAACCGGGCCGACGACCGGGCCCCGGCACCGCAGGCCGCGCCCGCGAGCGCCGAGCCGGTACGGCAGGTGGTCGACACCTGTGCCCCGGCGGTCGCGCAGCTCTCCCCGCGCGACCGGCTGGCGCAGCGGCTGATGGTCGGCGTCGACGCCTCCGACCCGGCCGGCGCCGCGACGATCGTGCGGGACTCGAAGGTCGGCGGCGTGTTCCTCGGCGGCAACGGCACCGCGCTGCTGCAGGACGGCCGGATGCAGGCGCTGCAGGACGCCTCGCCCACCCCGCTGGCGGTCGCGGTCGACGAGGAGGGCGGCCGCGTCCAGCGAATCGACGAGCTCGACGGCGACATCCCCAGCGCCCGCTCGATGGCCGCCTCCAGCACCCCCGACGAGGTCACCGGGATCGCCCGCGAGCGCGCCGCGCAACTGCGGGCCCGCGGCGTCACCTGGAACCTCGCGCCCACGGTGGACGTGTCCGACCAGCCGCGGACGTCGGTGATCGGTGACCGCGCCTTCTCCGGCGACCCGGAGACGGTGACCCGCTACGCACAGGCCTGGGCGCAGGGGCAGCAGGCCGGCGGCGTGTTCGGCGTCCTCAAGCACTTCCCCGGGCACGGCAGCAGCTCCGGCGACTCGCACGAGGGCTCGGTGAGCACCCCGCCGCTGGACCAGCTGCAGCGCAGCGACCTGCTGCCCTACGAGGCGCTGGTCGGGCCGGGCAAGCCGCTGGACGGGCAGGTCGGGGTGATGCTCGGGCACCTCGACGTCCCCGGGCTCACCACCGACGTGCCCACCAGCGTCGAGCCGGCCGCCTACCGGCTGCTGCGCGAGCAGTACCGGTTCGACGGCGTCGTGATGACCGACGACCTGGGCGCGATGAAGGCGATCACCGACCGGTTCGGGCTGGCCGAGTCGACCGTGCTGGCGCTGTCGGCCGGCGCGGACATCGCGCTGTTCTCCAACGTCACCCCGGTCGGCCCGCTGCTCGACGCCGCCGAGCGGGCACTCGCCGACGGCCGGATCACCCCCGAGGCGAACGACGCCGCCGTCGCCAGGGTGCTGGAGTCCAAGGGGCTCTGCACCCGGGGCTGAGGGCACCCGGGGCTGAGGGCGTCTCAGCCGGCGAAGAACGCCCGGATGTCGGCGGCCAGTTCGGCCGGCCGCTCCAGGGCGGCGTAGTGCCCGCCCTCGCCGAACGTGGACCAGTGCTCGATCCGGGAGTTGTCCCGCTCGGCGAACGTCCGGATCGTCCTGAAGTCCGACGCGAACACGGCGACCCCGGTCCGTGCGTGGTTGACCTGCGCGGCGGCCCCCGCCCGGGCGTCCTCGAAGTAGATCCGGGCCGCGGACGCCGCGGTGTTGGTCAGCCAGTACAGCGACACCTGGGTGAGCAGCTGGTCGCGGGTCACCAGTGCGGTGCCGTTGCCGAACGAGGTGAACAGCTCCGAGTAGGCCAGCTGCCCGACCGGCGAGTCGGCCAGCGCGGCGCCGATGGTCTGCGGGCGGGAGGCGTTCATCCCGTTGTAGCCGCCGACCGAGGAGAACCAGCCCATGAACTCCAGCGCGGCGTGGTCGTCCGGGCCGAGCCGCTCGAACTCGGCCGGGTCGCCGGAGGGGAACGAGAACAGCTGCAGCACGTGCAGCCCGCGGAACCCGGGCGGGTCGAGCAGGCCGAGCTCGCGGGCGATCAGCGCCCCGGCATCGCTGCCGTGCACCCCGTAGGACGTGTAGCCGAGCTCACGCATCAGGTGGTCGAGGGTCTGCGCGATCCGGGCGGTCGTCCAGCCGCCACCGACGAGCGGTGCGCTGAAGCCGAACCCGGGCAGCGACGGCACCACCACCGAGCAGGCGTCGGCGGCGTTCCCGCCGTGCGCGACCGGATCGGTGAGCGGCCCGATCAGGTCCAGGAACTCGGTGAACGAGCCGGGCCAGCTGTGCAGCAGCAGCACCGGGGTGGCGCCCTCGACGGCGGAGGGGACGTGCAGGTGGTGGATCGGCTGCCCGTCGATCTCGGTGAGGTACTGCGGGAAGGCGTTCATCCGCTCCTCCTGGGCGCGCCAGTCGAAGCTCTCCCGCCAGTACTCGACGGTCCCGGCCAGCCATGCGTTCGGGGTGCCGTAGGTCCAGTCGTCGCCGGGCGCGGGCCGGGGGAGCTGGGTCCGGGCCAGGCGGTCGGCCAGGTCGTCGAGGTCGGACTGCGGGATCTGCACGGTGAAGGGCGTCATGGGGATACCCTGCACCGCAATCCGGCACGTTTCGTTCCTGATTCGGATGGGGGTTTCCGGTGGCCGACACCGCGGCGCGGATGCTGACCCTGCTCGGGCTGCTGCAGGCCAGGCCGGAGTGGACGGGGCGCGAGCTGGCGCAGCGGCTCGGGGTCGGCGAGCGCACCGTGCGCAACGACATCGCCCGGCTGCGCGGCCTCGACTACCCGGTGCACGCCGTCCGCGGCGCGGCCGGGCACTACCGGCTCGGGTCCGGTGCCCGGCTGCCGCCGCTGCAGCTCGACGACGCCGAGGCGGTCGCCGTCGCGATCGGGCTGCGGACCGTCGGCGAGAGCGGCGGGTTGCTGGGCGAGAGCGGCGGCCGGGCGCTGGCGAAGCTCGACCAGGTGCTGCCGGACCGGCTGCGCCGCCGGGTGGCGGCGATCCACGAGAGCACCGCGGCCGGCCCGCGCAACACCGACACCGCCGATCCCGATCCGGAGGTCGATCCGGTGGCGCTGACTGCGCTGGCGTCGGCGATCCGGGATCACGAGCTCGTCCGGCTGGAGGTGCCGGGCGAGCAGTGGCCGATCACGGTCGAGCCGTACCGGCTGGTGGCCTGGCAGGGGCGCTGGTATCTGGTCGGGCGCCTGGACGCGAGCTGGCGGACCTGGCGGGTCGATCTGGTGGGCCTGCGGGCGCCGACCGGGCGCCGGTTCGTCCCCGATCCGCTGCCCGGGGGTGACTACCCGGCGCTGGTGCTGCGGGAGGTCGCGTCGACCGGGTGGAAGGTGCACGTCCGGATCACCGTCGAGGCGCCCGCGGCGACCGTGCTCGCCCGGATCAATCCGGCCGTCGGCATGGTCGAGGAGCTCGACGGCGGGCGCTGCGTGCTGGTGACCGGCGCCGACAGCATCGAGACCGTCGCCGTCTACATCGGACTGTTGGACCTGGACTTCCGGGTGACCGAGCCCCCGGAGCTGGTCGATCGGCTCCGGGTGCTCGCGGCCCGCTACACGCGGGCGACCGGTCCCGTCCCACCCCCCGACGGTGGGACGGGACCGGAGCTCACGACGCCATGTCCAGACCGCCGTTGACGCTGATCACCGAGCCGGTGACGTACCCGGCGCGGTCGTCGACCAGGAACTGGACGGCGCGGGCGATCTCGTCGGCCTGGCCGAGCCGGCCGACCGGGACCTTCGCGATGATCTTCTCCAGCGCCTTCTCCGGCACCGCGGCGACCATCTCGGTCTCGATGAAGCCCGGCGCCACGCAGTTCACCGTGACGCCCTTGCGCGCGACCTCCTGGGCGAGCGACTTCGAGAAGCCGATCAGGCCGGCCTTCGACGACGCGTAGTTCGCCTGGCCGATCGAGCCGGTCTGGCCGATCACCGACGAGATGTTCACGATCCGGCCGAACTCGTTGCCGGTCATGTGCTCCAGCACGGCCTTGGCCATGTAGAAGGCGCCGGAGAGGTTGATCCGCAGCACCGCGTGCCAGTCGTCGACGGTCAGCTTGCGGACGGTCTTGTCGACGGTGATGCCGGCGTTGTTGACCAGGTAGTCGATCCGGCCCTTCTGCTCGATCACCTCGGCGACCACGCGGGAGCAGTCGTCGGGCTCGCCGACGTTGCCCTGGTGCACCGAGACCGAGGCGCCCTCGGCGCCGAGCTTCTCCTTCAGTTCCTCGGCGGCCTTGGAGTTCGAGGAGTATCCGGCGGCGACGTGCACGCCCTGCCGGGCCAGCGCGGTGGTGATCGCCGCGCCGATGCCGCGGGCACCCCCGGTGACGATGGCGACGCGCTGGTCCGGGTGGGTGTCGGAAACTGCGGTCATTCCGTTCCTCCTGTGGTTCCGCCGGCGGCGGATTCGAGAGTGCGCTTCATGCCCCGCTGTACGGCGTCGGCCAGGTAGGGACGCAGCTGGTCCGGGGTGACGATCCGGTGCACCGAGCCGACGCTCTGCGCCCGCTCGATCGAGTGCTCGGTGTCGAACTCGTCCGCGACCTGGCCGAGCTTCTCCGAGCGGACGTCCGGCCGGAGGGTGGCGAGCTCGCCGCGCAACCGGGCTGCGCCCGCCTCGTCCCCGGCCTCGGTCGCCTCGGCGATCCGGGCCTCCAGGCCGGTGATCCGTTCGTCCTTCGCGGTCCGGTCGTTGACCTCGCCGGCGAAGACGACGGCGGCGGCGGGCGCGCCGCCCAGCACGGAGGCGTAGGAGCCGGTGATCGCGGCGACCTCCATGTTGTCGTTCAGCGTTCCGGAGAACACCACGAACGCCCCGCCGTGGTAGCGGGAGACGACGCAGAACACGATCGGGCCGTCGAAGTTGACGATGGCCCGGCCGATCTCGGCGCCGTTCTCCAGCTGCAGCCCGCGCAGCGACTCCGGCGAGCCGTCGAACCCGGACAGGTTCGCCAGCACGACCAGCGGCCGGTTGCCCGACGCGGCGTTGATGGCCCGCGCACACTTGCGCGAGGACCGCGGGAACAGCGTGCCCGCGGTGAACTGCGTCGGGCCGTCGACCGGGCTCGGGCCGCGCCGCGGCAGCGGCCGCGACTCGATGCCGATCATCGCGATCGGCTGCCCGCCGAGGTGCGCGTCGAGCGCGACGACCGACTCGGCGTCGTGCATGTCGGCCCACCGCTCGGACGTCGGGTGATCGGCGTCGGCGACGCCGCGCAGCACCGACCGGATGTCGAACGGCTTCTTGCGTTCCCGGTTCGTCTCCGGCGCCCAGATCTCGCCGAGCGTGCCGAACTCGCAGTTCGGCCCGGCGTGCGGTGCGGTCGTGACGTCCCGGGAGACCGGGTCGGTGGTCGGCGCCGGCCGCGGGAACCGCTCGCCGGGCAGCGACCAGGTGTGCGCGTAGTGCGCCAGCAGCACGCCGACCGCGCCGGACAGGTCCGGTGCCCAGTACTGCGCCTGGCCGTTCGGGCCCATGATCCGGTCGTAGCCGCCGATGCCGAAGTTGTCCTCGGCGGAGACGCCGCCGGAGAAGTCCAGCGAGTGCTTGCCGGTCAGCACCATCGCCGAGTCCGGCGTCATCACCAGGATGCCCCTGGTGTGCATCAGCATCGTCGCCTCGGCGTTCCAGTAGGGCTGGGCGCCGACGTTGATGCCGGTGACGACGACGTTCAGCTCGCCGCCGTCCTGGGTGAACTCGATGATCCCGCGCAGCACCCGGGAGATCCAGTCCATGTTCTCGGTGCCCGACTCCATCGCGATCTTCGCGCCGGCCGAGACGGCGAACCACTCGATCGGCACGTCCAGCTGCTGAGCCAGCTCGATCGCGGCGAGTACCCGGCGGCACTCCGGCTCGGCAATCGCGCCGAGCGCCCGGGTCGGGTCACCGAGCAGTACCACCCGCCGGATGCCCTCGGGGTAGCGCCGGGTCGGCACCGTGACGACGCCCAGCACCAGGTTGGCGGTGTTGCCGCCGGGGGCCCGGTCGACCGGGTGCGGGGTCCCGGCGTCGTCCAGGTCGTACTCCTGCCAGCTGCCCGGCCCGGCGTCGATCGGGGCGGTCAGCAGCGGGACGATCTCGTAGGGGTAGACGGCGCCGCGGCGGCGCGCCTTGAGCACCTTCTGGTCGTAGGAGTCCAGCTCGCGCATCGGCTCGGTCGGCGGCTGGTCCAGCCGGACGGTGAGCCCGGCGCCGGGCGGCCGCGACATCCGCAGCAGCATCGACCGCGGGCCGCCCTGGCCACCGGTGACGGCCGTGTCGCCGCTGCGGAACTCGACCAGGACCTGCTCCAGGCCCAGGTTCGCGGTGCGCGGGGCGAGCTTGCGCACCACCGAGTCCAGCTCGGCCAGTGGCACGTCCACCTCCGGCCAGACGTAGAGCTGGATCCGGTTCCATGATGTGCGGGCCAGCGTCCGGTCCCCGGCGCGCGCGCTGCGCAGCGAGTTGATGCAGGCGTCGAGGGCGCGCTCGAACTGAGGCAGCGAGCGGATCCGCCCGGTCTCGTCGTCGCGCAGCACGGTGAGTTCGCGGACGTCGGCCATCGCGACCAGCCGGTCGTCGGCGGTGACGTTGCGGCCGACCGCCCGGAACAGGTGCACGTCGGTGGCGGCGGGCAGCCGGGTCAGCTCGAAGTCGCGGAAGCGCCACAGCCGCAGCCGGTCGGCGACCAGCGGGTGCATGCCGCGCAGCGTGCGGTCCTCGACGAGATCGCCGTTCTCGTCCGGCCGGAAGGTGAACCAGGTGGGCGGCTCGGCGGCGTCGGCGTCGGCGCTCGGGTTCGGCCGCACCGCGACCGCCACCCGGTGCAGCGCGCCGGGCACCCGGCCGAGCGCCGCCCGGACCCGCTCGGCGCGGGCGTCCGGGTCGCCTCCGTCGTCGGCCTTGGTGGAGGTGACGTAGAGATCGACCAGCGCGGTGCGGCCGCTGCCCAGCTCGCCGACCCGGCGGCGCAGCTCCTCGGCGGTCGCCAGCGCGCCCTGCGGGTCGTTGTTGTCGATCACTGTGGCGAACAGCGTGCGGTCGTTGCCCAGGTGCTGGTAGCGCGCGGTGAGCAGCGGCCGGCCGGCGTGCTCGGCGAGCTCCAGCTCGCGCAGCGGCCGGACCCGGTAGTAGCGGCGGGTCATGACCTCCAGCAGCACCGCGTCGTGCCGGTCGCCGAAGACGCCGAGGATGGGCTCCGAGGAGCCGACCAGCGCGTCGATCCGGCGGTTGCGGTCGGCGGCCTCCGGGTCCGCCGCGAGCACGTCCAGGCTCTCCCGGACCTCGCTCAGCACCCGGCCGCGCTCGGCGGCGACCACCGGCGCGTCGAACGCGCGGTAGCGGACCAGGCGGGCGGTGTCGCCGACGACCGGATGCCGTAGCTGGGTGGCGACGACGACCTCGTCGAGCGTGCGCAGGTACTCCTCGCGGGCCGAGGCGGACAGCCCGGCGACCGACTCCGGGTGCTGCAGCCGCCAGTTCAGCAGGTTCAGCACGACCGGCACCTGCTGCGGGGCGCGGCGGTGGGCCAGGAACATCCGGTAGAGCGCCGGGCCGAGCTCGGGATCGGCGGAGATGTCGGTGACGCCGTAGTGCGTCAGCGCCCGGCGCAGCTTGGCCTGGAACGACTCCGGCAGGCCCTCGTCGTCGGGGTTGCGGCTGCGCAGGTACGCGTAGAGGTACTCCTGCGGGTTCCGCTCGGTCTCGCCGGTCTCGTCGTCGGTCTCGGAGCGGTTGCGCGACAGCGCGCACAGGTCGGCGAAGATCTTCAGCACGGTGGTCTCGCCTGCGAGCACCGCCGGGTCGTCGGCCGGGAGGCCGTCCCGTGCGGCGGCGAGCCTGCGCAGCTGCGGGCGGGCCTGGCCCTCGTCGACGTCGAAGCCGAGCACCTGGAACCGGAGCGCGGACAGCGCGTCCGCGGCGGTCGGGGCCGGGTCGCCGGAGTCACCGGCGGTGCCGAACGCGGCGAACCCCACCCGGTCCCCGGTGGCGGCGACGGCGCCGGAGTCGGCGTCGGCCAGCGGCTCCAGCCGGAGCAGCTTCGTGCCGCCGTCGACCTGGGTGTTCGCCGGCACGAGCAGCTCGGCGACGACGCCGTCGAACGGCGCCCGCAGCGAGGTCTCCAGCTTCATCGACTCGACGATCGCGAGCGTGTCGCCCTCGGCGACGGTGTCGCCCGCAGAGACCGGCAGCGCCACCACCATCGCCGGGGCCGGGGCGCGCACGATGCCCGCCTCGCCGCCGGAGATGCGGTGCACGGCGCCGTCGACCTCGACCAGGTAGTCCGACTCCTGGGCGACCGAGAGCACCGTCCAGCTCTGCTCACCGACGGTGAGCCGGCGCTCGTAGGTGCCGTTGCGCTCGACGTCGACGTCGACGGTCTGTGTCGAGGAGCCGCCTCCGGCGGTGGGTACGTCGAGCTCGACCCGGTAGCGGCCCGCCCGGGTCCGGGCGACCCTCAGCTTGTAGGACTGCCCGGCCGCGGTGACGTCGGTCTGGTGCCAGGTCTCGTAGCCGACCTCCGGCCGGCCGGCCTCGGCGGAACGGAACAGCCGGTCCTGCTGGCGGGCGACGTGCCCGTCGTGCGACTGGATCGCGGTGGCCAGCAGCGCCACGTCGAGCCGGCGCGGCGGGGTGTACCCGGCCGCCATCATGGCGTCCAGCCAGGTGGTCTCGACATCGCCGGAGCGCAGCTCGTCGCGGTCGAGCAGGTCGAGCAGGAACGCCTTGTTGGTGGAGCCGCCGTCGATCACCGCGGAGGTCTGGCGCAGCGCCCGGGACAGCCGGGCACGGGCCTCGTCGCGGTCCCGGCCCCAGGCGATCACCTTGGCGATCATGGAGTCGAACTGCGGCGGGATGACGTCACCCGCGGCGACGCCGGTGTCGACCCGGATGCCCGGCCCGCTCGGCAGGGCGAGGTGCTCGATCCGTCCGGGGGCGGGTGCGAACTCGCGCTCCGGGTCCTCGGCGGTGAGCCGGGCCTCGATCGCCCAGCCCTGCCCGGCCGGCGATCCGCCGCCGTTCCTCCCCGGGCCACCGGCGGCGTCGGCCAGTGTGCCGCCCGCCGCGATGTGCAGCTGGAGCTTGACGATGTCGACGCCGGTGCACGCCTCGGTGACCGGGTGCTCGACCTGCAGCCGGGTGTTGACCTCGAGGAACGAGAGCAGCTTCTCCTCGGGCTGGTAGAGGAACTCGACGGTGCCCGCGTTGACGTAGCCCGCGGCCCGCACCAGGTCGGCGGCGGAGTCGCGGAGCAGCTGGTCCTGCTCGGCGTCGAGCGCGGTGGAGGCGGACTCCTCGATCGCCTTCTGGTTGCGTCGCTGCACCGAGCAGTCACGCACGCCGAGCGTCCACACGTCGCCGCCCGCGTCCGCGACGACCTGCACCTCGACGTGCCGGCCACCGGCGACCGCCCGCTCCATGAACACGGTGGCGTCTCCCGCGGTCCGCGCCGCCTCGGACGCCGCCCGCTCGAAGGCCTCGTCGAGCTGCTCGGGCCCCGCGACGAACCGGATGCCGCGGCCGCCGCCACCCGCGGTCGCCTTCACCATCAGCGGGTAGCCGATGGCGTCGCCCGCCTTGCGCGCCGCCTCGATGTCGGCCACCGGGCCGCCCGACCACGGTGCCATCGGGACGCCCACCGACTCGGCGAGCTGCTTCGACGCGATCTTGTCGCCGAGCCGGCGCATCACCTCCGCCGACGGGCCGACGAAAGTGATCCCGAGCCGCTCGCACAGCTCGGCGAACTCGGCCTTCTCCGACACGAAGCCCCAGCCGGGCCAGACCGCGTCGGCCCGGGACACGCGCAGCGCGCGCTCCAGCTCGTCGTGGTCGAGGTAGGGGCTCGCGCCCATGTGGTCGGGGTCGTCCGGTCCGATGAGGACGGCCTCGTCGGCCTCCCGGACGTACATCGACCGGCGATCGACGGCGGTGTAGAGGGCGATGGTGCGCAGGCGCCGGGCCGGCGCGTTCTGGGCGTTCCACTCCCGGACGGCGTTGATCAGTCGCATGGCGGGCTCGCCGCGGTTGACGATGGCGATGCGCGAGAACATGGCGGGTTTCACTGCTCCTGAGGTGTGCACGGCGGCGGCGTTGGCTGGGTGGCGGGGACGGATGCGGGGATCGCCCGTCCGTCCTACCGGTCCGGACCCATCCTCGTCACTCGCCGAACGCGATGCGAACGTCGTCGGACGTCGGCGCGGTGGTCCCGGAGACCTGGCCCTGCGCACCGGCCGGGTCGAGGAACACCTCCGGGGCCATCACGGCCGGATCGACCTCCAGCACCGCGTAGCCGCCGACCGCGCCGGCGCCGAAGCCGGGCGCGAACACCCGGGTGCGGCCGGACACCGCCCCGTCGGCGACCGCGTCGAACATGGCGATCGGGATGGACGCCGCGGAGACGTTGCCCATCGACTCGATGTTGAAGTACAGCTGACCGGCCGAGAGCCCGGCCTTGGCCGCGAGCTGCAGGATCATCGTCTTGTTCGCCTGGTGCGGCACGATCAGGTCGATCGCGTCGAGCATCGAGCCGGTTCCGCCGGGGCCGGTCTCGTCGGAGAGCTCGGCGATCATCTGCGCCAGGTAGCGGGAGACGAGCGCCTTCACCTCGGGGCCGTAGACGGTGATGTCGTTGTCGAACTCCGGGTTCGGCCAGATGATCGAGTTGACCTCGGACGCCGGGCCGGACGCGTAGGTCTGCAGCAGGTCGATGTCGCCCGGCTCGCCGTCGGGGGCCGGGGCGACCACCATCGCGGCCGCGCCGTCGCCGAAGATCATCCTGGAGGTGCGGACGTTGCCGATCTTGTCGGAGAACTTCTCGACGCACACCAGCAGTACCGGCCGCTGGACCTCCTGGAGCTGCCGGACGGCCTCGGACAGGCCGTAGGGCAGCCCGGCGCAGGCCGCGATGATGTCCGCCGAGCAGTGCGTCTGGAGCAGGCCCAGCTCGCCGGACAGCCAGGTCGACAGCGACGGGATCAACCGCTCGCTGGTGCAGGTCGCGACCAGCACCGCGCCGATCTCCTCGCGCCGGCGGCCGGAGTGCTCCAGTGCGCGGACGGCCGCCGACCAGGCCAGGTCCTCGATGTCCAGCTCGGTGTAGCGGCGCTGGTCGATGCCGGTCTTGGCGGAGATCTCATCGGCGCTCATCGGCGACCAGGAGAACGAGGTGTTCCGCACGACGTCGGTGTTGGAGCAGACGTGCTCACCCCGCACGACGGCCAGTGCCTCCACCTTCGGCTGCACCCGGAACGCCTCGCGGACCCGGACCGGGGGCAGCGGGGACTCCGGGGCGACCGGCTCGGAGCGGGTCGCGAGCCGGCCGCGGCGGGTCGGGCGGGCGCCGGTGGCACGGTCCAGGAAGGCTTCGACGTCGCGGTTGCGCGGATGGAACGCGACGACGTGGTCGTCGTCGCCGATCCGGTCGGCGGTGCGCAGCTCGGTGGCGGCCCGGTCCCAGGGGTACTGGTTGTGCAGCGCCATCGCCCAGCGGGTCAGCGCCTCGAGCTCGGGCACCTCGGCGTGCGCGTCGAGGATCTGGTTGAACGAGAAGACCGGGTAGTCCGGGTCGTGCTGCGGCACGACGAACGTCATCGCGCCCGGGGTGGCGAGGAACTCCTCGACGGTCGGCTTCACCGCGGGCAGCTCGGTGGCGTGGTGGCGCCGGTGGCCGAAGACGTCGAAGAGCAGATCGAAGATCCCCTGCTCGGCCTCGTCGTCCCAGGTCGCGGGCAGCGTCTGGAAGGCCTCGCGGACGGCGCGGACCTTCTTGTCACCGTCCTCCCAGGGGGTGAGCACCGGCAGGAAGACGTCGGAGCGGTGCCGGGGCAGGTCCCGCCAGCGGGTCGGCCGCTTCTCGAACATCGTCATCGAGAAGCGGTTGACCCAGAAGAGGTTCTGGCTCATGTCCCGCAGCAGTGCGAAGCGGCTCTCGTACACGCCGGCGGTGATGCGCTCGAGAATCTCGGTCCCGGTCGGGGCCTTGGCCTCGAAATCGCGGCCGACGATTGCCGTGAATTGGTCGAGATCATCGATGACCGAGAAATCGAGTTCGGCGAGAAAATTGGCTGGAAAGACCAAACGGTCGTGGTTGTTGACCACGAAAGGCTTCATGGGCGACCTCCTGGAGCAGCGCCGGCCTGGCGGGAATCACCAGGCTGGACGCGTGAGCAAGCCAGGCGATGAGTTCGGATGCGGTGCGTGCAACGGTATCGGCGGACGGTCACGATCGGAATGTGATCCAAGCCCTGGAGTGTGCGCGCTCACGGATAATCGGTCAACTCGGACGGTTACCCGGGAGAATGTTACCGAGTAGTTCTACCGGCAAGTTCGGGATCCATTTCCGGCGAAACGGCAGGTGGGCGGTGGGTGAGTGTCCACAATGGAAGGCGTCCGCAGGTCGCCGGACACCGTCCGCGCACGTACCTGCACGCTGCGCGGGCGAGCGGCGGGAGTGTGCAGCGACACGATGTGCGATCCGCCGGGCGGTGGGGCGTCCGGGGGGTCCGTTCGGTGGAACGGCCCTCCGGCATCCCTGTGGGCGGCGTCGTCAGCGCCGGCAGGTCGCCGGTTCCGCAGTCGCTGCCGGGGTCGTCGTCGGGGCTGTCGACGCAGCCCTCGTCGGGGTCGTCGACGCAGTCGTCGCCGGCGCGGGCTCCGGGGCGGGCGCCGGCGTGACGGCGACGAGCAGCATCGCCAGCAGCCCGGCCGCACCGGCTCCGGCGAACGCGATCGTGTAGGCGAGCCCGGCGGGCAGGATCCCGTCGCCGATCACGAACGCCGTGGTCACAGCGGTGGCGAACGCCGTGCATGCGCTGGTGCCCAGCTGGCGGGCCAGGGTGTTGAGGCTGTTGGCCGCCGCCGTTTCCGACTCCGGCACCGCGCGCATGATCAGCAGTGGGATGGCGGAGTAGGCGAGCGCGGCACCGATCGCGGTGAGCGTCGAGACCAGCATGAGCAGCCAGACCGTGCCGGGCAGCGTCGCGAACGCCAGGTTCCCGACCCCGAGCAGCAGCGTGCCGAGCACCAGCGTGGTCCGCGGCCCGCGGGCCCGCGACAGCCGGGCCGACGCCGAGGAGAACAGCACCATCGAGCCGCCCATCGGCAGCAGCACCAGGCCGGCGACGAGCAGCGACTGGCCGAAGCCGTAGCCGGTGCTGACCGGTGCCTGCAGCAGCTGGGTGGTCAGTACGAAGCCGGCGAACATCGAGAAGCCGACCAGCACGGTCGCGGTGTTGGTCAGCAGGACGGCCGGCCGGGCGGACACCCGCAGGTCGATCAGCGGGGCGGGGGAGCGCAGCTCGTACCAGCCGACGGCCGGTGCCAGTACCAGCGCCGCGATGATCAGCACGAGCACCTGCGGTGACGTCCAGCCCCACTCGTTGCCCTTGGAGACGGCGAGCAGCACCGCGAGCAGCACCGCGCCGATCCCGATCGCGCCGAGGCCGTCGAACCGGCCGCCGGTCCGCCGTCCCGACTCGGCCACCAGCCGTCGCACGAGCACGAGCTGCAGGACGGCGAGCACCGCCGCACCGGCGAACAGCCACCGCCAGCTGGCGAACTGCGCGACCACACCGGTGATCGGCAGGCCGATCGCGCCGCCGAAGCCGAGCGACGACGACATCAGCCCGACCCCGAAGCCGACCCGGTCCGCGGGCAGGATGTCGCGCATCAGGCTCATGCCCAGCGCGATCACGCCGAAGGCCGCGCCCTGCAGCACCCGGGCGACGAGCAGCAGTTCGATGCCCGGGGCGAGCGCGCCGAGCAGCGATCCGGTGCCGACCAGGCCGAGCGCGACCAGCAGCATCCGGCGCTTGCCGAACATGTCGCCGAGCCGACCGAGCACGGGCGCCGACACCGCGCCCGCCACCAGGTTCGCCGTGATCAGCCATGACGCCGTCGACGGGCTGACCGACAGCAGCTCCGGGAACCGGGGGAGCAGCGGCACCACCATCGTCTGCAGCAGCGACACCAGCACGCCGCAGGAGGCGAGCACGGCGATCGCGACCATCGGACGTGCTTCCGGTGGCTGGCCGGGTGTGGCCGGGTCCTGAGTGGGGCGGGTTCGGGCCCGGAACACGCGACCTCCGTGGGCGGGAGAAGTGGTGGTGCCCGATCAGATGAGCACGCCGTCGTGTCCCGCGGCAACCAAAAAGTTTGCAATGCCACCGATCTCACGCACGTCTCGCCCGTGTCACGGTCCCGTTCCGGACCGCTACCGTGCGGCCTCGTGGAGATCCTCGCCAGCCGCGCCATCCTGCGTCCCGCCGATCCCGCGACGGCGGTCGCCTTCTACCGCGACACCCTCGGGCTGGCGATCTCCCGGGAGTTCCCCGGCGGGACGGTCTTCTTCCTGGGCAGCGGGTTCCTGGAGGTGTCCGCGTCGCCGTCCGGGGCGCCGGACGCCGAGCCGGGTACCGATCCGGGCGGGCTGCGGCTGTGGCTGCAGGTCCGCGATCTCGCGAGCACGCACGCCGAGCTGGCCGCCGCGGGCGTCCGGGTGCTGCGTGAGCCGAAGCAGGAGCCGTGGGGCCTGCACGAGATGTGGATCGCCGACCCGGACGGCACCCGGATCGTGTTCGTCGAGGTGCCGCCCGAACACCCGATCCGCCGGGACACCCGCGGCGACCGGGCCGGTCAGGGAGCCGGGACCGGCTCCGGCGGGGGCGGCCCGGCGTAGGTCGCGGACGGCCGGATCAGCCGGCGGCGTCTACACCGGCCCGCGGCCGGTGATCCCGCCGGAGCCCGGCCGGCGCGGCCCGGCGAGCCCCCGGTGAGCAGAGCAACGGGCCGTTGGCGAGGATGATGATCGTGAACCGACGCCGATCCCTCGCCGACGGTGTCTCCGATGCCTTCCTGCAGCTGTGGTCGGAGCGCCGCCCGTGCATCCTCGTCACCGCCCGCCGGGACGGCACACCGCACGCCGCGCCGGTCGGTGTCACCGTCGACGTCGACGAGCGGATCGCCAGGGTGATCTGCCGGGCCGGCTCGCAGAAGGCCCGCAACGTGGCCGCGGCCGGCCCCGGCGGCGCCCGGGTCGCGGTCTGTCTCGTCGAGGGCCGGACCTGGTCGACGCTGGAGGGTGTCGCCGTCGTCCGGGACGAGCCGGAGATCGTGCGGGACGCCGAGCGGCGCTACGCGGCCCAGTACAAGGAGCCCCGGCCGAACCCGGAACGGGTGGTGCTGGAGATCGCCGTCGACCGGGTTCTCGGGAACGCCTGAGCCCGCGCACGACCACCACGGCCCGAACCCGGGGATACTCGGACCCGTGGACCTGCCGGAGACGACCTTCCTCGGCCACAGCACGCTGCGGCTGCGGATGGGGGGACGCACCGTCCTGACCGATCCGCTGCTGACCGCGGCGGTGGGGCCACTGCGCCGGATGGTGCCCGCGGTGCCCACCGCCGGGCTCGCCGACGTCGACCTGGTCCTGATCTCCCACCTGCACGCCGACCACCTGCACCTGCGGTCGCTGCGGCTGCTGCCCCGCGACACCGAGATCGTGGTGCCGGCCGGCGCGGCCGGGTGGGTGCGCCGGCGCGGCGTACCCCGGGTGTCCGAGCTCGCCGTCGGCGAGACCAGGACGTTCGGTGGGCTGCGGGTCACCGGCACCCCGGCGGAGCACTCCGGGCACCGCTGGGGTCCGCGGCTCACGCACGGCCCGCAGGCGGACGCGATGGGCCATCTGCTGGAGGCCGACGGCCTGCGCGTCTACGCCGCCGGGGACACCGGGCTGTTCCCCGGGCTCGACGACGTCGCCGCGCAGGGCCCGATCGATCTCGCGGCGCTGCCGGTGTGGGGCTGGGGGCCGAGCCTCGGGCCCGGCCACCTCGACCCGTCGGGCGCGGCCGAGGCGGTCCGCCGGCTCGCGCCGAAGGTCACCCTGCCGGTGCATTGGGGCACGCTCGCGGTCACCGGCCTCTGCTCGGTCCCCGGCCGGATCGGCGGCCGGATGCGCGAGCTGCTGGTGCACCCTCCGCACGAGTTCGCCGCCGCCGTCACGGCCGCCGGGCTGCCCACCCGCCCGCTGGTGGTCGAGCCGGGCGCCCGCGTCGGGGCCCCGGTGTGAGCGCGCTGCTGGCCGCGCTCTCGGTCGCCCCGCCCCCGGCCGAGGAGTGGATCGAGGCCGAGCTCACTCCGGACGCCGGCCGGGTCGCCTATCTGATCGTCGCCGGCGGGGTGCTGTTCGGTTCGATCGCGCCGGTCGTGCCGACCGGCGCGATCGTCGGTGCGGCCGCGGCGACGGCGATGACCACCGACGCGCTGTCGCTGCCGCTGGTGCTCGGGCTCGCCTTCGTCGCCGCGCTGGCCGGCGACGTCGTCACCTTCGCCGTCGCCCGCCGGGGCAGCGCCTCGGTGCTCGCCGCGGTCGCGGGCGGCCGGTTCGGCGGGGAACGCACGGTGGCCCGGGTGGTGCGGCTGCGGGACGCGTTCGCCGAACGCGGCTGGCTCCTGGTGCTGGTCGGGCGGGTCGCCCCGGCCGGACGCGTGCCGACCCTGATCGCCGCCGCGGCATCCGGGATGGCCTGGGCGAAGCTGCTGCCCGCGGTCGCCGGTGGTGCCGCGCTGTGGACGCTGCTCTACGGCGTGCTCGGCGTGCTGACCGGCAATCTCACCGACTCGCCGCTGGTGGCCGCGGGACTGGCGGTCGGGCTGGTGGCCGTGGTGGGGGCCGTCTCCGCCGTGGTCGGGCGGCTGCGGACCCGGCGGCGTGAGCGTCGGGCCCGGGCGTCGGATCCCGCCGCCACCGCGCGCTGGCAGGAGCGGACAAGAGGACCGGCCGGGCGCGACGGGAGGGATGTGCCGCGCCCGGCCGGAGAGGGTGGGGTCAGTTGCCGTCGCCGAAGGGGTTGAACCCGAAGGGCAGCTGGCCCGGGTCGTTCGGCGTGTTGCTGGACCCGTTCTCTGCGTTGGCGGCCGCGGTGTCCTCGACGCTGCCGAGCGTGACCGGGACCTGGCGGGCGTCGGCGCCGCTGCCGACGGTCAGCGTGACCTGCTGACCGGGGGCGAAGTTGCCGACCCGGGCGATCAGGTCGGCGAAACTCGACACCGGGTACTGGTCCACCTCGGTGACGACGTCGCCCTCGCGCAACCCGGCCTGCGCGGCCGGCGATCCGGGCTGCACGGCGGCGATCTCGGCCCCGCCGGTGGCAGCGCCCCGCGACGCGTTCACCGATCCCTGCACGCCGAGCTGCGGCTTGGTGGCGACGCCGTCGGACATGAGCTCCTGGGCGACCCGCTTCGCGGTGTCCACCGGGATGGCGAAGCCCAGCCCGATCGAGCCCTGGCTCTGGCCGGTGGTGGCGATCGCGGAGTTGATCCCGACCACCTGCCCGGCGAGGTTCACCAGCGGGCCACCGGAGTTGCCCTGGTTGATCGGGGCGTCGGTCTGCAGCCCGTTGTAGACGACCGGGGCCTGGCCGTCGCCGCCGGCCGCGACGGTCCGGTTCAGCGCGCTGACGATGCCCGCGGTGACCGTGCCGGACAGTCCCTGTGGCGACCCGGTCGCCACGACCTGCTCGCCGACCTGGACGCCCGAGGACTCGCCGAGGGTCGCGGCGGTCAGGCCGGAGGCGCCCTGCAGCCGGATGACCGCGAGGTCGTAGCTGGGGGAGGTGCCCACGACGGTGGCCTGGTGCCGGGTGCCGTCGGACAGGGTCACCGTGATCTCCCCGCCCTGGGCGGCGCCGGACACGACGTGGTTGTTGGTGAGCACCTCGCCGTCGGCGGTCAGGACGACCCCGGACCCCTCGGCGACGCCCTGGCCGGTGCGGACCTGGATGTCGACGGTGCTGGGCATGATCGCGGCCGCGGCGCCGGCGATCGAGCCGTCCGCGGCTCGGGCCGGGGTGCCCGGATCGGCCGCGCTGGCCAGGCTCGCCTGCCCGGAACCGGACGAGCCGAGGACGGCGTACGCGCCACCGAAACCGACGCCACCGCCGACCAGGCCCGCGGCGAGGGCGAGCGCGATCACGCTCGCGCCGAACCGCTTCGGGGGCTTCGGGGGCCGGGGGGCGTTCTGCGGCGGGAACGGCGGGTACACCGAGGTGGGTGGGCTGCCCGCACCGTGCGCGGGCACGCCCGGCTGGGTACCGGGCGCCGCCGCCCACTCGGGGCTCGGACGCCGCTGCTCGGTGTCGCTCATCTCGGGTGCCTCCTCTGCGCGGGTGTCGTCGGCGTGGCCGGTGCGCGCGTCGCCGGAACGTCGTTCGGGCCGGGACGGGGCCGGATCGCCACCCGCGGAGCCGCCGGCGGCGGTGGGGGTGTGTCCGTCGGGGATCCCGCTCGGACCCGGCCCGTTCTCGGTCATGTCAGTACTGTGCGTCCCGACCCTGAGACGACCCTGTGATCGCGCTGGGAATCCCTGCGGCGTTCGGTGTGGATGTCCGGCTGACTCCCGCCGGACGGGGCCGGCGGCCCGGGCCGGGACGCTCCTATGGTTCGTCAAGGCCGCGAAGGGGGTCGGTTTCGAGCTGGCGGAACAGCTGTCGTGCGGTGTAGCGCTTGAGGCAGCGGCGGATCTCCCGGTCGGTCTTGCCTTCGGTGTGGCGCCGTTGGGTGTAGTCGCGGGTGGCCTGGTCGTAGCGTTGTCGTGAGAGCACGATGCTGTGCAGGGCTCGGTTGAGCTGGCGGTCGCCGGAACGGTTGAGCCGGTAGCGGACGGTGCGCCCGGAGCTGGCCGGGATCGGGGCGGCTCCGGCGAGCATGGCGAAGGCGGCCTCGTCGCGGCAGCGGCCGGGGTGGGACCAGGCGGTGAGCACGGTCGCAGCGTTGATCGGCCCGACCCCGGTCAACTCGAGTAGATCCGGCCGCCATGACGCCACCACGCGTCGGATCGTCTTCTCGTACTCGGCGGCCTCGGCCTCCAGGGCGCGGATCCGCCGGGCGAGGTCGCGCAGCACCCTGAGCGTGGTGAGCACCTCGACGTCGCCGGTGCTGTTGGCTGGGCGCAGGCCAGCCGCGATGCTGATCTGCGCGCGAGTGCTGCGGTGTCCGCGGAAGCGAGCACGGACCGCTTCCGGGGCGGTGATGACCTGCGCGCGGAGCTGACGCTGGGCGGTGCTGGCCGCCTCGACCGCTGAACGACGCGCGGTCAGCAGCGACTGCAGCGCAGCCCGCTCGGCCCCGGTCTTGGGCCGGGCCAGCTGGGCCCGCGACAGGGCATCGCGGGCGGCGCGTTCGGCGTCGAGAGGGTCCGAGCGGCGGCCCCCGCGCCGTGCCGGGCGCTGCGGTCGGTCGAGTTCGACGACTACCTCCCCGGCCTCGGTGAGGTGGCGGGTCAGGCCCGCGCCGTAGCCGCCGGCGCCCTCCACGGCGAACGCGCGCAGCCCACCGTGTCGCTCGGCGGTGGCCAGCAGCTCGTCGTAGCCGTGCGGGTCCGCGGCCACGGTCAGGGTCTGCACCCGCGCACCGGTCGCGGCGACCACGACCGCGGCGGTGTGAGTGTCGGTGTGGGTGTCGACCCCGATGACGAGTTCGACGGTCTCTGCCAGCATGGGCATGCGTTCTCCTTGCAGGACGCGGCTGTTGATCGCCGGCCTGGTTCGGAGATCCGGGCAGGACTGTGATGGGACACCCCGTAGCGGCTACTGCGGGGGTCAGGCTCCTGATCAGGCCACCACTCCGGCCGGGCCGGCACCAGCAGCAGCGAGCGGACATGTCCCGCCACAGGCACCAAAGGGCCAGTCAGGCGATGAGTCACACCCGCCGCTGCTGATCACCAGCCCATCACTTCCGGGACTGGCAGGTCCACCCTCACAGTCAGCCGAGCAGCCCGGCGACGGCCAGAACGAGCCCCAGCAGCACCAGCGCCGCCCCGCCCCGGGCCCAGACACGCTGGGTTCCCCGGTCGGCGCGGGTCAGCTCGTCCTCGGTGCGGGTGGAGAGCACGAACGGCGAGGCGGGATCCTGCGGCGGCCGGATGACCAGCGGCCCGTCCCGGTCGTCGACCTCACCGAGCACGTACATCGTCACCCCGGGCCGCAGCACCCACTCCTGGCGCCGGTAGCCCAGCGTCCGCGAACCGGCGCGCATCGCGGCCTCGGGACCGGTCGACGGCTCGAACGTGTCGAGCACCTGGTCCACCGGGTCCGGTCGCCGACCACCCGGGTCGACGCCGATGGTGTGGCCGTCGCGCAGCAGCGGCCAGCCGTGCGGTGAGGTCAGCTCGGCGACGGTCTCGGTCCGGGTGCTGCTGGTGGTGCGGTCACCGTCGCGCCGTCGCTGCTCGTAGCGGCGCTCGACCCGGTGCGCGTGCCAGACGCACTCGGTGCCGGTCAGCTCGGAGCGAAGGAGCCCGACCGGGGCGGGGGCGGTCTCGCCGACGACCTCGCACACCATTCGGAACCCGCCCGGGCGCCCGTTCAGCCCGGCGGCGATCTGCGCCCGGTCCAGCAGCTCGGGCACGGTCAGTGTCTCCGCGGCCATCATCGCGTGCACCCGGCGCTGTGTCCGCACGGCGGCGTAGAAGCATCCGGCTCCGGCGAGCAGCAGCACGATCCCGATCACGAGCACGGTCGGAATCTAGCGCCCGGACGGCCACGCCGGGGCCGGATCCGCGTTTCACAGCAGCTCGACGATCGTGGCGTTCGCCGTTCCGCCGCCCTCGCACATGGTCTGCAGGCCGTACCGGATCCCGCGGTCGCGCATGTGGTGCACGAGCCGGGTCAGCAGGACCGTGCCGGAGGCACCCAGCGGGTGCCCCACGGCGATCGCCCCGCCCAGCGGGTTGAGCCGCTCGGGTGCGGCGCCGAACTCGGCCTGCCAGGCCAGCGGCACGGGCGCGAACGCCTCGTTCACCTCGAACGCGCCGATGTCGCCGACGGTGAGCCCGGCCCGGCCCAGCACCTTGCGGGTGGCCGGGATCGGCCCGGTGAGCATCCGCAGCGGATCGGCGCCGGACACCGCGCCGGAGTGGTACCGCACGATCGGGGTGAGCCCCAGCTCCCGGGCCCGCTCCGGGGTGGTGACCAGCACGGCGGACGCGCCGTCGGAGATCTGCGAGCTGTTCCCGGCGTGGATCACGCCGTCCGCCGCGAACGACGGCGTCAATCCCGCGAGCGTGTCCACGGTGGTGCTGCGGCGCAGGCCCTCGTCGGCGTCGAACCCGGGCGCGCCGGGGACCGTGACCAGCTGCCCGCCGAACGCTCCGGAGTCGGTCGCGGCGGCGGCGAGCTCGTGCGAGCGGGCCGCGTACTCGTCGAGCTCGGTGCGCGACAGCTTCCAGTCGCGGGCGATCCGCTCGGCGCCGACCCCCTGGTTGAAGTCGGCGTTCGGGAACTCGCCGGACGTCAGGTCGGCCCGGTAGCGCTCCCGCACCAGCGGGCCGTACGGACGCCCCAGGTCGCGTCCGGCGCCGAGCGGCACCCGGGTCATCGACTCGACACCCCCGGCGACGACGACGTCGTACTGCCCGGCGAGCACCATCCCGGCGGCGAAGTCGAACGCCGACTGGCTCGACCCGCACGCCCGGTTGATCGTGACGCCGGGCACCGTCTCCGGCCAGCCGGCGGCGAGCAGCGCGTACCGGCCGATCTGTGCGGCCTGGTCGCCGACCTGGTTCACACAGCCCCACACCACGTCGTCGACGATGCCGGGATCGATCCCGGTCCGCTCGGCGAGCGCGCCGAGCACCGCCGCCGACAGGTCGACCGGATGCACCTCGGCCAGCGAGCCCTTCCGTTTCCCGATCGGTGTGCGCACGGCCTCGCAGACGACGGCATCGGGCATGGGGGTCCTCCTCGGTCACCGGTGACGCGGGTCGTTCGCGACGCTAAGCCATCCGGCCCGGTTCGCGTGAGAGTGCGGTCACAGCGCCGTGGGTCGAGGGAACCGGATCGGTGCGGTAACGTCCGCCGGGTACGCGAAGGGGAGTAGCTCCCAACGCTGCGCTCGACATACTGGGCACGCCCTCGACGGCGGCCCCGGGCGCGGCGGCCTGACCACCACCAGGCGAGCGAGACCTTCGATCCGGTAGTGCCGGATCGAGGATCCCCATTCCCTCGATCCGGCGCGAGATCGAGGGATGGACATGAACGGTTTCCTGGTCGCGTTCGCGGTCAGTTTCGGCGTCATCTTCGTCGCCGAGCTCGGCGACAAGTCGCAGCTCATGGCGCTGACATTCGCGACGCGCTTCAACGCGATCCCGGTGCTCATCGGGATCACCATCGCCACCTCGGTGACGCATCTGGTCTCGGTGGCGGTGGGCGTGGGCCTGGGCGCCTCGCTCCCGACCGGCTGGATCTCGCTGGTCGCGGCGGTCGCCTTCATCGCCTTCGGCGCGTGGACCCTGCGCGGTGACTCGCTCACCGACGACGAGGAACGCAAGGCCAAGCGGGCCGGCGGGTCGGCGGTGGTCGCGGCGTCGGTCGCGTTCTTCCTGGCCGAGCTGGGTGACAAGACCATGCTGGCCACCATCACGCTGGCCACCCAGTACAACTGGTTCGGTGTCTGGCTCGGCTCCACGCTGGGCATGGTCGCCGCGGATGCGATGGCCATCGTGGTCGGCCGCAAGCTCGGCCAGCGATTGCCGGAGCGGGTCATCTCGATCGGCGCCGCGGTGATGTTCTTCGTCTTCGGCGCCTGGTTGTTCGTCGAGGCGGTCCCCGAGGTCTGGGGGCCCGACGCCTGGTCGACGGTCGGCGCGCTGATCGACAACCGGGTCGCGGCCTGGTCCGCGGTGCTGCTCGGCGTTCTCGCGGTCGGCGTGACCGGATGGCTCAGGGCCCGTGCGCACCGGGCCCGTGGCGAGCGGCGGCTCGAGATCGTCCGCACCCCGGGCAGCCCGGCCTGGTGGGCACGGCTGCTGCTGATCGTCGCCGGGCTGCTCGGCTTCGGCGCCCCGTTGCTGGTCGCGCTCGGTGTGCTGGAGCCGATCGCGGTGCTGGCCAGGCCCGGCGTCGCGGTGGCCGGGGCCGGTCTGGTGCTGTTCGGGTTCGCCGTCGTCGCGATCGCGACGCTGCAGCTCGGGACGGTCTGGCGGCGGTCGGCACCGGAGGCGGGTTCGGCCGCGGCCGGTGACGCGCAGGCCGCCCGGCGGCCGGTGCTGGTGACCGGCGGCCTGTACAGCCGGGTGCGCAATCCCGTGCTGACCGGCCTGATCGTGGGCTGCGCCGGGATGCTGCTGGTGTCGCCGACGCTGCTCGGCGTGCTGGCCGGGGTGCTGATCCTGGTCGCGGTGCAGATCCAGGCCCGCGCGGTGTACGAGCCAGGGCTGGGCAGCGCGCTGGGCGCGGAGTACGACGCCTACCGCAGCCGCACCGGCCGGTTCCTCCCGCGACTGCGCGGAGTGCCGGGCGCGACCCGCGGATCCGAGAGCAGCCGAACGCACTGAGGGCCCTCCGCGGTTCACCCGGTACGCCGTACGAGAATTTCGGTACGGTGTACCGGGTGAACCGAAGGGGGCTGCCATGACCATCCTGGTGACCGGTGCGACCGGCAACATCGGGCGTCTCGTCGTCGATCATCTGCTGGCCCGCGGCGCCGGGCCGGTGCGGGCGCTGACCGTGGATCCGGTGCGGGCCGCGCTGCCCGAGGGGGTGGAGGTCGTCCGCGGGTCGGTGCGGCGGCCCTCGACGCTCGACGGGGTGTTCGACGGCGTCCGCGCGATGTATCTGGCCCCGGTGGAGGCGACGGCCGCCGAGGTCGTGGACCGGGCTGCCGCGGCGGGCGTCGAACACGTGGTGGACCTGTCCGGGGAGCCGGAGAGCTGGTGGGGATCGGTCACCGCGGCCGTCGAGGCGGGGGCCCCGGCCTGGACGCACCTGTGGCCCGCCGACTTCGTGGAGAACGTCGGGATCTGGTACCCGCAGATCCAGCGGACCGGCGTCGTGCGGGAGCCGTGGCCGGAGCTCGCGAGCACCCCGACCGCGATGACCGACATCGCGGAGGTGGCGGCCGTCGCCCTCACCGAGGACGGTTACGCCGGCCGCGCGCTCTCCCTCACCGGTCCGGAACCGATCAGCCGGTCGGCGGCGGTCGACGTGCTCGCCGCCGCCACCGGGGTGCCGATCGGGTTCGAGCAGGTGACGGAGGATGAGGCGGTGACAGCGCTGGAGTCCTCGGCCGGCCGGGAGACCGCGGAGTTCCTCGTGCACACCATCCTCGGGCTCCTGCGGGAGGTGCAGCCGGCTCCCAGCGGCGTCGTCGAGGAGGTCACCGGCCGCCCCGGCACGACCGTCGCGGCCTGGGCCGAGGCGCACGCCGACGAGATCCGGGCCGCCATCACCTGAGCACGTATCCGGGCAGGTGCTGTGCAGCGGCGGCACGCGGGGGCCGCCGCTGCACAGCCGGTGCTCACGAGTACCAGGTCGGCTCCGGCAGCTCGTCGCGCAGCAGGTGCGCACCGACCTCGCGGCGCTTGTACGCCACCGGGTCGTGCAGGGTGTGGGTGCGCACGTTGCGCCAGAACCGGTCGAAGCCCAGCTGTGCGGCCGTGGCACGGGCGCCGAGGCCCTCGAAGATCCCCGAGGTGATCTCCAGGGCGACCTCGGTGGCCCGGGCCTTCACCGCCGCGACCCGTACCTCGTGCGCGCCACGCTGCTGTGCGGTGACGTTCCAGGCGTCCCGGTGGATCTCCAGCGCCTCCTGTGCGACGGCGTCGGCGAGTGCCTCCACCGCCCAGAGCTTCGACTGGTAGTCGCCGTAGAGGTCGAGCTGGTAGGGCTCGTCGACGGCACGCTGCTGCCCGCCGTGCAGCCAGGGCCGGGTGGTGCCGCGGGTGTACTCGGCGCCGGTCTCCAGCGCGCCGCGGGCGATGCCCAGGTAGAAGCTGACGAACACCAGCTGGATGGTCGGCACGTTGAGCGTGTTGTAGATCCGCGGCTGGAAGGCCCGGTCGACGAAGCCCGCGGCCGAGGTCCAGGGCACCCGCACGTCGTCGATCGTCACGCTGCCGCTCTCGGTGAGCCGCTGGCCGATGTTGTCCCAGTCGTCGTGGAAGGTGATGCCCTCCTGCTCGCTGGGGACGATCGCGAAGACGTGTGTCCCGGGATCGCCGCTGCCGTCGAGGACCCCTTCCAGCACGGTCACGTCGGAGACCTTGCTGCCGGTGGAGAAGCTCTTGTGTCCGGAGTAGACGATGTCGTCGCCGTCCTCCCGGATCGTCAGGTCCGCGTCGCGGGGGTTGACCGCTCCGCCGAAGAACCAGCGGTTGCGGGTTGCGTCGGCCTCGACCGCCTCGATCTGATCGGGCGTCCCGACCAGGCGGGCGGCCCAGAACCACAGGAGGTGGTAGCCGAGCAGCTGGCCGATCGAGCCGTCGCCCGCGGCGACCTCGCGGATCACCCGGTAGGCGGTCGGCCACTCCTGACCACCGCCGCCGTGCTCGACCGGGCCGAGCAGGGTGACCAGGCCGGACTCCTTGAGCAGGGCGACCTCGTCGTAGGGGGTGGCGCCGGCCCGGTCGCGGGCGGCGGCGTCGCGCTCCAGGATGCGGCGGACCTCGCGGGCCCGCTGCAGCCAGCCGGTCTCGTCGGTCGGGGGAGGTGCGGCCGACCAGTCGATCACATCGGATCCGGGGCGGTTTTCGGTCGTGGTCATGTGCTTCTCCCTGTTGTTCGGAAATCGTGGGGGCGCATTCGTGCGCGCAGAATCACCGGTTCGTCGGAGACGTTCCGGCGTGCGTACGGAATGGATACGGAATGGATATGGAACGGGGACGGGATTCGGGGTGGCGACGGTCCGGGAGGGTCGGGTGCGGCACCGGCTGTGCCGCGGACCGGGTGGGCCGGGTACGGGTTCTCGCCGGATCCGGTCCCGCTGTGGGGTCGGCTGCCGAGTAGCGCCCGTTGCCGGAACAGCGCTCTCTGCCGGGGCCGCGTCTGCTGCCGGGGCCGCGTCTGCTGCCGGGGTCGTGCCTGCTGCCGGGGTCGGCACCCGCGGTTGGGGCACGCCTGCCGGCCGGGCGGTGCCCACTGTCCGAGCCGCCTGTCGCCGAGACCGCGCCCGCTGGCTGGGGCCTGGCCCGTTACCTGCGCCGGCCCACGCCGGAATCGGTGCCGAGGCCGGCACGGGGATCGGCGCCGGGTTCGGCGGGGATCACCGTGCCGGTGCAGGTCAGGGCGCCAGTCCAGGTCCCGGTACGGGCAGCACCGGGTCCGCGCCGAGCCAGTGCTGGACCGATGCCGGGGCAGTGTCGGGCCGGTGTCGAGCCAGTGAACGCTTTCCAACTTGATCTCAGCGAGCCTGGATCAGGACCATCACGGCCTGGACCAGTGCGGTTGCTCGCTTCGGGCAGCTGCGGATCTTGCGGAGCACCTGCCACGACTTGAGCTGGGCGTTGGCTCGTTCTCCGGGACCGCGCTGGCGTGCGTGCGCGACGTTGACCTGCTTCTGCGCCTGCGACAGCGGTCGGTAGCGGCCGGTGTCTGGGTCGAGGCGGCGACGACGCTGTGGGACCCGGATCGCCGGACCGCCGCCTTGGTAGGCGGTGTCGGCGACGACCTGGATCGCGTGCTCGGACAGGGCGTCGATCAGACCGTGTTCGCGGGCTGCGCCCATGTCGTGGCGGGCACCGGGCAGCGCGGGTGATGCCCACACCAGTCGACCGGCCGGGTCGGCGAGGACCTGCACGTTCACGCCGTGGCGCTTGTGTTTCCCGGAGTAGAACGCCCGGTCGTAGCCCGATCCCATGCCGACCCGGTCGATCGCCAGCAGCGTGCCGTCGAGGATCACGAACGCCTTACGTCGGGCCACGCCGAGCGCCTCGTCCAGCGATGGTGCCGCCGCGGCGAGGACGTCGACGCCTTCGCGGACGTAGCGGAACACCGTCGTGGTGCCGATCCCGAAGCCGCAGGCCAGAGCGGTGTAGGTCTCGCCCTTGTTCAGGTACGCGAGCACCAGCAGGGCCTGTTGCCCGGGCGGGAGTCGGCGCCACCTACTGCCGAGGTTCTTGCGGTGTCGGCGTAGTGCGTCGGAGAGGGTGTGCAGGGCGCGGTTGGACACGGGCATCGACGAGGGGTAGACAAGCACCCTGAAGCTCCTGGTTGGGACGGGTTGATCTAGGCAATCACCCATCTACCAGGAGCTTCACCTACTTCAGTGACACCACGCCGCAGGCCGACCGACCTCATGATCACCAGGTTGGAAAACGTTCAGTGCTGGACCGATGCCGAGCCAGTGCTGGACCGGTGCCGAGGCGGTGCCGGACCAGCGCCGGGGCAGCGCCGGATCGGGGCTCGGTGGGCACCCGGGTCAGCGCTGGATCGGCACCGGATCAGGTCCCGGCCGGCACCGACGGCAGCACCGGGTCAGCACCGGTCCAGCACCGGGGCGACACCGGGGGCGGCACAGGATCAGCACCGGGGCAGCACCGGATCCGGCGCAGGATCGGCTCCGGTTTCAGCGCGGGGTCAGTGCTGCGGCCGGCGGATCGGCGTGGATGTCACCGACAGATCGAGGAGGCCACGCGGGACAGATCGACGTGACGCCGACGGGTGAGTTCGATGAACAGCACGCCATGAATTCTCACGATAACGCCCTGAAATGTCAACGAGGCGGCCTTCGGAATGGGATGCCGAACACCTGTCCGGTCACCCCGGCGGAACCTGCCGAAAACGCGGAAGGGCCGCCCGCGTGCCGGGACCGGATCAGACCGACGTCGGCTGCGGCTCGCGGGAGGCGAGCTCGGCCTCCTTCTCCCGGATGATCGGCAGCACCTTCGCCCCGAAGTACTCGACCTCCTCCTGGAAGTGCAGGAAGCCGAGCAGCAGCAGGTTCGCGCCGCGCCGCTTGTACTCGATCGCACGATCGGCGATCTGCTCCGGGGTGCCGATGAGCTGGGAGCGGAAGCCGTCGTTGTACTGGACCAGGTCCTCGAACGACGAGTCCGCCCACATCCCGCGCTTGTCGCCGGTGGCGTTCCCGGCCTGCTGCACGGCGTCCCGGAAGCCTTCCACGGCCGGCCGGTTGGCCTTGGCGATGATCTCGCGCAGCGTCTCGCGGGCCTCGGACTCGTCGTCGCGGGCGATCAGGAACGCGTTCAGGCCGAACCGGACCGGTGCCGGGCGTTCGGCGGTCTTGGCGTGCCCGAGTACCTCCTCGACCTGTTCGGTGAAGCCGTCGTAGTCCTTGCCGTTGGAGAAGTACCAGTCGGAGACGGTGCCGCCGTTGCGGCGGGCGGCCGTCGAGTTGCCGCCCTGGAAGATCTCCGGGTGCGGCCGCCCGGGTACCTCGACCGGCTTGGGCTTCAGGTCGTAACCGTGCACCCGGTAGAAGTCGCCCGCGAACTCGGCGCCGCTCTCGCCTGCGGTCCAGATCTCGCGCAGCACCCGGATGAACTCGTTCGCCCGGCGGTAGCGCTCATCGTGCTCCAGCCACGGCTGGCCGAGTGCGGTGAACTCGGCCTTGAGCCAGCCGGAGACGACGTTGACCGCGATCCGGCCACCCGTCAGGTGGTCCGCGGTCGCCACCCACTTCGCGAGGACGGCGGGCTCCCACAGTCCGGGATGCACGGCGGCGATCACCTTCAGCCGCTCGGTCGCCAGGCCCAGCGCGAGCGAGAACGCGGTGGCCTCGTGCTGGTGGTCGGCGCCGTAACTGGCCATGTAGCGGATCTGGGAGAGCGCGTAGTCGAAACCGTTGTTCTCGGCGGTCCGCGCGAGCCGCACGTTGTAGTCGTAGCCCCAGTCCGTGCGCTGCTCGATGGTGCTCGTGACGAGGCCGCCGGAGACGTTCGGGACCCAGTAGGCGAACTTCAGCGGCTCGGAGATCTGGGCGTTCAGCGTGGTGTCGAGGGAGTCGATGGTGTTCTCGGACATGTAAGGAGATCTCCTGGTGGTCGTCCGCCGTGCGGCGGTCCGGGCGTGCGTGGGCGCCCGGTGCGGGAGGAAGGAAGCAACAGGCCTGGTGACCGATGGGTCAGCGACAGGCCTGGCTCGTGACGACCTGGTGATCGACGTGACGGCGACGCGTCAGCAGGAAGGCGATCACGCGTCTACACAACCGAGGTGCGGCGCCGCTGTCAACCGTGCGCTGTGCAACTCCAGCATCGCCGCCCCGGCGCGGGCCCCGGATCATCGGCCGCCGGAGCCGGTGCGCAGCCCGCGGCCCCGCCCCGCACACCCGCTCGCGTCGACGAGGCTGTCTCGCGTGGGCCCCTCGGCGAACGAGTTATCTCGAATTCACTCGAGCCACCGGGACACCGAGGCAGCCGTGCGCCAGCTCGACGAGCCGCACGGCCATCCGGTCCGGCTCCAGGCCGCTGCGGAAGAACAGCGTCGACTGGATCGCCCCGGTGGCCGCGTGCACGGCTAGCCGGAGCTCGGCGTCGGCCAGGTCGGGGCGCAGCGGGCCGAGCACGTGCACCCAGTCCTCGACGTAGTGGCGCTGGCGCCGCCGCAGCGAGCGCCGCTCGTCCTCGGGCAGGGTGTGCGACTCCCGGTGATAGACCGCGAGCTCGGAGCGATGCGTGAGCGCCACCGCCACATGGTCACTGACCAGTAGGGACAGCGCCTCCGCGTCGGAGTCGCCGCGGGCCAGCGCATCGGCGGCGCCGGCCTCGAGGCGGGCCATGCCACGGTCCAGCAGGGCGACCAGGATCGCCTCCTTGGAGGCGAAGTGCCGGTAGATCCCGGAGCCGACGATGCCCGCCTCGGCGCCGATCTCGGTCATCCCGACGGTGTGGAACCCGCGCCCCGCGGCCAGCCTGGCCGCCGCGGCGAGGATGCGCTCGGCGCGGTCCGGATCCCGGCGACGGCGAACGGCCCCGCCGGAGTGCTGGGTTTCCGTGACCATCTTCTCAGCATGTCAGCCGACCGGTAGTGTCCGCCATGAGTGAACTCGAAATCACTACGTCACGAGATCACTATGTCCCGAGATCACGATGTCGTGAGATCACGATGTGAGGTGGGGAGTCGGCGTGGACTTCACCGAGACCGACGAGGAGCGCGATCTGCGGGCCGCCGTGTCGGCGATCGCGGGCTCGTTCGGCAGCGAGTACTACCTGCGGTGCGCCCGCGAGGGCAAGCACACCCACGAGCTGTGGTCGGCGATGGGAAAGGCCGGCTTCCTGGGGGTGAACGTCGCCGAGGCCTACGGCGGCGGGGGCGGCGGGCTGGTCGAGCTGTCCGTCGTCTGCGAGGAGGCCGCGGCGCAGGGTGCCCCACTGCTGCTCGTCCTGGTGTCGGCGGCGATCTCGGCCGAGGTGATCGGCGAGTTCGGCTCCGACGAGCTGCGCAGCCGCTGGCTGCCCGGCCTGGCCGACGGCTCCACCAAGGTCGTCTTCGCGATCACCGAGCCGGAGGCGGGCTCCAACACCCACCGGATGGCGACGCGCGCCGAGCGCGACGGCGACGACTGGGTGCTCAACGGCACCAAGCACTACATCTCCGGCACCGACGACGCCGAGGCCGTGCTGGTCGTCGCCCGCACCGGCCGGGACGCCGCGGACCGCGCGCAGCTCAGCCTGTTCGTCGTCCCGGTCGACACCCCCGGCCTGGCCCGTACCCCGCTCCCGGTCGACCTGATCGCACCGGACAAGCAGCACGTCCTGCACTTCGACGACGTCCGGGTGCCCGCCGGGAATCTGGTAGGCACCGAGGGCGACGGGTTCCGGCAGGTGTTCCGCGGGCTCAACCCGGAGCGGATCACCGGTGCCGCGCTCGGCGTCGGCATCGCCCGGTTCGCGCTGGCGAAGGCCGCCGAGTACGCCCGCACCCGGCAGGTGTGGGGCACCCCGATCGGGGCGCACCAGGGCGTCGCGCATCCGCTGGCGAAGGCCCGGATCGAGACCGAGCTGGCGGCTCTGATGACCCGCAAGGCGGCCTGGCTGCACGACCGCGGCCGGCCGGCGGGCGAGGAGTCGAACATGGCCAAGTACGCGGCCGCCGAGGCCGCGATGCACGCGATCGAGGCCGCGATGCAGACGCACGGCGGCAACGGCCTGGCCAGCGAGTACGGCCTCATCCCGTACTGGGGGATGGCGCGGCTGATGCAGGTGGCGCCGGTGAACCGGGAGATGATCCTCAACCACGTCGCCCAGCACGGCCTGGGCCTGCCCCGCTCGTACTGACCGACGATCCCGGCCGCATCCGGGGAGGGAGCCGGCATGGCCGTCCTGAGATCTGCACTGGACACGACGAGCGAGGAGTACCGGCGCAACCGGGCCGGCCAGCTCGACGCGATCGACGCACTCGACGCGGAACTGGCGAAGGTCGTCGCCGGCGGCGGCGAGCGGTACGTCGCGCGGCACCGCGAGCGCGGGAAGCTGCCGGTCCGGGAACGCCTGGAGCTGCTGCTCGACCCGGACTCGCCGTTCCTGGAGCTGTCCGCGCTGGCGGCATGGGGCACCGGGTTCACCGTCGGGGCGTCGCTGCTCACCGGGATCGGCGTGGTGTCCGGCGTCGAGTGCATGGTGATCGCGCACGACCCGACCGTGCGCGGCGGTGCGATGAACCCGTACTCGCTGCGCAAGTCGCTGCGGGCGCTGGAGATCGCCCGGCTCAACCGGCTCCCGGTGATCAACCTGGTCGAGTCCGGCGGCGCCGACCTGCCCACCCAGGCGGAGCTGTTCGTGCCCGCCGGGCGGATCTTCCACGAGCTGACCGAGCTGTCCTCGCTGGGCATCCCGACCGTCGCGCTGGTGTTCGGCAACTCCACAGCGGGCGGTGCGTACGTGCCCGGCATGTGCGATCACGCGGTGCTCGTCGACCAGGGCGCGAAGGTGTTCCTCGGCGGGCCACCGCTGGTCAAGATGGCCACCGGGGAGGACGCCGACGACGAGTCGCTGGGCGGTGCCGAGATGCACTCCCGGGTCTCGGGGCTGTCCGACCACTTCGCCGTCGACGAGCCGGATGCGATCCGGATCGGCCGCGAGATCGTCGCCCGGTTCAACTGGCGCAAGCACGGGCCCGCCCCGTCGTACCCGCCCATCGACCCGTTGTACGACCCGGAGGAGATCCTCGGCCTGCTCCCACCGGAGTCGAAGGTGCCCTTCGACCCGCGGGAGGTGCTGGCCCGGGTCGTCGACGGTTCCGAGTTCGACGAGTACAAGCAGCTCTACGGCACCTCGCTGGTCACCGGCTGGGCGAGCGTGCACGGCTACCCGGTCGGGGTCCTCGCGAACCACCGCGGCGTGCTGTTCAGCGAGGAGGCGAAGAAGGCCACCGAGTTCATCCTGCTCGCGAACCAGACCGACACCCCGCTGGTCTTCCTGCAGAACACCACCGGCTACATGGTCGGCGCCGACTACGAGCAGGGCGGGATCATCAAGGACGGCGCCAAGATGATCAACGCGGTGACCAACTCGCGGGTGCCGCACCTGACGATCAACATGGCGTCGTCGTTCGGGGCCGGGAACTACGGCATGTCCGGGCGCGCGTACGACCCGCGGCTGATGTTCGCCTGGCCCTCGGCGAAGCTCGCCGTGATGGGCGCCGCGCAGCTGGCCGGGGTGCTGTCGATCGTCGGGCGGGCGTCCGCGCAGTCCCAGGGCAAGCCGTTCGACGAGGCGGCCGACGCGGCCCGCACCGCCGCGATCGAGTCGCAGATCGAGGCCGAGTCGCACGCGTTCTACGTGACCGCCCGGCTCTACGACGACGGCATCGTCGATCCCCGGGACACCCGCACCGTGCTGGGGATGTCGCTGTCCGCGGTGCACAACCAGACGATCGAGGGGCGCCGCGGCTTCGGCGTCTTCCGGATGTGAGCGCCGAGATGATCGAGAAACTGCTCGTCGCCAACCGCGGCGAGATCGCCGCCCGGGTGCAGCGCACCGCGCACCGGCTCGGCATCGGGACGGTCGCGGTGTTCTCCGACGCCGACTCCGGCGCCGGGTTCGTGCACGACGCCGACGAGGCGGTCCGCCTGCCCGGCACCGCGCCGGCCGACACCTACCTGCGCGGCGACCTGGTGATCGCCGCGGCGCTGGCGACCGGCGCCGACGCCGTCCATCCCGGGTACGGGTTCCTGTCCGAGAACGCGGGCTTCGCGCGGGACTGCGCCGCGGCCGGACTGACCTTCGTCGGGCCGTCGCCGGAGGCGATCGCCGCAATGGGGTCGAAGGTCGAGGCGAAGGCGTTGATGGAGGCCGCCGGGGTGCCGGTGCTGCCCGGCGTCACGGTGACCGCGGAGACCGACCTGGCGGCCGCCGGCGAGCGGATCGGGTTCCCGTTGCTGGTCAAGGCCGCCTACGGCGGCGGCGGGCGCGGCATGCGGGTGGTGGACGATCCGGCCGCGCTGGCGGACGCCGTGGAGTCGGCCCGGCGCGAGGCGGCGGGCGCGTTCGGCGACGGGCTGGTGTTCCTGGAGCGCTACCTGGTCGATCCGCGGCACGTCGAGGTGCAGATCCTCGGCGACGCGCACGGCGCGGTGGTGCACCTGTTCGAGCGCGAGTGCTCGATCCAGCGGCGACACCAGAAGATCGTCGAGGAGTGCCCGTCGCCCGCGGTGTCCGAGGCGCTGCGCGCCGAGCTGGGCGCGGCGGCCGTCGCGGCCGGGAAGGCGATCGGCTACACCGGCGCCGGGACCGTCGAGTTCGTGCTCGTGAACGGGCGCAGCGCAGGCAGCGCGGGCGAGTTCTTCTTCCTGGAGGTCAACACCCGGTTGCAGGTCGAGCACCCGGTGACCGAGCTGGTCACCGGGCTGGACCTGGTCGAGCAGCAGCTGCGGATCGCCGAGGGCGCGCCGCTCGGCCCCGAGGTGCGCGACGCGACGATCACCGGGCACGCGATCGAGGCCCGGCTCTACGCCGAGGACGTCACCGCAGACGGCTATCTCCCGGCGACCGGGACACTGCACCGGTTCGACGTGCCGGGCGAGGTCCGGGTCGACTCCGGTGTCGGCACCGGCTCGGTCGTCTCCCCGCACTACGACCCGATGCTGGCCAAGGTGATCGCGCACGCGCCCACCCGCACCGGTGCCGCCCGCGCGCTGGGCCGGGCGCTGTCCGGGGCGGCGCTGCACGGTGTCACCACCAACCGGGACCTGCTCGTCGGGATCCTGCGCTCGCCGGAGTTCCTGGCCGGCGACACCGACACCGGGTTCCTGGTGCGGCACGATCCGGTCGCGCTCGGCGCGGGCACACTGTCCGGCGACGGGCACCGGCACGCCGCCGCCGCGGCGCTGGCCGCGCAGGCGTCGCACCGGAGTAGCGCACGGGTGCTGGCCGGGATGCCGTCCGGCTGGCGCAACGTCGGCGGCGCGTTCCAGCGGGTCACCTACCGGCTGGGGGAGCGCGAGCTGCCGGTCTCCTACCGGTTCCGGCGCGACGGCCTGGACCTGCGGATCGGTGACGAGCCGCTGGCCGCGACACCGGTGTCGGTGACGCCGGACGCGGTGGTCCTGGAGATCGACGGCATCCGGCGGATACACCGGGTGCACCGCGCCGACGGTGTGTCCTACGTGGACGGGCCGGACGGCTCGGTGGCGCTGCACGAGGTGCCCCGGTTCGCCGACCCGAACGCGATCACCCGGGCGGGATCGCTGCTCGCGCCGATGCCGGGATCGGTGGCCCGGGTGCACGCCGCGGTGGGCGACGAGGTCACCGCCGGGCAGCCACTCGTCGTGCTGGAGGCGATGAAGATGGAGCACACGATCGCCGCGCCCGCGGACGGCGTCCTCGGCGAGCTGCGGGTCACGCCCGGCGACCAGGTCGACTCCGGGCAGGTACTGGCCGTGGTCGAGGAGCCCGGGTCATGATCCGCGTCCTGGGAGTGCACGTGCCCGTACCGAGCCGCCACACTCCCGAGACGGGGATCATGGGATGAACATCGCGACCCTGTTGCGCCGCGCCGCGGCCGACCACCCGTCGTCGACGGCGGTGGCCCTGGACGACGCCGAGACCAGCTACGCCGAGCTCGCCGAGCGGGCCGCCCGGTTCGCCGGCCACCTGCACGGTCGCGGCACCGCCGTCGGCGACCGGATCGGCTTCTTCCTGCCCAACCATCCCGACTACCTGGCCGGGCTGATCGGTACCTGGCAGGCGGGCGCGGTCGCCGTCCCGCTGAACGCGCTGTTCCCGGACGCCGCGCTGCGGCACGCGATCACCGACTCCGGGGCGGAGTTGCTGGTGCTGCCCGAGTCCGAGGTCGAGCGGGTCCGCGGGCTCGCACCGGGCGTCGAGCTGCTCACCCTGGGCCCGGCGTTCGACGCCGCGATCACCGGCGCGCAGCCGGCGCCCGGCGTGACACCCCGGCTGGACGGCGACGACGCGTTGGTCATGTACACCTCCGGTTCCACCGGCGTACCCAAGGGCGTCCGGCAGACGCACCGCAACACCTGGGCACAGGTCGAGGGCGTGATCGACCTCTACCGGCTGACCGCCGACGACCACGTGCTCAACTGCATGCCGCTGTTCCACGTCGGCGGCCTGCAGCTGGCGAGCCTGCCGGTGCTGGCCCGCGGCGGCCGGATCACCTTCATGCCGCGCTGGGACGCACTGGTCTGGCTGGATCTCGCACAGCGGCTGCGGCCCACCTACGGCGGGCTGATCTCGACGATGATGATCGACGTCGGGAACCGGACGGTGGACGCGCCGGTCGTGCTGGACTCGTTCCGGATCTGCATGTTCGGCGGCTCGCGCACCCCGACGGCGGCGATCGACCGGCTCCGCGACGGCACCGGAATCGAGGGCACCGAGATCTACGGCCAGACCGAGCAGAGTGGCTTGGTCGTGTCCTACGCGCCCGGCGAGGAGCGCCGGCCAGGATCGATGGGACGCCCGCTGGAGCAGGTCGTGCAGACCCGGCTGGTGTCCCCGGCGACCGGATCGGATGTCACCGGTCCCGGCGAGGTCGGCGAGCTGTGGGTGCGCGGCGACGCCGTCACCCCCGGCTACCGGAACCTGCCGGAGCTGACCGCACAGCGCTGGAGCGGCGGCTGGTTCCGCACCGGCGACCTGGTGTCCCGCGACGACGACGGCTACCTCTACTACACCGACCGGATCGACGACATGATCGTCTCCGGCGGGGAGAACGTGTTCCCGCAGATGGTCGAGGAGCACCTGGCAGCGCATCCCGATCTCGCCGAGGTCGCGGTGATCGGCACCGCGCACGAGCGCTGGGTGGAGCAGGTCACCGCGGTCGTCGTCCCGAACCGGGCCGGGATCACCGCCGACGAGATCGCCGCCTGGTGTGCCACCCATCCGGACCTGCGCGGGATCGCCCGGCCCCGGCGGATCGAGGTCGTCGAGGAGCTGCCGCGCACCGGCAGCGGGAAGCTGGACCGGCCGACCCTGCGGGAGCGGTTCCGGTGAGCGCGCCGGCTCGCACCGCGCCGTCCACCCCGGTCGGCGCGCAGGAGGGGCCCGCGGTGCCTCGTGAGCGCCGCACCGCGGCCCGGGAAGGAGCCTGAATGCCGGTCTCGATGGCGGCACTCGCCGACGATCTCGCCGCCGAGTCGGTGGTGCTGCGGGAGCTGCTCGCGCCGCTGAGGGAGCCGGACTGGCGCCGGGACACCCCGGCCGCCGGCTGGACGATCGCCGACCAGGTCTCGCACCTCGCGCACTTCGACGACGTCGCGATCCGCTCGGCCCTCGACCCGGACGGGTTCGTCGCCGAGCGGGAGCGGATCGTCGCCGACGGCGGGATCGACCCGGACACGATCGCCGCGTCGTACCGGGAGCTGTCCGGTGCGACGCTGCTGAGCTGGTTCGACGACGCCCGCGGACGGCTGGTCGAGGTCTTCGGCGGGCTCGAACCGGGCCTGCGGGTGCCGTGGTTCGGGCCGCCGATGAGCGCGGCGTCGTCGCTGACCGCGCGGATCATGGAGACCTGGGCGCACGGTCAGGACGTCGCCGACACGCTCGGGATCGTCCGCGAGCCCACCGACCGGCTGCGGCACGTGGCGCACATCGGGGTCGGCGCGCGGGCGTTCAGCTTCGCCGCGCACGACCGTCCGGTCCCGGACGAGCCGATCCGGGTGCAGCTCACCGGCCCCGGCGGCGACATCTGGAGCTGGGGTCCCGAGGACGCCGCCGACCGGGTCACCGGCCCGGCGCTCGACTTCTGCCTGGCCGTCACACAGCGCCGGCACCGCGACGACGTCGATCTCACGGTCACCGGTCCGGCCGCGACCGCCTGGCTGGAGATCGCGCAGGCCTTCGCCGGGGCAGCCGGCACCGGACGGGAACGGGGTGCGCTCGGGTGAGCAGAGCAGAGGCGCGCAGAGCGGTGCGGATCGGGAACGTCTCCGGCTTCTACGGCGACCGGATCGACGCCGCCCGGGAGATGGTCGAGGCGGGGGAGGTCGACGTCGTCTGCGGCGACTACCTCGCCGAGCTGACCATGCTGATCCTGGCCAAGGCGCAGGCCCGCGACGGCGGCGTCGGCTACGCGCGGACGTTCCTCACCCAGGTCGAGCAGATCCTCGGCGGCTGCGTCGACCGGGGCATCCGGATCGTCGCCAACGCCGGCGGGCTGGATCCGGCCGGGCTGGCCGACGCGGTCCGAGAGGTCGCCGCGGCGCAGCGGATCACGGTGCGGGTCGCGCACGTCGAGGGCGACGACCTGCGCGGGGACCTGTCCGCGATCGTCCCGCCGGTGGACGGGACTCCGGTCTCGGCGAACGCCTACCTCGGTGCCAGGGGGATCGCCGAGGCACTCACCGCCGGCGCCGACGTCGTCGTCACCGGCCGGGTCACCGACGCCTCGCTGGTCGTCGGACCAGCCGCCTGGTGGCACGGCTGGGCGCACGACGACTGGGACGCGCTGGCCGGCGCCGTCGTCGCCGGGCACGTGATCGAGTGCGGCCCGCAGGCGACCGGCGGCAACTACCCGTTCCTGCACGAGATCACCGACCGCCGCAGTCCAGGCTTCCCGATCGCCGAGGTCGCCGCCGACGGCAGCTCGGTGATCACCAAGCCGGACGGCACCGGCGGCCTGGTGTCCGTCGGCACCGTCACCGCGCAGCTGCTCTACGAGATCGGCCCGCCCGGCTACCTCGGACCGGACGTCACCGCGCACTTCGACACGATCCGGCTGGAGCAGGCCGGTGCGCACCGGGTCGCGATCAGCGGGGTGCGCGGCAGCCCGCCGCCGGACACCCTGAAGGTCGCACTCAACGCCGTCGGCGGGTACCGCAACACGATGACGATGGTGCTGACCGGTCTCGACGTCGAGGCCAAGGCGGCCTGGGCGGAGGAGCTGCTGTTCGGGATCCTCGACCGGGAGGCCTTCGACGACGTCGACGTCCGGCTGCTGCGCTTCGACCGACCCGACGCCGGGTCCGACCCGGAGGCGACCGCGCACCTGCGGATCACCGTGAAGGGCGCCGACCGGCGGCTGGTCGGACGGGCCTTCTCGAATGCGATCGTGCAGCTCGCGCTCGGCGGGTACGCCGGGTTCCACACCAGCACCCCGCCGACCGACGCGACCGCGTTCGGGATCTACCGGCCGGCAGCGGTGCCCCGCGCCGCGGTGACGCACACCGTGGTGCTGCCCGACGGGACCCGCCGGACGGTCGCCGACCCGCCCACGTCCGGCCCGGTGCAACCGCAGGTCACGGCGTCGCCCCGGGGAGGTGCGCAGAGCAAGGGGGAGACCAGGAGGGTCCCGCTCGGCACGGTCGCCGGCGCCCGGTCCGGGGACAAGGGCGGCGACGCCAACATCGGGATCTGGGCCCGTGACGACGCCGGGCACGCCTGGCTCAGGTCGTTCCTCACCCCGCGGCGGATCCGCGAGCTGCTCGGCACGGAGGCCGCGGAGCTCGACGTCGAGGTGTTCGACCTGCCGAACCTGCGCGCGGTGAACGTCGTCGTGCACGGGCTGCTCGGCGACGGGGTCGCCTCCTCGACCCGGCCGGACCCGCAGGCCAAGGGACTGGGCGAGTACCTGCGCAGCCGGGTGGTCGACGTCCCGGTGGAGCTGCTCGCGGGGGACTAGTGCCCCGTCGTGGAACGGTCAGGGCCGAACTCGGCGGCCGGTTACGACATCGGCCGGTTCGTCGATCCGGACGGCACCGACCGCTTCCGTGAGGCGCTGCTCTCGATCGTCCGGAGCGGGGCGCAGGTTCCGGTGCCGCAGCCCGGCACCTGAGGCGCCGCCCGGGGCTCACGGCGCGGTGAGCCCCATCCGGTCCAGCATCCCGGCCACCCGCTCGTCCTCGGCGCGCAGGAAGTCCCCGAACGGCTCGCCGGGCAGCCAGACGTCCTGCCAGCCGTTGGCCCGCAGCACCTCCTGCCACTGCGGGGTCTCCCGTAACCGGGCGAACAGCTCCACCAGTGCGGCTCGCGCGTCCGGGTCGAGCCCGGGCGGCGCGACGACGCCGCGCCAGTTGCTGAACTCGACGTCCACACCGGACTCGCGCAGGGTCGGCACGGCCAGCCCGGGGACCCGCTCGTCGGCGGTCACGGCGAGCGCCCGCAGGGAGCCGGTGCCGATCTGGTCGGCGAACTCGCCGATCCCGGAGACCCCGAACGCGACCTCCCCGGCGAGTACGCCGGCCAGCAGCGCCCCGCCGCCGTCGTGGCTGACGTAGTCGACCTGCTCCGGCGGGATGCCGGCGCCCTCGGCCAGCAGCATCGTCGCCAGGTGGTCGGGGCCGCCGCCGGTCGAGCCGCCGCCGACCCGCAGCGCCGCCGGATCGGCGCGCCAGGTGTCGATCAGGTCGTGCACGTCGCGCAACGGCGAGCCGGCCGCGACGACGACGATCTCGGACTCCTCGACGAGCCGGGCGATCGGCGTGGTGTCCGCCAGGGTCACCTGCGAGTCCTGGGAGGCGACCGCACCGACCACGCCGAGCCCCATGCTCAGCAGCAACCGGTCGTTGCCGGTCTCGTTCACCAGCCGCCCCAGCCCGGCGACGCCACCGGCACCGGGCAGGTTGAACACCTCCACCGGATCGGACAGCCCGGTGTCGGCCAGTGCCTTGGCGGTGCTGCGGGCGGTCACGTCGAACCCACCGCCCGGGACGTTCGGGACGAGCATCCGCAGCCCGTGCGGTGCCCCGGGGCCGGGGGTGAACAGATCCCGCACGGCCGGGACGGCCGGTGCGACGGCGAGGCAGGCGAGCGCCACGACGAGTGCCGCGAGCCACCGTCTCCGGCCCATCGCACCCCCCGGTCCCGTCCGGCCCGCATTCTGCCGCGACGGTCGCTGCCCTCGCGAACGGGCGGCGCAATAGGCTCGGCGCATGCGACGGCGCACCGGCGGGGCGGGCGGCCCGCTGGCACGCCAGTTCCTGGTGTGGCAGCTGGTCGTCGTCGCGCTGCTGCTCGGCGCGGTGGCCGCACTGGCCGCGGTGCAGTCGGCGGACTCGTTCTCCGAGACCCAGGGCCGCCGGATGCTGTCGGTCGCCGAGGACGTCGCGTCCGTCCCGACCGTGCGGTCGGCGTTGCAGACCGGCCGGCACGATCTGCTGCCGTCGTTCGCGCGCAGCGCGGAGAACCTGTCCGGGGCCGACCGGATCGAGATCGTCGACGCCGACCTGGTGGTGCGGACCTCACCGGACCCGGCGCGCGAGCGCAGGCAGTTCGATCCCGGGGCCAGCACCGCGCCCGCCGGGCGTGCCTGGATCGGTGAGCAGGACGGCCGCACGGTCGTCGCGCAGGTTCCGGTGATCGGCGACGACGGCACCGTCGTCGGGCTGGTCTCGGCCGGGATCCGGGCGCCCGCACTGTGGTCGTACCTGGCCGGGGCCCGGGCCGAGTCGGTGACCCTGCTCGGGCTCGCACTGGGCATCGGCGTCGCGGGCTCGCTGCTGCTGGCCCGCCGGGTCCGGCGGCAGACACTCGGGCTGGAGCCGGACGAGATCGTCGAGCTGGTGCAGCGCCGGGAGGCGATGCTGCTCGGGATCAAGGAGGGCGTCGTCGGGCTGGACACGGCCGACCGGATCACCCTGCTCAACCCGGTCGCCCGGGAGCTGCTCGAGCTCCCGGCGGCCCGGCCCGGCGAGCACGTCGACGAACTGGGGCTCGACGACCGGCTCCGCGAGGTGCTCACCGGCGCGGCGGCCGGGGAGGACCAGCTGGTGCTGCGGGGGGCCCGCGCGCTGGTGCTCAACCGGATGCCGGTCCGCCTCGACGGCCGGGAGGTGGGCGCCGTGGTCACGCTGCGGGACCGGACCGAGCTCACCACGCTGCAGCACCGGCTGGACGCCTCGCACACCGTCACCGACACGCTGCGGGCCCAGGCGCACGAGTTCTCGAACCGGCTGCACACCATCGCCGGGCTGACCGAGCTCGGCGAACACGACGAGGTGCGCCGGTTCGTGTCCGGGATCGTCGCGGCCTCGGAGGGCTGGCGCCGCGAGGTCTCGACCCGGGTCGGGGACCCGTCGACGGCGGCACTGCTGGTCGCGAAGAGCAGCCAGGCCGCCGAGCGGGGCGTGACGCTGGAGCTGGCCGCGGGCACCCGGCTCGCCCCGACCGACCCGGAGCGCGATCCGGACCTGTCCGCCGACCTGGTGACGGTGCTGGGCAACCTGATCGACAACGCGGTGGACGCGACCGCCTCGACGCCGCCGGGATCGGTGCGCCGGGTCGAGATCGGGCTGGCCGGCGGCGGCTCCGAGGCCGTGCGGGTCGAGGTCCGCGACTCCGGGCCCGGTGTCGCGACCGGGCTCGCCGAGGAGGTGTTCCGGGCCGGGTTCAGCACCAAGGCCGCGGAGATCGGCGGTCGCGGGCTCGGCCTGGCACTGGCCCGTCAGGCGTGCCTGCGGCGGGGTGGCACGATCGCCGTGCGCGACACCGGGCAGGGGCCGCCCGGTGCGGTGTTCGCGGCGCTGCTGCCGCTGCAGCCGATGGAGGTGCGGACGTGAAGGTGCTCGTCGTCGACGACGACTTCATGGTCGCCAAGGTGCACTCCGGCTACGTGCAGCGGATCGAGGGCTGCACGGTCGTCGCGGTGGCGCACCGCGGCGAGGAGGCACTGGAGCTGGCCGCGCAGCTGCGTCCCGATCTGGTGCTGCTCGACGTCTACCTGCCCGACATGTCCGGCATCGAGGTGCTGTCCCGGCTCCGCACCGGGATGCCGGACGACCCGTTCGTACTGGTCGTGACGGCGGCCGACGATCCGGACACGGTCGCGGCCGCGCTGCACGGCGGAGCGCTGCACTATCTGGTGAAGCCGTTCGACTCGGCGGCGCTGGCTGCTCAGGTGCACCGGGCCTCCCGGATCCGGCGCGACCTGGACCGGGTCCGCGACCAGTCCGACATCGACCGGATCTTCGGCGGCGGGGCGGCGGTACCGGCCGGCGGGGCGGCCGGTGGCCGGGAGCGGATGCCGAAGGGCCTCACCACGCCGACCGCCGAGCTGGTGGCGCGCACCCTGCGCGAGCACGGCGACGACCTGTCGGCGTCGGAGTGCGCGGAGGCCGCCGAGCTGTCCCGGGTCAGCGCGCGCCGCTACCTGGAGCACTTCGTCTCCACCGGGGTGGTGACGGTGCGGCTGCGTTACGGGGGCACCGGGCGCCCGGAACGCCGCTACCGCTGGGTCGGCTGAGAGGTCACCGGCTCCCCGGCCCCGGCCGCGTGATCCAGCAGCAGCGCGGCCAACGGCTCGTGCACGACGGCGGGCAGCAGGTGCCCCATGCCCTCGATCGTGACCGTCCGCGCGGCCCGGCCGATCCGCGCGGCCAGCGACCGCGCGTGCGGCGGCGGGTACACCGGGTCCTCGGGCGCCTCGACGACCAGGGTCGGCACCGTGATCGCGCCGAGCTCGGCGCCGCGGTCGAGCCCGACGGGATCGGCCTCGGCGGCGTGCGCGGTGGACGGCTCGATCCGGCCGGAGTGCGCCAGCACCGCCCGTTCCAGGGCGGCGTGCTCGGCCCGGTCGAACGGCAGCACGCCGCCGCACAGCCGGCGCCGGAACTCGACCCGCCAGGCCAGCTCGCCGCGCTCGTCGCGTGGGTCCTGCACCTCCTGCCGCATCCGCAGGACGTCGCGGGACGGACCGGGCAGCGCGGCGGCGGACGGGCCGGGAACGGGCATCGCCGGATCGGCCGGATCGGCCGGGTCCGGGTCCGGGTCAGCCGTCGCCGGGGCAGCCGTTTCCAGCGCACTCGTGTCCGGACCAGCCGGCTCCGGACCAGCTGTGTACGGACCAGCTGTGTACGGATCAGCTGTCTCCGGAGCAGCCGTTTCCGGCGCAGCCGTCTCCAGGGCCGTCGTAGCCAGCAACGCGGCGCTCACCAGCCGATCGGGGTGGTCGAGCGCGAGCAGCTGCACCAGCTCCCCGCCCAGCGCCGCACCGACGGCGTGCACCCGGTCGATCCCGCAGGCGTCCAGCACCCGCAACGCGTCGTCGGCGAGATCGGCGAGCCGGTACGGGTGCTCGTCGAACCGGTGCGCCGAGCGCCCGGTGTCGCGATGGTCGTAGCGGATCACCCGGTGCCGGGCGCGCAGCAGATCGACCAGCGGATCGGGCCAGCGGCCCAGGCCGGTCTCGTCGCCGCCGGCCACGAGCAGCATCGGTGCCGCGGGCGCCGCGCCCTCGACCGGCGGGAGGTCCTCGACCCACACGGTCACGCCGGGCTCGACCTCGACCTCGTGCTGCACGGCCGAAGCCTGTCAAACACCACCGGTGCCCCGCGCGGGCGGGTCACCACCCCCGGACGCGCGACGACCCGGACCGCATGCTGCGGGCCGGGTCGTCGCGAGAGCGAGGGGTGCGGCTCAGCCGACCTTCTCGATCAGCGCAGCACGCTGACGCTCGCCGAGACCGGCGGCCCGACGCGACGCGTCGATACCGGCCTCCTCCATCACCTTCGAGACCTTCGCCGGGCCCCAGCCCGGGACGCTCTTGAGCAGATCGGCGACCTTGGTCTTGCCGACGATCTGATCGGTCTTCGCGCGACCCAGAACCGCGGGGATGGTCTCCTCGCCACTGGCGATCTTGTCGCGGAGCTCCTTGCGGGCGGTGCGCGCGGCGGCCGCCTTCTTGAGTGCCTCGGCGCGCTGTTCCGGGGTCAGTGTGGGCAGAGCCATCGCTGACGCCTCCTCTCGGTTCCACGCGCCCCGTTCCGGGGCGGATTGGTATCGCGGATCGCGGTACAGACTGGCAGAGACACCGTCACGACCTGCGAGAACCCCCTCCACAGGGCGTGTCGGGCCTGGTCGGGCACTGCTCGTCGCAGCCGGGCGACCGTCTGTCGCACCGGATTGGTGAACTCTGTTGCCGCAGGTCAGCGGCATGAAAGCTCTCCCGGATCGCGGAGCCCGAGCGCGGAGCGCAGGCCGGCGACGTCCCAGAGCGTCCGCACCTCCTCGATCCGGCCCTGCCGCACCCGCACCAGCTGCACCGCGGTCACCTCGGCGGGCCTGCCGGTGGGGGGCGTGCCCGGCAGCAGCCAGGGCAGCTCGCGGTCGTGCACGAAGCCGAACCGGACCTCGTCGGCGATCCGGCGCACGTCCAGCGTGCGGGAGACGCGGGTACGCGCCCATCCGCCGGGCAGCGCCCCCGCCACGGCGTCGAGGTGGGCGAGCACCGGGGCCCGGCCGGTGCCGCCGGCACCGGTCGGCAGCTCGGTCCAGACGACGTCCTCGGCGAGCACCGCGGCCGCCGGGCCGGTGTCGCGTCGCTCGTGCAGTCCGGTGACGACGTCGTCCCAGGTCCGCGCGATGTCGCGCATGAGTGTCTGCATGGCCGGGGTCACCCGGTCACGGTGCCACGGCGCACGGCCGCCGGGAACGCCCGGACGTGCAGGTCGTCCGTGCGTTCCCGGTGTGGGAGGGGGCCGGTCGCGGCCCAGGGCGGGCCGAGCCGGGGCGCCGCCCGGTGTGGATCAGGCCGGGCGCCGCCCGGTGCCGGACGTGGCGTTCGGATCGATCTCGGGCCGGTGCTCGACGTTCTCGTGCGGGTGCGCCGAGTCGACCGCGACATCCTGCGGGTCCAGCGAGCGGTCGTAGGAGGCGGTGACGCTGATCAGCCGGTGCCCGCGGTAACGGGCGTAGCGCAGCGACCGGACCCAGTTGAACAGGGTGCCGAGCCGGTTGCCCCAGCCGATCAGGAAGGCGACGTGCACGTAGCACCACATCAGGTACCCGAGCCAGCCGGTGAACTTGACGCCGCGGACGTCCGCGACGGCCTCGCGGGCGCCGATGGTGGCCATCGACCCCTTGTCGAAGTAGCGGAACGGGGCCGGGGTGGTGTCGTCGCCCTTGACCCGGGCGGCGATCAACTTGCCGACGTAGGTGCCCTGCTGCATCGCGACCTGCGCGACGCCCGGCAGCCGGTCGATGGTCGAGACCATGTCGCCGACGGCGAAGACGTCGGTGCGCCCGGGCAGGCTGCAGTCCGGGTCGACCGACAGCCGGCCGGCCCGGTCGATCTCCGAGCCGGACGCCTTGGCGAGCAGCTCGGCCAGTGGGGAGGCCTGCACCCCGGCCGCCCACACCTTGGTGCGCGCGGTGATCCGCTCCTCGCCGTTCGGGCCCTTGACGGTGATGGAGTCGGCATCCATACCGGTCGCCATCGTGTTCAGGCGGACCTCGATGCCCTTCTGCTCCAGGGTCTTCCGGGTGTACTTCTGCAGCTTCTTCGCGAACGGCGGCAGCACGGCGGGCGCGGCGTCGAGCAGGATGATTCGCGCCGAGCGGGTGTCGATCGCCCGGTACTCGCGGGGCAGCACGTGCCGGGCCAGCTCGGAGAGCTGACCGGCCAGCTCGACGCCGGTCGGGCCGGCGCCGACGACCACGAAGGTCATCCAGGCCTGCTGCTCGGCCTGGTCGCCGGCGACCTCGGCCAGCTCGTAGGCGCCGAGGATCCGCGAGCGCAGCAGCCGGGCGTCCTCGATGGTCTTCATGCCGGGGGCGTGCTCGGCCCACTCGGGGTGCCCGAAGTAGGCGTGCGTGGCGCCCGCGGCGACCACCAGGGTGTCGTAGGGCAGGTCGATGCGCTGACCGTCCGGGGCGGCCGCCTGTACGACCTTGGCCTCCAGGTCGATCTCACCGACCTCGGCGAGCAGGGTCCGCACGTTGCGCTGCTTCTTGAGTACCCGGCGCAGCGCGGGGGCGATCAGGCCTGGGGACAGGATCCCGGTCGCGACCTGGTAGAGCAGCGGCTGGAAGAGATGGTGGTTGGTGCGGTCGACGATGGTGATGTCGACGTCGGCGCCCTTGAGTGCCTTGGCGGCCTGGACGCCGCCGAACCCACCGCCGACGATCACGACCTTGTGCCGGTCCTGTTGTCCGTCGTGCGCTGCCGTGCTCACTGGGTCCGCCCCCCGTAGGTCGTCTCCGGTGCGCGGGGTCTCCGCGCCGTGGTCCGCAGGCCGGGTGGCTCCTCCCGTCCCGAGCAGGGGCGGTCCTGGTGAGTCGACGGCGGTCGACAACGACGAGGGGCCGTCCGGCCAGTCCCCGACCGTACGAACACCGGCGCGACAGGGCAATTCGGGACGACCCGGAAACGCATTTCAGAGTCCGAACTCACACCTCGATCATGCACAAGCGACATGCGCTCCCAACCGGACGTGGCACCATCGACCGCATGTGCGGGATCGTCGCCGCGTTCGGCGGGACAGCAGTGGGCAGACCGAAGGACACCGACAAGTACGAGCGGATGCTCGCCAGGGTGGCGCACCGCGGCCCCGACGACACCGGGATCCAGGTGGTCGGGAACTCCTGGCTCGGCCACCAGCGGCTGTCGATCATGGACGTCAGCGGTGGTCACCAGCCGATGTCCGACGCGGCCGAGACGGCCTGGATCGTCGGCAACGGTGAGATCTACAACCACGAGCGGATCAGCAAGGCGTTCCCGGACGGCACGGTGCGCACCAAGTCCGACACCGAGGCCGCGTTGCACGCGGTGATGTGGGACGGGCAGGTCGCCGTCGCCTCGCTGAACGGAATGTTCGCCGTCGCGATGGGCCGCAACGACGGATCGGCGCTGGTCGCCAGGGACCCGTTCGGGGTGAAGCCGCTCTACTGGGTGCCTCCGACCCAGCTCGCCGACGGCGCGGGCGACACGGTGCCCTACACCGACCCGGACCCGCACGCGACCGTGCTGTTCGCCAGCGAGCTGCGGGCCTTCGACGAGTCCGACCGGCCCTACGTCGAGTCGTTCCCGCCCGGCTGCCTGTGGAGCCCGTCGTCCGGGCTCGTCCGGTTCGCCGAGTCGGTGCCGGTGGAGGTCCGCCCGGCCCGGCGCGCCATCCGGCCCGGCTGGGACGACGCCGACCTGTCCCGGGTCCGCGAGGCCGTCATCTCCGCGGTGCGCCGCCGGATGATGTCCGACGTCGGGGTGGGCGTGTTCCTCTCCGGCGGGCTGGACTCGGCGCTGGTCGCCGCGATCGCCGCGCAGGAGGCCCGGGCCCGTGGTGAGCAGCTGCCGACCTTCGCCGTCGGCACCGAGGACTCCGGCGACCTGATCGCGGCCCGCAAGGTCGCCGCGCACATCGGCTCGGACCACCACGAGATCCTGGTGACCCCGGAGGACATCGGACAGGCGCTCGACCACGCCGTCGAGGTCATCGAGCACTATGACCCGGCGCTGGTCCGCAGCGCGGTGCCGAACCTGATCCTGGCCCGCGAGGCGGCGAAGACGGTCAAGGTCGTGCTGACCGGGGAAGGCGCCGACGAGCTGTTCGCCGGCTACGCCTACACCCACGGGCCCGAGTACGCCGACCCGGACACCCTGCAGGCCGAGCTCGTCCGGTCGCTGGAGCAGCTGCACCATCTCAACCTGCAGCGCTGCGACCGCACCACGATGTACTTCGGGCTGGAGGCCCGCGAGCCGTTCCTGGACTCCGGGCTGGTCCGCGCCGCGCTGGCGCTGCCGCCGGAGTGGAAGCAGTGCCCGGACGGGCGCCCCGAGAAGGCGATCCTGCGCGAGGCGTTCGAGGGCTGGCTCCCCGAGGACCTGCTGTGGCGTGGCAAGGAGCAGTTCGGCGACGGCTCCGGGGCGGGCACCGTGCTCGCCGGCCTGGCCGCCCGGAAGGCGGAGGCGGCGCGGGAGTCGGGGGAGACCCGGAGCGTGCCCCACCATCCCGAACACTCCTGGCCGCTGCGCAGCGAGGAGGAGTTCCTCTACTACGAGATCTGGCAGTCGCACTTCGCGGGGATCCGCCCGGACCGGGTGCTGGGGGCCTTCGCCACCGCGTAGCTCAGTCGCGGGTCGCCCGGGCGGCCCCGGACAGCTCCTTCGAGCCGGGGATTCCCGCCGGGTCGGCCCAGTCCTCGGGGCGCCACGCCCCGGAGGTGCGCAGCGCTCGGCCGCAGTGCACGAACGTCTCCTCGACGTCGAGGACGATCGCCAGTTGCGGAGGATCCGGCCACAGCCCGAGCACCTCGGGATCGCGCACCACCCGGCCGTGCCCGTTGACCCGCAGCACGTGGTCCAGCCGGGGCACGCAGAAGGTCAGCCCGACGCCGGGCCGGACGAGCAGGTTGCGCAGGCTGTCCAGCCGCCGGTTGCCCGGCCGCTCCGGCAGCGCGAGCTGCCGCCCGCCGTCCAGGATCCGCGCGCCGTCGGCCGCCGGGGTGCCGCGCGGGGTGACCGTGACCGACCCGGACGGACCGACCGTCCCCAGGAAGGTCAGCGTCGCGGCACCGATGAAGCGGGCCGCCACCTCGTCGATCCGGGTGGCGGACTTGTCCAGCACCAGCGGGTGCGGCTCGGCGACCACCTCGCGCAGCTCGTCCTCGGTGCGCAGGCCCGGCCCGCCGTGGCCGGGTACCGGGTGGTGCCGCCCGGCCGGGACCACCATCGGCGTCCCGGTCACCGGGTCCGGCACCACCTGCGACTCCATCGCGAACACCCGGCGGACGAGATCGACGGTCATCGTGGTCGCCGGTGGGCCCTCGGCGACCACGGCGCCGTCCCGCATCGCGATCAGGTGGTCTGCGTAGCGGCAGGCCAGGTTGAGATCGTGCAGGACGACGGCGACCGTCGTCCCCTCCGACCGGTTGCGGTCGACGAGCAGGTCCAGCACCTCGACGGCGTGCGTCATGTCGAGGAAGGTCGTCGGCTCGTCGAGCAGCAGCACCCCGGTGTCCTGGGCGAGGACCATCGCGATCCACACCCGTTGCCGTTGCCCACCGGACAGCTCGTCCACCGGGCGGGCGGCCAACTCCAGCACCCCGGTCGCGCGCATCGCGGCGGCGACGGCGTCGTCGTCGGTGCCGGCCCGCCCGCCGAACCAACCCTGGTGCGGGGAACGGCCGCGCTCGACGAGATCGGCCACGGTGATCTCGTCCGGCGCGACCGGGGACTGCGGGAGCAGGCCCAGCCGGCGGGCCAGCTCGCGGCCGCCGATCTCGCGCAGATCGGTGCCGTCGAGGGCGACGTGCCCGGCGGCCGGGCCGATGATCCGGCCCAGGCCGCGCAGCAGGGTGGACTTGCCGCAGGCGTTCGGCCCGACGATCGCGGTGATCCGCCCGGGTGGCAGCCGGACGGTCAGACCGTCGACGACCACCCGGTCGTCGTAGCGCAGGACCAGGTCATCCGCGGTCAGGCTCATGTCGTTCCCCTCGTCCGGGCTCGGGCCAGCAGCAGGAGCAGATAGGGCGCGCCGATCGCGCCGGTGACCACACCGACCGGCAGCGCGACGTCGGCGACCAGGTAGCGGGCCACCAGGTCGGAGGCGAGTACCAGCAGCGCACCGATACCGGCGGCGTGCGGGAGCGAGCCGCGGCCCGGGCCGGCCGCCCTGGTCGCGAGCGGGCCGCAGACCAGCGCGACGAACGACACCGGCCCGGCCGCGGCGACGGCGGCGGCGACCAGCAGGACACCGACCGCGATCAGGGCGAGCCGGACCCGCCCGACCGGCAGCCCGAGCGCGGTGGCGGTGTCGTCCCCGAGCTCGAGCCGCGGCAGCGCCCGGGCCAGCACCAGCGCGGCGGGCACCAGCGCCGCGCAGGCCACGGTCAACGGGACCGTCCGGGACCAGTCGGCCTGGTTGACGCTACCGGTCAGCCACACCAGGTTCTCCTGCGCACTGGTCAGCGACGCGCGGATCATCAGGAACGACACCACCGCCAGCAGGCCGCTGCCGATCCCGACACCGACCAGTACGAACCGGACACCGTGCAGGCCGTCGCGGTGGGTCAGGGCCAGGATCAGCGCGGTCGTCGCCAGCGCGCCCAGCACCGCCGCGACCGAGACGCCGGTCGCGGACAGCCCCAGCAGCACGGTGCCTGCCACGGCGGCGGCGCTCGCTCCGGCGCTGATCCCGATGATGTCCGGGCTGGCGAGCCGGTTGCGCAGCAGCCGCTGGAACAACGCCCCGGCCAGCCCCAGCGCGGTGCCGACCAGGAGGGCGGTCAGTGCCCGCGGCAGCCGCAGCCGCAGCACGACGAGCTCGGTGCCCGGTGACGCCGATCCGGTCAGCGCGGCCAGCACGTCGAGCGGGGCGACCGGTCGCGCACCGACCGAGAGCGTCACGACGAACGCGATCACCACCGCCGCGGCGATCGCCGCCCCGGACACCAGTAGTCGGCGCCGGCGCCGGGCGCGCAGCCCGCGCAGGACGCCGGCGTCTTCCCGGCCGGTGCCGCCGGCATCGTGCGGCGGTGCGCCCCCCGGCCGGGCGAGAGGGGCGGCCTGCGGTGCATCCACCGGACGATCCGCCTGCGGTGCTTCCACCGGGCGACCCGCCTGCGGCGTGCTCACCGGGCGACCCGCCTGCGGTGCTTCCACCGGGCGACCTCCCTGCGGCGTGCTCACCGGACGACCCGTCTGCGGCGCACCAGAGCCACGAACAGCGGAGCGCCGATCACCGCGGTGACCACCCCGGCCTGCACCTCGCCGGGCGGAATGACGACCCGCCCGAGCACGTCGGCGAGCAGCAGCAGCGCCGGGCCCGCCGGCAACGCCAGCGGGAGCAGGGTGCGGTGGTCGGGACCGGTCAGCCCGCGCAACAGGTGCGGCACGGCGAGCCCGACGAAGGCGATCGGCCCGGCCGCTGCCGTCGCCGCCCCGGCCAGCAGGACGAGCGCGATCCCGCAGACCAGCCGGTCGGCGCCCGGGCGGCGACCGAACGAGCGGGCGACGTCGTCGCCGAGCGCCAGCGCGTTGAGGCGCGGCCCGCAGGTCAGCGCGATGACGAGCCCGGCCACGATGAACGGGGCCGCCTGGGCTGCTATCGACAGGTCCCGGCCGGCGACCGAACCGACCTGCCAGAACCGGTAGTCGTCGAACAGGGCGGGATTGGTCAGCAGGAACACGGTGATCACCGAGCCGAGCCCGGCCGCGACCGCCGCCCCGGCCAGCGCCAGCGCGGCGGGGGACACGGTGCCACTGCGCCCGATCCCGGCGACCCCGCCGACGACGACCGCGGCCAGCGCTGCGCCGGCGAAGCCGAACCACACGTAGCCGGTCAGTGTCGACACCCCGAACAGGCCGATCGCGAGCACGACGGCGAGCGCGGCACCGCTGTTCAGTCCCAGCAGCCCGGGTTCGGCGATCGGGTTGCGCGTCATCCCCTGGGCGAGCACGCCCGCGACCCCGAGCGCAGCCCCGGCGAGTACGGCGAGCACGGTGCGGGGCAGCCGCACATCGGTGACCACCAGGCTCTGCGGGGTCACCGGGCCGTCACCGAACAGGGCGTCGGCGACGACCGCCGGTGGGAGGTGCCCGGCGCCGACGAGCATGCTCGCCGCGACCGCCCCGGCCAGCAGCACCACGAGCAGCAGCGCGGTGCGCCGGACCCGGCCCCGGCGCCCCGGTACGGCCGCGGCCTGCGTGTCCCGCAGTGCGGTCACGGAGCCGCGGTCGCCGCATCTGCGAGGCGGGGCACGGTCCGCTCGAGCGCGTAGGTCCACCCCTGCACCGAGGCGGCCGAGAAGGCCTGCGACACGTCCCGGTCGGACAGCAGCACCCCGCGTCCGGCGGAGACCGACGGGACCGCCTGCCACAGCGGGTCGTTCTCGATCTCGGTGGCGTCCTTGCCGATCGGCTGCATCACGGTGACGTCCGCGTCGAGCAGGTTCATCCGCTCCCGCGAGATCGGCGTGGAGAAGCCCTCGGTGGGCAGCGCGGCGATCTGCGGTGCGAGGGCCATGCCGAGCTCCTCCAGGAAGGTGACCCGGCCGGAGCCCGCGGTGTAGGCGGCGTACTCACCGAGGGTGTTGCGTGCGCCCGACACGACGGTGGCGCCGGCCAGCTGCGGGTGCTGGGCACGGGCGTCGGCGAACCGCTGCTCCAGGTCGTCCTGCAGCTGCCCGGCCTGCTCGGCCCGGCCGAGGGCGGCACCGACCGTCCGGAGCTGGTCGCGCCAGGTGGTCAGGTAGTTCTCGCCGCCGGCCGGGATCCCGACGACCGGCACCCCGAGCTGGTTCAGCCGGTCGTAGCGGTCCCGGGTGCCGGCGGCTCTGGTGTCGAGGATCAGATCCGGCTCCAGCGCGGCGACCGCCTCCAGATCGACCTCGAGGGTCCCCAGCACGGTCGGCGGAGTCGTGTAGTTCTGCGGCACCCACGGCCCGAGGCCGTCGTCGCCGATGGCGAGCCAGTCGGCCGCGCCGACCGGCTCGACGCCCAGCGCGAGCGCGGTCTCGGCGTCGCTCCAGCCCAGCGCGACCACCCGCTGTGGCTGCTCGGGGATCGTCACGTCGCCGAACGCGGTGGGCACGGTGACCGGGAAGGCGCCGTCGGCGGCGGCCGGTCCGGTCCCGTCCGCGGCGGGACCGGAGCCGCAGCCGGCGACGAGGGCGAGGGCGGCGGTGAGGGCGGCGAGTGCGGGGAGCAACCGACGGGGCACGATGGACAGCCTTTCTACAGGTCAGGTTGCGTTCACCTAATCAATCTCGCGACGGAGACGCCAGAGCGGGTGACGACCACCTCGATCCGGGCATCCGGAGCGGATCCGGCCGGCAGCCCTCGGTCCGCGCCGCGCGGACCGTCGGCACCGGGTGGCTCAGCCCGGGATGTCGGCCTGCCCGGCGGGGACGTCGGCGGCGCCGACCGCGGCGCAGGCGTCCTCGACCGACTGGGGCGCGGCCGAGGCCGGCTCCTCTTCCTCCGCGTCGGGCTCGGCGGTCCGCTCCGACGACGTGGCGGGAGACTCGGTCGTGGGGCTCGGCTCCGTCGTCGGAGCGGCGAGCGCCGGGTCCGGGGCGGGCGGCGGGTCCGCGATCGCGTCCCGGACGACCTCACGCATGTAGTCGATGTCCGGGTCGGCGGTGACGAAGAAGCCGGTCGAGGAGTTCGGATCCGGCAGCGACGGATCGAACGCGACGCTCTCCAGCCGGAACCCCTCGTCGGCGAGCACGGCGAGCGCCGGGAGCACCTGCTGGGGCATGTCGGTGGCGACGTTGTCCCGGGTGACCGCGGCGATGCTCTGGAAGCGGCCGATCAGCTCGGTCGCGCTGGTCTCGCTGATCACCGCCTGGATCAGGCAGCGCTGCCGCCCCATCCGCTGATAGTCGGTGCCGTCCCGGCGGGAGCGCGCGAACCAGAGCGCGTCCTCGCCGTTCAGGGTCTGCACGCCGGACTGGATGTAGCGGTCCGGCGTGGTGTAGCGGCCGAACGCGGTGACCCCGCCGACCGGGACCGGTTCCGGGCCGACGTTGACCGTGACCCCGCCGACCGCGTCGATCATGGCCGAGAACCCGGCCATGTTGACCTCGAGGTAGTAGTCGATCGGCAGGCCGGTCATGTACGAGACCGTCGACTGCAGCAGGTTGATGCCGGGGAAACGGGTCGGGCCCTGCGGCGCGATCTGCGGGTGCTGCTCGCCGTAGGCGTAGACGCCGTTGAGCAGGTAGTCCCCGGCCGAGCCGGACGGGTCGTTGAACCCGTTCGGGAACTCCTCCGCGGCCGGGCTGCCCGGCGGGAACTCGGCCCGCTGGATGTTGCGGGGCAGGCTGAACAGCGTCGTCCGGCCGGATCGGGTGTCGATGCTGGCGAGCATCATCGTGTCGGTACGGGTGCCCGCACGATCGTCGCCGGCGTCGCTGCCGAGCAGCAGCACGTTCAGCCGGGGTTTCCCGAGCGCCTCGGCGGCGGACGTCCCGCCGCCCTGGAACAGCGAGTTGAGCAGCCCGCGCTGGGAGTTGAGCAGCTCGACGCCGTAGCCGAAGGGCACCGCCACGGTCAGGCACATCAGCGCGGCGGTCGCGGTACCGAGTGCCTTCTGTCCGGGCGCCATGCCGCGCGGCCGGGCCAGCGCGTAGGTGCGGGCGACCTGTGCGATCCAGCCGATCCCGCCGAGCACCAGCAGCCCCGCGATGACGGTGAGCGTGGTGGTGGACAGCAGGTTCTGCAGCAGGGTGGAGCGGCGGGCGAGCAGCACCAGCAGGGCCAGCGAGACGACGATCGCGACGAGGGTGCCGAGGATCAGCCCGCCGGTGCGCCGGCGGCGCAGCGCGAGATGGCCGGAGCCGGGCACCACGGCGGAGGCAGCGGTGAGCCCGAGGGCGGCGCCCAGGGTTTCCCGCGCGGTGTCCAGCGGGCGCCTGCGGGCCTCCGTGCCGGAGCGTTCACCGGGGCGCGGGGAGTCGCCGGATCGGGCGCTGTCGCCGCCCGGGCTGCTGCCGCCGTGGGTCTCGGTGCCCGGGCGGGCCGGGCCGCGATTGCGCGAGGCGGCCGCCGCGGCACCGATCGCCGCGGCACCGGCGGCCGCTCCGGCGCCGGCCGCGGCCGGGCCGGCCGGACCGTCCGTGGCGTCGGCGGGTGCCGCCGGACCGCGCGGCGGACGTGCCGGGGGGCGCCGGCCGGGCCGGTCCGCTCCGGGATCGGCGTCCGGATGGGTCGGGGGACCGGGACGACGCGTCGTCGGGGCGCCGGGCCGGACCGGGGCGCCGTCGGGCCGGCCCCGGGCCGGTGTGCCGTCCGGGCGCGCCGCGGGTGGTGCACCCGGCGGGCCGGCGGAGGGTGAACCCGCCGCGACGGCGGAGGGTGATCCCGGAGCGACGGGCGGAGCCGGGCGGTCGCGCGGCGGCGCCGGTGACCCGGGGCGGCCGGCCGGGCCGGGCCCACCGTCGCCGGTGGGTGGTTCGGGCCGGGCATCGGCATCGCGGGTGCGGCGCCGCGGCACGACCGGCAGCTCCCCGCTCAGGCGGGCGGCGCGGTCCCGTTCCGCGGGCGGTGCGTCGGGTTCGGCGGCGCGGTACCGGCGGCGCTCGGCGGCCGTGTCCGGGCGACCGGGTACGGCCGTCGCGGCGACGGTCTCGCCGATGCCGCGGCGGGTCGCCCGGATCGAGCGGATGTCGGTGGGCCTCGAGTCGCTGTGCCCGCTCCGGCCGGGTGGGGGCTCGGGGCGCGCGTTGCGCTCGCGCCAGGCGGCAGCACGTTCGGCCGCGGCGGCGGCCTCGCGCTCGCGGCGGCGCAGCCACGGCCCGTCCTGCTCGGCGGGGGCGCCACCCCGGGCAGCCGGCCCGGCCGGGCCGGGGCGACCATCGCCACCCGGCGGCGGACCGGCCGGACGTTGTTCGGGCCCGGTGCCGGCGGGGGGTCGCCCGTGCGGGCCGGTCGGCGGCCGCTCGGAGCCACCGGTGGGGCCACGACCGCCCGGCCCGGGACCCGCCGGACCGCCGGGGGCACGGCCGCTCGGTCCGGAGCCGGGTACGCCGCCACCGGACGGGCCGGGCCCCGAGGGGCCGGTGGGTCCGCCGTCCGGTCGCTGGTGCTGCCCGCCGCGGGTGGGCGGCGGGGTCGGCGGCCCGGGCCGGCCGACGTGCGGCGGGCCGGAGTACCGACCGCCCGCCGGGCCGGGTTGCTGATCGGGGGACTGCTGCCTGCCGGGCGGCGCCCCGGGATCACGCGGATCGCCGCCGTCCGGCGGTGCGGGGCGCTCGTGGCGGGCGTCGGGCCGCAGGTGCGGGCGGTCGTCGCGACGGCCGGGGCGCCTGGGGTCCCGTGGCGGGCCGGAGCGGGACGGGTCCTGCCCGCGGGGGTCCTCGCGCGGTGGTTCGGCCACCCGGGCACCCCTTTCGCTGGTCGGCACGGTCGGGCCCGCCGTGCCGGGCGTCGGGGCCCCGGCACGGGTGTCTGCCCCGAGCGGCGCGCTCCGGCGCCCGGGTCACCCGAGAGTACTTGCCGTGATCACGATCTCGGTGCCCGGCCACCCACCCCTGTGGGTGTTCCGGGGGAGGTCACGGGAGGGTCCGGACATACCCGTCACTGGTAGGACACGAAGACCGGCGACTCGGGGCGGACGTCGTAGGTCTGGCGCGGGGTGAACGTCGGCGAGTCCTCGTCGAGGAAGTTCTTCCACCCCCACCAGAGCCCCTCCGGCCCGGGCGCGGCGTGCAGCGTGTTCCAGGTCTCGATCTTCTCCTGCGGGGTGCCGAAGCCGTCTGCGTGCAGCACGGTGGCGAGCTCCGGGTGCGAGGTCACGACCTCGGCCCGGTCGGAGATCATCGGAACCTGGAACTGGTGCAGCAGGAACACCTTCTGCGGCAGGTTCCGCTCGCGGACCAGGCCGGCCAGCCACTCCGACGTCGCGTTGATCTCCGCCGCGCTCACCGAGCCGACCTGGGCGCCGTGCCGCTGCTGGTCGGTCAGCCGCCATTCGGGATCGAGCGCGAGCCCGACGTGCGGCTGGGCCAGCAGCTCGGTGTAGAGCTGCGCCTGGGTGCGGAAGTCGGCGCGCCCCGGCTGCAGGTCCAGGACGACGTAGACCCCGGCCCGTCCGGCCTCCTCCACCCACGGGCGCAGGTCCTCGACGCTCATCTCGGCCGAGTAGTCGCCGTCCGGCCCGGGGGCGGTGTCGGCGACGGTGGCGATGATCTCGAAGGCCGGTACCACCGGCTCGTCGACCAGCGGCTGGAAGTCGGCCGCGAGGTCCTTTGCCCTGGCGATCGAGGCGGCGAGGTCCTGCTCACCGAGCACGCCCATCGCCGGCGTCCCGGGATGGCCGTACAGGGCCACCATCCGGCGCTGCGGGAACAGCTCGGTTCCACCGCCGGGCAGCTCGGGCACCGGAGGCTCGGCGCTGGTCGGCGCGGCCTCGGGGGCGGGAGGCGGCGCCGCCTCCGCGTCGGTGGCCGGATCGGGGCTGCATCCCACGGCCAGTGCGCAGATCGCGACGAGCGCGGCGAGCAGAACGAGCGGCCGGGCGCGCCGGCTAGGTCGGTGACGGACGGTTGACGGCTGAGTAACCCCGGAGTTGGACACCGGTCACCAGGCTAGGTGAGCGGGGTCCGGGTGGCAGTGCGGAGCGTGCCCGGCGTGTCGGTCGGCGTCAGCGGGGGAGGATGGGGCCGTCCGGGCCGTCGTCGGGCCCGCGCTGCGGCCGCGGCGGGCGTCCGCGCAGGATCCGCTTGAGGCCCGCGGTGTGCCGCCGGCTGACCGGCAGTTCGACCGCGCCCGGGCCGTTGCCGAGCCGCACGACGTAGCCGGAGCCCGACATCCGCAGCTCGGTGATCAGCGCCAGTGCCACCAGGTAGGCCCGGTGGATCCGGACGAACCCGGCCTCGCCCCACCGGTCCTCCAGTACCGAGACCGGGATCCGGACCAGGTGGCTGCCGTCGTTGGTGTGCAGCCGGGCGTAGTCGCCCTGCGCCTCGACGAACCGGATCGACGAGCGCGGGACGAGCTTCGTGGTGCCGGCCAGCTCGACCGGGACCACCTCGTCGTCGGAGGTGGCGGCCGCGGGGACACCCCGGCGGGCGGCCGGCGCCTGCGGGCCACCGGGATGGGCGGCCGGTCCGGCCGGCCCCGGTCCGCCGGTCTCGGCGCGGCGTGCGGCGTGCAGTGCGACCGTCCGGTCGAGGGACCCGGCGAGGCGCTCGCTGCGCAGCGGCTTGAGCAGGTAGTCGACGGCGCCGACCTCGTAGGCGTCGACGGCGCGATCGTCGTGCGCGGTGACGAAGACGACGGGCGGTGGATCGGCCATCGCGTTGAGCACCCTGGCGAGCTCCAGGCCGTCCAGGCCGGGCATCCGGATGTCGAGGAACACGACGTCGACGCCGGGCTTGGAGGCGTCGGCCTGGGAGCCGTGCAGGATGCGCAGGGCCTCGGTCGCGTCCGGCGCGGTGAGGACGGTGTCGACCCGCGGGTCCTCGCCGAGCAGGTGGGCGAGCTCCAGCAGGGCCGGTTCCTCGTCGTCCACCGCCAGGACGGTCAGCAGCGCACCGCCGGGGGACGGTTGGTGCGGCGGCGGTTCGGGGGCTCGCGCCTGCCCGGGCAGACCGATCGGCCGGTGGTTGCTCGCTCCGTATCCGGGCGGCGGACCGTAGCCGGGCGGCATGCCGTACCCGGCCGAGCCGGAGACGACCGGCGTCGCACCGGAAGCGTGCCCACCCCGCGCGTGGCTGTACACGGCTCCTCCTTGCCGCGGGCCTGTCGCCCGCTGACCGGTGACTGCGGGCACACCGTATCGAGGCCGCGGAGAGTCACCGAAGGCCGGTCCTCCGCGCGCGTCGCCACGATCTGGTGTAGGCCGTCCGGGGGGGCGTCGTCGCGAGGGGTGAGCCGGCCCTGCGGCGAAACGGTGGACACCGGGCGCCCGGCCCGCCCCGGTGGTGTCGTCGCTGGTCGGGCGGACGGTCCGATCCTCGCCGATCGGACGGGGTCGCGGCCGGTCGTATTGTGGCACTCGGTGCCGAAACGCTACGGTGCGCTGCGGTCCGACACGGATGACCGTGCGCACCGGCGCGACCGTCGGTGACGCGCCGTACGCGGACCGTGCTGGGCACGCGAACCGCGCCGGCGACACCGGGACACTGCGAAGGGGCAGCGATGGCGAGCACCAAGGACTGGTTCGAGACGGTCGCGGAGGCGCAGCGCCGGGCGCGCAAGCGGCTCCCGAAGTCCGTCTACTACGCACTGGTGGCCGGGGCGGAACAGGGCATCACGCTCTCCGACAACGTCGCCGCCTTCGACGAGCTGGGCTTCCGCCCGCACATCGCCGACCTGCCACCGCAGCGCGACCAGAAGACCACCGTGCTGGGCCAGGAGATCGACCTCCCGGTGGTCATCTCGCCGACCGGGGTGCAGGCCGTCGACCCGGAGGGCGAGGTCGCCGTCGCCCGCGCGGCCGCGAGCTCCAACATCCAGAACCCGCTGAACCCGGACCAGACGGTGACGACGGCGATGGGCCTGTCGTCGTTCGCGTCGCGCTCGGTCGAGGACGTCTGCGCGGTCAACGACAAGGTGTTCTTCCAGGTCTACTGGGCCGGGTCCAAGGAGGACATCCTGGCTCGCGCGGAGCGGGCCAGGGCGGCCGGCGCGAAGGCGCTGATCGTGACCCTGGACTGGACCTTCGCCACCCGCCGGGACTGGGGCAGCCCGCCCATCCCGGAGAAGGTCGACGTGCGGGCGGCGCTGCAGTTCGCCCCGGAGATGATCACCAAGCCGCGCTACCTGCTGGAGTGGGCGAAGTCGGGCCGGATCCCGGACCTGAAGGCGCCGAACATGGCGCCTCCCGGCGGCGGCGACGCGCCCACCTTCTTCGGCGCGTACGGCGTCTGGTGGACCACCCCGCTCCCGACCTGGGACGACATCGCCTGGCTGCGCGAGCAGTGGGGCGGCCCGTTCATGATCAAGGGGATCATGCACCCGGACGACGCCCGCCGGGCCGTCGACGCCGGTGCGACCGCGATCTCGGTGTCCAACCACGGCGGGAACAACCTGGACGGGACCCCGGCGGCGATCCGGGCACTGCCCGCGGTGGTCGACGCGGTCGGGGACCAGATCGAGGTCCTGATGGACGGCGGCGTGCGCCGCGGCGCCGACGTGGTCAAGGCACTGGCGCTCGGCGCCCGGGCCTGCCTGATCGGCCGCGCATACCTGTGGGGGATGGCCGCCCAGGGCGAGCGCGGCGTCACGAACGTGCTGTCGATCCTCTACAAGGGCATCGACGAGGCACTGCTCGGGCTGGGGAAGAAGTCCATCCACGAACTGACCCGCGACGACCTGATCGTCCCGGAGGGCTTCACCCGCTCCGCGAAGCACTGAGTCCGCTCCGCGAAGCACCGAGTCCGCACCGGGGACCCGGCTCAGCCGCCCGCCATCGCCCCGACGACGAGCAACGGTTCGTCGCCCCGGGCGACGGCGGGCGGCAGCGCGGTCCCGGCCGGTGCGTGCGAGAAGTCCTCCTCGCAGGCGAAGTAGCGGAGATAGGGCCTGCGCCGCCCGGTGCCGCGGTCGCGGACGGCGCCGCACAGCGCCGGATGCCGCTGCTCGAGCGCGTCGAGCACCGCCCCGAGGCCGACCGGCGGCCCGGTGACCCGGACGGTGACCTCGCCGTCGATCCGGGCCAGCCTGCGCAGCTGGGCGGGCAGCAGCACGCGGACGGTGCAGGTCGTGCTCACGGTGCCGACCCCACCGTCTGCACCTCCACCGACAGCACGGCGGGCAGGTCGCGGACGATCGGGGCCCAGCTGTCACCGCCGTCCGGTGAGGCGTACACCTGACCGCCGGTGGTGCCGACGTAGAGCCCGCAGTCGTCGAGCCGGTCGACGGCCATCGCGTCCCGCAGCACGTCGACGTAGCAGTGCTCCTGCGGCAGGCCCCTGGTCAGCGGCTCCCACTCGCCGCCGCCGGTCCGGCTGCGGTAGACGCGCAGCCGCCCGTCCGGTGGGTAGTGCTCGGCGTCGCTGGTGATCGGGACGACGTAGACACTCTCCGGGTCGTGCGCGTGCACGTCGACGACGAAGCCGAAGTCGCTGGGCAGGCCGTCGCCGATGTCGTACCAGGAGTCGCCGCCGTCGTCGGAGCGCATGACGTCCCAGTGCTTCTGCATGTACACGGTGTCCGGCCGGTCCGGGTGCCGGGCGAGCTTGTGCACGCAGTGCCCGACCTCGGCGTCCGGATCGGGGATGCCCTCGCTGACCAGGCCACGGTTGGCCGCCCGCCAGCTCGTCCCGCCGTCGGCGGTCCGGAAGACCCCCGCCGCGGAGATCGCGACCAGCAGCGCGTCGTCGTCGCGCGGGTCCGGGCAGATGGTGTGCAGGCACATCCCGCCCGCGCCCGGCTGCCACCGTGGACCGGAGCCGTGCTCGCGCAGCCCGCGGACCTCGGCCCAGCTGTCGCCGCCGTCGACGGAACGGAACAGCGCCGCGTCCTCCACACCGGCCAGCAGCGTGTCCGGGTCGGACGGCGACGGCGCCAGCTTCCACACCCGGGTGAACTCCCAGGGGTGCGGCGTGCCGTCGAAGCTCTGGTGGGTCCCGGGGACACCGGCGTAGGAGAAGTCGTTGCCAGCCGCCTCCCAGGTGCGGCCACCGTCGTCGGAGCGCTGCAGCTGCTGGCCGAACCAGCCCATCGACAGCGCCGCCCACAGTCGGTCGGGATCCGACGGCGAGCCCGTGACGTGATAGGCCTCCCAGCCGCCGAACAAGGGGCCGGTGACCTCCCAGTCCCGCCGTGTCCCGTCGGCCGTCAGCACGAACACGCCCTTGCGTGTGCCGACCAGTACCCGTACCCCGCTCATGTCCACTCCTCGCGCCGATGACGCAGTGGTGACCGGACGGCGCGACCGGACTCATCGGTGCGGTGTCGGGTCGGCGCGGTGTCACATGGGGAAGCCGACCTTGGTGAGTTCCTCCGCCCGCTCCCACAGCGCGCGCTGCACCCGGCGGTCGTGCGAGGCTGCCGAGGAGCCGACCGGACGCGGGTTGCCGCGGCCCTCGGCGAACCCGTCCGGCCCGATGTAGGCACCGCCGGGCAGGTCGGTGACGGTCGCCGCGAACAGCGTGGGCAGCGCGCCCGCCGCCGCAGGCTGGGCGACCACCCTGGTCGCGAGGCCGACCACGGTGTCCTGGAACGACTCGGTTCGGCCCTGCAGGTTCGTGGATGCGAAGCCGGGGTGCGCCGCGGTCGACCGCAGCCGGGAGCCGGCCGCGACGAACCGGTGCTCCAGTTCGTAGGCGAACATCAGACAGGCCAGCTTCGACTGGCAGTAGGCGGCCCAGCGCTCGTAGCGGCGGCGCTCGAAGTTCAGGTCGTCGAGGTCGATCCGGCCGAGCCGGTGCATCTGGCTGGACAGGGTGACCACCCGGTCGGTGATCCGGTCGGCCAGCAGGCCGGTGAGCGCGAAGTGGCCGAGGAAGTTCACCGCCAGCTGCATCTCGAAGCCGTCGGTGGTACGCGCCCGGGGGAGCGCCATCACCCCGGCGTTGTTCACCAGCACGTCCACCGGCCCGTCGATGCTCGCCGCGCACTCGCGGACCGAGGTGAGATCGGCCAGGTCCAGCCGGTGCACGCTCGCGGCGCCGCCGAGCTCGCGGGCGATCTCCTCGCCCGCGGTGGTGTCGCGCACGGCGAGCACGACCCGGGCGCCGGCCCGGACCAGCGCACGGGCCGTCTCCAGGCCGAGCCCGCTGGTCGCGCCGGTGACGACCGCCGTGCGCCCGTGCTGCGGCGGGATGTCGCCGGTCGTCCAGGGAGCGGGTGAGGACCAGAACACGGGGGGCTCCTTACGGGGGTGGGCGTGTCCCGGGGTCTACCCGTTCGGCTGCCGCGCCACCCGCATCGACCCGGTCCGGCCCGGCCGGTTCACCCCGGCGGGCGGCGAGCGCGGCGTCCAGCAGCAGGAAGAGGACCAGCGAGATGCCGAGCACCGGCATGGCCAGGCCGATCCCGACCGCGACCGCCGCGAGCAGCGCCACCGACGCCGGTGACGGGCGCTCCCGGGAGCCCGGCGGGCCCGCGTACCGGCGGCCGCCGGGCAGGGTGGGGCGGCGCAGCCACCACATCCGGTACCCCCACACGACCAGCACGATCAGTGCCGACGCCAGCGCGGCCAGCGCAATCTGATTGGCGACGCCGAACAGCAGCCCCATGTGCGCGTCGACGCCCCAGCGGGCCAGCTTCGCCGCGACCGGCCAGTCGTCGAACGCGAGCCGGTCGACGATCGTGCCGGTCGCCGGGTCGACGGCGACCGAGTCCATCCCGGTGGGCCAGCTGCGCACGGTCCCGATCACCGACCACGCCTCGCCCGGATCGCCGGGCAGCACCTCCACCGGGCCGGTCAGCCCGTCCGCGCGGGCCGCGTCCAGGACGCGCTCGGTGTCGGCACCGACGGCGTCCCCGGTGACGGGTGCTCCGGCCGAGCCGGCGAGCGGGGTGCCGCTGACCGACGGGGTCGTCCAGTCCAGGGCGGTCCGCAGCGAGGACACGTTCGAGCCCGCGAACTGCGACCAGGTCAGACCGGTCGCGGCCAGGAACAGGAACCCGACCGACGCCCAGACGCCGACCGCCCCGTGCCAGGACCGGATCCGGGAGCGGGCGGAGCCACCGGTCCGGGGCAGCAGCCGCTCGCGGCGGGCGCGTACCCGGCGGGTCAGCTGCACGAGAAGACCGGACACGGTCAGCACCGCGAGCCACGACGCGGCGAGCTCGGAGTACACCTGGCCGGGCGGGCCGAGCAGCAGCGACCGGTGCAGGTTGTCGATCACCGCGCGGACCGGGAGCCACTCGGAGTAGGTGTCCAGGGTGGCCCGCACCTCGGCGGTGTACGGGTCGACGAAGACGGTCCGGTCGTAGCTGGGTGCGAGATCGGCGTCGAACGACACCCGGGTGGTGACGCCCGGCTCGGGCGAGGGCCGCACCTCGGTGACGGGCAGTCCCGGCTGGGTCGCGACGGCGGCGGCGACCTGCTCGCCCACCGGCAGCTCGGGCCCGCTGACCGGGGCGTACAGCGCGTCGGCGTGTGCCCAGCGCTCGATCTGCGGGGTCAGCGTGTAGAGCAGCCCGGTGATCGCGGCGACCAGCAGGAACGGGCCCACCACGAGGCCCGCGTAGAAGTGGATACGGGTGATCAGCGGCCGGAGCCCGCGGAAGATGCCGGCCGGCGCCCCGGGGGCGGGCGGTTCGGGACGGGCCCGTGGGGCGGTGGGGGTGGCGGTCACCAGCCGGCCACCATCGCCACGAGCATCAGGACCATGCCGACGCTCATCAGGGCGTGGCATCCGGCGTCGGTGCGCGGGCCGAACACCGGCGGTCGCGGTGCGGCCGGGGCGGGACGATCGGCGACCGCGACGGTGCCGGCGGTGGACCCGGTGGACCCGGTGGACCCGGTGGACCCGGTGGACCCGGTGGACCCGGTGGACACAGTGGATACTGCGGACGCGTTGGACACGGCGGAGGCGGTGGACGCGGGGGTCGAGCCGGTGGCCGTGGGGGTGCCACCGGCGGTGCGGACCCCGGGCGCCTCGCCGGGCGGCGACGCAGGCGCAGCCGTGGCGAGGGCGCCCGCGGCGGGGGAGTCACAGCCGCAGTCCGCCGGATCCAGCGGGGCACCGGGGAAGTCCTCGTCCGCGGCGTGCCCGCGGGTGTCGGCGACGAGCGCCCGGACGGCCCAGAACCCGGCCACGGCCAGCAGCACCGCGCACAGCCCGACGGTCACCGCGACGGCCCAACCGGCCTGACCGGCGGCGTGTGCCGCATGGTCGCCGCCGGCGTCGTGACCGGCGTGACCGGAGTGGCCGCCGCCGCCCGTGGGCGCCGCGACCGGGGCGGGCATGATCAGCGGCATCGCGGCGAGCATCCACACCATCGCGGCCGCCATCAGCGCGTGCGCCGAGCCGCCGGTGCAGCCGTGCAGCCGGTAGCGCCTGCGGCGCAGGGCATCGACGGCGAAGAACACCGCGAACCCGCCGAAGAGCAGGATCTGGAACCACAGGCCGGTGGCGCCGTACCAGGTCCAGGTCATCACGACCATCGCCGCGCTCATCAGCAGATGGGCCAGCTCGGAGGTGCGCCGCCCGGGCGGTGCGGACTCGGCGACGGCACCCGACCAGCGCAGCAGCGCATAGCCGCCGGTCAGTACGAACAGCGCGGTCAGGGTGAGCGCCACGGGCAGGGACGCGATCACGGGACCTCCTGGGGGAGCGGCGGGTCCGACGGGGGCACGTATCGGTTGGTCGTCGCCGTCACCCGGCGGGTTCCCGGTGCGACCGGCGTCACGCCGACGGCGTAGCCGACGGGCGGGACAGAACGGTCGGCGCGGGCCGGGTGGCCGACGCCGGATCGAGCGGCCGGCGTGGTGCGGAGCGGTCGGCGCGACACCCGGTAGCCGGTGGCATCGAGCCGCCCGGCGCGGGATCGATCGGCGGGCGCGGGACGCGGCCGCATCCGGGCCCCGGCCCGGTGGCGGGCCCCGGGATCGGGACCTGGATCAGCGCGGTGCGGTCCGGAGTGCCCGTCCGTGGCCGGGAGAGGTGTCCGCACCGAGCGCACGGACCAGATCCTCCCGGGCCCTGGCGACCCGGGACCGGATGGTGCCGACCGGGCAGCAGCAGACCTCGGCGGCCTCGGCGTAACCGAGATCCAGGATCTGGGTGAGCACGAACGCCTCGCGCCGGTCCGGGGCGAGATCGTCGATCAGCGCCCGCAGCACGACCGCCTCCTGCGCCCCGCTGCGCGGCAGCGTGCGCTCCATCGTCTCCAGCGCGTCGTCACCGAGATCGCGGATCCGCGGCCGGCGCACCGCGGTGCGGACGGCGTCGACGGCGACCCGCCGGGCGATCGACAGCAGCCAGGTGCGCGCGCTGGACCGGCCCTCGAAGGTGGACAGCGTCCGCAGCGCCCGCAGGAAGGTCTCCTGGGTGAGGTCCTCCGCGTCGGCGCGGCCGTTGAGGTGCACCAGGAACCGGTACACGTCCGCCTGGGTGGCCCGGACGAACGCCGTCAGCGCGGCCTGGTCACCGGCCCCGGCAGCCAGCGACCACGCCGTCACGGTGGCATCGTCGTGGCGTTCGGGCACCCCGTCACGGTAGTACGCGGGGCGGTGGACGCAACGGCCGCCACCCGCCGTTCCGCAGGTCGGGAACACGTTGCGTGACGAACCATGACTGTCCGGACAACGGCGTACCGCCGTTCCGCGCAGCGGACTACGACTACCGTCGCAGCCGTGACCGACGTCTGGGTGAGCTGGTCCGGTGGAAAGGACGCGGCGACCGCGCTCGCCGCCGCACGCGGGAACGGACTGCGGGTGACCGGGCTGCTCAGCACGACCGCGCGCCGGGACGAGCCCGGCGACGCGACCGCCGAGATCCCGGTGCACGGCGTGCCGCACGAGCTGATCGTGGCCCAGGCGGCGGCGATCGGGCTGCCGCTGCACACCGTCGAGCTGCCGACACCCTGCCCGGACGGCGAGTACACCGCGCGGATGCGGGCGGCACTCGGTGCGGCCCACACGGCCGGGGTGTCCCGGCTGGTCTGCGGCGACCTGGCACTCGCCGACGTCCGCGCGTTCCGCGAGGGGGTTCTGGCGGGCACCGGCATCGCCGGGGAGTTCCCGCTGTGGGGCGCCGGCACGGCGGAGCTGGCCCGGCGGATGCTCGCGGACGGCCTGCAGGCGGTCGTCGTCGCCGTCGATCCGGCTCGGGTGCCCGCCGCGCTCGCCGGGCGGGCGTTCGACGCCGCGTTCCTCGACGAGCTGCCCGCCGGTACCGATCCGTGCGGGGAGAACGGCGAGTTCCACACGTTCGTCACGCGCGGGCCCGGGTTCGGGCACGCGGTGCCGGTCACGGTCACCGGCACCGTCGAGCGCGACGGCCACGTGCAGGCCGTGCTCGTCCCGGCGGCTCGGACCGGGGTCGGCGCGCTCCCATGATCCGCGTTCCGGGAGTGCTGGAGCCGCAATGTGCACCCGGCACTCCCAGGACGCGGATCAAGCTCGGCCCGCGCAGCCGACTCGGCCCGCTAAGCCGGCCTTGCCCGCGCAGCCGGTTCGGCCCGCGCAGCCGGTTCGCCCGACGCAGCCAGCTTGGCCGGGCCGGCCCGGCCCGGCCCGGCCCGGCCCACCGGCCCGCCCGCCCGCCCGCCGGCCCGGGCCGTCCAGCGCTGTCCGGCCGGCTCAGCCGGCGCGACTCAGCCGGCGCGACTCAGCCGGCGCGACTCAGCCGGCGCGACTCAGCCGGCGATGCGCCGGGCGAGCAGCCGGAAGGCGGGGGTCGGCAGCTCCGGCGCGAGATCGACCGCGCAGGTGCGGGCCAGGATCTCCAGGGTCCGCGGGCAGGCGTCCGGGCCGTGGTCGATCTCGGCGTCCACGGCGGCGTACGGGTCCAGCGCCGGGTGCAGCGGGTTACGGGCCTGCAGCGAGCGCCAGTTCGTGTACACGTGCCTGCCGGTGTCGATCAGCCGGTGCACGCCCCGGTTCGCGCCGAACCGGGTGGCGGCGTCCGGCGAGTCGAACTCCAGCGCCAGCCCGGCGGCGTGCGCCGGATCGTGGTGCTGGACCGGGCGCAGGTCCCGGCCGACCCGCGACGCCAGCGACTCCAGCACGATCCCGCGGTGCTTGCGGCGCCGGGCCAGCTGCGCGTCCAGACCGGCCAGCTGCGGGCGCAGCACGGCCGCGGACAGCTCGGGCATCCGCAGGTTCACCCCGACGATCAGGTCTGCGTCGGCTCCGGCGAATCCGGCCCGCTCGTAGCTGCCGACGTCGTGGTACATCGAGGCCCGCTCGAACAGCCGCGGGTCGTTGGTCACCAGCGCGCCGCCCTCGCCGGAGCGGATGTTCTTGTGCTGGTTGAAGCTGAAGCAGCCGGCGTGCCCGATCGACCCGGCCCGGCGCCCCCGGTAGGTGACGCCGATCGCCTGGCAGGCGTCCTCCACGACCAGCAGGTCGTGCGCGGCGGCCACCTCCATGATCGCGTCCATGTCGGCGACGTGGTTGAGCATGTGCACGGGCAGCACGGCGCGGCTGCGTGGGGTGATCCGGTCCTTGAGATCGGCCGGGTCCATCGTCAGCGACCCGTCGACCTCCACCAGCACCGGCACCGCGCCGACGGCGAGTGCCGCCGCCGCCGTGGACACCCAGGTGTAGGCGGGCACCAGCACCTCGTCGCCGGGGCCGATCCCGGCGCCGACGAGTGCCGCCACCAGCGCGCTGGTCCCGCTGTTCACGGCCAGTGCATGTCGTGTCCCGACCAGCTGCGCGAGCTCCCGTTCGAACCGGCCGACCTCGGAGCGGTCCCCGCCGGTGAACCGGCCGAGCTCACCCCGTCCCAGCACCCGGACGGTCGCAGCCATACCCCGCGCGCTCGTCGCCATCGCGGCGAGTCCCATACTTGTCCTCCTGGACCGGTGGTGCCGGACGAACCCGGCGGAACCGGACACGACGGTACCGACCGTTGCGCCGGCGTCGGCGCCCGTCCCCGGAGACGCCGGATGACGGGGCCCCGCCGGTCCGCCGACACGACCTGAGAGGACCCGCGCCGCATGCTCATCGACACCAGGCGAGCGCTCCCCGGATCCTGGTTCGAGGCCGAGGTCTGCGTGATCGGGAGCGGCCCGGCCGGCGCCGCTGCCGCCGCCGAGCTGGCCGACCGCGGACTGCGGGTGGTCGTCCTGGAGGGGGGCGGTCCGGGGATGGGCCGCACCGCCCGGGACACCTACCGCGGGATCCCCGGGCACGGCGCACACGACCCGGTCGACGCCGTCCGGCAGAAGCGGCTCGGCGGCACCTCGATCGTCTGGGGCGGACGTTGCGCCCCGCTCGACGACATCGACTTCACCGAGCGCGAGTGGCTGCCCGGCACCACCTGGCCGATCACCCACGACGAACTCCGCACGTGGTACCCGGTCGCGCAGCGGCACCTGGACGCCGGCGCCTGCGTGTACTCGGCGGCCGGATCCGGGTTCCCGCTGACGCCGTCCGGGGTGTCGTCGGAGACGCTGAGCTGGGACGACCTGTGGCGCTGGAGCCCGCCGACCTCGTTCGCGCCGCGGGTCGAGGCGATGGCCAAGGCCGGCCGGATCCGGCTGTTCCTGCACGCCACGGTGACCCGCCTGGAGCGCGATCCGGTGTCCGGCGCGGCGACCGAGGCCGTCGTCGTCCCGCGGCCCGGGCTGGAGGTGCGGGTCCGGGCGAAGCAGTTCGTGGTCGCGGCCGGTGGGCTGGAGTCCACCCGGATCCTGCTGGCCTCCGACGGCTACGGCGGGACCGGTCTCGGTGCCGGGATCGGCGACGAGCACGGCCAGGTCGGGACGCACTACATGACGCACCCGGTCGGCGAGGTCGGCCGGCTGCGGCTCACCCGGGCCGGGCGTGAGCTCGGGCTGGGCTACCTGCCCACCGACGACGGCGTGTACGCCCGCCGGATGCTCGCGCTCTCCGGTCGGGCGCAGGCCGATCACCGGCTCGGCAACCTCAAGGCCGCGCTCTGGTTCGCCGACCCGAAGGACCCCGACCACGGCGACGCGCTGCTGTCGACGTTCGCGTTGACCTACTGGGGGATGGGCAAGCTCCGGACCGGTTTCAAGGCGGCCGGCACGCACGCCCAGTACTCGCGGACGACCGGGATCGGGCGGCACGTCCGCAACGTGACCGCCGATCCGCTGCGGGTCGCCCGGTTCGCCCGGGGCTGGGCCCGGCCGCGGATCACCGGGGAGCGGCGGCTGCCGTCGTTCATGCCGCTGGACTCCGGGCACTGCCGGCTGCGGTTCGACGCCGAGCAGACCCCGGACCCGGCGAACCGGGTCACCCTGGACCGCGACCGGGACGCGCTCGGCCAGCACCGGCTGCGGGTGGACTACCGGGTCTCGGCGTCGGACCGGGACGCGATCGCGACCTCGCTCGGCCTGATCGGCAAGGAGCTGGAGCGGACCGGTCTGGCGTTCGTGGACATGTCCGACGTGGAGCGGGTGCACGACATGGACATGACCGACGGCACGCATCAGATGGGCCTGCTGCGGATGTCGGACTCGCCGCGGTCCGGGGTCGTCGACGCCGAGTGCCGGGTGCACGGCACGCCGAACGTGCACATCGCCTCCAGCGCGGTGTTCCCGTCCGCCGGGGCGGTCGGCCCGACACTCGCGCTGGTGGCGCTGGCCTGCCGGACCGCGGACCTGATCGCCCGGGAGTCCTGACCAGCCCGGTCAGCTCTGCAGCAGGGTGACCCCGGTCCCGGTGGTGCCGTCGAGGACGGCCCACAGGGCGTCCAGCGGGAGCGGGCGGTTCCGGGTGTGGGTGATCACGGCGTGGCAGGGCGTCGGCACGAACGGGAACGCCGAGGACAGCCCGGCGACCGTCTCGCAGAGCCTGCGAGCCACGACGGCGAGCGACCGGACGTCGAGCCCGGGCAGGACCAGCAGGAACTCCTCCCGGCCGATCCGCACCGCGCGCCCGGACGCCCCGGAGTGTGCGCTGAGCAGTCGGGCGACCCCGCGCAGCACGGCGGTCTCGGCCCGGAAACCGTGCCTGCGGTTGACCGTGCCGAGGCCCTGCACCCGCAGCAGCGCCAGACCCAGCGGGAGCGTGCCGGCGGCGGATCCGGCCGTCCAGCGGTCCAGGAACGCCCGGGTCGGCAGCCCGCTGCGCGGGTCCCGCTCGGCACCGGGCTCCAGCTCGTCGAGCCGGGTCTCGGCCAGGTCGGCGCGCCTGCGCTCCTCGGACAGGTGGCGGGCGAGTCGGTCGGCGGCGGCGTCGTGGCGGTGGTCGGTGGAGGTGCCGGGGATCGGGAGTACCCGGGACAGCACCTCGTCCAGCGCGCCGGTCCGGCGGGCGCCGAGCCGTGGTCCGAGCTGGTGGCGCAGCCGCAGCAGCTCGGCGTGCGCGTCGGCGTGCCGGAACGACCAGCGGGCGGAGAAGAGCCTGCCACGTTCGAGCGACCTGGCCGAGCCGTCGACCGACTCCATGTCGTGTGCCACGACGGTCGCGCCGGACCGGGGGGTCAGCACCGTGACGCTCCACTCGCGGGCCGCGGCCTCCGCGTCGGTGAGCCGGACGTAGCCCAGCTCCGCCGGGAGCTCCACCGGTGCGGTCCCGGCGATGGCGACCGCGGCACCGTCACCGCAGGCCTGCGCGATCCGCGTCCACGTCGGCAGCTGCGGGGTCAGATAGCCGGCGCGCTGGAACAGCCCGACGACGACGATCGGCCGGTCCCGGGCCGCGGCGAGGGCGAAGTCCTCCACCGCGCGGGACAGCGCGATCAGCAGTGGTTTGGTGACGGTGCGTGATCGCTGTTCGGCGACGTCGGGCGCGGTGCCGGATCCTGGCTCGGCATCGTGCACTCGACTCCTTCATCCCCACGCAGTAACGCCTGTGATCATTGTCCACGGAATGTGCCCGTTGCGCGAGTTCCCGGGGGTGCACTCGGGTGATCGGAGCGGGGCCACGGCCGCGGGGCAGCGCCGCGACGACGCCGCCACCGAGCGTGAGCAGAACCGTGCGACGAGCAGCGCCGTGCCGGCCGCGGGCGTGAACGATGCCGCCGCGCCGGGCCCGGACCCCTCCGCGGCCGGAGCAGCCGGGGTCATCGGCCGATCGCGGCGAGCCGCCCGGCGAGTGTCCCGGCCGCGTCGGCGTCCACCCGGCCGACGCTGACCCGCAGCATCCGCCGGTCCTCGGGCAGGAAGGCGGTGCCCGGGATGACGAGCGTGTCGTGTTCGAGCAGCAGCTCACGCACCACGTCGGCGCTGGGGCGGTCGGTGAACGGATGGCGCACCCAGGCGAAGAACCCGCCGGAGGACACCACCTCGAACCCGCCCGGCCGCGGCGCGAGTGCCTTGATGAGCCACTCCCGGCGCCGGGCGATCTCGGCCACCCGCTCGGCCCGCCAGGCACCGGCCCGGGTCAGACCGGTCAGGGTCGCCTCCTGCCCGGCCCGCGGGGCGCAGATCGCGATGCAGTCCAGCACCTTGAGCACCTCGCGGTTCAGCTCCGGCGCGCCGACGACGGCGCCGACCCGGTAGCCGGGGATCGCCAGGTCCTTCGAGAACGAGTGCAGGCTGACCACGGTGGAGCGCCATTGCGGATCGGCGAACAGCGGATGTGCCGGCGCGTCGGTGTCCCGGAACGACCGGTAGGTCTCGTCCAGGACGAGTGCGATGTCGTGCCGCCGGGCCAGCTCCGCGAACGCGACGATCTCGGTGGGCGGGATCGTGACCCCGCTCGGGTTGCCGGGGGTGACCAGGACGATCGCCCGGGTGCGCGGGGTGATCAGCGCCTCGGCGTCGGCGGCCCGCGGGATCAGCTCCGCGTCCGGTTCCAGGTACACCGGGTGCACGCCCTGCAACCGGACCCACATGTCGTGGTTGAAGTAGTACGGCAGCGGCATGACCAGCTCGTCACCCGGACCGGCCAGTGCCGAGACGACGGTGGTGAAGGCCTGGTTGCACCCTGCCGTGATCACGACGTCGGACGGGTCGATCCCGCCCGCGTAGGCCTGGCTCAGCTCGTCGGCGACGGCCCGGCGCAGTGGCGGCAGGCCGGGGACCGGTGCATAGCCGGCGCCTGCCGGGTCCCGTGCGACCTCCACGACCCGCTCGACGACCTCCGGGGCCGGCGGGTACGGCGGCGCCGCCTGGGACAGGTCGAGCAGCGGTCGCCGGCCGTCGTGCAGGGCGAGCAGCGCCTGCGCGGCGCCGATCGGGGAGTCGATCCCACCGGTCGTCGTCGGGTCGAGTCGCACGCGGGCCGCCGTCCCTTCCGTCGTCACCGGGCGTCCGTCCCGGAGCCCCGGGCAGTCTAGTGCCCCGCCGCAGAACGTTCAGGGCCGAACTCGGCTGCCGGCCGCCCGCTCGCGGCGTTGCCGGACGAGCCGGGTACCTCCCGGTACCGGGCCCGTCCGGCGCCGTGCGGGCGAACGCCTGGATCCACCGATTCCGGCCCCGACGTCCTGCGACGAGGCGCTGGAGGCCACCCGGCCGGAGATCACGGAGCTGCGGGTCGGCGGCCCGGCCGCGCGCAGGGTCGCCGACGTCGCCGGCCGCTGAAGCTTCGGGAATCTCCGACGGTGCTCCCGGTGGTGGCGCGAGGGCGGCGTCGCTGCTCGACGGGTCGCCCGCCGGGGCCCGGGGCACACGGACCCCGGCCGGAGCGGCCCGCGACCGCGCCCCCGGCTCGGGTCCGCCCGGCCCGGACGAACCCGGCCCGAACGGATCCGGACCGGGCGAAGCCGGGCCGGACGAACCCGAGCCGGAGGAACCCGGCCCGCCCCCGGCGTCAGCCGGCCTTGACGGCGAGCACCGGGACCGGGGCCTGCAGGAGCAGCCGCTGCGACACGCTGCCGAGCACCGCCTTGCTCACCGGGCTGCGCCTGCGCAGCCCGATCACCAGGCGCTGCACGTCGCCGCGCCGGTCGATCTCGTCGAGCACCGCGTCGACCGGGTCCCGGTCGTCCGGGCCGTCGCGCTCGATCACCGCAACGTCATCGCCGATCGGGTCGAGGGACAGGTTCAGCACCACCAGCTCGGTGCCGAGCAGGGCTGCCTCGGCCTTGCCCGCCTGCAGGGCGGCCGCTCCCTCGGGGCCGGCAGGTACCGCCACCAGAACGCTCATGTCGTCGTCCTTCCGTTCCTGGGGTGGATCATGAGTAGCGCTGACGGAAGTCGCCCTCGAGCTCCTCGAGGGAGCGTCCGCGGGTCTCCGGGACCATCGTGTAGACGAACACCAGGGCCGCGAGGCCCAGCACCACGAAGATGAAGAACGTCGAGGCGATCCCCATGCTCTCCACGACCGGCGGGAACGCCAGCGCGACCAGTGCGTTGGCCAGCCACAGCGCCAGCACGCTGATCCCGATGGCCATGCTGCGGATCTTCAGCGGGAAGATCTCGGACAGGATCAGCCAGGTCAGCGGGCCGAGCGTGCCCTGCATGCAGAACACGAACAGCACGACGAACACCAGGATGAAGTAGGCCTTCATCTGCCCGTCCGGGAGCAGGTAGGCGGACAGCCCGACGAGGAGGTGCATCGTGGTCGTCAGTGCGAAGCCGGCCAGCAGCATCGTCCGGCGGTTGATCCGGTTGATGATCAGGATGCCGACGGTGATGCCGAGCAGGCTGAACAGTCCGTTGAGGGTGTTGGCGATGATCGCCGAGTCCGCCGAGAAGCCGGCCTGGCCGAGCAGCTGGGTCCCGTAGTACATGACCGAGTTGATCCCGGAGAACTGCTGGAAGATCCCCAGCAGCGCCCCGATCAGGATCAGCTTGCGGATCCAGCGCACGCTCAGGTCGGTGGCTCCACCGGTGCGGCTCTTCTGCTCCTCGGCGGCGAGCCGGTGCACGTCGGCCATCTCGGCCTCGGCCCGCTCCGGGCTCCGCACCTGGCCCAGCACGGCGAGCGCATCGTCGGTCCGGCCCTGTGCGACCAGCCAGCGCGGGCTCTCCGGCATCCGGAGCATCCCGATGAACAGTGCGATCGCCGGCAGCACCGCGATCAGGAGCATGACCCGCCAGATCGCGTCGACGTGACCCCACAGGTTGTAGATGATCGCGTTGACCACGAACGCGGCGAACTGACCGGAAATGATCATTACTTCGTTCCGGGTGACCAGCGCGCCCCGCCGCTCGGCGGGGGAGATCTCGGCCAGGTAGACCGGCACGGTCGCGGAGGCGCCACCGACGGCGAGGCCGAGTACGAACCGGAAGACCGAGAGGATCTCCCAGTTCGGCGCGAGGACACAGCCGATCGTGCCGATCATGAACACGATCGCCAGCAGCAGGATGTTGTGCCGCCGGCCGTACCGGTCGGAGAGGGCGCCGCCGATGAAGGCACCCGCGGCCGCACCGAAGATCAGGATGCTGACGACGAAGCCTTCGGTGAACGAGGTCAGCGAGAGATCGCGGGTCAGCGGCTCCAGCGCGCCGTTGATCACTCCCGTGTCGTAACCGAACAGCAGGCCACCGAAGGTGGCGATGACGGTGATCAGGCCGAGGCGGCGCGAATGCGGCCCTCTCGTATCCGGCGGCAGCTCGGTCGCACCGGCACCGGCGTGTAGCGACATGACGGTTCTCCTCGTCGAGGCGGCCGTGTTCCGGCGTTGCCGGACACCGGACGGTGGCCGCGAACCGCGTAACGCCCGGTGTGTTCGTCAATGGTGACGAAACGGTAGGGCCGCCGTGCGCCGTCGTCAAGATTTTGTTCAGACATATAGTCAAAAAAATCAGACGTAGTGGTGGATACGCCACGATCGCATGACACGGGCGTTGGTTCGAACGGGCGTACAGATGGTCCGTATGCGCGGGTTGTGTTGCGCCGGGTGGGCACGCTCGGCACATTGCCGATCAGGCGGGTGGATCCGTGGTGCCGTCCGAGGTCGACGGGGCGCCGGCCGGCACGGTGACCGTTCGACCCGGTGCACCTCCGGGATCACCTCGGCCGCGGCCGGGTGGATCAGGACGTCACCGTGCTCCTGGGCGACCGGGCCCTCGTCCGCCCGGGCGGGGTGCGGCGTCACCACCGCGAGCGGACGGCGGTTGCCGACCGAGGGCGATATCAGTCCGATCGGGTCGCCGCCCCCGTCCGGCCGACGTCGCCGACCGGTGCGGCCGACGAGGACGGGATCGTCCGCCACGCGACGACCGCGGCGGCCAGCGTGACTGCTGCCGCGATCAACGAGGTCGTCTGCATCGCGACGGTGAACGCGGCCCGGGCTCCGTCGAGGACCGGCGATCCGGGGTCCAGCGGGTGTGTACCCGCGGCGAGTGAGTCGGTGACCGCGGCCCGGTGTTCGGCGGAGAGGTCCGCGGGCAGGTCCAGCCAGCCGCGGTACACCAGCGACACCACCGACCCCAGGACGGCGACGCCCATCGCCACGCCCAGTTCCAGCGCCGTCTCCGAGATCGCGGAGGCCGCACCGGCCCGGCGGGGCGGAACCGAGGACACCACCGCGTCGGTGGTCAGCGTCTGGGCCAGCCCGACGCCGAGACCGAGCGGTATCAGGGCGAGTGCGAGCCAGAGGTAGCTGCTGAATCCCTCGGCCACGGCCACCGCGGCCAGTCCGGCGGACACCAGCAGCAGGCTCGTCGCGATCGCCCGGCCCAGGCCGAGCCGCCGCGACAACCAGCCGACGACCGCGACGACGGCGACGGCCGACAACGTCGTCGGCAGTTCCCCGAGGCCCGCCTGCAACGGGCTGAACCCACGGACGAGCTGCAGGTACTGGGAGAAGAAGAACAGCGTCCCGATCAGCGCGAAGACCGCCATGAACCCGGCGAACACCGCCCCGCTGAAGGCGGGACGCGCGAACAGCGACACGTCGATCAGCGGCACCGTCAGCCGGCGCTGGCGGCGGACGAACACCACGCCCATCACGGCACCGGCGAGCAGTGCCGCGAGGCCGAGGACGTCGACACCCGCGGATACCGTGTGCTTGATCGCCCAGACGACCGGCACGATCGCGGTCATCGACAGCAACGCCGACACCGGGTCGAAGGGGCCCGGCGCGGGATCGCGGGACTCCGGGAGCAGCCAGGCACCGAAGACGATCAGCAACACCATGATCGGCACGTTGATCAGGAACACCGCTCCCCAGGAGAAGTGCTCCAGGAGCGCACCGCCGACCAGTGGCCCGACCGCCGCGCCACCGCTCGCCGCGGCGGCCCACACCGCGATCGCCCTGGTCCGCTCCGCCGGATCGGTGAAGATCGTGCGGATCAGCGACAGCGTCGAGGGCATCAGCGTCGCCGCGGCGACGCCGAGCAGTAGCCGGGCGGCGATCAGCATCGTGGGGCTGGTCGACAGCGCCGCGAACAGCGACGCGGCACCGAACGCGGCAGCCCCGAGCAGCAGCAGCCGCTTGCGGCCGACCCGGTCGGCCAGCGAGCCCGCCACGATCAGCAGACCAGCCAGTGCCAGCGAGTAGACGTCGCCGATCCAGAGGATCTCGTTCGCCGTCGGCGCGAGATCCGCGGTGAGGGACGGAACGGCGAGGTAGAGCACGGTGTTGTCGACCGCCAGCACCAGCACGGCGAGCGACAGCACGGCCAGGGCCGCCCACCGGCGGGGCGGCGAGAGCGCGTCGGCGGCAACGGACGTCATGCTGAAACTATACCGACTAGTCGGTGAAGTTTCGACGTGGTTGTCGCCTCACCCGCCCGGGGGGAGAGGATGCATCCATGGGTCGCACGACCGGACGGTCCCCGGAGGACACCCGCAGGCTGGTGCTGCAGGCGGCCGGCGCCGCCATCCGCCGGCACGGTGTCGGCGCGACCCTCGATCTCATCGCCCGCGAGGCCGGGGTCTCCAAGGGCGGACTCGTCTACCACTTCGCGAGTAAGGAGGCGCTGCTCGTCGCACTCGCCCAGGGGGAACTCGACGCGTTCGACGACGCCGTCCGTGCGCACCTCGAGGGAGCCGACGGCACGCCGGGCCGGCTCGTGCGGGCCTACGTGCGGGCGAGTCTGGCGCCCGTCGACGAGGGTGAGGCGCTCGCCCGGTTCACGCTGATCGCGCAGCTCCTCGCGGTGCCGGCGGTACTCGACCTCGCCCGCGCCGACGACCGTCGCTGGCAGGCCGCGCTGAGTGCCGACGGGGTGCCGGAGGCCGCCCGGACCCTCGTGCTCGCCGCCGCCGACGGTATCGGCGGCCGGCCGTTGTGGGCCGCGGACCTGTTGCCGCCGGTGCGGGAGCGGCTGGAGGCCGATCTGCTGGAGATGGTCGACGCGGCCCTCGGTTCGGATACCGCGACGGCTGCTCGGGACTGACGACCGCTCGGCGATGCCGGGCCGTGTGCGCGGGCCCGGCCGTTGATCATCCCGGCGAGGTGGGGCTCCGGTGCTCGGCCTCGCCTTCGTGGACCTCGACCCGGTTGCGTCCGGCTCGCTTCGCGACGTAGAGCGCCTCGTCGGCCCGGGCCAGCAGATCGGGCAACGCCGCAGCGCCCGGTGAGCACCAGGAGACCCCGATCGACACGCTCAGCCCGCGCAGCGGCTGGGAGCCCGAGTCACCGGACACCTGCACCTCCAGTGCCCGGACCCGGCGTCGGATCCGCTCAGCGGCGTCGCGTGCCGCGGCGACGCACGACGGAGGACGTCCCCGCAGGCCGCCGAGGAAGACCAGGAACTCCTCGCCGCCGAACCGTCCGGCGACGTCGCGGTCACGGATTTCGGCGGTCACCGCGGCGCCGACAGCGCGCAGCACCTCGTCACCCGCGAGATGCCCGTGCTCGTCATTGACCCTCTTGAAATGGTCGAGATCCAGCACCAGAACCGCGGACGACGTCACATCACGGCGTGCCAGATCGAGCTCGCGTTCGACTCGGCTCATCCATGTGTCACAGTGAACGCTTTCCAACTTGATCTCAGCGAGCCTGGATCAGGACCATCACGGCCTGGACCAGTGCGGTTGCTCGCTTCGGGCAGCTGCGGATCTTGCGGAGCACCTGCCACGACTTGAGCTGGGCGTTGGCTCGTTCTCCGGGACCGCGCTGGCGTGCGTGCGCGACGTTGACCTGCTTCTGCGCCTGCGACAGCGGTCGGTAGCGGCCGGTGTCTGGGTCGAGGCGGCGACGACGCTGTGGGACCCGGATCGCCGGACCGCCGCCTTGGTAGGCGGTGTCGGCGACGACCTGGATCGCGTGCTCGGACAGGGCGTCGATCAGACCGTGTTCGCGGGCTGCGCCCATGTCGTGGCGGGCACCGGGCAGCGCGGGTGATGCCCACACCAGTCGACCGGCCGGGTCGGCGAGGACCTGCACGTTCACGCCGTGGCGCTTGTGTTTCCCGGAGTAGAACGCCCGGTCGTAGCCCGATCCCATGCCGACCCGGTCGATCGCCAGCAGCGTGCCGTCGAGGATCACGAACGCCTTACGTCGGGCCACGCCGAGCGCCTCGTCCAGCGATGGTGCCGCCGCGGCGAGGACGTCGACGCCTTCGCGGACGTAGCGGAACACCGTCGTGGTGCCGATCCCGAAGCCGCAGGCCAGAGCGGTGTAGGTCTCGCCCTTGTTCAGGTACGCGAGCACCAGCAGGGCCTGTTGCCCGGGCGGGAGTCGGCGCCACCTACTGCCGAGGTTCTTGCGGTGTCGGCGTAGTGCGTCGGAGAGGGTGTGCAGGGCGCGGTTGGACACGGGCATCGACGAGGGGTAGACAAGCACCCTGAAGCTCCTGGTTGGGACGGGTTGATCTAGGCAATCACCCATCTACCAGGAGCTTCACCTACTTCAGTGACACCACGCCGCAGGCCGACCGACCTCATGATCACCAGGTTGGAAAACGTTCAGTTGAGCAGGCCTGTCTTCGTGTCGGTCTGGACCCGTTCCTTCAGCTCGCGGACCAGCGTCGTGCGTTCGAGGACCAGGAGCACGACGAACACCAGCGGGATCACGAATCCGGCCGAGGGCAGAATCGCCGCGGCGACGATGGCTCCGAGGCTGAGCGTCGCCAGCTCCAGTTCGAGATCGCCCCCGCGCAGGATGGCCATGAAACGGCTTCCGGGCTGCGACAGCCGAATCGCCAGAACGACCAGTATCGTGTTCGTCGCCGCGTACACGACGACGCAGGCGACGATCACCGCAGCGCCGAATGTCGAAGCGTAGTTGCCGTCCAGCCCGGTGGCCCAGCGGACGGCGCTGACCGCACCCATCGCCAAGACGACCGTCGCTCCGGAATAGCCCTCGCGGTAGGACGGGACACCTGAGGGCCGACAAACCCGCCAGTAGAGGTGCGAGTAGCTGATGATCAGCAGGCCGATCGCCAGCGGCAACGGTAACGCGAGGGCCGCCGCGAATGTCCACACGGAGCTGAGATCGCAGTACCGGGTTTCGGCGACGGTGCGGCGCACGCGCTCGGCGTGCAGCGACAACTCGACATGAACAATGAACGACACGGTGAGGGCCGCCGCCACGATCAGCTCGCCACCCGTCGCAGGGGTGAGCACGAGGCCGGCGATCGATGCGGCAACGACGACCAGCGCCAAAAGATCAACAATGAGGACGAGTGCTCGAACCCGGCGGGGTACACCCCACAGGGTCCACGCCTTCACCGGGTCGCCCAGGACGCCGTCGGCGTTGCGCGACCTGAGTCACCGCAATGCTCGGACAAGGGCCACCCTTTGATGGCTCATCCCAATCGGGGGTGTAGGAGTTGGGGTCTGAAGCCGCCGGTCTCGAGCAGGCTTCGGGCGATGTAGTTGGTCAGGTTGCGGAACCCGAGTGCGGAGCCGCGCAGGTGTTCGAGCCGTCCGTTGAGCGCCTCGGTCGGCCCGTTGCTGGTGCCGGGTCGTTCGAAGTAGGCGAGCACGTCGGCGGCTCGCTTCTTCAGGGTCCGGCCCAGGGTGGTGAGCTCGGTGAGCACCTTGGGGACGCCGGCGCTGAGGTCGGTGATCAGCTTCTCCATGAGCTCGCGGCCACGTTGCCGGTCCTCGTGGCGATAGGCGGCGATCATGCGCTGGTAGACACCCCAGGTCGCCTCGACCTCGACGTGAGCGTCATCAACGAACAGCGCGCGTAGCCTGTCGCTCTGCTTGTCGGTGAGCAGGTCCGCGCCGGTGTGCAGCGTGCGCCGCGACTTGTAGAGCGGGTCGTCCCTGAACCCACGGTGCCCGTGGATCGCGAGTTGGACCCGGCGCCGGCACCTGTCGAGGGCGTCACCGGCCAGGCGCACGACGTGGAAGGGATCCATCACCGTGACCGCGTCCGGGATCTCCTCCGCAGCGGCGGTCTTGAACCCGGTGAAGCCGTCCATCGCGACCACCTCGACCGCGTCACGGAAGGCGTCGTCGCGGTCGGCGAGCCAGGTCTTGAACGCCGCCTTCGACCGGCCCTCGACCATGTCCAGCAGCCTTGCTGGGCCGGCGCCATCGCGGACCGGGGTGAGGTCGATGATCACGGTGACGTACTTGTCGCCACGCCTGGTGTGGCGCCAGACGTGCTCATCGACGCCAATGACCTTCACGCCCTCGAACCGCGTGGGGTCGTTGATCAGCAGCCGATTGCCTTCGGCCAGGACCGCGTTGTTGGCGGTGTCCCACGCGACCCCGAGTCCCTCGGCGACACGGGCGACGGTGAGGTGTGCGACCACGATCCCTTCCAGCGCCCACCGCAACCCGGTGCGCGAGAGCTTCGCGCGTGGCTCCGCCGCGGCGCTGGTGTCTTGGCGCCACACGTGTCCGCAGTCGGCACAGCGGTAGCGGCGCACTACAACTTCCAGCACGGTCGGTCGCCAGCCCAGCGGCTCGTGGGCCAACCGCCGGATCACGGTGTCACGAGCAGCGCCTTCGCTGCCGCACCGTCGGCAAGACTGATCTGGTTCCACCACGCGGCACGCGAGGACCGCACGATCCGGTTCAAGTCGTTGCCCGGTCACGCTCAGACCGAGGCCGTCGAGTCGAGCGAAGGCGGTCAGGTCAGGGCGGCCGAAGCCGGCCGGCGGGGTAGCGTCGGACACGTCGAGGTCTTTCGGATGGATGGCGTAGGAACCTCCATCGTCGGGAGACCTCGACGTCTATCTGCGGACCGACGCGCCGACCTACACCCTCATCTGGGAAGAGCCCCTTTGATCGACTTCTTCTGCATCGAGCATACGTGTCTGCCCAGGTCAATCCGCCGTTCCCCCGTCAGAGTGGTGACCGCGAACCGCCGGCACCGATCATGACCGCACAATCATGATCAACATGGTCGATGACGTGGGGGTTCACACTGCCCTACCCTCCAGGTAGAGATGTCACGGAGTGCATGCGTCGTGACACCTCGAGTGATCGGGGCTCCGTGGGATCTGAACGTCACGAACTGTTGCCTGCGGCCGCCGCTGTCTCTGCCGGTGCACGTTCGCGTGGGCGGAGTCTGTACACGAAATCCGGAAGGGGCGTCGTCGGTAACCATCCTGCGGTGATCACGATGGAAGCCCGAAGCGGTTTCGCGTGGCGATCCGCTACGTTCCGAACATGCAGACCACTCGAACGAGGAGGAATGCGATGCGTAACCGGCACTGGTGAGTGCAGACGCCACCTGCACCGGCGATCACATATGACAGGGAGGTTGACGTGCGTAACTGGCACTGGTGAGTACCGGCAGTCCTGCACATCCGCGACCACACGCTACGAGGAGGCCGACGTGCGCAACTGGCACTGGTGACACCGCAGATGGAAGCCGATCCCGCTACACGAGCCCGAGAGGACGACACAATGCGCAACTGGCACTGGTGAATCCCTGCCGAAACTCATTCCCGGAAGCGCACACCGTAGGGAGGTCGACGTGCGTAACTGGCGCTGGTGACATCGGCAACCGGAACCGTTCCCGCTACACGAGCCCGGAGGACAGCGTAATGCGTAACTGGCACTGGTGAATTCCGATGGCCCTCACATCTGCGACTACACGCTACGAGGAGGTCGACGTGCGCAACTGGCACTGGTGACACCGCCGACAAGGCCGATCCCGCTACACGAATCCGGAAGGACAGCCCACTGCGTAACTGGCACCGGTGAACAGAGTGGTCGGCCACCCGGCACGGCAGTGTCGAGCAACAACCGAACGGCAGTGTCGAGCAACAACCGAACGGCAGTGTCGAGCAACAACCGAACGGCAGAGTCGAGCAACAACCGAACGGCAGCACGGCAGTGGCTCCGCGCCGACCGCACACCGACCGTCGGAACGAAGGAGAAGAACATGCGTAACTGGCACTGGTGACAGGCAAGGTCTTTCACATGACGGGAAGTGAGCGATCCGCGCCTCATCGCAGAGAATCTGGGCATGTCCTGACCTCTGCGGGGAGGGGCGCGGCGCTCGCACCCGGTCCGGGCCGGGATCGGGTGGCCGCGACGCGACGGCGCACCGGCTCGTGTCGATCGCGGCGTCACCGGCCCAGCGGATTCGACGCCGACGTCACCCGGCGATGTCGGTGCCCTGTGCCCGCTCCAACGCCCTGTCGGTCGGCATGATGGTCGTCGGTCGCCGGTGGGAGGACACGACCGTGCTGGCGGCCTCGCACGCGTTCGAGCAGACCGGCGTCTACGGCGACGTCGTCACCGGGACCCCGGTGACCGCGGCGAGCCGAGCCGGGCCGGCACCGTCCGGTGGGTGTGCGTGCCACCCGGCTGTACCGCCGAGCCAGGCCGGCCGGGTGGCGCGCTCTCGGTCACGGGTACCGGTGTCGACGCGGCACCCGACGGTGCCGCTTCCGACCGGTACGCCGCACGGATCCTGCTCGCCGTGCACACGGCCGTCGGGATCGGGCGGATCCGCAGGCTGAATCTGTGCGCGAACGACGACTGCCGGTGGGCGTTCTGGGACGCGTCCCGGCCCGGGACGGGCCGATGGTGCTCGATGCAGGTGTGCGGCGGGCAGCACAAGGCTCGGGAGTACCGCAGGCGGAATCGGACGACATCGTGAGCACGGCCGGGTCCCGCGTCCTGTGGGGCACGGCAGCGGTGGTGGCATCCTGCGCGGCGATCCAGCTGTCCGCTGCCGCGACCGCGCCGCCGGCGACGCGCTCGCGCTGTAGACCCTGTCGAGCCGAGCCGTGGGCCGCGGCGGCGCCGACCTCCTGGCCCCCTGAGCGTCGCCGGGTCGGCGGTGCTGCTGAGCCCGTTCTCCCCGGTGGCGCCGCCGTCCCCGGCCGGCGCGAGCGTGTGGATCCTGCTGATCTCGGGGTGATCGGGGTCGCCGGGGCGTTCTGGCCGGACTTCTGCGCGCTACGCCTCATCGGCAGTCACGCGGTCAGCGCGCTCTTCTCCCTCGATCCGGCGATCGGCGGGGGCCGGCGCGCGGATCGCCCGCTCAGCGGCGACCGTCATCGGGGCCGTCGGCGTAGATCCGGCGGTGCAGCCGGCGCACCAGCCCGCGGTAGAGGCCGCCGGTGATCCCGTCGGCTGCCAGCGCGGCACGGGCGGCGTTGGCTCCGGGGCCACCGTGTACCGCCCCGCCCGGGTGCGCCGAGGCCCCGGCCAGGAACAGGCGGTCGACCGGCGTGTCCGCCCGGCCCAATCCCGGCACCGGACGGAAGAACAGCTGCTGGTGCACGGCCTGCGTGCCGCCGCCGATCGCGCCGTCGACGAGGCTGGGATCGCGGGCCTGCAGGTCGGCCGGGCCGCTCACCGCCCGGGCGCGGATCAGGTCACGGAAACCGGGTGCGTTGCGCTCCACGGTGTCCTCGATGCGGCGGGCGTAACCGAGCACCTCGTCCCGCGTCCAGCCGAGCCCCCGCGGGATGTGCGTGTAGGCCCATGCGGACTCGGTCCCGGGCGGGGAGCGGGTGGGGTCCGCGGTCGTCATCTGACCGAGGAGCAGGAACCGGTCCTCCGGCACCCGGCCGGCACCGAGATCGGCGGTGTAGCGGCGCATCCCGTCGAGGTCCGCGCCGAGGTGCACGGTGCCGGCCCCGGCGACCTCACCGGCCGTCCACGGAATCGGGCCCGACAGCGCCCAGTCCAGCTTGACGGTCGAGAAGTCCCAGCTGAAGCGGTCCAGGTCGGTCACGAACCGTGGCGGCAGGTGCTCCTCCCCGACCAGGTCGCGGTAGAGCACCGGGGCGGCGACGGCGGCCAGCACCGCCCGCCGCGCGGTGATCGGCCCACCCTGCTCGTCACGGACGCCCACGGCGCGGCCGCCCCGCACCAGCACCTCGCGTACCCCCCGCCCGCAGCTCACCCGTCCGCCACGGTGGACGAGCCGGTCCATCAGCGCGGCCGTGATCATCCCCGCCCCGCCCTCGGGCACCGGGAACCCGACGTCCTGGCCCAGCATCGAGAGCAGCCATCCGAACGCCGCGCTGCCCGCGATGTCCGGCCCGAGATCGGTGTGCAGGGCGTTGCCGAACAACAGCAACCGTGCGCCGTCCCCGCCGAACCGCTCCTCGGCGAAGGCACGGACGGGCTGCATCAGAGTGCGGGCCAGGCGCATCCCGTCGGCGACGCCGAGCGTGCGCGTAAGCCGGGCCCCGGCCCGGACGGGTGGGAACGGCCGCAGCACGGTCTCGAGCAGGTCCGGCCCGATCCGCGACCACTCCCGGGCCATCGCGCTCCAGGTCCGGCCGTCGCCGGGCGCGAACGCGTCCAGCCGGGCCGCGGTCCGCTCGACATCGCGGTGCAGCACCACGCTGCGGTCGTCCGGCGTGACGTGGGCGAGCACCGCGGGCGCGTGCCGCCAGCGCAGGCCGTGCGCGCCGAGGTCGAGCTCGCGCAGCACCGGCGAGGCCGCGCCGAGCGGATAGAAGGCACTGGCCAGGTCGTTCACGAACCCGGCCTCGGTGATCTCGGCGCTGCGTACGGCACCGCCCGGTTCGGGCGCCGCCTCCAGCACCAGCACGTCCCAGCCCGCGTCGGCGAGCAGGTTCGCCGCGACCAGCCCGTTGTGCCCGGCGCCGATCACGACGACGTCGGCGTACTCGGCACCCTGCCCGGGATGAGCGACCACGTCGGAGGAGGTACCCGTTTCGGCACCGTCCACACCGGCCGCCGGCGGGATTCACCCACGCTGGGGGTCACCCCGTCCGGTCGGCTGCGCGGGACCGGTTCGAGACCACCGCGGACAGCCCGCGCGATCGACTCCACGTTGCGGGGATGCAGGCCGATGTCCTGCAGCGGCCCCGGTACCAGCGCGCCGGCGACGGCGTTCTCGGTCAGCGTGACGGTCGTTCCAGCCGTCGAGGGCGACGGGTCGAGCAGTACTCGGGCCTCACCGGTGGGCCGGGCGCGTGTGCGCAGCACGATCCGCTGGTCCCAGGATCGCGTGGGCGAACGAACCCTCCGCGCCCGCGAGCTCCGCCGGGAGGCAACCCGCGTGCTCGGACTCGCCCGATGAGCGCCGGCGCGACCGCAGAGGCCCTCGTCTCGGATCAGCCGGGTCAGCATGTTGATCACCTGTGCCTGGATGGAGACGTCGAGAGTGCGCTGGCCGGGACGCTCAGGCCGGAGCCGAAGCCCGAGCCGGACCTGGCGCTGGGCCAGGCGCTGGCGGACGTGGCGACGATCGCGATCCTGTCCGAGCGCGAGATCCACCGCAGCGAGGTGGTCATCGGGCAGCTGCAGCACGCCCTGCAGAGCCGGGTGATCATCGAGCTGGCCGAGGGCATCGTCGCCAACCGGCTCGATGTGGACATGGCGACCGCGTTCGAGATGCTGCGCACGCACTCCCGGCGGAACAACGAGCGCCTGAGCACGGTGGCCGGTCAGATCGTCGAGGGTCGCCGCGACCTGTCCATCCTGGCGCCGGAGTCCGGGCACGGTCGCGCAGGGGCGTGACCAGCGTGGTCAAGAGGGCGCCGGCGGAGCGGCGCCCGGCCGCGATCAGGCTCGGTAGCGGCGCACCAGCGGGCACTGGAACGGGTCGCGCTCGGCGAGGCCGACGGCGTTGAGGTAGCGCACGACGATCCCGTAGGAGCGGATCAGGCTCGTCTCGGTGTAGGGGATGCCGTGCTCGGCGCAGTAGGCCCGGACCAGCGGCGCGGCCCGGGCGAGGTTCGGCCGCGGCATGCTGGGGAACAGGTGGTGCTCGATCTGCCGGTTCAGTCCGCCCATCATGAACTCGACCAGCCGGCCGCCGGAGATGTTGCGGGACATCACGACCTGACGGTGCAGGAAGTCCACCTCCATCGTGGCCGGCACGATGGGCATCCCCTTGTGGTTCGGTGCGAACGAGCCACCGAGCAGCACCCCGAACACCGCCAGGTGCAGACCGGCTGCCGCGGCGGCCTTGCCGACCGGCAGCAACGACAGCAGCAGCGCCGCGTACCCGCCGAGGCGGATCGCGATGAACGTCAGCTCCAGCCACCGATGGGTGCGTGTCCTGTCCCGCAGCAGCGTCTGCACACTGACGACGTGCAGGGCCACCCCCTCCAGGGTGAGCAGCGGGAAGAACGCCCATCCCTGACGGCGGGTGAGCCACGCCGCGAGGCCGGTACGGGGTGCGGCGGCGGCCGGGGTGAAAGCCAGCACGCCCGGCCCGATGTCGGGATCGCGTTCCTCCTGGTTGGGGCTGCGGTGGTGGGCGTTGTGCTTGCCCATCCACCAGGTGTAGCTCAGCCCGGTGAACAGGCCGGCCACCACCCGAGCGGACCACACGTTGGCCCGTGCCGAGTTGAACACCTGGCGGTGCGCGAGGTCGTGGCCCAGGAAGCCGAACTGGGTACTGACGACCCCGAGTACAGCCGCCGGGACCAGCTGCCACCACGAGTCCCCGATGAGCACCACCGATGCCATCACCGCCACGAACGCGGCGATCGTGGCGGCCGCCCGGATCCCGTAGTAGCCGTGACGACGCCGCAGCAGCCCGTGCTCGTCGACGGCGTGGACCAGCGCGACGTAGCCGTTGACGTGGCGTTGCTGCGCCGGGCGGTCCTCGGGGATCGGAGGCTCGGCGCCGGTGCCGGGTGACCGACCTGTGTCCACGGCCGGTGTCGAGGCGCTCGGGGTCGGTCCGGGACTGGTCACGCCGGGGTCCCTTTCAGGTCGGGGCACGGGTGAGTGCTCATTATCCAGGTAGCGGCCGGTGCGCGGACCGATCCGCAGCGGACACCCGTGGATCCCGGTTCGGCGTCGAGCACGATCACGAGCGGGTCTTCTCCCACGGGGCGTCGAGGAGCTGGGCCGGGTCGGCGGCGTCGGACCCGGTGCCCCGAAGGGGTACCGCGGGGGCCGCGTCCAGGGCGGTCAGCACGGCTGCGACGCCGAGATGGCGGGCCGAGTGATCGGCGGGCCGGATCAGAGTGCTGGGCCGGTGCAGGCGCGGGGAAATCCCGGCAAGGGCGTAGACGTGTTCGCCGGCGGGTGGGTGTGGCCAGCTGTGTGAGCCCGTGTGCGCTGCAGAAACTCAGTCCGGCCAGGTCGACTACCACGGGCCCGGGGGTGTGCTCCAGTGCCGTGCCGGCGTGTTCGCCGCGGCATCCTGGGTGTTCGCGTCGAGCTCTCCGGTCATCGACAGGACGGTGATCGGTGGCCCCGGCCCGGCCAGGGAATTCAGACGGCACGACAGCCGGGACCCGCCGCCCGCGGGACGCCGGAGGGCGCAGGCGCAGCAGGGGTGGACGGCATCGGAGACCTCTTCCAGCAGACAGTGGACTCGGTCGCCGGGGGCATGAGCGAACGTTGTCATCGAGGCTACGCGTCGGCCGGGGGTGTCAACAAACGTCTCCGGCCGCGGGCGGGGCCGGGACCTCGCCCGGTGGCCGGTCTCCGAACGTGCTGTCTCCTGGGCCCGGCCGTCGGATGCACTGTCTCCGGATACCCCGTTGTGGCTACGCCCCGTGAACACGCGCGCGACGTATTCTTCGCGCGCCGTGCGCGGTCGCAATATCGTGTGGAAATCGGTACTGTGCGAACTGCCAGTTGCCTCGGACCCGGTGACCTACCCAAGAGATGAGCAGGTGAGGTCCAGCATCGTGGTCGATCCCAGGCATCAGGAGATTCCTGTTCCACCGCGCGGCGAACTGACGGCCGCTGATTTCGGCATGGGGCGTCCCGGTTCGGGCCGTCCCGGCGCCGACACCGGTTTCGCGATCGTCGGCGGCGACACGGACGGATTCGAGTGCATGCTCGACACGGTGCCGATCGACCGGCGAACCCCGGGCACGATCGTCGTACTGCGGATGACCGGCAAGATCGACTCGGGTACCCAGCGCGAGATGCAGTCGTCGCTGTGTGCCGGATTGCGCGCCCGGCCCCGTCACCTGCTGATCGATCTGTCGGGGGTCACGTTCTGCGGGGTGCGCGCGTTCGGCCTGCTCGAGCAGGGCGTCCGCATCGCCGCCGAGGGCCGGATCGGCTACGCGCTGTGCGGGTGCTCCCCGCATCCGGAACGTGTCGCCATGACCCTGTGGGGCAGCGCCGGGCCGGGCAGGCACCGCAGTGTCGCCGCAGCCGTCGCCACGATCCGGGCAGCCCGTGCGCTGCAGGATCGATCGACGAGCAGCGCGATGGAGGGCAGTTCCGGGGGCCGGCCCCCGACAATGTGACACACCTATGTCATCGGCGAGGCGGCATCGATGATGTCGCCACACCGCTGAAGCGAAAAAGAAGATCGGGTTTCGTTCATGCTCCGGCGACCCGAGAAGGAGTTTGTCGATGCCTCGTTATCACGTCACCGTCGGAATTCTCGAATGTTCTATCAGCGAAGCCGATCTCGGCGGGATTCAGCAGGACCCGCCCGGCTGGCTGATCACCGAGCGTAGCCGATGGCGTTCGGGTGTCCGACTCGATCTGGAAGGCCGCGCGAACGACCCGAGTGCCGCCGAGCGCGGTGCCCGGGCCGAGGTCGCTGTCTGGCTCGGCCGGCAGGGGATCGACGGTGACGTGGCGGTGTCCCGCACTCGGCGCGAGCTCGCCGATCACGATCACTGAGGTGCGGGGAGGGGAGTCGCGGTGGCCACGAGCTGCTCGTCCCCATTGCCGGGGAGCTCAACGGCGTCGTCGCCGTGACCGCGATCCCGCTGTCGGCGGCCGTCAGGACACCGGTGACGTCGGGCGGCCGATCTACCCGGGTATCGCAGGCATGGTGCGGTCGGCGCGTCCGGAGGGGACGACGCTCTCCCACGCCTCGGCGAGTGTCGGCAGCATCGGACAGCGTCCCCGTCGACTGCACGAAGGGGGATCGCAGATGTTTCAGAAAGGCTCCGCCGACCCCGAACCGGGGCCGGACGCCAACGCGACTCCGCGTCGCGCAGCGGCGATCACCAGATCCTGGGAACACGGCCGGTTGAGCTCGATCCAGAGGCTGAGACCTCCGGTTGGGGTTGAGAAACGCCGGGCCTGAGGACGGTGCCGGATGAGCCCGATCAAGTGATCCCGGCGTCCTGATCTCGCACAACGACTCGTCGGCGATGGAGACCGTCTGGGACCTCGCCGGCACGTCGGCGACGACGGCCCGTTGCTCATCGGCGACGACGATCCCGGTCGGCCTCGCGGTGCTGTACGACGCTCTCGACCAGACTGTTTGCCATGAACTGGCGAAGGAGCGGTGTACCTGACGCCGCAACTGTCTGTAGGCGATAAGTGTGTCCGAGGACCGAGTTGAACCATAACCCCACCGTCGTGCACCGCGCTGACCTGCAGCTTCGTGAGGTCGGCACGAGGTGAGTAACACGAAGGTGTCAGGATGGTTGTCGGTCGGTGCCACAGGTGTCGAAGACCCGAACACCGGTGCGGGTGACGCTGGCGAGCCAGGGCGCAGGCTGCTCGATCACGAGGCTCTCGATGTCGTCCCAGTACCGCAGCCACAGCCGAAGCTGGGAGAACAGGTCGAGGCTGCCGCCACTGGTGAGGAAGCAGGCGCGGACGCCGTGATCGAGCAGGGTCTGGCGTTCGAGGGGTCGGCTGCGGATGCGTTTGTCGCGGGTGAGGACCACGAGGCCGGCTCGTCCGACGATCGGCAGCCATGCGGTGTCGGCGGCGCCGGCAGGGACAGGCCCATCGGGTGCTCCGGGCCAGGTGATGTCGCCCCGGACGTAGGCGAGTGCCTTGGCGACTCCGAGGCTGTTCTCGTCGACGAACCAGCGCGAGGACTGTGGGGCTGCGGGCACGTGGTCAGGCGACGCGGTCGTGCTCGTATCGAACCGCGGCGTCGACATCGTTTACGCCGATGTCGTATACCTCTGCGACCCGTTCGCGGGATTCGCCGGCGGCGACGAGTTCGGCGACCGTCTCGGTGCGGGCACCGCTGGTCAGGGTGGGTTCACCGAAGCCGTGGTCGGGGTCGAGGACGACGGGGACGCCGCGACCGAGGGGAAAGAGGCGGCGGGCGTCGCGGGTGCCGTCGTCGTCGAAGTCGACCTTCTCCAGGAACGCCTCCGCGGCGTCGGTGAGCTGCAGCGTGCCGTCGCGGCCGAGGACGACGATGTTGAGAGAAGGGTCGAGCCCGACCTGCTTCTGCACCTTGAGTGCGAGGCTTCGGCCCGACGTGTAGGGCTTGAGGGTCGCGAGCGGGTAGCGGACGCCGAGTTCCTCGCGCAGGATCGCGATGGCCGGGCGGAGGTACTGGAGGGTGACCTGCTTGGCGCGGTACTCGCGCAGGTAGCCGGCTTCGACGAACTCGCCCCAAGTCACGATGTCGTCGCCGGTGGATTCCTCCCGGATGACCGGGGCGTAGGTGGTGCCGGAGCGCTGGTAGCCGTCGATCCAGCGGCGCAGCGCGTCGGTGCGCAGGCCGAGCAGGCGCGCGGCCTGGCTCATGCCGTAGACCCGGCGCTCCAGCGGCAGCACGGACGGAGTCATGTCGACAGTGTGCCCTGATCGACACGCCGGCCACCAGCGGACTTCGGTCGCGGACGTTCTGGCTACCGTTGAGGGGTGATCGGGTGCGAGTGCATCGAGTTCGCGGCGATGGATCAGCGGCTGGGTGCCTGCGAGCTCGGCGCGTTGCGCGGTCTGTTGACATGGGCGCACGTCGAGCGGCCTGGGTACGCCAGGCCGTGACAGGCCCACCATCCTCCTCACCCGAGGCTGAATTGGCGGCGCTGCGGGCGGAGAACGCGCGGCTGCGACGGCTGCTGGACTTGACGCCCGAGCAGGCTCGCCCGCCTGCTGCCGCGCAGACGGGACTGTTTCTCGATCGCCCCGGTCCGGTGACCGCGTCGTCGTCCGGGCCGGACAAGGTGCAGTTCTTCCGCACGCTGTTCGCCGCCCGCACCGACGTGTACGCGATCCGGTGGGACAACGCGCGGACGGGCCGTTCGGGGTGGTCGCCTGTGGTCGAAGGCGGGTGGCGCAAGGGCACCAACCGGCCGTACCTGCGCCTGACGGACCGGGTGGTCGAGGCGCATCTGAAAGGCGAGGTCCACCTCGGGCTGTATCCGTTGCTCGCTGGCGACACCTGTCACTGGCTCGCGGCGGACTTCGACGGCCCGTCCGCGATGCTCGACGCGCTGGCCTATCTCAAGGCAGCTCGGGTGGTCGGGGTTCCGGCCGCGTTGGAGGTGTCCCGGTCGGGGATCGGTGCGCACGTCTGGATCTTTTTCACCGGCCCGGTGCCCGCCGCGACCGCACGGGCGCTGGGTTCCGGCCTGCTGCGGGAGGCGATCGCGCTGCGGGGCCGGATGAACCTGACCGCCTACGACCGCCTGTTCCCGTCGCAGGACGTGCTCCCGGCATCGGGTGGGATCGGCAACCTGATCGCGGCACCGCTGCAGGGCCGATCACGCAGACACGGAGCGACTGTCTTCCTGGACCTGGCGACCCTGGAGCCGCAGGCCGACCAGTGGTCCTATTTGGCGACTTTGCACCGGCTGTCACCACGTGAGGTGGCGCGCCTCGCCGGGCAGGTCGCCCCGCCGAAGGTTGGTGTCGCCGTCACCAGGCTCGTGCCGGCCACGGCGTCGGGCATCCAACCTCGCCCGGCGCAGGTGGTGCGCGTGCAACTCGCCGCAGGCGCCTCGGTCGACATGTCCGCGCTGACCCCGGCGTTGCTCGCGACGCTCAAGCATGCGGCGTCGATGCCGAACCCGGCCTTCTACGACCGGCAGCGTCGCCGGTTCTCGACCTGGGGCGTCCCGAGGTTCCTGCACTCGTTCGACGAGACTCTCGACGGCCGGCTGGTGCTTCCACGCGGGCTGGCGGGTCTGCTGGCGAGCGCCGTGGCGGAGGCCGGCAGCGCGCTGGAGATCGACGACCGGCGCGCGGACGGCACGCCGCAGCAGTTCGATTTCACTGCGACGTTGCGGGACGACCAGACCGACGCCGTCGCCGACCTCGCCGATCACGACCACGGGGTGCTGGTCGCGGCGCCCGGGGTAGGTAAGACCGTGATCGCGTGCGCGCTGATCGCCCGGCACGCCACCTCGACGCTGGTGCTGGTCGACCGCAAGACCCTCGCTGATCAGTGGCGGGCGCGGCTGGCCGAGCACCTCGGCGTCGTCGCGGGCCAGCTCGGTGGCGGCCGCACGAAGCTGCGCGGCACGGTCGATGTGGTGACCCTCCAGACCCTCGCTCGGCGCGACGACCTGCCGACGCTGACCGCCGGTTACGGCTTCGTCGTGGTCGACGAATGTCATCACCTTCCGGCCGCGGCGTTCGACAACGCCGTGCGCCAGATCCCGGCCCGGCGCTGGCTCGGGCTGACCGCGACCCCGTACCGGCGCGACGAGCTCGACGACCTGATCGCGCTGCAACTCGGCCCGGTCCGACACACCATGCGCGCCCCGGAGCCGGGCACCCTCGCCGCCGCGGCCGGTGGCGCACCGGACCGATCCCTCACCGTCCATCTGACCGACTTCGTCTACCGCGGCGAGGCAGATCCGTCGGCTCCGGGCGGGATCGCCGATGTCTACCGCGACCTCGTCGCCGACGACGCCCGCAATCAGCAGGTGCTCACCGACGTCCAGGCCGCGCTCGCTCGCGGGCGCAACTGCCTGGTCCTGACCCAGTGGACCGCGCATGTCGCGCTGCTCGCCGGCCTGTTGCGGGCGGCCGGGCACGAACCAGTGGTGCTGCGTGGCGGGATGGGAGCCGGTCAGCGCCGCGATGCCCTGGAGCAGCTCCAGCCCAGCGACGGGCCGCTGCTGGTGGTCGCGACGGGCCCGTACGTCGGTGAGGGTTTCGACTGCCCTGCTCTCGACACGCTGTTCTTGGTGGCACCGATCGCGTTCAAGGGTCGGCTCGTGCAGTACGTCGGCCGGGTGCTGCGCGCAGCACCCGGCAAGCACGTAGTCGAGGTGCACGACTACCACGACATCCAGACCGGAGTCCTCGCGTCCTCCCTGCGCAAGCGCGCGCCCGGCTACCGGAGCCTGGGCTTTCCCGACCCGAGCACGACGCAGCACGTCCCACCGCGACGGTCCCCTCTCTGCCAAGATCACCTGAGACAGGTTGAAGTCAGCGGTTCACAGTAGAGGGCGTGATCGGAGATCCTGGTGCTCGTGTCATCGGAGGAGCGTCGCGGTGCGGGGGCCGGCAGCAGCGGGTCGACGGCGTCGTCGTCGGGTCCGCGGTCGGCTGGTGGTCCGTCGCCGCGTCCGTCGCGTAGGTCGTTCAGCGCGGAATACAAGCTGGCGATCGTCGCGGAGTATGAGAACGCGCCGAACGGTGAGAAGGGCGCGGTCCTGCGCCGGGAGGGCCTGTATTCGTCGCACGTGATCGAGTGGACCCGGGCCCGGGACGTCGGCGCGCTGGAGGGCGTAGCCGATTCGAGGCGGTCGGCGAAACGTCCGAAGCGGTCGGCGGAGGCGGCCGAGTTGGAACGGCTCCGGGCCCGGAACGCGAAACTCGAATCCGACCTGACGAAGACGCGGACCGCGTTGGACATCATGGGAAAAGCGCACGCGCTCTTGGAGCAGCTGTCCGAGAGCGCGGACGACCAGGAACCACCGGCGCCGCGGAAGCGGCGTTGAACGGCGCGTTCACCGAGTTGCGCGCCGCTGAGGTGTCGATCAAGGCGGCGTGCGCGTTGACCGGTCGGTCGCGGGCCACGCACTACCGCCGCGCCGACCCGGCGGGGGTGACGCTCGGGCCGCTGCACGGCCCGCACCGTGCGCGCCGGCTCCCGCCCTCGACGATCACCGACGACGAGCGTGCCGCCGTGCTCGCGCTGCTGAACTCCGAGGACTACCGGGATCTGGCCATTCCGCAGGTGTGGGCCCGGGAGCTCGACGAGGGCCGGTGGTGGTGCTCGCAGTCGAGCATGTACCGGATCGCCCGCGCAGCGGGTCAGAACCGGGAACGGCGCGCCCAGGCCACGCATCCGCCGCGGGTGCGCCCGGAGCTGGTCGCTCATGGCCCGAGCGAGGTGTGGTCGTGGGACATCACCGCGCTGAAGGGCCCGCGGAAGGGCGAGTGGTACAAGCTGTATGTGGTGCTCGACATCTTCTCCCGCTACGTAGTCGGATGGCTCGCCGCGAACGCTGAGGATGCCGTCGTGGCGAAGGATTTCCTCGCCGACGCAGTCGCCCGCAACCACGTCATCCCGCAGACGATTCATGCCGACCGGGGCGGGTCGATGACCTCGAAACCGGTATCGGAGCTGATGGTCGATCTCGGTATCTGCCGGTCACATTCCCGGCCGCAGTGCTCGAATGACAACCCGTTCTCCGAGGCGCAGTTCAAGACGCTGAAGTACGTGCCGGACTTCCCGGACCGGTTCGGCTCGCTCGCTGATGCCCGCGCGTTCTGCGAGCGGTTCTTCGAGCACTACAACCACGAGCATCGGCACTCCGGCATCGGCATGCACACCCCGGCGTCGATCCACTTCGACACCGCGACCGAGGTCCGGGCTCAGCGTCAGACCGTCCTCGACCGCGCACACGCCCAGTATCCCGAGCGATTCAGTCGCCGGCCCAGCCCGCCGCGCCTGCCCGAGCAGGCGTGGATCAATCAACCCGTCCTACAGCCAACTCAGTAAGATCAACTGTCTCAGTTGACTTGACAGCTACCGGTCGGGCCGAGCCGGTCCCGGCTTGTAGCTCTGATGGTGGGATGGAATCTCTGTTCGAGATCGATCATCGGGATGTTCTTCAAGGGTGGGCGGAAGCCCCCGGTCGGGATCGGCGTCGACGCGACGCGCAGCCCGAGATGGCCGTCACCGGGTTGCGGTTCGCGTTCTACGGACGGACGTCGACGGCGGAGTTCCAGGATCCGGTGACGTCGCGTGCGTGGCAGCGGGAGATGGCCGAGTCGGTCATCGCCGGGCATGGCGTGATCGCTGGCGAGTTCTTCGACGTCGGATGCTCACGTCGGGTGCCGTGGATGCGGCGGCCGCGGGCGGCGGCGTTGCTGGAGGAGACGCAAGGAATGGCCTGTGGTTTCGATGCCGTCGTGGTCGGGGAGTTCGAGCGGGCGTTCACCGATCGCCAGTTCCATGAGGTCGCCGCACTGCTGGTCGCACAAGGCGTGGCGGTGTGGCTGCCCGAGACGGGCGGGCCGGTGGATCTCACCGACCCGGACCACCGGGTGTTGATGCAGGTACTCGCTGCGCAGTCGCAGCGCGAGGTAGTGCGGTCGCGGCACCGGACGTTGGCGGCGATGACCGCTCAGACGGTTGAGCAGGGCCGGTTCCTCGGGGTTCGGCCGCCCTACGGGTACCGACTGGTGGACGCCGGACCCCATCCGAATCGGGCGCACGCGGCCTGGGGGCGGCGTCAACAGCAGCTGGATCCGGATCCGCTGACCGCGCGGCACGTACGGTGGATCTTCGCCGAGCGGCTCGCCGGTCGCAGCGTGGCTCGGATAGCTCGCAGGCTGAACGAACAAGGTGTGCCCTGCCCGTCGGCCGCGGATCCCGGACGGAATCGCCACCGCAGCGGGCAGATGTGGAACCTGCGGTCGGTGGCGGTGATTCTGGCGAACCCGCGCTACACGGGCAGGGAGGTCTGGCGTCGCCACCAGTGCGCGACACCGGGCGGGGGACGACGGGTGATCCCAGGCGAGTGGGCGATCTCCGCGGCGTTGGCGCACCCGGCGTTGGTGGCCGAGGCGGACTTCGTGGCCGTCCAGCAGATCCGGGCCGCACGCGTAGCCGACGACGGCGTCATCCGCCGGTATGAGCTCGCCGGGCTGATCCGGTGCAGGCCTTGCGGTCGGCTCATGGACGCCCTGAGCTTCCCCCGGTTCGCCGGAGTGCGGGTTACCTGTCGGCGTCGCGCTGGGTGCGACGATAGTCGTCTTCGTACTCGTCGGGTGAGAGCCCGCCGAGGCGGGCCTGGATCCGGCGCGGGTTGTACCAGCCGTCGAGGTAGCGGATCAGGGCGTGCTCGGCGTCGCGGCGGGTTGTGAAGGTGGTGCCGGGCCAGTAGAGCAGCTCGATCTTGAGGGTGGACCACAGGTTCTCGGCGAGGGCGTTGTCGTAGCTGTCCCCTGTGGACCCGGTCGACGGGGCGACACCGGCGTCGACCAGGCGCTGGGTGAGTCGCAGCGCCGTGTACTGGGCTCCCTTGTCGCTGTGAAAGATCAACTGGCCGGGGCGCAGGTCCCGCGAGCGCAGGGCGTGGTTGAGCGCGGTGAGGACCAGCGCGGTCGTCGCACGGGGGTCGGTGGCCCAGCCGACGACCCGGTTGGAGAACGCGTCACGCACCGAGGCCAGCCACAACACGCCCTCGCCGGTGACGATCCGGGTCAGGTCGGCCACCCAGACGCGGTTCGGCGCGGTCGCGGTGAAGTCGCGTTCGAGCAGGTCCGGCGCCGGCCGGTGGGCGGGGTTCTGCCGGGTCGAGCCGCCCTTCCAGCCGCGGCGCAGGTGGGCGCCCTGTAGGCCGTGCTCGCGCATGATCCGCTCGACGCGCTTGCGGCCGACGTGCACGCCCTGGCGGCGCAGCTCGAGCCAGACCCGCGGGGAGCCGTAGGTGGTGGCGAACTCGCTGATCGAGCGGATCTTCACGATTTGCTCGAGCAGGACGGCGTCGTCGAGCTGCCGCTGCGATGGTGACGCGCGGCGGGCGCGCCAGTCGTAGTAGGTCGAGGCCGCGATGTTCAGGACCCGTAGTACGAGACCGACGGGGAAGTCATGGGCGTCGACGAAGCTCATGACCACCTCCGGGTCGGGCCGATCTCGCTGGCGAAATAGGCGCTCGCCGCGCGCAGGACCTCGTTGACCCGCCGCAGCTCGGCGTTCTCCTTCGCCAACCGCCGGTTCTCGGCGAGCATGTCGGTCGACGGCCGATCATCGCGCTCGCCCTTGTCGGCCTCCGCTTGGCGGACCCAGTTGCGCAGGGCCTCGTGATGCACCCCGAGCTGCTGCGCGAGCCCGCGGAACGTCGGGCGGGGGTCGGACTCCCGATACAGCCGGACCGCTCGTTCGCGCAGCTCATCGGGGTACTTCTTCGGTGCGGGCACCAGTGCCTTCCTTCCTGGTTCTCAAGATCGAACCAGTGTTCAGACACTCCGGCAAAGCGGGGGAACCTCACCCACTGGGTCAACGGCCGCGCCGGCTACCGCTGCCGTCACGGTCACAACAGTGCCCGGCCCGCGCCCCCGGGCCGACCGAAGAACCTCTACGTCCGCGAGGATCACCTGCTGGAAGAGTTCACCCAGCGCCAACTGGTCGACGGAGCCACGCACGCTTCGAGCGCAGTGACTGCGGTGGCGCTCCTACGGTCGCGCAGCATGGTGATAGTGCACGAGCGCACCGGATGGAGGGTGGCTGTCCGCGATGAACTCTGACCGAGCCCGGTACTCCGCGCGAGGCAACCAGCCAGTCATGGGGTAATACTGTGTCCGAGGGACATGATCACCCCAGAGTTGCACCCCTGCGGCAGACAGGGGTTCATGTGCACGACGATAGCGCGACCCGCATTCAGGCGATGGCGGTGATGTCGCCGTCGTCGAAGTAGATGGCCTGGTGCAGGCGGCCGCCGAGGGCGAGGGCGTAGCGGGCGAGGACGTCCTGTCCAGAGACCTTGCCGCGTTCGATCTGGGAGATGCGGCCCTTGGTGACGCCCATGCGGTCGGCGACCTGCTGCTGGGTCAGACCGCGAGCACGTCGGATCTCGGCAAGGCGGTGGCCGACGACCTCGGCGAGCATCTGGCGCTTGCCGGCGTCGACGGCGGCCTCACCGCCGGCCCGCTCGACGTGGGCGGCGCGGATGTCGTTCCAGGCCACGTGGCTGCTCATGACTCTCCCTCCTCGTGGGCTCGTTCCTTCAGATAGCGCTCGTATCGGTACTCGGCCAGCGGTATCGCTTCGGTGTACCAGGTCTTCCACCGTCCGGCCTTGTCCCCGGCGACGAGCAGGATCGTGGATCGCCACGGGTCGAAGGCGAACAGGATCCGCACGCTGCCGGGGCGGAGTTCCTTGAGGTTGGCGACGGTGGATCCGTGGATGGTGTCGACCAGCGGGCGTCCGAGGCCGGGTCCGGTGTCGGCGAGGGTGTCGATGGCCTGCACGACCCGGCTGTGGCTGGCGGGGTCGAGTGTGTCGAGCCAGTCGCGTACCTCGTTGGCGATGTACACCTCCCACTGCTCGTGGACCACGACCAAAGTATAGCGATTGGTATACTCAGCTGCCAGTCACGACTGCGACATGTGCCGGGGTCCGCGCCTAGCTCGGACGTCTGCCTGTTGTCGCCCGCATCAGAGCCAGCCGGCTGGCGTTCGGTTGCTGACCGGCCCCGCAGTCCGCCGGACGCTGCTCCGCGTCAGCCGTAGGCGGCCTGACCCCTCCTGGCACATCGCATCCGGTGATCCATCGGCCGGCCACTCCATCGGTTGCGCCACGGGGGGCGGGCGGCGAGGTCCAGCGGCGTTCGCCCCGGCTACGACGAATGGCAGCACGTGCGGCAGGCACGGGCGCGACGAGCACTGTCTGGCGTGCAGGACGGCATACCTCCACAGGACGACGTCAACGACCGAGATCGGTTCGCTCAGCCAGGACCCGATCTCGGAGCATAGGTCAGCGGCGGAGGCGCGACGGCAGGCACGTGCGAGCCGGACGAGGTGCCGATCCGCCTTCGCGACGGGCGTGCCGAGGTTCTTCGCCAGGTGCGCCCATGTGACCGGGCCGATGAACGGCAGCCGCAGCAGGAAGGTCTTCGGATCGTCCTGGAGCTGGTGGCGGAGTTCGCAGCGGGTGAGTGCCGCGACGGTGGCGGCGATCGACCGTATGGCGGTGATCTTGCCGGGGTGGCGGAACACCGTGAGCGCGCGTGCCGCCGCGCGCTCGTCACCGGCTATCTCGTGCGGGTCCCAGTGGTGCAACGTCTCGCCGAGCCGACCAAACAGGCTTCGGATGACCTGTTCGCGCATGCCGGTCGACAGCACGACCCACGCTGCCTCCCGGGTGAAGGAAATGTGGTCGATAGCGGCGACGCGAGCGTTGCGTTGGTCGGCGATCTCATCGAGGTGGCCCGCTCGAACGACCTCCTTTTTGGCAACGACGTAGGCGCTGACCAGGTCGTGCGTGGCGAGGATGCGGTCCTGTGGCACGCACACAGCCTCTCGCATAGTCGGCCTTCGTCACCGCAGACTCGCTCACTCGACTTCGCGCAGCCGCCGGTCGAGCCGCCGGCGGGCCCGCCTGACGGTCAGCCCGGGATGTGCGGAGAGCAGCTTGCTCAGCTCGACCTTGCGCAGGTGTCGCGCCTTTAGCCCGGCGAACCGGGCCTCTGGTATCGGTGGGACGAGCCCCATCACGTGGTCGTACCGCTCTCGCAGCCGACCCTGGGCGGTTGTCCAGCTGGCGTCGCCATCGGGTGCGGCGCTCCGGTACTCGGACTTGAGGTCGGCCAGGAGCCGTACCGCAGCGTCGTGGCGTCGAGCCGTCCCGCGTCGGTCGGTGACGAGCTCGCTGAGGGTGCCGCAGAACACGACGACGGAGAATGCGCCGAGCCAGGTTGACGTGGTCGCTTGCAGCCCGAGCAGCTGCAGGGGTGTGTCGTCGCCGGCGAACGCGAGCGCGGTACCGATCGCAGAGGCGCAGAGCAGGGTGACGGTAGTGATGGTGGCAACGCGGTTGGCACGATCGCGTAGCGCGGCGTGTATCGATACGGCCTGGTCCACGAGCCGTTGCTGTCTCGTCACCTCGTCCGGAACGGGAACGGTCGCCATGCCGCTACTCGCCTTCGAACGCGCGCCGGTACTCCTGCTCGGTGCGAGCGGAGCTCAGCGTCGTCGCTATGGCGTTCAGCGATGCGGCGATCGCGCGCCGAGCAGCCGACCCGGGCGCTCCGAGGTGGTCGTCGATGTGCACGGTCTGGCCGGTGATGTCGCCTGTGGGCCGCAGGACCGCTTCGGCGGCGTGCCGGAGCACATGGTGCAGCATCGAGGCCCTGTTGAGGGGGCCGTCGTACCTCTTGAACGCGTCGATGGCCAACGCTTCGACGTGGTAGCCGGACAGCCGCCGGTCCTGCGGGAACTTGTCGATCAGGGCCTTCGCGAGTTTGATCGCGGGAACGACGCCGTGGCCCCGCGTTCCGCAGCTGATGGGCGGATCTGGACACACGCCGCGGTATTCTCCCAGGTCAGCGAGCGGGAGCAGGTCCGGAAGCGGCGAAAATACTGGACACACGTTCGATCGGTGTTCGAACTGTTGAGCTGCTGGAACTCATGTAACGTCTGGACACGTGCACGTACGAGTGTCGACACGGCGAAACAAGGACGGCACCGCGGTGCGGCCCTCTCTGCCAAGATCACCTGAGACAGGTTGAAGTCAGCGGTTCACAGTAGAGGGCGTGATCGGAGATCCTGGTGCTCGTGTCATCGGAGGAGCGTCGCGGTGCGGGGGCCGGCAGCAGCGGGTCGACGGCGTCGTCGTCGGGTCCGCGGTCGGCTGGTGGTCCGTCGCCGCGTCCGTCGCGTAGGTCGTTCAGCGCGGAATACAAGCTGGCGATCGTCGCGGAGTATGAGAACGCGCCGAACGGTGAGAAGGGCGCGGTCCTGCGCCGGGAGGGCCTGTATTCGTCGCACGTGATCGAGTGGACCCGGGCCCGGGACGTCGGCGCGCTGGAGGGCGTAGCCGATTCGAGGCGGTCGGCGAAACGTCCGAAGCGGTCGGCGGAGGCGGCCGAGTTGGAACGGCTCCGGGCCCGGAACGCGAAACTCGAATCCGACCTGACGAAGACGCGGACCGCGTTGGACATCATGGGAAAAGCGCACGCGCTCTTGGAGCAGCTGTCCGAGAGCGCGGACGACCAGGAACCACCGGCGCCGCGGAAGCGGCGTTGAACGGCGCGTTCACCGAGTTGCGCGCCGCTGAGGTGTCGATCAAGGCGGCGTGCGCGTTGACCGGTCGGTCGCGGGCCACGCACTACCGCCGCGCCGACCCGGCGGGGGTGACGCTCGGGCCGCTGCACGGCCCGCACCGTGCGCGCCGGCTCCCGCCCTCGACGATCACCGACGACGAGCGTGCCGCCGTGCTCGCGCTGCTGAACTCCGAGGACTACCGGGATCTGGCCATTCCGCAGGTGTGGGCCCGGGAGCTCGACGAGGGCCGGTGGTGGTGCTCGCAGTCGAGCATGTACCGGATCGCCCGCGCAGCGGGTCAGAACCGGGAACGGCGCGCCCAGGCCACGCATCCGCCGCGGGTGCGCCCGGAGCTGGTCGCTCATGGCCCGAGCGAGGTGTGGTCGTGGGACATCACCGCGCTGAAGGGCCCGCGGAAGGGCGAGTGGTACAAGCTGTATGTGGTGCTCGACATCTTCTCCCGCTACGTAGTCGGATGGCTCGCCGCGAACGCTGAGGATGCCGTCGTGGCGAAGGATTTCCTCGCCGACGCAGTCGCCCGCAACCACGTCATCCCGCAGACGATTCATGCCGACCGGGGCGGGTCGATGACCTCGAAACCGGTATCGGAGCTGATGGTCGATCTCGGTATCTGCCGGTCACATTCCCGGCCGCAGTGCTCGAATGACAACCCGTTCTCCGAGGCGCAGTTCAAGACGCTGAAGTACGTGCCGGACTTCCCGGACCGGTTCGGCTCGCTCGCTGATGCCCGCGCGTTCTGCGAGCGGTTCTTCGAGCACTACAACCACGAGCATCGGCACTCCGGCATCGGCATGCACACCCCGGCGTCGATCCACTTCGACACCGCGACCGAGGTCCGGGCTCAGCGTCAGACCGTCCTCGACCGCGCACACGCCCAGTATCCCGAGCGATTCAGTCGCCGGCCCAGCCCGCCGCGCCTGCCCGAGCAGGCGTGGATCAATCAACCCGTCCTACAGCCAACTCAGTAAGATCAACTGTCTCAGTTGACTTGACAGCTACCGCGGTACCTGCAGCTGACCCACAACGAGTGGGACCCGACCACGAAGACCTCGCGGCCCAAGGTGCTGCACAGCTTCGGCCGGGAGGACCAACTCGACCGCGACGCGATCAAGCGCCTGGTCGCGTCGCTGACGAGGCTGCTCGACCCGGCCACCGCTCTGACCGGCTCGCAGGCGCCCGGGGCGGCGGGGCTGGCGTTCACCTCCTCGCGCCCGGTCGGCGGCACCCTGGTCCTCGACGCGTTGTGGCGCCGCCTCGGGATCGACACCGTCATGACCCGGCTGCTCACCGGGCGCAAGCGCGACCCGCGCACCGAGCGGGTGCTGTTCGCGCTGGTGGCGAACCGGGCGCTGGCGCCGGGTTCGAAGCTGGCCGCCGCGGGCTGGGTGAACCGCCGCGCGCACATCGACGGCCTGGCCGAGACCTCCGACGACGCCTGCTACCGGGCGATGGACTGGCTCCTCGACATCGCCCCCGATCTGGAACGGGAGGTGTTCTGGCAGGTCGCGACCCTGCTCGATCACGAGGTCGACCTGCTGTTCTTCGACACCACCTCCACCTACTTCCAGACCGACGAGCCCGACGACCCGCTCGCCCGTGACGTCCGCGGGCGCCCGGTCCCCGACCAGGACCCCGGCGACGGCGACGGCGACGGCGACGGCGACGGCGACGGCGACGGCGACGGCGACGGCGAGGGCGACGGCGAGGGCGAGGACACCGGCGGCGGGGTGGGGTTCCGGACTTACGGCAAGTCGAAGGACTCCCGTGACGACCTGCCCCAGGTCGTGATCGGCATGGCCGTCACCCGCGCCGGGATCCCGGTGCGGGTGTGGTGCTGGCCGGGCAACACCACCGACTCGGCGCTGATCCGCCAGGCCCGCGAGGACATGCGGGACTGGACCCTGGCGAGGGTGATGTGGGTCGCGGACCGCGGGTTCTCCTCGACGCAGAACCGCAGGGAGCTGCGCCGCGGCGGCGGGCACTACATCATCGGAGAGAAGCTCCGCTCCGGTTCCGCGGAGGCCACCGCGGCGCTGTCCCGCCAGGGCCGCTACAGCCATGTCCGGGACAACCTGCAGGTCAAAGAGGTCAAGATCGCCGCTGATGAGCGGTTCGTGATCTGCTTCAACCCTGAGCAGGCCGAACGGGACGCCGCGCTGCGCGAGGTCATGGTCGGCAAGCTCACCGCGCTCATCGCCGACACCGACCGGCTCACGGTGACCAAGCGGGCCGAGCTGCGCGGGCGCATCTCGACCATGCCCGGGCTCAACCGGTTCCTGCGCGTCACCCCGAAGGGCCTGCTCCGCGTCGACCGCAAGAAGATCGCCGGCGAGGTGAACCTGGACGGGAAGTACCTGCTGCGCTGCTCGGACCCGCACCTGTCCGCGGAGGACATCGCGCTGGGCTACAAGCAGCTGTTGCAGGTCGAACGCGGCTGGCGCGACATGAAGACCACCCTGGAACTGCGCCCGGTCTATCACCGCCTCGAAGAACGCATCCGTGCCCACGTCATCCTCTGCTGGCTCGCGCTGCTCCTGGTCCGCATCGTCGAGACCACCACCGGTGCTACCTGGAACCGCGTCCGCGAGGACCTCCAAGACCTGCACGTCGGCACCTTCACCGGCCCCGCCGGCACGTTCCGCCAACGCACCGAGCTGACCACCGCCCAGCGCGACATCCTCGCCAAGCTCGACATCAACGCACCCAAGAAGATCATCGAACTCGGGCCCGCCACAACGCTCTGACCAGCACGAACCTCACCGCCTGGACACACGCCCGTCCGGGCGGCCTTCGGCGTTCTCGCAGGTCAACCCCCAGATTCCGTGTCCAGCACCGACATCAGCTGCGGAACCCGGGGTGGCCGTTGCGATGGTTTGCCTCGGTCAGCTTCTTGGTGAACTTGTGCGGACGAACGGCCTTCCAGCCGCTGCCATCCGGCGCGGGGATAACGGTGTGGTCGCTCCGCTCGGTCGCGGGGAGGAGCTGGACCTGCGTGCCGTCGCGGTACGTCACAGTTACGGCCATCCGCCCGACCTGGATGTCGTTGATCTGCGAGGCCGGGAGCCTCGCCCTGAGCGCGTCGGCGAAGGCGGTGAGGACGGCGTCAGGGGGCCCAGAGGTGGGGCCGTTGAGGAAGACGAGGCTGTCGACGTCCGACAGGCCGTCGACGTAGGTGTGCTTGGCGATACTGCCGCCGAACAGCAGGTGGTCCACGTCGTGTCCCAGCTCGCGCAGGACTTCCTCAAGCTGATCGAGCTTGTTCGAGACCGCCTGGGTGTCGCGGTCGTTGAAGCCGACCAACTGCTCAGCGAGGAACTGGTTGATATCGGCGATGAGCTGCTGCTCCGCCAGTTCTCGCCGTACCTCGGCACGAGTTCGCGCGAGCTCCTCGTCGCTGCCGCTGTAGGTGCCGCCGCCACTACCGCCCATCAGTCGATGCCCTTCTCGATCCTTGCCAGCATGGTGGCATGGGTTCGGGCCAGCACCGCCCCGTGCTCGGCGAACTCATCGAAACCACGGCCGCCGGTCGCCGCGTACCGCTCCATCTGCCGTTTCAGCGCCCGCAGGTGCCCGAGATTCACGATGGGCCGCTTGGCGTCCCGTAGTTGCTGTCGGTCATCGTCCTCGCCACGAAGCAGGGCGCCCGCGTCGGGATGGACGGCCAGGCCGCCGATGTACGCGTAGCGCATCCAACTCAGTCCGTCGAAGATCTCAGCGCCCGCCGAGAAGTACAGCGGTGTGAGGAGCGGATCGAGCGCTCCGAACAGGTGGATCGGTGCGTCGACGCCGGCCTCGTCGAGAACGATTCGCAGACGCGCCAGGGTGCACAGGCGGGCCAGGTACGAGTCGCCCAGCTCCTTCTCGGTGAACCCGACCACGTCGAACGCAACCAGATCAGGAGCGTAGGGCGCGAGCTCGCGCGGCGAGTGCCACCGCTCGGTCGGCTTCAGCAAGATGTCGCTCGCCACATGGGTTCGCGTGGCAAAGAACGCCTGAGCTCTGCGGATCTGCTCGCCGTAAGTGTCGCCCGCGAGGTCGGGACCGTCGTAGGACACGACGAGCGTGGGCCGCTGTGGCGGCAGCCGATCCACAATGCGGGCGAACGCCGCCGCGTCGTAGAGGCGACGGGCTGGATCGTCTCGTTGGATGTGGCCGGATTCCCACGCCAGGCCGGTCTCGTAGCCTCCGCTGTCGAGGACTAGCAGCCGCGGCCGGTCGAACACCGTGCCGGAGGCGGTGTCGTCGAGCAGCCGGGTGACGTCTTTGAGCGTGCGGTGCTCCACGTCGTACGCCGAGACGAGCAGGGCCTCGTCGAGGCCGTCGAGAGCGTACTGCAGGTAGAGGCTGCTCTCTGCGATCCCAGCCGGGTCCAGGGGAAAGCCCCGGCTGCTCACGCTAGGGATCAGCAGGGGAGTGGTCAGCGTCGCTCCGGCCAACCGCAATGGACGGCTACGCGCGCGCATCGAGGATCGCCCGGTCGAGGCAGGAGCGACACCGGCCGCAGGCCGTGTCACCAGCTTCGCAGCTGTGCGTCAGCCCCAGAGGGATCGAGCCGTCCACAGCGAGTGCTAGCACCTCGGGCTTGGTCAGGTGCAGCAGCGGCGCGAGGAGTCGGACTGCGCCGCCGTGCTGCGCGTCGAGCAGCGACTGCCAGGCGTCCCGGTGCTCCGGTGAGCAGTCCGCGTAGCCGGTGCCCCCGTGCACGCCGAGCGCGACGTCCCGCCCGGGCGCCGCGGCGCGCGCCACCGCGATCAGCAAGTCGTTACGCCCGATGATCTCGCCCGAAGACGGGACGCTCAGTCCGCCGATGGTCACGCACTCGCGCGACAGGCCGAAGGCCGCAGCGATGGCCGTGCTGGCGTGCGCCTCGGCCTTCGCCGCAGGCTGGCCGTAGTCCACGAACAGTCCAGTCGGCGGAGTGCCGGCCTCTATCAGGAACCGCGCAACGAGCGCGCTGTCGACGCCACCGCTCAGGAGCAGACACGGGTGACGCACGCGGGACACCCCTGGACCCTGCCAGATCATTCGCTTGAGTTCCCGAGACTCGCCGCGCTGATCGCGACGAGTCACCTGGCTCGCTCGTTACCCCACAGCAGAACGTGCATCCTCCCGCTCAGGGACCACCCGCGGCGGTTGACGCCTGGTGCGAGCGCGGCCAGGCCGTCGATGACAGCCTCCCGGGTGGTCCCCTCGGGCATTACCCAGATCCTCTGGGGAGCGAGCGCGAGCCGCGCCGCGATCTCGTCGACCTCGGCGAGGTCGGACGGCGATGACACGACGAACTTGAACTCGGTGCTGCGCAGGGCGGCAAACTCGTGCAGCACCCCCCACCGCAGCCGCGCCCGTTCCGATTGTCTGCTGTTGCTGAGCTTCGGTGATACGACGAACCGGTCAACGAGCGTGGCCAGACCGCCGGGAGCGACCGAGCCGCTGGTCTCGAACTCGACCCGGCGGCCGGCCGCGGAAACAGCGCGAACGAACGAGAGAAGCGTAGTCCTCTGCAGCAGAGGCTCCCCGCCGGTGACCACGACGAGTGGTGCCGCTCGCGACAGCACGTCCCTGACGAGGTCGACCACGGCAGTGGTCCGGAGCTCGGCGGCGAGATCGTGGGAGGAGCGGTCCCAGGTGTAAGACGTGTCGCACCACGCGCAGGCGAGATTGCACATCCCGAGTCGCAGGAACACTGCCGCGCGCCCCGCGCTCGGCCCTTCACCCTGAAGAGTGGGCCCAAACACCTCGCTGACGAGCAGCTCACTTGCGCCAGGCCGAAGCACCCCGCGGTACGCCGTCATGAGGGCCGACGCAGAACGACCGATCCGCGTTCCGTCTCCCATAGGCGCAGCATGGTCCAGGGGACGGCCGCTTCACTCAGCCAGTCGCCGATCATGCACGCGGTCAGCTCAGCGGTCGGATTGTTGAGCAGGTCGTTCAGGTAAGAGTGGTCTAGGCGGGCCAGCACGTGCTGCTCGACTTGCGCGTCGAGTTCGGCGAAGTCCGCGACCACCCCTCGCTCGTCGACGGGCCCCGTGGCCTCGACCTCCATCACGTAGCGATGACCGTGGAGTGCACGGCACTTGCCCGGATGCCAGCTCAACCGGTGAGCCGCCTCGAATGAGTACCGGCGAAGGATACTCACCTGGTAGCCAGCCACTCGGGCATTCTATCCGTCGGACGTTCCTGGCCGTGCAGCCCGAAGCGGGGAGCAAGCCCTTCTCGCTGAGCCGAGCGCCGCATCGGACCCGGTCGTCGCGGAGCACCTGGATCCGTTGCCGGCGCCCAACCCGCGTTCCGCAGCTGATGGGCGGATCTGGACACACGCCGCGGTATTCTCCCAGGTCAGCGAGCGGGAGCAGGTCCGGAAGCGGCGAAAATACTGGACACACGTTCGATCGGTGTTCGAACTGTTGAGCTGCTGGAACTCATGTAACGTCTGGACACGTGCACGTACGAGTGTCGACACGGCGAAACAAGGACGGCACCGCGGTGCGGTACCTGCAGCTGACCCACAACGAGTGGGACCCGACCACGAAGACCTCGCGGCCCAAGGTGCTGCACAGCTTCGGCCGGGAGGACCAACTCGACCGCGACGCGATCAAGCGCCTGGTCGCGTCGCTGACGAGGCTGCTCGACCCGGCCACCGCTCTGACCGGCTCGCAGGCGCCCGGGGCGGCGGGGCTGGCGTTCACCTCCTCGCGCCCGGTCGGCGGCACCCTGGTCCTCGACGCGTTGTGGCGCCGCCTCGGGATCGACACCGTCATGACCCGGCTGCTCACCGGGCGCAAGCGCGACCCGCGCACCGAGCGGGTGCTGTTCGCGCTGGTGGCGAACCGGGCGCTGGCGCCGGGTTCGAAGCTGGCCGCCGCGGGCTGGGTGAACCGCCGCGCGCACATCGACGGCCTGGCCGAGACCTCCGACGACGCCTGCTACCGGGCGATGGACTGGCTCCTCGACATCGCCCCCGATCTGGAACGGGAGGTGTTCTGGCAGGTCGCGACCCTGCTCGATCACGAGGTCGACCTGCTGTTCTTCGACACCACCTCCACCTACTTCCAGACCGACGAGCCCGACGACCCGCTCGCCCGTGACGTCCGCGGGCGCCCGGTCCCCGACCAGGACCCCGGCGACGGCGACGGCGACGGCGACGGCGACGGCGACGGCGACGGCGACGGCGACGGCGAGGGCGAGGACACCGGCGGCGGGGTGGGGTTCCGGACTTACGGCAAGTCGAAGGACTCCCGTGACGACCTGCCCCAGGTCGTGATCGGCATGGCCGTCACCCGCGCCGGGATCCCGGTGCGGGTGTGGTGCTGGCCGGGCAACACCACCGACTCGGCGCTGATCCGCCAGGCCCGCGAGGACATGCGGGACTGGACCCTGGCGAGGGTGATGTGGGTCGCGGACCGCGGGTTCTCCTCGACGCAGAACCGCAGGGAGCTGCGCCGCGGCGGCGGGCACTACATCATCGGAGAGAAGCTCCGCTCCGGTTCCGCGGAGGCCACCGCGGCGCTGTCCCGCCAGGGCCGCTACAGCCATGTCCGGGACAACCTGCAGGTCAAAGAGGTCAAGATCGCCGCTGATGAGCGGTTCGTGATCTGCTTCAACCCTGAGCAGGCCGAACGGGACGCCGCGCTGCGCGAGGTCATGGTCGGCAAGCTCACCGCGCTCATCGCCGACACCGACCGGCTCACGGTGACCAAGCGGGCCGAGCTGCGCGGGCGCATCTCGACCATGCCCGGGCTCAACCGGTTCCTGCGCGTCACCCCGAAGGGCCTGCTCCGCGTCGACCGCAAGAAGATCGCCGGCGAGGTGAACCTGGACGGGAAGTACCTGCTGCGCTGCTCGGACCCGCACCTGTCCGCGGAGGACATCGCGCTGGGCTACAAGCAGCTGTTGCAGGTCGAACGCGGCTGGCGCGACATGAAGACCACCCTGGAACTGCGCCCGGTCTATCACCGCCTCGAAGAACGCATCCGTGCCCACGTCATCCTCTGCTGGCTCGCGCTGCTCCTGGTCCGCATCGTCGAGACCACCACCGGTGCTACCTGGAACCGCGTCCGCGAGGACCTCCAAGACCTGCACGTCGGCACCTTCACCGGCCCCGCCGGCACGTTCCGCCAACGCACCGAGCTGACCACCGCCCAGCGCGACATCCTCGCCAAGCTCGACATCAACGCACCCAAGAAGATCATCGAACTCGGGCCCGCCACAACGCTCTGACCAGCACGAACCTCACCGCCTGGACACACGCCCGTCCGGGCGGCCTTCGGCGTTCTCGCAGGTCAACCCCCAGATTCCGTGTCCAGCACCGACATCAGCTGCGGAACCCGGGCCCAACCCGCGGATCGTGCGGCGTGATCATTTTGGTCGTGGTCGGTGAGCCGGTACGGCGAAAGGATGCGAGTGGCCCGTCATTGCGGCCAATGCGGTGGCGACGGCGTGGATGTCGGCCTTGATGTAGGTGGTGGTCGCCGCTCCGGCGCTGTCGGTGTGTTCGGCGAAGGCGCGGGCGATGCCGTAGCCGTAGTGGCGCTCGACCCAGGTGGAGAGCAACCAGAACAAAGATCAAGAACAAGAACCGGGGGTTGACCGGCCCCGCTCCTTCAGGGATGACTCGTGCCGCTGTTTAGTGACCTCTCGGCGGTAGCCGATCGAGGATGGCCTGGGCTGCGGCGGGAATGTCGAGGGCGAGGGTGATCTCGTGGCGGCCGAGACGGATCGTGGCGGAGCGGACCGTCCGTAGCGTGCGCACGAGGTTCTGGATCGAGACTCCGGTGGCGTCCTGGAGGTGGCGGGAGACCGCCAGCGCGGCGAACACGACGGTCAAGTGGCACCCGACGCCGCCCGCGCCCGACGCACGAACCGCGAACTCACCCGGGCGAGGCTACCGAGCCACCCAATTCTTAGTGACCAGATCCCCGTGCTCGTGCCCGAGAACCACCAGGTCAACCCCTACGACCGCACCAAGATCATCATAAGTGGCATGAGTCAGGTCAGGAGGTCTACGGCGCCGACCCGGTCCTGCGCGCCGAGCTGGACAACCCGCCGGGTCGGTTACGTGCTGGCCATCGGCTGCGACCGCCGCATCCCCACCCAGGCCGGGCTCATACGAGCCGACGAGATCGCCGCCGACCTCCCACGCCGGGCCTGGCAACGACTCTCCGCAGGCGCAGGCGCGAGAGGGCAGCGCTACTACGACTGGGCACTGATCAGCCGCCCCGACCCCACAGGCGCCGCAGACCCCGGCCGACACCCAGTGCTGGTGGCTACTCGTGCGCCGCCACCGAGACACCGGTGAACTGGCGTTCTACCGCTGCTACTCACCCGATGTCGTCCCACTCCGCGAACTGGTCCGCGTCGCCGGCGACGATGGACCGTGGAGGAGAGCTTCCAGGCCGGCAAGGGCCTGGCGAGCACCAGGTCCGGCGCTGGACCTCCTGGCGGCGCTGGACCCTGCTCGCCATGCTCGCGCACGCCCTGCTCGCCGCGATCGCCGCCCACGAACACGCCGAACAGCCCGCTCCCGACGGGCTGATCGCGCTGACCTGCAACGAGATCCGCCGCCTGTTCGTCACCTACGTCATCGAGCCCGCACGCACACTCACCTGCCCACTGGCCTGGTCACTCTGGCGCCGACGCCACCAACACCGCGCCCGCACCAGCCACTACCAGCGCCACGAAGCAGCCCAGCCATGGACATAACGATCTACGGCTGGAGTGCTACTCGCCGATTCGGGGCAGAGCACTTTTGTCGCGACGCGCATACCTCAAGATCACCGTGAATACCGCAGGGTGGCACGGCGTTTGCGCTACGTGCGTAGCGTAGTGGATGGGGATTCTCCCCACTGCCTTCGATACGCTACTGCGAAGCTTCCAGGGTGATTGAATCCCCACCGATGTGCAACCGCAGCTACGGTTACTCCTTCGGAAGGCATGGCGTCGACCAGCTCGTCTCGAACGCGTTCGAGACGGCGCCGCTGAACGTAGGCCATAGGGCTGACTCCCAGTTCGTCGTGAAACACTTGTTGGATTGAGCGTTTGCTGAGATGTACGCTTCGGGCGATGTCAGCAACGGTCAGCGCATCGCCTAGATGAGTCTCGATAAAATTCAACGCCTTGCGCACGACACGACCCTCACTGTGGATGGACGCGTCACTGAAGTGGTGGCGGAAGTTCGACGGCTGAAGGTGGAGCAGACTGCTCATTAGCAGCTCCTCAATTGCCCCTATTCCTTCTCCGCGTTGAATTAGTGACCCCGGATAATAGACCTCTGTGTGCATGAGCTGAACTGCCGAACTCCAGCGCATTGCCGCCTCTGAGGTGAGGTCGAACGCGGGCTCGAAGATTATCTTCGACGGTAGGGTGCGGCCGAGCAGTCGTGCAAGCAGGGCGTTCAATGCTGACTCTTCGATTCGCACGATCAAGATCGGGGTGTCGACCCCTAGATGTAGCGTCAGGGGCAAGCCGGGACTCGTGACAAGTGCGCAAACCGTGTTCGCTTCGAGCTTCTGTCCCGCATGTTGATACGTGACCTGCCCATTCGTCGGTAGGCATACCGTGTAGTAGTTGCCAAGGACCGGGATGTCGAGGGTTCCGGTGACGGACAGGTCAAGGTGCAGCAGGCTCACGTCACGAAGTCGGACGCCGTGCAGGCTTGCAGCGAAGACAGCCGGGGGCGCAGCATCGACCACCAGATGGCCAGGCGCGAGGGCTGCGCCCAGGAGTGCAGCGGTTTCGCGAACGCTCTCGGAGTAGAAGATCTCGTGCGCGGCCAGCGCGGGTGGCACGCCCCGCGACCGAACCTTGCGCCGCACAGGGCCCTGTGTGCGGCGGATGTCAATGAACCGCAGCCGCTCAAGCCTGGACATCACTACCCCCGCGACAGTCGCGCCACAAGCCTTGACCGCGAGAAGCCGTTTCTGTTCGAACGTGCAAGCTGTGGCGCGGGTATCAGCGCTCCTGCGAGTGCATCTCTGCGCGATCGTGACAGTCTTCGCGCGATCTCGCTAGGCTAACTGGGCGATGGGAGGTAGCTTTGTGCCTCACCTCACACCGGAACCCAACGAAGGGGGCCCCTTGGTCGTCAACGGCCAGCTCGCCGCCCACTCCCCGGCGGACGAGCTACTCGAGCGGCTCGACGACCCCACGGTCGCGGCGTCGCTGTCAGTCGTGCTCGAACACGCAGACCTGCTTGCTGTGCTGGTCGTCGCACTCGACGGGTTCCTGCGGCGTGGCGACACCATCATGGAGGGCGTGGCCGACGGCGTGCGCGACCTGCGCCAGGCGTCTGGCCCCGGCGTGTCGTCGCTGTCAGGCATCGATGTGCAGGGACTGATGTCCAGCGCGACAACCTTGTCGGGGGGTGTGGTAGCTGCCACTCCTACCCTTCACGCGCTCCTTACTTCGACTCTGGTGACTGATCCCCGCGCAGCGAAGGCGATCGCGCTGCTCGGCGATGCGGTCGTCGAGGGCGCGGATGCCGCCTCGGCAATTAAGGCCGGTCCGACGGGAGTCTTCGGCCTGCTCCGAGTGCTCAAGGACGAGAACGTGTCCCGAGGTCTCAATCTCCTGATCGAGATCGTCCGGTCGCTCGGTCGAAGGCTCGCCTGAGCCCGATCTCGCATTGGATCCACCCGAATCTCGTCAGCGACACGGGTTGCTGACGCCACCTGCGTCCGTGCAGTTGATGCGGACATGGTTCTGAGAGGATTTCGCATGGCGTCCGTGCTGTGGTTGCAAGGAGGGGCATGCAGTGGGAACACCATGTCGTTCCTGAACGCCGAGGAGCCGAATGTCGTCGATCTGATCGTCGACTTTGGACTGGACCTGATCTGGCACCCGTCCTTGGGGCTCGAACTCGGCAAAAATGCGCAGAAGCTGTTCTGGGACTGCGCCAACGGCGACCGACCGCTCGACATCTTCGTGTTCGAGGGCACCGTCATCGAGGCGCCCGACGGCAGTGGTCGCATGGATATGTTTGCCGACCGCCCGATGAAGGACTGGGTGATCGACCTCGCCAACTCCGCCCAGATCGTCGTCGCGATCGGTGACTGCGCTTGTTGGGGTGGCATCCCGGCGATGGAACCCAACCCGTCGGGTTCGACCGGTCTGCAGTTCCACAAGCGCGCCAAGGGCGGGTTCCTGGGCCCGGACTTCACGTCGAAGATGGGCCTGCCGGTGATCAACATACCGGGCTGCCCAGCACACCCCGACTGGATCACCCAAATCCTCGTGGCGTTGGCAACCGGCCGCGCCGGTGACATCTCGCTCGACGACCTGCACCGGCCCGAGACGTTCTTCAAGTCGTTCACCCAGACCGGCTGTACCCGCGTGCAATTCTTCGAGTACAAGCAGTCCACCTACTCGTTCGGCGAGGGCACGCGCACCGGCTGCCTGTTCTACGAACTCGGATGCCGGGGCCCGATGACCCATTCCCCGTGCAACCGGATCCTGTGGAACCGGGTGTCGTCCAAGACGCGCGCCGGCATGCCGTGCCTGGGCTGTACAGAACCCGAGTTCCCGCACTTCGACCTTGCTCCCGGCACGGTCTTCAAGACCCAGAAGGTCAGCGGAACCATCCCGAAGGAGGTCCCCGAAGGCAGTGACCACCTCACCTACATGGCCCATGCTGCGGCCGCCCGCATCGCGGCGCCGCAATGGTCCAAGGAGGACATGTTCGTCGTCTGAGGGGTCGAGACTCCTTAGCCTCAACAATTCACGGTCGTCCTGAAAGGACCCACCATGACCGCGCTCGACCTGCACGTGAGCCCGCTGGGCCGAGTTGAGGGTGACCTCGACGTGCGAGTGACCATCGAGGACGGCGTCGTGACGTCGGCCTGGACCGAAGCGGCGATGTTCCGCGGCTTCGAGATCATCCTGCGTGGCAAGGACCCGCAGGCCGGACTCATCGTGTGCCCCCGCATCTGCGGTATCTGCGGCGGCAGCCACCTGTACAAGTCGGCGTACGCGCTCGACACAGCGTGGCGGACGCACATGCCACCTAACGCGACACTGATCCGCAACATCTGTCAGGCCGCGGAAACGCTGCAGTCCATCCCGCGCTACTTCTACGCGCTGTTCGCGATCGACTTCACCAACAAGAACTACGCCAAGTCCAAGCTCTACGCGGAGGCCGTGCGCCGCTTCGCGCCCTACGTGGGGACCAGCTACCAGCCCGGGGTGGTTCTCTCGGCGAAGCCGGTCGAGATGTACGCCATCTTCGGCGGACAGTGGCCGCACTCCAGCTTCATGGTCCCGGGTGGCGTGATGTGCGGTCCGACGTTGACCGACGTCACCCGTGCCATCGCGATCCTGGAGCACTGGAAGGACAACTGGCTGGAGAAGATGTGGCTCGGCTGCTCGGTTGATCGCTGGCTGGCCAACCGGACCTGGGAGGACGTGCTCGCCTGGGTCGATGAGAACGAGTCGCAGTACAACAGCGACTGCGGGTTCTTCATCCGCTACTGCCTCGACACCGGTCTCGACAAGTACGGCAAGGGTGTGGGCAACTACCTCGCGACCGGTACCTACTTCGAGCCGTCGCTGTACGAGAATCCCACCATCGACGGGCGTAACGCGGCGCTCATCGGCCGGTCCGGCGTCTTCGCCGATGGCCGGTGGCACGAGTTCGATCAGGCCAACGTCACCGAGGACGTCACCCACTCCTTCTACGAGGGCACCGGCTCACTGCACCCGTTCGACGGGGAGACGAACCCCATCGACCCGGCGGTCGGGGCCAAGCAGGGCAAGTACAGCTGGGCGAAGTCGCCCCGCTACAACGTGGGCGGCATGGGCCACATCCCGCTCGAGGCCGGCCCGCTGGCTCGCCGCATGGCCGCGGGAGGTCCGAACGCTGCATCGCATCAGGACGACGACGGCCTGTTCGTCGACATGTTCAACAAGATCGGCCCCAGCGTTTTCGTGCGCCAGCTGGCCCGGATGCACGAAGCGCCCAAGTACTACAAGTGGGTGCGGAGCTGGCTCGATCAGCTTGACCTCAAGGAGTCCTTCTACTCCAAGCCGGTCGAGCACGCCGAGGGACGGGGCTTCGGTTCGACGGAGGCGGCCCGTGGCTCGCTGTCGGACTGGATCGTCATCGAGGACAACAAGATCAAGAACTACCAGGTGGTGACACCCACCGCTTGGAACATCGGCCCGCGCGACGGTGCGTCGACGCTCGGCCCGATCGAGCAGGCGCTGGTCGGTTCGCCGATCGTCGACCCCGAAGATCCGGTGGAGCTCGGCCACGTGGCCCGCAGCTTCGATTCCTGCCTGGTGTGCACGGTGCATGCCTATGACGGGAAGACCGGGCGGGAGCTGTCCAAGTTCGTGATCAACGGAATGGTGTGAGTCCGACGCCTTCGGAACGGTTCACCGGACAAGAGGTCCCCGCCGTCGACATCGAGCCACCAGGATGCGCGGTGCTCGTGGTCGGTTGCGGGAACCTCCTGCGCGGCGACGACGGCGTAGGGCCGGTTCTCGTGCGGCACCTCTGGGAACGTGGGGTGCCCGACGGGGCTCGGCTCGTCGACGGTGGTACCGCGGGGATGGACGTCGCGTTCCAGATGCGCAACGCCGACCGGGTCGTCATCGTCGACGCGGCGGCAACCGGCTCGGCACCGGGCACCCTCTTCCGGGTGCCCGGCGCGGAGCTGGCCGAGCTCCCTCCGCTGGAGGGCCTGCACAGCCACGCGTTCCGCTGGGACAACGCGATCGCGCTGGCCCGCTGGGCGCTTGGCGACGCGTGCCCCAGCGACATCACGGTCTTCCTTATCGAGGCAGTCCAGGTCGAGCTGGGCGCGGATCTGTCCGAGCCGGTGACCGCGACGATGGAGCAGGTGATCGACATCATCGAGCGTGACTATCTGGGCCCGTTGCGTCCTGACGGTTTGAACGGCGAGCCGACCGTCGAGCTGACCGAGGACGGATATCTCCGGATGGACGCGTGTCTCGCGGCGTACCGCTTTCCGTCCGATGCCGTCGTCGCCGCCGTACGGGATCTGGAGCTGTGGCTGATCCCGCTCCGCGGACCACGAGCAGGCGGATTGCTGCTCAAGCAGCGCAATCCGGCCGGAGACCGCTCGTTGCTGGTTCGTGAAGTTCTCGACGGCTGGACGGGCCACGGCTTCCGAACCGCATACTGGGACGAGGCGCAGGGTGCGCTGCGAATCCGGCTGGAGCGGGAGCAGTGATCGTCGTGACCGAGGACCCGGGGGTACGCCCGAAGACCAGTGTTCGATCCGGCAGCTCGGCGGAGGAGGCGCTCGACGTGCAGACCATGGTCGTTCCCGAGCGTGGGCGATGGGCGGTCGAGATCGTCGTCATCTTCGCCGACGGTGTCGTGCGAACCCGCATCGACACCTTTCCGACCGAGGCTCGCGCGCATCTGTCAGCCGGATTGATCAAGCACGCCGCCGAACGAGATCTTCGAGGACCGTTGAATGGTTGATGGACTGATTGCGCCTGCTTCTCCCACCACATCACGCGAACTTTCTGCGTCGGCGTGTCGGCCGCAACCGATCGGTGCGTTTCCGCTACCGCTCGGCTTCATGCTCGTCCCCGATGGGGACGACACCGACCCGATCCGCGAGGAGATGCTGGCGGGACGACTACCCGAGAAGTGGCCGGATGCTCTGCGCGCGCACGAGCTCGCTCTCGCCGGTGATCGCGACGGCGCACTGGCCGTTCTAGTCGAAGGTGAGGACGTCATATCGCGCTACAACCGCTTCGTCCTCGACCCCGAAAGCGCCGGGATGCACGATGAGATCGAGGCCATGCGCAGCGAGCTCGGCGATCTCGGCCTGCTCGTCGACCTGGTGTGCTTCGCTGTCGGCCGCACCGATGTCGTCCCGGCGGACGCCGGGGCGGACGGGGAACTGGCGGCCCTTGCGCTCTCGGCACAGGCCACCCAGGCGACCACGGACGGCGACCGGGATGGCGCGGTCGAGCTGTTGGACAGGGCCGCGGCGATGGCGGAGCCGGTCAGCCCGGCGCTGGCCGGCCTGCTGCTCGGCGCCGCCGGTTCGATCCTGCGCGACCAAGAGGACCCGACGTGCGAGGAATTGCTCACGCGGGCCCTGGCCCTGCTGGACGGTGCGTCCGACCTGCGGGTCGGGCGCGCCGAGATCCACCTCAACCTGGCGGGTTTCCTGCACGGCCGGTCGTCGGACCGGCCGGATCTGCTGAACAAGGCCATCCCGCACTACCACACGACGCTGCAGCTGGTTCTTCGCGACGAAGCGCCCCTGACCTGGGCGGCGGCCCACGCCGGGCTCGGTACCGCCTACCTCACGATGCCGATGGTCGAGGCATCGGGTCAGCTGCGGCTGGGCATCGCAGCCCAGTCACTGAGGTCGGCTCTGAAGGTCTACAACCGCGAGGATCACCCCGCGGAGTGGGCGAGCGTGCAGCTGAACCTGGCCAACTCTCTCGTCTACACCCCGTCGAAGCACCAGGCGGACAACCTCGTCGAAGCCGTCGAGCTGTACGAGGCCGTCCTCCAGACACGGGACCGAAGCACCGATCCCGTCGGCCGCGCGCGCGTGCTCGCCAATCAGGGCAACGTACTCGCGCATCTGGGGATGTTCGAGGACGCGAAAGCCAAGCTGTTCGAGGCCCGGTTCCTCTTCGAGGAGAACACCGACGAGGAGTCGGTCCGGGCTGTGCGCGGCGTGCTCGATGAGATCGCCCGCCAGCTTGCGCTGGCCCGGACGGCCGACTGACCGTCGCGACGCCCGGCACCGACCACCCGCGCGATGCCACGTACCAGCAACAAGGAGACGACGATGTCCATGACGGTCGCCGATCAGACGGCGAGTGACGCCCGCCCTTCCACGGATGGGACGTCCGAGCCCACGTTCGAGGACCTCGCCCGGCGGGTCGATGACGCGATCGCCGCCCTGGACAAGCTCGAACCCGACGCGCGCGGGGTCGCCGACGAGCTGAAGAACGCCATAGAGGCGGTGCACCGGGCGGGCCTGGTCGTCGTCGTGCGCCGGATGCGGGAGGACGAGAACGCCCGAGCAGTGCTGTTCGACCTGGTCGACGACCCGGTCGTGCACCTCCTGCTCTCCTTGCACGGGATCATCCGTCCGGATCCGACCACGCTGGCGAACCGGGTCCTCACCGAGGTGCGGCCACAACTCCAGAGCCACGGTGGCAACGTCAGTCTCGTCCGCATCGAGGACGGCACCGCCTACGTCCGGTTGGAAGGAGCCTGCAACGGCTGCTCCATGTCGTCGGTGACGCTGCGCAACCTTGTCGAGACCGCGCTGGTAGAGGGCGTGCCGTCGGTCACGGGTGTCGAGGTCCTGCCCAACGAGCCGTCGCCCACCCTCATCCCGCTGGAGTCCCTGCGGATCGGCTCCGATCCGGCAAAGGAGGGCTGGGTACGGGCTGCGGCGACCGACGAGGTCGTCGAAGGTCAGCTGACCCGGCTCGATCTCACCACCGGGTCGGGCACAGACGTGCAGGTCGTCGTGGTGAACTTGGAGCAGCGGCTCACGGCCTACCTCAACGAGTGTGCCCACGAAGGGCTGCCGCTCGACGATGCGATGATCGACAGGTCGAACGGCACACTGACCTGCCCGTGGCACGGCTTCTGCTACGACGCCACCTCGGGTGAGTGCCTCAGTGCCCCTGGCGCGCAGCTGGAGCAGCTGCCTATGCGCGTTGACGACGGCGAAGTCTGGATCAGGGTCGGCACATGAGCAGGTTCACAGTCCGGCACAACGTCGCTGGTCGACCGGCGCGGCTGGACTTGGCACCCGAGGCGAGCCTGGCAGGGGGGTGGGAAGCGAGCCGGTGGCTCGGCGCCCCTGCACCCGGCGGGCTCGCGCTTCCGCAGGCCAACCCGACGTTGGCCTTCATGTACTCGCCGCGGGCGGTGTTTCTCAGCGACGAGGTGTTGGTGGTCGCCGACTCGGGCAACCACCGAGTGCTGATCTGGCACGGGGTTCCCACCTCCAACCACCAGCCCGCCGATGTCGTGCTCGGGCAACCAGACGGAACGACTGAGGGCCGCGCGGCCGCGGGCCGCGGCCCCGAGCGCGGAATGAACCTGCCTACCGGCGTGCTCATCCACGAGGGGCAGCTCGTCGTCGCGGACGCGTGGCACCACCGGATCCTGGTCTGGAATCAGGTGCCGCAGGCCAGCGATCGGGCGCCCGATCTGGTGCTTGGGCAGAACGACGCGTCGTCGGTAGCCCCGAACCGCGGCGGGGATTGCTCGGCGTCAACGCTGTACTGGCCGTTCGGCATCGGCATCGTCGGTGGGCGATTCTGGGTGGCGGACACCGGAAACCGGCGGGTCCTTGGCTGGGATGGCGGGCTACCAGATATGGACCGCCCGGCCGATGTGGTGCTCGGACAGCCCGATCCGACCCGTCGGGAGGAGAACCGCGGCGACGTGGTTGGCCCGGCGAGTTTCCGGTGGCCGCACGACGTCGCCGGCCGTGATGACCTGCTGCTGGTCGCCGACGCCGGCGACCATCGTGTCCTGGGCTGGTCGCCACCACCGGACGGCGACGCCGAAGCGTCGTCGGTGCTCGGCCAGCCCGGTTTCGACACGGCCGACGAATGGCCTTACGGCCCACACAGCAACGACCGATTCCGCTTTCCCTACGCGATCGGCATGGACCGCACGCCGGATGGCGCCGAGCGCGTCGCTGTCGCGGACACGGCGAACAACCGGATCCTGCTGTGGGACGGGTTCCCGACCGACGGCCGAGGCGCGGATCACGTGCTGGCCCAGCCGACCTTCGCCGCCAACGGGGAGAACCGTTGGGCGGCGGTGAAGCACGACACCCTGTGCTGGCCCTACGGTCTCTCGCTGCGGGGCGACCAACTTGCCGTGGCCGACGCCGGCAACAACCGGGTGATGATTTGGCGGCACCGCTGATGGATGCGCTCATGCTGACGGGGGCCGCGCAGGTCCGGCGCCGGTTCACGGTGACCGGTGTCGTGCAGGGTGTCGGCTTCCGCCCCTTTGTGCACCGCACGGCTCGTGAGCTCGGGTTGGGCGGCTTCGTCGGCAACGACTCGGCTGCGGTGTTCGCCGAGGTTCAGGGGAGCGCCGTGGCCGTCGGGGACTTCACTCGCCGGCTGCGCACCGATGCGCCTCCGCTCGCCGTTGTCAGCGACCTGTCATGGGTCGATATTGAGCCCGGCGCGGACGACGAAGGTTTCCGAATCGTCGCCAGCGGGGCCTCCGATGGGTCGGCTACGGCGATCCCCCCGGATGTGGCGGTGTGCGCGGACTGCCTCTCCGAGCTGTTCGATACTACCGACCGGCGGTATCGCCACCCCTTCATCACATGCACCAACTGCGGTCCGCGCTTCACGATCATCCGCGGGTTGCCCTACGACCGCCCGGCCACCACGATGGCCGACTTCGCGATGTGTCCGCGCTGCGCAGCCGAGTACCGCGACCCCGCTGACCGGCGCTTCCACGCGCAACCGGTGGCCTGTCCGCAGTGTGGGCCATCGCTGTGGCTGCTCGACGCGGCCCAACGCATCTCCGGGCCGCCTGACGCCGCGTTGGGCGCCGCGCAGGCGGCGATCCGCAGCGGCCGCGTGGTGGCGGTCAAGGGCGTCGGCGGCTACCACCTGGCTTGCGCGGCCGACAACGAGTCCGCCGTCACCGCCTTGCGCTCCCGGAAGGCCCGCGGCGGCAAGCCGTTCGCCGTGCTCGTTCGCGATCTCGAGACGGCGCGTCGTTACGCCGAGATCGACGACGCGGAGGCCGCGGTGCTTCTGTCGCCGGCACGTCCGGTGGTGCTGCTGCACCGCCGCCCGGGCGCGCCGGTCGCGCCGGCCGTCGCCCCGGGTAGCCCGCTGTTGGGACTGATGCTGCCCTACACCCCGGTACACCATCTGCTGCTGACACCGGTTCCGGGTACTGCGGACCCGGCCCCCGAGGCGGTCGTGCTGACCAGCGCCAACCTGTCGGACGAGCCGATCTGTTACACCGACGAGGATGCGCGCGAGCGGTTGCCGGCGCTCTGCGACGCCGTGCTCGACCACGACCGGTCGATCCATGTGCCCTGCGACGACTCCGTCGTACGGGTCGTCGACGGCCACGAACTGCCGATCCGCCGCTCCCGAGGATTCGCCCCGCTCCCGATCGACCTGGGCCGTGACGGGCCGCGAGTGCTCGCGGTGGGTGGCGAGCTGAAGAACACGTTCTGCCTCACCGACGGGCGGCGCGCGTTCTGCTCGGCCCACATCGGAGACATGGGCAGCCTGGAGACTTTGCGCGCGTTCGAGCGCTCGCTGAGCCAGCTCAGCGGGCTGCGCGGGATCCCGGAGCGGCTGGCGGCCGACCTACATCCGGGCTACCAGACCCGGTCCTGGGCCGAGCGTGCCGCCGGGGACCGGCCGCTGGACCTCGTCCAGCACCACCATGCCCACGTGCTCTCCCTGCTCGCCGAGCACGGTCGGCTCGGCGAACCCGTGGTCGGGGTGGCTTTCGACGGCACCGGCTACGGCTGCGACGCCACCGTCTGGGGCGGCGAGATCCTGTTGCTCGGCCCCGACGGGCACCGGTTCGTCCGCGCCGGGCACCTGACCGCGGTACCGCTTCCCGGCGGTGACGTCGCGGTGCGCAATCCGTGGCGGATGGCTCTGTCGCACCTGCGATCGGCGGGTGTGCCGTGGACCACTGACCTGCCGCCCGTACAGGCGGCGTCGCCGGGCGAGCTGGGCCTGCTCGAATCCCAGCTCGACAGCGGGTTGGGGTGTGTCGACACCACCAGCATGGGCAGGCTGTTCGATGCGGTGGCCTCGCTGCTGGGAGTTCGCCATCGCATCGGCTACGAAGGCCAGGCGGCGATCGAGCTGGAGGTGCTAGCCTGCTCCTCAGCGTTCAAGCCTGAGCTCACCCATCGGCTGCGTCTCGTGGTCGGTTCTGATGGGTCGATTGACACACGGCCGATGATCCGCGCGATCGCGCGGGCGATCCGAAGCGGAACGGACGGCGCTGCGGATGTGGCACGCGCCTTCCACGACGCCGTCGCCGTCGCGGTCGGCCAGGTTGTGACCGGAGTGGCAGGTCCGGTTCGCGTCGTCGGTCTCACAGGTGGGGTGTTCCAGAACGTCCTCCTGCTGCGTGCCTGCCGTGCGCGGCTTGAGGAAGAGGGCTTCGAGGTGCTCACCCACCGCGTCGTTCCGCCGAACGACGGAGGCCTCGCCCTCGGGCAGGCGGCCGCAGGTGTGCTGCGGGCGTTGGCCGAGCGCCACGAGTTCGAGCTGAAGGAGTGATAGCGATGTGCCTTGGCATTCCGGGACGGATCTCGGAGATCTGGGACGAGGGGTCCGGCGCCCGGATGGCCCACGTCGAGTTCCCGGGGGAGACGAAGAAGCTGTGCCTGGCCTACCTTCCAGACCTGCAGGTCGGCGAGTACACCATCGCGCACGCCGGGTTCGCGCTGAGCAGGATCGACGAGGACTCCGCGCGGGTCACGCTCGCCACCATGGCCGAGTACGGCGTGTTCGGCGACGAGAACGTAGTGCCCACATGACGACCGTCGTCGACGAGGGACTGAGCGAGGAGCTGGCGGCGGACCTCGCGGCCGCGTCGCTCACCCTGGCCCGCCGCTTCGCGGCCGGCGCCACCATGTGGTGCCTGGCTCCGTCGTGGGAGCCACATGCTCAGCACGTCGCCGTGGAGTTCGTCCACCCAGTGATCGTGGGCAAGCGAGCGCTGCCGGCGGTTGCCCTCACCGGGCCCGACCTGGTGTCGACCGCGCGGCTCGCCGTTCGCGCCGGCGATATTATCGTCGCGGTCGCGGGAGCGGCAGAATGTGACGTCCGGTCGATCATGCGACGCGGCCCGGCCTGGGGTGCGACCACGATCTGGATCGGTAGTGGATCACGGCCGACCGCGGGCGCCGCTGACCACGTGTTGTGGCTCGACGATCCGGACCCACGCGTGCCGGCGACCGGGGGTTTCGTACTGCTCTACCACCTCCTCTGGGAGCTCACGCACGTCTGCTTCGAGCACCCGGGGCTGCTCGCCGAACAACCCGGCGACTGCGAGGGGCCGGTCTGCGTCACATGCAGCGACGAAGGCCGGCTGGGCGAGGTGGCCGGGGCGCCGGAGGGGGGTACCGCGACGGTACGGACCGCGGACGGACCGGAGCAGGTGTCGACGGTGCTCGTGGAGCCGCTCGAGCTCGGTGACCTGGTACTCGTGCACGCAGGCACGGCGATCAGCAAGGTGCTCGAGACCGTGGGTCAACGATGAAGCCGCAGAGCCTGCCGGGCGCGCCGCGGGCCGAGGCGACCAGCTTCCTCTATCCGTTCATCGACGCGGAGGAGAGTGGCCCGCGGTCGCTGCTCTCCGACCTCGCCGCCTCGGCACGGGCAAAGGCGATCGAGAGCGCGGCGTTGCGCCGGGCGACGCTGTCGTCCTCTGCTGCCCTGGTCGCCGAAGCGGGGTTGCAGATCGCACGTCGGTTCGCTCGCGGCGGACGGATGTTCACGTTCGGCAACGGTGGGAGCTCCACCGACGCCACGACGTTGGCGACTCTGTTCTCCCGCCCGCCGGCCGGGCCCGGGCTGCCTGCCTGGTCGCTCACTGCCGACCAGGCGATCGTCACGGCACTTGGCAACGACGTCGGGTTCAATCTCATATTCGCGCGCCAGCTGATCGCCCGCGCCGGCGCCGCTGACATCGCGGTCGCGATGTCGACCAGCGGGAGCTCGGCGGACCTCCTTCAAGGGCTATGGGAGGCCAAGCGCCGGGGGATGTACACGGTCGGCTTCGCCGGGTACGACGGCGGTGACTTCGCCCGCAGCCGGGACGTCGACGTGTGCTTCGTCGTCGCATCACAAAGTGTCCACCGGATCCAGGAGGCACAGGCCCTGCTGGGGTTCCAGCTGTGGTGCACAGTGCGAGAGCACGGAACGGAAAACCCATGAGCAACACAGTCCACGACTACCTGACGTCGGGTCCGACGTTCGCCGAGGGCGAGGTCATTGCGCGGATCGAGGCCTTCCGCAAGCGGCGACCGCGGCTACGGGACACGATCGTCACCCTCGCACACGGGGCGGGCGGCAAGTCGTCCGCTGCGCTGGTCGATGCGGTGTTCATCGAGGCGTTCCGCAACCCCGTGCTCGACGCACGCGGAGACGGCGGCATCGTGACCCTGCCCGGAGGCGAGCGAATGGCGTTCTCCACAGACTCGTTCGTCGTGCAGCCGTTGCGCTTCCCGGGTGGCTCGATCGGGCACCTCGCGGTGCACGGAACCGTCAACGATCTCGCGATGTCCGGTGCCATCCCTTCGTGGATCTCCGCAGCCTTCGTGCTCGAGGAGGGTTTCCCGATCGACGAACTCAAGGAGATAGTGGCCGACATGGCCGCCGCGGCCGCCGCCGCCGACGTACAGATCGTCACCGGCGACACCAAGGTCGTCCCCCGTGGCGCGGCCGACGGCGTGTTCATCACGACCGCGGGCGTCGGCGTCATCCCGGCCGGCCGGCGGCTGTCGGCCGACGCCGTACGCGAGGGCGACCGGCTGATTCTGTCCGGTCCGATGGGTGACCACGGCATGGCGGTGATGCTGGCCCGTGGCGACCTCGCGATCGAAGCCGACATCCGCTCCGATACCGCGGCGGTGAGCGGCCAGGTGGAGTCGTTGCTCGCTGCGGCCCCGTCCACCCGCTGGTTGCGCGACCCCACTCGTGGCGGCGTCGGGACCGTGTGCAACGAACTGGCTCAGGCGACGGGACTGGGCGTGGTGCTCGACGAGGAACGCCTGCCGGTGCGGCCGATGGTCAACGGTGCCTGCGAGATGCTCGGCATCGACCCGCTCTATGTCGCCAACGAGGGCCGGTTCCTCGCGGTCGTCGCGCCGGAGGAGACCGATGCCGCACTCGACGCCCTGCTCGCGGACGCCGCGGGTGAGGAAGCGGCGATCATCGGAACGATCGTGGCCGAGCCGGCGGCGACGGTCGTGCTCCGTACCGGCTTCGGCGGCACAAGGATCGTCGACATGCTCGTCGGTGACCCCTTGCCGCGGATCTGCTAGAGGAAGGTTTGGACCATGTGCCTCGGAATCCCGGGCCGAATCGTAGAGGTCACCGACACCGAGAACTGCTTGGCGAAGGTCGACGTGAGCGGCGTGCAGCGCACCATCAGTGTGAGGCTGCTGGAGAAGGACCTTCCGCAGCCGGACGACTGGGTGCTCGTCCACGTCGGCTTCGCAATGGCGAAGATCGACGAGGCCGAAGCGCTGCTCACGCTGGCGGCGGTCCAGAAGCTCGGTGATGCCTACCAGGACGAGATCGAAGCATTCGACTCGTCGTCGATCGTCTGAGTACGGAGTCAGCCATGAGGTTCGTCGACGAGTTCCGTGACCCTGCCGCAGCGCGGAAGCTGCTGGGCGCCATCAGATCGCTCGCCACGGGCGGTGACGATCAGCACTACAAGTTCATGGAGGTCTGCGGGGGGCACACCCACACCATCTACCGGCACGGCATCGAACACCTGCTCCCGGACAACGTGGAGCTGGTGCACGGCCCTGGCTGCCCGGTGTGCGTCATCCCGATGGGTCGTGTCGACGACGCGATCTGGCTCGCCGAGCAGCCCGACGTGATCTTCACCTGCTTCGGGGACATGATGCGCGTTCCCGGCTCCAGCGGAAGCCTGCTGGACGCCAAGGCCCGCGGGGCGGACGTACGGTTCGTCTACTCGCCGTTGGACGCTCTGAAGATGGCCGTCGACAACCCGGGCAGGCAGGTCGTCTTCTTCGCGATCGGCTTCGAGACTACCGCGCCGTCGACGGCGGTGACCCTGGTCCGGGCGCGCGAGCTCGGCGTGACCAACTTCAGCGTCTTCTGCAACCACGTCACCATCGTCCCGCCGATCAAGGCGATCCTGGACTCGCCGGACTTGCGGCTGTCGGGATTCCTCGGCCCCGGGCATGTCTCGACCGTCGTGGGCAACCGGCCCTACCGGTTCGTGCCCGATGTCTACGGCAAGCCGCTCGTCGTGGCCGGGTTCGAGCCGCTCGACATCCTCGCGTCGGTCGCGATGCTGCTGCGCCAGCTGCGCGAGGGCCGTTGCGAGGTCGAGAACCAGTACGCGCGGGTGGTGCAGGAGGACGGCAACCCCGCAGCGCTCGCCCTGATGGCACAGGTCTTCGCCCTGCGACCGCACTTCGAATGGCGGGGGCTCGGGTTCATCTCGCAGAGCGCGCTGAAGCTACACGACGACTTCGCGGCTTTCGACGCCGAACAGCGCTACGCGATGCCCGGTGTGCGCGTCGCCGACCCCAAGGCGTGTCAGTGCGGCGAGGTCCTCAAGGGTGTGCTCAAGCCGTGGGAGTGCAAGGTGTTCGGTACCGCTTGCACGCCGGAGACCCCGATCGGCACCTGCATGGTGTCCCCCGAGGGCGCCTGCGCCGCCTACTACAACTTCGGCCGGATGCACCGGGACGCGGCTCAGCTGGTCGGGCAGGCGGGACGGCCCTGACTGTGTCGAACCCGACGGAGTTGGCAGAGGAGGCGCAGTCCGACCAACGGGGAACGGAGATTTTCGCCCGCTACGCCTTCGCGCCCAACGCGCTGGGCTACTGCGGTCCCCCGGGCGCGTCGGCGATGCGTAGGGGATCGGGTGTGGAGGTCCGTTCGGCGGCCCGGCGCTTCTCCGGTGCGTGGCCCTATCTTCAGGTACTCGCGCGGATGTCCGGGATCTCCGATCCCCTGGATCATCGGTTGGTCGAGTCGTACTGGCTGGGAGGCGGGTTGGGTGCCCGGCTGGACCCCCAGGAGTTCGGCAGCGAACTGCTGGCCGTCATCGGCCCACAGGCCGGGTCCTACTGGACGCACCTCACTCCCGAGCTGTTCGCCGAAACCTCGGCGAACCACTGCTTCCATGTCTTCGGCGTCTACCCCTGGACCAGGCTTCTCGCCAGGGGGGCCGATGGACCCGCGTTGCACGTCCTCGACAACTGCCGGATCTCCTGGGGTACCGTGCTCTCCCGGGACGGCTCGGAGGCCGACGTCTGGTGCCGTCGGCTCGCGCTCGGCGAAGTGGGGCTACAGCTGTCCGACCCGGCTGTCTTTCGCGTACCGGTTTGGGTCGACGGCTACAGCGCAGTTCCCCACACGGCTGTGGGTGACACCGTCGCGCTGCACTGGGGTCAGATCTGCGGTCGACTCGATGCGCGGCAGGTCCGCGATCTCGAGATGAGCACCCAGCGCCAGCTACAGCACACCAATCGTCGACTCAAGAGGGAACGATGAGGCCTCGCATCCTCCAGTCCGACGGACAGGTCGGATTCCAGTGGGCGACCCCGGACGGTCAGCCGACGTCACTGCAGTCCCTGGTCGTCGACGACGACGAGCCGGACCGGCTCGTAGCCACACACCTGGCGGCCCTGGACGACGCACTGATCATTGCCGCCGAGCGGTTCGGCGAACTGCTCGGTGGTGCACGGCGGCCGACGGGGGAGGAGGAACGTGACGGGCTCCTGGAGCTGCACCGGGTCCTGGACCGTCTGAGCCACGAGTTCGCCATCGCGCTCAAGCTCACCGGCCTGAACGCCGACGTGCGGGCCGGTCAGATCGTCGGAACCGCGACGCTGTTCTCGATCCGTGCACGCCAGCCCCTGGATCTGCTCGGGCCGGCGCCGCTCGACGGCGAGCTGGACGAACCCGAGATGGGCGTCGTCGGCGGATTCGGGGAAATGGTGCAGGTCGACCCGAGTAAGCCGTGGCGGGGAGGTCGATGGGTGGTCCGCACAGAGGCCGGGCGTCGAATCCCCCTGACATTGTCGACACTTCTGTTCGACAGCTCCGGCACCAACAAGGATGCCGCCCGCCGAGAACACCGGGAGGCGCTGTTGTCGGTGATGACAGCTGCCGAGTCCGCTGATGCGGACCCGTTCGCCGTCGCGTGCGCACTGGATTGGCTGCTGTACGACTTCTTGATGGCGCATCGCGATGGACCTGACAGCGCAGCGGTCGTGATCCCCAAGGGGCAGGAGGGCGACGCCGCTCTGGTCGTTGCGGCGACGGCGGCATCGGTCGCCGCTCGAGCAACGTTCGATCCCGGCCTCGTCGGTCTCGGCTCCCCACCCTGATCGAGCGCTCCCAACGTGCTGTGCTCGGTAGAGCTCGTGGCGAGAAGCCCTGGTCCTCACCCCCCCACCCCCCACCTTGGGGGATTAAGTGATCGGCGTAGCATGCCACACTTTGGGCGCCCTTGACGACTGCGGTTTCGCCCCGTTGGGACCACTCGAGTCAATCCGGGCAATCCAAATGTCATGGAGGTGCGACATCAATGTCCCTTCTTTCGGGGGAAGACATCGCGCTGGCTCGTCGACGTTTTGTCCTCGATCAGAGCGACGCGGAGTACGTCGAGTACGCCGAGGCAATGGCGCGGATTGGTCGACGTCGATGCTGGCTGCGGCGCCGACGCAGGTTCCTGCAATCCCGTGGCTACGATACGAGTATGCAGGAGTGGGTGACGCCCCCAATCGAGTAGGGAGTGGCCGGTGACCATCGCGCGGGGCGAGTAGGCGCGGCGACCGCTACGGAGCATCGATTAACTCAACCGGGCGCTGATCAATACAATCGACGAACACCCATCTCAGCTTCAGTGACCCCTGGCTGTCCCCCGCGGGAACGGGACGCAAGTCGTGCGTTTGGGTCACGAAGATAGCTGTCTGAAGTAGATTCATCGACCTTTCGCCCTACTGCGAATGCGGCACGTTCTGGGTCGCGCGGAGGCTACGCATGAGATCGTTGCTGTCGAGTGGTCGAGGCGTGATGGTTCTCTCTCCGCTCCAGACGCAGGTAGCTAAGGCATTGAGGCGAGCGGGCCTGTCGACTGATGTTGGATCAGTTGCCGATTTCATCGAGGTCGTTCTTGGCCTGCCGATGCTCGACCGCGTTGTCAGCGGAGTACTTCTCGACGCCAGCGCCATGGCTTCGTCGGATCGGCCCCGATCGTGGTCCGCCCCGGCGGGGGTTCGCGTCGGTGCCGACGTCAGCGGAACCGTACCGCTGCGACTCCGAGACTCCGGCGCCTATCTCGAGTGTCGGATCGCCCGCCTCGCGAGTGCCGGCGTGACGTTCAGCGGTTGGACCCATATCGCGGGCGCCGAACTGACTTCCGACGAATCATCCAGACGGACAGCGCTTGCCGTGTCGTGGGCCAAGGCGTCGTCCGCGGTGGGTCTACCCGCACTGCTGAGCTGCACGATCAATCCGCCGGCACGTGCATCGATGTCAGTGGCGGAACGCGCGCATCGCGTGGCTGTCGACGAGCTGATGATGGCGTTTCGATCTGGACGCGTTGATCTCGGCAACATCGTCTTGGCGGTGAACGTCGTCGTTCCAGGCCCGCTCGCCTGGGATGTTGCCAGCGCAGATGACGTCGCATACGCGACCGCGCGCAGTCTGGGTGGCGCAGGACATGAGTCGTTCGCCGGCGTGGCAGTCGGCGGGAACGCGTCGTCAGCGGACCTGTTGGCAAGCCTGTACGCGTTGCACGGACGCAGACTGCCGTATCCCCTGGGCTTCCGGGTCGATGGCACGATCCTCTCGGCGATCGCGGCGGTCTGGAAGGGGCGGCCCGACCACGTCGACCGGGCTCGTCGCGAGCTGCGGGCACACCTCGATGGACTCGCGATGGTCGGTCGGGTGGAGCGTCCCCTACGGAAGCCGGGCGAATCACCGACCGCAAGATCGTCCGCGTCCGCCCGTCCGTAGCGTTGTTGTTGTTCGCCGCGCTGGTGGCAATCCGGCTCTTCAACTTTGAGCGGGCACCGTCGGTTTCCTCGCTGACAATCGGCGGGTGCGCCGGGTGTAGTGCAACCGTACTCGGCGCCGGTAGTTGTCCCAGTTCCGGAAGCCGCAGGCGGCCCGTTTCACCTGCTTGATCAACCGGTTCGTTCCCTCGGCGCTGGTCCGGCCGTCGACCTGCCCCAACAGCGCTTGATCGCCGGTGATGTCGACGAACCCGGTCTCCCACGGATCCGTGCGGACCCAGCGGACCCGGCCGTCGTCGTGCACGCCGTCGGGCAGCCATCGCGGGCGCCCGAACCGGGTCTCATCCATGCCCAACACCGTCGTGGGCTCCGGCTCGACCAGCTCCACCGCGCCCAGGGCAACCACCGCGCGCTGCACCGTCGGCCACGACACCCGATACGCCGCAGCGACCTCGGACTGATCCCGCCCGTCCTCGACCGCCACCGCGAGCGCGGCCCGCAGCCGGGTCGTCGTGCGCATCCCCGCCGGCACCTGCGCGACCTGCTCGGTGAACGACTGCCGCACACAGTCCACGGTGCGACAGCGCCAGCGCCGCTTACGCCACTGCACCACCGCGAACTCACCCCCGCACGGCAGGTCCCGCGGCCGGGTCAGCACCCAGTCCTTCCCCGACGTCGACACCGTCGCGCACGACGGGCACCGGGCCGCGTCCGAGTCGTCGGTCACCAACTGCACGATCTTCACCCCGAGCACGGTGAGCACGACACGCTCCACCGCCAACCCGGCCAGCCCCAACAGACATGACGCATCATCACTACGGTCAACCACGGCCCGCGGCTCTCCTCTCGCTGCTCCAAGCACAGCGAGGCTCAAGGAGTTGCGGGCTCATTGCCGAGGACGATCCCGCGCTAGGCTAGGAGCGCTTGACCTGCGGCAGTGTGCGCTGGGTGAGGAGCCAGTCACACCAGCCGGCCACGCCCTTCCCGGATCGGGCACTTGTCTCCACTACTTCAACGTCCTTATTCACCTTGCGCAAGTTGCCGTAGAACTCGTCCAGATTGAAATCGAGGTGTGGAAGCAGATCCATCTTGTTGACGAGCACCAGGTCCACGGAGCGGAACATGACCGGGTACTTCAGTGGCTTCTCCTCGCCCTCGGTGATCGAGTAAACCATCGCGCGCCGGTGCTCCCCGACGTGGAACTCGGCCGGGCAGACGAGATTCCCCACGTTCTCGACGATGAGCAGGTCGAGCTGGGTCAGGTCAAGGGACTTGAGGGCTGTGCGGACCATCGGCGCATCGAGATGGCATTCGCCACCGAAGCCGTTGGCGGTGTTGAGCAGGGCGACGGTGGCGCCGAGTCCCTGGAGCCGGTCCGCGTCGATGCTCGTCTCGATGTCCCCCTCGACGATCCCGATCCGGAGGCGGCCGCGAAGCGCCTTGAGGGTCTCCCGGAGCAGCGACGTCTTGCCGGCGCCGGGTGACGACATGAGGTTGATCGTCAGCACGCCCGCATGGTCGAAGTCGGCTCGGTTGGCATCGGCGGTGCGGTCGTTCTCGTCGAAGATGCGCTCGAGAACCTCGATTCGCTCGGTGCCGGTCGTGTAGCCGGAATGATCGAGACTTGGCGCGTGGCCGTGGCCGTGGCCGTCGTTGTCATCGTGGCGGTGGAAACGCCCCATTGCAGCTCAAACCTCCGTGAGTTCGAGCGAAGTGATGAGGAACTCTTCGCCCGTGATGATCTCGACGCCGTCGCTGGCGCAAGCATTGCAGACGAGCATTTGGGTCTCGAGCTCGGCAGTGTGGCCGCAGGTCGGGCATCGTGCAGTGGCCGGCACATGCTCGACCTCCAGCGTGGCGGACTCGAGCGAGGATCCTGCGGTGACGAGCGTCCAGCAGTAGGAGAGTGTGGCCGGCACGATCTGGCGCAGCATCCCGACCTGCAGATGAACCGTCTGGACAGGGCGACCCTCCGCGTGCCGGTCGACGATGTCGACAATGGCACGGCAGATCGAAAGCTCGTGCACAGAAATGCCTCCGTCAGTGTGCGAGCGCATGTGACATCCGCGCAGACCTGGCGTTACGGCATGCCCTTCGTGGGGACCGCCGAGGCATCAGCCTGTACACGTGACGCCACCCTACACAGCCCCACTTTACGGGGATTCCGCGGTTCGATCGACTCCGATGCGTGGAAGCGGTGCCGAACGGGAACCCGTTTACGTCCAACGAGGTCAAATGAGCTGGAGGTCGAACAGGCCCGAGCAGTCGCCTGTGTCGGATTTCGAGGTCGCTGTCGAGCCGCAGGATGAGGGCTGGGCCGTCGTCACGGTCGCCGACGGCGAACGGTCGGTCGTGAGCCATCATCCCGACAGGACGCGGCCGAGAACGCCGCGGCGACGATCAGGGAGACCGCCACCCGGCACGACGGTGCGATTCCCGCGGTGCCGCCGGACCCGCAGAAGTACCCGGGTGACCAGACGGACTGACCCGACGGGACAGATGTCCGGTGTCCCCGGTCGACTTTCCATAGGGTCGACCGGCCCGCGTTCCGCGTAATTCGGCTGGTCTGCTGCTCTGCTGGCTCGCGCTGCTCCTGATCAGGATCGTCGAGACCACGACCGGCCAGACCTGGCACCACGTCCGCCATCACCTCGACCGGCTCCACGCCGGTACCTTCACCGGACCCGCCGGGAACGTTCCGCCAGCGCACCGAGCTGTCCAAGCCCCAACAAGATCTGCTCGCCCGCCTCGACATCCCCGCACCGAAGCAGATCATCGAACTCACCATCGCAGGCCGCTGACCAGCAGCGACATCACCGCCTAGAGACACGCCCCTTCGGGGCGTCTCGACCCGTTCCCGCAGGTCAAGCACCACATCGCGGCTCTAGACGACCTGATTTACGCGGAACGCAGCCCAGGATGAACCCGACGTCGGTCGCGTTGGCTGTCGCATCGTGGGCCGCGGCGAGCTCCTTGAGACGGGCTATCTCGGCCGATGGAGGGGCACCGTCGGTGAGCATCGTGACCTGGGCGGTCATGGGGGGTACCGGCAGCGGCCGGGCCCGGCGCACGTGCACCTCGTCGTGCGCCGCGATGCGGCCGGAGGCGTCCGGGGGCAAAACTGGGGGCACCGCCGACATGCTGCTGGACCTCGCTCCTGCTGGTGGAGGGGCAGGTGAGGGCCCGGCCCGCACCGGGTTTGGCGGGCTGCGCTGATCGCCCTGGGCGATCGTACCCGCCTGCACCGAAACGACCCCCGGCCAGCCGGACGACCCGGCCGTCAGAGAACCGCCAGTCCGGGCAGCGTCCTGCCCTCCAGGAACTCCAACGACGCTCCGCCTCCGGTCGAGATGTGCGAGAAGCCGCCCTCAGGCAGGTGCAGGGCCCGCACCGCAGCGGCCGAGTCACCGCCGCCGACGACGCTGAACGCACCGTTCTTGCTGGTCGCGTCGATCACTGCCTGCGCGACACCGTGCGTCCCCTGGACGAAGGGCGCCATCTCGAACACACCCATCGGACCGTTCCAGAAGACCGTGCGCGCCCCCGCCAGGGGCTCGGCGAACGCCGCGACCGACCGTGGCCCGATGTCGAGCCCCATCCAGTCGTCCTCGATCGCGTCGATCCCGACGGTGTGCGTCCGGGCATCGGCCGCGAAGCGGTCGGCCACCACCGCGTCGGTCGGCAGCACGATCTTGCCGCTCTTCAGCAGCCGACGGCAGTCCTCGACACGGTCGGGCTCGAGCAGCGACGAACCGACGCCGTGGCCGAGGGCTGCGAGGAATGTGAAGCACATCCCGCCGCCGACGAGCAGGGCGTCCACCTTGGGCAGCAGCGCCTCGATCACCGCAAGCTTGTCGGAGACCTTCGAACCGCCGAGCACCACCACGTAAGGGCGCTCGGGCGCCTCGGTGAGCCGGCGCAGCACCTGCACCTCGGTGAGCACCAACGATCCGGCGTATGCGGGGAGCAACCGGGCGACGTCGTAGACGGACGCCTGCTTGCGGTGCATCACGCCGAAGCCGTCAGAGACGAACGCACCCGACGGCCCCACCAGCCCCGCCAGCTCACCGGCGAACTCGGCGCGCCCGTCGTCGTCCTTCTCGGTCTCGCGTGGATCGAACCGGACGTTCTCCAGCAGCAGCACGCCGCCGGGGACGAGTTCCTCGGTCGCCGAAGAGCCGCGGTCGGCAAGACCGACGTCGGTGCTCAGCAGCTCGCTCAGGCGTCGGGCCACCGGTGCCAGGGAGTACCGAGGGTCAGGAGCGCCCTTGGGTCGGCCCAGATGGGCGGTGACCACGACCCGGGCTCCCCGGTCGCGCAGCCGCTGCAGGGTCGGGACCGAGGCGCGGATGCGGCCGTCGTCAGTGATCAGGTCCCCGTCCAGCGGGACGTTGAGGTCGGAGCGGACCAGGACCCCTCGGCCGGCGATGTCCTCGGCCAGCAGGTCGTCGAGCGCGCGCATCCCGGTGCTCACAGGGACGACGCGACCAGTGCGGTCAGGTCGACGAGCCGCTGCGAGTATCCCCACTCGTTGTCGTACCAGCCCAGGACCTTCACCTGGTTGTCGATGACCCTGGTCAGCCCGGGGTCGAAGACGCACGAGGACGGGTCGGTGACGATGTCGGAGGACACGATCGGGGCCGTGGCGTAGGAGAGGATGCCCTTCAGCGGTCCGGCTGCCGCGGTCCGGTACGCGTCGTTGATCTCCTCGACGGTCGCCGTGCGGCGCACCTCGACGGTCAGGTCGGTGGCCGAGCCGGTGGGGATCGGCACCCGCAGTGCGTAGCCGTCGAGCCTACCCTTGAGGTGCGGCAGCACCAGCCCGATCGCCTTGGCCGCGCCGGTCGAGGTGGGCACGATGTTCAGCGCGGCCGCGCGGGCCCGGCGCAGGTCCCGATGCGGGCCGTCCTGCAGGTTCTGATCCTGGGTGTAGGCGTGGATCGTGGTCATCAGACCCTTCTCGACACCCACCAGGTCGTCGAGCACCTTGGCCAGCGGGGCGAGGCAGTTCGTGGTGCAGGAGGCGTTCGACACGATGGTGTGCGACGGCTGGTACGCGGTGTCGTTGACGCCCATCACGACCGTCACGTCCTCGCCGGTGGCCGGGGCGGAGATCACGACCTTCTTCGCCCCGGCGTCGAGATGCTTGACCGCGCCCTCGCGATCGGTGAAGATCCCGGTCGACTCGACGACGACGTCGACGCCCAGGTTCTTCCAGGGCAGCTCGCCGGGGTCGCGCACGGCGAGTCCCTTGAAGGGTTTGCCGTCGACCACGATCTCGTCGTCGGTCGCGCTGACGTCATAGGGTAGCCGGCCGAGGATCGAGTCGTACTTGAGCAAGTGCGCCAGCGTGGCGTTGTCGGTTATGTCGTTCACGGCGACGATCTCCATGTCGACACCCCCGCCCTTCTTCTGTGCGTCGAGCGCCCGCCAGAAGTTGCGCCCGATGCGCCCGAATCCGTTGACGCCGATGCGTACGGTCACATCTGCTCCGTTCCGAGGGGCCGTGTGGGGTAACTACAGGGAGTGGTTGCGTCGATGACGTCGGCGCGTTCGGTCCACCATTCTCGGTGGATGTCCCGGCACCGCCCGGCCGTCAGCGGCTCCGGATCCGCGAAGGCCGCAAGCACGACTGCCGCCCCCGTGAAGTCCTGTGCGACGGTGTACCCGTTGGTCACCACTACGGTCGCGAGCCCTGCGGCCGTGGCCGCCGCCAGCCCGACCGCGGAGTCCTCGACCGCCATGGCCTGGGAAGCGGGCAGTTCCAGCTGCTCCAGCGCGAGTCGGTACACCTCGGGATCCGGCTTGAGCCGGGACACGTCGTCGCCAGTGACGACCACCTCGGCGATGCCCTCGCCGAGCAGGCGAGCGACCAACGGCTCGACCCACGATCGTCGCCCCGTCGTCGCGATGGCCACCCGAAGGCGGGCGGCGGTCAGGCTCTCGACCAGCTCGACCAGGCCGGGGCGAGCGACGATCGTGCCGGCGAGGATGCTCTCGCGGAACAGCGCGGTCTTGGTCGTGTGGATGCGCTGGGCGATCTCGTCGGCCTCGTCGCCCATGCCGCGAGTGCGCAGGTCGGCCGCGATCCGGCGATGCCCACCAGTGATCTTCAGGAGGCGACCGTACTCCTCGACGCTCCACCTCACGTCCAACCCGTGCTCGGTGAAGGCAGCGTTGAAGGCGGGGCGGTGTCCGTCCCGTTCGGTGTCGGCCAGCGTGCCGTCGACGTCGAAGATCAGGGCGCGGAGGACAGGAGCCTTCACGTCGGCCGGTGTGTACGAGTCCACGAGCTCCTCTCCCCTCGTCGATCGATCAGCTCGATGCGAACGACCCTGTCCAGCACAACCGGGCTCTGCGTCTGGCGCCATCCGGGCCGGCGGTGCGGGCCGCCCCAGGCTCGATGCACCGCGCTCAAGGTTGGTAGTCGACCGAGCTGAACCTGGCGAGTCGGTCGAGCTGGTGCACACTTTGCATACGCCGAACCGTGCCGCTGCGGGCTCGGGTAATGATCGACTCGGTGTGCGCGGCATCGTGCACGTAGCGGACCCCGCGAACCAGTTCGCCGTCGGTGATCCCGGTGAGCACGAAGAAGGCGTCCTCACCCCGCACGAGGTCGTCCGCCGTCAACACTTGTCCCGGTTCCACTTCATTGCTTTCCAGCGGGGCGCGCTCCCGATCGTCGCGGGGTTCCGCGCAGGCCTGCAGCGTGCCGCCGAGCGCCTTTACCGCGCAGGCCGCGATCACGGAGTCCGTCAGGCTGCTGCGTCCGACCATCAAGTCGATGCCACTGCCGGCACTGGCCGCGAGAAACGCGGCAGTCACGTCGCCGGTGGTGAGAAAGCGGATTCGGGCTCCGGCCTCACGGACCTCGCGCGCCAGCTGCTCGTGGTGTGGTCGAGCCAGCATCCCTACCGTGATGTCGCTGGCGTGACACGACCGGGCCTTGGCCAACGCGATCACGTTCTCGCGGATGGGCACGCGGACGTCCAGAAGGCCTTGAGATTCTCGTCCACCGACGATCCGGTCAACTTGGGCGTACGCCCTGGGATTCAGCATCGCTCCGCGAGGCGCAACGCACAGCATGGAGATGGCGTTCGACAACCCCTTCGCCGTGAAGCTGATGCCGTCGACCGGATCGAGGGCGACGTCGTATGCGAGCCCGGTGCCGTCACCCACTGTCTCGCCCGGCAACAGGCTCGCCGGATCGTCCTCAGGTCCTTCGCCGATCACGATCGTGCCCACCATCTCGACCGTGCCGAGCATGACGCGCATCGCGTGGATGGCGGCCGCGACTGCGCCGTGGGTGTCGTTGCGACCGACCCACCGACCAGTGGCCATGGCAGCTGCCTCGGTGACCCGGACCAGCTCCAGAGCGAGATTGCGGTCGGGGGCGGACTTGCCAGCCGAACTCGTGTCGTCGCGCACAGGCTGCCCTTCCATCGTCGGTGCGGTGGGACAAGGTCACGCCCGAGTGCGCGCGTTATCCGACCCGAGGTGACTCTGGGCGCCCCACTCCATGTGAGGACCATGGCGCTCGGACGAGCCTCACGGCACCCGCTGGTGCCTGCGACCCACGAGCTCCTTCGTCGATCCGGGAACACCTTGCCGACCCCATGAAAGCGGGTGTCACCGGCGGTGCCATCCCCCGCCCCGGGGGGCTCGCGGGGGAAGCGACCGTCGGGTACAGCGTGCCCGGCCGAATCCCCCGTCCCGGGGGTACGGGTGCGACATCGATCGGGCAGCCTCGATCGACCGGCGGGCGTAGGACGCTGGCAAGCGTACGCAGCCGACGAGATGGTCGTGTCCCACGAGCCCGAATCCGAGCGGGCCGAACCTGGCAGGAGGTCGTGGTGGTAGTCGTTCCCGACCGCTCCGGAGCACCCCGCCTGTCGCTGTGCGGAGGAGACGTGCTCCTTGATCTCGACGACCGGTGGATGCTCACGGGTCGGGTGTCATCAGAAGCGGCGGGATGGCCTGCCTCCGATTCGGCTCGCCGAAACCTTGTGCGGCTCGTCCTGGGCACTCCCAACCTGCAGGAGCTGGTCGGCGGGGTAACGGTTGACACCGTCGATCTGCACGGCAGGGACAGGGTGGGCGCCGCTGTCTCGCTGGCCGCGACGATGATCCCGATCGGAGTCCGCATGGGAGGACAGCACCCGCGCCTGCGTGGCGCAGCGCACGCCGATCCAGCCAGGGCAGTCGCACGCCACGCCGAGGCCGGCGCAACCTTCGCCCGCTGGCGGATCACGAGCTGGGAACGCCATCGGGACCTCGGGCTCGGCGCACGTTGCCGAGCGGCCGCCGAGTGGGCCGGAGCGTGCCTGCGCGGTGGGCTTACGCCGGTGATCGACTGCGTCGTCCGCGTCGCCGATGTCGACGGGATCGACCGGGTCGAGCGCGTGCACTCGCGGGTGGTGTGCGCCGCTGTCGAGGCGCTGCGGTCCGCCGGTGCCGACGTCGCGGCGACGGTGATCGGAGCGACGGTGGTCACCCCGGGCCGTCGGCGCCTCGATGCCGAGGTGCACCACGTCGCCCGGATGACGATGCACAGCCTGCGACGGGCGGATGCGCGCCTGGCTGGAGTCGTGCTGACGTCGGTCGTGCCCGATCCGCGGATGGTGGCCTACGTCGGCGCGGTGCACTGGATGCGCCCGGAGTGGCCGGTCGGCTTCTGCCTCGGCCGCAGCGTCCTCGAACCCGCCGCCCGCATCTGGCGTGGCGAAGCCGGGCGTGGCGCGGATGCGCAGCGCCATGTGGCGGCCGAGCTGAGCCGCGTCGCCGCCGTACTCCGGGTGGGCCGCGCCGAGGTGACCAGGCGCGAGGGGCGAGCCTGGTGGAACGACCGCGACGAGCAGGGAGTACGGACATGCCAGACGGACTCAGCGACATCGCCGAACGCTATCGGGCGGTGCTGTTCGACCTGGACGGGACGCTCGTCCGGGCTCGGGAACCGCTGCCCGGCGCACCGGAGGTGGTCGCCGAGCTGCGTCGGCGCGGGACGGCGATCCGGTACTTGACCAACAACGCATGCCGGGGACCCGCCAGCGTCGCCGCGTTGCTCAGCGCCGGCGGGTTCCCGGCCAGTGCCGACGACGTCAGCACCAGCGCCCAGGCGGCGGCCGATCTGCTGGCCCGGCGACTCCGCACCGGTGCACGGGTCCTGGTGGTCGGCACCGACGATCTGCGTGCCGAGGTCGAGGCGGTCGACCTGGTTGCCGTCGGCACGGCCGACGACGACCCGGTCGCCGTCGTCCAGGGCTTCTCGCCGCAGCTGGACTGGTCGCTCCTCGCCGAGGCGTGCCTGGCCATCCGTGCTGGCGCGTGGTGGGTGGCGACCAACCGTGACGTGACGTTGCCCGGTCCCCGGGGTCTCGTCCCGGGCAACGGATCGATGGTCGCTGCGCTGCGAGCGGCCACCGATCGGGAGCCGGTGTTCGCCGGCAAGCCCGAGCCCGCATTGTTCCACCATGCCGCACGCGCCGGTGAGGGTGAACCGGTGCTCGTGGTCGGGGACCGTCTGGATACCGACATCGCCGGCGCCGCCCGGGCCGGGCTGGACGCGATCGCCGTCCTGAGCGGAGTGACCCGCCCGATCGACGTGCTATCCGCGGTGGGCCCTCACCGCCCCTGGCTGGTTGCTGCCGACGTCACCGGGCTCTTGCACCCGATCGACGGGCTGGCCGTCGGTCCCCGTGCGGCGTGGCGGGTCGAAAGCTCCGCCGCCGGGGTGATCGTGCTCCATTCGGCCGGCCGGGGGTCCGAGACCGCCGAGCCACCACCGTGTGCGGTGGACGCGCTCCGGTCGCTCTGCTCGGCATGGTGGACCTCCGGCGGCGAGGGTCGCCCTCAGTCCGTCGACGCCGGAGATCAGGCAGCGGCCGTGGTGTTGTCGAAGCTGGGGCTGGAAGCGACCGTCGAATGATCGTCGGCGTTGATGCCGGAACCGCTGTGACGGGGATGCCTCGCCCGTTCCGGGGACGGGCCGGGACGGCCCAGGCCGGACGGGCGACTGTCTCCCGTCCACAATGCCCGACTTAAGAGGCTGAGCTCGTCCCGGTGCCCTCCGGCGGCTGGCGCCCGGTGCGGTGCTCGGGCGCCTGAAAGAGCCGGTAGAGGAACACCAGGGACGGCACCAGCACGAGTGTTCCGACGTTGAGGGCGACGAGAAGGGCCTCGAGCATGGCCCGGCCACGTGCGGTGTCCTCGACGGTCAGCGTGCGCGGGAGCACGTACGGGCACTGGGCGACGGCCCAGCGGACCAGGATCGTCGTGACGGCGGCCGCTGAAGCCAACCGGGCGGCCTGGTAGCGGCGGGTGAGGAGCAGGGCGACCACCACTACGCCGGCGAGTACCGACAGGGCGATGACCGGGAGCCCCTGACCGACGAGACCGGCGAACAGCAGCGGTGCGTCGGCGCGCAGCACGAGTAGTCCCACGAGCCCCATTGCCCCCGTCACCGCGGCCGTCGCGAGTGCGCGTCTGCGGAATCCGTCGGCCAGGTCGGCCCGACCTTCGCGACGTGCGTCGGCGCAGAGGAACACCGCCGCGAGGTAGGCGCAGACCAGGATGGCCATCACCTCACCCAAGCGATCATGCCGAAGGCGGCCAGGGTCAGCGGCAGGTAGAGCGTCATGGTGACCGCGACGAAGGCACCGGAGAACGCGGTCCACAGGATCACCAGCACGAAGATCAGCCAGACGTGGTTGGCCTCCCACACCGGTCCGATCGAGTGCTCGATGAGTTCTCGCTGACGCCGGCCGCGCCGGGTTCCACCGGCCAGCAGGTCCCAGATCCCGGCGCCGAAGTCCGCCCCGCCGAATGGTGCGTACGCCACCAGCCCGACGAGCATCACCCCGAGCACGACCTCGGCGTGAGGTTCCCCCGCTTTGCCGGAGTGTCTGAACACTGGTTCGATCTTGAGAACCAGGAAGGAAGGCACTGGTGCCCGCACCGAAGAAGTACCCCGATGAGCTGCGCGAACGAGCGGTCCGGCTGTATCGGGAGTCCGACCCCCGCCCGACGTTCCGCGGGCTCGCGCAGCAGCTCGGGGTGCATCACGAGGCCCTGCGCAACTGGGTCCGCCAAGCGGAGGCCGACAAGGGCGAGCGCGATGATCGGCCGTCGACCGACATGCTCGCCGAGAACCGGCGGTTGGCGAAGGAGAACGCCGAGCTGCGGCGGGTCAACGAGGTCCTGCGCGCGGCGAGCGCCTATTTCGCCAGCGAGATCGGCCCGACCCGGAGGTGGTCATGAGCTTCGTCGACGCCCATGACTTCCCCGTCGGTCTCGTACTACGGGTCCTGAACATCGCGGCCTCGACCTACTACGACTGGCGCGCCCGCCGCGCGTCACCATCGCAGCGGCAGCTCGACGACGCCGTCCTGCTCGAGCAAATCGTGAAGATCCGCTCGATCAGCGAGTTCGCCACCACCTACGGCTCCCCGCGGGTCTGGCTCGAGCTGCGCCGCCAGGGCGTGCACGTCGGCCGCAAGCGCGTCGAGCGGATCATGCGCGAGCACGGCCTACAGGGCGCCCACCTGCGCCGCGGCTGGAAGGGCGGCTCGACCCGGCAGAACCCCGCCCACCGGCCGGCGCCGGACCTGCTCGAACGCGACTTCACCGCGACCGCGCCGAACCGCGTCTGGGTGGCCGACCTGACCCGGATCGTCACCGGCGAGGGCGTGTTGTGGCTGGCCTCGGTGCGTGACGCGTTCTCCAACCGGGTCGTCGGCTGGGCCACCGACCCCCGTGCGACGACCGCGCTGGTCCTCACCGCGCTCAACCACGCCCTGCGCTCGCGGGACCTGCGCCCCGGCCAGTTGATCTTTCACAGCGACAAGGGAGCCCAGTACACGGCGCTGCGACTCACCCAGCGCCTGGTCGACGCCGGTGTCGCCCCGTCGACCGGGTCCACAGGGGACAGCTACGACAACGCCCTCGCCGAGAACCTGTGGTCCACCCTCAAGATCGAGCTGCTCTACTGGCCCGGCACCACCTTCACAACCCGCCGCGACGCCGAGCACGCCCTGATCCGCTACCTCGACGGCTGGTACAACCCGCGCCGGATCCAGGCCCGCCTCGGCGGGCTCTCACCCGACGAGTACGAAGACGACTATCGTCGCACCCAGCGCGACGCCGACAGGTAACCCGCACTCCGGCGAACCGGGGGAAGCTCAGCGAGCGTCATCGCCGGTCGGACCGGTCGTCGGCGGGAGCCGTCGGCGGCTGCTCGCGGTCGACGGGTGGCGGATCGCGCGGGGCGACGAGGCGGTGACTCGCCGCGAGCCGACGCAGCACGACGATCGTGAGCGCCGTCAGGATCACGTAGATGGCGGAGACGGCCCAGACACCGAGGTGCAGGCCCGCGGCCGGGCTGACGGCATCCTCGGTCCGCAGCAGGCCGTATACGATCCACGGCTGGCGCCCGACATCGGTGGTGACCCAGCCGGCCTCCATCGCGACCACCGTGGCCACCCCGACAGGCCCGTTGCCCGCAGGAACCACCGGGTGTCGGGGATTCGCCGACGCCGCCACCAGGCCCAACCCAGCCACGCCGCGAGTGCGAGCAACGCGAACCCGATGCCGACCATGACGTTGTATGACAGGTGCACGACGTTGCCCGCCGGGCGGTCCTCCTCCGGGAACTCTTCCAGGCCGAGCACGACGCCGTTCGGGTCGTGGTGCACGAGCAGGGACAGGCCGTAGGGGATCTCCGGGGCGTAGTGCAGCTCGTCGTCGCGATAGGTCCCACCCAGCGAGAGCGGTGCACCTGCCTGGGTGCGGAACTGACCCTCCATGGCGGCGAGCTTCGCAGGCTGGTTGTCCGCAACGGTGACCATGAACGCCGCCAGCTACATGTGCACGAACTGCGGCCAGGTCGACGGCCCGAACATCGCCGCCCACGGATCGGCGTCGACCACGAGGCCCTGTGCGTCGATCCGGAACCCGGTGGGGTTGTCCATCCACGCGTTAGCCGTGATGACGAAGAACGCCCCGGCTGCGCCTGTGACGATCATCGGGAGGGCGCTGATCATGTGCGCCCTCGGCGACAGCCGGTTCCAGCCGAACAGGTAGACCTCGACGAAGCGGGCAGGCAGCAGGTTTGCGTTCGCGGCGGCCAGCACGTCACCGAGTTCGGGCAACGGGTGAATCTCCTGTCGGGCGGCCCGGACGATCCGGGCGTGGAGTTGCGTCCTCGTGCAGGCGGCAGCTGCCCGGATCCCTGGAGAATGGATCAGTGTGCCCTAGCGGGCGCCGGCCAGAAGGTGGTGGAGCAACAGGACCTGACCCACGGCCAACGGAAGGCTGTGGGCGCTCGGTCCCACCCGCCCTAGACCGTCCGGGACGTCGGAGCTCGGGTCGACGACCGCAGCCCAGAGCATGGCGAGTGCAGCGGCACCGTCCTCCGGCGAGCCGTACCCGTGGACGTGCAGGCTGTCGACCGGGCGACCGTCGGTGTCCCTCGCGAGCCGCAGGTGCACCAGACCGGTCGTGCGGGAGTCCAGGATCTCGGCCAAGTCAGGCTGCGGGATGGTCGATCGCAGCAGTAGCTCCGCGGACAGGGGGGTGCCCGGCGGGTCCGCCCGTCCGTCCACGTGGGCGAACCGGACGACGAGGTCGGCATGAGCCCGCTGCGGGCGGATGTACCTCTCGGAGTCGGCCTCGCGTGCGGCCAGCTCGGTGACCACCTGCTCGGCGTTGTAACCGCGGCTAGCGGTGTCCCGCCGCACCTTCCAGGACCTGCGAACCTCCTCCTCCGGATCGAGGTAGACGGTCACGTCGAAGCATGCCCGGGCGAGCTTGGTATGCAGTGGAAGCAGACCGTCGACGATCACGAACTCGCGCGGCTCGATGAGCTCGGGACGAACCAGGTGGCCGGTGGCGTGGTCGTAGACCGGTTTCAGGACGGGCTGCCCGGACGCGAGCAGTTGGAGGTGCTGCTCCATGATGTCGATGTAGTTGGCCTTGGGGAGCAATGGCGTGATCGACAGTTGGTGCCGCTCCGCACGATCGTAACGGTGATAGTCGTCGGTGGACACAAGTGCGCACCGGTTCGTGCCCAACGCCTCTGCCAGCCCGGCGGCGAACGTCGTCTTGCCCGCCGCACTGTCGCCGGCGATGGCCAGCATCATCGGCCGAACAGTGCTGGGGTCTCGAGCCCGCTGGATGCGGAGCGCCTTCTCAGCCACCTTCGAGCGCCTCGGCCTCCACCGGTGTCCTGCCGACGGCAACGAATGCCGCCCGAACGACGGCGACGACCGAGAGCCCCATGTGTACGGCCACCTCCTGTCCGGGTCCGCTCTCTCCGAACCGTTCGATGCCGATCACGGGGTCGCCCGGTCGCGCGATCGCGCGCCAACCTACACCGACTCCGGCCTCGATCCATACGACCGGAACGTCCGGCAGCAGGTTCTGCCCGGCGCGCAGCGCCGCATCGAGACGATCGCGCCACATGACCGACACCACCATCGCCTCGATGTCACGGGCGGCGAGCAGTTCGGCCGCCTTCACCGCGAGCGTGACCTCAGAGCCACTCGCGGCGAGGACGACGTCGACCCTTCCCGGATTGCGCACGATCCGTGATCCGTGGTCGCGGACCTCCGCCAGCCCGGCCGGACCGATGACCGGAAGATCCTGACGACTGAGAACGAGCGCAGTCGGTCCGTCCAGGTTGTTCGCCGCCAGCTCCCAGGCCAGCGCAGTCTCTGCGGCGTCGGCGGGCCGCAGCACCGTGAGCCCGGGGATCAGGCGCAGTGCCTCGATGTGCTCCACGGGCTGGTGGGTCGGCCCGTCCTCGCCGACGTGCACCGAGTCGTGGGTGAAGACGTACACCACGGGCAGCCGCATGAGGGCGGACAGCCGTAAGGCCGGCCGCAGATAGTCGGTGAAGACGAGAAAGGTACTGCCGAACGGGCGAAGCCCACCGTGCAGCGCGATTCCGTTGAGCGCTGCGGCCATCGCGTGCTCGCGGATGCCGAAATGGATCGTGCGTCCGGTGAACTCTCCCCGTGCGACGTCACCGCCGTCGATCGCGGTGTTGGTCGAGGAGGCGAGATCTGCCGAACCTCCCACGAGCGCGGGGTACCGAGCCGCCAACGCTCGCAGGGCGGCTCCGGAGGCCTTGCGGGTGGCGACCGTCGCGCCGGGCTGGGCGCCATCGGCGAGGTCGGACAGGACGGAGAGGTCCGGGGCGGCCGGGGTCCGGTCGAGCGGGAAGTCGGCGGCGGATTGCGGATTGGCGGCGCTCCACTCGGCGTGATCCCGCAGCCACTCGGCCCGGCAAGTGGCCCAGCGGGTGCGCTTCTCCACCATGGCCAACCGCACGGCCCCGGGCACGTGGAACGGTGCGGAAGGCCAGCCGAATCGGCTACGCATGGCGGCGATGGTCTCGTGGCCGAGCGGGCTGCCGTGCGCCTTCGAGGTCCCCTCGACCCCGGGCGCGCCGAAGCCGATCGTGGTGCGCACCGTGATGAACGTGGGGCGGTCGTCGCCGGCCCGCGCCTCGCTGAACGCGCGGTCGAGTGCCTTGAGGTCGTTGCCGTCGTCGACCCACAGCGTGCGCCATCCGTAGGCAGCGAACCGGCTGGCGTGGTCGTCTCCGCAGCTGCGGTGAGCGGGTCCGTCGATGGTGACGTCGTTGTCGTCGAAGATGACGGTGAGCTTGCCGAGCGCGAGCCGTCCCGCGAGCGACGCCGCCTCGTGGCTGATGCCTTCCATGAGGCAGCCGTCGCCGACCAGCGCCCACGTCCGGTGGTCGACCACCACGTGCTCGGCGGTGTTGAGGCGCGCGGCGAGCATCCGCTCGGCGAGCGCCATCCCCACGGCGTTGGCCAGGCCCTGGCCGAGCGGTCCCGTGGTGGTCTCGACCCCGGGGGTGTGGCCGTGCTCGGGATGACCGGGCGTGCGCGAGCCCAGCTTGCGGAATCGCTTGAGTTCCCCGACGGGCAGGTCGTAGCCGAATACGTGCAGCAGCGCGTAGAGCAGCATCGACCCGTGGCCAGCGGAGAGGACGAACCGGTCGCGGTCTGGCCAGTCGGGGGCGGCGGGATCGTGCCGGAGGTGGCGGGACCACAGGACCCATGCCGCCGGCGCGGCGCCCAAGGGGAGGCCGGGGTGTCCACTGTTGGCCGCCTGGACGGCGTCGGCGGCCAGGAACCGCAGGGCGTTGACGGCGAGCACGTCCAGGTCGCCCGACGGTCCGGTCGCGGGGCTCGCCTCGACCTGCTCAGCCGGTCCGGCCTGAGCGAGCCGGTCGGTCGAGCTCATGCGCCGACCGCCGACCCGGCTGCGGCGGCGCGCAGCGCCGAGGTTCGCTCGGCCATCGTGCCCGGGCCGGTGAAGAGACTGGAACCGGCGCAGAAGACGTTCGCCCCCGCGGTGGCGGCACCGCCGATCGTGCCCGCCCCGATGCCGCCGTCCACCTCGAGCTCGATGTCCAACCCGCGACGCTCGATCTCGGCGCGCGCGCGCGCGATCTTCGGTTCCATCGAGGCGATGTAGGCCTGACCGCCGAAGCCCGGGTTCACCGTCATGATGAGCAGGAGATCAACCATTTCCAGCACATCCTCGACCGCTGCCAGGGGCGTGGCGGGGTTGAGGGCGACACCGGCCCTCGCACCGAGCTCCCTGACCGCCCCTAGGGTGCGGTGCAGGTGACCGGTCGACTCGGCGTGGACAATGACGATGCCGCAGCCAGCCTCGACCCACCGTGGCAGCATCGGGTCGGGATTGTCGACCATGAGGTGCGCCTCGAATCCCATTTGGACGTGTCCGCGACATGCCGCGATGACGTCGGGGCCGAAAGTGATGTTCGGGACGAATCGGCCGTCCATCACATCCCATTGGATCCGGTCGACGCCCGCCTTCTCGATCTCCTTGACCTGACCGCCGAGATCCGCGAAGTCCGCGGGGAGGACCGACGCCACCAGCGTCGGAACAGTCGTGCTCGCCATCAAATGAACCTCCTCCGATGTTGCTGCGACGCTACGGACGCCGGCACAGGCGCTCGTCCCCGATGCGGGGGTGGGTCCGGGGGAGGCGTGGTGTCGCGATCCGGCGAGTGGCGCGAGCGACTACGATCTGAGAAATGACCACGCCGCGCACCCCGCCCGTTCGGGTCGTGCTGGTGGACGACCATGAGATGGTGATCGCCGGGCTTAAGGCGATGCTCGCGCCGTTTCGCGACCGGGTGCGGGTAGTGGGGCAGGCGGTCGGGCCCGGCGCCGCCCAGGCCGTGGTCGAGGGCATCCAGCCCGACGTGGTGCTGTGCGATGTGCGGATGCAGGGCACGAGCGGGCTGGATCTGTGCCGTGCGATGGTGGAACGCGACCCCGGCCGCAAGGTCGTGCTGCTGTCGGTCTACGAGGACGAGCAGTACCTGTTCCAGGCCTTGCGGGCCGGTGCGGCGGGCTACCTGCTCAAGCGGATCGGCAGTGAGGACCTGGTTCGCCAGATCGAGCTCGCCCACTCCGGCCAGACGGTGATCGATGCCGGGATGGCGGCGCGGGCGGCGGACACCGCCGCTCGCATGCAGCGCGACGAGTTCTGGCCAGGTGCGCGGCAGGGGCTGACGCAGCGGGAGAGCGAGATCCTGTCGTGCATGGTGGGGGGTCTGTCCAATCGGGCGATCGCGGTCCGGCTCGTGATCAGTGACGAGACGGTCAAGAGTCACCTCCGATCGATCTACCGGAAGCTCGCGGTCGCGGACCGGACGAACGCGGTCGCGACCGCATTGCGGGAGGGAATCTTCCTGTGACCCGCCGCGGGGACCGAACGGCCGGCCCGACCTCTGTAGGGCCGGGCGCCGTCCGCGGGCTCGTCGACGCCGGAGGGGAGGTCGCGTTGCTGCTCGAGATCATTCGCCTCACCGCCAACGGCCCGGCGGTCGAGCCGCTCGCTGCGGCAGTCGCACGCATGATCACGGAAGCGACCGCCACCGACGTGTGCTTCGTGCACATTCTCGACGACACGGAACGGACCTTGATCCTGGCCGGGGCAACCTCGCCCTTCGACGACCACGTCGGACAGGTGCAGCTGCCACTGGGCATGGGGGTGTCCGGGTGGGTGGCGAGCCATCGGACCCCGGTCGTGATCACCGAGGACAAGGAGTCCGACCCGCGGTACCTGCCACTGCCGGCCCTGCGCGGGACGGAGTTCATCTCGATGGCTTCGATCCCGATGGAGAGCGACCGGGGCGGGCTGGTCGGCGTGCTGAACGTGCACACGGTCGAACGGCGTGAGTTCTCCCCTCGCGACCTGGAGCTGCTGCACGTCATCGGACGCCTCGTCGCGGGCGCCCTGGACCAGGCGCGGCAGCACCGCCGCCTCGCGATGCGGGAGCGCGCGCACGAACGTTTCGTCGAGCAGGTCATCGCGAACCAGGAGGCGGAGCGCCGGCGGATGGCGGGGGACATCCACGACGGCATCTCGCAGCGCCTGATCAGTCTCTCCTACCACCTCGACGCCGCCACGCATGCCGTCGACGACGATGCGGTCGAGGTCGCCGTACAGCTCGCTCATGCACGTGACCTGCTTGGCTTGGCTTTGGACGAAGCTCGCGTCGCCATCGGTGGCCTGCGGCCGCCCATCCTCGACGACCTCGGACTCGCCGGCGGTCTCGCCAGCCTGGCCCGCTCGACACCTCAACTACCGGTCGACATCGCTGTCGACGATGAGCGACTGCCCGAGCATGTCGAACTCGCCCTGTACCGGATCGCCCAGGAAGGTCTGCAGAACATCGTCAAACACGCAGCAGCGGCGCTCGCCACGTTGCGCTTCCGCGTGCACCATGGTGTCGCTCGGCTGGACGTGAGTGATGACGGCGTGGGCTTCGACGTGACCCGGACGCAACAGTTCGGTGCTACTGCAACCCCCAGCGGTTATGGGCTGGCGTCGATGACCGAGCGGGCCGAACTGGTCGGTGGCCGGCTGCGCATCCGGTCGCGTCGCGGGGTCGGGACGACCGTCACCGTAACGGTACCGCTCGGCCACCAGCGCGAGCGGTGCTGAAGGACGGCGCGAGGACCCGCGAACCTCTCGCGGGTCCGCACGACCGTCAGGAGGCCGGCTGAAGCTGAGAGCGCAGCCGGACGGCTGCCGCGTTCGCTGCGACCCGATCGGCCAGCGCCGCCTGCCCCGCGGCGACGAGGTCCGCGTCGCCGTGCCAGGCCGCGAGCGCCGGGTCCACCAGTGCCCGGCCGAACGAGAAGCTCAGTGGCCATGAGGTCCGGTGATGCTGCATCGCCTCGAGATTGGCGGTCGCCCGCTCCGGCGGCTGACCCCCCGAGAGGAAGGCGACGCCTGCCAGCTGGTCGGGCCATGCGCGCAGCACCGCGACCGTCGCAGCGGCGACCTCCTCGGGTGTGGACGTCTCGGGGTTGCCGCTGCCCTCGATGACCATGTTCGGTTTGAGGACGATGCCGGCCAGGTCGACGTTGAGCAGTGCGAGCTCCTCCCGGACCGCGGCGTGCACCGCGGTCGTGACCTCAGCACACCGGTCGAGGCCATGGTCGCCGTCCATGAGCACCTCGGGCTCGACGATCGGCACGATGCCGGCTTCCTGGCAGGCCGCGGCGTAGCGGGCGAGCGCATGGGCGTTGGCACGGATCGCGCCCGGGCTCGGGAGCTGCGGCGTGATGGTGTAGACCGCCCGCCACTTCGCGAATGCGGCTCCCAGGTCGGCGTAACCGCTCAGCCGCGCGGGGAGCCCGTCGAGGCCCTCGGTGATCGTCTCGCCGGGCAGGCCCGGACAGGGCCTGGCCCCGGTGTCCACCTTGATACCGGGCAGGATGCCCAGTGCGAGGACGGCCCGGGCGAACGGCGTGCCGTCGGCGAAGGTCTGGTTCAGCGTCTCATCGCAGAAGATGATGCCGGAGGCGCCGTCGGCCAGCCCGGGGGTCGCCGCCAGCAGCTCGCGGTAGACCTGACGGTTCTCCGCAGTGCCGGGTACGCCGGCCTTGTCCAGTCGGGAGTTCATCGTGCCGATGCTCTCGTCCGCGGCGAGGATCCCCTTGCCGGGCGCCACCAGCTTCTCGGCGATCTGACTGCACGGGTTCATGTTCGGTCCTCCACACCTGGGTTCACCGCAACGTAGGTGCGCCGTGAACCAGTCGCCTCACCGAGGTGGTGGACTCGGCGGGGGAGCGCCGATTCAACGATCGCTCAAGTCTTGAGGCAAATGTTTCGATGGTGTATCTGGTGTTCGGCGGGCACCCTTCGTGCATGGCAGATCGATGGAACGCGGGAGTCATCCCCTACGCTGAAATGGGCTACTGGCAGCCGGACTACGTGCCGAAGGACAGCGACGTGCTGTGTGCCTTCCGGATCACCCCGCAGGAGGGGGTGCCCCCGGAGGAGGCCGGAGCCGCGGTGGCCGGCGAGTCGAGCACCGCGACCTGGACGGTGGTGTGGACCGACCGGCTCACCACCTTCGAGCACTACCAGGCCAAGTGCTACAAGGTCGAGGCGGTTCCGAACACGCCCGGCCAGTGGATCGCATGGATCGCCTACGACCTCGACCTGTTCGAGGAGGGGTCAATCGCGAACCTGACGAGTTCGATCATCGGCAATGTCTTCGGGTTCAAGCCGCTCAAGGCGCTGCGCCTGGAGGACATGCGGATCCCGACGCACTACGTCAAGACCTTCCAAGGTCCCGCGAACGGGATCGTGATGGAGCGCGAGCACCTCAACAAGTTCGGCCGCCCGCTGCTGGGGGCGACAACGAAGCCGAAGCTGGGCTTGTCGGCGCGCAACTACGGTCGCGTGGTCTACGAGGCCTTGCGGGGCGGTCTGGACTTCACCAAGGACGACGAGAACATCAACTCCCAGCCGTTCATGCGCTGGCGCGACCGCTTCCTGTTCTGCATGGAGGCGGTGAACCGAGCGCAGGCGGCGACCGGTGAGATCAAGGGCCACTACCTCAACGTCACCGCGGGAACTATGGAGGAGATGTACGAGCGGGCGAACTTCGCCAAGGAGCTCGGCTCGGTGATCGTGATGATCGACCTCACGGTTGGGTACACCGCCATCCAATCCATGGCGAACTGGGCCCGGGCCAACGGGGTGATCCTGCACCTGCACCGTGCGGGTCACGGCACCTACACCCGGCAGAAGTCTCACGGCGTGAGCTTCCGGGTGATCGCCAAGTGGATGCGGCTGGCGGGTGTGGACCACATCCACGCCGGCACGGTGGTGGGCAAGCTCGAGGGCGACCCCAACGCCACCGCAGGCTTCTACGACACCCTTCGGCTCGGCAGCGTCAAGGCCGACCCGGTCAAGGGCCTGTACTTCGATCAGGAGTGGGCCTCGATGCCCGGTGTGATGCCGGTCGCGTCCGGGGGTATCCACGCCGGGCAGATGCACCAGCTGCTGCACCATCTCGGCGAGGACGTCGTCCTGCAGTTCGGGGGCGGCACGATCGGCCACCCGATGGGCATCTCTGCGGGCGCTGAGGCGAACCGGGTCGCCCTCGAGGCGATGATCAAGGCTCGCAACGAGGGCGTCGACTTCTACAAGGAGGGGCCCGACATCCTGAAGAAGGCCGCCTCGCGCAACCGACCCCTGGACATGGCGCTCGCCACGTGGGGCGACATCACCTTCAACTACGAGTCCACCGACACCCCCGACGTCGTCGCGACGCCGACGAGCGTCTAGGAGACCATCGATGCGCATCACGCAGGGCACGTTCGCCTACCTGCCCGACTTCACCGACGCCGAGATCACCCAGCAGGTCGAGTACTGCCTGCAGAACGGCTGGCCACTGTCGGTGGAGTTCACCGACGACCCGCACCCCCGCAACACCTACTGGGAGATGTGGGGCCTGCCGATGTTCGACCTCAAGGACCCGGCCGGGGTGCTGCTGGAGCTCAACGCCTGCCGCACCGCCAACCCGAACGTCTACGTCCGCCTCAACGCCTACGACGCGAGCCTCGGCCGGCAGACCACCGCGCTGTCGTTCATTGTGCAGCGTCCGAAGAACGAGCCGGGCTTCCAGCTCGTTCGCCAGGAGGCGGCTGACCGCCAGGTCCGCTACACGACGCAGGCCTACGCCACCAACCGTCCCGTCGGGGACCGATACGGCCAGGACTGATCCATGACGACCGGACACACCGAACACGACCGTCGGTCCTTCGCCTTCACGCCGCGTCCGGGGTCCGGTCCGCAGCTCGAACCGGACCCGTCCGACGAGGCGACCGTCGAGTACCTTCCTGCCGACGCCGTGGTCGACCTGTCCACGGCGCGGCAGGAAGCCGGCATCGACGACGTGCTCTCCACGCTCGACACCGAACTGGTCGGCCTCGCACCGGTGAAGACCCGCATCGCCGAGATCGCCGCGCTGCTGCTAGTCGACCGGATGCGGGCCCGCTTCGGCATCACTGCCCAGCAGCCGACCCTGCACATGTCCTTCACCGGCAACCCGGGGACCGGCAAGACGACCGTCGCCCTGCGAATGGCCGGCCTGCTGCACCGGCTCGGCTACCTGCGCCGGGGACACCTGGTTGGCGTCACCCGCGACGACCTGGTGGGTGAGTACGTAGGGCATACCGCACCGAAGACCAGGGACGTGATCAAACGCGCCATGGGCGGGGTGCTGTTCATCGACGAGGCCTACTACCTGTACAAGGTGGAGAACGACCGGGACTACGGCTCGGAGTCGATCGAGATCCTGCTGCAGGTCATGGAGAACAACCGCGACGACCTCGTGGTCATCCTGGCCGGGTACGCCGACAAGATGGACACCTTCTTCGCGGCCAACCCCGGGATGCAGAGCCGGATCGCCCACCACATCACCTTCCCCGACTACACGGTCGTCGAGTTGGAGCAGATCGCCGACCTGATGACCGAGGATCTGGGCTACCAATTCTCCACGGACGCCCGCGAGGCCTTGCACGACTACCTCGAGCGACGGGTCGGGCAGCCGTGGTTCGCCAACGCCCGCAGCGTGCGCAACGCCGTCGAGCGGGCACGGCTGCGCCAGGCGAAACGGCTGCTCGAGGCGGAGGACCCCAGGGTTGATCTGAAGACACTGATGACGATCGAGCCGGCCGACATCCTGTCGAGCCGGGTCTTCAGCGAGGAAGCCGGCGCCGGGAAGACGGTCCGATCGGCCTGACAATCTGACACGAGGGGACGTCGACGATGACCACCAACGCGAGGCTCCGCGCGCTCGTCGAGCTGGCCGAGGCCGGGTCGGTGCGCGCTGCGGCCAGAAAGCTTGTGGTGACCGAATCGTCGGTCTCCTCGTCGGTCACCGCACTCAGCGCCGAGCTCGGCGTCCCGCTCGTCGAGCGGCACGGGCGCAGCGTCCGCCTCACCCCGGCCGGTGCGCGATATGTCGACTACGCGCGTCGCATCCTCAACCTGCACGCCGAAGGCGTGCTCGCAGCTCGCGGCGAGGCGGACCCTGAGCACGGCTCGGTCCGCCTCGCCGCCGTCACGACTGCTGGTGAGCTCCTCATCCCCGCGATGCTGGCTTCGTTCCGTGCCAAGCATCCGGGGGTCGTCCTACGCCTGGAGGTGGCCCCCCGCGGTCGCGTGTGGCCGCTACTCGCCGAGCATGCGACCGACCTGGTGGTCGCCGGTCGTCCTCCCGACTCGTTGCGAGATACCTGCGTCCACGCGGTCAGCCCGAACACGCTGGTCGTGGTGGGGCCGCGCGACGCACGATCCGGTTTCGACCCCGCCGAGCACACCTGGCTCATGCGTGAGCCCGAATCAGGCATCCGTGCGACCTGCGAACTCATGCTGCTGCGCCAGGACATCGCGCCGCCGCTGATGACGCTCGGTTCACACGGAGCCGTGGTTGCGGCGGCGGTCGCAGGGCTGGGCATCACACTCGTCTCCCGGCAGGCGGTTCGCCACCAACTGGAGTCGGGAGTGCTCGTCGAACTGCCGGTGCCGGGCACCCCCCTGGACCGCCCGTGGAATGTGGTCAGCCAACCCGATATCACTGCATCTACTCGGCTCCTGATCGAGCATGTGTTGGCCGACCGCCAACTTGGATGGCGAGCGATCGACTGACGCCCACCCGCTCTCCCACCCGCCGGGGGGATGGCGTTCACAGCATCCGTTGCCAGTCTCGGCACAACGCCCATGCGAGCCCACGGTTCGCACGGTTCTAGGCTCACCGCGCTCGAGGGGTTGCCATGCTTGCCGAACGCACGACACTCGCTCAGTTCCTCATCGAGGAGCGACGCCGCCACCCTGGGGCGAGCGGAGACCTCAATGCCCTCATCCTCGACGTCGCCCTCGCCTGCAAGGCGATCTCCAACAAGGTCGCCGTCGGCGCCCTGGGAAACGTCCTAGGCAGCGCAGAGCAGACCAACGTTCAGGGCGAGGTCCAGCAGAAGCTCGACGTGATCGCCAATGACTACTTCCTGCGGGCGACGGAGTGGAACGGTCACGTCGCCGGCCTGGCATCCGAGGAACTGGACGATCCGTACAAGCTTCCCGACCAGTACCCGCGGGGGAAGTACTTGCTGGTGTTCGATCCGCTCGACGGATCGTCCAACATCGACGTGAACGTTTCCGTTGGCAGCATCTTCTCCGTCCTGCGGGCACCCGACCCCGGGCGGGACCCCGCCCCCGAGCACTTCCTGCAGCCCGGGGTCGAGCAGGTCTGCGCCGGGTACGCCATCTACGGCCCGTCCACGATCCTGGTGCTGACACTCGGGAACGGTGCCCACGCATTCACCCTCGACACCGTGCTCGGCGAGTTCATCCTGACCCGGGTCGGGATCCGGATCGCCGACAGCGCCTCGGAGTTTGCCATCAACGCCTCGAACAATCGCTTCTGGGAGCCGGCCGTGCGGCGCTACGTCGACGAGTGCCTCGCTGGGCGTGCCGGGCCGAGGGAGAAGGACTTCAACATGCGTTGGGTGGCCTCACTGGTGGCCGAGACGCACCGGATCCTCACGCGTGGCGGTGTCTTCCTCTATCCGCGCGACTCCAAGGACGCCGCCAAGCCGGGCAAGCTCCGACTGCTCTACGAGGCCAACCCCGTCGCGATGATCGTCGAGCAGGCCGGGGGGATGGCCAGTACCGGCCGCGGGCGCGTGCTCGATCTTGCTCCGAGTGAGCTGCACGAACGGGTTCCCCTGATCTTCGGGTCCCGTGACGAGGTGCAGCGCCTCGACCAGTACCACCGCGAGCAGCACGACCGCCCCTACGACTCACCGCTCTACGCCACACGTGGCCTGTTTCGCACGGCAACCGGCTGAAAGGAGTCACCGCGCATGTCACAGAAGCATCCGATCATCTCGGTCACCGGGTCATCCGGGGCTGGAACGACGTCTGTGATGCGGACGTTCGACCAGATCTTCCGCCGGGAAGGTGTCAATGCGGCCTTCGTAGAGGGGGACAGCTTCCACCGGTACGACCGGGTCGAAATGCGGGCCGCCATGGCGGAGGCGCACGAGCGCGACGACCACGCCTTCAGTCACTTCGGGCCGAAAACCAACTTGTTCGAGCAGCTTGAGGAGTTGTTCCGATCCTACGCTGAGACCGGATCGGGCAAGGTGCGCAAGTACCTTCACGATGAGATCGAGGCCAAACCGTACGGGCAGAGCCCCGGCACCTTCACATCGTGGGAGGACCTCCCTGGTGACTCCGATCTGCTGTTCTACGAAGGACTGCATGGTGCCGTCGTCACCGATGGCGTAGACGTCAGCCAGCACGCGGACCTCAAGATCGGGGTCGTGCCGGTGATCAACCTCGAGTGGATCCAGAAGTTGCATCGGGACAACGTGGCTCGAGGGTACTCGACCGAGGCGGTCACCGAAATCATCCTGCGACGGATGCCCGACTACGTCAACTACGTGTGTCCGCAGTTCTCGCGAACCGACGTCAACTTCCAGCGCGTTCCGGTCGTCGACACCTCGAACCCGTTCATTGCGCGAACGATTCCGACGGCCGACGAATCAATGCTCATCATCCGATTCAGAGATCCGCACGGCATCGATTTTCCCTACCTGGTCTCAATGCTGCACGACTCCTTCATGTCGCGTGCCAACACGATCGTGTGCCCTGGCGGGAAGATGGACCTTGCCATGCAGCTGATCTTCACTCCTATGGTTCTGCGGTTGATGGACCGCCGCAGGTCTGAACGTGCAGGAAGCTGAGATGCGTCTCTACCTTGGTTCTGACCACGCCGGCCACGAACTTGGGACGTGCCTCGTTGGGCAGTTGGCGTCGGATGCACATGACGTCTCGGACCTCGGCCCGAGCGAGTATGACGCCGAGTACGACTACCCGCCGTTCTGCATTGCTGTAGCGCAGGCCGTAGTCGATGATTCTGGCAGTTTGGGGATTGTGGTGGGCGGATCGGGAATGGCGAACAGATCGCCGCCAACAAGGTAAAGGACGTCCGTGCTGCACTGGCCTGGTCGGAAGCGACAGCCCGTTTGGCCCGAGAGCACAGCGAACAACGACTTGAGCATGTTCCTGCGTCCGGTCGATGAGCGGCCACGCGGACGAGGTGATCAAGTCACGTATCGACACCGCGCGGATCCTTCGTCTCGTGTTCTCGCCAAGGATTCGAGTTTGGGCTCGCAATCAAATGCATTCAGGGTTGCCCGTGGCACCATTGAGGTCGGTAGTACCGATTCGTCCAGGAAGGAATCAGCGATGCGGATCATTGGCATTCTGGACCAAAAGGGGCGCACTGTGCATGCTGTGTCTCCTGAGGCTCGCGTGACAGAGGCGGTAGATGTGTTGTGCGAGGCAGCGGTTGGTGCTGTCCTGGTGCGAGACGAAGATGGCAAGATCCGCGGCATTCTTTCGGAGCGGGATATCGTGCGCGCCTTCCGGACTCGCGGTGCCAAACTTGCGGACGCCACGGTCGCGGATATCATGACCCGCAATGTGACGACGTGTCGACCCAATGACACTGTGGCGGGCGCCATGGCGGTAATGACTCGAGGACGCTTTCGTCATCTACCGGTGATGGATGGAAGCCAACTGGTGGGGCTGGTGAGCATCGGTGACCTCGTCAAGCATCGGGTGCGAGAGATGGAGCTCGAGACTGGGGTACTCCGCGACATTGTGATCGCGAAGCGCTGAATGTGAGTTCCACGGCATCAGATGGTCGGTCAATTCCTCTGTCCGGTCTCGAAGTGGGTGCGGTGGTGGCAGACCGACTCGACCCACGCGGTGAACAATGCGCGTTGAGCTCAAGCAGCCTGGCGGGCGGGGACAACCCGCCGGTCGGCCAACTGGTCGGCGGTGGACAGCCAGCACGATCAGCGACACTGATGCCGACGGTGCCCACGCTGGGCCGGGTCTGGGCGGCGTACGTCGCCGACGACGCCGGGCACGCCGATGTCGCCGTGGCGGTGGCCGCGCTCGGGCTGGACGGCCCCAGCCCGCTGTCCGAGGCTTGTCCGGACCCGGACCGCCTTGCTGCCCCGGCCTCACCCCCCGGGTCCCCCGCGAGGGGGAACCCTCAACCGTCCCGCATCCCATAACGTCCGACGCGCGGCGTCCCCCGACCGCCGCGAGATGGCGAGGTCGACGATGGCGCGGATCCCTGACTGCGACGGTGTGCACGGTGCGCCTGCACTCGTCCGCCTCGTGCACCAGGTGACCGCGCTCGAGTTCGGCCCGGCGACCCGCTACGACGGCGGGCTCCTCACCATCGAGCGCCACGACGCCGAACGGCTGCTGGCCCAACCGGCGCTCGCCGCGGTCCGGCTCTCGCTGGCCAGCCCCGGCGACTCCGTCCGCCTGGTCAAGGTGCTCGACGCGGTGGAGCCGCGCGCCAAGGGTGCCGGTGGCGGAGGGGTGTTCCCCGGCTTCGTCGGGCCGGCCCGGTCGCAGGGCCGGGGGAGCACGCACGTGCTGCGCGGCATGGCCGTGGTGGCGGCCGGGTACCTGCCCCGGGCCCAGGAGTCGCTGGTCGACATGTCCGGCCCGGCCGCGCCGCTGTCGCCGCTCGGGGCCACGCACAACCTGGTGGTCGAGTTCGACCCGGCCCCCGACGCCCGCTGGGAGGACGTCGACGAAGCGGTAGCTGTCAAGTCAACTGAGACAGTTGATCTTACTGAGTTGGCTGTAGGACGGGTTGATTGATCCACGCCTGCTCGGGCAGGCGCGGCGGGCTGGGCCGGCGACTGAATCGCTCGGGATACTGGGCGTGTGCGCGGTCGAGGACGGTCTGACGCTGAGCCCGGACCTCGGTCGCGGTGTCGAAGTGGATCGACGCCGGGGTGTGCATGCCGATGCCGGAGTGCCGATGCTCGTGGTTGTAGTGCTCGAAGAACCGCTCGCAGAACGCGCGGGCATCAGCGAGCGAGCCGAACCGGTCCGGGAAGTCCGGCACGTACTTCAGCGTCTTGAACTGCGCCTCGGAGAACGGGTTGTCATTCGAGCACTGCGGCCGGGAATGTGACCGGCAGATACCGAGATCGACCATCAGCTCCGATACCGGTTTCGAGGTCATCGACCCGCCCCGGTCGGCATGAATCGTCTGCGGGATGACGTGGTTGCGGGCGACTGCGTCGGCGAGGAAATCCTTCGCCACGACGGCATCCTCAGCGTTCGCGGCGAGCCATCCGACTACGTAGCGGGAGAAGATGTCGAGCACCACATACAGCTTGTACCACTCGCCCTTCCGCGGGCCCTTCAGCGCGGTGATGTCCCACGACCACACCTCGCTCGGGCCATGAGCGACCAGCTCCGGGCGCACCCGCGGCGGATGCGTGGCCTGGGCGCGCCGTTCCCGGTTCTGACCCGCTGCGCGGGCGATCCGGTACATGCTCGACTGCGAGCACCACCACCGGCCCTCGTCGAGCTCCCGGGCCCACACCTGCGGAATGGCCAGATCCCGGTAGTCCTCGGAGTTCAGCAGCGCGAGCACGGCGGCACGCTCGTCGTCGGTGATCGTCGAGGGCGGGAGCCGGCGCGCACGGTGCGGGCCGTGCAGCGGCCCGAGCGTCACCCCCGCCGGGTCGGCGCGGCGGTAGTGCGTGGCCCGCGACCGACCGGTCAACGCGCACGCCGCCTTGATCGACACCTCAGCGGCGCGCAACTCGGTGAACGCGCCGTTCAACGCCGCTTCCGCGGCGCCGGTGGTTCCTGGTCGTCCGCGCTCTCGGACAGCTGCTCCAAGAGCGCGTGCGCTTTTCCCATGATGTCCAACGCGGTCCGCGTCTTCGTCAGGTCGGATTCGAGTTTCGCGTTCCGGGCCCGGAGCCGTTCCAACTCGGCCGCCTCCGCCGACCGCTTCGGACGTTTCGCCGACCGCCTCGAATCGGCTACGCCCTCCAGCGCGCCGACGTCCCGGGCCCGGGTCCACTCGATCACGTGCGACGAATACAGGCCCTCCCGGCGCAGGACCGCGCCCTTCTCACCGTTCGGCGCGTTCTCATACTCCGCGACGATCGCCAGCTTGTATTCCGCGCTGAACGACCTACGCGACGGACGCGGCGACGGACCACCAGCCGACCGCGGACCCGACGACGACGCCGTCGACCCGCTGCTGCCGGCCCCCGCACCGCGACGCTCCTCCGATGACACGAGCACCAGGATCTCCGATCACGCCCTCTACTGTGAACCGCTGACTTCAACCTGTCTCAGGTGATCTTGGCAGAGAGGGAAGCGCTGCGGCGCGGCGTGCTCGCGCTCGCGGCCCGGCTGGCCGAGGCGGCCCTCGACACCGAGCCCGATGTTGTCGAGCACGTGCCGGGCAGCGCACCGGTCGCCGGCCTCGACTTGCCCCGGGTGGTGGCGGTCACCAACCTGCAGACCCAGGGCGCGTTCAAGGACGTCTTCGTCTATGGCCGCAGCTTCCGTTCCTCCCTGCCGACGTTCGTCGACCCCGGGGACCTCGACGACGGCGCGGTGGTGAGCGGCCAGTTCGGCCACCCGGGGCTGAAGAACCCGACCTACCTGCACCAGAACAACCCGGTGGTGGAGGCACTGCGCGCCCGGCACGGCCGCGATCTGATGCTCGCCGGGGTGGTGCTCGCGCCCGAACCGACCGACCAGGCGGGCAAAGAACTCATCTCGGCGCACGTCGCCCGGCTCTGTGTGACGGCCGGGGTGCACGCCGCGGTGCTCACCAAGGAGGGCGGCGGCAACGCCGACGCCGACGTCGCCCTGAAGATGGACGCGCTGGAGGACGTCGGGATCACCGCGGTCGGCCTGTTCGGCGAGATGGCCGGGATCGACGGCACCGCCCCGCCGATCGTGGTTCCCCCTGAGCGGGCCACCGCGATGATCAGCACCGGCAACTACGACGCGCCGCTGCGGCTGCCCGCGGTGGCCAGGGCACTCGGTGGCGCCCGCTTCGCCCTGCTCGACGTTGCGGCCACCGAAGCGCTCGACGTCCCCACCGCGGTCGTCTACTGCTCGCTCAGCCCGCTCGGCTGGGGCCACCTGACCTGCAGGGAGGCCGCGTGAGACAGCGAGCCTGCCGGCGACGCTCAAGGAGCTGACGTGACCCGGATCGTGCACTACCTCAACCAGTTCTTCGCCGGCGTGGGCGGTGAGGAGTCGGCCGGGAGCCCGCCCGCCCGCGTGGACGGCCCGGTGGGGCCGGGGCGGCGCCTGCAGGCGCTGCTCGGCGACGGGTTCGAGATTGTCGCCACGGTCTGGTGTGGCGACGACTACGCCGCGGGGGAGCCGGGAGCCGTCGCGGAGATCCTCGCCCTCGCCGCCGAGGCGGAGCCGGACCTCATCGTGGCGGGGCCGGCCTTCGGCAGCGGCCGCTACGGTCTGGCGTGTGCCCGGGTGGCCGCGACCGCCGTCGCGGCCGGCACGCCCGCCCTGGCCGCTATGCACGAGGACAACCCCGGGCTGGAGGACGCCGGGGTCGCCCCGGTGGTCGGCATCGGGGCCACCAGCCGGGAGATGAAGAATTCGCTGCCGGTGCTGGCCGCGGCCACCCGGAAGGTCGCCGCGGGCGATCGGCTCACCCGCGAGGACGGACGGGCAGGGAAGCTGCCCCGCGAGTCCGTCACGAGCGAGAAGCGCGCCGCCGAGCGCGCCGTGGACCTGTTGCTGGCCCGCCTCGGCGGTGACCGGGACCGGACCGAGGTCCCGCTGCCTAGCTTCGACCACGTCACCCCGGCGCCGCCGTTGAAGGATCCGACGACCGCGACGATCGCGCTGGTCACCGAGGGCGCCCTCGTGCCGGACGGCAACCCAGACGGGCTGGAGTCCGCCCGGGCCAAGCGCTGGCTGCGCTACCGCATCGACGGCGTCGACACGCTGTCAGCCGGCAGCTGGCAGTCGGTGCACGGCGGATTCTCGACCGTCCGCGCCAACGAGGATCCGAACCGGATCGTGCCCCTCGACGTGGCCCGCGACCTGGAGCGGGAGGGCGCGATCGGCCGCCTGCACGGCGAGTACCTGGTGACGGTGGGCAACGGCACCACGGTGTCCGCGGCCCGTCGCTACGGCACCGAGTGGGCCGCCGACCTGCGCCGGACCGAAGCCCGAGCGGCCATCCTCACCGCCACTTGAGGAACCGGAACGCGTTGCGGGTCAACGCTTGCGAAAGAGCTGGAGCGGGCCGGGATCCCGACGGTGGTGCTGTGCAACCTGGTCGGCATCGCCCAGCGGGTCGGCGCACCCCGGATCGTCCCCACCCGGGGCATCCCGTATCCGACCGGGGATCCGGAGCTGAGACCGGAGCAGGAACGCGCCTGGCGGCGCCGGCTGGTGGAACGGGCCCTGGAGGCGCTCGCCACACCGGTCGAGGGGCCCACCGTCTTCCCCGTCGACATCGGAGAGAACACATGACGGCCACGCACGCCCCGGTCGTGGTGACCGCCACCACCCAGGTGCTGGCGCACACGCCCTCGCTGGCCCGGTTCGGTTCCAAGCCGGCCCGCAGCCTGCCCGGCAGACCCGAGGTCGACGAGCGCTTCACCGCCGCGCTGCGCAGCCACGCCGACGCGATCGCCTACTCGCCCCACCAGGCCTACATCGGCGCCCTGCATCCCCGCGACCTTCCGGCCAGGCCGTGGGCGGGGGTCACCGGTGGTGCCGCCGACCGCTTCGGCCCGGACGGCGAGGTGATGCCCGAGGCGGAGTTCGTTGGCCTGATGGCGGCGGTGGAGCACTTCGGGCTGCTCACGCTGTCTCCGGCGGCCGTCGACGAGGCGCTCGCCGCGCTAGCCCGGCACCCGCTGGCCAAGTGGATGGACCTGGAGCGCCTCGAGGCCCACCGCGGCGACGCCGAGGCGGCGGCCGCCGAGCCCGGCACGCTCGTCGTATCCGGGTCGTCCGGCCCGCGGGCGGTGATGCGCCGTGCCCACGACAAGGACGAGGCGCTGTGCGCGTCGGTGCTGCTGGAGAATCTGGCCGGCAAGGCGACGGCCACCCTGGCGGTGCTGCATATGCTAGACCGCAGCGGCGTCGACCCGACCTCGATCGACTACGTGCTCGGGTGCGGCGAGGAGGCCATCGGTGACCGCTACCAGCGCGGCGGTGGGAACATGGCCAAGGCGGTCGCCGAGGCGGCTGGGCTGACCGAGGCGTCCGGCGCCGACATCAAGGACTTCTGTGCCGCCCCGGTGCCGGCGCTGGTCATCGCGGCCAGCCTGGTGACCGCGGGGGTGTTCGAGCGGGTCGCTGTGGTGGCCGGCGGGTCGCTGCCGAAGCTGGGCATGAAGTTCGAGGGCCACCTCGCCCACGACCTGCCGGTCCTGGAGGACGTGCTGTGTGGTTCGGCCGCACTGGTCACCCGCGACGACGGCTGCTCGCCCCGGCTGCGGCTCGACGCGGTGGGACGCCACCGGGTGAGCGCGGGCGGCTCGGGCCCCCAGATCATGCAGGCGCTGGCCATCGAGCCGCTGGAGCGCCTCGGGCTGCGCACCACCGACGTCGACGACTACGCCACCGAGCTGCACAACCCGGAGATCACCGAGCCGCAGGGCTCGGGTGACGTAGCCGCGCGCAACTACAAGACGTTGGCCGCGCTGGCCGCCCGGCGCGGCGACATCGAGCGCGGCGACATCGCGGACTTCGTGACCCGCCGGGGGATGCCCGGCTTCGCCCCCACGCAGGGGCATCTCGCGTCCGCGCTGTGCTACCTGCCGCACGCGACGACGCGGCTGACCACGGGCGACGCCGAGCGGGTGCAGCTGGTGGGGAAGGGCAGCCTGTTCCTCGGCCGGATCACCCAGCTGTCGGACGGGATGAGCGTCCTGCTCGAACGCAACGAGAGAGGTGGCTGAGATGGTGATGGACGTGGGTGACGGTCGTGGGTGATGTCGTCGAGGCGACTCGGGACGACTTCCGGGATCTGGTGGCCGACGGGCTGGTGCTCGTCGACGTCTGGGGACCGTGGTGCGCCCGGTGCCTGGCCCTCATGCCGCACGTCGACGAGCTCGCCGCGCAGCGCGACGACCTGCGGGTGGTCAAGCTGGAGGCCCCGAAGGCGCGCCGGCTCTGCATGGAGCTCAAGTTGATGGGCCTGCCCGCGTTCCTGCTCTTCGCCGGCGGCGAGGAGGTGTCGCGCATCGCCGATCCGAACCTGACCGCACAGCAGCTCGATTCCTGGCTGGACGAGTCACTCGCCAGGGCGTGAGAAGGAGGTGAGACGGATGCTCAACGGGAAGAAAATCGTCGCGCTCGGTGAACGCGACGGCGTCGCCGGGCCCGCCATAGCGGCTTGCGCCGAGGCGGCCGGGGCAGAGGTGGTGTTCACCGCCACCGAATGCTTCGTTTGAACGGCATCCGGAGCCATGGACCTGCAGAGCCAGGAGGCGATCGCTCGCCTCGCCGAACTCCACGGACGCGACAACCTCGTCGTCATCATCGGCGCACCTGATGCCGAGAGCGCCGAGATCGCCGCCGAGACCGTGGTGTTGGGAGATCCGGCTTGTGCAGGAGCCTTGGCAGAGGTCCAGTTGGGCCTCGCCGTGTACCACGTCCTCGAGGACGAAATCCGCAGCGCCGTCCCCGCGGACGTGTACGAGGACCAGGTCGGTGTGATGGCAGACGTCCTCGACGCCGCCGAGCTGAGCAGTGCCGTGGCCGGCATCCGGGCGCAGGCGCCGCAGCCATCGTGACGCAGCCGTCGTGACGACGGGCGGGCCGGCGCCCTCGTGGTGCCGGTTCGCCCGGGTCGCTCTGGGCCAATCCGACGAACCCCAACCGCCGCCCTGGGAGGTCTGGCTCTGTCGGTCTCACCGACGAAGCCAGAGGTCGTCCCTCGACACACCACACGTCCCGTGGACGCCGTCGCGGAGGTGCCGCTCAGGCGGCGGACGGCGACCGACCAACGACACCGTGAGGTACGAGCTGACCACGAAGCGGGGATCCAGCAGCAGGTCGCGGAGGCGGTCGAGTTCGGCAGGCGTCATCAACCCGGCGTCGACGACGGGCTACTGTAGTTGCCGTGAGTTCACGCGCAGCCCATCGATCCACCGGGCGATGGGTGTCCATGTCGATCAGCACCGTGCCGTAGACGCGGCCGCGGCGTAGCGCGAAGTCGTCCACACCGAGCACTACCACGACGCCGATCTGCGGGTCGGGTAGCCGACTGATCAGCCGCAGCAGCGTGCTGTGGCCGGTCAGCAACCCCAGCCCGGCGGCGAGCAGGGCCCCAGCCCGGCCGGGCCGACGCCAGTCCGACCGCGGCGAGCATCCGCCCGAGCTCAGGCTGCGGCGGGCATACCGCGAGGTCAACCCCGGGATCTGCTCGGCGAAGGTCCGCTTCGGACAGTCGGGGTGGTCGCAGAAGAACCGCCGTACGCCCAGCTCGATCACCACATCAACGCCGCTGATCGGCGCATCGGCGACCCGGCGTGCGTAGCGGCTGTGGGTACGGACCGCGACACCGCCGCTACCCGGGGCAGCAGGCCTGCATCACGGCGGCTGCGGCCAGCCCGTCGGGGCCGACAGTGAGCAGCGCGACGACGGCGACGATGGCGTAATGCCGAGGACGAGCCCGAGCGCGACGGGGACGGCGCGGGGAATGGTGCATGCGGGGTCGCGGACCTCCTCCGCGATGGTGGCGAGGCGGGCGTAGCCGGCGAAGGCGAAAGAAGCAGCAGCGCGGCGGACTGGCGATGCCCAACACCCCTGCAGAGGTCCAGCCGGTCAGCCGGGCCGGGTCGGCGGCGCCTCCGCCGAGCCCGGCGACGACGACCGCGGCCAGCGCCAGCAGGTAGGCGCGACGAGCACTCGGGTGAGTGCCGCGGTCTTCATGTCGCCGAGGTAGTGCACGGCGAGCACGGCGACCGCGGCGACGGCTGGCGGGACCGGGATCGCGGGCCAGATCCGGTGGCCGGTGAGCTGCCTCGATCGCCCACACACGCGGACGATCGAGGCGTCCGGTGGCGCACCCCCCGGGGCTCTGGGGTCGGGCGCTCGTCATCCGTACGCTGGCCGTCGGATCGATTGAGGTAGGGGGGTGGCGATGGGGCGGCTGTTGACGAAGCGCGTCGCGGTACGGATCGGCGGGCACGGTCGCAGTCCAGCGTCGTGGCTGCGGGTGTCGACGACGTGACCATCCCCGGTCGGCTCGATGGGCAGGCTGCCGACTCGCAGCGCGATAGCCGGGTTCCGTCGGTGGTGCTGGGTGCGGCGCGCGCGGGCTCGGTCCTCGATCTCGGAGCTGCGGGCAGGGCGGACGTCGAGCGGGGCTGTGTTGCGTCGGGGCAGGTACCCTACCGGGTCGGGTCGATCACCAAGACCTTCACCGCCGCCGTCGTTCTCGGCCTGGTGCAGGACGGCGCGCTCGCGCTCGATTCCCCGGCGAGCACGTATCTCGCGGGAACGCCGTTCGGTGAGGTGCCGCGCACTTCGCACTCCCGAGGACCTACGTGCTGGCCTACGGCACCGAGACCAAGGTGACGCGCGACACCGTGGACCGGTTCGGGTCCACCGTGGCGCGGATGGAGGTCGTCGCGCTGAACGGTCAGTTCCGGCAGATCACCAGCACGAATCAGACCACCGAGCTGCGGATCGCGTGGATCGAGATGATCGACTGACAGACGCGCATTCCGAGGTGCGGTCGTAGCGGAGCCCAGATCTTCACACGCCTACACCGGTACGAGGTCGCCGACCGAGCCACTGAGCAGCGTCCGGTTGGCTGCGCCGAGCGAAGCAGATCGACTCCCGCGCACGGGCCGTCGCCTGGTGGTGGGGACGGCGATGCTGCCCGACGCCGAGGTCCGGCGCGAAGGGGCACCCGCCCGACCGATACGAGTGGCCCGCCGCTGGCTCGCCACTGCGTCGAAGGGGTACCGGGCGGCCCACATCGATCGGACGAGCGGATGCGGTCCTTCGCGCCGTGCCCGTTCGCCGGGCGGACGCGTCGCGCCCCACCACGTCCGGCGGGGCCGCCCCACAGCGGGGCGTCGCTCGATCCACTTCGGAGTCGACCATGCCCGGCACGATCTTGACCACCCGCAACGCCACCGTCGCCGACCTCGTCGCCGTCCTGCAGGCCCAGCATGCCGCGAAGCTCGACGTCGTCACGCCCGCGTGCCACCTGGTCGCCGACAACGGACACCTGCGCCTGATCGGCGTCGGGGAGCCCCAGCTCACCCCGGACGGGGTCACCGTCGGGGAGACGGTGCTGCGCCCGACCGCGGTCGCCGACGCCGGGATCGCCGAGAAGCTCGGCATCCCGCTGCCCTACCTCCGCCGCCTGCGCGCCGAGCAGCTCGGGCTCTACGACGCCAACGTCAACACCTGGCTCGCCGACGACCCGGACCGCCGCTTCCTCGTCCGCGGCCTGCACAACCCCGACGGCGGCACCGGAATCGCGCGGGCGCTGCTGTCGGACTCCTACCGCATGGTCGACAACCTCGACGTCCTGATGGCCGTCCTGGAGGGCGTCCGCGCCGCCGGGGTGCCGGTGGACATCGCCGGGTGTGACCTGACCGAGCGGCGCATGTACGTCAGGGTCCGGGCGCCGGGGATCGGGGAGTACGCCCCGGAGCTGCTGGGCGACTACCGGTCGCCGTTCACCGGGGCGCGGGGGGCGGACAACCCGCTGGTGTTCGCCGGGTTCGTGGTGTCGAACTCCGAGACCGGGCACGGGTCGTTCGCGCTCACCCCGCAGCTCACGGTGCAGGTGTGCGACAACGGGATGACCATCACCCGCGACGCCCTGCGGGAGGTCCACCTCGGCGGCCGGCTCGCCGACGGGGTGGTCCGCTGGTCGAGCGACACGCAGGACGCGCTGCTCGGGCTCGTCGTGAAGCAGGCCCGCGACGCCGTCACCACGTTCCTGGACCGCGAGTACGTCCGGGCGAAGCTGGCCGAGATCGCCAGGCAGGCCGGGGTGCCGATCCGGGACCCGCAGGCCACGTTGGAGCACGTCGGCAAGGCGCTGCGGTTCACCGCCGAGCAGCAAGCCACGATCCTGGCCCATTTCGTCCAGGGCGGGGACGTCACCTCCGGCGGGGTGCTGCACGCGGTCACGTCCGCGGCGCAGACCCTCGAGGACGCCGACGCCGCCCACGACCTGGAGCGGGCCGGACTGCGGGCGATGGCGCTGGCCGCCGCGCACGCCGCCTGATCTCGACCCCCCCCGACCGGTCGCCACGTGCCGACCACGGTCGACCACCCATCAGGTCCGGTCCCGGTCCAGCCTGGCCGGGATCGGGCCTCCCTCTTCGCGGAAGGATCTCCTTGCCATGTCCGACATTCCGACCACCACCGCCTCGCACCTCGCGGCGTGGATCCACACCCCGCCGCTGCCCGATGCCCCGTTCGCGACCGTGCCGGCCGCGCAGCTGCGCGTCGGTGACCTCATCCACCGCCCGACGCCCGTCGGCGGACACGCCTACGTCCTCGTCGCCCGGGCAGTGCTGGTCGACGGCGTGGTGCAGCTGATGCTGTACGACTGCGACCACCCGCACGGCACCCCCGCCACCTATGGGCCGGGGGATCGGGTGATGCTGGCCTGCCGGGACCTGATCGAGCCCGACGACGGGCTGGCCGCGTGGACCGACGCGCGGTGGCGGCGCGCGCACCGGCGCGGGGCGGCGTTCGCGCTGATCGACCAGATCCACGCCCGCAGCGTCGGCCTGCCACCGGTGGCCGTCGCCGCGGGGGACAGCATCGAGGACGAGATCGACCGGATCCGCGGCCGGGACCCGCTGCCGCCGCGGGCGCTGCTCGCGGGCGAGCTCGCCGACCTGCTGGCCGTGGCATCCGTGGGCGAGCTCTACCTCGACGTCGCCCAGCCTGCGGTCGGCGCGGTCCTCTTGCTGTTCGCCCGCGTCAAGGAGATCGAGCAGTCGGACGGGTCGTGGAACGGCGGCGACATCGTCGCGATCCTCACCGGTTGGTTCGACGAACTCGGGATCGACCCGGAGAGTTCGGTCACCGAGTTGACCGGGCGGGTCGTCACCACTTCCCGGGCCGCCGGCGCGGCACCGCCACCGGGTGAGAGCGGCCCGGCGGGGTTCGCCGAGGTCGATCTGGATCGGGTCGCCGACCTGGTCCGCGCGGCCGGGGTGGAGTGCGTCATCGACACCCCGGGCGGCGGGGTCGCGGTGCTGCTGGCCGGGGCGCCCGCAGCCCAGCCGGCGTGGGCGTTCCCGTGGGCGGTACAGCTGGGTCCGGGCCGGTTCGCCTGGGACGCGCCCGCGACCGGGTCGCTGCGGGACCTGCGTATCGGCCCGGACACCCTGGACCTGAGCCGCACCGTGCTGCTGCGCGAGCTCGGCGCAGTGACCGAGCAGCAGATCGCCGCCGCCGTCCTCACCCAGGCCCGGCTGGCGCATTCCGCTCCCGGGAACGCGCGCGACTGAATGGCGGTGATGGCCCGGCCGGTCCCCGCGACCGGCCGGGCCTCAAGGGGAGGAGGTCCGTGGTGGGGCTGCAGATCGTGCACACCCCCGAGCAGGGGACGGTGCTGGAGGGCACCCGTCGCGGCGACGGCGTGATCGAGGTGTTGCGGACGGCCGGGCTGCGGCGCTGGCGGTGGTCGCGGCAGGTGGGCGAGCACGGCGCCTGGTATCTGCCGGGCACCCGGGACCGGTTGCCGCCGTTCCCGGAGATCGAGCACAGCGCGACGGCGCTGCGGGCGGCCGGGTTCGCGGTGGGGACGTCGGTCGACGATCAGCCGCGGTCGGTGGCCGACGCCGAGGCCGACCGCGCCGCGCGGCTCGATGACCGCGCGCAGCGCCTCACCGAGCGGGCCGAGCGCCACGGCCGGTCCGCCCAGCACCGGGAGAACGCCGCCGCGCGAATCCTGGACGGGATACCGCTCGGGCAGCCGATCCTGGTCGGGCACCACTCCGAGCGGCGGCACCGCCGCGACCTCGACCGGGCCGAGACCCATGACCAGGCCGCGCGGGAACACGACCGGCGCGCCGCGGACGCCGCGCGGGCCGCCGAGGTCGCCGCTGGCCACATGCGGCACCGGGAGAGCCCGCAGGTCGTCGCAGGAAGGCTGGAGCGGCTGCAGGCCCAACGCCGGCAGGTCCAGCGCTCCCTTGACGGTCACAGCACCAGCGGGCGCCGCGCCGCCGGGCGCCAGCAGCTGGAGCCGCGTTCGTTGCCGGCAGGGGAGTACCGCGACCGGCTGCTGGCGCAGGCCTCGCTGCTGGACGCCCAGATCCGGCACTGGAGCGGCGTGCACGAAGCCCACCGCGCGGCAGGCCGGATCGACACCGTCGACTGGGACCAGGTCCGCCCCGGTGACCTGCTGGAGTACCGGGGTCGGTGGGAGGTCGTGCGGCGGGTCAACAAGACCACCGTCACGGTCGTGGTCGACCCGGGCTGGAACGACAAGATCGTCAAGCGGGGCGTCACCGCGCACCGCCCCGCGGCACACGCTCCCGGTGACCGCGAGGCGAACATCCCGCCCGCCCGCGCCCGGCAGACCACCGGCCCCGCAGTGTCGCCGCGTAGTGCCGCGCCCTCCACGCGTCCGCAGCGCGGCGGCGGCCCAACGGCCGGCGCCGGGCCGTAGACCGCTGCATCAAGCTGTCTGTCGCTCCTCGGCGCCGCGCGACGCTGACCGCCACCGCGGCCCACAGGATCGCGGTCGCAACCGAGTTCGCGGCTCCGCAAAGCGCCGCCACCGGCTGGCCAGCGCGCGCGAAGGCGGCTACGGCGAGCAGCAGGCCGCCGAGCGCTCCACGCAGGAAGCCATGCAGGAACAGGATCCTGAGCGCGTCACCGTCGGCGCACAGACGCTTCCCGGAGCTCGGACGAGGCCAACCCGGAACGGCGCATCGGGCGCCCGGGATCGTCGGGCGTTGTGTTGACGGCTGTGGCTCCTCGACCGGTGATGGTTCGGGGTCCTTCGGTCGCGGGGGCGGGGCTGCGCACTCTGGCAGCGCCGTCGGGCGCCGGTCGATGCCCCGGGGCGCGCTGCCGCCCGGGTGAACCGGCGCGAGCTGGCCTCCCCGTCCGGGGACGTCGTTGCTGGCGCCGGTCCACACCGCACGGCGCAGCCCGCGGCCCCGGCCACGCCTCGACGGTCGCCGCCCTGGCCGAGTGCGCCCCGCAGCCGCGGGAGCACCGAACCGCCGAGCCCGAAGCTCGGCCCAGGGAGGACACCATGACCATCACCGACACCCAGCCCGCCTCCACCGAGTCGCCGGCCGAGACCGAGACTGTCAACACCCCGGCCACGCCCGCGGACGCGGGCGCCGACGAGCACGACGGCCCCACCGTGGTCACCCCCGGTACGCCCGATCCGACCAGCGCGGCGCAGACGGTGGGTGAGCTGCTGCTCGCCGACCCGCGGACGTTGGTCGTCGGCGTGAACGTGCGCCGGGACCTGGTGCTCGGCAAGCCGTTCCTGCGGTCGATCGCCGATCGCGGCGTCCGGGAGCCCATCATCGCCCGGCGTACCGCGGACGGGACGCTCGTTGTCCGCAAGGGCAAGCGGCGCACCGTCGCTGCGGTCGAGGTCGGCCGCGACACCGTCCCGGTACTGGTCGAGCCCGGCGACCCCGATTCCGAGATCGAGCCGGGCGAGCTGGACCGGGCCGGCAAGGCACAGCGGGTCGAGCGGATCATCGACCAGCTCGAGGAGAACCAGCACCGCGCCGCCACCACCGACGCCGACGAGGTGCACGCCCACCAGCAGTTGCTCGACCTCGGGCTCACCGCCGGACAGATCGCCCGCCGCACCCACGTCCCGACCGCGCGGGTGAAGGTGACCGCGGCCGTGGCGCGCAGCGAGCTCGCCGCCGCCGTCCTGGACCGCTACGAGGTGACCCTGGACCAGGCCGCGGTGATCGCCGAGTTCGACGACCACACCGACGCCGGCACCGACGCGGTGAAGGTGCTCACGGTGACCGCCGCCAAGGAGCCCGCGCAGTTCGAGCACGTGGCGCAGAAGCTGCGCGACGAGCGCGCCGACGCCGCCCTGCTGGCTGACACCGTCCGGGAACTGGCCGACCAGGGGATCATGATCGTCGACCCGGAACAGGCCGGCACCGCCCGCCAGATCAGCGGGCTGCGCCCGACTGCCGAGTCGCCCAGTGGTGCCGAGCTGACCGGCGAGGCCCACCGCAGGTGCCCGGGGCGGGCGGCGAGCGTGGAGGTCCGCCGCGGTTGGGATCGGGAGCCGCAGCTGCGGGTCGTGCACTGGTGCACCGACCCCGACACCCACCAGCACGCGGCCCGCTGGACTCAGGTCACCGCTGGTGGCGCCAGCAGCGGCAGCCCGGACGGGTCGAGCGCGGCGGGGATGAGCGATGAGGACAAGGTCCAGCGGCGCCTGGTGATCGCGAACAACAAGGCGTGGGACTCCGCGACCACGGTCCGCCGGCAGTGGCTGCGGACGTTCCTGGCCCGCAAGACCCCGCCGCGGGACGCGCTGGTGTTCATCGCGGTCACTCTCGGGCGGGGTGGACATGACCTGCGCCGGGCGATGGAGTCCGGGCACCCCACCGCGTGTGAGGTTCTCGGCCACGAACCGGTCGGCAGCGTCTACACCGGCCGCCCGCACCCCATCGCCGAGGCCGCGCGGACCGCCTCGCCGCAGCGGGCGACCCAGCTGGCACTGGCAGTCCTGCTCGGCGCCGCCGAGGACGCCACCGACCGGCAGACCTGGCGGTCCTCGGAGGCAGGCCACCGCGCCTACTTCACCGCGCTGCGCGAGTGGGGTTACCCGATGTCCCCGGTCGAGCAGCTCGTCCTGCCCGACCCCGACCAGCCGGGCGACGCCGACCAGAACGACGCCGACGCCACCGGCTCGGACGCTGACGAGGACACCGGTGACCGTTACAGCGACGGCGAGCACGGCGGCGTCGCCCCGGCCGACCAGGGCACCGACGCCATCCGACCCAGCAGCGGCTACGGCGAGTCCACGGCCGACGACGGGTCGACCGGCTGAACCCAGGTCGGTGGGGCCGCCGCGTTGGCGGCCCCACCGACCGATCACCCCACACCTCGGAAGGAGATCGCTGATGTTCCCGCAGTGCTTCACCCGGTACGACTGGTGCCGCAGCTACGTCCTGCCCGCCGACGTCACCGCGACGATCCCGCTCACCGGCAGCGTCGGCATGTTCGGCGCGCACAACGCCGCCCGCGGCCTGCTCGTCGAGGTCTGCCGGCACACCGTCGCAGCCCCGGTCGCGCTGGACTACCGCGAGACCGAGCTCGCCGACGGCGACATCCTCGTCGACGTCACCGTCACCGCCCGCCGTCCCGACGGGACGACGTTGGTGGTCGCCACCGTGAGCCGGGCCCGCCGTCGCCCGCCCGACCGCACCGGGGACTGGACGTTGACCATCGACGGGGTACGCCACGTCGAGCAGGATCGGGTCTGGCCGCCGTCCCTGTCGATGCAGGGCCACATGGTCGCCTGCCTGGCTCCGCGCCCATCAGCCACCGGCGCCGACCGCTGACCGTCACCCGGCGGCGCTTCGCGTAGCGTCGCCGGCCGGATCAGTTCCCCGTGTTGACCGCGAGTGAGCCCTTGTCAAGGGTCGGCGACAGCCATCTCATCGAAGCCGTCGTATGTCGCCGGCCAGGGCGGATCCGCGCGCACGCCGCGAGATCGAACTGCCCGGCAAGTTCGGCGACCCGGACGCCGACGTGCCGTCGACGGCCGCCCGCCCGGCGCAGGCTCGGTTCCGTTCCTCGGTGCTGCGGTAGCAGGCGAACATGTGCCGCTGAGCGGTGGCGAGCTGTCCGGGTCGGCGACGGTCCCGCGCATCGGGGTCGAACGCTCCGGGGGTCGGTGCGGGGGCTGGTCACGCCGCCACGGACAACTCCGGAAAGGGCCGGTCACCCGCGGTAGCGGCGTGGAGGCGACCAGGGATCGGACGTTGCGGAGGTTCCAGACGGACATGAGCGGTCTGGTGCTCGTCATCGCCGGTCCTCCCCAGCCGAAGGTGGTGTCCGGGGGAGGCGCCCGAAGGTCAGCACAACGCGGTGGGGCGAGCGGCGATGAACCCGCCGGCCCAGTCCGATCGGGTGGGACGAGCCTCGCTGCGCTCGGACGCCTGGCGGCGTTCCCACCCCGATCCGACGAGCCCGGGTTCCCCGCCGTCCCTGCGGGACCCCACCGCGCCGCGCTGAGGCCAGGGCCGCGTCACCCACCGACACCCCGCTCCGATGAGAGGAACCCGAGATGAACAAGATCACCGTCCACGGCAACGTCACCGACAAGCCCACGCTGCGGTTCGCCCGCTCCGGTGTCCCGGTCGCCACCTTCACCGTCGCGACCAACCGGCGCCGGCTCAACCGGGGCACCGGACGCTGGGTTGATCTGCCCGCGGTGTTCCACCGGGTGGTGTGCTTCAACGGCCTCGCCGAGAACGTCGCCGCCAGCCTGGACAAGGGCGCCACCGTCGCGGTCACCGGCGAGTTCGCCGATGACTCCTTCAAGCGCGAAGACGGCACCAGCGTGCGGCGGATCCAGATCGAGGCCGCCGACGTCGCCGCCAGCCTCCGCTACGCCAGCGCCACCCTGGACAAGAACCCCCGCAACGGCTCCGACGCCGCTGCGGCGGAGCCCGGCGACGAGGCGCGCGCCGACCGCGACGACACCGGCGGCGAGCCGGCCGAGTCCGACGCGGGCGACCGGCCCTCGCTGGAGCTCGTCGGCTCCGAGTGAGCCATCCGGCAGTGGGCCCGGACCACCCGGTCCGGGCCCATCGCCGTGCTCTGCCCGCTCCTGCCCGCTGTCCGGCGTCGGCCGCCGGTGGTGTCGAACGCGTCGCTCCTCGCGTCGTCGGCGCACCGTGCCCGCCACTCGCGGCCACGCGCCAGCCACGGGCCCGCCGCGCCCGGGCGGCACGGTCGCGGCGCGGCCCTGCGGAGCGGCGGGTCGCTCCCGGTGCCCCGACGCGAGGAGGACCACCATGACCCACACCTCGACCGACCAGACCACGTACCGGCAAGCCGATCCGCAGGCGCCTCCGGATCGCCTGCGGCCGCAGCCGCTCGCGGCGGCCGCGTTGCGGGCCGTCGCCGCGGGATGGGCGGTGTTCCCCGTGCGGCCGCGCGGCAAGGTCCCGGCGGTGCGGGGCTGGGAGGACGCCGCCACGCTCGACCCCGACCGGATCCTCGCCTGGTGGGCCGGTGCCGCCTGGAACATCGGGGTGGCGGCCGGACGGTCCGGTTTGCTCGTGATCGACCTCGACGTGCCCGCCACCCGCCCGCACGCCGCTGCCGAGGCGGCCGGGGGCTGTCCGTTTCGCGACACCGGACGCAACGTGGCGGACGACACCGACCCGGTCGGCGTTGCCGAGGCGGTCAACGGGTCGGCCGTGCTGCGCAGGCTCGCCGCCGACGCTGCTGCCGCGTCGCCGTGGGACACCTTCACGGTCGCCACCCCGTCCGGGGGACGACACCTGTACTTCCGCCAGCCCGACGACGCCGGACTGCGCAACACCCAGGGTGCGCTCGGCCCGCTGATCGACACCCGCGGCCACGGCGGCTACGTCCTGGCGCCCGGGTCCCGGGGCTCCGGCACCCGTCGGTACCGGATCGTGCACGATGCCCCGGTCGCCGAGCTGCCCGCGTGGCTGCACGACTCCCTCTCTACGACCCTAGCGCCGTCCTCCCACACCGATGACCAGGTCCCGAGCGAGGAACCTGCGGCCGACGATGGCGGCGCAGCCGGCGGCACGGCGTCGGTGGTCTCCGCGGCTCGTGTCGAGGCTTACCTGCGCGCGGTCGTCGACGGCGAGTCCCGGGCCGTTGCTGCCGCGCCCGTCGGGATGCGACACACCACCCTGCTGCGCGCCGCCCGCAGGCTCGGCCAGTGGGTCGGCAGCGGCGCTCTCACCGGCGCTGACATGCAGGCGGTCCTCACCGCGGCGGCGGGCGGCTACGTCGGCATCGACGGCTACACCGCGCGTCAGGTCGAGCGCGATATCACCGACGGACTCGCCTACGGCGCGGCCCACCCCCGGTACATCGACGACCTTCCCGACCGGCCCGGCGCCCGCCCGTCCGACACGCGTAGGTAGCCGGCCCAGCCGTCCGAGACGACAGGCGATCTCTCCGGTGCACGGCGGCGCGGTGCCCGCAAGCGCAGCACACCGCGGCGGGGCGGGCGACCCACCGGCGGGACCCCGGTCCGAGGCGGTGCCGCGGGGCCTCGCTCCGCTCGGACGCCTCCGGCGTCGCCACCGCTCGAAGGAGCCCCACCGCCGGGGTCGTCCCTGCGGGACCCCGCCCCGGCGCGCCGACCTCGGGCCCGTCACGCCACCGCCAACCCGGGAGCCCGCCATGCCGACCCACCACCCGTCCCTTCCCCAACACGCCCGGCCACGCCGCCGCACGTTCACCGCGCCGCTGCTCGTCGCCTCCCAGCTGGTCGTCGTGTCCGCGGCCGCAGTCCTCGCCAACTTCGGCTGGACCAGCTGCTACAAGCCCGACCACCAGAGGCTCCGGCACCACGACCGCGCCGACACCTCCCCGGCCCGCCGCCGCAGGCCCGGCAACCATCACCAGGGCGGAGAGCCCACCGGGTCGGCCGTTGCACCGGTCCCGACCGGTCGACCTGCAGACGGCCTGTCCGCGGGCGTCGACGCTGCCGGCGGTGATGGCGACAAGTCCGACGGCGGCAGGCCGGACGGTGAGGGGAACGGCGGTGGCGGGCCCTGCGACCTCGGCGCTTCGATGGCGGCTGTCCCCGCCGTGGACGTCGTCGCGGAGCAGACGGCCACCGCGCACTGGTTCGTCACCGCCGCGCTGGACGGCCGCCTCGGTGACGCCCACCGGCAGGCCGCGCAGACCGCGGTGACGGTCGCGACCGAACACGGTTTCGTCGACGACCCGACACGGGTCGCCGAGGCACTGGTCGTGTTCCTGCACCCCGACCACCGCTGACCGGCTGGCGGGGGTGCCGGCCGGCACCCCCGCTGGTGCGCTACGCAGCCGTACCGCTGCGACGGTTGATGCGCAGCACGTGGCCACCACGCTCTCGGTCCCGCCGTGGTTGCGTTCGCCGTGGTCACCTTGCCGGTGGCAGCCTTCCCCGTGGTCGTCGACCGCGGCCCGTCGCCGTCCTCCAGAGCGCGCGGCCGGGGTGGTGGCCGGGGCCGCGAGGTCGGGTTGCGGCCGGTGTGGGGGTCTGGCCTCCGGCGCCCGGCACCGATGGATCGCCCCGAGGGTCAGCACACCGGGGCGGGGCGAGCGGCGATGAACCCGGGCCCGTCCGACCGGGTGGGACGAGCCTCGCTGCGCTCGGACGCCTCCGGCGTTCCCACCCGGTCGGACGAGCCCAGAACCCCCGCCGTTCCTTCGGGACCCCGCCCCGGCGTGCTGAGGCAAGCCGCGTTCCAGCGACACCGAGCACCGGAGGCCCTGATGAGCACCACCCCGAACTCCCGCACCGACCTCGCTCGGATCGAGGTCACCGAGTCCGACACCCGCGCGACCCGCCTGCAGGTTCTGGAGACTCAGGTGTGCGAGGTCCGCGACGACCTCGCCGACGCCGCGGCGTCCGCCGACCCCGCCCAGGCACTGGGCGCGGTGGAGCAGCTGGCCACGCTGCTCCAGCACACCCTGCAGGAACTCGCCCACCTGGCCTGGGAGACCAGCCCCCGATAGACGGAAGCCGGCCGGGCGGCGCCCCCGCCCGGCCCGCCGACACCCCGCGGGCACCCGGTGTCGCCGTCGCTAGCGCAGCTCCGCGGCCTCGTCGGCAACGCGCTACAACCGCGCGGCGGACCCGCGTTCCGCAGCTGATGGGCGGATCTGGACACACGCCGCGGTATTCTCCCAGGTCAGCGAGCGGGAGCAGGTCCGGAAGCGGCGAAAATACTGGACACACGTTCGATCGGTGTTCGAACTGTTGAGCTGCTGGAACTCATGTAACGTCTGGACACGTGCACGTACGAGTGTCGACACGGCGAAACAAGGACGGCACCGCGGTGCGGTACCTGCAGCTGACCCACAACGAGTGGGACCCGACCACGAAGACCTCGCGGCCCAAGGTGCTGCACAGCTTCGGCCGGGAGGACCAACTCGACCGCGACGCGATCAAGCGCCTGGTCGCGTCGCTGACGAGGCTGCTCGACCCGGCCACCGCTCTGACCGGCTCGCAGGCGCCCGGGGCGGCGGGGCTGGCGTTCACCTCCTCGCGCCCGGTCGGCGGCACCCTGGTCCTCGACGCGTTGTGGCGCCGCCTCGGGATCGACACCGTCATGACCCGGCTGCTCACCGGGCGCAAGCGCGACCCGCGCACCGAGCGGGTGCTGTTCGCGCTGGTGGCGAACCGGGCGCTGGCGCCGGGTTCGAAGCTGGCCGCCGCGGGCTGGGTGAACCGCCGCGCGCACATCGACGGCCTGGCCGAGACCTCCGACGACGCCTGCTACCGGGCGATGGACTGGCTCCTCGACATCGCCCCCGATCTGGAACGGGAGGTGTTCTGGCAGGTCGCGACCCTGCTCGATCACGAGGTCGACCTGCTGTTCTTCGACACCACCTCCACCTACTTCCAGACCGACGAGCCCGACGACCCGCTCGCCCGTGACGTCCGCGGGCGCCCGGTCCCCGACCAGGACCCCGGCGACGGCGACGGCGACGGCGACGGCGACGGCGACGGCGACGGCGACGGCGACGGCGAGGGCGAGGACACCGGCGGCGGGGTGGGGTTCCGGACTTACGGCAAGTCGAAGGACTCCCGTGACGACCTGCCCCAGGTCGTGATCGGCATGGCCGTCACCCGCGCCGGGATCCCGGTGCGGGTGTGGTGCTGGCCGGGCAACACCACCGACTCGGCGCTGATCCGCCAGGCCCGCGAGGACATGCGGGACTGGACCCTGGCGAGGGTGATGTGGGTCGCGGACCGCGGGTTCTCCTCGACGCAGAACCGCAGGGAGCTGCGCCGCGGCGGCGGGCACTACATCATCGGAGAGAAGCTCCGCTCCGGTTCCGCGGAGGCCACCGCGGCGCTGTCCCGCCAGGGCCGCTACAGCCATGTCCGGGACAACCTGCAGGTCAAAGAGGTCAAGATCGCCGCTGATGAGCGGTTCGTGATCTGCTTCAACCCTGAGCAGGCCGAACGGGACGCCGCGCTGCGCGAGGTCATGGTCGGCAAGCTCACCGCGCTCATCGCCGACACCGACCGGCTCACGGTGACCAAGCGGGCCGAGCTGCGCGGGCGCATCTCGACCATGCCCGGGCTCAACCGGTTCCTGCGCGTCACCCCGAAGGGCCTGCTCCGCGTCGACCGCAAGAAGATCGCCGGCGAGGTGAACCTGGACGGGAAGTACCTGCTGCGCTGCTCGGACCCGCACCTGTCCGCGGAGGACATCGCGCTGGGCTACAAGCAGCTGTTGCAGGTCGAACGCGGCTGGCGCGACATGAAGACCACCCTGGAACTGCGCCCGGTCTATCACCGCCTCGAAGAACGCATCCGTGCCCACGTCATCCTCTGCTGGCTCGCGCTGCTCCTGGTCCGCATCGTCGAGACCACCACCGGTGCTACCTGGAACCGCGTCCGCGAGGACCTCCAAGACCTGCACGTCGGCACCTTCACCGGCCCCGCCGGCACGTTCCGCCAACGCACCGAGCTGACCACCGCCCAGCGCGACATCCTCGCCAAGCTCGACATCAACGCACCCAAGAAGATCATCGAACTCGGGCCCGCCACAACGCTCTGACCAGCACGAACCTCACCGCCTGGACACACGCCCGTCCGGGCGGCCTTCGGCGTTCTCGCAGGTCAACCCCCAGATTCCGTGTCCAGCACCGACATCAGCTGCGGAACCCGGGGCGGACGGCGCCGAGCCGCACCCCACCCAGCAGGCCGAGCCGGTTTCACGACAACTCGTTGGCCCAACCGCGGGTCCGCGTCGGAGCTCGTGACCCTTCTCAGTCCGCCGTCGGTGCCGTCCGCAGCAGCAGGTCCCGCCCGACGGCTGAGCGTTCCGAGAGCATCACGACGTTGTAGTCGTCCGCGTCGGGAGTCACCACGTAGCTCACGTAGGTGCCGGTGGGCTGTGGCTCCGACCCCTTGTCCGGTGCCCTGGACAGGTAGGTCCAGGCATCGTCGACGAGTCTCACGCATGCAATGCCGTGCGCCTGTGCGTACCGCAGCGCGCCGCTCTGGAAGCCGGAAGCGGCCACTATGACGCCCTTCTGGGCGCCGGTCGACTGCATCTTCGTGAGGAGCACCTGGACGTGCTCGCGCTTGACCGCAGAGGAGTGGCGTTTGCACTCGAACAGGACGAGGAAGTCCAGGCCGGCCAGCCGGAAGCGCACGGTGACGTCGATGACGTACGTACCGTCGTACCCCTCGACGGGATCGAGGTGCTGGACCTGCCAGTCGGCGATGTCCGGGCTCATCGTCTTGGCGATCTCCGCAACGGCCTGCTCGTATTGGGCGGGGGTCAGGGTGAAGGCCGGCCAGTGGTCGGGGTGGTCGTCGGCCGCGATGGCGGGATCGGGTAGTCCGGGCATCAGTCGACCGCCACGGGCAGGACGTCGGCGAACTCGAGGTCGTGGGCGTCGTCCTGAGCTTCCTGGGCCACCCGCCGCAGCAGTGCCACCCGGGAGGCATCGCTGCCGACGCATTCGGCGAGCGTGTCGTCGTCGGCCATAAGAATCGCCGCCGGGTCGGTGAGGCCCTGGCGGAGCAGGCGCAACAGGTCCGGCCGACCGAGTACGCCGTCCGCGTGCAAGGCCAGCGGGACGAGTTCGGCGGGGATTCCGAATTCCAGCTGGACCGGGAGCTGCCCGGCCAGCCGGTCGAGCTCCGCGCCGGGGTGCAAGCACCGAGCGATCTCGACGACGGCACCAATGACGTCCTGCGTCCGCGCCGCGACTGCCCGGGCCGACCCTGCGGCGTCGTTGCCGGGCAGGTGCTTCATAAGCAGTTCCTCCAACCGACCGATGGCGACGCCCCCGGTCCAGAGCAGGCAGGCGACGACACGCTTCGCTCGGGCGATGCCGACCGCGGCGTCGTGCGCGGCCGGGAGCGCGGCAAGCATCCGCTCGGCCGTCCGGTGGCGGCGCAATTCGGTGAAGAAGGTCTGCTGCTCTCTCTGCCAGCCCCGCTTGTTGACCCTGATGCGCACCTCGTCCAGCTCGTCGGTGAGCTGGGCGGCGGCGATCAACGTAGCTCGGTTGAGGTGGGCCGTGGGCAGGGTCCGCAGAACCCGCGCCACGCGGACGGCCGAGGACACCCGCAGGCCGCTCTGCGCCACGTAGGTGCCGAGCTCGGTCAGTGCGAGACCGGACGGCCCCGACGTCATCAGGTCCACGGACACAAGCTCGTCGAGCGTCGACGACACCGTGGCGGCGGGGAACGGGTCCACTCCGGCGGTGGTGCGGTGCTGGTGGGCCGCGAAGCTGTTCGCCAGGAAATCGCGGACATCGTCTTCGGCCAGGTGTTCTCCACGCCGCGCGGCGACGGCCACGACGCGGAGCACGAGGGTGTAGACGTCCTGGCAGACGTCCAGTAGCTGGGAGTGCAGGTCTTCGGGATCCGCTGAGACGTAGCCCTCCCAGCGGCGCTGGGCGTCGACGGGCCCGTTGACGACGAGGACCGACCGACCGACGGCTGTGAGCCCGAGCCTGCCTGCGCGTCCAGCAATGTTCTTGTACTCCGCCACGGTGTAGGGCGTCGTCGTCCCTGCTGCTCCCGGGTGGTCCAGCTCGACGATGACGACGGTCTCGGCGGGCAGGTTGACTCCTTGCGCCAGGGTCGTGGTGGAGACCAGGACGCGGATCCGACTGTCCGGTGCGCGGAACTGCTCTTCTAGGACGATCTTCTCGTCGCGGGCGAGGTCGGAGATGTGGAAGGCGGCGCCCCCTGCCAGGCAGCGGCGGAGCTCCGACAGCACCACGCTGGGATCGGCACTGGCCAGTCCGTCCAGGGCCGTTGTTGCCGCCGGCAGCCCCAGGGAGTCGGCGAGGTAGCGCGCGCAGAACCGGGTCGCCCCACGGGTGCTGCGGAACACGATGACCTGCTGGCCATCGGCGACCAGCTTGGCCACCAGGGGGATGACCAGATCGCGGTTGCGCTGGACCCACCCCGCGGGCGCGATCAATGGCTCGGTCGCCTCGGACCCGTCCTCTGCTAGGTGGCGGAACACGCCGTCGGGACCGAGCACCCCTTCCAGCAGGGGTACCGGCCGCTCGTTCCGACGGATCACCGTGGCCTCGAGCCAGCTGTCCAGCCCACCGAGGTCGCCCAGCACTGCCGAGAGCGCGACGACCTGCGGCGCGACACCGACTGCGCGGCGAACCTTGAGCAGCGTCAGGAGGAACTCCAGGTAGGCGCCCCTCCCACGGTCAACGAGGGTCTGCACCTCGTCGATCACGACGACGGACAGCATCTTGAGGAGGTGTGGGTTGCCGAGCGCTAGCCCGGCGAACTTCTCATAGGTCAGCACAGCGAGGTCGAACTGCCCCTGCAACAGCGCCGGTACGTCGTCGCTGTGCTCGCCGGTGGCCCGCAGCACGTGCAGCCCGACCGGGCGGTAGGTGGCCGCGAACCTGTCGTACTGCTCGTTGACCAGCGCCTTGGTTGGGAGAAGGAAGACCGAACGGCCGCCGACCCGGGCTGCGCGCACCGCAGCGAGCTCGCCGAGCATCGTCTTGCCCGATGAGGTGGGCGCGACGGCGAGGACGTTGCCGCCCCGCAGAAGATCCCCTTCGTTGATCGCCGCGATCTGCAGCGGGTTCAGACACCGGATGCGGGTGGACCACGCGTCCAGCACCGTCTGCGGCACTCCGTGGTCGCGGAGGCCGGCCAGGTCTTCCGTCGCGGGGGTCATCGCTGTTTGCGGGTACAGCTCCGAGTACAGCGGTCCTGTCGCCGCGAACACGGGCCACACGAGCTCTCCGTCCAGATGCCCGCGCAGGCTGGGCTCCTGCCGCGCAGCTACGGTGCCGGACGCCTTGGCCTTGACCTCCCGCACCACGTACGCCAGCAGGTCGTACAGGGCGACCTGATGGGCACCCGGCGCAGCGGCCCCGAGCAGTGCCTGGATCAGGTGGTAGGTCAGCAGACCGTGACCGAGCCGCGGGTCCTCCCACGCCTCCTGGTCGCCGGTAGATGCGGTCAGGATTAGCCGTCCGACTCCGGCCATCCGGTCCAATCTCGCCTCGGTCGAGGCGGGCAGGCCGCCGGGGGCGCCGCGGGGAATCAGCGGGGCGTTGAGCACCTTCGCCCCGGCACCGCCCGAAAAGCAGCAGTCCAGCACGACGACGAGTTGTCGGGCTGGGATAGCACTGACGAGGTCGGTGAACTCGTCGAGGGAGATCGACGAGGTCGGCAGGTTCTCCGGGTCGGCGTCGTGGGTGACGAGCTCGTGGGTGTCGCTGCCGTGTCCCGAGAACGCCACGACCACGACGTCATCGGCGGTGCTGCGTCGCCGGAGGTCCTCGAGCGCCGCCAGGACCGCCGGTCGCGTCGCGGTAGCATCGGTCAGCAGGGTGCTGGTCCCGCCGAGGTTGTCGGAGAAGACAGCGTGCAACGCGGTCACGTCGCGGACGGCGGACACGAGGCGGCGCACGGCGCGTGACTGGTACCGGTCGACCCCGACGAATAGCCCGCGGAAGTGTCGCGCTGCGCTCTCCTGCTCGTCGCCCACCAAACCCTGCTCCCGCTCTCGCCGAACGATGATCCCGATGTCAGCGGTGACGCCGAGTAGTTGCAGCGACACTATCCGGGCGACCCGTTCGTCCGGCAGTGGACCCCACCACTGACACCCCGCGAGCGGTCCTGGGCGCGGCCCCGGGTGCAGAGCGACCCGATGGATGACCGCTTCCTTGTCGCCGTGCACACCGAGCTGAACAGCCGGGTCTGGAGAGCAGGGGCGGGAATGCAGGTCGGGGGAAGCAGCGTCTCGTGAGCCGCGCGCGACGCGCTCGATGGCCACGCTCCGGATGCCGACAGACTCGACCTCGCCGTCACCGCGTACATCGGCGTACTCGTTCGTGAGTGGTGTGGCTCTGGAGATCACCGTACGCAGCGAGATATCAGTGCTTGCAATGCTTCCGCATGCGGTCGATGCGTGGTCGCTGCGGAACGGGGGCGTTCCGAGGTCGGCGCGGCCGACAAGTCGCCATACCGAGAGTTACCGGTTGAGCAGAGGCTCGGGTCACGTGCGACTGGGCGGGACGCGGTGACCACGCTGCCGCAGCGCTTGGCTGGTGCCATCGGCGGCCGTGGAGCGCAGCGAGCAGGGTCACGAACTGGCGCGTCGTCGGGTGCGGGCTGAGGGTCCGCGGCAGCGTCAGATCGTCGTGCGCTTGTCCGATGCCGAGCTGGTCGTGGTCCGGGAGCGTGCGGCGTTGGCTGGTCTGGCGGTGGGCGCCTGGGTCGGCCAGACCGTGCTCGCCGTCGCGACGGGCGGCTCCGACGCCGTGGTCGGGCTGCCTGATCTGCTGCGGTTGCACGTGGACGCGGTTTCCGTCGAGCGTGCTGCGAGGGCGGGCGGTGCCCGGCTCGAGGATGTGATGGAGATGCTTGTCCGGCTCGACGCCGCCGTCGATGCGGTCATCGCAGAGCTCGAACGGCCGCGTCGATGATCACGAAGGTAGTGCACGGGTGGAGGGTCGGCGGGTTGATCGCGTACTTGATGGGGCCGGGCCGCGCGCAGGAGCACGTGCGTCCGCGGGTCGTGGCGAGTTGGGACGGGCGGGACGCTGCGTGGCAGCCGCCTCAACACGGTGATGGCAAATCCGGCCGGGATCTCGGGCCGCTGATCCGGGCGCTTCGCGCACCCGCGGTGGCCGCCGGGCTGCCCGAGCACGACGACGAAGGCAAGCGGGGGTACGTGTGGCACTGCTCGGCCCGCGTTGCGGGCGGCGACCGGGTGTTGTCGGACGCCGAGTGGGCTGAGATCGCTCGTGAGCTGCTCGACGGGGCCGGGGTCGCGGCCCGGGATGACGCGGGCGGGCCACGGTGGGTGGCGATCCGGCACGCCGATGACCACATCCACATCGCGGTGGTGCTGGTGCGGCAGGACGACTGCCGCCGAATCTGGCCCCGCCGCGACTATCCGCGGCTGCGGGAGGCCGCACAGCGGATCGAGCGGCGGCTGGGGCTGACGGTGACCGCGTCGGCGGATGGGACGGCAGCGCGGGCTCCGGGGCGCGGGGAGTTGGAGAAGGCGCGGCGGCAGGGCCGTGAGCCGGCGCGGGTCGAGCTGGCCCGGGCAGCACGCAACGCGGCCGTAGGGTCCGATGGCCTCGCCGGGTTCGTCGCGGCGCTGAAAGGAGCCGGATACCTGATAGAGCTGCGGCGGGCGCCGTCAGGTGATCCGCTCGGTTACAAGGTGGCGCGCCGCGGCGATGTCACCGCGGCCGGCGGGACGGTGTTCTACAGCGGAAGCAAGCTGGCCCCTGATCTGTCGTTGCCGCGGTTGCTGCGGGCCTGGGATGAGGCCGCGCAGGGCTCGGACACGGCGGCTCCCATGGAGGCGGCGCGGCGGCGGGTGGAGGGTGCGCGGGCCGCGGTGGGCGCGGCGCGGCGCGGCGCCGGTAGCGAGGACGCGGATGGCATCGCGCACGCGACCCGGGATTTTCTGATCGGGATGGGGGGCTGGTCGGACGAGCTGGGCGCGGCCGCCGAGGTGTTCGATCGGGCCGCTCGACCGCCACGGGGCGTCGCGGCAGCGCCGGGTCCGTCGGGGGCAGGGCTGCGTCGGGTGGCCCGGCAGCTGGTGCGGCGGCGCGGCATGCTCGGGGTGCCGGACGAACCCGGAGCGGCGATGGTGGCCTTGGCCGTCGCGGTGGCGGCCCTGCTCCGCGAGATCGCGGCGTGGCAGCGGGAACGCGACCGTGAGCACCAGGCTGCCGCGGCAGGGGCGGCGGCGGACACGGTCGGCCGGTGGGCCGCCGGGCGGGCGACGGGGCCGGTGACCGAGGGTGTTCTGGTCGACCACGGATCCGCAGCACGCCGACCACGCATCGACCGTCCGGTCCCGCGACGCTCCGGTCAGCCGCGCGGCTGAAAGGGTGTCGCGCCCGGGTTCGTGGTCGGAGGCGGGGATCGGATGCCACGTAATCGCCAAGCGGTCAGCGTGCTCGTCGCGCTGGTGGGTCTGCAGGACACGACGGTCGTTGCGCATCGGCCGGGCACCGATGGGGCCGCGGTGAGCGTGCGGGTCGGTGGGGCGCTGGTCTACATGCACGACGCGGAGACGGTGTCCGCGGTCGCCCGGACCTGGAACGCGAGCCGTGGCGCCGTGCGGCTGCTTCCCCGGGAAGGTGACGCCAAGCGGGTCGAGCCACTTCGTGGCGTCGCGGACCCGGCCGTGATGGTCGAGCTGTCCGATGGCCCCGTGGTGTTCGCCAGCCTGGAGCGTCCGCCCGGACGCAACAGCTACCTGCGGGTGGCGCTCGGGCGGGTGATGTTCGACGTGCGCGACCTGGGCGCGTACCAATCGACGAAGGCGGCTTTCCACCGGGCCGAGGAGCTCGCCGCCACCGCGTTCCTCCCCATACGCGAGGTAAGCGCGCGTGAGCAGGCGGCGTGCGCGGCCGCTCGAGCATTCGCCGTGCCAGCCAGTCTGGTGCGGCGCTCGTCGTCGTCCCCTCGACCGGCCGCCTCTGGCGCCCGGGCCTCGGCGAGGTCATCGCGGTCTACCGCACAGAGGGCAGTGTGATGACCGCTCCGGACTATCCGCTGCCGACGTTGGGCGGTTACGAGACCTACCAGCTCGCGCAGATCGCCACGTTCATCGCTGATCGGCTTGCCCGGCACCGCGCCTCTGCCCGCGGGCGCGGCGGCCGGGCGGCCCGCGCCACGGCGGTGCGGGACCTGACCGCAGCGGCCACGGCACTCGACGCCGCGATCGGCGCCACCGAACCGACCCCGACCGGACGGCTTCCCCGGCCGCTCGACATGGCCTCGTACACGGCGGCCCGGGAGCTGATCAGCTCCGGGCCGCGATCGGCCGACGTCGTCTCCCTCGCCGGTAGCGGCGGGCAGGGATGGGCGGTGGTGGGAAACGTGCCGGGCATCGGTCCGGTCGGCGCTGCGGTCGGCGCTCGGGACATCGCCGACGCGCTGCGCGTGCACCTGTTGACCAGGCCGGTCGCGGAACTCGCTCCGTGGGCCGTGAGCGGGGCAGCGGCCCCGGTTCCGACGCTGCCCCGCCAGGTCGATCTGGCCGCGTTCGTCGAGCAGCTCGACCCGGCTCGGGGCATCGATCGTGCTGTCGCAGGGGCGTTGCGCGGGACGGACCGTCGCACCGATGCAGCGATCCGGGGCCGGTTCCACGGCGTCGACCTCGACGCGCCACCTGTCGTGCGGCCACCCGGCCCCACGGCGCAGGCAACTGCAGCGCCGGGTCGCCGGGCGCGGCGGGCCGTGGTGCGGTCGGCGCCGCGCCGGTTCATGATTCAAAGACCGGCTGCGCCGATCGTGCCGAATACCAGCGCCGGGCCATAGGGCACGATGGCGTGCCGGTCCCGGACGCTCATCACGGCAGTCGTCACACCCACCAGCAGCACCACCGCGACAAGCCCGGCGAGCAGTGCGCCATGGTGGCCGAGGACGATGGCCAGGGTCGGTATCAGCTTCACATCACCCCACCCGAGCGCGTCGGTGAGCATCACGGTGGCCAGCGCGGCGAGGACCGTGACGACGGCTGCGGCAGCGATGCCGCGAACACCGTCCGGACCCGAAGCGGCTGCGGTCAGCAGGGTCGCGCCGAGCAGCGGCCCGGTGAGCAGGTCGGGCAACCGTCCCTCGTACGCGTCGACGACGGCCGCGGCCGGACCGAGCAGCACCAGCGGCAGCAGCACCGCCGCCGGCCGCGATCCGTCCGCCACGAACGCGGCGACGACACCAACGGCAGTGGTGAGGGCCACGGTCTCGGCAGGTCCGGGATTCCACACCGCGTGCATCCTGCGCCGGGCCAGTACGAGCGTGAGCGGGCCCAAGGTGGCCGCGGCAGTCGTCGCGGCGACGACGCCGCTCGTCATGAGCGCGGACGCCGGAGCCCGGCCGGGAGCAGGTCGTGGAGCACGGCGAAGCTGTCTGGCGCCAGCTCCTCGGGCACGTCGAAGCCGCGCGCGTCGAGCAGCACCGTCGCGTACATCTCGAGTTCGGCACGGTTGTCCTCGGCGTGGGCGATGCGCATGAGGTCGACGAGAGGGCGGTCGAACGCGGCGTCGATGTCGACCATCCGGGCGTGCTCGGCGGCCCGGCGGGCCAGCGCGGTGTCCTGCGCGGCGAGGGCAATGTCGACGAGTTCGTGTGCGGTGTCGACGATGAACCCAGGGATCTGCAGGTCGTGGCGCTGGTCGTGATTGTTGAGCCAGGCGTACCCGCCGGGGCGCAGACTGCTGAACACCGGCCCGCGGATGAGGGCGAGGGCCGCGCTGTAGTCGTCGACTGCGCCTGCATGGCCTGCCGCGTGGCGGGCCTGGGCGCGTTTGCGGAGCCGGCGGAACAGGTCCCAGTCGAACAGATGCCCGCGCAGCCGGTAGCTGCTGTCGTTCTGCATGCCGCTGACGAAGGTCGCTTCCGGATCGCCGCCGTAGCCTTGACCGGCCCAGCGGCGGGCGCCGTAGAGGGCGTGCCGGATCGTGCCCGGGCTGATTCGCCGCCCGTCGGACCACAGGTCGGTGACGGCCTTCGCGGTAGTGACCCCCAGCGGGTGCAGCGCCAGGTAGACCAGCACCTCGGCGAACCAGCTCGGTCGGGCTGTCGGGAACGGGCCGGGTGCCCGCACGGCGGGCTCGCCGAGGATCGCGATCATCGGCACCGACGGTTGCCCTGTGTCGAGCCAAGCGGTGAGATCGTCGTCGAGGTGCGGGTCCTGGTGATCGACGGTGGCGAGTAGGCGGGCGGCGCCGGGATCGGCTGACGGCTCGGGTTGGCGGGGTTCAGGGATCCCCGTGTCCGCGCTGCCGTCGACGTCCTCCGGAGCACTGAGCGAGCCGTCGTCCTGCATCCCCGATGCCCAGGGTTCGGGGTTGCCGGCCGGGCCGACCGGAACTGGCGGGTCAGCCGTCGAGCCGAGGATCGCAGCCAGGTGGGTGCCGGCGTTCTCGGTGAGCTGGGCGGCCTGCCACGGGCCGTCGTCGATGTCGGGCAGTTCGAGCAGACCGTCGTCCCCGATGCGCAGCTCCGCATCCGCCGGGTCGAACACGACGACCGCAACGGCGCTGGATCCTGGATCGGCCGCAGCGAGGGCGTCGAGTCGGACCCGCTCGTCCTGATCGGGTTCGGTCGCGACCAGCAACACGGTGGGGAGCCAGGAGTCTGCAGCGACATCGCGCAGCCTGCCCTCGACGACAGAGGTGATCTCCAGCCGCTGCAGCTCGGCGCCCACGGATGCGGTCCGGTGCTCGATCTCGGTGAGAGCTGTTGTCAGATCGGTGACGACGAGTAGCTGCTCAGGGTTGAGTGCGGGCAGCTCGTCGCCGAGCCCGACGAGCAGCACCTCGGTGTCCTCGGCGGTGTGGCTGGTGGCCAGCTCCGCGGCGATGTGGCGCAGCAGTGCGACGCAGCGCGCGGGCTCACCTCCGATCCGCAGGACGCCGCGCTGCTCCAGGTCGATGAGCAGGGTGCGGTCGTCGTCGGTGGCCACCGACACCAGGGTCGGGAACGGAGCGCAGCACCCGGCGGCCTCGTCGGCGGGGACGGGGAGCGGGTCGTCGGCGTCGAGTCTCCACTGGTCATGCTCGCTGAGGGCGACGAACGGTGCCGGGAGCGACGTCGACTCCGCCAGGGTGACCAGCGCGTCGGTGCATGTCAGCCGGGCGGAGCGCAGGACCGGGACCGGGATATCCCCGCGGTCGGGGTGGGCGAGCGACCGCAGTGCCAGATCAAGGTGGAGGGTCGGTGAGGTCTGTGCGGCGTGTTGGGCCGACCACTCGACACGACCGGGTTCGTCGGCAGGGACGGCGATGCGGTGCCTGCTCGGTCGGTGACGTAGCTGCCGGCGCCGCCGCACCGCGAGCGCGGTGAGCATCCCGCCCACGACGAGTGAGGACACTCCCAACGCAGCGATGCTGAGACCCGGTCCCGCTTCTTCGGCGCCGGCCGAGGCGGCGATGTCCGGGACTGGGAGCGGCGTGGGCTGTGGCGTGACGAGGGTCGAGTCCGCATCACTGTCGGGCTCGGATGGCACGACCGTCGGAGTCGAGGTCTCCTCGGCAGGGGGTGGTGTTGCCTCCGGCATCGGGACGGCGGGCACCGGCGGGTCGGCGTGCGGCAGCGGTGTCGCGGGCAGCGCGAGAGCCCATCCTGGGTAGATCAGATCGGGGTCGGCGAGCACGCCCCCGGTGGGTTGCGGGGTGGCGGTGTTCGCCGCGAAGAGATCATCGGCGCGTGCGGGATCACCGAGGTGTTCGGCGGCGAGCCCGGTCAGGGTGTCGCCGGGCTCGACCCGAATGACCTCCCGCGCGTCGGCGGGTAGGAAGAGTCGCCAGCCCACGTCCAGCACCGATGCTTCGGTCAAGCGGCCGCCGTCGGCCTGCTCGCGGCCGGCGTTGAGGTCGTAGATCTCCCGCCATCGCAACGGATCTCCCAACGCCGTCTCCGAAATCCGCCACAGCGTGTCCCGCGCCATGACGACGTGCACCGGACCGGTCGGCTCCGGGTCGGACCTGGCTGCTGCGACGGAGATCAGGTCGGCGGTGCCATCGGACTGGATGAGTCCGGTCGAGGTGATTGCGGCGGTCGGGACGGCCATGGCGGGTCCAGCTCCGAGCATCATCGCGACGAGCGCGGAGGCGATGCTGCGGCCCAGCCCGAAGCCGGGCAGGTTGATCCGCGGCGCCGACCGGTGCGCGAGCGCAGCAACCAGCTCGCCGACGATCGACACCGCCAGCACGAACCACGCGCAGACGCCGACGAGCGCGAGGAACGCCATCAGCAGCGTGCCGTCGTCCGGGCGTAGGAGCAGCTCGACGACCGACATCCCTTCCGGCACGACGCGATCGATGAGCGGCGGGATGAGCAGCACGAATGCGGTCGGGATGCCGACCACGATTCCGGCTACGGCGGCGGTCGCTGCGAGCGCGGACGCGACCCGGGACAGGAGCCTCACGGCGGGCCTCCGTCGGGAGGCACCGCGACCAGCACCGCTTCTGCGGCGCCCCTGCTGGTGATCTCGGTGCGACCGACAAGACCCAGCAGAACGGTGGGCTGGGTGATCCGGGCCTCGACCCGGATCCGCTGCGGTGCAACGACCGTGACCGTCCCGTCGACCCCGGCGGCGGCGAGGTGTGCCTGAGCCGCCGCGACTGCCCCGGCCGGGTCGACCACCGCCGACCCACGTCGCAGCTCGTCGACGTCCAGGGCTTGCCCTGCGGCCCGGGCGGCTTCCTCGGCGACCGCGTCCGCGGTGGCGAGACCTTGTGCTGCGCGCACCCCGTCGATGCCCAGCCCGATGGCGGCCAGCAGAGCGAGCGCGGCGATCGCCATCGGCGCGCTGACCGCGCCGCCGCCCCGTTCCCGATCGACTTTGATGATCATCTGATTCGTTCCCGCCATGTGTCCAGAGGACTGGTGGAGGTCGAATCCACGGTGCGGGTGCCGGGAGCTCCGGGGAGTCCGAGATCGGCCCAGCTGATCGTGCATCGCACCGTCGCGTTGACCGATGCGGCCGTGCCGAGCGGTCGGGCAAACCCGCTCGTATCGACCGCGACGTCAACAGATGTGCATCGCAGTCCCTGCTCGGCCAGGGTGAGCGCGGCCGCGTCGTACGCGACGGTGGTCGCGGTGGCGGCGTCGCGCTGCAGGGACGCCAGGCGGGCCGCGGACCGTGCGGCGTGATCGGTGGCCGCCTCGGCCGCGACGAGCCGGCCGCCGGCGATGGCGAAGGCGATGAGCAGACCGAACACGACGGCCAGCACCGCAGCCTCGACCGACGCGCTGCCGCCCCGCTCGCCGCGAACGTCGACGATCATGGTGTGACCCGTTCGAGCCCACCGACGGCTTCCTTCGAGATCGCGAGCGGAACACCGGGGATCAGCGACAGCGCCGTGCCAGTCACCTGGACCCGGAGTAGCCCCGTGCCGTCGTCCACGGTGGCCGTGATCGAGACGTCGGTCAGCGTGGTGCCTCCGGCGCGGGCGAGAAAGTCCTCGGCGTCACGCCGGGCGGCGTCGGTCACCGACTCGGTGGAGTAGTAGCGGCCGGACCGCAGGCCGTCCTGTGCGGCGGTCAGGGCGAGCTGGCCGGCGTAGAACAGCAGGGTGACCTGCACGACCGCGAGGATCAGCATGGTCAGCACACCCCACAGCAGCGCCATCTCGACGCTGGTGGCCCCACCTCGCTCGTCCACGGTTTGTTCGCCTACCTCAGCGCGCCGAGCTTGTTGGCGATGTACGCAGTCACGCCTGCGGCGATCGTTCCGGCGATCACGGCACCGGCCGAGATGTGGAATCCCTCGTCGGTGTTGCGGCCACCGCCGCGCTCGTCAAGGGGCTCCAATCGCGCGCGGATCGCCCAGGCGCAACGGTGCAACCACGTGGTGAGTTGCTGGATCATGCTGACCTCCGATGTGTCAGACGCTGCCGAGCAGCGCGGTTCCTGCTGGAAACAACACCCACATAGCGATGAGGAAGACCTGCAGCGCCCCGGGTGTGCTCATCTGGCCGCTCGCCCGGTGGGCGTCGGCATGTTCGTCGGACCGGAGCTCGTCGCCGAGGCTCTCCGCACGGGCGAGCAGGGTGCCGACCACCGCCGCGCCGTCCTGTCCGGCAGTAGCGGCGATGGCCGAGAGATCGGTCAGCTCGTCGATATCGACGCGCTCGCCGAACCGCCGCAGTCCCTCCCACGGCATCTCGCCGGCACGCTGGGCGAGCTCTAGCTCGTCGCGCAGGCGCCGCAGGGTCCAGCTGTCGGCGAGCAGCTGCCCCGGCAACGTCAGCGCGGTCGACACCCCGGCGCCACCGCGCCGGAGCAGGCTGACCTGCTGCAGGTAGGCGACCAGCGCGGACCGCAGCTGGTCGCGGGCGTCCTCCGCACGGTCACGGGTGCGGCGAGCGTGACCGGTCCAGCCGATCAGCAGCCCGACGAGAGTGAACCCGGTCGGCACGACGACGGGGATTCCGGTGGCGAGCAGGGCCATTACGACGGCCAGGGCTGGACCGGCCGCGGCGAGGGTCGCGGCGGAGGTCGCGGCGCCGATCAGGAACCGGTCACGCCCGATCCCGAGGAGGTCCAGATCGGTGTCCTGGACGGCGCTGGGCAACCGGCGCAGGACCGGGAGCAGCAACCGCTCGCGTCGACCCTCAGGCTCGTGCGCGGGCCGGACTCTGCGCTCGTCAAGAGCGGCGAGGGCGTCGACGAGCACCGGATGGCTTCGACTGCACGCGGCGACGACCAGCGCTACCGATACCCCGACCAGTGCGCCCGCCATCAGCACGAGCCCCAGACCGCCGGTCATGGCGCGCCCGCCCTACTGAGAAATCTGGGTGGGGTCCGACCGAGCGACAGGCGGCGCATCCACACCAGCAGCCCACCCGTGCCGGCGAGCAGCACCGCCATGACCACCTGACCAGCAGGGGTGCTGTAGGGCGCGGCGAACGTCGGGACGACCGCGAGCAGGACGAGCAGGCCGGCCTGGATGAGCAGGAGGATGCGGATGGACTGCCGGGACTCCGCCCGGGCCGCCTCGATCTCGCGGCGGGCACGGACGTCGCGGGCGACACCGTCGGCGAGCTGCCGCAGTACCTCAGCGATGCCGCTGCTCTGCTGGTGCAGGGCGAGAAGGAGAGCCGCGGCCACGGTGTCGCCGGTGCGGTCGTCGACCGCGTCGGCGAACTCGCGCAGCGCTGTGGCGGGATGGCCCTGCTCGGTCTGCTGGCGGCGGGCCAGGGCGCGCACCGCGTCGGAGATCGGTCCGTCGACGCGGCCAGCTGTCGTGGTGATCGCCTGGGCGAGCCCGATCGCCCCGCCGCCGGTGAGGGTGTCGGCCATGCGGCGACACCAGCTCTCCAGCGCTTCGAGCGTGGCGATCCGCTCCTGCACCACGCGCGCCGAGCCCAGCAGCCACGGCAGCCACAGCCCGGCCAAGATGGTCGCAACGCCCGCGACCGGCCACCCGGTCATGACCCACACGACGGCTCCCGCCGCCACCCAGCCCACAGCGCGGCGCCGGCGATCCGTCCGCGACCGGGCCGGGTCGCCCATCGCGGCCCACATGCGGCGGAGTCGCTGCAGCCACGGCGGCGCGGGCGCGGCGGGCAGGCGCGGCTCGGGGGGTCGTCCGCGGATTCCGGCGACGACCAGCATGGCCCCGAGGGCGAGGCAGGCTCCGGCCGCCGCTGCGGCGAGCGCGCCGAGCGTCATCGGGACCACCCGCTCGCGTCGCGCAGGAATCCCAGATCGACGCCTGTCTCCTCGAAGGGCCTCCGGTTCTGCGGGAGTAGCTGGAACACCGCCCGCGGATCGCCGTTGGGGTCAGGGGCGAAGACCCGGTTCATCGCGACCCCGCCGTTCTCCCCGACCGAGGTGACCTCGGCGACCTCGGACACGAACCGGGTCCGCCGAGCGCCGGGCACCACGGCGGTGTGCCGAAGATGGACGACGTAGTCGATGCCCTGCGCGGCCAGGCGGGTCACGAACGTGTCCGACCACCCGGACCCGGCCCCCTTCATCGTCGCGGTGACCAGCCGCTCGAACGCCTCCGCCGCGGACCCGGCGTGCAGCGTGCACATCGACCCCGGCATCCCGGCGTTCATCGCCTCCAGCATCGGCAACGCCTCCGCGCCCCGGACTTCGCCGACGATCACCCTGGTCACCGACATGCGCAACGTCTGGTGCAGCAGGTCCGACAAAGTCATCTCCCCGGCCGGGCGCCCCGTCGCCGGGTCACGCTCGGTCGAGCCGGAACGGCACTCCGCGGCGTAGAGCAGCGGAGGCCGGTTCGGGAGGCGATGCAGGTTCAGCTCGAACTCGGTCTCCAGGGTCGCGAAACGCTCGCACGGGTCGATCTCCCGGGCCAGAGCACGTAACAGCGTCGTCTTCCCGCAGGCGGGCATCCCGGTGACGAGGATGCTCCGGCGAGCGGTGACGAGACCGGCGAGGAACCGTGCCAGCGTTCCCGAGACCGTGTCGAGCCGGACCAGGTCGCGCAGCCGCACATCGACCAGCCGGTGCTTGCGGATCGTCACGACCGGGCGCGGCACCACCTCCCGCATCGCGGCCAGCCGTGACCCGTCGGGTAGCTGCATGTTCAGACACGGCTGGGCCGGTGAGAACGCCTTCTCCGAGCTGCCGTGGTTCGCGCCGATGTACTGCAGTTGCTGAACCAGGTCGGCGTCGGTGTCGGCGATCGGGCCGTCGGCGGCGCGGATCGATCCGTCGGCCATCCGCAGCATCGGCACGTCGCAGCCGTTGATGTGGATGTCCTCCACGTCGGGGACATCGAGCAACTCCTGGATACGGCCGAGGCCCCACACCGCGTTCTCCACCGCGCGGACGACGGCGCGTTCACCGTCCTGGGTGAGCTGCGTCTGGCCCTTCGCGACCCGTCGCCGCGCTTCGACGTCGAGCTCGGCCTGCACCCAGGCCAGAACGAGCTGGCGCTGATCGGCCGGATTGAGCCGATCCCGGTTGGGTGTCTCGGCCAGCCGCTGCACGACCGCGGCATGGACACCTCGGGCCAGGTCATGATCCACCGGTGCGCGACGTGACACCCCGTTCACGGGTCGCGTCATGCCGCACCTCGCGCGCGCCCACCGATTGCCATGATCCTGGTGACGATGTGGCGCGCCTCGCGCTGCAGTGGGCTTCGCGTGAAGGCCCGCCACGGGCGAGCGCCGTCGCTCCACACTGCGGCCGCCCTCGGATCGTCCGGGAGCTCGCCCAGCAGCGGCAGCCGGCATGCCGCGGCGATCTGGGCCGCCGGGTACGGCTCGTCCGCATCGACCACCAACAGCGACACCCGCGGGTCGTCCGGCCCGACGGCCAGCTCCTCTTGGAGCAGCGGCGCGATCCGTGCTGTGGCGCGGACGGCGCGCAGCGAGGACGCGGTGATCAGTACCAGTGCGTCGCACTCGCGCAGCAGCGGAGCGACGCCGTCGGCTGCGGCGAAACGGCCGCAGTCGGCCAGGACGTCGGCTCCGGTCAGCCGGGCCAGGGCCGAGCCCAGCCGCGACCAGGGCACGCTCGTCGCCTGCCCGACGCAGGCCAGCCCGGCGAGTACCGGCGGGGCGTGTGGCGCGGGCTTGTGCACCCGGCGGGTCAACGCCTCGTTCAGACCGGTCGAGCGCAGGTCGACGACCACCTCTGCCAGCCCGGCAGTCGACGGCCACTCACCTTCGCCGAGCCCGGCGCGAATGTCGCCACCGAACGGATCGGCTTCCAAAACCAGCGCGGTCCGCGGCCAGACAGAGGCGAGTGTGAGCGTCGAGGTCGTCACGCCCGGGCTGCCCTTCGCCGAGGCCAGGCCGATGAGCACGCCGCTCACCCCCGACCCACGAGGACGACCGCGATGCGGTCCTCGACGGAAGCGAGTGCCAGCTCCTCGGCATCGGCCTGTGGAACGAGGACGTCGATGCTGCGCCGACCGGTTACATCGGCCTCGCCCGCTCGCACGATCGTGGCGCGCCTCGGCGGGCTTCCACCACCGGTGATCACCAGCACTTGGTCCCGTGCCGCGAGCGGCGACGACGGGACCCGGCCCGCCTCGACGGACAGCCCCACCACCGCCTCACCCGGAGCCGGGCTGCGGTCTCCGGTCACGGAATCGGCCGTTATCGTCTGCCCGGCCCGCAGGTCGGTAGCCGCAAGCATGCCCACCACCGTGCCGACGTCGCGCCAAGCGACGGTGGTGAGCCCAGCGTCCGAAGGAAGCTGCACCTCGCGGAGGTCGGCGATCTGGACGACGGCGCCGAACGGCACGGGGCGAGCCATCGCGACCACTCCGTCTCGGACCACCGCGCCGCGATAGGCGTACGCGGCGAGGAACGCACCGGCAACGGCGAGCACCACGGCGAGCAGGAGCAAGCGCGACGAACGTCGGCGGCGCAACGGCCGCGGCGCCGGATCGGGGCGCTCGGCGGTTCGGGGAAGGGTCGTGGTCATCGGTCACCACCGCCGTCAACAAGTACCTGAACCTCGCCCACTGCTAGCGAGGTGTCGGCCGATACGCGCACCGTCTGCTGCCCGTCGACGGGTAAGCCTCCACTCACTCCCGACCAGGTGACCGTCCACACGCTGGTAGCCGTGACGGTCCAGCGTCCGCTCCCCGCGGTGCGTTCCGGGAGCGACCGCAACTCGTAGACGTATCCGCAATCCGGCGACGAGCCGTCCTGGCCCGTCCACGGCGTGCCCGGCCCTGTGCACCGCACGGTCGCGCCCGGAGGGCCCATCGACCACTCGACCGCCGACAACCGGCCCACAGCGGTGACCTGCGCCGCGCCGGCGGTGGCGGTCGCGGACACCGGGCCGGCGCCCTCGTCGTCGATCCACAGCCACATCGGTACGCCGATGAAACCCGTGTCGGCGACCGAGGTGTGAACCGCTGGTGGGGCCAGGGTCAGCTGCTCGACGGCACGTTGGGTCAGTAGCTGCCCGATCACCACGGGGTCGGGCGCCGGCAGTCTGTCCACGGGCACGCCGTTCAACAGGTCATTCGGATCGATGGGCATGCCCTGCACCCACCCCCCGTCCCCGAACGGCTTCGCCACGATCCGCGGCCGGGGCGGTTGTGTCGAGGCATCGGCGCCGCCGCTGGGCCGGCTCCGTTGCGAGCGAGGCTCCGCGGAGCTCTCGTCGTCGCGATCCGGGTCAAGGGGTCCACCCGGGCGGCCTGGGTCGTACGCCGCGACCACGCATCGGCCGATGCTGTCGATCACGACGCAGTCGGGCGGTTCGGTATCCGCGGCCAGCACCATCACGACGGCCGGGAGGATCGCGGCGAGGCCCGGCGCGGTCAGCACGGCTCGCCCAGGGAAGGTGCTGTGCGCTCAACTATCCAGCGCCCGTCGAGCAGGACCAGCTCGGCGCGGAACCGATATCTAGGGACCCGGTTCTCCAAATCGTCCAGAACGTTCCCGGTGGAGTCGGCCACGAGGCGGGAATCTCCGAGATCCACGCAGTCGACGATCTCGATCCGCTCGGCCGTCATCTCGCCCACGGTCGGCTCGCGTGTCACGGCCCCCTCGGCATGCGCTGGGACGCTCGCGTAGTTCGCCACGTCGACCTGCAGTGCCTCCCGGGCCTGCCCGACCGCGACCTCCTCGATACGTTCCGTCCAATCTCGCGATGCGGGCGCGGCGAACGCTGAGTCGGTCACCGTCCAGAACTCCTCGTACGCCGACAGCGCCTGCTGCGCCTGCGCGGTCGTGCTGGAGGGGGTCGGCGGCGCGCTGTCCGGCGCCATCGAGCAACCCGATAGCAGGACAGCGACGAGCATCATCGTGGGAGCGATCCGCCCCAATGTGATGGTCACTTCATCCCCTCCTCTGCCGGTGCTGCTGATGGTGCGGTCGGGCGTGGTCGATGCGTTGTCGATCCGTTGTCGATGCGTGGTCGCGGCCCGGTCGACAACGGTCACAGGCCTACCACCGCGCAATTTGCGCCGTGGGCGAATGACTTCAAGTCGCTCGAATGGAGCAATGGCCAACCACGCATCGACCACGGTCATCGTGCAGCGGGTGCCGTGTCAGGGCTGGACGCGCGTCGCGGTCGGACACTCGGAGCCGAGGCCCCGGGCAGTCAGCATCACCGGCGGAACAGGAACATGACTACTCCAGCGCGCGTTGTGGCCCGCGCGACCCAGACCATGCCGAGCCCGGCAACGACGTAGGCGACTGGGAGGAGCAACCAGAGGCTGTCTCCGACACCGTGTTGGCGTACCGGCCACACCACTCCGGATGGGCCAGGACCGAATCGAGCCTCGAGGTTCTCGCTCGCAAAGATCATCGCCGCTCCGTCAGGTGCCCCGGCCGACCCGAGCACGCGGACGTGGACCGAGTCGACGGGCAGCCGGAGCGATTGCCACACGACCTCAGCGACCCGGTCAGCGGCAGCGTCGACAGACCGCGGATGGCCGTACGGGTCGTGGCAAACCGTCGCCGTCACGTCCATCACGACCTGCGACCCGACCATCGTGGACGAAGCGGTGACGACGGCGCATCCGGCGCGTGTGTCGAGGTCGCCCGAAGACGACGAGGCGGACGCACAACCTGTGAAGGACAGCGCCACGGTGATCGGTAGGGCGAGGCACAGCACCGCCCGCAGAGAGGTCATGGGTCCGACGCTCGATGAGAGCAGCGGCGTGCGCAACGGCGAATGCAGCGACTGTGGATAGCCCTATCCCGGATCGTTGTAGTTCGTTGTCGAGCTCCTGCAGCGAGCGGGCGGCCACCTCCCGGCCTGCCGCTCGGACGCAGGTCTGGGCAGGATCAGCACATGGCTTCGACGACGACGTTCCTCAAGTCCCTCGACGGTACGAGGTTGGCGGCTGACATCTCGCGTCCGATGAACGTGGAACGCGGCGTGGTCCTGGTCCACGGTGGCGGCGTCACCCGAGACGAGGGCGGGTTCTTCGTCCGGCTGGCTGACGGTCTCGCTGCGGCCGGGGTGGCGTCGGTGCGGTTCGACCTGCGTGGTCACGGTGAGAGCGGGGGGCGGCAGGAGGACCTGACCTTGGCCGGGGTCGGCAATGACGTCCGCGCGGTGGCCGAACACCTCGCGTCGACCGCCAGCCTGGACCGGGTGAGCGTGCTCGGGGCGAGCTTTTCCGGTGGCGTGTGCGCGGTACTGGCCGCCCGGCACCCACAGCTGATCGACCGGCTGGTGCTGTTCAACCCGCTGCTGGACTACAAGAAGCGGTTCATCGACGACAAGGAGTACTGGAGCGGCGACCGGATCGACGAGCCGGCGGCAGAACGGCTGGCGACCGATCGGTACGTCGCTCATTCCCCGTCGTTCCGGTTGGGTACCGGGCTGCTCAACGAGGTCTTCTGGTGGGACAGCAGAGCCGAGCTCCCGAACGTGACCGCGCCGACGTTGATCGTGCACGGCACGCACGACACGTTCATCCCGGTAGCGTCCTCTCGGGCCGCCGTCACCGCCCTGGGCGGTCCGGCTCGGCTGCGCGAGCTGGACGGCGCGCAGCATGGGCTGGCGGTACACGACGACCCCGGCTACCGGCACCCGCAGACCCTGCGATGGCAGGCATCGGTGATCGAGGAGACCGCGGAGTGGCTACGAGGGTGAGGGTTGCGTTGCGGTGCGGAGCGCGTCCTCAAGTGCCCTGACCTGGGAACGCTGTCGCCACGGTTGCAGCGTGCCGAGGAGCGACCGGGCTTCGGCGATGCTGCGCCGTGAATGGGTGGCGACGGCCACCGGTAAGGCGCCGCATGCGGTGCGGGCGGCCTCGTCCGGTTCTCCGGACAGCGCGAGCGAGGTGGACAGCAGGATCCGGAAGTACGCGTCGTCTCGTGCCGAGGCGACTCCGCCCGCGAGGATGCGCTGGTAGAGCACGACGGCCTCGGCGGGCCGTCCGGCCTCGGTCAGGCACACCGCGGTCTGCAGGGTGAGGAGCTTCTCGCTGTAGTGCGCGCCGGGCTCGTCCGGAGCCTGCTGCCCCGCCGCTCCGCTCAGTTCCTCGCGGGCCACGTCCAGTCGGCGCCGCACGTCCCGGTCCGTGGCGCCGAGCATCGCCTCGCCGCGAGCCCGTTGCTGATGGATCTCCGCGCGGAGCCCTCGCCCGAGCGCCGCCTTGCCCCGATCTGCGGCCACCGTCAGGTCGAGCATCCGTCGGGCGTCGCGCTGGTCGTACGCGGCCTGCGCCTTGCGCAGCAGCACGTAGGACTGCATAGCGACGTCGTCACCCTGTTGCGCCCACTCCATCGCCCGGTCGTGCCAGTGGAGGGAGCGGACGCGGTCGCCGAGGTCGCGGTAGAGGAAGCCGACGAACTCGGCCGAGCGGGCGGCGATCCCGAGCAGTGTTGTTCGATCGGCACCTTGGCTGGCACGTAGGGCAGTGTTGATCGAGGTCAACGCGCCGAGCACGCCGGCGAGTGCGCGGTCCGAGCCCTGCGCTCGGTCGAGCTGCTGGAGGTGTTCCAGTACGCGGCGGTAGTCCGCCGGCGAGGACTGGCCGAGGCCACCGCCGATGACTGCGGCGGCCAGCCCGGCGATTCCGGTGCGAAGGACGTCGCGGCGATCGAGCGACACGTCCGCAGGCTGCACGTTGTCGTTCGGTCCGGGCAGGCCCGCGCCGGCTCGGCCTCGCCGGGTGGGTCGGAAACCGAGTTGGGCGTCGGAGGAGACGTCGAGAACGGCGCGCAGCGCCGACCGGTATGCAGCGCTGGGCCAGCGGACGACACCGCGCTCGTAGCGCGCGATCGTGTGGGCATCGAGGGCATAGCGCGTGTGGGTGGTCTGCCACAGGTGCGCGTTGGCCGCGTCGGCGAGCTCGCCGCGGCTCATCGGCTCGCCGTCGAGCGCTGGCGACGGGCGGGACAGTCGTGCGGCCCTCAGGGCGTCGTTCGCCCCCACGCTGCCTCCCTGGGTCGGTCGTGCCCGTGCGGTTGCGTCACAGAATGCCCGACGATGCCCGGCCGCGTGCCCTGTTCGTCGCGAATGTGGACGCGCACGCTCGGTAGGTGCCAGCCCCAGCCGACCCCGCCGACTCCGTTCTCGTCCTCGCTGCCCGGCTCATCGGCGCTGATGCCGGATCGGTGCAGCGGGTGCGGGCCAAGCACCAGCGGCGGGCGGACGGGCACTGCACATCCTGCGGGAGAAGGAGTGGGTCGTGGCCGTGCTTCGTGCTGAGCGCGGCGTTGGAGGCGGACCGGCTGGCTGGGCGGTCTGCCGATCAGCAGCTGATCTTGCCTCCGTCGTCCAGGCGCTGGCCGAAGCAGCCGTGAGCCGGTGGCAGGTCGAGGCTTTGCGTGGGATGCACGGATCATGCATCCCACGGAATTATGTTCACTATTCCCGGACGCTGACGTGGATGTGGTCGTAGTGCCCTCCGGTGGCGTCCGCCGGGTCGTAGACGCCGCCGCCGGTGTACGGGCGGCCCCAGCCGTTGTTGTCGGGGGTGTCGGGTGACCAGAATCGGCCCTGCCAGATCAGATACTTGACCTTGAGCGTGGCGGCATGCGTACGCAGCCAGGTGGCCAGGCGCCATCCGTTCTGGAGTTCCTGGCCCTGCGGGAACTGGCCTGCAGCGGCGGGGAAGTAGTCGCAGGCCTGGCCGCGGGGGTGGTCGCTGTCGGGGTTCCAGGCGTGTTGGTCCCAGCATCCCGCGGAGCGGATCGGGGCGTCGGGGCCGGGTGCGCCGAAGGCGCGGACGATCTCGTCGTGGGCGTGGCGGGTGGCGGATGTGAGGCAGCGGCCGCCGGTGGGGTCGTCGGCGGTGCACAGGGCGCTGAGTCCATCGAAGGGCGTCGGTGCGGGCAGGTCCTCCACGGACACCGGCCCTGCTGCGGCGCCGTACTGCGTGACGAGGGTGTGGACGCGGTCGACGTAGTTCGTGACGAGGTCGGCACAGGTCCGGTCGCAACCGGCCTCGCCGGCGGTGGGGATGCCGGTGGCCGAGTCGGTCAGGCGGCCACAGCCGGCGATGTGACAGACGAGCATTCCGTCCAGGGCTGCGGTCGGCTTGCCGGTGGCCTGCAGGTGCGCGGCGGCGGCGCGCAGGTTGGCGCACACCCATGGGATCGCGCGGCGCAGGTGCTCGTCGGGTTGCAGGACGTCGGCGTCGGCGGGCGGTGGGGCCGTCGCCCAGGCCGCGCCGCCGGCGTCGGTCCAGTTGGCCTCGTTGAGCTGGTAGAGCCCGGCGGCGCCGCCGTTGCGGTCGCTGCTGAACGCGGTGGGGTCCCAGCTCGACTCGGCCTGGACGTGGGCGATCACCCACAGCGGCGGGAGTTCCGGACACTCGGTGGCGGTGACCGTCGCGATCGTGTCGAGGTGCTGTACGGCGAGCGCGGGGATGGCGGCGGTGTTCACCGCGCTGGCCGGTGTGGCGGTGGCGAGCCCGCCGAGCAGCGCGGCGATCAGCAGGAGCGGGATGAGCAGGGTGGCGACCAGGCCACCGCCGGTGATGAGGAAGGCGCGCACGCCGTCACTCGGGTGTCCGGGTCGGCAGGGTCGCGATCGGGGTGTGCCCGTTGAGGCTGCGGTAGCGCTCATTGTGCGTGCAATCGGCGAACGTGCCCAGCGGGGTGAGCAGCTCTCGCAGGCACGGGTCGAGGTGGTCGCGGATCCAAATCGACATCGCGGCTCCCGGTTCGGGGGCCAGTTCGGCCCAGGCGCGCCGAAGCGCTTCGAGGCGGAACACGGCCTCGGGGTGTTCCCACCACAGCGGGCACCAGGTCAGCTCGCCGCGCAGCGGACGGGCGATCATCGAGGCGATCGTGTCGTGCACCCAGACGATCAGAGCGTCGATGTCGAGCTCGTCCTCTCCGTCGTCGGGGGACTCCGTGACGGGTACGCCGTTGAGCAACTCGTCGAGGAGGTCGGACTGGTGGGTACGCCAGGCTTCGAGGGCCTGGACACGAGCACACAGTTCAGCGATCAATCGCTCACCGGACGGCTGGATGGGCTCCTCGGGGGCACTAGCGTCGGACATGGTCATGGTCGGGTTCCTGTCGTTCGAAGGATCGGGAAGCCGCGCGCCGCTGGGCCGGTCGGGTCCGGGCGGTTGATCGGGTTGTCGGGGCCGAGCGCGGCGGCGGCGGCGCGGCGCAGCTCGGCCAGCGCGGTGCCGGCGTACTCGTCGATGTCGGTGTGGTCGTGCTCGCGGTACCAGGGGTGCAGCCGTCCCAGCCCGACCCGGCGTCCGGTGGACAGCAGCACAGCCTGATCGCGGGGGATCGCGCGCAGCGTCGACGGGGGCATGACGGGTTCGCGTGCCTGGGAGTACTGCCGCGAGTGGCGGCTGCGGTCGACGCTGGTGGAGATGCGCTCGACGTAGTGGTCGCCGATGAGACCGGAGAGCTTCTGCAGGAACGCGTGGTCGTCGACGCCGGCGCCGACGAGCTTGACGGTGGCGGCGGACCAGAGGGCCTGCATACCCTGCTCGCCCCAGACCCCGGCGCCCTGCTGGTAGCTCTGCAGCATGGTGACGACCTGGATGCCGCGGGAGCCGTAGTGGCTGTAGAGCTGGGGCAGGGCGCGGATGGGGCAGATGTTCGCGGCCTCGTCGAGGACCGCGACGACGGGCGGTTCGAGGCGGCCCCCGGAGGCTTGGGCGAGGAGCTCGGCGATCTCCAGGATCCTGTCGACGAGCGCGGTGACGACCGGTGCGGCGGTGCCGGCGCCCTCCTTGGACAGCAGGTGGATCGTGGCGCGACCGTGGCGCGCGGCGGCGAGCAGATCCCACAGGTCCAGCTCAACGGGTGGCCGTTGCTCGGGCAGATCGCGCCAGGTCGCGGGCGGGGTGATCCACCGCATCAGCCGCTCGCTGGTGAGGGCTTTGGTGGCGGTGCGGGCGGTCTGGAAGATGCCTTTGGTGGTGACGTCGGCGCCGGACAGGGTCGCTTCGAGGTCGGCGGCCTCGGCCTCCGCGCCGGCGTTGTCGAGGGCGGCGATCGCTCCGCGTTGACCGGGTTGGAGCCAGGCGAGGACGTCGCGCATGGTGGCGTCGCTGATCGCGGCGGCGAGCAGGGTGGCGGTGAGGACCTGTTCGCCGGCGGCGTGGAAGAACGGGTCGCGGCGTTCGCCGCCGATGGTGCCGACGAAGTGCCCGGCGAGGCGGGCGGCCGCTTCGATACGTTCGGCGGGGCCGGCGTCGCGGATGCTGCGCAGCGGGTCCCACCACCAGGTCTGCTCGACGTGGGCGATGCGCTGCGGGTCGAACGTCCACACCGGGCCGGCGTTAGCGCGCATCCCGGCGGTGAGCGCCCACAGGTCGGCCTTGTTGGAGGTGGCGACGGCGAGGCCGGGGGCGGCGAGGACGGTGGGGACGGCGATCGCGCTGGTCTTGTTCGACCGTGGGCCCATGATGACCAGGGCGACGTCCTCCCAGGACATCCACACCTCGCGCCGGTCGACCGACAGCAGCCGCAGCCCATGGCCGGACGGGTCGAGCTCGCCCGCGGTCGGTCGGAGTTGCCTGGCTCGTTTCACCGCGGCCGGTCCGGTCAGGTCGCCCAGCTCGCGGGCCCGCAGCAGGGAGCGCCGCGGGTCGTCGGGCCTGCTCCGACCCGCGACCACCATCCCGACGGCGACCGCGCCGATCGTCTCGGCGATGACGGTGACGGACAGGACCGCGAGGAAGATCGGGGTGCTGGCGCCGGGCGGCAGGACGGCGGCAGGTCCTCTGCGAAGAAGGTCGATCAGCAGCGCGAGGTCGGGCGGCGGGGCGTCCCAGCTGCCGGTGCCCGCCAGCGCGGCGACACCGGCGGCGACCCAGACATCGCCGACGAGCACGGCGGCGCCGGCGATCGCCCCGAGTAGGACCAACGGTGCGGCCGCCTCGCGCAGCAGCCCCGGGGTCACGGCGTGCTCCGGCGGAAGGCGCGGTCGGTGTCGTGCAATGCGACCTCGGTCGGGGTGAGGGTGAGCGCGACCGGCAACCCGACCCGCTGCCCGGACTTGATCAGGTACTTGCCGCGGCCGGGATGGACCCGTCCGGCGTGCCAGGTCGGCGGCGCGGCCCAGGAGGTGATCAGGGCGGCCTCGCCCTCGCTGAGCGAGGTGATGCGGCGCAGCCCGTCGAGTTCCTTCTCGGCCATCCCGCCCAGCAGCAGCACCCCGTTGCGCGACGCCATGCCGCGGGCCTTGGCCCGGTCGGCCTCGGTGGGCAACGCTTCGAGGTCGTCGAGGGAATGGGTGACCTGGAACGACACCACCCCGCGGTGCCGGCCCAGGCGGGTGATCCGGTCGGAGCGCTCCACCAGGCCCGGCGCGACGCGCAGGGCTCGCCACAGCTCGTCCTGCACCTGCACGACGTTGCGGCGACGCTCGCCGTAGGCGGCGGCGTCGGCCAGGGCAGCGGACCACGCCCACGAACACAGCATCGCCGCGGCGACGACGTCGTCGTCATCGTCGTCCAGCGCGCTGATATCCAGGGAGAGGGCGGGGGTGTCGGGGTCGAAGCGGACGCTGCTGGGGCGGTCGAAGATGCCGCGGATCGCGCCCTCGCACAGCAGCCCGAGCGCGTTGACCAGCGAACGTGACGTGCGCCGGAACTCGATGTCGTCCTGCGTAGCCGCGATGGTCAGCAGCGGGGTGGCGGCGGAGAGCAGGACGGCGAGGACGTCGGGAATCAGCGGTTCGCGGTCGGCGGAGGTGTCGACGGCGAGGTCGAGCGCGGCTCCGAGCAGGCGGCGTTCGGTGACGTCGGGTTCGTCGTGGCGGACGATGGTGATCAACGCTTCGAGAAGCGTCAGTCGCCGGGCCCGCAGGGTCTCCAGCAGTCGCGTGCGATCCGCCGCCGGGGCTGTCAGCAGCGCCGCGCGGAGCGGGCCGGCATCGAGCGGGTTGAGGGCCTGCAGGCCCCGGCCGAGGTGCCACACCGAGCCACCGAGCGCCGTGACGAGCGGGGTGTACTCGCCCTTCACATCGCCGGGGATCACCGCGCGCATCCCGAACGCCACGAGGCCGGCGAGCATGCGTTTGGTGATGGAGGACTTCCCGATCCCGGGTTGGCCCTGCACCCAGACGCCGGTGTTGGAGACCAGGCCACAGCGCAGCCAGTGCGCGGGGTCGAGCCCGATTGGTTCGGCGGTGTGCAGGTGACGCCCGATCGGTACGCCGCGCACGTCGCAGCCCGACGGGGTGGCGAAGGGGAACAGGCCGCAGACCTGGCTGGTGGTGCCGGCGAACCGGTTCCCGGCCTCGACGTGCCCTGCGCGGCCGCCGCCGGGGACGGCCCATCCCCACGAGCGCGGAGCTGGATCTGTGCTGGTCATGCCGGTTCTCCGATCAGCGTCCGCGGCGGTGGGTGAGCAGCTCGGCGGGGTCGATCCCGACACCGAGGGCGGCCGCGAACCCGGCGGCCTGGGCGCCACGGAGGCGGCGCAGCCGCAGCTTCGACTGGCCGGCGCGTTGCTCGACGTCGGCGACCGCGGCGGGCAGGTCGTCGTCGTGCAGGACTGTGGTGGTGACGTAGAGGGTGAACCGGCCGACGCCGGCGCCCTGGGCTTCTTCACGGGCGGACTGCAGCGCGCGGGCGCGGTCGTCGCGGTCGCGTTGGGTCTCGTCGCGCCGCGTTCGTTCGGCCCAGGCGCGGCGGACCTGCCCGGAGGTGACCTCGTTCTCCACCTTCGCCGCGGCCTGCTCGGCCGGGTAGGGCTGATACAGCCAGGTGGTGCGCCGCGGGAACGGGCCGGGCGCGAACAGCGGTGCGAGCACGCCCGCGCCGACGGCCTGGCGGGGGGCCTCGCGCAGCGCCCAGGTCACCGACAGCCCACCCTCGTGGCGGTAGCTGTCCCAGCGCTCCCGGGCGGCGACCGGGCCCGCGTCGCGCCAGGCCAGCACCGAATCGGAGTCGTCAAGCCGGGCGACGTCGGGGCGCAGGTGCGGGTCGAACGCGGCGCGGATGCGGCCGGTGAGCCAGCCGGTGCTGGCCCGGCCGAGGATCGCGACGCCGCACGCGGCCAGGTTGTTCTCGATCGCGGGCAGCCGGCGGCCCACCTCGACCGCCGCGGCGAGCAGGTCGGTGGGCCGCGGTGTGGCGCGGGCGGGGTCGAGGCAGATCGCGACCCGGGCGTCGATGTCGGCGGTGCTGGCCGGGGTGAGCTCGGCCAGCTCGTCGAGGATGCGTCGGGCCAGCGCGGGCGCGGCCGGATCGAGCGCGCGGGCGATGTGGTCGCGCACGGTGGTCCCACCGGCCGGGGCGGTGTCGATGGTGACCGCGATGTGGCGGGTCAGCGGCAGGTAGCCCAGGTCGGCCAGCAGCGCACCCCAGGCCGCGACCCAGGTGTCGGCGCGGTCGGGATCGGCGAGGTCGAGCCCGATCGGGGAGCAGCGCAGGACCGCCGTCAGCGTCCCGGTCCGGCGGTGCCACAGCAGGGCATGACGGGCGCCGCGCCCGTCGTCGACGTCGAGCGGGCGCAGCGGCGCCAGCACCCCGGGCAGGTCCGCCGCGCGCGGGTGCTCGGTGAGCACCCCCGCGGACAGCTCGGTCCACCCGGCCGCCTGGGCGCGGTGGAATCCGGCTCGGCGCAGGACGACGTCGGTGGCGCTGACCCCGCCCACCCGGACCACCACCCCGGCGACGACGGTCACCGACGCTCCCAGCAGCGGGAGGGCCGCGGACGGGAACGCGGACACCGCGAGCAGCGGGGCCAGCACGGCCAGGAACAGGGCGATCGTCGCCGCGGTCGACAGTGATCCGATGCCCCAGCCGCGCTCGGCACGCCAGTTTCCGTACAACCGAGGCCCGCTGTCCGGGCCGGCCGGGTTGTCGACGCTCATCCGGGGCCACCGCCTTCGGGTGGCCCGGTCATCCCGCCGGCCGCAGCGCGCACGGCCGCCGCCCCGACGACGCCGGCCGCTGCCGCACCCCCCACCGCACCGGCGCCGGCAGCGGCGCCGGTCCCGGCTGCTGTCGACCCTCCGGTGGCCGCTGCGGGCGCGGCACCGGCCGGGGGCGGGGAGCCCCCGAACGTGGCATAGGAGCCGGGCCCGCCGTTCTCCATCGCGGCGGCCCGGTCGACTGCGCCGCGCCCGTAGCCCTGCGACATGGCGACCGCGCCTGCGGCGCCGAGGAACCCCGAACCGCCGCCACCGCCGCCGCCGATCTGGGTGCCGGACCAGGCGAAGAACTTCAGCAGCACCGGCATCGCGATCACGGCGAGCAGCAGCACCATGATCCCGGTGATCATGGTGCCGGCGTTCCCGGCGTGGGCGGCGTTCGGGGAGGACAGGTAGGAGAACCCGATGTAGTAGATGAACGCGGCCGCGGGCTTGTAGGCGACCATGGCGAGCAGCCACACCATGATCTTGTCCAGCCAGCCCCGTGTGGAGCGGGTCAGCGACCCGGACGCAGCCAGCGGGAGCATCGCGGCCAGCACCAGCAGCCCGGCCTGGCGCATTGCCATCAGCACCCACTGCACGAGTGAGAGCACCGCGGCGATCAACGACACCAGCAGCACCAGGAACGTGGCGTCCCCGTCGACGAGAACGTCTTCCATCAGCAGCGCGAAGTTGCTCGCGGCGCCGTCAAGAAGCTGGCTCGCCAACGCGTCCCCCGCGCGCAACGCGATCTCCAGGGCGACGAGACCGAGCGCGGACACCACCGCGAAGCGGATGAGCCCGCTCGCGACCATGACCAGCGGCTCGCCCTTGCGGGAGAGGATGATCCGGATCGACTGCACTAGCACCGACCCGACGAGGATGATCAGTATCAGCTCGCGGGTGGCGTCCTGCGCGGCGGCGACGGCAGGGTCGCGGGGATCGATGCTGTCGGTCTCGACCCACCACGTCGCGGTGGTCACGACCAGCTCCGCGGCGCCGCGGGCGACCTCGGCCACGATGCCCTGAAACGCCGATCCGATGGCCTGCCCGGTCTGGCAGCCCAGGTCGAACGTGCCGCATTCCTGGGCGGGCTGCGCGAGCGCGGTCATGGCGTCGGCCCCAGCAGCCGGTAGCCGGTGGTGTCCGGATGCAGGGTCGGGCGCCGGACGGGTACACGCAGCTGCCAGTCGTCGCCGACCCAGCGCAGGGCGGCATCCACGCGAGAGTAGCCGCCCATCGCCCGGGACTGCGCTGTGTCGGCCAGCAAGGACACCACGACGTGGTCGCCGCCGGCGTCACCGGCGATCACACGGAAGTACATGGTGCTCGGGGTGAGGTCTTCGCGTACGGCTGTGTCCGGGCGGGGCAGCGTCGTTGCCAGACGCTCCCGGGCGGCTGTGACGTCGCCCCAGCACTGCTGCTCCAGCGTTGCCTCCACGACGGGGGTACCGGCGGCCGCGGTGACGCGCGGTCCGATGTGGGTAGCAGCGAGGGCGGCCCCCAGCTCGTCGTGGCTGAACCCGATCGCCCGGCCGTCGAACTCGTGGAACGGGCCGTACCGCTGCGACGATGCGGCGACCCCGCCCGGCACGGCCACCAGCACCACCGGGTCCGGGGCGACGTCGGAGGCGGGTGGTGCGGTCGTGCAGCCGAGCGTCGCGGTGAGGACCGCGGCCAGGCACAGCGTGGGGCGGAGGCGGCTCATATTTGGAACGCCCCGACCAGCAATGCGGCGACCGATGCGAGCGCGAGACCGCCGATCACCCAGGCCGATCCGACGAGGCCCTCGTAGGCGGTGGCGGACCGGTTGCGCCGCCCGATGATCAGCATCAGTGCGCAGATGAAGATGCCGAGTACCCCGGCGACGATCACGCCCCACTTGAGCCAGCCGAGCAGCTCGCCGGCGAGCTCGCCGAGTCCCGGCGGCGCCACGGGTGCGGGGTTGGGCACGCTGGCCAGGTTCATCGGGTCCTCCCGAGGGTCGAGGATGAGGCGGCCCGCCCGGGGATCGGGCGGGCCGCGGCCGGGGAGCGGGTGTCCAGCGCGGCGCGCAGGTTGTGTGCGGCGTCGGCGTAGCGGCGCAGGCTGCGGGGCAGCTCGGTGCGCGGCACGGCGAGCAGGCCGCGGACCTCGTCGATGGGGACGGCGAGCTCGCGCCAGCGCCGGACGAACGGCAGCACGACCACGGCCGCTACGTGCGGCTCCAGGAGTCGCAACCGCGCGGACACCGGGCGGCTCGGGCCCGACGCGTCGGCAGCAGTGATCGCCAGTACCGGTTTGCGGCCGGTCGCGGCGGCGACGAGCTGGGCGGCGCGTCCGGCGCGGATCAGGGAGTCACCGGTGGCCCGACACACGAGCACGTCCACCGCGCGGCCGACGTACACACCGCGATCGGCGGCACCGATCGCCGTCGCGACGGTGGTCGCGCCGACCCCGCCCGCGACGCCCGCGACCGCCAGCCGGGTTCGCCGCGTCGCCCGCGACTCGTGGCGTGTCGCCCACGCCCGGGACGCTTCTGCAGCTGCCGTCATCGAAGCACCTCCCTTCGTCGTCGAGGAGGGAGCCTCCGAGGGGGGTGCTGCGGATGCGTGGTCGTCGCGTGGTCACGCCGCGGCCGCGTGCGACCACGTATCGACCACTGCCCAGCCACAAGGGGGAGCGCCACGGTTGTTACCCCGCCGTTCGAGGAGCCTCCGTTGACGATCCGCCGCGTGGCTATCCCCGGCCCGTCCGCGCCGGGGGAAAGGCGCTGGCAGCTGGTGGAGAACCTCTGCTGTCCGGTTTGTCGCCGGGCAGTGCGGGCTCGGGCGCCGGCTACTGGAAGGTTGCTGACGGCCCGGATCCTGCGTCGCCTTCGATCCCGCACTTGCGCTGGTCCCAGGTTCTCTCGGTGCAACCGGGCGCGGCAATCCGGTGGTCGATCCGTGGTTGGGGCCGACAACAGATCGACCACGCTGCCGCCGACCCGGCACCGGACCCTGCGCCAGGGCTAGAAACAGGTGCGCAGCGCGCGGAAGGGCGAAGCGGCATGGCATGGGTCCACGACACCGGGTACGCGCCGGCCTACGACCACACCGGCTACCCGGTGTCGGTTCTGCTCGACGGCACTGAGACCGCGAGCTCCTCGGCCCGCACCGCCTCCGAGGTGATCGGCTGGCGCTCGGCGTGCGAGTGCGGCTGGCGGGGCATGCAGTTCTACCCGCGCAGCGAATGGCTCAGCCGCACCGGCAGCGCCCCCGACGGCGTCGACGGCTGGGAGACCGGCACCGCTGCCTTCGCCGAGTGGGAGCGCCACCTCGATCGCGTCCTGCCCGAGCTCGCCGTTTACGACCTCGCCAAGCAACTTGCCGACGTCGAGGAACGACTTCACGCCGCCGTACAGGCAGCACGGTTCGCCGGCCTGTCCTGGTTGCGCCTCGGGGCGGTCGCCGGAACGACTCAGAACCTGGCTGTCCGCCGGTGGGGGCCTACAGGCCAGCACCTCCGCGCGGCCGCACCGGAGTGGCCACCCGGGTCGTGATTTTTACAAGATCCACACGGCCGGCACCGACCACAGTTGAACAACGCCGCCGTAGCACGCCGACAACGGAGCAGGTCACCGTCGCCGCCTGCCTGTCCCTGGAACGGCCGGAGGAGCGGCATGCAGCACGGATGTCGACTGGTACCGAACGGAAACCGTTGACGAGGTCGCCGTATCGCCATCCGGTGGTCGTCGCCAGCGTCACCGATGAACACGGTTCAGCAGCGCTTGCAGCGCACCTTGCCATTCATGAGGCGCAACGACCTTGTCGGTCCACAGCCCGACGGCGGAAAGTCGGCCGACACACCGGATCGCGGTAGCGTCGTCGAGGTTCGTGTCGGCCTGCGAGTGGTGCTCCCGCCGGAACTGCCTCACCTCACGCCCGCCGCGGCGAACGCCTTGCTCAAGTTGCTCGTCGGTCTGAGGGAGCGACTCGACCGAACGGAGTGATTCGGTGACGATCAGGTTTGCCTTTTACGGACGGGTGTCCACCGAGGACAACCAGGATCCGCAGGCGTCGCGCAACTGGCAGCTTGCCCGCTCACGCGCGCTCATCGACAAGCACGGGTCTGTGGTCGAGGAGTACTTCGACATCGGTCAGTCCCGATCGATCCCGTGGAAGCGACGCCCTGCCGCGTCGCAGCTGCTGGACGTGATCCGTGAGGGGGCGCGGTTTGAGGCCGTGGTCATCGGGGAGCCGCAGCGAGCCTTCTACGGCAACCAGTACGGGCTCACCTTCCCGGTGTTCGTGCACTACGGAATCGGGCTGTGGGTACCCGAGGTGGGTGGGGCGATCGATCCTGACGCCGAGGCGCACGACTTGATCATGTCCGTGTTCGGTGGCATGTCCAAGGGGGAGCGGAACCGGATCAAGATCCGGGTCAGGACCGCGATGGCGGCCCAGGCGCATGTCGAGGGCCGGTTCCTCGGCGGACGACCGCCCTACGGTTACCGGCTTGCCGATGCCGGCCCGCATCCGAACCCGGCCAAGGCGGCCGACGGTCGGCGGCTCCGCGTCCTGGAGCCGGATCCGGCGGCCGGACCGATCGTCAAACGCATCTTCGCCGAGTACCTCGACGGGCTCGGGATCTTCACGATCGCCGAAGGACTCACCCGCGACGGCATCGCCTGTCCGTCAGCGCACGACCCCGCACGCAACAGGCACCGCTCGGGCGCCGCTTGGTCGAAGGGGGCGATCCGGGTCATTCTCGGCAACGCGCGCTACACCGGACGCCAGGTCTGGAACAAGCAGCGCAAGGACGAGGTCCTGATCGATGTAGATGACGTCGCGCTCGGCCACGAGTCCCGGCTGCGGTGGAACGACCAGGACGCATGGGTGTGGTCCACGGACGTCGTGCATGAGCCGCTGATCGGCGTCGACGACTTCCAGAACGCGCAGGACATGCTCAGCGGTGGCGGGCGCGCCAAGTCGCGGACGCGCGAACGGGTCCGGCGGTCCTACGTCCTGCGCGGTCTCGTGCATTGCGGGGTTTGCGAGCGGCGGATGCAGGGACAGTGGAATCACAACCGGCCCTACTACCGCTGCCGGTACCCGCGCGAGTACGCCCTGGCAAACACCGTGGAGCACCCGGGGAACGTCTACGTCGCGGAGGACGACGTGCTGCCCGCGCTGGACGGATGGCTGGCCGGGCTCTTCGAGCCGGAGCAGATCGAGCGGACGGTGGCGGCGATGGTGCGCTCCCAGCCCGACGCCAGGACCGACCCCGCTGCCGCCGACGCCAAGCGGATCATCGCCGAGTGCGAGTCGAAGCTGGCCCGGTACCGGGCCGCACTGGAAGCCGGTACGGATCCCGCCCTGGTCGCCACGTGGACCGCCGAGGTTCAGGCGCACCGGGCGGCCGCGCTCGCACGAGTTCGTAACCACACGCGAACTCAGCAGCAGCCGATGAACGAGACGGAGATCCACGAACTGGTCGAAGCGCTCGGCGATGTGCGTGCGGTCCTCGGCCGAGCCGCTGCTGACGACCGTGCGGCCGTCTACCGCCAGCTCGGCCTGCGATTAACTTACGCACCTGAACTCCGCACGGTGCGCGCCGCGATCGAGATCAGCGCACACTCGTGGGGTTATGGTCTGTGTCCGAGGGGGGACTTGAACCCCCACCCCCTAATACGGGGACTAGCACCTCAAGCTAGCGCGTCTGCCATTCCGCCACTCGGACGCCACGATCTCTCGATCGCGTGCTGGTGAAGCATAACCGAGCCTCCGGACGGGGTTGCGGCCGGGTCGGTCGGAGCGCCGGTGGTAGGAAGACGCCCATGAGCGTCGACCCGAACGACACACCCACCAACGAGGCGGCGAGCGCCGAGGCGGAGGTCGTCCAGCTCTGTTCCGAGCTGATCCGGATCGACACGACCAACACCGCCGACCCGGAGACTCTGGCCGGTGAGGCGGAGGCCGCCGACTACGTGGCGGCCAAGCTGACCGAGGTCGGCTACGAGGTGGAGGTCGTCCAGTCCGGTATGCCGAAGCGGATGAACGTGATCGCCCGGCTGGCCGGGGCTGATCCTTCGCGAGGCGCGCTGCTGATGCACGGCCATCTCGACGTCGTCCCCGCGGACGCGAGCGAGTGGTCGGTGCATCCCTTCTCCGGCGCGGTGCAGGACGGCTACGTGTGGGGCCGCGGCGCCGTCGACATGAAGGACATGGACGCGATGATGCTGGCGGTCGCGCGCCGCTTCAAGCGTGAGGGCGTCGTCCCGCCGCGCGACATCGTGTGGGCCTTCGTCGCCGACGAGGAGGCCGGCGGCAAGTGGGGCGCCCAGTGGCTGGTGGAGAACCGGCCGGATCTCTTCGAGGGCTGCACCGAGGCGGTCGGCGAGGTCGGCGGCTTCTCGCTCACCCTCGGCGAGGACCAGCGGGCGTACCTGATCGAGGCCGCCGAGAAAGGCATCGCCTGGATGCGGCTGCGGGCCAAGGGAAAGCCGGGCCACGGCTCGTTCCTGCACGACGACAACGCCGTCACGATCCTGGCCGAGGCCGTCGCGCGGCTGGGGAACCACACGTTCCCGCTGGTCGTGACCCCCACGGTGCGGGCGTTTCTGGATCGGATGACCGAGCTGACCGGGGTCGAGTACCCGGAGGACGATCTCGAGGGCGCGCTGGCGAAGCTCGGCCCGATCTCCCGGATCATCGGTGCCACCGTGCGGGACACCGCGAACCCGACGATGCTCAACGCCGGGTACAAGGCGAACGTCATCCCCTCGACGGCCGAGGCGGTCGTCGACTGCCGGGTGTTGCCGGGGCGCGAGGAGGCCTTCCTCGCCGAGATCGACGAGCTGCTCGGGCCGGACGTCGAGCGGGAGTGGGTCACCGACCTCCCGGCGGTGGAGACGCCGTTCGAGGGCGCGCTGACCGACGCGATGCAGGCCGCGCTGCGGACCGAGGACCCGACGGCCGAGATCGTCCCGTACATGCTGTCCGGCGGGACCGACGCGAAGGCGTTCTCCGCGCTCGGGATGAAGTGCTACGGCTTCGCGCCGCTGCGGCTGCCTCCGGAGCTGGACTTCGCGTCGCTGTTCCACGGCATCGACGAGCGGGTTCCGGTGGACGCGCTGACCTTCGGGACCCGGGTGCTGGACCGCTTCCTGCGGACGGCCTGACGCGGCGGCGGCGTCCGGACCGTCGGGCCCGCGTGGCTGTCTCCCCGCCGTCGGATCGGGCAGGGTGGCCGGCATGGATCTCTCGGGCAAGGTCGCACTGGTCACCGGCGGCGCATCCGGCATCGGTGCGGCCGCCGTGGACCGGTTGGTGGCAGCGGGTGCGCAGGTCGTCGTGGTGGATCTCGACGGGGCCGGGGCCGCCGCGGTGGCGGGCAGGTCGGGCGGGTTCGCCCTGCAGGCCGACGTGACCGATCCCGCGGCGATGCCCGCAGCGGTCGCCGCCGCGGAGGAGCGGTTCGGCCGGCTCGACGTTGTGCTGCTCAACGCCGGGATCACCGGTCGCCAGACGGGCGTCGAGAACCTGGATGTGGCCGGGTACCGGCAGATCGTCGGCGTCAACCTCGATCACGTCGTGTTCGGGCTGACCGCCGCGGTCCCGGCGCTGCGCCGCGCCGGTGGCGGGAACATCGTGGCGACCTCGTCGCTGGCCGGTCTCGTCCCGCTGCCGGGTGACGCGCTGTACGCCGCGACGAAGCACGCGGTCGTCGGCTACGTGCGGTCGGCCGCGGAGACCCTGGTGGCGGACGGGATCCGGGTGAACGCGGTCTGCCCGGGTTACGCCGACACCCCGTTGATCGCCGAGGTACGCGAGCAGTTCGGCGACTTCCCGATGCTGTCGGCCGACGACGTCGCCGCGGCCGTCGAGCAGATCCTGGACCGCGGCGAACCGGGAGAGTGCTGGTTCGTCCAGCCGGGCCGGGAGCCCGCGCCCTACGGTTTCCGCGGGGTGCCCAGCCCGCGGGGCGCCGGACGTCCGCCGGAGGTCGGCCTGCACGGCAGCGGATCCGGAACAGGGGGTTGACCTCGACCGAGGTCGAGGTTGCACCGTGGTCCGCATGGCAGAGCTGAACCACACCATCGTCCTCTCCCACGACAAGCGTGCCGGGGCCACCTACCTGACCGAGATCCTCGGACTCGCGCAGCCGCAGCCGTTCGGCCCGTTCCAGGTCGTCGAGACCGCCAACGGCGTGAGCCTCGACTATCTCGACGCCGCAGCGGATACGGAGATCGCGTCGCAGCACTACGCGTTCCTGGTCTCGGATGCCGAGTTCGACGCCGCGTTCGCCCGGATCCGGGAACGGGGCGGCGAGTACTGGGCCGATCCGGGTCGAACCCGGGCGGGCGAGATCAATACGAACGACCGCGGCCGAGGGGTCTACTTCGAGGACCCGTCGGGACACCTGATGGAGATCCTGACCGTGCCCTACGGCGGTTGAACCAGTCCCGGTGAGACGCGCGCCTGTCAGAACCGTGCGCATCAGAACGGTGCGTCGGCGACACCGGCGGCGAGCCGGTCCGCCAGCCCCGGATCGCGTAGCAGAGCGAGCACCCCCGGGCCGCGGCGCCCGGCCCCGGCAGCCCCGCGCGGACCGACCGGTGTCGGTTCGGCGACGTGCACGTGCCCGGAGGGCGTGGTCCATCGGGTGCTGCCGTCCGGGAGCAGCCGGACCTGCCAGCCCGGGCTGTGCTTGAGCAGATGGTGACTGCGGCACAACGGATGCAGGTTGTCGGACCGGGTCGGGCCCGTGCCGCCGGCCGGATCGTGCGGGACGACATGATCGAGATCGCAGCGGTGTGCGGGGACCCGGCAGCCCGGATGGGTGCACGTGGGGTGTTGCGCCCGGACGAACTCGGCCAGTGCGGCGTCGGGCCGGTACCGGGTGGTGTCGCGATGCAGGACACGACCGCTCACCGGGTCGGTGATCAGCCGGTACCAGACCGTGCCGGGGGCGAAGGCCAGCGCCCGGGCGTCGGCAGCCGGGATCGGGCCGTGGCCGGCGAGCTCCGCGGGAGCCTCGTCGGCGCCGAGCAGGGTGTCGAGCGGGACGGTCACGTTGATCCGAACCGAGATGGTGGGGTGGGGCGGCTGCGGGATCCCGGAAGGGGTGGGCGCGACGCCGGGCACGTCGGCCGGGGGCGCCGCATCGGCGGTCGCCGCCGTGCCCTCGCTGGCGTGTCCGGTGGGGCGCAGGACCAGGTCGGTGAGTGCGTCGGCCCGCCGCTGGTCCATGGTGCGGACGTCGGCGCCGTCGCCGCACGGGCGGTGCCGGGCGGTCTCGTCGAGGACGGCGTAGATACCGGTGGCGGCCGCGGCGGGGAGGAACGCCCGCAGCACGGCCATGCCGTCGGCGTCGGGTTGCACGGTGACACCGCGGGTACGGGTGGCGCGCTCGCGGCGCCGGACGGGCAGCCCGCTGTCGGCCAGCGAGACCAGGAACCGGCGGATCGCGGCGCCCAGCTGTCCGGTGGTCTGGGTGGCTGCCTTGGGCAGGACGGTGGCCTGCAGCCGGGCAGCCTGTGCGGGATCGAGGCCCACGGTGCCCTCCAGGATCTTCCGGGTCTTCGGGGCGGTGAGCAGGCCGGTGCGGGCAAGCGCCGCCGTCGGCGCCAGTGTCGGATCCTGGTGCAGGAGCCGGGCGCGCTCGAGGCGGGCGAGCACGGCTGCCCCGGTCAGGTGGAGGATCAGCTGGATCTCGGCGGTGGCCGAGCGGGAAGCGTGTGCCGGGGTGTCGAACGGCCCGGGCGGGCCGGACCCGGGCCGGCGGGGATCCGGGACGGCGGCCCGTTCGGCGGCGGTGACGTAGCCGGCGATCTCGACCTCCTGCTGGGCCTGCAGCCAGCTGATCGCGCGCTCGAACGCGGCGATGCGTTCGAGACGCTCGTGGTCGGACGTGCCCCGGCCGGGTGGCCGCTCCAGGACGGCGATCAGGCCCGAGTCGGGGACCTGCTCGGACCACCGTGGTGAGGTGGCTGGCGGGGGTGCCGCCGGGGCCCCGCGCGCTCCGGGGGTGGCTGCGGTGCCGCCCGGACGAGGGGCCCCGGCTGCGCCGGGCACCCGGCTCGCCGCGCCGGCCCGGCCGGAGCGGCGGCGCCGGCCCCGCCGGGACCCACCGCGAGGCCGGGGATCGGCGACCACGACCGGAGACGCGGCATCGTTGCAGCTGGGAGCGCTGTCATCGAACATGCGGTCGAGTATGCCGGGAGTCTCCGACAACCTCGGCCCCGATCTCGTCCGCTGTGGACAACTCCGGCCACGATCACCCGGACGGAGCAGGGCCTCCGGGATCAGCGCTGCGCCAGGATCCAGGCCGTCAGGTACGAGCGGGAGTTGCCGTCGTCGATCCGCTCGTCGGGCAGTGCCCGCGCCGCGGTGGCTGCGGCCTCCGGATCGGCCAGCGCGAGATACATCAGGATCGAGTCGGCGTAGGGCACGTCGAACCCGGCAGGCGTGGCGGCGGCGACGTTCTGCCGGATCCGTTCCGGCTCGCCGCGCAGATACTCCGCGACCGGTGACATCGGGATCAGCTGGATCGCCAGGATCGCCGACGGCTCGGCGGAGAACCACGTCGCGTGGTCCCGCTTGCCACCCCAGTTGATCCCGATCACGCTGTGCGTGAACTCCGGGAAGGCCGTGAGGTCCGGTTCCACCCAGTGCCGCATCGCCGCGGCGGCCTCCCGGGACAGCATCGCCACCGCCCGGTCCCGCTGCGCGGTGTTCCCGCGCAGCTCCGACCACAGTGCCAGACCGTTGTACGCCGAGACCGACTCCGAGCTGGACTCCTGGTTGTTGCCGTCGCCGAACGGGCTGAACCCGGACGCCCAGGAGTGCCCGGCGAACGCGTCGAACGCCCGGTACTCGGGGAACTGGGGTGTCCGCGCCGGGCTGCCGACGTCGGCGGCCAGCAGATCGACGACCGGGCCGATGCGCTCGACGAGCTCCGGGTCGTCCCGGCCCAGCAGCGCGGCGGCGTAGAGGAAGTAGCCGTAGTGGAACTGGTGGTCGTTGAACTCCTCGGAGCCGAACGAGGCCTCCAACCCGACCATCCCGCGGATCACCGGGTCGTAGACGAAGCAGTGCGTGCTCCGAGCGGCGCACCCGGCGGGATCGGCCCACCGTTCCAGCAGCGGGACGAGCTGGTCGCGCACCCGCTGCGCGGTCGGTTCCATGCCCAGATCGGACGCCAGCCGCATCAGCGTCGCGGCCCGCACCAGCTGCTTCCCACCGAAGTAGGTGTCGGCGGCGTCGAGGGTCAGCTCCGCGACGTCCCGCTCGACCAGCGCGCTGAGCTCGGCCCGGCCCGCGTCGTCGACGCCGGACAGGTCCAGCGTCCCGGACGGCGTCAGCACCGGTTCGCCGACCGTGAGCGTCGAGGACCGGCACACCGGCATCGGCCCGTAGACGGTGCTGAACCGGCCGACCGGATCGCACCCGGCGTCCGCACCCGGCATGGCTCCCGCGATGGTGTCTCCGCCCTCGGTGCGGTAGGTCAGGGTGGAGCGGACCGTGTCGCCCGCGATCTCCTCGGTCACCGAGCCACCGGTCACCGCGACCCGGGCGGCGTCGGCGAACACCGCCGGGTCGCCGTCCGGCGGGACCGCGTAGAACGTCGCCGATCCGCCGGCCGGCAGGGTCAGCACGGATCCGGTCAGCTCCCCGTCGGTGACGACGCCGTAGCGACCGTCCCGGATCACGACGGTCCCGTCCGCGTCCAGCGGTTGTGGACCGACGGTCAGGTCCTGCCCGGTCGTCGCGGTGTAGCGGACGAACGGCGAGCCCCGCGTGAGCAGCAGCCGTCCGGTCTCGGAACCGCCCGCGTCGAGCATCGCGACGGTGACCGTCAGGTCGTCGTAGTCGACGACGCGCAGGTCGCTGCTCCCGAGCGGGACGTCCAGCGCCGGGGTGTGCGAACCGAAGATCGTCGCGCCGTCGGCGCGGACCTCCGGCAGGCCGAGCGACAGGCCGTCGTCGCGGACCGCGACGGACAGCGGCAGCGGGAACACCGGCTGCGGCTCGTCGGGGAACACCAGCCCGGCGAACCAGCGGTTGGTCGGCGGGACCTGGTCGTCGGCCAATCGCATCACCGGCGGGACGCCGACCGAACGCTGCGGCAGCCCGGCGACCGACGCGGCGATCACCGGATCGGTGGCGGTGATCCCGCCCGGGCCGTCGGCGCCCGACGGCACCAGGCGCGCGACGGCCACGGCGGCGATGACCGTGACGACCGCGACGGCGAGCAGTACGAACGGCCACCGCGACCGGCGGCGACGGCCGGGGAGCGGCGACCGGCGACCGGCCGGTGCCGCCGGGGTCCGGCCGGACGGCCCCGCCGGGGGACGGGGCTGCGGTACGGCCGGGCGGTGCGGCGCCGACGACGGCCGCGCGACGGCGGCGCGTACCGGCGTCGTCGGCGAGTCCGTGCCGGACCGGGTGGTGGGTGCGCCCGGCGGGGCCGGCCGGCCGGGCGGTGCCGGACGCGGGTGCGGGAGGGACGGCGGTTCCGCCGGTCGGACGGTGTCGGCGCTGCGCCGCCGTCGTCCGCCGGGCGCGCCGGGCACGTCGGGGGCGGCGTCGGGGACGTCGACCGACCAGGCGTCCGGACGGTCCGCGGAGTGTCGGCTCATGAGGTGAACCCGCCGAATCCGGTGAGATCGGTGATCCAGGCCGAGGCCCGGGTGACCAGGTTGTCGTTGCGCAGGTGCAGGGTCGCCTCCACCGGGGTCCCCACGGCGAACAGCCCGTCGGCCGTCGAGTCCGCGAGCTCCGGGCTGTGGGCCTGGACGACGGTCCGGGCCTCACCGTCCTCGGTGCTCACCTGCACCCGTCCGGCCTGTGCGGTGATCCGTTCGTTGTTCGGCAGCACGACGTCGACGGTCGCGTTCGGCGGCAGCCGGGCGTAGTCCGGTGCGGTCAGGATGAACTCGGCCTCGATGTAGAGCGACCCGGCCCGCTGGACCGTGGCCAGCTCCGAGTTGGCGGCGACGAACGCACCGATCGCGTAGCCGACGGACTCCACCCGGCCGGGGTCGGTCGCGGTGACGACGAGGGTGCTGCCGTCCTTGATGCCGTAGGGCACCCTGTCCGGGTCGAGCAGGCCCTGTTGCAGGTCACGGGACAGGGTGGCGCTCTGCACCTCGAACAACGGCTGCCCGACGCCGACCTCGTCGCCGACCTGGACCAGCTGCTCGGTGACGGTGCCGGAGTAGTCGGTCCCGACCGGGTAGCTCTGGGCGGCGAGCGCCGCGGAGTGGCCGCGGACGATCCCGTTGCGGGCGTTGAGGGTCATCGTGAGGACCGCGACGAGCAGCAGTACCGCGGTGATCCCGAGCCCGAGCCGCAGCCTGCGTCCGGCGCTCACCGGGTGCTCCGCGCGTGCCTGGCCGGGGCGTGGGTGGGCAGCGGGTGCGGGCCGCTCGGGGCGTCCCGGGGCAGTGGAACCCGCGCCGCACCCGGGGCAGGACGGGCGCAGGGATCGCGCGGCCGTGGTTCGACGTCGAGGCGGCGCTGCTGGGGCTCGGGGTCGAGGCGGCGCTGCTGGGGCTCCGGGTCGAGGCCGTGCTGCCGGGGCTGGGGGTCGGGGCCGCGGCGCTGCCGACGTCCGGCGTCGAGGTCGCGCTGCCGCGGCACGGCGACCGGGGCGCCCGGTGAACCCGTGGGGCGGGATACGGCGGGGGAGCGAGGCACATCCGGAGCGCCGGTCGAGGCGGGGGAGTGCGGTGCCCCGACGGAGCCGGTGGCCGCGCTGGGGGACCGGGGCATCTCCGGAGCGCCGGTGAAGGCGGGTGCCGCGATCGAGTCGGGCGCGACCGGGCGGGGGCCGGCGGGAGCGGACCCGGACCGGCGACGGGACCCTCCTGCGGGGCGGGCCGGGTCCGGCCGGGCACCGCCGCGGGCCCGCTCCACCGGGCCGGACGGGGGCCCGGCGATCCACTCGTGCGGCGGTCCGCCGGCCCGGTGCGGCCCGGTGACCGGCGCGCGGGCCCGGTCCGGGCGCCGCGGATCCTGCGTCCCGCTCCGCGCGGCCGCGACGGGCACCGGCCGGCGGCCTGCTCCGGTGACCGGGCCACCGGCCGCCGGGCGCGCGGCCTCCCGCCGCGCGGGCGGGGAGCCGAGCGGCGCGGCCGGCGCCCCGGCCACGGCGGAGCGGATGCGCGGGGCGGGCAGCACCGGCGTCGTCACCTTGCGGTCGTGCTCACCGACCGGCTCCCGGCCGAGCCTGCGCAGCCGGTCCAGCTCCCGGGCCTCGGCCCGGATCCGCCGCGACTCCCGGACCGCGGTCGCCACGAACGCCCCGAGCACGGCGGTGTTGAGCAGGTTCCAGAACAGCGCCAGATCGAACGTCCGGATCTGCTGCGCCTGCCACAGCCCGACCACCGACGTCGCGGCCAGGAACACGAACGCCAGCAGCTGCGGGCCGATGAAGGCGAACGGCGAGTTCCGGACACCCTTGCGGCCGGTCACGCTCCACGCCTGGTCCCGGCGCAGCAGCGCGTTCACGAACGCCTTGACGTAGATCGGGAACGACGCCGACGCCAGCAGCAGCGTCTCCCAGCGGAACGAGCCGATCGTGAACAGCGCGACCGCGATCTGCATGAAGTAGAAGCCCGCGTAGTACAGCACCCAGGTGAGCACCGGGACGTCCGGCGAGATCGGGGTGATCCCGAAGTAGATCTGCATCGGCGGCACCAGCAGCAGCAGTCCGGGGGCGATGCCGACCAGATAGAACGTCGCCGTGCCGAGATACTGCAGCCGCTGGTCGAGGGTGAGATTGCGGCCGCGTCCCATCGGGTTGGCCCGCAGCAGGATCTCGAACCCGCCGGTGGCCCAGCGCAGCTGCTGCTTGGTGTAGGTCTCGATGGTCTCCGGGGTGTGCCCGACGGCCAGCTCCAGCCCGATGTAGACCGAGCGCCAGCCGCGTTCGTGCAGCTTCATCGACGTCCACACGTCCTCGGACTTCGACTCCTGCCAGATCCCGCCGATCTCGTTCACCGCGGTCCGCCGGAACACGACGTTCGTACCGACGCAGAACGCGGCGTTGAACCTGTTCTTCCCGGGCTGGGTGAACTTGTAGAACACCGTCTGCATGTAGCCCGCGCCGCGCGAGATCAGCCCGCCCAGGTTGCCGTAGGTCTGCGGCGTCTGGACGAACGCGACCGTCGGATCGGCGAAGAACGGCACCGTCTCGAACAGGAAGTCCCGGCGGGCGACGAAGTCGGCGTCGAGGATGACGAACAGCTCGCCGTCGGTGACCGACAGCGCGTGGTTGATGTTGCCGGCCTTGGCGTGCGCGTTGTCCTCCCGCGCGACGTACTCCGCACCCAGCTCGGCGGCCAGCTCGCGGACGGCCACCGACCTGCCGTCGTCGAGCACGTAGACGGTGTGCTCGCCGTCCATCGCGACGGCGGCCGTGACGGTCCGCCGGATGTCGCCGAGCGCCTCGCCGTAGGTGGTGACGAAGACGTCGACGCCGACGGGTACGCCGTTCAGGTGCAGTGGATCGGTGCGCCGGCCGATGCCGATCGCCCGGGTGGACTCGCCGTCGGCACCGTCACCACCGCCGTAGAGCCTGCGCTGCGCCTCGTTGAAGGTGAAGTCGCGCGGGTCGTAACCGCTGGACAGAATGGTCCACAACGACAGCAACGCCTGCAGGACGATGATCGACTCGGCGAGCAGGACCAGGGTGTACGCCGGCCAGTCGCCCCGGTTCGAGAAGTCGAACAGGAACACCGTGTAGGCCAGCACCCCCAGCGCGGCCACCAGCACGATCGCCATCAGCGACGGCGATGCGGCGACGTCCTGGCTGCGGGTACGGCGGCGGTCGTCGCCCGGGGCGGCGACGGGTTGTGACGGGGGAGCGACGGGCCGCGAACGGCGGACGGACATGAGGACGCACTCCGGGGGTGGGTCGCGAGCAGGCCCTGGACGTCCTCGGCCTGGGCACCGGGCGAAGCGGATCGGTCAGCACCGGTGCCGGGATTCGGGGAGCGGCGAGTGGCGCAGACCTCATCCTTTCGAGTGGCGCCACCGTGGCACAAGGTCGGAAACCTCACGCTGTGTGGTGCTAACGCGGAGCGTGATCACCGCGATGGGTGACTGTTACCGGGCGGAACGCCTCAGAACGTCGGCTCGGGGACCAGTCCGATGTCACGGTGGGTGAGCCTGCGTCGGAGCACGACCTTCCGGACGCCGCCCGGGTAGAGCCGCAGCCGGGCCAGCTCCCAGCCGGAGAACTCGGCCTGGATGGCGAGCCGGACCGATGCGGTCAGCCGGGTGACGTCGCCGTCGATCCGGACCGGGCGGTACTCGTAGCGGTCGTCGGTCCAGCTGTCGCCGTCGCGGACGCCGGTGGACCGGCCCCCGCCCCGGCGATTCCCGTCGAGTTCCTCCGACCCGCTCTCCGCCATCCGTGCCCTCCTGGACCCGCTGCCTCGCCGTGTGCCGTCCCGGTGCCCGCGGGATGAACGGCGGGTGCTGACGACGGCTCCCACCATAGGCTCGCGCGGCGCCCGGGTTCCACCGCCGCGGTACTAGCGGACGGGGTCGCTCACGTCGTCCAGTGCGGTCCGGATCTCGGCGGGCAACGTGACGTCCTCGGCGGCCAGCGACGCCCGCAGCTGCGCCGCGTCCCGCGCCCCGACGACCGCGGTCGCCACCCCCGGCCGGTCCCGCACCCAGGTCAGCGCGACCACCAGCGGCGAGGTGCCGAGCCCGTCCGCTGCGGTCAGCACCGACTGCACGATCCGGGCCGAGTGCTCGGTACGGCGGGCCTCGACGTAGGAGGCCAGCAGCGCGCTCGCGCCGCGTGAGTCGGCCGGGGTGCCGTCGGTGTACTTCCCGGTCAGCACGCCGCGCCCGAGCGGCGCCCAGGCCAGGATCCCGAGCCCGTGGTGCCGCGCGGCGGGGAGCAGCTCGGCCTCCGGCTCGCGGGCCAGCAGCGAGTACTCGACCTGGGTGGACACCGGCCTGCTCACCGCCGGGTCCGGCCCGGCACCGGCGCCCGCGGCGACCGTCGCGAGCTGCCAGCCCTGCGGCGCGACCAGCCCGGCGTAGCGCGCCCGGCCCGAGTACACGGCGACCTGCACCGCCGACAGCATCTCGTCCACCGGCACCCGCGGGTCCCAGCCCGGGAACTGCCACAGGTCCAGGTGGTCGACGCCGAGCCGGCGCAGCGTGCCGTCCAGCGAGCGCAGCAGCGCCGCCCGGGAGGCACGCGCGGTGCCACCCCGGCCCGGGGCGTCGATCGCGGAGCCCCGCCCGGCGAGCACCAGGTCGTCGCGGGAGACGGTGCCGCGCAGCAGCCCGCCGAGCACCTGCTGGGCGGCGCCGCCGCCGTAGTCGTCGGCCGTCTCGACGAACGTGCCGCCGGCATCGACGAACGCCGCCAGCTGCTCGCCCGCCTCGGCCGGTGAGGTGTCCTCGCCCCAGGTCATCGTGCCCAGGCCGATCCGGGACACCTCCAGGCCGCTGGAGCCCACGGGTCTGCGTTGCACGGTTCACGAGCCTAGGCGGGAGACCGTCCGACACCGTCGAGGGCGCGCGCTGTGACCCCCGTCTCCGCGAGTACGGTGACCGCCCGTGATCGATCAGGTTCTGCGTCCGGCAGCAACACCCGTCGGGGGTCGCCCGTGAGCTGGCTCGAGGTGATCGTCCTCGGCCTCGTGCAGGGCCTGACCGAGTTCCTCCCCGTCTCGTCCTCCGGGCACATGCGGATCGCGTCGGAGGTGTTCTTCGGGCGCGATCCGGGTGCCGCCTTCACTGCCGTCTCGCAGATCGGGACGGAGGTCGCGGTGATCGTCTACTTCGCCAAGGACATCTGGCATCTGTTCACCACCTGGCTGCGTGGCTTCCGTGACGCCGAGGTCCGCCAGACCGACGACTACCGGCTGGCCTGGCTGGTGATCATCGGGTCGATCCCGATCGCGGTGCTCGGCGTGCTGTTCAAGACCCAGATCGAGACGGTCGCCCGGAGCCTGTGGCTGGTCGCGGTGATGCTGATCGTGTTCGGCGTGCTGCTCGGGCTGGCCGAGCGGTTCGGTAAGCAGAGCAAGCCGATCGAACGGATCACGGTCAAGGACGGCATCGCGCTCGGTTTCGCCCAGGCGATGGCGCTGATCCCGGGGGTGTCCCGGTCCGGCGGCACGATCACGGCCGGGCTGGCGCTCGGGCTGACCCGCCCCGCGATCGTGCGGTACTCGTTCCTGCTGGCGATCCCCTCGGTGTTCGGGGCCGGGCTGTTCACGCTGCCCGACGTGTTCGCCGCGGACGGGCCCTCCGGCCTGCAGATGCTGGTCGCCGTGGTGATCGCGTTCGTCGTCGGCTACGCGGTGATCGCCTGGCTGCTGCGGTTCGTGCAGAACAACACCGTCTACGTGTTCGTCGCGTACCGGATCGCGCTGGGCGTGGCGCTGCTGGCGGCGCTGTCGATCGGGGCGATCTCCGCGACCTGACCGACCGGCTGCTGCAGGCCGACCTGCCGGACCGGTCCGCGTAACCTCGGACGGCGTGACGACTTTGATCCTGCTCCGGCACGGGCGTTCGACGGCGAACACCGCCGGAGTCCTCGCCGGACGCACCCCCGGCGTCGAGCTCGACGACCGCGGCCGGGAGCAGGCCGACGCCGTCGTCGACCGGCTCGCGGCCCTCCCGATCGCCTCGATCGTCACCTCACCGCTGACCCGCTGCCGGCAGACCGTCGCGCCGCTGGCCGCCACCCGCGGCCTGGAGCCGGTCGTCGACGACGACCTGGCCGAGGTCGACTACGGCTCGTGGACCGGGCGGCCGATCTCCGAGCTGGTGTCCGAGGACCTGTGGAAGGTCGTCCAGGCGCACCCCTCGGCGGCCCGCTTCCCGGACGGTGAGTCGCTGGCCGCGATGCAGGCCCGCTCGGTCGCCGCGGTCCGCAGGCAGGTCGCCCGGGTGCGGGCCGAGCACGGGGAGCACTCCATCGTGCTGGCCTGCAGCCACGGCGACGTGATCAAGGCGGTGCTGGCCGACGCGCTCGCCTGCCACCTCGACAACTTCCAGCGGATCGTCGTCGACACCTGCTCGGTGAGCGTCATCACATACACCTCGCTGCGGCCGTTCGTGGCCCGGATGAACGAGCAGTCCGGTGACGTGGCGAGCCTGGTCCCGAAGCCGCCGCAGGAGCAGGACGGCCAGGGCGGCGAGGGCTCGGAGACCACGTCGGACGCCGTCGTCGGAGGCTCCACGAACGCGTGAGGCCGGAGTGATCCAGCTCGCGCATCCGGCGGATCGGCGCAGGTCGCGGCGACTCCGCGGGGTGGCGGGGATGCCCCCGGCCCCGGTGTCGCCTACCCTGGCAAGGGTCATGGCACGCGTCATCCACGTCTTCCGCCGCCCCGACCGCTTCGTGGCCGGGACCGTTGGCGAGCCCGGCGATCGGGCCTTCTACCTGCAGGCGATCGAGAGCTCCCGGACGATCAGCGTGCTGCTGGAGAAACAGCAGGTCACCGTGCTGGCGGAGCGGATCACCGCGCTGCTCGGCGAGGTGGCGAAGCGGTTCGGCGAGGAGAACCTCCGGGAGAGCGCCGACGCCGCCGCGTCGCCGCGGTCGGACACCGATCCGCTGGCCGTGCCGCTGGAGGAGGAGTTCCGGGTCGGCACGATGGGCCTGGGCTGGGACGCCGACTCCAGCTCGATCGTCGTCGAACTGCTCGCGGTGACCGAGGAGGAGATCGACGAGTCGGTCGTGCTCGACGACACCGAGGAGGGCCCGGACGCGCTGCGGGTGTTCCTCTCGCCGGACGAGGCGAAGGCGTTCGCCGACCGCGCGGAGAAGGTCGTGTCCGCGGGCCGGGCGCCGTGCCCGCTGTGCGCCGAGCCGCTCGATCCCGAGGGGCACGTCTGCGTCCGGCTCAACGGCTACCACGACCGCAACCCCGTGGCCGAGACCGAGTGAGCGGCCGGGCCCCCGACCTGCGCGACCCGGCCGTCATCGAGGTCCTGACCCGCGGTCGTATCGAGATCACCGGCCGGCTGGTCGACGCCTCCAACGCCACCCTGTTCGGCACCGCGGCCCTCGACGGGATCGAGCTGCGCTGTGTCTACAAGCCGGTCCGCGGCGAGCGCCCGCTCTGGGACTTCCCGGACGGCACACTGGCCGGCCGGGAAGTCGGCGCCTACCTGGTGGCGGAGGAGTCCGGGCTGCGGGTCGTACCGCCGACGGTGCTGCGCGAGGAGGCGCCGTTCGGGCCGGGGATGGTGCAGGCCTGGGTCTCCTCCGGCGACGAGAGCGCGCTCACCGGTGGCGCCGACGCCGATGAACCCGGCAGCGGGTTCGGCGCCGAGATCGACGAGGAGACGATCCAGCTCGCCGCCGAGTCGCTGGTCGAGCTCTGCGAGCCCGACGACGTCCGGGACGGCTGGCTGCCGGTGCTGCGGGCCCGCGACGGCGCCGGTGACCCGATCGTCCTGGTACACGCCGACCATCCGCAGCTGCGGGCGATGGCCCTGTTCGACGTCGTGGTCAACAACGCCGACCGCAAGGGCGGCCACGTGATCCTCGGCGGGGACGGCGGCGTCTACGGCGTCGACCACGGCCTCACCCTGCACAGCGAGCCGAAGCTGCGGACGGTGCTGTGGGGCTGGATCGGCGACGAGCTCGGCGAGGAGCACACCGCCGCGCTGAAGGAGCTGCGCGCCAAGCTCGCCGGGGACTTCGCCGACACACTCGGCGAGCACGTCACCCGCCGCGAGGTCGCCGCGCTGCGCTCGCGGATCGACCACCTGCTCGCCGAGCCGCGGTTCCCGGGGCCGGACGGGTTCGGGCCCGCCATCCCCTGGCCGGCCTTCTGAGGCCCGGCCCCGGGCGGCTCACGACGTGAGGTGCAGCTGCCCGAGCCGTCGGGTGGCCCGGGTCATCGACACGTAGAGATCGGCAGGCTCGCGTTCCCGGATCCGGCCCGGATCGACGATCAGGACCGAGTCGAACTCCAGTCCCTTCGACGACGACGGCGTGTGCACCGCCACCCCGGCGACTGCGGCGGGCAGCGGATCGGCGTCCTCCGGGACGATCACCGCGAGGGTCCCGCCGTCGAGCCGGCTGCGCTCGGCGTCCAGCACGGCGGACAGCACGGCGGACAGCTCCGCCGGCGGCACCGTCCGCTCCCACGGCTGCTCACCGGTCTCGCGCACCGAGTCCGGCGGCCGGTGCTCCGGCGCGTAGGTCGCCAGCACGGCGGCGGCCGGGACCATGATCTCGGCGGGAGTCCGGTAGTTCACCGTGAGCGAGCGGTGCGTCCAGCGCTGCGCGAGGTGCGGGCCGAGCACGTCGGCCCAGCTCCGGGCGCCGGCCGGGGCGCTGCGCTGGGCGAGATCGCCGACCGCGGTGATCGACCGGGACGGGCAGCGCCGCAGCAGCACGTGCCAGTCCATCGCGGACAGCTCCTGCGCCTCGTCGACGACCAGGTGCCCGTAGCGCCAGTCGCGGTCGCCGGCGGCCCGCTCGGCGACCGTCAGCGGGACCCCCGGGACGTGCCGGGCGGCGAGCTGCTCGGCGGTGACGAAGTCGGAGGCCCGCAGCTCGTCGGCGTCCTCGCCGGCCAGGTCCCGGTCGGCGGAGGTGAGGACGGTCAGCACCCCCTCGGCGTAGCGCGCGTCCGGCTCGGCGATGCTGCTCTTCGCTGCCGCGGCATCGGCGGGGAGCGGGCCGAGCAGCTCGTCGAGCTCGTCGAGCAGCGGGGCGTCGGCGACCGTCCAGGGCGATCCCGGCGCGCGGTACAGCACGGACAGGTCGGTGCTCTCGACCGAGCCGTCGACAGAGCCGTCGACCGAGCCGTCGACAGAGCCGGGGTCGGTGCTGCCGCCCGGGGCGTGGTCCGGCCCGCCGCTCGCGGCGGCGAGCCGGTCGAGTGAACCGAAGAGGTCGGCGAGCGCCCGCTGCGGGGTCAGCAGCGGCCAGAGCGCCTCGACGGCTTCGTGGAACTCCGGCGCCGCGCGCAGCTCCTCGCGCAGCTCGTGACGCAGCTCGGCGGACACCTCGGCGGCGCCGGCCGGCTCGATCTCGGGCAGGTTCAGCCCGGCCAGCAGCTCGGCCAGCTCCGGCGGGTCCTCCAGCCGGGTGTCCAGGCGTTCCAGCCCCTGGTCGACGAGCAGCCTGCCGAGGGTGTCCCGGAACGTCGACCGGGCGGCGTTGTGCTGCTGCCCGGTCGCCCGGGCACGCCGGCGGGCCTCCCGCGCCGTCGCCCGGTCGAGCTCGAGCGTCACGTCCTCCAGCTCGATCCGGATCGTCTCCGCGGGCAGCTCCTGCCGGTCGGCGACGGCCCGGCGGAGCGCCTCGATCATCGTCAGGTCGCCCTTGCGGCGGGCGACCTCCGGCGGGTCGGCCGCGGTCGCGACGACCCCGTGCGCCAATCGCCCCGGCGTGGTGAACACGACGGCCGACTCGCCCAGCGCGGGCAGCACCCCGCCGACGTAGCGGATGAACCCGGCGCTGGGACCGACGACGAGCACGCCGCTGCGGGCCAGCCGGTCCCGGTGGGTGTAGAGCAGGTAGGCGACCCGGTGCAGCGCGACCGCGGTCTTACCGGTGCCCGGACCACCCTCGATCACGACGGTGCCGGCCAGCGGCAGCCGGATGATGTCGTCCTGCTCGGCCTGGATGGTGGTGACGATGTCGCGCATCGTCGATCCGCGCGGTGCCTTCAGCGCGGCCAGCAGCGCCGGATCGGACGCGGCCTCGGTGTCATCGGCGAGCTCGCCGTCGAGCACGTCGTCGTGGAAGGTCGCGACCCGCTCGTCGGGGGCGGTGCCGGCCAGCCGGAAGTGCCTGCGCCGGGTCACGCCGAGCGGGGTGACCGGGGTGGCGCAGTAGAACGGACGGGCGGCCGGTGCCCGCCAGTCGATCAGCGCGCTCTCGCCGTCGGCCGGGTCGGTCAGCCCGATCCGCCCGACGTAGGTCGGAGCGCCCTCGCGCTGATCGAGCCGGCCGAAGCACAGTCCGGCCCGCGCGGCCCGCAGCGCGCCGGCTCGTTCCGACCAGCGGAACTCGGAGACGTCGCGCTCCCAGCGGGCGCTGAGCTCCTCGCCTGCCGGGGTGGCCCGGGCCGTCGCGGCGCGGCCGTCGACCGCGGCGAGTTCGCCGGTGAGCAGGCCGTGCAGCCACCGGAGCCGGGTGGTCTCGGCGGCGAGTTCCTCGTCGAACCGGGGGCTGGTTCCGGGCTTGTCGGCCGTGCTACAATTGAGGTGTACCGCTGTGGCTTTGCTCTCTGAAGGCACTCCACAGGGTAGCGCATCCCGATGCGCTCCGGCGCGTTCTGCCGGCCACTGCTTTTTATTGACCACTGCTTTCTGCTCACCGCCGCTCTCTGCGCTGTTCGCCTGCGCGGGTCCGGTACGTCCCGGATCCGGGTTAGCGTCTGCGGTCATGGCCACAGCCCATCCCGCCCTGCCGGAATCGCAGCGGATCACCGTCTCCGACACCACGCCGTCGGGGACCACGCTCTCCGTCCTGGACACCGGCGGATCCGGTCCACCCGTCGTGCTGCTGCACGGCTGGCCGGACCGGGCGACGCTGTGGGCCCACCAGATCGGGGCCCTGGCCGCTGCCGGTTACCGGGTGATCGCCCCCGACCTGCGCGGGTTCGGCGACTCCGATCGCCCGGAGGGTGCCGAGAACTACCGCATCGGGCTCGCCGCGGCCGACGTGCTGGGGGTGGCCGACGCGCTCGGCGTCGGCGACTTCGCGCTCGCCGGGCACGACTGGGGCTCCTCGCTCGGCTGGGCGATCACGCTGCGCTCGCCGCGGGTCACCCGCTACGCCGCGTTCTCGGTCGGCCATCCGGCCGCGTTCGCCTCCGAAGGGCTCGTCCAGAAGGCCAAGTCCTGGTACATGCTCTGGTTCCAGTTCCCCGGCGTCGCCGAGGAGGTCCTGCCCGCGGACGACTGGGCGTTCCTGCGGTCGTGGGCGCACGGATCGTTCCCGGCCGGGCATCCGTTGCCTGCGCAGCAGATCGCCGACCTGTCCCGGCCGGGCGCGCTCACCGCTTCACTCAACTGGTACCGCGCCAACATCGACCCGGCTATGTTCGTGCCCACGGAGCCGTTGCGGCTGCCACCGGTCCGGGTCCCGGTGCTCGGGGTCTGGAGCGATCGGGACATGGCGCTGACCGAGAGCCAGATGCGGCGTTCCGCGGAGTTCACAGAGGACTTCCGGTACGAGCGAGTCGAGGGGGCGGGACACTGGATCCCGGCGGAGGCCCCCGAGCGGACCAGTGAGCTCTTGCTCGACTTCCTGCGCTGAGCCGGGCCGCTCGGGTGACCGAGCGGACATCGGACAGTCCACATGCGTCGCGACGGTAGAGGATAGGACCGGACGAACGCCGCGGCTTCGGGCCGCGCACGGCGAGACGGAGGAGCACGGATGGCGGAGAAGAGCCGGATCGGGGTCACCGGGCTGGCGGTCATGGGGGCGAACCTCGCCCGCAACATGGCTCGCCGTGGCTTCACGGTGGCGGTGCACAACCGCACCACCGCGAAGACCAACCAGTTCATCGAGGATTACGGCCACGAGGGCGCCTTCACCGGCGCCGAGTCGCTGCAGGACTTCGTCGACGCGCTCCAGGTGCCCCGCACGATCGTCGTCATGGTGAAGGCGGGCAAGCCGGTCGACGCCGTGATCGACGAGCTGGCGCCGCTGCTCGACCAGGGCGACATCATCGTCGACGCCGGGAACTCGCACTTCCCGGACACCGACCGGCGTACCGCGCACTGCGCGGAGCTGGGTCTGCGGTTCATGGGCATCGGGGTGTCCGGCGGTGAGGAGGGTGCGCTCAACGGGCCGAGCATCATGCCCGGCGGGGACCCGGCCGCCTACGGCGAGATCGCCGACGTGCTGACCGCGATCGCGGCGAACATCGACGGCACCCCGTGCTGCGCGCACGTCGGGCCGGGCGGCGCCGGGCACTACGTGAAGATGGTGCACAACGGCATCGAGTACGCCGACATCCAGCTCATCGCGGAGGCCTACGACCTGCTGGCGCACGTCGGCGGACTGTCCGCCCCGGAGATCGGGACGATCTTCGAGCAGTGGAACACCGGCGACCTCGAGTCGTTCCTGATCGAGATCACCGGCATCGTGCTGGCCAAGACCGACGAGCGGACCGGCGGGCCGCTGGTCGACGTGATCACCGACCAGGCCGAGCAGAAGGGCACCGGGCGCTGGACGGCCATCGACGCGCTCGATCTCGGCGTCCCGCTGACCGGGATCACCGAGGCCGTGTTCGCCCGGACGCTGTCCGCGCTGCGCGACGAGCGCCGGGCCGCGTCGACGACGCTGGCCGGGCCGGCGCCGAAGCCGGCCACCGACGTCGACCGGCTGGTGGAGGACGTCCGGCAGGCGCTGTACGCGTCCAAGGTGGTCGCCTACGCGCAGGGGTTCGCGCAGATGCGCGCCGCCTCGCAGGCCAACGGCTGGGATCTCGATCTCGGCGCGATGGCCCGGATCTGGCGCGGCGGCTGCATCATCCGTGCCCAGTTCCTGAACCGGATCACCGAGGCCTACGAGTCGCACCCCGATCTCGACAACCTGCTGATGGTCCCGTACTTCACCGAGGCCGTCGGGAACGCCCAGGACGCGTGGCGACGGGTGGTGGTGACGGCGACCGAGCACGGCGTCGCGATCCCGGCGTTCTCGTCGAGCCTGAGCTACTACGACGGCTACCGCCGTGAGCGCGGCCCGGCCAACCTGATCCAGGGGCTGCGCGACTACTTCGGTGCGCACACCTACCACCGGATCGACGGCGACGGCGCGTTCCACACCCGGTGGAGCCAGGACGGCGCGGAGGTCCGCACCGACTGACCCGGACACCCGACAGCCCTGTCCGACGGGCCCCCGCCCGGCGCGCCGTCCGCGGCGCGTCCCGCGGGTGCCCGTCGGGCCGGGGCGCCGGTTAGTCTCGTGGCATGGCGCAACCGTCGGTACGGCGGACCGAGCGGTTGTTCCGGATCGCGATGCTGGTCAAGGGTGTGGACGGGGCGGCTGAGCTGCTCGGTGCGATCGCGTTGCTGCTGGTCTCCGGGGACTGGATGCACCGGGTGGTCGCCCAGGTGCTGGCCCGGGACCTGCTGGGCCCGCCGGACGCGCCGCTCGCCCGGCACCTCACCGGGGCCGTCGACGACGTCACCGGCGGCGGCCGGACGTTCGTCGTCGTCTACCTGGCGCTGCACGGCGTGATCAAGCTGGCGCTGGTGTGGGCGCTGCTGCGCCGGTGGCTACCGGCCTATCCGCCGGCCGTCGTGGTGCTGGGACTGTTCGTGGTCTACGAGCTGGTGCACGCCTGGCACACCGGCTCGGTGCTGCTGCCGGTGCTCGCGCTGCTGGACATCGCGATCATCGTGCTGGTGGTGCGGGAGTACCGGCTGTTGCGCCGGGAACGCGCGGGGTGAACGGCGCGCCGGGACGCCGGGGCGCAGGTCCTCCCGGTGAGCGGCGCCCCGAGCGGCCGGCGGGACGGGCCGCGCCGGATCAGGCCGCGAGCGGCAGCCCGCGCAGCACCGCCCGCGCCGCCGCGCGCCCGGCCCGGTCCGCGCCGATCGTGCTGGCCGAGGGCCCGTAGCCGACCAGATGCACCCGCGGGTCCGCGACGACGCCGGTGTCCAGCGGCTCGCCCATCACGATCCCGCCGCCGGGGCCGCGCAGCTGCAACGGTGCGAGATGGCCCAGCGCCGGACGCCAGCCGGTCGCCCACAGGACGACGTCGGCGGGCTCGGTGGTCCCGTCGGCCCAGCGCGCCCCCTCCGGGGTGAGCGCGGTGAACATCGGCCGCCGCCGCAGCACCCCGCTCGCGATGCCGGCGCGCACCTGCGGGGTCAGACCGAGCCCGGTCACCCCGACGACGCTGCGTGGCGGCAGGCCGGCCCGAACCCGCTCCTCGACCAGCGCCACCGCGGCCCGGCCGCGCTCGGCGTCGAACGGGCCGTCGTTCCACACCGGTTCGCGCCGGGTCACCCAGGTCGTCGCGGCGGCATACGGGGCGATCTCCAGCAGCAGCTGCACCGCGGTGATGCCACCGCCGACGACCAGCACCCGCAGGCCGGCCAGCTCCGAGGGGCCCGGGTAGTCGCGGGCGTGCAGGCTGCGCCCGCGGAACGACGCGGCCCCCGGGTAGGCCGGCACGAACGGCCTGCTCCAGGTGCCGGTCGCGTTGACCACCCGGTCCGCGGTCCAGGTCCCGCGGTCGGTCTCGACGAGCAGGGGACCGGTCCGGTCGCCGGATGCCGCGTCGTCCGGCGCGGTGTCCGGGGCTGCGCCTCGTCCGGCGTCCGGCGCCCTGCCCGGTGCTGCGTCCCGCCCGGCGTCCGGCGCCCTGCCCGATGCTGCGTCCCGCCCGGCGTGTCGTGCCCCGCCCGGCGCTGCGTCCCGCACGGCGTGCACCCGAACGGGGCGGATCACCTGCAGGTCGAACGTCCGCTCGATCTCCGCGAAGTAGTCCGGCACGGCGTCGCGGGCCGGGCGGTCCGGATCGGCTCCGGGCTCGTCGAACCCGGATCGGACGCCCGCCAGGTCGTGGATGCCGTTCACGGTGCGCATCACCAGGGTCGGCCAGCGGTGCCGCCAGGCGCCACCAGGGCCGTCCTCGCCGTCGAGTACCACCATGTCCCTGCCGGGCACCAGCCCGCCCCGGCGCAGCCCGGCCGCCGCGGACAGCCCGGCCTGCCCCGCACCGATCACCACCACCGATCCCCGCCACACATCCGGCGCAACGCCGGGGCCCGCCGGACTCATCCCGGTGAGCGACCGTCGTGGCGCCGGGCGCTCAGCCGGGCACGTCGGCGTTGCGGCCGCAGATCACCAGGGCGAGGTGGGCGCCGGGGTGCGATTCCAGGATCGTCCGGGCCGCGGGGACCAGGCATCCCGCTGCCGGCTCGGCCCAGATCCCGGCGTGCTCGGCGAGCTCGACCGAGCCCCGCGCGGCGTCGGCGTCCGGTACCACCAGCACGTTGTGCACCAGCTCGCGGACGTGGTCGTAGGTCAGCTGCGACGCCGAGGGCGCGGACAGCGTGGTGACCGCCGAGGTGATCGTCACCGGGGTCGGGCCACCGGCGGCCAGCGCCGCGGACATCGCCTCCGCGCCGACGGTCTCCACACCCCACACCCGGGTGCCGGGTAGCAGCGCCCGCACCGCCACCGCGACCCCGGACAGCAGCGCCCCGCCACCGACCGAGACCAGCACGTCGGTGGGGGGCTCGCCGAGGGCGATCGCGTCGCGGGCCAGCTCCAGCCCGACGGTGCCCTGCGCGGCGAGTGTCACCGGGTCGTCGAACGGGTGCACAAGCGTCATCCCGGCCGCCTGCAGCTCGGCGGCCAGCGCGAACGCGGCGGGGATGTCCGGGGTGAGCCGGACGTCCGCGCCGGCCGCCCGAGCCGCGGACACCGAGCGGGCGGGCGCGTTCTCCGGCATGACGACGACCGCGGCGATCCCGGCCGCACCCGCCACGTCGGCGACGGCGAGGCCGTGGTTCCCGCCGGAGACGGCGACCAGCCCGGCGGCCCGCTCGTCGTCGGAGAGCGTGGCGAGCTTCGCGAGCACCCCGCGCGGCTTGAAGGACCCGCTGCGCTGCAACTGCTCCAGCTTCAGCAGGACCGGGGCGCCGAGCCGCGCCGCGAGCCCGGGGGAGTGGACGGTCGGGGTGCGCACCACGCCCCCGGCGATCCGCGCCGCCGCCGTCTCGATGTCGTCGAGGGTCACCAGGTCGGCCATGGCCGCGACGGTAGTGACCGGGCCCGGCCCACCGGCCTTCAGCCCGCCGATCCTCAGCCCGCCGATCCTCAGCCCATCGTCCGCCGGCCGTCGATCGTCTCCCGGATGATGTCGGCGTGCCCGCTGTGCTGGGCGGTCTCCCCGATGATGTGGGCGAACACCTGCCGGGCGCTCCAGTGCATCTCCTCCGGGAACCACGGCGCGGGCGGCAGCGGATGCGAGAGGTCCAGGTCGACGGTGCCGACCAGCTCGTCGGTGCGTGCCGCGGTCGCGGTGTAGCGGTCCAGCAGGGCGGCCAGGGTGTCGGCGTCGTCGAGTGCGAAGTCGTCGCGTTCGGCCCCCGACTCGGCGGCCTGCTCCCACTCGTCGGCGCCCGCGACGACACCGGTCAGGATGAAGTCCACCCAGCCCCGTTCGACGCCCTCGACGTGCTTGAGGAGCCCGGCCAGGGTCAGCGCGCTCGCCGTCGGGCGGCGCCGGGCGTCGGTGTCGGACAGCTCGGCGACCGTGTGCCGCAGCAGCATCCGGTGTTTGGCGAGGGTCTCGAGCAGGGTGCGGCGCTCGCCGTCGAGACCGGCGGGGACGGCGGCGAACACCTCGGACATGGAGTCTGCGGTGCTCATCGCTCAGCCCATCGTCTTCCGGCCGTCGATCGCCTCGCGGATGATGTCCGCGTGGCCGGCGTGCTGGCTGATCTCGGCGAGCATGTGGATCGCGACCCGGCGCACCGACCAGCTGACGCCCGGCTCGAACCACGGTGCCACCGGCAGCGGGTGCGCCGAGTCCAGGTCGGCGGTGCGCAGGACTTCCTCGGTGCGGGCGGCGACCTGCTCGATCCGGGCCCGCAGGTACTCCAGGGTCTCGTGCTCGGCGAGCACGAACCGGGTGTCGGTCCACTCCGTCTCGGCCCAGTCGCCGTCGTTCGTCGCGGCCTCGGCGTCGACCGCATCCCAGTCGATGTCGTCGCCGTAGACCCCGTGCTCGGAGCCGAACGCCCGCGCGCCCTCCACGGCGAACCGGAACCACTCCTCCTCGGCGTCCGCGACGTGCTTGAGCAGCGAGGCGATCGTCAGCGCGCTGACGGTGCTCGCGGTGCGGGCCTGCTCATCGGTGAGGTCCTGCGCGGTCTGCAGCAGGAACCCGCGGTGCCGCTCCAGGGTGGCGATCAGCTCGGCGCGTTCACCGGCCGGTGCCTGCTTCGCGGTGGTCTCGGCAATGGCGTTCATGATCGGGGTCGCCTCTCGGTCGTCGGGTGCCGGCGGGGTTCCTCCCCGGTCCGACGAGAACGACGTTACGAACCGATGCGGACAACTCCGGTCCTCGATCGGAGACGGGATCCGCAGATTCTCCGGGTGCGTCGGATTCACCGACCGCGCAGATTCTCCGGGGGCGACGGTCACCGCCGCAGCGTGCGCAGGGCGTCCTCCCAGCGGGCGCGGCGGGCGGCCTCGGCCAGCTCCCACCACGGCGTCCCGCGCTCCCCGAGGCCGTGCTTGGCGGCGCCGACCCGTTCCCGGGCGGCGGCGACGCGGTCCTCGTCCCCGGTCCGCTTCCCGGCCCCCACCTCGGCGCGGGCCGTCCCGAGGTGCTGTTGCAGCTCCGCCCGCACGTCGTCGGGCAGCATCGGGTCGGCGGCCCGCCACCGGCGGCCCCGGACGACGACGTACCGGCCGTCCGGGGTCCGCTCGGGTTCGGATCCGCCCACCCGCGTGTCCTCAGCCGCTGACCGGCACCACGTCCGGCGCGCCGAGCCGGGCCGCGTCGGCGGTCTCGTCGTCGGGCATCCGCTGGCTCTCCCGCTCCGCCTCGACCCGCTTGACGTAGTGGTCGACCTCGCGGGCGACCTGCTCGTCGTTCCAGCCGAGCACCGGGGCGACCAGCGTCGCGACCTCCTCGGCGTCCCCGGCGCCCCGGTCGAACGTCTCGATCGAGATCCGGGTCCGGCGGGCCAGGATGTCCTCCAGGTGCCGGGCACCCTCGTGCGACGCCGCGTAGACGACCTCGGCACGCAGGTAGTCCGAGGCGCCGGCCAGCGGCTCGGCGAGCGTCGGGTCCTGCGCCGCCAGGTCCAGGACCTCCTGGATCAGCGATCCGTAACGGCCGAGCAGGTGCTCGATCCGCCCGGGATGCAGGCCGGACTGCGCCGCCAGCCGCGCGGTGGCGTTGCTCAGCGCGTGGAAGCCCTCGGCGCCGAGCAGCGGGACGTCCTCGGTGCACGACGCCGGGACCTTGGCGTCCAGACCGTGCACGGCGGCGTCCACCGCGTCCTTGGCCATCACCCGGTAGGTCGTGTACTTGCCACCGGCGACCACGACCAAGCCGGGCACCGGAGTCGCGACGGCGTGCTCGCGCGACAGCTTCGACGTCGACTCCGACTCACCCGACAGCAGCGGGCGCAGGCCCGCGTAGACGCCTTCGACGTCGTCGTGCGTCAACGGCTGCTCCAGCACCTCGTTGACGTGCCGCAGCAGGTAGTCGATGTCGGCGGCGGACGCCGCGGGATGGGCCTTGTCCAGGTCCCAGTCGGTGTCGGTGGTGCCGATGATCCAGTGCCTGCCCCACGGGATGACGAACAGCACCGACTTCTCGGTGCGCAGGATCAGCCCGGAGTCACCGCGGATCCGGTCGCGCGGGACGACCAGGTGGATCCCCTTGGACGCCCGCACCTTGAACAGGCCACGCTCACCGGCGAGCGCCTGGGTCTCGTCGGTCCACACCCCGGTGGCGTTGATGACCTGCCGGGCGCGGACGTCGATCCGCTCCCCGCTCTCCAGATCCTGCACGGTCGCGCCGACCACCCGGCCGGCGTCCTTCAGCAGCCCGACCACCCGCGCCCGGGTCGCGACGTGCGCCCCGTACGCGGCCGCGGTGCGCGCGATGAACATGGTGTGCCGGGCGTCGTCGACCTGGGCGTCGTAGTACTGCAGCGCGCCGACCAGTGCGTCCTTGCGCAGCGACGGCACGACCTTGCGCGCACCGCGCCGGGTCAGGTGCCGGTGGTGCGGCACCCCGCGGGAGCGTCCGGACAGGAAGCCGAGGGTGTCGTAGAGCGCCACCCCGGCGCCGGCGTAGAGGCGTTCCCAGCCGCGGTGCTGCAGCGGGTAGAGGAACGGAACCGGGCGGACCAGGTGTGGTGCCAGGTGCTGGATGAGCAGGCCGCGCTCGGCGAGCGCCTCGGCGACCAGCCGGAAGTCCAGCATCTCCAGGTAACGCAGACCACCGTGGACGAGCTTGGAGGATCGGCTGGAGGTACCGGACGCGAAGTCCCTGGCCTCCACCAGCCCGGCGGACAGACCGCGGGTCGCGGCATCGAGAGCCGCGCCGGCGCCGACGACACCACCGCCGACCACGAGCACGTCGAGTTCACGGTCACCCATCGCGTGGAGCGCCGCGGTACGGGCCTCCGGGGAGAGCGCCACCGATTTCATGATCGGACCCTTCTGAGTCGTTGCCTCACACGGGGACTACCCGTTCCAACAGCGGTCTGAGCGTGGATGTGCCCGGTGTCGCCCCGCCGGGTGAGCGGGGCGACACCGGACGGGGCGGGCTCAGTCCACGTCCACCCAGTCGAGCGTCCGCTCGACCGCCTTCTTCCACTTCGCGTACCCGGTGTCGCGCTGCTCGGCGCTCCACTGCGGCTCCCACCGGCGGGCCTCGTTCCAGTTCTCCCGCAGCTCGTCGGTGGACTTCCAGAACCCGACGGCCAGCCCGGCCGCGTAGGCCGCACCCAGCGCCGTCGTCTCGGCGACGACCGGGCGGGACACCGAGACGCCGAGCACGTCGGCCTGGATCTGCATGCAGAGCTCGTTCATCGTGACGCCGCCGTCGACCTTCAGCACCTCGAGCGAGACGCCGGAGTCCGTCGCCATCGCCTCGGTGACATCGCGGGACTGATAGCAGATCGCCTCCAGGGTGGCCCGGGCCAGGTGCGCGTTCGTGTTGAACCGGGACAGCCCGACGATCGCGCCGCGGGCGTCGGAACGCCAGTACGGGGCGAACAGGCCGGAGAACGCCGGGACGAAGTACACGCCGCCGTTGTCCTCGACCTGCCGGGCCAGCGACTCCGACTGCGAGGCGCCGGAGATGATCCCGAGCTGGTCGCGCAGCCACTGCACGGCCGACCCGGTGACCGCGATCGAGCCCTCCAGTGCGTAGACCGCCGGCTGGCCCTCGAACTGGTAGCAGAGCGTGGTGAGCAGCCCGGACTGCGAGCGGACCAGCTCGGTGCCGGTGTTGAGCAGCATGAAGTTGCCGGTGCCGTAGGTGTTCTTGGCCTCGCCGGGGGCGAAGCAGACCTGGCCCACGGTGGCCGCCTGCTGGTCGCCCAGGTCGCCGGTGATCGCGACCTCGCCACCGAGCGGACCGTTGGCACGGGTCTTCCCGAACGCGGTCGGCGACGACGACGGCTTGATCTCGGGCAGCATCCGGCGCGGGATGCCGAAGAAGCCGAGCAGCTCGTCGTCCCAGTCGAGGGTCTCGAGGTCCATCAGCATGGTGCGGCTGGCGTTGGTCACGTCGGTGACGTGCAGCCCGCCGTCGGTGCCGCCGGTGAGGTTCCAGATCACCCAGGTGTCGGTGTTGCCGAAGACCGCGTCGCCGGATTCCGCGGCCTCGCGGACGCCGTCGACGTTCTCCAGGATCCACTGGATCTTCCCCGCCGAGAAGTACGTGGCGGGCGGCAGGCCGGCCTTGCGGCGGATCACGTCGCCCTTGCCGTCGCGCTCCAGTGCGGTGGCGATCCGGTCGGTCCGGGTGTCCTGCCAGACGATCGCGTTGTAGTACGGGCGCCCGGTGCGCCGGTTCCACACGACGGTGGTCTCACGCTGGTTGGTGACGCCCAGCGCGACCAGGTCGGACGCGGACAGGCCGGTCTTGGTGAGCGCCTGCTGCAGGCAGGTGTTGGTGCGCTCGATGATCTCGATCGGGTCGTGCTCGACCCAGCCGGCCTGCGGCAGGATCTGCTCGTGCTCGAGCTGGTGGCGGCCCACCTCGTTGCCGGAATGGTCGAAGATCATGAACCGGCTGCTGGTGGTGCCCTGGTCGACGGCGCCGACGAACTCTGCCATTGAGCTCTCCTCTCGGGGTTCTGCTTCGTGGTCGGACGGGGATCAGACCCGCCCGACCTCCTGCGGAGCGTCGTCAGCAGGGATGTAGCGGTCGACGAGCAGCTTGAACAGCCCGCCGCCGATCAGGCCGCCGATGACGGGGGCGATGATCGGCAACCACCAGTACTGGACGCCGTCCGCGGTCACCCAGGCGTTCTCGTACCCGGTGATCCAGGAGACCAGTCGCGGGCCGAAGTCGCGGGCCGGGTTGATGGCGTAGCCGGCGTTCGAGCCCCAGGCCATGCCGATCCCGACGACCACGATCCCGATCATGAACGGGGTCATGTTGGCCGCCGGGCCCCGGTTCCGGGGATGAACCAGCGCGAAGATCATGAAGACCAGGATCGCGGTGCCGACCACCTGGTCCAGGAACGCGGTCGGGATGGTCGTGGCGTCCCCCGGGAAGGTCGAGAAGATCCCCTGGGTCTCGGTCAGGGTCGGGTCGACGGAGCGGATCAGGTCGGCGTAGGTGGCCCGGACGATCAGTGCGGCGACCGCGGCGCCGAGGAACTGGGCCACGATGAACGGGCCCACCTTGCGCCAGGGGAACCCGTCGTAGGCGGCGAACGCGATCGTGACGGCGGGATTGAGGTGTGCGCCGGAGATCCGTCCGGCGACGTAGACGCCGAGCATCACGCCGATGCCCCAGGTCCACGCGATCGAGTCGTACTGACCGGCCGAGCCGTCCGGTGTGGTCACCACCTGCGCGACGACGCCGACCCCGAACAGGATCAGGATCATCGTCCCGGCGAACTCGGCGCTCAGCTCGGCGAGCAGGGACGGCGGCCGTCCACGAGCCGGTGTCGCCGGTGCGGCGGCGGTCTCCCCGGCACCGGTCTTCTCGGAGCTCGTCATCGAGACCCCTCCTGGTGTTGTCCCCAGCGCGAGGCCGGGCGGCCCCGTCGCGTGCTCGGGGACGGTAGGAGCGACCGGGTCGCGCGGCAACGCGAGGCGTTCGACGATGTCGAACGTTGCGGGTCGAACGGTCCATGATCGGCTTCCAGGGCCTACCATCGGGGCGTGGCCCGGCAGATCCAGTCGGTGGAACGGGCGGCCGCGTTGCTGCGGCTGCTCGGCGGAGCGGGGCGCCCGCTCGCGCTGGCGGAGCTGGCTGCCGCACTCGACCTGCCCCGGCCGACCGCGCACGGGATCCTCCGGACACTGCGCGAGGAGGGCCTGGTCGCGCAGGACGGCGTGTCCGGCCGCTACCTGCTCGGTGACGGTCTGAGCCGGCTCGGCACTCCGTGGGACCGGCACGACCTGCGGGCCAGGGCGATGAACTGGGCGGACGCCCTGGCCGCCGGTACCGGATGGGCCGTCTACCTGGGGGTGCCCGCCGCGGACGGGCACGGGGTGGACGTGGTGCACCACGTGTTCCGGCCGGACGGCAGCCGGCAGGCGTTGCGGACGAACTCCGTCCAGCCGCTGCACGCCACCGCGTGGGGGCTGTGCCTGCTGGCGTTCGCGCCGGCGTCGGTGCGGATCACCGAACCGCTGGACCGCTACACCCGGCGCACCGTCACCGATCCGGCGGTGCTGTCCCGCGAGCTGACCGCGACCCGGCGGCGCGGCTGGGCGGGCGATCCGGGTGGCTGGGAGCCGGGGGCCGGCGGGCTCTCCGTACCGGTGCGCAGCGGTGGCGGGCTGACGGTGGCGGCACTCGGTGTCGGCGGGCCGGTCGAGCAGCTGTTCAGCAGCGACGGCCGGGCCCGGACGGAGCCGCTGGACGAGCTGACGAACGCCGCCGCCGAGATCGCGGCCGGTCTGGAGGGACTGTCGTGAGTACCGTCCCGGCGTCCGAGCGGGTGGTCGCCGCGATCGACCAGGGGACGACGTCGACCCGGTGCCTGCTCTTCACCCGTTCCGGCCGGATGGTCGCGGTCGCCCAGCGCGAGCACCGGCAGTACTTCCCGAGCCCCGGTCGTGCCGAACACGACGCGGCCGAGATCTGGCGTGCGGTGACCCGGGTGGTGCCCGCGGCGCTGCGGCAGGCCGGGCTCGGCCCGGAGAACGTCGCCGCGCTCGGCATCGCGAACCAGCGCGAGACGACGGTGATCTGGAACCGGCACACCGGCGTCCCGCTCGCCCGCGCGATCACCTGGCAGGACACCCGCACCGACGACATCGTCGCCGGCCTGGCCCGCGACGCCGCGCTGTACAGCCAGGTCTCCGGCCTCGGCCCGGCCACCTACTTCGCCGGCCCGCGGCTGCAGTGGCTGCTCGATCACGTGCCGGGTGCACGGGACGGGGCCGAGCGGGGCGACGTGCTGTTCGGGACGATCGAGAGCTGGCTGATCTGGCGGCTGACCGGTGGCCCGGACGGCGGGGTGCACGTCACCGACGTCACCAACGCCAGCCGCACCATGCTGATGGACCTGCGCACGTGCGAGTGGTCACCCCGGCTGTGCGCGGCGCTGCGGGTGCCGCCCGCGATGTTGCCGCGGATCGTGCCGAACGCGCAGGTCTACGGCAGGTGCGTCGGGATCCTGCCCGGGGTGCCGGTGGCCGGGGCGCTGGGGGACCAGCAGGCCGCGCTGGTCGGGCAGACCTGCTTCGCGCCCGGCGAGGCGAAGTGCACCTACGGGACGGGCGCGTTCCTGTTGAAGAACACCGGATCCCGGATCGCCGGTTCGGACGCCGGGCTGATCCCGACCGTCGGCTACCTGTTCGGTGACGAGCCGGTGTACGCCCTGGAGGGCTCGATCGCGATGACCGGATCACTGGTGCAGTGGTTCCGCGACGCGCTCGGGATGATCGCCACCGCGGCCCGGATCGAGACCCTCGCACTGAGCGTCCCGGACAACGGCGGCTGCTACGTCGTCCCCGCGTTCTCCGGGCTGTACGCGCCGCACTGGTCGCCGGACGCGCGCGGTGTGATCGTCGGGCTGACCTCCTACATCCACCGCGGGCACCTGGCTCGGGCGGTGCTGGAGGCGACCGCATGGCAGACCCGCGAGGTGCTGGACGCGATGAACGCCGACTCGGGACTGCGCGTCACCCGGCTCAAGGTGGACGGCGGGATGACCGCGAACCACCTGCTCATGCAGTGCGTCGCCGACGTGCTGGACCTGACCGTCGAGCGGCCGCTCGGTTCGGAGGCGGTGTCGCTCGGTGCCGCCTACGCCGCCGGACTCGCCGTCGGCTACTGGCCGGATCAGGAGGTGCTGCGCCGCAACTGGCACCGCGCCGCCGCGTGGGAGCCGTCGATGGACCCGGGCCTGCGGGACCGGGAGCACGTCAACTGGCAGCGCGCGGTCGAACGCAGCATGGGCTGGGCCCGTCGCTGACCGGGCTCAGTCCCCACCGGCGCGGTCGCGCGGGAGCCGGTCGCGCAGGGTCTGGACCTGGCGGTACCCACGGTCGGTCGCCCGCCCGAGGAACATCGACACGTACTCCACCTGCGCCGTGGGGATCCCGTCGAGCAGGAACCGGAGGTCGAGGTCGGTGAGCTCGGACCACAGCCGCTCCCGTGCCTCGGAGGCCACCCGGGCGTGGAGCCGCCGCCGGTCGTCCGGATCCGGATCGCGCACGATCAGATCCCGCTCCTCCAGCCGGGTGAGGATCTGGGTGACTCCGCTCGAGCCCAGCCCGGTCACGGCCGCGACCTCCGATCCGCTCAGCCCGTCCGGCCGGACGAGGAGCTCGGTCAGCACGACGAGCTCGTTGAACGACAGCAGGTGCCGCTGGGCGATGACCCGCATCCGGTAGAGCGCGACGAGGCCCCAGCGCGGCATCGTCGCGGCGAGCTCCTCGGAGAGGGTGCGGCGGCGCGCGCCGGGGTCGTCGGGGGTGTCTGTCGGCAACAATCGCTCACCTGGTGAGCGGTCTTCGCGGACCGGTACGCCGCCGTAGTCGATGTCGTCCGGCCCGACAGGGGGAGTCGAGCGGAATCGCTCACCAGGTGAGCGATTGTTGTCGGACCCCACCCTGTCGCCCCCGCGTCCCGGGCTGCCGGTGGGCTCCCGGGGCGTCGAGTCACAGCCAGAGGCAGGGGGTGAGGCAGGAGCCGAGGTAGGGGCAACCGGGCGGAACCGCTCACCAGATGAGCGGTTCCCGTCCGGAGACGGTTCGGCCGGCGGAGCGGCTGGATGACGTGGCATGTCGGTGGAGTAGCACGGTGCCGTCGTGGAGCGTGGCCGTTCGGGGGAGGCCGGCCACGGTTGCGATCGGCACCGTGGGGGATCGGCACCGTGGGGGATCGGCACCGTGGGGGATCGGCACCGTGGGGGATCGGCACAGTGGGGGATCGGCACCGTGCGGGACCGGCCACGGTTGCGATGGGCACTGTGCGCGATGGGCACTGTGCGCGATCGGCACCGTGCGCGATCGGGCGGCGGGCGGGTGCCCGGGCTACCGTCACGATCATGAGCAACTCGGATGCCGCCGTCGCTGCCGGCCGTCTCGCCCGCGGGCTCGAGCCGCTGCACGCCCAGATCTACTTCGCGCCGGAGGCCGAGCCCCGGTTCGTCCGGGCCGGTCTCGACGAGGGCCGGATGAGCTACTTCGCCCCGCGGGCCGCGCCGATGGGCGCGGTCGGTCCGTCCACGGTGACCGCGACGTTCTTCAACTTCTCGCCCCGGCTGGTCGCCGAGTCGATCCCGCGGGCCTGGGACCTGGTGTCGCCGTCGGACCTGGTCGCCGCCCGGTTCGAGGTCGCCGACGTGTCGCTGCGCAGGTTGCTGGGTGACGACGCCGTCGGCTCGCCGGAGGTCGCCGAGGCCGCGGGGAGCGCCCGCGCCGCGGCGGAGGCGGTGACGCCCGAGGGTCGCCCGCTCGCGGCCGGGCACCTGGATCTCGCATGGCCGTCGGCGCCGCACGTGGTGCTCTGGCACGCGTTGTCGATCCTGCGCGAGCACCGCGGCGACGGGCACATCGCGCTGCTGACCGCCGCCGGGCTGAGCGGGCTGGAGGCGCTGATCACCGCGACCGCGACCGGCACCGGTTTCACCGTGCCCTTCGCGTGCGCGAGCCGCGGCTGGTCGAGCACCGAGTGGAACGACGGCGTCGCCCGGCTCGCCGAGCGTGGCCTGCTGGAGCACGCGGCGCCGTCCGACGAGGCGGTGGACCCGGTCCTCACCGAGGCCGGCGCGGCGCTGCGCAAGCAGCTGGAGAACGACACCCACCGGATCGGGGCCGCACCGTGGGCGGTGCTCGGGGCCGAGCGCGCGGCGCGGCTCGGTGAGCTCGGCGGCGAGTTGGCGCGGACCGCGCTCGCGAACGGCGCGTTCCCGGCGCAGGGGGTGTTCGCCGCGTCCTCGAAGCGCTGACCGGTCGGAACGGGCGGGAACCGCCGCCCGTTCCGAAGCGGAATGTCGGTATCCCCCGCTATGGTGCACTGCGCAACACGGTGCACGGCGCAACTGGTCCGTCCGGGCCGGCCGCGGTGGCCGCGGGAGGGGGATCCGGTGCTGGAGATCAGCGCGCTCGAGTGGGCGATCACGATCGGCGTGATCGTCGCGCTGCTCGCGTTCGACCTGCTTCTCGCCTGGTGGAAGCCACATCGGGTCGGGTTCGCGGAGGCGACCGGCTGGTCGGTCTTCTACATCGCGATCGCGATCGCCTTCGGTGTCGTCTTCGCGATGGTGCACGGCTGGGACTTCGGCACCCAGTACTTCACCGGCTACATCGTCGAGAAGAGCCTCTCGGTCGACAACCTGTTCGTCTTCGTGATCATCATGACGACGTTCGCGGTGCCCGAGGAGCACCAGCACAAGGTCCTGACCTTCGGCATCGTGCTCGCCCTGATCATGCGCGCGATCTTCATCGCGGTCGGAGCGACGCTGCTGAACCTGTTCTCGTTCATGTTCCTGCTGTTCGGCCTGCTGCTGCTCTGGACCGCCGTACAGCTCTACCGGCACAAGGACGAGGAACCCGACGTCGAGGACAATCTCGTCGTGCGGGGGGCGCGCAAGCTGCTCCCGGTCACCGAGGACTACGACGGCGGGAAGATCTTCACCCGGGAGAACGGCCGCCGGGTCGCCACCCCGATGTTCATCGTGCTGGTCGCGATCGGCGGGATCGACCTGCTGTTCGCCCTCGACTCGATCCCCGCGGTGTTCGGCGTGACGCAGGAGGCCTACATCGTCTTCGTCGCGAACGCGTTCGCCCTGCTCGGCCTGCGGGCGCTGTTCTTCCTGGTGAAGGGCCTGCTCGACCGGCTGGTCTACCTGTCCACCGGGCTGGCGATCATCCTCGGCTTCATCGGGATCAAGCTCGTGCTGCACTGGGCACACGTGGACATCTCACCGGCCGTCCCGGAGATCCCGACGATGCTCAGCCTGGTCGTGATCCTCGGCATCCTGGCGATCGTCACCGTCGCGAGCCTGATCAAGACGAAGAACGATCCCGCACAGAAGGCCAAGCCGGGATCGCTGCGGGCGCGCAAGGAGCGCACCGACCAGCAGAACTGAGCGACAGCCCGGTCCGCCTCGCACCGGTCCCGTCCGGTCCGGTGCGAGGCGGGCTGCGGATCAGGGCAGGCCGGGGCCGCCGAGCGGGGTGACCTCGATGTAGTCGGGCGGCGCGGCGAGCAGTTCCAGCACGGCGCCGAGCCCGGCCTCGCCGATGTCACGGTTGAGCGCGGCGTCCGAGGCCTCGGCGTCCGACCACACCTCGGTCACCCAGACGGTGTCCGGCTCGTCGGGTGCGGCGTTCACGACGTAGGTCAGGCAGCCGGGCTGGGCCGCCATCCCGTCGGCCACCCGGAGCAGCGCCGCCGCCAGCTCCGGTCCCTGTCCCTCGACGGCCACCATCCGGACGTACCGGCCGACCCGCTCGCTCGTCTCCACGGCCGCGACCGTAGACGGCGCCCGGCGCCGCGGTCCGGCCGCCCCGGCCGGTGCCGCCGCCGTGCCCGGTCCCGCCCGGCCGGTGCCGTCGCGGTGCCCGGTGTTGCCGCGGTGCTCGGCGCTGTTGCGGTGCCCGGTCCCGCCCGGAGCCCTTCAGGACCGGAGCTGTCCGCATCGACCGGCACACTGGTGCGGTGATGGAGACCTCGGCACGACTGCTGCGTCTGCTCGGCCTGCTGCAGGTGCCCCGCGACTGGACCGGGCCGGCGCTGGCCGAGCGGCTCGAGGTGGACGTGCGCACGGTCCGCCGCGACGTCGACAAGCTCCGCACGCTGGGTTACCCGGTGCACTCCACGCCCGGCACGACGGGCGGTTACCGGCTCGGCGCGGGCGCCGCGCTGCCGCCGCTGCTGCTGGAGGACGACGAGGCCGTCGCCGTCGCGGTCGGGCTGCGCACCGCGGCGGGCGGTACCGTCGCCGGCATCGAGGAGACCTCGGTGCGCGCACTCGCCAAGCTGGAGCAGGTGCTGCCGAACCGGCTGCGCCGCCGGGTCGCCGCGCTCGGCACCGCCACCCAGACTCTCGCCGGGCGGGGCCCCACGGTCGACGCAGACGATCTCTCCGCGCTGGCCGCGGCCTGCCGGGACCACGAGCTGCTGCGCTTCGACTATGTCGCCGCCGACGGCACCGGGACCCGCCGGGTCGCCGAGCCCGAGGGTCTGGTGCACACCGGGCGTCGCTGGTACCTCGTCGCCTGGGACACCGGGCGCGACGACCGGCGGACGTTCCGGGTGGACCGGATGCGCCTGAAGCTGCCCGCCGGGCCGCGGTTCGCCCCGCACGACCCGCCGGAGGGCGGGATCGCGGCGTTCGCCCAGCGCGGGATCTCCAGCGGGGCCTACCCGTACCGCGCGCGGGTGCTGCTGGAGGCACCCGCCGAACAGGTGGGGGAGTGGGTCACCCCGGCGTCGGGCACCGTCACCGATCTCGGCGACGGCCGCTGCGAGCTCGCCGTCGGCGCGTGGACGCTGGACTCGCTGGGCATGTGGCTCGGCGCGTTCGGGGTGGACTTCCACGTGCTGGAACCGCCGGAGCTGGTCGAGCACCTGGACGTGCTGGCCGCCCGGTTCACCCGCGCCGCCGCGGTGTCCCGCGCCGCCGGGGTCACTCCAGCGGCACGACGATGATCCGGTCGTCCTCGGCGGTGGGGTTCCCACGGCCGTCCCGGTTGCTGGTGGTGACCCAGAGCGCCGAGCCGTCCGGGGTGGCGGTGACGCCACGGAGCCGCCCGAAGTCGTCGTTCAGCAGCTGCTCGGGTTCGCCGACCGTCCCGGTCGCGTCGCCGGCCCCGATCGGGACCCGCCAGAGCCGCTCGCCGCGCAGCGCACCCATCCACAGCGAGCCGCCGGCCATGGTCAGTCCGCTCGGCGACGCCTGATCGACCGGCCAGACGAGCAGCGGCTCGGTGTAGGCGTCGTCCACCGGCGGTTCCTGGGTGCCCTCGACCTCGGGCCAGCCGTAGTTGCGGCCGGGCTCGATCAGGTTGATCTCGTCGGCGGTCCGGGCGCCGAACTCGCTCGCGAACACCTCGCCGTCCGGGCCGAAGGCGATGCCCTGAGAGTTCCGGATGCCCAGCGCGTACACCTCGGTCCCGAACGGGTTGCCGGGCGCAGGGGCGCCGTCCGCGGTCAGCCGGAGGATCTTGCCGGCCGGATCGTCCGGGTCCTGCGAGCGCGAGCGGTCGCCCGCGTCACCGGTGCCGACGAACAGGTCACCGTCCGGGCCGAAGGCGATCGCACCGCCGTTGTGGGTGAACCCGCTCGGGATCCCGTCGAGCACCGTCTCCTGGTCGGCACCGTCGATGGTGCCGTCGGCGGCCATGGTGAGCGCGACGATCCGGTTGCCGTCGGCGGCGGTGTAGTAGACGAGTACCCGGTCGTCGGTCGCGAAGCCCGGGGACACCGCGATGCCGAGCAGGCCGCCCTCGCCCTGCGGGGTCACCTGGTCGACGACGCCGAGCGGGGTGAGCTCCCCGTCGGGCGCGAGCCGCAGGATCCGGGCCGTGTCCCGCTCGGTGACCAGCGCGTCGCCGTCGGGCAGGAACGCCACCGCCCACGGCGCGGCGAGCCCGGTGGCGAGCACCTCGGGCTCCCCGGCGACGGCCTGCGGCAGCAGACCGTCCGCGGGGGCGACGGAGGCGGAACTCAGCTCGGGCCCGTCCGGGGTGTCGGTCCCCGCTTGCGGTTCCGCGCCGCCGCCCGCGCATCCGGCGAGCAGCGCGAGCGCGGCGACGAGCGGGACGCCGGCGCCGGTCAGGCGCGCGCGGCCGGATATAACGGGCATACCGGGCACCGTACCGGCACCCGGCACGCGGCACCCGGCACCCGGCACCCGGCACCCGGCACCCGGCACCCGGCACGCGGCACCCGGCTCACGCGACTGGCACCCGGCTCACCCGCCCGGCATCCGGGACCCGCGCCGGGCACCTGTGCCCGATACCGGCACCCTGCAGCGCGGCCGGTGCGCCGGTCAGCGAGGCCCGGGAGCGAGCAGTGGCAGGGCGACCTCGTCGACGATGCCGGTGACCACCTCGTCGGGTACCGGGGCACCGTGCACCAGGAAGTGGAACCGGAGCATGGTCGGCGCCACGTCGAGCATCCGGTCGGTGATCCCGGACATGTCGAGCTCGCCCCGCTCGTGGGCCCGCCGCACGACCTCCGCGACCAGTCGCCGCCCGCTGCGCCGGGACAGGGTCTGCAACGCCTCGACCTGCTCCGGCCCGGTGAGCAGCTCGCCGAGGAGCCCGCGCAGGGCCGGCCCGGCGGGTCCGTCCAGCGCGGCCGCGACCGATCTCAGCATCGCCAGCAGGTCGCCGCGCAGCGAGCCGGTGTCCGGCGGCCGCTCCGGCTCGGGCATCACCGAACGGGCGGCGTCGAGCACCAGATGTGCCCGGTCCGGCCAGCGCCGGTACACCGACGCCTTGCCCGCCCCGGCCCGGGCGGCGACCCGCTCGATGCTCAGGGCCGCGTAACCGGTCTCGGCCAGCTCGTCCAGGGTGGCCCGCAGGATCTCGGCGTCGAGCCGTTCACCCCGGCGCCGGGGCCGGTTGCGGTGACCGGTGCCGGGCGGTCCGCCGGCCCCCGGGTCTGCGCTGTCGTCGGTGCTGCTCACCCGCTCAGCCTGCCCGCTCGGCCTCGGCGACGGTGCCGGCATCCCCGTCGACGGTGACCCGCTGCCCGTCGGTGAGCACCGTGGTGCCGGTGCCGGTGCCCATCACGGCGGCGATGCCGTATTCCCGGGCGACGATCGCGGCGTGCGACGCGGCACCACCCTGGTCGACCACGACGGCGGCGGCGCGGCTGAACAGCGGTGTCCAGGACGGGTTGGTGGCCGGGCAGACCAGGACGTCGCCCGCGGTCAGCCGGGCGAACCCGGCGTGTGCGTGCACGATCCGGACCGGGCCGGTGACCCGGCCGCCGCCGGCCGGGGTGCCCCTCAGCAGGACGTCGTCGTCGTGGGTGCGGTCCCCGAACAGCACGGCGGGCGCGATCAGCGGGCTCCCGGCCAGCTCGTCGCGCCGCGCGGACCGGGCCGCGACCAGCTCGCGGAGCCGGTCGCGCTGCGCCGCGGACAGCGTGTCCGGCGCTGGCGACCGCTCGATCTCGTCGCGGCGCAGGTGCAGGACGTCCGCCGGATCGTCGAGCACGCCCGCGGCGGCGAGCCGGGAGCCGATCTCGCGCACCGCACGCTGCAGCGCGGGCAGGGTGCGGGTGCTGTGGAAGTGGGTGTCCTCGCGCAGCGCGACGGCCGCGCGGGCACCTTCGACCAGACGGTCCAGCGCGCCGATCCGGCGTGGCCCGAGCAGCGGGTGGGCGAGCAGCCTGCGCCGTGCCCGCTCGGCCCGGCCGGGGCGGGTGGGCGCCGACGAGGCGGAGACCAGCGCGGCCACCGTCGACAGCACCGTCGCCGGATCCTCCCGCCAGGTCGGCCCGGACATCAGCAGCAGGCTGGTGGTCTCCCGGTGCCCGTACTCGTCGAGGAATGCGTCCAGCGCGTCCCGGAAGCCGGCCAGCGCCGGATCCGTGGCGATCCGGTCGGCGAGCGTGGTGGCGTCGAACCCGGAGAACGCCACCCGCAGGGCGGGGGTCTCCCGCACCGTGGCGGCGAGCGTGTCGAGTGCGGCGTTGGCGTCGCTGGTGCGGCTCGGCCCGGCGGACAGGTCGCCGAACAGTGCGCCCAGGCCGAGGGCGCCGAGGGCCAGCCGCAGCCGCAGCAGGTCCAGCCCGGCCCGCGGCAGGTAATCCACCCGCAGGTCGGTGATCAGGTCCACGGCTTCGGCGGCGCGCCGCGGGAGCCCGCGCAGCGCAGCCCAGTCCAGGGCGGACGGATCGAGCCGTTCGAGCCGTCCGGCCTCCTGCTCGAACGCGGTGAACCGCCGGTCGGTGGTCCATCCGGCCGGCCGGAACCGGCGCAGCCGGGGCAGCACGCGGCGCGGCGCGCCGAGCACGGCCCTGGTCGGCCGCGGTGACGGCGGCACGAACCGGTCCACCACACCGTCCACCTCGGGCAGCACCTCCGCGAGATCGAGATGCGCGCCCGGGATCTCGGCGAGCATCCGCCGGACCATCCGGCCCGGCCCCGGCAGCAACCACGCGCTCATGTCCATCGGGTACGGCCGGATCGGGATCAGCTCGGCGAACGTCGGGCCGAGGAACCGCTGCCGCCGGTTCAACCGGATCGGCGCCGGCGGGAGCGCGGTCATCGGCCGGGCCTGGAGCAGCAGGAACCGGCCGTCGTGGCGGGCCCACTCGACGTCCTGCGGCCGGTCGAAGTGTGCGGCCACCGCCCGGCCCAGATCGGCGAGCTCGCGCGCGAGCGGATCGGGCAGCAGCGGCTCCGGGGTGTCGAGCGGGTCCGGCGTGACCCGCTCGATCCCGCCCTCCGGGAGCTGGCGCAGCACCACCTCGCGCCGCCCGGTCCGGCGCGACCGGATCTCCCCGTCCGGCCCGACGACGACGTGATCCGGCGTGACCAGCCCGGACACCACCGACTCGCCGAGCCCGGCGCCGGCGTCGACGACGATCTCGTCGCGCGCACCGGTCACCGGGTTCGCGGTGAACAGCACGCCCGCGGAGTCGGCCGGGACCATCCGCTGCACGACCACCGCCACGGCCGCCCCGGACGAGTCGATCCCGCGCCGCTGCCGGTAGGCGATCGCCCGGTCGCTCCACAGCGAACCCCAGCACTGCCGGACGGCGTCGAGGAGCGCCCGCTCGCCGACGACCCCCAGCAGGGTGTCCTGCTGGCCGGCGAACGCTGCGCCGGGCAGGTCCTCCGCGGTCGCGCTGGACCGCACCGCGACCGGGCCCGTGCCGAGCCCGCGGTAGGCGTCGGTGATCGCGGCGGCGAGCGCCTCCGGGATCGTCGCCGCGGCGAACAGCTCACGCAGCAGGGCCCCGTCGGGGGGACCGTCGGCATCGGGGCCTGCCGGGATCACGTCGCGGACAGCCGGATCGTGCTCGGCCGCGGCCCGGTAGGCGGCGGTGGTGATCACGACGCCGTCCGGCACCGGGAATCCGGCCCGGACGAGTTCGCCGAGGTTGGCGCCCTTGCCGCCGGCGACGGCGAGATCGCCGCTGCCGAGTTCGGCGAGGGGCAGGACCCAGTGGTGCGGACCGCCTGCGGTCGCCGGGTCCGGCCGGGCCGGTGTCGGGTGCGTCATCGTGGGGTCCTTCCGTCGGGCGAGGTGGGTGCGGCCCCGGCGTGACCGGGGTGTGCTTCTCCGGTGGGGCCGGGCGGTGTCGCCCCGGCCGTGCCGGGCGGTGCCGGGGCGTGCCCGGGCCGTGTCACTCCGGCAAGGCCGTGCCGTGCCGCTCCGGCGGAGTCACGCCGGGCGGCCGTTCCGGCGGGCCGGGTACGGAGTGGGACGGCGGGGACGGCCAGGCAGGACAGCGCGGCGATCCCGGCCGCGACGGCCAGCACGGCGGTGCCCGCCTGCACCGCGTGGCCCGCGGTGGCCGGATCGAGCAGCGACCCGCCCCGGCCGGTCAGCAGCGCCCCGATGATCACGACGCCGAGCGTCGCGCCGATCTGGCGCAGGCAGGTGACGGTGCCGGTCACCGAGCCGAGCTCATCGGGCCCGGCGGCGTTCTGCGCGACGAGCACCATCACCTGGACGACCATCCCCGCTCCGGCACCGAGCAGGAACAACACGGCGAGCAGCAGCGGCAACGGCGCACCGGGCCCGAGTACCGCGAGGGCACCCAGCGCGGCCGCGCACGCCGTGCCACCGACGACCGGGATCGCCCGGTAGCGGCCGGTCCGGGTGATCCGGCGTCCGGAGAGCGTGCTGGTGATGATCATTCCGGCCATCGCCGCGGTGACGGTCGATCCGGCGCTGGTCGCCGAGATCCCGTGCACGATCTGCACGGCCGCCGGGAGGAAGGCGATCGTGCCGAACAGGGCGGCGCCCGTCAGCAGCGAGACCAGCGCCGGGATGCCGGTGGCGCGCCCGGTGAGGAGCCGGATCGGCAGCACCGGAGCCGGTGCGCGGCGGGCGCTCACCCACCACCCGAGCACGGCGGCCGCGCCGGCGGCCGCCGTCGCGGGGCCGAGCCAGGACGGCAGCTCACCCGGCCGCCCCAGGGCCGTGCCGCCCAGCACGACCGAGAGCGACAGCACGGCGAGGGCGACCGAGCCCGCGACGTCGAACGGACGGTCCGTGCGGGTGCCCCCGCGCGGCAGGCCACGGACCACGAGCACGGCGGCGAGCACGCCGAGCGGCAGATGGACGGCGAACACCGCACGCCAGGTCAGGTGGTCGACCGCCAGGCCGCCGAGCACCGGCCCGCCGACCGCGGCGAGCGCGTACACCGCGCCGAGCAGACCCAGGTAGCGGCCGCGTTCGCGGGGGCTGAGCACGTCACCGAGGGCGGCCTGGGCGCCGACGACGAGCGCTCCGGCACCCAGCCCCTGCAGGAACCGGCCGCCGATCAGCACCGGGAGGCTCGGCGCGAACGCACAGACCGCGGCCCCGGTGACGAACACGGTGATCGCCCCCAGCAGGACCGGGCGGCGTCCGTGCCGGTCGCCCAGCGCGCCGGACAGCAGCATGGTCGAGGTCGTCGCCGCCAGGAACGCGGTGAGCACGGCCGATACCAGGTGCGGCTGCCCGAGATCGCGGGCGATGACGGCGAGCGCGGCGGTGAGCAATGTCTGGTCCAGGGCGCCGAGCAGCGTCAGCACCATCACCGCCGCGAGCGCGGCGACCGGTGCGCCGGTACGTGGTCCGCCCACGGCGACCTCCCAGATAGTGAACGGTGCGTTCCCTCACGCTAGCGCGCAGGTTGTAGGGAACGCAACGTTCACTATCAGGCCAGGACGGCGTGCACCCTCCCGACCGGCTGCCCGTGCCCGAGCACGTCGACCCGTCCGGCCGCGGCCAGCGCGGGACCGCCCACGCCCCAGCCGGCCAGGATCGCGGCGGCGAGCACCGGCAGCGGACGCGCCGAGCCGTCCAGGACGGTGACCGCGAACGCCCGGCCGTCCGGTAGTGCGGCCGCCAGCACGCCTTCGGCGCCGTCCTTCACGACGAGACCCGGGACCGCCTGTGCGAGGCGGGTGACCGGCCGGTCGGTCCCGCCGACCCACCACGGGTGCGTACGGATCGCGGTGGCGATCCGGCCCTCCGGCGTCCCGGGAGCGGCGACGGCGATCCGGCCGAATCCGCGGGCCAAGCCGGCCGGGGTGCACCCGAACAGCGGCGCACCGCAGCCGTCGACCGTCGTGACGTGTGGGTCGACGCCGGTCAGGTCGGCCACGGTCGCCCGGATCAGCTGCTGCAACGGATGCTGCGGGTCCCGGTAGCCGCGGATCGGCCAGCCCGCGGCCACGCAGGTGGCGAGCATCGCGGCGTGCTTGCCGGAACAGTTCTGCAGTACCGGTGCCGGCGGGACGCCCGCTGCCCGCGCGGCCGCTCCTGCCTCGATCCCCAGCGGCAGATCCGGGGTGTTGCCCAGATCGGCGTCGGTCAGTCCGGCGCCGTCCAGGATCCGCCGCACGCCTGTCACGTGGTCCGGCTCGCCGGAGTGCGACGCGCAGGCCAGCGCGAGCAGCTCGCCGTCCAGGTCGAGCCCGGCGCGCAGCATCGCGACCGCCTGCAACGGCTTGAGCGCCGAGCGGGGGAGGAACGGGATGTCCGGATCGCCCCGCACGGGAAGCGGACGGTCGTGATGCTGCGCGCCGGTCGCGACGCTCGCGAGTACGCCCAGGTGCACCGACTCGACCTCGCCGTCCCGCTCGACGTGGGCCAGCGGTACGGCGCCGGCGAGGACGGGTGGGACCGGGGTCCCGGCGTACATCGGACTGCGGGCGGTGTCGGCGGAGGTCACGGGCCGACGCTACGTCCGCGGCCGGGTGGCCCGGTCCCGGGCGGTCCGGGAGCCGGTCGTCAGGCGGGCGGTGGGCCCAGCCGCAGCGCCCGTTCCAGCTCGGCGGACGGTTCGACGGGCACCGGGCCGTAGGCGTTGCGCCGGGCCGAGCGCTTCCGGATCGCCGGGATCCGGGTCAGCAGGCGCAGGAACGACGGCGGTGTCACCGGGCGGCCGCGCTCGCGGGCCCGCGCGACCGTCCTTTCGACCCGGACCTGCTGGTCCTGCACGGTGACGATCGCCGGCTCCCGCTCGGCCTGGATCGCGCCCAGTACCTCGGGCCCCGCGGCGCCCTCGCGCAGCGCCGGGACGAGATGGTCCGCCGCGACGAGCGCGTCCTGACAGGCCATCAGGATCCCGTTGCCGCCGACCGGGGAGATGACGTGCGCGGCGTCGCCGATCAGCAGCAGCCCGGCCCGGTGCCAGACCGGTACCCGGGAGATGTCCACCGACAGCAGCGTCGTCGCGGTGAGGCCGGTGAGCAGATCCATCCGGTCGGCCAGCCACGGCACCCGCGTCGCGACCTCGCGCCGGACGTACTCCACGCCGCGCTCGCGGATCTCCGGGTAGCCACCCTTGGGCAGCGAGAGCCCGACCTGCCAGCGGCCGGTCACCCGCGGATCCGGCGGATCCCCCGCGGGCACCGGGCCACCGAGGAGCCCGACGTAGTGGCGCTCGCCGAAGAACAGATCGACGTCGGCGTCCGGCGGGTCGGTGGGATACCGGGGGAGGGCGAACCAGAGCAGGTCGGTGCTGGCTCCTTGCGACCGTGCGGTCAGTCCGGCCAGCGTGCGGACCTTGGAGAACCGGCCGTCCGCGGCGATCACGAGCCCGGCCGGGATCTCCTCGCCGTCGCGCAGCCGGACGCCGCGCACCGGGTCGTCCGCGGTGCCGGTGCCGAGCAGGCCGGAGACGGCTGCCCCGGTGCGCAGCTCGAACGAGTCCAGGCCGGCGGCCTCGGTGGCCAGGAAGTCGAGGAACCGGGCCTGCGGCATCAGTGCGACGTAGTCGTAGGGGGTGTCGAGCAGGCCGTAGTCGGAGGTGGTGACCGGCCCGCGCGGGGTGCGGAAGCGGAACTGGCGGGCCGTGACGTGCGGTAGCTCCAGCAGGCGCCCGGCCAGGCCGAGCCGGTCGAGCAGCTCGAGCGTCCACGGGTGCAGCGAGTCCCCGCGGAAGTCGCGGTCGAAGTCGTGATGCCGTTCCAGCAGCGTGACCGGGAGCCCGGCGCGGGCCAGCAGGTACGCCAGCAGCATCCCACCGGGGCCGCCGCCCACGACGACGGTCCGGATCGGCGTGTTCACTCCCGACGTCAGCTCGCCGAGCGGGTGTCGCGCTCGTCGAGCGAGTTGAACCGGGGCAGCGGTCGCCGGCACAGGAAGGTCCGGGCCGGCGGCGGGTTGCGCCATTCGGTGGCGGTCTCGACGACCTCGTCGAAGTGCGCGTCGAGCAGCGCCCGCAGGTCACGCACCCGGTTCGGCAGCGCCATCCAGGTGATGATCATGCTCAGCACCCCTTCGGGGGTCAGCCGGCGCGCGATCACGCCCATCACGGTCATCCGGAGCGCCTGCGGGAAGACCGCCCACGGCAGGGTGGAGACGAAGGCGTCCACCTGATCGATACCTGCGTCGTCGAGGATCCGTTCCAGATCGGCGACGTCACCGTGCACGACCTCCAGCCACGGCTTGTGCGCGCGCAGGTGGGCCACCAGCTCCTCGTCGATCTCGATCGCGAGGTAGCGGGCGTCCGGGCCGAGCCGGGCGCGGATCGGCTCGGCCAGCACGCCGGGGCCGGCGCCCAGCTCGACGACCACGCCGTTCGTCCCCCGCGGGACGACCTGGGCGAGCTGCCTGCAGAGCCGGCGACCGGTCAGGAACGGGGTCGCCAGCTGGTCCATCTTCGAGAAGGACCGCTTGAAGAACACGGTGTGGTCGGGAGGCGCCATACGGACATCGTGGCGGGTCGCGGCGTGCCGGTCATGCCCGGGCGACCGGTTTCACTCGGACCGCAGACCCCGGACACACAGGAGCGGCCCACCGGTCATCCGGGGGCCGCTCTCCTGTAATGGTGCGCCGTCAGGGACTCGAACCCCGAACCCGCTGGTTAAGAGCCAGCTGCTCTGCCAATTGAGCTAACGGCGCATGTTCACTTGAGTTGTCGTGCGTGCGCCGTCAGGGACTCGAACCCCGAACCCGCTGGTTAAGAGCCAGCTGCTCTGCCAATTGAGCTAACGGCGCATATTCATTTGAGGTGTCTGCCGGACCAGGCGACTGCGACCCCGGAAAGCTATCAGCAGACATTCCGGGGTCGATCGCCAGGTCGGCAACCGGGTGAGTGACGGGACTTGAACCCGCGGCCCCCTGGACCACAACCAGGTGCTCTACCGACTGAGCTACACCCACCATGCGCTTCTTCCGGCCGTGGCCGGAAGCGCTGATACAGCATAGCCCCCCGCCCGGGGGCGGCCGCGCGGGGGTTCCCGCAGGGCTCGTTCAGGCCCGCGGACCGTCTCCGGCCTGCGGATCCACTCCCGCGGCGACGTCCGCGACGGCGGCGGCCGCCGCCTGGGCCTGCTGCGTGGTCGGTCCGGGCGGGGCGACGAACAGCGCCTTGCGGTAGTACGCCAGTTCCCGGATCGACTCCTGGATGTCGGCGAGGGCGCGGTGCGCCAGGCCCTTCTCCGGCTTCGCGTAGAACACCCGCGGGAACCAGCGGCGGGCGAGCTCCTTGACCGAGCTGACGTCGATCATCCGGTAGTGCAGGTAGCCGTCGAGCTCGGGCATGTCGCGGGTCAGGAATCCACGGTCGGTCGCGATCGAGTTGCCGGCCAGCGGCGCGCTGCGGGCGTCCGGGACGTGCGCCCGGACGTAGTCGAGCACCCGCTGCTCGGCCTCCTCCAGGGTCACCGTCGCCCGGCGGACCTCCTCGGTCAGCCCGGACCGGGCGTGCATGTCCCGCACGACGTCCGGCATCCCGGCGAGCTTCTCCTCGTCGCAGCTGATCACGACGTCGACACCATCGCCCAGGACGTTCAGATCGCCGTCGGTGACCAGCGCCGCGATCTCGATGAGCGCGTCCTTGCCGAGGTCGAGCCCGGTCATCTCGCAGTCGATCCACACCAGCCGGTCCGTCATCGGTGCAGACTATGTGACTTCGGTTCGACCGGCGCGCGCCTCACGCCGCACGTCCGCGTGAGTGCCCTACGCTGCGGCTCCGTGACCTCCGACACCCCAGCGACCTCCGACACCCCAGCCGGCTCCGACTCCCCGGCCCGGGCGGTGGCCGCCGGTTACGCGACCGACGGCGCCGCGCTCGAACTCGGCACGGTACTGGTCGACGGCGTCTGTGACCCCCAGGCCGGGGTCCGTATCCCGCTCGCGACGCTGAACCGGCACGGCCTGGTCGCGGGCGCGACCGGCACCGGCAAGACCAAGACGCTGCAGGCGCTCGCCGGCCAGCTGTCCGATCACGGTGTGCCGGTGCTGCTCGCCGACGTCAAGGGCGACCTGTCCGGGATGGCCCGCCCCGGCGAGCCGGATCCGAAGATCGACGCACGGGCCGCCGACACCGGTGACGACTGGACTCCCACCGCCTACCCGGTGCAGTTCCTCTCGCTCGGCGACGGCGGGATCGCGGTCCCGGTCCGGGCCACGATCACCGACTTCGGGCCGATCCTGCTGTCGAAGGTGCTCGGGCTCAACGCCACCCAGGAGTCCACCCTGGGGCTGATCTTCCACTGGGCCGACCAGCGCGGGCTGCCGCTGCTGGACACCAAGGACCTGCGGGCGGTGATCACACACCTGACCTCGGACGAGGGAAAGGCCGAGCTGAAGGGGATCGGCGGGGTGTCCTCGGCGACGGCCGGGGTGATCCTGCGCGCGCTGGTGAACCTGGAGGCCCAGGGCGGCGACACGTTCTTCGGCGAGCCGGAGTTCGATCCGGCCGACCTGATGCGGCAGATCGACGGGCCCGACGGTCCGCGCGGCGTCGTGACCCTGTTGCAGCTCGCCGAGCGCGCCGCGCACCCGGTGCTGTTCTCGACGTTCCTGATGTGGCTGCTCGCCGAGCTGTACGAGGAGCTGCCCGAGGCGGGCGACCTGGACAAGCCGAAGCTGGTCTTCTTCTTCGACGAGGCGCATCTGCTGTTCGCCGACGCGTCCAAGGCGTTCCTGGAGCGCATCGAGCAGACCGTGAAGCTGATCCGGTCCAAGGGCGTCGGTGTGTTCTTCTGCACACAGCTGCCCACCGACATCCCGAACGCGGTGCTCTCCCAGCTGGGCGCCCGGGTGCAGCACGCACTGCGCGCCTTCACCCCGGACGACCAGAAGGCGCTCAACCGGACCGTCAAGACCTACCCGAGGTCGGACGTCTACGACCTGGAGTCGGCGCTGACCTCGCTGGGCACCGGTGAGGCGATCGTCACGGTGCTCTCCGAGCGCGGCGCCCCGACGCCGGTCGCCTGGACCCGGTTGCGGGCACCGCGGTCGCTGATGGCCGCCATCGGCGACGACGCGGTGCGCGAGTCCGCGGCCGGGTCGCCGCTGCAGGCCAAGTACGGGGAGCCGGTGGACCGGGACTCCGCCTACGAGCAGCTGACGCAGCGGATCGCGACCGGTCCGGGCGAGGCGGCGACGCCGGTCGAGGCGCCCACCGCCCCGGCGGACGCGCCTCCGCCGCCGGAGCAGGAGCGCTCCGGCGGGCTGTTCTCGAAGATCGGCGAGTTCCTGTCGTCGCCGACCGGACGGCAGATCACGAACACGGTGACCCGGGAGATCACCCGGAGCCTGTTCGGGACCCGCCGCCGGCGCTGACCGCGGACGCCCCGGCGCGGAAGCCCGCGACGGCCTCCGGGGTGATCTCCGCCATCAGCGCGACGGCGTCGGCCGGGGCCAGGTCGAGCACCAGCACCGATCCGGAACCGGCCGCCGTCGTCGCCTCCAGGGTGAGCACGCCGGCCCGGCGCTGGAGCAGGCTCTGCCGGATCCGCCAGCCGATCAGGCCGTCGCGGCGCAGCGCCGACGTCGTCCGGACCAGTGAGCCGTGCCGGGCGACGAGATAGCGCTCGTCGAGCCGGTGCCCCAGCGCCCGGTAGCGGTCCAGCCCGAGCGGCACCGCGGCGAGCAGCAGCAGCACCGCGACGACGACCGGCCACACCGGACCGCCGAGGTACACGACACCCCCCGCCGCGGCCGGCAGCACCAGCGCCGGAACGGTCGCGCGGACCAGCCTGCGGGTGCGGGCGGCCGCGGGATGCGCGGTCAGCGGCCCGGAGGTGATCGCGGGCTCCGCGCGGGCCGCGGTCGCCGCGACCTCGTGCGCGCGGTCCCGGCGGACCGGTGGGCCGATGGCACCGCCGCCGGTCTCCTCGCCGCCCGCCCCGGCCAGCCCGACCGTGAGCGCGCCCGCCTGGGCGCCCCGCCCGACCGCCCGGACCAGCAGCGGCTCGGTCACGGTGACCCCGCGCAGCCGTTGCTCGGAGACCGACAGCGACCGCCGGGTCAGCAGCCCGCGGCGGACCCGCAGGGTGCCGTCCGGCTCCCGGGTCAGCCGGAAACCCCACCAGCGTTCGACGAACAGCACGATCGAGCCGACCACCATCACGATCAGCAGCAGCGCCACCCCCAGCAGCGCCGACACCCAGATCGGAGCCGTGGTCAGCTCCCCGGTGACGGCATCGGCGCCGGGCAGCGTCCGCGGGTCGATGTCGGCCTCGCGCAGCAGGTTCCAGCCGGCCCCGGCCAGCGCCCCGATGGCGGCCAGCGAGCTGACGGTCAGTGGGGCATAGCGCAGCGACGACCAGTCGATGCGGTCGAGCTCCTCGGCCTGCTCGGTGTCCGGGCCGGGATCGGCGGCGTCCGGTGCGGAGTCCGGCCCGGTCCGGTCGGCGGGACGGGCGAGCAGCTCGCGGCGCAGGCGTTCGGCCTCGACGGTGGTGACGGCGTCGAGATCGAGTCCGGAGTCCGATCCGGCGCTCTGCCCGGAGCCGACCTTCACCACGCTCAGCCCGACCAGCCGGTGCAGCAGCGGCGCGGTGAGATCGACCGTGCGGATCCGGTCCCGCGGGACCGAGCGGCGCTGCCGGTTGAGCAGCCCGCTGTGCAGCTCCACGCGTTCCGGGGTGATCCGGTAGCGAGTGGTCTGCCAGCGGATCATCCCGGCCACGACGGCGAGCACGGCGATCCCGGCGGCGATCCACAGCTGCGTCGCGCTGCCGCGGCCCGCGCCGAAGATCAGCAGCGCGATCAGAGCCGGTGCGAGCTTGACCAGCGCGGTCGCCGGCGCGACCAGCAGCATCATCGCGGGCAGCCGTCGCCAGTCGTCACCGGGCGCAGGCGGGGCGCCCTCCGATCCGATCGGGGACGGGTAGCGCGCCCAGGGCGGCGGGATCCCCGCGGTCTCCCGGTGCTCGGTCGCCGCACCCGGGCGGCCGGGCGGCGGCCCGTGCACGACGGGCGCGCCGGGGCGTGGGTAGGCGGGCGGGGGCGGCCCGGGGTCCGGTGCGGCCGCTCGCCCGGTGTCCCACGGTGCGGTCGGCCCGGGGACGGCCCTGCCGGACGCGACGGCGTCCGGTGCCGGACCGCCGGGGGCCGCCCATCCCGGCGTGCCGCCGGTGGCGGGCGGTGCGGGGGTGGCCTGGCCCGGTGTGTGGCCGGTGGTGGGCGGTGCGGGGGTGGCCTGGCCCGGTGCGCCACCGGGGGTGCCCGGCCGGGGTTCGGCCGGGGTGCCGGTCCCGGCCGGCTCCGCGGGGTGCCGGTCGCCGGCGTCCGGGCGGTGGTCCCGGGGTTCCCGGTCGCTCATGTCGCGTCCCCGGGGTACCGGCCGGTCGTCTCGGTCAGCCGCCGGGCCAGCTCACGGGCCTCGTCGGCGTCGAGACCGGCGATCCGGACGGGACCGCGGGCCGACGCCGTCGTCACCGTCACCGTGGCCACCCGCAGCGCCTGCTGCAGCGGGCCGTGCTCGGTGTCGACCGTCTGCACCCGCGGGATAGGTGCGATCCGCCACTCGCGGACCAGCCAGCCGGACCGGTGGTAGACGGCCTCGTCGGTGACCTCCCAGCGGTGCAGTCGGTAGCGCAGCGCCGGCACCACGAGCGCCCCGACGAGCAGCCACAGCACGGTCAGGACGATCGTCGCGATCAGCAGGCCGTGCCACGGGTCGGCGGGCAGCAGCGACCACCCGACACCCTGCCCGACCAGCAGCACGACCGGCGTCGGCACCGCGCGCAACCGCCACCACCAGATCGCGCGCGGGCTCACCCGGTTGGCGGGCGGGCGCAGTGGCAGCGGGAGCGCGCCGGCGTCGGCGGCGTCGCCGGTGGTGAGTGGGCCGGTGGCGGTCATGTCCCCACTCTGCCGAACCCGGGCGGCCCGGGCATGCGTCCGCGCCGTCCGTCACGGAGCCGTGTCCGAAAGTTGAGCGGGTGAGCACCCGGGCGGTCGGCGGAACCACCGCAGCCGCCGAACCGGCGCGCCCGGCAGCACAGCCGGGGAACGGGCCGGTGCCGCGGCGGAGGAGGGAGGAGGATGGTCTGCGATGACCGGGTCCGACCTGCCGACCGCGCGCCTGCTGCTGCGCCCGTGGACGCCGGCGGCCGTGGCGGCCGTCGTCGCGGGCACCCGCTGTGACGGCTGGGCCACCGACTTCCCCGCGGACGGCGACCGGGTCGTCGCCCGGCTCCTCGCCGGCACGCCGGACGGGCCCGGCTGGGGCCGCTACGGGCACCGGCTGCTGGTGGAACGGGCCACCGGGCTCGTCGTCGGCGGGGCGGGGCTGTTCCCGGACGGCGCCGGCGGGCTGGAGGTCGGCTACGGCGTCGTCGCGTCCCGGCGCGGTCGCGGGTACGCCGGGGAGGCCGCCCGGGCGCTGGTCGGGCTGGCCATGGCGGGCGGGGTGCGGCGGATCGTCGCCGGCGTCGAACCCGGCAACCTCGCCTCGGTGCGGGTGCTGGAACGGCTCGGCATGCAGCACACCGGGACCGTCGACGGCGTCCACCGATACGCGCTGCCATGACCCGGGCGCCGGTGATGGCGTCGGCGATGGTGGGGCCGGGCCCACCGGGGCCCGGCAACTAGGGTCGGGGCGTGCCCCGCCCCCGCCTCGTCGCACTGGACATCGACGGCACGATCGTCGACGGCAGGCTCCCGCCGAGCCCCGCCGTGCGGGCGGCGATCACCGCGGCCGCCGAGCACGCCGAGGTGATGCTCTGCACCGGCCGCACGGTGATCGGTGCCGCCGTGGCGCTCGACCAGATCGGGCTCACCAGCGGCGTCACGCTGACCTCGAACGGCGCCGTCGAGATGGACACCGCGTCCCGCGAGGTGCTCTCGGTGGCCCGGTTCGACGTCACCGCCGCCCTGACCCGGCTGCGCGAGCTGTTCCCGGACGCGGTGTTCGCGTCCGAGCACGTCGGCGTCGGCCAGCGGGTCAGCGGCCCGTTCCCGGACGGCCTGCTCGCCGGGACCGTCACCGAGGTCGGACACGCGGGCCTGCTGGCCGAACCGACCCCGAAGCTGATCACCTACTGGCCGGGGCGCACACCCGCCGAGACCGCGGCGCGCGCCGCCGCGCTCGACGTCGACGGCACCACGATGACCCTCGATCACGAACAGCCCTGGGTGACGCTGGTGCCGGCCGGGGTGTCCAAGGCGTCCGGCCTGGCCCGGGTCGCCGCGCGGCTCGGTATCGACCGGTCCGAGGTGCTCGCCGTCGGCGACGGGGACAACGACCGCGAGATGCTGCGCTGGGCCGGGCACGGTGTCGCGATGGGGCAGGCTCCGCCCGAGGTTCTGGCCGACGCCGACGAGATCACCGCGCCGGTCACCGACGACGGTCTCGCCGCCGCGCTGCGCCGAATCTTCCAGCGCCGGTTCTTCTAGCGCCGGTCCCACCAGCGCCGGTTCTGCCGGCGCCGGGACGCTAGTCGCGCAACGCGACCGGGGTGGCCGCGACCAGCGGTGTGGTCGGCTCCAGGGCCGCCCCGCAGGACGGCGGCCGCGGCGGCAGCCCGCTGTCGGCGCGCACGTCCACGGCCCACCGGCGGCCGTCCCGGGCCCGGACGACGACCGGGCCGGGGCCGTTCACCGGCTCCACGAGCAGCGCGCCCGCGTCACCGATGCCGGTGTGCTCACGGACCGCGAGCTCGGCGACCTGCGCGGCCGGCTCCAGCCCGGCGTGCCCGCGGCACGACCACGGATCGACGTTCCCGCCGCCGGCGGCCTTCAGCGCGGCGAGTGCGCTACCGGTGTCGAGCCGGCCATAGGTGTAGCCGGTCGGCAGCACCAGCGCGGTCGGTGCGAACCGGTGCCCGCCCAGGTGCGTGCACTCCCAGACGTCGGCGCCCTCGGCGGCCAGCTCCGCGGCCAGCGCCCGCCCCTGCACGGCACAACACACGTCGCGCCTGCCGTGTGCACAGACCAGCATCGCCGGATCGGTGACCGGCTCGCCGGCGTCCGGCTCGAAGGAGATCCCGGCCAGGTCGTCGGTGCTGCAGACGGTGCGGCTGGTCACCCGGGACGCACCCGGGGCGAGATCGGCGACGTAGACGGTACGTTCCCCGTCGCAGTCCCGCCCGGCCCGGCCGGTGCGCCGGATCAGCAGCAGCACCACGCCGTCGGCCCGCAGCCGGTGGAACAGCTCGGTGACATCCGGATCGGGATGGTCGGCGACCGTGCGCGGCCAGGCGCCGACGTGCTCCACGGCGACCAGCCGGCGCGCCGACGGGGCGGTGCCGGCCAGCGGTTCACCGGCGGCGCCGCTCAGCACCGCGCAACCGGTGCCCGGGCGGGCAGGGGCGGACGCGGAACCGCGCTGCACGTCCGTCACCGTCATCTGTGACAGTGTAGGGAAGGCGAGCCTAAGTTCAAGTCGGGAGTGCCCGGCCCACCCGGTCGGGGGTCATTCCCGCCCGGGCAGCTCCGCACGCAGCACCTTTCCGGTCTGGTTGCGCGGCAACTCGTCCAGGAAGTGCACGTCCCGCGGGACGGCGAACTTCGCCAGGTCGGACCGGACCTTCGTGCGGATCGTGTCGGCGGTCACAGTGCTGTCCCCGGCGTCGCGCACGACCCAGGCGGCCAATCGCTGGCCGTACTCGTCGTCGGCGACGCCCAGCACACACGCCTCGCGGACGCCCGGCATGCCGGAGACGAGCTCCTCCACCGGTCCCGGGTGCACGTTCTCCCCGCCGGAGACGATCATGTCGTCGGCCCGGCCGGTCAGGAACAACCGGCCCTGTGCGTCGAGGTGCCCGACGTCGCCGGTCCCGAGCAGTCCGTTGCGCTCCTCCAGGTCGGCCTCGCCGCCGGTGTAGCCGTCGAACGGCAGGTCGTTGCCCACGAACACCCGGCCCTCGACGTCCGGTCCGGCGGGCTCGTCGTTCTCGTCGAGGATCACCAGGGTGGTGCCGGCCGGGGCGCGGCCCGCGGTGCCGGGAGCGTCGCGCAGGTCCTCCGGCCCGGCGATCGAGACCCAGGAGACCTCGGTGGAGCCGTAGAGGTTGTAGAGGCAGTCGCCGAACCGGTCCATGAACGCGCCCGCCTGCCCGCCGGGCAGCGCCGAACCGGAGACCGCGACGATCCGCGGGGCGTGCTCCGAGCCCCAGCCCTGCGCCTGCGACTCGAGCACCCGCTGCAGCATCACCGGCACCGCGAACACCGTGGTGCAGCGCCGCTCGGCGACCGCGCCGAGGAAGCCCTCGGGGGTGAAGCGGCGGCGCAGCACCACCGTCGCGCCGTGCAGCGCGGCCAGCAGCAGCCCGGCGTTGCCCCAGGTGTGGAACAGCGGCGCGGCGATGTGCACCGGCTCGGCCGCGCGCAGCGGGATCGCCGAGAGGATCGACGCCGCCGGGGCGAGGGTGGACGGGTGCGGCCGCTTGGCGCCCTTCGGCGTGCCGGTGGTGCCCGAGGTCAGCACGATCTGCTTGGAGGGCTCCGGCCGGAACGGCAGCTCACCCGGCCCGCCCCGGGCGACCATCGATCCGAGATCGTCCAGTGCCCGGTCCCCGGCCGGTCGCGGACCGTCCGGTACGGACGTCAGCACCACCCGTGGCCCGGCCGGGACGATCTCCAGGAAGTCCTGGTCGACGACGACGGTGTGCAGTCCCTGCTCCTCCTGCACGCCGCGCAGCTGTTCGGCCGAGAGTCCGGTGTTGATCAGGACGATGTCGGCGCCCGTCTTCCCGGCGGCGATCATCGTCTCGATCGGGGCGCGGGCGTTGCGGCAGAGGACGCCGACCGGTGCGCCGGGTCCCGCGCCCGAGTCGAGCAGGGCCAGCGCCAGCCGGTCGGTGCGCTCCTCCAGCTCGGCGTAGGTGGTGACGCCGTCCTCGTCGACCACGGCCAGCCGGTAGGGGTGCCGGGCGGCGCCGACCGCGAAGGCCGCGGTGATGCTGTGGCCGTAGCGCACCAGGGCGCGCCCCATGCCGAACAGCCGGCCGGGCCCCACCGGGCGGACGACCCCGGACCGGGTCAGCGCGACGCCGGCCCGTGCGGTGCCGCTGCCCAGTTCGTAGGCGGTGCGGGCGGTGCCGGTCAGGCTCCGGATCAACGGGGAGGCGGCCATGAACCGCAGTCTCGCAGGGACATCCGGGTGGTCGCCGGACTCGTTGCGGTGATCTGTGTCAGAGCTCACGGGGCCTGTCCGTCATGTTTCGTAGAGTGAGGACGAAGTACCTGTGGGTGACCCAACGGTCGCCACCCTCCCACCACATCGTCGGGGATCCTGATGCGTCTGTACCTGCCTGCCCGCACGTCCGCCTCCGGCCGGACCCTCGCCCGGGCCGGTCGCCCGGCCAGGACCATGCCCGGTTCCGGCGGGATCGCCGGTGTCTGCCGGTGCGGCGAGGCCCGCCCGGCCGATGCGCGAACCGTGCTCTGGCGGGACTGTCCGTCGTGCACTCCGCAGCGGGTTCGCGCGGATCGCTGAGCATGCCGGGCGGTACCGCACCGGAGATGCGGCTGCGCGCACTCGAGCGCGACGACCTGCCGTTCGTGCACGAGCTGTCGAACGACTCCGGGATCATGTCCTACTGGTTCGAGGAGCCCTACGAGGCGCTCGTCGAGCTGCAGCAGATCTACGACCGGCACGTGCACGACAACCGGGAGCGCCGCTTCGTCGTCGACTGCGCCGGTGAACGGGCCGGCCTGGTCGAGCTGGTGGAGATCGACTACATCCACCGCAACGCCGAGTTCCAGATCATCGTGCACCCCGGGCACCAGGGCCGCGGGCTGGCCGGGCGGGCGACCTCCGCCGCGCTCGACTACGCGTTCGGCGTGCTGAACCTGCACAAGATCTACCTGGTCGTCGACGTCGAGAACCCCCGAGCGGTACGGGTGTACGAGAAGACCGGCTTCACCGTCGAGGGGACGCTGCGCGAGGAGTACTTCGCCGACGGCCGCTACCGGGACGCTCACCGGATGGCGATCCTGCAGCGCGAGCACCTCGGCCGGAGCTGAACCGGACCCCCGCGGGCCCGGACCGGCCGGCAGGGAGGGGGGCCCGTCGGCCGGCCCGGTGGGCGCCGGCCGCGGGCATGCGGCCGACGTCCGGCTGGTCACCGGCACCCGGGTCACGGAGGGCCGGTGAGCTGCCCGCCGGCGCGGCCGAGGCCGCGTCCACCCGTATGACGATGACACCGCCGAACAGTACTCGCTGAGGGTGTCGCTATGTCAACGTCTCCTCCGGAGGAGCCTGTGAGCTGCAGAGATCATGCGTCGATCGATGGCATCACGATGTCGCCGTGGTCAGTGTCCGGGTCGTGTCACCGTTGATCGGCGACGGCCACGGTGGGTCCGCGACGGCAGGCCGGAGCGGGCGTCCGCGGGTAGGATCCGGACCGATGTCCGGATCCTCGTCCTCGGGCGACGTGTACCCGATCGACCGGCTCGCGGCGCTGGCCGGGATGACCGTGCGCAACGTGCGCGCGCACCTGTCCCGCGGCCTCCTCCCGCCGGGGGAGATGCGCGGGCGCACCGCCTGGTACGGGCCGGAGCACCTCGCCCGCCTCGATCTGATCTCCGGGCTGCAGCGGCGCGGGTTCTCACTCGCCGCGATCGGAGTCCTGATCAACCAGACACCGTCGAGCAGCGCCGAGGAGGCACTGCGCCTCTACCGGGGGATGCTCGCGCCCTGGCAGCCCGAGGAGCCGGTCGAGATCGACGAGGCGGACTTCGGGAGCTGGGCGGGCACCGAGCTCCCGGCCGAGGCGGTCGCCCGGCTCACCGGGTCCGGGCAGGTGGAACGACCCCGGCCGGGCAGGCTGCGGATCCTCAATCCGTCGATGATGCGGGCCGGGGCACACGCCGTCGCGCTCGGTCTGTCGCCGGACGCCGTCCTCGGGGTCGGGGTGGAGCTGCGGGAACGCACCCGGGAGATCTCCGAGGTGTTCGTCGAGCTGTTCCGCGACGAGGTGTGGCGCCGGCACGTGGAGGCAGGTCTGCCGCGCAGCGGGGTCGCCGACCTGCGGACCGCGGTGGAGGCGCTGCAGCCGGTCGCGACCCAGTCGTTGCTGGGGGCGTTCCGGCAGACCATGCAGGAGGCGATGGACGACTTCATCCGGAAGCTCTCCGAGGACCTCGCGCCGACCGACCGCCCATCGACCGACCGCCCATCGACCGACCGGTAGCTCCACCCCGGACCGCGGTCCCTGCCGCGCCGGTCGCCGGTCGCTGTGGTCAGCGGGCCCGCCAGTAGCCGGTCGCGTAGACCGCCCGCCGGTCGAATCCCCGGTCGGTGAGCAGATGCCCGCGCAGCTCCTTGACCGCCGCGGACTCACCGGACAACCAGGCCTGCCCGCGCCCGTCCGGCAGGGTGGCCGCGCGGACCGCCTCGACCAGCGGCGTGCCTGCCGGGGCGTCGCCCCGGTGCACCCAGTCGACGACGGCGGCCCCCGGCAACCGCTGCTCCTCACCGGCGTCGGCGACCTCGATGACGGCCCGCACCGGGACCGCCGGATGGTCCGCGGCCAGTGTCTCGAGCACGGTGGCGACGGCGGGCAGCGCGGACTCGTCGCCGATCACGAGATGATGCTCGGCGTCCGGATCGGGCTCCCAGCGACCGCCCGGCTCGGAGACCCCCACCCACGCGCCGGGCGCCGCCGTCGTCGCCCATGCCGCGGCCGGGCCGTGACCGGCGTGCACGACGAAGTCGACGTCCAGCTCACCGTGTTCGCCGGCGTCGGGGGAGAAGCGGCGGACCGTGTAGGTGCGGATCGCGGGCCGCGCCTCGCCGGCCGGCCACACCGGGCCACCGGTGCTCGCCCGCGGCACCGCGGGCCGTTCCTGGCCCTCGACCGGGAAGAACATCTTGATCCGGCGGTCCGGGCCGTGGCCGGGGAAGTCGGCCAGCTCCTCGCCGGTCAGGGTCACCCGGATCATCGCGGGCGTGATCCGCTCGGTGCGGGCGACCTGGAGCAGGCGGGGTGCGGTCGTGCTCATGAGGGCCCAGTCTCCCGGACGCGGTCGACGACGCGTCCCGCGGCCCGGCCGGTGGAACCGCTACCGATCCCGCCGCCCCAGCCCGGCCAGCCCGGTCCAGGCGACCTCCATCAGGTACTCGGTCGCCTGCTCGGCGGTGACGGCGTCGTCCTGCCCGCGCCACACCGCGAGCCGCTCGCAGGCCCCGACGATCACCTGTGCCCAGCCGGTCAGCCGTTCCGGCGCGGTGCCGGGAACCTGCGCGGCGAGCAGCGCGGCGATGAAGTCGGTCTGCTGGGTGCGGATCTCCTCCAGTGCGGCGTCGGTGACCCGGGCCTCGGAGCAGAACAGCTGCCAGGCGGGTGCCCGCCGGTCCAGATAGGTGAAGAAGGCCAGCGTGCCGTCGCGCAGCATCGACTCCGGATCGGTCGTCGCGGCGGCCGCGGTGGCCACCACCTCGAGCAGCTCTGCCCTGGCCCGCGCGATCGCGGCGAGCAGCAGCCCCTCCTTGGAGCCGAAGTGCGTGTAGAGCACCGGCTTGGTGACACCGACCCGCTCGGCGACGGTGTCCATCGAGGTCGCGGCGTACCCGCGCTCCCCGAAGACGGCGACGGCGGCGTCCACGATCTGGCGTTCCCGCTCGGCCCGCGGCACCCGGCGCCGCGTGTTCGGAACGGCCCGCGGAGTCATGGCGGGAACGTTACCGGCAGTAGGTTACCCGTGGTATGTTACCGCAGGTAACACTCTTGGTCGGGAGGGCGCATGTCCGGGCAGCAGATCGACACACTGATCGTCGGGAGCGGGTTCGCCGGGCTGGGCGCTGCCGTCCGGCTGGACGAGGCGGGCCGCCGGGACTGGTTGATGCTGGAGAAGGCCGACACCCTCGGTGGCACCTGGCGGGACAACACCTATCCCGGCTGCGCCTGCGACGTGGAGTCGCACCTGTACTCGTTCTCGTTCTTCCCGAACGACGACTGGACCCGCACCTTCGCCCGCCAGGCCGAGATCCGCTCCTACCTGGAGGACGTCGCCGACCACTACCGGCTGCGCGGCCGGATCCGGTTCGGCGCGCACGTCACCGGCGCGGAGTGGGACGGCCGGTGCTGGGACGTGCGGCTGGCCGACGGCTCGGTGCTGCGCGCCCGCTACGTCATCTTCGGGACCGGCGCCCTGCACGAACCCGCCGTCCCCGAGATCGATGGCCTGGACCGGTTCGCCGGCACCGCCTTCCACTCCGCGCGCTGGCCCCGGGGTGCCGACCTGCGCGGCAAGCGGGTGGCGGTGATCGGGACCGGGGCGTCGGCGATCCAGTTCGTGCCCGCCGTCGCTCCCGTCGCCGAGCACCTCACGCTCTTCCAGCGCACCGCGCCGTGGGTGCTCCCGAAGCCGGACAAGCCGATCCGCGACCGCACCCGGAGGGCGTTCCGCCGGGTGCCGGGGCTGCGCGCCGGCTACCGGGCGGCGCTCTACTGGCGGCACGAGGCGATGGTGCTGGGCTTCCTGCACCCGCGGGTCATGAGGATCGCCGAGCGGGTCGCCCGGTTGTACCTGCGCCGGGTGTTCGCCGGTGATCCGGAGCTGCGCCGCGCGGTCACCCCGGACTTCACGATGGGCTGCAAGCGCGTCCTGATGAGCAACGACTACTACCCGGCACTGCGCCGCGACGACGTCGCCGTCGAGACCGCCGGGATCGAGCGGATCACCGAACACGGCGTCGTCACCACCGACGGAGTCCTGCACGAGGTCGACACGATCGTCTTCGGCACCGGCTTCCGGGTCGGCGAGGGGCTGGAACGGATGGCGATCACCGGGCGCGACGGCGTCAAGCTGTCCGAGGTGTGGCGCGACGGCGCGCAGGCCTTCCACGGCACCACGATCGCCGGCTTCCCGAACCTGTTCACCGTCGTCGGGCCGAACACCGGTCTCGGCCACAGCTCGATGGTGCTCATGATCGAGTCGCAGCTGAACTACGTGCTCGACGCGATGGCGCTGGTCGACCGCAACCGGGCCGTCGCGATCGACACCCGGGCCGACGTGCAGGACGAGCACAACGCCGAGCTGCAGCGCAGGCTCGGCGCCGCGGTCTGGGGATCCGGCGGCTGCGCCTCCTGGTATCTCGACCGCCACGGCCGCAACCGCACGCTGTGGCCCGGCTCCACCTTCGCCTTCCGCAACCGGACCCGCCGGGTCGATCCGGCCGCGCACGAGCTGGTCGCCTAGCGTGGTGTGCCGTGCACGTCTACGCGCTCGGCATGACCACCCGCTTCCGCGGGATCACCGTCCGGGAGGGGCTGCTGCTGCACGGCGCGGCCGGCTGGGGTGAGTTCTGCCCCTTCCCCGAGTACGACGACCGCGAGGCACTGGCCTGGCTGGCCGCGGCCCGGGAGGCCGCCGAGGACGGCTGGCCGGAACCGGTGCGCGACCGGGTGCCGGTCAACTGCACCGTCCCCGCGGTCGAGCCCGGGCACGCACAGCGGATCGTGCTGGCCTCCGGGGCGACGACCGCGAAGGTGAAGGTCGCCGAGCCGGGCGCACCGGCGGGCGCCGACGAGGAGCGGGTCGCCGCGGTGCGCGACGCGCTCGGCCCCACCGGCCTGGTCCGGGTGGACGCCAACGGGGCCTGGCCGGTCGACGACGCGATCGCCGCGATCCGCCGGATCGAGCGGGCGGCCGGGGGACTGGAGTACGTCGAGCAACCGTGCGCGACCGTCGAGGAGCTGGCCGCCGTGCGCCGCGCGGTGGACGTCCCGATCGCCGCGGACGAGTCGGTCCGCCGGGCCGACGACCCGATGCGCGTGGTGCGGGCCGGGGCCGCCGACATCGTGGTGCTCAAGGTCGCCCCGCTCGGTGGGGTGCGCCGCGCGCTGCGGATCGCCGCCGAGTGCGGGCTGCCGGTGGTCGTGTCGTCGGCGGTCGAGTCGAGCGTCGGACTGGCCGCCGGGCTCGCGCTCGCCGGGGCACTGCCCGAGCTGCACCACGCCTGCGGGCTGGGCACGGCGGCGCTGCTGGCCGACGACGTCGTCGCCGACGCCGACCGGCTGCTACCCGATGCCGGGACCCTCCCGGTGCCGCGGCGCGCCCCGGATCCCGTGCGCCGGGTGCAGGTCGCCGCCCCGCCGGAGCGCGACGCCTGGTGGCGGGCCCGGTACGCCCGGGTCGCCGCGCTGAGCTGATCGCCCCGTGCCCCGTCGCACACCCCTTCGCCCCGGTTCACACCCGCTGCAGCAGGTGTGAACCGATGCCAAGGGGTGTGCAGTGCGTCAGTACTGGTTGACCCTGGCCTCCCGGCGCATCGCCGCGTCGATCACCCGTGCCGGGCCGGGCACCCGGTACTGCCCCTTCACGAGCTTCCCGGCACTCGGGACCTCGCCCTTGCCGGGCCACGTCGCCGGATCCCACAGCGACGACCGCAGGAACGCCTTCGCGCAGTGCAGGTACAGCTCGTCGATCTGCACGACGATCGCCAGCTCCGGGGTGGAGCCCTTGACGGCCAGCCGATCGGCGAAGTCCGGCCGGTGCACGATCCTGGCCCGGCCGTTGACCCGGACGGTGTCGTTCGACCCGGGCACCATGAAGATCATCCCGACTCGCGGGTCGTGCAGGATGTTGCGCATCGAGTCGAGCCGGTGGTTGCCGCGCCGGTCGGCGAACGCGATCGCCCGGCCCTCGTCGAGCACCAGCACGCAGCCGGCCGGATCACCCCGGGGCGACACGTCGACGCCGTCCGGTCCGGTGGTGGCCAGCAGGAAGAACGGCGACGCCGCGAGCCACTCGGCGGTCACCGCGTCGACATGGTCCCGGTCCTTCTCCTTGATCGCCTTCGACGGTTCGACCACGATCTCCCGCAGCCGCGCCTCGTCGGTGATGTCCTCCATCCGGGCCCCCTTCGTTGTGAGGTGACCCTAACCGCCGGCGGGCGGGGCGGGAAGCGGCGGCCTAAGTTCGTCGGCGTGGGTGTGATCGTGATCGGGGCCGGCATCTCCGGAGTGACCTGTGCCGGGGAGCTCGCCGCCCGTGGGGTGGACGTCGTGCTGCTGGAGCGGGCCGGCGACGTCGGCGGCAGGCTCGCGGTGCACCGCCACGACGGGCGCCCGGCCGACATCGGGGCCGCCTACTTCACCGTGTCCGACGAGGAGTTCGAGGCGCGGGTCCGCCGCTGGCGCCGGGACGGGCTGGTGCGCGAGTGGACCGACACCCTCGCCGTCTTCGTGGCGGGCACCCGGGGCGCGGACAGCCCCGGCCCGATGCGCTGGGCGGCGCCCGGCGGCCTGCGCTCGCTGGTCACCGAGTCCGCGCGGGACCTGACGGTGCACACCCGGCGGGAGGTCCGGGAGGTCCGTCCCGGCCCGGACGGGCGGCCCCGGGTGGACGGCGAACCCTGCGACGCGGTCGTCGTCGCGATGCCGGATCCGCAGGCCGCCCGGCTGCTCGACCCGCACACCGCGGCCGGTGCGGCCGTCGCGGACCGGGAGTGGGACCCGGTGCTGGCGCTGACCCTCGGATTCGCTCACCGGGACTGGCCGGAGCTGCCGGCCGCGTTCGTCAACGACCATCCGGTGTTGTCGTCGGTGGCCGACGACGGTGACCGGCGGGGTGACGGCGCCCCGGTGCTCGTCGCGCACTCGACCGGCGCGCTCGCCCGGGCCTACGACGCCGTACCCGACGGCGCCACCGCGACGATGACCGCCGCCGTCCGCCGGCTGCTCGGGATCGGCGCCGAGCCGGAGTGGACGCACCAGCACCGCTGGCGGTTCGCCGCCCCGTGGGAGCAGCGGGAGCAGGCGTTCCACCTCGACGACGACGGCATCGGCCTGGCCGGGGACGGCTGGGGCCGGTCCCGGGTGCAGACGGCGTGGCTGTCCGGGCTCCGGATCGGCCGCGAGCTGGCCGGGCGGCTGGGCGGCTGAACGGATCGGCCGAGCCGTTCAGCAGAGCCGGGCGGCTGGACGGACCGGCCGAGCCGGGCAGCAGCGCCGGCCGGCGGGCGGCGCGGCCGAACGGCCTCAGGGCGTCGTCGCAGGCTCCCGGGAGAACCGCCGGGCACCCGGGGCGAGCGCGGCCAGCGCCGGGGCGAGCACGCACACCGCGGCACAGGCCAGCAGCACCGGCTGCACCCCGAAGGTGGCGATCGCCGGTGCGATCAGCGCGAGCCCGAGCGGGGCCAGGCCGTAGGAGAGCAGGAAGTCCAGCGAGGAGACTCGGGCCAGGGTCGCCGGATCCACCTCGCGCTGCACCGCGGTGAACCACGGGACGTTGAACAGCTCGATGCCGATCCCGCAGATCACGTAGGCCCCGACCACGACCCACACCGGAAGCGGGGTGAGCAGAGCAAGGGGGGCGAGTGCGTAGACCCCGAGCCCGGCCAGCGCGGTCCAGCCGCGGGCGGCCGGCCGCCACCGGGAGACCAGGACGGCGCCGAGCAGCGCGCCGGCGGTGTAGCCGGTGAGCGCGGCGGCGAGCACCGTCGCGCCGCCGTAGGTGTCCCGGCTGACCAGCGGCAGCGCCACCCCGGTCGCGGAGTACCCGGTCGCGATCACCGCGGTCAGCGCGCCCAGCCCGGCCAGGAACCAGGGGTGCCGCCGGGCCTCGGCGATCCCCTCGGCGAACTCCGCGACGAAACCCGGCCGGGCACCGGCGGGTGCCGGTCGGCGCAGGCCGCGCGGCGGCAACGCCGCGGCGACGACCCAGAGCGCTGCGATCACCAGTGCGATCACCCGCACCCCGGCGGCGGTCGCCAGCAGCGCGGTCAGGGCCGGGGCGACGAGCGTGCTGGCCCGCACCGAGAACGTCATGGCCGCGTTGGCCTGCTGTCGCCGGTCGGCGTCGACGACCTCGACGACCAGCGCCTGGAACGCCGGCCGGCAGGCACCCTGGCCGGCACCGGCCAGCGCACATCCGGCGAGCAGCAGCCAGAGCGGCCCGCCGAGCCCGCCGGCGACCGCGACCGAGCCGAGCACGGCTGCGGCACCGGACCAGCCGACGGTCGCCCGCCGGGAGTACCGGTCGGCCAGCACCCCGCTGACGGGGACGGCCGCGAGGAACCCCGCGGTGCGCACCCCGAGTGCCAGCCCGAGCCCGACCGCGGTGACCGAGCCGTCGACGACGGCCAGGCCGAGCACGAAGGGCAACGCCCACGTGGCCAGGCCGGACGCCGTCGTCCCGGTCCACAGCCGCAGGAAGGCGGGCTCGCGGAGCACCGACCGCGCCGTCACCGGCGCAGCTCCCGCAGGTAGCCGCCGAAGCGCTCCAGGCCGTCGATGTTGCGCGGGCCGGAGATGCCCTCGTTGTAGTCGAGCACGAAGAAGTTGTCGGACTGCACGGCCGGAACGCTCCGGAGGGTCGGGAGCGACTTCAGGAAGTCGATCTTCTCGGTGGCGGACTGGTCACCGTAGTCGAGGATCATGATGATCTCGGGCTGCCGTTCCACCACGGTCTCCCAGCCGACGTCGGTCCAGCGGCCGTCGATGTCGTCGAGGATGTTGCGGCCACCGGCGAGCCGGATGATGTCGTTCGGCGGCACCTGGTTCGCGGCGCTGTTCGGCCGGTCGGTGCCGGAGTCGTAGAGGAACACCGACGGCGGTGGATCCACCCGGGGCGCGGCAGCCTCGACCGCGGCGACCCTGGCCTGCATGTCGGCGACGACGGCGTCGGCCCGATCGGGCACCCGGAAGATGTCCCCGAGCCGGCGCATGTCCTCGTAGAGCCCCTCGATCGGGGTGACCCGCTGCGCGAAGCCCGGGTAGTTCCAGCAGGTCTCGGTGTGCATGAAGCTCTGGATGCCGAGCCGGTCGAGCAGCTCGGGGGTGATGCCACGCTCGTCGCTGAACCCGGACCGCCAACCGGCGACGACGAGATCGGCGCCCGCGTCGACGACCAGCTCGCGATTGAGCAGGTCGTCGGACAGCATCTCGACGCTCGCGTAGTCCTCGGCCCACGGCGACTCGGTGACCGGCGGGTTGGCCGGTGGCATCACGTAGCCGCGGACCTTGTCGGCGAGTCCGAGCGCGAACAGCTTGTCGGCGCTGCCGCCCTCGTAGGCGACGGCGCTGCGGGGTTCGCGGTACTCGACCGACTGGGCGCAGCGGGGGACGGTCGTCGTGGCCGCGGCATCGGCGTCGCCCACCTGCGCGCCGCAGGCGGTGGCGGTGAGCAGGGTGGCGAGCAGCAACGGGACGGCGCGGGTGGTCCGCACGGGGGCCTCCAGGGTGGGGGTGATCAGGGGAAGTGGGGGGCCGGCAGGGCGTAGAGCAGCCGGGGTGCGCCGGTCACCGGGTGTGCGACGACGTCGGCGTGCACCCCGAACACCCGCTGCACGAGGTCCGGGGTGAGCACCTGCTCCGGGCTGCCCGCGGCGACCAGCCGGCCGTCGTCGAGCACCCCGACCCGGTCGCAGACCGCGGCGGCGAGGTTGAGGTCGTGCAGCACGACGAGCACGGTCAGCCCGGCGTCGCGCAGCGCGGCGAGCAGGCCGAGCTGGTGGGCGATGTCGAGGTGGTTGGTCGGCTCGTCGAGCACCAGCACCTCGGGTGTCTGGGCCAGTGCGCGGGCGGCGAGCACCCGCTGGCGCTCGCCGCCGGACAGCGTCAGCACCCCGCGGCCGGCGAGGTGCGTGACGCCGACCCTGGCCATCGCCTCGGCGCAGATCCGCTCGTCCTCCGGGCCGGGGGAGCGGTGCCCGGCCAGGTGCGGGGCACGGCCGAGTGCGACCAGCTCGGTGACGGTGAAGTCGAGATCGGAGCCGTGGTCCTGGGTCATCGCGGCGATCCGGCGGGCGTTCTCGCGCAGGCCGGAGTCGGCGAGGTCGTGGCCGTCGAGGTGCACGGTGCCGCGGACCGGTCGCAGCGCACGGTAGATGCAGCGCAGCGCGGTGGACTTGCCGCTGCCGTTCGGCCCGACCAGCCCGACGACGGTGCCGGTCGCGACGTCGAGCGACAACTCGCGCACGATCTCCCGGCCGCCGGCGACGACCGAGATCCCCTTCAGTTCCAGACCCATCGGGTTCACACCCCGCCGAACACGTAGCCGCGGCGGCGCAGCAGCACCAGGAACACCGGGACGCCGACGAGTGCGGTGACCACGCCGAGCGGTAGCTCGCGCGGTGCGACGACGGTCCGTGCCAGCAGATCGACCCAGACCGCGAGCACCGCACCGACCAGCGGTGCGAGCAGCAGGACCCGGCCGTGCACCGCCCCGGTGACCATCCGGACGAGGTGCGGCACGATCAGCCCGACGAACCCGATCGCCCCGGAGACGGCGACCATCGAGCCGGTCATCAGCGAGGTGAGCACGAACAGCCGCCTGCGCAGGATGCGGGTGTCCACACCGGAGCTGGCGGCGGTCTCGTCGCCGAGCGCGAGCACGTCGAGATCGCGGGCCCCGGCCCGCAGCAACACCATGCCGGCCAGCACCACCACGGTGACCACCGGCAGCGACTCCCAGGTCGCGGCGCCGAAGCCGCCGAGGGTCCAGTAGAGCACCGTGGAGGTCGCCTCACCCTGCGGCACCAGGTAGATCAGCAGGGCCATCACGGCCTGGAAGGCGTAGGCCAGCGCGATCCCGGTGAGCACCAGGCGCAGCGGGCTGGTCCCGGCGGGCCCGCGCCGGCGGGCGGCGGCGTGCACCAGCGCGGCCGCGGCGAGCGCGCCGAGGAACGCTCCGACCGACAGCGCGTGGATCCCGGCGAAGGCCAGCGCGCCGGTCACCATCACGGTCACCGCACCGACCGAGGCACCGGAGGAGATCCCCAGTACGAACGGGTCCGCGAGCGGGTTGCGCACCAGCGCCTGGACCCCGACCCCGACCGCGGCCAGACCGGCGCCGACCACAGCGGCGAGCAGCACCCGCGGGGTGCGGAGCTGCCAGATGATCTCGTAGGTCGGCAGCTCGTCCAGGGTGATCGTGCCGCCGGCGAGCGCGGCGCCCAGATAGCGGAGCGTGTCGGCCGGGGGGACGGGTGCGGGCCCGAGTCCGATCGCCAGGACGATCGACACGAGCAGCGCGGCGGAGAGCCCGAGGGCACCTTTGATGAACATGATTATCGTGAGTGTTTATCAGCCGGACGAGCGAACGGCCAGAGCGGCGGCCTGTACCGCCGGTCACCGTTGCACGACCGTAATGATAATGATAGTCGTTAAAACATGACCACCTCATCCGTTCCCGTGACGCCGCGGGAGCTCCCACCACCGCTGCCCGCCACCCGGATCGCCGAGCTCAACCGGCCGGACGGCACGCTGCACACGACGCGTTCGCACAGCTGGAACGGACTGGAGCTCGACGTCCCGCCCGGGGTGTTCAAGCCCGGCCTGACCAGCGCGATGATCGCGGACCGGGTGCTGTCCGGGGAGATCGAGACGCGCGGACGCCGGTACCTGGCGATGGGCTGCGGGCTCGGCATCGAGGTCGTCGCGGCCGGGCTCCGCGGGGCCACGCACACCTGGGCGGTGGACGTCCATCCGGCGAGCGTCGAGACCGCCGTGCGGCAGCACCGGCGGTTCGCCGGTGGCGAGGCCTGCACCGGGGTCGTCGCCGACCTGCTGGACGGCGTGCCGGAAGGTATCGGTGTGGACGTCGTGACCTTCAATCCGCCCGCCGTCAGCGTCCCGGTCGCCGACGATCCGGACGTGGTGCGCAACGTCTGCCAGGGTGTCCCGCTGCTGCAGCGGTTCTTCGCCCAGCTCGCCGGGCGCGACGTGCTCGCCCCCGGCGCGGAGGTCTTCGTGATCGCCTCGAACACCGCCGATCTGCCAGGGCTGGTCGACGCGGCGGAGCGATCCGGGTTCGCCGCCGAGCTCGCGCTGCGCCACGACTGGGGCGACGGCGTGCTCACCCACCTGTTCCGCTTCACCCGGCCCGGGGCTCCGCGGTGAGCCGGGCCGTCGCGGACCTGCTGGACGAGGCGCTCACCGGGGGTGGGGACCCGCTGCCCGACGGCGACACCGCCACCAGCGTGTTCTGGCTGGGCCACGGGACCCGGCTGGCCGGCGGTCCGGTCACCTACCGCAACCACTACGTGCTGGTGCGGTGCGGCCGGGCGTTCGGGGCGGCGTCGGTGCGCGCCGGCGAGCTCGATCCGGTCGCCTGCCAGGACCTCTCCGGGCTCCCGCTGGCCGAGCTGATGGCGCCCGGGCAGCCGTACCCGGTCCGGATCGCTGCACTGGACGCCCGGCTCGCCGCGGCCCGCCCGTTCGCCACCGACCCCGCTGCCGAGCGGGTGGAGCTCCCCGCCGGGACCCCGGAGACGCGGGCGCTCGCCAGGGACGCGGCCGTCGCCGGGCTGCTCGACGTGCCCGCCGGGGCCCGGGTGGCGCTGATCGGAGTGGTGAACCCGCTGGTCGCGGCCATCCGGGAGCGCGGAGCGCAGTGCCTGCCGTGCGACCTGGATCTGCGGCGCACCCAGTGGGACGACCCGGTGTCGGACTCCGCGGACGAGGTGATCGACGCCGCGGACGCGGTCGTCGCGACCGGGATGACGCTGGCCAACGGCACGTTCGACCGGATCGTCGCGCGCTGCGGTGAGCGGGGCGTTCCACTCACCGTCTACGCCCAGACCGGGGCCGCGGTGGCGCGGGCGTTCCTCGGTGACGGGATCGCGGCACTGTCCGCGGAGCCGTTCCCGTTCTCCCAGTTCAGCGCGGACGCCACGGCGCTGTACCGGTACCGGACGGGCCGGTGAGGACCGGCCACGGGTACGGCAGCTGCCATCACGGGGAGCTGCTCCAGGGTTTCTTCCGCGGCCCGGGCGGGCGGCCCCGGCCCGGCCTGGTCACGCTGCCGTCGCCGGTCGCGGGCGTGCACGCCCGGTTCCGGCCGGACCCGGAGCCGGTCGGGGTGACGGTGCACCCGCGCGGCCGGACCAAGGCGGCCCACGCCGCGCAGCTCGCGTTGCGGGCGATCGCCCCGCCCGGTGGCCCCGCCGGTGGCCGGCTGCGGCTGGCCGGGCCGGTACCGACCGGGCTGGGGATGGGCTCGTCCACCGCCGACGTCGTCGCCGCGGTGCGCGCGGTCGCGGACGCCTGCGGGATCGTGCCCGATCCGCGCACGGTGGCCCGGATCGCGGTCGCGGCGGAGGGCGCCAGCGATCCGCTGATGTTCGACGACCCGGCCACCCGGCTGTTCGCGCAGCGTGACGGCGTCGTGGTCGAGGTGCTCGGGCCGGCGCTGCCGCCGCTGCTGGTGCTCGGCTGCCTGCTCGACGGCGGACGCCCGGTCGACACCCCGGCGGCCGAACCCGCGATCCCGCCGGACGGCGTCGTCGACGCCTACGAGGAGTTGCGCGACCGGCTGCGTGCGGGGCTGCTGCGGGCCGATCCCGCGGAGGTGGCCGCCGTCGCCACCCGCAGTGCCCGGCTGCACCGCACCGACGACCAGCTCGACCGGCTGCTCGGGGCGGCCGAGGTCCCGGGGGTGCTGGGCGTGCAGATCGCGCACAGCGGCAGCGTCGCCGGATTGATCGTCGATCCGGCAGGCCCCGATCCGGGGCGGGTGGTCGAGCGGGCGACCCGGGCGCTGCGCGCCGCGGGCCTGCCGTCGACCGGGCCGTTCACGGTCGGCACCGGTGTACCGGTGGCCCCGGTCGTGGCCGGGCTGCGCCGGTGAGCGCGGTGGAGCACGTCGCCGACGCCGTCGGGCGGCCGGATCTGATCCGGCTCGACGACGGCCTCTACTGCCTGCGGTTCGAGACGATGAAGGTGCTCAGCGCCGACGCCGCCGTCCGGCACCTGCTCGACACCGGCCGGATCGCGCCGGGCGACACCCTGCTGGACTCCTCCAGCGGCATCTACGCGATCGCGCTCGCGCTGGCCTGTCACCGCTACGGGCTGGGCTGCCACGTCGTCGGCTCGACCACCGTCGACGACGCGGTCCGGATCCAGCTGGAGCTGCTCGGCGCGAGACTGGACCCGATGCCCCCGTCGGACGATCTCAAGCTCGACCAGAGCAGGCGGGTCGCCCGGGTGCACGCGCTGCTGGCCGCCGATCCCCGGCTGCACTGGATGCGGCAGTACCACGACGACGTGCACCAGCTCGGCTACCGGCCGGTCGCCGAGACGGTGCGCGACGCGCTCGGCCCGGTCCCGCTGACGGTGGTCGGCGGGGTCGGGTCCGGGGCGTCCACCGGTGCGCTGGCCCGCTACCTGCGGGCCGCCGACCCGCCCGGCCGGCGCACCCGGCTGGTCGGGGTGCAGCCCTTCGGCAGCGTCACCTTCGGCAGCGAGCACGTCGCCGATCCGGACATCATCATCGCCGGGATCGGCAGCTCCATCCCGTTCGGCAACGTGGAGCACGCCGCCTATGACGTCGTGCACTGGACCGGTTTCGGCGCCGCGCTGTCCGGTTCGGTGGCGCTGCTGCGCCGGCACGCGGTGTTCGCCGGGCTGTCCGCGGGCGCGGCGCACCTGGCGGCCTGCTGGGAGCGGAGCCTGGACGTGGACCGCACCGTGCTGTTCGTGGCGCCCGACACCGGACACCGCTACGTCGGCGGGGTCTTCGCCCGGCACACCGAGGCCGAACCGGTCGAGGACCTGGCACCGCACCCGGTCGGCGACACCGCCGAGCTGGCACTGCCGTGGTCGCGGATGGAGTGGGCCGGGGCGCCGGCACCGCCCGCGGCGGTACCCGGGCCGGACGCCGCGATCCCGGCCCCGCGGGCACGCCCGGCCGGGGTGCACCCCGGCCGGGGCTGACCTGCTGCGGCCGGCGCCGGTCCGGGTTCGGTCCCACCGCCTCCGGTCCGGCTCCATCGGCCCGGTCCGGCTCGGTCCGCGCCGGATCCCGATCCCGGGCTGCACGGTGTGCGCCGGTCTGCGCGGGGTGAGAGCGCGGGGCGAGCGCTGGCCCGGTGCCGCGGCGGGACCTACCGTCACCGGCATGTCCGAGCGCGAACCCGTCGGTGACCACCTCCCCGATGGCCCACCCGTGGTCGTCGAACCGGAGGGCAGGCCGTTCGGCGGTTCGACCGGCCCGGCGGAGCTGCACCCGTCGGACCCGGACGCGGCGGGCCGGGCGGTGCTCGCCGAGCTGTCGCGGGTGCTGGGCGCCGACCAGGTCCGTACCGACCCGGACACCGTCCGGCCCTACGTACACGACGAGGCCGAGTGGGCCGAGCACGGGACCCCGCTGTGCCTGGTCCGGGCCCGTGGCACCGCCGACGTGGCCGCCGTGGTCGCCGCCTGCGCACGGCACCGGGTCCCGGTGGTCGCGCGCGGTGCGGGCACCGGCCTGTCCGGCGGCGCGAACGCGGTCGAGGGATGCGTGCTGCTCTCGCTGGAGCGGATGACCGCGATCCGGGAGATCTCGGCGGGGGAGCGACTCGCCGTCGTCGAACCCGGGGTGGTGAACGACGATCTGCGCGCCGCCTGCGCCGCGCAGGGCCTCTGGTACCCACCGGACCCGGCGTCGGCGCCCTGGTCGACGATCGGCGGCAACGTCGCCACCAACGCGGGCGGCCTGTGCTGCGTGAAGTACGGCGTCACCCGCGACTACGTACTGGCGCTCGAGGTCGTCACCGCCGACGGCGAGGTGGTGCGGGTCGGGCGGCGCACCGCGAAGGGCGTTGCGGGCTACGACCTGGCCGGGCTGATGGTCGGCTCGGAGGGCACCCTCGGCGTCATCACCGAGGTGACGGTGAAGCTGCGCCCGGCCCGTCCGGCGGCGCCGCGCACCGTGGTCGGGTTCTTCGACTCGCTCGCCGACTGCGGGGCCGCGGTCGCCGCCGTCACCGAACGCGGGTTGCAGCCCGCCGTGTTCGAACTGGTGGACCGGGAGTGCCTGGCCGCCGTCAACCGCTGGCGCAACGCCGGATTGCCGGAGGGGGCTGCGGCGCTGCTGCTCGCGCAGACCGACCTGCCCGAACCGGCCGCGGCGGCCGAGGCCGATGCGATCCTCGCCGCCTTCACCGAGCACGGCGCGACCGACGCGATGGCCTCCACCGACCCGACCGAGGCCGACGCGCTGTTCGCCGCCCGCCGGATGGCCTACCCGGCACTGGAACAGCTCGGGATGGGGATGCTCACCGAGGACGTCTGCGTACCCCGGACCCGGATGGCGCAGATGCTGGCCAGGATCGAGGAGATCGGCCGCCGGCTCGACGTCCGGATCGCCACCGTCGCGCACGCCGGCGACGGGAACCTGCATCCGCTGATGCTCACCCCGCACGACGATCCGGCCGCCAGGGACCGCACCCGCGCGGCGTTCGACGAGATCATCTCCGCGGCCGTCGAGCTGGGCGGCACGGTCACCGGTGAGCACGGTGTGGGTCTGCTGAAGCGGGACGGCATGGAGCGCGAGCTGGGTCCGCGGGTGGTGGCGATGCAGCGCGCGGTGAAGGCGGCGCTGGATCCGCACGGCATCCTCAACCCGGGCAAGGCCGTCTGAGCGATCCCCCGGATGGCGGCGACTACTCCGGGTGGTCGCCGGGAACCCCGATGGCATGAGTGACACCCGCACGACCAGCGCACCCTCCGAGGAACTGGCGTACCGCGGGCCCGCGCACACCGGGGCGCCCCGGCTGACCGGTCTGGCCGGGCTGCACGGCGTCCGCACGGTGACCGACGCGGAGGTCCGCGAGCACGAGCGCTTCGACACCCCGGATCTGCGGCTGTCCGCCGCCGGCATCGAACTCGTCGTCGAACGGGTCGTGCCGGACCGGGCGAGCCCCCGGCCCGGCACCGCGGCCTGGGTGCTGCGGCTCCCGGACGGTGAGCCCGATGACGAGCTGCGCATCGACCTGCCGGAACCGCAGGTGGAGGGTGCCGACACCGGGTGCGTCCCGGACGAGATCGATCTGCTGGTCCGGCGGGTGCGCGGGGACGGGGTGCTGGGCCCGGTCGGCCGGGTGCACGTGGTGCGGGCCGTCGAGCAGCTGCACGACGCCGCCGGTCGCGAGCTGGCGCTGCTGCGCCGCGACCAGGTCCGGGTCGCCACCCTCGGCGCGTCCACCGCGGTGGAGAGCTGGACCGAGACCGTCGTACGCCCCGGTGCCGCGCCGACGGCGCTGCTGCAGCAGCTCGACGAGGCGCTGCGCAGCACCGGACTGAGCCGCGGACCGGGCATCGCCCACCGCCGGCTCGGCGAGCTGCTCGCCGTCTCCGGCGCGGCGGAGCCGCCGCGGCGGACCGGCCGGCGGGGCAGCGCCGGCGCGGTGCTGCTCGGCTACCTGGGCGAGCAGGTCGACACGCTGACGGCCTGGGAGCGGGACCTGCGCGAGGACGTGCCGGACGCGGTGCACCAGATGCGGGTCACCGCCCGGCGGGCCCGCAGCGCCCTGCGCACCTACCGCAGGCTGCTGGAGGGCCCCCGGGCGGCGCACCTGATCGCCGAGCTGCAATGGCTGGGGCGTGCGCTCGCCGGGGAGCGGGACGCCGAGGTGCAGCAGGAGCGCCTCGACGCCCGGCTCGCCGAGCTGGAACCGGAGCTGCTGCTCGGGCCGGTGCAGGCCGCCGTCACCCGGCACTTCGCCCGGACCCGCGCCGAGACCGGTGCGGCCGTGCTGGAGGTCGTCGACGGCGAGCGGTACGCCGCGCTGAAGGGCGCACTGCGCAGGCTGCTGGCCGATCCGCCGCTGTCCTCGCGGGCGGAGCGCCCGGCCGGACGGACGATGCCCGCGATGGCCGGGCGCACCGCCCGGAAACTGGACCGCCGGATGGAACGCGCACTGGGCGACCTGGAGGCCGGTCAGGTGGCGCCGCTGTCGCTGCACGACGCCCGCAAGACCGGCAAGCAGCTCCGGTACGCCACCGAGGTGATCCGGCCGGTCGCCGGCTCGGACGCGCGGCGGTTCGCGAAGCGGCTCAAGCGGGTGCAGCGGGTGCTGGGCGACCACCAGGACGTCGTCGTCTCCCGGGACCTGCTGCGCACCCTCGGTGCCCGCGCCGGCGCGGAGAACGGCAACGGTTTCACCTTCGGGGTGCTGCACGGCCGGGACACCGCCCGGATGCTGGAGCTGGAGCGGCGGCTGCCCGGCGTCTGGAAGGAGGTGTGGACGTCGCGGGCCCGGCGCTGGATGCGCGGCTAGCCTGACCCGGGTGAGCGAACCCCGCGACGCCGTGGCCGACCTGCGGCGGATCGCGTTCCTGCTGGAACGGGCCGGTGAGTCGACCTACCGGGTCCGGGCGTTCCGCACGGCGGCGGCCGCGCTGCGCGGCCGGGACCCCGACGAGCTCCGCCGGCTGCACGCCTCCGGCGGGCTGACCGAGTTGCGCGGCGTCGGCGAGGTCACCGCGCGCTGTGTCGGTGAGTCGGTGTCCGGTGAGGAGCCGGTGTACCTGCGCCGGCTGGAGGACGCGGTGGCCAGGGCCGACGCCGACGGCGTCCCGCTGGCCGACGCCGCGCAGCGGCTGCGGGAGTCGCTGCGCGGGGACTGCCACAGCCACACCGACGCCTCCGACGGCGGCTCGCCGCTCGCCGAGATGGCCGAGACCGCGATCGGGCTCGGCCACGACTACCTCGTCGTCACCGACCACTCGCCGCGGCTCACCGTGGCGAACGGGCTCTCCGCCGAGCGGCTGCGCCACCAGCTCGACGACGTCGCGGCGTTGAACGAGCGGATCGGGGCCACCGGGTCCGGCTTCCGGGTGCTCACCGGGATCGAGGTCGACATCCTCGACGACGGCGGACTCGACCAGTCCGAGGAGCTGCTGGCACGGCTGGACGTCGTGGTGGCCAGCGTGCACTCGAAGCTGCGGATGCCGCGCGCGGAGATGACCGAGCGGATGCTCGCCGCGGTCGCGAACCCGCACGTCGACGTACTCGGGCACTGCACCGGCCGGATGGTCACCGGCCGCCGCAAGCGCCCGGAGTCCGAGTTCGACGCGCCCCGGGTGTTCGACGCCTGCGCCGAGCACGGGGTGGCCGTCGAGATCAACTCGCGGCCGGAGCGGCTGGATCCGCCGAAGCGGCTGCTGCGTCTCGCCGTCGAGGCGGGCTGTGACTTCACCATCGACACCGACGCGCACGCCCCCGGCCAGCTCGACTGGCTCGACCACGGCTGCGCCAGGGCGGTGGCCTGCGGGGTGCCGCCGGAGCGGGTCCGCAACACCCGCGACGCGGCGGGACTGCTGGGGAGCTGAGCCGGGGCCGGGGACGGCCTGTGCCGGCGCGCCGGGGTCAGCGCATCTCGAAGTCGGCGAAGTCGAAGCCGGGGGAGACCACGCAGCTGACCAGCACCGGATCGTCGCCCAGCGGGACGGCCCGCTGCCACACCCCGGGCGGGACCTCGCGCTGCGGCAGCACGTCCGGCACAGGCGCACCTGCCGGATCGCCGTCGATGTCCGGCACGCTGGGTGGCCCCAGCCGGAGCGCGGCCGGGGCGCCGGGCTCGTCGGCGTCACCGGCGAGGAGCAGCTCGGCGTCCGGGCCGGAGTGCCAGCACCACAGCTCGGTCGAGCGCACCCGGTGCCAGCGCCCCGGGGCGTCGAAGAGGTACAGGATCGCGGTCGCCGAGGGCCGCGGCCCGTACGGCGTGTCGATCGTCAGCGGCGAGGCCCAGGTGCGGCGGTACCAGCCGCCCTCAGGATGCGGTGCGAGATCCAACGCGACAGCGACATCAGGACGCGACACGGGCCCAGCCTCCCACCGCGCGGGCCCTGCACCGCGCAGGGCGCGCGCAATCCGCACCGCGCAGGGAGCGCGCAGTCGGCACCGCGCAGTCCGCACCGCGCGCAGCTGCGCCGCGCCGCCCTGCGAGCCGCCCTGCAGGGTTCGCACGGGATCGCTGCGTTCGCACGAGGTCCGATCCCATGCGAACGCCACGAACCCGTGCGAACAGTTGCGGAGGGCGGCGGGGGACTACTCCGCGTGTGCTACGTGGGGGGTGATCTCACTGTGGGTGCACGTCGCCCTGATCGGGGGAGGCTCGGACGGGTGTTTCCGCTGGCCCCGTTCACCGTCCGCTCGTCTGATGGGACGGACGGTAACGCGAGGGACGGGAGTGAACCACGGTGCGGACGAGGACGCGGACGAGGACGAGGACCGGCCTGGCGGCGCTGACCGTGCTGGCCGCGACGGTGGCGGTGTCGGCGGCGACCACCGTGGTGGGCGCCCCCGCCGCGTCGGCAGCTCAGGCCGCGGTGAGCCAGGAGGACCCGGGTCCGGATCCGGGCCGGCCGGACACCGAGCGGCCGTCCGCCGCGCAGCCTGGATCAGCCCAGCCCGGATCTGCCCAGCCGGGATCGGCGCAGCCCGATCCAGCCCAGTCCGATCCGCCCCAGTCCGATCCGCCCCAGTCCGGAACCGCCCAGCCCGGAGCCGCCCAGCCCGGAGCGACGCAGCCCGACCCGGCCCAGCCGGACCCCGCCGCGTCACCGTCGAAGTGCTCGGCGACCGCCGCCGAGCAGCACGGCTGGGGCGAGCCGGACCGGCACTCCGACTTCGAGGGCAGCGACGAGGTCCCGCCGGACTGGCACCCCTACGGCCCCGAGCCCGGTCACGCGAAGAACGGCATCCGCACCCCGGACGCGGTGACCGTCGCCGACGGCGTCATGTCGATCAACGCCGACGCCGAGGGCACCACCGGCGCGGTCAGCTGGCACCCCGGGCAGCGGCACGGCCGCTGGGAGGCGTGCGTCAAGTCCGACGAGGCGAGCGGTGGGCTCAACGCGCTGCTGTTGCTCTGGCCGGTGGCCGAGGACTTCCCGGTCGGCGGCGAGATCGACTGGATGGAGGTCCTCTCCGACGACCGTCAGGAGACCAGTTTCTTTCTCCACTACGGCCCGAACAACGACCAGGACTACGGCGCCACGCAGCACGACTCCACCCAGTGGTCGGCCTACGCGTTGGAGTGGACGCCCGAGAAGATGACCGCCTACGTCGACGGGGAGGAGTGGTACACCAACACCACCACCGACCACTTCCCGCCGCGCCCGATGAACATGACGATGCAGCTCGACTACTTCCCGCCGGCGGGCGGCCCGACCGCGATGCACATGGACTGGGCGAGCCAGTGGGCGATCCCGGAGAGCGAGCCCGCGACGCTCAGCCTCCCGCCGGGGGCGAACGCGACCGGTCAGCCGCGCGACTACCCGGAGCGGGCGCCGCGCGAGCTGACGCCCGACGAGCAGCAGGCCCAGGACGCGATGCTGGCCGGCGAGTAGCGGCGGTGGGCGCGCGGCCCGGCCCCGGTGTCGAGCCCGGCCCCGTGTCGAGCCCGGCCCCGGTGTCGAGCCCGGTCCCCGGTGGCGAGCGCAGTCCCTGGAGCCGAGCGCAGTCCCTGGAGCCGAGCGCAGTCCCTGGAGCCGAGCGCAGTCCCTGGAGCCGAGCGCAGCCCCTGGAGCCGAGCGCAGGCTCCGCTGTCGAGCCGAGGAGCCGGGCCCGGCCCCGTGCCGAACTCAGGCCTCGGCGTCGAGCTCGGCCCGGGTCGGCGGGTCCGCACCGTGCCGCGAGCAGGTGATCGCGGCCGCGGTGACGGCCTCGCCGAGCACGCCGTCCAGCGCGGCCCGGTCGATCCGGTACAGCTCCTCGCGGGCGGTCGCGCCGAGCAGCCCGCGCCGGTGCAGCCCGGCCAGCAGCGCGGCGGAGAAGCTGTCCCCGGCACCGACGGTGTCGACCACGTCGACCTTCCGGCCGGGCAGCACGCTGTGCAGGCCGGACGCGGTACCGGCCAGCACCCCGTTCGCCCCCAGCGTGACGACGACGACCGCCGGCCCCAGCTCCAGCCACTCGCCGACGACATCGCCCGGCTCGCGGCCGGGATGCAGCCAGGCGAGGTCCTCCTCGCTGACCTTCACCACATCGGCGAGGCCGAGCAGCTCGTGCACCCCGGGCAGCACCTCGGCCGGCGAGTCCATCAGCAGCGGCCGGAAGTTCGGGTCGTAGCTCACGGTCGCGGTGTCCACGGCGGTCGCCATCAGCTCCCGCAGCACCTCCGCGCCGGGCGGGGTGGTGAGCGCGAGCGAACCCGAGTGGACGGCCACGACCGGACCGGCCGGGCCGTCGTCGAGCGCGCCGGAGAGCTCGTCCGCGGTCCACTGCCAGTCGGCGGTGCCGTCGACCCGGAAGTCGTAGGACGCCTGGCCGTCGTCGGCCAGTTCGACGATCGCCAGCGACGACGCCTGGTCCGCCTCGACGGCGTGTGTGAGATCGACGCCGTTCACCGTCAGGTGGTCGCGCAGCCGGCGCCCGAGCAGGTCGTCGGCCAGCCGTGCCAGCATCCGGGCCGAGACGTCGAGCCGGGCCAGTCCGACCGCCACGTTCGCCGGGCTTCCACCGGGGGCGAACTCCCAATAGCCCCGCGCAGCGGCCGGCACGATGTCGACGATGGCCTCACCGGCGACGGCGATCGTCCCGCGGGGCGGGCCTCCGTCAGCTGAGTCGCGCATAGGGGGAACTCTGCCACGATCGCACAGCGTGGTACTCATGTCGGGTGCCCCGGAAGATCCCGGTCGTGGTGCTGGCCGGGTTCCTCGGAGCCGGCAAGACGACCCTGCTGAACCACCTCCTCATCGCGGGCGGTGACGCGCGCATCGGCGTGGTCGTCAACGACTTCGGCTCGGTCGGGATCGACGCGATGCGCCTGGCCGGCCAGGCGGGCGGTGTGGTCGGGCTCGGCAACGGCTGCCTGTGCTGCGAGATCGGCGAGGGCGGCATCGCCGAGGTGCTGGAGAACCTCACCCGGCGCCGGGACGAGATCGACGTGGTCGTGATCGAGGCCAGCGGGATCGCCGAGCCGGGCACGCTGGTGCAGCTGGTGCTCGACGCGCTGGGCAGCCACCTGAGCTTCGGCGGCCTCGTCCAGGTGGTCGACGCCGCCGAGTTCGAGAGCACCCGCCGCCAGCATCCGCAGCTGGACCGGCACGTCGGGATGGCCGACCTGGTGGTTCTCAACAAGATCGACCGGGTCGGGCCCGGCCCGCTGTGGCGGGTGCGCAGGCTCTGCCGGCAGGCGAACCCGCGGGCACCGATCGTCCCGGTCCGCGACGGCATGATCGATCCGGCGCTGCTGTTCGACATCGAGATCGTTCCCGGGCGCCAGCTGATGCTCGGCGAGCAGGTGCGCGACGGTCCCGCCGCCGGCGACCACGCCGCTCACCTGCACGCCGGCTACCAGAGCGTGACGTTCCTCTGTGACGAGCCGCTGGACGCCGGCCGGCTGCAGGACCTGCTCGACGCCCGCCCGTCCGGGCTGTACCGGATCAAGGGCTCGGTGCGGTTCGCGGCCGCCCCGGCCCGGGAGCGCTGGGACCTGCACACCGTCGGGCGCTACGTCCGGTTCCACCGCAGCCGGTGGGACGCGGGCGAGCCGCGCCGCACCACGCTCGTTCTGATCGGGACCGGCCTCGACGAGGACGCCCTGGAACGGTCGCTGCGCGCCTGCATCGCGGGCGAGGGCGACCGCCGCGATCCCGACGCGCTGCTCCCGGTGGCCCGCTACGCGGTGTGACCGCGACGGCGCACGCTCAGACGGCGGTGAGATCCGGTCCGGTCGGCTGCTCGATGAGGGCGTGCAGCGCCTGCCCGGCCCCGGCGGCGGAGCCGTCCCCGTCGCCGACGGCCGTCCAGAGCAGGCCGCCGAGGGCACGGTCCGGATCGATCCGCCCGGCCTGCCAGGACCGGCTCGCGGCGAGCCGTTCGGCCATGGCGCAGAGCCGCCACTCCGCCGAGCCCCGCTCGGTGACGTCGACCGCGAACCGGGTGTGCCCGAACCGCGCCCGGTAGGCCCGCACCGGATCGGTCACCGCGTGGATCACCGACAGCACGGCGATCGCGGCGGCGAACGACACCGGCAGCGCGATCAGGAACGTGAGCATCGACCAGGTCCAGCTGTCGTCACCCGTGGTGACGGCCACGACGAGTGAGGTGATGACCGCGCCGCCGGTCATCGCGCCGGCCGGCACCCGGGTGAAGACGAGATCGCCCGCGTCGTCGATCACGTACGAGGTGTCGGCGACGAGCGCCGGGTCGTGCACCCGGTAACCGTCGCGGGTGCGGACGAGAGTGGGGAGGCGATCGGTGAAGGCACCGGTGGGGGTGTCTGCCATGGTCGTGCTCGATCTACTAGTGAAGTCACTGCTCGCGGCCCACTGGATGGCCGTCGCGCCCGGTCAGTCGCCCACGATGCCGGTGCGTGTTACAGGTTCACAACGAAAATGTTGTGGATCACAGGTGTGTGCCCCGTCACGTCCGTCCGCGGGGCTCAGGCGGGCGGCCACGGGTCCCCCCACGCGGTGTCGCGAGCGGCCCGGAACAGCTCCTTGCGGCTGCGCGGAACGGGGGTGTCCCGCAGTGATCCGTCGGTCGAACAGACACGCAACGTCACCAAGCCCTTCCGGGACTGCGGATGCCGGATCACCCGTCCGGACGCGGCTCCATCGGTGTCCGAGCGGGTCGCGACGACGTAGGAGAACTTCTCGTCCTCATGACCCAATGAACCGGCCTTGAGGGCCCGGTGCCGCGAGCTGCGGCTCACCCGGACCGCGAAGTGGCACCAGTCGTCGCCGGTCACCGGGCAGCCGCCGGAGTGCGGGCAGGGCGCCACGACCGTCATCCCGGCGGCGACCAGCCGCGCCCGCGCCGCGAGCACCCGGGCGTACCCGGCCGGCGTGCCCGGCTCGACGACGGCGACCACCGGGGCGGCCCGGGCCGCGGCGTCGACCAGCGCGTCCCGGACCGGTCCCGGCAGCTCACCGAGCAGGTAACAGGCCGTGACCAGATCCGCCGGTGCGAGCTCGGTGCCGGTCCCCAGCACCGCGGGCTCCCAACGCGCGTCCCGCACGGCGGGGGCACCGGCCCCGGCGGCGAGCTTCGCGCCGAGCGCGCGGGCCGGGGCGGCCGCCTCCAGCACCGTCGCCCGGCGCAGCGACGGCCAGGTCTGCGCCGCTGCCCAGACGGCCGCGCCGGTGCCGCCGCCGAGATCGAGCAGCCCGGCCGGGTCCGGGACCCGGCCCGCGGCCCGGCGGAACACGTCGAGCACGGCGGCGTGCGTGGCGGGCATCCGGTAGGCGGCGTAGGCCGCGGCGTCGTCACCGGTGCGCAGGATCGGGGCGGTCGGCACGGAACCGCTGCGGTAGTCGCGGATCAGCCGGTCCACCACCGGCGCCAGCCGGCCGGCCGGGACCGGATCGAGCGCGGCGTCCAGCGCCGCGGCCAGGTCGGCCTCGAGATCGGTGGCGGGGGCCTCGGGCGCGGGACTCACACCGACCATCACACCAGTCCGGCGCGATCAGCCGCGCGCGGCCGCCAGCAACGGGTCGTCGAGCGCGTCGAGCAGCGGGACCTGCAGCCGGGCCCATGGCGAGAGGCCCGAGCCGGGATCATCCGCGGCGGCCCGGAACCGGTCCCAGCTCCACCACCGCAGGTCCTCGACCTCGTCCGGCCGGGGATCGGGCGCACCGGCGATCCGGGCGACGAACACCGGGCACAGCTCGTTCTCCTCGATCCCGTCCTGGGACGCCCGGTAGCTGAAGTCGGGCAGCACCAGCCGCAACTCGGTGGCCCGGATCCCGAGCTCCTCGTCGAGCCTGCGGTGCACCGCGTCGGCCATGTCCTCGCCGGGCGCGGGATGCCCGCAGCAGGTGTTCGTCCAGACCAGCGGGAACGCGGCCTTGTTCCGGGCCCGGCGGGTGACCAGCAGGCGGCCGGCATCGTCCACCCCGTAGCAGGAGAACGCCAGGTGCCGGGGGGTGCTGGCGCCGTGCACGGTCGCCTTGTCGGCGACTCCGACCGGGTTGCCGTCGTCGTCGAGCAGCACGACCTGTTCCATGTGCTCCTGTCTACCCGACCACCCCGGTGCGGGCCCGGCGGCGGTGCCGGATCACCCGCGGCGGCCCGCGGCCACGAGACTGTCGTACCCGCGTGCCATCCTCCGGTCGTGCATCGAGCGGTGGGCGACTTCGCGCAGCGCGAATCCGGTCGCCGCCCGGGACCGTCTCGTGTTGACTCGATTCCACCGCACCGACCTCGCCGCGGTCGAGCACCTTCCGACCCGGCGCCCGACCACAGGAGGCCACCCGCCGTGACGACCGAGCCGAGCACCGAGCCCGCCGGGGCCGAACGGCTCCCGGCGGGCGCACCGCTGATCATCTCGCTGTTGGTCGGCTCCGCGTTCGTGATGATCCTGAACGAGACGATCATGAGCGTGGCACTGCCCGTGCTGATCGCCGACCTCGGTGTCACCGCCGCGACCGCCCAGTGGCTGACCAGCGGCTTCCTGCTGACGATGGCCGTGGTCATCCCGATCACCGGGTATCTGCTGCAGCGGTTCCCGCCGCGCTCGGTCTACCTGGCGGCGATGAGCCTGTTCAGCGCGGGCACCCTGCTGTGCGCGGTCGCGCCCGCCTTCGGGGTGCTGCTCGCCGGGCGGGTCGTGCAGGCCACCGGTACCGCGGTGATGATCCCGCTGCTGATGACGACGATCCTGCGGCTGGTCCCGGCCTCGCGCCGCGGGCAGACGATGGGCACCATCTCGATCGTCATCGCGGTGGCGCCCGCGATCGGGCCGGCGCTGTCCGGGGTGATCCTCTCCGCGCTCGGCTGGCGCTGGATGTTCTGGCTGGTCCTGCCGATCGCACTGCTCGCGCTGGCGGCCGGGGCGCTCTGGTTGCGGGTCACCGCCGAGACCTCGAAGGCCCCGCTGGACGTGCTGTCCGTGCTGATCTCCGCGGTCGCGTTCTCCGGGCTGGTCTACGGCCTGTCCGCGATCGGTGAGTCGGCGGCCACCGGTGGCGACGGCGAAGGTGTGCCGCCGTGGGTGCCGCTGGTCGTGGGTGTGCTCGCGCTGGCCGTGTTCGTGCATCGGCAGATCCGGCTGCAGCGCACCGCCGCGCCGCTGCTCGACCTGCGACCGTTCGCGATCCGGCAGTACACGGTCGCGGTGGTGCTGGTCGCCGTCGGATTCATGTCGCTGTTCGGCGCCATCATCCTGCTGCCGCTCTACATCCAGGACGTGCTCGGCGACACCGCGTTCGTGGCCGGCCTGGTGGTGCTGCCCGGCGGGCTGGTGATGGGCCTGCTCGCGCCGTTCGTCGGCCGCGCCTACGACCGGCTGGGGGCGCGCCGGCTGGTGATCCCGGGTGCGCTGCTGCTGAGTGCGGTGATGTGGGGGTTCACCACGCTCGGTGCGAGCTCCCCGATCTGGCTGGTCGTGGTGCTGCACATCGGCCTGTCGGCGGCGCTGGCGCTGATGTTCACCCCGCTGATGACCGACGCGCTCGGTGCGCTGCCCGGCGAGCTGTACTCGCACGGCAGCGCCATCCTCACCACGCTGCAGCAGGTGGCCGGTGCCGCGGGGACCGCGCTGTTCATCACCGTGATGACGCTGGCCTCGGCCGGTGCCGGGGTGGACGCTGCCGGGGTGCAGGCGGCGTTCCTCACGGCGGCGTTCGTGTCGCTGCTCGTGCTGGTGTTCGCGATGTTCGTCGGGCGGGCCCCGGAGCGGGCGACCACCGCCTGAGCCGCGGGCGGGCCGGCGCTGCTGTGCTACCGGCCCGCCCGCGGAGTCGTCAGGGCCTGCTCGTCCCGCCCGCGCTGCCGGCCCGGCCGCTCTCGGTGTCGCCGTCCGGCTCGGCGTCGCGGGTGTCGGCGAGACCGCCGCGCGAGGTCTCCGAGAGCACCAGCACCGATCCGACCGACACCAGTGCGAACACACCGATGACGACGCTGATGGTGCCCGGTCCGGCGCCCGCCGCCATGATCGACGCGAAGGTGACGGGTGCGAGCCCGGCGCCGAGCCCGGAGAGCTGATAGCCGATCGAGGCCCCGGTGTAGCGGGACCCGGTGGAGAACAGCTCCGAGTACAGCGCCGCGGACGGCCCGAACCAGGCGGCGTGCGTGATCCCCTGCCCGACGACGACGGCGATCGTCAGCAGCACCGCCGATCCGGTGTCGACCATCGGGAACACCGCGAAGCACCAGGCTCCGGTGGCGAGCGCACCGCCGAGGACCACCGGCCGTCGTCCGACGACGTCGGACAGTGCCGAGAACCCGATGATGCCGCCGATCGCCACGACCGAGGAGAGCGTCAGCGCGTTCAGCACCGTCTGTCGCTCGAAACCGGCCTGCACCGCGTAGGAGATCAGGAACGTGGTCAGGGTGCCCTGTGCGATGAACGCGCCGAAGCCGATGCCCACCGCGAGCGCCAGATTGCGCGGGTGGTTGCGGAGCACCTCCAGCAGCGGGGGCCGGGCCGGCTTGTTCGCCGCGGCGGCCGCGAACACCGGCGTCTCGGTGACCGAGAGCCGCACGAACAGGCCGATCGCCAGCAGCACCACGCTCAGGATGAACGGGATCCGCCACCCCCAGACGAGGAAGCCCTCGGGCCCGGAGATCGCGGCGAACAATGCCAGCACCACGGTGGACAGCACCATGCCGCTCGGCGCCCCGGCGTTGGTGAAGCTCGCCCAGAGCCCGCGCCGGGACGACGCGTGCTCGGCCGACATCAGGACCGCGCCGCCCCACTCACCACCGACCGCGATGCCCTGGACGATCCGCAGGAACACCAGCAGGATCGGGGCGAGCGCGCCGACCTGGTCGTAGGTGGGCAGCAGGCCGATCAGGGTGCTCGCGACACCCATCATGACCATGCTGATCACGAGCATCTTCTTGCGGCCGACCCGGTCGCCGAAGTGTCCGAAGACGATGCCGCCGATCGGCCGTGCGATGTAACCGGCGGCCAGGGTCCCGAATGCGGCGACGGTGCCGACCAATGGATCCAGGTCGGAGAAGAACACCTGGTTGAACACGACCGCCGACGCGGTCGCGTAGAGCAGGAAGTCGTAGTACTCGATCATGCTGCCGAGGTAGCTCGACAGCACGGCGCGGCGTCGCTGGCCGCGGGAGAACCGGGGTTGCGTCATTGCAGTTCCCTGAGTGTCGTCGGTCCCGGGCGCCGGTCCGCACGGAACCCTCGGATATGACAAGTAGCTTTATAGCAAGGAGATTGTCATTCAGTCGAGTGCCGTTACGCTGTGTGGTGTGACTGAACCGGCAAATCCGGCCGCGCCTACCGGGCGGCGGGGTCAGCGACTGACCTATCTGGTGAAGCGTCTGGAGATGGCGGAGCGAGCTCGTCTCGAGGAACGGCTGCGACCGCTCGGGGTGACACTCGGCCAGTACACGGCGTTGAGCGTGCTGGAACGCCGGGGCGGCCTGTCCTCCGCGCAGCTCGCCCGTAGACACTTCGTGACTCCGCAGGCGATGCAGCAGCTCGTCGCGGGGATGGAACGCGACCAGCTCATCGAGCGCCGGGCGGACAGCGCCAATCGGCGGATCCTGCGGGTCTGGTTGACCGAACACGGTGAACGGATGCTCGCTGCCTGTCACGAGGCCGCCGGTCATGTGGAGCGACGGATGCTCGCGCGCCTCGAGGACGGCGAGGCCGCGGCCTTCGCGATCACGCTGGAGCGCTGTCTGGAGTCGCTGACCGAGCCGGACGGCTACATCGACCCCCCTCCTGCGGACGAGGGTCTCGACGCTTGACCCTTTATCAGGATCCTTGCTATCAAGGATCCTGATATCGCTGACGTGCGAGGGAGCAATGAGTCCGATCACCGGCCCGGGCCTCGGCCTGGGCACCTGGCCCGCCCGACGGGCCCGCATCAGTCCGGACGCCCCCGCGCTCCTCGACCGGTACCGGTCGCTGTCCTACGCGGAGCTGGCGCAGCGCGTCGCGCAGGTGGCCGGTGGGCTCACCCGGCTCGGCGTCCGGAGCGGCGACCGGATCGCGTATCTGGGCGTGAACGCCGTCGAGGTGCTGGAGACCTGCTTCGCGGCCTGGTCGCTGGGCGCGATCGCGGTCCCGCTCAACCACCGGTTGGCCGGCGACGAGGTCCGCTACATGCTCGAGGACTGCGGCGCCTGCGTGCTCGTGTACAGCGACGACGCCGCCGAGCTGGTCACCGCCGCCGGGCCGCTCCCGCCGTCGGTGCGCCATCTCGTCGCGGTCCGTCCCGCCCCGTCACGCACCGGTGGGCCCGGAGCGGTGGAGTTCGAGGCCGGTCTGGCGGCGGGCCCGCCGGTCCCGGCCGACGGCGAGACCGGGCTGGACGATCCGGCCGTGCTGCTCTACACCTCGGGCACCACCGGCCGTCCCAAGGCCGCGATCCTCACCCACGGAAACCTGACCTGGAACACGGTCAACCAGCTCGCGCACGTCGATCTGCTCTCCACCGACCGCACGCTGTGCATCTCGCCGCTGTTCCACTGCGTCGGACTCAGCCAGGTCACGCTGCCCGCCCTGCTCAAGGGCGCGAGCGTGGAGCTCGTCGAGCGGTTCGATCCGGCGCTGGTGCTGTCCCGGATCGCCGACGCCGGGATCAGCGGGTTCGCGGCGGTGCCGACGATGCTGCAGATGCTCTGCGAGCACCCCGGCTGGGCCGGGGCCGATCTGTCGTCGCTGCGCAGCGTGGTCTACGGCGGGTCGCCGGTGCAGGAGCGGGTGGCCCGTGCCTGGCTGGAGCGCGGGGTGCACCTGCAGCAGGGCTACGGCATGACCGAGGCGTCGCCGGGGGTCTACATGGCGACCCGAGACGGCACGGCCGCGCATCCGCCGACCTCGATCGGGGTGCCGCACTTCTTCACCGACGTCGCGATCCTGCGCGAGAGCGGGCCGGAGCCGGTCGGCGACGAGCCGGGGGAGCTGCTGGTCCGGGGTCCGCACGTGGGGCCCGGCTACTGGGAGCGGCCGCAGGAGACGGCCGCGTCCCGGGCCGACGGCGGCTGGTTCCGCACCGGCGACGTCGTACGGGCCGATCCCGACGGATGGGCGTTCGCCGTCGATCGGGTCAAGGACATGTACATCTCGGGAGGCGAGAACGTGTATCCGGCCGAGGTGGAGGCCGTCGCGGTCGGGCACGACGCGGTCGCGGACTGCGCCGTCGTCGGGATCGCCGACGAACGGTGGGGGGAGGTCGGCGTCGCCTACGTCCAGCCCCGACCCGGGGCCGTGGTCGATCCGGACGAGCTGCGCGTGTACCTGGCCGCCCGGCTGGCCCGGTACAAGGTGCCCCGGTACGTCGAGCTGGTCGAGGATCTGCCGCGCAACGCCACCGGCAAGGTCCGCCGGGTCGAGCTGCGGGACCGGGCGGCAGCCCGATGACCGCGGTGGAGCGCCCCGGATCGCCGCCGTCCCGGCCGACGTCACCGCCGTCGCCCCGGCCCTCGTCACCGCCCTCCCCCCGAAGCTCGTCGCGGCAGCCCGCGCTGCCCCCCTCGCTGGAGACCGAGCGGCACGACGACGTGCTGGTGCTCCGGCTCGCCCGCCCGGCCAAGCGCAACGCGCTGAACGACGCCACCGTGCTCGGCATCGAGGCGTTCTTCGCCGATCCGCCGCGCGGTGTCCGCGCCGTCGTGCTGGATGCCGAGGGTGACCACTTCTGCGCCGGTCTGGACCTGTCCGAGCTGGGCGACCGGGACACCGTCGCGGCGATGGAGCACTCCCGGATGTGGCACCGCGCGTTCGAGCGGTTGGCCGAGGGACGGGTGCCGGTGGTGTCCGTGCAGCGCGGCGCCGTGGTCGGCGGCGGGCTGGAGCTGGCCGCGGCCACGCATGTGCGGGTCGCCGAGCCGAGTGCGTTCTACGCCCTGCCGGAGGGCCAGCACGGCCTGTTCGTCGGCGGCGGCGGGTCGGTCCGGCTGCCCCGGCTGATCGGCGCGCACCGGATGGCCGAGATGATGCTGACCGGCCGGGTGCTGGACGCCGCGGAGGGGCTGGCGGTCGGGCTGTCGCACCACCTGGTCGGGCCCGGCGAGGGCCTGCCCAAGGCGCTCGAGCTGGCCCGCGCCGTCGCCACCAACTCGGACATGACGAACTTCGCGGTGCTGCAGGCGCTGCCGCGGATCGCGGAGGCCGCACCGGCACAGGGCTATCTGATCGAGTCGCTGGTCGCGGCCGTCGCGTCCAGCAGCGACGATGCCCAGACCCGGATGCGGGCGTTCCTGGACGGCCGCGGTCGCCGGGTCCGCCGGGAGGGGGACCGGTGACCGGATCCGACGAGCCGGAGCTGCTGCGGGCGGCACCCGTCCGTCCGCCGGCGGACAGCGCGCTCGGCGGATTCGTCGAGCACCTGCGACAGGCGCACGACCGGGAGTTCGACGACTACGCCGACCTACACCGCTGGTCGGTGCAGGATCCGGACGGCTTCTGGGGTGCACTCGCCGAGCACTTCGGCGTCCGGTTCGGCACGCCGCCGCAGGCGGTACTCGGCGACGCCGCGATGCCAGGCGCCCGCTGGTTCCCGGGCGCGACCCTCAACTACGCCGAGCACGCCGTCGGGATCTCCGCGGCCGGCGCCGACGCCGATGAGGTCGCCGTCATCGGGTACTCGCAGACCCGCGACCGGACCGAGCTGACCTGGGGCGAGCTGCGCGAGCAGGTCGCCGCGGCCCGGGCCGGGCTGCGCCGGCTCGGTGTGCGCCGCGGCGACCGGGTCGCCGGGTACCTGCCCAACATCGCCGAGACCGTGGTGGCGTTCCTCGCCACCGCCTCGCTCGGCGCGATCTGGACCAGCTGCGCGCCCGAGTTCGGCGCGAGCAGCGTGCTCGACCGGTTCGGCCAGGTCGAGCCGGTGGTACTGCTCGCCGTCGGTGGCTACGGCTACGCGGGCAAGCAGGTCGACCGGCGCGAGCAGGTGGCCGCGATCCGGGCCGGATTGCCGGGGCTGCGGCACGTCGTCGACATCGGGTACGGGCCGCATCCGCTGCCCGGCGCGGTGACCTGGGGCGAACTGCTGGGCGAACCGGGGGAGCTCGCGTTCGATCCGGTGCCCTTCGACCATCCGCTCTGCGTGCTGTTCTCCTCGGGCACCACCGGCAAGCCGAAGGCGATCGTGCACGGGCACGGCGGGATCCTGCTCGAACACCTGAAGAACCACGCGCTGAGCTGGGATCTCGGCCCCGGCGACCGGATCCTGTGGTTCAGCACCACCGCCTGGATGATGTGGAACGCGCTGGTCTCCGGTCTGCTGCGGGGCGCGTCGATCGTGCTGGTCGACGGCAACCCGCAGTACCCCGACCTGAGCCTGCAGTGGCGGCTCGCCGCCGAGACCGGGGCGACCCTGGTCGGCGCCAGCCCCGGCTTCCTGATGGCCTGCCGCGCAGCGGATCTGCGACCGGCCCGTGAGCACGACCTGTCCCGGATCCGGCAGCTCGGCGCCGCGGGCAGCCCGCTGCCGCCGGAGGGTTACCGCTGGGTCGCCGAGCAGTTCGGCGCCGGCGTGCTGCTCAACGTCGGCAGCGGCGGCACCGACATCTGCTCGGGGATCCTGCAGGGCGGCCCGTGGCAGCCGGTGTGGGCCGGCGAGATCTCCGGGCCCTGCCTGGGCGTGGACGCCCGTGCCTTCGACGAGCACGGCACACCCGTGGTCGACGATCTCGGTGAGCTGGTGATCACCCGGCCGCTCCCGTCGATGCCGGTCGGGTTCTGGGGTGACGACGACGGCAGCCGCTACCGGTCCACCTATTTCGACCGGTATCCGGGGGTGTGGCGGCACGGCGACTGGGTGCGGTTCACCGCGGCCGGGAGCGCGGTCGTCGCCGGCCGGTCGGACGCCACCCTCAACCGGGGCGGGGTACGGCTGGGTACCGCCGAGTTCTACCGGGTCGTCGAGGAGTTGCCCGGGATCGACGACAGTCTGGTGCTGCACCTGGAGGACCGGGCGGGTGGCAACGGTGAGCTGATGCTGTTCGTGCAGCTGCGTCCCGGTGCCGTGCTGGACGACGCGTTGCGCGGGCGGATCGTGGGCGCGTTGCGCACCGAGCTGACCCCCCGGCACGTGCCGGATCGGATCGAGGAGGTGCCGGTGGTCCCGCGCAACCGGACCGGCAAGAAGCTGGAGGTCCCGGCCAAGCGGATCCTGCTGGGGGCCGCGGTCGAGGACGTGGCCTCGCGGGACGTACTGGCCGATCCGGTCGCGCTCGACGCGTTCGCCGATCTCGCCGGGACGCGCGCATGACCCCGGTCCGGCGGGTCGCCGTCGTCGGGACCGGGGTGGTGGGTCTCGGCTGGACCGCGCTGTTCCTGGCCCGCGGACTGGACGTGACCGCGACCGATCCCTCGCCGGGGGCCGAGCAGCAGCTGCGTGCCGGCGTCGCCGCGCTCTGGCCGCGCCTGGACGCGGTAGCGGGCGCCTCGCCGGACCGGCTGTCGTTCGTGCCGACCGCGGCCGCGGCCGCCGAGCACGCCGACTTCGTGCAGGAGAACGGCCCGGAACGCGAGGACGTCAAGCACCGGCTGTTCGCCGAGCTCGACGAGGCGGCCCGGCCCGAGGTGGTGCTCGCGTCGAGCTCGTCCGGGCTGCTGCCCACCGATCTCGCCCGCGGTGCCCCGCGGCATCCGGAACGGGTGCTGGTCGGGCATCCGTTCAATCCACCGCAGGTGATCCCGCTGGTCGAGGTGGTGCCCGGCGAGCGGACCTCGGAGCGCGCGGTGTCCGACGCGCTCGCGTTCTACACCGCGCTGGGCAAGCGGCCGATCCGGCTGCGTGCCGAGATCCCGGGACACATCGCGAACCGGCTGCAGGCGGCGCTGTGGCAGGAGGCGTACTCACTGGTGGAGCGGGGCGTCGCGAGCGTCGCCGATGTCGACGCGGCGATCGCGCACGGCCCCGGCCTGCGCTGGGCGGTGCTCGGACCGTTCGCCAACCAGCACCTGTCCGGCGGCCCGGGCGGCCTCGCCCACGTGCTGGAGCACCTGGGCCCGCCCACCGAGCGCTACTGGCGTGATCTCGGCCGGGTCACGCTCACCCCCGAGCTCACGCAGACCCTGGTCGACGGGGTGCACGACGAGCTCGGTGACACCGACCCGGCCGAGCTGGCCGCCCGGCGCGACGCCGTGCTGGCCGAACTGCTGGACGCCAAGTCCCGCACCGACCTGCCCTGACCCCGCCCCGACCGGAGGACGACGACATGGCACCCGAGAAGGCTGTGACCCTCGACCCGACCACTGTGGACGCCATCGACGTGCACGTGCACGTCGAGCAGGACGGCCACGGCTGCTTCGCGCTGGACCAGGAGCTGATGGACGCCTCGGCGGCCTACTTCAAGTCCGGCCAGGACCGCACCCCGACGATCGCCTCGATCGCCGAGTACTACCGTGAGCGCAGGTTGGCAGCGGTGGTGTTCACCGTCGACGCACCGGCCGGAACCGGTCATCCCGCACTGTCCAGCGAGGAGATCGCCGATCTCGCGGCCGAGCACACCGACGTCCTGATCCCGTTCGGTTCGGTGGATCCGCACGGCGGCAAGGCATCGGTCGCCCGGATCCGCCGGCTGGTCACCGAGCACGGGGTGCGCGGGTTCAAGTTCCACCCGAGCCTGCAGGCGTTCGAACCGAACGACCGGAGCTTCTACCCGCTGTACGAGGCGATCGCCGAGCTCGGTGTGCCTGCCCTGTTCCACACCGGGCAGACCGGGATCGGCGCCGGGCTGCCCGGCGGGCGCGGGATCAAGCTGCGCTATTCGAACCCGATGCTGCTCGACGACGTCGCCGCCGACCACCCGGACCTGACCGTGGTGCTCGCGCACCCGTCGGTGCCCTGGCAGGACGAGGCGATCTCGATGGCGACGCACAAGGCGAACATCTACATCGATCTGTCCGGCTGGTCGCCGAAGTACTTCCCGCCGCAGCTCGTCCGGGCGGCCAACTCGCTGATCAAGCACAAGGTGTTGTTCGGCTCGGACTTCCCGGTGATCACCCCGGACCGCTGGCTGTCGGACTTCGAGCGCCTCGACCTCAAGCCCGAGGTGCGCCCGCTGATCCTCAAGGACAACGCCGTCCGGATGCTGGGGCTGGACGCCGCCGCCCCGGCTCGCTGACCGGTCCTCGTCCCCGTCGGCCGGGACAGCGGGAGCCGCTCACCGCTGCCCGCCGACGCGGAAGACGTCGTGGGCGAACTCGGCGACCAGCCGGGCGACCCGGTCCGGTGCGCGCCGGTTCGCGTTGTGCTCCTGGCCCGCGAGGCGGGCGATGCGCGTGCGCGGGACGGCGGTCGCGAGGGCGCCGGTGCGATCGGCGAGATGTGCCGGACTGCGCTCGCCGAGCAGCAGCAGCACGGGGACGTCGATCGCGCCGTAGGCATCGAGCCGGACACCGGTGTCGTCGATGGCCTCGGTGTCGACGATCTGGCGCGGTACCCGTGCCCGCAGAGCCGGGACGGCTCCCACCAGGATTCCGTAGACCCGGGAGAGCCACGGCGGGTAACCGACGATCTCCCGCATGAAGATCGTGAGCGCTGCGCCGGGAGCGTTCCGGTCGAGGGCGGCCCGGGCCCGCTCCAACGCCCGGCCGCCGAGGGGGCCGCCGATCGGGACGGGCGCTTCGTAGACGACCGCACCCGCGAACGTGCCCGGTGCTGCGGCGAGCGCCTCCAGCGCGACGACTCCGCCGGAGGAGTGTCCGATCAGCAGACACGGCTCGTCGATCGCGTCGGCGACGGCGAGCACGTCCCGGACCTCCACGGCCATCGACGTGGCCGCCTCGACCTCCTGGTCGAGCCGATAGGTCCTGCGGTGCAGCCGGATCGTACGGAACCGGTCGGCGAGCCGGTGGGTCACGCGCGCCCAGGACCTGCCGTCGTCCATCCCGGGATGCAGGACCAGCAGCGGCGGGCCGGCTCCCTCGACGTAGCCGTGGATCGCGGTGCCGTCGGCGGCCACCGCGAGCTGTTCCTTCGCGATCCTCGCCATCACGGGTTCCCCAGCCGGTCGAGGGTGGCGCGGGACTGCTCGGTGAACTCGGGCGTGAAGAGGGGCTCGGCGAGCACGTCCAGAACGGCCCGGAAGAACCGCGGCGAGCCCTCCGGTGTCAGGGTGTCCTCCCCGAGGGTCCGCGAGAGTTGTTCGTGGAGGGCGAGGAACCCGAAGTTCATCGCGGCGATGGCGACCGCATAGGCGTGCAGGTCGCTGGTCCGGGGCCTGGCCACCGTCTGCCGGGGATCGGCCAGGTAGCTCTCGATGTGGGCGACCTCGTCGTCGAACAGCGTCGCCACCGACGGTGATCCGTCGATCAGCGCCCGCGCGATGTAGCGCCGGACCGGCATCGCCGTCCGCAGCGCATCGGCCAGGAAGCCGGGATCGGCCATCCCGCCGGCGCCTGCCTCGTCCTTCGTACGCCGGATCGTCTCGGCGGCGTACTCGTCGCACGCCCGGCGCAGGTTCTCCTTCGAACCGAAGTGGTGCTGGACCAGCCCGTGCGACACCCCGGCCGCCGTCGCGACGCCGCGGATCGTGGTGCGTTCGACCCCGTGCGCGGCGAAGTGCTCCAGGGCTGCATCCCTGATCCGGGCCCGTGCTGTGAGGTCGGTGTTCGCGGTGCTCGTGCGGTCGCCCACGGCAGTCTCCTTGACGTCGGTCCAGGAAACTATACACGTGTATTGGCCGCACGGGTCCGGGCGATCGTCCGCGGGCCGGCGTTCCCCCGGTGCGTCGGGAGTGGTGTGCGGACTCGGCTCCGGCACGGTCCGGCGCCCGGCGTCAAGCCCCCTCGGTGAACCGCGGATCGAGCCGCCGACGGTCACGAGATTGTCCGGACCGGTTCTCACGTTGATCGACATCCGAGACATCACCGCAGCTCAGCGCCGTCAGGCAGTCATGGTTCCCCACGTCGTTGACACGATCGGGTGATTCGTTCCGCAACGTTTCGAGGCGCACGACGGAATGGTCCCGAGCGTTCCGAGTAGCCGACATCACACGATGCGGACCGAAACGATCCGGCCGATGGCCGATCCCAGCATGTGGACCGGGCCGGTGTGGGCGTTACTCCGAACGGGTCTGCACACTGTTCCGCATGCACCTCGTCTCCCGGTTCGCGAGTCGGCGTCACGTCGACCTGCGCCGCCAGGCGAGCGCACTCTGTTCCGGCGCCTGACGCTCCGGACCCGGGGTGCGCCCGCCGCGGCCACCCTCCTCCGGTGCCCGCCGGTCCCGTGCCTCCCGGAACGGGCCGGCCCGCACCACCCCTCCGGCTCGCGCCCCGTGCGCGACCCTCCCGCCCCGCCGCTGCGACGGCCCGGGAGGCCGGGGTCCGGCACTCTCCGGAACCCACGTCCGGCCTGCCGCGCCCGGCGTCCGACGGTGCCCGGCACCGGCGGCCGATCCGGCCCCGCCGCTACCGCGACGTCCACAGTGGTCACCCGATTCGAGGGTGACCGGGCCCCGATCCCGCTCCCCACCGAAGAACAGGAGGCACTCCGTGCCCCAGCACCGTGCACACCGGCCCTCCCGGGCCAGGCTCGTCGCAGGAGGCGCCGCACTCGCCGGCACCGCCCTGCTCGGCCTGTCCGGCGCGGCCCAGGCGGCGACCCCGGACGTCGTCCCCGACCTCGGCCCGCTGCTCAGCGCCCCGAACCCGGACCAGCCGACGCCGGCCCCCGAGGCGCCCTACGTCGAGCCGTCGTACACCGCGTTCGACTCCGACCAGCCGCTCCAGCAGCTGCGTGACTTCGCCCCGGCCGGGGTGCCGGTCACCGGGCTGGTGGACGTCGTCTCCAAGGCGCCGAAGCAGATCACCCCGACCGTCCTGCAGAACGGCACGGTCGGCGAATGAGTCTCATCCCGAAGTCCCGGTGGGGGCGGCGGTCGGCGTTCGCCCTGCTGGGCGCGGCCGTCGTCGCCGGGGTCGCAGTGCTCCCGGCACAGGCCCAGAACAGCATCGACGTGGTCCGGTCGGAGGTCACCGGCGCCGACGACAAGACCTACTGGGTCGAGAACAACCTCACGCCGCAGGCCCGTCAGCAGTCCGGCGGCGACTCCTCCCAGTCCGGCCCGCGCAAGGAGTACATGGTCGTCTGGGCCGGTGACGAGAACGTCGCCGACACGGTCGTCTCCGACGTGCGCAACCTGCCCGGCTCGCTGGCCGACCCGATCGACAAGGTGCGCGACGCGCTGCCCGGCCCGGACTTCATGGCCGTCGTCGACGCCACGAAGGGCTCCCCGGACTACGGCAAGGTCGTGAACACCGCGACCGTCGGGCCGCTGGTGGAGAACGAGCCGCACCACATGCAGTACTCGTGGCGCAAGGGCGACAAGATCTACGCGGGCGGGCTCTACTCGGCGGCGACCTACGTCTTCGACGTCACCGCGCTGCCGGAGCTGAAGCTGTCCGGCATCTCGCTGCCGTCCCAGACGCTCTGCGGATCGGTCCCGGACGCCTACTGGGTGCTGAACGACGGCACCGCGTACGGCACCTACATGGGCGGCCCGGTCGCACCGGGCCCGTGCCGCTACACCAACGGTGAGGTCCGCACGGGTAACGGTTTCGCGGGTTCCCCGGGATCGGTCGTCCGGCTCGGTGAGGACGGCGAGAACCTGGTCGAGGCCCCGGCCGCGACCGAGACGCCGGAGGACCCCACCCAGTGCCTCAACATGCCGGCCCTGGGCAACCCCACCTGCGCGAACCCGCACGGCATCCAGGTCCGCGAGGACCTGGACACGATGGTCACCAGTGACTACGCGGAGCCGCGGTCGATCATCCTCGACCCGGTGAAGAACCCGTCGCCGTACCTGCGACGACCCACGGTGCGCACCTGGGACATCTCCGACCTGAACCACCCCAAGGTGAAGTCGGTGGCCTACCTGCCCACCGGGCCGCGCTCGAACGGGCAGGACCCGCTGCGCAACGAGAACCGCGCCGCGATGGAGACCACGGTCACGAACCGGCCGGAGAACAAGGGCGCGTTCGCCCAGACCATGCAGGGTGGCGCGATCTTCTACACGCCCGACATCACCGTCGAGAACCCGGAGTGGCGCGAGGTCTTCGATCTCGGCACGGTCGCCCCGGAGCTCGGTGTCGGCGGCGAGAACGGCGGTCCGAGCGCGAACGGTGGCTGGCTGCAGACCAGCCCGGACGACCGGACGCTCTACCACGCCACGATCGGCCGCAAGGCCGGCACGCTCGGCCCGGACGACAAGGGCACCGCGGGCGGCGTCGTCGCGCTGGACATCGAGAAGCTGGTGGGTGCCGGTGCGGACACCACCTGCTCGATCGACACCGAGGAGGAGATCACCGCCGGTGGCGCCGAGCCGGACTGCCCGACCGTCCGGTCGAGCGTCGGCATCAACCCGGACCAGACCGGGGCCGGCCCGCACTGGGGTGCGCTGGACAATCTCGACCTGGGTGACGACGGCTTCTACCGGGAGACCGACCAGCCCGGCCGCCTGGCCACGGCGAACTACTTCGTGGCCCGGACCGGGCTCGACGGTGACCACCGCGTCTGCATGGTGGACATCGGCCAGGACGGTGCGCTGAGTCTCGACGAGTCCTTCACCGACGAGGACACCGGCGACACGTGCATCAACTTCAACCGCGAGAACTGGCCGCACGGTGCGTTCGGCAACGCCAAGCCGCACTCGATGCTGTTCGTCGCCGCGCATGCGGACATCAAGGACTGATGAGCATGTCCGCCATCCTGCTGCCGTCGGCTCTCCTGCCGACGACGGCGCTCGTGCCGGCCGGCGGGCTGCTGCCCGCCGGCCCGGCCGGGACGGTCCCCGCCCTCGTGGCGGGGGCCGTGGTCCCGGCTCATCCCGCCGTCCTCGCGGCGGGACCGTTCGACGGTGCGCCGGCCAGGGTGACCGTCGCCCGGCTGGTGCTGCTCACCGGGCTGGCGCTGGTCGCCGGATCCGGGCTCGTCCGCCCGATCGCCGGGCCCCCGGTGCGGGCGGAGCGGGTCGTCGCCGCAGTCGCGGCCCTGGCGGTCGTCTGCGCCGCGGTTGCGGCGACGGCCCGCTCCGGCGTGAGCGCCTGGGGGATCGGGCTGGTCGCCGTCGCCGTGGTGGTCCCGGTGCTGCTCGGCACCCGGTACCCGGTCGCGGCGGCGCTCCCCGGCGCCGCGGCCGTCGCGCTGCTGGCGACGGTGCTGGCCTCGGCGCGCAACGGGATCGCCGGCACCGCGCTGGACGCCGGTTACGCCGTCGCCGCCGCACTCCTGGCCGGTGCGACGCTGCATCTGCTCGTACATCGCGGGGCGGCCCCCGAAACCCCTGTCACCGGCACCCCTGTCCCCGGCACCCCTGCACCCGGCACCGCGGCTCCCGGGGTCGCTGTGTCCGATACCGGTCGGGACCGGAGCGCCGTCGTCGGGTGGCTCGCGGTCGCCGCGGGCCTGCTCGCCGTCGCGACCGCGTTCGCCCAGATCCTGCTCACCGGCCCGTTCAGCGTGATCGACCTGGTGGGGACCGGCTACGGCCGGGCCGCGCTGGTCGCAGCGCTCGCCCCGGCCGTCGTCACCGGGGTGCTGCTGCCCGGCCTGATCGCGGGCCGGCGCGCGCACCGGAGCGGCGCCGGATCGCCTGCCGGATCGGCTGCCGGATCCGGCCGGGACCGGGCCAGGGCCGCCGCGCTGCGCGAGCGGACCCGGACGGTCGCCGCGGCCGCCGCGGTTCTGGGTGTCGCCGCCGCGGCACTGCCGGCCGCGCTGCCGGTGCCGGCCGCCGCGGCCGAACCCGGACGGCTCCTGGCCCGGGGGATCGATCTCGGCTCCGGCGCGCTCACCCTGGTCGTGACGCCGATGCGGCCCGGCCCCAACCTGGTGCAACTGACCGGTCCGGGGCTCGTCGTGCCGGACACGACCGGGCCGGATCCGGCCCCGGTGACGGCCGCGGAGCCGATGCCCGGCCACGGCTCCGGGCCGGCCGGCGGGACCGGGTTCGGCGTGCGGGTCGCCGACCGCGAGGTCCCGGTGACCGCGCGCCCGGGTGCGCCCGGCGGATGGGCGCTGGTCGACCTGCCCGCCGGCACCCGCTCGCTGGACGTCCTGGCCGGTGGCATCTCCCGCACCGTGCCGGTCGACGTGGGATCCGACCGCGTGAGCCCGGCCGGCGCGACCGGCGCGGACGGACCCGAGTGCGCGTCCGCGGTGCTCGGGGCCCTCGTCGCCGCCGGACCGGCGGCCGGCACCGTCGGCGCCTGCCCCGCCGAGTCGCTGCGCCCGGCCGACGAACGGGCCCTGCGCGACACCGTCCGGTCGCTGGCGGTCCGGGGCGCACCGGGGATCGCGCTCGCCGCGGACGCCTCGCCCCGCTCCCGGGCGGCCGCCGAGGCGGTCCGCGCCGAGGCCGCCGCGGCCGGGCTGCCGTTGCTGCCGCAGGGCGGGGCGGACGGCGCACTCCTGGTCGTCTCCGGCTGGCAGGACGCCGCCCGCGCGGTCCGGGAGATCGCGCTCGCCGCACACGACACCCCGACCGCGCTCGGCGGGACCTACCTGGCACCGTGGCTGCTGACCGGCGGCGTGCTCGGGGCCGCGCAGAGCGCCGTCGTCCCGTTGCCGTTCGGGCCGCAGGAACCGTTGCCGCAGCGCTACGTCCGGGCTCTGGCCGCGACCGCGCCGGGCTCGGCCCCGTCCACATCCGGGCTGCTGGCCTGGGCGGACGCCGGAGGGCAACGGGTCGAGGAGCCGTTCGGCCTGTACGGGGCCGCCCCGGTCACGGTGCCGATGAGCATCGAGCCACCGGGGGAGACCGGGCACCACGGCGGGCCGAACACCGCGGCCTGGTTCCCCGGCGGCGCGGTCGTGCACATCGGACCGCTCGCGGCGCCCACCGCTCCCGCCACTCCCTGATCCACCGTCCGTCACCCGAGGAGAGACCATGTCCGTCACGCAGGACCGGAGACCGGGCCCGCTGGTGCGCGCCCTGCGCGAGATCCCGGCCACCGAACGCGCGGCCTTCGGGCCCCGCGACCGGGAGGCCCCGCCGCCGCAGTGGCGGGTCGTCGCCGTCGGCCTCGTGCTGGCGGTGCTGTTCCTGATCGGGGTGAGCACGGTCGCCCCGGCCACGATGGTCGGCACCGCCGCACTCGGCCTGGCGCTCGGCTTCACCCTGTTCCACTCCCGGTTCGGGTTCACCTCCGGCTGGCGCCAGCTCGTCGCCGTCGGACAGGGTGCGGCGATCCGGGCGCACATGCTGATGCTCGGCACCGCAGCGGTGCTGTTCGCGGTGATCCTGTCGTCCGGGTTCGCGCTGGCCGGCGAACCGCGCGGGTTCACCTCGCCGATCGGCATCGGGCTGGTCGTCGGCTCCTTCCTGTTCGGCGTCGGGATGCAGGTCGGTGGCTCGTGCGCGTCCGGGACGCTGTTCGCGGTGGGCAGCGGGCAGAGCGCGATCGTGCTGACCCTGTTCGGGTTCATCGTCGGCTCGATGTTCGCGGTGCTCACGCACACCTTCTGGACCGAGACGGTGCCCCGCGGGCCGAGCGTGAACCTGGCCGAGCTGCTCGGCTACCCGGGCGCGCTCGCCGTCACGCTGCTGGCGCTCACCACGATCACGGTCGTCACCTGGGTGATCGCCCGGCGGCGTACCCCGCCGCCGGTGGAGCGGCCGCCGTCGGCCCGTGGGATCGCCCGGGTGCTGCGCGGCTCCTGGTCGATGTGGGCCGGCGCGCTGGTGCTGGCCGTGCTGAACGCCGCGGTGCTGTTCGTCTCGGCCGCCCCGTGGGGGGTGACCGCGGCGTTCGCGCTGTGGGGCTCGAAGTTCCTGGAGCTGTTCGGTGCCGACGTCGCGAGCTGGGCGTACTGGCAGGTCCCGGCGAACGCGCAGGCGCTCGCCGGGCCGGTGCTCGCCGACCGGGTGTCCAACCTGGACGTCGGGATCATGATCGGGGCACTGATCGCCTCGGCGGTCGGCGGCGCGTTCGTGCTGCACCGCCGGATCCCGTGGAAGCTCGCGCTGGGCGCGGTGCTCGGCGGGATCGCGATGGGCTACGGCGCGCGGCTCGCCGGCGGCTGCAACATCGGCGCCTACTTCTCCGGGATCGCCTCGTTCAGCCTGCACGGATGGATCTGGGCCGTCGTCGCGCTCGGCGGCACCTGGGTCGGGCTGCGGCTGCGGCCGCTGTTCGGCCTGGCCAACCCCAAGCCTGCGGACTCGCTCTGCTGAGCGGGCCCGCCGGACGCTCCCTCGACGAAAGGTTCAACCAGTGAACGCACATCCCCACACCGTCGCCGGACGGGTGACACTCGCCGTGGCGGGCGCCGGCGCGCTGCTCGCCGTCGGCGGCGGTCTCGCGCACGCCGATACCCCGGACGAGCAGCAGGCACCCGAGGTCCCCGAGGTGACCGAGGCCGGCGTGGCCGGCTCGGGCGTCCCGGTGTTCCTGCTCGACGGCGCCCCGGCACTGCCGGTGCCCGGCTCGCTGCTCACCCCGGTCGACCTGACCGCACCGGTGTTCGAGGTGCTCGACGGCCTGACCTGACGACGTCCCCCGGCGCAGGCACAGGCGTCCGGGGGATCGGCTCGCCGGGGCCCGCGAGCCGCACCGACGGCCACCCGTCCATCGCCTTCGCCGGCGGTGGCGGGTGGCCGCTCGTGCTCCGGCGGGTGGTCTCGCCGCCGTCCGCCGATCCGGGGGGTTCCGTGTCGCCGCGAGGTCGTGCATCATCGCGTTACCGGTGGTAACGTTACCGTCGGTTACAGCGCATCGGATGCGCCATGAGACGACGTCGTCCGTGAGGAGTCGAGATGACCGCGACCGTTCCCGAGGCCCGGGCCGACCAGCCTGCCGAGCGGAAGGACACCGCCGAGCGGCTGCTGCGCTCGTCCGCGGAGCTGTCGTTCGACCCGACCACCCAGGTCGACTGGGAGACCCCGCTCGACCGCACCAAGCACGGCATGAGCCCGGAGTGGAGCAGCCTCTACGGCACCGCGTACTGGGACGAGCTGACCGAGGAGCAGCGCACCGAGCTGACCCGGCACGAGGCCGCATCGGTGGCCTCCACCGGGATCTGGTTCGAGATGATCCTGCAGCAGATGATGCTGCGGGACTTCTACGCCAAGGACCCGACCGATCCGTCGTTCCAGTGGGCGCTGACCGAGATCGCCGACGAGTGCCGGCACTCGATCATGTTCGCCCGCGGCTCGGCGAAGCTGGGCGCCCCGGCGTACGTCCCGAAGCGGTCCACGGTCGAGCTCGGGCGGCTGTTCAAGTCGACCGCGAGCGGCGAGGCCGCCTACGCGTCGATCCTGGTCGCCGAGGAGGTCCTCGACGTGATGCAGCGGGACTGGATGCGCGACGAGCGCGTCGTCCCGTTCGTGCGCACCGTCTCCAACATCCACGTGGTCGAGGAGTCGCGGCACATGAAGTTCGCCCGCGAGGAGACCCGGGAGCACCTGAAGCGGGCCGGGCGGGCGCGCAGGCAGCTCAACGCGTTCTACGTCTCCGCGGCGGCCTACTTCATCGTCTCCAGCATGTGGAACGAGCAGGTCTACGAGAACGTGGGGCTCGACCGGGCGCGCGCACTGCGCGAGGCGAAGGCCAACGAGCACCACAAGGCGATGCTGCGCAGCTCGTGCGCCGGGCTGATGGAGTTCCTCTCCTCCTGCGGCCTGCTCACGAAGCCGGCGCTGTACTTCTACCGTCGCGCGAACCTGATCTGAGCCGGCGGTCCACCGTGCCCTTCGCGATCACCCAGACCTGCTGCACCGACGCGTCCTGCGTCTCGGTGTGCCCGGTCAACTGCATCCACCCGGCGCCCGGCGAGCCCGACTTCGGGACCACCGACATGCTCTACGTCGATCCGCGCACCTGCATCGACTGCGGCGCCTGCGCCGACGCGTGCCCGGTCGACGCGGTGTTCCCGGTGGAGCGGCTGAGTGCGTCGCTGGCCGGGTACGCGCAGCTCAACGCGGACTTCTACGCGAACCGGCCGGTCTCGGCGGCGATCGAGGGCGAGTCGCCGATGTTCCACGACTGGCAGCAGCCGGCGTTCACCCGGACCCTTCCCGCGGACATGGCGCCGCTGGACGTCGCCGTCGTCGGGACCGGGCCCGCCGGCATGTACGCCGCGCAGGACCTGCTGCTGCACACCTCGTCGCGGGTCACCCTGCTGGACCGGCTGGACACCCCGGGCGGGCTGGTCCGCTTCGGTGTCGCGCCGGACCACCCGTCGACGAAGCGGATCGGCGAGTCGTTCGCCCGGTTCCACCGCCACCCCCGGGTGCGGATGCGGCTGGGCACCGAGGTCGGCCGCGACATCACCGCCGACGAGCTCGCCCGGCGGCACGACGCGGTCGTGTGGGCGGTCGGTGCGCCGGCACCGAAGGACCTGGACCTGCCCGGTGCCGAACTGCCGGGCAGCATCGCCGCGGACACCGTGGTCGGCTGGTACAACGGCCATCCCGAGGTGCCCGCCGACGCCGTCGACACGTCGGTGTCGCGGGTCGTGGTGGTCGGCACCGGCAACGTCGCGATCGACGTGGCGCGGGTGCTCACCGCACCGCCCGCCGACCTGGCGGGTACCCCGGTCGCGCCGCATGCGCTGGCCGCGCTGCGCGCGGGAGCGATCCGGGAGGTCGTGCTGCTGGCCCGCGGTGGACCCGACGCGATCGCCGCGACCGCCCCGGAGCTGCGCGAACTGCTCGGCCGCTCCGGTGTGGACGTGCTGGTCGACGAGCACGATCCGCGGATCGCCGAGTCGCTGGACGGGCCCGCCGCCGGTGACGCGCACGGCCTGCTCCGGGGTGCGGCCCGGGAGAAGATCGACTGGTCGGTGCCCGCCGAGCGGCCGCGGGTGGTGTTCCGGTTCCACTCCGCGCCGGAACGGTTCGAGGGGGCCGTTCGGGTGCAGGGCGTGCAGACGGTCGACGGGACCGCGATCCCGGCCGGGCTGGTCGTGCGGGCGGTCGGCCACCGCGGACGGCCGGTGCCCGGATTGCCGTTCGACGACGACCGCGGCGTCGTCCCGAACGACTCCGGACGGGTCGAGGGCAGGCCGGGACACTACGTGGTCGGCTGGATCAAGCGCGGCCCGTCCGGCGGCATCGGCACCAACCGGGGCTGCGCCGCGGAGACGGTCGGTGCACTGCTGGACGACGCGGTCGCCGGCCGGCTGCCGGACCGGGCGAGCCGCCCGTCGCCGGTGCACTCGATGCTGCAGCGGCTCGGCCGGGGCTGAGCGGGCTGTCTCGGCCGAGATGACGTCCGCGTCATCGACCCGGCCGGCCCGCACGGAGTCCGAGGCCGGAGTCCGAGGCCGGCGTCCGAGCCCGGCGCCCCGCCCCGGTCAGCGACCGGGCAGGAGCAGCGAGCGCGCCCCGCGCAGGACGTCGTCGAGCCCGGCCGTGGGCACCGCCCGCCGCCAGCCCTCGAGCGTGCCGTGCACGGTGATCCGGTCCGGCGCGAGGTGCAGGTCGTGCAGCCGCAGCTGCGGCGGCAGCCCGGGGAGCCGGACGGAGCCGGAGCGGATCCCGCGCAGCGGGCTGCGGTCCACCAGGGCGCGGACCGATCGCCGGGCCTCGGCCGAGCGCGGCGGACCCATCCGGTGCCCGGCCACGGTGAGCCCGCTGACCTTCCAGGACAGCGTGTGCCCGTGCACCGACAGCTCGAGATCGGCCGAGCCGAGCCCCGGCCGGTGCCGGCGGCGGGCCCGCGGCACCCCGTCTGCGTCGACGGTCACGTCGAGACCGGGCGCGTGTGCGTGCAGCTTCTCGGCGATCCAGTCCGGTTCCAGCACCGCCGCCAGCTCGACCGGACCGGCGACCAGCTCCGGGGTGAGGGCGGGCCGGATCCGGACCTCGCGGGCGACCAGGGTCAGCTCGCGCAGCCGCAGTGCGGGGGCGTCGACGTCGCCGGCGGTGAGCCGGACCTCGTCGAGCCGGCCGGTGGCCAGCGCACGGGGGCCCAGGCCCGATGTCGACACGGCGGTCGGGACCAGCCGCAGCGTCTCGTCGCCGTTGCGCACCGTCGTCTCCCGGCCCAGGTAGCGGTAGCGCAGCGTCTCGACGAGCGCGCGCAACAGCAGCGCCGTGGCGGGGGTGGTTCCCGAGGCCAGCAGCGCCGCACCGACCAGCACGCCGGGATCGGCCGCCGTCTCCGGTGCTGACATGGGGCTCGATGCTCCTTCGGGCGGACCCACCGGTGGCGGGCGGCCCCGGCGGGACCGTCCCGAGCGTGGCAGGTCCGGGATGGTTCCGCGAACGCCGCCCCGGCCGGTTGCGCCGCCCGGGCCGCGACGGCGAACGGCCCGCCCCGGAGCAGTGCTCCCGAGCGGGCCGTGGCCGTGATCGTGACGGTCAGCGCCCCGGGCCGGACTCCAGGTCCCGGCCGGCCTGCACCTCGCCGTCACCGGAGTCGACGGTGGCGACGGCGGCCTTGCGCTCGGAGGCCTCCGTCGAAGCGTCCAGGGCGGTCCCCGACCCGGGGCCGTTGCCCTGGGCCTCGGCCTTCATCAGCTCGTCGACGTCGACCTGACCGGGGTCGTTCAGGACGTCCTCGAGGCGGTCGCGATCCAGCTCCCCGGTCCAGCGGGCGATCACCAGGGTGCCGATCCCGTTGCCGGTCAGGTTGGTCAGCGCGCGGCCCTCGGACATGAAGCGGTCGATGCCGACGATCAGCGCCAGGCCGACCAGCGGAATGATGTGGTCGAACGCGGCGATCGAGGCGGCCAGGGTGACCAGCCCGGCGCCGGAGACGCCTGCCGCGCCGTTCGACGAGATCAGCATGAACAGCAGCAGGCCGATCTGGGTGGTCAGCGGCACGTCCACGCCGAACGCCTGGGCGATGAACATCGCGCCCATCGTCATGTAGATGGCGGTGCCGTCGAGGTTGAACGAGTAGCCGGTCGGGATGGTCAGGCCGACCACGTGCTTGGGCGTTCCGGCCGCCTCCAGCTTCGTCATCATCCGCGGCAGCACCGTCTCCGACGACGACGTGCCGAGCACGATCAGCAGCTCGTCCTTGATGTAGCGGAGGTACTTCAGGATCGAGAAGCCGGCGAGCCGGCAGATCGGGCCGAGGCAGACGAAGATGAACAGCAGGCAGGTCAGCCAGAAGGTGACCATGAACTGCGCCAGGCTGCCCAGGATCGCGCTGCCGTGCTCGCCGATGGTGTACGCGATACCACCGAACGCGCCGACCGGCGCGACCCACATGACCAGCTTGATGACGCCGAACATCACCTTGGCGAACGAGTCCAGCGCGTACACCACGCTCTTGCCGCGCTCACCGAGCATGGTGATCGCGACGCCGACCAGGATGGCCAGCAGCAGCACCTGCAGCAGCTGCCCGTCGACGAAGGCCGAGGCGAACGACGACGGCACCAGGTTCAGGATGAAGTCGGTGAAGCCGCCGCCCGCGGCGCCGCCGGCGGACTCGATGGTCTCGTTCGCGGCCGAGCCGTCGAAGGTGTCCCGGTCGTAGCCCAGTCCGGCGCCCGGTGCGATCAGGTTGATCGTGATCAGGCCCAGGCCCAGTGCGACGACGGTGGTCGCGTTGAAGTAGATGACCGTCCGCAGGGCCAGCCCGCCCACCTTGGCGAGATTGCCCAGTCCGGCGATCCCCACGACGACCGTCGCGAAGATGACCGGGGCGATGACCACCTTCACCAGGTTGATGAACAGGGTGGCCAGCCACTGCATCTGCGCGCCGACCTCGGGCAGCAGCAGCCCGACCAGGATTCCGGCGCTGATGCCGATCAACACCCAGAAGTACAGATGCTTCCAGATGGGTGTCCGCTTCCGCTGCGACCTGTCCACCTTCTGTGGTCCCGGGTCCGCCGTGGGACTGCTCATGGTTCGCTCCCTCGCGTCACGATGCTGCAGGGAGGCTCCCGGGCGGAGACTCCGGCATCCACCCCACGGACGGTTTCTTGGGATTGGCTTGACGTAACGGTCATATCGGATGCGTCGTACCCTGCGGGGATGACCGGGCTGTCGCGCCGCGCGCTGCTGCGCACCTCCGGCGCCCTCGCCGGGATGGCGCTGGGCGGCGGGCTGGTGTCCGGCTGCGCCCCGGCGCCGCCGCGGCCGCCCGAGCCGTTCCGGCTGGGTACGGGGCCGGAGGGCGCGGTCTACCGGGAGATCGGTCTCGCACTGGCCGGGGTGCTCGACCGCGCGTGGGGCAGGCCCGTCGTCGAGCTCGTGTACACCGACGCGGCGCCGGAGAACATGGAGATGCTGACCGGCGGCCGGGTCGAGATGGCCTTCGTGAACGTCGACGTCGCCGCCGAGCACTCCGGACAGGTGATGGCACTCGCCCGGGTCTTCGACTCGGTGATGCACGTGCTCGTCCCGGCCGACAGCCGGGCGCGCGACCTGCGTGACCTCGACGGCGCGACGCTCGCCGCCGGGATGCCGCTCTCCGGCACCCGCTACCTGAGCCGACGGCTGCTGGAGCAGGCCGGCAGCGAGGTCGATCTGCGCAGCTACTCGCAGGCAGACTCGGTGCGCGCATTCCGCTCCGGCGAGGTGGACGCGGTGCTCAGCCTCACCGGGATGCCCACCCCGGCGGTCACCGAGCTGGCCCGGGACGGCGCCGTGCGGCTGCTCGACCTGACCGCGCAGATCGAGCCGCTGGTCCGGGCCCGTCCACTGGAGTACGTGCCGGTCGTGGTCCCGGCGACGATGTACCCGCCGATGGAGTCGGCCCCGGCGCTGGCCGTGCCGACCCTGCTCGCGGTGCAGCCGTCGATGGACCAGGAGCTCGCGAACTGGCTGACCGCGGTGCTGTTCGACAACGCCGCAGAGCTGTCCCGGGTGCGCGGTGAGGCGAGCCAGATCAACCCGCGCACCGGCGCGGCGACCACCCCGGTGACGTTGCACCCGGGGGCCCGCCGCTGGTTCCGGGAGCGCAAGCCCTGAGCGGTGCTCAGGTCGCCGGCGGCACCCGTACGACGGCGGTCAATCCTCCGCCGGGCGTCTCGGCCAGCTCCAGCGCGCCGCCGGCGTCGTCGAGCACCTGGGCGACGATGGCCAGCCCGAGCCCGGTGCCCGGGACGTTCTGGTCGTGCGGGCTGCGCCAGAAACGCTCGGTCGCGCGCCGCCTGCCGTTCTCGTCCAGCCCGCGTCCGTCGTCGGCGACCTCGATCCGGTAGCCGGACCCGTCCGGGCGGCCGCGCACCGTCACGGTGCTGCCGCGGGAGAGCCGGACGGCGTTCGCGACGAGCTCGTCGACGGCGGCGGCGAGCCCGCCGGTCGGTTCCCGCACCCGGGTGGAGGTACCGGCCAGATCCTCGGCGAAGGTCATCCCGGCGTCCTCGACGACCGCCCGCCAGGACGACCCCCGCTGGCCGATGGCGGCACCGACCGGGCCGGCGCCGGCCGGCCGGTCGGCCACCGCGGTGGCGGCCAGCATGCTGCTCAGGACGCTGCTCATCCGCTCGAGATCGTCGACGGCGTCGGAGTAGGCGACGCGCGCGTCGGCGTCGGTCCCCAGGTGCGGTTCCAGGTTCTCCACCGACAGCCGGACCGATGCGATCGGGTTGCGCAGCTGGTGGGCTGCGTCGGCGACGAAACGTTGCTGTCGTTCGATGGTGCGGCGCACCGCGTCGACCATGTCGTTGAAGCCCGCGGAGAGGTTGCGCAGCTCCGGTGGCCCGGAGTCGGGCGCGGCCCGGGTGTCCAGCTGACCGGCGCGGACGGCGGCCGCACTGCGTTCCAGGTCCGCGACCGGCCGCAGGATCCATCGGGTCATCGGCCCGACCAGCCACACCGCCAGCGTCGCGACCAGCGCGAACAGGCCACCGAGGAGCGCCCAGTCGCCGAGGATCCGGGCGCGCACCGAGTCGGTCGGGACGGCGAGCACGAGGGCAGCGACGACCTGGGAGTCGCGGCCGACCGGCGTCACCACCAGCTCGGGTTCGACCCGCCACGGCCACACGGTGCGTTCCACCGGTGGCAGCTGCCCGGCGAGCACCCCGGTGAGCCGGGCCGTCGCCTCCGCCGGTGGCGGGGTGCCGTCGGTGGCGTGCAGCACCTGCTGCTCGCGGTCGAGGAACCACATCGGGGTGTCGTAGAGGTCGGCGTACTCGTCGAGCTCGGCGCGCAGCCGCACCAGGTCGGCCTGCAGCGCGGTCCCGCCGGTGAGCGCGGTGAGCGCCAGCACCGAGAACCGGCTCGCGTCGCTGAGCCGGTCGGCGACCAGCGTGGCGGTGTGCCGTTCGGCGACGGTCCCGGCGGTCGGCACCAGCACGCCCAGCATCAGCAGCACGAGCAGTGGCGCGATCGCCACCACCAGCCGGCGCCTCACGGGCCGACCTGATAGCCGACACCGCGCAGGGTCCGGATGGCGACCCGCTCGCCGAGCTTGCCGCGCAGCGTCGCCATGTGCGTGTCCAGGGTCCGCGAGCTGGACTCGGTCGGCGCCTCCCACACCTGGTCGATCACGAAACCGCGCTCCACCGGTTGCCCGGCCCGTTCGAACAGCAGCGCCAGCACCGCGGACTCGATCGCGGTGAGCGCCGCCGACCACCCGTCGGCGCCGTCCCGCACGGTGCGGGCCGTCACGTCGAGCTCGAGGGTGCCCCAGCAGTGCACGACGGCGGCCGGTGCCACAGCCTGTCGCAGCGCGCGGGTCCGCCTGCTCACCGCCTCGATCCGGGCGAGCAGCTCGGCGAGGCTGAACGGCTTCACCACGTAGTCGTCGGCACCCGCGCGCAGCCCGACGACCCGCTCGGCCTCGCTGTCCTGCGCGGTCACCACCAGCACCCCGGTCGCGGGCTGCTCGCGCAGCTTGCGCACCACCGCGCTGCCGTGCCCGTCCGGCAGACCCATGTCGACCAGTGCGAGATCGGGCACCTGCTCGTCGATCAGCTCGAGCGCCTCGGCGACGTCGGCGGCGCGTACGACCCGGTACCCCGCACGGAGCAGGGCACGCACCAGCCCACGCGCCACCCGGTCGTCGTCCTCGACCACCAGAATCCGCACGGTTGCAGGGTAGAGAGCAGGACGCTCCCGGGCACAACGGGCGATCTCAGCCGGGTCGCGGGGGACCGGTGGGACTGCCGTGTGTGGGTGCCCCCGGCAGGACTCGAACCTGCGACCACGGCATTAGAAGGGCCATGCTCTATCCACCTGAGCTACGGAGGCTGCGCGCACCGTCACCAGCGGCGCGGCACGCGGCCATCACCGTAGCGACCCGGGCAAGCGATCACCCATCCGACGTCGGCCGTACGGGCACCCGTGCGGGGCGCACCACCATCCGTACGGTTGAAGCACGCGCGAACTAGGGCCTCGCCTGCGACGCTGACGGACGGTCACGTCCATACTGTCCCCATGGTTCTGGGACTGCGATCCGCGATCGGGTCGGATGTAGGTCGCCGCCGGACGTCGAACCAGGACTCCGGCGCGACGACCGGCCGCCTTCTGATCGTGGCCGACGGGATGGGCGGTCACGCCCACGGCGAGATCGCGAGTGCGATGACGGTGTCGGCGTTCACCGAGCTGGACGGCCGATTGCCCCAGGATCTCACCGATCTCGATCTCGCGGCCGAGATGACGGACGCCCTCGTCGACGCGACCGAGCGGCTGTCCCGGCGGGCGGGGGAGGACCCGGACACCCGCGGGATGGGGACGACGGTGGTGTCGCTGCTGCTGACCGGCGATCAGCTGGCCATGGCGCACATCGGCGACTCGCGCATCTACCGGCTCCGCGACGGTGGGCTCACCCAGCTGACGCACGACCACACGATGGTCCAGCAGCTCGTCGACGAGGGGCAGATCACCGCCGAGGAGGCGGCTCATCATCCGCGTCGTTCGGTGCTGATGCGGGCGTTGAGCACCGACCACGCGCCGGAGCCCGATCTCGAGCGGATCGACATCCTCGAGGGTGATCGGTTCCTGCTCTGCTCGGACGGCGTCACCGCGGTGCTCGACGACGACGCGCTCCTGCGGGAGCTGGCCGCCGAGGCCGCTCCGGACGCGATCGTGCAGCGCCTGATCGACCTCGCGAACGAGGGCGGCGGGCCGGACAACATCACCGCGATCGTCGCCGACGTCGTCGAGCTGGCGGACGAGTCGGAGCAGACGCAGGATCTCCGGGTCGCGGGCGCGGCCGCCGAGATCAGTACCTCGAACTGACCGACCGCACCGGGACTCACCGGCGGGCGACGATCCGCCGCAGCCGTACCCGGTGCGCCGCGGTGCGGTGCGCGACCAGACCGGCCCGGGCGGACGCCGGCAGCTCCGGCGGGTAGACGCCCGCGCCGCACAGGTCGGCCACGGCCGCCGGCCGGTCCGCATCGGCCGCGCCGGCCCCGGCGGCACCGTCGAGTGTGAAGTCCAGACGGTCGTCGGCGAGCACCGCGAAGTCCGCCGACGACGCCAGCCACTCCGGGTGCTCGACCGCCGAGCGGTGCCGCCACGACGCCCGCACCGCGCGGCGCAGTTCGCCCCCGCGCCAGCCGAACGACGCGGGCGCCGGCAGCAGGACCGAGAGCAGCCCGTGTGGTGCGAGTACCCGGCGCAGCTCGGTGAAGAGCCCGCTCATGTCGTGCAGCAGCGGCAGGAGGAGCGGGACGGCGATCCGGTCCACCGACCGGGTGCGCAGCGGCAGGGCGAGCGGGGACGCACGGGACACACCGAACGCGCTGTCGCCCACCTCCAGCGCGACGCCGTCGTGGACCAGCGTCGCGCGCACCCGGCTGGTCGCCCCCGGAGCACGGCACCACTGCGCGGCCGTCGGACCGTTGCCGGCGCGCAGCCGGTGCAGGACGGGATCGAGGACGTCTCCGGCGGTCAGCACGCGGGCAGTCTCGCGCAGGGCGGGCCCGGTCGGCTCCTCGCACGACGAGCGGCCGTGCATCGCCGATGATCGTGATGTGCCCGCTGCACGGCCCACCGGGCGTCGTCGACGGCCGGGACCCGACCGCTCGTCGCTCGTCCGGCCCGCGACGGACGGTCGAAAAAAATTTCTCGACGAGGAGGGTGCGCATGGGCCGCAGGACGAACGACGTCCCCAGAGGACTTCGCGACCTCCGATCGGCGCTTCCTCTTGCGCGATCGGTGCTGGTCAATCAGGATGCAGGGAGAGCTGGACGGGGTGACCGTTCGTCGCATCGCCGGCTCGGTTCCACGCGGTGGCCTGACTGCCTCTTCGGAGGATTTGCGCAGGTCAGTGGGTGTTTGGGACCCCGGTTTGACGCGCCCGGACACCGTGGCGTAACTTAGTTCCTGTCAGCGAGTGAGCCGGACAGAACGGGCCTGAGAGCCCGGTCAACAGGCCCGCTGGCCACAGAGGTCCCCCCGGTGGATGTCCGAGTTTCTCGGGTGTTTATGGTGGTGGGGTCAAGGCGATCCGCCTTCGGATCCGGTTGTGAGGCCGGTGGTGTGGTGCGGGTGTCTTTTGAGAACTCAACAGTGTGTCGAGCTATTTATATAGTTTTGGCGTTTTTATGCCAGTTTGTTTGGCTGTGGCTGGTCGATCCCGTCGGCTGGTCATGGTGTTTGTCAGGGTTTTGTTGGAGAGTTTGATCCTGGCTCAGGACGAACGCTGGCGGCGTGCTTAACACATGCAAGTCGAGCGGTAAGGCCCTTTCGGGGGTACACGAGCGGCGAACGGGTGAGTAACACGTGGGTGACCTGCCCTCCACTCTGGGATAAGCCCGGGAAACTGGGTCTAATACCGGATAGGACACGTTGATGCATGTCTTCGTGTGGAAAGTTTTTTCGGTGGGGGATGGGCCCGCGGCCTATCAGCTTGTTGGTGGGGTGATGGCCTACCAAGGCGGTGACGGGTAGCCGGCCTGAGAGGGCGACCGGCCACACTGGGACTGAGACACGGCCCAGACTCCTACGGGAGGCAGCAGTGGGGAATATTGCGCAATGGGCGGAAGCCTGACGCAGCGACGCCGCGTGGGGGATGACGGCCTTCGGGTTGTAAACCTCTTTCGCCAGGGACGAAGAGCAATTGACGGTACCTGGAGAAGAAGCACCGGCCAACTACGTGCCAGCAGCCGCGGTAACACGTAGGGTGCGAGCGTTGTCCGGAATTATTGGGCGTAAAGAGCTCGTAGGCGGTGTGTCGCGTCGATCGTGAAAACTTGGGGCTTAACTCTGAGCGTGCGGTCGATACGGGCATCACTTGAGTTCGGCAGGGGAGACTGGAATTCCTGGTGTAGCGGTGAAATGCGCAGATATCAGGAGGAACACCGGTGGCGAAGGCGGGTCTCTGGGCCGATACTGACGCTGAGGAGCGAAAGCGTGGGGAGCGAACAGGATTAGATACCCTGGTAGTCCACGCCGTAAACGTTGGGCGCTAGGTGTGGGGACCATTCCACGGTTTCTGTGCCGCAGCTAACGCATTAAGCGCCCCGCCTGGGGAGTACGGCCGCAAGGCTAAAACTCAAAGGAATTGACGGGGGCCCGCACAAGCGGCGGAGCATGTGGATTAATTCGATGCAACGCGAAGAACCTTACCTGGGTTTGACATGCACAGGACCGCGGCAGAGATGTCGTTTCCCTTGTGGCCTGTGTGCAGGTGGTGCATGGCTGTCGTCAGCTCGTGTCGTGAGATGTTGGGTTAAGTCCCGCAACGAGCGCAACCCTTGTTCCATGTTGCCAGCACGTAATGGTGGGGACTCATGGGAGACTGCCGGGGTCAACTCGGAGGAAGGTGGGGATGACGTCAAGTCATCATGCCCCTTATGTCCAGGGCTTCACACATGCTACAATGGCTCATACAGAGGGCTGCGAGACCGTGAGGTGGAGCGAATCCCTTAAAGTGAGTCTCAGTTCGGATCGGGGTCTGCAACTCGACCCCGTGAAGTTGGAGTCGCTAGTAATCGCAGATCAGCAACGCTGCGGTGAATACGTTCCCGGGCCTTGTACACACCGCCCGTCACGTCACGAAAGTTGGTAACACCCGAAGCCGGCGGCCCAACCCTTGTGGAGGGAGCTGTCGAAGGTGGGACTGGCGATTGGGACGAAGTCGTAACAAGGTAGCCGTACCGGAAGGTGCGGCTGGATCACCTCCTTTCTAAGGAGTCTCACCGAGTGGTGGGGCGCCAACGTTTTACGCACGTTGTGTTTGTGTGGATTGTGTTGGTTCCTTATTCGAGATCATGCCTGTCGGGGCCGTTCGTGTTCCGGGGTGTGTCTGGGTGGAACATGAGGCGTCAAGGCTGAGTTCGGCACACTGTTGGGTCCTGAGGGGACATCCGGTTGGGTGTTGTCTTCTGGCCGTCCGTCTGGTGGTTTCCTAACGCGTTCCTTGTGTGGGGTGTGGTGGTTGCTGTCCGGGTTGGTGTGGTTGTGGGTTGAGTGTTGCATAGTGGATGCGAGCATCTTGTTGTGGTCAAGTTGTTAAGAGCACATGGTGGATGCCTGGGCATCAGGAGCCGATGAAGGACGTGGGAGGCCGCGATAGGCCTCGGGGAGCTGTCAACCGAGCTGTGATCCGAGGGTGTCCGAATGGGGAAACCCAGCACCCGTCATGGGGTGTTACCCGTACCTGAATTCATAGGGTGCGTGGAGGGAACGTGGGGAAGTGAAACATCTCAGTACCCACAGGAAGAGAAAACAATAGTGATTCCGTGAGTAGTGGCGAGCGAAAGCGGAAGAGGCTAAACCGTGTCCGTGTCAAGCCGGCAGGTGTTGCGGGTGCGGGGTTGTTGGGACGTGTTGTTCACCTTCTGCCGAGGGTGGGATGATGTGGTGCTGTGTTAGCGGAAGACTTCTGGGAAGGGTCGCCGGAGTGGGTGAGAGCCCCGTACGCGAAAATGCAGTGTCTGTCATGAATGTTGTTCCCGAGTAGCAGCGAGCCCGTGAAATTCGCTGTGAATCTGGCGGGACCACCCGTCAAGCCTAAATACTACCTGATGACCGATAGCGGACAAGTACCGTGAGGGAAAGGTGAAAAGTACCCCGGGAGGGGAGTGAAATAGTACCTGAAACCGTGTGCTTACAAGCCGTCAGAGCCTGAAGTCTCTTTGTGGGGCAGGGTGATGGCGTGCCTTTTGAAGAATGAGCCTGCGAGTTATGCTTCGTGGCGAGGTTAACCTGTGTGGGGTAGCCGTAGCGAAAGCGAGTCCGAATAGGGCGGTGGAGTCGCGGGGTGTAGACCCGAAGCGGAGTGATCTACCCATGGCCAGGGTGAAGCGTCGGTAAGACGTCGTGGAGGCCCGAACCCACCAGGGTTGAAAACCTGGGGGATGAGCTGTGGGTAGGGGTGAAAGGCCAATCAAACTTCGTGATAGCTGGTTCTCCCCGAAATGCATTTAGGTGCAGCGTCGTGTGTTTCTCACCGGAGGTAGAGCACTGGATGGCCTAGGGGGCCGACAAGCTTACCGAAGTCAGCCAAACTCCGAATGCCGGTGAGTGAGAGCGCGGCAGTGAGACTGCGGGGGATAAGCTTCGTGGTCGAGAGGGAAACAGCCCAGATCACCGGCTAAGGCCCCTAAGCGTGCGCTAAGTGGGAAAGGATGTGGGATCGCCCGGACAACCAGGAGGTTGGCTTAGAAGCAGCCACCCTTGAAAGAGTGCGTAATAGCTCACTGGTCAAGTGGTCCTGCGCCGACAATGTAGCGGGGCTCAAGCGCACCGCCGAAGCCGTGGCAATGACACGTAGAGTGTTGTTGGGTAGGGGAGCGTCCTGCATCTGGTGAAGCCCGGGAGTGATTGACGGGTGGAGGGTGTGGGAGTGAGAATGCAGGCATGAGTAGCGAATGCAGAGTGAGAATCTCTGCCGCCGGATGACCAAGGGTTCCTGGGCCAGGTTGTTCCGCCCAGGGTGAGCCGGGACCTAAGGCGAGGCCGTCAGGCGTAGTCGATGGACAACGGGTTGATATTCCCGTGCTCGTGATAGTGCGTCCATGCTGAATCTGGTGATGCTAACCATCCGAACCCACCTCGGCTCCTTCGGGAGTTGTGTTTGTGGGGGAGCGTGGGATCCGATCTGGTAGTAGGCAAGTGATGGGGTGACGCAGGAGGGTAGCTCCGCCACGCGGTGGTTGTCGTGGTGTAAGCCTGTAGCCTGATTTCCTAGGTAAATCCGGGGGATCGTGAAGGGTGAGAGGTGATGCGTAGCCGATTGAGGCGAAGAGGGTGATCCCATGCTGTCGAGAAAAGCCTCTAGCGAGTGCTGTTGCGGCCCGTACCCCAAACCGACACAGGTGGTCAGGTAGAGAATACCGAGGCGATCGAGAGAACTGTGGTTAAGGAATTCGGCAAAATGCCTCCGTAACTTCGGGAGAAGGAGGGCCATCTGCCTTGAGGCCTCTTGCAGGCTAGGGGTGGGTGGTCGCAGAGACCAGGCCCAAGCGACTGTTTACTAAAAACACAGGTCCGTGCGAAGTCGCAAGACGATGTATACGGACTGACGCCTGCCCGGTGCTGGAACGTTAAGAGGACCTGTTAGTCCTTCGGGGCGAAGCGGAGAATTTAAGCGCCAGTAAACGGCGGTGGTAACTATAACCATCCTAAGGTAGCGAAATTCCTTGTCGGGTAAGTTCCGACCTGCACGAATGGCGTAACGACTTGGGCGCTGTCTCGACCACAGACTCGGCGAAATTGCACTACGAGTAAAGATGCTCGTTACGCGCGGCAGGACGGAAAGACCCCGGGACCTTTACTATAGCTTGGTATTGATGCTCGGTTCGGCTTGTGTAGGATAGGTGGGAGACTGTGAAGCGTTCACGCTAGTGGGTGTGGAGTCGTTGTTGAAATACCACTCTGGTCGAATTGGGTGTCTCAACCTCGGGCCATGATCTGGTTCAGGGACAGTGCCTGGTGGGTAGTTTAACTGGGGCGGTTGCCTCCCAAAGAGTAACGGAGGCGCCCAAAGGTTCCCTCAGCCTGGTTGGCAATCAGGTGTTGAGTGTAAGTGCACAAGGGAGCTTGACTGTGAGACTGACGGGTCGAGCAGGGACGAAAGTCGGGACTAGTGATCCGGCACCACCTTGTGGAAGGGGTGTCGCTCAACGGATAAAAGGTACCCCGGGGATAACAGGCTGATCTTGCCCAAGAGTCCATATCGACGGCATGGTTTGGCACCTCGATGTCGGCTCGTCGCATCCTGGGGCTGGAGTAGGTCCCAAGGGTTGGGCTGTTCGCCCATTAAAGCGGTACGCGAGCTGGGTTTAGAACGTCGTGAGACAGTTCGGTCCCTATCCGCCGCGCGCGTTGGAGATTTGAGGAAGGCTGTCCCTAGTACGAGAGGACCGGGACGGACGAACCTCTGGTGTGCCAGTTGTCCCGCCAGGGGCACGGCTGGTTGGCTATGTTCGGGAGGGATAACCGCTGAAGGCATCTAAGCGGGAAGCCTGTTTCAAGATGAGGTCTCCTACCACCTTGAGTGGGTAAGGCTCCCAGGAGATGACTGGGTTGATAGGCCGGAGATGGAAGCCCTGTGAGGGGTGGAGTTGACCGGTACTAATAGGCCGAGGGCTTGCTCACAACATTTTGTTCGCATCCACTGTGTGACCCTGAGCCCACAACCAGTTTTTGGTTGTGTGGTGGGTTGAAGAGAAGTTGATAGTGTTGTCGGTGGTTATAGCGTTAGGGAAACGCCCGGTCCCATTCCGAACCCGGTAGCTAAGCCTTTCCGCGCCGATGGTACTGCACTCGACAGGGTGTGGGAGAGTAGGTCGCTGCCGACATTCAACATGTGTAGGGGATGCCCCGGACTTCGGTCCGGGGCATTTCCGCATTTCCAGGCCTTTTTTATGCTGACCGGCCCGGGTGTGGGCGTAGTTGCCCGCTCGGATGTGCGCCCGATGCCCATGCGGTGTTCGCCCGCTGCGCGCGTGGTGCCCGCGCAGGGCCCGCCCGGATGGCCGCACGGTGTCGGCCTGATGCTCGCGGAGTGCGCACCCGGTATGGGGATGCGCCGATGCGCCGGCTCGCCAGTGCGCTCCCAGTGCGCTCCCCCCCAGTGCGTGTGTGTCGGTGAGCGCCCGGGGGCGCGGCCGTCAGTGGACGGGCGTTCCCACGTGGCCGGGAGTTCCGAGGGCTACGCCAGGGTCGTGAGACGCCCCGTGGACTGCACTGGTGTGACGGTCGACCGGTGCGCGGTGCGCGGTGCGCGGTGCGCCGGAGGCGCGGGGACGAGGCAGCGTGTCGACGCCGGCCCGGCCGACGCCGGTGACACCGTCGCGATACGGCAGAGCGGCCAGGTCGCAGCCCAGCCGTGAGGGCAACGACAGCCCCGGTCAGCAGGCGCCCGTGCGGTGTGCAGCCGTCGGCGAAGGACCGTCCCCGCGGGAGGGTGCGGGCGCCGAGGGGCGCACCAGAGTCGCGGAGCGCTCTCCGGACAGCGCTGGTGTGGCTTCGGCAAGCGTGCGGTTCGGGGCGGGGGTGTACGCCCGGTATCCGCCGGTGGGCTGCCGTCGTGTGCCCAGCATGGCTGTGATGCCCGGCGCGGCGGTGCGCGCCCGACGTGCCGCCCCTCCGCGGAGGGGCGGCGGCCCCACGCAGATGGGGGTTCCGAGGGGCACAACAGAGTCGTGGAGCGCCCCGCGGACAGCGCTGGTGTGACTGTCGAGGAGTGATGGGCGCTCCGCCCTCGGTGGGGTGGGCCGGGCCACCTGTCGTCGGAGCGGCTCGAGCTTGTCCGCCTGCTGGAGCTCACGAAGCTCTGGAGTGTCAGAGGGAGCTGACGTTCACGACGATGTGGTCGGCGTAGTCACAGGATACGGCGGCTCCCGGCTGGTAGTCGGTGGCAGCGTCGTCGACGAGAACCGCCTTCAGCCGCGCTCGGTGGTCCGCTGCGGGATAACTCCGCTGTCTCGTGTGTGTCTCCGCGAGCGAAGAGGCCTACGTGCCGTGGTGGCGCAAGAAGAGGGGTTCCGGGCGCGGGGTGCTGTACTCCCCGGGTAGCGGGCGCGTGCCGGCACAACGCACCGACAGCGGATCGCCTCCGGGGCGAGCGAGACCCCTGGTTGTCCACAGGGCCGTCATCTGTCCACAGTCGCGACATCGGAGCCTCCGACCACCCCAGGAGCCGCGATCCTCGAAGGGACAGCGATACAGCCCCCAGGAGGATCCCGTGACCACCAACCGCATCACCGTTGTCGGAAACCTGACCCGCAAGCCCGTTCTCCGCTACACACCGACCGGAGTCGCGGTCGTGGAGATGACCGTCGCCGAGAACTACCGCCGGATGGATGTCGTCACCAAGGAATGGCGCGACGTCTCGAAGACCTTCTACCGCGTGACGTGCTGGCGGAATCTTGCCGAGCACGTGGCCGGCACCCTGGGTAAGGGGCATCCCGTCATCGTCGTCGGCCGGATGTACATGGACGAATGGATCGGGCGAGAGGGCGAACTGCGGCGCACGCTGTGCATCGACGCGGTGAGCGTGGGGCTCGATCTGAAGTACTCGGCGGCTCTGGTGCCGCCGCGGGCACCCGGCGCTGACCGCCAGGCCGCCGCCGACGGCCGCACGGAACGCCCACTGCCCGAGTGGGAGCCCGTCGTCGACGAGCCGTCCGCCGACGACAACGGGGAGATCGAGGAGCCGTTCGACGTGGATGTCGACGACGCAGAGAAGCGGGGCATCGTGGATCGCATCAGACAGGAGCAGTTGGCGACCGCACCGGCCTCCGAGGGCTGATTGCGACCGAACTACCATCGGGGGCGTGGCGGACCTGATTTACACGATGCGGAACGTGCGCAAGGCGCACGGCGACAAGGTCATCCTGGAGAACGCGTCCATCAGCTTCCTGCCGGGGGCGAAGATCGGCGTGGTGGGCCCGAACGGGGCCGGGAAGTCGACCGTCCTCAAGATCATGGCGGGGCTGGAGCACGCGAACAACGGTGACGCGACGCTCAAGCCGGGAGCAACGGTCGGGATCCTCCAGCAGGAGCCGCCTCTGAACGAGGAGAAGACGGTTCTCGGCAACGTCGAGGAGGGCCTCGGCGACATCAAGGTCAAGCTCGATCGGTACAACGCGATCGCCGAGGAGATGGCGACCAACTACACCGACGAGCTCATGGAGGAGATGGGTCAGCTCCAGGAGGAGCTCGACCACGCCGATGCCTGGGAGCTCGACTCCCAGCTGGAGCAGGCGATGGACGCCCTGCGCTGCCCCCCGGGTGACGCTGAGGTGGGGCACCTCTCCGGCGGTGAGCGACGCCGTGTCGCGCTCTGCAAGCTGCTGCTGTCGAGCCCGGACCTGCTCCTGCTCGACGAGCCCACGAACCACCTGGACGCCGAGAGCGTGCTGTGGCTCGAGCAGTTCCTGGCCACCTACCCGGGTGCGGTCCTCGCGGTCACGCACGACCGGTACTTCCTGGACAACGTCGCCGGCTGGATCCTCGAGCTCGACCGGGGCCGGACCTTCCCCTACGAGGGCAACTACTCCACCTACCTGGAGAAGAAGGCGGAGCGGCTCGCCGTCCAGGGCAAGAAGGACGCCAAGCTGCAGAAGCGGCTCAAGGAGGAGCTGGCCTGGGTCCGCTCCAACCCGAAGGCCCGCCAGGCCAAGAGCCGTTCGCGACTCGACCGCTACGACGAGATGGCGGCCGAGGCCGACCGGCACCGCAAGCTGGACTTCGAGGAGATCCAGATCCCGCCGGGTCCGCGGCTGGGCAACCAGGTCGTGGAGGTCTCGCACCTGGACAAGGGCTTCGACGGTCGTCAGCTGATCAAGGATCTGTCCTTCACGCTGCCGCGGAACGGCATCGTCGGCGTCATCGGTCCGAACGGTGTCGGCAAGACGACACTGTTCAAGACCATCGTCGGGCTGGAGAGCGCGGACTCGGGCGAGGTGAGGATCGGCGAGACGGTCAAGCTGTCCTACGTCGACCAGAACCGCGGCGGTATCGCGCCGGAGAAGACGGTCTTCGAGGTCGTCTCCGACGGTCTGGACTTCATCCAGGTCGGCAACGTGGAGATGCCCTCCCGGGCGTATGTGGCGGCGTTCGGGTTCAAGGGGCCCGATCAGCAGAAGCCGGCCGGGGTGCTCTCGGGTGGCGAGCGGAACCGGCTCAACCTGGCGCTGACGCTCAAGCAGGGTGGAAACCTGATCCTGCTCGACGAGCCGACCAACGACCTGGACGTCGAGACCCTCGGTTCGCTGGAGAACGCGCTCGACCAGTTCCCCGGCTGTGCCGTGGTCATCTCCCACGACCGCTGGTTCCTCGACCGGACCTGCACCCACATCCTCGCGTGGGAGGGCACCGACGAGAACCCGGCGGCCTGGTTCTGGTTCGAGGGCAACTTCGAGGCCTACGAGAAGAACAAGGTGGAGCGACTCGGCGCGGAGGCGGCGCGACCCCACCGGGTCACGCACCGTAAGCTCACTCGCGACTGAGCGCTACTCCGCCGGGCCGCGTCGAGCGGGTCCGATCTGTACAGAGCGGACGCAACGGTGCTGCACGTGCAAACCGGCCGGTGGTGTCCACAGGAGGCGATGTGACGTCCGACCTGGGAAATCGTGTCGGTAGTACGGCAACGGCTGAGCTGCGGACAGCAGCGGCGCTGCGATGGCAGCGTCCGCTGCTGACCGCGGAGCTCGCCGGGCATGCGTGCGTCCGCGCTGTTGCAGACGGTGACGACCCGCACTGGGCGCAGGCGGCGGGCTGGCTGGTCGACGGGTTGTCGGCCGGAGGCGACGCCCGGGACGTGGCGACCGCTGTACTCGGCGGGGTGACCGGTGTCGGCGAGCCCGACGACGCCGTATCCGCCCTGCCCGCCCGGCCTCCCGGGGCCGGGTTGCTGTCCCGGCCCGAGGCGTTCCGGCTGCGGGTGGGGCTCGCCGCGGTCGCCCAGGCGGACGGTGAGTGGGAGAGCGCCCGGGCACTCGTCACCGGGTTGCCGGACGATGCCCCCGGGGAGGAACCCGGCCTGCTCCGTCTCGATCGGCTCGCCGTCGAGGTCCGGTGTGCGCTCGCGGATCCGGCAGGCGCCGACCTGGCCCGGCTCCGGGCCGCGATGGAGACCTGCGCCACCGAGCTCGGCGGCGAGGCGTCGGCGTTCGCCGAGCTCGTCGTCGGTTCGGTCTATCGGGCCTGCCGCGAGCACGATCTCGCCGTGGACTGTGCACTGCGCGGACTCGCGCAGCTGGGCTGGACCCCGGCACGCCCCGAGGCTCGTCCACTGTCGGCGCACCTCGCCGCGGCCCTGCTCAGCCAGTGGATCACGGCATTGCTGGATGCCGGCCGGGTGCCGGCCGCCGCGGTGCGGGCCGCCGCCGCGCAGCGTGATGTCACCGACGCCGGACGGCAGGGTGTGCTGCTTCGGTTGACGCTTGCGCGGGCCGAGGCCGGCCGGGCCGACCATGCCTCGCGTGCCCTTGCCGAGGCGGCGGAGGGGGCCGCCGCCGCGGGCGTTCCCGCGCTCGTCGCCGCCTGCCGGAACGCGCAGTCCGAGCTGCACGAGGGTGCCGGCCGGTATCGGGAGGCGCTCGAGGCGATGCGCGCGGCCACCGACGCCGACCGGCTCGACCACGCCCGAGGGCGTCGGTTCCGGCAGGCGGTGGCGGCTGTGTTGCCGCTGCCCGAGGCGGAGACGCCCCGCAGCCCGGCCGCGAAGCGTCGGCCCTCGCCGGGACCGAGGACCGCGTCCGGTCCGGCGACGGCCGGGGACCCGGCTCACGGCAGCCCGGCGTCCGGCGAACTCACCTGGTCGGGGATCGTCGCCGAGCACCGACACGCAACCGCGGACAATTCCACGGCCGAGCCCGCAGCCGAGACCCACGAGCCCGCGCGCGTGGGCCGGGCAGAGACCGGCCGGGAGCTGCCTGCCGGCTCCGGGGCAGTTGGTCGGCCGTCCGGGACCGGTCGGCCGGGGATCGACCCGGACGACCCGCTCGGGGTGTCCGGCCTGATCGACTCCGGTGACGGTGCAGACGCGGTGCGCGCGCCGCGGAACGGTTCCGGACGGTCCTCGTCGGCGCATCCGTTCGGCGAGGACGGTCGCCCCGACGGGGGACTGCCGTCGAGGACCCGACGGGACCGGTCCACGGCGAGGCCGACCGACGAGGGACCGGGGAGCGCTGGATCGGGTAGCACGGGATCGGGCAGCGCCGGATCGGGCGGTGCGGCCGCGGACCGGGCCGGAGCGGACGCTGCGGGATCAGAGGCTGTCGGACCGGAGGCTGCTGCGGGGGCGGATCTTTCCGGGGGCACCCCACTCGCCGACGAGCTCGTCGCGGAACTGCGCGCCAACGGCCGTGCCCATGTCCCGGCATCGAACATCGTCAACGGGTCCGGCCGGACCGAGGACGCCCCGCGCCGCATCGCACCAGAGGGCCACGCCGTGGTCGAGCAGGCGAACTCCGCCCCGGCGGCGGTGGAGCGCTCGATCCTGGTCGACATCGTGGACGCCGACGGGACGGCGGTCCCTGTCGAGCAGGCGATCGGCACGCTGCACGAGATCGCCGTGCGGTCCCGTCGGCTGGTGCCGCCTTCGGGCTCGGCGAACATCGACAGCACGGCCGTCCGGGTCACACTCCCGGACGCCGACCGGGTGACGGTCCTGCTGTGGGCACGGTCGCTCGCCACGCACCTCGCCGATCGCGTCCCGCAAGGGGGCCTGCCCGAGGACGCGGCCATCCGGCTCCGTGCCCTCGGGCCGAACGGCATCGAAGGGGACGAGGTCGTCCGCCGGTTGACCGGGCCCGACACAGCCGTTCGGACCGACACAGCCGTTCGGACTGACACCGCTGTCCGGACCGACGCCGCGGCCGGGGCGTCCACCACCGGCAGGCGGCAGGCCCCTGCGGTCGAGCCCGGCACCCGGCGTGCTGGAGACCCGGCGCCGGAGACGGAGCGGGTCCGGGTGGTGGCGGGGCCCGCGATGGCGAGGCCGCTCGACCTGGCGGCTCCGGTTCCGGAGAAGGAACGTGGCGGGCGGCGTCGTGCCGCGGACGGAGATGTGGCTCCGCTGCTCGCGGCCGGGATCACCGTCCGGCCGGGCAGCGGGGGGCGCCGGCGGACCGGGTCCGCCGCCGCGACCGGACGGCGGGACGACGTCGCGGAGTCCCGGCCGTCGGCCGTCGGCGACGGCGCAGATGACGCCGCGAACGACGCCACGAACGACGCCGCGGATGCGATGCCGCCCGTCGCCGGTGGCCTTGTGGCGACCGGCCGGGACGACACCGGCGGCGTGAACGGGTCCACCCCTGGACAGGGATCTGCGGGTGCCGGCGGCGCGGTCCCGGACCGGCGCCTCGCCGACGCGGTCCGCGCGCACATCGATCTGTCCGGTCCGGCGACCGTCGACGGCCGCGAACCCGAGGTAGCGCCGGAGCCCACCGGGGATCGGGCCGGATTGCCGGTCTCCTGGTCCTCGGTGTCGGAGGGCAGCAGCCCGGGTGCGCTGCCGAAGCGGAACGGGCGCGCCCGCCGGGCCGGCGGCGGATCCGCCGCAGCGTCGTCGGGGAGCCCGGTGGCCGGGGGACCGGCTGCGGCACGCCCCTTCGCGCTGCCGGGTGACACCGCCGGCCACGAGGACGTGTGGACGGTTCGTGCCGCTTCGGTGGAGCCGGAGCCGGAGCCGGAGCCGGGGCCGGAGCCGGGGGCTACGACGGAGCCCGCACCGGATACGGAACTGGAGCGGGCTCTGCCGGAGCCTGAGTCCGACGCGGCCGCGCGGTCGCACACCCGGGACGTCTACCGGGCGGCGTGGTCGGAGGACCGGCCCGGCAAGCGCGGGCTCTTCGGTGACCTGGTCGGCGGCGACGTCCCCGCTGCCGGTGCCGACCTGTTCGGTGACCCTGGTGCAGGTGCCAGTGCTGATGCCGACGGCGGTGCCTATGCCGGGCCGGCGTCCGGCCCGGACACGGGGGGACGGGACGCTGCAGGCACCGGCCCCCGCGAACAGGACGCTTCGGCTGCCGAGACCGGTGCGGACCCGGTGCCCGGGGCGCTGCCGGCGGACGGCCGGGCGGCCGACGCCGGTGCGAGCCCGGGAGCCGGGGCGCGGTCTGCGGACCGTCGGGCGGCGGATCCCGGTGCGCGTCCGGAGGCACGGGCGGCGGGCCGTCGGGCGCGGAATGCCGGTGTGCGGCCGGAGCCGGAAGCGCTGCCGCCGGCCGAAGCCGGGGCGGACCCGGTGTCCGGGGCGTCGCTTGTGGACGGCCGGGCGGCGGATCCCGGTGTGCGTCCGGGGGCCGCGGCACGATCGGCGGCCCGTCGGCGCGCGCGTTCGGCCGGTGTCGCGGAAGCCGGTGTCGCGGAAGCCGGTGCCCCGGACGCCGGTGTCCCGCAAGCCGGGGGCGCGGCTGCGGGCAGCCCGGACACCGGGCCCGCCGCGGCGCGTCCGGATGCGGGCATCGGCGGCACGGCGGCCGTGGCACCCACCGGCAGACGGACACCGTCGACCCAGGTGACACCGCCCGACGCCGGCACGGCCGCGTCCGGCGATCCGGCCGAGATCCCGGAGAACATGAGCATGGCCGATCTGCTGGCCGGGGCGCTCGCCGCGTACCGCGAGATCTGATCCGGCCTGCACGAACTCGCCCTACGCGGCCTTGTTTTCGGGATTTCGCCGAACACCCGAGGATGTCGTCCCCGAGGGATAGGGTGACGCTCGTCAACAAACGCGCGGGCCGGAGTGGGACTTGAGCAGCGGTACAACGGGCGACACCGGGAACAGGACCGACCTCGGCACGGGGGCGGGTGGTGAGCCGAGGCCGGGCAGCAGCGCCTCCGCGGACCTGGTCCGCTTCTACGCCCGGCACACCCCCGAAGCGGAGAGCAGCGACGGCGCCGGGCTGCCGGGCCCGGCACCGGTCGTCGATGCGCATCTCGCGCTCGCCGCGCACCGGGAGCCGGGCCGGGCCGCCGTCCGGGTCGTCCCCGGCGGGGGTGGCGCGGCGACGGTCGACATCGTCACCGACGACATGCCCTATCTCGTCGAGTCGGTGCTCGCCGGCGTCGGGCGCGCTGGCGGCACCGTGCGCCGGGTGGTGCACCCGATCCTGGTCGTGCACCGCGACGCCACGGGAACCCTGAACGGTGTCGACACCGAGGCCGATCCCGACCACCCCGGTGACGCGCTCGCCGAGTCGTGGATGCACCTCGACGTCGCCTCCGAGAGCGGGCTCGATCCGGACGCGCTGCGGGCCGAGCTGGAGCGGACGCTGTCCGACGTCCGGCAGATCGTCGACGACACCGCAGCGATGACGCTGCGTGCCCGGGTCCTGGCCGACGACCTCACCGGCGCCGGGACCGTCACGGCCCCCGACCCGGTGGGCGACGTGCATCCGGCTGAGGTCGCCGACCTGCTCCGATGGCTGGTCGACGACCACTTCGTGTTCGTCGGCTACCGGCACTACGCCCGTCGGGACGGACGGCTGGAGCCCGACACCGAGACCGGCCTCGGCGTGCTGCGCCCGGACGACGCCGGCGCCAACCTGTTCCTGCCCGAGGAGAGCGGAGCCGCTGACCCGGCCGGGCTGCTGCTGATCACCCGGGCCGGGGAGCGCAGCCGGGTGCTGCAGGCGGTGCACCCGTACTACGTCGGCGTCCGCACCCGCGACACCGACGGCACCGTCACCGGTGAGCACCGCTTCCTGGGCATGCTCACCGTGCCCGCGCGGCACGAGTCCGTCCTGGACATCCCGGTCGTCGCCCGCCGGGTCCGGGGCGCGATCCGCCGCGCCGGTTTCCCGGCCGACTCCTACTCCGGGCAGCAGATGCTCGAGGTGGTCTCGGTGCTGCCCCGCGCCGAGCTGTTCGCGGCGTCGGAGCAGCGGCTGCACGACACCGGTGTCGGGGTGCTGGAGGCCAGCGCCCGCCGCGCGGTCCGGCTCTTCGTGCATCCCGACCCGTACCGTCGCTTCCTGACCTGCCTGGTCTACCTGCCCCGGGACCGCTACACGACCGCCACCCGGCTGCGGATCACCGAGATCCTGCGCAGCAGGCTCGGCGGGACCGACGCCACCTACACCGCCCAGGTCGGCGACGCCGAGCTGGCGTTGCTGCACCTGATCGTCACCACCGACCCGTCCGCCGAACCGGCCGTTCCGGATCTGTCCCAGCTGCAGGACGAGGTCGCCGAGGCCACCCGGACCTGGGACGACCTGCTGGTCGGTGCCCTCGGCGATGCCGGTGCGACCGCCCGGCCGTTGCTCGCGGGGGTCCCCGAGTCCTACAAGGCCGGGGTCGATCCGCGGCGCGCGGTGGAGGACCTGCGCCGGGTCATCGCGCTCGGCACCGGTGCCGGCGACGCGGACGGGTTCGACCTGCGCCTCTACCGCGGTGCCGACGGCGACATCCGGTTCGCGCTCTACCTGCGCGACTCCCCGGCGACGCTGACCCGGATGCTGCCGTTGCTCCAGCAGCTCGACATCGACGTCGTCGACGAGCGGCCCTACGAGTTCACGCTGCCCGGGGGGCGCGGCTGCTGGCTCTACGACTTCGGCGTCCGCGCCCCGGAACCCTCCGGCGCGCCCGCCGCGCCGGCCGTCGCGGTGGAGGACGCCGGCACCCGGTTCGAGGAGGCGTTCGCGGCCGCATGGCGTGGCGACGCGGAATCCGACCGGTTCTCCGCGCTGGTGCTGCGCGCCGGGCTGCACTGGCGGGAGGCGGCTGTGCTGCGCGCCTACAGCCGCTACACCCGCCAGGTCGGCGGCCGCTTCACCCTGCAGTACACGGCGAACGTCCTGGTCGCCCACCCGGACGTCGCGCAGGCCCTGATCACCCTGTTCCGGGCCCGGTTCGATCCTGCCCGTGCCGACCCGGTCGAGCGGGAGGCCGCGCACGAACGCGCACTGGAGCACGTGACCGCGCTGATCGACCAGGTCAGTGGGCTCGACGCGGACCGGATCCTGCGCGGGCTGCTCGCCGTGATCGAGGCGACGCTGCGGACCAACTGGTTCCGCGGGCGGCCGTTCTTCTCCTTCAAGATCGATCCGGCCGCGGTGCCGGACATGCCGGCGCCCCGGCCGCGGTACGAGATCTTCGTGTACTCGCCGGGCGTGGAGGGCGTGCACCTGCGCTTCGGGCCGGTCGCCCGCGGCGGGCTGCGCTTCTCCGACCGCCAGCAGGACTACCGCACCGAGATCCTCGGGCTGGTGAAGGCACAGGCCGTGAAGAATGCGGTGATCGTGCCGGTCGGTGCGAAGGGCGGGTTCGTCGTGCGGACGCCCGCGCCGTCGCCCGAGCACGTGCGCGAGTGCTACACCACCTTCATCTCCGGTCTGCTCGACGTCACCGACAACCTGTCGACCCGGCCGGACGGGAGCACCGAGACGCTGCCGCCGCCGGACGTCGTGCGGCACGACGGCGACGACTCCTACCTCGTCGTGGCCGCCGACAAGGGCACCGCGACGTTCTCCGACCTGGCCAACTCGATCGCCGCGTCGTACGGATTCTGGCTCGGCGACGCGTTCGCCTCCGGCGGTTCGGTCGGCTACGACCACAAGGCCATGGGCATCACCGCGCGCGGCGCCTGGGAGTCGGTGAAGCGCCACTTCGCCGAGCGCGGGCTGGACACCCAGACCGAGGAGTTCACCGTCGTCGGCGTCGGGGACATGTCCGGCGACGTGTTCGGCAACGGAATGCTGCTCTCCGAGCACATCCGGCTGGTCGCCGCGTTCGACCACCGGCACGTGTTCGTCGATCCCGAGCCGGTCGCCGCGACCTCCTACGCCGAACGGCGCAGGCTCTTCGAGCTGCCCCGGTCGTCCTGGGAGGACTACGACCGCGCGCTGATCAGCGCCGGCGGCGGGGTGTGGCCGCGCACCGCGAAGTCCGTCCCGGTCGGTCCGGAGATGCGGGCCGCCCTCGGCCTGCCCGACGAGGTCACCCGGCTGTCCCCGCCGGACCTCATCAACGCGATCCTGCTCGCTCCCGCCGATCTGTTGTGGAACGGCGGCATCGGCACCTATGTGAAGGCGTCCGACGAGTCCAATGCCGACGTCGGCGACAAGGCCAACGACCCCATCCGGGTCGACGGCCGGGACCTGCGGGTGCACGTCGTCGGCGAGGGCGGCAACCTCGGCCTCACCCAGCGTGGCCGGATCGAGTTCGCCAGGGCCGGTGGCCGGATCAACACCGACGCCATCGACAACTCGGCGGGCGTCGACTGCTCCGACCACGAGGTCAACATCAAGATCCTGCTCGACCGGCTGGTCGCGGAGGGGACGCTGGACCTCACGGCGCGCAACACACTTCTGGAGTCGATGACCGACGAGGTCGCTGACCTGGTGCTCGCCGACAACGTCGCGCAGAACTCGGTACTCGGCGTCGCCCGGGCACACGCCGCCGCGATGGTCGGGGTGCACGGCCAGATGGTCGCCGATCTCGTCGAGCGGACCGGGCTGAACCGCGAGCTGGAGGTGCTGCCCAGCCGGGCCGGGTTCGACGGACTCGTCGCCGACGGGCTGGGCCTGACCAGCCCCGAGCTGGCGACCCTGCTCGCGCACACCAAGCTGGACCTGACCGACCGGCTGCTGCAGACCGACCTGCCGGATCGGCCTGCGTTCGCACCGACGCTGCCCGCCTACTTCCCGGAGCCGCTGCGGGAACGCTTCGACCACGCCGTCCGCAACCACCCGCTGCGCCGGGAGATCATCGGCACCCGGCTGGTGAACCAGATGGTCGACAGCGCCGGGATCAGCTACGCGTTCCGGCTGGGGGACGAGCTCGCCGCCGGGCCGGACGACGCGATGCGGGCCTGGGCGGTCACCACCCGGGTGTTCGCGCTGCCCGAGCTGTGGGAGATGGTCCGGACCGCGGACGTCCCGGTGTCGGTGGCCGACTCCGTGGTCCTGGAGTTCCGCAGGCTGCTGGACCGGGTGTCGCGCTGGTTCCTGACCAACCGGCCGCAGCCGCTCGCCGTCGGTGCCGAGATCAGCCGGTTCGCCGAGGCGATCGCGGAGCTGCGCGAGCAGCTGCCCGATTTGCTGCAGGGCCGTGAGATCGAAGCGGTGCGGGAGCGGGCGGCGACGCTGCGGGAGTCCGGGGTGCCGGAGGCGCTCGTCGAACCGGCTGCGCTGTCGCTGTACGCCTACGGCCTGCTCGACGTCGTCGAGCTCGTCGAGCTGTCCGACCGGGAGAAGGAGCCCCGCCCGGCCGCCGAGGTCGCCCGGCTGTACTACGCGCTGTCCGAGCACCTCGGCGTCGACCAGGCGCTGACCGCGGTCAGCAGGCTCGATCGCGGCGACCGCTGGCACGCGCTGGCCCGGCTCGCGCTCCGCGACGACCTGTACGGCTCGCTGCGCTCGATCACGCTGGACGCGCTGCGGGAGTCCCCGCCGGGGACCGGTGTCACCGAGGCCGTCGCGGCGTGGGAGCAGGCGAACGCGTCGAAGCTGACCCGGGCGCGGACGGCGCTGGAGGAGATCGGGGTGTCCGCCTCGCTGGATCTCGCGACGCTGTCCGTGATCTCACGCCAGCTGCGTGGCCTGGCCCGGTAGCGGTCGGGGACACTCGGGCGCATGTCCGCTTTCGTCGCGCAGGTCCCGCTCCGCTGGACCGACCAGGACGCCTACCGGCACGTCAACCACGCCCGGATCGTCACGCTGATCGAGGAGGCGCGCGTCGCGCTGGCCTTCACCGGTGCCGGTGAGGAGGGGCTGACCGGGTTCGCGTCCGGGCTCCTGGTCGCGGGACTGAACGTGGAGTACAAGCGGCAGCTGCCGTGGCGGGCCGAGCCGCTGCGGGTGGAGATCACCGTGCGGGACCTGCGCGCGGCGTCGTTCACCCTGGACTACCTGCTGCGGGACGGCTCGGGGCCGGATGATCCGGTTGCGGTCACCGCGTGGACGAAGATGGCGCTCGTCGATCTGGGCGCCGGTCGCCCGCGGCGTCTCACCGACGGTGAACGCGACTACCTGAAGCGACACCTGGGGGAGGTCTCGTGATCCTGCGGCTGGCCGACACGACCGAGCGGGACGATCTGGGCGCGTTCACCGCCCGGGTGGCGCGGCTCGACGAGTCCGCGGCGATCCGGTTGACCGCGACCGGTGACCGGGTCACGGCGTGGGCGCGGACGCCGTTCGACGTGCTCGTCACCCGGTCGGTCGCCGGCACCCTGGACGGTTCCGGTCCGGTGACGGCGCACGCGTCGTCGCTGTTGACCGCGCTGGCGGTGGAACGGGCGGAGGCGATCGATCCAGGGCCGGTCGCCGCCTGGTTCGACGAGCTGCCCCCCGATGACGGCTGGTCGCTGGTCGACGACGTCCCCGCCGACGAGCTGGACGGGCTGGCCGATCGCGGGCTGGCGCTGGCCCGCGAGCACGCCGGGCCGATGGGGCCGCCCGCGTCGCTGCTGGACCAGACGGTGCTGACGGTGTCGCCCCCAGAGCCGGGACGGCCGGTGACGGTGCCGATGCGGGTGCTGTTCGCGATGTCCGGGATGGGGTTCCTGGGCTCGGGCCCCGGTGACGCCGGGGAGGGCCCGCGGGTGCGGGTGTCGGCGTCCGGATCCTGGGTGCGGCTGGACGCCCGCTACGGGGCCGTCGTGCGCCGCCGGGTGGTGACACTCCCGCTGATGGTCACCGCCTGACCCAGGCTCCCGGGCCCGGGGTCAGGCTAGGTCGAGGACGCTGACCTCGCCGTCGCCGGTGACCCAGCCGGTGCGGCCGTCCGGGGAGACGGCGATCGCGGTCGGGTTCAGGGCGACGTCGGTGCTGCCGGCCTCCCGCCAGGTGGACGTGCGGATCACCTGCAGCCCCTGGTCGGTGACGGCGTAGAGGTGCCGTCCGTCCGGCGCGAACGCGAGACCGGTCGGTCCGCCCCGGGTCTCGGCGCCGGCGATCTCCCGTCCGTCGGCCGGGTCGAGGACCGTCACGGTGTTCGAGCCGGGGCCACCGACGGCGACCTGGGTCTCCGGCCCGGCGGACACGGCCACGGCCTCGGCGCCGCCGCGCACCGGATAGCTGCGGAGCACGGTGAGGCTGCTCGGATCCAGCACGGTCAGCTGGTCGGCGCCGCGGGTCGCGAGGTAGATGCGGTCGCCGGCGTCGTTGGTGGCGGCCGCGAACGGGTCCCGGGACACCGGGACCGAGCGGGTGACCGTCCCGGCGTACGGGTCCAGCTCGTCGACCACGCCCTCGGCGCGCGAGGGCACGTAGAGGAACCGCCCGTCCGGGGCGACGATCGCACCGGCCGGATCGGCGGTCGTCGACGTGACACCGAGCACCGCCGCCCCCGGCACGTCGACGACGGCGAGCTGTCCACCGTCGGGTCCGGCCAGGCTGACGAATGCGCGGGTGCCGTCGGGTGAGGTGGTGACGCCCTGCGGGGTCGCGGGCAGCGGGATCTCCGCGGTGACGGCGTCGGTGGCGCCGTCGAGCACCACCAGCCGGGGCTCGTCGGCCACGGCGACCAGCGCCGTCCGGCCGTCCGCGGTGGCCGCGACCGCGACCGGCTCCGCGCCGACCGGGACGGTCGCCCGGACCGTCGGGGACGACAGGCTCGCCGCGGCCGGGCCGGCGTCCGGCTGCGGGCCGAGGCCCGCGGCCGGGGCGCCGTCGGTGGCCGGGCGGTCCGTGCCGGCGCCGTCGCCGATGGATCCGGGTGCGAACATCGCCCACAGCGTGAGGGTGCCGAGCAGCACGATCGCCAGCGCGATGGCCAGCCCGGCCGGGGACACGCCGCGGCGGCCGTTGCGCGGCTTCGCGGACATGATCGCCTCACGGCGCGGGGTGATCGGCTTCTCCGGCGCGGCGTCGCCGGCCGGCCGGACCTCGGTGCGGGGCCCGGTGTCGGTGACCGCCCCGTCCCGGCCGGAGGCGGCGCGGGCCGCGGCCACCGACACGGCACCGAGCGAGGCGGCGGCCGCCACGTTGCCGGCTGCGGTGCCCCCGGCATTCTCGGTGTCGTCGGTGGCCCCGGTGTCCGTGCCGGGGGCGCCGTCGTGGTGCCCGGGTGCGCGGTGCGGTGTGTCGTCGGTGGGCGGAGTGTCCTGGGCCGGTGCGGCGGGCACCGGTGCGACCCGCGCGGTGACGTCCGCTCCGTCGGCACCGTCGGTACCCCGGCCGGGCCGCGCCGAGGGGCGGCCCTCCTGCGGTGTCCGGCCGCTGATCGGGCGCGGTCCGCGTCCGGGCGGCGGGGTGATCGCGTGCCGGGGGCGGCCGTCGTCGTCGAGGGCGGGGATGGTGACGGTGGCATCCGACGCCACGGGCGCAGCCGGCCGGGCCGGGGGGCCCGCGCGGCGTGCCGGGTCCCGCGGCGGCCTGCCGTCCGGCTGTGCCCACGGGGAGCGGTTGTCGGATCGCGGGTGGGGCTGCGACCCGGTGTTGCCGCCCGCAGGCAGATGTGCGCCGGTCCCGTCGGTGGTGGCCGCGGCGGCGTTCCCGTTGCGCCGGGCCGGTGTGCTCAGGGTCTGCTCGGACGGGGTCCGGCCGGTGGAGCCGGCGCCGGGTGCCGGTGCGCCCCGGGCCGGGTCGTCGTGTGGTTCGGGCCGCTGCGGCAGGCGGGCGGGCCCCGCGGGCCGATCCTGGTGGACGGGGCGGTCCGCGGGTGCGTCGGAGCCGTCACCGGTGCGGGTCCCCGCACCGGCCGGGGAGTCGTCGTGGGGACGGGTGGCGTCCTGGCGGGCGTCCGGTTCGGCGTCCTGGGAGGTCCTGGTGGGGAGCTCACCGAAGCCGCGGCCGGTGCCACCGCTGGGGGTCGCGAACAGGTCGCTGCCGGACAGCGCCGTCATCGCCGGGCCGGACGGAGCGCCGCCCATCGCCGGACGCGACGTGGACTCCCGCTCGGAGCGCTCCTGGGCGGGACGGCGGCGGCCGGGCATGGTCGGCCGGATGCCGGACGACGGGGTCGCCGGGCGCGCGTCCGGAGCCGGACGGCTCGGCGCGGCGGTGTTCGCGGACGCCGCCGGGTAGTGCCCGAGCAGCGCCCCGGGGGGCAGGATGTCGGTCTCCGGACCGTCCGCTCCCGGCCGGGGCGGCCAGCGCTTGGCGATCGGGCTGTGGGGGGCGGACTCGTCGGGGCGTGCGGCCCGGACGGGGCGGGCGACCGGGGTGTCCTCGTCCAGTGGACGGGGTGACGGCGCGATCGGAGGCACCACGGTCGGGGCGGGCTGGGTCGGCGGGACGTCACCCGGACCGAGCCGGTCGCCGCCCATGCGGGGGCGTCCGGTGGCCGGGGTCGGCGCGGCGTCCCCGGTGTCGTCCGTGGTCGTGGGGGTCTCGGGCTCCCCGTCGAACACGGGAGTCCCGGGGTGACCGGAGTCCTCCGGGGCCGCGGAGTCCGTGGGGGCTGCGGAGCCCTCGACGGTTTCGGAGTCCGTGCTGGTCGCGGAGCCCGTGGAGTCCCCGGAGCCTCTTGCGTCCCCGGCGCCTCTGACGTCGGTGGAGCCCGCGGTGTCACCGGTGGTCGTGGGGTCCGGGACGTCGGCCGGGCCGGTGCGGCGTGCCGAGTCGGTGGGACCGGTGAGGTCCGCGCGGGTGGGACCCGCTGACCCGGCTGGGTTCAGAGGCTCGGCGGGCCTGGTGGAGCTGGTGCGGTCCGTCGCGCCGGCTCGGCTTGCGGCGCCGGTCCGGTCGGCCGAGCCGGTGGTGCCTGCGGAGCCGGTGCGCTCCATGTCGCCGGCGTGATCCGTCGAGCCGGTCCGCTCCGTGGAGCCGGTGGAAGCTGAGAGGTTTCCGGCGGATGCGGTGTTCCGGGCCCGTTCCGCCGGTCCGGTCGACGCCGGTCCGGTCATCGCCGGCCCGGCAGTCCGCGTGGACCCGTCGGGAGCAGCACCGTCTGCAGGAGCACCGTCTGCAGGAGCACCGTCGACAGGAGCGCCACCGACGGACGAGCCGTCGACAGGAGCGCCGTTGAGGGGCGAGCTGATCACGGGCGAACCGTTGAGGGGGGAGCTGTTGACGGGGGAGCTGTTGACGGGGGAGCCGTCGACATCGGGGGCGAACGACGGCGGCGGCGCGAAGCGGTCCGCCGGAGTGTGCAGCGGGTCCGCCGACTCGGCGTCCGCGGTGTCGGGCAGCGGTCCGATACCGAGCGGGTCGTCGCCGAGATCACCGAGATCGGCGTAGTAGCCGTCGCCGTCGGTCCCGGAGGTGTCGTCCGGCCGGTCGTCGCCGGCGGCCTCCTCGGCTGCGAACGCCTTCGGGACGCCGGTGCCACCGGCACCGGGCGCCGGGCCGGGGCGCGGCGACGGTGTGGGGCGCGGGCCGGCCACGGACGAGACACCCGGAACGGAGCCGGGTGCCTCGTCCGTGGCGTCGGCGTGACCACTGCCCTCACGGACGAGATCGGCGAACCCGGAACCGGTGGACGTCGCCGCCGGGCCAGGGGCACCGGAGCGCCCGGCCGGTGACTCCTCGGGCCGGGACGACGACGGACCGGCCGAGCGGGCCGTTGCGTTCGTGGCGTCGGCGCCGGGATCGGTACCGGGTTCGGTGGCGGCGTCGGGGGAGCCCGCGGAACCCGACCGCATGACCAGGTCGACGAGGGATCCCGGGACCACGGGGACGCGGCCGGTCCGGATCGCCTCGCCGAGCCCGTCCGGGTCCGGTTCGGCGGCGTCGTCGCGTCCCGGCTGGCCGGGCGCCGACGTCATGCGTTCTGCGACGGTCGGGTGCACATAACGATCTGATTATCGCGAGCGGCGCCCGGGGCCTTGACCCCGGGTCGGCCCCCGATGCGTGCGGGCTCCCCCTGTGGAGCCGTCCGTCCTGGTACGGGCGTTGTCACGGCCCGCTCCGAGATCGCCGAACGGGAGTACCCCGATCGAGGTCAGCGAGATCGGCGGGATCCGTCCGATCGTGGTGGCCTCGATCTCGTCGTCGCGCTCGGTGCCGGGTCGCCGCCCCGGTCCGAGCAGCAGGGTGCCGGTGGCCGTCTCCTCCTCTTCGGCCGGCGCGTCCGGCTCATCCTCGGAGCCGGAGCCGGAGCCGGAGCCGGAGCCCGAGCGGGAGCGGGAGCCCGAACGGGGGCCGGAGTTGGGGCTGGAGCCCGAGCGCGAGCCGGAGCGGGAGCCCGAGCGGGACTTGGGGCCCGAGTCCGAGTCCGAGTCCGAGTCGGGGCCTGAGCCGGAGTCCGAGTCCGAGCCGGACATGCTCGACGCGTGCGACGACCGGTCGGGGACGGACGGGTCGGTGCGGACCGCCGGGGGCAGATCGTCGGCCGCGGTGCCGGACGACCAGACGAACGAGGCGCCGGTCCCGGTGAGCGCGGTGACCTCGGCATCCCGGCCGGCACCGCCGGTGTCGCTGCTGCCGGCGGTGCTGTGCACGACGCCGTCGTGCGGGCCGGACGGGCCGAACAGGGTCTCGTCCAGAGCCGCGGCGACCGGTTCGCGATCCAGCTCGGCGGAGAGCGCGCCGCGCATCCGGGACAGCTCGTCGCGGAGCTCGTCCCGCAGCGCGGCGAGGCGCCCGACGTCCCCGGTGACCCCGGCCCGCCGCTCGTCGATCCTGCGCAGCTCCTCGGCGGCCTCGTCCCGGGCGGCGGAGCGGATCTCGTCGGCGTCCCCGCGGGCGACCGACAGCAGCCGGTCCGCCTCCTCGGTCGCGCCGTCGAGCTGCCGCGCCACATCCTGCTCGCGCTCGGAGAGCTCGCGCTCACGGCGGGCGGCCTCGCGCTCCTGCTCGTCCAGCGCGGACCGACGGGCGGTGAACTCGCGGTCCAGGGTGGCGGCCCGGCCCAGCAGGGCCTCCTCGGTGCGGGTGCGCCGGTCCTCGGCCTCCTCGCGGGCCCGGGCGACGATGGCCTCCGCCTCGTCGGCCGCGCGGGTGCGCAGCTCGGCCGCCTCCCGCTCGGCGGCCTCCAGCACCCGCTCGACCCGGAGGCCGAAGCCGGCCTGCTCGGACGCGCCGGCCTCGACCTGCTGCTGCAACCGGCGGCTCTGCGCGCGGGCGGCGGACAGCGCCTGCTCGGCGGACTCGGCGCGCCGGATCTCGTCGTGGATCCGCCGGTCCAGGTCCGCGAGACGGGTCTCGACCTGGGCCCGGTCGTAGCCGCGGAGCACGACGGCGAACCAGGCCCCGTCCACGGTGCCGCCGGACTCGCGGCCGTCGGCTCCGGTCGGTGCGTCGGCGGCACGATGCGAGTGCCGCGACGCGCCGTACGCAGGGTCGGGACGTTGCGGACCGGACGTGGATCCGGACGGCGACGGCAGTGCGGTCACGATGAACCCCCCAGACGGGTGACCTTCTCGCCGCCCGACTCTCCTGGGGCGGCGTTCCGTCCAACGAGATCGGACGCATTCGGTCACGATCACGACGGCTCGCGCCCGGATTGCGGCCGAACACCACCCGATCGGCCGCCATACGGACGATCAGGGTGATGCGGAGGGTGACGAAGGGGTTCGTCGCAGTCAGAACGTGTCAGGACACCGGATCGACGGCGGCCCGATCAGAACTCGGAGTTCTGCATGCTGAGCGCCGCGTACTGCATGTAGTTCCACAGCTGCTCGCGGTGCTCGGGCGAGAGGTTCTCCTCGTCGACCGCGATCTGCATGCAGCGCAGCCAGGCGTCCCGCTGGATCGGGCCGATCGTGTACGGCGCGTGCCGCATCCGCAGGCGGGGGTGCCCGCGCTGCTCGGAGTAGGTGCGCGGACCGCCCCAGTACTGCTCCAGGAAGGTGCGCAGGCGCTCCTCGGCGGGGCCGAGGTCCTCCTCCGGGTACATCGGTCGCAGCACGTCGTCCCGAGCGACCTCCTCGTAGAACCGGTGGACGATCCGGTGGAAGACCGGAGCGCCGCCCACCTCGGCGTAGAAGTTCTGCGGTGCACTCACGTCGTCATCGTCTCAGCTCGGTCTCAGCCCTGCCGCTGGGCGCGCCCGTCCAGGGCTGCGGTGGGGAACAGCATCGGTCGCGGGATGCCGTGATCGTCGAACGCGTCGGTGATCGCGCCGTTCAGTGCGCGCTGCACCGCCCACTGACGGCCCGGCTTGACCCGGACGGTGAGCCGCAGCGTGATGCCCTCCGGGCTGATCCGGTCGACGCCGAGCACCTCGGGTGGTTCGAGGACGTCACCGGCGATGTCGTCCTGGGCTGCCCGCGCGGTCGCGGTGGCACCGGCCAGCTCGGTTGCCTGCTCGACGTCGGCGCTGTGCGCGATCGGCAGGTCCACCACGGCGACGGCGTAGCCCTGGCTCATGTTGCCCACGCGCAGGATCTCACCGTTGCGGACGTACCAGACGGTGCCCTGCAGATCGCGGATCGTGGTGATCCGCAGGCCGACCGCCTCGACGGTGCCGACCGCCTCGCCGACGTCGACGATGTCGCCGACCCCGTACTGGTCCTCGAGCAGCATGAACATGCCGGACAGGAAGTCGCGCACCAGGTTCTGCGCGCCGAAACCGATGGCCAGGCCGAGCACCCCGGCGCCCGCGAGCAGCGGGCCCAGCGGGTAGCCGAGCTCGTTCATCACCATCATCACCGCGACCAGCAGCACCACCGCGGAGACGATCGAGCGCAGTACCGACCCGATGGTGCGGGCGCGCTGCATCCGGCGCTGGGCACCGGGGGCGTCGCCGCTGCCGCGCCCGTCGGCGGGGGCGCGGCGCAGCCGCCGGGCCCGCCCGGCGAGCGCGGTGAAGGCGCCGTTGGTGGCGCCGTTGACCATCCGCGCGATCCCGCGGTGCGCCAGCCAGCGCACCAGGACCGCGATCAGGATGATCGAGGTGATCGAGACCGTGCGGCCGACGATGACATCGGCGTGCTGGGCGATGAAGTCGTTGTTGGTCCAGCGGTACAGCGTCGCGCACCAGGACCCCGGGTCCTGGGTGCACTGCGGCATGAGTGCGCTGGTGAGACCCGGTGCGGGGACCGGCGGGATGACCGTGTTGATCACGCGTCCTCCTCGGGGGCGGTGAGGGCTGCGTCGGCGCGACCCGCGGGACGGCGCTCGCCGGACGTCACCGACCGGGGTGCCCGGCGGATCGCGTGACCCGAGACTACGTCACCCGGACCGGTGGTCCGCAGCACCCAGGTGCGCCGGCAGGACGTGGTGTTCCGGCAGGTCGGGGGCCGGTTGCGGCGCGTCGAACACGGTGCGCACCGGGACCACCCCGCACCAGGCGAGGTCGGCCTCGACATCCGGGGCATCGTCCGACGGTGGGCCGGAGCGGCGCTTCACGCTGGCCTCGGTCAGGTCGAGCGCGAACAGCGCGGTCGCGGCGAGCTCGCGCCGGTCCGGCTGCCGTGCGTGGTCCCAGGCGCCCGGGGTGAGGTGCTCGACGATCGCGCGCAGCCCGTCCCACTTCTCGGCGGGGTCGGTGACTCGGCGGGCGGTCCCGTGCACGACGGCGCTGCGGTAGTTCATCGAGAAGTTCATCACCGCCCTGGCGTGCACGATCCCGTCGAGCTGGGTGACGGCGACGGAGCAGGGCAGCTCGTCGGCGCGCAGCCAGCCCGCTCCGGTGGATCCGTGCAGGTAGAGGGTGTCGCCCGCGCGTCCGTAGGCGGTGGGGAGCACGACCGGGGCGCCGTCACGGACGAACCCGACGTGGCAGACCAGGCCCTCGTCGAGCAGGGCGTGCAGCTCGGCGGGATCGGTGGCGGCGCGGTCGGGCTTGCGGCCCAGGGTGCTGCGGGTGGTGGGGGAGAGCGTCACGCGGCCAGCGTGCCCGGAGGTAGTGGCATCCTGGAACGGCCAATCCTGCGCTGATCGGAAAGGCCGATTCCGATGGACGTCCCCCCGCTCCCACTCGACCGCGGCTCGCCGGTGCCGCTCGCGGTGCAGCTCGCCGACGGTCTGCGCGGGGCGGCGGTCGGCGGGATGCTGCGGCCCGGTGACCGGCTGCCATCGACCCGGGCGCTGGCGACCGCACTGGGGGTGAGCCGGACGGTCACCGCCGCCGCCTTCGACCAGCTGCTCGCGGAGGGCTGGGTGGCCGGCCGCGTGGGGGCCGGCACCTACGTCACCGCCCTGCCGGTGGGCCTGCCGGGTGGCGCCGACCGGCCGGCGGCGGCCGGTGCGGAGCGGGCACCCGGCCCGGCCGGGGCCGGTGTGCCCGACGCGCTCGATCCCGGCCGGCCGTGTGTCGCGGCCCTGGACCGGGCGATGTGGCGCCGCGCGTGGCGGGCCGCCGCCGATCCGGAACCCGACGACGCACCGCGGCCGGACGGCCTGTCCGGGTTCCACACCGCCGTCGTCGAGCACCTGCTGCGGCACCGCGGGCTGGCCCCGGACGACGTGCTCAGTACCGCGGGCACCTCGGCCGCGGTCGCCGAGCTGGCCCGGCTGCTGCCCGCCGGCGCCCGGGTCGCGGTCGAGGAGCCCGGCTACCGGCGCGCGGTCTCCGCACTGCGCGCCGCCGGGCTGCGGATCGTGCCCGTCCCGGTGGACGACGACGGCCTGGTCGTCGACGCCGTCCCGGCCGGCTGCGCGGCCGTGTACGTCACCCCGGCGCACCAGTTCCCGACCGCGGTGCGGATGCCCGCGGCGCGCCGGGTCGCGCTGGTCGAGCGGGCCCGGGAGGAGGGCTTCCTGATCATCGAGGACGACTACGACGGCGAGCTCCGCTACGACGTCGCGCCGCTGCCGCTGCTGGCCGCGCTCGCCCCGGACCGGGTGGTGCACCTCGGCACCGCCAGCAAGATCGTCAGCCCGACGCTGGGCGTCGGCTGGGCGCTCGCCCCGGCGCCGGTGCTCGCCGCGTGGCGGGACCTGCGCGACCGGACCGGGACCAGGCCGTCGCCCGCCGGGCAGCGGGTGCTGATCGCGATGGCCCGGCACGGCGACCTGTCCCGGCACCTGCGGCGGCTGCGCCGGGAGCTGCGCGAGCGGCGGGCCCTGGTGCTCGCCGCCGCGGCCGGGGCCGGCTGGCGGGCGCACGGCGACCCGGCCGGGGCGCATCTCGTACTGCGCGGGTTCGCCGGGACCGAGGCTGCGCTGATCGCCGCTGCCGCCGGGCGCGGGATCGTGGTCCGCGGTCTGGCCGAGTACCACGACGGGCCGCCGCGGACGTCCGGGCTGGTGGTCGGCTACGCCGCGGGTACCCGGGCCGACCTGCGCCGCGCGCTGGCCCGGCTGACCGGCTGATCGGGCGTGCGGCGGGGCCGCCTACCCTCGGAGCCCATGAGTTCCGAGCGGGTCAGGGTGGCTGTCGTCTTCGGCGGCCGCAGTTCCGAGCACGCGATCAGCTGCGTCTCCGCGGGCAGCGTGCTGACCCACCTGGACCGGGACCGGTTCGAGGTGATCCCGGTCGGCATCAGCCGTGACGGCGCCTGGGTCGTCGGGCCGGGCGACCCGGAGCAGCTGACGATCTCCGGACGCACCCTGCCCGAGGTCGACGCCGGCGCGGACGCACTGGTCCTCCCCGGGGAGCCCGGGCGCGGCCTGGTCCGGCTGGACGCCGGGCGGGCCGGCGAGGCGCTCGCCGACATCGACGTCGTGTTCCCGATCCTGCACGGCGCGTTCGGTGAGGACGGCACCGTGCAGGGGCTGCTGGAGATGGCCGGCGTGCCCTACGTCGGCGCCGGTGTGCTCGCGTCCGCGGTCGGGATGGACAAGGAGTTCGCCAAGAAGCTGCTGCGCGCGGAGGGCCTGGACGTCGCCGAGGGCGTCGTGCTCCGGCCGGGCACCGACATCGGCTTCGCCGACCGCGACCGGCTCGGGCTGCCGCTGTTCGTCAAGCCGGCCCGCGCCGGATCGTCGATGGGGGTGAGCCGGGTGACCGACCCGGCCGCGCTGGACGCCGCGATCGCCCAGGCCCGCCTGCACGACCCGAAGGTGCTGGTCGAGGCCGCCGTGCCGGGCCGCGAGGTGGAGTGCGCGGTGCTGGAGTTCCCGGACGGCAGCGTCCGGGCCAGCCTGCCCGCCGGGCTCCGCTACTCCGGCGAGTTCTACGACTTCGACTCCAAGTACCTCGACGTCTCCGAGCTGGACATACCGGCGAAGCTGGACGACGAGATCACCGAGTCGGTGCGCTGGAAGGCGATCACCGCGTTCCGGGCGCTGGACGTGCAGGGGCTGGCCCGGGTCGACTTCTTCGTGACCGACGAGGGCGCGATCACGGTGAACGAGGTCAACACGATGCCCGGGTTCACCGCCAGCTCGGCGTTCCCCAAGATGTGGGCGGTGACCGGGCTCGACTACCCCGAGCTGCTGACGACGCTGGTCGAGACCGCGCTGCGGCGGGGGACCGGCCTGCGGTAGCTACCGCACCTGCACCGGCTGCCCTGGCAGGGTGGCGCCGACCGCGTCGGCGACCGCCTGCAGCGGGCCCGGCCCGGTCTCGGTGGGAGCGCTGAGCTCCAGGTACACCTCGCGGTCGACGACGGCGTAGGTGTCCGAACGGGCGTCCGGCGCGCCGGTCAGCGGCAGCCAGTTCACCCCGTTGACGACGATCAGCGGCGAGGTCGGCCCCAGCTCCGCCGGCCGCTCGGTGCCGCAGCGCAGCACCACCGGCTCCGGCTCGGCCGCCCAGACCAGGGCGCCCGGTGTGTCGGGGGCCTGCTCGCGGCCCACCATCGGCGGATCGCCGGGGAGCTCGGCCGGGAGCGCGTCGAGCACGGCGCGGCAGGCGGGGGTGGCAGCCTGCGGTGCCGCGACGGCGGGCAGCGAGATCGGCCCGGTGTCCGGGCCTGCGGTGAGCCGGGTGTGGATGCCGAGCCCGGCGACGACGAGCGCCAGCAGCAGGGGCAGGGCGACGGCCACCGCGGTGAACGGTGGGACGCGTCGGTTCCCGGCCCCTGCCACGGTCGCGGGCCGGATCAGTTGAGCTTGACCACGGGGCAGGTGAGCGTGCGGGTGATCCCGTTCACGTTCTGCACCCGTGCGACGACGAGCCGGCCGAGCTCGTCGACGTCGTCGGCCTCGGCGCGCACGATCACGTCGTACGGTCCGGTGACGTCCTCCGCCGAGATGACCCCCGGCAGGCCTCCGATCTCGGAGGCGACGGAGGCGGCCTTGCCGACCTCCGTCTGGACGAGGATGTATGCCTGCACCACGGCGTGCCCCTTTCCGGTACGTGCCGCCCTGCCGGATGGTTGACGGCAGGAATGTCGGACGCCGAACCTACCGGAGGCAGCCCCCGTGTCCCCATCCGCGATCACGCCCGAGGGCGGTTCCGAGGCGAGCGTCTCATTGAGGGAGGTGGGTGAGTTCCGGGTGATCGACCGGATCACCACCGACCGTGTCCAGCCGGACACCACCCTGCTGGGGCCCGGCGACGACTCGGCGGTCGTCGCCGCCCCGGACGGACGGGTGGTGGCCTGCACCGATGTCCTCGTCGAGGGCGTGCACTTCCGGCTGGACTGGTCCACCCCCGAGCAGGTGGGCCGCAAGGCGGCCGCGGCGAACATGGCCGATGTGGCCGCGATGGGCGCGGTGCCCACCTCGTTGCTGGTCGGGCTGGCCTGCCCGTCCGAGACGCCCGCGAAGCAGCTCGAGGAGCTGGCCGACGGCCTGTGGGCGGAGGCGTCGTCGGCGGGTGCCGGGCTGGTCGGAGGCGACCTGACGTCGGGGCCGGTGATGGTGGTGTCGGTCACCGCGCTCGGGTCGTTGCAGGGCCGGGAGCCGGTGCTGCGGTCCGGCGCCCGGCCGGGTGACCGGGTCGCGGTGTGCGGACGGCTGGGCTGGTCGGCGGCCGGGCTGGCGGTGCTCGGCCGCGGGTTCCGGTCGCCGGCGGAGCTGGTGAACGCGCACCGGGTGCCCGTTCCGCCCTACGCCGCCGGTCCGGCGGCGGCGGCCGCCGGTGCCACCTCGATGATCGACGTGTCGGACGGGCTGCTGGCCGATCTGGCGCACGTGGCGCGCGCCTCCGCGGTGGCGGTGCGGTTGCGGTCGCGGGCGTTCACGGTCCCGGCCAGACTGGCCGAGATCGGCTCCGCGCTCGGTCTGGACCCGCTGCGCTGGCTGCTCACCGGGGGCGAGGACCACGCGCTGGTCGCGACGTTCCCGCCGGACACGGCGCTGCCGGCGGACTGGGCCGAGGTGGGCACGGTGGAGCCGGCCGACTCCGCCGGCCCGGAGGTCACGGTGGACGGGCGGCCCTACGACGGCGACGCCGGATGGATCCACTTCGCGAAATATTGATTCCACGGGGGCTTGCGAGTGCGCCTGTTCGGGTGACAGGGTCCTTGACGTTCGTGTTGATTCGGGCGTTCTGTCCGGATAATCCGCCACACGAGGAGATGTCACCGTGGACAACCTGGGCGTGCTCAGCCTGCTGGCGCTCACCCCGATCCTCGTCGTCGCGATCCTGCTCGTCGGCCTGCGCTGGCCGGCGAAGTACGCGATGCCGCTGGGCTTCGTGGTCGCGGCGCTGATCGGCGCACTGGTGTGGGGGATGGACACCACCACGATCGCCGCCGCCTCCCTGGAGGGGCTGGTGATCGCGGGCGGGCTGCTCTACATCATCTTCGGTGCCCTGCTGCTGTTGCAGACGCTCACCCAGAGCGGGGCGCTGGCCACCATCCGTTCCGGCTTCACCAGCATCAGTGGTGACCGCCGGGTCCAGGCGATCATCATCGGCTGGTTGTTCGGGTCGTTCATCGAGGGGGCCGCCGGCTTCGGCGCACCGGCCGCGGTGATCGCGCCGCTGCTGCTCGCGCTCGGCTTCCCGGCGCTGGCCGCGGTGCTGGTCGGCATGGTCATCCAGTCCACCCCGGTCAGCTTCGGTGCGGCCGGCACACCGGTGCTCACCGGTATCGGCCAAGGGCTCTCCGGATCACCCGAGGTGGACGCCCGGATGGCCGTGCTCGGGCTGGACCAGGCCGGCTACCTCTCGCAGATCGGGTTCCAGGTCGCCGCGCTGCACGCCGTCGCCGGCACCCTGATCCCGCTGTTCCTGGTCTGCCTGCTGACCCGCTTCTTCGGCGCGAACCGCAGCTTCGCCGAGGGCCTGGCGATCTGGCCGTTCGCGCTCTACGCCGCGTTCGCGATGACCGTCCCGTCGGTGCTCGTCGCCGGGCTGCTCGGCCCGGAGTTCCCGTCGCTGCTCGGCGGCCTGATCGGGCTGGCACTGGTGATGTTCACCTCCAGCCGCGGATTCCTGATGCCCGAGCGGAACTGGGACTTCCCGCCGCGCGAGCAGTGGCTGGACCGCTGGATCGGCAACATCGAGCCGGACACCTCGGTCGCCGGCACCCGGATGAGCACCTGGCTGGCCTGGCTGCCCTACGTCCTCGTCGCCGCGATCCTGGTGCTCACCCGGACCATCGAGCCGATCAAGGAGGCGCTGCAGGCCGTGGCGATCGGCCCGTCCGACATCCTCGGAACCGGCATCGCCGCCGACGTGCAGGTGCTGTACTCGCCGGGCGGGATCTTCCTGCTGGTCTGCCTGATCACCTACGTGATGCACCGGATGAACGGGCGGAAGATCGCCCGGTCCTGGACGGTGTCGGCGGGCCAGCTCGCCGGCGCGGCGGTCGCCCTGCTGTTCGCGGTGCCGCTGGTCCGGATCCTGATCAACTCCGGCGCCGAGTTCAACACCACCGGGCTGGACAGTATGCCGCTGACCCTCGCCGAGGGCGCGGCCAGCCTGGCCGGGACGTCGTGGCCGATCCTGGCGCCCTGGATCGGTGCGCTCGGTGCGTTCGTCGCGGGCAGCAACACGGTGTCGAATCTGACGTTCGCGCTGTTCCAGTTCGCCACCGCGGAGAACACCGGCGCCGTGCCGGAGACCGTCGTCGCCACCCAGGCGGTCGGCGGCGCGGCGGGCAACATGGTGACCGTGCACAACATCGTCGCGGCATCGGCGACGGTCGGCCTGCTCGGCAAGGAGGGCGACGTCATCCGGATGACGATCCTGCCGACGATCTACTACTGCCTGCTCACCGGTGGACTGTCGTTCGTGCTGATCTACGGGCTCGGCTTCAACATCGGTACCGCGCTGCTGGCGCTGGTGCTGATGACACTGGCCGCGGTCGTCGTCGGGCTGCGCCGGTCGATGCCGGTCCGGACCTGACCCGACCGGGCCTCGGCCACAACCGGCCACACCCGGACGCACGTCGGCCCGGTCACGCATGCGTGACCGGGACGGTGTCGGTGCGGGGTGCTCCGGGGGGAGCGCCGTTCAGCTGCCGCGGCGCCAGAACAGCAGGACCCGGCGGAGCCGCCCGCGCAGCCGCGGGTGCCCGGGAACGGAGCGCTGTGGCGTCGGGAACTGCCGGAACTCCGGCGGCGGTGGGGTCATGCCCGCTGCCGGAAGGGTCGGCGGGTCCATCGCGACGAGGGTCTGCGGGAAATGACGGGCGGACGGGGTCACGGACTGCTCCACGACCGCTCCATCGCCCTGAGTGGTCGTTCCGTTACCGGTGGTCTGCCGCACGAAGCCTCCTCGATGTGCCGGCCCGCGCACCGTCGACGGGAGGGCGCCGGCACGACCCGGGGGTCCGGGCGGGGCGCGGGAGGCCCGCGGAGCGGGCGGTCACCGGGAGCGCGGGCGACGATGCCTGCACGGTGCAGGGTAGTACGCACGGCCGGCCGGAAAGCGTGCGGTGCCTCACCCGGACAGCCGGTCACCGGCCCCGATCGGGCTACCGTACGAGATCGGTGCGACGGACGGTCGTCGGACAGCGGAGCGGAGGTGTCGGGGCCGGTGACAGGAGTGGCCTGGGCGGCACTGGCGGGGTTGGTCCTCGCCGGGGTGCTGCTGGTCCTCACGCACCGGCGGATCGAGCACCTGGAGCGGGCCGACACCGCACGCAAGTGGGATCTGCTCGCGCTGCGCGCCGAGCTGGGTGCGCTGCGCGGCGAGCTGCGCTCGGGACAGCCGCGTCCGCGGGACGGGGCCGCGCCTGCTCCCCGGCGCGCGACCCGTGCCGACCCGCCGGCCCAGCCGACCACGGGCCCGACGGCCTGGCGCCGGTCGCACCGCCGCACCGCACGCCGGTCGCGTCGCCAGACCTACTGACCGGCGCGCGGTCACGGCAGCATCCAGCCCAGCACCGGCGTCGCCTGCAGCGCGATGATCGCGGACAGCACGACCAGCATGCCGAGGCTCCACCCGATCACCCGGCGCAGCAGCACGCCCTCCTGCCCCTCCAGCTTCACCGCGACGCAGGCGATCGTCAGGTTCTGCGGGGACAGCATCTTGCCCAGCACACCGCCGGACGAGTTCGCCGCGGCCAGCAGGTCCGGCGGGAGCCCGGCACTGTTCGCCGCCGTCACCTGCAGCGACCCGAACAGTGCGTTCGCCGAGGTGTCCGAACCGGTGACGGCCACCGCGAACCAGCCCAGCACCGGCGACAGGAACGCCAGCGCGCCGCCCGCCCCGGCGATCAGCAGCCCGATCGCGGTGGTCTGCGCCGACGCGTTCATCACGTAGGCCAGCGCGAGCACCGACGTGACGGTGACGATCGCCCACCGCAGGTCGTGCACCGTCTCGCCCCAGATCCGCAGCGCCCGGCGGGCGGACACCCCGAGCAGCGCGGCGATGATCACCGCGGCGACCACCATCAGCGTTCCGGCGGTGGACACCCAGGTCAGCGTGTACGCCGTGCTGCTGTGCGGCTCCCCCTGCGGATCGAGCACCGCCATCCCCGGCCAGTCGAAGGCCAGCTTCAGCGAGTCCAACACACCCTTGAGCCCGGGGATCTGGGCGAGCGCGAACACCGCGACGATCACCACGTAGGGCAGGTAGGCGAGCCGGATGTCGCGCGGCGTGTCCGCCGGCTCCCCGTCGTCGGGGCCGGCCGTCCCGGCGCCGACCCGGGCGGGCCGGCGGGCCGCCCACGCCGCGCCCGGCCGCAGCCGGGCCAGTCCGACGATCGCCAGCGCACCGGCCAGCGAGGCGACGATGTCGGTCAGCTCCACCGACACGAAGTTCGAGGTGAGGAACTGGCCGAGCGCGAAGACCACGCCACCGGCGAGGGCCGGCTGCCAGGCCTCCCGGATCCCGCGGACGCCGTCCACGATGAACACCAGCACCAGCGGCACGAACAGGGCCAGCAGCGGCGTCTGGCGTCCGACCACCGACGACACCTGGTCCAGCGGGAGCCCGGAGACCCGGGCCAGCGTGATGACCGGGACACCCATCGCGCCGAACGCGACCGGTGCGGTGTTCGCGACCAGCGCGATCACCGCGGCCTTCAGCTTGTCGAAGCCGAGCGCGATCAGCATCACCGCGGTGATCGCGACCGGGGCGCCGAACCCGGCGAGCGCCTCCAGCAGCCCGCCGAAGCAGAACGCCACCAGGATCGCCTGGGTGCGGGTGTCCGACGACAGCGCGCCGAAGCTGCGCCGCAGCACGTCGAAGTGCCCGGTGGAGACGGTCATGTTGTAGACCCAGAGCGCGTTCACCACGATCCAGAGGATCGGGAACAGCCCGAAGAACGCGCCGTGCGACGCGGCCAGCAGTGCCTGCCCGGCCGGCATCGCGAACCCCGCGACGGCGACGACGAGCGCCACCGCCAGGCCGGACAGCGCCGCCCACTGGGCCTTGAGCCGGAACACGCCCAGCAGCACGAAGACGGTGGCGAGCGGGAGCATCGACACCATGGCCGAGGTGACCAGGGAGCCGCCGACGGCCTCCGGATCCTGCTGGTAGGGGCCCTGGGCGAGGGCCGTGAGGGTGTCCGACGAGAGGGGCGGCGCTGACCATTTCGTCATGGAGCGGAGTCTGGCATCCGCATCGCGGAATTGCAGGATGGAACGTTGCTTGATAAGTCAGTGCGTCCGGGAACCCGGGGGTGCGATGCCCGGATCGCTCACACCCCCGGCCGGGACTCAGCGGCGGGGCAGTGCCACCCCGCGGATGCTGGCGTCGAGCAGCTGCACCGGATGCAGCAGCGGGACGTCGGCGAACGCGGTGTCCCCGGAGGGACCGCTGCTGCCGGAGGAGCCGCTGCCCTCGGAGGATCCGGGCAGGTACTTGGCGATCTGCAGCAGGCAGCCCGGGTTCGCGGTGACGACGACGTCGGGCTTCGCGTCCCGGATCTTCCCGGCCTTGCGCTCACCGAGCTCGGCGGCCGCGTCCGGCATGATCATGTTGTAGATCCCGGCGGAGCCGCAGCACAGCGACGCCTCGGCGATGTCGACCAGCTCCAGCTCCGGCACCGTCCGCAGCACCTCCCGCGGCTGGGAGCGCACGCCCTGGGCGTGCCCGAGATGGCACGCGTCGTGATAGGCGACCCGGCCGCGGACCGGGGTCCTCGGGGCACGCGGCCCGCCGTCGTCGGACTCGGGGCGCGAGTACAGCTCGGCGAGCACCTCGTGCACGTCCCGGCAGCGCGCGGAGAACGCGGCGGCCCGGGCTGCCCACTCCGGGTCGTCGGCGAGCAGGTGGCCGTAGTCCTTCATCGACGAGCCACAGCCCGCGACGTTGGTGACGACCGCGTCGACGTCGAGCGTCTCGAACCGGGCGATCGTGCGCCGGGCCCTGGCCAGCGCCGACTCCTCGCGGCCGGCGTGCACCTCCAGTGCACCGCAACACTGCTGGTCACGCGGCACCAGCACGTCGCAGCCCTCGGCGGCGAGCACCCGCAGGGTGGCCTCGTTGACCCGGTGGAAGAACACGTCCTGCACGCAGCCGGTGAGCAGCGCGACCCGGGCCCGGCGGCGTCCGACGGCGGGGGTGTGCACCGGCAGCGTGGCGAAGGCCTCGCGGACGGAGACCGGCGGCAGCAGCGACTCCATGGCGGCGAGCCGCCGCATCGTTCCGGCCGGCAGCCGGCCGGGCAACGTCTCCGCCAGCTTCCGGATCGCCGGGACGGCGCGCAGCTTCTGGTAGAGCGCGCCGGGCAGCGCGGCCACCCGCAGCCGCCGCCGGTAGGGGAACAGCGCGAAGATCGCGTCCCGGAACAGCTTGTCCGCCCGGTTGCGGGGGACGTTGCGCTCGATCTGCGGGCGCACCGACTCCAGCAGCTTGTCGTACTGCACGCCGGACGGGCAGGCCGTCACGCAGGCCATGCAGCCCAGGCAGTTGTCCATGTGCTGGGTGAAGGGGCCGTCGAGCCCGATATCCCCCTTCTCGGCCAGGTCCATCAGCAGGATCCGGCCGCGCGGGGAGTCCATCTCCTCGCCCCACAGCACGTAGGTCGGGCAGGTCGGCAGGCAGAACCCGCAGTGCACGCAGTCGTCGAGCAGTTCCCGCTCCGGCGGGTGCACGCCGTCGAACGCGGACGGCTGGGCGGGGTCGTGGGTGCTCGTCATGCGTGCCTCACATCCAGGGGTCGAAGCGACCGGCGGCGAACCGGGCCTCGGGGTCGAGCTGGGTCTTGACGGCCTTGAGCAGGGCGAGTGCGGACGGTGCCGGGCCCCAGGCCGGGGCATCGAGTGCGTCCGGACGGTCCCGCAGCACCGAGGTGCCGCCGGCCGCGGCCACCGCCTCGTGCACCTCGGCGACCGCCGCGCCGGGCACGGTCACCGTGGCGACGCCGGTGGCCAGGCCCGCGGTGACGGCGGTGGCGGGCAGACCGGCGAGCAGCGGGGCGAGCCGGGCGGGCGCGCAGCCGATCCGGACGACGGCGCCGGCCGCCGGATCGGCGGCACCGCTCCCGGCCGGATCGGCGATGCCCGCCCCGGCCACGGCGGTCGCCGAGGTGCCGGCCGGGCCGGCGGCGACGGTGACCTGCGCCGGGTCCGGCTGTCCCGGCGTGCCCCCGGTCAGCGCGGCGTGCCGGGCCCATCCCTCCGGTCCGATCTCGCGGGCGCCGTCGCCGAGCAGCTCCAGCAGCCGTCCGGTGCGCACCGGCAGGGTGTCGACCCCGCCCTCCAGCCGGACCAGCAGCGTCCCCGGGTCACCGGACACCCACTCGGCCGCGATCGGCTCCAGCGGGCTCGCCATCAGCCGCTGCACGTGCCCGGCGGCGGCGTCCACCGGTCCGTCGATCGCGATGCAGGCGGTCGCCTTCGGCGCCGGGTGCAACCGCAGAACCACCTCGACCAGCGGGCCGAACGTGCCGTACGACCCGTGCATCAGCTTGGCCATGTCGTAGCCGGCCACGTTCTTGATCACGTGTCCGCCGCTGCGGACCATCGTGCCGTCGGCGAGCACCGTCGTCGTGCCGATCACGAGATCCCGCATGCCGCCGTAGACCAGCGCGGACGGTCCCGCGTCGGCGGTCGCGACGAGCCCGCCGACGGTCGCGCCGCGGTCGATCCGGGCGGCGTCCAGGGCCAGCCGCTGGCCGTGCTCGGCCAGTTGTTCCTGCAGCTCACGGACCGGTGTCCCGGCGTGCACCGAGACCGTCATGTCGCCGGGATTGTGGGTGATCACCCCGGACAGCCCGGACAGGTCGATCGTGGCGTCGGGCTCGGCGGGCCGCCCGGCCCAGCGGCGGGCGGTGCCCGCTCCGGAGATCGCGAGCCGGCCCGGGGTGTCCAGGACGGCGTCGCGGACCTCCTTCGCCGAGGCCGGGCGCAGCGTGGTGGGTGCAGCGCGGGTCATGGTTCGGGCCCTTCTAGAGACGCTCGATCAGGCCGGCTTCCTCCAGGGGATGCGGCCGGTACCGGCCCGGCTTCTCGCCGCAGAGCCGTGGGGTGGGCAGCAGCTTGCCGGGATTGCAGATGTGGTCCGGGTCGAACCCGGCCCGGACGCGGTCCATCACGGCCAGGTCGTCCTCGCCGAACATGGCGGGCATCGAGCAGGCCTTGTCGGTGCCGATGCCGTGCTCACCGGACAGTGAGCCGCCCATCTCGACGCACAGCTCGGCGATCTGCGAGGACAGGTGCTCGGCCCGCTCGGTCTGGCCCTCGGCGGCGGAGAACAGCACCAGCGGGTGCAGGTTGCCGTCCCCGGCGTGGAAGACGTTCGCGACCCGCAGTCCCGCGGCGACGCCCATCTCCTCGATCCGTTCCAGGACCTCGGCGAGCCGGGTCCGGGGGACGACGCCGTCCTGCACGATGTAGTCCGGCGAGATCCGGCCGACCGCGGCGAACGCCGCCTTGCGGCCGCGCCAGATGTTCGCCCGCTCCTCGGGCGAGCCCGCGACATGCAGCCGGGTGCAGCCGTGCCGGTCGCAGATCTCCTTGACCTGCGCGAACTGCTCCTCGCACTCCTCGACGGTGCCGTCGAGCTCGACGACCAGCGCGGCCGGGGTGTCCAGCGAGTAGCCGGCTCCGGTGGCGCCCTCGGCGGCCTCGATCGCCAGTGCGTCCATCATCTCCACCGCGGCCGGGACGATCCCGGCGGCGACGATGTCGGACACCACCTGCCCGCCCGCGGCGACCGACGGGAAGTCGGCCAGCAGCGTGCGCATGACCTCCGGGGTGCGCAGCAGCCGCACGGTCACGGCGGTGACGATGCCGAGGGTCCCCTCCGAGCCGAGGAACACTCCGCGCAGGTCGGGGCCCTGTTGCTCGGCGGAGTCGCCGCCCAGGGTGACCTGCGAGCCGTCCGGGAGCACGACCTCGATCGACAGCACGTGGTTGGTGGTGAAGCCGTACTTCAGGCAGTGCGCGCCGCCGGAGTTCTCCGCGACGTTGCCGCCGATCGTGCAGACCTGCTGCGACGACGGGTCGGGCGCGTAGTAGAGGCCGTACGGCGCGGCCGCCGCGGTGATCTCGGAGTTGGTGACGCCCGGCTCCAGCACGGCGCGCCGGTTGTCCGGATCGACCTCGAGCACCCGGTTGAGCCGGTTCAGCCCGATGACGACGCCGCGGGCCACCGGCAGCGCGCCGCCGGAGAGCCCGGTCCCGGCGCCGCGCGCGACGAACGGGATGCGGTGCCGCGCGCAGATCCGGACGCATCCGGCGACGTCGTCGGCGGTGCGGGGGAGCAGCACCAGCTCCGGGACGACCCGGCTGCTGGTCAGTCCGTCGCACTCGTAGGTGCGGGTACGGATCGGGTCGTCGATCACGTCGGCGGCGCCGAGCAGTGTCACGAACTCGCTGCGGATGCGCGGGTCCAGAGACGTCTCTGAAGCGGTCACTGTGCTCCCTCCGGCTGCGTGCCGAGCGTGGTCGGGCTCACGCGAGGGTACGTCGGTCGGAGACGCACCGCGTGCCGCGTCACTTTCATGATGCGGAAAAGATAGTCCACTGGTAGAAATGCAGCCAGTCCCAGGCACATGTAGAGAGGGTGGTCACAGATGGCCGACAGCTCCGGGCTGCAGGTCGATCCGCACCTGCGCGCGTTCGTCGAGGACGAGCTCCTGTCCGAGGTGGGTCTCACCGCCGAGTCGTTCTGGTCGACCCTGGCGCGGCTGCAGGAGCGCTTCGCGCCCAAGATCGCCGACGCGCTCGCCCGCCGGGACGACCTCCAGTCCCGCATCGACACCTGGCACCGGGAGAACGGTGCCGGCACGGTCGAGGACTACGAGGCGTTCCTGACCGAGCTGGGCTACCTGCTCCCGGACGCCTCGCCCGCGATCAGCGTGGACCGGGTCGACCCGGAGATCGCCGAGATCCCCGGCCCGCAGCTGGTCGTCCCGTCGACCGTGCCGCGCTACGCGCTGAACGCCGCGAACGCCCGCTGGGGCTCGCTGTTCGACGCCTTCTACGGCACCGACGCGCTCCCACAGCAGGGTGAGCTCGCCGCCGGGTACGACGAGCAGCGCGGCGCCCAGGTCATCGCCGCCGCCGACGAGCTGCTCGACGAGCTGTTCCCGCTGGCCCGTGGCAGCCACGCCGGGGTGAGCGCCTACCGCGCCGCCCCCGACGGGCTGGTCGCCGACACCGCGGACGGGCCGGTCGTGCTCGCCGATCCCGCGCAGTTCGCCGGGTACCGGGCCACCGACGCCGACGGTCGCGGCGCCGTGCTGCTCGCCCGCAACGGCCTGCACCTGGAGCTGAGCATCGACCCGACGGCCCGGGTCGGGCGCCAGCACCACGCCGGCGTCGCCGACGTCGTGCTGGAGTCGGCCGTCACCACCATCGTCGATCTCGAGGACTCGGTCGCGACCGTCGACGGCGAGGACAAGTCGGCCGCGTACCGCACCTGGCTGGGTCTGCTCACCGGCGACCTGGTCGCCGAGTTCGACAAGGGCGGCCGGACCGTCACCCGGCGGGTCAACCCGGACCGCGAGTACACCGCGCCGGACGGCTCGGCGCTGACCCTGCCCGGCCGCTCGCTGATGCTGGTCCGCAACTGCGGCCACCACATGACCACCAGCGCGGTGCTGACCGCGCAGGGCGACGAGATCGCCGAGGGTGTGCTGGACGCGCTCGTCTCCGCCGTCGCCGGGCTCTACGACCTGCAGCACAAGGGCCCGCACACCAACTCGCGGGCGGGCAGCGTCTACATCGTCAAGCCCAAGCAGCACGGTCCCGAGGAGGTCGCGCTGACCGTCGAGCTGTTCGCGGCGGTGGAGGAGGCGCTCGGGCTGAGCCCGAACACTCTCAAGATCGGCATCATGGACGAGGAGAAGCGGACCACCGTGAACCTCGGTGCCTGCATCGCCGAGGCGCGCGAGCGGGTCATCTTCGTCAACACCGGGTTCCTGGACCGGACCGGTGACGAGATCCACACCTGCTTCCAGGCCGGCCCGGTGCTGCCCAAGGGCGACATGAAGTCGACCACCTGGCTGCAGACCTACGAGGACCGCAACGTCGACGTCGCACTCGCCGCCGGGTTCTCGCACCGCGCCCAGGTCGGCAAGGGCATGTGGGCCAAGCCGGCCGCGATGGCCGAGATGATCGAGCAGAAGATCGGTCACCCGAAGGCCGGCGCGAACTGCGCCTGGGTGCCCTCGCCGACCGCCGCCACCCTGCACGCGCTGCACTACCTGCGGGTCGACGTGCACGAGGTGCAGTCCGGGATCACCGCGCGCCCGGTCGCACCGCGGCGGAAGCTGCTGGAGCTGCCGCTGGCCGACCCGGCGTCGCTGTCGGCCGACGCAGTCGCCCACGAGCTGGAGACGAACGCGCAGTCGATCCTCGGCTACGTCGTGCGCTGGGTGGGAATGGGCATCGGCTGTTCGACCGTTCCGGACCTGGCGGGCGTCGGGCTGATGGAGGACCGCGCCACGCTGCGGATCTCGGCCCAGCTGGTCGCCAACTGGTTGGCACACGGCATAGTGGACGAGAAGACCGTGCGGGAGACGTTCGCCCGGATGGCCGCGGTCGTCGACGAGCAGAACGCCGGCGAGCCGGGCTACCCCCCGATGGCCGAGGACCCGGCCGGCAGCGAGTCCTTCCAGGCCGCGCTGGAGCTGGTGCTCACCGGCGCGACCGAGCCGAACGGCTACACCGAGCGCACGCTGACCCGCTGGCGGCAGCGGGCCAAGAGCAACGCCTGATCGTTCCGCGTCATCGTCGGCGCCCCCGGACCCGAGGTCCGGGGGCGCCGACGCGTGTGAGGAGGAGAGTCCCCTGAACCGCCCCGCGCCCTGGGTGCGCCCCGCGGCCGTGCTGTTCGGCGTCGGTTACGGCGCCAACCAGTTCAGCCCGCTGATGGTGGCCTACCGCGAGCAGGGTCATTACTCGTCGACGGCGGTGGCCGCCTTCTTCGGGATCTACGTGCTCGGGCTGGTGCCCGGGCTGCTGCTGAGCGGTCCCGCATCCCAGCGGTGGGGCCGCCGCCGGGTGCTGCTCCCGGCAGCGGTGCTGGCGGTGCCCGCGTCGGTCGTGCTGGCGTTCGGCGGCGCCGCCGAGCCGCTGCTCTACGCCGGTCGGCTGCTGTTCGGTGTGAGCATGGGCGTCGCGATGGCGGTGGCCACGACCTGGGTGAAGGAGCTGTCCGCCGAGGGTGGGGCCCGCCGCGCCGCGCTGGCGATCACGCTCGGGTTCGGAGCGGGCCCGCTGGTCGGCGGGCTGCTCGCGCAGTACGCGCCGTGGCCGATGGAGCTGCCCTACGCGGTGCACGTGCTGATCATGGTCCCGGTGCTGGCCGGGCTGCTGCGCGCGCCCGAGACGGTTCGCCCCGGCGCGGGCGGACCGCTGTGGCGCGAGCTGCGGGTGCCCTCGGTGACCGATCCGCGCTTCGTCCGGCTGGTGCTGCCCGCGGCGCCGTGGGTGTTCGGCGCGGTCGCGCTGTCCTACGCCGTGCAGCCCGCGCTGCTGGCTCCCTCCTCCGGTGGGCACGGCCTGCTGGTGGCGACCGGTCTCACCACGGTCAGCCTGGCCGTCGGGTTCGCGGCGCAGTCGTTCGCCCGCACCGTCGAGCGCAAGTACGGGGAGCAGGCGACGACCCGCGCCGGGCTGGTGCTGGTGATCGGCGGGACGCTGGTGACCATGCTGGTGGCCGCGACCGCGTCGCTGCCTGCGGCGTTCGCCGCCGCGGCGCTGCTCGGTGCCGGATACGGGTTCGTGCTGCTGTCCGGGCTCCAGCAGGTGCAGCGGATCGCCGCACCCGGGGAGCTCGCCGGGCTGACCGCCGTCTTCTACTCCGTCACCTATCTCGGGTTCCTGCTGCCGGTGGCGCTGTCGGCGCTCTCGTGGGTGCCGGGCGGGTATCCGGTGCTGCTGCTGGGGGTGGCCCTGTTGCAGGCGCTGTGCCTGGGGCTGGTGTGGCGTGGTGCCGGGCGGCCTGCGCGGGAGCTGGTCGGGGTGTGAGGGTCCATGATCCGCGTCTCGGGAGTTCCGGTGCGCCGGAGCGGCACGAGCACTCCCGAAACGCGGATCATGGACGGCGGCGATGATGGCCCCGTGCTCGAACTGCGTGTCTGTGCCCTGGACCACCCGGACGCGGTGCGACTGAACGACGACATCCAGGCCTACTACCGTGAGGTCTACGGCGACGGCGACGTGACCGTCCTCGTCCCGGAACAGTTCAGCGCCCCGCGCGGCAGATATCTGATCGGCTACGACCCCGGCGGTGCTCCGGTCGCGACCGGAGCCTGGCGGCCGGTCGACGCCACCGACGAGGACCCGGTGCTCCGGGACGGCGACGCCGAGATCAAACGGATGTACGTCGTGCCCGCCGCGCGCGGATCCGGGCACGCCCGCACACTGCTCGCAGAGCTCGAACGCACCGCGGCGGACGCCGGGCGCCGGCGGATGATCCTGGAGACCGGAACCGCCCAACCCGATGCGATGTCGCTGTACCGGGCGTGCGGCTACCACCCGATCGGGAGGTTCGGCACATATCGGGACGATCACCATTCACGGTGTTTCGGCAAGCCCCTGCGGGAGTGAGCCCCGGTACGGTGGCGGGCGAAACGTCCGGTTGCTCCGATAGGATGACGGCGGCTCCGCTGCCGTGTCCTTGCCGGCCGCCGGCTCTCCGGTACCGGAGCCGCTCCCCGGCCCGACTGGGACGCGAGTGAACTGACCGCCCGTCCGAACGACCCCGTGACCCAGGAGGTGTCGGTGCTCGCCGTTGTGGCCGCCCATATCGTCCTGGCGTTGTGCCTCCCCGCACTCGCCCGGTACAACCGGCGGCTGGCCTTCGCGGCCGGTGCTGCCCTGCTCTCGGCCACACTCGTGTGGGCGATGTGGCAAGCCCCGGCCGCGCTCGGTACGGGGGTGACCGACGAGCTCGCCTGGGCGCCCGAGCTGGGCCTCTCGCTCAGCCTGCGGCTGGACGCGCTGGCACTGGCGATGATCGTGCTGGTGTCCGGTGTGGGCGCCCTGATCCTGATCTACGCGGCCTGGTATTTCGGCCCGCGCTCGACCGACGCCGCGCGATCGGCGGCGCTGCTGGTCACCTTCGCCGGGATGATGCTCGGCCTGGTGCTGGCCGACGACCTGCTGACCCTCTACGTGTTCTGGGAGCTGACGTCGCTGACGTCGTTCCTGCTCGTCGGGCAGGGCGGCCAGTACCGGGAGAACCGGCGTGCGGCGGTGCAGGCACTGCTCGTCACCGTCTTCGGCGGGCTCGCGATGCTGCTGGGCATCGTGCTGCTCGGCCAGCTCGCCGGGACCTACTCGATCCCGGAGATCACCGCGGCGGCGAACGCCGGGACCCTCGCCGCCGACCAGCCCGTCGCGCTCGGCTTCGCACTGGTGCTGATCCTGCTCGGGGCGCTGACCAAGTCCGCGCAGCTGCCGTTCCACCCGTGGCTGCCGTACGCGATGGCCGCCCCCACCCCGATCTCGGCCTACCTGCACGCCGCCTCGATGGTGAAGGCCGGCGTCGTGCTGGTCGCCCGGCTCGGGCCCGCCTTCTCGGGGTACGCGGTGTGGTGGGTACCGATCGTCGTGCTGGGCCTGGCGACGATGCTGCTCGGCGGCTGGCGCGCGTTGCGCCAGACAGACCTCAAGCGGCTGCTGGCCTTCGGCACGGTCAGCCAGCTCGGCTTCCTGATGGTCCTGTTCGGTGCGGGCTCGCGGGTCGCGGCGCTGGCCGGCATCACGATGCTGCTCGCGCACGGTCTGTTCAAGGCCCCGCTGTTCATGGTGGTCGGCGCGATCGACAAAGCCTGTGGCACGCGTGACCTGCGTGAGCTCTGCGGGCTGGGCCGACGGCGCCGCGGGCTCGCGGTGCTCGGGGGGCTGGCCGGCCTGTCGATGGCGGGCCTGCCGCCGACGCTCGGGTTCGTCGGCAAGGAGGCCGCCTACGAGGCGTTCGTGCTGGAGGGCGGGATACGCGGCTGGATCGTCGCGATCGGCCTGCTGACCGGCTCGCTGCTGACCGTCGCCTACACCGCGCGCTTCCTGTGGGGCGCGTTCGCGACCAAGGGCCTGCAGCCCACCGGCGGGGACCCGGTCCCGCTCGGCCTGTCCGGGCCGGCCTGGCTGTGCGCGCTCACCGGGCTCGCCGCCGGAATCGCCGCACCCGCGGTCCAGCAGCTGGCGGCCGCCTACGCCCGTCCGCTGCCCTCGCTCGGCGACGCCTACGCCACGCAGTACGAGCTCGCACTGTGGCACGGCTTCGGCGTCGCGCTGCTGTTCTCCGCGATCGCCGTGGCAGGCGGTCTGCTGCTGCACCGGTACGGCTCGGCGCTGACCGAGCGGGTGGTGCTGCACGGGCTCTCCGCGCAGCGCGGCTACGAGTCGGTGGTGACCGGCATGGAGCGTGCCGCGATCACCGTCACCGGCCGCCTGCAGATCGGTTCGCTCCCGGTCTACCTGGGCTTCATCCTGGTCACCCTGATCGCGCTGCCGGCCCCCGCGCTGGTGATGGGCGGGGTGCTGCCGCAGGACCAGAGCGCCTACCACTCGATCATGCAGGTCCCGGTCGGGCTGATGGTGATCGTCGCGGCGATCGCGCTGTGCCGGGCCCGCCGCCGCTTCACCGCGGTGCTGCTGGTCGGCGCGGTGGGCTACGGCATCGGTGGGCTGTTCGTCATCGACGGCGCCCCGGACCTCGCGCTCGCCCAGTTCCTGGTGGAGACGCTCACCCTGGTCGCGTTCGTGTTCGTGCTCCGGCGGCTGCCCGCGCACTTCGACGAGCCGGACACCGAGCGCCGGGTGCGGTTGCCGAAGGCGATCGTGGCGTCGGTCGGCGGTGTCCTGGTCGCCGGGCTGGCCGTGATCTTCTCCGGCGCCCGGGTGCAGCCGCCCGCGACCACCGCCGACTTCGTCGCGTCGGCGCCGGAGGCGGGTGCCACCAACCTGATCAGTGCGATCCTGGTCGACTTCCGCGCGCTGGACACCATCGGCGAGATCACGATCCTGCTGATCTGTGCCGCCGGGACGGCCAGCCTGGTGCTGGCCACCCGCTACGACAAGAGGAAGGGCGGCCAGGTCGTGACGAGCGGGTCCGGGTCTCCGAAGCACGAGCAGGAGGTGATGGGATGACCACCTCACGTGAGGCATCGGCGCTCCCGGCGACGGAACCCGCCGGCTCGGCACCGGTCGGCGACGAGTCCTGGGCCCGCTGGGACGAGCCCACCGGCCAGTGGATGCTGCCCGGCCACTGCCCGGACACCCGCGAGCGGACCCTGGTGCTGGAGGCGGCCGCCCGGCTGCTGTTCCCCACCGTCCTGGTGTTCTCGGTGTTCCTGCTGTTCGAGGGCCACTACGGCCCCGGCGGCGGGTTCTCCGGCGGCCTGGTCGCGGGGCTCGCCTTCGTGCTCCGGCACATCGCCGGCGGCGACGACAACCTGGGATCGAAGTTCCGGATCCGGCCGCCGGTCGTGGTCGGGACCGGCCTGACGATCGCCGTGCTCACCGGGCTCGCGCCGGTGCTCTGGGGCGGCGCCGTACTGGAGTCCACCAAGTGGACGATCACCTTCGGCGACTTCGGCTACCTCGACATCGTCACCAGCCTGCTGCTCGACGTCGGCGTGTACCTGCTCATCATCGGCGTGGTGCTGGACCTGCTCCGCTCGCTCGGCTCCGGCATCGCCCGGGACGCCCGCGAGGCCGGCGAGGACCCGCCGGGTCGCGATCTCGGCGGTGACCGATGAACATGACCATCAACCTGAGCATGGCGCTGGTGCTCGCCGTGCTCTACTCGGTCGGTTTCTACCTGCTCATGCAGCGGTCCCTGATGCGGATCCTGATCGGCATCGTGGTCGTCGGGCACGGCGCCAACCTGTTGCTGCAGCTGGCGGGCGGGCCGCCCGGGCGGGCCCCGATCCTGGACGCCGTCGGCCTCGACGAGATCAGCGACCCGCTTCCGCAGGCCCTCGCACTGACCGCCATCGTGATCACCTTCGCGCTGACCACCTATCTGCTCGCCCTCGGCTACCGGTCGTGGGTGCTGGTCGGTCACGACGAGGTCCAGGACGACGTCGAGGACCGCCGGATCGCGGCCCGTCAGAAGCCGGACGGCGCCATGGAGGAGGGCACCGCGGCGGAGACCGAGAGCTCCCCGGAGGACACCGCCGACTCGCACGAGCTCGAGGAGGGCCGCAAGTGACCCTGCTCCAGGCACTGGTCGCGTTCCCGGTGCTGCTCCCCATGCTGGGAGCCGCCGCCAGCGTGATCGTCGGACGCCATGCCTCGCTGCAGCGGGTGATCGGCGTGGTGACCCTCGCCATCGTCTGCGTCGTCGCGGGGATCCTGCTGGTGGCCGCGGACCGCAACGGCCCGGTCGTCGCCGAGCTCGGTGGCTGGCCGGCGCCGATGGGCATCGCGCTGGTCGCGGACCGGATGTCGGCGCTGCTGCTGCTGATCTCGTCGCTGGTCACCCTCGCGGTGCTGGTGTACGCGATCGACCAGCGGATCTCCGACTACGGCCGGGAGACGGCCAGCACGACCTTCCACCCGATCTTCCTGCTGCTCTCGACGGGTGTCTCGCTGGCCTATCTGACCGGCGACCTGTTCACCCTGTTCGTCGCGTTCGAGATCATGCTGGCGTCGTCGTACGTGCTGATCACGCGGCGGACCTCGGCGTCCCGGATCCGGTCCGGGATGACCTACGTGATCGTCTCGCTGACGTCGTCGTTGCTGTTCCTGACCGCGGTCGGGTTCGTCTACGCCGCGACCGGCACGGTCAACCTGGCCGATCTCGCCGGCCGGATGGAGCTGCTGCCCGACGGGCTGCAGACGGTGCTGGCGCTGGTGCTGGTCGTCGTGTTCGGGATCAAGGCGGCGATCGTGCCGCTGCACTTCTGGCTGCCCGACAGCTACCCGAACGCGCCCGCCCCGGTCACCGCGCTGTTCGCCGGGCTGCTGACCAAGGTCGGCATCTACGCCCTGCTGCGCACCCAGACGCTGGTGTTCCCGCAGGACGACCCGTCGATGCTGCTGCTGGTCATCGCGGCCATGACGATGGTGGTCGGCGCGCTCGGCGCCATCGCGCAGGACGACCTGAACCGGCTGCTGTCGTTCCTACTGGTCAGCCACATCGGTTTCATGCTGTTCGGGATGGCGGTCTGGACGCCGGAGGGGATCGCCGGTACCGCGTTGTACGTGGTCCACCACATCACCGTCCAGGCGACGTTGTTCCTGGTCAGTGGTCTGATCACCCGGCGGACCGGGACGGTGTCGATCAGTCAGATGGGCGGGCTCGCGCAGACCGCGCCGCATCTGGCGGTGCTGTTCGCCATCCCGGCGATCACGCTGGCCGGGTTGCCGCCGACGTCGGGCTTCGTCGCGAAGCTGGCGTTGCTGCAGGCCGGCGCCGGTGGCGGGCTGGCCAGCGAGATCGTCGCCGCCTTCGTCGTGGTCGCCAGCCTGCTGACGCTGTACGCGGTCGCCCGGGTCTGGGTCCGGGTGTTCTGGGGGACGCCGAAGGAGCCGCTGGTCGACAACGACCCGAACGACGAGCTCGTCGTCGGGACCGCGCGCAGCGCCCGCGGGATGTACGTCGGTGCGTCCTCGCTGGTCGTGGTCAGCATCGTGATCGCGCTGTTCGCGGGCCCGCTGTCCGGGATCACCGCGCGGGCCGGTGAGGACCTGTACGGCCGCGACACCTACCGCAGCGCCGTGCTGGAGCCGGTCGCGGTGATCCCGGCCGGTGACACAGGGGCCGGTGCCGAGGACGCCGGTGACACAGGGGCCGGTGCCGCGGACGCCGGCGCCGCGGACGCTGGGACGGACGACGGTGCCGGTGGCACGGCGCTCGCCGAGCTTCCCGGCGCGGGCACGGAGGTGACCCCGTGAGCGGCGACGGCACGACGTCCGGCGGACGCGCCGGAGACGAGACGCCTCGGGACACCGGTGCGGCGGATGCGCTGGTCGGGCCGGAGGCCGTCGAGGCCGAGCTGGGAGTGACGGTGGCCGAGACCGACACGGAACCACCCGGCAACACGACGACGGGAGCAGCCACGAACGGGGCGACCACCACCGACGGAGCGGACGCCGGGGGAGTGGCCACCGACGGAGCGACTACCGACGGAGCGACTACCGACGGAGCGACTACCGACGGAGTGGCCACCGACGGAGCGACTACCGACGGAGCTGCCACCGACGGAGTGGCCACTGCGCGAGCGGCCACCGGCGGAGTCGCTACCGGCCGAGCGGCCACTGCTGGAGCGGCTACCGGCGGATCGGGCGCCGACGGAGCGGCCACCGGCGGAACGGGCGTCGATGGCGCGACCGGCAGCGCCGGGAACGGCGAGGTGGACGCACCGGGCGGAGCCGCGGAGGCCGGCCGGGAGCGGGCGGCGTCGGAGGCCGAGACCGGCCAGGACACCGACGGCCGCACCCCGGCCTCGGTCCCCCCGCCGGTGCCCGACACGACGTCCGAGCCGATGGCCGGGACGGCGCGACCGGGCAACTGGCGCCGCCGGATCCCGCAGGTACTCGCACTCGCACTGGTGTGGGTGCTGCTGTGGGGCAGCCTGACGCCGATGGCGATCATCGGGGGCCTGATCGTGGGCCTGCTGGTGACGGTGATCTTCCCGCTGCCGGTGCTGCCGGAGCGGCTGCCGATCCGCCCGCTGAAACTGCTGCGGCTGATCGGGTTCCTGATCCGGGACCTGGTCGTCTCCGGTGTCCGGGTCAGCTCGGTGACGCTGCTGCACGGACCCCGTGCCCGGTCCGGGATCATCGGGCTGCCGCTGTGCAGCAGCTCCGACCGCACCACGACGACGATCGTCGCGGCCTGCGCGCTCACCCCGGGCAGCTTCACCCTGCAGATCGACCGCCGCCGCCGGCGCTGGTACGTCTACGCGCTCGGCCTGCACCGGCCGGGCTCGGTGGAGCGGGTCTGCAGCGACATGATGCTGCTGCAGATGCGCGTGATCGACGCCGTCGGCAGCGACCAGGACGTGCAGCGCTGCCGGACGGCGATGGAGGCCGTGACCGCAGGCCGTGAGCCGGGGAGGGGACCGGAGTGACCGTCGTCTACGCACTGGTCCTCGCCATGCTGACCATCGCGGCGATGCTGACGCTGTGGCGGCTGCTGCAGGGCCCGACCACCCTGGACCGGATCGCGGCCCTGGACGTGTTCGTCGTGCTCATCGTGGCCGCCGCCGCGGTGTACGCCGCGATCTACTCGGACGGATCGAACATCCCGCTGCTCGCCGCCGTGGCGCTGATCGCGCTGGTCGGCTCGGTGACCGCGGCCCGGCTCGTCGAACGATGGGAGCGACACCGGTGATCGGCGACGTCGACGTGTCCGCCGTGCTGTCGGCCGTGCTGATGCTGGCCGGCGGCCTGTCCTGCCTGTTCGGGGCGCTCGGCCTGGTCCGGCTGCCGGACCTGCCCGCACGGCTGCAGGCGACGACCAAGCCGCAGACGCTGGGATTGCTGCTGATCCTGCTCGGCGTCGCGGTGCAGCTGGAGTTCGAGAACTCCTCCACACTGGTGCTCGTCGTGCTGTTCCAGGTGCTCACCGCACCGGTGATCTCCCAGGTGGTCGGCCGCTCGGCGTACCGCAGCGGCGCGATCGACCGGGACTCGCTGGTGGTGGACGACCTGGGCGAGCAGATGGACGCCGACGCCCGCGCGATGCGGACCTCGGCGCCCGCTCAGCAGTCCCGGTCGTCCGCAGCCGACGGCGAGCCGGTCTCGGAGGCTGGCGGCGCGTCCTCACGCAGTGTCGACGGCGTCGACGGAACGTCCGACCGGTAGGCCGCGTGCCCGATCGCGAAGCTCGCGATCGGGATCGTGAACAGCTGCAGCGCCACCGCCACGCCGAGCGTGATCAGCACGTCGGGCTCGGGCACCAGCACGGCGACGCCGACGAGCAACGCCACGATGCCCAGCCCGGCGGCCTTGGTGACGGCGTTCGTGCGGTTGTAGATGTCGGGCAGCCGCAGCATCCCGATCGCCCCGGAGGCGATCAGCAGCACTCCGAGGGCGACGATCGTCCCACCGATCGCGTTCTGCACCGGGCCGCCGGTGAGCACGTCCGGCGCGCTCACGAGCTCGCCCAGACCAGCCGGGCCACCGCGACCGTGGTCAGGAACCCGACCAGGGTCGCGACGACGACGAGATCGAGCATCGCGGTCGACCCGAGCCGCAGCGCGAGCAGCGCGACGAGCCCGACGACGACCACGAAGCCGTAGTCCACGGCGAGGCCCCGGTCGGCGTCGGTCGGGCCGCGCAGGACGCGGTACACCGCGACGAGCAGGCTCAGCCCGAGTACACCGAGCCCGGCGTCGAGCAGCAGGGTGGCGGTCACGCGTCGTCCTCCTCGGGGGCGGGCCGGCGCAGGAAGGCGAGCAGCCGGTCCTCCATCTCCTGCACGCTGGCGCGGAGCTGCTCCGGGTCGGTCGCGTGCATGCCGTGCACGATCAGCTCCGGACTGCGCGAGCCGGTGGTCAGATTCAGCGCCAGGGTGCCCGGGGTCAGGCTGATCAGGCTCATGATCGAGGCGATCTCGACCATGCTGCGGGACCGCAGCCGGACCCGGACGATCGCCGGGTCGATGGTGTGTCCCGGGGTGAGTACCTCGCGGAGCACGACCGCGTTGGCCCGGAAGAACTCCCCGGTGAACCAGACCAGGAAGTGCGCCGCGGCCGCCGGCCTGCCGCCGCCGGGGGCGCGCGTGCGGCCGGTCACGGGGCACCCACCGCCCCGGCGTAGCCGGTGGTGTCGACGAGCCCGTTCGCGGCGGCCGTCGACACTGCGAGCAGCGGTTCGGCGGCCAGGCCGAGCAGCAGGCTCAGCCCGCCCAGCACCAGCGCGGGTGCCGCGGCGCGGACCGGGACCCGCAGCGCGACGACCGTGCCGGCACCGCCCGCCGGTTCGGGGGCCGGCGCGTCGCCGCCCCAGAACACGCCGTTCCAGATCTTGAGCATGGAGAGCAGGGTGAACACGCTGACTCCGATCGCGACGAGTGCGGCGGCGACCAGCCGTGCGTCCACGGCGCCGAGGACCAGTGCGAGCTTCCCGACGAACCCGGACAGCGGGGGGATCCCGGCCAGCGACAGCGCCGAGACGGCGAAGGCCACCGCGGCCACCGGGCTGTGTGCGGCGAGTCCGCCGAGCCGGCTGAGTTCGCCGGTGCCGACGTGCCGTTCGACCGCACCGGCGACCATCAGCAGCGCTGCCTTGACCAGCACGTACTGCACCATGAAGTAGATCGCGGCGGCCAGCCCGACCGGGGTGAAGATCGCCAGCCCGAGCACGATGTAGCCGAGCTGGCTGACCATGTGGAAGGTCAGGATCTGGCGGATCCCGCCGGCGCCGACCGCGGCGAGCACGCCGACGACCATGGTGAGCAGTGCGGCCACCAGGATCACGGGCAGGAACCGCGGGTCCCCGTCGTAGACGACGGCGTAGATCCGGAACAGCGCGTAGACACCGACCTTCGTGAGCAGGCCGGAGAACAGCACGGTGACCGCGGCCGGGGCGACCGAGTACGCCCGCGGCAGCCAGTTGTGCAGCGGCACCAGCGCCGCCTTCACCGACAGCGCGAGCAGGACGACCGCGGTCGCGGCGGCCACCCGCGGATCGCTGACGGCGGCACCGGCGAGGTCACCGAGCTGCACGGTGCCCGCGACGCCGTAGACCAGGCCCAGCCCGGCCAGGAACACGGTGGAGGCGAGCAGATTCACCGTCAGATACAGCCGCGCGGCGGCGACCCGCTCCGGATTGCGGCCGGTCGCGATCAGCACGTAGCTGGGGACCAGCATGACCTCGATGAACACGAACAGGTTGAACAGGTCCGCGGTCAGGTAGGCGCCGTTCACCCCGGCCAGCAGCAGCATCGTCTGGGGGAGGAACGCGCGGGTGCGATCGCTGGCCTCGAGACCGCCCGGCCCGCCGCCGTCGAGCGCGGCGAACGCCAGGCATGCGAGCCCCAGCACCCCGGTGACCAGGAGCATCACCGCACCGAAGGCGTCGGCGGCGAGCGGGATCGCGATGCCGTCGGGCCAGCCGCCGAGCCGCTGCACGACCACGGTGCCGTCGGCGGTGACGGCGAGCAGGTACCCGGCGACGGCGGTGCACGCGGCGACCGCGGTGAACGCGACCGCGCGACGCGCGAGCACCGGCAGCCGGACCGCGAGGAGGATCAGCAGCCCGCCGGCGAACAGTGGGATCGCGATCGGCGCGATGACGAGTGCCTCGAGCCCGGTCACGGTCGATCACCCCCTGCGGAGTCGCCGGCCTTGAGCAGGGCGAGCAGATAGACCGTGATCGCGAAGGCGATCACGATGGCGGTCAGCACGAAGGCCTGCGGCAACGGGTCCGCCATGGCCGCCCGATCCTGCTGGCCGAGCAGCGGCGGCTGCCGGTGGTACATCCCGCCCGCCGAGATGATCAGGACGTTGACCCCGTGGCCGAGCAGGATGAACCCGAGGACCACGCGCAGCAGCTCACGCTGCAGGATCAGGAAGACGCCCCCGGCGACGAGCACCGTGACGATGATCGCGGCGGTCACCGGTCGGTCACCTCCGGCGTGGTCCGGTGCCGGCGGGAGAGCACCGGCCCGACCCGCGTCCGGCCGCCGATCCGGTCGACCGCGGCCACCATCAGCCCCACCACCATCAGATAGATCCCCAGGTCGAAGACGAACGACGACAGCAGCACCTCGCCGGGCAGGTACACCGGCGCCAGGAACGGCAGCCCGAGCGGGTAGACCGCGAGCCCGGTCAACAGGCTGAGCAGCAGCCCGCTGCCGACGAGCGGTTCCGGGCGCAGCCGCATCGCCCAGGCGTCGCCGCGGTGCGCGAGCCGCAGGAACAGCACCGCGACCCCGCCGACCAGCGACGAGATGAACCCGCCGCCCGGCTCGTCGTGCCCGCGCCACAGCAGGAACAGCGACAGCGCGAGCATCACCGGGAACAGCACCCGGCTCCCGACCCGCATCACGATGGTGTCGGCCGGCCCGTCGCGGGCGAACAGCCGCGGCGGCGCCGCGTCCCCGCCGGTGTCCCCGCCGCTGCTGCCCCCGCTGTCCCCACTGCTGTCGGCACTGCTGTCGGCGCTGTGGCCGGCGCTGTGGTCGGCGCTGCCGCGGTCGTCGTCGCTGGTGCGCCGGAGCAGGACGAGCAGCCCCAGCGCGGCGGCGCCGACGACGACGGCCTCGCCGAAGGTGTCCATCCCGCGGAAGTCGACGAGGATCGTGTTGACGACGTTCGTGCCGCCGGTGGCCTCCTGCGCGGTGTCCAGGAAGTACCCGCCGACCTCGGACGGCGGACGGCGTCCGGTCAGCACGAAGGTGGCCGCGCCGAGCGAGAGCCCGGCGGCGAGCGCGGTGAGCGCCGCTGGGCCCGCGCGCAGCCGCGCAGGCCGCTGCAGCCCCTCCCGGCGCCCGCGCAGCACCAGCACCGCCACCACGGTGGTCAGCACCTCGACCAGCAGCAGGGTCAGCGCGACGTCCGGTGCGCCGGCGAGCAGCAGCCACAGCGCCGTCGCCAGCCCGGCGAACCCGGTCAGCGCCAGCGCGGCCAGCACCGAGCTGGTGACGGCGGCACCGGCCACGGTTGCCAGGACCAGCACGACGACCAGCCAGTCCAGGCCCTGCACGGCGGGCCCGGGATAACCGGGCAGCGCCGGGAGCCCGATCCCGGCGACGACGGCGAGCACCGGCAGCAGCAGCACCGGGCGGGCCAGCACGGCGGCCGGTGCAGGATCGACGTCGGGCCGGCCGACCAGCCCACCGAACTCGATCAGTCGGGCCCGGATCCGGTCGTACACCGCGGAGCCGTCGGGCACCCACATCCGTTGCAGCAGCGCGTCCACCCGGTCCCGCCAGTGGAACAGCGCGTAGCCGGCCGCGAACGTCACCAGTGACAGCACCAGCGCCGTGTTCACGCCGTGCCACAGCGCGAACGTCGCCGGCTCGGCGCCGGGGTAGAGATCGGTGGTGGCGCGGTCGGTGAGCGGGTTCAGCACACCGACGCCGAGCCCGAGCGCCAGCCCGAGTGCCGCGGCCACCGCGGCCGGGGCGAGGAACGCCTTCGGCGGCTCGTACAGGTCGGGCTGGGTCAGCGTGCCGCCGAACGCGCCGTAGACGATCCGGGCGCTGTAGGCGAACGTCAGCGCGGAGGCGATCACGGCCGTCACCGCGGCGATCGGCCCGGCGCCCGGCGCGAAGTCGGCCTCCAGGAAGCCCTCGTAGAGCGTCTCCTTGGAGACGAACCCGATCAGCGGTGGGACGCCGGCCATCGACAGCGCCGCGATACCGGTGAGCGTCGCGGTGATCGGCATGACCGTCCGCAGCCCGCCGAGCTCACGGACGTCGCGGCTGCCCGCCTCCTTGTCGATGATCCCGACCAGCATGAACAGGGTCGCCTTGAAGAGTGCGTGCGCGAAGGTGTGCAGCACCGCCGCGGACAGCGCGTAGGAGGTACCGACGCCGATCGCCGCCGTCAGCAGGCCGAGCTGGCTGACCGTGGACTGGGCGAGGATCGCCTTCAGGTCGTGCTCGCGCAGCGCCAGCACCGCCCCGACCACGGCGGTCAGCAGACCGAGCGGGACGAGCACCATCGACCACGCCGTCGTCGGGACGTAGACCGGGGAGAACCGCATCAGCAGGTAGATGCCGGCCTTCACCATCGTCGCGGCGTGCAGGTAGGCGCTGATCGGGGTCATCGCGACCATCGCGCCGGGCAGCCAGAACGTGAACGGCAGCTGGGCGGACTTGGTCGCCGCGGCCAGGATCAGCAGGGCGGCGGCCGGTATCGCGAGCGGGCTGGCGAGCACCGTCTCGGGGTTCCCGACGATCACACCGAGATCGGTCGTCCCGGCCGCCACGCCGATCATCACGACCGCGCCGAGCAGCGCGAAGCCGCCCAGCGCCGTGACCACCAGCGCCCGGCCGGCCGGCAGCGCCGCCCGCGGCCCGGCGGTGTTGATCAGCAGGAACGACAGGACGGTGGTGATCTCCCAGAACACGTAGAGCAGCACCAGGTCGTTCGCGGTGACCAGGCCGATCATCGCGGCGGCGAAGCCGGTGAGCAGCCCGTAGACCGTCCCGGCCGGATAGTCGTCGCCCATGTAGCGCGCGCTGTAGGCCATGACGAGCGCGCCGACACCCAGCACGATCGTCACGAACAGCAGTGACAGGCCGTCCATCCGCACGCCGAAGGCGACACCGAGGGTGGGCATCCAGTCGTAGGACGCGGTGAGCACCTCGCCGTCGACGATCGCGCCGGCCGAGGTGTTGGCGTACACCCCGAGGGCGGCGAGGCCCGCCGCCAGCGGGTAGCCCGCGTTGCGGCCGAACAGGCGCGTGAGCAGCGGGGCGGTCAGTGCCAGCAGGACCGAACCGCCGAGGACGATCAGCGGGAGCACCGGGCGACGGCCTCCGTCCGCGGTCCGGGGATGCGCGCCTGCAGCGCCCTGATCGAGAACACGTCCGGCTCGTACCCACTCGCGACGTTTCCCAACCGGCCGGGACGGACACTCCGCTGGGTTACGCGGCGCATCGCGGGCCCCCGGCGTGGCGGGCCCGGCGGCGATCGTAGGCTCGCGGTGTGCCTCTGTACGCGCTCGGTGACGCCGAACCGGACATCCACCCCACCGCCTACGTCCACCCGGACGCGGTGGTGATCGGCAACGTGACCCTCGGGCCGGAGTCGACGGTCTGGCCGACGGCGGTGCTGCGCGGCGACGACGGCCGGATCGAGGTGGGTGCGCGCACCAGCATCCAGGACGGCTCGATCATCCACACCACGCTGCGCGAGCCGACGATCATCGGCGACGAGGTGACGGTCGGGCACAACGTGCACATCGAGGCGTCCACGATCGGGAACCGGGCGCTGATCTCGTCCGGCTCGGTGGTGCTGAACGGCTCCCGGATCGGGGAGGGGGCCGTGGTCGCGGCGGGTGCGGTCGTCTCGCCGAACGCGGAGGTTCCCGCCCACCGGATGGCACTCGGGGTCCCGGCCCGGGTGCGCGAGGGCTACGAGGTGCCCGCGGACCGCTGGCGGCACTCGGTGGAGTCCTACGTCGATCGCGGGCACCGGTTCCGCGCTCAGCTGCGGAAGCTGGAGGGCTGATGGCTGCGAAGCCGCTGCACGAGGTCGTCGAGGCGGGCTGGGCGCAGGCCCTCGAACCGGTCGCCGAGACGGTGACGGCGATGGGCGGGTTCCTGCGCGCTGAGATCGCCGCCGGCCGCCGCTACCTGCCGGCCGGTGCGAACGTGCTGCGCGCGTTCCAGCAGCCGTTCGACCAGGTGCGGGTGCTGATCGTCGGCCAGGACCCGTACCCGACGCCGGGACACGCGGTGGGCCTGTCGTTCTCGGTGGCGCCGGAGACCCGGCCGCTGCCGCGCTCGCTGCAGAACATCTACCGCGAGTACTGCGAGGACCTCGGGCACCCGGCGCCGTCCACCGGAGACCTGACGCCGTGGACCGAGCAGGGCGTGCTGCTGCTCAACCGCTGCCTCACCGTCGCACCGGGCGAACCCGGATCGCACCGCAACAAGGGCTGGGAGGAGATCACCGAGCAGGCCATCCGGGCGCTGGTCGCGCGGGACGCCGAGCCGATGGTGGCGATCCTCTGGGGGCGTGACGCCCGCAACCTCGCCCCGCTGCTGGAGGACGTGCCGATGATCGAGTCGGCGCACCCCAGCCCGATGTCGGCGGACCGGGGCTTCTTCGGCTCCCGGCCGTTCACCCGGGCCAACGACCTGCTCGATGAGATCGGCGGCGATCCCGTCGACTGGAAGCTGCCCTGACCGAGGCGCCGGCCCGCTAGCCTCCGTTGCGGGAGGCAAGATGATCGACGTGCGGTGTCACCTCGGGATTCTCGCGGTGGCAGGTTCGATGCTGGTGGGGTGTTCGGCGGCTGCCGAGGGGCCGTCCGATCCGTTCCCGCCGCGGCCGCAGCCGATCGAGGTGATGGCCATCGACCCGTGCCGGGTGTTGACGCCCGAGCAGCTCGCGAGCCGCGGTCTGACGCCGGAGGACCGCAACTACGCCGAGCCCGTGGTGGGCGGGGACACGACCTACGCCTGCGGCTGGGGTAACAGCTGGACGGCCGACTTCAGCTACAGCGCGCAGATGATGCCGGTCGACGCCGCGAGTGCGGTCGGCGGCCCCGGTTCGCAAGTGCGGGTGATCGCGGGCTACGGCGCGGTCCGGAACATGGTGCGGGAGAACACGTCGCCGATGTGTGAGCTCGTCGTCGACGCGGCCGACGGCCGGGTCATGCGGCTCCAGGTCCAGGTGATCGGCCTGAAGCCGGACGGATCGACGCCGTCGATCGACGAAACCTGCCGGGAGGCGGAGCGGCTGGGGGTGGATGCCCTCGGTACCGCGAGAACGCTCACCCCGTGAGCGGTTCGCGGGTGTGAACCCCGCACCGGATTCGGGTTCCTGTCGGGGATGTGCTGCGTAGCGTCCGGCCGATGGACATCGAGGCGAAGCAGCCGGTCGGCACGGCGTCGGACGGACTGATGAGTCAGATCTCGATCGGCAATGTGCTGGCGGTGCACGGGCTGCTGGCCGCACAGGCCGAGCGCATGCGGCTGCTGCTGGACGCCTCGAACTGGTTGCGCAGCATCGAGGCGGTCGGTGGCGATCCGGTGTCGCTGGACGCGCGGGCCTCCTTCCAGTACAAGATCAACGGCATGCTCGACGCCCAGTGGGCGCACCACCGGGAGCTGACCGAGGCGACCGAGCGGCTGCGGCGCGCGGCGCGCGAGTACGGCCACACCGACGACATGATCCGGGGCGAGTTCGAGCGGGCCAGGGACGAGCTCCCAGCACTGTCACCGGAGCTCGCCGCCGGATCATGGAGCAGGCCGACCGGACAGTGACCGGCGCACACCCCTCGACCACGCCGCACACCCGCTGCAACGGGTGTGCGGCGTGGGCAACGGGTGTGCCGGAGCTTCCCTGGGAGGGCATTAGGCTGGTCGGTGTGAACGATCCGGGGGAGATGCGCATATCCGACGCCGACCGCGAAGCCGCTGCCAAGCGGTTGCACGACGCGCTCGGCGAGGGCCGGATCACCCTCACCGAGCTGGAGGAGCGGCTCGACGCCGTCTACGCCGCGCGCACCGCGAGCGAGCTGCGCCCGCCGCTGGCCGATCTGCCCGGATCGGAGCTGGTCGCCCCGCGGACCGGTGAGCTCGTCCGCCCGGCCGACGGGGCCGACCGGGTGCACCTGCGCACCGGCGCCGGCACGGTGAAGCGCACGGGGGACTGGCAGGTCCCCGCAGCGATGAAGCTGACCACCAGCATGGGCACCATCCACCTGGACCTGTCCGAGGTGCGACAGGTCCCGCCGCGCATCGACATCGAGGTGTCGACCGGGATGGGCGAGATCGTGCTCGTGCTCCCGGAGGGCGGCAGCGCCGACGTGGACGCCGTCTCCGGATCGTGGGGCGAGGTCAAGACGAAGGTGCCGTCGACGCCCGGCGGCTCCGGGCCGCACATCGTGGTGCACGGCAAGGTCGGGATGGGCTCGTTGACCGTCCGCGGCTCACGCAAGGGTTGGTGGAAGGCCGTGATGGGCTGAGCGACCCCCGGTACGTCGCGCCCCCCGGTACGTCGACAGGCCCGGACCCATATCGGGTCCGGGCCTGTCGAGGTATCGGTTCTCGCGCGGCACCACGCGTCAGACGCGGGTGACCTTCCCGGCCTTCAGGCACGAGGTGCAGGCGTTGATCCGGCGGCGGTTGCCCCCGCTGATCGCGGCCCGCACGGTCTGGATGTTCGGGTTCCAGCGGCGGTGGGTGCGGCGGTGAGAGTGCGAGACGGACATGCCGAAGCCCGGACCCTTGCCACAGACGTCGCAGACGGCAGCCACGTCGGACACTCCTTGAAGGTTGGAGACAGTGCAAAGTAAGACAGTGCGCAGAGCCCGGACGTACCGGGGCTCGGCGATCCAGTCTAGCCATCCGTGTGCAGCGACCTCCGCGGGGGCCCGCCAGGGATGTCGGTGCCGGGCCGCGCACCTACGCTGAGGGGCGTGGCCCCGCCGTTCGACTCCGCGTTGCTGCGCCGCTGGATCGACGCGGCCGCCGAGCGGCTGACCGCGGGCCGGGCCGAGATCGACCGGATCAACGTGTTCCCGGTCGCCGACCACGACACCGGATCGAACCTGCTGCTCACGGCGCGCGCGGCGGCGTCCGCGCCGCTGGAGGGCGGCCCGGCGCGGGCGGCGGCGGCACTGGCCGCGGCGGCGGTGCGCGGGGCGCGCGGGAACTCCGGGCTGATCCTGTCCCAGCTGTTCCGCGGCCTGGCCGAGGAGCTGGCCACGACGCGCGGCGAGCAGGGCGCCGGTGTGGCAGCGCGTGCGCGCACCGCGGCGGAGCTGCTGTCCGGGGCACTGCGCCGGGCCGCGGCCCTCGCCACCGCCGCCGTCTCGGTGCCCCGATCCGGAACCGCCCTCACGGTCCTGGAGGCCGCCGCATCGGCCGCCGCCGAGAAGGTCGCCGCGATGGCGGAGGCGCCGGCCCGGTTCGCACGGGATCCCGTCGTTCGCACGGGGTCCGATCCCGTGCGAACGCAGCGAACCCGTGCGGATGACGGCGGGGCGGGGGCTGTCGAGGGCGCTCTGGTGGAGGTCGCTGCGGTGGCCGCCCGGGCGGCGCGCGCTGCGCTGGCGCGAGTGAGCGGCCGGCCCGCGGAGCTGGACCGGGCCGGGGTGGTCGACGCCGGCGGCCTCGGCCTGGTCGTCGTCTTCGACGCGCTGGTGGCCGCCGCCGGGGGAACCCCGGAACCGGTCCCGGAGGGCACCCTCGGCCGGCCTCCGGACCCGGGTTCGGGAGCACACGTCGGGTCGGGCGCTGCCGCCGGGCCGGGCGCGAGAGTCGGATCGGGTGGGGGCGTCGGACCGGGTCCGCAACCCACCCACCCGCAACCCACCCACCCGCAACCCACCCACCCGCAACCCACCCACCCGCAGCCCGCCTACGAGGTCACCTACCTGCTCGACGATCCCGGACCGGACGCGCTCGCTTCGCTCCGGACCCGGCTCGGCGAGCTGGGCGACTCGGTCGGCATCGCCGGGGACGGCGCGCGCGGCTGGCTGGTGCACGTGCACACCATCGACGCCGGGGCCGCGGTCGAGGCCGGGCTGGCGGCGGGGCGGCCGTCGTCCATCCGGATCGAGGCGCTGCCCACCCCGGCCCGGACCCGGGACCGCGCCGTGCTGCTCATGATCGAGAGCTCCGGGGCCGGTGCGCTCGCCCGGGCGGCCGGTGCGGACGTCCTGACCGCCGATCCCGATCCGGTGCTGGACGACGTGCTCGCCGCCATCCGGGCGACCGGCGCCGGACACGTCGCCGTGCTGCCGTGCGCACCGCACCGCCGGACCGTGGCCGAGACGGCCGTCGAGCGGGTCCGCGGGGAGGGGATCGACGCCGTCGTCGTCCCGACCGTGTCGGTGTTGCAGGGGCTGGCCGCGCTGGCCGTGCACGACCCGGACCGCCGGGCACCCGACGACGTCGTCGGGATGGCGGAGGCCGCCGCCGGGACGCGCACCGGCGGCCTGCAGATCGCCGAGGCGGAGGCGCTCACCTGGGCCGGGCGGTGCCGGCCGGGGGAGGTGCTCGGGATCTCCGACGGCGAGGTGGTGCTGATCGCCCCCGATCTCGCTGTCGGTGCCCTGTGGTTGGCTCATCGCATGCTCACACCGGGTGGGGAACTGGTGACCGTGCTGCTCGGCTCGGCAGCCGACGACGTGCTGGGCGACCGGCTCGCCGAGGACCTGCGCCGCACCCATCCGGAGGTGGACGTGCTGGTGCACCGGGGCGACCAGCACGACTTCCCGCTGGTGCTGGGGGTGGAGTAGATGGAGGGCGTGCAGACCTTCGACCTGGACAGCAGGCTGACCGGGCCGCTCGGGAAGAAGGCGGCCGATGCGCTGGCACCGCTCGGCCTGGAGACCGTCGGTGATCTGCTGCGGCACTACCCGCGCCGGCACGTCGACCGGGGCAGGCTGACCGACATCGCCGGGCTGGTCGCCGGTGAGCACGCGACGCTGATCGCGCAGGTGGAGAAGGCGACGTTGCGCGACATGCGCCGGCGCAACGGGCAGATGCTGCAGGTCGTCATCCGGGACGAGAAGGGCGGTCAGCTCGACTGCACGTTCTTCAGCCCCTACAAGGTCCGCCAGTTCGTCAAGCCGGGCGTGCGCGCGGTGTTCTCGGGCAAGGTCGGGGTGTTCAACCAGCGCCTGCAGCTGACCCACCCGCAGTTCGAGGCGCTCGACGAGACCGACGCGCTGCGTCCCTTCCTGTCGGTCTACCCGGCGAACTCCAAGGTCACCTCGCAGGAGATCGCGCGGTCGATCCGGCAGACCCTGGAGCAGATCGACGACCCGACCGACCCGCTGCCCGAGGAGTTGCGCCGCCGGGAGAAGCTGCCCGAGCTGGGCCGCGCGCTGCGCCGGATCCACGTGCCCGAGTCCGAGGCCGACATCCACGCCGCCCGGCACCGGCTGGTCTGGGACGAAGCACTCGGCGTACAACTGGCACTGGCCCTGCGCCGGCAGGACGCGGTGAGCCGGCCCGCCCCGGCCTGCCCGCGTACCGCGGGTGGCCTGCTCGACGCGTTCGACGCCGACCTGCCGTTCCCGCTGACCGACGGACAGCTCTCGGTCGGCACCGAGATCGCCGCCGATCTCGCCGGGGAACACCCGATGAACCGGTTGGTGCAGGGCGACGTCGGCGCCGGCAAGACGATCGTCGCGCTGCGCGCGATGCTGCAGGTGGTCGACGCGGGCGCGCAGGCCGCGATGCTCGCCCCCACCGAGGTGCTCGCCGCCCAGCACGCCCGCTCACTGCGCGCGATGCTCGGCCCGCTCGGCCGGGGCGGCGAGCTGGACGGCGCCGACAACGCCACCGCCGTCACGCTGCTCACCGGATCGATGAGCACGAAGGCCAAGCGGCAGGCCATGCTCGACGCGCAGTCCGGTGCGGCCGGGATCGTCGTCGGCACGCACGCCCTCATCCAGGATGCTGTCGGCTTCGCCGATCTCGGTCTGGTCGTCGTCGACGAGCAGCACCGGTTCGGGGTCGAGCAGCGTGACGCGCTGCGCGCTCGCGGCGAGCGTGCGCCGCACATGCTGGTGATGACGGCCACGCCGATCCCGCGGACGGTCGCGATGACCGTCTACGGCGATCTGTCGGTGTCCGAGCTGAAGGGGATGCCGCGCGGCCGGTCCCCGGTGGCGACGACCGTCGTCCCGCTCGCCGAGCACCCGCAGTGGATCGAGCGGGTCTGGCAGCGGATCCGGGAGGAGGTCGACGCCGGGCACCAGTGCTACGTGGTGTGCCCGCGGGTCGGCGACGTCGAGAAGGGCGATCCCGAGCTCGACGAGCCGCCACCGGAGGAGGGCGAGCCCGAGCGGCGGCCACCGCTGGCCGTCCTCGACATCGCGCCGATGATCACCGAGAAGCTCGCCGGGCTGCGGGTCGGGATCCTGCACGGCAAGCTCCCGCCCGACGAGAAGGACGCGGTGATGCGCTCCTTCGAGCGTGCCGAGCTCGACGTGCTGGTCGCGACCACGGTGATCGAGGTCGGTGTCGACGTGCCGAACGCGACCGGCATCGTGCTGCTCGACGCCGACCGGTTCGGCCTGTCCCAGCTGCACCAGCTGCGCGGGCGGGTCGGCCGGGGCAGCGCGCCGGGGCTGTGCCTGCTGGTCACCGAGATGCCCGCCGCCACCACCGCCCGGGAGCGGCTCGACGCGGTCGCCGGCACCACCGACGGTTTCGAGCTGGCCCGGCTCGACCTGGAGCTGCGCCGGGAGGGTGATGTGCTGGGCGCCAGCCAGTCCGGCGCCCGGTCCGGGTTGAAGCTGCTGTCGCTGCTGCGGCACGAGGAGGTCATCGCGAAGGCGCAGCTCTACGCCCAGGACCTGGTGGAGCGCGATCCCGGCCTGGCCGGGCACCCACGGTTGCTGGCGCTGGTGGGGGAGACCCTCGGCGACGAGGAACGCGCCGCCTATCTCGACAAGGCCTGATCAGGCCCCTCGGCAAGGCCTGATCAGGCCCCTCGGCAAGGCCTGATCAGGCCCCTCGGCACGGCCTGATCGGGCCCCTCGGCACGGCCTGATCAGGCCCCGGGCAGCTCGCCGCGGGCGCGGGCGTCCAGCTGGGCCCTGGCCGGTGTCGGCAGGTGCACGATCCCGGCCCGGTCGAGCCGGTCGAGTTCGCTGCGGGCCCGCGCGTAGGCGGCGAGCCGCTCCGGCTCGGAGTCGGAGTCGCGGGCCGTGGTCAGTAGCTTGACCACGCGTTCCACGGTGCGTCGCTCCTCGGGTGAGAGGCCGGAGAGCCGGATCCGGTCGGCCGCTTCGACGGCGGCCCGCCAGGCCCGGCGGGCCGCCTCGACGGCGCGCAGGTAGGAGGCGCCGTAGGGCTCGCCGGGGTATCCGTCGGTGTCGAGTGCCTGCGCCGCGGAGAACGCATCGACGAACCGGGCGGTGCTGGGCACCGCGACATCGGACAGCGCGGGGCGGCGCAGTACCGCCATCGGATCGGTTTCGTGTTCCAGGAACTCGGCGCGCAGCCGCTGGAAGTCGGCGCGGGCGCGGCGCCACGCCTGTTCCGCGGTGACGGCGGCTCCGGCGCCCGCGGCGAGCGGCGGTGCGGCGGCGGCCCGCTGCCGTGCCGCGTTGCGCAGCAGGCCGTGCACTCCCAGCGCCACCATCCCGACCAGCAGGACCAGCAGCACCTGGGCGATCACCGCGATCACCACTCCCACGCCCACCACCACCGTCCCCGCCAGGATCAGTACGCCGGCACCCGCTGCGACCCGTGCCAGCGGCCGGGCGGGCCGTCTGTCGCCACGGTGTGCTCGCATCGCCCGCCGGCGCTCGTGCAGGGCCGCGTGCCGGGCGGCCCGGCCACCACCGTCCCACGGGACGGGACCGGAGTGACCGCCGTGCGTGCTGCGTGTCATCCCTCCTTGGTACCGGAACGCGCGCGGCTCCGGTGCGGGCCGGACGGGTGGCCCGCACCGGCCCTGGCGGACCTGGGCAGATGGTTCCCCGCGGTGGTCGAGGGCCCGTTCCACGTGTCAGGATCATGCGTCCGGTGTCCGGGAACCCCGCACCGCCGGGCGGATGAGGAGAAGTGAGGAAATCGATGTTCCGCAAGGTGTTGGTGGCCAACCGGGGTGAGATCGCGATCCGAGCGTTCCGGGCGGCGTTCGAGCTGGGTGTCGCGACCGTCGCCGTCTTCCCGCACGAGGACCGCAACTCGTTGCACCGCGCGAAGGCCGACGAGTCGTACCAGATCGGTGAGCCCGGTCACCCGGTGCGCGCCTATCTGTCGGTCGACGAGGTCATCCGGGCCGCGAAGAAGGCGGGTGCCGACGCCGTCTATCCCGGCTACGGGTTCATGTCGGAGAATCCCGACCTGGCCCGGGCCTGTGCAGACGCCGGCATCACCTTCGTCGGCCCGCCGACCGACGTGCTGCACCTGACCGGCAACAAGTTCCGGGCGGTGGCCGCGGCCCGCGAGGCCGGGGTTCCGGTGCTGGAGTCGTCGGATCCGTCCTCGGACGTCGACGAGCTCGTCGCGGCCGCGGAGGGCATCGACTTCCCGGTGTTCGTCAAGGCCGTCGCCGGTGGTGGTGGCCGCGGCATGCGGCGGGTCCAGGAGCCGTCCGGGCTGCGCGAGGCCATCGAGGCCGCGATGCGCGAGGCCGAGTCCGCGTTCGGCGACCCGACGGTCTTCCTGGAGCAGGCCGTGGTGAACCCGCGGCACATCGAGGTCCAGATCCTGGCCGACGCCGACGGCAACGTCGTGCACCTGTTCGAGCGGGACTGCTCGGTGCAGCGCCGGCACCAGAAGGTCGTCGAGATCGCCCCGGCACCGAACCTCGACCCGGAGCTGCGGGACCGGATCTGCGCCGACGCGGTCAACTTCGCCCGGCAGATCGGCTACGTCAACGCGGGCACCGTGGAGTTCCTGCTCGACGAGCGCGGGCAGCACCACTTCATCGAGATGAACCCGCGGATCCAGGTCGAGCACACGGTGACCGAGCAGGTCACCGATCGCGACCTGGTCATCGCCCAGCTGCGGATCGCGTCCGGGCGGACGCTGCCCGAGCTGCGGCTCACCCAGGACCACATCACGCTCACCGGCACCGCGATGCAGACCCGGATCACCACCGAGGACCCGGCGAACGAGTTCCGGCCCGACGTCGGCACGATCTCGGTGTACCGCTCCCCGGGCGGGCCCGGCGTGCGCCTGGACGGCGGCACCGTGCACGTCGGCGCCGAGGTCTCGGCGCACTTCGACTCGATGCTGGTGAAGCTGACCTGCCACGGGCACGACTTCGCCAACGCTGCCCGCCGGGCCCGGCGGGCGATCGCCGAGTTCCGGATCCGCGGCGTCGCGACCAACCTGCCGTTCCTCGCCGCCGTGCTCGACGACCCGGACTTCCGGGAGGGGCGGGTCACCACCAGCTTCATCGAGGAGCGCCCGCACCTGCTGCGGGCCCGGCCCTCGGCCGACCGCGGCTCGCGGATCCTGCAGTACCTGGGCGACGTCACGGTGAACCAGCCGAACGGGCGCCGCCCGATCGTCGTCGAGCCGGTCGACAAGCTGCCGCAGCTGGACCCGTCCCTGCTCGACGCCCCGGCCCCGGACGGCTCGGCGCAGCTGCTGCGCGAGCTCGGGCCGGAGCGGTTCGCGGCCCGGCTGCGCGAGCAGACCGCGGTCGCCGTCACCGACACGACGTTCCGCGACGCCCACCAGTCGCTGCTCGCGACCCGGGTGCGGACCCGTGACCTGCTGGCCGTCGCGCCGTACGTGGCGCGCACGATGCCGCAGCTGCTGTCGCTGGAGTGCTGGGGCGGCGCGACCTACGACGTCGCGCTGCGGTTCCTGGCCGAGGACCCGTGGGAGCGGCTCGCCGCGGTCAAGGCCGCGGCGCCGAACATCTGCACCCAGATGCTGCTGCGCGGGCGCAACACCGTCGGCTACACGCCCTACCCGACGGAGGTGACCGACGCGTTCGTCGCCGAGGCAGCCGAGACCGGGATGGACATCTTCCGGATCTTCGACGCGCTCAACGACGTCTCCCAGATGCGCCCGGCCATCGACGCCGTCCGCAACACCGGGACGGCGCTGGCCGAGGTGGCGCTGTGCTACACCGCCGACCTGTCCGACCCGGCGGAGGAGCTCTACACCCTCGACTACTACCTGCGGCTGGCCGAGCAGATCGTCGACGCCGGCGCGCACGTGCTGGCGATCAAGGACATGGCCGGTCTGCTGCGCCCGCCGGCGGCCAGGACCCTGGTGAGCGCGCTGCGCGACCGGTTCGACCTGCCGGTGCACCTGCACACCCACGACACCGCGGGCGGCCAGCTGGCGACGCTGGTCGCGGCGATCGACGCGGGTGTGGACGCCGTCGACGGCGCGGTCGCCTCGATGGCGGGCACGACCAGCCAGCCGTCGCTGTCGGCGCTGGTCGCGGCCACCGACCACACCGACCGGGCGACCGGGCTGTCGCTGCAGGCCGTGGGGGACATGGAGCCGTACTGGGAGGCGGTGCGCAAGGTCTACGCGCCGTTCGAGTCCGGTCTGGCCTCGCCGACCGGGCGGGTCTACCACCACGAGATCCCCGGCGGGCAGCTGTCCAACCTGCGCCAGCAGGCGATCGCGCTCGGCCTGGGCGACCGGTTCGAGCTGATCGAGGACTGCTACGCGGCCGCCGACCGGATGCTGGGCCGGCTGGTGAAGGTGACGCCGTCGTCGAAGGTCGTCGGTGACCTGGCCCTGCACCTGGTCGGTGCCGGGGTGGAGCCCGCGGACTTCGAGAAGGACCCGTCGTCGTTCGATGTGCCGGACTCGGTGATCGGGTTCCTGCGCGGCGAGCTGGGGGAGCCCCCCGGCGGCTGGCCGGAGCCGTTCCGGACCCGCGCGCTGGAGGGCCGCAGCCCGGAGGCGGCGAAGGCCGAGCTCAGCATCGACGACCGGCGCGGGCTGCGTGACGAGCGGCGCCGGACGCTGAACAGACTGCTGTTCCCCGGTCCTACGAAGGAGTTCGACGCGCACCGCGAGCAGTTCGGCAACACCTCGGTGCTCAGCTCGAAGGACTTCTTCTACGGGCTGGAGGAGGACCTCGAGCACACCGTGGAGCTGGAGCCGGGAGTCACCCTGCTGATCGAGCTGGAGGCGGTCTCCGAGCCCGACGCGCGCGGCTACCGCACCCTGCTCGCGACGCTGAACGGGCAGATCCGGCCGGTCGCGGTGCGCGACCAGTCGGTCGCGACCGAGGTCAAGGCGGCGGAGAAGGCGGAGAAGGGCAACGACAACCACGTCGCCGCCCCGTTCGCCGGGGTCGTCACGCTGCAGGTCGGCGAGGGCGACCGGGTCGACGCAGGGCAGACCGTCGCGACCATCGAGGCGATGAAGATGGAGGCCTCGATCACCGCGCACTCCGGCGGGACCGTGAAGCGGCTCGCGATCGGTGAGGTCACCCAGGTCGAGGGCGGCGACCTGCTGGTGGAGCTGGAGTGACCCGACCATGATCCGTGTCCTGGGAGCGCCGGTGCCCACCGGTGCACCGGCCGCTCCCGGGACGGGGATCATGGGGGGATGACGAGGCTGATCGCGGGCCGGGCCGGTGGTCGCAGGCTCGCCGTGCCGGCGTCCGGGACCCGGCCGACCTCGGACCGGGTCCGGGAGGCGCTGTTCTCCGCGCTGGAGCACGATCCCGGGCTGGACGGGGCCGCCGTGCTCGACGTGTGCGCCGGATCCGGGGCACTCGGGCTGGAGGCGCTGTCCCGCGGCGCCGCGGACGCGGTGTTCGTCGAGTCCGACCGCCGTGCCGCCGGGGTGCTGCGCCGCAATCTGGCGACCGTCGGGCTCGGCGGCCGGGTGATCGCCGCGGGCGCGGGTACCGCGCTCGGCGGGCCGGCCCCCCGCCCGTTCGACGTGATGTTCCTCGATCCGCCCTACGCGGTCGGCGACGCCGAGATCGCGGACTGGCTCACCCGCGCGGCGGCCAACGGCTGGCTGGCGCCCGATGCGACGGTGGTGGTCGAGCGGGCGAAGGCGGCCGGCGGGTTCGGCTGGCCGGACGGCCTGGAACCCGGCCGGTCACGCCGGTACGGGGACACGATGCTGCACCGGGCGCACTACACCGGGGCCTGAGCCCGCAGATCGGGGACGGTCCGGTGGGCCCCGGCGGCGACCAGCTCCGCGGGCGTCGCGGTGCTGCAGACCCCGACGATCGTCCCGATCCCGGCCGCGACCAGTGCGCTCACCCCGGCCGGGGAGTCCTCGAACGCCCAGCAGTCGCCCGGGTCGGCGGCGAGCCGCCGGCAGGCGGTGAGGTAGCCCTCCGGGTCGGGTTTGCCGCGGGTCACGTCCCCGGCCGTCACCAGGAACCCGACCAGCGGCGCGGCGCCGAGGACCCGATCGAGGACCCGCTCGGCGTACTTCCGGCGCGCGCTGGTCACCACCGCGAGCCGGTGACCGCGCCCGGCCAGTGCGGTGAGCAGAGCGGTGGCCCCCGGGACGGGCCGGACCTGCTCGGCGAGCCCGGTCGAGTGCTCGGCCAGCTCACCGACGAGCTCCTCGAGCGGAGTGTCCCGCCAGGGGCCGTCGACCTCGGGCAGCGCGTCGGCCGCGCGCCGGCCGACGAACCGGTTCCGGTAGGTGTCCTCGTCGATCCGGGCGCCCCAGTCGTCGAAGAAGCGGAACCAGGTCTGCCGGTGGATGTGCTCGCTGAGCACCAGGGTGCCGTCGAGATCGAACACGATCGGCGCGCCCGGGGCCGGCGCGGCGCTCACCGGGCCCAGACGAACAACTCGGCCCCGGCCCGCACCGGCTCGCCGGTCGGTGCCCGCACCGACCCGGCGGGGGCGTCCAGGACGACCACCGGGCAGGTCACGGCGCGGCCGGCGGCCCGGACCGCGGCGAGGTCGACGGTCAGCACCGGCGCACCCCGTTCGACGACGTCGCCGCGCGCGGCGTGCAGCGTGAACGGCGCGCCCCGCAGGTCGACGGTGTCGATCCCGACGTGCACCAGGACACCGGTCCCGTCGGCCGTCCCGACGACGAACGCGTGCGGGTGCAGCGTGGACAGCGTCCCGGCCACCGGCGCCAGCACCACCGCCCGGTCGGCGCCGGTCGGCGGCTCGACCGCGGTGCCCGCGCCGACCATCTCCTGCCGGAAGACGTCGTCGGGCACCTCGGCCAGACCGACGACGGTGCCGTCCACCGGCGCGCCGACGGTGATCGTCACAGCAGGTCCCGGATGTCGTCGCAGAGGTTGTCGGCCTCCGGGCCCACCACCACCTGGACGACCGTCCCGGAGCGGACGACGCCGTGCGCCCCGGCGGCCCGCAGCGCCGCGTCGTCGACGAGCGAGGGATCGTCGACCTCGGTCCGCAGGCGGGTGATGCAGGCCTCCAGGTCGGTGATGTTGGTGGCCCCGCCGAGGCCCGCGACGATCTCGTCGGCTTTGCTCATGTTCGGCTCCTCTGCCGGATGGAACTGGTAGTAACCAGTATCTTGACAGCGGTCTGACCTGCCGTCACTCTCACTGGTTATAACCAGACCGTACCGCTGCTGCCGGTTTCGCCACAACGCCGGACGGTCCCGAAACGAACCGAGGAGCGCGTTGCCATGAGCGCTGTGACCTCTCCGTCGACCTCCGCACCGGAACCGGTGAAGCGGCGAGCCGCACTCGCCGGCCTGCAGCGACTCGGCCGCAGCCTGATGCTGCCGATCGCGGTGCTGCCGGCCGCCGGTCTGCTGCTGCGACTGGGTCAGGACGACCTGCTCGGCGGCGTCCCCGGGCTCGAACGGCCCGCGGAGGTGCTCGCCGCCGCCGGTGGCGCGCTGTTCGACAACCTCCCGATGATCTTCGCGCTGGGCATCGCGATCGGCTGGGCCCGCAAGGCCGACGGCTCCACGGCGCTCGCGGCGCTGGTCGGCTACCTGGTGCTGGACGGCGTCTTCACCGCGATGAGCCCGATGGTCCTGCCCGGGGTGCTCGACTCCGACGGCGAGCAGGCCGTCGTCAACTTCGGGGTGCTCGGCGGCATCGTCGCCGGGCTCACGGCGGCCCTGCTCTGGCAGCGCTTCCACCGGACGACGCTGCCGACCTTCCTCGGCTTCTTCAACGGCAGACGGCTGGTGCCGATCCTGACCGCCGGGGCGATGATGGTGATCGCCGCCCTGCTGAGCCTGATCTACCCGATCTTCAACGCCGGGCTGACCGGGCTCGGTGACGCGGTCGCGGCGAACGCCGTCGTCGGCGGTGGGGTGTTCGGCGTGGTCAACCGGCTGCTGCTGCCGCTGGGCCTGCACCACATCGTCAACTCGGTGGTCTGGTTCATCATCGGCGACTTCGAGGGCGCGCACGGCGACCTCAACCGGTTCTTCGCGGGCGACCCCACCGCGGGGGTCTTCATGACCGGCTTCTTCCCGATCATGATGTTCGCGCTGCCCGCCGCCGCGCTGGCGATCTGGCACGAGGCCCGCCCGGAGCGGCGCAAGCTGGTCGGCGGGATCATGGTGTCGGTGGCGCTGACCTCCTTCGTCACCGGGATCACCGAGCCGCTGGAGTACGCCTTCGTCTACGTGGCCTGGCCGCTCTACCTGATCCACGCACTGCTCACCGGCACCTCGCTGGCACTGGTCAACGCGCTCGACATCCACAGCGGGTTCACCTTCTCCGCCGGCGCGATCGACTACGTGCTGAACTTCGGTCAGTCCACCCGGCCGCTGTGGCTGATCCCGATCGGCCTGGTCTACGCCGCCGTCTACTACCTGCTGTTCCGGTTCGTGATCCGGCGCTGGAACCTGCGCACCCCCGGCCGGGAGGACGAGGAGCAGAACGAGGGCACCGAGGGTGCGCCGGTCGCCACGGCGCCCGCCGGTCCGGCCCGCGGCGAGCGGTCCGGCTCCGCCGATCCCGGCACCCCGGCCTCCGGCGCCACCGGCTCCGGTGCCACCGACACCGCCCGGGGCGCCGGCCCGGACACCGCCCCGGACACCGGCCCGGACGCCCGTCCCGGCGGCAGCACCGGATCCTGAGTCCCTCCCACCGCTAGGAGAACGAGATGCACTCCCGTACCGCAGTCGTCGCGTCCGAGGTGGGCCTGCACGCCCGCCCGGCGGCGCTCTTCGCCAAGGCTGCCGGTGCCACCGGCGTACCGGTGACCATCGCCGTGCGTGGCGGGGATCCGGTCGACGCGCGCAGCGTGCTGAACGTGCTCACCCTGGGCGTCGGGCACGGCGACGAGGTCGTGCTCACCGCCGACGGTGACGGGGCCGAGGCGGCACTGGACGGGCTGGTCGGCCTGCTCGAGTCCGATCTCGACGCATGACGACGGCATCGCACCCGGTGGACGCGGCCGCCGGGGTCCTCGCCGGCCGCGGGGTGAGCCCGGGGGTGGTCTGCGCACCGCTGGCCCGGCTCGCCCCGCCACCCGCCACCTCATCCGCGGATCCGGTCGGCGCCGACACCGGGATCGAGTGCGCGCGGATCGACGCCGCGCTGGAGGCCGTAGCGGCCGACCTGCACCGGCGGACCGGCACCGCGGACCCGGCCGCGGCGGGCGTGCTGGAGGCGACCGCGGCGATGGCGCTCGACCCGACGCTCGCCGCCGCCGCGCACGACCGGGTGCGGGCCGGGACGCCGACCGCGCACGCGGTGACCCTCGCCGTCGAGGAGGTCTGCACCCGGCTCGCCGGGCTGGGCGGGTACCTCGCCGAACGCGCCACCGACGTCCGCGACGTCGGACACCGGACGGTCGCCCATCTGCTCGACGTGCCGCCGCCGGGCCTCCCGGCCCCCGGGCACCCGGTGGTGCTCACCGCGCCCGACCTCTCCCCGGCGGACACCGCGGCACTGGCCGGCAGCGACGTCGTCGCGCTGCTCACCGAGCAGGGTGGCCCTACCAGCCACACCGCGATCATCGCCCGCGCGCTGGGGCTGCCCGCGGTCGTCGGCTGCGCGCAGGCCGCATTCGTCGATCCCGGCACGATCGTGCTGCTCGACGGTGGAACCGGTGTGGTGCAGCCCGATCCGCCCCCCGCGGCGCGGGTCCTGGCGGTCGGCCGCCGGGCGGCCGGGCCGGCGGCGGCGACCGGTCCCGGTCGCACCGCGGACGGGATCGCGGTGCCGCTGCTGAGCAACATCGGCACCGAGGCGCAGGCGCTGGCCGCCGCCGCGGGCGGATCGGAGGGGATCGGGCTGCTGCGCACCGAGTTCCTGTTCCTGGACCGCACGACCGCGCCGACCCGCACCGAGCAGCGCGACCAGCTGACCCGGATCCTGCGCGCCTTCGGTTCCCGGCGGGTCGTCGTCCGGACCCTGGACGCGGGCTCGGACAAGCCGCTGCCGTTCCTGCCGCTGGGTGACGAGGCCAATCCGGCACTCGGGGTGCGCGGGCTGCGCACCGCGGCCGGGTACCCGCAGATGCTCGCCGAGCAGCTGCACGCGATCGGCGAGGCCGCCGAGCGGGCCGGGCGGGAGATCGACGTGATGGCACCGATGGTCGCCACCGCGGACGAGGCGGCCCGGTTCGCCGGGCTCGCCAGGGCGGCCGGTGCGGCCCGGGCCGGGGCGATGGTCGAGGTGCCGGCCGCGGCGCTGCGGGCCCGGGAGCTGTGCGCGGCCGTCGACTTCGTCAGCATCGGCACCAACGACCTCGGCCAGTACGTGATGGCCGCCGACCGGACGATCGGCTCGCTCGGCGACCTGCTCGATCCGTGGCAGCCCGCGCTGCTCGACCTGGTCGGCCTGGTCGGGGAGGCCGGCCGGGCCACCGGGACACCGGTCGGCGTGTGCGGTGAGGCGGCCGCCGATCCGCAGCTCGCCGTGGTGCTGGTCGGGCTGGGTGCCACCAGCCTGTCCACGGCGCCCCCGGCCCGCGACGCGGTGGCGGCCGAGCTGGCCCGGCACGACCGGGACACCTGCCGCCGGGCCGCCGACCTGGCCCGCTCCGCCACCGACGCGGCGGGCGCCCGCGCGGCCGTCGCGGCGTTCCTGGACCGGACGTGATGGCCGAACGCCTGCTGCGGGGCACCGTCGTGACCGACGGGCGCACGCTCCCGGACACGGTCGTCGCGATCACCGGTGACCGGATCGTCTCGGTCGGCCCGGCCGGGGCGTGGGACGGTCCACCCGGTCTGCTGCCGCCGCCGAGCGATCGGCTGTTGCTGCCGGGCCTGGTCGACGTGCACTGCCACGGGGCCGCCGGGCACGGCTTCCCGGACGCCTCCGCCGAGGGGGTGGCGGCCGCCGTCGCGCACCACCGGGAGCACGGCACCACCACGATGCTGGCCAGCCTGGTGTCCGCACCGGCCGCGACGCTGGCCGACCGGCTGGAGCTGCTCGGCCCGCTGGTCGGCGCGGGGGAGCTGGCCGGGATCCACCTGGAGGGCCCGTTCCTGGCGGTGGCCCGGTGCGGGGCGCACGATCCCACCGCGATCGTCCCCGGCGACCCGGTGTTGCTGGAGAAGCTGCTGGCCACCGCAGGCGGCACCGTCGTGTCGATGACGCTGGCCCCGGAGACCCCGCAGTACTCGCAGCTGCTCGCGGTGCTCGCCGAGTACGGGGCGCTGCCGAGCATCGGGCACACCGACGCCGACGCCCGCAGCACCGCCGTCGCGATCGAACGGGCCGGTGGTGCGCCGATCAGCGCGACCCACCTGTTCAACGCGATGCCCCCGGTGCACCACCGCGCCCCGGGCCCGGTCACGGCCTGCCTGGCGGCGGCGGCCCGCGGCGAGCTGATCGTCGAGCTGATCGCCGACGGCGTCCATCTGTCCCCGGACACCGTGTCCGCCGTGTTCGATCTCGTCGGCCCCGACCGGATCGCGCTGGTCACCGACGCGATGGCGGCGGCCGGGATGCCGGACGGCCGGTACCGGCTCGGCGCGATGGACGTCCGGGTCACCGACCGGGTGGCCCGCCTGGCAGCGCCGGACGCGGCGACATCCGGTGCCGCGCGGCCGATCGCCGGTGGCACGGCCCGGATGATCGACGTCCTGCGCAGCACCGTGACGCAGAGCCGGGTCCCGCTCGCGACGGCGGTGCCCGCCGCCACCCGTACTCCGGCCCGGCTGCTCGGGCTCGGCCACGAGATCGGCTCGCTGGCCCCGGGATACCGGGCGGACGTGCTGGTCACCGATGCCGGGCTGCGCCCGATCCAGGTGCTGCGGCGCGGGGCGAGCGTCGCCGGCCGTCCCGAGCGATCTTCGAGCTGAGAGGCACCGAACGTGGACGTCATGGTCCTTCCCGATCCCGCCGCCTGCGGTGCGGCGGTCGCCGACGCCGTCGCCGACGCCCTGACCGGCGCGGCGGGCGGACCGGTGAACCTGGGACTGGCGACCGGCAGCTCACCGCTGCCGGCCTACGCCGAGCTGGTCCGGCGGCACCGCCGCGACGGTCTGTCGTTCCGCGCGGCCCGCGCGTTCCTGCTCGACGAGTACCTGGGGCTGCCCCGCGACCATCCGCAGGCCTATCGGCAGGTGATCCGCCGCGAGCTGACCGACCATCTCGACATCGACCCGGCCGCGGTGCACGCGCCGGACGGCACCGCGAGCGACCCCGCGGCGGCCGCCGCCGACTACGAGCGGCTGCTGACCGCCGCCGGTCCGATCGACGTGCAGATCCTCGGCATCGGCCGGAACGGCCACGTCGGGTTCAACGAGCCCGGGTCGGCACCCGGCTCGACGACCCGGGTGGTGGCGCTGACCGAGCGCACCCGGACCGACAACGCCCGCTTCTTCGACCGGCTGCAGGACGTGCCGCACCGCGTCCTCACCCAGGGGATGGGCACGATCGGCCGAGCGGCGCACCTGGTGCTGGTCGCGACCGGACCGGACAAGGCCCCGGCGGTCGCGGCCGCGGTGCACGGCCCGGTCACCACCGCGCTGCCGGCCTCCCTGCTGCAGCGCCATCCGCACTGCACGGTGGTCCTGGACCCGGCCGCCGCGGCCGGGCTCGATCCGGACCGACCGGCAGGTTCGTCCGGCAGGGTGTGCCGGACGGGCACCCCGGTCCGCGGCTACCGTTGATGCCGGGGACCGCCGCCGCCGGAGCGCACCCGCCGGCGACGCGAGGAAGGGACGGTCGATGACCCGCGCAGTCCGGATCGGGGACGGCGTCGTGCCCAAGCACGAACAGCTCCGCACCCTGCTGACCGACGCGATCGCCCGCGACTTCGCCCCCGGCGACCCGTTCCCGAGCGAGCGCCGGCTGTGTCTCGATCACGGGGTCAGCCGGGTCACCGTGCGGGCCGCCGTCGGGCAGCTCGAACGCGACGGCCTGCTCACCCGGGTCCGCGGCAAGGGCACCTACGTGGCGGCGCGGACCGCGCGCTCCCGGCTGCACCTGGCCTCGTTCCACGACGACATGCGCAGGCTCGGGCTGACCCCGACCACCGTGGTGCTCGAGGTGACGCACACCCCGCCGTCGCCGGAGGCGGCGAAGGCGCTGGGCCTGGGGCCGGACCAGCGCTGCTACCGGGTGCGCCGGCTGCGGGTCGCCGACGGGGTCCCGATGTCGATCGACGACGCGTGGTACGACGCCGAGCTGGCCCCCGGCCTGGATCGGCACGACCTGAGCCACTCGATATACGCGATCCTGCTGGAGCACTACGAGCTGCCGATCGACCGGGCCGAGCAGAGCGTCGCCGCCCGCCAGGCGGACGAGGCCTCGGCCGTGCTGCTGGGGATCGCCCCCCGGGAGCCGATCCTGGTGTTCGACCGGACGGCGTCCTCCGGTGGCCGGGTGGTCGAGTACTCCGTCTCGCGCTACCGCGGCGACCGCTACGAGCTGCACATGTCGCTGGACCGCGAGTGGACCTGAGGTGATCACCGGCTGATAGGTTCCGCCGCATGCCCGACGTGCGCCGCGCGGTGTGCCCCGGTTCCTACGACCCGCCGACGGTCGGTCACCTCGACGTGATCGCGCGCACCGCCGCGCTGTTCGACGAGGTGTTCGTCGCGATCCTGGTGAACCCCCGCAAGCAGGGGATGTTCGAGATCGACGAGCGGGTGCAGATGCTCACCGAGATCACCGCGGATCTTCCGCAGGTCCGGGTGGAGTCGTTCTCCGGGCTGGTCGTGGACTACTGCCGGGAGCGCGGGGCGCAGGCACTGGTGAAGGGCCTGCGCGGGGCGACCGACTACGACTACGAGCTGCCGATGGCGCACATGAACCGGCACCTCACCGGCGTCGAGACGATGTTCCTGCCCGGCGCGCCCGGTCAGGTGTACGTCTCCAGCTCGCTGGTCAAGGAGGTCGCGCGCGGCGGCGGCGACGTGACGCCGTTCCTGCCGCCCAGCGTGCACACCCGGCTGGTCGAACGGTTGCAGGGTTGAGCCGGACGCTTCGCGTTCGTCTGTGTGGGGGTCATCCTTCCGGAACTTGACACGCGCGAGGGGCGGGTAATAACGCGCCGTACCGGTTGCCGGTGCGATGATCCCCCGCGTGTACCGGGTCTTCGAGTCGCTGGATGCGCTGGTGACGATCGTCGAGGACGCTCGCAGCGTCCCGATGACGTCGAACTGCGTCGTCCCGCGCGGCGACGTGCTGGAGCTGCTCGACGACGTCCGCGAGGCGATCCCGGGCGAGATGGACGACGCCCAGGACGTCCTCGACCGTCGCGACGAGGTGGTCTCCGAGGCCGAACGCGAGGCCGAGGAGACCCGGTCCGCGGCGAACTCCGAGGCCGAGGAGACGCTGCAGAACGCGCGCACCGAGGCCGAGCGGCTCGTGTCGGAGGCCCAGGAGGAGGCCGCCCGGACCCTCGCCGAGGCCCGGCACGAGGCCGAGCGGGCGGTCGCGGAGGGGCGCCGGCAGTACGCCGAGCTCACCGACCGGGCCCGCGACGAGGCCGAGCGGATGACCCACGCCGGACGCGCCGCGCACGACCGGCTGCTGGCCGACGGCCAGAACGAGCAGACCCGGCTGGTCGCCCAGACCGAGGTCGTCCGGGCCGCGCACGCCGAGTCCGGCCGGATCGTCGACACCGCACACGCCGAGTCGGACCGGCTCCGCCGCGAGTGCGACGAGTACGTCGACACCACGCTCGGGGAGCTGGAGGCCACCCTGAACAACGCGCTCGGCGTCGTCGGCCGGGGGCGCAGCCAGCTCTGGCGCGGCCAGGGCGGTGGCTACGGCTACGGCCACGAGGCGCCCGGGTACCCGCCGAACGGCCGCACCGGCACCGGGATGGACCTGATCGACTGACCGGGACCGGGGGAGTGCCGATCGCCGGCACCGGCACCGGCCGGGTCCGTCACTGGGAGCGCGCCCACCGGGCGACGCGGGCATCGCTCTGCTCGGGGGACAGATCCTCCACCCGGCACATCACGGACCAGCGGATGCCGTACGGGTCGACGACCGAGGCGAACCGGTCCCCGGACACGAAGTTCGTCGGCTGCTCCCGCACGGTGCCGCCGGCGTCGGCGAGCACCCGGACGGCGGCGTCCACGTCGGGGACGTAGACCGCCAGCGACATGCCCACGGGGTGGTCGCCGGGTTCGGCGGCGACCAGGCCGTAGCCGGGCATCGGGTCGCTGACGGTGAACCGGCCGCGGGCCAGCTCCAGCTCGGCGTGCGCGATCAGCTCGCCCATCCCGGTCACCGAGACGCTCCGCGCGCCGAACGCCGCGCAGTACAGTTCGATGGCCTCCCGGGCGGGGGAGGCGACCAGGTGCGGGCTCAGTGAGGTGCGCACGTGCGGCAGGCCGGCGGTGGTGTGCTCACCGGTGGCGGCGAGAGTGTCGGTGTCGGTGCTCATGGGCCGAGCCTGCCCGGGGCCCCGGGCCCGGTTCTTGAACATTCGCGACAGCCCGGGAGGACGGCCGTGGTCGAGTCCCGCGGCCATCTGAACCCCGGCGGGCCGGACGTCGCGCTGAGCCGGTTCCCGATCGGTCTCGACGAGCTCGTCCGGTGGGCCTGGGTCGCCCGCTGGGACGTGCCGCCCGGGTGCACGCGCCCGCAGCGGGTGCTGCAGTACCCGGCGTTCAACCTGGTCACCGGACCGGCCGGGGCGTATCTGCACGGGCCGCGGAGGGTCGTCGACGTCCGGGAGCTGACCGGCCGGTCCTGGGTGGTGGGGGTACTGCTGCGCCCGGCCGCGACGCCGCTGCTCAGCGCGACCCCGGCGGCGGCGCTGCGCGGGTCGTCCGAGCCGTCACCCGGCGCTCCGGTCGCGGTGCTGAGCGCCGCGGTGCACGACGCGGCCGACCCGGACCGGGCGGTCGCCGAGGCGCTGCGCCGGTGGCTCGCCCCGGCCGCCTCCCGGATCGGCGACGCCGGACGCCTGGTGAACCGGGCCTGCGCGCTGGCCGAGGAACGCACCGACGTCGTCCGCGCCGACCAGCTCGCCGAGGAGCTCGGTGTCCCGCTCCGGACCCTGGAACGGCTGGTCCGCAGCCACATCGGGCTGACCCCGCTGTGGCTGATCGAGTGCCGCAGGCTGCAGCACGCGGCCACCGCGCTGCGGGTCGACCCGGACACCGACCTGGCCGCGCTGGCCGCCGATCTCGGCTACGCCGACCAGGCGCACTTCACCCGCCGCTATCGCGCCGTGGTGGGGGAGACGCCCGGGGCGACCCGGCGCGCAGCCCGCGCCGGACGATGATCGCCGGACCCCGGCGGCGTCGGCGCGGGTGGCCCACGCGGGGCCCGTCAGCCGCGGCCGGGGCGACACGGCGGCGGCCCGGCCCGGTCCCGGCGGTCCCGCCGCTCGATGCCGCGTACCCTGGTCCCGGACATGAGCACGCAGCGCATCCCCGGATCCCGCCCCGCCCGCCCCGACGACAACCCGTGGGTCGTCAGCACCCGCGAGCTGGCCCGCCGCCCGGGAACACAACGCACCGTCACGCGGACGGTCCCCGCCCCATCGGGTGACGAGGCGATCGGGCTGGTCGGCGTGATCTCCGTCCCGGACGGATCGGACGTCGAGCTCGACGTCTCGCTGGAGTCGGTGACCGAGGGCGTCTACGTCTCGGGCACCGCGGCGGCGCGGCTCGAGGGCGAGTGCTCCCGATGCCTGGACCCGCTGTCCGACGACGTCGTGGTCGGGTTCGGTGAGCTGTTCGCCTATCCCGACTCGGTCACCGAGGAGACCACCGACGCCGACGAGATCCCGCGGCTGGTCGACGAGCGGGTCGATCTCCTCCAGACCGTGCGGGACGCACTGGTCACCGACCTGCCGATGGCACCGCTGTGCACGCAGGACTGCCCCGGCCTCTGCGAGGGCTGCGGCGAGCGGTGGGCCGATCTCGCGCCGGATCACGGGCATGAGAGACTGGATCCTCGTTGGGCGGCGCTCCGTGAGCGCCTGCCCTCCACCGAGTGATCCGGTGCCTCTCGCAGGCCCGATCCCGGTGCGCCGACAGACTGAACGTTTCAGAACCGAGGAGTGTCATCATGGCCGTCCCCAAGCGCCGGATGTCGCGGTCCAACACGCGGGCTCGCCGGTCGCAGTGGAAGGCCACTGCACCGAACCTGGTCGCCTGCTCGAACCGCGCGTGCCGGGAGCCGAAGCTGCAGCACATCGCCTGCCCGACCTGCGGTCAGTACGACGGCCGGCAGGTCACCCGTCCGGCCTGACACGCCTGAGGTGGGCGAGAAGAGCGTGACCGGTCCGGTGACGGACCGGTCTCCTCTGCTGTCCGCGCTCGGTGTCGAGCTGGACGAAGAGCTACTGATCCTCGCGCTCACGCACCGCTCCTACGCCTACGAGCACGGTGGCCTGCCGACCAACGAGCGGCTGGAGTTCCTCGGCGACTCGGTGCTCTCCATCGTGATCACCGAGCGGCTCTACCGGGACCATCCGGACCTGCCGGAGGGTCAGCTCGCGAAGCTGCGGGCCAGTGTGGTGAACATGCACGCGCTGGCCGGTGTGGCGGCCGTGCTGCCCGCTCCGGAGGGGCGCGTCGGCATCGACGGCACCCGGCTCGGTCTCGGGGCGTATCTGTTCCTGGGCCGCGGCGAGGAGCTGACCGGCGGCCGGACCAAGGCCAGCATCCTGGCCGACGCCACCGAGGCACTGCTCGGTGCGGTCTACATCCAGCACGGCCTGGAGTCGTCCCGGGAGCTGATCCACCGGCTGTTCGACGACCTGCTGCGCAGCGCGCCGCTGCTCGGCGCGGGCCTGGACTGGAAGACCAGCCTGCAGGAGCTGACCGCGGCCGGTGGCTACGGCGTTCCCGAGTACCGGATCGACGAGGAGGGCCCGGATCACCTGAAGGTGTTCACCGCGACCGCCGTCGTCGCCGGGCGGGACCTCGGGACCGGTGCCGGGCGCACCAAGAAGGAAGCCGAGCAGAAGGCCGCGGAGCTCGCCTGGCGGGCGCTGTCGGCCGAGCAGAGCTCCGGCTCGACGCTCTAGCCGCGCGCGCCGTGCCCGAGCTGCCCGAGGTCGAGGTCGTCCGGCGCGGACTGGCCGATCACGTGCTGGACCGCCGGATCGCCGGCGTCGAGGTCCTGCACCCGCGGGCCGTCCGCAGACACCCGACCGGGCCGGACGACTTCACCGGCCGGCTGGGCGGGCGCACCCTGCGGGCGGCGTCCCGCCGTGGGAAGTACCTCTGGCTGGAGCTCGACACCGCCGAACCCGGCGACGACGCGTTGCTCGCACATCTCGGGATGAGCGGGCAGATGCTGGTCGCCGATCCCGGCCGGCCCGACGAGAAGCACCTGCGGGTGCGGATCCGGTTCGACGACGACGGCCCCGAGCTGCGGTTCGTCGATCAGCGCACGTTCGGCGGGCTGTCGGTGCACCCGCTGCGACCGGCGTCCGGTGGCGGGCTGGTCCCGGAACCGGTCGCGCACATCGCCCGCGACCCGATGGATCCGGCGTTCTCCGTCGACGACGCGGTGGCGGCGCTGCGCCGCAGGCGGACCGAGGTCAAGCGGGCGCTGCTGGACCAGACGGTGGTGTCCGGGATCGGGAACATCTACGCCGACGAGGCGCTCTGGCGGGCCCGGCTGCACGGGGTGCGGCCGACCGACCGGATGACCCGCGCCCAGGGGCACGCCGTGCTCGATGCCGCGAGCACCGTGATGAGCGAGGCGCTCGCGCAGGGCGGGACGTCGTTCGATGCGCTCTACGTCAACGTCAACGGGGCCTCGGGCTACTTCGACCGCTCGTTGAACGTCTACGGGCGGGCCGACCGGGCCTGCCGCCGCTGCGGCACCCCGATCCGCCGGGACCACTTCATGAACCGGTCGTCCTTCACCTGCCCGCGCTGCCAGCCCGCGCCGAGGCTCCGCCGCACCTGACGGGCGTCGACACCCCCGGTGCCGCTCCCTGCGGCACGCCGACGGCGACCACCCGACCCCGGTGCAACGCGCTCCACGCTACTGTGGATAACGTAGTACTAGGGGGAACGGAAGAGGGGGGCGATGGACACCAGCCAGTTGTTGAAGGGCGTACTCGATCTCGCGGTACTGGCCGTGCTCGAGCGAGCCGACGGCTACGGCTACGAGGTCGTTCGAGCACTGCGCGGGGCCGGGCTCACCGAGGTCGGTGACGCCTCGGTCTACGGCACGCTGCGCCGGCTCTACGGAGCCGGGCTGCTCACGTCGTACGTGGTGCCGAGCGAAGAGGGGCCGCACCGGAAGTACTACGCGATCAACGAACCGGGCCGGGAACGGCTGCGGGAGACGACGGAACGGTGGCGCGGGTTCGCCACCACGATGAACGGGCTGGTGGGCGCGTGATGGCCGAGACGGATGACCCGACGATCCTGATCCAGGACACGACGACCGCCGAGTACCTGGCCGGGCTGCGGTCCGCGCTGACCGACCTGCCCGACGGTGAGGTCGAGGAGATCGTCGAGGACGCCCGCGGGCACCTGGCGGAGTTGGCCGCGGAGCTCGGTGATGGCTACGACCGCGCCGCGGTGCACCAGCGGCTCGGGACTCCCGAGGCGTACGCGGCGGAGCTGCGGGCGGCCGCCGGGTTCGGTGCCGTACCGGAGACCCCGGTGCAGCGGGGCCGCGGATCCGTCCGGTTCGCGGTGGTGGCGCTGGTGGTGGGCGCCCTGCTCGCCGGCACCGGCGGGCTGGTGGTCCCGTCCGGCGTGCTGGGGCTGGCCCTCGGGCTGCTGGTGGCCCTGATCGGGCTGCTGGCGGTACTCCGTGACGGCCCGCGACAGTCGCCGGCCGCGGCACTGCCCTCGGTGGCCGCGCTGAACCGTGGGCTGCGGACCGGCCCGGATGAGGCGGATGCCTCGCCCCGGGGTGGCCGGGTCGACGTCCCGGCGCTGCTCGCCGGGCTGCAGCCGGGCTGGTGGGTGCTGCGGGCTCTGATCGCGGGTGGCACGGTCGCGTTCCTGTTCACCGGGCAGGGCATGACGGCGCTGGTGGTCGGGACGTTGCTGGGGCTGCTCGCGCTGCCGCTGTCGTTCGCGCTGGGGGCCCGCACCCGAGCCGACCGGCGGCTGCTGTGGATCGTCGTGCCGGTGAACGCCTTCGTCGCCGGCGCGCTGGTGGGGGCGCTGTACGCCCTCGCGACGCCGCCGTGGGGTGGCTACCAGGAGTCCTCGGCCATGCCGGGGCTGCTCCTGGACGGCGAGACGGTGACCGATGTCCGCCCGTTCGACGCGCAGGGCCGCCCGCTGTCCGAGGTGTACCTGTTCGACCAGGACGGCCGCCCGCTGAGCGTGCAGGACATCGGCTGCACCCCGGCCGACGGATCCGGCTTCGACACACCGGCCGAGCCGGTTCCGTACCCGCGCGGGGACCGGACGCCTGATCCGGCCACCGGTGAGTGCGTGACCACCGCGCCGGAGCCGATGATCGTCACCGTCCCCGACGGGGCATCCGCATCCGCGCAGCCGGCACCGGAGTCCACGCCGGCATCGGCACCGGGGTCCGCGCCGGCGCCGGCACCGGGGTCCGCTCCGGCACCCGCGCCGGAATCCGCACCGGAGCAGGGGCCGACCGGCTGAGGCCGGGCCGGGCGCGCACGGGGGTGCGTGCCCGGCTCACGGCTACAACCAGCCGTTGCGCCGGAACATCGTGTAGAGGATCAGCGCGAGCGCGATCATCATGCCGAACGCCATCGGGTAGCCGAAGGCCCAGTGCAGCTCGGGCATGTTGTCGAAGTTCATCCCGTAGATACCGGCGATCAGGCTGGGCGCGAACAGGATCGCCGCCCAGGACGACACCTTCTTCATCTGCTCGTTCTGCGCGAACCCGGCCTCGGTCAACCGGGTCATCTCCTCGTTCTGCCGCTGCGCGACGAGCGTCGCGTTGACGGTGAGGATGTTGCCCAGCAGGTCGCGGAAGCCCTCCACCCGTTCCCGGACCCGGGTGGCGTGGTCGATCACGTCGCGCATCGCCCGGCGCAGCTCCAGATCCGGGGTCTCGCCGGACTTGGCGAACCGGCCGCGCAGCTCGACGAAGATCTCCTGCAGCGGCTCGACCGCCCGCTGGAACGCGATCACCTCGCGGGTGAGCTGGTAGATCCGCCGGGAGACCTGCGGATCGCCCTGGAAAACCTGCTCCTCGATCTGGTCGATGTCGTCCTGCAGGCCGTCGAGGACGGGTGCGTAGTCGTCCACCACCCGGTCCAGGACGGCGTAGAGCACGGCCATCGGGCCGTGTGCGAGCAGATCCGGGTGGCTCTCCAGCCGCTCGCGGACCTCGGCCAGCTCCGGTTCGACGGCGTGCCGCACGGTGATCACGAAGTCCGGGCCGAGGAAAAGGTGCACCTCGCCGATCTGCACGGTCTCGTCGCGGTCGACGTAGCGGGCCGGCCGGAGCACGATGAACTCGGTGTCGCCGTAGCGCTCCATCTTCGGGCGCTGGTGGGCGTTCACGGTGTCCTCGACGGCGAGCGAGTGCAGGTCGAACTCCTTCGCGACCTCCCGGATCTCGTCGTCGTCCGGGCGGAGCATCCCGATCCAGCAGAAGCCGCCGGGCGACTCGACGCGCTGGTCACGGCGACAGCGGTGCAGCTCCGCGAGCGCTCCGTCCACCGACGACGGCGCCGCGGCGCGCCGCCCGTCCACGTACACCGCGTTGTCGATCACCGACATGCTCTCTGCGACCTCCCCGGACTCCTCGCCCCGCCGAGGGTAGCGAGTGGTTCCCCGCCGCAACGGCCCCCGCACGTGACCCACGGCACGACGCCGTCAAGGAGGCGTCAACGCGGGCCGGCGGACCGTCAGGATCACCGTCGGGGCGGCCGCCGGCGGCCCGACGGCGCGCACGATCTCGCACCGGCCGTACCGGACGTTCCGGTGCGGACCGGAGGAGGGGAATCGTGGCCGACGTGGCCTGGCTCGCGCTGGTGGTGGCGTGCTTCGCCGTCCTGGCGCTCGCACTGCACGGGATGGACACGCTGTGATCGCCGATGTCGTGGCGGGGCTCGCGGCGCTGGCGCTGCTCGTCCGCCTGGTGGTCGCGCTGCTGCGCCCGGAGCGTTCCTGATGGCCGGCGTGGCGCAGGTGGCCGTCCTGCTGGCGTTGCTCGCCGCGAGCTGGAAGCCGTTGGGCGACCGGATGGCGCGGGTCTACACCGACACCCGGCACGGACGGGCCGAACGGGTGATCTACCGGCTCTGCCGGGTCGATCCGGGCTCCGGCCAGCGCTGGACGACCTACGCCGCCGGGGTGCTCGGCCTCTCCCTGGTCTCGGTGCTGCTGCTGTACCTGTTCCAGCGGCTGCAGCCGGTGCTGCCGCTGGGATTCGGACGCGGTACCGACGGCTCGGCCACCGTCGCGCCCGCGATGGCGTTCAACACCGCGGTGTCGTTCACGACGAACACGAACTGGCAGTCCTACGTCCCCGAACAGGTGCTCGGGCACACCGTGGCGATGCTCGGCCTGACCGTGCAGAACGTGCTGTCCGCCGCGGTCGGGATGGCGGTGGCGATCGCGCTGGTGCGTGGCTTCACCGCGACCGGCGGCGACGGGCGGATCGGCAACGTGTGGGTGGACGTGACCCGCGGGACCGTCCGGATCCTGCTGCCGCTGGCCGCGGTCGCCGCCGTCGTACTGGTCGCCACCGGTGTCGTGCAGTCGCTGCGCTCCGGGATCGAGGTGACCGGGCCGGACGGATCGGTGCACACCGTCCCGCTGGCGCCCGCCGCGTCCCAGGAGGAGGTGAAGCTGCTCGGCACGAACGGCGGCGGGATCTTCAACGCGAACTCGGCGCACCCGTTCGAGAACCCGACCCCGCTGTCCGACCTGATCGAGATCTACCTGATGCTGGTGATCCCGGTGGCGCTCACCCGCACGTTCGGCGTGCTGGTCGGGCGGGTCCGCGAGGGCGTCGTGCTGCTCGCCGTCGCGACCGGGCTGTGGCTGCTGTTCCTCGGCGCCGCCTGGTTCGCCGAGCTGCACCCGAACGGGCCCGCGGCGCTCGCCGCCGGTGGCGCGCTGGAGGGCAAGGAGACCCGCTTCGGGATCGCCGGGTCGGTGCTGTTCGCGGTGTCCACCACCGGGACGTCCACCGGCGCGGTGAATGCCATGCACGACAGCATGACCGGCGCCGGGGGCGGGATCGTGCTGCTGAACATGCTGCTCGGCGAGGTCGCGCCGGGCGGGGTCGGCGCGGGGCTCTACGGGATCCTGGTGATGGCGGTGGTCGCGGTGTTCATCGCCGGGCAGATGGTCGGACGCACCCCGGAGTACCTGGGCAAGAAGCTCGGCCGCCGGGAGATCACCTGTGCCGCGGTGTCGGTGCTGGTGATGCCGGCACTGGTGCTGATCGGGACCGGACTGACGGTCGCGCTGCCCGCGGTCACCGCCGGCGCACCGGGCGACGCGGGCCCGCACGGTTTCACCGAGCTGCTCTACGCCTGGGCCTCGGCGGCGAACAACAACGGCTCGGCGTTCGCCGGGCTCACCGCTACCGGCGACTTCATGCAGGCCGGACTCGGGGTGGCGATGCTGCTCGGCCGGTTCCTGCCGATCCTGGCGGTGCTCTGCCTGGCCGGCTCGCTGGCCGTGCGGCAACGGGTGCCCGCCGGTGCGGGGACACTGCCCACCGACGGTCCGCTGTTCTGCGGGCTGCTCGGCGGGACGGTGCTGCTGGTGTCGGCGCTGACGTTCCTCCCGGCACTCGCCCTGGGCCCGATCGCCGAGGCGCTGTCGTGACCGGCTGGACGCGTTCCCGGGTGTCGGCGCCGGCCTCCCGCGCCACGGGACGCCCGCTCCGGGGAACGGGCGCCGATACCGCGGGGGTGTGGCGGGCGGCCGCGGTGGAGGCGGTGCGCAAGCTCGACCCGCGGGTGCAGGCCCGCAACCCGGTGCTGCTCGTGGTGTGGACGGGCGCGGTGCTGGTCACCGGGCTCGCGATCACCGGACCGAGCGTGTTCGCGGTGCTCGTCGCACTCTGGCTGTGGTTCACGGTGCTGTTCGCCAACCTGGCCGAGGCCGTCGCCGAGGGCCGAGGCCGGGCCCAGGCCGCGTCGCTGCGGGCCGCGCGGCGCGACACCGTGGCACAGCGGCTGCCGCACGGCACTGATCTCAATACTGATCCCGGTACTGGTCCCGCTACTGGTCCCGGTACCGCTGCCCCCGTGACACCGGTCCCGGCCTCCGAGCTGCGGGTGGGCGATCTGGTCGTCGTCGAGGCGGGGGAGACGGTGCCCGGCGACGGCGACGTCGTGCACGGTGTCGCCTCGGTCGACGAGTCCGCGGTGACCGGTGAGTCGGCCCCGGTGATCCGGGAGGCCGGCGGGGACCGCAGCGCGGTCACCGGTGGCACCACCGTGCTGTCCGACCGGATCGTCGTCCGGATCACGACGCGGCCCGGCGAGACCGTCGTCGACCGGATGATCGCGCTGGTCGAGGGGGCGTCCCGGGCCAGGACGCCGAACGAGATCGCGCTGGGCGTGCTGCTCAGCGCCCTGACGATCGTGCTGCTGCTCGCGGTCGTCGCGATCGCCCCGATGAGCGCGTACGCCGGCGAACGGGTCCCGCTCGTCGTGCTGACCGCACTGCTGGTCTGCCTGATCCCGACGACGATCGGTGCGCTGCTGTCCGCGATCGGCATCGCCGGCATGGACCGGCTGGTACGGCGGGGCGTGCTCGCCACGTCGGGGCGGGCCGTGGAGGCCGCCGGCGACGTCGACACCCTGCTGCTGGACAAGACCGGCACCGTCACCCACGGCAACCGGCGGGCGACCGCGCTGCACCCGGTCGGCGGGACCACCCCCGATGAGCTGGCCGCCGCGGCCCGGCTGGCGAGCCTGGCCGACCCGACCCCGGAGGGTCGCAGCATCGTCGAGCTGTGCGCGTCCGGGTACGGCCTGCCGGCCGGTGCGGACGCCGCCGAGGCGCTCGCCACGGCGGTGCCGTTCAGCGCACGGACCCGGATGTCGGGCATCGACCTCGACGGCGTCGCGGTGCGCAAGGGCGCCGCCGGTGCGGTCCTGGAGTGGGCGTGCGGCGCCGGTGACCGGGCGGAGGTGGACCGGCTGGTGGAGACGGTCTCCGATGCCGGCGGCACGCCGCTGGTGGTGGCGACCGACCCCGGCGGCGGCGCGGTCGAGGGCGGGGAGGCCCGGCTGCTGGGCGTCGTCGAGCTGTCCGACGTCGTCAAACCGGGGATCGCCGAGCGGTTCGCCGAGCTGCGTGCGATGGGGGTCCGCACCGTCATGGTCACCGGGGACAACCCGCGCACCGCGGCGGTGATCGCCGCGCGGGCCGGCGTCGACGAGCACCTCGCCGAGGCCACCCCGGAGGACAAGCTCGCGCTGATCCGGCGCGAGCAGTCCGGCGGGCGCCTGGTCGCGATGACCGGCGACGGCACCAACGACGCCCCGGCACTCGCCCAGGCCGACGTCGGTGTCGCGATGAACACCGGGACGGCGGCGGCGAAGGAGGCCGGGAACATGGTCGATCTCGACTCGGACCCGACCAAGCTCGTCGACATCGTCGAGATCGGCAAGCAGCTGCTGATCACCCGGGGTGCGCTGACCACCTTCTCGGTGGCCAACGACCTGGCCAAGTACTTCGCGATCCTGCCCGCGATGTTCGCCGCGCTGTACCCCCCGCTGGGGGCGCTCGACGTGATGGGGCTGGCCACGCCGCAGTCCGCGGTGCTCTCCGCGGTGATCTTCAACGCGCTGGTGATCGTGGCGCTGATCCCGCTGGCGTTGCGCGGTGTGCGGTACCGGCCGTCGTCGGCGGCCGCGCTGCTGCGCCGCAACCTGCTCGTCTACGGGATCGGTGGGGTGCTCACGCCGTTCGTCGGCATCGCCCTGATCGATCTCGTCGTCCGACTGATCCCGGGGGTGTGAACGGTGTTCGCCGTGCTGCGCAGGCAGACCGCGGCCGGTCTGCGGCTGCTGCTGGTCATGACGCTGCTCTGCGGCGTCGTCTATCCGCTCGGGATCTGGGCGGTCGCCCAGCTGCCCGGGCTCGTCACGGCCGCCGAGGGGTCGCTGCTGCCCGGCGCCGGTGGGCCCACCGGATCGGCACTGATCGGGATCGACCCGGTGGCCGCCGATCCGGCGGCCGATCCGTGGTTCCACACCCGGCCGTCCGCCTCGTCGGCGGACGTGCTGGGCCCGGCCGACACCGCGACGTCCGGCGGATCCAACGCCGGTGGCTTCGACGAGAAGCTGCTGGCCGACGTGACCCGTCGCCGGGAGCTGATCGCTGCCCGGGAGGGGACCGATCCGGCGGCGGTCCCGGTCGATGCGGTGACGGCGTCGGCGTCCGGGCTGGACCCGGACATCAGCCCCGGTTATGCCGCGCTGCAGGTGCCCCGGGTCGCCCGGGTCACCGGGCTGACGCCCGAGGTGGTGACCGGGCTGGTCGCCCGTGCTACCGACGGCCGCACGTTCGGGGTGCTCGGCGAGCCGCGGGTGAACGTCCCCGAACTGAACGCCGCAGTGCAGGACGCCGCCGGGACCGGGGATTCCGGGCCGGGGGCGCCGGTCGCCAGAATGGTGCCGTGAACAGGGGTGAGCTGCGGATCCACCTCGGGGCGGCGCCCGGGGTGGGCAAGACGTTCGCGATGCTCGCCGAGGCGCACCGGCGGCGCGACCGGGGCACCGACGTCGTCGTCGGGATCGTCGAGACGCACGGCCGGGAGCGGACCTCCGCGCTGCTGGCGGGCCTGGAGGTGCTGCCGCGCCGTCGCGTGGAGCACGCCGGGACGGTGCTCGAGGAGCTCGATCTCGACGCGGTGCTCGCCCGCGGACCACAGGTCGTGCTGGTCGACGAGCTGGCGCACACCAACGCGCCGGGTTCGCGGCACGCCAAGCGCTGGCAGGACGTGGAGGTCCTGCTCGACGCCGGGATCGACGTCCTGTCCACGGTGAACGTCCAGCACCTGGAGTCGCTCGGCGACGTCGTGCACACCATCACCGGGGTCCGGCAGCGGGAGACGGTGCCCGACGAGGTGGTCCGCCGGGCCGGGCAGCTGGAGCTGGTCGACATCACCCCGGAGGCGCTGCGCCGGCGCCTGGCTCACGGCAACGTCTATCCGGCTGCGCAGGTCGACGCGGCACTGGCGCACTACTTCCGGCTGCCGAACCTGATCGCGCTGCGCGAGCTCGCGCTGCGCTGGGTGGCCGACGAGGTCGACGTCGCGCTGCGCAGGCAGCGGGTCGCGGAGCAGGTCACCGACGTCTGGGAGACCCGGGAGCGGGTGGTGGTCGCGCTCACCGGCGGGCCGGAGTCGGAGACGGTACTGCGCCGCGCCGCGCGGATCGCGAAACGGGCCGGCCTGGCCGACCTGCACGCGGTGCACGTGCTGCGCGGCGACGGGCTGGCCCCGGCGGCACCGGCGGCGGTGGACCGGCTCCGCACGCTCGCCGCGGACGTCGGCGCCACCTTCCACACCGCCGTCGGCGACGGTGGCGCGGACTCCGTGTTACGGGCGCTGCTCGACTTCGTGCGCGGCGTGAACGCGACCCAGCTGGTGCTCGGGACGTCGCGCCGGACCAGACTGGCCCGGCTGTTCGATCCGGGGATCGCGGCCAGGGTGGTCCAGGAATCGGGGCCGATCGACGTGCACATGGTCACCCACGACGCGGCGGGCCGGGCGCTGAGGCTGCCCGGGCTGCGCGCCGCGCTGCCGCTGTCACGGCGGGTACCGGGCTGGGTGCTCGCCGTGCTCGGCCCCGCCGTGGTGACCGTCGTCGGGGCGGTGGCATCGGCGGACCGGATCGACGTGACCACCGACGCGATGCTCTACCTGCTCGCGACCGTGTTCGCCGCGCTGGTCGGCGGCCTGGGCCCCGCTCTGCTGGCGGCCGTGCTCGGTGGGGCGTTGCTGAGCTGGTTCCACTATCCGCCGCTGTACTCGGTGGCCCTGGCGAGCACCGGCAACCTGGTCAGCATCGTGACCATGCTGCTGGTCGGTGTGCTGGTCGCGCTGGTGGTGGACCGGGCGGCGCGAGGTGCCGAGCAGGCCGCCAGGGCCCGGGCCGAGGCGACGTTGCTCGCCGCGTTCGCGCGGACGGTGCTGACCGGCGCCGATCCGCTGCCGCGGCTGCTGACCCAGCTCCGGGAGACCTTCGGCCTGCGCTCCGCGGCGCTGCTGGAACGCCGGCCGGACCGGACCTGGTCGACGGTCGCGGTGTCCGGCCCGGACGAGTGCGCGCGTCCGGAGCTGGCCGACGTCGACGTCGTCGTCGAGGAGGGGACGCACCTGGTCGGCACCGGGCGGGCGCTGCCGGCATCGGACCGGCGGCTGCTGGAGACGGTCGGTGGGCAGGCGCTGCTCGCGCTGCGCGGTGAGCGGGCCGCGGCCGGCGCCGCCGCCGCCGAGCGCCGGGCGGCGATCAACGAGACCCGCGGGGCACTGCTGTCGGCCGTCGGACACGATCTGCGCAGCCCGCTGACCTCGATCAAAGCAGCCGCCGGGAGCCTGCGGGATCCGTCGCTGCCGCTGTCGGTCGCCGACCGGGCCGAGCTGCTCGCGACCGTCGAGGAATCCGTGGACCGGTTGACCGGGCTGGTGGGGAACCTGCTGGACTCCTCCCGGCTCGCCGCCGGTGCGGTGACACCGCTGCTGGCCCCGGTCGGCTACGGCGAGGTCGCGGCCTGCGCGCTGCTCGGTGTCGAGGGCGCCGAGCGGGTGCGGATCGAGATCCGTGAGGACGCCCCGGACGTGCTCGCGGACGCAGGACTGCTGGAACGGGTGGTGGCCAACGTGATCGACAACGCGATACGGCACGGCGCGGCGGACGGGGCCGAGCCGGACGTCGTACTGCGGGCCAGCGCGTACGACGACCGGGTGGAGCTGCGGGTCGTCGATCGCGGCCCCGGCGTCCCGCACCGCCGGTGGGGCGAGCTGTTCGCCGCGTTCCAGCGGCTCGGTGACCGCGACGCCGCCGCCGGGCTCGGGCTGGGGCTGTCGGTGGCCCGCGGGCTGACCGCCGTGATGGACGGCGAGCTGACCGCGGAGGACACCCCCGGCGGCGGGCTCACCGTCGTCGTCTCGCTGCCGGTGGCGCCTGCCGGGGCGCACCGGTGAGCGGGCGGGGGACCCGGGTGCTGGTCGTCGACGACGACCCGCAGATCCTGCGTGCGCTGCGGATCAACCTGACCGCGCACGGCTACACGGTGACCGTCGCCGCGGACGGTTCGGCCGCGCTGCGGGCGGCCGCGGACGGGCATCCGGACGTCGTCGTCCTCGATCTCGGGCTGCCCGACCTGGAGGGCACCGAGGTGATCGCCGGGCTGCGCGGCTGGAGCACCGTCCCGATCGTGGTGCTGTCGGCCCGCGCCGACTCCTCGGACAAGGTCCGGGCGCTCGACGCCGGTGCCGACGACTACGTCACGAAGCCGTTCGGCATGGCGGAGCTGCTGGCCCGGCTGCGGGCCGCGGTGCGGCGGGCGGCGGTGTCGTCGGTCGACGGGGAGGCGGTGGTCACGACCGACGACTTCACGGTCGACCTGGCGGCGAAGACGGTGCTGCGGGCCGGCGGCGACGAGGTGCACCTGACACCCACCGAGTGGGGGATCCTCGAGCTCCTGGTGCGGCACCGCGGCAAGCTCGTCGGCCAGCGGCAGGTGCTGCACGAGGTGTGGGGCCCGCGCTACGACACCGAGACCCACTACCTGCGGGTCTACCTGGCCCAGCTGCGGCGCAAGCTCGAACCGGTGCCGGCCCGCCCGCGGTACCTGATCACCGAGGCCGGGATGGGCTACCGGTTCGAGGGCTGAGCCCTCGGGTCCGCGCCGACGTTCGCCGCGCCCGAGATTCTCGGCGCCCGAAGCATCCAGCGCCCGACGTGCTCAGCGGCCGAAGTACTCAGCGCCCGAAGTTCTGTGTCCAGTAGCCGCCGGCCAGCCCGACCCCGATCGTCGACAGCGAGCAGTCGAGGATGTTCTTCCGGTGCCCGGGCGAGGCCATCCAGTCCGCGACGACGGTGGCCGCGTCCGGCTGTCCGGCGGCGATGTTCTCCGCGCCGGGGGAGGGATGACCGGCCGCGGTCATCCGGTCGGCGAAGTCCCGGCCGTCCCGGCTGTCGTGCGAGAAGTAGCCGTTCGCGGCCATGTCCTCGCTGTGCCCCTGCGCGGCCGCGTTGATCCGCGGATCCACCCGCAGCGCGCTGCAGCCCGCGGCCGCCCGCTCGACGTTGGTGAGCTCCACGACCAGGGCGAGCTGGCCGCTGAGCCCGGCCGTGGACGGTGCCGGGCGGCCGGCGTCCCGGGCCGCGTCCCGGCCCGCATCCCCGCCCGCATCGGCCCCGGGCCGGGGGGCGGCGTCGAGCGCGGCCCGGTGCGCCTGCGCCGCGGCGACCGCGGCCCTGGCCGGGGCGCCCGGGTCGGCGGGGGAGCCCGCGAAGGCCTCCCTCGCCGCGCGCGCGGCGAGCAGCGCCGGCGGCGGCGCGGTGTCGGTGGGGCCGGGCCCGGCGGTGGGAAGAGTGGCCGTCGCCGCGCCGGCCGGGCGCAGCGGGACCGTCTCCTCGATCGCGCCTGCCGGGCCGGGCAGCGTGCCACCGAGCGGTGTCAGCGGAGCGGCCATGGCCAGCACGGCGCCCGCACCCACCCCGCCGAGCATCGCCCTGGCGGCGCGCGGTGAACGTGATCTTGTCACGGTCGCGTAACGTACCAGTACTGTGAGTAGCAGTACAGATTCGGCCGTTCGGCTCATCGCGTGGGTCCAGGGGACCGTGCAGGGGGTCGGTTTCCGCTGGTGGACCCGCTCCCGGGCGCTGGAGCTGGGACTCGTCGGGCAGGCCAGGAACCTCCGCGACGGGCGGGTCGCGGTGACGGCGGAGGGTGACCGCGACGCCTGTGAGCAGCTGCTGGCGCTGCTCCGCGGCCCGGACACCCCGGGCCGGGTGACCTCGGTGGCCGAGCAGTGGGGCGAGCCGGGCGGCGCGTTCGAGGGCTTCACCGAGGCGTGAACCGGGCCCCGGCGCCCACGGTGCGGCGCCGACCGACGAGTTCTTGTCGGTGCCGGGGTCTACAACGGTGCACACCGACTCGAAGGGGAGCACCATGGCCGTCTCGATGAACCCGTACCTGCACTTCGACAACACCTCCCGGCAGGCGATGGAGTTCTACCGCTCGGTGTTCGGCGGGGAGCTGAGCATCATGACCTTCGGTGACATGGGCGCCGAGGGGCCGGTGCCGCCGCCCGACGGGGTGATGCACTCCCACCTGCAGACGCCCGACGGTTTCGTGCTGATGGCGTCCGACGGCGACCCGGATCGGCCGATCGGGGCCGATCCGGCCGGCGTCTCGATCAGCGTCTCCGGTGACGATCTCGCTCGTCTGGGTGGCTGGTTCGGCGCGCTCGCCGAGGGCGGCGTCGTCGACGTGCCGTTCGAGAAGCAGATGTGGGGAGACGTGTTCGGTCAGGTCACCGACCGGTTCGGGGTGCGCTGGGTGGTGAACGCGGCGTCGCCGGCGGCCTGAGCGTGCCGGGCGGGTCCCCCGGGAATGCCGGCCCGCCCCCGGTAGCCTGACGCTTCCCCCGCAGCTGGAGACCGCACCCGTGCACCTGAAGACGCTGACGATGAAGGGCTTCAAGTCCTTCGCCTCGGCCACCACGCTGCGTCTGGAGCCGGGGATCACCTGTGTGGTCGGGCCCAACGGGTCGGGCAAGTCCAACGTGGTCGACGCGATCAGCTGGGTGCTCGGCGAGCAGGGCGCCAAGGCGCTGCGCGGCGGCAAGATGGAGGACGTCATCTTCGCCGGCACCTCGGGGCGGGCGCCGCTGGGCCGCGCCGAGGTGACGCTGACGATCGACAACAGCGACGGGGCGCTGCCGATCGACTACTCCGAGGTCTCGGTGACCCGGCGGATGTTCCGCGACGGGGCGGGCGAGTACGAGATCAACGGCTCCCGAGCCCGGCTGCTGGACGTGCAGGAGCTGCTGTCCGACTCGGGCATCGGCCGGGAGATGCACGTGATCGTCGGGCAGGGGCAGCTCGACGGTGTGCTGCAGTCCAAGCCGGAGGACCGGCGCGCCTACATCGAGGAGGCGGCCGGGGTCCTCAAGCACCGCAAGCGCAAGGAGAAGGCGCTGCGGAAGCTCGATGCGATGCAGGCCAATCTGACCCGGCTCACCGACCTCACCGCCGAGCTGCGCCGCCAGCTCAAGCCGCTGGGCAGGCAGGCCGAGATCGCGCGCCGGGCGCAGTCGGTGCAGACCGAGCTGCGCGACGCCCGGCTCCGGCTCTCCGCCGACGATCTCGTCACCCTGCAGGGCGAGGTCGCCCGCGAGGAGGCGGGCCAGGAGCAGGCCCGGCGGCGCCGCGCCGAGGTCGAGGAGCAGCTCACCGGGGCCCGGGAGAGCGAGCAGGAGCTGGCGGCAGCCCTCGCGCAGGACGCACCGCGTCTCGCCGCGGCCCAGGACACCTGGTACCAGCTCTCCGCGCTGGCCGAGCGGCTGCGCGGCACGGTCCGGCTCGCCCAGGAACGGGTCCGGCACCTCACGTCCTCGGAGGCTGCCGAACGCACCCCCGGCCGGGACCCGGACGAGACCGAGGCCGAGGCCGACGCGATCGCCGAGCAGGAGGAGGAGCTGGTCGACGCGGTCGCGCAGGCCCGCCGCCGGCTCGACGAGGTGATCGCGGAGAAGGCGGAACGCGAACGCACCCTCGCCGCCGCCGAGCGCGAGCACATGGCGGCGGTCCGCGCGCTCGCCGACCGCCGGGCCGGCATCGCGACCCTCGCCGGCAAGGCCGACGCGCTGCGCTCGGGGGCGGCCGCGACGGCCGAGGAGATCGAGCGGCTGTCCGAGGCACTCACCGAGGCCGCCGGGCGCACCGAGGCGGCGCGGGCCGAGCTGGAATCGGCCCGGGAGGAGCTGGGCATCGAGTCCGGCGACGGCGAGGACGCGCTCGCCGTCCGCGTCGAGCAGGCCGAGGCGGCGCACCGGGCGGCCGCCGAGCGGGTCGCGGAGCTGGTGCGGGCCGAGCGCGACGCCGAACAGCGCCGGGCGCACTGGCGGGCCCGGGTGGATGCGCTCGGAGTCGGCCTGGTCCGCCGGGACGGCACCGGTGCCCTGTTGGATTCCGCGCCGGACGGGCTGCTGGGCGCGGTCGCCGAGCTCGTCGTCGTCGAACCGGCCGGGCGGGCCGCGGTGGCGGCCGCGCTGGGCGAGGTCGCCGAGGGGGTCGCGGTCGCATCGGTCCCGTCGGCCGCCGCGGCGCTGCGCGCCCTGCGCACCGGGGACTCCGGCCGGGCGGCGCTGCTGGTCGGCGGTGACGGTGCCGCCGACGGGCCGCCGGCCCGGATCGCGGTGCCCGACGGCGATCCGCCCGCGGGCCGCTGGGCCGCCGGGTTCGTCACCGCCCCGCCCGCGCTCGGTGCGGCGCTCGCGGCGCTGCTGCGCGACGTCGTCGTGGTCGACGACCTGGACTCCGCGGCGGCCGCGCTGGCCGCCCGGCCCGGGCTGACCGCCGTCACCACCGACGGCGACCTGCTGACCGCGCACGCCGCCCGCGGCGGCGCCGGTGCGGGGGAGGGCGCGCTGCAGCTGCAGGCCGCGGTGGACGACGCGGTCGCCGAGCGGGACCGGGTGGACTCCGAGCTGGAGTCGCTGCGGCCGACCGCCGAGGGCGCCCGCGCCGAGGAGCAGGCCAGGGCAGCGGACCTGCAGCAGGCCCGGTCGGCGGTCGCGGAGGCGGAGAAGCGGCGCTCCGCCGCGGCCGCCCAGCTCGGCCGGCTGGAGCAGGTCGTCACCTCGGCCGGTGCCGAGGCGCAGCGGCTGCGCGAACGGCGCGACGCGGTGGAGGCCCGCCGCTCCGAGTCGCTGATCGAGCTGGAGGCCGCCGAGCACCAGCTGTCGATCGCCGAGGACGTCCCGGTCGACGACGAGCCGGACACCGAGCTGCGCGACGAGGCCGCCGAGCGCGTCGAGGAGGTCCGCTCGGAGGAGGTCGAGTGCCGGCTGGCGCTGCGCACCGCCGAGGAACGGGCCAGTGCGATCGCCGGCCGGGCCGAGTCGCTGCGCCGGCAGGCGCAGGCCGAGCGCCAGGCCAGGGCCCGGGCCGCGGCGGCGGCGCAGGAGCGGGAACGGGCCGGGGAGATCGCGCGCCTGGTCGTCGACGCGGGAGAGCTGGCGGTGTCGCGGATCGAGGTCTCGCTGGCGGCCGCGGCCGCGGAGCGCGACGAGATCCAGGCCGCCCGCGCCGACCGCGACCGGGCGCACCGCGAGGCCCGGGACGCCACGACCCGGCTGACCGCGCTGCTGGAGAAGCTGACCGACGCCGTGCACCGCGACGAGATGGTGCGTCAGCAGACCCGGATGCGCCTCGAGCAGCTGACCGAGCGGGTGCTCGCCGACCACGGCATCGGGATCGACGACCTGGTCGGCGAGTACGGGCCGGACGTGCCGGTTCCGGCGTCGGAGGCCGAGACCGCCGAGTACGAGGCGGCCCGCGAGCGGGGCGAGCAGGTGTCGGCGCCGCCGCCGGTGCCGTTCGACCGGGCCACCCAGGAACGCAGGCTCAAGCGGGCCGAGAAGGACCTCGCCCAGCTGGGCAAGGTCAATCCGCTCGCGCTGGAGGAGTTCGCGGCGCTCGAGGAGCGCTACCGGTTCCTGTCCACCCAGCTCGAGGACCTCAAGAACACCCGCCGCGACCTGCTGACCGTGGTCCGCGAGGTGGACGACAAGATCCTGCAGGTCTTCACGACCGCCTACCACGACGTGGCCAGGGAGTTCGAGATCGTCTTCGCGACGCTGTTCCCCGGGGGCGACGGCCGGCTCGTCCTGACCGACCCGGAGGACATGCTGACCACCGGTATCGAGGTCGAGGCCCGGCCGCCGGGCAAGAAGGTGAAGCGGCTGTCGCTGCTCTCCGGCGGTGAGCGCTCGCTGACCGCGATGGCGCTGCTGGTCGCGATCTTCCGGGCGCGGCCGTCGCCGTTCTACGTGCTCGACGAGATCGAGGCAGCCCTCGACGACGTCAACCTCCGCAGGCTGATCTCGCTGCTGGAGGAGCTCCGCGCGGCCAGCCAGCTGATCGTCATCACCCACCAGAAGCCGACGATGGAGGTCGCCGACGCGCTCTACGGCGTCTCCATGCGCGGTGACGGCATCACCCAGGTCATCTCGCAGCGGTTGCGGCCCGCCTCCTAGTTCCACGACGGGGCGCCGGCGACCGGGGCCGCGACGCGTCCCGGTGTCGCGCGCGGCCCGGAACCCGGGCGTGGCAGGGTTGTGCGGGTGACCACGCAGACCATCTGGATCGTCGTCGCGGTCGTCGTCGCCGTGCTGCTGATCGCCGTCCTCGTCGGGGTGCTGATCTCCCGGAGGCGGCGGATCAGTCTGCGCTCCGACGACGAGTCGACGCCCGAGCTCGAGACCGACCGGGAACCACCGCGGGCAGGAGGCAGCTACCAGGCCGGTGGCGGGTTCGACTTCGCCTCGGGCACGGCCACGGCACCCGAGCGCCCCGGTGACGGCGCTGACGGCGCTGACGGGGCGGCCGACGCCGGCGGCGCGGCCCGTCCGGGCGCCGACGAGGGCCCCACCGCCGACGAGGTGCGCACACCGCCCGGTGGCACACCGGTCGTCGGTGGCGCCACCGAGGCCCGGACGCCGCCCGGCGGGATCCCGGTCAGCACCGCACCGCCGGTCACCTCGGGGCGGGCGCCGAGCGGCCCGACCGTCCGGACCGAGCCCGCGACCGCGCGGCCGGGGGACCCCGGCGCCGGTGCGGGCAGCCGGGTGATCGATACGGCCGAGGCCAGCAAGGACCCGGAGACCCGGCAGCTCACCCGCCCGGACGCCGCGCCCGGTGCGCCGGTCGGGTCGGCCGGTGCAGCGGTCACCGAGCAGCTCCCGGCGCCCGGGACCGCCCCGACCGAGCCGGTCGCCCGGCCGGACGCCGATCCCGGCAGCACCACCGGCACCCCGGCGCCCGCCGCGGATCCGGCGGCACCGGTGGCCCCCACGGCGCCGGCCGAGGAGATCGCCCCCGCCGAGGGCCGGATCGGCCGCCTGCGCGGCAGGCTGTCGCGTTCCCGGTCCGGTCTCGGGCAGAGCCTGCTCGGCCTGCTCGGCGCCGGTGACCTGGACGACGAGTCGTGGGAGGACGTCGAGGCCACCCTGCTCCAGGCCGATCTCGGCCCGGAGATGACCGCGGAGATCACCGAGCGGCTGCGCGAGCAGCTCGCCACCCGCGGTGTGCGCACCGCCGAGCAGGTCCGCCAGACCCTGCACGACGTGCTCGTCGAGGCGCTCGACACCGGCCAGAACCGGTCGGTGCACGCGCTGCCGCACGACGGTCGCCCGGCGGTGCTGCTCGTCGTCGGGGTGAACGGCACCGGCAAGACCACCACCACCGGCAAGCTCGCCCGCGTGCTGGTCGCCGGGGGCCGCCGGGTCACCCTCGGTGCCGCGGACACGTTCCGGGCCGCGGCCGCCGAGCAGCTGGTGACCTGGGGCGAGCGCTCCGGGGCCGGCGTCGTACGCGGGGCGGAGGGCGCCGACCCGGCGTCGGTGGCGTTCGAGGCCGTCAAACGGGGTACCTCCGACGCCGTCGACGCCGTCCTGCTCGACACCGCGGGCCGCCTGCACACCAAGACCGGCCTGATGGACGAGCTGGGCAAGGTCAAGCGGGTGGTGGAGAAGCAGGCCCGGGTCGACGAGGTGCTGCTCGTGCTGGACGCGACGACCGGTCAGAACGGGCTCACCCAGGCCCGGGTGTTCGGCGAGGTCGTCGACGTCACCGGGATCGCGCTCACCAAGCTGGACGGCACCGCCAAGGGCGGGATCGTGTTCCGGGTCCAGCGCGAGCTCGGCGTCCCGGTGAAGCTGGTGGGCCTCGGCGAGGGGCCGGACGATCTCGCGCCGTTCGAGCCGAAGGCGTTCGTCGACGCGTTGCTGAATTGATCCGAGCTCCGCAACGGAGTAGTCCACTACTCCGTGCGGAGCCTCACAAACTGGACCTTTCGGGCGACAGTTCGAGTGGGGCATCCAGTTGCGTAACCGAAGCGTCATGAGTCCAGGGCCTCTGTTAACGCCTGCGAAACGCGTGAGGATCGATCGCGAAACACGCCCTGACCATGCTTCCCGCCCAGTCAGTCATGACAGACCTGGGAGGGTTAACCAGTGGAAGGTCTCAACAGCGGCGACACCGCGTGGATCTTGACGTGTGCCGCGTTCGTGATGCTCATGACGCCAGGACTGGCGCTGTTCTACGGCGGCCAGGCAGGCTCGAAGAGCGTCCTGAACATGATGATGATGGTGTTCAGTGCGCTGGGCCTCGTCGGCGTCCTGTGGATCCTGTACGGCTACTCGATGGTCTTCGGTGCGGACATCGGCGGAGGGCTGCTCGGTAACCCGGGCACCTACTTCGGTCTGACCTCCATCCTGGAGAACGACGAGGCGTCCGAGCTGGTTCCCGAGCTGGCAATCGTCGGATTCCAGGCGATGTTCGCGATCCTCACCACCGCGCTGATCGCCGGTGCGGCGGCGGATCGGATGAAGTTCGGCGCCTGGATGCTGTTCTCCGGCCTCTGGGTCACCCTGGTCTACTTCCCGGTCGCGCACTGGGTCTTCGACCTCGACCAGGGCTGGATCGCCACCAGTCTCGGCGCGCTGGACTTCGCCGGTGGTACCGCGGTGCACATCAACGCCGGTGTCGCCGCCCTGGTGCTCTGCATCATCATGGGCAAGCGCCGCAGCTGGCCGCGTGAGGCCGCCCGCCCGCACAACCTGACCATGGTCATGCTCGGTGCCGGCATCCTCTGGTTCGGCTGGTTCGGCTTCAACGCCGGTTCCGCCGGTGCGGCCGACTGGGCCGCGGGCTTCGCCTTCGTCAACACGATCGCCGCGACCGCCGCCGCCATTCTCGGCTGGCTGATCGTCGAGAAGCTGCGCTACGGCAAGGCCACCTCGCTGGGTGCCGCCTCCGGCATCGTGGCCGGTCTGGTCGCCATCACCCCGGCCGCCGCTGCGGTCTCCCCGCTGGGTGCGCTGGTCGTCGGTGCGGTCGCCGGTGCGCTGAGCGCCTACGCGGTGGGCCTGAAGTACAAGCTGGGCTACGACGACTCGTTCGACGTCGTCGGCGTCCACTTCGTCTCCGGCCTCTGGGGCACCCTGGCCATCGGCTTCTTCGGCACCGCGGTGGCGCCGGACGCGACCGACGGTCTGTTCTACGGTGGCGGCGTGTCGCAGCTGGGTATCCAGGCGGTCGCCGCACTGGCCACCATCGTCTACTGCGCCATCGTCACCACGATCATCGTCTACATCGTGAAGTTCACGATCGGCCTGCGGGTCGAGGACGAGTCGGAGCAGGCCGGCATCGACGAGGCCGAGCACGCCGAGACCGGCTACGAGCTGTCCGGCCTGCGCGGCGGCGGTGGACTCGGCTCCGCCCCGAAGCCCCCGGCCGCGGCGGCGCCCACCACCCCGGCGAAGCAGGAGGCCTGACCCATGAAGCTCGTGACAGCGATCGTCAAGCCGTTCGTCCTCGAGGACGTCAAGGGTGCGCTCGAGCAGATCGGCGTGCTGGGACTGACGATCAGCGAGGTCCAGGGCTACGGCCGGCAGAAGGGCCACACCGAGGTCTACCGGGGCGCCGAGTACTCGGTCGACTTCGTGCCCAAGGTGCGGGTCGAGGTCGTCGTGGACGACGCCCTGCTGGACAAGGTCGTCGACGCGGTCGTCGAGGCCGCCCGCACCGGCAAGATCGGTGACGGGAAGGTCTGGGTGACCGCGGTCGAGACCGTCGTGCGGGTCCGCACCGGTGAGCGCGGAACCGACGCGATCTGAGATCGGATCTCATCGGGCGGGCCCGTCGCACCCCACGGGGTTGCGGCGGGCCCGTCCGCTGTCCGGACTCGAACCGGACATACCGGCGCAATCGAGGCGACCGGTGGCCGAACGAGCAGAAAGCGGGTGGCGCGGGGCGATGACGGTCCTCGGGTCGGGTGAGGCGGCGGACCTGGTCAAGGCCAAGTCGGTGCTCCTGGAGTCCAACGGCCGGCACCACCACGGCCCGGAGGCGTTGCGGGCCGCGCTGGTCGATCTGCACGATTTCTGGCTCTCGTCACGGTGCGCGACGCTCGGCTTCGGTGGCGACGGCGGCGGGGTCGCCCTGGTCGCCGTCGGAGCGCTGGGCCGGCGCGATCTCTGTCCGTACTCCGATCTCGATCTGGTGCTGCTGCACGACGGACGCAAGGGGATCGAGACGCTCGCCGAGCAGCTCTGGTACCCGCTGTGGGACGCCGGCATCGGGCTGGACCACTCGGTCCGCACCCCGGGCCAGGCCGTGCAGGTCGCGACCACCGATCTGCGGGCCGCGCTCGGCCTGCTGGAGGCGCGGCACATCGGGGGCGACGGCACGTTGTCGGGCAAGGTCCGCGACGCCGTCCGGCAGGCCTGGCGGGCCGGGATCCGGAACCGGTTCGACGAGATCGTGGACACCACCACGGAGCGCTGGCGGCGCAACGGCGACGTCGCACACCGGATCGAACCGGACCTGAAGAACGGTCACGGCGGCCTGCGCGACATCCAGCTGATCGACGCGCTGGCCACCGCCCAGCTGGTCGACCGTCCGTCCAGCGAGGTGATGGAGGCCCGCACCCTGCTGCTGAACGTGCGTACCGAGCTGCACCGGCGCTCCGGGCGTGCCCGCGACGTGCTGCGCGCCCAGGACGCCGACGAGATCGCCGCGAGCGTCGGCTTCGCCGACGTCGGCGACCGTTTCGACCTGGCCCGCGCGCTGTCCGGGGCGGCCCGCGCGGTGGCCTTCGGCGCGGAGGTCGGCCTGCGCCAGGCACGCAACGCGCTGCCCCGCCGCGGGCTGGCCGCGTTGCGCCGGGCACCCGTCCGCCGCCCGCTGGACTCCGGCGTCGTCGAGCACGGGGGTGAGGTCGGCCTGGCCCGCGACGCCTCGGCCGCGAAGGACCCGGCCCTGGTGTTGCGGGTCGCGGCCACCGCCGCCCGCACCGGGCTGCCGATCTCGGCCGGAACCCTGACCCGGCTCGCCGACACCGCACCGGAGCTGCGCACACCGTGGCCGCGGGCGGCGCTCGCGGAGCTGCTCGCGCTGCTCGGCACCGGGCAGGCGATGGTCGACGTGATCGAGTCGCTGGACCGGACCGGGCTGTGGGGGCGGCTGTTTCCGGAGTGGGGTGCGGTGCGTGACCTGCCCCCGCGCGACCGCACGCACGTCTGGACGGTCGACCGGCACCTGGTCGAGGTCTGCGTGCAGGCCGCCCGGCTGACCACCCGGGTGTCCCGCCCGGACCTGCTGCTGGTCGGTGCGCTGCTGCACGACATCGGCAAGGGCCGCGGCGGCGACCACTCGGTGGTGGGGGAGTCCCTGGTCCGCCAGATCGGCGAGCGGCTGGGGATGCGCGGATCCGACGTCGAGCTGCTCGCCGCGATGGTCCGCCACCATCTGCTGCTCCCGCACACCGCCACCCGGCGTGACCCGGAGGACCCGGCGACGGTGACCCGGGTGCTGGACACCCTGCGGTCGGCGGTCGGCGGCGACGACGAGCGGGTCGCGGTACTGGTCGAGCTGCTCGACGCGCTCGCCGAGGCGGACTCGTTGGGGACCGGGCCCGGTGTGTGGAGCCCGTGGCGGCGCACCCTGATCCAGGGGCTGTCCGGACGCTGCCTGAGCGCACTCGACGGGCGACCCTTCGTCGAGCCGGGCCCGCCGGACCCGGCGTACAAGGAGATGATCGAGGCGGTCGCCGAGGACGGTGTGCCGCAGGTCCGGTTCTCCACCGGGGACGACGTCGCGACGGTGGCGGTCGCGCTGCCGGACGGACGCGGTGCGCTCTCCGCGGCCGCCGGTGTGGTCGCACTGCACTCGTTGCAGGTGCACACCGCGGACGTCGCGATCACCGCGGCCGACGACACCGGGGCGGTCGCGGTGCTCACGTTCGCGGTGACGCCGCGATTCGGCGGCCTACCGGATCCCGCGCTCGTCCGCTCCGACCTGATCCGGGTGCGGGGCGGTTCGCTGGCGCTGCCCGAGGCACTGGCCCGCAAGGAACGCGACTACGCCCCGTCCACCCCGGAGGTGGAGCGGACAGCGCCGCCGCGGGTGCTCTGGTTCGACGACGAGGCCAGCGGCGCGGTCGTCCTGGAGCTGCGCGGCACCGACCGGATCGGGCTGCTGCACCACGTCACCGCGGCCCTGGAACGGACCGGGGTCGACCTGGTGTGGGCCCGGGTGGAGACGCTCGGCGCCTCGATCGTCGACTCGTTCGGGATCGCCGGGGCGCCGGAGCGGGCGGCCCGCCGGGAGATCGAGCGCGCGGTGCTCGCCGCCGCAGTCGCACGCCCCCGAGCCTGAGCTCGCGCCCGCGGCGGAGCTTGCCTCCGTGGGTGCGCTTGCCTCCGTGGGTGAGTTCGCGCCCGTGGGTGCGCTTGCCTCCGTGGGTGAGTTCGCGCCCGTGGGTGCGCTTGCCTCCGTGGGTGAGTTCGCGCCCGTGGGTGCGCTTGCCTCCGTGGGTGAGTTCGCGCCCGTGGGTGCGCTTGCCTCCGTGGGTGAGTTCGCGCCCGTGGGTGCGCTTGCCTCCGTGGGTGAGTTCGCGCCCGTGGGTGCGCTTGCCTCCGTGGGTGAGTTCGCGCCCGTGGGTGCGCTTGCCTCCGTGGGTGAGCTTGCGCCCGTGGGTGCGCTCGCCCCGCGGGCGAGTTCGCCCCGCCCCGCCGGGCGGCCGGTTGCGCCCGCGCCGGTCGCGGAGCCGGTCCGGTGAGCGGCTGCGCCACCGGCCGCGCGGGTCCGCCGGGGCTCGCGCGGCCCTGCCCGTACCACCGCCCGCTGTCCGTACCACCGCCCGCTGCCCACGCCTCCGCTCGCGTCGCCCGCGCCACGGCCGATCGCCTGCGCGGTCGCCCCGTCGCTCGCGGCTCGCACGGGTTCGCACGGGTTCGTGGTGTTCGCACGGCTTCCGATCCCGTGCGGATGCGACGATCCCGTGCGAATCGGCCCGGCGCGCCGGCCGCACGACCGGAGCCCGCACGACCGGAGCCCGTGCGATGACCGGCGCGAACGGAGCAAGGTGACCGGAGTCGATGCGACGGTCCAGCGCCCGCACACCGCCCACAGGGCCGCGTGCCGCAGCGGCCTGTCCGAGCGCTCTTCGCGCCGCGTGCGAGCACCTGCGCGCGAATCGGCCTGGCGCGGTGACCCGCATGACCGGAGCCTGCTCGGCGCCCGGTGCGAACAGGCCGTGTGACGACCCCGCACGCCGTTAGCCCACGCGACGACCGGTGGGACCGGGGGCCGGGCGGACGGAGCCGATGCGTCGATCGGTGCGCACGCACCGCCCACGGGCCGCGCACCGCCCACGGGCCGCGCACCGCCCACGGGGCGGCGCACCGCGGCTGGCCGAGCTCGCTTCCGGCCGATCGCGAGCACCTACGCGGGTTCGCACGGGATCGTCGCATCCGCACGGGATCGGAGCCCGTGCGAACGCAGCGAACCCGTGCGAATCGGCCAGGCTCGACGCCCCATACGGCCGGATCTCGGCGTGATGCCCGGCATGGCCGGAGCCCCGCGCGACGCCCCGCACGGCCGGAGCCCCTGCGACGCCCGGCGCGACCGAGGCGCGCGTGACGCCCGGCACGAACGGCGCCCGCGCGACGATCCGGCAGGACCGCTCCCGAAGCAGAACCGCGCCCGAAGCGTCGATCCCGTGCGAACACCGACGATCGCCGGCGAACGCGGCGATCCCGCGCATCCGGGCCGACACGCTGTGTTCGTGATGGAACGATCCGCACAGGCCGACCGTTGCGCGGTGCATGGGCCCTGCGCATTTCGTCGATCCGCTCGTCGTCCGGCTCTCCGGCCGGACCCTGCTGCTGGTCGCAGGCCTGCCCGGAGCCGGGAAGTCCACCCTGCTGGCGGCGATGACGGCACCGGCGGGTGTCCGGGTGCTCGACTCCGGCGCCGCCCGCGCGGCCCTGGCGCGCCGGCTCCCCGCCGCGATGCCGTACGGGTCGTACCGCTGGCTCACCCACCTGGCGCACCGGACCGGCGTCGTGCTGGCCTGCGCGGGCCGGACCGAGACCGTGGTGGTGCACCTGCCGGCGACCTCGCCCGCGGTCCGCACGGCGGTACGAGCGCTGGCGAGGGCGTCGCGTCGGGCACCGCACCTGCTGTGGCTCGATGTGCCCTCCGACCAGGCGATGGCCGGTCAGCATGCGCGCGGCCGGGTGGTCCGCAGGCGGCAGTTCGCGGTACATGTCGAGCGCGCCCGGGAGGCCTCCGAGCGGCTGCGCGCGGGCCGCGAACGGGGCTGGGAATCGGTCCGCATCGCGGATCGCTCCGGCGCCCGCCACGGCCTGGCACTGGCCAAGTAGGCTGGTAAGGGTGTTCGACTCCCTCTCCGAGCGGCTCGGATCCACGCTGCGTGACCTCCGCGGCAAGGGCCGGCTGTCCGACGCCGACATCGACGCCACCGCGCGCGAGATCCGGATCGCCCTGCTGGAGGCGGATGTCGCCCTGCCGGTGGTCCGCCAGTTCATCAACCGGGTCAAGGAGCGGGCCAAGGGTGCGGAGGTCTCACAGGCCCTCAACCCGGCCCAGCAGGTCGTCAAGATCGTCAACGAGGAACTCGTGGGGATCCTCGGCGGCGAGACCCGGCGGCTGAACCTCGCCAAGGAACCGCCGACCGTCATCATGCTGGCCGGCCTGCAGGGTGCCGGTAAGACCACCCTGGCGGGCAAGCTGGCCCGCTGGCTCAAGGGGCAGGGGCACACGCCGCTGCTGGTGGCCTGCGACCTGCAACGGCCCAACGCGGTCAACCAGCTGCAGATCGTCGGCGAGCGGGCCGGGGTGCCGACGTTCGCGCCGCACCCGGGCGCCACCGGCTCCGGCGAGCTGCCCCAGGGCCCCGGCGATCCGGTCGGCGTCGCCCGCGACGGCATCGCGCACGCTCGCGACAAACAGTACGACGTGGTCGTCGTCGACACCGCGGGCCGGCTCGGCGTCGACGAGGAGCTGATGCGTCAGGCGTCCGACATCCGGACGGCGGTGCAGCCCGACGAGGTCCTGTTCGTCGTCGACGCGATGATCGGTCAGGACGCAGTGGCCACCGCCGAGGCCTTCCGGGACGGTGTCGGGTTCACCGGCGTCGTGCTGACCAAGCTCGACGGCGACGCCCGCGGCGGTGCCGCGCTGAGCGTCCGCGAGGTCACCGGGCAGCCGATCCTGTTCGCGTCCAACGGTGAGAAGCTCGAGGACTTCGACGTCTTCCACCCGGACCGGATGTCTTCGCGCATCCTCGGGATGGGCGACCTGCTCACCCTGATCGAGCAGGCCGAGCAGTACTTCGACGCCGAGCAGTCGGCCGCCGCCGCGCAGAAGATCAGCTCCGGTGAGCTGTCCCTGGAGGACTTCCTCCAGCAGATGCTGCAGCTGCGCAAGATGGGCCCGATCGGCAACATCCTGAACATGCTCCCGGGCGCCAACCAGGGGCAGATGAAGGCCGCGCTGGATCAGGTCGACGACCGGCAGATCGACCGGCTGCAGGCCATCATCCGGAGCATGACGCCCGCCGAGCGGGACGACCCCAAGGTCATCAACGCGTCCCGCCGGGTGCGTATCGCGAACGGCTCGGGCACCACGGTCTCGGACGTGAACGACCTGGTCAACCGGTTCTTCGAGGCCCGCAAGATGATGAAGCAGATGGCCGGCCAGTTCGGTCTCGGCGGTGGCGGGCGGAGCGCGACGAAGAAGATCCCGAAGAACCCGCGCAAGGCCAGGCAGGCCAAGAAGGGCCGGCGCAGCGGCAACCCGGCGAACCGGGCAGCGCAGGGCGCACCGGACCTGTCGAACCTGCCGCCGACCCTGCAGCAGCTGCCGCCCGGCCTCGGGTCGATGGACTCGCTGCCGCCCGGTTTCGACCCGTCCAAGCTGAACTTCGGAAAGAAGAAGTGACGTAGCCTCCGGGCCATGTCGGATCTTCCTGCCGCGGGGTGGCGGCTGCGCGGAACACTGCTGGGCCCGGACGGCGCGCAGGGTGCCGATCTGTACGTGGACGGCTCCGGGCGGATCAGCCCGGAGCCGCTGCCCGGCGCGGAGGACCTGACCACCGACGGCTGGATCGTCCCCGGCCTGGTCGACGCGCACTGTCACGTCGGTCTGGGCCCCAGCGGGCCGATCGCGGACCTGGAGGAGTGCGCCGATCAGGCGCGCACCGACCGGGACGCGGGCACGCTGCTGATCCGGGACTGCGGTTCGCCGGTGGACACCTCGGCCCTGCAGCTCCGCGACGACCTTCCGGAGATCATCCGGGCCGGCCGGCACGTGGCCCGGCCCAAGCGCTACATCCCGGGCCTGGCCGCCGAGCTGGACGACCCGCGACTGCTCGTCGACGAGGTCCGTACCCAGGCCGCCCGCGGCGACGGCTGGGTGAAGCTGGTCGGCGACTGGATCGACCGGGGTCTGGGTGACGGCGCCGATCTCGCGCCGCTCTGGCCGGACGAGGTGCTCGCCGAGGCCATCGGCGCCGCGCACGAGATGGGTGCCCGGGTCACCGCGCACGTCTTCGGCACCGACGCGCTCCCCGGGCTGATCGGCGCCGGGATCGACTGCATCGAGCACGGCACCGGCCTGACCGACGACCTGATCTCCGAGATGGCCCGCCGGGGGACCGCGCTGGTCCCGACGCTGATCAACGTGGAGACGTTCCCGTCGATCGCCGAGCAGGCCACCCGCTACCCGCGCTACGCCGGGCACATGCGGGACCTGCACGCACACGCCTGGGAGACCGTCGGCCGGGCGATCGAGGCCGGGGTTCCGGTGTACGCGGGCACCGACGCGGGCGGCGGCATCCGGCACGGCCGGATCGCCGACGAGATCGCCGAGCTGGCCCGTGCCGGGCATCCCGATCCGATCGGCGCCGCCAGCTGGTCGGCACGGGCCTGGCTGGGCCGTCCGGCCGGTCCGGCCCCGGGGGCGCCCGCCGATCTCGTCGTCTACGACCGTGATCCGCGCGACGACCTCGGCGTGCTCCGGGACCCGTCGGTGGTCGTGATCCGGGGCCGTCGGGTATCTGTGGGGGCATGAGCTTCACGCCCGGGTCGCCGGGCCAGTACGGCCCCGGCCCGGGCGCACCGCATGCCGGGCCGATCGGTGCAGGCCCGCCGCCGAACCCGGAGCCGCCGATCGGGCCGTTCGGGCTGAGCCCGTCACCGACCCCGCGGGTGCGCTGGGGTCTCTGGGCCTTCGTGGTCGTCGAGGTCGTGTTCCTGGGCGCATCGGCGGCGATGGCCTGGACGGTCGGCGTCGGCTCCGCCGCAGGGGTGCTGGTGGCGATCGCGGTGCCGACGATGCTGGCCGCCCTGACCTGCATCCTGTGGACGATCTGGCGGGGTGACGGCCCGGCGATCGACCTGGGCCTGCGGTTCCGCTGGGAGGACGTCGGCGTCGGACTGCTGCTCGGCATCGCCGGGTTGTTCGTCACCGTTCCGGCCGCGGCGCTCTACCTGTACCTGGTCGGCCCGGACCTGACGACCTCGGTCGGGGTGGCGTTCGAGGGCATCACCGCGACCTGGCCGATCGCGCTCGCCGTGATGTTCGGGGTGGTGGTGATCGCCCCGGTCTGCGAGGAGATCGTCTACCGCGGGCTGCTCTGGAACGCGGTCGCGAAGTGGATCACCAATCGCTGGGTGGTCTTCGTGATCACCACGCTGGCGTTCGCCGTCGCGCACCTGGAGTTCCTGCGGGCGCCGCTGCTGTTCGTGGTGGCGCTGCCGCTGGGGATCGCGCGCATCCTCACCGGCCGGATCACCGCCAGCATCGTGGCGCACGCGGTGAACAACTTCCTGCCCGGCCTGATGCTGGCCCTCATGCTGGTCGGGGCGCTGCCCGAGGTCTGAGTGCGGTCTGGCAGAATGACCGGTCGGGTCCGTGGCCGGCCCTCTACCTGCCACGGCCGATGACCTTCGAGTGAGCGAGCCCGTACCCCACGCGAGCACCAGCTGACTCATCGCAGCACGACACGATATTCGCGAGGAGCAACACAGCGTGGCCGTCAAGATCAAGCTGATGCGTCTGGGCAAGATCCGTCAGCCGTACTACCGCGTCGTCGTCGCGGACTCCCGTACGCGCCGCAACGGTCGGGCCATCGAGACGATCGGCAAGTACCACCCGAAGAACGAGCCGAGCCTGATCGAGATCGACTCGCAGCGGGCGCAGTACTGGCTGGGTGTCGGCGCGCAGCCGACCGAGTCGGTGCAGAACCTGCTGGAGATCACCGGCGACTGGCAGAAGTTCAAGGGCCTGCCGGGCACCGAGGGCACCCTCAAGCCGCAGCCGGAGAAGGTCGACAAGCTCGCCCGGTTCCAGCAGGCGCTGGCCGAGGCGAACGACGAGCCGTCGACCGCGGCCACCACGCCGAAGAAGAAGGGTGGCAACGAGCGGGTCGGCAAGACCGCCGACGCCGCCCCGGCCGAGGCCGCCACGAAGAGCGACGACGTCGTCGACGCCACCAAGGACGCCGACGCGCCTGCCGCCGAGTCGTGATCCGGCGGGGCGCGGCTAGCGCGGGGGTGACTGCATGAGCGTCCTCGCGGACGCGCTCGAGCATCTCGTGCGCGGCATCGTCGACCACCCCGAGGACGTCCGGGTGGAGCTGGTCACCGGGCGGCGCGGCCGGATCATCGAGGTCCGCGTGCACCCGGACGACCTGGGCAAGGTGATCGGCCGTGGTGGCCGGACCGCCACCGCGCTGCGCAACGTCATCGGCGGCGTGGGCGGCCGGGGCGTCCGGGTCGACGTGGTCGACACCGACCGGTGACGGGTCCCGTCCCGCACGACACCGACGCCGGCCGGGCCTCTGCGGAGGTCCTGGTCGGCGTCGTCGTACGTGTACACGGGCTGCGCGGCGAGGTCGTCGTCGACGCCCGGACCGACTCGCCGATCGACCGGTTCGCACCGGGATCGGTGCTGCGGGCCGTCCGGCGTAGCGGCACCGGCCCGGCAACTCTGACGGTGTCGTCCGCCCGCCCGCACTCCGGGCGCTGGCTGGTCCTGTTCGACGGGGTCGGCGACCGGGACGGGGCGGAGGCGCTGCGCGGTGTGCAGCTGCTGCTCCCGACCGCCGAGCTGGACACCCCGGCCGATCCGGAAGAGTTCCACGTCCATCAGCTCACCGGCCTGCGGGCCGAGCTGACCGACGGCACCGGTGCGGGGACCGTGGTCGACGTGGTGCACGGGCCGGGTGGTTCGTTGCTCGTCGTCCGGCGCCCGGCCGGGCACGACGCGCTGGTGCCGTTCGTCGGCGCCATCGTCCCGACCGTGGATCTCGAGGGCGGACGCGTGGTGCTCGATCCGCCGGACGGACTGCTCGACCCGGTCGAGGACTGAACTTCCCGCACGGGCCCGGTGGCATCGCGCCGCCGGGCCCTCTTTCGTACTCGTGATGTCAACCAGAGTTGACAGCGGCCGATCGTCAACCTATGTTGACAGTCATGAGTGATGCGACGGCGGTGGCGGCGGCGGCGTCCAGCAAGGACCCGTCCATCGGTCTGGCGGCGGTGGCCGCCCTGCGTGGGCTGCAGGAGTCCCTGGAGGAGCTCCAGGTGACCAACGCCCGTGACCGGGGCTGGTCCTGGCAGCAGATCGCCGAGGCGTTGCAGATCAGCCGGCAGGCGGTGCACAAGAAGTACCGCCGGCTCGGCCTGTAGAGGGGAGACGACCATGTTCGAGAGGTTCACCGACCCGGCCCGTCGGGCCGTGGTCATCGCTCAGGAGCAGGCGCGGGAGCGCGGTGCCGGGCAGATCGGCCCGGAGCACCTGCTGCTCGGGATCCTGCGCTGCCCCGGTTCGCCGGGGGAGGAGCTGTTGAGCACCGCGGGGATGGACATCGCGGTGGTCGACCGCGGACTCGCCGCCGGGGAGACCGGCGACGCGGCGGCTCTGGCCACGCTCGGCATCGACCTCGACGAGGTGCGCCGGGCCGCCGAGGAGTCGTTCGGCCCCGGCGCGCTGGATCGCACCCGCGGCCGACGGTGGTTCGCCGGGCACATCCCGTTCGAGAAGGCGTCGAAGAAGTCCCTGGAGCTCGCGCTGCGTGAGGCGGTCCAGCTGGGCGACCGGCACATCGGTACCGAACACGTGCTGCTCGGGCTGCTGCATCCCGAGCACGCGGCGTCCCGGGTGCTGGCCGCGCACGGTGTCACCCTGGACGGGATGCGCCGCGCGGTGTCCGAGCGGCGCGGTCGCCGGGCGGGCTGAGCGTCCCGGGTACGACCTCCCCCGGGGAGCGGGACCGGCGGCCTGCGACGATCCGCCGCGTGCGGATCGACGTCGTCACCATCTTCCCGGCCTACCTGGACCCGCTGCGCGAGGCGCTGCTGGGGCGGGCCGTCGAGCGCGGCCTGCTGGAGATCGCGGTACACGACCTGCGCCGCTGGACGCACGACGTGCACCAGGCCGTCGACGACGCCCCGTACGGCGGTGGTCCCGGGATGGTGATGCGCCCGCAGGTGTGGGGTGAGGCGCTCGACGAGGTGCTGCCGGCCGGTCCACAACCGGCCCGGCTGGTGGTGCCGACCCCGGCCGGACGCCCGTTCACCCAGACCACCGCGCGGGCCTGGGCCGACGAGCAGCGGCTGGTGTTCGCCTGCGGCCGCTACGAGGGCATCGACGAGCGGGTGCTGCTCGACGCCAGGGCCCGGGGGATCGAGGTCGACGAGGTCTCGATCGGCGACTACGTGCTCGTCGGCGGCGAGGTCGCGGTGCTGGTGATGGTCGAGGCGGTCGCGCGGCTGCTGCCCGGGGTGCTCGGGAACCCGCGGTCGGCGGCCGAGGACTCGTTCTCCGACGGGCTCCTCGAAGGGCCCTCCTACACCCGTCCGGAGACCTGGCGCGAGCTCGCCGTGCCGGACGTCCTGCGTGGCGGCAACCATGCCGCGATCGCCCGCTGGCGCCGGGACCGTGCACTCGAACGGACCCGCGACCGCCGGCCCGACCTGCTCGACGCCCTCCCGCCGGACGCGCTCGACGCCGCCGACCGCGCGGTGCTGGCCGCCGGCCGAGCCGTCGACGAGGGCGACCCGAACGAGCGCTGAGGCCACCCGGTCGTCCGGCGATCCGGACGACCGCCCGGCGCCGGCCGGGATCGCGTCCGGGCCTCCGGGGGGCCCTCCGGGCCGCACCCGCGCACCGGGTGTCCGGGCCGATCGGCCCGTCTGGCACTATGGACGGGTTGCCAGCGCCGCGTGCGGTGCCCGGTGACGGTGGTGCGCGCCGGTCGAGAGGATCGTGCGCCGCGCGGGCCGTGCCGGAGCCCGCCACCCGGACGAGCGTCCCGCCGACGAGGTGTGGAGCGCCCGGGTGGCCCGGGGACAGACCCGGAACGGACCGGATGGCACCGCACGACCTGCACGAATACGCACGACACACGAGGGACGGACCGTCGACATGAACACCCTGGACGCTCTGGAGGCGCAGAACCTGCGCTCCGACATCCCGAACTTCCGGCCCGGGGACACGCTCAAGGTGCACGTGAAGGTCATCGAGGGCAGCCGGACCCGTACCCAGGTCTTCCAGGGTGTGGTCATCCGCCGGCACGGCGCCGGCTCCCGGGAGACCTTCACCGTCCGCAAGATCTCGTTCGGGGTCGGCGTGGAGCGCACCTTCCCGGTGCACACGCCGAACATCGACAAGATCGAGGTCGCGACCCGCGGTGACGTTCGCCGGGCGAAGCTGTACTACCTCCGTGACCTGCGCGGCAAGGCCGCGAAGATCAAGGAGCGTCGTCAGGCCCCGTCCGCGTCCTGACCGTCACCCCGTCGTGACGGGCGGGTGACGTAATCTCGAACCGTGGCCTTCCCCGAGCTCCCCGATGACCGCCGGGCCCGCCCCCGGCGGTATCGCGGCAGCGATTCCCCCGAGCGCCCCGGTCGGCGACGGGCCCCCGAGGCCCCGCCGCCCGCGGACGCACCGGGTGGGGCGGGTTCCGAACAGGACTGGCTCCTGGGTGCTGCGCTGCAGCACGGCGTGCCGCCCCGGTCGGAGGACGATCCGGCCGAGCCCGCCTCGTACGGGGTGCGCACCCGGCACGCCGAGCCCGAGCCGGAGGACGACCGCGACATGCCCGGCCGCTACCGCAACGGGTACGGCACCGTTGCCGGTGAGCACCGCGGCCGGCACGGATCCGGGAGCAACGGAGTCGCCGCGCCGGATCCCGACGGGTACGCCAACGGACACCAGCCGGGACACAGCGCCCCGGAGGGGCACGGTTCGCACAACGGGTACGTGCCGCCGCGCGCCCCCGGCCGCGGCGGCCCGCCCGGGGCCAACGGGGCCGTGACCGACGGCCCCGACTCGCTGCGGGCCCGCTACGCCGGACGGTTGAGCGAGGGCGAGAGCAACGGGTCCGGCGGCCGCAGGCGGGCCGAGGACCGTTCCTGGCCGCCGGCCGGCCGGCCCCGCCAGGACGACGGCGACGAGCCCCGCGCGCATCGCGCCGACGGCGGCGAACTCCGGTCCCGCCGGGCCCGTCCCGAGACCGACGACCCCCGCTCCGGCCGGTTCCGCCCGCGCGAGGGCGCCGAGCCCCGCTCGGGCCACTTCCGGCCGCCGGAGGCCGACGACCCCCGCTCCGGCCACCTCCGCCCGCCGGAGGCCGACGAGTTCCGCTCCGGTCGCGTCCGCCCGCCGGAGAGCGACGAACTCCGCCCGGGGCGCACCGGCGGCCACCGCCGTGCTGCGGGACCGGCCGGAGCTCCGCCGCGGTCCCCGGGTGCGGAGCCGCGCGGCGGTCACCGGCCGCCCGACGCACCGGGCAGGCACGGCGGCCCCGCGAACGGCAGCTGGATCGACCCCGCCGCCGAGCGCGGGTTCGATCCGGCCGCCGGTCCGGGCCACGACAACGGTCACGCCCGTCCGGTCGGTCGGGAGAACGGTCACGCCCGGCCGGCCGGCCGCGCGGACGGCGGATACGCCCGTCCCGCGGCGTTCGACGGCCCCCCGCCACATACACCCGATGGCCCGGTCCGGCGCCGTGACGCCGGTCGTGACGGCACGCTCCGTCCCGGCCCGTCCGGCGGACGGCACGGTGGCGAGCCCGGCGTCCCCACCGGTTACGAGGGCGCCCCGCGACGTCGTCCGGCAGGCCCCGAGCACGCTCCCGGCCCGGTCGCCCCCCGCACAGCGATCGGCCCGGACGGTGCCGTCGCACCGCCGGTCCGCCCGCAGGGGCCACCGTCCGGCCGGATGCCCTCCGCCCCGCTCCCGCGCAGCCCGCTGCCGCCGGAGGAGACCACGGTGTTCGGCGGCACGCCCGCCCCGCCCCGGGGCGCACCGCCCGCCGACGACGAGTTCACCCCGCCCGATGATGCCGAGGCGTTCGAGTCGGAGCCGCGCCGGCGCAGGGCCGGCCGTCCGGTCCCGGATGCGCCCGAGCCGTCCGACGAGCCGGATCCCGACGAGCAGCCCGACGACGCCGCTGCCGAGAGCACGAACTCCCCGCGCTCGGGGCGGCACGGCGTGCCCGCGGTCGGGATCGCCGGCCGGATCGCCGCGCTCACCGGCCGGTCGAAGGCGACGCAGGGTGAGGACGGGGAGAAGCGCCAGCTCGCGTTCTGGAAGGAGCTGTTGCTGCTCGCCGGTGTCGCGCTGCTGCTGACGGTGCTGATCCAGACGTTCCTGGCGAAGGTCTACGTGATCCCGTCCGGGTCGATGGAAACGACCCTGCACGGCTGCCCCGGCTGCACGAACGACCGGGTGCTCGTCGACAAGGTGACGTACAACTTCACCGACGTGTCGCCGGGTGACATCGTGGTCTTCCGGGGAACGGAGGGCTGGAGCGCCGAGACCTCCACCGGCGGCGGATCGACCAACCCGATCCTGCGCGGGCTGGAGACGGTCGGCTCGCTCGTCGGTTTCGCCCCGCCGGACGAGAAGGACTTCGTCAAGCGGGTGATCGCGGTCGGCGGCCAGACGGTGGCCTGCTGCGACGCGTTGAACCAGGTCATGGTGGACGGCCAGCCCCTGGAGGAGCCCTACGTCTACTACCTGCCGGAGGCCGGTCCGGCCCGGCAGATCCCGTTCGGACCGGTGACGGTGCCCGAGGGCGAGTACTGGATGATGGGCGACTCCCGGAACAACTCGGCCGACTCCCGGGCGGCCGGGCACGGACCGATCCCGGACGGGAACGTCATCGGCAAGGCACGGCTGATCGTGCTGCCGTTCGACCGGTTCGGCTGGCTCGGCTCGGCCAATCCGCAGACCGCCACCGCGTCCGCGGCACCGGGGCTGCCCGACGGTCTCCCGCTGGCCCTCGGCATGATGGGGGCCCTGCCGTTCGCACTCGGCCGGCGTCGCATGTTGCGGGCCCGCGCCGAGGCCGAGCGGTTCCTGCCCGCAGTGCGCCCCCCGTCGGGGTGGCGCCGGAGATCCTGACCGGGAGCACCGTGCCGGTTCCCCCGCACCGAGCCCGACCGGCCGCGGCGACCCGTCGCGCCCGACCGGCCCGGCGACGCCCGCCCCGGGTGCTGCCCGACGGGCTGCGTCCGCCGCGTGCCGTGGTCCGCGACGCCGGGAGCTGGACGTTGCAGTCGGTGCTGCAGCGATACGGCCTCGGCCCGGTCGCTGGGGTGGACGAGGCGGGTCGCGGTGCGAGCGCGGGGCCGCTGGTGATCGCGGCGTGCGTGCTGCGCCCCGGCGACGCGAAGGCGCTCGACGGGCTCACCGACTCCAAGCTGCTGACGCCGTCGGCCCGGGAGTACTGGTTCGGCCGGATCACCGGGCGGGCCGTCGACCGGGCGGTGATCGTCGTCCCGCCGGCGGAGGTCGACCGGCGCGGCGTGCACGTCGCGAACATCGAGGGGATGCGGCGGGCGGTCGCCGGGCTCACCGTCGCACCCCCCGGGTACGTGCTGACTGACGGTTTCGCCGTGCGCGGGTTCGGCCGCCCGGCCCTCGCGGTGCCGAAGGGCGACCAGGTCGCGGCCTGTATCGCGGCCGCGTCGGTGCTGGCGAAGGTCACCCGGGACCGCATCATGACCGAGCTCGACGCCGTGCACGACCGGTACGGGTTCGCCGTGCACAAGGGCTACAACACCCCCGATCACGAGGCGGCACTGTACGAGCACGGACCGTGTGCGGAGCATCGGTTCTCGTTCGCGAACGTCGCCGCGGTGGCCGGGCGCGGGGCCCCGATCGGGCTGGTCCACAATGAGGAGGTCCCTGAAGGGAACGAGGAGGTCCCTGAGGGGGTGGACGGAGCCGCCGAGGAGGCGGATCCGACTCGATGGGAGCCGATGGAGATCGTCACAGGAGGAGCGGGCCGGTGAGCGCCGAGGATCTCGAGAAGTACGAGACCGAGATGGAGCTCACGCTCTACAAGGAGTACCGCGACATCGTCGCCCAGTTCTCCTACGTGGTGGAGACGGAGCGCAGGTTCTACCTGGCCAACTCGGTGGACGTCGCGCCGCGCAACGCCGACGGCGAGGTGTACTTCGAGGTGCGCATGTCCGACGCGTGGGTGTGGGACATGTACCGGCCCGCGCGGTTCGTGAAGAACGTGCGGGTGGTGACGTTCAAGGACGTCAACATCGAGGAGCTGGACACCCCCGACCTGCGGCTGCCGGGCGACGAGGCGTTCCCGGGCTGAGCCCCGCACCCGCCGGCGCCGGACCGCGCCCGCGAGGGCAGGGGTGACCGCGGGGCCGCGGTCCCCGGTGCCGATCCACAGGTGCCCGATCCATCCACAGGTTCGCGATCGGTGGGTGCAGCGCACCTGCGTGCCCCGATCGTGGACGCATGGCTGCGAAGGACGAGCTCGGCCGCCGCGGTGAGGACACCGCCGCCGAGTACCTACAGCGGGAACACGGAATGGTCGTGCTGTCCCGCAACTGGCGGTGCCGGGCGGGCGAGCTCGACATCGTGGCGACCGACCGGGAACGCCGGCTCGTCGTCTGCGAGGTGAAGACCCGCTCCGGCACCCGGTTCGGCGAGCCCGCCGAGGCGATCACCGCGCACAAGATCCGGCGGATCAGGGGTCTCGCGCACGAGTGGATGGCCGCCCATCGCCTGCCCTGGCTGGAGCTGCGGTTCGACGTCGTCGCCGTGCTGATGCCGCCGGGCGGGCCCGCGACGCTGGTGCACTACCCGGGCGCGTTCTGATGGGCCCGCCGGCGCGGGTGTGGTCGGTCGCCCTGCACGGGGTCGACGGTGTCCCGGTCGAGATCGAGACCGTGGTCGGTGGCGGGATCCCCGGGGTGCACCTGGTCGGGCTGCCGGATGCGTCGCTGCAGGAGGCCAAGGACCGGGTGCGGTCGGCGGTGGTGCACTCCGGGCGGGCCTGGCCGAACGAGCGGATCGTCCTGGCGCTGTCCCCGGCGACCCTGCGCAAGACCGGCTCGCGCTTCGACGTGGCGCTGGCCTGCGGAGTACTGGCCGCCACCGGGGCGATCCCGCCCGACCGGCTGCGTGGCACCGCGCTGCTCGGTGAGCTGGCACTCGACGGCCGGCTGCGGCCGGTGCGCGGTGTGCTGCCGTGCCTGCTCGCCGCCCGGGATGCGGGAATGGTCCGGGCGGTCGTGCCCCGCGCGGTGCTCGCCGAGGCGTCGTTGGTCGACGGCCTCGACGCGCGCTGTGCCGACCGGCTCGCCGACGTGCTCGACTGGGCGGCGGGTACCCGTGAGCTGGACCGGCTGCCCGCCGCCGGCGCGTCCGATCCGGCCCCCGGCGCCGCGGCGCCGGAGCTGTCCGACGTGCTCGGGCAGGATGACGCGCGGCGGGCGCTGGAGATCGCCGCGGCCGGCGGGCACCACCTGCTGATGGTCGGTCCCCCCGGGACCGGCAAGACGATGCTGGCCCAGCGGATCGTCGGCCTGCTCCCCGAACTGGGCCGGTCCGAGGCGTTGCAGCTGGCCGCGATCCGCTCGGTCGCCGGGCGGCTCGGGGAGTCCGCACCGTTGAGCGTGCTCGCGCCGTTCGTGGCGCCGCACCACTCGGCGTCGGTCGCGGCGCTGCTCGGCGGCGGCAGCGGGGTGGCGCGGCCGGGTGCGGTGTCATTGGCCCATCGGGGGGTGCTCTTCCTCGACGAGTGCCCGCACTGGCCGGCGACCGCGCTGGACTCGCTGCGGACCCCGCTGGAGGAGGGGGAGGTGCGATTGTCCCGCGCCGACGGGACGGTGCGCTACCCGGCGCGTTTCCAGCTGGTGCTGGCCGCCAATCCGTGCCCGTGCGCGCCACCGGTCGACCGGGACTGCCGCTGCCGGTCCGATGTCCGCCGTCGCTACCTGTCCCGGCTGTCCGGGCCGCTGCTGGACCGGGTGGACCTGCGGGTGCAGATGTCCCCGGTGACGGTGCTGTCGGCGGCCGAGGAACGCGGCGAGGACACCGCGACCGTCCGGGCCCGGGTGCTCGAGGCGCGCGCGACCGCCGTCGAGCGCTGGTCGGCCGACGGCTGGCGGTGCAACGCGGAGGTACCCGGCACCGTGCTGCGGTCCCGGTTCCGGTTGCCGCCCACGGTGCTGGCCTCGCTGGAGGCACGGCTGGAGGCGGGGGAGCTCAGCGCGCGTGGCGTCGATCGGGCGATGCGAGTGGCTTGGACCCTGGCCGATCTCTCCGGCGCCGGTCGACCCGACCGCGCCGACGTCGACGCCGCGCTCTACTTCCGGGACCGGGGTGCCGCATGATCCCGCCGGCTGCGCCCGCCCCGCGCGCCGCGGCGGTCCCCGAGGAGATCATCCGGGCACGCGCCTATCTGCTGCGCACGGTCGAGCCGCCGAGCCGGGATCTGGTGCGGCTGATCGAACAGCACGGCCCGGTCGAGGCCGCGGACCGGTTGCGCCGGGGTGCGGTGCCCGAGGCGCTGCTGGAGCGGGCGGCGGCCCGCCGCGACACCGACACCTCCGAGGCCGACCTCGCGGATGCCGCGGCGGCCGGGGCCCGGCTGCTGGTGCCGGAGGACCCGCAGTGGCCGGGCTGGCAGTTCGCGGCGTTCGGCAACGCCCGGCGGGCCGATCTCGCGCCACCGGTGGCGCTGTGGGCCCGGGGCCCCGGCGATCCCTCCGCCCTGGCGGACCGGTCGGTGACGGTCGTCGGGGCCAGGGACGCGACCCGGTACGGCCTGCACGCCGCCGCCGACTTCGCCTCGGTGCTGGCCCGCAACGGCGTCGCGGTGTTCTCCGGTGCCGCGTTCGGCATCGACGCCGCGGCGCACCGCGGAGCGCTGTCGGCGGGTGGCCGGACGGTCGCGGTGCTGGCCTGCGGCCCGGACCGGGTCTATCCGGCTGCGCACGCCGGGCTGATCGAGCGGATCGCGGCCACCGGCCTGGTCCTCACCGAGTACCCGCCCGGCACCACCCCGGGCAGGCTCCGCTTCCTGGTCCGGAACCGGCTGCTCGCGGCGTTGGGGGCGGGCTGCCTGGTGGTCGAGGCGGGCACCCGCAGCGGTTCGAAGCGGACGGCGTCGGACTCGCTGGCCCTCGGACGTCCGCTCATGGCGCTGCCGGGCCCGGTGACCTCGGCGATGTCGGTCGGCTGCCACGAGATGATCCGCAGCAGGCAGGCGGAGCTGGTCGGCCGCCCCGAAGACGTCCTGGAGATCATCGGCAGGCTCGGCATCGACCTCGCGCCGGAGCGGGTCGCCGAGCGGCGCCCCACCGACGGGCTCGCCCCCGGGACGCTCGCGGTGCACGACGCGCTCCCGGCCCGTGCGGCGTGGCCCGCCCGCCGGATCGGCGAGATCGCGGGCGTCGCGCCGGACTCGGTGCGGATCGCGCTGGTCGAGCTGGAGGAGCGCGGCCTCGCCGAGTACCACCAGGGGCTCTGGCAGCGTCCGGCGCGCCGGAGCGGTCCTTGACCGGGCACCCCGGGGCGCGCACCGTCCGTGCATGGCGAGCACACGGACCGGCGCGGCCGACCCCGACGACGGCCTCGCCCCGGAGGTCTCCGCCGTACTGGCGGCCTTCACCGGGCACCTGCTGCACGAGCGCGGCCGGTCGCCGCACACCGTGCGCGGGTACCGCTCCGATCTCACCGATCTGCTGCGCGACCTTCCCGGACTCGGGGCGCTGGATCTGGAGCACCTGCGCAGGCGGCTGGCCGCGACGCACGCCGCCGGTGCCGGGCGGGCCACCGTGGCCCGTCGCACGGCCGCCGCCCGGACGTTCTGTGCCTGGGCGGTCCGGACCGGGCGCCTCACCCACGACCCGGCCGCCCGGCTCGGCTCGCCGGGTGCGGTCACGGTGCTGCCCGAGGTCCCGGCCGCCGACGAGGCGGCCGCCGTCCTCGACGCGGCGATCTCCGGAGCGACCGAGGACCATCCGGAGGCGCTGCGCGACCTGCTGGTCCTCGAACTGCTCTACGGGACCGGGATCCGGGTCGCCGAGCTCTGTGGCCTGGATCTGGACCGGGTCGACGAACCCGGCCGCACCCTGCGGGTCAGGGGCAAGGGCGATCGTGAACGGACGGTCGTGTTCGGTGTCCCGGCGGGGCGGGCGGTGCGCCGCTGGCTCGAACACGGCCGGCCCGCGCTGGCGACGCCGGCCTCGCCTGCGGCGCTCCTGCTCGGGGTGCGGGGCGGGCGGCTCGATCCGCGGGTGGCGCGCACGGTCGTGCACCGCGCGATGCAGGCCGTGCCGGGCGCCACCGACGTCGGGCCGCACGGGCTGCGGCACGCCGCAGCCACGCATCTCCTGGAGGGCGGAGCCGACCTTCGTTACGTACAGGAGTTGCTTGGTCACGCTACGCTGTCAACGACACAGCTCTACACACACGTGACCGTTGATCGGCTGAAGGTGGTTCATGACCAGGCCCACCCTCGGGCGTGAGGCGCCTCTCCCGGCGTCCGTCCGGCCCCCTGCGTTCCCCGGCGCCCCCGCGCCGGCCCTCGACCGGGGCGTGGACGGTGCGCCGGCGCCGTACAGCACCCTGGCAGCCGTCCCCGAACCGCCCCCGCGCGAACCGGTGCGCTCCCGCGCCGGGCGCACCGGCCCCGGGCCGGTCCGGGCCGCTGCCCACGGGCGGATGGCGCTGGTCCCGGGCGGCGGTGCGGCGGCGGCCGACACGCCCGGGTCCGCACGGGATCACCTGATCGAGACCGTCGACGCGGGGGAGGTGCCGCTGTGGCGGGCGTTCCTCGCGCACCGGTGCCCGGACGTGCGGCGCCGGCTCGTGGAGTGCCACGGCCGGCTGGTCCGGGGGGTCGGGACGAAGCTCGCGGTGCGGCTGCCCGCCTCGATCGAGCTGTCCGACCTGATGCAGGCGGGCACGTTCGGCCTGATGGATGCGATCGACCGGTTCGACCCGGTCCGCGGGGCTCGTTTCGAGGGTTACGCGGCCCAGCGGATACGCGGCGCGATGCTCGACGAGCTGCGCGCCCAGGACTGGGTGCCGCGGACGGTGCGGGCCCGGGTCCGGGAGGTCGAGCGCGCCAGGGACGTCCTGCAGTCCAGGGCGGGACGGCCGGCGACCGACCGGGAGCTCGCGGCCGAGCTGGGCATCGGTGTGCGGGAGCTGCGGCACGCGGTCCGGCCCCGGCACCTGGTCAGTGCCGAGGACCTGGCGGAGAACGCGATGCCGGGCCAGGACGGGCTGTCCGTCCTGGTCGGTGACGACTCCGGGGATCCGGTTGCCGTGGTGGTCCGCCGGGAGACCTCGCAGGAGCTGCGAGCGGCGATCGCCCAGCTCGGTGAGCGGGACCGGATCGTTCTGGAGCTGTACTACCTGCAGAACCTGACGCTCGCCGAGATCGGCGCCCTGCTCGGGATCACCGAGTCCCGGGTGTGTCAGCTGCACTCCCGGATGATCACGCGGCTGCGTGGCCGGATGGCGCACGCGATCGCCGGCTGACCGGCCGGCCGGCACGGGTCTGTCCGCACGGGTCTGTCGGCACGGGTCCGTCCGGCCAGGCGGGTCACCCGGGGGCCGCGCCCTCCCAGGGCAACAACCGGACCCCCGGCGGGCGCAGCAACACCAGCGGATCGAGATGATCGAGCCGGTCGCGCCGCACTCCCCAGTGCAGGCAGGCCGCCACCGGGCAGCCGGGATGACCGGCCTGCAGCACCCCGAGCGGATCGCCGGCGGTGACGGCGGAACCGGCGGTCACGGTGGCCGTCACCGGCTCGTAGGTGCTCCGCAGGCCGTCGGGATGGTCGACCGACACGACCCCGCGCCCCGCGACCGGCCCGGCGAACGCGACCGTCCCCTCCCGGGCGGCGCACGGCCTGCCCCGCCCCGGCCGCCAGATCGGCGCCCCGGTGCCCGGGGCCGTAGCGGAACGTGGGTTGCCGGAACGCTCCGGTGACCGCCGGGGGTGGATGCAGCGGCCAGGAGTACCGCGCCCCGGGGGCCGGGATCCCGGCTCCCGGGGGCCGGGGTGGCGCGGTCGGGGGGACCGGCGGGGACGGCACCGGCGGCTCGGCCGCAGCCGTCGGGGCCGGAGGTGCCGCGAGATCGGCCCCCGGGACGGGTAGCGGTTCCGGGGGATCGGCCTGCGGAGGAGCCGGGGGATCGGCTCGGTCCGGTGCCACCACCCGCACCGAGCGGACACCGGCCTCCTCGGGAGGCCCGGCCCAGGCGGGCCGGGGCCCGATCACGGCGGCCAGCGTGACGACGACGGCCACGCCGACCGTGAGCACCCGGAGCGCCCGGCGCGCACACACGCCCCGCGGACGCCACCCACCGCACCTGCGCAGCCCCGCCGAACAACGCCACGAACGGCCGGACGGAAGCCCCGCGAACACCGCTGTCGAATGCACCCCACGAGCCTGCGACCACCCGCGGCACCCGCACCGCCGAACCGTCGATCTGTGGATGGATCCGGTACCTGTGGATGACCCACGAGCGCCGCCGATCCGCCGGTGAGGGCCGCGATCCGCGCGGTGGGAGGCAGCACGACGGCGACCGTGCAGGGGTGAACGGGCTCCGCCGCGACCGGCCGGACGGGCCGGGCGTACAGTGGTACCCGCACCACGCTCTGTGTGGTGACTTCGCGCGCCCGCGTGCCCGGTTCGCCAACTCTGCAGAATCCCTGCAGGGTACGGCGCCGGGAGCGGAGGCCGGGCGGTCCTGCGACCCGATCGTCGAGTTCACTCGGCGGACGGGAACCGGGTCCGGTCCCGCCGCGGGCGCCAGGGCGGTCCACCTACCGGTGGTCCCGCAGTGAACCGCACGCGCGGCATCCGCCGCGCCCGATCCGAGAGGTGAACGCAGGCCATGGCCGTCGTCACCATGAAGCAGCTGCTCGACAGCGGCGTGCACTTCGGGCACCAGACCCGTCGCTGGAACCCGAAGATGAAGCGCTACATCCTCACCGAGCGCAACGGCATCTACATCATCGACCTCCAGCAGACGCTGTCGTACATCGACCGCGCCTACGAGTTCGTGCGCGAGACCGTCGCGCACGGCGGGACGATCATGTTCGTCGGCACCAAGAAGCAGGCCCAGGAGGCCATCGCCGACGAGGCCGGCCGGGTCAACATGCCCTACGTGAACCAGCGCTGGCTGGGCGGCATGCTCACGAACTTCCAGACCGTGCACAAGCGTCTGCAGCGCCTCAAGGAGCTCGAGGCGATGGAGCAGACCGGTGGGTTCGAGGGTCGCTCCAAGCGCGAGATCCTCACCCTGACCCGGGAGAAGGACAAGCTCGAGAAGACCCTCGGCGGTATTCGCGACATGTCCAAGGTCCCGTCCGCGGTCTGGATCGTGGACACCAAGAAGGAGCACATCGCCGTCGGCGAGGCCCGGAAGCTCAAGATCCCGGTCGTCTCCATCCTGGACACCAACTGTGACCCGGACGAGGTCGACTTCCCGATCCCGGGCAACGACGACGCGATCCGCTCCGCCGCGCTGCTCACCAAGGTGATCGCGAAGGCGGCGGCCGACGGCCTGGTCGCCCGTGGCGCCCGCCGCGGCGAGAGCGAGGCCCCGGCCGAGCAGCCGCTGGCCGAGTGGGAGCAGGACGTGCTGGCCGGTGCCGAGGTCGGCACCGACGGTGCCGCCATCGCGGCCGCGGGCAGCGACGGTGCCGCGGCGACCGGTGGCGACGGTGCCGCCGCCGCGACCGCGCCCGCCACCTCCAGCAACGGCACGCAGAACTGACCGCACGGGGATCGGGCCCGGTCGCCACCGGGCCCGATCCCCGGTGCCGTTGCCGGTGATTCCCAGGCGATCCATTCCCGTCACGACCCAGAGGACGAGAGACACCTGATGGCGAACTACACCGCCGCCGACGTCAAGCGGCTCCGGGAGCTGACCGGCTCCGGGATGATGGACTGCAAGAAGGCCCTGGAGGAGTCCGAGGGCGACTTCGACAAGGCCGTCGAGCTCCTGCGCATCAAGGGTGCGAAGGATGTCGGCAAGCGCGCCGAGCGCGCCACGGCCAACGGCCTGGTCGTCGCCCAGGGCGGCATCATGGTCGAGCTGGACTGCGAGACCGACTTCGTCGCCAAGTCCGACGACTTCATCACGCTGGCCGACAAGATCCTGAAGGCCGCCGTCGAGCAGAAGCCGGCCGACCTGGCCGGGCTGGCCGAGGCGAAGCTCGACGACCGGACGGTCGGCGAGGCCGTCCAGGAGCTCTCCGCCCGGATCGGCGAGAAGTTCGAGCTCAAGCGCTTCGTGAACGTCGACGGCCCGACCGCCGTCTACCTGCACAAGCGTTCGACCGACCTGCCCCCTGGTATCGGCGTGGTGCTGTCCTACGAGGGCGGCGACGACGAGGCGGCCCGCAGCCTGGCGATGCACGTCGCCGCCGCGCGTCCGCAGTACACCACCCGCGAGCAGGTCCCCGGCGACCTCGTCGAGAACGAGAAGCGCATCGCCGAGGCCACCGCCCGCGAGGAGGGCAAGCCCGAGCAGGTGCTGCCGCGGATCGTCGAGGGCCGGGTGAACGGCTTCTTCAAGGACATCGTGCTCCTCGAGCAGGCGTCCGTGCTCGACCCGAAGAAGTCCGTCAAGGCGGTCGCCGAGGAGGCGGGCCTGACGGTCAAGGACTTCGTCCGCTTCGAGGTCGGCCAGGACTGATCCGGCTTCACCCCGCCCGGGCGGTGCGGTACGCGCCGCCCGGGTCGGAGGTGAGAGGATCGATGTGGGAACAGCGAGTACGACAGGCCGGGGTGAAGCAACCGTGATCGACGAAACGCTCTTCGACGTCGAGGAGAAGATGGAGAAGGCCGTCACCGTCGCGCGGGACGACCTGACGTCCGTGCGTACCGGCCGGGCGACCCCGAACATGTTCTCCCGGCTCGTCGTCGACTACTACGGCGCCGCGACCCCGCTGAACCAGCTCGCGTCGGTCTCCATCCCGGAGGCCCGGATGGCCGTCATCAAGCCCTACGACGCCAGCCAGCTCAAGGCGATGGAGAAGGCGATCGCCGAGTCCGATCTCGGCGTGAACCCCAGCAACGACGGACAGATCATCCGGGTGATCATCCCCGCGCTGTCCGAGGAACGCCGCCGCGACATGGTCAAGGTCGCCCGCGGCAAGGGTGAGGACGCCCGCGTCGTCGTGCGCGGTCTGCGCCGTAAGGCGATGGACGAGCTGCACCGCATCCAGCGGGACGGCGAGGCGGGTGAGGACGAGGTCGTGCGCGCCGAGAAGGAGCTGCAGAGCCTCACCGACCGGTACGTCGCGCAGGTCGACGAGCTGGTGAAGAACAAGGAAGCCGAGCTCCTCGAGGTCTGACGCCCGGTGACCCCCTCTTCCGACGCCGCCGTCCCCGTGACCTCCGACCTGCCCGGCGAGGCACCGGCCGGAGTCCCGGCGACGCCCGGCGATCCCAAGCTCGTACGCGGGATGAAGGGCTACAAGCGATCCCGGCTCGGCCGCAACCTGATCGCCGCGATCGCGGTCGGTGTCGGGCTGGGCGCCGTCATCCTACTCAGCCTGCTGATCGTCGCCGAGGGGTTCGTCCTGCTGCTGGCCGCGGTCACCGCGATCGGCACCTGGGAGCTGGCCGGCGCGCTGCGCCGCGGCGCCGGGATCGAGGTCTCGCTGCCGGTGCTGCTGGTCGGCGGGCAGGCCGTCGTGTGGCTGTCCTGGCCGTTCGGCCTGCACGGCGTCGCGATCGCGCTCACCGGGACCGTCCTGGGCTGCCTGATCTGGCGGATGCGCGCGGGTGCGGCGCACTTCGTCCGCGACATCGGGGCGTCGCTGTTCGTCCTGGTCTACGTCCCGCTGCTGGTCGCCTTCGCGGTCCAGCTGACGGTCGCCCCGGAGGGCGTCGGCCGGGTACTGACCTTCCTGCTCTGCGTGATCGCCTCCGACGTCGGCGGCTACGCCGCCGGGGTGGTCGCCGGCAGGCACCCGATGGCGCCCACGATCAGCCCGAAGAAGTCCTGGGAGGGCTTCGCCGGTTCGCAGATCGCCGGGATGATCGCCGGTTCGCTGTGCGTGGCGCTGTTCTTCGGCGTCCCCTGGTACTGGGGCACCCTGGTCGGGGCGCTGCTGGTCGCCACCGCCACCCTGGGCGACCTGGTGGAGTCGCTGGTCAAGCGCGACCTCGGCATCAAGGACATGGGCACGCTGCTGCCGGGGCACGGTGGTCTGATGGACCGGCTGGACTCGCTGCTGCCCACCGCGTTCGTCGCCTGGGCGGTGCTCGGGCTCGTCGTCCCCGTCGCGTGAGCCGCAGCTACACCGGCTTCGGCGGGCAGCCGCGGCCGGGCCCGGCGATCCCGAGCCCGAACATCTGGAACTGGCCGGAGATCTACGAGATCGAGAACCAGGCGCAGGACGCCGACGGCGCGCTCTGGTCGGCCCTGCAGGAACAGACCGGTGGCTGGGCCGGGCTCGACGTCGTGGACGTCGGCTGCGGCGACGGCTTCCACCTGCCCCGTTTCGCCGGCGACATGTCCACCGTGACCGGCTTCGCCGGCGGCGCGTCCACCGTCACCGGCGTCGAGCCGCATCCGCCGCTGGTGGAGCGGGCGCGCCGCCGCTGCGCCGGGGACGACCGGATCACCGTGCACGAGGCCGGCGCGGAGTCGCTGCCGCTGCCGGACGCGTCCGCCGACGTGGTGCACGCCCGCACCGCCTACTTCTTCGGGCCGGGCTGCGAGCCGGGGCTGGCCGAGGCGCAGCGGGTGCTGCGGCCGGGCGGGGTGCTCGCCGTCGTCGACCTGGACTTCACGTCCCGGCCCTACGGGAACTGGCTGCGGGCCGAGCTGCCCCGGTACGACCCGCCCGCGGTGGACCGGTTCTTCGCCCGGCACGGGTTCGCGCTGCGCCGGGTCGTGGCGACCTGGCGCTTCGAGCGGCGCTCGGACCTGGAGGAGGTGCTGCGCATCGAGTTCTCGAAGCGCACGGCCCGCCGGGCGATCGACGACGTCGCCGGGCTGACGATCCGGGTCGGCTACCGGGTGCACACCCGGCGCCGACCGGCCGGACTCGTCCTGCCCTGATCGGGGGGCCTACGCGAGCGTGATCGACCCGTCGGCGACGGTCACCGGGCGCGACTCCAGCGGCTGCTGAGCCGGGCCCTGCAGCACGGCGCCGTCGAGTCCGAACCGGCTGTCGTGACACGGGCAGATGATCACGCCACCGCCCACCGAGCCGATCGAGCAGCCCTGGTGCGGGCAGATCGAGGACAGGCCGGTGAACTCGCCCTCGGTGGGCTGGGTGACCACGATCTGCTCGTCCGAGTAGATCATTCCGCCGCCGACCGGGACCTCCGAGGCCGGTCCGAGCTCGGTGCCCGGGGCGCCGTCGGGCACGTCCCCGGTCTGCTGCTGCCCGCCGGTGTCCTCGGTCGTCGTGCTGCCGCCGCCGCAGGCCGCGACCGCGCCGATCGCGGCGACGCCGGCGCCGGCGCCGGCGAACACTGCGCGCCGGCCGATCCCGCCGGTGCGCGGGGCGTCCTCGTCGACGGTGCGGGTTGTCTTCCGGGGGTGGGTCATCGTGCTCCTCGGCGCGTGCCGGATCGGGGCCGGCGGTGGTGGTGTGCCGGGCGGGGTTCGGGACCCACCCGTGCGGTCAGCGTCCCACGATGTCCGGTTTGCGGTGGGGTGAGCGTCAAGCCGGACCGCTCACCGAGGGTGGGGGAGTGGCGGCGAACGGGCGACCGGTCTCGCTACCGTGGACCCATGCCGTACACCACGCGTCAGCCCTTGCTCGGTGTGCCGGCCCCGAGCCTGGAGATCGTCCTTGGCACCCTGGCCTGGACGGTCGGCGCAGGCGGGCTGGACAGCGGGTTCGGCACCGTGCTCGTCGCGCTCGGCCTGTTCCTCGCCGCCTACATGTGGGTCGTCCGGCGCCGCAACGCGGCGATGGCCGTCACCCTGCATCCCGAGCGCAAGCGCCGGATGCAGCGGCTGATCGTGATCGGCGTCGCGGGCCTCGTGCTGATGCCGGCGCTGCTCGGGCTGGTCGGCTACCGGGAGGTCTCGATCGCGCTGTCCGCGGCGCTGGTCGGGGTCCTGCTGATCCAGGCGTCCACCGTGCTGGAGGAGCGCAGCCTGGTCGCCACCGGGGCGCTGGTGCTGCTGATCGCCGCCTTCGGTGCGTTCCTGGCACTGACCTGGACCGGCCAGGGCACCGGCTCGTCGCAGCCGGTGATCGGGCTCGGCGCGGGCATCGTGCTGTGGGTGGCGGCGCTGCGCAGGCTGGGAATCCTGGAGGACCTCGCCCGGCGCTTCAACCTGCGGATCCCCGGCCTGCGCTAGGGATCCTGCGGGCTGGCACACTGGTGGGTGCCATGTCCAGTCTCCCGCTCGTCTTCGACGCCCCCCGCCGCGGCACGCCGCCCCGCCATCTTGCCGATCTCGATCCGGCGGAACGGGCAGCGGCCGCCTCCGATGTCGGGGTGCCGAAGTTCCGCCTCGACCAGCTGGCCCGGCACTACTTCGGCCGGCTGACCGCCGACGTCGAGGCGATGACCGATCTCAACGCCGACGCGCGCGAGAAGCTCGGGGCGCTGCTGCCGCCGCTGGTCACCCCGCTCACCGAGAAGGCCTGCGACGGCGGCGCCACCCGCAAGACGCTGTGGCGCGGCCACGACGGCGTGCTCGCCGAGATGGTGCTGATGCGTTACCCGGACCGGGCGACCGTCTGCATCTCCAGCCAGGCGGGCTGCGGAATGGCCTGCCCGTTCTGCGCGACCGGCCAGGGCGGGCTGCAGCGCAACCTGTCCACCGCCGAGATCGTCGACCAGGTGCGCAGGGCCGCCGCGGACGCCCGGGACGGCGTGCTCGACGAGCCCACCCGGCTCTCGAACGTCGTGTTCATGGGTATGGGCGAGCCGCTGGCGAACTACAAGCGGGTCGTCGCGGCCGTCCGCCGGATCACCTCACCCGCCCCGGACGGGTTCGGCATCTCGGCGCGTGGCGTCACCGTGTCGACGGTCGGGCTGGTCCCGGCGATCGACCGGCTCCGCGAGGAGGGCATCCCGGTCACCCTGGCGGTCTCCCTGCACTGCCCGGACGACGAGCTGCGCGACACCCTGGTGCCGGTCAACAACCGGTGGAAGGTCGGCGAGGTGCTCGACGCCGCCCGCCGCTACGCCACGACCACCGGCCGCCGGGTGTCGATCGAGTACGCGCTGATCCGGGACGTCAACGACCAGCCGTGGCGGGCGGACCTGCTCGGGAAGCTGCTCCGGCAGCGGATCGGCACCTCCCGGGTGCACGTCAACCTGATCCCGCTCAACCCGACCCCGGGCAGCGAGTGGGACGCCTCGCCGAAGCCGGTCGAGGAGGAGTTCGTGCGCCGGGTGCGCGCCGCCGGTGTCGCCTGCACCGTGCGGGACACCCGCGGCCAGGAGATCGACGCGGCCTGCGGTCAGCTCGCCGCCTCCCACTCGGGCGGGTGAGGCCGGGCGACCGGGGGTCGTCGCAGGGCTACGGGTGTCCGGTCCGGAATCCGACGAGGAACGGTTCGTGACCGCACGCCTGTCCCTGATCACCTCGCGGGTGATCGAGTTCGCCCCGGTGCTGCTGGCCTGGCGATCCTGCACCTCGGCTACGCCGAGCGGTACGCCCGCGCCTACGCGGCGCTGCCGGAGCGGATCCTGATCTTCCCCGGCACCGACCGGCCGACGCTGGTCGACGTCGCCTACTTCTCGTTCGGCGTCGGCACTTCGTTCAACGTCTCCGACGTGCAGAGCAACGGCTCGGCCGTGCGGCTCCGGTTCCTCGCCCACAGCGTGCCGGCGTTCCTCTACAACGCCGCGATCCTCGCGATCGCGATCGGCGTGATCAGCGGCCGCTGACCCCCTGGGCTCCGCCCGGCGGCACTCCCGTGCCGCCGGGCGGGATACGGCTACAGGCGGGCGCCGGTCTCGGGGTGGAACAGGTGCAGCCCCTCCACCGACGGCGTCAGCGCCACCCGGTCACCGCGGCGCGCCCCGGACCGGCCCCCGGTCCGGACGACGACCGCGTCGTCCTTCGAGCCGGTCAGCGACGCGGTGGCGGACAGGTCCCCGGACGACTCGGCGAGGGTGCCGTAGAGGTAGGCGTCCGAACCCAGCTCCTCGACGACGTCGACCCGGGCCGGGATGCCCTCCCCACCGTCGGAGGAGACGCTCCACTGCTCGGGCCGGATGCCGAGGGTCACCGTGCTGAGCTGCTGGGCACCGATCGTCGACCGCACGTCCTGCGGCAGCCCGATCTCGTGCCCGGCCAGCCGCACACCGCGCTCGGTGACGGGCACCGTGAACAGGTTCATCGCCGGCGAGCCGATGAAGCCCGCGACGAACGCGTTGTCCGGCCGGTCGTAGAGGTCGGCGGGGGTGGCGAACTGCTGCAGCTTGCCGTCCGCGAGCAGCGCGACCCGGTCGCCCATCGTCATCGCCTCGACCTGGTCGTGGGTGACGTAGACGGTGGTCACGCCGAGCCTGCGCTGCAGCGCGGCGATCTCGGTACGCGTCGAGACCCGCATCTTGGCATCCAGGTTGGACAGCGGCTCGTCCATCAGGAACACCCGCGGCTCGCGGACGATCGCCCGGCCCATCGCGACCCGCTGCCGCTGCCCACCGGACAGCGCCCGCGGCTTGCGGTCGAGGTAGTCGGTGAGCCCGAGGATCGCGGCCGCCTCCCGGACCTTCGTCGCCCGCGCGTCCTTGTCCAGCCCGGCCATCTTCAGCGGGAACGCCATGTTCTCGCCGACCGTCTTGTTCGGGTACAACGCGTAGTTCTGGAACACCATCGCGATGTCCCGGTCCTTCGACGCCACCCCGACCATGTTCTCGCCGTCGATCCGGATGGCCCCGCCGTCGATCTCCTCGAGCCCGGCCAGCATCCGCAGCGCGGTCGACTTCCCGGAACCGGACGGCCCCACCAGGACGACGAACTCGCCGTCCTTCACGGTCAGGTCCAGCCGATCGACCGCCGGCTTCGCTCCGGGGGTGTAGATCCGGCTCGCCTGGTCGAACACCACGTCAGCCACGGCGGGCCTCCCTCTGCTTCTGCGACTCGATCACTTGACGGCTCCGAAGGACAGGCCCTGGACCAGCTTGTTCTGTGCAACCCAGCCGATGATGACCACCGGCAGCGCGGCCACGGTCGCGGCGGCGCACAGGCTCGCGAAGTACAGGCCCTCGGAGGTGATGAACCCGACCAGGTAGACCGGGACGGTCGCGGCCTGGGACGCGGTCAGGTTCACCGCGAAGAAGAACTCGTTCCAGCTGAAGATCATGCAGATCAGCGCCGTCGCGGCCATGCCGGGCGAGATGATCGGCAGCACGACCTCGCGCAGCGAGCGCCACAGCGAGGCGCCGTCCATGCTCGCCGCCTCCAGGAGCTCCTTGGGCACCTCGAGGAAGAACGAGCGCATCATCCACACCGCGATCGGCAGGTTCATCGCGGTGTAGAGCACGACGAGGGTCCAGATGTTGTCCAGCGCGCCGATGAAGTTCACCGCGACGTAGATCGGGACGATCGCCGCGACGATCGGCAGCATCTTGGTCGAGATGAAGAAGAACAGGACGTCCTGGGTGCGCTTGACCCGGCGCAGGCTCAGCGCGAACGCCGCCGGCGTGCCGAGCAGCAGCACCAGCGCCGTCGACATGAGCGTCGCGAACAGCGAGTTGAGCAGGTAGGGGGTGACCCCACCGCCGAAGACCCCGGCGAACTGGTCCAGGGTCGGGGTGAAGAACAGGGTCGGCGGATCGGTGTAGGCGTCGCGCTCCTGCTTGAAGGCGGTCAGCACCATCCACAGCACCGGGAAGAAGAACCCGATGCCGACGATCCAGGCCAGCACCGTCAGCAGGGTGCCGGTGAGCCGGCCCTTCGGCCGGGCGGGCGTGTCCGTGTCCGGCGTCGTGCGGGTGTCGTCGGAGACCGCGGTCATCACGCCTCCTCGGTGGAGAAGCTACGGAAGATCAGGCGCAGGGCCAGCGTGGCGACGATGATCGTCGCGATCACGGTCACCACACCCATCGCGGCCGACTCGCCGATGTCGAAGCCCAGGAAGGCCCGCTGGTAGATGTAGAACGGCAGGTTCGCACTCGCCGTCCCCGGGCCGCCCTGGGTCATCATGTAGATCGTGTCGAAGGTGTTCACCAGGTAGATCGCGCCGAGCACCACGCCCAGCTCGATGAACCGGCGCAGGTGCGGCAGCGTGACCTCGCGGAACACCGCGAAGCCGCCCGCCCCGTCCATCCGGGCCGCCTCGACGACCTCGGGCGGCTGCGAGCCGAGCCCTGCCAGCAGCAGCAGCATCATGAACGGCGTCCACTGCCACACCAGGGCGACGATCACCGCGGCCCGCGGGTAGCTGGAGATCCAGTCGGTGGTGCCGGCCCCGAACGGCCCGAGCACGAAGTTCACCAGGCCGTAGGTGGGGTCGAACATGACCGTCTGCCAGATCAGCGCGCCGGCCACCGGGGTGATGAGGAACGGCGTGATGATCAGCGTGCGGATCAGGCCGCGGCCCGGGAACGAGCGGTTGAGCAGCAGCGCGATCGCCAGCCCCAGGACCACCGCGATCAGCACGGAGCCCAGGGTGAGGACGATCGAGTTCAGCGCGACCCCGCGGAACTGCGAGTCGGTGAACACCGTCAGGTAGTTGTCGAAGCCGACGAACCGCTGGCTGCCCGGGTTGACCAGGTTCCACGACTGCGTCGAGTAGTAGATCGTGAACAGGAAGGGCAGCTGCGTGACGACGATCGTGAAGATCAGTGCCGGCAGCAGCGGGCCGCGCCGGATCCAGCCGTCCCGGCGCGAGCCGGGCCCGACCGCGGGCCGCTCGGGCTTCGACGGCGTCGTCGCCGGATCGGCGACGGCGGCCGTAGCGCCGCGTGGCGTGCTCGTCTCCGAGGTGCTCACGGGTTCACCCCCTCCTGCTCCTGGTAGGTCTCGCCGACGGTCTCGGCATAGTTCTGGGCCTGCTCGAGTGCCTCGTCGACGGTCTGCTGACCGGCGATCGCGGCGGAGATCTGCTGGCTGACCCGGGTGCCGAGGTCCTGGAACTCCGGGATCGCGAGGAACTGCACGCCGGTGTAGGGGACCGGGTTGCGGGTCGGGTTCTCCTGGTCGGCGTCGGTGATCGCCTGCTGGGTCTGCGGCGCGTACGCGGCTGACGCCTCGATGTACTCGGGGATGTCGTAGGTCGACTGGCGGGCGCCCGGGGGCACCGAGGTCCAGCCGAACTCCTCGCCGACCAGCTGCTGGTAGGGCTTCGAGGTCATCCAGGACAGGAACTTCCAGGTCGCGTCGACCTGCTCCGGGCCCTTGTCCGCGGTGGTCTGCGGGATGGCCAGCGCCCACGAGTAGAGCCAGCCGGACGGACGGCCGTCGTCGCCGACCGGGGCCGGCGCGTAGCCGACGTCACCGACGACCTGGGACTCCTCGGGGTTCTCCACCAGGCCTGCGGCGACGGTCGCGTCATACCACATCGCGGCGTTGCCCTGGCTGAACTGGGTGCCGCACTCGGAGAAGCCGGCCTGGGCGGAGCCCGGGATGCCGTTCTCACGCACCATGTCGACGTAGAACTGGACGGCCTGACGGACCTCGGGCGAGGTCAGCTGCGCGTTCCACTGCTCGTCGAACCAGCGGCCGCCGAAGGCGTTGATCACGGTGTCCAGCGGGGCCATCACCTCGCCCCAGCCGGGCAGCCCGCGCAGGCAGATCCCGGAGCGGTTCTGGTCCCGGTCGGTGAGCCGGTCGGCGAACTCGGCGACCTGCGGCCAGGTCGGCTGCTCGGGCATGGTCAGCCCGGCCTCGGCGAACAGGTCCTTGCGGTACATCAGGAACGACGACTCGCCGTAGAAGGGCACCGAGTACTGGTGGCCGTCGGGGCCGGAGAGCGCGTCCCGGATGCTCGGGGTGAAGTCGTCCTGGTCGTAGCCGGGGGTGTCGGCCATCAGCGGGTCGAGATCGACCAGCCAGCCGTTCTCGGCCCACTGCGGGGTCTCGTAGTTGCTGATCATCACTGCGTCGAACTCGTCGCCGCCGGTGGCGACCGATGCGGTGATCTTCGCGCGGGCCTCGTTCTCGGACAGGCTCACGAAGCGGAGCCGGATGTCCGGATTCTCGGCCTCGAAGCGCGGAGTCAGCGCGATCGCGTCCTCCATCTGGGGGTTGGAGACGATCGCGATCGTCACCACGCGTGCGCCCTCCGGCAGCCCCAGTGCACCCGCGCCAGCGCAGCCGGAGATAATCAGCGATGCGACGGCGAGCAGCGCGGCGGCGACGGCGGGCCGTCGGCGGCGGCGGGTTGTGGTCCCGGGGGTCACGGCGACTGGTTCCGTTCGGCTCGGCCGTTCCTCACGGCGCTCTCCTCGTCGTCGAGGGCTGTTGGACTGCTGCTGAAGTGTGTGATTCTGCACACGTCCGTTCGGCGGACTCGTGTACGGTATGCGCGAAGTAACCGCTTGCGCAAGCGCTTGCCTTTATCAAGCGGTCGAACCGTTACCGGAGGTGCACGATCGCGACCATGGCCGAGGTCGCCCGGCTCGCCGGGGTATCCACCGCGACCGTCTCGCACGTCCTCAACGGCACCAGACCGGTCCGGGAGGACACCCGTCGGCAGGTGCTGGCGGCGATGGAACAGGTGCAGTACACACCGAACGCGGCAGCCCGATCACTGGCCACCGCCCGCACCCGCACGCTGGGGCTCGCACTGTCCGCGATCTCCAATCCGTACCTGGGGGAGCTGCTGCACGCGGTGGAGGACGAGTCCGCCGCGGCCGGGTACACGCTGCTGCTCACCGACCCGCACGACGATCCCGGCTACGAGGCGACCGCCGTGGCCCGGCTGCGCAGCCGGGTCGACGGGGTGCTGCTCGCCCCGTCCGCGGACTCGGCGGGCACGCTGTCCGCGCTGGCGACGCAGAAGGTGCCGACCGTGCTCGTGGACCGGATGCTCGGCGGCGGGTACGACGAGGTCGGCACCGAGAACGTCGAGCCGGTGGCCCGGCTCGTCGAGCATCTCGTGTCGGCCGGGAACACCCGGATCGGCTTCGTCGCCGGGCACGCCGGGCTGGCCACCACCGTGGAGCGGCTGGACGGGTACCGGCTCGGCCTGCAACGCGCCGGACTGGACTACTCGCTGGTCGTCGAGGGCCACTCGGAGGCCGAACCGGCCCGCCGGGCGGTCGGCGAGCTGCTCGCCCGCCCGGACCGGCCCGCCGCGCTGGTCACCGGAAACAACGCGATGACGATCGGCGCGGTCCAGGCCGCACACGACGTCGGACTGCGGATCCCCGGCGACGTCGCGCTGGCCGCGTTCGACGACTTCCCGTGGGCGGACGCGTTCAGCCCGCGCCTGACCGTCGTCGCGCAGTCCTTCGCCGAGATCGGCCGGGAGGCGGTGCGGCTGCTGCTGCGCAGGATGACCGAGCCCGACGCCGATCCCCGGTCGGTGCGGCTGCCGACCCGCTTCGTACACCGGGACTCCTGCGGCTGCGGGTGGGACGGCCGAGCATGATCGCGCCCTGAGAGCGGTGGTGCGCCGGCGCCTCGCTGGGGCGCGGGGTGCCGCGGCCCCGGCCGCGCGGCGCTGGTGTCCCGGAGCGCGGGTGCGCGGTGGTGTGCGGGTGCGCCGTGGTGTGCGGGGGCGCCGACCATGATCCCTGTTGTGGGAGTGCCGGAGCGTGATTCGCGCACCGATACTCCCAAGACAGGGATCATGGTCCGAGCGCGCGCCGGATCCGGGCCACCGTCTGCTCCGGCCGGTCCCGGATGTCGTGCCAGGTGAAGCGCAGCACGGTCCAACCGGCCTCGACCAGTGCGTTCTGCTTGCGACGGTCGGTGCGGAACCGCTCGGGATCGGAGTGGAACGCCCAGCCGTCCACCTCGACGGCGAGCCGCTTGCGCGGGAACGCGACGTCCACGAACCACGGCCCGAACGGCAACCCGCGCTCGAACCCGGTGATGCCGGCTCTCCGCAGGTGCCTGATCAGCCGTCGTTCGGCCCGTGAGTCGGCCCGGTCCGCGGCCTCCACCAGCAGCGATCGGGCGCGCGGCAGCCCGGCGGCGCCGATGTTGCGGTCGTGCGCGGCGAGCAGCTCGGCGAACGGGAGCCCGCGCTGCAGCACCCGGTCCAGGAAGGCGGCACCGTCCGGGAGCGTCGCGGCGGTCTCCAGGGCGGTGAGCCCGGGGGAGGTGACGCCGGCACCGTCGCGGGTGACCCGGTCGGCCGGGGCGAGATCGCGGCGGCGCAGCCGGATCCCGTCGGGCACGGTCCGCCGGACGCGGTGCGGCACGGTCACCCCCACCGGACGGGAGCGATCGGGCTGCCGCGGCAGCATCCGGTGCACGATCGCCGCGGCGACGCCGTCGAGCACGCCGTGTGGGCCCGCCCAGCGTGCGGCCGCGGTGACCAGCATCCGGCTGGTCGCCCGGTGCGCCGTCGAGCACAGCACCCCCGGGTAGACCTCGATGAGCTCGCCGCGCGTGATCCGGCGCCGGACCAGGGCCGGGGACATTCCGCAGGCCCGGGCCTGGGCTCGGGTGATCACGCCGTGCTGCCGGCGCAGGACGTCCTGGAACCGCATCCGCGGGAGCCTGCTCGCACGCGTCGGGGGAGGGGCGGGTTCGGCGGAACCGGTTCGCCGCCGCAAAGATCCGCAGCGCCGACCATGATCCCTGTTTCGGGAGTCCTGGAGCGCGATGGGAACACCGGAACTCCCGAAACAGGGATCATGAAACGGGATCAGCCGCGCCCGGCCAGCACCTCGCCCAGGTCGAAGCGCACCGGGCGCTCCAGCTGTTCGTAGGTGCAGGACGCCGGATCGCGGTCCGGGCGCCACCGCACGAACTGGGTGGTGTGCCGGAACCGGACGCCCTCCATGTAGTCGTAGCGCACCTCGACCACCCGCTCCGGGCGCAGCGGCACGAACGACAGGTCCTTGCCCGCGTTCCACCGGCTGCCCTCGGACTTGCGCGGGGTGCGCTCGCCCTCCAGCTGCTTCGCCCAGGCCCACGGGTGCGAGTCGAAGTCGGTGATCAGCGGGGCCAGCTCGGTCATCAGCTCGCGCCGGCGCGCCATCGGGAACGCGCCGACCACACCGACCGACACCAGCACCCCGCGCTCGTCGTGCAGGCCGAGCAGCAGCGAGCCGACGGCGTCCGGCCCGGATTTGTGCACCCGGTACCCGGCGAGCACGCAGTCCGCGGTGCGTTCGTGCTTGATCTTCGTCAGCACCCGCTTGTCGGGCTGGTAGACGCCCTGCGGGTCCTTCGCGATCAGCCCGTCCAGGCCGGCTCCCTCGAACCGCTCGAACCAGCGCTGCGCGGTGCCGGTGTCCGAGGTGATCGGGGTGACGTGCACCGGCGGGGCCGCCGGCGCCAGCGCCTCCTCGAGCAGTGCGCGCCGCTGCGCGAACGGACGATCGGTGAGGTCGGTGTCGCCGAGCGCGAGCAGGTCGAACGCGACGAACGACGCGGGCGTCTCCGTCGAGAGCAGCGTGACCCGGCTGGCCGCCGGATGGATCCGCTGCTGCAGCGCCTCGAAGTCGAGGGTGTTGTTCGCCCGGTCGACGACGACGATCTCTCCGTCGATCACCGCCCGCGGCGGGAGGTTCGCCCGTACCGCCTCCACGACCTCGGGGAAGTAGCGGGTCAGCGGGCGCTCGTTGCGGGAGCCGATCTCGATCTCGTCGCCGTCCCGGAAGACGATCGACCGGAAGCCGTCCCACTTCGGCTCGTAGAGCCGGTCCGGCGGGATCGACGGCGCGGGCTTGGCCAGCATCGGCTTCACCGGGGGCATCACGGGCAGGTCCACGGCGGCAGTCTCCTCTCAGCAGGGCGGGTTGGCACGGTGGCGCGGACGGCACGGTGGTGCGACGGCACGGTGGTGCGACGGCACGGTGGTGCGACGACACAGCGGTGCGACGACACAGCGGTGCGACGACACAGCGGTGCATCCACCCGGGTGGACCGGTCCGGCGGCGCGAACTGATCGGTGGCGTGCTGGACTGCCCTGATGGGACGCCTCGACCGCACCGATCGCGGTCCCGCCGAGCCGGGGCCTGGCGAGCCGGTTCCCACTGAGTCGGGCGCTGCTGGGTCGAGCGCTGCCGAGCCGAGCGCTGCCGAGCCGGGCGCTGCTGAGCCGGGCGCTGCTGAGCTGGGCGCTGCCGGGCCGGGCGCTGCCGGGCCGGTTCCCGCTGCGCCGGTTGCTGCTGGGCTCGTTCCCGCTGGGCCGACCCGGGCCGCTGTGACGGCCACCCCGAGCCGGGCCGAGCTGGACCGCGCCCGCGACCGGACGATCCCCGACGTCCTGCCCGGTCCCGGCGATCCGGCGCTGCGGGTGCTGTTCTGCGGGATCAACCCGGGACTGCTGTCGGCGGCCACCGGCCACCACTTCGCGCGGCCCGGGAACCGGTTCTGGCCGGTGCTGCACGACTCCGGGTTCACCCCGCGCCTGCTGCGTCCCGACGAGCAGGGCGAGCTCGCCGGGCTGGGCCTGGGCATCACGAACATGGCACCGCGGGCCACCGCCCGTGCCGACGAGCTCACGGCCGAGGAACTGGTCGAGGGCGGCGGACGGCTGCGCGAGCTGGTGGCGCGGCACCGTCCGGCGTGGCTGGCGGTGGTCGGGATCGGCGCCTACCGGACCGCTTTCGGCCACCGGGACGCGCGGGTCGGCGAGCAGCCGGAGGGCCTCGGCGGGACCGGGGTGTGGGTGCTGCCCAACCCGTCCGGGCTGAACGCGCACTGGAGCCGCGCCGCGATGGCCGCCGAGTTCGGCAGGCTGCGCGAACGCAGCCGGAAGCAGAGCGGGTGAGCGTGGCCCGGAGCAGGGTGGCGCGAGCACGGCGGGTGGCCGGTTCGCAGGAGGCAGGCTGCGCGAACGCCGTGAGGAGCCGGCAGCACGAGCGCGGCCGGGCGGCGGGTGGCGCGAACGCGGTCAGGCCGCGGGCGGCGTCGTCGCGCGCAGGAACAGCCCCACTCCGAACCCGACGACCAGGAACACCGGCACCCACCACCAGGTGTCGGTCAGCGTCCAGACGGCGGCCCCGGCCACCAGCCCACCGCCGATGCCGTAGCCGAGCCGGTGCAGCTGGTTGCGGCGGTACTCGTCGTCCATCCGCGGTCCCTCCTGTTCGCGGTGCGGATCAGGAGGAGCCGCGCCGGTCGACCATCATCCCGATCAGGATGCCCAGCATCATGCCGACCCCGGGGAGCAACCAGTTGTCGAACACCACCGCGAGGGCGGCCCCGGCGAGCAGCCCCCACGCGATGCCCCAGGCGAGTCCCTGGTTCTCCATGCCGCGACCCTAGGTGCCCGGGCGGTCGAGATCGGGCAGATCGGACTCGTCGGGTGCCGGGGTGCCGTCGCGGGCGTCCCGGTCGGCCCACTCCAGCAGCGGATCGATCGCGAACGTCGCGTCATCGATGCCGGCGTGCAGGTCGCCGAGCTCGGCATAGCGGGCCGGCATCGACGCGATGGTGAAGTCGCCGGGCTCGCAGTCGTCGATCTCGTCCCAGCGGACCGGCGCCGACACCCGCGCGTCCGGGGTGCCGCGCACCGAGTAGGCACAGGCGATGGTGTGGTCGCGGGCGTTCTGGTTGTAGTCGACGAAGATCTTCGACGGGTCCCGGTCCTTGCGCCACCAGGACAGGTCCACGCGGTCGCAGCGCCGGCCGACCTCGCGGGCGAACGCGTGCGCGGCCCGGCGGACGTCGGCGAACCCGTGATCGGGCGGAATCCGCACGTACACGTGCAGCCCGGTGCCGCCGGATGTCTTCGGGTACCCGGTCGCGCCCACCTCGTCGAGCACCTCGTGCACCACGCGTGCGACCCGGCGGACGTCCGCCCAGGACGAGGACGGCATCGGGTCCAGGTCGATCCGCCACTCGTCGGGGGACTCGACGTCGGCCGCCCGCGAGTTCCACGGATGGAACTCCACGGTGGACATCTGCACCGCCCAGACCACGTCGGCCGGATGGGCGACGCACAGCTCGTCGGCGGTGCGGTTGTACCGCGGGAAGTGCACGCGGACCGTGCGCACCCAGCTGGGGGCGCCGCGCGGCAGCCGCTTCTGGTGCACCTTCTCCCCGGTGACGCCGGTGGGGAAGCGGTGCAGCATGCAGGGCCGGTCACGCAGTGCGCGGACGACGCCCTCGCCGACCGAGATGTAATACCGGGCCAGATCCAGCTTGGTCTCGCCGCGGGCCGGGAAGTAGACCCGGTCCGGGCTGGAGAGCCGCACGACGCGGTCGCCGATCGTCAGCTCGACCGGCGCACCCGCATCGGTGGCCACGGTGGTGTCAGCGGCGCCAGCTGCGGCGCTTGTACATCGGGTACGCGACGGCGCCGACCAGGCAGACGGCGGCGGGCACCGCCATGAACAGGAACTCGGTCCAGCTGATCGGGTGCCCGATCGTGAACAGCAGCAGGATGATGCCGGAGAGCCCCGCGGCGATCGGGATCCCCTTGCTGAAGTTCTGGTGCCAGCCCCAGTCGACCGAGGGCTCCATGTCGGGATCGACGCCCGACCGGATCGCGACCTCGCGTGTGTTGCTCGCCACGTGCTTCCTCCTGTTACGTCCCGCCGCAGACCGGGGCCATCGTCGCACAGCGACCGCACCGGGGATGATGGGCAGTGATGAAGTCACTCGTCGTGGTGGGCAGCACCGGTTCGATCGGCACCCAGGCCCTCGATGTGATCACCCGGGCCGGTGGGTTCACCGTCTCCGGGCTGGCCGCGGGCGGATCGGACGTGGACCTGCTGGTGTCCCAGGTCCGCGCGCACCGCGTCGGGCGGGTCGCGGTCGCGTCCGCCTCGGCGGCGGCCCGGCTGCGGGAGGAGTTGCCGGGCGTCGAGGTGCTCGACGGCCCGGACGCCGCGACCGAGCTGGTCACCGCCTGCGGCGCCGACATCGTGCTGAACGGCATCACCGGCTCCCGCGGCCTCGGCCCGACCCTGGCCGCGCTCGCCACCGGCGCCCGGCTGGCGCTGGCGAACAAGGAGTCGCTGGTCGCCGGTGGTCCGCTGGTGCTCGCCGCGGCCGAACCCGGGCAGATCGTGCCGGTCGACTCCGAGCACTCGGCGCTGGCGCAGTGCCTGCGTGGCGAGCGGGTCGCCGAGGTGGATCGGCTGGTGCTGACCGCGTCCGGCGGGCCGTTCCGCGGCCGCACCAGGGACTCGCTCGCCGGCGTCACCGTCGAGCAGGCGTTGCAGCACCCGACCTGGGCGATGGGCCCGGTCGTCACGATCAACTCGGCGACGCTGGTGAACAAGGGCCTCGAGGTGATCGAGGCGCACCTGCTGTTCGGGGTGCCCTACGACCGGATCGACGTCACCGTGCACCCGCAGTCGATCGTGCACTCGATGGTCACCTTCGCCGACGGCTCGACGATGGCCCAGGCGTCGCCGCCGGACATGCGGCTGCCGATCGCGCTGGCGCTGGGCTGGCCGGACCGCATCGCCGGCGCCTCGGCGCCGTGCCGCTGGGACACCGCGCAGAGCTGGACCTTCGAGCCCCTCGACGACGACGCGTTCCCCGGAGTGCGGCTGGCCCGCGCCGCCGGGACCGCGGGGGGCTGCCTGCCCGCGGTGCTGAACGCGGCGAACGAGGAGCTGGTCGAGGCGTTCGTGCGCGGCCGGATCGGCTACCTCGGGATCACCGATCTGCTCGCCGAGGTCCTGGAGGCGGCCGACACCTGGACGGGTGACCCGGCTACCGTTACGGACGTGCTGGCGGCGGAGGAATGGGCCCGCGCCCATGCGAGGGAGAAGGCGGGTTCGTGACCATCTTCTGGACGATCGTCGGGATCGCGATCTTCTTCGTCGGGCTGCTGATTTCGATCGCCTGGCACGAGCTGGGGCACTTCGCCACCGCCCGCTGGTTCGGGATCAAGGTCCCCGAGTTCATGGTCGGCTTCGGCCGCACGATCTGGTCGGTGAAGCGCGGCGAGACCGAGTACGGGATCAAGGCGATCCCGCTCGGCGGCTACGTCCGGATGATCGGGATGCTGCCCCCGGCGCCCGGGAAGACGCTCGGCCGCAGCCGGCGCACCGGCCCGTTCCAGGGCCTGATGGACGACGCCAGGGCGCAGTCCCGGCTGGACGTGCTGCCCGAGGACGCCGACCGGCAGTTCTGGACCCGGTCGCCGTGGAAGCGGATCGTCGTGATGTTCGCCGGGCCGTTCATGAATCTGATCCTGGCGGTCGGGCTGTTCGCGGTCCTGCTGATGGGAGTCGGGCAGGCGACCGACGGCACCCGCATCCGGGACGTCAGCGAGTGTGTCGTCCCGGCGAGTGTCGCCGCGACACAGGAGGTCGAACAGTGCCCGGTGGACGCGCCGCCCACCCCCGCAGCCGGCGCCGGGCTGCTCCCCGGCGACCGGGTCGTGAGCTTCGCGGGCCGGGCCATCGAAGAGGCGCAGGGCCAGCAGCTGCGTGAGGCGATCCGGGTCGCTTCGGGCCCGACGCCGATCGTCGTCGACCGCGACGGTGTGCGGGTCACCACATCGGTGAACATCATCGACAACGAGGTGCAGGACTTCCAGGACTCGACGCGCACCGTGACCGCGGGCTTCATCGGGGTATCGCTGTTGCCCGACTACGTCCGGCAGGGGCCCGGCACCGTGGCGACCGAGATCGGGTCCATGATCGTCCGCACCGGCGAGGCGATCACCAAGATCCCGGAACGCGTCCCCGCCGTCTTCGGTGCCGCGTTCCTCGGTGAGGAGCGCGAGCCGGACAGCCCGGTCGGGGTCGTCGGGGTCTCCCGTATCGGCGGTGAGATCCTCGCCCAGGAAAACGTGCCCTGGCAGCAGGACGTATCACTGTTCCTCGGGCTCCTGGCGGCGGTGAACATCTCGCTGTTCCTGCTCAACCTGCTGCCGATCCCGCCGCTGGACGGCGGGCAGATCGTCCCGGCGATCTGGGAATCGATCAAGCGGAACACCGCGCGTGCGCTGGGGAGACCGGACCCCGGTCCGGTCGACGCGGCCCGGCTCCTCCCGGTGGCCTATGTATTCGTCCTCGTCTTCCTCGGCTTCTCGCTGATCCTCGCGATCGCCGACATCGTCAACCCCGTGCCGTTCTTCGGATGAGCGCCGAGCACAGCCTCCGGCCGCTTGCGGTGTTCGACATCGACGGCGTGCTGGCCGACGTCTCGCACCGGCTGCACTTCCTCGACGTACACCGGTGGGAGAAGTTCTTCGCCGCCGCGCACGCCGATCCGCTGCTCGAGGAGGGTGCGCAGCGGCTGGAGGCGGCGCTGGAGCGCTACGACGTCGTCTACCTGACCGGGCGCCCGGAGCGGAACCGCCGGCTCACCGAGGACTGGCTGGCCGGGTTCGGCCTGGCCACCGGCCCGCTGTACATGCGGCCCGACGACGACCACCGGCCGGCCCGCTACGTCAAGCGCGAGGTGCTGCGCCGCCTGGTCCGTGAGCGGGAGATCGCGATGATCATCGACGACGATCCGGCCGTCGTGCGGGTGCTGGCCGACGACGGCTGGCCGGTCGAGCTCGCCACCTGGCTGCCGCACTCGTCGACGCTGCAGGACGCCCAGGAGAAGCACGGCCGCACCTGACACGGCCGGCCGCGCGGCGTGCGTCCGCTCACCGGGAACGGCGGCCCGGCCGCAGCGATGGGATAGTGGCGATCGTGAGCGTTTCCCTGGGTATGCCGTCCGCGCCCGCGCCGACCCTTGCCCCGCGCCGCAGGACCCGTCAGCTGCAGGTCGGTCAGGTCGGGGTCGGCTCCGAGCACCCGATCTCCGTGCAGTCGATGACGACCACCCTGACCTCCGACATCAACGCGACGCTGCAGCAGATCGCCGAGCTGACCGCGTCCGGCTGCGACATCGTCCGGGTCGCCTGCCCGTCCGCCGACGACGCCGAGGCACTCCCCGCGATCGCGGCGAAGTCGCAGATCCCGGTGATCGCCGACATCCACTTCCAGCCGAAGTACGTCTTCGCCGCGATCGAGGCGGGCTGTGCGGCCGTCCGGGTCAACCCGGGCAACATCCGCAAGTTCGACGACCAGGTGAAGGAGATCGCCCAGGCCGCGAAGGACCACGGCACCCCGATCCGGATCGGGGTCAACGCGGGCTCGCTGGACAAGCGGCTGATGGAGAAGTACGGCAAGGCGACGCCCGAGGCGCTCGCCGAGTCGGCCATGTGGGAGGCGGGCCTGTTCGCCGAGCACGACTTCCACGACATCAAGATCTCGGTCAAGCACAACGACCCGGTCGTCATGGTGCGCGCCTACGAGCTGCTCGCCGAGCAGTGCGACTACCCGCTGCACCTGGGCGTCACCGAGGCCGGCCCGGCGTTCCAGGGCACGATCAAGTCCGCCGTCGCGTTCGGCGCTCTGCTGCGCCAGGGGATCGGCGACACCATCCGGGTCTCGCTGTCCGCGCCGCCGGTCGAGGAGATCAAGGTCGGTCAGCAGATCCTGGAGTCGCTGAACCTGCGTCCGCGCAAGCTCGAGATCGTGTCCTGCCCGTCCTGCGGGCGCGCCCAGGTCGACGTCTACACCCTCGCCGACGAGGTCACCGCCGGTCTGACGGGCATGGAGGTCCCGCTGCGCGTCGCCGTCATGGGCTGCGTGGTGAACGGGCCGGGCGAGGCCCGCGAGGCCGATCTCGGCGTCGCGTCGGGCAACGGCAAGGGCCAGATCTTCGTCAAGGGCGAGGTCATCAAGACCGTCCCCGAGCACAAGATCGTGGAGACCCTGATCGAGGAGGCCATGCGGCTCGCCGAGGAGATGGGTGAGGCCGTCCCGGGCGAACCGCAGGTGACGGTCGGCTGATCGTCGAGCGGCGTGGCATCATGAGTCACGTGCTGAGGGTGGCCGGTGCACGGCTTCTCGACGATCGTCACCGCTCCGGGGTGCACGATGTGCTCGACGCCGACCCCGTCGCCGCCTGCATGGTCGCGGCGCGGGTCGAGGCGGTCGGCCTGGATCCGTGGCGGCTCGGCGGTGAGCTGTGGTCACACGGCGGCCCGGCGGAGGGTCTCTGTTTCTCCGGGGCGAACCTCGTGCCGCTGCGCGGTGAGCGAGCCGCGTTGCGTGCGTTCGCCGACCGGGCCCGCCGCGCCGGCCGGGCCTGCTCGTCGCTGGTCGGCCGCGCCGAGCTGGTGCTGCCCATGTGGGACGAGCTGTCATCGGTCTGGGGCCCGGCCCGCGAGGTCCGCCCGGACCAGCCGCTGATGACGCTCACCGGCATGCCGGCCGTCCCGCCGGATCCGCACGTGCGGCCGGTCCGGATCGACGAGCTGGACCGCTACCTGCCGGCCGCGGTCGCGATGTTCACCGAGGAGGTCGGCGTCGACCCGCGCGACGGCGACGGCGGTGCCGGCTACCGCGCCCGGGTCGCCGAGCTGATCACCTCCGGCCGGGCGTTCGCCCGGTTCCAGGACGGTGAGGTCGTGTTCAAAGCCGAGATCGGCGCGTTGTCCCGGCAGGTCGGTCAGATCCAGGGGGTCTGGGTGCACCCGGCGTGGCGCGGACACGGCTTCGGCACCTCGGGCACCGCATCGGTCGCGGTGGCGCTGGGAGCGATGGGTCGCTGCGCGAGCCTCTACGTCAACGCGTTCAACTCGCCGGCCCGCGCCGCGTACCGGCGGGTCGGGTTCGCCCAGGTCGCGCAGTTCGCCACGGTCCTGTTCTGAGCCTCGGCCCGGACCCTCGCGCGCGGTGAGCGGAGCCGTCATCCCGGCGTGATCCCGGGCCCGTCATACTCGGCGATCGTGCTGCGCTCCCTGCGGAACAGACCGGTCGTGCTCGCCGTCGTGATCGCCGTCCTGGCAACGGCCGGGGTGGTCATCGCACTGCTCCGCCCGTGGGACGGGGCAGGCACCGCCGCCCAGCGCTACACCACCGCATGGGCGGCCGGCGACGTGTCCACCGCGGCCGCGCTGACCAGCGACCCGCAGGGCGCCGCGGTGTACCTGGAGCGGGCCGGCACCGATCTGGGTGCCACGTCGATGACGGCCCGGGTCACCGGTACCCGCACCGACGACGACCGGGCCACCTCCACCGTCGAGGTCGACTGGGACCTCGGCCAGGGCCGTCGCTGGACCTACACCCTGGAGCTGCCGCTGCTCGCCGCCCCGGAGACGGCCACGAACGACACCGGCTGGGCGGTCGACTGGTCCCCGGCGGCGTTCGCCCCCGGCCTGGGCGACGGGCAGCGCCCGGTCAACCGCACCGTGAACGCCGAGCCCGCACCGGTGCTCGACGCGTCCGGGGCGACCCTGCTCGCGCCCGTCCCGGTCGTCTCGATCACCCTGGACCCCAGGCAGGGTGACCTCGCGCAGACGGCGTCGGCACTCGGCCCGGCACTGGGCGGGATCGACCCGGCGATCACCGCGCGCAGCATCACCGACGGGGCGAACAACACCCCGGAGGGTCAGGCGTACACCGCCGCCGTGCTGCGCGAACCCGACTACGAGCGGGTCCGCGAGCGGATCGAGGACCTGCCCGGCGTGCGGTTCGTCCGCTCGACCCGGCTGCTGCCGCCGGACTCCGGATTCGCCGGCCAGGTGATCCAGGGTGCGCGGACCGAGATCGACCGGGCCGCCGGTGGTACCCCCGGCTGGTCGGTCGACGCGGTCGGTCCCGACGGTGCCACGGCGTCGTCGCTGGTGGGAGCACCGCCGACGCCGGGGGCGCCGGTCACCCTGGAGCTGGACCGCACCGTGCAGGAGGCCGCACAGGGCGCCGTGGACGGCGAGTCGCGGCAGGCGATGATCGTCGCGATCCGGCCGTCGACGGGGGCGGTGCTGGCCGTCGCGCAGAACGCCGCGGCGGACCGGGACGGTGCGCTCGCGCTCACCGGGCGCTACCCGCCCGGGTCCACCTTCAAGATGGTCACCGCCTACGGGGCGATGCCCGCCGAGAACCTGACCCCGCAGTCGCCGGTGGAGTGCCCCGGCAGCACCGTGATCGACGGCCGTACCCTTCCCAACGAGGACTCGTTCGCGCTGGGCACGGTCCCGTTGCAGCAGGCGTTCGCCCGGTCCTGCAACACGACGTTCTCCCGGCTCGCGCTCGGCCTGCCGCCGGAGGGCCTGCCCGAGGCGGGCCGCGCGCTCGGCTTCGGCGCGGACTGGACGATCCCGGGGATGACGACGATCACCGGCTCGGTCGACGCCGCCACCGACGATCTGCAGCGGTCCGTCGACGGCATCGGGCAGGGCGACGTGCTGGCGTCCCCGTTCGGGATGGCGATGGTGTCGGCGACGATCGAGCACGGGGCTCCGGTCACCCCGACACTGATCCGCGGCCTCCCGACGGAGGCGACGGTCGCCCCCGGCACGCCGGATCCGGCCGTGCTCGACCAGCTCCGTCCGATGATGCGGGCCGTCGTCACCTCCGGGACCGCGACCGCCGCGAACGGGCAGGGCGAGGTGTTCGGCAAGACCGGGACCGCCGAGTACGCGGGGCCGGACGGGACCAACCGCGCGCACGGCTGGTTCACCGGCTACCGCGGCGACCTGGCGTTCGCGACGCTGATCGTGGACGGCGGCTCGTCCGGCCCGGCGGTGGGGCTGTCGGCACGGTTCCTGGCCGGGGTGCCCCGCTGACCTGCTGATCACGAATCGGGAACCGGGACGTTCGCCGGGCGGACGTTCCGGTTCCGGATCCGCGATCACCGCCGGGGGAACGCTCTTGCCCCGCCGCCTACCCTGGTCGGCGTGCATCCGAGCCGGATCCCCGCCCTGGCGCTCGCCGCCGACCTGGTCGCGGTCGTGGTGTTCGCCGCCGTCGGCCGGATCAGTCACGCCGAGGCGGACAGCCTGATCGGCCTCGCCGGGACCGCGCTGCCGTTCCTGATCGGTGCCGCGGTCGCCTGGGCCACCCCGTGGGTGCGGGCCTCGCCGGCATCGCTGCAGGCCGGGTTCGTGGTGCTGGCGCTGACCGCGGGGATCGGGTTCCTGCTGCGGCTGGGGTTCCTCGGGCGGCTGCCGCTGTCGTTCGCGGTCGTCGCCGTGGTGTCGCTGGCGGTGCTGCTGCTCGGCTGGCGCGGACTGTCCGGGACGGTGGCCCGGCTGCGCGGGCCACGCGAGCCGTCGCACGGCTGACCGGGCCGGGCGAGCCGTCCCGGGGTCACACCCCGCGGCCCGGCCGGGACGGCGGGACGAGGCATACCATGGAACGCATGGCCACGCGCACGTTGCTCGTCCCCGGCACACCGACCCCGATCCGTGAGGTGCCGGCGCACATCCCGCGGCCCGAGTACGTGGGCAAGTCCTCCCCGGCACGCAGCCGGCGCGGCGACGTGCAGACCCCCGAGACGATCGAGCTCATGCGGCACGCCGGCAAGGTCGCCGCGGAGGCGCTGCGGCTGGCGGGGGAGACGGTCCGGCCCGGCATCACCACCGACGAGATCGACCGGGTGGTCCACGAGTTCCTGATCGACTCGGACGCCTACCCGTCGACGCTGGGCTACCGCGGCTTCCCCAAGTCCTGCTGCACCAGCCTCAACGAGGTCATCTGCCACGGCATCCCGGACACCACCGTGATCAACGACGGCGACATCGTGAACGTCGACGTCACCGCCTTCATCGGCGGCGTGCACGGTGACACCAACGCCACGTTCCTGGCCGGGGACGTCGCGGAGGAGCCGCGGCTGCTGGTCGAGCGCACCCGCGAGGCCACCATGCGGGCGATCAAGGCGGTCCGCCCGGGCCGCGAGTTGAACGTCGTCGGGCGGGTCATCGAGTCCTACGCGAAGCGCTTCGGCTACGGCGTCGTCCGCGACTTCACCGGGCACGGCATCGCCCACGAGTTCCACTCCGGGCTGGTCGTGCTGCACTACGACCAGCCCGACGTGCACACCGTCCTCGAGCCGGGGATGACCTTCACCATCGAGCCGATGATCACCCTCGGCGGGATCGACCACGACACCTGGGACGACGACTGGACCGTCGTCACCCAGGACAAGTCGTGGGTCGCGCAGTTCGAGCACACGATCGTCGTCACCGACGACGGCGCGGAGATCCTCACCCTGCCCTGAGCTCACACCCCGTCGCCCCGGTTCACACCCCACGCAGCGGGTGCGAACCGGGGCGAAGGGGTGTGAGCTCGGGCGGCGGGCCGCGTCGACCGGACGGCGTCCGTCCGAACGTGCAGTTCGGCCGGGCCTCAGGCGGCGGGGCGCTGCCGCAGCGCCGCGAGCGCGTCGTCGGCGTGCCGGGTCATCGCGGTCTCGGAGCCGATCTCGGCGAGGATCCGGCGGTCGGTGTCGATCACGAAGGTGCGCCGGCGGGTGTGGAAGTTGCCCGGCAGCCAGGCCCGCCACGCCCCGAACGACTTCGCCACGGTGTGGTCGGCGTCGGACAGCAGCGGGAACGACAGCGCGTTGGCGGCGGCGAACATGCCCTGTTTGTCGACCCGGTCGCTGGAGATCCCGACGGGCTGCGCGCCCAGCTCGGCGAACTCCGCGGACAGGTCCCGGAAGTGGCAGGCCTCCTGGGTGCAGCCGCTCGTCATCGCGGCGGGGTAGAAGAAGAGCACCACCGGCCCGTCGGCGAGCAGCGCGCTCAGCCTCCGCGGGGTGCCGGTCTCGTCCTGCAGTTCGAAGTCGGTCGCGAGCTCGCCGACGGCCATGGTGTCTCCTCGTAGCGGGTGGGGGATCACCCCGTGTTCGTTCCGGCGGGGGTCTCCGGTTCGATGATCATCAGCTTCTCATCCCGCGCGGTTCGCCGCCCGCGGCGGAAGCGGGAGGAACCCGCTGGTCCGGCGGACGTAGTCGGCGTAGCCGGGCCGGCGCTCGGCGATGTCGCGTTCCAGCAGGGCCGCGCCGGTGCCGCGGACCAGGTTCACGGTGATCGCCGCGACGCCGACGAGGCCGATCAGCCCGGCCGGGTGGTGCAGCGCGATGATGCCCAGCCCCCACCAGACACAGGCGTCGCCGAAGTAGTTCGGATGCCGGGTGAAGCGCCACAGGCCGGTGTCGAGCACGGCGCCGCGGTTGCCGGGATCGGCGGTGAACCGGGCGAGCTGCGCGTCGCCGACGGCCTCGAAGCCGAACCCGGCCGCCCACACGAGCACACCGAGCACCGTCACCGCGACACCCCAGCCGCCGATCGCGCCGTAGGCGGCGAGCTGCACCGGCAGCGACACGACCCACATCACCGCGCACTGGGTCAGGTAGATCTTGCGGAACGCGCTGCCCGGTGCCGTGGCGAGCAGCTCGACATAGCGCCGGTCCTCACCGCGGCCGCGGTTGCGACGGGCGATGTGCCAGGCCAGCCGCCCGCCCCACAGCGCCACGAGCAGCACCACCAGCCAGCGCCGCCAGGCCGGGCCGGCGGGATCGAGCACCGTCGCGGACACCGCGGTGACCAGCGCGATCAGCACGAACCCGAGACCCCAGACGATGTCGGCGCCGTCGTGCCGCCCGCGCCGCACGCCGATCGTGTACGCGAGCAGCGCCAACCCGATCACCGCGACCGCGGTGATCCCGAGGTTCGCGCCCCAGGCCGCCCAGGGGTACGGGCTCACCGGAGCGTGACCTGCCCGGAGCCGGTGGGCGCCGCGTCCACCGCCGGATCGAGACCGACGATGCCGGTGCGGCTGCGCGGCAACCCGGACGTGCCGTCCGAGCCGGGGCGTACGGCCAGGATCTGGTGCACACCCATCCGGTTCTCCTCGAACGCCAGCGCCGCACCGGCCAGGTACAGCAGCCAGATCCGCCACTGTTCCTCGCCGATCATCCGGGTCGCGGTCTCCCGGTGCCGCTGCAGCGTGTCCAGCCAGGGCCGCACGGTCCAGACGTAGTGCTCGCGCAGCGAGTGCACGTCGACGATCTCGTGCCCGGCCCGCTCCAGGAACCCGAGGGTCTCGCCGAGCGGGCGCATGTACATGTCCGGCGCCACGTAGGACTCCATGAAGGCGCCGCCACCCGGTGCGGTGTTCGCCCCGGCCGCTCCGCGCGACATCTGCTGCAGCAGCAGGCGTCCGTGCGGGCGCAGCAGACGGTGCAGCTGCTCGGCGTAGACGCCGTAGTTCTCCTGCCCGACGTGCTCGCCCATCTCGATCGAGGCGACCGCGTCGAACTGCTCGGCGGGTACGGCCCGGTAGTCCTGCAGCCGGATCTCCACCCGCTCGGCCAGCCCGGCCCGGCGGACCCGTTCGACGCCGTAGTCGCGCTGCTGCGCGGACAGCGTGACACCGGTGGCGTGCACGCCGTAGTGCTCGGCGGCGTGCACCAGCAGCGAGGCCCAGCCGCAGCCGACGTCGAGCAGCCGCATCCCGGGCCCGAGGCCGAGCTTGCGGCAGATCAGGTCCAGCTTGTCGCGCTGGGCGTCGACCAGGCCGTAGTCGGGGCCCTCGTCACGGGTCCAGTAGCCGCAGGAGTACGCCATCTGCGGATCGAGCAGGAAGGCGTAGAACTCGTTGGACAGGTCGTAGTGGTGGCTGATCGCGTCCCGGTCACGACGACGGGTGTGCAGCCGGCCACCGATCCGCGCCTCCGAGGCGGGCGGCTTCGGCGGCGGCCCGATCGCGCCCAGCCGGGCGGCGGTGCGCAGCGCGCCCAGCTTCTGGCGCGCCGAGGGCCGCAGCGCGCCGGTGCCGGGACGGGCGATCGCCCAGAACCGGGACAGCCCGTCCGCGACGTCGCCGTCGACCGACAGATCGCCGGAGACGAACGCGCGGGCCAGGCCGAGCTCACCCGGTGCCCACAGCAGCCTGCGCAGCGCGCGGCGCCGGTGCACGATCACGGTCGGCGGGTGCGGGTCGTCGGCGGTGCCCCGGTGACCGGCCTCGCTGCCGTCCCAGGCCCGCAGCCGGACCGGGAGCGGGGCACCGAGCACGTCCTCCAGCAGTGCGGCGAGCCGGGCCGCGGGGGTGGCGCTCACGAGGACGCTCCCGGGCGGCGCTGCAGCGAGAACTGCACGACGTCGAGGTAGCCGACCCGGAAGCCCGCCTCGCAGTAGCCGAGGTAGAACTCCCACATCCGGCGGAAGGTCTCGTCGAACCCGAGCGCGGCGACGTCCTCCCAGCGGTCCAGGAAGCTCTCCCGCCAGTGCCCCAGGGTGCGGGCGTAGTCGTAGCCGAGGCTGCGCCGCTCGGCGATCCGCAGGCCGGTGTCGGCGGCCAGGTTCTGCTCGATCGAGGTGACCGATGGGATCAGGCCGCCGGGGAAGACGTACTTGTGGATCCAGGTGTAGTCGTCCTTGGAGACGACCATCCGCTCGTGCGGCATCGTGATCGACTGCAGGCCGACCCGGCCGCCGGGGGCGAGCAGCCGGTCGAGCGCGGCGAAATAGGTGGGCCAGTAGTCCTCACCGACCGCCTCGACCATCTCGACCGAGACGACCGCGTCGTAGGAGCCGCGTGCCTCCCGGTAGTCGCGCAGCAGCACCTGCACCCGGTCGGCGACGCCGGCCTCGGCGATCCGCTGCTCGGCGAGATCCTTCTGCTCCTGCGAGATCGTCAGGGTGGTCACCCGGGCACCGCGCTGCGCGGCCCGCACCGCGAGCCCGCCCCAGCCGGTCCCGATCTCCAGCACGTGCATCCCGTCCCGCACGCCCGCCATGTCCAGGACGCCGTCCATCTTGCGCTGCTGGGCGAGCACCAGATCGTCCGAGCCGTCGGCGAACCAGCCCGACGAGTAGGACATGGTCTCGTCGAGGAACAGCGCGAACAGCTCGTTGGACAGGTCGTAGTGGCGGTGGATGTTCTCCCGGGAGCCCTCCAGCGAGTTGACCTCCTCGGACGGCTGCCGGGCCTCGGCGAACCGCCGCCCGAGCCGTTGCAGAGTGGGCGGGACCAGCGTCGACAACCGGGCCGCGAACGGCGTCAGCAGGCCGGGCAGGTCGGTGGTCGTCCAGTCGCCGACCATGTAGGACTCGCCGAAGCCGATCTTGGAGTTGGCGCCGAGCCGGGCGAAGAACGCGGCGGGCCGCTCGATCCGCATGACCGGGCTGTCCGGGCCGCCGGCGCCGATCCGCTCGCCGCCGGGCAGCACCACCCGGACCGGCAGGCTGCGCACCGCGTTGCGGAACAACGACTCGGCGATCCGGGCCTTGACCGGGGCGACCGGCGGGGTCGCCAGCCCGGGCCAGACGCCCTCGTTCGGGCGCGGCACGGCGTGCGTGCGGCGCCGGGCGTTCCGAGCCGGTGCGGGCACCGGCAGCTCGTGCTGCATGGTCATCGGGAGACACCTTCCTCGGAGCGGTCTGATGCGGGTGGCCGTGGCACGACCGGTAGCCGGCGCAGCCACAGCGCGATGCCGTGCAGCCGGATGAGCAGTGACGTGCGACGGGTGACGAACGGCCTGCGCAGCAGCGCGCGGACGATCTCGCGGGTGCCCGCCGGCCGGCGGGTGCCGGCCAGCGTGGCGGTCAGTGCGGGACGCCCGTCCTGGTGCAGGGTGACGGCGACGGCGAGCCGGTCGCCGGGCAGCGGGAGATGCATCGTGTAGTAGCCCCGCGTCTCCAGGAACGGCGAGACGTAGAACTCCTTGTCGGCGTGGGCCCGCCCGTGCTCGTCGGGCCGGAGCAGATAGCAGTGCCGCCCGCCGTAGGTGTTGTGCACCTCCGCGACGACGCAGGCGAGGCTGCCGTCGGCGCGATGGCACCAGAACACCGAGATCGGGTTGAACACGTGCCCCAGTTCCCGGGCGTGCGCGAGCATCAGCACCCGGCCGCCGGTGAGGTCGATCCCGTACCCGGCGAGCAGGTTCCCGATGTTGGCCCGGATGCTCAGCTCCGGATCGCCGACGTGATCGGCGGCCCGGAACCGGGCGAACGGGCGCAGCCAGAACGGCAGCTCGGGCAGCTCGTCCAGGTCGACCAGCCAGAGGTGGATCCGGTGGGCGAAGGTGGTGTGGACGTCGCGGTGCCGGGCGTGCCGGACCTGCGCGTCGTAGATCGCGGGGGCCGGGTTCATCGGGCGCCCCACTCGACGCCCAGCGCGCGGGCGGCCCGCACACCCGACGCGCAGCCGTCCTCGTGGAAGCCCCAGCCGTGGTAGGCACCCGCGAACGCGGTGACCGGGGTGTTCAGCTCCGGCAGCCGGCGCTGCGCGGCCACCGAGGCCGGCGTGTAGACCGGGTGCTCGTAGGTCATCCGGGCGACGACGGTGGCCGGATCGACCCGGCCCGCCGCGCCGAGGGTGACGACCCAGTCGTCGGGATCGGTGAGCCGCATCAATCGGTTCATGTCGTAGCTGACCAGGACCGGTGCGTCCGCGGTGGGGGAGCAGGCCGGCTTGAGGTAGTTCCAGGACGCCCGCGCGCCCGCGGCCCGCGGGAGCAGCGAGGTGTCGTGGTGCAGCCAGGTCTCGTTGCGGGAGTAGCCGAACGAGCCGAGCACCGCCCGCTCGTCGGCGGTGGCGTCGTCGCCGAGGATGCGCAGCGCCTGGTCCGGGTGGGTGGCGACGACCACCTTGTCGAACCCGGCGAGCCCGTCGGCGTCGTCCCGGATCTCGGCGCCGGCCGGAGTGCGCAGCACCGACCGCACCGGGGTGGAGGTCCGGACGGCCGGGAGCTGCTTGACGATCTGCTCCACATACGACCGTGAGCCACCGGTGACGGTGCGCCACTGCGGGGATCCGCCGATCGCGAGCATCCCGTGGTGGTCGAGGAAGGTGAACAGGTACCGGGCCGGGTAGTCCAGCGAGAGCGCCGCACCGGCCGACCACACGCAGGAGACGACCGGGATCATGAAGTGGTCGACGAAGTAGCGGGAGTAGCCACCGATCGCCAGGAACGCCCCGAGCGTGACGTCGCCGGCCATGTCGTCGTGCAGCACCCGCCGGGCGTGCCGGTGGAAGCGGGTCACCTCACCGAGCATCCGCAGGTACTGCGGCCGGACCAGGTTCGACGCCCGCGGGAACAGCCCACCGATCCGGCGTGCCCCGGCGTACTCCAGCCCGCAGCCGTCGCACCGGACCGACATCGACATGTCGGAGTCCTGGGTGGCGACGCCGAGCTCGCCGAAGAGCCGGAGCAGGTTCGGGTAGGTCCGGTCGTTGTGCACGATGAAGCCGGTGTCGACGGCGGTGATCCCGCCGTCGGAGGTGGTGAGCTCGTGGGTGTGCGCGTGCCCACCGGGCCGGGCGTCGGCCTCGTAGAGGGTGACGTCGTGGGTGGCGGCGAGAAGGTGCGCGGCGGTCAGGCCGGACACTCCGCTGCCCACCACCGCGACGGTCGGCCGACCGGTCATCGTCTCGCTCCTCCTGCTGTCGGGGTGCACCGGCGGCTCAACGGCGTGCCGGTTCCAGCGCGACCCGCAGCCCGGCGGGCGCGGGTTCTGTCATGGCATTCGAGATGACCGGGTCCCGGGGTTCGGCCCCGAGCTCACCGAGTACGAACCGGGACACCAGCGACGTCCAGTCGGCGGCCCGGCGGAGCATCGCGTGCCCGTCGCCGTGCACGTCGAAGCGCGCGACCCGGTCGGTGACCTCGCGGGCCCGCAGCGCGTAGGCGTACGACGCCGCCGGGTCCGTCATCCGTTCCCGGTCGCCGTGCGCGATCAGCACCGCCCGCCCGGCGAGCTGGGCGACCGGATCGGTGTCGTCCAGCCACGGCGCGAGACCGCAGACCGCGACCACACCGGCAGCGCCCGCGGCGCCCAGCACGGCGCGCCCGCCCATCGAGTGCCCGACCAGCACGACCGGACGTCCGGGGTGGCGGTCGGTGAGCTCGCGAACGGCCCACTGCACATCGCGCAGGGCGTCCATCGCGGGGCCGTTCCAGCCGCGGACCCGGTAGCGGAGCAGATGCGTGGCGATCCCGGAGCCCAGCCCGGTGCGGTGCTCCCGCCCGGCCCGTTCCACGGCGCGTGCGAACGGCGGCATCCGGCGGTAGGCCAGCCCGCGCCGCCGGGCCGGTGCGGTGGAGTGCGCCCGCCCGCCGTGGGCGACGAGGACGACACCGGCCGGGGCCGGATGTGTCCGGCCTGCGGTCTCCAGCCAGGGCATCGGGTCGGGCACTGCTCACCTCACGGGGACGGGTGCGGGTTCACCGGTGGTTCGTCCGGGGCGGCGGTCGTGGCCCGGTCGTTGGGACCGGCATCACACCGGCGGCGGTGGACCGCGGCCCCGGCGACTCGGTGGGATGGCGGCCGCAGGTCACCGGCCGGGGCGGGCCGGCTCCGTGCAAGCACGGACGCGCCGGCGGGCCGGGCCGGTGATGATCGGCGGGTCGTACCCGGTGGATCCGGCGGCCGGACAGCGACGAGGATGAGGGGGCGTCCCCGGCACGGCCGGATCAGCAGGGGACACCGACTACGAGGAGCGCAACGATGGGCATGCCACCGGAGCTGACGGTGCGGCAGCGGATCGCGGCCACGCTGCGGCGGCGGCACCGCGGGTCGGGATTCTGGTTCGGTCTGGCGATCGCGGTGATCTGGCCGTTCGTGCTGTGGGGCACCCGGCTGGGCTGGCGGGGCGGCGAGCACCTGCCGCGCACCGGGGGCGCGCTGCTGGTGGCCAATCACGTCTCGTTCTCCGACCCGATCTTCGACATCGCGTTCGGCACCACGCACGGCCGGATGCCGCGGTTCATGGCCAAGTCGGAGCTGTGGAGCGTGCCGGTGGTGAAGTGGGTGCTCGGCGGGGGCGGGCACATCCCGGTGTACCGGGCGTCGAAGCGGGCGACCGAGTCGTTCGCCGGTGCGATCGACGCGCTGGAGCGGGGCGAGATCGTCGCCGTCTATCCGGAGGGCACCTACACCGCCGACCCGGCCGGCTGGCCGATGAAGCCGAAGAACGGCGTCGCCCGGATCGCGCTGCGCTCCGGCGCCCCGGTGATCCCGATGGCGAACTGGGGCACCCAGGACTTCCTGCCCGCCGAGGGACGGCCGAGCTTCCGCCCGCGCAAGCGGATCGGCATCGCGCTCGGCCCGCCCGTCGACCTGTCGGAGTTCGAGGGGCGGCCGCTGACCCGCAGCACCCTGGACGCCGCCACGAAGAAGATCATGGACGAGGTCACCACGCTGCTCGAGGGGATGCGCGACGAGACCCGCCCGGCCACGCCGTTCGACCCGGAGCAGGTCGACCGCGGCGAGACCCCGGGGGATCCGGTGGGCCCGGCCGAGCGCGCGGCGAGCTGACCGCGCCGCCGCGGCTCCCGCACCCGGACCCGGACCCGGGTCGGGGCTGGGCCGGGCCTAGATCTCCAGGCCCAGCAGGGCGTTCTCGACGACCTCGGGCAGCGCCGGGTGGATCCAGTACTGCTCGGTGGCCAGCGCCCGCGCGTCCTGCCCGAACACCATCGCCTGGATCAGCTGCTGGATCAGGGTGGACGCCTGCGGGCCCAGGATGTGCGCACCGAGCAGCCGCCCGGTGCCCTTCTCCGCGACTATCTTGCAGAGGCCGGTGCGGTCCTCCATCGCCCAGCCGTAGGCGACGTCGCCGTAGTTCTGCACCTTCACCGTGACGTCGAGCCCCTGCTCACGGGCCTCGGTCTCGGTGAGCCCGACCGAGGCGATCTGCGGCTCGGTGAACACCGCCGACGGGACGAGATCGTGGTTCGTCGCACGCAGCTCGGACGGGTGGCTCAGGTTGTGCCCGACGATCTTCGCCTCGTGGTTGGCGACGTGCTTGAGCTGGTGCGGCGAGCTGACGTCGCCGAGCGCCCACACGTTCTCGGCGGAGACGCTGCGCTGGAACTCGTCGACGGCGACCCGGCCGTCGGCGTGCATCGTGATCCCGGCCCGGTCGAGATCCATCCGGTCCCCGTTGGGGATCCGCCCGGTCGCGACCAGCAGGGTGTCGGCGACGACCTCGGAGCCGTCGTCGAGGGTGATCGTCACCTCGCCGCTCCCGCCGGACCCGTCGCCGGACAGCGCGGTCACCTGCCGCCCGAGCCGGCAGTCCCAGCGGGCCGCGGCGATCTCGGTGAAGCGCTCGGAGAGCGTGTCGTCGAGGTGGCGCAGCAGCCGCGGGCCGCGGGCGATCACGGTGACCTCGGCGCCGAGTGCGGAGAACACGTGGGCGAACTCGCTGCCGATGAAGCCGCTGCCCACGATCGCGAGCCGCCGCGGGACGGCGTCGATCCGCATCACGGTGTCCGACGTCTCGAACGGCACCCCGGAGGCCTCGATCGCGGCCGGGACGGTGGGCCGCGAGCCTGCGGCGAGCACCACCCGGTCCGCGGTGACGACGTCGGTGCCCGAGCCGTCGGTCCGGTCGACGGCGAGCTCGCGCTCACCGGTGAACCGGGCGTGCCCGAAGTACACGGTGACGTTCGGGCTGCGCTCCACCCGGTACTCCCGGCCGCCGGCGGAGATCGGGTCGATCCGGCCGAACACCCGGTCCCGGATGTCGGTCCAGCGGATCTTGTCGACGCTCGCGTCGACGCCGTAGGTGTGCGCGTGCCGGACGGTCTCGGCGACGTCGGCGGCGTAGACGTACATCTTGGTGGGGATGCAGCCGACGTTCAGGCAGGTGCCGCCGAACACCCCGTGTTCGACCAGCGCCACGTCCAGCCCGGCGAACCGCTCGTCGAGGAAGGTGTTGCCGGAGCCGGTGCCGATGACGACCAGATCGTGGTGGGACACACCGCGAGGCTAACCGCTTCCGCTGCGGCCGGGCCGTCTGGTACCCAGGGCCGGTGACCGTGCACACGCAGGGCGCCACGGTGCGCCGCAGCTGGGCGTCCGATCTCGACACCGGAACGCTGTACGCGCTGCTCGCGCTGCGCACCGAGGTGTTCGTCGTCGAGCAGGAATGTCCCTACCAGGAGCTCGACGGCCGCGACCTGGAACAGCGGACCCGGCACTACTGGCTGGCCGCCGACCGCGGCGGCACCGTCGAGATCCTCGCCACCCTCCGGCTGCTGAAGGAGCCCGGCGGCGGTTACCGGATCGGCCGGGTCTGCACCCGGCTCGACGCTCGCGGCAGGGGCCTCGGGCACCGGCTGATGGACGCGGCGCTGGCCGAGGTCGGCGACCGGCAGTGCGTGCTGGACGCCCAGCAGGCGCAGGAGGCCTTCTACGCGCGGCACGGCTTCGTCGTCGCGGGGGAGTCGTTCGTGGAGGACGGGATCCCGCACGTCCCGATGGCCAGGGGCTGACTCGCCGGTCCGGGCGGACCCGCGGCGGCCCCACCTCGCCCGGCGGCGCGGCGGGGACGGTGATCCCGGCTCGAGTCGACGGCGCAGCACGGGATCGGGAGCTGCCACCGGGAGGCGTGCTCCGTACTCAGCCCGCGGCCCGCTTGCGGACGTCCGGCGGGAAGGCGCCGGCCTCGACGCAGGCGTCGGACCAGCGGTCGAGCCGCTCGGTGACCGACGGCAGGTCGTCGCCCAGTGCGGCGACCAGATCGGCCTGGGCGGCGTCGGTGGCGTCCTCGACGGCGGCCCGGAACGCGCGTCCGGCGTCGGTGAGGGCGGTGTCCTGGCCGGTGCCGGTGATCAGGCCGTCGGCGGCGAGCCGGCGGGCGCCCTCGGCGGCCGGCTCCTCCGGCCAGGCCCGGGTGCCGGAGTACTCGCCCAGCGGGTAGCCCACCCACAGCTCGGCCAGAATGCCCATCCGGACCGGGTCCAGCCCGGCCGCGACGGCGGCGGCGAGGTGGCCGTCGCCGCGGTGCTCGCGGACCAGGTCGGCGGCCCGCCACAGCCGCCCGGCCGGTTCGGTGGGGCGGGGACGGGCACGCAGCGCGGAGAACAGCGGCCGCCCGGCGCCGGACACGGCGTCGACGGCGCGTTCCAGGACGGTGGCGGTCGAGTCGATCTCCGGGTCGTCGCCGAGGATCCCGGCCAGGCTCGCCGCGGTCGCCGCGTCCCGGATCCGCAGGTGCTCCGACACCGGTAGCAGCGAGCGGCCACGGATCCAGGTCTCGCCGACGAAGCCGGGCTCGAACACGGCGAACGTGGCGGCGACGAGCTGCGGTGGCGCGTCGGCGCCGAGCGGGCCGGCCCGGCCGGTCACGTAGGCGGAGAAGAAGTCGTGGCCGTACTCCGCGGCCGCGTCGCCCACCGCTCGGGCCCACACGTCGTGCATGGCGACCGGCTCCAGCGCGTCGCGCAGCGCCCGGGCCGGTCCGCCGCCGCGCACCGGGCCGGGCGTGCCGATTCCCTCGGGAGTGGCGGCGAAGAACAGCCTGACGGCCTCGGCGTGGTCCACGGGGCGCTCCTCACGACGGACGGCGACAGTGCCGTACGGCAGCGGCCGTACCGGACGGGCCCGGCACGGTTCGGTCGCGCACGATACAACGGATGACCCACCCGATCGGCGTGCCGCCGCCCGCGCGCCGCCGGGCGGTCGCGGCCGGTGGTGGGCGATACTCCCGGGCCGGAGACGATCGTGGAGGGTGTACGTGAGCGACGACCGACGGGGCGGGGATCGGCCCGCATGGGGCCGGGTCGGGCCGGAGGACCCCACCGCGGATCCGGAGACCCATCCCGCATTGCGGGTCCCGGAGCCCTCGACCGAGATCGAGCCGTCCGAGCAGCCGACCGTGGCCGTGCCGACCGGGGAGCCGCAGCCCGCGGGCGACGACAGCACGACGGTGCGTCGCTCGATCCCGCACAGCCGCACCGGCGGTCTGTGGGCGACGCTGATCCTCTCCGCCGTCGTGCTGATCTTCCTGCTGATCTTCATCGTGCAGAACACGACGCCGGTGGTGATCAACTTCCTGTGGCTGAGCGGCACCCTGCCGACCGGCGTGGCGCTGCTGTTCGCGGCGATCGCCGGGATCCTGCTGGTCGCGGTCCCGGGGACCGGCCGGATCATCCAGCTGCGCCGCGAGGCCCGGAAGCACTGAGCTCCGCAAACACTGGGCGCCGGAAGCACTGAGCTCCGGAAGCACTGGGCTCCGGAAGCACTGGGCGCCGGAAACACTGGGCTCCGGAAGCACCGAGCTCCGGAGCGCTGTGGCTCGGAGGCGCCGTGGCCGGGAAACACCGAGGCCCGCAACTACTGAGAACCGGCCGCGGCGGTGACCGCCGCGGCCGGTTCCGTGTCGCGTGTCCTGCGTTCGGTGTCCCGTCGCCGGGACCGGCCGGGACCAGCGTGTCTCCTGATCCCCGGGACCAGGTGACGATCGCCTTCGCGTGGTAGGCCGGGGCGAGCGCGTCGTAGCGGGTCGCCAGGCCATGTCATCGTGCGAAGCCGCGTTCGACGCCAACCGTGCGTTCAGAGCGGCCGGCAGACTGATCATGACAGCCGAGTTGGCCGGGCCGGGCCCGGAGCTCGTCGTCGTTCAGCCACCGGGTCGCCGGGGTCGCCTCGCCCTGCTTCGCCGTGTCCGTCACGAGTGCATGCTGGTGCTCCGTCGCAGAACGTTCAGGGCCGAACTCGGCGGCCCGGCCGCCCGCTCGCGGCGTTGCCGAATGAGCCGAGTACCTCCGGTACCGGGCTCGTCCGGCGCCTTGCGGGCGGAACGCCTGGATCCAGCGATTCCGACCCCAACCCTCCGGCGACGAGACACCAATCGACTTGTTGACACTTCAAGTCCGTGGGCGTACATGTTGAAGTATCAAGTTCGAGGGTGTTCGTCCGGAGGGAAGAGCAGATGCGGAGCACGTCGCTGGGGGGTCTCGAGGTCTCGCGGATCGGCCTGGGGGTGATGGGGATGTCGGGGTTCTATACCGGTGCTGGTCGGGATGAGGCCGAGTCGGTCCGCGCGGTTCATCGTGCGATCGATCTCGGTGTCACGCATCTGGATACGGCGGAGGGGTATGGGCCGTTCGTCAACGAGGAGTTGCTCGGGCGTGCTGTGCGCGGTCGCCGTGAGCGGGTCGTGCTCGCCTCGAAGTTCGGCATGATCTCGCATGCCGGCCGGTCCGTTCCGGACGGCACGTCCGCGAACGTGCGTGCCGCGCTGGAGGGGTCGCTGCGTCGGCTCGGAACCGACTATGTCGACCTCTACTACCAGCACCGGGTGGATCCGGACACGCCGATCGAGGAGACGGTCGGCGCGCTGGGTGAGTTGGTGGCGCAGGGGAAGGTGCGCCATATCGGGCTCTCGGAGGCTGCGGCGGGGACGATCCGTCGGGCGCATGCGGTCCACCCGGTGGCCGCCGTGCAGACCGAGTACTCGCTCTGGACCCGCGATGTCGAGACCGACGTGCTGCCCACGCTGCGCGAGCTGGGGATCGGGTTGGTTCCCTATGCACCGCTCGGGCACGGATTTCTCACCGGCGGCATCCGCTCCCTGGATGGTCTGGACGAGACCGACTGGCGTCGCACGAATCCGCGGTTCACCGGGGGCAATCTCACGCGCAATCTACGCATCGTGGACGGGGTGCGGGCGGTTGCGAGTGACGCCGGTGTGACGGCGGCGCAGGTCGCGTTGGCCTGGTTGCTCGCGCAGGGGGAGGGGGTCGCTCCCATTCCTGGTACGACGCGTGTCGAGCGGCTCGCGGAGAACTGTGCGGCGGACGAGGTCCGGCTCACCGCTGCGCAGCTCGCCCGGCTCGACGAGCTGGTTCCGGCCTCTGGCGACCGCCATCGGGAGTCCGACATGGCGTCCATCGACCGATGAGCACGCCGCAGACAAGGGGCCGCCCGACACACCGTCGGCGGCCGGCAGCACACGAACGGAGCCGAACACCGTGACGCACCATCCGATCCGCGTCGGCATCATCGGGGCCGACACGAAGGCGAGCTGGGCAGGTGCCGCACACGTGCCCGCGCTCGCAGCGCAACCGCAGTTCGAGCTGGCGGCGGTGGCCACCCGGCGGGCGGAGAGCGCGCGTGGTGCGGCCGAGGTCTTCGGTGCCGGCCGCTGGTTCGCCGACCCGTTCGAGCTCATCGCCGACCCGGCGATCGACCTGGTCACCGTGGCCGTCAAGGTCCCGGCCCATCGGGATCTGGTGCTCGCCGCCCTCGCCGCGGGCAAGGCACTCTACTCGGAGTCCCCGCTGGGCACCTCCGTGGCCGAGACCGAGGAGATGGCCGCCGCGGTCGGTCCGCTGCACACCGCGATCGGCTTGCAGGGCAGGCACAACCCGTCGGTCCGGCGGGCTGCCGGGATCGTCGCCGAGGGCCGGCTGGGCCGGTTGCTCTCGGCGCGTGTCACCGCCACGACGTTCGGGAACGGCCCGGAGTCGGCGAGCGCCTACGAGTACTTCGACAAGGCGGAGGCCGGTGCCGGCCTGCTGCAGATCGCCGCGGCGCACGTCCTCGACGTGGTCGAGGCGGTGCTCGGTGACATCACCGAGGTCGATGCCCGCACCGAGCTGCTCTGGCCCGAGGTGGCGCTCGCCGACACCGGCGCGACCACCGTCCGCGAGGTGCCCGACCACCTCGACGCCGTCGTGAAGACGGGATCGGGTGCCCCCGTCAGTGTGCAGGTGCTGGCCGGCGTGCCGGTACAGGAAGCGGAGTTCCGGCTGGAAGTCCGCGGCACAGCGGGCCGGCTGATGCTCACCGGGAACCACCCCGCCGGGGTCCAGGTCGGTGACCTCACGTTGAGCTCCGACGTCGAGTTCGCCGCACCCGACCTGCCGGTCGCCTCGGGCACGGGCCCGACCGCCGCCGAGATCTGGACCGGCGCGTCGATCAACGTGGGCGAGGTGTACGCGAGCCTGGCGCGCGACCTCACCGAGGGGACACATCGGACGCCCGGGTTCCGGCACGCCGCGCACAACAGCCGGCTCGTCGCGCGGGTGGCGGAGGCCGCGAGGACCGGGATCCGGCAGTAGATCGGGTCCGGGCGGTTCAGGACGCGTGCGGGTGCAGCAGATCCCCGAACCCGATCCGGTCGAGGAACCGCGCACGCACCCGGTCGGCGATGTCGGAGACCTCCTCCGACCCGTCGTCGACCGGATCGACGTGCACCCGGAACGGCCGGGAGCCGTGCGCGGTGCCGACGATCCGGACCACGGCCTCGGCGACCTGCGCGACGTCGGCATCGGCCGGGGCCATTTCCGCCAGCCGCTCGCCGACCTGGTCGACCAGTCCCGGGTAGCGGGCCTCGTAGGCGTCGGCGGTGGCCCGGTCGGCGGGATGCCCGCCGGTCGCGAAGTGGTTGGTGCCGCTGGTGAACGAACCCGGCACGAGGATGGTGGTCTCGATGTCGAACCGGGCGAGCTCGGCGGCGTAGGACACGGCGAGGGAATCCATCGCGGCCTTCGCCGCGAAGTACGGCGCCAGGTTCGGCGGGGTGCCGCCGCGGGTCGAGGTGGAGCCGACCCACAGGACGAGGCAGCCGCCGCGTGCACGCATGCGGGGCAGCGCGGCGCGGTTGACGCGCTGGGTGCCCAGCACGTTCGTGTCGTACACGGCGGCGATCTCGTCGGGGGTGAACGCCTCGGTGGGGCCGGTCACCATGTGGCCGGCGTTGTGCACCAGGACGTCGAGCCGGCCGCGCTCGCGGTGGACGGTCTCCAGTGCGGCGTCGGCGGACTCCTGGGACAGCACGTCGAGCTCGACGGTGCGCAGGTCGGCGTCGTTGTCGGCGGCCCACCGGGCGGCATCGGCCACCCGGTCGGCGTTGCGGCCGTGTGTGTCACGCATGGCGGCGTAGACGGTGTGGCCTGCGCTCGCGAGCGCGCGTGCGGACAATGCGCCGAAGCCGGATCCGGCACCGGTGATCAGGATGGTCTTCTGTTCGGACACGGGCCATCAGCTCCCGGTGGTTGCGGTGGGTGAGGTCAGGCGGCGCCGCCGTTGGGGGCCAGCACCTGGCCGTTGATCCAGCGGCCGTCGGGGCCGGTCAGGAACGAGACGGCGCCGGCGATGTCCACGGGCGTGCCCAGTCGCTCGAGCGGGGACTGCGCGGCGAGCCGGGAGACGGTCGCCTCGTCCTTGCCGTCGAGGAACAGCGGGGTCGCGGTGGGGCCGGGTGCGACCGCGTTCACGGTGATGTCGCGCCCGCGCAGCTCCCTGGCCAGGATCAGCGTCATCGCCTCGACGGCGCCCTTGGTCGCCGCGTAGCCGGCGTAGGTGGGCAGCGCGAGCCGGACGACCGTCGAGGAGAAGGTGACGATCGCACCGCCGCCCCGGACGCGCCGCGCGGCCTCCCGGGCCACCGCCAGGGTGCCGCGGACGTTGGTGCGCAGCATCCGGTCGAGCATGTCGAACTCGGTCTCGGCGAGCGGGGCGAGCTCCATGATCCCGGCGGTGTGCACCACCGCGTCGACGCCGCCGAACCGGCGCTCGGTGCTGTCGAACAGCGCCACGACCTGGTTCTCGTCGGCGACGTCGGCGCGGGTTGCGACGGCGGTCCCGCCCTCGCCGGTGATCGCCTCGACGGTCTCGGCGGCACGCCGCTCGTTGCCGGAGTAGTGCACGACGACCGCGTAGCCGTCGGCGGCGAGTCGCTCGGCGACGGCACGGCCGATGCCGCCGGAGCCGCCGGTCACGATCGCGGTGCGGGTGGTGGGGCGAGCCATGGGGTCCTCCTCGGACGTCTCGCTGTTATGTACGATGGGTACATATAAGCAAGATATGAACGGAGAGTCCACTTCATGACGGGTGACCTGAACCACAGTCCCGATCCCGGGCCCGCCCGGCGTGGCCGCGGCCGCAGGCCCGCCGAGCAGGTGCGACGGGAGATCCTCGACGCAGCGGGGGAGATCCTGCTCGCGGAGGGCATGGCGGCCTTCACCATCGAGCGGGTCGCCGCGCGGTCCGGGGCCAGCAAGGTGACCCTCTACAAGTGGTGGCCCTCGAAGGGTGCGCTGGCGCTCGACGGCTACACCCACGCCGTGACCGAGCAGCTGGCGTTCCCGGACACCGGGGACATCGAGGCGGACCTGCGTGACCAGCTGCGGTCGTTCGTCGCGGTGCTGCGCGGCCCGGCCGGCCGGGCGGTGGCCGAGCTGGTCGGTCAGGCGCAGACCGATCCGGAGCTGGCTGCCGCCTTCCGAGCGGTGTACTCCGGTCCCCGGCGCGCGCTCGCCGTCGAGGCGCTCACCCGGGCCCGGCAGCGCGGGCAGATCCGGGCCGACGTCGACCCGGAGATCGTCGTCGACCAGCTGTGGGGCGCCGGGTACCACCGGCTGCTCATCCCCGACCAGCCGTTGACCATCGACTTCACCGACGCGCTCGTGCGCAACCTGATGTCCGGGATCCGGGTCGGCGCGGGGGAGCCTGCCTGATATCGATCGGACGGTTCCGGGACGACCGTGCCGATGCGCCGCTCGCGCAGGTGCCGGCGGATCGCGCGCGAGAAGCAGGCGTTGTCACCGCGGACCCGCTCGGAGCGGGTCCGCGGCCGGCCCGGACCGACGCGGTGCCCTAGCGGCGCCTGCCCCGCCCACGGCCCTTGGCCGGTGCGGGCTGCTGGCTGCGCGGGGTCGGGATCGGCTCGCCCGAGGGCTCCCGCGACCCGGTGACCCGGACCAGGTCCGGATGTCCCGGCCCGACCCGTGCGACCTCGGGCTTCACCCCGGCCTGCCGGGTGAGCGTGTCGACCTCGGCCTTCTGCTCCGGAGTGGACAGCGTGACGACCACGCCGTCCTCACCGGCCCGGGCGGTCCGCCCGGCGCGGTGCAGATACGCCTTGGGGTCGGCGGGCGGGTCGACGTGTACCACCAGGCCGACGTCGTCGATGTGGATGCCGCGGGCGGCGACGTCGGTCGCGACCAGCACCGGCACCGCACCGGAGCGGAAGTCGTCGAGGGCGCGGTTGCGCTGGTTCTGCGAGCGTCCGCCGTGCAGCGGCCCGGCTGCGACGCCCTGGCGGCGCAGCACGCGCACCATCCGGTCGGCACCGTGCTTGGTGCGTACGAACATGATCGTGCGGCCCTCCCGGGCGGCGATCTCGGCGATCACCCGGGCCCGGTCGTCGGAGCCGACGACGAGCACGTGGTGCTCCATCGTGTCGACGCTCGCGGTGGCCGGGGCGACCGACCGGGTGACCGGATCGGTGAGGTACCGGCGGACGAGCGCATCGACGTCGCCGTCCAGGGTCGCGGAGAACAGCAGCCGCTGACCGTCGGACGGGGTGCGGTCCAGGATCGAGCGGACCTGCGGCAGGAAGCCCATGTCGGCCATCCGGTCCGCCTCGTCGAGCGCGGTGACGGTGACCTCGGACAGATCGCAGGTGCCCTGCTGGAGGTGGTCGGTGAGCCGTCCCGGGGTGGCGACGAGCAGATCGACCCCACGCCGCAGCTCGGCGACCTGCTTGGACATCGACAGCCCGCCGACGATCGTGGCGAGCCGCAGGTTCACCGGACCGGCCAGCGGGGTGAGGACATCGACGACCTGGGCCGCGAGCTCACGGGTCGGCACCAGCACCAGCCCGAGCGGTGCCCGGGAGCGGGCCCGGTCGCCGGCGAGCCGGGCGAGCAGCGCCAGCCCGAAGGCGAGTGTCTTGCCGGAGCCGGTCTGGCCGCGGCCGAGCAGGTCGCGCCCGGCCAGGGTGTCCGGCAGGGTGGCCGCCTGCACCGGGAACGGCGCGGTGAAGCCCTCGTCGGCGAGCGCCTTCACCAGGCCCTCGGGCAGTCCGAGCTCGGCGAACGACGGCATGCCCGACTCGGGGGTCGTCCACTGGACGTCGGCGGTGCCGGTGGTGCTCGGTGCGGCCTGCCCGCGGGCCTGCTGCGGGGCTCCGGAACCCTTGCCGCGACGCCGCCGGCTCGGGCCCCCGGCCCGGGCCGTGGTGTCCGCGGCGCGGCCGCGGTTGCCCTCGGTACGAGGGCCGCGCGGGTGCTCGGTGTCGGCGCGCCGGCCGGTGCCGCGGGCGGCCCGGGCGGGTGCGGCACGGCCGGGGCGCTCGCCGCCGGCCGCGGCGCGGTCGCCACGGGGCCGGTCGGCGGAGGGGGTCGCCGATGCGGCGGACCCGGCGGGCCGGGTGGCCCGGCGGCGGGACGGCCGTCCATCGGTGGACTGACCCGCGTCGGACGACGGCGGGCGGAACTGGGGCCTGGTCACAGGTCTCCTCGCGTGACGTGGCACGTCTTGCGGAGACCTCGCTGAACGGGTGCTCGGCCGACGGGCCCGGGCGCGGCTGGGCGTCCTCGCGGCGCGCGCTCCGTGATGGGAAAGCTCGGCCCGGCAGCTGGGTGGCCGGGCACTCGTGACATCAGGGTACGCGCCGCGGCGCGGCCTGAGTCCGGCGGTGCCGTGGGACATCTGACATCTGTCACTGCTGTCCCGTGCAACGCCGCGGTGGACGGGTGACAACCGGACGTTCCGGGCGATCGGGCGGACCGGCAGGATCATGGACATGATCGAGCAGCTGAACGTCTTCGTCGACACCCTGCACCCGGTGGTCCAGGTGCTCGCCGTGCTGGTGATCGGGATCGTGCCGTTCCTGGAGTCCTACGTGGGTGCCGGGATCGGGGTGGTGGCCGGGATGCCGGTGGTGCTCGCGGTGGGGGCTGCGGTGATCGGCAACCTGATCGCGCTGGCCGCCGCGGTGTGGCTGGGGGACCGGGCGCGCCGGGGGATCACGAAGGGTGGTGCGAAGCCGCAGAGCGATCGGCGCCGCAAGCTGCTGGCCCGGGTCGACCGCTACGGGGTGCCGATCGCCTCGCTCGCCGCCCCGACCCTGATGGCGATCTCGATCACCCCGTTCGCGATGGTCGCGGCCGGTCTGAACCGGCAGCAGGTGATCATCTGGCAGGCGATCACCGTGGTCGTCTGGGGAGTGGCCTTCGGTGCACTCGCGCTCGGCGCGCTCAGCGCACTCGGCTGATCGGGCGCTGATCGGGCCCGGAGGCCAGGCCGGGATCAGGCCCGGGGATCGGCCTGGGTCGGGCCCGGGGATGGGGCCGGGATCGAGCCCGGGGCGGGCCCGGATCAGGCCGGGATCACCAGGTCCAGGTGGTCCCCGGTGCGTTCCACGGTGTGCCCGGCCCGGCGAGCGATCCGGGCGACGGCGGTGGCGTCCGCCGGCTCGGCCCGCGAGGTCGCCAGCAGCCGCGCCAGCCCGCCCTTGTGTGCCTTGTTGTGATGGCTGACCACCGACCGTGAACCGTCGGCGCGCTCGGCCAGCACGTTCACCGTCACCGCACCCGGCACCGCGCCCAGCGCCGCGTAGCCCCCGGAGCGCAGATCGACCACCAGCTCGCCCTCGGAGATCCGGCCCAGCAGCGGATCGAGCACCGGCCGCCAGCGCGCGGCGAGCGTCCCCGAGCCGGGCAGCTTCGACCCCGCCGAGAGCCGGTAGGCCGGGATCGGGTCGTCGGCGCCGAGCAACCCGAACAGCGCCGAGCAGACCGCCAGCCGGGCCCGGGCACGGTCCCGGGTCGCCCGGGTCAGCGAGCCGGCGTCGAGCGCGTCGTAGAGCACCCCGGTGTAGCGGTCCAGTGCCGGCAGCGTCGGCGACGTCCACAGTGCGGCGTTGCGTTCGATCTCGGCGTCCTGCCGCGGCGAGACGCCGAGCGCGGCCCGGGCGGCGGGACGATCCGCGGCGAGCGCGACCAGCTCGTCGCACAGCTCCTTGCGGAGCGTTCCCAGATCGGCGTCGTGGGACAGCGCGGCGAGGTCGGGCGGGGCACCGTCCCCACCGGGGCGCTTGGTCTCGGAGGGCGGCAGCAGCACGAGCACGGCTCGCCACCCTAGACGGGCCACCGAGCCGCCCGACCGGGGCGTTGTGCCGGACGGAGTACCGGACTAGGTTTCCGGGCGTGACCTGCCTCGTGGCGCGCCTCCACGTCGACTGCATGCGGATCACGAGCGCGACCTGTCGCCCCTGTCGCTGACCTCGTGCTCGATCCGGCCGGTGCGTCAGACGCACCGGCCGCGTTCCTCCGCCGACCCGACCGCCGACGCCGCAGGCGCACGCCGCCCGGTCCCAGACGGACCGGCATCCGACCGCCGACGGCGTCGGCCGATACCGAGGAGATTCCCTCATGACCGACCCCGAGAAGACCGCATCCTGGTCGTTCGAGACCAAGCAGGTGCACGCCGGCGCCGCCCCCGACCCGACCACCGGTGCCCGGGCGACCCCGATCTACCAGACGACGTCCTACGTCTTCCGTGACACCGAGCACGCCGCGAACCTGTTCGGGCTCGCCGAGTTCGGCAACATCTACACCCGGATCATGAACCCGACCCAGGACGTCCTGGAGCAGCGCGTCGCCGCGCTGGAGGGTGGCGCCGCGGCGCTGGCAGTCGCGTCCGGGCAGGCCGCGCAGGCGCTCGCGATCCAGAACATCGCCGAGGCCGGGGACCACATCGTCTCCAGCGCCTCGCTCTACGGCGGCACCTACAACCAGTTCCACTACACGTTCCCGAAGATGGGGATCGAGGTCACGTTCGTCGACGACCCCGACGACCTCGAGGAGTGGAAGGCCGCGATCCGGCCGAACACCAAGGCGCTCTACGGCGAGACGCTGGGCAACCCGCGGGGCAACGTGCTCGACATCCGCGGGGTCGCCGATGTCGCGCACGCCGCCGGGGTGCCGCTGATCGTGGACAACACCGTCCCGACGCCGTACGGGGTGCGCCCGATCGAGCACGGCGCGGACATCGTCACCCACTCGCTGACGAAGTTCCTCGGCGGCCACGGGACCTCGGTCGGCGGCATCATCGTCGACTCCGGGCAGTTCGACTGGGTCGGCAACGCCGAGCGCTTCCCGGGCCTGACCAGCCCGGACCCGAGCTACCACGGCGCGGTGTTCACCGACGCCGTCGGCCCGATCGCCTACATCATCAAGGCCCGCGTGCAGCTGCTGCGCGACCTCGGCCCGGCGATCTCCCCGCAGAACGCCTGGCTGATCCTGCAGGGCATCGAGACGCTGTCGCTGCGGATGGAGCGGCACAACGCGAACGCCCAGGCGCTGGCCGAGTGGCTGGAGCAGCGCGACGAGGTGGAGAAGGTGCACTACGCGGGCCTGGCGTCCTCGCCGTGGCACGCCGCCCAGCAGCGGTACCTGCCGACCGGTGGCGGCGCCATCGTCGCGTTCGAGCTGCAGGGCGGTGTGGAGGCGGGCAAGAAGTTCGTCGACGCGCTCGAGCTGCACAGCCACCTCGCCAACATCGGCGACGTCCGCAGCCTGGTGATCCACCCGGCGTCCACCACGCACAGCCAGCTGGCCGCCGAGGAGCAGCTGGCCTCCGGGGTCACGCCGGGCCTGGTCCGGCTGTCGGTCGGCCTGGAGGGAATCGAGGACATCAAGGCGGACCTGGACGCCGGTTTCCGCGCGTCGAAGGGTGCCTGATCTCCTGTTGGATGTGAGAGACAAGCCGCTCCCTCCCGCCACCGGTGCGTGGCGGGAGGGGGACGACCCCGGACGCCGTCGGTTCCTCGACCTGCCAGCACCACTGAAACTGGAGGCGGGCGGCGAGCTGCCCGCCGTGCGGCTGTCGTACGAGACCTGGGGCGAGCTCGCCCCGGACGGCTCGAACGCCGTCCTGGTGCTGCACGCCCTGACCGGTGACACGCACCTGGAGGGGCCCGCCGGCCCGGGGCACCCGACGGCGGGCTGGTGGCCCGGGCTGATCGAGCCGGGCGGCCCGCTGGACCCGGCGCGCTGGTTCGTCGTCGCGCCGAATGCGGTCGGCGGCTGCCAGGGCAGCACCGGGCCGGCGTCGACGGCGCCGGACGGCCGCACCTGGGGGAGCAGGTTCCCGGTGGTCACCGTGCGGGACACGGTGGCCGCCGAGCAGTACCTCGCCGACGCGCTGGGCATCGACGCGTTCGCCTGCGTGATCGGCGGCTCGATGGGGTCGATGCGCTCGCTGGAGTGGGCGGCGACCGAGCCGGACCGGGTGCGCAGGCTGTTCCTGCTGGCCGGGCCCGCGGCGTCGTCGGCGGACCAGATCGGCTGGGCGAGTCCGCAGATCGAGGCGATCCGCTCCGACCCGCACTGGCACGGCGGTGACTACCACCAGCTGCCCGAGGGACCATGGCGTGGGCTCGGCATCGCCCGCCGGATCGCGCACCTGAGCTACCGGTCCGGCTACGAGCTGGCGACCCGGTTCGGCCGGGACCCGCAGGACACCGAGGACCCGTTCGACGGCGGCCGCTACGCCGTCGAGTCCTACCTGGACCACCACGCGGAGAAGCTGGTGCACCGGTTCGACGCCGCGTCCTACGTGCGGCTGACCCAGGCGATGAACCACCACGACGTCGGCCGGGACCGCGGTGGGGTCGCCCCGGCGCTGGCCCGGGTGCGGGCCAGGACCTACGTGGCGGGGGTGACCTCGGACCGGCTCTACCCGCTCGCCGAGCAGGAGGAGCTGGCCGCGGGGATCCCGCACGCCGACCCGCTCAAGGTGATCGACTCGCCGTACGGCCACGACGGGTTCCTGGTCGAGACGCCGACGGTGGCCCGGCTGCTCGGCGAGCTCCTGGACGAGACGGTCTGAGGGACTGAGCCGGTGCACACCGCGGCTGTACAGCGCGGGTGCGACGACGGGCGGGGCCGGTGGCCGCACCCGTCGCGGCACGCTCAGCCCAGGTTCTCGCCGTAGACGCGCTGCACCCGCATCGTCATGAGGATCCGCCGGTCCCGGACCATGACCTCGCGGTACTCGTCCCAGTCCGGGTGCTCGCCCGCCGCGTCCCGGTACCAGTCGACGAGCGCCTGCACCGCCGGGCCGTCGGGGGAGTCGTCCGGGCCGATGAGCTCGACCGGGCCCTCGGCGGTCGCCCAGGCCCGGCCGTCGGCGCTCTCCACGCTGAGCGCGGCGCGCGGGTCGCGGCGCAGGTTCGCGGTCTTCGCGCGGCCCTCGGTCATCGAGATCCGGATCGTCCCGGCCGCCCGGTCGTAGTGCGGTGTCACGGGGGACAGCTGCGGCATCCCGCTGCGCTTGATCGTCGCCAGCGTGCCCTGTTTCGCCTTCTCGAGCAGCTCGTGCTGTTCCTCGCCCATACCCCGGTCAACGGGTCCCCGACCCGGCGTGTTCCCCCGCACGACGGGTCCGCACGGGTTCGTGTCGTCCGCACGGGTTCCGATCCCGTGCGAATGCAACGATCCCGTGCGGCTGCGGCGATCCCGTGTGGTCACGCCGAGCCTGTGCGGCTGCGGCGAGCCAGTGCGGCCGGGACGAGCCCGTCCGCACGCGTCGATCCCGTACGGACGCGGCGAGCCTGTGCGGCTGCGGAGGAGAACCGGGGTGAAGCACCCCCGGGGTCGTCGCTACGCTGCTGCGGGTGTTGACCCGGATGTCGTCGCTGTTCCTGCGCACCCTGCGTGAGGACCCGGCCGACGCGGAGGTGCCCAGCCACAAGCTGCTGGTCCGCGCCGGCTATGTCCGTCGCGTCGCCCCGGGCGTCTACTCCTGGCTGCCGCTCGGTCTCAAGGTGCTCCGCCGCATCGAGGCCGTCGTGCGCGAGGAGATGGACGCCATGGGCGGCCAGGAGATCCAGTTCCCGGCGCTGCTGCCGCGCGAGCCGTACGAGACGACGAACCGGTGGACCGAGTACGGCCCGAACCTGTTCCGGCTCAAGGACCGCAAGGGTTCGGACTACCTGCTCGGGCCCACCCACGAGGAGCTGTTCACGCTCGCGGTGAAGGGCGAGTACTCGTCCTACAAGGACTTCCCGGTCGTGCTCTACCAGATCCAGAACAAGTACCGCGACGAGGAACGGCCCCGTGCGGGCATCCTGCGCGGCCGCGAGTTCCTGATGAAGGACTCCTACTCGTTCGACCTGACCGACGAGGGTCTGGCCGAGTCCTACCAGCGGCACCGTGACACCTACGTCCGGATGTTCGACCGGCTCGGCCTGAACTACGTGATCGTGGCGGCGACGTCCGGCGCGATGGGCGGATCGGCGTCCGAGGAGTTCCTGGCGGAGTCCGCGACCGGCGAGGACACCTTCGTCCGCGGGCCCGGCGGGTACGCGGCGAACGTCGAGGCCGTGACCACACCCGCGCCCCCGCAGATCCCGCTGGAGGGGCTGCCCGTCGCGCAGGTGCACCACACGCCGGACACGCCGACCATCGCCGCCCTGGTCGACTTCCTGAACGCCCACCCCGAGAGCAGCGCCGGCCGGACCTTCACCGCGGCCGACACCCTGAAGAACGTCCTGGTCAAGATCAGGCAGCCGGGCGCGACGGACTGGGAGCTGCTCGGCGTCGGTGTGCCCGGCGACCGCGAGGTCGACATGAAGCGGCTCGAGGCGTCCCTCGAACCGGCCCAGGTCGAGCTGCTCGAGGAGGCCGACTTCGCCCGCAACCCGTTCCTGGTGAAGGGCTACATCGGCCCGGGCGCGCTCGCCGCGAACGGCGTGCGCTTCCTCGTCGATCCGCGGATCGTCAGCGGCACCGCGTGGGTGACCGGCGCCGACAAGGCCGACCACCACGTCGTCGACCTGGTCTGCGGGCGGGACTTCACCCCGGACGGCACGATCGAGGCGGCCGAGGTGCGCGCCGGTGATCCCTCGCCCGGCGGCGAGGGCGTGCTGGAGGCCGCCCGCGGCATCGAGATCGGGCACATCTTCCAGCTCGGCCGCAAGTACGCCGACGCGTTCGGGCTCGACGCGCTCGGCCCGGACTCGAAGCCGGTCCGGATCACGATGGGCTCCTACGGCGTCGGGGTGTCCCGGCTGGTCGCGGTGATCGCCGAGCAGAGCCACGACGAGCACGGACTGGTCTGGCCGCGCGCGGTCGCGCCCTACGACGTGCACGTCGTCGTCGCGGGCAAGTCCGCGGAGCTGCTGGCCGGCGGCGAGGAGATCGCCGCCGAGCTGGAGCGCCAGGGCCTGGACGTGATCCTGGACGACCGCAAGGCGTCGCCGGGCGTGAAGTTCGCCGACGCGGAGCTGGTCGGGGTGCCGACGATCGTGGTCGTCGGGCGCGGGCTGGCCGACGGGAAGGTCGAGCTGAAGGACCGGGCGAGCGGCGAGCGGACCGAGATCGCCCGCGACGGCGCCGCCGAGCACGTCGCCGGGATCGTCCGCGGGGTCTGACCGGGCGCCGGGATCAGCCCGGGCGGGTCGCCGACGACGCGAGCTCGCCGGGCGCGTCCCGGCTCACCGGGTCGCCCGGCCCGCCGCCGACGTCCGCGGCGACGAGCAGCATCGCCACCCCGGTCGAGCCGTCCCTGGCCTGGGTGCGCGGCACCGCGAGCACCCCGACGGTGCCGTCGGTGGCCCGGCAGCCGGGCCGGCCGGCGGCGGTCCCGTCGGTGCGCACCGTCGCCTCGACCCACACGCCGTCCTCGGCGTCGTCCGGCCCGGGACGCGGTCCGGCCGGACCGACCGCGACCTGCGGGGTGGCACCGGCGTAGGCGGCCTCGCCCGCACCGCGGGCGAACGCCTGGGCGGCCTCGGCCACGCTCGTCCCGGCCGGGACCGCGACCAGCGCGGTCGCGGCCACCCCGCGCGGCGCCGGATCGGCCGGGCACTCCCCGGCCGCGAACGGCGGCACCTCGGTGAGACGGGTGAACGGCACCCCGAACACGTCCAGCGGGGCCGCCGGTGCGGAGACCGACGTCCAGCCCTGCGGCGGCGTCACGACGAACGTGTCCGGCGGCGCGTCGGCCCGACCGGCCGGTGGCGCCGCCGCCGGTTCCGCGGGCGTGTCACCGACCCCGGTCAGTGCGGCGACCGTGCCCGCCACGAGCAGCACCGCGACCAGCGCGGCCAGCACCGGCCGGAGCCGGCGTGCGCCGGCGGGGGGATCGGGCTCGCCCGGGTGGGCCTGCGATGCCGTACCCGGACGGCTGTTCGTCGACGTCCGGCCGGAGTTCACCGGCGAAGCCTACGGCCGAGGGCATCGGCCCGGGACGGGTCCCCGCCGGGCGGCCGTACCCGGGCGTCCGGCGGTCGGTGTCATCCCTGCAACAGCGACAGCCGAACCGACCGGGTCGGGTTGTCGATGTTGGTGTCGACCAGGCAGACCGACTGCCAGGTCCCGAGCGCGGGCCGCCCCCCGATCACCGGGATCGTCGTGGAGGGCGGTACGAACGCGGGTAGTACGTGGTCCCGTCCGTGCCCGGCGCTGCCGTGCCGGTGCAGCCAGCGGTCGTCGGCGGGCAGCAGCTCGCGCAGCCGGGCGAGCAGGTCGGTGTCGCTGCCCGCTCCCGTCTCGATGACGGCGATCCCGGCGGTGGCGTGCGGGACGAAGATGTTGAGCAGCCCGTCGCCGGCGCCCGCGTCGGTCAGGAAACGCTCGATCCGGGTCGTCAGGTCGACCACGGTCTCCTCGGAACCGGTCCGGATCTCGATCAGCTCACTGTGCACCCTCCGGACCCTAGGACCACGGATAGGCTCGGGCAGCGTGGAACGCACGATGACGGTCTTCGGGCGCGAGCTGCCGCGCCGTCCCGGCTACCTCAACACAGCGAGCATCGGTGTCCCGCCGCTGGACGCGTCCACCGCGGTCACCGATGCGGTCCGGGCGTGGGCCGGTGGCACGTCGTCGCCCCGGGACTTCGACGACGCGGTGGAGACCGCCCGGGCCGGGTTCGCCGCGATCACCGGGGTACCGGTCGCCGACGTCGCCCAGGGCGCGACGGTGTCCGGCTTGATCGGGCCGCTCGCGACGGCCGTCCCGGACGGAACCCGGGTACTGGTGGCGCAGGGTGAGTTCTCCAGCGTGACCCGGCCGTTCGCGCTGCAGGCGCACCGAGGCGTCCGGGTGCGCGAGGTGCCGCTCGACGAGCTGGCCGGGCACGCCGCGGAGCACGATCTCGTCGCGGTGTCGGTGGTGCAGTCCGCGGACGGCCGGATCGCCGATCTCGACGGACTGTTCGCCGCCCGGGAGCGCTCCGGCTTCCGGCTGCTGCTCGACGTGACGCAGGCCGCGGGATGGCTGCCGCTGCGGCTCGACCGGGCGGACGCCGTGGCCGGGGCCGGCTACAAGTGGCTGCTCGCTCCGCGCGGTGCCGCCTGGCTGGCCCAGCGACCGTCCTGGGTGGACGGGCCGGGCGGTCGCTGGCCGGAGGTCGTCCGGTCCGGCGCGGGCTGGTACGGCACCCGGGACCGCTGGGGCGACGGGCTCTACACCCCCGATCCCGCCGCCCGGCCCGGGCCGGCCGGCGCCGAGGAGGCGCCGGTGTGGTGGGCCCACGTCGGGGCCGCCGTCACCGTGCCCTGGCTGGCCTCGCTCGATCCGCAGCAGCTGCGGGCGCACTGCGCCGGGCTCGCCGACGCGCTGCGGGAGCGGCTGGACATGCCGGCCCGCGGTTCGGCGATCGTCGCGGTCCGGACCGACGGCGCAGCCGAGCGCCTGGCCCGGGCCGGGATCTCCGCCGCGGTGCGGGGCGGAGCGGCCCGGCTGGCGTTCCACCTGACGAACACCATCGACGACGTGGAACTCGCCGCGTCGGCGCTGCGCACGGGCTGAGGCCCGCCACCGGTGCTGCCGGGCCGGGCGGTGGCTCAGCGGCCCGGAGAGCCGATCACGGGTAGGCGCCGGTCATGACGTCCCAGGCGCCGCTGGCCGGGGTGCAGACCGGGTAGCGCGCGCTGCAGGCGTCGAGTGCGGGACCCACGACGTCCTGGAACTGGGCCTCGCCGGAGTCGGAGCCGGGCTCCGGCGCCTGGCGGGGCGGCAGCGGGATGAGGCCGTGGTCGCGGCCGTCGTCGATGTTGGGGGGCGGCTCGGCCGCGGTGGCGATCGCGGGGGTGAGGAGCAGCCCGCCGCCGAGTGCGAGCGCCGCGGCTCCGGCGGCGATCCGGGAGAAGGTCCTGGCCGGGGTGGTCATGTCGTCGCGCTCCTGCCGGGCTCGAGGGTCGTGTGCCATCCGTTGTGGACTGCTGGACCGAACGAACGTAACAGCACGGCCGAACGGAGCACGTCCGGACGGTTCGCCCGGAGCACCGGCTCGTCGGTCAGCCGCGGCCGGGGAACACCGGGATCGCCGGGCTCTGCTCGGTCGCGCCGCGCCAGAACGCGCACCGCACGGTGGACTCGATCATCCGGGTGAGCCCGGCCTCCCGCATCTCGCGGCTGGGCGCCCGCTCGACCAGTGAACGCCACGCCGCCGCGGTGTCGGTCTCCGCGGTGACCAGCAGCGCGCTCGCCGACAGCTCGTCGACGACCGGCTGCGGCGGGGTGTAGGCGGGCTGGGCCGACACCGGCCGCTCGCCCAGCTCGGTGAGTGCCTCGCTGACCTCGCGGCGCAGGGTCCGGTGCGCCTCGAGCTCGGTCCTGGCCCGGGTCGCGGTCTCCGGCGGGAGGAACGCCAGCGCCGTCGAGTACGCCCAGATCGCGGCGTGCTCACCGGCCAGCGAACGCTGCAGCGCCTCCTTCGCGACCTGGGCCGAGGGCTGCTCGGCGCCGTCGTCCTGGGCGGGCGCGCGACGCGGGCTCACGGGGTACCTCCTGCGCTCGTGCGGCTCACTGCAACACCACCACGTAGGCGGCGCAGCAGGCGGCGACCTCGGCGACCAGGCCCGCCTGCTGGGCGGACGCCTCGATGACCACCTCGCCCGCGGTGCGTGCGGACCCGTCGACCGAGTCGCGGACCGCGACGACGTCGGCGGACGGCGGCGTCGCGGGGACCGGTGCCGATCCGGGCGGGCGCCCGCCGGCCTGATCCAGCGCGGCGGCGTGCTCCAGCCGGGCCGCGCGCAGCGGCTCCAGCCGGCCGGCCAGCGCCGGATCCGAGGTCACGGCGGCGGCCGCCAGCGCGGCGTCCCGCCGGGCGGCGTCGGCCATCGCCAGCAGCGCCTCGCTCGCGTCGGCCCGCCGGTCGGTGCCGGGGGAGCAGGCCGCGAGCACCGGGGGCAGCGCGACGACCGCGGCCGCCGACATCAGCACCTGGCGCCGGTTGAGCGCCGGCCCGGCCACACCCGCCACCGCACGTCTCCGGTCCCTCACGAACAGTCATGCTGCCAGCCGAGGTGTGCCCGCTCGTCACCGACCGGGTGAGTACGGATCGGGGGATCCGGCGCGGCACCGCGACCGCGGGCGCCCCGATCGAACGCGCTAGGCTCATCGGCCGTCCCCTGCTGTCGTCCACGTCCGCCCGAGTCGGACGGTGCCGTGCCCGAGACACGCCGCGCAGCGGGGTCGTCCGGCTGCGGTCGCGGCGGTGGGCCGGATCGGCACCCGACGGCCGCCGATCGACGCGATCACGAGGAGAGTCACCCGATGCGCAGTCCGGACCCCGCAGCGCTGGAAGACCAGCTGCGCGGAGTGCTCGAGCCCCTGGTCCTGGAGGCCGGGCTGGAGATCGACGCCGTCGAGGTCCGTACCGCCGGGAGGCGGCACGCCGTGAAGCTGGTCGTCGACCTGCCCGAGAGCTCCTCGGCGACCGGCATCGACCTGGACGTGATCGCCCGGCTCAGCCGGGCCGCGGCCGCCGAGCTGGACCCGCACGAGCACCTCATCGAGGGCTCGTACACCCTCGAGGTGACCTCGCCCGGGGTGGACCGGCCGCTCACCCGTCCCCGGCACTGGCAGCGGAACTTCCTGCGCCTGGCCCGGATCACCCTGGTCGGCGGGGACACCCTGGAGGCCAGGATCGGCCGGGCCGGTGACGACCGGGTCGAGGTCGCACTGCCGGGCCGTAAGCCCGAGCTGCGCGAGCTCGCCTACACCGAGGTGGAGAACGCCCAGGTGCAGGTGGAGTTCAAGGCCGCCCCGGCCGCCGAGGCCGCGCTGCTGGGCGCGGACGACAGCAGCAGCGACGACAGCAGCGACAGCAACAGCAGCGACGAGAGCACGGACAGCGCGAACGAGGAGAACCGGTGAACGTCGACATCCCCGCGCTGCGGGCCATCGAGCGGGACAAGGAGATCCCCTTCGAGACGGTGCTCGACGCCATCGAGACGGCGTTGCTGACCGCGTACAAGCACACCGACGGCCACCACCCGGACGCCCGGGTGGAGATCGACCGCAAGTCCGGGGTCGTCCGGGTGATGGCCCGGGACTCCGCCGACCGGGCCGAGGACGGCACCCCCGGTCCCGAGTTCGACGACACCCCGGACGGTTTCGGCCGGGTCGCCGCGACCACCGCCCGCCAGGTGATCGTGCAGCGCCTGCGGGACGCCGAGCACGAGCGCACCTACGGCGAGTTCGCCACCAAGGAGGGCGAGATCGTCGCCGGCGTCGTGCAGCGCGACGCCCGGGCGAACGCCCGCGGCATGGTGGTCGTCGCGCTCGGCGGGTCCGGGGGCACGGAGGCCGTGCTGCCCGCGGCCGAGCAGGTGCCCGGTGAGGTCTACCGGCACGGTGACCGGATCCGCTGTTTCGTGATCGGCGTGCACCGCGGTCCCCGCGGAACCTCGATCACGCTGTCCCGCACCCACCCGAACCTGGTGCGCAAGCTGTTCGCGCTGGAGGTCCCGGAACTGGTGGACGGGACGGTCGAGATCGTCTCGGTGGCCCGGGAGGCCGGCTTCCGCTCGAAGATCGCGGTCCGCTCCACCCGCCAGGGGCTCAACGCGAAGGGCGCCTGCATCGGTCCGATGGGCGCCCGCGTCCGCGGCGTGATGGCCGAGCTGGCCGGCGAGAAGATCGACATCATCGACTGGTCCGAGGACCCCGCCGAGTTCGTCGGCAACGCGCTCTCGCCGTCCAAGGTGGTCTCGGTCACCGTGCTGGACGAGCGCGCCCGGATCGCCCGCGTCGTCGTCCCGGACTTCCAGCTGTCGCTGGCGATCGGCAAGGAGGGGCAGAACGCCCGCCTGGCCGCCCGGCTGACCGGCTGGAAGATCGACATCCGGAGCGATGCCGACCCGCGCGACCCGGTCGGCCCCGGCGGTGACCCGGTCGAGGAGCTGTCGTAGCCGGGAAGCGGGCGGGGCAGGTCGCGGTCGGCACGGCGGAGACGGGCGAGGGAATGCCCGATCGGTCCTCTGCGCTACACTCACAGGCGGTCCGCGGCCGCGGTCCGTCGCCTGCACGCCCCCGGTCGATACCGATCAGGACGTGCGTGGGGTGCCGGACCCGGGAACGGGCCGAGACACTGTTGCGAGTGGTCGCGGAGAACGGACATGTCGTCCCGGATCCGGATCGCCGCCTCCCCGGCCGGGGTGCCTGGTTGCACCCCGAGACGGGGTGCCTCGACCGGGCCGAGCGCCGCTCGGCGTTCAGTCGGGCGTTGCGCGTCCGAGCTCCACTGGACGCCACGGCCGTACGGCTCCGGATACAGGATCAGCAGGGGTCGGGGAGCCTCCCCGGCCCGTCATCGGAAGAAAGCAAGGTCGACCAGTCATGAGCCAGCAGTGAAGATCGCACCATGATCGTGCTTCGACACTAGGTTCGAGGTCGAGCGGGATGCTGCCGCCCGGCCTCCGGTCAGGACAAGGAGAGCAGTGGCAGGCAAGGCCCGCGTGCACGAGCTCGCAAAAGAGCTCGGAATCAGCAGTAAGCAGGTCCTCAGCAAGCTGCAGGACCTCGGGGAGTACGTGAAGTCCCCCTCATCCACCGTCGAGGCCCCGGTCGTGCGCAAGCTGCGCGACGCGATGGCCGCAGGCGGTGCCAACTCCGGTGGCGGTCAGCGCCGCGGTTCCGGCGCCCCCGGTGCCGGTCGTCCGCGCGCCGGTGGCCCCGGTGCCGCCGCGCCGCGTGGTGGTTCCGGCGCTCCGTCGCCGTCCCGCCCGAGTGCGCCGAAGCCCGGCCCGACCCCGGGCCCGGCTCCGAAGCCCGGCCCGCGCCCCGGTCCGGTGGCTCCGGCGCCGACCCCGGCCCAGGACACGCCGGCGGCACGTCCCGCACAGCCGGCGGCGCAGTCCGACGCGCCCCGGCCCGGTCCGGCCGCGCCGAAGCCCGGTCCGCAGGCTCCGGCCGCCGAGACCCCGGCTCCGTCCGGCACGCGTCCCGCTGCGCCGGGCCCGCGGCCCGGCCCCCGGCAGGCTCCGCAGGGTCGTCCCGGCGAGGGCCAGGGCGGTCCGCGCCAGGGTGGTGGCGAGGCGGGTGCCCGCCAGCCGAAGCCCGGTCCGCGCCAGCCGCGGGTCGGCAACAACCCGTTCGGTGTCGGCCAGGGCTCGCCCAAGCCCGGCCCGCGTCCGGCTGCGCCGCAGCAGGGTGGTCAGCAGGGCGGCGGTGGCGCCGCGGCGCCGGCCGCGCGCTCCGGTGAGGCCCCGCCGCGTCCGCCGCGTCCCGGTGGCGGTGCCCCCGGTGCCGGTGGCCCGCGCCCGACTCCGAACAGCATGCCGCCGCGTCCGAACCCGGGCATGATGCCCGCGCGTCCGGCGGCCGGCAGGCCCGGTGCCGGTGGCCGTGGCGGCCCCGGTGGCGGCCGTGGTGGACCTGGTGGCGGCCCCGGTGGCGGTCGCGGCGGTCCCGGTGGCGGACGTGGTGGTCCCGGTGGCGGTGGCGGCGGCGGTTTCCGTCCCGGTGGCGGCGGTCCCGGTGGGCCTCCCGCCGGTGGTGGCTTCCGCGGTCGTCCCGGTGGTGGCGGTGCTCGTGGCCGCGGCGGTGCCGCGGGTGCGTTCGGCCGTCCCGGCGGTCCCGCCCGGCGTGGCCGCAAGTCGAAGCGTCAGAAGCGGCAGGAATTCGACTCGATGGCCGCGCCCTCGGTGGGCGGCGTCCGTCTGCCCAAGGGCAGTGGCGAGACGATCCGGCTGCCGCGTGGCGCCTCGCTGACCGACTTCGCCGACAAGATCAACGCCAACCCGGCATCGCTGGTCCAGGTGTTGTTCCACCTCGGCGAGATGGTCACCGCGACGGCATCGGTCTCGGACGAGATCCTGGAGCTGCTCGGCCAGGAGATGAACTACCGGGTTCAGGTCGTGTCCCCCGAGGAGGAGGACCGCGAGCTGCTCGAGTCGTTCGACATCGAGTTCGGCGACCTCGGCGACGAGGACGCGCTGGCGGCCCGCCCGCCGGTGGTCACCGTCATGGGTCACGTCGACCACGGCAAGACGCGCCTGCTGGACACGGTCCGCAAGGCCAACGTCCGCGAGGGCGAGGCAGGCGGCATCACCCAGCACATCGGCGCGTACCAGGTGCCGGCGGAGCTGGAGGGTGAGGAGCGGCTCATCACCTTCATCGACACCCCGGGTCACGAGGCGTTCACCGCCATGCGTGCCCGTGGTGCGAAGTCCACCGACATCGCGGTCATCGTGGTGGCGGCGGACGACGGTGTGATGCCGCAGACCGTCGAGTCGATCAACCACGCCCAGGCGGCAGGCCTGCCGATCGTGGTCGCGGTCAACAAGATCGACGTCGAGGGTGCGAACCCGGACAAGATCCGTCAGCAGCTGACCGAGTACAACCTGGTGGCCGAGGAGTACGGCGGCGACACCATGTTCGTGGAGATCTCCGCGAAGCAGGGCACCAACATCGAGGCCCTGCTCGAGGCGATCCTGCTGACCGCCGACGCCGCGCTCGACCTGCGTGCCAACCCCGACATGGACGCCCAGGGCGTCACCATCGAGGGGCACCTGGACCGCGGCCGTGGCCCGGTGGCCACGGTGCTGGTCCAGCGCGGAACGCTCCGGGTCGGCGACTCGGTCGTCGCGGGCGACGCCTCCGGGCGCGTCCGGCGGATGATCGACGAGCACGGCGCGGACGTCACCGAGGCGCTCCCGTCGCGTCCGGTGCAGGTCATCGGTCTGACGTCGGTCCCGGGTGCGGGCGACACGTTCCTCGTCGTCGACGAGGACCGGGTGGCGCGCCAGATCGCCGACCGGCGGCGGGCCCGCGAGCGGAACGCCGAGCTGGCGTCCCGTCGCAAGCGCGTCAGCCTGGAGGACCTGGACGCCGCGCTGAAGGAGACCAACACCCTCAACCTGATCATCAAGGGTGACAACTCGGGCACCGTCGAGGCGCTCGAGGAAGCCCTGATGAAGCTGGACGTGGGTGAAGAGGTCGAGCTGCGGGTCATCCACCGCGGCGTCGGCGGTATCACCGAGGGCGACATCAACCTCGCCATCGCGGACAACGTCATCGTCATGGGCTTCAACGTCCGTGCCGAGGGCAAGGCCACCGAGCTGGCCAACCGCGAGGGCGTCGAGATCCGCTACTACTCGGTGATCTACCAGGCGATCGACGAGATCGAGGCGGCCCTCAAGGGCATGCTCAAGCCGGAGTACGAAGAGGTCGAGCTGGGCCGCGCGGACGTCCGCGAGGTCTACAAGTCCTCCAAGTTCGGCACGATCGCCGGTTGCCTCGTGCAGTCCGGGGAGATCCGCCGGAACGCCCGGGCGCGCCTGCTGCGCGACTCGCGGGTGATCCACGAGAACCTCCCGGTCTCCTCGCTGCGTCGGTTCAAGGACGACGTGGTCGAGGTCCGCGAGGGCTACGAGTGCGGTCTGACGCTGGGCAGCTACTCCGACATCAAGGTCGACGACGTCATCGAGACGTTCGAGATGCGGGAGAAGCCGCGGACCTGATCGAGGTCAGTCAGGCGGGGCGGTCGGTGTTCACCGGCCGCCCCGCCTGTTTCCCGCCCGTCACCCGGGAGGTCCGATGTACGTCGGTGCGCTGGAGTGCGACGTGCTGCTCGGCGACGTCCGGTCGCTGAGGCAGAAGCGGTCGGCGGTACGCCCGCTGCTGGCCGAGCTGCGCAGGTTCGAGGTGGCGGCCGCCGAGGCGGGCCACCAGGACCTGTACCGCAGGGCGCTGATCGGGATCAGCTGCGTCTCCGCCGATGCGGCGCACGCACGTGTCCTGCTGGAACGGTGCGAGCGGCTCGTTGCCGCCCGCCCCGAACTGGAACTGCTGTCGGCCAGGACCCGGCTCTACGGTCCGGACGACGAGAACTGAGCACGCGGCGCGGATTCCGCGGCCGCGCATAGACTCTGCCGCGGAAAGCTGGTGGAAGGAGCACGACATGGTCGACCAGGCGCGCGCACGCAAGCTCGCCAAGCGGATCTCGCAGATCGTCGCGGAGGCTCTGGAGCACGAGGTGAAGGACCCTCGGCTGTCGATGGTGACGATCACCGACACCCGGGTCACCGGGGATCTGCGTGAGGCGACCGTCTACTACACGGTGATGGGGGCCTCGCTGGACGAGGCCCCGGACACCGCGGGGGCCGCCGCCGCGCTGGACAGCGCGAACGGCGTCCTGCGCAGCCGGGTCGGTCAGCAGACCGGGGTCCGGCACACCCCCAGCCTCGCCTTCATCCTGGACCAGGTGCCGGACGAGGCCCGCCGGATGGAGGAGCTGCTGGCGCAGACCCGCGCCTCTGACGCCGAGGTCGCGAGGCTGGCCGCGTCGGCGTCGCCGGCCGGCGATCCGGATCCCTACCGGGCCCCGCGCGACGCCGAGTCGGAGTGAACGCACCCGGCTCGGACGAGTCCCTGCCCGGCCCCGGACCGGTCGATCCGGCCGGGGCCGCGCGGGTGCTGCGGGCAGCACGGGACGTGCTCGTCGTCGGGCACGTCCGGCCGGACGCCGACGCCGCGGGCAGCGCGATCGCGCTGGCCACCGCCCTGCGTCGGGCCGGAGTGCCGGTCACGGTGTCCTTCGGCGGGCCGGAGCCGGTGCCGGTGAGCCTCGGGGCGCTCGATCCCGACGGCCTGGTCGTCCCGTCGTCCGAGGCGCCGGCGGCACCCGAGCTGCTGGTGTCCTGCGACGTGTCGTCGGCGCAGCGGCTCGGTGACCTGGCCGACCGGCTGGACACCGCCGGGAGCTCGCTGGCCATTGACCACCACGCGTCGTTCACCGGGTTCGCCACCCGGCACCTGGTCGATCCGGCGGCCCCGGCCACGGTGCTGCTGATCCGGGCCGTCCTGACCGAGCTGGGCGCCGAACTCGATCCGGTGCTCTCCCGCGCCCTGTTCGCCGGGCTCTACACCGACACCGGCGGGTTCCGCTGGGGCGGTTCGGACGCGTTGCGCCTGGGCGCCGAGCTGGTCGACGCCGGTGCCGAACCCCGCGGGCTGATGCGTGAGCTCACCGGGACCCGCCCGTTCGGCTGGCTGGCGGCCCAGGCGGCCGTACTGGCCGGGGCCCGGCTGGAGCCCTCCGCGGCCGGCGGCGCCGGCCTGGTGTGGGCGGCGGTCGACGTCGCGACCGCCACCCGGTTCCGGGACCAGACCGCGACCGTGGTCGGGCAGCTGCTCGCCACGGCGGGCGACGGGGTGGCGGCGCTGCTCACCGAGACCGATCAGCACATGTGGTCGGTGTCGTTGCGCGGCAACGGATCCCCGGACCTGTCCCGGGTGGCGACGGCGCTCGGTGGCGGCGGCCACGCGGCCGCTGCCGGTTTCGAACGCGACGGCACGCGCGAGGAGCTGCTCGCGCTGCTGCGTGCCGAGCTGGACAGCGCGTCCGGCTGAGCAGGTCCGGCCAACCGGGGTACACCGCAGCGTCATCCGGGCGCGGTAGGAAGCGGGGCGGTCCGCCGGGCCGCGCCTGCGCGCCGTAGCGTATCGGCCGATCACCTCAGGAGGTTCGTGTGAGTTCGCAGCCCGTTCCGGCCCCGGACGGCCACGGAGACAGCAGCGGGTGGCGGGAGTTCCTCGGTGCATGGGTCCGCAACCCGGTGCGGGTCGGTGCCGTCTGGCCGAGCTCACGACGCCTGTCCGAGAAGCTGGCCAGGGTCGCCCCCGGGCACGGCACCCCCGTCGTCGTCGAGCTGGGGCCCGGTACCGGGGCGGTGACCGCGGAGGTGGCCCGCCGGCTGTCGCCGGAGGGTCGGCATCTCGCCGTCGAGCTCGATCCGGGAATGGCCCGCTACCTGCAGCGCCGGCACCCCGACGTCGAGGTCGTCAACGGCGACGCCCGCAAGCTCGGTGAGCTGCTGGCCGAGCGCGGCATCGAGCAGGTCGATGCGGTCGTCTCCGGTCTGCCCTGGTCGCTGTTCGACCAGGCGGGGCAGCAGGAGATCCTCGGGCAGGTCGTCGACGTGATCGGGGAGCACGGCGCGTTCACCACGTTCGCCTACTCGCACACCCTGCCGATGCGCTCGGCCCGCCGGTTCCGGGCGACGCTGCAGGACACCTTCGACGAGGTCGTCACGACCCGGACGGTGTGGCGCAACGTCCCACCGGCGTTCTGCTTCATCTGCCGCCGCCCCAGTCGCTGACCGGTGAGTGGCACCACCCGTACCCCCGGCGGGGCCCGGGACATCCTGCGGCTGGCCGTCCCGGCGCTCCCGGTACTGGCGGCCGAACCGCTGTACCTGCTGGTCGACACCGCCGTCGTCGGGCGGCTCGGGGCGGTTCCGCTCGCCGGGCTGGCCGTCGCGGGGGTGTTGTTCGCGCAGGTCACCACACAGCTGACGTTCCTGTCCTACGGGACGACGGCCCGCGCGTCGCGTTTCTACGGCGCCGGCCGCCGGTCCGCTGCGGTCACCGAGGGGATGCAGGCGACCTGGCTGGCGGTCGCCGTCGGGCTGCTCGTCATCGGGCTCGGGCAGCTGGTCGCGGAGCCCGTCACCCGGGCGCTCGCCGGCAGCGGTGAGATCGCCGACGGCGCGGCGAACTGGCTGCGGATCGCGCTGTTCGGCGCCCCGATGGTGCTGATCACCCTCGCCGGGAACGGCTGGATGCGCGGCGTGCAGGACACCGTGCGCCCGATGCGCTACGTGATCGCCGGGAACGCGCTGTCCGCGGTGCTCTGCCCGTTCCTGGTGCACGGCGCCGGTGACTGGGACGGGTGGGGACTGGAGGGCTCGGCGGTCGCGAACGTGATCGCGCAGACGGTGTCGGCGTCGTTCTTCCTGTGGGCGCTGGCCGTCGAGCGGCGCCGGGCCCCCGCGTCCGACCCGATCCGGCTCGCCCCCGACACCGCGGTACTGCGCGCCCAGGCGACGATGGGCCGCGACCTGGTGATCCGCTCGCTCGGATTCCAGGCCTGCTTCCTGTCCGCCACCGCCGTCGCCGCCCGGTTCGGGGCGGGCGCCGTCGCGGCGCACCAGATCGTGCTGCAGCTGTGGGTGTTCCAGGCGCTGGTGCTCGACGCCGTCGCGATCGCCGCCCAGGCGCTCGTCGGGTCGGCCCTGGGTGCCGCCCGCACCGCCGCCGACACCGTGCGGGCCCGGGCCGTCGCCGCCCGGGTGACCCGCTACGGCCTGTTGCTCGGGTGCGTCTTCGCGGTGGTGTTCGCCGCGCTGTACCCGGTGCTGCCGGGGGTGTTCACCACCGACGCGCTGGTGCTCGCGACGATCCCGGCCGCCTGGTGGTTCTTCACCGCGCTGCAGCCGATCGCCGGGGTCGTCTTCGCGCTCGACGGGGTGCTGCTCGGCGCCGGGGACGCCGCCTTCCTGCGTACGACGACGCTGCTGGCCGCGCTCGGCGGGTTCCTGCCGCTGATCTGGCTGTCGCTGGTGTTCGGCTGGGGGCTGGTCGGGATCTGGACGGGGCTCGCCGCGTTCATGCTGATCCGGTTGGTGGCGGTGGGGTGGCGCACGTACTCCGGGCGGTGGGCGGTGCCGGGCGCGGTCCGGGCCTGATCCCGGCGCCGCTGCCGGGACCGCAGCCACAGCCCCTACGCCTACGCGGACCGATCCCCGGCCCCGGCCGGGGCTCGCGTCGGCAGGGGCAGCCGGACGACGAAGAGCGATCCGGAGCCGGTGGGCCGCGCGGCGACCCGAACCGAACCCCCGAGCCGGCGGGTGATCCGGTCGACCAGGGCCAGGCCGATGCCGCGCGGTCGCCCGCCGGGCTCGCCCCGGGTACTGAAGCCGAAGGTGAACAGCTCCTGCGCGACATCCGGGGACACCCCCGGCCCGGAATCGGCGACCTCGAGGAGGACCTCGGTACCGAGGGTGCGGATCACGACGCCGACGGTGCGGTCGCCGCCGGCTGCGGCGGCCTCCAGCGCGTTGTCGACGAGGTTCCCGGTCAGCGAGACCAGGTCGTCGGGCGTGAACGGCAGCCGTCCGTCGGGGATCAGATCCGGGTCGCAGCGATCGTGCACCGAGAAGCTCACGTCGACCTCGGCTGCGGCCCAGGCCTTGTCGGCGAGCAACGCGGCGAGGACCGGGTCGGACACCTCCGCCACCACCTCCGCGCCCGGTCCGCGGGTGCGGGCCATCGCCGAGGACCCGGCCGCCGCGGCGTCGTGGGTGTCGCCGAGCTCGATCAGGGTCAGCACGGTCTGCATCCGGTTCGCGAATTCGTGGGCCTGGCCCGACAGGGCCGCCACCTTGTCGCGAGCGTCGTCCCGCTGACGCAGCGCGTCGACGAGCTCGGTGCGGTCCCGCACGGTGAACACCCGGGTCCCCTGGCCGGCAGCCGGCCCGGCCGTCCGGCAGTTGACCAGCAGCACCCGCTCACCTGCCAGTGCCGGCTCGTCGTGCAGGTCGGTGTGCAGGCCACGGGTGAGGACGGCCTCCACCGCCGGGTCCAGGCCGAGTTCGCCGAGCAGGAGCCCGGATGTGGCGTCCCCGGCGTCGGCCGGTGCCAGCAGGCGTCCCGCCTCGGCGTTGAGCACCACGATGCGACCGCGCACGTCGACGACCAGCAGGCCCTCACCGACGGCGTGCAGCACCGCCTCGTGATGGGTGTAGGCCGCGGTGATGTCCTCCGGTTCGAGACCCAGCGTCTGGCGGCGCAGCCGGCGGGCCAGCAGCACGGCCAGCCCGAGCCCGAGCAGCAGCGCGGCCCCGGCGGCCACGGCGATCGCGGGCAGCCAGCGCAGCGCGAGATCGGAGATCCGGGTCTGCAGCACGCCGACCGAGACGACCGCGGTGAGCCGGTCGTCGAGGACGACCGGTGTGACGGTGCGGACCGAGGGGCCCAGCGTGCCGGGGTAGATCTCGGTGTCGGTGCGCCCGGCCAGCGCCGGGGCGATGTTGCCCTGGTAGAGACCGCCGATCCGGGACGGGTCGTAGTGGCTGTAGCGGACCCCGCCGGGGGACATGACGACGATGAAGCTGGTGCCGGTCGCGATCCTGATCCGTTCGGCGACCGGCTGCAGCCGGGCGGACAGCGCATCGACGTCGCCGCCGGCCCGCAGCGCGTCGAGGACCTCGGGGTCGGCGGCCAGGCTCAGGGCGGTGGCGGTGGTGAGCCGGGCCGCGGCGTCGTGCTCCAGCTCCCGGGCTCCGATGACGCCGAGCGTGGTCAGCCCTCCGACGGTCAGCAGCACCGTCACGACCTGCAGCACGAACAGCCGGCGCACCAGCCGGGACCGCCGCAGCGGGGTGCTGGGGGAGCGGAACGGCCGGCGCACCTGCCCAGCCTGCCACCGTGGTGGCCCGGCGGCGCCCGGAACGCGCGAACCCCCGCGGGCGGGGTCTGCGCGCCGCGGGGGTTCGACCGTCATGAGGATGATCCGGCCGGGAACCGGCTCAGGCCGGGGCGCCGACGTTCGCCTTGCGGGCCGGGTCGTCGCCGGCCTCCTCGGCCTTCTCGGCCAGCTCCGCATCTGCCCGGCCGCCGTGCTCGGCCGCCATCGCCTCCTCGACGAGCGAGGGGTCGTCGAGCACCGCGGCGAGCCGCTCGCGGTCCAGCTCGCCGTTCCAGCGGGCGATGACCAGGGTCGCGACGACGTTGCCGATGCAGTTGGTGAGTGCGCGGCCCTCGGACATGACACGGTCGATGCCGATGATCACCGCGATGCCGATCGCGATCGCCTCCGGGGTGAAGAAGTCCCCGCCGAAGGCCTGCAGCGACGCGGACAGCGTGATCAGCCCGGCGCCGGTGACGCCCGCCGCGCCCTTGGACGTCAGCACCATGAGCAGGGCGAGCCCGATCTGCAGGCCGACCGGCAGCGTGACCCCGCCGGCCTGGGCGATGAACAGCGCGCCCAGGGTCAGGTAGATGCAGGTGCCGTCGAGGTTGAACGAGTAGCCGGTCGGGATGACCATGCCGACGGTCTGCTTGGAGGCGCCGGCCGCCTGCAGCTTGGTGAGCAGCCGGGGCAGCACCGACTCCGACGACGAGGTGCCGACGATGATCAGCAGCTCGTCCTTGATCAGCCGGATGACCTTGAAGATGTTGAAGCCTGCCACCGCGGACACGGCCCCGAGGATCACCACCACGAAGAACAGGCAGGTGCCCCAGAACACGGCCATCAGCTGCAACAGGTTGCCCAGTGACCCGGCACCGAAGGCGGCCACGGTGTAGGCCATGCCGCCGAAGGCCGCGACCGGAGCCGCCCACATGATCAGCTTGATGATCCCGAAGATCACCTTGGCGATCGCGTCGATCGAGCCGACGACCCGCTCGCGCATCGCCGGGGCCAGCGCGGAGACCGCGCAGGCGGTCAGGATCGCCAGCACCAGGACCCGCAGCACCTCGTTGTCGACGAACGGTGCGAGGAAGCTGGTCGGCAGGACGTCGTCGAGCAGGAAGCCGACCAGACCGCCCTGACCCGACTCCGAGCCCGACTCGATCTGCCCGGTGGCCTTGGCCAGGTCGGCCGCGGACGGGGACCCGGTGAATCCGGTGCCCGGCGCGAAGATGTTGGCGGCGAGCAGCCCGATCGTCAGCGCCACCGCCGTGGCGATCATGAAGTAGATCAGGGCCCGTGCGGCGAGCCCGCCGGCCCGGGCCAGGTTGCCGATCGAGGCGATGCCGACGACCACGGTGCAGAAGATGACCGGTCCGACGATGACCTTGATCATCTGGATGAAGGCGTCGGCGAGCCACTTGACCTGGAGGCCGATCTCGGGGAAGAGCCACCCCAGCAGGGCCCCGCCCACGATGCCGATGATCACCCAGAACCAGAGCTGGGTGTAGACCTTCTTCTTCTGACGGGTGGGGGCGCCGGCGGTACCGCCCCCCTGCCCGGGTGAGCCGGCTGCAGTGCCAACCTCGGCCATGTCGGTCCTCCTCGACCTCGTTCGGTGTGAGCACCCTGCGGGCGGACCGTGTTCCGCTGCAACGGAACGGGCACCGGGCTTGAGGAACCCTTGAGGAAGCAGGGCTACGCTGGTGACGTGCGCGTACTCCTGGTCGAGGACGACCCGCTCCTGGGTGACGCGCTGCGTCGCACCCTGGTCGGGCACGGGTTCCCGACCGAGCTGGTCGGCAGCGGGAGCGCGGCACTGGCCGCGGTCGCCGAGCGGGAACCGGACGTCGTGCTGCTCGACATGGGACTGCCCGACCGCGACGGCCTCGGTGTCTGCCGGGAGATCCGGGAGCGCTCCCGGGTGCCGATCCTGGCCATCACCGGCCGCGGCGACGTCGCGGCCCGGGTGCAGGGCCTGCGCTCGGGCGCCGACGACTACCTGGTGAAGCCGATCTCCACCGAGGAGCTGCTGGCCCGGATCGACGCCGTGCTCCGGCGCGCCACCGGGGCGGCGGTCGCGGCCACGGTGACCGTGGGGGATGTGGTCGTCGACCTGGACCGGCGGGCGGTCACCGCCGGCGGTGCCGAGATCGCGCTCACCCGCAAGGAGTTCGACCTGCTGGCCGCGCTCGCCCGCCGGGAGGGGGCGGTGCTGCCGCGCACCGAGTTGCTCGAGCAGGTCTGGGGGATCGCGGACGCCTCCGCGGCCCGCACCATGGAGGCGCACGTGGCGTCGCTGCGGTCCAAGCTCGGCGACCGCGACGTGGTGCTGACGGTCCGCGGGGTCGGGTACCGGCTGGCGCTCTGAGTGCCTGCTCCTACGATCGGCGCCCGTGCCACCCCGTGACCCGCCCCCGCCGCCCGGCCTCGTGATCGTCGACAAGGACCGGGGCCCGACCAGTCACGACGTCGTCGGGAAGCTGCGCCGGATCATGGGCACCCGCAAGGTCGGGCACGCGGGCACCCTGGACCCGATGGCGACCGGTGTGCTGGTGGTCGGGATCGAGCGGGCGACCAAGCTGCTCGGCCACCTGTCGCTGGACACCAAGGCCTACACCGCGACCGTCCGGCTGGGGATCGCCACCGGCACCGACGACGCCGAGGGCGAGCCGCTCGGCGAGCCGGTCCCGGTCGATGCCGGCGACGACGACGTCCGCACGGAGATGGCGCGGCTGACCGGTGACATCGAGCAGGTCCCGAGCGCGGTGTCCGCGGTCAAGATCGACGGCAAGCGGGCCTACCAGCGGGTGCGCGACGGCGAGACCGTGGTGATCCCGGCGCGGCCGGTGACCGTGTCGGCGTTCGACCTGCTGGCGCTGCGCCGGGACGGGCCGTTCCTCGATCTCGACGTCGCCGTCGAGTGCTCCTCGGGTACCTACGTGCGGGCACTCGCCCGCGATCTCGGCGCCGCGCTCGGGGTCGGCGGGCACCTCACGGCGCTGCGCCGGACCCGGGTCGGGCCCTTCACTCTGGAGCACGCCCGCACCGTCGAGGAACTGGCCGCGACGCCAGGGCTGTCGCTCGATCTCGCCGCCGCGGTGGCGACGGCGTTCCCGCGGGTCGACGTCGACGACGCGGCCGCCACCGACGTCCGGATCGGCCGGTCGCTGCCCGCCGCCGGGCTCCCCGGCACCTACGGCGTGTTCGGCCCGGACGGTGCCGCGCTCGCGCTGATGGCCGACCGCGGCAGCTCCGCCCGTCCGGTGGTGGTGCTGGCACCGGCGGGCTGAACGCGGCGCCGGTGCGGTGCGCGGCGGAGCGGTTCCGTAGGCTCGCGACCGTGCAGCGCTGGCGTGGTCTGGAGGCCGTCCCGCCCGGCTGGGGGCGGTGCGTCGTCACCATCGGTGTGTTCGACGGGGTGCACCGCGGGCACCGTGAGTTGATCGATCGTGCCGTGCAACGGGCCCGCGAGCGCGGTCTCCCCGCGGTCGTGGTGACCTTCGACCCGCATCCGGCGGAGCTGATCAGGCCGGGTACCCACCCGGCGCGGCTGTCCACCCTGGACCGGCGCGCGGAGCTGGTGGCCGAGCGCGGCGCCGACGTCTTCTGCGTCATCCCGTTCACCGAGCAGCTCTCCCGGACCGATCCCGCCGGGTTCGTGCACGAGATCCTGGTCGATCGGCTGCATGCCGCGGTCGTCGTCGTCGGCAGCAACTTCACCTTCGGTCACCGGGCGGCCGGCGACGTCACGGCGCTGGACGAGCTGGGCCGCCGGTTCGGTTTCTCCTGCGACGCACTGGATCTCATCTCGGAGAACGACGTGACCTTCTCCTCCACCTACATCCGCTCCTGCATCGACGCCGGGGACGTGAGAGACGCGGCGCACGCGCTGGGCCGCTGGCACCGGGTGGACGGGGTGATCGTGCACGGTCACAAACGCGGCCGTGACCTGGGCTTCCCCACCGCGAACGTGGCCTGCCCGCCGCACACCGCGATCCCCGCGGACGGCGTCTACGCGGGCTGGTTCCGGATCGGTGAGCGCCGGCTGATGACCGCGATCTCGGTCGGCACCAACCCGACGTTCTCCGGCCGGGTGCGCACCGTCGAGGCCTACGTGCTCGACGTCGACGAGAACTTCTACGGCCACGAGGTCGGTGTCGAGTTCGTCGCCCGGCTGCGCGGGCAGGAGTACTTCGACGGCGTCGAGCCGCTGATCGCCCGGATGGGTGAGGACGTGGCGCGGACCCGGCGGATCCTCACCGCCTCCGGCGACGCGCTCGGCCCGGACGACGAGCAGGGTTGAGTGGAAGTCCCCTGTTCGGCTCGAACCGGTCCGGGACGGCCGGTGCCGGGCCGAGGATCGGGGCATGGACGAGCTCCCGGCCGACCGGCCCGATCGCGACCTGCTGGCGGAGAACCGCGCCCGGCAACGTGAGCTCTACGGCGAGCCGCTGGGGGAGAGGGTGCACCGGTTGACCTCCGGGCTGCGGATCACCCAGGCCCGGCTCGCGTCGGCGCTGGGGCTGAGCCCCGCGATGCTCAGCCAGCTGTCCGGCGCACGCCGGGTGAAGATCGGGGATCCGGCCGTGCTGAGCCGGATGGTGGCGCTGGACCGGCGGGTCTGCCGGGGACCGGTGCCGCCCGACGAGGTGGCCGGGCTGCTGGAACAGATCCGGGCCGGGGCGACCCCGTGGGGTGCCGACGGTGTCTGCTCCTGCGGTGGTGAGCCGGTGCAGGCCGCGGTGCCGCCGCCGCGGGAACCCCGGAGACCGGTCGTCCCGCACCCGGAGGACGCGCTGCGCGGGGTGATCGGCCCGGCCCGGCTGATCGCCGCGGCGGCGGCGCTGGCGACGTCGTTCCCGGAGCTCGCCGAGGTGCTGCGGCGGGCCGCGTCCCGGCGCTGAGCGATGCGACGATCGTCGTCCGGTGGAGGTTCGGTGCCGTCGACGGCACCGGAGCACCACGAGGTGACGATCATGGAGTGGCGATGCGGCTGTTCACCGCGCTGTGGCCACCGGCCCCGGTCCTCGCGGCGCTGCGGGTGGCACCCGCCGTGCCGTCGGAGGGCGGATGGCGGCCGGTCCGGCCGGAGAACCTGCACATCACGCTCTGCTTCCACGGCGAGGACGACCCGGTGCGGCGCGCCGAGGCACTCGATGCGGCACTGGCCGGGGCGCCGGCGCCCCGGCTGCGGCTCGCCGGGATCGGCCGTTTCCCCGGCGTGCTGTGGGTGGGTGTGCAGCCGGCGGACGCCCTGCTCGATCTCGCCGCCCGCGCCGGTGCGGATCCGGCGCGGTTCCGGGCGCACCTGACGCTGGCCCGCCGCTCCCGCACCGCGGACCGGGCGGCCGCCCCGGAGCCGGAGCCGGAGCCGGTGCCGGTGCCGGTGCCGGTGCCGGGGCTGGGGCTGGGGCCGGGGCCGGGGCCGTGGTGGACGCCCGCCGAGGCGCTGCTGGTTCGCAGTGACCCGGGCCCGGTGAACGGCCCGGGGTCCGGTGGCCCGGTGTACCGCACGGTGCACCGGGTCCCGCTGGGCCGGTGAGGATCAGCTCGCGTCGTCCGCCGCCGCCTGTAGTGCCGCTGCCCTGGCCGGCCCGTCGTCGACGGTGCCGAGCGTGAGACCGCCGCCGGTCAGGGTGGTGAGGTCGTCGAGCACCCACCAGGTCGCCAGCGCCGTGCCGCCCGCCCACATCTCGCCGACCGCGACGGTGGTCCGCCCGGCTCGGGCCGCGTGCAGGGCGGCGAAGGTGGGCAGTCCGGTGACCGCCTCGGAATCGTAGATCGACCCGCCGAGCACGACGACGGCGTCCGCGTCGTGCGCGGGGAGCATCTCGGCGGACACCGGGATCGTCGAGGCCGAGGCCCCGGCGGCCGCCGCGAGCTCCGCCTCCGGCCGGGTGATGCCGGCGTCGGCGACGAGCCGGGAACCGGGGTTCGCCGGCGCCGGGGAGTAGAGCATGTCCTGGAACGATCCGAGCACCGACAGCTGCAGCGGCTGCCGCCCGGTCGCCTCGCGCAACTCCGCCAGCCGGTCCTCCAGGACGCCGACGACGGCCCCGGCCCGGTCCTCGGCGCCGAACGCGGCCCCGGCGACCCGGACCGGCTCCCGCCAGTCGCCCTCGAACGGAAGCACGACGGTCGGGGCGATGGCGGAGAGCTGCGGGTAGGTGGTGTCGAGCAGCGATCCCGGCGAGGTCAGGACGATGACGTCCGGCCCGGTCGCGGCGATCGCCTCGAGATCCGGGCTGGTGATCATCGTCGGGGCGGGGGTGACGCCGACCCCGGCATCCCCCAGGACGGTCGTACCGAGCTCGGAGGAGAGGCCACCGAACACGGCAGCCGGTCGGATGCCGACGGTGAGCAGGTTGAGCCCGGCGTACTCGTCGAGCGCGACGACCGACCGGGCGTCGGCCGGGACCTCGACGGTGCCGCGCTCGTGGGCGACGGTCCGCGTGCCGCCGGGTTGCGGCTCTGCGGCGACGGTCCCGCCCGAGCATCCGGCGAGCAGCAGGAGGGCGAGCGCGGCGGCCGCGCGGGGGAGGGGGCGCATGGGTCCGATCCTCGGTTCGGGGAGCCGATGATGAAGTGAGGCTCAGCTAACTCACAGTCTGTGGGAAAATATGTCGCGAGGTCAACCGGCTGCCGTGCGACGATGGCGGCATGCCTCCTCCCGGGCGTCGCCGCGGCCGGCCAGCGGTCGTCGACCGGGACCGGATCGCCGTCGCCGCGCTGGAGGTCGGTCCGGGCTCGCTCACTCTCACGGCCGTCGCCGCGCACCTGGGGGTGCATCACTCGACGCTCTACGGGCACGTGCGCGACCGGCACGACCTGGTCGCCGCGGCCGCCGACCGGCTCGCCCGCGAGGCCCGCTGGCCCGGGACCGGTGCGGGCTGGCGGGAGCTGCTCACCGCGTGGGGGGACACGTTCTGGGACCTGGCCGGGCGCCGGCCGGGCGCGGCCGCGCTGATCAGGAGCTTGCCGGCGCCACCGGCCGCGGTCGTCGCCGAGGTCGGGCGGATCCGGGCGGATCTCGAACGGCAGGGATTCACCGCGGCGGACGCGCTGGTGGCCCTGGACATGGTGGCCGACCTGGCACTGGACACCGCGGCCGCCCTCGACGGCCTCGACCGGACGGCGCAGGACCGGGCCTGGCGCGACGATCCCGGCATGCGCGCGCTGATCGCCTCCCCGCGCGGGGCCTACCCGGCCAAGCTGGGGATCGTCCTGGACGGCCTGGCCGCCCGGCTGGCCCGCTGAGGCTCCCGGCCCGCGCGGGTCGGGAGCGGCCGGGAAGTGGGTCGCTGGTACCGTTTCACGTGGGTCCGGCTGCAGTCCGTGGCGGCCGCGACCGACTACCTGCCGCCGGGCTCCGGCTCCGAAGACTCTCGAGATCACTCCGGGACGACTCGGTGTCGCGTGGTCCGAGGCGGTACGGCCACACGGACCGTCGACACGATGAAGGAGTTGCAGTGGCACTGTCCACGGCCGACAAGAAGAGCACGCTCGAGAAGTACGGCACCCACGCCACCGACACCGGGTCCCCCGAGGCCCAGGTGGCGCTGCTGACGCAGCGCATCATCGGCCTGACCGAGCACCTGAAGCAGCACAAGCACGACCACCACAGCCGGCGCGGCCTGCTGCTGCTGGTCGGTCGTCGTCGCCGGCTGCTCAAGTACCTGCGTGCGGTCGACGTCGCGCGCTACCGCGCACTGATCGAGAAGCTGGGTCTGCGCCGCTGACCCGCCGACCGACCCGGCACCGGAATCCGGTGCCGGGTCGATTCGCATCGGAGACCGTGACCGATCACGGGTCGCCGGTGCCGCACCACAACTGAACAGTCCCGCCACGAGACGACCGGACATCCGCCGGTCCTCGGTAGTGGCTCCCGGGAGCAGGAGTTGCCGGGGGCTTCGATCGAAGACCGGCCCAGCAGGGGATCGAGCCGGACGTCGTCGGTGGTGGGAGGCAGAGAAACACTCCCAACGACGAGGAGAGACTTCCCCGTATGACTGACGTCATCTCAGAGGACGGCGTGCACGAGAGCACCGCCGTCATCGACAACGGTGCCTACGGCACCCGCACCGTCCGGTTCGAGGCCGGCCGGCTCGCCCGGCAGGCCGCCGGATCCGTCGTCGCCTACCTCGACGACGAGACCATGCTGCTGTCCGCCACGACCGCCTCGAAGCGGCCGAAGGACCAGTTCGACTTCTTCCCGCTGACGGTCGACGTCGAGGAGCGGATGTACGCCGCGGGCCGGATCCCCGGCTCGTTCTTCCGCCGCGAGGGCCGCCCGGGCACCGACGCGATCCTGACCTGCCGCCTCATCGACCGCCCGCTGCGCCCGTCCTTCGTGGACGGTCTGCGCAACGAGATCCAGGTCGTCGTGACGGTCATGTCGCTCGACCCGAAGGACCCGTACGACGTCGTGGCGATCAACGCCGCGTCGGCATCCACCCAGCTCGCCGGCCTGCCGTTCTCCGGCCCGGTCGGCGGCGTCCGTGTCGCCCTGATCGCGGGCGACGGAACCGACGCGTCGCCGACCTCGCAGTGGGTCGCGTTCCCGACCCACGACCAGCTCGAGCGCGCCGCGTTCGACATGGTCGTCGCGGGCCGCACCGTCGGTGACGGTGACTCGGCGGACGTAGCGATCATGATGGTCGAGGCCGAGGCCACCGTCCGGACGATCGAGCTGGTCGCCGGCGGCGCCACCGCGCCGACCGAGGAGGTCGTCGCGGACGGTCTCGAGGCGGCCAAGCCGTTCATCAAGAGCCTCTGCGCCGCACAGCAGGCGCTGGCCGACGTCGCGGCCAAGCCGACCGGCGAGTACCCGGTGTTCCCGGCCTACCAGCCGGACGCCTTCGAGGCGGTCTCCGAGGCCGTCGAGCAGGAGCTGGCGCAGGCGCTGACCATCGCCGGCAAGCAGGAGCGCGAGACCCGCACCGACGAGATCAAGGCGTCGGTGCTGGACAAGCTCGGCGAGCGCTTCGTCGGCCGCGAGTCCGAGCTGGGCAACGCGTTCCGCGCCCTGAACAAGAAGCTGATCCGCCGCCGGATCCTGACCGACCAGGTCCGGATCGACGGCCGCGGCCTGACCGACATCCGGCCGCTCTCGGCCGAGGTCGAGGTCGTCCCGCGGGCGCACGGCTCGGCGCTGTTCGAGCGTGGCGAGACCCAGATCATGGGCGTCACCACGCTGAACATGCTGCGCATGGAGCAGCAGATCGACCAGCTGGGGCCGGAGACGCGCAAGCGCTACCTGCACCACTACAACTTCCCGCCGTACTCGACCGGTGAGACCGGCCGGGTCGGCTCGCCGAAGCGCCGCGAGATCGGGCACGGCGCGCTGGCGGAGCGGGCGCTGCTCCCGGTCCTGCCGAACCGCGACGAGTTCCCCTACGCGATCCGGCAGGTCTCCGAGGCGCTGGGCTCGAACGGCTCGACCTCGATGGGCTCGGTCTGCGCGTCCACGATGTCGCTGCTCAACGCCGGTGTGCCGCTGAAGGCGCCGGTCGCGGGCATCGCGATGGGCCTGGTGTCCGACCAGGTTGAGAACGCAGCCGGGCAGCCCGAGACGAAGTACGTGGCGCTGACCGACATCCTGGGCGCCGAGGACGCGTTCGGCGACATGGACTTCAAGGTCGCCGGCACCAAGGAGTTCGTCACCGCGCTCCAGCTCGACACCAAGCTCGACGGCATCCCCTCCGAGGTGCTGGCCGCCGCGCTGAGCCAGGCCAAGGACGCCCGCCTGACCATCCTCGAGGTGATCGGCGAGGCCATCGACGGCCCGGACGAGATGAGCAAGTACGCGCCGCGGGTCACCGCGGTGAAGGTCCCGGTCGACAAGATCGGCGAGGTCATCGGCCCGAAGGGCAAGATGATCAACTCGATCACCGAGAAGACCGGCGCCGACATCTCGATCGAGGACGACGGCACGATCTACGTCGGCGCGAACGACGGCCCCTCCGCGGAGGAGGCGATCGGCATGATCAACGCGATCGCCAACCCGCAGCTGCCGAAGGTCGGCGAGCGGTTCCTGGGCACGGTGGTCAAGGCCGCCGCGTTCGGTGCCTTCGTCTCGCTGGTCCCCGGCAAGGACGGCCTGGTCCACATCTCGAAGCTCGGCAACGGGAAGCGGATCAGCAAGGTCGAGGACGTCTGCAAGGTCGGCGACAAGCTGCGCGTCGAGGTCACCGACATCGACAACCGGGGCAAGATCAGCCTGGTGCCGGTGCAGGAGGACGGCGCTGCCGCGGCCGACGGGGCGGACGCTCCGGCCGACGCCGCTGCCGACGAGCCGGCCGAGGCCACGGCGGACCAGAGCTGATCAGTTGGCCGAGAAGAACGGTGACGTGACGGCGGCCCGGGGACCCGAGGGTTCCCGGGCCGCCGCCCGCGTGAGCACCGACATCGGTGGACCGCCGGAGAGCGTCCGGCGCAGCGAGCTGCCCGGCGGGGTCCGGCTGGTGACCGAGTCGGTCCCCGGTGTCCGCTCGGTCGCACTCGGCATCTGGATCGGGATCGGCTCGGTCGACGAGTCACCGGCCCAGGCCGGGGCCGCGCACTTCCTGGAGCACCTGCTCTTCAAGGGCACCCGGCGGCGTACCGCGGCCGGGATCGCCGAGGAGATGGACGCGGTCGGCGGTGAGCTGAACGCGTTCACCGCCAAGGAGCACACCTGCTACTACGCGCACGTGCTCGACACCGACGTCGCGCTGGCGGTCGATCTGCTGGCCGACGTGGTCACCGACGCCGAGCTCGCGCACACCGACGTCGAGCTGGAACGGGGCGTCGTGCTCGAGGAGATCTCGATGCGCGACGACGACCCGGAGGACCTGCTCGGCGACCTGTTCGACCAGACCCTGTTCGGTGACCACCCGCTCGGCCGCCCGGTGATCGGCTCCGAGGAGTCGATCCGGGCGATGAGCCGGGACACCCTGCACACGTTCTGGCAGGGCGAGTACACGACGCCGCGGATGGTCGTCGCCGCGGCCGGGAACCTGGAGCACGACCGGATCGTCGAACTCGTCGGGGCCGCGCTGGCCTCCGCGAGCCGCGCGCAGGCCTCCGCCCGGGCGGTCCCGCCGCGCACCTCGACCGGGGTGCGACCGGACCGCACCGGGGCGCTCGGGCTGCAGCCCGACGAGTCCGAGCAGGCGCACGTGATGCTCGGCGTCCCGACCGAGGGCCGGCTCGCGCACGCCAGGCCGGTGCTGGCGGTGCTGAACGCCGCCCTCGGCGGTGGCCTGTCGTCGCGGCTGTTCCAGCAGGTGCGCGAGCAGCGCGGACTGGCCTACCAGGTGTACTCGTCGACCGCGCGGTACGCCGACGCCGGCGCGCTCTCGGTGTATGCCGGGTGCGCCCCCGAGCGCCTCGGCGAGGTCGTCGCCGTGGTGCGGGACGTGCTCGGCGAGGTCGCCGCCGACGGTCTGACCGACGCCGAGGTGGCCCGGGCCAAGGGGTCACTGCGCGGCGGCCTCGTACTGGGCTGCGAGGACACCGCGTCCCGGATGAACCGGCTGGGCCGGGCCGAGCTCGACCACGGCCGGCAGCGGTCGGTGGGGGACAGCCTCGCCCGGATCACCGCGGTCACCGCGGAGGAGGTGGCGACCGTCGCCGCCGAGCTGCTGGAGCAGCCGCTCACCGCTGCCGTCGTCGGGCCGTTCGACGAGGTGGACGAGCTCCCGGCGTCGCTGCGCGACCTGTGAGTGAGCGCCGTGGCGGACCGGAGTCCGCCGCGGCCGTGCCGATCGTTGCGTGACGCCGCGCTCGCGGCGGGCGGGATCCGCCGGTCTGGCAGGCTGAGCGCATGACGGGGCTCGCGGTACTGGCCGGGTTGATGATCGCCGTCGGGCTGGCCGGGATCGTGCTTCCGGTGCTGCCCGGCCCGCTGCTGATCATCGGCGGTGTGGCGGTCTGGGCGGTGCCCCGTGGCGACGCGGTCGGCTGGTGGGTGCTGGGCATCGCGGTCGCGGTGACGATCGTCGGGCAGGTCGCCAAGTACCTGCTGCCGGGGCGGCGGCTCAAGGCGTCCGGGGTGCCGACCCGGACGCTGCTGGCCGGCCTGCTGCTCGGCGTCATCGGCTTCTTCGTGATCCCGGTGATCGGCCTGTTCATCGGCTTCGTGCTGGGTGTGTGGCTGGCCGAGCTGGTCCGGCTGCCGGATGCGACGACGGCCTGGCGATCGGCCCGCGAGGCGCTCACCGCCGTCGGATGGAGCATCCTGATCGAGCTCGCCGCCGGGATGCTCGCGACCGCCGTGTGGATCGGTGGTCTGGTCGCCGGCTGATCGGGGCCGGCCGATCCGGGGAACTAGACTCGCCCGGTCACGACGACGGCGGAACGGGGTGTGCTGGTGAGCGGGACGATCCGGGTGGCGGTGCTCGGCGCGAAGGGCCGGATGGGCAGCGAGGTCTGCCGGGCGGTGGAGCAGGCGCCGGACACCGAGCTGGTGGCCGCCCTCGACGCCGGTGACGACCTGTCCGGGCTGGACGGTGCCGACGTCGCCGTCGACTTCACCCACCCCGGTGCGGCGCTGGACAACATCCGGGAGTGCCTCGGGCGGGGCGTCGCGCCGGTCGTCGGGACCAGCGGGTTCGACGGGGCGAGGTTCGACGAGGTGCGCGCGCTGCTCGACGAGCGCGGCTCCGGCAGCGTGCTGGTCGCCCCGAACTTCGGGGTCGGCGCGGTGCTGATGATGCACTTCGCGGCGCAGGCGGCGCGGTTCTTCGACTCCGCCGAGATCGTCGAGCTGCACCATCCGGGCAAGGTCGACGCCCCGTCCGGCACCGCCGCGCGTACCGCGTCCGTGGTCGCCGCCGCCCGTGCCGACGCCGGGCTCGGCCCGGTCCCGGACGCCACCACCACCGACCCCGGTGGGGCCCGCGGCGCCGTCGTCGACGGGGTGCACGTGCACGCCGTCCGGATGCCCGGCCTGATCGCGCACCAGGAGGTCATCCTGGGCACCGACGGCGAGGTCCTCACGCTGCGGCACGACTCGATGAACCGGACGTCGTTCATGCCGGGCGTGCTGCTGGCCGTGCGCGCGGTGCGTGACCGGCCGGGGCTGACGATCGGGCTCGAGCCGCTGCTCGGCCTGGCCTGAGGCGCTACTCGACCAGGCGCAGGTCCAGGGTCCCGGCCATCCGGATCTCCCGGATGGTGCCGGTGCCGGTGTCCAGGGTGCGGACGGCGCCGTCGGGCTCCCAGCCGGCGCGCGCGTAGAACCCGCGGGACGCCGCGTCGGCCTCCGGCACCCAGACCCGGCCGGTCTGCTCGCCCGCGGCGCGCAGCGCGGTGGCGGCGGTGGCGAGCAGCCGGCCGCCGTGCCCGCGGCGCCCCCAGCGGGGCTCCACCAGCAGCGCCGAGACCTCGGCGATCGACAGGTCGCCTGCGCCGGCGTAGCGGGCGGCGGCGGCGAACCCGACGATCTCGTCGCCCTCCAGCGCGACCAGCAGGTGGAAGCCGTCGCCGGCGTGCACCGCGTCGGTCCAGTGACTGCGCGCGGCGTCCGAGGTGAGGCTCGCGAACGCCTCCTCGGGCAGCAGCCCGGCGTACGCGGTACGCCAGGTGCGGTCCTGGATGCCCATGATGGCGTCGACGTCGTCATCGGTGGCGGGGCGGACGGTCGCGGTGGCCATGGGTCCATGCCTACCGGTGCCCGCCCGGCGGGTGCACAGCGGGTTCCGGGGACCGTTCGGCAACGGACGGCGGGCAGCGGACGGTGGGCAGCCGGCGGCGGGCAACGGTCTGCGGGCAGCCGGCGGCGGGCAACGGGCGGCGGGCAGCCGCAGCGGGCAGCAGCAGCGGGCGGCGGGAGCCCGGCAGCGGGTGGCGGCCGCGCCGGGATTGTCGGGGGGCCGTGGCAGCATCGGCGTCGTGCGGACGATCTCGGGGGACGTGGCCCGGCGGACCTTTCTCGCGGCCCAGGGGTTCACCGACCCCCGGCCGTCCGGGCCGGTCACCCGGCGGCACCTGCAGCGGGTGCTGGACCGGATCAAGCTGCTGCAGCTGGACTCGGTGAACGTGGCGGTGCGCTCGCACTACATGCCGCTGTTCAGCAGGCTCGGCGACTATCCGCCAGCCCTGCTCGACGATGCGGCCTGGTCGCCCTCGGCCCGCCGGCCCCGGCTGCTCGCCGAGACGTGGGCGCACGAGGCGAGCCTGGTCCCGGTCACCGACTGGCCGCTGCTCGGGCACAAGACACTGCCCCGCCGATGGTGGAAGCACTACGCACCGCTGCTGGAGCGGCACCCGACACTGGCCGGCGACATCCGGGCCGTCGTCGCCGAGCGCGGCCCGATCGGAGCCGGTGCGATCGAGAAGGCGCTCGCGCCCGAGGGGCGGGCCGGTGACGTGCGGCCCCGTCCGCCCGGTGCCACCTGGTGGGAGCGGTCCGAGGTGAAGCAGGTCTGCGAGTACCTGTTCGCGGTCGGTGAGCTGGCCGTGGGTACCCGGCGGCACTTCGAGCGCCGCTACGACCTCCCGGAGCGGGTCCTCCCGCCGGAGGTGTTCGCCGCCCCGCCGCCGGACCCGGCCGACGCGGCCCGCGCACTCGTCGCGAAGTCCGCCGCCGCGCTCGGCATCGGCACCGAGACCGACCTGCGCGACTACTACCGGCTGGGCCCGGAGCGCACCCGCACCGCGATCGCCGAACTGGTCGAGGCGGGGGAGCTGGAGCCGGTCGCGGTCCGGGGCTGGGCGCGCCCGGCCTACCGGAGCCCGTCGGCGACGGTCCCGCGCGCGGTGTCCGGGCGGGCGCTGCTGAGCCCGTTCGATCCGCTGGTGTGGGAGCGCGACCGCGCCGAGCGGATCTTCGGCTTCCGCTATCGGATCGAGATCTACGTGCCCGAGGCCAAGCGGGAGTACGGCTACTACGTCTTTCCGTTCCTGCTCGACGGCGCGCTGGTCGGGCGGGTGGATCTCAAGGCCGACCGGGTGGCCGGGGTGCTGCGGGTGCCGGGTGCGTTCGCGGAGCCGGGCCGGGGCCTGCCGGAGTCCCGGATCGCGGCCGAGCTGGCCGCCGAGCTGACGACGATGGCCTGCTGGCTCGGGCTCGACGGCGTCGAGGTGGGGGAGCGGGGCGATCTCGCCGCAGCGCTGCGCAGCGCCCTGCGAGCCGGCTGATCGGATCCCCGGCGGGATCCCGGGCGCGGCGCGGCAGTCCGCCAGAGCGCGGCGCGACAGCCGAGCAGCCCGTCCGTGCGCGGCCTGGCTGCCGAGCCGCCTGTCCGAGTGCGACGCGACAGTCCAGCAGCCCCACCCCCGCTCGGCAGCCGAGCAGCCCGCCCGGGTAGCCGGGCCGGGTCTGCTGCCGTGTCGTGCTCGGGCGGCCCCGCCTCGGCCGTCCGGTCGAGTGGGGGCCGCCCGTCGTCGCGCGATCGTGCCCTGCGAAGCGCGGCCGCCGGCTCAGGCCGCGATCGTCGCCGCCCGGGTGACCAGCACGTCTCCGCTGCCGGTGCGCCCGGAGAGCCGCACCGCCCGCTCGCCGGGGGCGCCGTCGTGCACCTCCAGCTCGCTGCGTGCCCGGCCGGACCCGGTGGACAGGTCCAGCTCGGCGGCGACGCCGGAGTGCACGCCCACCCGCACGTTGCCCGATCCGGTGCTCAGCCGGACGTCACCGGAGACGGCGTCGGAGATCACCACGTCGCCGGAGCCGCTGCGCACCTCCAGGTCGCCGGTGAGCTCGCCGAGCCGGATGTCCCCGCTGCCGGTCCGCACCCGGGACGGCCCGCCGATCGATCCGGCCTCGATCTCGCCGCTGCCGGTGCGCAGCTGCGCCCGCCCGCCGCACGAACCGAGGTCGATCCCGCCGGATCCGGTGGTGATGTCGGCCTCGCCGGTCACCTCGGCCAGCCGGGCCGTCCCGGAGCCGGTACGCACCGCCGCCCAGGACGCCCGCCCGGTCACCTCGACGGCCGCGGCGCCGGTGCGCACGGCGGGCCGCGACGCCGCCGGGGCGGACACCGTGACGATCAGCGGGACAGCGCTCAGCGCCGGCTCCTCCGGGCCGCGCACGACCAGCCGCCTGCCCGTCTCGGACCACTCGATCGTCACGGCCTCGAGGGCATCGGCCGACGGGTCGCCGGAGCGTTCCCACGGCGCGCCGACGATCGGATCGAACCCGCGGCCGGACCAGCCCGCGCCACCGGCCGGGGAGTTCCCGCCCATCGACGACCCGATCCAGTCGAGGAGCCCGCCGAGACCGCCCGACCAGGGGGCGCCGCCGCGGTCCGTGGTGACCTCGACGGTGACCTCGGACGCGTCCTCGACCAGGTCGATGCGCACCCGTCCGCCGCCGATGGTGATCTCCAGCTCGGCCGGGCCCGCGCTGTCCCACCGCTCGCGGCGGGTGTCCTCGGCCACCGGATCCGGGACGTTCTGCTCGTCGGTCATCCCTGCACCCATCCTCGGAGGTTGCGGCCGTCGCGCGGGTCGCGCCCGCGGGCCCGCCCCTCGGCGCCGGCGAGCGCACCCTGCACGGCCTGGGAGACCCAGGTGTTCAGCGAGACGCCCTGTGACTGCGCGGCCTGCTCGGCCTGCGCCTTGATCTGTTCGACGATGCGCAGCGTGACCCGGCTGATGTCACCCGCGTCGCCGAGGAAGGGGGAGCCGGGCCCGTCCGTGCCCCCGGCGCCGCCGGCGCTGCTGCCGGTGTCGGGGGCAGGCGTGTCGGTGTCCGGCGCGCCGGACACCGACACCCGGACCTCCCGGCCGTGCAGCCGGACCTCCACGGAGCGGTCGCCGAGTGCGGCGGTCGCCTCGGAGGCGAGGTCGGAGAGTGCGTTCATGATCGCCAGGCGGGCGGCGGGCTCGATCGCGGTGCCGAGCAGTGCCGCCGTGCGGCGGGTCTGCTCGTCACCCGCTGCCGCCGCGGCGGCGAGGTCGTCGCGCAGCTGCGCGACGTACGGCGTGAGGTCCATGACACCACTATGACGCCATCGATGACGTCGTGTCGAGGAGTTGCTGTCACCGGTGACGTCATCATGCGGCCGTGGTTACCCTCGTCGGCATGTCGGAGACCGCGCCGCAGACCGTTCCGCTCAGCGTTCAGCTGGTGGCGAAGACCGAGTTCCTCCCGCCGGCGGACGTGCCGTGGTCCACCGACGCCGACGGCGGCCAGGCGCTCGCCGAGTTCGCCGGCCGGGCCTGCTACCAGTCGTGGAAGAAGCCGAACCCGAAGACGGCGACCAACGCCGGCTACATCCGGCACATCCTCGAGGTCGGGCACCTCTCGGTGCTCGAGCACGGCAGCGTCAGCTTCTACCTGACCGGGATCTCCCGCTCGCTGACCCACGAGCTGATCCGGCACCGGCACTTCTCCTACTCCCAGCTCTCCCAGCGCTACGTCCCGGAGCGGGATGCGGCGATGGTCGAGCCGGACGTCATCGCCGACGACCCGGAGCTGCACGAGCTGTTCCAGCAGGCGTCGGCGGACGCGCTGGCGTCCTACGAGAAGCTCCTCGAGGGGCTGGAGAAGCGGTTCGCCGACGTCCCGAACGGGACCCTGCGGCGCAAGCAGGCCCGCCAGGCCGCCCGCTCGGTGCTGCCGAACGCGACCGAGACCCGGATCGTGGTCACCGGGAACTACCGCGCCTGGCGGCACTTCGTCGCGATGCGCGCCTCCGAGCACGCCGACGTCGAGATCCGTGAGCTCGCCGTGGAGTGCCTGCGTCAGCTGCAGCGCGAGGTGCCCAACGTCTTCGCCGACTTCGAGATCCAGACCCTCGAGGACGGCACCGAGATCGCGTCCAGCCCACTGGTCAGCGAGGGCTGACCGACCCTCGGGGCATGGTGGGCCATACCCCGGAAGCACGGGTCGCTGCGATGTGCGGGGAGCATCCGGTGCGCAGGATCGACAACCATGATCCGCCACCGTCTCACCGCGCTGCTCGGCGTCGCCGCGCTGGGCGCGCTCGCCGCCTGCTCGACCGCCCCGGAACCGCCTGCGGATCCGGCTCGGCCGCCGATCACGTCCTGGGAACCGTGCGCGGACGACGACGCCGCCGTGCAGTGCGCGGGCGTGACCGTGCCGGTGGACCGGGCCGACCCGGACGGGCCGGCGATCGACCTCGCGGTGGTCCGGATGCCGGCCGCTGATCCCGATCAGCGCCGGGGGACCCTCGTCCTGCACGTCGGCGGGCCGGCCCCGGCACGCCAGGTGCTGCTCGACCCGCGGCACCGGGCCGGGGTGGCCGAGCTGAGGCAGTGGTTCGACGTGGTCACCTTCGACTCCCGCGGCTACGGCGCGAGCGCCGGGACCTGCGATCCGGACCTGGCGCCGCCGATCGCGGTGCTCGACTCCCCGGAGGCCTTCGCCGAGCACCGGGAGCACCAGGCCCGGTACGCCGAGTCCTGCCGGGCCGGGCATCCGGAGCTGGTCGAACACGTGAGCGCGGCGGACGTCGCCGACGACGTCGACGACATCCGGGCGGCACTCGGCGAGGACCGGATCGCATTCTTCGGCAACTCCTACGGCACCGTCTTCGGACAGGCCTACGCGCAGCGGTACGGCGACCGGCTCACCGCGCTCTACCTGGACAGCGTCGTCGACCACAGCGCGCCCGCCGAGCGCGACCGGATCGACCGGGCGGTGGCCGGCGATGCGCTGCTCGACCGGTTCGCGGCCCGCTGCGCCGAGGACCCGGAGTGCGCGCCGGGGGAGGACCCGTTGCAGCTGTGGGACGACGTCGTCGCCCGCGCCCCGCTGCCCGTGGAGGGCGGACCGGCGCTGCGCGCCGACGAGATCCGGATGGCCGCGCCGTCGATGGCGGAGACGGACCCGCGGGGCTACGCCGCCGCGCTGCTCGCCGCCCGGAACGGCGATGCCGGCCCGCTGGCCGCACCGATGCGCCACGCCCCGGCCGGTGGTGGCATGGACGCCGGGCAGCTCACCAACTGCGCCGACTTCCCGCTCCCGGACGACTACGCGGCCCTGGTCGCCGGGCGGACCGGGCCGGCGGAGCTCGCCCCGCGGACCGGGCCGGCCCCGGCGCTCGAGGACTGGCGGTGCGGGGGCTGGCCGCTGCCCGGGACGAACCCGCCGGGCCCGCTCGACGCACCGGACGCCCCGCCGGCCCTGGTCGTGAACAGCACGCTGGACCCGACCACGCACCTGGCCGGGGCACACCGGGTGGCCGAGGCACTCGGCCCGGGCGCGGTGCTGGCCGTCCACGGCTTCACGCACGCCGTCTACCTGGGGCAGCCGGACAACCGCTGTGTCCGGGACGCCGTGCACCGCTACCTCCTCGACGGCGAGCTGCCCGCGACCGGGGCGTCCTGCGCGTCCGAGCAGACGCAGTGGGCCCGGCCGTGACCGGGCTCGCCACGCTCCGCCGATGGCTCGTCCCGGTCCCGCGCGAACTGGTGTTCCTGCTCGTCGGGGCGGTGCTGGGCTTGTGGCTGCTGGGGCTGGGCGTGCTCGTGGTGTCGTCGCTGACGAACCTGCTCGGGCTGCTCGTGCTGCTGCCGGTGATCGCCACGGTGCGGCTGGTGCAGGCGGCCGAACGGGCGCGGCTGCGGCTGATGGGGGTAGCGGTCCCGGCGCCCCGGCCGGGCTCACCGACCGGCCGGCTCCGGCAGGTCGCCGCAGCCCTGCTGGGACCGCTGGACGCCGACCGGTGGCGCCACCTGCTGCTGCTCGCCGGGTCCGGTCCGATGAGCGCCGTGGCCGTCGCGGTGCCCGGCGCGCTCGCCGTGTCCGGCCTGCTCGACGGTCACTGGGGACGGGTGGACGCGGCACTGCCCGGCGGTCTCGCGCTGCCCGCCGGGCCGGGATGGGCGGTCCGGGTGACGGCGGCCGGGCTGCTGGTGTCGGCCGTGCTGCTGGTCCGGGTACTGGCCGCGGCCCAGGCCCGGGCCGCGCAGTCCTGGCTGTGCGGCGGCGCGGACCGGATGGCGCAGGTGCTGGCCGGCCGGGCGCGGGCGGTGGACGCCCAGACCGCGGAGCTGCGCCGGATCGAGCAGAACCTGCACGACGGTGCGCAGGCCCGGCTGGTCGCGCTGACCATGCAGCTCGCCGCGCTGGGCCGGTCGCTGCGCCCGCTGGGGCCCGAGGCCGACCGGGCCCGGGCCGAGCTGTCCGGCGCGGTCGACACCGCCGGGGCCGCACTGGCCGAGCTGCGCAGGCTGGTGCGCGGCATACTCCCGCCGGTGCTGACCGACCGCGGCCTGGACGCCGCGCTGAGCGCACTCGCCGAGGACTGCGCCCTGCCGGTCGACCTGGACCGGGCGGCCGGCGGGCGGACCGCACCCGCGGTCGAGACGGCGGCGTACTTCGTCGCGGCGGAGGCACTAGCGAACGCGGCCAAACACGCCGGGGCCACGCACTGCCGGGTCCGGACCTCCCGCGGCCCGGACAGCCTGCGGATCGAGATCGCCGACGACGGCCGCGGCGGGGCCGACCCGGGCGGGCCGGGGCTGACCGGTCTGCGCTACCGGGTGGAGGCGCTCGATGGCACGCTGGGCGTGACCAGCCCGCCCGGCGGGCCGACGACGGTGCGGGCGGAGCTGCCGTGCGGATAGTGCTGGCCGAGGACCTGGTACTGCTGCGGGAGGGGATCACCCGCATCCTGGAGGCCGAGGGGCACGAGGTGGTGGCGGCGGTGGCCGACGCCGACTCCCTGATCGAGGCCGTTGCCGAACACCGGCCGGACGTCACGATCGCCGACGTGCGGCTGCCACCGGGCTTCTCCGACGAGGGACTGCGGGCCGCGATCCGGCTGCGCGGGCAGCACCCGGGTGAACCGGTGCTGATCCTGTCCCAGTACGTCGAGGCCGGCTACGCGGCCGAGCTGCTCTCGGACGGCGCCGGGGGCGTCGGGTACCTGCTCAAGGACCGGATCGGGGAGCTGGACGACTTCCTCGACGCCCTGCAGCGGGTCGCCGCCGGCGGCACCGCGATGGACCCGGAGGTCGTCGCCCAGTTGCTGAACCGGGGGCGGCGCAGCGGGCCGCTGACCGCGCTCACCGCGCGCGAGCACGAGGTGCTCGGCCTGATGGCGCAGGGACTGTCGAACCAGGCGATCGCCGACCGGCTGGTGCTGGCCCTGGTGTCGGTGGAGAAACACATCGGCAGCATCCTGGCGAAGCTGGAGCTGCCGCACGGCCAGGCGGTGCACCGCCGGGTGCTGGCCGTGCTCGCCTACCTGGACCGGGCCGCGGACCGCCCGGTCACGCCAGTACCGCGTGCACCCGGCGCCGCAGGTCGGGCAGGTCGCGCACGATGATCCCGCGGCCCTCCTTGGCGACCAGGCCCTCGGCGATGAGCCGGGACAGTTCCCGGCTCATCGTGACCCTGGTCAGCCCGACGAGCAGGGCCAGTTCGTCGACGGCGGGGCGGATCGACAATCGGGTCGTGGTGTCCAGCGCGACCTCGCCGTAGGCCTCGACCAGGTGGCCGAGCAGCAGGATCACCCGTTCCCGGGCGGGCAGGCCCTCGATCAGCACGTGCAGCTGCATCAGCCGCTGCTTGTAGGCGATCCGCCGGGTGATCTCCAGCAGCAGTTCGGGTGAGCTGCGGGCGGCGGTGAGCAACGCGTCCCGGGTGACGGAGACGATCCGCGAGTGCCGGGTGCAGGTCGCGGCGAGGTGCCGCGGCCGCCCGTCGACACTGGCGGCCTCGCCGAGGGTGGCACCGGTCTCGGCATAGGCCAGCGACCGTTCGGTGCCGTCCGGGCGGTGCAGGTAGATCCGCACCCGGCCGGACAGCACGAGATGGAACCGGGTGGACAGCTCGCCCTGCCGGTAGACGTGTTCGCCGCGGGAGTAGTCGCGCGGCGTGCCGAGGGCGGCGATCCGTTCGGTGAGTTCGGTCATCGGCGCGCTGAGGAACGGCGACACCGGGGGATCGTCGGGACCGATGTCCGCGGGCAGTGCCCGCGGTTCCGCACTGCTCACCGCTTCGACGGCCACGCGTCCCCACCTCCGTCCGCGACGGGATGCGACCGGCTGTCGCTCCCGCGCGATCGCCCGGACGGTAGCCGGGTGTCCGAGTACGGGGAAAGGCGTGGTCCGGCCCGCTACCCACTTTCGCGGGTAGCGGGCCGGCGTTGACGCGGTGCAACGGTTCAGGTGGCGGCCAGGCGGGCGTCCTCGTTGCTGAAGGAGTCGGCGTCGGTCTGCGGGAGCGCGAGCGTGCAGCCCAGGCTGAGCAGCGAGACCGAGGCCAGCAGCAGGCCGATCGCCAGGCTGCCGTAGAGCGGCACCACCGCCGCCGCGATCAGCGGCACCACACCACCGCCGAGCACGCCGGCGAGGTTGTAGGCGATCCCGGCGCCGGTGTAGCGGAAGCGGGTGGGGAACAGCTCCGGCAGCTGGGCGCCGATCGGGCCGTAGGCGATGCCGACGACGCCGAGCACGATGGAGATCCCGAGCCCGAACGACCACGCGGTGCCGATGTCGATGATCGGGAAGACGATCACACCGGCGGCCACCGACGCGATGTTGCCGATGACGACCATCTTCCGCCGCCCGACCCGGTCGGACAGGATCGCCGACGCGATCGTCGTCAGTGCGAACATGGTGCCGCCCACGATGCCCATGGCGAGCACGGTCGGCCTGCTCAGCCCCAGCTCCTGGGTGCCGTAGCTGGTCAGGTAGGTCACGCCGATGTAGAAGAAGGCGAAGACCGCGGTGGTCGAGCCGGCGCCGAGGAACACCGCGGCCGGACGGCTGGTGAACACCTCGGTGATCGGCAGCCGTCGTCCGGTGGTGGCCGACTTCGACTCCTTGAACGTGGACGTCTCCTCCAGTGCGAGCCGGACGTAGAGGCCGACCGCGACCAGCAGCACCGAGCCGATGAACGGGATGCGCCAGCCCCAGGCGACGAATGCCTCGTTGCTCATGGTCAGCGCGGTGACCAGGAAGGTGGCCGAGGCGAGCGCGAACGCCACCGACGGTCCGAGCTGCGGGTACAGCGCGTACTTGCCACGGGCCTTGGTGGGGGCGTTCTCGGCGGTGAGCAGGGTCGCCCCGGCCCACTCGCCGCCGACCGCGAGGCCCTGCAGGATGCGCAGGATCACCAGCAGGATCGGCGCCAGCACGCCGATCATGCCGGTGGTGGGCAGCAGGCCGATGGCCAGCGTCGAGAAGCCCATCAGCAGCAGCGTCGTGACCAGCGTGCCCTTGCGTCCGAGCCGGTCACCGAAGTGCCCGAACAGGATCGAGCCGAACGGGCGGGCGACGAACGCGACGCCGAACGTCGCGAGCGCCAGCGCGGTGCCCGCCGCCGCCCCGAGCTCGGGGAAGAAGACCTGGTTGAACACCAGCGCCGCGGCGGTGCCGTAGATGAAGAAGTCGTAGAACTCGATGACCGTGCCGGTCATGCTGGCGAGGGCGATCCTGCGCATCGACCTCGGTCGTGCCTGCGAGGAGGCGGCGTGCGTCACGGGTGGGGGTCCTCTCCGTTGGGGACCGGCTGACACAGGACGGGCCGGGCGTCCGCCGTTCGGGTTGTCGGGAGTATGCGGATCCGTCCGGATGCGATCTGTATCACTCGCTACAAAAACGTGTCGGTGGACCAACCATTTGTCGACCGTTCGCCCGTCCGTCCACCGTTCGGCGCGTGTGCGGCGGGGACCGCCGGTGCGCACTACGGTGGGCGCGGTGAGCCTCGCGATCGACGAACGTGCCGCCATCTGCGCCGAGTTCGAGCGTTCCGGCCCGGACCGCCCGACCCTCTGCGAGGGCTGGAACGCCCGCGACCTGCTCACCCACCTGCTGGTCCGGGAACGGCAACCCTGGAACGCGGCGGGCATCGTGGTCTCGGCACTGTCCTCGGTCACCGACCGGGCGATGGCCGCCTACAGCGGCGAGGCATGGCCGAACATGATCGACGACCTGCGCAAGGGCCCGCCCGCCTGGTCGCCGTTCCGGGTCGGGAAGGTCGACGAGATCGCCAACGGTGCCGAGTTCTTCGTGCATCACGAGGACCTGCGCCGCGGCGAGCCCGGCTGGGAGCCGCGCCCGGCCGGTCCCGAGCTGGACGGCCAGCTGTGGACGCTGCTCTCCGCGCAGTCGAAGCTGCTGTTCCGGCGCAGCCCGGTCGGCATCGTGCTGCGCCGCCCGGAGGGTGCCCAGCAGGTCGTCGCGACCGGATACGGCCTGGTGACGGTGGTCGGCACACCGTCGGAGCTGGTGCTGCACGCCTTCGGCAGGGACGCCGCCCGGGTCGAGCTGGAGGGCCTGCCCGCCGACATCGAGGCCTACCGGGCCGCGCCCCGCGGGATGTGAGCTCGCAACCCGGTACCGTCAACCCCCATGGAGTCCGGTTCCCAGACGACCCCGGCGGGACAGCACCCGCCCCGTCGCCCGTTCGGTGAGGTCCTCACCGCGATGGTGACACCGTTCGACGCGGACGGGGAACTCGACCTGGCGAAAGCCGAGGAGCTGGCCACCCACCTGGTGGACCTGGGCAACGACGGGCTGGTCGTCAACGGCACCACCGGTGAGGGGCCGACGACCTCGGACCGGGAGAAGTCCGAGCTGATCCGCGCCGTCGTCTCGGCGGTGGGGGACCGGGCGACGATCGTCAGCGGTGCCGGCACCTACGACACCGCGCACTCGATCGAGCTGGCCCGCGGCGCCGAGCGGGCCGGTGCGCACGGCCTGCTGGTGGTGACGCCGTACTACTCGCGGCCGCCGCAGGAGGGCCTGCTCGCGCACTTCACCGCCGTCGCCGACGCCTCCGAGCTGCCGGTGATGCTCTACGACATCCCGCCGCGCAGCGTGATCGGGATCGACGTCGAGACCTTCCAGCGGCTCGCCCAGCACCCGCGCATCGTCGCGGTCAAGGATGCGCGCAACGACCTGCGGGTCGGCACCGAGGTGCTCGCCACGACCACGTTGGCGTACTACTCGGGCGACGACCCGGTGAACCTGCCGTGGCTCTCGGTCGGCGCTGTCGGGTTCGTGAGCGTGATCGGGCACGTCGTCGCCGACCGGCTCCGGGCGATGATCGACGCCTACCACGCGGGCGAGCACCAGCGGGCCCGCGCGCTGCACTACGCGATGCTCCCGGTCATCCGCGCGATGGGCCGGGTCGGCGGCGCGGTGTTCGCCAAGACCGCACTGCGGCTGCGCGGCATCGACGTCGGCGACACCCGGCTCCCGCTGCCGCCGGCCACCGAGGAGCAGACCGCCGCGATCGCCGGTGACCTCGCGGTCGCCGGGGTCGCCCTCGACCCGCAGTCCCGGCCCGGGACCAGCGCCTACGAGCCCGGACACGGCGCATTGGGCGGGCGTACCGCCACCGACATCGGCGCCGAGGTCGCGTACCACCGCTGATCCCGGCGTCGTCCCCGTACACACGATCCTGTGAGGCACGAAACCCTGTGAGTCCCCAGCGCAACGACCGCCGGAACCGCCCCGGGCGGTCCCTGAGCGCCCCGCCCGAGAAGATCGACCGGCCCGAGCTGCCGGTCGCGGCGCCGCCGGCGCTGGCCAAGGGTGGGCTGCGCACCTTCGCCCTCGGCGGCATCGGCGAGGTCGGCCGGAACATGACGGTCTTCGAGTACGAGGGCCGGCTGCTCGTCGTCGACTGCGGCGTGCTGTTCCCGTCCGACGACTCGCCCGGCGTCGACCTGATCCTGCCCGACTTCCGGGCGATCGAGGACCGCCTCGACGACATCGACGCCCTGGTGCTGACGCACGGCCACGAGGACCACATCGGTGCCGTCCCGTGGCTGCTCCGGATGCGCCCGGACCTGCCGGTCATCGGCTCCCGGTTCACGCTCGCACTGGTCGCGGCCAAGTGCAAGGAGCACCGCCTGACCCCGCACCTGCGGGAGGTCAAGGAGGGCGACCGGGTCCGGCACGGCAACTGGGACTGCGAGTACTTCGCGGTCAACCACTCCATCCCGGACGCCATCGCGGTCGCGATCCGCACGCCGGCCGGGCTGCTGCTGCACACCGGCGACATCAAGCTCGACCAGCTCCCGCTGGACGGCCGGCTGACCGACCTGGCCGGCTTCTCCCGGCTCGGCGAGGAGGGCGTCGACCTGTTCCTGGTCGACTCCACCAACGCCGAGGTCCCGGGCTTCGTGACACCGGAGACCGAGATCGGCCCGGTGATCGCCGACCTGGTCCGCCGGGCCCCGTCCCGGATCATCCTGGCCTGTTTCGCCAGCCACGTGCACCGGGTCCAGCAGGTGCTCGACGCGGCGCACGCGCACGGCCGCAAGGTCTGCCTGACCGGCCGGTCGATGGTCCGCAACATGGGGCTCGCCGACGAGCACTCACTGCTGAACATCCCGGACGGGCTGCTCGTCGACATCGACGAGGCGATGCGGCTGCCCGACGAGAAGCTGGTGCTCGTCTCGACCGGGTCGCAGGGCGAGCCGCTCGCCGCGCTGTCCCGGATGGCCCGCGGCGACCACCGCAGCATCGTCATTCGGCCGGACGACACGATCATCCTCGCCAGCTCGCTGATCCCCGGCAACGAGACCGCCGTGTTCGGCGTGATCAACGGACTGACCCGGCTCGGCGCGACCGTCGTCCACCAGGGCAACGCCAAGGTGCACGTCTCCGGGCACGCCCCGGCGGGCGAGCTGCTGTTCCTCTACAACGCGGTGCGCCCGTCGAACGTGATGCCGGTGCACGGCGAGTGGCGGCACCTGCGCGCCAACGCCGCACTGGCGGTGAAGACCGGTGTGCCGGAGGAGTCGGTGGTGATCGCCGAGAACGGCGTCGTCGTCGACCTGGTCGACGGCCGGGCCGCGATCGCCGGGCGGGTCGAGGTCGGCCAGGTCTACGTCGACGGCCTCGCCGTCGGCGACATCGGCGAGACGACGCTGGGCGACCGGCTGACCCTGGGCGAGGGTGGCTTCATCGCGATCACCATCGCGATCGATCAGAAGACCGGCCGGGCGCTGTCCCGCCCGACCCTGTCCGGCCGCGGGTTCTCCGACGACCCGAAGGCCCTCGACGCCGTCCAGCCACTGGTGGAGGACGAGCTGTCCCGGCTGGAGAACGAGGGCATCGGCGATCCGCACCGGATCGCGCAGGGCGTGCGCCGGGTCGTCGGGCGCTGGGTGGCCGACACCTACCGCCGTCGTCCGATGATCGTGCCGACGGTCATCGCGGTCTGAGACCATCGCGGGGCCGGTCGTCGCCGTACGCGGCGCGGCCGGTCCCGAGCAGGTGAGCTGAGAGGACGTCGCGGCGTGCGCCACTCGTTCCGCTCACTCGACGGCACCCGGCTGGCAGCGGACCTGGTGCTGCCGGCGGGAGCCCACCGGGGGATCGTGCTGGTGCACGGCGGCGGGGTCGACCGGCACGAGGGCGGCTTCTTCGATCGCCTGGCCGACGGCCTGGGTGAGGCAGGGATCGCCTCGCTCCGGTTCGATCTCCGTGGCCACGGGCAGAGTGGCGGGCGGTTGGAGGATCTGACCCTCGCCGGTGTGGGCAACGACGTATCGGCGGCGGCGGACGAACTCGCCGGCCGGTTGCCCGTCGAACGGGTCGGAGTGGTCGGGGCGAGCTTCTCCGGCGGTGTCTGCGCCGTGTTCACGGCCCGCCGGCCGGACCGTGTCGATCGTCTGGTCCTGCTCAACCCGCTGCTCGACTACAAGGCCCGGTTCGTCGATCAGAAGCCCGAGTGGCATGCCGACCGCCTCGGTGACGCCGGCGCCAGGTCCCTGCAGGAGAACGGTTATCTGGCGCATTCGCCGACCTTCCGGCTCGGGCCGGCGCTGCTCAACGAGGTCTTCTGGTGGGACGTCAGGGCGGAGCTGCCGACGCTCTCCGTGCCGACCCTGATCGTGCACGGCACCGCCGACACGTTCATCCCGATCGAGTCCTCCCGGCGGGCTGCCCGGGCGCTGACCGGCCCGCACCGGCTCGTGGAGCTGGACGGCGCCCAGCACGGCATCGCCGTGCCCGACGACCCCGGCTACGCGGATCCGAGGACCCGGTCCTGGCAGTCCGAGGTCACCGCGCACATCGCGGCCTGGTCAGCTGTCGAGTAGTTCCCGCGCCGAGCGCACGGCCAAGGCCAGCTCGTACACCGGCTGTCGGGAGCGCCACGGCTTCAGCGCCTCCAACACACCGCACGCCTCCAGCACACTGCGGCGCGAGCCGGCCGCAGCCGCCACCGGAAGCGCAGCCGTCGTGACGCTCGCCGCCTCGTCGGGCTCTCCGGACAGGGCCAGGGACCGCGCCGACAGGATCGAGACGTACGCCCTGTCCCGGGTGCTCATGCCGAGTGTGTCGACCTCGCCGAAGCGTCGTACGGCGTGTCGCGGCCGTCCTGACTCGCTCCAGCACAGCGCGACCTGGATGTCGAACAGTGCCGGTCCGGGCGCGGCATCCTGGTCGTGCAGCCCGGTCGCCCTGAGGTGAGCAGCCCGGTCGAGCAGGCTGTTGACCCGGTCGATGCCGGCACCCAGCATCGCCTCGCCACGAGCCCGCTGCTGGATGATCTCGGCCCGCAGCGACGGTGTCGCCGAGGTCCCCACGCGTTCGGCCGCAAGGGCCAGGTCCGCGAGCCGATGGGCGTCGCGCCGGTCGTAGGCCGCCTGGGACTTCCGCAGCAGGACGTAGGCCTGGATCGACGTGTCGCCTGCGCGCAGCGCGTACTCCATGGCCCGGTCGTGCCAGAAGAGACATCGGATGGCGAGGCCCGCATCGCGACACACGAAACCGGCATACTCCGCGACGAGCGCCCCGGAGCGGAGCAGCCGGTCACGGTCGCTGCCCGAGCGGTACCGGGTCAGCCCCGCATCGATCCGCCCGACCAGGTCCACCGTCGCGGACAGCGTCAGGTCCGGCCCGGTCACCTGGGCCGCGTGCTGGATCGCCACGAGCTCGGTGCTCGCCGAATCGGGCTCGACCTCGACCTCGACCGGGTCGCCGAACCGGTCGCTTCCGGGCGCCACCTCGGCGGTCGCCCCGTTCGCGCACTCGCCCGGGGCGCGGCGGCGTGCTACTCGGTCGGCGTGCAGCCGTGCCCGGAGGGCGACGAGATCACCACCGCACCCGAGTGCCGCGTCGATGGCGGACACGAGTTCGCGCGAGGCCAGCCCGGCCGAGGGCCGTTCGGATCGGGAGACGTACTCACGGGAGAATCCGGCGAGGTTCGCCAGCTCGGCCTGCGAGATCCGTGCGGTGCGCCGTGCGGCTCGGATGGCGTGCGCGAGCCCGTCCTCGGGATGCTCGTGCATGCACGCTCTCCGCTCGTCATGGCAGCCGGAGCAGCTGATCGTAGCGACCCCGCTCGTGCGGCGGGGCGGCATCGCGCCCGGTCACGGCGCCACGCAGACGAACGAGGGCCGGGCGGGTGGCAACAACGCCGGCCGGCGTGTTGCCACCTGTCACGCGGCCGGGACCGGCTGCTCCGATTCCTGTCGGGACAGGACGGAACGACCGAGGGAGCGTCGATGTACAGGGATTACACCGTCTCGACAGAGCCGGGGGTGGGGTGGTGACGGGAACCCCTCTGGTCGGTGCTCTGTGGGTGACGTGCGGAGACGACGTCGCCGATCATCTCGTCCTGGTCGCGGACCTCGATCGGAACCGCTGCGCACCTGCCGGTTCCGGAGTTCGGACGGTGTGCGGTCGCTCGGTGCTCCCAGCAGCTCTGGCGTGCGCTCCGCGGCCACGGTGCTGCCGGTGCCGGGAACAGCTCCACGACCCGCCGGCCGTCCGGACCGTCCCGCGGACGCGCATCGGCCGCCGGATACTCCGGTCGGGCCCGGCCGCATCGCCCGGGCAATGGCCTCCACGGTGGTGGGTGCGTGGTCGTCGGGACGGCCGGCCCCCGCGTCGGTCCCCGGTTCGATCATCGTGACGGGCTACCGTGGGTGACATGGCAGGACGTACCGGCACCGGCAGGACCAGCACGGCGGCGGCCGCGGGCCGTGGCTCGGGGCGGTCCGGGTCGCGCGCGTCCACCCGCCGCAAGCCGGCCACCCGCCGGGCGCCGGCGAAACGCCAGGGCCCCGACCTGATCGACCGGTCGATCGACGCGGTCGGCCGGGGCGTCGCCAAGACCTTCCGGGCGTCCGGGCGCGCCGTCGGGCGCACCCGCGACATCGATCCCGCGCACCGCCGCGACGGCCTCGGCTTCGCGATGCTGGTGCTCGCGGTGATCGCCGCCGCCGGGCTCTGGTGGCAGGCCGGCGGCTCGGTCGGCTACTGGTTCACCTTCGTCGTTCAGGCCGTCGTCGGTGTGGCGTCGGTGCTGCTCCCGCTGATCCTGCTCGGGATCGGCGTCGTGCTGGTGACGACGCCCGCGCACCCGGAGGCCCGGCCGCGGATCGTCGCGGGCAGCCTGCTGCTCGCGCTCGGCGTGCTCGGCCTGGTGCACCTGGCCCGCGGCGGACCCGCCGAGCCGGACGCCTGGCGCGGCGCCGGTGGCGCGATCGGCTACGTCGCGGGTACCCCGCTGGAAGCCGGGCTGACCGTGTGGACGGCCGTCCCGGTGCTGATCCTGCTCACCCTGTACGCGCTGCTGCTGGTCACCGGGATCCCGGTCCGCGAGCTGCCCGACCGGTTCCGCAGGCTCACCGGGCAGCTGCCGCCCGAGGACGAGCAGGAGAGCGAGAACGCCGACGGCGCCCCGCGCACGGTCGCCGACGCCGTCGCCGAGGCCGACCTCGACGGCACGAAGCCGGCCCCCCGCCGCAGGCCGTCGCGGCGCAGGCAGCAGGCCAGCGAGGCGGACGCGTTCCGGGCCGAGGACGGCGAGCACACCCCCACCCCGGTGGACGCCGACGTCCCCGGCGCCCCGGCCGACGTCCCGGCTGCCCCGGCCGATGCCCGGCCGGCAGCGGCCGCGAAGAAGGCGCCGCGCAAGCCGGTCGTCGAGACCCCGCCCGCCGAGGAGCCGCCGCCGACCGAGGGCGAGCAGCTCTCGATGGCGATCCGCGAGCCGGTCGGCGAGACCGAGTACGTGCTGCCGCCCGCCGACGTGCTCGAGTCCGGCCCGCCGCCGAAGTCCCGCAGCTCCGCGAACGACGCCATGATCGAGGCGATCAGCGGCGTGCTGGACCAGTTCAACATCGACGCCCAGGTCACCGGCTTCACCCGCGGCCCGACGGTCACCCGCTACGAGATCGAGCTCGGCCCCGCGGTGAAGGTCGAGAAGATCACCCAGCTGCAGCGCAACCTCGCCTACGCGGTCGCCAACGACAACGTCCGGCTGCTCGCGCCGATCCCCGGCAAGTCCGCGGTCGGCATCGAGGTGCCCAACACCGACCGGGAGATGGTCCGGCTCGGCGACGTCCTGCGCTCGGGGTCGGCGCGCAACGAGCAGCACCCGATGGGTATCGGGCTGGGCAAGGACATCGAGGGTCACTACCTGGTCGCCAACCTGGCGAAGATGCCGCACCTGCTGGTCGCGGGCTCGACCGGCTCCGGTAAGTCCAGCTTCGTCAACTCGATGCTGGTCTCGCTGCTCAGCCGAGCCACCCCGGACGAGGTCCGGATGATCCTGATCGACCCGAAGATGGTCGAGCTGACGCCCTACGAGGGCATCCCGCACCTGATCACGCCCATCATCACCCAGCCGAAGAAGGCGGCCGCCGCGCTGGCCTGGCTGGTCGAGGAGATGGAGCAGCGCTACCAGGACATGCAGGCCAACCGGGTCCGGCACGTCGACGACTTCAACCGCAAGGTCCGCTCCGGCGAGATCACCGCGCCGCCCGGATCGGAGCGGGTGTACCGGCCCTACCCGTACATCATGTGCATCGTCGACGAGCTCGCCGACCTCATGATGACGGCGCCGCGCGACGTCGAGGACGCGATCGTCCGGATCACCCAGAAGGCCCGGGCCGCGGGCATCCACCTGATCCTGGCCACGCAGCGGCCCTCGGTCGACGTCGTCACCGGCCTGATCAAGACGAACGTGCCCTCCAGACTGGCGTTCGCGACGTCGTCGCTCACCGACTCGCGGGTCATCCTCGACCAGCCCGGCGCCGAGAAGCTGATCGGCATGGGTGACTCGCTCTACCTGCCGATGGGCGCGGGAAAGCCGGTCCGCATGCAGGGCGCGTTCGTCGACGACGACGAGATCGCCAAGGTCGTCGCCTTCACCAAGGAGCAGGCCGAGCCGAGCTACACCGAGGGTGTCACGGCGCAGAAGGCCGGCGAGGCGAAGGAGATCGACGCCGACATCGGCGACGATCTCGACCTGCTGCTGCAGGCCACCGAGCTGATCGTCAGCTCGCAGTTCGGCTCGACGTCGATGCTGCAGCGCAAGCTGCGGGTCGGTTTCGCCAAGGCCGGCCGGCTGATGGACCTGCTGGAGACCCGCAACATCGTGGGCCCGTCCGAGGGCTCCAAGGCCCGGGACGTGCTCGTGAAGCCGGACGAGCTGGAGAACGCGCTCTACCTGATCCGCGGCGGCGGGACGGCCGACGGCGCAGAGGTCAACGACGACGAGTGACGCGACGACGAGTGACGGGTTGAACGCAGCGTGGCGATCTTCTGTCCCACGGTGCTGTGACGAACACCAAGCGTAACCACTCTTTCGCGGGAGTCGGTTAACGAGACGGTCTCATCCGTGTCACAGTGACAGCGGTGGCCATCGTTCGGTGGCCTTCCCGTCGGCCTGCCCACTCGGGCGGAGGAGGTCTTCCGGTGTTCTGGAGGAAGAAGGACCGTCGTCGTCCGGCTCGGGGAACGACCGACCGGCACGCCCTCGTCCCGATCCCGCTCACCGGCGGCGTGCTCTCCGGGCAGGTCCGGGACGGCCAGGGCGGTGCGCTGCCCGCCAGCGAGGTCTCGGTGCTCGACGCCGCCGACCGCCGGGTCGCGCACCTGGAGACCGACCCGTTCGGCCGGTACGCGGCCTCGCTGATGCCCGGCCGGTACCGGGTCCGCGTCGAGGCGGGCGGCTACCAGCCGATGAGCGACGTGGTCGAGGTGTCCTGGGGCTCGCACGCCGAGATGGGTGTGATGGTCCTCGGCGAGGACCCGGCGCTGCGCCCGCCGGAGCCCGGTGTGTTCCGGATCGACAGCGACCACAGTTCGGTCCGGTTCGTGGCCCGGCACATCGGACTGTCCAAGGTGTACGGCCGGTTCAACCGGTTCCACGGCCAGATCCGGATCGCCGAGCCGTTCGAGGAGTCCTCGGTCGACGTGGTGATCGACGCGGCGAGCGTGGACACCAACGTCGAGGCCCGGGACACCCACCTGCGCTCCGCCGACTTCCTCGACGTCGAGCGCTTTCCCGAGCTCCGCTTCTCCAGCATGCGGTTCGTGCAGCGCGGGGGGAACCGCTGGACGGTCGACGGCGACCTCACGCTGCACGGCCTGACCAGCGACGTGTCGCTGGACACCACGTTCCTCGGCTCGGCCGAATGGAACGGCGACCGGGTCGGCGCCGTCGCGACCACCCAGCTGCACCGCGAGCACTTCACCCTGAACTGGCAGCAGATGATCACCAAGGGACTGCCGGTGGTGGGCTCGACGATCGAGATCGAGCTCGACGTGCAGGCGATCAGGCAGGGCTGACCGACAGTCCGGACACCCGCTCGGCGAGCCAGGCGCCCGCGGTCGTCCCGGCGAGCGCCCGGAACTCCCGCGCCAGGTGTTGCTGGTCGGCGAATCCGCAGTCGGCCGCGACGTCGGTGAGCGCGGGCCGGTCGGCCGAGCGGAGGAGTGTGCAGGCCCGCTCGAAGCGGATCACCCGGGCCGCGGTCTTGGTGCCCAGCCCGGTCTCGCGGCGCAGCCGGTCGCCGAGGTGGCGGGCCGACCAGCCGACGTCGGCGGCGAGCTCGGTGACCCTCGCGGTTCCGCCGGAGGCCACCAGCCGGTCCCAGGCCCGCCCGATCTCGGCCGGCGGCCCGTCCGCGGCGGTCCGCCGCGCGGCCAGCCGGCACAGGTGCGCGTCGAGCAGGGCGCATCGCGTGGCCCAGGTCGGGGCCGCGTGCAGCCGGTCGAGCAGCGAACCGGTGTCCGGCCACAGCTCCGCGAGATCGATGACGTCACCGGCGAGCTCCGCCGCGGGCAGCCCGAGCAGCGTGCGGGCACCCCGCCAGGTCAGCGGGAGCTGCAGCCCGGCCTGGGGGGCGCCCGTCGCGATCACCGCGGGAACGGCGTGCAGTCCGGCCGCGGACGCGGTGAACCGGCCCGGCCCACGGCCGGGATCGGGTTTGCGCAGCAGCTCGACGTCGCCGTCGATGCAGAGGATGACGGTCAGGTGGCCGCCGGGCACGCCCTGGTGGGTGCCGGGCGGGCCGCCCGCCGTGCGCCACACCCAGAACTCCGCGACCAGCGGGCGCAGCGCGGCCGAGGTCCGCCACCGCCCGGCTCCGGGCCGTTCCGTCATGCGCTCCAGTATCGCCGGATCCGCACCGGGGCACAGGGCCGGCGCCTCAGCGGGCTGCACAGCGCCGGCGTCACGGCGTCGGTGTCACAGGGTCAGCAGCATCCGCACGTTGCCCAGGGTGTTCGGCTTGACGTGCGCGAGATCGAGGAACTCGGCGACACCCGCGTCGTAGGAACGCAGCATGGCGGCGAACACCTCCGTCGACACCGGCGTCCCGTCGATCTCGGAGAACCCGTGCCGGGCGAAGAACTGCTTCTCGAAGGTCAGCACGAACAGTCGCCGCAGGCCCAGGTCTCGGGCCCCGTCGATCAGCGCGTCGACGATCCGGTGCCCGACCCCGCGGCCCAGCACCGACGGCGACACCGCCACCGTGCGGATCTCACCGAGGTCCTCCCAGAGCACGTGCAGCGCCCCGCAGCCGACGACCTGCCCGTCCAGCTCGGCCACCAGGAACTCGGGGACGGCCTCGTAGAGGGTGACCGTCTCCTTGGCGAGCAGCACGCGTCCGGCGTACTCGTCGACCAGCTCGCGGATCACCCGGACGTCCGGGGTACGGGCACGCCGGACCGTCACGACCGGGCCGGGATCGGGCAGGTGGGGCTCACGTGCGTCGGGCACGGACGAGGAGCCTAGACGCCGGGCCGGGGGCCGTGGGCCCCGCCGTCTACCCTGGAGGCCGTGGCTTCCCCCGAGAACGCGCCCCGGCGCGCCGCCCTGCTGACCCTGGGTTGCGCGCGCAACGAGGTCGACTCCGAGGAGCTCGCCGGCCGACTGGTCGGCTCGGGCTGGGAGCTGGTCGACGCCGAGGCCGGCTCGCCGGACGTCATCCTCGTGAACACCTGCGGTTTCGTCGAGCAGGCGAAGAAGGACTCGATCGACACCGTGCTCGCGGCGTCCGACGTGGCCCGCCCGGCCGGCGCGAAGGTGGTCGCGGTCGGGTGCCTGGCCGAGCGCTACGGCGCCGAGCTGGCCGCCGACCTGCCGGAGGCGGATGCCGTCCTCGGGTTCGACGCCTACCCGGAGCTCGCCGATCGGCTCGCCGACGTCCTCGGCGGGCACGCCCCGGCCCCGCACGTCCCGGTCGACCGGCGCACCCTGCTGCCGATCTCGCCGGTGGAGCGGCCCGCGGCTACCGCCGACGTGTCGGTGCCGGGTCACGACTGGGTGCCCGACATATCAGCAGTGAGCGGCGCAGGATCGCGGATGGGGGCCACGGGATCGGGCCGCACCCGGCTCACCGGCGGCCCGGTCGCGTCGCTGAAGCTCGCCTCGGGCTGCGACCGGCGCTGCGCCTTCTGCGCGATCCCGTCGTTCCGCGGCAGCTTCGTCTCCCGCGCCCCGGCCGACGTGCTCGGCGAGGCGGCGTGGCTGGCGACCGACGGGGTCCGGGAGCTGGTCCTGGTCAGCGAGAACTCGACGTCGTACGGCAAGGACCTGCCCGGCGGTACCCGCGCGCTGGTCGATCTGCTGCCTCGGCTCGGCTCGATCGAGGGGATCAGCCGGGTCCGGGTGTCCTACCTGCAGCCGGCCGAGATGCGCCCGGACCTGATCGCCGCGATCGCGACGACGCCGGGTATCGCGCCGTACTTCGACCTCTCGTTCCAGCACGCCAGTGCGCCGGTGCTGCGCCGGATGCGCCGGTTCGGGTCGCGCACCGACTTCCTGGACCTGTGCGAGCGGATTCGCGAGCTCGCGCCGGAGGCCGGGATCCGCTCCAACGTGATCGTCGGGTTCCCCGGCGAGACGGAGGAGGACCTGGCCGAGTTGGAGGCGTTCCTGATCGGCGCCCGGCTGGACGCGGTCGGCGTGTTCGGCTACTCCGACGAGGACGGCACCGAGGCCGAGGGCTACGACGGCAAGCTCGACCCGGGGCAGGTGCAGGCCAGGGTCGCCCGGATCTCCGAGCTCGTCGACGACCTGATGGTGCAGCGGGCGGAGGAGCGCATCGGCTCCGAGGTCGTCCTGCTGATCGAGCGGTCCGCCGATGCCGACGACCCGGACGCCGACGAGCCGGAGATCACCGGGCGGGCCGCGCACCAGGGGCCGGACGCCGACGGCGAGTCCTACGTGGTGGCCGCCGCCGACGGCGGACCGGAGCCCGGCTCGCTGCGTCCCGGTGACCTGGTGCGGTGCCGGGTACTCGACACCGAGGGTGTCGACCTGCTCGTGGAGACGGTGGAGCTGCTCCCCGCGGGCGCACCGGCCGATCTGGCCGCGGCCCTCGTGGCAGGTACCGGATGAGCTCCCCGCAGCCGACCGGGGGCACCGTCCCGGTCGGTGGTCAGGCGCCGCTGCTGAACATCGCGAACGCGCTGACCTGCCTGCGGCTGCTGCTGGTCCCGGTGTTCGTGGCGGCGCTGTTCGTCGAGGGCGGCGAGGACACGTTCTGGCGGATGACCGCGTTCACCGTGTTCGTGGTCGCCGCGCTCACCGACCGGCTGGACGGCCAGCTGGCGCGCAGTCGCGGGCTGGTCACCTGGTTCGGGGCGCTCGCGGATCCGATCGCCGACAAGGCGCTCACCGGGGCCGCGCTGGTCGGGCTGTCGATGCTGGGCGTCGTCCCGTGGTGGGTGACGATCGTGATCCTCGGCCGGGAGATCGGGATCACGGTGCTGCGGTTCCTGGTGATCCGGCGCGGGGTCATCCCGGCCAGCCGGGGCGGCAAGGCGAAGACGGTCGCGCAGACGTTCGCGATCGGGCTGTTCCTGCTGCCGCTGCCGCTGCTGTTCCCGGAGGCGCTCACCGCGGTGCTGGCCGTGCAGTGGACGGTGCTGGTGGTGGCGCTGGCGCTCACCGTGGGCACCGGGATCGACTACGTGCTGAAGGCGGTCCGGGCGAACGCCTGAACGGGCGGGACTACCGGCGGGTATCCCGGCGTTGTGCCGGACGGGCCGTGTTCGCCGTGGGCGGACAGGGACACCCGGGTTCGGCCGCGCCGATCGGTGCGGCGAGTCGGTACGGTGATTTGCACCGGGCCGACACCGCGGTGCCGGCCCGGTCGGAGTCGAGGAGGGCACATGCTGCTTCGGGAAGCGATCGGCAGTGGTCTGCGACGCGCGCGGAACGCGCGCCGGCGCACGCTGCGCGACATCTCCCGGGGCGCTCGGGTCAGCCTCGGGTATCTCTCCGAGGTCGAGCGCGGCCGCAAAGAGCCCTCCAGCGAGCTGCTGGCGGCGATCTGTGAGGCACTCGGGATCACCGTCGCCGACCTGCTGACCTCGGTCGTTCGCGAGATGAACACCGATCTGCACACGGCGGGCGTGGAGCACGGCCGCACCGACGACGACGTGCTGGTCCCGATCGGGCAGCGGCACGCCGAGCTGCGGCTGGCCGGGCGCCCCGGTGCCGGACCGGCCGTTCCGGCGTCGTCCGGCGGTCCGGTCGCGTCGGCGGCATGATCCGCCGCGTGACCACGCGCTCGTCACGGTAGGGTGCGCGCTTACTGGCAGCGGTGCCAGGATGGAGAGGGCCGGAGCGCCAGTGCCGACCGCCGGGGGGAACGCGGGGTCGGCACGGTCCGGTGCGCCCGCCGCGGAGCGGGCACGGTCGTGAGCGAGCCCCACCCGGAGGTAGGCGGAGAGATGGCCAACGGATTCACCAAGGCCTGGAGCTATCTGATGGCCCTGTTCTCGTCGAAGGTCGACGAGTACGCGGACCCGAAGGTGCAGATCCAGCAGGCCATCGAGGACGCCCAGCGGCAGCACCAGCAGCTGTCCCAGCAGGCCGCGGCGGTCATCGGCAACCAGCGGCAGCTGGAGATGAAGCTGAACCGGCAGCTCGGGGAGATCGAGAAGCTGCAGTCCTCGGCCAAGCAGGCACTGGTCCTTGCCGACCAGGCGCGGTCCCAGGGCGACGAGCAGAAGGCTCAGCAGTACGAGCAGTCGGCGCAGACCTTCGCCACCCAGCTGGTGACGGCCGAGCAGGGTGTCGAGGACCTCAAGACCCTGCACGACCAGTCGATCGGTGCCGCCGAGCAGGCCAAGCAGGCCGTCGAGCGGAACTCGATGGTGCTGCAGCAGAAGATCGCCGAGCGGACCAAGCTGCTCAGCCAGCTCGAGCAGGCGAAGATGCAGGAGCAGGCGGCGAACTCGCTGCGCCAGATGAGCGAGCTGTCGGCGCCGCGCAACGCCCCGTCCCTGGACGAGGTCCGCGACAAGATCGAGAAGCGGTACGCGAACGCCCTCGGCTCGGCGGAGCTGGCCCAGAACTCGGTACAGGGCCGGATGCTGGAGGTCCAGCAGTCGACCACCGACATGGCGGGCGCGTCCCGGCTGGAGCAGATCCGGGCGTCGCTGTCCGGGGCTCCGATCGCGGGGGAGCAGGCGCCGCAGGTCGGGCAGGGGGAGCAGAGCACCCAGCAGCTGCCGTCCTCGCCCGCGCCGGCCCAGCAGCCGAACCCGGCCCAGCAGCAGAATCAGCCCGGCACCGCCTGAGCTGCAGCATCGAACGCCCCGCCCCGGCCCCGGAGGCGGGGCGTTCGCGCGTTCCGGCTCAGGCAGGGCCACGACACACCCCGTGGCGTCGCCGCACACCCGCTGCAACAGGTGTGTGGCGACACGAAGGGGTGTGCGGCCGTGGGGCCGCGGGTCGGCGGGCGGCGCGACGGGGTGCGAGCCGCGGGTCAGCGGCGGGTGCTGCGGGGTGCGGGGCCGCGCTGGCAGCGCGGGCACCAGTAGGTGACCCGGGCGTAGGGCGGCTCACCCTGATCCGCGGTGCGGATCCGGGCGCGGCAGCGGCGGCAGGGCCGCCCCGGGCGTTCGAACACCCAGTGCGCCTCGCCCGCGGCGAGCGAACCGGTGGTCGTCTGCTCCGGGCGGTCCTTGTTCGACGACAGGAGCCGCCGGGACAGCGCGATCACCCCCGGCAGGTCGGGGACCGCTCGCACCGGCACCCACGGCGTCACACCGAGCAGGAAGCAGATCTCGTTGCGGTAGAGGTTGCCCAGGCCGGCCATCACCCGCTGTTCGAGCAGCGCGAGACCCAGCTCGTGGTTCCCGCGGGCGTCCAGCCGGCGCAGCGCTTCGTCGGCGTGCGCGTCGTCCCAGTCCGGGTCGAGCAGATCCGGGCCGAGATGCCCGACCAGCGTGTGCTCGTCGGCGGTGGGCAGGAGCTCCAGATCGTGCAGCGCGAACCCGACGGCAACCCGCTCGGCGGTCTCCAGGACCGCGCGGGCCTGGTGCGCCGCGCGCTGCCACCGCATCCCGGGCCGGTAGAGGTGCCAGGAGCCGTCCATCCGGAAGTGGCTGTGCAGGCTGCGGCCGTCGGCGAGCCTGGTGAACAGGTGCTTGCCGACCGGGACGACACCGGTCACGGTCAGCCCGGCGAGATCGTGCTCGACCAGGCGCGGATGGCGGAGCTCCCCGCGGAGGAGCTCGTGCCCGGCCAGTGCGGCGTGCATCCGCTTCCCGGCCAGGTACACGGTGTCTCCCTCGGGCACCCGGACGACGCTACGCCGCAGCGGTGATCGCTGCCGCGTGGTGATCCGGTGCCACCGATGGCACCGGACCACCACCGGGTGACGATCACCCGAGCGGTCAGCCGACGTCGAGCGTCCGCAGCTCCGGCCACGCCTGCGACCAGGGGCGCGCCAGGCCCTCGCCGGTCCACACCGGGATGCCGGGTGTGCCCGGCGGCATCAGGGTGTCCCCGAGTTCCGAGGCTCCGGCCCGGCGCAGCCCGGTGATCGCCGGTGCGATCTGTTCCGGACGCTCCCCGACGAAGATCACGCTGCCGTGGTCGTCCGGCGGCGCATCGAGGTAGCCGTAACTGCGGCTCCCGCTGTGCACCGGCGGCAGCTCGGTGCCCGGCGGCGCGGTGTCCAGGAAGGACGCCAGGATGTAGGACTCGGTGAGCACCACCGTCCGATCCCGCTGCTCGGCGGGCATCTCGGTCCAGACCTGCCGGACGGTGGCGATCAGGCCGTCCTGCACCCCGGGCGCGGCCAGCTGCGCGGCGACCGGGACGGTCACCGCGGCGGCCAGCACCGACAGCACCGCCCCGGGCCACACCGTCCACGACCACCGCCGGTGCCCGGCCTCGCGCCGGTGCTGGAAGCCGACCGCGCCCAGCGCGGCGATCACGCCGTGCAGCCCGTTCAGGTAGTACGGCCGGCCCGCCATGATCACGAACAGCAACCAGAGCGCACCGAAGGTGAGCGCGAGGAACCCGTAGCGACGCAGCCGGGGATCGCGCACGGCGAACACCAGCCCGGCCACGACGAGCACCAGCCCGGTCACCCCGGCCAAACAGAGCAGCCCCAGCGCGACACCCGGCCGGCCGCCGTAGAGCGACTCCGCCTCGGCCGTGACCACCGCCCCCATCCGCAGCTGCGGCCAGTCGTGTGCCGCCTGCCAGAGCAGCGTGGGCGCGACGATCAGGGCGCCGACGACCGCGGACACCCACAGTGCGGGCCGGCGCAGCAGATCCCGGGGGCCGACGGCGAGCACCGCGAGCAGCAGCACCACCGCGAACAGCAGCACCTGGAACTTGACCTGACCGGACAGACCCAGGACCGGACCCAGCGCGAGCAACAACCGGTCGTCGCGCAACCGCATCCAGCGCACCACCAGCCACACCAGGAGCAGCCAGCCGAGCGGCTCCAGGGTGTAAGGCGTCAGCCAGTGCCCGACCAACGTCACCCAGATCCCGGTGGCCTGGGCCAGCGCGGTGAGAGTCTGGGCGCGCCGGTCCCCGCCCAGCTCGCGGGCGATCAGCGCGGCGACGACGACGGCCGCCGCGGTCGCCAGCGACGGCGCGATCCGCAGCACCGCGAGCGACCCGGGTGCGACCGTGTCGGCGAGCCAGGCGAGCAGCGGCGCGCCCGGCGGCTGATCGGCCGAGCCCCAGTCCAGGTGGTGACGGCCGATGGCGAGCATCAGCGCCTCGTCGAACCAGTAGCCGCGCCCGAGGGCCCCGGCGATCAGGTGGACGGCCGCCACCGCCCCCGCGATGAGGCCGACCGGCCACCGGGCGAGCCGCGGTACCTCCGCCGTGCCGGTGTCCGGACCGGACCGCAGTACCGCCGTCATGGATGCCCCCTCCGCGGACGTGCGCCGGACGTCGTCCCCCGGCGGGAGCCAGTCCACACCGGATGACGACGCCGGCGCTGCGGGCATCCGTCGGCGGTCGCCGGGCGAACGTTGCGCCTCGACCCGACTTTGGTCGATCGGCTCAGCGGTCCCGGTCGGGGCGGGCGACCCGCAGTGCCCACCACACCAGCGGGATCTGCAGCGGGAGCCGGACCCAGGCGATCGCCCGGTACAGCGGCGGCTTGCGCTGCCAGCGCAGCGCCATCGAGACGTTCGCCGGGAAGACCGCGGCGAACAGCCCCGCCGCCGCGTACCCCCCGATCCGCCGGGTCCGCGGATGCGCGACCGCTGCCGCCACCGCGCCCTCGGCAGCGCCGGAGGCGTAGGTCCAGAACCGGGGCGTGCCGGGCAGCCGCTCCGGCACGATCGAGTCGAACGGCTCGGGACGCACGACGTGCAGGACGGCGGCGGTGCCGAGCAGACCGGCCAGCGCGTACGCGGTGCGATCGGGGGAGCGACGGATCATCCGGTGATCGTCGCAGGGAGGGTGCGGACCGGCAGCCCGGGATGGCCCGGCCCCGGGAGGGCGTGGACCGGCAGCCCGGGACGGGCCGGAGTCGGGCCGCCGCGCACCCGCCCCGCCCGGCCCGCCGCCCGGCCCGCAGGCCTGCTCTCAGGCCCGCAACCGCAAACCCTTCGGCGTCACCCGGAACCCGGCCTCGGTGAGCACCTCGGACAGCTCGGAGGCCAGCGAGTCCTGCCCGTCGGCGCGCTCCACGGCGAGCGACCCGAGCCAGCCCTCGTGCACCGCGCCGGCCAGAACCTCGGCGGCGGCACGCAGCTCGTCGCGCTCGGTGGTGAACGACAGCAGTGAGCGGCCGCCGCGCTCCACGTAGAGCGCGGGGACCCCGTCGACCAGTGCGACCAGGGCACCGGCCTTGCGGCCCGGGCGGTGCCGGGTGTCGCCTGCGGTGTCCGGCCACGCCAGCGCGGCACCGTAGGGCTGCGCCGGATCGGCCGCCGCCAGGACGACCCGGGACAGCGACCGCCAGGCGTCCTGGACAGGGGAGGACCGGGCGCCCGCACCGCCGTCGAACTCGTCGTACCGGCCGGCTCCGGCGAACGCGCCGGAACGCAGCAGGTCCTCCGGGATCTCGTCGCGCGACCCGCCCCCCGTATCGGCGGCCGGCCCGCCACCACCGCCGGACGCGGCGAGCGCCCGGACCCGGTCGATCGCCCCCGGCACCGCGAACTGCGCGGCGCCCAGTCCCTCGACGATGTAGCCGCGCCGGCACCGCCCGGACTCCTCCATCGCCCGCAGTACCTTGTAGACCCCGGCGAACCCGCCGGTGACCCGCTCGGTGCCGAGCGCGCCCCGGGTCAGCACCCCGTGCCGTTCCAGGAACGACTCCGCCGCCGCGTGCGCCCGCCGGGTCGGGTCCGCCTCCCGGGCGACGGCGACCGACCAACGGCCCCCCACCGACGGCGGCCCGGCCCGGCTCGGCATCGACGGCCGCCCGGCCCGCAGCTGGGCGTACCGCCCGCGCGGCGCCCGGCGTGCGGTGCGGTGCGCCGCACCCGACCGCCCGGCCGCACCGCGCCGGTTCCCGCTGCCGGACAGCCTGGCCCGCAACGGGCCGAGGGTGTCGTTGGTCAGTGCGCCGGCCCAGACCAGGTCCCAGAGCGCGGCGACCATGTCGTCGTCGGACGGGGCGTCCTCGCCCTGCCCGGTCAGCGCCTGGCCGGTCCGGGTGGCGAGCTCGCGGAAGAACAGCGCCCCGCCGCCCTGCGCCGCGGCGAGATCCGGGTCGGTCAGCGCCGCCGGATCGGACAGCCCGAGCGCGGACAGCACGGCGGCGTGCAGCGGCGTGCCCGCCTGGTCCAGGTCGGGGGCGGGCAGCAGCAGGTCCGCGACGTCGGTGGGGGCCAGCGCCAGCCAGCCGTCCTGCCCGGCCAGCGCCCCGCAACCGGCCCAGGTGACCTCGCCCGCCGCGGTCAGCTCGTCCAGCAGCGCCGGGGTGTACCCGGGCAGCCGGGCGGGCAGGATCAGCGACTCCACCGCGCTCGCCGGGAGCGGGGCGCCGGCCAGCTGCTCCACCACGCCGAGCACGTCCTCGGCGCCGGGGGCCCTGCGGACCCGGCCCCGGCGCTCGGACCCGGAACGTACCTGCACGCCCTGCCAGGCCGGCAGGAATCGGCCCAGCGCGCGCGGCTCGACCGGTTCCACCTCGTGGCGCAGCTTCGCCAGCGAGGCCCGCCGCAGCCGGCGCAGGACCTCCGCGTCGCAGTACTCGGTCTCGCTGCGCACCCCCGCGGGGACCGACGCCTGCGGCCGCAGCTCACCCTTCACCAGCCGCCCGGTCCCGGTCAGCCGGTCCAGCACCCCGGCGACCACGGCGACGCCGAGCCCGAATCGCGCCGCGCACTCGCCCGCGGTGAACGGGCCGTGCGTGCGGGCGTAGCGCAGCACCAGGTCACCCACCGGATCGGCGACCGGTTCGGTGAACGCCTCCGGCACCCCGACCGGGAGCGCCGCGCCGAGCGCGTCCCGGATCCGGCCGGCGTCCTCGATCGCGATGAACCGCTCCTCGCCGGCGATCCGCACCCGTAGCGCCCGCCGCGCGCCCTCCAGCTCGGCGAACCAGCCGGGATCGACCCCGCGGGCCCGCCCGTTGTCGGCGGACAGGTCCCCGACGAAGCGGAGCAGGTCGGCGGCGCCCTCGACGTCGCGGGCGTGCCGATCCGGGGCGGTGCGCTGCAGGGCTGCCTCGACCTCGGTCAGCACCTCGGGATCGAGCAGCTCGCGGATCGCCTCCGAGCCGAGCAGCTCGGAGAGCAGCGTCGAGTCCAGCGACAGCGCGGCCGCCCGGCGCTCGGCCAGCGGGGCATCGGCCTCGTAGAGGAACATCCCGACATAGCCGAAGAGCAGGCTGCGTGCGAACGGCGACGGCTGTGACGTCTCGATCTCGGCGACCGAGACCTTCCGGGAGCCGATGTCGCCCATCAGCTCGCGCAGGCCGGGGAGGTCGTAGACGTCCTGTACGCACTCCCGCATCGCCTCGAGGGTGATCGGGAACTGCTCGAACTTCCCGGCGACCGACAACAGCTGAGCCGAGCGCTGCCGCTGCTGCCACAGCGGGCTGCGCCGCCGCGGATCCCGGCGGGGGAGCAGCAGCGCCCGCGCCGCACACTCCCGGAACCGGGACGCGTACAACGCCGAACCCCCCAGCTCGGCCACCACGATCTGCTCGATCTCGCCCGGTTCGAGCAGCACGTCCTCCGCGCCGGGGACGACCTCGGAACCGGACTCGTCGACGGCGTCCGGCAGGCGGAGGACGATGCCGTCGTCGGCCCCGGAGGCGCTCACCTCGACTCCCCGCCGCTCGCGCATCCGGGCCGCGATCGCAAGTGCCCACGGGCCGTTGACCTGGGCACCGAACGGGGAGTGCACGACCAGCCGCCAGTCGCCCAGCTCGTCGCGGAACCGCTCGACCAGGATCGTCCGGTCGCTCGGGACGTGCCGGGTCGCCTCCCGCTGCTCGCGCAGGTAGGAGAGCAGGTTGTCCCGTGCCCACTCGTCCAGCCCGGCCGCGGCGGCCCGTTCGCGGGCCGCCTGCTCGGTGAGCCCGGACATCTCCCGGACGAACGCGCCGACCGCCCGGCCCAGCTCCAGCGGCCTGCCGATCGACTCGCCCTTCCAGAACGGCATCCGGGCGGGCACCCCGGGTGCCGGGGTGACGATCACCCGGTCGTGCGTGATGTCCTCGACCCGCCACGAGGACGTCCCGAGCAGGAACGTGTCCCCGACCCGGGATTCGTAGACCATCTCCTCGTCGAGCTCGCCGACCCGGGAACCCGCGCCGTCGGCGCCGCCCGGTGTCATCACGGTGAACAGGCCGCGGTCCGGGATGGTGCCGCCGGAGGTCACCGCGAGCCGCTGCGCACCGGGGCGGCCACGCAGCTCGTCGGTCACCCGGTCCCAGGTGATCCGGGCGCGCAGCTCACCGAACTCCTCCGACGGGTACCGCCCGGCGAGCATGTCGAGCACCGCGTGCAGCGCGGAGTCCGGCAGCGCCGCGAACGGTGCCGCCCGGCGGACCGTGGCCGCCAGGTCGGACAGCGCCCACGGCTCCATCGCCACCATCGCCACGATCTGCTGGGCCAGCACGTCGAGCGGGTTGCGCGGGTAGCGCGTCGACTCGATGGATCCGGTGGTCATCCGCTCGGCGACGACGGCACAGGACACCAGGTCCCCGCGGAACTTCGGGAACACCACGCCCTCGGACACCGCCCCGACCTGGTGCCCGGCCCGGCCGACCCGCTGCAGGCCGGACGCCACCGACGGCGGCGCCTCGACCTGCACCACCAGATCGACGGCGCCCATGTCGATCCCGAGCTCCAGGCTGGACGTCGCGACCACGCAGGGCAGCAGACCGGACTTCAGTTCCTCCTCGACCAGGGTGCGCTGGTCGCGTGACATCGATCCGTGGTGGGCCCTGGCCACCGTCGGCGCCGCGCCGCCACCGACCCCGGACTGCCCGACCGCCTCGGCCGGGAAGGCCGGGTTCCCGGCGGGCCCGTCGTCCGCCGATGCTGCACCTTCTTCGGCGGCCGCCTGCTCGGCCGCCAGTTCGTTGAGCCGTGAGGTCAGCCGCTCGGCCAGCCGGCGCGAGTTGCTGAACACGATCGTCGAGCGGTGCGAGCGGACCAGGTCGAGCAGCCGCTCCTCGACCGCAGGCCAGATCGAAGGTCGCTGCGCGGTGCCCGCCGCGGAGCCGACGACCTCCTCGTCGGTGCTGCCCGGCGCGGGCCGCTCGTCGAGCGCGGCGAGATCCGGGACGGGTACCTGGACCTCGACCGTGATCGTCTTGGGGGTGCTCGGCTGCACGACCTGCACCGGACGAGTACCGGACAGGAAGGTCGACACCTCGTCCACCGGGCGGACCGTCGCGGACAGTCCGATCCGCTGCGGGGAGGCCGAGGTGATCTCCTCGAGCCGCTCCAGCGACAGCGCCAGGTGCGCACCGCGCTTGGTGCCAGCCACCGCGTGCACCTCGTCCAGGATGACCGTCGAGACGCCGCGCAGCGATTCCCGGGCGGCCGAGGTGAGCAGCAGGAACAGTGACTCGGGCGTGGTGACCAGGACATCCGGCGGGGTGCGGGCGAACTGCCGTCGCTCGTCGGCCGGGGTGTCGCCGGTGCGCATCCCGACGGTGATGTCGGGCACCGGATCGCCGAGCCGCTGCGCCGCCTGCCGGATACCGGTCAGCGGGGAACGCAGGTTGCGCTGGACGTCGACGGCGAGCGCCTTGAGCGGTGACACGTAGAGCACCCGGCAGCGGTGCCGCGGCTCCTCCGGTGCCGGCTCGGCGGCCAGCCGGTCGAGCGCCCACAGGAACGCGGCGAGGGTCTTGCCCGAGCCGGTGGGGGCGACGACCAGCGCGTTGCGCCCGTGCTGGGCGGCGGCCCAGGCACCCTCCTGCGCGGCGGTGGGCGCGGCGAACGCCCCCTCGAACCACTGGCGGGTGGCGGGGGAGAAGCCGTCGAGTGCGCTCACCCGACCATCATGCGGGCGGGCACCGACAGTTTCCCGTCGAACCCGCTCCGAGCAGCGGATTCAGCCGTTGCGGGCGTCGTCGGCGAGTGCCCTGGGCCAGATCCGGGCGTCGTCGGAGCCCTGGCCGGGATACGCGGCGGCCAGCCCGGCGACCGTCCAGACCATGGTCGGGAGGAAGTCCTCGCCGAGCGCCTCGACGTAGAGCGAGGTCTCCCGCGCGTTCGCGGGATCGACCAGCGGGGTGATCGTGTAGCGGGCGCGTGCGGCGAACCGGCGTCCGAGGTGCTCGGAGACCCAGCCCAGTGCGCGCTCGGCGCGCTCCTCGTCGTCGGCGAGGGCGGTGCGGGCCGCGTCGAACCAGTCGGCGAGCACCAGGAAGGCCAGTGACCAGCCCGGCGGGGTCGCCTCGTCGGGCAGCTCGTCGTCGACCGCTGTCAGCTGCCGGACGGCGAACCGGGCGGGTTCCGGGCCCGGCTCGGCGAGGGTCTCGCGGACGGCTCCCTCGAGGACGTCCGACACCAGCCGGTAGGCGTCCTCGATGCCGGTCTCGTCCTTGGTCCGCGCCATCGGTGCCGTCCTTCCCGTCGTTCCGGTCGGGCGCGGAGCCTATCGGGCTGGCGTCCGCCGTCGGCGCGGGGCAGCATCCCGGCGTGACCGCGACATCGTCCGTGCAGGATCCCGCGCAGCCCCGGCTGCTGGCCGTGCTCGCCATCGGTCAGGTGCTCGGCGGGACGGCGGTGGCGACGTCGATCGCGGTGAGCCCGCTGGTCGCCGCCCGGCTGACGGGCTCGCCGACGGTGGGCGGACTGGCGTCGACCGCGATCGTGCTGGGCGCCGCCGGTGCCGCCGCGCTGGTGGCGCGGATCGCGCAGCGGCACGGTCGTCGGCCCGCACTGACCTGGGGATACCTGATCGCGCTGGTGGGGGCGATCGGTGCGGTGATCGGGACGGCGGCCGGCGCGGCGCCGGTGCTGCTGGTGTCACTGGTGCTGATGGGATCCGGGACGGCGGTCGGACTGGCGGCCCGCTACGCCGCGACCGACCTGGCGGCGCCGGATCGGGCCGGGCGGGCGCTCGCCCTGGTCGTCTGGGCGACGACGGTCGGCGCGGTCGCCGGCCCGAACCTGCTCGGCCCGCTGCAGGACGTCGCCGCCGGGCTGGGCCTGGAACCGGCGGCCGGCCCGTACCTGCTGTGCGTGGCGGCGTTCGGCTGCGCCCTGCTCGTCAGCTGGATCGGTCTGCGCCCCGATCCGCTGGCCCGGGCGCGCGAGCTGGCAGGCACCCCGGCGCCGGGGGCCGGTCCCGGCCGGGCCGGGGCACCGGTGTGGACCGTGCTGCGCGGTTCCCGGCCGGCGCTGGTCGGGGCGGCCGGGATCGTGCTGGGGCACGCGGTGATGGTCGGGCTGATGTCGATGACGCCGGTGCACATGGATCACGGCGGTGCGGCACTGACCGTGGTCGGGTTCGTGATCAGCATGCACATCGCCGGGATGTACGCGTTGAGCCCGGTGTTCGGGTGGCTGGCCGACCGGCTCGGCGCCACGGTGGTGCTGGCCGGTGCGACGGTGACACTGGTCGCGGCGGCGGTGCTCTGCGCGTCGGCCGCGCCGACGGCGACCGGGATGCTGACCGCCGGCCTGGTGCTGCTCGGTCTGGGCTGGTCGGCAGCTCTGGTCGGCGGGTCCGCGCTGCTGACGTCCGCACTACCGGTCACCGACCGGCCGCGGGTGCAGGGCTCGGTCGACGTGGCGATGAACCTGGCCGGGGCGGCCGCCGGTGTGGCGGCCGGAGTGCTGGTGACGGTCGGGTCCTACGCGGTGCTCGGGATCGTCGCCGCGGTGCTGACCGTGCCGTACCTGCTGGTGGTGCTGCGCGCGACGCGGCGGCCGGTCGCGGGCTGAGCGACTCGGCTGCGATTCGGCTGCGGTCCGGCGGCGGATCAGCGCTTGCGCTGCTCGTTCCACCAGCGGAGCAGCAGGACCAGCGCGGAGAGCAGGGCCAGCAGCGACACGATCTGCCAGGCCAGCGGCGATCCGATGCCGGTCGTCGCGAGAACGTCGTCGGCGACGTCGACGGGCGCGGCGGCAAGCAGTCCGGACATAACTCGCATCGTACCGACGGACGGTCGATCACGGGCGGGAACCGCGACACGCGCTGCGGGCTACCCTCGGCGGTGTGCGGATGAGTCATTTCCGGGGACTGATGGACGACGAGTTCGGGGCGGTACGGGCCTCGTCACTGTCCCGAGACCACGTGTTCGCCGAGCTCGGCGGGCTGACCGTGGAACAGGCGATCGACTCGGGGATCGATCTGCGCCGGGTGTGGCGCGCGGTCTGCGAGGCCTACGAGGTGCCGGTCGCGCGTCGCTGAGCGCGCGGGCCGGATCGGCCGCGACGCCGGGTGACCGTTCGGCTCCCGGGGGCGCCCGGTCGGCGTGTCGCCGTGTCGGATCGAACGCGTGTTCGGCTAGCGTCCCGGACGGGAGACAGCGGCGGTTTCCCGGCGAGTTGTCCACAGGTGCCGATCCGGCCGCCGAAACTGTCGGGGGTACCCCATACCGTTGCGGTGTGCCTCCCCGAAAGACAACAGCAGGCCCCGATCGCACATCAGCGAGGAGTCAAGAGATGTCCACTCCGGACCGCGAGAAGGCGCTCGAACTCGCCCTCGCCCAGATCGAGAAGAACCACGGCAAGGGATCGGTGATGCGTCTGGGTGACCAGACGCGCGCGCCGGTCAGTGCCATCTCCACCGGCTCCATCGCGCTCGACGTGGCGCTCGGGGTCGGCGGGATCCCGCGCGGCCGCGTGATCGAGATCTACGGCCCGGAGTCCAGCGGTAAGACCACGGTCGCCCTGCACGCGGTGGCGAACGCGCAGGCCTCGGGCGGCGTGGCGGCGTTCATCGACGCCGAGCACGCGCTGGACCCGGAGTACGCCAAGGCGCTCGGGGTGAACACCGACGAGCTGCTCGTCTCCCAGCCCGACACCGGCGAGCAGGCGCTGGAGATCGCGGACATGCTGATCCGCTCCGGTGCGCTGGATCTCATCGTCATCGACTCGGTGGCCGCGCTCGTGCCGCGCGCCGAGATCGAGGGCGAGATGGGCGACAGCCACGTCGGTCTGCAGGCCAGGCTGATGAGCCAGGCGCTGCGGAAGATCACCGGTGCGCTGAGCAGCTCGGGCACCACGATGATCTTCATCAACCAGCTGCGCGAGAAGATCGGCGTGATGTTCGGGTCCCCGGAGACCACGACCGGCGGTAAGGCGCTGAAGTTCTACGCCTCCGTCCGGATGGACATCCGCCGGATCGAGACCCTGAAGGACGGCACCGACATGGTCGGCAGCCGGACCAGGGTCAAGGTCGTGAAGAACAAGGTGGCCCCGCCCTTCAAGCAGGCCGAGTTCGACGTGCTCTACGGCATCGGGATCAGCAAGGAGGGCTCGCTGATCGACGTGGGCGTCGAGCAGGGGATCATCCGCAAGTCCGGTGCCTGGTACACCTACGAGGGCGACCAGATGGGGCAGGGCAAGGAGAACGCCCGGAAGTTCCTCAAGGAGAACCCGGACGTCGCCGCCGAGGTCGAGAAGCGCATCAAGGAGAAGCTCGGCATCGGCGCGGTCCTCGACGCCGATCAGGAGACACCGGTCGAGGCCCTCCCGGCCCCGGTCGACTTCTGAGCGTGCCCGGCGAGCACGAGGCGTCTCCCGACGGCGGCCCGTCCGGCTCCGACGGAGCGGAGACCGGCCGGGCCCGCACCGTCTCGCTCGACGAGCTGTTCGGCGACGCGGCGGTCACGGACCGCACGGTCGACGCCTCGTCGGGAGACGACACCGGCCCGGCCGTGGCCGTGCGGCTCGTCGACCCGACCGCCGATCCGGCTGGCGACCTGACAGCCGATCCGGCTGCCGACCCGAACGGTGGTCGGGCCACCGATCCGACGGCCGGGCCGGCTGCCGACCCGATCGCCGATCCCGTCGGCCCCGGACCGGGCCGTCCGGCGGGTGCCGACGAGGCCGGGCGGGTCGTGTCGTTCGAGGAGCTGAGCGAAGACGGGGAAACCGGTGCAGCCGGTGTGGATGCGCCCCGGATCGCCACGTTCGACGACGAGCCCGGGCGCCGGTCGGGAACGCGCGGTGCCCGCCGCTCCCGCGCTGACGGTTCCGGTGGCGGCGGCTCCCGCTCCGACAGCTCGGGCGGCAGCGACTCACGGATCGACGGTTCCGGTGCCCGGCGTCGTCGCAACGGTGGATCGGGCGACGAGTCCGCATCCGGGGGAGTGGAGACCCCGGCCGAGCAGGAGGCCCGCGCCAAGGAGATCTGCCTCCGGCTGCTCACCGACCGGGCCCGCTCGGTCAAGGAGCTCGGTGATGCACTGCGCCGCAAGGAGATCGCCGACGAGGTCGCACATCGGGTGCTCGAGCGCTTCGACGAGGTCGGACTGGTCGACGACAAGGCGTTCGCCGACCAGTGGGTTCGTTCCCGGCACCGGCACCGCGGGCTGGGCAAGCGGGCGATCGCACTGGAGCTGCACCGCAAGGGGATCGACCGGGACGTCGCCGACGAGGCACTCACCGAGATCGACGACGACTCCGAGCGGGACCGCGCCCGCGAACTGGTCGTGCGCCGCCTGCGCAGCCTGCCCGTCGGCACCCGGGAGCAACGCCAGTCCACCGCGCGCAAGCTCGTCGGGATGCTCGCCCGCAAGGGATACGGCGGGGGCGTCGCGTACGGCGTCGTGAAGGAGGAGATCGCCGCCGCCGGTGCGGACGCCGACGAGCTCGGCGAGACCCCGCCCGACGACTGACCGGCGAGACCCCGCCCGACGACTGACCGGCGAGACCTCGTCCGACGACTGACCGGTGTAGCCCGGCCCGATGACCGACCCGGCGTGGCCGGGCCCGTTCCGAAGCCGGGCGGTGCGTGCGGGCGGAGGCGCGGCGCGGGGGCGCACGCTCGTGGCTGCCCGTCGGCTCGGCAGGGGGTCTGGTGCATCCGCTCACCAGATGAGCGGTTCTTGCATCAGGAGACCTCCGGCCCGGGACGATGTGGGCCTTCTGGCGTGGGCCCGCCGGGCGCGGGCCGCGCATCGCGGGCGCGTGGCGCGGGGCGCGTGGGCAGAGGCGTGGCGCACGGCCGGCCCACTCACCGCCGGAGGTGGCTGGCGGGCCGTGCCGTGCCAAGCCGCGCCGTGCCAAGCCGCGCTGTGCCAAGCCGTGCTGTGCCAAGCCGGGCCGGATCGGGCACGGAGAGGGGTGCACGCAGAAACCGCTCACCTGGTGAGCGGATGTTCGACAGGGGTACACCCTTGCTCGGCCGGCAACCACCCCTGCTCGGCCGGCGACCACCCGCCCGGCCGGTATCCACCCCTGCCCGGCCAGTCGCCGCCGGAGGGCCGGCCCGGCGTCACCCCAGCAGCTCCCGGCCGGTCCGGTGCCGGTGCAGGACCTGGACGTCGTTCGTCCCCGACCGCAGCGAGGCCGAGGTGTCGGACATGTGCTCCAGCAGGATGTCCGCGAAGGCCGTCACGGCCGGCGTCGGTGCGATGTCCGCGCGGCGGGCCAGCGCCACGGTCCGGTGCAGGGCCGGGGTCAGCACCGTCCTGCGTAGTCGCGGCCGCCCGATGAACACCAGATCCGGCACCACCGCCACCCCGGTGCCGGCCTCGACCATCCGCAGCACCGCGTCCATCTGGCCACCTTCCACCGCGATCCGCGGGGTCACCCCGGCCACCGCGTACGCCCGCAGGGTCACCTCCCTCAGGTCGTAGCCCTTCCGGACCATCACCAGATCGTGCTTGGCCAGCTCGGGGACCGAGATCGTCCGGCGGGGGGTCAGCGGACGCCGGGCGCGCGGGGATGCGACCGACAGCCGCTCGCGCAGCAGCGGGGCACTGTGCAGGGCCGGATCCACCCCGTCCGGAGGGACGATCACGAGTGCGATGTCGAGCTCGTTGCGGACCAGCGAGGTCTCCAGCGGCTGCGAACCGTCCTCGGCCAGCTCGACGTGGATCTCCGGGTGCCGCGCGTGGAACACCCGCAGCACGTCCGACAGCACTCCGATGCACAGCGACGGCGTCGCGCCGACCCGGACCCGGCCGCTGCGCAACCCCACCATCTCGGCGACCGTGGTGCGCACCATGTCGGAGTCGGCCAGTATCCGCCGGGCCAGTGGCAGCACCACCTCGCCGGCCGGCGTCAGCGTCACCGACGCCCCGCGGTTGATCAGCGAGGCGCCCAACTCCTGCTCCAGCGCCCGCAGCGACCTGCTGAGAGTGGGCTGCGCAACACCGACCTGGTCGGCCGCCCGAGTGAAGCTGCGCACGTCCGCCAGAGCGACGAAGTACATGAGCTGCTGAAGTGTCACGTGCATAGCCTACGGCTATGGCAGCAGGCCCTTTGATGCATTGGACGGCCACGGGTGTTGCTATGTCCACTGGTCGCTGTGGTCACGATGTCCGACAAGTCCCGGGCGGGCGGCGCAGCCGAGCCCCGGCGTCCGCGAACGCCCAGTGCGTTCCTGAAATTCGTGATGGCGGTGAGCGGGGTCTTCCTGCTGCTCTACGTCGTCCTGCACATGATCGGCAACCTGAAGATCTTCTTCGGTCCCGAGTCGATCGATGAGTACGCGGCCTGGCTCCGCACGCTGCTCGAGCCCGCACTGCCCTACGGCGGCATGCTGTGGATCGTCCGGGTGGTCCTGCTGGTCTCGGCGATCGCGCACATCTGGGCGGCCACCGTGCTGACCCTGCGCGCGCGGCGGGCGCGACCGATCAAGTACGCCGGCGGCTCGCACAAGGTGAAGGGCAGCTACGCGGCCCGCACCATGCGCTGGGGCGGCGTGATCATCGTGCTGTTCGTCATCTACCACATCCTCGACCTCACGGTGGGTGTCGCCAACCCGAACGGCGTGCACCTCGAGGCCTACAACAACATCAGCGCCGGGTTCGCCCCGGACCGCTGGTACATCACGCTGTTCTACATCGCCGCCGTCGTCGCGCTCGGGCTGCACGTCCGGCACGGCATCTTCTCCGGCATGCAGACGCTCGGATGGTCCAGCAACAGCCGGGAGCACACCATCAAGACGGTGGCCACGGCGTTCGCCGTCGTGCTCACCCTGGGGTTCATCTCGGTGCCCCTCGCCGTCACGTTCGGAGTGGTCTGAATCCATGCCTGACAACACTGACGCCCCCACCCACCACGAGAGCAACGACAGCGGATCGGGCCTCTACGCCGACTACACGGTCGGCGAGCCGGTCGTCGACAAGGCGGTCCCGTCCGGCCCGATCGAGACCCGCTGGGAGCGCCGCCGGTTCGGCGTGAAGCTCGTCAACCCGGCGAACAAGCGGTCCAAGAAGGTCATCGTCGTCGGGTCCGGCCTGGCCGGTGGCGCCGCATCCGCCACGCTCGGCGAGGCCGGGTACCAGGTCAAGACGTTCTGCTACCAGGACAGCCCGCGGCGCGCGCACTCGATCGCCGCGCAGGGTGGCATCAACGCGGCGAAGAACTACCGCAACGACGGCGACAGCGTGTACCGGCTGTTCTACGACACGGTCAAGGGCGGCGACTTCCGCGCCCGCGAGTCGAACGTGCACCGGCTCGCCGAGATCAGCCGCCAGATCATCGACCAGTGCGTTGCGCAGGGCGTCCCGTTCGCCCGTGACTACGGCGGCCTGCTCGACACCCGGTCGTTCGGTGGCGTGCAGGTCTCCCGCACCTTCTACGCCCGCGGACAGACCGGCCAGCAGCTGTTGATCGGCGCCTACCAGGCGCTCGAGCGCCAGGTGCAGGCCGGCACCGTCGAGATGTTCGCCCGGCACGAGATGCTGGAGCTGATCGTCGTCGAGGGCCGGGCGCGCGGAATCGTCGCCCGGGACATGGTCTCCGGCGAGATCCAGGTGCACACCGCGGACGCGGTGGTGCTCGCCTCCGGTGGCTACGGCAACGTCTTCTACCTGTCGACGAACGCCAAGGGCTGCAACGTGACCGCGTCCTGGCGGGCGCACCGCAAGGGCGCGCTGTTCGCGAACCCCTGCTTCACCCAGATCCACCCGACCTGCATCCCGGTCTCGGGTGACCACCAGTCGAAGCTGACCCTGATGTCGGAGTCGCTGCGCAACGACGGCCGGGTCTGGGTGCCGAAGCGGCTCGGCGACGACCGTGGCCCGAACGAGATCCCGGAAGCCGAGCGCGACTACTTCCTGGAGCGCAAGTACCCGGCGTTCGGGAACCTGGTGCCCCGCGACATCGCGTCCCGGGCCGCCAAGGAGGTCTGCGACGAGAAGCGCGGCGTCGGACCGGGCGGGCTCGGTGTCTACCTGGACTTCGCCGACGCCATCGCCCGGCTCGGTCGCAAGGCCGTCGAGGCCAAGTACGGCAACCTCTTCGAGATGTACGAGCGGATCACCGGGGAGAACCCGTACGAGGTCCCGATGCGGATCTACCCCGCCGTGCACTACACGATGGGCGGCCTCTGGGTCGACTACGACCTGCAGTCCACCGTCCCGGGGCTCTACATCGGCGGCGAGGCCAACTTCTCCGACCACGGCGCGAACCGGCTGGGCGCCTCGGCACTCATGCAGGGCCTGGCGGACGGCTACTTCGTGCTCCCGGTGACCATCGGCGACTACATCGCCAAGCACAACCTGGATCCGGTGCCGGACGACGCCCCCGAGGTCGTCGAGGCCGTGAAGTCGGTGACCGACCGGATCGACACGTTCCTGTCGATCAACGGCACCCGCACGGTCGACTCGTTCCACCGTGAGCTCGGCCAGATCATGTGGGACTACTGCGGCATGGAGCGGACCGAGGAGGGACTGCGCAAGGCGCTGGACCGGATCCCCGAGCTGCGCCGCGAGTTCTGGAACAACGTCAAGGTGCCCGGTACCGGCGCCGAGCTGAACCAGAGCCTGGAGAAGGCCGGCCGGGTGGCCGACTTCCTCGAGCTCGGTGAGCTCATGTGCCTGGACGCGCTGGTGCGTCGCGAGTCCTGCGGCGGCCACTTCCGTGGTGAGAGCCAGACCGACGACGGCGAGGCACAGCGCGACGACGAGAACTTCTCCTTCACCTCGGCCTGGGAGTACACCGGCCGTGGGCAGGCGCCGGTCCTGCGCAAGGAGGAGCTCGTCTTCGAGTACGTGCACCCGACCCAGCGCAGCTACAAGTAAGGCGAGCAGACGTGAAACTGACTCTGAAGGTCTGGCGGCAGCGCGACTCGGTCGACAAGGGCCGCCTCTCCACCTACGAGGTCGACGCCGACGAGGACATGTCGTTCCTCGAGATGCTCGACGTGCTCAACGAGCGGCTGATCCTGTCCGGCGACGAGCCGGTCGCGTTCGACCACGACTGCCGTGAGGGCATCTGCGGTGCCTGCAGCATGGTGATCGACGGCCAGCCGCACGGCCCGCAGCGGGCGACCACCACCTGCCAGCTGCACATGCGGCACTACAACGACGGCGACACCATCGTCGTCGAGCCGTTCCGGTCCGGCTCGTTCCCGGTGATCAAGGACCTGATCGTCGACCGCGGTGCCTTCGACAAGATCATCCAGGCCGGTGGGTACGTCTCGGTGAACACCGGTTCGGCACCCGAGGCGAACGCGAACGCGGTGCCCAAGGCGCACGCCGACCGCTCGTTCGCGGCGGCGAACTGCATCGGCTGCGGTGCCTGCGTTGCGGCGTGCCCGAACGGATCGGCGTCGCTGTTCCTGGGGGCCAAGCTGACCCACCTGGGGGAGCTGCCGCAGGGCCAGCCGGAGCGTTACGACCGGGTCGTCAACATGGTCGAGATGCACGAGGACGCCGGCTTCGGCGGCTGCACCAACACCGGTGCCTGCGCGGTGGCCTGCCCGAAGGAGATCCCGCTCGACGTGATCTCGCAGCTCAACCGGGACTACCTCGGCGCGACCGTGGGTGGCCGCAGGAAGTGAGACGCCCGCCCGGGCGCGGCACGAGTACCGCGCCCGGGCGCCGGTTCGCACCCGCCCCCGGTACGCCTGCACGCAGGCGCACCGGGGGCGTCGTCGTCGGGGGGCCGGAGCGGCCGTGCTCAGATCAGCCCGAGCGCCAGCATCGCCTCGGCGACCCGGGCGTAACCGGCGATGTTCGCACCGGCCACGTAGTCACCGGGACAGCCGTACTCGGCCGCGGTGTCGTGACAGCGGTCGTGCACATCGGTCATGATCTCGCGCAGCCGGTCCTCCGAGTACTCGAAGCTCCACGAGTCGCGCGAGGCGTTCTGCTGCATCTCCAGCGCGGATGCGGCGACCCCACCGGCGTTGGCGGCCTTGCCCGGCGCGAAGACCACGCCGGCCTCGCGCAGCACCCGCACCGCGTCCGGGGTGGTCGGCATGTTCGCGCCCTCGGCGACGAGCAGACAGCCGCCCTTGGCCAGTGCGCGGGCCCCGTCGGCGTCCAGCTCGTTCTGGGTGGCCGAGGGCAGCGCGACCTGGCAGGGAACGTCCCAGATCGACCGGGTCGACGAGAACTCGGCGTGCCCGATCCGATCGGTGTAGCCGCTGATCCGTTCCCGGCGGACCTCCTTGAGGTCCTTGAGCACCTCGAGATCGATGCCCTTGGGGTCGTGCACGACGCCGCCGGAGTCGGACACGGCCACCACCCGGCCGCCGAGCTGGTGCACCTTCTCCACGGCGTACACGGCGACGTTCCCGGAGCCGGAGACGACGACGTCCTTGCCCTCCAGGGAGTCCCCGCGCAGCTCCAGGGCCCGTTGCGCGAAGTAGGTGCAGCCGTAGCCGGTCGCCTCCCGGCGGACCTGGGCGCCGCCGAAGGACAGCGCCTTGCCGGTGAGCACGCCGGACTCGTAGCGGTTGGTGATCCGCTTGTACTGGCCGAACAGGAAGCCGAGCTCCCGGGCACCGACACCCATGTCACCGGCCGGGACGTCGGTGTACTCGCCGAGGTGGCGGTGCAGCTCGGTCATGAAGCTCTGGCAGAAGCGCATGACCTCGCGGTCCGACCGGCCGCGCGGATCGAAGTCCGAGCCACCCTTGGCGCCGCCGATCGGCAGCCCGGTCAGCGCGTTCTTGAAGATCTGCTCGAAGCCGAGGAACTTGACGGTCCCCAGCAGCACCGTCGGGTGGAAGCGCAGTCCGCCCTTGAACGGCCCGAGCGCGCTGTTGAACTCCACCCGGAACCCACGGTTGATGTGGATGTCACCGTCGTCGTCCTCCCACGGCACCCGGAAGATGATCTGTCGCTCGGGCTCGCAGATCCGCTCGACTATCCGCGCCTGGGCGTACTCCGGGTGCTTGTCCACCGCGGGGCCGATGCTCTCGAGCACCTCCCGGACGGCCTGGTGGAACTCGGACTCCCCGGGATTGCGGTCCAGTACCCGCTGGTGGATCGACTCCAGTGTGGCGTGCATCGGTTTAACCTGCGCTCCTCCCGAACCGCGTCCGCCGCGGCCCGCCCGCCATCAGAACATTGACGAGGATGTAACGCGGCGAAGACTCGGTCACAGTCGATGAGTGCCCCAGTACTGTGAGGCACGTCTCGATACGGGGGTCCATCACGAGGTCGACGTAGATCACATGTGAGCTGCGTCGTACTCTCTGGCCAGTCACGCTCCTCGTGTGACGACGACAGAGGACACGGCGCCGTGTCCGGGACCCGTTCGGGCCGCGGTGCCGCGAGACGACAGGAGTCCCCGCGCGTGTCATCCACCACTGACACCAGCGGCAGCCCCGGTGCAGGCCGGGCCACGATCGCCGCGCGCACGTTGCGCACCGACCGTTGGTGGCTGCCACCGCTCGCGACGTTCGTCGCCTTCGTGGCGTGGGTCGCCTACGCGACCGTACGGGCGTTCATGCAGCAGTACTACTACGTCGAGGAGTACGGCTACCTGACGCCGTTCTACTCGCCGTGTGTCTCGGTGGGCTGCATCCCGGAGGCGTCGCACTTCGGGCAGTTCACGCCGGACGTCTGGTGGCTGCCCTACGCGGCGGTCTCGCTGCCGTTCCTGCTGTTGTTCCGGCTGACCTGCTACTACTACCGCAAGGCGTACTACCGGGCGTTCTGGCTGTCCCCGCCGGCCTGCGCGGTCGCCGAGCCGCACAAGCGCTACACCGGAGAGACCCGGTTCCCGCTGCTGCTGCAGAACGCGCACCGCTACTTCTTCTACATCGCCGGCCTGATCACCCTGATCAACGCCTACGACGCCGTAGCGGCGTTCAGCAAGCCCGGTGGTGGTTTCGGGCTGGGGCTGGGCAACATCATCCTGGTCGCGAACGTCGTCCTGCTGTTCGGCTACACGCTGTCCTGCCACTCCTGCCGCAGCGTGGTCGGTGGCCGGTTGAACCACTTCTCGAAGCACCCGGTCCGCTACAAGTTGTGGGGCTGGGTCTCGAAGCTCAACACCCGGCACATGGCCTACGCCTGGGCGACCCTGGCCAGCCTCGCGCTGACCGACTTCTACGTCATGGCCGTCTCCGCCGGCTGGATCACCGACCTGCGGATCGTGGGGTGAACTCGAACATGACCGACGAGCAGATCGAACGTCACGAGTACGACGTCGTGGTGATCGGGGCCGGCGGCGCCGGCCTGCGTGCCGCGATCGAGGCCCGGCTGCAGGGCAAGCGCACCGCGATCATCTCCAAGTCGCTGTTCGGCAAGGCGCACACCGTGATGGCCGAGGGCGGCTGCGCGGCGTCGATGGGCAACGCCAACCCGAACGACAACTGGTCGGTGCACTTCCGGGACACGATGCGCGGCGGCAAGTTCCTGAACAACTGGCGGATGGCCGAGCTGCACGCCACCGAGGCCCCGGACCGGGTCTGGGAGCTGGAGACCTACGGCGCGCTGTTCGACCGCACCGAGGACGGGAAGATCAGCCAGCGCAACTTCGGCGGGCACACCTACCCGCGGCTCGCGCACGTCGGTGACCGCACCGGCCTGGAGCTGATCCGCACCCTGCAGCAGAAGGTCGTCTCGCTGCAGCAGGAGGACTTCGCCGAGACCGGCGACTACGAGTCCCGGATCCGGGTCTTCCACGAGTGCACGATCACCGAGCTGTTCACCACCAGCCCGGGCCCGGGTGTCCCGGACGGTCGACCGGCGATCGCCGGCTGCTTCGGTTACTTCCGCAACGACGGCCGGTTCGTCCGGTTCGACGCACCGGCGATCGTGCTGGCAACCGGTGGGGTCGGGAAGAGCTACTCGGTCACCTCGAACTCCTGGGAGTACACCGGCGACGGGCACGCGCTGGCCCTGCGCGCCGGCGCGACGCTGATCAACATGGAGTTCCTGCAGTTCCACCCGACGGGCATGGTGTGGCCGCCGTCGGTGCGTGGCCTGCTGGTCACCGAGTCGGTCCGCGGTGACGGCGGGGTGCTGCGCAACACCGACGGCAAGCGGTTCATGTTCGAGTACGTGCCGGACGTGTTCAAGGAGCAGTACGCCACCTCCGAGGAGGAGGGCGACCGCTGGTACACCGATCCGGACAACAACCGGCGCCCACCGGAGCTGCTGCCCCGCGACGAGGTGGCCCGGGCGATCAACTCCGAGGTCAAGGCCGGGCGCGGGACCGAGCACGGTGGGGTGTTCCTCGACGTGTCGACCCGGCTCAAGCCCGAGGAGATCCTCAAGCGGCTGCCGTCGATGCATCACCAGTTCAAGGAGCTGGCCGACGTCGACATCACCTCCGAGCCGATGGAGGTCGGCCCGACCTGTCACTACGTGATGGGCGGCGTCGAGGTCGAGCCGGACACCGCGATGTCGAAGGTTCCCGGCCTGTTCGCCGCGGGCGAGGTCGCGGGCGGCATGCACGGTTCGAACCGGCTCGGCGGCAACTCGCTGTCGGACCTGCTGGTGTTCGGCCGTCGCGCCGGACTGCACGCCGCGCAGCACGCCGACGCGGGCCGGCCCGCCGTGGCCGAGGCCGACGTCGCCGCCGCGCTGGAGCGGGCGATGCTGCCGTTCTCCAGCGCCGCCGAGGGCGGGGAGAACCCGTTCGTCGTGCAGCAGGAGCTGCAGAAGACGATGCACGAGCTCGTCGGGATCATCCGCAAGGGCGAGGAGATGGAGCTCGCCCTGAAGAAGCTCGAGGACATCGCCACCCGCACCCGCACCGTCTCGGTGGAGGGACACCGGCGGTTCAACCCGGGCTGGCACCTGGCCCTGGACCTGCGCAACATGCTGCTCGTCGCGCTGTGCACCGGGAAGGCGGCGCTGGAGCGCCAGGAGTCCCGCGGCGGGCACACCCGCGACGACTTCCCGGTGATGGACTCGGACTGGCGGCACCTGCTGCTGGTCTGCAGTGCGCTGGGGGAGGACGGGATCGAGCTCACCCGCCAGGAGCAGATCCCGATGCGGCCGGACCTGTTCGACCTGTTCGAGCTCGACGAGCTGAAGAAGTACTACACCGGTGACGAGCTGGGCGGCCACCGCGCCGGCGCCGGCGCCGGCTCCGGTTCCGGGGAGGGCCAGGCATGACCAGCACGGAGAAGGGCACCCACCTCCAGCACTTCCGCGTCTGGCGTGGCGACGACACCAAGGGCGAGCTCGTCGACTACCCGGTCGAGGTGAACGAGGGCGAGGTCGTCCTCGACATCATCCACCGGCTGCAGGCCACCGAGGCGAACGATCTCGCCGTGCGCTGGAACTGCAAGGCCGGCAAGTGCGGATCCTGCTCGGCGGAGATCAACGGCCGGCCCCGGCTGCTCTGCATGACCCGGATGAACACCTTCGCCGTGGACGAGGTCGTGACGGTCACGCCGCTGCGGACCTTCCCGGTGATCCGGGACCTGGTGACCGACGTGTCGTTCAACTACACGAAGGCCCGGGAGATCCCCTCGTTCACCCCGCCGGAGGGGCTGGAGCCGGGGGAGTACCGGATGCAGCAGATCGACGTCGAGCGGAGCCAGGAGTTCCGCAAGTGCATCGAGTGCTACCTGTGCCAGAACACCTGCCACGTGGTCCGCGACCACGAGGAGAACAAGGAGGCGTTCGCCGGTCCGCGCTACCTGATGCGGGTGGCCGAGCTGGACATGCACCCGCTCGACGCGCACGGCAACCGGGCCGCCGAGGCGCAGGAGGAGCACGGTCTGGGCTTCTGCAACATCACCAAGTGCTGCACCGAGGTCTGCCCCGAGCACATCAAGATCACCGACAACGCGTTGATCCCGATGAAGGAACGGGCGGTCGACCGCAAGTACGATCCGCTCGTCTGGCTGGGGGACAAGATCTTCCGCCGCAAGGACTCCTGACCCGGTCCGGCGGGTGACCGATCGGCATCCGATCCGCGGCCCCCGGACGTCCTCGTCCGGGGGCCGCGGTGTGCAGCCGGACCACCTGCCCCACCGGTGGGCCGGACCCGCCTCGTCGGGTAGGGCGCGGCGGGCCGCTGGACCGTGACGGAGGCGGATCGAACCCCACCCGGCCGGGGGCCGCTGCTCGGCTACAATCGCGTGATCGCCGAACCGGACGCGACGACAGGTCGCCTCCGTCGGCGAGAATCCGCTCCTGGTCGTCGATCCGGCCGGTTCGGGCCGTTCCGTCGCCTTCACCTCGGACCCGGCACCGCACCGGGCACCCCCCGAGCTCGTGGGGTGGGCGCACGACCGGGATCCGTGGGCCGTCGGTGCTCGGCTGGGCGGCCGGAGCTCGTACACAGGAGGTCCAGGTCGTGTCGCGCCGCCGCCCCACGATGAAGGACGTCGCCGAACACGCGAACGTCTCGGTCAGCACGGTGAGCTACGTGCTCAACGACAGCGGGCCGGTCGCGCAGGAGCGCCGCAACCGGGTGCTGGACGCGATCCGGCTGCTGGACTACTCGCCCAACCAGTCGGCCCGCAGTCTCAAGCGTCGCTCCGCCTCCACCGTGGCGATGGTCGTGCCCGACCTGACCAACCAGTTCTTCGCCCTGGTCACCGAGGGGGTACAGCGGGCCGCGTCGTCGCTCGACGTGCTGGTCGTGCTGATCGTCCCGGATGGGACCGAGGCGGCCGAGGAGAAGCAGGCGAAGCTGCTGCGCAGCCAGCGTGTCGACGGGGTGATCTACCTGTCGGGCACCGGATCGATGCCCGCGTCGATCTACGATCTGGCCCGCTCCGGCCCGGTCGTGCTGGTCGACGAGCAGATCCCCGGCCGCGACCTGCCCGCGGTCATCTGCGACTCCCGGCGCGGTGCGCGTGAGGTCGCGACGTACGTCCTGGATCAGGGGCACCGGCGGCTCGCCGTGGTCGGCGGCCCACCCGCGCTGTGGACGGCGCAGCAGCGTCTCGCCGGCTACCGGGAGGCCTTCGCCTGGGCCGGGATCGACCCGGACTCCGTCCCGGTGTATCCCGGTGACTACCGGGAGGAGTCGGGCGCCGCGGCGGCGGACACATTGCTCGCGCTGCCCGAGGCCGAGCGGCCGACGGCGCTGCTGTGCGCGAACGACCTGATGGCCATCGGGGCGATCGAGCGGCTCACCGGGCACGGTCTGTCGGTTCCGCGCGACATCAGCGTGGCCGGGTTCGACGACCTCCCGGTCTCGCGGATGCTCACGCCGAAGCTGACCAGCGTGCGCCAGCCGGCACACGAGATGGGCTACCGCGCGGCGATGGCGCTGTTCCGGCTGATCGACGGCGAGAGCGAGACCGTCGACGAGCAGCTCCCGGTCACGATCCAGATCCGCGAGAGCGTGCGACCTCCGAGGTGAGGCCGCGCCGGCCGAGGTCGCGGCGTGCGGGACGGATGTCGCGACGGCGCCGGCCGATGGCATCTGCGGCGGCACGTCGACCGGCGGCCGGCCACACCCGCGGGTCCGGGAAGCACCTCGCCCGCTGGAGAGCTCAGCAGAACTAGAAACGTTCATGGTTCAGGAGTTGTTGGGACTCGTGCACGGCCCACTCCGGCGCGGGTCGGTACGTGCGACCAGGCTCGGGCGGCTGTGGCCGCGGCCTCTTCACCAGTGCTTACGACATGCGAGGCGCCCCGGGGTGCCCGACTTCGGTTGGCCTGACCTGTCATCTCGGACGGCTCGGGCTCGTCAGATGGGTTGACGGTCACACTAGAATCGTTACAGTCGTGTGTAATCTGCCCTCGTCATCTGGTGGCCGCTCAGGTGCATGGGCGAGGCTGCAGTCCCGCGCGGGTCAGCGGTTCTCCCGCGCGAACGACGGCGCTCGGCAGGGCGCTCGGCACGACAGGCGGTCGCATTCGAGTCATCGGCGCGGCTGGTCGGTAGAAACGACTCTCATAGAAGGTGAGACGGACCCGATGGGCTACCTGGACAACCTGATCATCAACACCGACAACTACAAGCACTGTCACTATCCGCTCTATCCGCCGGGTACGGAGTACGTGTCGAGTTACATCGAGTCGCGTGGTGGGGCGTGGCCGGTGACGCAGTTCGTGGGTCTGCAGGCGTATCTGCGGGAGTGTCTGATGCGGCCGGTCACGCTCGAGGACATCGATGAGGCCGAGTTCGTGGTGCGTGAGCAGGGGATGCATTTCAACCGGGAGAACTGGTTGGGGATCCTGAATGATCATGGCGGGTATCTGCCGGTGGAGATCGAGGCGGTCCCGGAGGGTATCGTGCTGCCGGCTCGTAATGTGTTGGTTCAGTTGATCAACACGGATCCGAAGTATTTCTGGGCGACGAGTTTCTTCGAGACGGCGTTGTTGCGTGCGGTGTGGTATCCGACGACGATCGGTACGGTGAGTTGGTTGTCGAAGATGGTGATCAAGGAGGCGTTGGCGCGTACTTCGGACAATCCGCAGTTGCTTCGTAATATTCTGCATGATTACGGTGCTCGTGGGGTGAGTTCGCAGCAGTCGGCGGCGTTGGGTGGGTTGGCGCATCTGGTGAATTTCGATCAGAGTGACACGGTTCCCGGGATCCTGGCGGCGAAGCGGTTCTACAACGCCGGCAAGGTCTCGAACTCCGGTCCGAACTCCGAGCACGCCGGGTTCTGCGCATGGGGGCGGGAGCACGAGGCCGACGCCCTGCGCAACATGCTGCAGGTGTTCGCCCCGGAGGGCTGCGCGCTGCTGCTGACCGACACCTACGACCACGAGCACTGTGTCAAGAAGATCATCGGCGTGGAGCTGAGGGAGGAGGTCCGCAACTTCCCCGGTCTGGTCGGTGTGCGGCCCGATTCCGGAGACATCGTGCAGGTCACCGCGGACACCACCGAGTGGCTGATGGAGTCGTTCGGTTACGAGACGAACAGCAAGGGGTTCAAGATCCTCCCGCCGTTCGTCCGGGTGGTGCAGGGTGACGGTGTGAACTTCCACAGTCTTCCGCAGGTCTACATGGAGCTGGAGCGTCGTGGTCTGGCTGCGGACAATGCGGTGTTCGGGATGGGTGGTGGTCTGTTGCAGCACTGGAATCGGGACACGATGAACTTCGGTCAGAAGGCTTCTGCGGTGCGGGTGAACGGTGAGTGGCGTGACATCGCCAAGTCGCCGACCGGTGCCGGGTTCAAGGCCTCCAAGGCCGGTCGGCTGGCCCTCAAGTATGAGAACGGTACTTACACCACGGTTCCGAAGGGTTCGATCCCGGAGTCGGAGAACGTGCTGCAGCCGGTGTTCCGTGACGGCAAGCTGCTCAAGAAGTGGGACTTCACCGAGGTGATCGCGAACGCCGAGCGGGACGTGCCGGAGGAGTACTACATCGGACACGTCGGCCTGATGCGGACGGTGTCGGACGAGACGGCCGTGACCGCCGCCATCGCCTGACCCGGCCGGTACCGGAGCGCGGCGGGCCCCGTCGCGCTCCGGTGCGGTCACGCACGGACCGGCGCACAGAACGACCTGGAGAGCAACAGCGATGAAGCGGCTGCACGTGTTCGACATGGACGGGACCCTGCTGCGTGGTGCGGCATCGGTGGAGCTGTCCCGCCACCTCGGCCGGTTCGAGGCGGCCGACCGCATCGAGCAGGAATGGGGCCGCGGCGAGATCGGATCGGTGACCTTCTGGGAGCGGATGCTGCCCTTGTGGCGCGACGTCTCAGAGGACCGGATCGACGCGGCGTTCCGGTCCTCGGCCTGGCTGGACGGCGTGCCCGAGGTGTTCGCCGACATCCGCGGCCGTGGTGAGATGGTCGCCGTCATCTCCCAGTCCCCGCACTTCTTCGTCCGACGGCTGACCGGCTGGGGAGCACACCGGACCTATGGGTCGGCCGTCGAACCCGGCGCAGCGGTCGCCGAGGACGGGCTGCTGACCCTGCAGCACAAGGTCGACATCACCACCGGCCTGCTCGACGAGCTCGGACTCCAGGAGCGCGACTGCGTCGCCTACGGAGACTCCACCTCGGACCTGCTGCTGTTCGACCGGCTCCCGAACACCGTCGGCGTGAACTGCAACGACGAGGTGCGGGCCAGGGCGTCGGTCTGCTTCACCGGAGACGACCTGCGCGGCGCCTATGCGCTGGGCAGGCAGCTGCTGGAGCGGGCCGCGACCGGGTCCGGCCCGTGATCTCGCCGGGCGTCGACGGCACCGACACGATCCCGCTGTACCCCGCCGAACCCCGAGGCGCCGCCCGGCACCCCCGCTCGCCGGCTCCGCCCGCCGGATCCGCACCGACAGCTCGGGCGGCGAGCTCCCCGGCGACGACCACCCGTTCCGAACGCCCTCCTGGAGGCGGACCGATGACCTCGATCAGCACACTCTGCGTCTTCTGCGGTTCCAATCCCGGACGAGTTCCGGAATACGTCGCGGCCGCCCGCCGGCTCGGCGCGCTGCTCGCCGACGCGGGCATCGGGCTGGTCTACGGCGGCGCGAGCGTCGGGACGATGGGTGAGCTCGCCGACGCGGCGCTGGAGCGTGGCGGCCGGGTGGTCGGGGTGATCCCGGAGCATCAGCTGGCCGGCGAGATCGCGCACGACGGGCTGACCGAGCTGCACGTCGTCGGATCGATGCACGAGCGGAAGGCGATGATGGCCGAGCTGTCCGACGGGTTCGTCACGTTGCCCGGCGGGATCGGCACACTCGAGGAGTTCGCCGAGGCACTGACCTGGTCGCAGCTGGGTCTGCACGCCAAACCGGTCGGGCTGCTCGACACCGCCGGCTACTACCGGGACCTGCTGGCCTTCTTCGACCATGCCGTCGCCGAGGGGTTCCTGCGGGCCGCGGACCGCGCGCTCGTCCGCTCCGGGCCCGATCCGGAGACCCTGCTCGCCGAGCTGCGGGCTGCGAGCGCCCCGACGGACCGGCGCTGGCAACCGGTCGGCGACGACGGCTGAGCCGCTCGCCCCGGTCTCAGCCGCCCATCGAGCGGCGGATCTCCGCCAGCCGGTCGGCGGCCTTGCGCTCCCGGTCGGCGAACGCGTCCTGGGCCTCCTGCGCCTTCCCGTCGTCGCCGGCGAGCTCCTCCGCGGCGGCCGCCGTCGCGGCCCGGCCCTCGATCCGGTCGCGGACGAACTCGAAGGTGGGCACACCGTCGTCGGTGTAGTCGGTCCGGTGCTGGGTGACGGGCTGCTGATCGGGATCGGTCATCGCGACTCCTCGGTGACGGAGGTCCGACGGTACCGGGCAGACTGCCGGGCGGCAGCCGCGACGAGAGCCACCGATGAGTTGTGCTGCCCCGGCCGGTCGGAGGACCATGACGACGTTCGCGCTGGTCCCCGGTGCCGGGACCGACAGCTGGTACTGGGGTCCACTGGCCCGCGCGCTCACCGCGCGCGGACACCGGGCGCTGCCCGTCGAGCTGCCCTGTGACGACGACGGCGCCCACCTGGAGGACTACGCCGACGCCGTGGTCACCGCGGTGCGGGCCGACGGCCCCGACCCGGACGACCTGGTCGTCGTCGGGCACTCGTTCGGCGGGTTCACCGCGCCGCTGGTGTGCGACCGGATCGAGGTCCGCGAGCTGGTGCTGGTCACCGCGATGGTGCCGGCGCCGGGGGAGTCCGGATCGGACTGGTGGGCGGCGACCGGGCACCGCGCCGCGTTCGCCGACCAGCTCGCCCGCGACGGCCGCGATCCCGACGACGTCGTGGCGCTCTACTACCACGACGTCCCGGAGGAGATCGCGAACGAGGCGCTGCAGCACGAGCGGGACCAGTCCGGCACCGCGTTCGAGCAGCCCTGGCCGCGCGAGGGCTGGCCGTCGGTGCGCACCCGGTTCCTGCTGTGCCGGGAGGACAAGCTGTTCCCGCCGGCGTTCGTGCGGACCGTGCTGGCCCGCCGGCTGCGCGGCGTCGTCCCCGAGATGATCACCGGATCGCACCATCCGATGCTGTCGCACCCCGTCGCGCTGGCCGGTGTGCTCACGGCGGGATGATGCCCGGATGGCGCGCACGCGGATCCGGGAGCTGGTGCTCGTGCACGACGCGACCTGCGCGCCCTGCTCCCGGATCGCCCGCGAGCTGCCCGGCTGCGTGACCGTGCGGGTGCGGGCCCGGTCCTGCCGGGAGCCGCGGCTCGCCGAGATCTACCCGAACCTGCCGGCCGCGGTCGCCGCCTGCCGGGCACCGGCGGTCGGCGTGCTCCGCACCGACGGACAGGTCCGCTGGTGGGTCGGCATGCGCGGGGTGCTCGGCCTCGCCCCGGTGCTGCGCCCCGGAGCGCTGCCGCTCGCGGTGCGGCTGCTGCGCGAGGCGGCCACCGCCCGCCGCGCGGCCGGGTGACGACTAGCGTGGTCGGCGTGACGATCTCGGGGTACGGGTCGTGGCCGACACCGGTCACGTCCGAGCTGGTGGTGACGGCCGCGGTGCGGCTCGGCGATGTCCGGCCGGACGGCGCGCCGGGTACCGAGGGCACCGGGGTGGTGTGGGCCGAGGGCCGGGCCGCCGAGGGCGGCCGGGTGCAGCTGGTGCGCCGCGCCGACGACGGCACCCGCACGGACCTGCTGCCCGCCGGGGCCAACGCGCGCACCGCCGTGCACGAGTACGGCGGCGGGGCGTGGTGGCTGCACGGCGGCAGCCCCGGCACCGTCTTCTACGTCGAGTGGGCCGATCAGCGGTTGTACCGCCGCGACGACGGCGCCGATCCGGTGCCGCTGACCCCGGAGCCGGCGGTGCCGCGCGGCGACCGCTACGCCGACGGAGACGTCGCCCCGGACGGCTCCTGGCTGGTCGCGGTCCGCGAGCACCACCCCTCGGCGGGCTGCCCGGCGACCGAGGTCGTCAACGAGATCGTCCGGCTCGACGCGCACGCACCGTCGGAGCCCCGGGTGCTGGTCACCGGCCCGGATTTCGTCGCGGCGCCCCGGATCTCACCGGACGCGACCACCCTGGCCTGGCTGTCCTGGAACCACCCCTCGATGCCCTGGGACGACGTCGAGCTGACCGTCCGCGAGCTCGCCACCGGCACCGACACGGTCGTCGCGGGCGGGCCGGGGGAGTCGGTCACCGAACCGCAGTGGCAGCCCGACGGCTCCCTGACCTTCCTGTCCGACCGCACCGGCTGGTGGAACCTCTACCGCTGGCTGCCCGGCCACGACATCGAGTCGCTGATCCGGATCGACGCCGAGATCGGCGTCCCCGGCTGGGCGCTCGGCGGGTCGCGCTACACCTTCCTCGACGACGGCCGGATCGTCTTCGCGCGCTCGTCGAACGGGTTCGATGCGCTCGTGGTGCGCGAGACGAGCGGGACGATCACCGAGCTGGAGACCCCGTTCTCGGTGATCGGTTCGGTGCGCGCGGACGGGCCGCACGCCGTCGTGTGCGTCGCCGGGAGCCCGACGGCGGAGCCCGGGGTGCACCGGGTCGTCCCGGCACCCGCGGCGGCAGGCGAGCCCGGCGCGGTCGGGACGCAGGTCCTGCGCCCGCCGCGCGATCTCGGCCTGCACCCGGAGACGATCTCGGTGCCCGAGTCGATCCGATTCCGCTCGACCGACCGGGCGGGGGATCCGCGCACCGGTTACGGGCTCTACTACCCGCCGCTCGGCGCGCACGACGCACCCGAGGGGGAGCTGCCCCCGCTGCTGGTGGTGATCCACGGCGGCCCGACCGGCTCGGCGGTGCCGGTGCTCAACGTCGGCGTCCAGTACTGGACGAGCCGCGGGTTCGGGGTCGTCGACGTCGACTACGGCGGCTCCACCGGTTACGGCCGCGCCTACCGGGAGGAGCTCAAGGGTGCCTGGGGGATCGTCGACGTCGCCGACTGCCTGGCCGCGGCCCGCGCACTCGCCGACACGGGGCGGGTCGATCCGGCCCGGCTCGCGATCCGCGGCGGCTCGGCGGGCGGCTTCACCACGCTCGCCGCGCTGGCCCGTGACGACACCCCGTTCTCCGCAGGGGCCGATCACTTCGGCGTCGCCGACCTGGAGGCGCTCGCCCAGGAGACGCACAAGTTCGAGTCCCGCTACCTCGACGGCCTGGTCGGGCCCTACCCGCAGGCCCGCGACGTCTACACCGAGCGTTCGCCGCTCACCCACGTCGGGAAGTTCTCCACCCCGCTGATCGTGCTGCAGGGCGACGAGGACGCGATCGTCCCGCCCAACCAGTCCGAGATGATCGTCGAGGCGCTGCGTTCCCGCGGGGTCCCGGTGGCCTACCTGCTGTTCTCCGGTGAGCAGCACGGGTTCCGGAAGGCGGAGAACATCCGCCGGGCGCTCGACGCGGAGCTGGCGTTCTACGCACGGATCTTCGGATTCGAGCTGCCGGCGGCGGAGGGCATCGAGCCGGTCGAGATCGCGAACCTCTGACCTGGAGCGGTGCCGGTCCGGAGGGCTCAGAGCAGGCCGTGCGCGCGGGCGTTCGTGATCACCTGCGCCCGGTTGCGTGCCCCGAGCTTCTGCATCACGTTCTGCAGGTAGGTCTTCACGGTGTTCGGTGAGAGCGTGAGCGCGGTGGCGATCTCGGCGTTGGTGTGGCCCGACGCCACCAGCCGCAGCACGTCGTACTCCCGGGCGGTGACCGGCGCGGCGGCGGCGAGCTGCGGGGCCCGGTAGCTGCCGGTGCGGGCGACCTCCCGCAACGCGTCCCGCAGCGTCGTGCCGGAGGCGTCCTTCACGACGAGCCCGCAGGCGCCCGCCGCCAGTGACGGCCCGACGGCCGCGTGCTCGGGGAAGGCGGTGAACAGCAGGACCCGGGCCGCCGGGGCGGCCGTCCGCAGCCGGGGGACGACGTCGACCGCCAGGCCGTCGGGCAGCCGCAGGTCCAGCAGCACCACGTCCGGCCGCAGTCGCGCCGTCGACCGGACCGCCTCGGCGCCGTCGCCGGCGTGCCCGACCACCCTGATGTCGGGATGCCGGGCGAGCTGCGTGATGACCCCGTCCCGGACCACGGGATGGTCGTCGACGATGAGCACCCGGATACCCGGTGTGCTCAGCACGGCAGCTCGATCCGCCAGGTGGCGCCGCCGTCGGGCTCGGTGGTGATCCGGACGCTCCCGCCGAGCCGCCCCGCGGCGTCGGCGCTGCTCGACAGGCCCAGCCCCGGCTGGTGGTCGGCCGGCAACCCGACGCCGTCGTCGGTCACCGCGACGACGATCCCGCCGCCCGGCCGCAGCCCGGCGGTGACGACCACCGCGGACGCCCGCGCGTGCTTCTCGATGTTCAGCAGCGACTCGCGTACGGCGGTCACCACGACCTCGGTCCGGTCCGGGGTCAGAACCGGCGGGTCGTCGAGAACGACGAGCTCCGCCGGGATCCCGGTCCGGTCGGAGAAGGCGGCGCAGTCGGCCCGCAGCGCCACCGACAGGGCGAGCGCGGCCGGGGAGGCCCGCAGCGTGCGCAGCGAGTCGCGCAGCGCCGTCGACGCCTCGTCGGCCTGCCTGCGGAGCCGGTCCAGCCGGGCCGCCAGCTCGGGATCGTCGCCCGCGTTCTCGGCCAGGCCGGCCACCCCGGATCCGATCGCGAACAGCAGTGCACCGACGCTGTCGTGCAGTTCGGCGGCGAGCCTGCTCCGCTCCTCGTGCACGGCGACCTCGCGGGCGAGCCTGCTGCGCTCGGCGACCGCGACGGCCAGCGCTGCCTCGTCGGCGACCGCGCGGACCCGGGCCACCGCCCGGTCGCCGAAAGTCCCGTCCGAGCGGGCCCCGACGGCGATCACGCCGTGCGTGCGCCCGTGCCTGCTGACCGGGACGGCGAGCAGCCTGCGGACCGACTCGGCCTCGATGTGCGCGTCGAAGGTGTGCGTGATGCCCTTGGCCCTGAGGTAGTCGTCCACCGACGCCGGGCTGCCGGTGCCGTAGACCTTCCCGGTCAGGCCGTGACCGAGCGGGACCCGCAGGCCCCGGAGCAGCTCGGTGCGGTCGCCGCGGATCTGCCCGAGGATCAGGTACGCGTCGTCGGGCCCCGCCCCGGCCAGCGGCTCGGCGATCCACGAGACGTCCCCGTCCGCGGCGAGCTCCTCCAGCGCCGCGCGCATCGCCGCCCGGCGGTCCAGCAGCTCGACCAGACCGCCGTGCGCATCGGCGACGGGGCCGAGAGCGGACACGATGCCCATGCCGCCCATTGAACGCTGTCCCTCGTCCTCAGTCACCGTCGAACCGGGTGATCAGCTCCCGGCGCATGATCTTCCCGGTCGAGGTCTTCGGGAGGTCGTCGACGAACCGGACGAGCCGCGGCCGCTTGTAGGCGGCCAGCCGCTCACCGGCCCAGGCGATCAGCTCGTCCTCGGTCGGCTCCGCTCCGCTCGTCCGGACCACGTAGGCGCAGGCCAGCTCACCGCGGACGGGATCGGGCACCGGGCCGACCGCGACCATGGCCACCGCCGGGTGGCCGGCGAGCACCCGCTCCAGCTCCGCCGGGTACACGTTGTAGCCACCGGTGATGATCATGTCCTTGCGGCGGTCGACGATGAACACGTGACCGCTCGGGCTCATCGACGCCACGTCGCCGGTGTGCAGCCAGCCGTCCGGTTCGATCGCCTCGGCGGTGGCCTCCGGATTGCCGTGGTAGCCGAGCATCACGATCGGGCCGCGCACCATCAGCTCCCCGGGGACGTCGAACGGGGCGTCCCGGGCGGAGTCCTCGAGATCGGCGATCCGCACCTGCACCCCGGGCAGCGAGACGCCGATGGAGCCCGGGACCCGGGGCGCGTGCACGGCGTGCGTGGTGCCGAGCCCGGCGATCTCGGTCATCCCCCAGAGCTCGATCAGTGGCGCCCCGGAGCGCTGCTCCCAGCGTTCGATCGTGCTGACCGGGATGGTCTGGCCGCCCACCGTGCAGCGGGTCAGCGAGCTCAGGTCGGCGTCGGAGGTGGCCGGATCGGCGAGCAGCATCGCGTACATCGCCGGAACCCCCTCGAACAGCGTCGCCCGGTGCTCGGCGATCAACCGCAGGGTGTCCTGCGGGGTGAACCGCTCCATCAGCACCACGGTGCCCCCGGCCAGGAACGTCCCGTTGATCACGACGTTGCCGTACACGTGCGGTGCGGGGAGCGCGGTGACGACGACGTCGTCCTCCCGCCTGCCGTGCATGGTCGCGGTCGCGGCGCAGTTCGTCAGGACCGCCCGGTGGCTCTGCACGGCGCCCTTCGGATGGCCGGTGGTGCCCGAGGTGTAGCCGATGGTGGAGGGGGAGTCGGGATCGGGCGTCACCGCCGGTGCGTCGCCCGGGTACCCGATCACCTCGTCGAAACCGGTGACGCCGTCGGTCGCGGGGTCACCGGTGCCCGCGGCCGGGCCGAACGCCACCACGTTCGTCAGCTCCGGGAGATCACGGGTCAGCTCGACGAGCGTCGCGGCGTGCTCGGCGCTGGTGAACACCACCGCGGCGGCGCAGTCCCGGAGCACGAACGCGAGCTCGGACGGGGTGAGCATCACGTTGACCGGGTTCACGACCGCGCCCGCCTTGAGCGCGCCGTGGTAGGCCACCACCCACTCCCAGCGGTTCTGCGCGTAGAGCGAGACCGGCCGCCCGGGCCGTACCCCGCGCCCGATCAGCCACGCCGCGACCCGGTCGCTGAGGTGGTCGAGCTCGGCGTAGCCGAGCGTGCGGGTCGCCGTGATCAGCGCAGCCTTGTCCCCGAACCGCGCCGCCGCAGCGGGCAGGATGTCGCCTGGACCGTTCACGGTCACCTGACCTCTCTGTCGATGTGGTCGGTGAGCACACCTCATGACCGCGTGCCCCGGCACCCCCGAACGGGTGTGGCGGCGCACCGTCGTCTGCGTAGCGTCGTCGGCCATGACGACAACGGTGTCGATCCTGGACCGCGAGCAGCTCGGCCACCTGCGGCACTGGGACAACCTGTCCCGGCAACTGCCCAACGACTGGTCGCTGATGCAGGGCCGGGCGGACGGGCAGGACGACTTCGGGGCCTTCCGCTTCCAGCTCACCTACATGATCTACGGCCTGGCGCTGGCGCACCGGCACCGGCTGCCGGCCGCTCCCGGGGTGTTCCGGCCGACGATCCAGCGGCTGATCGACAAGCTGCTGATGCCCGAGGTGTGGATGTACTGGCGCGACGTCTCCCGGGGCGGCGCCGTGTTCAACGCCCATCTCGGCGACCAGCTCGCCGAGCAGTGGGATCCGGTGGTCCGGGACAACATCATGTACTCGGCCTACGTGCAGTCCAGTGCGTTGCTGCACGACTACCTCTTCGCCGACGACCGGTTCGCCGCACCCGACTCCCTCGCGTTCCGGCACTGGTCGTACTTCTGGGGCGGCCCGGAGAAGCACTTCTCCTACGACCGGGACTCGCTGAGCGACCACATCTACTGGCAGATGGTGGAGAACGGCTATCTCGGCGTGGCCTGCGAGCCGAACTGCGTCTTCCAGATCTGCAACCAGCCCGCGATCCTCGGATTCCGGATGCAGGACCTGATCAACGGCGGTGCCCGTGCCGAGGAGGTGGTCGCCGGCTACGAGCGGGCCTGGGCCGACTTCGGACGTCTCGACGAGGCGGGGCACTACAACACGATGGTCTTCGAGGACAGCCGGGTCGTCGCACCGAACGCGGGCGTCGCTCCCTGGGTGGACGCCTGGTGCGGGGCGCTGATGAACACCTGGAACCGCGACTTCGTGCGGGAGCACTATCCGCGCCAGCTCGCCGAGCTGGTCGTCCCGGCGGCCGGCGACACGCTCACGGTCCGGTCGGCGCCGCCGTCGGTCGTGATGGGACAGCAGGTGGTCGCCGACACCTGCGACACCGGCTGGGTCACCGTCTGGGCGTCCGAGATGGGGGACCGGGAAACCCTCCGGGCGCTGCTGGCCTACACCGACCGGCACATGAACCCCAGCTGGCGCGACGGCGGGCTGTACTACCCCCGCCACGACGAGCCGACCGACGCCGATGGCAACCGGACCGGGATGGAACCGCTGACCGGCAACGTGCTGCTCGGGTACGCCCGGCTCAACGTGCCGGACGGCCTGTGGGGGCTCTACAACGAGCCGTGGGGCCCCGAGCAGCACGCGCTGCCGGCGATCGTCGAGGTGGAGCGCGATATCGAGGTCAGCCGGGCCGAGGTCGTCGACGGGGTGCTGCACGGCAGGCTGCGCCGTGATCGTGCGCTCCCCGGTGGCGGGACCGTCACCCTGGGCAGGGTGGCGCCCGGCGCCCGGGTCGGCCTCGGCGGTACCGAGGTGACCGGCCGGTGGACCGGCGAGGGCCTCGTCCTCGAGGTGCCGGACGGGCCGGCGGTCGATCTGGTCGTCTCGTGAGCGCCCCACCGATCCGGGCCACCTACACGCTGGTCGACCACGACGACCGTGCCGTCACCGAGGCCAGCTACCGGGGCCGGTGGCAGCTCGTCCAGTTCGGGTTCACCGGGTGCCGGGTGGTCTGCCCACGGGCACTGGCCAAGCTCAGCGGGGTGCTCGACGAGGTCGACGCCGTCGCCGGGGCCGATGCGCTGGTGCCGCTCTACATCACGGTCGATCCGGAGCGGGACTCGCCGGAGGTGCTGAAGGCCTTCCTGGCGGGATCCCATCCGCGGTTCACCGGGCTCACCGGGACCACCGCGCAGGTCGAGGCGGCGAAGAGCTCGTTCCGGATCTTCACCCGGCGCCGCGCCGCCCCGGAGGGGTACGACGTCGCGCACACCGCGATCACCTATCTCCTCGATCCCGAGGGCAGGCCCGCCCGGCACTGGGCCGACACGGTGGACGGCCCGGTGTTGCGCGACGACCTGATCGGCCTGCTCGAACCGGCGGGGTAGGGGCGGCAGGGCAGGGGCGGCGTCGCAACCCGCGCGGGCACTAGCGTGTGGACGGTGGGGGCAGGGCACTTCGTCGCACGGGTCGGTCTCGATCCGGAGACACCGGAGCAGGGTTATCCGTTCGATCTTCCGGTGGTCCGGTGGCTGCGCAGCAATCCGGTGCTGTTCGGGCCGGGGGTCACGTTCCTGGTCGGGGAGAACGGCTCCGGCAAGTCCACGCTGGTCGAGGCCATGGCGGTGGGGCTCGGGCTGAACGCGGAGGGCGGGTCGCGATCGTTCCGGTTCGCCACCCGGGCCAGCGAGTCCGAGCTCGGCGGGCACCTCCGGGTGGCGCGCCGGCCGGGCCGCGAGCGGAACAGCTTCTTCCTGCGCGCCGAGTCGTACTACAACGTCGCCACCGAGGTGGAACGCCTCGGTGGCGGGCTCACCGAGGCCTACGGCGGGTCCGGGCACGAGCGCTCGCACGGCGAGTCGTTCATCGCGCTGCTCACCCACCGGTTCGGGCCGCGCGGGCTCTACCTGCTCGACGAGCCGGAGGCGGCGCTGTCGCTGACCGGCGCCCTGGCGGTGCTGCAGCGGATGGTGGACCTGACCGCGCAGGGCAGCCAGTTCATCGTCGCCACCCACTCGCCGGTGCTGCTCGCGCTGCCCGGCGCGAACATCCTGGAGCTCACCGGGGACGGCGTCCGCAGGGTCTCCTACGACGACGCCGCCCCGGTCAGCCTCACCCGGGCGTTCCTGGACGATCCGCAGGCGTTCCTGCGGCACCTGGGGTGACCCGGCGGCTCAGAGCACTCCGGCGCCACCGACCTGCCCGGTGTCGGTGGTCTTCGGCGCGACCGGCCCCCTGGTGAGCCGCTTCTCCACCAGCCGGGAGATGCCGGACAGGATCAGGCAGAGCCCGATGTAGATCACCGCGATCACGAGTGCGACCTGCAGGATCGGCGATCCCAGCTGGCCCTGGCTGCCCAGCTGGCGCGCCACCAGGAGCAGCTCCTCGTAGAGGATCAGGAAGCCCAGCGCGGTGTCCTTCAGCACGACGACGAGCTGGGACAGGATGGTCGGCAGCATCGACCGCACCCCCTGCGGGAGCAGGACCGACGACATCACCCGGGTCTTGCGCATCCCGAGCGCGTACGCGGCCTCGCTCTGTCCCCGGGGCACCGCGTTGATCCCCGCGCGGAACACCTCGGCCAGCACCGAGCCGTTGTAGAGCATCAGGCCGAGCACGACGGCCCAGAACGCGGAGATCTGGATACCGATGCCCTGGTCGAGGCCGAAGTAGAGGATGAAGATCAGGATGAGCAGGGGGACCGCTCGGAAGAACTCCACGATCGCCGTCGACGGCACCCGCAGCCAGGAGTGGTCCGACAGCCGGCCGGCGGCGAACAGCGCACCGAAGACGACGGACAGGACGGCCGCGACCGCGAACGCCCGCACGGTGTTCCAGAGCGCTTCGAGGATCCGGTACTGGATCTCGATGTAGGTGATCCACTCCCACATCCGTGGCGCGAACTGACCGGTCGCGTAGAACCGGTAGAGGACCAGGCCGATCACGGTCCCGATCGCCGCGACTCCGACCACACCGAGGATCCGGTTCCGTGCCCGTGCGACCGGACCGGGTACGTCGTAGAGGACCGAGCTCATCGGGAGACCCCCCATCGGGCGTCGAGACTGCGCTGCATCCAGGTCAGGGGCGCCACCAGGATGACGAAGAACAGGGCGACCCAGAGCAGGCCGACGAGCACGTTGTAGCCGCGCTCGGACAGCGTCTGGTAGATGCCGCCCGCGTTGAACACGGCGAAACCGGCGGCGATCGTGGTGTTCTTCAGCAACGCGATCTGCACGTTCGTCATCGGCGGCACGGTTGCGCGCATCGCCTGCGGGAGCACCACCTGACCCAGGATCTGGGTGAAGGTGAACCCCAGCGCCCGGGATGCCTCGGCCTGTCCGACCGGGACCGTGTTGATCCCGGAACGGACGACCTCGCACACGAAGGCCGCGGTGTAGAGCGTCAACCCGATGCTGGCGAGTGTGAAGAAGGACAGGTCCACGAGATCGAGACGCGGGTAGGCGAAGGCGAAGAAGAACAGCACCAGGGTGAGTGGCGTGTTCCTCAGGATCGTCACGTAGGCCGTCCCGAAGCCGCGCAGGACCGGTACCGGGCTCACCCGCATACCGGCGATCAGCGTGCCGAGGAGCAGCGATCCGATCGCGGCCACCACGAAGAGCCCGAGAGTGCCCCCGAACCCGCGTATGTACACGTCCAGATTGTCCAGAAGGACGTTCACCGAGGAGCCTTCCTTCTCTCAGCCGAGACGGCTCGGTCCCGGTGCGGCCGCACCGGGACCGAGCCGTGCACCGGTGACTCAGTAGCGGTCGATCGCGGGCGGGGTACCCGGGGTGCCCGAGACGCCCAGCGTGCCGTCGTAGATGGTCTGCCAGGTGCCGTCGTCGTCGGCGGCCTGCAGCAGGTCGTTGACCTTGTTGCGGAACGCGGTGTCGTCACGCGGGACGCCGATGCCGTAGGGCTCGTCGGAGAACGTGTCGCCGACGACCTTCAGCTGCTCGGGGTTCTGCGAGGCGAAGCCCAGCAGGATCGCGTCGTCGGTGGTGACGGCGTCGACCTGGTTGTTCTGCAGCTGGTCCACGCACTGCGAGTAGGTCTGGAACTCGACGATCTGGTCGGTGAGGCCGTCGTCGCGCACCCGCTGGATCGGGGTCGAACCGGTGACCGAGCAGACGGCCTTGCCCTGCAGCGTCTCCGGGCCGGTGATCTCGGTGTCGTCGGCGCGGACCAGCAGGCTCTGCCCGGCGACGTAGTACGGGCCGGCGAAGCCGACGCGCTGCTTGCGGTTGTCGTTGATCGTGTAGGTGCCGACCATGTAGTCGATCTCGCCGCGCTCGATGACGTCCTCGCGCGCCGCGGACGGCACCACCCGGTAGTCGATCTGGTCCGGGCCGAAGCCGAGGCCGCCGGCGACCATCCGGGCCATCTCGACGTCGAAGCCGGAGAAGTCACCGGTGGTGGCGTCCCGGAAGCCGAGGCCCGGCTGGTCGTCACGGACACCGATGACCACGCGGCCACGCTGCGTGATCGCGTCGAAGGTGGGCGATCCCTCGACCGTCACGTTCTCCGCGACGGTCGGCTCGTAGCCGGAATCCTGGGCGCCCGGCGCGCCTTCCTGGCCGCAGCCGGCCAGCACCAGTGCGGAGGCCAGTGCGGCCGCCACCAGCATGCGGGATCTCTTCATGGGGGTCTCCACTCGTTCGGGAACGGTGTTCGGATGCCGCGGATCCGCGGCGCGGGCGCCTCAGTGGCTGAGGATCTTGCCCAGGAAGTCCTTCGCGCGGTCGCTGCGCGGGTGCGAGAAGAAGTCGTCGGGCGTGGAGTCCTCGACGATCTCGCCGTCGCTCATGAAGACCACCCGGTGCGCTGCCCGGCGGGCGAAGCCCATCTCGTGGGTCACCACGACCATCGTCATGCCCTCCGACGCCAGCGAGGTCATCGTGTCGAGCACCTCGTTGACCATCTCCGGGTCGAGCGCGGAGGTGGGCTCGTCGAACAGCATGACCTTCGGCTTCATCGCCAGCGCCCGGGCGATCGCGGCCCGCTGCTGCTGACCACCGGAGAGCTGCGCCGGGAACTTGTCCTTCTGGTTGGCGATCCCGACCCGCTCCAGCAATGCCAGCGCCGTCTTCTCGGCCTCGGCCTTCGACACCTTCCGGACCTTCAGCGGCCCGAGCGTGACGTTGTCGAGGATCGTCTTGTGCGCGAACAGGTTGAACGACTGGAACACCATGCCGACATCGGCCCGCAGACCGGCCAGCGCCTTGCCCTCGGCGGGCAGCGCGGTGCCGTCGATCTCGATGGTTCCGGTGTCGATCGGCTCCAGCCGGTTGATCGTCCGGCAGAGTGTGGACTTGCCGGATCCGGACGGGCCGAGCACGACCACGACCTCGCCCCGCGCGACCTCGAGCTCGATGTCGCGAAGCACGTGGAGGTCGCCGAAGTGCTTCTGCACCCCGGTCATCCGGACCATAGGGGTGCTGGACGCGGGCGTGCTGCTCATGCTGCCTCCGGACATGGCGAGAGCCTGGACGGAACGGACAGGTGAGTCCACCACCTTGAGGAAGCTTTAGGGTCTCGGCCACGTAACGGAAGGGGTGTCGCGGGTGCACATCCTGTTGATCGAGGACGACGACCGGGTCGCCGCCGCGCTGCGCCCTGCGCTGCATCGGCACGGCATGACCACGACCCGGCTCGACCACGGCCGCGGCGTCGTCGAGCATCTCGACGGGGTGGACGTCGTGCTGCTCGATCTCGGCCTGCCCGACTCCGACGGGCTCGACGTCTGCCGGGCGATCCGGGCGGTCAGCGAGGTCCCGGTACTGATCGTGACGGCCCGCGGCGAGGTGTCCGACCGGATCGCCGGGCTGCACACCGGCGCCGACGACTACCTCGTCAAGCCCTACGACATCGGCGAGCTCGTCGCCCGGGTGCACGCCGTGCAGCGCCGCCGCAAGGTCGGCGCCGACGGCACCGTGACACCGGCCGGTGCTTCTCCGGTGACGGTCGGCGACGTGCACCTCGACCCGGAGCGGCACGAGGTCACCGTGGCCGGACGGGAGGTCGTGCTCACCCGCAAGGAGTTCCAGGTGCTCGCGCTGCTCGCGCGCGCCGACGGCGCGGTCTGCACCCGCGCGCAGATCGTCTCCGAGGTGTGGGGCCGGGGCTGGGCCGGGGCGAACCGGACCCTCGACGTGCACGTCGCCACGCTGCGCACCAAGCTCGGCCGCCCGGAGCTGATCCGGACCGTGCGCGGCGTCGGCTACCGGTTCGCCGCGACCGAGGACTGACCCGGTGCGGAGCCGGTTGCTGCTGGTGGTCCTGGTGCTCGTCGGCCTGCTCGCCGTGGGGCTCGGGGTGCCGCTGGCGCTCACCGACTCGCAGCGCACCCAGGAGGAGGTCTTCACCGACCGGCTCACCGACACCATCTCGTTCGCCTCCGCGGCGCAGCGGGCGCTGATCGAGTCGCCGCAGGGCCGCTCGGCCACGACGGCGTTCGCCGCCGAGATCACCCGCTACGACGAGGTGTACGGGGTCGCCGTGCTCGCGTTCGACCGCTCCGGTGAGCTGCTCGCCGCCTCCCGTCCGTCGGAGCGGCTGCCCGAGCTCGCCGGCGAGCCGACCGAGCGTCTGACGGTGGCGCTGGCCGGGCGCCGGTCGGCGTCGACGGCCTACCCGCTGCTCATGCCCTGGGACACCGCGCCGATCGTGCTGGCCGAGCCGGTACTCGTCGACGGCGAGGTGGTCGGGGCCGCGATGACGGTGTCACCGACCGGCGCGTTGCGCGCCGCGCAGGTCCGCACCTGGTCGGTGATCGCGGGCGCGGCGGTGCTCGCGCTGCTGGCCGGGACGCTGGTCGCGCTGCCGCTCACCGCGTGGGTGCTGCGCCCGGTCCGCAGGCTGGACGAGGCGATGGACCGGATCGGCACCGCGGTGCTCGCCGGCGGTCCGCCGGAACAGCCGACCCGGCGGACCGGGCCGCCCGAGCTGCGCTCGCTGGCCGGCTCGTTCGACCGGATGTCGACCACCGTGCGGGAGGCGATCGCAGGCCAGCGGGCGTTCGTCGCCGACGCGTCGCACCAGCTCCGCAACCCGCTCACCGCGCTGCGCCTGCGGCTGTCCAACCTGGACGGCGCGGTGGCGCCCGGCGCGGCCGACGACCATCTCGCGGCGATGGAGGAGGCCGAGCGGCTGTCCCGGGTGCTGGACGGCCTGCTCGCGCTGGCGCGGGCGGAGCGGGCGGCCGAGACCGGCGATCCGGACGCGGTCACCGAGCTCGACGCCGTCGTCGACGACCGGGTGGAGAACTGGCGGCCGCTGGCCGAGCACACCGGCGTCGAGCTGCTCCGCGGCGGACCGCTCGGGCTGCGCGCCCGGATCGACCCGGCCGGGCTGGAGACGGTGCTCGACGCGGTGCTCGACAACGCTCTGAAGTACACCCCGTCCGGCGGACGGGTGCGGGTGGAGACGCTGCGGGCGGCCGGGCGGGTCGGGGTGAGCGTGGTCGACGCCGGGCCGGGGATGCCCGCGGAGGACCGGGCCCGGGCCACCGACCGGTTCTGGCGGGCCCCCGGCCAGGTCAACCTGGAGGGCAGCGGACTGGGCCTGGCGATCGCCGCCCGCACCGCGGCCGCGGCCGGCGGGGTGCTGGTGCTGGACCCGGCGCACGGCGGCGGCCTGCGGGTGGCGATCTGGCTGGACCCGCCCGCCCGGCGCCCGCCCGGTGGCGCCGGGGCAGCGGCCCAGTAGCCCTCGGTGCAGCAGTAGCCCTCGGTGTAGCGGTAGCCCTTGGTGTGGCAGTCACTCTTGGTGTGTCAGTAGCCCTTGGTGTAGCGGTAGAACCGGAGCGCTCCCGGGTGCAGCGGGATCGGCTGGGTGCCGATCGCCGACCGGGAGTCGATCGTGATCGCGGCCGGGCTGGCCTCGGCGACCCGCGGCTGGGCGTCGATCGCCGCCCGGATCAGCGCCTCGGCGAGTTCGTCCGGCATCGCGGCGGTGACCAGCAGGGCGTTGCGCACCGACAGGCAGGACACCGGGCCGGGCAGGCCGTAGGTGTTCGCCGGTACCGTCGCCAGCGAGTACACCGGGAACTCCTCGCGGGTGCGGTCGAGTGCGTCGCCCAGCTCCAGGAGCCGGATCGGGGTGTCGGCGGCGAGTTCCCGGATCCCGTCGGTGGGGACTCCGCCGGACCAGAAGAAGGCGTCGATCCGGCCCTCCCGCAGCGCCGTGACGGCCTCCGGGAGGCCCAGCTCGGCGGAGTCACCGAGCTGGTCGACGCCGAGCCCGGCCGCGCGCAGCAGCCGGATCGCGATCGCCTGGTAGCCGCTGCCGTCCGGACCGATCGACACCCGTCGTCCGCGCAGGTCCGACAGCCGGGCGAGGCCGGAGTCCCGGCGGGCGACGACGTGCGTGACGTCGTCGTAGAGCCGGGCCAGCGCCATCGGCTCGTTCGCCCCGCCCGGCCCGACATCGGCGGCGACGTCGGCGGCCACGTCGACCTGGCTGATCGTCACCGTCGCGCCGCCACCGGTCAGCAGCCGCATGTTCTGCCCGCTGCCCGCGGTGTTGAGCACCCGCGGTGCCCGGTCGAGGCCCAGCCGTTCCTGCCAGATCCCGGCGAGCGCGCGGGCCAGGTTGATGTAGACGCCCGGCTGCACCCCACCGGCGATCACCAGCTCCGGCGGCGGCGCCCCGCCGGTGCAGGCGCCTCCGGCCCCGAGCAGGACGCCCGCGGCGAGCCCGGTGTGCAGCAGCGCGCGCCGGGAGAGGACATCGGGCCTCGGGGTCACGCGTCCATCTTCGGCGAAACCCCGGGCAGCAGGTGGGCCGGGGTGACGCCTACCCTCGCAGGGGTGAGCCGCAGCTACACCGTGCGCACCTACGGGTGTCAGATGAACGTGCACGACTCCGAGCGGATGGCGGGGCTCCTGGAGGGCGCCGGGTACACCCGGGCCGAGGATCCCGACACCGCCGACGTCGTCGTGTTCAACACCTGTGCGGTCCGGGAGAACGCGGACAACAAGCTCTACGGCAACCTCGGGCACCTGCGGCCGCGCAAGCTGGCCGATCCGGACATGCAGATCGCCGTCGGCGGGTGCCTCGCGCAGAAGGACCGCGAGACGATCACCCGGAAGGCGCCGTGGGTGGACGTCGTGTTCGGCACGCACAACGTGCACGCGCTGCCCACCCTGCTGGACCGGGCCCGGCACAACGAGGCCGCGCAGGTCGAGATCGCCGAGTCGCTCGAGGTGTTCCCGTCGACGCTGCCGGCGCGGCGCGAGTCGGCCTACGCCGGCTGGGTGTCGATCTCGGTCGGCTGCAACAACACCTGCACGTTCTGCATCGTGCCGTCGCTGCGCGGCAAGGAGCGCGACCGCCGCCCCGGTGACGTGCTCGCCGAAATCTCCGCGCTCGCCGCCGACGGGGTGCTGGAGGTGACCCTGCTCGGGCAGAACGTGAACGCCTACGGCTCGGAGTTCGGCGGCGAGGCCGGTCGCGGCGCGTTCGCGAAGCTGCTGCGGGCCTGCGGCGAGGTCGAGGGCCTGGAACGGGTCCGCTTCACCAGCCCGCACCCGCGCGACTTCACCTCCGACGTGATCGCCGCGATGGCGCAGACGCCGAACGTCTGCCCGCAGCTGCACATGCCGCTGCAGTCCGGCTCGGACGACGTGCTGCGCCGGATGCGCCGCTCCTACCGGTCGTCGCGGTTCCTGCGGATCCTCGCCGAGGTGCGCGAGTCGATCCCGCACGCCGCGATCTCCACCGACATCATCGTCGGCTTCCCCGGCGAGACCGAGCGGGACTTCACCGACACCCTCGACGTGGTGCGGGAGGCCCGGTTCTCGCAGGCCTTCACCTTCCAGTACTCGACCCGGCCCGGCACCCCCGCCGCGGACATGGACGACCAGCTGCCCAAGCAGGTCGTCCAGGAGCGCTACGAGCGGCTCGTCGCGCTGCAGGAGGAGATCTCCTGGGCGGAGAACCGCGCGCAGGAGGGTCGCGAGGTGGAGCTGCTGGTGTCCAGCGGCGAGGGCCGCAAGGACGGCGCGACCCGGCGGCTCACCGGCCGGGCCCGGGACGGGCGGCTGGTGCACTTCGCCCCCGGCGCGACGTCCGGGATCCGGCCGGGCGACGTGGTCACCGTCGTGATCGACCGCGGGGCACCGCACCATCTCGTCGCCGACGGCGGCGTACTGACCCACCGTCGCACCCGGGCCGGCGACGCGGCCGAGGCCGGCACCCGTCCCGCCGGTGCACCCACCACACTGGGGTTGCCGGTGTTCGGCAAGCCCGCCGCGGAGCCTGCGCCGGACACCGGCTGCGGGGTCCCCGCCACCACCTCCGGAGGTTCCCGATGAGCGACGTGTCCCCGCAGACCCGCGCGGAGATCGACGGCGTCGGTCGTGCCGCGATGCGCCGGATCGACCCCGGTACGCGGGCGATGGTGGTCGCCGTGGGCGTGGTGGCCGCGGTCGCCTCGCTGCTGCTGCCGTGGGTGGCCGGGGCGCCCGGCTGGCAGGTCATGGCCACCGACGCGGGCGGCCCCTTCCCGACGTTCTTCTCCTACACCATGACGACGTTCGCGATCGTCGTCTCGGTGGCGGCGCTGCTGACCCGGCTGTGGGTGCTGGCGTGGCTGGCCGCGTTCGGCTCCGGCATCACCTCGGTGACCGGGATGTGGGCGATCTGGTCGCTGCAGACCGGCGCCGCGCCCGGGCCCGGCATCGGGCTGGTCCTGGGGGTGCTCGCGGTCGTGGTGCTGACCTTCGTGTGGGCCGGGGCCGCGCTCGCGCGCACGTGAGCGGGCCCCCGCCCACCGCGCTCAGCGGTCGTTGACCGACTGCTCGGCCGCGTCCAGCCACTCCCGCCACTGGGTGGCCTGGGCGCGGGCCTGCTCGGCGCGCCTGCGGTCACCGGCGGCCTCGGCCTTCTCCGCCTGCGCCTCGAACTGTTCGACCCTGGCCCGGAACTGCTCGACCCTGGCCTGGGCCTCCGGGTCGGTCCGGCGCCACTTCGCGTCCGCGGCCTCGGCGACCTTCTCCTCGATCCCGCGCAGCCTGCCCTCCAGGGTGCGGATGTCGTCGCGCGGGACCTTGCCGATCTCCTCCCACCGCTCCTGCACGCCGCGCAGCGCGGCCCGGGCGGTGTCCGGATCCGACAGGTCGATCTTCTCGGCCTCGGTGAGCAGTGCCTTCTTCGCCTCGGCGTTCGCGGCGAACTCGGAGTCGCGGGCGGCGAAGTGCTCGTTGCGCCGGGCGAAGAACCGGTCCTGTGCGCCGCGGAACCGGGCCCACAGCGTGTCGTCGGCCTCGCGGTGCGCCCGCCCGGCGGCCTTCCACTCGGCCATCAGGTCCCGGTAGACGGCGGCCGTCGACGACCACTCGTCGGAGTCGGCCAGCGACTCCGCCTGCGCGACGAGCTCCTCCTTGCGGTCCTTGGCGGTCACCCGCTGCCGGTCGAGGTCGGCGAAGTGTGATCCGCGGCGGCGGTTGAACACCTCGCGTGCCTTGGAGTAGCGGCGCCACAGCTGCTCGTCGGTCTTGCGGTCGACGCCCTTGACGGTGCGCCACTCGTCGAGGATCGCCTTGAAGCGATCCCCTGCCTGCTTCCACTGCGTCGAGTCCTCGGCGAGTTTCTCCGCCTCGACGGCCAGCGACTCCTTCCGGGCCACCGCGTCCGACCGGGCCCGATCGCGCTGCTCGCGGGCCGCGGCGACGCCCTCCTCGGCGCGTCCGACGAGCTCGTCGAGCCGGGAGCGCAGGGTGGCGACGTCACCGACGACCGGGGCGTCGTCGAGCCCGTCGCGCAGCGTCTGCAGCGCGGTCAGCGACGCCTTCGGGTCCCCGCCGCCGGCGATCCGGGCGGCCAGCACCTCGGTCTCGGTGACCTGGGCGTCGAACCGCTTCGCGTAGTGCTCCAGGCCCTCGGCGGGCGGTCCGGCCTGGTAGGAGCCGACCACCCGGTCACCGTCCGGGGTGATCAGGTGGATGGTGCCGTCGTCGTCGGCGCGGCCCCAGCGGCCCGGATCCGCCGATGCGGACGGCACCGGGGAGGGCTGTGCAGCAGGCGGCGCCGGTGTCGGTGCGGCGGCGGGTTTCGCGGTCGCGCCGGGGGGTGGCCCCGGACGGGCGCCGGGCGGCGGACCGGGGCGGGGGCCCGGTTTCGGGGTGGGCCCGGCGGGGGGCGGGCCCGGGCGTCCGGGTGTGGCGGCGTTGGTCTCGGGCACCGGTGTGTCCTCCTCGTTCGGCCCACCGGATCACCGGCGGGCGCCCCGTCCGTGTCCGGGCGGGGCCGTACGCGCGCCGAACTCCTCGCCGCGGCGAGAGGTCGGAGACGCGATTCAAGCAGGTGAACCGCCTCCGGGGGAACCGCAGAGCCCCCGCCCGGTGGCGACACGGCGACGACACCGCCCACGGACGGCGGTCCCGGGGCGGGTCGTTAGGCTCGGACGCCGTGCCCGCCGCGATCGCCGTCATCCCCCAGCCGCCGCTGCTCGTCCCGGAGCTGAGCGGGGACGCCGCCACCGGGACCGATGCGGTCCGGGTCGCGGTCCGGACGGTCGCCGCGGCGCTCGCGGCCCTCGCCCCGGAGTGGATCGCGGTCGGGGCGGATCCGGCCGGGCGGCGTTCGGTGGCCCCCGGCGCCCGGGGGACGTTCGCCGGGTACGGCCGCGACGTGCCGGTCGCGCTGCCCGGTACCGACGGGCCGGACGAGGGGGCCGAGCTGCCGCTGCCGCTGCTGGTCGCCGGCTGGGCGGTCGCCGGTTCAGGGGTGCGGGAGGTCCGCGGTGAACTCGTCGCGCCGGATGCCGCGCTCGCGGACTGTCTCGCGCTGGGCCGGGAGCTGGCCGGGCGCGGCACCGGCCTGCTGGTCGTCGGCGACGGGTCCGCCAAGCACACGACGGGCGCCCCCGGCGGGTTCGACGAGCGCGCCGAGCCGTTCGACGCCGCCGTCGCCGACGCACTCGACCGGGCCGACCCGGACGCGCTCGCCGGACTGGATCCGGCGGTGGCCGCGGAGCTCTGGGCTGCCGGACGCGCACCGTGGCAGGTGCTGTCCGGTGCCGCGGCCGGCCGGATCTGGACCGCGACGCACCGCTACACCGGCGCGCCCTACGGCGTCGCCTACCACGTGGCGCTCTGGGAGCCCGCGTGACGCCGGACCTGGTCGCGGTCGTCGGTCCGACCGCCACCGGCAAGTCCGATCTCGGGCTGGAGATCGCGCTCGCGCTCGGCGGCGAGGTGATCAACGCCGACGCCATGCAGCTCTACCGGGGCCTGGACATCGGCACCGCGAAGCTGACCCCGGCCGAGCGCCGCGGTGTCCCGCACCACCAGCTCGACGTGCTCGACGTCGGCGAGTCGGCATCGGTCGCCGCCTACCAGCGCGAGGCCAGGGCGGTGATCGAGCGGCTGCGGGCCGCCGGGCGCACCCCGGTCCTCGTCGGTGGCTCCGGGCTGTACGTGCAGGCGGTGCTCGACGAGCTGGAGTTCCCGGGCACCGATCCGGACCTGCGCGCGGAGCTGCAGGACGAGCTGGACCGGCGCGGGCCGGACGCACTGCACCGGCGGCTGGCCGAGCTGGACCCGGCGGCCGCGGCCGAGGTACTGCCGTCGAACGGGCGCCGGATCGTCCGGGCGCTGGAGGTGATCGCGCTGACCGGGCGCCCGTTCCGGGCGACCCTGCCCACCACCGGTGTGCCGCGCTACGGGGCCGTGCTGCTCGGCGTCGATCGCGGCGTCGACGAGCTCGACGAACGGGTCGCCCGGCGGGTGGACCGGATGCTCGACGACGGACTGGTCGACGAGACCCGGGGGCTGCTCCCCGCCGGGCTCGCGCAGGGCCGGACCGCGTCCCGGGCGCTGGGCTACCGGCAGGTTCTCGAGGCGTTCGACCGGGCGGGCCCGGAGCTCGGCCCGGACGAGCGGGAACGCGTGCGCGACGAGACGGTGCGCGCGACCCGGCGGTTCGTACGCCGCCAGCGGTCCTGGTTCCGCCGGGACCGGCGCATCCACTGGATCGACGGGGCGGGCCCCGATCCGGCCGCGGACGCGCTGTCGGTGCTGGCTCGTAGGCTGGTGCCATGACCGGCGGCATCGCGTTCACCAAGGGGCACGGCACGCAGAACGACTTCGTGGTGCTGCCCGACCCGGATGCCGCCCTCGACCTGACACCGGAGCGGGTCGCGGCACTCTGCGACCGGCACCGCGGTCTCGGCGCCGACGGCGTGCTGCGGGTGGTGCGCTGGGCGAAGCTGGCCGGCGACGAGACGGTCCCCGAGCCGGTCCCGGGTGTCGAGTGGTTCATGGACTACCGCAACGGCGACGGGTCGATCGCCGAGATGTGCGGCAACGGTGTCCGGGTCTTCGCCCGGTACCTGCACGACCGCGGCTGGGCGCCCGGCGGCGGCGCGATCGGCACCCGGGCCGGCGTGCGCACCGCCACCGTCTCCGCGGCCGGCGTCTCGGTGCAGATGGGGCCGGTCACGATCGGTCCGGCATCGGTCGCCACCAGCGGGACGGCCCGGTTCGACGGCCTGGTGCTCGACGTCGGCAATCCGCACCTGGCCTGCGTCGTCTCCGCCGACCCGGACGCGCTGGACCTCACCCGGGCCCCGCTGCACGATCCGGAGGTGTTCCCGCACGGCGTCAACGTCGAGTTCCTGACCCCGCTCGACGGTCCCGCCGACGGCGGCCGGATCCGGATGCGGGTGCACGAGCGCGGCGTGGGGGAGACCAGGGCCTGCGGGACCGGGACGGTCGCCGCGGTCGTCGCCGCGCTGCGCGCCGCCGGGCACGCCGCGGGTGACGTGCGGGTCGACACCCCCGGCGGGGAGCTGCGGGTCACCGTCGAGGCCGGATCGGACACCCGCACCGGTGCCACCGTGCTGCACGGTCCCGCGGTGCTGCTCGCCACCGGGGAGCTGGACCGCGACTGGTGGGACTCCCCGGCCTGAGCCGTGCGGGCCGTCACCCTGCGGGGAGGTCCCGCAGCCGGCGCAGCGGGGAGAGCAGCACCGGCAGCGGTGACAGCGCCAGCGCGCAGCACGCGACCAGCAGCGCCCCGCGAGGACCGAGGAGTTCGCCCAGCGCGCCCCCGAGCAGACCGCCGACCGGGAGCGTCCCCCACACCAGGAAGCGGACGCTGGCGTTCATCCGCCCGAGCAGCCGGTCCGGGCAGATCGCCTGCCGGAAGCTGACCTGCGCCACGTTGTAGACGACACCGCCGTACCCGTCGGCGAACAGGCCGACCGCGGTCAGCAGGAGCAGCGGGCCCGGCCCGCCGAGCGGGATCAGCAGCGCGAGCGGCGTCGTCACGAGCAGCGAGACGACGATCGTGCGGGCCTGCCCCAGCCGTCTCGTCCACGCTCCGGCGGTGGCCGCGCCGGCGAGCCCACCGACGCCGATGACGGCCACCGCGATCCCGACCCCCACCTCGGACAGCCCCAGGTCCCCGACCAGGAACAGCACGAGGACCGCGAGGATCATCCCGCCGGCCAGGTTCGCCCAGGCGGTACACAGCACGATCGGTCGCAGCAGCGGGTGTCCCAGCACGAACCGGAGCCCCTCGGCGATCTCGGCCCGCACCGTCGGCCGGGTGGGGACCGGCGCCGGCTCCACGGTCCGGATCCGGGCGATCGCGGCCGCCGACATCAGGTAGCCGAGCGCCTGCCCGCCGATCGTGGCCGCCCCGCCGACGAGGTGCACCAGTGCACCGCCGAGCGCGGGCCCGCCTGCCTCGGCGGCCGCCCGCGTCGACTCCAGCTTGCCGTTGCCCTCCACCAGGTGCTCCCGGCCGACCAGGGACGGCAGCACCGACTGGTAGGCGATGTCGAAGAACACCGTCGCCAGACCTGCCAGGAAGGTCACCAGCAGCAGGTGGCCGAACCCCAGCACCTCGAACCACCAGGCGAGCGGCACCGTGACGAGCAGTGCGAACCGGATCAGATCGGCGGCCACCATCACCGGCACCCGCCGCACCCGGTCGAGCACGACGCCGGCGAGCAGCCCGATCAGCAGGAACCCGGCGGTCTGCGCGGCGGTGAGCAGCCCCATCTGCCACGGTGTCGCGCCGAGCGCGGTGGCCGCGAGCAGCGGCGCCGCCAGCTGACCGATCCGGGTGCCGACCTGGCTCGCGGTCTCCCCGCCCCACAACAGCAGGAAGTCCCGGTGCCGCCACAGCGAGCCGGTCGGGGATCGGGCCATGGACCGAGAATGCTCCGACTGATTGGAAAGTGCCAATCAGTTACCCTGCGGCGGTGCCCGATGCCCGCCGGTCCGCCACCGAGTCCGAGATCGCCGCGCTGTCCTCGGCGGTCCGGCTGCGGATCATCCGGCTGACCCACGTGGACGCGCTGACCAACGCCGAGCTCGCCGCCCGGCTCGGCCGCGATCCCGCGACGACGCTGCACCACGTCCGCAGGCTGGTGGCCAACGGTTTCCTGGCGGCCCAGCCGGCCCGGCGCGGCGCCCGCGGCTCCCGGGAGATCCCGTACCGGAGCACCGGGCTGTCCTGGTCACTCGACGGCGCGGGCGATCACGAACCGGTGGCCGAGGCCGGACTGGAGGCGTTCCTCGGCGAGGTCGCCGATGTCGGCCCGGCGGCGCTGGAACAGACCCGGCTGGTGCTGCGGCTGCCACCGGCGCGGGTCGCGGCGCTGCGGGCGGAGCTCGACGAGCTGCTGGAGCGTTACGTCGCCGAGCCGGTCGTGCCGGGCGCCGAGCCGCTCGCGGTGTACCTGGCGCTCTACCCGGGCGACCCGCCCGGCGAAACGGACCGGACAGCGGCTCCCGGAACGTGGGACACTCGGAAGCAAGATGACTGAAGCCCACACGCCCGTGCCCGCCAGCCCGTCCACCGGTGAACTCGAACTCGAGGAGCGCTCGTCGCTCCGCCGCATCGGCGGCCTGTCCACCGAGCTCACCGACGTCACCGAGGTCGAGTACCGCCGCCTGCGCCTGGAACGGGTGGTGCTGGTCGGAGTCTGGACCGAGGGATCCGCCGAGCGGGCCGAGGCCTCGCTGGCCGAGCTGGCCCGGCTCGCCGAGACCGCGGGCTCCGAGGTGCTTGACGGTCTGGTGCAGCGCCGGTCGACGCCCGACCCGGCGACCTTCATCGGCTCCGGCAAGGTCGACGAGCTCGGCCTCGCGGTCCGCGCGGCCGAGGCCGACACGGTGATCTGCGACGGCGAGCTGTCGCCCGGTCAGCTCCGCCAGCTCGAGGAGCGGCTCAAGGTCAAGGTGATCGACCGGACCGCGCTGATCCTCGACATCTTCGCCCAGCACGCCCGCTCGCGGGACGGGAAGGCGCAGGTCGAGCTGGCCCAGCTGTCGTACCTGCTGCCCCGGCTCCGCGGCTGGGGTGAGGCGCTGTCCCGGCAGGTCGGTGGCCGTGCCGCGGGCGGCGTCGGGATCGGCGGCCGTGGCCCCGGTGAGACGAAGATCGAGCTCGACCGCCGCCGCATCCGCGCGCGCATGTCGAAGCTGCGCCGGGAGATCGCCGCGATGCGCCAGGTCCGGGCGACCCAGCGCGGCAACCGCAAGCGCAACGAGGTCCCCTCGGTCGCGATCGTCGGCTACACCAACGCCGGCAAGTCGAGTCTGCTCAACCAGCTCACCGACGCCGGCGTGCTGGTCGATGACGCACTGTTCGCGACCCTGGACCCGACCACCCGCCGGACCGAGACGGCGGACGGGCGGACCTACACCCTGACCGACACCGTCGGCTTCGTCCGGCACCTGCCGCACCAGCTGATCGAGGCATTCCGGTCGACGCTCGAGGAGGCCGCGCAGGCCGATCTGCTGGTGCACGTGGTCGACGGCTCCGATCCGCTGCCCGACGACCAGATCGCCGCGGTGCGCGAGGTCCTGGTCGAGATCGGCGAGGAGCAGGGCGGCAGCATGCCGACCGAGCTCCTCGTGATCAACAAGGCCGACGCCGCCGGCGACCTGGCCCTCGCGCGGCTCCGGCACGCGCAGCCCGATGCGGTGTTCGTCTCCGCGCACCGGGGTGACGGCATCGACCTGCTCCGGGGGCGGATCGCCGATCTGCTGCCGCGCCCGGAGTACGACGTCGACCTGCTGCTGCCCTACACCGAGGGCGCGCTGGTCGCCCGCCTGCACGACGAGGGCGAGGTGCTGTCCGAGGAGCACACCCCCGAGGGCACCCGGGTCCGCGCCCGGGTCGGGCCGGAGCTGGGCACCGCGGTACTGGCGTTCGCGATCGCCGGTGGGCCGGCCGGCGCCGACGCCGATCCCGACCTGCCGGCGACGGCGGCGGGGCGCTGACCCGGGCGGTCCCGGCCGGGTCCCGGAGCGCACCGGGCGGTCGTGCCCGGGTGGTGTTCCGGCGGGTCGCGGCGCCGCTGGTGGCTGCGACACTCGGCCTGGTGCCCGCCACCGCGGCTGCCGCGACACCGTCCGCGGCGGCGCAGGCGCGTGCCGTGCCGGGGCCGTCGGCCGCAGCGCCGCCGGTCGCCGAGCCGCAGCCGGTGTGCACCATCGACGACCCGCGGCTGGCCGAACTCTCCGGACTCGTCACCGAGGGGGCGCCGGGGGAGCGGCCACAGCGCTACCACGCGATCGTCGACGGTGGCGGCACCGCGCAGGTGTTCACCCTCGATCCGGCCGGCTGCGCGGTGACGGGGGAGCGGAGCGCACCGGTGCGGGTCACCGACGTCGAGGACCTCGGCCGTTCACCGGACGGCGATCTCTGGCTCGCCGACATCGGGGACAACACGGCACGCCGCGAGTCGGTGCGCCTGGTCGTGCTGCCGGTCGACAGGCCGCCCCGTACCTACGACCTCGTCTACCCGGACGGCCCGCGGGACGCCGAGGCGGTGCTCGTCGCCGACGACGGGACCCCGCTGATCGTGGACAAGACCTCCGGTGCGGCCGGGCTGTACCGCCCCGCGGAACCGCTCGCCGAGGGACGGCCGCTGGAGCTGGAACGGGTCACCGACGTCGTCCTGCCGTACTCGGCGACCGCCGGTGGACCGCTGGGGGCGATCGGTACCCGCACGATCACCGGCGGCGCCGTGGGGCCGCCGGACGCGGATGGCGGACGGGCCGCGGCGCTGCGGACCTACACCGACGCGTGGCTGTTCCCGCTGCCCGACGGCCCGGTGACCGGGGACGTCCTGGTCGAGGCGCTGCGCGGGGCGCCGTTGCAGGTGCCGTTGCCCGGCGAAGCACAGGGCGAGGCGGTCGCCCTGGACGGCCGCGGGGCGCTGCACTCCGGCACCGAGACGCGGGGACTGGCACCGGCGGGTATCCGGACGGTCCCCGGCGCGGTCGCCGCGGCCACGGCACCGGCGGCGCCGGTCCGGGCACAGCCCGCAGAGGCGCCCGACGCCCGCTCCTTCCCACCGTGGCTGCCCGCCGTCGCCGGAATGGCGGTGGTCGTCGGTGTGCTGCTCGCCGGTGTGGGGGCGATGGCGCTGCACGGCCGCCGCAGACGCTGACCGCGCCGCCCCCGGGCTGCGGATCGGAGGCGGCGCAGATCAAGGGTGGCGCGGATCAGAAGCAGCGCGGTCAGCGGCAGCGCAGGTCAGAAGTGGCGCAGGTCAGAGGTGGCGCCGATCAAGAGTGGCGCAGATCAGCGGCACCACGGGTCAGCAGCGACGCCGATCAGCGGCGGCGCGGGTCAGCGACGGCGCAACCCGCAGGCCGCGCATGATCGGAGTCGGCGCATGATCAGAGGCGGCGCAGCACCGCGACGACCCGGCCGAGGATCGACGCGTCGTCCCCGGGGATTGGCTCGTAGGCGTCGTTGGCCGGCATCAGCCAGATGTGACCGTCCTTGCGGCGGAACGTCTTCACCGTGGCCTCGCCGTCGATCATCGCCGCGACCACCTCGCCCTGCTCCGCGACCGGCTGCTGCCGGACGACGACCCAGTCCCCGTCGGTGATCGCCGCGTTGACCATCGAGTCACCCTTGACGTTCAGCAGGAAGAGCGTGCCCTCCCCGACGATCTCCCGGGGGAGTGGGAACACGTCCTGCACGGCCTGCTCGGCCAGGATCGGGCCACCGGCGGCGATGTCGCCGATCAGCGGCACGAACGCCGGAGCGGGCCGCTCCGAGCGGCTGGCCTCGGTGTCGGCGTCGGTTCCGTCGCCTGCGCCGACCTGCTCGGGGCTGCGCACGTCGACCGCACGGGTGCGGTTCGGATCCCTGCGCAGGAAACCCTTGCGCTCCAAGGTCCGCAACTGGTGGTGCACCGACGACGTGGAGGTGAGCCCCACCGCGTCGCCGATCTCCCGCACGCTCGGCGGGTAGCCGTAACGGTCCACCCAGTCCCGGATCACCGCCAGGACCTTCCGCTGTCGCGGGGTCAGACCGCGTGTGTCGGCCGGGGGCTCGGGGAACTCCCGGACGTTGGCGGAACCCCGCCCGGGGGACGCACCGCCTCCGGACTCGTCCGCTGCCATCGCATTCGCCTCCTCGAGGATGTACCGGCACGAACACTAGCCGCCTTCGGCCGGTCCGCCAAACATGCGTTCGAAGTTCACCGCCCGCGTGTCGTGGATTCCGTCGGGCACCGGTGGTACAAACTCGCACAGGCGTTCGATCGAACATCGATTCGATTCGAGTGGCCGGGTGTCCGAGGCGGGCGCCCGTTCGGGCAGAAAGGGCGAGCGGCATGGGTGTGGTGACCGAGATCCGGCCGTCGGGCACGCGGCGACCGGCGGAGTTCCGGCCGGTCCGGTCGGCACCGGCGGCGCAGGTGGCACCGGCGGCACGGGTGGCACCGGCGGCACGGCCGGTGCAGCCGGCGGGTGGCGTGCTGCGGCGCGCCGCAGCGGGTCTGGGGATCGGGCTCGCCTCGGCGACGGCGGTCGTCGGGCTGGGCCTGCTCGCCGAGATCTCGGCGGCCGTGTCGGCGTCGCCACCGCCGGTCGGCGTCGTGGGCCCGGCGGGCGACTGAACCCGGCCGGGGCGGGCTGAGCAGCGGCGATCCGATTTCTGTCGGGGTCCGGTGTTAGACAGCTCGCACGTCCGTTCGACCGGTCCCGGGGAAGGGCCGGCCGGATCGGGCACGGCGCGCGGCCGGGTGTGGCCGCCGTCGACGGTGACCGTTCCGCCGGAACAGGCGGGTGGTCCTCGATGAGCAGGAGGAGCCATGCAGGAGCTCGACGTGCGTGAGGTGGCGCGGCAACCACGGGCCGGCGGGACGGGCCGGGCAGCGGCCGCCGGGGTGCGGCAGCGGTCGGTGTCCACCAGGTTGCGGGAGCGGCCGGGATCCGCCCGTGCGGTGCCGTGCGCAGGGGCCACGCGTCCGGCCCGCGGGTCCGCCGCGGCCCGCGCCGCAGTCCGGTGGGCCCTGCCCGGGGTCGTTCCCGGGGCGTCCGTGCCGTCCGGCGGCGTCGTGCGCGAGCCCGCCGAGGGCAGCACCGTGGCTCCGGTCCGGCCGCCGTCGGTGCAGGAGCCGGCCCCACTGGCCCCATCGGTCACACCGGGACGAGCCGCTGCGCCCGCGCCGCGACGGCCGGGCGCGCTCGCGTCGGCTGCGGCGCCGGCGGTGGCACTGCGGACGGCGCGCCCGCGGCATCGCCGCTGTGTGACCCCCACCCGCCGGGCACGTCCGGCTCTGCGGCCACGCTCGCGCGGCGAGCGACTGCTGGCCGGGATCGCCACGGTGCTCTGCTCGGCCACGGTCGTCGTGCTCCTGGGGCTGATCGGGGATGCGGCCGCCGGATGGAACAGCGAGGCCGCCCCCTCACCGGGGCCGGTGGCGACGGCTCCGGCCGGCGGCTGAGAGGTGCTGCGGCGCCGGGTGTCGACGTGTCCGCCGGGGCTCGGGGGTCCTTGCGCGCCGGGCAGAGGTCGCTGCGCGTGACAGGAGTCTCGCCGCCCGGCGCGCCGGGATGGCGTGTCCCCGAACCGGGCCACCGTCCGTCGCGGCCCTCCCGGGGCGCCCGGTGGGCCCCCGGTGTGCGCCACACGCGCTGATCAGGGCTGATGCGCATGTTCATGATCGGTGCACTCCGAAGGCCCTGCGAGAGCGGTGTGCGACCCTCGTTCCCGATCGGGCGAAGCTCGGCGCCGTACCGGACCCGGGGATGGCGCACCCCAATATGTAGGGGTTACATTGGTGTCGTTCTCCCACTGGTTGGGGGAGCTGGCACCGCGGTTCGCCGCGGTGCGAGGCGGAGAGTTCCCGCCGGGTCACGGGAGAAGGGGAGTGCCGACGTGCGTTGCCCGTTCTGCCGCCACCCGGATTCCCGGGTGATCGACTCCCGGACCGCCGACGACGGGACCTGCACCCGCCGCCGCCGGTCCTGCACCGCCTGCGGGCGCCGGTTCACCACGGTCGAGGAGACCGTGCTCGCCGTCGTCAAGCGCAGCGGGGTGAGCGAACCCTTCAGCCGGCAGAAGGTGGTCAGCGGGGTTCGACGGGCGTGTCAGGGCCGGCCGGTCGACGAGGACGACCTGCAGCAGCTCGCCCACCGGGTCGAGGAGACTGTGCGCGCCCGTGGGGCTGCCGAGATTCCCAGCCACGAGGTGGGGCTGGCGATCCTCGGGCCGCTGCGCGAGCTCGACGAGGTCGCGTACCTGCGGTTCGCGAGCGTCTACCGATCCTTCTCCTCGATCGAGGACTTCGAGAAGGAGATCGCCGACCTCCGTTCGGCGGCTGCCGGGGAAGCAGCCGACGACGGAGCCGGCAACCGGGACGGCTGATGCCGATCGGACGGCACCGGAGCGGGCGCGCAGGGGGCGCAGCCGCCGGTGCCGGACCGGATCGGACCGGCCGGACCGGGTACGGGGGCGGTGTCCCAGCACCGTCTCGGGTGCCCGCGCACCCCAGCGCGCGGGAGAGGACAGTCGGATGCGGAGGCAGTTCATGACCGACACGGTCGGGGGCCCGGCGACAGACACCGGGAGCAGCACGGCTCAGAACACGGCGCACAACACGGCACAGGACGGCGAGGCGCCGGGCAAGGCGCGCGGCCGCGCGAAGGCCGGCGCCCGGCGGCGCTCCGGCCTCGCCGTGCAGCGGGTCTTCACGACCGAGGGTGTGCACCCGTACGAGCAGGTCGAGTGGGAGCGCCGGGACGTCGTCATGACGAACTGGCGCGACGGCACGATCAACTTCGAGCAGCGCGGCGTCGAGTTCCCGCGCGCCTGGTCGGTGAACGCCACCAACATCGTCACCAGCAAGTACTTCCGTGGTGCGGTGGGCAGCGAGACCCGCGAGTCGAGCCTGCGCCAGCTCATCGACCGGGTCGTCGGCACCTACCGGCGGGCCGGGGTCGAGCACGGCTACTTCGCCACCGAGGCCGACGCCGAGATCTTCGATCACGAGCTGACCTGGATGCTGCTGCACCAGGTGTTCAGCTTCAACTCACCGGTCTGGTTCAACGTGGGCACCGCGAGCCCGCAGCAGGTCAGCGCCTGCTTCATCCTCTCGGTCGACGACACGATGGAGTCGATCCTGAACTGGTACCGGGAGGAGGGCCTGATCTTCAAGGGCGGCTCCGGTGCCGGCCTGAACCTCTCCCGCATCCGCTCGTCGAAGGAGCTGCTGTCCTCCGGCGGCACCGCCTCCGGCCCGGTCTCCTTCATGCGTGGCGCGGACGCCTCCGCGGGCACCATCAAGTCGGGCGGCGCGACCCGCCGGGCCGCGAAGATGGTCGTCCTCGACGTCGACCACCCCGACATCGAGGAGTTCGTCGAGACCAAGGCCAAGGAGGAGGCCAAGGTCCGGGTGCTGCGCGACGCCGGGTTCGACATGGACCTGGGCGGTTCCGACATCACGTCGGTGCAGTACCAGAACGCGAACAACTCGGTCCGGGTGACCGACGAGTTCATGCGCGCCGTCGAGGAGGGCACCGACTTCGGCCTCCGCGCCCGGATGACCGGCGAGATCATCGACCGGACCGACGCCCGGAAGCTCTTCCGCGGCATCGCCGAGGCGGCCTGGAACTGCGCCGACCCCGGCATCCAGTACGACGGCACGATCAACGACTGGCACACCACGCCCGAGTCGGGCCGGATCAGCGCGTCCAACCCGTGCTCGGAGTACATGCACCTGGACAACTCCAGCTGCAATCTCGCGTCGCTGAACCTGCTGAAGTTCCTCGACGCCGACGACCGGTTCGACGCCGAGACCTTCGCGAAGGCCGTCGAGCTGATCATCACCGCGATGGACATCTCGATCTGCTTCGCGGACTTCCCGACCGACCCGATCGCCGACACCACGCGGCGCTTCCGCCAGCTGGGCATCGGCTACGCGAACCTGGGCGCGCTGCTGATGGCGACCGGGCACGCCTACGACTCCGAGGGCGGTCGCGCGCTGGCCGGGGCGATCACCTCGCTGATGACCGGCGCCGCCTACAAGCGCTCCGCCGAGCTCGCCGGGGTCGTCGGCCCGTACGAGGGCTACGCCCGCAACGCCCAGGCCCACCAGCGGGTCGTCCGTAAGCACGCCGCGGCGAACGACGGGATCCGCAGCTTCCCGGCGTCCAACCCGGTGCAGCAGCTCGCGTCCCAGACCTGGAAGCAGTGCCAGGAGATCGGCGAGGCGAACGGCTGGCGCAACGCGCAGGCGTCCGTGCTGGCCCCGACCGGCACGATCGGCCTGATGATGGACTGCGACACGACCGGCATCGAGCCGGACCTGGCGCTGGTCAAGTTCAAGAAGCTGGTCGGCGGCGGCTCGATGCAGATCGTCAACCAGTCCGTGCGCCGGGCACTGGACAACCTCGGTTACCAGGCCGAGCAGGCCGAGGCCATCGTCGAGTACGTCGCCGAGCACGGCCACGTGATCGACGCCCCGGGGATGAAGCCCGAGCACTACGAGGTGTTCGACTGCGCGATGGGTGATCGGACCATCGCCCCGATGGGGCACGTCCGGATGATGGCCGCCGCGCAGCCGTTCCTGTCCGGCGCGATCTCCAAGACGGTGAACATGCCCGAGCGGGCCACCGTGGAGGACGTCGAGCGGATCTACCTCGAGGGGTGGCGGCTCGGCCTCAAGGCCCTGGCGATCTACCGCGACAACTGCAAGGTCGGCCAGCCGCTGTCCGCGGGCAAGGGCGGCGACAAGAAGGCCTCCGGTGACACCGCCGAGGTCGAGAAGGTGACGGTCGTCGAGCAGCGGCCGATCCGCAAGCGGCTGCCGAAGAAGCGGCCCAGCGAGACCGTGTCGTTCACCGTCGGCGGCGCCGAGGGCTACCTGACCGCGGGCTCCTACCCGGACGACGGCCTCGGCGAGATCTTCGTGAAGCTCGGCAAGCAGGGCTCCACCCTGGCCGGCGTGATGGACGCGTTCTCCATGTCGATCTCGGTCGGCCTGCAGTACGGGATCCCGCTGGAGTTCTACGTCTCGAAGTTCTCGAACCTGCGCTTCGAGCCCGCCGGCATGACCGACGACCCGGACGTCCGGATCGCCACCTCGGTGCTCGACTACCTGTTCCGCAGGCTCGCGCTGGACCACCTGCCCTACGAGAAGCGGGTCCAGCTGGGCATCTTCTCCTCGGACGAGCGGTCGGCCCAGGTCGAGAGCGAGTACGGCTCGAACGGGGAGAAGCTCGACCTCGACGAGTTTCGCTCCTCGGTGCCGACCACCGTCGAGAAGAAGGACCCGGCCGTCGAGCCGGCCCCGGCCGAGGTCGGCAGCTCCACCGAGCTGCTCGAGCTGCGGCTGGGCAAGGCCGCCGACGCCCCGCTGTGCATGACCTGCGGGACGAAGATGCGGCCCGCCGGATCCTGCTACCTCTGCGAGGGCTGCGGCTCCACCAGCGGCTGCAGCTGACGCTCCACCCTCGGGGCGGTACCGGACTCCGGTGCCGCCCCGAGGCGCGTTCCGGGCCGGTGTGCCGGGCCGCAGCCACCGGGCCCGTCCGGGTGGGCCGGGCGGCCGGGCCGCGACCGGCCCGCTCACGAGCGAGAAGAGGGTAGCCGTGCACGACCGGACCGCGGAGATCGCCGACCGGCTCCGGACCGACCCGAGGATCGTCGCCCTGGTGCTCGGCGCCCCCTGGCGCCGGGCCGCCGGTGACGGTGCTGGTGCTGGCGCCGATGCCGGTGGTGCCGGTGACGGTGACACTAACGGCGCCGGCGCCGGTGCAGGGGCTGATGACATTGACGGCGCCGGTGCCGGCCCCCGCACCGGGCCGCAGACGACCGCGGCGAGCGGGGACCGGGCGGACGGCCGCGGCCGGATGTACGTGGGCGTGCCGTCCCCGGCCGAGCTGACCGAGCTCGATCTGCCGGTGGACGGTTTGCGGCACTTCGGGTTGAGCCCCGCCGATCTGCGGGCCGGTGGCTGGACCGACACGGATCTGCGTTCCGCGGGACTGACACCGCCCGGCGCCGAGCCGGAGCCCGTCGAGTGGTTCCTGGCGGGGGAGCCCGCGCAGCTGATGCTCGCGATCGTGCCGCCGGGACCGCCGCTGCTCGCCCGGCCCGAGCCGGGATCGGGGGCCGGTGGGTTCGATCCGGCCGACGTCCAGGAGATCCCGGGGATCGACGGCTGCACCGACCCGGAGAGCGACGGGATGCTGCTGGTGCGCGAGATCCGGGACGGGCTGGTCCGCCGGGCCCGCCGCCGTCTCGTGCACTGCGTCGTCTGCCTGCGCCAGGTGCACCGCACCGATCCGGCGACCGGGGTCTGCCCGGGCTGCGCAGCGCAGTGGCTCGGCGTGCTCCCCTGAACCCGGTCCTCAGGTCGCCGAGACCGGTCCCGGGCGGGTCCCCGACGGGGCGGGCCCCGGGCAGCGCAGCAGCTGCCGCCACTGCTCGGGACTCCAGCGCGCGGGCTCGGTCGAGGAGAGGAACTCCTCCAGCAGCCCGACGAAACGGGCCGGATCGGAGTGGAACGGGAAGTGCCCGGTGTCGCCGAAGATCTCCAATCGGCTGCCCGGCATCGCCCGGTGCGCGGTGTAGGCGTGCTCGACGGGCACCACCGCGTCGCGCTCACCCCACACGAGCATCGTCGGCATCCCGCGGGTGAGGTAGCAGCGGTCGAGCATGGTCACGACCTGACCGCGCCAGTCGACGACCGCGCGCAGGGTCCGGATGAACGCTGCCCGGGCGGTGGCGTCGGGCAGCGCGTCGATCACCCGGAGCAGGTCGTCGGCGTCCCGCCCGAGATCGGTTCCGAGCAACCGGAGTGCGTCGATCATCAGGCCGGCCTGCCAGCGCACCGGCGGCAGCTGCAGCGCGGCGAGCAGCGCCTGCGCGCCGGGCATGCTCACCGCGCGCAGCAGCGGTGTGACGTCCGGACCCGCCCCGCCGGTGCCGACGAGCACGAGGCGTTCGGTCCGCTCCGGGAACTGGTAGGCGAACTGCATGGCCACGCCGCCGCCGAGCGAGTGCCCGACCAGGGTGGCCCGCCCGATGCCCAGCACACCGAGCAGGTCGCGGATTCCGTTGGCGTAGGCGGCCACCGAGTAGTCGGCCCGCGGTTTCTCCGAGTTGCCGTGCCCGAGCAGGTCGGGCGCGATCACCAGATGTCTGCGGGCGAGCGCGGGGAGCACGGCCTCCCAGGTCGCGGAGCTGTCACCGATGCCGTGCACCAGGACGACCGCGGGGCCGGACCCGGCGACCCGGAACGCCCGCCGGTAGCCGTGCACGGTCCGGAACCGCAGCTCCGAGCCCCGGGGCGGCACGACACCCAGCCGGTCGTCGACCCGGATCCGCCGGGAGGTGTGGACCGCCATCCGGCGACGGTAGTGCCGTCGCATTACCCCGGTGTTGCAGCGGCGGATCGTGCGTGGGGGAGCACCCCACCGGGCGACCGGCCCGGGGCGGCACGGCCTAGGGTCGGGTGGTGACCGATCGCTACCAGGTGGTCCCGGCGTCCTACGTGCTCCTGCTGCGCGGCGCGGGTGAGCGCACCGAGGTGCTGCTGCAACTGCGGGCGAACACCGGCTACATGGACGACCACTGGGCGGCCGCCGCGGCCGGTCACGTCGAGCTGGGCGAGGACCCGCTGGGTGCCGCGGTCCGCGAGGCCCGCGAGGAGCTCGGCGTCACGATCGACCCGGCCGACCTGGTCCCGCTCACCGCGGTGCACCGCACACACGGCAACGGCAGGCCGGTCGACGAGCGGGTCGACTTCTTCTTCACCTGCCGCCGCTGGGCCGGTGAGCCGCACGCGGCGGAGACCGGGAAGACGGCCGGGCTGGAGTGGTTCGGGCTGGCTGCGCTGCCTGCAGCGACGGTCCCGCACGAGCGGGCGGTGCTCGACGCGCTGCGCGAGGGCGGCCCGGCCGCGATCCGCAGCCACGGTTTCGCCTAGAGCCCGTCCGGCTCGACCAGCTGGATCTCGATCGTGACCTCGGGCTGCTCGCCGTCGTCCGGGTCGATCGCCCAGTGCAGGACCCAGTCGACCTCGTAGTCGTCGCGCGGCATGCCCGGCGGCGCGAAGTTGATCCACTCACCGGTGCGTGGGACCACCCGGAACCACCGGAGGTGATCGGGCTGCCGCCCGATCCGCACGCGGACGGGAACCGGGCCCTGCGACGCTGTGCTCACGCCCGACGATGATGCCCGAGCGCGACGGCGCCCGCCTCAGGCCGCGGTGGCGCCGAGGAACCACCGGTCCACCGAGAACGGCTCGTCGCCGCAGGCCGCGACCGCGGCCGCCCAGGCGTCGACGTCGGCCCGGCTCAGCCCGCACCGGCCGGGGGCCGCGGCGGCGACCATCTCGCGCAGGGTTGCCCCGTAGCCGTGCGACGCCGGTCCGCGCATCGGCGCCCGCTCGGACCACTCGTCGGTGAACCCGGCGGCGCGCAGCATCGGCCCCAGCTCGTGCGGCAGCCGTGGCCGCGGCACGGTGCTGCACCAGGCGTCCCGGATCCGGTGGTGCCGGTCCTGCCCGGGGCCCGGCCAGTGCAGCGACGTCCAGTCGGTGTCGAGCACCAGCAGCCGCCCGCCGGGACGCAGCACCCGGCGCAGCTCGGCCGGTGCCGGCCCGGGATCGGGCAGGAACTCCAGCACCTGCAGGCAGGCGACGGCGTCGAACGGTCCGTCCGGCAGCGAACCCGGCCCGTGCAGCGCTCGCTGTTCGACGACGGCACGGGTGTGGCAGCGGCGCCGGGCCAGGGTCACCATCACCGGGTCCGGGTCGATCCCGTGCACGCCCGGTCCGACCACGTCGGCCAGCTCGGAGAGGAGCTGCCCGGGGCCGCTCCCGACCACGAGCACCCGCTCGCCCGGCCGCGCGGCCAGCAGGGCGAGCGTCCGCTCGCGCTCGACGGCGGCCTCGGCCGTGTCGTAGGTGCCGGCCACCCGCCGAGCGCTCGCGGCGTCGGTCGGCAGCATCGGGCCCGCCTCAGCTCCCCGTGTAGCGGGCCGACTCGATCAACGACTCGACCGAGCCCGGGGGCACCCGGAACGAACGGCCGAACCGCACCGCCGGCAGCTCACCGGAGTGCACCAGCCGGTACACCGTCATCCGCGACACCCGCATCCGCTCGGCCACCTCGGCCACGGTGAGGAACGGCGCGTCCTGCCCGGATCGTTGCTCCGGGATCCCTGCCCCCATCGTTGCGCCCCTCCTCGGGCCGGGCCCCCAACGGGCCCCGACCATCGTGATCACCGAACGCAGGGACGGTAGCGCGGATCTCGGCCCCCTCCGGGTGTGAACGTGTCCCACCCTCGGGTGTACTCGGTGAGCGTTATCGTCGCAGCGTCACCAGATGTGCACGTATGGTGATATTTCTCGTGCGAGACGGGATCACGTCGAAGGGAGCACCACATGTCCGGTCCGACCGAGCTCGATCTGGCACCCGGCTGGTTCGCCGACTCCGACGCGCCCGTCGTGCGCGCGTACGCCGAGCGGATCACGGCCGGATGCGACGGACCCGTCGGCCGTGCGGTGGCGTTGTTCGACGCCGTCCGCGACGGCATCTGGTACGACCCGTTCGGAGTGGTCACCGATCCCGACGACTACCGGGCGAGCCGGGTCGCCGAGCGTCCGGCGGCCTGGTGCGTGCCGAAGGCGGTGCTGCTCACCGCCGCCGCCCGCGCGGCCGGGATCCCGGCCCGGATCGGGTTCGCCGACGTCCGCAACCACCTCAACACGCCACGACTGCGCGACCGGATGGGCGGCGCCGACCTGTTCGCCTGGCACGGCTACAGCGCACTCTGGCTGGACGGCCGGTGGGTCAAGGCGACGCCCGCGTTCAACGCCGAGTTGTGCGCCCGCTTCGGCGTGGAGCCGATCGCGTTCGACGGCACCGCGGACGCACTGATGCACGAGTTCGACGGCTCCGGTGCGCGCTACATGAGCTACGAGCACGACCGCGGCACCTTCCACGATCTCCCGCTGGTCGACATCCTCGCCACCTTCCGGGAGCTCTACGGCGAGTCGATGTTCGCGACACCGTCGACCGGCCGGGACGCCTTCACCCGCTGATCCCGATGGCCCGCTGATCCCGATGGCCCGCTGATCCCGATAGCACTGCACACGATCTATCGTGCTGGGGTGAGCCTCCCGACCGTGACCGACGACGACCCGAGTGGCGACTGGACGGAGACGGGGGTGTTCCGCAGCGCCCCCGGCGTCTACCGGATCCCGCTGCCACTGCCGAACGACGGCCTGCGGGCGGTCAACGTCTACGCGGTGGCCGACGCGGACGGCTGGACCCTGGTCGACTCCGGATGGGCCATCGACGAGGCCAGGGACCTGCTGGCGAAGTCCCTCGCGGCGCTCGGCTCCGGGCTCGGTGACGTCCGCCGGTTCCTCATCACGCACGCACACCGCGACCACTACACGCTGGCCTCGGTGCTGCGCCGTGAGTACGGCGCCCGGGTGCTGCTCGGCGCGGGGGAGCAGCCGAACATGGCGGTTGTCGCCGACACTGACCGCGAGCCCGACCGGACCCGGCTGCTGCGTTGCGGTGCGGTGGAGCTGGTCGAGGAGATCGGCCGCGGCGGCCCGTGGCCCCGGCCCGTCCCCGAGGAGTGGCAGCCGCCGGACGAGTGGATCGCCGACCGGGCCGTGATCACGCTCGGGGAGCAGGCGGACACCCGGCTGCTGACCGCGATCGAGACCCCGGGCCACACCCGTGGCCATCTCGTCTTCGCCGACGAGGCGCACGAGCTGCTGTTCGCCGGTGACCACGTGCTGCCCCGGATCACCCCGTCGATCGGGCTGCAGCCGGCTCCGGTGGCCAGTCCGCTCGGTCAGTTCCTGGACTCGCTGCGGCTGGTCCGGTCCCGGCCGGATGCCGCGCTGCTGCCCGCGCACGGACCGGTGGGCGGCCGGGTGCACGCCCGCGTCGAGGAGCTGCTGGCGCACCACGATGTCCGGCTCGCGCAGTGCCGGGACGCGGTCGTGGCGGGAAACCCGACCGCGCAGGACGTGGCCCGGGTGCTGCGCTGGACCCGCCGCGAGCACCGGTTCGACGACATGGATCTGTTCAACCGGATGCTGGCGGTGCTCGAGACCGTGGCGCACCTCGACGTGCTCGCCGATCTCGGCGAGCTGGTGCGCACCGAGGCGCCCGACCCGCAGACCGGTGCGACGCTCGCCACCTACACCGCCTGATCCGCGCGGCGGTCCGCGACACGCCGGTGATCGTTCACCCGGAGGACGTGTCGGGGTGGCCGCCGGAGCCGGAATGCGGCACAGTGGCAGCACCTGAGTCCCCATCAGTACCGGAGGTCACCTCAACCCCACACGCAGCACACGACACCAGCGCACGCATGCACGCGCCGCACACCGCACCGTCTCGAGGACGTAGGGGAAGACGATCCTCGTCGACGACAGCGGAGGTTGGCAGTGAGCACACGCGGAGTGGTGTTCGTCCACTCGTCGCCGACTGCGGTCTGTCCGCACGTCGAGTGGGCGCTTTCGGGCGTTCTCGGAACGCGGGTCTCCCTCGAGTGGTCCGCGCAGCCGGTCGCGTCCGGGCAGATGCGGGCGGAATGCTCGTGGAGCGGTCCTGCCGGAAGCGGGTCCGCGCTCGCGAGCGCGTTGCGGGCCTGGTCGATGTTGCGGTTCGAGGTGACGGAGGAGCCCAGCCCGGGGATGGACGGCGAGCGGTTCATGCACGTGCCGGGGCTCGGGATGTGGCACGGCCGCACCAGCGCGAACGGTGACGTCGTGCTGCCCGAGGACCAGCTGCGGGCGGTGATGGCGGAGAACGGTGGCACCGGGCTGTCCCGGCGGCTGGACCAGCTGCTCGGTACCGCATGGGACGACGAGCTCGAGTCCTTCCGCTTCGCCGGCGACGGCGCCGCGGTGACCTGGCTGAACCACCGGGTCGGCTGACCGCATCCGGGCCCGGCACACTGTTCGACGTGTGCAGGAGCCAGGGATGAGTGTCCGGGCCGCGGCCGTGGCCGCCGGGCTGGTGGTGGCGCTGGTCGCGGTCGGCGGCACGGCGTGGACGGCGGCCGGTGCCGCCCCGCGCGGTACCGCGCCGGCCGCGGCGGCGCCGCGCCTTCCGGACGACGGCGCCGGGGATCAGACGGTGACGATCAGCGCCGGCGCGGCGAGCCATCCGGCGGCGCGGCTGGTGCTCGAACAGGTCCAGCTCTACTTCAACGCGGTCAACAGCCGCGACTACGAGACGTGGACGCGTGTCGTCAGCCCGGAGCGGGCCGAGCAGCAGCCGCGGGAGAACTGGCTCGACGGCATCGGGTCCACCGTCGACGGCACCATCCGGGTGGACCGGATCGATCCGGCGCCGGGTGGCGGGGTGGTGGCGCTGGTGCGCTTCGTCAGCGTCCAGGACCCGTCCGACGGCCCGCCGGGGCTGCAGGTCGGCCGGATCTGCTGGCAGGCCGCCTACCCGATGGCGGGGTCTCCGCCGAGGATGCTGGTCGGTGACGCGGGCGGGGTGCTCGGCGCGCCCTGCTGATCCGCCGATCCCGCCCGGGCGCAACAACGCGACGGCGGCGGCCCCGGACGAGCCGGGACCGCCGCCGTCGACGTGCTGCGGGTCAGGCCTTCGTGAACAGCAGCGAGGCGTTGTGCCCGCCGAACCCGAACGAGTTGTTCAGGGCCGCGTCGACGGTGGTCTTCCGGGGCTCCCCGGCGACCACGTCGAGCTCGACCTTCGGGTCCTTGTCCTCGAGGTTGAGGGTGGCCGGGATGATGTCGTCGCGCACCGACAGCAGCGAGATGATCCCCTCGACCGCACCCGCGCCGCCGACCAGGTGACCCAGCGCCGACTTCGGCGCGGTGAGCACCGGGTGGTCACCGAGCGCCTTGCGCACGGCCACCGACTCACCGACGTCGCCGACCACCGTGGAGGTGGCGTGGCAGTTGACGTGGGTGACGTCGGAGGCCTCCAGCCCGGCGCTCGCGACGGCCTTGCGCATGGCGCGGACCTGGCCCTCGCCCTCCGGGTCGGGCCCGGTGATGTGATAGGCGTCCGAGGTCATCCCGATCCCGGCGAGCCTGCCGTGCACGGTCGCTCCGCGGGCCTTCGCGAACTCCTCCCGCTCGAGCACCAGCACGCCGGAGCCCTCGCCGAGGACGAACCCGTCGCGCCCGGTGTCGAACGGCCGGGAGGCGCGCTCCGGGTCGTCGTTACGGGTGGACAGGGTCCGGGCCTGGACGAACCCGGCCACGGTGATCGGCACGATGCAGGACTCGGCACCGCCGGCCAGCACCACGTCGACCTCGCCTGCCCGCAGCAGCCGGTAGGCCCAGGCGAGCGCCTCGGCTCCGGTCGCGCAGGCCGACGCGGGGGAGTGCGCCCCGCCCTTGGCCTTGTACTCCAGGCTGACCATCGCGGCCGGCCCGTTGGGCATCAGCATCGGCACGGTGAGCGGCGAGACCTTGCGCAGGCCGTGCTCCTCGAGCAGGTCGTCCTGCGCGAGCAGCGTCGGCGCACCCCCGATGCCGGCCCCGATCACGACGGCCAGACGCTCGGCCTCCACGGCTGCGCCGTCCTCACCGGGGATCGCGCCGAGACCGGAGTGTGCCCAGGCCTCCTTGGCGGCGACCATCGCGACCTGCTCGCAGCGGTCCATCCGGCGGGCCTGCACCCGCGGGATGACCTCGGAGGGCTCGACCGCGAGCTGGGCAGCGATCTGCACCGGGAGGTCGAAGCGTTCGGTCCACTCCGCCTCGACGGTGCTCACGCCGGACTTCCCGGCGAGCAGTGCCTCCCAGGTGGAGGCGGCGTCCCCGCCGAGCGGGGTGGTGGCCCCGAAACCGGTGACGACCACTCCGTCGGTCATGACGTCTCCTTTTCCCCGACGAGACACGAGCGCTCGCCGGTACGGCTCACTGGTGCTTGGCGATGAAGTCGACGGCGTCGCCGACGGTCTTCAGCTCGGCCAGCTGGTCGTCCGGGATCTTCGCGCCGAACTTGTCCTCGGCCTGCACGGCGATCTCCACCATGGACAGCGAGTCGATGTCCAGGTCGTCGACGAAGGACTTCTCCGGGGTCACCTCGGCGGTGTCGATGCCGGCGACCTCCTCGACGATCTCGGCAAGCCCGGACAGGATCTCAGCGTTGTCAGCCACGTTCGGTTCTCCTCCGATGGGTGGGGGTGGGTCGTACGGGATCGTGCCAGGCCGTCTCACGGACAGACGACGACCTGCCCGGCGTAGGAGAGCCCTGCGCCGAAGCCTACGAGGAGCAGCACGTCGCCGGACCGTACCCGGCCGGCGGTGCGCATGTGGTCCAGCGCCAGCGGGATCGACGCGGACGAGGTGTTGCCGGAGTGCACGATGTCGTCGGCGACGACGAGATCGTCGCGGGCACCCTTCGAACGCAGCTTGCGGGCGATCGCCTCGACGATCCGCAGGTTCGCCTGGTGCGGGATCAGCACGTCGATGTCGGCCGGGGTCAACCCGGCCCGTTCGATCGCGTCCAGTGCCACCGGCGCGACCGCGGTGGTGGCCCAGCGGAAGACCGCCTGGCCCTCCTGGTGCAGCTTGTTCGTCGTGTCGCCGAGGATCCGGATCGCATCGGACCGGTCACCGGAGCTGCCCCAGCTGACCGGTCCGACACCGACGCCGTCCTGCTCGGTGGCCGGTCCGATCAGTGCGGCGCCGGCGCCATCGGCGAAGATGATGCTGGTCGAGCGGTCGTCCCAGTCCATCCAGTCGGAGAGCTTCTCGACACCGATCACCAGTGCGTTCGGGACGCTCCCGCCGCGGACCATGTCGGCGGCGACGCCGAGCGCGTAGGAGAAACCGGCGCAGGCTGCGTTCAGGTCGAAGGCGGGGACCCCGTTCGCGCCGAGCCGGGTGGCGACCTGGGCGGCGGCGTTCGGGATGGGATTGGGCATCGTGCAGGTGGCGACGATCACCGCGCCCAGCCCGGCCGGCTCCATCCCGGCGTCCTTGAGCGCGGCGTGTCCGGCGTCGACGGCCATGTCGGGCAGCGAGGTCGCCTCGTCGGCGATCCGGCGCTCGGCGATGCCGACCCGGGACCGGATCCACGCGTCGTCGGTCTCGACGCGCTTCGCCAGGTCGTCGTTGGTGACGACGTGCTCGGGCTGGGCACTGCCCAGGCCCAGGACGCGCGCGCCGACGGTCGGGGCTGCCAGGCGGATCCGAGTCACTTCCGGTGCTCCTCGATCAGTTGTGCGGCGGCGTCGATCTGCTCGGGTGTCTTGAGCGCGAGTGTGGGGGTGCCCTTGATCGCCCGCTTGACCAGGCCGGTCAGCGTCGCGCCCGGGGGCAGCTCCAGGGTCGCACCGACCGAGCGGGCGGCCAGGGTCTCCATGCAGGAGTCCCAGCGGACCGGGCGGGTCACCTGGGCGACCAGCCGGTCGAGTGCCTCGGTGCCGGAGTCGACGACGTCGCCGTCGGCGTTGGAGAGCAGGGTCAGCCGGGGGTCCGCGACCGCGACCGCCGACGCGTGCTCGGCCAGCGCGGCCCTGGCGGGCTCCATGTGAGCGGTGTGGAAGGCCCCGGCGACCGGGAGCTCCTTGACCCGGGCGCCCTCCGGCGGCCCGGCGACCAGCTCGGTGATCGCCTCCTTCGCCCCCGCGGCGACGATCTGGCCGGCGCCGTTGCGGTTGGCCGGGTCCAGGCCGAGCTCGGCGAGGCGGGCCAGCACGACGTCCGGGTCGCCGCCGAGCACGGCGGCCATCGAGGTGGGGGCGACGGCGCAGGCCGCTGCCATCTCCCGGCCCCGTACCCCGGCCAGTGCGACGGCGGCGTCGTCGTCGAGGACGCCCGCGATCGCGTAGGCGGTGAGCTCGCCGATCGAGTGGCCCGCCACGACGGTGTCCTCGGGCAGCTCCACCGTCTCGCGCAGCCGCCGCGCGGCGAGCAGCCCGAGGCTGACGATCAGCGGCTGGGTGACCGCGGTGTCGGTGATCTCCGCCGCGTCCGCGGTGGTGCCCAGCCGGACCAGGTCGAGGCCGACCGCGTCGGACCAGCCCGCGACGAGCTTCTCGGCGGCGGGGTCCGCCAGCCACGGAGCGAGCATGCCGGGGGTCTGGGCCCCCTGGCCGGGCGCGAGCAGGGCGATCACCGGGACATCACACACCTCATGGGGTCGGCGGCGGGATACCGGTTACGACGAACTTCGGCCCACCGTTCTTGGAGGAATCCTCTAAAAGAGGAGTGTGACCGAGCCCTCGTTACCGGTCCGTACGGGGTTGTGTTTGTAGGGTTCACGACAACACCTCGGCTGGTGCTGTGGAGTCGATCCCGGTCGGACGCGCGTTGTCGAGCGGGGTGAGCGGCTCGGTACCGGACACGCTCTCCCGGACCCGCGCGGTGCGGTCCGCGACGAGTGCCGTGCGCAGCACGAACGCCTGCCGCGGCTCGGTCGGGGAGAGGCCGACCAGCTCCGCGATCCGGCGCAGCCGGTAGCGGACGGTGTTCGGATGCACGTAGAGCGCCCGGGCACAGCCCTCCAGGCTCGCGCCCCCCTCCAGATAGGCGGCGAGCGTGCGCAGGAGCTCGCCGCCGGCGTCGTGCAGCGGGGCGAGGACGTCCTCTGCGAGCCGCCGCCGGGCCGTCGGATCGCCGCACAGCGCGCGTTCGGGGAGCAGGTCGCGGGTCGCGACCGGGCGGGGTGCGTCGGGATAACCGGGGGCGGCGGCGAGCCCGGCGAGCGCCTCGGCGACCGATGCCCCGGCGCCGGCGAGATCGGGGCTCGGTGCTCCGGCCACGACCGGGCCGGCCCCGAACCGGGCGGCGATCTCGGTGAGCACCGGCCCGGTCCCCTCGGGGGCGACCCGGCCGGTGGGGTGCAGCAGCACGACCAGCCTGCGCCCCTGGACCCCCACGAGCACGTCGTGGTGCAGGCGGGCGGCGAGCTTGCGCAGCTCCACGATGAGTTGCGGCGACTCCGATCCGCTTCCGGGGGCGCTGCCGACCAGGCAGTGCACCGGCGCCGCCGGGTTCCAGCCGAGCGCCGCGGCCCGCGACACGAGTGCGCCGTCGTCGTCGCCGCGCAGCACCGCGTCGACGACCAGGGCCTCCAACCGGGCGTCCCAGGCGCCGCGGGACTCGGCGGCGCCGGCGTAGACGGTCGCGGCGGCGAACGCGATCTCGCGGCCGAAGCGCAGCACCGCCTCGGTCAGCTCGTGCTGCTCGGCCGCGTCCCCGGCGAGCGGCGGCAGGTGCTCCTCGAACACGTCCGCGGCGATCCGCACCAGCTCCACGGTCTGCCGGAGGCTGATCCGCCGGGCCAGGTCGCGCGGCGCCGTCCGGAACGCCTCGGCGGTGAGCGGGGTGGTGCGGTCCGGTTCGCGCAGCCAGGACACGAAGTTCGCGACGCCGGTCTGGGTGACCAGCGCGACCCCGGCCCGCTGGTCGGCGGGCAGCTCGGCGAACCAGGGACGGGTGCGCTCCATCTCGGCGAGGCAGGCGGCCGCCAGCGGCGCGGATGCCAGTTCGAGGCGGCGCAACGTCGCGGCCGCGATCGGAGGGTGGCGCACGTCGGGCAGCATGACACGACGATGAGCACCGCAGAGCACGACCCGCGCGTCACCCTGCACCGCGCCGGCGAACGATTCCGCACCCGGACCGGTTGGCTGGACTCCCGGCACAGCTTCTCCGCCGGCGCGCACTACGACCCGTCGAACACACACTTCGGGTTGCTCCTGTTGCACAACGAGGACCGGGTGCTGCCCGGGCGGGGCTACGACGAGCACCCGCATCGCGACACCGAGATCGTCACCTGGGTGCTGGAGGGGGAGCTGGAGCACCGGGACACCGGCAGCGGCCGGGCCGAGCGGGTCGCGCCCGGGCAGGTCCAGCGGCTCGGCGCGGGCTCCGGGGTGCGGCACTCCGAGCACGCGACCCCAGCGGTCGGTGCCCGGTTCGTGCAGATGTGGGTGGTGCCGGACGAGCCGGGCGGTACCCCGGAGTACGAGGTCCGGGACGTGCCCGGGACCGGGGAACCGGTGGTGCTGGCGTCCGGGCTCGCGCGGCATCGCGGCACCTCGCTGCTCGCGCTGCGCCAGCGTGACGCGGCGCTCACGGTGCTGCGGCTGACGCCGGGGGCCGGCGCGCGGCTGCCCGCGGCGCCCTACCTGCACGCCTTCGTCGCGCGGGGGAGCGCCGGTCTGGAGGCGGTGACGACCGCGACCGGCACCGGTCCGCTGGGGACCGGTGACGTGGCCAGGATCGTCGACGACGGCGGTGGCCGACGGATCACCGCCGGCCCGGACGGGGCCGAGATCCTGGTGTGGGAGATGCACGGAGCGCTGGGTTACTGAGCTTCCCCGGCCGAGCCGCTCCCGGGCCGCGCTGCCCGGCGCTGCGGGCAGCCTGTGTCACGGCCCGGGGTCGTGTCCCGGGCCGGACGTGCGGCGTGGGGCGCCCCGGCTACCGGTGGCGCGCTCCGTGGCGGCCGCTCAGAGCGGCGTGACGGCGCTGGCCTGCGGCCCCTTCTGTCCCTGCTCGATGTCGAACGCGACCCGCTGACCCTCGTCGAGCGTCTTGTAGCCGTTCGTCTGGATCGCCGAGTAGTGCACGAACACGTCCGCGCCACCACCGTCCGGTGCGAGGAAGCCGTAGCCCTTCTCGCTGTTGAACCACTTGACGGTGCCCTCTGCCATTCCCGCTCCCTCGTTCATCGGCCCGGGACACCTCGTCCCGGGCCGCCGGCCAGCGACGCACACGGTCCACGCCCTGGTCAGGACGGTGCTGCCGGGCGACGAGTGATCACCACACGCACCGTCGCGCGGAGCTTATCGTGATCTGCGCCGCCCGGGGAGGGGCGAAAATCGGTCACCGACATCGAACGGCCCGTCGCACCCCGGGCGGGGTGTGACGGGCCGTCGATACGGGCTCGTGGTCAGGCGGAGCCGGAGTCGCTGGTCTGCGGTCCGGCCGCCCGCGGGTCGTCGATCTTGTAGCCGGCCGCGGCCTCGGCCGCGGTCTCCACCTTGATCTGCCCCTGCGCGGCCAGCGCGGACAGCGCGCCGACCACGATCGACTCGGCGTCGACGGCGAAGTGCCGCCGCACCGCGGGCCGGGTGTCGGACAGGCCGAACCCGTCGGTGCCCAGCGACAGGAACGGCGCCGGGGACCACTGCCGGATCTGGTCGGGCACGGCCCGCATCCAGTCCGACACCGCGACCACGGGCGCGTCGGCGTGGTCGCCCTCGCCGAGCTTCGTCGTCACGTAGGGCACGACCGGGTCGTCGCCGGGGGCGAGCAGGTTGCGGTGCTCGGCGTCGACGCCGTCGCGGCGCAGCTCGCCCCACGAGGTGACCGACCAGACCTCGGCGCGCACGTCCCACTCGTCGGCCAGCAGCTGCTGCGCGGTGAGCGCCCACGGCACCGAGACGCCGGAGGCGAGCAGCCGCACCACGGGCCCGCTGCCCTCGGGGGCGGCCGCGTAGCGGTACATGCCGCGCAGCACCCCGTCGGTGTCCAGGTTCTCGGGCTGGGCGGGCTGGACGTAGGGCTCGTTGTAGACCGTCAGGTAGTAGATGACGTTCTCCGGGTCCTCGCCGACCATCCGGCGCAGCCCGTCCTGCACGATGTGTGCGACCTCGAAGGAGAACGCCGGGTCGTAGGCGACCACGGCCGGGTTGGTCGCGGCGATCAGCAGCGAGTGGCCGTCGTTGTGCTGCAGGCCCTCCCCGGTCAGAGTGGTGCGCCCGGCGGTGGCGCCGACCAGGAACCCGCGGGCCATCTGGTCCGCGGCGGCCCAGATCGAGTCACCGGTCCGCTGGAAGCCGAACATCGAGTAGAAGACGTAGACCGGGATCATCGGCTCGCCGTGCGTGGCGTACGACGTCCCGGCGGCGGTGAAGGACCCGACCGAGCCCGCCTCGTTGATGCCCTCGTGCAGGATCTGGCCCTGCTCGGACTCCTTGTAGGCCAGCATCAGCTCGGCGTCGACCGAGGTGTAGTTCTGGCCCTGCGGGTTGTAGATCTTCTGGGTCGGGAACATCGAGTCCATACCGAAGGTACGGGCCTCGTCCGGGATGATCGGGACGAAACGGTCGCCGATCTCCTTGTCCTTGATCAGCTCGCGGAGCAGCCGGACGAACGCCATCGTGGTGGCGACCTCCTGCTTGCCCGAGCCCTTCTTGATGAAGTCGTAGACCTTGTCGCCGGGCAGCACCAGCGGCTTCGAGGTGGTGCGCCGCGAGGGCAGCGGGCCGCCCAGCTGGCGGCGCCGCTCCTTGAGGTACTGGATCGCCGGGTCGCCGTCGCCGGGGTGGTAGTACGGCGGCAGGTACGGGTCGGCCTCGAGCTGGGAGTCCGAGATCGGGATGCGCTGCTCGTCCCGGAACTGCTTGAGGTCGTCGAGCGTCAGCTTCTTCATCTGGTGGGTGGCGTTGCGGCCCGCGAAGTGCGTGCCGAGGCCGTAACCCTTGATCGTCTTGGCCAGGATGACGGTCGGCTGGCCGTGGTGCGCGGTCGCCGCGGCATAGGCGGCGTGCACCTTGCGGTAGTCGTGGCCGCCGCGCTTGAGATTCCAGATCTCGGCGTCCGACATCGGGTCCACCAGGGCCTTGGTGCGCGGGTCGCGGCCGAAGAAGTGGTCGCGGACGTAGGCGCCGTCATTGGCCTTGTAGGTCTGGTAGTCGCCGTCCGGCGTGGTGTTCATCAGGTTGATCAGGGCGCCGTCCCGGTCGGCGTGCAGCAGCGAGTCCCACTCGCGGCCCCAGATGACCTTGATGACGTTCCAGCCGGCGCCCCGGAAGAACGCCTCCAGCTCCTGGATGATCTTGCCGTTGCCGCGGACCGGGCCGTCGAGGCGCTGCAGGTTGCAGTTCACGACGAAGGTCAGGTTGTCGAGGCCCTCGTTCGCCGCGACGTGGATCATGCCGCGCGACTCCGGCTCGTCCATCTCGCCGTCGCCCAGGAACGCCCACACGTGCTGGTCGTCGGTGTTCGAGAAGCCGCGGTCGCCGAGGTAGCGGTTGAACCGCGCCTGCATGATCGCGTTCATCGGGCCGATGCCCATCGAGACCGTGGGGAACTCCCAGAAGTCCGGCATCAGCCGCGGGTGCGGGTACGACGGCAGCCCGGCGCCCTTGCCGCCGTGGCTGAGCTCCTGGCGGAACCCGTCGAGCCGGTCCTCGGACAGCCGGCCTTCGAGGAACGCGCGGGCGTAGATGCCGGGGGAGGCGTGCCCCTGGATGTAGATCTGGTCACCCCCGCCGGGGTGCTCCTTGCCGCGGAAGAAGTGGTTGAAGCCGACCTCGTAGAGGGTCGACGACGACGCGTAGGACGAGATGTGGCCACCGACACCGATGCCCGGCCGCTGCGCGCGGTGCACGGTCATCGCGGCGTTCCAGCGCAGCCAGCGGCGGTAGGTCCGCTCGACGTCCTCGTCGCCCGGGAACCACGGCTCGTGGTCGGTCGGGATGGTGTTGACGTAGTCGGTGGTGGTCAGCGAGGGGACACCGACGTGCTTCTCGCGCGCACGCTGCAGCATCGTCAGCATCAGGTAGCGGGCGCGCTGACGACCGGCGTTGTCGAGGACCGCGTCGAAGGACTCCAGCCATTCGGCCGTCTCCTCCGGGTCGATGTCCGGCAGGTGGGCCGACAGCCCGCCCCGGATCACGTTGACGCGGCGTGGCTCTGCGCCGTCGGTGCTGCCCGCCCTGCTGCTCTGCGCGGTCAAGGGTTCTCCCTGCCTGATCAGTCGGTGGCCGGGGTCCGCCCGGCCCTGCATTCCTCACGTCCGCTCGCCGCACCGGTTCCCGGGTCGTCGGGGGCAGGTGCGGTTCTGCCGGCCGGTGCGACGGGCGTGTCCACCACCCATCGTGCCTGTTCCGGCGCGGGCCCGAAACTCAGCGTCCCCGTGGACGGGGACGTGTCGCGGGACGTCCGGGCGAGGATAGGTACTACTCCGACGTAACTGAACGGACGGTGAGGTGACGTGCGCGGCACCGGCTCCCGGCTTCCCAACCGGTGACAGCCGGTTGCGCCGGGTCCCGCCGACGTGTTCGGATGCCGCATCCGATTTCGTGTCAACGGTGGCGCCGACGCGCGGAACCGAGAACGATGGACTGCGTGAGCAGCGTGAAAGGGGAACGAGTGGTGACCGCGGCAGATGCCGGTGCGTCCGACATCGCGGGGAAGCTCGGCGTCGAGCCGGGCCAGATCGTCCAGGAGCTGGGGTACGACACCGACGTCGACGAGCAGGTCAGGGAGGCCGTCGAAGCGATCATCGGTGAGGAACTGCTGGACGAGGATGCCCAGGAGGTCATCGATGTCGTCCTCCTGTGGTTCCGCGATGGGGACGGCGATCTGGTCGACACACTGGTCGACGCCCGTACTCCACTGGCCGACGACGGAGTGGTCTGGGTGCTGACGCCCAAGACCGGCCGTGACGGCCATCTCCAACCGTCCGAGATCGCCGAGGCGGCCCCCACAGCGGGGTTGTCGCAGACGAGCAACGCCACACTCGGCGAGGACTGGGTGGGGTCGAAGCTGGTCCCGCCGAAGCAGGGCAAGGGGAAACGCTAGGTAGCGACGGCGTTCCGACACGATCCGCACCGCCTCGGCCCGGTCAGCCGCGCCGAGGCGGGACAGGATCGTGCCCACCCGGTGCAGGAGGGTCCGGGCCTCGTCACCCGATGTCCCGGGGGACCGGGCTCCCGATAGGGTGCCCCGGTGGCCCCGGAGATCGGACGGACGGCGCCCGGCTTCACCCTGCCCGACGCGCAGCGGCAGCCGGTGTCGCTCGACTCGGTGCTCGACAGCGGTCGTAGTGCACTGATCGTGTTCTACCCGTTCGCGTTCTCCGGCATCTGCGGTGGCGAGCTGGAGGCGGTGCAGGACTCCCTGGACACGTTCCAGAACGACCGGGTCCAGATCCTGGCCGTCTCCTGCGATCCGACCTTCGCGCTGGCGGCCTGGGCGGGCTCGGCGGGATTCTCGTTCCCGTTGCTGTCGGACTTCTGGCCGCACGGGGCGGTCGCGTCGCAGTACGGGGTGTTCAACGCGGACAAGGGGATGGCCCTGCGCGGGACGTTCCTGGTGCTCCCGGACGGGCGGGTGTCGTTCGCCGAGGTGAACCAGCCGGGGGAGCCGCGGGACCCGGACGGGTGGCGAAGGGTGCTCGGGGCCATGTGAAACTGTGTCCGTCCCGGGCGCGTAGCTCAGCGGGAGAGCACTCGGTTTACACCCGAGCGGTCGCAGGTTCGAACCCTGCCGCGCCCACCCATCTGAGCAGTAAGTCTCGCGATCACACCGGTAAGCCGGGCCAGCAGCGCGACGGCCCACTCCGGGGCCACGATTCGAGTAATATCACCGCCACGCTGAGCGATCTTGAAGTTGCGCGCTGGGGATGGACGTTGGAGGCCCGTAGTGGCGGTGGATTCGAAGCTGGGGCTGCTGGCCTCTCGAGCCCCGAACTTCGGCCACCTGTTGGTTCACGAGCCGCTACTGCTCGTGCACGGGGCCGCGGCCGAGGCGGCCGTCTACACCGACCCGAACACCGCGATGATCAAGTGCCGGCAGTTCGGCGAGGCGCTGACCGAGCAGGCGTTCGTCCAGTTCGGGCTGCCGAAGATGCCCGAAAAGCAGCACTTGCGCGTCAAGGTGCTGAGTGATCAGGGCTTCATCACCCAGCGGGTGCGGCACTGGTTCGACGGGGTGCGACAGGTCGGCAACAAGGCCGTGCACGAGGGGTACGACCGGCAGCGAGATGCGCTCTTGCAGGTCCGTGCCTGCTACGAGTTGGGCGTCTGGTTCCACCGCACGGTGACCGGTGGCGACGACGTCGCGGACTTCGTCCCTCCGCAACCGGCAAGCACACCACCGGCACACGAGGAGCTGTTCGCACTGCTCGCGGCCTACCGGGCTGAGCTCGTCGAAATGAAGACCTCGGTCACGGAGCATCGGGAGATGGCGGCGGCGGAAGCCGCAGCGCAGGCCGAGGCAACTGCGGCCGTCACTCGGGCCGTGGCGGACCAGGCGGAGCTGAAGGCGCTCGTCGAGCAGTTGATGGGCACCGTCGCGACCCTGCAGCAGCAGCTCACCACCCGCGCCGAGTCTGCCGCGCCGATCGACGCGGCGCTGCGCGATCAGTTCGTCGAGCAGTCGACGGTGGCGAGCAGGCCGCGCCTCACCGAGGCCGCGACGCGGAGGATCATCGACCGGATGCTCGCCGCGGCGGGCTGGGTGGTGCAGGACCGCGTCGACACGAACGTGCACGCAGCGCAGGGCGTCGCCGTCCGCGAGGTACCGACCGGCGACGGTCGCGCCGACTACCTGCTCTACGTGGACACCAAGCTGGTCGGCGCCATCGAGGCCAAGCGGCAGGGCACCGGCCTGGGCGGGGTCGACTGCCAAACCGCCCGATACGCGGCGGATCTGGACACCGGCCAGCGGCTCGCGGCCTGGCGCACCCCGCTGCCGTTCCGGTACGAGTCCACCGGCGTCGACACCCGGTTCACCAATACACTCGACCCGATCGCTCGGCCGCGGCGGGTGTTCTCCTTCCATCAGCCCTCGACCCTCGCCCGCTGGATGCGCTCCGCCGACGACCGGCCCGACGCGCCGACCCTGCGCGCACGGCTGCAGCAACTGCCCGACCTGAACACCGGCGGCCTGCGGCCGGCCCAGATCGAGGCGATCACGGGCTTGGAGACCTCGCTCGCCGACGACCGGCCCCGCGCGTTGATCCAGATGGCCACCGGCGCGGGCAAGACGTTCACGATGGTCACCCAGACGCACCGGTTGCTGCGCCACGCCGGCGCCCGCAAGGTGCTGTTCCTCGTCGACCGCAACAACCTGGGCCGCCAGACCGAGACTGAGTTCGCGAACTACCGCATACCCGATGACGGTACGCCGTTCAGCGCTCTCTACAACGTGCAGCGGCTGCGCAGCGGGATCGTCCTGGACTCCACTCACGTTGTGATCAGCACCGTGCAACGCATGTACGCGATGCTGCGCGGCGAGGAGGTCACCGAGGCCGACGACCGGGACACCTACGAGATCGACGACGCGGTCGAGGTCGAGTACAACCCGGCCATCCCGCCGGAGTCGTTCGACCTGGTCATCGTCGACGAATGCCACCGTTCGATCTACGGCCGGTGGCGGGCGGTGCTCGAGTACTTCGACGCCCACCTCGTCGGTCTGACCGCTACCCCGGTCGCGCAGACGTTCGGGTTCTTCCACGAGAATCTGGTCAGCCAGTACACCTACCGCCAGGCCGTCGCCGACGGCGTCAACGTCGACTTCGACGTGATGCGGGTCCGGACCGTGGTCGGCGAGCAGGGCGGCAGCATCCCGGCCAACGTGCCGGTCCGGATCGTCGACCTGCACACCCGCGAGGAACGCTACGAGCAGCTCGACACCGAACTCGACTACCGCGCCGACGCGATCGGGCGCACCGTGATGAACCCGAGCCAGATCCGCAAGGTGATCCAGCAGTTCCACGATGACTGGCCGCAGTACTTTCCGCAGCGCACCCACGTCCCGAAGACACTGATCTTCGCCAAGACCGACCAGCACGCCGACGACATCGTCGAGATCGTCCGGGAGATCTTCGGCGGTGACGCCCGGTTCTGCGCGAAGATCACCTACCGGGCCGACAACCCGGAACAGCTGATCTCGGACTTCCGCAACGACGCGGCGTTCCGGGTGGCCGTCACCGTCGACATGATCGCCACCGGCACCGACGTGAAGCCCCTCGAAGCCGTGATCTTCCTGCGCGGGGTCTCCAGCGCGACGTACTTCGAGCAGATGAAGGGCCGCGGCGCCCGGACCGTCGACGCCGACGAGTTCCAGCGGGTCACCCCCGACGCGCGCGCGAAGGAGAAGTTTCTACTCGTGGACCCGGTCGGGGTCACCGACTCCCCGCTGGTCGACGCGAAACCCCTCCAGCCGGCCACGCAACGTCAGGTCAGCCTGGAACGGCTGCTTGCCAAGGCCGCCAGCCAGGGCATCGACGTCGACGAGGCCGCTGCCCTCAGCTCCAGGCTCACCGCGCTGGACAAACAGATCACCCCCGCCGAACGCGCCGAGCTGGCCGACCTCGCCGGAGGAGCCACCGTGCAACAGATCGCGCAGGAGATCGAGCGCGCCACCGACGCCGACGCCCAGGAGGCGGCGTTGCAGGCCGGTGGGCAGGACCAGCAACGCCAGATCGTGCTCGACGCCGTCCGGACCCTCGCCGAGCACCCCGAGCTGCGCGCGCGCATCGTCACCATCCGGCGCAAGTACGACCTGCCCTACGACGAGCACACCATCGACGAGGTGCTCTCCGTCGAGGCCAAGCTCATGAACAGCGACACCGCCGAGCGGACCGTCGAGGACTGGCGGGCATACATGCACGAGCATCGTGACGAGATCACCGCCCTGCGCATCGCCTTCGACGACCCGAGCGGCGATCCGGCCACCGTCTACCGCTCGCTCACCCAGCTCGCCGCGAAGATCAAGGACCCACCGCACCGCTGGACCCCCGACGTACTCTGGCGCGCCTACCAGAAACTCGGCGTCGCCCAGGGCAACGGGGGCCGCAAGGGCGTGCCGGAGCTGATGGCCATCCTGCGCTACGAACTTGGCCTCGACACCGACCTGCGCCCGCACCGCAGCACGGTGGAGGACAACCTCGCCAACTGGATCGCCCGCCAGGAGCAGCAGGGCACCACCTTCACCCTCGACCAGCACTGGTGGATCGACACCATCGCGATCACCATCGCCAACCGCCTCCACGTGACACCGCACGATCTCGACGGCGTACCGTTCACCACTCGCGGCGGCATCGATGGCTTCGTCCGCGACTTCGGTGACGACCGCGCGGAGGACGTGTTGCAGGAACTGAACCAGGAACTCCCCGCGTGAGCGATCTGCCCACGGGGTGGGAATGGGCGACGCTCGGCGAGCTTGCAGGACCAGAAGAACGAGCGATAACAGACGGACCTTTTGGATCGAATCTGAAGTCGACTCACTACACTAGCTCGGGTGCGCGGGTCTTTCGCCTACAGAACATCGGCGACGGCCACTTTCGTGACGAACAGGCTTACATCAGCTTAGATCATTTCGAGAACCTGCGAGCGCATGAGGCGCGCGAGGGTGACCTCCTCGTCGCTTCACTAGGGGAAGACCCCCCTCGTGCCTGTCTTGTTCCGAAGATCGATCACCGTGCCATAGTTAAAGCTGACTGTATTCGGGTTCGACTTAGCCAGGTCGTAGACTCCCGATGGGTTCTGTACGCGCTGCAGGCGCCAGCAACTAAGGAGCGCGCAAGAGGTGAAATCAAGGGTGTTGGTCGACCCCGCTTGGGTTTGGCCCAGATCCGCGGAATCCCAATCCCAGTCCCTCCCATAGCTGAGCAGAATCGCCTCGTCGCTACGCTCGAATCGCATCTGTCACGTCTCGACGCAGGAATAAAAATTCTTGCGGAGTCCGGCTCCGCAGGTCAGGCGCTGAAGCGGCAGACACTAATGTGCGCTGTCGATGATGCAGAAGGATTGAAGTCCACGGTCGACCAGGCTGGTCAAGTAGACCTCGGTCGTCAACGCCATCCGGACTGGCATTCTGGCTCGGACATGCGCCCTTACCTGCGTGTGGCGAACGTCTTCGAGGATCGTATAGATCTCGGCGACGTTAAGTCTATGAATTTTCCGCCTGAGACGTTCGCCCGTTTCGAGCTCAAGCCCGGTGACGTTCTGCTGAACGAGGGCCAGAGCCCGGAATACCTCGGCCGCCCAGCCATGTACCGCGGCGAACCCGGAAAGTATGCGTTCACTAACAGCCTGTTGCGTTTCCGGGCCGGTCCGGACGTCCTCCCCGAGTGGGCGCTGCTGGTGTTCCGTCGTCACATGCACGCCGGTCGGTTCGTGAAGGAAGTCAGAATCACCACGAACATCGCGCATCTTTCGGCAACTCGTTTCAAATCGGTGGAGTTCCCGATCCCGACGTTGGAGACCCAAGCTCGAGTCGTTGCCGAGACGACGGAGCGTCTGCGTGAGATCGACCGACTCGGCACCTCCATCGATCTTGCCGCTCGCCGAGCTGAGCAGCTCCGTCGCTCCCTTCTCGCCGAGGCGTTCGCCGGTCGTCTGGCCCCGCAGGACCCGCGCGACGAGCCGGCGTCGGTGCTGCTGGAGCGCATCCGCGCCGAACGAGCCGCGCAACCGAAGTCTCGACGTAGTAGGAGCACCGCGAAGTGACCGTGCCGAAGACCGCGGCCGAGGCGAAGCAGCTCGTCGACAAGCTGTGGAGCTACTGCCACGTACTGCGCCACGATGGCGTGTCCACGATCGACTACGTCGACCAGCTCACGTTGCTGCTGTTCCTGAAGATGGCCGAGGAACGCGCCGGACGGACGGCGTTCGGCGGCGGCGCGCAGATCGTGCCGAAGCAACTGAGCTGGCAGACGCTGCTCGACGCCGACGCGAAGGAACTGAAGCAGCAGTACGAGAAGATCCTGGAGAAGCTCGGAGAACACCCCGAAACGGCACTGGGGCTGATCTACCAGAGCGCGGAGAACAAAATCCGCGACCCGGCGACGTTGCGGCGGTTAATCGTCGACTTGGTCGACAAGGTGAACTGGTCGCTCACCGGCGTCGACATCAAGGGCGATGCCTACGAGGCGCTGTTGGAGAAGGGCGCCGAGGACGTCAAGTCCGGTGCCGGCCAGTACTTCACCCCGCGCCCGCTGATCGACGCCATGGTGCGGTGCGTGCAGCCCCGGCCGGACGACACGATTGCCGACCCCGCTTGCGGCACCGGTGGCTTCCTGCTCGCCGCGCACGACTACATCCAGCGCCACCACACCAAGGACCTCACTGCCGAAGAGGCAGGGCACCTGCGGGGCCTCGGCATCTCCGGGGTCGAGCTGGTGCACGGCACGGCGCGACTGGCGCAGATGAACCTGCTGCTGCACGGCATCGGCGAGTCCGCCGGGAAGGCTCAGATCGACGTGCGTGACGCGTTGGCCCGCCCACCGCGCGCCGACGAGCGAGCCAGCCTGGTGCTAGCGAACCCGCCGTTCGGGCGCAAGTCCGGGTTCAGCTCCGTCGACGAGTTCGGCAAGGTGACCCGCGAGGACGCCGGTTACGACCGCAGCGACTTCTGGGTCACCACCAGCAACAAGCAGCTCAACTTTGTGCAGCACATCGCCCTGCAGCTCAAGATCGACGGTCGGGCCGCCGTGGTCGTGCCCGACAACGTGCTGTTCGAGGGCGGTGCGGGTGAAACGCTGCGCCGTCGCCTACTCACCGACTGCAACGTGCACACCCTGCTACGACTGCCCACCGGGATCTTCTACGCTGGTGGCGTCAAGGCGAATGTGCTGTTTTTTGACGCGAAGCGGGCCCGCCCGGAGACTCCGTGGACCTCGGAGCTGTGGGTGTACGACCTGCGCACGAGCCAGCACTTCACGCTGCGCCAGAACAAGCTGGCCGCCCATCACCTCGACGACTTCGTCGACCGGTACCACCGCCGCGAGGAGTCCGACCGCTTCCGGCGCTTCACCTACGACGAGCTCGTAGCCCGTGACAAGGTCAACCTCGACATCACCTGGCTGTCCGACAACGACACCGAGGAGCTTCCGCCGCCGGACGTGCTGGCGCAGGAGATCGTCGAGGACCTCCAGGTCGCCCTCACCGAGTTCGCCGCCGTCGCCGACGCGCTGCAGCTCGCGGCGACGGAGCGCGAGGGGAACACTCAGGAACCGTGAAACAGTCTCCGCAGCGGCTCTCAGAGACCGAACGTGCACCGTAGGCTGGTAGATCAAGTCGTTGTCGGAGGTGACCGATCATCGTCAAGTCCGTTCCGCCGCAAGCACGGCACGTGATCCGGCATCTTCAGCTCACCTACGGCGAGCTGATCGACATGGATGGCGTGGTGTTCCCTCCCGGCCCCGATCGGGACAATGTCTTCCGGTCCCGGGCGCTGACCGCTCTCGCCATCCAAGATCTGACCGGGTGTAGCGCGGCCGATGCGGCGGCCGGGGTCATCGATTGCTTCGACGACCAGGGTGTCGACGGCGTCGCTGTGTCGGCCGACCACAACAGAGTGTGGCTCCTGCAGACCAAGTGGAGTGATCAGGGCACCGGCGGCATCGACATGAGCTCGACGCTGAAGTTCCTCCGCGGGGTCGAGATGCTGCAGGACGGCGAGTATACCGAGTTCTGCGATCACCTCGATCGAGTGCGGGACGGTCTCGACCGGGCTATGAACAATCCCGGGGTCCGGGTTACCCTCGTGCTGGTCCTCTTCGGCAAGCAGCAGCCGGCACCTGTGTTGCGCGCGGAGTTCGACAAGTTCCTCGCTGGGGTCAACGACCTGCACCCGATGGCAGATCTCGTCGTGCTCAACTTCGCCGAGATATATGAGGTCGTGCGGCGCGGCGCCGACACAGCCGCGGCGGATCTGGCGTTGACGCTGGAGCAGTGGGGGTACCTACCAGAACCGTTCCCCGCGTACTACGGCTCGGTCGCGGCATCCGAGATCGCTGAATGGTACGCAGCTGCAGGTGAGCGTCTCTTCGGTCGCAACATCCGAGGGTCCCTAGACCTCACGGACGTCAACCAGGGAATCCGGTCCACGTTACGCACCGCGCCGGAGTCGTTCTGGTATCTCAACAATGGGATCACCATCCTGTGCGCGTCGCTGACCAAGGCCTTCGCCGGTGGAAGCCGGGCGTTCGGTAAGTTCGAGCTGAGCGGGGCGAACGTCGTTAATGGTGCGCAGACCGTCTCGTCGATCCACGAGGTCGCCCGCGAGGATCCCGACGTCGTGGCGAACGCACGGGTATGGGTTCGACTCATCACCCTCGACGCGTGCCCACCCGGGTTCGCGGCCCAGGTGACGGAGGCGACCAACACCCAGAACCAGGTGGTCGCCCGTGATTTCGTTGCTCTTGATCCTGTCCAGGCGACCCTGCGGCAGGACTTCGCCCTGACGCTGGGCAAGACCTACGTGGTCAAGCGCGGCGAACCGGAACCAGAACCCGCGCACGGCTGCTCGGTCGTCGACGTCGCCAATGCATTGGCCTGCGCCGATCCCGACGCCCGGCACGTGGCACGTGCTCAGCAGGGCGCGGCCATGTGGGAACGCGGAGACCAGGGGACCTACTCCACGCTGTTCCGGCGGGCACCCTCAGCGGAGCGGGCATGGCTGCTCGTCGGGTTCCTCCGGGAGGTAGCCGCCCGCCTGCAGGCCGAAGAAGCGGGTCGGGAAGGGCGCGCGCTGCGGGTGGTGGCGACCGCGCGGTACCTCATCGCGCACGTACTGCTCCGGTATGCCGCAGACGACGGCGGTGCTGATCCTGATCGACCTGCCTGGCCCGCACTTCTGGCGAAGGTCGGCGAACTCGTCGATCTGCTCACCGTCACCATCGACACCCACTACTCGCCGCATTCCGCGATCCCAGCGATCATGGGCGACGGCGATCGGTGCGTCGACCTGGCCGCGACGGCGCTCGATCATTTGCGGTCCGGGTCCGGCCCCGTGGACCTGCCTGCCCAGTACAGCACTGCCGCCCGCAAGGAGCGGGTGACACGAAGGCCGAACGCCGTGACGGTGCTGGTCGACGCAGGAACGTTGCCCGACGGCACACCGCTGCGTTTCGTACCCCGCACATCACGGCAGATCGAAGCGTTCGGGCGATGGATCGACGCTGATCCACGCCGGGGTATCGCAACCTGGGTCAACCGGCGTGGAAGTCCGCTGTTATGGGCGGCGGACGGCCGGTACTACTCCCCGAGCAAGCTGGTCATGGACATGATCAGCGAGGTCGGCATCGTCGTCAAAGCCGTCCAGGGCACACGGCATTGGCAGACCGAGGATGGCCGGATCCTCGTCGACATCGCCGAGGCCGTCCGATCGGGCGAGTCGTGACGCGGCGCTCTCTGAGCGCCAACGTCGACACAACCGAATGTGGTCGTCGTCCACGTGTCCAGCGTGGTCGCCTTCCTGATGTCGAACGAGGCGTTGTACGTGTCCGAGGCCAGCGCCCGTCGACGCCGCCGCGTCAAGTTGGGAGGGATAGAGGAAGCGGGGATGTTGTCGATGCCCCTGCGCGCGCCGTCGGACCCGATGCTCAGCGGGCCCGGATCCCGTTCAGGACGATGTCGAGATAGTGGCGCCCCGCCGCCGCCCGCGCCTGGGGATCGGCGGCCGGATGCATTCCGGCCGCCCGGAGGCCGGCAGTGCTCTCGGCTTGGCGGACGGTTCTGCTTCTACTGTGGTCGCCCGGTCATACCGAGAATGTCGTCGCGGGCCGTCAGTGGGGGCGGCCCGCCGGCTCGGACCATTCCGGTAGCTGCTGTTCGACCCGCCGTGCTTCGATATCCCACCGAAGTGGCGGGATGATGCTCGGGTGAGCGACGGACCAGGCGGGCAGTGGATCAGTAGGTCGCTGATCAGCGAGGCTGCCACTCTGACGGTGTGCACGGGTCTGACGCGGGTGCAGGTGCTGGACGCGTTCAGCGCACAGCACGAGTCGGAGCCGATGGGCGAGATCATCAACGAGTTCTCGATCGACCCGTGGGTGGCGGTGGCTGATCTCGGTGGCGGGACGGTTCTGGCGTTCGAGGACAACGGGTGGCAGGGCTCCGCGGGGCCGACTCTGCGACGCGTCTCGGCCGCGGGCCGTGCGGCGTCGGTGTTCTGGAACGTCAACGCTGTGCAGGCGTTGTCGTTCGCCGAGCACGGCAGGGTGCTGTCGTCGACGACCGACTACGGATGGCGGCCGATCGAGACCGGCGGGAACCGGGTGGTTGCCGAGACCGTCGCCGGCCTCGATTTCTCGGACTGGAAGACGCAGCGCGAGCAGGCGCTGGTTGCGGCCGCCTGGTTCACCGGACGACTGATCGAGCGGGCGGACGTGGAGGCGATTCTGAACGCGGATCGCGCACATCGGATCCTGCCGTGGCGCGACGACCACTACCCGTCCAGCGCCGGGGGCGACCTCCGGGCACGTCGAGACCTGGCCGCGACGATGCTGGGGGAGCACCTGGCCGAGGTGGGGGCGTTGCCCGACGCGGACCTGCGCGGGCTGGCCTGGGACCTTGCGGAGCGCGTGTGTCGCGAGACCGGGCTGTTGGCCGACGACCCGGCCGCAGGCGAGTCGATCGCCCGTCGCGAGCTGACCCCGCAGGCCGAGCTGGGTGCGCGAGCATCGACGCTGAGTTCCGGTGCGCACGTCGTCGGGTGGGCGGTGCTGCACGAGGCGACGAATCCCGACGCGTTCAACGCGGTGCTGCAGGTGCGTTCACACGCCCGCTACGCCCTGCCCGTGACCGACGAGCTCCTGCGTCGTGCCGTGGAGGTGCACGGGACGACCTGAGCCCTGGTCAGGCGCGGAGAACCCTCGGCCGGTGCATCGAGCGCGCGTGCGAACGCTCGGTTACCGGGGACGGACGGTGGCCGAGAGGCTCAGACGTCCGTCGAGGTCCGAGGCCCGCCACACTCGACCATCGCTCCAGGTGACAAGAAACGATTGCAGAAAACCACTGCCGTGAACGTCATTTCGTCGACGCTGCGGGATCAGGGCTTGCTCAGGATCCGGCGACAACGAGCACTTGTAGTGCTACGTCCGGTGTGGCTAGACTCCCCTCACGCGGGGGCCGCGATGGGCTCTGCAACTCTTGCTAGAGACGGAAACGATTCTATAGTACTCTCGCTCGAGGCGCCCCGTATCGACTCTGCGAGGTGTCCGGCAGCGCGATGGTGCGACGGGTCCGCCGGCCGCTCCGGCGGTTCCACAGCGGCCGGCGGACCCGTCCGTGTCGCAGGTGAGGACCAGGAGGCTCCATGAACGACATCGCCATCGAGGGCGGTCTTCTCTGGGCTGGTCCCCATGAGCATCATCGGGACGCGCTCGTCTACATCCGTGGTGGAACGGTGGTCTACGCGGGGCGCGCCGGGGGCATCGCCGTGCCGGAGGGGACGCCGCGCGTCGACGCCACCGGCTGCACCGTGCTGCCCGGTCTGATCGACGCCCACGTGCACCTCACGACCAACTCCGATCACGATCACGTCGTCGCCGGCGATGTGTTCCGTGGCCAGGTCAGCAGGCCGGGAAAACTGCTGCACGGGTTGCGGAACGCGCACCGGGCGCTCGCCGCCGGCTTCACCTCCCTGCGAGTCATGGGGCATCGCGACGTCGGTGAGATCGAGCTGCGTGACTTCGTCGAGTGCGGGTTGGCGGTCGGACCGCGGTTGGTGGTGTCTCCCTGGTGGATCACCATGACGAACGGTCACGGCGATCTCTTCTATCCGCCGTACACCCCGCGGCAGCAGTGGGACACCGCTGACGGCGTCGAGGAGTGTCGCAAGATCGTGCGACTCCAGGCCCGCGAGGGGGCCGACTTCATCAAGGTGATGGCCAGCGGTGGCATGTCGCGCGGTGAGCAGCCGCATTGGCCGAACTACAGCGTCGCCGAGCTGGCGGCGATCGTGGACGAGGCACACGACCTGGACCTGCGAGTCGCAGCGCACGCGCTCTCGATCGAAGGCATCCGGCGCAGCCTCGAGGCCGGTGTCGACAGCATCGAGCACGGTTCGTACCTGGACCAGGACACCGCGAGCGAGATGGCTCGGCGTGGCACGTTCCTGGTGCCGACCATGGCCTTCAACGACTGGTGTCAGCGCGAAGGAACCGCCCGCGGCCTGACCGCGGCGGGTGTGGAGGCACTGCGTGACGCCCACGACCGCACCATCGAGTCCTTCGAGCTGGCTCGCCGGGCCGGCGTGCGCATCGTGATGGGCACCGACTCCTCGGGGACGCTCTGCCCGTTCGGGGCTCACGCGCGGGAGCTGGAGCTCTACGTCCGGTACGGAATGACCACCGACGAAGCCCTGGCCACGGCCACCGTGAATGCGGCCGCGCTCCTGGACCGGCCGGATCTCGGGGTTCTGAGGGAAGGTGGCGCCGGCGACGCCGTCGTCGTCGCCGGCGACGTGCTGGCCGATATCGGAGTCCTTGGGCAGGTGGCCAACATCAAACACGTCGTGCGGAGTGGCCGCGATCTGTCCGATCATCTGCGCGCCACCTCGGACGTGCTGGACATCGACGGAGTGCGCGGAGTTCGGCAGCCCTCGTGAATCCGCCAGGGCGTCGTCGTCGCCGTCTCGACGAGCCCGAAGACCGCGCCGACAGCACCAGAGTTTCATGAAGAAGGAGTGCAATCAGCATGCCCTACATCGAAGCCAGCTTCTTCGCCGAGCGGTTTCAGGACGATGAATTCAGTGCACGGATGGTCGAGGCGATCACCGAAGCAGTCACCTCCGTCATCGGAGAGGCCGGAGCCGACAGCACGGTCATCCTGCACAGCGTGCCGCGTTCCCGGTGGGGACACGGTGGAAAGCTGATGGGGTGATCGCGTGAGCGTCACATCGACGCTGCCGGTCGAGTCGAGTTCCACGGCACGCGGCGATGATCCCGCCGCAGTCCGCAGCCGGGTTGAGTGAGCACCCGGCTCACGGCAATTCAAGGAGTGCGAAGTGGCAATGAAGTTCTGGGTGACCGCACCGTTCTTCTATCCGGACATGAGCCGACCCTGGTCGGACCTGCTGAATGACATGCTCAGTATCGTTGATGCAGCAGAAGACCTCGGCTTCGAGGGCATCACCATCAACGAGAACCAGTTCCAGAACTATGTGGCGAATCCTTCGGCGCTGACCTTCGCCGCGGTGGCCGCTGCGCGTACGAAGCGCCTGCGCATCGTGCCGGGTGTGGTGGTTCTGCCGGCGTATAATCCCTTGCTCATCGCCTCCGAGATCAGCCTGCTCGACCACCTCGCACCCGGACGTGTGGGGGTGGGCGTCGCCCGTGGCGGCAGCCGCTACACGCTGGACCGCATCGGGGTGAACCCCGCCGAGGCACGCGCCATGTACGAGGAGTCGCTGGAGATCATCAGGCGGCTGTGGGTGGAGGACGAGGTCGAGTACGACGGAAAGTACTTCTCCTTTCCGTCGACGACACTCGTGCCGAAACCGGCGACGAAGCCGCACCCCGACCTGTGGGTGGCCTCGCAGAGCGTCGACGGCGCCCGCAAGGTCGGTCAGCAGGGCCTCAATCTCATCACGGCGCCGAACTACGGCAGCTTCGAGCCACACGGTGATTTCGAGGCGCTCCTCCAGAGCTACAACGACGCCGTTGCCGAGAGCGGACGGCCCCGGGGTGAGGTGATGGCGCTCCGACACACCTGGGTCGGTCGCACGGAGGCAGAGGCCACACGCTACTTCGACGATTTCGTCAACGAGTACAACTATTACATGTCGCTCGTCAAGGGCGAGGGCACCACGGGCTCCCGGGAGGAGCGACTGGCTGCTCGCGGTCTGGGTGAGAAGCGCGATCGCGAATTCGTCACGGCCGGTCGCATGAAGCCCGAGCAGTACCGTTTCTCGACGGAGGATCTGTATGAGAAGTATGCAGATCCGGTGCTGACCACTCCTGATCGGATGATCGAGAGGTTCAAGGGCTACGAGAAGCTCGGTGTCGATCACCTCGCTTGCCTGGTCGCGGTGGGCATGCCGATCGAGGCGGTCATCGAGAACATGGAGATGATGGCGAAGGAGGTGCTCCCTGCCTTCCGTTGATATCGATCGCCAGGTAGTTGTCGCGAAGCTGCCGCGAGTCCGTTTTTCGTGAAGAGAGGAGTGGCTGCAAGGTGATCTACGAGGTTCGCGAGTACGTCGCTGTTCCGGGGCGCCTGCCCGCGATTATCAAGCTCTTTCGCGAGGTGACCCTGCCATTGTTCGACAGGCACGGGATGAAGGTCGTCAGCGTCGGCCGGACGTCGTTCGGTGACAACTCCTTCAACGAGCTGGTCTATGTGTTGCAGTTCTCGGACCTGGCCGAGCTCGATGCGAAGTGGACCGCCTTCCTCGGCGACGACGACTGGGCCGACGCGCTGAGCACCTACGAGGCCGACGGCCCTCTCCACCAGTCGATCCGTCGCCGCCTGGTGGACCCCAGCCCCTTCAGTGACGCATGAACTCGGACTGATCGGTGACCCGTGCAGGACCGCACGGAGACAGGAAGGACACCCATGGGCGCCACGAACGCCGGCACCGTACCCGTCGAGCGGCCGGACAAGTTCTACATCGGTGGCCGGTGGGTCGAGCCGACGTCCTCGGACACGATCGACGTCATCGACCCGGCCACCGAGCAGGTCTATTTCAGCGTGGCGGAGGCGCGGAACGCCGACATCGCCGCCGCGGTCGGCGCGGCGCGCTCGGCTTTCGACGTCGGTCCGTGGCCGCGTCTGACGCACGCAGAGCGGGCCGAGTTCCTCCGCGCGATCGGTACGGCGGTCGAGGAACGCACGGAGGACGTCGCCCAGATCTGGCCGCGGGAGTCGGGGATCCTCGTCGGAGCTGCGAGATCCGCGATGGCCGAGGTGTCTGAGGCGTACTCCTACTACGCCGATCTCGCGGGATCGTTCGCCTTCGAAGAACCGGTCGCTCCCACCGGTGGCGGCAGCTTCGGTCTGATCCGGCGCGAACCGGTCGGCGTGGTGGGTGCCATCGTCCCGTGGAACGTGCCGATGACCCTGATCGCGTACAAGCTCGCCCCGGCCCTGCTGGCTGGTTGCACGGTAGTCCTCAAGGCCTCGCCCGAGGCGCCGGGCGCCGCACTCGTCATGGCGGAGATCGCCGAGCGGGTCGGGTTGCCCGACGGTGTGCTGAACGTGGTCACCGCCGACCGCGAGGTCTCCGAGACCCTGGTTCGCGACCCTCGGGTCGACAAGGTGGCCTTCACCGGATCGACCGCCGCCGGAAAGGCGATCGCCGGGATCATGGCGGAGCGGGTCGGCCGCTGTTCGCTCGAGCTCGGCGGCAAGTCCGCCGCGATCGTGCTCGACGACGCGGACATCGCCGAGGCCGCAGCGGTCCTCGCCGGGGCGGAGTGCTTCCTCACCGGTCAGATCTGCGGGTCGCTCACCCGCATCATCGTCTCCCGGAATCGGCACGATGCGATGGTCGAGTCCCTCGCTGCGAGGTTCTCGCAGGTCCGGGTCGGAGATCCGTTCGACGCCGATGTGCAGATGGGCCCCCTCGCCACGCGACGTCAGAGGCAGCGGGTCGAAGGCTACGTCGAGATCGGCCTGAGCGAGGGTGCGGTGCTGGCTGCCGGCGGCGGACGGCCGGTCGGCATCGAGCGCGGGTGGTTTGTCGAACCGACGGTGTTCGGCAAGGTGGACAACTCGTGGCGGATCGCGCAGGAGGAGATCTTCGGTCCGGTGCTGACGGTGATCCCGGCGAAGGACGAGCAGGACGCCGTCCGGATCGCCAACGACTCGATCTACGGCCTCAACGCCTCGGTGTTCACCCCGGACGCGGATCGGGCGCGGGCGGTCGGTGTGCAACTGCGCTCGGGGACCGTCGGACACAACGACAATCGTGCGGACTTCGGCATCGGGTTCGGTGGATTCAAGCAGTCCGGTATCGGTCGTGAAGGTGGCGTCGCCGGACTTCAGGCCTACCTGGAGAACAAGACGATGGTCTTCGACGAGCGGCCGGCGGGTTCCGGCGGGTGATCGATCGCCGCGACGTCGCAGCCCGGGCCGGTGCACCTGCCGGGCCCTCCCGAGAGCGCCGGGCGGTGCAGCAGTCCGAGCACGAGCCCGATCGCCATCCGGTCATCCGGCACCGGTGTCGTCTCACGCCGGTACCCCGTCCCGATCCTCGAGTCCCTGACCGCCCACGGCCTGATCGGAAGTCAACGGTGTACGACGTCGTCATCCTCCACCACCGTCCACCGCCCCACAGCACACCTGCCGGAGGCCATCGCTCGCTCTGTTCCGGGACCGGCGCGGTCGCGGGACGGGCGTCGGTCACCGACGCGGACGGCGGCGCCTCATCCGGCGAGCGCGCCGGCAGCGGTGCCCGGTCTGCCGGACGCGGGCCGGCATGACCGCCGGCACGCCCGTCCGGCGGGCCGGCTCCTGGATCGGCGGACGGCCGGTGACCGGTGCCGCGACCCTGCCGGTGCACGAGCCGTGGACCGGCAAGCTCGTGGCCGAGGTCGGCCTCGCCGATGCCGAGCAGGTGGAGCAGGCGGTGCAGCTGGCCCACCATGCGCGAGGCACTCTGCCGGCCGTTCCCGTCCACCGTCGCGCTGATGCCCTGCACCGGGTCGCGGCGGGTCTGCTCGACCGCACGGTCGAGGTCGCGGCGGCGATCACCAGGGAGAGCGGCAAACCGATCAGCTGGTCGCGGACCGAGGTGCAGCGGGCGGCCTCCACCTTCCGGTGGGCGGCGGAGGAAGCCGTGCGCTGGTCGGGTGAGCTGCAGCGCCTGGACAGCGAACCCTCCGGGGAGGAACGCCTGGCGCTGCACCGCAGGTTCCCCAGAGGCCCGGTCCTGGGCATCACGCCGTTCAACTTCCCGGTGAACCTGGCCGCCCACAAGGTCGCCCCGGCCCTGGCGGTGGGCGCACCGATCGTGCTCAAGCCGGCGCCGAAGACCCCGCTCAGCGCGCTGCTGCTGGGGGAGATACTGGCCGGCAGCGGGCTGCCGGAGGGTGCGTTCTCGGTGCTCACGGTCGACGACGACACGGCGGCCGAGCTCGTGGCCGATCCACGGATGCCGGTGGTGTCGTTCACCGGTTCCGGCCCGGTGGGCTGGGCCATCCGGGACGCGGTACCCCGCAAGCACGTCACGCTGGAGCTCGGCGGCAACGCCGGGGTGCTGATCTGCCCGGATTGGTCTTCGGACACCGACCTCCGGCGAGCGGCCCGGCGGATCGCGATCGGTGCCAACTCGCAGGGGGGCCAGTCCTGCATCTCGGTGCAGCGCGTCCTGGTCGACCAGGCGCTCCACGAGCGTTTCCTGCCTCTGCTGGTCGACGAGATCGAGCACCTCGTGGTGGGGGACCCGTGGTCGCCCACGACCACGGTCGGTCCGCTGATCAACCGGGCCGCCGCCGAGCGGGTCAAGGAATGGATCGACGACGCCGTTGCCGGCGGAGCACGTGTGGTCACCGGCGGAGAGGTCGAGGGCGTGCTGGTCTCGCCGACCGTGCTCATCGACGCTCCTCCGCAGTCGCGGATCTGCCGGGACGAGGTCTTCGGGCCGGTCGTGACCGTGACGCCGGTCGATGGTGTCGACGAAGGCCTGCGGGCGCTGGACGACTCGCGGTTCGGCCTGCAGGCCGGCGTCTTCACCCATGACATCCAGACGGCCTTCCGCGCGCACCGGGAGCTGGAGGTCGGCGGTGTCATCGTCGGTGACATCCCCACGTTCCGCGCCGAGCAGATGCCGTACGGGGGAGTCAAGGAGTCCGGGATCGGGCGTGAGGGAGTGCGGGCCGCGATGGAGGACTACACGGAGCCACGGCTGCTCGTGTTCTCTGAGGTGAGTCTGTGAACCGTCCACCATGGACCGGCATCCCGTCGAACCCTGCATCGAGCACGGCTGCACGCCCTCCGGCTCGGACCGGAAGGGACTCGGCCCGCAGTCGACGGGGCCCGCGCTCGGCGTCGAGCCGCGTACCCATCGGTCCCGTGATCAGCTCGGCAAGCACCGTGGACGTGGCCCGGCACCGGGAGACGGATTCGCGGCCGCCGCGCACCTTCAGGCGCCAGGATAGAATGCTTTCTCATGGCAGTTTCGGCCGAGAGGGCGTCTTCGATCGTCGTGCGGACGTCGGGCTCGGCGCCTCGATCCGGGCGTGTCGTTCATCGTGCTTGCCTGCCAGCTGCGCTGGTGAAAGCTGGAGACAGTGGATCAGTGACGGGATGAACGCATGGTGTGCGGCAATCCGGCACCAGGGCGGGGTGTCGATGACTGGGTGCCGACGCCCTTGACTCAGCTCCGCTGACCAGAGATATGATAGAAACGAATCAAGTTGCCGTGTGTCCTTCCACGGAAGGTGCTGCGGACCTGCGGCGCGTAGGGCACCTGTGCGAGATCACCACCCCGGCGGCCCGGAAACTCCGGACACCGCCTTTCACGTAGGAGACCGACTGCTGTGAGTGCTGCATCGACCGAGACCTCCGCCCTGCGGGTACTCGTCGCGGGTGAGTCGTGGATCAAGCACACGACTCACCTGAAGGGGTTCGACCAGTTCCACACCACCGAGTACGAAGAGGGCGCCGGTGAGTTCCTGGCCGCTCTGGAACGGTCCGGGTTCGCCGTGACCTACGTGCGGGCCCACGAGATCTCGGCGCGCTTTCCGCGGTCGGCCGAGGAACTCGATCAGTTCGACGTGGTCGTGCTGTCCGACGTCGGCTCGAACTCGTTCCTGCTGCCGGACGAGACGTTCCTGCGCTCGGAACGCAGCGCCAACAAGCTCGCTGTGCTCGCGGACTGGACCCGCGGTGGTGGTGGCCTGGTGATGGTCGGGGGATACATGTCCTTCAGCGGGATCGACGGTCGGGCTCGCTACGGCATGAGCCCGTTGGCGCCGGTCCTGCCGGTCACCGTGCTCGATCACGACGACCGGATCGAGGCCTCCGAGGGCATCAAGGCGGAGTTCGACCATCCGGATCACCCGGCTCTCGGGGGCACTCCGGCCGACTGGCCGATGCTTCTCGGCTACAACAAGCTCATCCCGCGGCCCGAGGCGACCACGATCGCCCGATCGGCGGCCGGGGATCCGTTGTTGGTGGCCGGACAGTCGGGCGACGGCCGGACAGTCGCATTCGCGTCGGATCTGGCTCCGCACTGGGCGCCGCCTGAGTTCGTCGGCTGGGCCCATTACCAGAAACTGTGGGAAGGGATTATGAACTGGGCCGGTCACCGGGCACGCTGATCGGTCCGGACACGTTCCATCGCCCGCTCCGAGGGCGGAAATCGGATGGCGTCGGGTGCCTCGCTGCTGGATGTCCGATACGGGCCGGGCATCCGGCGTGGGACGATGACTGCGCCACGCCGGGCCCCGGAAAGTCGAGCGGTCCGGGCTCGCCCCGCCGCTGATCCCGGCAGGCCGGCCCCCGCCGCCGCGTCCACGTGTTCGCTCGAATCGGTACGCACAGGAGACCAGAGGGAGTGGAACGGGATGTCAGGACGCCGTCGGCCGACCATGAAGGACGTTGCTCGGCATGCCGGCGTTTCGGTCAGCACCGTGAGCTATGTCCTCAATGACAGCGGACCGGTGGCGCCGGATCGGCGGAACCGTGTGCTCGATGCGATCCGCGTACTCGAGTACTCGCCCAACGAATCCGCCCGCAACCTCAAGCGGCGGTCGGCATCGACGATCGGAATGGTCGTCCCGGAACTGGCCAACCAGTTCTTCGCGATGGTGACCGAAGGTGTGCAGCGAGCCGCGTCGTCTCGTGACGTCCTGGTCGTCCTGGTGGTACCGGACGCCGGCCATCAACCGGAAGAGGACCAGACCCGGCTGTTGCGCAGCCAGCGAGTCGACGGCGTGGTCTATCTGTCCGGTACCGGAACCGCGCCCGCACCGCTCTACGAGCTGGCGCGCACCGGACCGGTGGTGCTGGTCGACGAACAGCTCCCGGGCCTGGAACTGCCCACCATCGTCTGTGACTCCCGGCGGGGCGCCCGTGAGGTGGCTGCCCATGTCCTCGAGCAGGGACATCGCCGGCTCGCGGTCATCGGAGGGCCTCCTGCACTGTGGACGTCACAGCAGCGGCTCGCGGGCTATCGGGAGGCCTTCGCGGGTGCCGGGATCGACCCGGACCAGGTGGTCGTCCTCAATGGGGACTACCGGCAGGCGTCGGGATCCAAGCTCGCGCGCAAGGCGCTCTGCGAGACCGGCGGGCCGCGGCCGACCGCTCTGTTGTGCGCGAACGACCTGATGGCGATCGGCGCGGTCGAGGCGTGTCGTGACGTCGGCCTTCGTGTACCCGAGGACGTCAGTATCGTCGGTTTCGACGACCTCCCCTTCTCCTCGTTGCTGACTCCCAGCCTGACCAGCGTGCGCCAACCGGCACACGACATGGGATTCCAGGCCGGGACCGTACTGCTCGACACACTCGAGGGCAGACCCGTCGGGCCGATCTCACCGCTTCCGGTGTCGGTCGAGCTCCGCGACTCGGTCTGTCCGCCGGAGGAGGAAACGTGATGCCCGGAGTTCTCGTCGTCGGGGCGGTGAACGTCGACATGGTCGTCACCGCCCCCACGCTGCCCTCGGCGGGGGAGACCGTGGTGGGTCCCGGTGTCGAACGCCACGGCGGCGGGAAGGGGGCGAACGCCGCCGTCGCCGCCTCTCGGGCCGGGGCGACCGTGACCTATATCGGCGCAGTCGGAGACGACGATCTCGGTCGCAGTGCGCTGGCGGAGCTGCGGGCCGACGGGGTGATCGTCGACAACGTCGAGGTGATAACCCGCTGTCCGACCGGTGTCGCGCTGATCGTCGTGGACGAGAACGGCGAGAACCAGATCGCGGTGGGTGGCGGCGCCAACAGTGCGCTCTCGGTCGAGCACGTGCACGAGGCTGTCAGCGCGAGTCTCCCCGAGACCGGCTGTCTCCTCGTCTCGACGGAGATTCCGGACCGCGCCGTCGCCGTCGCCGTCGAACTCGCCATCGCAGCCGGCGTGCCTTGCCTGCTCAATCCCGCTCCGGTCACCCCCGTCGTCCACCAGCTGGTCGGATCCGGAGCGATCCTGACCCCGAACAGAGGTGAGCTCGCGGCGCTCACGCCGTCCGAGCTCGCCGGAGCCGACCGGACGATCGAGCAGGCTGTCGTCCGGGCACGCGCCTTGGCCTCGCGGTCCCGCGCACCGGTCGTGACGACTCTCGGCGCCGAAGGATCTCTGCTGGTCACCGCGACCGGTGATGCCGAGCGTGTCCCCCCGCTCCCCGCGACGGTCCGGGACACGACCGGGGCCGGCGACACCTTCAACGGAGTTCTCGCCGCGAGGCTGGCCCGAGGCACCGCGCTCCGCGCCGCGGTCGCCGACGCCAATGCGGCCGCCGCCCTCTCGGTGGCGATGCTCGGCGCCCGTGCCGGGATGCCGACGGACGGAGAGATCGACGCCGCCCGCGCCGGGCTCTGACCCGGTATCCCTGCCCTTCGACGCAGTCTTGAACCATCGCACCGCCCTCCGGCAATCGTCGGAGGACTTCAATCTCGATAGAAACGTTTCTTTACCTGAGATGCATCATGCTTGCCTGCAGTGCAGGCTAGGCTTCAGGCTCTCGGTCCGGCGTCGACCAAGCTTCGAGTTTGCGCCTCTGACGTGCATCGATGCTGAACCGGAAGGGTGCACTCCGATCGGGGGCGATCGCCGGCCCGGCAAACGTGGGGAACTTTCTCCGGTCGATGAGTTGACGATCACAGTAGAATCGATAACATAGTGACCCTGCGAGTCTCCAGATCGGGTGGCCATGCAGTCCGCCCTCAGGGCTCTCAGGATGTGGCCGTCACGAGGTCACGCATGTCAGTCGAGCTCACTGCCCAGTCGCGGGCACCGCGCTCTCTCAGTAGAACCGACTCACGTGGAAGGCGAGCTACCTGATGGGCTACCTGGACAACCTGATCATCAACACCGACAACTACAAGCACTGTCACTATCCGCTCTATCCGCCGGGTACGGAGTACGTGTCGAGTTACATCGAGTCGCGTGGTGGGGCGTGGCCGGTGACGCAGTTCGTGGGTCTGCAGGCGTATCTGCGGGAGTGTCTGATGCGGCCGGTCACGCTCGAGGACATCGATGAGGCCGAGTTCGTGGTGCGTGAGCAGGGGATGCATTTCAACCGGGAGAACTGGTTGGGGATCCTGAATGATCATGGCGGGTATCTGCCGGTGGAGATCGAGGCGGTCCCGGAGGGTATCGTGCTGCCGGCTCGTAATGTGTTGGTTCAGTTGATCAACACGGATCCGAAGTATTTCTGGGCGACGAGTTTCTTCGAGACGGCGTTGTTGCGTGCGGTGTGGTATCCGACGACGATCGGTACGGTGAGTTGGTTGTCGAAGATGGTGATCAAGGAGGCGTTGGCGCGTACTTCGGATAATCCGCAGTTGCTTCGTAATATTCTGCATGATTACGGTGCTCGTGGGGTGAGTTCGCAGCAGTCGGCGGCGTTGGGTGGGTTGGCGCATCTGGTGAATTTTGATCAGAGTGACACGGTTCCCGGGATCCTGGCGGCGAAGCGGTTCTACAACGCGGGCAAGGTGTCGAACTCGGTGCCGAATTCCGAGCACGCCGGGTTCTGTGCGTGGGGTCGCGCGCACGAGACCGAGGCGCTGCGCAACATGCTCGAGGTCTATGCGGGTAACGCCGGTGGTGTCCTGCTGCTGACCGACACCTATGACCACGAGCACTGCGTGAAGAACATCATCGGTGGCGAACTGAAGGAGGAGGTCCGCAACTTCCCCGGTCTGGTCGGTGTGCGGCCCGATTCCGGAGACATCGTGCAGGTCACCGCGGATACCACCGAGTGGCTGATGGACGCGTTCGGTTACGAGACGAACAGCAAGGGGTTCAAGATCCTCCCGCCGTTCGTCCGGGTGGTGCAGGGTGACGGTGTGAACTTCCACAGTCTTCCGCAGGTCTACATGGAGCTGGAGCGTCGTGGTCTGGCTGCGGACAATGCGGTGTTCGGGATGGGTGGTGGTCTGTTGCAGCATTGGAATCGGGACACGATGAACTTCGGTCAGAAGGCTTCTGCGGTGCGGGTGAACGGTGAGTGGCGTGACATCGCCAAGTCGCCGACGGGTGCCGGGTTCAAGGTGTCCAAGGCCGGTCGGCTGGCCCTCAAGTATGAGAACGGTACTTACACCACGGTTCCGAAGGGTTCGATCCCGGAGTCGGAGAACGTGCTGCAGCCGATGTTCCGTGACGGCAAGCTGCTCAAGAAGTGGGACTTCACCGAGGTGATCGCGAACGCCGAGCGTGAGGTCCCGGAGGAGTACTACATCGAGCACGTCGGTCAGTTGCGGACCACGTCTGCCGGTCGGGCCGCCACGATCCCGGCCTGAGGCACCCCATCCGGTTTCGGGCCGCGGGCGGTCCGGTACCTCCGGCCGCGGCCCGAACCGCCCATCGGTCCATCTCGCATGACGATCATCAGGGAGTCCTGCCACTCATGACCGGCCTTCACGTGTTCGACATGGACGGCACGCTGCTTCACGGGGCCGCCTCGGTTGAGCTCTCGCGCCACCTCGGAACGTTCGACGAGGCGAACGCGATCGAGGCCGGCTGGGTCCGGGGTGAGATCACCGAGACCGGCTTCTGGGAGCAGATGCTTCCGCTCTGGTCGACAGCGACCGAGTCGGACATCGACGAGGCGTTCGACAACGCCGGCTGGATCGCAGGAGTCCGGGAGGTGTTCGCCGACATCGACCGCCGTGGCGAACACAGCATCGTCATCTCGCAGTCGCCGCACTTCTTCGTCGGCCGGCTACGGGGGTGGGGGGCTCATCGGACCTTCGGCTCGCTGGTCGGCCCGCACATGAGTCCCGACCAGTGGTCGCTGCTGACCGCTCGACACAAGGTCGACATCACCCGGTCGGTGCTGGCCGAACTGGGCGTCTGTGAGTCCCGCTGTGTCGCCTACGGCGACTCCACCTCCGACGTGCTGTTGTTCGAGCATCTGCACAACACCGTCGGGGTGAACTGTCAGGAATCGTTGCGGTCCAGCGCGGCTGTCGTCTACGACGGCGACGACATCCGTGCGGCCTACACCCTGGGGCGCTCCCTGTTGGAGCAGTCCACCACTATTCGTTCGGAGTCCGTGTCATGACCACCGAGAAGAACCGGACCGGTTCCTTTTCACCGTCCTCCACACCGACCAGTCTGCCGCTCGGGTACAGTAAGCGACTCATGCTGTTCGGCGGGCGGTCGAATCCGGCCCTTGCCAAGGAGATCAGCGGTCAGCTCGGGGTCGATCTCGGGCCGGTCACGTTGAAGACCTTCTCCAACGGCGAGGTGTATTGCCGGTTCAACGAGTCGATCCGCGGTGCCGATGTCTTCCTGATCCAGCCGATGTGTGGCAATCCCGACGAGGGGTTGAACGCCAACGACTCACTGGTCGAACTGCTTGTGATGATCGACGCCGCGGTCGGTGCGAGTGCGCACCGGGTCATCGCGGTGACCCCGTGGTACGGGTATTCGAGACAGGACAAGAAGTCGGCGCCGCGTGAGCCGATCTCCGCACGACTTGTCGCGCGGATGCTCGAGTCGGCCGGCGTCGATCGCGTCCTGACGATGGATCTGCACGCCGGGCAGCTGCAAGGGTTCTCACAGCGCCCGATCGACCACATGACCGCGCTGATGATGCTGGCGGATCACTTCGCGGAGCTCGACGGCGAGCTGGTGGTCGTCGCTCCGGACGCCGGCCGGGTCAAGCTCAACAAGCAGTTCGCCATCAGGATCGGCGCTGACCTGGCAATCCTGGACAAGGATCGGCCGGAGCAGCAGGTCGCCGAGATCGGACACGTCATCGGTGACGTAGCGGGAAAGACCGCGATCGTCGTCGACGACATGATCGACACCGCGGGCACGCTTCGCGCGGCAGGCGAGGCGGTGATGGAAGCCGGTGCTTCGCGAGTGTTCGCCGCTGCGACGCATGCCGTGTTCAGTGGCCGGGCGTTCGAGAACCTACGATCGGCACCGTTCGAGCGCATCGTCGTCACCGACACGATCCCGCTCCGGCCCGGGGCGCCGGACAACGTCCACGTGATCTCGTGTGCGCCACTGCTTGCCAATTCCATTCGCCGCATATTCACCGACGACTCGGTCAGTGAGGTCTTCGGTGGAAAGAACCACGCGTTCTAGGTGAATGGTCGGATGTCCGGTGTGTCGCGCCATCGCCGTCGGGTGCGACGAGCAGTTCGCGCCACTGCCGGTGTTCTGCCGACGAGTAGGCGGGAACTGGGCCGGGCGGGAATCAAGTCGTGGAGAGCAGATCGCCGGGGTGCCGCTGCGATTGCTCGATGAGACACACGAAGCGTTGACGGCGGTGACGAAGGAGCCGGAGTGGCCGAACGAATCCCACTGATCATCGACACCGACCCCGGCGTGGACGATGCCTTCGCCATTGCGTTGGCCCTGCACAGCCCCGAGGTCGAGATTCTTGCGGTGACCGCCACCTACGGCAACGTGTCGCTCGCCAGGACCGCCGCCAACGTGCAGCGCATCCTGGCTCTCGCCGGACGGGCGGACGTTCCGACGGCGCCCGGAGCGGCCCGCCCCCTCATCCATGAGCAGGCCGAGGTCGCCCCCGACTGGCACGGCGAGGACGGTCTCGGTCTCCGCTCCCGCGACTACCCGAACGTCGACGCGATCGGGCAGCACACCGCCCTCTCCGTCAAGGCCGAGATCCTCCGCCGGTCACCCATACCGGTCACGATCGCCGTCCTCGGCCCCATGACCAACATCGCACTGCTCCTGGCGATCCATCCGGAACTGGCGCCGAAGATCGGGCGCATCGTCGCCATGGGCGGTTCGCTCGGACTGGGGAACACGCGCGGTGCCGGTGAGTTCAACATCTATGCCGATCCGGAGGCCGCCCACCGCGTGCTGGCGCAGTCGGAGGTTCCGGTCACGCTCGTTCCGCTCGACATGACCATGAGTTGCTGGGCGGGTGCGGAATGGCTGGACATGCTTTCCTCGGCGGGGCCGCGGTGTGCCACGCTGGTTCGGACCGCCGACCTGTACCGGGAGGTGTTCCGTGAGCGATACGGTCAGGACGCCGTCGTTCTGCACGACATGCTGGCGATGATCGAGGTCGTCGCCCCGGGGACGCTGGCGGTCACTCCGCAGCCGATCAGCGTGGACTGCACGCTGGGGCCGGAACGAGGCAGGACCACATCCGGGACCGGTGTTGGTCCGAGCGTGGACGTCGCGCTCGAGGTGGATTCGGCGACGGTGCTCACCGAGTCGCTACGGCGTATCTCCGCCATGCGGTGACGGTCTCCCGTCCGGCCGGTAGCGGAAGGGCCCTTCCGCGAGATCCACAGAAGCCGCCGAGCGGGTCCGCGACGACCGCAACAACTGTCGCTCCATGCGCGGGACACGGATGGTTCGTCTGCCCTGCCCATGACGCGGGCGAGCGCCGGTCGCCGAAGCCCTGAAGAACTTCTGGGCAGCGCTGCCGGATCCGGAAGCAGCTCCCGCGGTCGGGTCCCGGGCGTGACGTCCCCGGAACCCCGCACCGGTGCGCGGCGTGCCGAACGAAGGAGAGAGCCGCGAGCCGGTCTACGAGGAGAACCGCGGGTGCAGCGTCCGCGACCGGCCGTCGTAGTCGTCCAGCCAAGCGCGTCCCTGTTCGGTGAGCTGCACCCGGCCCGGATCGCCCTCGGCTCCGCCGACCGGCTCGACGTAGCCGAGCTCGCGGACGTCGGCCGCGAACTGCTGCGCCATCGACTCCTGCAGCTCCGTCACCTCACCCGGCCCGAAGACCACCTCGGCCGGTGTGGTGTCGTTGCCGGCCGCCAGCACCCGTCGCAGGAACTCGGCGAGCCGGGAGTCGGCCTTGGCGCTCATGGGCCGAGGTTAACCGGCTGGGCCGTCGCCGGGGGGTGTGTGAGCGGACGGGTTCGCCCCCGGTAGTCGGAGCCTGCACCGACGACGGGGTTCGTGCTGCGAACCTCACGGCCGGTCGCCCCGCTCGCGCGCGGCCGGTCCCGGACCGCTCGGCTCCGGTGCGGGCGAGGCGGAGCCGAAGATCCGGTCGAGGGTGGTCATCACGGTGCCCGCCGGCCCGTCGGCGTCGAGCGAGTAGTAGCGGTTCCGGCCGGCCCGTCGTTCGTTGACGAGCCCGGCGGTGCGCAGGATCCGCAGGTGCGCGGACACGGTGGTGCGGGTGACGGCCGGCGCCTGGGTCGCGATCTCACCCGCGGAGCACTCCGCACCGTCGGTCAGCATGCAGAGGATGTTCCGGCGGGTGGGGTCGGCGAGCGCGTCGAAGGCCACGCCCACCGCCCGATCCTCGGCGGCGGTCACCGGACCGGCGCCATGTCAGAGCCCGGCAGGGAGTCGTCCGGCTCCCGCCGCGGCGGCGACGTCGATCTCGCCGGTACCGAGCGGGTCGGGCAGTGCGTCCCAGCCGTCGGGCCCGAGGCCGATCTCGGCGTCGGTCAGCAGGCAGGCGTCCAGCTCGGCGAACAGCGTGTCGCGGTCGATCCCCTGGCCGATGAAGACCAGCTCCTGGCGGCAGTCGCCGACGGTGTCGTCCCAGTTCGCGGTGATCGCCTCGCGGCGGTAGTCCTGCGGCCAGACCTCGGCGGGCAGGAACCGCCACCAGTGGCCGATGTAGCCGTGCCGGATGAGGTGACCGGCTTGGGAGATGCTGCCGATGTCGGTGATCCGGGCGGCGTTCCAGAAGTAGCCCTTCGCCCGGAGCAGCCGCCCGTTGGTCCATTCCCGGGTGAGGACGTCGTGCAGGCGTTCCGGGTGGAACGGTGCGCGGGCCCGGTACAGGTGCGAGGCGACGCCGTACTCCTCGGTCTCCGGGACGTGTTCGCCGTTGATCTCCTGCAGCCAGCCGGGTGCGGTGGCGGCGCGTTCGAGGGAGAACAGCCCCGTGTCCAGGATGCGGTCCAGCGGCGCACGGCCCTCGGACATCGGGATGATCTCGGCGACGGCGTTGAGCCGGCGCAGGATCTCGGTGAGCTCGGCGACCTGCCCGTCGAGCATCAGATCGGTCTTGCTGATCAGGATGACATCGGCGAACTCGACCTGGTCGACCAGCAGATCGGAGAGGTCACGACGGTCGTCGGGGGAGTCGGCGTCCACCCGGCGGCCGGCCCGGAAGTCCCGCAGGAAGTTCACGCCGTCGACGACGGTGACCATGGTGTCGAGCCGGGCGATGTCGTCGAGCGCGCCACCGGCGGGGTCGACGAAGGTGAACGTCTCCGCGACCGGGAGCGGCTCGGAGATGCCGGAGGACTCGATCAGGAGGTAGTCGAACCGCCCCTCCCGCGCGAGGCGGGTGATCTCGCCGAGCAGGTCGTCGCGCAGGGTGCAGCAGATGCACCCGTTGGTCATCTCGACCAGGCGTTCCTCGGAACGGCTGAGCTCGACCTCGCGGGCGATCTCCGAGCCGTCGATGTTGATCTCGCTCATGTCGTTGACGATCACCGCGACCCGGCGGCCGTCGCGGTTGTTCAGCACGTGGTTGAGCAGGGTGGTCTTGCCCGCTCCGAGGAAGCCTGACAGGACGGTGACGGGAAGGCGGGTGTCGGTCATCGTCGGTCCTCTCGTCGCCGGCCGGCGACCGTGGTGGTGGGGTCGGACGGCCGGGCGGGCCCGTCGGTGCGGGCCCGCCCGGAGGGGAACGGTGGGTCAGGCGACGCGCTCGAGGTAGCCCTCGAACAGGTCGACGACCACCGCACCGGCATCGGTGTCGTCGCCGAAGAGCTCCGCGCCGTCGAACTCGACGTGGTAGCTCGGCTCCGCGCCGCCGTCACTGCGACCGTGACCGGCGGCGTCGGGGAACGGCCAGGTCATACCGGTGCGGTGCTGCACCGTGCCGACCTTGCCCCGGCAGAACGCCGGGTAGCGGACGTGCCCGGCGAAGTGGTCGCCGGTCACCCGGACCTTGTCGCCGACCTCGAACGTCTCCCGGTTCTCCCGGGCCGGACGACCGGGTGAGGTCACCGGGAGCGCGAGCGGGAAGGGCCCGCCGGTCGCGGCCTCCAGTTCGTCGTGGGTGAGCACGCCCTTCTCGACCATGAGCGTCGCCGCACCGATGATGTAGCGCTCGTAGTACGGGGTGGTCAGGTAGTGCTTCGGCTCGATCCGCTCGACCGCGTGGCGTACCTCGTCGAGGGTGAAGTAACCGTTGGTCACGCCGAGGAACAGCAGGCTGTAGCCCAGGTGCTCCCAGTCGTACTTGAAGGTGTCGCCGATCGGGCCGTTGGCGGTGTGCGGAACCGGACCGAAGCCCTGCTTGCCCGCGAGGTCGTGAACGCCGTCCATGGGGGTGTCCTCCGTTCGCTCAGGTGTTGGGGTGCTCGACGACCACGTCGGCCGATGGCAGCGCGACACCGATCAGACAGTCCTTGGTGACGATGTTCGCCAGTCGCTCGGCGTCCCAGCCCTCGGTCCCCGCGGGCCGCATCGGCAGGACCATGTACCGGGTCTCGGCGGTGGTGTCGTAGACCTTGATCTCGACGTCGTCGGGGATCGTCGTGCCCAGCTCCGCCAGCACCCTGCGGGGCTCGCGCACCACGCGTGCGCGGTACTCGAAGCCCTTGTACCAGGTGGGCGGCAGGCCCAGGATCGGCCAGGCGGTGCACGAGCACAGTGAACAGACGATGACGTTCTTGACCGTGGGGGTGTCGGCCAGGGCGCGGATGTACTCGCCCTGGGCGCCGAGGTAGCCGTACCGGGCGACGGCCGCGGTCCCGTCGGAGAGCAGCAGCTCGCGGAACTCGGGATCGGTCCACGCCCGGGCGACGAGCTCGGCACCCCGGCGTGGGGTGTAGTCCTCCTCGAAGGTCTTCTTCCAGCCCTCGTTGAAGCCGGCGGGGATGAGCCCCTTGGCCTCCAGCGCGTTCTTCAGCGCCCAGGCTCGGTCGTCGGCGGGGGCCTGCTCGGGCAGGCCGGTGCGGTTCTGGTGGGCGGCGAGCGTCACGTGTGCTCCTTCGGGATCGTCGTCGGTACTCGTTCGGCGGGGAGATGGGGTGCGAGCCCGGCTCGCGGGGGTGACGGGTTCGGCCTCACCTCCCGACGCCGGACAGGGACGATCGGGCTGCGCCGACCGCAGCGGCGTGGGCAGGCGGGCCGGGGAAGCCGCCGACGGCCTGCTCGAAGGTGTGCGCGACGCGCAGCACGGTGGCGTCGTCGAAGCGCCGGCCGATGATCATCAGACCGGTGGGCAGGCCGTTGACGAGTCCGGCGGGCACGCTGGCGGCGGGGTGTCCGGTGACGTCGAACGGGGCGCAGTTACCGACCATCCCGAGTGCGGTGGGCAGGTAGGTGTCGAGGTCGGCGTCGAGGCCGATCAGTTCGGGTGCGGTGTAGGGCAGGGTGGGCATGACGAGCACGTCGTAGCTGTTCAGGGCGTGGTCGTAGGCGGCGCGCAGGTCGAGGGCGAGGTTGCGGGCCATGGCGTAGTAGGAGCCGCCACCGTGTTCTGCGGTGTAGCTGCCGGAGAGTCCGACGAGTTTGACGGTTTTGGACAGTTCGGCGCCGCGGGTGCGGCGTTGGCGTGCGTAGTGGGCGATGAGTTCGGGGTCGTAGAGGCCGGGGTAGTTCATGCCGTAGGCGTTGCCGCTGATCATCTGGTGGGCGGCGCCTTCGGTGGCGATGACGTTCCAGATCGCCATGCCGTCGAGGTGCCAGGGGATGGAGACCTGTTCTGCGGTCAGGCCGGCCCGGGTGAGGGCGGTGATCGCGGCGTGCACGGTGTCGTCGACGGCGAGATCGGATTCGGGGCGGGCGAAGCCTTCGGTGACGATCCCGATCCGGAGTCCGGTGGTGGGGGTCTGGAGTGCCGCGAGGTAGTCGATCGGGTCCAGGGAGCTGGGTTGGCGGGCGTCGAGGCCGTCGATGCCGGCGAGGACGCCGAGCATGAGTGCGGCGTCGGTGACGGTGCGGGTGATCGGTCCGAGGTGGTCGATGGTGGCTTCGATGGGGAAGGCGCCGGTGTAGGGGACCAGGCCGTGGGTGGGTTTGTGTCCGACGGTGCCGCAGAAGGCGCTGGGGATGCGGATCGATCCGCCCTGGTCGCCGCCGATGGCCAGGTCGACGGTGCCGGCGGCGACGAGTGCGGCGCTGCCGCTGGAGGAGCCGCCGGCGACGCGGGTGAGGTCCCAGGGGTTGCGTACCGGCCAGGGGCGGGAGGTGAAGCTGGCGCCGGAGAAGCAGAGGTCTTCGCAGACGGCTTTGCCGGTGATGGTGGCGCCGGCGGCGAGCAGCCGGGTGGCGACGGTGGCGTCGCGGCGGGGGATGAATCCTTCGACGGTGGCGGATCCGTTGGTCATCGGGACCCCGGCCAGGGCGATGTTGTCCTTGAGGGCGACGGTTCGTCCGGTGAGTGGGCCGTCGGTGGTGGGGGGTATCGAGGTGGTGACGTACCAGCCGCCTAGTGGGTTGTCGGCGGGTTCGGACCAGTCGCGTTCGGGGGTGTGTGGGGCGGATGCCCGGTAGAGCTCCTCGACCCGGTCCGGGGCGCTCAGGGTCGCGGTGACCGCGGGTCCGAACTCGGCGAGCTCGGCCTCGGACAGCCCGAACGCGTGCTGGGAGTTAATCGCTGCGAGCTGCTCGGCGTCGGGGGGCGGAATCGCCATCGGGAGGTGCTCCTCACATCCGGGAATGCCGACGAACCTATGAGCGACAGCCCAACATGTCAACAGGTTTTGACGTGTTGACGAGGACGTGACGAGGTCGTCCGCCGGTCGGAGATGAGCCGGGTCGAGGGATCCGGCAGCGCCACCGCGGGCCCGGTCAGCCGGCGGCCACCGCCCGGCTCAGGTCCGCGCCGATCCGGTCCATCGTGGACGCGTAGGCCTCGGGGGCGTCGACGCCGAGCCGGTCGGCCAGCACGAACACCCACCACAGGCACTCGGCCAGCTTGTGGTGCAGCTCGGCGTCGGTGTCGCCGTCGATGTCCCAGGTGCGCTCCGCGGCCAGCGCGAGCCGGCCGACGTAGGCCGCATCGTTGGTGAACCCGACCGCCAGCTCCGGCAGTGTCCAGGTGCGGCCCAGCAGTCGCTGTTCGAGCTGTTCGTAGAGCGCCCGCACCTCGCGGGCACGGGTGCGGGCGTCGATCAGGCCGGTCTCGTCGGTCATGGTTCCTCCTGATGTTCCGGGAGCGCGACGGTAGGCCGCTACCCGGACAGGAACCGGCCGGAATCCGGCCGTCGGCGCTGTCGGCCGCGTCACGATGTTCTGCCGGCCCGCCGTGGCCGGACCGGCTTCCGGTGCCCGAGCCGGGCGCGCGGAGCATCGGGCCGGACCGGGCCGCCGCGGGTGTCCGCGCCGGTCCGACTCACCCCGGATCGTCGGCCGCAGCGGAAGCCTGGAGGGTCAACAGATCCTGCAACCGGGTGACCACGAGCTCCCGTACCTCGGCCGGACCGAGCACTCGGAACGGCACCCCGAGCCGGACGAGGTAGTCGGCGATCCACCGCGCATCGGGACCGCCGAGCCTAGTTGCGGTCCGGTGTGGACCGTCCGGGACGTGCGAGGCGATCGTGGCCGGAACGAGTGCACGGACCTCGTCGACCGGGCGGTGGAGCTCGACGTCGGCGTAGACCTCGTAGGGGGTGCTGGTGATCGCGGCCTCGACGAGCGCGGTGGCGTCCACCTCCCGCCGTGGCGGCCCGGCCGGCCCGGTCACGGCGACGTCGGTGATGCGGTCCGCGCGGAAGACGCGCCAGTCGTCCCGGTCGAGATCCCACGCGGCCAGGTACCACCGGTGCGCGGTACGGACCAGGCCCGCGGGCTCCACCGCACGCCGGCCGTCGTTGCCGCGGCGATCCCGGTAGCGGAACCGGATGCGATCGCGCGCTCGGCAGGCGGCGGCGAGTGCGGTCAGAACCGGGAGAGCCACCTCGCCGTGCGCCTCCGGTAGCCCACCGGCCCGGGTGATCACGGAGTCGAAGCGCCCGAGCGACTCCGCCGCCCTGCGCGGCAGCGATCGCTGCAGCTTCAGCAGGGCGGTCAGCGCCGACTGCCCTTCGCCGTCGGGGTGCTCCCAGGCCAACCGGCGCAGTGCGACGGCGGTGGCGAGCGCCTCGTCGTCGTCGAGGTTGAGCGGTGGCATCTGCGAGCCGGCCCCGAGGCGGTAGCCGCCCAGCGGTCCCGTCACCGCCTCGACGCCGTACCCGAGCTCACGGAGCTTGACGACGTCACGGCGGACGGTCCGCTCGTGGACATCGAGCCGGGCGGCGAGCTCGGCCCCGGTCCACTCCGGCCGGGTCGAGAGCACCGAGAGCAGCTGGAGCAGGCGGTGCGAGGCGCTGAGCACAACGACGGAGCATAGGTGTCGATCCCGGACAGGAACCGTCCGGAACCGTGCGTAGGGTCGCGTCGCGGTCCGCCGCCGGAGGCCGGCGGCAGCTCGGACCCCGTCATCACCGGTGGCGGTACGCAGGAAGAAGGAGAGCCATGAGCGCCGATCCCACGACCGTGCCGCGCACGCCCCATCTCGGTGCCGCGGACGAGCCGGAGCTGGTTCGGGCCCCGCACACCACCTTCGTCTCGATCCGAGGGCGGGGCCGGCCCGGTACCGAGGCCTTCTACCGGAAGAAGGAGCTCGTCCGCGCGATCGTCGGCGCGCTGCCCCCTGCCCGGCAGGTGGCCGAGGCGGCGGACGTCGTAGAGCTCCTGTACTGGTACCCCGGCGACGCGGTGCCGGTCGGGATCGCGGACTTCTACTGGGTCAACCCGCTCGACATGCTCGAGTACCGGGTCCTGGCGCAGATCGACCCGTCGACCACCGGGCAGGAGTTCGGCGCGGCCCTCCGGGCGACCCACGGCGACGGCGAGCAGGTGGAGCTGTTCGACCTGCCCGATCGGCTGGTCGTGCAGGTCATGCACCACGGGCGGTTCGCCGACGAGATCGACACGCTCGCGCGGCTGGGGGCCTCGGCCGCGGGGCACGGGCTACGACGGGTCGGCGCGCATCATGAGATCCACCTGGACCCGTTCACCGCGAGCACCCCGCAGGAGCAGCTGCGCACCATCCTGCGCGATCCGGTGGGGTGATCACGGAGCCCGGTGCGGCGCCCCGGGCCGAGGCGGCACGGCGCGCCTCGTCATTGCTGGCGGGAAGTGTGCGGTGGCAGCCTGGGGCCGGCAGGTCCACCAGCGCTCGAAGGAGCCCCGTCGTGCAGATCGCCATCGTTCTCTATCCGGACTTCACCGCGCTCGACGTGGTCGGGCCCTACGAGGTCCTCGGGCGGCTGCCCGGTGCGGAGGTCGTCTTCGTCGCCGAGGATCCCGGTCTGGTCCGCAACGATCAGCGGAGCCTCGTGGTCAGCCCGGAAGCGACGCTGGACGAGGTGACGAACCCCGACATCGTCCTGGTCGGCGGCGGTCCGGGATCGCGTCTACAGCTCGACGACGGGAAGCTGCACGAGTGGCTCCGCGCCGTGGACCGCACGAGCACGTGGACCACGTCGGTGTGCACGGGCGCGCCGATCCTCGCCGCGGCCGGCTTGCTGCGGGGCCGGCGGGCGACGACGCACTGGGCGGCGATGGAGGTTCTCGCGCGGTTCGGCGCGATCCCCGTGCACGACCGCGTGGTCGTCGACGGCCACTACGTCAGCGGCGCCGGGGTCTCCGCGGGGATCGACATGTCACTCATGCTGGCGGGAAGGATCGCCGGTGACGACGTGGCCCAGATGGTCCAGCTGATCATCGAGTACGCCCCCGAGCCGCCCTACGCGGCCGGATCCCTCGATGTCGCCCCGGAGTCGGTGGTGGAGCGGGCCCGGGCGGCGCTGGCGAGGTAGCGGCACCGTCGTCACCTCGAGCCGTACCGTCTCACGTGCGGAGTGACGGCCGGACCTGTACGACTCTGCCGGTCAGCCCAGGGACAGCCGGTTCTCCGCGAGGGCGAGCGGGTCGTAGGAGGGCTGCATCAGCATCTCGTGCAGCTGCCGGCGCCGGACGCCCATGTTCCCGCCGTCGTAGACCGGGAAGCACAGGACGTCCTGCATGATGCCGCTGATCGGGGTCTTGTCGGTGTAGGCGTCGACGCCGACCAGCCGCATGGCGTCGTAGACGACCTGGACCGACTGTTCCGAGGCGTAGACCTTGGTGATGTTGGCGAGCTCGCGGTCCTTGCCGCCGGTCTTGTCGAAGTGGTCGGCGGCCTTCCAGGACAGGTAACGCGCCGCTTCGATCCGGATCTTGATGTCGGCGAGCATGTAGCCGGCGTTCTGGTACTCGATGACCAGGTGCGGGCCGGAGCGGGTGTCGGTCCTGGCGAACTCGTAGGCGTAGTCGAACGCCGCCCGCATCCGCCCGACGCAGGCGGCTCCGATCGGCGCGCACGTCCAGGAGAACACGCTCTTCACGATCTCCATGCCGTCGCCGGGCTGCCCGATCATGTTGCCCACCGGTACCCGCACGTCGCGGAATTCGATCCGCGGGGAGTTGGTCGCGCGGTCGGTCCGGCAGACGACGGCGATGAGATCGGCGCCGGCGGGCTCGCTGTCTTCCGCCCGGGCCCGCCCGGCTGCCGCCGTCCCGCCGGCGACAGGATGACGAGATCACGACGCCCTACGGCGCGGGCTTCCCGGCCGAGGCCGTTGTCGCAGTGGTGGCCGCCCGAAGTTGCGACGTCGTCACAAGTGCCGCTCGCCAGATGGTGTGATGTCCACGATGACATCGTGCGCGATGGCCTGGAATCGTCTGTCCGAGCGGAGTACCGAATATGCAGGCGAACGAACCCGGGAGAAGGCCCGGGACACCAGGGGAATTAGCGACACCGTAGTCGATCCTGCGATGTTCGCCGGTGTGTCCGGTACCTGCCGCCCGTGGTGTGATCGCTGGTGAGCAGGGGTTCGACCCGCTCGATGAGCATGTCCCGGCGGGTCGGTGGACGCGCCGTACGGGTTCGCCGGTGGCAACTTCAGGAATGTCGCCACGACAGCGGATCTGCGTGTTGTGGACAGGATACGTGATCGGACGATGAGGTGGATCGACGCCCTGAAAGGCCGTGTCCACCGCGCCCGGCGAGGAGAAATCGCATGCTGCAGAAGTTGGGAAGAGCGTCGTCGGGTCTGGTGACCCGGCTGATGCCCGACGCGTTCATCTTCGCGATCGTGCTCTCCCTTTCGGTGTATCTGGCGGGAGTCCTGTTCACTTCGACAGGGCCGATCGAGATGATCGACTACTGGTACGAGGGCTTCTGGAGCCTGCTCGATTTCATGATGCAGATGAGTTTGGTGCTGCTGACCGGGTACGTCCTGGCTCAGTCGCCGATCCTGAAGCGGGTCCTGGAGCGCATCGCGGCTCGACCTCAGAACGCCCGCCAGGCCATCTTCCTGATCGCCCTGAGCTCGCTGATCGCCGGCTTCCTGAACTGGGGCCTGGGTCTGGTCGTCGGCGCGGTGATGGCGATCGCGGTGGTGCGCAGTGCCGCATCGCGCGGCATCCGGGTGCACTACGCGCTCGCCGTGGCCGCCGGGTACATGGGGCTGAGCATCCACTCGGCCGGCTTCTCGTCGACTGCCGCGCTGCTGGTCAACACCGAGGGCCACTTCCTGCAGGACGTCATCGGCATCGTGCCGCTGTCGCAGACCATTCTGTCGCCGTACAACCTGATCCTCGTCGCGATCTACCTGGCGGTGGTCCCGTTCGTCCTGCGCGGCATGACGCCGCCACCGGAGCGGTCGGTCGGTATCGAGTCCGACCTCGACGGGGGGACCGGGACCTACGGCGGCGGGGGCGGGGGCGGGGGCGGAACGGCGATCACGACGGCCGAGCTGAAGCGGACCCGCAGCGAGCCCGGTTACCTGGTCCGGCGGCTCGAGCACAGCCCGTGGGTGATCGTCCCGATCGTGGCGGCCGGGACGATGTACGTGGGGTACCTGCTGATCACGTCGAACTTCTCGCTGGACATCAACATGGTCAACTTCATCTTCCTGATGATCGGTCTCGTGCTGTACCGCACGCCGATGGCCTACGTCCGGGCGATCACCGGGGCCCTGAGCTCGATCGGCGGGATCGTCGTCCAGTTCCCGTTCTACGCCGGCATGCTCGGCATGCTGGCCGGATCCGGGCTCGTCGACATGATCGCGCGGGGCATGCTCCAGGTCTCGACGCCGTCGACGTTCCCGCTGCTCGCGTTCATGAGCGCCGCGGTCGTCAACTTCCTGATCCCGTCCGCGGGTGGCCAGTGGGCGGTGCAGGGGCCCATCCTGATCGAGGCAGGCCGTTCGCTGGGGGTGTCGAGTGGTGTCGTCGTGATGGCACACCAGTACGGCGACCAGGTGACGAACATGCTGCAGCCGTTCTGGGCGCTCCCGCTGCTCGGCCTCACCGGGCTCAAGGCCCGCGACATCCTCGGCTACACGGCCGTGATCATGTTCGTGGGGATCGTCATCTTCGGGCTGGGCATCACCTTCCTGCCCCCGCTGTTCGGTATGTGAGGTGGCGCGATGACGGCCCGGCACCATGTCGCCCGGGTGCCGGGCCCGGCCCGGCACCGGAGAGGCCGGGCATGATCGCTCGACGGTCCAGGTCGTCGCCGTCGGACCGCCCGGTGCTCTTCGCCCTGCAGATGGCCGCTGCCCTGGCGGGGGCGATGGGGGTCGGCCGGTTCGTCTACACGCCGATCCTGCCGATCATGCACGCGCAGGCCGGGCTCTCGGACGAGCTCGGCGCCGTGCTGGCGACGAGCAACTACGCCGGGTACCTGGCCGGGGCGCTCGCGGGCGTCGTGGTGCCGGGACTGTTGTGGTCACGCCGGACGCTGCGCGGTGGGCTCGTGGTCGTCGTGGCCTCGCTGGCGCTGATGCCGCTGACCGCCGCACCCGAGCTCTGGATCGCCCTGCGGACCCTGGGCGGCACGGCGAGCGCGGTGGTCTTCGTGATCGCCGTGTCGTCGATGGCACGGGCCCTGCGCGGGGAGTCCGGGTACCTGCTGGGCTGGGGCGTCGGAGGCGTGGGCGCCGGGATCGCCCTGTCCGGCGGCGTCCTGCACGTGTTGCCGGACTCCGCCTCCTGGACGAACGCGTGGTACCTGTCGGCCGCACTGGCCGGCGTCCTCGCGGCGGTGGCCTGGTCGGTGCGCGTCCCGGGCCCCGCCGCCGCCCCGGAGTCCTCGCCGGTGCCGGACGGCTGCTCCGGACGGCGGCGCGTGTTCGTCGTGCTGCTCGTCGTCTACTCGCTGGAAGGGCTGGGCTACATCATCGCCGGCACCTTCCTGCCCGCGATGATCGCCTCGGTCGGGACCGCGGGCGCCGGCAGCGGGGTGTGGGCGATCGTCGGGATCGCCGCGGCGGTGTCGACGGTGCTGTGGACCCGCCTCGGCCAGGGCGTGCGGCTGCCACTGCTGCTGGTGGCGGCCCTGATGCTCCAGGCGGTCGGTATCGCGCTGCCCGCCCTGTGGCCGATACCGGTCATGGCGGTCACCGGCGCCGTCCTGTTCGGCGGGACCTTCCTGGCCATCACCGGGATGGCCGCCCGGATCGGGGACAGCACCGGGGTGGCCGTCGCGATGCCGCTGCTCACGACCGGGTACAGCGTCGGGCAGATCCTCGGTCCGTTGTCGGTGCTGCCGGTGCTCGACCGCGGCTACGGGGCGGCGCTGCTCGTCGGGGCCGGCTTCGTCACGGTGGCCGCCCTGGTCGCGGTGCAGCTGTGCCGGGAGGACGGCCCCCGGAGCCGGCGGAGCTGACTGCTCGTCGGGGACGATCGTGTGCGCCGGGTACCGCCGGTGGGCGACGGCCCCGATCAGAGGGCACCCACGAGTGCGAGTGAGCCGTAACCGACGGCCGCGATCAGAACCGTGGACAGGGCGCCGAGGATCAGGCCGCGGCCACCGGAACGGACGAGCTGCCCGAGCCGCACACCGGTGCCCAACCCGAACAGCGCCGCCGCGAACAGCAGGGTCGTCACCACCTGAACCACGGTCAGAACCGATGCGGGGACGTGTCCCGAACTGCGGACGAGCATCATGGCCAGGAACCCGAGCACGAACAGCGGGATCAACGGGGGCCGCTTCCCGGCGACCACGTCGCGACGGCGCCGCTCGACGAGGCCGACCCCGGCCACCATCGGTGCGAGCAACACGACGCGGGTCAGCTTGACGATCACCGCGATCGACACCGCTGCCGCCCCGGCGGGCGACGCCGCGGCCACCACCTGTGCGACCTCGTGGACGCTGAGCCCGGCCCAGGATCCGAGCCCCTCCGGGCCGAGCCCGAAGGTCGTCCCCAGCAGCGGGACCAGGGCGATGGCGGCACTGCCGTAGAGCGTCACCAGTGCGACGCCCGTCGCGACGTCCTCCCGTCTGGTGTCGGTGACGCTGTCCATCGCGGCGATGGCCGACGCCCCGCAGATCGAGAAACCCGTCGCCACCATCAGGGACAGACCGCGTGACACACCGAGCAGGCGCCCCAGTGCCAGGGTGCCGACGAACGTGATCAGCACGGTGGCCACGACGGCGGCGACGATGCCGATACCGAGTCCGAAGACCTGTGCCAGACCGAGTTGGAGCCCCAGCAGCACGACCCCGACCCGGAGGAATCGCTTCGTCGCCCACCCGATGCCGGTGCGGGTCGACTCGGGGAGCCACTGCCCGGCGATCACCCCGAGGACGACCGCGGCGGTGAGCGCGCTGACCGCCGGCAGTGCCGAGTTGACCCCCCAGGCGACTGCGGTGCCGGCGGCGATGAGGGCCAGCCCCGGCAACAGGCGCCGCGAGGTCGGGAGGAGGCGACCACTCAGCTCCGTCGATGGATCCGATGCAGTCATGACCAGAACACTCGACCGCCACCGGACCACGCGGTAGCCCCGGAAACCCTGGCACGTCATAACATGTGGGAATGGAAAGGCTCCCCGACGTGTCATCGCTGCAGCTCCTGGTGCAGGTGGCGAAGCGAGGCAGCATCGGCGCGGCGGCGCACGACGCGGGTGTCAGCCAGCCGGCCGTCAGCAAGCGGATCACGGCGCTCGAACGCGAGCTGGGGGTGCGGCTGCTCGATCGCAGCCGCCGCGGGTCGGCACTGACCGACGCCGGTGAGCTCGTCACCGGATGGGCCGGCCGGGTCCTCGACGAGCTGACGGTGCTGACCGACGGGGTGGAGGCTCTGCGGCGCGAGGCCGCGGGGCAGCTCACCGTCGCGGCGAGCCTGACCGTCGCCGAGCATCTGCTCCCCGGATGGCTGGGGAAGCTGCGCAGGTCGCTGCCGGAGCTGCACGTCGGGCTGCAGGTGATGAACTCGATGCGGGTCTGTGAGCTGACCCGCGACCAGCTCGTCGACGTGGGCTTCATCGAGTCACCCACCATGATCAAGGGGCTGCGTTCGCGGGTCGTCGCCCGTGACCGGCTGGTCCTGGTGGTGTCCCGGCGGCATCCGTGGGCCCGTCGCCGCCGGCCGGTCGACGTGACCGAGCTGGCCGCGACACCGGTGATCAGCCGGGAACGGGGATCGGGCACCCGGGAGACCCTCGAGCACGCGGCGAGCCGGGCAGGATCGCGGCTGGTGGCGCCGCTGCTGGAGCTGGGCTCCAGCGCGGCGATCCGCAGCACCGTCCTCGACGCCGGCGGGCCTGCCGTGCTGAGCGAGCTGATCGTCGCCGCGGATCTCGCCGCCGGGGTGCTCGTCGAGGTGCCGACCGACGGGATCGACCTCACCCGGGTCCTGCGCGCGGTGTGGCCATCGACGGCGACTCCGCCGGCGCCCGCGGAAGCCCTGATCAGGTGCGCTCTGCGGTCCTCGTCCGGTCGTCGGTGAGCCGCGTTCCGGCCGGGCCGATCCGGTCGTACAGGCGCGAGCTCGACGAGCAGATGGGCAGCAGCCGGACCGCCAGCTGGTACCGGAACGAGTTCTCGGACGAGGTCAGGTCGACGCCCGCGGTCTTGGAGGCCTGCCGCAGGCGGTAGTCGAGGGTGTTGGGGTGGATCCCCAGCCGCGACGCCGCGACCCGGCGGTTCATCCCGACGGTGAAGTAGACGTAGAGGGTCCTGATGACGTCGATCCGACCGGTGCTCTCGGCGCCGTCGAGATGATCCCCGAGGACCGTCTCGACGAACGAGTCCACCGGGTCGCCGTGCCGGAAGAGATCGAAGAAGCTCATCTCCTCGTACCGGTGGACCCAGCCGTCGGGTTGCAGGATCTCGCCCAGGGCCTTGGCCCGCTCGGCCTCGTGGACCGCGGTCCCGAGCCCCGCGAGGCTGGTGGCGGGGCGCCCCACCCCGGCGCTGATGATCCCCGCCCGGTCGGTCACCCGGGTCACGCATCGACGGACGGCCTGCTCGATCCCGGTGGTGCCGGTGCCGGGAACGACCACGACCGTGCCGCGGCGCAGCAGTACCGCCACCGCTCCCGGGACGGCCCGGCGGATCTCCTGCTGCACCGCCTGGAGCAGCTCGTCGACGGAGCCTCCGCTGCCGCCGGTCGGTCCGATGAGGACGGCCACGTGCGGTGCCGACGAGTCCAGACCCAGGGTGCGCGCCGCGTCGTCCCGATCCCGGGGCGACGGGAAGTCGTCCTCGATCAGCCGTGAGATCAGCAGCCGGATCGTCTCGTGGCGGGAGTCGACCAGCTGATCCCGTTCGCGCAGGTAGGCCCGCTCGGCCTCGCTGCTGACCCAGTCGATGTAGCGCAGCGTCCAGTCGGTCAGCACCGACTGGTCGATGTCCGGCCGCCGGGTGCTGAGATCGGCCCACATCGCCCGGGCCCCGATCCGGTACGCCCGCAGCATCGCCTCCAGGGTGACGCCCTGGTGGACCCGCCGGCGTGCTGCTGCGGCCAGCGCGGCCAGATCGTCGCTGGTCGGCTTGCGGCGGTCGAGGATCGCGTGGGTGTAGATCCGGGCGTTGTGCACGTTGGTCTCGACGACGTCGGCCAGTACGGAGGTGTCGAGCACCGAGTAGTCGACGTTCTCGTCGCAGATCGTCCTGGTGACATAGCGACCGATGCTCTCAAAATCTCCTGCCGGGTCCTGTTGAGATGTCGTCACAACCGCCGCCTTCCGGATCGTGCGATGTCTCCGATGACACCGACCCTCTGGGGCTGGAAATCTACATCACAATCGCGCGGACCGTTACTGCTCCGATAATCGCGGTTCGTTCGCGGTCGTACTCGCCGATGCAGGGGAGGAGATGTGTCAAACGTGTCGGAATCGCTCCGTTCGGTCCCGTCGGATGCCGGGGTCGACCCGAGAATTCTCCGGGAGGTCGCGGGGACTTTCGCGACCGGAATCACGATCATCACCTGTGCTGTCGACGGCGTTCCGCACGGATGTGCGGCGAATGCGGTCATGAGCCTGAGTCTGCAGCCGCCGTTGATGCTGATCTCGCTCGCCGAGACGTCCCGTACGCGTGTCGCGATCGAGCGGTCGGGCAGCTTCGCCATCAACATCCTCTCCGACGACGAGCGGGGCCGGGAGCTGTGCTCCACGTTCTCCGGCCGGGCCGACGACAAGTTCCAGCGATCGCCGTTCCGCAGTGGGTGCCTCGGCTCGCCGGTACTCGAGGGCTCCCTGGGCCGGTTCGAGTGCTCGGTCGAGGACTCGCACGTCACCGGCGATCACACGATCTTCATCGGCCGCGTCCACCGGGCGGCCCACGCCGACGGTGATCCGCTCGTGTTCTTCCGGGGGCGCAGCCGCAGCCTCGCCGCATGAAAGCCGCCCGATGATCCCGGGACGAGGCGTGTATCGAAAGGACCAGACATGACGAGAGGCGCAGAAGTGGAATCGGTAGTCGACGCGAGCTCACCGCTCGGCGAGGCCATGCGGAACAAGCTGATCCTCGGGCTCTTCCTGCCACTGCAGGAAGGAGCGTGGAGCCCGTCGACGGCCCCTCGCGACACCTCGTGGTCGTACGAGTACAACAGTATGTGCACGAAGGAGGCCGAACGATACGGATTCGATCTCGCCTTCGGTCTCGGGCAATGGCTCGGCAAGGGTGGATACGGTGGTAGTTCGCATTTCCGGGAGCACGAACTCGATCCGCTGATCAGTTCGGCGGCGCTCGCGGCCGAGACGTCCCGGATCATGCTGATCAGCACCGTGCACGTCCTCTACGGCTGGCACCCGGTGCACCTGGCGAAGTACGGCGCCTGCATCGACCACATCTCCGGCGGGCGCTGGGGCCTCAACGTGGTCACCGGCTACAAGCCCAGTGAGTACCGGATGTTCGGCCTGGAACCGATCGAGCACGACCTGCGGTACTCCATGGCGGCCGAGTTCACCGAGATGATGAAGACCCTCTGGGCCAGCGACGACAACGTCACGCTGAACGGGAAGCACTGGTCGATGACCGATGCGCACATCCTCCCGAAGCCGATGCACGGCCGCCCGGTCCTGGTCAACGCGGCGTCGTCGTCGGCCGGGCTGGACTACGCCGCCGAGTTCTCGGACCTGATCTTCATCACGAGCCCGGGCGGTGCGGACCCGCACCAGGCGGTCGAGTCCCTGCCCGCGCACAACAAGAAGATCAAGGACCTGGCCAGGGCCCGCGGGCGGGAGGTCCGCACCGTGATCAACCCGCACGTCATCTGCCGGGAGACCGAGGAGGAGGCCTGGGCCGCCTACCAGGCGATCCTCGACAACGAGGACACGGTTGCCGCCGACAACTTCGTCGCCGCCTTCACCGGTGGTGACAACAGGTCCTGGCGCGGGCACAGCCGGAAGCAGTGGGTGGTCGGCGGTAACGTGCACCTGGTGGGTACGCCCGAACAGATCGTCGAATGGTTCCAGAAGCTGCATGACGCCGGCTGCGACGGCATGCAGGTCAACTTCTTCGACTACCTGCCGGACCTGCAGCTCTTCGGCGAGCGGGTGATCCCGTTGATGATCGAGGCCGGGCTGCGCGAGGGTCCGGCCCGATGAACGGGGCTCCGCTCGACGGCCTGCGCGTCCTGGAGTTCGGCCAGATCGCCGCGGGCCCGTTCGCCGGTTCACTGCTCGCCGACCTGGGTGCGGACGTCGTGAAGATCGAGCGGCGGGGCGAGGGCGACGGGATGCGGTTGTGGCCACCGCTGATGGGCGAGCAGGACGACGACCGGTACAGCGGCAACTTCGCCTCGGTCAACCGGAACAAGCGCAGCATCGCGCTCGATCTGAAGGACGCGGCGGACCGCGACACCGTCCTCGATCTGGTGCGGCATTCCGACGTCGTCGTCGAGAACTACCGCGCCGGCGTCCTCGATCGGCTGGGGCTCGGCTACGACGCCCTCGCCGAGGTCAACCCGGCCGTCGTCTACTGCTCGATCTCCGGGTACGGGCAGACCGGGCCCTACGCGCGGCACGGGGCCTTCGACGTGACGGTCCAGGCCGTCTCCGGACTGATGAGCGTCACCGGCGAGGCCGACGGCGAACCGGTCAAGTGCGGGGTCCCGGTCGGGGACTTCGTGGCCGGTCTCTACGCGGCCTACACCATCACCGCCGCCGTCCGGCGTGCCTCGCAGACCGGCGTGGGCGCGCACATCGACTGTTCGATGCTGGGCACCCTGCTCGGGATCTCGGCGCTGCAGACCAGCGAGTACTTCGGGACGGGACGCGACCCGGGCCGGCTCGGCTCGGCGCATCCGCGCAACGCGCCCTACCGGGCGTTCCGGGCCGCGGACAAGAGCTTCGTGGTCGCCGCGGGGAACAGCGACCTGTGGCGGCGGTTCTGCGACGTCGTCGGCATGGCGGAACTCGTCGACGACCCGCGCTACCTGACCCAGGAGCTGCGGGCCCGCAACCAGGACGCGCTCACCGCGGACGTGGACGGGCGGCTGCGATCGCGTGACGCCGCCGACTGGCTCGCCGCGTTCGAGGACGCCGGGGTGCCCTGCGCGCCGATCAACACCTTCTCCGAGATCCTGGCCGACCCGCACGTCGAGGCCATGAACCTGGTCCGGCCGCTGCCGCTGCCCAACGGGGTCGCGACGAGCGGTGTCGCCTTCCCGGTGGCGGTGTCCGGCCACACTGCGGAGATGGGGGCCCCGCCACGCCTCGACGAACACCACGACGAGGTGCTGAAGGAGTGGATCCATGAGCACCCCCGTGCGTGAGAACCAGCCCGCGGATGCCGGGGGCGAGCCGAGGGTCCGGGTCGAGTACGACGCCGAGGTCGTCACGGTCTCGATCGACAGGCCCCGGCGGGCGAACGCGCTCGACGCATCGACCGTCGAGGAACTGCACGCCGCACTGGACGTCGCGGACGAGCGCCGGGCCCGCGGGGTGGTCGTCAACGGATCCGGCAGGCACTTCTGTGCCGGGTTCGACATGTCGCAGGCACTCGAGCAGAGCGACGGCGACCTGCTGCGGCGGTTCGTCCGGATCGAGCAGCTGCTGCGGCGGCTGCGCCGGTCCCGCTACCTGACGATCGCCTGTGTCGGCGGCAAGGCGGTCGGCGCCGGGGCCGACATCGTCGCGTCCTGCACCCACCGCCTCGTCGACCCGGGCACGACGCTGAGGTTCCCCGGCCTCGGATTCGGCGTCGTGCTCGGGACCCGGCACCTCGCGGCGGTCGTCGGCACGGGTACCGCGCGGACCTGGCTGTCGGAGTCCCGCGAGATCGACGCCGTGACCGCACACCGGCACGGGCTCGCGACGGAGGTGCTGGCTCGCGAGGAGCAGAACCGGGAGGCGCTCCGGCTGGTGCGCTCGACGACCGGCATCGACACGACCGCGCTGGCGGCAGCGCTCGACCGGACCGATCCGGCGTCGGCGATCGAGGACGCGTCCGACATGGACGCGCTCGTCGCCTCGCTGACCCGCCCCGGGCTCCGCGACCGCCTCGCCGCCTACCTGGGGACGAGCAGTGGCTGACCGGATCGAGGTTCCGCCGACCGGCCCCTGCGCGGTCGCCGCGCTGGCCGACGGTGAGCCGGTGCTGGTCGTGGACCCGGTGGCGGACGTGGCCCTGCTGGTGCTCGCGGGCCGGACGGCGGACACCGGTTCGGTGGGCCGCATGATCCGGATGACCTGCGGGTTCCTCTGTGCGGCGATGCCGGCCACGACGGTGCGGCGGCTCCGGATCCCGATGTCGCCCGTCGACGAGCGCGGCGAGGACGACGGGACCCGGTTCGGGATCTCGGTCGACGCGGTCGGGACCGGCACCGGGATCTCGGCCGGTGCTCGCGCCACGACCTTCCGGGCGCTCGCCGATCCGGGGTCCCGGCCGGAGAGCATCGTCCGGCCCGGACACGTGATGACCGTCCAGGTGGCCGACGGAGCCCGGGGGCGGGTCGCGCACGCGGTCGAGCTCGTCCGCCGGGCGGGGATGGAGCCGGTTGCGGCGTACGGCCACCTCGTGAGCAGCAGCGATCCCCGCCGGCTCGCCGGCGTGGAGGAGGCATTGTTCGTCGCCAGGACCGCGCGGCTGGCGACGTCCCGGGTCCCGGCCGGGATCGAGCCGGTGATCGCCGGACGATCGGTGCTCACGGTCATGGACACGGCGCACGCCCGGGCGGGACAGCCGCGGCGCACCGGGCTCGGTGGCGATCCCCGGGCCGCCCCCTCCCGCGCACATCGGCCGGGGCTGTCGCGGAGGGTGGTCGAACGATCACTCACCGGTACGGCCGAACGGGACCGGTCGCACCGCCGAACGATGCCCGACCCCTCGCCCGTCGACCGCGTTCCGTAACCGGGGCGCGGCCGCATCGTTGAACCGGTACGGCAACCGAGGGGGGCGTCGTGTCAGGACCGATGTGGGACCCGGAGCGGGGTCGTTGGGTGCTCGACGACGAGCAGTCTCCGACGCCACGACGTGGCCGGCGTCGGTCGGTCGAGGTCATCGACCGATCGGACGACGACGCCGGAGCGCCCGACCGGTATCTCTCGCCCGAGGACCTCGCCGCCGGGGTCGTTTTCCCGTCGGACCAGGGGCACCCGGGCCACTCGGCCCTGACCGGTGGCCGCCGGTCGGACTCCGCGGTCGACGTGTCGTCGCTACTGAGCGCGATCACTGAGCGTTACGAGATCGTCCGGCCGCGGAATGCCCGGGGCGACCGGAACGACCGGAACGACCGGAACGGCCGGGACGACATCGGGCCACGGCGCGGGCGTCGCCGCGCGCCGGAGCAGCCCGCGCCGGACACGATCCCGCCCACCCCGCGCCCGACGGGGCGGCGTTCGGCCGAGACGATCTCGCCCGACTCGCGCTCGGCGGGGCGGCGTTCGGCCGACGCGATCGCGCCTGACCCGCGCTCGGCGGGGCGGCGTTCGGCCGACGCGATCTCGCCCGCCGCGCGCCCGGCAGGACGGCGTTCGGCCGAGACGATCCCGCCGGTACCGGACGTGGTCCCGCCCGCCCCGCGCCGGTCCGGACGGCGTTCGGCGGAGACGATCCCGCCCGTCGCCGAGCGTCCCGGCCGGGCTCAGCGTGGCGGGCGCCGTCGCGCCGATGACGACGACGCGATCCGGCCCGCCGCGGGCATCCACACCGGTGGACGGCACGGCGCGGACGCATACCCGGACGAGTACGAGGACGGATACCCGGTCGACGACCGGTACCCGTTCGACAGCGACGACACCCTGGCCACCCGGCACGGCCGTGCCGACCGGGCCGAGTACCGCGACGTCGTGGCCGAGCCGGACCGGCGGCACCGCCCGGAGGCCCTCCGGGGCACGGACGGTGTCCCCGGCCGGGAGGCGGCCGGACACCCCGCGGCCGGGCCCGGACGCCACGATCCGCGATACGTCACCGGCCGCGCCGAGTACGACCCGGACGACCACGACCACGACCACGACCACGGGCACCGTCGCGGTCGCCCCGCGGCCTTCCCGGACGATCGGGGGTACGTCGCCGGCGGTGCCGGGTACGGCCAGGAGGTGCCCGGGTACGACACCGGTGCCCCCGGCTACGGCCAGGTGGAGCCCGCGTTCGACCACGAGGAGACCGGGTACCTCACCGGTGTCCCCGGGCCGGGCCAGGAGGAGACCGGGTACCTGATCGGCGACCCCGGTTACGTCCCGGATGCTCACGGGCCCGCCGGCCCGGAGGACGGAACGGTCCGGAGCCCGGCGCCCGACACCGAGCTGTTGCCGGGCCTGAGCCCGGCCCCGATCCCTCCCGACGCCCCGGCCGTGACCCGAGCGGACGGCGGACCCCGGCGCCGGGACAGCCGGTCCACCGGACGGAACGACGTCGTCCCGGCCCGCCGGCGGCGCTGGCCGTGGGTGGCGGGCGCCGTCACGGCCGGCACCGCCGCCGTACTGGCCGGGTTCGCCGTCTTCGGCGGCTTCGGTGGCTTCGGTGGCTCGGACGAGGGGCCCGGGGGCACACGGACCGAGGGCACGGCCGCGTCGGGCACGGTCGCGTCCGCGCCGGCCACCGACGGCGAGCAGCCCGGCGCCGCTCCGGCCGTCGATGCCGCCGCGGAGCCCGCGGCGGCCGAGGTCACCTTCGAGGTGACCGGATCCGGGACGGCGGACACGATCACCGTCGGCCGGGGGACGTCGGTCACCCAGGTCACCGGCGCGGACCTGCCGTGGGACCGGACCTCACCCGCGGCCGACGAGCCCACCGACTACTCGGTCAGTGCCACCGGTGGGTCCGGTGAGATCTCCTGCCGGATCCTCGTCGACGGCGCCGTCATCTCCGAGGAGTCGGCGGAGGGCAACTTCTCCGCGGTGTCCTGCAGCGGTAATCGCTGACGGCGGCGGCGACTGCTGACGGCGACAACTGCTGACGGCGGCCGCCGCCGTGCTGCGGCGCGTCCGGGGCACCGCCCGGTGGCGCGTCCGCTGGTGCTCCGGCCGTGGCCGGTGGTTCGATACCGAACGTGTTGCGCGCCGAGAAAACCAGCCCGTTTCGTAGTGCGTACGCGTTCAGTGTGGACGGTGTCCCGGTCAGCACGTTCAGCTCGCGCTGGTGGCGCTCCGGCGGACGGATGACGGTCGACGGTGCCGACTACCAGGTCGGGGCGAACATCTGGGGCAGCACCTACACGATGACCGGCGGCCCCGGCGGCCCGGACGCGGTGGTCGCCACGGCCGAGCGGGTCGCCCGCAAGCACTGGACGGTCACCGCCGACGGTCGCTCCTACCGGTTCCGGCGGGCCTCGATGTGGAGCTCCGAGCAGCTGCTGGTCGAGGGCGATCAGACACTCGGCTCGGTCCGCAGACTGAGCTGGTGGCGCGGCGGCGCCGAGGCCGAGCTCCCGGGGCTGAGCCTGCCGGTGCAGCTGTTCGTGGTCGCGGTCGTGCTCTCGATGTGGGAGAAGCAGCAGAACGCCGCGGCCGGCGGGGGCGGCGGCTGATGCGCACCCCCGTCCCCGACTACCTGGCCGAGGTTCTCGACGGTGTCGTCGCCGACCGCTCCGGCCGGGTCGCCGACTACATCCCCGACCTGGCCGACGCCGATCCGGAGGTGCTCGGCGTCGCGGTGACGACGGTCGCCGGGCGCACGTACGCGGCCGGCGACGCCGACGTCGAGTTCTCCATCCAGTCGATCTCCAAGCCGTTCGCCTACGCCGCCGCGCTCACCGACCGCGGCACCGAGGTGGTGGACGCGACGGTCGGCGTCGAACCGTCCGGCGAGGCGTTCGACGAACTGTCCCTGGAGGGCGGGACGCACCGCCCGAAGAACCCGATGATCAACGCCGGCGCGATCGCCGTGCACCACCTGCTGGTGGGGCCGGACGCGACCGGCGCCGCCCGCGTCGAGCGGGTCGTGGACTTCTTCTCCGAGCTCGCCGGGCGGCGGCTCACCGTCGACGAGTCGGTGTACCGGTCCGAGCTGGACACCGCCGACCGCAATCTCGCGATCGCGCACATGCTCCGCAACTACCGGGTGCTCAGCGAGCCGGCCGCCGAGGTCGTCGACGGCTACACCCGCCAGTGCGCGGTGAACGTGACCGTCCGCGACCTGGCGATGATGGGGGCGACGCTGGCGAACGCGGGCGTCCACCCGGTGACCGGACGACGGGTGCTGCCCGCCGCCGTCGCCCGCCGGACGATGTCGGTGATGGCCGGTTCCGGCATGTACGACGGCGCGGGGGACTGGCTGGTCCGGGTCGGCATCCCGGCGAAGAGCGGCGTCGCGGGCGGGATGCTCGGCGCGCTGCCCGGCCAGCTCGGGCTCGCCACCGTGTCCCCGCGGCTGGACGCGCACGGCAACAGCGTGCGCGGCGTCGCGATCTGCGAGCGGCTGTCCCGCGACATGGGCATGCACCTGATGGAGGCCGAGCCCTACGGCTCGACGGTGCTGCGCGGAACCCGGGTGGACGGCGACGCGACCGTCGTCGCGCTCCAGGGGGCCGTGCAGTTCTCCGGGGCGGAGGCGGTGCTGGACCGGCTGGCCACCGAACCGATCAGTACCCCGGAGGTCGTGCTGGACCTCTCCCGGGTCGACCGGTTCTCCGACGTCGGACGCCGGATGACGCTGGAGGGCCTGCGGCGGCTCACCCTGGACGGGCACACCGTCGCCGTCATCGATCCGGACGGGGTGCTCCCGGACCCGGATCTCGGCGACGGGACGCGGGCGCAGCTGCGGACCTGACCGGCCGCGCTCCCGCGCCCACGGCGTGCTCGGCGACCTGCGGCCCCCGGTCCGTGGTTCGATCGTCCGATGCACGTCGTCGATCACGAGCCGCACCACTGGTTCCTGCTCGACGACGACGGCCTGCTGCATCTCGACGTGCACTGCAACCACGGTCCGGTCGGCTACTCGGTGCTCGTCGCGCTCGACGACACCGAGACCCGGGATCTGTGCGAGCAGGGCCGCGACTACCTGCACCGGCTCGCCGACGCGATCCAGGACAGCGCGCCGCTGGCCCGGGGGAGCCGATCGCCGTACCGGGAGCGGGACCTGACGGCGACGCACCGGCAGCGGGTGAGCGACGCGGTCGAGGCGTGGCGGGCCGTGCGCCCGCGGTACGAGCACTGACCATGCACCCGCGGCCGGAGCACCGACGGATGGCCGGGGCCCGCGGAGAACCGCTCACCTGGTGAGCGGTCTCCCGCGGTCTGACCCCACGGTCCAGCCCGGGGTCCGGCTCCGCGGTCCGTCCCGGCAGTCCAGCCCCGTGCTCCGGCCCGGCTCGACCGATCACCCCGCGGGGCGCAGCTCCGCGACGACCCCCGCCACCAGCGGGTCCAGGTCCGCACCCCGGTCCGCGTCCTCGATCAGGTTGGTGATCATCGCCGGCGCCCAGAACTTGCGCAGGTGCGCGGCGATCGTCTCGACCGACTCGGTGGCCGGCCGGTCGGCGAACTGCCGGGCGATCTCGTGCACCATCCGCAGCTCGGGTGTGGTGGTCCCGGACACGGCCTAGTCACCCGCCACGACGACGGCGGCGGCCTGCCCGGAGCCCTCGGTCTCGGCCCCGGCCTCCACGCGCAGCGCGACCTGCACCGCGGTGACCTTGTACTCCGGGCAGTTCGTGGCCCAGTCCGAGTTCTCGGTGGTGACCACGTTCGCCCCGGAGACCGGATGGTGGAACGTCGTGTAGACGACACCGACCGGCATCCGGTCCGACAGGCGGGCCCGCAGCCGTGTCGAACCGACCCGGGAGCTGATCTCGACGAACTCGCCGTCGGAGATCCCGCGGTCCTCCGCGTCGTGCGGGTGGATCTCCAGCAGGTCCTCGGCGTGCCAGGACGAGTTCGCGGTGCGCCGGGTCTGGGCGCCCACGTTGTACTGGCTGAGGATCCGGCCGGTGGTCAGGATCAGCGGGTAGCGCCGCGTGCTGCGCTCCAGGGTCGGCACGTAGGACGTCGTCATGAGCTTGCCCTTGCCGCGGGCGAAGCCGTCCACGTGCATGATCGGCGTCCCCAGCGGGGCGTTGTCGTTGCACGGCCACTGCACCGAGCCGACCTCGTCGAGGTAGCGATGGCTGACCCCGGCGAACGTCGGGGTGGTCGCGGCGATCTCGTCCATGATGTCGGCCGAGTTGTCCCAGCCCATGTCGAAGCCCATCAGGCCGGCGATCTCGCTGACCACCTGCCACTCGTGCTTGCCGGTGCGCGGTGCGGTCGTCGGCCGGACCCGGTTGATCCGCCGCTCGGCGTTGGTGAAGGTGCCGTCCTTCTCCAGGAAGGACGTCCCCGGCAGGAAGACGTGGGCGAACCGGGCCGTCTCGTTGAGGAACAGATCCTGCACGACGAGGCAGTCCAGCGCGGTGAGCGCCGCCTCGACGTGCCGGGTGTTCGGGTCGGACTGCGCGATGTCCTCGCCCTGCACGAACAGCCCGCGGAAGGTGCCCCGCACGGCGGCGTCGAACATGTTCGGAATCCGCAGGCCGGGGTGCGGATCGAGGGTGGTGCCCCACAGCTGCTCGTAGATGTCGCGCACCGACTCGGTGCCGATGTGCCGGTAGCCGGGCAGCTCGTGCGGGAACGACCCCATGTCGCAGGAGCCCTGCACGTTGTTCTGGCCGCGCAGCGGGTTCACCCCGACACCCTCGCGGCCGATGTTGCCGGTCAGCATCGCCAGGTTGGCCATGCCCATCACCATCGTCGAGCCCTGCGAGTGCTCGGTGACGCCGAGGCCGTAGTAGATCGCGCCGTTGCCACCGGTGGCGAACAGCCGGGCCGCCGCCCGGACGTCCTCGGCGGCGACACCGATCACCTCCTCCAGGATCTCCGGTGAGTGCTCCGGCGACGCGATGAACTCCACGTACTCCTCGACGCCCTCGCAGCGCGAGTCCAGGAACTCCTGGTCCATCAGCCCCTCGGTCACCACGACGTGCGCCATCGCGTTGACCAGCGCGACGTTGGTACCCGGCTGCAGCTGCAGGTGGTGCGCGGCCTCGATGTGCGGGGAGCGGACCAGATCGATCCGGCGCGGATCGGCGACGATCAGCTTCGCCCCCGCGCGCAGCCGGCGCTTCATCCGGGAGGCGAACACCGGGTGCGCGTCGGTCGGGTTGGCGCCGATGACCAGCAGCACGTCGCTGTGCTCGACCGAGGCGAACGTCTGGGTACCGGCCGAGGTGCCGAACGTCTGGTTGAGCCCGTAGCCGGTGGGGGAGTGGCAGACCCGCGCGCAGGTGTCGACGTTGTTGTTGCCGAACGCCCCGCGGACCATCTTCTGGACCGCGTAGACCTCCTCGTTCGTCGTCCGCGAGGAGGTGATCCCGCCGATCGCGCTCTGACCGAGTTCGTTGCGGATGGCGGAGAACCGGCGGGCGACCTCGCCGAGCGCGGTGTCCCAGTCGACCACCCGCCACTCGTCGTCGATCGAGTCGCGGATCATCGGGGACAGCTGCCGGTCGGGATGGTCGGCGTAGCCGAACGCGAAGCGCCCCTTCACACAGCTGTGCCCCTCGTTGGCGCCGCCGTCCTTGTGCGGCACCATCCGGACCAGCTGGTCGCCGCGCAGCTCGGCCTTGAACGAGCAGCCGACACCGCAGTAGGCGCAGGTGGTGAGCACCGTCCGGTTCGGCATGCCGAGGTCGACGACCGACTTCTCCTGCAGCGTCGACGTGGGGCAGGCCTGCACGCACGCGCCGCAGGAGACGCACTCCGACGACAGGAAGTCCGGTGCGCCACCGGGCACGATCCGGCTGTCGAAGCCCCGGCCCTCCAGGGTGAGCGCGAGGGTCCCCTGCACCTCGTCGCAGGCGCGCACGCAGCGCGAGCAGGCGATGCACTTGCTGGGGTCGTAGTCGAAGTACGGGTTGGACGTGTCCTTGGCCTCGTCGAGGTGGTTCGCGCCCTCGTAGCCGTAGCGGACGTCGCGCAGCCCGACCACACCCGCCATGTCCTGCAGCTCGCAGTCGCCGTTGGCCGGGCAGGTCAGGCAGTCCAGCGGGTGGTCGGAGATGTAGAGCTCCATCACCCCGCGGCGCAGGTCCTCCAGCTGCGGGGTCTGGGTGGCGACGACCATGCCGTCGGCGCAGGGGGTGGTGCAGCTGGCCGGGGTGCCCTTCCCGCCTTCGACCTCGACCAGGCACAGCCGGCACGAGCCGAACGGTTCGAGCGAGTCCGAGGCGCACAGCTTCGGGATCTGGATGCCCGCCTCGGCGGCCGCGCGCATCACCGAGGTGCCGGCGGGCACCTCGACGGCGTGCCCGTCGATCTCGACGGCCACCGTGGTGTCCGAGGTGCGGGCGGGCGTGCCGTAGTCGGTCTCCTTGAGCAGGGCCATGGCTACTCCTCCGTGCCCATCAGCGCCGCATTGCGGGCGGCCGTGTCGGCGGCGAACTTGTCCGGGACCGGCAGCCCCGTCTGTACCGGGGGCCGGTCGAAGTCCTCGGCGAAGTCCTGCACGGCGCTGCGCACCGGCATCGGCGTGAGGCCGCCCATCGCGCACAGCGAGCCCTTGGTCATGGTGTCGCACAGGCTGTCCAGCAGGATCAGGTTCCGTTCCCGGTCGACCCCGCCGATGATCTTGTCGATGGTCTCGACGCCGCGCACCGCACCGACCCGGCACGGCGTGCACTTGCCGCAGGACTCGATCGCGCAGAACTCCATCGCGAACCGGGCCTGCCGGGCCATGTCGACGGTGTCGTCGAACACCACCACCCCGCCGTGCCCGATCATCGCGTTCGCCGCGGCGAACCCCTCGTAGTCCATCGGCAGGTCGAAACGGTCGGTCGGGAGGTAGGCGCCCAGCGGCCCGCCGACCTGCACGGCGCGCACCGGCCGGCCGGAGCCGCTGCCGCCGCCGTAGCCCTCGACCAGTTCGCCGAGCGTGATGCCGAACGCGGTCTCCACGATCCCGCCCCGGCGCACGTTGCCGGCGAGCTGGAAGACCTGGGTGCCGCGGGACCGTTCGATGCCCAGCTCCTGGTAGGCGGCCGGGCCGTCCGCCATGATCATCGGGACGGAACCGAGGGTCAGTACGTTGTTGACGACCGTCGGTTGCCCGAACAGCCCTTCCAGCGCGGGGATCGGCGGTTTCGCGCGCACCGTGCCGCGCCTGCCCTCGAGGCTCTCCAGCATCGAGGTTTCCTCGCCGCAGATGTAGGCGCCCGCGCCGACCCGGACGAACAGGTCGAACGACAGCTCGCTGCCGGCGATCCGCTCGCCCAGCCAGCCGCGGGAGTAGGCGATCTCGATGGCCTGGCGCATCGTGGCGACCGCGTCCGGATACTCCGAACGCAGGTAGATGTAGCCCTCGGTGGCGCCCACCGCGTGTGCGGCGATGGTCATGCCCTCGATCAGGGTGAACGGGTCACCCTCCATCAGCATCCGGTCGGCGAACGTGCCGGAGTCGCCCTCGTCGGCGTTCGCGCAGATGAACTTCAGCTCGGCGGGGGCGTCGTGCACGGTCTTCCACTTGATCCCGGCGGGGAATCCCGCGCCGCCGCGGCCGCGCAGGCCGGACTCGGTGACGGCGGTGACGACGTCGGCGGGGGACATCTCCAGCGCCCGGGTCAGGCCGGCGAAGCCGCCGTGCCGGACGTAGTCCTCGACGCTCAACGGGTCGATCACACCGACCCGACGGAAGGTGACCCGCTGCTGGGAGGCCAGCCAGTCGATCTGCGCGGTGCGGCCGTGGCTCAGCCGGGTCGGCGCGCCGTCGAGCAGCCCGGCACCGACCAGCTCGCCGACGTCGGCGGCGTCCACCGGTCCGTAGGCCACCCGGCCCTCGGCGGTCTCGACCTCGACCAGCGGCTCCAGCCACAGCATGCCGCGCGAGCCGTTGCGGACGATCCGGATGTCGCGCCCGGCGTCGGCGGCTGCGGTGGCGAGCGCGTCAGCGACCTCGTCGGCGCCGACCGAGCGGGCCGCCGAGTCGGCGGGGACGTACACCGTCACCGGGGCGCTCATCGGGTCACCTCCGGGAGGATCGCGTCGAACCGGTCGGGGGTGACCCGGCCGTGCAGCCTGCCGTCGACGGTGACGGCGGGGCCGAGCGCGCAGTTGCCGAGGCAGAAGATCTGCTCCAGCTCGTAGGTGCCGTCGTCGGCGCGGGCGTCCATCGCGATGCCGAGGGTGCTGATGGCGTGCTCGACGAGCTCGTTCGCGCCGACCGCCTGGCAGGCCTCGGCCCGGCAGATCTGCACGACGCACTGCGCGGCCGGGGTGCGCCGGAAGTCCTTGTAGAACGTGGCGACGCCGTGCACCTCGGCCTCGGAGAGGTTCAGCACCTCGGCGATCACCGTGGTGTCCTCGTGCGTGAGGTAGCCGATCTCCTCGACCACCCGGTGCAGGATCGGCATGAGGGCGCCGCGCTCGTCCTTCAGGCCCGCGGCGATCTCCCGGACGGCTGCGGCCCGTCCGGTGTCCAGTGCCACGTCAGACATGTGCCTCCCCATCGCCGGTGATGCTCCTCACACGTTGTCAAGAGGGCGCCGCAACGACAAGGGTCCGGTGACTCGACCTGTCGATCCGATGATAAACAGCGTCGATCACAGCTGGTTAGACTCCTGCGATGCCGCCCGACATCCTGATCCGCCAGCTGGAGTACGTGGTGGCGCTGGCTCGCGAGCAGCACTTCGGCCGGGCGGCCGCGGCCAGCCACGTCAGCCAGCCGGCGCTGTCCGCGGCGATCCGGAAGCTGGAGCGCGAGCTCGGTGTCACGATCGTGCAGCGCGGCCGCCGGTTCGCCGGATTCACCGACGAGGGACGGCGGGTCGTGGCGTGGGCGCACCGGATCCTCGCCGAGCGCGACGGGCTCCGGAGCGAGCTCGACCGGATGCGCGACGAGCTGACCAGCACCCTGCGGATCGGGGCGATTCCGACCGCGGTGCCGCCGAGCCCGCTGGTGACCACGCCGTTCCGGCAGCGGCATCCGCAGGCGGGTGTGCGGATCGAGGCGCTGTCGTCGACCGAGATCCTCCGCAGGCTGGAGGAGTTCGAGATCGACGTCGGGCTGACCTACCTCGACCCGCACACCCCGGAGGCCACCGCTGCCGTCCCGCTCTACCGCGAGCACTACCTGCTGCTCACCCCCGCCGACGGGCCCCGGGCCGGGCAGCAGACGGTGCGCTGGAGCGACGTCGCGGCGCTGCCGCTGTGCATGCTCGACACCAGCATGCAGAACCGGCGGATCCTGGACCACGCGGCCGCCGCGGCGGGCACCCGGCTCGTCCCGGCCGTCGAGACGAACACGGTGGACGGCCTGTACGCGCACGCCGCGGGCGGTGCCTGTTCCAGCATCATCGCGCACACCTGGCTGCACGCGTTCGGCATCCCGGAGGGGATGACCACGATCCCGCTGGCTGAGCCGAGCCCGCGGCCTGCGGTGGGCATCGTGATCCCGGGCAGGCAGCCGAACTCCATCGCGGCGAACGCGCTGCTCGAGATCGTCGGCGGCCTCGATGTCGCCGCCGAGCTGGACCGGTCGGTCGCGGTGGTGACCGGGTCCGGCCGATCACGCGGCGCCGTTCCGGTCGCGGACGGCTCCTAGTCGGCCGTCGCGACAGCGGATGTCCCGGAGTGGACTGCCGGGGTTCCCGTGGTCGGCATGGGTTGCCGTGATCCGCACGGGTTTCCGTGATCCGCACGGGATCCGATGCCGTGCGAACGACGGGAACCCGTGCGGATCGTGACCGGGGTCGTCGGGGCTCAGCCGTCGGTGGGGGCCGCAGTGGGTGTCGCGGTGGGGGCCGCCGTGGGCGGGCCGTAGGTCAGCCGGCGGAGCAGCGCCTCGGCCGGGCCGGGCGCGCCACGCCGCTCCGCGACGACCGCGTACAGCACGGTGAGCAGCCAGACCCCGATCGCGAACGCGGCGGTCTGCGCGCTGCCCAGGATCCCTCCGAGGCCCAGGCCCCAGGCCGCGAGCAGCGGGGCGCACAGCAGCGACTGCGCCAGGTAGCAGGTCAGCGACCGTTTCCCGACGGCGGTCAGCGCGCCGCCGAGCGGTCCGAGCGGCCGGCCGGCGAGGCGGTCGCCGATCAATCCGAATGCAGCGACGTAACCGAGGCCGCAGGCAAGCCCGGCGAGCATCTGCGGCACGGCGAACGACGAGAGCGCCGGGGCCATCGTGTCGAGCACACCGATGTGCGTCAGCGCGAACGGCAGACCGGCGAGCCAACCGATCGTGATCCCGCCGACGGCGGTGATCCACAGCAGCCGGCGGTGCTCCCACGGTCGATCCAGCACACGATGGCGGGCGGCCCAGAACCCCAGCAGGATCGATACCGGAACGACCATCCCGACGAGTCCCTGGATCAGCAGGACCTGGATCGGCCACATCGTCATCCGCGCGAGCGCGGCGCCGAGGAGATCGGGATCGGACACGCTCGCCCGCGCCAGGACGGTGACCGTGGCGCCCACGTCGTTCGGCTCCTGCAATCCGGCCAGCACGGCGAGCCCCTCGAGCGCCGAGAGGACCGCGAGCAGCGCGAGCAGGCCGGTGCCGATCCCCGCCCAGACCAGGAGTGTGCGGTCGGACCGGCGGAGGAACAGCCACACCAGGGCCAGTCCGCACAGACCGTAGGCACCCAGGACGTCGCCGCCCCAGAGCAGCAGCGCGTGCACGGCACCGAAGGCGACCAGAAGCAGGTTCCGGCGGCGCAGCAGTCGTCGGGCCTCGTCGTCGGAGAGCCCGGCCGCCTGCTGCCGCCGCAGGATCATCACCAGGCCGTAGCCGAACAGGAACGCGAACATCGGGTAGACCCGCAGATCGACCGTGGTGATCAGAACGGCCTGGACGACCCGGTCCACGACCGATCCGTCCACCGGGTGCGCGCCCATCCCGCCGTGTGGCCGTCCGTAGAGGTAGTAGGGCGTGTTCGCCAGGACGATCAGCAGCAGCATGACCCCCCGGGCGATGTCCGGCGCGGGTATCCGGCCGGTGAGCCCGGCCGGGCCCGCGGTTGCCGGTGGATGTGTGTGGTCGGTTGTCATGGTGTCCCCCCGTGGTGCTGCGGTGTCGTGCCGTCGGCCCCGTCGGCCCCGTCGGCCCCGTCGGCCCCGTCGGCCCCGTCGGCCCTGTCGGCCCTGTCGGCACTGACGGCCTGCTCGAACAGGTCGGCCAGCTCGGCGGCGTGTGTGTCGACGTCGTGATCGGGATAGGTGTGGGCGTAGTCGACCATCGCGTCGATGGCGGCCTGGACGGTCACCGCCATCACGCGGGCGTCGAAGCTGCGCAGTTCGCCGGACTCCTGGCCGGCCCGGAACATCTCCTCCATGCCGCGGTAGAGCGACTCGTTGAACTCGTTGCCGTAGCGCAGGCGGCCATCGGCGTCCCGGAGGTTGTTGAGGATCTCGGCCAGGGCGACCATCTCGGCCCGGTGTGTGCGGACGTAGGCGCCGACGCCCAGGATGCGGGCGCGCAGTCGGCCCACCACCGTCGACTCCTGCTCGATGTGCGGCACGACGAGCTCGGTGATCTCCGCGTACACGTGCTCGACGAGCTGCTCGACCAGGTTGTCCCGGCCGGCGAAGTGGTAGGCGATCACGCCCTTGCTGATACCTGCGTGCTCGGCGATCCGGGCCAGCGAGGCGCCCGCGTAGCCGAGCTCAGCGAACATCGCGACGGCGCTCTCGATGATCTGCGCACGACGGACGTCCTCGATCGCCGACCGACGCTTCTGGCCGCTTGGACTTTTTTCTGACCGCATGGATTAGAATTAGCACGACCGGTCAGATTTGAGCAAGGCCGGTGCCCCGATCGGAAGGAGCGGCTGATGGCCGACGGCCCGTGGACCGTGGAGCGGGTGGACGAACCCGCCTTACTCGTCGAGAACTCATTCCTGTTCGACCACCCGGTGCGGCCCGCCGGTGCGCAGGACTTCCTGCGACGTGCGGGACACGTCCTGCTGCTCGCCCGTGTTGCCGACGGGTCCGGCATCGGTTTCGTGTCCGGGATCGAGATGCGGCATCCCGACGGCGACCCCGAGATGTTCGTCTACGAGCTCGCGGTGGATGCCCGGTGGCGGCGCCGCGGAGTGGCCGCGGCGCTGCTGCGTGCGCTGGGGGAGGAAGCCCTCCGCCGGGGCTGCGCCGGCATGTGGACCGGGACCGAGCGGGACAACGTCGCGGCGCTCGCCACCTATCGGTCGCTCGGCGCCGACATCGACGACCGCTCGGTGTTCGTCACCTGGGACTCCTGTCCGGAGGGCGTGCGGACGCGATGATCGGGGTGCGAGTGGGCGATCGTGAGCCGGGACGCATCAGGGTGGCGACGGCGGAGACCGTGACGGCGAGGATCAGCGTGGTGAACACAAAGGCGAGGACGCTGTGCGCCACGACGGTCCGCCGCATCTCGCGGGTCGTCACGGTGACGTCACCGGTCCCGAACGAGGTGCTCACCCCGACCGTGACGTCGAGCAGGTAGCCGGTGACGGTGTCGTCGACACACCCGCTGTGCTGCTGGAGCGACGCGGTGCCCCCACTCGTCCACGACCAGCAGTCCGGCGTCCGGTAACTGCCCGGCCGGCTCTTCGGCGTTGCGCAGCGAGGTTGCCGGGTCGTACCGGCTGCCCACGATGAGCAGTGGATTCGCCGTGCGTGGTGGGAAGGGGGCAACCAGGATTCCGGGACGTCTACAACCCGGCGCAGATCGACGTCCTGCGCCGGTTGCGCCGGAGCAAGGCCGGCCGGGCCGGGTGATCCGCTGGTCAGCCCGGCAGCGCCAGCAGGTCCGTGTGGCCCACGGTGACGGCCAGCGCTCCCGCGGCGATCTCCCGGTGCCTGCGGTCCCGGTAGGGCCCGGCGGCCGCGTGCAGCTCCGGGCGCTGCGCGCAGGCCGCGTCCAGCCAGCCGGCCAGCCACTCACGCAGCAGGTCCGGCCGGTCGGGCCCGAGCCGCCACGGCGCGTCGGCGGTCCGGACCAGGGCGCCGCGACGGCGCAACGCCTCGGCGGCGACGGTGGCCGCGTCCGGGCCGAGCAGGCGCCGGCCGCCGGTCTCGCGCCGCTGGTGGTCGTCGAACGCGGCGGCGAACTCGCCGTCCAGCGGATCGGGCGGATCGAAGCACACCCGGCCGCTCACCGACAGCGTCAGCAGGGCCGGGACGCCGGCGCGGGTGCACGCCTCGGCCAGTCGGTCGATCTCCTCGGCGGTCAGCATGTCGAGCAATGCCGACGCGGTGACCAGCGAGGTCCCGGCGAGGGCTGCGGCGTCCAGCGCGGTCAGGTCGCCGGGTGCCGCTGCGCCGGTGACACCGTCGGGGAGCCCGGCGACCGCGTGGCGGAGCAGATCGGCGTCGCGGTCGTGCAGCATCCAGTGCTGGTCCGGCCGGCTCGGCTGATCCGGTCGGCCCGGCCGGTCGCCGGGCGGTGCCGCGAGCCGCGGCGCGAGCCAGCGGGCCATCGAGCCGGTGCCGCAGCCGAGGTCGCGCACCAGCAGCGGACCGGGCGGCAGCGCGTCGCTCAGCGCCTCGGCGAGCGCGGTGGATCGGGCGTCGGAGTCGGCCGGCTCGCGCAGCGCCAGCCAGTCGGGCGGGCAGCTCTGCGATCCGGCTGCCCCCTGCAGCGGGACGCTCATGCGGGGCTCTCGGCCCGGGCGGTGGTGCTGGGCAAGGCGTCTCCTCCGGGTCGTCGCGGGCCTCCGCCGGTGTACACGTACGCGGCGTGCCGCATGTTCACCGCCCGGCGGGGCCGGCCGGGCCGAACGCGTCGAGGAAGCGGTCGCGGAACTCCTCCATCGGCCAGACCGGCGCCGCGGGCGGCGGGCGCAGCCCGTCCGACCAGTCCCAGCCGGCGATCAGGTCGAGCACCTCCCGGTCCCGGGTGACGACCGATACCGGGACGTCCCGGCTCGCCTCCGGCCCGGTGACCACCGAGGCGGGCTGGTGGTCCCCGAGCACGACGACCACGAGATCGTCGTCGCCGGACCGTTCGATCCAGCCGAGCACGGTCTCCAGGGAGTACTCGGTCGAGTCGAGGTAGTCCTGCCGGATCGCGTCCGGGTCCCCGGCGAAGATGGACTCGAAGGTCCGTTGGTCGCCGGCGTACGGGGCGTAGACGGAGCCGTCGCCGATCTCGTCCCACGGCAGCATCGGCGGCACCGGTGTCCACGGTGCGTGGCTGGAGGTCAGTGCGATCTCGGCCAGCAGCGGCCCGCGGTCGGTGCGGTCGTGTTCGAGGCGGGAGAAGGCCGACATGGCGTACTGGTCGGGCATCGGGGACCAGCTGAACGGCGGTCCCTGGTAGCCCAGCCCGTCGAGGGCGTGCACCCGCTGGTGCCCGTAGAAGTCGGCCTCCGGCCAGGCCCGCGTCGTCCCGGGCATCACGGCGGTCGTCTCCCAACCGGCGTCGCGGAACGCCCGGATCAGGGTCAGCCGGTCCGAGGTGACGAGCGCGTCGTGCCGGCGCTGGTCGTCGATCCGGAGGCCGGAGAACAGCGTCGCGTGCGCCAGCCAGCTGCCGCCGCCGCTGATCGGGGACGTCAGGAACCCGCTGCGGGAGGCGAACCCGGCGGCGTCGAGGCGGCGGTCCCCGTCGTCGAGCAGCGCGGTGGTGCGCGGCGCCATCTCCGGGTCCTCCAGCGCGGTGCGCCCGTAGCTCTCGACGACGGCGAACACGACGTCCTTGCCGCGCAGCGCGCCGAGCAGCTGGTCGTCGGGGACGTCGGCATAGGCGTCGTCGGCGATCTCGGCGGCGAAGGCCCGCTGATCGGCGATCGAGGCCGGGATCTGGACGGCCCGGTCGCGCAGCTGGATGACGCCGTCGGCGGCGGCGACCGGGACGCCGGGCACCAGCTGCGCCCCGGCGACCGCCCACACCACCAGCCAGACCGTCCCGAGCAGCGCCGCACCGGGCAGCGCGATCCGCCGGTGCCGGGCGGCGAGGCCACCGAGCCGGACGACGGCCCGTGCCGTCGCCACCAGCAGGCCGACCGCCAGCACCGCGGCGAGCACGGCGGCGAACACCGCTCCGGCGGAGCCGAGGGTCCCGCGCAGGAACTCCTGCGCGTTGCCGAGCAGCACCCAGTCCGACACCGGATCGAACGGGCGGTCCAGGAAGATCACGAACCCGAGGTCGAACAGCTTCAGCAGCCCGACGACGGCGAGCACCAGCCCGGCCACGGCGGCGGTGATCCGGCGGGTCCGCCCGGACAGCAGCGCCAGTACCGCGACGCCGAGCACGACCTCGATCGGCAGCCGCAGGAACGCCGCGGGCACCATGCTCACCGGATCGCTCGGCAGCACCAGGATGACGCCGACCAGCGCCGCGCAGACCGTGCTGAGCAGTGCGGCGCCGGCCGCCCGCCACCGGACCGGGTGCTCGTCGGCCGCGCGCCACAGCCAGACCACCGACATCCCGAACGACCAGAGCAGCGCCGCCAGCGCGAGCGCGAGCACCGCGTGTCCGACCGTGCCGGGCAGCAGCCCGGCCGCGGCGACGATCAGCACCACGCCCTGCAGTGCGGCGACCGCCTTCGCCGAGCGGCGCACCGGCAGCGTCCCGCGCAGCCACGGCAGTACCCGGGCGGCGCCGACGAAGGCGTAGCGCAACAACCCCAGTGCCGGTGCCCACCAGAGGTGCGACGCCACCGCGACGTGCACCGACAGCACCAGCAGCAGCAGCGCGTCGGTCTCCATGTCGAAGCGGGCGCCCAGCTCGGTCGCGGTGCCGGTCCGGCGGGCGACGATCCCGTCGACCGCGTCGAGCCCGAACGCGACCAGCGCCAGCGACACCAGCGCGACCTGCCCGGCACCGTCGAGACCGACCAGCGTGGCGACCGCGACCACCAGCGCGCCGCGGGCAAGGGTCACCACCCCGGCCGGGCCCAGCGTCAGCTCCTGGGCGCGCCGGGCGGCCCGGATCAGCAGCGCCGCCGCCGGCACGGCGAGGACCACGCCGAGCACCGCGCGCACCACCCCGACCTCGGTGAACGCCGCGAGCAGCGCCAGCACGACGGCCAGCAGCGCGGCACCGGCCACCAGCTGCCGGGCGACCGGCGCGGTGGCGAGGGCCCGGGGGAGTCGGGGAATCACGACCGTCAAGGATGCCCGAGTCCGGACGATCACCCAGGGGCGGCCCGGGCGTAGACGTCGCCGGAGCGGCCCAGCGGGCGACGGCGGTCGAGCAGCGCGACGAGCTCGCCGGCGTCCAGCCAGCGCCCACCGGCGGTGCGGTCCCACTGCATCGTCTCGACGGGGGAGTAGCGGTAGAGGTAGCGCCCGAGCGACTCGACGCGGGCCAGTGCGGCCAGCGCGGCGTCGTGCGCGGCGGGCAGATATTCGAACGACAGGGCGGGCAGCGGCCGGGACAGCCCGGCGAGGACGTCGGCCTCGAACCCCTCGACGTCGATCTTGCAGAAGGCGGGTGTCCCGTGCGTGGCGATGAGCTCGTCGAGCGTGGTGACCGGCACCGGCACCGAGTCCTCCCAGCGGACCCGGGCGAAGCCGGTGTCGTCGGCGACGGTGCTGCGCCAGTCCTGCGACATCGAGGACACGGTGGGTGTGGCCCGGGAGATCCCGAGCCGGGCGGTGCCGGGCCGGGCGCCGAGCGCGGTGGGCAGCACGGTCACGCCGTCGTCGCGGCCGAAGAACAGATGCAGCAGGCGGACGAAGTCGGGCTGGGGCTCGACGGCGACCACCCGGGCGCCGAGCGCACGCCAGGCGCGCACCCGGTTGCCGGCGTGTGCGCCGACGTCGAAGGCGAGATCGCCGGGCCCCAGGAACGGCGCGTAGAACGCGCGCATCCGGCGCTGCCGCCCGGGGATGCCGTGGTACATCGCGAGTGAGCGGGCGATTCCGAAGGCGCGGGTCAGCACGCCGGCCGAGGGTAGTCGGGGCGGCCCGGCGGGGCGCGGCGCTGCGCGATTCGGCGGATTGCCGGGTATCGGCGCACTCGTTATGGTGCTGTAACTCACAAAACAAGTATCTGAAACACCGGTTCTGGATGCTCTCCTCGCTGCCCGTGGAGCGGGGCCGGTGACCGGTCCGTGGGTGCACTCCTTCCCTGTCCTGCTCGACCCGGAGAGGTCCTGATGATCAACTTCACGATGTCCGACCAGCAGAAGAAGCTGCAGTACGACGTCCGAGCCTTCGCCGAGAACGTGCTGAAGCCCGTGGTCGAGGCCGCCGACGCGGAGCCGGACCCGCTCAAGGGCTTCCAGCTGACCAAGCCCGCCTACGTCGAGGCGTACCGCGCCGGGATCGCCATGTGCATGCTCCCGGAGGCCTACGGCGGAGGTGGGGTCTCCTGCGTCGATCTGGTGGTTGCGGCGGAGGAAATCTGCGTCGTGGATCCCGGTTTCGCGTGCACGGTCCTGTGTAACGGCCTCGGGCTCATGCCGGTCGCCTGGTACGGGACCGAGGAGCAGAAGGAGCGGTTCCTGCGCGCGGCGACGTCCGACCCGAGTGGTGAGTACCTGGGCGGCTGGACCGCCAGCGAGCCCCCCGGCAACCCGTCGGGTACGGCGAACTTCGACATCCCGCTGCCGCGCCCGGCCGGCGTCGGGCTGACCGCCGTGCGCGACGGCGACCACTTCGTCGTCAACGGGCGGAAGTACTGGCCGTCGTCGGCCGGGTGGGACGAGCGCGGGGTGAACGCAGGAACGCTGATCGTCCGCACCGACTCGGAGAAGGGTGGTACCGAGGGACTGTCGGCGCTCGTCCTGGAGCGGGACACACCGGGTGTCACCTACCGGCATCTCGACAAGATCGGACACCGGTTGGCGTCCAACGCCGAGATCGTCTTCGACAACGCCCGGATCCCGGTGGCGAACCTGCTGCCCGGTGCCGAGGGCAACGGCGATCTCGTCATCAACCGCAACTTCGCCTGGTCCGGACCGGTCGCGGCGATCGCGGCGGTCGGGATGGCCCGGGCCGCGTTCGAGATGGCGCTGGACTTCGCGAAGGGCAACACCGCGGGCGCGCTGCGCCCGATCATCGGATTCCAGAACGTCGGGTACGTCCTCGGCGACGTCGCCTCGAAGATCGAGATGGCCCGTGCCTTCTCCTGGCGGGCCGCGGACTACCTGGACAAGCACGACCAGCACGCCGAACTCGTCGGTGCAATGAACAAGATCCAGGTCACCGAGCTGATGTTCGACTGCGTCTACAAGTGCATGCAGATCGTCGGGGTGAACAGCCTGGAGATGCAGAACGGGTTCGGGAAGATCCTGCGCGAGGCGGCCGTCCTGCCGATCTACGACGGCGGCAACATGGGGATGCAGCGCCGCCGGGTGCACGGCATCCTCGCCGATCCGCTGTACAACCCGCGGGCGATCATGGAGGACGAGTACGTGAAGTTCGGTAAGGAGCACGAGGGCATCGGGACGCTGGTTCCCTGACCCGCCGCTGATGCACTGCTGATGGACTGCTGATCGACACTGCCGCCGGTCCGAGCCGGACCGAAGCGCCCGGCCCGGCCGGTGGCGGTGTGGATCGGCGTGGGTCGGCGACGGCGGTGTCGGCCCGGGGGGTTCGCCGGGGAGCGGGTACCGTTCGAGGCGCCAGTGCAGCGACGGGAGCGGCGCCACGATGAGGCACACCAGTCATGCGGACTTCGCGCTGCGCGTCCTGCTCTACCTGCGGGTGGCACCGGGACGGCGCGGCTCGGTCGGCGAGATGTCCGCGGCGCACCGGGTGTCGCGCAACCACCTGGACAAGGTCGTCCAGCGGCTCGCCGGAGCCGGGCTGGTGGAGACCAGCCGCGGCCGCGGGGGCGGGGTGCGCCTGGTGCGCGACCCGGCCACCATCACCGTCGGCGAGGTGATGCGCACGATGGAGAACGACTTCGCGGTCGTCGAGTGCCTGGGGCCGGCCCGCTACTGCCGGATCGCCGGTGTCTGCGGGGCGCGGAACGTCTTCGCCCAGGCGCTGGACGCCTACTTCGAGGTGCTGGACGCCTCGAGCATCGAGGACATCGCCGGCAACGACCAGGGACTGCGCGGCGCCCTCGGCATGATCCAGAACGCCGGCGGCGGCTGAGACGGCGCTCGTCCGACCGGCTCGTCCAGCTGTCCCGGCCCGGTTCGCAGCCTGTTCTGCGGCTCTGTCCGGCACGGCATCGGTTCGGCGAGGAGGTACACGGATGGCTGTCGACTTCGAGCTGACGGCGCAGCAGCGCGCGCTGAAATACGCGGCGCGCGAGTTCGCCCGCGAGGTGCTGCGCCCGGTGGCCGAGCGGGCCGACGCTCACCCGGACCCGCAGGAGGCGTTCCGCCTGATGAAGCCGGTCTACGAGCAGGCCGTCGCGTCCGGGCTGAGCACGATGTTCCTGCCCCGGGAGTACGGCGGCGGGGGTGCGTCCACGGTCGACTTCCTGCTCGTCGTCGAGGAACTGTGCGCGGTCGATCCCGGCTTCCCCACCGTGCTGCTGGTCAACGGCCTGGCGCTGATGCCGATCCTGTGGTGGGGAACCGAGATCCAGCGCGACCGGTGGCTGCGCCGGGCGACCGATCCCGCCGATGTCGGCTTCCTCGCCGGTTTCGCCGTGAGCGAGCGCGGTGGGACGGCCAACTTCGACGACCCCAGCCCGCGCGGCGGGATCCAGGTCGTCGCCGACCACGATCGCGCCAACGGCGAGTACGTGCTGCACGGCGAGAAGCACTGGCCGTGCAACGCCGGCGGCTGGGACCTGCGCGGCGCCGACGTCACGCTCTGCGTGGTGCGGACCGACCGCAACGCGGGCGGCACCGGTGCGCTGAGCGCGATCCTGGTCGAGCGCGGGACCGACGGTGTCGACTACGAGGTGATCGACACCATGGCGCACCGCACCTGCCAGAACGTGACGATGACCTTCCGCGGGGCGCGGGTCCCCGAGGAGAACGTGCTCGCCGTCGGCGAGGGCGACCTGCTGATCAACCGGAGTTTCACCTGGTCCGGCCCGATCGCCGCGATCGCCGCGGTCGGCCTGGCCCGCGGGGCGTACGAGTTCACCCTCGACTGGGCCCGGACCTACACCGGCGGCGGCTCGGTCCCGATCATTGCGCACCAGGCCGTCGGCTACCTGCTGACCGACATCGCCGCCCGGATCGAGGCCGCCCGCTACTTCGCCTGGAAGGCGGCGCACTACATGGACCGCCATCCCGGCGAGGGCCAGGCGCTCGGCGGGATGAACAAGACCTACTGCAGCGAGTCCATGCAGGGCGTCGTCAACGACTGCATGCGGGTGGTCGGGGTGAATGCGCTCGACCGGAAGTTCCCGCTTGCCCGGTACTACCGGGAGGCGGCGGTGTTCTCCCTCTACGACGCCGGGAACCTGGGGATGCAGCGCCGGCGGGCCTGGGGGGAGATGACCGGTCGGGGGCTCGGGCCGGACACCTTCGTCGACGACGGGACCCTGCGATGACAACGACACCTTGGTGGCCATGATCCGAGCAGCCGGCGTCGTGGGCCTCGGGAGGGCGGGTGCCGCGGTCAGCCGGTTGTCGGAGACGCGATGTCGCGGACGTGGTCGTGACCTGCTCTGCGGTTGACGTTGCCGCTGAGGCGCGCCATCCGGTTGCGGCTGATCAGGCGGGAGATGAAGGCGATGGCGCGGTCGGAGCGACCGCCGGGAAACGAGATCGCTCGGCCGTGGGCGAAGTCGTCGAGGGATTTCGCTGCGATGCGCTCAGGAGATACGGCCTTGGGGTTCAGGGTCGCGGTCGTGGTGTCGAAGAAGCTGGTTTCGACGGGGCCGGGGTGGACGGCCATCACGCGGATATCGGTGCCGCGAAGTTCCTCGGCGATGGCCTCGGTGAACGACAACACGAACGCCTTGGTCGCGCCGTAGCTGGCTTGGAAGGGCATGGGCTGGAAGGCGGCCACCGAGGCGACGTTGATAATCCCGCCGCGGCCACGCTCCAGCATGCCGGCTCCGATGCTGTGGACAAGGCCGATGAGCGCGGTGATGTTCAGGTCCACCGAGTCGACATTGGGTGTCAGCGGGCGGGGCAGGAACGGGCCGACCGCGCCCATGCCTGCGTTGTTGATGAGCAGATCGATCTCGATGCCGTGCTCGGCGAGGGTGTTCGCGATCGCCTGCGGTGCCGCACGGTCGAACAGGTCGACCGGCAGAACGACGACCCGGGTCTGGTGGGTCTCGCGCAGTTGTGCGGCAAGCATCTCGAGCGCTTCGGCCGAGCGTGCCACGAGAACGAGGTCGGCCCCGCGGGAGGCCAGTTGATGTGCGTATGCCTGGCCGATTCCCTTCGAGGAGCCGGTGATCAGTGCGGTGGTTCCGGCGAACGAGTGCATGAGGAGGCCTTTCCGGGGGTCCAACCCGTAGCGATGCTTCGAGTCTCGAACCATATGTTCCTTCGAGCATCGAAGCAAGTGGGTAGGCTGCGGTCATGACGCGTCGCCTTCTCGAAACGGCAGTGGTTGCCAGCCAGTCGCTGGTCGCGCAGACGAGCGTGCGGCTGGACGCCGTCCTGGCCGAGCATCGGCTCACCGGGGCGACTGCTCAGGCTCTGTGGGCGATCGATCCGGACGAGAAGCCGCCGTCGATGAAGACGATGGCCCAGCGCTTGTACTGCAACGCCCCGAACCTGACCTTCGTCACCACCCAGCTCGCCGACCGTGGTCTGGTGGAACGGGTTGTGGATCCTGCGGACCGTCGTTCGCGGCTCGTCTCGTTGACCCCTGAAGGCCTGCGCGTGCGGGCAGTGGTCATCAAGGCCGCACTCGAGGCCAGCCCCCTCGCGCATCTCGGAGAAGAACACCTCGCTCAGCTGGTCGAAATCCTCCGCGCGGCACTCGACACCGCGGCAGATGAGGCTTCGGTGTCCTGAGATGCGGTGCCGGCCGGTGGGGCGCTGAGGCCCTCGCCGGCGCCCGGTCGATGGAGGAGGGGTAGGGCGTGCCCGGCTGAGCGCCCCGTAGACCGCTGCCGAGCTGGCCCATCGGCTCGGCATGGGCGCCGCGTGGTGAACCACGTCGACTGCCATGGGTAGCTGGCTGGACAAGTTAGTTGATGTTTGCCCGCGTCGGGCGCGATAGCGTCTGTGACGCGGCGGGCAGCGATCGCCGTCGACGTTTCCGACTCATCTCGGAGGACCAATCATCCAGCCGGACAGCACGACATCAGCACCGGACGACCCGCCGTCCGTGTGGTGGGTCAACCAGGGCGACACGTTCGGCCCCGAGCGGGCGGGCGAGTTCATCTGGGCGCCCCTGCTCAGCAAGTCTGGCCGCCCGCAGCACCACTGGGAGACCCTGGATCGGGTCGCCGCGGGGGACGTCATCCTGCACTACAGCAACGGCTACCTCCGCGCGACCAGCGTCGCGGAAGGACCGTCGGAGCGCGCAGCCAACCCGTTGAACACCGATGCCTGGGCGAATGAAGGCCGGACCGTCCGAACTCGGTATCGCGATCTCAACGAGCCGATCGCGCTCGCGGCAATTCCAGAGCCACTCCGCGCCGGCCGCGGCGGGCCCTTCACTCGGATCGGCTCGGTCCAGCAGGGGTACCTGTTCCCCGTCGACGAGAAGCTCGCTGCCGACCTTGCCGGGCACTTCCCCGAGATCCGGGAGGCGCTCCCCGAGGTTGCGGCTCCCGATACCGCCGACCTGCTTGCCGAGACCGTGCAGCCTCGCGAGATCTTCAGCGGCTTCGCCGCGGCCGTCGAGACGTCCCGGCTGACGTTCCCCGCGGCCGAGGCACTCGTGCCGTCGTTCCTGGCTGGACTGCTGGCCAAACCGTTCGCGATCCTCACCGGGCTGTCCGGATCGGGAAAGACGCAGCTGGCGATGCGGCTCGGCGAGTGGTGGGGGCGCGATGATCACGGCCGCCCTCGTCACCTGGTCGTTCCGGTACGTCCGGACTGGACCGGCCCGGAAGCAGTGTTCGGCTACGAGGATGCATTGCGCAGCGCCAGTGCCGGCCGGTCGATCTGGTTCGTGCCGGAGTCACTGGAGTTCATCCTGCGGGCTGCCGACGACTCGACCCGCCCGTATCTGCTGATTCTCGACGAGATGAACCTGGCGCACGTCGAGCGCTACTTCGCGGATTTCTTGTCCGGGGTGGAGTCACGCAAGCCCCTGCTACCCGATCTCGTGCGCGACGAAGCAGACGGCAGCTGGCGGGCGCGGAGCTCGGAGAAGCTCCCGCTCCCGCGGAACCTGGTCGTGGTGGGCACCGTCAACGTCGACGAGACGACCTACATGTTCTCGCCGAAGGTTCTCGACCGAGCCTCGACCTTCGAGTTCCGGGTCGATGCCGACGCTCTCGATCCGAGCCGTGGACGCCCGGTGAGCGCAGCACCGGCTCCCGATGTGCTGCTCCGCGCGTTCTGCGATCTCGCCGAGGACGACGACTGGCATCGCGTCCACCCGCACCCCGACCAGCCTGCGATCGTCGACGCGCTCCGGAGCCTGCACGGGATCCTTGCCGCAGCTGATCTCGAGTTCGGCCACCGCACCTTCTACGAGGCGATCCGGTTCGCTGCCTTCTACGCAGCCGCCGGCGACACCGACGTTGACCGCGTCCTCGACCTGATCGTGATGCAGAAGCTGCTGCCGAAGGTGCACGGTTCTCGGCGGATCGTCGAGCCGATGCTCACAGCGCTACTTGACGTCGCGGGCCAGGAGTCGCCGCGGCTGCCGGCGACGTCGCGCAAGGTCTCCCGGATGTTGACCGCGGTGCGCGCCAACCAGTTCGTCAGCTTCACCGGGTGACGATGGAGCCAGACGAACTCCGCATCCCACTCTCGGGTGGCGGCGCCGCGCGCATTGTCATCACGGCGCTGCCACGTGGCCGGGCGCTGGTCGCGCGCTCGGGCCGGCTTGCGCTGCGCGAGAGCGCGACGTACCGGTACCGCGTTGACGGCGTGCCGGGCGATGTCCGTCTCGAACCGGGTGAGCTGGTCGAGCCGGACGACGGCAGTGGGCGCACCGGTCGGATCCGTCCCGGGCAGTCAGTTGGCCGGCTCCGGTTCGCGCTGAGGGCCGGTGCGACCACACTGCACGGGGACGTGCACGTCGTTCCCGCCACCTTCGCCCAGCCTGAGCAGTACCGACAGATGCTCGACGACATCGCCGAGCACGCGGCGGAGGCAGTACTACAGGGATTCGCCCCGACCACACAGGACTTTTCCTCAGGCGACGCGTCGGCCGAGCTGCTCTATCAACGCTTCGCCGTGCTTCAGAGCAGGCTCGCCTCCGACGACTTCGCGGCGGCATCAGGCCGGGTCGTTCATCAGCCACACCACGGCTGGGAGGTCGAGGTCGAGCACCGGCCCGCCGGGAGTGGATTCCCGCGTGGGTCCGCCGCCGGCCGTGCGATCACCGCGCCGGGAGCACGTCGTTCCTGGCCTGCGGGACAGCGGGCCGGGATCCCGTCGATCCCCTCGCGTATGCCCGTCCAGCGCCATGAATCCACAGTGGATACGCTGCCGAATCGATTCGTGAAGTATGCGCTGGAGCACTGGCGCGGCATCGCCGATCAGCTCCTCGACGTCCTGGGTGTCGCGACAGATCTCGATCCCGGCCCGGTGCGGCGGGGCCGCGACGCAGCTCGGGACGTGATCGAGCAGCTCGACGAGCTACTCTCGAACCCGGTCTTCCGCGAGGTGGGCCCGCTCGCCGCATTGCCGACAAGCAACCAGGTACTCCTGAGACGCTACGGCTACCGCGACATCTTCCGCACGTTTGCGCTGGTGGAGACCGGTGTCGCGCTGTCGTTTGAGGACGCTGGCCTCGACGATCTCTTCAGCGCCTCTCAGCGGAACATCGCGACGCTCTACGAGTTCTGGTGTTTCCTCGCACTCGCCGACGCGGTGGGGCGGGTCTGCGGGGCCTCGAAGACCGCGCATGCGTTCACCGCGGTTGGTGACGGCCTGGCGCTGACCCTCCGCTCGGGACAGGCCTCGGCGATTAGCTGGACGCTCGATCGGGGCGGGCGCCGGCTCGCCGTCGAGCTGTACTTCAACCGCCACTTCTCGGTCGTGCACGGTTCTCACTCGGCGGACGGCTCCTGGACCCGTGCGATGCGCCCTGACTGCTCGCTCCGGGTTCGTCCGCTGACCGCGGTCCCCGGTGACGCCGAACTCGATGTCTGGGTTCATTTCGATGCGAAGTACCGCGTTGATCGCCTGGTGGAGCAGCTGTCGGTGGCCGAGGAGACGGTGGAGGCGCAGGCCGCGGCCGAGGAGGAGCGGGCCGAGACAGTCGCTCGGAGCAAGCGTGAGGACCTGCTCAAGATGCACGCCTACCGGGACGCTATCCACCGTACGGCGGGCGCCTACGTGCTCTACCCGGGCGATGTGCCGGTACAGGTGAGCCGGTACTGGGAGCTGCTCCCGGGGCTCGGAGCGTTTCCGCTCCGACCGGGTCCGCTGGGCGCGTTCGGGGCCCAGGAACTTGAGCAGTTCGTGGACAGCGTCATCGAGCACGTGAGCGACCAGGCGAGCGACGACGAGCGGGACCGGTTCTGGACAGCCTCGGTGCGTCAGCGCAACCATGCCGCTCCGCGCGGGCTCGCGCCGGCGTCGTTCCTCGAACGACCGCCGGCCGATACCGGAGTCTTGCTCGGGTATGTGCGTGGGGATGCGCACCGCGGATGGATCGAGGACACCGGTCTGTACAACGTGCGTGCTGGCGACCGCCCTCTCTGCCAAGATCACCTGAGACAGGTTGAAGTCAGCGGTTCACAGTAGAGGGCGTGATCGGAGATCCTGGTGCTCGTGTCATCGGAGGAGCGTCGCGGTGCGGGGGCCGGCAGCAGCGGGTCGACGGCGTCGTCGTCGGGTCCGCGGTCGGCTGGTGGTCCGTCGCCGCGTCCGTCGCGTAGGTCGTTCAGCGCGGAATACAAGCTGGCGATCGTCGCGGAGTATGAGAACGCGCCGAACGGTGAGAAGGGCGCGGTCCTGCGCCGGGAGGGCCTGTATTCGTCGCACGTGATCGAGTGGACCCGGGCCCGGGACGTCGGCGCGCTGGAGGGCGTAGCCGATTCGAGGCGGTCGGCGAAACGTCCGAAGCGGTCGGCGGAGGCGGCCGAGTTGGAACGGCTCCGGGCCCGGAACGCGAAACTCGAATCCGACCTGACGAAGACGCGGACCGCGTTGGACATCATGGGAAAAGCGCACGCGCTCTTGGAGCAGCTGTCCGAGAGCGCGGACGACCAGGAACCACCGGCGCCGCGGAAGCGGCGTTGAACGGCGCGTTCACCGAGTTGCGCGCCGCTGAGGTGTCGATCAAGGCGGCGTGCGCGTTGACCGGTCGGTCGCGGGCCACGCACTACCGCCGCGCCGACCCGGCGGGGGTGACGCTCGGGCCGCTGCACGGCCCGCACCGTGCGCGCCGGCTCCCGCCCTCGACGATCACCGACGACGAGCGTGCCGCCGTGCTCGCGCTGCTGAACTCCGAGGACTACCGGGATCTGGCCATTCCGCAGGTGTGGGCCCGGGAGCTCGACGAGGGCCGGTGGTGGTGCTCGCAGTCGAGCATGTACCGGATCGCCCGCGCAGCGGGTCAGAACCGGGAACGGCGCGCCCAGGCCACGCATCCGCCGCGGGTGCGCCCGGAGCTGGTCGCTCATGGCCCGAGCGAGGTGTGGTCGTGGGACATCACCGCGCTGAAGGGCCCGCGGAAGGGCGAGTGGTACAAGCTGTATGTGGTGCTCGACATCTTCTCCCGCTACGTAGTCGGATGGCTCGCCGCGAACGCTGAGGATGCCGTCGTGGCGAAGGATTTCCTCGCCGACGCAGTCGCCCGCAACCACGTCATCCCGCAGACGATTCATGCCGACCGGGGCGGGTCGATGACCTCGAAACCGGTATCGGAGCTGATGGTCGATCTCGGTATCTGCCGGTCACATTCCCGGCCGCAGTGCTCGAATGACAACCCGTTCTCCGAGGCGCAGTTCAAGACGCTGAAGTACGTGCCGGACTTCCCGGACCGGTTCGGCTCGCTCGCTGATGCCCGCGCGTTCTGCGAGCGGTTCTTCGAGCACTACAACCACGAGCATCGGCACTCCGGCATCGGCATGCACACCCCGGCGTCGATCCACTTCGACACCGCGACCGAGGTCCGGGCTCAGCGTCAGACCGTCCTCGACCGCGCACACGCCCAGTATCCCGAGCGATTCAGTCGCCGGCCCAGCCCGCCGCGCCTGCCCGAGCAGGCGTGGATCAATCAACCCGTCCTACAGCCAACTCAGTAAGATCAACTGTCTCAGTTGACTTGACAGCTACCGACCGTGCCGGTGCTGTCACGTTGGGGAGCCGAGAGCTCAGCGCCTCCCTCGTCCTGCTCTACGGCAACGGTGACGCAGGTCTGCGATGTGTCCGCCTGGCACGGGTGGGAACGTGGCGGGCCGCCGACCAGGCGGACCTCCTCCGGTGGGGCTATCCGGATCCGCGGGGGAGCCTCTACTTCGTCACCGATCTGACGCCGGTACCGGATGTGCCGAACTGGCTGGACTCGCTCGACATCCGGTGGCTCCTGCCGAAGGCACACCGCCCGGGCGCTCCGATCGCCGTCACCTGGTGGGATGTCCTGCGCAGCGGCTCGAGCTCAGCTGGCCGGTGACCTCCCGGACGGGCGCTACGGGGACCTGCACACCACTCTCTCCGCAGGATCGTCGTCTCTCTCTGCAGGATCGTTGTCGGAGAGCGGGCGGCACCCTTGTTGCGGCCGGGCGGTGCGAGCCACGATTCGTCACTCCCGGTCGCCCGCCGGCTCCTCCCGCAACAGCATCCCGAGCCGCGCCATGACGTCGACCTGGGCCGGGTTGTAGAGGTCCCGCATCGCGGCCCCCATCGTCCGGGAGGCGAAACTTGCCCCGCGTGGTGCGTCGTCGTGCATCTGCTGCTCCAGCGACGGGTGCGCCGCGTGCAGGTCGCGGACGTAGGGCACCATCCGCTCGGCGAGGTCCTGGCGGGTCTGCTCGTCGGCGTCCTCGGGCAGGTTCTCGAAGGCGTCCGCGTTCGGGTCCGGCGGTAGGTCCTGCAGCATGTCCGCGTAGGCCTGCAGGCTCTGCGGGCCCAGCACCCTGGTCATCACGACCATCAGCGATCGGTCGGTCTCGGACAGCTCCGCCTGCGCCGTGGCCGGCGCGAAGTCCGACGGCAGGTCGGTCGGGGTGCCGTCGCGCATGATCGTGCCGAGCTCGGCACGGATCCGCTGCAGCCGCTCGATGGTCTCGGCGAGCTCCGAGTCGAGGGTGCGCAGGGCCTCCTCGGGGTGGTCGTCGGCGTCGCCCATGGCGGCGATCTGGGCGAGCGAGAAACCGAGGTCGGTGAGCCGCTTGATGCGCAGCACCCGCACCAGGTGCGCGACGCCGTACTGCTTGTAGCCGTTGGAGCGCCGCTCGGGCTCCGCCAGCAGGCCGACCTCGTGGTAGTGCCGCACCGCCCGCAGGCTGGTGCCTGCGAGCTCGGCGATCTCACGAGTGCTCCAGGCCATGCCCCACCTCTCCCCGGATCTCGCACACTGCGGTTCCGTCCGAGATCGTGCCGTTACGGCACGGACCGGACAACCCCGGCCCGTCACCACGTGTGAAGGCGTGACCACCGGGGCTGATTCCGGAATGTGGTGCAGATCGCCGCGGCCCGGACTTGACCGTGCCGCCACGGCCGGGTGTTCCCTCGATGGGGAGCCGGATCGCGGGAGCCGGCCGCAGCGGAGGGAACCCATGCGCGCGTTGTTGTTCGACCGTTCCGCCGAGACCGGCCTGCGGGTCGGGGAGACCGCAGATCCGGTGCCCGGCCCTGGCGAGGTGCTGGTCCGGGTGCGGGCGGCGTCGCTCAACTTCGGCGAGGTCGCCCTCGCCGCGGGCGCGGTGCCGGCCGGCATGGACCGCCCGCCGGAGGAGACCGTGCTGGGCTCGGACGCGGCCGGGACCGTGCAGCAGGCCGCCACGGACGGCTCCGGCCCGCCGGTGGGCACCCCGGTCGTCACGTTCGGCCTGGTCGGGGCGGTCGCCGAGCTGCGCGCGGTGCCGGTCGTGTTGCTGGGTGTCGTCCCGTCCGGTGTGGATCTCGGTGCCGCGAGCACGCTGCCGGTCGCGGGGCTCACCGCACTGCGGGCGCTGCGCCGGATCGGTCCGCTGCTCGGCCGCCGGATCCTGGTCACCGGCGCGTCCGGCGGTGTCGGACGGTTCGCGGTCCAGCTGGCGAGCCGCGCAGGCGCGCACGTCGTCGCAACCACGTCGGACCCGGCCGCGCACGGCGACGCGCTGCGCGCACTCGGCGCCGACGAGGTGCTGCCCGGTCCCGGTGCGCTGTCCGAGCCGGTCGACGGTGTCCTCGACCAGGTCGGCGGCCGGGTGCTGGTCGAGGCGTTCCGGGCGCTGCGCGAGCACGGCACGCTGGTCGCGGTCGGGCACTCGTCGGGGGAGGGCGAAGCGTTCGGCTTCGGCGACCTGTTCGGCAACGACGGCGGGCACGACCGGTCGGTCGTCACCTTCTTCCTCGGGGCCACGGGTGACTTCGGGCCCGATCTCACCTGGCTGGCCGGGCAGGTCGGCTCCGGGGCGCTCGACGCCGAACCGGCCTGGCGGGGTGGGCTCGACGACGCCGGGGACGCCGTGACGGCGCTGCTCGGCCGGACGCTGCACGGCAAGGCCGTCGTCGACCTGGGCTGACCCGCTGACCCGCTGACCCGCCGACCGGCAGACCCGCCGACCGGCGGATCCGGGCCCGGACCGGCACCGACCCTGCGGTGCCGGCGGGGTCCGTGACACCGGAGCGGCCGTGCGGGCTCAGCCGGACCGGTACCCCAGCGCCTGCGACGCGGCCGCGGTCGCGGCCCGCAACAGGTCCAGCAGCCGGTCGAGCTCCGAGTCGGGCAGGTGTGCCGTGAGCCCGCTGATGCTGAGTGCCGCCACGACGTGGTCCTCGTGGTCGCGGACCGCCCCGCTGAGCGCGCGGACGCCGACCTCGACGTCGTCCTCGCTCATGGCGTAGCCCGCCGACCGGATCTGCGCGACCTGGTCACGCAGCGCGGTGGGGGAGGTGTGCCGCGACGAGGTCGGGACCATCAGCCCGCGCAGATAGGTCTCGACCTGGTCGTCGGGCAGCGAGGCGAGCAGCAACCGCGGGCCGGCGCCCCTGTGCAGCGGCAGTGCCCCACCGACCCGCAGTATGTGGGTGGCCGCGTAACGACCGTCGAGGCGTTCGACGCAGACCGCCTCGTCGCCGCGCGGGATCAGCAGGAAGATGGTCTCGCCGGTGGCGCGGTACAGCTCCTGCATGGCGGGCAGCGCCCGCTCGCGGACCCCCATCCGGCGGGCCATGGCGCTGCCGATGCGGAACGCGCCGATCCCCAGCCGGTAGGTGCCGGGGGAGGAGCGCTCGACGAAGTCGCCCGCGGCGAGCGTGTGCAGGATCCGGTAACAGGTGCTCTTGTTGAGATCGAGCCGGCCGGCGATCTCGCCGAGGCTGATCGGCTCGGACTCCTCGGCCAGCAGGTCGAGCACCGACATCGCCTTGACCAACACCCGGACCGGTTCACCGGTGGACGGGGCCTTCTCCGACATTCAGCCGACCTCCGCGCCCGACGCCGTCCCGGACGGGCGGACCCTACCGTCCGCGGTGCCGCTTGCGGTGCCGTGGGCGTCGCGCAGGGCCAGCGTGGAGGGCAGGTCGCGGATCCCGGCGTCGGAGCCCAGCCCCTGGGCGACCTGGGCGGCGGCGGCCGTCCCGAGCCGGGCCGCGTCGAGGAGGGACTCTCCGCGCAGCCGGCCCACGAGGAAGCCTGCGGTGAACGCGTCCCCGCAGCCGGTCGTGTCGATCACCGCCACCTCGTGCGCGGGGACCCGGGTGGTGCCGTCGCCGGAGCACACCAGGGCACCGTCGGCGCCGCAGGTCACGATGACCGTGCCGGTGCCCGCCCGCCGGACGGTCCCGGCTGCGTCGACCAGGTCGTCGGTGCCGATGAGGGAGCGCAGCTGGTCGTCGTTGGGCAGGAAGTGGTCGACCAGCGGCCACAGCGTCGCGAGCTCGTCGAACAGCCCGTCGCGGCCGACGCTGAGCAGATCCATCGAGACCGTCGTGGCGTGCGCGCGGGCGTGCCGCAGGACGGTCGGCAGCCCGTCGACGGTGAAGTCCCCGAGCACGTCCGGGCCGCCGACGTGCAGGACGTCGGCGGCGGCGACCAGATCGAGATCGACGTCGGCGAGGGTGAGCCGGCCCATCGCCCCCGGGGCGTGCAGGGCGGGCCGTTCACCGTTCGGGCGTACCGGCAGGATCGTCGACGGCGTGGCCTGCCCGGCCCGGACGGCCAGCCCGCTGGTGTCGACGCCGTGCTCACCGAGCAGCTCGCGGAGCAGCCTGCCGGACACGTCGTCGCCGATCGGGCCGATGCCGGTCACCTCGGCACCGAGCTTGGCGAGGTCGACGGCGGTGCCCCCGGCGGTCCCGGCGGCGGTCACCCGGATCTCGTCGAGGACCCGCCGCCCCTGACCCGGTGGGATGTCCACGACCGGCCGGCCCAGTACATCGAGGATGTGTGCGCCGAGACAGACGATCCTCACCGTGCCGCCCTCCGTGCCGCCACCGCGGCGAGATCCCGTTCGTCCAGGGTGTGCGGCGTCCCGACCGACGCCGCGACGATGTAGAGCCGGCACAGCCACTCGATCAGCCCGGCCCGATCGGCCGCCTCCTCCAGCGTCGCCCCGTAGGCGACCGCGCCGTGGTTGCGCATCAGCGCCGCCGAGCGGTCGACCAGCGCGGCGCCCACCGCGTCGGCCAGCTCCGGAGTGCCGTAGGTGGCGTACGCGGCGACCCGGGGCGGGCCGCCGAGCCGGCCCACGTAATAGTGCACGGCCGGGAGCACGTCGTGCAGCAGGGAGACCGCGACGCTGTGCAGGCCGTGATGGTGCACGACGGCCCCGGCGTCCGTGCCGCGGTACACCAGCAGGTGCAAGGGCGTCTCCGACGACGGGCTGTGCGGGCACTCGACCGGCTCGCCGTCGAGATCGACCACGCACACGTCATCCGGGCCGATCCGGTCGTAGGCGATCCCCGACGGCGTGATCGCCACCAGGTCACCGACCCGCATGCTCACGTTGCCCGCGGTCCCGGTGACCAGCCCTTCGGCGACCATCGAGAGCCCGGCGCGGGCCACGGCGGCGCGGGCGGCGTCGATCCCGCCGGTGGCCGACGGCCCGTTCATCCGATGCTCGCGGTGTCGGCAGTGGCCTGCCCGTCGGGCAGCAGGACACCGGCCCCGGCCGGCCAGCACAGCGCCACCCGGTCGCCCGCGGCGACCGCGGTCTCCGAGGTCGCGTCGCGAACCATGCCCTGGCCGCCGTCGTCGAACCGGACCAGCACACGCCGGAAGGCCCCCTGGTAGACGACGTCGGTGACGGTGGCGGAGAGCTGGTTCGTGCCGGTCGCCCGGTGCTCGTCGCCGGTGCTGATCCGCATCCGCTCCGGGCGCACGACCAGCGACGACGGGCCGTCCGGGCCGGTGCAGTGCAGGGTGGCGGAACCGGTGTCGAGCAGGCCGTCGCGTGCGGTCCCGGTGAAGACGTTCGAGTCGCCGAGGAAGGTGGCGACGAAGTGCGTCGCCGGGCTCTCGTACAGCTCCGACGGCGTGCCGACCTGTTCGATGTGCCCGTCGCGGAAGACCGCGATCCGGTCGGAGAGCGCCAGCGCCTCCTCCTGGTCGTGGGTGACGAACACGAACGTGATGCCCAGCTCCGAGTGCAGCCGGGAGATCTGCAGCTGCAGCGACTCGCGCAGCTTCTTGTCCAGCGCGCCGAGCGGCTCGTCGAGCAGCAGCACGCGGGGGGAGAACACCACCGCCCTGGCCAGCGCGACCCGCTGCTGCTGGCCGCCGGAGAGCTGCCCGGGAAGACGGTCCCCGTGCCCCTCGAGATGCACCAGCGCCAGCGCCTCCCGCACCCGTTGCGCGATCTCGGCCCGGGGGACCCGGCGCTGCCGCAGCGGGAAGGCGATGTTGTCCGCCGCGGTCATGTGCGGGAACAGCGCGTAGTTCTGGAAGACCATGCCCAGGCCGCGCTTGTGTGGTGGGAGCCGGGCGATGTCGTCGCCGTCGAGCAGGATCCGCCCGGAGGTGACCTCCTCGAACCCGGCGATCATGTTGAGCGTGGTCGTCTTGCCCGATCCGCTCGGGCCGAGCAACGTCATGAACTCGCCGGCCCGGATCTGCAGGTCGATGCCGGCCACGGCCGGGGCCGAGGCCCCGCGGTAGGTCTTGGTGAGCGCTTCGACGTCGATGCCGGCGCCACCGGCCTGGTCAGACACGGGATGACCTCCTGCGGGTGAGCCCGGCGAGGCCGAGCAGGACGGTGGACACGACGAGCACGACCGTGGACGCGGCCGCGATGGTGGGGTCGACCTCGTTGGTCACCGACGTGAACATCCGCACCGGCAGGGTCTGCAACTGCGGCGACTGGATGAACAGGGAGACCACCACCTCGTCGAACGAGGTGACGAAGGCGAACAGGGCACCGGCGCCCACCCCGGGCCGGATGATCGGGAAGGTCACCTGGCGGAAGGTCGCCCAGGACGACGCGCCCAGGCCCGCCGCGGCCCGTTCCAGTACCGGATCGACCGCACTGAGGGCGGCCGTCACGTTGACCACGACGAACGGCAGCGCCAGGACGGTGTGGGCCAGCACGAAGCCGGTGGGCGTGCCGATCAGGCCCCAGCCGAGGAAGGTCGCGTACAGCGCGACCGCGACCACGATGCCGGGCACGATCAGCGGCGCCAGGAACAGCCCGTCCAGCGCCCGCTTGGCCCGGAACCGGCTGCGCGCCAGCGCGACCGATGCGGCGGTACCGAGCACGGTCGCCACCACCGTGACGATCAGCGCGAGCTGCAGGGACACCAGCAGCGAGTTCAGCCAGCTCCGCTCGGTGAAGAACCGCACGTAGTGCCCGACACCCCAGGACGACGGCGGGAACGCGAAGCTGTTCTCGCCGGAGAAGCTGATCGGCACGACGATCAGGGTCGGGACGACGAGCCAGATCCCCACCAGGACGCCGAGCACGGCGAGGGTACGCCGCAACAACACACCGTCGGTCATGACACACCCCCGGCGACGCCGCTGCTGATGCCGCCGCCGCGGCCGCCCCTGGTCCGGGTGAGCACCTGCACCGCGCCGAGCAGCAGCAGCGTGACCAGCAGCAACGTCACGGCCAGCGCACCGGCCGCCCCGAAGTTCACCAGCTGGTTCACCTGGACCGAGATGAACTGGGCCAGCATCGACTGCTGCGGTGACCCGACCAGGGCCGGGGTCACGTAGAAGCCCAGCGAGAGCACCATCACCAGCGTCGCTCCGGCGGCGACGCCGGGGAACGACAGCGGCAGGTACACCCGTGCGAAGGCCACCGCCGGGCGGGCCCCCAGCGACTGTGCGGCGGCCACCAGCCTGCGGTCGATGCCGCGCATCGCGGTGTACACCGGCAGCACCACGAACGGGAGCATCACCTGCGCCATGGCCAGCGCGACGCCGGTGGTCGTGCCGAGCATGCGGACCGGCCCCACCCCGGCCACGGTCAACAGCTGGTTAACGATCCCGTTGTCCTGCAACAACACCACCCAGGCGAAGGTGCGCGCCATCAGCGATGTCCAGAACGGGATGAGCACGACGGCCAGCAGCAGCGCCCGCCACCTGCGCGTCACGATCGTCATCAGGTAGGCGTACGGGTAGGCGACCAGCACGCAGACCACCGTGACGATCGCCGCCGTGCCGAGCGTGCGCAGCACGACGGTGAGGGTGACGTCGTCGGCGACGATCGCGGCGTAGTTGCCCAGCCCGGGTTCCGGCGTGGTGACCGAGAGCCAGAGCAGTCGCACCGCGGGGACCACGAAGAAGATCAGCAGCACCAGGAGTGCGGGGAGCGCGGCGAGCAATATCAGCCGCCCGGCCGCCCACCGGGGCCGGCCACGGCGGTCCCGACCCGGATCGGGTGGGGTCCGGGGTGTCCGTGTCGAGGGCGTGGTCACGGCCATCGGGGTCCCTCTCGGTCGGCCGACATGTCGCGGACTATGGATCGCGTTTCACGAAGTGGAACGTAACCGTGCTCAGTCCCGGCGATGATGTCAAGGGCGTCGATCGCCTGTAATGCAGCCGAAACACCTGCGCGGGGCAATCCGGGTGCGTCTTGACGGCGATCCGTCCGACCCTCCATGCTTTCTGCATTGTGAACGTTGTTTCAGAATACGAAACGCGTCGTCGAATCCAGAGGTGATCGAATGCGAATCCGCCGCAGTGCCCTCACCGTTGCCGCACTGGCGTCCGTCGTCGGGCTCACCGCAACGGGCTGCTTCGGACAGGTCGGGTCCTCGGCCGCCGGGGACGGATCGACCGTCGTCTTCGCCAACACCGGCGGCGCGCTGGCCGAGGTCTTCGCGGCCAACGCCTACGTCGAGCTGGAGGCCGAGGGGGTGACGGTCGCCGAGGAGTCGCCGAACAACGAGGCGAAGCTGACCGCGATGGTGCAGGCCGGCGCCCCCACCTGGGACGTCTTCTACTCCGCGCCCTACATCGCCCAGGGGCGCTGCGGGACGCTGTTCGAGGAGATCGACTTCGACCGCGTCGACACCGAGGGCCTCGACCCGGACCAGATGTCCCCCTGCGGCGTCCCGGTGCTCAACTCCTCGTTCCTGCTCGTCTACAACACCGAGACCTACGGCGACAACCCGCCCACGAGCTGGGCGGACTTCTTCGATCCCGCGGCGTACCCCGGCGCGCGGGGGATCATGAACTACGCCAAGGACGCCGGCATGGAGGCCGCGCTGCTCGCCGACGGAGTGCCCGGCGACCAGCTGTACCCGCTGGACTACGACCGTGCCTTCGCCACGCTGGACGGGATCCGGGACTCGGTGCGGTTCTTCGACACCGGAGCCCAGCAGACCCAGGCACTGGAGTCCGGCGAGGTCGACATGATGCTGGCCTGGCCCGGCCGCGCCTACGACGCGAAGGCCGCCGGCGCGCCGATCGACGTCGTCTGGAACCAGCCGCTGAAGTACTTCGACGTCCTGACGATCGTCAAGGGTGCGCCCCACCAGGAGCAGGCCTACCAGCTGATCAACAGCCTGATCGGGCAGCAGAACCAGGAGGCGATCGCGAACCGGATGCCCTACGGCCCCTCGAACTCGACGGCGGCGCCGAGCTCGGACCCGGGGATCGCGGAGTTCGTGGACGGCCCGCAGTCGGCTGGCAGCACCGTGGTCCGCGACGACGCCTGGTGGGCCGAGAACCTCGACGAGGCCACCCGGCGCTGGACGGACTGGGTGAACCGATGAGGATCGTCGGCTACGCCGACCGGTTGTCGGTGACCGCGGGCGACGAGATCGGGTTCCGCTGCTCCACCGACCATCCCGAGCTCGTCCCGGAGCTGGTCCGGCTGCGCCGCGGGGGAGGGGACCGGCACGACCGTCCGCTCGTCGAGGAGCCGGTGCCGCACGACCTCCCGGGAACCGTCCCGGGGCGCATCCAGCACACCACGTCGGGCTCCTACGTGTCGGCGTCCGCGCAGCGCACCGAGCCCGGTCTCGGAATCGCACTCTGGTTCCGCCCGACCCGGCCCGGCACCCGGGCGCGACCGTTGCTGACCGTCGGAGCCGTCACCCTTGCCGCCGCGGACGGTGAGATCTCGCTGCGGGTCTCCGACCGGACCGTCCTGCGGGCACCGGCCGGCACGATCGCGCACCGGTGGGCGTTCGCCGCCGCGACCCTCGGCGCCGACGGCACCGCGCGACTGGAGGTGTACCCGCCGGACGCGCCGATGGTGGCCGTGCAGGGGACCGCGGAACCGGTGACCGCGACCGGGCCGGTGCTGATCGGCTCCGACGGGTCCCGGCCGGCCGGGCCCGGCCGGACCTTCGACGGCGCGGTCGCCCGCCCCGTGGTGTCCACCGCGTGGGAGCCCGCGGTGACCCGGCAGCTCGCCGGCGGGGCCGATCCGCTCACCCTGCTCGATCCCGCCACGACCAGCGCACTGGATCTCGCCGCCGATCCCGGCGGAACCACGGTGCCCGACCGTGGCGGGCTGACCGCGGGCGGGACGGTGCACCATCTTCCGGCCCGCGGCGTGCCGGGCCCGTTCTGGACCGGCGCCGAACGCGATTTCCGGGCCGCGCCCGCCGAGTTCGACGCCGTGCACCTGCACGAGGACGACCTGGCGGACGCGGGCTGGGACACCGACCTCACCTGGGCGGTGCCCGACGACCTGGCGAGCGGGGTGTACGCGCTCAAGCTCACCGCCGGCGACGACGTCGACCGGATCCCGGTCGTCGTCACTCCCCGCCGGCACGTCGCGCCGACCCTGGTGGTGCTGCCGACCTGGACCTACCTCGCGTACGCGAACTGGCGGACCTACGCCGAGTTCGAGACCGAGCGGCTGGGCATCTACGGCGAGAACCGCGGGATCGACGAGCGCGATCGCTGGCTCGTCGCGCATCCCGAGTTCGGCCGGTCGCTCTACGACACCCACGACGACGGCAGCGGGGTCTGCTATTCGTCGCGGCTGCGGCCGATCGTGAACATCCGCCCCGACTACTACACGCCGACCACCCGCGGGTTCCGGCACTACGCCCAGGATCTGCTGTTGCTCGACTGGCTGGATCGGCGGGGCGAGCACTACGCGGTCGTCACCGACGACGAGATCGACGCCCACGGGGCCGACCTGCTCCGGCACTACCGCGTCGTGCTCACCGGGGCGCACCCGGAGTACTGCTCGGCCGCGATGCTCGACGCCTACGCGGACTACACCGGCTCCGGTGGCCGGCTGATGTACCTGGGCGGCAACGGTTTCTACCAGGTCACCGCCCGGCACCGCGGCCCCGGCGACGCGATCGAGATCCGCCGCGGGCACGCCGGCGTCGCGACGTGGGTGTCGGCACCCGGTGAGGAGCACCTGGCGGCGACCGGCGAACCGGGCGGCCTGTGGCGGATGCGCGGCCGCGCCCCGAACACGCTGGTGGGGGTCGGCTTCACCGCCCAGGGTTTCGACCGCGGATACGGGTACCGGCGTACCGGGGAGAGCGACGACCCGCGGGTGGCGTGGGCCTTCGACGGCGTACGGGCCGATACCGGGGAGATCTTCGGCGACGTCGGCCCCGGCCTCGGCGGTGCCGCCGCCGACGAGTTCGACCGCGCGGACACCGCACTCGGCACCCCGGCGGACGCGGTCGTGCTGGCCTCGTCGGTGGGGCACTCCGAGCGGATCGCGCTGGTGCCCGAGGAGATCGACCACGGCTACGCGGCCGCACCACCGGGGGTGCACCCGAAGGTCCGGGCCGACGTCGTCCTGTTCGGACGCCCCGGCGGCGGCGCGGTGTTCTCGGTGGGCTCGATCGGCTGGTCCACCGCGATGACCCATGACGACGGCGACAACGACACCGCGCGGATCACGGGCAACGTGCTCGACCGGTTCCGCGACACACCCGGCGAGGTCCTGTCGTGACCGGCGCCGGCCATCACCGAGGGGGACCTCCCGTGCCCACACCCACGCCCACGCCCGCACCGGTGCCGACGCAACGTCTGGCCGACCGTGCGCTGTTCGTGCGCACCGAGACCGTGCGGCTGACCCGGATCGCCGGCGCCGGGCACTACAGCGCCGTGTTCTCCTGTGCCGAGATCCTCGCCGCGCTCTACTACTCGGAGCTGCGGATCGACCCGGCCCGGCCGGACTGGGCCGATCGCGACCGGTTCGTCATGAGCAAGGGGCACGCGGCGATCGGGCTCTACCCGGTGCTGGCCGATCTCGGCTACTTCGATCCCGAACTGCTCGACGACTACACCCGGCTGGGCAGCGCGTTCGGCGACCACCCGGACATGAAGCGGATCCCGGGGATCGACTTCTCCTCCGGATCGTTGGGCCACGGTCTGTCGATCGGGGTCGGCATGGCCTGGGCAGGCCGGCACGCCGGCAGCGACCACCGCACCTGGTGCCTGCTCGGCGACGGCGAGCTGGCCGAGGGCCAGATCTGGGAGGCCGCGATGGCCGCTGCGCACTTCGGGCTGGGCGATCTCGTCGCCGTGGTCGACAACAACCAGCTGGGTATCGACGGGTTCGTCGCCGACATCATGCCCGCCGAGCCGGTCGAGGAGCGATTCGCCGCCTTCGGCTGGGACACCCACCGCGTCGACGGCCACGATCTCGACGTGCTGCGGGCCACGTTCGCGGCGCTGCCCGGCCGAGGCGGTGACCGGCCCCAGCTGATCGTGGCCGACACGGTCAAGGGCAAGGGCGTGGCCCGGATGGAGCTGAGCCCGGACTGGCACGTCGGCAACCTGGCCGGTGCCGACTTCGACGACGTGATGACGGAGCTGAACCGGTGACCGCACAGGACCAGTCGGAGATCTTCAACGGCACGGCGGCGGTCGGATTCGCCGACTCCCGCTCGACCGACGGAACCGACACCCGGGCGATCCCGGCGTTCGTCTTCGGCGAGGAGCTCGGCGTGCTCGCCGACGACGATCCGCGGATCGTGGTGCTCACCGCCGATCTCGGCCGCTCCAACCGGGCGACCGACTTCGCCCTGCGCCATCCCGACCGGTTCGTCAACGTCGGGATCGCGGAGAAGAACATGGTGACCGTGGCCGCCGGGATGGCGGCCTCGGGGCTCGTGCCGTTCGCGGCGACCTTCGGCTCGTTCGCGGCGCTGCTGTGTGCCGAGCAGATCCGGACCGACTGCGCCTACCCGAACCTGCCGGTGCGGGTGGTCGGCCACCACTCCGGCATGTCGATGGGGTTCTACGGCACCAGCCACCACAGCCTCGAGGACCTCGCGATGATGCGCTGCATCGCCGACCTCACCGTCGTGTGCGCCACCGACGCCAACCATCTGCGTGCGCTGCTGCGGCTCTCCCTCGACCACGAGGGCGCCATGTACCTGCGGCTGGGCCGCGGCCGGGATCCCGAGGTGTACCCCGAGGTGCCCGACCTGCAGCTCGGCCGCGCCGAGCTGGTGCGCGAGGGCAGCGACCTGACCGTCGTCGCGACCGGCTCGACGGTGCACCCGGCGCTCGTCGCGGCCGATCAGCTCGCCGCCGACGGCCACTCCGTGCGGGTGCTGGACATGTGGACGGTCTCCCCGCTGGACCACGCCGCGCTGGCCGCCGCGGCCCGGGAGACCGGGGCACTGCTCACCGTGGAGGAGGCCAACGTGACCGGCGGGCTCGGATCGGCGGTGGCCGAGTCGCTGTCCGACGCGGGCCTGGCCGTGCCGTTGCGCCGGCACGGTGTGCCCGACGAACACGTCCCGGTGGGCCCGCCGGCCGCCCTCTACGCGCACTACCGGCTCGACGGCGACGGCATCGCCGCCGTCGCCCGTGAACTGCTCGACACCCGAACCCGGAGGAACGCATGACCGCCGTCCAGCCGACCCTCGGCGCCGGTGAACGCGCACTGCGCGACCGGGCCCGCCAGGTCATCCCCGGAGGCATGTACGGGCACATGAACGTCGCGGCCTTCAGCGCGGCGCACCCGCAGTTCATGGTCTCCGGCAACGGGGCCACGGTGGTCGACGCGGACGGCCGGGAGTACCTCGACCTGATGTGCAGCTGGGGCCCGATGATCCTCGGGCACGGCCATCCCACGGTGACCGCGGCGATCACCGAGCAGCTGCGGCACGGCGACTGCCTCGACGGGACCAGCCCGGTCGCCGTCGAGTACGCCGAGCTGCTGGTCGACACGATCCCGTCGGCGGACTGGGCGCTGTTCTGCAAGAACGGGAGCGATGCGGTCACCACCTGCGTGACCACCGCGCGTGCGGCGACCGGCCGTCGCAAGGTACTGGTCGCTCGCGGTGCCTATCACGGCGCCGTACCGTGGTGCGCGCTGCGCGGTGAGGGGATCACCGAGTCCGACCAGGCCCATCTGATCCACTACGAGTACAACGACCTCGGTTCGGCCGAGGCGGCGGCCGCCGAGGCCGGCGACGATCTCGCGGCGATCGTCGTCTGCCCGATGCGGCACGACGTCAAGCGGGACCAGGAGCTGGTGGACCCGGCGTTCGCCCGCGGACTGCGGACGCTCGCCGACCGGACCGGCGCGGTACTGGTGCTCGACGACGTCCGCTGCACCCACCGGCTGGACCTGGGCGGCAGCTGGGAACCGCTCGGGGTGCGGCCCGATCTGGCGGCCTACTCGAAGCCGCTGGCCAACGGCCAGCCCCTCGGCGCCGTCACCGGCTCCGACGCGCTGCGCGACGCGGTCGGCTCGATCTACGTGACCGGATCGTTCTGGACCGGGGCCGTGCCGCTGGCCGCCGGCCTCGCCACCCTGACCGAGCTGCGCCGCGGCGAGGCCCTCCCCGTCATGGAGCGGGCCGGGCAGCGGCTGCGCGACGGCTTGGCGGCGCAGGCGCTGACGCACGGGTTCGGGATCCACCAGAGCGGGCCGGTGCAGATGCCGATGCTGTCGTTCACCGGTGACGAGAACTTCCGGCTGGCGACGGCCTGGGCGGAGGCGGCCGCCCTGCGGGGCGTGTACCTGCACCCGTGGCACAACTGGTTCCTGTCGGCGGCGCACACCGACGAGGTGATCGACGACATCCTGCAGCGCACCGACGGGGCGTTCGCCGCGCTCCGCTGAGCGAGGGCGGGCCGGGATCCGCTCACGAGATGAGCGGATCCCGGCGCATCCCCGTCGGTGCGCTCAGGCCACCGGCCCGATCCCGAGGTTCCCGCGCAGCGTCTCGTGCGCGTACTCGGTCTGGAACGCCCCGCGTTCCTGCAGGATCGGCACGACCTCGTCGGTGAGCAGCGTGAACCCCTCCGGCACGTACGAGGGCAGCAGCACGAACCCGTCGGCCGCGCCCGCCTCGAACCGGCGCAGCAGCAGCTCCGCGATCTGCTCGGACGACCCGACCGGGACGTGGTGCCCGGCGGAGGCGACCTCCCAGTGGATCAGCCTGCGCAGCGTCCAGCCGTCCTCGACGAGGGCCCGGTAGACCCCGAACCGGGACCGCCGCCCCTGCACCTGGGACTCCTGCGGCAGCCGCTCCAGCGGGACCGGCTCGTCGAGCTCGAGATCGTCGAGATCGACGCCGGCCAGCTGGCGGGACAGCTTCGCCCGCCCGGAGACGAGATCGATGAAGCCGTTGAGCTCCCGCTCGACGGCCTTCGCCTCGGTCTCGGTCCGCCCGATGATCGGCGAGACCCCGGGCAGGATCTTCACCGATCCCGGGTCGCGGCCGGTGGCGGCGACCCGGTCCTTCAACGACCGGTAGAAGCGCCTGCTGTCCTCGTCGGTGGTGCGGCCGGTGGTGAACACGACGTCGGCGAACCGGGCCGCGACGTCCTGCCCGATCTCCGACGACCCGGCCTGCGCGACCACCGGGCGGCCCTGCGGCGGGCGGGCCACGTTGAGCGGCCCGCGCACGTCGAAGTGCTTCCCGACGTGGTCGATCGCCCGGACCTTCGCCGGGTCGGCGTAGACCCCGGTGGCCCGGTCGACGGTGATCGCATCGGCGGCCCAGCTGTCGAACAGCGCGAACAGCACCTCGGCGAACTCGGCGCCCCGTTCGTAGCGCTCGTCGTGCGGGGGCAGCGACCGCCCGTAGTTCTCCTCACCCCATGCCGAGGTCACCAGGTTCCAGCCGGCCCGGCCGTTCGAGATGTGATCGAGCGAGGCCAGCTGCCGGGCCACGGTGTAGGGCTCGGAGAACGTCGTCGAGATGCTCCCGATCAGCCCGATCCGGCTGGTCACCGCCGCCAGCGCACTGAGCAGGGTGACCGGTTCCAGCCCGGCGAAGGGCTGGCTGCGCAGGGTGTCGGTCTCCAGCCGCAGTCCGTCGGCGAGGAACACCGCGTGCAGCTTCGCGGCCTCGGCGCGGCCGACGAGATCGGTGAACAGCCGCAGGTCGTACTTCTCCTCGACCCTGCTGTTCGGGCGCCGCCAGGCGCCGGCATGGTTCCCGACGCCGCCGATCAGCGTGGCGAGCACCAGCTGCTCGCCACGCGCGACGCGATCGTCTCCGGTACTGGTCATGATGGCTCCGCCTCTCGCTCGGGTGGTGCCGGTTCAGGACCGGGACCGGAACTCCTGCGGCACGAGCCAGTGCTCGGGGCGCGGGGTCCACTCCAGGTCCTTGCGGACGACGTAGGTGAGCGGCTGCGGCCACAGGAAGACCGCGTGCGCCTGCTCCCGGTAGTGCGCGGTCGCCTGGTTCACCAGGTCCTGCTGCTGCTCGGGGGTGGTCGCCGCGGTCACCCGGGTGACCAGGTCGTCGTAGACCGCGTCCGGCGGGGAGTAGTGGCTCTGGCCGTTGCCCGAGGTGTAGATCCGGAGCCGCTCGGCGGGCGCCCGGTACCCGGAGGTGTAGCCGATGTAGTAGAGCGCCGGGGCGTCGTCGGCGCTGCGGGTGCGCTCCACCCAGTTCGGGAACGACTGGTTGGTGATCTCGACGGTGATCCCGACCTCGCCGAGCTGGCGTGCGATCGCCTGCGACACCGGGTCCTGCGCGACGTAGCTGCCGGTGGACAGGCCGAGCTCGATGGTGATGCCGTCGGCGTGCCCCGCCTCCGCGAGCAGCTGCCGGGCCCGCTCCGGGTCGTAGGGGTAGGCCTCCAGATCGGGATTGACCCGGTCGTAGGGGTCGGAGAGCACCTGCCCGGCCAGCGGCTCGACGTCGGCACCGACGACGTCGCGGATCAGGGCCTGCTTGTCGATCGCGTAGTTCAGTGCCTGCCGGACCCGGGCGTCGTCGAGCGGGGCGACGTTCTCGTTGATCCGGAGCGTGTTGTTCCAGCTGGACCACTGGTTGCCGGTGGCGTAGACGTCGCTGTCGGCGAACAGCTCCAGGCTGGCGGGCTCGTACTGGATCGCGACGTCGATCTCCTCGGCCTGCGCGGCCTGCACCCGGGCGGCCTCGGTCTCCAGGACGCGGTACTCGACGCGCTCCCACTCCGGAGCCTCTCCGAAGTAGCTCGGGTTGCGGGTCAGCACGGCGCCGTTCTCCAGGTCCACCGATTCCAGCACGTAGGGCCCGGTGCCCAGCGCGACCAGCTCGTCCGGGTGGGCCTGCAGGAAGTCGGGATTGACCAGGAAGAAGTGCGCGAGCCGGTCCGGCAGGTCGATGAACGGGCCGTTCGTCTCGATGACGACGGTGCCGTCGTCGGGGGCGGTGACCCCGCTGATGATCGCCCGGATCGCGGCTGCGTTGCCGAGCGTGGACTCCGGGTCGAGGAACCGCTCGAAGTTCCGGACGACCTGCTCGGCGGTGAACGGGCTGCCGTCGGACCAGGTGACGCCCTCGCGCAGGACGAAGGTCCAGTGCGTGTCGTCGTCCTGGGTCCAGCTCTCGGCCAGCTCACCGCGCAGCTGGAGCTCGGGGTCGTAGTAGGTGAGGCCGGAGTAGATCGCCCGGGCGAGGGTGGCGTCACCGTCGATCGATCCGCCCTCGGCGGGGTCGATCGAGGTGAGCTTGCGGGAGATGCCGATCACCAGCGACGAGTCCTGCTCGCTGCCGGCCGTCGTACCGGAGGTGACCGCCCCGCACGCGGTGAGGGCCAGCGAGGTCGCCGCCAGCACGGCGGCGGCGACGGTGCGGAGTGTCGCGCGGGATCGGGGGACGGGGCGGGGGCTCACGGGTTGTCCTTCCGGGGGGTGGCGGGGTGGGGCACGGATGAGGAGCGCTGCCGGGAACGGCCGGGGACGGCGTCGAGCAGCCGGCGGGTGTAGTCGGCGGTCGGCGCCGTGAAGATGGCATCGGTCGGGCCCTGCTCGATCCCGACGCCGTCGTGCAGCACCAGGACGTCGGTGCAGAGGCCGCGCACGACCGCGAGATCGTGCGAGATGACGAGATAGGTGAGGTCACGCTCGGCGCGCAGCCGGGTGAGCAGGTCCAGGATCCCGGCCTGCACCGAGAGATCCAGCGCGGAGACCGGCTCGTCGGCGATCAGGACGTCCGGTTCCAGAGCGAGTGCCCTGGCGATGACGACCCGCTGCCGCTGCCCGCCGGAGAGCTCGTGCGGAAGGCGGGTGCCGAGATCGCGGGCCAGCTGCACGTCGTCGAGCAGCTCGGCGACCCGTCCGGGAACCCGGCCGCGCCGGTCCCGGGTGCCGGCCAGCTCGATCGGCTCGGCGATGCTCTCGGCGACCGTCTGGCGCGGGTCGAGCGCGGCGTACGGGTCCTGGAAGACGTACTGGACGCGGCGAAGCATCCGCCGTCGCGCCGGGACCCGGCCGGTGACCTGCTCACCGAACGCGGTGAGCGTGCCGTGATGGCCCGGATCGATCCCGACCAGGATGCGGGCCAGCGTCGACTTGCCCGAACCGGACTCGCCGACCACGCCCAGCGCCTGGCCGGCCCGCAGCGTGATGTCGACGTGGTCGACCGCGCGCAGCCGGGCGCCGCGCCCGCCCGCGACCGGGAAGTCGCGCACCAGATCGTGGCCGGACAGCAGCACCGGTGCGTCGGCGGGTGGCCCGGCGGGCGACGGCGTGTCGAGCCGCGGGACCGCGGCGAGCAACCGGCGGGTGTAGCCGTCGCGTGGCCGGTCCAGTACGTCGCCGGTGCCACCGTGCTCGACGACCTCACCGCCCTGCATGACGACGACCCGGCCGGCTCGGTCGGCGATCACCCCGATGTCGTGGCTGACCAGCACCACACCCAGCCGCAGCTCGTCGCGCAGCCGGTCGAGCAGGTCCAGCACCTGCTGCTGGACGCTGACGTCGAGTGCGGTGGTGGCTTCGTCGGCGACCAGCACGCGCGGACTGCGGGCGATCGCGGTGGCGATCACGACCCGCTGGTTGAGACCTCCGGACAGCTCGTGCGGATAGGCGCGCAGACGCTGTGCCGCGCGCCCGACGCCGACGTGCTCGAGCAGCTCCAGTGAGCGGCGCCAGGCCCGTCCGCGGTTGCGCCGGTCGGCGTCGGGCAGCGCCTCGCGCAGCTGCCGACCGATCGTCAGCCGCGGGTTCAACGAGACCGCGGGATTCTGGAAGACCACGCCGAACGTGTCGCGCAACAGCCCGCGGCGCTCGGCGGGGGAGCGGACGGTGACGTCACGGCCGTCGACGGCGATCCGCCCGCCGGTGACGACGACGCCGCGCGGCAGCAGACCCGCCACGGCCATCGCGGTCAGAGTCTTCCCGGAGCCGGACTCGCCGACGATGCCGAGTGTCGTGCCCGCGTCGAGATCGAGATCGACACCGTGCACCAGCGGGGCCCCGCCGGTCGTGGCGATCCGCAGCCCGCGCACCGAGACCAGCGGCGGGGCTGCCTCCGGGAGATCCTCGGAGGCGGCGGTGAGGGGACGGGAGAGGGTCATCGGGTGCCGTCCTGGGAGCCGGGGAGGGTGAGTAGATCGGCGATCCGGTCGCCGACGATCTGGATGCTGACGACGGTCGCGACCAGGAATGCGCCGGGCACGATGGAGATCCACCAGGCCCCCGCGAGCTGGGCCTGCCCGGAGGCGACGATCTGCCCCCAGTCCGGTCGCGGCGGCGCGATGCCGAGCCCGAGGTAGCCCAGGCTCGACTCCAGGACCAGCGCGGTGGAGAAGTTGAGTGTCAGCGCGACGACGGCCAGCGGCGCGGCAGCCGGGAGCACGTGCCTGCGCAGCAGGGTGGGCCCCTGCGCCCCGGCCAGCCGGGCCGCCTCGATGTAGGGCAGCGCGACCACGGCGGCCAGCTGGGCGCGCAGGATCCGGAAGGTCAGCACCCAGCTGCCGACGGTCAGCACCCCGATCAGCGGGATCGTGCCCGAGCCGGAGAAGGAGAGCACGACCAGTGCGATCAGGATCGTCGGGACGGCCAGCTGCACGTCGGCGATCCGGCCGATGATCCCGTCCCACGGGCGCCCGCCGAGGGTGGCGCCCAGTGCGGCGGCGGCGCCCAGGACGGTCGCCAGGACGGCGGCGACGGCGCTGATGCCGAGTGCCGGCCGGCCGCCGTAGAGGACGCGCGCGAGCAGGTCGCGGCCCAGCTCGTCGGTACCCAGCGGCAGCGGGCCGAACCAGGTGGGCTCGGCGAAGCGGCGGGTCACGTCCTGCGCGTCGTAGCCCTCGGGGAAGATCACCCCGGCGAACACGACGGCCAGCAGCATCGCCCCGAGGAAGCTGCCGGCGAGCAGCGATCCGGTGCGCCCGGCACGGCGCCGGGGGGTCACGGCGAGGGTGCTCATCGACGGCCTCCGCGGGGGTCGAGGATCGCAGCCGCCAGGTCGACGAGCAGGTTGACCAGCACGAACCCGAAGGCGATCAGGGCGACGCAGGCGAGGACGACCGGGAAGTCCCGGCTGTCGATCGCGCTGGTCGCCAGCTGGCCGACGCCCGGCCAGCCGAACACCGCCTCGGTGACGACGGCACCGCCGAGCACCACACCCGCCTGCACACCGAGCACGTTGAGCACCGGCGCGAGCGCGTTGACCACGATGTGGCGCAACACCACCTGCGCCCGTCCGATCCCCTTGGCCTCGGCCAGCCGGACGTGCTCGGCGCCGGTGCTCTCCTGCAGCGAGGTCCGGAACACCCGGGCCACCGGCGCGGCGAGTGCCAGCCCGATGACGACCGCAGGCAGCACCAGATGGGCCGGCGTCCCGGCGCCGCGCAGCGGCAGCACCGACAGCGCGATGCTGAACACCGCGATCAGCACGATGCCGAGGAAGAAGCTGGGCACCGCCTCCAGCGCGGTCAGCACGCTGATCGGCACCCGCCGCAGCCGCCGGTTGCGCCCGAACGTCGCGACGGCACCCGCGGCCAGCCCGAGCGACGCGCCGATGATCATGCCCCAGGTGCCGAGGAGCAGGGTGGCGGGCAGTCGTTCCAGGACGAGCGCGACCGGATCGCCGCCGTGCCGGATCGAGGCGGGGAACTGCCCGGTCAGCACCTGGCCGAGGAAGCGCAGGTACTGCTCGGGGAGCGGATCGGCGAACCCGAGTGCCGCGGTGAGCCGGGCGATCTCCTCCTCGCTCGCGTCGATCGGCAGCAGCAGGCTCGCCGGGTTGCCGGTCATGTGCATCGCGAAGAACACGATGGTCAGCACGGCCCAGACCGCGAGCACCGCGTTGAGGAGCCTGCTGAGCACGTAGCGCGCGGACAACGGCCAGCGCGGACGTGCCGGACGTGCCGGGGAGGGCGGGGCACCGGCTGGTGGGCCCGGTGGTCCGGTGGGGGACAGGACGGCGGTCATGGCGGTTCCTCGGGGTGGGCGCGTGGCAACCACCGCCGCTCGCGCACTCCCGGCGCCGCGGCGGGCCACGGGCAGGAGTACGGGCAGGAGGCGCGGTCCGCGCAGGGCGGAGCGGCGGGGATGTCACGCGGATGTGCGGATCCGGCGGCGACGCGGGTGCGGCGTCACCGGACCCGGAGTGCCGGGCTCGGGATCGGCGGGAGTCGGGGGACTCAGCGGCCGAGACAGCTCGCCGAGTTCACCGTGCCGTGGTCGATCACCCGGCGACGGGTGAGGACGCCGCGCCCGCCGGCGGACGCCCCGCACTGGGGCGTCGCTGATCCGGGTGACGTCGGCACGGGACCAGTGTGCTGAGCTGCGCGTTCCGTGTCCAACGACGGATCGGCATCAGCATCGATCCGCATCGGTGATCGATCCCGATGGCGATTCGTCGTTGGACACCGGCGGCCCCGATCGGCTTGGGTCGGTGTCATGCCGCGCACCCCCTCCGTCCGACCGGCCGGGAGCCGTCCCGTCGCCGTCGCGGGACTGCGGCTCGTCCGCCGCCGGGTCGTCGACCACGGCACGGTGTGCTCGGCGGCCTGTCCGGCCCGCTGACCGACCCTCCGTGAGCCGTCTCCTCGGCCTACCTGCCTCAGCCGGTTCCTCGGCCCGTCCGTCTCAGCCGTGAGCCAGGGAGTCGGGGGTGCCGGAGTCACCGTCGAGCCGGCCGCACCGTCGTTGCCCGCCCGCGTCGCCGGTGACCTCGGCCCGCCCGGTCGGTGACCTCTGTCCGCCCGCCTCGTCGGTGACCTCTGCCCGCCCGCCTCGCCGGTGACCTCTGCCCGCCCCGCCTCGCCCGCCCTGCCCGCACCCTCCCGACAGTCCCGCGCTCCGCCGGATCATCCGCGCCTGCCCGGGAGCTGCCCGCCGTCCCGGAAGGACCGCACCCCATGCATGCCGCAGCGCCACCTCCGCCCGCACCCGCGCCGCACCGGAGAGGTGTCCGATGAGCCGCTACGTCGTGATCGGTGCGGGTGCGGTGGGGGCGACCCTGGCCGCCGAGCTGCACCTCGCCGGCCGCCCGGTCGTGCTGGTCGCCCGTGGCGAGCACGGTGCGATCCTGCGCCGTGACGGTCTGCGCTACGTCCGCCCGGACGGGGAACGGCAGGTGCCGGTGCCGACGATCGGCGGGCCCGGCGAGATCGAGCTGGGCCCCGGCGACGTGCTGGTGCTCGCCACCAAGACCCAGGACGCAGAGTCGGCGCTCGCCGGGTGGGCGTGGCAGCCGGTCGGGGACCGGGCCGCCGCCGAGGTGCTGCCGGTGATCACCCTGCAGAACGGCCTGGACACCGAGCGGGTGGCGCTGCGCCGGTTCGCGACGGTGTGGGCCGCCGTCTCCTGGTCGCCGTCGGAGTTCGTGACGCCGGGCGAGATCGCGGTGCCCGCCGCACCGGCCGTCGGGGTGCTGTGGATCGGCCGGTTCCCCGCCGGCCGGGACCCACGACTGGCCGCGGTCGCCGAGGAGCTGCGCTCCGCCCGCCATCTCGTCGAGCCGGTCGACGACATCGGCCGCTGGAAGGCGGGCAAACTGCTGCCGATCCTCGGCAACGCGCTCGACGCACTCTACGAAGCCGGCCCGCTCCGCGACGCCGCGGCCGCCGCGCTGCAGGCCGAGGCCCGCGAGGTCTACCGGGCCGCCGGCATCGATCCGGCCGACCTGCGGGCCGAGACCACGCTGGACCTGAAAGCGTTCGCGCCCGCCCCGATCCCGGACCGCCCGGCAGGCGGCCGGTCGACCTGGCAGAGCCTGGCCCGCGGGGTGTCCCCGGAGACCGACTTCCTGAACGGGGAGATCATCCTGCTCGCCCGGCTGCACGGTGTCCCGGCGCCACGGAACACCGCCGTGGCAGCCCGCCTGCAGCGGGCGGTACGGGAGCGGACGCCCGCGGGATCGCTGCCCACCGCCGACCTGCTGGAACTGCTGCCCGGGCTCGACGCCCCCGCCGCCGTCTGACCCCGTACTCCCGCGCCGGTGCCTGAACCTGTGCGCCGCGCCGGTGCCTGAACCCGTGCGTCCGCGCACGACCACCCGAACGTCCACATCGGAGGAAACCGTGACCGTCGTCGTCGATCCCACCACGTCCGCAACCACACCGGTGCCTACGCCGGTATCCACGCCGGCGTCCGGGCCGGTGCCCGACCCGGTCGAGGCCGACCGCAGGGATCGCAAGGTCGTACTGGCCGCGACACTGCGGCTGTTCGCCCGGCTCGGCTACGAGTTCGGGTTCAACGGTCATCTCACCGTCCGCGATCCCGGCTCCGACGACCTGTTCTGGGCCAACCCGTGGCAGGTGCCGTTCGGCCGGGTGCGGGTCTCGGACCTGCTCCTGGTCGAGGGCTCCGGAGAGATCGTCGCCGGTCCGCCGGGGGCCGTCGTCTCCGGGTTCGCGAGCCAGCACGTGCTGCACTCCGCCCGCGCCGACGCGGTGGCCGTGGTGCACGTGCACTCACCCGCCGGGTTCACCTGGTCGTCCTCGCCCAGGGTGCTCGAACCGCTGACCACCGACGCCGCACTGCTGCACGGCCTGCAGGCCGTGCACGAGGACTTCGGCCGGACCGGGCAGGGGCGCGCCACCACCGCCGACTCACTCGGCCCGACCGCTCGGCTGCTGATCCAGCGCGGACACGGGTTCATCACCGTCGGCCGCTCGCTCGCCGAGGCGGCCTTCTACTTCATCGCCGCCGAGCGGGCCGCCGCGTCGGCGCTGCAGCTCGCCGCCGCCGGGCACGGCGAGCCGATCGAGGCGGCACTGCTCCCGAAGTGGACGCTGACACCGGAGCTGGCCGAGCAGCACTACCAGCCGTACCTGCGGCAGATCCTGCACGACGAGCCCGATCTCCTCGGCTGATCGAACGGATCCGGGGTGACGATCCCCGGAGCTGGGCTGGCCGGGGCCGGACGTCGGGGTCCGGGCGCCCGGGTCCCTTCGGTCCGGATTCGCTCACGTGGTGAGCGAATCCAGCTGTAGCGGACCACCGGTCCGCGCCACCCGGTCAGGCCTGCTGCCCCGCGGGCGCGGCCCGGCCACCGGCCACCGGCCCTGCGGGTCCGGTCGGGCCGCCGGCCCTGCGGGCCCGGTCCGGCCGGCGCATCCGACTCACCCGGGGCGGCAGCGGTGCCCCGGCGGCACCGATGTCGGCGTTCGCCGAACAGCCCGGTCGTCAGCCGATGTGGCCGCGGACCCAGTCGTGGAACTCGCCGATGTGGTGCTCGCTGGGGACCAGGACGCCGCCCTTCTGATACGACCAGGAGTCCATGCCGAGTTGGCAGCGTTCGCAGGCGTCGAAGTCCTGTTGGTTGACGCGGTGGAACAGTTCGACGGAGTGGTCGATGTCGGTGCCGGAGTCGATGACCTCGGGTAGGTAGAGCCAGTCGCAGTGGACGAGGGTGCGGTCGGGTGCGAGGGGGAACATCCGGTGGAACACGACGTGGTCGGGGACGAGGTTGATGAAGACCTGGGGTCGGACGGTGATGGCGTAGTAGCGGCGGTCCTGGTCGTGGGTGACGCCGGGGATGCGGGGCAGGCCTGCTGAGCCGTCGATGGTGAATCCTTCGACGTCGTTGCCGAAGGCGGCGCCGTGGCCGACGAAGTACTGGGCGGCGAGGCCGTCGGCGAACTCGGGGAGTACTTCGGTGAGTTCGGGGTGGATCGTGGCGCAGTGGTAGCACTCCATGAAGTTCTCGACGATCTGTTTCCAGTTCGCGGCGACGTCGTAGGTGATGCGGCGGCCGAGGCGGAGGTTGGCGATGTCGTAGCCGACGATGGCGTCGGGTGATCCGAGTCGGGTGGTGACGTCGGCGATGACGGTGTCGTCGAACGAGGGTGGGGTTTCGGCGAGGCAGAGCCAGATGTAGCCGAGCCATTCGCGGGTGTGTACCCGGTGCAGGCTGTAGTCGGTTTTGTCGATGTCGGGCATCGCGTTGAGGTTGGGGGCGGCGATGAGTGAGCCGTCGAGGTCGTAGGTCCAGGCGTGGTAGGGGCATTGGAAGGAGCGTCGGACCTCGCCCTTGTCCTGGGTGCAGAGTCGGGCGCCGCGGTGTCGGCAGATGTTGAGGTGGGCGGCGATCCGGCCGTCGCGGCGGCGGGTGATGATGACGCTTTCCCGTCCGATCTGGACGGTTTCGTACTGGCCGGGTCGTTCGAGGTCGGTGGCGAGTACGGCGCAGAACCAGCCGGTGTGGAAGATCCGGTCCTGCTCGGCGCGGAAGATCTGCGGATCGGTGTAGTAATGGCCGGCCAGGGTCTCCCGCAGGCTCGGCGGGAGACCACGCTCCTGCTCGACGGGGGTCGGCAGCTCACCGGTCGTCATGGGCGGTGCTCCTCGTGCAGGAGGTGGATGCCGGCGCCGGGCCGCGCAGCCCGTACCGATTATTGTTGCGAAGCGCGCAACTCGACGTGCACTACGCACCAAAATGGGACCGCGTGAGGTGGGGGACTGTCAAGAGAGACGTTGCGTCACGTCATCGGCCCGACAGGCGGCCAGGCAGTCAGCCCGGCGCCGGCGTCACCCGCGCAGCACCCGCGGGATCACCTGCCGCAGCTCGTCGAGCGAGGAGTGGATCTCGCGGGCCCCTGCCTCGCGCAGCTCGTCGTCGCCGAAACCTCCGGTGCGCACCGCATACGCCGGGTATCCGGCCGCGACCGCGGCGCGCACGTCCCACACCGAGTCCCCGACGACGAAGGCGGCCGATCCCGCGACCCGGCGGACCGCCACCCGGAAGAGCTCCCGATCGGGCTTGGTGCGGGTCACGTCGTCACCGGTCAGACACTCCCGGGCGAGCGATCGGCCGTCGAACAGCTCCAGGTAGGCCTCGACGTGTTCGGGGGCGCCCGAGCTGGCCAGCACCACCGTCAGACCGAACCCTTCGGAGAGGTCGGTGAGCAGCTCGCGGGCGCCCGCCAGCGGCCGCACCTCGGGCAGCAGCGGCTCGAACTCCTCCTTCCACGCCGCACGGGCGTCGTCGCCGTGCTCGGCCTCGAAGCGGTCCCCGGCGACGGCCGGGACGAGCTGGTCGCCGCCCATGCCGACCGCGCGGTGCAGCCGCCAGAGCGGCACCGCCCGGTCGAACCGCCGCAATGCGCGGGACCAGGCGATCGTGTGGTGGTAGTTGGTGTCGACGAGAGTGCCGTCGACGTCGATCACCGCGGTGTCGGGCGTGGTCATCCGAACGGGGTACCCGGCCCGCGCCGGTCCACTCCCTGCCCCCGCCGACGAGCAGCGGCTCGGCTGTGGCGCCGGGGGCGTTCATGCCACCGGCCGGTCCGCGCCCGGGTGCTCGACACCCGCGTGCCGCGCCAGCAGGTCGGCCAGCCCGCCGCGGGCCCGCCCACTGGTTCTCGCGCTGGTGCGGACGTCGCCCACCGGGCCGGGCAGCACCCGGTACCCGGCCGCCCGCAGCCGGGCGACGATCCCGTGGTCCTCGCCGCTGTCGATCGCCGGGAAGCCGCCCACCCCGGTGAACGAGCTCGCCCGCACCCCCAGGTTCGCGGCGTACACCGGGCGGTCCGGCGGTGGTGGCTCACCGGGCGGGACCGGGAAGCCGGGGAGATCGAGCACCACCCCGCCGATCACGGCGTCGGCGCCGTCGTCGGCGCGGACCAGGTGACCGCGCACCCAGCCCGGCCCGACCGTGCAGTCGGCGTCGGTGCTGAGCAGCCAGGTCCGGCCGTGCTCGGCGCCGGGCCGGTCGAGCTGCCCGAGCAGTGCGGCCGCGGCACGGGTGCGGACCGCGCCCACCGGGGCCGGCGGGTCGTCCCGGCCGGTCTCCAGGACGGCGTGCCGCACCCGTGCCGCGGCCGGATGCCGGGCGATCGCGTCCCGGGCGCGGGCCGCGGTGTCGTCCGAGCACCGGTCGGCCAGCACGCACAGCGCCCGCACCCGCAGCCCGGGGACTGCGTCCAGGGCGGTGAGCACGGACCGGACGCAGGCGCCGACCGCCGCCGACTCGTCGTGCGCGGGCACCAGCACCCCGACGGCCTCGATCGGCCTCACCGGCGGCGCACCACGTGCAGCAGGAAGTCCTCGTCGAGATGCTCGACGAGCGGGGTGAACCGGTCGTCGCCGACGATCCCGCGGTGCACGGCGGCGCCGTCGGCCGGGGCCTCGGCCGGCCACTGCCGCCAGTGCGCCACCACCAGGTCGCCGCCGGGGCGCAGCGCCGCCGCGGCCCGGTCGAGCACGGCGCCGATCCGCTCCGCGGGCAGGTAGTAGAGCAGCTCGGAGAGCACGACGAGACCGACACCGTCCGGCAGTGCCCGCGGATCATCCACATCGGAGCGGAACACCCGGGCCGCCGGCAGGTCGGCGACCCGCTGCGCGGTGACCGCGACCGCCTCGTCGACGACGTCGGTGGCCACCAGCCGGTCGCAGCGCCCGGCCAGCTCGCGGGTCAGCTCGCCCAGCCCGCAGCCGGGCTCGGCGGCCAGCTCGTAGCGTTCCCGGGGCAGCGCGGCGAGCAGCACGGCCCGCTTGCGGCGCTCGTACCAGGAGGTCCGGACATCCCAGGGATCCGCGGCGTCGCGGTAGAGAGCGGCGAACAGCTCGGGTGGCGCACCGTCGGCGGGCGGCTCCCGGAAGTAGATCTCCCGGCTGCCCAGGAAGTGCGCGAGGGTCGCCTCGGACAGCACCGGGCGGTCCCCGCCGGGTGGGACGGTGCGCTGCGAGACGTACGCGTCGAGCGCGCGGTGCTTCGCCGCGCGGTCCGCCGCGGACAGCCGCAGCCGGTACGCCCGGTCCCAGGGGACGACCGGATCGGTGGGGTCGAACCGGGTACGTGCCCAGATCGGGAAGCCGAAGCCGTGCGCGGACACCGGCGCGGCCGCGGCGCAGGCCCGCCCGACGGCGGCGTGATCGGGATGCGGGTCCTCGCGCCACGGCGAGATCCAGGCGTCGGCGTCGGCCAGCAGCGGCGTCAGGGCCGCGGTCAGCTCGTCGGTGCGTAGCGCGGAGTCGGGCATCCCGAGCCGGTGCACGGTCGCCGGGACCTCCAGCGCGGCGAGCGCGTCGGCCAGTTCGCGTAGCCGGGTGCCGGCCAGCGCCGCTCGGTCCGTGCCGGCGACCTCGGGCAGCGCCGCCTCGCCGTCGCTGGCCAGCACGACCTGCACGGTGCCGCCGGCCGCCGCGACCGCGCGGAGCAGCCCGGCGGCACCGAGCGTCTCGTCGTCGGGATGGGCGCACACCACGACCAGCCGCCGGAACCCGGACGGGGCCAGATCGCGCTGCGCGAGGCTGTCGGCGGCGTCCTCCCAGACGTGCGCGGCGTGCCGTGGCCGCATCAGGCACCACCGTCGAGGACGAGCCCGCCCAGCTCGGCGCGATCCCGGTCGCCGTGGTGCTGGCGCAGGTAGACCTGCAGGTCGGCGAGCCGCGCGGCGAACCCGTCGGATCCGGCGAGCGCGCCGACCCCGGCGCACTCCGGCGCGGCGTCGAGCACCGTGCGGCAGGCCCGTTCGACGGCCGCCCGCACGGTCGCGACCGCGACCGCGTGCGGGTCGTCCGGGGCGGCGTCGATGCACTCCGCGGTGACCCGCAGCAGCGCGTCGGCACCCGCGACGGCGGCGTGCATCCCGCCGAACCCGGCGAGCCGGTGCGGGTCGCGCTCCCCGTGGCGCGACCGGGGGCACAGGCCGCCCGCGACCTCGTCGACGATCCCCGCGGCACCACCCAGCCAGACCGCCGCGACACCGGCCCCGCCGTGCGCGAAGCCGGGACGGCGGGTGTAGGCGTCCGGGCCGCCGACGACGGCCTCCGGCGGCACCGGCACGTCGTGCAGCACGACGTCCTGGGTGTCGGCGGCCGCCATCCCGGCCGCCCGCCACGCACCGCCCCGGCGTTCGATCCGCGGGTCGTGCAGGTCGAGCTCCACCATCCGGGTGCCGGTGGCGCCCGTGCCGGCGACCACGAGTGCCCGGTCCAGCAGGTGGGTGCCCGAGCAGAATCGGACGGTGCCGGCCAACCGCAGGCCGCCGGCGCCGGACCCGATCCGGGCGCCGCCACCGGCCCGGGACGCCCACACCCCGTACCGGGCGCCGGGGCGGGCGATCCGGTCGTGTCCGGCGAGGATCGCGACCGCATCGGCGTGGCCCTCCGCGAGCCGTCCGACCGACAGATCCCGGCGACCGAGCCGGGCCAGCCGGGCCCACCGGTCGGCCGTCGCTCCGGATCCGGGCAGCGGCAGGTCCAGCGTGCCCGCGTCGACGGCGGTGGCGAACACCGTCCCCACTGCCGCCGGGAGCGGTTGCGGCGCACCGTCCGGGGCGGGCACGGGATCGAGGATCCCGCCGCTGCGCGGGGCACGGTCGGCGACGCAGGACGGGGCGGGTTCGGGGGCAGCGGTCACCAGCGGTGGATGACCGCTGATCAGCGGTCCAAACCCGGACGGCCGATCGGAGCAGAGCAGGGCCGCGCGGCCCCGGACCGGGCCCGGGCTCAGGCGGTGGCCCGGCCCAGGGTGGCCCGGGTGTCCGGATGGTCGGCCGGCACGACCGCCGAGTACAGCGCCGTCCAGCACGACGGGCAGCTGTACTGCCGGAACACGATCGGTGCGTCGACGTAGTCGGCCGGGTCGGCGAGCATCTGCGGACCGGCGTCGCGCCCGGGACCCTCGTGCACCCCGACCGCGAGCGGCCCGTCGCCGGTGCCGAGCCCCTCGGCGCAGTGCCGGCAGGCGATCGTCCCGCCGGTGGTCTCGACGAGGTTGTCGTCGAGCCGGCGGGCCCCGGCCAGATCGACCGTCCCGGCGGGCGTCCCCTCCACCCGGGAGCGGGACCGGCGCTGCGCGCGCTGTCGTTCCCGCTCGGTGTCGGTGGCGGCGGGATCGACGCGTCCGGCCGCGTCGACCACCACGCCGTACACCTCGCGGGCGCCGTCCGCGGTGACCCGCAGCTCGCGCAGGTCACGGGTGACCGCCCCGGGATCGCGGGCGAGCGGATCGCCGTAGCCGCCACCGCCCTGCCAGGTCATCGCGAAGACCTCGCCGGGCGCCAGGTAGCTCGACGCGTAGTTCTGGCCGGGCTCCAGGGTGTCGGACACCTCCGAGAGCTCGGTGGGCATCCGGCCGGCCGCGAACAGCTCGGCGACCGTGGCGCCGCGGGCGACGACGTCGAGACCGCTGTTGCCGGGGTACCCGCCGGCGAGGCCGACGTTCTGCGCCACCGCCTTGCCCGCCGACGCCAGCACCAGGCCCATCGGGACACTGGTGCCGTGCGGGGTCAGCGCCACCGAGGCGCCGACCCCGCCGCGCTGCCGGCCGGGCCCGCCGGTGTCGGGTTCCTCGCGCCGCCACAGGGTCAGCACGGGATAGAGGAACTCGGTCATCTCGACGTCCGGGATCCGCCCCATCGGGATGCAGAACAGGCCGCCGGTGTCCATCCCGTCGGCGTGCGGGCGGGCGCCGTAGCCGCCGGCCATCGGTTCCATGATGATCGACAGGAACGGGGCGGGCTGCTCGCCGCGCTCGTCGAGCCCGGCGATGACGGCGGTGTCCCAGGTGCCGCAGCAGGTGGCCTGCACGTTCTTGCCGAGCTCCAGGTCCCGGTCGAGCATCTGGGACAGGCACTCGGCGACCAGGCTGCCGGTCAGCCAGGCCGGCCCGATCGGGCCCCGCCCGACCGCGGCGGGGAAGGTCGCGTTGTTGATCGTTCCTTCCTCGGTGACCAGGTCGAAGCAGCGCATCAGTCCGCCCGCCGACCACGGGATGTCTCCGGCCAGGATCGGCAGCAGCGCGAGCATCACGCCGCCGCGCATGCCGGCGTAGGTGCAGTTGATGACGCCGGCCTGCGGGTCGGTGCCGGTGAAGTCGAAGCTGAGGTGGTCACCGGTCTTGGTGGTGGTGAGGGTGATCTTGTGCAGGTTCCGGTCGCCCTCGTGTGACTGGTCCTGGTAGCCGGTCGCCGACCAGCTGCCGTCGGGCAGTCCGGCGAGCTTGCCGCGCAGCCGGGACTCGGCGTCGGACATCATCCGCTTCATCACGGCCTTGACGGTGTCCGCGCCGTACTGCGCGATGAGTGCGTGCAGGCGTTCGGCGCCGACGTTGTTGGCGCCGATCTTGGCCCGCAGGTCCAGGCCGACCAGCATCGGTACCCGGGATCGGCGGACCCACACGTCGGCGACGTCGCGCTGCAGCCGCCCGTCTCGGACGATCTTGACCGGTGGGGTGGGCAGCGACTCGGAGAACACGTCCTGCGCGGCGGGGGAGAAGGAGCCGAGCCCGACGCCGCCCAGGTCCGGCTGGTGGGCGATCGCACTGGTCCAGGCGAAGAGCTTCCCGTCGTGGAAGACCGGCTGGAAGACGATCACGTCGTTCTGGTGCAGGCCGCCGCCGACCCACGGGTCGTTGCACAGGAACATGTCGCCGGACTCGATACCGGGATTGTCGGCCCGGTTGCGCAGTGTCCAGTAGATGGCCAGGTCGACCGCGCCGACCAGCATCGTGTTGTAGAGGCCGACCTGGACCTCCTGGCCCAGCTCGTCGGAGATGGCGAAGTCGAAGTCGTTGGCGTCGGTGACGATGGGCGAGCCGGACATGCGCTTGAGCGCCTCGCCCATCTCGTCGGTGACCGACCAGAGCCGGTGCCGGATCACCTCGTAGGTGAGCGGATCGAGCGCCTCGACCTGCTCGTCGGTCACGGTGTGCGTCGGCAGCGCCGAGGGCAGCGAGCGGGCCAGCTCCTCGGGATCGACGGGGCGGCTCGAGAACGCCTCGGAGCCGGGGACGGGCATGGTCATGAGGAGCTCCCTGCCGGGGCGGTGGTGCGGATGGTGAGACCGCCGAGACGGTCGACGGTGCCGGTGGTCCCCCCGGGCACGACCACGGTGGTCGTCGGGACCTCGACGATCGCCGGACCGGGCAACACGTGCCCGGCCCGCAGCGCGCGGTAGTCGTAGACGTCGGTCTCGACGTAGCCGATCCGGGCGTCCAGCTGCACCGGCCTGCTCCCGGTCCTGGCCTCGGCCGGATCGGTCGACGCGGCCGGTTCGAGCTCGGGCAGGTCCGGGCTGAACTCCAACACCCCGACGCCACGGACCCGGAACGTGATGGCCTGGATGCCGGCCTCGCGGAATCCGGCGTCGGCGCCGAACCGCTCGGCATAGCGCTGCTCGAATGCGGCGGCGGCGGCCTCGACCGCGGCGGTGTCCAGCTGCCCGTCCGCGACCGGGGCGGTGACCTCGGCCAGCTGCATCGTGTACCGCATGTCGATCTCGCGGTGCAGCTCCACCCGGTCGAAGCTCAGGCCCTGGCGGGCCAGGCCGTCGCGCACCTTCGCCTCCAGCTCGGCGAAGTTCCGCTCGGCCCGCTGCGGATCGAACGGAACCGACAGCGGATCGGAGAGCTCCGCGGCGAGCACGATGTCCGAGGAGGCCAGTCCGAACGCGGAGAACGCCGACGCCACCGGCCCGAGCGGGACGACGACCTCCGCGGCCCCGACCTCGGCGGCGTAACCGGCGCAGTGCGCGGGTCCGGCACCGCCGAAGGCATAGACCACGAAGTCACGGGGATCGTGCCCGGCCTCGACGACGGTCTTGCGCAGCAGGTCACCGGTCTGCGCGTTCTGCACGGTGTAGATGGCCGCGGCGGCCTGTTCGACGGTGAGCCCGAGGGGTTTGGCGATCCGGGTCTCGATCGCGGCCCGGGCGAGTTCCAGCGAGAGCGGCTTGCGGCCGCCGAGCAGGCCCCGCTCGGGCAGGATGCCGAGCACCAGGTTGGCGTCGGTGTTGGTCGGTTCGGTGCCGCCGTTGCCGTAGCAGGCCGGTCCGGGGACGGCCTGTGCGCTGGCCGGCCCGATCCGCAGGTTCTGTCCGGCGTCGAGCCAGGCGATGGCGCCGCCGCCGGAGCCGATCGCCTCCACCCGCAGCGTGGGGACGTTGACGGGGTGGTGATTGATGATCGTGGTGGTGTCGCGGACCGGCTCGCCGTCGACGACCAGCCCGGCCAGGAACGTGGTGCCCCCGACGTCGGTGGCGATGATGTTGCGGTGGCCGAGCCTGCGGCCCAGCGCGACCGACCCGACGACGCCGCCGGTGAGCACCGACCCGACCGTGCTGATCGCCGAGGCGGGGGCCTGCGCGGCGGCGATCGCGCCACCGTTGGACTGCATCACCAGCAGCGGGCCCGCGAGGTCGTTCTCGCGCAGGGCGGTCTCCAGGGTGTGCAGGTAGTCGCGCAGGCCGGGACCGATCTGGGTGCTCATGATCGTGGTGGCGTTGCGGGCGAACTCCCGGATCCGCGGGCTGACCTCCGACGACAGCGCGACGAAGAGGTCCGGGTCCTGTTCGGCGACCAGCTCGCGCAGCCGCTGCTCGTGCACCGGGTTGCGGAACGACCACAGCAGCGAGATCGCGATCGCGCGGACCCCGTCGTCGAGCAGGGCCCGGATCGCGGCCCGGGCGCCGTCCTCGTCGAGCGCGACGACGACGTTGCCGTCCCGGTCGATCCGCTCGGTCACCTCCAGCGCGTGCCGCTTCGGGATCAGGTGGTGGTCCTTGGCCTGGCCGAGTACGTTCTGCAGCTCGTGCGGGGACCGGCCGAGGTACCGGCCCTCGACGTTCATGATGTAGATCGAGTCCCGGTGCCCGCGGGTGGTCAGGAAGCCGACCGGTGGCACGTCCCGCATCACCAGCGCGTTCAGCGAGGACGTCGTGCCGTGTGCGATGTGGTGGGTGTCGGCCAGCATCTCCGGCAGCGTCCGGCCCAGCTGCTCGGCGAGCAGCGTCAGCACGTCCAGCACACCGCGGGAGTAGTCGGGCGGGGTGGACGGGGACTTCGCGGCGAGCACGGTCGCCGTGCCGTCCCCGCGGTCGTCGTCGAGGACGGCATCGGTGAACGTGCCGCCCACGTCCACGCCGATGACGTAGGCCATGACTCACGCTCCTTCGCGTGGTGGGGGCCGCGGACGCCGGGCCGGGGCCACAGGGCGTCGCGGTGCTGACGGAGGCGTAGGTTATTCAACGATCGAGATGAGCGCAAGGCTTGACGAGAGCCTTGCCGTATCGTCGAATACTCGACGTACATGTCAGAACGTCGGGAGGTCGTGATGCAGTTACGCCGAGTCGCGGTGCTGGGCGGAGGGCCGGGCGGCCTCTACACCGCACGACTGGTGAAGCTGGCACATCCGTCGTGCGAGGTGGTCGTGCACGAGCAGGGCCCGGCCGACGCGACCTTCGGGTTCGGCGTCGGACTCGCCGCGGGTACCCAGCGCAAGCTCGCCGCGGCTGACCCGGACAGCCTGCGCGACATCGTCTCCGCCGGGCACCGGCACGACATGACGATGCAGGTCGGCGGGGCGATCGCGCGGGTGCACAACGACCGGCTGGTCGGGATCGCCCGCACCGAGCTGCTCGCGATCCTGCAGCGGCACGCGGAGAAGGCCGGCGTCGAGCTGGAGTTCGGGGCCCGCCGCGGCGTCGACGACCTCGACGCCGATCTGGTCGTCGCCGCCGACGGGGTGAACAGCGTGACCCGGCGCGAGGGCCCGTTCGGCGAGGACGTCGGGCTGGGCCGCGGCCTCTACCTGTGGGGCGGCGCCGAGTTCGCGATGCCCGACGCCGTCTTCGCCCCGCAGACCACCGAGCACGGCACCTTCGTCACGCACGCCTACCCGTACTCGGGCGGGCGGAGCACGTTCCTGGTCGAGACCGACGAGGCGACCTGGCGGCGGGCCGGGTTCGACGTGTCCACCGCGGCCACCCCGCCGGACGGTTCCGACGAGACCTCGCTGCGCTACCTGGAGCAGGCCTTCGCCGGGCAGCTGCGCGGGCATCGGCTGATCGGCAACCGCACCCGCTGGCTGCGCTTCCGGACCGTGCACTGTGCACGGTGGACCGCGGGCCGGGTCGCGCTGCTCGGCGACGCCGCGCACACCGCGCACTTCTCCATCGGCTCGGGCACCAAGCTGGCGATGGAGGACGCGATCGGCCTGGTCGAGGCGCTGGCCGGGGCGGACGACCCGACCGCCGCGTTCGCCCGGTACGAGTCGGTCCGCCGGCCAGCGGTGGAACGGCTGCAGGAGCTCGCCCGGCGCAGCAGGCTGTGGTGGGAGTCGTTCCCCGCGCGTACCCATCTCCCGGTGGACCGGCTGATGGTGGCGTACATGACCCGGGCCGGGAACGTGCCGCTGGACCGGTTCGCCGAGACCGCCCCGGACGTCGTCGGCCGCGCAGTCGCGGGTTACGCGGCGGAGTCCGGCAGCCCCCCGGTGCCCGACGACGGCCGGCCGGTCACCGACCGGGTGCTGGACCAGCCGCTGCGCCACGACGACCTCGATCTCGGGTCCCGCGCCGCGCCGCCGGGAACCGCCCTGCATCCGGTCGAGGTCGCCCTCACCGACCCGTGGGACGCACCGGGCGACGCGCTGCTCGACGACGCCCGCGCGGCACGTGCCCGCGGCGCGGTCGGCTTCCGGCTCACCGGTGACGGCGACCGGCCGTCCGTGCTCACCCGGCTCGACCTGGCCGAGCGGATCCGTACCGAGGTCGGCGGGCTGGTCGTGGTGGACGCGCCCGCCGGACTGCGCGACGATCTCGCCGCCGCGCTGGTGTCCGGCCGGACCGACCTGGTGAACCCGATCGAGGAGCCGGCATGAGCGTGCACCGGGGCGGCGGCACCGCCCGCTGGGGCGGGGCACTGGTCGGCTTCGACCCGGAGCGCGCCGGTGCCTACCGGGCTGCCGGGTTGTGGGGCACCGCGACGATCCCGCAGGAGCTGCACCGGGTCGCGCTCGCGCACCCGGACCGGGACGCGGTGGTGGCGCCCGGCGCGCGCCTCAGCTATCGCGAGCTGGACCGGCGCAGCGACCTGATCGCGGCCGGGCTTCTGCGGACCGGGCTGGAGCCCGGCGATCCGGTGCTGTTCCAGGTGCACAACACCGCGGCCGCCGTCGTCGCCTGGTACGCGGTGCTCAAGGCGGGCCTGGTGCCGGTGGCGACACTGGCCGCGCACCGGGCGCACGAGATCGGCGAGATCAGCAGGCGGGTCGGTGCGGTCGCGCACCTGGTCGAGGCCGGCGGAAAATTCGACCTGGCCGGGTTCGCCGTCGAGCAGGCCCTCGACCACCCCACCCTGCGATACCTGCTGGTCATCGGTGACGATCCGCGCGGGACCGGGCTGGACGCGCTCGCGGTGACCGATCCGTCGGCGGCCCGGGAGCTGGTCGCCGGGATCCAGGACCGGATCGATCCCGACGACGTCGCCGTCCTGCAGCTCTCCGGCGGCACCACCGGGGTGCCCAAGGTGATCCCGCGCCGGCACGCCGAGTACTGGTACAATGCCGCGGCCTACGCGGAGTCCTGGGGCTGGACCCCGGACACCCGGGTCGCGCACCTCATCCCGGTGATCCACAACGCCGGTGTGGTCTGCGCCGTGCACGGTCCGCACAGCGTCGGCGCCGCGCTGGTGCTCGGGCCGCCCGATCTCGATGTGTCGCTCCCGCTGATGGCGGACGAGCGGGTCACCCACGTGCTGTTCGGGCACGGCCACTTCGGTGCGGTCGACCATCCCGGGTTCGCCGGCGCCGCGGTCGCACTGGAGCAGGTCGTGCTGTCCGGATCCAAGGTGCCGCCCGCGCTGTTCGACCGGCTGGAGGAGCTCGGGCTGTGGTCGGGCCAGCTGTTCGGGATGGGGGAGGGGCTGTTCCTCACCACCCGGCCCGGCGCGCCGCGCGCGGCCAGGGCGGAGACGGTCGGTACGCCGCTGTCCCCGCACGACGAGATCCGGATCCTCGAACCCGGCACCGAGGACCCGGTGGCCGACGGCGGGACCGGCGAGCTGTGCTGTCGCGGCCCCTACACACTGCCCGGCTACCTGGCCGCGCCGGAGCACAACGGGCGCGCCTTCACCTCCGACGGCTTCTACCGCACCGGTGATCTCGCGGCGCTGCGCACGATCGACGGCGATCGGTTCGTCTCGATCGAGGGGCGCATCAAGGACGTCATCAACCGCGGCGGCGAGAAGATCAATGCCGAGGAGATCGAGCTGCTCCTGCTGCGTCACCCGCGGATCCGCGCGGCCGCCGTGGTCGCGATGCCCGACCGCAGGCTCGGTGAGCGGACCTGCGCCTACGTCGTCGTGGACGGCGAGGAGCTGACCCTCGACCAGGTGCGTGCGCACTTCGCGGGGCTCGGCGTGGCCACCTTCAAGTGGCCGGAGCGGATCGAGCACCGGCCCGAGATCCCGCGCACCGGCGTGGGCAAGACCGACAAGAAGCGCCTGCATGCCGAGATCGTCGCGATCGTGGCAACGGAGGAGACCGCATGACCACCGCCGTCCGCCGGATCGGGCTCGTCGTCCCGAGCTCGAACGTCACCGTGGAGACCGAGATCCCGGCCCTGCTGGCCCGGCACTCCACCGCCCGGTTCTCCTTCCACTCCAGCCGGATGCGCATGCACACCGTCTCCCCGGAGGAGCTGCGGGCGATGAACGCGCAGCGCGAGCGCTGCATCGACGAGCTGGCCGACGCCGGTGTCGACGCCCTGCTCTACGCCTGCCTGGTCGCGTTGATGGCGCAGGGGCCGGGGGAGCACCGGCGGGCCGAGTCCGCCGTCACCGAGCAGCTGGCCGCGGCCGGGCAGAGCCCCGCCGTGCGGTCCAGCGCGGGGGCACTGGTCGAGGCGCTGAGCGCGCTCGGCGCCCGCCGGATCGTGCTGGTGACGCCGTACCTGCGGCCACTGGCCGAGCAGGTCGTCGGGTACCTGGAGGCCGAGGGGTTCGAGGTCGCCGACTTCGCGGCGCTGGAGGTCGGTGACAACGCCGCGGTCGGTGCGATCCCGGGCGAGCGGGTGCTGGCCGCCGCCCGCGGCCTGGACCGCTCCACCGCCGACGCCCTGGTGATCTCGGCCTGCGTCCAGATGCCGTCGCTGGATCTGGTCGCGCCGGCCGAGCGGGAGTTCGGCCTGCCGGTGCTCTCGGCGGCGACGGCGGGTGCCTACTCGCTGCTGCGCGCACTCGGGGAACCGCCGGTGCTGCCGGGCGCCGGGAGCCTGCTCGATCCGGTGGGCGGTGCACCCCACCTCTACGATCGGGCGCCATGAGTGCCAGTGCTCCCCGCAGGTCAGGCGGCGCCCGGGCGAACACCGCGCGCCGCGAGCTCGTGGAGAACGAGATCTACGAGCACGCCACCCGGTTGTTCGCCGAGCGCGGGTTCGCAGGCACCAGCCTGCAGGACATCGCTGACGCACTCGGGATCACCCGGCCCGCGCTGTACTACTACGTCCGCAGCAAGGACGAGCTGCTCGCCAAGCTGGTCACCGAGGTCACCGAGGGTCCGCTGGCCGACATCGCGGAGGTCGTCGAGCGCCCGGGCACCGATCCGGTGCAGAAGTTGCGCGGGATGGTGTCGGTGCTGGTGGCGCGCCAGACCCGGCAGCCCGAACGGTTCCGGCTGCTGATCCGCTCGGAGGCGGAGCTGCCCGAGGAGCTCACCGAGGCCTACACGGCGAGCCGGCGCGCCGTGCTCGCCGCGGTCTCCGGGGTGGTCGACGAGGGCGTGCGGGCCGGCCGGTTCCGCCCGGTCGATCCGCGGCTCGCCGCGCTGGGCGTGCTGGGCATGTGCAACTGGGTGGCCTGGTGGTTCCACCCGGGTGGCCGCGACGATCCGGCGGCGGTCGCCGAGGGGCTGGCTGACATGGCGGTCGGCGCGCTGCAACGGGCCGACGACCGGGTCCCGGACGGTGACGGCCCGGCAGCGGCGCTGAAGTTGCTCCGGCAGGACCTCGACCACCTGGAACGACTCCTCGACGGCTGAGTTCATCTACCTCGTCAAACTGTTGACGCAGTCGTTGACGCCTGCGTAGCCTCGATGTGAGAGGCGAACGCAGCACGACGGAGGTAGGACATGACCGAGCTGGACCATCGGGTGCGGGGCGTCGACCACGTCGCGTTCCCGACCTTCGATCCGGCAGCGACGGTGCGCTTCTACCGGGACGTCCTCGGTTTCCCGGTGGTGCACTCGATCTGCGCGGCGGGCTGGGGTCCCGAACAGCATCCGGACTTCATCCACTTCTTCTTCGACATCGGCAACGACGACCGGATCGCGTTCTTCTACTACTTCGGCACCGATCCGTCGGTCGGCGGCGCGGCGGGTGCGAAGGGCGACGTCTACGCCCGCTTCGGCGCCGAGGTCCCGGAGTTCTTCGTGCGCTCCCGGCACCTGGCCATCCACGTCGAGAACGAGGCCGATCTGCTGGAGTACCGGCGCCGGCTCGACGACAGCGAGTGGCCGGTGCAGATGCAGATCCAGCACGAGACCATCGAGTCGATCTACACCCACGACCCCAACGGCTACTTCTTCGAGATCACCCGGGCGATGCGGCCGGTCACGCCGCAGGAGGACCTGGACGCGAACCTGACCATCGACGCGCTGCTCGACGTCGTCGACGCCCCGGAGCCGAGCTTCGGCAAGCTGATGGCGCGCAAGGCCGAGCTGATCGTCGAGCGGGCCGCGGACTGGGAGGCTGCGCCGCGATGACCGTCCTCTACGTGCTCGACGTTCCGGAGAACACCGCGGTGGCGAAGGTTGCCGCAGCCGATCCGGAGGTCACCGTCGACCGGATCGGACCGTATTTCGAGCTCCGGTCCGAGCGGGACATCGTGATCGACCGCCGGGCCACCGGGTGCCGGCACGCCGTCTGGTACTCCTGCATCGCCGGGGTGCCGGCGGACAGCCGGGTCGTCCAGCACGACAAGGACGCGCTGCGGGTGACACCGGCATGACCGGCAGCACCCGGCTCGGCGCCGGCCGGTACCTGGAACCCGGCTGCCGCCCGGAGCGCACCGTCAGCACCGTGCACGAGCTGACCACGCACGACGGCGCGACCGTCCGCGGGGTGCTGGCCACGGTGCCCGGCGCGCGCACCGTGCTGTGCCTGATGCACCCCCGCCAGGACCTCACGCACCATCCGCTGGTCCCGCTGCTGTTGCAGGCCCGGGTCGCGGTGTGGACCCAGCAGACCCGTTCGGTCAACAACGACCTCACCCTGGTGCACGAGCAGGCTCTGCTCGACGTCGCCGCGGGCACGGTGTTCCTGCGCGAGCGCGGGTTCGACGCGGTCGTGACGCTCGGGCACTCCGGCGGCGGCACGCTGTACGCCTTCTACCACGAGCAGGCGGGCCTGGCGCCGGACCGGCGGATCGCCACCACCCCCGGCGGACGCCCGGTCGACCTGGCCGGGGCGCCGATGCCGGTCCCGGACGCCGCGGTCTTCCTCGCACCGCATCCCGGGCAGGGCGCCCTGCTGCTGGGCTGCATCGATCCCTCGGTCGCCGACGAGTCCGATCCGCTCTCGGTGGTGCCCGAGCTCGATCCCTACGACCCGGCCAACGGGTTCGCCGAACCGCCGGCGAGCTCGTCGTACGACCCGGAGTTCCTGGCCCGCTATCGCGCCGCGCAACGTGACCGGGTCACCCGGATCGACGCCGTGGCCCGCGCGCACCTGGCCCGCACCGGCGAGGCGCGCAGCGCGTTCCGGCGTACCGGTTCGGCGATCGACCGGCGCCGCTCGCTCGCGCCGAAGGTGATCACCGTGTTCCGGACCGACGCCGATCCGCGCACCGTCGATCTGTCGCTCGACCCGAGCGACCGGCCGTACGGCTCGCTGTTCGGCCGCCGGCCGGATCTGATCAACTACGGCCAGGTCGGCTTCGGCAGGCTCACCACGCCCGAGGCGTGGCTGTCGACGTGGTCCGGGCTGAGCTCGAACGCCGACTTCGTCCGGTGCGCCCCGGGGGTGGTGGCACCCACGCTGTTCGTCGAGCTCACCGGGGACCAGGCCGCGTTCCCGGCGGACTCGCGCCGGATGGCCGGTGCACTGGGTGCCGCCGACCGGACCGTCACCGCCGTGCGGGGTCTGCACTTCGGTGGCGCCGTGGCCGAGGGCGAGCCCACCGGCAACGAGCTGGCCGCGGGCCGGATCGTCGACTGGCTGGCGGAGCGGTTCGGCTGACCGAGCTGCGCCGCACGCCTCAGATCAGCTGCATCTGCTGGGCGAACACGACGGCCTGCACGCGGGTGTGCGCGTTCAGCTTGGTCATCAGCGACTGGGTGTAGGTGCGGATGGTGTTGAGGCTGAGCTCCAGCTCGGCGGCGATGTCCCTGGTGGTGGTCCCGGCCGCCATCAGGCGCAGCACCTCCAGCTCGCGCGGGCGCAGCGGGGGGACGGTCCGGCCGTCCGGAGCGAGGATCCCGCTCGCCGTCTCCAGTGCGCGGGCGATCCCGGGATCGATCACCATCCGGCCGCGGGCGACGTCGTGCAGGGCCGCGGTCAGGTCCAGGTCGAGGGTGCCCTTGAGGAGGACTCCCGCCGCACCGGACTCCAGGCAGCGGCGGAGGTTGTCGGTGTCGCCGAACGCGGTGAGGACGACGACCTTCGCACCGGGCACCTGGTCGCCGAGCCCGCGGCACACGTCGGCGCCGTTCATGTCGCCGAGCCGGACGTCGAGCAGCACCAGCTCGGGCCGCAGCCGCCGGGCGACCGCCAGGGTCTCGGCCCCCGAGTGACAGGCGGCCACGACGTCGAACTCGTCCCCGGCGAGGACCCGCTCGATCCCGTGGGCGACGAGGGGATGGTCGTCGGCGATCAGCACCGACCGGCGGTGGATGCCGGCGCCGGGGCTCACGCCGGCTCCACGAGCGGCAGTGACACCCGCAGGCTGGTACCGCCGTCGTCGTTGCGGTCCATCCGCAGCGCCCCGCCGGCGCCGGCGGCCCGTTGCAGGAGGCCGGGGATCCCGAGTCCGGGTGAGCGGCCCGGTAGCGGGTTGAGGGCGAAGCCCTCGGGCAGGCCCTTGCCGTCGTCCGAGAGCGCGAGCGTGACCTGGTGCGACTGGTACACCAGCGAGATCAGGACCGCTCCCGCCCCGGCGTGCTTCTCGACGTTGTGCAGTCCCTCCCGCAGCACCGAGACCAGCACGGCCTCCCGCTCGGCGCCCGCGTGCGACGGGCTTCCGAGGGTGACGACCTCGGCGGCGATACCGGTGCGCGCGGCGAAGGCCGCGGCGTCCCGGCGCAGCGTGACGGGCAGGGCGTCGACGGCCGGGAGCAGGCTGTGCATGGCCTCCCGCAGGTGGCTCGACGCCTGCGCGGCGGTGCTCTCGATGTGCCGGGCCGCACCCGCTGCGCCATCCGGGTCGGTCCAGGCGCAGAGCTGGATCTCCTTGGCCGACATCGAGATCTGGAAGAGCAGCTGGCCGGCGGTGTCGTGCAGCTGCTGGGCGATCCGCTGCCGCTCCTCCTCCACCGCGAGCCGGCCCGCCCGGTCGGCCCGCAGCGCGGTGACCAGCAACGGGGCCAGCGATGCGCCGAACTCGGTCATCAGCAGTGTCGTGCGCGGCGCGATCCGGCGCCCCCGGGCCCCGGCGAACAGCACGCCGAGGACGCTGTCGCCGAAGGTCAGCGGGACGGCGGCGAGCCCACGGATCCCGGCCGCGGCGAGTGCGGTGACGAGATCGTCCGGTGGTTCGGTGCCGCAGTCACCGGTGGTCACCGGCATCGACCGGGCCAGTGCCCGCCAGCCCAGCCCGGTGCCGGTGGGGAGCCGGACGTCGGGCAGTGCGGCCCCCTCCACCGAACGCAGCACCAGGGTGCCGGTGCCGTCGTCGAGCGCGATCGCGGTCACGTCGGCGTCCACCAGCTCGAACATCCGCCGGCAGGCCCTGGTGACCAGGGTCGGCCCGTTCGCCAGGCCGGAGAGCCCCCTGGTCGCCAGTACCAGCCTGCGGACGTCCTCGATGGACTTGACCGTGTAGCACACGACGGGTTCTCAGCCGCTGATCACGAACAGCTTCCGGAAGGGCTCGGTCACCGTCCACGTCGACTTCGTGCCCTTGGTGAAGGAAGCGATGTCGCCGGGCTTGAGCACCACCTGCTCACCGCTGTCGACCAGATCGATCACCAGCTCGCCGTCGAGCGCATGGATGGTCTCGTCGGCGGTGAAGGGATAGGGGAAGCTCTGCGGCTCGGACCGCCACAGCCCGACGTGCAGCGTGGCGCCCTCGGCACCCTCGGTGCGGATCCAGTGCACCTCGCCGATCGCCTCCCCGCCGACCACGAAGGGCTCCCAGTCCTGTGCGGTCGCGGTGGAGCGGGTGTACTCGTCGGTCCGGATCGGAGTCATGATCCCGATGCCTCATTTCTGTGCTGAGCGGAAAGTGTGCATTGCGGCAGGGTTCGACGTTATCCCGGATCCGAGCGAGCGGACAGCTGCAAATGCCGATACTCGACGCCGATGCGGCTCCGAACTGCATGGTTTACGGCCATGAAACGCATGTGATCCGCCCGGTTATTCGTCGGTATCTGCAGTTGCGGATAGTTCGACCGGGCCGCCGACGGCAATTTACAGGGCGTTACAGATGCGCAATGGTGCAGTCATGGGCCGCTGCGTGACTTGAGTTCCCGAGGAATCCCTGACGCGGAGGTCCCACCATGACGCTCGCCCCGGAATCCGGCACCACACGAACCGACGAGACCGTCGTCCGCGGGGCGTGCCCGCACGACTGCCCCGACACCTGCGCGATGTTCTTCCACGTCGAGGACGGCCGGCTCGTCGACGTGAAGGGCGATCCCGACCACCCGATGACCCGCGGCGGGCTGTGCGTGAAGCTCAAGAACTTCCCGGAGCACCACTACCAGTCCGACCGGCTGCTGCACCCGATGCGCCGGGTCGGGCCGAAGGGCGCGGGGGAGTTCGAACGGATCACCTGGGACGAGGCGCTGGCCGAGATCCGGGACCGGTGGACCGAGATCATCGCCGGATACGGCAGCCAGGCGATCATGCCGCACGCCTATCTGGGACACCAGGGTGTGATCAACGGCCTGACATCGGGCGACGCGTTCTTCAACCGGCTCGGGTCGAGCGTCGCGGAGAAGACCTACTGCGAGTCCGGATCGTCGACCGCCTGGCACATGACGGTCGGCGGAACCGGTGGCCTGGACGTCGAGTCGATGGCGCACTCGCGCTACATCATCGTCTGGGGCATGAACATGACCAGCACGAACCTGCACGGCTGGCCGTTCCTGCTCCAGGCCCGCAAGAACCACGGGGCGAAGATCGTGGTGATCGACCCGGTGCGGACCCGCACCGCCCGGCAGGCCGACTGGCACATCCCGATCCGGCCGGGCACCGACGGTGCGCTGGCGATGGGGATGATCCACGAGATCGTCGCGCAGGGCCTGGTGGACACCGACTACGTCGAGCGCTACACCGTCGGCTTCGCCGAGCTCGCCGAGCGGGCCGCGCAGTACCCGCCCGAGCGGGTCGAGGAGATCACCGGGATCCCCGCCGACGACGTCCGCACGCTGGCCCGCGAGTACGCCACCGCCCAGCCGGCCGCGATCCGGCAGGGCGTCGCGATCGAGCGCAGCCGCGGCGGCGGCCAGGCGATCCGCGCGATCACCTGCCTGCCGGCCCTGGTCGGGGCCTGGCGGCACGTCGGCGGCGGCACCATGGAGATGCCGATCTGGGAGTTCCCCACGCGCTTCGACAAGATCTGCATGCCGGAGTGGATCCCCGAGGGCACCCGGGTGATCAACGAGCTGGACCTCGGCATGGCGCTGACCGGCGAGATGGAGCTCGATCCGCCGATCAAGTCGCTGTTCGTCTACAACTCCAACCCGGTCTCGCAGGGCCCCGCGCAGGCCAAGACGATGGCGGGTCTCGCCCGCGAGGACCTGTTCACCGTGGTCAGCGACCACTTCGTCAACGACACCGCGAAGTTCGCCGATCTCGTGCTGCCGGCGACCATGCAGGCCGAGCAGCTCGACATCATGGTGACCTGGGGACACCTGTACATCTCGCTCAACCAGCCGGCGATCGCGCCGCCGGGGGAGTGCGTCCCGAACTCGGAGCTGTTCCGCAGGCTCGCCGCGACGATGGGCTTCACCGACGACTACTGGGACCGCACCGACGAGCAGATGCTGCGCGACTTCCACGACTGGGACGCTCCTGCGCTGCAGGGCATCACCTACGACTCGCTGGTCGAGACCGGCTGGGCGCGGCTGAACGTGGGGCTGCCGCACGAGCGCGCCCCGCACGCCGAGGGAAACTTCCCGACCCCGTCGGGCAAGTGCGAGTTCCGGTCGTCGCTGGCCGAGGGCGGGAACTTCGTGGTGCCGGTGTGGCGGTCGATGTACGAGGCGTTCCAGCCCGGCGGGTACCTGGATCCGTTGCCGGACTACGTCCCGCCGTTCGAGTCGGCCGACTCGAACCCGGAGCTGGCGCAGCGGTACCCGTTGTCGATCGTGTCGCCGAAGCCGCACGCCTTCCTCAACAGCCAGTACGCGAACGCCGCGGACAAGCAGGACGTGCAGGGTGAGCAGCGGGTGTGGATCCATCCCGACGACGCGGCCGAACGCGACATCGCCACCGGCGATCCGGTGCGGGTGTTCAACGACCGCGGGGAGTTCCACGGGCCGGCCGTGGTCGAGGACATCGTGCTCCCCGGCCTCGTGATGGCGAACGTGGGGCACTGGCAGGACAAGGCGTCCGGCAGCACGGTCAACACCATCACCCTGGACCGGCACAACGAGCTCGGGAACGCGGGGGTGTACTCCGACAACCTCGTCGAGGTGGTGAAGGCCACCGATCCCGTCGCGGGATGACGCTCGCCGATCCGGTCGCGGTGCACGCGCCGACCGTCGCCGAACGGATGCTGCGGGACCCGAAGGTGTGCCCGCCCGGCACCACGGTCGCCGCCGCCCGGCGGATGTTCGACGACGAGCACGTGCACGCCCTGCTCGTCGTCGACCGCGGCATCCTGATCGCCGTGCTCGTACGGGCCGACCTGCCGGCGACCGCAGCCGGCGGCGGGGCGGTCGCGGCCGGACTCGGCGCGCTGGCGGGGCGCGCCGTCGGCCCGGGCGCGGACCTCGACACCGTGTTCGAACACATGCGGCGCCACCGGATCCGCAGGCTGGCCGTGGTCGACGACGGTGCGCGGCTGCTCGGCCTGTTGTGCCTCAAGCGATCGGGCCGGGGATTCTGCTCGGCCGACGACGTCCGGTCCCGGTCGGCGGCCGGCACCGCCGGACGTCCGCCCTGACGGTGTCCGGCGGCGCCCGGCCGGGGTCAGGTACGGGCGCCGCCGTAGGCCGCCGCGATGTCCGGCGAGTCGGGCCACCAGTGGTAGGCCGGCGACTGCGGCCAGCCCTGCGGCGAGTCCTGCCACTGCTCCTGCCGCCCGTAGGGGAGCAGATCGACCAGCGGGAACGTGTAGGAGAGCTGTTCGGTGCCGCGCCCGTCGGTGTGCCAGGTCCGGTAGACCGTGTCCCCGTCGCGCAGGAACACGTTCACCGCGAACCCACCGCCGGACGGGGCACCGACATCGGCACCGAACGGGCTGTTCGCGGTGGAGTACCAGGTCATCGTGTTCCCGACCCGCTCGGCGTAGCCCAGCGCCTCGTCGATCGGTCCCTGGGTGACGATCACGAACCGGGCGTCGAGGTTCGCGAGGAACTCCAGCCGGGTGAACTGCGAGGTGAACCCGGTGCAGCCGCCGCACTGCCACTGCGCGCCCGGATGCCACATGTGGTGGTAGACGACCAGCTGGGTCCGGCCGTCGAAGACGTCGGCGAGCCGGACCGGGCCGTCGGCGCCGTCGAGGACGTAGCCGGGCATCTGCACCATCGGCAGCCGGCGGCGCTGCGCGGCGATCGCGTCGAGCTCGCGGGTGGCGGCCTTCTCCCGCACCCGCAGCGCGGCGAGCTCGCGCTGCCACGTCTCGGAGTCGACCACGGGCGGCAGGGCGTTCTCGGGCATGGTGGGTCCCTTCGGTCGTGGGCTGTTCACCGGGTGGACCGGTGCCGCCCGCCGGACTCATCGGTCGCCGCCGCCGCGACCGCAGCGCGGCCACCGCGGCCACCCCGGCGACCACGACGAGCGCCGGTACCCCGAGTGCGAGCGCGACGCCGTCCCGCGCCGCCTCCCCGGCCTGGTGGCCGATCGTGGTCAGGGTGGTCGCCCAGGTCGTCGCGGACACCGACTGGACGACCGTGAACCGGCCGGCCGGGGTGGCCGCCGCCCAGCCGGCGGTCCGCGGCACGACGATCCGGCCGTAGGAGAGCCACTGCCCGGCGGCGACCGCGGCGAGCGGACGGCGGCGCAGCGCACCGGCGGCCCGCGTCCAGAGACCGAACGGGACCCTCCCGGTCCCGGCGAACGGGGCCGGACGCCCCGTTCGCCGCCTGCCGAGCCGATACCCGAGCTGCCCGCCCAGCACCGCGCCGGTGGCGGCGGCCGCGCAGACCGACGGCAGGCCCAGCCCCAGCGGCGCGGCGAGCGCGCCCGCCCCGAGGGCCAGCGCGGTCCCGGGCACCAGGACCCCGGCGAGCAGGCCGGCCTCCACGGTCAGCGCTGCGGCCAGGACCACCAGCAGCAGCGGGCCGGGCAGTGTCTCCACCAGCGTTTCCAGCAACGTTTCCAGCAACCCGGTCACGGTCGTCCTGCCCGGTGTCGTGCGGTCGTTCCGTTCATGATCCGAGCGTCGGCCGCGGCCGCGGCCCACGGGAGGGCGCTGCGACCCCGGCCGGGGTGGAGTTTCCTCCACCCCGCCGGGGGCCGTCGTGGGCCACGATGGACCCGTGCTGTGGCGGATCGGGACCGGGCTGGCCGGGATCGGCAGGCTGGTCCTGTCCGGTGTCGCGGCTGCGCTGCTACTGGTCCTGCTCCTGATCGGGGTGGTGCTGCTGCCGGTACTGGGCCTGGGCGTGCCGGTGCTGCGAGGCACGCGCGAGCTGGTCGGCCGGTTGGCCGGGGCCGAACGCCGGTGGGCCGGCACGATGCTGGGGACCGGGATCGACGAGCCGCCCGACGCCGATCCCGGGATCGACGAGCCGCCGTCGCGCCACCGGTTCCTGCGGACGCAGCGCCGCCGCACCTTCCGGCGTCAGCTGGGCTGGCTGGCGTGGGAGACGGTCGCGGCGGTCACCGTCGTGCTGCTGGTCTGCGTCGTGCTGATGTCCGCGAGCCTGATGGTCGGGAGCGCGGCCCCGGTGCTCCTCCTGCCGGGGTACGCGCTGCTGGTCCCGCCGCTGCTGGCGATGCACCCGATCTGCCTGCTGCTGGCCGGGATGTCGCGCCGGCTGCTCGGCGCCCGTCCGGACGAGCTGCTCGCGCACCGGGTGGCCGAGCTCGCCCGGTCGCGTACCGAGACCGTCGAGGCACAGGATGCGCTGATCCGCCGGGTCGAGCGGGACCTGCACGACGGCACCCAGGCGCACGTCGTCGCCACCGGGATGACGATCGGCCTGGCCCGCTCGGTGCTGCGTGCCGACCCGGCACGGGCCGACGAGCTGCTGGCCGAGGCCGAACGCACCCTCACCCAGGCCCTGCAGGAGCTGCGGACCACCGTGCGCGGGATCCGGCCGCCGGTGCTCGCCGAACGCGGACTCGCCGACGCGGTCCGCGCACTCTGCCTGCGTTCCCGGGTGCCGGTCGAGCAGCACGTCGACGTACCCGCGCTCGCGCCGACCGTCGAGACCGCGGTGTACTTCGCGCTCGCCGAGGCACTCACCAACGTCAACCGGCACTCCGGGGCGGAGCACGCCCGGCTCACCCTGTGCCACTCCGACGGCGCGGTGCACGCCGGCCTCGTCGACGACGGCACCGGTGGCGCTGCGGCCACCCCCGGCGGCGGCCTGGACGGCATCCGCACCCGGCTCGGCGCGCTCGACGGCCGGGTCGAGATCACCAGCCCCGGCGGGGGACCGACCGAGATCCGGATGGAGGTGCCGTGCGAGCCGTCGTCGCCGAGGATCTCGCCCTCCTCCGGGACGGGATCGTCCGTCTCCTGACCGCACACGGTGTCGAGGTGGTGGACGCCGTGGGCACCGGCCCGCTGCTGGTCGACGCGCTGGCCCGGCACGTGTTCGACGTGGCGGTGGTCGACGTCCGGCTGCCGCCCTCGTTCACCGACGAGGGGCTGCGCGCGGCGATCGCGGCCCGCGCCCGCACACCCGGCCTGCCGGTACTGGTGCTGTCCCAGCACGTCGAGCCGCTCTACGCGCGCGACCTGCTGGCCGACGGCAGCGGCGGGATCGGGTACCTGCTCAAGGACCGGGTGATGGACGTCGGCCGGTTCGTCGAGGCGGTCCGCACCGTCGCCGCCGGCGGCACCGCGATCGATCCGGAGGTGATCGCACAGCTGCTCGCCCCGCGGACCCGCGACGATCCGCTGCACCGGCTCACCGCCCGGGAGGCCGAGGTACTGGCGCTGATGGCCGAGGGCCGGACGAACGCCGGGATCGCCGCCCGGATGGCGGTCAGCCAGAAAGCCGTCAGCAAGCACAGCGCGAGCATCTTCGACAAGCTCGGCCTGGCCCCCGGGGAGGACGACAACCGGCGGGTGCTCGCCGTACTCGCCTACCTGGAGCACCGGGGGTGAACCGCCGGGCTCAGCCCTCGTGGCTCGCGCGGTGGGCGAGTACATCGTCCATGTGCGTCTCGGCCCAGGCCCTGAGACCACGCATCGTCTCGTGCAGGGACATGCCCAGGTCGGTGAGCTCGTAGGTGACGGTCACCGGCACGGTTGCCGTCGCGGTGCGGGTGAGCAGGCCGTCGCGCTCCAGTGACCGCAGCGTCTGGGTGAGCATCTTCTGGCTGACCCCGGCCAGCCGCCGGGACAGCTCGGAGTAGCGCATCGGCCGCGGTCCGCTGTGCTGATCGATCGGCTCGCCGCTGTGTTGTCCGTGCGGCTCGCCGCTGTGCTGATCGAGCGGCTCGCCGCTGTGCTGATCGAGCGGCTCGCCGCTGCCGAGCGCGCAGAGGATCAGCGTGACCCACTTGTCGGAGATCCGGTCGAGCAGCTGCCTGCTGGGACACACCGCCAGGAAGGCGTCGTACTCCGCCTTGGCCTGTGCCCGCTGTTCCGCCGCCGTCGTCGTGGCCATCCCGTCCCACTTTCCCTCGGGTGCCCTACGCACTTCGAGGTGCCTGCTTCCCATCAGTGAGTAACCCGCCCATCGTGAAGCAGGGCGCCGACCGGCGCCAGCCCGCACGACGAGAGGACGCACGATGAGCACGCTCTCCACCGCACTCCCCGGTGGCACCTGGGAACTGGGCGACCTGACCGTCACCCGGTTCGGCTACGGCGCCATGCAGCTCGCCGGCCCCTGGGTGATGGGCCCACCCGCCGATCACGACGGTGCGCTGGCCGTGCTGCGCGAGGCCGTCGAGCTCGGCATCACCCATATCGACACCAGCGACGCCTACGGGCCGCGCGTCACCAACGAGCTGATCCGCGAGGCGCTGCACCCGTATCCCGGGCCACTGCACATCGCGACCAAGGTCGGCGCGACCCGCGACGCGCAGGGTGGCTGGCCGCCCGCCCGCGACCCGGAGTCGCTGCGCCGTGCCGTCACCGAGAACCTGCGCAGCCTCGGCGTCGACACCCTCGACCTGGTGAACCTCCGGCTCGGTGACGCCGAGGGGCCCCGCCCCGGCTCGCTCGCCGAGGCGTTCGGAATACTCGCCGAGCTGCAGCGCCAGGGCCTGATCCGGCAGCTGGGCGTCAGCAACGCGACCCCCGAGCAGGTCGCCGAAGCACGGGCCATCGCACCGGTCGTGTGCGTGCAGAACATGTACAACCTCGCCCACCGGCACGACGACGAGCTGATCGACGAGCTCGCCGCCGCCGGCATCGCCTACGTGCCGTTCTTCCCGCTGGGCGGGTTCACCCCGCTGCAGTCGTCGCTGCTCGCCGGTGTGGCCGCACGCCGCGGCGGCACGCCGATCGCGGTCGCGCTGGCCTGGCTGCTGCAGCGCTCGCCGAACATCCTGCTGATCCCCGGCACGTCGTCGGTGGCGCACCTGCGGGAGAACGCCGCCGGTGCCGGGACCGAGCTCTCCGAGCAGGACCTGGCCGAGCTGGACCGGATCGGCCGCAGGCCGTGACCCGATGGGCCGCGACGGCGCGGTCTCCCGGTACCGGCTGAAGGTTCCCGCCCTGCGGCCCGCCGACCGGACGCACGGTCCCGGACCGGGGCTCTGAGCTGCAGTTGTGCCGTGGGCGAAGCTGCTGTCGGCAGAATCGCGACCGCCGGGCGGCCGCGCTCGGCACGGTGGGTCCATGACCGACACCCCACTGTTCGACGAGCGGGCCCGCCGTGAGCTGTTCGAGCAGCGCGTCCTCGTGCTCGACGGCCCGCTGGACGACGACAACGGCACCCTGCTCAGCACCCAGCTGATCACGCTCGGCGCGACGGATCCGGACGCCGACATCGCGCTCTGGATCCACTCGCCGGGCGGTTCGGTCCCGGCGATGCTGGCGCTGCGCGACATCATCCGGCTGGTCCCGTGCGACGTGTCGACGCTCGTGCTCGGGATCGCCTACAGCGCCGGGCAGTTCCTGCTGTCCTCGGGAGCCCCCGGCAAACGCCGGGCGCTGCCGCACTCGCGGGTCCTGATGCACCAGGGCTCGGCCGGGATCGGCGGCACCGCGGTCGACATCGAACTGCAGGCCGACGACCTGCGGCACACCCGGGACACCGTGCTCGGGCTGATCGCCGAGGACACCGGGCAGCCGATCGAGCGGATCTTCACCGACTCGCTGCACGACCGTTGGTACTCCGCCACCGAGGCACTGGAGTACGGCTTCGTCGACGCCGTCGTCTCCCGGTTCGACGAGATCACACCGCGCCGCAGTTCCCAGCCCGCCGGCTTCGGGAGCGTCCGATGAGCAGCTACACCATCCCGAACGTCATCGACCGGAGCCCGCGCGGCGAGCGGATCATGGACGTCTACTCGCACCTGCTCACCGAGCGGGTCGTCTACCTCGGCACCGGGATCGACTCCGGTGTCGCCAACGCGCTGATCGCCCAGCTGCTCTACCTGGAGGCCGACGACCCGGAGCGTGACATCCAGCTCTACGTCAACTGCGACAGCGGCGACCCGAGCGCGATGCTCGCGATCTACGACACGATGCGGCACATCCGCCCGGCGGTCGCCACGACCTGTGTCGGGCAGGCCGTCGCGGTCGGCGCGGTGCTGCTCGCCGCGGGCGCCGAGGGGAAGCGGGCCGCGCTGCCGCACGCGCGGGTGATCCTGCACCAGCCCGCCGCGCAGGGCCGCGGGACGATCCCGGATCTGATCCTGCAGGCCGACGAGCTCGTCCGGATCCGGGCCGACATCGAGTCGATCCTGTCCCGGCACACCGGGCAGAGCGTGCAGACGCTGCGCGCCGACACCGACCACGACCGGATCTTCACCGCGGCCGCGGCGCGGGAGTACGGGCTGCTCGACATCGTGCTGGAGGACCGATGAGCCCGGTGCTCATGCCGCCAGTGCGTACCCCGCCCGGCAGGTCGGCCCGCGCAGGTTCCCGGCGACGGCGCGGATCAGCTCGGCCAGTGTCAGCCCCAGTGCCCCGGCGACCGCGGCGATCATCTCGCTGGACGGTTCCTTGCGCCCGCGCTCGATCTCGGAGAGGTACTGCGGCGAGATCCCGGCCCGCCGCGCGGTCTCCTCCAGCGTGTCGCCACGCCGGTGGCGGATCGACCGGAGCTGGTCGCCGAGCAGATGCCGCCACAGCGGTTCGGGGGTCATCGCCGGAGCCTAGGCGGGGTACGGCCGGTGGCGGCCGTCGTTCCGCTCAGAGCGGACGGGTGATCACCGGCCGGTGGAGGATCGGTGCCGGTGGTGGCGCCGATCCTCCACCACGTGACGATCACCCGGAGACCTCCTCCGACGGCGGCGGGGCCGGGTCGGCGACCACGGCGCGCTGAGCGTGCGCCGGGTGCGGACGCGTCAGCCGCGCGGGTGCCCGTCGGCCGCGACGATCCGGTGGATGTCGAGCAGACCCGGGATGTCCGCGGCCTTCTCCCGGCCCATGCCGCACTCGGTGGCGACGCCGAAACGGTCGACGACACGGGCCGCGGACCGGGCCCGTCTGCGGGCTCCGTCGACGCCGTCCTCGCGGTGGACCAGCCCGAGATGGAGCGTCGTCGCCGGGGGCAGGTGCAGGTCCGCCAGCGGGGCGACGTAGTCCTCGTCGTCGCGCTCCAGCGGAACCGGCATGTGCACCCAGTCGATCCGTCGCGACACATTCCGCAGGAGCCTGCCGGCCAGATCGACCATCGCGGAGGTGTCGATCGGCTCGATCAGATGGGCACCGCCCGCGTCGCCGTAACAGAGGTGGACCCCGAGGGTCGAAGCGTCCGGTACGAACGCGGAGACGAGTGCGATCGAGTCGACCGCGTCGTCGATGGGCCATCGCTCGCCGGTCCAACCGGAACTGTGCCACCGCAGCATCTCGGCGTGCTGGGTCTCGCCCGCGATGTCCCATTGGATGGCGAGCTCGTCGTGCGGAACGGTCTGCGCGATCCGGATCAGCTCCGATGCCAGTTCCTTCTCGAACAGGGGGAGCGCATCGGCCCGGTGCCCGGGGAACAGCATCGCGAGCATCATCGGCGTGGGGAGACTGACCTGGAATCGGACCTCGTCCGGGAGCGCGCCGGAACGCTTCGCCGCCACGAAGCTCCGATACGACCGGAGGGCGTGGTCGGCGTAACCCAGTGGGCCGAGCCGGACATCCCGTAGATCGACGCCGTCGGCCGGGGCGAGGAATGTCGTCGTCTCCACCCGGCCGGTTCCGGGGCTCGTGAATTCCAGTGCCTGGACGACGTCGAGTTCCGGGATCCGGCGGAGCCGGTCGCACTGCCACATGACCCATCCGAGTCGATCGCCGGTCTCCCCGTCCGGCACCGAACGGATGAGCCCGCCGAGATGTCTGCCGACCGTGTCGAATACCTCGTCCGCGTTGTCGAGGTTCACGCTGCCGACCAGGAGAGCGGCCGGGGCGTCGTGGATGGTCATCGTTCCTCCGTGGGTGCGGGTCGACACCGATGCGCTCGCCGATGGATTCCGGGGCCTGTGTGGAACGCGTGGGTTCGTGCCCTGAGATGGAGCCGCGAGCGCGGTGTCGGCACAGTTCGAATGCGAACGCGTTCGACGGTAGTCGACCGGATCCACTGTTCTCCACCGGCGTGCGCGCCGAAACGGGTGGCGGTCGGCGGCGGTTCCGGGTTCAGGCTTCAGGCCGCCGGTGAAGCTCTCGAGCTCGTGCTCCGGGCCGCGGACCCGCGGCGGAAGCGCCCGGGATGCACCGGCCACCGCCACCGGGGCCGCGACCGGTGCGGGTGCCGGTGCGGGGCGAAGGGGATCGGTCGGCGAGCCGTTGCGGCGGGTCGTTCAGAAGATCGTGGAAGTGTGCTGACGCGGCGCGCCGGACGTCGTAGCGTCCAGTCTGCAGTTCGGTGATCGCATGCTGACGATTCGCGTGCAGGAACCGGTCTGTGGAGCGTGGCCCCGTTGTGTGTCGGCGGCGCCCCGGCCCCTGCGTGAGGTTGACCGCGGTTGGCCGGATCTGCTCACTGCGGGTCTGTGACCTGCAGTTCTTCTATCGGAGTCCCAGATGTTGCCCGGTCTCGGGCACGGGCCGGCGGTCATCGCCGGCGTCAACTCGTTGCAGAAGTGGAGTGAGTCCGATGGGTCGCACGGACATGATCGGCAGGGGACGCCTCGGTGTCCTGCTGTCGATCGTGCTGCGTGCGACCCTCGTGGCGGCAGTGGTTCTGGGTGGGGTCGCGACCGCCTGGCTGCTGGCTCCCGCGGAGCCCGTTCGTTCGGTGGAGATCGAGCGGCTGGCATCGGACTCCGGCGACTCCGGGAGTGACGAGAAGAAGCCGGACGGCGACTCGGCCAAGAAGTCGGACTCGAAGAAGTCCGATGAAAAGTCGACCGGCAAGTCGGAGTCGGAAAAGAAGTCCGACGGAAAGTCCGACAAGAAGTCCGACGGCAAGTCGGAGAGCAGTTCGGACAAGAAGTCGGACGGAAAGTCTGGCGAGAAGTCTGACGAGAAGCCGAACGGCGAATCGGCGGAGTCGGGCGAATCGACGAAGTCCGGCAAGTCCGGCGAAGAATCGGGCAAGAAGTCGGACGGCGATACCGGAAAGAAGTCCGGTGATCCCGGTGCGAAGTCGGACAAAAACTCGGACGGCGGGTCCGGCAAGAAGTCCGGTGACGCCGGCGGCAAGTCGGACAAGAAGTCGAACGCCAAGGCCGAGAAGAAGTCGGACGGCAAGTCGACGAAGAAGTCCGGCGCTGAGTCCGGTGAGAAGTCGCCCGGCAAGTCGGAGAAGAATTCGGCGGGCGACTCGGACAAGCGGTCCGACGGCAAGTCGACAACCACGTCCGACGTCAAGGCCGAGAAGAAGTCGGACAGCAAGTCGACGAAGAAGCCCGGCGGCGAGTCGGGTAAGAAGTCCGGCGGCAAGGCGGCCGAGAAGCCCGGCGGCGAGTCCGGGAAGAAGTCTGCCGGTGAGTCGGGCAGAAACTCGGACGGCACGTCGGAGAAGCGGTCCGGCGGCACGTCGGAGAAGAAGGTCGCTGACACGATCGATCGGGTCGAGAAGAAGGTCGCCGACAAGACCGATCGGATCGAGAAGAAGGTCGCCGAGAAGCAGGAGCGGGCGGCGAAGAAGACCGCTGACACGATCGAGCGGATCGAGCGGAAGACCTCTGGCGGGAGCGACGGCGCCACGGCCACTGCTGTGCGCGACGCGGTCGCGAGTGCACTGAAGGCCGGCGACTCGGTCACCGCGGAGGCGCTGGCCGAGGCTCGACGGGATGCCGAGCGCGCGGTCTCCGGCGGCGTGACGGTGACCGGCGAGCGCGACGAGACGCGGCACGCGAGCGCTGCCGGCGAGAAGAACTCGGCCGAGGCGACCCGGGACCGAGCCACCGAGCTTCGCGACGAGGTGCTCCGGCGGGTGATCGAGCGCGTCTCCGGCGGAGACCGTGAGCGTGCCTCCGATGCCGCGGGTGCCGCCGGCGTGGCGGACGGCGGACGGATCACCGCCGAGGCGCGGAAGTCGGTGGAGCACGCGTCGCAGCAGGTGTCACAGAGCGTCGAGCGGGCTGTCACGGCACAGCGGCAGCACGGCGGGCACGACGAGCAGAGCGCCGCGTCGAAGCGGGCGCTGGAGCTGACCGGGCGGATCGTGGAGTCGGCGCTCGACCGTGACGGCCGGGCCGACGAGTGGACCCGCGCTGCTGACGAGGCGACGCGGGCTGCCACGCACCGTGCCGCCGAACTGATCGACCGCACCGCTGCAGCGGGGCTGCCCGAGGGCGCGATCGCGCGGATCGAGCGAGGCGTCGAGCGGGCGGTCGAGGATGCGGTGCGGGCCGGTCGGGAACTCGCGAAGGGCGAGCTGATCGATGGTGTGACGACCGAGGGCATCTCCGCGGACATCGTGGCGCGGCTCGCGAAGGACGTCGAGCGGACGACCGGCGACGCGGTGCGGGCTGGTCGGGAGCGGGCGCCGGACACAGCCGAGCTGATCGAGAGTGCACGCGCCGGAGGGCTGTCGGAGGAGGCCGTGGCCCGACTCGAGAAGAGCGTCGAGCGGGCGACCGAGGGCGCGACGATGGCCGGCACGCGGCTGGAGACCGAGCTGACCGCAGCGGTCCAGCGCGCGATCCTCGACCGCGGGCCGCACACGGCCGACGGTGTCGCGGCGGTGCTCGACGGTGTCGGGCGGCACGCGGAGGCCCGGATCCAGCGGGCCCTCGACGAGAGCACGGCTGACGGGCACACCGCCGGTGTGTCCGACGCCGGTAACCGCTCAGCAGGTGAGCGGATTCTGAAGGAACTGCGTGCGGCCGGGTTCGACGCTTCCCGGTGGGAGTGGGCGATCGAACGGCACGCCGGTCGTGCCATGTCCTCGGTGCTCGATCTGGACGGTGCGCAGTGGTTCCACCTCCGGGACGCCGTCGACCGGGCGGATCGTGTCCGCCACGCAGTCGACCGGGCAGACCGCGGAGGGGACGGCTCTGGCCGGACCGGCCGTGACTGGTCCGAGGCGTCCGACCGTGGCTGGTCCGACCGGGACTGGGGCCGGGCCGACTGGGACCGGGCCGACTGGGACCGGGCCGACTGGGACCGAGCCGAGCGGGGCCGGGCCGACCGGGGCCGGGCCGACCGGGACCGGAACGGCGACCGGGCCGATCGGTACCGGAACGCCGACGGTGACCGGGTCGAGCGAGAGGGCGACCGGGCCGGGCGTGACGGCAGGGGCTCCGGCGAGTACGGCGAGCAGCGTGAGCTCGTGCGCGGCGCGGTCCAGAACGCCCACGGCGACGCCGACCGCTCCGGAGCGAGCACCGATGAGTCGGTGCGCGCGATCCGGGAAGGGCTGGCGCAGGCCCGCGCGGCAGCGGACCAGGCGTTCGAGCGGGCCGGCGCGGTGGCCGAGCGGCACGGGGCCGCGGCGGCCGACGCGGTGATCGATATCGCGCAGGGTGCGGTGGACGCCGGGCTGCGGCTGGCGGAGCGGATCCTGTCGGCGAACCTCGGTGACCGGCCGGAGGGCGCGCGGGAGCAGTCCGGTCATCACCGGGTGCCCGATGCGCTGCTCGCGCAGCGGAACGAGGAGCCCGACCGGGTGTCGCCGGGTTCGGATCGCGACGACTCCGGTGTCGACGGCCCCGCGACCGACCTGCTCGGGGAGTCCCCCCGGGCCCGTGCCGGGCTGGGCTGTGCCGGCCACGGCTGCGGCGACGGGGACTCGCGGGACGGTCGTGACGAGCTGACGCGCGACAGCCGTGGTCCTCCGTTCCGGGGCTGGTTCCCCGATGGCCGGTACGTCGACGATTCCCCCGAGCAGACCGAGCGTGTGCTCGACGGCCGGCTGGATGTCGAGCAGGGCCGCAAGGATCTCGCGGCGACGAAGAAGAAGGTCTCCTCCGGGGACGCGAAGAAGGCAACCTACACCGAGGCCGAGGCCGAGCAGCGCCGGCTGGAGCAGCGGGTCGACGACGACGCCGCGATGCTCTCGCCCGAGCGCGCCGCCCTGGTCGACGACGTGGTCGAGGGACACCGTGAGCTCAGCTCCACGGACAAGAAGCTCGCCGCCCAGCGCAAGCAGGTGACGGACGGCACCCTGAGCCAGGCCCGCCTCGACGAGGCCGAGGCCGCCCGTGACGAGCGGGCTCGCGAGGTCTACGACGACACCGACCGTCTGGCCGAGGCGACCGGTCACGACACCGGGGTGGATCTCGACGGCGACACCGCCGCGGGATGCACGACCAGCGGGGCGTTCGGATCGTGTGCCGCCCGCGCCGCAGGCGAGCTCGCCCCCGGCAGCTCCGGCTCCGGCGCGAACGCCGGCTCGGGCACCGGTGCCGAGCGCGACTCCGGTGCCGACCGCGACGGTGCCCGTGACGCCGGCGCGGACCGCGACGGTGCCCGTGACGCCGGCGCGGACCGCGACGGTGCCCGCGACTCCGGCGCCGACCGCGACGGTGACCGTGACTCCGGGGTCGGTCGTGGCCGCGAGGGCGACCGTGGCGCCGACCGTGATCCGGACACCGCGCAGCACCTCCGTGCCGGAGGAGACACCGATGACGTGCGGGACTGCCGCGCACTGCGCGGCGTCTCGTCCTGCGGGGTCACCGCCGGTGCGGGGGAGTACGAGGTCTCGGCGTCCTGCACCCTCGCCGGGTCCGACCCGCGTTGTGCCACCCGAGCCGCCCACGACGAGGCCGAGACCGCGAAGACCGCGGCGAACGCCGCCTGCGACATCGCGGACGGCGACTGCCGGCTCGGTTCCACCGTGGACGCCCGCGGGGCGACGGCGACCTGCACCGGTGACGGTTGCGCAGGGCAGGTGTCGGCGGAGCAGGCCGCGGACCGTGCGGCGACCGGCACGGACCGGGGCAGCGAGACGGAGCGTTCGGCGTCGGCGTCGGCGCGTTGCACCGCCGACGAGCAGGGTTGTGGGCTGCGGGTCACCGCGTCGCCGGGAGACGCCTGGACCCCGGCCCGCGCCGAGGGCGCGGTGCAGTGCGCCGCCGAGCAGGGATGCAGCGGCCGGGCGGTCGTCGACACCGACGGCCACGTCGAGACCACCCCCGCCGCCACCGAGGCAGCCACCACGAAGGCCGCGTCGGCGAAGGCGGCCACCACGGAGGCGGCGTCGGCGGAGGCAGCGAGGAAGGCGGCCACCACGAAGGCGGCGGCTGACGCGCCGGTGACGGGATCCACCGAGGGCTCCGCCCGCTGTGAGATCACCGGTGGCGGCTGCCAGGCACGCAGCGCGTCGCTGCCGGGCGAGCCGGCCGTCGGCCAGGGGTGGTTCGGTGCGACCGGTACGGACCGCCCCGGCCGCAGCCAGGCCGACGCGGTGATCGACTGCACCGGCCGGGAGGACTGCACCGGCACCGGGCGTGCCACCACGAAGGCCGCCGGTGAGCGCCCGGTCACGACCGAGGCCGACCCGGCGACCAAGAACAAGACCGAGACCAAGAACAAGACCGAGACCAAGAACAAGACCGAGACCAAGAACAAGACCGAGACCAAGAACAAGACCGAGACCACGGCGAGCAGCGCGCCGGTGAGCCGGACGACGTCGGGTACCGCGGACTGCACCGTCGACGCGGGCCGCTGCACCGCCGGCAGCTCCTCGGACGCGACGACCCCGCAGCAGAACGGCATCACCACTGTCGGCACCGACGGCGCCGACACGGTGAGCCGGGCGTCGTCGAGTGTGGACTGCACGGCCGGTACGCAGGGCTGCACCGGGAAGGGGACGTCCTCGACCCGCAGCGCCGGCGCCGGGGACCGGGTGACCGACCCGCAGACCGGCCGGATCACGGCCGCGACGACGAAGACCGCGACCGGATCGGCGTCGTGCACGACCACCGGCGGCGAGTGCACCCAGAACTCGGTCGCGCAGACCGGCATGCGGGTGCTGCCCGGCGTCATCACCGCGCAGCTGGTCAGCTCCGCGGATGCGACCGGCTCGGCCGACTGCGCCACCGGCGACCGGACCTGCTCGGGCGCGGTCACCAGCAAGGTCGGCGCCGCCGACGCGAGTGTCGACGACGGACGGGCGAAGACCAGCACCGGCGGTGCCACCTGCACCGTGACCGGTGGCGGCTGCGGCGCCGAGACCCGTTCGCAGGGCTCGACCGCGCCGGAGCACACCCTGCCCGGGCAGCAGGCGGGCAGCGGTCCGTCGGCGGTCTCGACGTCGTCGGCGCGGGTGGAGTGCGCACCCGGCACGCCGTGCTCCGGGACCGCGACCAGCACCGCGACCAGCCACGACCCGGCCACGGGCGCGCTGAAGACCACCAACGGCCGGGCGTCGTGCTCGGGTACCGGTGGCGGCTGTGCCCCGCAGACGATCTCGGTCGCCTCGACCGGTCCGGGTGCGGCGCGCAGCCTGTCCGAGGACCCGTCGCAGACCCCCGCGGCGCAGCGGGCCGGCGCGTCGGCGGCGTCGGCGTCCGGTGCGGCCCTGGAGTGCGCCCCCGGCACCGTGTGCGACGGCACCGTCCGCAGCGCCGCCTCGGGCTCCGACGGTGATCGCGGCCGTGGCTCGCACGGCAGCGGCTCCTGCGACGGCGCCGCCGACGGCTGCCGCGCGTTGTCGAACTCGGGTGGTTCGGCGGGCCCGGACGCGTCGGTGATCGCGCCGCTGGTCGAGGGGCAGTCCAGCACCAACGCCGTCGTCCGCAACAGTCAGAGCAGCAGCCAGAGCGAGCAGGGTCCCGCCGGGGAGCGTGGCGCCGGGCAGGGGCAGGAGCAGCCGCCCGCGGTGCCGCCGGCGGGCTCGCCGGGGGCGGGCGCGAACGTGTCGCCGAGCGTGTCGGGTGCCTCGGCGTGGACGAACGCCTCGGCCACCCTCGACTGCGCCGGGAACGCGGGCGGCTGCCGTGGCACCGTGCGCAGCGCGGCGTCGGGCACCGAGGACCCGGGCCGCGCGGTCGACACGCAGGGCGCGCGCGGCCCCCCGGCCGACCAGAGCTCCTCGAACAGCACCTGCACCACATCCGGCCCCGCGTGCCGGGGTACCAGCACCTCCACCGCGGGCAGCGGGCAGGTCGTCGCGGACGTGATCGTCCTGCAGCGACGTGACGCCGCGCAGCAGGCCCGCGAGGCCGCCGACACCGCCCAGGACCGGGCACGACAGGCCGACGACGACGCACAGGCCGCCACCGAGCACGCCCGCCGGATCGCCGACGACCCCGGCGCGAGCGCCCGGGAACGCCGCGAGGCCGTCACCGCGCGGACGACCGCGGACGAGGCCGCCGCGACCGCGACCCGGCAGGCGACCGCGGCCGACACCTCGGCCACCGCCGCCGAGAAGCTCGCCCGGGCACGGGTGACGAACGCCCCGGCCGCCCTGAGCGAGTCCGCCGCGACCGGTGAATGCGCCGGCGCCGGGTGCACCGCCACCGTCGGTGCCCACTCCCGGACCGCCACCCCGGACGGGGCCGCGGCGTCGGACTCCCGCTCCCGCGCCACCTGCACACCCGGCGAGACCGGATGCGCGGTGCAGGCAGGTGCGTCGGCGACGACCGACCCGGTGGCGCGCGAGACCCTGTCCGGCAGCACCGACGCCTCGGCGATGGTGGACTGCCCCGACGTCTCCTGCCGCGCCGATGCCGCCGCCGACACCGCCTCGGCGTCGGTACCGGGTGGGGACGCGGCCGCCGCGATCGGCGCGGCCCGGGCCGGCCAGGAGCTGGCCGCCGCCGACCGCACCGCCCGTGCCGCGCAGACGAAGGCCGAGCAGGCGAAGAAGACCGCCGACGCGTCGGGACGTGCCACCGACCGGGCCGCCGCTCGCCTCGCCGCCGCGCAGGCCCGGCAGGCGCAGGAGGCCGTCGACGCGATCACGGTGCCCGACACCTCGGGCGACGCGGCCGCGGTCAGCCTCGCGACGTCCTCGACCACCTGCGCCGCCGGCGCGCGGGACTGCCGGGCGGTGGTCGGCTCCGGTGGCTCGGTCGGGCTCGCCGGCGGGGCGACACCGATGGGCACGACGACCGCGTCCGCGTCCGGAGCGTGCGAGTCCGGCGCCGGGGACTGTCCGGTCGACGCGCGGAGTATCACCGTGTCCACCGACGACCCCGGCACGCTCGCCGCGGACAGCCGCGCCGGGACCGTCCGCGCCGCACCGGGGATCGCGCACGGTGTGGCGAACGCCCGATGCACCGGGTCCGGCTGCCAGGCCGCGACCGGTGGTGCCGCCGCGGCGGACAACGCGGAGCTGATGGCCGAGTGCAGTGGGGACGGTTGCCGCACCCGCACCCGGGCCGTCGCCGTCGACGGGCCGAACCGTGCCCGCACGAGCTCGTCGTGCGTGGCCGGCGGTGACGGTGCCTGCCGCAGCAGCGGGCAGGCCGGCGCCGCGCCCGGTGCCGCACAGGTGTCGGCCTCGTGCGCCGGCACGACGGGCTCCACCTGCCGGCACTCGTACTCGGCGTCGTCGTCGGCGTCGGATGCTGTGGCGGGACATCGGGCCGATGCGTCAGCCCGCTGTGGTGCTTCGGCCGGTTCGGGTGGCGGATGGTGTGCCACCGCGGCGTTCGCGCAGGCAGCGCCGGGTGCGGCGACGGCAGGTGCCGAGTGTGCGGGCTCGACGGGCTCCGGCTGCCGGCACTCGTACTCGGCGTCGTCGTCGGCGTCGGATGCTGTGGCGGGACATCGGGCCGATGCGTCAGCCCGCTGTGGTACCTCGGCCGGCTCCGGTGGCGGCTGGTGTGCCACCGCGGCGTTCGCGCAGGCAGCGCCGGATACGGCGACGGCAGGTGCGGAGTGCGCGGGCAGCCCGGGCTCGGGCTGCAGCTACCGCTACTCCGCGAGCGGCAGCGCGTCGGCGCCGGGCGCCGAGGCCCGGGTGCGCGGGCACGGATCCGGGGCCACCGGTTCCGGATGGACGATGGTCTCGGCGAGCGCCGCAGGCACCGGCAACTACGCCGACGCCGCCATCTCCTGCGCCGGCTCGGCGGGGACCGCCTGCAGCGGCCACTGGAGCGTCTCGGCATCGGACGTCGCGGGCGACCCGGCTCGGGGACCGGGCACCTCGTGGGCTCACGCGCGGGCATCGGACTCCGGCGGCCTGTCCGGGCGTGGCAGCTCCGGAGGGTGGGTCTCCGCCCACGCCTACGTGGTCGAGAACCCCGACGGTTCGGTCGACGCAGGTACTCAGCTGGGCTGCTCGAACCCCGCCTCCTGCAGCCGCTACGGCGAGGCCCAGGCCGCGACCAGTGACCGCACGGCCGAGACCCCCGCCAGCTACGACGCCCCCGGCGGGTACTGGACGGCGGCCGGGGCCGGCCGCTGCGTCAGCACCGGCGCGGGCTGTGGCGTCGTCGCCTGGGCGGTCGCGGGCCCGGGGGGCAGCGGCGGTGCGCAGGCCTACGGCGACGTGGACCGGTTCACCGCGCTCGCCGGCGGCCCCAGCGCATTCGTCGTGACGGCCCCGCAACTGGTCCGGCCGCGCGTCGAGGAGAGCAAGAAGGAGAGCAGGAACGCACCGGGGAAGGAGCTCCCGCCCGGGAAGGTCGTCAACAGCGACGGGGACATCGTCGACTTCGAGGACCTCGGCAAGGACGAGGAAGGCGCCGTCTCCTACAAGGACGAGAACGGCGACATCCTGCTCGGCGTCAAGGAAGCCGGTGACAAGGGCCGGAGCACGACCTGCCCGACCCCGTGCAAGGCGGGTGCGGAGCTCACCACCGGCGACCCGGACAGCGACACGAACGCCGAGGACCACCCGGTCGCCGGGTACGACCCCGACCGCGACAACCCGCACCACGTCTCCGTTCCGGTCACCGGCGGTCGCACCGACGGCGGCAAGAGCGGCAGCGGGGTCCACGAGGCCGCCGGCAGCGGCGGGGCCGGACTCAACACCGACCGGAAGGGGAACACCAGCGGCTGGGTCGAGGGCACGGGGCGGACCGTCGACGGGCGCACCGGGAAGACGACCGTTTTCCACGGGACGGGTGACGCCGCCGCCCCGCCGAGCACGTTCCGGATGGCCGGCCCGTCCGGGCAGGGCGCCCGGACCCGGTGCGAGGGACCGTGCACCCGCTCCGGTGGTTCGGACAGGAACATCACGGGCAAGCCCGGCGCCGACGAGCTGGACGCGAAGGGTGACTGGGCCGAGATCATCGACCGCGGCCGGGACGGAAGTCCGGGACAGATCGACTTCCAGGGTGCGGGCGTCTTCACCTCGGCCGAGGGTGACGTCGTCACGGCCGACGGGAGGGCCGCGGTCGGGCGCGGCGACGAGATCACCCGCATCCGGACCCGGGGAGCGGACGGTTCGTCGGGTTCGTACCGCATCGCCGAGGGCGACTCGGGCAGCATCTCCCTGCACGAGGGCTTCCGCTTCGAGCAGACCCGCGGTGCCCGCATCGCGACGCTGGACGTGGACCCGGCCGAAGCGGCCGCCCTGGAGGGCCACTACAACATCGCCCAGTCCCGGCTGATCGGGGCGCAGGACCGGTTGAGCGTCGTCACCCCGGACGGGGACGGAAACGGTGGCTCCGCCGAGTGCGTGGGCGACTGCGACCACACCCGGCCGACCTGGGCGGCGCAGCCCGGGGCATGTGCGAACTGCACGATCAGCGAACCGCTGCTGGTCCGCAAGGGCCAGACCTCGGACGACACGGCCCAGTTCAGCATCGGCCACAACATGTACGCCGGGACGGACCCGGAGGCCGAGTCCGGCTGGGTGGACCCCTACGGCAACTCGGCTCGCTGCTCGATCAGGGGCGGCTGCGAGATCGGCATGGACTACGGGCCCGGGGGCGGCACCGTCTGCCGCGGGGAGGGTTGCCACAGCAGACTTGCCGACGGCCGGTTCCTGAAGGGCGAGGGCTACCTGCTGCACCCGGTCCGCCGGAAGAACGACGACGGCGTGACGATCGAGACCAACACCGGATTCGGCTGCCGGGCGAGCAAGCAGCAGTGCGTGGCCTCGGCCGATCTGAAGGAGCTGGGCTGGATCGCCGACCCGGACCCGAGCTGGATGCCGGGCCTCGATCCCGACTACACGCGTCCCGCACAGGACACCGGCGTCGACCGGGCGCTCGCCGAGCACCTCGGGCGCGACGACGTCCAGCCGGGGGATCCACTGCCTCCGCTGGACCTGCCGGCGCTGGACGAGTTGAAGAAGGAGGACCCGCAGAGGTACCGGGAGTACCAGGAGCAGCTTCCTGCCCTCACCGACAAGCAGGAGAGCAGCGCGATCCTGGAGGTCGGTCGCACCCTCAGCTCGCTGCAGACTCGCGCCGACGCGATGGACGAGCAGGTGCCCGGGCTGAAGAAGGCCATCGAGGCGCTCTCCGAGGCACGCGCGAACGGCATGTCCCGCAGCGAGATCGCTCCGCACCTGAAGACGATCGACAAGGCCGCGAAGCACGACGCCGCGATGGACCGTGAGCGTCGGCTCATCGACGGGATCAGCGGGATGTATCCGCGCGGCACGATGAGCCACGACGAGAGCACCATCGGCAGGAAGCCGGGTCTGCCCACCTCCGCCGAGGGCCTGGCCGGACTCGGGCTGGACGCGGGAGGCGACCCGATCCGGACGCCGACCCCCGCCCAGCGCGACCGGGCGGCCGGGGCCCGGATCGCGGGGATGACGCTGATCCCACGGGAGAAGGCGCTGGCGGAGGCCGAAGCCGACCTGAACCGCGACATCACGGCGCGCAACAAGGCAGGAGGCTCCTCCCCGTCGGAGATCGCCGCCTTCGATCGCCGGGAGAAGGCCCTCGATGAGGAGGTGCACGCGATCGGGGAAGTGCGGTCCCGGATCGACGAGACCCAGAAGGTCACGCGCGGGCTCGGCGGCGAGCGGCTGGCCGACAGGGACACGTTGCGTGCCCACGATCGGGCTGCGGTCGACGGGATCGGGAACCTGAAGCCGCGCCTGCAGCAGTGGGACGACCTGCAGGTCGAGGTCTCCGATCTGCATGCGGACATGCTCGCCTCCGGCGACCCCGTCCAGCAGGAGATCGCGGAGAAGCACCTCGAACCGCTGGACCGCACGATCGGAAACACCTACGACACGATCGCCCGCGACCACGGCTCCCGGCCCCGGTTCAGCCACCTGGGAGATCTCGCGCTGCCCTCCAGCGGTCGTCCCGACGTGTACCTGGCCACTCGTTCGGTGGAACAGCGGCCGCTGGTCGACGCCGTGGACGACCGCATGAAGCGGGCACTCATCGATGGGAACGCCGCGCTCGGTCGCTCGGTCCCGGATCGCCGCGCCGAGGTCGCGGCGCAAGGCCTCGAGACGTTCCTGGCCCCCTACCGGGAGCAGCAGAAGCTGACCGGGGACGAGCTCGACGAGATCCCCTCGGCGGCCCGCGAGAAGGTCGGCTCCGAGGCGTACCGGATCCGGATCATGGTGGAGGGCGAGGACGGCAAGGTCTACGAAGGTGACCCGGTCTATGCGACCGGACAGGGTGCCGACCGGCGCTACGTCGACCGCGACGGCGGCGTCTACGACAGCCGTGAGGACTTCCTCGACCACAACGACATCTACGACGACAGCAGCCGGATCCTCACCACGACGGACTGGGCCGATCCGGCGGGGTCGGAGCTCACGACCGCGAAGGGCCGCAACTACAGCACCTGGGAGAAGTCCAGGGGCTACGTCCTCATGGGGGCGACGGTGGCGGGCGCAGCCGCCGTGACGGTCGGCACCGGCGGCACCGCGGCGGTCGGCGCGGTGGTCCTCTACGGGACGCTCGCCTACAGCATCGGCGACGCCGGCCACACCCTCATCGAACGTCGCCTGCACGAGCAGAGCCTCGGCCTCGGTTCTCCGGTCGCACGGTCGGCGTGGTTCCAGCTCGCCGGCTCCGGCCTGATCGGAGGGGGAGCGATCGCGTCGAAGCTCGGGCCACGAGCGATGGCCATCGGCAACCGGGGAACAGGAGTGGTTTCGTCCACGCCTGCCACCGTCGGCTTCCGGGGCGGCATGACCGTCTTCGGGGTGGCCGCGGCCGACCAGACCCGACAGACCTGGGCGATCACCACCGACGACCGGTACTCGACCGGTCGGAAGGCCAGGGCGTGGGGTGACACCGTGTTGTCGTGGTCCATGCTCGGCATGCCCTTCGCGATGTCGCGGGCGGGGGCGGCGTTGGCGGCCCGTCGCACCGCGCCAGGACGGCCCGCCGGGGGCTCGCTGCCCGAGGCTCCGGCGCCGACCGGACCGCGCACCCCTGCCGTGGGGGCCGAGGGGACGCTCCGCAGTGGTGACCTGACCATCCCGGTCAAGGTCGGGGGCTGGGGCAAGGGCCTCGGCGGTGCCCGGCCGAACTCGGTCGATGCCGGCCGTGGTCTGCCCGGGTCCGTTCCGGCGATGAAGCCCGCCGGGTCGGGTTTCCGGCCGGCGCCCGGTGGGCCCCGGCCGGTGAACACCTCCGGGCCGAGGACACCGGCCCTGATCCAGGGCAGGAACTCGACGAGCCCGTCGCCGCGAACCGGTGAGACGGGGTGGCGCCCGAGTGGCGCGCCGCATGCCGGCGTCTCGGGCAGGACGAACGGTGCGGCGGGGTCGAAGGCGCCGTACCGGTTCACCCCGGCGCAGCGGTTCGGCACGAGGTTCGGGTGGACCCGGCAGCCGGTGAGCTGGGCGTATCGCAGGCTCCAGGCAGGGCGCCTGGCACTGGCGCTGACCGTCGGCGGGCCGCAGGCCGCCCCGACGGGTGCGATGGCTCCGACCGGGGTGGTCCGCGCCGTGGAGATGCCGGGGTCGCGCAGCGTCGCGGCCGCCGAGGCCACGGGTGGACCGGCGACGGCCGGTGCCCAGCCCAAGCCCGCTGGGAGCGGGCAGGGGGCAGCACCGGGCGCCGGGACGTCCGGTGCCGGTGAGCGGGCGCCGGTGGGTGGCACCGGACCGGGCCGCGCCGCGCCCGCGAACAGCGACGCCGCGACCGTGCTGCCCGGGGGAGCACGCGCCGGCGGGCCCGGCGAGGGCGCCACCGGGAAGCCGCCGGTGGTTCCGGCCGGGCCCGGGCAGGCCACCACGGCCGGTGACGACGACCCGGTGCGTACGGCCGCCGAGCCACCGACCATTGCGTTGCGTCCGATGGAGCAGCGGCGGGTCGAAGAGGGCTCGTCCGGGGGGCGGACGAGGCCGCGCAGCGGTGTGCACGGCGCGGTCGCCGAGGCGTTGGCGCTCACGGCTCCGCTCGCGGAGTCCTCGCGTGGTCGCCACGATGATCACATCGGCGATCTCTACCGGGCCCACGCGCAGCAGCGTGCCGAGACCCGGCAGGCGGTGGTCGGTGAGCAGCTGCTGCGGGGGCTGCCCGCCGGGCACGTCCGTGACACGGTCGCGTCGCGGATGCGGGCCGGTTCGACGAGCCTGGCCGATCTGGCGCACCTGTACGTGGGTTCGTCGGGGCTGAACCCGGCGTCGCAGGCGAGCGCGGTCGGGCGGGTGCGGTGGTTCGCCGCACAGCACGGGCTGCGCGCGGGCTGGTCGGCCGATCGGGAGGCGGCGCTGCTGGGCGCGACGGCGACGGCCTTGCACAGCGGCTCCTTCGCGCCGCGGGCGGTACTCACGCCCGAGCAGGCGCGCGACTGGGCCGAGCTGACCGAGGCGTCCCGGCGCGGCGACCTGCCGGCGCCGCCGTCGTTGTCGGTGCTGACCGGCCCGCAGACGCGCGGTGTGGCGGCCGACGTGGTGCAGCGAGCTCTGCAGCTGCACCGCGACGGCCATGCGGGCGGTGCCCGCGAGATGCTGGCCGGTTTCGGCGGTGTGGCACTGGCGGAGCCGTTCCAGCGTGATCAGGCCGCGGTGGCGATGGAGCTGATCGAGAACTGGGCCGGGACCGAGACCGAGCTGCGCCGTCGGCTGGAGGCGCTGACCGCAGAGGCGGCGGCGGCGCGGGAGGCCGACCGTTCGGGATGGCGTTCCCGGGCCGATGCCGTGCGGCAGCGGATGGAGGATCACCGCGCGCGGGCGCTCGAGCTGCGACGTTCGGCCACGGAAGCGCAGCGGCGGGCAGAAGAGGCGTCGGCCGTGGCCGAGCTGGTCACGACCTCCCCTGCGCGGGCGGTGACCGCACGGATCGAGGCCGAGCGGTTGCGGGCTGCCGCGGAGGGGATGCGTGCACGCGCCGCGCAGGAGCAGGAGCTCTCCGCCCTGCAGCGTGACGTGCTGGAGTCCGCGGACGCCTACGCCGGGTACCGGACCGGGCAGGCGCCGTCGGCGGTGTCGGTGGCGGTGTCGGATCGGCTGGAGCAGGCCCGGGAGGCCGCCGCCCGGGATCGGGACGCCCGGCCCGTGGTGGCGGCGACGCCGACCTGGCTCTCGCGTGCGCAGCAGCAGCAGCTGGTGGCCTGGTGGGCCGAGTCGTATCGGCTCGACCCGCAGGTCGCGGCGCTGGAGCAGCTGGGTGACAGGCTGGCGGCCGACCGGGACCGCCGGGCGGTCCGGGCCGGCGAGCTCCGGTCGCGGTACCAGCGGTTGCAGGCGCTGGTGGCGCCGCTGCACAGCAGGCTCTCCCGGCCGGAGGCCCACCGCGGCCGGCACGTGAGCTGGAGCCGCGAGCCCGATGCGCGCCGGCAGATCGAGCTCGCCGAGCAGGCCGGGCGCGAGGCGGACCGGGCGCGGGCGGTGGCGGAGTCGGTCGCGGCGTCGCTGGCCGAGGTGAGCGAGGCATCGGCGCAGGCACGGGACCGCCGCGCGGAGCTGCGGTCGCGCTGGTATCAGAGCGTGGTGCTGCACCGGCAGTCTGCGACGCACCGGCGTGGCCGGGCCGGATCGGCCACTGCGGCGTCGTCGTTCGTGCACCGGTTGTGGGGTGTGTTCCCGGTGACGACGGGTGCCCCTCCGGCGTGGGTGACGGACCTGACGCTGCGGCCGGCCTGGTCCGATCCGGCGCAGGCGCGCCGGCTCGGCGCGCAGCTGCGTGCCCTGGTGCGCGGCGCCCGTGGCGACGACCTCGACCGGGCCCGGATGCGGGTGGCGGCGTGGGCCGGGCGACACGGCGTCGACTGGGACGCGGCCACGGTGGAGCAGGCCGTCGACGTCCTGCGCACGCCGGCATTCGCCGAGGACCGTGGTGGGGCCCGCGGGTCGTCGCGGAACGCCGCCGTGCTGCGCGGCGCGATCGTGCTGGGCGGCGCGCTCACAGCGCTCGTGGGGATGCAGGCTGCCCCGGCCCACTCGGCAGCGACGACACCCGCCGTCGCGACGCCGTCGGTGGAGCAGGGGCTGACGTGGTGGCAGAACCTGCCGACCGGCGCCCTGCCCTGGGCGACGGTGGTCGCCGCGGTCACCGTGGCGGTGCCGTGGGCGCGGGTCCTCTCGACGTCGGTCCCGGTCGCCGACCGGCTGCGGCAGGTCGTCGAGCACTCGCGGGCCGAGCTGGAACGGGCGCGGTCGGCGGTCGCCGCCGCCGATGACGACGCCCGGTTCTACACCCGGGAGTTCGAGGTGCTGCTCGGGCAGTCGGTGCAGTGGCTGCTGAACCCGGCCGAGGCCGCGCTGCGGGGACCGGAGGCGCTGCGCACCGAGGCACACCGCGACCGGATCGTCGGGGCACTGGCCGACCGGGGGATCCACGTGTCGCGGGTGTGGGTGGATGCCGTCGCCGAGGGCGCGGGCACGGGCTCCGGAGTGTTCGCCGACAGCCCCCGCGCGCTGGGCTACGCCCCGGACCGGCACCGCAGCTTCACCCGGGACCTGGAGCTGGTCGAGCGGCGGCTGGTGGAGCTGCGTGCCACCCGGGCGCGTGCGGTGCAGGAACGCGACCGGTTGCGGGCCGCGTGGCCGGGCGCGGTGCGGACCCATCGCGGCGAGCTGGAGCTCGCGGTGCGGGCTGCGAGCGCCCTGGGCGTCCCGGCTGCCGCTGCGGCGGTACTGACGGGATGGACGGTGGCCGAGGCCCGCGCGGTCGCCCGGGGCGCGCCCGCTCCGGAGCCGGCCGGTGGCGGGCCCGGCGTGCCGCAGGCCGGCTCCGATGCGGGAGACGTGCAGCCCGGTCCGGCGCAGGACGGCCCCGGCCGGCGGAACCGCTCGGCCGATCCGATCCGCGGCCCACCAGGGCTGGGCCTTGCCGGGCTGCGTGGTGCGGGGCGGGTGCTGCGCACTGAGCGGGACACGCACCGGGAGCGGTGGAACGCCTGGCAGCGTGCCGAGACGGAGCTGGCCGCATCCCTGGCGGAGCGCACCGTCGCACTCGACGCGTTCGAGGCGGCCGCAGGTGGGCTGTGGGCGATGGCCGATGCCGGTCACGCCCCGGCGACGGATGGGCTGGACGCCGCGAACCGGCAGCTGCGACGGGCGACGAGGACTCGTGACGATGCCCGGATCGCCTGGGACACCGCGCTGCGCCCGGCCGTCACGGCGGCGGCCGCGGGTGGGCTACCGCACCGGATCATCGCCCGTGCGGTGTACGGCACGGAGTCGGCATCCGACCGGGTCGCCCAGATCGTGGGGCGCTGGGAGCCGGATCCGACCCTGCGGCTGCGCCGGGTCGACGCCGTGCGGGAGAAGACCGTGGCGGTCTGGGCGCGGGGGTCGGCGGACCTGCCGCTGCTGCTTCCGGACGGACGCCTGGTGTCGCGGACCTGGCTGGACGACTACTACGCCGGTGGCGGCGAGCTGATCGGCGTCGCCGTCGACGGCGAGCTGACGGCGCTGATCGGCTCGGAGCGGCTGGCGATGTTCGACATGGCCGACGGGCACTACCACCCGATCGCCTACGACGCGGCTCGCGGAGTGCAGGGCCAGGTCGAGTCCCTGCTGAACGCCCTGGTCGCCGCCGGAATCCAGGGCGTGATCACCTTCCACGCGATCCCGCAGCGGGGCAAGGGCTTCGCTCCGGCCGGTGCGACCAACTACTACGCGGTGCAGGCTGCGCTGGGGCCGGCCCTGCTCTACCACGCGCCGATGCTGCAGATGGCGGGCCAGCTGCAGGACGTCCTGCTGCTCGACGCGGTGCGCTCCCTCCCCCCGAACCTGCGGTGGCGGGCGGTGATGGGCTCGGTGGGCGCCCGGATGGACATCCCGGGTGCGCAGAACTACCTGCGGCTGCTGGCGGCGCTCAACCCCGACGAGGTCACGATGATCGGGGAGACGACGATCGCCAAGGAGATCGTCCGCACGATGCTGTCGCAGCAGGGGATCTGGACGATCAACCCGGAGTGGATGGCGCAGGTCGAGCGGCTGGTCACCGCGGCGGGGCTGCTGCGGAGCGCACTGCAGGGCCCGGACCGCGCAGAGGTCGCGGCCGTCCTGCCCGCGGGCCTGGTGGAGGTCCTGGCCGGGGACCGGTCCGATCCCCGCCGGGTCGCGGCCCACCTGGTGCAGACGCTGGTGGCCCACGTCGACGACATCCGCACCGGGCTGGTCGCGGCCGGTCAGCGCCGGGCCTCGGACGGGCTGCTCCCGGCCGACCGGCAGCGTGCTCTCGACATCTACAACCCGCACCTGCGTGAGCTGCTCGCCGCCGCCGAGGAGCTCGGCTTCCTGGTGGTGCTGCACAACGACTTCGGGCTGGCCCGGATCCTGTCGAACGCGCGGATGGGGGAGGCGGCCCCGGACGAGCGCTTCGGGATGCCGCTGCTGAACCTGCTGGCCGAGTACCCGAAGGCCCGGATCACGCTGGCGCACCTGGGGGTGGGCAAGTACACGACGATGACGACGGAGCACCTCGGTGTGATCGACGGGGTGCTGCGGGACCCGCGGTTCGCCCACGTCGACTTCGACATCTCGTGGAACGACCTGGTCCGGCACCTGCTGACGGAGAGCACCGTCACCGGCCGCTTCGTCGAGCTGGTGGGGGCGCACCACCGGCGGCTGCACGGCGGCTCGGACGCGGTGTTCGCGCAGAGCCTGGCCCAGTACTCCCGGTGGGCCAAGGACATGGAGCCGATCTTCCGGCTGATCCGCTCCGAGGTCGGCGTCGAGGCCTATCACGACGTGCGGCACGCGAACCTGGAGCGACGCCTGCTGGCCGCGCAGGCCGACGTGTGGCGGTGGGCATACGCCCAGAACCGCGACCCGGAGTTCGCGCGCTGGCGGGCGGCGGCGCTGAGCCCGGCCCGCAATGCCCTGGTCGAGCAGTGGATGCGGCGGTACGCGCTGGAGCAGCCCGGCCCGATCACGGGGGCGCGGCGCGAGGCGGGCCTGCCCGATCCGGGACGCTGGTGGGAGGCCGAGGGCGCGGCCGGGCGTCAGGCGCGTGAGGCGGTCGGCTGGTACAACGCGGTCACCCCGCCGGTCGCCGGCGGGAAGCGGCTGCGGTGGCAGCTGCTGCGCCATGCGCTGCAGGTGCAGCGGACGAGGATCGCCTCCGACAGGGCGCAGGCGAAGGCGGCGCAGCGGCGGCGCAGCGGTCTGGCCCGGGCGAGCGACACCGCCGAGCTCGGCCTGGTCGACGATGCCGGCCTGCCCTACCAGGTCGAGGCGTTGGTGGCCGCCCACGAGGCGGGTCGCGCGCTCCTCGACCCCGGCGGCCGGACGTGGGTCCTCGACCAGGTCCAGCGGACGGAGCTGGAGCAGGTTCAGGACGACCGCGGTCGCGCGGCGTTGGCCAGGCGGACGACGCTGCGCGCGGGCCTGGTGCTGACCGGGCTCGCCGCGGCGGTGGCCGGTGCGGGGCTGGGCTGGGGCTGGGCGGTGCTGTTCTCGGTGCCCGCACCGCTGCACTATGCGGCGACGTCACTGCGCGGGGTCATGACCACCCATCGTGGTCTCTACATCCAGCTGCTGCGCGTGCTCATGGAATCGATCATGGAGCGCAGCCAGTCCTATCCGGACACGATCCGGGTGCTGACCGGGGTGATGCGCAAGTACGCCGCGCTGGACCGGCTGGTCACCGACGAGCAGTGGGCCGCCTTCGAGCGGGTGACGAACGACTTCGAGCACGCGGCGACCAGGTTGTGGCACACCAGGCTGACCGAGTCCGCGCAGAGCCGCCGGCAGCTGGCGTTGACGGTGTTCTCCCAGTACATCGACAAGGCCAGCGTCGCGCTGGGCGTGCAGGCGCCCTCGCTGCAGGGCCTCGGCCCGGCCGCCGGCCTGCAGGGCAAGGTCCTCAACACCCTGCAGGCCCTCACCTACCTGCTCAACGTCGGCTACCTGGTCCCCGCGGCGCTGGCCGCGAGCACGCTGCTGGCCGCCGCGACGAGCTGGGTGTTCGTCGGGGTGACCGGGTTCTTCCTGGTCCAGGCGTTGCCGGCGATGGCGTGGGGCTGGGCCGGGGTCGACGTCAGCCAGCATCCGTTCCTGCGCAAGGCGGTACACCTGGGGGCCATGCCGCTGGCCGCGGCCGGTGGGGTGCTGGTCGTCCTCGGCGGCGGTGTGGCCGTGCTGCCCGGGCTGCTGATCGCCGGGTCGGCGCTCTACCTGACCCAGCTGGGCGCCACCATCGAGCTCGACCTCGGCAGGCCCGCACCCCGCTTCGGCGCGGGTGCCAACGTCGGGCTCGGTCTCGGGCTGTTCGGCTACGGGCTGGTGCACCTGTTGCCCGCGCACGGCGCCGAGGTCCTGGCCGGAGGCGCGGCGCTGCTCGTGCTGAACGTGGCCCTCTCGAAGCTCGACACCTGGCGCAGCAGGCGGATCCGCGGCCCGCCGAGCGCGCTCGACCCCGCGGCCGGCGCCAGCGGCCCGGTCCGCACATCGCCTGCGGGTCCGCACCGGGATCGTTCGCGGGAGCGTGTGCAGCCCCGCCCGCAGCGGGCCGGTGCCGAGGCCGAGGCGCTGCTGGCCGCCCTGCGTGCGGACGGGCTGCCCGCCCGGGTGCTCGCCGCGCTGCGCGAGCACGCCGGGGGCCACCCGGCGGTGCGTGAGCTGGGCGATGGCGTCCGGAACCTGTGGGCGGCCGGTGTCTCGGAGCGGGTCCTGGTCGATCTCGTCCGGCTCCGGGCGGGCGGCGCACTCGCGCCGTCCGTGGCGGCCTGGCTGTTCGACGGTGCGCCGCGTCCCGGCCGGGCGAGCGCCCGGCAGGCCGTGACCGGGCTGGCCGACCGGCACGGGCTGCGCTGGTCGCGCGGGGACCGCGAGGCGCTGCGCGAGGCGTTGGCCCGGATCCGTTCGAGCGACGTGCCGGACCCGCTGCAGCCCGGGACCTGGTTCACCGTGCGCAGCACGACCGGTGGGTTCGGTCTCGTCCCGGGACGGGAGTCCGGGTGGCAGCCACCGGTGCGCGCCGCCGCGGGCGGCCGCAGCGGGCCCGCCGACCTGCCGGACTTGGGTTCCGGGCGCGGAGCCCACGCTGCGCATCCGGCCGCGGTGGCGGGCGGGCACCTGCCCGGTGCGCAGGCGGGTGCTCGCCCGGTCACCGCACCCGGGCGCGCCCCCGGTGGGGTGTCGCGTGCCGCACCGGGCGGCCGGGAAGCCCTGGAGCCGTTGGAGGTTCTGCGTCTGGCGGGCGTCCCGGCCGGGATGCTCATCGGCCTGTACCGGACCGCCGGGGGCGCGGGGAGCCCGGCCGAGGTGCTGGCCTCGGTGATCATCGGGCTGCGGGCCGAGGGGCACCCGGTGTCGGTGCTGGTCGGTGAGCTGGACCGGCTGCACGCCGCCGGGGTGCCGCTGCAGGTGCTGGCCGACGCGCTCACCGGGCTCCCGCGGGCCGCGACGACGCCCTGGCGATTCGCGGGCGGGCTCGACCGGCTGCGAGCCGGGGGAGTCCCGGTGCGGGTCCGTGCCGACCTGGTGCGGGCCCTCGGGGACGGTGCGCTGTCCCCGGCCGAGGCGGGCTGGGTGTTCGATGGCGTTCGCCGTCCGACCGGCATGACCGGGCGGCAGCTGGTCTCCCGGCTGGCCGACCGGGCCGGGGTGTCCTGGACCCGCGGGCAGCGCGAGCTGCTGCGGCAGGGACTGCGGCCCGGTGCGGCTGAGCAGCCCACGACGGGCGGTGCGGCACCGGCGTCGGCCACGGCACCGGCGGAACGGGTGGCCCGCTCCGGCCCGGACCGTCCCCGGAGCCGGTGGACGACGACGGTGCTCGTCACCGGCGGGGTCCTGGTCGCGGGCGCCGTCGCGGCCGGCGTCAGCGCAGGTGCGGTGCCCGCCACGGCGCTGGCCGGGGTGCTGATGGTGCCCCCCGGCGTGCTCGCCCGACTCACCCGGCTCGCCCGGAGCGTCCAGGGCTCAGCCCGCGCCGCGGCGGCCACGATCCGTACCGCGGTCGGCACGGCGGTCGGCACTGTCGCCGGTACAGCGGCGGGCAGGGTGGTCGGCGCCTTCGTCGGCGCGGCGGGCAGGGCCGGCACGGCGGGCGTTGCTGCGGCGGGCAGGGCCGTGGAGGCTGCCCCGGGGCGGCTGTCGCGCGGGGCCGGGAGTGCTCGGGTGCTGTCGGTGGTGGTGCTGGAGCACCTCGCGGTCGGAACGGGTCTCCGGCCGGTGCTCGGGGCCGGTCCGGCGACGGCCGGGCTGTGGGAGCGCTGGCCGCTGGAGTGGACCCCGCAGTGGTGGGCGACGGTGGCCCGGGATCGGGTCGTCACCGGGGCGCGGCTCTGGAGACGGCTTGCGACGTGGGCGGGCGCCACGACCACCGGGCTGGTCTGGACGGCCGGGGGTTCCGGGGTGCTGCTCGGGACCGGCGGGACGCTGATCCAGACGCTGCCGGCTGCCGCGGGACTGGCCGCGTTTCAGATCCGCGGGACCTTCTACGCGTTCGAGTCGTGGCTGTCGCAGCAGCGGCGAGCGGCGACGGCGCGTGCGATGTTGATCGCGGCGACGGTGACGGTGAACCTTCCCCAGCAGGTCCACGGAGCGCTCGACCTGGCCCGCACGGGCGTGGACCGGACGATCTCCGGCATGTTCGCGCTGGTCAGCGTCACCATCGTGACCTCGTTGAGCCGGACCGCGACCGACCTGTGGGACGACGGGAGCCGGCCGCGCGGTGCCGGGGCGGGCTGGGAGCGCGCGCTGGCCCGCGCCGACCTGGTGGGGGCCGCGACGATGGTCGCGGCGATCCCGGTGATGGTGTTCGCGGCGTTCACCCAGCCCGGCACGGTGCCGGAGGGGCCACTGTTCTGGCCCGTGGTGGCGACCTTCGCCGGGTTCGGCGGGCAGGCGATGCACACGCTGTGGACGTCGTGGCGGGCGTCCCGGTCCACCGGCTACGTCCCGTCGCCGCGGGTGGCCAGGGCGGTCGGCGTCGCCGGCGCAGGCTCGGTCGCGCTCTACGGGGCCCTGTATCTGGCCGGGGATCTGCCGGTGCTCATCGTGCTGGCCGGGGCGTTCACGGCGGTGGTGATCGCCGGGATGTGGCGCCGGGGCGGTGCGGGTGGGCCTCGGGCTCCACCGGTGACCGGGCGGGCCCACCGGTGGGCGGGCGTGCGGGACGTGGTCCGTGCGCTCGCGCGGGGAGCCGTCCCGGGGCCGCTGCTGCGCCGGCACCGGGCGCGGGTGTGGCTCCGGACGCGGTGGATCCGGACCGGAACGGTTCTCGACGATGCACGCGCCGCGGTGGCCGGGGCCGCGACGGTGTCGGCGGCGCAGGCGCCGGCCCGCGGATGGGTGCCGGGGCTGGGATGGCGGCTGGTCGAGGCGGGATTGTCACCGTCGGCGGCGGAGGCGGTGCTGGTTGCGCGCCTGCCCGGCCCGGCCGACACCGTCCGGGACGCACCGGCCGGGCCGGTGCCCGGTGGCGTGGTGCTTCCGGTCGAGGTCATCCGGGTGCTCGCCCGGCCCGGTCACACCGCCGCGGAGCTGGCCGAGGCGATCTCCGACGCGGTGTGGCGGCTGGGTGAGCAGGCGCGCCACGCCCAGGAGGCCGCCGGCTCCCGGCTCGTCGCGGCGCAGGAGCAGCAGCGGCGGCTGCTCGTGGCCGCGGCCAGGGCGGGACTGGGGCCGCACACGATCGCCCGTCTCACCGGTGCCGCGGTCCCGGACGGCGCCGCGGCCGGTGTGCTGCGGGCCGGTGTGCTGCGGGCCGGTCCCGGCCGCTGGATCGCTCGCGCCGCGGTCGTGCTGGGGGGCGCGGCCGCCGCGCTGCTGGTGGCGGCGGCACCGGCGGTCGCGGCCGGCGCCGCGGCGGCGTCGGGGGCCGGGTTCGCGATGTGGGGCGCCGCCGGCCTGGCCGCCACCGGTGTGCTGGGAGCGCTGCCCCGCGACCCGACCGATCCGGCGGATCGGCTGGTGCTTCCCGGCGGGCCGGGCGACGACGACGTCGCGGGGCAGCTGTCGTTGCAGGCGGCGCTGGCGGTGGGTGTGGTGCACGCGCCGCGGCTGGAGTCGGGGGCGTTGCCCGTGCGGCCGGGCGGGGCGCCGGTGCGGGTGGTCGACGACGCGACACTGCTGCTGGCACTGACAACACAGCAGACACAGCAGACACAGCAGACACAGCAGGCACCGCAGAGCCTGCGGGGTGCCGCGCGACTGGAGCTGGTGGACCGGTTGGTCCTGGCGGTGTGGGACGGCGAGATCGTGCTGACCAGGGCACGGCTGGCCGAGATCTCCGGATACCTGCGTGACGGTTCGTTGTCGACGCTGTGGGTGCATGCGGCGCTGGCCTACGGCACCGACCGGGCCCGTGGCCGCCGCCGCGCCCAGGACGGTGCGCACGCGGCGGAGCTGCTTCGGCATTTCGAGGACGCCCGCAGGCGCAGGGCCGCACCGGTGGGTGCGCCGCACGGACACGAGCCGGATCTGCTGGGCGGCTACCGGCGTACGGAGCTGGGGCTGCGCGCGCACGGACAGCTGGTGACCGAGGACGGGCCGGTGCCCCACGGCCCGTTCAGCGAGGCGGTCGTCGCGGCGCTGGCCGGGTCACCGGTCCTGGCCCGGTTCGGGCGCGCGGAGCTGGCGGCCTGGGCGGGGCTGTCGCGCACCGAGCTCCCGGTCGAGTTGTGGCGCATGGTGCTGCTCGACGGGCTCGACGGGCGGGCCGTGGTGGCCGGGCGCTCCCGGAGCATCACGATGACCGAGGGACTGGGATGGGTGCGGTCGTCGACCCTGCTGGCGATCGACGCCGACGTCGCGGCCGGGATACCCGCCGGGCGGCGGGACCGGTGGCTGCGGGGTGCGCTGGCCGGCTGGGACGGGACCGCACCGTCCGGGCCGCTGCCGGACGACCGGGACGCGTACGGGCGGGTCCTGGCCGGGCGGGTCGTCGAGGAGATCCTCGACAGGCGCCGCGGTGTGGCCGAGGCCGTCGAGCTGGTGGGGCTGCTCGGAGTCGATGTGCTCTGGCTGGCGGGGATCGTCCGCAGGCACCCGTGGCTGGGTACCGACGGCCGCTGGGTGTGGGAGCTCGACCCGGCTGTCGTGCGTGCCGGGTTCGTTCCTCGGGTCCGCGGGGGCCGGCTGGAACTCGTCGTCGACCGACCGGGCGGACCCGGCCTGGAGATCGTCGGTATGGCGTCGTCGAAGCGTGCCGGTGGCCGGGCGGTGACGGCGCTGGAGCGGCTCGGCGCGGTCAACGCCGGCTGGGCGGCTCCGCCGGACTGGGACGGCCCGGTGCACCCCACACCGGTGCTGCCCCTGGTGGCGACCGGGTGGGCCGACGGCGTCCACGGCGCTCCCCGACGGGTCACCGAAGATCTCTACCTCGTGCACTCCCGGCCGCTGCCCGGCACCCGGGCCGCGACGCAGGCCGGGATGGAGTTCGTGCTGCGTCGCGACCGCGACGGCCGGCACCGCCTCGACAACGCGTACGCCGGGCCGGCCACGGACCCGGCCCCCGGCGCCGCCGAGCGGGTCGGCGCCGAGGTCCGGGTGGTCAACGTGGCGGCCCGGGGCTCCGGGGTGCGGATCGGTCCCGAACTAGTCCTGACCGCGTTGCACCTGGCCGAGGGCACGTCGCGCCCCTTCCCCGATCTGCGCGTGACCGGGGAGAGCGGGCCGGGACTGCCGGTCACCCGGGTGTACTCGCTGCGGCCCGAGCAGGCCCCGGCCCTGCTGCGGGCGGCCGGCCTCTCCGGACTCGAGGGCGTCGGCTACCGCGGCACCGTCGACGTGGCCCTGCTGGTCGTGCCCGGCCTGGCCGACCTGCACGGCCCCGGTGACGGACCGGAGATCGTGGTCCCCGCCGCCGTCGCGCCGGCCGAGCACACCCCGGTCCTGCAGGTCGGCCGTTGGGGTGGGCAGCGCCGGATCCGGGTCGGGCCCTGGCGGGGGACCGGGCCGGGGGTGCCGACCGGTCCCGGTGACTCCGGTGGCCCGGTGTTGCACGGTGACCGCCTCGTCGGCATACACCTGTCCACCGACCCCTACGGCCCGGCGCGGGCGCTACCCGCACCGCTGCTCGCAGCGGCCGTGGCCCGGCTGGCCGAGGCACACCACGGCGGCGGACCTGCCGGCCGTGGGGTGGTCGTGATGCGGTCCACCGCGTCCGCCGCCGACCGGTACGGCGAGGTGGCCGGCCCCGCGAGCCGGACGGAGGAGGACGGCCGGGCCGGACCGGGAGCCGACGCCGGGCGGGCAACGGTCGGTACCCTGCTCGGTGCCGTCGTCGGTGTCACAGCGGTGCTCGGCCCGGTGACGGCACTCGGCCTCGGCGGCGATGCGGCGCTGTTGTCGGAGCTCTCGTCAGCGCTGTCGTGGGTGCTGTCGTGGGTGCTGTCGTCGGCGATGACCGCCATCGGGGCGTCGGCGGTGGGCGTGCCGGCCTCGACGGCGGGATCGGTGGCGGCGTGGGCCGCCGGGGTGTCGTGGCCACAGGTGCTGGGAACCGCGGCGGGACCGGTGCTCGGCGCGGCGTGGGCGCTCTCCTACCGGTTCCGCGGCTGGGAACGCCCGCTCCGCCCGGTCGACCTGCTGCGTGTGCGCGCCGGTGTGCTCGTGCGGTCGTGGCTCCCGGACGTACGGACGGTGGTCGGCCTGGTGCTCTTCGGGTCGGTGTCGATGCTGGTCGGCCGGGGCCCGGGTGTCGTGCACGAGGTGGTCACGGGAGGGGATCTTCCGCTGTGGGCCGGAGCGGTCGTGGCCTCGGCGCTGACCGTCGTGGTGGCGTCGACCGCGGAGGCGGTCCGGTGGGTGGAGACCGCGGAGGCGGTCCGGTGGGTGGAGACCGCGGAGGCGGTCCGGACGGCGGAGGCGGCCCCGGTGCGGATCGCGCGGGTTCCGGTCGTGCCCGCGGCCGGAGCCGTACTGGCCGCGGTCGTGGGCGGGACGGTGCTCGGCACGGTGGTGACCGGTCCGTTCGCCGCGGCCGCGCTGGTCGGGATCGCCGCCCTGGTGACGGAGGTGACGCTGCACCGGGTGCGGCGCACGGCGGGCACCGCTCCCTCGGCGGTGACCGCCGCCCCGCCCGGACCCGCCGGGAGCGGCTCGCCGGCTGTGGACCCGGACGGTGCTGCGCGGCCGGTCCCGCCGGAGGTCGCGGGCACCGTGCTCGCCGATCGGTGGGCGTCGGTCGTGGCTGGTCGCGTCGTCCGCCGGGCGACGGCGGTCCTGCTGCTGTCGGCGGCGGCGATGTACGGGGTGTACATCTGGCAGCTGGCCCTGCACCTCACGGCGTACCTGGCCACGCCCGGGGCGGTGTACCCGGTCGACGGGTCGGTCCTGCAGTGGGTGGGCACGGCACTGCTGGTCCCCGGCTACACCGCGATCGCCGTGTTCTACCTGCGCACGGCGCTGGGGGCGGCAGGCCCTGGCCTGTCGGCGAGGCTGGTCGAGCGGGTCACGACACCATCGCTGCGGCAGCGGTTCGCCGAGCGGGTCGCGCTCGCGACGGTCGCGCAGGGCGGGTCGCTGGTGCTGCTCGTGCTCGCGGTCGGTGACGTCGTGGCGGCTCACCCGGCGCCGCTGCTGACCGGTGGGGTCCTCGGTGTCGTGGCCGCGGTGGTGGCGCTCAGGTGGTTCCGGTCGGCCGGTACCGCGGTGGCGACCGCGTTGGCCCGGCACGCCACGGGGGCCGCGCTGGTGGGCACAGGCACTGTCGCGGCCGGGGCCGCGGCGTGGGCGGGCGCGGCACCGGCCGGGACCGCGGTGGCGGTCGGGGCCGGCCTGCTCACGGTCGGTGTCGGTGTCGGCGGGCTGACCGGTGCCGGGGTGCGCGCGCGTCACCCGGCACCCGATCTCGGGCGGTGGCTGCGCGCGCTGCCGCAGCTCCCGGTCGTACTGGCCCGGCGGCTGCTCACGACCCCGGCGGCACTGGCCGAGCTGAGGGTCGCGATCGGGAACCACGTCCGGTTCCGCCGGACCAGCGAGGCGGTGCTCCCGTTGCCGTACCGGCCCACCGACGTCTGGTACGACGTAGTCGCCGCCGGTGACCGCTACGTCGTGCACTCCGGTCTGCTCGTCGACACGGTCCGGCTCTGGCGGGACTGGGAGCGTCTGGCGGTCCTGCGGCAGCTGCCCGCCGACCTGACGCGGGAACGTCACCGGGCGGTGACCGCCGCGCACGCGGCCGGGCTGACCGTTCGTGAGATCGCCCGGCTGTTCGGGTCGTCGTCGGCCACGGTGCGGCACCTGCTGCGGCACCCGGCCCGGGTCGTGGCCCGCCCGGCGATGCCCGGCCCGGTCCGCCGGGTCGCCCGGGCCGTGCTGGTGCTCGGGGTCGCGGCCGGTCTGCTGTTCGTCTCGGCGCCGCCGGCGGTCGCGCCCGACCCGGGCGGCGTGCCGCACCGGATCGACGGGAACGGCGGGTGAGCGCCCCGGTCAGCGGCGGACGTCGCGCGGCGGGCAGCCGAAACGCTGCCGGAACGCGTGGCTGAACGCGCTGGGGGAGGTGAAGCCGACCGAGTGCGCGATCGAGGCGATGGTCCGCCCGGCGAAGCGTGGGCTCGCCAGCCTGGACCGTGCCAGGTCGAGCCGCTCGTTGCGGATCAGGTCGATGGCGGTCGTCCCCCGGCGGGCGAGCACGGCCTGGATGTGCCGGCGTGACCAGCCCAGTGCCACGGCCAGCGAGCGGACGGTGAGCTGGGGATCCGTCGCGTGCTCGCGGACGTAGCGCAGCACCTGCTCGTGGATCAGGTCGGTACCGGCCGCGTCCACCGGCTGGGGGTCCCCGCTCAGGCCCCGGCAGATGAGGTCGGTCGCGTGCTCGCAGGCCGTGTCGAAGTCGGCCGCTGTCAGCGAGTCGCGCTGCCGGACCAGCCCGACGAGGAGGTCGCGGCCGACCTTCGCGATGCCGCTGTCGGATCGGATGATGCCGGCGGCGACGGGCAGGCCGAACCGGTGCTCGACGCGCTCGTACGGCACGATCATGGACAGGGCCACCGAGCCGTCGCCGTGCGCGAAGCTGAGCCGCTGGTCGATCGGCACCATGGCGATCGACCCCGGGGCGAGGGTCGTGGCGCCGGGCTCGTCCTCACCGAGGTAGAGCGATCCCCGGAGCGGGACGACGAACTCGAACACCCCGCGTGGGTCCGCCCGGACGTGACGGCGGTGCCGGGTCAGGCGCTCGGTGTCCGCCCGCCAGCTGACCAGCTGGTACCGCGACGTCTGCTGCCGGGTGACCGCACCGTTGTAGTGGTCCGTGCCGAGGCCGACGTCGATCGCGCCGTGCACGTGATTGCACCACTCGCGCCACGCGTCCTTCTCGGCCCGCTGCCGCCGGCGGTCGGTGCTGGTGGTCAGGCTGTCGATCCGGTACATCGGTCCCACCCCCACAGGTAGCAGCCGCCGGACGGCGGTGGCCGGCTCCCGGACGCCGGCGCGCGGACGCTGCCCGGATGCGCCGGAGTGCCGGTGATCACGGCGATCGTAGCCAGCATCCTGAATGCTTCGAACCCGTCCAAAGTTCACGACGGCCCCATCCGGCAGGGGCCGGCGCGGGCGGTCCGACGGGTACCCCGGCCGGGCTCGTCGACGGCGTCGCCACCGGGTGGATCACCGAGCCGATCCGTGCAGTGCGCATTCGCGCCAGTCCACTGCGCACCGGCGCAAGACAACGGGCCGTCCGCGCTGTTTCGCTCGGCAATACACCGGGTGGCGGCGGATCGGGGGACGAGCCGCCTGCCGTGCGGTGCACGGGGACCTGTCCGCCGCGGGACGCCACCGCCGGCGGCTGCGCCGTGCACGGCGCACCGGCACGGAGGGCTCGCCGCGACGGCCGGGGATCACGATGGGGGAGGACCGATCATGGACACCGTGCAGCGGGTGTGCGCCCTGCCCGGGTGCGGCGCCCGTGTGGCGCAGGCCGAGAACCGGTCCGCGCGGCTGTACTGCACTCCCGAGCACCGGGCGGCGGCCCGCCGGTTGCGGTCCGCGCACGCCCGGCGTGGGCGGGACGGCGGGCCCGGCGACGGGGGCACCCCAGCCCGCGGACACCCGCCGGACCGGTCGACCGGTCCGCCCGACCGCACCACCGCCGAGCTGAGCCACGACTCGCTGGTCCGCCCGGCCGGTGGCCGCGCCCCCTCCGTCCTCCCGGCCGCGCGACCGCTGGGGGACTGGCTGGACCGGGACCCCGGCCAGGACGCGGAGAGTCGCCGTGCCGAACTCCGGGAACGGGTCGCGGTCCCGGTGCGGGGGCCCGTCCGGGTGGCCGTGCTGTCGGTCAAGGGCGGTGTCGGTAAGACGACGGTGGCCGCGGGGCTCGGGCTGACGCTGGCCGAGCACCGGGGGGACCGGATCGCGGCGCTGGACGTCGCGCCGGACCCCGGCACCCTCGCCGAACGGCTGACCGGGTCGGTTCCCGGCGCCCGGGAACAGCTGGCCGGGCGTGCCCGGGTCGAGACCTTCGGCGAGCTGGTCGCCGCGAGCGGCACCTCCGGGCGGCTGACCGTGATCGGCTCCACCGACGAGGCCGACGACGTCGGCTTCGGTGTCGAGGACTATCGGAGGGTCGACGCGCACCTGGCGCGGTTCTTCGACGTCGTCGTCGCCGACTGCGGGCCGAGCGTGCGGCACGGGGCGGCGTCCGCCGCCGCTGCGGCGGCGGACGCCGTCGTCGTGGTCGGGTCGTTCGCGGTGGACGACGCCAGCCGGGCGTCGACGACGCTGCGCTGGCTCGCCGACTCCGGGACGACCGACCGCCCCGGTGACGCGCTCGTCGTGCTGACCTGCGACCGGCGTCCGGACGTATCCGCGGAGCTGGTCCGGTCGCACTTCGCGCGGCGGGCCCGCGGCCCGCTGGAGATCTCCTACGACCCGCATCTGAGATCGGGCGGGCCGATCGAGTACGAGCGGCTCGCCGAGTCCACCCGCGACCGGTTCCTCGAGCTGGCCGCGCACGTCCTGGAGGTGGCCCGGAGCAGGACGGGCGGGTCGTCCGGATGAGCGCGCGCCGATCGAGACGTTCCGGGCGCGGCTACCGGAGGCGGCCGTCCGACGACCGGCCGGTGACGATGCTCCACCGGCGGAGGTGGCGGGTGCTGGTGCTGCTCGCGATGATCGTGCTGGTCCTGGCGCTCCTCGCCTCGCTGCTGGTCACCACCCCGGACATGACCCCGCTGCCCGATCTCGGGCCGCTGCCCGACCCGGCCTGATCCGCCCCGACATCCACCGCCCTGCCGGGCACCTGAGGAGACCTGATGACCGACCACGGCGAGGGGCAGGCCGGCCCCGACGAGATCACCCACGACTCGCTGATGCGGCGCACCGCCGAACGGCCGCGCCGGGGCTGGCGCAAGGTGCTCTACGAGGCCACCGGCGGCCGCTACAACCCCGGGATCAGCGAGGACGAGGCGGGGCGGAACGTGCTGCTGCGCCGGATCGGCCGCCAGCTCCCGGGCGCCCACCGGATCGCGGTCACCTCGATCAAGGGCGGGATCGGGAAGACGACCGTGACGGCCTGCCTGGGGCTGACGCTGGCCGAGCACCGCGGGGACCGGGTGGTCGCCCTGGACGCCAACCCGGACGCCGGCACGCTGGCCGACCGGCTCACCGGCGAGACGTCGATCACCGTCCGGCAGATGCTGGAGAAGATCGACGACATCGACTCGCTCACCGAGATGAGTCGCTACACCAGCCTGGCGGGACGCCTGCAGGTCCTGGCGAGCGACCAGGACCCGGCGATGAGCGAGGGATTCAACCGGGAGGAGTACACCCGGATCTCGACGGTCCTCTCGCGCTTCTGCAACATCCTGCTGACGGACTCGGGCACCGGGCTGGTGCACTCGGCGATGGAGGGCACCCTCGAACTGGCCGACACCGTCGTGGTGGTGGGGGCGCCGACCGTGGACGGCGCGAGCCGGGCCGGGAAGACACTGGACTGGCTGGCCGCGCACGGGCACCGCGAACACGCCGAGAACGCGATCGTCGTGCTCTCCCAGGACCGGGCCAGCCACGAGGTCGACGCCGAGAAGATCCACGACCACTTCGCCCAGCGCTGCCGGGCCGTGCACTCGGTCCCGTCCGATCCGCACCTGGCGGCAGGCGGACGGATCGACCTCGACCTGCTTCGGGAGCCCACCCGGGAGGCGTTCCTGCGGATCGCCGCGTCGGTCTCCGACGACTTCGCGACCCGCTGACCGGCCCCGCCCCGAACCTGCACCCGCCCGATGACGAAAGAGCGTTGACCCGCGCACAGGATTGTTCAACAATCCTACGTTGAGCGATCCAACGCCGGACGCGACGGGATCGCCACGCTGCCGGCGCGATGCCCAGGAGGACGTCATGACCGCTTCCACGGTCGCCCCCGACCCGATGATCCGGCCGTGCGGTGATGCCGCGTTACTGGTCGAGGTCGGTGATCTCGATGCGGCGTTGGACCTGCACGCCGCACTCCGGGCCGCCCCGCCGTCCGGCGTGCTCGATCTCGTGCCCGCCGCGTGCAGCGTCCTGGTCCGGGTGCGGCCCGGCACCGATCTCCGGGCGGTCGAGCAGCACATCCGCGGGCTCGGCACCGCGGTCGGGATCCCGGTCGGGACGTCGTCGGACCCGGTCGAGATCCCCGCCGTGTACGACGGTGCGGACCTCCCCGCCGTCGCCGAGCTGCTCGGCCGCACCCCGGACGAGGTCGTCGCCCTGCACGCCAACCGGGTCTGGGTGGTCGCCTTCGTGGGGTTCGCGCCCGGGTTCGGCTACCTCGCCGGCGGCGACGACTGGTTCGACGTACCCCGGCGGGCGGTGCCCCGGACGGCGGTCCCGCCGGGTTCGATCGCGCTCGCCGGGCGGTACAGCGGGGTCTATCCGCGGGAGTCACCCGGCGGGTGGCAGCTGATCGGGCGTACCGACCTGCGGGTCTGGGATCTCGACCGGAGGCCGCCCGCGCTGCTGGTGCCCGGTGCCCGGGTCCGGTTCGTCCCGGTCGGCCGGCCGTGATGGTGGCTCCCGCGGTGGTGGCGGACGCCCCGGGTACGGCCGGTGCGCGCGGCGTACTGGTGCTGGCGACCGGTCCGCTGGCGACGGTCCAGGACGCCGGTCGCCCCGGTCTGGGCACGCTCGGCGTCGGTGTCTCCGGCGCGGCCGACCGCACGTCGTTCCGGTTGGCGAACCGGCTGGTCGGTAATCCCGAGGAGGCCGCGGCCGTCGAGGTCACCTTCGGCGGTCTGTGGATCCGCGCACAGGGTGTCGTGACGGTCGCGGTCACCGGTGCGAGCACCCCCGTCACGGTCCGCCGGGGAGGTGATGTCCGCCCGGCGGGAGCGCTGCGTCCGATCGTGCTCGCCGACGGGGACGAGCTCCGGCTGGGTCCTCCGGTGCACGGGCTGCGGTCCTATCTGGCGCTGCGCGGTGGCGTCGACGTCGATCCCGTCCTGGGCAGTCGCTCCACCGATGTGCTCGCCGGGCTGGGGCCCGACCCGCTCTCGGGCGGCTCGCTGCTTCCGGTCGGGCCGGAGCCCGCCGACGGCGTGCCCAGCCTGGACGGAGCACCGGTCAGCGCGCCCGGCGCCGGGGTGCTGACGCTGCGGGCGATGCCCGGCCCGCGGCACGACTGGTTCACCGAGGAGTCGATGCACCGGCTGTTCCGCACCGACTGGGAGGTCGGCAACGAGACCAACCGGGTGGGTATGCGCCTGAGCGGGCCGCCGATGGAGCGCCGGCCGGTGCTGGCCTCCACGGAGCTGCCCAGCGAGGGCGTGGTGCGCGGGAGCGTGCAGGTCCCGGCGTCCGGGCTGCCCATCGTGTTCCTCGTCGACCATCCGGTCACCGGTGGATACCCGGTGGCCGCGGTGCTGGCCGACCGCGACGTCGATCTGGCCGCGCAGGCCAGGCCGGGGCAGCGGATCCGGTTCTGGCCGACCCGCTGACCCCTGGGCGCCGTCTCCTCGTCCGGGTAGCCGGCGAGGGCGGTTCGCTCGTGATTCCACCCCCCGGAGGAGAAGGTGCGAGGACCGATCACCCGGATCCGGCTCGGCGACGACGTCGCCGTCCGGGTCGTCGCCGATCCCTACAGCAGCGTGCTCGCGGTGGCCTGTGCCGGCGTCCGGGACCGCAGGGCGGGACGCCGGACCGGCGCATCCCGGCTGCTGGGTGTGCTCCGGGAACCGGAGGTCAGGGCGGTCGCCCGGCTGATACCGACCGACGGATCGCTGGCTCCCGACTGTGTCGGTCCCGGCACGCCGGGCCGGCCGATCCGGGTGGGCGACGAGCTGGACCGGCTGCGCGGGATGTCCGATCGCGAGTTGCGCGACGACCTGGTCCGGACCTTCTCCGGCCGGTTGCCCACCCGCTGGCAACGGTTGGAGGGATCGCTGTCCGGCTGGGCCGGTGATCTCGCGGACGGCCTGCAGGCGATCTGGGAGCGCGTCGAACCGCTCTGGACACGGCAGGCGGACCTGCGTGAGCGCGAGGCCGAGCGACTCGGCGTGGCCGCGTCGCGCGGGGCCGTCGACGTGGCACTCTCCGAGATGTTCCGCGGTGCCCGGGCGGCCGACGGCTGGCTGGAGATCCCGGACCCGGATGCGGTGACGGTCGAGTCGGGCCGGCGGGTCGTCGTGCTGGCGCCGTTGCTCAGCGGGCTCCCGGTCGCCCTGTGCAACCTGGAACGGGACGACGCGCTGTGGTTCGCCGCGCCGTCCGGGGCCCGGCCCGCGGCGGACCAGCGGGACGCGGGCGGGCTCGGATCGCTGCTCACCCCGACCAGGGCCGACCTGCTCGGCCGGCTCCGCGTCGAACGTTCGATGTCCGAGATCGCCGGGCTGATGAACACCGCTCCGGCGACCGCGACCCATCAGGTCGGCGCGCTCGAGGCCGCGGGCCTGGTCCGGCGGCGCCGGGACGGTCGTCGGATCTGGGTGCAGCGCACCCCGCGCGGGGATGCGCTGCTCGATCTCTACGGGGTCCTCGATCGCGCGTGAGGCGCCTCGGGCCGATCCGCCGGTCGCGTCCGTTTCGGAGTATCGCAAAGGATGCACCGATCGGATTGAAGGATTGTAGGACGATCCACAAGACTTGCGGCCCGGGCGTTTCCCGGTGGACCGATCAGGAGGACACAGTGAGCGAAGACCAGATCCGGGAGCCCTCGGTGGTCGCACCGGCGGCGAAGCCGGGGCCGGGCACCCGCAGCGCCCTGCTCGGCGCGATCTTCCTGATGGCGACGAGCGCGATCGGGCCCGGCTTCATCACCCAGACCACCACCTTCACCGCGCAGCTCGGCGCCGCGTTCGCCTTCGCGATCCTGGTGTCGATCCTGGTCGACATCGCAGTCCAGATGAACGTCTGGCGGGTGATCGGGGTGTCCCGGCTCCGGGCGCACGTGCTGGCGAACAAGGTCGCGCCGGGGGCGGGCTGGGTGCTGACGGTGCTGGTCGTGACCGGTGGCCTGGTGTTCAACATCGGCAACGTCGCCGGTGCCGGCCTCGGCCTGGACGCGATGCTGGGACTGGACACCGCGATCGGCGGCGCGGTGTCCGCGGCGATCGCCATCGCGGTCTTCGTGATCCGCCGGGCCGGCGTCGCGCTGGACCGGATCATGATCGTCCTCGGCGTCATGATGATCATCCTGACCACCTACGTGGCGATCGTGTCCGGCCCGCCGGTGGGTGAGGCACTGCGCAACACGGTGCTTCCGGAGCGGATCGACTTCCTGGTGATCACGACGCTGATCGGTGGCACCGTCGGCGGCTACATCACCTACGCCGGCGCACATCGGATGCTCGACACCGGCCTGACCGGCCCGGAGAACGTGGGGCAGGTGACGCGCAGCTCGGTGCACGGGATCCTGGTGACCGCGGTGATGCGGGTGGTGCTGTTCCTGGCGGTGCTCGGTGTCGTCACGACCGGCGTGGACCTCGCGACCGACAACCCGGCGGCGACGGCGTTCGGCGCGGCCGCCGGTGAGATCGGCGTCCGGCTGTTCGGCATGATCCTCTGGGCCGCCGGGATCTCCTCGGTGATCGGCGCCGCCTACACCTCGGTGTCGTTCCTGACCTCCCCGAGCACGCCGGCCCGCACCAGGACCCTGCTCACCGCGGGCTTCATCTCGGTCAGCGCGATCATCTTCCTGATCGCGGGCACGACCCCGGTCACGCTGCTGATCTTCGCCGGGGCGTTCAACGGGCTGATCCTCCCGTTCGGCTTCACGGTCGTGCTCTGGGTGGCCTGGCGGCGCCGTGACCTGCTCGGTGGCTACCGGTACCCGCGCTGGCTGCTCGCCATCGGGGTGCTCGCCTGGCTGATCACGATCGTCATCGGCTGGCAGGCGGTGCTCGGCCTGAGCAGTCTCTGGTCCTGAGCCGAACCCGGTCCCGGCCGAGCCCCGGCGACGAGGGCGGTCGTCGCCGTTGTCGGCCCCGGTCGGTGTGGAGCGCCTGCACCGCTACGTCCGGGCGCGGCTGCACGGGTGTCCGGGCGGTCCTCGGCGAGATCGACGAGGACCGGCAGGACCCCGCATCCGGTCTCGACCGGATGTCGGTGGTGGTCCGTCAGCTCCGCGCGGCGAGCCGCTGAGGCGCGGTGGCCGGGTGAATCTCGGCCTGGTCGCCCCGCTCGATCAGCCGCTGCCGGGCCAATCGCTCCACCATCTCGGGCAGGGCGAGGGTGGGGACGGAGTCGAGATCGTCGCGGGAGCCCCGCACGACGTGTTCGACGAGCGAGGCGGGGAGATGTCCGGCGAACTCGACGGTGAGCCGGTCGACTGCGTCACGGACGGAGGAGTCACGGACGGAGGAGTCACGGACGGAGGAGTCACCGACGGAGGGGTCGTAGGGATGGAGCAGTGAGGCGTGCACGGTCATGATCGATTCGTTGAAGGGTGGTGCCCGGTCGCGCCGTCCTGTGGTGCGAACGGCGCCGGGCGGGTCGCGGGGCGGCGCCCTGCGCGACCGGCAATCGGGCCGGATGACGGCCCGTGCGATCGCCGACCACGGTAGGCGCTGTGACGACTCCCGTCGACCCGATAAGGCTCCCGATACCGAATGACTCCAGATCACACAATAATCGAACGCTGATATCATCTGTGGTCGACTTTCTTTGCGTGTGATCGGCCTGATCGGTTTCGGATCTTGCTTCGCTGTCCGGGCCGGCAGTGCACTGGTGCGGACGGTCCCGATCCGGGCCGCCGCTGCCGCCGCCCCGTGGAGAGTCCATGAGCTTCCCCGACACCCTCACGACCTTCGACGCCGACGACTTCGAACAGCTGACCGTCGTGCGGGACCCGGAGTCCGGGATCCGCTCGGCGGTCGCGATCCACGACACCACGATGGGCCCGTCGCTGGGCGGGGTGCGGATGCGCGCGTACCCGTCGCTCGACGACGCCGTCCGGGACGCGATGGCACTCGCCCGCGCCATGACCTACAAGTCCGCGCTGGCCGGGCTGGAGCTCGGCGGCGGCAAGAGCGTGATCGACGCCGAGCCCACGCCGGCGAACAAGGCGGCGTTCCTGCCGGTGTACGCCCGGCACGTCGCCTCGCTGGGCGGGCGCTACGTCCCGGGGGCCGACATGGGCACCGACGCGTCCGACATGGAGGTTCTGGCGAAGGACGTGCCGGTGGTGTCCAGCCGGCGGGACCCGTCACCGTTCACCGCCCGCGGTGTGCTGCGGGCGATCGGGGCGACCCTGGAGCGGGCCGGTCACGACGGCCTCGCCGGGCGCCGGGTCGCCGTGCAGGGACTGGGCAAGGTCGGGTCGTCGCTGGCCGGCATGCTGCGTGCGGCCGGAGCCGAGGTGCTGGTCGCCGATGTCGACGACGACCGGGTGCGGGCCGCCCGGGACACCGCAGGTGCGGTCGCGGTGCCGGTCGGCGAGATCCTCGCCGCCGACGTCGATGTGCTGTGCCCGTGCGCGGCCGGTGGAGTGCTCACCCCGGTGGTGCTCGACGCGCTGCGGGCCCGCGCGATCGTCCCGGGCGCGAACAACCCGCTCGCCGATCCGGCGCTCGCGGTGACGCTGGCCGGGCGCGGCGTGGACTACGTCCCGGACTTCGTCGCCAACGCGGGCGGTGTGATCGTGTGCGAGGCCGAGGTGCTCGGCGGCGGCCCCGGGCTCGACGACGAGATCGCCGGCAAGATCCGGGCGATCGGCGCCACCGCGGTCCGGATCCTGGACGACGCGGACCGGCGGGGGACCGACACCGTCACCGTCGCGCACGAGCTGGCCCGGGCCCGGCTGGCCGCCCGGGCCGCGGCCCGCCCGGCGTTCCCCGCCCTGGTGTGAGCACCGGTGGTGGAGCGGCACGACCGCCGATCGGAAGCGGCGCTCCACCGCCATCCCCGCCACCACCGGTCACCGGTCACCGGTCACCGGTCGAGGTGTACCTCGCCGTCCGGCTCCACCGAGCCGACGCCGGGCAGCCCGGCCAGGTCCGGCGGGTGCTCGTCGTCGCAGGTCCCGATGACGACACCGACCGCGTGCAGCACCTTCTCCACCCGCAACCCGGCCGCCGTGCAGGTGGCTGCCACCTCGTCCGCCGAGTACCCCCGGCCCACCGACACCAGCACCCTGGCCATCTCAGCTCCCCGATGCGCGGACGAGCCCCGCGCCGACGTCACCGGAGGGCAGCGGGAGCCGCTGCGCCGCCTGGGTGAGCCCGGTCCACAGGTCCCGGCCCCGGGCACCGGTCCGCTGGGACAGCAGTGCGGCGATCCCGGCAACGTGCGGGGCGGCCATCGAGGTCCCGGAGGTCGACTCGGTGCGCTGCGGCATCGGCCACGACGAGTGGACGTCGACCCCGGGGCCGGCGATGTCGACCTGCCCGCCGTCCACCGCGGAGCTCGCCGCGGAGAAGTCGGCGATCGCCAGCGCTGCGTCCACCGCGCCGACCGCCATGATCGACGGGCTGTTCGCCGGGACACCGACGAAGCCGGCGTCCCCGGCCGAACGCTCGGCGTTGTTCCCGGCCGCGGCGATGATCAGCACCCCGGCGTCGAGAGCCCGTCGGCCCGCGTTCTCGTAGGCGGCGGAGACCTCGTCGAGATCGACGCCGAGCGACATCGAGATGATCTGCGCGCCGCTGGTGATGGCCCACTCGATGCCTTCGAGGATCCCGGCGTCGGCGCCGGCGCCGTCGTCGCCGAGGACCTTCCCGATCAGGATCCGGGACTCGTACGCGATGCCGTAGCGGCGGCCGGAGCCCGGTGTGAGCGGCCCGCACGCGGTGCCGGCGCAGTGCGTGCCGTGCCCCTTGACGTCCTGGACCTGCTGGCCGTCGACGAACGAGCGGGACTCGATGTCGCGGCCCGCGAAGTCGGGATGGTCCAGATCGAGTCCGGTGTCGAGCACGGCGACGCCGATCCCGGCCCCGGTCTCGGGCACCGCGTCGACCCCGGTGGCCTGCAGCCCCCAGGTCAGCTGGTCGGTGTCACCGAACCGGGCGGGTGCCGGTGCGTCGGTGGTGCCGGCGGCGACCGCCCGGTCACGCAGGAAGGTGGCGGCGTCGGCGAACCCGCGCAGGTACTCGGCGGACAGCCCGCCGGCCGGACCGGTGCCCAGTGTGCGCTGCACGCGTTCCGGTTCGACGGCGAGCAGGCGCCGGTCGGCGCGGGCGGCCCGCAGCCGGTCCGGGTCGAGCTCGGCGACCGCGACCCCGAGCCGGGCGAGCAGCGTCGGGTGGAAGCCCGACGGGGCCAGTGGCAGCGCGTCGCGGCTGCTCGTGATCTCGGCCTGCCCGGTCAGCTCCCGCACACACGTCCGGGCCGCGGTGTCGTCGTCACCGAGCAGATCGTCGCCGAGCACGAGCAGGTAGCGGCCGGTGAAGGTCGCTCCGGGGCGGTCGGTATCGGTCGGGCGGGGTTCGGTCATGGTGCCTCCGACGATCGACGTGGAGTCACTCATCGTGCCGCAACGGTGCACTCCGGGCATCCGGACGGGGCCGTCGGTCCTGCCCGCCGGGGCCGGACGGCCCGGGCCCCGACCGCGCCCGCGGTGCCATCCTGGACATCGGGCGGACCGGACACGACCGGTCGCCGGGGGAGGAGCGGGAGCATGGCCGCACAGCACATCGGCCCGGTCGTCGTCGGTGTCGACGGATCGGAGTCCGCACTCGACGCGGTCCGGTGGGCGGCCGCCGAGGCGGCCTCCCGGAACGTGCCGCTGCGCCTGGTCGCCGTGTTCTCCCCGCTGCCCGCCGCCCCGCGGCACGACATGGGACTGACCGCCGCCTACCTGGAGCAGGTCTCGGCCTCCCTGCGCGCGACCCTGGAGCTGTCCACCGAGGTGGCCGCCGGTGCGGCGCCGGGCATCGAGATCGACTCCGAGCTGCGGACCGGCTACCCGGCGCAGGTCCTCACCGACGAGTCCCGCTCGGCGGTGCTCACCGTGGTGGGCAGCCGCGGGCTGGGCGGCTTCACCGGCCTGCTGGTCGGCTCGGTCGCGGTGTCCCTCGCCGCGCACGGCGACTCGCCGGTACTGGTGGTGCGCGGCGACCGGAAGCCCGGCTCCGGCCTGCCGGTGCTGCTCGGGGTGGACGGGTCACCGGCGGGTGAGGCGGCCGTCGGGACCGGGTTCGCCGAGGCGTCCCGGCGGTCGGTGCCGCTGCGCGCGCTGCACGCCTGGTCCGACGTCGTCGTCGATCCGGCGGTCGCCGTCCTGATCGATCACCAGGCGTGGGAGACCGAGGAGCGGGCACTGCTCGCCGAGCGTCTGGCCGGATGGTCCGCCACGTTCCCCGACGTCGAGGTGGAGCGCATCGTCGTGCGGGACCGGCCGGCCCACGCACTCGTCGAGCACTCGGCCGACGCCGGTCTGGTCGTCGTCGGGTCCCGGGGCCGCGGCGGGCTCGCCGGGCTGGTGCTCGGCTCGGTCGGGCAGGCCGTGCTGCGGCACGCGCAGTGCCCGGTGCTGGTCGTCCGCGGCTGACCGGCTACCCGGCCTGCTCCGCGAGCAGCATCTCGGCGACCGTGTACAGCTTGGTGTTGGTGTCGTGGGAGAGCTTGCGGAGCAGGTGGAACGCCTCGTCCGCGGTACAGCGGCGGCTCGCCATCAGCACCCCCTTGGCCTGCTCGATGCTCGTGTGCCGGGCGAAGCGGTCACGCAGCGAGGCGTTCTCCTCCGCCAGCGACCGGAGCGCGGCTCCGGCGATCTCGGCACCCGATCCGGCGGCCAGTACCTCGGTCACGTCCTCGACGTGGTGCAGCACGCCGATCACCCGGCCGTCGGGGCAGCGCAGCGGTGAGTTGACCGGCAGCCACACCCGTTCGACGAACCCGTCGTCACCGGCCGGCATCCGCACGTCGTAGCGCTGGACCACCATCCGGTCGCGCCTGCCGAACCGCAGCACCTGCTCCAGCGATGCCGTCAGGTTCGTGACGCCGTCGGCGCCGGGGAGATCCGGGTTGTCCGGGAACACCTCGAACACCGGGCGTCCGGCCAGCTCCTCGGGCGTGCGGAAGGTGGCCGTGCAGTACGCCGGGTTCGCGGCGACGATCCGCAGATCCGGGTCGAGGACCAGATAGGGCGAACGGGTGGCGCGGAACGCGGGGTCGTCGCCGCAGCCGCGCAGGAGCTGTGTGCCCGAGGATCCGGTGAGCATCTCCGACCTCCGCCACCGCGGACGGCATCCGGTCGGCGGCTGCCGCCCGGCGCGGTCCGCGGCACTTCCGTGCGTACGCGAACAGTTCCCCGTGGGGAACGCCGGGCCGGCTTCTCGACCCTTCCGTGGCACTCACGGCCGGATCGGCCGGTGCGCACCCGTAGGACATTAGGACACCGGATCCGGACCCGGCGCGGCGGCATCCCCGTTGCGCCGCATGCCGACCGCGGATACGCCGTACGGATTGCCGGGAATCTCCGGTGTACCGCCGGGGCGACGGTAGCCTCGTCGTGACCCACCTCACCGGACACCACGGCTCCAGGAGCACCGATGCTCGGACTGATGCAGGACCGCCCGCTCACGCTGCCGCACGTCTTCCACCGTGCGGAGCAGTACTTCGGGCACAAGGAACTGATCACCGCGACACCAGCGGGGACGACGGAGACGACCACGATCGCCGACTGGGCCGTCCGGGTCCGCAGGCTGGCCGCGGTACTCGACACGCTCGGGATCTCGCCGGACGGCCGGGTCGGCACGTTCTGCTGGAACACCACACGGCACCTGGAGCTCTATCTGGCGGTGCCGTGCACGGGGCGGGTGCTGCACACGCTGAATCTGCGGCTGTTCCCCGATCAGCTGGTCTACGTCGCCAACCACGCGGGCGACGAGGTGGTCTTCGTCGAGCGGTCGCTGCTGGGGCTGTTCTGGCAGCACATCGACCGGCTGGAGACGGTGCGGCACGTGGTCGTCATCGACGACGGGGCCGGCCCGGAGATCCCGGACGACCCCCGGGTGTCCGACTACGAGGAGCTGCTGGCCGCGGCGGAGCCGGTCACCGGCCGGTTCGTCGTCGAGGACGAGAACACCGCCGCCGCGATGTGCTACACCTCGGGCACGACCGGGAACCCGAAGGGCGTCGTCTACTCGCACCGGTCCACGCTGCTGCACTCGCTGGCGACCCTGTTCGCCGACGGGCTCGGGCTCTGCGAGCGCGACGTCGTGCTGCCCGTCGTGCCGATGTTCCACGCCAACGCCTGGGGCCTGCCCTACGGCTGTCTGCTGGCCGGTTCGTCGCTGGTGCTGCCCGGGCCGGGGATGACGCCGGACGCGATCCTCTCGCTGATCGCCGAACACCGGGTGACGCTCGCGGCCGGCGTCCCGACGATCTGGATGGGGCTGCTCCCCAAGCTGTCCGAGTACGACGTGTCCTCGCTGCGGACGGTCCTGTGCGGCGGCTCGGCGGTGCCGAAGTCGCTGTCCGAGGGCTTCCGGGAGGCGATCGGGCTGCCGGTGCTGCAGGGCTGGGGGATGACCGAGACGTCCCCGCTGGCGGCACTGGGGGTGCTGCGCGCCGAGCACGACGGGCTCTCCGACGACGGGAAGGCCGATGTGCGGGCGCAGCAGGGCCCGGCCGTCCCGCTGGTGGAGCTGCGGATCGCCGATCCGGAGACCGGCGAGGAGCAGCCGTGGGACGGCGTCGCGACCGGCGAGGTGCAGGCGGCCGGGCCGTGGATCGCCAAGGAGTACTACGGCGGTGAGGGCGGTGGTGGCCAGTTCACCGACGACGGCTGGCTGCGCACCGGCGACGTCGCCGTGGTCGACCGGCTCGGCTACGTCAAGCTCGTCGACCGCACCAAGGACCTGGTGAAGTCCGGCGGCGAGTGGATCAGCTCGGTGGATCTGGAGAACGAGATCATGGCGCACCCGAAGGTCGCCGAGGCGGCGGTCATCGCGGTGGCGCACGAGAAGTGGGTGGAACGCCCGCTGGCCTGCGTCGTGGTGAAGGGCGGTGAGCAGCTCACCGCCGACGAGCTGATCGAGTTCCTGGCCGGGCGGGTAGCCAAGTGGTGGCTGCCCGATGCCGTCGAGTTCATCGACGAGGTGCCCAAGACGAGCGTCGGCAAGTTCTCGAAGAAGACGCTGCGGGAAAAGTTCGGCGGTTACCAGGTCACCGCCCCGGACGCCCGATAGGCGCCTGACCGGATCCCGGCCCCGCGGTAGGGGCCGGGATCGACCGGCGTCGTGCGGTGCCACCGTGACCCGGCGTTCATGATCCCTGTTTCGGGAGTGTCGGTGCGCCTACGGGCACGCCACGCTCCCGAAACAGGGATCATGGCGCGCCACCGGAGCAGGCCCCGCCGGCCCGGACGGCTCAGCTCCGCAGCAACCTGCGGAGCAGCGGGGTCCGGCCGGTGCCCGGCTCCGCGTCCCCGGCGCTGCTCTCGGGGAGCTCGCTCTCCGACGGCTCGGCGTCGGCCGCCCGCGGCCCGGGGATCGCGGACCGGCCGGACGCGCCGGGGCCCTGCTCCGGGATCGTGCCCGCCGGAAGCGGCGCGCCTTCCAGCACGTCCAGGCAGTGCGTGTCACCGCAGGCGTCGCCGACCGCGATCTGCCCGGCGATCGCGGCGACCGCGGTGAGCGGGGCGTCCAGCGGGGCCCGGCCGAGCACACCGGGGCGGGTCAGGTCCCACAGCAGGACGCTCCCGCCGGAGCCCGCGGTGACGGCCCGGTGCCCGGCCATCCCGGTCACCGCCCGCAGCAGCACCGGATCGGCCCGCACCGTGGTCACCGTGGCGGCCCCGATCGCCCAGGCGTGCACCCGGCCGTTCGCGTCCGCGGCGACCGCGTGGCATCCGTCGTCGTCGATCGCGACGCCGACCAGCTGCGAGCCGGGCAGCGGAACCTGCTGCAGTTCACCGGACGCGGTGTGCCACACCGTGAGGGCGGTGTCGGAGCCGAGCAGCACGGTGCTTCCGCCGGGTGTGAGCGCGGCCCGGCGCGCCGGGGCGGGCAGCTGAACGGAGCGGAACTCCCGGCCGGTGCGGGCGTCGGCGACGGCGACCCGATCGGCCTCCTGACCGGTGCCGCCGAGCACGACGAGCGTGCCCCGCCCGGTCAGCACGGTCCCCTTCACTCCCACCGATCCGGCCCGCACGCCGGTGGCCGCGTGCCGCTCGTCGATCCGGCCGGCGGACCCGTCGGCGACGGTGAACAGCCGCGTCCCGCCGGTGTCCGACCACACGTGCTCGGCGCCGGTCGAGCACCGCCAGCGCTCGTCACCGGTGTGCCGGTCGCGGGCCAGCAGCAGCCCGGCGTCGCGGGCGGCGGACACGACGAGATCCCCGGCGACGGCGATCGCCCCGACCTCGGCGGGCAGCCCCGGCCGGTCCCCGCGGTCGACGACCCCGGTGGTGTCCCACACCAGGATCCGGCCGTGGTCGTCGCCGGTTGCTGCGGTCGTCCCGTCGGCACCCAGTGCGGCGGCGCGGACGGCGGAGCCGTGCCCGGCCAGCAGCACCGGCGCTGCCTCCTCGTCGGCACCGGTCCGCCAGAGCTCGACGACGCCGTCGGCACGGGCGACGAGCGCGCTCCCGGTCCCGGCCGCGGCGGCCGCCGTCGCGGAGGTCCCCCCGCCGAGCCGTTCGGGCCCCTGCGGGACGCCCGCGACCAGATCGAGCAGGTGCACACCACCGTCGGCGGTGGTGACCAGCAGCTCGGCGGCCCCGCTGCGGGCGAGCCCGGTGACCGGGGCGTCACCCTCCAGCCCGGCGAGCAGGGCGCCGGACGCGACGTCCCACGCCCGCAGCGCGCCGTCGGCACCGCCGGACACGATCGTGCCGGGCCCGCCGGCGACGAGCGCCCGGACCGGGCCGGTGTGCCCCTCGCGGATCGTGACCGCAGCACCGTTCGCCACCGCCGTACCGTCGATCACGTCCCAGATCCGGACGGTGCCGTCGGCTGCGCCGCCGGCCAGCCGGGTCGCCCCGGCGGCCGTGCAGGCGAAGGTGAGCACCTCGAGATCCCCGGACGCGGTCAGTGTGCCGACCTCGGCGCCGTGCCCGGCCAGCACCCGGACCACGTCACCGGCCTGTGCCACCGCGATCAACCCGCCGTCGTCGGAGACGGCGAGCGCGCGGACCGGGGGAGAGGAGAGCGCGGGCCGGGGACCGCAGGCACCCGCGACCGGATCGGTCCCGGCGGGCAGCCCGGTGCCGGTGTCCCAGGCGAGTACGGATCCGGACGCGTCCACCGAGAGCAGCCGGCCACCCGGTTCGAGGATCAGTCCGGTGACGGCGTCGCCGTGGCCGTCGAGGATCCGCCGCAGGGCGGCCGACGCGGGCCGGGTCCGCCACCGGGTGGCCAGCACCAGCAGCCCGCGCGCGTCGATCCGCTTCCGGGCGGCACCGGCCAGCGCGCTCTCCCCGGTGGCGACCGCCCGGGCGAGCAGCTGCTGGGGCAGTGCCGCCGGCCGGCCCGCGAGATCGGGATCGCGCAGGTGGTGCGCCTCCAGATCCAGGATCCGGCGCAGCGCCTCGGGCGTCACGCCAGGCGGCGGGTTCAGCCCCTCGAGGCCGCCGGACAGCGCGTCACCGGTGGCGATGCGCCGCTCCAGGCCGTCCCAGAACGTCTCGACGGGCATGCGGTGGTCCTCCCCGGGGTCGTGGTCGGTTCCGTGTCGGAGCCCCGCGAGGCATCGTTAACGAGGAAGGGGGTGTCGCGGACCGACCGGCGGTGACCGGTCGTGATCACTCGGTGACCGGCGGACCGTTGCGCCACGATCGGACGATGTCGGGGGGCAGGTCTACCGTCCGGCTCATGGCTCGTACCTCTCGTGCCGGCACCGCCGGCGCGCTCGTCGCCCCCTGGCTCGCGCTCGCCGGGATCGCGGTCACCTCGCCGGTGGTGATCGCGCAGCGAACCGCGCAGCTGGTCGTCGGCGGCTGGCCGCCGGGGCCCCGGGAGCGGCGCGAGATCACCCGGATGTGGACCGAGAAGCTCGATGCGTTCTCCCGGGCCGCGGTCATCGCCGGGACCTCGGTGCCCGGGCCGGCGACAGCGGCCAGGGCGCTGGCGCCGATCCGGGCCGCGGTACGGAGCAACGCGCGGCGGCTCGGCCGCCGGTAGCCGGCCGTCAGACGGCGGCGAGCTTCTCCCGCTCGGCCCGCTCGGTCGCGGCGTCGAGCACCTGGACCTTGTCGCCGACCTGCAGATCGTCGAAGAACGCGCGTGCCTGCGCGGTGTCGAGCTTCACGCAGCCCGCCGACGCCCGGTCGCGGTCACCACCGTGGAACGCGATGCCGCCGTCGGCGAAGAAGACCGACCACGGCATGGGCGCCGGGCCGCCACCGGGCGCCTCGAACTCGCCACTGCGATGGTCGGCCTCCTTGCGGTACACCCGGAACGAGTGGCCGATCGGTGTCTCCTGGCCCGCCCCGCCGGACGCGATCGGGACCGGGCCGCGGGTGATCTCGCCGTTCGTGATCAGCCACGCCTGCTGCGACTCCAGGTCGACGCAGGCCCGTGCGGAGACCGAGCAGGGGGTTCCCGCGACCTGCTTCTCGGTGTGCACCTGGCGCGCGACGTCGCTGCTCTCGGCCTCCGCGCCGGCCATCGCGACACCCGCCGTCGCGACCCCGGCGAGCACGACGGTCCCGGCCAGCACCGCCACCGTGCTCCTGACCCGGCGTACCGTCCTGCTTCGCACCTGTGCAGCTCCCCTGATCGTGGTCCCTCGAACGTGTTCAACGCGCGAGCTCGTCCTCCGTGACGGAGGACGCCGCGACCGGTGCCGCGGTTGACTCACGAACGGGTGATGCCGGTGCGGGCGACCGTGACCGGGTCCCCGGGCGCGATGGTGCCCGACGTGAGCACCCGGCAGACGGCACCGCCCCGGTCGTGCAGCGCGCGTCGCGCTCCCGGCCCGACCGCCGTCTCCATCACCCGGCACGGTGCGGCGCGGCGGACCACCTCCAGCAGCACACCGTCCGGCCCGCCCACGACGATCCGGGTGCCCGGCTCGGTGGGGATCGCACCCCGGTCGACGGTGATGTTGCGCCGGGTGCGGCCGGGTTCGACCGGCGCGCCGAGCGCTTCGGCGGCGGCGTCGAGCTCGGTGCGGCTCTGCACCGTGACGTGCCGGTGCCGGGTGCCGAGGTACCGGTCGCCGGCGAGGCCCTGCCCGGCGAATGCCTCGACCTGCTCGACCGCGCGCATCGGCGCGCCCCGCTCCGGTGCGACGTGCACGGCGGCGACCCGCATCGGCCCGTCCGGGCTCACTCGACGGTCACCGACTTCGCCAGGTTGCGCGGCTTGTCGACGTCGCGGCCCAGCGCGACGGCGAGATGACGGGCGAACAGCTGCAACGGCACGGCGAGCAGGATCGGCGCCAGCTCCGGTTCGGTCCGCGGCACCCGCAGGACGTCGTCGGCGAGCCCGTCCGGGAGCTCCGCGTCGGTCACCGCGACGACCGGGCCGCCGCGGGCACGGATCTGCTCGATGGTGCCGACGTTCTTGGCGAGCAGCTCGTCGTCGGGGACCAGGACGACGCTCGGCATCTCCGGGGTGACCAGCGCGAGCGGGCCGTGCTTCAGCTCGGACGCCGGGTAGGCCTCCGCGTGGATGTAGGAGATCTCCTTGAGCTTCTGCGCGCCCTCCCGGGCGACCGGGCGGCAGCGGGTGCGGCCGACGAAGAACATCGACGACGCGCCGGCGTGCCGCTTCGCGATCTCGGCGATCTCGCCGTCCCGTTCCAGGATTTCGGCGATGTGCCCGGGGAGTGACTGCAGACCCTCGACCAGCCGGCGGCCGTCGGCGACGGACAGGTCGCGCACCCGCCCGAGCAGGACGGCGAGCATCGCGAACGACACCGCCATGTTGGTGACGGCCTTGGTCGAGGCGACCGACACCTCGGGTCCGGAGTGCAGGAAGATCCCGTTCCCGCACTCGCGGGCGATCGCCGACCCGATCACGTTCACCGCGCCGATCACCCGGCCGCCCTTGCGGCGCAGCTCCTGCACCGAGGCGAGGGTGTCGGCCGTCTCGCCGGACTGGCTGACCGCGACGTAGAGACAGTCCGGGTCGACGACCGGGTTCCGGTACCGGAACTCGCCCGCCGGCTCGGCCGCCGCCGGGATCCGGGCGAGCTCCTCGACCAGTCCGGCGCCGATCTCGCCGGCGTAGTAGGCGGAGCCGCAGCCGAGGAACAGCACCCGGCGCACCCCGCGCAGGTCCCTAGGATCCAGCTCCAGGCCACCGAGCCGGGTGGTGGCGAAACGGGTGTCGAGCCGCCCGGCCAGCGCGCGCCGGACCGCGTCGGGCTGCTCGGCGATCTCCTTGGCGAGGAAGTCGGGATGCCCGCCGAGCGCGTAGTCACCGGTGTCGGCGTCGACCGTGGTGGGCGCGATGCGGGTCGAGCCCTCGATACCGTCGGCGCGGACGGTGACCAGCTCGCCGTCGTCGAGGAACACGACCTGCCGGGTGTGCCGCACGACGGCGGCCAGGTCCGACGCGACGACCATCTCGCCGTCGCCGAGGCCCAGCACGATCGGGCTCCCGTTGCGGGCGACGACCAGCTCGTCGGGCGCCCGGGCGTCGAGCACCACCAGGCCGTAGGTCCCCTCGACCTGAGCCAGCGCGGCGCGGACGGCCTCGGCGAGCGACCCGGCACCCGCCTCCAGGGCCTCCGCGACGAGATGGGGGAGCACCTCGCTGTCGGTATCCGACGCGAGCGCCACACCGCGCGCGGTCAGTGCGCTGCGCAGCGCATCGGCGTTCTCGATGATCCCGTTGTGCACCACGGCGATCCGGCCGGACGTATCGGTGTGCGGATGCGCGTTGCGGTCGCTGGGCTCGCCATGGGTCGCCCAGCGGGTGTGCGCGATGCCGGTCCGCCCGCGGGGTGGGTTCTCGCCCAGGAGGTCCCGCAGGTCCTCGACCCGGCCCGCGGTGCGCCGCACCGTCACCTTCCGCCGGTGCACGAGCGCGAGACCCGCCGAGTCGTAACCCCGGTACTCCAGTCGCGCCAGACCGTCCAGCAGTACGACGGCGGCCTCCCGCGACCCGACGTAACCCACGATGCCGCACATGCGACGTCCTCCTCAGCCGTAGACGATCCTGCGCAGGCGGCGCGCCGAGACCTCGCCGGGCGCGACCACCCGGGTGCCGAGCTCGGCACCGATCCGGGGCCAGATCTCGTCGTTGCGCAGCCCACGGGCCTGCAGCTCGCGGTGCTTGCGCCGGACGAACTGCTCGGTGGTCTCGGCGAAGTGCGCGACGACATCGGCGACGACACGCGCCGCGACCTCCCGCGGTAGACCGGTCGTCGCAACGACGTGTCGCACGAGATCCGGATCCACGGCCCCGATCCTGACTGTCCGAGGCATCGACGGCCACATTCCTGCCCGGATCCGGGCAAGGATGGGCCCGACACGAAGCGGAACGCCCGCCTGAGTGACTCGCCCCGAGATCCGATGACACTCGCCGCGGCACCCGCGGCGGGGTGTGTGGGCCCACTCCGCTCGGTGCGCCGCCGGACGGAGGCGGTGCCGGAACGAGTGGTGTGCGTCGGCGAACCCGGGGTCGCGCACCGGGCGGGTGCCGGGGCGAGGTGCGTGGCGGTGGCCCATCGGGTGCGGGAGGAGCAGGCCCCGCAGGGCGTCCGATCGCCACGGGGTGGGGGCGAGCTGTCGCCGGGGGAGGGGCGCCGGCTCCAGGCCACAGTCCGACGAGGCATCCGGTTGACGGGGTACCACGCGACGGGGCACCCACACGGTGAGGCGACGACGCGGTGACATCCACCCGACGCGACATCCACCCGACGCGACATCCACCCGACGCGACATCCACCCGACGCGACATCCACCCGACGGGACAACCGCCCGACGGGACAACCGACCGCGGAGGCACTCGCGCGGCGAGGCGTCAGCTCGCCGGAGCACCGTTTCGACGGTGTCTCGGCCCGACACCGCCGCCCACCCGGTCGCGCCGTCGCACCGGACGATCACGCCGGGCAGCGCTCGAAACGGCCCGTGACCTGCGACGACACCGAAAACAGACCCCCCTGTTCGCGTGCCCTGAGGGCTGCTGTAACTTTATCCAGGTCAGCGAGTGAGCCGGACAGAACGGGCCTGAGAGCCCGGTCAACAGGCCCGCTGGCCACAGAGATCCCCCCGGTGGATGTCCGATTTTCTCGGGTGTTTATGGTGGTGGGGTCAAGGCGATCCGCCTTCGGATCCGGTTGTGAGGCCGGTGGTGTGGTGCGGGTGTCTTTTGAGAACTCAACAGTGTGTCGAGCTATTTATATAGTTTTGGCGTTTTTATGCCAGTTTGTTTGGCTGTGGCTGGTCGATCCCGTCGGCTGGTCATGGTGTTTGTCAGGGTTTTGTTGGAGAGTTTGATCCTGGCTCAGGACGAACGCTGGCGGCGTGCTTAACACATGCAAGTCGAGCGGTAAGGCCCTTTCGGGGGTACACGAGCGGCGAACGGGTGAGTAACACGTGGGTGACCTGCCCTCCACTCTGGGATAAGCCCGGGAAACTGGGTCTAATACCGGATAGGACACGTTGATGCATGTCTTCGTGTGGAAAGTTTTTTCGGTGGGGGATGGGCCCGCGGCCTATCAGCTTGTTGGTGGGGTGATGGCCTACCAAGGCGGTGACGGGTAGCCGGCCTGAGAGGGCGACCGGCCACACTGGGACTGAGACACGGCCCAGACTCCTACGGGAGGCAGCAGTGGGGAATATTGCGCAATGGGCGGAAGCCTGACGCAGCGACGCCGCGTGGGGGATGACGGCCTTCGGGTTGTAAACCTCTTTCGCCAGGGACGAAGAGCAATTGACGGTACCTGGAGAAGAAGCACCGGCCAACTACGTGCCAGCAGCCGCGGTAACACGTAGGGTGCGAGCGTTGTCCGGAATTATTGGGCGTAAAGAGCTCGTAGGCGGTGTGTCGCGTCGATCGTGAAAACTTGGGGCTTAACTCTGAGCGTGCGGTCGATACGGGCATCACTTGAGTTCGGCAGGGGAGACTGGAATTCCTGGTGTAGCGGTGAAATGCGCAGATATCAGGAGGAACACCGGTGGCGAAGGCGGGTCTCTGGGCCGATACTGACGCTGAGGAGCGAAAGCGTGGGGAGCGAACAGGATTAGATACCCTGGTAGTCCACGCCGTAAACGTTGGGCGCTAGGTGTGGGGACCATTCCACGGTTTCTGTGCCGCAGCTAACGCATTAAGCGCCCCGCCTGGGGAGTACGGCCGCAAGGCTAAAACTCAAAGGAATTGACGGGGGCCCGCACAAGCGGCGGAGCATGTGGATTAATTCGATGCAACGCGAAGAACCTTACCTGGGTTTGACATGCACAGGACCGCGGCAGAGATGTCGTTTCCCTTGTGGCCTGTGTGCAGGTGGTGCATGGCTGTCGTCAGCTCGTGTCGTGAGATGTTGGGTTAAGTCCCGCAACGAGCGCAACCCTTGTTCCATGTTGCCAGCACGTAATGGTGGGGACTCATGGGAGACTGCCGGGGTCAACTCGGAGGAAGGTGGGGATGACGTCAAGTCATCATGCCCCTTATGTCCAGGGCTTCACACATGCTACAATGGCTCATACAGAGGGCTGCGAGACCGTGAGGTGGAGCGAATCCCTTAAAGTGAGTCTCAGTTCGGATCGGGGTCTGCAACTCGACCCCGTGAAGTTGGAGTCGCTAGTAATCGCAGATCAGCAACGCTGCGGTGAATACGTTCCCGGGCCTTGTACACACCGCCCGTCACGTCACGAAAGTTGGTAACACCCGAAGCCGGCGGCCCAACCCTTGTGGAGGGAGCTGTCGAAGGTGGGACTGGCGATTGGGACGAAGTCGTAACAAGGTAGCCGTACCGGAAGGTGCGGCTGGATCACCTCCTTTCTAAGGAGTCTCACCGAGTGGTGAGGCGCCAACGTTTTACGCACGTTGTTTTGTGTGGATTGTGTTGGTTCCTTATTCGAGATCATGCCTGTCGGGGCCGTTCGTGTTCCGGGGTGTGTCTGGGTGGAACATGAGGCGTCAAGGCTGAGTTCGGCACACTGTTGGGTCCTGAGGGGACATCCGGTTGGGTGTTGTCTTCTGGCCGTCCGTCTGGTGGTTTCCTAACGCGTTCCTTGTGTGGGGTGTGGTGGTTGCTGTCCGGGTTGGTGTGGTTGTGGGTTGAGTGTTGCATAGTGGATGCGAGCATCTTGTTGTGGTCAAGTTGTTAAGAGCACATGGTGGATGCCTGGGCATCAGGAGCCGATGAAGGACGTGGGAGGCCGCGATAGGCCTCGGGGAGCTGTCAACCGAGCTGTGATCCGAGGGTGTCCGAATGGGGAAACCCAGCACCCGTCATGGGGTGTTACCCGTACCTGAATTCATAGGGTGCGTGGAGGGAACGTGGGGAAGTGAAACATCTCAGTACCCACAGGAAGAGAAAACAATAGTGATTCCGTGAGTAGTGGCGAGCGAAAGCGGAAGAGGCTAAACCGTGTCCGTGTCAAGCCGGCAGGTGTTGCGGGTGCGGGGTTGTTGGGACGTGTTGTTCACCTTCTGCCGAGGGTGGGATGATGTGGTGCTGTGTTAGCGGAAGACTTCTGGGAAGGGTCGCCGGAGTGGGTGAGAGCCCCGTACGCGAAAATGCAGTGTCTGTCATGAATGTTGTTCCCGAGTAGCAGCGAGCCCGTGAAATTCGCTGTGAATCTGGCGGGACCACCCGTCAAGCCTAAATACTACCTGATGACCGATAGCGGACAAGTACCGTGAGGGAAAGGTGAAAAGTACCCCGGGAGGGGAGTGAAATAGTACCTGAAACCGTGTGCTTACAAGCCGTCAGAGCCTGAAGTCTCTTTGTGGGGCAGGGTGATGGCGTGCCTTTTGAAGAATGAGCCTGCGAGTTATGCTTCGTGGCGAGGTTAACCTGTGTGGGGTAGCCGTAGCGAAAGCGAGTCCGAATAGGGCGGTGGAGTCGCGGGGTGTAGACCCGAAGCGGAGTGATCTACCCATGGCCAGGGTGAAGCGTCGGTAAGACGTCGTGGAGGCCCGAACCCACCAGGGTTGAAAACCTGGGGGATGAGCTGTGGGTAGGGGTGAAAGGCCAATCAAACTTCGTGATAGCTGGTTCTCCCCGAAATGCATTTAGGTGCAGCGTCGTGTGTTTCTCACCGGAGGTAGAGCACTGGATGGCCTAGGGGGCCGACAAGCTTACCGAAGTCAGCCAAACTCCGAATGCCGGTGAGTGAGAGCGCGGCAGTGAGACTGCGGGGGATAAGCTTCGTGGTCGAGAGGGAAACAGCCCAGATCACCGGCTAAGGCCCCTAAGCGTGCGCTAAGTGGGAAAGGATGTGGGATCGCCCGGACAACCAGGAGGTTGGCTTAGAAGCAGCCACCCTTGAAAGAGTGCGTAATAGCTCACTGGTCAAGTGGTCCTGCGCCGACAATGTAGCGGGGCTCAAGCGCACCGCCGAAGCCGTGGCAATGACACGTAGAGTGTTGTTGGGTAGGGGAGCGTCCTGCATCTGGTGAAGCCCGGGAGTGATTGACGGGTGGAGGGTGTGGGAGTGAGAATGCAGGCATGAGTAGCGAATGCAGAGTGAGAATCTCTGCCGCCGGATGACCAAGGGTTCCTGGGCCAGGTTGTTCCGCCCAGGGTGAGCCGGGACCTAAGGCGAGGCCGTCAGGCGTAGTCGATGGACAACGGGTTGATATTCCCGTGCTCGTGATAGTGCGTCCATGCTGAATCTGGTGATGCTAACCATCCGAACCCACCTCGGCTCCTTCGGGAGTTGTGTTTGTGGGGGAGCGTGGGATCCGATCTGGTAGTAGGCAAGTGATGGGGTGACGCAGGAGGGTAGCTCCGCCACGCGGTGGTTGTCGTGGTGTAAGCCTGTAGCCTGATTTCCTAGGTAAATCCGGGGGATCGTGAAGGGTGAGAGGTGATGCGTAGCCGATTGAGGCGAAGAGGGTGATCCCATGCTGTCGAGAAAAGCCTCTAGCGAGTGCTGTTGCGGCCCGTACCCCAAACCGACACAGGTGGTCAGGTAGAGAATACCGAGGCGATCGAGAGAACTGTGGTTAAGGAATTCGGCAAAATGCCTCCGTAACTTCGGGAGAAGGAGGGCCATCTGCCTTGAGGCCTCTTGCAGGCTAGGGGTGGGTGGTCGCAGAGACCAGGCCCAAGCGACTGTTTACTAAAAACACAGGTCCGTGCGAAGTCGCAAGACGATGTATACGGACTGACGCCTGCCCGGTGCTGGAACGTTAAGAGGACCTGTTAGTCCTTCGGGGCGAAGCGGAGAATTTAAGCGCCAGTAAACGGCGGTGGTAACTATAACCATCCTAAGGTAGCGAAATTCCTTGTCGGGTAAGTTCCGACCTGCACGAATGGCGTAACGACTTGGGCGCTGTCTCGACCACAGACTCGGCGAAATTGCACTACGAGTAAAGATGCTCGTTACGCGCGGCAGGACGGAAAGACCCCGGGACCTTTACTATAGCTTGGTATTGATGCTCGGTTCGGCTTGTGTAGGATAGGTGGGAGACTGTGAAGCGTTCACGCTAGTGGGTGTGGAGTCGTTGTTGAAATACCACTCTGGTCGAATTGGGTGTCTCAACCTCGGGCCATGATCTGGTTCAGGGACAGTGCCTGGTGGGTAGTTTAACTGGGGCGGTTGCCTCCCAAAGAGTAACGGAGGCGCCCAAAGGTTCCCTCAGCCTGGTTGGCAATCAGGTGTTGAGTGTAAGTGCACAAGGGAGCTTGACTGTGAGACTGACGGGTCGAGCAGGGACGAAAGTCGGGACTAGTGATCCGGCACCACCTTGTGGAAGGGGTGTCGCTCAACGGATAAAAGGTACCCCGGGGATAACAGGCTGATCTTGCCCAAGAGTCCATATCGACGGCATGGTTTGGCACCTCGATGTCGGCTCGTCGCATCCTGGGGCTGGAGTAGGTCCCAAGGGTTGGGCTGTTCGCCCATTAAAGCGGTACGCGAGCTGGGTTTAGAACGTCGTGAGACAGTTCGGTCCCTATCCGCCGCGCGCGTTGGAGATTTGAGGAAGGCTGTCCCTAGTACGAGAGGACCGGGACGGACGAACCTCTGGTGTGCCAGTTGTCCCGCCAGGGGCACGGCTGGTTGGCTATGTTCGGGAGGGATAACCGCTGAAGGCATCTAAGCGGGAAGCCTGTTCCAAGATGAGGTCTCCTACCACCTTGAGTGGGTAAGGCTCCCAGGAGATGACTGGGTTGATAGGCCGGAGATGGAAGCCCTGTGAGGGGTGGAGTTGACCGGTACTAATAGGCCGAGGGCTTGCTCACAACATTTTGTTCGCATCCACTGTGTGACCCTGAGCCCACAACCAGTTTTGGTTGTGTGGTGGGTTGAAGAGAAGTTGATAGTGTTGTCGGTGGTCATAGCGTTAGGGAAACGCCCGGTCCCATTCCGAACCCGGTAGCTAAGCCTTTCCGCGCCGATGGTACTGCACTCGACAGGGTGTGGGAGAGTAGGTCGCTGCCGACATTCAACATGTGTAGGGGATGCCCCGGACTTCGGTCCGGGGCATTTCCGCATTTCCAGGCCTTTTTTATGCTGACCGGCCCGGGTGTGGGCGTAGTTGCCCGCTCGGATGTGCGCCCGATGCCCATGCGGTGTTCGCCCGCTGCGCGCGTGGTGCCCGCGCAGGGCCCGCCCGGATGGCCGCACGGTGTCGGCCTGATGCTCGCGGAGTGCGCACCCGGTATGGGGATGCCCGCCCGATGCGCCGATGCGCCGATGCGCCGATGCGCCGGCTCGCCAGTGCGCTCCCAGCGCGCTCCCCCCCAGTGCGTGTGTGTCGGTGGGCGCCCGGGGGTGCGGCCGTCAGTGGACGGGCGTCCCACGTGGCCGGGAGTTCCGAGGGCTACGCCAGGGTCGTGAGACGCCCCGTGGACTGCACTGGTGTGACGGTCGACCGGTGCGCGGTGCGCGGTGCGCGGTGCGCGGTGCGTAAGTCGGAGGCGCGGGGACGAGGCAGCGTGTCGACGCCGACCCGGCCGACGCCGGTGACACGGTCGCGATACGGCAGAGCGGCCAGGTCGCAGCGCAGCCGCTGGGACCACAACAGACCCGGTGCGCAGGCGCACGCCCGGATGCGGGCCCGCGCGCCTGCCGGCCAGTTACATGCCCGAGTTCGGGCCCGCGCGCGGCTGCTGCCCCGGTGCCCGCCCCGGTGCACGCCCTGGTGGGCGCTGGTGCGCACCAGATGTGTGCCCGTCCGCGGGGATCCCTGCGGGGGCGGATGTTCCGAGAGGTACACCAGAGTCCTGGACGGCCAGGCGGACAGCACTGGTGTGACTGTCGAGGAGCGATGGGTGGTCCGGGCCTGGGCGCGGTTGGGTCTGCTCCTGTTCGGCCGTCGGCGGCGGCCGGTGCGTGGGCGGCGTCCTCGGCACGTACGGACCTGTATGTATACATATTGAGGTCTTGTATGCTTGGGCTGTTGTCGTCGTCCTGAGAGGTCTCCATGAGTACCGAAGTCCGTCCGTGTTTCCACCTCGCCGTCCCGGTGGACGATCTCGCTGCGGCCCGCCGGTTCTACGGTGAGGTGCTGGGCCTGCCCGAGGGGCGCTCGTCGCAGAGCTGGGTCGACTGGAACTTCCACGGGCACCAGGTCGTCACGCACGTCGCACCCCGGGCGACTCCACCGGCGCACAATCCGGTCGACGGGCACGACGTGCCGGTCCCGCATTTCGGTCTCGTGCTCCCGGTCCCCGCGTTCCACGAGCTCGCGGAACGCCTGCGGGCGGCCGGAACCCGGTTCGTCATCGAGCCGTACCAGCGCTTCGCAGGCGAGCCGGGGGAGCAGTGGACGATGTTCCTGACCGATCCGGCGGGCAACAACCTGGAGTTCAAGGCGTTCGCCGACGAGTCCCAGATCTTCGCGACGTAACCCGGGCGCATCCGATGCCACCGACGAAGGCCGACGTCATCCATCACGCGCTGCGCGACGACATCCTGGCCGGGCGGCGCGAGCAGGGCGCGTTGCTCGACGAGATGGAGCTCGCCGCGACGTTCGGCGCGTCCCGGACGCCGGTCCGGGAGGCGCTGCGCAGGCTGCAGAGCGAAGGCCTGCTCGACACCGGTCCGCGACGGCAGATGCAGGTCGTCGAGCTGTCCGACATACGCGACGGTGCCCGGGTGCGGGAGGTCGCCCTGCTGCGCGTCGCGTTGGAGGGGACGGCCGCCGTCGAGGCGTGCGAGGTGCACGAGGAGCAGGAGATCGACGCGCTGCGCGCCGCGGTGCACCGGCAGCGGCGGATCGCGGGCCGCGGTGACGTCGAGGCGTTCCTGACGCTGGACGAGGAGTTCCACCGCGACCTCGCCGGACTCGCCCGGATGCCGACCCTGTCGTTGCTGCTCGGCCGGCTCGGCGCGTTCGTCCGGCTGGCACGCCAGGGGGTGCCGACCGGACGCGAGCACATGCTCGGCCTCGCCGACGAACACGACCGGCTCCTCGACCTGCTCGAGCGGCGTGACGGCGCAGCACTGCGGGACGCGCTCGCAACGCACATCGAGGATCTGCGACCACGCCGCGTTCCACCGGACGGGGGTCGGATGGAACCGAACGGCCCCCGTGTACGACAGTGAGGGTATGGACTGTCAGCAGTGCCGCGACGTGGTGTCCGCGTCCCTCGACGGCGAGGCCACCGCGGACGAGCAGGCGGGCGCCGATGCGCACCTGCTCGGGTGCGACGCGTGCCGCCGTTACGCCGCGAGCGCTGACCGGGTGACCCGCCTCAGCCGGGTGCGGCCGGCCGGCGACGTGCCGGACGTCGTGACCCCGCTGCTGGCCTCACTGGGCATCGTGGAGCCCGATCCGCCGGAGCCCGTGGCCCCGGCGGTCCCGGAGCTGACCTGCCACAGCGGAGGCTGCTGCGCGACACCGCAGCCGGAAGCCGCAGCGGCGCCCCGGTCGGCCTGCGGTTGCCCGGCCACCTGCGGCTGCGGCTGCCAGCAGGGCTCCGCCTGCCGGTGCAGCACCCGGGCGGCCTGACCGTCCGTACGCCCCGGATCGGTCGAGGGTGGGTGCTGACGGCGGGGGTCCGGCGGCCGTACCCTTCTCCCCACAACCGACCCGCGGTGCACAGGAGAGGACCGGATGAGCGAGCGGCGCACCTCCCGCACCGTGGCGGCACCGGAGCTGTCCGACGAGCTGACCCGGATCGCGTGGCGGGTCGAGCGCTGGATCGACCCGGGCCCGGCGGCCGTCGTCGTGGGAGCAGCGGTCGCAGCGGTGTCGGCGTCGCTGCTGATGCCGTGGTCGGTCCGGGCCGACGGCTGGCAGATACTCACCGGGCACGTCGACATGGGTCCGTTGCCCCGGCTGTTCACCATCGCCGTCGTGGTCGGCCTGGTCGCCTCGGCGCTCGCCCTGTTCACCCGTCACTGGCCGCTCGCCTGGACCGCGGCCACGGTCTGCGGGATCGCGGCGCTGTCCGGGCTGTGGGCGGTCTGGTCCCGGCAGACGGCCGCCGGCGCCGACATCGGCCCGGGCCTGGTGGTGACGGTGCTCGCGATCAGCGTCCTGTTCGTCACCTGGGCGTGGATCGTCGTCGCGGCGGGCCCGCGCGCGGCGACCGTCCGCCCCGCCTGAGTGGTGCCGAGCTGAGCGGTGCCGAGCTGGGCAGTACGGACCTGAGCGGCGCCGAGTCGGGCAGTACGGACCTGAGCGGTGCCGATCCGAGCAGCACCGGCCCGAGCAGCGCCGATCCATGCGGTGCCGGTCCGAGCAGCGTCGACCCGAGCAGCGTCGACCTGAGCAGCGCCCAGCTGGGCAGCACCGACCTGCACGGTCCCTACCCGGATCAGCCTCGGGTCCACCGCCCCAGCACCATCAGCGTCCGGGTTCCGGTGACCGTCCCGCTGCGCCGGATCCGGTCGATCACCTCCTGCAGGTGCGCCAGATCGCGGACCCGGACCTGCACCAGCGCGTCCAGATCCCCGGCAAGCGTGTACACGGCCTGCACCTCCGGCTGACGGGCCGCCGAGTCGACGATGTCGGAGATGCTCGCCGTCCCCGCGTAGCGGATCTCGCTGAACGCCTCCACCGCCCAGCCGAGCTTCTTGTGGTCGACCTGCACGGTGAACCCGGTGATCACCCCGGACTCCCGCATCCGGTCCACCCGCCGCTTCACCGCAGCGGTCGACAGGCCGACCGTCGCGGCCATGTCGGCGAAGGTCCGGCGCCCGTCCTCGTGCAGCAGCCGCAGCAGCGTGTGATCGATGTCGTCGAGCTCCTGCATGCTGCCTCCTGTGCAACAGAACTCCGCTGATCGGTCCGGCAGAGCGTATCCATTGCGTCTGCGGCGCGAGTTCTGCGTCGGACGTTGCGCGGGTGGCTGCGGTCACGTTGTCCTGGTCGCAGCCGCACCCGACTCACCGAGGAGCCGCGCCCCATGAACGGCCCGATCGACGCCCGCACCGCCACCACCACCGTGCTCGACGACAAGTACGTCTCCGACCGCGGCCGTGCCCCGATGACCGGCATCCAGGCCCTCGTCCGGCTCACCCTGGAGCAGGCCCGCCTGGACGCGGCCCGCGGGCTGGACACGGCGTCGTTCGTCTCCGGCTACCAGGGATCCCCGCTGGGCACCCTCGATGCCGAACTCGGCCGCGCCGCACGGCACCTCGACCCGGCCCGGATCGTGTTCCGGCCGGGGCTCAACGAGGAGCTCGCCGCGACCGCCGTCGCCGGCACCCAGCTGCTCGACGCCGTCCCGGGGCGACGGTACGACGGCGTCGTCGGCTACTGGTACGGCAAGAACCCCGGACTGGACCGGGCCGCGGACGCCATCCGGCACGGCAACCTCGCCGGCACCGCCCGGCTCGGCGGCGCGGTCGCGATCATCGGCGACGACCCGTCCTGCAAGTCGTCCACCGTGCCCAGCTCCTGCGAGCCGATCGCGCAGAGCCTGAACCTGCCGTTGCTCGCACCCGGCTCGGTGTCCGAGGTCGTCGAGTTCGGGCTGCACGCCGTCGCACTGTCCCGGGCCACCGGCCTCTGGACCGGACTGAAGATCATCGCGGACGTCGCCGACGCGTCGTCCACCGTCGATCTCGGGGCGCTGCGCCCCGAGTTGCTCGGGATCCCGCACCCGCCCGCCACCGACCGGGCCCAGGCCGGCGCCATGGTCGGCCCGGCCGCGGTGGAGGCCGAGCACGACCAGCTCACCCGGCGTCTCGACCTGGCCCGCCAGTACGCCCGCGAGACCGGACTGAACCGCATCACCTTCGATGCCCGGCGGGCCCGGCTGGGTGTGCTCGCATCCGGGACCGGATACGCCACCGTGCTCCGTGCGCTGGACGATCTCGGGCTCGGCGAGGGAGACCTCGATGCGCTCGGCATCCGGCTGATCCGGCTCGCGATGCCGTTCCCGATCGACCGCGACGCCCTCGCGGCGCTGACCGACGGGCTCGCCGAGGTGCTCGTCGTCGAGGACAAGGTCCCGTTCCTGGAGGGGCACCTGCGCGACGCCCTCTACGGCCGCGCGCAGCAGCCGGTGATCACCGGCCGGCGCGACGACCGGCAGCGGCCGCTGCTGACCGCCCGCGGTCAGCTGTCCGCCGAGGACGTCGCCCGCGCCGTCGCGGCCCGGCTCACCGCGGTCGGTGCGGAGCTGCCCGGCCCCGCCCGAGCCCATCTCGACGCGCTCGCGCCGCCGCGTCCGTCCCGGATCGAGCTGGGCCTGGCCAAGGCCGGTGACCTGGGCGCCCGCACGCCGTACTTCTGCTCCGGCTGCCCGCACAACACCTCGACCCGCACCTCCGACGACACGCTGGTCGGCGTCGGGATCGGCTGCCACGCGATGATCGCGCTGGACGGCGGGCACCGCGGCAGGCAGATCGGGCTGACCCAGATGGGCGGCGAGGGCGCCCAGTGGTTCGGGCTGGCCCCGTTCACCGACGACCGCACCCTGGTGCAGAACCTCGGGGACGGGACCTTCCACCACTCCGGTTCGTTGGCGATCCGCGCGGCGGTCGCGGCCGGCGTGACGATGACCTACAAGCTGCTCTACAACGATGCCGTCGCGATGACCGGCGGGCAGCGCGCCGAGGGGCGGATGGGCGTCCCCGAGATCACCCGCTCGCTCGCGCTGGAGGGGGTGCGGCGGATCGTCGTGACCACCGACGAGCCGGCCCGCTACCGCGGGATCACCCTCGATCCGATCGCCTCGCTGCGGCACCGCGACGACCTGCCCGCCGCCGAGGCGGAGCTCGGGGCGCTCGACGGCGTCACCGTCCTGATCCACGACGACCGGTGTGCCGCCGAGGAGCGCCGGATGCGCAAGCGCGGCAAGCTCCCCACCCCGGCCGAGAAGGTCGTGATCAACGAGCGGGTGTGCGAGGGCTGCGGGGACTGCGGCGACAAGTCGACCTGCCTGTCGGTACTGCCGGTGGACACCGAGTTCGGCCGCAAGACCCGGATCCACCAGCCCTCGTGCAACTCCGACCTGTCCTGTCTCAAGGGCGACTGCCCGTCGTTCCTGATGGTGGAGCCGGGGACCCCGCGCAAGCGGGAGATCCCGGCGCTGCCGGTCACCCTGACCGACCCGGAGCCGAGGGTCGGCGCCGACTCCACCCTGATCCGGATGCCCGGGATCGGCGGCACCGGCGTCGTCACCGCCTCGGCGGTGCTGCAGATGGCGGCCCACCTCGACGGGCTGTGCGCGGCCGGGCTGGAACAGGTCGGCCTCGCCCAGAAGGGCGGTCCGGTCGTCTCCGACGTCCGCATCTCCAAGGAGCCGGTGGACGGGATCCTGCGCGCCTCGCGGGGCACCGCCGACGTGCTGATCGGGATGGACCTGGTCGGCGCAGCCACCGACGCCAACCTGTCGGTCGCGCGGCCCGGGCACACGGTGGCCGTCGTCAACACCTCGCTGGTGCCGACCGCGGCGATGATCACCGGCCGGGTCGTGCTGCCCGGATCCACCGACGACGCCGTCGACAAGATCGCGCGGAGCACCCGTGACCTGCTGGCGGTCGACGCCCAGACGATCTCCGAGGCGCTGTTCGACGATCATCTCCCGGCCAACATGCTGCTGCTCGGCGCCGCTTTCCAGCACGGCGTGCTGCCGGTGTCGGAGCAGGCGATCGAGGCAGCGATCCGGGTGAACGGCGCCGCGGTCGAGCGGACGCTGACCGCGTTCCGCTGGGGCCGCGCCGCCGCGATCGACGCCGCGGCCGTGCGGGCCGCGCTGGCCGGGCCGCAGCGGGCCACCGTAGCCGTCGACGCCGATTCCGCGGTGCTCGCCGCGTCGGTCGCCGCGGGGACCGATCTCGAGGCCGTGCTCGCCACCCGGATCGCCGATCTCACCGGCTACCAGGACGCCGGGTACGCGGCCCGCTACGCGGAGGAGGTCCGCCGGGTCGCCGCGATCGCCACCGCCCGCGCGGGCGACGTCGGCGGCGACCGGATCGCGCTCGCCTACGCCCGCGGACTGCACACGCTGATGGCCTACAAGGACGAGTACGAGGTCGCCCGGCTGCACCTGGACCCGGTCGAGGTCGCCCGCCGGGAGGAGACCTACGGTTCGGACGCCCGGGTGACGGTCATGCTGCACCCGCCGGTGCTGCGGGCGATGGGGATGCACCGCAAGATCCGGCTCGACGGCCGGGTGGCGGGCCCGGCGTTCCGGGCGCTGCGTGCGGCGCGGCGGCTGCGCGGGACTGCGCTGGACGTCTTCGGCTACGCCGGGGTCCGCCGCCTCGAGCGGGAGCTGGTCGGCGAATACCAGGCGCTGGTGCGGGCCGCACTGGACACCCTGGACGGCCCGGCCGCCGGCACTGCTGCTGCCGGCACCGCTACCGCCGGTGCTGCGACCGCCGGCACCGCTGCTGCCGACGCCGCTTCCGCCGACGCGGGGATCACCGACCCGGTGGACACCGTCGTCGCGGTCGCGGAGACGGCCGGGCTGGTGCGCGGCTACGAGGACGTGAAGCTCGGCAACGTCGAGCGGTTCCGGGCCGAGGCGGCCGCGCTGCTGGGGAGCCTGCGCGGCTGACCTCCCGAGGCGGGCCCGGGGCGCCGCTCCGGGCCCGCCGTCACTTCAGGAGCTTGTGCACCTCGCGGAACCGCGGGTGGGTCGCGTCGCGCAGCCACTCGAACAGCACCATCTCCGAGGTGACGATCTCGGCGCCGGCGGCCCGCGCCCGGTCCAGGGCGGCGGCCCGGTCCTCCGGGTCACGGGAGCCGACGGCGTCGGCGGCCAGCAGCACCCGGTGGCCGTCCTCGATCAGGCGCAGCGTGGTCTGCAGCACGCAGACGTGCGCCTCCATCCCGGTCACGACGATCTCCGAGCGGCCGGGCGGCACCAGCCCACCGGGATCGGCGCCGAACGAGGACTTGTGCGTGACGAGATGCGGATAGCCGGCCAGCGGCTCGACCGTGGGGCCGAGCTTCTCCGGGATCTGCTCGGTGGCCAGCACCGGGACCCCGAGCAGGGTCGCGGCCTCGGCGAGCCGGACGGTCCGGTCGATCACCCGGTCACCCTGGTGGATCACGGGGGCCAGCCGTTCCTGGAGATCGACCAGGAGCAGGACGGCGGCGTCGGCGGTCATCAGCACACCGCTGACGGTAGCGGCCGGGATCACTCGCAGGCGACCCCGTCGTTGTCGCGATCCAGCGGCCCGCGGTAGCCGGGCTGGCCACGCAGGATCGGCGCGGCTCCGGCGGCCCGGGCCGCGGAACAGTTCTTGTAGTACACCCCGCCACCGCCGGACGGCGCGGGCGGCGGTGCCTGCACCGCGGGCTGTGGTGCCGCGGTGGGCCGGGGCGCCGCGGTTCGCGGCGCGGCCTGCAGTGGTGCCGGTGCCCGGGTCGCCGGCGGTGAGCTGGCCGGAGCCGGAGCCGGAGCCGCTGCGGGGGCGGGGGCGGGGGCAGGCCGGGCGGTTCCGGCGGTGTCGGTGTCGGTGGCCGCGGTGGTGAAAGGCCCGCAGCTGCGGCCCCGGTCGAGCCCGGTCAGCCCGCTCAGGTAGGACGCCGAGGCGTTCTCACCGCCCCGGTAGACGCCGGTGTGGTCGGCCGGGACCATCAGCCGTCCGAGATCCCCGGCGGACACCGCGACGTAGCGGACCTCGCGCCCGAAGCGGTCGAGATCGACGCCCGGCTCCCGGGTCAGCGTCACGGTGCCCGCGGTGAGCAGCCGCCGCGCGGCGGCGGTCGCGGCGTCCCCGCCGGTGGTGCCCACCTCGCAGGAGTCGATGCCGATCACCCGGATCCGGCGGTCGCCGACCCGGAAGGTGTCGCCGTCGATCACCGAGGTGACCACGACGGTGTCCGGGTCGACGCCGAAGCCGGTCCGCGAGGACGCGCCGTCCGAACCGGGTGCCGTGGCCGGTGCGGCGGCCGCCGCCGGCGCGGACGCGGACGGATGCGCCGCGGCGGTGTCGACCGCGGTGTCGGTCCCGGGGGAGTCCGGCCCCGAGCACGCGTACACGACGCCGGTGACGAGCAGGACGGTGCCGAGGAGCCCGGCCTTGGACACGTGTTCCTCCACGGGAGGAGAAGGGGAGTCCCCGGCGAGTGCCGGGATCTGCCGGTTCGTCGTGTCCGTGCGGGATGTCGTTAGCCGCGCTCCACAGAACTGATGACTCACCGTCGCACCGCGGATCCGTGCGGTGATCGGCCCCGGCTACGGCTCCTGCCGCCGGGAGGCCTCGATCACCTGGTCGAGCACGACGCGCAGGTCCTCCAGCTCGTCGAGCGGCATCCCGAGCCGCTCGACGATCGCGGGCGGGATCGCCTCGGCCCTGGCCCGCAGCGCCCGCCCGGCCGAGGTCAGGGTCACCGCGAGCGTCCGCTCGTTGCCGGGGACCCGGCGCCGGTCCACCAGCCCGGCCGCCTCCAGTCGCTTGAGCAGCGGCGACAGCGTGCCCGGATCGAGTGCGAGCTCGTCGGCCAGCTCGCCGACCGAGCGCGGCGAGCGCTCCCACAGCGCCAGCAGCACCAGATACTGCGGGTGGGTCAGGCCCATCGGCTCGAGCAGCGGCCGGTACAGCGCGATCACGTTCCGCGCGGCGACCGCCAGCGCGAAGCAGACCTGCCGGTCCAGCCGGAGCAGGTCGTCCGGGTCACCCTGGGATGCGCTCACCACGTCCCGCATCGTACATTGTTGGTGCACCAAGAATTGGGGGTCCAATCGTGGGCGAGTCGATCCGACCCGGTCCGCTGCGCTGGTTGCTCTACGCCTACGGCGCTGCGCTGCCGGCCCGGCACCGCAGCTGGGTACTGCACGACGTCACCGCGCCGAGCTGGCAGCTGCGCCATCTCGCGCGGGTCACCGTGCAGCTGCTGCCGATCGGCGTCGCGCTGTTCCTGCTCATCCCGGGGCCGACGTACGTCAAGGCGCTCTCGGTACTGGCCGGGGCACTGCTCGGCTACTTCTACTCGGTCGCCTACATGTACGAGTCGGCCGAGCACCGGGTGGCGAAGGCCGGCTATCCGGTGGGGCACGCCGCGGCGGTCCGTGCCGCGGCCGGCGCGGTCGACCGAGCGGCGGCGCAGGAGCGCTACGAGCGTCGCTGGCGCGACTGAACACCCGTTGACGCCGAAACATCAGACTTTTAATGTCATGACGTGCAGCCGATCGCGTCCGCCGTCACCTTCCTGTTCGTCCCCGGCTCCCGCCCGGACCGTTTCGACAAGGCGGTCGCCAGCGGTGCCGACGTCGTGGTGCTCGACCTGGAGGACGCGGTCGCCCCGGACGGCAAGGCCGCCGCGCGCGCCGGCGTGCTGGACTGGCTGGCCGCCGGTGGCCGGGCGATGGTGCGGGTGAACGGCACCGGCACGCCGTGGCACGCCGAGGACGTGGCCGCCGTCGCCGGGACCGGCTGCCCGGTGATGCTGCCGAAGGCCGAGTCCGGGCGGCAGCTCGCCGGGCTGGCCGCGGCACTGCCCGGCGGAACCCCGATCGTGCCGCTGATCGAGACGGCCCGCGGCGTCCGGCGCGCCGAGGACGTGTGCGGGGCACCCGGCGTCGTCCGGCCGGCGTTCGGCAGTGTCGATCTCGCCGTCGATCTCGGGGTGGACCACACCGACGACGACGCGTTGCGGGTCGCCCGCTGCGAGCTGGTGCTCTCCGCCCGGTCGGCGGGAGTCACCGCCCCGATCGACGGTGTGACGACCGCGGTGCGCGACGCCGACCGGCTGCGCGCCGACACCGCGGCCGGCGCGGCGCTCGGGATGACCGCGAAGCTGTGCATCCATCCCGCGCAGATCGACGCCGTCGCCGCCGCACTGCGGCCGACGGCGGAGCAGCTGACCTGGGCCCGGGCCGTGGTCGAGGCCGCCGGCGCCGGTGCGGTGGCGGTCCTCGACGGCGCGCTGGTCGACAAGCCGGTCGTCGACCGGGCGCGTGCGCTGCTCGCCCGGGCCGGTGAGCGTCCCACCGGACCGGGCTGAAAGCGCCCGCTCCGTCAGCCCAGCAGCGGCTTCACCCGGGTGCCGAAGTCGTGCACACCCTGCTCGAAGTCGTCGAAGGTGAACATCATCCCCTTCACCCCGGGCATCGTCGCGACCTGGTCGATCTGCCGCGCCACGGTCTCGTAGCTGCCGACCAGCGTGGCCATGTTGAAGTTCACCGCGCCCTCCGGGAGGTTGATCGTCCGGGCGGTCCCGGAGCCGTCGGCGGTGGCGTCCTTGCTGCCCTCGTCGGACATGTAGCCCAGCGCCGCGGCGTCCGCCCCGGCGTTGTAGGAGGCCCACTTGGCCTGGGCCTCTTCGTCGGTCTCGGCCATGATCGCCATGAACAGCGGCAGCGATCCCACGTCCCGGCCGGTCGCCTCGGCGGCCGTCGCGAGCCGCTGGGTGGACTCCCGGTAGACCTCCGGGTCGTTGACGCCGGGGGAGAGCACGAAGTTGTAGTCGCCGTACTCGGCGACCATCCGCATGCCCCGCTCGGACTGCCCGGCGCAGACGATGTCCACGTGTCCGGAGGGTCGCGGGGAGAGCACACAGTCGTTCATCGTGAAGTGCTCGCCCTGCAGGTCGCAGCGGCCCTTCTCGAACAGGTCGCGCAGCACCCGCACGTACTCGGTGGAGTAGTCGTAGCGGTAGGAGAAGTAGTCGTCGCCCGGCCACAGGCCCATCTGGTCGTACTCGCCCTTGGCCCAGCCGGAGACGATGTTGATGCCGAACCGGCCGGGTGCGATCGAGTCGATCGTGGTCGCCATCCGGGCGACCAGCGCCGGCGGCAGCGTGAGCACCGCGGTCGAGGCGTAGAGCTTGATCCGCTCGGTGACGGCGGCGAGCCCGGCCATCAGCGTGAACGACTCCAGGTTGTGGTCCCAGAACTCGGTCTTCCCGCCGAAGCCGCGCAGCTTGATCATCGAGAGGGCGAAGGCGAAACCCTGCAGCTCAGCCTCCTGCACGACCCGCTTGTTGAGGTCGAAGCTCGGCATGTACTGCGGGCTGTTCTCGGAGATCAGCCAGCCGTTGTTGCCGATGGGGATGAAGACGCCGAAGTCCATGGGGGGTCCTTCCGGTCGGAGGATCAGCCGGCCGCGGCGGGCCGGACGGCGGGGGAGGAGCGCAGCACGGGTGCCACCTCGCGGGCGAGCAGGTCGAGTGAGGCGAGCGCGTGTTCGACCGGCATACCGGCCCAGTCGGTGCGGAGTACGAAATGGTCGACGCCGAGCTCGTCGCGCCACGGCACCAGCGCCGCGAGGCAGTCCTCCGGCGAGCCCACCACGAACCGGTCGTGGGCGAGGTCGTCGTAACCGGCCCGGAACGACTCGTTTCCGGGCAGGACACGGTCCTGCCCCCAGTCGGCGTAGACCTCGTACTTGGCGGCCAGGTGTGGCCGGGCAAGCTCGAGCGCGCGCTCCCGGGTGGGCGCGCAGAAGATCTCGCGCATCAGCGGGAGCTCGCCGAGCGGCTCGCGGCCGTGCGTCGCTCGCTCGGCGTGGAACAGCTCCAGCTGACGGCGCACGGTGCCCGCCGTGGCGTGCGGGTTGATCATCCAGGTGTCGGCGAGCCGGGCCGCCCGGCGGACGGCGGCGTCGGAGTTCGCGGCCATCCACACCGGCGGCGACGACGCCGGCCGGGTGGTCGCGCGGACCCCGTCGAGCCGGCACCACGGCAGGTCGGCGTGCACCGGCTCGCCGGACCACAGTGCGCGGACGATCCGCAGGTTCTCGGTGAACCGGCGGACCTTCTCCCCGGGCGGGATGCCGAACGCGGCGTACTCTGTCTCCCGGTAGCCGAGCCCGATCCCGAACACCGACCGGCCACCCGCGACGACGTCGAGCCCGGCGTAGCTCTCCGCGGTGTCCACCGGGTTGTGCAGGGCCAGCAGGTGGATGCCGGTACCGATCCGCAGGTCGCCCGCGTCGGCGGCGAGCCGGGCCAGCCAGGGCAGCGGCTGGATGTGCGAGAACGATTCGGGCAGGTGGTGCTGCCCGGCGAAGATCGAGTCCAGGCCGCCGTCGCGGGCCGCGCGGACCAGCCGCAGCTGCTCGTCCAGCGCGGTCAGCGGATCGCGGCCGGCCGGCTGCTGGTGGGTGAGGAACACCCCCACCTGCACCGGGCGGTCAGCCACGGCACGCCTCGGCGAAGTCGGCGGCCGGGGTGGCGTCGCCGAGCCCCAGCACGGCCGCCTGTACCCGGTCGGCGACGGCGTCCGGCGCGGCCCGGCCGATGGTGCTGCGGAACTTGTCGACGATCTCGGCGTTGGCGAGCGGGCGTTCCTCGTGGCCGCGGTTGACCTGCTCGCGGTGCCGCAGCACCCGGCCGTCGGCCAGCTCGATCTCGACGGCGCCGGAGTAGGCGGCGGGGAACGCGCTGTCCGGGTCGTCGCTGACCTGGACCTTGCGGGCCAGGTCGAGCACGGCCCGGTCGGCGAGCGCGTCGTCGTCCAGCTCGGTGAGGGTGAACCGGCCGCGCAGCAGCGTGGTGGCGACGACGTAGGGGAGGCTGAACTTGGCGTCGTACTCGTCGCGCGGGGCCCACTTCGCCGCGGGCGGCTCGCAGACGACCTTGGCGGGGACCGGATGGATCGCGCACCGGATCGCGACGATGCCGGTGTCGCCGATCTCCGGCCGGAGGGTGAGCGCGGCGTCGGCGAAGGCGTGGATGAAGTGGCAGATCGGGTACGGCTTGACGGCCGTGCGCATCAGCTCCCAGGTCTCGCCCAGGCCGGTCCCGACGGCGTCGGGCCGGGTCTCCCGCCCGGCGAGATGGGTGTTGTAGAGGCCGAACCGGCCCTCGTAGACCTCGGCCGGGCCGCTCCAGCCCGCCTTCGCGAAGCCGGCGGCGGTCAGCCCGGACATCGCCGCCCAGCCGGGGTGCAGGCGCTTGGTCCAGGAGCCGTCGGCCAGGAACTCCAGCAGGCCGGCGCTCATCGAGCCGACGATGCCCTGGGCGGTGGTGATCCCGGCGGCGTCCAGCCCGGAGACCCGGCCCGCGGCGACCGCGGCCCCGAAGGCTCCGGCGACGGCGGTCGGGTGGAAGCCGACGTCGTGGAACCCGCCGGCGCCGCCGATCCCGACCCGGGCCGAGACCTCGACGCCGAGCACGTAGGCCAGCAGCAGCGTCCGGGTGTCGGTGCCGGCGGCTACCGCGGCGGCGAGCGCCGCGGGCAGCGCGGCCGCGGACACGTGGGTGACGGCCGGGATGTGCGTGTCGTCGAAGTCCATGCCGTGGATCAGCACGCCGTTGAGCACGGCGGCGTCCCGGGCCGGGAGCCGGTCCGGCAAGCCCAGCACCGGCTGCTCGCCCGCCCCGCCGAACGCGGTCAGCGCCCGCAGCGCGACCCCGGAGAACGGGTGCGAGGTGGAGGCGAACGCCAGCCCGACGGCGTCGAGCACCAGGTGGCGGGCGCGCTCCAGCACGTCGGCGGGGATGTCGTCGAGGGTGGTGCGGGCGGCGAACTCGCCCACCGTGGCGGCCAGGGTGGCGCGCGGCGGTGCCTCGCTCAGGGTCATCGGTGACCTCCAGGTCGGTGCGAACAGCTCAGATGTGGTCCGGTGGGAAGGGCCCACCGATCCGCTCGGCGACCGGCGTCCGGCGCCGGTGGTGATCGGTGCGGTCCTGGAACAGGGCCGCCACCCGCAGCGCGGTGATCTCGTCGTGCGGGCGGGCGATCAGCAGTGCCGAGACCGGGCAGCCGTCCGGGGCGAACCCGGTGGGCAGTGCCAGGCCGGGCGCGCCGGTGAGGTTGCCGAGCATCGTCGCGCGGGACTGGGCGGCGTAGAGCGGGTAGCGCTCGCCGTCCACCGTGACGGTGCAGTCGGGCAGCCGCGGCGCCGTGCCGGGGGTGGTCGGGACCACGATCAGATCGGCCCCGGCGAACACCGCGTCGAGCTCGTGCTGCAGCTGTACCCGGAACTGCAGTGCCCGCAGGTGATCGGCGGCCGGAGTGGTGATGCCCTGGCTGATCCGGCGCACCGTCACCGGGTCGTAGGAGTCCCAGCGGGCGGCATCGGCCCGGTGCACCGCGGCGGCCTCGGCGAACACGATCTGGTAGCCGATCGGCAGGGCCAGGTGCGCCGACGGGATCTCCCCGGCGACGACCTGGGCCCCGGCCCCGGTGAGCACGTCGAGCAGATGGTCCACCCCGGCCCGCACGGCGCCGTCGCACAGTTCGGTGAGGTAGCCGCCGGGGCAGGCGATCCGCAGCCCGCGCAGGTCCGCCGGCACCGACACCGGCGGCAGTGCCGGGAGCTCCGGGGCCCGGGGATCACGTCCGTCCGGGCCCCGGAGCAGTCCGAACACCAGCCCGACGGTGCGCGCGTCGCGGGCCAGCGGGCCGATCGTCTCGGCGGTCCAGGACAGCGGCACCGATCCGGTCCGCGGGATCGCCCCGGCGGTCGGCTTCAGGCCGGTCAGTCCGGACCAGGCGGCGGGCAGCCGGACCGACCCGCCGACGTCGGTGCCCAGCCCGAACGGCACCACCCCGGCGGCGACCGCGGCGGCGGTGCCGGTGGAGGAGCCGCCCGCCCAGCGTCCGGTGTCCCACGGGTTGCGGCAGGCCCCGGTCAGCGGCGGGTGCGGCCCGCCGACGGCGAACTCGGTGGTGGCGTCCTTCGACACCGCGACCGCGCCGGCCGCCTCCAGCCGGGCCACCACGGTCGCCGACTCCGCGGCGGGGGCGGCGTCGGCGCGGGTGCGGGAGGCGGCCGTCGTCGGGACGCCCGAGACGTCGATGACGTCCTTGACCGCGAACGGGACGCCGGTCAGCGGCCCGTCCACCGGCCGCGCGCCGAGTGCCCGGTCGCGCAGCACCCGGATCGTGCAGTTCAGCTCGGCGTGCAGCCGTTCGAGCCGGTCCAGCGACTCGGGCACCCGGCCGGACCAGGCGGCCCGCAGCGCCGCGGCGAGCGGATCGTCGCCGGTGGGCCGGCCGTCCGTCGCGGCACCGGCCGGCGGGCGGAGCCAGTACTCGCCGGCGGCCGGATCGGCGGCCGCCGGCGGGACCGGGATCCCGCGCAGCTCGGACACCGCCGACTCGGCGCCCGCGACCGCCTCGGCCATCGCCGAGAGCTGTGCCGGGTCGAGCGCGTAGCCCAGCCGGGCGGCGAGTGCGCCCAGCTCGTCGGGGGAGCTCACCGGATGGTCGCCTTCCCGGCCAGCAGCGCCTTCGCGACGACGCCGCGCAGCACGTCGTTGGTGCCCTCGCCGATCGACATCAGCGGGGCGTCCCGGTAGAGCCGTTCCACCTCGAACTCGGTGGAGTAGCCGTAGCCGCCGTGGATCCGCATCGAGTCGATGGCGCACTCCAGGGCCTGCTCGGAGGCGAAGATCTTGGCCATGCCGGACTCGGTGTCCATCCGGACGCCGTCGTCCATCCGGGACGCCGCCCAGTAGGTCATCAACCGGGCCGCCTGCAGCCGGACCGCGATCTGCGCCAGCCGCTGCTCGACGGCCTGGAACTCGCCGATCGGGCGGCCGAACGCGGTCCGCGCCCTGGCGTAGCCCAGCGCCTCGTCGTAGGCCCGCTGGGCGATCCCGACGCTGCGCGCGGCGATGTTGATCCGGCCGGTCTCCAGCGACGACAGCGCCTGCTGAAGCCCGCGGCCCTCCACCCCGCCGAGCAGCTGCGAGGCGGGCACCCGGACGTCGGTGAGCACGACCTCGCAGGACTCCGGGCCCTTGTAGCCGAGCTTGCCGATGTCGGCGGTCACCTCGAAGCCGGGGGAGCCCGCCTCGACGAGCAGGATGCTCATGCCCTTGTGCGCCGGGTCCGCCGACGGGTCGGTCTTGACCAGCACCGGCAGCGGATCGGCGTACCGCGCGTTGGTGATCCACATCTTGGTGCCGTTGACGATGTAGTCCCCGTCGGGGCCGTCGCGCCGGGCGGTGGTCCGGATGCCCTGCAGGTCGGTGCCCGCGCCGGGTTCGGTGAGCGCGATCCCGGTGCGCCGGGCGCCGGTGGCCAGCTCCGGCAGGTAGCGCCGCTTCTGCTCCTCGGTGCCGTGCCGGGCCAGCATGAAGCAGGACACCGAGTGGCTGCCGAGGATCCCGGCGACGCCCATCCAGCCGCGCGAGATCTCCTCGAAGGCGAGCGCGAACGACACCGTGTCCGCGGACAGGCCGCCGTGGGACTCGGGCACCGCGAGGCCGAACAGCCCGAGCTGCTTCATCTTCTCGACGATCTCGGTGGGGTAGCGGCCGGACTGTTCCCACTCCCGGGCGACCGGCACGATCTCGGTGTCGACGAAGTCGCGCAGGGTCTCCCGGAAGAGGCGCTGCTCGTCGGTGAGCCGGAAGTCCATCTCAGTCCCTCCCCAGCGCACCGGAGTCGCGGAGCGCGGTGATCCTCGTGTCGTCGTAGCCCAGCTCGCGCAGCACCCGGTCGGTGTCGGCGCCCATCGCCGGTGCCGCCCGGGTCGGCGCCCGGTCCGCGCCGGGCGGGCCGACCCGGACCGCGCTGCGCAGGCTGCGCACCGCCCCGAAGACGGCGTGGTCGGTCTCGGCGAGCAGGTCGCGCTCGATCGTGTGCGGGTCGGTCAGCGCCCCGGCCACGTCCCGGATCGGGGCACACGGGATGGCCGCCGCGTACATCGGGGCCAGCCAGTCGGCGACGGTGCGGGTACGGATCAGCTCCTCGAGCAGCGGCAGCAGCTCGTCGCGGTGCTCGGCCCGGTCGGCGAAGGTGGCGAACCGCGGGTCGTCGGCCAGCTCGGGGCGCTCCAGCACCACGGTGAGCCGCTGCCAGAACTTCTCCTTCGCACAGCCCACGACCAGCCAGCCGTCGGCGGCCTCGAACGCCTGGAACGGCACCAGCGACGGATGCGCCGACCGCCGGGTACGGGTGGGTTCGTAGCCCGCGGTCAGGTGCCAGGTCCCGGGATAGGTGAGCAGGCTGACCGCGGTGTCGTAGAGCGACAGGTCGCAGTCGGTGCCGACGCCGTCGCGGCGGGCGCCGTGGATCGCGCCGAGCAGCGCGATCGCGGCGACGTAGCCGCCGCAGTAGTCGACCAGCGACAGGCCGGTCTTCTGCGGGGCCCCGCCGGGCTCACCGGTCAGCGACATCCAGCCGCCGAGCGCCTGCAGCACGTAGTCGTAGCCGGGCTCGGTGGAGCGCGGGCCGGTCATCCCGAACCCGGTCAGCGAGCAGCAGACGATCCGCGGGTTGATCTCGCGCAGGTCCTCGTAGCGGATGCCGAGCTTGGCCGGGACGTCGCCGCGCAGGTTGGAGTAGACGGCGTCGGCGGTGCGGACCAGGTCGTGGAAGACCTCGCGGCCCTCGGTGGTGCGCACGTCGAGGGTGATCGAGGACTTGTCCCGGTTGAACGACTGGAAGAACAGCGAGTCGCCCTGCTCGGCGTAGGGCGGGATGGTCCGCCCGACGTCGCCCCCGACCGTCGGGTCCTCGATCTTGATGATCTCGGCGCCCAGTTCGGCCAGGTGCATCGACCCGAACGGACCGGCGCCGTACTGCTCCAGCGAGACGATCCGGACGTCGTCCAGGGGCCGCCTCACACGTCCTCCAGGGTGAGCGGGGTCGCCGCCTGCGGGAACAGCGATCCGGCCCGCTCGGCGCCGCGCCGGTGCACGTAGAAGGTGCGCTTGAAGGTGAGCACCTCGACGGCGTCCTGGTTGAGGGTGCGGGTGCGGATGGTGACGATCCCGGCGGCCGGACGCGAGCCGGACTCCCGGACGGCGAGCACGATCGACTCCGACCAGAGGGTGTCGCCGGCGAAGACCGGGGCGGTCAGCCGCAGGTCGTCCATGCCGAGGTTGGCGAACGCGTTCTGGGTGGTGTCGATGACCGACTGGCCCATCGCGACGGCGATCGTCAGCGGCGACACCACCAGCATCCGGCCGAACTCGGAGGACTCGCCCACCTGCCGGTTGAAGTGCGACTGGTTGGTGTTCATCGTCAGCAGGGTGAACCAGCTGTTGTCGGTCTCGGTGATGGTGCGCCCGAGCGGGTGCTGGTAGATGTCGCCCACCTCGAAGTCCTCGAAGAAGCGTCCCTGCCATCCCGGCTTGATCGTCACGCGTTGCGCTCCCTCGTCGGCCGCGACCGGGGCAACGGTCACGGGTCGTCGCTGACCTGTACGGGGCGGGCCGGGTCCGGCGCGCCCGAGGCCCGCCGACCGTAAACGTCAGACACTTAACGAGGCAAGGGTTTCCTGAGGTTACGGTGTCGGTCTGATGTTTCTCCGGGGCGCGACCCGATCGGGGCCCCGCCGGCCGGTACGCTCGGCCGGGCCCGCCGGTGTGGCGGGCCGGATCCGACGCGGCCGAGCTGTGGAGCGTGACCATGAGCCCGAGTGCGCGACGCCCCACGGGCCGGTCCGGGGCGGCTGCCGTCCCGGCGGCGCCGACGGCCCGGCTGCAGGTGCAGCGGGTCCGCCCGGCCTACCGGCAGGTCGCCGACGAGCTGCGCTCGCAGATCATGCGGGGCGCACTCGCGCCCGGCGCGCGGTTGCCCGCGGAGAGCGAGCTGACCGGCATGTTCGGGGTCAGCCGGTCCACCGTGCGCGAGGCGCTGCGGGTGCTGGCCAGCCAGCACCTGATCGACACCCGGCGCGGGGTGCAGGGCGGTTCGTTCGTCGCCGCACCCGATCCCGCCCGGCTGGTCGAGGACGTCGGCGGTGCGCTCGGCGTGCTCGTCACGACGCCGCGGCTGGGGATGGCCGACCTGCTGGAGGCCCGGCTGCTGCTGGAGCCGGCCGCTGCCCGGCTGGCCGCCCAGCGGTCCGCGCCGGAGACCGTCGAGGCGCTGCGCGCGGCCGCCTCGGCGCCGCGTGACCCGCGCGACCCGAGCGGTTTCGTCGAGCACATGGACTTCCACACCACGGTGCTCATGGCGACCGGGAACCTGATGCTCACGATGATGGGCCAGCCGGTGGGCGACGTGCTGCGCACCCGGCTGGACCGGGCCGCGGTCCCCGCGCAGCGCTGGGCCGAGGTCGACGCCTGCCACGGCGAGATCACCGAGCACATCGCCCGTGGTGAGGCGGCCGAGGCCGAGGAGGCCATGCGCAATCACCTGCTCGACCTGCGTGATCTGTACGGCAGGCCGGGGGCCTGGAAGTCCGACTGAGGCCGGGCCTCGGTGCCCGGCAGTCCCGCGGGCAGGATGGCCGCGTGCGCACCGTCCTCGACCTGCTCCGGCTGCTGGCCGACCGGGCCGACGGCGCCGCGCCCACCGAGGAGCTGACCCGGGTCGCGGCGGAGCTGTCGGGCTCCGCCCCGGAGGCCGGCGCGCTCGCGCTGCGGGTCGGCGCCGCGATGGACGCCGGCCGCCGCCGCGAGTCCGAGCTGGCCGCACTGGTCGAGATCGCCCGGGACCTCGCCTCCGGGTCGGACACCGGATCGGTGCTGGACACGATCGTCCGCCGGGCCAGGGTGCTGCTGGGCACCGACGTCGCGTACCTGACCCTCTACGACGCACAACGCGGCGACACCTACATGCGGGTCACCTCCGGGTCGGTGTCGCGCCGGTTCCAGACCCTGCGGCTCCCGCTGGGGGCCGGCCTCGGCGGTCTGGTCGCGGCCAGCCGCACCCCGCACCGGACCGGCCGCTACGCCGGTGACGACCGCTACCGGCACACCGAGGAGATCGACAGCGCGGTGCGGGAGGAGGGCATCGTCGCCATCTGCGGCACCCCGCTGCTGGTCGACGACGAGTTCGTCGGCGTGCTCTTCGCGGCCAACCGCTCGGCCCGCCCGTTCGGTGCCGACGACGCAGCGCTGCTCGGCTCGCTGGCCGCGCTGGCCGCCGTCTCGCTGGTGCAGGCGCGCCGGCTCACCGACACCGCGACCGCGCTGGAGGCGCTGCGCGGCGCGCACGCCGCGATCGCCGAGGCCTCGGACGCGCACGACCGGTTCGCCGGTGTCGTGCTGGACGGCGGCGACGTCGACGACATCGCCGAGGCACTGGGCAGGCTGCTCGGCTGCTGGGTGAGCGTGCTCGACCCGGACGGCGTGCCCGCTGCCCGGCACGGATCGGTGCCGGGCGGGCTGGACGCTGCGGCGGCGCTGCGGCGGGCCGGGAACAGTGCGGGCCGCCCGGTCGCGGTGCCCTGTGCCGGTGGCGCCTGGGTGACGCCGGTGATCGCCGGCGGGCAGCGGCTGGGCACCCTGCTGCTCGGCGGGCCGGTCCGGTCCGGCGATGCGGCACCCGGGCCCGGTGCGGAACCGGCCCCGGGCCGGCCGGTCGAGCTGACCCCGGGGCAGGTGCGGATCGTCGAGCGGGCCGCGATGGTCACCGCGCTCGTGCTGCTGCTCACCCAGCGCGCCGACGAGTCCGACCGGATCGACCGCGCCGACGGGATCGCGGAGCTCCTCGCGTCCGGGGAGCCGCGACCGGCGACGCTCGCCCGGCTCGCCGCGCTGGGCGTGTCCATCCGCCACCCGCACGTCCTGCTGGTCTGCCGGACCCATCCGGCCCGGCGACGTGCGCTGGTCCGGGAGGCGGCGACCCTCGGCGGGCGATCCGCACTGGTGGGCGAGCAGGACGGAGCGGTCGTCGTGCTGCTACCCGGCGACGACCCGGCTGCGGTGGGTGCCCGGCTGGCCCGGCCGGCGTCCGAGCAGGACCCGGACGGTGTCGTGACGGTGGGCGCGGCGGGACCGTTCCGGCCTGCGGACGGCGCCGGCCCGTTGTACGCCGAGGCCCGCCGCTCGATGGAGGCGCTGCTCGCGCTGGACCGGGCGGGGGAGTCGGCGACCGCCGCGGAGCTGGGCTTCGCCGGGCTGCTGCTCGGTGAGCGGCCCGATGTCACCGGGTACGTCAGCGGGATACTCGGCCCGATCGCCGAGCACGACGAGCGCCGTGGCAGCGATCTGCTGCGGACCCTGGAGGCGTACTACGCGGCCGGGGCCAGCCCGACCCGCGCCGCGGCGGCGCTGCACGTGCACGTCAACACGGTCGCGCAGCGCCTGGACCGGATCGGCCGGCTGCTGGGGGAGGGCTGGCAGGACCCGGAACGGTCGCTGGAGCTGCAGCTGGCCCTGCGGCTGCACCGGCTCGGCCGCTCCTGACGAGGCTCCGCCGGGCCGTCAGCGGGGGCTGGTGACGAACAGGTCGAACAGCTGCGGGTTGTAGGCGTGCACCAGGATCCCGAAGATCACGATGTCGAACGTCAGGTGCACGGTCAGCACGTAGGTGAACGAGCGCGTCCGCTGGAAGATGTAGCCCTGCAGCAGCGCGAACGGGATCGTGAGCAGCGGTCCCCAGCCGCGGTAGCCGAGCTCCCAGAGGAACGCGACGAACACCGTGGCCTGCAGCAGGTTCGCCTGCCAGAACGGGAAGTGCCGTCGGAGCAGCGCGAACACCGTGCAGATGAAGAACAGCTCGTCCCACAGGCCGACCGCGTTGACCCCGATGAACAGCCGGGCGATCTCGTTCGTCGTACTGATCTCCGGCCAGTTCTGATAGGCGCCGGTGCCGATGAAGTACACCGGCAGGATCAGGTACCCGGCGACGACGACCAGCGCCAGGTAGCCGTACTCGAAGCCGCTCCAGCGCTTCCCGGTCAGCATCGGGAAGCGGATGATGTCCTCGCCGAACCAGAAGCGAGACACCAGCAGCGGCACCAGCACCGCCAGCGAGAGCACCACCGTGAAGCGGAGCATCCCGGCGTCGCTGAGGTCGGCCGCCAGCGGCATGGTGCTGATGATCACCAGACCGGCCGCGATCAGCGCGAGATGGCGCAGCAGCAGCCGATCGACCGCGGCGGCGAGCCCCAGACCCGCGACGATCAGCAGGTAGCCGACCGGGCGTTGCTCGAACCCGAACAGGGCCACCGCCGACACGGCGACCAGCGCCGCCGCCGTCAGACGGCCGACGGCGGACCGGTCGGTGTCGCTGCTGTCGGTCGTCGCCCCGGCGCTCACCCGCCCAGCATGGTGTGACCGGGGCGAAAGGGACAAGCCGGGCGGAGGACGGGATGGTCCTCAGCCGGGCGGCTCCTGGTCGATCCCGGTGCCGGAATCGCCCTCGACCGGGTCGGTGTCTCCCGTGTCCTGCGTGCCGGCGGGGTCCCGGTCCCGCTGCCGGTCACCGTCCGCGGGATCGACGGTCCGGCCGAGGACGCGTTCCTCGAGCTCGTCCAGAGCACGTGCCGGATCGACCGGGGGCTGTCGGGCGCCGTGGGTGTCCTCGTGCGATGTCACGTCCGCGGGGTACCCGCACTGCCGGGCCGGCATTCCTGTGGCACTGCCGGGCCGGCATACCGGTGGCACTGCCGCCGGCACACCGACAGCGCTGCCTGGCAGCACCGGGAGGCCTCACGGGCATCGGCCCACGACCGGTCGTTCCGGTGATCGGCGGGCTCAGGCGTCGGCGGTCAACCGGGCCCTGGCCAGCCGCTCGACGAGCTCGGGCAGCGCACCGACCGGGCTGCCCCGCAGGTCCTCGCATGCTTCGCGGACCGTCGCGGAGACGACGGCGGGTGATGTTCCGGGCCCCAGCTCGGCCAGCAGCCGGGTGATGGCGTCGGCGGCGCGGGCGAGATCCGGGTTCACCGATGGTGCCGATCGACACCCCGTCCGGTGCTGCCGCCACACGCCCGCGCGAACCGCCCGATCACCCGCATCGTCGCCTCCGTCCCGTCGGTTTCCGTCCGTACGGTTACGGGGTACCCGGTCGGCGGAAGATCATGCGCAAGATCTGTGACGGCGCGCTCAGCTGCGTGCGGGTAGCGCCGAGCCCGGCTCCGGCAGGCCCCTGCGGACCAGCTTTCGAAGCAGCGCGTCCACCGGCCCCGGCAGGCCGAACCGCTCCAGGCCGGTCGCGACCGACACCGACACCGACCAGGCGACGACCGCGGCCAGCGCCGCTCCGGCCGCTCCGGTCCCGGCACCGAACCCGAGGAACGCCTGCGACAGCAGCCCGACCAGCAGGCACGACTGCAGCAGGTAGCAGGTCAGGGAACGCCGCCCGGCGGCCGCGAGCGGACGCAGCACGACCGGCAGCGGCGCGCCCTGCAATCGCGCACCGAGCAGACCGAACGCGGCCGCGTAGCCCAGCCCACCGGCGAGCCCGGACAGGATCTGCAGCAGGGTCGCGGCCGGTGCGAGCCCGGCGGGCAGCACGCCGTGCTCGACCAGCACCAGTGGCACCGCGGCCAGCACCGCCACCGGGATGCCCACCCGCACCAGGCGGCGCAGCAGCCCGGCGTACCGGCCGGCGTCGGCCAGGACCCGGTGCCGTCCGGCGAGCACCCCGATCAGCAGCGCGACCAGCACCGGCCACACCACGACGTTGGACACCACCGCCACCAGCCAGACGATCAGCCGGACGAACAGTCCCTCGACGTCGTGCCCCAGCATGCCCGGTGCGTAGGGGCCGCTCGGGCCCTCGTCCACCGCGCCGAGCGTGAACGCCACGATCGCGACGCTGTTGAGCGCGAGCAGCAGGTACCCTGCCCGGCGCACCGTGGCGTCCGGCCGGAACACCAGCCCGGCGACCAGCAGCAGTGCCAGCCCGTACGCGCCGAGGATCTCGATCGGCGCCACCAGCAGCGCGTGCACCAGCCCGAACACCAGCAGCCAGCGCCCGCGGCGCCGGATCGAGCGGCGCGCGTCCCGCTCGGACACCCCGGACGCCCGCAACCGGGTCACGCTCAGCACCAGCCCGTAGCCGAGCAGCGCGGCGAACATCGGGTACGCCCTGCTGTCCACCAGCAACGTCGTCCCGATCGTGACCACGGTGTCGAGAACCGACGGTGCCGGCGGGGTGCCGGTCAGGTAGAGCGGGGCGTGCGCGAGCACGATCAGCAGCAGCATCGCGCCGCGGGCCAGATCGGGCGCGACCATCCGGGGTGGGCTCACCGGGCGTGCTCCGATCCGTGCGGCGGGTCGAGCAGGCCGTGGTGCAGTGCCCGCAGCACGGCCCGGGTGCGGTCCCGGGTGCCGAGCTTGAGCAGCACGCTCGACACGTGGTTCTTGACGGTGCCCTCGGCGAGGAACAGCACCTGCGCGATCTCCCGGTTCGCGTACCCGCCCGCGAGCAGCCGCAGCACCTCCAGCTCCCGCTCGGAGAGCTGCTGGATCGGCACGTCGTCGTCGGGCGGGGCGGGGCTCTCGCGGACCACCCGCAGCAACCGCTCGGTGATCGCCGGGCTGATCAGGGTGCCGCCGTCGGCGAGCGTGCGGACGGCGCCGACCAGCTGTTCGAGGGTGACGTCCTTCAGCAGGTAGCCGCGGGCGCCCGCGCGCAGCGCCCGCAGGACCAGCTCGTCGTCGTCGAAGGTGGTGAGGACCAGGACCGGCACGTCGAGACCGCGGGTGCGCAGCTCCTCGAGCGCCCACAGGCCGTCGTGGCGGGGCATCCGCAGGTCCAGCAGGACGACGTCCGGTGCGTGCTCGGCGACCGCGGCGACCCCCTCCGCACCGTCGGAGGCCTCGGCGACCACCTCGATGTCGCCCGGGATGTCGAGCAGCCCGCGGATCCCGTGCCGGACGAGCGTCTGGTCGTCGACCAGGCAGACCCGGATGCTCACGGCAGCACCGCCGTCACCGTGAAACCGCGCGGCGCCGCGGCGCCGAAGTCGACGGTCCCGCCGAACGCGCCGGTCCGCTCGGCGAGCCCGCGCAGCCCGTTGCCGGGGACGATCTCGCCGGTCGCGCCGCGGCCGTCGTCGCGCGCGTGCAGCCGCAGTCCGCCCTCGGCCGCCGGGTCGATCTCGATCCACACGTTCGCCGCGTCGGCGTGCCGGATCGCGTTCGTCAGGATCTCCTGCACGCAGCGGATCACGGCCACGGTGTGCTCCTCGTCGGCCTCGACGTCGTCGGCGACGGTCAGGTGCACCTCGGGCCGGGGCAGCTGCGCGGTGATCCGCTGCAGCGTCCCGGTCAGGTCGGGTGCCCGTCTGCGCAGCTCACCGACCGTCGAGCGGACGTCGGCGAGCAGGTCCCTGGCGATGCCGCGGGCCCGGTCGACGTGCTCGGCCTTGTCGTCGCGATGGGTCGCGATCTCCAGCTCCAGGGCGAGCGCGGTCAGCTGGTGCCCGACCAGATCGTGCAGCTCGCGGGAGATCCGCAGCCGTTCCTCGGCCCGGCTGGTCTCGGCCAGCACGGCGCCGGCGGCGGCCAGCTCGGCGTGCGCCTCGGCCAGCTGCGCCCGGGACCGCTCCTCCCGGCGCAGCGCCACCAGGAGCAGTACCGACGACAGCTGCAGCATCAGGTAGATCGCGCCCGCGGTCAGCGAACCGGCGAGGCTCTGGCTGCCGCCCAGCATTCCGACGACCACGACCACACCGCAGTTCAGCAGCACGATCACGGCGGTGACCCGGTACGGCACGTGGTAGACCGACAGCGCGGCGGTGAACACGAGCAGGATCGGCAGCCATCCGAACGCCGGCGCGAGCAGCACCAGGGCGGCGGCCGCCACCACCATCACGGCCAGCAGCCAGCGGGTCGGGGCCGCCCCGATCCACTCGTCCAGCCAGCCGCCGAGGATCAGCGCGGCCAGGAACACCGCGTAGATCGCCCACCACAGCCACGACGGCCCCAGTGGCCTGCCGCCGCTCGGGTCGAGTTGTTCGAGGGCCATCGGCACGGCCAGGATCAGGCAGAGCGCCGTCATGATCATCCCGGCGACGACGTTCGGGTCGATCCTGCGCATACCGGGCACAGTAGACGGGTCGGCAAGGCGCCCCGGAGTGCCGGAAGTCATGGGCGGCGGTCACGACGTCCGGCACTCACGGCGGGCCCCCGCCGCCGGACAGGCTGTGTGCCATGGACGCGATCGAAGTGCAGGACCTGCACAAGCGCTACAAGGACCGGGTGGCGGTCGACGACGTCGGCTTCACCGTCCGGGTCGGATCGGTGACCGGGGTGCTCGGGCCGAACGGGGCCGGGAAGACCACCACCGTCGAGTGCGTCGCCGGGCTGCGCCGGCCGGACCGCGGCACCGTCCGGGTGCTCGGGCTCGACCCGTGGCGGGATCGGGGCGCGGTGCGTGCGGTGCTCGGTGTGCAGCTGCAGGAGGCCGCGCTGCACGACATGCTCACCGCCGTCGAGCTGCTCCGGTTGCACCGCGCCCTGCACCGCACCGGCCGCGATCCCGAGGAGCTGCTCGCCGCGGTCGGCCTGACCGAGCAGGCCGGGACCCGGTTCGATCGGCTCTCCGGCGGCCAGCAGCAGCGGCTGTCGGTGGCGTTGGCGCTGGTCGGCGAACCGCGGGTGATGATCCTCGACGAACTGACCACGGGGCTCGATCCGCGGTCGCGGGACGGGATCCTGGAGGTGGTGCGCGATCTCGCCGCCGACGGCGTCACGGTGCTGTTGGTGACGCACCGGACCGACGAGATCGAGCGGCTCTGCGACCGGGTGCTGCTGCTCGACGCAGGCCGGGTGGTCGCCGACTCGACACCGGCCGGACTGGTGGAGAAGGCCGGGCTGGCGCAGCGGGTGCGGTTCCGGACGGCCGGGGGGTACGACCGGGCCGCACTGTGCGCCCTGCCCGGGGTCGGCGAGGTGCAGCGGATCGGGGAGGAGATCACCGTCGCCGGGACCGGCGACCTGCTCGGGCCGGTCGGGGCCGAGCTGGTGCGCCAGGGCGTCGTCGCCACCGGACTGCGGGAGGAGCGGCCGAGCCTGGACGACGCCTTCCTGGAACTGACCGGGCGCCGGTTGGAGACCGGCCGGGACACGGAGGTGCTGGTGTGAACACGACCCGAACGACCCCTGCAACCCCTGCGACGGCCGGGCCCCCTGCGACCCGGCCGGCCGGGACGCCGCTCGCAGGATGGACCGCGCTGATCGGCGCCGAGGCGCGGATGGTCGCCCGGGACACCTCCGGGCTGATCGTCCCGTTCGCGCTGCCGCTGCTGATCCTCACGATGATCGGGCTGACCATGCCGGACATCCCACCGGAGGCGCTCGACGGGCGGACCCCGCTGGAGGCCGTGGGCATCCCGGTCGCAGCGGCAACCGTGCTGGGCCTGGTCGGCATCGTGAACGTGCCGAGCTTCCTGGCCTCCTACCGGCGCACCGGGGTGCTGCGCAGGCTCGGCGTCACCCCGGCGGGCCCGGTACCGGTGCTGGTGGCCCAGATCGTCGTCGGACTCGCCCAGGTGCTGGTCGGGATCGGGCTGGCGCTGGTGGTCGCGGTGCTGGCGTTCGACGCCGGGCTGCCCGCGTCGCCGTGGGCAGCCGTGGGCGGTCTGCTGCTGGCGACCGTCGCGTTCTTCTCCCTCGGGGCGTTGCTCGCCGCGCTGGCACCGACGACGAACGCGGTGATCGCCGGCGGTCTGGTGATCTTCCTGGGGACCGGTGCACTCGGCGGGATGTTCGGCGACCCGAACGCCCTGCCCGGATCGCTCAAGGAAATCGGGAAGGTGCTGCCGTTCGGTGCGACGGTGGAGATGCTGGGCACCGCCTGGCGGGGGGTGCCGCCGCAGCTCGGGTCGGTGCTCGGGCTGGTGATCGTCGCGCTCGTCGGCGCGATCGGGGCGGCCCGCTGGTTCCGCTGGGAGTGAGCGCCGAGCCGGGGCCGGCCGTCACGAGGGGGACGGCCGGCCCCGGCCTTTGTGCACCGGGACCGAAGGCGGCGCACAGCTTCGTTCCCGGGACCGAAGGAACGTGACCGCGATCTCCCTACCGTCGTCGGCGTCCGTCAGAGCCGACGCGAGGGAGAGCAGCCGTGAAGACCTACCCGCTGGCAGAACCGGTGGACGGGAAATACAGCTGGCAGGACGGTAAGCGCTACGCCTGGCTGCTGGGCCTGGTCGTCCCGATCCTGCCGTTCCTCGCGATCGGCCTGCACCAGCTGACCGGCCTGTCGGCGGTGCTGTGGCTCGGCCCGGTCGTCGTCCTGGTGATCGTCCCGGCGATCGACCTGGTCGCGGGCAAGGACCCGACGAACCCGCCGGACGAGATCATGGCCGAGCTGGAGGAGGACCGGTACTACCGCTGGGTCACCTACGCCTACCTGCCGGTCCAGTACGCGGGCCTGATCACCGGGATCTGGTATATCGCGACCGCCGGCGCACCGACGATCGGCAACATCGGACTCGCGATCACCCTCGGCACCGTCTCCGGCGTCGCGATCAACACCGCGCACGAGCTGGGCCACAAGCGGGAGGACGTCGAGCGCTGGGCTGCGAAGATCGCGCTCGCACCGTGCTTCTACGGCCACTTCTACGTCGAGCACAACCGCGGCCACCACGTGCGGGTCTCCACCCCGGAGGACCCGGCCTCGGCCCGGATGGGCGAGAGCTTCTACCGGTTCTGGCCGCGCACCGTGTTCGGTTCCCTGGCCAGCGCCTGGCGGCTGGAGCGCAAGCGCTACGCCCGCCGGGACCGGCACCCGTTCCGGATCGGGAACGACGTCCTCAACTCCTGGCTGATGTCGCTGGTGCTGTGGGGCGCGCTGATCGCGCTGTTCGGCTGGGGTGTGCTGCCCTACCTGCTGATCCAGGCCGTGTTCGGGCTGACGCTGCTGGAGCTGGTCAACTACATGGAGCACTACGGGATGCTGCGCCAGAAGGTCGGCCCGGCCGACCGCCGCCGCTTCGAGCGGGTCACCCCGGCGCACTCCTGGAACTCGAACAACATCGCCACCAACGTGCTGCTCTACCACCTGCAGCGGCACTCCGACCACCACGCGAACCCGACCCGCCGGTTCCAGACGCTGCGCGACTTCCCGGAGGCTCCGGTGTTGCCGACCGGCTACACCGGGATGATGCTGGCCGCCATCGTGCCGCCGGTGTTCCGCCGGGTGATGGACCCGCTGGTGCTCGCGCACTACGACGGTGACCTGCGGCTGGCGAACGTGCACCCGGCGAAGCGGGAGAAGCTGCTCGCCGCGTACCCGCCGCCGGCCGACGAGGTCCCGCAGGAGGAGACCGACCAGGCCCGGCAGAAGCAGGTCGACGGCGTCACCGCCGCGCGCTGCCCCGGCTGCGGCTACACCTACGAGGTCGCCGCGGGCAACGAGGCCGAGGGGTTCCCGGCCGGCACCGCCTGGTCGGAGATCCCGGACGACTGGACCTGCCCCGACTGCGGGGTCCGCGACAAGGTCGACTTCGTCGCCCTCGACCGCGAGGGGGTCTGAGATGCGGATCGTCGCCGACATCGGCTCCTGCGAGGGCTACGGGATGTGCGAGGCCATGGCCGACGGCTACTTCGAGATCGGGACCGACGACGTCGTCGTCGTGCATGACGAGCACCCGCCGGAATCCGATCGTGAGCACGTGCACGCCGCGGTGCAGGCCTGCCCGGCCAGGGCGCTGCGCCTGGAGGATTGAGCTCCGCTACGGTGCCGCCCGTGACACCGGTCACCGACACCCTGGCCCGGCTCGCGGGCACCGTCCGGGACGACGTCGGAGCGCTCGCCGCGCACGTCCTCACCGAGATCGATGCCGGGCTGCCCGACCTGGGCCGGGACCCGCGATCCCGGGAGCTGCTCGTCGGCACCATCGAGGGCTCACTGGAGGGTGCGCTGGCGGTGCTCACCGGCGGCGGCGACCCGGACGACGCGCCGGTCCCGCCGGCCGCCACCGAGTTCGCCCGCCGGCTGGCCCAGCAGGGCGTCCCGGTGACCGTGGTGCTGCGCGCCTACCGGCTCGGGCAGGCCGCGTTCCAGCGGGAGCTGATCTCCCGGATCGAGGCGGCCGGGCTCGGCACCGGGGACATCGTGGCCGCCGTCGGGGAGCTGTCGACGGTGGCGTTCGGCTATGTCGACCGGATCTCCGAGGCGATGGTCGCGGTGCACCAGGCCGAGCGGGACGGCTGGGTGCGCCGGCGGGACGCGGCCCGCCTCGCGATGGTCGACGCGGTGCTCGCCGGCCGGGGCGGGACCGCAACCGAGGTGGAGCGGGTACTGGGGCATCCGGTCACCGGCGACCATCTGGCGGCGGTCTTCTGGTCGGACGCGGCCGATCCCGGCCGGGCACTGGAGCGGGCGGTCGCGGTCGTCGGCGAGGCTCTCGGTGGCGGGCGGGCCCCGCTGGTGGTCGCGCCGGACGGGGCGACGCTGTGGGTGTGGTTCGCGGGGCCGCTCGATCCCGCCGTCGAGATCCCTGATCCGGACGAGGTGTTCGTCGCGCTCGGCACCCCGGAGCGCGAACTCGACGGGTTCCGCCGCTCGCACCGCAGGGCCCGGCAGGCGCAGGCGGTCGTGACGGCCGCCGATCCGGTGGACCGCCGCCCGGTGACCGCGGCCGCCGCGCTCGGGCCGCTGATCCTGCTCGGCGGCGACGTCGAACTGCTGGCGTCGTGGGTGCAGGAGGTGCTGGGCGATCTCGCCCTCGACGACGAGGCGCACGAACGGCTCCGCGACACCGTCGACGCCTATCTCCGCTCCGGCGGGAGCCTGGCCGGTGCGGCCGCGGAGCTGCACCTGCACCGCAACTCCGTGCAGTACCGGCTGCGGCGGGCCGAGCAGGCGCGGGGCCGGCCGCTCGCGGACGGACGGGTGGACGTCGAGGTCGCGCTGCTGGCCTGCCGGGTGCTGGGGCGCGTGGTGCTGCGGGGGGAGGGGTGAGGGCTCGGGCGCGGTGGGGTGTGTGGGTGTCGGCTCGGGTAGCGCGGGCAGCGTGGGCGTCGGCTCGGGCAGCGTGGGCAGCGTGGGTGTCGGCTCGGGCGGCGCGGGAAGTGTCGGACCCGGCTCGGGCGGGCCGGGGTGTGTCGGCGCCGGCTCGGGTGTGAGGCCCCGGCTCGGGTGGGACGGCGTGTGTGGGGCCCCGGCTCGGGTGGGTCTCGGTCTCGGTGCGGCGCGAATCGGCTTTGCTCGGCCCCGAGCGCACGACCCGTCCGGCTTGCTCCGGCCCCGCCAGGGCTTGCTGTGACGGCTCGGCCGAACCTGCCCCGGCGTCCCGGGGCGGGGCCGGCGGGCTGCCGGGCGGTGATCTCGTCTTCGGAACCGAAACGTTCGCTCAGCGATCGTCTCGGTTCCGGATTCGGGATCATGACGGCCCGGGGCCCGTTCGCGGGCAGGTTCGGCAGTCCGGGGCGCGGAGAGCAGGTCGCGGACGACCATGATCACGGATCGGGAACCGATATCGCCGGTAGGCGACCGATCCGGTTCCCGATCCGTGATCATGCCCGGCCGGGAGCCGGGAGCCGCCGGGAGTCGGGAGCAGTCGGGAGCCGGGAGGGCTCAGAGCTCTCCGGCGAGCAGGTCGTCGTCGCTGATCAGGCACTCGACCGGCAACGACAGGATGACGGCGGGCCCACGGCGCGGGTCGGGCGCTGCGCAGTGCGGGCAGTGCACGCCCGGGAGGTCCTCGCGGCGGATCGCCCGGCACAGCGGGACGACGGCGGCGGACCGCTTCGGCTCGGACATCGCGGCACCTCCGGAACACGGCGACGTGTTACGGACAGGTTACCGGATCGACGTGGCCCGGATCACGTCGGAACCGGAACCGGTCGAAACCGCCCGAAGCGGTCCGGGCCGAGCAAGACCGGGCGGGCCGAGCAAGCCGGGCGGGCCGAGCAAGGCCGGGCGGGCCGGGCAGAGCCGGGCGGGGGAGCCGGGCTTCCGGCGGGCGATCACAGCGTTCGACCCCGTAGCGTTGACCGGTATGTGGAAGATCGTCGGATTTCTCGTCGCTGTCTATCTGGTCTTCGCCCTGCTCGGTGTGATCATCGAGGGACTGGTGTGGCTGACCGTCCTGGCCGGGGTGGCGTTCCTGGGGACCGTCGCCTACGGCGCGATCAAGGGGCGCTCGAACAAGCAGATCCGGTAGCAGCGAACTCCCGGTACAGCCGGACGTGCCGGTCGGCCGCCGCCGTCCACGAGTGCCGGTCGGCCAGTTCCCGGCCGGCGCGCTCGCGCACCGGGTCCTCTCCGGCGACGGCCGCGCCGAGCTCGGCCGCGAACCCTGCCGGGTCGGCGGCGAACCGGGCGGCCGGGCCGAACACCTCGCGCAGCACCGGCAGGTCCCGGGTCACCAGCGGTACCCCGGCCGCGAGGGCCTCCATCGCGGCGAGCCCGAAACCCTCCTTGACCGACGGGAACGCGAACGCGGCCGCGCCCGCCATCAAGCCGGGCAGGTCGTCGTCGTCGACCGGGCCGAGGATCTCCGGTGTCACACCCAGCCGAGCCGCCTCGGCCAGCACCGAAGCCCGGTAGTCGCGGTAGTCGAACAGGGTCTCGCCGCCGCCGATCACCAGCCGCAGCCCCGGCAGCAGCGCCATCGCGGCGATCAGGTCCGCGGTGCCCTTGCGCGGCTCGATCCCGCCGACCGAGAGCACGTAGCGGCCGAACCGATCCCGCCAGGGCGACCCGTCGGCGGCGGCGAAGCGGGCCGCGTCGACCCCGTTGCCGATCACGGTGGCGTGCCGGCCCCAGCCGGCCTCGACCTCGGCGGCGACCGCCCGGGACACGCAGACCAGCGCGGCCGGCGAGACGATCGCGCGCTCGTGGCAGGCGACCAGCTCCGGGGTGCTGAACTCGTCGACGTGGTGCACGGTCCGCAGCAGTGAGCGGTAGCCGTGGGCGCGGCCCTCGGCGTTGGCGGACAGGCAGTCCTGTGCATGCCGGATCCCGGCGTCCGGCGCCTGCGCCAACGCTCCGGCGAGCAGGTCGATCGAGCGCAGGATCCGGGCGCCGACCGGCTCGCCGTCGAGATCGGGCACCGGCACCAGGTGCACCCGCACCCGCGGATCGACCCGCCGGAAGAAGCCGGTGTCGCCGCCCCGGGCGAGCGAGTACACGGTGACGTCGTGCCCGGCGGCGGCCAGCGCCTCGGCCAGCGCCAGGGTGTGCACCACCCCACCACGTGGCTTGGTCGAGTACGTCGAGAGCCGCACCCGCAGTGGATCAGCCACGGTAGAGATCGGGTCGGCGTTCCTTCAGGTGGTGCAGCACGGCGCGGGCCGCGCCGATCAGACCACCCGGGTCGACGTCGGCGACCGCGAGACCGCCCTTCGACCAGGTCCGGGCCAGGATCTCCCCGCCCGGCCCGACGACCTTCGCCCGGCCCAGGAAGTGCAGCGACCCGTTGCGCCCGCTCTGGTTCGCCGACAGCAGCAATACCTGGTTCTCCCCTGCTCTGGCCTGGTCATAGAGGTCGAACAGCCGGGCCTGGCGGTCCTGTGCCATCCGCGGGGCGCGGTTGGTCAGCGAGGTCGGCCACGCCGACAGGCAGGCGATCAGCTCGGCCCCGTCGAGGGCCAGCGAGCGGGCCGCCTCCGGGAACGTCTTGTCGTGGTCGATCAGCATGCCCATCCGGCCGACCGGGGTGTCGAACGCGGTGAACCCGTCGCCAGGGGTGAACAGCGCGGCGAGCCCTGAGGGATGGTGCACCTTGCGATGCCGCCCGAGCACCCCGTCACCGGTGAGGCAGACCGCTGCGTTGTAGCGCTCGCCGTCCGCGCCGGCCTCGCAGAACCCCAGGCAGACGACCATCTCCCGGGCCAGCTCGGCGACCGCGCGCACCTCGGGGCCGTCCGGGTCGAGCGCGGGTGGCAGCGAGCCGCCGTCGGCCGGGGCGGGATCGGGCACGCGTAGGTCGTCGAGGTAGCCGCCGAGCGCCCCGTCGGGCAGCGCCAGCACTGAGACCCCGGCGTCGCGGGCGTGCGCGATGATCACCCCGATCCGTTCGAGATCGAACGCCACGTCCCGGGTGAAGTTGGCCGCGGCCGCGGCGATCCGCACCCGTCACACCCCCGCGACGACGGGCCGGGGCCCGTAGGCGTCCGGCCTGCGGTCCCGCAGGTGGCTCATGTAGCGGCGGGCGGCGTCGACGGCCTCGTCGACGCCGATCGACGCCACGGCCAGCCCGGCCTCCGATCCGGTGGTGGCGAGCACCTCACCACCCGGATCGACGATCTTCGCGGAGCCGACGAGACGCATGTCGCCGAAGGTACCGGCCTGGTTCGCCGACACCCACACGATCTGGTTCTCCAGCGCCCTGGCCCGGTCGTGCAGGTCGAACCGGCGCGCCCAGCGGTCCTCGGCGAGCACCGCCGCCCGGTTCGTGCGCGACGCAGGCCACGCCGACATGCACACCACGGTCCTGGCCCCGTCCATCGCGAGCGCCCGGGCCGCCTCCGGGAACGCCTTGTCGTAGCAGATCATCATCCCGATCCGGCCGACCGGCGTGTCGAACGCGGCGAACCGGTCGCCTGCCGCGTAAGAGGCGTTCTCGTCGAGCGGCTGGTGCACCTTGCGGTGATTGCCCAGCACCCCGTCCCCGGTGACGGCGACGCAGCTGTTGTAGGGCAGTCCGCCGGACGCGGTGTCACCGGCCTCGCAGTACCCGGCGGTCACGACCATGTCCCCGGCCAGTGCGGCGAGCCGCCGGATCTCGGGCCCGTCCGGGTCGAGCCGGGGCGGGCCGTCGGCGACCTCGCCGTGCAGCGAGGTCAGATAGCCGCCGAGCGCGGCCTCGGGCAGCGCGAGAAGCGCCACCCCCCGGGACCGGGCCTCGGCGATGGTGGTGGCGACCCGGACGAAGTCCTCCTCCAGGTCGCGCACGAAACCCTGGGCGGCGGCGGCGAACGTCGTCGCGGTCATCGGGCCACCCCCGCGGTACCCATCCCGGTGATCGGCCCGGGGGCCGCGTCGGTCAGGGCGCCGTCCGGCCAGCGCAGCCGGACACCCTCCCCGCCGACCAGCTCGCCGCAGACCGCCGACACGGCCGGGCCCGCCTGCGGCGCCGGGGCACCCGGATCGTCCGCGGTGAGCAGGCCGAACCCGGGGAAGCAGGTGAACCAGTCGCCGACGGTGGCGCCGTCCGGGCGCGGTACCGCGGCGACGTCGAGAACCGCACCGGTCCCGGACGCCTCGGCGAGCATGCCGAGCGTCCCGGCGATGCCGGCCATCGAGACGTCCTTGGCCGCGGCCGGGCGGTGCGCCGCGGCGGGGCCGATCGCCCCGACCATCGCCGACAGCTCGGCCCGGCGCCGGGTCGTCGTCGAGTCCCACTGGCGGCCGCCGTAGCCGGGACGCCAGCCGCCACCGAGGTCGGTGGTGAGCCGGATCCGGTGCCCGGGGCGTCCACCGCCGCCGGGTACCGGATGCGCGGTGCGGCCGAGCGCGGTCAGCGACAGCGCGGCGGGCACATCGAGCTGGGTGTGCCCGCCGAGCAGTGGGACACCGTAGGCGTCGGCGGCGGCACGCACCCCGGACAGCACCCGGTGCGCGAACGACGCGTCCCGGGCGCCGAGCGCGTCGAGCAGCCCGACCGGGGCAGCACCCATCGCGGCGAGATCGTTGACGTTGACCAGCACCCCGGCCCAGCCCGCCCACTCCGGGTCGCGCTCGACCATCGCCGGGACGATCGCGTCGCAGCAGGCGACCAGGTCGGTGCCGGGGACCGGGGCGCCGTCGTCACCGACGAAACCGGCCGGGCCGAGCGCGCCGAGCAGCGCCCCGAGCGGGGCCTTGGTCGCGGTCGCGAGTGCCCGGACCCGGGTGATCGGCCACCGCATCCGCAGATGCGCGACGCCGGCGACCTCGGTGTGCTGCACCCGTTCCCAGCCGAGCCGGGTGAACAGGGCGGCGTTGCGGGTCTGCACGTCGGCGTCGAACCGCAGTGCCCCGGCCGCCTCGGCGCGGGCGCAGGCGGCGCGGATCAGTGCGGCGCCGACCCGGACCCCGGCGCGGGTCCGCGCGCCCGGAGCGACGACCAGCCGGCTGCCGGTCCACCAGCCGATGTCCGGGCCGCCCGGGTCGGCCGGCCCGAGCCGGACGCCGCCGAGCAGCTCACCGGCGGCGTCGTGGGCGAGCAGCACCACGGCCCGCGGATCGGCGTCGTGCTCGTCGAGATCGGCGGTCGCTGAGTCCGGGAACAGCCCTTGCTCCTGGCAGAACACCGCACGGCGCAGCCGCCGGTACGCGGTGACCGGCCGGTCGTCGCCGTCGGCCGCGCGGGACTCGACGATCGTCAGGTCCGGGGGGCACGCCCGGTGTGCGGGGCGGCCGCCCAGCAGCTCGTCGGCGACCCAGCGGGAGGTGCGGGTGAGATGGCCGGGATCGATCGTGCTCACGGCTCAGCCCCCCGCTGCCGACAGTGCGCTGCACGCCCCGCAGGCCGCGCAGCCGGCGGCCTGGTCGGAGCCGCGCATCCCGGAGGCGCGCAGCTCGGCGGCGACCCGGGCGGTCACGTCGGCGAGCAGCGCCGGATCCGGGCCGGGCACGCCGTCGTCGAACGCGAGGGTGCCGGGGATCGGGCGGTAGGGGACGACGAACGGGTAGACGCCGCGGGCGATCAATCCGGCCGCGTCCGCCACCAGTTCGTCCGGATCCTCGCCGAGTCCGACGATCAGGTAGGTCGAGACCGTGTTCGGGCCGAACACCCGCACCGCCTCGTCCCAGGCGAGCCGGTACTGCGCCAGCGGCACGGTCGCCTTGCCGGGCATCCAGCGGCGCCGGACGTCGTCGTCGAGCGACTCGACGTGGATCCCGAGCGCGTCCGCCCCGGCCTCGTGCAGGTCGGTGAGCACGGCCAGGTCGTCGGGTGCCGGCGGCTCGCACTGCACCTGTATCGGCAGCCCGGGCACCGCCGCCCGGATCGCGCGCACGCAGCGGACCAGGTGCCGGGCGCCGCGGTCGCGGCCGTTGGAGGTGCCGGTGGTGAGCACCATCTGCCGGATCCCGTCGAGCCGGACGGCGGCCTCGGCGACCTCGGCGAGCTGCTCGGGGGTCTTGACGGCGGTGGTGGCGCCGGTGCGCAGCGACTGCTCGATGGCGCAGAACCGGCACCGGTCGTTCTCGCCGTAGCGCACGCAGGTCTGGACGACGGTGGAGGCCAGCACGTCGTTGCCGTGCAGCCGGGCGATCTGCTCGTAGGAGACGCCGTCGGCGGTGCGCAGGTCGTAGAACGCGGGCCGGGCGACGGTCTCGACGGCGACGCCCATGTCGGTGACCCCGCCGCCGGCCCCGCTGCGGACCAGCCGTCCGTCGCGCAGCCGGTAGGGGGAGTCCGCCACGATCGGGACGGTGGTCTTCAGGCCGTCGACGAGCACGTGCCCGTCGGCCGACGGGCCTGCGCCACCGGGGCGGCGCAGCGGGATCGACGACCCGAGATCGGTGACGCCGGGGCGCCCGGCGGGTGCCGGATCGGGATCGATCGCGACCCCGCGGACGGCCATCTCGGCGCGGGCCTGCAGGCCGAGATCGGTGTCGTGGGACGACGGAGCGGACATGCGGCGGACCTCCAGGGGCGGGCGGTGAGCGCTCGGGAGCGGTTGCCGCGGCCGGTGCCGCGGCAACCGCCCGCGAGGATCAGAGCTGGTAGGTCGAGTTGATGATCGCGCCCTTGCGGGCGTAGTGGATGAGCGCGTCCTGGACGTCGAGCGGGTGGGTCGGGATCACGCCCTCGATGAGGTCCTCCTCGCGGGCGCCGTGCAGCGAGAGCCCGAAACGGCAGCAGTAGACCTTTCCGCCTTCGGCGAGGAACGTCTTCAGCTGGTCGTTGATGTTGTGCTCGCCGGGGAACGCGGACGTCCCGGTGGTCGGGAACCCACGGGTGGCCAGACAGTTCAGCGAACCCGGTCCGTAGAAGTACATCGCGGACTCGAAACCCTTGCGCAGTGCGCGGGTCGCCTGCAGCACGGCCACGAAGCTCACCGACGACTCGTGCGCGATGCCGTGCACCAGGGTGAAGTAGGTCTCGCCGTCCTCGGCCTGCAGGTCGGGGAAGACCTTGGTGCCGCCGTAGATGCTGGAACCCTCGGGCAGCGAGGGGTGCGGGATCTCCTCGAGGCTCTTCTTCTCGACGTCGGACAGCTCGGCACTGGTCATGTTCTCGGCTCCTCGATGATGTGACGGGGATCGGCGTATGGTTCGCGGGAATGCCGGGAGTAGGGAGATCCGGCAGCGACAACGACACCAGTGCGACGTTTCCGAAATGTTGTCGGCGGACTACGTCGACGATTCCGGATCAGCGTTGTGTGACGGCCTCGTTGCGTAACACGGGGAAATGTTTCGGTAGTCCGGTCGACACGATTCCGCAATGTCTCGGGTCGACCGTGGTGTCGCTGCAGGCGAGTGCGACGACGTGAGCGAGGGGTGCCGATGACCGCGGTGGTGCACAGGGACGCGCGGCCGGTGCCGCCGTCCGATCTGGACGGTGAGCACCGGCCGGTGATCGTCGTCGGTGGCGGTCAGGCGGGGCTGGCGATGAGCCGCTGCCTCGACGTCCGCGGCATCGACCATCTGGTGCTGGAGCGCGACGTGGTCGCCTCGTCGTGGAAGCGGCACCGCTGGGACACGTTCTGCCTGGTCACCCCGAACTGGCAGTGCGACCTGCCGGACTTCCCGTATGCCGGGGACGACCCGCACGGGTTCATGGTGCGCGAGGAGATCGTCTCCTACCTGGAGGCCTACCGGGCCTTCGTCGATCCGCCGCTGCGCGAGGGCGTCTCGGTCACCCGGCTGACCCGCGACGAGCGCGGCACGTTCACGCTGGAGACCAGCGCCGGGACCTGCACCGCGGACCAGGTCGTCGTCGCCACCGGCGGCTATCACACCCCGGTCACCCCGCCGCTGACCGAGCCGCTGCCGCCGGGGATCACCCAGGTGCAGTCACAGGACTACCGCAGCGGAGCCGGGCTGCCGCCGGGTGAGGTGCTCGTCGTCGGATCCGGGCAGTCCGGGGCGCAGATCGCCGAGGACCTGCACCTGGAGGGCAGGCGGGTGCACCTGGCGGTCGGGAACGCGCCGCGGGTGGCGCGTTTCCACCGGGGCCGGGACGTGACCGACTGGCTCGACGAGATGGGCTACTACCGGATGCCGGTCACCGAGCATCCGCGCCGGGAGGCCGTGCGCGCCCAGGCGAACCACTACGTCACCGGCCGGGACGGCGGCCGCGACATCGACCTGCGCCGGTTCGCCGCCGAGGGGATGCGGCTCTACGGGCCGCTCGCCGACCACGCCGCCGGCACGATGCACTTCCGGCCGGGCCTGAAGGCCGCTCTGGACCACGCCGACCAGGTCAGCGAGTCCATCAAGGACACGATCGACGCGCACATCGAGCGCCAGGGGATCGAGGCGCCGCCGGGGGAGCGTTACGCCCCGGTCTGGCAGCCCGGACCCGAGACCGTCGAGCTCGAGCTGGACGGCAGCGGGATCACCTCGGTGGTGTGGTGCATCGGGTTCCGGCAGGACTTCGGCTGGATCGACGTGCCGGTCTTCACCGGCCGCGGGACGCCCGTGCACACCCGGGGCTCCACCTCGGTGCCCGGCCTGTTCTTCCTCGGCCTGCCGTGGCAGTGGACGTGGGGCTCGGGCCGGTTCTCCGGGGTCGGGCAGGACGCCGGGTACCTCGCCGAGCGGATCCGCTCGCAGCGCGGGCTGGTCACCACCGGCGGCCGCGGCGACGTCTGCAACGTGCTGGCGCTGGGGTCCTGAGTGGATCCGGCCGGGCGCGCCTCCGGTTGCCCGGACAAGATCCGATAGCCGGTAGGACGCGTGGTGGCAAAGGGTCACCCCCGACCGGGCGAGCGAATCACCCCTGCGGAGTCACCGCCGGGTAACCGTTTGCTTTCCGCGCCGCCGGAGCGGCCGGGAGCGGCTAACGTGCAGGCCATGGGTGGAACCGGGTCGCTGGTCCTGAGGACCGCGGCCTGGTGTGCGGGCGTACTGCTGGCCGGTGCCGGACTGCTCACCGCGCTCGTGGTGGGGGTCGGTGCGCTCGTCGGCCCGGGGGAGGCGCACTCCGACGACCGCCCGGACACCGCGCTGCAGGAGTTCACCCGGCTCGCCGCCGATGATCCCGGTGCCGCGCTGCGGGCCTGCACCCCGGCGCGGGGCACCGACTTCGACGCCCTCGCCGGCACGCTGCCCGCCGGGGCGGTCGTGGCGGAGCAGCGTTTCGCCGTCGTCGACGGGGAGCTGCTGTTCCTGTCGGCACCGGTCGCCGGCGACGAGCTGGCCGAGCGCGACGGTGACCGGGCGGTCTGGGTGTACGGCCGGCACGGTTTCGCTGCCGTCACCGACGACGCCCGCGCCCTCTCCCCGGACCTGTCGGGGCCCGCGCTCTACGGGGTGGACACCGAGACGTCCGGCGTGGTCCGGGTCGCGACCTGTGTCGAGGCCGCGCTGCGGGCGTCGGAGAGCGGCGTGGCGGCGGAGCAGGGGCCCGCCGTCCCGGCCGGGGTCGCCGGCGGGGCCGGTCGCTGAGCCGGGATCAGGGTCCGGGCAGGATCATGCAGCTCGACGTGGCCTCGCCCAGCAGTTTTCCGCCGGCGTCGGTCAGCTCGGCCCGGGCGAGCGCGGTCCGCCGCCCGGCGTGCACGACGTGCCCGGTGCAGGTCACCGTGCCGGTGTCGACGGTGATCCGGCGCAGGAAGCGCACCGACAGGTCGAGGCTGGTGTAGCCGGTCCCGGCGGGCAGCGTGGAGTGCACCGCGCAGCCGCACGCCGAGTCGAGCAGGGTGGCGTAGACGCCGCCGTGCACCGAGCCGATCGGGTTGTACTGGTGCTCGGCGGGCTCGAACTCGAAGACCACCCGTCCCGGTTCCGCGGACACCGGGCGGAAGCCGACGAGGCTGCCGATCGGAGCACCGGGCAGTCGGCCGTCGGCGATGCGGCGCAGGAACTCCAGGCCGTCGAGCTCGGTGGCGGCCGCGGCCAGCGCCGCCGGGTCGGACCACTCGTGCTCGCGCCGGCGGGTGCTCCCGGTGGTGTCGGTGCCGTCGGTGGTGTGCGCCGTCATCGTTCCTCCAGATCGGGTGCGGGTGATCCCGGCGCGGCGCCGGGGCCCGGTTCGAGCAGCACGCGGTCGCCGGCACCGAGCCGGTGACCCTCGGCGCAGACGCCGACCAGCCGTACCGGTGCGCCGCAGCCCGCGTGCCGGCGCACCACGGGCGGGCCCTCCGGGCCGGCCAGGTGCCGGTCGCCGAAGTCCATCATCGCCGCGAGGACGACGCCGAGATCCCGGCCGCGTCGGGTCAGGTGGTACTCCGGGCGGGTCCGTGACCCGGGCTCGCGGTAACCGGCCCGTTCGACGATCCCCGACTCGACCAGGGCGGACAGCCGGCGGCTGAGCACCGTGCGGGCGACGCCGAGGCTCCGGGCCAGCTCGTCGAACCGGTGGATGCCGCGCCCCACGTCCCGCACGATCAGCACCGCCCACGGGTCGGACAGCAGTGCCATCGTGCGCGCCACCGAGCAGGCCTGGCCCGCGGCGGTCCGCTGCGCATCCATTCCGGCTCCTGGGTATCGATCAGCTACTCAGGTGGACGATAACCCGCGACGGGCCCGGCCGGCGACCGGGACTGCCACGGACACCGGATCGGGATCCGATGATTGGACCGGCGCGCAACGGGAAGCCGGGGAGGGAACACACATCGACCCGCCGAGGAGGACCCCACGGTGACGAACGAACTCGAGGGCCGGACGGTCGCGATCCTGGCCACCGACGGCGTGGAGCTGGTCGAGCTCGTCCAGCCTCGCGACGAGCTGCGCCGGGCCGGAGCCCGGGTGGACCTCGTCTCGCTGTCCACCGACCCGATCCGGTCGATGAACGCCGACATCAACCCGGCCGAGCTGGTCGAGGTGGATCGGGCCGTCGCGGACACCTCCGCCGACGACTACGACGCGCTGGTACTGCCCGGCGGCACGGTCAATCCGGACAACCTGCGCGCCGATCCGGCTGCGGTCGCGTTCGTGCAGGCCTTCTTCGCCGCGGGCAAGCCGGTCGGCGCGATCTGCCACGGTCCGTGGACGCTGGTCGAGGCCGACGTCGTCCGTGGTCGGACCCTGACCTCGTACCCCAGCATCCGCACCGACCTGCGCAACGCCGGTGCCACCGTCGTCGACGAGCAGGTGGTCTGCGACGAGGGCCTGGTCACCAGCCGCAACCCGGACGACCTCGACGCGTTCTGCGCGAAGCTGATCGAGGAGTTCGCGGAGGGACGCCACCCGGTGCACCCGGCCGGCGCGACCGCCTGAGCTCCGCGGCCGCACACCGCGCGCCGCTGCGCCGCTCACCCCTTCGCTGCGCCGCACACCTGTTGCACGGGGTGTGTGGCGTGGTGAACGGGTGTGCGGACCACGTGGATCGAGCGGGTGCGTGGATCGGGCGAGCTGCGCGGGTCGGGCGAGCTGCGCGGATCGCCCGGAGCGGGCGGCCGGGGCTCACCCGGAGAGGGCCTCGCGCAGGCCGGCCAGGGTCCGGCTCAGCAGCCGGGACACGTGCATCTGGGAGATCCCCATCTCGGCGGCGATCGAGGACTGGGTGCGGTCGCCGTAGAACCGCATCATCAGGATCGTCCGCTCCCGCTCGGGCAGCTCGCGGATCAGCGCGTTCATCTCCCCGCGGTGCGCGGCCATCTCGAGACCGGGATCGAGGCCGCCCAACTGCTCGCCGAGCGGGAGGCCGTCACCGGACTCGGAGCCGTCCCCGGTGGGGGCGTCCAGCGAGCGGGCCCGGTGCGAGTCGAGCGCGCCGAGCGCGTCGACGATCTCGTCCACTCCGACGCCGAGCTCGCGCGCCAGCTCGGACGGGCGCGGCGCCCGGCCCAGATCCTGGCCCAGGGTGTCCGCGGTGCGCTGCACCCGGACGGCGAGTTCCTTGAGGTCGCGTGGCACCCGCACCGACCACGAGTGGTCGCGCAGGTAGCGCTTCATCTCGCCGCGGATGCTGGGCACGAAGAAGCCCAGCGGGCCACCGCTCGCCGCGGCGGGGTCGTACCGGTCGACCGCCTTGACCAGGCCGAGCATCCCGGCCTGCTCGACGTCCTCGATGCCGCGCCCGCCCGGGGCGAACCGCCGGGAGAGGTTACGGACCAGTGGCCGGAGCTCCCGGATCACGTGGTCGCGCAGGTCGCGCCGGGTGTCGGAGTCCTCGGTCGAGCAGGCGAGCTGCTCGAGCTGGGGGATCAGGTGGTCGTAGCCGCCTCGGCCGTCGCGGGCCGTCCCGGCGGTCGGGGTAGGTCGAGTCGCTGTGCGCATCTGGGTCCCTCGCGTTCGCCGATGGCTGGTGCGGGGTCCGCTGCGTGGTTGAACGGATCGCCGGTTCCGGTCGCGCCCGAGCGTGCACGTCGCAAGCGGCTTGTAGTGCGACCGGATCGTGCACCGTATCCGGAACCCGGCGGCCGGGGCAACCGGTCACCGGCGGCCCCGGCTTCGTCGATGATCGTTCTCAGTGGCGCCACAGCGGCCCCGATCTACCGTCACCGCTATGCCGACAGCACTGATCGCCGGGGGCAGCCGCGGGCTCGGCGAGGCCTACGCCCGCGAGCTCGCCGAGCGCGGGTACTCGATCGTGCTGGTCGCCCGGGACACCGACCGGCTCGCCGCCGCGGCCGAGCGGATCGGCCGGGCGACCGGCGCCATCGTCGACATCCTGGCGGCCGACCTGACCGAGCCCGCCGGGCTGGCCGTCGTCGAGCGGCGGATCGCCGACCCGCATCTCCCGGTGCGGGTGCTGGTGCTGGCCACCCGGTGCACGCCCCGGGGGCCTGTCGTCGCGGTGCAGCCGTACTCGCGTGCCGTGCAGCGATTGATCCGCGCGGCCGTCCCGGTGATGGCCGGGCCGGTGACCGGGCATCCGGTGATCGGGCATCCGGCGGTGCCGGTGATCGGACCCCGGAGCGCCGGGATCCTGCTGGTGGACAGCGACGGCGACGGGGGAGGGCTGCTGCCCGATCTGGACGTCCTGCGCGCCACCGGTGTGCCGATCACCACCGTCGCCGTGCGGCCGGGGGCGCCCGATCCGCAGATGGTGGTCCGGCGCTCGCTCGCCGATCTCGCCCGCGGCCGGACGGTGTCGGGGCCGGGCCGGGCTCGCCGGGTGCTGGCCGGATGCCGGGAGTCGCGGCGTGCGGCGCTGCGGCTCGCCGCCCGGCTGCTGCCCGACTGTGCCCGTGGGCCGGTCGGTGGCGCGGTGCGGGAGCAGACCCGGCCGTCGCCGGTGCCGACGCCGTTCCGGAACTCGCTGCCGCCGGTTCGGTCGCTGCACGTCGCGGCGCCGCCGGTCCTGCCCGAGCTGCCGTCCCGTCCGGCGCTGGCCCCGCTGCACCGGCCGGCGCAGCGCGGGCCGGGCCTTCCGTCGCCGGGGAGGCTCGGCTTTCCGGCGCAGCGCCGGTCCAGCTTCCCGTCGCCGGGGAGTCCCGGTCTCCCGGCGCAGCCCGTGCCGTCCGGCCCGCGTCCGGTCCAGCCCGTGGTCCGGGAGTCGGTCACGGCGCGGCAGTCCGCCGGCTGACCGGCGCCGATGCTCCGTCCGGAGTGATGAGTACGCCCCTGTTCGTCGCAGCGCGGAGCGGTCGATTCGGACAGGCGTGACCAAGGTCGCGACCGCCCCGACTGTCGGTAACCGGACGGTATGCCTTACGGTTCGCCGGAGAAGGGGAGTACTCCCGAACACGGCGTTGCCGTCATCACGGAACCAGGACGAGCTGGATCCCGGTGGCGCCGGTCCGCGATCAGCGGGCGGAGGAGACCTTCAGCGCCCCAACCTGCGCTGGAGGTCCTGCTGTGAATGTTCCCCTTTGGGTCTGGCTTGCCACGTGTGTCTTCGTGCTCGGCATGCTGGTGTTCGACTTCGTCGGACACGTCCGCACACCCCACGAACCGACGTTGCGTGAGTCCGCCATCTGGTCGGCCGGTTACGTCGCGATCGCCCTGCTGTTCGGCGTCGGCGTCGGGATGTTCTCCGGCTGGCAGTACGGCGGCGAGTACATGGCCGGCTGGATGACCGAGAAGGCGCTCTCGGTCGACAACCTCTTCGTCTTCCTGCTGATCATGACGGCGTTCGCGGTGCCGCGGATCCACCAGCAGAAGGTGCTGCTGATCGGCATCGCGATAGCGATCGTGATGCGCGGTGGCTTCATCGCGGTCGGCGCTGTGATCATCGAGCGGTTCGCCGCGGTCTTCTACATCTTCGCGATCATCCTGTTCTGGCTGGCCTACTCGCAGATCAAGGAGGCGTTGTCGAAGGACGACGGCGACCACGGCGACGCCGCCGACAGCAGGCTGATCCGGATGGTCCGCAAGGTGCTGCCGACCTCCACCGAGTACGACGGTGCGAAGCTCGTCACGAAGATCGACGGCAAGCGGCTGCTGACCCCGATGGCCCTGGTCATCGTGGCGATCGGGCTCACGGACCTGCTGTTCGCGTTCGACTCGATCCCGGCGATCTTCGGTCTGACCCAGGAGCCGTACCTGGTCTTCACCGCGAACGCGTTCGCGCTGCTCGGCCTGCGGCAGCTCTACTTCCTGATCGGCGGCCTGCTCGAGCGCCTGATCTTCCTGGCGCACGGCCTGTCGGTCATCCTGGCCTTCATCGGCGTGAAGCTCACCCTGCACGCGCTGCACGAGAACAACGTGCCGTTCATCAACGGCGGACAGCCGGTGCCGGTGCCGGAGGTGCCGATCTGGCTGTCGCTGCTGTTCATCTCCGGCACGATCGCGGTCGCCGCGATCGCCAGCCTGGTGGTGTCACGGCGGCGCGCCGCCGCCGGTGGCGGGACCCCCGGCCCCGGAGCGGACGCGGGCTCCGGGCACGGCGTCTCGGGCAACGGCGTCTCGGGCAACGGGGGCGCGAGGCACGGCGGCTCGGGGCACGGCGTCTCGGAGAACGGCGTCTCGGAGAACGGCGACTCGAGGAACGGGGGCTCAGGGCACGGCGCCACCGACGACCTCGCTCAGACTCCGAGCAGCAACCGGGCCACCGAGAAGTAGATCAGCAGGCCGGTCGCGTCGACCAGCGTCGTGACCATCGGCGCGGACACCACGGCCGGGTCGATCCCGAGCCTGCGGGCGAGCAACGGCATGGTCGCCCCGACCGTCGCCGCCCAGCCGCAGATCGCCACCAGGGTCACCGCGACCACGGTGGCGATCTGCACGCCCACCAACGCCGACGCGACGACCAGCCCGAGCCCGCCGAGCAGGGTGCCGAGCAGCAGCCCCACCCGCAGCTCCCGCCACACGACGGCGGGCAGGTCGGCGAGCCGCACCTCGCCGACCGCGATCGCGCGCACCGCCGCCGACGCGGCCTGGGCACCGGCGTTGCCGCCGGTGCCGACCAGCAGCGGGATGAACAGGGCCAGCGCGGTGACCTGCTCCAGGGAGTCCTCGAAGATCTGCAGCACGTTGACGGTGAGCACGGCGGCGAGCAGCAGCACCGCCAGCCACAGCGCGCGGGTGCGGGCCAGCCGGGTGACCTTCACGTACATGTAGTGCCCGGACCACGGCGCCGCACCGGACTGCCGGGCCGCGTCCTCGGTGTCGGCCGCCTCCAGGATCTCGACGGCGTCGTCGATCGTCAGCAGGCCGAGCAGCCGGTCCTCGGAGTCGACGACGAGCAGCGCCAGCAGGTTCGCCTCACCCATCAGGCGGGCTGCGGTCTCGCCGTCGTCGACGGCCCGCACCCGCGGGGCGGCGCGGTCGACGAGATCGGCGACCGGGGTGTCCGGCCGGGCCAGCACGAGATCGCGCAGCGACACCGTGCCCAGCACCCGCCGGCCGGCGTCGGTGACCGGCAGCGTGTAGACGGTCTCGGCGTCGGCGCCCTTGCGGCGTACGACGGCGAGCGCCTCGGTGACCGAGCTGTGCACCGGCACCGCGACCGTCTCCGGGGTCATCACCCGGCCGACCGAGCCGTCCGGGTAGCCGAGCAGCGCGGCCGTCATCGCCCGTTCACCGGCGGACAGGCCGGCCAGCACCCGCGTCGCGACCTTGGCCGGGGCCTCGCCGAGCATCCGCGCACGGTCGTCCGGGTCCATCTCCTCGACCAGTGCGCCCACCGCGTCGTCGCGCAGCCCGGCGAGCAGCTCCTGCTGGTGGACCGGATCGAGCTCCTCGAACACCTCGAGGGCGCGGTCCTTGTCCAACAGACGGAACGCCCATCCCGCGTCGACCGGTTCCAGCCGGGCGAGCCCGTCGGCCACCTCGTGCGCGGGCCGGTCGTCGAGCAGATCGAGTACCGCGATCGGGTCGTGCCGGTGGACGAGGTCGTGCAGCCGTTCCATGACCGAGATCCTGCCGTCCCGCGGCGGACGCGGCCGGGCGGGTGCGGAGATCCGGTACGACATCACGATGGCGTTGCGTCGGCCCACGATCAGGCGGAACTATGTCCGTTTCGCTAGAATGTGTGGGGTCCACCGGAAAGCTCGGATCGCCGGCAGCTCGGCACCGAGGAGGAGCAATGCCAGCCACACCGCCACCCCTGCCGCCACCGCCGCCGTCGGAGCCCGCCGGTGCGGCACCGGATCCCGAACCGCGCCCCTTCGCGTCGCCGTTGAACCGCGACGAGGAGCGCTCGCTGGCCGACCTGGAGGGCGAGCTGCGCCGTTCCGACCCGGACCTGGAGTCGGAGATGACGTCGCTGACGCGCGACGACCGGTTCTCCCTGGACCGGGTGCTGCAGGCCGTCGCGATCGCGGTGATCGTGCTGGTCCTGGTGCCGACCGACTGGATCGCCGGGATCCTGTCGTTCGGCCTGCTGCTGGGCATCCCGTTCGCGATGGCGATGATCGCGGCCCGCGCGAAGCGGGAGAGCGCGCAGGGCGACGGCGACGGCGAGCACCGCCACGACGGCGACGACCGCCGCTCCTGAACTCCCGGGGCCCGGCGGTTCGGACGGCGCCGGGACCCGGGGCCTAGGCGCCGGGTGCCGCGGTCGCGGCCTCGGTCGGATCGGTCGTCGTCGCGACCTCCGGCAGGCCGAGGTGCTCGCGCAGGGTGCGGCCGGTGTACTCGGTACGGAACGATCCGCGCTCCTGCAGCAGCGGCACCACGCGGTCGGCGAACTCGTCGAGCCCGCCCGGGGTGACGTGCGGGACGAGCACGTAGCCGTCGGCGGCGTCGGTCTGCACCGCGTCGTCGATCGCGGCGGCGACGGTCTGTGGGCTGCCGACGAAGGTGTGCCGCCCGGCGACCTCGATCACGGTCTCGCGCAGTGACAGGTTCTTCTCCGCAGCGAGCGCTCGCCACTCGTCGGCGACCGCCTTGGGATCGCGGTACTGCCGCACGCTGGCGCGGCCCTTCGACACCAGCTCACCCTCGACCGGGTCGAACTCGGGCAGCGGGCCGTCCGGGTCCCGGTCGGACAGGTCGGTGTTCCACAGCTGCTCGGCGAATACGATCGCCGTCTGCGGGCTGACCTGCTGGTGCCGGATCGTCTCGGCTCGCTCCGCGGCCTCGGCGTCGGTGTCGGCGAGCACGAAGGTCGCCGCCGGCATGATCTTCAGGTCGTCCCATCCGCGGCCGTAGCGGGCCAGTCTGCCCTTCACATCGGCCAGGAACGCGCGCCCGGCGCCCGGCTCGGCGTGCCGGGAGAAGATCGCGTCGGCTGCCGCGGCGGCGAACTCGCGGCCCTCCTCGGAGTCACCGGCCTGCAGGATCACCGGGCGGCCCTGCGGGCTGCGGGGCAGCGCGAACCGGCCGCGGATGTCGAACTGGCCGGAGGTGTAGGAGAACGTGGAGCGGTCGTCCGGGCCGAGCCGCGAGTCCCAGATCGCGGCCGTCGCGGCGAGCTGCTCCTTGGCCCGTGAGTAGCGCTGCTCCTTCGGGAGGAATCCGCCGCGGCGGAAGTTCTCACCGGTGAACGCGTCCCACGAGGTGACGACGTTCCAGGCGGCACGGCCGCCGGACAGGTGATCCAGCGATGCGAACTGGCGGGCGACGTCGTAGGGCTCGGTGAAGGTGGAGTTGATCGTCCCGGCCAGCCCGAGCCGCTCGGTGACGGCGGCCAGCGCGTGCAGCACGGTGAAGGTGTCCGGGCGGCCCATCACGTCCAGGTCGTAGATCTCGCCGCGGTGTTCGCGCAGCCGCAGGCCCTCGGCGAGGAACAGGAAGTCGAACTTCGCCCGTTCCGCGGTCCGTGCGAAGTGCGCGAACGACTCGAAGTCGATGTGGCTGCCGGACGCCGGGTCGCTCCACACCGTGGTGTTGTTGACGCCCGGGAAGTGCGCGGCGAGGTGGACCTGATTGCGGGGCATGTGCGGTGTCCTCCCGACGTGTCGCCGTGTGCCGGCCCGCGCAGGGCGGGCCGGCACCCGACATCCTCCTACCGGTGCAACACCCTGCGCGCGATCGTGTTCCCGAGCAGCTGGGCGAGCTGCACGATGACCACGATGATCGCGACGGTCAGCAGCGTCACCGGCCAGTTGAACTGCTGGTAGCCGTAGGAGATGGCGAAGTCGCCCAGGCCACCGCCACCGACGTAGCCGGCCATCGCCGACATGTCGACGACCGCGATGAAGGTGAACGTGTAGCCGAGCACCAGCGGGGCCAGCGCCTCGGGCACCAGCACGCTCCAGACGATCCGGAACCGGCTCGCGCCCATCGCCCGGGCTGCCTCGACCACGGCCGGATCCACCGACACCAGGTTCTGCTCGACGATCCGGCCGATGAAGAACGTCGCCATCGCGACCATCGGGAACAGCACCGAGCGGGTGCCGATCGTCGTCCCCATGACCAGCAGGGTGAGCGGGCCGACGGCGGTGATGAAGATGATGAAGGGGATCGGCCGCACGAGGTTCACCAGCACGTTCAGCACGGTGAAGACTGCCCGGTTCGCGTACAGGCCGCCGGCCCTGGTGGTGTGCAGCGCGACGCCGAGCAGCAGGCCGAGCGAGCCTGCGATCAGCATCGTCCAGAACACCATGTAGATGGTCTGCAGCACGGACAGCCAGAGCACCGGCTGCAGCGTCGCCCAGTCCGTCGCGGCGGGGCTCATCCGGTCACCTCGGTCACCCCGGTGTGCCGGGACAGCTCGTCGACGACGGCCTGCACCGCGCTGTCGTCACCGGTCAGCTCCAGGGTGAGACTGCCGATCGGGCGCTCGGCCAGCTCACGGATGCCGCCGTGCACGACCGTGCTGCGCACACCCTGCTCGGCGGTGACCCGGGCGAGGATCTCCTGGGCGCGCTCACCACCGCCCTGCCCACCGATGGCGACCGTGACCAGCCGGCCGGGGAAGCGGCTGCGCAGCCGTCCGACGGTCTCGGTGGACGGCACGTCCTGCAGGACGCCGTGTACGAACCGGGCCGTCGCCGGGTGCGACGGCGCCGCGAACACGTCGTACACCGGGCCGTGCTCGATGACCGCGCCGGCCTCCATCACCACGACCCGGTCGCAGATCGCGGCGACGACCTCCATCTCGTGGGTGATCACCACGACGGTGGTGCCGAGCTCCCGGTTGACCCGCCGCAGCAGGGCGAGCACCTCACGGGTGGTCTCCGGATCGAGTGCGCTGGTCGCCTCGTCGGCGAGCAGGATCCCGGGCGAGGTGGCGAGCGCACGGGCGATGCCGACGCGCTGCTTCTGCCCGCCGGACAGCCGGGCCGGATAGCGGCCGGCCAGCCCGTCGAGCCCGACGAACTCCAGCAGTTCGCGCACCCGGGCCCGGCGGGCCTCGCGGGACCAGCCGGCCACCTTCAGCGGGTAACCGACGTTGCCCGCGACCGTCCGGGAGTTCAGCAGGGCGAACTGCTGAAAGATCATCCCGACTTCGCCGCGCAGCGCGCGCAGACCGCTCTCGGACAGTTCCGAGGTGACCCGCCCGCGCACCGTCACGGTGCCCGCGGTCGGCAGCTCGAGTGCGTTGATCATGCGGACCAGGGTCGACTTGCCCGCCCCGGACCAGCCGATGACCCCGGTGATCCCGCCCTCGGCGATGTCGAGATCGACGTCGTCGACGGCGGTGACCCCGGGCCCGCGGCGGGCCGGGAACGTGCGGGTCGCCCCGGCGAACGAGATCACCGGGGCGGCCATCAGCCCGCCCGCAGCTGCTGCTCGATACCGGCGAGGGTCTGTTGCAGGTCCTCGGGGGTGTTGTCCCGGAAGACGCCGTCGTCGCCGAGGTCCTTGCGGGCCGCGTCGAGGACCTCCTGGTCGTGGTAGATCCGGACCAGGGTCGCGAGGTCCGGGTCCTGGGCCTGCTCGGCCCGGGCGACGAACAGGTTGATGTAGGGCTTCGCGGCGTCGGAGTCCGGATCCTCCTGGTACAGGACCTGGTCGGAGGTCAGGTTCGCCGAGGTCGCGTAGTTGTTGTTGACGATCGCGCCGTCCGCGCTGGGCAGGTTGGCCGCGGTCTGGGCCGCGTCGACCGGGGTGACGCTCACCCTCGATGCGGCCTGGTCGATGTCGGCCGGGGTCGAGGTGGTGGTGCCCCCGTCGGTCAGCGTCAGCAGCCCGGCGGACTGCAGCACGTTCAGCGCCCGGGCCTGGTTGACGGCGTCGTTCGGGACGACGATCTGGCCGCCGTCCGGGATCTGCGCGAGATCGGAGTGCCGGGTCGAGTACAACGGCAGCGGGTAGACGGCCGTCGCACCGATCGGTGTGAGGGTGTCGTCGTTCTGCACGTTGTAGTTGGCGAGGTACTGCAGGTGCTGGAACTGATTGAGGTCCAGCTGCCCCTGGGACAGTGCCGGATTGGGTTGGTTGTAGTCGGTGAAGTTGACCAGCTCGACGGTGATCCCCTCGGCGGCGGCCTTCTCGGTGAAGACGTTCCAGTAGGGCTCGGCGCCGTCGGACACCCCGATCCGGACGGTCCGGGAGTCGCCGTCGTCGGCGGGCGGCGCGGAGCCGGGGGCCGCGCACCCCGCCGCGAGTACGGCGGCCGGGACCAGCAGTGACAGCGTGCGCAACAGGCGCATCGTGGTTCCTCTCGGCGCCGTGCCGCGGACGGGTGACGTCCGGGGGCGACGGCGCGGCAGTGCGTCGGAGACGTGCCGTGGCCGGGGATCGCGGCCGGTGCGGGACGGGACGCCGGCGGAAGCTGGTGCTCCGGGGACGTCTCCCGAGTGGACCGGGCCGCCGTCGTGGCCACCACCCGAGCGGGTACGGCCGCGACCGCGGGGCGGTCGGCACGGTCGCCGACGATACCTCCGCCGAACCGGCGGCGCCCGGGTGCTGCGACGACACTCACCGACGACGCTCACCGACGACGCTCACCGACGACCCGCGCGGTCGCTCAGACGCCGACCGGGCCGTGTTCGACCGGACCGTGCTCGATCAGGCCGTGCTCGACCAGGTTGCGGTCGATGAGGCCGTGCTCGATTGGACTGCGGTCGATGAGACAGTGCACCCCCTTCACCCGGTCCACGACCTGGGTCACCGCGAAATCACCGGCGGCGCTGAGGTAGAGGTAGGCCTGGGTCGGGGTCATCCCGGTGCGCTGCACCAGGAGCTCGACGGCCTGCTCGGCGCAGCGGCGCATCGCCTCGTCCAGATCGGCATCCAGCCCGGTGAGGATCCAGTGCCGCGGGGTCAGCGCCCACGGCGCCACCGGCGGTGGCGCCGGCTCCCGGGCCAGCGAGAGCCGCACGGTCACCCGCAGCGATCCCTCCAGCGCGGTGAGCGCGATCTCCCCGTTGCCCTGCGCGAGATGCGGATCGCCGAGATAGAAGCCGGCGCCCGCGGTCTGCACGGGCAGGTACAGCGACGTCCCGGCCACGAGCTCACGCAGATCGATGTTGCCGCCGAACGGGCCCGGCGGGATCGAGCTGCGCGGGGTGGATCCGGCCGGGGTGACCCCGCACAGCCCGAGGAACGGCCGGACGCCGATCAGCGCGCTGCCGCCGCGATGGGCGAACCGGGCGCGGGTGCCGCCGCCATCCGGGTCCTGTTCGAGACGGCAGAACGCGCTCTGCACCGGCTCGCCGCCCGGCTCCGGGAACCGGCCGGGCAGCAGCCCGCGGCCGTGCCGGGTGGAGATCACGCCGTAGGGGACGCGCGGCCGCAGCTCCAGGAAGTCGACCCGCAGCCAGTCCCCGGGGAGTGCGCCGTCGACGTGCACCGGACCGAGCACGATGTGCGGGCCGGCCGGCGACGGCATGCGGTGCAGGTCCGAGCGGGCGAGCTCCACCGCGTCGTCGAGCACCTGCGCGGCGGGGACGCCGTGGGCGCCGAAGTAGCGGACCGGGTCGCGACCCTGGTCCTCCATCAGGCCCTCCTGGGAGACGGTGTCGAAGGTGACCGTCTCGCCCGATGCGATCCGCAGCACCGGTGCGCTCCGCGGAGTGGGCAGTGTCCCCCAGGTGACGGTCCGCGGGGTGCACCACAGGTAGTGGTCGGCGATGCCCGGATCCTGCCCGGCGAGCAGGATCTCGCTCATCGGGCGGTTCCGGCGATCCGGTCGGCCCGCTGCGGCATCCAGTACCCGGCGTGCACCTCGCGCGCACCGGGCACCGGCACCGGACCCTCGACCTCGATCGGGTGCGGTGCGGCGGCGAGCACGGTGCGACACGGCAGCGACGTCCGGGCGCCCTCGCCGTCGCCCGCGGTCAGCCCGGCCAGCTCCGCCCGGCCCAGGGCGTACACCACCCGGGACACCGTCGACCAGCCGATCGCACCGGCGCACATCGCGCACGGTTCGGCGCTGGCGCAGAGCGTCGCCCCGCCGGGAACCGCGCGCAGCAGCGCCAGCTCGGCGTGCGCGGTCGGGTCCCGGTCGCTGACCACGGTGTTCCGGGCCTCGCCGAGCACGACGCCCGCCGCGTCGAGAAGGACCGCGCCGAACGGATGATCACCGCGCGCGCGGGCCTGCCCGGCGAGCTCGACCGCACGGGCCAGCGCGCCGGGCTCCCCGGTATCGCTCACCGGGATCCGCCCGGGCCGGGGGACGCGCCGTCCCGCAGGTGCCCGAGCCAGCCGTCGGTGTGGGTGATCTCGGTGACCGTCCCGGCCTCGGTCGCACCGGAGCGGCACACCATGCTGAGGCTGTGCCGTCCGTCGTCGAGCCGGATCACCGAGAGCTCCAGCTCGGCGGGCTCGCGCGGCAGCAGGCGCCCGAACAGGTCGGCGTAGGACACCTCGTAGAGCTCACCGGGGACCGACCAGCCGTCGGCCCCGGTGTGCCGGATCCCGGGGAACACGTCGGCGAAGGAGTAGAAGCGGTACTCCGGCGCGGTGCGCACCCGGCCCGCGAACCGGGCACCGGCCAGCGAGTCGTTGAGCTCCCCGCCGCTCATGGCCTGGCCGTTGACGAACATCAGGACGGTGGTCACCGGATACTCCCTGCGCGGATCGCGTGTTCGGCTGCTGCCGCCTGCGCCCGGACGAGATCGCCCGAGCTCAGCGCATCGAGCAGCTCGCGGTGCTGACGGACGGGTTCGTGGCCGGGCTGCTGGACGTAGTCGTCCGCCGGGTAGAGGAAGGTCTGCCGGTCCAGCAGCGACGGGCCGAGCGCCGCGAAGGCCTCCCGGTTGAGCGCCATGTGCAGGTCCAGGTGCACCATCCGGTAGTCCGCACTCGCGGTCCCGTGCTGTGCGACGGCCTCGGCCAGCGGATCGAGCATCGCGTAGAGCCGGTCCCAGTCGACGCGGCCGGTCCGGGCGACCAGCAGCTTGGCCGCGGCCTGGTCGAAGGCGACCCGCAGCTCGTGCAGCTCGGCCCTGGCCTCGTCACCGAACTCGACGACGACCAGATGGCCGCGGCGCAGCCGGTCGACCAGTCCGTCGGAGGCCAGCCGCTGCAGCGCCTCGCGCACCGGGGTGCGGCTCACCTCCAGCTCGTCGGCGATCTCCTCCTCGACCAGCCTGCGCCCGCCGCGGTACTCGCCGCTGGTGATCTGCTGGCGCAGGAACCGGTACACCCGTTCCCGCGCCGGTGGCGCTCCGGAGGCGGCCCGGACCGTCGGCGTTCCCGATGTGCTCATCGGCTCAGCTCCCGCAACAGCCGAGCCCGGCAGGCGTTGGTCACCCGCTGCATCAACGTCCCCGACATCACGCTCATCCCGGCGGTCAGTGCTGCGGTCTGCAGCGTGGAGGTCCGGTTGTTCAGGTCGAACAGGTACCTGCCCGGAGCGAGGATCCGCGCGGTGTCGAAGGCGAACGGCCGCTGCTCCGATTCGGGGGTCTCCCCCCAGGTGGTGGTGTTGACGACCAGCGTAGGCGAGAGGTCCGCGGCGTCGGCCGGGCTCACCGCGGTGGCGTCGAACGCCGTGGCCCACCCGGTGAGTGCCGCCGCGTTGCGGGCGCTGCCGAACAGCTCGGCCCGCGGCCAGGCCCGGCGCACGGCCGCGGCGACCGAGCGGGCGGAGCCGCCGGAGCCCAGCACCAGCACCTGCGGCGGTGCGTCGCCGGGCAGCAGCGCCTGCATCGCGGCCTGGGCGGCCCAGGTGTTCGTGTTGACCCCCAGCACCCCCTGTGCCGTGCGGACCAGGGTGTCGGCGGCGACGATCCGGGTCGCCGAGGCGGTCATGGCCGGCAGCCGGGAGGCGAGCTCGATCTTCCACGGGCTCAGGACCAGCGCCAGCGACCAGGACCGGTCGGCGAGCAGCGCATCCGGGTCGTCGAACGGGACCGATCCGCCGGGGGTGATCCCCTCGGCGGCGAAGGCGTCGGCGAGCAGGCTCCCGGCCAGCGCGCGGCTCGCGGTCGTCCCGATGCCGGCGACGACCGGCGGCGCCGGTGCCCGGTCGGGAGGGGTGAGTGTGACCTCGTGGAGCATCGACTCGACGACGTCGAGTACGGCGGGCGCACTCTGCACGATCTACCTCGTTCCTCGGTTCGGCACCGGCCGCGGACGGACCTGGCGCCCGGACGGCGGCCCGACGATCTCGCCGTCGTGGTGCACGATCGTCCCGCGCAGGAACGTCGTCTCCACCGCCCCGCGCAGCGGCCAGCCGGCGTACGGGGTGGCGTTGTGCTTGGAGTGCAGGCCGGACGCGTCGAGCGGGTACTCCCGGTCCGGATCGACGACGACGAGATCGGCGTCGAAACCGGGGGCGATGTGCCCCTTGCCGGGCATCGACCAGCGCCGGGCCGGGGTGTAGGAGCACAGCCGGACGACGTCGGAGACGGTGAGCCGCCCCCGCGCCGCCTCGGTGAGCATCAGCGGGAGCATCGTCTCCACCCCGATGAAGCCGCCGTAGGCCCGCCAGACGTCGGTCTCGGCCTGCTCGGCGCAGGTGTGCGGGGCGTGGTCGGTGGCGACCATGTCGAGATCGCCGCGGTCGATCCCGGCCCACAGTGCCGCCACGTCGCCGGCCGGGCGGATCGGCGGGTTGAGCTTGATCAGGTTGCCGTGAGTGTCGTAGGCGGAGTCGTCCAGGAGCAGGTGCGACACCAGCGCCTCGGCGGTGACCCGGTGGCCCTCGGCCCGCAGGTTCACCAGCCGCCGCAGGCCGGCGGCGCTGGACAGGTGGTGGATGTGCAGCTGCGCGCCCGCCTCGGTGGCCAGGGTGATGATCCGGGTGACCGCCTCGGTCTCGATGAAGTCCGGACGGCTCTCCAGGTGGGCCCGCGGATCGGTGCGGCCGGAGGCGCGCAGCCGGTCGATCAGCATCCGCAGGATGTGGTCGTTCTCCGCGTGCACGCCCACGACCAGGCCCTCGCGTGCGGCGGCCTCCAGCCCGCGGAAGATCGCGGCGTCGTCCGGGCACCGGTTGTCGCCGGTGGTCTGGCCCATGAACAGCTTCAGGCCCATCGCACCCTGCGCGGCGACGCCTGCGATCTCGTCCGCGTTGTCGTGGTCGATCATCCCGTATAGCCCGAAGTCCACGTGCGCTTTGTCCCGCACCAGCTCCAGCTTCTCGGCGAACCGGGCGGCGGTGGTCACCGGCGGGCTGGTGTTGGGCATGTCGACGATCGTCGTGACACCTCCCGCGGCGGCCGCCCGGGTACCGCTGCCGAAGTCCTCCTTCTCGGTCATCCCGGGCTCGCGCAGATGCACGTGCACGTCGACCAGCCCGGGCAGGACGAGCCGGCCCGTGCAGTCGTGCTCGCGGGCGGCCCGCAGCCGCAGGTCCGGGCCCGTCGCGACGACGACGCCGTCGCGCACCGCGACATCCATCTCGGCGCTCCCGTCGTGCGTGACGACGGTGCCGCCGCGCAGGATGAGGTCGGGATCGGTCACTGGTTCTCCTCCACTCGACGGACACTCATCGGATCCGGCCCGCTGGTCATGCCACGCGCAGCGCGGGTTCCTCGGCGTAGATCTCGGTGATCGGTCCGAGGTCGAACAGGGTCTCGGCGCTCACATCGAGCCCGCCGCGGGTCACCGCGGCCGCGCTCTCCCGCGCCTGGGCGTCGGTGAGCAGCCCGACGTGCTGGGCGCCGTCCGTGCTGCGGATCAGCTCGGTCTGCACCCGCAGCGCCTCGGCCGTGGCCTCGGGATCGAGACCGAGCCCGGCGCCGTAGTTGTTCAGGGTGATGTCGAGGGCCATCTCCGGGTCGGCCAGCGCGTCGTTCCAGCCACGGATCTCGGCGCGCAGGAAGGCCTTGACCTTCTCCGGCTCGGCGTCCAGATCCTCCTGCTTGACGATGTAGGTCTGGCCCGGGAGCCGGAAACCGACGTCGGCCAGCAGCATCGTCTCGACGTCGAAGCCCTTGACCCGCAGGTCGATCGGCTGGTTGTTGAGGAAGCCGAGGTAGCCGTCGAACTCGCCGGTCGTCATGGCGATCGGATCGCCCTGTACCGGGACGGTGGAGATCTGCTGGTCGTTCAGGTCCATCGAGGCCAGGAAATTGCGCCACACCGGCTCGCTGGACGACGAGCAACCGATGGTCTTGCCGCGCAGGTCCTCCAGCGAGCGGATCGGGGAGTCCGCCATCGAGACGATGCATCCGGCGTAGCGCTGGTACACCGCTCCGACGATCTTCAGCGGGGCGCCCTGGGCGACCGCGGCGCCGACGATCGGTACCTGGGAGACCCCGGCGAAGGTGCGTTCCAGCACGTCGGACTCGATCGGTGCCGCGGTCGGGCCACCGGAGACGATCTCGGAGCCGGAGAAGCCCTCCTCCCGGTAGTAGCCGCGGTCCTCGGCGACATAGGAGCCGACGAACTGGGCGTTCATCAGCCAGGCGAGGCGCTGGGAGGCGACGCCGAGCCCGTCGGTGCTGCCTGCGGGACCGTCGGTGCCGGAGACGCAGGCGCTCAGCGCGGCCGGGGCGAGCAGCGCGGCGCCGCCCAGGGTGAGGCCGCGCCGCAGGAGCTGACGGCGGGAGAGGGTGCCGGACATGTCGGGTTCCTTCGTGACGGGGGCGGGGAACGAGATCAGAGCCGGCCGGCCATGCGGGCGGCGACGAGCGACTCGACGACCGAGGCGAGCTGGTAGAGGCAGATGCTGGTGAAGGTCAGCAGCGCGACGCCGGACCACAGCCGGTCGAACTGGAACTGGTTGGCGTCGAGCAGCATCTGGCCGCCGAGCCCGGCGCCGGTGGAGAGCCACTCGGCGAGCAGCGCCCCGATCATCGCCTGGGTGACCGCGATCCGGGCCGCCGCGAACCAGTGGGGGAGTGCGTGCGGCAGGGCGAACTTGCGGAACCGGTCGAAGGTGCTGCCGCCGTAGGCGTCGCACATGTCGACCAGCGACCGTGGGGTCCGTGCGATCCCGTCCAGCATCATCAGCAGCGCCGGGACGAACACGACCGCCGCGCCGATCAGGGCGGCCGAGGTGAGGCCGCGGCCGAAGACGAGCACCAGGATCGGTGCGACGACGACCATCGGGATCGCGCTGAGCGCGGTGACCGACGGGATGAACATCCGCTCCAGCAGCCGGGAGAAGTAGAAGAGCAGTGTCACCGCCGCCGCGAGACCGAGCCCTGCGACGTATCCGAGCGCGGCGTCGCCCAGCGTGACACCGAGCCTGCTCAACAGCTCCGCCCGCTGCGCCGGCGCGTCCGGTCCGGAGACCACGTAGCGCCAGACGTCGAGCGGGGTCTTGGCGATGAAGTCGCTGACGCCGACCAGCTGCACGAACGCGGTCCACGCGACGAGGACCAGCGCGAGCGCGGCGACCGCGGAGGCGATCGTCGAGGCGACCCGGGTGCCGGCCTGGCGCAGCAGCTCACGGTTCGGTGTGCGGGTGGCGAACTCGGCGGGGGTGCTCATGCGCGCACCTCCTGCTCGTTCGGGGCCCACGGGACCAGGCGGCGCGACACCACGTTCATCGCGAGGAACAGCAGCGCCGTGAGCAGCCCGGCGACCAGCGCGATACCCCAGGTGCGGGCGACGTCGCTCTGCTGCTGGGACACGACCAGCGCGGCGCCGAGACCGGTGCGCTGGCCCATGAACTCGCCGACGATCGTCCCGAGCACCGCACCGGGAACACCGATCCGCAGTGCGGTGAGGATGCTCGGCAGCGCGTAGCGGAACTGCACCTTGCGCAGCAGCTGCAGCCGGTTCCCGCCGAAGGCGTGGATCATGTCGGCGCTGGTGCGCGCGGTCTGCCGCAGACCGTTGAGTGCGCCGACCAGGGTGATGAAGAAGACCGAGATCGCCGCCAGGATCGCCGAGATGACCTGGCCGTTGAACACCGCGGACAGGATCGGTGCGATCGCGATCAGCGGGACGCAGGCCGAGGCGACACCGATCTGGACGAACACCCGTTCCAGCGGTGGCACGGTCACCACCAGCGCCGCGCAGCCGAGCGCGGCGAGGTTGCCCCAGAGGTAGCCGACCGCGGCGGACTGGAACGTGGTGAGCAGGTGCGGGCCGTAGTACGCCCACCCGTCCTGGACCATCCCCGCGACGATCGCGGTGGGGGTGGCGATGCCGGGGCCGGCGAGCCCGGTCGCGCCGACGACCTGCCAGGCCACCGCGATGACCAGTGCGCCGGCCAGGCCGGGGCTCAGCAGCCGGTTCATGCGGTGGCGCCCTGCGGCGCGGGCCGGGCCGACCCGTTTCCGAACAGCAGGTCGGACAGATCGTCGACGATGTGATGGAACTCCGGGGTGCGGGTGGTCTCGGCGGTGCGGGGCCGGGGTAGATCGATGGTCACCTCGTGCCGGATCCGGCCGGGGCGCGGGCTCATCACGACCACCCGGTCGCTGAGCAGCACCGCCTCGGCGATCCCGTGGGTGACCATCAGGGTGGTCGCGGGCCGCTCGGTCCAGATCCGCTGCAGCTCCAGGTTCATGGTCTGGCGGGTCATGTCGTCGAGCGCCCCGAAGGGCTCGTCGAGCAGCAGGATGCTCGGCTTGTTGATCAGCGCGCGGGCGATCGCCACCCGCTGTTGCATGCCGCCGGAGAGCTGCGCGGGCCGGGCCTGCTCGAATCCGGACAGGCCGACGAGCGCGATCATGTCGTCGATCGCGGCCGGATCGATCCGCGCTCCGGCCAGCTCCAGCGGGAGCTGCACGTTGCGCCGCACCGAGCGCCACGGCAGCAGCGCGCTCTCCTGGAAGACGATGCCGGTGTCGTTGTGGCGGCGGAGCTCGCCGGGAGTCCGGTCGTGCACCCGGACCTGCCCCGAGGTCGGTTCCTCCAGCCCGGCCAGCATGCGCAGCACGGTGCTCTTGCCACAGCCGGACGGGCCGATCAGGGACAGGAACTCGCCCTGCCGGGAATGGATGCGCACGCCCTCGAGCGCACTGACCTGGCGGAGGCCGGACCGGAACGTCTTGTCGACGCCCTCCAGGTGCAGCCCTGGTGGCCGGGTGTCTTCCATCTCGACTCCTCGGTCGACGCGGCCTCGGATCCGATGCTTTGGATCCAAGCTGGGATGCGAACGACGGTAGAGGGGTCCCGTTGCCGAGGAATGTCCGGATGTAACACCGTGATGAACGCCGATCAGCGGGCGCGCGGCAGCCCGCGACGGATCAGCCGGGGATCCGCGTGCGCCGTGCCCACTCCGCCGCCAGCAGATCCTGCGAGGCGACCCGGTCGGCGTGCCGGTGGGTGATCGTGGTGACGAGCAGCTCGTCGGCCCCGGTCACCTCCTGCAACGCGGCCAGTCGGTCGGCGACGGCGTGTGGCCCACCGACGAACCGGGTGTCCAGTCGGTCGGCGACCACGCCCGGATCGGCGGGCAGCCCGGCGGCGGCCTCGGGCGCGGGATAGGGAATCGCACCGGCACCGGTCCGGATGCTGTGCACCCACGGCCCGTAGCCCGCGGCGATCCGCTCCGCGTGCGCGTCGTCGGTACCGACCACGACGTCGGCGGACACCATCACGTGCGGCCGCGCCAGCGCCGCCGACGGCCGGAACTCCTGCCGGTAGGTCTGCACCGCGTCGAGCACGGTGCCGGGGCTGACGTGGTAGTTCGCGGCGAACCGCAGACCCCGGCGACCGGCGACGGCCGCGCTGTCCCCGCCGCTGGAGCCGAGCACCCACGGCTGCAGGTCGGCACCCTCGCCGGGGACGGCGCTCACCGGGACCCCCTCCGAGCTGTGGTGCGTGCCCTCGATCAGCCCGAGGACGGTGCCGACGATCTCGTCGTAGTCCGGCACCTCCGGCCCCGGCCTGCCCAGCAGCTCGGCCTGCGCTCGGAATCGGGGTGAGCCGACGAGCCCGGCGAACGAGAACGGCGCCGGGATCAGGATCCCGCCGACCACCCTCGGCTCCCGCCCGGCGGGATCGCGCCGTGACGGTGGCCGGGCACCGGATCGGCCGAGGCCCAGGTCGATCCGGCCGGGGTGCAGGCCGTCCAGGGTGCCGAAGTCCTCGACGACCGACAGCGAGGTGCGGTGCCCGGTCTGCACCGCACCCGCCCCGACCCGGATCGTCGACGTCGCGGCGGCGACCGCCCCGATCAACACTGCCGGGGACGCACCGGCGACGCCCGGGTTGAGATGGTGCTCGGCCAGCCAGAACCGGGCGTACCCGGCCCGCTCGGCGGCGCGGGCCAGATCGAGGGTGTTGCGCAGCGCGTCGGAGACCCCGGCACCGGCCGGTACCGGGGACAGGTCGAGGACGGACAGCGGTACGGGGCGCCGGGACATGGCGTGACCTCCGGGACAGCCGGACGGACGGCCGCGCGGTGCGGCGGCCGGGAGGGCGGAACGCAGGTCAGCGACAGCAGGCGGACCCGGTACGACCCAGGTCCACGTGCAGGCGCGCCACCAGGCGCAGCTCTCCGGTCACCCCTCCATACTCACCGCAGCACCCGGCCCGCGTCGAGGGGGGGCGGTCACCGAGACGGCGGCGCGTCGGGCCCCCGGGTTGGTAGCGTGGTTCCGGTCGGCCGCCCTGCCGTGGTGCCCGCCGGTCCCCTCCGGCGCCCGCCGCGGCGGCCCGGTTCCGCCCCGCCGTTCCCGGGATCCGCGTCCCGCCGACGGCCGGCCCCGTCCCGGGCGTTGTAGCCGCCCGGCACCGACAGGCGTTCCGCTCGCACCGGCGGCCGGCGTCGACAGGGGGAGGCACCCGTGAGGTTCCAGGTTCTCGACATCGTCCCGCACACCGCGCATCCGGTGACGGGCGAGATCATCTCGGTGCACGAGCGGCTCACCCGGGTGGTCGAGACCGCGGTGCTCGCCGAGCGGCTCGGGTTCGACTCCTACGCGGTGGGCGAGCGGCACGCCGGGGAGTTCGTCTCGTCGGCGCCGACCGTGCTGCTCGGTGCCATCGCCCAGGCGACCGAGCGGATCCTGCTCTCCACCGGTGTCACGGTGCTCTCACTGCTCGATCCGGTCCGGGTCGCCGAGGACTACGCCACCGTCGACCAGCTCTCCGGTGGCCGGCTGGAGATCGTGATCGGGAAGGGCAACGAGGACCGGCACTTCCCGATGTTCGGGCTGGAGCTCGCCCGACAGTACGAGTACCTCACCGAGAACTACGAGCTGCTGCGCCTGCTGCTGCGCGAGACCGATGTCGACCGGGCCGGGACCCATCATGCCGACCTGGCCGGGGTGACGACCTTCCCGCGCCCGTTCGACGGCCCGTTCCGGATCTGGCACGGCTCGGCGACCTCCACCCACGCCGTCGATCTGGCCGCCCGGTGGGGCGACCCGATCTTCTCGGCGAACGCGTTGCAGCCGCGGGAGAACTACCGGGTCCTGATCGACCGGTACCGGGACAAGCTCGTCGAGCACGGCCACGATCCGGCCGTCGGCTATGTCGGGTCCGGATCGGGCGGGCTGTTCCTCGCCGACACCGACGCCGAGGCGATCGCCGAGTACCGGCCGGTCTACGAGGGGTTCGCGGCGAAGCTGCGGGCCGCGCACGCCGGTGACGACCGGCCGGGCAAGGTCACCTCGTTCGCGACCGTCGAGGAGGCCGTCGCGCGCGGTCCGGCGCTGGTCGGGACCCCGGAGCGGGTCGCCGAGAAGATCGTGGACTACCACCGTGCCTATGGCCACGACGTGCAGTCCGTCTCGATCAACCCGGTGCTGCCGTACGCGACGCAGCACGAGGTGCTGATCCGGTTCGCCACCGAGGTGGTGCCGCTGGTGCGCCGCGAGCTGTCGACGACGCTGTGGGGGCCCGAGGACAAGGCCCGCGCCGCCGGGTTCACCGCGCGCGACTGACCCGCGCAGCGGTGCGGTACCGGCGGGGCGTCAGGTACCGGAGGGCGCGCCGTCGCCGACCAGCACCTGGGACAGCGCTCCGAGGGCGGACTCCAGCAGGCGCGGATCGGATCCGGCGCGTACCCGCAGGTGCAGCCGCTCGGGCGGCACCGGGGGCAGCTCGCCGCACACCTCCAGCCCCTCCGGGGCCGGCCCGAGCCCGGCGACGAGTGCCACGCCCAGCCCGCCCCGTGCGGCGTTGAGCACCCCGGCCAGGTACGCGGCCTCACCCACGACGGTCGCGGGCAATCCGTTGTCCGACAAGGTCCGCAGTGCACGACGCCGGATCGTGCAGGGGCTGTCGATCACCACCAGCGGGATCGGCCCGTCGGCCGGGCGACGCCATCCCGGCGCCGCGTACCAGGTCAGCGGGATGGCTCCGGCGGGCCTGCTCAACCCGGCCGGCGCGTCGGCCGGATCGCCGATGTACATGGCGAGATCGAGGGTGCCGCGGTCGAGCGCGTCGTTGAGCCGGCTGGAGCGGTCGAGCCGGAACCGGACGGCGACGCCGGGGAAGACCTCCTGCAGGCGGGCCATCACGCGGGGGAGCAGCTCGTCCGCGGCGTGCTCGGTGGAGCCCAGCACCAGCGACTCGCGCGGGTCGCCGACACCGAGCCTGCGCAGTGCGTCGTCGTGCGCGGACAGGATGCGCCGGGCCTCCCCGATCAGCGCCTCGCCCTCCGGGGTGAACCGGCTGCCGCGGCCGTCCTTGCGGACGAGCGGGCGTCCGACCGCCTTCTCCAGCCTGCGGACGTGCTGGCTGACCGCGGACTGCGACACCATCAACGACTCCGCGGCCCGGTGGAAGCCGCCCTGGTCGGCGACGGCGACGATGCTGCGGAGCGCGATGATGTCGAGGACGGCGGGCACGGCCGGACCGTAACAGCACTGATCGTGATTCGTGATCGATTGTGATGAACATTCGTCGTTGGACGGGAGGGCCCTGCGCAGGGTCTGCTGTGTCCGTGGCCCGCACGACGATCCTGCCCCCGACCGGGGACGCCGCGGGTGAGCTGACCCGGCGCCGGGTGGTCGACCACGGCACCGTGTGCTCCGCGCTCTGTCCGCGTCACCGGTAGCGAGAACCCGGTCCGGCACCCGGCGGTGTCCACCGGCGCTGAATTACACCCAGGGACACCCAGCGGCCCCGGCGTCGTCTCCGGGCAGCCCGTCGAAGCCGAGTACGAGGTGAGGTCTGTCATGACTGCTGTCGGTGCGGTCCCGGTGATCGCGTCCTGGGCGGAGCCCGAGGGCATCGCGCCCCGCGGCACGGTCGTCGTGGTCCCCGGCCGCGGTGAGCACGCCGCCGTCTACGAGCGGTTCGGCCGCCGGATCGCCGCCGACGGCTACCGGGTCTGGGCGGTCTCCGATCCCACCGTCGACGAGGAACGGACCCGCTCGCAGGTCTGCGCGCTGCTCGGCCGGACACCGTCCGAGGAGCCGGGGGAGCCCGGCCCGCCACCGCGGGTACTCGTCGGTTCCGACACCGGTGCGCTCTGGGCGGCCGGGTTCGCGGCGAGCGGCGGGGCCGGTGGGACCGGCCTGGACGGCCTGGTCCTGGCCGGGCTGCCGCTCGCCGCGGCGCCGGGCACGCCGGCGCCGAGCTGGGCCGACGAACTCGCGGTGCGGACGTCGTGCCCGGCCCACCGCGGCCGGCTCGACGGTGACGACGCCGTCCGCCGCGGCGCGCTCGCCGAGCCGCCGCCGGCGGACTGGGCGGACCGGGCGCGGCCCGGCGCGATCGACGTCCCGGTGCTGGGAGTGCACGGGGCGGCCGACGCGATCAGCCCGGTCGACGACGTCCGGCGCTGGTTCGCAGGCCTGCCGTCGGCCGAGCTGGTGAGCATCACCGGCGGCGTGCACGACGCACTGAACGACCGGACCCACCGCACGGCCGCGGCGACCACGGTGCTGTGGCTGGAACGGCTCCGCGAGGGCACGGGCCCGATCGCGCGTGCCGAACCGCTGACCGACCCGGCCGCGGCCGTGCTGGTCGGGCCGGCCGCGCTCGCCGCCGATCTGGCCGGACCGCGTCCGCCGGTGCTGCTCGACGTGCGGTGGGCGCTCGGCGACCCGGACGGGCGCGCCCACCACCGTGCCGCCCACCTGCCCGGCGCCGTCTACGTCGATCTCGACACCGAGCTGTCCCGGCACACCGGTGATCCGGCCGACGGGCGGCACCCGCTCCCCGAACCGGCCGCCCTGCAGTCCGCCGCCCGCCGCTGGGGGATCCGCGCGGACCGGCCGGTGGTCGTCTACGACGCGTCCGGCGGGCTGGCCGCGGCCCGGGCCTGGTGGCTGCTGCGCTGGGGCGGTCACGACGACGTCCGCCTGCTCGACGGCGGTCTGTCCGCCTGGCAGCAGGCCGAACTGCCGGTGGAATCCGGCGACGTGCCCGCCCCCGCGCCGGGTGACGTCGTGCTCCCCGGCGGCCTGCTCCCGGTGCTCGACGCCGACGGTGCGGCCGAGCTCGCCGGATCGGGACTGTTGCTCGACGCCCGCGCCGGCGAGCGCTACCGGGGTGAGGTCGAGCCGATCGATCCGCGGGCCGGTCACGTCCCGGGCGCGGTCAGCGCACCGACCGGCGACAACCTGGGCCCGGACGGCCGCTTCCGCCCGGTGGCCGAGCTGCGGGCGCGCTTCGCCGCGCTCGGGGCCCGGGGGCGACCGGTCGGCGTCTACTGCGGCTCCGGGGTGACCGCGGCGCACCAGGTGGCCGCGCTCGCCGCGATCGGTGTCCCGGCGGCGCTCTACCCGGGCTCCTGGTCGGCCTGGTCGAACGATCCGGAACGCCCGGTCGCCACCGGGGTGACGCCGTGACCCCGCCCGCCCTGCCGGCCTGGCCCGCCCCGCGCGCTCCGGGGCCCCGCGGCCGCACCGATCACGAACCGCGATCGGCACCGATGCGGATTCGTCGCTGGACCGCGGGCGACGACCCGGGCTTCACTCGTCGGGTGCACCCGACGGCCCAGCACCCGAGCGCGACAGCGCCGCGCCGCCGTCCGTCGTCGTCCGCCCGGGCTGCCGGGGAGTTCACGGGGACCGCACTGACCCGCCGCCGGGTGATCGATCACGGCACGGTCGGCTCCACCGGCTGTCGTTCCCGCTGAGACCCGGCCGCAGCGCCGCCCCGGGTCGTACCCCGCGTCCAGCGCGCTCCCGCGCGCCGCCCCGACGACCCGCCGCCGTGCGGGCCGCCGGCCTGCCGTGTCCGCACGGCAGGGCCGACCCGGAAGCAGGACCCGTGACCAGCACCCTCATCGATCCCGCCACGCTGCCCGGCTGGAGCACCGACCCGGCAGCCCGCGCCGCGGCCCGCCTCGACCGCTCCGGCTTCGATCCCGGCTCCGATCCGGACGCCGTCGTCGTCGCCGGATCGGTGGACGAGGTCGCCGCGGTGCTGGCGCACGCGAACGCCACCGGCACCCCGGTCGTCGTCCGCGGGGCGGGCAGCGGACTGTCCGGCGGAGCCGTCGCCGGGGCGGGCAGCATCGTGCTCGACCTGACCGGGCTGGACCGGATCGTCGAGATCTCCCCGGCCGACGAGTACGCCGTCGCCGAGGCGGGCGTGATCACCGCCGACCTGGATGCGGCCGCCGCCGCGCACGGCCTGCGCTACGCCCCCGACCCGGCCAGCCTGGCGATCTCCACGATCGGCGGCAACATCGCCACCAATGCGGGCGGCCTGCGTTGCGCCAAGTACGGCGTCACCCGCGACTCGGTGCTCGGCCTCGACGTGGTGCTCGCCGACGGCCGCCGGATCGCCACCGGCCGGCGCACCGTGAAGGGCGTCGCCGGGTACGACCTGACCGGCCTGTTCGTCGGCTCCGAGGGCACCCTCGGGGTGGTCGTCGGGGCCACCCTGCGGCTGCGCCCGGCGCCGGTCGCCACGGCCACCCTCGCGGCCTGGTTCGACGGGATCGGTGCGGCTGCCGCGGCCGCCGCCGCGATCACCGCGGCCCGGTTGCAGCCATCGGTCGCCGAGCTGCTCGACACGGCCTGCCTGACCGCCATCGCCGACGCGGGCGGGCCGGCACCGCGCGGCGGCGCGTTCCTGCTGGTGCAGACCGACGGGTTCGGCGCCGACGCCGAGATCGACGCCGTGCGGGCGGTGGTGGAGCCGCTCGCCGGTTCCGTGGACGTCGCCGCCGACCCGGCGGGCGCCGAGGCGCTGCTGGCGACCCGCCGGGCCGGGCTGCCTGCGCTGGAACGGCTGGGCCGGGTGCTCGTCGAGGACGTCGCCGTCCCCCGGTCCCGGCTCGCCGATGCGGTCGACGCGATCGCCGCGATCTCGGCCCGCAGCGGGATCCGGATCGCGACGATGGCGCACGCCGGCGACGGCAACCTGCACCCGATCCTCGTCCTCGAACCCGGCCGCGAGCTCGACGAGCACGTCTGGGCCTGCGCCGGCGAGGTGTTCACGACCGCGCTGCGGCTCGGCGGAACCCTCACCGGCGAGCACGGCGTCGGCCTGCTCAAGCGCCGCTGGCTGCGCGACGAACTGGGCGACGACGTCGTCGACCTGCAACAGCAGCTGCGCGCGGTGTTCGACCCGCGCGGCGTCCTCAATCCCGGCAAGGCGATCTGACCGGCTCCGTCCGACCACCCCTGGAGACCTCCCGTGACCACCGATGCCCTCCCGCCGACCGCGGCCCGCACCGTCGAGTTCATCTCGCTCTCGCACCTCAACCCGTCCACCGAGCTGGCGCCGCGGCCGAGCCGCGGCATCGACCTGGACTACTTCCGCCGCTACGTCCGCACCCTGGAGGAGTCCGGCTACGACTACACGCTGCTGCCCTACGGTTCGTCGTCGGCCGACTCGTTCGTCGTCGCCTCCGCGGTCGGGCAGCTCACCGAGCGGCTCCGGCCGATCGTCGCGGTCCGGCCGAACACGGCGTTCCCGCTGGTCGTCGCCCAGCAGCTGGCGACCCTGGACCAGCTCACCGAGGGCCGCGCCGTCGTCCACCTGATCTCCGGCGGCAACGACGCCGAGCAGGCCCGGCACGGCGACTACCTGCCCAAGGCGCGCCGCTACGCCCGGACCGGTGAGTTCATCGAGTTGCTGCGCCGGGCCTGGGCCGAACCGGAGCCGTTCTCGCACGACGGCGACTTCTACCGGTTCGACGACTTCGGCCCCGGCTTCCGGCCCTTCGGCGACACGATCCCGATCTCCATCGGCGGCCAGTCCGACGAGGCGTTCGAGATCGGCGGCAGGCAGGCCGACGTGTTCAGCTTCTGGGGCGAGCCGCTCACCGAGATCCGCGCCCAGATCCGGCGGGTGCACGACATCGCCGACACCGCCGGCCGCCCGCGGCCGCGGATCTGGGTGACCTTCCGGCCGATCATCGACCGGACCGACGAGCTGGCCTGGCGCAAGGCCTACGACTACGCCGAGAAGATCGGCGCCACCTTCGATCAGGGCACCTTCGGCAAGCGCCATCTCGCCGACACCCCGCAGAACGTCGGTTCCCGGCGGGCGCTCGACTTCGCCGCCCGTTCCGAGGTCTACGACCGGGCACTGTGGACCCGCACGGCGTCGGTGACCAACGGCGCCGGCGCGGCCACCGCGCTGGTCGGCACCCCGGAGACGGTGGCGGCCGCGATCGTCGACTACGTCGACGTGGGCGCCGACCTGGTCTCGATCCGCGGCTACGACACCCTCGCCGACGCCGCCGACTACGGGCGGCACGTGCTGCCGCTGGTCCGCCAGGAGCTCGCCCACCGGGCCGCGACCGGCCGCCGCGGCACCCTGCAGGCCGAGCACCCGGGCGCGCTCGCCCCCGGGTTCGACGCCGACGCGCTGGCCGGTGCCCGGTGACCGCGCTGGACGAGCGCAGGACCGCGCTCCCCGTCCCGGACCTGTCCGAGGAGGGGCTCGCCGCCGTCACCGCCGAGCTGGCGGGCACCGCGCAGCACTACGACCGCAGCGGTGCGATCCCGGTCGCCGGGATCGACGCCGTGCACCGGGCCGGGCTGCTCACCGCGACCGTCGCCGAGCGGTTCGGCGGGCCGGGTGTGTCCGCGCGGGACGCCGCCCGGATCCTGGTCGCGCTCGGCGAGGGCGATCCGTCGGTGGCGCTGCTCGCCGCGAACACCCTCGCCACCCACCAGGGCCAGGCGGCGGCCGGGAGCTGGCCGGCCGCCCGCTACGCCGAGGTGCTGCGCCGCTCGGCCCGCGAGCCCACCCTGATCAACGCGATCCGGGCCGAGCCCGAGCTGGGCGCCCCGGCCCGCGGTGGCCTCCCGGCCACCGTCGCCCGGCGCACCGGCGACGGCTGGTCGCTGTCCGGTCGCAAGGCCTACGCCACCGGCGGGACGGCGCTGGCCTATCACGTCGTGTGGGCGACGGCCGACGAGCCGGACGGCGATCCGGAGGCGCCCCGGGTCGGGCACCTGATCGTCCCCGCGGATCTTCCCGGGATCAGCTGGATCGACACCTGGGACCACCTGGGGCTGCGCGCGTCGAACACGCACGACGTCGTCTACGACGACGTGGCGCTGCCCGCCGACGCGTTCGTCGAGATCCCGCGTGGCGCCGACGGCGTCTACCGGGACCCGGCCGCGGCCGCCGGGCCGGCGAGCTTCGGCCATCCCGCGCTGTACGTGGGTGTCGCTCGGGCGGCCAGGGCCGCGTTCGTCCGCTACGCCCGCGAGCGGGTCCCGGCCGCGCTCGGCCGCCCGATCGCCGAGACCGAGCGGATCCGCACCGTCGCCGGCGAGATCGACGCGCTCCTCGCGCAGGCCGAGACGCTGCTCTTCGGCGCGCTGCTGCGGATCGAGGCCGGCGACACCGCGCACCTGCCGCAGCTCTCGCTGCTGAAGGTCCAGATCGCCCGGTCGGTGGTCGCCGCGGTGGAGACCGCCGTCGCCGCGCTGGGCAATCCCGCGCTCACCCGTCACCAGCCGTTCGAACGGCATCTGCGTGACGTCCTGTGCGTCCGGGTGCATCCCCCGCAGGCGGACGCCGCGTTGCTCGACGCCGGCCGCCGTCTCCTCACCCGCTGACCACCAGAGGAGAGCACGACCTCCCATGAGTACGTCCCACACCGCGCGACGCGCGTTCCGGATCGTGATCGGCCTGCTGGCCGCGACCGTCCTCGCCACCGCGTGCAGCCCCGGCGCCGCGCAGACCGGCGGCTCCGGCGAGCCGCGGGCCGGCGGCGACCTGACCTTCCTCATCGACTCGCTCGGCGACACCTGGATCCCGAACAACTCGGCGATCTCCAGCTTCCAGGGCCACGTCTGGGGGCACGTCACCGACAAGCTCGTGCACGTCGACGAGGCGGGCGCCGTGTCACCGTGGGTCGCGCAGAGCTGGGAGCGCAACGACGACGCCACCGAGTTCACCCTCCGCCTGCGGCCCGGCGTCACCTTCTCCGACGGCACCCCGCTGGACGCGGCCGCCGTCGTCGCCAATCTCGACCTGTGGGCCGAGGGCCGCCCGGACGAGGGGATCCGGCCGATCGGGCTGTTCCCCAAGACCTACGACCGAGCCGAGGCGGTCGACCCGGCCACGGTGCGGGTCGCCTTCTCCTCGCCCACGCTGGGCTTCATCCCGACCCTGGGCTACCACGGCTCGATCCTGATCTCGCCCGCGACGCTCGCCCGGCCCGCCACCGAGCAGGCCGACCTGTCGAACGCCGTCGGGTCCGGGCCCTATGTCGTCGAGTCCTGGCGCGACGACGACTCGGTGGTGCTCCGCAAGCGCGACGACTACGACTGGGCGCCGGAGGTGTCCGAGCACCAGGGCGCGGCCCGGATCGACACCATCACCTACAAGGTCGTCTCCGAGCAGCCGGTGCGCGCCTCCTCGGTCCGCTCCGGGCAGGCCGACGTCGCCTACAACCCGTCGCCGAAGGAGCTGGAGAGCTTCAAGGCGCAGGGATTCAGCACCGCGACGCCGCGCTATCTCGGGTTCGTCAACGGCTTCGCGGTGAACACCGCCGCCGCCCCGTTCGACGACGTCCGGGTCCGGCAGGCGCTGCAGCACGGCCTGGACCGCGACGAGATCCTCTCCACCGTCTACACCCCGGACTGGCTGCCCGCCGAGTCGTTCCTGCAGAGCAACGTGCCCGGCGCGACCGACCACTCGGCGTCGTTCGCGTTCGACCGGGCCCGGGCCGAACAGCTGCTCGACGAGGCCGGCTGGGTGCGCGGCGCCGACGGCACCCGCGCCAAGGACGGGACGCCGCTGTCGGTCACCCTGCACCCCAACCCGTACCTGGCGACCTCGACCGCGGTCGACGAGCTGATCGCCCAGCAGCTGCGGGCCATCGGGTTCGCCGTCGACATCCGGTCCTTCGACGTCGTCACCTACACCCAGCGGGTCGACTTCGGCTCGGTCGGGCTCTACGAGGTCACCCGCAGCATCATCGACGCCGGCACGGTCAGCGGGATCCTGACCGACGCGAACAACGGCGAGGACTGGTTCGGCGTCGGCCGCAGCGACCCGAAGCTGGTCGAGCTCGCAGCCGGCATCGCCGGTGCCAGCGATCCGGCCGCCCGCGACGCGCAGCTCGACGAGCTGCAGGCGCACGTGCTCGACCAGGCGTACTTCGTGCCGATCACGCAGATCGTGCAGCGCATCTACCTGCAGTCCCCGCGGGTGCACGACGTGACCTACAACGGTGTCGCCTACGCCAACTACTACACGGCCTGGATCGAGGACTGAGGCCGCCGTGAACGGGGACTACGCCGGCTACGCGCTGCGCCGGGCCGGGCAGGCCGTCGTCGTGGTGCTGCTGGCCTACGTGTTCACCTTCGTGGTGATCAGCGTGCTGCCCGGCGATCCGGTGACCGCCACCCTGCGCAACCCGGAGAACGGGTTCAGCGAGGAGGAGATCGCCCGGATCGTCGCCTACTACGGCCTCGACCAGCCCGTGTACGTACAGCTGTGGGAGGCGCTGAGCCGGTTCCTGGTCGGTGACCTCGGCCTGTCGCTGCGGTCCGACCGGCCGGTGGCGGACATGCTGACCGAGGTGCTCGGCTCGACGCTCGCGCTGGCCGGGACCGCGCTGGTGGTCGCGGTGCTGCTGGCGTTCGGGATCGCCTTCGGCGCGCAGTACCTGCCGCGCCCGTTCGGACCGGCGTTGCGGGCGTTCCCCTCGCTGTTCCTGTCGGTGCCGAACTTCCTGATCGGGCTGTTGCTGATCCAGCTGCTGTCGTTCCAGCTGGGTCTGTTCCGGGCGATCGACGCCGACTCGCCGACGGCGACGTTCGTCGCCGCCCTCACCCTCGGCATCCCGGTGTCCGCCCAGATCGCGGAGGTACTGATCGCGAACCTCGACCACGAGGCCCGCCAGGAGTACGCGACCGTCGCCCGCTCGCGCGGGCTCGGCAGGTGGGCGCTGCTGCTGCGCCACCTGCTCAAGCCGTCGTCGCTGCCGGTGGTGACGGTGCTGGCGCTGACGGTCGGGGAGCTGCTCGGCGGTGCCGTCATCACCGAGGCGGTGTTCGGGCGGACCGGGATCGGCTCGCTCGTCGAGCGGTCCGTCGCGATGCAGGACCTGCCGGTGCTGCAGGCGGTGGTGGCACTCGCGGCCGTCGTGTTCGTCGTCGTCAACCTGGTGGCCGACCTGGTGTACCCGCTGCTCGATCCGCGGGTGTCGCTGCAGGCCGGTCCCGAACGAGGAGCGGCCGCCCGATGACCGTCTCCACCGTCTCCGGCTCCGCCACTGCACCCCGCGGGCCGGACCGCGCCCCCGCCCGCCGGGTCCCGGTCGGGGTGGTGCTGTCGTTCCTCGTGGTCGCGCTGGTCGTGGCCTGGTCGGTCGCGCCGGGACTGTTCACCGCGCAGGACCCGGTCGACGGGGTCCCGGCCGACCTGTTCCTCCCGCCGGGCGCCGAGCACCTGTTCGGTACCGACCACCTGGGCCGGGACCTGTTCGCCAGGGTCGTGCACGGCACCGCGTCGTCGGTGACGAGCGCGCTCGTCGCGGTTGCCATCGGGGTGCTCAGCGGCGGCCTGATCGGGCTGCTCGCCGGGTTCCTCGGCGGGTTCGTCGACGTGCTGCTCGCCCGGTTCGTCGACGTGCTGCTGGCGATCCCCAGCTTCCTGCTGGCCGTCGTCGTGGTGTCGGCGCTCGGCTTCCAGACCATCAACGCGGCCGTCGCGACCGGCATCTCGGCGGTCGCCGTGTTCGCCAGGGTGATGCGTTCGGAGGTGCTCAGGGCCCGCAGCGCCGTCTACGTGGAGGCGGCGCTGCTGCTCGGCGGGTCCCGCACGCACGTGCTGCTGCGGCACGTACTGCCCAACGCGTCGCGCTCGGTGCTGCAGCTCGCCGTGCTGCACTTCGGCCTGTCGATCCTGGTGATCGCCGGCCTGGCCTTCCTCGGCTACGGCGATCCGCCGCCGGCGTCGGACTGGGGGCTGCTCGTCGCCTCCGGCAAGGACCACCCGATGGCGCCCTGGCTGGTGTGGGCGCCCGCGCTCGTCACGATCGTCACCGTCCTCTCCGTGAACAGGATCAGCCGATGGCTCCGCACGACCGACTGACCGCCCCGCTGCTGCGGGTGTCCGACCTGTCCGTGTTCTACTCCGGGCGGCCCTACTCCGGGCGGGCTTCCTCCGGACGCCCGACGGTGTCCGGTGTGGACCTCGAACTGGATGCGGGCGGCTCGCTCGCGCTGATCGGCGAGTCCGGCTCCGGAAAGTCCACCATCGCCCGGTCGGTGCTGCGGCTGCTGCCCGACACCGGCCGCGCGACCGGCCGGATCGAGATCGACGGCACCGAGGTGCTCGGGCTGCCCGAGCGGCGCTTCCGGCCGCTGCGCGGACGCACCCTCGGCTTCGTCCCGCAGGATCCGGGCAGCGCACTCAACCCGGTCCGGACGATCGGTTCGCAGGGGCTCGAGGCGGCCGCGCTCGCCGACGGCGCCGAGCCGGGCGGCCGCCGCGAGCTGGTGCTCGACACACTCGCCAGGGTCGGCCTCCCCGAACCCCGCCGGGTGTTCGACGCCTACCCGCACGAGTTGTCCGGCGGCATGCTGCAGCGGGTGCTCATCGGGCTCGCCGTGCTGCCCGGGCCGTCGTTGCTGGTGGCCGACGAGCCCACCTCCGCGCTCGACGTCACCATCGCCCGGCACATCCTGGACCTGCTCTCCGAGCTGCGGGAGAGCCTCGGCATCGGGCTGCTGCTGATCACCCACGACCTGGCGATCGCCGCCGACCGGGCCGAGGACCTCGTCGTGCTGAAGGACGGATCGGTGCAGGAGTCGGGACCGACGACGCAGGTGTTCGACCGGCCGTCGTCGGTCTACGCGCGGCGGCTGCACGCCGACGTGCCCGCGCTGAACCCGGACCGCTGGGGCGGTTTGCGCGACGCCGGTGCCGCGCGGCTCGCCGATCCGGCGACACCGGTGGAGATCGAGGTGTCGCAGGTCGCGAAGACCTTCCGCACCGGCACCTCCCGGGTCGCCGCCGTCGACGACGTGTCGTTCTCCGTGCGCCGCGGCACCACGCACGCGCTGGTCGGCGAGTCCGGCTCCGGCAAGACGACCGCGATCCGGTTGCTGCTCGGGCTGGAACGCCCCGACTCCGGGCGGATCGCCGTCGCCGGCTCGGAGCTGGAATCCCGCTCACCGGCGGCGCTGCGCGAGCTGCGCAGGCACCTGCAACTCGTCTACCAGAACCCGTTCACCTCGCTGGATCCGATGTGGAAGGTGCAGCGGCTGGTGCGCGAGCCGCTGGACCGCTTCCGGGTGGGCGACCGGCGCGAGCGCGCGGAGCGGGTGCGGGCCGCCACGGCATCGGTCGGGCTCTCCGCCGAGCTGCTCGGACGGCGGCCGGCGGCGCTGTCCGGTGGGCAGCGGCAGCGGGTCGCGATCGCCAGGGCACTGGTGCTCGAACCGGACGTGATCGTGTTCGACGAGCCGACCTCGGCGCTCGACGTGACCGTGCAGGCCGGGATCGTCGAGACGCTGCTGCGGCTGCAGGCCGAGCGTGGGCTGACCTACGTGTTCGTCTCACACGATCTGTCGCTGATCCGCCAGCTCGCGCACACCGTGTCCGTGCTGCGCCACGGCCGGGTCGTCGAACAGGGGGAGGTCGGGGCGGTGTTCGACGATCCGCAGGACTCCTACACCCGCATCCTGCTCGACTCGGTCCCCGGCACCGAGCGGGCCGCCGCATGACCGCCGGTGCGCCGCCGGTCACCGGGGCCCGCCCGGTGACCGCGCTCGGGTTCAACACCCGGGTCTCCTGGACCGACGACGCGGGCCCGGCCGCCGGGCTGGCCGACGGCATCGCGCTCTACCGGGCCGCCGAGGAGCTCGGCTACCAGTCCGGCTGGGCCTACCAGCGGCACTTCGACCACTACCTGTCCTCGCCGCTGCCGTTCTTCGCCGCGGCCGGCCGGCACACCTCCCGGATCCGGCTCGGCTCGGCCGTGCTCCCGATGCGCTACCAGGACCCGGTGCTGCTCGCCGAGGCGGCCGGTACCACCGATCTGCTCGTCGGCGGGCGGCTCGAGCTGGCGCTGGCGACCGGATCGACCGCAACCTGGGACGCGGTGTTCGGGGGAGTCGACACCGACGCCCGGACCGAGGCGAACCGGCGGCTCGACCGGTTCCTCACCGCGGTCTCCGGTGCGCCGCTGCACGTCGTCGACGGCCCGGGTCAGGGTGCCCCGGCCGGCACCGAGATCCGGGTGACCCCGCACAGCCCGGGGCTGCGCGGCCGGCTGCGGATCGGCGCGGCGAGCATCGACTCGGCGGTCCGGGCCGCCCGGCGCGGTATGGGCCTGATCACCGGGACCGTGCTGCACGGGCTCGCCGACGGCGAGACGTTCCCGGAGTACCAGGCCCGGTTGATCGCGGCCTACCGGGACACCTGGCTGGTCGAGCAGCGCACCGAGCCACCGCCGGTCGCGGCGGCGGCCTCGGTGCTGCCCGGCACCACGGCCGAGCTGCGTGCCCGCTACGCCGCCTACGACGAGGAACGCCGCACCCTCGGGATGGCCACCTCGCGCCCGCAGGGCGCGCTGGAGCCGGTGATCACCGCCGCGCTCCCGGCCGGGCAGCGGATCAGCCCGGTGCACCACGGCACCCCCGACGAGGTGCTCGGCTCACTGCTCGCCGATCCGGGGATCGCCGCCGCCGACGAGATCGTGCTGTTCCTGCCGCCGGCGTTCGGACCGGAGCAGAACCAGCGGCTGATCACCGACCTGGCCACGACCGTCGCCCCGGCACTGGGCTGGTCGCCGGCCTGATCGGGTGCGCCCGATCGGCCCGCGTCAGACGTCGGCCGCCTGCTTCTCGGCGTACCGGCGCCACGCCGTCCAGGCCAGCCCGGCGAGCAGCAGCAGGTAGAGCACCACGGTGATCGGGCTCGACACCAGCACGGCGGGGTCGTTGTCCGAGTTGCCCATCGCGTCGCGCAGCGAGTACTCGGCGAGCGGGCCGAGGATGACCGCGATCAGCACCGGCGCGACCGGGATGTCGTAGAGCCGCATCGCGAGCCCCAGCACGCCCAGCACCAGCATGATCACCAGATCGACGGTGCTCGCACCGGCCGCGTAGACACCGAACGCGGCGAACACCGCGATGCCGGCGTAGAGGTAGGACTTCGGCACCCGCAGCAGCTGCGCCCATAGCGGCGCGAACGGCAGGTTCAGGATCAGCAGCACGATCATCGCCAGGAAGAACCCGGCGAGCAGCGCCCACACGATGTCCCCGGAGCGCTCCAGCAGCAGCGGGCCAGGCTGCAGGCCGTACTGCTGGAACGCGGCGAGCAGGATCGCCGCGGTCGCCGAGGTCGGGAGGCCGAGCGCGAGCAGCGCGCCCATCGCGGTACCGGCGGTCGCGTTGCCCGCGGCCTCCGGGGCGGCGACACCCTCGATCGCGCCCTTGCCGAACGTCGGCTCGGCCTTGCGCCGGTCGAGGCGGCGCTCGGTGCCGTAGGCCAGGAACGTCGGGACCTCGGCACCACCGGCCGGGATGACCCCGAACGGCACGCCGATCGCGGTGCCACGCAGCCACGCCGGCAGTGCCTGCCGGAACTCGGCCTTCGACAGCCACCAGCGGCCGGTCGGCATCACGGCCTTGGTGTCCTGGGCCCGGCCGACCTTCGCGGCCTGGCTGAACACCTCGCCCAGCGCGAGCAACGACACCGTGATGACGACGATCGAGATGCCGTCGAGCAGGGGGGAGAAGCCGAACGAGAACCGCGGGCTGCCGGACGGCTGGTCGATCCCGATCAGCGCCAGGGTCAGGCCGATCGCCAGTGCCGCGACGCCGCGGATCGCGGAGTCGGCGACGACCGCGGAGATCGCGACGAAGGCGAACACGGCGAGTGCCAGGAACTCGGCCGGGCCGAACCCGGTGGCGAGCCGGGCGAGGGTCGGCGCGAAGAACACGACCAGCGCCGAGGCGACCATGCCGCCGATGAACGCGCCGATCGCGCCGGTCGCGAGCGCCTGCGCGGCTTTGCCGCGCAGCGCCATCCGGTGTCCCTCGAAGGTGCTGGCGATCGCCGTGGAGTTGCCCGGGGTGTTCATCAGGAAGCCGGCGATCGAGTCGCCGAACAGCCCGCCGAAGTAGATCCCGGTGAACATGATCAGTGCGCTGGTCGGGTCCAGGACGAAGGTCAGCGGCAGCAGCAGCGCCACCGCCATCGCCGAGCCCAGGCCGGGGAGCACGCCGACCGCGGTGCCCATCAGGGCGCCGAGGAACACGAACAGCAGCGCGGACGGGCTCATGATGTCGGCGAAGCCGCCGAGCAGGTTGGACAGCTGTTCCATCTCAGAACCCCCCGACGAACCCGCTGGGCAGCGAGATCCCCAGCAGGCCGCTGAACACGACCTGCACCGCGGAGGAGACCGCGAGGCCACCGAGCAGGATGCTCGGCCAGCGGCGGTTGCCCAGCGCCACCGCGACCGCGGTGAACAGGCCGGTCGCGGACAGGATCCAGCCGAGGAACGGCAGCACGACAATGAACCCGGCCACGCCGCCGACCGCGGTGAGCACGGCGGGGACGTTGACGCCCTCGGGCGCGCCGGGCTCGTCCCCGGCGGAGCTCTCGGCGGGAGCCTCGGCGGGGGAGTCGTACTCCGGTCGCGGGCGCAGGATGTCGAACGCGAGCAGCGCAGCGACGACGAAGCACAGCACCGCCACGATCCAGGGCATCGTGGTCGGGCCGAACAGGCCGCCGTCGCCGACGACCTCCATCGTCACGGTGCCGTAGACCAGGAAGATCCCCAGCCCGGCGAGGATGGCGGGGACGACCAGGGCGCCCCTCGACAGATGTGCAGGACGGCCGCTCATGCCAATCCCAGCTCCTTCAGAAGGTCGTCGATCCGGGTCTGCTCGGTGACGAGGAACTTCTCGAAGTCCTCGCCGTAGATCTCGCTGCGCACCCACCGGTTGCGCTCGACCGCCTCCGCCCAGGACTCGGTCGCGACCATCTCGCGGGCGATCGTCTCGAGCTCGGCGCGCTCGTCCGGGGTGATCCCGGCGGGGGCGACCAGGCCGCGCCAGTTCACGAGATCCACCTGGCCGAAGCCGAGCTCGTCCATGGTGGGCGCGTCGACCCCGGTCAGCCGCTCGGGCGAGACGACGGCGAGTACCCGCAGCTGGCCGGACTCGACCAGGTCACGGAAGTCGTTGTAGCCGGAGATCCCGACGCCGACGGTGCCCGCGGCGGTGGACAGCAGGCTCAGCGTCAGCTCGCCGCCGCCGGGATGCGGGGTGTAGACCATGTTCTCGACCGGCAGCCCGCGGGCCTGCGCGAGTTGTGCGGCGACCATGTGGTCGATGCCGCCCGCCGATCCGCCGCCGATCGGCAGCGCCGCCGGGTTCGACTCCCACGCCACGAGCATGTCCTCGAGCGTGCGGAACGGTGACTCGGCGGGTACCGCGATCACCTCGAAGTCCTCGGCGAGCCGGGCGATCGGGGTGGTGTCGGCCAGGCTCAGCGGGCTGCCGGACTGGCTGATGCCGCCGAGCATCACGGTGCCGGTGACCATCATCGTGGTCTCCTCGCCCGCGAGCCCGGCCAGCTGGTTCAGTCCGATCGTGCCGCCGGCACCGGGGATGTTGACCACCTGGACGGTGTTCACGATGTTCCCGGTGCGCATGGCCTGCTGGGACTCGCGGGCGACGAGGTCCCAGCCGCCGCCCGCTGCTGCGGGGGCGATCATGGTGAGGTTGGAGCGTGCCGCCTGACCCTCCCCGGACCGGGCGGCGTCGGCGAAGGCGGTCACCGCGAGTGCGGCGACGAGTACGATTCCCAGGGCTGCGATGACCTGCCGTCGTGGCATGGCGGGAACGGTAATCACCGGCGGTGGCGGTTACCAATGTCCGCTTCGATAACTCTATGTCCGCTGCGAACACAATGAACTTTTCCGGGTTTCTCCCCATTCCGTGGTTAGGGTCGGCGCCGTCCGCACGCGCTTGACGGGGAGCGACAATGACGATCTGTGTGGCCTACGGCCCGACGCCGGAGGGCGCCGCCGCGCTGGACCTGGCGGTCCGCGAGTCCCGGCTGCGAGGTACCAGGCTGGTCGCGCTCGCGACCGAGCAGCAGGAGCGGTTCGAGACCGACACCGAGCCCGGCGACGGCGGCCCGTTGCGCGAGCGGGTCGAGTCCCGGCTCGCCGCGCTGCGCGCCGACGGCGACCCGGAGACCGACGTCCGGGTCATCGACGACGGCGGCGACGCGGCCGAGGCGATCCTGGACCTGGCCGCGGCGGCGGGGGCGTCGCTGCTCGTCGTCGGGGTCCGGCGGCGCAGCCCGGTCGGCAAGCTGCTCACCGGCAGCGTCGCGCAGCGCGTCATCCTGGAGTCGCCGGTGCCGGTGCTGGTCACCCACGCGGCCAGATAGGCCGGCCTTTTCCCAGGTCAGGCATGCCTCACCGGGTGTCTGACGGGTCACGGAACGGCATGCCGGCGCGCGGTTCGGGGCATACCGACATCGAGTCCGGCGTTGCACCCGTGTAGGCGGGGGACCCCCGCCGATGCTCGTTCCGGACCGACGCGAAAGGAGCCGTGCGAACCATGGCCACCCCGATCACCAGCCCGCTCGACGACGGTGCCCGCGACCTCACCGGTCGCGTGCTGCAGGAGACCCTGGTCGATCTCGTCGACCTGTCCCTGATCGCCAAGCAGGCGCACTGGAACCTCGTCGGCAAGCAGTTCCGCGACGTCCACCTGCACCTCGACGAGCTCGTCGACCTGGCCCGTGAGCACGGCGACAACGTCGCCGAGCGCTCCGCGGCCATCGGTGTCGCCCCGGACGGCCGGGTGCGGACCGTCGGCCGGGACACCGGCCTGCCGGAGTACCCGGAGGGCTACGTGTCCGACGCCGACACCGTGCTGACCGTCTCGGCGACCGTCGACGTCGCCGTCGACCGGCTGCGCCCGCGCATCGAGCAGGCCGGCAAGGCCGACCCGCTCACCGAGGACCTGCTCATCGAGCTGGGCCGCGCGCTGGAGGAGGCCCGCTGGATGTGGCAGGCCCAGGCAGCCGGGTACCGCGGCGAGGCGTGACCGCACGCTGATCTCCGGCCCCCGGTGGGTGATCGCTCGGTAGGTGATCACTCAGCAGGTGATCGCTCAGTGGGTGACCGCCGCGGTGGCCGCCGCGACGCTGGCTCGCCAGATCGCCATCGCCGACCACAGCACGAACACCTGGACCGGCAACGCCAGCGCGCCGGGCAGGTGGGCGGCATACGACGGCCGCAGCGCCCCGGTCCGCCACACCCGCCCGGCCTCGTTCGCCGCGTCCGCGGTGGTGAGCAGCGCGAACCGGCGGCCGATCCCGGAGCCGGTGAGCCGGTAGCTCAGGTCGCCGACCTCGATGTTCCAGTGCGGCGCCGAGAGCGGGCCGTAGGGATGGTCGACGGTGCGCAGGATGTGCGCGCGGATGTCGCCTTCCAGCGCGAACCGGGCGATCCCCTCCGAGCGCAGCGCGTAGGGATGCCCGTCGATCACCAGATCGCGATGTGGTTGCCAGGTCCGGGCGGTCCAGCCGGTGACCGGCCGCCCGTCCTGGGTGACCTCGTAGCGGACGCTGAACAGTCGCACCCGGGTGGACGATGCACGCAGCACCCGGTCAGCCTGCCACCACCCGGGCCGTCGCGGCAGGATCGGTGTGCGGCGCACCTGCCCGGGGAATGCCGCGCCGTCCGTGGACCGTTGGCAGTGCTCAGTACTCCCGAGCGCCCCGAGGAGCGTCGTGCAGCGGTTCCGTCTGTCCCCACCGGTCGGGTTCGCCGTGGTCGGGGCGACTCTGCTCTGGTTCCTGGCCGCGTCGTCGGCACCGTCCCCGCTCTACGTCGTCTACCAGGAGCGGTTCGCCTTCACCGAGTTCACGCTGACCACGGTGTTCGCGGTCTACGTGCTGGCGCTGATCGCCGCACTGCTGGTCGTCGGCGCGCTGTCCGACCACGTCGGCCGCCGGCCGGTGCTGCTCGCGGCGATCGCCCTGGAGATCGTCGCGCTGGTGCTGTTCCTGCTGGCCGACGGCGTCGGCTGGCTGCTGGCGGCCCGGATCGTGCAGGGGATCGCGACCGGCGCCGCGACCGCGACGCTGCCCGCCACCGTCGTCGATCTCGCACCGGCCCCGGAGCGGGCCGGGCTGGTCAACGGCGTCGCACCGCTCGCCGGGCTCGGCCTGGGTGCACTCGCCACCGGTGCGCTCGTCGAGTTCGCCCCGGCCCCGACCCGGCTGGTGTGGGTCCTGCTGCTCGGCGGCCTGCTGATCGCAGCGGTGCTGATCGCGCTGATCCCGGAGACGATCACCCGCCGGCCCGGTGCGCTCGCCTCGCTGCGCCCGCGGATCTCGGTGCCGAAGCGGATCCGGCCGGGATTCGGCCCGGTCGTCCCCACCCTGCTGGCCAGCTGGTCGCTGGGCGGGCTGTACCTGTCGCTGGGGCCCTCGGTGGTGAGCGGGCCGTTCGGGGTGCGGAACCATCTCGTCGGAGGCCTGGTGGTGGCGGCGCTGTGCCTGACCGGCGCGGCGAGCGCCTACGCACTGCGGCGCCGGGCGCCGGTGCGGGTGCTGGGCCCGGCAGCGGCGCTGCTGGGGATCGGCACGCTGGTCACCCTGTCCGGGGTGTTCACCGGGCTGCTCCCGCTCGCCACCGCCGGGACGCTGGTGGCCGGGGTCGGGTTCGGATCGGCGGCATACGCGACGTTCGGGACACTGGCCGCGCTGGCCGCCCCGCACGAGCGCGGTGAGCTGTTCGCCGCCACCTACACCCTCGCCTACCTGGCGTTCAGCGTGCCCGCCATGCTCGCCGGGGTGGCGGCCACGGCGGTGGGGCTGCGGCCGACCGCGCTGGTGTACGGCGGCGTGGTCGTCGTACTGGCGGTGGTCGCGACCGTGCTGGCGCGACGGGTCCCCGCGGCCGCCACCGGGGAACGGGTGCCCGCGACGACCCGCACCGGGTGATCGGCAGGCGGCTGAATCGGTGCCGCTGCGCTGTTCGTCCGAATTGCGTTACTCCCTTCGGCGGCTGCCGCGTACGGCTGACCGCTCGTCGTGCCACGAACGGTGAGCGTGTGTCACGAGTTGTGACCGGAGGTCTCGGCGTGATTACGGTGTCGCCCGTTCGAACCGCTCCCCGAGGCACGGAGGCACGACCCATGGCAGGACGTCACCGCAAACCCACCGCGACCGGCCGGCACGCCGCCCGGATCGGCGCGCTGACCGCGATGGCGGCCGCCCCGCTGGGCATCGTCGGCACCGCGGTCGCGGCGCCGTCCGTGGAGAGCACCGACACCTGGGACGAGCTGGCGCACTGCGAGAGCACCGGCGACTGGAACGCCGACACCGGCAACGGCTTCACCGGCGGGCTGCAGTTCACGCCGTCCACCTGGGAGGAGTTCGGAGGTACCCGGTACGCGTCGAGCGCCGACGAGGCGTCGAAGTCCGAGCAGATCGCCGTCGCCAAGAAGGTCCAGGACCAGCAGGGCTGGAAGGCCTGGCCGGCCTGCACGAAGAAGCTCGGCTGGCGCTGAGCGGGCAGACTCGGGCCATGAGCGCCGATCTCGACATCGTCCGGCGGATCGTGGCCGAGGACAGCGGGCTGTGCACCGTCGCCGTCGTCCGGTCCGACGGAACCCCGCACACCTCGCTGGTCAACGCCGGCGTCCTCGACCATCCCGTCAGCGGTGACCCGGTGGCGGCCTACGTGACCTACGGCCCCGTCAAGCTGCGGGCGTTGCGTGCGCGACCCGCGACGTCGCTGCACTGGCGGGCCGGATGGCGGTGGGCCGCCGTCGAGGGGTCATCGCAGATCATCGGGCCGGACGATCCGGCCGAGGGTGTCGACGTCCCGCGGTTGCTGCGGGAGGTGTTCGCCGCCTGCGGTGGCACCCACGACGACTGGGCGGAGTACGACCGGGTGATGGCCGAGCAGCGCCGCGCCGCGGTGCTGGTGACGCCGGTGCGGGTGCTGGGGAACTTCTGAGCGCAGCCGCCGGGCGCTCCCCGCGGTTCCCGGTGCCCGACCGGAATCCCACCGGAACCGCCGGCCACCCGGCGTCGTCCAAGCCGCATGACCTCCTACGCCCACGACCCGACCGCGTCCGTGATCGTCGCGACCTGGCCCACCGGCGGCGGCACCGTCGCCACCCGGATCGCCCGCGTCCCCCGCAACTGGGAGGCCGTGCACGCCCGTCGCGTCGCCGGTCTGCTGACCCGGCTCTCCGCGCTGCTCTGGTCGGCCTACGCCGAGGACGAGGTCGGCCTGATCCGGGGGTTCCGGCTGGTCGAGGCGGTCCGCGTCCCGAGGTTCCCGCTCGTCGACCCACCCGAGAGCCCGGAGGACGACCGTGACCGGATCGCGCATGCCCTGGGGCACATCGTGTCGGTGGCACCGGGGCGGGTCTTCGCGGACGCGATCGTCGGTGAGGTCCGGGCCGAGATCGACGCCGTCGCCGAAGCCGATCTCGGCAAGCTCACCGGACGCTCCGCCCAGGCCGTCACCCACGTCCGGATCGGGATCCCCGCCGAGCAGCTGGCGCTGGCCCACCACCTCCTGCACGACGACCCGCTGGAGGCATGGCGGCTGCTGACCGAGGTCGAGCCGGCCGCGGCGGCGACCGCCGCACTGCGCTGGCTGCGCGCCGCGGCGACGCACGTGTCGAGCGTCGTCGGTCATCCGGTCGCTGATGTCGTCGCGCTCGCCGAGGCGATCGACCACGAGGATCTGCTGGTCGCCCGGCATGTGCTGCAGCCGGGGTTCGGCGACCCGAGGACGGTGGACGACACGGAGCTCGTCCGGGACCTGCTTCAGGAGGCGGTGCTGGCCGGCCGGGGACTGTTCGTCGTCTGCCCGGACGACGCGGGCCGCCCCGACGACACCGGGCACCGGATGGTGCGGACCGTCCTCGACCCGGCCGAACCGGGTCCGTGCCTGGTCGAGGGCCTACTACGAGGCATCCAGGGGTGCTTCCGGGTCTATACCGACGAGCTCACCGCCCGGGCCACGGATCCGGCATCGCTCCCGGACCAGCGCCTGCGGTTCACCGCCGAGCTCCGGCGGGTGGTGTTTTCGGCTTGACGCTCCCGGTTCGTCCCGGTCTGCTTGCGTTCGGGGATGTCACGAGGGGGAGGGACATGACGGTCGAGGGGGGACGCCCACGCCTGTCCGGGCCGGTCGGGCTCACCGGGCGGGCTCCGGCGCCGGATCTGGCGCGGGGCTTCATGCTGCTGCTGATCGCGCTCGCGAACACGCCGTTCTACCTGTACGGGCGGGCACACTCCGACGCCGGCTTCCATCCGGTGGACGGCTCGGTCGCGGACCGGATCGTGCAGGCCGTGCTGATCACGGGCGTCGACCTGCGGGTGTATCCGATGTTCGCGTTCCTGTTCGGCTACGGCCTCGCCGTGATCTACCGGCGGCAGGGCGAGAACGGGGTACCGGAACGCGAGGCGTTCCGGCTGTTGCAGCGGCGCAACCTGTGGCTGCTGGTGTTCGGATTCGTGCACGCGCTGCTGCTGTGGGGCGGCGACGTGCTCGGCGCCTACGGCCTCTGCGGGCTGGTGCTGGTGTGGCTGTTCGTGCGGCGCGCGGACCGGACGCTGCTGGTGTGGGCCGGGATCGGGGCCGGCGTGCTGGTGCTGCTCGCAGCGATGTCGGTGCTCGGCGCCTGGGCGGTGCTGGCGACCGGAACCGCGGCCGAGTCCGCCGGCGGGATCCCGGACTTCGTGACCGCGTCCGCCTCGTCGGAGAGCGTGCTCGCCGCGATGGGCGCGCGGATCACCATGTGGCCGTTCATCGTGCTGGTGCAGGGGCTGCTGGGGCTCGCCGTGCCGGTGGCGATCCTGCTCGGCTTCTGGGCCGCGCGGCGCCGGATCCTGGAACAGCCCGCGCAGTACCGACGGCTGCTGTGGATCACCGCGGTCGGCGGCATCGCGATCGGCTGGATCGGCGGGCTGCCGCATGCGCTGGCGCACGTCGGCGCGCTCGGCGGTCTGGACCAGGTCATGTGGGTGTTCACGACCACCCAGATGATCACTGGGCTGGCCTGCGGCATCGGTTACGTCGCGCTGTTCGGGCTGATCGGTGACCGGCTCACCGGGCGAGCGCCCGGGCCGGTCGGGTTCGCGATCGGCGCGGTCGGGAAGCGGTCGCTCACCTGCTATCTGGGGCAGTCGGTGCTGTGCGCGCCGCTGCTGGCGGCGTGGGGTCTCGGGCTGGGGGCGGTGCTCGGCAGCGCGACGATGGCACTGTTCGCGACCGGGGTGTGGCTGCTCCTCCTGATCTATGCGGTCGTGCTGGAGCGGCAGGGGAGGCCCGGTCCGGCCGAGGCGCTGCTGCGCAGGCTGGTCTACCGCGAGCCGAGCCCGGCCCGGGCGCGGTAGTCGCTCGGCGCCGTCCCGTAGGCCGTGCGGAACGCCCGGCTGAACCCGGCGAGATCGGTGAAGCCGTTGCTCCGGGCGACCTGCCCGACGGGCGTCCCGGCGAGCCGCGGATCGGCGAGGTCGCGGCGGGCCCGGTCCAGCCGGGCCCGCCGGATCCGGCGGGTCACCGACTCACCGGAACCGGCGAACAGCCGGTGCAACTGCCGGGTGGAGACGAAATGCGCGGCGGCGACCGACGCCGGCCCCAGATCGGGATCAGCGAGGTGCTCGTCCAGGTACCGCTCGACCCGATCCCGCAGTTCGGCGTGCGCCCGCTCGCCGGTGGCCGGCGGGGCGAGCTCGCCGGCCAGCGTCCCGACCAGCCCGCCGACCTCGTCGGCGACCCGCACCGCACCGGGGGCGCTCAGCGACGGCGGCATGCAGGCCAGCTCGCGCAGCACCCCGGCGACGACGGAGCCCAGGCCGGCCCGGGTGTCGAAGCGCCGGGCGGTGGCGCCGGCCGACTCACCGGCGGTGAGGTCGATCGCGTCCCGCGGCCAGGTGAAGACCAGCAGCTCCCAGTCCCTGCCGAAGGCCCAGGTGAAGGGCCGTTCGGTCTCGTAGAGGGCGAGATGGCCGGGATGCAGTACGGCGCGCCTGCCGTCCTGGTCGAGTACCGCCGTCCCGTGGGTCAGCATCCCGACCTGCAGGAACCGCCGGTCGTCCCGGTCGGCCAGCTGCCGGGTCCGGCGGCAGGTCTGCGACACCGACGAGACCCGGGAGATCTGCAGATGGGCCAGCGTCGCGCTGTCGACCGCCCCGGCGAACGATCCGCCCCGACGACGGTCCGGGGCCACGTCGAGCGCGACGAAGTCGTGCCGCAGCGCCTCCCGCCACTCGTCGCAGCGCCGGGTCCGGGACGCGACCGGCGCCGCTCCGGGGGACAGGACCACGGGGCACCTCCGCATCACTCGGGCGTCCACCCGAGTCCACCGTCCGGACGTCGTCCGGTCAATGTCTGTCGCCCAGTGGCAACAAATGGGCGCGCTGCGCGAAACGGGACGCCGCCGGTGGGTCCGATGCTGGCCGCACCACCACCGGAGGAGTCCCGCGATGACCACCACTCCCGAGCTGCCGTTGATCGACCTGAACGGATCCGGTACTCGCCGCGCCATCTGCCCGCACGACTGCCCGGACGGCTGTGCGATGACGGTGACCGTCGAGAACGGCCGGGCGACCGCCGTCCGCGGCGACAAGGAGCACCCCTTCACCCGGGGCGGGCTCTGCGTGAAGGTCAACAACTACGTCGACCGGGTGTACAGCCCGGACCGGGTCACCGCGCCGCTGCGCCGTACCGGGCCGAAGGGCTCCGGCCGGTTCGAGCCGATCACCTGGGACGAAGCGATCGGCACCGTCACCGGCACCTGGAAGCAGGTGATCGACGAGCACGGCCCCGAGGCCGTCATGCCGGTCAGCTACCTGGGCACCCAGGGCACGCTGAACGGGCTGAACGTCGGCGACCCGCTCTTCAACCGGATGGGCGCCACCGTCAGCGAGCGGACCTACTGCGACTCCGGTGCGTCGACCGCGTACGTGATGAGCGTCGGCCCCACCGCGGGCGTCGATCCGGAGAGCCTCGTGCACTCCCGCTACATCGTCATCTGGGCGTGCAACATGGTGTCGACGAACCTGCACCTGTGGCCGTTCGTCGCGCAGGCGCAGCGCAACGGCGCGAAGGTCGTCGTGATCGACCCGGTCAAGCACCGCACCGCGGCCCGCGCCGACTGGCACATCCCGATCCGCCCCGGCACCGACGGCGCACTCGCGATGGCGCTGATCCACGTGATCATCAACGAGGGGCTGACCGACCGGGACTACGTGGAACAGCACACCCTCGGTGTCGACGAGCTGACCGAGCGGGTCCGCGACTGCACCCCGGAGTGGGCCGAGGCGGAGACCGGGATCCCGGCCGACGACATCCGCACGCTGGCCCGCGAGTACGCGGCCGGGCAGCCGTCCATGATCCGGATCGGGGTGGCGATCGAGCGGCACCCCGGCGGCGGCTCGACGGTCCGCGCGATCTCCTGCCTGCCGGGCCTGGTCGGGGCGTGGCGCAAGCCGGGCGGCGGGCTGCTGGCGCTGCCGCTGTGGGCGTTCCCGGTGAACTGGGACGCGCTGTCCCGACCCGAGCTACGGCCCGAGGGCACCCGGATCATCAACCAGTTCCACCTGGGACGGGCACTGGCGGGGGAGATCGACGGGCCACCGGTGAAGGCACTGATGGTCTACAACTCGAACCCGGTCGTCGTCTGCCCCGACCAGGAGAAGGTGCTCGCCGGCCTGGCCCGCGACGACCTGTTCACCGTCGTCTCCGAGCAGTTCCTCACCGACACCGCGCTCTACGCCGACATCGTGCTGCCCGCCGCGACCCAGCTGGAACAGACCGACATCATGTTCTCCTGGGGGCACTTCTACATCGGGTTGAACCGGCCGTCGATCCCGCCGGTCGGAGACGCGATCAGCAACGTCGAGCTGTTCCGGCGGCTCGCCGCCGCGATGGGCTACGACGACGACTGCTTCCGGATGACCGACGAGGAGTTGATCGCCGCCGCCTACGACTGGTCGGCGCCCGCGCTGGACGGCATCACCCCGGCGTCGCTGGCCGAGACCGGCTGGGCCCGGCTGAACCTGCCCGGCCCGGACGCCTACGCCCCGCACGCCGAGGGCGGGTTCCCGACCCCGTCCGGCCGGCACGAGTTCCTCTCCGGGGCCGCCGCCGGCGGCGACTTCGTCCTCCCGCTGTTCCGGCAGGGCTCGAACGAGTTCCAGCCCGGCGGCGTCGTCGATCCGCTACCCCGTTACGTGCCGCCGGTCGGTACCGACGGCGTGCACCCGCTGTCGCTGATCTCCCCGAAGTCGCACGCCTACATCAACTCCAGCTATGCGAACCTGCCCGCCCAGCAACGCGCGCAGGGCGAGCCGTCGGGCTGGCTGCATCCCGACGACGCCGCCGACCGCGAGGTGACCGACGGCGACCTGCTCCGGGTGTTCAACGAGCGCGGCGAGATCCTGGTCCGGGCGGTCGTCACCGCCGACGTCACCCGCGGGGTGGTGATGGCGAGCATGGGCGCCTGGCGCGCACAGACCAAGGGCCAGGCGACGGTGAACGCGATCAACCCGACCGGGTTCGCCGATCTCGGTCACGCGCCGACCTTCTCCGACACCAAGGTTCAGGTGGAACGCGCGTAGCCGGCGACGGCGCTCATGAGCAGCGCCACCACCGCGAGCAGCACGAGCGCCAGCGGAAGCCCGACGACCGGGGCGAACCCGCCGATCGTGGCGGCGCCGATCCCGGCACCGGTCAGGAAACAGAGCGTCGCGACGCCGATCGCGCCGCTGCGCCGGTCGTCGGGCACGGCGTCGCCGACGGCGGCGATCATCGAGGGCTGCCCGGTGCCGAACGCCAGCGTCACCAGCATCGGAGCGATCGCGAGCACCCACGGCAGGTGCCAGGTGACGCCGGCCACGGCGACGAGCAGGCCGACGGTCGTCGTCACACAGGCCGCGGTCAGCGTGCGCCGGGCGCCGATCGTGGACTGCAGCAGAGCCGACAGCGACGGGCAGGCCAGCGCGACCACCGCCGACGGGACCAGCACCAGTCCGGTGGCCAACGGCGTCCAGCCGCGCTCGGCCAGCTCCAGCGGGATGCCCAGCAGCAGCGCGAACCAGGCGGCCGGGATGATCGCGGCGCACACCGCGCTGCGCACCACCGCGCGGTTGCGGATCACCGCGCGGGGGAGGAAGCCGTCGGGCCGGCGCCGGACCCAGGCCGCGGTCGCCGGGACCCCGAGCGCGAGCAGTACCGCACCCACCACCGCGGCGGCGGTTCCCGCGCTCGGGGACTGGACGAGCAGCACCAGCCCGGTCACCGCGGTCGCCACGATCACGGCGCCCACCAGGTCGGGCCGGATCCCGTCGCCGCGGACGGCCGAGCGCCGCCACAGGTAGGGCACTGCCAGCAGGCCGATGGCCGGCAACGCGACGGCCGCCCGCCAGCCGCCCGCGGTGGTCAGCGCGCCGCCGACCAGCGGGCCGAGCGCGGACAGCAGCGCCGAGGTGCCGGCCAGCCTGCCCAGCGCCCGGCCGCGCCGGTCCGCGGGCAACCGGGCGCTGAGCAGCGCCGCCGCGAGCACCGGTACCGACGCCGCCCCGAGCCCCTGCACCACCCGTGCCGCCATGAGCAGCCCGAAGTTCGGTGCCAGCGCAGCGGTCAGCGCTCCGAGCCCCAGCAACGCGATGCCGGCGCAGAGCGGGCCGCGGATGCCGACGGTGTCGGCGAGACGCCCGTGCACCGGCGTGGCCACGGCGAGCGCGACCGTGTACCCGGTGACCATCCAGGTCGAGGCCGCCGTCGTCACATCCAGGTCGGCCGCCAGCTGCGGGAGCGCGACGGTCACCCCGGAGGTGGACATCCCGGCCAGCCCGAACAGCAGTCCCAGCACCACCGCGAGCAGTCCGGTGCGGGGTGGGGATGTCGTCACCGCCCGATCCTCGCCTACACCCCCGGACCGTTGCATGTCGGTTCCCAGGCCCTGGACGCCACCGCCGAGGACGCCGGCGAGTGCGCGAGGAGCTCCCCGTTCCCAGTCCGAGACACCACGATCGGTGTCGAGACCGCACCGCCGGAGCCGGTGGGGACGGCCGAGCGGATCCGGGGAGTGACGGGAGCAGCCCGAAGCATCGCTGCTGGTCAGGACTTTGCAATCGTGAACGAGAACTCGACGTCGAACATGCGTTCGAGTACTGTTGGTTCCATGACGGCGGTCCACGACCCTCCACTCCCGACCGACAGGCCCGATGTCCACAGGCCCGATGTCCACACGCCCGATCCGGACATGCCGGATGCCGACCAGCCGGATGTCGACGAGCCCGGATTCCCACGCATCGATCTCGCTCTCGTCCAGCTGGTGATCGAGCACGCCGCCCGCGCCACCGAGCCGTCGGGCTGCACCGAGGCGGAACTGATCGACCAGATCCAGCAGATCGAGTCGCTGCAGCACTCCGTCGCTGCGCTGCAGTCCTCCCGGATCCGCGCGTTCGCCCGTGAGCACGTCGGCAACGGCATCGCCGCCGGGCGCACCGATCCGGAGCGCCTGGAGCGGGGCGCAGTCGCTCAGGTGGCACTGGCCTGTCACACCTCGCCGGCCGAGGCGCGCTCCCGGATCCGGGCCGCCCGGGACCTGCGGGCGGGGCTCGACCACGTCCGTGAGGTGTTCACCTCCGGCGGGCTGAGCGCCACCAAGGTCGCCGCGGTGGTGGCAGCCTGCTCCGATCTCGACCCCGCCGAGCGCGCCCGGGTCGACGCCCGGCTCGCACACCACGATCTGACTCGCCTGGGCATCGGGCGGCTCCGTGATCTCGTCCGCCGGCTCGCCGCGGAGATCGCGCCGGAGAAGTTCCGGGCCCGGGTCGAGGCCGCCCGCGCCGAGCGCCGCGTCACGCTGCGCCCGGCACCGGATGCGATGGTCTACCTGACCGGCTACCTCCCCGTCGAGCAGGGTGCTGCCTGCCTGGCCGCCCTGCAGAAGGCGTTCGTGCAGGCCTCGGTCGATCCGGCGCCGCTGACCCGCAGCCGGGGGCAGGTGCTGGCCGACACCGTCGTCGAGCGTCTCACGGGCCGGGCCACCGCGACCGATGTCGACATCGACGTGCAGGTCGTGGTGCCGGTGGAGGCCCTGCTCGATCCCGGATCGCCACTGCCCGCCGAGGTCCCCGGCCACGGCCCCGTCCCGGTCGAGCTGCTCGCCACCAGCACCGGCCGGAAGACGGTGCGGCGGCTGCTCACCCGGGCGGGCACCGTGATCGGTGGCGACTCACGCAGCCGCAGCTTCACCGGATTGCTGGGCCTGCTGGTCCGGGCGCGGGGCGGCAACCGCTGCACCGAGCCGTACTGCGACGCACCGATCCGGCACGTCGACCACATCCGGCGGGTCGCCGACGGTGGCCGCACCACACTCGACAACGGGCGTGGCACCTGCGAGTTCCACAACCATGTCCGCGAGCAGCCGGGGTGGCAGGTCCAGCGCACCCCCGACGGGGTGCGCACCACCACCCCGACCGGGCACACCTATCTCGCGCCTGGGCGGGCAGCGGCCGTCACCAGATCCGGACGCGCCTGCCCGGCTCGGTGAACAGGGCGTCGTCCTCGGTGACCTCGAACGCCTCGTGGAAGGTGTCCAGGTTCGTCACCACCGCGTTGCAGCGCAGGTCCGGCGGCGAGTGCGGGTCGGTCGCCAGCCGGCGGATCGCCTCGGCGTCGCGGGTGACCGCCCGCCACACCTGTGCCCAGCCGAACAGCACCCGCTGCTCGCCGGTCAGCCCGTCGATCACCGGGGGCTCGCCGCCCTCGTTGGCGATCGCGTACGCCTTGAGTGCGATCGTCAGGCCGCCGAGGTCGCCGATGTTCTCGCCGACGGTGAGGGCGCCGTTGACCTTGTGGTCGGGCAGGCCCTTCGGCGACAGCGCCGAGTACTGGTCGATCAGCATCTGTGCGCGGGACTCGAACTCCGTCCGGTCGGCGGTCTCCCACCAGTCGGTGAGGTTGCCATCGCCGTCGTAGCGGGAGCCCTGATCGTCGAACCCGTGGCCGATCTCGTGCCCGATCACCGCACCGATGCCGCCGTAGTTGGCCGCGTCGTCGGCGTCGGCGTCGAAGAACGGGGGCTGCAGGATCGCGGCCGGGAAGACGATCTCGTTGAGCCGCGGGTGGTAGTAGGCGTTGACCGTCTGCGGGGTCATCAACCACTCCTGGTGGTCCACCGGCCCGCCGAGCTTCGAGTACTCGTGGTCGTGCCGCCACTCCGCGGCCCGGCCGGCGTTGCCGAGTAGATCGGCCGGGTCGATCCGGAGAGCCGAGTAGTCCTTCCAGGCCTCCGGGTAGCCGACCTTCGGGGTGAACTTGCCGAGCTTGTCCAGCGCCCGCTCGCGGGTCTCCGGGCTCATCCAGTCCAGCGTCGTGATCGACTGCCGGTACGCCTCGACGACGTTGGCGACCAGCTGCTCGATGCGCTCCTTCGCCTTCGGCGGGAAGTGCCGCTGCACGTAGATCTGCGCGACGGCCTCGCCGATCGCGCCCTCGACCAGCGACACGCCCCGCTTCCAGCGCTCCCGCAGCTCCGGGGTGCCGGACAGGGTGCGGCCGTAGAACGCGAAGTCCTCCTCGACCAGGTCCGACGAGAGGTGGTCGGCGCAGGCGGACGTCACGTGCAGGGCGAGCCAGGCCTGCCACTGCTCCAGCGGCCGGTCCGCCCACAGCGCGCCCGCCTCGGTGACGAAGCTCGGCTGCCGGACGATCACCTCGTCGTAGGAGTGCGCGGGCACGCCCAGCGCCGCCTCCCACTCGGCCCAGTCGAAACCGGGCGCGCTCGCCCGGAGCTGCTCGCGGGTGAACAGGGTGTAGGTCTTCTCGGCGTCCCGGTTGGTGACATTGTCCCAGCTCGCGGCGGCCAGCGCCGTCTCCAGCTCCATCACCTGCTCGGCGACCCTGGCCGGCTCGGCGAGTCCGACCAGCTCGGCGAGGCGCTGCAGGTGCTCGATGTAGGCGGCGCGGATCTCGGCGGAGCCGTCCTCGCGGTAGTACGCCTCGTCGGGCAGGCCCAGCCCGGACTGGTTGAGGTTCACCAGGTAGCGGGACGAGTCCTTCAGGTCGGTGGCGATGAACTCGCCGAACAGTGCCGCCCGACCCTCCCGCTGGCGGCGGCCCAGCACGGCGGCCAGCTCGGCCTTGCCGGTGGCGGCGTGGATCTCGTCGAGCAGCGGCCGCAGCGGCGCCACACCGAGCTGCTCGACCCGCTCGGTGTCCATGAACGAGCGGTAGAGGTCGCCGATCCGGCGGGCGTCGGTCCCCGGCTCGGCGGAGCCCGCGGCGCACTCCTCGACGATCGCCCGCACCTGCTCCTCGGCGCGATCGCGCAGCACCCGGAAGGCGCCGTCCTGTGCGCGGTCCTCGGGGATCTCGTGGGTCGCCAGCCACCGGCCGTTGACGTGGGCGAACAGGTCGTCCTGCGGGCGCACCTCCGGATCGACCCAGGTCAGGTCGAGGCCGGAGCGCCGGGTTCCCGGAGCGGGCTCGGTGGTCGTCATGGCCCCATCCTGCCTGCCGCGACCGGCGGTTTCGAGGCGACCGGAACCGCGCCCGGGTAGAAAGATCGTGATGACCGACATGTGGGACGAGTTGTTCGAGCCGCCGGACCCCGCCGACGTCCTCGGCGATCTGTACGAGCTCGCGGTCGACGTGTTCGACCTGCGCTACGACGGGTCGGAGCCGGCGTGGGCGGCGTGGGCCTGGGGCGTGCTGACGGCGGCCGGGCGGACCGCGGCCGGGACCGAGTACCAGCGCGGTGAACTGGTGCTGCGGCTGCTCGCGCTGCACCGGTTCCACCGGGAGTTCTGCGCACGGGCGTTCGGGCTGGGTGTTCCCGGCATGTGGGAGATCGATCCCGATCGCGTCGTCGGCGACCATCCCCGGCTGCACCCGGTGCTCCTCGGCGTCATCGCGGAGCGGCGCCATCTCGACCTGGCCGACGGCACCGGGGCCGGGGAGATCGACTTCGACGTCTCGGTCGCCGCGTCCGCTCTCGATCAGCTGGTCGGCTCGGAGTATCGGCAGGTCGTGCCGCTGCTGGTGCGGTCGGTCGGCCCGGCGGCGCTGGCGGCGTCGGTCGCCGCGTCGCTGAACGACGGCGTGCGCTTCCCGCTCCCGGACGCCGACGTGCGGGGGCTGCTCGTGTCCGGTCCGGGATCGGATATCGAGTCGACACTCGGGTGGATCCGTGCGGGCGCCCGGCCGGGGTGACCGGACATCTCACCGGTTCGTGGACCCTGCTTGTCGGCGCCCGTCGCCTGGACGCACTATCGGGGGGTGACTATCCAGCTCGACTCGCCGGTCACCCGGCCCCGGTCCACTCCCGCCGTCGATCTTCTCGAGGGTGAGCGGCTGCTGTGCCGCCTGCCCGGCGACGGCCCGGACCGACCGTACGAGCTGTTCACCGTCACCCCGCTCGGCCGCACCCTCGGCGCCGAGATCACCGGCGTCGACCTGCGGACCGTCCCGGCCGGCGAGCTGCGCGCCGAGCTGCACCGCGCGCTGCTGGAGTGGAAGGTGCTGTTCTTCCCCGGGCAGGACCTGAGCAGCGCCCAGCAGCGCGACTTCGGCGCGGCGTGGGGGGAGCTGGAGACCAACCCGATGCTCGACGCCGGCGACACCGCCGACGTCGTCCGGTTCGGCGCCGGGGCGCGGACCTTCGAGAACATCTGGCACGCCGACACCACGTTCCGGGAGTCGCCCGCGATGGGGGCGGTGCTGCGGATGGTGCAGATCCCGCCGTTCGGCGGCGACACGCTGTGGGCCGACATGGCCGCCGCCTACGACAACCTGTCCGCCGAGGTGAAGGCCACGATCGACGACGCCGTCGCGGTGCACGACATGGTGCCCGGATTCGCGCGGTTCCTGGACCCGGCGAAGCTGGAGCGGCTCGAGGACCGGTTCCCGCCGGTCACCCACCCGGTCGTCCGGAGCCACCCGGAGACCGGCCGCCGCACGCTGAACGTGAACGCATCGTTCACCACCCGCATCGTCGGCCTGCCGGCCGCGGAGTCCGACGCGCTGCTGCGGCACCTGTTCGCCCAGGCGCACGTGCCCGAGTACCAGGTCCGGTACCGGTGGACCGATGGCACGCTCGCGTTCTGGGACAACCGGGCCACCCAGCACTACGCGGTCGGCGACTACCACCCGCACCGGCGGGTCGCCGAGCGTGTCGCGATCGCGGGGGACCGGCCCTTCTGACCGAGTCCCGCCGCCGTCAGGACGCCGGACGGCGCCACCGGCGGCGGCGGGGCCCCGGCTCGGGCTCCTCCGCGAGCGGGGCTGCGATCGCCAGCCGCCCGACCTGCTCGTTGAGCACGTCGAGATGCACCCGGACGTCGTCGTGGGTGGGATCGAGCACCGCCTGCTCGGCGATCTCGGCGGCCTGGTCGACCGACTGCTTCAGCGACACCTTCGCCTTGCTCAGCCGGCTCGCGATGCGCTTCGCGGGCGGCTCGGTGATCCGGAAGCGGGCCGGCTCGATCGAGTCGCCGACCGCGGCGAGCCGGTGCACCGCCTCGAGCTCGGCGTCGAGCCGCTTGCCGATCTCCCCGAGCCAGGTCCGAACCTGCGTCGCACCCACCACGGCGGTGATCCGGTGGAAGCGGGTGACCTGCTCGGTGCAGTCGGTCACGTAGGCCTTCCAGTACCGCGACAGCGGCGCGGGCGGCGGCTCGGCCGCGGGTCGGAGCAGTGCCACGGGGTACAGGGTGCCCGATGCCCGGGGCGCCGGGACACCCGGTCCGATCAGGGGATGATCCCGTCCTTCGCCAGCACCGGGGGTTCGGCGACGACTGTGTCCGGGTAGAGCAGCCCGCTGCCGGTGTTGAGGACGACGACCTCATCGCCCCCGTCCAGCCAGCCCGACTCGCGCAGCCGGCCGGCCGCGGCCACGCAGGCCGCACCCTCCGGGCAGATCCAGGTGCCCTCGTCCCGGGCCAGTGCGTGCTGGGCGGCCAGCAGTTCGTCGTCGGTGACGGCGACGGCCGTGCCGCCGGTGGCGTACACCGCGTCCAGCACGAGGAAGTCGCCCAGTGCCTTGGGCACGGTGATGCCGAACGCGACCGTGTGCGGATCGGCCGGGGCCTCGGAGGTGCGCAGACCGGCGTCGAACGCGTCGACGATCGGGGCGCACCCGGCGGCCTGCACCGCCACCAGCCGGGGCATCGGCCCGGTCAGCCAGCCCAGCTCGCGCATCTCCTGCAGCGCCTTGTGGATCGCGATGATCCCGACACCGCCGCCGGTCGGGTACAGGATGACGTCCGGGGCCCGCCAGCCGAGCTGCTCGGCGATCTCGTAGCCCATCGTCTTCTTGCCCTCGAGCCGGTACGGCTCCCGCAGCGTCGAGGTGTCCTGGTAGCCGGAGCGCCGGGCGACGGCGTCGGCGACCAGCCGGCCTGCGTCCCCGATCAGGCCGTCCACCAGGTAGAGCTCGGCACCGGAGACGACGACCTCGCGGCGGGTGATCTCCGGGGCGTCTACCGGCATCGCGATCAGGGCGCCGAGCCCGGCGCGGGCCGCGTAGCAGGCCCAGGCCGCGCCGGCGTTGCCGTTGGTCGGCATCGCGACCGCGCGCACACCGAGCTCGGCGGCACGGGAGACGCCGACCGCGGCGCCGCGCGCCTTGAAGGCGCCGGTCGGGATCAGCCCCTCGTCCTTCATCAGCAGCCGCGGCAGGCCGAGACGTGCCCCGGCCCGGGGGAGCGGCAGCAGCGGGGTCATTCCCTCGCCCATCGTGACCACCTGCGCGGGATCACGCACCGGGAGCAACTCGTGGTAGCGCCACAGGTCGGGCGGTCGGCCGGCGATCTCGGCCGGGGTGACCGACGATCGAGCGCGGTCGAGGTCGTAGCGGGCGAGCAGCGGGGCGCCGGCGGGGGAGGTGCCCTGGACGACGTCGGCGTCGTGCCGGGTTCCCTCGCGGGAGCACTCCAGGTGGGACAGGGTCGAGTGGTCGGGCACCCGTACAGGTGATCCGACGGGGAGACGGCGGGGCAAGTCCGAACCGCCGATCGGGGGGCGGGCGAACGTCACGTCGGGCGGCGGCGGCCGGACGGCCGATGTCGGTACCGTCGAACGAGTCAGTGAATGTTCAACCATTGAGAGGTATGCCACATGCGCCCGCTCCCCGCGCCCGTGTCCGACATCGCCCTGCTGGTCGCCCGGATCCTGCTCGGCGTCGTGCTCGTCGCGCACGGTGTCCAGAAGCTTGGCGGCGGTGTCGGCGGTGTCGCCGAGGGCTTCTCCGGCATGGGGATCCCGCTCCCGACGTTGTCCGCGCTGTTCGTGATCACCGTCGAGACGCTCGGCGGGCTCCTGCTGATCGCCGGTGCCGCGACGACCGTCGCCGGACTGGCGACCGTGGTCGCGATGGTGGGGGCCTTCCTGTTCGCGCACCTCGGGCTCACCGTGTTCGTGTCCGACGGTGGCTGGGAGCTGGTCGGCGTGATCGCCGCGCTGGCCCTCGCGCTCGCCGCGGCCGGTCCCGGCCGGTTCTCGGTGGATCACCTGCTGGCCTCGCGCCGCGTCCCGGGCGCCGTGAGCGGTGGCCGGGTGGCCGCCCACCGGGCCTGATCCGAGCCGCTCGACGTCCTCGCCGCCGGGCCGGGGCGGGTGACGGATGATCGCCCGGAGTGGTGTCCGATCTGTCCCACTCCGGGCGATACGAGTACCGTTGAGGCATGCTGTCGGCAGGTTCCCCGCGGACCGGCGCGGACCGTCGGCCCGTGATCAGGTGGGATGTCGCGCTGTCCGGGATCGCGCTGGCACTGACCGGCATGCTGGTCGCGCTCGGCGTGTTCGGCGGCATCTTCCTGATGGCCTTCCTGGACTATTGCCCGCCGAAGACCTGCAGCTCATCGCGGATCCTGGTGTCGGTGGCCGGATCATTGGTGGTCGCGGCCGCAGCCGGGATCGCGGGGCTCGCGATGACCGTGCTGCGGATCGTCGAACGACGCGTGTCCTGGCCGTTCGCGCTGATCACCCTCGCGATCGTGGCCACGGCGATCGGTTTCGGCGCGGCCGACTACACCTCGGCGATCGGCTACTGACGCCGGTCGGGGCTCAGCCGTCCCGGTAGCGCTTCCATCGTCGCCCCCGGTCACGCCGGACGAACCCCACGCCGTCCGGTGTGTCCATGGTGCGCCGAATTGGGAAGACCCTATCAGAATTTCGTCGATCCTGATGATCCCGAAATGGCTCAGTTCTTCAGCCACGAGTAGGCGGTCTGCCGGGAGATCCCGAGTGCCTCGGACATCGCCCGGATCTCGCAACCGGCCTCCCGGCCGGCCCGGAGCAGTTCGCGCTGGCGGTCCCGCAGCTCCGCCATCCGGGCCCCGACCTCGCCCATCTCGACCAGCAGGTCGTCGGCGGCATCCGAGGAGCGGCGGTGCCCGACCCCCGGGCGGGGGTAGCCGCGGACGGCGCCGGCGTCCCAGACGCGCCGCCCGGCGTCGTCCGGATCGGGTAGCGGTGCGGGGGCCTGCCCGCGGCTCACGTAGGAGTTCCAGGTCCCCACCTGCACGCCCCACTGCTCGGCGCACTCGTCAGCGGTCCACGTCGTCACGTGCGGCAGTGTCCCCGATTCCGCTGTGCCCACCCGAAGGGGTGGGCCATGACGGCGCCGTGCTTGCCACTGTGGGTGCCGTCACATCGGACAGGGAGGTCCACCATGAGCGGGACGATGCGTGCGTTCGTCATGACCGAGGTCGGCCGGACGGCCGTGGTCGAGAAGCCGATCCCGGTGCCCGGACCGGAGGAGGCGGTCGTCCGGACGACCGCGGCCCTGATCTGCACCTCCGACGTGCACACCGTGAAGGGCGCGCTCCCGGTCGCCGACGGAGCGACACTGGGCCACGAAGCGGTCGGCGTGGTGCACGCGCTCGGCTCCGCCGTCGAGGGGTTCACCGAGGGACAGCGGGTCGCCGTCAACGCCGTCACCCCCTGTTTCCGCTGTGACTACTGTCAACGCGGCGACACCAGCCAGTGCGGCGGACCGCTCGGCGGGTACCGCTACACCGCGCAGATCGACGGCAACATGGCCGAGTACTTCATCGTCCCGGCGGCGAAGGGGAACCTGGCCCCCATCCCGGACGAGCTGTCCGACGAGAAGGCCGCCTACGCCTGCGACATGCTCTCCACCGGCATCATGGGCGCGGAGAACGCGGCGATCGAGATCGGCGACACGGTGGCCGTGTTCGCCCAGGGCCCGGTCGGGTTGTGCGCGACGATCGGCGCGCACCGGCTCGGCGCCGGCCGGATCATCGCCGTCGAGTCCCGGCCGGAGCGCCAGGCGCTGGCCAAGCAGTTCGGCGCCGACGACATCGTCGACTTCACCGCGGGCGACCCGGTCGAGCAGATCATGGACATCACCGGCGGGGTCGGTGTCGACGCCGCGATCGAGGCGTTCGGCTTCCCGCAGACCTTCGAGGCGTGCCTGCGGGTGACCAAGGCCGGTGGCCGGGTCTCCAACATCGGCTACCACGGCGAGAACCCGAACCCGCTGCAGATCCCGCTGGACGCGTTCGGTCTCGGGATGAACGGCAAGTCCATCCGGACCGGGCTGTGCACCGGCGGCAACCTGCGCATGCAGCGGCTGTTCCGGCTGATGCTCTCCGACCGGGTCGACCCGACGCCGATGACCACCCACCGGTTCGGCTTCGACCGGATCGAGGAGGCATTCGAGCTGATGGCGTCCAAGTCCGACAACGTGATCAAGCCGCTGGTCACCTTCTGACATTCTCCGGGACCGTTGCGGGCCGATGACTGCGTACCATCGGTGCCCGGGCGGCGACGCCCGGTGATCCTCACGGAGGTGGGCCGATGACGGCTCCGGAGCCGGCAGGTCGCACGGTTCCACCCCACGTCTCCACGCGCTTCCGTGCGCCGACCCACGTGCACAACGTGATCGAACGCCGGCGCCTGCTCGACCGGCTGCGCGCCGACGGGGCGACCCGGCTGGTCGTCATCCACGCACCGGCCGGATACGGCAAGACGACGCTGGCCGTGCAGCGGCTGCGCGAGGTGGAGTCCGGTGGCGCGCTGGTCGCCTGGCTCGGCCTGCACGACGACGACAACGCCCCGCACTGGTTCCTGTCGCACCTGCTCGGCGCGGTGCGCACGGTGCTGCCCGATGCCGAGGAGTCGCTGCGGGACCTCGCCGAGCTGATCGAGCAGAACGCCGAGGACACCCAGCGTTACGTGCTGTCCACGCTCCTGGAGCTGCTCGGCGCGGCCGCCGCACCGGTCGTGCTGACCTTTGACGACTGGCATCTGATCGACGACGCCGCGGTGCACCACGCGCTGGTGCACCTGCTCGACTTCGCCCCGTCCAACCTCTCGGTGGTGCTGACCAGCCGGCGGCGCCCCCGGCTGCCGCTGTCCCGGCTGCGGGTGCGCGGTCAGCTGGTCGAGATCGACGCGGACGCGCTGCGCTTCGACCTGGCCGAGGCCCGCGAGTTCCTGGTCGAGCTGAACGGGCTCACGCTCCACGGCGACGACGTCGCCCGGCTCTCGGCGGGCACCGACGGCTGGGTCGCCGCGCTGCAGCTGGTGTCGCTGTCGCTGCGCGACTGCGCCGATCCGGAGGCGCTGATCCGCGGCTTCTCCGGCCGGCACCACTCGGTGGGGGAGTACCTGACCGAGAACGTCCTGGACGCGCTGCCGGCGGACCTCCTCGACGCACTGCTGACGACGTCGGTCTGTGACCGGCTCTGCGGTGATCTCGCGAGTGAGCTGACCGGGCGCACCGACGGCCAAGCGGTGCTGGAGGAGCTGGAGATCCGCAACCTGTTCCTGCGGCCGCTCGACGACGAGCGTGAGTGGTTCCGCTACCACCATCTGTTCGCCGACCACCTGCGACGACGGCTGCGGCGCGACCACCCGGACCGGGTCGCGGTGCTGCACCTGCGGGCGAGCGACTGGTTCGCCCGGGCCGGGCTCGCCCCGGAGGCGGTCAGTCACGCGCTCGCCGCGGGCGAGGTGGGCCGGGCCACCGACCTGGTCGAGCAGCACGCGATGTCGTTCGTCGAGCACAGCCGGATGGTCAGCCTGCTCGGGCTGATGAACCGGCTCCCGTCGACGGCCGCCGACGACCGTCCTCGCCTGCTGATGGCGGTGGCATGGGCGAACTGCCTGCTCCAGCGCACCGCCGCGGCGCAGGCCGCGCTGGACCTGCTGCGGTCGGCGCTGCCCCGGGGCGACGCCGGGATGGAGATCGAGGCGGACGTCGTGCAGGCGTGCATCGACATCTACAACGACCGCACCGACCGGGCCGAGGGCCTGGTCCGGCGCAGCCTCGACCGGCCGTGGGAGCACCGGCCGTGGGTGGTCGCGGTCGGGGCGAACATCCAGACCTTCTGCGACTTCCATGCGACCCGGCACGGCATGGCCCGCGAACGCCAGCGCTGGGCGCGCCCGTTCCACGACCGCACGACCGGATCGTTCGCGGCCGTGTACGGGCGGTGCTTCGCCGGTATCGCCGCGTTGTCCCAGCTGGCCGTCGACGCGGCCGAGGAGCACCTCACCGACGCCGTCGAGCTGGCCAGGAGCTCGGCCGGGCAACGTTCGCACGCGGCCCGGCTGGCGGCCGCGATGCTCGGCGAGCTGCACTACATGCGCGGCCGGATCGACGCGGCCGAGCGGCTGCTGGAGGAGTGCGGAGAGCTGGGTGCGGAGAGCGGCGTCGTCGAGTTCATGGCCGCCGGGTACGCGCTGCGGGCCCGGGTCCGGGCCCGCCGCGGTGCCGTCGCGGAGGCCGCCGAGCTGCTCGCCGAGGGCGCGCAGGTCGCCGAGCGGCTCGGGCTCGTCCGGCTGCGGGCCGCGATCGGGGCGGAGCGCATCGTGCAGCTGCTCGACGCCGGCAAGGTCCGCGACGCCCGCCGGGTCGCACAGGAGCTGCCCGACGGATCGTGCCGGCACGGCGGGATCGCCGAGGCGATCGACCGGCTCCGCACCTCCTCGCTGGCCGCGGTGCTGTCCGCGGAGGGCGATCACGAGGGTGCGGCCGCGCTGCTGGAGAACCTGGTCGGAGCCGACACCGAACGCGGCTGCATCCGGTCGGCGGCCGTGCTGTCGGTGCAGCTCGCCGGGGTGCAGGAACGGGCCGCGCTGCGGATGGCGGCCGAGCGGACGCTGGCCGGTGCGCTGGACCGGGTCCTCACCGAGCGGGTGCCGCAGATCGTCCGGGACGGCGGGCCGTCCGTCCGGGCGGTGGTGGAGCGGCTCGTCGTGCGGGCCAGGGCCGGTACCTGGCCGGTCGGCAGGTCACCGTTCCCCGAGCAGCTCGAGACGCTGCTCGGGGAACGGGTCGCCACCGTGACCACCGCGTCGGTGGATCTCACCGGCCGGGAGCTGGAGATCCTGCGGATGCTCGACGTCGGCCGGACCAACCAGCAGGTGGCCCGGTCGCTGTCGGTCACCGTGAACACGGTGAAGTGGTACCTGAAGAACATCTACGGCAAGCTCGGCGCCGGCAACCGGACCGAGGCCGTCTCGGTCGCCCGCCGGCACGGGCTGCTGGCCTGACTCACCGGCGTTCGAAGGCCGGATAGCCGTCCGCCGCCTCCTTCTCGCAGTGCTGCCGGTAGGTGCCGACGCCACCGATGTAGGACAGCAGCCGGCGCGGCTTCCCCGGCACGTTGGAGCCCAGGTACCAGGACGTCGTGTTGACGACGATGGTGGCGCCCGCGGTCTCCTCGTGATGGGCGACCCAGGCTTCCTCACCTCGCTCGGTCGGCTCGATCGTCGACTTGCCCTCGACCCGCAGGTCCCGGATCGCCCGGGTGATCCACTCGGTCTGCTGCTGCAGGCAGGTCGTCATGTTGCAGAGCGCCGCCGACGGCGCCAGCGGGACGGCGGTGGTCAGCAGGTTCGGGTAGCCGTGCTTGGCCAATCCCATCGTGGTCCGGATGTCGCGGCCCCACTCCTCGGCCAGCGACCGGCCGTCCCGGCCGCGGATGTCGATCCGGGTCAGCGCACCGGTGCCGGCGTCGAACCCGGTCGCCAGGATGATCACGTCCAGCTCCACGACGGCGCCGTCGGTGAGCTCGATCCCGCCGGGAAGGATCCGGGCGATCGGGTTGTCCTGCACACCGATCAGATCGACGTTGTGCTGGTGGTAGACCTCCAGGTAACCGTTCTCCAGGGGTACCCGGTGGGTGCCGAAGCCGTAGTCGGTCGGCACCAGGACATCGATCAGGTGCTGATCACGCAGCCGTTCGCGCATCTTGTCCCGCACGAACTCCGAGATCTCCTCGGACACCTCCTCGGAGAAGAACATCTCCCCGAATCCGGCCAGCCACAGCTTCAGCGAGCCGTCCTGGTAGGTGTTCTCCAGGATCTCGAGCCGCTGCTCGGGCGTGCAGTCCGCCCAGGCGTGCTCGAAGTCGTACTCGAACCCGGTGAAGGTGTGCGGGATGGTCGCCTTCAGCTCGGCGAACCGCGCCTTGTACGCCGCCTGCTCCGCCGGCCCGTAGCTCGGGTTCTTCATCGGCAGCACGTACTGCGGGGTCCGTGCGAAGACGGTCAGGTGCCCGACGTCCGGCGCGATGGTCTGGATCACCTGGATACCGGTGGCGCCGATCCCGACGACCCCGACCCGCTTCCCGGTCACGTCGAGGCCGTCCGCCGGGTACGACGAGGTGTAGACCAGCTGCCCGGCGAACGAGTCCTGCCCCTCGAACTGGTCGGTCAGTGGTGCCGACAGCATCCCGGCACAGCTGACGAAGAACTGTGTGTCGATGACGTGCCCGGCATCGGTGCGGACGGTCCAGCGACCCCGGTCCTCGTCGTAGTGCGCACTGGTGATCTTCGTGTTGAAGGTGATGTCACGGCGCAGGTCGAGCCGGTCGGTGACGTAGTGCAGCCACCGCTCGATCTCCGGCTGGCCGGGGAACTTCTCGCTCCAGCTCCAGTCGGTGTAGAGCTTCTCGTCGAACAGGTACTGATAGATGTAGGCCTCGGAGTCGAACCGCGCGCCGGGGTAGCGATTCCACCACCAGGTGCCTCCGACGTCGCCCGCGGCGTCGAAGGCGCGCACGTTCAGCCCTTGCTCACGCAGCTGGTGCAGCTGGTAGAGCCCGGCGACGCCGGCGCCCAGGACCACCGCGTCGAGCTGCTCGACGGCGGTCGTGTCGGAATCGGTGGACGGAGATGTCGTCATCGACGGTCCCTTTCCTCGTCCGGTGAATGTGTCCGTGCACACACCATGCGAGAAACAGGGGAGGGGTGGTCCCACCCGTAGGGGTGGCGGCCTGGGTTGGTCTCAGCAGGGCTTCCAGGTCTTCCCGCCGGGCGCGTAGCAGCGTGGCCCGGTGTATCCGGGCGGACCGCCGGACCCACCGGAGTCGCCGGAGTCGCGTGCCGCCGGGGCAGGCGCGGGCGCCGGGGCAGGAGCGGGCGCCGGCTCGGGCCGTTGCCGGGTGGCCGGCGACTGCCGGGGTGTGCTCGCGGTACCGCCGCCGGCTCCCGCCGAGGGACGCGAGCCGCTGGTGGGGGCGGGTGGTGCGGGCGGCGGAGGCGGCGGAGTGCGCAGCTCCCGGGCCTTCGCCCGGTGACCGTCGGCCCGCTCCTCGGCGGTTCCCGCGGCCGTTCCCACCCGCTGCGCCATCGCCGGGCGGTCGTCCCGGTCGCGGAACGCGGCCCACACCAGCCCGTCGCGTGGCGCGTCGGAGCCGAGCGCGGAGCGCAGTGCGAGTGCCGTCGCGGCGACCGCGGCCGCTCCGGCGGCGGCCGTGTCGGCCTGATCCGCGGTACTCGACCCGCCGAGTGCGGGCAGGCCCGCGACAGCCGCCTCGACGGCCGTGACCTGGCCGGGCACGGTGCACTCGATCTCCGGGTCGTAGAGGCCGTGGCCCGCGGCGACCGCCTCGGCGTGGGCCTGCTCGACCTCCGGCAGGAAGCGGTCGTTGGCGCCCACCTGCATCGGCAGGGCCAGGCCCGCGCGGGCCATCTCCGCGTTCACCAGGCGGCCGTCGTCGAGCCGGATCCCGGCGAGCACCCGGTCGTACCGGTCGGTCGTCTCCTCGTCGGTGAGGACCTCGACCTCGGTCCCGGCCGGCAGCAGCGACGCGAGATGCGCGGATGCCTCGGGTCCGAGGCACTGCACGTCCTCGTCGGGATGCACGGTCTCCGGGGTGTCGATGTTGAGCAGCCGGATCCGCTGCTCCCGGCCGTCGACGACGACGTCGATGGTGTCGCCGTCGACCACTCGGGACACGGTGGCCCGCGCCGCATCGCACCCGGTGAGCAGCCCGCCCGCCACCGAGGCCGTCAGCAGCATCGCTGCCGCCCGTACTGCACGCCGCACATCGTCCTCCTGATCCGGGCGTCCGGCCGATTCCGGGCGCGCCGCCGCACGATGTGTCGGTTCGTACGCCGGCTCGTTATCGCACCGGCGGTCGCGATCATCAGAAGTGACGATCACCGTGGCCGGCCCGCACCCCCGGGCATCCGGACCGGGCGGTCCGGCTCGACGTGTGGTGATCGACCCGGCTTGCGGTCCCCTGACGATCTCGGCGACCGGTAGACGCCAACGGCGCTCCGGGCGACACACGGCGTAGATCGACCAGCCCGCCGCCGAGCACACCCCGGGAGTACCCCCTCGTGTCCACGATCCTCGCGAAGATGGCCGCTACGACTGCCCGTGACCTGGACAGGCGCGCCGCGGCTGCCACCGGTCCGGCCAAGCGCGTCAAGCTCACCGCGAAGGCCACCCGAGCCTGGGAGGACGTGCGCAGGTACGGCGGCGAGGTCCCGGCCGGCCGGCTGCCGGTGCCGGCACCGGCACACGTCGACCTGGACGCGCCCACGGTCCGGTTGCACCACGTGGCACGGCCGGGCGCCCGGCCGGCGAGCGCGAGCCCACCGGAACGCCCGACGCTGACCTCTCGCCAGAAGGCCGGGGTGGGCATCGGCGCCGCGGTCCTGCTGTTCGGTGGGTGCGGGATGCTCCTCGGCGGCTCGGACCCCGCGCCGGAAGGGGTCGACGCGGCGTCCGCCCGACCTGCCGTCGAGGCGGCCGAGGGCGCCGCGGTCCAGCCTGGGCCCCCGGCCGCGGACGCGAACCCGGCCGACGCGCTGGCCTGCCAGGACGCGGCATCGATCATCGGGGACTGGAGCGAGCACGCTGTGCAGTTGGGTGCCGGGACCACGCTCCCGCAGATGGCACGGGCCTCGGACCGGGCATCGAGCGACCTGTCCGATGCAGCCGTGACGGCCGCCGACCCGGAGGTGACGGCGTCGTTGCGCGACGCGTCCGGCCTCCTCGAGGAGGCCGGCGCCGCGGCCCGAAGGGTCGACGGGGAAGCGATGACCGACATCGCCGGCCGGTCGAACGGGGTGTTCCAGGGGATCGTCTCAGCATGCGAATCGGCGATCCTCGGGTCCTGATCCGCTCGGCGTCGGTGCGGGGACGCCGGTGGTCGTCCGCGCCGGGGACACGGCACCGCCCGGCCCGCGATCGGAGCGGGCCGGGCGGTGATGGTGCGGAGAAGGGATCAGGTGGCGGCGGGGCTGCTCCGTGACTCCTCCGAGGCCCCCGGAGTCCCGGACACATCGGGCACCGCGGTCGTGCTGAGGCCGCTGCCCATCCGGCTGCCCCGCTCGAAGTCGTAGGCGCTCTCCGCGTGCACGGTGACGTCGAGACCTTCCAGCTCGGTCTCGTCGTCGACCCGCAGCCCCATCGTCCGGTCCAGGCCCCAGGCGATCAGATAGGTCATCCCGAACGAGTACACACACGTCACCGTGATGGCGACGATCTCGCGCCAGACGATGTCCCAGCTGCCGCCGAACAGGATCCCGGTCAGCCCGGCCGGGGCGTTCGAGGCGGCGAACAGGATCACGCAGACGGTGCCCACGATACCGCCGACGCCGTGCACGGCGAACGCGTCGAGCGTCTCGTCGATGCCCAGCCGCTTCTTCCAGGTGCACGCCCAGGCGACGATCGCACCACCGGCGAAGCCGACCAGGAGCGCGCCGATCGAGTTGACGGCGTCCGCGGACGGGGTGATCGCGACCAGCCCGGAGATCATCCCGGAGGCGAGCCCGAGGGTGGTGGCGTGACCGTCGCGCAGGCGCTCGACCAGGCAGAATCCGGCCATGCCCGCGGCGCCGGCGAGCAGCGTGGTCAGTACGACGTACTGGGCGAGGAAGTTCGCGCCGCCCGCCGTGCCGCCGTTGAAGCCCATCCAGCCGAACCACAGGATGCCCGCGCCGAGCACGACCAGCGGCAGGCTGTGCGGGCGTTCGGCCTGGTTGCGTCGCTTCCCGAGCACCAGGGCCAGCGCCAGCGCCGCCACACCGGCGTTCATGTGCACGGCGGTGCCGCCGGCGTAGTCGTGCATCTGGAGGCTGTTGAGCATCCAGCCCCCGACGACGCCCGCTTCCGCGTCGTCGGCGGCGAACACCCAGTGCGCGAGCGGGAAGTAGACGAGGGTGAGCCAGACCGGCGCGAACACGAGCCACGCGGAGAACTTCATCCGCCCGGCCGCACCGCTGGCCACGATGGCGATCGTGATCGCGGCGAACAGGATGAAGAAGGCCGCCCAGAACACGTCCTCCGGGCCACCGGAACCGGTGTCGTCGTGCACGCCGGCGAAGCCGAGGTACTCGACCGGGTTACCGATCAGGCCGAGGCCGCCGACCGAGTTGCCGGAGACCATGCTGTGCCCGACGAGGACGTAGAGCACGGACGCGATACCGAGCGTGCTCAGCACCATCATGATCATGTTGAGGGCGTTCTTGCTGCTGGTCATTCCGCCGTAGAACAGCGCCAGGCCGGGGAACATCAGGAGGACCAGCGCGAAGGCGGCGAGCAACCACGCGAGATCTGCTGCGGGCACGGGCAACTCCGGTCATGTGGGGGTGAACGGGGACCGCCGGCGCCGGCGGAACGGACGAATGTCGTGGGCGAAGCAAACCGGACATCCGTTTCACACCCATTAACGGGAGTTACGATGCCGACACGACTGGGTGATCGGTGCCGGCAGCGGTCCCGCTGTGTCGGAACCGCTGTGTCGGAACCGCGGTATCGGAACCGCGGGGGCGTTAGACCCGCAGTGCGGTGACCACCCAGCGCAGGGTCGAGCGATCGGTGCAGCTCGCCAGCAGCTCGACCTGCTCGATCGCCGCGGCGTCGTGCCGGCGGGTATCGAAGAGGTCCGCAACGAGTCCCGGCACGTCCAGGTGCTCACCGGCCAGCGGCTGCTCGGGGCCGGGCAGCTCCAGCCGGTCGATCAGCAGCCGCAGTGTCCGGTACCCGATCACCCGCATACCCGGTCCGAGCAGCAGGGCGGCCGGCGCGGGGGAGGAAGCGCCGGTGCCGGGGAGGGTCACCGCGGACACCGCGATCACCCCGCCGTCGAGCATCGCCCAGGCGTCGACCGCCGGCCGGTGCGCCTCCCGGCCGGAGGCGGTCGGCAGGTTCTGCGCGGCGAGCCAGCGGCGCAGCCGGGGACGCAGGTCCCAGCGGACGTCGAACACACCGCTCCCGAGATCGGACGGGGTGAACACCTCGTCCCAGCGCGGCCCGCCCGGCACGCCGCCGTCGACCGCCGTATCGGGCTGGATAGCCATGTCTCGCCCCCCGGGCCGATCACCACCCGGCTCCGGCCACGCAGCTCTCGGGCGGCGGGCCCCGGTGAGTGATGTCACGGAAGAGCCGGGTTCCCAGGATACGTGCGGGCGAACGGCAGCACAGTACGGCGCCGACGGCCGTACCCGGAGGTGTGACAACCCCCGACGACCATGCCGCGAGCGGCCGAGCCGGCTGTGCCGGATCGCGACCGGAGATGACGCACCGTCACCGGAACGGGTTGCTCGGCGGTGATGTATAACACGATCGTGGGACTCCACGAGGGGCAGTAACGAGGCAGGATGATGCCAGCGATCCACAAGTGACGGCGACGTGGAGGCGACATGAACGGACAGTTCGACGGCACCCCGGCGGTGCACCCGGGTCTGATCCCGGCTGCGCGGCGCTCGGTGGAGACCCTCCCGTCCGGCCGTGGCGTTGCGGACGCCGGTCGGGGGCGGGTGCTGGCCCGTTACGCCCGGCTGATGCGGTCCGGGCGGCCCGAGGTCTGCCGGCCCGGTCGCCGGGAGATCGAGGAGCGCGAGCGCGCCGGGACCGGTACCGCCCCCGGCAGCGACGGCAAGGTCATCTACCCGGACCGGGATGCCGCCGAGTGCGCGGCGCGCGAGCTGGAGGCTCTCGGTGGCCGGCCGCAGCGGGCCTACCTGTGCCGCCGGTCGCGGCGTGGGCATTTCCACCTGACCACGGACCTGGTCGCCGAGCGGCGCCGCGGCCCGGCCGAGCTGATCCCGCGCCCGCGCCGCGGCGACTGACTCCCGCGATGTGATGCGCGGCACACGCTGATCGTCTAGCGTGGGTGTGGTGGCGGTCACCCGTCCCGCCACCGCTGAACCCACCACGCCGACGTATCAGGGGGTCCTGTGAACCCGCACCTGCTGGAGGAACGAGTCGCCACCGTCTCCGGTGGCCCCGGTCTCGCCGACACCGCCCGCGCCCGGCTCGTCGCGCACAAGGCGACCGCCGATGCCTGTCGTCACCGCACCACCGAGCGCCGCGCGGAGCTGGAGCGGGCACTCGCCGGTGACAGCACCGGCCACGCGCTCGATCTCATGCTGGAACTCGACGCGCTGGAACGGGTACAGGATCGCATCGACCACCGGCTCGCCGAGCTGTGCGACGCGCTGAGCGAGCCACGTTCGCCGCGCTACGGCGACGCCCAGCCGATCTGAGGCCGGCCCCGCGCGTGCGTGGTTCGATGGCGGGAACACCGCCGTCGAGCGACAGCAAGGGAGAACACGTGCGCGCAGTGCAGGTCGTCGAGCTGGACGGGCCGTCCGCGGTCCGGGTCAACGATGTGGAGCCGCCGGCGCGCGGCGCGGGCGAGGTGCTGATCGACGTCGCCGCCGCCGGGGTCAACTTCCCGGATGTCCTGCTCACCCGTGGGCAGTACCAGTACCGGCCGGAGCCGCCGTTCACGCTCGGTTCCGAGTGTGCGGGCACGGTCCGCGAGGCGGAGCCGGGCAGCCGGTTCGCGCCCGGCGACCGGGTCGTCGCCTTCACGATGTCGGGCGTGTTCGCCGAGACCGTCTCGGTCCCCGAGTCCACCGTCCTCCCGCTGCCCGACGAGGTCGGCTTCGCCGAGGGCGCCTGCCTGCCGATGAACTACCTCACCGCGCACTTCACCCTGGAGCTGCGGGGTGGTCTGAAGGCGGGGGAGACGGTACTGGTCCAGGGCGCGGCCGGTGGTGTCGGCACCGCCGTCGTCCAGCTCGCGGCCGCACTCGGCGCGACCGTGATCGGTGTCGCCTCCACCGAGGCCAAGGCCGAGGTGGCGAAACGCGCCGGGGCGGCGCACACCGTCGGCGTCGACGGGTTCAAGGACGCGGTCAAGGAGATCACCGGCGGAGCGGGCGTCGACATGGTCGTCGACCCGGTCGGCGGAGACCGGTTCACCGACTCGCTGCGCAGCCTCGCCCCGCTGGGCAGGCTGATGGTCGTCGGGTTCACCGCGGGGGACATCCCGACGGTGAAGGTGAACCGGCTGCTGCTGAACAACATCGACGTCCGCGGTGTCGGCTGGGGTGCCTACGCGCTGGCCCGGGACGGGTTCGTCGGCGCCGAGTGGGACGCGCTGGTCCCGCACCTGCGCTCCGGCGCGCTGCTCCCGCTGATCAGCGAGCGCTTCGGGCTGGACGACGCCGGATCGGCACTGTCCCGGATCGACGACCGGGTGGTGACCGGCAAGGTCGTCCTCGAGGTCTGAGCGGACTCAGCCCGCGGGTTCGAGGTTGTGCCGGACCGGGGTCCTGGGGTGCGGCGCCGCCGCCGGGTGGGCCGCACCCGGTTCCCGCGGCGCGGGGGCCGGGCCGGACCAGCCGGACGGCGGCAGTGCCGGGCCCGGCTCGGCGACGTGCAGTCGGTGCCGGGCGGCCAGTGCCCGCCCGGCGGGCCCGGTCTCGCCCAGCGCGTGCAGCGCCAGCGCCCGGTGCGCGGGCACCTCGCAACGCCGCAGGAACCGGTCGAGCTCACGGACCGCGTCGCCCGGCCCCCGGGACAGCGCCCACAGCACGGCCTCGGCGCGGGCGGTCTCCTCGCGCACTCCGCCCATCCGGACGCACAGGTACTCGATGTCCTCGTCGGCCAGCTCACCCGGCGCCGGGACGTGCATGCCCTGCTCGAGCAGGTACTCGTGCACCGCCCACAGCCCCATCGGGGTCAGCGCGACGACCGTGGGATCCGGGTCGTCGCGGTGCGCGACCTGGGAGAGTGCGTCCAACTCGTCGGCGTCGAGGGTCTCGGTCAGCTCGATCGCACCGAGCAGCTCGCAGGCGTCGAGCAGCGCGGTCACGTCGCGGCGCCACAGCCGCTGCTCGACGTCGCCGGCCAGGTCGTCCACCACGCAACCCGCGTCGTCGTTGACCGTGTCGCGGACCTGCCGGTGGAAGTGCTCCAGCGGGACGGGCCCCCCGCCCGCGGCGTAGAGGCCGACCCACAGCATCGGGAACGCCTCGGACATCGACATCCCGAACAGCGACGGGGCACCGAACACGTCGGTGCCGCCGAGGTTGTCGCCGAGCCGGCCGACCGACTCGAACACCCTGCGCCACAGCTCGATCGGTCGGTTCAGCAGCGGCCCGGCGCTCTTCACCGGCAGCAGCCTGCCCCGGACGACGCGGACCAGCCGGGCGGCGCGGGCCCACCGCAGCAGCAGCGAGACCTCGGGCAGGTCGTCGCTGGTGCGGGCGGACTCCCGGTAGATGTGGTCGAGCTGCAGGTGCGCGGCCAGATCGAGCGCGTCCGCCCGCCCGAGCCTGCCGTCGGAGGTCAGCCGGCGCCCGGCCCGGACCCAGACGGTGAGCTTGCGCAGCAGATCGAGTGCCTCGGAGTGCTCGGCCGAATCGACCAGCGCCGCGGCGCTCGGCATCGGCACCGGCGGGAGCTCGGGGTTCCACTCGGTGCGGGCCGGGCGCTCGGCGTCCCGCCGCATGATCTCGGCGAGCGCGTGCCGGTCGACATCGGCCTCACCGGAGCCGGCACGGTCAAGGAACCGCTGGACGGCCACCGGATCGGCCGGGTCGATCCCGTTGCGGTGGAGCTGCACGCCCCAGAACTTGCCGAGATCGTAGTTGCGCTCGTCGGCGAGCCCGTCGTGCAGTGCGGGCGTGGAGTCGAGGACCTGACGGTGCAGCGCATCGGGCGACGACGACTGGGGATCGAACCAGTCGTGGTCGTCCAGGAAGTCGATCAGTGCGTGGAAGGCGGGGGCGACGTCGTCCGGTTCCAGGACGGTCACCTTGCGCGGGAACCACATCCCGAGTGCGTCGGCCACGTGGGCGCGGGTCCACCGGCCGAGCCTGCGGTCGCGCGCGTACTTGTAGTCCACGGCGGCGGCGACGAGTGCGGTGTCGACCTCGACCCGGTGCCGCCGGGCCCACACGAGGAACTGTTCCAGCAGCCGGCTCCGGGCCTCGGCGTACCCCTGGTCGTCCCCGGGGGTGAACACGAGACGCATCCGGCCCACTGTGTCAGGTCCCTCCGTCCGTTCGGCTCCGGGGTGGCTCAATGATCCACTCCGGGTGCGGCTGCGCGCACGACTGATGATCTCCGGCGCGCGCGGGGGCCCGCGCGTCGGGTCGTAGATGGTGCAACGAGTGCGCGCGGTATCGGTCACGCCGGACCGCTCACCGTCGGTGGACGGTCGGTGACCGCTGGTGTCGCCCCCTCGACCCCGGCCGCTCCCCCTGCGCGACCGTCTTCAGACCCTCCCACGAACGACGGCGGCCGGACACCCCGGTGGGTGTCCGGCCGCCGCCGCGTGCTCCGGATGTGCGGCGAGTGGTGCCGCAGGGTCGCTCAGTCGCCGCCGACCGGGCTGTCCTTGCGGTCGGAGTCGCCATCGGTGACCGGGCCCTCCCCGGGCTCGGTCATCGTGTAGCCAGGGCCGGTGCCCGGGCCGTTGGCGTAACCGTTCGGCAAGTCCTCGTCGTCGGAGCCGTCCTTGGGGAAGGCGCCGACCTTGACGAAGAAGTCGTCGCCGTGCCGGTCGGTCGCCCAGTCCACGGCCTGTTCGATCACCTCGGCGCCCTTGAGCTCACGCAGCACGACCGGATCGCGGCGGAGGTCGCGGAACAGTGCGAAGCAGAGCAGGACCATGATGATGACGAAGGGGGCGGCGACCAGGATGGTGAGGTTCTGGATGCCGTCGAGTGCGTTCTCGCCGCCGGTGAGCAGCATGAGTACGGCGACGGCGCCCATGACTGCGCCCCAGAAGATGACGATCCAGCGGCTGGGTTCGATGGTGCCGCGTTGGGACAGGGTTCCCATCACGATGGAGGCGGCGTCGGCGCCGGAGACGAAGAAGATGCCGACCAGGATCATGACCAGGATGCCGCTGGCGGTGGCCAGGGGGTAGGCGTCGAGCATCTGGAAGAGCTGGACGTTGGAGTCGTCGGAGAACTGGGTGCCTTGCTGGGACTGGGTGATGGCGGTGCCGCCGAAGATGCAGAACCAGACCAGGGAGACCAGTGAGGGGGCGAGGATGACGCCGCCGACGAATTCGCGGATGGTGCGGCCGCGGGAGATGCGGGCGAGGAACATGCCGACGAACGGGGTCCAGGAGATCCACCAGGCCCAGTAGAAGATCGTCCAGTCGGAGAGCCAGGCGAGCATGGGTTCGCCGCCGACGGCTTCGGTGCGGCCGACCATGTCGAAGAACTGGGCGAAGTAGGCGCCGATCGAGGTGGGGATGAGGTCGAGGATGATCACGGTGGGGCCGGCGACGAACACGAACAGGGCCAGTACGCCGGCCAGGACCATGTTGGTGTTGGACAGCCATTGGATGCCGCGGGCGACGCCGGAGACCGCGGAGAGCACGAAGGCGGCGGTGAGTACGACGATGATCGCGGCCAGGGTGCCGGGTCCGACGGGGCCATCGGACCAGCCGACGGTCTGCATGCCGCCGCCGATCTGGTAGGCGCCCAGGCCCAGTGAGGCGGCGGATCCGAACAGGGTCGCGAAGATCGCGAGGATGTCGATGGCCTTGCCGATGGGGCCTTCGGCGGCGCGGTGTCCGATCAGGGGGATGAAGGCCTGGCTGATCAGTTGGCGGCGGCCCTTGCGGAAGGTCGAGTAGGCGATGGCCAGTCCGACCACGGCGTAGATGGCCCAGGGGTGCAGGGTCCAGTGGAACAGCGATGTGGCCATGGCGACCTGCATGGCTTCGGTGGTGCCGGGTTCGGCGGCGCCGGGTGGGGTGGAGGTGGTGAAGAACGACAGGGGTTCGGTGACGCCGAAGAACATCAGTCCGATGCCCATCCCGGCGGAGAACATCATCGCGATCCAGGACACGGTGCGGAACTCGGGTTGTTCGTCGTCGGTGCCGAGTTTGATCCGGCCGAACCGGCTGAACGCCAGGAACAGTGCGAACGCCACGAACGCTGTCGCGGCGAGGACGAACCCCCATCCGCCGCCGCGCATCAGGCCCTCGAGCATCGTCTCGGCGGTCGAGCCGAGGCTGTCGGGGGCGGCTATCCCCCAGACCACGAACAGCAGCGCGAGTGCCGCGCCCACCCCGAAGATCGTCCAGTCGGTGCGCGACCGACCCTCATCGGATCCGGCAGAGCCGGAATCCGCGCGCGGTTCCACCTGTGTCATTCCAGGTCACGCCCGTTCGGGCGTTTCCCCCTCCCTGGTCGAGCACGCTCGATCGTGCACATGCTTGCCGGGGGAGTGTAGGAAAATCGGACGATGTTGTGGTGACGGGGCAACCCGTCGGAAATGGTCGGTGCAGGTCAGCGCGTTACGGCCGACTGTTTCAATTCGATATCGCTCAAATTTTGTCCGATTTGTTCATCTTTATCGCCATCCGGAACGGTCCACGCCGCCCGGCACCGGAGCCGCCGGATCGTAGGGGGTCCGGGTGAAGACGAAGGTGGCCAGCCACAGGTGGTCGTCGGAGATCCGCAGCGTTTCACCGGCGAAGTAGCCGTCCAGCCCGATCCAGGTGCCGTCCGGGCCCGGCCGGAACCGCGACGATCGTCCTGGGCGGCCCAGCCCGCCCAGGTGCAGAATCCCGCCGGGGACCGCCCGCAGCGCGTACGGCGACGGGCCCCAGAACCACGGGCCGAGCAGGGCCGGATCCACCGGCGACGGCTCCGGCGCCCAGGCGTCCACGATCCGCGGCTCGGCGGCCTTCACGTCGGCGAGCAGCCCGGCTGCCAGACCCGAGTCCATCCCCGAAGTCGTGTTGCCCATCGCCAGAGCCCCGGTGCCCTCCTCGCGGTCGACCCACAGGCCGGCGAGGAAGCCGGGCATCGACCCGCCGTGACCGACCAGCGTCGCCCCGCCCTCGACGCGCAGCACCTGTACGCCGAGCCCGTAGCCCGCCCAGATCGGCGACGACGCGTCGATGCCCGCGGGCAGCGTCATCTCCTCGACGGTGGCGGGGGCCAGCACATCGCCGGTGTCGCCGAGCAGGAATGCGCCGAGCCGGGCCAGATCACGGGCGGTGCACCAGAGCTGCCCGGCCGGGGCCATCGCTCCGGCGTCGTGCTCCGGCTCGGGCAGTGTGAGCTCGGCCCACGGGTGTACCGCGCGGCCCTGCGCCGCCGGGTCCTGCGGACGGGGTGAGGTGCGGGTCATCCCGAGTGGGAGCAGTACCTCCTCGCGCGCGACCTCGGCCCAGGCGGTACCGCGGGTATGCGCGACGACCTCCCCGAGCAGACCGAACCCGAGGTTGGAGTAGTGGAAGCGGCGGGCCGCGGGCAGCACCCGGTCGGCCTCGCCGAGGCCGAGCTCGTCGAGCGAGCCGCCGGGTGCCCGCTCCCACCACTGCCCGGGACTCTCCGAGCCGGCCCCGGCCAGGTGCGAGAGCAGCTGGCCGAGCGTCCGGTCACCGAGCGGGGTACCGGGCAGGTGCTGCTCCAGCCGGTCGTCGAGATCGAGGACGCCCGCGTCGCGCAGCCGCAGCACGGTGATCGCGCAGACCGTCTTGGTGATCGACCCGATCCGGTACTGGACGTCGTCGTGCGCCGCACCGTCCGGGAAGGTCCCGCGGCCGGCGTGCCAGGCCAGCGCACCGTCGCGGACGACACCGGCGACGAGCGAGGGGACACGGCCGTCGCGCTGGGCGCGGGCGACGCGGGCGAGCAGGGTGCGCTGGGTCGAGGGGAGCACCCGACGACCGTAGCCGGGGCGGCCCGGCATGCTCGGCCCGCCACACGCCGGACCGTCAGGTGCGTGGAGGGCGGTGCCGGTTCACCGGTCGCCCCGGCTCAGCCGGTGCAGCAGAGGGGCGGTGCGGAACCCGACCAGCGAGCGCATCACCAGCGACGTGGAGGTCCGCTCGACACCCTCGATGGCGAGCAGGTGCCCGGCGATCCGGTACAGGTCGTCGGCGTCGCGGGCGACCAGGTGCACGAGGAGGTCCTCGGCCCCCGAGATGCCGTGGACCTCCAGCACCTCGGGCACCCGGTCCAGCGCGTCGGCGACCGCGGCCAGCTCTCGCTGCACCACCCGCACCGTGACGAAGGCGGTCAGCGGGTAGCCCAGCACCGCGGGATCGACCCGGCGCTCGAAGGTGTCCAGCGCGCCGAGCCGGTCGAGTCGCGCCAGCCGGGCCTGCACGGTGTTGCGGGACAGCCCCACCTGCTCGGCGAGCGCCAGCACGGTGGCCCGCGGCTCCCGGGCCAGCGCGAGGAGCAGCCGTGCGTCGTGACCGTCGAGATCGGTGGGTGCCGCGCGTACCGCGGCGGCCGGGCCGGTGTCGTCCCTGCCGTCCACGGCGCCGTCCCTGTCGTCGGTGTGCATTCTGCGACTCCTTCCCATCCCGTGGCGTGCAGTCTGCGCGACGGTGGGCCCGCGGTGCGGCGGTGGGTGGAGCCGTGCACCGTCGTCGCCGGCTACCGGTGAGCGTCCGGTCGGGTGGGCACTCTGCGGTCCCGAACCGCATCGACGCCACCGTATGTTGAGCAATCTGCACGTGATCGACCCGGACGGTTGTGCAGTCGTCCCCATCCTGGTGAGCTTCCCCGGCAACCTGCGTGGGCGGCGAGAGTAGGGAACGGCGATGACGGCAAGCACCGGACGCGACGACGCGGCGATCGGCGAGATCGAGCGGCGGGTGCTGTGGTTGTCCACCGCGATCATCGACGCGGCGAACCGGCGCGGCGACCCGAGCGGGCTCAAGGTGGGTGGGCACCAGGCGTCGTCGGCCTCGCTGGTCACGATCATGACGACGCTCTGGTTCGAGCACCTCCGGGCCGGTGACCGGGTCTCGGTCAAGCCGCACGCGTCACCGGTGCTGCACGCCATCAACTACCTGCTCGGCGAGCTCGACGAGTCCTACCTGCCGACGCTGCGCGCCTTCGGTGGGCTGCAGTCCTACCCGTCCCGGTCGAAGGACCCGGATCCGGTCGACTACTCCACCGGCTCGGTCGGCATCGGTGCGACCGCCCCGATCTGGGGCGCCGTGGCGCGCCGCTACGTCGACTCGCACTTCGGCGGCGCGGGGGAGGGGCGGCAGTACTCCCTGGTCGGCGACGCCGAGCTGGACGAGGGCGCGGTCTGGGAGGCGATCCTGGACCCGATGGTCGGCGAGCTCGGCGAGGTCGTCTGGGTGGTCGACCTCAACCGGCAGTCACTGGACCGGGTCGTGCCCAACATCGGCGCACCGCGGATCGAGGGCATGTTCGCCGCTGCGGGCTGGCAGGTCCTCACCGTGAAGTACGGACGGCTGCTGCACGAGCTGTTCGCCCGGCCGGGCGGGGAGGCGCTGCGCGAGCGCATCGACGGCATGCCGAACCCCGAGTACCAGCGGCTGCTGCGCTGCGACGCGGCCGAGGTCCGCAAGCGGCTGCCCGACGGTGCCCCCGGCGTCGCACAGCTCGTCGACGGGCTGGACGACGCGACGCTGCTCGCCGCCGTCCGGAACCTGGGCGGGCACGATCCCGCCGCGCTGGGCGAGGCGTTCGAGGCGATCGACGACAGCCGTCCCACCGTGATCCTCGCCTACACCGTCAAGGGCCACGGCCTGGCCACCGCGGGCCACCCGCAGAACCACGGCTCGCTGCTGTCCGCCGAGCAGATGAGCGAGCTGGCCGGCACGGTCGGCGCCGATGTCGACGACCCGTGGCGCCGGTTCGATCCCGCGAGCCCGCCAGGGCGGCTGTGCGCCGAGACCGCCGGTCGGCTGCGCCGGGCGGCACCGGTCCCGGAGCCGGCACCCGCCGTGCCGACCGACATCGGCCGTACGCCGACCGGGCGGGCCACCACCCAGGCCGCACTCGGCCGGGCCCTGCTCGATCTGACCCGGGAGGCCCCCGACGCGGCCGGGCGGGTGGTCACCCTGTGCCCCGACGTGTCGTCCTCGACGAACCTCGGCGGCTGGGTGAACAAGGTCGGGGTGTGGTCGACGGCCGAGCGCCGGGACTGGTTCGACGACGACCCGGAGACGATCCTGCACTGGCGTGAGCGGCCCACCGGCCAGCACCTGGAGCTGGGCATCGCCGAGGGGAACCTGGTCGGTGCGCTCGGTGAGCTGGGGGCCACCTGGTCGCGCTGGGGCAGCCCGGTGCTGCCGATCGGGGTGCTCTACGACCCGTTCGTCGAGCGGGCACTGGAACCGTGGTCGTTCGGGATCTACGCGGGCGGGCAGTCGATCCTGGTCGGGACGCCGTCCGGGGTGTCGCTGGCACCGGAGGGCGGCGCCCACCAGTCGATCACCACTCCGTCGGTCGGACTGGAGCAGCCGGGCTGCGTGACCTACGAGCCCGCGTTCGCCATCGATGTCGAGTGGACCCTGCTGGCGTCGCTGGCCAGGCTCGGGCGCCCGGACGGCACGTCGGCCTATCTGCGCCTGTCGACCCGGCCGGTGGACCAGTCGCTGGCCGCGGTCCCCGCCGATCCGGCCGCCCGCGAGCGGCGCCGCAGGCAGGTCGTCGCCGGGGCGTACCCGCTGCGCCGGGCGGACGGCCCGCCGTCGGTGACGATCGCCGCGATGGGGCCGCTGCTCACCGAGGCGCTCGCCGCCGCCGACCGGCTCGCCGAGCTCGGGCACGAGGCCGACGTCGTGTGCGTGACCGCACCCGGACTGCTCTTCGACGCGGTCCAGGCCAGGGCCGGCCGGCCGGCCCGGCCGCAGGCGGAGCCGTGGGTGCTGGACTCGGTGTTCCCCGCACGCCGGGCCGCCCCGCTGGTCACGCTGCTCGACGGCCACCCGCACACGCTCGCGTTCCTGGCCGGGATCAACCGGGTCCCCGCCACCCACCTGGGGGTGACCCGGTTCGGCCAGTCCGGCGATCTCGCGTCGGTCTACGCCCATCACGGGCTCGACGCGGACGCCGTGGTGGGAGCGGCGCTGGACCTGCTGTAGGGATCAGGCGGGAGGTTCGTGCGGCGGCTCGTCGCCGCCGGACTTCCCGCCCGGCTTCTCGTCGCCGCCCTCGGCCAGGAACCGCTCGAACTCCGCCGCCAGCTCGTCGCCGCTGGGCAGCTGCCCGCCCGCCAGCCCGTCGGTCAGGTCACCGGCCTCGCGGGCGGCGACGACCTGGTCGTACTGCTCCTCCAGCGCCTTCACGACCTGGACGACCTCGTCGGACTCGGCCATCTGCTCGGCGATCTCGGTGTCGGCCTGTTCCGCGGCACGGGTCAGCGTCTCGGTCGGCAGATAGAGACCCGCCGAGAGGCCCGCGTGGTCGAGCAGCACCCGCGCCGCCTGCGGGTAGGCCGAGCGCGACAGGTAGTGCGGGACGTGCACGGCGAATCCCATCGCATCCTGCCCGGCCTGGCCGAGCCGGAACTCCAGCAGCGCGGCCGCGCTGCCCGGCACGTCCGCGGTCGCGAACCAGGGCTGGTGCCCCTCGACGAGCTCGGGCCGCGTCGCGTGCGCCGTGACGCCGATCGGACGGGTGTGCGGGGCCGCCATCGGGATGCCCTGCAGGGTGATCACCAGGCGCACACCGAGCTGCTCGACCAGCAGCCCCACCGCGGCGACGAATCGCTCCCACTGGGTGTCCGGCTCCGGCCCGGCGAGCAGCAGGTACTGCGTGTCGCCGGTGTCGGGCAGCGCGACGACCTCGAGGGTGGGCGGGTCGTAGTCGGCCCAGCGGTCGTTCTCGAAGCGCAGCGGGGGCCGTCGCGACCGGTAGTCGACGAGCTGGTCGATGTCGAAGGTCGCGACCCGGCTGACCTCCCGCTCGTCGGTCATCGCGCCGACGGCGAGCGCTCCGGCGTTGCCCGCGTCGACGAACCCGTCCAGTACGACGATCAGCACGGGCTCGTCGAGGTGCGGTGCGGCCGGATCGACCTGGTAGAGCTGAGCGGGATCGAGCACCGAGGTCCTCCGTGTGGTGGCGTCCGCGGCGGCCGAGGCCCGCCGCCCGTCCGACCCTAGCCGGACGTCGGGTGGTGGTGCGGGGCGGCGGCCCGGACCGGGTGTGACACTGGTCGGCCGAGCGGGTGCTCCGGGCCGGAATGCACCAGGATGGACGTTCGTCATGGCAACGTCTTCGGCGCCGCGCGGCGCCTACCTGGTCTGGTCCGCCGGTCTTCTCGCCTACACGGTGGCGGTACTGCAACGCAGCTCGTTCGGCGTCGCCGGGCTGGATGCCGCGGAGCGGTTCGACGCCTCCCCGACCGTCCTCGCCGGGTTCCTCGTACTGCAGCTGCTCGTCTACGCCGCACTACAGGTCCCGGTCGGCCTGCTGCTCGACCGGTTCGGCGCGCGGGCGATGGTGCTGGCGGGCGGGCTGACGATGACCGCGGCGCAGGTCATGGTCGCGCTGGCGACCGCACTGCCGCTGGCGATCGCGGCCCGGGTACTGGTCGGGGTCGGCGACGCGCTGACCTTCATCTCGGTGCTCTCGGTCGTGTCGGCCTGGTTCCCGGCCCGCCGGGTGCCGCTGATGACCCAGGTGACGGCGCTGCTCGGCCAGTTCGGGCAGGTGCTGTCGGCGATCCCGCTGGCGACCCTGCTGCACGGCTACGGCTGGACGACCGCGTTCCTCGCCGCTGCCGCGGCCGGGCTGGTCGCCACGATCGCGGTGCTGGCGGTGTTCGCGAACCGCCCGCCGGGCAGCCCGGCTCCGGCCCCGGCGGCGAGCCCCCGCGAGGTGCTGGACGGTCTCGTCGGGGCCTGGCGGCATCCGGGCACCCGGCTCGGGCTGTGGTCGCACGCCGGGACCCAGTTCTCCGGCCTGGTGTTCGCGCTGCTGTGGGGCGTGCCGTACCTGGTCGCCGGGCAGGGGATGAGCCCGGCGGGTGCCTCGGTGATGCTGACCGTGCTGGTCGCCGCGGGCGCGGTGGCCGGGCCGGTGTTCGGCGAGTTCACCGCGCGGCACCCGCTGCGCCGATCCTGGCTGGTGCTCACGGTGATCGGGGCGACCGCGCTGGTGTGGGCGGTGGTGCTGCTGGTGCCGCCGCCGGCACCGCTGTGGCTGCTGGTGCTGCTGGTGGTGGTGCTCGCCGCGAACGGGCCGTGCTCGGCGGTCGGGTTCGACTACGCCCGCACCTTCAATCCCGAGCACCGGCGCGGAACGGCCGTCGGGATCGTCAACGTCGGCGGGTTCACCGCGTCGCTGCTGACGACGCTGCTGGTCGGCGCCGTGCTCGGGATCGCGGGCGGCTACACCCCGGAGGCGTTCCGGATCGCCTGGCTGGTGCAGTTCCCGATCTGGGCGATCACCACGGCCGGGGTGCTCGTCGCGCGCCGCAAGGCCCGCCGGGTGCTGGCTGAGGAGGGCACCGTCGTGCCGCCGCTGCGTGAGGTGCTGCGCCGGCGGGGCCGCCCCGGCTCGTGAGCGTCCCGCCGGCGCGGGCTACTCGGCCAGCAGCCGGTAGAGCGCCTTGCGCGCCTCGGTCAGCGCCTCGGTGGCCGAGGTGATCTGCTCGGGCGTGCCGGCGTCGGCCACCTGCCGGGCTGCCGCGTGCAGCCGGGCCAGCTCCTCGCCCAGACCGGTGGCCGGGTCGTCGGACGCGGCCTCGCCGTCATCGGCGAACGGGGCCCACACCGCGTCCAGCGCCGCGCGGTGCTCCTCGACGTGCCGGGTGCCCTCCTCGGTGAGGTGGACGACGCGGCGGCCCTCGGTCTGCTCGGACCGGACGAGTCCCTCGTCCTCCAGCTGGGAGAGCATCGGATAGACCGAGCCGGGGCTCGGCTTCCACTGCCCGCCGGTCCGGGCGGTGATCTCCTGGATGATCTCGTAGCCGTGCCGCGGGCCGTCGGCGACGACCGCGAGCACCGCCGTCCGGACGTCGCCGCGGGCGGTCCGCCTGCCGCGCCTGCCGAAACCTCGGCCCGGCCCGCCCGGCCCGAACGGGCCGCCGGGCCCGCCGAACGGGCCCCCGGGGCCGAAGCCGCCCGGGCCGAACGCGCCGCCCGGTCCGAAGCCGCGGCCCCGCCCGTGCGGCCCGCCGCGGTGCGGACGGCGGCGGCGCGGGTCGCCCCCGTCGTCGGGGTCGGTGTACTCGTCGTTCACGGGGGCCTCCTCGCGGCCTCGGGGGCCGGGTCGCTGGAACGGTCCGGAGCGGCCGAACGGCCACCGGTGATCGTGCATGTCTCGGGTGGTCATGGCTGGTGTCCTCTCGTCGTGAGCCTGCCTCTCGATCGGCTCGTGTGCCATCACGATATATCGCGATCTATTACCGTTGCAACGAGATGTGTCTGAGAGTTTCCTGTGGGCCGGTCCGTCGCTGGCCGGGCCGGGCGCGATGCCGTTGACTGATCGGGCGGGGTCCGGATCGGCCGGGCCGGACGAGGGGAGGGACCGTCGTGGGGCGTCACGACCAGCGGAAGTCCACCGGGGACAGCGGTGCCGGCGAGATCGGAGAGGTGACGGACTCGGCGGAGGAGCTCGACCTCAGCGAGGTCTCCCCGGCGGTGCTGCGCGACCGGCTCTCCGCGCACTCCGACGGCCGCGACGACCGGGTCGTCGCGGCGGCCACCGAGCTGCGGGCGAGCCTGGACCGGCTGGCGGCGGGCATCGCCTACCGCCGGGAGGCACTCGTCGTGCGGGCCGGCGAGATGGCGCGGGCGGCGGTCCCGTTCGCCGGTGGGGCGCTGGCCGCGGGGATCGGTGCGGTTCTGGTGCTCCGGCGGACGCGCAGGCCCCGGCAGCGCTGAGACCGGCCGGAACAGGCCGCCTACGAGTCGAGACGGCCCGACCGTTGGCTTGTGCAACGTTGCCCGCCGGGTGGACACTCGATGCTCGCGGCGGTGGCGATGGAGGTACAGATGAAGGTGTCCGACATCTTGCGGATCAAGGGCGACAGCGTGCACACGGTGCTGTCCTGGAACACGATCGGCGAGGCGGCCACACGGCTGTCCGGGCCGCCCGCGATCGGAGCCCTCGTGGTCTCCGACGACGGATTCCGCGAGCGGGTCGCCGGCATCATCTCCGAACGCGACATCGTCCGGCGGTTCGCGACCGAGGGGGCCGGGCTGACCCGGCTCACCGTCGCCGACGTGATGACCCGGGCGGTGGTCACCTGCTCGCCGGATGACTCGATCGCCGAGGTCATGGTCCTGATGAACCGCTGGCGGCACCGGCACCTCCCGGTGGTGCAGAACGGGAAGCTGTGCGGCATGGTCAGCATCGGTGACGTGGTGAAGCAGCGGCTGGCGGAGATGAGCACCGAGACCGGGGTGCTGCGCGACATCTACATCGCATCGCACTGAGAGAGCAGCACCGAGAGAACGGCCCCGGCGGCACCGGACCGGCGTGTCGCCGGGAACGACGGGGGCGGTCCGAGCGTTGCACCGGACATGAGCGCAGCTTCTGCTTCGACCGCGGGTCGTCGTGCCGGCCGTACGGCCGCCTTCGCGACGCTCTTCCGTGCCCTCACCCGGCGTGGCGCACCCGGCGAGCCCGGGCCCGCCCAGCGGTTCCGGGCACTGCCCGCCATGCTGGGTGACGCGTGGCGCGGCAGTTACCCGCACCTGGGGAAGGGCCGGTTGGCGCTGTTCCTGCTCGCGCTGGCCTACCTGGTCTCACCGGTGGACCTGGTGCCGGAGGCCTTCCTCAGCGTGTTCGGCCTCGGCGACGACGCGATCGTGGCGATGTGGCTGGGCGGTGCACTGCTCGTCGAGGCCGACCGTTACCTCGGCTGGCGCAGTGAGCCGGCGATCGTTGTCGACGGCGGTCAGATCTCGCAGTTCGACCGGACGTAGTCGTTGATCCGCTGGCTGGAGGCCTGGTACTCGGGGTCGCTGCGGGCCTCGGCGATCTCCGGGTTCCGGGCGACGGCGACCGTGTCGCCGCCGTTCGCCTCGAGCAGCTGGAGCTGACGCTCCACGATCTGGTTCACCCGGTCGAAGTCGGTCCGGATCTCCTGCGGCGCCAGTCCGGTGACCTGCTGGTTGGCGCGTCGCACGTTCGAGGCGACCGACTCGACGTCCTCCACCGCGCGGCCGAGGCCGATCCCGCCGACCGGCTGGGTGGCCTCGCGGCTGGCCTGCACGGCGTCACAGAACGGCGTGCTCGCCTGTGCCGCGGTGGTCGTCGCCGGGCGCGACGTGCCGGGCTGGGTCGCGAGCGAACCGCCGCAGCCGGCGAGCAGCAACAGCGCTGCCGGAACGAGCAGCGCACACCGCCGGACAGGCGTCATCGGGTTCCTCCACTCACCACCACCGATCGGGTTCCGGAGAGTCTAGGTCCGGGTCTGTGAGGTGGGTGTCGTGGACCTGCCGATGAGCGGTGTGCCGCTCGTCCCACCGGCCTCAGCCGAGCACCGCCCGCAGCGCGGCCGGTACGTCGGTGATGATCCGGTGCACCCCCGCGTCGATCATCCGGCGCATGTCGGCCTCGGAGTTGACGGTGTAGACCCCGGTCTCCATCCCGCGGGCCCGCACCGCCGTGACCAGCTCGGCGTCGGTGACCCGGAAGCTCGGGTTGATCTGGTCGGCGACGGCCGCGGCGGCGTCGAGCTCTGCCTCGGTCGGCCGGGTGCCGAACAGCCATCCGGCCGGGACGTCCGGCGCGACGGCGGCGAACCGGCGCATCGCGTCGTGATCGAAGGACTGCACGACGAGATCGGCGCGCGGCGCCCCGATCCCGTCGGCGACCTGCTGCTCGATCCCCGGGTACGACGCCGGGTCCTTCAGTTCGATCAGCAGCCCGGCCCGGTCCCCGATGCGTGCGAGGAGCTCGGCGAGGGTCGGGATGCGCTCCCCGGCGAAGGCCGGGCCGAACCACGAGCCCGCGTCGAGCCGCTTCAGCTCGGCGAGCGTGAACCCGCCGACCGGTTCGCCGGCCCGGTCCGGGAAGACGGTCGCGACGTCGGTGGTGCGGGCGAGCGTGCTGTCGTGCAGCAGGACGAGGTGGCCGTCGGCGGTCCGCTGCAGGTCGATCTCGATCGAGTCGGCGCCCTGGGTGAGTGCCTCGTCGACGGCGGCGAGGGTGTTCTCCGGGGCGTCGGCGGAGGCGCCCCGGTGTGCGATCACCTCCACGCCGGTGCCGTCGGCACCCGGGGCGGCGGACGCGATGGGGGCGAGGGCCAGCAGTGCGGCCGGGACGAGCAGGAAGCCGAGAAGGCGGCGCATGTCCCCGACCCTGCACGGCGGGCCGGTCCGGCCGGTGCACGCCGGATGACGGAGGGACGACGCCGGGTCGAACCGATCGTGGCTCACGGGCGGGCGGCGGCCGCGTCCAGGACGGGGAGGTAGCCGTTCCGGTAGCCGGCGGACGTCGGGTGGTAGGCGGCCGGGCTGCCGGCCCCCGGCGGGTTGATCCACGGATCGGCGCCGCAGAGCCCGTGCCCGCCGAACGCGTCCCGGACGTCGACGAACTGCCCGCGGAAGCGTTGTGCCGCGTCGGCGAGCGCGTCGTTCAGCGTGTCGGCGGCCCGGTTCAGCGCCTCGCGGCGGGCCGCGTTCGGGACGCCGGCGACGTCGCAGCTCGCACCGGGCTCGAACAGCCGCGGGTAACCGAGGACGACGATCCGTGCGTCCGGTGCCTGCAGCCGGACCCCGACGATCACCGAGATCAGCCCGCCCGGGGCGAACAGCTCGGCGATCCGCTCACCGCCGCGGATCGCGCGGAAGCAGGTCTCGTCGTCCGGGGCGGTGCTGCAGGTGGCGAGCACCGGCCCGAAGCCGGTGTCGTTGCCGCCGACGGTGATCGTCACCAGGGTGGTGTCGGCGGCGACCGTCCTGACCTGGCGGGCGATGACCTCGCCGCTGGTCGCACCGCTGCAGGCGACGGAGGTGAACGACGCGGGCGCGTGCTGCTCGGCCCAGAGCGCCGGGTAGGCGTCGGGGCCGCGCAGGCATTCGCCGCTCGCCGGATCGGCCGCGGCGCCGACGCCGGCCGCGTAGGAGTCGCCGAGGGCGACGTAGCGGGTCGCGGTCTGCGTCGATCCGCTCGGAGCGGCGAGCGCCGACGGGGCGAGGCCGACGAGCAACAGCACGGCCAGCACGGGGACCAGGAGTCGGCGCACGCCCTCCAGCCAACCCGGCCCGGGCGGGCCGGGCAATCGCGGTTCCGGGTGAGGCGCGGTACGGGCGGTGCGGAGCCGGTGGGCCGAACGGGTGTGCCGGATCTGCCGGCCGGCGGCGCCCGCGGCGTCGCCCCAGCTCGCGGCGTTGCCGTCGCGAACACGCTGGGTGATCGGCGACACAGCCCGGCAAACGGACGTACCACTCGCCCGTCGCCGACGCGATGACGTCGTCCCAGTTCAGCGGCCGATTCGTCGGCGCATCGACCAGTTGTCCCTGCGGTGAACGGCGGGTGGCGACCGCTCTCGTCACCCAGCGTCCGCTCACCGCCCGACGGCTCCCAGTGGTCTCGCCGGCACTCCATCGGGTTTGCCGTCGCATCGCGTCGGGCTAGCGTCGGTTACAGATCACGGAACGGTCACGAACCGGACGCAGCCCGACCCCCCGACGGGCTGCCCCGCTCCCCACGGGTTGTCCACCGTTCCGCGATCCGGAAGGAAGACGTGGCACGGCATCGCTCCCCCCAGGGTCGGCCCACGAGCCTCGGGCTCCTGTCACCGCAGTTCGCGGTGGCAGGGGTCGGAGGCCTGGCCGGCGCGTTCCCGTCCGGCCCGCACGTGCGGCGCTCCCGGCGCGCCGAGGACCGCTCCCGGTACTCGGTCAGCACTCGGATCGCGGCGGCGGTCGTCGCGGTCGGCGGCATCGCCGGTGCCGCGCACGCCTCCGTCGGCGGTGGCGGACTGCCCGCCCCGGTCACCGGCTGGCTGGACGGCGCGTCCGCCGCCTTCACCGGTGGCAGCGGCGCGGCCTCCGCCGCGCTGCCCGAGGCGGTGCCCGCGGCCGTGCCCGCATCCACTCCGATCGCGGATCCCGGCACGATCGCCGCGCTGGCCACCCCGGCCGCCGGCGGCGCGTCGGCCGCCGCGCAGACCGTCATCGCCGGCGCCGGCGTGCACTCCAGTGCCGCCGACGCCGTCGATGGTGCCGTCGCCTCGATCGCGAAGGTGCAGGAGGCCGCGGCCGAGCAGGCCCGCGCCGCCGAGGCCGCACGGGCGGCCGGCGCCACCGGGTCGCTGGAGCAGTCGCCGGTCGCCGGCGGCGCCGTGTCGATCGTGTCCGGTCGGGTCACCTCCGGGTTCGGCTCGCGCTGGGGCTCCCAGCACATGGGCCTGGACATCGCCGCTCCGATCGGCACCCCGATCAACGTCCCGATCGCCGGCACGGTGATCAGCTCCGGCGCGGCGAGCGGCTTCGGCATGTGGGTGCGCGTGCAGCACGACGACGGCACCATCACCGTCTATGGCCACATCAACCGCTCGCTGGTGTCGGTGGGCGAGCGGGTCACCGCCGGGCAGCAGATCGCCGAGGTCGGCAACCGGGGCCAGTCGACCGGGCCGCACGTGCACATCGAGGTCGTCGACCCGAGCGGCACGAAGATCAACCCGAAGCCGTGGCTGGACGCCCGGGGCTTCTCCTACAGCTGATCAGGAGTTCTGCACGCTCTCCAGTGCGCGGATCTTGTTCGTCGCGTCCAGGGCCGCCACCTTGTACGCCTCGGACAGCGTCGGATAGTTGAAGACGGTGTCGACCAGGTAGTCGACCGTCCCGCCGCAGCCCATGACGGCCTGTCCGATGTGCACCAGGTCGGTGGCGTTCGTCCCGAAGACGTGCACGCCGAGCAGCCTCCGGTCCTCGGAGGACACCAGCAGCTTGAGCATCCCGTAGGAGTCGCCGACGATCGCGCCACGCGCCAGCTCCCGGTAGCGGGCGAGCCCGGTCTCGTACGGGATCGCGGCGGAGGTCAGCTCGGCCTCGGTGTGTCCGCAGAACGAGATCTCCGGGATCGTGTAGATGCCGATCGGCTGCAGCTCGTGCAGCTGGCGGACCGGCTCGTCGAACAGGTGGTACGCGGCCAGCCTGCCCTGGTCCATGCTGGTCGAGGCGAGCGCCGGGAACCCGATCACGTCGCCGACGGCGGCGATGTGCTCCACCGAGGACCGGAACTGCTTGTCGACCTCGATCCGGCCACGGCGGTCGGCGGTCAGGCCCGCGTTCTCCAGGTCCAGCTCGTCGGTCAGGCCCTGCCGGCCCGCCGAGTACATCACCATGTCGGCCGGGATCTTCTTGCCACTGGCCAGGCTGGTGACCGTGCCCCGCCCGTTGACGGACACCGAGGACACCTCCTCACCGAACCGGAACGTGACGGCTTGGTCACGCAGATGGAACTTCAGCGATTCGATGACCTCCGGATCGCAGAAATCGAGCATCGCGTTCCGCTTCTCGACCACGGTGACCCGGGTGCCGAGTGCGGCGAACATCGAGGCGTACTCGATGCCGATGACCCCCGCGCCGACGACGACCAGCGACCCGGGCACCCGGCCGAGCTCCAGGATCTGGTCGGAGTCGACGACCCGCTCGCCGTCGAACGCGACGGTGTCCGGGCGGGCCGGGCGGGTCCCGGTGGCGATCACGAAGTGCGCCGCGGTGACCGTGGTGTGGTCACCCCGGCCGTGCCCCTCGACGGTCACCGTGTGCGGATCGGTGAACCGGGCGGTGCCGGTCACGATGTCAACGTGGTTGCGTAACAGTTGGTTGCGCACGATCTCGACCTCGCGGCCGATCACGTGTCTGGTCCGGGCCAGCAGGTCGTCGATCGTGATCTCGGCCTTGACCCGGTAGCTCGCGCCGTACATCTCGCGCTGGCTGAACCCGGACAGGTACAGCACCGCCTCGCGCAGCGTCTTCGACGGGATCGTCCCGGTGTTGACGCAGACGCCACCCATCATGTGCCCGCGATCGGCGATGGCGACGCGTTTGCCGAGTTTCGCGGCAGCGATGGCGGCCTTCTGCCCACCGGGGCCGGATCCGATCACCAACAGGTCATAGTCGTACACGGGGTGCACCTCCGGGTCGGTCACGCCGACCAGCCTCATCGTCGCCGGTTCACCCGGCAACAGTCCGCGGATGAACAGAGTGTCACGACCGATAGGCCCGCCGCCGCTCTTCGGCCAGGAAATGTGCGGTCTCCCGGGTCGCGGTGTAGAGCGAGCGGTAGTGCGGGTGGAACCGGTCGTAGATCTCGCGGGCCGCCGGATCCGGCTCGATGGTCCGGGCGACCGGGTTCCATCGGCGCAGCTCGGGCTCGGCGCCGGTGGCCACGGCGGCCAGCCATGCGTCGCCGAGCGCGGCCCCGACGGTCTGCTCCGGGACGTCCTGGGGCACTCCGGTCACGTCGGTGACGATCCGTGTCCACAGTCCGCCCTGGACCCCGCCGCCCACCGCCACCAGCCGCTTCGTCCCGCCGCCCGCCTGCCGCATCACCTCCAGGTTGTGCCGGACGCCGTGTGCGATGCCCTCCAGCGCCGCCCGGTAGACCTCGCCGCGGGTGTGCCCGGTGGTCAGTCCGGCGAGGACACCGCGGGCGTCCGGATCGAACAGCGGCGTGCGCTCGCCGGCGAAGTAGGGGAGCAGCAGCAGACCGCCGCTGCCCGGCGGCACCTGCGCGGCCTCGGCGACCAGCTCGGAGAATCCCTCGCCGGTCAGGTCCCGCAGCCAGTTCGTGATCGCGCCGGAGGTGGCCATCCCGGCCGCCAGGGTGGTGCTGCCGGGGACCACGCCGCGGGTCGTCCACATGGACGGGTGCGGGTGCGCCCGGTCGATCACCTCGATCAGGAACATCGTGGTCCCGTACATGACCATGACCTCACCGGGCGAGGTGACGCCGGCGCTGGTCGCCTCCGCCCAGGCGTCGACCGTCCCGGCGGTGACCGGCAGGCCCTGCGGCAGCCCGGTCTCGGCGGCAGCAGCGGCGCTGACGTGCCCGGCCACCTCGGTCGGCCACAGCAGCCGGGGCAGCTCGATCCCGGGGGCGGTCAGCTCGGCCCAGTCGCGGGCCCAGCCCGCGGCGGCCAGGTCGTACATCGGGTCGCACTGGCTGGCCGAGTGGTGGTCGAGCACGTACTCGCCGGTGAGCCGGTGCACCAGGTACGACGAGCACATCAGGAACAGTGCGGTGCGCCGGTGCACCTCCGGCTCGTGGCGGGCCAGCCAGCGCCACTTGGGACCCACCGCCTGGGACGACAGCGGGGTCCCGGCCCGGGCGAGGATCTCCTCGGCGCCCAGCTCGGCGGTCAGCTCGTCGATCTCGACCCCGGCCCGGGTGTCGACGCCGTAGAGGATCGCCGGGCGCAGCGGGCGCCCGTCGGCGTCCGCCGGGAGCAGGGTGGGGCCGATCCCGGACACGCCGAGGCCCGCCGGCCGGGCGTCGGGTACGGCGGCGAGCAGTTCGCGCACGATCTCGGTGAAGTCGCCCCACCAGATGGCCTCGGCGTCGTGCTCGACCCATCCCGGGCGCGGCTGGGACGTGTCGTGCGCGCGATCGGAACGGGCGATCACCCGACCGTCCACGTCGACGACGACACCTTTCGAGCCGGAGGTTCCGATGTCGACGCCCAGATACACCTGCATGGCACTTTCCTACCCTCCCGGGGGTGTGCTGCGCAGCGGTGCAGAGCAGAACATCGGTGCAGGTTCGGGGCCCGGATCCGGGCTCGCACGTCGCCTCGTAGCAGACCCCTCCGACAATCCGGGCCTTCCGCGGACGCCGGAGCCCGAGTTGTCCACGACACTCCCTCCGGAAGTGGTCCCCGGACCAGTTGTCCACAGCCGCAGCGCCGATCCCGGCGCGGAGCCGGCGTTGCGGCGCAGGATCGCCGCATGACGATCCCCGCACAGCCCGATCCCGCCGCTCCGACCGGTGCCCAGCCGGCACCCCCGCCGATACCGGGTTCCCGGCGGGATCCGGCGCCGGGCGCCGTGCCACCGGCGCCGACCCTCACCCCGCACTGGCCACCCGGCGGCACCCCCGCCGATCCGTGGCCCCGGGTGACGGCCGGTGACCCGGCCGGGCCGCGGCTGCGGCTCGCCGACACCGGTGATGTGCTCGCCGCGATCCCGGTGCTGATCGGTTTCCACCCGGAGGACTCGCTGGTCCTGGTGGCGATCGGCGGCCCCGAGCGCGGCGGACGGGTGGGGCTCACCCTGCGGGTCGACCTGCCGCCCCCGCACCGGGTCCGCCGGGTATGTGCCGAGGCGGTGTCGGTGCTCTCCGGTGACGGCCCGGCCCGCGCGGTGGCGGTCGTCGTCCGGGGTGCCCCGGCGACGGCGGCCACGCCGCGCCGGGCGCCGCGCCGCACCCGCCGGGACGTGGCGGTCGCCGCCCGGCGTGCGCTCGGATGGGCGGGGATCGCTCCGCTCGCGGTCGTCTGGGCGGCCGGCACCCGGGAGGGCGACCGCTGGAGCTGCTACCCGTTGCCGGGCCGGGAATGCGGGTGCTCGGGGGTGGTGCCCGCTCCGGCGGCCACCCCGTTCGCGGCCGCCGCGGTGCTGCAGGGCCGGGCGGTGCTCCCCGACCGGGCCGCGGTCCGCACCCAGCTCGAAGGCACCGCCGCCGACCGGGAACGCCGGGAGCGCCTGGCCGCGGCGGCGCCGCTGCGGGACCGCCCCGGGCCCGGCCTCCTGGGGGTCGCCCTGGTCGAGGCCGCCGAAGGCCGCCTCACGATCGACGACGGGAGCGCACAACGCTTCCGCGCCGCCCTCGACGACCCGGCATTCCGGGACGAGGCGCTGCGGCGTTGCCTGGGGCCGCAGGCGCCACACGCCGAACAGCTGTGGGCGACGCTGACCAGGGCGCTGCCCGCCCCCTGGCGGGCAGCGCCGGCGGCGTTGCTGGCGGTGTGCGCGCTGCTGCGCGGCGACGGGCCGCTGGCCACACTCGCGGTGCAGCGGGCACTCGACGACTGCCCGGGGCACACCCTCGCCGCGGTGGTGGACACCTCGCTGCGCGGCGCGATGACACCGGGGGCGGTGTCGCCGTACGCGGGGCCCGGCGGGTTGCGCCGGCTGCTCACCGCGATGCTCGGCACCGACGGGCCGGACGGCCCCCGGTGACCGGGTCAGCGGTGGCGGGTGAACTCCCACGCGTCGGAGACGATCCGCTCGATCTCGGTGCGCGATGGCTTCCAGCCCAGCTGCTCGGCCGCCCGGTCGCCCGCGGCGACCAGCACCGCCGGGTCGCCCGCCCGGCGCGGTGCCACGACGGCCGGGATCGGGTGCCCGGTCACCCGGCGGCAGGTCTCGACGACCTCGAGCACGGAGAACCCGTGGCCGCTGCCCAGGTTGTAGATGTCGTGCCGGCCGGCAGTGGCGTGCTCCAGTGCGAGGAGGTGCGCATCGGCCAGGTCGTCGACGTGGATGTAGTCGCGCACACAGGTGCCGTCCGGGGTCGGCCAGTCGTCACCGAAGATCGAGATCGACTCGCGGGTACCGGCGGCGACCTGCAGGACCAGCGGGATCAGGTGGGTCTCGACAGCGTGCCGCTCGCCGAGCCGGTGTCCGTCGCCGAGGTGCGCACCGGCGACGTTGAAGTACCGCAGGCTGGTCGCGGCGAGACCGTGCGCGTTCGCGTACGAGGTCATCATGTGGTCGATCGCGAGCTTGCTGGCGCCGTACGGGTTGGTCGGCCTGGTCGCCGCGGTCTCCGCGATCGGGACCTGGTCCGGCTCGCCGTAGGTGGCGGCGGTCGAGGAGAAGACCAGCCGCGGGACCGCGTGCTCGCGGATCGCCTCCAGCAGCCGGAAGGAGGCGACGACGTTGCCGTCCCAGTACCGTTCCGGCTTCTCCACCGACTCGCCGACCAGCGATCGTGCGGCGAAGTGCAGGACTCCGTCGAACCGGCCTCCGGCCAGGACATCGCCGGCGGCCGCACCGAGCTCGCCCTCGACGAAGGTTGCTCCGGTGGGGACGGCGTCCCGATGGCCGGTGGACAGATCGTCGAGCACGACGACCTCGTGCCCGGCCCCGAGCAGGTGCGCCGCGCACACACTGCCGACATACCCCGCACCACCGGTGACGAGCAGCTTCACTCCGGTCCTCCCACCGTGCCGATCCGACGGTGCGAGCCTCTCACCCCGCTCCCGGGTGCGTCGTCGTGCCCCCGGGGCGCGGGGCTCCTACTGGGCCCTGACGAGGACCGCGTGCGCCACCAGGGGTGCCACGGTGGCCTTCTCGCCGTCGGTGAGCACCGGGACGGGGTCGCCGAACCGCGGGATGGAACCGACCTCGACGATGTGTCCCGGCACGATCCCGGCCTGCTTGAGCTCGGCCATCAGGTCCGCGTCGTTCTGGACGTGCTCGGCGATCCGGCGCACCTCGACCCCGCCGCCGCCGCGGCGGGCCAGCTCGTCGAGCCGCTGCAGCCCGACCTCGAGCGCGGGCGGCACGGAGGACGAGGTGGACACGCCGTCGCCCCGCTCGAGCTCCTCGAGGCCCGGGATCGGGTTGCCGTACGGCGACACGGTCGGCTTGTCGAGCAGCCGGAGCAGCTTGCGCTCGACATCCTCGCTCATGACGTGCTCCCAGCGGCACGCCTCGGCGTGGACGAGTTCCCACTCCAGGCCGATCACGTCGATCAGCAGGCGTTCCGCGAGGCGGTGTTTGCGCATGACGGCGACGGCCCGGCTGCGGCCGTCGTCGGTCAGTTCGAGGTGGCGGTCCCCGGCCACGACGACCAGCCCGTCGCGCTCCATCCGGGCGACGGTCTGGCTGACGGTCGGGCCGCTCTGACCGAGGCGCTCGGCGATCCGCGCACGCAGCGGGACGACGCCTTCTTCCTCGAGTTCGTAGATGGTGCGGAGATACATCTCCGTGGTGTCGATGAGGTCGTTCACGTGGGGCCCCTTCATTCGGTGGCCAGTCTACCCAGGCCTGCACCCGGGCATGGTGCGCCCTTCCGGGGCAGGATGGGCCGCGTGTCCGGTTCCATGATCTCGCCCGAGCATCTCGCGGATCTGCTCGCCCCCGCCGCGGGCGGTGCGGGCGGCCCGCTCGAGCCCACCCGACCCGTGCTGCTCGACGTGCGATGGCGGCTGCTCGGCCCGCCCGGGCGGACCGACCACGCAGCCCGCCGGATCCCGGGCGCGGTCTTCGTGGACCTCGACACCGAGCTGGCGACGGGCCCGTCGTCGCCGGGGCCGGGCGGCCGGCACCCGCTGCCTGACCCGGCCGCACTGCAGGTCGTGCTGCGCGCCGCGGGAATCCGCGACGACGCACCGGACCAGCTCGTCGTCGCCTACGACGACATCGACGGCTCGGTCGCCGCGCGCGCCTGGTGGCTGCTGCGCTGGGCCGGTGTCGCACCCGGCCGGGTCCGGGTGCTCGACGGCGGGTTCACCGCGTGGGAGGCGGCCGGACTACCGGTCGCCGGAACCGGGGCCTCAGCTGACTCCGCACCGGAGCCCCCGGCGCCGGCGCCCGGTGACCTGGTGGTCCGGGGTGGCGCGATGCCGGTGCTCGACGCCGACGGCGCGGCCGCGACGGCCCGCGACGGCGTCCTGCTCGATGCCCGCGCCACGGCGCGCTTCCGCGGCGAGACCGAGCCGGTCGACCCGCGGGCCGGGCACATCCCGGGGGCCCGCAACACCCCGGCGGCGGCGAACGCCGGGCCGGGCGGGCGTTGGCACACCCCCGAGGTGCTGGCGGACCGGTTCCGCTCCGCCGGAATGGCGCCGGGGACCCCGGCCGGGGCCTACTGCGGATCGGGTGTCAATGCCTGCGCACTGGTGCTGGCGCTGGAGGAGTCCGGGCTCACCACGCCGGACGCACCGGCCGCGCTCTACCCGGGATCGTGGTCCGAGTGGAGCGCGGATCCGCAGCGCCCCGCCGCCACCGGTGACCGGCCGTGGGCGGCTCGGGAGTGACCGTGAACCTGCATCTGGCATACGGTCCCCTCCCATGAGCGCGCGCACGTCGGTCGTGTGGACACCGGAATTCCTCACCTACCAGCTGTCCGACGACCATCCCCTCAACCCGGTGCGGCTCGAGCTGATGATGGAGCTCTCACACGGGCTGGGCGTGCTCGACGGCGTCGAGCTGATCGAGCCGGAAGCGGCGACCGAGGCCGAGCTCACCCTGGTGCACACCCCCGGCTACCAGACGGCGATCCGATCCGCGCCCGAGGCGCCGTTCGGCGTCGGCCACGGGCTCGGCACCGCCGACAACCCGATCTTCTTCGGGATGCACGAGGCGGCCGCCCTGATCGCGGGTGGCTCGGTGCGGGCGGCCCGGGAGATCGCGGAGGGCCGCGCGGACCGGGCGGTGAACATGGCGGGCGGGCTGCACCACGCGATGCGCGACCGGGCCGCCGGGTTCTGCGTGTACAACGACTGCTCGGTGGCGATCGCCTGGCTGCTGGAACAGGGCTACGAGCGGATCGCCTACCTCGACGTCGACGTGCACCACGGCGACGGCGTGCAGGCCGCGTTCTACGACGACCCGCGGGTCATGACCATCTCGATGCACCAGCATCCGCTGACCCTGTGGCCGGGTACCGGCTGGGCCGGCGAGCTGGGCCGCGGCGACGGCGAGGGTTACGCGGTGAACATCGCGCTCCCGCCGGGGACCGGGGACGCCGGCTGGCTGCGCGCCTTCCACGGCGTGGTGCCGTCGCTGCTCGAGCAGTTCCGGCCGCAGGTGCTGGTCACCGAGTGCGGGGCCGACACGCACGCCGAGGACCCGCTGGCGAACCTGGAGCTGTCGGTCGACGGGCACCGCGCCATGTACCACGCGCTGCGCGAGCTCGCCGAGACCACCGCGGGCGGGAAGTGGCTGGTCCTCGGCGGTGGCGGCTACGCCCTGTACCGGGTGGTCCCGCGCTCCTGGACGCACCTGATGGCCGTCGCGCTCGACCGCGATCTGGATCCGGAGGCCGCGATCCCGGCGGACTGGACGGCGAAGGCCGCCACCCACACCCGGGCGCCGCTACCCGTCTCGATGTCCGACGGCGCGGACCCGTCGTTCGAACGCTGGGGTGGTTCGTTCGGGGAGCGGGTCGACTCGGCCATCCTGGAGACCCGCCGTGCGCTCTTCCCGCTGCACGGCCTCGACCCCGACGACCCGCGGGACTGACCGGCGGACAGGACGGACCCATGCCCGACGACGATCCGCAGCAGGACCACCCCTACCCCCGGCAGTGGGAGGCCGACGTCGTCGCCTCCGACGGCGGGATCGTGCACCTGCGCCCGATCACCGCCGCCGACGCGGACGAGCTGCTCGCCTTCCACTCCAAGCTGTCCGACCGCACGCGCTACCTGCGCTACTTCGGCCCCTACCCGCGGATCTCGCCGCGTGACCTGGAGCGCTTCACCGTCGTCGACCACCGCACCCGGGTCGCGTTCCTGGCGCTGCTCGGCGACGAGATCATCGCGGTCGGCCGCTACGAGGGGCTGACCACCGACGGTGGCGCGGCGGTGTCCGAGGGGGCGGGCACCGACAAGCCGGTCACCTCCGCCGAGGTCGCGTTCGTCGTGCGCGACGACCATCAGTCCCGCGGGCTCGGCTCGATCCTGCTGGAGCATCTCGCCGCGGCCGCCCGGGAGAACGGCCTGTCCCGGTTCGAGGCCGAGGTGCTGGTCGAGAACCACGCCATGGTCAGGGTCTTCCGCGAGGCCGGCTACCAGGTCAAGCGGGCCTTCGCCGAGGGCGTGCTGCACCTGGAGTTCGACATCGACCAGACCGAGAAGTCGATCGCCGTGCGCGACTCCCGGGAGCAGGCCGCCGAGGCGCGCAGCGTGGCGAACCTGCTGCACCCCGGCTCGGTCGCGGTGATCGGCGCCTCGGCGGACGAGACCAAGCTCGGCCACACCGTGCTGTCGAACCTGCTGCAGGCCGGGTTCACCGGCCCGGTGTACCCGGTCAACCCGGACGCGCGTTCGGTGCGCGGGGTGCGCGCCTACCCGTCCGTGATCGACATCCCGGACGAGGTCGATCTCGCCGTCGTCGCCGTCCCGGCCGCGAACATCGACGAGGTCATGGACTCCTGCCTGGCCAAGGGCGTCAAGGTGCTGGTGGTGATCAGCTCCGGGTTCGCCGACGCGGGCGACGCCGGCGGCACCGTCGCCGAGCGCAGGCTGGTCGCCGAGGCCCGCGCGCACGGCATGCGGGTGGTCGGGCCGAACGCGCTCGGCGTGGCCAATCCCGATCCGGCCGTCCGGCTCAACGCGACGCTGGCCCCGGCGCTGCCCGGCCCGGGCAGCACCGGGTTCTTCTGCCAGTCCGGCGCGCTGGGCACCGCGATCCTCGCGAACGCGCGCAGCCGCGGGCTGGGCCTGTCCTCGTTCGTGTCGGCGGGCAACCGCGCCGACGTCTCCGGCAACGACCTCATGCAGTACTGGCAGAACGACCCGGCCACCGATCAGGTGCTGCTCTACCTGGAGACGTTCGGCAACCCGCGCAAGTTCGCCCGGGTCGCTCGCCGGCTGGCCCGGACGAAGCCGATCGTGGCGGTGAAGTCCGGCCGGCACACCGGGCCGCTGCCGTCGCTGGCGTCGGTCGCCGCGCCGATCGACGAGCCGAGCGTGCAGGCGCTGTTCGAGCAGTCCGGTGTCATCCGGGTGCAGACCCTGCCGCAGCTGTTCGACACCGCGCTGCTGCTGGCCTACCAGCCGTTGCCCGGCGGGCGACGGGTCCGTGTCGTCGGCAACTCGACGGCGGTGAACCTGCTGGTCACCGACGGTCTGCTGGACGAGGGGCTGGAGCCGGCCGCCGATCCGGTCGACGTCGGCACCCGGGCATCGCCGGAGGAGTTCGCCGGGGCGGTGCGCTCGGCGCTGGCCGGGCCGGAACATCCGGACGCGCTGATCGCGGTGTTCGTCCCGCCGATCGCCGTCGAGGGCACCGCGCACGCGCACGCGCTGCGCGACGCCGCGGACGGTGCCGGGGTCCCGGTGCTCGCGGTCTTCCTGGCGGCGGAGGGGATACCGGAGGAGCTGTCGGTGCCGCAGCCCGACGGCACCCCGGGCCGCGGTTCGGTGCCCAGCTACGCCAGCCCGGAGCGGGCGACGTCGGCTCTCGGCCGGGTCGCCCGGTACGCGGAGTGGCGGAACACGCCGGTCGGTGAGTTCGTCGTCCCCGAGGGGATCGACACCGAGCGGGCGCGGCGGCTCGTCGCCTCGTTCGGGCCGGACGCGGAGCATCAGCTGACCGACGCCGAGGCCGTCGAGCTGCTCGACTGCTACGGCCTGGAGGTCATCAGGTTCGAGCGGGCCGAGGGCGCCGACGCCGCGGTCGCCGCGGCCGAGCGGGTCGGCTACCCGGTGGTACTCAAGGCGACTGCCGACGAGTGGCGGCACCGCGGGGACTTCGTCGGTGTCCGGCTCGACCTGATCTCGGCCGAGGCGGTCCGCGCGGCGCACGCCGAGCTGTTCCGGCTCACCGGGTCGGCGGAGGTGTACGTGCAGCGGATGGCACCCAAGGGCACGTCCTGCAAGCTGGAGGTCGTCGACGACCAGTCGTTCGGCTCGCTGCTCGCGTTCGGCTTGTCCGGCATGGCGACCGAGCTGCTCGACGACCGCGCCTACCGGGTGCTCCCGGTGTCGACCGAGGACGCGCGACGGCTGATCCGGGCGCCCCGCGCCGCCCCGCTGCTGACCGGTTACCGCGGCACCGAACCGGTCGACACCGCCGCGCTGGAGGACATCGTGCTGCGGGTCGGCCGGCTCACCGAGGACATCCCGCAGATCCGGTCGCTGGCCCTGGACCCGGTGCTGGCGTCCCCGGAGGGCGCCTTCGTCACCGGGGCCAGGGTGACCGTCGGCCGCCCGCCCAGCAGGCGCGACGCCGGTCCCCGCCGCCTGGCCTGAGCCCGGCGGCGGAGACCGGCGCGCACGGCTCGCGCCGCCGGACGCGCCGGCCGGTCGCGATCAGTTGCGGAACGACACCTGCAGGGTCGGGGCCGAGGTGTCGGCGAAGAAGTCGTTGCCCTTGTCGTCCATCACGACGAACGCCGGGAAGTCCTCGACCTCGATCTTCCAGACCGCCTCCATGCCGAGCTCCGGGTACTCCAGCACGTCGACCTTGCGGATGCAGTCCTGCGCGAGCCGGGCCGCCGGGCCGCCGATCGAGCCCAGGTAGAAGCCGCCGTTGGCCGCGCACGAGTCCACGACCTGCTTGGACCGGTTGCCCTTCGCCAGCATCACCAGCGACCCGCCGGCCTCCTGGAACTGCTGCACGTAGGAGTCCATCCGGCCGGCCGTGGTCGGGCCGAACGAACCCGACGCGTAGCCCTCCGGGGTCTTCGCCGGGCCCGCGTAGTACACGGCGTGGTCGCGCAGGTACTGCGGCATCGGCTCGCCGGCGTCGAGCCGCTCGGCGATCTTGGCGTGCGCGATGTCCCGGGCGACGACCAGCGGCCCGGTCAGCGACAGCCGGGTCTTCACCGGCAGCTGCGAGAGCTGAGCCCGGATCTCGTCCATCGGCCGGTTCAGGTCGACCCGCACGACCTCGTCGGACAGGTCGCCGTCGGTGGCCTCCGGCAGGTACTGCGCCGGGTCGCGCTCCAGCTGCTCCAGGTACACCCCGGACGGCGTGATCTTCGCCTTGGCCTGGCGGTCGGCCGAGCAGGAGACGGCCACCCCGACCGGCAGCGACGCACCGTGCCGGGGCAGCCGGATCACCCGGACGTCGTGACAGAAGTACTTGCCGCCGAACTGGGCGCCGATCCCGAAGTTGCGGGTCAGCTCCAGCACCTGCTGCTCGAGGTCGGTGTCCCGGATCGCGTGCCCGAGCTCGGACCCCTCGGTGGGGAGATTGTCCAGGTAGCGGGCCGAGGCGAGCTTGGCGACCTTCAGGTTGTACTCGGCCGACATGCCGCCGACGACGATCGCGAGGTGATACGGCGGGCAGGCCGCGGTGCCCAGCGAGCGCAGCTTCTCGTCGAGGAAGGCGGCAAGGCGCTTGGGGTTCAGCAGCGCCTTCGTCTCCTGGTACAGGAACGTCTTGTTGGCCGACCCGCCGCCCTTGGCCATGATCAGGAACTCGTAGTACGGGTCCCGGCCGGGCTTGGCGTAGAGCTCGACCTGCGCCGGGAGGTTGGTCCCGGTGTTCTTCTCGTCCCAGAAGCTCAGCGGCGCCATCTGCGAGTAGCGCAGGTTCAGCTCCTGGTAGGCCTCGAACACGCCGCGGGAGACCGCGGCCTCGTCGTCACCCCCGGTCAGCACGGTCTCGGTCTTCTTGCCGACCACGATCGCGGTGCCGGTGTCCTGGCACATCGGCAGCACGCCGCCGGCCGAGACACAGGCGTTGCGCAGCAGGTCGGTGGCGACGAACCGGTCGTTGCCGCTCGCCTCCGGATCGTCGACGATGGCGCGCAGCTGCCGCAGGTGCGACGGCCGCAGCAGGTGCTGGATGTCGGTGACGGCGGCGCGGACCAGGCCGGTGATCGTCTCCGGCGGCACCTCGAGGAAGGTGCGGCCGGCGGCCTCGGTCACGACGCCCGCGGGCAGGTCGAGCTCGCGGTACTCGGTGTCGTCCGGGCCGAGCGGGAGCACGTCGGTGTGGTGGAACTCGGGCATGGCCGGGACGCTACCGGGCCGGCCCGACGCGCGACCGCAGGTGGAGACGCACGCGACGACGTGATCCCGACCGCCGCACCGCCTAACCGGACGATCCTCCGGTTGTCCGGTAGCGTGGGTCACATGCCTGGTTCGATCCTCGGAACATCGGTCCGTCGCGTCGAGGACGCCGACCTCATCACCGGCCGCAGCACCTATGTGGGGAACCTGCGCCGGGAGTCGCTCTCGCACGTCGTCTTCGTCCGCTCGCCACTGGCGCACGCCCTGGTCACCGGCATCGACACCAGCGCCGCCGCGGCAGCGCCCGGAGTGCTCGCCGTCTACACCGCAGCCGATCTCGAGCTGCCCGCGCACCACGGTCTGATGGTGCTGAACCCGCAGACCCCGCGCCCCCCGCTGGCGACCGACCGGGTCCGGTTCGTCGGCGAGGCGGTCGCGCTGGTCGTCGCCGACAGCCGCGCTGCCGCGGTGGACGCGGCCGAGCTGGTCGAGGTCGACTACGACCCACTGCCCGCCGTCACCGATCCGGAGGCCGCGCTGGCCGACGGCGCCGAGCTGCAGTTCCCGGAGCTGGGCAGCAACCTCGCGGGCGGTGAGCGCGGTCCCGGCCCGGACCCGCTCGACGGCGCCGAGATCGTCGTCCGGGCCCGGATGGAGAACCAGCGGGTGGCCGCCGTGCCGCTGGAGGGCAACGCGATCGCCGTCGAACCCGGTGGCCCCGGCGACGAGTTCGCGCTCACCGTGCACGTCTCCACCCAGATGCCGCACGGTTTCCGCGCTCAGCTCGCCGGGCTGCTCGGACTGGAGCCCGGCGACGTCCGGGTGATCGCGCCGCACGTCGGCGGCGGGTTCGGCGCCAAGGCGGGTGTGCTCGCCGAGCACACCGCGACCGTCGTCGCCGCCCGTGCCCTCGGGCGTCCGCTGACCTGGGTGGAGACCCGCTCGGAGAACCTGGTCTCGATGCCGCACGGCCGCGGCCAGGTCGGGTACTACGAGCTGGGGCTCACCCGGGACGGCCGGATGACCGGCCTGCGCGCCCGGGTGATCGGCGACTCCGGCGCGTACGCCGGGTTCGGCGGTGCGCTGCCGCTGCGGACCACCTACCTGATGGCGACCGGGGTCTACGACATCCCGGTGCTGCGCTACGACGCCGTCGCCGCGCTGACCAACACCACACCGATGGGCGCGTTCCGCGGCGCCGGCCGTCCGGAGGCCGCCGCGCACCTGGAACGGCTGGTCGACGTGGCCGCCGCCGAGCTGGGGATGGACCCGGTGGAGCTGCGCCGGCGCAACCTGCTCGATCCCGCCGCCTTCCCGCACACCACGCCGACCGGGGCGACCTACGACGTCGGCGACTACGACCTGCCGCTGCGCGAGGCCCTGCGGATCGCCGGCTACGAAGAGCTGCGCGTCGAGCAGGCACGCCGCCGGGCGGCCGGCGACCCGGTCCGGCTCGGCATCGGCATCGCCGCCTACGTCGAGGTCACCGCGGGTGGCGGTGGCGGCGAGTACGGCTCGGTGACCGTGCACGACGACGGGACCGCCACCGTGTCCGCCGGTACCTCGGCGCACGGCCAGGGGCACGCGACGTCGTTCTCGATGCTGGTCGCCGACCGGCTCGGCATCCCGCTGGAGAGCATCCGGTACGTGCAGTCGGACACCGCGCTCGTGCCACGCGGCGCGGGTACCGGCGGGTCGCGCTCGCTGCAGCTGGGCGGCACCGCCGTCGCCGAGGCCGCGCACGAGCTGTACGAGCGGGCCCGCAAGCTCGCCGCCGCCCTGCTGGAGGCCTCCGCCGACGACGTCGAGATCACCGACGACGGACGGTTCGGCGTCGCCGGCGTGCCGGGCGGCCCGACCGTCGGCTGGAGCGACGTGCACCGGCAGGCCGTGCTGACGGGGGAGGAGCTGCACGTCGGCCTGGACTCCCAGCAGGACGGGGCGACGTTCCCGTTCGGCGCGCACGTCTCGGTCGTCGAGGTCGACACCGACACCGGGCGGGTCACCCCGTTGCGGCACATCGCCGTGGACGACTGTGGCCGGATCCTCAATCCGCTGCTGGTCGAGGGTCAGCAGCACGGTGGCCTGGCCCAGGGGATCGCGCAGGCGCTGTACGAGCAGGTCCTGTTCGACGACGAGGGCCAGCCGATGACCTCCAGCCTGGCCGCCTACACGGTGCCGACCGCGGCCGACATGTTCGGCTTCGAGGTGGCCACCACCGAGACCCCGACCCCGCTGAACTCGCTGGGCGCCAAGGGGATCGGCGAGTCCGCGACGATCGGCTCGACGCCCGCGGTGCAGAACGCGGTGGTCGACGCGCTGGCCGATCTCGGGGTTCGGCACATCGACCTCCCGTGCACCCCGGAGCGGGTGTGGCGGGCCGTCGCCGCCGCCCGCTCCGGTACCCCTCAGGACGCCTGGCGGGAGCCGCCCGCGGTGTTCGCCGATCTCCCGGTCCGCGGCGGGGAGGCCGCCGACGACGAGGCCGGCGCCATCTGAGCGCTCCGGCGACCCCACCCCCTCGGTGGGGTCGCCGGAGGCGGTGCCGCAGACTCTGATCCGGACGCGGGCGGCTCGGCCGCCGGCACCGCCGACGGACTCACTGGAGGGACCCGCACGATGAGGCTCGCGACGATCCGGACCGCGACCGGGCACCGGGCGGTGCGAATCGACGGCGACACCGCCGTCGAGACGGGGGAAGCAGACCTCCGCGCGCTGCTGGAGCGTCCGGACTGGTTCGAGCACGCCGCCGGTGCGGCCGGTCCGGTGCACGACGCCGCCGGCCTGGACCACGCGCCGCTCGTCCCGAGCCCGGAGAAGATCATCTGTGTCGGGCTGAACTACCGCGACCACGTGTTGGAGATGGGCAACGAGCTGCCCGAGTACCCGACGATCTTCGGCAAGTTCGCACCCGCGCTGATCGGTGCCCGGGACGAGATCGAACTGCCCGCCGAGTCCGACCGGGTCGACTACGAGGCCGAGCTGACCGTCGTCATCGGGCAGTCGGTCCGGCACGCCGATCCGGCGGCGGCCCGGGCCGCGATCGCCGGCTACACGGTGCTCAACGACGTCAGCATGCGCGACTACCAGCGGCGCACCAAGCAGTTCCTGCAGGGCAAGACCTGGGAGCACTCCACCCCGCTGGGCCCCGAGCTGGTCACCCCGGACGAGCTGCCCGCCGACCCGGCGGACGGCGGCGTGCTGCGCATCCGGTCGGAGCTGGCCGGCGAGATCATGCAGGACTCGACCACCGACCAGCTGGTGTTCGGCGTCGTCGACCTGGTCGTGTACCTCTCCACGATTCTCACCCTCAATCCCGGCGACGTCATCGCCACCGGCACCCCCGGCGGCGTCGGCGACGCCCGTAAGCCGCCGCGTTACCTGACCGACGGCTGCGAGATCGTCACTGCGGTGGACGGGGTCGGCGAGTGCCGCAACGTCTGCCGGTCCGTGCGGTGAGCGGGGCCCCACCCGCCGCAGAGATCACCGTCCCGCCACCGCTCGCCGACTCGCTGGCCTGGGCCGGTGACGGCCAGGCGCATCTGCGCGGCCTGATGACCCGGATGGGCGGCGAGGCGTTCACCGCGCCGTCGCTGCTCACCGGCTGGACCCGGGCGCACGTGCTCACCCACGTCGCCCGCAACGCCGACGCGATGTGCAATCTGCTGACCTGGGCACGCACCGGCACCGAGACGCCCGCCTACCGCAGCCCGCAGGCGCGCGACGCCGACATCGCCGCGGGCGCAGCGCGCGGCCCCGACGAGATCCGGGCCGATGTCGTCGCCTCGTCCGACCGGCTGGCCGACGTCGTCCGGGCGATGCCGGCGCGGTCCTGGTCGGCCCGCGTCCGCACCGCACAGGGCGTCGAGATCCCGGTCACGGCGGTGCCGTGGCTGCGGGCCAGGGAGGTGTGGATCCACGCCGTCGATCTCGACGTCGGGGCGTCGTTCGCGGACCTGCCGATCCCGATGCGCCAGGTGCTGGTGGCCGACGTCGTGGCACATCTCGAGCGCAGTCCCGGCTGCCCGCACGTCCGGCTGGAGGAGTCGCGTACCGGCCAGGTGCTCGAGTTCGGGCCAGGGCCCGCACTCGACGGATCGGCTCTCGCCGATCTCGGGACGATCCGTGGCCGCGGCCCGGATCTCGTCGCCTGGGTGCTCGGGCGGCCGTTCGGCAAGGGACTGCGGGACGCCGAGGGCAACCTGCCCGGACCGCTGCCGTCGTGGCTGTGAGGGCTCAGTCCCGGCCCTCCAGCTCGTCGAGCCGTGCGGTGGCCCGGCCGAGCTGACGGGCCATCTCGTCGAGCCGGGCCTGCAACAGCGCCATCTCCGCGGTGAGCACCGCGACCGCCCCGGCCGTCGCGAGCGGGTCGCCCTCGATCGGGTCCCGCCCCCCGAACGCCGAGTCGTCCAGCAGGCGATCGGCCTCGCCGCCGCGCGCGCCGACCGGGGTCAGCGGGCCCGCCGGGACCTCCTCGGGCAGCAGCTCGATCTCGGCCAGCCGGGCGAACCGGTCCGGGGTCAGCACCGGCCGGGCACCCGCGCAGCGGGCACAGACCGGTTCGAGCCGGCGCCAGCCCCGCTGGCCGGCACCGGTGTCGGCCAGCGCCGACACCGTCGTCCCGCACCGGCACGGCCGCATCCGGATCGCCCGGACCCGCTGCCGGGAGTAGCGAAGTCCCAGCTCGTAGCGGCGGAACCGGCCGGACACCGCGACCTCGAGCAGGATCGAGCCCTGGTGCTCCGGCGCGCAGGCCAGCTCCCGGGCGTCGGAGTCGGAGTGGAAGCAGTAGAACCCGCAGTCACACCAGCGGGACGGGCAGGCGTGCCGGCAGCCGTGCGCGCACACCGCGTCGTCGACGGTGCGGTAGACGTGCGCCCGGCCGAGGGTGACGCCGCTGAAACCGGTCCGCGTGCCGTCCGCGGACAGCATCGGGAAGGCCAGCTTGTACCCCTCCAGCGGGCCGGTCGGGTGCTCCCGCGGCGTGCGATGGAACGGACCGCGCACCTCGATCAGTCCTCGCGGGACCCCGAGCGCGCCGGGTGCTCGTGATCCACCGGTGACCAGTCACCGAACTCGGGTTCGATGGCGGTGGGCCGGGGGCCCTCCTGGGCCGCGGCGACCCGGTCGGCCTCGTGGTCCACGGCGAATCCCTCGGAGATCTTGCGGCCCAGCCTCATGATGCCTCCCGTGATCCGGGGTTCCCGGGCGGACCTCGTGTGGCCGCCGTCACCAGATTGACCCCTCCGTGTGGTGTTGTCCAGGGCGGAACGGGTGAGCACATCCGGTTCGGATCACATCCGGACGGCCGCCGGGCGCCGGTAGGCTCACTCAGCGTTCATGACGGTCGAACCGGGGGTGATCGGTGCGGGGGCCGGCGCGGTACGGCATCGAGCACGAGCTGGCCCTGCTGCGGGCGGACGGCTCGCTCGCGGACTTCGCGACGCTGAGCCACGCCGAGGTCGCGGCCGTCGTCGACGAGCTGCCCGAGCTCCCCGACGGCCAGCGCGACCTGCGGATCGGCGATGCCGGGATCCGTCGCAAGCACTGGTACGCCGAGGGCTACGAGCGGCTCGACGAGCACGGCGGGCTGTGGCGGTTCGACCCGAAGGGCATCGAGATCCGCACCGCCGTGCACGACTCGGTGGAGGCCGCCGAGTCCGCGCTGTGTGCCGACGCCCGGCTGCTCGCCGAGGTCGCGGCCCGGCACGAACTGCGACCGGTCGCGCTCGGTTTCCACCCGTTCCGCTCGGACTACCACCTGGATCCGCCGGCGAACGCGCACGAGCGGGAGCTGATGGCGTCCTCGCCCGAGGAGCGGACCGCCCACCTGCACATGGTCACCTGGGGTCCGGACCTCAACCTGTCCTTCCCGGAGTCCGGCACCGATCCGGCCGGGCTGGCCGACGCCGCCGCCAAGCTGACCTACTACAGCCCCTATCTGGTGCCGTGGTCGTTCTCGTCGCCGTTCCGCGACGGGCGCCCGTGGGGCGGCGAGTCGGCGCGGACGTCGCGGCGGACCGGGCCGCGCCCGGCCGCGCTGGCCTACCTGGAGCCGGGCGCGGCGTTGCTGCCGACCGATCCGAGCCTGACCCGGCACGCCGGCATCCCCGGCGAGATCGGGCGGATCGAGTTCAAGGCGTTCGACGCGATCGCGGCGGTGCCGGGGGAGGAGCCGGCCGACGGCGGGCTGCCGGGGCTGCCGGGCGCGCTGCTCACCCTGCTGACCGGCGTACTGCGCGACGACACCCTGACCGGGCGCCGGCGCACCCCGGACGCGCAGGCGCACCGGCGCGCCGCGCTGCGCGGCTGGTCGGACCCGGCGGTCCGGAGCGGCTCGCAGGCGGTGCTCGACGCCGCGGCGGCCGCGCTGCGCGGGGAGCCGGGCCACGGCGAGCGGCTGGAGCTGCTCCGCACGTTGCTCGCCCGCCGGGAGAACCCGGCCGCCCGGATGCTCGCCCGACACCGCGCGGGCGGCGGGATCCCCGGCGTCGTGGCCGTGCCGCACGGCGGGTAGCACCGCGCGCCGGCCGGGTGTGCCGGACCCGGGGTCTGAGCACACCCGGCCGGGCGTGCTCAGTGGTAGCTGTGCTCCTCGGCCGGGTACTCGCCGTCGCGCACCTCGGCGGCGAACGCGGCGGCCGCGTCGTGCAGCACCCCGCCCACGTCGGCGTAGCGGCGCACGAAGCGCGGCACCTTCCCGCGGTTCATCCCGGCCATGTCGGACCAGACGAGCACCTGGGCGTCGCACTCCGGGCCGGCGCCGATCCCGACGGTCGGGATCCGCAGCTCCGCGGTGACCCGCTTCGCCACGTCGGCGGGCACCATCTCCAGCACGACGGCGAACGCGCCCGCCTCCTGCAGCGCCAGCGCGTCCTCGACGAGCCGGTCGGCGCCGTCGCCGCGGCCCTGGATCCGGAACCCGCCCAGCGCGTGCTCGCTCTGCGGGGTGAAGCCCAGGTGTGCCATCACCGGGACGCCGGACGCGGTCAGCGCCTCGACCTGCGGTGCGAACCGGGCGCCGCCCTCCAGCTTCACCGCGTGCGCGCCGGCCTCCTTCATGAACCGGAACGCCGTCTCCTGGGCCTGGGCGGGGGAGACCTGGTAGCTGCCGAAGGGCAGGTCCGCCACGACCAGCGCACTGCGCGCCCCGCGCACCACGGCCCGGGTCAGCGGGAGCAGCTCGTCCACCGTGACCGGGATGGTGTTGTCGTGGCCGAAGACGTTGTTGCCCGCCGAGTCGCCGACCAGCAGCACCGGGATACCGGCGTCGTCGAAGATCTCGGCGGTGTAGACGTCGTAGGCCGTCAGCATCGGCCAGCGCCTGCCCTCCTGCTTCCACTGCAGCAGGTGGTGCACGCGGGTGCGCTTCGGCGGTGCCGCCGGGGCCCGGTAGGGCGCGGTGACCTCGCCGTTGTCCTGTGTGCTCATCGGTGAGCTCCTTCCGTCCTCGAGGCCCGTGCTGATCACGGGTCCCCGGGTTCGCCGTCGATGGCTGGTTCCAGGGTGGCAGCGTCGGCGAACGGCCGGGCCCGGGTGTGGGAACGCTCACCCGATGCCGGCCGCAGCGCGCCGCCGGTACCGCCGGTGCCGCGTCGGTGACCGTCGGAGGTCGATGGCATGCTCCGGAGATGCTCCCCCGAATGCTGCGCTCCCGGGTCGGCGGACCCACGTCACGATCGCGCCCCGGGGCGCTGCCGGCCCGGCGGCGCGGGCGGGCGGCGGGGGTCGCGACGCTCGGGGTGGCCGTGCTGGTGCTGGTCGGGGCGTGTGCGAGCGCAGGCACGACCGATGAGGCGCAGGCCCCGGAGCAGCCGCAGGAGCTCGCTCAGTTCTACGACCAGGAGCTCAGCTGGGGCCCGTGCGCCGACTACGCGCCGACCTCGGAGGACACTGCGGCCTACGCCGATCCGGAGCTCGACTGCACCCGGGTCACCGTCCCGCAGGCCTACGCCGAGCCCGACGGCGAGACGATGCAGATCGCGCTGCTGCGCAAGAAGGCCACCGGCGACAAGATCGGCTCGCTGTTCACCGATCCCGGTGGGCCCGGCGCCTCGGGCACCTCGTTCATGGCGGGCCAGGCGTCGACCTGGTCGGCGAACGGGCTGGGCGACCGGTTCGACCTGATCGGCTTCGACCCGCGCGGCACCGGCGCCAGCCTGCCGCTCATCGAGTGCCTGACCGACCAGGAGAACGACGAGGACCGCACGAAGGTCTTCGCCGACCCCTCGCCGGAGGGCGTCGCCGCGGCCGAGGCGCACAGCCGGCAGTTCGCCGAGCGGTGCACCGAGCGCACCGGCGCCGAAGTGCTGGCCAACGTCGGCACCCGGGACGTCGCCAAGGACATGGACATCCTGCGTGCCGTCGTCGGCGACGAGAAGATGACCTACGCCGGGTTCTCCTACGGCACCGAGCTGGGCACCGCCTACGCCGAGGCGTTCCCGCAGAACGTGCGCGCGCTGCTGCTCGACGGTGCGGTCGACCCGACGCAGACCACGATCGAGTCGACGGTCAAGCAGAACGCCGGGTTCCAGCTCGCCTTCGACAACTTCGCGAAGGACTGCACCAGCCGGCAGAACTGCCCGCTGGGCACCGATCCGGCGCAGGCGACCGCCGCGTTCCAGACGATCATGCAGCAGCTGATCGACAACCCGGTCCCGGCCGGGGACGGCCGGATGCTGAGCTTCAACGACGCGCAGACCGGCGTCAGCCAGGCGCTCTACGTCTCCCAGCTGTGGCCCGCCCTGCAGCAGGGGATCTCGCAGGTGGCCAACGGCAACGGCGACTTCCTGATGCAGCTCGCCGACCTCTACCACCGGCGTGACGCGCAGGGCGAGTACTCCAACATGCTGCAGGCGTTCCAGGCGATCACCTGCGTGAACCAGCCGGCGCTGACCGAGCCGGCGGAGGCGCTCGAGCTCGCCACCCAGGCGGAGGAGGCGGCGCCGTTCCGGTCCACCGGGCGCGGCCCGGTCGGCGCGCGCGACGCCTGCGCGTTCTGGCCGGCACCGCCGACCAGCGAGCCGCACACGCCGCAGGTCGACGGGCTTCCGCCGGTCGTGGTGGTGTCGGTCACGGGTGACCCGGCCACGCCGTACCAGGCCGGGGTCGATCTGGCCGACCAGCTCGGCGGCAGCCTGATCTCGGTCAACGGCGAGCAGCACACCGCATCCCTGCAGGGAGATCCCTGCGTGGACGGTCTCGCGATCGACTACCTGGTGAACCTGACCGTGCCCGGGGAGGGCTCCGAGTGCACCCTGATGCCGTCGTGACGCCGGGCCCCGGCCGGGTGGTGGTCGCCTCGCACGGCGCAACCGCACACCCCGGTAACTTCCGCGTAACACGGACTTCCTAGGCTCCGCCGCATGGACCGCCAGCAGGAGTTCGTTCTCCGCACGCTCGAGGAGCGCGACATCCGTTTCGTACGCCTGTGGTTCACGGACGTGCTCGGGTACCTCAAGTCGGTGGCGATCGCCCCGGCCGAACTGGAGGGGGCGTTCGCCGAGGGCATCGGCTTCGACGGCTCCGCGATCGAGGGGTTCGCCCGGGTCTACGAGTCGGACATGGTCGCGAAGCCGGATCCGTCGACGTTCCAGGTGCTGCCCTGGGAGACCGCGTCCGGTGAGCACTATTCGGCGCGGATGTTCTGCGACATCGCGATGCCCGACGGCTCGCCGTCCTGGGCCGACCCACGGCACGTGCTGACCCGCGCGCTGAACAAGGCGGGCGAGGCCGGGTTCACCTGCTACGTGCACCCGGAGATCGAGTTCTACCTGCTGCGGGACCTGCCCGACGACGGCCGCCCGCCGATCCCGGCCGACTCCGGCGGTTACTTCGACCAGGCCAGCCACGACGTCGCACCGCACTTCCGGCGCAACACCATCGAGACGCTGGAGTCGATGGGCATCTCGGTCGAGTTCAGCCACCACGAGGGCGGCCCGGGCCAGCAGGAGATCGACCTGCGCTACGCCGACGCCCTGACGATGGCCGACAACCTGATGACGTTCCGCTACGTCGTCAAGGAGGTCGCGCTGACGCAGGGCGTGCGGGCCTCGTTCATGCCCAAGCCGTTCTCCCAGCACCCCGGCTCGGCGATGCACACGCACTTCTCGTTGTTCGAGGGCGATCACAACGCCTTCCACGACCCGGACGACCCCTACGAGCTGTCCGCGACCGGCAAGGCGTTCGTCGCCGGCGTGCTCAAGCACGCTCGGGAGATCACCGCCGTCACCAACCAGTGGGTGAACTCCTACAAGCGGCTGATCACCGGTGGCGAGGCGCCGACCGCCGTGTCCTGGGGGCACGCGAACCGCTCGGCGCTGGTCCGGGTGCCGATGTACTCGCCGGGGAAGTCGTCGTCGCGCCGGATCGAGGTCCGGACGCTGGACTCGGCGTGCAACCCCTACCTGGCGTACGCGGTGATTCTCGGGGCAGGGCTGACCGGAATCCAGAAGGGCTACGAGCTGCCGCCTGCCACCGAGGACGACGTCTGGGCGCTCACCGACACCGAGCGGAAGGCGCTGGGCTACGAGCTGCTGCCGCAGAACCTGACCGAGGCACTCGACGTCCTGGAGCGCTCCGAGCTGGTCGCCGAGTACCTCGGCGAGCACGTCTTCGACTTCTTCCTGCGCAACAAGCGTGCCGAGTGGGACGCCTACCGCCGGAACGTGACGCCGCACGAACTCGCGACGTATCTTCCCGTGCTGTGAGCGATTTCGAGGACGAGATCATCCTGGGTCCGCTGCCGAAGGGCATCACCCGGGCCGGCGAGGGCCAGTACAAGCGGGTGTGGAACGTGCTGGGCCACACCTACTGGGCGAAGGCGGTCAGCGAGACCAGCTTCGCGTTCGAGACGCTCGACCCGCCGGGCACGGGCGTCCCGCCGCACGTGCACACCACCCAGGACGAGCACATCCACGTCATCGACGGGGTGTTCACCCTCTACCTGGACGGGCAGTGGGAGAAGGCCGGTCCGGGCGACACCGTGCTCATGCCCAAGGGGCTGCCGCACGCCTACTACAACCGTGAGCAGGGCAATGCCCGCGCGCTGTTCTGGGTGAGCCCGGCCGGGCGGCTCGCGCACCTGTTCGATCAGCTGCACGACCTCACCGATCCGGCCGAGGTGGTGCGGCAGTCGGCACTGCACGACGTGGACTTCCTCCCGCCCGGCACGGTGCCCGGCGCGGACTGAGCGGCCTGCCCGACGACCGCGCGCCTGGGTGTCCGGGCGCCGGTGTGGACCCAGGCCGGGGTGACCGTGCTCGGAGCGGCCACGATCCGCGTGACGGCTGTCATCCACTCGAGAAGTAAGGCATGCCTTGCCTATGATGTGGCCGTGGGAGAGCGACGGACACTGATCGGAGGGCACGGGCTGCCCCTCGGCTATGCCGAGTACGGGCGGGCCGACGGGCCCCCGGTCCTGCTGCAGCACGGGTTGTTCGGATCGGCCGAACTGGGTGAGGTCTGGGCCGACCGGGCGGAGCGGGCCGGCATCCGGCTGGTCGCGGTCGAGCGACCGGGATACAGCGGGTCGGCACCCGCGCAGATGCGATCGGTGGCCGACTGGGCGGGGATCGTCGACCCGCTGCTGGAGCTGCTCGGCGCCCCGGTGGACGTCGTCGGCATCTCGGCGGGTGCGCCCTACACCTACGCCCTCGCCGCGCTCCGCCCGGAGCGGGTGCGGGCCGGGTGGCTGCTGTCCGGTCTGCCCTACGTGTACGACGACGCCGTCCGCGGCCACTATCCCGACGCGTCCCAGCGGGCCTGGGAGTTCTTCGGCACCGGTGAGCCCGAGCAGGTCGGGTCGTACTTCGCGGGTGAACACGACCGCTTCGTCGCGGCGTTCGCCGAGCACCCGCCGACGCAGCGGGCGCTGGCCGCGAACCTGGCGACCGGGTACGCGGGCCCGGCCAGAGAGGCCCGGTTGCAGGTCCGTCCGTGGGGGTTCACCCCGGCCGACGTGCTCCGCCCGATCACCGCGTGGCACTCCCGCGGCGACGACCAGGTCCCGTTCGACGCGGTGGAGGACACCATCGCGCTGGTCCCCGGCGGCCGGCTGCTGGAGCAGGTCGAGCCCGGTCACCTGCCCTCGACCGGAACCCTCGACGCCCTGTTCGACGCCCTGGCCGATCCCGACCGCGACCCGGTCGCCACGCCCTGACCACCCGTTCCCGACCGCCCGCCCGACCGACCGACCGACCGACCGCCCGACCGCCCGCGCGCCCCGCGTCCGCGCCGCCCGTCCGTACGCGCCTGCCCTCGTGCCCGCACGCGCTGCCCAGCTCGCACGCGCCTGCCCAACTCGCACGGGTTCACCCGGTCCGCGCCGGATGCGCCCGGTCCGCGCCGCGCCAACCCTGCTCGCGCGGGTCTGCCCCCGTCCGCACGGGTTCACCTCGTTCGCACGGGATCCGAACCCGTGCGAACGAGGTAAACCCGTGCGAGATGTGGGGTCCCGTGCCGTGCCGGGGCGGCGCGGTGGGGATCAGCGGATCAGCGGGGCGGGGCAGGTGGCGGGGCAGCGCCGGTGGCGGCGGGGCCGCCCCGTTCGCGCGGGTCTGCCTGTTCGCGCCGGGCCCACTCTGCCCTCGCGGGTGTCTGCGTGTCCGCACGGGTTCACCCCGTTCGCACGGGATCCGAACCCGTGCGAGCGAGGTGAACCCGTGCGAGGTGCGGAATCCCGTGCGGGGCCGTAGCGGCGACCCCGACCGGCGCGGGGCGGGTGGGGCGTCGGCGGGCACCGGGGCCGGCGGGGCCGGCGAGCCGGCGAGGCGACGGATCAGCAGGGCAGACGATCAGCCGGCAGCGGGGCAGCCGATCAGTAGGGCAGCCGGCCAGCGGGGCGGCCGGTCAGTGGGGCGGCCGGTCAGTGGGGCGGCCGGTCAGTGGGGCGGCCGGTCAGTGGGGCGGCCGGTCAGTGGGGCGGCCGGTCAGCGGGGCGGCCGGTCAGTGGGGCAGCCGGTCAGCGGGGCGGGGCGGCGCCGGTGGCGGCGGCGTAGGAGGCCAGGATCGCGTCCCGTTCCTCGATCGACATGATCTCGGACAGGTCGCCGAACCCGTCCGGGGCCCGGCGCTCCACCTCGTCGATCACCTGCTCCGGCCCACCGGCCCGGTTGCGCAGCACGATGTCGGCGGTGACCGGGAGCCGCTCGTCCTGGTAGGCGCGCAGCGCGGCCCCGGTGCTGCCGGCGGTGACCAGGTGCCGGGCCAGTGCCTCGGCGTCCAGGATCGCCTGGCCGGCACCGTTCGAGCCCATCGGGAACATCGGGTGCGCGGCATCGCCGAGCAGCGTCGTCCGGCCGTGGTTCCAGTGCGGCAGCGGATCGCGGTCGCACATCGGGAACTCGTACGACTCGGCGGTGCCGGCGATCAGCGCGTGATGGTCGACCTCGTCCTGCCGGAACCGGTGCGCGTGCCGGGCCGGGTCCGCCGGATCGGCGATCCGGGCCCAGTCCTGGCGCTGCGGGGGAGCGCCGCCGTCGACACCGGTGCGAATGCACACCGCCCAGTTCGTCAGCACCGTGCCGGGCGTCCGGCCGGGGCCGATCGGATAGACCACGAGCTTCGCGTCGGTGCCACCGGCGACGATCATCGACCGGCCCCCGCGGAACGGCGGCCAGTCGGTCGCCCCGCGCCACATCGCGACCCCGTTCCAGCGCGGCGGCCCCTCGTCGGGGAACAACCGGTCCCGCACGACGGAGTGGATCCCGTCCGCGCCCACCAGCACGTCACCGGCGACGACGGCCCCGGAGGCGAGGGTGACGGCACCGCCGTCCGGATCGACCGCGACCACCCGGGACCCGGTGCGGACCGCGTCCGGCCCGAGCCGTTCGCGCACCGCGTCCACCAGGATCCGCTGCAGCCGGCCACGGTGACAGGCCACCATCGGGAGCTCGGAACCCGCGGCGACACCGACCGGCCGGCGCACCACCGGCATACCGAGGCGGTGCGCGTAGGTCATCTCGGCGGTCCGGACTCCGGCCTCGGCGAGCCGGTCGAGCAGGCCGAGATCGGCGAGCACCCGGCCCGCGTGCGGGAGCACGTTCAGCCCGACGCCCAGCTCACGACGTCCGCTGCCCTGCTCGTACACGGCCACACCGACCCCCACCCGGTGCAGCGCCAGCGCGGTGACCAGCCCCCCGATCCCGCCCCCGACCACGACGACGTCCGGCATCCGGCCCCCCTCGTTGCTGCCTCCGGCCGTCGAGGGTGCCCCGGCTGCCGTTGCACGGCAAGCCGGTTCCCGCCGACCGGTCGTGGTGGCGTGTGCCGTGACCCGGGCGTGATGGGGCAGGATCGACAGTCGTGATGGATCGGCGAACGGGGACGTCGCTGGCTCGGCTCGGCCTCACCGGCCCGGGCGCGGACGCGACACTGCGCGAACTGGGCTGGTGGGACGGTGACGCGCCGGTCGCCGGCTGCGAGGAGATCATGTGGGCGCTGGCCCGCAGCCCCGATCCGGAGCTCGCGCTGCGCGCGGTGGAGCGGCTCGCACAGACCCCGCCGTGGCCCGCGGTCGACCGCACCCTGCGCACCGACCGCGGACTACGCGGCCGGCTGTTCGCGACCCTGGGCGCGTCCACCGCGCTGGGCGACCACCTGATCACCCACCCGGACCGGTGGGAGTTGCTCGCCGACACCCCGGACCGCCGGAACCCGCCGCCGGACCTCGCCCGGCGCACCGCGAACCTGCTGCGGGCCGTCGGCGCGGACCCGTCCGCACCGCCCCCGGGCACCCCGGGCGGTGCCCGCGCCACCCTCACCGGCGCCGAGGCGGTGACCGCGCTGCGCTCCGCCTACCGCGACGAACTGCTCGGGCTGGCCTCGGCCGATCTCGCCGCGGTCGGCGACCCGGCGCTGCCGGTGATGGAGGTCGACGACGTCGCCGCCCAGCTCGCCGACCTGGCCGAGGCCGCGCTGACCGCGGCACTCGCGGTCGCCGCCGCCGAGCAGGAGCCACCGGACGAGCTGCGGCTGGCGGTGATCGGGCTCGGCAAGTGCGGCGGCCGGGAGCTGAACTACGTCTCCGACGTCGACGTCGTGTTCGTCGCCGAACCCGGCGGGGAGCTGACCCAATCCGCGACGAAGCTCGCCTCCCGGGTGATGCGGGTCGCCGGGGAGGCGTGTTTCGAGGTCGACGCGAACCTCCGGCCGGAGGGCCGCCAGGGCGCGCTGGTCCGGACCCTCGACGGGCACATCACCTACTACCGGCGCTGGGCGAAGACCTGGGAGTTCCAGGCGCTGCTCAAGGCACGCCCGATCGCCGGCGACCCCGAACTCGGGAAGGCCTACGTCGACGCGCTCGCACCGCTGGTGTGGCAGGTGTCGACCCGCGACGACTTCGTCGCCGACGTGCAGGCCATGCGTACCCGGGTCGTCGAGAACATCCCGTCCCACCAGCGCGAACGTGAGCTGAAGCTGGGCCGGGGCGGGCTGCGCGACGTCGAGTTCGCCGTCCAGCTGCTGCAGCTGGTGCACGGCCGCAGCGACGACACCCTGCACTCGGGCAACACGCTGCACGCGCTGGCCGCGCTCGCCGAGGGTGGCTACGTCGGACGCGACGACGGCGCCAACCTCGCCGCGTCGTACCGGTTCCTGCGGCTGCTGGAGCACCGCCTGCAGCTGCAGAAGCTGCGCCGCACCCACCTGCTGCCCGCCGCCGACGACACCGACGCGCTGCGCTGGCTGGCCCGCTCGGCGCGGATCCGGGCGGACGGCAGGCGCGACGTCGTAGGGGTGCTGGTCACCGAGTGGCAGCGCAACGCCCGGCGGGTCAGCCGGTTGCACGAGAAGCTGTTCTACCGGCCGCTGCTCTCCGCGGTCTCCCGGCTGGCGGGGGAGGAGGCGGACGCCGTCCTGTCGCCGGACGCCGCGAAGGCCCGGCTGAAGGCGCTCGGCTGGGCGTCGCCGGAAGGCGCGCTCGGGCACCTGCGGGGGCTCACCGGCGGGGTGTCGCGGGCCGCGTCGATCCAGCGTGCGCTGCTGCCGGTGCTGCTCGACGAGCTGTCCCACAGCCCCGACCCGGACCGCGGGCTGCTCGCCTACCGGCGGGTGTCCGAGGCACTCGCCGCGACCCCCTGGTACCTGCGGCTGCTCCGTGACGAGGGCGCCGTCGCCCAGCGCCTGATGACGTTGCTCGGGACGTCCGCGCTGGTCCCGGACCTGCTGCAGCGGGCCCCCGAGGTGCTGCGGATGCTCGCGACCTCCTCCGGGGTGCAGAGCCCGGAGCTCACCAGGGACCCGGCAGAGGTGTCGGTGGCGCTGCGCACCACGGTCGCCCGGCAGAGCTCACCCGAGGCCGCGGTCGCCTCGGCGCGCTCCTACCGGCGACACGAGATGCTCCGTATCGCCTGCGCCGATCTGCTGGGCCTGGTCGAGGTCGACGCGGTCTTCGCGGCGCTGAACTCGGTGAACGAGGCGGTGATCGCCTCGACGCTGGACGCCGTGCTGCGGGCCGAGCAGGAGCGGATGGCCGTCCTCTCGGTGATCGGGATGGGCCGGCTCGGCGGCGGCGAGTCCAGCTACGGCAGCGACGCCGACGTGATGTACGTCTGCGCTCCCGCCGAGGGCGTCAGCGACCACGACGCCGTCCGGTGGGCGACCCGGGTGGTGGAGAAGGTGCGCAGGCTGCTCGAGTCGCCCAGCCCGGACCCGGCGCTGCCGGTGGACGCCGACCTGCGCCCGGAGGGCCGGTCCGGCCCGATGGTGCGCACGCTGGCGTCGTACCGCGAGTACTACGCCCGCTGGGGCGAGGTGTGGGAGGCCCAGGCACTGCTGCGGGCCCGCCCGATCGCCGGGGATCGCATGCTCGGCCGGGAGTTCACCGCGATGATCGACCCGATCCGCTACCCGGCCGACGGGATCGCCGCCTCCTCGGTCGCCGAGATCCGCCGGATCAAGGCCCGGGTGGACGCCGAGCGGCTGCCGCGCGGCGCGGACCGGTCCACGCACACCAAGCTCGGGCTGGGCGGGCTCGCCGACGTCGAGTGGACGGTGCAGCTGCTGCAGCTGCAGCACGCCGGTGACCTGCCGGAGCTGCGGACCACCTCGACCCTGGACGGGCTGCGGGAGGCCGCCGAGGCCGGCCTGATCGACGACGGCGACGCACAGGAGCTCGAGGAGGGCTGGCGCACCGCGACCAGCGCCCGGAACGCGATCATGCTGGTCAAGGGCAAGCCCGGCGACCAGCTCCCGCGTTCGGGGCGGGAGCTGGTCGCGGTCGCCGCCGCGCTCGGCTATCCGGCGGGCGGCGATCCGGGCGTGTTCCTCGACGACTACCGGCGCATCACCCGGCGGGCCCGCGCCGTCGTCGAGCGGGTGTTCTACGGCTGGGAGGGCTGAGCGCGCAGCGCGCGTGCCACCCACTCGAACGCCGGGATCGCCGGCTCCCGGGCGGGCCAGCCGTTGAGCGTGCCGAGCAGCGTCCAGTAGCGCTCGACACGCCGGTCGGAGAACAGCTCGATGGTCTCCGCCGTCCGGATCCGCTCGGCGGGGCCGAGCCCGTCGACATCGGGGATCCGGGCGAGCACGGCGGCACCCTCGGCGGACGCCGGGTCGATCCCCGCGGCCTCGGCACGCCCGGCGTGCTCGATCACGGCGGCCGGATCCAGCTGCCGGTGCTCGGCGGTGGCATCGGATCCGGCGACCGCCATCTCCCGGCAGCGGGCCCGGAAGCCGGGATCGGCGACCAGCTCGGCGAGCTCCACCCACGCCCCGACCTGTTCGGGCGTCGGATCGTCGGGTAACTCGGACGGCAGCGCCCGCATCCCGGCGGCGATGCCGGCACCCGGGGCGTCCGGGTCGGTTCCGGCGAAGGTCTCGGTCACGAACTCGTCGATCAGGTTCTGCCGCTGGGTGACGGACAGCCGGGCGAGATCGTTCATCAGGGTCACGGTCCTCTCATCGGGCTCGATGGGGTCGGTGGGGCCGGATGAGCCGGATCGCGCGAGCAGCACGCACACCGCGCGCTGCGCCTTCAGCTCGCGGATCCGGCTCTCCAGCGCCCGCACGTGCGCCTGCGCCACCTCGCCGACCCCTCGGCGGCGGGACAGCACGGAACGCACGTCGTCCAGGCCCAGCCCCAGCTCGCGCAGGGTCCGGACCAGGTCGAGGCGGGCCACAGCGGCCGCGTCGTACACCCGGTGGCCCGAGACGCTCCGGTCGGAGGGCACCAGCCCCTCGTCCGACCAGAAGCGGATCGTGCGTACCGACACCCCGGTCCGCCGGGCCAGCAGGCCGATCGTCAGGGACACGGGATGATCTCCGGTGTGCGGTGCGGTCACGGAGGACAGCATCGCGGGTTCCAGTTACTGGAGGTCAAGTGCGAATCGGATTCGGCCTGCCGCAGTTCGGTGCGGCCGCCGCCCGGGCCGACGAGACGATGCTGTTCGCGGCCGGGGCCGAGGAGCTCGGCGCGGCGAGCCTGTGGGCGGGGGACCGGCTGCTGACCGCGGTCGAGCCGTCGGTCGGCTACGGCGGCACCGACACCGTTCCCGAGCAGTTCCGGGCCTCGCTCGATCCGCTCGGGCTGCTGACGGCGGCGGCCGCCGTCACCACCGGCGTGCAGCTGGGTACCAGCACGCTGAACGCGCCGTGGTACCCGCCTGCGCTGCTCGCCCGGCACGCGCTCACCGTGGACCGGCTCTCCGGCGGGCGGCTGCTGCTGGGCCTGGGCACCGGCTGGTCACCGGAGGAGTACGCCGCGGTCGGCGTGCCGATGGCACGCCGCGGGGACCGTCTCGACGAGGCACTCGAGGTGCTCGACGCCTGGTGGAACGACGATCCGGTCGCTCACGACGGTCCGGCGGCCACCATCGCGCCGTCGCACGTGCAGGTGAAGCCGCACGGCATCCCGGTGTACCTGGCCGGGTGGGCGCCACGGGCCCGCCGCCGGATCGCACTGCACGCCGACGGGTTCCTGCCCGTGGTGACACCACAGGTCCGGGACCTGAGCGCGGCCGTCTCGGCGCCGTGGGCGGAGCTGCGCGCCGCCGCGGCCGACGCCGGGCGCGACCCGGCCGGGATCGATGCCGTGCTGCGGATCAACCTGCCACCGGGATCGACCACCGCCGACGCGGCGGCGACGCTGCGCCGGGTCCGCGAGGACACCGCGGTCCCGCACGCCTTCGTCGACCTGATGTACCTGCCGGGCGCGGGCGCCGGCGGTGCGGACGCGCTGCGGGCCGTCGAGGAGATCCTGGCCGCCGTCTGATCGGGTCACGCCCACTGGTTCACTGGTCGGGTGGCCCCCCTGGAGTTGATCACGCGAGGCTACGAGCTGGTCGCCGCCCGGCCCGCGTCCCTGCTGGCGGCGCTACTCGCGCTGGCGGTGGTGGCGTGGCGGCCGACCTGGCGGCTCACCCGGACCGCGGTGACGATCGCGCACGAGGGCGGGCACGCCCTGGTCGCGGTGTTGGTCGGCCGCGGACTGACCGGCATCCGGCTGCACGCGGACTCCTCCGGCGTCACCTACTCGACCGGTGCGGGGCGCGGGCCCGGGGTGGTTGCGATGTTCCTCGCCGGGTATCTCTTCCCACCGCTGCTCGGGCTCGGTGGTGCGGTGCTGGTGGGCGCCGACGCCGCCGGCGCGATGCTGTGGATCGGGACGGTGCTGCTCGCGGCGACGCTGCTGCAGATCCGCAACATCTACGGCGGGCTCGCGGTCGTCGCCACCGGCGCGCTGCTGGTACTGGTCGCGGTGCGGGCCGAGGAGGACCTGCGCACCGGGTTCGCCGCGGCGCTGAGCTGGTTCCTGCTCTTCGGCGGGGTGAAGGCGTGCGTCGAGCTGCGCCGCGGCCGGCGCGGCGGGCGGCTGCGTCACTCCGATGCCGACCGGCTCGCCGAGCTGACCCCGCTGTCCGGGGGCGCCTGGGCGGCGTTCTTCGTGCTCGCCTCGGTGCTGGCGACGGCGGCTGCCGGATGGGTGGTGTTCGCGCCGGGAGGTGCCCCGGCGTGATGGGATCGCCGGCATGGCAGAGGATTTCAACAGTCGTGTGATCCGCGAGTTCCGGGAGAACGACGGCCGGGTGGGCGAGCCCTTCACCGGCCTGCCGATGGCACTGGTCCACCACGTGGGGGCGAGGAGCGGCACCGAACGCATCACCCCGCTGCGCTGGTTCGCCGACGGCGGGAGCTACGTGATCGTGGCGTCCAACGCGGGCGCGCCGGACCACCCGGCCTGGTACCACAACCTGAAGGCGAACCCGGACACCGTCGTCGAGGTCTCGGACGGCGCGGGCCGGGTCGACACCGTCACGGTGCGCACGAGTGAGCTGACCGGCGAGCACCGGGACCGGATCTGGACCCGGATCACCGACGACAACGAGGCGTTCGCCGAGTACGAGCGCCGGACCGACCGCACGATCCCGCTGCTGGCGCTCACCCCGCGCTGAGCATCCACGGACCGGTGATGGCAAGGTGCTGGACATGACGATCACCCTCGAGCAGGCACAGACCATCACGGCCGCGGCGTTGCAGCACGGCACCGAGCAGGGCTTCAACCCGCTGACGGTCGCGGTGCTCGACCCGGGTGGCGCCGTTGTCGCACTGGCCCGCCAGGACGGCTCCGGCTTCCTGCGGCCCGATCTCGCGATCGGCAAGGCCAGCGGGGTGCTGGCGCTGGGGATGACCAACCGCGCCATCGCGGCTCGGGCGGCCGACTCGCCGGAGTTCTTCACCTCGGTCGCCAACCTGGCCGGCGGAAAGATCCTCTCCGTGCCGGGCGGTGTGTTCGTGAAGGACGAGTCCGGTGCGCTGCTCGGTGCGGTCGGCGTGACCGGTGACGCCTCGCTGAACGACGAGGCGGCCGCGCTGGCCGGGATCGAGGCCGCCGGGCTGGTCGCCGTCACCGGCGCCGAGTAGGACGGGCGGCCCCGAACGAGCCGCACCCCCGGGCGACTAGGTCAGCCCGGGGGCGCGGAGGGGACACGATCCTGCCGCCGAGGAAGGATCGTGCACGTGCGTGGGCACGCGCACTCGTGGAGTAGCGCGTGCGGGTCATCGCGTGGTGGTGGCCGGGACGTACGCCGGCGGTCCGTCACGTTCGTGGTCAGGCCGGTACAGCCGTCACGCGGTGTGACGTGGAACACGGTACCTGCGAGTCAACCAGTGGCTCGGCTCTCTGTCAACGTCTCCGCTCACGCGGTTCGCGAGCGGATCACTGGACCGATTCTGCGTCCACGCTACCGCGGGCGGTCCGGACGAGTTCGGGGTGGTGCCGGATCGCGACCTCGGGATGTGAACGCAACCATCCCTTGAGCGCGTTGTCCCCGAACCGCGGCAGCAGCGCGTTCTGCGCCGTCTCGTGCACGCCGGGCGCCTGTGCCGCCAGGTCGGCGGGCAGCGGCACCGGATCGAGTCGGGCGTCGAGCCGGGGGGACCAGAAGAACCCGACCGACTGCCGGGTGGTGCCGGGCCCGCAGGCCAGCACCCGGTGCGGGGTCGCGACCAGGTAGCCGTCGGTCGCGACCTCCAGCATCTCGCCGACGTTGATCACCAGCGAGTCCCCGTGCGGTGGCACGTCCACCCAGTCCGAGCCGGGAGGGCGCGCCTGGAGCCCGGCGGCCGGGCCCTCCGGGTCCTGCAGCAGCAGGGTGAGGAATCCCCAGTCGGCGTGCGGCCCGACACCCTGTGCGTCCGGTGTGAGCGTCTCGCCCGCCGGCGGGCCGACGTACCGGATGACCTTGCCGAACCAGTGCGGCTCACCGGTGAACAGCGGATCGAAGTGGTCCTCGGGCAGTCCGAGCCCGGCCGCGAGTGCCCGGGTCAGCTCGGTGGCGACCCGCGACATCAGATCGGCCCAGTCGTGCGCCCGTTCGCGCAGCTGCGGGACGGTGTCGTCCGGCCACCGGTTGGGGCCCTCGAGCAGCTGGTAGGGCTCGTCCCACTCGGCGCGCGGCCGGGCCGGGAGCTCCGGGCCGAAGTCGATCTGCTCGCGGGCGTCCGGCCGGCCGGCGGTGATCTCGTGACCCAGCCGGGTGTAGCCGCGGAAGTGCGGGGACTCCCGGTTGTCCAGCGCCAGGCGCTGCTCGGGCGGCAGATCGAAGAACGCGCCCGCCGCCGCCATCAGCTCCGCGACCTGGCCGGGGGCCACGCCGAAGCCGTGCAGCCGCAGGAACCCGATCCGGTGCAGTGCGTCCCGCAGCGCGTCGGTGAACGCGGGGTCGAAGCTCCCGTCCGGTCGGCGTGCGCGGTCCAGTCGCAACGTCGGGACGGGGTCGTTCGCGGTGGTCAGCCCGGTCATGGCCACCATCCTCCCCGGTCCGCGCATCCGGGACGACCCTCATATCGATCCGGGGACCCCGGATCGGGTGTGCCGGGGCGTTTCCTGCATGCCGGGGCCTGTGCGGAGGTTTACGCTCGGCAACGTTTCGATCGGCGTTCCACTGGTCACTCCATGGCAGCTTGGACCAGTGATCATCCTGGTCTGCCACAGGGGCAGATCGGCAAGGGGAGGACTGAAAATGGGCATCATCGGATGGATCGTGCTGGGACTGCTCGCAGGGGCGATCGCCAAGGCGATTATGCCGGGCAAGGACCCGGGTGGCATCTTCGTGACCCTCGGCATCGGCGTGGCTGGTGCGCTCGTCGGCGGGTTCCTGGGCAGCGCGATCTTCGGCATCGGTTTGGACACTTTCTGGAGCTTCCAGACCTGGATCGTTGCGATCCTCGGCTCATTGCTCCTGCTGGGTATCTACCGGGTCGTGGTCGGACGTCGCGTCAAGGCCTGACGCCAGACGCACCTCCCAGCTCATTCGGCGCCGTCCGGCTCTGCCGGGCGGCGCCGAGGTGTGTCCGGGGTCGGTCGACGTCCGGACCGGTCCGGGGGAGGGATCCCGAACTTCCGAGTTCGTCACTCCGACGCCGTGATCCACCTATCACCGGATTGGCCTAACTAAACCTGACCACATGAGAGCTTAGGGTTCCCTACGTCAAGCACAGTGTCACAGCGTCTCGCTCTCTGGAGTTGCAACTGATGTCGACGAACCCGTTTGACGACGAGGACGGCGAGTTCCACGCCCTCGTGAACGACGAGGGCCAGTACTCGCTCTGGCCGACGTTCGCCGAGGTCCCGTCCGGCTGGACCGTGGCGTACGGCCCCGGCCCCCGGCAGGACGTGCTCGACCACATCGAGCAGGTATGGACCGACATGCGCCCGAGAAGTCTGGTCGAGCGGATGGAGCGCGACGCGGGCGAGCACGCCGGTGGGTGAGATCGGCGGCGCCGGGCCGATCCTCGACGTCGTCGGGATCGGTTTCGGGCCGGGAAACCTCGCACTGGCCGTCGCCGCGACCGAGCACGCCGAGCCGCTCTCGGTCCGCTTCCTCGAACGCCAGGCCCGGTTCGGGTGGCACGGCGGGATGCTGATCCCGGGCGCCCGGATGCAGGTCAACTTCGTGAAGGACCTCGCGACGGTCCGTAACCCGAGCAGCAGCTTCGGGTTCCTCAACTATCTCGCGGACCGGGGGAGGCTGATCGACTTCCTCAACCGGCAGACGTTCTTCCCGACCCGGCTGGAGTACCACGACTACCTCGGCTGGGCGGCGGCCCGGCTCGACGACGTCGTGGACTACGGCACCGAGGTCACCGCGGTCCGCCCCGCCGGGCCGGTACTGGAGATCGAGGCCCGCCGGGCCGGTGCCGTCGTCCGCTACCGCGCCCGCGCGGTGGTGATCGCGACCGGGCTGGCCCCGCACCTGCCCGACGGCGTCACCCTCGGCGACCGGGTCTGGCACAACCGCGACCTGGTCCCGAACGTCGAGCGGCTCGTCGCCGACCTCGGGGACGACGCACGCCGGTTCGTGGTCGTGGGCGCCGGGCAGAGCGCGGCCGAGTCGGTCGAGTACCTGCACCGCAGCTTCCCCGGCGCGCAGGTGCACGCGGTGTTCGGACGCTGGGGCTACAGCCCGGCCGACGACAGCCCCTTCGCCAACCGGGTGTTCGACCCGGACGCGGTGGACGACTTCCACCGCAGCACCCCCGAACTCCGGCAGCGGATCACCGAGCGGCACCGCAACACCAACTACTCGGTGGTCGATCCGGACCTGATCGGCGAGCTGTACGAGACGCACTACGCCGAGCGGGTCGCCGGGCGTGAACGCCTGCACTTCCACCGGATGAGCGAGGTCGTCGCGCTGGCCGCGAACGAGCGCGGCGCCGATGTGACCGTCCGCTCGGGGGTGGACGGCGTGGTCTCGGACCTGCGGGCGGACGCGGTCGTCTTCGCCACCGGATACCGCTCCGGGGACCCGGCCCGGTTCCTCGGGGGCGGGCTCACGGTGCACCGGGACGAGTGCGGCCGGATCCCGATCGGCCGGAACTACCGGCTGCCGGTGCGCGGTACCGATGCCCCGGTGTTCGTCCAGGGTGCGACCGAGCACACCCACGGACTGGCGTCCACGCTGCTGTCGAACGTCGCCGTCCGCAGCGGCGAGATCCTCGATGCGGTGCTCGACCTGCGGGGCACCGCGGGATCCGGCATCCGGCCCGCCCGTGCGCTCGCCGTCTGAGCGGCCGCCGGCCCACGTCGCCGGCCACCGGCCCACCGGGGAAGGAGACCCGCTCCCGTGACCGACCAGCGTTCCGTGCCCGCCGCGACCGCGGAGCGGCCGGCGGCCGAGCCGGCGCCGTCGCCACTGCCCGGCTACCGGCACGGGGACTACTTCTTCTCCTCGCCCTACCGGAGCCTGCTGGCCCGCGGCACCGCCGTCGCATCCGACCACGCCGGGCCCGTCGCCCGCTGGTCGGACGCCGCGTCGTCGCTGCTCACGGTGGCCCGCGCCCGCGGGATCGCCGATCCGGTCGTCGTCGGTGCACTCGGCTTCGATCCGGCCACCCCGGCGCGGTTGCTGGTGCCGCAGCAGGTGGTCCGGGGGCGTCCGCCGCGGTGGTTGCCCGGGGTCCCGCCGCCACTGCCCGGACGCTGGCGGGTGGCCCACACCCCGCCGGTCGAGGAGTACCTGGCCGGCGTCGAGGCCGCCGTCCGCGCGATCGGTGCCGGTGAACTGGAGAAGGTCGTGCTGTCCCGGGCGCTCGACCTGACCGGCGACGGGCCGGTCCCGATCGGGTCGCTGCTGCGCCGGCTGGCCGACCGCAACGCCTGCGGGCACGTGTTCGCCGCGGACGTCTCCGATCCCGGCGAGCCCGGGACCAGGATGCTGGTGGGCGCCAGCCCGGAGCTGCTGGTGTCCCGGCGGGGGAGCGCGGTGGTCTCCAATCCGCTCGCCGGTTCCGCCCCGCGGCATCCGGACCCGGTCACCGACCGTGCGCGGGCCGCCGCGCTCGTCGCGTCGGAGAAGGACCGCCGGGAGCACCGGGCCGTCGTCGATGATCTCGCTGCCCGGCTGGCCCCGCTCTGCGCGGACCTCGTGGTGCCGCCGGAGCCGGTGCTGGTGCGGACGCCGTCGATGTGGCACCTCTCGACCCGGGTCACCGGGACGGTGCGGGACCCGGAGACCGGGTCACTCGACATCGCGCAGGCGCTGCATCCCACACCGGCCGTCGGCGGGGTGCCGCTCGCCACCGCGACCGGGCTGATCGCGACGGCGGAGGGCTACGACCGCCGCTACTACACCGGTGTCGTCGGGTGGACCGACGAGCACGGCGACGGGGAGTGGGCGATCGTCCTGCGCTGCGCCGAGGTCCGGGGCGCGGCACTGCGCCTCTATGCGGGCGGCGGCATCGTCGCCGGCTCCGAGCCGGCCGCGGAGCTGGCCGAGACGCGGGCGAAGTTCCGGACGTTCCTCGCCGCCGTCGGACTGGACGCCGAGCCGTGAGCACCACCGGAGAAGGGCTGGACGCATGACCACCGGACGTTCCCTCGGACGGATCGACCCGTACGACCCGCCGGACCCGGCGGACTTCCCCCCGGGCCGGGTCGGCTGGCGGCCCGATCCGCGCCGGGCCGCCCTGCTGGTGCACGACATGCAGCGGTACTTCCTGCGCCCGTTCGGCCCCGGCGACCGGCCGCTGCCCGGCCTGCTGACCGGGCTGGCCGCACTGGTGCGGAACTGCCGCGCCGCGGGTGTCCCGGTGATCTACACCGCGCAGCCGGGCCGGCAGACCCCGCAGGAACGCGGCCTGCTCACCGACATGTGGGGTGCCGGTATCGGTGGGGTCGTCGACACCGCACCGGAGCTGGAGGCGATCGTCGACGAGGTGGCTCCGGAGCCGGGCGACCTGCAGCTGGTCAAGTGGCGCTACAGCGCCTTCCAGCGCACCCCGCTGCGCGCCGAGCTGACCCGGCTCGGACGCGACCAGCTGCTGATCACCGGGGTGTACGCCTCGATCGGCTGCCTGGCCACCGCGATCGAGGCGTTCATGCTCGACGTCCAGCCGTTCCTGGTCGGCGACGGCGTCGCCGACTTCTCCCGGGCCGACCACGACACCGCGATCGACTGGGTGGCCCGCCGGTGCGGCGTGGTGACCTCGCTGGCCGAGGTGTCGGCCGCGCTGGCCCCGGTGCCGGCGGAGGGCCGGTGACCGCGTCACCCGGACCGGAATGGCTGCACGCGGAGGTGACGGCGGTGTTCCCCGGCGGGCTCGACGGCGTCGGCCCGGCGGAGGACCTGCTCGACCTGGGCATCGACTCGGTCCGGCTGATGCTGCTCGTCGAGCGCTGGCAGAGCGCCGGGTTCGACGTCGACCTGGTCGGCCTCGCCGAGCGGCCCACCCTCGCCGGGTGGCTGGAGCTGCTCCGCGCCGGGGCGCCCAGCGCGGATCCGGCTCCCGGCACGGCCGGCCCGCTGACCACGACCGTCCTGCGGATCGAGCAGCTCACCCCGCGGATGGTCCGGGTCACCCTGGACGACCGTGCGGCGCGGTTCGCCGGTGCCCGGCCCGGCGCGTACGCGCTGCTGCGCGCCGACGGGATCGCCGAGGCGCGGCCGGTCACCGTGCACCCGCACCCCGCCAGCGGCGAGGTGGACGTCGATCTGGTCGTCCACGACCAGGGTCCGCTCGGCCGCTGGGCGGGCGGTGTCCGCCGTGGTGCCGAGGTCCTCCTCGACGGGCCGCACGGGGTGCCGGAGCTGCCCGGCGGTCCAGCGGACTGGACGCTGCTGGTCGCCGACCATCCGGCGCAGCCGGCGCTCGCGGCCCGGGTGGCCGCCCTGGGGGCGGCGGACCGGGCGGTCGTGGTCGCGGTGGTTCCGGACGCGGCGGAGGAACAGCTGCTGCCGACCGCTGCCGACCTCACGACCGTGTTCGTGCACACCGGCGACGTCGAGCCCGTGCTGCGTGCTGTCCGAGCGGCGGTGCCGGGGACCGGCCGTGGGCGGGCCTGGCTGGCAGGGGAGCGGCACCGGGTGCATGCGCTGGGTGAGGCCCTGGCCGCGCTCCCCGCGCTGGCCGGACGGTGCGTCGCGGAGCCCTACGGGGCGGTCCCGGCCGTGGCGTGACGGCCCGGGCAGCCCGACAGCCCGGTGCGGCAGCCTGGTGTGGCACTGCGGACCAGCAGCCCGGCGGCCCGGCGCGGTACCGCGGCCGGGCGGCCGGGCACTACGGCGTCACGGACGCACCATCCGGACGGCGACGAAGGACGGAGCCCGCCGGAGCCGCTCGAGTGCCGGATCCACGGGCCGCGGCTCCACCAGCCGCTCCAGGGCGAATCCCGCGCCGAGCAGCTCGCCGAGGAACACCTCCAAGGTCATCCGCTGGTAGTGGATCGACTCACCGCTGTCGCCGAGTGGGAGATCGACCCAGTCCTCGGAGAAGTACGAGTCGCCGAAGTGCTGCCAGTCGCCCGCCGGGTGGGAGGTGGACACGAGCAGCCAGCCACCCGGCCGGAGCACCCGCCGGAGCTCCGCCAGCAGCTCGCGACGACGGGACACGTGGTGGTAGACCAGCGCGCAGAGCACCCCGTCGACACTGCCGTCCGGCAGGAAGTGCAGCGGTTCCTCGGCGTCGTGCAGGTGGAGCTCCGCGGCATCACCCAGCCGGCGCCGCGCGTGTCCGAGCAGCGTCTCGCTGCCGTCGAACCCGATCATCCGTGCGCCGCGTGCCCCGAGCTCGGCCGCGTGGTGCCCGGCCCCGCAGCCCACGTCCAGCACGGTCAGACCGGCGACCGGGCCGGCCAGCTCGATCATCGCCGGCCGGTCGACGGCCGCGTTGTAGGGGCTGGTCCCGGCGTGCCGGGCGAAGAGGTCGCCGAGGCTGCCGTGGTAGGCGGTCCGTGCAGGCATGGCGCCAGTGTGCCCGCCTGCGGCCCGGTCACGGGTGGGCCCTCGACGTCTCACGTGTCCTCACCACGGCATGGCGGCGATGGTGGCGCGCAGGCGTTCCAGGACGTCGGGAAGGTCCTCTCGGGCCGGGGTGGCGAGCGCGAGTCTGAGGGCGTGGGGCGGATGGGGTGCGGTGGAGAAGGCGTCGGCGGTGGAGACGAGGATGCCTTCGCCCGCGAGTGCGGCGGCGGCCTGGTCGGCCCGGATGCCTTCGGGCAGGCGTAGCCAGCCGAAGTACGACGAGGGGTGGGCGGTGTAGTCGAGGTCGGTCAAGGCTGCGCGGGCGATGTGCTGGCGGGTTCTGGCGTCGTCGCGGCGGTCCTTCTCCAGGCGGGTGACGGTGCCGTCGTGAATCCACCCGGTGGCCAGGGCGGTGACGATGCCGCTGATGCCCCAGGTGGTGGTGCGCAGGCCGCGCGTCAGTGCGCGGGCGTGTTCGTCGGGCGCGACGGTGAAGCCGAAGCGCAGGCCGGTGGCGACGTTCTTGGACAGGCCGGAGATGTAGAAGGTGCGCTCAGGGGCAGTGGTCTGCACCGGTGGTGGGGCGTACTCGTCGAGGAAGGCGTAGGTGGCGTCCTCGATGAGCAGGGTGTCCTGGGTGCGGGCGATGCCGACGAGGCGTTCACGGGTGGCCTGGTCGAGCGTCCAGCCGAGAGGGTTGTGGACGGTGGGGATGGTGTAGATCGCGCGGACCGGCCGGGCCGCGCAGAGCCGCTCGAGCGCGTCGAGGTCCGGCCCGTGTGCGGTGAGGGGTACGGGGGCGATCTCGAGGAAGCGCGCGGCGGCGAGGATCTTGAGGCCGGGATAGGTGAGGGCATCGGTGGCGATGACGTCGCCCGGCCGTGTCGTGGCGGACAGCACGGCGTCGAGCCCCTGCTGGGCGCCGTTGGTCAGGAACACGCCGGCCGGAGGGGTGTCGATGCCCCGGTCGAGGAGGTACGTGGCAACGATGGCCCGCTCGTGGGAGCGTCCGCCGGGCGGCTGCTGGTAGAGGACGGCTTCGAGATTGCCCGATGTCGACAGCTCACGCAGGGCGTGGCGCAGCTGGGGAGTCTGCTCGGTGGCCGGCGGCTGGTTGAAGGAGAGATCCGCGGTGCGGGGGACGGGCAACCGGCGGTCGGGCTCGATGCCGTCGTGGCCGTGTTGATCGCGGACGAACGTTCCGCGGCCGGGCTCGCCGGCGACCAGGCCCATCGTGGTGAGCTCGGCATAGACCCGGGTTGCGGTCGCGAGCGCGATGCGGTGCTCGGCGGCGAGTGCCCGGTGCGTGGGCAGTTTGGTGCCCGCCGGCAGGCCGCCGGTGCGGATGGCAGCGGCGAGACGATCAACGATCGGCTTGTAGGCGGCAGGTCGCATCGAGTGCCTCCCCGGCGGCACATGTATCTATGACGTTGTGTGGATCGTCCTAGGCTAGGTCGTTAGCGTCGCGGGTGCCACGTCAGTGTGGTGTGGGATCCATCCGAGGAGTCGCCCGTGTCCGAGACCGTCCACGACCTGCCGGTGATCGATTACCTGCGCAAGCAGATCGCGGGGGAACTCTCGCCTGCGGACCGGACGCACATGCGGTACCCGACGGCGATCTCGCAGCTGCTGGGATTCCGGATCGTCGAGATCGCCCCGGGGCGGGCGGTGGTGGAGTTCGACGCCGATGCCTCGGTGCACGGCAACCAACAGGGGACGGTCCACGGTGGGATGCTGGTCGAACTGGCCGATGCCGCGATCGGCACCGCCCGGTCCACCCTGGCCGGGCCGGCCGAGTCGTTCACGAGCATCGACCTGAGGGCAACGTTCCTTCGCCCGGTCTGGGACGAGCGGCTGAGGGCGACGGCGTACGCCACCCATGCCGGCCGGACCGTCAGCCACTATCTGTGTGAGATCACGCGCGGCGACGGCAAGCCCGTCGCGACCGTGGCGAGCGCTGTCATGACCCTGCGTGGTGACAAGGCGGAGGGGCGATGATGACGACCCCCGCATGTCAGACGGCGGCGTCCGGTTGTTCGGCGGCGGCCTTGATCCTCTGGAGCGTCTGACGCATTCCGGCCCGGAGGATGTGGGTGAAGGCCTGCTGTCCGCCGAGATACCTCTCGGTGACGTCGAGCGAGTAGTCCGAGATGCCGTCCGGTGTCCCGCGTCGCTGGATCAGGCGTGTGCGATCGTCGGGCAGGGGGGTGATCCGAAACGACCAGATGGTCCAGTTCTCCTCGATCCGGAAAGCAATCTCCTGCTCAGGCGTGAACCGGACGATCGTTCCGTGGGTCGTCCATCTCAGCTCGCCCTCGTGGTTGAGATTCGTGAACTCGGTCCCCGGTCCGATCTGGTCGACGCCGTCGCGCAGTCGCACGGAGTCGACCTGGGGGCTCCACCTCGACATGTGGCGCACGTCGCTGATCAGCCCCCAGACCCGGTCCGGTGGGGCTTCGATGTCGATGGTGTCGCGCAGGAGTTCGGCGTGGGCGAGGGGCACTGAGGGGCTCCCAGTAATACGTTCGATCGGACGTTTTCGCAGAGCGTAAGGCCGATGGTGCTTCACGTCCAGTCGGTCGCATATTCTCGCTCCATGACGTCGGATTCGAACGCCGATGGGCGCCGGGCGCGTGGTGACCTCACGCGGCGTACCGCTGCTCGGAAGGCAGCGGAGATGGCCACCACCCATGGGCTCGACTCGATCAGCGTCGGGTCGCTCGCACGGTCCACCGGGCTCAGCAAGAGCGGCATTCTCACGGTGTTCGGCACCCGGGAGGCGATTCAGGTCGCAGCGGTCGCCGAGGCGCGGGCGATCTATCTGGATGCTGTCGTGACTCCGGCGTGGGGGCATGAGTCCGGCAGGCCGCGGCTGCGGGCCTTGCTGGACTGCTGGGTCGCCTACCTGCGGGCAGAGATCTTTCCCGGCGGTTGTTTCATCGTGGCGAGCACGGCCGAGTACGGGCGCCGTGAGGGTGCCGTGGCCGACGCGGTGCGTGCGCTGAAACGTGAGTGGCTCGATCTGCTGGAGTCCTCGCTGCGCGAGGCAGGGGTCGGCGACCCGGCCGGGGACGCGTTCCGCATCGACGCCTACCTGTGTGCGGCGAACGTCCACCGAGAACTGTTCGGCAGCGAGAAGGAACTCGACCGAGCGCGCGAACTGGCGCTGGAACTCATCGGGTAGTCCCGGACGAGGCCGCCGTGAACACGATCGACTCCTCGGGCTCGAACCCGAGCAGGTGAGGGAGCGCCCTGGCCGGCTCCTCTGCGGGACCGGACGGGGAGCTTCATGTCGGACAGGTGCGCGCCGCGCCGACGGCGGACGCTGGTCGCGCACTGGTGACACGTACAACGAGAACGGCGGCTGACCCGGATGACGCCTAAAGACGTCTCCGCAGGTCAGCCGCCGTTCTCGGCAACTACTGACAGAGGGCGGGAACCCTCAGATCACACGTCGTAGTAGAGCGCTATGTATTGCGCTGACCTGCGCGGATGAACATCATCTCGAAGATCGTGGCACATCTGTGGCACATGGGCGCGGCCCGGGACGCCGGGGGAGCGCCGGCAGTGCCGAGTCGATGATCTCCTTCGTTCGGCTCTCGCTGCTGGGGAGGAGGTGGGTGTAGGTGCGCAGGGTGAACGCTGGGTCGGCGTGGCCAAGGCGTTCGCTGACCGTCTTGATGGACTCGCCGCCGTCGAGCAGGACGCTCGCGTAGTAGTGCCGCAGCGCGTGGCAGCCGTTGTCCCGCGTCGGCGGGACACCGGCGACGACGAGGGCCGGCTTCCAGATCTTCGCGTTGAAGTAGTGCCGGTTCACCGGCGTGGACTCCCGGCTGGTGAAAACCAGCGAGACGGTGAGCGGGTCTCCGTCGGGTCGGTCCCACGGCAATGTCAGCGTCCGGGCGGGGTGGTCCGTGATCTGGTCGAGGACCGCGTCGATCACCGATGCGGGAACGGGAACCGACCGGGTCTTTCGGCCCTTCGGCAGGGCGAGGTACGGCTGGTTGCTGGCCGTGAGCTTGACCTGCCGTCGAACATGGACCGTCCCCTGCCGGGTGTCGATGTCGTCGGGGGTGAGGCCCAGGATCTCGCCCTGTCGCAGTCCCGCGCCTGCGGCGAGTGTGGCGAGGACGGCGTACCGGGCGGGAAGGGCTTCGCGGACGTCGGCGACCCACCGCGCTGGCCACGGGATGATCGTGCGCGGGTCAGGGACCGGTTTGCGAACGGTCCCGGATTGGCAGGGGTTCTTGGCGATGAGGTCGTCGGCGATGGCGGCGTTGAAGACCTGGGAGACGTTGGCGAAGATCGTGCGCTGGTAGCTGCGCGCCATCCGCAGGCCGCTCGTCCACTGGCGGATGAAGGATGGGGTGATGGTGCGCAGGGGCAGGTGCCCCAACGTCGGGTAGACGTGGAGCCGGAACCTGATCCCGACCTGGTAGGTGGTTCCAGGGTCGGAGAACTGCGCCTGTCTCCACTGCTCGGCGTAGTCGCGGAAGCGGATCATGCCGGCGTCCGGGTCGAGGTAGGTCCCTCGTGCCAGTTCGGTCTCGATCTCGGCCGCGGCGCGTTCGGCGTCTGCCTTGCGGGCGAAGGACTTCTTACGGGGTGTGCCCGCGTCGTCGCGCCATCGGACCAGCCACCGGGAACCGACACCGTGGCGCGATGTGGGGACCTTCTGCGTGGTCCCGTCCGGCCGCTTGATCAGTGCGTACCAGTTGTCGTCGACGGTGGCCATCGGCTACCCGACGTGCGTCGGCAGGCGGCCTCGCCGGAACGGGCCGCGCGAGGCCGCGGCGGGGGAGATCACGTGACCGTCTCGCTTTGGTCGCTGAACCAGCTGCGGACATCGTCAGGGTCGTAGCGGATATAGCGGCCAACGCGACGGCCTCGGGGTCCGTACGCGCGGTGGCGCCATTGGTAGAGAGTGGCGACGGGAACGCCGAGGTAGGTGGCGACCTCATGGACGCCCCACAGCTGGTGCGGCTGACCTTCCATCGATTCCTCCGAAATGATGTGCCTCTATCCGGAGAGTTCGCGGCCGTTGCTGTGGCTGCGTTGCTTCGTGTGGTCGATCGCGGTCATGACCGGGTTCGCGGGCTCATCCATGAGGGATCGCCGGTATTTGCGCCGGTCGCATCGCGGTCGATCACGGCACAACCACGTTGTTTTGTCCGGCCCGCAGGCTAGCTGTGGGAGGTGGATCAACCACCTCCCCGACAGATCCCGATCGATCCGTGGTCGCAGCGTGGCGTATCCGTGGTCAATGCGTTGCTGCCCGAGGACGTGGTGGGGGTTCGGTACCGAGGACCGTCTTGACCACTACGTCCACGCCCTGCGACGTGAAGCGCGGTTCGCGTTGTAGGCGCGGCGGCTGGCGAACGACATGTCCGCTCAGCATCTCGTCTTGAGCGCCGGGTCGAGAGCTGAGCGTCGATGGCGACCCGCCTGATTCGGCAGTCGAAGCTCAGGCACGGATCCCGACGACAGATGACGACTTTCGCCGGTACGTGCGGTCCCATCACGGATGCAACGTCCGCCGATTGCGCGGGCGCACCTTGACGACGACAGCAATACTGCTGTAACCATGGTTGCATGACAGCGGGTGGCGAGTGGGTGCTGCTGTGCTACCGGGTGCCTCGGGAGCCGTCAACGCCGCGGATCGCGGTGTGGCGACGGTTGAAGGCGTTGGGGGTTGCGCAGGTGGGGGACGGGGTGGTGGCGCTGCCGGCGGACGCCCGGACCCGTGAGCACCTGGAGTGGGTGGCCGAGGACGTGGTGCGGGTCGGCGGCTCGGCGATGGTGTGGGTGGCCTGGCCGGGCGCGGCGCGGCAGGCGCGGGAGCTGGCGGAGCGGATGCGTGCGGCTCGGGACGAGGAGTACGTGCGGCTGGTCGACACAGTGCGGCAGGCGACCGCGGACCCGGACCGGGCGGCGCCGGGCCGGGTGGGGGCGCTGCGCAGGGTGCGGGCCGAACTGCGGCGGGTGGAGCGGCGGGACTACTTCCCCGGCCCGGCCCGGGCGGCGGCCCGGGCAGCGGTGGCCGCGCTGGCCGCCGATATCGACGCCCGGACCGACGTTGCGGCGGAGGCAGGTCGATGAGGTGGGCGACCCGGGCCGGGGTGCACATCGACCGTGCGGCGTGCGCCTGGTTGATCCGCCGTGCCGTCGACGAGGATGCCGAGTTCGTGTTCGTCGACGATCCCGAACAGGTCCCTGGGGACGCGACACCGTTCGACATGCGCGGTGTGGTGCTGGGGCACCAGGGCGCCGACTGCTCCTTCGAGACGATCCTGCGTCATCACGGGCTGGCCGACCCGGTGCTGTGGTCGCTGGCGCGGATCGTGCACGAGGCCGACCTGGAGGACGGCCTCTTCGACGCCCCCGAGGCGGCGGGTCTGGACGTGGTGCTGCGCGGGCTGTCGATGGTGTGTGACGACGCGGCGGTGCTGGCTGTGACTAGACCGGTGTTCGACGGGCTCTACGAGTACTTCCGCCGGGCCACCCTGCTCGACCGGCCCCCGGCCTGACCACCCCGACCCCGCCCTGCCCCCTGACAAGGAGAACGATGACCCACCCCGCCGACGACCCGACCCCCGGCGCCCGGACCGGGCCGCCGGACATCACCTCCGGGCCTGCGGCATCTCCGGTGGTGGCGTCCCCTAGTGGGCCGGGGCGCTCCGACGGTGATGTGGTGCCGTTCGGGTCGGCGGTGCGGGCGTGGTTCGCGATCTCGTTGCAGACCTTCGGGGGTCCGGCGGGGCAGATCGCGGTGATGCAACGGGCGCTGGTGGATGACCGGCGCTGGATCGGGCAGCGCCGGTTCCTGCACGCGTTGAACTACTGCATGCTGCTCCCCGGCCCGGAGGCGCACCAGCTAGCGATCTACGTGGGCTGGCTGCTCAACGGGCTGCGCGGCGGGGTGGCCGCCGGGGTGCTGTTCGTGCTGCCTGGGATGGTCGCCCTGCTGGCGTTGTCGGCACTGTATGTCGAGTTCGGCGACACCACCGCGGTCGCGGCGCTGTTCACCGGCCTGGGAGCCGCGGTGGTCGCGGTGGTGGTGCAGGCGGTGGTGCGGGTCGGGCGGCGCGCGCTGACCCATCCGGTACTGGTGGTGCTGGCGGTGGCCGCGTTCGTCGCGCTGGCCGGGTTCGCCGTGCCGTTCCCGGTGGTCGTCGGCGGCGCTGCCGTGGTGGGGCTGCTGGCGGGGCGACGGATCCCGACCCTGACCCGACCGGCCGGGCACGACCCCGGTTCGGAGGGTGCTGCACCGTTGGTGCCTGATGATCACCTGCACGCCGAGCGACCCTCGATGCGGCGGACGGTGCGGCTGCTGGGGATCGGCCTGCTGCTGTGGACCGCGCCGGTGGGGGTGGTGGCGCTGGTGACCGGGGTGGGGAGCGTCTTCACCACGCAGGGTGTGTTCTTCGGCGGCACGGCGCTGGTCACCTTCGGCGGGGCGTATGCGGTGCTGGCGTTCGTCGCGCAGCAGGCGGTGTCCACCTACGGGTGGGTGAGCGCGGGGGATATGGTCCGCGGGCTGGCGCTGGCCGAGTCCACCCCCGGTCCGTTGATCATGGTGGTGCAGTTCGTGGCGTTCCTCGGCGCGTACGCCGACCCGGGGCCGTTCGATCCGTGGGTGGCCGGGGTGCTGGCGTCCGTGCTGGTGACGTGGGTGACGTTCGTGCCGAGCTTCCTGTTCATCTTCCTGGGCGCCCCCTACATCGAGGCGCTGCGCGCACACCGGGGTCTGGCGGCGGCGCTGGCCGGGATCACCGCCGCGGTGGTGGGGGTGATCGCGCACCTGGCGGTGTTCTTCGCCGCCGCGACCCTGTTCGCCACCACCCCGGTGGTGGCGGCCGGCCCGTTCGTGGCGACGGTGCCGGACGTCGCGTCGCTGCGTCCGGTCGCGCTCGGGATCGCCGTCGTCGCCGCCGGGCTGGTGTTCGGGGCGCGATGGCCGGTACTGCGGGTCCTCGGGGTGTGCGCTCTGCTCGGGCTGGGAGCCGGGCTGGTCGGTCTGCCGGTCAGCTGAGCTGCCCTCGCGCCTGCATCGGCCGGAGTGCACCTGGGCCGGCGAGCCAGTCGGCCAGCGGGCGTGGTGGGCGTACGGCCAGCTCGGCCACATCGCCGGTGGTGAGGTCGAGGCCGCCGCTGCGGACGTGACGGCGAGCTCGTCGGGGGTCATGTCGAGCTGGCGGAGGGTCGATCGGGTCCGCCGGCAACGAGCTTGCCGCGGTCTACCGGATCCGGGTCGGGCGTCGGAACAGGTCGGCCGCGCTCGTCGCCGACGGCCTGCACGCCCGCACCGACGTCCTCACCCCCTCGCCGTCGTCCCCGCCGCGCCGGGCGTGCTCGTTGGCTTGCCGCTGGTCGACCTGATCATCGGCCTGCTCATCACCGTGGTGATCCCGGTCGTGCTGCGCAGCGCGGCCCACGACGTCGCCACACAACCGAGCACCGGCTGCTGCACGCCGTACCGAAGCTCCACCCGTCCACCGTGTACGTCAGGCCCCGGTAGCGACTCGGGGACGACCCGCACGCCGTCCTCGCCCACCACACCCGCGCGTCGGCCTCGGTGACCGCACGATGACGCGATGCGCCCTCACGTGCGCAGCGACCAGCCGAGCACCGCGAGCGCGACGACCATCCAGGCGACGAGATGGCCGAACGCGACGCTCGGGGAGGCGAAGGTGTAGAGCAGCCCGGCGACGGCGCTGGCGGCGACGTTGCCACCGGCCTGCCGTGGCGAGCATTCCGAACGCCGACCCGCGCAGCCCAGGCGGCGCGGTGGCGGCGATGGCGGCGTGTTCGGCGGTCTCGGCGCAGCCGATCCCGACCCCCGCGTACGCGAACGCCACCGTGAGCACGACCAGCTCGGGCCCGGCCACGGCGAACAGCGTGTAGGCCAGCGCGAACGCCGCCACCCCGAGCAACGTGACAAGCAGCGGCCCGCGGCCGCCGCCTGCGGATTCCGGAACCGGGACAACTACTGGCGCCGGGTACGGTTGCACTGCACCCGGCAGACCCGCCGATTGTCAGCGAGGAATCCGACGGTGCCCGCCTAAAGTCGAAGAGCCTAGAATCTCGCACCGTGGAGCAGGGGCAGTCGCGGACATCGGTCTGGTCATGGCTGGATGCTCACGTCAACCGTGAAACGGGAGTGGGCATCCCGCCTGGTGGGTCGGTGTTGCCGCGCCCTGACCTCGGCGCCATGGAGCGGCTCCTCGGCGTGCTGGGCCATCCCGAGCGTCAGCTACCGGTGGTGCTCGTGGCCGGAACGAACGGCAAGTCGACGACTGCTCGGGTCCTCGCCCGGCTGTTGGAGCGCAGTGGTCTTCGGGTAGGGCTGTACACCAGTCCTCATCTCGATGTGCCGCACGAGCGCATCGTCATCGGGGACACCACGATCACCGATGAGGAACTTGCGTCCGTGCTCCGCCCGGTAGTCGAGCATGAGCGGGACGGATCGAAGCCGCCGAGCTGGTTCGAGCTGATGACCGCGGCCGCCGTCCGCTGGTTCGCCGACCAGGGTGTCGATGTCGCGGTGGTCGAGACTGGCCTCGGCGGCAGCGGCGACGCCACCACCGCGCTCGGCGCTCGGGTCGTGGCGGTCACGTCGGTGGGGATCGATCACGTCGAGTACTTCGGCGCAACCCTGTGGGACAACGCAATTGCCGAAGCCGGTGCCGTCCCGGCGGGAGCGGCCGTGGTGCTCGGTGAGCCGGACGCGGCGATTCACCCGCCGTTCGAGGCGCGCTGCCCGTCCTTGCTGCTGATCACCGGTCACGACTTCGGTGTCATTGCTGACTCGCCGGTGGCGGCCGGGCGATCGGTGTCGTTGTTCACACCAGCCGCGACGTACGACGAGGTCTTCCTGCGTTTGCTCGCGCCGTGGCAGACGGCCAGCGCCTCCGTGGCGCTGGCCGCGGCAGAGACGTGGCTCGGCGCGGCGGTGGACGACCAGGTGGTCCGGGACGTGTTCGCTGCGACGCACGCCCCGGGGCGGTTCGAGCTCGTGCACGCTCCGGGTCCTCTCGTCGTGGACGGGGCACACAACGCCGCGGCAGCCGCCGCCCTGTCCCGCGGGTTGCGCGAGCGGTTCGCCGGGCCTGCTTCCACCGTGGTGGTCGGCATGACTGGGGAGCGCGATCCCGAGACGTTCTTGCGTGCCCTTGGAGTGCGGCCCGCAAGTCTGGTCATCTGCACATCGCCTCGCACAACCCGGGCAATGCCGGTCAGCGCGCTAGTCGCTGCCGCGCGAGCGGTAGGCGCGCGGACTGTCGAGGTCGAGGCCGACGTCGGTGCAGCGGTCCGCCATGCTGCCCGCCACCGCGACCGTGGTGTCGCGGTGGTCACTGGATCGCTGTATGTCGCGGGCGAGGCACTGCCGGTTGCGCGCTCACTGGCATTGAGCTTGGCCCCTGGCACCGGACACTGTGATGTTGACCCCGCTTCACGGACACGTCGGTGAGGAGATCAGGCCCGACGGGCGGTCGATGGTTTCGAACTGTACGGGGCTCATCCACTCCAATGCGGAGTGTCGGCGGCGTCGGTTGTAGAAGCCCTCGATGTACTCGAAGATCGCATTCGCGAGCTCGACGCGGGTGCGCCAGCGCCGGCGGTCGAGTAGCTCGGTCTGCATCCGTCCCCAGAAGGCCTCGGCGACGGCGTTGTCGTACGGGTCGCCGATGCTGCCCAGCGAGGGCAGCAGGCCCGCTCTGCGGGCGCGTTCGGTGAAGGTCCAGGAGGTGAACTGCCTGGGCTCAACTGGTGGTTGCAACACCGGCTTGGTGCAGCGACCGTAGCTGCTCGTCGAGAACTTCGGCCGGCGTCTTCCAGACCAGGACTTTCCGGGGTCTGCTGTTGACCGCCGCCTGGACGGCGAGTAGCTCGTCGTGGGTCCAGCGAGACAGGTCGGTGCCTTTGGGGAAGTACTGTCGCAACAGGCCGTTGGTGTTCTCGTTCGTGCCGCGCTGCCAGGGCGAGTGCGGGTCGGCGAAATAGACGGCGATGCCGGTGTCGACCTTGAACTGCGCGTGAGCGGACAGCTCCTTGCCGCGGTCCCAGGTCAGCGACCGCAGCAGTTCGGCGGGCATCGTGGTCATCGTCGTGGTGAGGGCGTCCTTCATCGCGATGGCCCCGTAGCCGCCCAGAGCGGGCCCGTTCTTGACCGGCGCGATGGTGCCGTAGCCCTCGAGTCGGGGAAGGTGCACGAGCAGTGTGTAGCGGCTGCTGCGCTCCACGACGGTGCCGATCGCGGACCGGTTCAATCCGATGATGAGGTCGCCCTCCCAGTGACCGGGCACCGCCCGGTCCTCGGCCTCGGCGGGCCGTTCGCTGAACACGACGTCGGCGGTGACGTGGCCTTGGGGCTTGTTCCGCGACCGTGCCCGCGGTTTGCGCAGCGCGCGACCGGTGCGCAGGCAGGCCACCAGCTCACGCTTGAGCGCGCCGCGTCCCTGGATGTAGAGCGCCTGGTAGATCGCCTCGTGGCTGATGCGCATGCCGACATCGTCGGGGAAGTCGAGGACCAGCCGCCGGGAGATCTGCTCCGGACTCCACGCCGTGGCCCAGCGTCGATCGGCGCGGTGCGGCTTGTTCAGCCCCTTCCAGGTCGTCGGCGGGCCGGCCACGACGGTCCCATCGGGACGCTGCAACTGCCCGCTCAGCCGGGCCTGGACGTAGTCCTGCAGCCGTGGATTGCTCGCCAGCTTCGCCGGCTCGGGACGCCGCGCCGCGGTCTGCGCCTTCCACTGCGCGACACTGGCCCGGTAGTCGGGCTTGCCGCCGCGGGTCGCGGCGTTGCGGTAGCTGTCAAGTCAACTGAGACAGTTGATCTTACTGAGTTGGCTGTAGGACGGGTTGATTGATCCACGCCTGCTCGGGCAGGCGCGGCGGGCTGGGCCGGCGACTGAATCGCTCGGGATACTGGGCGTGTGCGCGGTCGAGGACGGTCTGACGCTGAGCCCGGACCTCGGTCGCGGTGTCGAAGTGGATCGACGCCGGGGTGTGCATGCCGATGCCGGAGTGCCGATGCTCGTGGTTGTAGTGCTCGAAGAACCGCTCGCAGAACGCGCGGGCATCAGCGAGCGAGCCGAACCGGTCCGGGAAGTCCGGCACGTACTTCAGCGTCTTGAACTGCGCCTCGGAGAACGGGTTGTCATTCGAGCACTGCGGCCGGGAATGTGACCGGCAGATACCGAGATCGACCATCAGCTCCGATACCGGTTTCGAGGTCATCGACCCGCCCCGGTCGGCATGAATCGTCTGCGGGATGACGTGGTTGCGGGCGACTGCGTCGGCGAGGAAATCCTTCGCCACGACGGCATCCTCAGCGTTCGCGGCGAGCCATCCGACTACGTAGCGGGAGAAGATGTCGAGCACCACATACAGCTTGTACCACTCGCCCTTCCGCGGGCCCTTCAGCGCGGTGATGTCCCACGACCACACCTCGCTCGGGCCATGAGCGACCAGCTCCGGGCGCACCCGCGGCGGATGCGTGGCCTGGGCGCGCCGTTCCCGGTTCTGACCCGCTGCGCGGGCGATCCGGTACATGCTCGACTGCGAGCACCACCACCGGCCCTCGTCGAGCTCCCGGGCCCACACCTGCGGAATGGCCAGATCCCGGTAGTCCTCGGAGTTCAGCAGCGCGAGCACGGCGGCACGCTCGTCGTCGGTGATCGTCGAGGGCGGGAGCCGGCGCGCACGGTGCGGGCCGTGCAGCGGCCCGAGCGTCACCCCCGCCGGGTCGGCGCGGCGGTAGTGCGTGGCCCGCGACCGACCGGTCAACGCGCACGCCGCCTTGATCGACACCTCAGCGGCGCGCAACTCGGTGAACGCGCCGTTCAACGCCGCTTCCGCGGCGCCGGTGGTTCCTGGTCGTCCGCGCTCTCGGACAGCTGCTCCAAGAGCGCGTGCGCTTTTCCCATGATGTCCAACGCGGTCCGCGTCTTCGTCAGGTCGGATTCGAGTTTCGCGTTCCGGGCCCGGAGCCGTTCCAACTCGGCCGCCTCCGCCGACCGCTTCGGACGTTTCGCCGACCGCCTCGAATCGGCTACGCCCTCCAGCGCGCCGACGTCCCGGGCCCGGGTCCACTCGATCACGTGCGACGAATACAGGCCCTCCCGGCGCAGGACCGCGCCCTTCTCACCGTTCGGCGCGTTCTCATACTCCGCGACGATCGCCAGCTTGTATTCCGCGCTGAACGACCTACGCGACGGACGCGGCGACGGACCACCAGCCGACCGCGGACCCGACGACGACGCCGTCGACCCGCTGCTGCCGGCCCCCGCACCGCGACGCTCCTCCGATGACACGAGCACCAGGATCTCCGATCACGCCCTCTACTGTGAACCGCTGACTTCAACCTGTCTCAGGTGATCTTGGCAGAGAGGGTTGCGCCGCACCTCGCGTGAGATCGTCCCGGGATCGCGCCTGAGCTCCCGGGCGATCTCACGGACGCCGTGGCCCTGCGCCTTCAGCAGCGCGATCTCCTCACGCTCGGAGAACGACAGATAGCGGCCGGTGGGCTCGGCCAGGCTCAGCGGCGGCATGCCACCAGCCTGGCGAAACCAGCGCACCGCGACCGGCGTCGACACGCCGATCTCCAGCGCCGCCTCTTCTGTGCGCTTGCCCTGCGCGATCAGCCGCCAGAAGGCGCGCTCCACATGCCGCGCCGGCATCGGCCGGCCCGGCGAGCGCATCGCCGGTCGCAGAGCCCGATCCGCCTGTTGCTGACGCCGTGCCATCGAACACCTCCGAGATCAGGAGAGGTGTTGCGACGACCGATTGAGTCCGCCCTGGGTTCCATGATCACCGTGGATGATCCCGCCCGGGACCTGCCCGGCGATGCCGCGCGAGTCGATGGCCATTCCGAGGGCTGAAGTGGCCAGGTCCGCTCGTTGACGGGAGTCGATGGCCCAGCCGACGACCCGGCGGGAGAAGACGTCGAGGACCACGCAGCAGTAGAGCTTTCCCTCGCGAGTGGGGTGCTCGGTGATGTCGGTGACCCAGAGCTGGTTCGGACCGTCACGCCGGAAGTCGCGTTTGACCAGGTCAGTCACGGTCCTCGCCGAAGGGACCCGTTTCGCTTTGCGCCGCAACGGAAGTCCGGCCAGACCGGCGCGGCGCATCAGCGCTGCGACGGTCTTGCGGGACACGATCACGCCTTGGCCGAGGACGAGTTCGGCGCGAATCCTCGGCGCCCCGTAGGTCTGGCGGGACGCCTCGTGGACAGCGGTGATCCGGTCGGTCAGCCAGGCCTGCCGGATCGTCCGAGACGAGGGAGGGCGGCCGCGAGCCTCGTAGAAGCCCGCCCGGGACACCCCGAGGGACAGGCAGGCCTGCTTGACCGGGACGCCCTCAGCGGCCAGTCCCGCGACGAGGGCGAACCGAGCTTTTGGGGGCACCACCTGCTCGACTGCGGCAGCTGCCCTGCGCAGGATCTTGACCTCAGTCTCCAACTCTGCAATCCGCGCCTTGGCCGCGGTGAGCGCTGCCGACTCGACCTGCTCAGGGGTCGGGGTCTTGAGCCCTCGGTCGAGCAGATCCCGGGACTTCCAGCGATGCAGGCAGGACTCCGCGATGCCCAGCGACGTCGCCACGTCCCGCACTGAACGTCCCGAGTCGAGCAGATCAAGGGCGCGGCGCCGGAACTCCGGCGGGTAGGGCTTCGGCACGACGGACGATCTCCTTCACAAGATCGTCGGACACTATGTCTCCTCACGTCCGTGTCCGCTGAGCGGGGTCAACATCACTGTGTCCGTGAAGCGGGGTCAACATCACGTCACCTGAGGTGGACCCGGTCCGCCAGGGAGGATGTCGTTCGTGCCTGCACCTCACCCGCCGGAGTTCCGGCGTCGCGCCGTCGAGCTGGGTCGTCTGGGCGAGAAACCGATCTCGGCGATCGCGAAAGAGCTGTCGATCTCCGAGTCGTGCCTGCGGAACTGGATGGCCCAGGCCGACGCCGATGACGGCAACACCAGCTCCCGGTTGAGCAGCGATGAGAAGCGTGAGCTCGCCGAGCTGCGCAAGACCAATCGCCGCCTCGAGGTCGAGAACGAGATCCTCAAACGAGCTGCCGCCTACTTCGCCCGGGAGAACGTCCTCCTAAAGTAGTGTTCCCGCTGGTCCGTGAACTCGCCGACGACGGCTTCGACGTCGCGGTGACCTGCCGGGTGTTGAACGTGTGACGCCAGGGCTACTACGAATGGCGATCCGGAGTGAAGTCCGCCCGCACACTGGAGAACGAGATGCTGCTCAAACACATCGAGACGATCCACGAAGACTCCCGCGGCACGTATGGGTGGCCGCGGGTGCACACCGAGCTGTCCCTCGGCCTGGGCATGACGGTCAACCACAAGCGGGTCGCGCGGTTGATGCGCGAGGCCGGCATCCAGGGCCTCTACCGGCGCCGGCGCCGTGGCTGCACCGTCCGTGACCTGCACGCCGAGCCCTACGCCGACCTGGTGGACCGGGACTTCGTCGTGGACGGGCCGGACGAGTTGTGGTGCACCGACATCACCGAACACCCGACCCTGGAGGGGAAGGTGTACTGCGCGGCCGTTCTCGACGCCTACTCGCGGCGCATTGTTGGATGGTCGATCGACAGCACCATGCGCACCGCGCTCGTCGTCGACGCGCTGGGCATGGCAATCAGCCGCCGCACCCCCGAGTATCATTCGGCGATCCTGCACTCCGACCACGGCTCGCAATTCACGTCGTGGGCGTTCGGGCAGCGATTGATCGACGCAGGCCTCGTCGGCTCGATGGGCTCGATCGGTGATTGTTACGACAACTCCATGATGGAGTCGTTCTGGGGCACGATGCAACTCGAACTACTCGATTCCAGAACCTGGACGACTCGTGCGGGGCTTGCCCACGCGATATTCGAGTGGATAGAGTGTTGGTACAACCCCAAGCGGCGACATTCCAGCATCGGAATGCTCTCGCCGGTGGACTACGAAATTGACTGCCTACTCCGTACAGCAGTCGATGCTCCCTTCTGGTGCTGGCCGAGCCGCCACCCCCGAACAACTTTCAGTGACCTACGTCACGATCCCTGAGTCAGGCCCTGGGAAGCGTCGGCGCGGTCCACGTCAGGCTCGACGATGCCGAACGGGCGCGGCTCCAGGCGGTCGAGCGCTGCGCCGCGGCGGGGCGCACGACGACGCGGATCGGGTTCGGCAGCGGATCGCCGACCTGGCGATATAGCGGGTTATCACCAGGTCCACCATGGATAGTCATGTGACCGCGCCCTTGACGTACGAATCATGTTTCGCGATTATGAGTGCGCTAAGGCGGTGACGGGGTGTGAGCAGACGGTGTGGTGATGGTCGTGGGCTGGTCGGCTCAAGGTGGTTCGGATCGACACCGAGGGGCCAGCCTGGGGTTGCGCGGGACGCGTCAGCGCGTCTGGGGCGGGCGAGTAGAAGTGAAGGAGGGGGGTCAGTGTCGGTCGACAGTTGCCGCCGCGGTGTCCGGTGCGAACAGGGCGAGCAGTGCACCGATACGGTGCTCGCTCTCGGCGGGGTGCCGGAACCGGCCTGCCTGGTTGACGGGTACTGGTTGCGGCGGCCGATCCGGGTGCGGGCGAGGTAGCCGCCGGCCTCGAGGTCGGCGACGATCATCTGAACGGCTCGTTCGGTCACGCCGACCGCGGTGGCGACGTCACGCATCCGGGTCTCCGGGTCTGCGGCGATGGCCAGCAGTACGTGGGCGTGGTTGGTCAGGAAGGTCCATGCCGGCCCCACCGGATCCGGGTTCGCCGGTCGCGAGGCTGCCGGCATCGCTTCTGTCGGCTGCGCTCCCGTGGATCCGTTCGTCGTCCCGGCCTGGCCTGTTGCCCGGTTCACGGCCCGCCCCTCTGAGTCTACGTCGGTGCGCAGCATCATCCATGTACGAAGCCTGTTTCGCTACACCGGCTGCGGTTGAGGCTGGTCAGGTCCCGAGGAGTGTTCGTGTTCGACGTTCCGTTGTGGCTGTGGTGGGCCTTCGCCGCCACTGTGGTGATCGCGCTGGCTACTGGGCTGCTCGGACTCGCGGGTGGCCGCGGAGATCGTGTTCGACCGCGGTCTGGGTGACCTGTTCGTGGTGCGCACCGCCGGGCACATGCTCGGCGCCGAGGTTCTGGCCAGCATCGAGTTCGCCGTCCTGGGCCTGGACGTGCCGCTGGTCGTGGTGCTGGACCACGACCGCTGCGGCGCCGTTGCGGCGGCGATCGCCGCCCACGACAGCGGTCGCGCCCCGACCGGGCACCTGCGCGTGGTGGTGGAGCGGCTGAGCCCGGAGATCCTACGCGCGCAGGCCGAGGGCATCACCGACCCCGACGCGATCACCCGCCTGCACATCGCCAGCACCGCTCACCGGCTGCTCGACGACGCCCCCGGCCTACGCGGGCGGGTCGACGCCGGCCGCTGCGCGGTCGTCGGTCTCGGCTACGCCCTGGCCGAGGGCCGTGTCGACAGGGTGGTCGCCCACGGGCCGGTCACGCACGGAATGTCAGCACCGTGAGCGCAGTCGTGACAGCGCGCCTGGCGGCACCCACCGCTAGTAAGACTGCACTGTGGTACACGAACTACATTTCGTGTATAGTGGTTCGTGAGGGGAGTACCTCGATCCGGTATCCGTCGTCATCACGGCACCTCCGCAGGTGCCCGGCGAACCCATTCGCGACACCGGCAAGATGGTCCGGTGCGGGTGGAGGGAGACCTCGCTATCCCCGTCCGTGCTGGTTGCGGGCGGCTCAGCCGAGGAGCCCGTCATGACACCTCTCTCCGCAGCATCCGGCCCGCCGCCGAGGCTCGGCGACCCGTCTGTGGTTTGTCGCTTGCCCCGTCGGAACGGCAGTGGTGTGGTTGCGCCGTTGCTGGTGGTGGTGGCCGGTCCGCGGGACGTGACCGGTTCGCTGGTCGACGCGGCCGGTCGTTCCGTGGCCGAGGAGCGGTCGCTGGTGGTTGTGGTGGTCCGCCCGGCGGCTCCGTTGACGATCAACCCGGTGGTGCAGGCGCTGGTCGCGCGCCGGGTCGGGGACCAGGTCGCCAGCTTGTCGCGGGCGGCCCGCCTGATGAGCACGATGGTCGGGGTCGAGGTGTCCGAGACCGTCGTGGTGCGGGAACCGGTGCGGTGGACCCGCGCGGGGCGACGCCGTGCCTTGACCCGCCGGCTGCACGCGCTCGCCGGTAACCTGGGTGCAGAGCTGCACCCCGTCGACCGGTGCGACGACGGGGGCCCCCGGTGACCGCGAACGCCACGCCGGCCCACACTGACGGTTCCGTATCCCCGACCTCGCTGGCCCCGACCCCGCTGACCGCGGCGGCTGTGCTGGGGTTGCAGGGTCATCGCGCCTTCCCGACCGTGTCGTTGCTGCTGACCACCACACCGGGGGAAGGTCTGGACAGCCAGGGTCGGGCCGCCATGGATGCGTTGGCGCGCAAGGCGCGTCGGCGGCTGCTCGGCGTCGACGACGCGGCCACGCGGGACCTGGTGCGTGTGCTCGATGCCGTGGTCGCCGGGATCGTCGGCCCGCTCGATCGTGGGCTGGGCCTGTTCGTCTCCACCGGACATGTAGCCCGGTTCGACCTGCCGGTCGAGGTGAGCGACCGGTGCGTGATCGACCCGACCTTCGCCACCCGGGACCTGGTGCGCGCCCTGCACCGCACCCCGCGCCATGTAGTGCTGCTGTTGGCCGCTGACGAGGCCCGCCTACTCGACGCGCCCGGGGGACGGATGAGCCCGGTGACCCATGGATTCCCGCGCACCGACCCGGGGCACCGACGTGGTGAGCCGGCCCGGGAGCGGTCCTCCGTGAGGTGGACCAGTCGCTGGGCGCCTACCTGCGACTGCATCCCGCCCCGCTGGTCCTCGCGGCCGCGCAGCCCACCCTGGCCACGTTCCGCCGGCTCTCGCGCCACACCGCCCGGCTGACCGGCACACTGACCGGGAACCACCTGTCCACCCCGCGCGAGCAGCTGCAGACCCGGGTCCGGCCGATGATCGAGGACTACTTGCTCTCCCGCCAGGCCGAAGCGCTCACCCTGCTCGCCGAACGGGCCGACCAGGGCCGCGCGGTGCACGGCATCGAACGGGCCTGGCTGGCCTCGCGGTGGGAACGCCCCGAGATGCTCGCGGTCGAGCAGGGCTACTTCCAGCCGGCTCGGCTCTCCGCCGACGGGGACACCCACTTCCCGACTAGCGAGGTGGCGCAGCTGAGTGCTCCGGACGTGCTCGACGACGCCGTCGACGAGCTCATCGAGGCGGTCCTGGCCCGCGGCGGGTGGGTCGCGCTGCTGGCCGACCGGACCCTGCCCGCCGACGGCCGCGTCGCCCTCACTCTGCACCCTGACCCGCCACGGTCACCCCGCCCCGGTTCCTGCACTCCTGGTACCCGCGGCGCGACGGACGCCCCTGCCCGTCGATCCGGAACCCCTGTCCTGAAGGTGGTGTGTGTTGCTCGTTCCCCTCTGGGCCTGGCTCGCGGTTCTCGCCGTGATCCTGGTAATGCTCGCGATCGACCTGTTCGCCCACCGGCGCGCCCATGTCATCGGCGTCCGTGAGGCCGCCGCCTGGTCGGTGGTGTGGGTGGCGTGCGGGGTCGGGTTCGGTGTCCTGATCTGGTCGCTCTACGGCGCCGAACTGGGCCAGCAGTACTTCGCCGGCTACCTCATCGAGAAGTCCCTCGCCGTGGACAACGTGTTCGTCTGGGCGATCATCTTCAGCTATTTCGCCGTGCCACGGGAGTACCAGCACCGGGTGCTGTTCCTCGGCGTCCTCGGCGCGCTGGTGTTCCGTGGGATTTTCATCGCCGCCGGCTCGGTCATCATCGCCAGCTTCTCCGCGATCCTGTACCTGTTCGCCGCGTTCCTGATCTACACCGGCTACCGGATGATCCGCACCCGCGACGAACACCTCGACCCGGCGAAATCCCGCGCCCTGGCCCTGTTCCGGCGCATGGTCCCGATGACTGATGCCTACCACGGTCAACGGCTGCTGATCCGCCGCGGTGGGATCCTGCTCGCCACTCCGCTGCTCGCGGTGCTGGTCCTCGTCGAGGTCACCGACATCGTGTTCGCCGTCGACTCCATCCCGGCGATCTTCGCCGTCACCGACGAACCGTTCCTGGTGTTCACCGCCAACGCCTTCGCCATCCTCGGGCTGCGCGCAATGTACTTCCTGCTCGCTGACCTCATGCACCGCTTCATCTACCTCAAGCTCGGCCTCGCCTTGGTCCTGATCTGGGTCGGGATCAAGATGGCGCTCAAGGTCGACCTGTTCTACATCCCCACCACGATCTCCCTCGCCGTCATCGTCACCATCCTCGCCGTGTCCATCGGTGCCAGCCTGCGCGCCACCCGCGGACAAGCCCGCCAGGCGATCACCGAACCGGAGAACCCGCCGTTCCGGATCGCCACCCCCGCCGAGATCGCCGCCCTGCAACCGACCTGGCGACCCCGCCGAGCCGGGCGCCGCAGCGAACCGGCACCCGCCGACCACACGACCACACCACCGCCGCCACGACCAGGCGAGGATCGATGATCGCCCGACAGGTTCTCGCCGCGATGCGACCCGCGCCCACTCCCGCGCAGCTGGCCCGGGTGCTGCGACCGCGCACCGGGGAGCGGATCCTCGAGATCCGCCCCGGCCTGGGCCACCACGCCCGCCACATCGCCGGGCTCGTCGGCCCCAGCGGTCAGGTGCACCTGCTCGACACCCCCGAGCACATGCTCGACGACGCCCGCCTGCGCACCGCTGGGCTCCAGCCCCGGGTGATCGCCCGGGTCGCCGACGCCCGCCGCCTACCTCTCGACGACCACTCGATGGACGCCGCCTACCTCGTCGGGGCGCTGTCCACCCTGCCCGACCCCGGCTGCGTCCTAGACGAACTGCACCGCGTGCTGCGACCCGGTGGCCGGCTCGTGATCGCCGAGCATTACCGCGCCCACTGGCTCACGCTGCGCGACACCCACGCCCTCGCCCGGAGACACCGATTCCGGGTCGAACACCACACCGGACGGCTGCGCTACCTCACTCTGTTACGTCCGAGCACCAGCCCGACACCGCCAGACAGGACAGGACACCGGCTGCCCGCGGTGCGGGCCGACACCTGACGGGCCACTTGATGTCAGATCAACATCATGGGCATGCAGATGCGCGAGCAGGCAACCCCCGCCGAGACCGTGGCGCCCCGCCCGCATGGGGATCGATGATCCGGCCCGGGGTCAGGTCGTGGTGAGCTCGTCGCCAATCTGTACCAGTCCCGGGTCGGTGACCGAACCGCCCACCGACAGGTTCCTGGCCCGGTCGCGGTGGATGCGCCGCGGCACCTCGCGGTCAATGTCGATCCCGCCCGGTTGGGCGCGGGTGACCATCACGCACCGCGCGATCGGGGTGGCCACGGCTAGGGTCAAAGCCGTTCAGTTAGCGGCTGGGCTTGGCGGTCAAGGATCGTCGGGTCTCGCGTGTCGGTGCCGATCATGGGAGCGGAGCTCCGGTAGGAGAGGTCGTCCTCCAAGACATCGGTAGCTGTCAAGTCAACTGAGACAGTTGATCTTACTGAGTTGGCTGTAGGACGGGTTGATTGATCCACGCCTGCTCGGGCAGGCGCGGCGGGCTGGGCCGGCGACTGAATCGCTCGGGATACTGGGCGTGTGCGCGGTCGAGGACGGTCTGACGCTGAGCCCGGACCTCGGTCGCGGTGTCGAAGTGGATCGACGCCGGGGTGTGCATGCCGATGCCGGAGTGCCGATGCTCGTGGTTGTAGTGCTCGAAGAACCGCTCGCAGAACGCGCGGGCATCAGCGAGCGAGCCGAACCGGTCCGGGAAGTCCGGCACGTACTTCAGCGTCTTGAACTGCGCCTCGGAGAACGGGTTGTCATTCGAGCACTGCGGCCGGGAATGTGACCGGCAGATACCGAGATCGACCATCAGCTCCGATACCGGTTTCGAGGTCATCGACCCGCCCCGGTCGGCATGAATCGTCTGCGGGATGACGTGGTTGCGGGCGACTGCGTCGGCGAGGAAATCCTTCGCCACGACGGCATCCTCAGCGTTCGCGGCGAGCCATCCGACTACGTAGCGGGAGAAGATGTCGAGCACCACATACAGCTTGTACCACTCGCCCTTCCGCGGGCCCTTCAGCGCGGTGATGTCCCACGACCACACCTCGCTCGGGCCATGAGCGACCAGCTCCGGGCGCACCCGCGGCGGATGCGTGGCCTGGGCGCGCCGTTCCCGGTTCTGACCCGCTGCGCGGGCGATCCGGTACATGCTCGACTGCGAGCACCACCACCGGCCCTCGTCGAGCTCCCGGGCCCACACCTGCGGAATGGCCAGATCCCGGTAGTCCTCGGAGTTCAGCAGCGCGAGCACGGCGGCACGCTCGTCGTCGGTGATCGTCGAGGGCGGGAGCCGGCGCGCACGGTGCGGGCCGTGCAGCGGCCCGAGCGTCACCCCCGCCGGGTCGGCGCGGCGGTAGTGCGTGGCCCGCGACCGACCGGTCAACGCGCACGCCGCCTTGATCGACACCTCAGCGGCGCGCAACTCGGTGAACGCGCCGTTCAACGCCGCTTCCGCGGCGCCGGTGGTTCCTGGTCGTCCGCGCTCTCGGACAGCTGCTCCAAGAGCGCGTGCGCTTTTCCCATGATGTCCAACGCGGTCCGCGTCTTCGTCAGGTCGGATTCGAGTTTCGCGTTCCGGGCCCGGAGCCGTTCCAACTCGGCCGCCTCCGCCGACCGCTTCGGACGTTTCGCCGACCGCCTCGAATCGGCTACGCCCTCCAGCGCGCCGACGTCCCGGGCCCGGGTCCACTCGATCACGTGCGACGAATACAGGCCCTCCCGGCGCCAGGGGGTCGGCAAAGTCGCGGTGAGTGGGTGCTGAGCTGCGACGACACGCGGTCGAGGTAGGGGTGCGGGCACGACCCTGGTGGTGATCATGGCGGTTCTCACGCCAGCCTTGATCATCGGAAGAGAGCCGTGCCCGCGCCTGCATCATTGTCGATCGCTGCCGTCGCCGATCAGGTGGGCGGGGTGGAGCTACCCGATCCGGTCGCGCTGGCTCCGAGACTGACCGATGCCCTGGCCGGGGTGGTTGACCCGCGCCGGCGTCGGGGGGTTCGACATGGGCTGGTCGTGGTGCTCACGGCCGCGGTGTGCGCGGTCGCGGCCGGGGCGCGCTCGTTCGTCGCGGTTGCCGAGTGGGTCGCCGACCTGCCGGTCGAGGTGGCTGCCGTGCTCGGGACCGACGTCCGATGCCCGTCGGAGTCGACGATTCGCCGGATCCTGGGCCAGGTTGACGCCGACCGGTTCGACGCCGCGATCGGCGCGTTCGTGCAGCGCCTGTGCGCGGCGACCGAGCCGGTCGGGCGGCGCCGGGTGCTGGCGGTGGACGGCAAGACCGTGCGCGGCTCACGAGGCCCCGCCGGTCCGGCTCGTCATCTGTTCGCGGTGATCGACCAGCAGACCCGGGTCGTGCTCGGTCAGCGCCAGGCGAACGCAGTCGCGGGCAAGGGCAGCGAGATCACCGCGTTCGCCCCGCTGCTCGACACCCTGCACGGCCTGGACCTGGCCGGGGTGGTGATCACCGCGGACGCGCTGCACACCCAGCGCGAGCACGTCGAGTACCTCGCCGGCCGTGGAGCGCACTGGGTGCTCACGGTCAAGGGCAACCAGCCCCGGCTACGCCGCCAGCTCGCCGGGCTCCCGTGGCGCGGCGTCGAGCCCGACCACCGCAGCGTCGAGACCGCGCACGGACGCCGGGAGATCCGCACGCTCAGGGTCGTCACCATCGCGGCCGGGATCGAGTTCCCGCACGCCCGTCAAGCCGTGCAGCTCATCCGCAAGACCCGCCCGGCCAACACCCGATCAGGCCGGAGGGCACGCTGGCGCACCGAGACCGTCTATGCGATCACCGACCTCGGTCCGCACCAGGCCCGTCCCGAGGAGCTCACCGGCTGGATCCGCGGACACTGGCAGATCGAGAACGGGCTGCACTGGGTCCGCGACGTGACCTTCGCTGAAGATCTCTCCACCGTGCGCACCGGTGCCGCACCGCAGGTCATGGCTGCGCTACGGAACCTGGCGATCAGCCTGCACCGTCTGGCCGGCGCCACCAACATCGCCGCCGCACTACGACATCACAGCCGCGACGCACTGCGGCCCCTCCAGCTCCTCAAGATCATCTGACTTTGCCGACCCCCTGCTCCCGGCGCAGGACCGCGCCCTTCTCACCGTTCGGCGCGTTCTCATACTCCGCGACGATCGCCAGCTTGTATTCCGCGCTGAACGACCTACGCGACGGACGCGGCGACGGACCACCAGCCGACCGCGGACCCGACGACGACGCCGTCGACCCGCTGCTGCCGGCCCCCGCACCGCGACGCTCCTCCGATGACACGAGCACCAGGATCTCCGATCACGCCCTCTACTGTGAACCGCTGACTTCAACCTGTCTCAGGTGATCTTGGCAGAGAGGGCATCCTCTGCCCTACCTGGAGCTTCGCTGAGCACGGATTCTGTCATCAGTCGCGTCGTGAGAGTGGCCGCGGGCTGGTTCGCGCCGGGCCATGTCGGTGAGCTGACCCGGATCGAGCCTTTCGAGATGGTCGACGCGGTGTTGGCCGAGAGACGAACACGACCCAACAGCGGGTGCGGCTGCTGCCCTCCCGGGTCGTGGTCTATCTGCTCCTCGCGGGCGGGTTGTTCGCCGAGCTGGGCTATCGACAGGTGTGGGCGCGGATGACCGCTGCACTGGCCGGGCTCGCGCCGGCCCGACCGAGCCCGAGCGCACTGGCCCAGGCCTGCCGCCGGATCGGCCCAGCTCCGCTGCGGGCCCTGTTCGACCTGCCACGCGGTCCGGCGTCGGGCCTGTCCCGGACCGGGGTGTGGTGGCGCGGCCGGTTGGTCTGCGCGATCGACGGGACCATCCTGTGCTGCCCGGACACCCCCGCGAACCTGACGGTGTATCGACGCGGTGCCGGCAACCACGGCGGCACCGGGTACCCGATGGTGCGGCTGCTCACGCTGGTTGCCTGCGGCACTCGCACGATCATCGACGCCACGTTCGGCACCGATCGGGTCGGGGAGACCCGCTACGCCCACGACCTGCTCGCCGCGCTCCGGGCCGGGATGATCGTGCTGGCCGATCGGACCTTCGCTGTCCGCGCCTGGATCGTCGCGGTCGTCGCGGTCGTCGCGGTCGTCGCGACCGGCGCGGACGTGCTCGTGCGGGTCAAGCTCAACCGGGCCCTACCGGTATGCCGCCGCCTGCGCGACGGCTCGTATGTCTCCCGGATCGGACCGGGTCGAGGTCCGGGTGATCACCGCCCGGATCACGATCACCATCAGCGCGGGCCGCGCAGCGAGATCTACCGGCTGGTCACCACCGTGACCGACCCCGACTACCCGGCCGCAGAGATCATCACCCTCTACCAACAGCGGTGGGGTGCGACACGAGGTCGCGCATGTTGAGGTTCCCCCGCTAGCTCGGAGACCGACGATCATGGCCGTAGGCCGTGAAGGGAGTCTCTGTGGCAGCACCGAAGAAGTACCCCGACGAGCTGCGTGAGCGCGCGGTCCGGTTGTACTTCGAGTCCGAGCCGCGTCCGGTGATCCGGCGGCTGGCCGAGCAGTTGGGCGTGCATCACGAAGCGTTGCGGACCTGGATCCGCCAGGCCCAGGCCGACCGCGGCCAGCGCACCGACCTGCCCACCACCGCGGAAGTCGAGGAGTTGCGCCGGCTCCGCAAGGAAAACGCCGAGCTGCGCCGGGCCAACGAGATCCTGAAGGCGGCGAGCTTGGACTCAACCCGTCAGCGCAACAGTGCTTCGAATCTATCAGCCGGGGTGTCGAAGTCGAGGGTCTTACGGGGGCGCGTGTTGAGTCGGTGGGCAATCTCGTCGAGCTGGGCCTGGGTGACGTCGCCGAGGCTGGTGCCCTTCGGGAAGTACTGCCGGAGCAGCCGGTTGGTGTTCTCGTTCGTGCCGCGCTGCCAGGGGCTGGCCGGGTCGGCGAAGTAGACCTCCAGCCCGGTCCGCGCAGTGACGATCTTGTGTCGGGCCAGTTCCATCCCGCGGTCCCAGGTCAGCGAGCGGCGCAACTGCTCGGGCAGCCGGCACATCTGCTGCGACAGCGCCCAGGTGACGGTGTCCATGTCGCGTCCCTGCAGGGCGACGAGCACGGTGAACCGGGTGGTGCGCTCGACCACGGTGGCGATCTGGGTCGTGCCGCGCCCGAGCAGCAGGTCGCCCTCCCAGTGCCCGGGCACCGCCCGATCGGCGACCTCGGCGGGGCGCTCGCGGATCGAGACCGCGTCGGTGATCTGCGAGCGCCACTGCCCGGTGGTGGTGTTGTGCACGTTGCGCCGGATCGGCCGCCCCGACCGCAAGTGCTTCTGCAGGGTCTTGGCCAGTACGCCGCGGGTCTGCACGAACAGCGACTTGTAGATCGTCTCGTGCGACACCCGCATCCCTGAGCCCGGCTCGAAGTGCTTGGCCAGGTGCCCGGCGATCTGCTCGGGCGACCAGTCCTCGCCGAGTCTGTCAGCGACGAACCCGCGCAGCAGCGGACGCCGCGCGAGCAGGCACACCTTCGGGCGCCGTGCCCGGCGCCAGGCACGATCCTCGGCGTCGACCGCCCGGTACTTGCGCCGGCCCTTGTTGCGGGCGATCTCGCGGCTCACCGTCGAGGCGGGTCGGCCGATCTCGGCCGCGATCGCGCGCATCGACTTGTTCTGGCCCAGCCCGCGCGAGATCTCCTCGCGCTCTGAGCTTCCCCCGGTTCGCCGGAGTGCGGGTTACCTGTCGGCGTCGCGCTGGGTGCGACGATAGTCGTCTTCGTACTCGTCGGGTGAGAGCCCGCCGAGGCGGGCCTGGATCCGGCGCGGGTTGTACCAGCCGTCGAGGTAGCGGATCAGGGCGTGCTCGGCGTCGCGGCGGGTTGTGAAGGTGGTGCCGGGCCAGTAGAGCAGCTCGATCTTGAGGGTGGACCACAGGTTCTCGGCGAGGGCGTTGTCGTAGCTGTCCCCTGTGGACCCGGTCGACGGGGCGACACCGGCGTCGACCAGGCGCTGGGTGAGTCGCAGCGCCGTGTACTGGGCTCCCTTGTCGCTGTGAAAGATCAACTGGCCGGGGCGCAGGTCCCGCGAGCGCAGGGCGTGGTTGAGCGCGGTGAGGACCAGCGCGGTCGTCGCACGGGGGTCGGTGGCCCAGCCGACGACCCGGTTGGAGAACGCGTCACGCACCGAGGCCAGCCACAACACGCCCTCGCCGGTGACGATCCGGGTCAGGTCGGCCACCCAGACGCGGTTCGGCGCGGTCGCGGTGAAGTCGCGTTCGAGCAGGTCCGGCGCCGGCCGGTGGGCGGGGTTCTGCCGGGTCGAGCCGCCCTTCCAGCCGCGGCGCAGGTGGGCGCCCTGTAGGCCGTGCTCGCGCATGATCCGCTCGACGCGCTTGCGGCCGACGTGCACGCCCTGGCGGCGCAGCTCGAGCCAGACCCGCGGGGAGCCGTAGGTGGTGGCGAACTCGCTGATCGAGCGGATCTTCACGATTTGCTCGAGCAGGACGGCGTCGTCGAGCTGCCGCTGCGATGGTGACGCGCGGCGGGCGCGCCAGTCGTAGTAGGTCGAGGCCGCGATGTTCAGGACCCGTAGTACGAGACCGACGGGGAAGTCATGGGCGTCGACGAAGCTCATGACCACCTCCGGGTCGGGCCGATCTCGCTGGCGAAATAGGCGCTCGCCGCGCGCAGGACCTCGTTGACCCGCCGCAGCTCGGCGTTCTCCTTCGCCAACCGCCGGTTCTCGGCGAGCATGTCGGTCGACGGCCGATCATCGCGCTCGCCCTTGTCGGCCTCCGCTTGGCGGACCCAGTTGCGCAGGGCCTCGTGATGCACCCCGAGCTGCTGCGCGAGCCCGCGGAACGTCGGGCGGGGGTCGGACTCCCGATACAGCCGGACCGCTCGTTCGCGCAGCTCATCGGGGTACTTCTTCGGTGCGGGCACCAGTGCCTTCCTTCCTGGTTCTCAAGATCGAACCAGTGTTCAGACACTCCGGCAAAGCGGGGGAACCCTCTCTGCCAAGATCACCTGAGACAGGTTGAAGTCAGCGGTTCACAGTAGAGGGCGTGATCGGAGATCCTGGTGCTCGTGTCATCGGAGGAGCGTCGCGGTGCGGGGGCCGGCAGCAGCGGGTCGACGGCGTCGTCGTCGGGTCCGCGGTCGGCTGGTGGTCCGTCGCCGCGTCCGTCGCGTAGGTCGTTCAGCGCGGAATACAAGCTGGCGATCGTCGCGGAGTATGAGAACGCGCCGAACGGTGAGAAGGGCGCGGTCCTGCGCCGGGAGGGCCTGTATTCGTCGCACGTGATCGAGTGGACCCGGGCCCGGGACGTCGGCGCGCTGGAGGGCGTAGCCGATTCGAGGCGGTCGGCGAAACGTCCGAAGCGGTCGGCGGAGGCGGCCGAGTTGGAACGGCTCCGGGCCCGGAACGCGAAACTCGAATCCGACCTGACGAAGACGCGGACCGCGTTGGACATCATGGGAAAAGCGCACGCGCTCTTGGAGCAGCTGTCCGAGAGCGCGGACGACCAGGAACCACCGGCGCCGCGGAAGCGGCGTTGAACGGCGCGTTCACCGAGTTGCGCGCCGCTGAGGTGTCGATCAAGGCGGCGTGCGCGTTGACCGGTCGGTCGCGGGCCACGCACTACCGCCGCGCCGACCCGGCGGGGGTGACGCTCGGGCCGCTGCACGGCCCGCACCGTGCGCGCCGGCTCCCGCCCTCGACGATCACCGACGACGAGCGTGCCGCCGTGCTCGCGCTGCTGAACTCCGAGGACTACCGGGATCTGGCCATTCCGCAGGTGTGGGCCCGGGAGCTCGACGAGGGCCGGTGGTGGTGCTCGCAGTCGAGCATGTACCGGATCGCCCGCGCAGCGGGTCAGAACCGGGAACGGCGCGCCCAGGCCACGCATCCGCCGCGGGTGCGCCCGGAGCTGGTCGCTCATGGCCCGAGCGAGGTGTGGTCGTGGGACATCACCGCGCTGAAGGGCCCGCGGAAGGGCGAGTGGTACAAGCTGTATGTGGTGCTCGACATCTTCTCCCGCTACGTAGTCGGATGGCTCGCCGCGAACGCTGAGGATGCCGTCGTGGCGAAGGATTTCCTCGCCGACGCAGTCGCCCGCAACCACGTCATCCCGCAGACGATTCATGCCGACCGGGGCGGGTCGATGACCTCGAAACCGGTATCGGAGCTGATGGTCGATCTCGGTATCTGCCGGTCACATTCCCGGCCGCAGTGCTCGAATGACAACCCGTTCTCCGAGGCGCAGTTCAAGACGCTGAAGTACGTGCCGGACTTCCCGGACCGGTTCGGCTCGCTCGCTGATGCCCGCGCGTTCTGCGAGCGGTTCTTCGAGCACTACAACCACGAGCATCGGCACTCCGGCATCGGCATGCACACCCCGGCGTCGATCCACTTCGACACCGCGACCGAGGTCCGGGCTCAGCGTCAGACCGTCCTCGACCGCGCACACGCCCAGTATCCCGAGCGATTCAGTCGCCGGCCCAGCCCGCCGCGCCTGCCCGAGCAGGCGTGGATCAATCAACCCGTCCTACAGCCAACTCAGTAAGATCAACTGTCTCAGTTGACTTGACAGCTACCGGAACCTCACTCGGCGGCAGTCAGCGTCCCCGGTCGGCGCCGGCGTGGCGGCGGAACATAGCCCCCGCTCGACTTGAGCACCGTGAACACTGAACCCGGGGGCCGCTCGATCGCCCGAGCGATGTCACTGATCGACTCCCCGCGCCCCCAGCGGACCCACAGATCAGTGCGGTCCTCATCGGACATCCCCGGCCTGCCCAAGCGTGCCATCGCCCACCCCTATCATGATCAACTACCTGTGGGGTGTTGCGCTGACCGGTTGAGTCCAAGAGTGCTTTTTTCGCCCAGGAGATCGACCCGACAAGGAGGCGATATTGAACGCCGTCGCCCATCTGCGCGACCGGTTCGGGGTCGACCCGATCCTGCGGGTCCTCGACGTCGCCCCCTCGACGTTCTACGGCTGGCTCGCCCAACAACGCCACCCGTCCGACCGCCGACGGACCGACGAGCAGGTTCTCGCGGAGATCGTCGAGATCCACGATCGCTCCGGGGGCACCTACGGTTCGCCGCGGATCCACGCCACCCTGCAGCGGCGCGGGGGGCGCATCTCGCGCAAACGGGTCGAGCGACTGATGCGCGAGCACGCCTGCAGGGCGCATTCCTGCGCAAGAAGTGGCGCACGTCCTCGACCAGGCAGAACCAGGCCGCGACACCAGCACCGGACCTGGTCAACCGGGACTTCACCGCACCCGCGCCGAACCAGCTCTGGGTCGCCGACGCCACCCCCATCCCGTGCGGGCAGGGCGTGTTCTGGCTGGCCGCGGTCCGCGACGCCTTCTCCAACCGGATCGTCGGCTGGCGCTGCTCGGACCGCTGCGACACCGACCTCATCCTCGGCGCCCTGGAGTACGCGGTCTGGTCACGCGGCATCCGCGACGGCCAGGTCGTCCATCACTCCGACCGCGGCTCGAACTACACGTCGCTGCGCTTCGGGCAGCGACTCGACGACCACGGCATTCTCGCGTCGATGGGTTCGATCGGGGATTCCTACGATAATGCGCTGATGGAGAACTTCTTCTCCACGCTCAAGACCGAACTGGTCTACCGGACATCGTGGCGGACCCGCGACGAGGCGGAGAACGCGCTGTTCGCCTACATCGACGGGTGGTACAACACCGAACGCATCCAAGCCCGGCTCGGCTGGCTCTCACCCGACGAGTACGAAGCGGCCTGGCATGTCCAGACCGACGATCACCCGGCAGCTGACGCTGCCGAACCCGACCCGGCCGCCGCCAGGTAGCCGACACTCCGCGCTACCGGGGGAACCTCACAAGAACACACAGCGAGCACGGCAGGCGGCTCATACCTTGGTCGTAGGCCGCGTGGTACGGGACGCCGGACTGGCGAATTCGCTGCCAGACCTGGGCTTCGGTCCAGTCGTGGATCGGCAGCCAGGTGTCGACGGTTCGCCGGCCACTGCTGGCGGCCTCGTCGCGGCTCAAGGGTGTCTGCTGGCACTGAGCAATGTCGGCTGGCGCCGAGTGGTCACCCATCGCGATCACTCATGGTGACTGTCGCCGCCGGGTGAAAACTGACCCCGTCTGACCGACCGCTCGGGTCCAGGACGTGGGTAAGCGGGTCAGTGACCGAGGGGCGTGGTCAGGGATTGCTTGCCGAGGGTGGCTCGCCGCTGATGGCGCGCCAGGCCGCGTCGGAATCAACGGTGTCGGCGAGGTCGTGGTTGGTGAGTACGGCGAGCGCGTCGATGGCTGTCAGCCAGTCGCGGCTACGCCGGTGCACCTCGTCGCTGGGGTCGTATCGGTTCAGGACGACTAGCACCTCGTATCCGGTGAGGGCTCGCGCGGCGAGGCGCACCTGGGACACAACTCCTAGGACAGGCTCGGTGACCAGTAGCACGAGGTCCGGTCTCACCCGCTGCGCCAGTGAGAGGGTGTCGCCGTCATGGGCGATTGGTGAGCACAGCCCGCCTGCGCCCTCGACGAAGCCGATGGCGACGCCTGCGGGCCAGTCGAGTTCGGCGACGAGGTCGTCGAGCAGGATCGGAGCCAGTTGTAGGGTGTCGGCGGCCATCGGTGGCGCGAGGGGTACCGGGTACCACCGGTGTGGCGGGCACACCGTGTCGGCGGGCGTGTCGGTTGCCTCGCCGAGCACGGCGGCGTCGGTCGCGGTCTCACCGGGTGTGAACGACTGCGCCGGTTTGCGGGCCGCGACCTCGATGCCAAATGCTCGCAATCGTCGCGACAAGGCGGCGGTCACCCAGGTCTTGCCGACCTCGGTGCCGGTGCCGGTGACCAGGATGAGTCGGCTAGGTCGGGTCATGGAGCGCTCGCTGGCTGGTCGCAGACTGGGCAAGATCTCGGCTGGTTGAACCGGTGGGAGGTCGAAGGGGACCGTGACGTCGCCGCTGTTGAGTCGGTCGTCCTGCATCCGGGAGGCACGGTCTGGGTGAAGGTGGCGGACGTGGCATCGAACCCGCTGTCGCTGCGGTGGCTCCGGTCGCGGTCCGTGCGCATCCAGGCGGGGGTGGCGAGGCCCCGGCGCCGACGCTGTAGCCGAGCGACATCGGCACGGCGGTCACCGGCGCCTGTCGGTGGACCACGTCGGGCGAATCTCGTTCCTTGCCTGCGCAGCCGACGGCCGTGGCGGTGTCGACGAGATGTTGCTCGGTCTGATGTGGTGAGTCTCCGGTCCCCCTGGTGTAGTGGCCGGTGGTGGTCCACCGTGGCGTGTCACCGCGATCGTGATCTCTGGGTGGGCCGGCTTCGGCCTGGGTGCGGTCTATCGCCACGCACCTGCCCTGGTCAGTGTGGAGGTGTTGGACGTCCGCGTGGCCCATCATGATCCCTGTTGGCGCAGGGGCGCGGCCATGGCGTGGTAGCCGCCGTCGACGTGGAGGATCTCGCCGGTGATAGCGCGGGCGAGGTCGGAGAACAGGAAGCAGACGGCGTCGGCCACCGGGGTCGAGTCGGCTGGGTCCCACCGCAGGGGCGAACGGGTTGCCCAGGCGTCGAGCAGGGCTTCGAAGCCGGGGATGCCGGTGGCCGCCCGGGTGTGGATCGGCCCGGCCGCGACGAGGTTGACCCGGATTCCGGCAGGCCCGAGGTCGCGTGCGAGGTACCGGTTGAGCGACTCCAGTCCGGCTTTGCAGACGCCCATCCAGTTGTAGACCGGCCACGCGGCGCCGGCGTCGAAGTCGAGCCCGACCAGGCTGGCGCCGGAGGGTGGGGCGAGCCGGTTCACCGCCGCGGCGAGCGCGGCGAGGGATACGGTGCTGGTCTGGAACGCCAGTCCGATCCCTTCGGGTCGGGCGTTGAGTAGGGGGCCTGCCAGGGCGTCGGCGGGTGCGAAGGCGATGGCGTGCAGGGCGCCGTCGAGTCTCTCCCACCGCTCAGCGATCGTTGCGGTGAGCCGGGCGGCGTCGTCGGAGGCGGTGGCGTCGAAGGGGATGACGTCGATGTCGCCGGTGAGCTGCGCTGCCGCCGCACGGGCCCGATCGAGGTCGCGGGGGAGCCCGGTGAGCAGCACCTCGGCGCCGAGCTGTTGGGCGCGGCGGGCGACGGCGAAGGCGATGCTGTCGGTGGTGACGACCCCGGTCACCAGGATGTGCTTGCCGTTCAACACAGTGCGGCTCCTTCGCGGGGGTTGGTGTCTGCGGCCCGGCAGGCGTGGGCCGTGGCGCTTGGTGGGCGTCGATGGCCCGGCGGATGCCGGGTCCGGTCGTGGCGGTGATTCCTTCGATAGGGCGGTCGGCGTTGGCGGCACCGCCGATGCGCCCCGCAGGCCGTGCCGCCGGCAGGCGCCGGCGGCACGGCGACAGGAGAAAGCCGGATCGCTCGCGTGACATGATGTTGTTTCCGTCGGGAGGGCTGCTCATCGTGGGGTGGCGCCGACGAGCGCCCCCTGCGAGGCGCAGCCGACGAGGCGGCTGTACTTGGCTAGGAAGCCGTTGCCGGTCGGGGCAGGGGGTGGGTGCCAGCGGTGACGGCGTCGTTCGAGTTCGGCAGGGTTGACGTCGAGATCGATGGTGCGTGCTGGGATGTCGATCATGATCGGGTCGCCGTCGGCGACCAGCGCCAGCGGCCCGCCGGCAGCGGCCTCGGGGGCGACGTGGCCGACGCAGAGGCCGGTGGTGGCGCCGGAGAAGCGGCCGTCAGTGACCAGCGCCACCTGGTCACCCAGGCCGGTGCCGCGGACAGCGGCGGTGACGGCGAGCATCTCCGGCATTCCCGGCCCGCCGCGTGGGCCTTCGTACCGGATCACGATCACCTCGCCTGCGGTGAGGCGGCCGCCTGCGACGTAGCTCATGGCGGCGTCTTCGTTGTCGAAGACCCGGGCCGTGCCCTGGAAGCGGTCGACGCTCAGGCCGGCCATCTTGACCACCGCGCCGCTGGGGGCGAGTGCCCCGCGGAGGATGGCCAGGCCGCCGTCGGGGCGGAGCGGGTCGTCTGGCGTTCGGAGGACCGTACCGTCGGGTTTCGGGGCTGCGAGTTCGGCGAGGTTCTCGGCCAGGGTGGCTCCGGTGACGGTCAGGCAGTCTCTGTGGAGCAGCCCGGCGTCCAGCAGCACGGCGAGCACTGCGGGCACGCCACCGACCTGGTGCAGGTCGACCATGACGTGGCGCCCACCGGGACGGAGATCAGCGATGTGGGGGGTGCGTCGGCTGATCCGGTCGAAGTCGTCGAGGGTGAGGCGGACGCCGGCTTCGTGGGCGATGGCGGGCAGGTGCAGCGCGGCGTTGGTCGACCCACCCAGGGCCATGACCACGGTGATGGCGTTCTCGAACGCTTCGCGGGTGAGGATGTCGCGTGGGCGGATCCCGGCGCGCAGGGCGGCGATGACGGCTGTGCCGCTGTCGTGGGCGATGCCTGCGCGGGTGGGGTCGACAGCGGGTGCGGATGCCGAACCGGGCAGTGCGATACCAAGGGCTTCGGCTTCGGCGGCGATCGTGTTGGCGGTGTACATGCCGGCGCACGACCCGGCTCCCGGGCACGCGGCGCGTTCCAGATCGTCCAGGTCGTCGGTGCTGAGCAGGCCGCTTGCCTGCGCGCCGACGGCCTCGAAAACGTCCTGGATCGTCACCGGCTGACCCCGCCAGCTACCGGGGAGGGAGGAACCGCCGTACACGAACACCGTGGGTACGTTGAGGCGTGCGGCGGCCATGAGCATCCCGGGAAGGCTCTTGTCGCAGCCGGCGATGGTGACCATCGCGTCGAGCTGTTCGGCCTCCATGACGCACTCGACCGAATCTGCGATGAGGTCCCGGCTGGGAAGTGACGCGCGCATGCCGCGGTGCCCCATGGCGATCCCATCGGAGATGGCGATGGTCGAGAACCGCATCGCCACCCCGCCGGCCTCTCTGACCCCGTCGGCCGCCGCGCCTGCCAGGCGGTCGAGGCCGGTGTTGCAGGGTGTGAGGTCGTTGGCGGCCGCGGCCACGCCGATCTGCGGCCGGGTGAAGTCCTCGTCGTCGAAGCCGACTGCCCGCAGCATTGCCCGAGCCGGTGTTCGGGTGACGCCGTCGGTGACGATTCGGCTACGGTGACGCGGGTCCATGTCTTCTCCCAGCTTCGCTTGGTCAGCTCGGCCCTTCACTGGCCCTGGCCTCGGGTGAATGCGGGTTCGCCGTCGAAGGCGTAGAGGCCTTCGGTCTTGATCGGTTCGATGCCGTGCTCGACCATTCGGGCCTGGAGGGCGACGACCTCGGCGGCGGTGGTGGTCCCGCGCGGGTCGAGGAAGCGGCATCGCCAGTGGTCGGTGAGCAGGGTCTCGGGCGCGCCGCCTGGCCAGACCTTCTGTCCCCGGTTGGAGATCATGTCAAGGTGCAGGGGTGCGGCGAACGGACGAAGCTTGGCGGCGAGTTCGTCTGGGGTGGTGTCTGGGCTGTGGACGAACACATCGACGCCGAGCTGGGTCTTGGCGGCAGCGGATCGGCCCGCGAGCTTGACGGTGATCGGCCTGTGCTGGGCGTAGTGCGTTGCCGGCAGCCGGGTGGGTTCTTGGCCGAGACGGTCGATGACCGATGCCGCGAACGCCGTGGTGCCGACCTTGGAGGTGCTGGTATCGGGCTCGTAGATGTCGTAGGTGTGGATGCCGTCTTCGATGGTCCGCAGCCAGGCGTTGTGGACTCGGCTCGCGACGTCGGCTTGTCTGATGTGGACCAGCATCTGCACCGCGGCCAGCAGCAGCCCTGAAGGATTCGCAACGTCTTGGCCGGCTCGCCGGGGGGCGGATCCGTGGATGGCTTCGAACATGGCGACTCGCTCGCCGATGTTCGCGCTTCCGGCGAGGCCAACAGATCCGGCGATCTGGGCGGCGATGTCGGAGAGGATGTCGCCGTAGAGGTTCGGCAGGACGACGACGTCGAACGCCTCGGGGGTGTCGGCGAGCTTGGCCGCACCGATGTCGACGATCCAATGCTCTGCCTGGATATCGGGGTAGTCGGCGGCGACCTCGTCGAACACCCGGTGGAACAGGCCGTCGGTCATCTTCATGATGTTGTCCTTGGTGAACGCTGTCACCTTGGTTCGCCGATAGGCGGTGGCGTACTCGAAGGCGTAGCGAATTACCCGCTCGCATCCCTGCCGGGAGATGAGCTTGAGGCACTGCACGACCTCGTCGGTCTGGCGGTGCTCGATGCCGGCGTAGAGGTCCTCTTCGTTCTCCCGGACGATGACGACGTCCATGCCAGGATGCTTGGTGGCGACGAACGGTGCGTAGGCGACGCATGGCCGGACGTTGGCATAGAGACCGAACGTCTTGCGCACGGTGACGTTGAGGCTCTTGAACCCTCCGCCTTGAGGGGTGGTGATGGGCGCCTTGAGGAACACACCCGTGCGGCGGATCGACTCGAGCGCCTCGGGAGTGACGCCGGCGGGATTGCCAGCCTGATAGACCGACTCTCCGATGGTGATCGTGTCGATATCAAGGGCCGCGCCTGCGGCGTGGAGCACCGAAAGGGTGGCTTCCATGATTTCCGGACCGATTCCGTCTCCGTGGGCGACGGTGATCGGTGCGGATGTGGAATGCGTGGTCATGCTGCTCCTGAGACCGAGGACGTGACGGGACGATGGGTGGGCTAGGGGCGAGTCGTTGCGGTGCCGCGTAAGAGCCGGCATCCGGCGCTGGTCGTGCCGCACGGTCCACTGATGCCCTGCTCTGGGTCATCGATGTACCAGTGGGTCGCGACCAGGTGCGGATAGCGGCTGCGGAGTTGGTTGGCGTTGACGGTGTGGTCGGAGTCGGTGTGCGCGAACACCGGAAAGAACGCTCCCGGCAGGCTCGCCGCGGGCGCCGCGCCCTGCACCAGGAAGTCGAGGACCCGGTGCCGTCGCTGGTGGGGGTTGTGGGCCTCGCGCAGGGCGGGACCGCCGAGCCAGCACAGCGACCACAGCCCGGACACCGAGGAGGATGTCCGGATCCCCACCGGCACTTCTGGCAGGCGCTCTTCCGGGGGGTCGTCGACGGCGCATCCGCAGGTCTGCCGACGCTCGCCGCACGGGAACAACGTGGGCAGGTCCGCGTCAAGTTCGCGGCGGATCCATATCCCGAGCAGGGTGTCACACTGATCTGGATCGTCGCCGTAGCGACGGTGGTGGACCAGGTAGTCGCTCGCCTGCTCGACGGAGACCTCGGCGAGGTCCACGCTTCGGATCAGTAGAAGCACGCTCATGGGGTACCTCTCTTTCAAGCGGCTCTGTTACGTGGTTGTTCCGTCGGGCTCGTGCCGTGCGCCTGCGGCGTCGCGGCGGAGCCAGGTCCTCCCGCGTCGTGCCGGGTGGGACGCCGCCTTCGGGTGGTGTGGGCATGGGTGGTGTGGGGCGGTCACGGGAGCGTCTCCTGGGTGTCGGTGCTGGGGTGCCAGGGCTGCCACCCGGTGGGGGTGTAGCGGTGAGTGGCGTCCACCAAGGTGGTGTGCGACCCGGTCCTGGTCAGGGCCGTGGCGTCGAGGTGTGGGGCGGCCACCGCGTGATCTTCTGGAGACCTTCCACAGTGCTTCAGGAGTTCCACGCGATGACCGCACCCTCCAGTATCGACCCCTCCGAGTTCCTGCACGAGCAGCTGTCCCAGGCGAGTCCCGATCTGCTGCGCCAGATGCTCACCACGTTCATCAACACACTCATGTCCGCCGATGCCGACGCAGTGTGCGGGGCAGCGTGGGGCGAGCGCAGCGAGGCCCGCACGAACATCCGCAACGGCTACCGACACCGTGACTTCGACACCCGCGCGGGCACCATCGACGTAGCGATCCCGAAGCTGCGCAACGGTTCCTACTTCCCCGACTGGTTGCTGGAACGTCGCCGCCGGGCGGAGCGGGCACTCACGACGGTGGTCGCGACCTGCTATCTGCTCGGGGTGTCGACGCGGCGGATGGAGAAGCTCGTCGAGTCCCTCGGGATCACCAGACTGTCGAAGTCGCAAGTCTCGGAGATGGCCCGAGACCTCGACGGCCAGGTCGAGCAGTTCCGGACCCGCCCGCTCGACCAGGGCCCGTACACCTTCATCGCCGCCGACGCCCTGGTCTTGAAGGTGCGTGAGGGCGGGCGGGTGGTCAACGTGCACGCTCTGCTGGCCACCGGCGTCAACGCTGACGGGCACCGGGAGATCCTCGGCCTGCAGGTCACCTCCGCCGAGGACGGAGCCGGCTGGCTCGGGTTCTTCCGAGACCTGACCGCCCGCGGCCTGTCCGGGGTCCGGCTGGTCACCAGCGACGCTCATGCCGGGCTCGTCCACGCGATCGGCGCCACCCTGCCCGGCGCTGCCTGGCAGCGCTGCAGGACGCACTACGCGGCGAACCTGATGGCCGCTACCCCCAAGTCCAGCTGGCCGTGGGTGCGGGCGCTGCTGCACTCGGTCTACGACCAGCCCGACGCCACCAGCGTTCACGCCCAGTTCGACCGGGTCCTCGACGGCGTGGCGGAGAAACTCCCGACGGTGTCCGAGCACCTCGACACCGCCCGCGCCGACGTCCTGGCCTTCACCAGCTTCCCGAAAGAGGTCTGGCGACAGATCTGGTCGAACAACCCCTCCGAGCGACTCAACCGCGAGATCCGGCGTCGCACCGACGTCGTCGGCATCTTCCCGGACCGCAACTCGCTGATCCGTCTCGTCGGCGCCGTGCTGGCCGAGCAACACGACGAATGGGCCGAGGGACGCCGCTACCTCGGCCTCGAGGTCCTCGCCCGCTCCCGCGTCACCGCAGTCCCCGGCACCGGCTCCAGCAGCGAGGAGGTGACCTCAACAGACACGATCCCGGCGCTCAGCGCCTGACAGAACTAGAAGATCACGCGGTAGTCGTCACACACCACGCCAGCGGACTTGACCTAGCGGTGCCACCGGTCATCGGGGCGTTCCCGCGCGGTGAGGCCGACCCAGTCGTGGCTGAACATGTGGTGCAGTACCGTGTTGCGTGCGATGAGGGTGTCCAGCCTGCGCAAGGGCGCCTGCACGATGGCGAGCAGGCGTTGCGGTTCGTGTCGGGCGTGGTGTCCGTCGGTGAGGGACTGCCAGGGCAGGCCGGGCAGGAGGTCGCTGGTGTGGCCGTTCATGACACCCAGGCCCCCGCCGGTGACGTTGTGCAGGGTCTTGCTGCCGGCGCCGAAGGCGTGCGGCTCGATGGTGGCGAAGTAGTACTGGCTATTGATCCAGTGCGCGACGACGAGCGGCGCGGTGAGGATGGTTTCCAGGACGGTGCCAGCCGGGTCGAGGTCGGGGTCGTAGTCGTGGAGGAACGCGCGGCTGTGCAGGTTGATGCCGCGGGTGAGGGCGCGCGGCGCGATGACGAAGGCGGCGTTGTCGGCGAGACCCCATTCGGGGAAGACCTGGGCCCAGTCGCGGGCACGGGCGCGGGTGTGGCGGGCCGCGCGCCGGGGGCGGGGCCGGGTGGGTGCGCCAGGCAGGATGGCGCAGCGTTCGGCGGCCAGTCTGGTGCCGGCCGTGCGGAGATCGGCGGTGAGCGTGTCGGCGTCCCGGCGGTGGCTGTCGGGCAGGAGGTGGGCGTCCAGCAGGCGCACGGTGTCGGTGGTGGTGTCGTGTTCGGCCGGGATGAACCAGGTGTCGTCGGGAATGGTGATGCCGCGGGCGGCCAGGTGACGGCGGACCTGCGGATCGGTAGCTGTCAAGTCAACTGAGACAGTTGATCTTACTGAGTTGGCTGTAGGACGGGTTGATTGATCCACGCCTGCTCGGGCAGGCGCGGCGGGCTGGGCCGGCGACTGAATCGCTCGGGATACTGGGCGTGTGCGCGGTCGAGGACGGTCTGACGCTGAGCCCGGACCTCGGTCGCGGTGTCGAAGTGGATCGACGCCGGGGTGTGCATGCCGATGCCGGAGTGCCGATGCTCGTGGTTGTAGTGCTCGAAGAACCGCTCGCAGAACGCGCGGGCATCAGCGAGCGAGCCGAACCGGTCCGGGAAGTCCGGCACGTACTTCAGCGTCTTGAACTGCGCCTCGGAGAACGGGTTGTCATTCGAGCACTGCGGCCGGGAATGTGACCGGCAGATACCGAGATCGACCATCAGCTCCGATACCGGTTTCGAGGTCATCGACCCGCCCCGGTCGGCATGAATCGTCTGCGGGATGACGTGGTTGCGGGCGACTGCGTCGGCGAGGAAATCCTTCGCCACGACGGCATCCTCAGCGTTCGCGGCGAGCCATCCGACTACGTAGCGGGAGAAGATGTCGAGCACCACATACAGCTTGTACCACTCGCCCTTCCGCGGGCCCTTCAGCGCGGTGATGTCCCACGACCACACCTCGCTCGGGCCATGAGCGACCAGCTCCGGGCGCACCCGCGGCGGATGCGTGGCCTGGGCGCGCCGTTCCCGGTTCTGACCCGCTGCGCGGGCGATCCGGTACATGCTCGACTGCGAGCACCACCACCGGCCCTCGTCGAGCTCCCGGGCCCACACCTGCGGAATGGCCAGATCCCGGTAGTCCTCGGAGTTCAGCAGCGCGAGCACGGCGGCACGCTCGTCGTCGGTGATCGTCGAGGGCGGGAGCCGGCGCGCACGGTGCGGGCCGTGCAGCGGCCCGAGCGTCACCCCCGCCGGGTCGGCGCGGCGGTAGTGCGTGGCCCGCGACCGACCGGTCAACGCGCACGCCGCCTTGATCGACACCTCAGCGGCGCGCAACTCGGTGAACGCGCCGTTCAACGCCGCTTCCGCGGCGCCGGTGGTTCCTGGTCGTCCGCGCTCTCGGACAGCTGCTCCAAGAGCGCGTGCGCTTTTCCCATGATGTCCAACGCGGTCCGCGTCTTCGTCAGGTCGGATTCGAGTTTCGCGTTCCGGGCCCGGAGCCGTTCCAACTCGGCCGCCTCCGCCGACCGCTTCGGACGTTTCGCCGACCGCCTCGAATCGGCTACGCCCTCCAGCGCGCCGACGTCCCGGGCCCGGGTCCACTCGATCACGTGCGACGAATACAGGCCCTCCCGGCGCAGGACCGCGCCCTTCTCACCGTTCGGCGCGTTCTCATACTCCGCGACGATCGCCAGCTTGTATTCCGCGCTGAACGACCTACGCGACGGACGCGGCGACGGACCACCAGCCGACCGCGGACCCGACGACGACGCCGTCGACCCGCTGCTGCCGGCCCCCGCACCGCGACGCTCCTCCGATGACACGAGCACCAGGATCTCCGATCACGCCCTCTACTGTGAACCGCTGACTTCAACCTGTCTCAGGTGATCTTGGCAGAGAGGGGATCGTTGAGCAGGGCGGCGGCGGTGCGGGCGTTGGGCCCCCCGGGATGGCCCCCGCAGGCACCACAGTCCAGCGCGGCCTGGTAGGGGTTGTTGTCGGTATGGGCGCGGTGCCCGCAGAACACGACCAGGCGTGCGAAGCCCCGGGTCAAGCCCATCAGCGTGAGGATGGTCTCGGCGGTCGCGGCGCGCTCCTCGGGGGTGAGGACGTCGGTGATGGAGATCTCGGTCGGCGGGTCGGGGGTGATGCGGCGGGCCCCCCACGCGCGTGTGGCGCCGGCGGCGCGGGGAGCGAAGGTCTTGGCCGCGGCCAGCGGGCCGGCCAGCCAGCCGGCGGATTCGGCGAGAACGAACGGCGCCAGCAGGTCGTCCTTGGCGGTGTGCAGGGAGTGCTCAATGGCGGCGAGCACCCGGCGACCGGCGAGTGACCGCTCGGCCGCGCGCTGCCGGCCAGGGGTAGGGCGTTCGGTGACGGTGTGCCGGGGCGTGATCGGGCCCGGGCATTGGGCGCGAGCGGCACCACCGGCGAGGTCGCGGTAGCGCATGGCGACCGCGAAGAAGCCGGCGAAGCCCAGGGTCTGGTAGTTGCCGAGCGCTTCCAGGTGGCGGCGCAGCCCTTCGGAACGGGGATCGATGCAGCACACCACCTGCGCCCGCGGTGGGGCGTCGGGCTGCTCAGGCTGGTGTCGGCTGAGGGTGCGCAGCAACTGCCCCCGGTAGTGGTCCTCGTAGGCGTCCAGCCAGACCAGTGCCCGCTGCTGCAGCGGAAGGTGGTCGAGCAACCGCGCCAGTGCGCTCCGCTGCGCGGCGTCAGTGTCGGTGACTTCCAGCGCGCCCAGCAGGTGGTGGGCCCGGCCGCCCGGGTCGACGGTGGCCTGCCGGGTGTCGATCCAGCCTGCCGAGGCTGAGGTTCCCCCGCTTTGCCGGAGTGTCTGAACACTGGTTCGATCTTGAGAACCAGGAAGGAAGGCACTGGTGCCCGCACCGAAGAAGTACCCCGATGAGCTGCGCGAACGAGCGGTCCGGCTGTATCGGGAGTCCGACCCCCGCCCGACGTTCCGCGGGCTCGCGCAGCAGCTCGGGGTGCATCACGAGGCCCTGCGCAACTGGGTCCGCCAAGCGGAGGCCGACAAGGGCGAGCGCGATGATCGGCCGTCGACCGACATGCTCGCCGAGAACCGGCGGTTGGCGAAGGAGAACGCCGAGCTGCGGCGGGTCAACGAGGTCCTGCGCGCGGCGAGCGCCTATTTCGCCAGCGAGATCGGCCCGACCCGGAGGTGGTCATGAGCTTCGTCGACGCCCATGACTTCCCCGTCGGTCTCGTACTACGGGTCCTGAACATCGCGGCCTCGACCTACTACGACTGGCGCGCCCGCCGCGCGTCACCATCGCAGCGGCAGCTCGACGACGCCGTCCTGCTCGAGCAAATCGTGAAGATCCGCTCGATCAGCGAGTTCGCCACCACCTACGGCTCCCCGCGGGTCTGGCTCGAGCTGCGCCGCCAGGGCGTGCACGTCGGCCGCAAGCGCGTCGAGCGGATCATGCGCGAGCACGGCCTACAGGGCGCCCACCTGCGCCGCGGCTGGAAGGGCGGCTCGACCCGGCAGAACCCCGCCCACCGGCCGGCGCCGGACCTGCTCGAACGCGACTTCACCGCGACCGCGCCGAACCGCGTCTGGGTGGCCGACCTGACCCGGATCGTCACCGGCGAGGGCGTGTTGTGGCTGGCCTCGGTGCGTGACGCGTTCTCCAACCGGGTCGTCGGCTGGGCCACCGACCCCCGTGCGACGACCGCGCTGGTCCTCACCGCGCTCAACCACGCCCTGCGCTCGCGGGACCTGCGCCCCGGCCAGTTGATCTTTCACAGCGACAAGGGAGCCCAGTACACGGCGCTGCGACTCACCCAGCGCCTGGTCGACGCCGGTGTCGCCCCGTCGACCGGGTCCACAGGGGACAGCTACGACAACGCCCTCGCCGAGAACCTGTGGTCCACCCTCAAGATCGAGCTGCTCTACTGGCCCGGCACCACCTTCACAACCCGCCGCGACGCCGAGCACGCCCTGATCCGCTACCTCGACGGCTGGTACAACCCGCGCCGGATCCAGGCCCGCCTCGGCGGGCTCTCACCCGACGAGTACGAAGACGACTATCGTCGCACCCAGCGCGACGCCGACAGGTAACCCGCACTCCGGCGAACCGGGGGAAGCTCAGGCCGAGGCCCATGCTGTGCCGTGGGAGTGGGTGCCGGCGAGCGTGGCGGCTTCGGTGGCCAGCCGCAGCGCAAGGTAGTCGACCAGGTCGATGCCGCTGTCGGGCCGCTGACCCTGCCACCGGATGTGGGCGGCGAAGCCGGGAAGGCAGGCCAGGTGGGCCTGCAGATAGCGGGTGCGTTGGTTGTCCGGGACACCGAGCGCGGCCAGCGCCTCCAGGACGGCGTGCTCGGCGCGTTCGGGTAGGTGCCACAGCCGCGCCCGCACCGGCCGCGGCAAGGTCGCGTCGTGGGTGGCCAGGGCTCGCCAGGCGGGGTAGAAGCCGCGGTCGCGGCCCGGCATCCGCCAGGTGGACTGGCCCTCGTCCAAGAAGGCGGCGCACCACTGGATCGTGTGGGTGTTGAGCAGGGCGACCACGTCCGGGGCCAGTGCTTCCGCCGCGGTGTGGACCTGGCGGCGCGGCGGTGGGCCCGTGACGCCCTGGTGCAGGTCGGCCACCAGGAGTTCGACCGGGTCGTAGGCGCGGTTGCCGAGGGTGAGTGGGCCCTGGCGCAGCGCCGCGGGGTGGCGGCGGGCCAGCACGGCACGCAGGCCGTCGTCGGTGATCCGTCCGTGCCGCCAGGCATCCCGCAGCCACGTTTCGTCCGGAGTGACTCGTGCTCCGAGCAGATCCGCGGCGATGGTGGCCGCTTCGGCGAACGGCCGGTCCAGCAGGCCGGACAACGGGTTGACCGCGATGAAGTCGGCCAGTGGCCAGGTCGGTGCCAGAAAACCGGCCGCGTCGGCGATCTCGGTGCGCACTGCCGCCAGCTGGGTGGAGACGTCAGGGACGGCATCGGGGGCGAGGTCGGTGGCGGGGCTGGTGGTCATGGGGAGGAACCCTCCTGCGTGAGCACGGCGATAACGGTGGCGAACAGTGCGATCGTGTGCGGCCCTGGCGACCGCACGTCCGGGGCGGTGGCTCCGGTCACAGCGGCGGATCGCTTTCCGCGGTGCCGTTGAGAGCGCGGGGTCGCCTGATCACGCCCGAGGTCCTTCCAGTTGGGGGACCGGCCGCGGGCGTGGTGTCGGCACCAGCCGTGGCGGGTGCGCCCAGGTGCCGGTGTGCGTGCGCTGCTGCCCGGCTGACAGGGCCAGCACGTAGAGGCGGTCGCGCCAGCGGCGGAGACCGGTCGTGGGCGCCAGGTGGAGCAGCAGCGCGCCGGCCGCCAGCACCGCCACCACGGTCGCCAGCAACCAGGCCGGGACCGCTGCCGTGACGGCGGCGGGCAGGCTCGGGGCCAGGAACTTCGTGACCGCGCCCACCACGGCCAGGTAGCCGATCGCCGCGCCCGGCAGCACGATCACCACCGTGACCAGCGCGCCGGCGGTTGGGAGGCGCCGCAGCCAGCCCCACGCCAGCCGGGCAGCGGTGGCCACCGCGAAGATCAACAACGCCGCGCCCCCGGCATGCGGGGGCAGCCACCAGGCCGCCACCGTCACCGCCGCGACGGCGACGGCCCCGGCGAATACAGCAACCTGTGCCGCGCGCGCGGGAGCCATCCGAGGCACGGGAGGAGCCACGGTGTGGCGGGCGTAGCGTTGCACGGCGGACCCCGAACCGAGGAACAAGGCGGCTTTGAACAGCCCATGCGCCACCAGGTGCACCACCGCCGCGGCGTAGAGGCCCAGCCCGCAGGTCATCAGCATGAACCCCATCTGCCCGATCGTGGAGTGCACCAGCGCACCCTTGATGTCGGGACGGGCCAGCATGATCGCGGTGGCGGCCACGACGCTGGCGACTCCGATGGCGAACGCCAGGTGTGTCGCCACCGGCGCGGCACCGAAGATCGGCCACAGCTTCACCAGCAGCACCCCGCCGGCGTTGACCACGCCGGCGTGCAGCAGCGCCGAGACTGGGGTCGGTGCCGCCAGGGACGCGGGCAGCCAGCGGTGCCACGGCAACTGGGCACACCGCGCGGCCGCGGCAACCACCAGCGAACAGGCCACCGCCGTGCCCACCGCGCCGCCGACCGCCACGTCGCCTTGGTGGCGTAGGTCGAGATCACCCCAGGCAGCGACCGCGAGGACAACCCCAACCCACAACGCGGCGTCCCCGACGAGGACGGCACGTGCGGTACGGCGGGTGGCGTCAACGGCCGACGGAGCCGGCCGATACACACCCACCAGCCGACACAAGATCACCCCGGTCAGCGACCACGCCACCGCCAGGGTGACAAGAGTCGCCGCGGTCACCATGACCGTGGTCGCGGCGGTCAGCGCCCCAGCCGCGACAGCGAACCTGGCCGCCGCTGGGTCACCACGCAGGTAGCGGCGGGCGAATGCCTGGACCACGGCGCTGACCGCGCACACCAACAGCAGCACGATCGCCCCGACGTGGTCGAGCACCAGCCCGGTCCAGGCTCGCCCGTCCGGGTTGGCCAGAACCATCGCCACCGGCCCGCCGTCCGCCACCGTCACGGCTAGCGTCCCCGCCAGCGCGGCGGCTAGCACTGCCGCGCCGGCGCCCAGCGCGGGCGCCAGGGCCCGCAGGCAACGGACCGATCCGGCCGCGGCCGCGACAGCGGGAAGGGCCACCACGGCGAGCAGCAACACCCCCGTCACGCCGTCGTACCTCCCGCCGCCGCGCGCTCCGCCGCGCCGCGCGTCGCCGGGGTTCCGGTGACGTCGGTGGCGGGCGGCTCAGCGCCGGTGCCCGCCGCGGGCTCGGGGGTCGGGTCGAGGTGTTCCAGGCAATGCGGAGGCAAGGCACGCCCGTCGAAACCGCCGACCCGCACCCGAACGAAGTCATCGCGGACCACGCAGTACAGCGACCGCCCTCGTTCCAGCTCGCGGGCGATATAGATGCCCACGCTCTGCGCGGCCCCTCGCCGCGCGCCCGGCGAGCTGGTGTCGATCACCACGTCCGGCGGCGGCGAGCCCCACCGGTGCGCCCAGCGCCGCGACATTTCACCGGCCGCAGGCTCGCCGGCGGTCAGCACGCGCGTCGTCTCGGCGTCGACCACCGCGCCCACCTCTCTCAGCACGTTCTCCCACGGGTGCGCCATCTCCTTGTCGCCCATGACACCCACCTCCCAAGCACGTCACCGGTAACACGTGTTCTAATACGCGACATGAATCATACGACATCGGTGACGTGTATTGGCAAGCGTGACTCGCGTTACCCCGGTCGAGGTAGAGTTACGGCCATGCAGGAGTGGATGTTTCTGACGAATCACGCCCACGTCCTGCTGTGCGTGGTGCGTGATCCACAAGCTCGGTTGCGGGATGTCGCCGAGCAGGTGGGCATCACCGAGCGGGCCGCGCAGCGCATCGTGGCCGACCTGGTCGAGGCGGGCTACCTGGAACGCACCCGGGACGGGCGGCGCAACCGGTATCGGCTGCACCCGGACTTGCCGCTGCGGCACCCCATGGACCGCGACACCGCCATCGGGCAGCTCGTGGCCCTGCTCACCGGCATCGACATCCGGTCCGGCGACGTCGCGTGATGCTCGCCGTGCACCCCTACGCGGGCGCACAGGTCGCACTGGCCACCCGACACGGCAAGCAGCGGGCCCTCGCTGCCGCTCTGGCGCGTATCCCCGGCATGCGCCTCGTGCTCGCCCACGACGTCGATACCGATCGGCTCGGCACCTTCACAGGTGAGATCCCCCGCACCGGGTCGGCGGCTGAGACGGCGGTCCGCAAAGCGCGCCTCGCGATCGAGTCGACCGGCCTCGGGCTCGCCGTGGCCAGCGAAGGTTCCTTCGGCCCGCACCCGGTCGCGCCGATGCTGAGTGCTGGCCAGGAGATTCTCGCCTTTCTCGACATCGCTCGGGATGTGTGCGTCCTGGAGCGCCGAACCACACCGACGAACTTCAGCCATACCACGACCCGCCGCATCGACGAGGCCACTGACGCCTTCCTGGCGCGCGTCGGTTTCGGCGGCCACGCGGTCATCGTCCGCCCTCACACCCCCGCCGACGCGCGGGCCCCAGGCCCCATCCGCAAGGGCATCCAGACCCGCGCCGACCTCGACGCGGCGATCAGCGAGTGCGCCGCGCACTCCACCGATGGCCTGGCTCGACTGGAGACCGACATGCGCGCGCACGTCAACCCCACCCGTATGCGTGAGATCAGCGTGCTCGCCCACCAGCTCGCCTCGCGTCTGGCCACCCTGTGCTCGGCCTGCGGCACCCCCGGATACGGCCCGGTGGACCGCGAACCTGGTCTGCCCTGCGGCACGTGTGGCGAGCCCACCAGCCTCACCCTGGCAACAATCCACGGGTGCGCCCACTGCCCGCACCGCAGTCGCCACCCCCGCGATGACTGCCAACGCCGTGCCGATCCCACGTTCTGCGAGTGCTGCAACCCTTAACCCGGTACATCACCCCGCGGACCCACCCCGCTGTGCGCCCGAAGGAGCGTCACCCCATGATCCCCCTGACCGCCGCCGAGATCGCGGCAGCCACCGACGGCCACCTCGTCCCGGGGACCGACCCGTCGCTGCTGGTGACCGCACCCGCCAGCATCGACTCCCGCTGGATCCACCCCGGCGGCGTTTTCGCCGCTCTCCCCGGCCGGCGCACCGACGGGCACTACCACGCTCCCGCGGCCCTCGCCGCGGGAGCCGCCCTGGTGCTGGCCTCACGCCCGGCAGCCGCCCCGGCCGTCCAAGTCGCCGACGTCACCCGCGCGCTCGGCGACCTGGCTCGCCACGTCGCGGGCCGACTGCCGGCGACCGTGATCGGCATCACCGGGTCGAACGGCAAGACCACGACCAAGGATCTCGCCACCCAGGTCCTGGCACACCACGGCCCGGTCACCGCCACCCGGGGTTCCTTCAACAACGAACTGGGCTTCCCCCTCACCGTCCTGCGCGCCACCCCCGACACGCGCTACCTCATCCTGGAAATGGGCACCCGGGGCCGTGGGCACCTCAGCTACCTGTGCGGTCTGGTCACGCCCCACGTGGGGGTCGTGCTCAACGTCGGCACCGCCCACCTCGGCCAATACCCCGACGGGCAAGCCGGCATCGCCGCGGCCAAGAGCGAACTGCTCACCGGACTCCCCCCGGCCGACCACGGCGGGCTGGCCATCCTCAACGCCGACGACCCGCTCGTCGCCGCGATGGCCCCGCTCACCCCCGCCCGCACCCACTGGTGGAGCCAACACCCCCACCCCACCAGCGTGCACGCCCGGGAAGTGCACGTCACGCCCCACGGCCGAGCCTGCTTCACCCTGCACACCCCCGAAAGCACCGCACCCGTCACGCTCCGCCTGACCGGCCGGCACCACGTCGGCAACGCCCTCGCCGTCGCCGCCCTCGCCCACGGACTCGGCCTCGACCACCACACCATCGCCCACGCCCTGAGCGCCGCCGAACCCACCAGCGGCGGCCGCATGCAAACCATCGTGCGCGGCGACGGTGTCACGCTCCTCCACGACGCCTACAACGCCAACCCCGACTCCATGGCCGCCGCGCTGACCACCCTGAGCACCATGCCCGCCCGCCGCCGAATCGCCGTCCTCGGCGAGATGGCCGACCTCGGCGACCACGCCGCTGGCGCCCACCACCACCTCGGCGTGCTCGCCGCGCGCGCCGACCTCGACGTCCTGATCACCATCGGCACCCAGACCGCGCCCCTGATCGCCGACGCGGCTGGCACCGGGCACAGCACTCTCGACATCATCGCCGTCCCCGATAGCCAGGACGCCCACGACGTGCTAAGTCGAATCCTTCGTCCCGACGATCTCGTCCTGATCAAAGCATCCCGCGCCGCCCACCTCGAACACCTCGTCACCGCGCTCAGCAACCGCTGAACCGGCTGACGTCGCGGCCGGTCTGGCGGCGCGGCCCGGCCGCTCGGCGGAGCCGATCCGCGATCGCCAATCCGGGCCCGTCCGGGGCAGGAACCGAGGCCACCACGACCTCGCACCCATGCCGGTCAAAGTCACGGAGAAACTCAAAAAGCCGCCGCGCGTACCGCGCACCCGAGTCTGGCACCGCGATAACGCGCGCGGGTGCTGCCGGGCCAGCGCCGGTTGAGTCGTCCTGGGTCTGATGGAGGCCCGTTCTATGGGATTTCGACCGTTTCGTGGTCGTCCCGTTGGGCAGCGTCGAACGCCTGCTCGAACTCGGCTGGCGGCCGGTCGTCGAGGTAGCCGTGCAGACGCGCGGTGTTGTGCCAGTGCACCCAGCCCAGCGTGGCGAGCTCGACATCGGCGACGGTCTTCCACGGCTGTTGCCGCGCAGGACCGCGGATGAGTTCGGCCTTGTAGTAGCCGTTCACGGTCTCGGCCAGGGCGTTGTCGTACGAGTCGCCGACCGAACCGATCGACGGCACGGCGCCGATCTCGGCGAGCCGCTCGCCGTAGCGCACCGACGTGAACTGCGACCCCGCATCGGAGTGACACCGCAGCCCGTCCAGCTCCGTGCCCCGTGACCAGCGGGCCATCTCGATCGCGTCGAGCACCATCGTGGTGCGCATGTGCGAGGCGACCCGCCACCCGACGATCGTGCGGGAGAACGCGTCGACGATGAAACACACGTAGGCCACCCCGGCCCAGGTCGGAACGTAGGTCAGATCTGTGACCCACAGCTGGTCGGGCGCCTCGGCCTCGAAGCGGTGCCGCCGCTCATCTGAAAGTGACCACTGCTGATCAGTGGAAGTGACCACCCTTGCGACCCGCCGACTGAGATCCACCACCAGTAGGCGGGCCCCCTCGACGCTCCGGTTGAACCGGCCGGAAGTCGTCGAGGGAGCCCACTCGGGATGCTCGCATGGGAGTCGTACGTGGAAGCACAAGCACTACGCGCGCAGGGATGGACGATCTCCGCGATCGCCCGGCATCTGGGCGTCACACGGGTGACCGTGCGCCGCTATCTGAGCGGCGAACACACGCCGGGGCAGCGGGCCCGCAGCGTGCCGGATCCGTTCGAGGGGTTCGCCGAGTACTGCCGGCTGCGGCTCGGTGCGGACCCGCATCTGTGGGCGACCACGTTGTTCGACGAGGTCACCGCGCTGGGCTATGCGGGCTCGTATCCCTCGTTCACGCGCGCGCTGCGCGCCCGGGAGCTGCGCCCGGCCTGCGAGCCGTGTCGGTCGGGCAAGACCAGCCAGCGGGCGGTGATCGCCCATCCGCCGGGCGCCGAGACCCAGTGGGACTACCTGGAGCTGACCGACCCGCCCGCGCACTGGGGGTTCGCCGGCAGCGCGTTCGTGCTGCTCGGGGTGCTGGCGCACTCGAGCCGGTGGCGGGGCTGGATCACCGAGTCGCTCGATCAGCCGCACCTGATCGAAGGCCTCGACCAGGTCGTCGGCCGTCTCGGCGGGGTGACGCGGCGGTGGCGGTTCGACCGGATGTCCACGGTGTGTCATCCCGGCTCGGGCCGGCTCACGGTCAGCTTCGGACCGGTGGCGGTGCACTACCGGGTCGGGATCGACATCTGCCCGCCGCGGCACGCCTGGCGCAAGGGCGCGGTGGAGAAGAGCGCGCACGTGATCGCCCAACGCTGGTGGCGCACCCTGGCCGACGACACCACCCTCGCGGGGGCCCAGGCCGGGCTGGACCGGATCTGCGCCCGCCTCGACGGACGCCGCCGCGCCGACGCCGACGGGGGCAAGACGACCGTGGGCGCGCTGGCCGAGGCCGAGCCGTTGCGGGCGGCACCGGCGCCGCTGCCGGCGGTGCTGAGCGTCGAGCGCACCGTGTCCGAGCAGGCCCTGGTCGCGTTCCGCGGCAACCGCTACTCGATCCCACCCGGGCACACCGGCGAGATCGTGACCGTTCGCCACCAACTCGGCACCCCGGCACTGGACATCGCCACCGCACGCGGTGTCGCGCTGGCGCATCACCTGCGGTCCCCGGACGGAGCCGGCGCACTGGTGCGCCTCGACGAACACGTCGACGCCATGACCCGGGTGGTGCTCGCCGAGTTCACCGACCGCGCGCCCTGCCCGCGCAAGCACCGCCGCCCACCCACCGCCGACGCCCTGGCCGAAGCGGATCGGATCCGCCACGCCCAGGCCGGCCCGGCCAGCGGCGAGCAGGTCGTCATCGACTTCGACGCCTACGCCTCCGGCACCCGCCCGCTGCGCGGACGCGCCCACACCGGCGAGACCAGCGGACAGGATGGGCGGGAGAGCTCATGAACACCCACCGGCCCGACCATGCGGTCAACCAGGCTGAACCCGACGGCTCGAGCGAGGCGGCGACCTATCAGCGGCTGCGCGCTCACCTGGAGGTCCTCAAGCTGGGCACGGCCGCCGAGGCGTTGACCGGGGTGCTCGACGCCGCCCGCGCCGAGCAGCTCTCGCCCACCGCGGTGATGGAACGGCTGCTCGGGCTCGAGGTCTCCCACGCCGAGGCCCGTCGGTTGGCCGGCAGGTTGCGGTTCGCCTGCCTGCCGCACTCCTGGACCCTGGACGAGTTCGACTTCGCCGCCCAACCCGGGGTCGACGAGAAACTCGTGCGTGAGCTCGCGGCGCTGCGCTTCCTCGACGACGCCGGCAACGTCCTGTTCGTCGGTCCACCCGGCACCGGCAAGACGATGCTCGCGGTCGCACTCGCCCGGGCCGCGGTCGATGCCGGGCACCGGGTCTACTTCACCACCGCCGCCGAACTGGCCAAACGCTGCCGCAAGGCCGCCTTGGAAGGACGCTGGGCCACCGCGATGCGGTTCTACTGCGGCCCCCGGCTGCTGGTGATCGACGAGTTCGCCTACTCCCGCACCGCGCCGGACCCGGACGCGAACGCCGCCCTGTTCGAGGTGATCAACCGCCGCTATCTGAAGTCGTCGACGATCGTGACCAGCCACGCCGGAGTGGCCAGCTGGGGTGACCGGCTGGCCGACCCGATGCTGGCCGCCGCGCTGCTCGACCGGCTGCTGCACCGGGGCATCGTCGTCGCCATCGACGGGCCCTCCTACCGGATGCGGGCCCACCAGCAACGCAGTAACCAACTCCGGCTGGCGCTCGGCGAGCACGACCCGACCGGGCAGGGCCGATCATGACCATCCTGGGCGAGCACCCCTGCCCGGCCTGCGGCCGGCAGGTCACCGTGACCCGACGCAACCCCAACCGCCGGTTCTGCTCCTCGCGCTGTCGAGCCGCGCATCACCGCGACCACCCGCACACCGCCCCGGACGTCGTCCCGGACGCCGTTCCCGGCTCGTTCAACACCGCGAACGCCGTCACGCGCGATGCCCTCACCAGCCCGAACGGCGACCACGCCGTTCCCGACGCCGTCCCGAACGCCGTCCCACCCGGGCACGCCGTTCCCGCCGCGAACGGCGTCCAACGCTGCCCGCACTGCCGCACCGAGCTGGCCGTCATCACCGTCGTCGTCCCCGCCGGCGCCGCCCACATCCGCACCCCGGAGGTGACCCACATGACCCCGACCTGACCACTACTCTGGCCGCGCCAGGGTGGTCACTTCCACCGATCAGAACTGGTCATTTTCGCTGAGCGCCAGCAGCCGCGGGGGGCGTTCACTGCGGCGCGGGCTGCGGCGGACTCGCAGGTGCCGGTGTCCACGATCGCGTTCGGCACCGTGTACGGCTCGATCGACCTCGACGGAGAGCAGATCCCGGTTGCTGTGGATGAGCCCTCGATGCGCGAGGTGGCCCGGCTGGCCGGGGGTGAGTCGTTCAGCGCGACCAGCGAGGGCGAGCTGCGCAACGTCTACGCCGCGTTGGGCGAGGAGATCGGTTATGAGACCAAGCAGGTCGACGTGAGCAAGCCGTGGCTGGCCGGCGGCACGCTGGCCACGATGGCGGGGCTGGGCTCGGCGTTCGCGTTCGGCCGTCGCATCCCCTGACCTCCTGCCTGCTGCGACGGAAGCGGGCCGCCGGCCGGGGTAGATATGCCGGACCGGCCTGCCCCTCGGGTGGTCAGAGCCAGTCGCGGCGCCGGAAGCTCCAGAACAACCCGGCGCAGGTGAGCACCATCAGGGTGAGCGCGAACGGGTAGCCGACGGCCCAGCTCAGCTCGGGCATGTGGTCGAAGTTCATCCCGTAGATCGTGCCGATCAGGGTCGGGGCGAACAGGATCGCCGCCCACGCGGAGATCTTCTTGACCTCCAGGTTCTGGGCCAGCGCTGCTTCGGTGAGGACCTTCATCTCCGAGTTCTGGGCCAGCGCGGCCTCGGTGAGGTTCTTCATCTCCTCGTTCTGCTGCTGGGCGACCAGGGTGGCGTTGACGCTGAGCACCGCCTGCAGGAATTGCCGGAACCCGTCGAGCCGCTCGATCACCTGCACCAGGTGGTCCTGGACGTCGCGCAGGTTGCGTTGCAGCTCCTCGTTGGTGCCGTACTTGCCGAACCCGGCACTGAGCCCGTTGAGCACCGCGGCCAGCGGGCGCGCCGCCCGCTGGAACTCCACGACCTGACGGGAGAGCTCGTAGATCCGCTGCGACACCTCGGGAACCCGGGCGAAGACCTGGGTCTCGATCTCCTCGATGTCGGTCTCCAGGCCGTTGACCACCGGGGCGTAGTCGTCGACGACCCGGTCGAGGATGGCGTAGAGCACCGCCTCGGGGCGCTGGCGCAACAGCGCGGGGTCCTGCTCCATACGGGTACGGACGCCGTGCAGGTCCGGGGCCTCGCCGTGGCGGACGGTGAGCACGAAGTCCGGTCCGACGAACACGTGGACCTCGCCGAACTTGACCTCCTCCACCGCGTCGAGGTACCGCGCGGCGCGCAGCACCACGAACAGGGTGTCTCCGTAGCGTTCCAGCTTGGGCCGCTGATGGGCCTGCACGGCGTCCTCGACGGCCAGCGGGTGCAGGTCGAACTCCTTAGCCAACGATGTGAACTCGTCCTGCTCGGGTCGGTAGAGCCCGATCCAGGCCAGCCTGCCGTCGCAGTCGTTGAGCAGCCGGTAGGTATCCGCCAATGACTGCGGCTGGGTCAGCCGCTTCCCGGCGCCGTACACCGCGTTGTCGATGATTGCCACCACACGACCTCCTCGTCGGAGGGGTGCGCACACACAGGGCGGGTACCGCCGAGGGCGGCACCGTCACCAGCCCGGATTCAGCGGCCCACCGGGTGGCCCGCGCGCGGGGAAGGCGAGGTGAGGACCGCGAGGTGAGCCGGCTGAGCCGGGCTCGGACTGTCACCGGCCATGTGCCGCTCACCCACCTTCCCCGTCTCGTCCGGTCCGCCAGCTGCGAGCCGTCGGTGATCGTAGACCGGCACCGTGTCGGAACCGCGTCAAGGCCGCGGGCTGTGCGGCGCTCGACGGTTCGGATCTACGTGCTTGCCGCGCGGATACGCACGTCGCTGGTCAGGTTCCGGGCCTCCTCGGCGATCACCACGAGTACGCAGGGCCACCGCGACGGCGAACCCCCACACCCTGTGCAACGACCGTCCGGCGTTGGTCGGTGAGCGGTCAGCAGCCGTTCGGCGGCGCCGTCGTTGCGCGCGAGCAGCAAGGCGGCCTCGGTGATGCAGCCGTGCTCACGCGGTCCGAACGGTGGCGTGGTGGGAGTCATCGGTGGCCGATCTGTCGAGGTAGTCCCACTATCGACGCCGTCCACGGCCTTAAACAGGCCGTGCAAGGGACATCTAGCGGACTTTCTAACGTAGACTGGCGACCTCGATGCCGTAGCCGACGGAGGTGTCCGTGCCACGCCCGACGGGGAACCGGATGCTCAAGGCCGCGCGCCTGGCGAGCGGGTTCGGCTCGCAGGAAGGTCTTGCCGCCGCGCTCACCGCCGCAGCCGACGAGCTCGGGCTGCGTGGTGTCAGCATCGGGCCGCGGCAAGTGCGCCGGTGGGAGTCCGCTGATCCGCCGTGGCCGCAGCCACACCACCAGCAGATCCTCACGCACGTACTCGGTCTGCGGATGGATGAACTGGGCTTCGTCGCGCCATGGTCGGAGGGGGAACCGCCACCCGACAGGCGTCGACCGGCCCCACCACGACGTCCGACGGCTGCCGGGTCGCGGCAGCGGCCGACCCATCCATCGTCGGTTGCCTCGGATTACGTGGCCGTCACGGTGGCCCATCGCCGGCTGTACTGGTCGGTGGATCCGGCACATCTGCTCGCGTCGGTGCAGGAGCAGGTCGGGCTGGGGGCGCTGCTGCTGCGCGAGACCGACGGCACGGTGCGCGACAGGATCGCCGGCGCGCTCGCCGAGTCGGCGTTGCTCGCGGGCCGTATCGAGTTCTTCGACCTGCGCCGCCCTGACGCTGCGGCGGAGACGTTCACATGTGCACTCCAGTTCGCGGGCGAGGCCGACGACCAGCTGCTCGGCGCGGCGATCCTGGCCCACGCCGCCTTCGTGCCCGGCTGGGCGGGGGACCGCGAAGGGGCAACGGAACGCCTGGCGGCGGCCCGGGCATATGCGCGGCGAGGTTCCGCTCCCGCCTTCATGCGGGCCTGGATCGACGCCGTCGAAGCGGAGTGTGCGTGCCGGTGCGGCGACGCGAATGCGGCGCTCGGGCTCATCAGCCGGGCCGAAGCCGAGCTGGCTGCAGACGACGACCAGCAGCCGGTGCCGGACTGGATGAACTGGTTCACCCCAGTCCGGCTGGCGGCGTTCAAGGGCAACACCGAGCTGGCTGCTGGGCAGGTCAAGCGGGCGCGGGTGACTCTGAGCGCCGTACTCGACACGCTTCCCGCGACCGACGTGAAGCAGCGATCGGTCGTCCTCGGCGATCTGGCCGCCGTCGCCGTGGCTGCCGGCGATGTCGAGGAGGCCTGTCGCCTTGCGGAAGCGGCGTTGGGCGAACTGTCGCGCACCTGGTACGCGACCGGGATGGACCGCGTCCGGGACGTCCGGCGATCGTTGCGCCAGTGGCAGGACCAGGCGTGTGTGCGGTCGCTGGACGACCGGCTCTACGGCTGGGCCACGACGCTCAACGCGATCTCGCTCCGATGAGGACGGGCAGTTCGGCCAGGCTGCTTATGCGCAGGGTCGGTACGCGGTCGGCGTCCGGGTCCTGCTGCTGGATCACGCCCCACGGGCCGCGGCGGATCAGCGCGGTACGCAGGCCACGCCCGGCGGCCGGCCGGATGTCGTTGTCGAGCCGGTCACCGACGTAGAGGATCCGGTTGGCCCCACAGGGAGCGGCCGCGATCACCTGGTCGAAGAACGCCGGGTCCGGTTTCGACACGCCCCAGTCGTCAGAGGTGGCGATCATGTCGGTGGGGAGGTTCAGGGACCTGAGGATCCCGCCGGCACGCACGGTCTGGTTTCCGGCGATGCCCACCCAACAGCCGGCCGCGCGCAGCGCTGTCAAGGAGGGCCGCACGTCGGGATACAGGTCTTCCTCGCCGAACGACTCGGGCATGCCCGCCTCCGCGCGAGCCTGCCGCTGCTCAGCGAGGTCGAACCCCGGCGCGAAGACCTGGAAGGTCTCCCGGTAGTCCAGTCCCCGGGCGATCACCGAGCCGAACACCGCGGCGAACGTGTGTCGCGGGACGCCGAGCCAGTCGGCCCACGTCCCGTACTCGCGGCTCTCATCGACAAGGCACTCGCCGACGTCGAACACGACGGCCTCGATCGGGTCGATCACTGCGCGGTCCTGTCGAGGAAGACCGGCCTCACGAAGCCGACCCGTGCCGTCGATTCCCTGCGCTTGCGCCACGCGGATGTTCTCCTGCCCCTTGCAGTCGCCGGACGAGACGAACCTACATTCGAGGTGGCCACGGTGGGTGGGTGGACGTGATCGAGCAGGCTGGCTGCGCTCGGAACCGGCTCTCGCCGGTGGATAGGTTTGGCACTGTTCGGATGCAGGGAGGGGTACGGCATGGCTGTCGTCGGCGTGACCGGCCATTCGAATCTGACAGGCGGATCGATCGATCTCGTGCGGCGCGAGCTGATCGACCTGCTCCGGTCCCGCGTGAAGGACCTGGTCGGGTTGACCTGCCTCGCCGGGGCGCCGACCAGGCGTTCGCCGATGCGGTCCTGGAACTCGGCGGGCTCTCGAAGTCGTCATCCCGGCGAGCGACTACTTCACCGGGATCTCCGATCCGGCCAGCCGGGAGCGTTGCGAGGCGTACCTCGACGCGGCCGCGTCGACGGTGACGATGCCTCACGAAAGGTCCGGTCCGGCGGCCTACCTCGCCGCCAGCCAGCACCTCATCGACCGCTGCGACCTGCTCCTCGCCGTCTGGGATGGCTCGCCGGCAACCAGCAGCGGCGGCACGGCAGACGCCGTGGCCTATGCCCGTGACCGCGGACGCTCGATCGAAGTCGTGTGGCCGGAAGGCACACGACGTTCGTGAGCGAGTGGACGTTGTCCCGTCCGCTGCGCGCCACTTCCGGCCTGGCCCGGCCATCCAGGGGCACCGCGCCTGGCGCTGCGCACGGCCCCCCGCTGGTCGGGTCAGCGGCGCAGAAGCACGACCACCAGGCCCGCGCGTCGTAAGCGTCGTGCCAGGAGCAGCATCGCCACACCGGCGGCGAGGTACGCCAGAGGCAGAACGACCCAGATGCTCTCGTTCGACCTGTCGCGCGCCGGCCACACGACCCCGGACGGGCCCCGACCGAACCGCTCGGTGAGCTCGTCGCGGGTGAATGTCGTCGGCGTGTCCTCAGGTGGTCCCCCCGTTGCGACAACGCTCACGCGAACGGCGTCGACGGGGAGTTCGAGTGAGTGAACCTTTCCCAGTAGCGAGTTGATCAGGTTGTTCGGTCATGATCGTGATGAAGCAGGACCAGCGCCGCCGCGGTGATTGCGCCGATCCGCCAGGGACACAGGGTGACCCGACGCAGGGCGCGGAAGGTCGTCTTGAGCAGCGAGTTCCCACGCTCGGCCAGGGCTCGGGTAGCGGAGTGCAGCATGTTGTAGGCGCGCTGGTCCACGGGCAGCCCACCTCCGGCCGGGGCTTTGAACGGGCAGGTCAGCCGGGTGTTCTCGCCCTCGTAGCCGAGGTCGGCGAGCACGACGTGGGTCTGGTCGGTCCAGTCGTGGAGGGTGTCGAGGAGTCCGTCGTGGGTGCGGGCGCAGGTGGTGTCGTGCTCCCGGCCTGGCCGGACCTGCGAGGTCCACAGTGGCCACCCGTCGGGTGCGGTGAGGGCCTGGATGTTGCCGCCGTGGTGGCGGTGTTTTCCTGACCACCAGAGATCGACCCGGACGTTCGGTCCGAGGGCCCTGGATCGGTCGGTGCGGATCAGGGTGCCGTCGAGATGAACGTGGGTGTATCCGGCCGCTCGTGCGGCCAGCAGTGCCCCGTGTAGCCCGGGCGCGGCGGCGGCCAGCACGTCGATCCCTTCGTGCAGGTAGCGGTAGGTCGTGGAACTCGAAAGCTGGTTGTCTGCGGCGAGTTGAGCGACGCGGGTGGCGTCGAGGAACCAGCGCAGCACCAGCACCGCTTGGCGGTAGCAGCCCAGCGCACGACGTCCCCGGCGGGTGCCTCGTCGTGCGCGTTCGCCGGCCAGTAGCTGGGACACGAACGCGGCGGTGGGCTCCCCGATCGGGAGCACGGCGGTGTAGATGACAGGATCGGACACGCGGGACCTCGGTGGTGGAGTCGATCTTTAGGCGGACCGACCTCTTCTACCGGGGTCCCGCGCCCACGTTGATCATCTCCACGCCCACGGCGTGTCACCAGCAGCTGCTCCCGCTACCGGGAAAGGCTCAGTGCCACACAGCGTGCGCGACCCGGTCGACTGCCAGTGCACCTTCCAGCAGCTGACCGTTCTGGCCGCGACAGTCGATTGCGCGCACGTCCATCACCACCTGCGCCCCGACCACGCTTCGTCCGGCCACCACCGACGAGCACCCGGTCCGCCGGTCGAGATTACCCGACGATGCCGGCTTGGTCGAGCATCCGGCCACGAACATGATGGCCATGACGAGCAGGGCGATGCCGCGGGCGGAAAGGATCGGCATCGGCCCAGGCTCGGCACGATGCGTCCGATCCGCAAGCGAGTCCTCCTCGTCCTGTGGAGAACTCCTTGGGAGGGGGCCGATCCTGCATCCAGGGCAACAATGATCACTCGCTCTCGATCGAAATGTGCACGTGGTCGAAGTGGCCGCCGGTCGCGTCGTCGGCGTCGTAGATGCCGCCGCCGGTGTAGGGGCGTCCCCAGCCGTCGTCGGTGTCGGAAGTGTCGGGCGACCAGATGCGGCCCTGCCAGATCACGTACTTGACCTTGAGAGCGGGGGCGTGGGTGCGGAGCCAGGTGGCGAGTCGCCATCCGTTCTGGAGTTCCTGGCCCTGCGGGAAGGTGCCGGCGTCGTCGAGGAAGTAGTCGCAGGCGCGGCCCTGGGGGTGGTCGCTGGTGGGGTTCCAGGCGTGTTCGTCCCAGCAGCCTGCGGAGCGGATCGGGGCTCCAGGGCCGGGTGGGCCGAAGGCGCGGGTGATCTCGTCGTGGGCGTGGCGGGTGGCGGGGGTGAGGCAGCGGCCGCCGGTGGGGTCGGTGCCGCTGCAGATGGCGCTCACGCCGGTGAACGGGGTCGGGGCGGGCAGGTCGTCCACGGCTATCGGCCCTGACGCGGCACCGTATTGCTGGACGAACCCGTGGACGCGGTCAATGTAGGTCGCGACGAGGTTGGCGCAGGATCGGTCGCAGCCGGCCTCGCCCGCGGCGGGGATGCCCGTGGTCGACCCGGTGAGGCGACCGCACCCCGCGATGTGGCACACGAGCATGCCGTCCAGGGCGCTGATCGGTTTGCCGCTCGCGTCGATGTGCGAGCTGGCGGCGCGCAGGTTGGCGCACACCCACGGGATCGCACGGCGCAGGTGCTCGTCAGGCTGGAGGACGTCGGCGTTATCGGGCGGCGGGGTTGCCGACCACGCCGCGCCTCCGGCGTTGGTCCAGTTGGCCTCGTTGAGTTGGTAGAGCCCGGCGGCGCCGCCGTTGCGGTCGGCGCTGAAGGCGGTCGGATCCCAGCTGGACTCGGCCTGGACGTGGGCGATGATCCAGAGCGCCGGGAGCTCCGGGCAGGTGGTCGTGGTGATCTCGGCGATGGTCTCGAAGTGCTGCGCGGCGAGCGGCGGGATGGCTGCGGTCTTCACCGCCTGGACCGGTGCGGCGCTGGCGAGCCCGCCGAGCAGTGCGGCGATCAGAAGCAGGGGGAGGAGCAGGCTGGCGACCAGGCCGCCGCCCGCGATGAGCGGACCCCGCATGCCGTCACGCCGGTGTCCGGGTCGGCAGCGTCGCGATCGGGGTGTGTCCGTTGAGGGCGCGGTAGCGCTCGTTGTGGGCGCAGTCGGCGAAGGGGCCGAGTGGGGTGAGCAGCTCACGCAGGCAGGGGTCGAGGTGGTCTCGGATCCAGATGGACATGGCGGCGCCGGGTTCGGGGGCGAGTTCGGTCCAGGCTCGGCGCAGCGCTTCGAGCCGGAAGACCGCTTCGGGGTGCTCCCACCACAGCGGACACCAGGTGAGCTCTCCGCGCAGCGGTCGGGCGATCATCGAGGTGATCGTGTCGTGCACCCAGACGATGAGAGCGTCGGCGTCGAGTCCGTCTCCGTCGAGGTCGTCGTCCTCACCGGCATCCGATGGGCTCTGCTCGGTGGCCGGCATGCCGTTGAGGAGTTCGTCGAGCAGGTCGGTCTGGTGGGTCCGCCAGGCCTCCAGGGCCTGGACGCGGGCGCACAGTTCCGCCACCAACCGCTCCGGCGGAGGGCTGATTGTCGACTCGATCGGCCGGTCGTCGGGTGTCATGGTCGGTCTCCTTCGGCCTGATTGACGGGGTTGTCGGGCCCGAGGGCCCGCGCGGCTGCGCGTCGCAGCTCGGCGAGGGCGGTGTCGGCGTAGGCGCCGATGTCGGCGTGGTCGTGCTCGCGGTACCAGGGGTGCAGCCGGCCGAGCCCGACCTGGCGTCCCGTCGAGAGCAGGACGGCGTGGTCGCGGGTGATCGCGCGCAGGGCGGAGGCGGGCATGACGGGTTCACGGGCCTGGGCGTACTGGCGTGAGGTGCGGCTGCGGTCGACGCTGGTGGAGATTCGTTCGACGTAGTGGTCGCCGATGAGTCCGGAGAGCTTCTGCAGGAAGGCGTGGTCGTCGACGCCGGCGCCGACGAGCTTGACGGTGGCGGCGGACCAGAGGGCCTGCATGCCCTGCTCGCCCCACACGCCGACGCCCTGCTGGTAGCTCTGCAGCATGGTGAGGACCTGGATGCCGCGGGACCCGTAGTGGCTGTAGAGCTGGGGCAGGGCGCGGATGGGGCAGATGTTCGCGGCCTCGTCGAGCACGGCCACGACTGGTGGTTCGAGCCGTCCCCCGGAGGCCTGGGCGAGGAGTTCGGCGATCTCCAGGATGCGGTCGACCAGCGCGGTGACGACGGGGGCGGCGGTGCCTGCGCCTTCCTTGGACAGCAGGTGGATGGTGGCGCGGCCGTGGCGGGCGGCGGCGTGGAGGTCCCAGAGGTCCAGCTCGACGGGCGCGGTGGTCGTGGGCGCGTCGCGCCAGGTGTCGGGTGGGCTGACCCAGCGCATGAGCCGCTCGGAGGTCAGCGCCTTGGTGGCGGTGCGCGCGGTCTGGTAGATGCCCTTGGTGGTGACGTCGGCGCCGGACAGGGTGGCTTCGAGGTCGGCGGCCTCGGTGCCGGCGCCGGCCTTGTCGAGGGCGGCGATCGCTCCGCGTTGGCCGGGTTGGAGCCAGGTGACGACGTCGCGCATGGTGCCGTCACTGAGCGCGGCGGCGAGCAGGGTGTTGGTGAGGACCTGTTCGCCGGCGGCGTGGAAGAACGGGTCGCGGCGTTCGCCGCCGATGGTGCCGACGAAGTGCCCGGCGAGGCGGGCGGCGGCCTCGACCCGCTCGGCGGGGTCGGCGTCGGCGATGGCGCGCAGCGGGTCCCACCACCAGGTCTGCTCGACGTGGGCGATGCGTTGGGGGTCGAAGGTCCACACCGGTCCGGCGTTGGCGCGCATGCCGGAGGTGAGCGCCCACAGGTCGGCCTTGTTCGAGGTGGCGACGACAAGCCCGGGCGCGGCGAGCACGGTCGGGACGGCGATGGCGCTGGTCTTGTTCGACCGCGGGCCCATGATGACCAGGGCGACGTCCTCCCAGGACATCCAGACTTCGCGCCGCTGGATGGACAGCAGGCGCAGGCCCTGATCCGACGGGCCGAGGTCGCCGGTGCCCGGCCGGAGTTTCCGAGCGCGGCTCATCGCGGCCTGTCCGGTCAGATCTCCCAGTTCACGGGCCTGCAGGAGAGACCGCTGTGGGTCGTGGGATCCGGTCTGGTTGCCGATCAGCACCGCCGCGACGATCCCGACGGCCACTTCCAGGGTCACGGTCGTGACCAGGACGGCGAAGAACACCGGTGTGCTGGCCCCGGCGGCGAGGACTCCGTCGGGCCCGTCGCGGAGCAGTCCGAACAGCAGCGCCGGGCCGGCCGGTGGCGGGGTCCAGTGGCCGGTACCGGTGAGTGCGGCGGCCCCGGCAGCGGCCCACACGTCGACGGCGAGCAGCGCCGTCGCGGCGATCGTGCCGAGCAGCAGCAGCGGCGCGGCTGCCTCGCGGAGCAGTCCGGGCGTCATCGGGCACCGGGCCGGAACGCGCGGTCCGTGTCGTGCAGCGCGATCTCGCTGGGGGTGAGCGTGAGTGCGACCGGGAGCCCGACGCGCTGGCCGGACTTGATCAGGTACTTGCCGCGGCCGGGATGGATCCGACCGGCGTGCCAGGTCGGCGGCGCGGCCCACGAGGTGATCAACGCGGCCTCGCCCTCGCTGAGTGAGGTGATACGGCGCAGCCCATCGAGTTCCTTCTCGGCCATGCCGCCGAGCAGCAGCACCCCGTTGCGGGACGCGAGCCCGCGAGCCTTGGCGCGGTCGGCCTCGGTGGGGAGGGCTTCGAGGTCGTCGAGGGAGTGGGTGACCTGGAAGGACGCGACGCCGCGGTGGCGGCCGAGACGGGTGATCCGGTCGGAGCGCTCCACGAGGCCGGGAGCCACACGCAGGGCGCGCCACAGTTCGTCCTGGACCTGGACGACGTTGCGGCGCCGCTCGCCGTAGGCGGCGGCATCGGCCAGGGCCGCCGACCACGCCCACGAGCACAGCATCGCGGCCGCGACGACGTCGTCGTCATCGTCGTCGAGCGCGCTGATGTCCAGCGAGAGGGCGGGGGTGTCGGGATCGAACCGGGCGCTGCTGGGGCGGTCGAAGATGCCGCGGATCGCGCCCTCGCACAGCAACCCGAGCGCGTTGACCAGCGTCCGCGACGTGCGACGGAACTCGAGATCGTCCTGCGTGGCGGCGATGGTCAGCAGCGGCGCGGCGCCGGAGAGCAGGACGGCGAGGACGTCGGGGATCAGCGGCTCGCGCGCGCCTGCGGTGTCGACGGCGAGGTCGAGCGCGGCCCCGAGCAGTCGCCGTTCGGTGACGTCGGGTTCGTCGCGCCGGACGATGGTGATCAACGCTTCGAGCAGGGTCAGCCGTCTGGCTCGCAGGGTCTCGCGCAGCCTGCTCCGGTCTGCCGCGGGCGCCGATGTCAGGGCGGCGCGGAGTGGGCCGGCGTCGAGTGGGTTGAGCGCCTGCAGTCCACGGCCGAGGTGCCAGACCGAGCCGCCCAGGGCGGTGACCAGCGGTGTGTACTCGCCCTTGACGTCTCCGGGTACGACGGCGCGCATCCCGAACGCGACCAGGCCGGCGAGCATGCGTTTGGTGATCGAGGACTTCCCGATCCCGGGTTGGCCCTGCACCCACACCCCGGTGTTGGACACCAGGCCGGTGCGTAGCCAGTGGGCGGGATCGAGGCCGATGGGTTCGGCGGTGTGCAAGTGACGGCCAATCGGGACCCCGCGGACGTCGGAGCCCGATGCGGTGGCGAAGGGGAACAGCCCGCACACCTGGCTGGTGGTGCCGGCAAACCGGTCCCCGGCCTCCACGTGCCCGGCCCGTCCTCCGCCGGGTACCGGCCAGCCCCAGGAACGGGGAACCTGGTCGGCGACGGCCGTGTCCATGGTGTGCTCCCGTCAGCGGTGGCGGCGATGGGTCAGCAGGTCGGCGGGGTCGATCCCGACGCCGAGGCCCGCGGCGAACCCGGCGGCTTGGGCGCCGCGCAGGCGGCGCAGCCGCAGCTTCGACTGGCCGGCGCGTTGTTCGATGTCGGCGACGGCGGCGGGGAGATCGTCGTCGTGCAGGACGGTGGTGGTGACGTAGAGGGTGAACCGGCCGACGCCGGCGCCCTGGGCTTCCTCGCGGGCGGACTGCATCGCTCGGTCGCGGTCGTCGCGTTCGCGTTGGGTCTCGTCGCGGCGGGTGCGCTCGGCCCACGCGCGGCGGACCTGGCCGGAGGTGACCTCGTTCTCGACCTTCGCCGCGGCCTGCTCGGCGGGGTAGGGCTGATAGAGCCAGGTCGTGCGGCGCGGGAACGGGCCGGGCGCGAGCAGCGGCACCAGCACCCCGGCGCCGACGGCCTGCCGCGGGGCCTCCCGCAGTGCCCAGGTCACCGAGAGCCCGCCCTCGTGGCGGTAGGTGTCCCAACGCTCGCGGGCGGCGATCGGGCCGGCGTCATGCCAATCAAGTACGGCATCGGCTTGGTCGGGGCGGTTGAGATCGGAGCGATGGTGGGGGTCGAACGCCCCGCGGATGCGGGTGGTGAGCCAGCCGGTGGTGGCGCGTCCGAGGACGGCGACGCCGCACGCGGCGAGTTGGTTCTCGATCGCGGACAGGCGCCGGCTGACCTCGACCGCGGCGGCGAGCAGGTCGGCCGGGCGTGGGGTGGCGCGCGCGGGGTCGAGGCAGATCGCGACCCGGGCGTCGGCTTCGGCCGCGGTGCCGGGGGTGAGGTCGGCCAGCTCGGCCATGATCTGTCGCGACAGGGCGGGCGCGGTCGGGTCGAGCGCCGAGGCGATGTGGTCACGGACCGTGGCACCTCCGGTGGGGGTGGTGTCGACGGTGACCGCGAGGTGCCGGATCAGCGGCAGGTAGCCGAGGTCGGCGAGCAGCGCGCCCCACGCTGCGACCCACGCGTCGGCGCGCTCGGGGTCGGCGAGGTCGAGCCCGATCGGAGAGCAGCGCAGGACCGCGGTCAGCATGCCGGTGCGGCGATGCCACAACAGCGCATGCCGCCCGCCGCGGCCGTCGTCGACGTCGAGCGGGCGCAACGGGGCGAGCACGCCGGGCAGGTCCGTCCCACGGGGGTGCTCGGTGAGGATCCCGCCCGACAGCTCGGTCCAGCCGGCCGCCTGGGCGCGGTGGAACCGGGCTCGGCGCACGACGACGTCAGTGAGGCTGACCCCGCCCACCCGGACCACGACCGCGCCGATCACCGCGGCCGACCCGCCCAGCAGCGGCAGTGTCGCGGACGGGAACGCCGACACCGCGAGCAGCGGCACGAGCACCGCGGCGAACAGCACGATGGTCGCGGTCGTCGACAGCGACCCGACACCCCAGCCCCGTTCGGCGCGCCAGTTGCCGTAGAGGCGGGGCCCGTCGTCTACACCGCGGCCCGCGCTCATTGTGGGTCACCGCCGCCGTCCTTGCCGCCGGTCATCCCTCCCGCGACTGCGCGGACCGCGGCCGCTCCGGCCGTGCCGGCTGCTGCTACGCCCGCCGCCGCAACACCGGCCGCGCCAGCGCCAGCGGCGCCGGCCCCGCCGGCCGTGGGGGCCGCGCCGGTCGGCGCTATAGCGCCGGCGAGCGGCGGGTGCTGGCCAACCGTGGCGTACGAGCCGGGGCCGTTCGCCTCCATCGCTGCGGCCCGGTCGACCGCGCCGCGCCCGTGGCCCTGCGTCATGGCCACGGCGCCGACGGCGCCGAGGAACCCGGACCCGCCGCCGCCCCCGCCGCCGATCTGGGTCCCGGACCAGGCGAAGAACTTCAGCAGCACCGGCATCGCGATCACCGCGAGCAGCAGCACCATGATCCCGGTGATCATCGTGGAGGTGCGGCCCGCGTCGGTGGCACTCGGCGAGGACAGGTAGGAGAAGCCGATGTAGTAGATGAACGCGGCCGCGGGCTTGTAGACGACCATCGCGATCAGCCACACCATCAGCTTGTCGAGCCAGCCCCGGGTCGAGCGGGTCAGCGACCCCGACGCGGCGAGGGGCAGCATCGCGGCCAGCACGAGCAGCCCGGCCTGGCGCATCGCCATGAGCACCCACTGCACCAGCGAGAGCACCGCCGCGATCAGCGACACCAGCAGGATCAGGAACACCGCGTCGCCCTCGCCGTTGACCAGGACGTCCTGCATCAGCAGGGCGAAGTTGCTCGCGGCGCCGTCGAGCAGTTCGGTGGCCAACGCATCACCGGCGCGCAGCGCGATCTGCAGCACGACCAGCCCGAGCGCGGACACCACCGCGTAGCGGATCAGCCCGGTAGCGACCATGATCAGTGGCTCGCCCTTGCGCGAGAGGATCAGCCGGATCGACTGCACGAGCACCGACCCGACCAGGATGACCAGGATCAGGTCACGGGCGGCGCCTTGGGCGGCGGCCACGGCCGGATTGAGCGGGTCGACGCTGTCGGTCTCCACCCACCACGCCGCCGACGACACCACCAGCTCGGCGGCGCCCTTGGCGACCTCGGCGACGATGCCCTGGAACGCCGACCCGACGGCCTGCCCGGCCTGGCACCCGAGATCGAACGCGCCGCATTCCTGGCCCGGCGCCGGCTGCGCCAGCGCGGTCACGGCGTCGGCCCCAGCAGGGCGTAGCCGGCAGTGTCGGGGTGCGGGCTCGGCCGGAGAACAGGCACCCGCCGCCGCCAGTCGCCGCCCTTCCAACGCAGCGTCGTGTCGACGCGCGCGTACCCGCCACTGACGCGGGCCTGGGGTGTGTCGGCCAGCAGGGACACGACGACGTGCTCACCGCGGGTGTCTCCGGCGATCACCCGGAAGTAGATCGCCGCGGGCGTCAGGTCCGCCCGCGCCGGCTGGTCCGGGACCGGCAGGGCGGCCGCGAGCCGCTCGCGGGCGGCGGCGACGTCACCCCAGCACTGGGTGTTGAGGGTCGCCTCGACGACGGCCGCTCCCGCGCCGGAGCTGGTTCGGGACCCGATGTGTGTCGCGGCGATCGCCGCGCCCACCTCGTCGTGGCTGAACCCGAATGCCAGGTCGACTTCGTGCCCGAACGGGCCGTGCCGCGGCGACATCGCCGCGGTACCGCCGGGCACGGCCACCAACGCCACCCGGTCCGTCGTCTCGGGGGCGGGTGGTGCCGTCGTGCAGCTGACCGCCGCGAGCACCGCGACCGCGCACACCGCAGGCCGCAGGAGGCGGTTCATATCTGGAACGCCCCGACCAGCAGCGCCGCGACCGAGGCGAGCGCGAGACCGCCGATCACCCACGCCGACCCGACCAGCCCCTCGTAGGCGGTGGCCGACCGGTTCCGCCGGCCGATGATCAACATCAGGGCGCAGATCAGGATGCCGAGCACTCCGGCGACGAGCACCCCCCATTTGAGCCAACCGAGTAGATCGCCGGCGAGGTCGGCGAACCCCGGCGGGGCCACCGGTCCGGGGTCGGGAACTGACGCTCTGATCGTGTTCATGGTGTCCTCCCAGGTGCTGTGGTTGGTGCGGCCCGCCCGGGGGCCGGGCGGGCTGCGGCGGGGGAGCGGCCGTCCACCGCGGCGCGCAGATCCCGCAGCGCGCCGGCGAAGCGGCGTAGATTTCGCGGGAGCTCGGTGCGGGGCGTCGCGAGCAGCCCTCGGACCTCGTCGAGCGGCGCGGCGAGCTCACGCCAGCGGCGGACGTACGGCAGCACGACGACCGCGGCGGCATGCGGCTCCAGCAACCGCAGCCGGGCGGTTACCGGCCTGCTCGGGCCGTGCGCGTCCGCCGCGGTCACCGCCAGCACCGGGCGGCGTCCGGTCACCTGAGCGACAAGTTGCGCGGCCCGGCCGGCCCGGATCAACGAGTCGCCGGTCGCCCGGCACACCAGGACGTCCACCGCTCGGCCGACGAACACCCCGCGGTCGGCCGCGCCGAGCGCTGTCGCGACCGTGGTCGCGCCGACGCCGCCCGCGACACCGGCAACGGTCAACCGTCGTCGGCGCGAATCCCGCGCACCGACTCGCCCGAATCCCGGGCAGCGATCATCTGTGGTCGTCACCGGTGTACCTCCTCTCGTTGGCGAGGAGGGTCCGGCTGGTTCGCTGCGACTGCGTTGCTCGGGCGTGGCCGGGTGCAATTCGGCTGCGACCACGACGGGCAAGGGAGCCGGCCGCGACCCGGCGGGCGCGCGGTCGCGGCGAAGCCGGCGCTGATTACAGCCCGACCACGGTTTGACCACGGTCTGACCACGCGTGTCGCCCACCCGGCGCACGACCCTGCGACCGCGCTGGCAACAGCTCGGGACGGACACGGGTGTACGCCCGCGGTCCGCGCCGCCCGCGGCCCGATCAGCCCTGCGGCCACCGCTGCCAGGTAGTGGTCCGGTGTGTGCTCGCGGCGGCGGGCCGATGACGCCTTCGCAGGTGGAAACCGGGATTGCTCGGTGTCCGAAAGGCCTCGGCGGCCTGCATGATGTAGGTCACTGAAAGTTGCTGGGGGGTGGTGGCCCCGCCAGCACTAGAAGGGAGCATCGACTGCCGTACGGAGGAGGCAGTCAATGCACCTGACCGGAGACAGCCGTTATGGATCGTGCACGGGCCGCCCGGCCCTGGCTGGGCGAACAGTCCCGCCGCGATCCGTGGCGCGCGGATGAGGCACTACAACCCGCCGAGGACGACGCCGACGACGGGCATGAGCAGCGCGAGGATGAGGCCACCCGCGCGCGGCGGGAGAAGATCGAGCGCCTGGCCGCCGACGTCGACCTGCACCTGCGCCTCGCGCTGATCGGGTTTACCGGGCCGGAGTATCGCGAGTTCCAGACCGAGCTGACCCGCTACGGCCTTGACGTGATGACCGGCTGGCTACGCACCGGGAAGATCTTCGCCAAGATGAACGAGGCCCGCCTCGGGATCGCCCACCCACCCGAGGGCGCTCTCGACCGGGACGCTCAGGACGAGCTCGCAGGGGAGACCGTCGCGATCGCGTTGTACCGGTTCCACCACGACGTCCTGCTGCGCGGCAAATGGGATCCGCGCAAGGGCGCCAGCCTGACTACGTACTTCATCGGCCAGTGCAAGATCCGTTTCGCCAACATCTACAGGGCCTGGCTGGACAAGGAGACCGGCGGCGCGCTGCTGGTCGACCCCACCGCCGCAGACCCGGGCATCGACGCACCGACCGCGGCGATCGACGGCCCCGAGTGGAAGGCGGTGGCACGCGGCTACATCCGGCGGGGTACCCGCGCCGTGCGCGACCCACGTGTCCACCGCGCGCTGGAGCTGATCGCCGCTGACCACACCCAGGCCGAGATCGCCGTCGACCTCGGCCTATCAGAGAAGACGATCGAGCGGATGCTCGCCAACAACCGCGACCGGATCAGGAAGCTGGGAATCGCATGACACCCCCATCACGATCGCCGAAGTCAGCGTCCTCGACGCCGTCCATGTCGGTGCTCATCGCCCGGTCCTCGCTCGGCGCCCGGGACGCCCGCCAGGCCCGCGCGCGCGTCGACGTCGACGTCGCCCACCGCATCGTCGACCGCGCCGCTCGGCGCCCCGCCGCCGTCCGGCCACAACATCTTGGGGGGTAAACCGAGAAATGGCACTACACCTTCGGTGTCGACGCAATCTCAACCCGGGACTGCGCGGCGTGAACAGGAAGGTTCAGGCCATGTCCCGCTCCCCCCGCTCCGGATCCGCGCGCAGCGCGATCACAGGCCGCTACGTCACCGCTACCGCTGCGGCCCGGCACCCGCGCACCACGGTCACCAACGCCGTGGGCGCCAGCCGGGCGACCGGCACCGCGCATCGCAGCGCGATCACAGGCCGCTACGTCGCCGAGGCGACCGCGACCCGGCACCCGCGCACCACGGTCACCGAGAACCGGTGACCCCCGGTCTGCACCTGGGGCTCCATCCGAGCGGTCGTCCCCCGGCGGCCGCCACTCGATCACGACGAAAGGCACCACCATGGCTGAGGGCGACATCCACACCAGCAAACAGGGCGACCGCTGGGTGAACAAGGCCGAGGGCAACCAGCGCGCCTCCAACAGCGCACCGACGAAGGCGGAGGCACAGGCCGCAGGCCGGGAGATGGCCATCGACCGTGGGGTCGAGCACGTCATTCACAACCAGGACGGCCGGATCGGCGAGCGCAACACCTACCCCCGCAGCCGCGACCCCAAGAACTCGAAGGGCTGACCGCTCCGACGTCGCGGACCGTCGAACAACCGCCGGGTGACAGAGAACCCCCTCCATCACCCGGCGGTTTCGTCTTGGTTCCGGCCCACCGCGCCGGAGGGTCAGATGCTGGCCACGTCGGTCGTGCACGATCCGCTGCAGGTGATCGTGCACTCGGACGGGTCGAGCCCCGGAGGTCGCCTGGCTACTCGTCCGGCTGGCTGCCGCCGTGATGCCGTGATGCCGTGATGCCGTGTCTGAGGGAGGCCTGGTGACCGCGTCCGCTGCGCGCCGCCGGCTACCGACCACGCGACGACCACCTGGCGAGCGCGCGACGGCCACGGTCGTCCGCGCCGCCAATCGACTCCGGTCCCGCCGCGCACCCAGCCTGGGATTGATCCGCACCGCACCCCGACCCGCCGTGTTGATCTCCGGTGTGGCACATCCGTGGCACACGAGCACGAAAAACGGTGGTTGACGCCGGCAGACGCCGGAAGGCATCTGCGCAGGTCAACCACCGTTTTGCGGACAGCTCAGCAGGTCAGAAACCTGCAGGAATCAGACGTCGTAGTAGAGCGCGAACTCGTACGGGTGCGGGCGCAGCCGCAGCGGGTCGATCTCGTTCTCCCGCTTGTAGGCGATCCAGGTCTCGATCAGGTCCGGGGTGAACACGCCACCCTCGAGCAGGTAGTCGTGGTCCTCCTCGAGCTTGTCGATGACCGCGCCCAGGCTGCCGGGGACCTGCGCGATGTCCTTGGCCTCCTCGGGCGGGAGCTCGTAGAGGTCCTTGTCGATCGGCGCCGGCGGCTCGATCTTGTTCTTGATCCCGTCGAGTCCGGCCATCAGCATCGCCGAGAAGGCGAGGTACGGGTTGCCGGACGAGTCGGGGCAGCGGAACTCGACGCGCTTGGCCTTCGGGCTGTCACCGGTCAGCGGGATCCGGATGCAGGCCGAGCGGTTACGGGCCGAGTAGACCAGGTTGACCGGTGCCTCGAAGCCGGGGACCAGGCGGTGGTAGGAGTTCACCGTCGGGTTGGTGAACGCCAGCAGCGACGGCGCGTGGTGCAGCAGGCCGCCGATGTAGTGGCGCGCGATGTCGGACAGGCCACCGTAGCCGGACTCGTCGTGGAAGAGCGGCTGGCCGTCCTTCCAGAGCGACGAGTGCACGTGCATGCCCGAGCCGTTGTCGCCGAACAGCGGCTTCGGCATGAAGGTCGCGGTCTTGCCGTTCTGCCACGCCACGTTCTTCACCAGGTACTTGAAGAGCATGACGTCGTCGGCCGCGCGCAGCAGCGTGTCGAACTTGTAGTTGATCTCGGCCTGGCCCGCGGTGCCGACCTCGTGGTGCTCACGCTCGACCTCGAAGCCCGACGCCTGCATGGTGCTGACGATGTCGGCACGCAGGTCGGCGTAGTGGTCGACCGGCGGGACGGGGAAGTAGCCGCCCTTGTAGTTGACCTTGTAGCCCAGGTTGCCGCCGGCCTCGTCGCGGCCGGTGTTCCACCAGCCCTCGGCGGAGTCGATGTGGTGGTAGGCCTGGTGCGGGTCGGTGCCGAACCGGATCGAGTCGAAGACGTAGAACTCGGCCTCGGGCGCCATGAACGCGGTGTCGGCGATGCCGGTCGCGGTCAGGTACTCCTGCGCCTTGCGCGCCACGTTCCGCGGGTCCCGGGAGTAGGGCTCGCCGGTGATCGGGTCGTGGACGAAGAAGTTGATGTTCAGGGTGCGGTGCTTGCGGAACGGGTCGACACGTGCGGTCGAGGGGTCCGCGTGCAGCGCCATGTCGGACTCGTTGATCGCCTGGAAACCGCGGACGGAGGAACCGTCGAACGCGGCGCCGTTCTCCAGGAGGTCGCCGGCCGTCTTGGCGGGGACGGTGAGGTGCTGCATGACGCCGGGCAGGTCGCAGAACCTGATGTCGACGTACTCGACCTTCTCGTCCGAGATGTACTTGAGTACCTCTTCGGCGTTGCTGAACACTCTCTCGGGCTCCTTCGATCGCTGGTGGAGATCGTGGGCGACGGTAGGAGTGCCGTGTTGCCCACCCATCACTCACCTGTTTCGCCGACGTTAACTGAACCGACCGCGACGACGATCACAATCGTCCTGCATGTCCGGTAGTGGCCGACGGCGGCTGTCCCGCTGCGACGCCTAGGCTAGAAGGCATGGCCCGCTGGATCGAGTCCTGGCTTCCCGGTTCACCCGTCGGCCCCGCTCCGGAGCCGGGTGGCTACCCGGGACAGCGCTTCGGTCTGCCCGAGACCGGGCACTACTCGGTGGCGGGTCTCGGCCGACGGATCGGCGGCGTGTGCATCGACTGGGCACTGGCGTACCTGCTGGTGCTGCTGGTCGCCGGCGCCGACGCGATCGGTACCCCGGACTTCAGCTGGGGTGTGCTCGGCGCGTGGTTCGTGATCACCGCACTGATGGTGTCGGTGTTCGGGATGACCCCGGGACACATCGCGCTCGGAATGCGGGTCGCGCGCACGGACATGGCCCAGTACGTGGGCGTCCCGCGGGCGCTGCTGCGCACCGCGCTGATCGCGCTGGTGCTCCCGCCGTTCCTGCGTGACCCGGACGGCCGGGGCTGGCAGGACCGCGCGAGCACGACGATCGTCGTGCGTGTCGTGCGCGGCTGACGCTCCGCCCTCGACTCCAGGGCCGGATTCGCAGGCCCGGATTCGCCGGGCCGGACTCTCAGCGGCGGCGGACGGTGCGCTGGATGCTGCGCATCTTCGCGCCCTGGGGGAGCGGGCCCTTCGGCATGGCGGCCGTCCGGTTGCCGAGCGCGTTGAGCTTGTTCTCCAGCGAGTCCATCTCGGCGGCGGAGATGTTCCGCGGCAGCTTCATGAGGTGACGCTGGAGCTTCTTCAGCGGAACCTGACCGTCGTCGTTGCCGACCAGGATGTCGTAGATCGGGGTGCTGCCGGCGACCCGCGCGGTGCGCTTCTTCTCCTGCGCGATGAGGCTCTTCACCCGGTGCGGGGCCCCCTCGGCGACGAAGATGATCCCGGGCCGCCCGACGACCCGGTGCACCGCGTCGAGGTGCGTGGTTCCCGCGATGCCCTGCGTGATCCGCCACTGCCCGCGCATGTTGTCCAGCGCCCAGCCCGCTGCACCCGGCTGCCCGTCGGCCTTGGTGTAGATCGAGCGCTGTACCCGGCGCCCGAACACGCTGAACGCCCCCAGCGCACCGATCATCACGCCGAACGGGACGAAGAGCCAGGTGAGCCCGAAGAGCCAGCCGATGAGGGTGACCAGCGCGATCGCACCGACAAAAATGCCGATCATGATCGGGAGGAGTTTCTTGTCCTCCTTGCGCTGCATCTGGAACGCCTGCCAGATCTGCTGGCGGCGCTGCTTCGACGCGGCCTTCTTCGCGGCCTTGCGCGCCTTCTTTTCTTCGGGCGTGGGCTTGCGGGGCTTGCCGGGCATGTGCCCAGCCTACGTCCCCACCGTGATCAACGGTACGCGGAGGTGGTCAGCTGCGGGCGAGCAGCGAGCTCGCTTCCTGGGAGGCCGGGCCGGACTCGGCGAGGTGTGCCAGGTCCGGGTGCAGCTGCTCGCCGCGGTGCGCGACGGTCTGGGCGTAGAGCCGTCCGGCCCGGTAGGACGAGCGCACCAGCGGGCCGGCCATGACGCCGGCGAAGCCGATCTGTTCGGCGGCGCGCGAGTGTTCGACGAACTCCTCGGGCTTGACCCAGCGTTCGACGGGGTGGTGGCGTTTGGTGGGGCGCAGGTACTGGGTGATGGTGATGATCTCGCAGCCGGCGTCGTGCAGGTCGTGTAGTGCGCTGGTGACCTCGTCGGGGGTTTCGCCCATGCCCAGGATCAGGTTGGACTTGGTGACCAGGCCCTTGTCCCGGGCCTTGGTGATGACCTCGAGGGAGCGTTCGTAGCGGAACGCGGGGCGGATCCGCTTGAAGATCCGGGGGACGGTCTCGAGGTTGTGTGCGAGGACCTCGGGGTGGGCGTCGAAGACCGGGCCGAGCTGGTCGTCGCGGGAGTTGAAGTCGGGGATCAGCAGTTCGACGCCGGTGCCGGGGTTGAGTGCGTGGATCTGGCGGACGGTCTCGGCGTAGAGCCAGGAGCCGCCGTCGTCGAGGTCGTCGCGGGCGACGCCGGTGACGGTGGAGTAGCGCAGGCCCATCTGCTGGACCGATTCGGCGACCCGGCGGGGTTCGTCGCGGTCGAGGTCGGTGGGTTTGCCGGTGTCGATCTGGCAGAAGTCGCAGCGCCGCGTGCACTGTTCGCCGCCGATGAGGAAGGTGGCTTCGCGGTCTTCCCAGCATTCGTAGATGTTGGGGCAGCCGGCTTCCTCGCAGACCGTGTGCAGGCCGCCGGAGCGGACCAGGCCCTTGAGTTCGGTGTACTGCGGGCCGGTGCGGGCGCGGGTACGGATCCAGGAGGGCTTCCGCTCGATCGGGGTCTCCGAGTTGCGGACCTCGAGGCGGAGCAGCTTGCGGCCTTCGGGTGCGACGGTCACGGCTACACCGTACGCCCGGGGTCCGGTGTGATGCCGGTCGCGGCGGCCGTGACGTGCCACAACCGACCGGCCAGAACCGGGTCCTGCGCGGCGGTGGAACGGCGCGCCGGGCCGGGCGGTCCGTGCATCTCCCCGGGGCCGGACGGACCGATGTGGTCGCCGCCGTGCACCGGCCCGGTCGCGGCGGCCAGCTGAGGTCCGATGCCCTGCTCGACCGGCTGGACGAGCCACCGGTCGAGCAGGCCGTACACGTGCCCCTTCCAGGCGCCGCGCCCGCCGCGCCGGAAGGAGTTCGCCAGCAGCGACGACTCGGTCATCCCCGGGTGCGCGGCCACCGACAGGACCGGATCCCCGGCGAGCCGCAGCCTGCGGTCCAGCTCGGCGGCGAACAGCAGGTTCGCCAGCTTCGAGGCCCCGTAGGCGGCGTTCGGCGAGTAGCGGCGCGCCCGCCAGTGCAGGTCGTCGACGTCGAGCCGGCCGGTCCGGTGCCCGAGACTCGTGGTCGTCACCACCCGGGACGGCTGCTCCCGGTCACCGGCGGCGCGCAGCGCAGGCATGAGCAGCCAGGTCAGCGCCGCGGGGCCGAGATGGTTCGTACCGATCTGCAGCTCGAAGCCGTCCGTGGTCTCCGCACGCGGGCCCATCGCGACGCCGGCGTTGTTGACCAGCACGTCCAGCCGGTCGCCGGTGCGCTCCCGGATCTCGAGCGCGGCGGAGCGCACCGAGGACAGGTCGGCGAGATCGAGCAGTACGAGCTCGCCGCCGGCCCGCTCCGCCGCGAGCTGGCCCCGGTTGGTGTCCCGGGCCGCCATCAGGACCCGGGCGCCGGCCCCGGCCAGCGCGCCGGACAACGCCAGGCCGAGCCCCGACGTCGTACCGGTGACGAGCACCGTGCGGCCGGCGAGATCGGGGAGCGGATACACAAGCGGGGACGGTAGCGGGCGCGGACCGGCGGGCCGCGGCTACCGTGCGGCATCGTGGACTTCCGGATCTTCACCGAACCCCAGCAGGGCGCGAGCTACTCCGAGCTGCTCCGGGTCGCCCGTGCGACGCAGGACGCCGGCTACGACGCCTTCTTCCGCTCCGACCACTTCCTGGCGATGGGCGACGGCACGGGCCTGCCCGGACCGACCGACGCCTGGGTGACCCTCGCCGCGCTCGGCCGCGAGACCGAGCGGATCCGGCTGGGCACGCTCGTCACCAGTGCGACGTTCCGGCTGCCCGGGCCGCTCGCGGTGGCCGTCGCGCAGGCCGACGAGATGTCCGGCGGCCGGATCGAGCTCGGCATCGGCGCGGGCTGGTTCGAGGCCGAGCACGCCGCCCTCGGGATCCCGTTCCCGCCGCTCGGGCAGCGTTTCGAGATCCTCACCGAGCAGCTGGAGATCCTCACCGGGCTGTGGGCGACGCCGCAGGGCGGACGGTTCGACCACCGGGGCACGCATTACACGATCACCGACTCGCCGGCACTGCCGCGCCCGGTGCAGGACGCCCCACCGGTCGTCGTGGGCGGGAAGGGCAAGCGCCGGACGCCCGCGCTCGCGGCCCGCTTCGCGTCCGAGTTCAACGTGCCGTTCCAGGAGCCCGACGCGGTCGCCGCGCAGTTCGGCCGGGTCCGCGACGCCTGCCGCGCGATCGGCCGCGACCCGGCCGAGCTGACCTACTCGGTGGCCCAGATGCTGTGCCTGGGCCGCGACGACGCCGAGATCGCCCACCGCGCCGCCGCGGTCGGCCGGGACGTCGCCGAGGTGCGTGCGAACTGCCTGGCCGGCACCCCCGACGAGGTGGTCGACCAGCTCGGCCGCTGGTCCGAGCGGACCGGTGCGACCCGGTTCTACCTGCAGATCCTCGATCTGTCCGATCTGGACCACGTGGAGCAGTTCGCCACGTCGGTGATGGGGCAGCTCGGCTGAGCGCGCGGGGCGCGGCTCAGGTGCCCAGTTGGCCGCCGACGTCGGCGGCCGCGGTCAGCAGCGCCAGTGTCGGCACCACGGCTCGCGGCGCGATCCGGTAGCTGCCGCGGCCGTCCTGCTCGACGAGCCCGGCGTGGGTCAGCGCCTTGAGGTGGTGGTAGAGCTGCCCGGTCGAGGCCAGCTCGGCGACTTCGGTCAGCTCGGCCGTGCCGCGCGGGCCGTGCAGCAGGCCGCGGACGATCCGGACCCGCACCGGATGCCCGAGTGCGGCCAGTACCGCGGTGCGCGGCTCGTCGTCGAGGGCGAGCGCGGCGCCGGCGTCGTACTCGACGGCCCAGCTGACCTCACCGTGCAGCGCGACCTCGCCGGAGTAGCGCACGACGCCGGCGCCCGTCGATGCAGCGCCCGCGCCCGTCGATGCGGTGCCCGCGCCCGGAGACGCGGCACCCGTGCCGGCGGGCACGCTGCCCGCATCCGCGGACGGACTGCATGCTGCGGGAGCCGGTGCCAGCGCCCCGTCCAGCCGGCGCTCGAGCAGCTCGACGCGACGCTCCAGATCGGCCAGTCGGTCCTCGGTCACTCCACTATTCTACGGAACTACGGAGAAACGGTCGATCAGCCGAGGCCGCTCATCAGATCGACCATCCGGGCGACCGGATGCTCGGCGACCGGGAGCCGCCCGTCGATCGCGTCGAGCACGGCGGTGGTCACGGCGTCGGCGACGTCGTCGACGGTGATCTCACGGCCGAGTTCGGTGCTCAGCGTGGTGACGCCGGCGTCGGCGATCCCACAGGGCACGATCCGGCCGAAGTCGCCCAGGTCGGCGTCGCAGTTGATGGCGAACCCGTGCTGGGTCACCCCGCCGGAGATCCGGACCCCGATCGCGGCGACCTTGCGCTCCGGGCGCAGCCCCTCGGCGGGCAGCCACACCCCGGACCGGCCCTCGACCCGGCCGGCCGTCGTGAGTCCGAGATCGTGGCAGACCCGGATCAGCGCCTCCTCCAGCCGCCGGACGTAGTCGACGACGTCCATCGGCTCGTTCAGTGCGACGATCGGGTAGCCGACCAGCTGCCCCGGCCCGTGCCAGGTGATCCGGCCGCCACGGTCGACGTCGATCACCGGGGTGCCGTCCTGCGGCCGGTCCTCCGGCCGGGTCCGGCGGCCCGCGGTGTAGACGGCCGGGTGCTCGAGCAGCATCAGCACGTCCGGCCCGGTGCCCTCCTGGCGGGCCGCGGCGTGCGCCCGCTGGGTGTCCCAGGCGGCGAGGTACTCGACGAGCCCCAGCCGGTCCACCCGGACGGCGTCGGTTCCGGCACGGCAGCTCTGCTGAGGATCGGGCATGCCCCGAGATTACCCCCGTGACCGCCCCGCACCGAGGCGTGCCAGCACCGCCTGCGCCGCGCGCCGTCCGCTGACCAGCGCGCCCTGGGTGGACGGGGTGTCCCGGTGGTCACCCGCGACGAACAGGTTCCGGCCCAGGTCGACGTCGCGGCGCACCGGCCGCCCGGCCTCCAGCAGCGGCAGCGCCTCGTCGATCCGCGCGGTGTGCAGGTGCTCCCAGTCGTCGGTCGGGGCCGCCCAGATGCGGGCCAGCTCACGGCGCACGACCGGCTCGTCGATCCCGCTGCCCTCCGGTGTGCCGACCACCGACGACGCCACCAGCGGGCGCCCGTCGGCCGAGTAGCCGGGCGCGACGGCCGTCATGACCACGCTGTTCACCACCGGGCCGCCGGTGCCGTCCAGGTGCAGCAGCGCCGCCGCAGCCGGCGCCTGCCGGGGAACGTGGAAGTAGGTGGTCAGCGCGTTCATCCGGGGCTCGGCGACACCGGGCAGCAGCGCGGCCGCGGTGCGCGGATCGGCGGCGACGAGCACCGCGCGGGCGCGCAGTGTGCCGTCGTCGGTGTGCACCGACGGCGCCTCCCCGCCGTGCACGGCGTGCACCCGGGTGTGCAGCGAGACGGCGCCGGCGGGCAGCGCGGCGGCCAGCCGCCGGGGCAGCGCCTCGATCCCGTCGTCGGGGACGACGATCGTGCCCAGCGCGAAGCTGCGCCACACCAGCCGGACGAACGCGGCCGAGGTCTCCAGCGCCGGATCGGCCAGCACCCCGGACAGGAACGGGCGCAGGAACCGGTCGGTGACCGCTCCGCCGATCCCGGCCGCGTCGAGGTCGTCGGCGGCCGAGCGGTCGATCAGCGTCGCGGTGCGTGCCGGGGGAGAGGCCAGCACCCGCGCCGTCCAGGCGACCAGCTTCGCCTTGTCGAGCGGGCCGAACAGATCGTCGGCGGCGGTCGCCGGGGCGGACGCCGGCCGGCGCAGCGGGTTGACGAACCGGTGCAGCTCACCGTCACCGGCGCGGACGGCGGCGCCCGGCTCGAAGGCGCGGACGGCGAGCGAGTCCATGCCGTGCGGAGCCAGTGCCGCCAGCAGCGCCGGGTACGACGAGTTCAGCACCTGGAACCCGCGGTCGCAGCGGAAGCCGTCGACGACGTCGGTCGCCATCCGGCCGCCGACCCGGTCGGACGCCTCCAGCACCCGCACCGACAATCCGTGCCGGTGCAGGACGGCTGCCGCGCGCAGCCCGGCGAGGCCGGCGCCGACGACCAGGACGTCCGGCGGGGTCACGTGCCGACCGCGGCCGACAGCGCGTCCCCGACGGTGTGGTGGCGGAACCGGAACCCGGCGTCGAGCAGCGCCTTCGGCACCGCGCGCTGCCCGCTGAGCAGCGTCTCCCGGCCCAGCTCACCGAGCACGGTGGAGACCACCGGTGCCGGGACCGAGAACGGTGTCGGCCGTCCGACCGCCTCGCCCAGCTCCCGGGTGAACTCGGCGTTGGTGACCGGCACCGGGCCGGTGATGTTGGCGGGGCCGGACAGCGACCCGGTCTCCACGGCGAACCGCAGCGCGGAGACCTGATCGTCCAGCGAGACCCACGGCATGTACTGGGTGCCCTTGCCGATCCGGCCGCCGAGGAACCCCCGGAACAACGGGCGCAGCATCGCCAGCAGCCCGCCGGACGGCGACAGCACCAGCCCGGTCCGGATCAGTACGACCCGGGCGCCGGCGTCGGCGGCGGGCGCGGCGGCCGCCTCCCAGTCCCGGCAGACATCGGCCAGGAAGCCGCTGCCCGACGGCGCCGACTCGTCGGTGACGTGGTCACCGGTGTCGCCGTAGTAGCCGACCGCGGAGCCGCTGACGAACGCCGGGACGCCGTGCCGGGCCACCGCGGTGGCGAGCACATCGGTCGGCACATTGCGGGAGTCGCGGATCAGCTGCTTGCGGGCCCCGCTCCACGGCCGGTCGGCCAGCCCGGCCCCGTTGAGGTTGACCACGGCGTCGACGCCGTCCAGCGTCCCGTCCTCGATCGTCCCCGCCGGTGGGTCCCAGCCCCGTTCGTCCGGTGCGGCGGGCGAGCGCCGCACCAGGCGCAGCACCTCGTGGCCCGCCCCCCGTAGATGGGCGACCAGGGCGGTTCCGATCAGACCGGACGAACCGGCTATGACGACGCGCACGGCGGCGATCCTTCCCGGTTCCGGGCCACGGCGCGACCCGGCGGGCGGCGATGGTGATCACCCGATCGCCCGACGGTGGTACGGGCGCGGCCCGCCCCGGGGGAACCGGGACGGGCCGCGACCGCCGTGTGCGGGGGAGTTGTCGCCTACAGGCCGAGCTCGGCCTCGAAGGCGCCCTCCTCCAGGCGTGCCCGGACGGCGGACAGGAAACGTCCGGCGTCGGCACCGTCGACCAGGCGGTGGTCGTAGGTGAGCGGCAGGTAGCAGACCGAGCGGACGGCGATCACGTCGTCGCCCTCGGGGCCGGTGACGACCTTCGGCTCCTTCACGATCGCCCCGGTGCCGAGGATGCCGACCTGCGGCTGGTTCAGGATCGGGGTGTCGAACAGGGCGCCCGCGGAGCCGATGTTCGTGATCGTGAACGTGCCGCCGGACAGCTCGTCCGGGCCGATCTTGGCGTTCCGGGTCCGGGCGGCGACATCGGCGATCTTCTTGGCGATCCCGGCCAGCGACAGGTCGTCGGCGTCCTTGATCACCGGGACGAGCAGGCCGCGCGGGGTGTCCACGGCGATGCCCATGTGCACCGAGCCGTGGTAGGTGACCTGCTTGTTGTCCTCGGAGATCGAGGCGTTGACCGACGGGAACGCCTTGAGCGCCTCGATCGTCGCCTTCGCGATGAAGGCCAGGAAGGTGAGGTTGGCGCCCTCGCGGCGCTTGAAGTCCTCCTTGACCTTGTTCCGCAGCTTGACGATGCGGGTGAGGTCGACCTCCTGCACGGTGGTGAGCTGGGCGGACACCGCCAGCGACTCGTTCATCCGCTGGGCGATCACCTGGCGCAGCCGCGGCAGCTTGACGGTGGTGCCCGGCTGCGGGCCGTCCTCCGGCCGGGTCGGCACGGTCTGCGGCTGCTTCGGCGCACCACCGGACGCGGCCGGTGCGGCCGGGGCCTCGGCGGCCGGGGCGGACTTCTGCTCGGCCGCGGCCAGCACGTCCTGCTTGCGGATGCGGCCACCGACGCCGGAGCCGGTCAGCGACTCCAGATCGACGCCGTGCTCCTGGGCCAGCTTGCGGACCAGCGGCGTCACGTAGGGCCGGTCACCCGATCCGTTGGACGACGACGCGCCACCCTGGGTGTCGGTGGACCCGGCCGGCTGGGACTGCTGCTGCTTCGGGGCCTCGGCCTTCGGCTGCTCGGCCTTCGGCTCCGGCTTCGGCTCGGGCTTCTTCTCCGCGGCCGGCTCCTCCTTCTTCGGAGCCGGGGCCTCCTCCTTCGCCGGGGCCTCCTGCGCGGGGGCGGACGACTCCGCGGGGGCGGCCGAACCGTCGCCGACGAGGGCGAGCTGCGCGCCGACCTCGACGGTCTCGTCCTCGCCGACGGTGTGCTCGAGCACGGTGCCCGCGACCGGCGACGGGATCTCGGTGTCGACCTTGTCGGTCGAGACCTCCAGCAGCGCCTCGTCCACGTCGACGGTGTCGCCGACCTGCTTGAGCCAGCGGGTCACGGTGCCCTCGGTGACCGACTCGCCGAGCTCGGGCATGGTGACCGGCGTCCCGGACCCGGACCCGCCGCCCGACGATCCGCCGGGCTCCTGCTTCGGCGCCGCCTCGTGCGCGGGCTCCGGCTCCGGCTCGGGCTCCTCGGTGGCCTGCTCCGTCTGCTCGGTGGCCTGCTCGGCCCCACCGGATCCACCGGCGTCGCCGTCGGACTCGTCGGCGTCGCCGATCACGGCGAGCTCACCGCCGACCTCGACGGTCTCGTCCTCGCCGGCGATGATCCGCTTCAGCACCCCGGCCGCGGGGGACGGGATCTCGGTGTCGACCTTGTCGGTCGAGACCTCGAGCAACGGCTCGTCGACCTCGACGGTGTCGCCCTCGGACTTGAGCCAGCGGGTGACGGTGCCCTCGGTGACACTCTCGCCCAGAGCGGGCATCTCTACGGTGACGGCCATGTCGGGTGGAGCTCCTCTTGTTCCGCGTGGGTGTTCGGGTCTGGGATGGGGCGACCGGGATCAGCCGTGGGTGTGCAGCGGTTTCCCGGCCAACGCGAGGTGGGCCTCGCCGAGCGCCTCGCTCTGTGTGGGGTGGGCATGGATCAGTGCGGCGACATCGGCGGGGAGAGCTTCCCAGTTGTAGATCAGTTGCGCCTCCCCGACGAGCTCGCCGACCCGTGAACCGACCATGTGCACGCCGACCACCGGGCCCTCGGCGCCGGCCGCACCGGCCTGCACGAGCTTGATCGCCCCGGAGGTCTGCAGGATCTGCGACCTGCCGTTGCCCGCCAGGTCGTAGGTGAGGGTGTGCACCTCGTCGTACCGCTCGCGGGCGGCGTCCTCGGTCAGCCCGACCGAGGCGATCTCCGGATCGCAGTAGGTCACCCGCGGGACGCCGTCGTCGGACAGCGGGGTGGGTGCGAGCCCGGCGATGTCCTCGGCCACGAAGATCCCGTGCGCGAACCCGCGGTGGGCCAGCTGCAATCCGGGGGTGACGTCGCCGACGGCGTAGACGCCGTCCAGGTTCGTCCGCAGCCGCTCGTCGACGGTGACGAACCCGTCCGACATCGCGATCCCCGCCTCGGCGAACCCGTGGCCGGTGGTGTTGGGGCCGCGGCCGACCGCGACGAGCAGCAGATCGGCCTCGATCTCCTCGCCGTTCTCCAGCGAGACGGTGACGGTGTCGCCGGAGCGGACGGCCTTGCTCAGCCGCACACCGGTCCGGGCGGTGATCTTCCGGCGGCGGAAGGCACGGCCGAGCTGGCTGGAGCAGAACTCGTCCTCCGCGGGGACCAGCCGGGGGAGCGCCTCGACGATCGTGACCTCGGCCCCGAACGAGCGCCACACGCTGGCGAACTCCACGCCGATCACGCCGCCGCCGAGAACCACGACCCGCTCCGGGACCCGGTCCAGGGTGAGCGCGGCGTCCGAGGTGACGATCCGGTCGTCGAGCTCCAGACCGGGCAGCGAGCGGGCGTACGAGCCGGTCGCCAGCACCACGTGCCGCCCCCGGTAGCGCCGGTCGCCGACCCGCACCACGCCGGGGCCCTCGAAGGTCCCGGCGCCGTCGACCACGGTGATCCCGCGGGACGCGACCAGGCCCTGCAGGCCCTTGTAGAGGCGCCCGACGACGCCGTCCTTGTAGGCGTTGACGCCGGCCATGTCGACGCCGTCGAAGGTCGACCGGACACCGACCTTCGCCCCGTCACGGGCACCGTCGGCGATCTCGGCGGCGTGCAGCAGCGCCTTGGTCGGGATGCAGCCGCGGTGCAGGCAGGTCCCGCCGACCTTGTCCTTCTCGACGAGGACGACCGAGAGTCCCAGCTCGGCGGCGCGCAGTGCGCAGGCGTACCCGCCGGAGCCGCCGCCCAGGATCACCAGGTCGGCCTGCACGGCCTCGCCGGCGCCGCTCTCCGAGCTCGTCTCGGACACCGATCAGCTCCCTCCCGGTCACGTGCGGCAGGGTCTCCACCGCCGTGACGCCGCAGTGCGGCGTCCATCTTGTCACTACCCGCCCGGTACGCCAGTGCGGGTCTCGGGAGCAGATCATGCTCCTCGCGCGTTGTACTGACGGATCACGTGTGTCCGTTTCGCCCGCCCGGGGGGTACGGATGTCGTACGAACCGACGAGAGGGTGACGCCCATGGGCCTGTTGGACAGGTTCCGTTCCCGCCGGTCCTCGGGTGCCGGCAAGGCCCCGGACGCCGAGACCTACCTGCGGGAATGGACGAATGCGCGGATCGGGGTGGAGGCCTTCGTCGAGCCGCGCACGACCGTGACCGAGACGACCGTGGTGTTCGTCGCGCACGACGGCGAGTGGACCCGGCGGCGGGTCGGGAACCCGAACCGGGCCAAGAAGCTGGCCCGCTCGATGCAGATCCCGATCTACGACGTGCAGTTGGTCGGTTACCCGAAGCGGATGCGCGACCACGACGCGCGGGAGCGGGCGCTGCGTAAGAAGGCCAAGCAGGAGGAGATGCTGCGCCAGCTGCGCGAGAAGGACCGCGACCGGTAGCGCTACGCGCGCAGCGAACGCGCCTTGCGGGCACCGATCGCGCGCATCGCGGGCTCCAGCCGCAGGGCCGGGCCGGGGATCAGCGCGGTGAGCCGCAGCACCGCACCGCGCCAGGCCGGCAGTGTCCGGTACACGCGGTGCGTGCCGAACATCCCGACCAGGCCGTGCGCGACCTGCTCGGCGGTGACCAGCGTCCCGGACCGGACCAGCGCCTGTGCCTGGCCACCGGGCGCCATCCCGCGCAGCAGCTCGGTGTTGACGCCGTCCGGGCAGACGGCGTGCACCCGGATCCCCTCCCGGCGGACCTCGGAGGCGAGTCCGGAGACCACCGACAGCGCACCGGCCTTGGACGCCGCGTACACCGACAGCCCGGGGACCGGCCCGAGCGCCGAGAGCGACACCGTCACCCCGATCTCGCCGCCGTGCGCGACGCCGGCGGCGGCCTGCTCCCGGAACGCCGCGACGGCGGCCCTCGCACCCCAGATCGGGCCCAGCAGGTTCACCTCGACCAGCGCCCTGGCGTGTGCCTCGGACAGCTCGGTCAGGGCGCCGTCGAACCCGACGCCCGCGTTGGCGATCCAGGCGCCCAGCGGGGCGAGCCCGCGGGCCCGGTCGGCGATCGCGCGCGCGTCGACCGGATCGGTGACGTCGTGCGCGGTGCCGTCCGCGGCACCGATCCGCTCGGCGGTCGCCCGTGCGGCGTCCGCGTCGAGGTCGGTGACGAGCACCCGGTAGCCACGATCGACCAGCTCGGTCGCGATCGCCTCACCGATGCCGCGGGCGGCGCCGGTGACCACGGCGGAACGGGGAGCGTGCGCGGGGATCTCGTGCCGGCGGCGTCGCATGGCCGGGAAGTATGCCCTACCCGCTGGTAACCGACCCGTGGACGGAACTCCTCCCGACGGTGCCGAGCAGGACCAGCGCGGCCACGGTGTAGACGCCGCCGAGCACGGTCCAGGCGAGCGGGCCGTGCGCGGTCACCTCCCACCCCACCAGCACGATCGTGGTGCCCAGGTGGAACCCGCCGTGCACGCCGGCCGCGGCCCAGATCGAGCCGGTGACCAACACGGTGACGCCCGCGAGCAGCCCGAACCCGAACGGGATCGCCAGGTAGGCGATGTGGTCGAGGAGTGAGGTCTGGCCGCCGGAGGAGAACAGGTGGATCAGCGTGAACGCCACCGTGGAGACGGCGAGCCCGACCACCGGGCGGTCCCGCAGCATCGTGAGCAGCCAGCCGCGGAACAGCAGCTCCTCCGGGATCGCCTGCAGCAGGAAGGCCTGGCCCAGCACCACCAGCAGCACCGCGACCGGGGTGGCACCCTCGGTGACCGGCCCGCCGTCCACCGGCGTGAGCGATCCGGTCGCGGCGAGCACCCCGGCGGCTGCGAGGAACAGTCCGATCCCGGCGGCCGTACCGGCGAGCAGCCGGCCGGGCACCGGCCGCGACCAGCCGACGTCGCGCAGCCGCAGCCGTTCCATCCGGCGGCACCACAGCCACACGGCCGCGACGACGAGCACACACACCAGTACCTGGCCGGTGAGCTGCAGGGCGACCGCGACGGCCTCCGACGCCGGCGTCGGCAGGACCGCCGTCGCGGCGCCCACCAGCAGGTTCGCCCCGAGCAGCAGACAGACGGCGATCAGCACCCGGATCGTCATGCCGACCGCGCCGGTGCTCAGGACCGGATGTGCGGATCCCGGTGTCGAGGCGTCCACCGGGCGCACGGTACCGGCTCGGACGATGGGGCCGAGCCGAGCGGCACGGGCCGGGGAGATCCTCAGCCGTTCGCGGCGACGTCCTCCAGGAAGGCGATCAGCGTCCGCACCGGCACTCCCGTGCCGCCCTTGGTGGTGTAGCCGCGCGGCCCTCCGGTGTTGTACGCCGGACCCGCGACGTCGATGTGCGCCCACGGCACACCGGCCGGCACGAACTCCTTCAGGAACAGCCCGGCCAGCAGCATCCCGGCGAACCGCTGCCCGCTGACGTTGGCGAGGTCGGCGACCCGGGAGTCCAGGTCGGAGCGCAGGTACTCGGGCAGCGGCATCGCCCAGCCGTCCTCGCCGGTGGCGACGGCGTGCCCGGCCACCCGGTCCCGCAGGTCGTCCGAGCCCATGATCCCGGCGGTGCGCAGCCCCAGCGCGACCTGCTGGGCCCCGGTCAGCGTCGAGGTCTCCACCAGGTAGTCGGGGTCGTCCTCACCGGCCCGGACGAGCGCGTCGGCCAGGATCAGCCGGCCCTCGGCGTCGGTGTTGAGCACCTCGACGGTCCGGCCGCCGTACATGGTGAGCACGTCGCCCGGCTTGTACGCCGTCGAGGACGGCATGTTCTCCGCCATCGGCACGGTCGCGGTCACCGCGACCGGCAGCTCCAGCTTCGCCGCGAGCACCACGGTGGCGACCACGGCCGCCGCGCCGCCCATGTCCGAGGTCATGTCGGCCATCCCGGCGTTCGGCTTGAGCGAGATGCCGCCGGTGTCGAACGTGATGCCCTTGCCGACCAGCGCGACCTTCCGTGCGGGCGCGGCGCCGCCGTTCCAGGTCAGCCGCACCAGCCGCGGCGGGTTCGACGAGCCCTTCCCGACCCCGGTGATCCCGCCGTAGCCGTTGTCCCGCAGCCGCTCGTCGTCGAGCACCTCGGTGACCAGGCCGGCCCGCTCGCCCAGCGCCACCGCGCGGGCCGCGAACGTCTCCGGGACCAGCACGTTCGGTGCGGTGTTGACCAGGTCGCGGGCGGTCGCGACGGCCTCGGCGACCAGCGCCGCCCGGCGGACGAGCTCGTCGGCGACGCCGGTGAACGTCCAGGACGCCACCGGTGCCGACCCGGCGTCGGTGCTGGAGCGGTGCGCGTCGAACCGGTAGCCGCCGAGCAGCGCGCCGACCACGGCGGCCTCGGCGGCCTCGGCGCCGGCGGCGCCGAGCGTGCTCACCACGCCGGGGGTCCCGGCGAGCGTGCGGGCCGCCGCACCGGCCGCCCGGCGGATCCGGTCGGCCGCCGCCGCGTCGTCGCCGGCCTCGCCGAGCCCGACCGCCACCAGCCGGGGCGCGGACACCGCCCCGCGGGTCGGCAGCGAGACGACCTGCTCGACCTTGCCGGTCGCGCCGACCACCCGCAGCAGCTCGGCGAGCTCACCACCGAACGCGGCGTCGACGTCGGCGGCACCGGCGGCGAGCACCGGCGGCGCGCCGGTGGTCTCCGCGCCGTCGGCGGACGCCGCCGGGTGCAGGCCGATCACCAGCGCCCCGGCCTCGACGGTGGACGGCGACGCGGTCGTCGCGGCGGTGTCCGGGATGGTCGGTTCGGCGGTCGGCACGGGGAGCTCCTCGGTCGTGGACGGTCGGATCGGTATCGGACGGGTGGCCTCGCGAACCGCTCGTGCACACACGGTGACCAGCACACGTGTCCCGTGCGCCGGGCGGGTGGGGAGCGGCGCGGTGAGACCGGACCGAGATGGTAATGACACCCCCGCGGCGCCGCGCGGCACAGGGTCGAATGGGAAGGTGATCGGGTGCCCCGCCCCCCGTACCGGATACCGATCGCGACCGCGGTCGTCGTCGCTCTCGCGGCGATGTTCGGTACCGGTCTGTATGCGGCGCTGGCCCCGGCCGCCGCCGCGGCGGGCCCGTGGTTCCCGCTGGGTGTGCTGCTGGCCGGGCTCGTCGCGCTCGGCGTGGTCGCCTCGACCGCGCACCTGGCGACCGCCCGCCCGGCCGGCCCGGAACCGGCCCGCGACGACCTGCCCGCACCCGCGGTGCGGCTCGGCGCGGTGGCCCGGCTGGTGTCGCGGGCGGCGGCCGCCGCCGCGGCCGCCGGTGTCTTCGGGGCCTACGTGCTGCCCACCCAGCCGCTGCCGGTCGCGGTGGTCGCGGTGCTCGCCGTCATCGGGGTCAACGCGGCCGGGGTCCGGGTCTCACCGGCGGCATCCGGTGGCCTGGTCGTGGGGACGCTGCTGGTACTGGCACTGGTCGCCGGCGTCGGACTGATGACCGATGCGCCGGAGGGCGCCGGGCCGTCGTCGGCGATGCCGGCCAGCGAGCTCGCCGCCGGTGCCGTCGCGGACGGGGCGGGAACCCCGGACGACCCGGTCGCCGGGACCCTGCAGGCCGCGGTCGAGCCCGGTCCGCTGGGGGTGCTGACCGCCGCGGCGTTCGCGTTCTTCGTCTATACCGGTCTGTCCCGGGTGGCCGAGCTCGGTGGCAGCCTGCGCGACCCGATGCGGGCGATCCGCCGCGCACCGGCGATCGCCGTGCTGGTGACCACCGGGCTGCTGCTGGTGCTCTCGCTGGCGCTGATCCACGGGCTGGGCGTCGAGCGGCTGGCGGTGTCGCCGACCCCGCTCGCGTCGCTGATGGACACCGGCGGCAGCCCGGCGCTGGGTGTGCTGGTCCGGATCGCCGCGGCCGCGGCGACCGCCGCCGCGCTGCTCGGGGCGCTGTCCAGGGCCGCGTCGGGGGCCTCCCGGCTCGCCGTCGGCGGGGAGCTGCCCGGCTTCCTCGGCCGGGGCAGTGCGCGCGGCACGCCGTGGGTCGCCGATCTCGTGCTGGGCGGACTGACCCTGCTGGTCACACTGGCGGTCGGGCCGCTCACCGCCATCGCGATCGCGGTGGGCGCCGCCCTGGTGCACCACGTCCTGCTGCACCTCGCCGTGCTGCGGCTGCCGGGCCGTCCGGCCTCGGTGGCGTTCGTGGCAGGCGCGGGCGGCACCGGCTGTCTGGTGCTGATCGCGGCGCTGCCGCTGTGGCCGCTGCTGGCGACGGCCGGCGCGCTGGCGGCGGGCTGGGTGCTGTGCGCGGTGTCCGCGCGGTCCGCCGCCGCCCGGGGCAGGCCGGAGGAGACCGGCCCGGTCGATCCCGAGGAACGCGCCGCCTGAGGCACTAGGGTTCGCTGGCGTGACCGACGATCTTCTGCCCAGCCCGCTGCACGACCGGCACGTCGCCCTCGACGCCACCCTCGGCGAGTTCGGCGGCTGGTCCATGCCGATCTCCTACCCGGGTGGCACCGTCGCCGAGCACACGTCGGTACGCGAGGCCGCCGGGCTGTTCGACGTCAGCCACCTCGGCACCGTCCCGATCACCGGGCCCGGCGCCGCGGCGCACGTGAACACCTGCCTGAGCAACGACCTGGGCCGGATCGGCCCGGGTCGGGCGCAGTACACGCTGGCCTGCAACGAGTCCGGCGGCGTGATCGACGACATGATCATCTACCTGGCCGCGGACGACGACCTGCTGCTGGTCCCGAACGCCGCCAACTCCACCCGGATCATCGCGATGCTGCAGGACGGCGCCCCCGACGGGGTCACCGTCACCGACCGGCACCGCGAGCTCGCGGTGCTCGCCCTGCAGGGGCCGCGCTCGGCGGAGGCGCTCGCGGCAGCGCTCGGTGCGGCCGGCGCCGCGGTCGCGGACCTGGACTACATGTCGTTCACCGACATCGAGGGCGGCACGGTGCGGGTCTGCCGGACCGGCTACACCGGCGAACACGGCTACGAACTGGTGCTCGACGCCGAGGCGGCCCCCGCCCTGTGGGACGCGCTGCTCGACGCGGTCCGCGCGGTCGGCGGCGGCCCGTGCGGCCTGGCCGCACGCGACACCCTGCGCACCGAGATGGGTTACCCGTTGCACGGCCACGAGCTGTCCGAGGAGATCAGCCCGGTGCAGGCGGGCAGCGCCTGGGCGGTCGGCTGGGACAAGCCGTCGTTCTGGGGCCGGGAGGCGCTCGTCGCCGAGCGGGCGGCGGGCCCGGACCGCCGGCTGCGCGCGCTGCGGGCGACCGGCCGCGGCGTGCCCCGGGCCGGCATGACCGTGCTGGACGGCGAGGGCGGGACCCCGGTCGGGACCGTCACCTCGGGCACCTTCTCGCCCACCCTGAAGGCCGGGATCGCGCTCGCACTCGTCGACACCGACCCGAAGGTCTCGCCCGGTGACGCACTGGTGATCGACGTCCGCGGGCGGGCGCTGCCGGTCGAGGTCGTGAAGCCGCCCCTGGTGGAGTCGCACGTCCGATGACGGCGATGTGACCGGCGTGCGTCCCGCAGGGAAGGATCGCGTCCCGACCGTCGGGAATCCGACTACTTCTCTCGCGGCCGACGGAGTTACCGTTCACCCATGAGCGCGCCGCAGTTCACCGTCACCCGCAATCCTGCCCCGGCGTCCCCGCAGCGGCGCGCCCAGGTACTGGCCGATCCCGGCTTCGGCCGGCACATGACCGATCACATGGTCACCATCCGGTACACCGAGGGCACCGGTTGGCACGATCCGCAGGTCGTGCCGTACGGGCCGCTGACCCTCGATCCGTCGTCGATGGTGCTGCACTACGGCCAGGAGATCTTCGAGGGGCTCAAGGCCTACCGGCAGCCGGACGGCTCCGTCGCCCTGTTCCGTCCGGAGCAGAACGCCCGCCGCTTCGCCGGGTCCGCCCGTCGGCTGGCGATGGCCGAGCTTCCCGAGGAGCTGTTCCTCGCCTCGCTCGCCGAGCTGCTGTCGGTGGACTCGGAGTGGGTGCCCGCCGCCGGCGGTGAGGACTCGCTCTACCTGCGTCCATTCATGATCGCCACCGAGGTGGGGCTCGGCGTGCGGCCGTCGTCGGAGTACCTGTACGCGGTGCTCGCCTCACCGGCCGGGCCGTACTTCTCCGGCGGCGTGCAGCCGATGGACGTCTGGCTGGAGACCGAGTACACCCGGGCCGCGCTGGGCGGCACCGGCACCGCCAAGTGCGGCGGGAACTACGCGGCGTCGCTGCTGCCGCAGTCGGTCGGCGCCCAGCACGACTGCGCCCAGGTCGCCTACCTCGACGCCGAGGAGCGGACCTGGATCGACGAGATGGGTTCGAACAACCTGTTCTTCGTCTTCACCGGCCCCGACGGCGCCGTCGAGCTCGCCACCCCGGACCTGCGCGGCGCGGTGCTGTCCGGCATCACCCGGGACTCGCTGATCACCGTGGCCCGGGATCTGGGGATCGGCGTGGTGGAGCGCCGGATCGCCGGCCAGGAGTGGCTCGGCGGGGTCGCGAGCGGCGTGCTCACCGAGGTGTTCGGCTGCGGCACCGCCGCGGTGATCACCCCGATCGGCACCGTGAAGCACACCGGGGGCGAGGTGACCGTCGGCGACGGGAAGCCGGGCCCGGTCACGCTTCAGCTGCGCGAGGCGCTCACCGCGATCCAGCGGGGCGCCGCACCGGACCGGCACGGCTGGATGCACACCATGGTGCCGGCCCCGGCGTCGGTCTGAGATCACCGCTCCGAGAACACTGGTCTGGGAGCACTGGTCTGGGATCACGGGTCCGAGGCCATCGGTCGTGGAGCGCCGCGTCCGCAAGGCGGGCGCGGCGCTCCACAGCGGTTGCTCGGAGCACAGCTGTTGACCAAGGCACAGCTGTTGACCAGCGGACGGCGGTTGACCCAGCGCACTGCGGCCCGATCGCAGCCCGGCGCCTGATCAGAGCGCGGCGGCCAGCACGACCAGGACGGTGGTGGCCGCGAGCGTCTCCGCGGCACCCAGGACGTCGCCGCTCATCCCGCCGAACCGGCGACGGGTGTGCCGGGCCAGCCCCGCCACGAGCAGCGCGGCGGCCAGCACCGCGCCCACGGTGACCAGCACGATCCCGGGCCCGGTCAGGACCCCCGGGAGCTCCGCGGCGTCGCCGGGGAGGTAGTCGGCGTAGCGCCGGGCCCCTCCGGCCGGGTCCACCGCGGCCACCAGGGCCGTCGCACCGAGCCCGGTCAGCACCGTCCACCACAGCGGGGCCACCCAGGCCGGCTGCGAGCCCGCGACGGTGGCACCCAGCCCACCCGGCCGGGCCGCCGGCGTCCCACGGCGGGCCACCCAGCAGAAGCCGGCCCGGCCGACCGCTGCGGCGAGCGCACAGGTCACCAGCACCGCCGCCGGTGGGGCCGAGGACAGCTGGGCCAGCGCCGCGGCCTGCCCGCCCAGCACCACCACCAGCGTGACGACGGCGAACGGGCCCGCGCCGCCCTCGGCCATGATCCGCAGCGCCCGCTCCGGCGGCCCGTAGCTGCCGAGCCCGTCGGCGGTGTCGGCCACTCCGTCCAGGTGCATCCCGCGGGTCGCGAGCGCACCCGCGCCCACCACGAGCAGGCCCGCGACCAGCGGGGACGTCCCCAGCGCGGTGAGCGCGAGCAGCAGCGCCCCACCGGCCAGGCCGAGGCCGATCCCGACCACCGGTGCCCATCTCAGCGCGGCCGCCGGGACCCCGGGCGGGAGACCGCCGTCCGGATCGGTGCCGACCCGGACCGGGAGCACGGTCAGCCAGCCGACGGCGAGCCGGAGCCCGGCGAGCGGCCCCGGGGCCCGCCCGCCGTCCCCGGTCACCGGGCGGCGCCCGCCGCGGCCGTCGCGTCACCGGGGACGACGCCGGTGTCCTCGGCGGTCGCCGTCTCACCCAGCAGGCGGGCCGCGGTGGTCAGCAGCGGCAGCACCGCGACGCCCGCCGTGCCGTCCTCGGTGCGCACCGCGAGATCCAGCACCGGGGTCAGCGACAGGTGCTCCAGCACCATCCCGGCGGCCGGCTCGGTGGAGGGCTGCGCCGCCAGCCACCACTGTTTGGCGCCGGGCGCGAGCTCCTCGGCCATCAGCGCGGCGGCACCGACGGCGACACCGTCGAGCACCGTCGGGACCTTCCGCTCGGCGGCGCGGGCGAGGAATCCGGCGAGCACGATCAGATCGGTGCCGCCGACGGTCCGCAGCAGCGCCAGCGGATCGCGCAGGTGCGGACGCGCCCGGCGCAGCCCGTCCCGGATCACCACGGCCTTGCGCATCCAGGCCCGGTCGTCGATGCCGGAGGCGCGACCCACCACGGCCACCGGCTCGGCCCCGGTGAGCGCGGCGACGAGCGTCGCGGCCGGGGTGGTCGCCCCGACCGCCAGGGTGGCCGGCACCAGGACGTCCGCCCCGGCGTCGATCTCCTCGTCGGCGAGCAGCCTGCCGGTCCGCCATGCGGCAGCGGCGTCGTCGTCGCTCAGCGCGTCCTCGCGGTCGATCCGGCCGGTGCCGCGAACGACGCGGTGACCGGTCTCGACGCCGTCGGCGTCCCGGTTGAGCCCGACGTCGACGGTCCGCACCGACGCTCCGGCCGCCCGCGCGGCGACGGTGACCGGGAGCCGTCCGGCTGCGGCGGCCGCGGCCCGGGCGGCGGACACCTCCGGCGGGTAGGCGGAGACACCGTCGGCGGCGACGCCGTGATCGGCGGCGAGCAGCAGCACGCGGGCGTTCACCGGCGGCCGCGGCGGGCACTCGCCCTGGCAGGCGGCGAGCCAGACGCCGAGCTCGCCGAGCCTGCCCAGCCCGCCCGTGGGCAGCGCGAGGCCGTCGACGAGCGCGACGGCGGCCCGCCGGGTCCGCAGATCGGGCCGACCGACGGCGGCGGGCGCGGAGGGGCGCTCGACGGTCTCCGGGCCGGTCACCGACGCGGCGGACGAGCCGGTGGGCGGGGTGACCGCACCGGGGACGCCCGCCGGGGTGCCGGCGACGTCGCCGGCCGGATCCGCCACCTCGGAGCCCGGGGCCACGGTGTCGGGGCCCGGAGCCGCGGCATCGGAGCCCGCGGCATCGGAGCCCGCGTCGGCGGGGCCGGGAGCGGCGGGGGACGCCTCGGCCGGGGCCGGACCGGTGACCGGGGCCGCAGTCGTCGCAGTCGTCGAGGTTGGCGCAGTCGTCGAGGTTGGCGCAGCCGTCGCAGTTGGTGCAGTCGTCGAGGTTCCCGCAGTCGCTGCGGTCGCCGCGGCACCGACCGCGGCACCCGTCGTAGCCGATCCGGCGCTGTTCGCCGCGGGCCCGGCCGCGCCGGAGCGGTCGCGCTCCGGCGCCGGAAGCCGCAGCGCCCGCCCGGCGACGACCAGCACCGTCTCCGCGCAGACCTCGGCGAGCGCGGCGTTCAGCCCGCCCAGCAGGTCCCGGAACAGTCGCCCGGAGGCGGACTCGGGAACCACACCCAGCCCGACCTCGGCGGAGACCAGCACCACCGGCCCCGGTGCCCCGGCCACTGCCGTGACCAGCGCGTTCACCAGCTCGTCCACGCCGGGCAGCGCGGCGGGCCGGTCCCAGGCACCGGCGTCGTCGAGCACCCCGGTCAGCCAGGTGCCGAGATCGTCGACGAGCACCGGGCCGGGTGTCGCGAGCGCCGCGGCGAGCGCACCGCCGGAGACCTCCTCGGTCGTCCAGGCCGGCGACCGGCGGGCGACGTGCGTGGAGATCCGGGCGTCCCACTCGGCGTCGCCCTCGATCCGCCGGCCGGTCGCCAGGTACCGGACGGGCACGTCCGGGCCGAGGATCTCCTCGGCATGGCGCGACTTGCCCGACCGGGTGCCTCCGATGACGAGCGTTGCGTTCATGCCGCACATCGTGTCGCACGCCTGTGGCGCGGCTTCCGGAAGGTCACCTCCGGCGCCGCGACGCCGGTCGCCGCCCCCGGTGGTGACCCGGCAGGCGGGGTCCGGTCAGGGGTTGTCGCCGCGCTTCACGCGCGGCTTCGGCACCCGCATCCGCCGCGGCTGGGTCGCCCGGGAGAACGCGTACCAGCCGGTGCCGAGGCCCCGGATGTCCTCCTCCGGGAACTTCTCCCGCGCCTTGCGCAGCACCTGGTAGCCGAGGAACGTGCCCTCACCGACCATCACCGCCAGCATCAGGAACGTGAACATCGTGACGTACTGCTGGATGATCGGGTTCTGGATCAGCGCGGCGACCAGCACCAGCGCCGCCAGCGGCAGGAACAGCCCGATGACGTGTGGCCGGGAGTCGACGATGTCGCGCACGTGGGCCCGCACCTTGCCGCGGTCGCGGGGGAGCAGCACCCGGTCGTCGCCGGCGTCCATCCGGCGGCGGCGCTCCGCGGCCCTGGCCCGGCGGTCCTCCTTGGACGGCCGGTTCGCCTTGGCCAGCTTCGCCGCCTCACGCTGGGTGCGCGGCGGGGGCGGGGCGGGGCCGCGGCGCTTGCCCTCGGCATCACGGCGCTTCGGCGTCGCCCGGCCCTTACCTGCCGTGGCGTGCGGACGCGACTGACCGTCGGCGCCCTCGGCCCCGGCGCCGTCAGCGCCCTCGGCGGCCGCGGTGTCGACCGCGGTCTGCCCGGCCTGGTCGGAGCTCTCGGAACGGCGCAGGAACCTCACAGCCCTCACAATACGGGCCCCGGCTAGCCTCGCCCGCATGCGGATCGTGGTTGCCCCGGACTCCTTCGGCGGAACGCTCAGTGCACGTGAGGCGGCCGAGGCGATCGCCGACGGCTGGCGACGGTCGGTGCCGGATGCCGACCTGCGGCTGGTGCCGCTCGCCGACGGTGGCACCGGCTTCGCCGAGGTGCTGCACACCGCGCTCGGCGGCACCGTGCACGAGCTGGAGGTGACCGGTCCGCTCGGCGACCCGGTGCAGGGCTCCTGGCTGCAGGTCGGCGACACCGGCTACCTGGAGTGCGCCTCGGCGTGCGGGTTGCACCACGTCGCGCGCGAGGACCGGATCCCGGAGGTCGCCCGCACCGCCACCACCTACGGCGTCGGACAGCTGCTCGCCGATGCCCGTGACCGCGGCGTACGGACGGTCGTCGTCGGACTCGGCGGATCGGCCACCACCGACGGGGGCGCCGGGATGCTCGCCGCACTCGGTGCGACGCCGGTCGACGAGGACGGCCTCGCGCTGCCGCACGGAGGTGCCGCGCTGGCGCTGTGTGACCGCCTGGACGGGACCCCGGACCTGGGCGGGATGCAGCTCGTCGCGGCGTCCGACGTCGACAACCCGTTGCTCGGCGAGCACGGCGCGGCGGCGGTGTTCGGGCCGCAGAAGGGCGCCGACGCCGGCACCGTCGCCGAGCTGGACGCCGCGCTGGGCACCTTCGCCGGGGTGCTGGCCGGCCTGGCAGGCCGGGAGATCCGCGACGACGCCGCGGCCGGTGCGGCCGGCGGGCTCGGCGCGGCACTGCTCGCGCTCGGCGCCCGGGTCGAGTCCGGCGCCGGACTGGTCAGGGGACTGGTCGGGCTGGACGCCGAGCTGGACGCGGCCGCCGGGGCCGGCGGGCTGGCGGTCACCGGGGAGGGCAGCTTCGACTGGCAGTCGCTGCGCGGGAAGCTGATCACCGCGGTCGCCCGCGGCGCCGCGGACCGGGGGATCCCGTGCGTGGTGCTGGCCGGGCAGGTCAGTGTCGGGCGCCGGGAGGCCGGCGCGGCCGGTGTCGACGCCGCGCACGGTGTCGCCGACGAGCTCGGGCTGGACGCGTCGATGGCCGATCCGGCGGGCACTCTCGCCGAGCTCGCGTCGAGGGTGGCGCCGCAGTGGAACCGGTGAGACGGTGACGGTCGCCACGCCCACGCTCGCCGAACGGGGGTTCGCCACCGGGCTGGACGCCCGTCGGGCGACGTAGTATTGAGCTGAGGAAGAGCGCCGCCGGGGAACACGGCGGACCCGCACGTTGTTGGGAGAGCCATGACCGTCGAGAACGCTGTGAACGCCGGAAGCGCCGCCACCGCGGAAGAGACCCACGGTGTGGAGCTGACCGACTCCGCCGCCGTGAAGGCGCGCACCCTGCTCGAGCAGGAGGGCCGCGATGACATGCACCTGCGCATCGCGGTGCAGCCGGGAGGCTGCGCCGGGCTGCGCTACCAGCTCTTCTTCGACGACCGTTCGCTCGACGGCGACCTGTTCCGTGACTTCCAGGGACTGAAGGTCGGCGTCGACCGGATGAGCGCGCCGTACCTGCTGGGCGCCACGATCGACTTCGTCGACACCATCGAGAAGCAGGGCTTCACCATCGACAACCCGAACGCCGGCGGCTCCTGCGCCTGCGGCGACAGCTTCAACTGAGGTCTACGTCACCGGCATCTTGCCTGGTGAAAGCACCGCACGGGCCCCGTCAAGATCGCTTCGATCATGACGGGGCCCATCTGCGTGACGTAGGGTTCGCTCCGTGCCTATTGCCGTGACGGGATCGATCGCCTCCGACAACCTGATGCACTTCCCGGGGAAGTTCTCCGAGCAGATCCTCGCCGAGCAGCTCGACCGGATCTCGGTCAGCTTCCTGGTCGACGACCTGACGGTCCGCCGGGGCGGGGTGGCCGGGAACATCGCCTTCGCGCTGGGTGTGCTGGGTCAGAACCCGGTGCTCATCGGGGCGGTCGGAGCCGACTTCGCCGAGTACAAGAAGGTGCTGGACGACCTGGGCGTCGACACGTCCGGCGTCTCCACCCACGACGACGTGCACACCGCGCGGTTCGTCTGCACCACCGACGACGACATGCGCCAGATCGCCTCCTTCTACACCGGCGCGATGGCCAAGTCGAAGGAGATCGAGCTGGCCCCGATCGCCGAGCGCGTCGGCGGGTTCGACCTGGTGCTGATCGGCGCCAGCGACCCGGAGGCCATGGTCCGCCACACCGACGAGTGCCGCGAGCGCGGCTACCCGTTCCTCGCCGACCCCTCGCAGCAGCTGGCCCGGATGGAGGGCCCCGAGGTGCGCCGGCTCGTCGATGGCGCCACCTACCTGGTGACCAACGACTACGAGTTCGAGTTGCTCCTGAAGAAGACCGGCTGGACCGCCGAGGAGGTCGGCGCCAAGGTCGGCACCCGGATCACCACCTACGGTGAGAAGGGCGCGGTGATCGTCGAGTCCGGCGGCGCCGAGACCTGGATCGACGTGGTCCCGCCGACCGAGCAGGTCGACCCGACCGGCGTCGGCGACGCCTGGCGCGCCGGGTTCCTCACCGCGCTGAACGGTGGCCTGCCGCTGGAGCGCTCCGCCCAGCTGGGCGCGCTGATCGCGACCTACGTGCTGGAGTCCGACGGCCCGCAGGAGTGGACCTGGGACCGGGATGCGGCGCTGACCCGGCTGCGCGACACCTTCGGTGACGTCGCCGCCGACGAGCTCCGCGCGGTCCTGCCCGCCTGAGTTCCGCACCCGTGACACCCGACCGGCCGGTATTCGCGACCCCGCGGATGCCGGCCGGTTCGCTGTCCCGACCCGCGACCCGCGACCCGCGACCCGCGACCCCACCCGGCCCGGCCCGGCGGCCGGGTCCGGCCCCGCGCCCCGGCCACCGGCGTGACCGGGAAGAGGCGGGTCCGGCCGTGTTCCGGAGGCGGTGCGTGTGCCTCGGCGGATGCTGCCGGTCCTCGGATGGCAGCGGTCCTCGGATGACAGTGGTCCCTCGGATGACAGTGGTCCCTCGGATGACAGCGGTCGCCGGGTGAGAACGGTCGCCGGATGACGGCGGTCGCGTCGCTACGGCGGGAGTACCTGCGTCTGGGCGCCGGCGAACTCGCCGCCGCGTTCGTCTTCGCCGTGGTCGCTGTCCCGGCCGCAGCCCGGCTCGGGACCGGTCCGGCGCTGTGGGCCGCACTCGCCGGGCTGCTCGCGATCCTGCTGCACGCCGGCGTGTACTGGCTGCTCGCCCGGCAGCGGATCCCCGGCGGGCGGATGGGGCCCCGGGAGGCCGCCGGGCACCGCGCCGCCCGTGCCGGCAGCGCGCTGCTGCTCGCTGCCGGGCTCGGCGGGCTGCTGGCGTGGTGGCCGCCGAGCCCGGGTGCGGCGCTGCTGTGCCTGGGGGTGTGGCTGTTCGGCGTCGCCGAGTACGTCAACTACCACCTGGTGCGGCTGGCGTACGCGCCGCACCGGTGGCTGCACGGGATCCGCAGGCGCAGCGTCCCGCGTCTGTGCCGCGACCTGAGCCGGGTCAGATCTTGACCGGGTAGGTGGGGGTCGGCACGTCCGGCACGATCCGCCGCTCGACGAAGATGCCGTGCCAGATCAGGAACACCAGCACCGCCCAGATCCGCCGCGAGTGGTCGACCGGACCCTCGCGGTGCGCGTCCAGCATGCGGTGCACGGCCTGCAGGTCGATCAGGTGCCCGGCACCGGAGTTCTGCAGGATGTCCCGCGCCCAGGCGTACATCTCGTCGCGCAGCCAGTGCCGGATCGGCACCGGGAAGCCGAGCTTGGGCCGGTTCAGCACGTGCGGCGGGATGATCCCCTCGCAGGCCCGGCGCAGCGCGTACTTCGTGGTGCCGTTCGAGCCGTGGGTGATCTTCTGCGACTGCGGCAGCGACGAGGCGATGTCGAAGACCTCGGGATCGAGGAACGGCACCCGCAGCTCCAGCGAGTGCGCCATCGTCATCTTGTCGGCCTTGACCAGGATGTCGCCGCGCAGCCAGGTGAACAGGTCCACGTGCTGCATCCGGGCGACCTGGTCCCAGTCGTGCGACGCGAAGTAGTGCGGAGCCGTGACGTCCTGGTGCGACACCCGGGGGTCGTAGCCGCGCAGCACCTCGTGCAGCTGGTCGTCCCGGAAGATCCGCGCGTTGCCGTAGTAGCGCTGCTCCAGGCTCAGCGAGCCGCGGCGCAGCAGGTCCTTGCCGCGCATGCCCTCCGGCATCCGCCGCGACGCCCGGCGCATGATCGGCTTGAGCGTGCCGGGAACCTTCTCGAACGGGGCCAGCGACAGCGGCTCCCGGTAGATCGAGTACCCGCCGAACAGCTCGTCGGCGCCCTCGCCGGACAGCACGACCTTGACGTGCTCGCGGGCCTCCCGGGCGATGAACCACAACGGGACGAGTGCCGGATCGGCCACCGGGTCGTCGAGGTACCAGATGATGAGCGGCAGCGACTCCATCATCTCGTCCGGCTTGACCGTGCGGACCACGTGCCGGACGCCGATCGCGGCGGCCGACTCGGCGGCCACGTCGACCTCGGAGTAGCCCTCGCGCTCGAACCCGGTGGTGAAGGTGATCAGGTTCGGGTTGTGCTCCTTGGCGAGCGCCGCGATCGCGGTCGAGTCGATGCCGCCGGAGAGGAACGCGCCGACGGTGACGTCCGCGCGCATGTGCTTGGCCACCGAGTCGCGCAGCACGTCGGCGATCTCGCCGTGCACGATCGCCTCGGCCTCGGCGCTGGCCGGGGCGTGGCTGGGCAGCGAGATGAATTTCGGCGCGAAGTAGCGCTGGTGCAGCGGCTCCTCACCGGGCCGGACCGTCACGTGCGTGCCGGACTCGACGCGGGAGATCATCCGGTGCAGCGACATCGGCTCCGGCACGTACTGCAGGGTCAGGTAGTGCTGCAGCGCGGCGGGCTCGAGGTCCAGGCCGATGCCCAGCTCGCCGGCCAGCGCCAGCAGCGACTTCTTCTCGCTGGCGAACGCGGTGCCGGTCGCGGTCGTCGCCAGGAACATCGGCTTGATGCCGAACGGGTCGCGGGCGAGGAACATCTCGCGCTCGACGGCGTCCCAGATGGCGAACGCGAACATCCCGCGCAGGCGCTGCACGGCGTCCGGGCCCCAGTAGTGGAAGGCCGCGACGATGACCTCGCCGTCGCCCTCGGTGGCGAACGCGGCGTCGTAGGTCTCGATCAGCTCCTCACGGAGCTCGAGGTAGTTGTAGATCTCGCCGTTGAAGACGATCGTGTACCGGGTGTCCTCGCCGGGCACCGGCCCCCAGTGCAGGGGCTGGTGCGAGTGGTCGACGTCGATGATCGACAGCCGGTTGAACCCCAGCACGAGATCGTGGTCGTTCCACGTCGCGCCCTCGTCGGGGCCGCGGTGCCGCGCACAGCGCAGCGCGTCGGCAATCGGCTCGACCCGGTTGGCGGCGTCCGCCCCGGCGGTCAGCAGTCCCAGCAGTCCGCACACGAAAGCCAGTATGACGAGTCATGCGGACGGGTCGTGCGCGCCCCGGGGCGTAGCGGTCTTTTTCCTGCGAGACTGCCTGATTTCCTCCGTCCGACCGCTGCGGCGCGCCGCAGCCCGGTCGCCCCGGTGCAACGACCCCGGAGGACGCGCGGCGAGCGGCCTTCGTCTAGTCTCTACGCGAGGTCGAAGACGGTGCTCCATTCGAGTGGGTGTTGCCGTCCCGGCCGTTCCCGTGGTGACGGCAAGGCAGGAAAGAACGTGCTGGCAGTGCGGCTGACGCAGGAGACGACAGGAAGGCGGCGCGCAGTGGCCCGAACAGAAGGCCGCTCCCGGATCGCCCGGGCGGCGATGGTCGGGATCGCGGGCGTGCTGGCTGTGCCGGTGCTGTCCGGCTGCTCGGTGGAGGAGGTCCTCCGCTTCGGTTGGCCGGTCGGGGTCACCCCCGAGGCCGAGGCGATGCGGAACCTCTGGACATGGTCCTCGGTCGCCGCGCTCGTCGTCGGCGTCATCACCTGGGGCGTCATGTTCTGGGCGATGATCTTCCACCGCAAGCGCAAGGACGACGACGGCTCGCTGCCCCGCCAGACGCAGTACAACCTGCCGGTCGAGCTCGTCTTCACCGCCATCCCCACGGTGATCGTCGCGGTGCTGTTCGGCTTCACCGTGAACGTGCAGAACTACGTGGACAAGGACGAGGCGACCGCGGGCGGTCCGGCCGACGTCCGCGTCGACATCGTCGGGTTCCAGTGGAACTGGGAGTTCTCCTACCCGGACGAGACCGGGGCGGACGGGCAGCCGGTGAGCACGCTCGGCACCAGCGACGTGATCCCGATCATGGTGCTGCCGACCGACCGCTCGATCGAGTTCACCCAGCGCTCGCCCGACGTGATCCACTCGTTCTGGGTGCCGGAGTTCCTGTTCAAGCGTGACGTCTTCCCGTTCCCGGAGCGGAACGACCAGGACAACACCTACGTGATCGACAACATCGACACCGAGGGTGCGTTCGTCGGCCGGTGCGCCGAGCTCTGCGGCACCTACCACTCGCAGATGAACTTCGAGGTGCGTGCGCTCGAGCCCGCCCTCTACGACCGGTACATCCAGCTCCGCAAGGAGACGAACCCGGCGACCGGTCAGTCGTACAACGCCGGTGAGGCGCTGCAGGAGTTGAACTGCGGCGAGTGGTGCGCCCCCGAGGCGATCACGACGACGCCGTTCCCGACCGACCGTGGCCAGCTGGCCGCGCAGGCCACGGGCTGAGGGGGAGAACGACTCATGAAGATCGAGTCCCGGATCTTCGAGATCTGCACCGGGTTCTTCATCATCGCCGCGCTGGCGTACATGTTCATCGCCCAGGAGGTCGTGGGTACGACGGCGCTCTGGCTCACGGCCGGGCTGTCGCTGATCATCGGCACCTACTTCCGGTTCGTCTCGCGCCGGCTGGAGGAGCGGCCCGAGGACAACCCGGACGGAGAGATCTCCGACGGTGCAGGCGACGTCGGCTTCTTCTCGCCGGGCAGCTACTGGCCGCTGGGTGTGGCGGCCGCCGCCGCGCTGACCGCGATCGGGCTCGCCTTCTGGTACGCCTGGCTGGTCGTCGTCGGGGTGACCCTGATCCTGATCGCCGTCGGTGGGCTGGTGTTCGAGTACCACCGGGGCGTCGCCCACCACTGATCCCGCGTCCACCAGCGCCCCGCCCGGCATCCGCCCGGCGGGGCGCTGGTCGTTCCGGCCCCGCCCCCGCCGCACTCCCGCCCGCCGCCACGATGCGCCCCCGCCCGGCGGCCCGTCCTGCGCTGGGTTCGCACGGGTTCATCGGGCTCGCACGGGGTTCGAACCCGTGCGGATGGGTCGATCCCGTGCGGATGTGGCTGGGGTGGGGGCGGTCGCCCGAGCGCCGCCCCGCGCCACGCCGGTTCCTGTGTTGCGCCGGTCCCGTTGCGCGCCGGGCACCTCGCCCGGGGCCGGGCCTCGCCGGCACGTTCCGCCTCGGTTCGCACGGGTTCGCTGCGCTCGCACGGGATCCGTCCTCGTGCGAATACAACGAACTCGTGCGGACGTGGGTGGCGGTGCGCCTGGTTTCCGCGTGCCAGCTGCGTGTCGCGCCGAGGCCATCGTGCCTCGTGCCTCGTGCCTCGTGCCTGGCCAGGCTCGGTGTCGCGCCGCGCCAGGCCGGGCCTCGCCCGGCGCCCAATGCCTCGGTCTCGGCGCTGATCTCGGCCCCGGCCCGTCCGGCGCCGGGCTCGCACGGGTTCGCTGCGCTCGCACGGGATCCGACCTCGTGCGGATCCGCCGATCCCGTGCGGATGTGGGTGCGCCCGGTTCCCGGGCGCCGCGCGCCTCGCCTCGCGCTGCGCTGGGCTGCCGCGCGCCGCGCCGCGCCGCGCCGCGCCGCGCCGCGCTGCGCTGGGCCGGGCCGGGCCGGGCCGCGTTGCGCTGCGTCGCCTCGCGCCGCTTCCCTCCGTCCCGCACCGACGTTCGCACGGGTTCATCGCGTTCGCACGGGATCCGACCCCGTGCGAACGCAGCGACCCCGTGCGAACGGGACGACCCCATGCGAATGCGCCCGATCCCGTGCGAACGCGAACGCGGACACGGGCGGCGGGTGCCGGAGCCGGTGTGGTCGCCGAGGTCGGGTGTGCAGGCGGCGGGCCGGTGCACACCCGACCTCGGGCGTCGGATCCCCGCGAACGCGCCGGTTCGTGTGCAGGCGCCGGACCCGTGTGCAGGCGAGGGGATTCGCGCGCAGGCGACGGGATCCGTGTGCAGGCGGGCGGGTGTGGCCGGGCCGGGGTGTGGCCGGGTCAGTCGCGGGCGGCCTTCCCCAGCGCGTCCCTGGCGATGATCACCTGCTGGATCTGGCTGGTGCCCTCGTAGATCCGGAAGAGCCGGGCGTCCCGGTAGAACCGCTCGACGGCCACCCCGCGCATGTAGCCCGCGCCGCCGTGCACCTGCACCGCCCGGTCGGCGACCCGGCCCACCATCTCCGAGCAGAAGTACTTCGCCGTCGCCGGGCCGGACACGGTGTCGGATCCGTCGTCGAAGCTGCGGGCGGCGTCGATGACGAGCCCGCGACCGGCTCTGGCATCGGTCACCGAGTCCGCGACTAGGCCCTGGACCAGCTGGAACCGGGCGATCGGCTTGCCGCCCTGCTCCCGGGTCCTGGCGAACTCCACGGTCTCGTGTACCAGCCGGTCGGCCATCCCCACGCACACCGCGGCGATGTGCAGCCGCCCGTGAGCCAGGCAGCGGGCCGCGGTGCGGAAGCCGTTGTCGATCCCGTCGGTGCCGCCGACGACGGCGTCGAACGGGACCCGGACGTCGTCGAGATGGACGTCGGCGGTCCAGGCACCGAACTGGCCCATCTTGTGGTCCTTCGGGCCGATCGTGAGGCCGGGGGTGTCGCGCGGCACCAGGAACGTCGAGAGGCCGCGGTTGCCGGGCGCGTCCCGGTCGGTCCGCGCGAACACCATGATCACGTCGGCGATCGGGGAGTTCGTGATGTAGCGCTTCGAGCCGTTGAGTACCCAGGAGTCGCCGTCCCGGTCGGCGCGGGTGGTCAGCGACGACGGATCGGATCCGGCGTCGGCCTCGGTCAGCCCGAACGACGCCGTCACCTCACCCGAGGCGAGCCGCGGCAGCCACTGCTGCTTCTGCTCCTCGGTGCCGCCCTCCAGCAGGACGTGCCCGGCGATACCGTTGTTGGTGCCGAACAGCGAGCGCAGCGCCGGCGTCGTCCAGCCGAGTTCGAAGGCCATCCGCATCTCCTCCGACGCGGTCAGCCCCAGTCCGCCGTACTGCTCGGGGATGGTGAAGCCGTAGAGCCCCATCTCCTTGCACTGGGCGATGATCTGCTCGGGGACCGCGTCCTCGGCGTCGATCCTCTCCTCCAGCGGCACCACCTCGGTGCGGATGAAGTCACGTACCGAGTCCAGCACGTCCTGCAGGTCGGAGGGGTCCACCGGAAGATCCTCGCTCTCACGTCGGCGCCGTCGTCGGGTTCAGCTCATCACGTCACACCCGGCATCGCGAGCGCACCGGGGCGCGCCGCCTATCCTCGATCGCGCACCACCCGAACCGGAGGGGGCCGCCATGCCCGAGACGTCCCGAGTGCCCGGGGGCGACCCGGCGGGCGCCGGTGATCCGATGGCGGCGCCGGAGCGGATACCCGCCGGAAACGCGCTCGATCCGCACCTGGTCCGCGCGATGGAGGGCTGGGGCGCCGCGGGGGTGCGCGAGCCGGTGTTCCGGGAGGGGCCGCTGCACCTGCCGCAGTCGATGCACTGGCCGTCCGGCTGGCCCGGCCGTACCCGGCTCGGCGCGCAGATGGCCTACCTGCTGGCCGGTCTCCCGCTGGCGATCCTCAGCGGACTGGTCGTGATCATCGGGCTGGCACTCGGTGCCGGGACGTTCGTCGCCTGGATCGGGATCCCGATCACGGTCGGCACGCTGGCTGCCGCCCGCGGGTTCGCCGAGTTGGAGCGGCGCGCCACCGAGGCGGCGACCGGGATGCCGCTGCCGCCGCACCACTACCGGCCCAACCGGGGCCGGCGGCTGATGGGCAGGCTGTTCCGGGCCCTGGTCGACCCGCAGAGCTGGCGCGACGTCGCGCACGCGGTCACCGCGCTACCGCTGCGCGCGGTGACCGCGGCCGTCGCGCTCGCCTGGTCGGTGACCGGGCTCGGCGGGCTGCTCTACGTGTTCTGGCAGTGGTCGATCCCGCGGGGCAGCGAGGACTGGACCCTGTTCCGGTCGGTCACCGGAGTCCACTCGGGCGTCGGGGACATCGCGCTGAACACCGGCCTCGGGGTCCTGCTGCTGGTCACGCTGCCGACGGTGGTGCGCTGGCTGACCGACGTGCGTGCACTGCTGGCCCGCGGCCTGCTCACCAACCAGACCGCAGCGCTGCGGGCCCGCGCGCTGGCACTCGCGTCCGGCCGGCGGGCCGCGGTCGCCGCGGAGGCGCAGACGCTGCGGCGGCTGGAACGCGACATCCACGACGGGCCGCAGCAGCGACTGGTCCGGCTCGGCATGGATCTCGAGTCCGCCGTGCGCCGGCTGGACGACGATCCCGAGCGCGCCCGCCCGCTGCTGCACGAGGCGCTGGAGCAGACCCACGAGGCGCTGTCCGAGCTGCGTGCGCTGTCCCGCGGCATCGCCCCGCCGATCCTCGCCGACCGGGGTCTCGGGCCGGCGCTGGCCGCCGCGGCCGGCCGGTGCCCGGTCCCGGTGGATCTCGATGTCGGGCTCGACGCGGGCGCCCGCCTCCCCGCGCTGGTCGAGAACACCGCGTACTTCGTGGTGTCCGAGGCGCTGACCAACATCGCCAAGCACGCCGGCGCGTCGGCGGTGTCGGTGACGGTGACCGCCGACGAGACCCTGCTGCGGGTCGTGGTCCGCGACGACGGCCGCGGCGGCGCCCACCCGGGCAAGGGACACGGCCTGGCGGGCCTCATCGACCGGTTGGAGATCGTCGAGGGGAGCCTCGACGTGCACAGCCCGCCGGGTGGGCCGACAGTGCTCACCGCCGAGGTCCCGGTCGCCGGGCTGGGGGAGGGGTGAGCGCACCGGAGCGCACCGGCAAGGATGGCCCCATGACGATGCGCGTTGTCCTCGCCGAGGACTCGATGCTCCTGCGTGAGGGTCTGGTCCGGCTCCTGGAGGAGGCGGGGGCGACGGTGCTGGCCGCCGTCGGTGACGGTGCCGCGCTGGTCGAGGTGGTCGCCGAGCACCATCCGGAGGTGGCGGTGGTGGACGTGCGGATGCCGCCGTCGTTCACCGACGAGGGATTGCGGGCGGCGCTGGAGATCCGCAGCCGGTATCCCGACATCGGGATCCTGGTGCTCTCCCAGTACGTCGAGGAGTCCTACGCGACCGACCTGCTGGAGGCCGGTGGCGGTGTCGGTTACCTGCTCAAGGACCGGGTGTCGAAGCTGGCCGACCTGTCCGACGCGCTCACCCGGGTCGCGGCGGGTGGCACCGTCCTCGATCCGGAGGTGGTGTCGGCGCTGCTCACCAGGCGCCGTCGCCGGGACCCGCTGGAGGAGCTGTCGCCGCGTGAGCGCGAGGTGCTGGAGCTGATGGCGCAGGGCCGCACCAACACCGCCATCGGACGCCTGATGGTGATCACCCAGGGGGCCGTCGAGAAGCACATCTCGTCGATCTTCACCAAGCTCGGGCTGCCGCCGTCGTCGGACGACCACCGGCGGGTGATGGCGGTGCTGACCTGGCTGGAGGGGTAGCGCGCGCTCAGACCGACCGCAGGTCCAGTTCCAGCGTGTCCGGTCCGTCCGGGGTGACGACGACCGGGATGCCCCAGTCCTGCTGGTAGCGGTGGCAGGCGGCGAACGTCCCCGACGACCCGTCCGGCGCGGCGTCGCAGGCCGCCGCCGCGACCGCCACCTGCAGCACCCCGGACGCCACCGCCGGATCCAGGTCCAGTTCCCGGCTGAGACCGGTGGCGGTGCCGCCGCCCGAGCGCAGCAGCTCCGGCGGGTCGGCGGCCACGGTCAGCGACGTCGGGTCGCCGAACCGGTCGTCGAGGTGCTGCCCGGCGGGCGGGGTGAACCCGATCCGCAGGGTGGTCCCGGCGGCCAGCGCGGTCGGGGCGCGCCGGACCCGGTGCGCGTCCCCGGTGACCAGGGCCCCGGCCGGGATCGGGATCCGGACCAGCCGGTGCGCCGCGGACTCCACGACGACCAGGGTGTCACCGTCGACCAGCAGGTCGGACGGCTCGGCGAGGCCCTCGGCGAGGGTGGACACGGTGCCGCGGCCCGGATCGAACCGGCGGACCGCGCCGTTGTAGGTGTCGGCGATCGCGACCGAGCCGTCGGGCAGCACGGTGACGCCCAGCGGGTGCTGCAGCAGCGCCTCGGCGGCCGGCCCGTCCCGGTGCCCGAAGTCGAACAGCCCCAGCCCGACGGACGTGCCCAGCTGCGGGCCGGTGACCGGCTCGGCCTGCACCCGGCGCAGCGCCGACACCTCGGAGTCGGCGACCCACAGAGTCCCGTCCGGTCCGGTGGCGAGCCCGCTGGGCTGGGCCAGGAACGCCGTGTCGAGCGATCCGTCGCGCAGGCCCTCGTTGGTCGTCCCGGCCAGCACGGTCGCCGCCCCGGTATCCGGGTCGAGCGCCCACAGCTGGTGCGAGCCGGCCATCGCGACGACCACCCGGCCGTCCCACAGTGTGAGATCCCACGGCGAGGACAGCTCCGCGGCGCCCGATCCGGGCGGGATCCGCTCGCGCAGCTGTCGGCCGGTCCCGGCGAGCGTGCGGACGGTGCCCGTGGTCAGCGACAGCGACCGGACGGCGTGGTTCACGGTGTCGGCGACCAGCACGGAGTCGGCGTCCGGGAGCAGGAGCAGCCCCTGCGGTTCGGCGAACCGCGCGGTCGCGGCCGGTCCGTCGCGCAGCCCGCGGTTCCCGTCGCCGAACCGGCGTCGTTCGGTGATCAGGTCATCGGCCAGCTCGACGAGCTGGTGGTGCGCGCTGTCGGAGACCAGGAACCGGCCGGACGGCAGCCGGATCACCTTGCCCGGGAAGCGCAGCGCCGTCTCCGGCGCGGGTGGCGGCAGGTAGGGGCCCGCGCCGCGGCGCAGCCGGTCGCCGTGCTCGGCGACCAGCTCGCGGACGAGCGCGGCCAGCCCGGGGCCGTGCCCCTCACCGGCCATCCGGGCGACGACGAACCCGTCCGGGTCGACGACGGCCAGTGTCGGCCAGGCGCGGGCGGCGTAGGCGTCCCAGGTGATGAGCTCCGGATCGTCGAGCACCGGGTGCTCGACGCCGTAACGCTCGACCGCTGCCTCGACGGCGGCCGGATCGGCCTCGTGCACGAACTTCGGTGAGTGCACCCCGATCACGGTGAGCACGTCACCGAACTCCTGCTCGACGGCGCGCAGCTCGTCGAGCGCGTGCAGGCAGTTCACACAGCAGAAGGTCCAGAAATCCAGGACGACGATCCGCCCGCGCAGTCCGGCCAGGCTCAGGTCCCGGCCGCCGGTGTTCAGCCAGCGCCGCCCACGCAGCTCCGGCGCGCGTACCCGCATCCGCTCGCTCACGGTCGTGCCAACACCGCCGCGATGCGCGCATGTTCCACCGCCGCGGTGCGGCCATGTTTCACCGCCGCGGTGCGCGCGTGTTCCACGCGCACCGGCCGGTGGCATGATCCTCGGCGTGCCGGACGACTCGGATGCCGCCCTGCTGTTCGTCGACCGCGGCCTGGTCCGGGCCGAGCAGGGCCCGCCGGACCGCGACGCCCAGCAACGCGCCTACGCGCTGGCCTGGTGGGCCCGCCGGCTGCGGTTCGCGGTGCCGGTCGTGCTGCTGCTCGCGGTGCTGGGTGCCTTCCTCGGCACCGGCCCGGCGCTGGTCGGGCTGGTCCTGATGGTCTTGATGCTGGTCGCGCTGCTGCTGGTGGCGCGCCGGGCGCAGGTCGCGCACGCCGTCGCCGGGCTCCCGGTGCCGATCGAGAACATCGCCGAGGTGTCGAAGGCGATGCGCGCGGTCGGTGCGATGACCAGGGTCCTCGCCACCGACCGCCGGTGGCGCCGTTCGGCGTCGGCGGGCGAGGCGACGGGGGTGTTGCGGACCTGGGCCCGGGGCGCGGACGTGCTGCGCGGTGCCTGGCTGCGCGCCGACGTGGTCGCCTGGATCGAGACCTCCCGCGAGCTCGCCGCGACCCGGTCGCGCGCCGAGGCCGTCACCCGGTCCCTGGACCCGCCGGTCGAGGAGCAGCCGCCGGGAAGCTGACCCGCCGGTCAGGTCCCCGCCGGCCGCCGTGCCGGCAGCACGGACAGCACCGCCACCCCGGCGAACGCCAGCCCGGCACCCAGCGCCCAGCCGGCGAGCACGTCGGAGAGCCAGTGCACGCCCAGGTAGATCCGGGTGAAGCCGACCGCGCCGATCCACAGCACCGCGAACCCGGCGAGCAGGGCGCGGCCGCACGCCGCCAGGCGTGGCCACGTGACGAGCACCAGCACCGTCCAGGCGGCGGCCGCCATGGCCGCGTGCCCGGACGGCAGCGACTCGTTCGCGACCGCCAGCACCTGGATCTCCTCGGGCGGCCGGGCCCGGTCCAGGATCCGCTTCAGCACGGTGAACACCACCGAGGTCAGCAGCGGGACCGACGCCACGCACAGCCCCTCGGCCCGGCGCCCGCGCCAGGCCAGCACCCCGCCCGCGGCCAGCCCGAGGAGCGCGCTGGCCGCGGTGTTGCCGAGCTCGGTCACGACCAGCGCGGTCGTGGTGGCCGCCGGACGCCGCTCGTCGGCCAGCCCGACCGCGGTGCCGACGTCCTGCTCGGCCAGCGCGCCGGAGCTCGCGACCGCCATCAGCGCCACCGCCGCGGCGAGCAGCACGAACGCGACGACCGCGAGCAGCCGCGGCGCGCGGGTGATCACCGCCCGCGCCAGGCCCGGTACCGCTCGATCAGCGCCGCGGTGGACGCGTCCAGGCCGGCCTCGCCGGCCACCGGCGGGTCGACCGCGGACAGCGCGGGCCCGAACTGCCGGGCCATCACCTTCCCGAGCTCCACGCCCCACTGGTCGAAGGAGTCGATGCCCCAGATCGTGCCCTCGACGAACGTGACGTGCTCGTAGAACGCGATCAGCTGCCCCAGCACGGCCGGGGTCAGCTTCTCGGCCAGGATCGTCGACGTCGGCCGGTTACCGGGCATCACCTTGTGCGGCACCACGTCGGCCGGGGTGCCCTCGGCGGTGATCTCCTCGGCGGTCTTGCCGAACGCCAGCGCCGCGGTCTGCGCGAACAGGTTCGCCATGAACAGGTCGTGCATGTCCGCGGTGTCGCCGTCCTCCTCACCGGGCAGCGAGTGGTGCGGCTGGGCGAAGCCGATGAAGTCCGCCGGGACGAGCCGGGTGCCCTGGTGCAGCAGCTGGTAGAAGGCGTGCTGGCCGTTGGTGCCGGGCTCGCCCCAGAAGATCTCGCCGGTGACGGTGCTGACCGGGGTGCCGTCGCCGCGGACGGACTTGCCGTTGGACTCCATCGTCAGCTGCTGCAGGTAGGCGGGCAGCCGGTGCAGGTACTGACTGTAGGGGAGTACCGCGCGGGTCTCGGCGCCGAAGAAGTTCGTGTACCAGATGCCGAGCATCCCGGCGATGACCGGCAGGTTCTCCTCCGGCGGGGTGCTGCGGAAGTGCTCGTCCATGGCGTGCATCCCGGCCAGGAACTCGGCGAAGTGCTCCTTGCCGATCGCGCACATCAGCGAGAGCCCGATCGCGGAGTCCAGCGAGTAGCGGCCGCCGACCCAGTCCCAGAAGCCGAACATGTTGTCGGTGGAGATGCCGAACCCGGCCACCTTCTCCGCGTTCGTCGACACCGCGACGAAGTGCTGGGCGATCGCCTTGTCGTCGTCGGTGCCGAGCCCGGCCAGCAGCCAGGACCGGGCGTTGCGCGCGTTGGTCAGCGTCTCCTGGGTGGTGAACGTCTTGGACGACACCACGAACAGCGTGGTCGCCGGGTCCAGCCCGGTCACGGCCTCGGTCAGGTCGGTCGGGTCGATGTTGGACACGAAGCGGCACTCGAGGTCGCGCTGGGCGTAGTCGCGCAGCGCCTCGTAGGCCATCACCGGGCCGAGATCGGAGCCGCCGATGCCGATGTTGACGATGGTGCGGATCGGCTTCCCGGTGAACCCGGTCCACTCGCCGGAGCGCACCGCGTCGGTGAAGGCGCCCATCCGGTCGAGCACGGCGTGCACGTCGGCGACGACGTCCTGGCCGTCCACGACGAGCGTGGCGTCCCGGGGCAGCCGCAGGGCGGTGTGCAGCACCGCCCGGTTCTCCGAGGTGTTGACGCGCTCGCCGGTGAACATCGCCTCGGTCCGCTCACGGAGCCCGGCCGCGCGGGCCAGCGCACCCAGCAACCGGACGGTCTCCCCGGTGATCCGGTGTTTGGAGTAGTCGAGGACCAGATCGGCGCCCTGGGCGGTCAGCGCGGCCGCCCGGCCCGGATCGTCGTCGAACAGCGACCGCAGGTGGCGGGGCTCGACCTCCGCCGCGTGCTCGGTCAGCGCGGTCCACTCAGGAGTGGCGGTGATGTCGGTGCTCGTCTCGGACACGAGCCCATCATTCCGCAGCGTCCGCGGAGCAGCGCGCCGACACGACCCCCGGGTCGCCGCCGCGCCGGACGGCGGAAACGGGCACCACCCGGGCCGGGGCCGGACGGTACTGCGCACGCTGGGCCGCCCGGGGGTACCGCCCGTCGCGGGCGGCGCTGTGCACGACGGACGGTCCGTCGGGGACGCTCGGCTGCAGGTGGCCGGAAACCGTGGGTGACAGCCCCGGGAGTTACCGATCGGTAATAGGGCAGCCGGGTGAGGACGGGTCGGGTGCGAGCACGTTCCGTGCCTGTGACCTGCACGGACGGACGGCGGCAGGTTCCGTTCGCCGCGCTCCGGACCGGTCGTGGCGCCGGATCGCCCGGTCGTGGCGAGCGTCGATCGGCGAGCTGCGTGTCCCGCGACACTCGTCGCGCGATGCGGTCAGCTCGTCGCGCAGAGTCGCTGGACCGGGTGGCTCAAGCAGGTTGATCTCCTAGGCTCTTATGCATTCAGTGATCACCGTGTCACCCGACGTGATCATGTCCGCACTTTGGAGGCACCGTGTACCGCTCCCTGACCGGCACCCCGCGCGACGTCGTCCTGCTCGTCGGGCGGGTGCTGCTCGCCTACATCCTGGTGATGCACGCCTGGAACAAGGTCCAGGCGGGCCTGTTCGACACCGCCGCGGTGTTCAGCAAGTTCGGCATCCCGCTGGCCATCGCGGCGGCCTCGTTCACGATCGTCGTCGAGCTGGTCGTGTCGGCGTCGCTGCTGCTGGGTCTGCGGATGGTGGTCCCCTCCGCGCTGATGGTGTTCATCATGGCCGGTGCCATCTGGTTCGTGCACGGCCAGAACGGGCTGTTCATGGCCGACAACGGCTGGGCGCTGGTCGGCGTGATCATCTGCGGGCTGCTGGCCGTGATGGCCGCCGGTCCGGGCCGGTTCAGCGTCGACGCGCTCCTCGCCAAGCAGGCCGACCGCCGCATCGAGCAGACCCAGGCCATCCCGCGTCAGACCGTCTCGGTCTGATCCCACCGGAGCTCCCGGCCCGTCCGCGCAACCCCCGACGCCGGACGGGCCGGTGATCGGCCCACCGCCCGCACCCCGACGCCACGGGGTGCGGGCGGTCGCGCATCTCGATCGCGGCGTCCCCGGGCCGGCACTACTCTCACGCCGTGTCCTCCCCACCGGCCCCGCCCGAGCGGGGCCTGCGCCATGTGACCGCGATCCGCTACGTCCTCCCGCTGCGTGAGGGCGGCTCGCTGCCCGGCCTGATGGAGGCCGACGATCTCGGCAGCTACGCGGTCAAGTTCACCGGCGCCGGTCAGGGCCGGTCGGTCCTGGTCAACGAGATCGTCGCCGGCGAGCTGGCCCGCGCGCTCGGGCTGCCGGTTCCGGAGATCGCGACGATCACCGTCGACGGGGGGCTCGGCCGTACCGAGCCGGACCAGGAGGTCCAGGAGCTGCTGCGGAAGTCCGCCGGGCTGAACCTGGCGATCGACTTCCTGCCCGGCGCGCTCGACCTGGACCCGCTGGCGTTCGACGTCGGTCCCGGGTTCGCCGGGCGGGTGCTGTGGTTCGACGCGCTGGTCGGCAACGTCGACCGGTCCTGGCGGAACTCGAACATGCTGCTGTGGCACCGGAGCCCGTACCTGATCGACCACGGCGCGACCCTCACCTTCGCGCACGACTGGGCGGCCGCGGGCCGGTTCCCGGTCCGCCCGTTCGACGCAGGCGACCACGTGCTGCTCGGCGCGCATCCGGACCTGGCCGCCGCGGACGCCGCGCTCGCCCCGCTGGTCACCGCGGAGCTGCTCGACGACGTGCTGGCGCTGGTACCCGACGAATGGCTCGACGGCGAGGACGGCTTCGACTCCGCGGGCGCGGTCCGGGATGCCTACCGCGATGCCCTGCTCGGCCGGGTGGCGCAGCGGTCGTCCTGGCTGCCGGGGGTGGCCGAGACGATCGCGGCGGGCCGGCCGCGGCCGGTGGCCCGGGAGCCGCGGCACCCGTCGTGGCTGCGGATCGGCGGAGCCGGCCGATGAGCGGCCCGGTCGGCTACGAGTACGCGCTGCTGCGGGTGGTCCCGCGGATCGAGCGCGGTGAGGCGATGAACGCCGGGGTGCTGCTGTACTGCCGCCCGCACGACGCCCTGGTGGTCCGGGTCGAGCTGGACCGGGACCGGCTCGCGGCGCTGGACTCGCACTGCGACGCCGATGCCGTCGCCGACGTGCTCGCGACGATCGCGGCGGTCGCCTCGGTCCCGGAGCCACCGCGCTCGGACCGGCACGCCACCGGGGCGCTCGCCGCGCGCGGTCCCGGCGCCGGCGAGGACATCGGGCGCCGCTTCCGCCGGCTGACGACGGCGCGCAGCACCATCGTCGCCCCCGGCCCGGTGCACGCCGGCCTGACGACAGACCCGGTCGCCGAGGCCGACCGGCTGCTCGACCGCCTGGTCCGCCCGCCGGGCCCGCCGCGCGGCTGAGCCCGCCCGCGACCCCGCTGCGTGGCTGAGTTCGCCCGCCGGGCCGGCCGCGCGGTGGGCCCCACCCGCGACCCCGCTGAGCTGCGGCCGGGCGGGTGGCGACGGCCCGGGCCCACGATCGGTGCGAGTCCCGGAGGCGGCCGGTGCGGCCGGTGTCGTGACCCCCGGTCCCGGCGTAACGTGCGGGCACGCCGGGTGATCACGCGTGCTCCGTACGGATGCGTCACACTCCTCGTGCGATCCACCCGCCCGATCCACAGACCAGCGCGAGCACCGGGGGAGACGACGATGTCCGAGGACGACCGGACCCGTGAGATGAGCCGGGACCCGCGCGTCCCGCGCCGCCCGGCGCTGCAGGCGAGCCGGCTGTGGGCCGGTGGCGTCGCGACCGCGGTGATCGCCGCGCTGATCGCGATGGTCGGGTTCCTGATCGTGCGGGTGCTGCTGCAGATCCCGTACCTGGCACCGATCGAGGGCAACACGATCGGCGGCTGGGACGGCGCCGTGCAGCTCGCGATCGCCGCGGCGATCGCCGCGCTGGCGGCCACCGGGCTGGCCCAGCTCCTGCTGGTCGCGGTGCCCAGCCCGATGGCCTACTTCGGCTGGATCGCCGGTCTGCTCACGGCGGTCGCGACGGTCTACCCGCTCGCGTTCTCCACCGAGCCGCTCACCGTGCGGATCGCGACCGGCGCGATCCACCTGGTGATCGGCATGGCGATCATCAGCCTGGTCACGACGACCGTGACCAGCGCGTCCACCCGTACCTGAGCCGGGTGCGGCTCCGGCGACCGGGTCAGCCGACCGGCTCCGGCGCGCCGGTCCGGGCCTCGCCCAGCCGGACCGGGAGGCTGCGGTAGCCGCGCAGCACCCGGGTCCCGCGCAGCTCCGGCGGCCCGTCGCTGCGCAGGTCCGGGTAGCGGTCGAACAGCGCCCGCAGACCGACCTCGCCCTCCATCTTCGCCAGCGCCGCGCCGAGGCAGTAGTGGATGCCCTGGCTGAACGCGACGTGCCGGTCCGCGTTCTCCCGGCCGACGTCGAACCGGTCGGGATCGGTGAACACCGCCGGGTCCCGGTTGGCCCCGCCGAGCTGGGTCAGCACCAGCGCGCCCCGCTTGACCGGGAAGCCGCACACCTCGGTGTCCCGGGCGGCGACCCGGCCGGTGCGCTGCACCGGGGAGTCGAAGCGCAGGATCTCGTCGACGGCGTTCGGCCAGAGCGACGGATCGGCGCGCAGCCGCTCCAGCTGGTCGGGGTGGGTCAGCAGCAGCCGGGTGCCGTTGCCGATCAGGTTGACGGTGGTCTCGAACCCGGCGGCGAGCAGCAGCAGCGCCAGCGACAGCAGCTCGTCGTGGGTGAGCCTGCCCTCCTCCTCGTCGTAGGCCTGGACCAGCGAGGACAGGATGCTGTCGTTCGGGGTGCGGCGCAGGTCGTCGAAGTGCCCGTCCATCCAGTCGGCCAGCGCGTCGATGTCCTTCTCCGAGCGCCGGAACATCGGGTAGGTCAGGCCCATGTCGAGCGAGTAGGCGCCGCCCTCGCCCCAGCGCAGGAAGTCCTCGCGCATCTCCAGCGGGGCCCCGAGCATCTCGGCGATCACGGTGGCGGGCAGCAGCGAGGCGTACTGCTCGACGACGTCGGCGCGGCGGTGTGTCCCGCCGCCCGCACCCATGTCGTCGAGCAGGCTGGTGGCCACCTCCTCGGTGCGCCCGCGCAGCCGGGTGATCGCCTTCGCGCTGAACGAGCGGGTGACCAGCTTGCGGATCCGGTTGTGGTCGGGCGGGTCGATGGAGAGCAGCGACGGCGGCTCGGCGGGCCCCAGCGGCCAGCTGCCGCCCGCCCGCAGTGCCGCCTTCAGCAGGCCGGGTGCGTTCTCCGGCATCCGCATTCCGACGCAGAAGTCGGGGCTGCGCAGCACCTCGGTGGTGATCTCGTGGTCGACGGTGGTCCAGCTCAGCGCCGAGCGCACCATGCGGCCCTGCGACCGCATCGCCTCGTAGTGCGGGTACGGGTCCCGCACCGCCTCCGGATCGATGATCATCCGAGCGCCGAGGTCGCCCTTGCCCGCCTGGCGGGAGACCTCCCGCCGTACCGCTCCGTGCCGCAGCACCCACCGGATCCAGCGCCGTGCCCCGCGCGATCCCGCCATGTCGACCTCCCCGCGTCGTGTCCCCGTCATCGAAGTCCGAGTCCGAGGCTACCGGCAGTAAGCTACTCGGGGTAAGGAACGTTTCGGCCATCCCCGTCCGAACCGGGCGGGCCCGGCGGGTACTACTGGTGAGGTGGCAGCCCACAACGGCCCGCGCCTGCTCGCGGTGAGCGACCTGCACGTCCGGCACGCCGAGAACCGGGCGATCGCCGATGCGCTGGCCCCGGCCCATCCGGACGACTGGCTGATCGTCGCGGGCGACGTCGACGAGCGCGTCGAGGGCGTCGTCGGCACCCTGGCGGCGCTGCGCGAGCGGTTCTCCACGGTGCTCTGGACGCCCGGCAACCACGAGCTCTGGACCCGCGCCAAGAACGCCAGGGCGGAGGAGGTGGAGCAGCTCGCCGGCGTGGCCCGCTACGACGAGCTGGTCCGCCGCTGCCGCGAGATCGGTGTGCACACCCCGGAGGACCCGTACCCGGTGTGGGACGGGCCGGGGGGACCGGCCACCGTGGCGCCGCTGTTCGTGCCCTACGACTACTCGTTCCTGCCCGCAGGCACCTCCACCTCGGCCGAAGGGCTGGCCGCGGCGTACGCGGCCGGGGTGGTGTGCACCGACGAACACCTGATGTACCCGGATCCCTATCCGACCCGGGAGGCGTGGAGCGTGGCCCGGGTGGCGGCCACGACGGAGCGCCTCGACGCGCTCGACGAGACCCTCCCGACGGTGCTGGTCAACCACTGGCCGCTGGTCCGCGAGCCCTGCGACGTGCTGCATTACCCGGAGTTCGCGCTGTGGTGCGGCACCACGGCGACCGCCGACTGGCACCTGCGCTACCGGGCGGTGGCCGTCGTGCACGGGCACCTGCACATCCCGCGGACGGTGACCGTCGACGGGGTCCCGTTCGTCGAGGTCTCGCTCGGCTACCCGCGCGAGTGGCGCCGGCACTCCGAGCGGATCGGGGGCCACTTCCCGGAGCTGTTGCCGCGCACGGTGCTCGGCGGCTGATGGCCGACTCGACTTCGGTTAGGCTGCGCTCATAATCGGAGATCGAACAGCGGGAGCGGCCGATGTCTGCAGTGTCCTCCGGGAACGCCCTCACCTTCTTGTCGCCGACCGAGGTCGACCACCGGTGGGTGGCACTGGTCGACGAGCTGAGCCGGCGCGGCCTCCTCGTCGGGGCCGCCGGCATGGCGGCGCTGCTGGCCGGTTGCGGGCGCTCGGGGGCCGGGCCGGTGGGGGAGCGGACCGGGGAGACGGTCCGGGCGGAGACGCCGTTCGGGACGTTCGACGTGCCACTTGCCCCGGAGCGCGTGGTCGTGCTGGAGGGCCGTCAGGACCTCGAGACCGCGGTCGTGCTGGAGCTGCCCCGCCCAGTCGGTCTGGGTGACAACGCCGTCGACGAGCGGGGCCGGACGGCAGGCTTCCTCGGCTTCGACGCCGACGGGATCCAGCTGATGCCCGGTGGTGAGGTGGACCTGGAGGCGGTGCTGGCTCTGCAGCCCGACCTGATCGTCGGGCGGGCCAGCAACATCGAGCCGGTGGCCGAGCAGCTGGCCCGGATCGCACCGCTCGTCCCGGCCGAGATCGACGAGACGACCTGGCGGCCGGACCTGGAGGCCGCGGGCCGGTGGACCGGCCGGAGCGCGCAGGTCGACGCGGCGATCGCCCGCTACGAGGCACTCGTCGCCGAGGTCCGGGAGCGGCACGCCGCCGCGCTGGGCACCGCTCTCGCCGTCGTGCTGCAGCCGGGCGAGGACGGCGCGTGGTACAGCTCCCCGTCCGACGGGTTCCTGCTCCAGGGGCGGACGCTGCGCGAGCTCGGCGGTCGACCGTTGCCCGCGGTCGAGGCGGTCGCACCCCCCACGCCCGGTGGGATGTCGGAGTTCAGTGCCGAACAGCTCGGCCTGCTGACCGACGCCGACGTGCTGATGGTCGCCTCGTTCACCGAGGGGCAGCGGGCGGGGCTGGAGGCGAGCCCGCTGTGGTCGCGGCTCCCCGCGGTGCGGGCCGGCCGGGTTGTGCACACCGACATCCGGACGAACCGGGGCTCGGTGCTCGCGGCGGGCGAGTGCGCCCGGCTGTGGGACCGGGCGTACTCACTGCTCCGCTGATCCGGCTGCGGGTACCGGTCGCAGGCGCCCCCGGTCGAGCAGCACGGCCCGGTCGCACCGGGCCACCGTCTCCGGGCGGTGCGCGATCACCAGCACCGCCCGGCCGGTCAGCACCCGGTCGAGGGCGGCGTCGACCCGGGCCGAGACGTCCGGGTCCAGCGCGGCGGTGGCCTCGTCGAGGATCACCGCCGCCGGGTCGGCGAGCAGCACCGCGGCGAGCACCACGAGCTGGGCGTGCCCGTCGGCGAGGGTGCGTGCGTCGTCGTCGGGATGCACCCGGCTCCCGGCGACCTCGCGCAGCGCCTGCTCGGCGGCGCTGCCGGACGCCTCCGGGGCGAGCAGTCGCAGGATGTCGCCGACCGTGCCGGGCAGCCGCAGCCCCTCCTGCGGCACGAACAGGATCGTGCGGCCGATCTCGGCCGGGTCGGTGTCTCGCAGGTCCACACCGCCGAACCGCACGGACCCCGAGCCGGGATCGGCCCAGCGCACCAGCAGCCTGGCGACGGTCGATTTCCCGGCGCCGGTCGCGCCGGTCAGCGCCACCCGCTCGCCGGCCCGGATCCGCAGCGTCACCCCGTCGAGGGCCGGGCGATCCGGGGTGTAGCCGAACCGGACGTCGTCCAGCTCGAGATCGCCGGTGGCCGGCAGCGGACGGACCGGTCGGTCCGCCGGCGTGGCGATCGTGGCCGGCTCGCGTACGACGGCGGCGATCCGGTCGAGCGCCGCGGCCGCGGCCTGTAACAGGTCGACCCACGTCGAGAGCTGCCGCAGCGGTCCGAACACCTGGCCCAGCGCGAGCGCGAAGGTCACCACGATCCCGAGCCCGATCGCATCGGTGATCGTCATCGCGCCGCCGATGCAGATCACCGCGACCACGACCAGACCCTCGACGCCGACCAGGAGCGGGAAGAACCGGTTGCGCGCCCGCATGGCCCGGAACTCGGTGCCGAGATAGCGGTCGTGCCGGGCCATCAGCCCGGTCCGGCGGTCGTCGTCGCGGCCGAGCGCGACCGCCGTCCGGGCGCCGTGCAGGTCCTCGGTCAACCGGCCGACGGTCGCGGCCAGCTCACGGCGCTGGTCGGCATAGGCCGGCCCGGAGACCCGGCGGAAGTGCACCGCCGCCACCAGCACGAACGGAAGGCCGGCCAGCACGACGGCGGTGAGCACCGGGGACAGCACCAGCATCATCACCACGACCCACACGAACAGCGCCGTGGACGCCACGATCTCGGGGACGGCGTCCCGGCAGGCGATCCGCAGCGCGTCGACATCGACGGTCAGGACGGACAGCAGCGACCCCGGCGGATGCCGCTCGGAGATCAGCGGGTTCCGCGCGCCGACCGCCGAGTGCACGTCGCGGCGGGCGGCGGCGAGCACGTCCTCGGCGATCCGGTGCGCGAGCCAGGTCCGGAGACCGAGCAGCGCGGCCGCGACGCCGCCGGCACCGGCCACCCCGGCGAGGAACGGGAGGGCCCCCTCGACCGTCCCGCCGCCGGCGAGCAGATCGACGGCCCGGCCGGTCAGCAGCGGTACCGCCGCGGTCGCCGCCGAGCCGACGAGCACGACCGCGGCCAGCGTGACCAGCCGTGGACCCGAACCCCGGGCCCAGCGCCGGACCAGCGCGCGTGGGCGGGGCGCGGTCACCGGGGGACTCCCTCGGACCGTTCACCGGGGCGCAGGTCGATCTCCCGGTCGGCCCATCCGGCGACCTGCGGGTCGGTCGTGAGCAGCACGGTCGTCCGGCCGCGGTCGCGCAGGCCGCGCACGACGGCGGAGGCGGTGTTCGCATCGAGTGCTGCGGTCACGTCGGTGCACACCAGCACGGTGGGATCGGCGACGAGCGCGCGCGCCAGTGCGATCCGCTGCCGCTGTCCGCCGGACAGCGTCGTCGCGCCCGGTGGCAGTGCGGTACCGAGCCCGTCCGGGACGACGCCGAGCACCTCGTCGGCCCGGCTGCGGGCCAGCGCGGCCGCGACGTCGCCGTGGGAGGCGTCCGGCCTGGCGAAGGTGACGGACTCCCCGATCGTGCCGGAGAACAGGAACGCGGACCGACCGACCTCGCCGATCTCGGCGAGCGGGCGGCCGGTGACGTCGACGCCGTCCAGCCGCACCCGCCCGCCGTCGGGGGCACGGCGTCCGGTGAGTACCTCGGCGAGCTCGGGGAGGCCGTCGTCGGTCCCACCGAGGACTGCGCACACCGTCCCCGGTGCGATGTCCAGGTCCAGCCCGTGGATCCGGGTGCCTGCCACGGTCAGGCCCTCGGCCCGCAGGTGCCGCCCGGCGGGGCCTGCGGGCGGCAGCTCGGGCCCGGTCCGGGCACGGTGTGGTTGCGGCACGGCGGACTCGATGCGGGCGGCGGAGGCGAGCGCGCCGCGCCACTCTGCGACGAAGGCCCCGATCTGGGAGAGCAACGGACCCAGGTACACCACATAGGACGCGGCGGCGACCAGCTCCCCGACGCTGATCCGGTCCGCGGCGAGCAGCCGTGCGCCGACGAGCAGCACGGCGACGGCGGCGACCACCCGCAGCAGCTCGACCACCGGGAGCAGGAGCGAACGGAGCCTGCCCAGGCGTAGTCCGTCCCGCCGGGCGGCCCCGACGGCGTCGTCCCAGCGGGCGTGCAGTGCGCCGACCGCGCCCATCCCGTGCACGATCCGGTCGTTGTCCAGTCCGGCCTCGGCCAGCGTGCTCAACGCGGCCGCGGAGCGCTGCGCGGCCCGGGCGGCGTCCTGCAGGCGCCGGCTCCACCACCAGAACGCGATCCCGACCGGCAGCAGCGGGACCAGCACGGCGGCGGCGAGCAGCGGGTCGATCAGGACGAGCGTCCCGGTGACGGCGGCGGTGGAGACCAGACAGGCCATCGTGGACGGGGTGAAGTCGACCATCCCGCCGACCGTGTCGACGTCGGAGGTGGACCGGGCCACCAGGTCACCGGGGGAGCGGCCGGTACCGGCGGGTTCGGCGCGGTGCGCCCGGGCCAGCAGGTCCTCACGCAGCCGCAGCGAGATCTGGACGGCGGGGATGATCGCGAACCGGTGCCGTAGCGCGGTCAGTGTCATCTCGATCACGCAGAGCCCGACGAGCACCGCCGACCAGGCGCCGAGCGCCCACGGGTCACGGCCGACGATGCCCTGGTCAACTGCGGCCGCCACCACCAGCGGGGCGAGCACCTGAGCGCCCTGCCAGCCGACGCCGAAGCCCCATCCGGCGAGCACGGCCCGGCCGCGGAGCCGGTAGGCCGCGACGAGCGTGCGCAGCGGCGAGCGGGCCGGCGTGGTTCGTGCGCGCCGGGTGCGCTGTGTTCTCACCGGTCGTGCGCATCCCGTGCGAGCAGCGGCGGGCGCCGGTGCTGCGGGACCCGCGGGCAGGTCGCACAGGGTCGCGCGTCGTCGACCACCCGGAACAGGTAACAGCAGCACACCCGAGTCAGGTGCACGTGGTCGCCTCCCTCGACGTCGGTCACGACCCGGACGGTGGCCGGCGCGCCGAACTCCGGCGTGTCGGCGGGGGCCACGAGCTCGGCGTCCCGGCGGATGGCGGGGCCGGCGGCGGCGCTCTGGTCGCCGGCCACCCAGATGCCCACCGCGATGCCGTCCAGGAACGCGCCGCGGAGGGACCTGCGGGGCAGTCGGGCGCCCGGGACGGTCTCCTCCAGGAACCGGTCGGCGTGCCGGCCGACCTCGGCGCGGAGCAGGTCGGCCAGCGCCTGCTCGTCCGGGACCGTCGTGGCGTCGGGGTGGGCGGCGTCCGGGTCGTCGGGCAGGCACCAGAAACGGGTGTCGAACAGCCCGTACCCGGTGAGATAGGGCTGGTCTCCGCTGATCCGGAAGCCGACCTGGTCCGGTCCCAACCGGGGGACCCGCCGGGCCACCCGGAACGCGGCGCCGCCCAGCCGGCCGGGGACCCCCGCGTACCAGATCAGGGCGAGCGCGGCGGCGGCGGTGGCGTCGGTCCGGCCGTGCTCGTCGTGCAGCGCGGTCGCGATCCGCCGCTCCCACTGCCGGTACCAGGCGCCGTCGACGTCACTGCACCGGATCCAGCCGCTCCCCGTCGCCGGCACGGCCGGGTGCAGCCCGTCGGCGGCACCCGGCAGATTCCCGGCCCGCCGCAGCGTATCCGCCAGTGGCTCTCGTGCGATGGGGCTTCCGGTGTGCCGCACCGGGTGAGGATAGCCTTACAAGGAGTCCGGCGATCGGTCCGGCACTGTTGGATTCCTCATACTAAGGTAAGGCTAACCTTCATCTATCCTCGGGGGTCGTCGACCCGAGGAGAACGATGAACGCGCTGCGCGTCGCGGTGGTGGGTGCCGGCCCCGCCGGGATCTACGCCGCCGACACCCTGGTCAAGTCCGACACCGAGGTGGCGGTGGACCTGTTCGAGAAGCTGCCCGCCCCGTTCGGCCTGGTGCGCTACGGCGTCGCCCCCGACCATCCGCGGATCAAGCAGATCGTCAACGCCCTGCACCGGGTGCTGGACAACCCGGCGGTCCGGCTGTTCGGCAACGTGCACTACGGCACCGACCTCACCCTGACCGACCTGCGCGAACACTACGACGCGGTGATCGTCGCGACCGGCTGCGAGCGCGACCGCGATCTGGAGATCCCGGGCATCGACCTGCCCGGCAGTCACGGCGCCGCCGAGTTCGTGCGGTGGTACGACGGCCATCCCGACGTCGGCCGCGACTGGACCCTCGACGCGTCATCGGTCGCGGTGATCGGCGCCGGCAACGTCGCGCTCGACGTGGCCCGGGTGCTCGCGAAGTCCGCCGAGGACATGCTGAGCACCGAGATCCCGGACTCGGTGCACGCCGGTCTGGCGGTCAATCCGGCGACCGAGGTGCACGTGTTCGCCCGGCGCGGCCTCGCACAGGCGAAGTTCAGCCCGATGGAGCTGCGCGAGCTCGACCACGTGCCGGGCCTGGAGGTGGTCGTCGATCCCGAGGGCGTCGAGTTCGACGACGGATCGATGGCCGACATCCGCGCCACCAAGCACGTCCAGATGGTGGTGAAGATCCTGCAGGACTGGGCGATCCGCGACCGGCGCGGCGATCCGCGGCGGGTGCACCTGCACTTCTTCGCACGGCCGGACCGGGTGCTGGGCACCGACCGGGTCGAGGGCCTGCGGGTCGAGCGCACCGAGTACACCGGCGACGGATCCGTGCGCGGCACCGGCGTGTACACCGACTATCCGGTCGGTGCGGTCTACCGGGCCGTCGGCTACACCGGCTCCGAGCTCGACGAGCTGCCCTTCGACGCCGCGCGCGGCGTGGTCCCGCACGAGGCGGGCCGGGTCGCGGGCCTGTCCGGGGTGTACGCCGTCGGCTGGATCAAGCGTGGACCGGTCGGGCTGATCGGGCACACCAAGGGCTGCGCCTCGGAGACCGTCGGCAGTCTGCTCGCCGACGCCGACGACCTGCCACGCGCCCCGCAGCGGGATCCGGAGGCGCTCGGCGCGCTGCTGGAGAGCCGCGGGGTCGCCGTCACCACCTGGGACGGCTGGCTGGCCCTGGACAAGTACGAGCGCGGCCTGGGGGAGGCCCGCGGCCGTGAGCGGATCAAGGTGATCCCACGTGACGAGATGACCCGGATCAGCCGGACCGGCTGATCCCGGGCGCTACCACCCGGTGCGAGACCGGGCGCCAGGACGGGCGGTCGCGGAACCCCGCGGCCGCCCGCCCGACGTTCAGCGCTTCCGCTCGCCGAACCGGCGGCGGAACTTCTCGACCTGTCCGGCGGCGTCGAGCACTCGGGTGTTGCCCGTCCAGAACGGGTGCGACGACGAGGTGATGTCGACCCGGATCAGCGGATAGGTGTTCCCGTCGGACCACTCGACGGTCTCCCGGGAGGTCGCGGTGGACCGGGTGAGGAATCGGTCACCGGTCGACATGTCCTGGTAGACGACCGGTCCGTACGAGGGGTGGATGCCGGGCTTCACGGGGTTCCTCCTGCGTCGACGACTGCTATCGTCACTCTAAACGATAACGGTTTCGGTTTGCAGGAGGTGGCCATGGACGGGTTCACGGTGGTCCGGTGCGGGTCCTGCGCGGACATGCCCTCCGGCTTCGACGACGCCGGTTTCGACAGCGCCGACAGCGCCGACAGCGCCGACAGCGCCGACAGCGCCGACAGCGCCGACAGCGCCGCCGCCGACAGCGCCGTCGCCGACAGCGCCGTCGGTGCCGACAGTGCCGCTGACGCCGCTGACGCCGCTGACGTCGTTGATGCGACGGAGGGCGTCGTTGCGGCGCTGCCGGGGATCGACGAGGTGCTGTTCGAGGGGCTGCGCGCGGTGGTGCGGGACAGTCCGCACGGCGTGCTCGTGACCGCAGGCTGCCGGCTCGGCCCGGGGGTCTGCGCCGCCCGCAGGCCGGGCCTGATGCTGCTCGTCCAGGCCTGCGTCCCGGATCGGAGTCGCCCGACCTCGCCGGTGGTCGCGGTCGGCCCGGTTCGCAGTACGTCCGACGTGCGCGTGGTGACCCGCTGGCTGCAGGGCGGCGGAGCGCCCGATCCGATGGCGCTGCCCGCCCGTCTGCGGTGCGCGATCAGCTCGGCCCCGATCGGCCGGGGGAGGTAGGCGCTCGTCCGGATCCGGTGTCGCGACCCGGCGGTCCGATCCGGGGTCACTCGGGCGTCCGCGGGGTACCGAAGGATCTAACACGCTGTACTAGCACAGTGTGTTAGTTTCGGTGCGCCGGTTCTGCCACCCAGGTCGGAGCCGGGTATCGACGCCCGCTGACGGATCCGACGAGAGGTGCCACATGGCCGCCACCACCGAACAGGGCGGGCTCCCGGAACCCGGACCGGAGAGCGCGCGGGCGGTGCCCGCCGGAGTCGAGTACCACCGCGTCCTCGCGGGTGAGCGCCGCCGGATCGGCCGCGGCGTGCTCGCGATCGTGCTGCTGCTGGCGGGGATGGTCGTCCTCCCCACGGTGCTCGGCCGGATGAGTGCGCTGGTCGACGCGCAGCTCGGCAACACGCCCACGACCGTCGGCGGGACCGACTACACGCCCCTCCAGCACGCGACGACGATGATCGCCCTGGGGCTGCTCGCTCCCTGGAGCATGCTCGTCCAGCGCCTGCTCTACGGGGCGCCCGGTGCGTCGCTGCATTCGGTGGTGTCGAGATTCCGGCTCGACCTGCTCGGCAGGGCGCTGCTGGTACTCGGGCCCGGCTGGCTGATCGTCAACGGCCTCGGGGCCCTGGTCGCGCCCGCCGAGGAGATGCCGTGGTCGCAGGCCGAGCTCCTGGTGATGTTCCTCGTCGTACTCGTCCTGACCCCGCTGCAGGCGACCGGCGAGGAGTACGGCTTCCGCGGCTTGATGTTCCGGGTCCTGGGGAGCTGGGCCCGCGGCAGGCGGGCGGGGCTCGTCACCGGCGTCCTCGCCTCGAGCGTGCTGTTCACCGCCGTCCACGGGTCCACCGATCCGTACATCAACGTGTGGTACTTCGTGCTGGGGGCCGGTCTGGCGGTCATCACCTGGCGCACCGGGGGCATCGAGGTCGCGGTCGTCCTGCACGCCGTGCTCAACACGGGTGTGTTCCTGGTGGCGGTCCTCTTGCGTATCGATCTCGGCGCAGCGCTGCAGGACCGGTCGGCCGGGGTCGGGTCGCCGTACCAGCTCGTTCCCACGCTCGCCGTCGTCGTGATCACCGCGGCCGTCTGGTGGTGGGCGCGCGGAACGGGCCCGGCGCGCACTCCTGCGGCCCGCGCCGGCGACGAGGCCGCGGCAACCGGGCCGCGGGACCGGAGCGTGGAATCCGGTCGCGAGCGGCCCGCGGTGTCCGGTAAGCCGGTGCTGTGAGCAGCCTGCGGCGGGACCCGGCACCACTGCGCGGCCGGACCGCGCTCGTCACCGGCGCCGGGCGCCGCGGCGGGATCGGGCACGCGACCGCGTGCCGGCTCGCCGCCTACGGCGCGAGCGTCGTCGTGCACCATTTCGCGCCGCACGACGCGACCCAGGAGTGGGGCGCCGACGACGTCACCGCCGCCGTCGCGGCGGTCCGCGGCCATCTCGTGGCCGACGGCGCGGTCGTCGCCGATCTGCACGCCGATCTCGCCGATCCGGCCGGGCCGCAGCACGTCGTGGACACCGCGCGCGAGCTCGCCGGGCCGCTGGACGTGCTGATCGCGAACCAGGCACTGTCCGGGTCGGACGGGCCGCTGGGGGAGCTGGGAGAGGAGCTGGACCGGCACTGGGCGGTCGACGCCCGGGCGTCGATCCTGCTGGCCCAGGCCTATGCGAACGCGCACGACGACGACCGCCCCGGCGGCGCGATCGTGCTGATGACCTCCGGGCAGGCGCAGGGCCCGATGCCCGGTGAGGTCGCCTACGCGGCCGCCAAGGCCGCCGTCGCCGGGATCACGCTCACCCTGGCCGATCAGCTGGCGGACCGGCGGATCCGGGTGAACACCGTCAATCCGGGGCCAGTGGACACCGGCTACCTGGGGGCGGAGGCGTTCCGGACGATGGCGGAGATGTTCCCGTTCGGCCGATTCGGGGAGCCGGACGACCCGGCCCGGCTGATCGCCTGGCTGTGCACCGACGAGGCGTACTGGATCACCGGGCAGGTGATCGCCTCGGAGGGAGGGTTCGCCCGGCACCGCAACGGATGGCGGCCCTGAAGAACGTGGAGCGGACGACGGGATTCGAACCCGCGACCCTCACCTTGGCAAGGTGATGCGCTACCAGCTGCGCTACGTCCGCACCCGCACCGTCTCCGGTGCGATCTGCCCGGGAACCGTAGCGCACGCGGATGCCGCCGCGGACCGGGGGGCGGCGTGGCCGCCGGGCGGCGGCCACGCACCCGGTCAGGGGGTGCCGCCGTGCCCGACGTCCACCCGCACCGCCACCACGCTGCCCTCGCGGGCGTTGCGGCGGGCCTCCTCGTGGAAGTCCGGCGCGACGCTGGCGAACAGGGTCTTGCCGTCGGAGCCGCCCAGGATGCAGGCGAACACGCCGCTCCCGGTGTCGATCGAGTCGACGATCTCGCCGCCCTCGCGGATCCGGACCAGCCGGGCGTTGAGTGCGTCGGCGACCCACAGGGCGCCCTCCGCGTCCAGTCCGCAGCCGTCCGGTGCGATCGCGATCTGGCCGAGCGCCTTCTCGATGCTGCGGTCGGGCAGCTCACCGAACGACGCCCACTCCCGGCGGTTGTCCAGCGAGCCGTCCTCGGCGATGTCGAACGCGGTGATCCGGTTGCCGAACGTCTCGTTGACCAGCAGCGTGCCGTCGTCGGTGATCACGCTGCCGTTGGGGAACCACAGGTCGTCGGCGACGACGGCGACCGAGCCGTCCGGGTCGATCCGCACCAGCGATGCGGTCTCCAGCGGCGCCCCGCCCATCAGGTCGAAGCCGAAGTTACCGGCGTAGGCGCGCCCCCGGGCGTCCACCACCATGTCGTTGAGGTGCCCGCCGGTGTGCGCGGAGACGTCGGCATGGGTGACCAGGGTGCCGTCGTGCTCGCGGCGGAGCACCCGGGCGTCGCGCATGGAGACCACGAGCAGCCTGCCGTCGGGCAGCCAGCCGAGCCCTGAGGGCTGCTCCGGGACCTCGGCCTCGAGGCGCTGATCACTGCCGTCCTCGGCGACCGAGAGCACCTGGTGGGTGTAGAAATCGACGAACCACAGGCGGCCGTCGTGCCAGCGCGGGCACTCGGTGTAGGTCAGGCCGCTGACGATGGTGCTGATCTCACGGGGCATGGGGGATTCCTCCGGCGGCGACGGCGCAAATTACTAAGCGCATAGTCAGTGGATCTGTTAGATGTGTCAAGGAACACGCAGCATGGAACGGTGGAGGGGAGCGGCATGACGCGCAACGTCGTGGATCCGGTGACGGAGTTGTGGGGCGACGATCTCGTTCCGGTCGCGCGTGCGCTGCTCACCTCGGCGGTGCACTGCTTCGCCAGGCGCGGCTTCACCGGCACGACGACCCGGGACATCTCGACCGGCGCCGGACTCAGCCCGGCGGCGCTCTACGTTCATTTCCGCTCCAAGGAGGACGTGCTGTTCGAGATCGCCCGGCGCGGTCACCTGCGGGCGCTGGAGGCGGTCTCCGTACCCGAGGTGCTGGCCGGTGCCGACGATCCGCCGTCCCGGCTGCGGGCGGTGATGTCGCGCTTCGTCACCTGGCACGCCCTGCACCACGTCGCGGCGCGGGTGTGCCAGTACGAGCTGGCTGCGTTGAACCCGGAGCACCTCGAGGAGATCGCCGGGATCCGCCGGGAGTTCCCGGAGCTGTTCCGGGCGGTGATCGTCGAGGGCGTCGACCGGGGCGATTTCGCCCCGGTCGACGCCGGCCGGGTGGTGCGGGCCCTGCTCTCGCTGGGGGTCGATCTCGTGCGCTGGTACCGGTCGGACGGCCCGGATTCGCCCGAGCAGCTGGGCCGGTTCTACGCCGATCTCGCCGTGAGCATGGTCTCCGCGGTGCCCGGCCCGCCTGCGGGCTGAGGGCCGGCTCAGACGGTCGCGACCGCGCGGGCCGCGTCCAGGAATCGCTCCAGCTCGGCGCGGGTGTCGGGCCCGCAGGGCTGGAAGACGATCTCGGTGACGCCTTGGGCCCCGAGCTCCTCGACCTTGCGCCGGACCTCGTCCCGGGTGCCGCTGATGGTGGCGTCGCGCAGCAGCACGTGGCCACCGGCGGCCCAGGCGGCCCGGTCGGCGTCGTTGAGCTCCACGCAGTGGCCCGCGTGCACGGACAGGTGCCGCTCGCCGTCCGGGGTGCGCTCGACGGTGTCCATCCAGGCGTCGCCGCCGGGGAGTGCGCGCACGGCGTCGGGGCCGCCGAACTCGTAGGCACCGTGGTAGGCGAGTGCCCAGCCGGGCCCGCCCGCCGCGCGGACGCGGTCGCTGTCGATCTGCTCGTCGTCGTCGAGGACGGTGCCCCACACCAGGAACGCGGCCTGCGGGTGATCCTTCATGAACTCCGGGACCTGCAGCGTCGCGAACAGGCCGTCACCGAGCTCGCGGGCGACCGCGTCGCCCTTCGGGCCGAGCGCGCCGACGAGCACCGGGACGTCGACCGGCCGGGCGGGGGAGTGGCCGTCCGGGTGCAGCATCTGCATCCGGGCGCCCTCCCATTCGACGACCTCGCCGCGGAGCAGGCCGCGGTAGGCCCGGATGTAGGAGTCCATGAACGCCCAGGTGATCGCCCGGTAGCCCATCGCGCGCCGGCCGGTGAACCCGGTGCCGAACGACACCGACACCCGGCCCGGGGCGAGTGCGGCGAGCGTCGCGGTGCCGGCCGCGTTGACCATCGGGTGGCGCAGGCTCGGGACCAGGACGCCCGGGCCGAGCCCGATCCGCTCGGTCCGCTCGGCGGCGAGGGCGAGGGTCATCCACACGTCCGGGCTCTGCTGCGGGGTGTCGTAGACCCAGGCCCGGTCGTATCCCAGCTCCTCCGCGAGCGCGATGTCGTCCGGCGAGCTCAAGCTCGTCGGGAAGGCGCATGACACCTCCATCGGTGTCCTCCGTTCACGTCCGGGGTGGCTCAGGTCACGTCGCTTACTAAGCGCATAGTCACTGCACGGTCCACTCGTGTCAAGCGGACTGCGGTGGCGTGCCCCCGGAACGCGAAAACCCCCTGACCGACATTGTCGATCAGGGGGTTTTCCCTGGTGGTGCGCGATACTGGGATTGAACCAGTGACCCCTACCGTGTCAAGGTAGTGCTCTCCCGCTGAGCTAATCGCGCGAGGCGGCGGCGGGAATCGAACCCGCGTACAGGGCTTTGCAGGCCCTTGCCTAAGCCACTCGGCCACGCCGCCGGATTCCCGACTCGTTCCGAGACCGGCCGAGCGGACGACGGGACTCGAACCCGCGACCCTCACCTTGGCAAGGTGATGCGCTACCAGCTGCGCTACGTCCGCATCGCACCGTTCTCCGGTGCGTTGGGAGAACACTAGCGCACGCTCCGTGCGGGCTACGAGGGGGGTGGGCATGATCGTCGGGCCGCAGGTGGGAGCACCCGGAAACGACGAAGTCCCCGGGTCGTCGGTGACCCGGGGACTTCGGATGGTGCGCGATACTGGGATTGAACCAGTGACCCCTACCGTGTCAAGGTAGTGCTCTCCCGCTGAGCTAATCGCGCGAGGCGGAGGCGGGAATCGAACCCGCGTACAGGGCTTTGCAGGCCCTTGCCTAAGCCACTCGGCCACTCCGCCGGAATCTGGGATTCCCGCAGGAAGTCCCGGCTCAGGGCCGATCCTCCGAGCGGACGACGGGACTCGAACCCGCGACCCTCACCTTGGCAAGGTGATGCGCTACCAGCTGCGCTACGTCCGCACGAGCACCGCATCTCCGGCTGGGAGCCGGTCCACGGTGCGGTGAGAGAACACTAGCACCCGCCCCGAGGGGGGAGCGTCCGCCCCCCTCTCCACCACCGGATGTCCTCTCACGTGCGGAGATCGACTCCGCCCGGTGGTGGGGTGCGTCGGGTCAGTCCCGGGCGGTGGTGTCGAGCAGGTCGGCGAGCGCGGCGTCGAAGTCGAGCCACGAGTACTCGGCGGCCGCCGGGACGGCGTCGTAGGTCGCCTGCAGGAACTCGGAGAGCGTCTGCGCCGCGGTGGTGAACAGCGCGTGCCCGGACGGCGAGGTGAGCTCGAGCTCGATCCGGGTCGGGTCCTCGCTCATCGGCTGGACCCGGACGTCACCGGTGCCGGCCGAGTCGACGAGGCCGTCGGCGAGCAGGTCGCGGGCGAAAACCCAGTCGACGGTGGTGTCGTGTCCGGTCCGGAACGAGGCCTGGACGGCGTAGGGGTCGCGGCTCGTGTAGGACAGTTCGACCTTCACGGGCACGACCGGCGCGTCCGGAGCGATGAGCTCGAACATGGCCGTCGCCCGGATCGTCTTGGACTCGTCGCGCATCGGTCATCCTCTTTCGTGGGGCGTTGCGTGGGGCGTCAGTCGGAAGAACGAGCAAGCGGCCCTCGGGGTGACGGGTCCGGTTCGCATCAACGTGGATCACCACGGGATGACGCCCGTTCGAGTCACACGGGTGTAACTCCCCGCTGCGGATACGCGGCTGAACGGGCACTCTGCGGTCCTGGCGTGTGAGGCGAACGGCGGGTGACGACTACTCTCGCCGGAGTCCGAACCGATCGGACGCAGACCTCGAAGACTTCGATGTGAGGACAACACTGGTGGCAGGCATCGCCGATCCACCGGAACGTCCGGAACACGGGCGGCCCGGCGACGGTGCCGCGCGCCGCGAGCCACCGCGTCGTGACGACGCCGGCGACGCTCGGCTCGTGCAACGGATCGTGGCCGGGGACTCGACAGCGCTGGGTGAGCTCTACGACCGGTTCGGGCGGCAGTCGTACTCGTTGGCGCGACGTATCTGCGCGGACGAGGGACTGGCCGAGGACGTCGTCCAGGAGGTGTTCCTGGCCTTCTGGAAGGACCCGTCCCGGTTCGACCCGAACCGCGGGAGGTTCGGCACCTGGCTGCTCACTCTCGTGCACCACAAGTCGGTGGACGCGGTCCGCCGGGAGAGTGCGATCCGGCGACGGACCGTGCCCGCCACCGATGACGGTGCGGAGTGGAACGCTCCGCCGGGCCCGGGCGCCGACGAGGGCGCGATCGGCGCGGTGGTCGCCGGCCAGGTGCGGGACGCACTGGGCAGACTGCCGGCCGAGCAACGCCAGGTCCTCGCACTGGCGTACTACGGCGGCTACACGCAACGCGAGGTGGCGGCTATGACCGGGGTGCCGCTGGGCACCGTCAAGTCCCGGATGTTCACCGGTGTCGCGCGGCTGCGGAACCTGCTGGGGCCCGCGCTCTCGGAGTCCGGTGGCGATCTTGCCGGAGGAATGTCGTGAACGGGAACGAGAGGAGGCCCTGTCCGATGGCTGAACAGACGGTCGGCTGGGCCCTGCACGCTCTTGAACCTGACGAGGAGTTCGAGGTGATCGACCACCTGTCCGGCTGCGCCGAGTGCCGCCGGACGGCCGCCGAGGTCTCCGACGTGACGACCGGACTGGCGACCGCGCTGCCGCAGTACGAGCCGCCGCCCCGGCTGCGCGAGTCCATCGTCGAGCAGGCCCGGCGGACGCCGCAGGAGGGTCGGGGGACCGGGGAGCGTCCGGTGCCGGGAGACCGGCTCGGCTCGGCACCCCAGGTGCCGCCGCGGCACGCGCGCCGCGCCGAGGGGCCGGGTGTGCCGCCGACCGGCCGACCGCAGCGGCCGGGCTCGCCGCCGCCGGGCGGTCGGCCCGCGGGGCAGCAGCCGTCCCAGCCGCCGCCGTCCCAGCCACCGCCCGCGGCCCGTCCGGAGCAGCCCACCGGTGGTGCGGGGAGCGGACCCGGACGTGCGCGCCGGAAGCCGCGCCGCGCCGGACGGATGCTGGTCGCCGGCGTGGCGGCGCTCGCACTCGTCGTCGGCGGGGGTGTGGTGTTCAACGAGTTCCAGGGCATCCGTGCCGAGCGGGACGCGAGCATCGCCCAGGCCCAGCAGATGGAGGGTGTGCTCACCGCGCTCGCCCAGCCGGGCACCACACACGCCTTCCTGGCACCGGAGGCCGGCCGGGCGGCGGTCGCCGCGGTGCTGGTGCACGACGGCGGGCGCGAGATCGTGCCGATGGGGCTGGAGCCGAACCAGGTCGACGCCCAGACCTACGTGTTGTGGGGGCTGGAGGCCGACGGGTCGCCCCGGGCCGTCGGGACCTTCGACGTCCGCTCGGGATCTGCCGGACCGTTGTCAGTAGCATCGGTCGACAGAGAGGCGTTCGGGACGTACGCCGTCTCGCTGGAGCCCGGAAGGGAGGCCCCCTCCGAGCCCACGGCAGTAGTCGCGTCCGGGCAGGTGGGGACCTGAGTACGACAGAGCAGAACGACGCCGGTGCACCGGTGGCGAGGCCGGAACGGGCCCGCCGCCGGTACACCGGTCTCCGTAAGTGGTTCCGGCGGACCAAGGTCCGCTACCGGGCGTTCCGGGCCAAGGTCGCCTGCCGTCCGGTGCTGGACCTGACCTACCGGATCTCCGCCGGCGTGCTCGGCACCGCGATCGTCATCCTCGGGATCATCGCGCTCCCGGCACCCGGCCCCGGCTGGGCGATCATCTTCCTCGGCCTCGGCGTGCTCGCCGCCGAGTTCAGCTGGGCCAAGCGCCTGCTGCACTGGGTGCGGGTGCGCTACGACGGCTGGGTGGCCTGGCTGCAGCGGAAGACCCGGCCGGTGCAGCTGGCGGTGATGACGCTGATCCTGGGCGTCGTCGCCGTGTGCGCGTGGCTGTTCGGGGTCTTCGACACCGTCGGCGGGTGGGTCGGGATCGAGTGGACGTGGCTGGAGTCGCCGCTCAAGCCGATGCTGGGGCCGAAGCACATCGTGCCGCCGGCCGACGTCGTACCGTCGCCGGACGTCCTGCCCGAGGTGCAGTGATCGAGAACGACCCCCCGGTGCGGGGGTGGGGGAGCGGGCTGTGTAAAGTACGGGACACCGCTGAGGGCGATTAGCTCAGGGGGAGAGCGCTTCGTTCACACCGAAGAGGTCACTGGTTCGATCCCAGTATCGCCCACAGTCAAAACCCCTGGTCACAGGCTCAACGAGCCGGATGTGGCCAGGGGTTTCGTCGTATTCGGGTGTGCTGCCTGTCGAACTGCCTGACTATCGCTGTTCCTCGGGGAACAGGTCGTTCATCGCCGTGGCGCCGTCGTCGATCACGGGCCGGATCTGCTTGCGGTAGACGAGTTCGGTGACCGAGCTGCCGCCCGCGTGGCCGACGAGCCGGGCGATCTGGTCGACGGTCATGCCGCTGTCGGACAGCAGGGAGACGAAGCTGTGCCGTAGCTCGCGCGGCGTCCATTCGGCTGCGTCGATCGCGGCGGCGGTGAGGACCCGGCGGAAGCCGCGACGCACGTTGGCCGCGTCGAGTCTGGTCCCGGTGTCAACGACTCCCATGCCGGCCCGGTCATGATGTTCCTCCGCCATCTGGACCGGCCCGATCTGAACCACACGAGCGACGGTCGAGTCGATCAGTTCGGCCGTTTCGCCTGCAACGTCGGCGTCCACAGGATTGGGGATCTTTGTGACAAGGGTTCAGCATTCGGGCCCCGGCGCGCGAGACACGGAGCATGACCCCCCTGCCGAACCCCGCCCCGCCGTCGAACGGTCCGGTCGTCCCGCAACAGCGTCCCGGTCTGCCGCCGGGGTGGGCCCCGAGCCCGTACGAGCCGCCCTCGGAACAGCAGTGGGGTCCGGCCGGTCCGCCGTCCGCACCGCCGGCTCCCGCTCCCGTGGCGCGCCGGATCGGCCCGTGGTGGCTCGTCGCTGCGGTCCTGGTCGGCGCGCTCCTCGCGGCATCGGTCACCTGGGCGATCGCGCGCCCCGCGACGCCGGAGCCGACCTCGTCCGCGCCGAGCTCCCCGTCATTGATCTCCTCAGCGCCCGCGGTCCCTACGGCCGCCACGACTGACCAGCAGGTGTGCGGCGACCTCGACCGGGTGGGCGGGGCGTTCTACAACGGGTACTACAAGCAGCTCATGCTCTCTGGCGGGCACGCGGACGCGGTCCCGATCCAGCTGTCGGCACAGACCTCGGCGCTGACCACCGTCGGTGCGCCGGCTGGGCAGATCGACGGGGCGGCGGCGATCGCCGCGGCGTCTCCAGCGATCGGGTCGGCCATGACCGGGATGGTCCGTGACGCGGCGATCGCCGGGAAGGGTGCCGCGGACAGCAGCGTCTCCGGCGTGAACCACATCCCCGACCTGACCTCTTTGCTGACAACGTTCACCACCTCGACAGTCGAGTGCACGAAGGCCGGCTACCAGCCGAGCTGGTTCAACCCGAGCGAGCTGGCCCGCTGATCTTCGGCGTGGTTGGGCGGTGAGTATCGACTGGCGAGGCCAACTCGTCGCCAACACGGAGCGCGGGTCGGGGCGTCGACGTTGCTGGACCCCCTCGACACACTCGGAATCACGTGCTCACCGATCGCGGATACCCGATCTCGATGTCCACGTTCCACTCAGGAGGCCCTTCAACGCCCGCGTGCTTTTCCCGGTGACCCAGCGCATCGTTGCGTCCCGTGGCCGACCACCCGCGGCCCGCGCTACCGTGCCCGCAGCCGTGCACCGAACCGAGGAGGTGGGACCCGTGACCGCAGCAGACAGCCGGGTGCTCCCCTCCGGGGACACAGCCGGGCGGTAGGTCGCCCGGGAGCGCCCTCTCCCGAAGGGCACCACCATGCGAATCCGCACCGAACAGCGCCACGACGACCTGGTCGAGACGGCGTTCTCCCTCGACGACGTCCCCGGCATCCTCTGGACGCCGACCACCCCGGCCGCCGCGACCACCCCGTCCCCGCTGGTCCTCCTCGGTCACCCCGGCGACCTGCGCCGGATGCACCCCCGGCTGCTCGCCCGGGCCCGGTCCTGCATCGCGGCCGGGTTCGCCGCGGCGACCCTCGAGCTCCCGGGAACCGGCGACCGGCCCCGACGCGCCGAGGCCGACCGGGCCCGCGCCGACCTGCAACGCGCGGTACGGGCCGGTGAGCCGGTGCCCGACGACGTCGTCGACCGGCTCGTCCTCCCGCTGGTCGAGCAGGCGGTCCCGGAGTGGCGGGCCGCGCTGGACGCGCTGCTCGCCCGCCCGGACCTGTGCGGCCCGGTCGCCTGGTCGGGCGGGATCATCTCGCTCGGCGTCCGGATGGCCGTGATCGAGCCGCGCATCGCGGCCGCGGTCCTGTTCGCCGGCAGCTACGTGCCTCGCGCGATCGTCGAGGAGGCCCGGGCGGTCACCGTCCCGCTGCTGGTCCTGCTGCAGTGGGACGACGAGGGCAACGACCGGCAGCACGCCCTGGACCTGTTCGACGCCCTCGGTAGTCGTGAGAAGACGCTGCACGCCAACACCGGCGGGCACACCGGCGTCCCCGCCTTCGAGGGCGACGACGCTGCCCGGTTCCTCGTCCGGCACCTGAGGTGAGCGAACAGTCAGCCGGCCCGGGGGAGACCCAGGATCCGGCGGCGCAGCGCGTCGCGGTCGCCCTCGGCCGGCGCCGTCCCGTCGACGAAGTCCCGCAGCAGCCCCACGAACCGGTCCGGCTGCTCGGCGTGCGGGAAGTGCCCCGCGCCGTCGAACACCTCCAGCCGGCTGTCGGGCAGGCGGTCGTGCGCGGCCAGGGTGTGAGCGAGCGGGATGACGCGATCGCGGTTCCCACCGACCAGCAGCACCGGGACCTCCTCCAGCAGGTGCAGACGCTGCGCGCCGTCGAGACGCTGGCCCGACGGTTCCAGCGCGCCGCGGGCGGTCTGGACGAACGCGCCGCGGGTGCCACGGTCGGCGAAGGTCTCCAGCGCGGTGTGCACGCCGTCGATGTCGGAGCGCGGCGCCGTCCCGACGCGGTGGGCCAGGCGGCGGGCGGCACGGCGCATCCACGGCGGGGTCAGCGACGCGGCCGACCGCAGCACCAGCTCGGTGCCCGGCAGGCTCGCCGCGCGCAGCGCGAGGGTCAGGTCGTGGCCGAGGCCCCCGGAGGACACGAGCACGACCCGCTCGGTGAACTCGGGGAACTGGTGCGCGAACTGCATCGCGATGCCGCCGCCGAACGAGTGCCCGACGATCGTCGCCCGCTCGACGTCGAGTGCCGCCAGCAGGTCCCGCAGCCCGGTCGCGTAGCCGCCGAGGGAGTAGTCGCCGCTGCGCGGGGCCTCGCTGGCGCCGTGCCCGAGCAGGTCGGGGGCCACGACGTGCAGGCCGCCCGCGAGCGCGTCGAACACCGGCGCCCAGGTGCGTGAGCTGGCGGCGAGACCGTGCACGAGCAGCACCGTCGGGCCCTCGCCGCGGCCGGACTCGCGGTAGCTCACGCGCTGACCGTGCAGCAGGATCTCTCGCTCCTGGGGGGACTGATCCACCACTGGGAACCTCCGTACGTCGACGACTCCATGCTGCCGTCCGGCGGGGTCCGGTGCGGTGGGGTCCGCCGGTGTCCTGGGGGCGTCGGAGACGGGGGGTGTCAGGGGGTCGCGGCGCCGGCGCGCTGATCGAGTCCCAGCGCGCCGGGACCGGAACGCCGTCACCGGGACGTCGTCACCGAGGCGCACCCCGCGACGTCATCCGGGACGAGGCCGCCCTGTGGCAGCGTCCGCTGGGGGCACGTCGCCGTCGTCGACCGGATTGCCGCCCACCGGGCTGGACCCCGTCGATATCGGCCGGCCTCGCGGGGCCCACCGATGGCCGGTGAGAATTCGAGTTGCTCGAACCCGACGAAGGTGACAGGACTACGTGGCTCTGCCTTCCCGCGACCATCGGAGACGACGGCGTCATGTCTGAACGCGCCCCCACCGACACGAACGGCGTGCACGGTCGAGATCCGCACCCACTGCGGGGTCGCACCGTGCTCGTCACCGGCGCCGGTCGACGGGGCGGGATCGGCCACGCGATCGCGAGCCTGGCGGCCTCCTACGGCGCGAGCACCGTCCTGCATCACTTCCAGCCTCATGACGAGGCCCAGGAGTGGGGTGCCGACGATCTCGATGCCGTCGTCGAATCGGTCCGGCGCCACGCCCTCGACGACGCCGTCGTTGCGGAGATCAGTGCTGATCTCGCTGACCCCCACGGACCCGCGCGCCTCATGGTTGCCGCTGCCGAACTGGTCGGGCACGTCGATGTGCTGGTCTGCAATCATGCGCTGACCGGGGAGGACGGGCCGCTGGGTGGCGTCACGGCGGAGCAGCTGGATGCCCACTGGGCGGTCGACGCACGTTCGTCGATCCTGCTCGCGCAAGCCTTCGTCCAGCAGCACGACGGCCGGCCCGGTGGCTCGATCGTCTTCATGACCTCCGGTCAGGAGCTCGGGCCGCTGCCGGGGGAGATCGCCTACGCAGCGGCCAAGGCGGCGATGGCCGGGATCACCACGACGATCGCGGACGAGCTCGCCGACCTCGGTATCCGCGTGAACACCGTGAACCCCGGTCCGGTCGACACCGGATACCTGACCGACGACATGTGGCGGCTCGTCGCGCCGATGTTCCCCTTCGGTCGCTACGGACGTCCGGACGACCCGGCCCGGTTGATCGTCTGGCTCGCCACCGACGAAGCCGCCTGGATCACCGGACAGACGATCAACACCGAAGGAGGGTTCGGGCGTTGGCGGCCCCGTGGTCCCTCCTGACCTTGCTGTCCCTCGGCCGGACCGCGATTCACCGGACGTCTGGCCGTGCAGCTCGCGTCCCACAGCCCTGGAAGTGGCCATCGAGGGCCACGTGACGCGGCGGAGTCGGCCCTGCTGCGAGCGCCAGATCGCCGGACACCGCTCTCCCGGCCCATCGACAGGGCCGCGCGACGTGTGCTGATCTGACGACGGTTGCTCGACGAAAGCGAGGGAGGTCTCGGTGTCCGGAACGGCCCTCGCGACCTGGACCGTGGTCGCGCTGCTCGGCGTCATGACTCCCGGAATCGACACGAAGCTGGTCCTCCGGCACACGATCCTCGGCGGAGGGCGCAGCGGCCTGGCCGTCGTCGGCGGCATCGCGGCGGGCTGCCTGGTGTGGGCCGGCGCGAGCCTCGCCGGCCTCACCGCCCTGCTCGCGGCCTCGACCGTTGCCTACGACATCGTGCGCATCGCCGGAGCCTGCTACCTCGTGTGGCTCGGCCTCTCGGCGATCTGGAAGACGCTGCCCCGGAATCGAACCGCGACCGGCGACAGGCTGGACGCGGTCGACGTGAACGGGCTGACCGTCCGCAGCGGGCTGCGGGCCGGGTTCTTCACCAACCTGTTGAATCCGAAGGTCGGGGTGTTCTACATCAGCTTGCTGCCCCAGTTCATGCCCGTGGGGCCGGCGGCCACAGCATGGGGTGCCCTGCTGGTCGCGATCCATCTGGCCGTCAGCTTCGTCTGGTACCCGGCTCTGATCGCGATCGCGGCACGGGTGCGCGGAGTTCTGCTGCGTGACCGGGTACGCGCAGGGCTCGAGCGCGTCACCGCCGTGGTCCTGATCGGCGTCGGCGTCCGGCTCGCCACGGAGTCCCGGTAGCGCCGTGTCTCGGAACTGCGGCTCCTAGCCTGTCGGCGCAACGGTCTCACTCGTCCGCCTGCTGACGCCTCGGGGTGAGGCATGCGTTGGGGTCTCACCTGACGTGGTCGTGCCACTCCGATGCCTGATACCGGCGTATAGCGCTGGCTGAATACGGTTCCGAGGGACACGCTCCCCAGCGTCGAGTCGGGAGCGCGCGTTGGCAGGCAAGGGTGGCCGCAGCAAGTTCAGGGAGCTCGGGGCGCTCGCCCTCATGGCCGGCATCCTCTACGTCGTAGTCGATCCCCTCTACGGGCCGGTGATCTACACCCTGCTCGCATGCAGTCTTCTGATGATCTGGGTCCTGTTCATCATGCCGACCAAGTGCGGCTACGACCTCGGTCCGCGAGGGTGCGCCAATCCGGTTCGAGGGAAGCTCAACGGCTGCCACTACCACGACGACCTCAAGCGCGACGCGCTCTTCGCCGCGATGCGGATGCGTAATCCCGGCCAGTACTTCCGGGTCAAGTGGAACGACGGTTCCACTCCCAGGGGGCGCACCTGGGGTGCCGCCTCGATTCCGCCGTCGTCGGCTGTGGAACGGTCGAATGCCCGGCAAGGGAGTTACGACATGGTGATGTTGTTGATCACCGCCATCGGATCGGTGGCAGGTGTGCTGGCGCTCTTTCTCGCGGACTGAGGACGACGACGGCGCCTGCCTCCCGGCCACGCACGGCAGGCTTCGTCGTCCGGCGCTCAGCGCCCCGGTGGGGGAGTCCTCGCCACACCGATGGCCGGGGCGGGGGCGAAAATCTATTCCACGCGGCGGCCGGGTCGCTCGGTCTCCTGCCGCATTCGTGGCGAGTCGGGGACCACCAGGTCCAGCGGCGGGACGGGGTAGTCCGAGGCCGGTTCGACCGGCGGCGGCTCCGTCTGCCGGTCGGGCAGCAGGAGCGCCACCACCGCGACGACGCTGAGCGCGAACCCGATCAGCGACAGCAGCAGTACATAGTTGTCCGAACCGGTGCCGAGGAAGGCGCGGATGCCGAAGATCGCGACGATCCAGACCAGCATCACCGGGACCAGGACCTTCCAGCCCAGCTTCATGAACTGGTCGTAGCGGAACCGGGGCAGGGTCCCGCGCAGCCAGATGAACATGAACAGGAACAGCAGGGTCTTCAGGATGAAGGCCACGAACTGCATCCAGCCGTACTCGTTGAGGAAGCTCAACGGCCACGGCCACATCCCGCCACCGAGGAACAGCGTCACCGCCATCGCCGAGACGGTCACCATGTTCACGTACTCGGCGAGGAAGAACAGCGCGAACTTCAGCGACGAGTACTCGGTGTGGAAACCGCCGACCAGCTCGGACTCGGCCTCGGGCAGGTCGAACGGCGCCCGGTTGGTCTCGCCGACCATCGCGATCACGAACACCACGAAGCTCGGGAACAGCAGCCAGACGTACCAGCCCTGTGCCTGTGCCCCGACGATCGTCGCGGTGGACAGCGACCCGGCGTAGAGCACCACACCGACCACGGCCAGACCGAGCGCGATCTCGTAGGAGATGACCTGGGCGGCCGAGCGCAGCGAGCCCAGCAGCGAGTACGGCGAGCCGGACGCCCAGCCACCGAGCACGATGCCGTAGACACCGATCGAGGAGCAGGCCAACACCACCAGCACGCCGACCGGGACGTCGACCAGCTGCAGCACCGTCTGCTGCCCGAAGATCGTGACCTCACCGCCGAACGGGATCACCGACAGGGCCACGAACGCCGGGATCGTGGAGATGATCGGGGCGATGAAGTAGACCTTCTTGTCGGCCATCGCCGGCATGATGTCTTCCTTGAACGCCAGCTTCAGCGCGTCGGCGAGGCTCTGCAGCCAGCCACCGGGGCCGGTCCGATTCGGACCGGGCCGGTGCTGCATCCGGCCGACGGCCTTGCGCTCCCACACGATCATGAACATGGTCAGGAGCAGGCCGAGCACGAACAGTCCGACGACCTTGGTCAGGATCAGCCAGATCGGGTCGTCGGCCAGCAGCTGTTGGGCCGGGGTCATGTCCGTAGCGCCCGACCGAACGTCGCGACGTGCTCGTCGATGTGGTGCTCGACATCCACGTCGGGGGAGACCGCGACCAGCTCCATGAGGCCGTTGAGCGCGTGGCGCAGGGTGAGCGCCATCAGGTGGACGTCGAACTGCCGGAACTGCCCGGCCTCCTGTCCCGCGGCGAGGATCTGCCCGACCACGTCCAGCTCGAGATCGTGAACGTCGACGCCGTAGCGTCGAGACCCGTCCGGTCGCCGGTGGCTCGCCCAGATCTCCCCGGAGGCGAGGACGGCCGTCGGGTGCTGCACCGCGAACCGCGCGTTGCCCTCGATGAGTCCGGTGATCTGCCCCGCCGGATCCTCGTGCGCCACGACGAACGGTTCGATGAACTCGCCGGCCCGCCGGAACACGTCGCTGAAGACAGCTTCGATCAGCTCGTCCCGGTCGGCGAAGTGATACGAGATCATCCGGGTGCTGGACACGCCGGCGCGGTCGGCGATCCGCGCGAACGACGCTGACGACAGCCCGACCTCGGCGATCACCTCCATCGTCGCAGCGATCAGCTGCTGACGCCGGGCTTCCTGCGTCACGCTCCGGTCGTCGGTCCTGCTTGTTACTCGCACAGGTCAATTATTACTGAGCTGAGTAATCGTGTCCATCGAGAAGTGCGCTCGGGCCGGGTGCGACCCGCCGTTACGGGCACCACCCGTCGGACGCATCGGCGTCGGTCGGCCAGGTGCGCGGGCCGTCGGGGTCATCGAGCCATACCCGGCGGCCACCGGGGACGACGGTGATCCCGAAGCGGGTCCGGTCCGGGGCGCCGAGCGCGAGCCACTGGTCATGGGCGTCCTCGATCAGATCCCACAGCTGCCGGGGCCCTGCCTGCTCGACCTGGTCGGTGGCGGGATCGCGGTAGGCCCATGACCCGTCGGGGTGTACGAGCCACTGCACGGTGCCGTCGTCACGGTGCAAGGTCACGCGGGCGATGCCCGGGTACCGCAGAGCGGCGAGCACGGCCCAGCCGGGAGCGCGATCGGGGACGATCGCGGGGAGGCGCGCTGTCCGCGTCCGCCCGTCGGGGCCGGTCGCGGCGGCCCGCAGCAGCTCGTCGATCCGCGTCGGGACCTCGGTGCGGGTGGGCATGAAGTGCGCGTCGTCGGGCGTGAGGTGCCCGTGTGCCGCACCGTGGTCGTCGACGACCAGACGCACCATGATCCCGGCCCCGAGGCCGTCGTTCAGGCTGGCGACGATGATGCCGCCGGGCCGGGTCTGGGCAACCCAGGCCGGCGGGACCGCCGTCGTCCCGTAGGTCGCGATGACTCGATCGAACGGCGCCCGCTCCGGCACACCGGCGGCCCCGTCGCCGACGGCCAGGCTGGGCCGGAGCCCCTGTTCGTACAGGACGTGGCGGGCGTACTCGGCAACGACGGGGTCGTACTCGACGCTGGTGACCAGGTCGGCTCCGAGGCGGTGGCACAGCAGCGCCGTGTTGTAACCGGTGCCCGTGCCGAGCTCGAGGACCTGGTGCCCGTCTGCGATGTCGAGGGATTCGAGCATGCCGGCCATCAGGCTCGGCTGGGAGCTCGACGACGTCACGGTCCCGAGGACCGGCCCGTGGTCACGGGCGTGGTCCCAGCGGGTGTCGTCGGCGTCGAGCTGGGTCGTGATCGCCTGATCGTCGTAGACGAGGTCGAGCCATCGCGGATCGTCGGAGCCGATGGCCTGGTGAGCGCTGCGGTCGGAGGTGAAACCGAACGCCCGCGGCACATACAGATGCCGCGGCACCGTCTCGAAGGCGACGCGCCACTCAGGGCTCCGCAGCCAGCCGCCGTCGGCCAGGGTCCCGGCGAGATCCCGGCGCCGGGCATGGGTGGGGTCGGGGCCCATCGGCTCGGATCTCATCGCTGCTCCCGGGTCAGGGCGTCGGCGATCGCGGAGACTATCGGGGCCCCGGTGGCATCTTCGAGCCACGCCCACTGCCCGTTGGGGTTCACCTCGAGAAACGTCCATCGCTCGTCGTGGTCGACGACGAAGTCGATCGCGGCGAACCGCAGATCGAGCGCGGCCATCAGCGTCGTCACCGCAGCGCGGACGTCGTCGGCGACCTCGACGAGGCTGTAGCGCAGGCTCGGGTAGTCGCGGCGCCAGTCCTGCTGCGCAGCGACGGACCCGGCGTCTATCCGGACCGCGAACATCGCCGTGTCCACGACGGTCAGCCGGATCTCGTACTGCTTGGCCACCCACGCCTGGAACAGGTGCGCGGTCCCGGTGACGCTGTCGTCGATCTCGTCGGCGGTGACCCGGTTGGTGTAGGTCAGCTTGTGCGACCGCCACGTCCCGGGTTCCCGGCCGGAATATGGGACATCGCGCCGCAGTTACTTGCACCATGAAGAAGATTGGGTTCCTGTCCTTCGGGCACTGGTCCCCGTCCCCGCAGTCCGAGGCGCGCTCGGCGTCCGACACGCTGTTGCAGTCGATCGAGCTCGCCGTGGCGGCGGAGGAGCTCGGCGCCGACGGTGCCTACTTCCGGGTGCACCACTTCGCCCGGCAGCTCGCCTCGCCGTTCCCGCTGTTGTCCGCGGCCGCCGCCCGGACCAGCCGGATCGAGCTCGGCACCGGTGTCATCGACATGCGCTACGAGAACCCGCTGTACATGGCGGAGGACGCCGGCGCCGCCGACCTGATCTCCGGCGGCCGCCTCCAGCTGGGGCTGAGCCGCGGATCCCCGGAGCAGGTCATCGACGGGTACCGCTACTTCGGGTTCGAGCCTGCCGAGGGCTCGACCGACGCGGACATGGCGCGCGAGCACACCCGCCAGTTCTTCGAGGGGATCGGTGGTGAGGGGTTCGCCCGGCCGAACCCGCGTCCGATGTTCCCCAACCCGCCCGGGCTGCTGCGGATCGAGCCGCACTCACCGGGCCTGCGGGACCGGATCTGGTGGGGCGCCGGAAGCAGGGCGACCGCGGAGTGGACCGCCGAGCGCGGGATGAACCTGATGAGCTCGACGCTGCTCACCGAGGACACCGGCGTGCCGTTCCACCAGCTGCAGGCCGAGCAGATCCACCGTTTCCGGGCGGCCTGGGACGCGGCCGGGCACCAGCGCGAGCCCCGGGTCTCGGTCAGCCGCAGCATCTTCCCGATCGTCAACGACCTCGATCGGCAGTTCTTCTGGCGGGATCGGCACAGCACCGACCAGGTCGGTCACATCGACGGCGGCGAAGCCCGGTTCGGGCGCACCTACGCGGGTGAGCCGGACAAGCTCGTCGCGGAGCTGGCCGAGGACGAGGCGATCGCCGCGGCGGACACGCTGCTGCTGACCGTCCCCAACCAGCTGGGTGTCGACTACAACGCGCACGTGATCGAGAGCGTGCTCACCCACCTGGCGCCGGAGCTGGGCTGGCGCTGATCGGGGGGATGGCACCGGTCGGTGCCGGAGGGGACGGTCCGGGCCCAAGGGGAGATTCCACGGGAAATCCTGATGACCGTCCCCGTCCCCGGGCGCCACAGTTGCGGGCATGACCATGGACGCGACCCAGGGGCCGGCCGGCGTGTGGGAGCTCCGGATCGGTGTGTTCTGCACGACGGAGCAGGCCGAGCAGCTGACCGAGAAGATCCAGCTGATGCTCTGCCCGGATCCGATGCACCGACCCCCGTGCCCGATCCCGTGGTCGTCGGCGCACTGGCAACTCGATGACCAGGAGGCCGCCGAGAACTACCCGGAGCTGATCGAACAGGCGCGGATCGAGCAGCCACCCGGCGGGCCGGTCCCGGCGCCGGGGGAGTAGCCGGGCTCACGCTCCGACGAGACCGAACCACTCGTTGAAGAAGACCCCGAGGCCGAGAGCTGCGCAGATGACCCCCAGCAGCCAGAACCGGATGATCACCGTGGTCTCGGCCCACCCGCCGAGCTCGAAGTGGTGGTGGAACGGCGCCATCCGGAACATCCGCCGTTTGACCGTGCGGAACACCAGGATCTGCAGCGACACCGACAACACCTCGACGACGAAGACCCCGCCGATCACCAGCAGCAACAGCTCGGTGCGCGTGACGATCGACAGGCCGGCCAGCAGGCCGCCGAGTGCGAGCGAACCGGTATCGCCCATGAAGATCCCGGCCGGGGCGGCGTTCCACCACAGGAAACCGATACAGGCACCCATCGCGGCGGCGGCGACCACGGCGACGTCGAGCGGATCGCGGACCTCGTAGCAGCCGGCGGCCGCGCCGGCCGAGCAGTCGTTGCGGAACTGCCAGAAGCTGATGATCACGTACACCCCGAGCACCAGGGCCGAGCTGCCGGCGGCCAGCCCGTCGAGGCCGTCGGTCAGGTTCACCGCGTTCGACCAGGCGTAGATGATCACGTTGGCGAGGACCACGAACCCGACCGCGCCGAGCGACCAGAACGCGATGTCCCGCACGAACGACAGGTACGGCGAGCCCGGGGTCGTCCCCGCACCGTCGGCGAAGCGCAGCGCGAGCACGGCGAAGATCGTCGCGGTGAGGAACTGGCCGATCGTCTTGCCGGTCTTGTTCAGGCCGAGATTGCGTGCCCGGACGATCCCGATGAAGTCGTCCAGGAACCCTACGATCCCCAGGGCCGTGGTCAGCCCGAGGACCAGCAGCGCCGACGCGGTCATCGGTTCGCGGGTCACGGCATGCGCGACGAGGTAGCCCAGCCACAGGGCGAGCAGGATCGCGACGCCACCCATCGTGGGTGTGCCCCGCTTCGACCGGTGGGTCCGCGGGCCCTCCTCCCGGATCTCCTGGCCCAGGCCTTGGCGGGCGAAGAGCCGGATCAGGTACGGGGTCAGCAGGATCGAGACCGCCAGCGCCACCCCGGCTGCGATGAAGACACCCTTCACGGACACACCCCCCGGCGGGGATTCTTCCCTCCACGCAGGTGATCTTGTGAGTGGCCCACGCCAAGTCCGGCGAGGTCCGGGCCTGCACGGCGCGAACGTGCGGAGCTACCGCGCGGGCTGCCGGTCGGCCGAGCCGGCGTGTGTCATGGTGGTGCACGGCAGGCGGGCGAGGAGGAGCGGTGGCGCAGGAACGTGGGCCGCGGCGGCGCGATCCGGCTCGCAAGACCCGGATCCTGGGTGCGGCGGCGGAGCTGATCTCCCGCAACGGGTATCACGTGGTCGGGATGGCCGACATCGGCACCGCGGCCGGCATCGTCGGGTCCGGCATCTACCGCCACTTCCCCAGCAAGGGATCGATCCTGGCGGCCCTGCTCGGGCAGGTCATGGCGAAGCTGGGGGACGGCGCGTCGGCGATCGTCGAGTCGGCCCCGGACGACCGGGCCGCGGTGACCGAGCTGGTCCGCAATCACGTGCGGGTGGCCGTCCAGGACCGCCGCATCCTGCAGGTCTACCACCGCGAGGCGCGCAACCTGCCGGACGACGACCTGCGCAGGCTGCGCCGCTCGCAGCGGCACTACATCGAGGAGTGGGTGGCGGTCGTCGCGCCGCTGCGTCCGGACCTTCCCGATGCCGAGGTGCGGGTGCTGGTGCACGCCGCGATCGGCAGCGTGCAGAGCATCCTGTTCCACAACTCCGGCCTGCCCGTCGACCGGCTGTCCGCGCTGCTCAGCGGCGCCGCGCACGCCGCTCTCGGAGTCGAGCCCGCGGCGGACACGGGCTGCGAGCGGGTCGCCCATCCCGAGGTCGTCGAGGAGCTCGAAGAGGGCGCGTGACGCGCCGGGCCCGGCCCGGCCGGCCCGTCAGAGCAGGGCCTTCGCCACGATCTCCAGGTCCTCGGGCAGCCCCTGGACGGCCAGCGAGTCGACCACGGTGCCCGACCAGCGCGCCAGATCCTCGCGGATCTTGCCCACCGGCCCGATGAGCGCGATCTCCTCGACCAGCGAGGTGGGGACGGCGGCCGCGGCAGCGGCCTTCTCACCCCGCAGGTACAGATCCTGCACCCGGGCCGCCGTCTCGGCGTGGCCCATCCGGACGAACACGTCGTGATGGAAGTTCGCGCCCCGCGCGCCCATGCCACCCATGTACAGGGCGAGATCGGGCCGGATCCGGTCGGCGGCGCGTTCGATGTCGGTGTCCACCACGACCGGCAGCGTGCAGACGACCTCGAAGTGCTCCGGACGGCCACCGCGGCGGGCGAAGCCCTCCTCGAGCGCGGTCCGGTAGAAGTCGTCGAAGGCGGGGGAGAAGAACATCGCATGCCAGCCGTCCGCGATCTCGGCGGCGAGGGCGATGTTGCGCGGGCCCTCGGCGCCGAGCTGGATCGGCAGGTCGGGGCGCAGTACGTGCAGCGAGCTCCTCAGCGGTTTGCCCAGCCCGGTGCCGCCGCGCAGCGGGAGCTGGTGGAACTCGCCGTCGTGGTCGAGCGGCTGCTCACGGGCCAGCACCTGCCGTACGACGTCGACGTACTCCCGGGTCCGGGCCAGCGGACGGGGGTAGGCGACCCCGTGCCAGCCCTCGGAGACCTGCGGGCCGGACGCGCCGAGCCCCAGCACGACCCGGCCGCCGGAGAGGTGGTCCAGCGTCGTCGCCGTGGTCGCGGTGGCCGCAGGGGTGCGGGCCGGGATCTGCGCCACGGCGGTCCCGAGCCGGATCCGGCTGGTCAGCGCCGCGGCGTAGGCCAGCGGCGTGAACACGTCCGAGCCGTAGGCCTCGGCGAACCAGAGGCCGTCGAAACCCAGGTCCTCGATCCGCCGGACGGTGTCGGCGAAGCCCGCCGGCACCCCCCGGAAGAAGTGCCCGGCGTTGATGCCCACCGGTGGCGTCACGAGTGCCGCTCCGGCTCCGGCAGCAGGGTGGCCGGGATGTCGACGAGACGGCTGCGCAGGTACTCGCCGAGCCCCTTGGCCTGCGGGTCGGGCCGGGTGGTGGACGCGACGCCCGCGTCCAGGATCCCGACCACGACGAAGTTCAGCGCGCGCAGGTTCGGCAGGTCGAAGCGGCGGATCTCCAGCTCGGCCGCCTCCGGGATCAGCTCGCGGACACGCTCGACGGTGAGGTGGGCGCGGAGCCACTCGTACTCGGCGTCGGTGCGGGTCCACACCCCGATGTTGGCGTTGCCGCCCTTGTCGCCGGAGCGGGCCGCCGCGATCTCGCCCAGCGGCAGCCGCCGGGTGGGCCCGCCGGTGGGCGCCGGTGTGACCAGCTCCGCCGGGGCGGGGATCTCGGCGGTGAGCGGGCTGTGCGGCACCGGCTTCGTGCTGCCGTCGGGCAGTGTGACCAGGTGCTGCACCTGCGCGGCCGGCACCAGGGTGGGCCAGTAGACGCCGAAGGCGCTCTCGGCCGACGGCGGGGTGGTGGTGTGGAAGCCGGGATAGCCGCCGAGCGCGAGCTCCATGGTCGTGTTGGAGAAGGCACGGCCGACCTTGCGCCGGTCCGGGTCCTTCACGGTGACCCGCAGGTGCGCGGTCGCCTGTGCGTTGGTGGGCGCGTCGGGGTGGTCGAAGCGCAGCAGCTGGATGTCGAGCTCCTCGAACCGGTCCGCGCCGCCGAGCAGCTCGGTCAGCTGCTCCGACGCCCAGGCCGCCTTCTCCTCGATCTTCGTGCCGGTGAGCACCAGCGTCATCGTGTTGCGGTAGCCGCCCTCGTAGTTCAGGGCGACCTTGAGCCGGTCGGTCGGCGCGCTGCCGCGGGCGCCCGAGATGCGCACCCGGTGCTCGCCGTCCTGGGTGAGCCTCAGCGAGTCGAAGTGCGCCACGGCGTCCGGCCCGGGATAGGCGGGCTCGCCGATCTCGTAGAGCAGCTGCGCGGTGACCGTGCCCGGCGAGACGAGCCCGCCGGTGTCCGCGTGCTTGGTGATCACGCTGGAGCCGTCGGCGGCGACCTCGGCGACCGGGAAGCCGGGATAGCGGCGGTCGGTGACCTCCTCGAAGAAGGAGTAGTTCCCGCCGGTGGCCTGCGGGCCGCACTCGATGACGTGGCCGGCGGCCATCGCACCGGCGACGGCGTCGAAGTCGGTGCGCTCCCAGCCGTGCCACCAGGCGGCGGGCCCGACGACGACCGAGGCGTCGGTGACCCGCCCCGTCACCACGATGTCGGCCTCGGCGCGCAGCGCCTCGGTGATGCCCCAGCCGCCGAGATAGGCGTTGGCGGACACCGGATCCACCCCGGCGTCGGCCAGCGCGACGCCGGTGTCGAGGTGCGCCAGGGAGTGTCCGGCGGCCTGGATGTCGTCGAGCCGCCCGATCAGGTCGTCGCCGTGCACGTAGGCGATCCTCGGCGACAGCCCGAGGCGCTCCGCCAGCGCGGCGAGGTCGGTGGCCAGCCCCGCCGGGTTGAGCCCGCCCGCGTTGGACACGATCTTGATGCCGCGGTCCAGGCAGGAGCCGAGGACATGCTCGACCTGGGTGAGGAAGGTCTTCGCGTAGCCGCCGGCCGGGTCCTTCTGCCGGGCCTTGTACAGGATCAGCATGGTCAGCTCGGCGAGATAGTCCCCGGTCAGGACGTCGATCGGCCCGCCGTCGACCATCTCGCGGGCCGCCGCGATGCGGTCGCCGTAGAAGCCGGAGCAGTTGCCGATGCGCACCGGTGCGCGGGTCATGCGGATCCTCCTGCGGGTGTCCGGGGCGGAGTGGGGAAGGCCGCGGCGACGGCGCCGGGGGCGCGCCCTGGGCCGGGCGGGTTGGCGAAGGTCTGGGCGATCGAGATCCACTCGGCGGCGACCGGCCCGGTCGTGGCCACGTCGGTGTCGTCGCGGTGCCTGCGCTGGGTCGCGACCAGGCAGAAGCCGAGCGCGGAGCCGGTGACCCGGTCGGCGGCGTCCGCCGGGCCCCAGGTCCACAGCGCGCCGGAGGGGGCGGCCAGCTCCACCCGCACGGGCGCGTCCGGGATCTCGCGGCCGTTGTTGCGGAAGGTGAAGCCGAAGGTCTGTATCCCCAGGTGGGCGACGTGGCGCAGTCGGTCGGTCGGTTCCCGGAGCATCCCGAGCGCGTCGGCGACGTCCTGGCCGTGCGCCCAGGTCTCCATCAGCCGGGCGGTGATCGAGGACAGGGCGCTCATGTCCGGCCCGTACCAGGGCAGCCGGGTCTTCGGCTCGATGCCGCGGAAGGTGCCGACGAGCGCGTCGCGGGCCCCGGCGAACCAGGCCCGGACCTCCTCGGCGCCGAGCCCCGCGTGGTCCGCGGCGATCCGGTCGGGAAAACCGGGCCCCGCCTCCAGCAGCGCGGCGGCCCGGGTGCGGAAGGTGTCCGGGTCCACCGCGGCCAGGGTGGCCGCCTCGTCGAAGTAGGCGAGGTGGGTGAGTTGGTCGCGGATGCTCCAGCCCTCGGCCGGGGTGGCGGCGCCGATACCGGCGTCGTCGAGGTCGGCGACCATCGCCCGGACGACCGCGCTCTCGGCCTCGAGGTCGTCGAGGAGCGCATCCATGGACACCGCTGCTGCCATGGTCAGACCCCCTGCCAGACGGGGGCACGCTTCTCCCGGAACGACAGCGGACCCTCCTGCGCGTCCTGCGAGAGGTAGACCGGCTCCCAGATCTCCTCGGCGCGCTCGTAGGCCTCGGCGCGGGTGTGGCTCGCCGACAGGTACGCCGTCCGCTTGGCCGCGAGCACCGACAGCGGCGCGTTGGCGGCGATCCGCTCGGCCAGCTCCTGGGTGTGCGCGCGCAGCTCGGCGGCCGGCACCACGTCGTTGACCAGGCCGTAGCCCTGCGCCTCGGCCGCGCCGATCGGGTCGCCGGTGAGCAGAATCTTCATCGCGACCCGCGGCGGGACCAGCCAGGACAGCGGTGCCGCCCACGGCGATCCGCGGCCGATCTTCACCTCGGACACCGCGAACCGGGCGTGCTCGGCGGCCACCACGAGATCACACTGCTGGGCGAGCAGGAACCCGCCGCCGTAGGCGATCCCGTTGACCGCGGCGATCGTCGGCTTGGGGACGTCGATGTTGCGGCCGAGCTGGGGCAGGAAGTCCGGTGGCGGGACCTGCAGGGCTACGTCGTTCATCTCCTTGAGATCACCGCCCGCGCAGAACGCCTTCTCGCCCGAGCCGGTGAGCACCAGGACCTTGGCCGAGCCGTCGGCGTTGAACCGGTGGACGCCGTCGAACAGACCCTCGCGGACGGCCTTGCTCAGGGCGTTGCGTGCCTCGGCCCGGTCGATCGTCAGCCAGGCGACGCCGTCGGTCACCTCGTAGGTCACGTCGCTCATGTCAGGCCTCAACCTCCTCGATGACGGCGAGGATCTCGCCGGACTCCACGGTGTCTCCGACCTGAACACTCAGCCGGGCGACGGTGCCCGCCACCGGCGCGCGCACCGAGTGCTCCATCTTCATGGCCTCGAACACCACGATGACGGTGCCCTGCTCGACCTGCTGCCCGGCCTCGGCCGCCACCCGGACGACGGTGCCGGGCATGGGCGCGAGGAGCGAGCCGGGGGCGGCATCGGTGCCGGGCTCGGGCAGCCGCGGCCGCTCGGTCAGCGTGCTGGCGCCGAGCACGCTGTCCACGTACACGGTGTCGCCGACGCGGTGCACCCGCACGGCGCGCCGCACGCCGCCGACCCGCAGGTCGACCCGCTCCGGGCCGGCGCCGAGCACGGCAGGCTCGGCGAGCGCGGTCCCGTTCACACCGGCCTCGAGCGTGCCGCGGCCGAGCCGGTAGGACACGTCGAGGTCGGTGTCGCCGATCCGGTACTCGGCGTGCTGCGAGGCGCTGCGAACGTTGCGCCAGCCGGTGGGCACGGGCCGCTGGACCCGCGCCCCGTCCCGACGGCCGGACTGGTCGGCCAGTGCCGCCGCGAGGGCGTGCACGGCGAGGGTGGACTCCGCCGGGGGACCGATCAGTACGGCGGGCTCGTGCCGGGTGAGATAGCCGGTGTCGGTCCGCCCGGCCAGGAACTCCGGCTCGCGCAGGATCGCGACGAGCAGGTCCCGGTTGGTGACCGGGCCGTGGATCTCGGCCTCGGCGAGCGCCCGCGCGAGCTTGCGGGCCGCCTCGGCGCGGGTGCGCCCGTGCGCGATCACCTTGGCCAGCATCGGGTCGTAGTGCGTGCCGATCACCGAGCCGTCCCGGACGCCGGTGTCGACGCGCACGCCGGGCAGCGCGGGCACACTGAAGCGGTGCACGGTGCCCGAACCGGGCAGGTAGTCCTGGCTCGGGTCCTCGGCGTAGAGCCGGGCCTCGATCGCGTGGCCGGTGATCGTGGCGCCGGTGACCTCCGCGGGCAGCGGCTCGCCCTCGGCGACCGCGATCTGCAGGGCCACCAGGTCGAGGCCGGTGATCTCCTCGGTGACCGGGTGCTCGACCTGCAATCGGGTGTTGACCTCGAGGAAGAAGAACTCGCCGGTCTGCGCCATCACGAACTCGACGGTTCCGGCGCCGGTGTAGCCGATCGCCGCGCCCGCCGCGACCGCCGCGTCCCCGAGACGGGTGCGCAGCGCCTCGTCGACGGCGGGGGAGGGGGCCTCCTCCACGATCTTCTGGTAGCGGCGCTGGATCGAGCACTCGCGCTCGAACAGGTGCACCACGGTGCCGTGGGTGTCGCCGAAGATCTGCACCTCGACGTGCCGCGGGTCCTCGACGAAGCGTTCCAGGAACACGGTGCCGTTGCCGAAGGCCGACGCGGCCTCGCGACGGGCCCCGGTCACGGCGTCGAGCACGTCGGCGGCGGAGCGGACGATGCGCATGCCGCGCCCGCCGCCACCGAAGGCTGCCTTGACCAGCAGCGGGTAGCCGATGCCGTCGGCGAGGGCGGAGACGGCAGCGGAGTCGATCTCCTCGGCGTCGTCGATCGTGGCGCCGGGCAGGACGGGCACCCCGGCCTTCTCCATCAGCTCCTTCGCCGCGATCTTGGAGCCCATCGCCTCGATGGCCTCGACCGGCGGGCCCACGAAGGTGATCCCGGCATCGGCGCAGGCGCGGGCGAACTCCGCGTTCTCGGACAGGAACCCGTAACCGGGGTGGATCGCGTCCGCGCCCGTCAGGCGGGCGGCCTCGATGATCCGGTCGGCGCGCAGGTAGGTCTCCGACGGGGCGGCGCCGGGGAGCCGCACCGCCTCGTCGGCGGCCTCGACGAACAGCGCGTCGGCGTCCGGGTCGGAGTGGACGGCGACGGTGGCGATGTCCAGCGCGCGGGCCGAGCGGATGATCCGCTCGGCGATCTCGCCGCGGTTGGCCACCAGCAGCTTGTGGACGGTCATTCCCTGCCTCACATCCGGAAGACGCCGTAGCCACGCTGGCCGGCGACGATGTTCGAGTGCGCGGTCGACAGGGCGATGCCGAGCACGGTGCGGGTGTCGCGGGGGTCGATCAGGCCGTCGTCGTAGAGCCGGGCGGTGACGAAGAAGGCGTGCGACTCGGCCTCGATCTGGGCCTCGATGGCGGCGCGGTTGCGCTCGTCGGCCTCGGCGTCGAACTCCCGGCCGGACGAGGCGGCCGAGGACCTGGCGACGATCGACATGACGCCCGCCAGCTGGGTGGCGCCCATGACGGCGAGCCGCGAGCCCGCCCAGGCGAACATCAGCCGCGGATCGTAGGCCCGCCCGGACATCCCGTAGTTCCCGGCGCCGAACGAGGCGGCCAGGTTCATCGTGATGTGCGGGACCTTGCTGTTCGCCACCGAGTTGATCATCTTCGAGCCGTCCTTGATGATCCCGCCCTGCTCGTAGGTCTTGCCGACCATGTAGCCGGTGGTGTTCTGCAGGAAGATCAACGGCGTGTCCGTCTGGTTGGCCAGCTGGATGAACTCCGAGGCCTTCTTGGCCTCCTCGCTGAACAGCACGCCGCGGGCGTTGGCGAGGATCCCGACCGGGTAGCCGTGGATCGACGCCCAGCCGGTGACGAGGCTGGTGCCCCACAACGCCTTGTACTCGCCGAACCGGGATCCGTCGACGACCCTGGCGATGACCTCGCGCGGGTCGAACGGCACCTTGATGTCCGACGGCGCGATGCCCAGCAGCTCGTCGGGATCGTAGAGCGGTTCGTCGGCCGGGAGGCTGGGGCCGGGACCGAGCTTGTGCCAGTTGAGCTCGGAGACGATCTGCCGCCCGATCCGGAGGGCGTCCCGCTCGTCGACGGCGAAGTGGTCGCAGAGCCCGGAGACCTTGGCGTGCATGGCGGCGCCGCCGAGCTCCTCGTCGTCGGCGTCCTCGCCGGTGGCCATCTTGACCAGCGGCGGGCCACCGAGGAACACCTTGGCCTGCTGGTCGACCATCACTGCGTAGTCGCACATGCCGGGCACGTAGGCGCCGCCCGCGGTGGAGTTGCCGAAGACCAGCGCGATCGTCGGGATCGCCATCGACGACAGCTCGGTCAGGTCGTGGAAGATCTTGCCCGCGTGCACGAACAGCTCGGACTGGGTGGGCAGGTCGGCCCCGCCGGACTCGACGAGGTTGATCGTGGGGAGCCGGTTGATCCGGGCGATCTCCAGGGCGCGCAGCGTCTTCTTCAGCGAGTACGGGTTCATCGCGCCGCCGCGGACGGTCGGGTCGTGGGCGATGATCATGCATTCGACGCCGGAGACGACGCCGATCCCGGTCACGATGGAGGCGCCCACCGGGAACCGGGTGCCCCAGGCGGCGAGCGAGGACAGTTCGAGGAACGCCGCGTCCCGGTCGAGGAGTAGTTCGATGCGCTCCCGGACCAGCAGCCGTCCGCGGTCACGGTGGCGCTTCTGGTAGCGCTCGCCGCCGCCGGCGATGGTGGCCCGGATCTGCTCGTCGAGCTCGGAGAGGACCTGCTCGGAGTGCTTGCGGTTGGCGAGGTAGATCTCGTCGGAGGTGTTCAGCGCGGAGCGCAGGACGGTCGGCATGACGGGTGTTCCCCCTAGTACGAGCGGGTCAGGCCCAGGCTGTGCTGGGCGACGAAGTTGAGGACCATCTCCCGGCTGACCGGGGCGATCCGCAGCAGGCGCGCGATTCCCCAGTAGGGGAGCAGGCCGTACTCGGTGGCCAGGCCGTTGCCGCCGTGGGTCTGGATGGCGGCCTCGACGGCGGCGCCCGCGGCCTCGGCGGCGGCGTACTTGGCCATGTTCGACGCCTCGCCCGCGGGCAGGTCCTCGTCGTGCAGCCAGGCGGCCTTCGACGTCATCAGCGCGGCGAGGTCGGTCTCGATCCGGGCCTTCGCGAGCGGGTGCGACACGCCTTGGTGGGCGGCGATCGGCGCATCCCACACGGTGCGGGTCGTGGCGTAGGCCGAGGCCTGCGCGAGTACGTGGCGGGCCACCCCGACACAGACCGCGGCGCCGGTGATGCGCTCGGGATTGAGGCCGTGGAAGACCTGGTGGAAGCCCTCGTCCTGTGCACCGAGCAGTGCCGACCCGGGCAACCGCATGTCGTCGAAGTGCAGGGTGAACTGCTTCTCGGGCAGCTTCGCCGACACCGGCAGCGGGGTCTTCTCCAGGCCGGGGGTATCGGTCGGCACCAGGAATAGTGAGAGCCGGGCCCGGCCGGACGTCTCGTCGATCCCGGTGCGGGCGACCAGCAGGATCGCCTCGGCCTCGTCGACCCCGGAGATGTAGTACTTGGCCCCGTTGACGATCCAGTCGGAGCCGTCGCGCTTCGCGACGGTCGAGAGCTTGTGGGTGTTCGAGCCCGCGTCCGGCTCGGTGATCGCGAACACCACCTTGGACTCGCCGGAGGCCATCCGCGGCAGGAAGTGCCGCTTCTGCTCCTCGGTGCCGAAGCCCGTGATCATCTCGCCGGAGATGGCGGCAGAGACGAGCAGCAGTAGCTGCGGGCAGCCCGCCGCGGCTGTCTCCTCGCAGACGATCGCGAGCTCCGCGAGCCCCGCCCCGCCACCGCCGTACTCCTCGGGCAGGTTGATCCCGAGGAAGCCACCGGCGCCGAGCCGGGTCCACAGCTCGGAGGTCGGTTCACCCGCCTCGGCCCGTGGCACGTAGTACCCGGGACCGAACTCCGCGGTGATCGCCCGCACCGTCGCCCGGAGATCCCTGTGCTCGGAGCTCTCCCGAAAGTCCACACCGACTCCTCTGCCCATCTGGTTCGACCGGACGGCACCGCCCGCAACAAGTGCATCGTCGTTCACTATCTCCGATTTTGGCAAGGCGACTCGGCGGGTCGCGGCAAAGATGCAGGTGAAGACTATGGAAGTGACGCTTGTGGAGCGTCCTCACGGCGTCGGTGGTCAGGAGACCTATGTGAACTGCTGGTGACTAGGGGCTTGTGATCGGCGTCCGTTGCCGCGATGCTGTGCGCGATCAGGTGATGCGGCAAGGAGGCTGGTGTGGACCTGCAGGGACAGCTCGAGACGATCGATGTCACCCGCTTGCGGGGCCGGCGCGCGGTGAACCGTTGGGAGCGGACCTCGGTCGGCGACGTGTTCGAGCGGCTGACCTGGAGCTACCCGGACAAGACCGCGATCACCGGGCGTCCCGGCGCGTACGGCGAGGACCGGTTCGCGTCGGTCACCTACCGGGAGGCCGACGAGATCACCAGTCAGGTCGCGCACGCACTCGCGGGCCACGGGCTGGAGCCGGGCGCGCGGGTGGTGCTGTTCAGCGAGAACTCGGTCGAGGCCTATCTGGCCAAGATCGGGATCGCGAAGGCGGGCATGGTGGCGGTGCCGATCAACCCGGCCCTCGCCCCGGACGTGCTCGAGCACCTGATCGGCCAGGCGCAGCCGGCGACGGCGATCGTCGACGCCGAGCTGTGGCCGCGGGCCGAGTCGGCCTTCGCCGCCACCGGTCTGGGCGTCGGCGCCACTATCACGATCGGCGGCGCTCCGGTCGCGGGCAGCGTGAGCTTCGGGGAGTTCCTCGACGGCGAGCCGACGACCGAGCCCGACGTGGAGATCCACTCCGACGACATCTGGCAGCTTCTCTACACCTCGGGCACCACGGCGATGCCCAAGGGCGTGATGTTCTCGCACGGCGCGAGCCACCTCGCCGGGCTGAACTTCACGGTCTCGCTGACCCGCGGCCTGCAGGTGGAGACCGAGCTCAAGGTCGCCACCGCGCTGCCGATGATCTACCACGTCGGTGACCAGATCTTCACGCTCTCGGCGTTCCTGGCGGGCGGCTCCCTGGTGCTGGGGCGTCGCCCGGTGCCCGACCAGGTCGTCGCCACGATCGCCGAGGAGCGCCCGACCGCGCTGTGGGCGGGCTCGCCGCAGTTCGTCGCCGCGATCAACGCCGAGGCCGAGCGGGCCGGTGCGGACCTGTCCAGCCTGACCGTGCTGGTCTACGGCTGGGGCGCGCTCGATCCGGCGGTGTACGCGGGGCTGCAGGAGAAGGCGCCCGGTCTGGTGGTGCTGGGCATCTTCGGGCAGACCGAGGCGATCGCCTGTCACAGGTTCTGGCCCGCGGTGTGGAACGAGATCTACGAGCGCACCGCCCCGGCGGTCAACTACGTCGGCGTCCCGAGCCCGCTGCTGGCCTCGGACGTCGTGGACGAGACCGGGCAGTCGCTGCGCGACACTCCGCAGGTGCCGGGCGAGGTGGTGTACCGCAGCCCGATCGTCACGGCGGGCTACTACCTCAACGAGGAGGCCACCCGGGAGGCCTTCCGCGGCGGCTGGTTCCACTCCGGAGACAGCGCGTCGGTCGACGCCGACGGCCTGCGGATCATGGTGGACCGCTTCAAGGACATCGTGAAGTCCGGCGGGGAGAACGTCTCCAGCCTGCGGGTGGAGTCGGTCCTGCACGGGCATCCGGCCGTGGAGAAGGCGGCGGTGATCGGGCTGCCGCACGAGCACTGGGGCGAAGCGGTCACGGCGGTCGTGGTGCTGCGGGCGGGCGCCGAGCCGGACGAGGAGTCGATCATCGCGCACTGCCGGGCGAAGCTGGGCGGCTACGAGACGCCCAAGGCGATCGTGTTCGCGGACAGCCTGCCCGAGACCGTGGGCGGGAAGATCCTGAAGTACAAGCTCCGCCGGCAGCACAGCACGCTGTTCGGCTGACGGCCGCGCGGGCGGGGCCGGGGGAGGGGTGGGGCCGGGCAGGGGCGCCGCGCCGGGCACCCCTGCCGGGAGGCCGATCCGGCGCCGTGACCGGCTGCCCCGTGCTCAGTGCCTCAGGTTCGCGACCCGCCGCTCGACGTCGGCGAAGTCCGTGGAGTCCGCGGCGAACCCGTTGAACAGCGTGCGGCAGTACTCGCGGGACAGCTCCTCCGGGCTCCAGCCGCCGCCGCGGTGGAACCACTGGGCGACCTGTTTGTGGAGATTGAAGAACTGGAACATCAGCAGCCGCACGTCGGTGTCCCGGAACAGGCCTCGTGCCACCGCGTCGCGTCCGAGTTCGAGCAGCGGCTCCTCGAAGGCGCTGCGCTGGGCGAGGAAACGGGTCCGGTTGGTGCCGGTCAGGTAGCGGTAGTCGTGCTCGTAGACCCAGACCGAGTCGGGACGCTCGGCGATACCGGCCAGGATGGCCTCCGAGATCAATCTCAGCTTGACCAGCGGCGACTCGTCGAGCGCGCAGACCTCGTGGGTCCGCTCCACGAGCGGGCCCATCACCCGTGCCGAGATCTCGACGAGCAGGTTCTCCTTCGACTCGATGTACCGGTAGAGCGCGCCCTTTCCCATGCCCGTCGCGGCGGTCAGGTCGCTCACCGAGGTGCCGGAGTACCCGCGCTCGGCGAACAGCGTCGTCGCGATGTCGACGACTTCCGCCCGACGCGCCTCGAAGCCCGGGCCGTGCCCCTGCGGACGGCCGCGCCGTGGCGCCTGCGCGCCGGCTCGCGTATCCGTCGTCGCCATGGGTCCCCCTCGCTCCCGGACTGGTCGGCCCAGGCTGCCACACCGCCGCGGCCGGACCCGTCCCGACGAGGGCATCGTCCGAACGAGTGATGCCCTTGTGGTGCGGGTCGCACCGGGCTACCGTCCCCGAATTACGTGGACCGCTCGGTCCACTTAAATCCTAGGCCCTCGCAGCGCCGCGTGCGACCTACACCGCGCCGCCCGCGTGTGGTCTGTCGGGAACCGACCCGAAGGACCGATGTGGCATGACGAACCAGCATCCGACCGTGGCACCCGCGCGCACGGTCGATCGTGCCGAGGTCACCGAGCAGGAGCTCCGTGACCTCGGCGTCGACCTCGCCCGCGACTTCCCCGGCTCCACCGCCGCCGACTTCCTGCGCTACCCCGTCCTGAGCGAGGGCGGGTGGTTCATGGTCGTGAAGCACCAGCCCACGCTGCGGTCGGTCAGCCGCGAACCCTGGGATCTCTTCGGTCCCATCCACCTCACCTCCCACGGATTGGACCTCTCGTGAGCGGAACGATGATCGGTGTGGACGTCGGCGGGACGTTCACCGACGTGGTGGCCATCGAGGGCGGCGAGATCCGCACCATCAAGGTGGCGACGGAGGCGCAGACCGAGCTCGGCGTGATCGCCGGCGCCCGGGAGGCGGGCGTCGAGAACGCCACGACGTTCAACCACGCCAGCACCCACGGGCTGAACGCCGTGATCACCCGCAAGCTGCCCAAGATCGCCTTCCTCACCACCATGGGGCACCGGGACATCCTCGACGCCGGCCGCACCTGGCGCCCCGCCGAGGCACTCACCGACGCGCACTGGCGTCGCCCCTACGGCGACGCCTCCCGCCCGCTCGTCGCCCGCTACCTGCGCCGCGGGATCCGCGAGCGGATCACGGCGGACGGGGGCATCCTGATCCCGCTCGACGAGGACCAGGCCCGGGCCGAGCTGGAGGTGCTGCGCCGCTGCGAGGTCGAGGGCGTGGCGATCTGCCTGATCAACTCCTACGTCAGCAGCCACCACGAGGAGCGGCTGCGTGATCTCGTGCACGAGGTGCTCGGCCCGGTGCCGTGCTCCGTCTCCAGCGAGGTGTCCCCGCTCGCGAAGGAGTTCGCCCGCTCGTCGACCACCGTGATCGACGTGTTCATGCGGATCATCTACGACGGCTACACCTCCCGGCTCGACGCCGGCCTGCGCGCCGAGGGCTTCACCGGGCAGCTCAACTACGCCAACTGTGCCGCCCAGCTGGTGGCGGCGGACATCGCCGTCGAGCACCCGTACGAGATCGTGTTCGCCGGCCCGGCGGCGGGCACCATGGCGAGCGCCTACTTCGGGTCGCTCATCGACACCCCCGACCTGCTGTGCGCGGACGTCGGCGGAACCTCGTGCGACATCAGCCTGGTCACCGACGGTGCGCCGTCGGTCGACACCACCTTCGAGCTCGAGCACGACCTGGTCGTCAACGCCCTGTCGAACGAGATCGTCAGCATCGGCGCCGGCGGTGGCAGCCTGGTCACGATCAGCCCGGCCGGTGAGCTCATGGTCGGTCCCGGATCGGCCGGTTCGGTACCCGGCCCGGCCTGCTACGGCCGCGGCGGCACGCAACCCGCCACCACCGACACCATGCTCCTGATGGGCATCATCGATCCCGACGGGTTCGCCGGCGGCCGGATGCGGCTGGATCCGGAGCGTTCGCGCCGGGCGTTCGAGGATCTCGACTCGCCGTTGTCGTTCGAGCAGCGGGTGAACTACGCGTTCCGGGTCGGTGTGAACAACGTCGCCGAGGGGCTGTTCAACGTCGCGGTCAAGCACGGCATCGACCCGCGGGACTACAGCCTGCTCGCATTCGGCGCGGCCGGGCCGATGCTGCTGCCGGCCGCGCTCGGCCTGCTGCACGCCAAGGAGGTCGTGGTCCCGCCGCACCCGGGCCTGTTCTCCGCGCTCGGGCTGGTCAGCTCCGACCAGGTCTACGGCGACAGCCGCAGCGCCTACACGATCCTCGCGCCCGAGGCCGCCGAGGGCATCGAGAAGGTGTACGCGCAGATGGAGGACCGCCTGAAGCAGCGGTTCGGCGACCGCGGTGCGGACGTGGAGTTCGTCCGCACCTTCGATGCGCTGCTGATGGGCCAGAGCTGGGAGACCCCGTTCGTCGGGATCCCGGACGGCCCCATCACCGCCGACACCGTCACCCGGATGATCGCGAACTTCCACGACGTCTACGAGCAGCGCACCGGCAACCGGTTCGAGGCGCTGCCGGTGCAGGGCGTGACCTACCGGGTCGAGGCCGTCTTCCCGGCGGCCAAGGTCGAGTACCCGAAGATCCCGCGCCGGGACTCCGGCGGTCCGGTGCCGAGCCGGGAGCTGGAGATCCGCTACCTGACCGACGAGCCGCTCGCCGCGCACGAGTACCAGCGGATCGACCTGCGCGCGGGGGACGAGCTGTCCGGCCCCGCCGTCGTCCGCGAGCCGTTGTCCACCACCTTCGTCCCGCCGGACCACCACCTCACGGTGGGCGAGTTCGGCGAGCTCCACATCCGACTGGGAGGCACCACGTGACCGCGCTGCGCGACCTCACCGACGAGCAGTTCGCCGCTCGTTACCACTCCGACCGATTCACCGCCGGTGTGCTGGGTAACCGGATGCGCTACGTGGTCGACCACATGTGCGCCGGCCTGCTGAACAACGCCTTCTCGTCCATCCTGCGGGACTGGTACGACTTCGGTGCCACCATCGCGGGCCCGCCGGAGCAGGGCTACCAGATGAGCACGGTGAGCAACTCGCTCGCGGTGTTCCTCGGGACGATGGGCGACGCCGTCCGCAACACCATCGAGGAGTACGGGCCGGAGGAGGTCGAGGAAGGCGACATCATCATCGCCAACGATCCCTACCGGGTGGGCAACCACGTCAACGACATGTGCTTCATCCGCCCCGTCTTCCACGACGGCCGGATCATCTCGTTCGTCACCATCCGCGCCCACCAGCTGGACATGGGCGGGGTGGTTCCGGCCGGGTTCAGCGCCACCAAGCGCAACTCGTACGAGAACGGTCTGGTCATCAGCCCGATGCGGCTGTACATCAAGGACAAGCCGGTCCGCTCCACCTTCAACCTGATCTTCGACAACGCGCGGATGGCCGCGCTGCTCCACCCGGACATGAAGAGCATCTACCAGGCGCTGTTGCTCGCCGAGCGGCTGATCCTGGAGAGCGTGGCCCGCTACGGCGTCGACGCCTATCTCGGTGCCATCTCCTACACCTGCGACGCGTCGGCCGAGGCGATGAGCACCGCGCTGCGCGAGTCCATCCCGGACGGTGTCTACGAGGCCGAGGAGGGCATCGACGCCGACGGGGTCGACGACTCGATCACCTACCAGCTCAAGATCCGGATCTCCAAGCAGGACGACCGGGTGGAGGTGGACCTGTCCGGCACCTCCGAGCAGGCCCGGAGCTCGGTGAACGCCACGGCGCTCGACGCCAAGACGGCCATCGCCGTCGGCATCAAGATGCTGATCGACCAGACCACGCCGTTCAACGCGGGCTCGTTCCGCAACATCGACGTGGTGGTGCCACCTGGCACGATCTGCAGCGCCACCCCGCCGGACGGCTGCGTCTTCCTGTACTGGGAGTCCACGATGCCGGTGCTGCAGGCGGTGTACCGGGCGTTGTCGACGGTGCTCGGCGTCAATGCCGTCGGCGGCGACTACGGCTCGCTGATGCTGCACAACGCCAACGGCGTCACCGAGGACGGCATGCCGTGGACCACCGTCGCCGAGTGCGGCGGCGAGCACGGCCCGTGGGGCGCGACGAAGGCAGGCGACGGCGACAGCTACATGGTCGCCCAGCTGATCAACAACATCGACCCGGCGACCGAGGCCATCGAGGCCAACTCGCCGGTCGTGGTGCTGCGCAAGGAGTACGCCGCGGACACCGCGGGCGTCGGCACGAACCGCGGGGGCGCCTCGGTCCGCCGGGACACGCTGTACCTGCGCGACGCCGAGCACTGGTCCAGCCCGCTGCACACCAAGAAGCCCAGCGGCGTCGGGGCCTACGGCGGCGGTGAGGGCGTGGCCCAGGCGTGCTGGATGTTCCCCCCGGAGAGCTTCGACATCGCCCGCACCCAGGATCTGCTGGGCACCGGTCCCGAGGTCTACGCGACCTCGCAGCCGATCGCGGGCGTGCTGGATCCGCAGACCAAGGTGCTGGACCCGGACGGCGAGTACCACTACTTCGCCTCGACCCCGATCTGGCGCACGAAGCCCCGCACGATCTTCCGTTACCAGACCGGCGGCGGGGGTGGCTGGGGCGATCCGCTGGAGCGGGAGCCCGAGCGCGTCATGCACGACGTCCGCGACGAGTACCTCACGATCGAGGGCGCGTACCGCTACTACGGCGTCGTCGTGGAGGGGAACCCGCTGACCCACCCGGAGCAGCTGACGATCGACGCCGCGGCCACCGAGGCCCGCCGGGCCGAGATGCGGGCCGGATCGGGGGCGGCGCACTGATGGAGTTCAGCACCGACCCGACGACGCTCGAGTGGTGCGAGCGCGTCCAGGGTTTCCTCGACGACCACATCCGGCCCGCCGAGAAGGTCCTGGAGGAGCAGTACGCCTCCGCCGCGGACCCGTTCGATCACGAGCCGCCGATCAAGGCCGAGCTGAAGGAGAAGGCCCGCGCCGCCGGGCTGTGGAACCTGTTCCTGCCGGACGAGGAGTTCGGCGCCGGGCTGACCAATCTGCAGTACGCGCCGCTCGCCGAGATCACCGGGCACAGCATCGACCTGGCCCCGGAGACCTTCAACTGCAGCCCGCCCGACGCGGGCAACATGGAGCTGCTCGCGCAGTACGGCACCGAGGCCCAGCAGCAGGAATGGCTCCGGCCGCTGCTCGACGGCAGCATCCGGTCCTGCTTCGCCATGACCGAGCCGGACGTCGCCAGCTCGGACCCCAACAACCTGCGGACCCGCATCCGCCGCGACGGTGACGACTACGTCATCAACGGCCACAAGTGGTGGACCACCGGCATCTGCCGCCCGATGACGAAGCTGATCATCGTGATGGGGCTGACGGACCCGGACGCACCGCCCGGCAAGCAGCACAGCATGGTCCTCGTGCCGCGGGACGCCCCCGGCATCGAGATCACCCGCTCGCTGCCGGTCTTCGGTTTCCCGCACCACGCCTACGGCGGGCACGGCGAGGTCAGGTTCCACGACGTCCGGGTGCCGGTGGAGAACGTCCTCGGTGTCGAGGGCGGCGGGTTCGCCATCGCCCAGGCCCGGCTCGGGCCGGGCCGGATCCACCACTGCATGCGGCTGCTCGGGCACGCGGAGCGCGCCGTCGAGCTGATGTGCCGGCGGGCCCACGAGCGGGCCACGTTCGGCACCCCGCTGGCCGAGCAGGGCGTTGTCCAGGAGTGGATCGCCGACGCCCGGATGGACATCGAGCAGGCCCGGCTGCTGGTCATGAAGACGGCCTGGCTGATGGACACGATGGGGAACAAGGGTGCGCGGGTGGAGATCTCGACGATCAAGGTCGTCGTCCCCCGGATCACGGCGCGGATCGTGGACCGGGCCATCCAGGTGTTCGGCGGTGCCGGGGTCAGCAATGATCTGCCCCTGGCGAACTACTACGTCGAGGCCCGCTACCTGCAGATCGGCGACGGCCCCGACGAGGTGCACAAGCGCGCCGTCGCCCGCCGTGAGCTGCGGAAGTACGCGGGGTAGTGCCGGTGTTCGATCCGATCAGCCCCGACCGGCTCGTCGCGATGCTCGGTGACCTGCTGCGGGAGTCCGCCCGCTGGGAGCACCCGCTCGACGAGTTCCGCACCTCGCAGCTGCTGTCCGCGAGCAGCGTCGCGCGGTACCTGGCCGCCGAGCTGGCCGGCTCCGAGCCGAACCGGACCTGGTTCGTCGAGGAGGCCACCGCACTCGTGGACGGGGCCCGCGGCCCGGCCGTCGGGCCGGACTGGGCGGCTGCGCTGGACCGCGCCCATCACGGGTTGACGGCGCGGGACCGGCCGGTCGGCGAGGTGACGACCGAGGTGCTCCGGGCGGCCCGCGCCCACCCGGAACCCGCGGCGCAGGAGTTCACCGGCGCGCTGCGCGGCCTGCTCGCGCAGCTGACGGACCGGCACGTCGCGCTGTTGACGTCCGGTGCGCCCCGGTGACCGCGCCGCAGGAGGTGCTGGCGGTGCTGGGGGAGGCCGGGATCGACACCGCGGGCGACTGGGATCTCACCCAGCTCGCCGGCGGGTTCTCCCGGCACACCCACCTGCTGTCGGACCGATCGTCCGGACGGGCGTACGTGGTGCGGGTCAAGCCGCCCGGCGGGCTGCTCGACACCGACCTCGGACGGGAGTACGAGATCTACGCCGCGGCCGGCCGGGCCGGACTGCCGGTCCCGGCCGTGCACGGTTTCCGGGCGGGGGACTCCGCGCTCGGCGGACCGTTCTTCGTGATGGACCGTTCGCCGGGCAGGTCGCCTCTGGTGTGGCGGCCGAAGGACCGTGCGGAACTGGAGGAGAACTGGCACAGCCGCCGTAGCGTCGCCACCGACCTGGTGAGGACGCTGGCCGCGATGCACGACATCCCGGCGGCGGACCTGGCGTTCCTCGGGCCGCCGGTCGGTTTCGCCGAGCTGGTGGGGCGCTGGCGGGCCACCCACCGGGACAACGTCGACGTCGCCGATCCGATCGTCGACGAGGCCTACGAGTGGGTGCTCTCGCGGGACCCGGGTCCGTGCACCCCCGGGCTGGTGCACGCGGACTTCCGGATCGGGAACGTCCTGCTCGACGACGGGCGGGTCACCGCGGTGATCGACTGGGAGCTCGCGCATCTCGGCGATCCCCTGTTCGATCTCGGGTATCTCGCCATGCCGTACTACGCGGGCAAGTTCACCGGCGGTGGATCGTCGCTGGTGGGTGGCTTCGCCGAGGCCGAGTGGCTCGCGGAGATGTACGCGACGCTGCGCGGCGTCGAGGTGGACCCGGAGACCGTCCGCACGTACACGGTGCTGGGCACGCTGTCGCTGATCGCCATCATCGGGATCGGGTTGCGGCAGTTCGCGTCGGGCAACACCACTGATCCGCGCATGGCGTGGAACCGGTTCGTGCTCCCCGATCTGCGCCAGGACATGATCCGGCTCATGGGCTGGTGAGGCGAGGGGGCGGCTCGGTCGGCCGCCCCCTCGGCGCACCGCCCGGCACGAGCGGCCCGCGGGTGGCCAACCATGCGCCGGCGAGGACGAGCAGCGCCCCGCCGGCCATCCGTGGGCCGACCGGTTCGGCGAGGAGGACCGCGCCGGCCGCGACCGCCACCACGGGGGCGACGTAGGTGATGAGCGCCGCGCGGTCGGGCCCCGCGATCGCGATGAGCCGGAAGAAGGCCACGAAGCCGCCGGGTGTGGCGACCAGGCCGAGCGCGGCCAGGGCGGCGAGCCCCGCCGGCGTCGGCACAGGGAGCGGTTCGGACACCAGCGCCAGGGCGGTGAGTGCCGGCGCGGCGAGCACGATCATGGCGGCCACCACCGGCATCGCCGGAAGATCGCCGAACCAGCGGCCGACCAGCACAGCCCCCACGGCGTAACAGGCGGCCGCGGTGACGATCAGACCGGCGCCGGGGCCCGAGCCGTCCACACCGAGCAGCACGACCACCCCGGCGAAGCCGACGACGAGCCCGATCAGCGCGGCGAGCGTCGGCCGCGCCCGCGTCCCGAGTACCAGGCCGACCACCAGCACGAACATCGGCTCGGTGGCGATCAGGACGCCGGAGGTGCCGGAGGGGACGGTCTGCCCGCCCAGCGGGATCAGGCTGAACGGGACGACGACCTCGACCAGTGCGAGCACGGCGAGCCGCCCCCAGCGTCCGGCCAGCAGCGCCCGGTGCCGGTGCCGGAACGCGATCGGGACCAGCACGACCAGGGCCAGCACGACGCGCGCGGCGGCCGTCGCGAGTGGACCGATGCCCTCCTGCAGCGCGATGCCGATGAAGAGGTACGGAACGCCCCACAGCACCGACACCGCGGCGAACAATGCCCAGCCCCGGCCACCCATCCCGTCCACGGGACGGGACGCTAGGCCGAGCGCCGTCGCTTCCGAAGGCAGATCGGAAGGTCTTGCCGTCGAATACTTGCCGTTCGGACGGTCCCGGCGGTCTCATGGCGCGCATGAGCACGCTCGATGCCATCGACCAGCAGCTTCTCGCACTCCTGCAGGCGGACGCCCGGCTCGGGTATCGGGAGCTCGGCCGCACGGTGGGGATGAGCCCGCCCGCCGTTGCCGCCAGGGTGCGGCGGCTGGAACACAGTGGAGTGATCACCGGATACGGCGCCCGGGTCGATCCGATAGCCGCGGGGCACGAGGTGCACGCGTTCGTCGTGGTGACGACGGCCGGCCGCCGGCAGTCACTGGAGCTCGCCCGTATGGCGGCCGCCCGGCCCACGATCCTGGAGGACCACCGGGTCACCGGTACCGAGGACCACGTCCTGCGGGTCGTCGCGCCGCGGATCCGGGACCTCGAACCGCTCATCGACGACCTCAACGGGCTGGGCAAGCCCGCCACGTCGATCGTGCTGTCGTCGCCCAAACCGTGGGCGCCGGTCCCGTCACCCGAGGCCGACGGTCCGCCGCCGATCAGCCCAGGGCGACCAGCAGCGCGAGCACGGACATGACGACCAGCAGCGGTGTCATGACGAGGCGCTCGCTGCGGGACGGGGAGAACGCGTTCGGGATCATGTTGAGGACGAGGAATCCGAACACCACCCACATGCCGATCCGGGAGGCACCCTCCGGGTACACGGCGATGACACCCGCCCGGTCCAGGGCGAGCGTCGCCATCAGCGCGTAGACGGCGATCGAGAGCCCCGCCGCCACCCGCAGGCCCGTCGGGAGTGCACCCGGGTACCGCCCGCCGAAGGTGAACCGGCCGAGCGGTGCGCCGAACACCAGCGCGATCTGGAAGACCGTGAGGACCGCGAGGACGGCCACGAGCAGCAGCGCTGGGAGCACGGCGCAAGGCTATCGAGCGCCCTGGCGGCGAGGCCGACGACCGGGTCGCTCGGCCGACCGGAGCCGGACGCCTCATCGCGGGGCCGGCCGCACGGTGGTGCCGCCGCCCGTGATTCCGGCGGTGAGCTCGTCGAACGTGATCGTCCGGACTTCCGGTGCTCCGATCTCGACGCGGGTGTCGGGGGGCGGGCGCTCGTGCTGGTCGGGGGTGCGGGGTGGTGGGACGACCGGATGGGCGTCGGGTGTGCGGCGGGGCCGGCGTTGCGGGTCGATCCAGCCGGGCGGGATGAACTCGGGCCGGCCGCTGGTCGTGCGGATCTCCCACCGGGAGTGGTGGACGAGGCGGTGGTGGACCCGGCAGAGCAGGACGAGGTTGTCGAGGTCGGTCGGTCCGCCCTGTTCCCAGGGGACGATGTGGTGGGCTTCGCACCAGGCGGGTGGCCGGTCGCAGCCGGGGTGGGCGCAGCCGCGGTCGCGGGCGGTCAGGGCGCGGCGCTGGGCGTCGGTGACGGTGCGCTTGGTGCGCCCGACGTCGAGTGGCCGTCCGTTGCCGGCGAGGACGACGGGCAGAGCGGCGGCGTCGCAGGCGAGCATCCGCAGTGCGGCGGGGCTGAGCTGCCCGCCGTACTCGAGGGTTGCGGCGCCGGCGTGGTGTTCGAGGTCGGCGAGCGGGATGGTGACCACGACCTGCGGGCGGCGGCCGCCGGTCTCGGGCAGCATCCGGCCCGGGGCGTGGGTGAGGGCGAATCCGCAGAGCTCGGCGAGGGCTTCGGCGGCGCGTTCGGCGTGGTCGCGGGCATCATCGGGATCGGATGGCGCGGACATGGCGTCGAGGGCGGCGGCGATCCGGTCGAACATGGCGGCGTCGTCGTAGCGGGCGCGCAGGGTTCCGCCGGGGCGGTTGCGGTGGCGGGTGATGCGCAGCTGGTTGGTCTCCGGGGGTGGGGCGTCGTCGGGTTCGGGACCATCCTGGTCGAGGGCTTCGAGGAGCTGGGTTCCCCAGGTGTGGAGTTCGGCGGGGGTGCTGAGCAGGGCCTGGCCGGCGAGGGCCTCCTCGGCGCCGGCCAGGGTGCCGGTGTCGAGGCGGGTGGCCGGTGCCGAACCGAGCAGCGCGGAGATCACCTCGACGTGGCGCAGCGAGACCTCGCCGGAGGCGAACACGGTGGCGGTCGCCGGGAGCCGGGCGGGCAGCGGGGTGCCATCGAGCCCGGTCCGGGTGGTGACGGCCTCGGCGGCGGTGGTGAAGCGCCGGGCACGGCGGGGTTCCCAGCGCAGCAGGTCGGCCAGTGCGGTTGCGGGGCTGCGGTAGCCGCGCTCGGTGTAGATGCCGCGTTGCCGGGCGGCGGCCAGCGCGGCGACGGCGGCGTGGTCGAGGCGCCGCGCGGTGGCTTCGAGGGCGATCTGGAGCGCGCAGATCTCGTCGTCGGTGGCGGTGCCGAGCAGCGCGGTGAGGTCGTCGACGGCCGCGTCGAGGCGGGCGTGCGCGGCGGCGACCCGTTCGTACATATGTTCGAGTCTAGCGGTTTTAGTCCATGTTCGACAGTCCGTTGTCGCAGGTGGACGACCGTTCGTCGGTTTGCGATCGCGAACGGTTGAGTGGTCGTCCGCTCCGACCGGGACTGCGGTGCGAAGCATCCCGGCAGGCGGGGGCGTGGGTCGGCTCGGACGGCGATCGGTCCCCGCTGTGGCGCGAGTAGTGGTGGCGCGGCGACCGGTGCGGCGATCCAGTGCGGAACGGGGACTGAGAGTGCGATGCCTGCCGGCAGGTGAGATGAGCAGCGTGGTCATCGGTGCATCGATCGACCGGATCCGTGGCGCAGGTCGTCGCGGCACTCCGGCGCCCTGTCCGGTCCGGCGCCGAGTCGGCCTCGCGGCGGGAGGCGCCGCCGACCGGGGTGCAACCGTCCCGCGTCCAGCGGGTCATGGTTGTGATGCGTCCGGAGCGGCGGCTCGCGTAACTCTCGGGCGAGGGTGTCCCGGACTCGCGACGGCGTACGCCGAGCGAGCCCGGCGGGCGGTCCGGCCCGGCGCGACGCGAGCTCGGTGGTCGGTCCGACCCGAGCCCGACCCGGCCCGACGCGAGGCCGGCCCGGCCCGCGCGTCAGTCGATCCGGTGATAATTGCGGGACGGTCTTCCGTTCTCATTTCCCGAGATGAGCTGCGGAAGGTGTCCGGCATCATCCGTTCGGTGATTCAAGAGAACCCGATCGGGAGGCAACCCTCGGGTAGCGTCACGCTCGATGTATACCTCGAACCGTCGGTGCGACCGCCCCGGCCGACTGCGCGCCGTGACGCAGGGCAAGTGCGCCCTGTTCCTCGTCGCGGCGGTGTTCGCCGCAGGTGGAGCAGCGCTGCCACCGGAGACGAAGACCGAGTTCGGCCCGGTCGGTGCAGTGTCCGAACTGGACGTCGACGACGGCGACGACCGGTCCTCCGGGTTCTCGGTCGACGTCCCCGGAATCGTCGCCGATGCGACGATCTCGATCGGCGGCGACGATTATCCGAATCCGCTGCGGTTGCAGAGCGGAAACGCCGTGGACGGGCCCGATTCGTGGGAGAACCTGCGTCGCCCGGAACTGCTCGCCGATTTCCGGGAGCACGTCTACGGGCAGAGTCTGCCGCTGCCGACCGAGCAGACCTTCGACGTCTCGACAACCGAGATCGGCGACGTGGTGCGCAAGACCGTCACGATCGGCGTCACCGGTCCGGAGGGTTCCGGCAGCTTCGACATGACGTTGTTCGTCCCGACGGGGGAGTCGACACCGCGTGGCACCTTCCTGATGATCGACCATCGGGGCTCGGTCGGTGACGATCCCGGCCAGTCCTCGGGCTACGCGCCCGTCTCGACGATCACCGACGCCGGGTACGCGTTCGCCGTCATCGACGCGAACGATCTCGCCCCCGACGACAGCGGCAGCTACCGCGACGGCGTGATCAACCTGTTCCACCCGTCCGGCCAGGACCTGCCCGACGACGCCGGCCGCGCGATCAGCGCCTGGGCGTGGGGCGCCAGCCGGGCGATGGACTACCTGGAGACCGATCCGGACATCGACCCGGCCAAGGTCGGCGTGATCGGCCACTCGCGCAGCGGCAAGGCGTCGCTGTGGGCGGGTGCGCAGGACACCCGGTTCGCCGCCGTCATCACGAACAACTCCGGATCGACCGGCGCGAAGCTCGCCCGCCGCGGCGACGGCGGGGTGGGAGCGGAGACGGTCGCCCGGATCAACAGCGCGTTCCCGCACTGGTTCCCGCAGACCTACCGCGAGTACAACGACAACGAGAGCGCGCTCCCCGTCGACCAGCACGAGCTGATGGCGCTCGTCGCGCCGCGGCGCCTGGTCGTCGGCAGTGCCACCGACGACTCCAACGCCGATCCGCAGGGTGAGTTCCTCGCCTACGTCGGCGCCGCCCGCGCCTACGAGCTGTACGGCCTGGGGGACACCGGTCTCGGCTCGAACGACTGGCGCCCGGAGACCGACCGCGGCCATCGGGGCCCGGCGATGAGCTACCACCTCCGGTCCGGCGGTCACGGCCTGTCCGGCGCGGACTGGGACATCTACCTCGACGGCGACCTGTTCTCCCGGGGCGCCGGCCGGGCAGGGCTCTGACCCGGACCGGCGGGGCTCCGACGCGAACCCCGGCGGGACCCGGCCTGGTTCGCGAAGATCCGCGTTCCGGGAGCGGCGGTGCATCCTGCGTACACCTGCGCTCCCGGAACGCGGATCATCCGGTTCCCGCCGCGATCAGCTCGCCGTGGTGACGTCGCGGCCCTCGGCGACCGCGACCGCCTCGTCGAACTCCCGCTCGATCTCGGCGTTCGGGGTGTAGGTCAGCGTGCTCACCACGACCGCCAGCAGCAGGTTCACCAGGAAGCCGGGCACGATCTCGTACAGCTCGACGCCCGCGATCGGCGGACCGTAGGTGTCCCACACGAACACCGTGACCGCCCCGCCGACCATGCCGGCGAGCGCACCCCAGTTGGTGAGCTTGCGCCAGAACAGGCACAGCAGGATCGCGGGCCCGAAGGACGCGCCGAACCCGGCCCAGGCGAACGCCACGAGATCCAGGATGGTGCCGCTCGGGTCGAGCGCGAGGACGCCCGCGATCACCGCGACCGCCAGCACGCAGGACCGGCCGAGGATCATCAGGGTGCGCGGCGAGGTGTCGCGCCCGAAGACCTTGTAGAGATCCTCGACGAACGCCGACGAGCTGACGATCAGCTGGCTCGACACGGTGCTCATGATCGCGGCCAGTACCGCGGCGAACACGAAGCCGACGACCAGCGGGTGCAGCAGGATCTGCGACATCGCGAGCACGACCAGCTCGGGATTGTCGAGCTCGTTCGGCGTGGTCCGGAAGAACGCGATGCCCACGATGCCGCAGGTGACCGCCCCGAGCAGGGACAGGATCATCCAGCTCATCCCGACCCGGCGGGCCGGTCCGGCGGACGCGGCGTCGCGCATCGCCATGAAGCGCACGATGATGTGCGGCTGGCCGAAGTAGCCCAGGCCCCACGCCGCGGCCGAGATGATGCCGAGCACCGTCGCACCCGACAGTGCGGCGCCGCCGAGCAGCGACAGCCGGTCCGGATCGACGGCCGTGACCGCCGCCGTGGTCTCGCCGATCCCGCCGACCGAGAAGATCGCGATCACCGGCACGATCAGCAGCGCCAGCAGCATCATCGTGCCCTGCACGACGTCGGTCAGCGAGGCGCCGAGGAACCCGCCGATCATCGTGTAGGCCAGGGTGACGACGGCGACGATCAGCATGCCGGTCAGATACGACCCACCGAACGCGAGCTGGAAGAACTCGCCGCCGGCCACCATCATCGACGAGACGTAGAAGGTGAAGAAGACCAGCACGATCGCGCCGGAGGCGACCCGCAGCGACCGGGACGTGTCGTGCAGCCGGTTCTCGAAGAAGCTCGGGATGGTGATCGAGTTCCGCGCCACCTCGGTGTAGGAGCGCAGCCGCGGCGCCACGAAGCGCCAATTCAGGTACGCGCCGACGGTGAGGCCGACCGCGATCCAGGCCTCGATCAGCCCGGCCGCGTAGATCGCCCCGGGCAGGCCCATCATCAGCCAGCCGGACATGTCCGACGCCCCGGCGCTGAGCGCGGCCGTCCACGGTGGGAGCTTGCGCCCCGCGAGCATGTAGCCCTCGTGGTCGGACGTCTGCCGGTACGCGTAATAGCCGATGGCCATCATCAACGCGAAGTAGACGACGAGCGCGACGATCTGGAAGGTCTGGTCGTACATCACGAACCTCTCTGTTCGCTGTCCCGCGGCGCGGGGACGGGGACGGGCACCGGATGCGGGGTCCCGAACCGGTGCGCGGTGACCGACACGGCCTGCTCGCGCAGGAAGGTCAGCAGCTCGACCCGACCGGCGGTGACGACCGGGCCGTCGTACACGGCCAGTGCCGGCGAGCCGCCGGTCACCTCGGCCGTCTCCTGCGCCGAGCCGCCGATCAGCCGCACCCGCCCGCCGTCGGCGGCGAGCGTGCGCAGCGACTCGTGCCAGCGCGCGTCGTCCTCGCGCCGGACGGTGATCCCGAGCCGGGTCAGCTGCTCGTGCAGCGGCCCGGGCAGCGGCTCGGCGACGCTGACGGTGAGCGGCGCCGATGCCCGCAGGCCGGCGGCGACCACCCGCAGCAGCTCGACCGGGCGTCCGGCGGCGTACCGGACGGTGACCGGCACCGGGTGGTAGCGCAGCACGTTGTGCTCGCAGGTCAGGCCGGTGGCGTCGTGCGCGGTCCCGAACTCGGACGACCAGGCGTCCCGATCGGTCGCGAGGGCGCCACGCAGCCAGTCGCGGTCGGTGCCGGAGAGGCCGGTGCCGGAGAGCTCGGCGTCGAGTATCCGGGCGCCGAGCGGGTCGCCGGCCGGGGCGTCGGCGGCGACGGGCTCGTCGGCCCAGGTCCCGAAGCCGAACAGGTAGTTCGGGCCGCCCGCCTTCGTGCCGGTGCCGACGGCGGCCTTCTTCCAGCCGCCGAACGGCTGGCGCTGCACGATCGCCCCGGTGATCCCGCGGTTGACGTAGAGGTTCCCGGCCTCGACGGTGCGCAGCCAGGTGTCGATCTCGTCCTCGTCGAGCGAGTGCAGCCCGGAGGTGAGGCCGTACTCGACCCGGTTCACCAGCCCGATCGCCTCCTCCAGGGTGTCGGCGGTCATGATCCCGAGCACCGGGCCGAAGTACTCGGTGAGGTGGAACTCCGAGCCCGCTGCGACGCCCTCGCGCACGCCCGGCCGCCAGAGCGTCCCGTGCTCGTCGAGCCGCTCGGGGGTGATCACCCAGCTCTCGCCGGGGCCGGTCGTGGTCAGCGCGGACAGGAGCTTGCCCGACGCCGGCTCGATCAGCGGGCCGACCTGCGCGCGCTCGGTCCAGGGCAGGTCCACGTGCAGCGACGACACCGCGTCGACGAGCTGGCGCCGGAACCGCCGGGACGTCGCGACCGAGCCGACCAGGATCACCAGCGACGCGGCCGAGCACTTCTGCCCGGCGTGCCCGAACGCGGAGCGGGCGACGTCCTTCGCCGCCAGGTCGAGATCCGCCGCGGGGGTCACGATGATCGCGTTCTTGCCGCTGGTCTCGGCCATCAGCGGCAGATCGGGCCGCATCGAGCGGAACAGCTCCGCCGTCTCGTAGGCGCCGGTGAGCACCACCCGCTCGACGGCGGGATGGGAGATGAGCGCGGAGCCGAGCTCGTTCTCGTCGAGCTGGACGTAGCGCAGCACCTCGCGCGGGACGCCCGCCGCCCACAGCGCCTCGGCGACCACCGCCGCGCTGCGCCGGGCCTGGTCGGCCGGCTTGAGGACGACCGGTGAGCCGGCGGCGAGTGCGGCCAGCGTCGATCCGGCCGGGATCGCCACCGGGAAGTTCCACGGCGGGGTCACCACGGTCAGCGCGGCGGGGGAGAAGCGGGCACCCGCGACGTCGTCGAGCCGGCGTGCCCGCTCGGCGTAGTAGTGGGCGAAGTCGATCGCCTCGCTGACCTCCGGGTCGCCCTGCTCCAGGACCTTGCCGCACTCCGCGCCCATGACCTCCAGCAGATCGGCGCGCCGGGCGGCCAGCTCGTCACCGGCCCGGTGCAGGATCTCCGCCCGCCGGTCGGCGCCCAGCTCGCGCCAGGCCGCGCCGGCGTCGCGGGCGCCGGTCACGACGTCGTCGAGCTCGGTTCGGCTGTGCAGCCGGCCGGCGTCCGCGGTCGCCGTGCCCAGCGCGCTGTCGCGCATCCGGGCGCGGATCCCGGCTCCCCAGCTGCGGTTCGCCGCGACGGCGGTGTCGGTGTCCGGGGTGTTGGTGAAGCCGTCGGTGGGTGCGGCGGGCTCGGGACGGGTGCGGTCCTGCACCCGGTTCGGCGACGGCACCGCGGTGGGGACGGTCCCGACCGAGGCCAGGAACCGGTCGCGCTCGCGCTCGAACAGGTCGTGGTCCTGGTCGATGTCGAACGCGGCGGACATGAAGTTCTCCCGTGACGCGCCCTCCTCGAGCCGGCGGACCAGATAGGCGATCGCCACGTCGAACTCCTGCGGGTGCACGACCGGGGTGTAGAGCAGCAGCGACCCGACGTCCGCGCGCACCGCGGCGGCCTGCGCGGTCGCCATGCCGAGCAGCATCTCGAACTCCACCCCGGCCGGGCCGTCGCCGTCCAGGCAGCCCCGGCGCCCGGCGAGCAGCCAGGCCAGCGCGATGTCGAACAGGTTGTGCCCGGCCACCCCGACCCGGACGGCCGCGGTGTGCTCGGGGCGCAGCGCGTAGTCCAGCACCGCCTTGTACGACGCGTCGGACTCCTGCTTGCTGCCGCAGGTCGCGAGCGGCCAGCCGTGCAGCTCGGCGTCGACCTGCTCCATCGGCAGGTTCGCGCCCTTCACCACCCGGACCTTGATCGGGGCGCCGCCGCCGGCGACCCGCGCACCCGCCCACTCCTGCAGCCGGATCATGGCGCCGAGCGCGTCGGGCAGGTAGGCCTGCAGGACGATCCCGGCCTCCAGGTCGTGGAACTCGGGGCGCTCCAGCAGGGTCGTGAAGACGGCGAGGGTCAGGTCGAGATCGCGGTACTCCTCCATGTCGAGGTTGAGGAACTTCGGCCCGCCGGGCGCGGAGCGGGCCAGCCGGTAGAGCGGGGCGAGCGCCTCCACGGCGTCGGCGACGGCGGCGTCGAACGACCACGGGTCGTGCGGCGCCACGGTGGAGGAGACCTTGATCGACACGTAGTCGACGTCGGCGCGGGCCAGCAGCGCGCGGGTGCCCTCGACCCGGCGGTTCGCCTCCTCGCGGCCGAGGATCGCCTCGCCGAGCAGGTTGATGTTGAGCCGGGTGCCCGGCCGGTCGCGGCGGATCCGCCGGATCGCCGGGCCCAGCTTCCGGTCGGACGCGTCCACGACGAGATGGCGCACCATCCGCCGCAGCGCCGCCCTGGCCACCGGGACGACGACGCCGGGGGCCACCCGCCCGGTGACCGCGCCCGCCCGGATCGCGGCACGCAGCGGCCAGGGCAGGAACCGCGGGACGATCGGGACCAGGGTCTCCAGGTGCCGGGCGGCGGCGCGCGGGTCCTCGGGCCGGATCACGCCGTCGACGAAACCGACGGTGAAGGCGAGCCCGTCCGGGTCCTGCAACACGTCCGCCAGCCGGCGGGCGGACCGGTCGACGGGTTCCCGCTGCGCCGCGTCCAGCCAGCGCCGCACCAGCGCGACCGCCTCGGTCGCCAGCTCCTCGTCGATCACGACACCGTTCGCCACGCTCATCTGCACTCCCTCCGGTCCTTCGCTTGCCTGCCGAGGAGAGTCTCAGCCCACATACTTGGAAAAAAGCGACGAAAATTGAACACTACTATTCGGCTCTACCGAAAGGTGCACCGATGTGGGACCTCCACCGGCTCCGGCTGCTCCACGAGCTCCGGCTGCGGGAGACCGTGACCGAGGTGGCGCGCACCCTGAACTACGCCCCGTCGAGCGTGTCCCAGCAGCTCGCGAAGCTGGAGGAGGAGGTGGGCGTCCGGCTGCTCGAACCGGACGGGCGCAGGCTGCGGCTCACGCCGCACGGTGAGCTGGTCGCGCGGCATGCGGCCGAGATCCTCGATCTGCAGGAGGGGGTCCGGAGCAGGCTCGCCGCGGCGGGCCCGGTCGGGGAGACCGTGCGCCTGGCGACGCTGGAGACGACCGGGCGCGCGTTGTTGCCGCACGCGCTGACCCGGCTCCGGGAGAGCACGCCGCACCTGCGCCTGGAGGCGTCGGTGGTGCCGCCGGAGACCGGGCTGGCCGAGCTGGAGACCCGAGGGTTCGATCTCGCCGTCGCCGAGCAGTATCCGGGGCACAGCCGCTCGCACCGGCCGTCGCTGGACCGCGACCTGCTGGGCACCGATCCGGTCCGGCTCGCGGTGGCCGAGAACTCCGGGGTGACCGGCCTGGCCGACACCACGGAGCTCGCCTGGGTGATGGAGCCGGAGGGGACCGCCGCGCGGCAGTGGGCCGTCCAGCAGTGCCGGGCGGCCGGGTTCGAGCCCGACATCCGGTTCGACTCGGCCGACCTGGAGATCCACATCCATCTGGTCCGGGCGGGCCACGCGGTGAGCATCCTGCCCGACCTGGTGTGGACCGGGAACCGCGAGGGCGTGCGGCTGATCGAGCTGTCCGGCCCGTCGCACCGCGAGCTGTTCACCTCGGCGCGCCTGGTCTCCGCGGCACATCCGGCGATCGGGCAGGTCCGCGCGGCGCTCGCCGACGCCTTCGCGGTCGTCGGGGGAGGAGCGCCGGTCAGTCGGTGAGCCGGTGCAGCGCGGCGCCCAGTGCCGACTCGGCGTCGTCCGCGGACAGCCCGCCGATCAGCACCCGCACGACGAGACCGTCCGCGGTGGCGATCAGCGCGCGGGCCGCGGCCCGCGGGTCGTCGAGCGTGGGAGCGATCCCGGTGAGCAGCCGGGTGGCCTCGCGCTCCTGCCCGTCCTTGGCCTCGGCCAGCAGCGCGGCCAGCGCCGGATGGTTGATCGCGGCGGCGGCGTACTGGTGGAACACCGAGACGCCCGCGCGCTGGGCCGCGGTGTGCGGGATCGGGTGCCCGACGAGCTGCCGGAGCCGCTCGCGGTCGTCGGCGCCTGCCGTCGCGTGGACGTGCAGCTCACCCGCGCCGGTGAGCATCGCCTCCAGGCCGGCACGGACGAGCTCGTCCTTGCTCGGGAACCAGTACTGGATCCGGCCGACCGACACACCGGCTTCGGCGGCGACGGTGCGCATCGACACCGCGCCCATGCCGCGCCGGGCGATCACCTGCCAGACAGCCTGGATGATCGCCGTCCGGCGGTCGTCGGGTGCCATGCGCGCCACTGTAGGACAGGTTCAATACGAGTGTATTAGAGTGGTCGTCAATACGATCGTATTGACGGAGGTTTCGATGGGCCGCGGGCGCCGGATACTGACGATCCTCGCGGTGCTGGTCGTCGCCTGGCTGGTGGTCGACAAGGTCGTCTCGCTCGTCGCGCCCGATCCGGTCGTCGGGCACTGGCGCAGCCTGCAGGGCCGGGAGTCCTACCGGGCCGCCTACGACGCGGTGCTGGCGACCCTGCCGGCACCGAGCACGGTGCACGACATCGCCGTCGAGCACGGCAGCGTGCGGGTCTACGAGTGGCGGGCCACCGACCCGGCGTCCGCCGGGCGGCTGCCGGTCGTGCTGCTGCCCGGCATCCGGTCCGGCGCGCCGATGTGGGGCGAGAACCTGGAGCGCTGGATCGGCGACCGCACCGTCTACGCGATGGACGCGATCGGCGACTCCGGGATGTCGATCCAGTCGGTGCCCTTCACCTCGTTCGACGACCAGGCGACCTGGGTCGAGCAGGTGCTCGCCGCGCTCGGCCGGGACCGGGTGCACGTCGTCGGGCACTCGTTCGGCGCGGCGATCGCGACCTCGCACGCGCTCGCGCATCCGGGCCGGGTGGCGTCGCTGACCCTGCTCGAACCGGTGCTGGTGCTGCACGGTCTCCCGGTCTCGACCTACCTGTGGTCGACGCTGCTGCTCCTGCCGGCGCCGCAGTCCTGGAAGGACCGGGCGCTGGCCGAGATCGGTGGCGTCACCGTCGAGGAGGTGCGGGAGCGCACGCCGATGTCGGAGATGATCGACCAGGGCGCCCGGCACTACGCAGCGGTCACCCTGGTGCCCCGCACGCTCACCGACGACGAGTGGCGGTCGCTGCGGATGCCGGTACGGATCGACATCGCCGGTGAGCGGTCCCTGGCCGGCGGCGCGGAGGCCGCGGCGCGGGCCAGGGCGCTCGGCGTGGACCAGGTGACCGTCCGGCCCGGTACGACGCACTCGCTGCCGATGCAGGACGCCGCTCTGCTCGGCCCCGAGCTGGAGCGGTACTGGTCGGGGCACGACCGCTGAGGCGCCGGCGCGCCGCCGGGACGCAGGTCAGCCGGCCGGATCCGCCCGGTGCGGCCCGCCGACCTGCAGCGCGGTGACCGCGGTCCGCCGGTCGATCGGATTGGCCGCGAACAGCTCGGACAGCCGGACGGCGTCCTCGAGCCTGGCGAACGCGCCGGTCGGATGCCGGTCGATCTCGTCCAGGTAGGCGGCGCGCATCGCGGTGGGGAAGCCGTCCCGCGGGTGCCTGCCGAGCACGGCGGCGAGCGCGTCGTCGTCGATCAGCTCCTGGGCGAGTCCCGCCACGTCGATCGCTGCGCCGGCCTGCACCAGACGCAGTGTCGGATCCTGCTGCCGTTCCAGCTCGGTGTGCCGCAGGATCGCCTGCTCGACCAGGCGGATGCGGTCCTGCTCCCAGCCTCTCGCCTCGAGCATCCGGGCGGCGAGATCGGCCCCGACCCGCCCGAACTCACGCTCGGCCGAACAGTGCTCCCCGGTGAGCCCGAGGTCGTGGATCATCGCTGCGACGAATGCGGCCTCGTGGTCGAGGTCCTCGTCGACCACCAGCGCGCCGAACAGATAGGTGCGGTGGCTGTGGTGCAGCAGGAACGGCGGTGCCAGGCTTCGGGCCATGTCGGCTGCAGCTCGGGCGGTCGGGGTCGCCGGAACGCTGATCATCGGGTGTGTCCTCTCGGTGGTCGGCGCGTTCCAGACTCGCCGCGGACGGCCGTGTCCTCCATGACCGGAACCGTGCAGATCCGGACATCGGCGGGTCTCGCGTGACCACGGCCGCGGTGCTCGGCGACGATGGCGGACGTGCAGGGTGGATCACCGCGTGAACGGGTCGCGGTCGCGGTGTTCGACGGCGTCGAGCTGCTCGACGTCACCGGGCCGGTGCAGGTGTTCAGCACCGCGGACCGGCTCGCGCCGGGACCGGGTCGATACCGGCCGGTGCTGGTCGCCGAACGTCCCGGGCCGGTGCGCTCCGCTGCCGGTCCGGAGCTGGTCGCGCAGCGGTCCTGGAACGAACCGGTCGGCACGCTCGTCGTCCCGGGAGGTCTGGAGGCCGGCGCGGACGGGGTCCGGCCGCTGCTGGACGGACCGTTGGTGGAGCTGCTGGCGCGATCCGGACGCGGGGCCGCCCGGATCCTCTCGGTGTGCACCGGTGCGCACGTCCTCGCAGCCGCGGGCCTGCTCGACGGCCGTCGGGCGACCACGCACTGGGCCACCGCGGCGGCGCTGGCCGCGGAGCACCCGCGGGTGCGGGTCACCCCGGACGCACTGTTCGTCCGGGACGGCCCGGTCTGGACCTCCGCCGGGGTGGCGTCCGGGATCGACCTCGCACTCGCCGTCGTCGCGCTCGACCGGGGACCCGACATCGCCCGGCGGGTGGCGCAGTGGATGGTCGTGCACCTCAACCGGCCGGGCGGGCAGAGCCAGTTCAGCGCCCACCTCGGTCCGCGTGTCCCGCTCTCCGACCGGCTCGCCGGGCTGCTGGCCTGGATCTCCGCGGACCCCACCCGGGATCTGTCCGCCGACGCGCTGGCCCGGCGGCTCGGAGTCGGTCCCCGCCACCTGGCCCGGCTGTTCCGCCGCGAGCTCGGCGCCACCCCGGCAGCACACGTCGAGAGGGTCCGCCTGCAGGTGGCACTCGATCTGCTGGTGCGCACCGACATGCCGCTGCCCGGGGTGGCGACGGCGGCCGGGTTCGGGTCCACGACGGCGCTGCACCGCTGCGTCGTCCGTCGCCACGGGGTGAGCCCCGGGGAGTACCGGCGCAGGTTCGGGGCGGGTCCCGCGGCGGACTGAGCCGGTGCTCAGGCGGCCAGCAGCAGTGCGAGCGGCGCCGGGACGCACAGCAGCACCAGCAGCACCGTGTTCAGCACCCGGTGCTCGCGCAGGATCGCCACGAACTCGCGCAGCACGGCACTCGGCCAGTAGTACCCGGCGGTCGGGGCGCCGACCGCCTGGGCGTCGATGCCGAGTCTGCGCGCGAGCACCGCGGCGCGGAACGCGTGGTAGTTGCTGGTGACGACGAGCCCGCTGCCGGACACCTCGTCGCGCACCAGGGTGTCGCTGAAACGCAGGTTCTGCTCGGTGTTGCGGGAGTCCGTCTCGACCCGCAGCACATCCGGGTCGGCGCCGTGCGCGACCGCCCACCGGCGCATCGCCTCGCCCTCGGCCAGCTGCTCGTCGCTGCCCTTGCCGCCGGAGAGCACCAGCAGCCGCGCCTCCCGCCTGCCGAGCTCCTCCATCCCGGTCCGGATCCGGGACGCCAGCAGCGGCGGCACCTCGCTGCCGCGCAGCCCGGACCCGAGCACCAGCACCCAGTCGGCGGGCCGGTCGTGCACCAGCCACGCGTAGAGCCGCGCGTAGCCGAGGAACGCGACGAACTGGAAGGCGAGCAGCATCGCCGCGAGCGTGCAGAGCAGCCACAGGGCGCGCATCCACGTGGTGCCGTACAGCAGGACCGGCACCGTGACCGCCATCAGCGCGATGATCAGCAGGCCGGCCAGCAGGGACAGCGAGTTGCCCAGGCTCACCCGCTCCCGGCGCAGCATGACCACGCCGTTGAGCAGCAGGAACCCGGCGAACACCAGTGCGATGAACGGTGAGATGACGGCCAGGAACACCCCGGTCGCGAGGACCGGGTTGCTGCCGACGATCCCGAGCGTCGCGGCGGCGTTGCCGACCAGCAGCGCCGCGAGGAGCAGCCAGTAGGCGTTGCTGAGCCGGCGCGGGTCGGTGCGGATGCGGCGCCGCACGAACAGGCTGACGACCACCGCCAGCAGCAGGGGCACGGCCACGGACAGGGCGAGGAGCGCAACCATCAACACGAGCTCGGACATGATCGGGTCATCCTGCCGTGTGCGCATGCACGTCTCGCGGAACGAACCGCGGTGCCCACCCGGTCGTGGCACCGGCGGACCGCCCGCTGCGCCGGGTGGTAGGTCCCGGTGCCGCATCGGGGTGGGCGGTGCGACGATCCGGGCATGCCGCTCAACGTGCACCACGCCGGTGATCCCGACGGCCCGCCCGTGCTCGCCGTCCACGGCGCCACCGGGCACGGCCTGCGGTACCGGCGGTTGTTCGACGCCTGCCCGCAGCTGCGCTGGATCAGCATCGACGTCCGCGGGCACGGCCGCTCGACGTGGGCCCCGCCATGGAACCTGGAACGCCACGCCGACGACGCGCTCGGGGTGCTGGACGAGCTCGGGATCGAGCGGGCCGCCGTCGTCGCGCACTCGTTCGGCGGCGCGATCGCGACGCATCTGGCGCGCCGCGCGCCGGACCGGATCAGCCGGCTGGCCCTGCTGGACCCGGCGATCGGCCTCGACCCGGCGGCGATGCTGGAGCGGGCCGAGGAGTACCGCGCCGACGAGTCCTGGAGCAGCCGCGACGCCGCCAGGGCCGACCGGATCGCGACCTGGCCGGAGGTGCCCGGCGAGTTCGTCGACGACGAGCTCGCCGAGCACCTGGAGGAGCGCGACGGCGTACTGCGCTGGCGCTACTCGCGGGCCTCGCTGGTCGCGGCGTGGTCGGAGATGGCGCGTCCGGCCGTCGTCCCGCCGGCCGGTCTGCCGACCCTGGTGGTGCCCGCGACCGGCGCCGACTTCGTCCGCGAGGAGTGGCTGGCCGCCTGCCGGGCGGAGCTGGGCGACGATCTCACGGTGCGCCCGTTCGACTGCGGGCACATGGTCTACCTCGAACGTCCGGACGAGACGGCCGCCGAGCTGCTGGCCTTTCTCGACACACCGGAGACGGTCATGAATCGAGAAGCACACCGGGCCCGCTCCTCCTAACCTGACGGCGACCGACCGGACGGGCACCATGGTCCGGATCTCGTGAGCGGGCCCGGGCATCGGTGCACCGCACAGCCAGGGGGGACCACCGATGAGCACGCCCGAGCGGCACGCCGCCGACAGCCACGACCTGATCCGGGTACACGGCGCGCGGGAGAACAACCTGCGTGACGTCAGCGTGGAGCTGCCGAAACGACGGCTGACCGTGTTCACCGGGGTGTCCGGCTCCGGCAAGAGCTCGCTGGTGTTCGCCACGATCGCCGCCGAGTCCCAGCGGATGATCAACGAGACCTACAGCACCTTCGTGCAGGGCTTCATGCCGACCCAGGCCCGTCCCGACGTCGACCTGCTCGACGGATTGACCACCGCGATCATCGTCGACCAGGAACGGATGGGCGGCGACGTCCGCTCGACGGTGGGCACCGCGACCGACGTCGGGGCGTTGCTGCGGATCCTGTTCAGCCGGATCGGCCGGCCGCACGTCGGCTCGGCGAAGGCGTTCTCCTTCAACGTGGCCTCGATCAGCGGCTCCGGCGCAGTGACCGTGCAGAAGGGCGGCCGCCAGGTCAAGGAGCGCCGCGAGTTCGAGATCATCGGCGGGGCCTGCCCGCGCTGCGAGGGCCGCGGGAACGTCTCCGACTTCGACCTCACAGCCCTGTTCGACGACAGCAAGTCGATCGTCGAGGGTGCCCTGACGATCCCGAACTACTCGGTCGACGGCTGGTACGGGCGGATCTTCGCCAACTCCGGGTTCTTCCCCGGTGACAAGCCGATCTCGTCGTTCAGCACGCCGCAGATGAACGCGCTGCTGTACAAGGAGCCGACCCGGATCAAGGTGGACGGCGTCAACGTCACCTTCGAGGGCCTCATCCCGCGGATCGAGAAGTCGTTCCTGGCCAAGGACCGGGAGGCGATGCAGCCGCACATCCGGGCGTTCGTGGACCGGGCGATCGTGTTCCGCACGTGCCCCGACTGCGCGGGCAGCAGGCTCTCCGAGCTGGCCCGGTCCTCGAAGATCGAGGGCATCAACATCGCGGACGCCAGCGCGATGCAGATCAACGATCTCGCGGCCTGGGTCCGCGGGCTGGAGCAGGCCCCGGGCGACGCAGCGGAGCAGGATCCGGCCCGCAGCGGAGTCGCGCCGCTGCTCGCCTCGCTGCGGGAGACGCTGGACTCGTTCGTCGAGATCGGGCTCGGGTATCTGTCGCTGGACCGCCCCTCCGGCACGCTGTCCGGCGGGGAGGCGCAGCGCACCAAGATGATCCGGCACCTCGGATCCTCGCTCACCGATGTCACCTACGTGTTCGACGAGCCGACCATCGGCCTGCACCCGCACGACATCGCGCGGATGAACGACCTGCTGCTGCGCCTGCGGGACAAGGGGAACACCGTGCTCGTCGTCGAGCACAAGCCGGAGACGATCGTGATCGGCGATCACGTCGTCGATCTCGGCCCGGGCGCCGGCACCGACGGCGGCCAGGTCGTCTACGAGGGCACGGTCGCGGGACTGCGGTCCAGCGGCACGCTCACCGGGCGGCATCTCGACGACCGGGCGCGGATCAAGGAGTCGGTCCGCACCCCGGCCGGTGCGCTGGAGATCCGCGGCGCGGACAGCCACAACCTGCGCGGTGTAGACGTCGACGTCCCGCTCGGCGTGCTCACCGTGATCACCGGGGTGGCCGGGTCCGGCAAGAGCTCGCTGATCCACGGCTCGGTGGCCGGCCGGGACGGCGTCGTCGTGGTCGACCAGGGCGCGATCAAGGGATCGCGGCGCAGCAACCCGGCCACCTACACCGGGCTGCTGGAGCCGATCCGCAAGGCGTTCGCGAAGGCCAACGGGGTGAAGCCGGCGTTGTTCAGCGCGAACTCCGAGGGCGCGTGCCCGAACTGCAACGGCGCCGGGGTCGTGTACACCGACCTGGCGATGATGGCGGGCGTGGCGACCACCTGCGAGGTGTGCGACGGCCGCCGGTTCGACTCGTCGGTGCTGGAGTACCGGTTCGGCGGCCGCGACATCAGTGAGGTGCTGGCGATGCCGGTCGCCGAGGCCGAGAAGTTCTTCGGTGCCGGCGAGGCCCGGACACCGGCGGCGCACCGCATCCTGGAGCGGCTGGCCGACGTCGGGCTCGGCTACCTCACCCTCGGTCAGCCGCTCACCACGCTGTCCGGCGGCGAGCGACAGCGGCTGAAGCTGGCCGTGAGCATGGGGGAGAAGGGCCGGATCTACGTCCTGGACGAGCCGACCACCGGACTGCACCTCGCCGACGTCGAGCAGCTGCTCGCGCTGCTGGACCGGCTGGTCGACGCCGGTCTCTCGGTGATCGTCATCGAGCACCACCAGGCCGTGATGGCGCACGCCGACCGGATCATCGACCTGGGCCCGGGCGCCGGTTACGACGGCGGCCGGGTGGTGTTCGAGGGGACGCCCGCCGAGCTCGTCGCCGACGCGTCCACCCTGACCGGACAGCACCTCGCCGCCTACGTCGGCCGCTGATCGCGGATCGACCGGCCCGCCGGCGGCGCCGGATCGCCCCGCTCGGTCCCGCCCCTGTTCGCGGCCCGCTCCGCCGTGCGGCGGGGGCGGGCGGGTAACCGGGCCTGGTGGGTCAGGGCTGGATCCCGGACACGTCCGACGGGGGTGGCCCGGTGAGGACGGCGACCGGGCAGTGCGCGTGGTGCAGCACCGACCGGCTGATCGAACCGAGCAGCATCCCGGTCACCCCGCCGTTGCCCCGGGACCCGACGACCAGCAGCTGCGCCCGCTGCCCGGCCTCCAGCAGGGCCTGCGCGGGATGCCCGCGTACCAGCTCGGTCTCGATCGGCACGTCCGGACGGGCCTGCCGAGCGGGCAGCACCGACTTCTCCAGCTGGCGCCGCTCGTCGTCCTCGACGCCGTCGGACCGGACCAGCTCCAGCACATAGGGGTCGATCCGGTCGTGGCTCCACGCCCGCACCGCCAGCACGGAGGTGCCCAGGCGGGCCGCCGACTCGACGGCGTACCGCAGCGCGAGTGCGCCCTCCGGGGAGCCGTCGACGCCGACCACCACCGGACCGTCCGGCACCCCCGCGCCGCGGACGACGACCACCGGGCACGGCGCTGCCGCCGGCAGTGCCATCGAGACCGAGCCGGTGAGCAGCCCGACGAACCCGCCGCGGCCGCGGCTGCCCAGCACCAGCAGCGCCGCGGCGCCCGCCTCGTCGAGCAGCGCCCGCTTGGGCGATCCGACCAGGAGATCGTGGGTGACGGTCAGGTCCGGGGCGAGCGCGTGCGCCTGCGCCGCGGCGCCGGTCAGCTCCTTGCGCAGGTGCTCCAGCAGCACGTCGCGGTCACCGTCGGGGAGCACCCCGGCGGCGGCGGGCGGCCGGTAGGCCGACCACTCGAGCACCCCGACCAGCCGCAGCGGAGCGCCCCGGCGCATCGCCTCCCCGGCTGCCCAGCGGACGGCGCCCAGCGCCGACTCCGATCCGTCCACGCCGACGACGACCGCCGGCACCTCCTGCCCGTCCACCGTCACGGTCGTCTCCCTCCGGCCACCCAGGGTTCTCACTCGGCCCCGACCGTCACAGACCGTGCCGCTGCGGGACAGGGACATCCGGACCGCGACCGGGGGACGGAGGTCCCGCGGGCCGGTCAGCGGTCCAGCGCGGCGAGTGTCTGGAGCAGGCCCTCCCAGGCGGTCCGGCTGTCGGCGTCGTCGCTGTGCGGGGCGCGGAACCAGCGCAGGAACTCGCCCAGATCGGCCAGCGTCCAGCGCAGCCCGTACAGCTCGAGCGCGACCGGATCGGGCCGGACGCCGGTCAGCTCGGTGTACGCGGCGAGCTCGGCCGGGTCGTCCGAGACGACGGCGAGGTCGCGCTCGGGGACGCCCAGCCCGACGGTGTCCCAGTCGATCAGGAGGTAACCCTCGCCGACGTCGAGCAGGTTCCCCGGGTGCGGTTCCCCGTGCGTGACGACGGCCGGGCGGCCACTCGTCGTGAGTTGGTGGGTGAGCGCGTCGGCCTCGGCCAGCCGTGCCCGGATCGCGTTCGCGTGGGTGACGACCGCCTGTCGCGCGGGCTCGGAGAACGGGCCGCCGCTCCAGGACACCTCCTGCTCGGCGAGCGCCTCCTCGATGAGGTTCCGGTCGGGGACGGTGGGCGAGTGCCGCGGGGTGACGGCCGGCGCGGCGGCGGCGTGCAGCCGGGCCAGCAGCGCGAGGACCGCGTCGCGGCCGCCGGGGGACAGCTCGGTGTGGAATTCCTGGGCCGGCGCGTCGACGTGCTCGAACACCGCGAGCGCCCAGCGGCCGTCCAGGTCGGTGACGATCTCGCCGCCGCCCGGGGGGACCGGCGCGAGCACGAACTCGAGCCCGGCCGCGCGAAGCTCGGCCGCGGTGCGCAGGGCCGCCCGGTAGCCGTCGAGAGCAGCGGCGGGGGTGTGGCCGCACTGCGGCTTGTCGGTGAGATCGGAGATCTTCGCGAACCATCGGCTGCCGTCGGCGCCGGTCACGGCCCAGTGGTAGTCACCGAAACCGACCGGGCGGTAGCGGAGCTCGCGCGCGTCGATGCCGTGATGGTGCGACAGCGCGGAGCGGACGTCCTCGTCGTCGAAGCCCTTCGGTCGCTGTTCCATGCGGGGATCCTGCCCGACCGCGCCGGATTCCGCGCCGGATTCCACTCGGTCTGCTCGTCGGGCACGGCCCTCAGCTGCCGCAGAAGGTTCGGCGGTAGGCGGCCGGTGCGACGCCGAGCTGCGCGGTGAAGTGCCTGCGCAGGGCGGTGGCGGTGCCGAACCCGCACCGGACGGCGATCCGCTCGATCGACTGGTCGCCGAGTTCGAGCAGCTCGCGGGCCCGCTCCACCCGTTGCCGCAGCAGCCACTCCAGCGGGCTGAGCCCGGTCTCCTCGCGGAACCGGCGGGTGAGGGTGCGGACACTGACGTGCAGCCGGGCGGCCAGCTCGTCGAGCGACAGCGGCCGGTCGAGGCGTTCGAGCATCCACGCGCGCAGCCCGGCGGTGCCGGTCCCGGATCCCACCGGTGCGACCGGGCGGGCGACGTACTGCGCCTGGCCGCCCTCCCGGTAGGGCGGCACCACGGTCCGGCGGGCCACGTCGTTGGCGACGGCCGCCCCGAAGTCCCGGCGGATCAGGTGCAGGCACAGATCGATCCCGGCGGCCTCACCGGCGGCGGTGAGGATCCGGCCCTCGTCGACGTAGAGCACCCCGGGATCCACCTCGACCTGCGGGAACCGGCTGCGGAAGCGGTCCGCGGAGAGCCAGTGCGTGGTCGCGCGCCTGCCGTCGAGCAGGCCGGCCGCGGCCAGCGCGAAGGCCGCGGTGCAGATCGAGACGATCCGGGTGTCCGGTCCGATCGAGGCGAGCGCCGCGCCGAGACCACCGTCGAGGACCTCCGGGCCCTCGTCGTTCGGTGCGTGCGAGCCGAGCACGACCACGGTCCCGGCGGTGGCGAGGATCTCCGGCCCGTGCCCGACGACGATCCCGAAGTCGCCGTCGGTGCTCACCGGTCCCGGTGCCAGCGCGCAGGTCCGCACCCGGTACAGCGGGTCGCCCGCCGCGGACCGGGCCCCGCCGAGCAGTTGATGGACCAGTCCCAGCTCCATCGGCAGCACCCCCGGCCGGACGAGTACGGCGACCTCGTGCCGCCCGTCGGCGTCGGCGGCCGGGCCGGGATGCGGACCGGCCAGGTTCGGCGCCGGGTTGCCGTCGAGCAGCGCGTCGAGCGCACCGGTCACCGATGGGCAGTCCCGCAGCGGGTTCGCCACCGGGCAGTCCCGGACGTGCACCAGCACCGCTCTGGTGGCTGCGGCCCGCGCGCCGAGCCGGTCGAGCTCGACGACCCGGTCGGCGATCGCGTCCCGGCGGGCCGGGTCGAGCAGGGCCGGGCCGAGCAGGGCCGCGACGTCGTCCAACCCGAGGCCGGTGCCCTGCACCGCGCGCAGCAGGGCCAGCTCGCGCAGCTCGGCACGGCCGTAGCGGCGGCGGCCCCGGTCACGGCTCGCCGGCCGGACCAGATCGCGTTCGTCGTAGTAGCGCAGGGCCGACACCGTGGTTCCGAGCAGCCGGGCCGCTTCGTCGATCGGGACGAGCGACTCGCTCAAGCCCGCTTGAGCCTCCATGGTGTCGAGGATGGCCGATTCCGGGCCGCCGTGCACCCGGCAGGAGAGGCGTGTGGTGCCGGTGTGGGCCCCGGCGGCCCCGTTACCGGAGGGCATCGCGCGGCGGGAGGTCGCGGTCGCGCCGCTCCTCGGCACCCCACAGGCCGGGGATCAGCGGTGCTGCCAGCACCGTGATCGCGGCGGTCATCATCATCAGCGGCACCGAGCGGGCGCCGAGCGTGACGGCCGCGACGATCGGGCCGCCGATCACCACCAGGGCGGTCGCCGCCGCCCGGAGCGCCGCGGTGTGCGCGGTCAGGGGCAGGCGCAGCGGACGGACCGCGCGGGCGGCGATCAGCGCGGCAGCGCAGGCGAGCAGGGCGAGCGCCGCGGTCACGGTGGCGGGGAGCGTCGTCAGGATGGTCAGTGCGGCGACCGTCAGGACGGTGGCGGCGACGGGAAGTCTGGTCATGACCGGAAGTCTGGGGCGGCCACGAGGGAGTCGACAGCGTCCGCAACGACACCGTTCGAACGGATCCGGCCAGATGTGCTGTGGGGGTCAGCGGCGCAGTTGCTCGCTGAGTTCGCGCAGCACCGCGGTCTGCTCCCGGACGGCCACGATCAGCGCGGCGATCTGGTCGTCGCCGTGTCGCATCTCCTGGTAGAGCGCGCTCACCGCGTAGGCGGTCGCGGCGGTGTGGCCGTCGGTGGCCTCGCTGTAGTCCTTCGCCCGATCGGCGGACGAGAGGAGCTCGAGGGCGTGTTCGATGACGTGCTGTCCGCTCTCGCGGTGACTCTGCGGCTGTGTCATGTCCGAATTGTACCTATCCGGGTGATCGACGAGTGCGACTTCCGTTGCGGCGCCGGCGACCTTCGCAGGGTGCGGTACCGGTGCCCGGCCCGGCAGCCTCGGTTGCGCCGAGCGAGAGGGGCTGACGGATGGACCCGAGCGGAACAGCGAGCGGGCCGACCGGCGGGTCGACCGGTGGATCGAGCGGCGGGCCGACCCTGCCGGAGCTGCTGGCCCTGGTGTTGCTCGATCCCGCCACCGGCCGGTTCGTGGTCGATCGGCAGCGCACCGAGCGTGCGTTGGCCGGAGCGGTGCTGCTCGATCTGGCGGCCCGCGGGCGGCTGGAGACCGACGAGCGGCCCCACCCGCGGTTGCGTCTGGTCCCCGGCCCGGTCACCGACGTCGTCACCGAGCGGGCGGCCCGGCTGCCGTCCGGCTGGTTCCCGGCCCGTCGTGGGGTGAGCAGACTGGTTCCTGGTCTGCGGCCGGCCGTGCTGGACGTGCTCGCCGGCAGCGGCCACGTCGATCGCGAGCCCGGTGGGTTCCTGCGGTTCGCCCGGTGGTGGCCGGATCCGGTGCTGCGCGACAGGCTGCTGGCCGGGGTGAGCGCCGCGCTGCGCGACGGTGTCGCCGTCGACACCCGGCTCGCCGGTCTGGTGTCACTGCTGCACGCCGTCCGGGCCGAGCACCGGGTGCTCGACGGGCGGCGGCGTGAGCTGCGCGAGCGGGCCCGGGTCGTCGCCGACGGCGACTGGGCCGGGCCCGCGGTGACGGCGGCGGTCCGCGAGGTCCAGGCCGTCACCGCTGCGGTCGCGGCCTCGGCGGCGACCGCGGGGGGAAGCTCGTGATCCGGTGCGGGGCCGGGACGGGACGGGGAAGGTCCTGAAACGGGGATCCGGCGCGGTGGCCGGGCGCGGGGTACCGGGGGGTCTCCGCGTCCGGCCGCGGTGGGGGGAACGTGCTGGACAGCTGCGGCGCGCCGCCTATGGTCGACGGGTGCCGGTCCGACCCTCCGTGATGTCGGCGATCCTGATGATCGCCGTCACCGCCGCGGGGCTGAGCATCGGCGAGACGCGCGAGATCACGGGCCCGGTGCAGATCCTGCAGCTGGTCGCCGGCGCCGCCGCGATCGTCACGATCCCGTGGCGGTACCGGTACCCGCGGGCGTTCGGGCTGGTCGCGGTGCTCTCGGCGAACGTGTCACCGCTGACCAGCTTCCTGCCGCTGGTCGGGGTGTTCGTCGTGGCGACCCGGCGCCGGGTGCTCGAGACGGTCCTGATCACGGTGCTCGCCGTCGTCGGTGCCGCGGTCAACTTCGCCGCGATCCCGGACTGGCAGACGATGTGGGCGATGCTCCTCGGGGCGACGACGCTGCTGGTCACCTCGGTCACCGCCGGCCTGTTCACCGGCACCCGCCGGGCGATGGTCGACGACCTGCGCGAGCGGCTCACCCGGGCGGAGGTGGACCGGGCGCTGCGTGACGAGCAGGCCCGGATCGCCGAGCGCCGGCGGATCGCGGGGGAGATGCACGACCGGCTCGGGCACCGGTTGTCGCTGCTGTCGGTGCACGCGGGCGCGCTCGCGCTGCGCACCGACCTGTCCGCCGAGACCGTGCGGGAGAGCGCACAGGTGTTGCGCGACACCACACACCGGGCGATGGAGGACCTGCGGACCATCGTTCAGGTGCTGCACGACCCGCCGTGCGACGAGATCGAGGACACCGAGGACCTGACCGCGGTCGAGGCACTGGTGTCCGAGGCACGTGCGGCGGGTGCCGACGTGTCGCTGCGGTCGACCGCACTGCTGATGGTGGCCCCGCCGGGCAGGCCGCTGGCCGGGGTCGCGTACCGGGTGGTGCGCGAGGGCCTGACCAACGCGGCCCGGCACTCGCCGGGCGCGCCGGTGGAGGTGGTGCTCGACGGCCGCCCGGGCCGCGATCTCACCGTCACCGTCACCTCCGGCTGCACCGGCGACCTGCCGGCACCGGAGGGCGCGGGGACCGGACTGGTGAGCCTGCGCGAGCGGGTCGAGACACTGACCGGCGGCACGTTGGCGCACGGCCCGCTGCCGAGCGGGTACCGGCTGCGGGCGGCGCTGCCGTGGCGGAAGGAGAGCGCGTGAGTCCCGATCCGGAGATCCGGGTGTTGCTGGTCGACGACGACCCCCTGGTCCGGGCCGGTCTGCGGGTGATGCTCGACGGACACGTACTCGCCGGCGCGGGGACGCCGCGGCGGATCACGGTGGTCGGCGACGCCGGCGACGGCGACGAGGTCCCGGCGGCGGTCCGGGCCGGGCAGCCGCACGTGGTGCTGATGGACCTGCGGATGCGACGGGTGAACGGTGTCGTCGCGACCCAGAAGCTGAACGCGGAGCCGGACCCGCCGACCGTCGTCGTGCTGACGACGTTCGACGCCGACGAGCACGTCGTGCGGGCGCTGCGGGCGGGGGCCAGCGGATTCCTGCTCAAGGACGCCGCGCCGGAGGGGATCGTCGAGGCGGTCCGGGCCGCCGCCGATGGTGACGCGGTGCTCTCCCCGGCGATCACCCGCAGGCTGATCGGCATCGTGAAGGGCGGCTCCGGGCCGGTGGACCGGCGCCGCGCCGCCCGCTCCCGGCTGGACCGGCTCGCCGAGCGGGAACGCGACGTCGCCGAGGCGGTCGCCCGCGGCGGGTCGAACGCCGACATCGCCGAGGAGCTGCACATGTCGGTGGCGACGGTGAAGTCGTACGTGTCGAAGCTGCTGCGCGAGCTGGGTCTGGACAACCGGGTACAGATCGCGCTGCTGGTGCGCGACGCGGGCGACTAGGACGGGGATCCGGGTTCCGGCGTCCGCCCGGAGTGCCGGCCGATCGGGGCGGGACCGATCAGCGCGGCCATGGCTGGGGCGTGCAGCCCTTGAGCCCGAGGGTCTGCTGCTGCATCACCGGGGCCGGGCGGCCCGGCCCGGGGCAGGGCTCGTGTCCGTGCCCGAGCCAGTGCCCGACCTCGTGGTTCACCAGGTAGCGCCGGTAGGCGGTCAGGTCGTGGGCGTACTCCGGGGTGCCGGTGACCCAGCGCTCCAGGTTGATCACGACGCGGTCGCCGTTGCGGCAGGACAGGCGGCCGACGGTGTCCAGCGGCAGGCACAGCCGGTCGGCGAGATCGGGGGTGGCGAGCACGATCCGCAGCGGTGCCGGGCCGTCGGTGCGCGCGAAGCCGACCGAGCCGTCGCCGCCCCAGGAACGGGGATCGTCGAGCACCGCGGAGACGAACCCGGCGAACGTGGTGCCGTCGACGTCGACACCGCGCTCGATCTCTATCCGCATCGGGACGGTCCGTGCACGGCCGGCGGGCGCGTCGTCCGCACCCGGGACGACGACGAGCTCACCGGTCTCCGACCGCGGCACCTCCCGGCTGCGCACGCCCGCCGCGACGTCGGCCTCGGACAGGGCCGGTCGGGCCGGTCCGGCGGGTCCGGGCGATGCCGGTGGTTCGGGTGGTGCCGCCGTCGCCTCGCCGAGCGGCGGCCCGGGTGCCGGACCGGGATGGTCGTGGACGGAGTCCGATCCGCAGCCCGCGAGCACGGTCAGCGCGGCGAGCAGCGCGATGGTGCCGGTGCGGGCCGACCGGGCACCGGCCCGGATGAGGTGCGGCACGCGGGCAAGGGTGACAGAGCCGGACCGGCCGCACGACTCGGCTCGCCCCTGCCCGCCGTCGCGCGTCTCGGTGGGTGCGGCGGCTCGGAGGTGGCTACCGTCGGCGGCATGAGCGATGCGGCGGGCACCCGCGCGACGGCCGGCGCGATGGCCGAGGCGGCCCGGGACTGGCTCGGCACGCTCGACGCGGCGCAGCGCGAGCGGGCCACCGGGCACGTCCCGACCGGCGACGGTGACACCGACGCCGAGCGCAGGCGCTGGTTCTACACCCCCACCGACCACGGCGGGCTGACCTTCCACGAGCAGCTCCCGCCGCAGCAGCGGGCCGCGATGAAGCTGGTCGGGTCGGGGCTGTCCCGGGCCGCCTACGTCACCGTCGTGACGGTGATGGGCCTGGAGAACGTGCTGGACCACAGCGAGGGCTTCGTGACGATGTTCGACCGCACCCGCGGTCGGGATCCGCTGATGTACTACCTGCGGGTGTTCGGCGAGCCCGGCGGCACCGGGGCATGGGGCTGGCGGTTCGGCGGGCATCACGTGTCGATCAACATGCTGGTCGTCGACGGCGAGGTCGTGGCGACGACGCCGTGCTTCCTGGGCGCGGACCCGGCCACCTCGGAGCTGCTGGGGGACACCACGCTGCGCCCGCTCGGCCGGGTCGAGGACCTGGCCCGCGATCTCGTCCGGTCGCTGCCGGCGGAGCTGCGCGGGAGCGCGGTGCTGCTGGACAAGGCGCCACCGGACGTCGTCGCGGCGAACCGGGCCGATCCGCAGGAGGGTGACAACTGGATCCCGCTGACCGGGGTCTGGCGGGGCCGGTTCGGCTCGGACACCGAGCAGGCGAAGCTGGACGCGACGAGCGAGGCGATCGAGCAGCGGGCCGGGTTCACCGGCGCCGAGAAGGAGACGGTGCGGCTCTCCCGCACCCCGCGGGGCGTCCCCGCCGCGGAGCTGGACGCCGGGCAGCGCGAGATGCTGCGCGCCCTGCTCGGCACCTACCTGCGGCGGGTCCCGGAGGAGGTGTCCCCGGCCGCCCGCTACGACGACGACACGGAGCTCGACCGGGTGCACGTGGCCTGGGCCGGGTCGCTCGACGACGGCGCCCCGAACTACTACCGGCTGCAGGGCCCGCGGCTGCTCATCGAGTGGGACAACACCCAGCGCGACGCCAACCACGCGCACTCGGTGTGGCGGGATCCGTCGTCGGACTTCGGGCTGGACGTGCTGGGTGCGCACCGGGCGGCGCACCACCTGCACTGACGCGATCAGGGCCGGTAGGCGGGCGCCCGGCTCGGCCCCTCCCGGTGCCGGTCGGCGAGCAGTGGCCGCCAGCGCGGCGCGACCAGTGTGGACAGCACCACGACACTGGTGGAGCGGGCGACCAGTGGTGAGCGACCGAGCGCGAGCAGGGTCGCCTGCAGGTCCTCGTGCGACGACGCCGCGAGCCGGCAGAGCACGTCCGACGAGCCGGTCGTCGCGTACGCCTCGATCACCGCGGGGAGCGCGGTCAGTGCCTCGGTGACGTCGGCCAGCTCGCCCTGCGCGATCTCCAGCGTCACGAAGGCCTGCACCCCGTAGCCGGCCGCGTGGAGATCGACGTCCGGCCCGTACCCGGTGACGACACCGGCCCGTTCGAGGCGGTCCAGCCGCGCCTGCACGGTCCCGCGGGCGACCCGCAGCGCGCGGGACAGCTCCAGCACCCCGGCCCGCGGCCGGTCCGCCATGGCGGCGAGCAGGTCGACGTCGAGGGCATCGAGGGAGGTCGGCTCGGGCACGCCGCGGAGTGTAGGCCGGGTCGTCGCACCCGCCGTCCGACAAGCTTTGACAATATTGCGCAAGACATTGCAGGATGTGCCCGTCCCGATGCGGGGACACCACGAGGAGGAGAGCAGTGGCGCCCACCCTGACCGACGTCGCCCGGACCGCCGGTGTCGCACTGTCGACCGCCTCCCGGGTGTTCTCCGACCCGGAGCGGATCGGCGCCCGGACCCGCCACAAGGTGCTGACCGCCGCGCAGGAGCTCGGGTACACGCCGCGCGTCGTCGAGCCGGTGGTCGCGCCGCACACCAGCACGGTGGCCGCGGTCGTCCCGGACATCGCGAACCCGGTGTTCTCCCGCTTCGTCAAGGCCGCCCAGGCGCAGGGCAGGCAGGTCCGGTCCACGGTGGTCGTCGCGGACACCGACTACGACGCCGAGCGCGAGCGTGAGGTGATCGCCGACCTGCGCGCGCGGGTGGACGGCATCGTCGTGCACTCATCCCGGCTGGAGGGCGCCGAGGTGCTCGAGCTGTGCGGCGCCACACCGTCGGTGCTCGTCAATCGCGAGATCCCGGGCGGGCACTGCGTGATCGCCGACTCCACGCAGGGTCTGCGGCAGGTCGTCGACCACCTGGATGCGCTGGCGCACAAGCACATCGCCTATGTCCAGGGGCGCTCCGACTCGTGGTCGAACCTGCACCGGATCGGCCTGGTGCGCGATCTGGCCGCGGAGTACGGCTGCGAGCTGTCGCTGCTCGGCTGGCACACCGAGACCACCGACGGCGGCAGCGCCGCCGCGGCGCGGGTGCTCGCCTCCGGTGCGACGGCCGCGATCGCGCACAACGACCTGGTCGCGCTCGGCCTGATGGCCGGGGCCCGGTCGCTCGGCGCCCGGGTGCCCGACGACCTGTCCGTCGTCGGCAGCGACGACATCCCCTTCGCCGCACTGTCCGAGCCGGGACTGTCCAGCATCGCCACCCCGATGGACCGCGCCGGGACCCTCGCCATGGAGATCCTCGGCCGTGCCGCGGCCGGCGAGCGGACCGCACCGCGAGCCGTCCGGCTGTCCACCCACTTCGTCGCGCGCGGCACCACCGGCCCGGCGCCGGCCCGGTCCGCCACCGCACTGGAGGTCACCCCGTGAAGATCGTCGTCGCCGACCAGAACCTGGTCGGGATCCGCGCCGAGACCGAGGCCGCGCTGCCCGCCGGCAGCGAGATCGTCTGGTCCCCGACCCGGGACGCCGCCGACATCGCCGCGCTGGTCGGCGACGCGGACGTGCTCGTCGGCGGGCACTGCCCGGCCGAGGTCGCTACCGCCGGGTCCCGGCTGCGGCTGGTGCACGCCGCCGGTGCCGGGACCGACGGCATCGATATCGACGCGCTTCCCGCCGGCTGCACCGTCGCCAACACCTTCCATCACGAGAACTCGATCGCCGAGTACGTCGCCGCCTCGGCGGTGCTGCTGCGCCGTGGCTTCCTGAGCCAGGACGCCGCGCTGCGCCGGGGTGGGTGGCCGACCCCGGCCTACGATCCCGCCGCCCCGTGGACCGGCACGCTGCAGGAGGCGACCGTCGGCCTGGTCGGCTTCGGGCACATCGGATCCCGCGCCTGGGAGCGGTTGCGGGCCTTCGGTGCCCGCGGCGTCGCGGTCAGCAGGCGCGGCGCGATCGACGCCGCCGCCGCCGGCCTGGACTGGGCGGGCAGTACGACCGACCGGCTCGGCGAGCTGCTGGCCTGCTCCGACGTGGTCGTCGTCAGCGCACCGCTCACCCCGCAGACCGAAGGACTGATCGGCGCCGCCGAACTGACGTCCATGAAGGACTCCGCGATCCTGGTCAACGTCGGGCGCGGAGCGCTGGTCGAGGAGCGGGCGCTGTACGAGGCGCTGCGCGACGGCACGATCGGTGGCGCCGCGATCGACGTCTGGTACGGCTACCCGGCACCGGGCACGGCGCAGGCGGAGCCGTCGTCGTTGCCGTTCCGCGAGCTGGGCAACGTGCTGATGACCCCGCACAGCTCCGGCCTGACCCGGCAGACCTTCCTCGGGCGGGCCGCCGAGATCGGCGCGAACGTGCACCGGCTCGCCGCGGGGGAGCAGCCGACCAACGTGGTGGGGGTGAGCGGCCGGTGAGCACGACGGACCGGATCGTCGCCGCCGAGGTGCTGCTCACCTCGCCAGGCCGCAACTACGTCACCCTGAAGATCAGCACCGCGGACGGTCTGACCGGCTGGGGCGACGCCACCCTCAACGGCCGCGAGCTGGCCGTCGCCGCGTACCTGCGCGAGCACCTGTGCCCGCAGCTGATCGGGCGCGACCCGGCGCGGATCGAGGACACCTGGCAGTACCTCTACCGCGGTGCCTACTGGCGGCGCGGCCCGGTCACGATGACCGCGGTCGGCGCGGTCGACCTCGCGCTCTGGGACATCAAGGGCAAGGCCGCCGGACTGCCCGTCTATCAGCTGCTCGGCGGTGCCGTCCGGGACCGGGTGCGGGCCTACACGCACGCCACCGGCTGGGAGGCCGGGCAGCTGTGCGACGCCGTCGACGCGGTCCGCGAGCGCGGCTTCACCGCGGTCCGGGTGCAGAGCGGGGTGCCCGGGCTGGACTCGGTGTACGGCGTCGGCCGCGGGCCGGGCTACGAGCCGGCCACCCGGGGCACCGTGCCCGCCGAGGAGGTCTGGGACACCGCGGCCTACCTGCGGCACGTCCCCGGGGTGCTGGCCGAGGTCCGGGCGCACACCGGGCCGGAGCTCGCGCTGCTGCACGACGCGCACCACCGGCTCACCCCGATCGAGGCCGCCCGGCTGGGGAAGGCCGTCGAACCGGCCGATCTGTACTGGCTGGAGGACGTCACCCCGGCCGAGAACCCGGACGTGCTGCGCCGGGTCCGGGCACACACCACCGTCCCGCTGGCGATCGGCGAGGTGTTCTCCACCCTCTGGGAGTTCCAGCAGCTGATCACCGAGCAGCTGATCGACCACGCGCGCGCCGCGGTCACCCACTCCGGCGGGATCAGCGCGCTGCGCAGACTGGCCGCGCTGGCCGACGTGTGGCAGGTGAAGGTGAGCCCGCACGGCCCGTCGGACGTCTCGCCGATCGCGATGGCGGCGAGCCTGCACGTCGCGCTGGCCACGCCGAACCACGGGATCCAGGAATACATGGGCTACCCCGAGCAGGTGCACGAGGTGTTCCGGCACGACTGGAGCTGCACCGGGGGTCACCTGCATCCCGGTGACGCACCCGGCCTCGGTGTCGACGTCGACGAGGCGCTCGCCGCCCGCTCCGGCTACGAACCCGCCCTGCTGCCCGTCGCGCGCCGCCGTGACGGATCGATGACGGACTGGTGACCCATGGCTCCCTCGACGGATCTCTCGACCGGGATCGTCCACATCGGGCTGTCCAACTTCCACCGCGCACACCAGGCCGTGCACACCGCGGCCGCGCTCGCCGCCGAACCAGGCCCGTGGGGCGTGCTCGGGATCGCACCGCGCAGCACCGCGGTCGCCGACGCGCTGGTCGCCCAGGACCTGCGGTACGCCGTCGTCGAGATCTCACCGGACGGTGAGCGGGCGAGCGTGCCCGCGGTGCACACCGGCGCACTGGTGGCGGCCCGCGATCCGGAGCCGGTGCTGACCGCACTCGCCGCACCGGACACCCGGATCGTGTCGCTGACCGTCACCGAGGGCGGATACACGATCGATCCGCGCACCGGTGGCATCGATCTCGACGATCCCGGTGTCCGCGCGGACCTGGCCGGTACGTGCAGCACCGCGATCGGCCTGCTGGCCCGCGGCCTGCAGCGTCGGGCCCGCGGGCACGGCGCCCCGGTCACGGTGCTGAGCTGCGACAACCTGCTCGCCAACGGCGAGGTGACGCAGCGCCTGGTGCGCGGGTTCGCGGCCGCGCTGCCCGCCGGGGAGCGCGACGAGCTGCTCGGCTACCTCGACACGGTCACGTTCCCGAACTCGATGGTCGACCGGATCGTCCCGGCCACCACCGATGCCACCCGGGCCGCCGCGGCGCGGCTCACCGGTACCGCAGACGCCGTCCCGGTGCCCGCCGAACCGTTCAGCATGTGGGTGCTGCAGGACGCGTTCGCGGCCGGCCGCCCCGCCTGGGAAGCACCGGGCGAGGGCATTCACGGCGCGGTGTTCACCGACGGTATCCCCGGCGCGGTGTTCACCGACGACGTCGCCGGCTACGAGCTGCTCAAGCTGCGCCTGCTCAACGGCACCCACTCGCTGATCGCCTACCTCGGCGCGCTCGCCGGGGAGGACCTGATCGCCCGCTCGGTCGCCCGGTCGTCGATCCGGGCCGCGGCCGGACGGGTGCTGCACGACGACTACCGGCCCACCGTCCGGGTGCCCGAAGGGGTCGACGTGGACGACTACGCCGGGCAGCTGTTCACTCGCTGGTCGAACGCCGCGCTCGGGCACCGCACCCGGCAGGTCGGCTCGGACGGGTCGCTCAAGCTCGCCCAGCGGATCCCCGGCCCGGCCGCCGAGCACCTGGCGTCCGGGGTGCTGCCCCAGCACCTCGCGCTGACCGTCGCCGGCTGGCTCGCCTGCGTCGCACCACCGGCCGGGTTCGATCCCGGCCCGCACGCCGCCGCGATGGCGGAACCGGCCCGCGAGCAGCTCGCCGCGACCGCGGCCGGCCCGATCGCCGCACACGTGCGCGCCGGGCTGGAACTGCTCGGCGGTGAGCCCGGCGCGGGCTTCGCGGACCGCACGGCCGAGCTGCTCGACGTGCTCGTCCGGCACGGTGTCGACGCGGCGGTCGCCGAGGCCGCCGGAGAGCGGAGGGCGCCGTGAACACCGAATCGATTCCTGGGCACACCCGTGCCGCGGTCCTGCACGGCGCGCTCGACCTGCGGGTCGAGGAGGTGCCGGTGACCGGCCCCGGACCGGGCGAGGTGCTCGTCGCGGTCGAGGCGGTCGGCGTCTGCGGATCCGACGTGCACTACTTCACCGACGGCCGCAACGGACGCAACGTGCTGCGCGGCCCGATGGTGCTCGGGCACGAACCGGCCGGTGTGGTCGCCGCACTGGGCTCCGGTGTGGACGGCCCGGCCGTCGGCACCCGGGTCGCGGTGGAGCCCGCGGTCGGCTGCGGGCACTGCCCGACCTGCCGGTCCGGTGCCTACCACCTGTGCCCGTCCGGGACCTGCCTCGGCTCGCCGCCCACCGACGGCGCCATGTCCGGCTACCGGGCCGTCCCGGCACGCGCCGCACACCCGCTGCCGGACACACTGCCGACCGAGCTCGGCGCACTCGTCGAGCCGCTGGCGGTGGCCGTGCACGCGGTCCGCCGGGCCGGTGTCGGCACCGGGCACCGGGTGCTGGTCACCGGTGCCGGACCGATCGGGGTGCTGGTCGCCCAGGTCGCCCGGGCCGCGGGCGCCGAGCAGGTCGTCGTCACCGACGTGCACGACGCCCGGCTCGACCGGGCCGCCGGGCTCGGCGCGACGGGCACCGTCAACACCGCCCGCGACGACCTCCCGGACGCCGCCTTCGACCGGCTGCTGGAGTGCTCGGCGGTACCGGCCGCGCTCTGGCAGGGCATGCACGCGCTCGGCCCCGCCGGGCGGGCGACCGTCGTCGGGCAGGCACCGCCGGCCGTCGACGGGCTGCCGCTGGCGCTGATGCAGCGCTGGGAGATCGACCTGAACGCCTCGTTCCGGTCCGCGCACGCGTTCGGGCCCGCGATCGGGCTCGCCGCGTCCGGACGGGTGGACCTCGCCGGGGTACTGACCGGCCGGTTCGCCCTCTCCGACGCACCCGAGGCGCTGCGCGCGCCGGGTGCCGACCCGCACCACCTCAAGGTCGTCGTCCGCCCGGGCGACTGACGCCGTCCCGCCCCGCACGGGGCCCCTACTCCATTCGAGGACGCATGGACACCAGCGGAACTCCTCCCAATCCGTCCACACTGGATCCGGATCGGCCGGCCGACCCGAAGGCGACCCGCAAGGCGGCCTGGGCCGGTCTGGTCGGCACCACGCTCGAGCAGTACGACTTCGTCATCTACGGCACCGCGTCGGCGCTGGTGTTCTCGTCGCTGTTCTTCCCGAACGTGTCGCCGGCCGCCGGCATCCTGGCGAGCTTCTCGGCCTACGCGGTCGGATTCCTCGCCCGGCCGCTGGGCGGCCTGTTCTTCTCCCGCTACGGCGACCGGTTCGGCCGTAAGTGGATCCTGGTCGCGACATTGCTGCTGATGGGCGGCTCGACGCTGCTGATCGGTCTGCTGCCGACCTACGAGACGATCGGCGTGCTCGCACCGGTGCTCCTGGTGCTCTGCCGGTTCTTCCAGGGCTTCGGCGCCGGAGCCGAACAGGCCGGGGCCGCGACCCTGCTCACCGAGACGGTCGGGCGGGGCCGCCGTGGCCGGTACGCCTCGCTCGTCATGGTGGGCGCGGCGCTGGGCACCGCACTCGGCGCCGTCGTCTGGATCGCGGTCCAGCAGCTGCCCGAGGAGCAGCTGATGAGCTGGGGCTGGCGGCTGGTGTTCCTGTCCAGCCTGATCGTCACGATCGTCGCCATGGTGATCCGGCGCAAGCTCGACGAGAGCCCGGTGTTCGCCGAGCTGAAGGACAACCACGTCGCACCGGCCAAGCCGGCCGGTGAGGTGTTCCGGCACGGTCGGCGTCCGATGCTGCTGGTGCTGTTCATGAACGTCGGCACCAGCGCGCAGTCCTACACCTTCCAGGTGTTCATCGCCTCCTACCTGGTGATGCAGGTCGGGGTCGACTCGTCGTTCGTGCCACCGGTGCTGCTGATCGGGGCGATCTGCGGCGGGATCGCGGCGTTCGGCTTCGGGTCGCTGTCGGACCGGGTCGGACGACGGCCCGTCTACGTCGGGATCATGGCCGGGATCGTGCTGTTGCCGTGGCCCGCGTTCGTCGCGCTGAACACCGGCGACCCGATCGCCATCGTGGTGACCATCGTGATCGGTTTCGTGCTCGCCGTGAACGGCGGCGTCGGGGTCCAGATGAGCTACTTCCCGGAGCTGTTCGGCAGTCGCTACCGCTACGCGGGCGTCACCCTGGGCCGGGAGTTCTCCTCCGCGCTCGGCGGTGGTGTCGCACCGCTGATCTGTGCCGCCCTGCTCAGCGCGTTCACCGGGTCCTGGATCCCGGTGGCGATCTACATGTCGCTGATCGCGCTGGTCAGCCTGATCGCCGCCTGGATGGCGCCGGAGACCCTGGACCGTGACCTCACGGTCCCGCACGACGCGGGCGCCCGGCCCCGGGACGAGGTGAGCGCCTGATGAGCGGGACACCACGGGCCGTCTGCCTGGGCGAGACCATGGGCCTGCTCGCCGCGACCTCGGTCGGCCGGCTCGCGCACGTCGGCGAGATGGCACTGGGCATCGGCGGAGCGGAGAGCAACGTCGCGATCGCGCTGTCCCGGCTCGGCGTGCCGACCGCGTGGGCCGGCCGGCTCGGTGCCGATGCGATCGGCGACCGGGTGGTCCGCGAGCTGACCGCGGAGCGGATCGCGGTGCACGCCGTCCGCGACCCGGACGCCCCGACCGGACTGATGCTCAAGGAACGCCTGCCCGGCGGCCGGATCAAGGTCTGGTACTACCGGTCGCACGCCGCCGGGTCCCGGCTCGTCCCGTCCGATGTCGACGACGAGCTGATCGCCGGCGCCGAGCTGCTGCACGTCACCGGCATCTCCCCGGCGCTCGGACCGGGCCCCGGGGCGGCCGCGGCACACGCCGTCGCGGTGGCCAGGGAGGCCGGGACGACGGTCTCGGTCGACGTCAACCACCGCTCCGCGCTGTGGTCCGACGCCGAGGCGGGGCCCGCCCTGCGGACCCTCGCCGCATCGGCGGACGTGCTGTACGCCGGTGACGACGAGGCCCGCCTGGTGCTCGGGACGACCGAGGCCGACCCGGAGACCCTCGCCCGCGAGCTGGCCGCGCTCGGCCCGTCCGAGGTGGTGATCAAGCTGGGCGCGCAGGGGGCGCTCGCGCTGTTCCGGGACGCGGGGACGCCGCCGGAGGGTGCCGGGTCGGCGGGCGGAGACCCCCCCGATGGCCGGGCCGATGACCGGACCGATGGCTGGACCGTGCTGTTCGAGCCCGCGGTGCCGGTCGAGGTGGTCGACCCGGTCGGCGCCGGCGACGCGTTCGTCGGCGCCCACCTGGCCGAGCGGCTCGCCGGGCGCGCCCCGGCGGAGCGGCTGCGTACCGCGGTCACCGCGGGCGCGCTGATGTGCACCGTCCCCGGCGACTGGGAGGCGCTGCCCGACCGTGCCGATCTGGCGGCGCCGGCGGGACCCGACGTGACCCGCTGAGTTCACACCCCTTCGCCGTCGTTCGCACCCGCCGCAGCGGGTGCGATGTGCGGCGAAGGGGTGCGAACCGGGCGGCGGCGGCGAGTGCCTGCCGCCGCAGGGCACCGTCAGCTCCGCGCGCAGGATCCCCGGCGACCCGTCCGGCGTCCGCTAACGGACATCGGTGACCCGCGGGTGTTCACGCAGCACCCGGTCGCCGCGGTGCCTGCATCGGCTTTCACACCGACTTCTTGTCGGCCTTTTACCGTGTACCGGCACGCTTCCCCGACGGCGCCCCGATCGGCCGGTATCACGCGGAAGAAGGTGCATCCGAGGTGTCGGAAGCAACGCAGGCGACGGCATTCGCGAGTACCGCCGGCCGCTCCTGGCCGGTCCCCTCGCCTTCGGAGGCGCCGGAGCGCGGCCCCGACCTGACCGGGCACGATGGTGCCATGGCTGCCCAGGTACTGATCGCCGACGACGATCGGGCGATCCGGGAGTCCCTGGCTCGTGCGCTGGAGCTGGAGGGCTACCAGGCGACGGTCGTCGAGGACGGGGTGGGCGCGCTCGCCCTGGTCCACCGCGGGACCTTCGACGCGCTGGTACTCGACGTGATGATGCCGAGGATCGACGGACTGGCCGTGTGCCAGGTGCTGCGCGCGGAGAACGACCACACCCCGGTGCTGATGCTCACCGCCCGGGTGGAGACCTCCGACCGCGTCGCCGGGCTGGATGCCGGGGCGGACGACTACCTGCCCAAACCGTTCGAGCTGGACGAGCTGCTCGCCCGCCTGCGTGCGCTGCTGCGCCGGGCCGCACTGGTGCCCGCCGGACCCGACGGCGACGATCCCGCGCTGCTGCATCTACAGGCCCTGTGCGTCGACACCGGCGCACGGCGGGCCTGGTGGGCGGATCGTGAGCTGTCGCTGTCCAAGACCGAGTTCAGCCTGCTGGAGCTGCTGGTCCGCAATGCGGGAATCGTGGTGGAACACGCCACCGTCTACGAACGCATCTGGGGCTTCGACTTCGGCGTCGACTCCAAGAATCTCGCGGTGTACATCGGCTACCTGCGTCGCAAGCTCGCGGCGGCGGGAGCGCCGGCCCTGATCCACACCGTCCGGGGCGTCGGTTATTCGGCCCGCCCGTCATGAGTCTGCGCACCCGGCTGTCGCTGGCGTTCGCGCTGGTGGCGACGATCGTTGCCGCGCTGGTCGGGCTGCTCAGCTTCTGGGTGGTGGCCGACCGGCTCGACGGTGAACTCGATCAGGCGCTGCAGGCCGCGACCGTGTCGCTGGCCGACGGGCGGACCGAGGTCCTCGCCCCGGCCCCGACCGGCTCGCTGGCCGACCGCGACGGCGCCGGAGTCCGCTGGGTCCCGCTGGATGCCGGCCGGCGAGGGGAGAACCAGCGGCTGGTCGCCCAGGCCGTCGCGCCGGACGGGACGATGACCCGCCTCGGCGGATTCGATGCGCTCCTCCCGGTCGGAGCCACGGCCCGAACCCTGGCCGCCTCCGCCGTCACCGGGGAGAGCGCCATGTCCGAGGTCGAGCTCGGTGACACCGATCTCAGGGTGCTGACCACGGCCCTGGGCGACGGACGCGGAGCGCTGCAGGTCGCGGTGGACGTGACCCGGCCCGACCGGGTGCTGGTCGAGATGGCGGTCGCCATCGGGTTGATCAGCGGGGCGGTGCTCCTGGTCGCCGCCGCGGTCGGATGGGTGATCGCCCGCCGGATCACCCACCCGCTGGTGCGGCTGACCGCCGTCGCCGAGGACATCAGCGCGGACGGCCGGGTCGAGGCGGTCGAGATTCACGGGGCCGGCAACGGACCGCCCGGCCGGGACGAGGTGGGGCGGCTGGCGGCGTCCTTCACCGCGATGCTCGCCCGGATCGCCAACGCCCGTGACGCCCAGGACCGCCTGGTCCAGGACGCTGCCCACGAGCTCCGCACCCCGTTGACCAGCCTGCGTACCAACGCGAGTGTGCTGCGGCGGGTTGCCGAGGTGACTCCCGAGGCCCGCGAACGACTCATCGACGACCTGCAGAGCGAGACCCGTGAGCTGAGCAATCTCGTCGAGGAGCTCGTCGAGCTGGCGCTCGCCCGGCGCAGCGACGAGCAGGAGGAGGCGGTGGCATTGGCCGATGTCGTCGATCGGGTCGTCGACCGGGTCCGGCGGCGCGCACCGCGCCGGATCGTGGTCGACAGTGACGGATCGGTGGTACTCGGGCAGCCGCACGGTCTCGAACGCGCGGTGGGGAACCTGGTGGAGAACGCCGCCAAGTTCGCCCCGGACGACGCCGGCCCGATCGAGGTGCACGTCGAGCTGGGCTCCGTCGTGGTCTCCGACCGGGGCCCGGGCATCGACGAGTGCGATGCCGCACGGGTGTTCGACCGGTTCTACCGGTCCGACGCGGCGCGCGCTCTGCCCGGATCGGGGCTCGGTCTGTCCATCGTGCACGACGTCGCCGCCGCGCACGACGGTCACGCGTTCGCCCGGCCGCGTCCCGGCGGCGGCGCCGTCGTCGGATTCGGGGTGGCGCCGGATCGACTCTTACCCGATTCCGAACGGGGTCACGTCGGGACCTCACCCGCGGTCGGCACGGTGGACGACAACTGACCGACCCGCTTCAGGGAGTCCGATGTCCGCCACCGGCACGTCTCGACCAGCACCGAGTCGTTCCCGGGCCCACCTCGTCGTTCCTGCGGAGCGGACGACCGTGCGCCGGTCCACATCGGATCCGTGACCCCGATCGATCGGACCACCGTGACGGCACTGCCCATGACATCCATGACCGCTTCACCCCCCACACCCGGGGCGCGGCGGCGACACTCAGGACCCCTGCACCCGGTCGAACTCGCGCAGGCGGCGATGGCGGCCGCCCTGTGCACCGGCATCGCGGTCACCGTGGCCGTGGTGCCGTTCGCGGCCGCGTTGACCGTGCTGGCCGCGGTGCCGTTGGCGCTGCTGGTCCACCGGCACCGGTTCCGGGTCGTGGGTGCGGCGATGGTCGCCTGCGCGGTCGTCGCCTTCCTCGTCACCGGCAGCGCCGGGCTGAGCGTGATCGTCGTAGCCGCCTACATCGGTGCTCTGATCGGATGGGTCCGGCGACTCGGCGGGGGCACTCCGGCCGCGCTGGTCAGCGCGCTGGCCGCGAGCCTGGTGTTCGGGGCGTGTGCGGTCGCCGCGATGGCCGCGCTGGCCCGGTTGCGCGAACTGCTGTTCGCCTCGATCGCCGCCTACGCCGACGGGATGGCACTGGCCGTCGGCTCCGTGCCCGGCGGCGCGGTGGCCGGGCAGTGGATACGCGACGTCGTCGCGTCGGGGCTGGCGAACTGGCCTGTGTGGGCGTTGAGCACGGCGGCCGTGGCGGTCACCGGTTCGACGATGATCGGCTGGTGGGCGCTGGCGCAGGTACTCGATCGGATCGCCGGGCTGCCCGACGGCCACAAGCTCGACGGCGATCCCGACGACCGGCCGTCCGGCCCGGTACCCGTCGTGCTGCGGGACGCCCGGTTCCGCTACCCCGGTGCCGATCGGGACGCTCTCCACCCGGTGAACACCACGATCGCCGCCGGCGAGCACCTTGCGGTCACCGGCACCAACGGATCGGGCAAGACCACGCTGCTGCTGTTGCTCTGCGGCCGGGCGCCGACGTCCGGAGCGGTGACGCGGCCCGGAGCCGTCGGGCTCGGCCGCCGCGGCGGCACCGCGGTCGTCATGCAGCACCCGGAGAGCCAGGTGCTCGGCACCCGGGTGGCCGACGACGTGGTCTGGGGCCTGCCCGACGACCGGATCGTCGACGTGGAAGGGCTGCTCGGGAAGGTGGGCCTCGCCGGGATGGGCGATCGAGGCACCGGCAGCCTGTCCGGTGGTGAGCTGCAACGGCTCGCGATCGCCGCGGCGCTGGCCCGCGAGCCGGGCCTGCTGATCGCCGACGAGATCACCAGCATGGTCGACCCGCAGGGCCGCGTCGCGCTCACCGGAATGCTCACCGGCCTGGCCCGCGACCACGAGATGGCGCTGGCCAACATCACCCACTACGACGACGAAGCCCGCTCCGCGGACCGCACTCTCGCACTGGCCGGCATCCACCACGAGGCCCGCGACGAGGCCGGAACCTCCATGGTCTCGACCGCTCCGGCTCCGTCGGCATCGTCGGCAGCGGCAGCGCCGTGGTCGTCGCTGCCGGGCTCGGTCGGCACTCCGCTGCTACAGCTCGACGGGGTCGGCCACGAGTACAGCAGCGGGACGCCGTGGGCGTCGACCGCGCTGCGTGGGATCGACCTGGAGGTGGGCCGGGGCGACGGGCTGCTGATCCACGGCGGCAACGGGTCCGGGAAGTCCACCCTGGCCTGGATCATGACCGGGCTGCTGGCGCCGACCTCGGGCCGGTGCCTGTTCGCCGGAAGGCCGGTGGCCGAGCAGGTCGGATCGGTGGCGCTGTCGTTCCAGACCGCCCGGCTGCAGCTGACCCGCGGCCGGGTCGACCTCGACATCGCAGCGGCCGCCGGATTCGACCACCGCGATCACGCCCGGGTGAGCCGGGCACTGGAATCGGTCGGCCTCGATCCGGCGCTCGGCTCATGTCCGGCCGACCGGCTCAGCGGCGGCCAGATGCGCCGGGTGGTCCTCGCCGGGCTGCTGGCCGGCGAGCCGCAGGCGATCGTCCTGGACGAGCCGCTGGCAGGGGTCGACGCGGCCGGCCGGGCCGGGCTGCTCACCCTGCTCACCGACCTGCGCCGGGAGACCGGTCTCACCGTGGTCGTCATCTCGCACGACTTCGCCGGGCTCGAGGAACTCTGCCCACGCACCGTGCACCTGAGCGACGGCGGCTGGGAGCCGGTCACCGCGCCGTCCATCGGGAGCGGGTCATGAGCGCCCCCGCCGGGCCGCGCCGTCCGGTGGTACTGCGCCCGCTTCCCGGCGGTTCTCCGGTGCACGAGCTGTGGGCCGGGACGAAACTGATCGTCATCGCTGCGATGGGGCTGCTGCTGGCATTGTTCCCCGGCTGGGTGCCGATCGGGCTGGTGGCCGTGTTCCTGTTCGTCGGCCTGCGGGCCGCCCGGGTCCCGCGCACGGCGATGCCCACGGTGCCCCGCTGGCTGTGGCTGCTCCTGGCACTGTCCGGCGCGACGGTCGCACTGGCCGGGGGTGCCCCCTGGGTCGATCTCGGGGTGGTTCGTCTCGGGTTCGGTGGGCTGCTCGACTTCCTGCGCCTGATGTCGTTCATCCTGGTGCTGCTGGTCCTGAGCGTGCTGGTGGCGTGGACCACCGACCCGGCCGACGTCGCACCCGCGCTCGCCCGACTCGGTCGGCCGCTGAAGGTCCTCCGGCTGCCGGTCGACGACTGGGCCGTCACCCTCGCGCTGACCCTGCGGGCCCTCCCGATGCTGCTCGACGAGCTGCGCGTCCTGTTCGCCGCCCGCCGCCTGCGACCCCGGCCCCCTGCGGCGACCCGGCGTCGGCGGTACCGGCGCTGGGCGGCCGACCAGGTCGATCTCATCGCCACCGCGATGACGGTCGCGTTGCGCCGGGCCGACGAGATGGGCGATGCCATCACCGCCCGCGGCGGGTCCGGCCGGCTCGCGGCGCGGCCGTCCCGACCGGGCGCCGCCGACGCGCTGGTCCTCGGCGTCGTGGGCATCGTGTGCGCGCTGTCGGTCCACATCGAGCTCATCGCCCCGCTGGGGAGCGGCTGATGGCATCCGCCGGCGCCGTAGCCACCCGGATCATGACCCGACGAGGAGCCTCCGTCCGATGCGCATCCTGATCGGCGCCGACACCTACGCCCCCGACGTCAACGGTGCGTCCTACTTCGCCGGCCGGCTCGCGGCCGGACTCGGTGGACGGGGCCACGAGGTGCACGTCGCCTGCCCCTCCCGCACACTGCGCGGCTCGTGCACCGTCGTGCCGGGCACGGGCATCGTCGAACACCGGTTCGCCTCCCTCCCGGTGCCTCGCCCGACCGACTTCCGGATCAGCGTGCGGCCCGGGCTGGTGCACCGTGCCCGGTCCCTGCTGCGGCAGGTGCGCCCCGACGTCGTCCACGTGCAGAGCCACCTGCTGCTCGGCCGGGCCCTGATCGTCGCGGCGAAGGCGGTGGGAACCCCGGTCGTGGCCACCACCCACGTACTCCCGGACAACCTGGTTCCGTACCTGCCGCTGGGGTCCGGCGGGCTGGAGCGGGCCCGGCGGTGGTTCTGGCGGACCGCGGTCGACGTGCTCGGCCGGGCCGACATCGTCACCGCGCCGACCTCCTACGCCGCCCGGCTGATGGAGCGGCACGGGGTCCCCGGACCGGTCGTGACGATCTCCAACGGGCTCGACCTGACCCGGTTCCACCCGGACCGCGACGGAGCGGCGTTCCGTCGCCGGCACGGTCTCGACGACCGCCCCACCGTCGGCTACCTGGGCCGGTTGGATCCGGAGAAGCACCTCGACGAGCTGCTCGCCGCCGTCGCGGCACTGCGCCGGACGACCGACGCCCAGCTGGTGATCGTCGGGGACGGGGACCGGCGCCCGCAGCTCACCGCACTGGTCCGGGGCCTCGGACTCGAGCACTCGGTGGTCATGACCGGCCGGCTGCCCGATTCGGAGATCCCGGACGCCTACGCGGCGATGGACGTGTTCGTGAACCCGGGAACCGCCGAGCTGCAGAGCTTGGTGACCCTGGAGGCGATGGCCACGGGGCGTCCCGTGGTCGCAGCGGACGCGGGCGCTCTGCCACATCTGGTCCAGCACGGCCGCAACGGCTACCGCTACCCGCCCGGCGCTCCCGCCGTGCTGGCCGGGCACCTGGACCGGCTGCTGGCGCGCCCGGACGAAAGGGCCAGCGCCGGCCTGCAGAGTCTGCAGATCGTCGGCGGGCACGCGCTCGACGCGACGTTGGCCGACTTCGAGACCGCCTACACGCGTGCAGGTTCGAGGCCGCTGCGGGGCTGCCCTGCGCCCGCCGGCACAGAGGTCACGGCGTGGTGAGGAGTCCGGCCCGGTGGCTCGATCCGACGATCACCTCACCGCGGGGCCTCCCCGAGGCGAGCACCCCCGTCGCTCCGGGTCGACGTGGTGCGGTGCGCCGCGAACCCGTCGGCGATGAGCGCGAGCCCCGCCTCGTAGGCGAGCTCGTGGTCGATCCGGGGGCCCTCGGAGCCCGCGGGCTGTCCGGGAGAGTCGGCCTCGGCCTGCTCCTCCAGCACGGAGCCGACGGTGAACCGGCTCGCGGCGAGCATCGCCAGCTGCGCGTGGTGCTCGCTGAAGCCGGAGCCGATGAGGAACGCCATCTTGTGGCCGATGCGTTCCCGGTCGGCGGCGCTCGGCCGGATACCCGCGTGCAGGCGTGCACCGTCGCGGCGGATCAGGAGCGTGCGGCGGAAGCTGCGGTGGTTCTCGAGGAACCAGTCGTACCAGTCGTCGGTGGACGTCGGCAGCGGCGCGGTCGCGTGCGGCGCCATCGCGGCCTCGGCCATCGCACTGAGGAGGTCCTCCTTCTTGGCGAAGTGGTAGTAGAGCGAGGGCTGCTCCACTCCGAGCCGTCGTGCGAGCCCGCGGGTGCTGATCTTGTCCAGCCCCACCTCGTCGAGCAGGTCGAGTGCCTCGGTGATCACCGCATCCCGGTTCAGCTTCGCCACACTTGACAGTCTATCGGTGATAGTCCGAGACTGGAAACGTAACCTTTCAGTGATAGAAACCGAGTGATGGGCATGGCTATGAACACGAACTCCGGGACGCCGTCGCTGCGGATCCTGATCTGTGGCGGCGGAATCGCGGGGCAGGCGCTCGCGTACTGGCTGGGGGAGGGCGGACACCGGGTGACGGTCGTGGAGCGGTTCCCCGCGCTCCGTGCCACCGGCGCTCAGGTCGACCTGCGCGGGCAGGGGATCGACGCGATCGCGAGCATGGGGCTGCTCGAGGCGGTCCGTACCGAACTCGTCGACGAGCCGGGTGTGGCGTTCGTGAACTCCCGTGGCACGCCGCGGGCGACGATCATGGCGAACACCTCCGGTCAGGGGCGTCAGACGCTGACCTCGGAGTACGAGATCATGCGTGGCGACCTGGTCCGCATCCTCCACGACCTGGCGAAGGATGACGCCGAGTACGTGTTCGGGATCGGCGTGGACCGGGTCGAACAGGACGACGAGAAGGTCACCGCCCACTTCTCGGACGGTACGACCGGCGAGTACGACGTCCTCATCGGTGCGGACGGTCAGGGCTCCCGGGTCCGTCGTGCGGTCCTTCCCGACGGCGCGGCCGAGCCGTACCGGCAGGTCGGGATCCACATGGCGTACTGGTTCATCCCGCGTATCGCGTCGGACCGCAACATCCGCGACACCTACATGGTCCCGGGTGGCCGCCAGATCATGCGGCGCAGCCACAATCCCGAACAGACCCAGGTCTACTTCGTGCTCCGCGAGGAGTCCGCGGAGGCCTCGGCGATCCATCGCAGCCCGATCGAGGACCAGCAGCGGTTCTGGGCCGACCGGTTCCGCGATGCCGGATGGCAGGTCGACCGCTTCATCGACGGCATGCGGGACGCTCCGTTCTTCTACTCCCAGGAGGTCGTCCAGGTACGCACCGGCACCTGGTCGAAGGGCCGCGTCGTCCTCGCCGGGGATGCCGCGCACTGCGCGTCGCCCTACAGCGGTATGGGGGTGTCGGCCGGTCTCGTCGGCGCCTACGTGCTCGCCGGGGAGCTCAACCGGCACCCGGACGACCTCGCCACCGCGTTCGCGAACTACGACGCCACGCTGCGTCCGTTCATCGACGAGGTTCAGGCGAGCGTCAAGCCCGCCCTGCTCAAGCTCGGCATGCCCAGGAGCCGTGCGGCGATCATCGCCTTCCGGACGGCAACCGCCGTGGCGACCACGCTGCGCATCCCCGAGCTCGTTGCGCGCTTCTCCCGTGAGGACCGTGGCGGTGCCTGGCAGCTGCCCCCGAACCCGGTGGCGACCGGGGCGCGCTGAGCCGGGCGGACGGCACGACTCGGACGGATGCGAGAGGCAGTGGACTCGACCAGGAACGCGCGACCCGCTCGGCTCGGCAGTCTGATCGCGCTGATCGTCACCGGCGGTTTCATGGCCGGCCTGGACACCTCGCTGGTCAACGTCGGACTGTCCACGATCGCGGACGACCTCGGCGGGTCGCTCGCGGGCACCCAGTGGGTGACGAGCGGGTATCTGCTGGCGCTGGCGGCGGCGCTGCCTGCCTGCGCCTGGCTGCAGCGGCGGATCGGACCGTCACGACTGTGGATGATCGCGCTCGTCGTGTTCACCATCGCCTCGGTGCTGTGCGCGATCGCGCCCAGCCTGCCGATGCTCATCGCCGCGCGTGTCCTCAAGGGCATCGCCGGTGGGCTGCTCGTCCCGACCGGGCAGAACATCATCGTCCGCGCGGTCGATCCCGATCACCTGGGCCGGGTCATGTCCACCGCGGGCATCCCCATCATGCTCGCTCCGGCGGTCGGGCCGGCTCTCGGCGGCATCCTCGTCGACACGCTGTCGTGGCGATGGCTGTTCCTGATGAATCTGCCCATCGGGCTGGTCGCCGTGCTGCTCGCCAGACAGATCCTGCCGAGGGACACTCCGGACCCGACGGCCCGGTTCGACGCCGTCGGGTTCCTCCTGCTGGCCACCGGGCTTCCTGCGCTCAGCCTCGGGCTCTCGTTGTTCAGCACGTCGGTTCCGCTCGCCGCCCTGCTGAGCGGGACCGGGTTGGCGCTGCTCGCGGCCTACGTGATCGAGGCGTCCCGAGCGCGCCGCCCCGGCGACCGGCCGTCGTTGCTCCATCTCGCGCTGTTCCGGCATCCGCCCTATGCGATCGCCCAGGTCACCGTGTTCTTCACCGGCCTGAGCCTTTTCGGGGGCCTCATCCTGCTGCCGCTCTACTTCGAGCGACTACGGGGGATGAGCGTCGTCGGCACCGGTTTCCTGCTGCTCGCCTACGGCGCGGGAGCGACGATGGCACTGATCGTCGGCGGCCGCCTGACCGATCGCCGGGGCGCCGGCATCACCACCGTCATCGGGCTGATCGTCACCATCGCCGGGACGCTGCCCTTCGTCTTCCTGCCCGCGGACACCCATCTCGTCGTCGTCGAGCTGCTGCAGGCCGTCCGGGGAATCGGCGTCGGTATGGCGGGCACGCCGGCGATGGCCGCCGTGCTGAAGAGCGGCCGGTCGCATCTCGGCGACTCCACGACGACAGCCAACATCATCCAACGGGTCGGCGGTGGGATCGGTAGCGCGATCGTCGTCATCACCGTCAGCCGAGCCGGACTTCAGCCGGCCGGATTCCAGGCGGCCTTCGGCATCCTCACCGGGACCGCGGTGATCGCTCTGATCGCTGCTGCCGCCCTGGTGGTGTCGGAGCGACGGCAACTACGCGCGACGGTCGACCACCGTCGCGCCGCGGACTGAACGGGTGACCCGTGTCGCCTGGCGGGGGAGGGGCCGGGGTGCCGGCCCGCAGCTCTCGCGCGCGCGGGGAGTCAGGCGTGTGCCGCGGCCCGGAACTCGTGCAGCTGCGCGGGGCCGTCCGGGCCGGTCCAGCTCACCTGGGTGAGCAGCAGGCTGATCACCCCGGTCCGCGGGTCCGACCGCCAGCCGGTGCCCAGACCGCCGTCCCAGCCGTAGCGGCCGCCGGGCTCGACGCAGAGCCCGAGGCCCCAGCCCGCGCCGTCGAGGAACATCGCGGCGTCGGTGCGCTGGGCGTCGGTGAGCCGGTCGGTGCTGAGCTCGGCGACGGTGCCGGGGGCGAGCAGCGGCCTGCCGCCGTCGCGCAGTGCCCCGGCGAAGGCCAGCAGATCGTCGAGGGTGGAGACCAGCCCGGCCGCGCCGGACGGGAACGGCGGCGGCGCGGCCCACGCGCCCCGCACCGGATCGACCACGGTGAACCCGCCGTCCCGGTCCGCGGCGAGCTGCGGGACGAACCGGTCCAGCTTCGCCTCGGGCACGTGGAAGGCGGTGTCGCGCATGCCGAGCGGAGCGAACACCCGCTGGTGCAGCAGATCCGGGAGATCCTGACCGCAGACCCGGGCGAGCAGCACGCCGAGGAGGTCACCGCTGGTCTGGTAGGCCCAGCGCTCCCCGGGCTGGGCGATCAGCGGGATCGCGGCGAGCCGGCGCAGCCACTCGTCCGGCGGTGGGGGCTGGTAGCGGCCGGGCGGCCCGTCGCTGCCCAGCCGGGCGTCGGCGTAGGCGCGCTGCACCGGCAGATCGGCGGTGAACCGGGGCAGCATCCCGATCCCGCAGCGGTAGGACAGCAGATCGGCCAGGGTGATGGCGCGCCGGGCCGGGACGGTGTCGTCGAGCTCGGCGGCCTCGTGCCGCAGCACCCGGGGCTCGGCCAGCTCGGGCAGCCACCCGGTGAGCGGATCGTCGAGGTCGAGCACGCCGTCCTCGACCAGGCCCAGTGCCGCGACCGCGACGACCGGCTTGGTGATCGAGGCGATCCGGACGACGGTGTCCCGGCGCAGCGGGTGGCCGGCGCCGTCGTCGCCGAGCACGTGCACCTCGGTGTCCGCGCGCGGCCGGTCGATCGCGGCGAGCAGGCCGGGCGCCCGGCCGCTGCCGACGAGGTCGCGCAGCGTCCGCGCGACCTCGCCGGACGGGATGTGGTCGAGCTCGGTGGGCACGGCGCCTCCGCGGGATCGGAACGTGTCACCGGTACCGACCCCGATCGCCGCCGGGACTCATCGCTGCGGCGGGTGCTTGATGCCGACGCCGCCGACGACGCACCGCTGCACGGCGTTCTCCGGTGTGAGCTGCGGGCCTTCCGGCCACCATCGGTGGCAGGCCACGATGCCGGGTTCGACCAGGTCCAGGCCGCCGAACAGCTCCCGGATCCGGGCCATCGTCCGGAAGTAGCCGCTACCCATCGGGCTGTGTACGAGGAGGTCCTCGACGCGCCGGGCCAGCTCGCTGTCGTCGTTCTCGGGGTCGAAGAAGTGCGAGACGACCACGACGCTGCCGGCCGGGAGCCGGTCGAGGTAGCCGGCCATGATCCGGGCCGGTCCGTCCTCGTCGGCGACGTGGTGCAGGGTGCCGACCTGGAACAGCGCGACCGGCCGGTCGAGATCGAGGAACTGCTGCACCGTCGGGTCGTCGAGGACGCCGCCGGGATCGCGCAGGTCGGCGGCGAGGAACCGGGTGAGCTCGTTGTCCTCCAGCAGCGCCCGGCCGTGTGCGACGACCGTCGGGTCGTTGTCGACGTAGACCACCCGGGCGTCGGGCCGCAGCCGCTGGACGACCTGGTGGGTGTTCTCCGCGGTCGGCAGCCCGGAGCCGCAGTCGAGGAACTGGGTGATCGCGGTCCGGGTGGCGACGAAGCGGGCGGCCCGGACCAGGAACGCCCGGTTGTCGAGCGCGAACTGGTTGACCTCCGGCGCGACCGCCCGGATCCGTTCGATCACCGCCCGATCGACCTCGTAGTTGTCCTTGCCGCCGAGCGCGTAGTCGTAGACCCGCGCGATGCTGGCCTTCGTCGTGTCGATGTGGGCGGGAGCTCGACCGTCGGTCGGCTGGACCATCTGCGGAGTCCTCACTGCGCTCGGCGCGGGCGTACGGAGTGACCGGAATCACCTGTTCGGTGCACGGTAGCGGAACTCCGAGCCTCCTGAGCTGGACGGTTGCGCCGTGATTCGAACACCCTGCTGTGTAAGGTGGACCGCCCGAACGACCGAGCCCCGAGTACCTGAGCAGAGCCACTGCCGGATCCCTGCCGGCTCCCGCGCCGCACCCCCGGCCGGGTCCTCCGGCCGGGGAGCTCGGCGCAGACCCGGAGGAGCACGCCCCGGTGGCCGCGAGCCCGAACAGTCCGACACCGCCCGGCGCCGATCGCGGGCCGACGGCGCAGCGGATCGTCCTCGGCTCGCACCTGCGCCGGCTGCGCGAGCGCGCCGGGATCAGGCGCGCCGACGCGGCGTATGCGATCCGGGGCTCGGACTCGAAGCTGAGCAGGCTGGAGGCCGGCAAGGTCGGCTTCAAGCAACGGGACGTGCTGGACCTGCTCACCCTCTACGGGGTCGCCGACGGCCCCGAGCGGGAGCAGGTCATCGCGATGGCGGGGGAGAGCAAGGGCAGCGGCTGGTGGACCCGCTACAACGACGTCGTCCCCGGGTGGTTCGAGGGCTTCGTCGGGCTGGAGTCCTCGGCGTCCCGGATCCTGACCTACGAGCTGATGTTCGTGCCGGGACTGCTGCAGACCGAGGCGTACTGCCGCGCGGTGGTGAGCGGCGGTCACGCCGATCTGCCGCCGGACCGGCGGGCCGAGGTGGAGAAACGGGTCGAGGTCCGCCTGCGCAGGCAGAAGGTGCTGCACCGCAAGGACGCCCCGACCTTCTGGGTGGTGCTCGACGAGGCGGTGCTGTGGCGTCCGGTGGGTGGGCGTGCGGTGTACCGGGAGCAGATCGAGCACCTGCTGGACCTGTCCGCACTGCCGAACGTGGTCGTCCAGCTGCTGCCCTGGAGCCTGTCCGGCTACGCCGCCGAGCACGCCTTCACCATGCTGCGGTTCGCCGAGCCCGAGCTGCCCGACCTGGTCTATCTGGAGGAGATGACGGGCGCGTCGTACCTCGACAAGCGGGCCGACGTCGAGCGCTACGGGCGCTCGATGGACCGGCTGACCGTCGACGCGCTGAGCCCGGACGAGACCGGGCAGGCGCTGAAGAAGCTGCTCGCCGAGCACTGAACCGTCCGAGTCGGCCGGCCTGCAGCCGGGCGCGGCGGAGCGACCGCCGGGCGCTGACGGGCTCTCCGGCCTCGACGTGGCTGCTACCGTCATCGGCACCTGAAAATGCATGTGCAGATGAGGTGAGCGTTCGCATGAACCGTATGCACGTGAACGATCCTGCGTCGATCGACGCCCTGAACTGGCGGAAGAGCGTCCGCAGCGGCCAGCAGGGCAACTGCGTGGAGCTGGCGGTCACCGGCGAGGGGATCGCGGTCCGCAACTCCCGCGACCCGCACGGCACGGTCCTGGCGTTCTCCGCGGCCGGTATCGGCGACCTGCTGAACTCGATCAAGAACGGCGAGCTCGACGACCTCGCCTGACCCCTGAACCTCCCGCGGGCGGCCGGCCCGACCCCGGCCGCCCGCGGTGAGCCATCGGGCGATGCCCGCCACATCGGTGATCAACCGGTGGCGCCCGGTGTAGGAAAGAATGGTGAGCCGTTCGGAACAGGCCCCGGCCCCGTCCTACCGCGGTGCCAGCGCCCACTACCTGTCCCCGTCCCGGCGGGACCCGGTCAAGGTCCTCTCCGAGGAGCCGGTGACCCGGCGGCTGATCGGCGAGGCGCTCGCCGCGCTCGGCCGGACGGGCGCCGGGCCGGTGTCGGTCCTCGACATCGGTGCGGGCACCGCGGACGGGTTCGCCCTGCTGACCAGGGCCGGCCCCGACGCTCCGCCGCTGGTCGCGCCGGAGCGGCTGACCTACGTCGGGCTGGACGTCGATCAGGAGATGGTGCGGACGGCGCGGGCGACGGTGACCTCCCCGTCGGCGTCGTTCGTCCTGGGTGACGTGCGGGACCGGCTCCCGGACGGCGTCTTCGATCTCTACCTGTCCTGCGGCGTCCCGTACTCGCACCTCACCCGCGAGGAGCTGGTCGTGGCGCTGCGCTCGGTGCTGACCGCGATCGCCGCCCGTGGGCGCCGGGCGGCCGTCGTCGTCGATGTGCTCGGCCGCTACTCGGTGGAGTGGCAGCCGCGGTGGGACACCGAACGCTGGGACTACGCGATGAGCTTCTTCGCGGGTGGCGGCGACGCGATCTCCGAGCCGATGACCTTCTACTCCCGGCCCGCACTCGACGCGGTGGTCGACGCCGCCCGCGACGGCAGCGGCGCGCGGATCGTCACGCGGTCCGCCGTCGACCGGTCGGTGCTGGTCGGCAGGCACACGGCCACCGGCTCGTTCCATCCCGGCGTCCCGCGGTTCCGGACCCTGGTGAACGATCTCCTGCGCGACCCGGGCCGGGTGCGCCCGGCGGACCTGCGGTTCACCCCGGCGACCGGCGGAGCCCCGGCCGACGTCCTGGCCTGGCTCGCCCGGTTCGCGACCCGCTGGAACCGGGCGCTGGAGCCCTACCCGGAGCGCGCCGGCGCCCTGGACGACGCCGCGGCCGCCCGGCTCGCGCACGCGCTGCTGGAGCTGGAGCGGGAGGCGGGCCCCGGCCTGGGCGTCGGCCACTCGCTGACGATGACGCTGGTCGTCGAACCGGCCTGACAGCGTGGCCCGGGCCGCGCCGGGTCAGCGGTGGTGGTCGGTCAGCGGGGGGAACCGGCTGGGGTGCTCACCGTGCTCGAACATCTCCGCGGCCGGCCCGACGACCAGCGGATCCGGCCCGGTGGCGACGCCGGTGTCCTTGCCCGGGTAGTCGAACAGCGCGAGGACGTGGCGCATCGCCTCCAGCCTGGCCCGCTTCTTGTCGTTGCTCTTGATCACGGTCCAGGGGGCGTCGCGGGTGTCGGTGTAGAAGAACATCGCCTCCTTCGCCTCGGTGTAGGCCTCCCACTTGTCCAGCGAGGCGAGGTCCATCGGGGACAGCTTCCACTGGCGGACGGGATCGACCTGGCGGATCAGGAACCGGGTGCGCTGCTCGTCGCGGGACACCGAGAACCACAGCTTGACCAGGTGGATCCCGGACCGGACCAGCATCCGTTCCAGCTCGGGCGTCGCCCGCAGGAACTCCATGTAGGAACGGGCGTCGGTGAAGCCCATCACCCGCTCCACGCCGGCCCGGTTGTACCAGGACCGGTCGAACAGCACGATCTCGCCGGCCGACGGCAGGTGCGCCACGTACCGCTGGAAGTACCACTGCCCGGCCTCGCGGTCGGTCGGCTTCTCCAGCGCGACCACCCGGCAGCCGCGCGGGTTGAGGTGCTCGGTGAACCGCTTGATGGTGCCGCCCTTACCGGCCGCGTCACGGCCCTCGAACAGCACGACGACCCGGCTCCCGGTCTCCTTGACCCAGTTCTGCAGCTTCAGCAGCTCGATCTGCAGCAGCCGCTTCTGCTCCTCGTACCCGTCGCGGCTGAGCCGGGCGTCGTAGGGATAGCCCTGCCGCCAGGTGTCGACCGGATCGCCCTCCGGGCCGACGAGGGTGGGATCGTCGTCGTCGGAGTCGTCGACGCGGAACCGCTCGGCGGCGGCCGCGGACAGCAGGTCGGGTGCGCCGGCGCCGGGTGCGGCGGTCCGGTTCCCGGCCGGACGCTCTGCGGGGAGATCGACCGAGGGGCCGACGGGGCGATCGGCTGGGGGAGCGACTGCGGGATCGGCTGGGGGGTCGGCGGGGCGATCGGCTGGGGGATCGGCGGGGTTCTCGTCCACCACCCGAACGGTGCGCGCGCCGGATGGCCACCGGGTGACGGCCGGGTGGCCACCGGACAGCGGGCCGGGGCCGGTCCGGTGACGCGCGGAAACCGGTCGCACCCACCGGCCCGCAGGGGCAGCATCACCGCACGTGATCGAACATTTCCTGCGCGAGGGCTGGGTGCATCTGCCCGGCGCCGCCGGTCCCGATCTCGCAGCACGGTGCCGTGATCTCGTCATCGCGGAGCTGCGCGTCCGCGGCTGCGACGCCGATGACCCCGGCACCTGGACCGCGCCGGTCGTCCGGATCGAGGCGATGACCGATCCCGGGTTCACCGCGTCGGCGAACACCGCCGCTCTGCACGCCGCCTACGACGCGCTGGTCGGTCCCGGCCGGTGGCGGCCCCGGTACGGGATGGGGACCTTCCCGATCCGGTTCCCGCACCCCGTCCCGCCCGATGACGACGGCTGGCACGTCGAGTCGTCCTTCGCCGGACCGGACGGCGGGCCGCGGCTGTCGGTGACCGGGCGCGGGCGGGCGCTGCTGATGCTGTTCCTCTACACCGACGTCGGCCCGCAGGACGCCCCGACCCTGCTCCGCTCCGGATCGCACCACGAGGTCGCGCGGCTGCTCGCCGCGCACGGTGACGACGGCGCGGACTGGTTGCCCTTCTGCGGCGATGCCGTCGCGGCGACCACGGACCGGCCGGAGGTCGCCGCGACCGGCGCAGCCGGCGACGTCTACCTGGTGCATCCGTTCGTCGTGCACCGCGCCCAGGCGATGGGGCCGGATGCGCGCGGGCCGCGGATCATCGCCCAGCCCCCGCTGGAACCCGCCGCCGAACCGGCGTTCGACCTGGTCTCGGGGTCGGCGCCGGTGGAGCGGGTGGTCCGGGAGGCCCTCGGCGGGATCAGAGCTGGACGCCGCGGGTGACGGCGCCGTCGACCAGCAGGTTGGTGCCGCTGATCCGGCTCGCCCGGGGGCTGACCAGGGAGACGACCGCGTAGGCGGTCTCCTCCGGGCTGCCCATCCGCCCGGTCGGGTTCAGGCCCATCGCGTGCGCGAACAGCTCGGGGTTGTTCTGCTCGATGTTCTCCCACACCCCGCCCGGGAAGTAGACGTTGCCGGGGGAGACCGCGTTGGCCCGGATCCCCTTGGCGGCCAGGTCGAAGGCCAGCCCGGACACGTAGTGCACCAGCGCCGCCTTCATGACGCCGTAGGAGCCGTCCGCGAAGTCGATCTCCCGGCCGGACACCGACGACACCGCGGTGATCGACGCGGCGTCGCTGCGCTCCAGGTGCGGCATCGCCGCCTCGACCAGCCGCACGGTGTGCAGCAGGTCGATCTCGAAGCTGGACCGCCAGTTCGCCTCGCCCGGCCCGATGGCCAGTGCGCTGACGTTCGCCACGACGGCGTCGATCCGGCCGAAGCGCTGCGCGGTCGCCTCCACCCAGGCGGTCAGCGCGTCGCCGTCGGCGACGTCCACCGCGGTACCGGCGACGTCCGCCGAGCCGGCCCGCAGCTCCTGCTCGGCGGCCGCGCAGCCGTCGGCGTCGCGGGCGCAGAACGCGACCCGGGCGCCCTCCGCGGCCAGCGCGGCGACGACCGCACGGCCGATGCCGCGCGAGCCGCCGGTGACCAGCACGACCCGGTCGGTCAGCAACATGTCCACGGGGAGCTCCTTCTAGAGGGTGCGGGCCTGCTCGCGCAGGTGGCGGTGCACGCCGTTGTAGGCGGCGGCGTCGGGGAGCAGCGCCTTGGAGATCTTGGTGACGGCGCTGTAGTTGGTGTCGACGACGTTGGCCAGCGGGGACTCCGCGGCCTGGGTGAGCAGCTGGTAGGCGTCGAGCCGGTCCAGGCCGTACAGCTCGCCCAGCCAGGCGATCATGCCGACCTGGCTGGCCCGCCAGGCGTCCTCCAGCGGCCGGGACGACCCGATCACGACGTAGTGGCTGTCGGTCTCGATCCGCGGCCAGGCCGGGGCCGGTGCGTTCTTGATCAGCTCGACGATCAGCACGACGTCCATCGCGCCCTCGACGGCCGTCCCGCAGCTCTCGCCCTCACCCTGCCGGTAGTGCCCGTCGCCGACCGAGAACAGCGCGCCCTCGACGTTGACCTGCAGGTAGCAGGTCGCACCGGCGCGCATCTCGGGCGTGTCCATGTTCCCGCCGAAGACGTCGGGCACCAGCGAGCTGCGCACCTCGCGCCCGGCCGGGGCGACCCCGACGGTGCCGAGCATCGGATTGCACGGCAGCTCAAGGCGCAGGTCGACGCTGGTCGCCTCGAACAGCACGGTGCCCGCGGCGCGGTCGAGCTGGTAGATCCAGGTGCGCTCGGGCAGCGGCTCGTGCAGCAGCGCCGTCCGGTCGGTCACCGACAGCGCCCCGAACAGCGGGATCGTGGTGGAGGCACCCCAGTCCCGGGCCGGGGTGAGCTCGACCAGGTGGATGGCCAGGGTGTCGCCGGGCTCGGCGCCCTCGACGTGGAACGGCCCGGTCTGCGGGTTCACCTCGGTCATGTCGAGCACCTCGGTGGCGCGGTCCGACGTCGAGGTGATCCGGCCGGAGAACGCGTCCTCGGTCCACAGCCGCAGGCAGGTTCCCGGGGTCACTCGTCGCGCCGGCGCTGCACCGCCGAACGTCCAGGCGAACTCGTGCCGTTCCGGGCGGTATTCGACGACGCGCATGGGTGGGATCATGTCCGCTCCGCCGGTGCCGGGCAACGGTTACCGGGCGCATCGTGCGGTGCCCGGGGCCCGCGCGGACCGGTGCCCTATGCCGGCTCCGCCGCGCCGCCGGTCCGCCGCTCCCGGCTCGCCTCGGCGGCTGCCCGGGTGGCGTTCCCGTCGCTCGCGGCCCGGGTCGCGAGCTCCCGGTAGGTCAGCGGCCTGCGCTCGAACCGGCCCTCGTGCGCGGCGATCGCGTCGCGCTGCTCGCGGTGCTCGGGATGGCGGGACTCGAACTCCTGGCGGGCCTCGACGGTGCGTCGCCAGTGCGTGATCGTGTCCCGGTCACCGCTGCCGACGCCCTCCCAGGACTGCGGCGCCGACGCCATCGACGGCGGTGGCGCGGCCCGGCCGTGCATCGCGGGCGATGGCGGCCGGCGCGCCGTCGTCGCACCGCACGCCGGGCAGTCCGGGGCGGGCGACGACCAGGACGGGACCATCATCTCGAAGCGGCTCCCGCAGGCGCAGGCGAAGTCGTAGACGGGCATCGCGGCGCCCCTCAGGTGTAGTAGTTGCCGGGGCCGGTGCGCAGCTCCCTGATCTGGTTCGCGTCGTGCCCGAAGATCACGGTCGCGTCGGTCCGCTCCTGGATGGCCCGGATCTTGTCGACCGAGTTGAACCAGGCGACCGTGTCGTACACGATCCCGGCCGCGATCGGCGGCGGGCCGTAGGACTCCTTGAGGTACAGCGAGTCCGAGGCGAAGATCATCGTGCCGGAGTCGGCGAGATCGACCTGCAGGCTCATCGTCCCCCAGGTGTGCCCCGGTGTCCGGAGCAGCGTGACACCGGGCAGCAGTTCGGTGTCCTCCGCGATCGTGTCCAGCTCCAGGGTGTCGTAGTCGGACTTGATGTGTGCGCCCTTGCTGTGCCCGTCGAAGGAGAACGCGCCGGCCTTCTCCGCCTCGTCGACGATGATCGTCGTGTCGGCCTTCTCCCAGAACTTCGCGTTCGCCGCGTGGTCCAGGTGCAGGTGCGACAGCACCAGGTAGTCGATGTCGTTCGGTTCGATCCGCAGCTGCTTGAGCCGTGAGTCCAGCCAGTCGTCCTCGGTGGCGGCGTCGACCGGGAAGAACTGGCCCAGGCCGGAGGGGGCCCACCGGGTCTCCCAGTCCCGTGGGACGCCGGCGTCCCACATCAGCTTCTGCCCGTTCGGATGCTCGATGTAGACGACGTGTGTCGGCACCTCGACCCAGTCCCGCTGCTTGCCCGGCTGCTGCTGGGTCGCCATCCGGGAGGGATCGATGAGCAGCCAGGTCAGGTCGGCGTGCATCGTGCCGGTCGGCAGGATCGTGACCTTGATCTTGTCGTTGTCGGACATCGCTCTCCTCATCGAGCAGCGGGGCGCCGGGACACATGCACCCTGCCGCACCAGTGACGTGCGCGACAACCGGAGTCGGTCGTGGCAGGCTGCCCGGATGGCGAGGTACTACGACGTCCACCCGCAGAACCCCCAACCCCGCAGCATCGGCCAGATCGTGGACGTGGTCCGTGACGGCGGGCTCATCGCGTACCCGACCGACTCGTGCTTCGCCCTCGGCTGCTCGCTGGGCAACCGGGACGGGCTCGAACGCATCCGGCAGATCCGCAAGCTCGACGACAAGCACCACTTCACGCTGGTCTGCGCCGACTTCGCGCAGCTGGGCCAGTTCGTGCAGATCTCCAACCGGGTCTTCCGGGCGGTGAAGGCGTCCACCCCGGGCAGCTACACGTTCATCCTCCCGGCCACCAAGGAGGTGCCGCGCCGGCTGCTGCACCCGAAGAAGAAGACCGTCGGCGTGCGGATCCCCGACCACGCGACCACCCAGGCGCTGCTGGAACGCCACGGCGAGCCGCTGCTGTCGTCCACCCTGCTGCTGCCCGGGCACGACGAGCCGATGACGCAGGGCTGGGAGATCAAGGAGGAGCTGGAGAACCAGGTCGACGCGGTCATCGACTCCGGGGACTGCGGGACCGAGCCGACGACGGTGGTCGACCTGTCCGGCGACGAGCCGGAGATCATCCGGATCGGCGCCGGGGACCCGGCCCGGTTCGAGTGACGCCGGACGGGTGACGATCGGCCGGGAGCGGTGACGGCGAGTTCCGGAGCACCCGTGCGAACGCGGCCCGTCGCGGCGAAAGGCCCGCCGGTCGAGGGGGGCAGGGCAGGCGGGCCGGCGGGTGACCGAACCGGCGCCGCCCGCCCCTCCGCGGTGCACCGCCCACCGCATCGGGGCGAGCGAAGGCGCAACCGTTGAGTAGTCTTCGTGATCGACCGTTCCCGGCCCGATTCCGAAGCGGGCCGGGTGCGCGACGCCCGGAACCGGGCGTCGTACCAGCCGTTCGGAGGACGATCGCGTGGCGCGAGACGACCCGCCGTACAGCCGGTCCGCCCCGGGGCAGGATCCACCGGGCGGTCCGGGTGAGGGCGCCGGGGGCGACGCCGTGCTGGCCGCGATCGCGCACCGGCTGCGGGCCCGGTCCGAGCGTCAGCAACTCCTGACCGAACGGCTGCGCAGTGGCGAGCTGCGCCCCGGTGCGCTCGCCGACCTGGCGGAGCTGGCCGCGGCCGCTCGCCGTGGCGCCCGCGACGGCGACCACATCCTCGTTCTCGCCGGCACCCCGCGCGGTCCCCGGCTCGCGGCGCCGCCCACCCCGCTCGGGCAGGCGCTCAACACCGTCGTCGCGTCGAGCGAGGCCGCGTCGCGCACCGTCGTCCCGCCCACGCCCAGTGTCGTGCTGGACGCCGCCGCCGAGAGCGTGCTCGGGCAGATCCTGGCCGAGCTGCTCGCGCACGCCGCCGGATCCACCCCGGCGGGGGAGCGGCTCGAACTGCACAGCCGCTGGGGGCCGGACGGCGGCCTGGTCGTCGAGCTGCAGTGCGCGCAGCCACCGCGGTATCTCACCCCGATCGACGAGCTCGACCGTGCGCTGAACACCGCCACCCCGGCCGGCCCGGTCGCGCCGCAGGAGATCGGCCTGCACGTGGCCGCCCGCCTGGCCAGGACGATCGGCGCCCGGCTCGGCGTGCGTGGGCCCGCGGGCACCACCGGTGTGTCGCCGATCGCCGTGCTGCACCTGCCGCAGTCGGTGGTCCGCGGCGGCCCGCAGGCGGAGCAGGTGGCTCCGCCCGAGCCGGCCCGCGAGCAGGACGCCGGGCCGACCGCGGCGCTACGCCACTCGCCCGTGCCGGACGGCGACGCGCCCTGGCCGCCGCCGCAGCAGGAACCGCGACCGCAGCAGGAACCGCGGCAGCAGCAGGAGCCGCGACCGCAGCAGCAGGAACCGCGACCGGCCCCGGCCGAGGAGCAGGTGCCGAGCTGGCCGCCGGTGCCGGCCGCCGGTGCGGTCCCGGTCGCCGGGGATCCGGGCAGCACCGATCCGGTCCGGTCCGGCCCGCCCGCGGCTCCGGCCGCCTCGGAGCCGCAGCATCGTGCTGCCGCCGACGCCGATCCGTCGTGGTCCGGCCCGTCCGGCGGTGACCTGCCGCAGCGCGTCGCCCCCTCGGGTGAGCTGCCGCAGCGAGGCGCCCCGGGGCGGCCCCCCGGGATCGCCGACGCGGCCCCGTTCGGTGCTCCGGACCAGCGCAACGGTTCCGGCGCACAGTGGCCGACCCGCAGGCCGGCCGACGGGTCGGGCACGCCGGTCCCGCAGGGCGCCCCACAGACCGAGGCCGCCCGTGCGGATGCCGCGCGCGCCGCCGTCGCGTTCGGAACGGTCCCGCCCCCGCCGGCCGGGTCCTCGCACGGCTCCGCGCCACAGGGCGCTGGACCACACGGCCCCGCGCCGGAGGGCGCTGCACCGCAGGGCGCAGGACCACAGGGCGCAGGACCACAGGGCGCAGGACCTCACGGCTCCGGACCGCAGGGCGCTGCACCTCACGGCTCCGGACCACACGGCTCCGGACCACAGGGTGCTGTGCCGCAGGGGGCCGTGCCGCAGGGCGGGCCGTCTCCCGCCGGGCCGGGCCCGGGCGGGCCGCCACCGGCCGGCGACCGGCCGCGCAACGGCGCACGGCCGCCGGGCCGGGACGACCTCGAAGACCCACCCGTCACACAAGCACTACCTCTCACCGGCTCGGAGGGCACGACCCCGCCGGTGGAGCTGTTCGGTCCGTTCGACTCGGAGGTTCCGGTGGCCGTGGACGACGTCGACGACACGCCGATCTTCGCGGCGGTCGCCTCGGCCTGGTTCCGGGAGCCCGGTGCTCCCGTGGGAGCGGACGGGCAGCGGGGCGCCGCGCCGTCCTCGGGGAACTGGCGCACCCCCGGCGACACCGAGTTCGACGCCGCGCGGATCCGCGCCGACCGGGTGATCGACCTCCCGACCACCGCCCAGGGGCTCCCGCAGCGGCAGCCCGGGCAGGCGATGGTGCCGCCGTCGTGGCGGAACACCCTCAACGGGGGCCAGCCGAGCGGGTCCCGGGAGCGGCAGCCCGACCGGGTCCGGAGCCGGCTGGCCAGCTACCAGCGTGGCCTGCGGGAGGGCAGGCACCGCGCCGCCGAGGAACCGACGCCGCCCCCGCCGCCGGTGAACGGTCAGGCGAACGGCCCGGTGAACGGGGCAGCCCTCAACGGCCACGGCGGAGGCGGCGGGCACCGGCTCAACGGCGACGGCGGACGCAACGTCGGCTGACCGGCCGGCTGCCGGGCCGGCGCCCGCTCGGTGGAGCGGGGCCGCAGGATCTCCGGGCGCGCGGTGTCGCGAGCACTGTCCCGGGGTTCCAGGCGTTCGCCATGGATACACCCGTGCCCCCGGCCCGCCTCGGCGCTGTGCCTGTGGCAGGCGTCGCCCGCGATGAACACACGCGGATCGCCGAACCGGTCGCAGGCGCGCCGGGCCACGCTCCCGGCAGGACCCGAGCGTTCTGCACAGGAGAAAACAGGGTCCGGCCTGCGGACGCCTCACTACTCTCGCTGAGAATCGGGCGGCTCGAGGTGAGCCGACCGGAGCGAACGGGGAACGAGCCGGGAGTGGACGGTGTCGGGCGATCGTGGACGACATGACGACGGAAGACCGCCGGTCGGGCCCGGACAGGCTCGACGGCGGGATCGTCCTGCGGCAGCTCGGCCGTGGCGGCGAGGAGCGCGGCCTGTTCCACCTGCTCGGCCACCTACGGCCAGGATTCACGAACGAGCAGCTGGACGAGCTGCTCTCGGTCGGCTACGACCAGGGTCTGCGCTACCTCGTCGCCCAGGCGGGCCGGGCGACGGTCGGAGCGGCCGGATACCGCGTCCTGGCGACGAGCCGCGGGAGGATCCTCGTCGTCGACGACCTCGTGACATCGCCGGCCGTGCGCTCGCGCGGCATCGCCCCGGTCCTGCTGGACGAGCTCCGTCGGCGCGCAGTCGCGGCCGGGTGCTGTCGGATCGAACTCGACTCCGGCGTCGGCAACACCGGCGCACACCGCTTCTACCTGCGCAATCGACTCGACATCAGCGCGTTCCACTTCGCCTGCGAGGTGTGAGCGGCACGGCTTCGGGATCAGGAGTTCCCTCGTGAAGAACAAGCCCACGTACGGGATCGAGTCGGTGGATCATGCGCTGCGCCTGGCCATGATCCTCCAGCAGGAGGGCCCCCTCCGGGTCACCGACGCGGCACGACGGCTCGGCGTCGCCCGATCGACCGCGCACCGGCTCCTGTCGATGCTCGTCTACCGCGACTTCGCCGAGCAGGACGAGCACCGGCACTACGTCTCGGGACCGGTCCTGCGTGCGCACCCCGTCACCGAATCGCTCGCCGGACTCCGACGGGTCGCGCTGCCCCACCTGGTGCGCCTCACCGCGCGCACGCTGGAGACCAGCAACCTGCTCGTCATCGCCTCGGACCAGGCACGGTTCGTCGCGACGGAGGAGTGCGACCAGGTACTGCGGGTGGGGGACAGGGAAGGGCGGGTGATGCCCGCCCACCTGGCCTCGGGCGGTCGCGCACTGCTCGCCACCCGGGACCCGGGCGAGGTGCGATCCCTCTACGACGGTCCGGACTCCGGCATCGACGTCGAGGCACTGCTCCGCAGCCTGCGCCGCATCCGCCGCCAGGGGTTCGCGCTAAACGACCAACTCACCGAGACCGGTCTGACCGCGATCGGCTGTGTCGTGCCCGGACCTCCGGACTCGACCCCCGCGGCGATCTCGCTGGCCATGCCGACCGCCCGCTACCGGAAGGACCGCCTGTCCGAATGGGTGCAGGAGGTCAAAGCGACCGCGGCGGCCATCGCCGCCGACATCGACCCGGCGACGGTCGTCCGGAGCACGCGAGCGGAACCCGTCGAATAGCGACGGCCGGCGGCTCACGGAATCCGCGGCGTCGCGCCGATCCCGGGCGGGTCGGCGCGATTCGCCGGTGCGGCCGACGGCCGTGATCGCAGCATATTGTTCTGGTGTAGGGAAAATGCTGTACGCGGTTTCGTGCAGTGCCTGTACTGGACGTCGCAACGGTGGCCCGCCCTACGGCGCCCCGATGCGGGTGACCGAGTTTCTTCCCCCACGAATACCGGAGTGGCCTCAATGACCGAGTCCTCCCCCCGCGCCCAGGATCGCGATCCTCGGCGAGCCCGAAAGGCCCGCCTCGGGGCCCAGGTCGGTCTGTTCGTCGACATGTTCGACGTCTATCTGCCCGTGGTCGTGCTGAGCGCGGCGATGCCGTACTTCATCCCCGCCGACATGCCGGAGCCGACCAGTCGGATCGTGACCGCGGCGATCTTCGTCGCCACGCTGCTGGGGCGCCCGCTCGGGGCCCTGATCTTCGGGTACCTCTCCGACCGGCACGGGCGCCGGCGCACCACGATCATCTCGCTCTACGGCTTCGGGCTGTGCACGCTCGCGATCGCCCTGCTCCCGGGCTACGGCTCGGTCGGCATCACCGCGGTCGTCCTGCTCATCGCTCTGCGGTTCGTCGACGGCGTGTTCCTCGGAGGCCAGTACACGGCGGCGACGCCACTGGCCCTGGAACAGAGTCCCCGTGATCGCCGAGGCTTCAACGGCGCGGTCATCATGACCGGATTCCCGCTGGCCTACTGCGCCATCGCCCTGCTGACGCTCGGCCTGCTGCTCGTCATCCCGGCGGGTGGGGCCGACTCGCCCTACGCCGTGTGGGGCTGGCGGATCCCGTTCGTCATCGGTGGGCTCCTCGCCGTGGGCTGGGCCGTCTGGTACACGCGCAACGTCGACGAGTCCGACGCCTGGAGCGACGCGAAGGTCAAGCGTCCGGAGCGCTCACCGCTCGCCGAGCTGATGCGCGGGGACAACCTGCGCGGCTTCCTGCAGGTCTTCGTCCTGATGTCGGGGGTGTGGCTCGCGTTCAACATGATCGGCGCGGTGCTGCCGGGGATCCTGAGTTCCGCGGCGGGGCTCACCGCCATCGAGTCGACCCTCGTCCTCGTCATCGCCTACGCGGTGCTCGCCGCGGGCTACCTCGTCGCCGGGGTGATCGCGCAGCGGTTCGGCCGCAAGCCCTTCCTGCTGACCAGCGGGACGCTGATCAGCGTCGTCGCACCGTTCCTGTTCTGGCTGATCGCCGGCGGGCAGGTGAGCGGTGTCGTGCCGGTCGGCGCCGTCGTGGTGCTGCTCGTCCTGGTCGTCGTCTCGATCTACTCCGTGGTGAGCACCTACATCATCGAACGGTTCCATGTCGGCGTCCGGTCCAGCGCCTACGGACTCGGCTACACCACGGCCGTGATCATCCCCTCGTTCTACGCCTTCTACCAGGCAGGTCTGGCGACCGTGATGCCCTACGACCTGACCCCGCTGGTCTTCCTCGCGCTGGGCGGCCTGCTCGTGATCGTGGGAGCCGCCCTCGGTCCCGAGACGAAGGACGTCGATCTCGGTGCCCGGCCCGTGCATGTCCCGGCGGAGGTGGACCGGTCCGGTGCCGCCGGCCGGGGCTGACCCGGTCCCGCCCAGCACCCGATCATCGAAGAACGACAGCCGAAAGACGAAAGAGGAGAGTATGCCCGTCATCGATCAGGACATGCGGGACATCGTCGAGCGCGCGTGGCTCGCATTCGCAGCCACCGTCTGCGACGACGGATCCCCGAATCTGTCACCGAAGGGCTCTTTGCGCGTCTATGACGACGACCATCTCGCATTCATGGACATCGGCTCTCCGGCCACGATCGCCAATCTTCGCCGCGATCCGCGGATCGAGATCAACGTGATCGACGTGTTCAGTCGTCGCGGTTACCGGTTCACCGGTTCGGTGTCCTTCGCCGAACCGGGCGCGCCGGAGTACGAATGGCTGAACCGGTGGCTGCTCGACCTCAACGGGCCGGGTTATCCCGCGAACGAGGTGGTCCTGGTGAAGGTGGAGCGGGCGCGGCCCATCCTGTCCCCGGCGTACACCTCGGGCGGCGCCGACCAGGACGCCCTCACCACCGCCTGGGAACAGCGCTACCGCACGACGCTGGCCGAGGTTCCGCTCGGCCCGCCGCCCGGCACGGGGGCAGCCGGATGACGGTCCCGGACACGATGCGGGCCGCCGTCATCCGAGCGACCGGAGGGCCGGAGCAGATCGAGATCGAGCACATCCCGGTGCCCCGTCCTGGCCCGGGGGACGTGCTGATCCGTCTGGAAGCCAGCGCCGTCAACCACGTGGATCTCTTCGTCCGGTCGGGTGCCTACCGGACTCCCATCCCGTTCCCGTTCGTCATCGGTCGCGACGCCGTCGGCACGGTCGCCGCCACCGGCTCGGACGTGACGGCATTCGCGCCGGGGGATCGGGTGTGGTGCAACAGCATGGGATACGCCGGGCGGCAGGGAACGTTCTCCGAGTACGTGTCCGCACCCGGCGAGCGGGTCTATCCCCTGCGGGGCACGGTGACTGCGGCGGACGCCGCGCCGGTCCTGCATGCGGGGGCGACCGCCGCGATCGGGCTCTTCCGGGAGGCCGCTCTGGCAGCCGGGGAGACGGTCTACGTGGCTGGTGCGGGCGGAGCCGTGGGCGGCGCGGTCGTCCAGCTCGCGGTGGCCGCCGGCGCCCGGGTGGTGGCGACCGCGTCGGAGCGGGACGTGGAGTGGTGCACCGGGCTGGGAGCCGATGTCGTCGTCCCCTACGACGCCGACGACCTCCCCCGCCGGCTCGCGGCGGCCGCGCCGCAGGGATACGACGTGTGGTGGGACAACAGCGGCCGGCACGACTTCGATCTCGCGCTCCCGCTGCTGCGGCTGGGCGGACGGGTCGTCGTGGTCGCCGGGTTGCGGGCCACCCCGACGATCCCGGTCGGGCAGCTCTACGTCCGGGACGCGAGCTTGCGCGGGTTCGCGATCAGCAACGCATCCGTCGCCGATCTCGCGGACGCGGCGGCCCGTGTCGATGCCGCGCTGGCGTCGGGCTCCCTGCGTTCCCGGGTCGGCGCGACGTACTCGCTCGCCGACGCGGCGACGGCGCACGCGGCGATGGAGCAGGGCTCGGTGCGCGGGCGGGTCCTGGTCCACCCGTGAGCCCGGGCGCCCCGTCGGCCGGACGGGGTCCACGTCGACTCCGCGGAGCCGTCTCCGCAGGGCGGACACCGTATCCGAGACACAGCAAGTCCACCGAGGAGCAGTGATGGCCCAGTTCTACGTCGACGGTTACCGCCCGGGCGACCCGTTCGTCGCCGCCGAGCATCCCGCGGCCGCCCGGCGCCCTCCGACGATCCCGGCCACGACCGACGTCCTGGTCGTCGGCACCGGGCCGGCGGGCCTGGTGCTCGCCGCACAGCTGGCCGCGTTCACCGACGTCGACACCGTGGTCGTCGACCGCCGGGACGGCCCGCTCGAGGTCGGGCAGGCGGACGGCGTGGCCTGCCGCACCGTGGAGATGTTCGAGGCCTTCGGGCTCGCCGACCGGCTCATCGGTGAGGGTTACCAGGTCAACGAGGTCGCGTTCTGGCGCCCGGACCCGGGCGAGCCGGACCGCATCGCCCGGACCGACCGCATCCCCGACGTGGAGCCGGGGCTCTCCGAGATGCCACACATGATCGTCAACCAGGCTCGCCTGCTCAGCTACCTGCGCGAGTACCTGGCCCGCTCGCCGCGGCGGATCGAGCCCTACTACGGCCTGCACCTGACCGCCGTCGAGGTGGACGACGCACGCGAGCACCCCGTCGAGGCGACCCTGGCCCACGTCGTCGACGGGGTGGAGACGGGGGAGACCACGACGGTGCGTGCGCGCTACGTCGTCGGGTGCGACGGCTCACGCAGCAGCACCCGGTCGGCGCTCGGCCTGACGCTGGAGGGCGACTCGACGGACACGTCCTGGGGGGTGATGGACGTCCTGGTCGAGACGGACTTCCCGGACATCAGGCTCAAGTGCGCCGTCCAGTCCGCGGACCAGGGGAGCATCCTGGTGATCCCGCGCGAGGGTGGCTACCTCGTCCGGCTCTACATCGAGCTGGACAACGAGCGGGACCGGGAGATGCTGACGGGCCGCAGCGTGACACCGGAGAAGCTGGCCGCGGTCGCGAACCGCATCCTGCACCCCTACACGCTGACGGTGCACGACGTCGGGTGGTGGTCGGTCTACGAGATCGGGCAGCGGTTGTGCAGCCGCTTCGACGACGCGGCCGGCGACGATCCGGATGCCGTGCCGCGGGTGTTCATCGCGGGGGACGCCTGCCACACCCACAGCGCCAAGGCAGGCCAGGGTATGAACGTGTCGATGGCCGACGCCTGGAACCTCGGGTGGAAGCTGGGGGCCGTCCTGCGGGGCCGCGCACGGCCTGCGCTGCTGCGCACCTACTCGGCGGAGCGGCAGGCCGTCGCGCAGCAGCTGATCGACTTCGACCGCGAGTTCGCCACCCTGTTCAGCGCCGCACCGGACGCCGACCCGGAGAAGTTCCAGCGCTTCTTCCGCGAGCAGGGCCGTTACACCGCGGGCATGGGGGTCCGCTACGCACCGTCCGTGATCACCGCTGCGATGCCCGCCCAGCACCTGGCCTCCGGGTTCGAGGTCGGGACCCGGTTCCACTCCGCGCCGGTCGTCCGGCTCGCCGACGCACGGGCCCTGCAGCTGGGGCACGTGGCACGCGCGGACGGCGCGTGGCGGCTCTACGTGTTCGCCGACCGGGCCGGGATCGCGACGGGGGGCCGGCTCCACGGGCTGTGCGCGCGGCTCAGCGAGATCGTCCGGAAGTACACGCCGGCCGGCGACGAGCCGGACTCGGTGCTCGATGTCCGGGCCGTCCTGCAGCAGCACCACCACGACGTCGAGACCGTCGACCTGCCCGCCGTCCTGCGTCCGCGCAAGGGGCGGTTCGGGCTCGTGGACCACGAGAAGGTGTTCTGCCCGGACCCCGCATCGGGCGACGTGTTCGACCTGCGCGGCATCGACCGCGAGGCCGGATGCCTGGTGCTCGTGCGGCCGGACCAGTACATCGCGCACGTGGTCGGGCTCGACGCCCCGGAGACGCTCGACGCCCTCCTCGCCGGAGCTCTCGCCGAGGCGGGATGACGTCGAGGACGGCATGCCGTACGACGCCGGGAACGGGGCGCGCGGGCGGGGCCGGATGCGACGTTCACGGCCGGCCCATATCGACGGTCCGGGGAGTCGTGACCTCCTGACCGCGCACGTGCCGGCGCTGCAGCGCGCCGCGGGCGGCATCGTGAAGCAGACCCGCTGACGCCGCCGTCGACCCAGCCACTGCCGCCGCCGTGCCCGCCGGCACCCCGTCGGCACCCCGTCGGCACGGCCGGGTCAGCCGCTCCTGCCGGCCCAGCCGATCGGGTCGTCCCAGGCCTGCAGGGTGCGGCGGCTGACGAAGCGGCGCCGTCGGCCGGTGATCGGGTCGTCGAACTCCAGTGAGCGCGACAGCAGTTGCAGCGGGCGGGTGAAGTCGCCGTCGGTGCGCGGGCGCAGCTCCGGGTACACGTCGTCGCCGAGGATCGGCACCCCCAGCCCGGCGAGGTGCACCCGCAGCTGGTGGGTCCGCCCGGTGCGGGGGAACAGCCGGTATCGGGCGACGCCGTCGCGATGGTCGTCGCGTTCGACGCGGGTCTCGGCGTTCGGCTCGCCCGGCTCGGTGACGGCGGCGAACACCCCGCGCCGCTTCACGATCCGGGAGAACACGGTGCGCGGCAGCTCCAGCGCCGGATCGTGCGGGGCGAGCGCCTCGTAGGTCTTGGCGACCCGGCCGGTCGCGAACAGGGTCTGGTAGGCGCCGCGCAGCTCGGGCCGCACCACCAGCAGCAGCACCCCCGCGGTGGCCCGGTCCAGCCGGTGCGCCGGGCTGAGCTCGGGCAGGCCCAGCTCGTGGCGCAGCCGCACCAGCACCGTCTGCCGGACGTGGCTGCCGCGCGGGATGGTCGCCAGGAAGTGCGGCTTGTCGACGACGACCAGGTCGTCGTCGGCGTGCAGCACCTCCAGCGGGAACGGCACCGGCGCCTCGTCGGGCACCTCGCGGTGGAGCCAGAGCGTCGTCGACCCGGCGAACGGCGAGTCCGGGCGCAGCGGCCCGGCGGAGGTCACGATCTCCCCGGCGGCCAGCCGCGCGTCGATCCGGGCGGGGTCCACCTGCGGCAGCCGTGCGACGAGGTGCTCGCGCATCGTCGCCCACGGCCCGTCGGGCGGGGTGCGCAGGCGTGCCGGAGCGAGGCCGTCGCGGGCCGGCAGCGGCGGGGTCTCCCGGGCGGCGCGGCGGCGGCCGGAGCGGGATCTCACGGGTGCGGAGCCTACGTCGGGTACCTGTGGTGTCCTCGCGGGGGAGCACCGACCGGTTGCTTGCATCGTGGGGCGTAGTTCATGATGTGAGTCGACTGCGATTCGAGGAGGATCCGTGTCCGATGTGACCGCGGACGGGCTGCCGCTGTCCGGCGTCCGCGTGCTGGAGCTGGGCAACTACATCGCGGCGCCGACCGCGGGCAGGCTGCTCGCCGACTTCGGTGCAGACGTGATCAAGGTCGAGCGCCCGCGGACCGGCGACGAGCTGCGGAACTGGCGGCTCTACGCCGGCGACACCTCGATGCTCTACCGGACGCTGAACCGCAGCAAGCGCTCGATCACCCTCGACCTGCGCAGCGACGCCGGCCGGCAGGCCGTGCTGGACCTGGCCGCCCGCTCCGACGTCGTCCTGGAGAACTTCCGGCCGGGCACGCTGGAGAAGTGGGGCCTCGGCCCGGCCGAGCTCGACGCCGTCAATCCCGACGTCGTGCTGGTGCGGATCTCCGCGTTCGGCCAGACCGGCCCGCTCGCCTCCCGGCCCGGGTTCGCCGCCGTCGCCGAGGCGATGGGTGGCCTGCGCGCGCTGGTGGGGGAGGAGGACCGGCCGCCGTCGCGCACCGGGGTGTCGATCGGGGACTCCATCGCCGGTCTCTACGGCGCCTTCTCCGCCGTGATGGGCCTCTACCAGCGGGAGTCGAGCGCGGACCGGCCGCCGCTGAACCGGCGGTCGATGGACGTCGCGCTCAACGAGGCCGTCTTCTCGATGATGGAGTCGCTGGTGCCCGACCACCTCGCCTACGGGGTGGAGCGGCGCCGGGTCGGCGGCCGGATGGAGGGCATCGCACCGTCCAACGCCTACGTGTGCGGCGACGGCGGCAGCGTCGTCATCGCCGGGAACAGCGACTCGATCTACGGCCGGTTCATGCAGGTGATCGGCCGCCCGGATCTCGCCGAGGCGCCGGACCTGACCTCGAACGCCGGTCGCTGGGCCCGGCGCGACGAGCTGGACGGCGCGATCGAGACCTGGACCCGGTCACTGCCGCGGGACCGGGTGCTGACCGAGCTGGAGACCGCCGGGGTGCCCGCCGGGCCGATCCACTCGGCCGCCGACATCGTGGCCGACGAGCAGTTCCGGGCTCGGGACATGGTTCAGTACTTCGACGTCGACACCGGTGGCGAGGTGCCTGCCCGGGTCGGGTTCCCCGGCATCGTCCCGGTGCTGGACGGTCGCTCGGTGCCGGTCCGCCACGTCGGGCCCGATCTGGGCGCCGACACCGAGGACGTGCTGGGCGGCCTGCTGGGCTACCCGGCGGAGACCATCCGGGCGGCCGCGGGGGAGGACTCGTGAGCGGGATCGTGCTGCGCGACGTGACCCTGCGCGACGGATTGCAGCTGACCGGGAAGCCGCTGCCCACCGAGCGCAAAGTCGACCTGGTCCGGGCGCTGCTCGCGGCCGGCGTCCCGGAGCTGGAGATCGGCTCGCTGGCCCGGGGCGACCTGGTGCCGCCGCTGGCCGACACGCTCGACGTGGTCGCCGCGCTCACCCCCGAGGAGCTCGACCGCTGCTGGGTGTGGGTCGCGACGCCGCGGCACGTGCAGAAGGCGGTCGCCGCGGGTGCCCGCAACGTCCAGTACTGCTTCTCGGTCTCCGACGCGCACAACAACGCCAACATCGGCCGGGACACCGAGGTGTCGCTGGCCGCGATGCCGGACGCCGTGCAGCACGCCCTGGACGCCGGTGGCCGGATCCAGCTGTGCCTGGCGACCGCGTTCACCTGCCCGTTCGACGGCCCGGTCGATCCGGAGCGGGTACGGGAGATCGTCGCCGACCCGCGGACCGCGGGCTCCTGCGACGTGATCGTCTGCGACACGCTCGGCCAGGCCGTGCCGTCCGAGGTGGGCACGCTGGTGGAGCGGGTCTCGGCGGTCGCTGACGGCCGCCGGATCGGCTTCCACGGGCACGACACCTGGGGGCAGGGGGTGGCGAACGCACTCGCCGCCGCGGGCTCCGGCGCGACCCTGGTCGACGGCGCACTCGGCGGGCTGGGCGGCTGCCCCTTCGCGCCCGGTGCCAGCGGGAACACCGCCACCGAGGACCTGCTGTTCGCGTTCCGCCCGGACTGGCTGACGCCCGCGGTGCTCGCCGGGCTGGTCACCGCGGGCGAGGACCTGCTGGGTGAGCTGGGGGAGCCGAACCGCTCCCGGGCCGCGCAGGGGCTGCGCTCCCGGGCCGCCGCCTTTCCCTGGACGGCCGGTCCGCGCTCCTGACCGCCGGGTACGGCTCAGCCGGGCGGACGGCCGCCGAGCGTGCGGGTCAGTCGGTCGGCCGCGCCGACCAGCAGATCGACGTGCTGCTCGCAGCGCTCCCGGGTGAGCCGGATCCGCGGACCGCTGATCGTCAGCGCCGCGGTGACCGCGCCCGCGTGGTCGAACACCGGCGCGGCCAGGCCGGAGCCGCCGTCGTCGCGTTCGGCTGCGGTGATCGCGAAGCCGTCCCGGCGGGTCTCGGCGAGCAGCGTCCGCAGCGCGGCCGGATCGGTCACCGTGTGATCGGTGATCGTCTCCAGCGGCCCGGCGAGCACGCTCTCGGCGAGCGTGCCGTCCCAGGCCAGCAGCACCCGTCCGGCCGATCCGGTGTGCAGCGGGGCGATCTTGCCGACGTGCATCTCGCGGCGCAGCGCGTGCCGGGTCTCGGCCACCGCGACACAGACCCGCAGCCCGCGTTCGGGGCGGAACAGGGCGACGGTCTCACCGGTGCGCTCGCGCAGCTCGCGCAGCACCGGCCCGGCCAGCTCCAGCAGGTCGACGCCGCGGGCCGCGGCACCCGCCCAGTAGGCCATCCGCACCCCGATCCGGACCCGGTCGCCGACCCGGTCCAACATCCCGGCGGCGACCATGTTGGACACCAGGCGCTGCACGGTCGAGGTGGGCAGGCCGGTCGCCTGCTGGATCTCGCCCAGGCTGAGCACCGGGGCCTGCAGGGTGAAGGCGTCCAGGATGTCGGTGATCTTCCCGAGGACCAGCAGTGGCGTGCGCCCGGTCGGCTCGGAGGTCATCCGCGCTCCAGGAACCGGCCGGCCGCCTCCCGGTAGCGGTCCCACGCCTCCGGGGCGGGGGTGGGCTCGTAGCGGGCGGGCTCGGTGGCGGGCGTCCAGACCGGGGGTGTCGGCCCGCCGCGCAGCGCCCACGCCGCCTGCCGGGCCGCCCCGTCGGCGACGTACTCGCCCGGCTCGGGGACCCGGACCGGCACCTCGAAGACCTGCGCGGCGATCCGGCAGACCGCCTCGGACCGGGTCGCCCCGCCGACCAGGGTCACCCCGGTCACCGACACCCCCTGCTCGCGCAGCGCCTCCAGGCCGACCCGCTGCGCGAACAGCATGCCCTCGACGGCGGCGCGGGCCAGGTTCTCCCGGGTGCCGGACGCGAGCGTCCAGCCGTGCAGGGCGCCGGTCGCGTCCGGCAGGTTCGGCGTCCGCTCGCCCTCCAGGTACGGCACGACGACCAGGCCGCCCGAACCCGGCTCGGCCTCCAGCGCGAGCCTGCCCAGCTCGTCGTGATCGACGCCGAGCAGCCTGCGGGTCGCGTCCAGCACCCGGGACGCGTTCAGGGTGGCGATCAGTGGCAGGTAGGCGCCGGTCGCGTCGGAGAAGCCGGCCACGATCCCGGACGGGTCCTGGGCGCGGCGCGCGGAGCGGGCGAACACGGTGCCCGAGGTGCCCAGTGAGACGACGACGTCGTCGCCGGCGTCGACACCCAGTCCGGCGGCCGCGTTGTCACCGGCCCCGGCGCCGACGACGATCCCGCCGGGGCCCTGCACCGACTCCGCCGGGCCCAGCACCCTGGGCAGCACCGGCGTCCGGCCGAAGCCGTGTTCGAGCAGGTCGGGCCGGTAGTCGCGGCCGTCGAAGTAGCCGGTGCCGGAGGCGTCGGAGCGGTCGGTGATCAGCTCGTCGAGTCCGGTGGCCCCGCGCAGCCGCCAGGTGAGCCAGTCGTGCGGCAGGCACACCGCTGCGGTGGCGGCCGCGTGCTCCGGCTCGGTCCGGGCCAGCCAGCGCAGCTTCGCCAGGGTGATCGACGCGACCGGCACGACACCGGTGGCGTCGGCCCAGCCGTCCGCCCCGATCTCCTCGACCAGCGCGGCGGCGGCCGCCGCGGAGCGGGTGTCGTTCCACAGCAGCGCGTCCCGCACGACCTCGCCGGAGCCGTCGAGGCAGACCATGCCGTGCTGCTGGCCGGCGATCGAGAGCGCCTCGACGCCGTCCAGGCCGCCCGCGTCGTCGAGAGCCGTCCGCAGTGCGTCCCACCAGGCCTGCGGGGCGACCTCGGTGCCGTCCGGATGGGTGGCCCGGCCGGACCGGACCAACTCGCCGGAGTCGGCGTCACGGACGACGACCTTGCAGGACTGGGTGGAGGAATCCACCCCGAGCACCAGAGCCATGGGCCACAGCCTGCCATCGCCGGCGATCCGGCGCGGCGGGCAGCGTGGCACCCGGTCCGGTGCCAGGGTGGACTCATGAGTGACGAGGAATGGTTCTACTGCCTCAAGCACAACACGGTGGAGACGAAGGACGGCTGCCGAGAGGCCGACCGGCTCGGCCCGTACCCGGACCGCGCGACCGCGGCCCGCGCGCTGGAGATCGCCCGGGAGCGGACCGAGGCGGAGGACCGCAAGGACCGCCGGTGGAACTCCGGCGACGAGGACGACGAGGACTGACCCGGGATCAGTCGCGCCGGCGCAGCGTCACCGGGATCCCGCCGACCGGCACCGGCAGTGAGGTGTTGTCCCAGCGCAGCCGGTGGGCGGGATCGACGGTCCAGCGGAAGCGCTGCAGCATCTCGTGCAGGATCGCGGTGACCTCGAGGGTCCCGAAGTGCAGGCCGATGCACTTGTGCACGCCGCCGCCGAACGGGATCCAGGCGTCCCGGTCGCTGCGGTCCTCGCGCCGCTCGGGCCCGAACCGGTCGGGATCGAAGCGCTCCGGATCGCTCCAGCAGGAGGGGTCGTAGTGGTTGACCGCCTGGGCGACGACGACCCGGGTCCCGGCGGGCACGTGACGTCCGGCGACGGTGGTGTCGGTGACCGCGGTCCGCATCACGACCGGAACCGGTGCGTCCATCCGCAGTGCCTCGCGGATCACCAGGTCGATGTCGGTGAGTGAGCGCAGGTCGTCCACGGTGGGGACGGCGTCGCCGATCCGCTCGGCCAGCGCGTCGGACTGTGCGCGGCAGCGGTCCTGCCAGTGCGGGTCGCGGGCGAGGTGGAAGGCGGCCGATGCGGCCGTCGTCGTCGAGGTGTCGTGCGCGGCCATCATCAGGAAGATCATGTGGTTGACGACGTCGTCGTCGGAGAACCGCTCGCCGTCGCCGGTCTGCGCGTGGCACAGCGCTGAGAACAGGTCGCTGCCGCCGCCCGCCCGCTTGGCGTCCAGGTTGGACCGGAACCAGTCCTCCAGCACCGCCCGCCCGCGCAGCCCGCGCCGCCAGCGGGTGCCCGGCAGATCCTTGCGGACGAACGAGTTCGCCGCGCGCACGCAGTCCACGAACGCCCGGTTCACGGCCTCGGCCTCCGGGCCGGACCGGCCGCCGGCGAACACCGCCTGCGCGACGTCGAGGGTCAGCCGCTTGAGCGCCGGGTGGAGCCGCAGCTCGGTCGGCCAGGTGGGCATGACCTCGCGCAGCACCGGGGTGGTGGTGGCGACGTAGCCGGCGATCCGGTCCGCGGTGAAGGCCTCCTGCATGATCCGCCGGTGGGCACGGTGCTCGTCGAAGTCGAGCAGCATCAGCCCGCGATGGAAGAAGGCGTCGACGGTCGCCCGCCAGCCCTCCTGGGAGAACGCCTTGTCCCGGTTGGTCAGCACCTCGCGGGTCGCGGCGGGCCCGGTCACCACGATCGCCCGCCCGGCCGGGCTGCGCATCCACCACACCGGACCGAGTGCCTCGGTGCGGGCGCGGGTGAAGCGGTGCCCGAACCGGACATAGGCCGGCGCGTGGCCGAGCAGCGGCATCCCGGCGTCGCCGGGGACCTCGCGCAACCCCTCCGGTGCCGGTCCGAACGGAGCCGGTCTGCGCCCGGTCGCCCCGGTCAGCAGGGCGTCGTCGAACCGCTCCGGGGCGGGCAGGCTGAGCACCGACGACCAGCGCTCGCGGGCATGCTGCACCAGGCTCACGGGTTGCCTCCTCGCGTCGAACACCGGCCGCCGACGGTAGACAGTTCGTTCAGAACTGTCCAGTTCGTTGACGAAAGATGGACGACAGTCCAGAATCGGCGCGTGGAACGGCGGACGATGGCCCGGCGCGCGCGCGACGACCTGCGGGCCGAGGTGCTCGACGTCGCCGAGCAGCTGGCCGTCGCGGGGGACCGGATGTCGATGCCGGAGCTGGCCCGCCGGGTCGGGGTGAGCAGGCAGACCCTCTACAGCGAGTTCGGCGACCGCGACGGTCTGGCCGCGGCGCTGGTGCTGCGCGCGACCGGCCGGTTCCTGGACCGGATCGAGGCCGCGCTGGACGGCGAGCCGGACCTGCACGCCGCATGGGTCGCCGCGGTGCACGCGGCGCTCATCGAGGCGGCGCGCAACCCGCTGGTGACGGCGCTGCTGACCGGCGACGCCGCGGTGCCGTCGGCGTTCGGGACGGGCTCGGGCCCGATCGTCGCCGCGGCCACCGAGCGGGCGGCGGGCTTCCTGCGGCGCGTGCGGCCGGACCTGCCCGAGAGCGATGTCCGGCTCGCCGCCGCCACGGCGTCGCGGCTGGTGGTGAGCCACCTGGTGCTGCCCGGCGGGACGCCCGAGCAGGTCGCCGGCGACGTCGCGGCCGTGGTGCTGCGGATCGTGGGCGGCGCGCCACGGTGAGGGCCGGGCCCATTCGGCCGCGGCCCACACCGCACCGGGCGACCCCGCACCGCGCTGTGCCGGATCGCGCTGTGCCGTGCTGCGGCTACCGCCGGGTGCCGGACGGCCGCAGCGCCGTGACCGCGAGCAGGATGCAGCCCGCGGCGAGCAGCACCCCGTGCAGCACCCGTACCGCGGGCGGGGCGAAGAACTGCGGGACGAACAGGACCAGACCGGCGGCCAGCGGGACCCCGGCCCAGGACGGCAGCGCCCCGCCGCCGCGCACACCCACCGCGATCAGCACACCGGCCGCGGCGAGTACCAGCATCCCGGTGGCGAGGAACGTCGCCGGGAGTGCACCCCAGCGGATCGCCTCCACCCCGCTGAGCAGCGACACGTCGCCGGTCGCCAGCGCCAGCTCGGCGACGGCCGCCGCGCCGAAGGTCTCCGCGCCGTAGTAGGGGAGCGCCAGGCCGCAGCCGGCGGTGGTCAGCAGCACCGCGGGCCCCGCGGAGCCGCCGAGCAGGCCGCGGATCCCGTACACCCCCAGCGGCAGGGCGATCAGGGCGAGCATCCCGAACAGGTGCGACACCGTCCATGCGGTCGTCGCGGTCGCCGCCGCGCCGACCAGTCCCGGTTCGGCGGAGTCGTGCGGGAACAGCGGTGGGAGCAGCGCGAACGACAATCCGGCGACGACGAGCGCCGCTGCGGCGGACCGGGCTGCGGCCGGAGGTGTCCCCGGCAGTCGGGTGGTAGGGGTGACGCCGGTCGTGCCGGTCATGGGATTTCCTCCTGCGCTCGGTGGGGTGCTGCTCACGCCGTGGCGGGTGCGGTGTCGGGATGCTCGGCCCGCGCCTTGAGCGCGCTGTTGAACGCCGCGAACCCGGCCCCGGCGTCGCGCACCACCCGACCGGCCAGTGGTACGAGCAGGCCGCGGAACTCCTCGCGGTGCTCCAGGTGCGTGCCGCCGCCGGCACGGCGGGTCAGCCGGAACCCGTGCCGGCCGTCGACCAGGCCCGGAATCAGGAAACGCCCCGTCCACACCAGCTCGTGCGGTGCGTCGGCCACGTCGACCCGCGGCCGGAACCGCATGCCGCCGTAGGTCGCGCAGAGCGCCACGTCCAGCCGTTCTCCGGGCTCCAGGGTGCCCGCGATCCGGGCGAAGAACGGGTCCCAGTCCCGGCCGTCCGGTGCGGTGATGAGCTGCCAGACGATCTCCGGTGGTGCATCGACGTCGATCTCGGTGCGGACGGTGGGCACGGCTTCCCCCAGCGGGTCGGTCGAGCGGTGAGCGGGTCCCACCTCACCGCGGACGGCTTCAGCCGGCCTTAGGCGACGCTCAGGCCGGCGGTGGGCGGGGTGTCCGATGCTGCGCGGCGAGAGCTCCCGCCGAACGAGAAGAGACGACATGACGACCCGTCCCGTCCCCGAGAGCGAGACCGAGACCGAGCTCGGCACCGGGAGCGGCGCGCCCGGGCCGGGCGCCCCGGTCGCGCCTGTCGGCCGCCGGTGGATCGCCGCCTTCACCGTGGCCTGTACCGGCATGTGGCTGGCCGCGCTGACCCCCGCACAGGTGCAGCTCGCCCGGCAGGCCGAGCTGATCGACCCGGCGGGCAAGGAGCTGTTGTTCGGGCTGGCCACCGGGATCGGGGCGGGCGTCACGATGCTCGCGGTGCCGCTGTTCGGCGCGGCCAGCGACCGGATCCGGACCCCGTTCGGGCGTCGGCGGCCGTGGATCGGTGGCGGCGCGCTGCTGGCCGCGGTGGCGCTGGTGGTGCTGGCGCTCGGACCGACCGGTCCGGTGCTGCTGGTGGGCGGCTGGGCGCTCGCCCAGCTCGGACTGGCCGCGGTGCTGGCCGGGCTGCTCGCCACCGTCCCGGACCGGGTGCCGCCCGCCCAGCTGGGCACGGTCGCGGGCTGGGCCGGCACCAGCCAGATGCTGGGCGCCCTGCTCGGCACGGTACTGGTGAACGCGGTCGTCCCGGACCTGGCGGGCGGCTACCTGGCGATGGTGGTCGTCCTGCTCGCCGCGCTGTTGCCGTTCCTGCTCCTGTTCCCGGAGCGCCCGGGCGGAGCACACGCGGCTCCGGCACCGGCCCGGCGGACGGCCGTCCGGATGACCCCGGACATGGTGTGGGTCTGGTCCGGCCGCTTCCTGGTGATGCTCGGCTTCGCCCTGGTGACCCAGTACCTCGTCTACTACGTCGACGACGAGCTCGGGCGTCCCGACGTGGCCGGCTCGGTCCTCGTCGTCACCGCGCTCACCGTCGTCTCGGCGATCGTGGCCTCGCTGGTGTCGGGGCGCTGGTCGGACCGGACCGGGCGGCGCAAGGTCTTCGTCGTCGGTGGCGGGGCGCTGATGGGGCTGGGCGCGTCGATACTCGCGAGCACGCCGGTCTGGCCGCTCGCTCTGGTGGCGGCGGTGCTGATCGGGCTCGGGTTCGGGACGTTCCTGGCGGTGGATCTCGCCGTCGTCGCCCAGGTGCTGCCCTCGCTCGAGCACACCGCGCGGGACATGGGCGTGTTCGCCGTCGCCGCCACCGCACCGCAGCTGCTGGCGCCCGCCGTCGCGGTCCCGCTGGTGACCGGGACGGGCGGCTACCCGGTGCTGTACGCGCTGACCGCGGTCGTGACCGTGCTCGGTGGTGCGCTGGTGCTCGGGGTCCGCGCGGTCCGCTGATCCGCCCGTGCGGGAGGGCCCGGACCGTGGTGGCTCCGGGCCCTCCCGGTCGTCGGCAGCGGGTCACCAGGTGACGGGCAGCCGCTCCAGGCCGTGCACCAGCATCCCGCTCTTCATCCGCAGCTCCTCGACCGGTGCGGCCAGGCGCAGCGTCGGGAACCGCCGGAACAGGCTCTCGATGGTGATCCGCAGCTCGGACCGGGCCAGCGACGCACCGAGGCAGTGGTGGATGCCGTGCCCGAAGGCGAGGTGCGGATTGTGCTCGCGGCCCGGGACGAACTCGTCCGGCCGGTCGAAGATCTTCTCGTCCCGGTTCGCCGAGCAGACCGCGGCGAGCACCGCACTGCCCTTCGGGATCACGGTGCCGGCGATCTCGACGTCCTCCAGCGTGATCCGCAGCGGGCCGCCGTCGCCGATCGGGTTGACCCGCAGCAGCTCGTCGAGCATGGCGTCGACCCGCCCCGGGTTCTCGACCACCTCGGCGAGGATCTCCGGGTGCCGCAGCAGCGTCAGCACGCAGGCGCCGATCATGCTGACCGTCGTCTCGTGGCCCGCGACGAGCAGGGTCATCGCCATCACGATCAGCTCGCCCTCGTCGAGGGCGCCCCGGTCCTGGTGCGCCTGGATGAGCGCGCTCAGCAGATCCTCACCCGGCTCGTCGGCGCGCCGGCCGATGAGCTCGTAGAGGTAGCCCGCCATCTGCATCCGCTGTTCGATCATCTGCTCGGGGGTGTGCGAGGTGAGCGAGACGATCGCGTTCGACCACTCCCGGAACTTCTCCCGGTCCTCGAACGGGACGCCCAGCAGCTCGCAGATCACGCCGACCGGCAGCGGGAACGCCAGCGCCGGGTTGAGATCGACCGGGCCGCCGTTCGCGGCCATCGTGTCGAGCAGCTCGTCGGTCATCTCCTGGATGCGGGGCTCCAGCGCGGTGATCCGGCGCCGGGTGAACTCGCCGGTCACGAGCTTGCGGAGCCGGGTGTGCTCCGGCGGGTCCGTGCTGAACAGGCTGTTCGGCGGCATCGGGACCGGGGTCAGCCGCGGTGCGCCGTCGGCGGCCATCGCCGCCCGGCTGAAGCGCGGATCGGCGAGGACGAGCTTCGCGTCGTCGTAGCGGCTCACCACGTACCCGCGGTCGCCGCTGGGCAGTGTCACCTCGGCCACCGGGGTGTCCGCCCGGAGGTCGGTGTACACCGGTGGCAGCTCGATCGCCGATGGCCGGTTGAAGGGATAGCTCAGCGGGCAGCCCGAGGTGGTGCTCGTGCCGTCCCGGGTGTCGACGTCCATGCGGTCTCCCAGCGCGGGTTGCGTGTGGTGCGGTCACCGATCCGCACCAGCGTCGCCGGGTGGGCTGAGCGCAGGCTTAGGCCGGGCTTGCTCCCGGGCGACGCCGCGGAGCCCGCCGGGGCCGCAGGGCCCGCCGGACCAGGACGCAGCACAGCCAGGTCAGGCCGAGGGTGAACGGTGGCGCCGCCTGGGCCTGGGACCCGGTCAGGAAGGTCGCTGCGGCCAGCACCAGCACCGGTGGCAGCGGATGGTCCAGCACGGCGGCGGGCCTCCGGAACCGGCCCGCGGCGACCGGCAGCAGCACACCGAGCAGCCCGAGCGGCAGCGTCCAGCCCCCGTGCTTGATCATCTCGAACGCGGCGAAGGCGCCCAGGAGGGCGGCGAGCGACCACAACGCCACGCGGGCGGCGAGCGGTCGGTCCGGCCCGGGGCGCGGGGTGGTGGACATCGGCCTCCTCAGGCGGCCAGCTCGCGCTGGAGCTGGAAGTAGGCGCTGCCCAGCATCCGCCGCTGCAGGTACGGGCTGCTGCCGAGCGCACGGTACAGCCCGCTGCGGGCGGCGACCGCGGCCCGGGAGCCGAAGGTGAAGGCACGCTCCTGGCGCAGCTGCAGGCCGCGGGAGACGCGCACCGCGTTCTCCCGCTCGTCCTGGAAGCGCAGCAACGCGGTGTCCACCAGCGCCCGTCGACGCTCACCGGCGGCACGCAGCGGAGCGGCCAGCAGGCCGGCGAGGGTGTGCCCGTCGATCAGGGCGTGGTTGACGCCCTGCCCGAGGATCGGGGTCAGGGTGTGCGCGGAGTCGCCGATCAGCACCAGCCCGGGGCGGGACCAGCGGGGCACGGTCGCGGTGAAGATGTCCAGCACCGTCGTCCCGGCCCAGCCGGTGACGGTGTCGCGCAACGGGCCGGCGAGCTCGGGTGCGAGCTCGTCGATCCGCCGGTGGAGCTCACCGATTCCGCTGCGCCGCAGCTCTTTCAGGCCGCCCTTGGGGATGTTGAACCCGATCCTGATGTCGTCGGGGTAGGTCGGGATGAACAGGGCGTGCCGGGCCCGGTCGAGCCGGATGCGGTAGGCGGCCGGATCCCAGCCGTCGGGGCGCGGGAGCCGGAGCCAGACGACGTCGCGGTCCAGCGGGCGGATCGTGGCGTCCAGCCCGGACATCGTGCGGACCTTGCTGTAGCGCCCGTCGGCGCCGACCACCAGCGCGGCCGTCAACTCCCGTGGCCCGTCCGGTCCGCGGTAGCGGACCCCGGTCACCACACCGTCGGACTCGAGCAGCTCGAGCGCGGTGCAGCCGTGCTGCAGGGTGAAACCCGGGTACTCGGCGGCGGCCTCGGCGAGCGCCCGGAGCAGCGTCGGCTGCGGGATCTCCATCGGGAACCGGCGCGGGAACCGGAACTGCTCGAACTCGGTGGCGAACACGGTCGTGCCGCCCTCGGAGATCTCCAGCCGCTGCACGGTGAGCGCGCCGCGCTCACCGATGGTGTCCAGGACACCGAGCCGGTCCAGCAGCCACACGCCGTCCGGGGAGAGCGACTCGCCGCGGAACGAGCGGTCGAAGCGCGCCGACTGCTCCAGCACCGTCACCCGGTGCCCGTCCCGGGCCAGGCCCAGTGCCAGCGACAGGCCGGCCGGGCCGCCACCGATCACGCAGACGTCGGTCCGTTCCGGGGCGGGGGTCGTGTCGTCCATCTCGTGCTCCGTCTCGTGCGCCGTGCCGTCAGTCGTGTCGTCGTCCATCCGGTCCTCCGTGTGGTTCGCCGTGCAGCCCGCTGTGCAGCCCGCCGGGGCGTCGGGCATCAGACGGGTGTGCCGGCGGCCGTCGCGGCGCCGGTGAGTGCGGTGGCGACGGCCGGGAGCAGACCGGCCTGCTCGTCCTGGACCAGGAAGTGGCCGCCGGGCAGCACGGTCAGCTCGAATCCGGCGTCCGTGTGCGCGGCCCAGCCGGCCATCGCCGACACCGGCACCAGCGGATCGGTGCGGCCGGCGAAGGCGTGCACCGGGACCGGCAGCGGCGGGCCGGGCCGGTACCGGTGCCCGGCACAGACCCGCAGGTCGGCCCGGGCCGGTCCGAGCAGCGCCGGCAGCCACTCGGGCCGGCGCAGCAGCGCGGCCGGGATCCCGCCGATCCCGGCGAGATGCCGGGCGAGCGCCAGGTCGTCGACCGAGTCCAGGTCGATCCCGGTGATCGCGGGGCGGGCCAGGTGCGGCGCGGAATAGGCCGCGACGAGCAGCGCGGACGCCGGCCGGTCGCCGCGCAGCACCCGCCTGCTGGACAGGTGATAGCCGAGCAGCCCGCCCATCGAGTGCCCGAACAGCACGTGCGGCCGGCTGTCGAGCAGTGGCCCGAGCTCGGTGTCGAGCCGGTCGAGCAGCCGGTGCAGGTCCTGCTCGGCGGGTTCGGCGGCCCGCACGCCGTGACCGGGAAGCTCGACGGCGTGCACCTCGACGCCGGGCAGCGCGGCGTCCCAGTCGCGGAACGCGGCGGCACTGCCCCCGGCGTGGTGCAGGCAGACGAGTGCGGGCCGGTCCGGTGCCGCGCCGCCGGTGACCCGGATCGGCGGCGTGCTGACGACGGAGGCGGTCATGATCGGTTCCTCACGGTTCGGGTGCTGGTACGTCCGCCCCGGCCCGCGCGTCCACGCAGGGCCAGCAGGGCGCCCGGGACCGCGGCCCGCCGGTCCCCGCACTGCCGCAGCAGCCGGGTGACGAGCCACAACCGGGTGTCGGCCAGGTGCGCGGGCGCACCGTGGACGTCGTCGAACTCGACCCACTCGAGATCGGGGAGGTGCCGGGCGAGCAGCTCCCACTCGGAGCGGGGGACGATCTCGTCGCGCCGGCTCGCGACGTAGCGGACCGGGATCCGCACCCGCCCCAGCGCGTCCGGGGACAGCGCCATCGACGACAGCAGCGCGGGGGTGTCGGCGCCGCGGGTCCCGGTCAGGTGTTCGAGGGTCGCGGTGGTGGTGCGGGGCAGCAGCGGCCACAGCGCGCGATCGGCGAACAGCCGGTGCACCGGCGCCCCGACGGTGAGGATCGAGGCGATCCGCGGGTCGTCCGGTGCCGCGGCGAGCGCCAGGTGGCCACCGAAGCTGAGCCCGATCACGTGCACCCCGCGCCGGCAGGCGTGCGGGCCCAGCCGATCGAGCAGCTGCGGGATCAGGTCGGTGGCGGCGGGCCCGTAGCGGACGGTGTTCTCCCCGACCGACGGCAGCTCCGTGACGACGACCGGGAGCCCGAGGCGCCGCATCCCGGTGAGCAGCGGCGCCCACTGCTCCTTGATGCTGACGATCCCGCCGAGCACGAGCACGAGCGGCCGGGACGGTCCCGGTGGCGGGTCCACCGCCGGGTCGAGCCCGGTGGTCCAGCAGCCGACCCGGCCGCCCGGCAGATCGAGGTCCAGCCGGTCGATGCCGCCGGCCCGCCGGCGCCAGATGTCGAAGGTGCGCACGCACTCGATCGCCGACCGGGCACCGGCCGGATCGGCCGGATAGGGCCAGCGGGCCATCGCGTGGTGCCGGCAGGCGTCCAGGGGGAGCCCGGCCGCCGCCTTCCGGTCGCCGACGCGGGCCCAGGCGGCGGCCCAGCCGCCCCCGTCGCCGATGGAGCCGGCCGCGTCGCCGATGGAGCCGATGGAGCCGACGACGGTGTCGAACGCGGCGCGGGAGATGCCCTGGGCGCCGGCGTGCAGCCGGGCCAGCTCGACGACCTCTGCCGGCTCGGGCGGCTCGGGTGGGTGGTGGGCATCGGCTGCCGGTGCCCCGCGGTGGGCGGTGGCGGTCATGTCGGTTCCTCCCGGGTGCGGCCGTGGACCGGCGGCGGATCGGTGAGCAGAGCGGTCGCGACCCAGTACCGGTCGCCGGGGCGGAGCTCGACCGGGTGCGCGTGCACCGGCGGATCCGGCACCCCGCCGACCCGGACCGTCCGCAGGTCCAGGCCGAGTCCGCGGCCGTCGGCCTTGGCCGTCGCCTCCTTGCAGGTCCACAACCGGGCGATCTCGGCGACCCGCGCGCCGGGGTCGAGGGTCGCGAGCCAGGCCCGCTCGGCCGGGTCGCAGAACCGCGCCAGCATCGTCGGCCCGGTGGCGATCGTCCGATCGGTCCGCTCGGCGTCGACCCCGATCCGTGCGGTCCGGCTCACCCCGACGACGACCAGATCACCGCTGTGCGACAGGTTCACGTCCACCGGCAGTGGTGCCGCCGTGCGCAGATCGACCAGGTACGGGCGGCGGTAGCGGCCCCTGGCCAGCCCGGCACGACCGTCGCGGGCCTCGGGGAGCAGCCGCCGGGCCAGCGACAGCAGCTCCGCGCCGCGCGGCCAGTACCCGGCGGGCAGGTACAGCACCAGGTGCCCGGTGTGGTCGAGGACCCGGCGCAGCGCCGTCCACCGGGCGGGCCGGTCGGGGGCGGCGGGCAGCGGCGCGCTCGCCCTCACGGCCCCGGCTCCGGTTCCGGCGTGGCCTCCAGCACCGAGACCAGGTCGTCGAGGACGTCCGCGGCCAGCGCGCCGTCGAGCACCCGATGGTCGAAGGTCAGCGACAGCGGCAGCACCGGCACCACACACACCCGGCCCTCCCGGGCGACCGGGCGGTCGGCGACCCGGCCCACCCCGACGGTGACGGCGGTACCGCCGCAGGAGAAGAAGCGCTGCACCCGCCGGTGCCCGAGCGAGGTGACCGAGACGGTCCCCAGCCGCCGGTGCCGCCCCGGACCGCGGGTCGCGGCCGCGAACAACCATCGGCCGACCGGCACCGGCACCCGGGACAGCAGCCGGACCCCGGCGGTCTCCGGCAGCGTCTCCGGGGCGCTCTCGCGCAGCCGGGCCAGCCGGGCCTGCAGGAACGAGCGGGAGGCGACGTCGACGTCCGGGACGACGGCGCTGACCACCGCGCGGGTGTCCCCGATCCGCCGGTCGAGGGTCACCTTGGCGTCGACGTGGGCGTAGCGCACGATCCGTGGTGCCCAGCCGGGCCCGGTGATCGCGGCGTTGGCGTCCGGGTGCCCGGCGAGCACCGTCCCGACCGCCTGCAGCACGTGGACCAGCACCGACGGCGCGCCCGGGCGCCCGGCCCGGTATTGCTGCAGGGCGGAGACGTCGACCTCGGTGTCGAGGTGCACCGGGCTCACCGCCCGCAGGGCGTGCAGGAAGTGCAGGGTGTGCCGCCGCTCCCGGGGGAACGGTACGACCACCGTCACCGGATCAGCGCGAGGTGCACCCCGCGCAGGTCGGTCGCCTCCAGGACCTCGATCATCGGGGCCCGGCGGCCGGTCAGCGGCTCGGCGGCGCCGAGCAGCCGCAGCAGCATCACCGAGTCCCAGCCGGCGAGCCGGTCGAACGGGGTGTCGAGGTCGCGGTCGGTGAGGTCGAGTCCGAGCTCGTCGCGCAGCAGCGCGGTGAAACGGGGGACGTCGAGCCGGGCAGGTGTGGTCACCGGGAACCTCCGGTCGGTGCGGGCAGGGTGGCGCGGACGTGCACGTGCGGTGGTGTGCCGGGCAGCGGATCCAGCGGGTGCCGGAACCGCAGCTCGTCGTCCGGCCCGGTGCCGTCCGCGACGAACCCGTGATCCGGCCAGAGCTCCCGGACCCGCGCGTTGCGTGGCGATGGCCGGTAGCCGGCGAGCACGGCGGTGGCACCGCCGTCCGCGGCGTGCCGGAGCAGCTCGGCGATCCAGGCGGACTCGACGCCGCGGCCGAGCACCCGGCAGGACATGACCAGGTTCTCGATCCGCAGCGTCCGCTCCGGTCCGGTACCGGACCAGCGGGCGAAGGCGGCCCCGATCAGGCCGTGGTCACCGAACCGGTCGCCGACCTGGACGGCGACGGTGAGCTCCTGCGGATCGGCGAGCCGGTCGTGCACCGACCGGTCGTCGAGCCGGACGGTCGTCAGGTTGAACTGGTTGGTCCGCCGGGTCAGCTGGGCGACCCTGGCGACGTCGGCGGGGCCGGGCACGAAGACCTCGAGCCGGGTCCCGAGCCCGGCCAGGTACTCCTCGACGCCGTCGACACCGGCCCGGAACTCGGCGCGCCGGGCCTCGGTGCGGTAGCGCCCGGCGCGTTCCCGGTCCTCGTCGGTGATCGCCGGTGAGTCGAACCAGCCGTCGGCGAGCAGCGCCCCGACGTGTCCCGCCGGGTCGTCGGCGTCGACGTCCACGGTGACGATCTCGGGGAAGCGCTCGCGCACCGAGCCGGTCTCGGACCGGTTGTCGTCGACCAGCACCAGGCTGTCGGTGCCGATGCCGATGCTCTGCGCGATCCGGCCGATCGCGTCGGGTTTCGGGTCCCAGCTCGCGGCGACCGCGGTCAGCGCGTCCGCGCGCACCAGCAGATCGGGGTGCTCGGCGAGGACGGCGGCGACCTCGTCCGGGTCGTTCTTGCTGCACACCGCCAGCAGCACGCCCTGCCGGCCGAGGTGGGCGACCGTCCGTTGGAACGCGCGATGCGCCTCGCCGCGGAAGCCCTCGGCCATGTCCAGCCCGTCCGGGCCGGTCTCGGCGAGCGTGCCGCCCCACAGCGTGCCGTCCAGGTCGAGGACGAGGCACTTGCGCGGGGTGCCGTGCAGCCCCCGCAGCAGGTGCCCGAACCGGCGGGCCAGCGCGGACAGCCACGGGTCGGTGAAGGCGACGTGGGTGTAGCGCTCCAGCCGGGCGTCCCGCGCCGGGCCGGTGTCACCGGCGATCGGATCGGTGTCGATCACGTAGGTGCCGTCCGGCCCGTCCGGGCCGCCGAGGTCGAGGAGATCGGCGGTGAACCGCCGCCACACCGCGCCCAGCCGGGCGCGTTCACGCAGGTCCAGTACCCGGTCGGGCCAGCTCGACCAGAGCGGCGGCGTGCTGAGCACCAGTGTGGCCCCGGCGGCGGCGTGCCGGGCCGCGGCCGCCGTGAGCTCGGCGCGTACCGCGTCGGCGGCCTGTTCGACGTCGGCGACCAGCCAGGGCTCGTCGCCGAACCGGTCGAACACCGCGCCGGCGTCGAGCAGGCACAGCGTCGTGGAGTGCGGTGCGGGATCGGCGGCGAGTGCCAGCGCGTAGCCGCCCGGGTCACCCAGCGCGATCCGGGCCAGGAATCCGTGCCGTGCCAGCTCACCGGTCAGCGCCGGGACGAGCGGTGCGAGGGTGGAGCTGCCGGTGACGGTCACCGGCAGTTCCCTGGCCCGCGGGTGCGCGGCGAGCACGTCGTCCGGGGCGACCGTGGCCAGTCGGGCGCCGATCCGGCGCACCGTCGCCGGATCGGCGGTGGCCAGCAGGGCGGGCAGCTCCGGCCAGCGCGCGACGAGCCCGGCGGCGTCGGCGCGGGCGAGCTCGTCCTGCGGGGAGTTCTCGACGGCGGCGCTCACACCGACTCCAGCGCGAAACCGGTGCGGATCCACTTGCTGGACTCGACCGCGACGCCGAGCGCCCGGGAGCCGGGCCCGAGATCGGCGACCAGGCGGTGCAGCTGCAGCAGCGGCAGGGCGTTGCCGTTGTTGCCGGTGTCGGCGACACAGTTGATCGCGCTCGCGGTCAGCCCGAATCGCTCGGTGAGCCCTGCGGTGATCAGGTCGGTCATCCGGCCACCCAGCTGCGGGGGGAGCAGGTGGGTCACGGTCGCCGCGGGCCAGCCGGTCTCGGCGAGCAGCTCGGCCACCATGTCGGCGGCCAGCCCGGGAACACCGGACTCGATCGCCTTGTAGTCCTCGTCGACCGGCTGATCGGTGCTGTCCCGGTCGGCGGCACCGAACCAGCGGATCACCTGGCCCGGATCGCGGCCGAGCCCGACGAACCGGTTGCGGACCGGTCCGAGCAGCGCACCGCTGGTCTCCCCGGCGCCGAGCAGGGCAGCACCCGCACCGTCACCGAAGATCACGTAGTTGACGAGCTCGGAGGCCGGGAGCCGGGCGAAGTCGTGATCGAGGACCAGATGCTTGGCACAGGAGTCGGCGCCGACGACCAGCGCCACCGGGTTCGCGTCGCCGATCGCGCGGTGGGCGACGTCGAGGGCCTGCATCGCGCCCGCGCAGCCGGACTGGAGCTGGAAGGTGGGCACCTGGTGGATCCCGAGCCGATCGGCGACCAGGTTGACCGAGGCCGGCATCAGGTGCTCCGGCGATGCGGTCGCGAGGACGACGACGTCGACGTCGGCCGGCGCCATGCCCGCGTCGTCGAGTGCCGCGGCGGCCGCCTCGGTGGCCAGGTCGACCAGCGTGTGGGTGACCTTCCCGCTGGCCAGGTCGACGCCGAGGTGCCGGGTGCGGGTCCCGATGAAGCGCTCGACCCAGCGCGGGTCGGCGCCGAAGCGTTCGCCGATCTCCTCGTTCCCGATCGGCTCGCCGGGCAGGGCCGTTCCCGTCCCCAGCACCCCGACGAGGTCGGTCCCGGGACGGGGCGATGTGCCGGTCATGTCGATGCTCCTTCCCGGGGGAGGGCCCCGGCAGCGGTCCGGACGTGGTCGATGAGGTCCTCGACGGTGGTGCTGTCGGGGGCGAGTGCGGCGATCGGGAGACCGGCGGTGACGTGCGGTTCCAGCTCGTCGGCCAGCCGCATGGCCATCACCGAGTCGTAGCCGAGATCGCGCCCGAGCAGCGCGTCGCCGGGCACGGTGCCCGGGTCGTGCCCGCTGACCGTCCGGATGGCGGCCAGCACGGTGGAGACCAGCAGGTCCCCGGCACCGCCGTCGCCGTCGCCGGTGAGCGGATGCGCGACGGCGCCCGGTGACACCACACCGGGGCCGTCGGCGGCGATCTCGACGACCGGTGCCGGAGCGGATCCGGCTCCCTGCCTGGCCGGGGTGAACCAGAATCGGCTGCCGGTGTCGAACACGTGGCCGGGCAGCGGCCGCCGCACCCGCTCGGACGGCGCGAACACGCCGTCCCAGTCCGGGTCGGCGCCGTCGGTGTAGAGCCGGGCGGTGATCTCGGCGATCTCCGCGCCGTCCGAGGACGGGCCGGTGCAGCAGGCGAGCACGGTGAGCTCCGGCGCGGTCCCCGCCTCCCGCAGCAGTGCGGTCAGGACCGGACGCGGCCCCAGCTCCACGCTGTGCGTCGCGGCGTCCAGGTGCGCCGCCGCCTCGGCGAACCGGACGGTCCCGGTCAGCTGCGCCAGCCAGTGCTCCGGGCCGAGGACGGAGCCGGCCGGGTGCAGCTCACCGGTGACGGTCGAGGCGAGCGGTAGCTGCAGTGGCCGGGCCGGCAGCTCCTCGGCGACGGCGCGCAGTACGTCCGCCGCCGGGGCCATCAGCCCGGAGTGGAACGCGTGCGAGACCCTCAGCTCGGTGGCCTCCGTCCCGGCCCGGTCCAGCTCCGCGCGGGCCCGCTGCAGCGCCGCGGCGGACCCGGCGAGCACGCAGGCCCGCGGGCCGTTGTCCGCCGCGACGTCGAGGGTCTCGCCCTCGCGTGCACCGAGCGCGGGCCCGAGGACGGTGCGGACCGTGTCGATCGGGGCCCGGACGGCGAGCATCCCGCCGCCGCCGGGCAATGCCTGCATCGCGGCGCCGCGGACCCGGACCAGGCGCGCCGCCTCGGTCAGGGTGAGCGCGCCGGCCCGGGTGGCCGCGGCGATCTCGCCGACGCTGTGCCCGAGCACCAGTGCGGGCCGCAGCCCGAGCTCGTGCAGGGTCTGGGCCATCGCGTACTGGACCGCGAACAGCAGCGGCTGGGCCAGCCCGGTCCCGTCGATCGGCGGTGGATCGGCGCCGAGCAAGAGCTCGTCCGCGGTGCCGGTGATCGAGTCCGCTGCGTCGGTGGCCGGGCCCGCCGTGCCGGTGATCGAGTCCGCCGCGTCGGTGGCCGGGCCCGGCGTGCCGGTGAGCGGGCCGAGCGCGTCCGCGGCGTCGCGCAGGTGCCGCAGGTACGGGGGGCAGCGCCGGGCCAGCTCCCGGGTCATCCCGGCGTACTGGCTGCCCTGCCCGGTGAACAGCAGCGCGGTGCGTGGGCGTCCGGCCGGGGCGACGGACTCCACGTCGGCGCACCGCCGGGCCAGCCGGTCGAGTGCGGCCGGAAGGCCCTCCGGGGTGGCTCCGACGGCGGCGCGGAACCGGTGCCCGGCCTTCACCCCGGTGCTGGTCCAGCCCAGCTGCCCGGACCGGCCGGGCGGTGCCGCGGCGACCGCTGTGGCGAGTGCCCGCACGTTGCGGGCCAGCCCGTCGGCGGTCGCCGATCCGGTCACCAGCACGGTGGCGTCGGTCCGGGACCCGCCGGGCAACCGGGTCCGGGGCGGCGCGGAGAGCACCAGATGGGCGTTGGTGCCGCCGAGCCCGAAGCTGCTGACACCGGCCCGCAGCGGACCGGCAGGCAGCCGGGTGGCACCGACGGCCGCGGTGAGGCCGTAGCGGGTGAGGTCGGCGTCCGGGCCGGTGGCCGCACCTGCGGTGGGCGGCAGCGTACGGCGCTCCAGGGCGAGACAGGTCTTGATCAGGCCGGCGATCCCGGCCGCGCCCTCCAGATGGCCGAGGTTCGCCTTGACCGAACCGAGGACGGCCGGTGCGGACCGGCCGGCGTGCAGGTCGCCGAGCGCGGAGAGCTCGATCAGGTCGCCCAGCCGGGTGCCGGTGCCGTGCCCTTCCAGGACGGCGATCCCGGCGGCTTCGGCACCCGCCCGCGCCAGCGCCGAGCGGATCACCGCGACCTGTGCGAACCGGTTGGGTGCGGTGAACCCGTTGCTGCGGCCGTCGGAGGCGACGGCCCCGCCGTCGATGACCGCGTACACCCGCTGGCCGTCGGCCTGCGCGTCGGCCAGCCTGCGCAGCACGACGACCCCGACGCCCTCACCGCGGCCGATCCCGTCCGCGGTGGGGGAGTAGGGCTTGCAGATCCCGTCCGGCGCGGCCAGCCCGGCCTGCGCGTAGAAGATCGACAGGCTGGGGGTGAGGATCAGGTTGACGCCCGCGGCGAGCGCGGTGTCGACCTCCCCGGCCCGCAACGCCGTGCACGCGAGGTGGGTCGCCACCAGCGACGAGGAGCACGCCGTGTCGACGGCCATGCTCGGGCCCCGCAGATCCAGGTGATACGAGATCCGGTTGGCCGCCATGCAGTAGCCGTTGCCGGTACCGCGGTGCGCGGTCATCCCGGCCGGGTCGGACAGGTGCACCGTCCCCCACTCGCTGGACATCATCCCGACGTGCACGCTGCACGCCGAACCGGCCAGCGAACGGGGTGCGGCCCCGGAGTCCTCGATCGCCCGCCACGCGCACTGCAGCAGCAGCCGTTGCTGGGGATCCATCGCGCCGGCCTCGTTCGGCGAGAGCCCGAAGAAGCGGTGGTCGAACACGTCCGGATCGGACAGGAAACCGGCGGGGGTCCCGGCGCCGTCCGGCAACCCGTCCGGGGACCAGCGGTCGGTGGGGATCTCCGTCGCGGTGGTCGCGCCGTCGAGCAGGAGCTGCCAGAACTCCTCCGGATCGGCGGCACCCGGGAACCGGCAGTCGATGCCGACGACCGCGATCGGCGCGCTGGGGGCCGTCGTCATCCACCGGCCCCTTCCGTGACGATCCGCTCGTGCAGGTGGGTGGCCAGCGCACCGATGGTGGGGTGGTCCCAGGCCACGGTCGGCTCGGTCTCGATGCCCCAGCGCTCCTCGATGTCACCGCACAGCGTCAGTGCGTACACCGAGTCGAGGCCCAGCTCGGCCAGCGGGACGTCCTGGCCGATCTCGGCGGCCGGGACCTCGCGGTAGTCGGCGATGCAGCTCACCAGCCAGTCGGCGAGCGTCTCCGCGCCGGGGGCGTGCTGTGCGGAGTCGGTGGGGTGGGGCCGGGCGGTCATGGTGTTCCTCCGGTACGTCGGGCGTCAGGTCGGGCGTGCGACGGGGTCGGGATCCAGGTCGAGGCTCAGCCCGGCCGCGGTCCGGGCCGCGGCACGCTCCAGCAGGACGTCGTCCTCCCGGGCCGGGGCGGGCCGGGCGGCCCGACCGTTCCGTTGGTCGAGGCGGCGCAGCACCGTGCTCAGCCATTCGGGGGTGCCCGCCTCGTCCCGCGGGCCGGCCGCGAGGTGGCGTCCGACGCAGGCCGCCGCGGCCAGCAGCCGGGCGTAGCGCCCGGCGAGCCCGAGTGCGTGGTGGTCGGCCTCGACCCCGCGGCGGGCCGGCGGGATCGTCGCGGCGCGCTCGCCGATCGAACCGGCCTCGGCGGCCAGCGCCCGCAGCCGGTCGCGGACGTCGTCGTCGAGCCGTGCGTCCGCGGCGAGCGTCCCGGCTCGGGTGGTGAGGACCCCCAGCAGCGGGTCGGTCCGGCGGGCCAGGATCCGTAGCCTGCCCGGGTCGAGCTCGGGCAGCGGGGCATCGCCGAACACCTCGGGTGCCGGTGGCTCGGGTGCCGGGCGCAGGCCGGGCAGCTGACCGAGGACGGTGAGCGCGCAGCTGGTCCCGCCGGCATGGCCGATCGACACCCCGCCGATGTCGCGCAGATGCTTGCCGACGATCGCGAACTCGCCCTCGCGCAGGTAGCTGCGGGCTCCCAGTACCACCGAGAGATCGACCAGCGCGCGCTCGACCAGTAGCGGGACCAGGTACTTGGTGGCGGCGGCGTACCGGGCGCCGCCACCGGGGTGCAGGTGCAGCGCGCGGGCCGCGGTCGTCGCGGTGACCTGTGCGAGGTGCAGATCGGCGTAGGCACCTGCGAGCAGCGACCGGGCGTGCGGGAGGTCGGCCACCGTCCGCCCGTAGAGCCGCCGCCCCTCGGCGAACCGGAGCACCGCGTCCAGCGCGGCCTCCAGCAGCGAGGTCGAGGCCCCCGCGGTGACACACCGGCTGACCTGGAAGGCGGCCAGCGCGATCGGCACCCCGAGCCCGGGCTCGCCGATCGTCGCCGCCGCCGGGGCAGGGCATCCGGCGAACCGGAAACCGGCCAGCGTGCAGCCGGTGAGCCCGACGGTCCGGAAACGCGGCAGCCGGGAGAACCGGTCGGCGGGGAGCCGGTCGAGGTCGTCGAGCAGCAGCAGCGTGTGGGCCCGGTCGACGCCGGGGCCGGTCCGGGCGAGCAGCACCGCCGCCGGGGCGCTCGCGGCGTTGTTCACGACCTGCTTCACGCCGTCGACCAGCCAGCCGTGCGGGGTGGAGCGGGCGGCCAGCTCGTTCGCCGAGAGATCGTTGCCGTGCGCGAGCTCGTGGAACGCGACCGACACCGGCCGGCCGGCGAGCAGCTGTCCTGCCAACCGGTGGCGCTGGCCGGGATCGCCTGCCGTCCAGACCGGTAGTGCCGCCATCAGCGAGGTCAGGCCGTGGCCCAGCCCCAATCCGGCGTCCCGCCGGAAGACCGGGCGGAACCGGCGGACCAGCTCGTCGACGGCGGTGAGCCGGCCACCCAGCGATGCCGGGACGAACTCGGCGCCGGCGCCCCACTCGTCGAGCACCCGGGTGGCGGCCCGCGGAACCGTTCCAGCATCGTCCGCCTCCAGCACGGCGCGGTAGCCGGTCGGGCTGTGCTCGTCGAACGGGTCGCCGAACAGCGTCTCCAGCTCGTCCGGCGCGGCCCGGTCCGGGGTCGTGGCGGTGGGGACGGTGGCGGGGACGGCGGTGGAGGCGTTCACGCCGCACCTGCCAGCCGGGCCGGGAACAGCGAGGTCAGCCGGCCGGTGCGGACCTGCTCGCGCAGCGCCGCGAGCAGGGTGGCGTAGGCGCGGTCGAGTGCCGGCTCGTCGGCCTCGCCGCTGCCGTCCCCGCTGCCGGTGGTGGCGCCATCGGCTGATGGTCCGTCGTCGACACCGGCCGCGGCGCGGTCCAGTGCGGCGAGCAGCCAGCTGCCGTCCCGCCAGGGGAGTACACCCGCGCCGCAGACGTTCTCCCTGCTGTCCAGCCAGAGGACGGTCGCGGCGGCGCCGGCGAGGGTCCTGGCGAGCCGGTCGGCGAGTACGAACGCCTCGGCCGGGATCTCGGGTGGGCTGACCGGCAGCCGCATCTGCTCCACCAGCGGCCCGGCCCGGTCGGCGAGCCGCCGGACCGCCCGTGCGACGGCGTCGAGATCCGGCTCGGCGTCGGCCAGCACCGCCACCCGATCGGCCGCCTCGTCCAGCCCGTGCAGCAGGCTCACCCCGGCGACCGCGACCAGCCGCAACCGGCCCAGATCGACCGGGGGCAGCGGCCGGACGAGATCGCCCGCCGCCTGCAGGCCCTCGGTGGTGCCGGCCACCCTCCGATGTGCCCGCACCAGCGCCGGGAACTGGCTGACCAGGGAATTCAGGTTGACCACGGTGTTGCCGTCGAACAGCGCCACGATGCGGTGGTCCCGCTCGATCTTCTGGAACTCGCCGGCGCCGGTGTCGCCGCCGTCGCCGGTCGGATCGTCCGCGGCCACGTCGCGCAGCCAGGCACGCGCGCCGAGCAACCGGCGCAGCCGGGCCAGCATGTCCTCGGTCTGCACCGGGACGAGGTATTTCACGGCGGCCGACAGCACGCTCATCTCGCCCGGCAGCGCCTGGATGCTGCGGGTCACGACGGTGGCGAACGCCTCGGCGAGCAGATGATCGGCATAGCACTCGGCGAGCGTCCGGCCGGCCGCAGGCAGGTCGATCAGCAGCCTGCCGTGCAGCACCCGGACCTCGGCGAACCCGACGGCCCGGCGCAGTGCGTGATCGGCGGCGCCGAGTGAGAGGCCGGCGCACAGGGTCCGGGTCAGCTGCAGTGACTTGAGGACGGTCTCCAGGCCGTGGCCGGCCGGGCCGACCCGATCCTGCTCCGGATCGACGACGGTGCCGCGCAACCGGAAGCCGCTGATGTCCGCGCCCCGGATACCGATCGTCCGGACCTTCGGGAGCGGTTCCAGCGACCCGGCCTGGATCCGGCGCTTGTCGACGATGTAGAGGCTGAAGCCGCGCGGCCCGCCGTCCGGGTCGGTCCGGGCCAGCACACAGATGATGTCCCCGCGGGTGGCGTTGTTGATCAGCCACTTCTCGCCGTCGAGGCGGATGCCGTCGGGGACCGGGGATCCGACGAGCTCGCCGCCGACCAGGTCGCTGCCGTGTGCCCGTTCGGTCAGCCCCCAGGCCACGGCCCGCCCGTCGGCGACGTCGCCGGCGATCCGCCCGGCCTGCCGGTCGTCGCCGGCGACCCAGACGCACACCGCACCCAGGAAGGTCTTGCCGTGCGCGATCGCCACGGTCAGGTCGCGTCCGGCGACGGCCCGGATCAGTGCGGCCGCCGACTCGTAGTCGTGCAGCCTGCCGCCGTACTCGGCGGGGATGTAGTGCAGGTGCAGGCCGAAGGACGTCAGGTCGTCGACGGCGCCGGCGGGGAACGTCTCGTCGTCGTCGAGCCGGGCCCGCTCGGCGGCCGCGCCGGGCCGGCCGAGGTGATCCTCCAGCGCTTCCAGCGCGAGCATCGGGGGATGGCGGAACACCGCGCTCACCGGTCCCCGGCCCGGGCGAGCACCCGGAGTTCGCCGCGCAGGAACGATGTCCGCATCTGGCCGCGGCGGACCTTCCCGCTGGTCGTGCGGGCGACCGTGCCGCTCGGGACGAGGACGATCTCGCCCAGGTGCACCTCGTGCTCCAGCCACACCCGCTGCCGGACGGCGCCGACGAGCTCGGCTGCCGCGATCCGCTGCAGATCGGCGGGCCGCACCTCCTGCACCGCGACGGCCCGCTCGGCGGCATCACCGTTCGGCACGGAGAACACCGCGGTCATGCCGCCCGACACCGTCGAGTGTGCCTCGCGGACGGTGCGTTCGAGGTCCTGCGGGTAGAGGTTGCGGCCGTTGAGGACGAGCATCTCCTTGATCCGCCCGGTGACGAACAGCTCCCCGTCGACCAGCGCCCCGAGATCGCCGCTGCGCAGGTGGGTCGCGGTGCTGTAGTCGCCGGCGAGCCGCGCGCCGAAGGTGGCGTCGGTCGCCTCCGGACGGCCCCAGTACCCGTCGGCGAGGCTCGCACCGGCGATCCAGATCTCGCCGATCCGGCCGTCCGGGAGCTCCTCGCAGGTGTCCGGGTCGACGATCCGCACCGCCATGTCGAACGGGCGTCCGCTGGACACCAGTCGGCGGCTCGGCCGCTCGTGGCGGGCCGGGGCGATCCGGTGCTCCTCCAGCGCGGCGGCGTCGACGGTGCGGTCGACCATCCCGGTGCCCTGCGGTGCGGCGCTGACCAGCAGCGTCGTCTCGGCCATCCCGTAGCAGGGGACCAGCGTCTCCGGGCGGAGACCGGCCGGGGCGAAGCGGGCGAGGAACCGGGTGAGGGTGCCGGCGTGGATCGGCTCGGATCCGTTGAGGACCGAGCGGATCGCGCCGAGATCGAGCGCGGCGATCTGCTCGGCGGTGGCCCGCCGGGTGACGAGGTCGTAGGCGAAGTCCGGGCCGACCAGGACGGTGGCCCGGTACTCGGCGGCCATCGCGAGCCAGCGGTGCGGGCGCTTCAGGAACGACGTAGGCGACATCAGGACGACCGAACCGCCGTGGTGCAGGGCGGCCAGCAGCTGTCCGACCAGGCCCATGTCGTGGTAGTGCGGGATCCAGCCGACGACCCGGACGTCGGACCCGGTGAGATCGAGGGCCCGTCCGATCTGGTGCAGGTTGTGGGCGAGCGCCCGGTGGCTCACCACGACGCCCTTGGGCTCGCTGGTCGAGCCCGAGGTGTACTGGACGAAGGCGGTCCGCTCCGGGCTGTCGAGCACGAGCTCCGAGTCCGGGGGCTCCGGGCCGTCCAGATCGGCTTCGGTCAGGCACCGCACCCGGCCGTCCGGATCAGCCGCGGCGAGCCAGTCGTGGACGCCCTTGGCCGCGGTAGCGGTCAGCACACAGCTGATCCCGGCATCGGCGACGATTCCGGTCAGCCGTTGCACACCGCGTCCGGAACTGTCCGGTGGCGGCGCGGGCACGGCCGCGACGCCGGCATGCAGACAGGCGAGCATCGCCACGACGAACTCAGGGCCGGCCGGGTGCAGCAGAAGCACCCGTTCGCCGCGCAGACCAGCGGCGACGAGTCCGCCCGCCATCCGCCGGACCCGTTCGCCGAGCTCCTTGTAGCTCAGTTCCGGGCCGCGTCCGCCGGGGCCCGGAGAATCGTCGAAATTCTCCAGCAGAACGACTGCGGATTGGTCGGCACGTTCGCTCGTCCAGCGTTGGAATGAAGAAATGAAATCCGGCTGCAGGTCCGCCATCGCGATCCACCCCTCTCTGTCGGATCGGAATGTAGGAGGCCGCGCTTCACTCACCGTGGCGTCCGCCTTAGGTGTCGCTTGCGCCGGTGGGGATGCCATTTAAGGTGCTGTTGATGATGATCTGGGTCACATTCCGGGCGGCCCTCGGCAATTCGATCAATTCCGGATCGCGGCGACCGGACGGTGGGGGAGGGGCATGTGAACACATGGCGAACAGGTCCCTCCGACGAGTGGGATCAAGGTCCTTTCGTGGCACCATCGATCACCGTCGGTGATGGTCCGGGAATTGTAGGGCCGATCACAGTGGCAAAAGGGGAGGGTGACTCGTCAATGAGGTTCTCGGTGCTCGGGCCGCTCGACGTCGTGCAGGAGGGCGAGCTCGGCGACCGGTCGTTGCTGCCCACCGCGACGAAGAAGCGGAAGCTGCTCGCCGTGCTGCTGTCACGCGTCGGTGAGGTCGTGTCGACGGCCGCTCTGATGGATGAGATCTGGGACGAGGGGCGCCCGCGCAAGGCGCGGGCGGCACTGCACGTCTACCTGGCCCAGCTCCGCAACGGTCTCGCCGACGGGACCGGGGCCACGATCGAGACCGATGGTCCCGGTTACGCACTCCGCCTGGACGGGGCATCGCTGGACCATCACGACTTCTCGGACCTGGTCGGCAGCGCGCGGAAGCGGCACGCGGCCGGCGATCTGGACGCCGCGGCGTCGTACTTCGAGCAGGCGCTCGCCCACTGGCGCGGATCGCCGCTGGCGGGGCTCACCGACGGCCCGGTGCTCAGCGTCTACGCGACCTGCCTCAACGAGGAGTACGTGCAGGCCGTGGAGAGCCGGCTGGAGATCGATCTGCAGCGCGGCAGGCACCGCGAGGTGGTGTCCGAGCTGATCCGGCTGGTGCACGACTACCCGCTGCGCGAGGCGTTCCACCGGCAGCTGATGATCGCCTACTACCGGTCCGAGCGGCAGGCGGACGCGCTGTCCTGCTTCCTCGAGCTGCGCGGCCGGCTGCAGGAGGAACTCGGTGTGGAGCCGTGCCGGCCCATCCAGCAGCTGCACCGGGCCGTGCTCGCGGCGGACCCGGCTCTGGACCACGAGACCTGGTCCGCCGCATCCTGATGCCGAACCACTCCGGCCCGCACCCGGTGCGGGCCGGTGGTCCGGCCGGGGGCCGGGTGCGGGAGACGTCCGCACCCGGCCCCTCGTTCATGCGCGGACCGATCCGAGCAGCGTCCACAGTCCCCGCGGGGTCTCGAACACCTCGGGGGTGAGCAGCTCGTCCGGGATGGTGACCGCGTAGGTCTCCTCCAGCCGGACGAGCACCTCGACCAGTGCGAGCGAGTCGAGCCCCGCGACGCGCAGGCTGTCGTCGGGACCCACCTCGGCGTCCGAACCGGCGAGCCGGGGGAGGACCGAGCGCAGCACCGCCGGGAACGCCGGGTCCCAGCCGCCGCCGTTCACTCCGCCGTTCACGCTGCCGGTCGTGCCGGCGTTCGTACCGTCGTTCGTACCGTCGTTCGCGCCGTCGTTCGCGCCGGCGGCGGCGTCGGTGCGGGACGATCCGGCGGTGCCGGTAGCGGTGCCGGTAGCGGTGTCCGGAGCGGCGGCCGGCACCGTCCCGGCCGCCGTGACCGGCGTGCGCACCAGCTCCAGCCGGGTGGCCGACACGACCTCGGCGCCACGCACCGCGATCTCCACGGCACCGGGCCTGCTCAGGAAGCCGATCAGGCTGGCGGTCGCGCCGTAGGCCCCGACGTTGGGGATCGCCAGCACCTGGCCCGGGGTGACCGGCGGCAGCTCCGTGGCGCCGCGGCCCAGGGTGTCGGCGGGCGTGCACAGCGGCCCCACCAGACGGGTCGGCTCGCCGGGACCGTCGGCCGGCGCGTCGGCCGGGCCGGGCACCGGGGCGCCGGCGAGCGGAGTGGCGGACAACGGGAGCAGCCTGCCGATCCCGGAGAGCCCACCGAGGTGGTTGATCCCGGCGTCGAGCACCACGAACCGGGTCCCGCGGCTGTGCTTGACGTCGCTCACCGAGCACAGCAGCGTGCCGGAGTCACCGACCAGGTGCCGTCCGCTCTCGAAGGCGACCTCCACCTCCCCGGTGCGCCAGCCGGGGAACCGGGTGTCGAGCTCGGCCTCCAGTGCCACCCGCAGTCCGGGATAGCGCGGCCGCTCGCCCGGGGTGGCGAACGGGCACGCGAAGCCGCCGCCGAGATCCAGCTGGGTGACCTCCACCCCGAGTTCGGTCCGCAGCCGGTCCGCCGTGCGGATGCTGCCGAGCAGCTCCGCCAGCAGCGCATCGCCGTCGATGGCGTTGGTGACCGGGAAGAAGTGGAACCCGACGATCCGGGCACCGTCGGTGTCCGGCCCGGTCAGCTCGGCCCGCATCCCGGCCAGCAGTTCGGCGTCGGTACCGAACTGCGACGCCGCACCGGTCATCCGCATCCCCGCGTGCCCCGCCGCCTCCGCGCCGTTCACCCGGAGCAGGCAACGGGCGGTCACCCCGCGGCCGCGGGCGATCCCCGCCACCCGGCGCAGGTCGGTGGGCGACTCGACGGAGAAGGTGCGCACCCCGGCGTCGAGTGCCGCCGCGATCTCGCCGGCGGTCTTCCCCGGGCCGGTGTAGACGAACCCGGCGGGCTCGCCACCGCCCTGCAGCGCGGCGGCGAGCTCCCCGGTCGAGCTGATCTCCGGCCGGCAACCACCCTCGACCAGGGTGCGGACGACGGCGACGTGCGGGTTCGCCTTCAACGAGTACAGCAGTGTCGCTCCCGCAGGCAGCGACTCCACCAGCTCCGCCCTGGCCCGGTCGACCCGGTCGAGGTCGTAGACATAGGCCGGGCTGCCGTAGATCGCGGGCAGTGCGTCGTACTCGATCATGCGGGGTCTCCCTCTCGGGGCGCCAGGAGCGCCGCGCGGTCGGTCTTGCCGTTCGGGGTGAGCGGCAGGGCGTGCACGACGTGGCAGCGGACCGGGACCTTGGCCGGCTCCAGCAGCTCCGCGATCCCCGCCAGCACCTCCTCCGGGGAGCGGTCGGTGACCGCGACGAGCTCCAGGTCGCGGTCACCGACCGGCGGCACGGCCGCGGCGGCCCGCACCCCGGTGACCGCGGCGGCCGCCGCCTCGATCTCGATCAGGCTCATCCGGACCCCGCGCCGCTTGAACTGGTCGTCACGCCGGCCGTGGAAGTAGAGGTGCCCGTCGGCGTCGAGGCGCCCGTAGTCGCCGGTGCGCAACCGCGCTGCACCGGTCAGCGGGTCCCGGTCGAAACGCTGCGCGCTCAGCTCCGGAGCGTTGCGGTAGCCGGCCATCACGTGCGGGCCGACCGCGGCGATCTCGCCGACGAGATCCGGGCCGAGCGGGGATCCGTCGTCGTCGAGGATCTGCACCGTCGTACCGGGGATCGCCCGGCCGACCGATCCGGGACGCTCCCGGTCGACGTCGGGCTCGGCGATCGTGACCCGCTTGCACTCGGTGATCCCGTACATCGCGACCACCGCGGCGTTCGGGAACACCGAGCGCAGCTCCTGGATGTCGGCGAGGGTGAGCGCGGCGCCGGTGTTGGTGAACAGCCGGACGTGCTCCGGGGCGTCACCGCGCCGGGCCAGACGCACCATCAGCCGTCCGGTGGAGGGCACGATCGGCACCACGGTCGCCCTGGTCCCGCGCAGCGTCCGGAGCATCCCGATCGGGTCCTCGGCGTCGGTGAGCACCAGTTCGGCTCCGGCGAGGGTGGTCAGGAACAGCTGGTAGAGCCCGTAGTCGAAGGACATCGGGGATCCGACCAGCACCACGTCGTCGGACCGGTAGCCCAGCCGGGCGGCGATCGACCTGGCCGCGAAGTCCACCGCCCGGTGCGGGGACACCACACCCTTGGGGGCGGAGGTGCTGCCCGAGGTGTAGATCAGCAGCGCGATGTCGTCCGGAGCAGGCCCGGTCCCGGTCCCGGTGTCGATCCGGCTGCCGGTGAGCGGATCGAGCGGTGGGCGGATCAGATCCATCGGCAGCACCGGCACACCGAGCGTGTCGTCGTTCGCCCGGTCGGTGACGAGAACGCCGGGGCCCGCGTCGGCCAGCACCCCGGCCAGCCCGGCCGCGGTGAGGTGCGGGCTCAACGGGACCAGGGTCGCCCCGGCCCGCAGCACACCGAACAGGACCGCCGCGACCTCGCGCCGGTTGCGGGAGCGCATCGCCACCCGGTCACCGGGGCGGATCCCGAGATCGTGCAGCCGGTGCGCCAGCGCGGTGGCGGCCGCGTCCAGCTCGGCGTAGGTCCAGACTCCGGTGGCGTCCCGGACGGCGACGGCGGCGGGACTGCGGCGGGCGGCGTCGTCGAGCTGCGTGCAGACGATCCCGGATGCGGGTGCCGCCGCAGGGCTCCCCGCGTCGACGGTGTGCGCCGCGCTCACCGGGGCCACTCGCGCTCGGTGCGCTCCGGCAGCGGGCCCAGGATCTCGACGACCGCGCAGGTGCAGGTCAGCCCGGCGCCCCCGCCGACGATCAGCACCCGGTCGCCCGCGCCGACGACGCCGCCCGCGATCAGGTGCCGCAGGCCGGCGAACTGGTCACCGGCGCCCAGGTGCCCGTGCGTGCGGGCGAACGGCCAGGTCGTCTGGTGCTCCTCGACGCCGACCAGCTGGCTGAGCTGCCAGTCCAGCTTGGCCCGGCCGGCGGCGGGGATGACGACCCCGCCGAGATCGGCGAGCTCGGTCTTGGCGTCGGCCAGCGCACCGGAGATCGCGGAGCGGACGGCGTCGGCCAGCCGGACGGTGTTCGCCCGCATCCCGCCGTGGTGCTCGAAGTGGTGCGCGATCCGGGAGGAGATGTCCAGCGGGCCGGGCTGCGCGGCGTCGTGGAAGCGCGGGCCCCGCAGCACCTGCTCCAGGCCGTTGTCCGACACGGTGCGGGTGGAGAGCAGCCGGGCGAACCCGCTATCGGTGGACAGCACCGCCGCGGTGCCGCCGTCGCCGTAGGGCAGGCCGCGCTCGGTCCGCCAGCGGTCCACGCCGGGCAGGCAGAACCGGTCGCCGGTGGTCAGGAGCGCGGCGCCACCGCCCTCGAACGCCAGCCGGGACGCGGCGAGATCCAGGGCACCGACCGCGGCGTTGCACTGCTGCTGCAGGTCGAACGCGGTGACGGCGTCGCCGACGGTGTAGCGAGCCACATAGGAGGCGGCCGGCCACATGTCGACGCCCTGGTACCAGAGGCTGGAGTGGAAGACGATCCGGACGTCGGCGACGTTCACGGCCGAGTGCTCCAGGGCGTCCCGGCCGGCGGCCACGGCCATCTCCGGGGCCGAGAGCTCCGGCTCGACCAGGACCGAGGTGATCCCGTTCGCCTCGTACTCCTCGGCGTCGTACTCCCCGCGGGCGACCGCGTCGGCGGCGGCGACCGGCGGGGGCAGGTGAACGCCGAGTCCGGCGAGGTAGATGTTGTCCCACTGCATGGCGTCTCCAGTGCGATCCGGCGTCGGGTGGTGCGGGCGGGACCAGCGTCCCGATCAGGGCCAAAGCTGGTCTTAGGGCGTACTTCGGCGGTGCTCGCCCACCCGGGCCGGGATCAGCACGATCGTCAGGACGGCGGCGACGAGCGCCGCCGCCGCGGCCACGAACAGGCCGGCGGTGGCCGCCCGGTCGAATGCGGCGCCCGCCTGCTCGACGATCAGCGCCCCCTGCTCACCACCGATCACGGCAGCCCGCTCACCCTCCGAGTGCAGGGTCGCCGCCCGGTCGGCGTCCGCACCGAGGCTCGCGGTGAAGAACCGGTTGAGGGTCGCGCCGACCACGGCGATGCCGAGGGCGAAGCCGAGCTCCTGCATGGTGTCGTTCAGCGCGGCGCCGGCGCCGGCCCGTTCCTCGGGAACCCGGGAGACCAGCACGCCGGTGGCCGCGGGAACCGCGACCCCGAACCCGGTGCCGACGACCGCGAGCCCGGCCAGCACCCCGGCCAGCCCGGCCGGCACGGCGGCGAGCACGACCAGCCCGCCCGCGACGATCCCGAGCCCGGCGGCGACGGCCACGCGGTCACCGCAGCGGCGCACCAGCACCGGGGAGCACACCGAGGCGAGAACGACGGTCAGTGCCACCGGGGCGACGGCCAGACCGGCTGCCACCGGGTCCAGCCCGAACCGGAACTGCAGCCGCTGGGTCAGCACGAACAGCGACCCGGCCAGCCCGAAGAACAACAGCATGTTGCCGACCGAGGCACCCAGGAACGGCCCGTCCCGCAGCAGGCCCCTCGGCACCAGCGGGCGGGCGGCGCGCCGGTGCCGCACCGCGAACGCGACCGCGGCCACGACCGCCACCACGGCTCCGGCGACGACCGGCGGCGCCGGATACCCGAGTGCCCCGAACTCGATCACCGCGAAGACCAGCGACCCCACCGCGAGGACCGACAGTGCCGCGCCGATGATCTCGACCGGCCCGCGGGCCGGATCGGACGACTCGCGCACCACGAGGGCGCCGGCCACGACCACGACCGCCGCGGGCGCCACGTTCAGCCAGAACACCGCCGCCCAGCCCGCGGACGCGGTCACCAGCCCGCCGAGCAGCGGGCCGGCCGCCACACCGAGCGAGGCGACCCCGCTCCAGATCGCGATCGCGGTCGCCCGTTCCCGGCCGGTGAACTCGTCGATCAGCACGGCCAGGGTCCCCGGCATGACGAACGCGGCCGCGGCACCCAGCACGACCCGTGCGAGCACCACCTGCCACGCCGTGTCCGCGAGCGCCGCGACCGCCGAGGCGGCACCGAACACCGCGACCCCGGCCAGGGTGACCCGTTTGCGGCCCCAGCGATCCGCGCAGGCACCGCCGGCGAGCAGCAGTCCCGCGAACACCACCGAGTAGGCGTCCACGATCCACTGCACGGTCGCGAGCCCGGCGCCCAGATCGCGCATCAGCGTCGGGATCGCGATGTTGAGCGATGAGTTGTTCAGGACGATCACGAAGAGGGCCAGGCCCATCGTCGCGACGACCGCCACGCGCCGGCCCCGGCCGGAGCCGCCGGTCCGGCCGTACGGTCTGGTGTCGGACGGACTTCCCATCCCGCCTCCCCGATGTCGATGCTCGGGGAGAGTGGGACACGGCCCGCTTAGCCGCTGCTTGGGCCGGCCACCGTCCTACAGGAACGGCCCGGTCCTCGAGCGTCGCGGGACGGCCGACGCCCCGCCGTCCCGCGACGCCCGAACTGCTCAGCCGGCCGGACCGACGATCACGACGTGCAGGGTGCGCGGACCGTGCACCCCCTCGACCCGGTCCAGTTCGATGTCGCTGGTCGCGCTCGGCCCACTGATCCAGGTGTGCGGGCGGACCGGGTCCAGCCCGGCGACCGCCTCCGGCACCCCGGCGACGACCTGGTCGGCCCGGATCACGCAGACGTGCAGGTCCGGGACCAGTGTCGCGGCCCGCCGGCCCTGGCCCGGGCCGTGATCGAGGATGATCGTGCCGGTCTCGGCGATGCCGACCGCGGCCGTCGACAGCACGCCGTCGCAGCGGTCCAGATCGGACACCGTGATGTCCGGGCCGTCGGTGACCACCTCGATCCCGGACGGCACCAGCTCCGGCGGGAAGCCCGGCGGGACCAGGATCCGCAGCGGGCCGCTCCCGGCGATCGGGGTGCGGCCGGCCAGCGCACCGGCGACCGCGTCGGCGGCAGCTGCTCCGGTGGCCCGTTCGACGACGGCGCGATAGTCCGCGACCCGCTCGTCGAACAGGTCCACCACCTGCTCGTGGGTGCGGTCCCGGGCCGGGGTGGGCCGGACCACCGGGACGTCGAGCACCGGCTCGACGTCCGGCACGTCGGCCAGCGCCCGGCGGGCCTTCCCGAGGATCGCCTCGCGTGCGTTCACGAGCGGCCTCCGTCGCTGTCGCTGTCGCTGGTCCGGCTACGACCGCCGTCCGTCCGCTCCCACCAGCTCCGGAACGATTCCTCGGCCGGTACCGGGACATCCCGCGAGTCCGACCAGGCGCCTGCCGGGCCGGGTACCGCGCCCAGCACCGTCCGTCCGCCCGGATCGCGCCGGGCCACCCGCGCGGCGAGCTTCCCGCCGAACCCGGCGGCCCTCGCGGCCCGCTCGGTGCGGGCCGCGGAGGACAGCGTCCAGGACGCCGCCTTCATCGCGACGTCCTGCACCGACGGCAGGCGACTCGCCTTCTTGTGGGCGTCGACGACCTCGCCGCGCAGGTGCACCAGCACCTCGGGGATGTCGATCCGCACCGGACACACCTCGAAGCATGCCCCGCACAGGCTGGACGCGTAGGGCAGCGAGTCGGTCTGCGGATCCGAGCCGACACCGCGCAGCTGCGGGGTGAGGATCGCGCCGATCGGGCCCGGATAGACCGAGCCATAGGCGTGCCCACCGGTGCGCTCGTAGACCGGGCAGACGTTCAGGCAGGCCGAGCAGCGGATGCAGCGCAACGCCTGCCGCCCGGTCGGATCGGCCAGGACGTCGGTGCGGCCGTTGTCCAGCAGCACCACGTGCACCTCCTGCGGCCCGTCGCCGGGGGTGACCCCGGTCCAGGTCGAGGTGTAGGGGTTCATCCGCTCGCCGGTCGAGGACCGGGGGAGCAGCTGGAGCATCACGTCCAGATCCTCGAACGTCGGCAGCACCTTCTCGATCCCGACCACCGACACCAGCACCTCGGGCAGCGTCAGGCACATCCGGCCGTTGCCCTCGGACTCGACGACGGTGAGCGTCCCGGTCTCGGCGACCGCGAAGTTCGCACCGGACACCGCGACCTTCGCGCGCAGGAACTTCTCCCGCAGGTGCGCGCGGGCGGCGGCGGCCAGTTGCTTCGGCTCGTCGGTCAGGTCCTCGGGCGCGGCCTTCCCGGCCCGGCCCATCTCACGCAGGAAGATCTCCCGGATCTCCGCCCGGTTGCGGTGGATCGCGGGGACCAGGATGTGGCTGGGCAGATCGTCGCCGAGCTGCACGATCAGCTCGGCCAGGTCGGTCTCCCAGGCGTGGATGCCCGCTGCCTCCAGCGCCTCGTTGAGCTCGATCTCCTGGGTGGCCATCGACTTGACCTTGACGACCTCGTCGGTGCCGTGCCGCTGTGCGATACCGACGACGATCGCGTTCGCCTCGGCCGCGTCGCGCGCCCAGTGCACGGTGGCGCCGGCCGCGGTCAGCGAGCGCTCCAGTTGCTCCAGGTAGTCGGGCAGGTGCCGCAGCACCCGCTCCTTGATCGCCGCACCGGCCAGGCGCAGCTGCTCCCACTCGTCGACCTCACCGACGACGCCGGCCCGCTTGGTGCGGATGGTGCCGGTGGCGTGCGCGAGGTTGCGGCGCAGCTGGGAGTCGCCCAGGGCCGTGCGGGCCGCCGTCGGGAACGCCGGCGTGCCGAGGAACGTGCCGCTCATGCGCTCACCCCCGCGCTGCCGACCGAGCGCCGGTCCGCCGCCCGGCCGGCGTCGGAGATCACCGGCTCGGTCTGGGCGAGTACCTCCGCGAGGTGCATCACCCGCAGCCCGGAGCGTTGCCGCGACAGCAGCCCGCCGACATGCATCAGGCAGGAGTTGTCCCCGGCGACGAGCACCTCGGCCCCGGTCTCCCGGACGTGCCGGGCCTTGTCGTTGCCCATCGCGATCGACGTCTCGGCGTTCTTCACCGCGAACGTCCCGCCGAAACCGCAGCACTCCGTCGCACCGGGCAGATCGAGCAGGGTGAGGCCGCGGACCGCCGTCAGCAGCCGGGTCGGCCGGTCACCCACGCCGAGCATCCGCAACGAGTGGCAGGTCGGGTGGTAGGTGACGCGGTGCGGGAAGTACGCGCCGACGTCGACCGTGCCGAGCACGTCGATGAGGTACTCGGACAGTTCGTAGACCGGCGGGGCGTCCGCGACGGCGCGGACCAGACCGGGATCGCCGGAGCGCTCCGCGACCAGCCCGTGCTGGTGACGGACCGAACCGGCGCAGGAACCGGACGGCGCGATCACCGCGTCGTACCCGGCGAAGGCGTCGAGGTGGTTGCGCACCAGCGGGGTGGCCTCGTCGAAGTAGCCGGTGTTGACCATCGGCTGGCCGCAGCAGGTCTGCGCGGCGGGGAACCCGACGTCGACACCCAGCCTGCGGAGCAGGGTGACGACGGCCTTGCCGGTGTCCGGGAACAGGGTGTCGTTGAGGCACGTGACCATCAGGCCGACGCGGGGCATGGCGCCTCCGTGGGAGTGGTGGGCGGAGGATGTCCGACTATGTGGTCCGACCAAGGTAGCGCTATGGTCGGACCAGGTACAAGTTCCTGGGGGACGACGTGACGGAGACCCGCAGGGCGCGCCCGGCCACCTACGAGATGGTGCTGGAGCACGTCGTGCAGCGGCTGACGACGGGGGAGTGGCGCCCGGGCGACCGGCTCCCACCGGAGCGGGAGCTGGCGGCGCGGCTCGGCGCGAGCCGGCAGGCGGTGCGCGAGGCACTCCGCGTGCTGCAGGCTCAGGGCGTGATCCGTTCCCAGGTGGGGACGGGCGCGGACTCGGGGACGGTGGTCGTCCCGGCCCCGGCGCGGGCGCTGGGCCGGGTGCTGGCGTTGCACCTGGCGGTCGACTCGTTCCCGGTGGACGACGTGACCGAGGCCCGGGTGATGCTGGAGCGCTTCTCCGCCGAGCTGGCCGCCCGCCGCCGGACCGCCGCCGACCTGCTGTCGATGGCCGCCGACCTGGACGCGATGGATGCCGATCTCGGGCCGGAGGAGTTCAGCGACGCGGACATCGCGTTCCACGTGGCGATCGCGGGCGCCGCCGGGAACCGGCTGGTCAACGAGCTGACGGTGGCGATCCGGGAGTCGGTGCGCGGGTTCCTGCTCGGCGCGATGCGCGAGCAGGGGGACTGGCCGGCGTTGCGGGATCGGCTGCGTGCCGAGCACCGGGAGATCCACGCGGCGCTGTCCGGTGCGGACGGTGCGGCCGCAGCGGATCTGATCGAGGCGCACATCCGCGCGTTCCACGGGCGGTTGGGTGGGTGATCGACACGGGCGGTTGGGTGGGGGATCGGTGCTGCCGGCGGCCGGGTGGGTGATGGTGCCGGCCGGGAGCGTGGTCGGCGCTGCGGGCCGGGCGGGTGATCGACGCTGCGGCTGGGCGGGCGATCGATGCTGCGAGTCGGGCGGCGGAGTGGTGCTGGTGGTGGGCGTTGCGCCGGTCGGGCTGAGGATCGGGGGCCGCGCCCGCTAGGCTTCCGCTCCGGAACGAGGGGGCACCATGTCGCAGGAGGCTGTCGTCGCGGTGTCCGCGCGGAACCGGCGGGCATTCGCCGATCTCGTCGAGTCACTGGACGCGGACCAACTCGCGACGCCGAGCCTCTGCACGGAATGGGATGTGCGGACGGTTGCCGGGCACGTCGCCTCGGTGCTGACGATGTCCCTCCCCGGCCTGCTGCTGGCGATGGTGCGGGCCCGGTTCGACGTCGACCGGGCCATCGACCGGGTCGCGCGGCGGGTGGCGGAGCGGCCGGTGCCCGAGATCGTCGCGACGCTGCGCGACCGGGCGGACAGCTCGTTCGCCCCGCCCGGTACCGGTGTGCTCGGCCCGATGACCGACACGTTCGTGCACACCGCCGACATCGCCGTCCCGCTGGGGATCCCGTACGACCCGGATACGGCGGACGTGCGGCTCGGGCTGGACTTCGTGATCGGGCAGCGGCCGGCCGGGTTCACCACCCGGCGGAGGCTGGAGGGCCTGCGCTTCGTCGCCGACGACGCGGGGTTCGCGCACGGCGACGGCGCCGAGATCCGTGGCCGCGGCATCGACCTGCTGGTCGCGGCCTGTGGCCGTCCCGCCGTGCTGGACCGTCTGACCGGCCCCGGCGTCGACGTCCTGGCCGAGCGACTGCGCTGACCGTGAGGGTGGGTGTCCCGGTCCGGAAGTGACGGGCTGGTCATCAGTAGCGGCTGTGCCCGTGCCCTGACCCCGGGCGTGTTCGCACGGGTTCACCGCGTCCGCACGGGATCGGATCTCGTGCGGATGAGCCGATCCCGTGCGAACGAGCCGATCCCGTGCGGATGAGGGGATCTTTTACGTGCGAGCCGATCTCGTGCGGTGAGGCGGCCTTGCGCGGGCGCGGCGAGCTGGACGCGGTGTGGGCGAGCCGAGCGGGTGCGCCTGACAGCGCCGGTGCGGCGCGGGTGCCGGCGGTGCGGACGGCCCGTGCGGCCCGTGCGGCCCGTGCGGCCAATGCGGTGTCACGCGGCCGCGTTCGCACGGGTTCACCGCGTTCGCACGGGATCGGATCCCGTGCGAACGAGCTGATCCCGTGCGGGTGAGCCGATCTCGTGCCGGTGCGGGGATCTTGTGCGGGTGGGCTGATCGCGTGCGGTGAGGCGACCTTGCGCGGACGCGGCGAGCTGAACGCGTCGCGGGCCGGCTGATCCGGTGCGGAGGCGCCGGACCCGTGCGGCGCGTGCCGTCGGTGCGGGTCGGCGCTGCAGGTCCGGCGGTGCGTGCCGTCGGTGCGGGTCGGCGCGGCGGGCCGGGCGGTGCGGGTCTGCGCGGGTCGGTCAGAGTGCGGCCAGGGCGGCCACGTGTTCGAGGCGGTTCACTGCGACCTCGTGCAGGTGCCGTCCGGTCTCCGGGTCGGCCTGGCCGGCGTGCGCGCGGGCGTACGTCCCCTCGATGACGATGGCCAGCTTGAACCCGGCGAGCACGGTGTACCAGTCGATCGCGGACAGGTCCCGGTCGGAGTCGCGCGCGTAGGTCTCGACCAGCTCGGCGACGTCCGGGAGCCCGCCGTGCGCGGCGAGCGCGGCACCGGCCAGCGGATCCGGCCGGTCCGGCCAGGTGACGAGCAGCCAGCCGAGATCGAGCAGCGGATCACCGACGGTGCACATCTCCCAGTCCACGATCGCGGCGACCCGTGGCCTCGCCGGATCGAGCAGCACGTTGTTGAGGTGGTAGTCGCCGTGCACCAGCCCGGTCCGGGACTGCTGCGGGCGGTGCGCCCGCAGCCAGCCGGCCAGCTCGTCGACGTGCGGCAGCCGGTGCCCGGGATAGCCGGGCGTCCGGTCGTAGGACGCGAGGTGGTCCAGCCAGCGCGGGACCTGTCGCTCCAGGAACCCGTCGGGCCGGCCGAGGTCGCCCAGCCCGATCGCCTCGTGGTCGACCGCGGCTAGCCGGGCCAGCGCGGACGCGGTGTCCAGCGCGGCGGCGCGACGGGCGGCCGGATCGGTCCGGTACAGCTCGCCGACGGACGCGCCGGGATTGTCGCCGTCGACGGCGTCCATCAGGTAGAACACGACGCCGAGGACGTCGGCGTCGGTGCAGCCCGCGACGAAGCCCGGATGCGGCACCTCGGTGCCGGCGAGCGCGGACAGCACCCGGATCTCGCGGGCCATCGTCGCGTCGCTGGTGGGCCGCGGATGCTCGGGTGGGCGGCGCAGCACCAGGTCCCGGCCACCCCAGGTGAGCCGCAGCACCACGTTCTGGGTGCCGCCGCCGACATGGCGGACGTCGGAGATCGGACCGGTCAGCCCGGTCCGGGCACCCCAGCGGGCCAGCGCGGTGAGATCGACGAGATCGGCGAGGGACACCGGGTGACGTTACGACCGCCGCGCCCGGATGTCGCGGGGGACCGATCCGGGCGGTTTGGCGGAGTCGACAACGCAACGACCGGACCAGGGGTGACAGCGCACATGTCGGCGACCAGAGTGCCGCCATGACCAGCGTGCGCGAGACCTCCGCCGGTGCCGGCCCGGCCTTCGGGCTCTGGTACGACTTCCGCAATCCGGTCCCGGACCGCCCGTTCGGCTCCTTCTACGCCGAGGTGTTCGACCAGATCTCCTGGGCCGAGCAGAAGGGCCTGGACTCGGCGTGGCTCACCGAGCACCACTTCTGCGACGACGGGTACAGCCCGTCGCCGTTCGTGCTCGCGTCGGCGATCGCGCAGCGCACGTCCCGGATGCGGATCGGGACCAACCTGATCGTCTCGCCGCTGCACGACCCGGTGCGGCTGGCAGAGGACTCGGCGACGCTGTCGCTGCTCTCCGGCGGCCGGTTCGATCTCGGCGTCGGGCAGGGCTACTGGGGACGCGAGTTCGAGGCGTTCGGCCGGAAGATCACCCAGCGGCCGAGCCTGCTGGAGGAGGGAATCGAGGTGATCCGGCAGGCCTGGTCGGGCTCCGCCGCCGGTTACCAGGGCCGCCGTTACCGGCTCCCGCCGCTGCCGGTGACCCCGGTCCCGGAGACGGCGCCGCAGCTGCTGGTCGGGGCGATGGCCGACGTCGCGATCGAACGGGCCGCCCGGATCGGCGACGGCTTCCTGTCCACCCAGAACGCACACCACCGCAGCTACCTCGACGCCCTGGAACGGCTCGGCCGCCCGGCCGCCGACGCCCGGATCTACGCCGGCCAGTGGGCGATCGTCGCCGAGGACCCGGAGCGGGTGTGGTCGCGGATCGGGCGCCACGCGCTGTACCAGCTCAACGAGTACATCTCCTGGGGCGCGTTCGGGCCTCCGGACGAGGTGCCGCGGTTCACCGACCCGGCACAGATCGTCGAGGCGGGCGCCTACCAGCTGATGGACGCGGAGATGGCGGTCACCCACCTCAGCGAGTTGCTCGCCGGGACACCGCAGATCCGGGACGTGCACTTCTGGGCCATGCTGCCCGGTGAACCGGTGGACAGCGGTTCGGAGCGGATCGCCTACCTCGCCGACAAGGTCGTCCCTGCGGTCCGGGAGCGGCTGCGGAGCTGACCACGATGTACGCCGGAACGAACGCACGGACGAGCGGCTGCGTGCGCAGGCCGCCGGTACGAGGCAGAAGGAGTGATCGACGATGGCGTTCCTCGAGGTGGAGGACGGCAAGCGGGTGTTCTACGAGCACCACGCCGGCAGCGGACGACAGGTGGTGCTGGTGCACGGCTGGGGCGCGAACGCGCGGTGCTGGGACACGACGCTGTCCGCGCTGCTCGTCGCCGGGCACGGGGTCACCACGATCGAGCACCGCGCCTGCGGTCGCTCCGACGCGGACTTCGCGGACACCTCGATCGGTGCGATCGCCGGGGACGTCGTCGCGCTCGTCGAGCACCTCGGGCTGCGCGAGCCGGTGCTGAACGGCTGGTCGCTCGGCGGCGCCGTGGTCGTCGAGGCGGCCCGGCGGCTCGGCGCGAACCTGGGTGGCCTGGTGCTGACCGGAGGTGCGACGCCGCGCTACACCGCGGCGGAGGGCTGGCCCTACGGTGGCACCCCGGCCGACGTCGACGGTGTTCTCGCCGGGCTGGCCGCCGACCGACCCGGTACTTTCCGCGCGATCGCCGAGGCGGTGTGCGTCAAGCCGGTCGGGGAGCCGGTGGTGCAGTCGATCTGGCTGGCCTTCCTGGAGACCGGCCCGCGGTGCGACGACACCCTGCGCGACCTGGCGCAGATCGACCAGCGGGAGATCCTGCCGACGCTGTCGGTCCCGGTGCTGCTGCTGGCCGGTCGGGAGGACGGGTTCGTGTCGTTCGACGCCGTCGCCGCGTCCCGGACCCTGTTCCCGGACGCCCGGCTGGTCGAGTTCGGCGGTGTCGGGCACGCCCCGTTCCTGGAGGACGGCGAGACCTACCGCACCGAGCTGCTGGACTTCCTGGCCCGGTCGGGGAACTGAGCGTGGGGCGTACCTGGGTGGTGACCGGCGGCTCCCGCGGGATCGGCCGCGCCGTCGTCGACCGGGCACTCGCCGAGGGCGACACCGTGCACGTGCTGGCCCGGTCGGTCGACCGGGAGGGTTGGCCGGCTGCGGTCCGGGACCGGGTGCTCCCGGTCCCTGCCGACATCGGCGACGCGGACTCGGTGCGGCGCGCGCTGGCCGTCGTCGAGCAGGCGTCCGGCTCGGTCGACGTGCTGGTCCAGTCGGCCGGGGTACACCGGGGCGGCCGGCTGGACCGGCTCACCGACGACGCCTGGGACGAGGTGCTGGCCACCAACCTGACCGGCGCGTTCCGGGTGGCACGGGCCGCCCGGCCGCTGCTCGGCGAGGGCTCGTCGATCATCAACATCGGGGCGGTCGTGGGATTGCGCGGGTATCCCGGCGACGCCGCCTACGGCTCGGCGAAGGCCGGACTGTCCGGCCTCACCCAGACACTGGCGATGGAGCTGGCACCGGACGGCGTCCGGGTCAACCTGGTCGTCCCCGGGTTCGTCGACACCGACATGACGGCCGGGATCTCGGAGAGCTCGCGGGGCGTCGTGGTGGACGGGATCCCGCTGGGCAGGCCGGGCCGGCCGGAGGAGATCGCGGACGTGGTGTGGGCGGTGGCCGGAGCGACGTACATGACCGGTTCGACGGTCGCGGTCGACGGCGGGCTGCTCGCGTCGTTCGGAGCGCCCCGGCCCCGGCGGAGCTGACTCCCCGTGGGCCCCGCGGCCGCGCACGCCGCGGGGCCCGGCGGCATCAGGGGGCCACGAACACCGCGGTGGTGTGCTCGGTGTCCAGGTACTCCTTCACCGACGAGATCCGCCCGTCCCGCACGGTGAACAGGAAGTGGTACAGGTTGTTGTAGACGCGGCCGTTCTTCAGCTCGGTGTAGGACTCGGTCTCCACCGCGACCCGGTCGCCCTCGGCGGTGAAGGCCAGCGGGGTCAGCCGGATCGCGCCGCCCGTGGTGGAGTCGGCGATCCCGGAGACCATCTCCCGGAATCCGGCCTTGTCCTTGGTTCCGGAGATCCCGGGGATGTTGCCGGCGACCCACCAGGTGGCGTCGTCGGTCATCCGCTCCATGATCGCGTCGACGTCGCCGCTGGAGAACACCTCCATGAACTCGGTGACGACCTGCTTGTTCTTCTCGGTGCTCATGCGTTGCCCCTCGTGGTCGGCTCGCCCCTCTCGGCGGGGACGGGCGGGGCCAGCTGGCGGACGACCATCTCTGCGTACCGGTCGGCGATCTCCTCGATCGACAGCCGGCCGGCCGGGTCGAACCACTCGTTGGGCCCGTTGATCAGGTCGAGGATCGCCAGGGTGGCCAGCCGGGGGTCCGGACAGCCGAACTCGCCCGCCTCGACGCCCTCGGCGAGATGCCGGGCGATCCTGCGCTGGTAGTCGCGACGGTAGGACTGGACCGCCTCCAGCCGGTCCGGCGAGAGCGCGCGCAGCTCCCGCCCGGCGACGAGCCACGCGTCCCGGTTGGCGCCGATGTGGGTGATGTGCGCCCGCACCAGCCGGGCCAGCCGCTCGGCGTGGCTCTCCGGACCGTCCAGGAGCGGCATCTGCTCCACGACCATGTCGCGGTCCACGACGTAGATCGTGTGCAGGAGCAGCTCCTCCTTGCTCCGGAAGTGATGGTAGAGCGAGGCGGCCTGCATCCCGGCGGCGTCGGCGAGGGCACGCATGCCCACACCGTGGAAGCCGTGCTCGCGGAACATCCGGCTCGCCAGCGCGACGAGCTCGGCCTTACGGGTCCCACCGCGGGAGGGCCGATGCCCGTCGCTCGGATCGGCGTTCATGACCCGAGACCCTGTCACTGTCCCCACGTCCGGTGGAGGCCGGGCGCCCGGTCAGGCGGGCACGGCGGCCGGTGTGCCCATCTTGTGCAGTTCGGGCACGACCTTCTCGCCGAACAGCTTCATGCTCGCCCGAACCTTGTCGAACGGCAGACCCGCGAACGACGGGGCGACGTTGGGCTGGTGGTCGCCGAACAGCTCCAACCGGTGCCGGTACTTCTCGACGATCTGCTCCGGCGTCCCCCAGATCTGGGTGTCGGCGTAACCGGCCGCGGCGGCCTCCATCCCGGCCTCGCGGATCATGTCGGCGCCGGCCTGGTACGCCTCGTAGCCCTTCGTCTCCCGCCAGTGCTTCCCGGCGAAGTCATAGTGCTTGACGACCGACAGGAAGTACCGCGACAGATACTCGCGGGCGGTCTGCTCGGCGACGTCGGGGTCCTCGTGGCAGTAGATGAAGTCCTGGGTGAGTACCGGTCCCGGTTCGGCGCCGTGGGTCTCCCGGTACACCTCGCGGTAGCGCTCGATCGCCGGGACGTGCTGCTCGGCGGGGTACTGCATGAAGGTCATCATCCGGGCGCCGATCTTCGCCACCGCGGGCACCGAGTCCGGTGACATCGCGACGCCGTAGAGGCGGCCCGCCCAGTCGGTCCCGGCGTCGGGGGCCGGGCGGATCTCGACCCGCGGCTGGTCGTAGTAGGTGCCCCGGTGCTCGACGTAGCCGTTCCGCAGGCCCTCGATGATCAGTGGGGCGGCCTCGTCGAACCGGCCGCGCGACTCGTTCATGTCCTGCCGGAAGCCCTCGTACTCCATCTTTGCCAGGCCGCGGCCCATCCCGAACACCACCCGGCCACGGGACAGGATGTCGAGCATCGCCACCTTCTCGACCACCCGGACCGGGTCGTTCCACGGCAGGATCACCGCGCCGGTGCCCAGCTTGATCCGATTGGTCCGGCCGGCCAGGTAGGTCATCAGCTGCAGGTTGTCGGGGCACATCGAGTAGTCGTCGAAATGGTGCTCGGCAGCCCAGGCGGAGTCGAACCCGTACTCCTCGGCCAGCACGCCGAGGTCCGCCTCCTGGCGGAACATCTCCGCGTCGCTCAGATCCTCGTGCCAGTTCTGGAAGACAAGCAGGACACCGACATCCATGGCGGTTCGCCTTTCCTCGGATCAGGGGTTGCCTAACGATCGTTAGGGCTGCGAGGGTAGTGTGGCTCGTCACAGCGGGTCAAGGCGTCGACGGAGGTGGCAGCGAGCGATGGCGAGACCCCTCACGATCGACCCGGATCCCGGCCCGGGCCACGGAAACGGCCGGGAGAACGGCCGGGGCAACGGCCCTGTGCTCGTGCCCGATCCGCCCGATCCGCTGATCCGGCTGCTGGGTGGGCTGTCCGCGGCGGTACTCGACGGCGCCGGCCCGGAGCGGCTGATCGCCCGCGCGGCCGAGCTGCTCGGCCTGCCGGTGGCGTTGCGCTCCGCCGACCTGCACCGGGTGCGCTGCTGGTCCGCCCCGGCCGCCTTCAGGCTCGACGAGCCGCCCGCTCTTCCTGCAACCGCACTCGCCGTGCCCGGGGTGCAACGTGAGGTCGGGCGGCTGGGCCCTGACCTGCCCTCGGTCGTCCTGCCGCCGGTCCCGGTGCACGGCCTGGCCCGCCGCCACCTGCTCGCGGTGCTGATGGTCGAGGGAGGCGTCGCCGGCTACCTCGACGTCGCCGAGCTCGGGCGGGCGCTGCGCCCGGTGGACACCCCGGTCACCGAGCAGGCCGCGGCGTTGCTCTCGGTCCAGCTGCACGGCGAGACCGTCGCCGCGCGGGCCGTCACCCGGGACCGCGACGACGTCCTCGCCGACCTGCTGCACGGCACCCGGGACGAGCCGGACCTGCGCCGGCTCGCCGCCCGGGCGGGCATCGACCCGGCCGCGGGCCACCTGCTGGTGCGGTTCCCGGTCGGCCCCGGCCACTCGGCGTCACGCTGCCGGGATGGGGTAGCCGATGCGCTCGGCGGCCTGGCGGGATGCCGTTCCGGTCGTGCCGGGAGCATCCACGCTTCGGCCGTGCTGGCCGAGCCGGACGCGGTGCTGGCGCTGCTCGATCTCCCCGCGGACCCCACCCCGGGTGGGCTCCGCGCCGTACACGGCGCACTGCGCGAACGGCTGGACCGGATCGCCGCGGTGACCGGTGTCCGGCGCGTGGTGGTGTCCGGCGCGGTCCACGAGATCACCGGTCTGCCCGCGGCGCTGGCCGAGACCGGCGAGGTCGACGGGCTGGCCGCGGCGTTCGGTGGAGCCGCCGACGTCGTCCCGGTGACGGAGCTGAGCACCCTGCGGCTGGTGGTCCACGGGGACCGGACCGCGGTCGCCGTCCGCTTCGCCGAGCAATGCCTCGGGCCGCTGCGGCGCAGCGACGCCGACACCGGCGGCGATCTGGTCGAGACGCTGCGCCGCTATCTCGCCGCGGGCGCCCAGGTCCGCGCGGCCGCCACCCGGCTCGGTGTGCACGAGAACACCGTCCGCTACCGGCTCGGCCGGATCGAACACCTCACCGGGCTGGACATGCGCCGGTTCGACGCGCTGCTCGCCGCACAGCTCGCCCTGCAGGTGGACGTCCTCACCGCCGGGGCGGCAGCACTCCAGGAAGGAACGTCATGAACGTGCAGGACACCCCGCACGACCGGATCGCGCCCGGCGCCGTCGACACCGCGGCCCCCGCCCACCGGTTCCGGACCGGGCGGATCGTCCCGGTCACCGCCGGCGGGGCCGCGGAGGGCAGCTTCTGATGTGGGACTTCGAGACCGAGCCGGATTACCAGGAGAAGCTGGACTGGGTGGACGCGTTCGTGCGCGAGGAGATCGAGCCGCTCGATCTCGTGCTCGGCGACCCGTACGACAAGTCCGACGAGACGGCGCGCCGGCTGGTCCGCCCGCTCCAGCAGCAGGTCCGCGACCAGGGGCTGTGGGCTGCCCACCTGCGGCCCGAGCTGGGCGGGCAGGGCTACGGCCAGGTCCGGCTGGCGCTGCTCAACGAGCTGCTCGGCCGGTCCCGCTGGGCACCGACGGTGTTCGGCTGCCAGGCACCGGACTCGGGCAACGCCGAGATCCTGGCGCACTTCGGCACCGACGGGCAGAAGCAGCGCTACCTGCAGCCGCTGCTCGACGGCGAGATCTCGTCCTGCTATTCGATGACCGAGCCGCAGGCCGGTGCCGACCCGACGCTGTTCACCACCCGCGCGGTCGCCGACGGTGACGACTGGGTGATCGAGGGCGAGAAGTGGTTCTCCTCGAACGCCCGGCACGCGTCGTTCCTGATCGTGATGGCGGTGACCGATCCGGACGCCGCGCCGCACGACCGGATGTCGATGTTCATCGTGCCCCGCGAGACACCGGGCCTGACGATCGTGCGCGACGCCGGTGTCGGCACCGAGTCGCCGGAGCACTCCAGCCACGCGTACCTGCGCTACGACGGAGTGCGGGTGCCCGGCGACCACCTGCTGGGGGAGCGGGGCCGGGCGTTCGCGATCGCCCAGACCCGGCTCGGCGGCGGCCGTATCCACCACGGGATGCGCACCATCGCCCAGATGCGCCGTGCGTTCGACCTGATGCTGGAGCGGGCCGTTTCGCGCAGCACCCGGACCGGCCGGCTGGCCGACATGCAGTCCACCCAGGACAAGGTCGCGGAGAGCTGGATCGACCTGGAGCAGTTCCGGCTACTGCTGCTGCGGACCGCCTGGCTGATCGACCGGCACCAGGACTACCGGTCGGTTCGCCGCGACATCGCCGCGGTGAAGGTCGTGATGCCGCGGGTCTATCACGACGTCGTGCAGCGGGCGATGCAGCTGCACGGGGCGCTGGGCATCTCCAACGAGATGCCGTTCTCGGCGATGATGGTCGACGCCCAGGTGATGGCGATCGCGGACGGCCCGACCGAGGTGCACCGCCAGCCCCTGGCCCGGCAGCTGCTGCGCGAGGCCGAGCCGGGCGAGCCGCTGTTCGGGTCGGGGCACCTGCCGAGCCGCGCCGACGCGGCCCGCGCGCACGTCGCGGCCCGGCTGGAGCACCTGGTCGCGAACGCCTGAGCCAGGATCAGAGGGCCGCCGCCCGGTGCTGCCCGAGCAGGTGCACGTAGGACGCCGCGGACAGCGGGATCGAGTTCCGCTCGTCGTCGGTGAGCTCGCGGCGCACCTTGCCGGGCAGGCCGGCGACCAGCGAACCGGGTGGGACGACGGTGCCCTGGGTGAGCACGGCCCCGGCCGCGATCAGCGATCCGGCGCCGACCTGGACCCCGTTCATCAGCACCGCGCCCATGCCGACCAGCACGTCGTCGCCGATGGTGCAGCCGTGCACGACCGCGCGGTGCCCGATCGTCACCCGGTCGCCGATGGTCACCGGGAAGCCCGGGTCGGCGTGCACGACGGTGCCGTCCTGCACGTTCGACCGGGCGCCGACGGTGATCGACGCCATGTCGGCGCGGAGCACGCAGGTGTACCAGACGCCGGTCTCCGGGCCGATCCGCACCTCGCCGGCGAGCACGGCGCCGGGGGCGATCCAGGCGTCGGCGTGCACGTCGGGGCGCTGGCCGTTGATCTCGATCACTGAGGTCCTTCCGGGGGGTCGATGACCGGGGCCGGGGTACCGGCCCGGAACGCGGTGCCACTGTCGGCGGAGCCGACGGAGTCTGTGGGGTCGGCGGAGCCGGTGGGGTCTGTGGGGTCGGCGGAGCCGGTGGAGTCCGTGGGGCCGGTGCCGCCCGCGGCGTGGGACTGCCGTGGCGCGTGGCCGGTGCGCGGGGCGAGCAGCGCGACACGGAACCCCATGGCGCGGATCCTACGTGCGCGCCGCGGCCTCGAAGGCCGCCAGCACGGCGTCATCGAACAGGACGAACCGGACCACCTCGACGGCGGTGTCGGCGGCCCGGACGGTCTCGACGGCGATCCGCGCCGCGTCCGGGACCGGCCAACCGTAGATGCCGGCGGAGATCGCCGGGAACGCGACGGTGCGCGCCCCCAGCTCGTCGGCCACCCGCAGCGACTCGCGGTACGCGCTCGCCAGCAGGTGCGAGCGGTCTTCGCGCTTCGCGTAGACCGGCCCGACGGCGTGGATCACCCAGCGGGCCGGGAGGTCACCGGCGGTGGTGGCCACGGCCCGGCCGGTCGGCAGGCCGTCCGGGTAGCGCCCGGCGCGCAATCCGCGGCACTCGTCGAGGATCGCCGGGCCGCCGCGGCGGTGGATCGCGCCGTCCACCCCGCCGCCGCCGAGCAGCGCGGAATTGGCGGCGTTGACCACGGCGTCCACCTCTGTCTCGGTGATGTCGCCGCGTCCGGTACGGATCTGCGGGCTCATCGGCGTGCCTGCTCGCGCAGCCGCCCCAGCAGCGGGATGGCGGCGATCTTCTCGTCGGTGAGCGACTCCCAGACGATGCCGCCGTCGGGCCGGGTCCGCCGGTGCTCCCGGCAGTCGATCACCCGCTCCGGGGTGACGACCAGATCGACCGGCGCGTCGTGCGACGCCCACGGGATCACCCCGGCGTCACGCAGTTGCAGCTCGTGCACGGTGGTGACGACGAGGGTGTCGTCGGAGATCAGCCCGGCCTCGCGGGCCAGCGCGAACTCCAGGTCGGCGAACCCGCCGCCCTTACCGAGCCGGGCGCCGTCCGCCCCGACCGCGACACAGCCGGTGACGACCAGATCGACCGACTCAAGCTCGTCGACCGCGACCCGGCGGGCCGACCGGGTGGCGTGCGAGATCGACACCGCCTTGCGCGGCGGATCGGCCAGGTGATCGGGATCGAGCAGGAAGAACGGATCGTCCTCGGCGAGCCGGGGGACCGCCATGTACACGGTCTTGCCGTCCTCTAGCGCGTACTGCCGGACCGGGAGCTGGGCGGAGTCCGGATTGGACTTGACGGTCCGGGCGGAGCGCCAGACGTCCAGTTCGCGCAACCGACGGGCGGCCCGCTCGGCACCGACGAAATTGGAGATCCGGTTGCGGGCGCCCGGGAACCGGGACGCACGCTGCTCGGTCAGCGCCGTCCACACCTCGTCGCGCAGCTCCGCCTTGCGGGCGAGGGTCTCCGGGTCGCCCCCGGCGTCGTGGTCGTGTCGGCGGCTCATGCCCGCCACCCTGCCTTAATGCTCGCGCAGCGCCTCGATCAGCTGGTCGCGTGTCATGTCCGAACGGCCCTCGATGCCGACCCGCTGGGCGCGCTGGTACAGCTCGTCCTTCGTCATGTCCTCGTAGTCGCCGGACTCGCCGCCGCGGGCGCCCACGGTGTCGCGGCCCTGCGCGGCCGCCGCGTTCGCGATCCGCGCGGACTTCTCCTTGGAGTTGCCCTCCTCGCGGAGCCGCTCGTACATCTCCTCGTCCTTGATGCTGCTCGCCATGGCGGGTGACTACCCGGCGACCAGGCGTTCCAATCGGTCCAGGAACGGCTGCTGGGCGACGACGATCCGCTCCCGCGCGGTCGCCAGGTCACACCACCGGGCGCGGTCCAGCTCCGGGAACCGGAGCCGCCGCCCGGAGCGGGGCGGCCACTCGATCTCGACCCAGCTGCCGTCGTCGGGCCGGGCGGCGACGGCGTCGGCCCCGTCGAAGCCGGTGCCGTCGACGGCGAACACACTGACGATCTTGCGGGACTGCCGGACGCTGCCCAGCTCGACCGGCTCGCCGTCCGGGGGTGGGGTGCCGATCTCCTCGGTGAACTCGCGACGGGCCGCGTCGAACGGGGTCTCGTCCGGGCCGTGTTCCCCCTTCGGGACCGTCCAGGCGTGCTCCTTGCGCGCCCAGAACGGTCCGCCCATGTGCCCGAGCAGCACCTCGATCCCCTCGGGTCCGTTGCGGTGCAGCAACAGCCCGGCGCTGGTCACGGGTGGCATACGGGTTCCTCACGATCGATCCGGTGCACGTGGTGGAGCGGCGGATCGACCGGGTTGTCCGGAACGAGATCGCCCGAGGCGACCCGGCGGAACCCGGCGGTCTCCAGCGCCCGCCAGGACGCCCGGTTCGCCGCACACACCGGCACGATGATCGCCCTCGCCGCCGGGTACCGCTGCCACACCCCCGTCACGGCGGCGGCCAGGATCCGCGGGCCGAGACCGCGACCGGTCAGCTCCGGCGGGCCGATCAGGTAGTCCAGGGTGACGGCGCCGGCCGGGATCTCCAGGATCGGCGCGATCTCCTCGACGTACTCGGGATGGTCGTGCCACCGGCAGCGCTGCAACAGCCCGGCCGGGGTCCCGCCGACCGACACGACGAGGTCCTCGGCCGGCTCCTCGCCGCGCATCACCGGGCCGAAGTCGCGGTCGAGAGCCTCGGGCGACGTCTCGTGGTTCCACCAGCGCCGCACGTGTGGCTCGGCGAGCCAGCCGGCCAGCATCGGCAGGTCGGCAGGGGTGAGCGGGCGGAAGGTGATCGCGCCGTCGACCGGTCCCGGGCAGTCGGCCATGGGCCGGACGGTAGCGCCGCGGCCGGGGAGGGGCAGCCGGATATCAGCGGGCGGGTCCCGGTTCCGGTCGCCCCGGTGCGGCTGCGGGGCGCCCGGGTCGCTCATCCGCTCGGATGAGGCGGCCGGGGCGCCGAACTCGTCCGCGCCGCCGACGTGCCGGGCCGGTGCACCCTTTAGCGTCGTACCGGTCGCGGCGTGCGGGGGTGTGCCGCAGGGAGGGGACATGGTGAGCGACGAGAAGCAGCAGCCTGCAAAGGCGGGTTCCGGCCGGAGCCGATGGTCCCGGCGGGAGTACACCCCGGAGGAGATCGAGGCCGGGAAGAAGGCGCTGCGGGACGCGGTGCCGTGGGAGGTCCCGATGAACCGCGGGGACAAGATCCTGGTCTTCTCCACGCTCGGGGTCATGGCCGTGATGCTGGCGTCGCTGCCGCTGCGGCCGTTCCTGCTGGCGACGCATCCGGTCGCGCTGAGCTTCGTGACCGGCAGCCTGTCGGCGATCGGCGCCGGGGCGGCGTTCGCCAGGATCGGCGAGGTCGAACTCTGGCTGGTGATCGTCGCCGGTGTCTTCGGCATGATCAAGTTCGACTGGTTGTTCTGGCTGGCCGGACGCCGCTGGGGCCCCAAGGTCGTGACGTTCTTCGCGCCCGGTGACCGGGCGCAGCGCTTCGTCGGCCGGGTCCGGGCCTGGCCACGGTGGGCGATGCCGCTGGTGGTCGTCGCGGCCGCGCTCCCCGGGATCCCTGCGGTCGCCGTGTTCGCACTGGCCGGCCTGGGCCGGATGCGGCTCGGCACGTTCCTGCTGTTCGACGCGATCGGCGCGGCCCTGATCACCGGCCTGGTCGCCGGCCTCGGCTACGGCCTCGGCCAGCAGGCGGTCGACGTCGTGCTCGCGATCGACAAGTACGCGCTGTGGATCAGCCTGGCGCTGGTCGTGTTCGTCGCCTACAGCTCGGGCCGCAAACAGAAATCCGCCGCCAACCCGGCCACCCCCACCGACGAGCCCGGCTGACCGCGCCACCGGCGCCTCCGCACACCCTTTCGCCCCGGTCCACACCACTTCGCCCCGGTTCACACCTGCTGCAACGGGTGTGAACCGGGGCGAAGGGGTGCGTAGTGCGTCAGGGGGTGGCGAGGCGCAGGCGCAGACCGCTCGCCCGGCCGGCGGGACGGGCGATCGCAGCCCGGACCGCGGCCTCGGTGCCGATGATCCGGACCGACTCCTTGGCCCGGGTGACCGCGGTGTAGAGCAGCTCGCGGGTCATCAGCGGGGAGTCGGCGGGCGGCAGGACGACGGTGACCCGGCGGAACTGGCTGCCCTGGCTGCGGTGCACGGTCATCGCGTAGACGGTGCCGACCCCGCCGAGGCGGGCCGGTTCGAACGCGGCGGGCCTGCCCTCGCGGACGAACACCGCCCGGTGCCCGTCCTCGGTCCGGACGACGACGCCGGTGTCCCCGTTGAACAGGCCGAGGTCGTAGTCGTTCGCGGTGACCAGCAGCGGCCGCCCGGGGAACCACGGGGCCTGCGCGTCGTAGCCGGGGCGGGCGGCGGACAGCCACCGCTCGATCTCCGCGGTCCAGCGCGCGACGCCGTACGGGCCGCGGCGGTGCCCGCACAGCAGCCGGTGATCGTCGAGCACCCGCAGCGCCTGCTCGACGTTGCCCTCCTCGGCGGCGCCGATCAGGTCGACGGCCGCCCCGACGACCTGCGAGCGCAGCGGGGTCAGCCCGTCGGCCCCGACCTCGGCCGGATCCACCGCGACGAACGACAGCTCGGCCGTCCCCCCGGCGAGCAGCGCCATCGCGGCGTCGCCGTCGCCGGACTGGACGGCCGAGGCGAACGCGGCGATCGCGCCGCTGAACCGCCAGTTGCGCTGCAACCGGACGACGCCGTTGCGCACCACGACCGGCTCACCCGCGACAGCGGAGGCCGTGGCCTCGGCACCGGAGGCATCGGCACCGGAGCCGTCGGCTCCGGAGGCGTCGGCACCGGAGTCACCGGCACCGGCCTCGGCGCTGGAGGCATCGGCCTCGGCACGGGCACTCGCACGGGAGGCCTCGGTCCCGGTACCGGAGGTTTCGGCTCCGGGATCGGGGGCACCAAGATCGCCGGTGCGACGGACCGGGCGTTCGGCCCGGAACGCGCCGCACGCCTCCAGCGCCTCCTGCAGCTCCGGTTCGGTCCGGCCGGATGCCTCGGCGAGATCCCCGAGCACGGCACCCGCCTCCACCGAGGCGAGCTGCTCCGGGTCGCCGACCAGCACCAGCCGGGCGTCCGGGCGTACCGCCTCCAGCAATCGCGCCATCATCGTCAGCGACACCATCGAGGTCTCGTCGACGACCACCACGTCGTGCGGCAGCCGGTTGCCGCGATGGTGCCGGAACCGGCCGGACGCGCCCCGCGAGCCGAGCAGCCGGTGCAGGGTGGAGGCCACCGTGCCCTCGACGGCTGACCGGTCGTCGGGAGGCATGTGGGTGACCGCCTCGGCGACCGACTGGGTGAGCCGGGCGGCGGCCTTCCCGGTCGGTGCGGCCAGCGCGACCCGCAACGGGGGGAGCCCCGGCCGGTCGGAGTGCAGGTCGTGCAGGACGCCGAGCAGGCGGGCGACGGTCGTCGTCTTGCCGGTGCCCGGGCCGCCCGCGATCACGCTGACCGGGCGCAGCGCGGCGACCGCGGCGGCCAGCCGTTGCCGTTCCGCGCCGGGATCGTCGAGCAGCCGGTCCAGCGCGGTGCGCAGCCGCTGTGGGTCCACCTGCGCGACCGGGCCGGAGCGGGCGACGAACTCGCGCCGCACCAGCTCCTCCTCCTGCCAGTACCGCTCCAGGTAGAGCAGGTCGCCGAGCAGCCGCAGCGGCCGACCGGCCGGGGCGGCGTCACCGTCGGCGACCAGCGGGCTGGCCGCGCAGGCGGCCCGCCACGTACCCGGCTCGGGCCACGGCAGCCCGGACACGTCGACGGTGATCTCGCCCTCGCCCGCGGTGGTCGACGCGACCGACCCGAGATCGACACAGACCGAGCCGTTGCGGATCGCGCGCACCGCCAGCGCCGCGGCGAGCACCACCGGCTCGGGCTCCGCCGCCGCCGGATCGGCGGCGCCGACCGGGTCACCGCGTCCGCCGAGCCCGGCCAGCCGGCGCGCCACGTGCACGTCGCCGGGGGCGAGGACGTCGGCCTCGTTGAACACGGCGAGCACTCCGGCCGCGGTGCGGGCGGCCCGCGGGCCGTACGGGTCCCGCTCGGGTACCGCCGTCGCTCCCGCCGTCAGTCCGGACGTCGCTCCGGTCGTCATGTGCGGGCTCCGTCCAGCAGCTCCGACAGGTCCTCGACCAGCGCGGCCGGTGGCCGCCAGGCGAACACCCCGCACGGCGCGGCCAGCGGGGGAACACCGGTCACCGGGGTCGCCGGCCCGCACATGCCGCGCAGGAACAGATAGCCGACACCGCCCAGATGGCTCTCCGGGTCGTAGTCCGGCAACCGCCAGCGCAGGAAACGGTGCAGCGCGACCGCGTAGAGCAGGGCCTGCAGCGGGTAGTGAGCGTCGCTCATGGCCTCGGCCATCCGGTCCGCGGTGTAGTGCGCCGCGGTGAGCGGCTCCCGCCCGCTCGGCCCCGCCGGGCCGAGCCAGTTCGTCTTGTAGTCGACGACCAGGTAGCGCCCGTCGACCCGCAGCACCGAGTCGATGCTGCCGGTCAGGTAACCGCGCAGCGGCTGCCCGGCCAGGTCGGGACCGTCGAGCCGGTCGGCGTAACCGTGCAGCGGGTCACCGGGCCCGATCCGGTTGCGGACGGCCGTGGCGAGCCCGGCGAGGGTGAGCAGGCCGGTCGGGGTGTCGCCGCCGCGCAGCGGCAGCTCGAAGTCGAGCTCGGAGAGCCGGTCGGCGGGGGCGAAGTCGGCGAGTGACCGGCCGGACGCGAGCGGGCCGAGCGGGGTGCGCAGCACCGGCACCAGCGCGTCGGCCAGTGCCTCGGGATCGACGTCGGCGGGCTGGCGGGTCAGCTCCGCGGTGACGTGGGCGACCAGCTCGGTGCGCAGCGCGTCGTCGCCTCGCGCGGCGACGGTCGTGTCGAGGTGTTCCAGGACGGCGTGCACCAGGGTGCCGAAGCCGGCGCCCATCGGCAGGTCCGCCATCGGCGACGGCACGGCGGCCGGATCGGGCCCCGGCTGCGGCCCGGTGGCCGCTGATCGCGCTCCGGCGGCCCCCGGCTGCGGCTCGGCAGCGCCCGATCGCGGCCCGGTGGTGACCGGCCCCGCGGGCCCACCGGCGGCCTCCGGCTCGTCGCGGATGCCCTCGACCTCGGGTTCGGTGAGCACCCCCGGCGTGCCCGCCGGTGCCTCGTCCGGTTCGTCGCCGAGCGGAATCCGGTGCGCGGCGTGCGCGGCCGCGGTGAGCGCGGTGTAGGACGTGCGCCGCCATGCCGTGTCCAGGCTGCGGCGGAACTCCGCGACCGCGGGCTGGTCGTCGTCCGGATCGGCGGGGCGGCGCACCGGCTCGCGATCGTGCAGGGTCTCCACGATCGCGCCGCTGCCGTCGAGCCGCTCCCGCAGGTACTGCAGAGCTACCGCGTCGCCGGGGACCTTCGCGGTGGTGGCCGGCTCGGCACCGGGCCCGCCGTGCCCGAGCAGGACCCGGTGCAGCGACGACGCCGCGGTGGTCGTCGCGGGCACCCACCAGGCGACGACCTGGCTGCACGCGCGGGTCAGGGCGACGTAGAGCAGCCGCAGGTCCTCGCCGGCCTCCTCGGCCTGGTGCAGCGCGGTGCGACCCGGCCGGTCCGGGCCGGTCGATCCGCCGACGTCGAGCAACCGCCGCGGCCCGCCACCGGGGGCGGTGTCGTGGTACAGGAGCGGGTCGGGGGTGTCGTTGACCCAGCGGTCCCAGGCGAACGGCAGGTAGACGACCGGGAACTCGAGGCCCTTCGACCGGTGCACGGTGACGATCTGGACGGCGTCGGCGTCGGACTCGAGGCGCCTGCTGCGCTCGGCGGAGGTGTCCCGGGCGGCCTCGCCGATCCGGTGCCGCAGCCACTCGGTGAGGGCGGTCGGGCCGAGATGGCGCTCCAGCGCGGCCGAGTGCACGACCTGCCCGACGTGCCGCAGGTCGGTGAGGTCGCGCTCGCCGTCCGGCCGGGACAGCAGCCGCCGGGCCGGGGCGTACCGGGCGAAAACCGCCTCGGCCAGCGCGGCGACCCCGCGCTCGGCGAGCACCGTGTGCCAGCCGCGCAGGTCGGCACCGAGCGCGTCGACCAGCCGGTCGGCGTCGGGCCCGCAGAGATCGGCGACGGTGTGCCCGACGAACCGGGTCAGCGCCGCCGCCCGCAGCCGCAATGTCCGCTGCGGCTGCTCGACGGCCTCCAGCAGGGTGAGCCAGTCCAGCGCGGCCGGGGTGGTGAACACGCTGGTGCTGCCGGTCAGCACCGCGGGGACACCGGCCTGCGCGCAGGCGTCGCGGACCAGGACACCCTGCGCGTTCGTCCGGACCAGGACGGCGACCTGACCGGGGCGCAGCGGCTCGCCGTCGTAGGTCGCCGAGCCGGCGAGCAGCTCCGACAGGTCGGCGGCGACGTCGCGGGCCACGACCCTCCGTGCGCCGGGGGCCCGGCCCAGCTGCCGGCCGGTGAGATCGAGCCGGTCCCGGTCGACCAGGCGCAGCCGCAGCGGCGCGTCCCGCGGGGCGGTGAGCCTGCTCGTCGTGTGGTGCGCGTCGACCGGGTGCACGACGATCTCCGGGTCGCCCAGCGTGGCCTCGCCGAACACCCGCTCCAGGGCGCCGAGCAACGCCCGGTCGCTGCGCCGGTTGGTGGACAGCGTGCGCCGCTCGGTCGCGGCAGCCCTGGCCTGCAGGTAGCTGTGCACGTCGGCCCCGCGGAACGCGTAGATCGCCTGCTTGGGATCGCCGATCAGTACCAGCGTCGTGCCGGGCGCCGAGTGGAAGGCCAGCGACAGGATCTCCCACTGCAGCGGATCGGTGTCCTGGAACTCGTCCACCAGGACCACCGAGAAGCGCGACCGCAGCCGCTCCCGGGCCGCCGGACCGCGCAGCGGGTCGCGCAGCGCCTGGGCCAGCCGGGTCAGCATGTCGTCGTAGCTGTAGATCCGCAGCCGCCGCTTGCGGGCGTCGACCTCGCGCCGCACGGCGGTGGCGAAGCCGTGCCGCACCGCCGCGACGGAGCGTGGATCGGCGTCGCGGGGCTCCAGCTCGGCCTGCGGGTCGGCGACCGCGCGGCGGGCCAGCGCGAGTGCCTCGGCGCGGGTGAAGGCGGGCCGCCCGGCATCCGGGTTTGCGTACTTGCGGACGTAGAAGTCGTCGACGACCTCGGTGACGACGTCGTCGACGTGCTCGACGAACTCGGCCTCCGGATCGTTGTCGCCGGCCACCCCGAGCCCGGCCAGCATCTGCATGCAGAACTGGTGGGTGGTGGCGATCGTGGCCGCGTCGAACGACGCCGACGCCTCCGCCAGCCGGGCCCGCCGCCGCTCGACGTCGGCCGGGTCGCCCGCGGCGAGCAGCGCGACTACCGGATCGGTGTCCGGCACGGCCGCACCGGCGAGCACCGCGGCGAGCGCCCGCTCGGTGCCGACCAGCCGCTCCCGGACCCGTTCCCGCAGCTCCTGGGTGGCGTCGCGGCCGAAGGTGACCAGCATCAGCCGGTCCAGCCCGGCGATCCCCTCGGCCACGTAGCGGGTGGCCAGCGCGGCGATCGTGTAGGTCTTCCCGGTCCCGGCGCTGGCCTCCAGCACGACGGTGCCCTCGGGCAGCGGCCCGTCGACGGAGAAGGTCGGGGCGGAGAGAACGGCGGTCACGGCGCGTCCTGCCTCTCGTGGTCGAGCAGCGGTGCCCACAACCGGGTCGCGAGCGCGCCGAACCGGGTCGGCTCGGCGGCGTCACCGGGCTCCTCGCGGACCAGCAGCGGGGCACCGGGGCCGCGGACGAAGGCGTGCGCGGCATCGTCGCGCTCGAACCGGGACCACTCGGCGTCGGCCGCGGCCAGCGCGTTCGCCGGGACCACCCCGCGGGACCGGTTGCGGGCGTACACGGCGGCCGCGTCGGTCGGCAGCGGCAGCGGCTCGCGCAGCCCGTCCCGGCGCAACGACACCAGATCGGCCAGCACCTGACGTGCCCGCGCCGGATCGACCGGCCCGAGTGTGGACCGGGCCGGCCCGCCGCTGCCCCGGCCGATGGTCACGGCCGTCCAACGGCGGCCGGGGTGCGCGGCGGTCAGCGCCAGCAGCTGCACCCACGCCCGGAGCCGCTGCTTGGCCTTGAGCCGCGAGTACTCCACCCGCACGACGACGTCGCCGTGCAGCCCGGGAACGGTGCCGGTCACGGTGGCCCCGTCCAGCTCCGCCACCAGGTCCTGGGACCCCGGCGCGCCGGTGCGGACCGCGGTGGCCAACGCGACCAGCGGCTCCACCCGCCCGCCGACGTCGGTCAGCACCCGGCGCCCGATCCCGCCCGGCGGCAGATCGCCGCGCAGCGTCTCGGCCCGGGCGACGGCCTGCGGCGGGGCCCCGGCGACCCGGTCGGCGAGCAGCCGGTCCCCGATCCGCCAGGTGCCCAGACCGTCGAGCTCGACCGGCAGCGCGTCGTCGGGTTCGGCGTTCTCCTGCGGTGGCAGCACCCGCACCCGCTGCCGCAGGAACGCCCGCACCGGGTGCTCGACGAAGGCGATCAGATCGTCGAGCTCGACCGGGTCGTCCGGGCTCTCCGGGGCCGGCAGCGGCGCCGGCGGGAACAGCGGCACCGCCGCTCGCGGGCCGGCGGCCATCTCGGCCCCGGCCAGCGCCGCCCGGTCGAAGCTGAACGGCCCGTCGGCGAGCAGCTCACCGGGCCGGAAGTTCCGCCGGTCGAACGGCTGCAACGGGTGCCGGGCGCGCAGCGCCTCGGACGCCCGCCCCACCGGGACCTGCACGCAGGCGTCGATCGCGTCGCACAGCTCTCCGACCGGCACCGACGGCGGCCGGTCCGCGCCGGTCCGCTCGTCGGCCCCGGAGCTGACCACCACCAGGTGCCGGGTGGCCGAGCAGATCGCGTCGAGCAGCAGCTGGCGGTCCTCGCCGCGCGGGTCCCGCTCGCCGACCACCGGATGGCGGGCGAGCACGTCGTCACCGTCCGGGGCGCCCGCCCGGGGGAACACCCCGTCGTCGCAGCCGAGCAGGCAGACCACCCGGTGCGGGACGGCGCGCATCGGGACCAGGGTGGCGACGGTGAGCGTGCCGGTGCGGAAGTTCGCCCGGCTCGGCCTGCCGCGCAACCGCTCCGCGAGCAGGCCGCGGACGTCGGGAAGGTCGAGATCGACGCGCCCGGCCTGCGGGCCCGCCGACTGCAGCACGTCGGCCAGCTCGGCCCGGGCCTGCCCGGCCTGCCAGGCGTCGGCGGGAGTGGTGTCGGTCAGCGCGGACAGGCCCTCGGTGAGTGCGGCGACCCAGTCCGACAGCGGCTGCGGCCCGCGCAGCGCGGCGAGCACGGTCGCCAGCCGGTCGACGATCTCGGCCAGCCTGCCGACCAGGTCGACATCGGAGGAGTCGACCTCGTCGAGCGGCAGCGCGCTGCCCAGCCAGGCCGGTGCGCCGGGTGTCTCGGCCATCGCGACGCCGAGGAGCAGCCGGTCCAGCCCGGACCGCCAGGTGTTCTGCTCCACCCCGTCGAGCCGGTAGGGGGCGCGGTGCGCGGCGTCGAGCCCCCAGCGCACCCCGGCGGCGGTGACCAGCTCGGAGATCCGCTCCAGCGCGTCGTCGTCGAGCCGGAAGCGGCGACGGACCGGGCCGGATGCGATCAGGTCGAGCACCTGGGACGCCGTCAGCCGGGACCCGGCGAGCTCCAGCAGGGTCGACACCGTGCCCAGCAGCGGATTGGCCTGGCGCAGTGCCCGGTCGGCCAGCCGCACCCGCAGCAGGTGCCCGGGATGCAGCTCCTCGCGGGACGGGCCGGTGCCCTCGCCGCCCGGCTCCGGGGCCAACCCGAACGAGGCGGTGATCAGCGGTGCGAAGACCTCGATGTCCGGGCACATCACGATGATGTCGCGCGGTTCGAGCTCCGGATCGGCGGCCAGCAGCCCGAGCAGGACCTCACGCAGCACCTCGACCTGCCGGTCCGGGCCGTGACAGGAGTGCAGCACGATGCTGCGGTCACCGGTGTCGAGCAGCGGGCGCTCGGCGGGCGGTGCCGGCGGCGTGTCGTCGCGCAGCGCGACCTGCACCCGCTGCAGCAGGGTCTCCGGCCCGGTCGGCCCGGTGGCGGGGTGGTGGGTGTCGGTGACGCCCGGCCCGGCCGCGGGCAGCCGCAGCGCCAGCTCCCGGACGTCACGGCCCAGCGAGCGCAGCAACGGGTTGCGGACCAGCGCGGCGCTGCCGTCGGCGGCGCGCGCGGGGGGTTCGGCGGGGCGGCCGGTGCGGACCGCCTCCCACATCACGGGGGAGGGGTGCGGCAGCCACAGGTGCACGTCGCGGTGCACCGACAGCGCCTCCAGCACGGCGAGGTGCTCGGCGGCGAGCCGGGTCGGCCCGAACAGCGAGATCCGCCCGGGCAGCTCCCCGGGATCGGTCCCGTCGCGCAGCGCGGCCACCGCGTCGGCGAGCCGCTCCGCCGGCCCGGGCACACCCAGACCGGACCGCAGCCGCCGCCACAGCTCCGGCTGCCAGGCCAGGTCCGGCGGGACGGCGTCGTCGCCGAGGGCCCAGGACCGCAGCAGCGCGGGCCGGTGCGTCGCGTACGAGCCGAACAACCCGGCCAGTGCCCTGGCCAGCGCGTAGCGGCGACCGTGCCCGCCCCGTTCCAGATGCGCGGCCAGACCGGCGAACCGACCGTCGCCGGAGGCGACGGCCGTGTCGATCAGCTCGAGCAGCGGCCACACCGCACGACCCGGCGCCCACGGATCGCTGTCCGCCGTGCCGGCGGCGGTGTCGGTGCTGACAGTGCTGCCGGTGCCGGCAGCGTTGCCGGCAGTGCTGCCGGTGAGGGTCGCGGTGACCGACTCGACGACCTCGCCGAGCAGCGTGGCCGGGGACGGGAACCGCACGTTGGCGCAGATCCCGCCGCTGCCGTCGCCCGCGCCGAGCCGGTGCGAGAGCCGCTGCGCCAGCCACCGCTCCACCCCGCGCTCGGGGACCGCGACGATCTCGGGCTCGAACGGATCGGCACCGCCGGGTGCGGGATCGGCGAGCAGCCCGGCCAGCGCCTCGACGAGGGTGTCCGCGCGTTCGGACCGATGCAGCTCCAGCACGCCCGGCACGTTATCGGCGAGCACCGACAGCGAACGCGCGGCCTCCTCACCAGCGGGACACGCCGTAGTCCTTCAGGAACACGCCGTAGAACTCCTCGCCGCGCTCACCGGCGACGATCGGGTGATACACCCGGGCGGCGCCGTCGGAGAGGTCCAGCGGGGCGTGGAAGCCCTCCTCGGCCAGCCGCATCCGCATCGGGTGCGGCCGCTCGTCGGTGATCCATCCGGTGTCCACCGAGGTCATCAGGATCCGGTCGGTCGTGAACATCTCCTCGGCGCTGGTCCGGGTCAGCATGTTCAGCGCGGCCTTCGCCATGTTCGTGTGCGGATGCCCCGGGCCCTTGTAGCCGCGGCCGAACACCCCTTCCATCGCGGACACGTTCACCACGTACTTGCGGTGCGGCCCGGCCGCCGCCATCGCCGGGCGCAGCCGTGAGACCAGCACGAACGGCGCCGTCTGGTTGCACAGCTGCACCTCGAGCAGCTCGATCGGGTCGACGTGCTGGACGTGGTCGACCCAGCTGTTGACGGCGGCGGTGTCGGGCAGCAGCCCGCCGGCGTCCACCGCGGTGCCGTCCGCGATCCGCTCCGGTGACGCCGACCGGGCGGTGACGGCGAGCGCCGCCAGGTCCGCCCCGGGCACCGCTCCGGCGAGCAGCGCCGGGTGCTCGCGCGCCGCGCTGGTGAACGACAGGATCTCCGGCAGCTCGCCGGCCGGCAGCGGCTCGGATTCGGCGGCCTCGATCGCGGCGTAGGAGCCGGGGGAGCGGCGCACCGTCTGGGCCGCGTTGTTGACCAGGATGTCCAGCGGTCCGGCGGCGGCGACCTCGTCGGCCAGCGCGACCACCTGACCGGGATCGCGCAGGTCCACCCCGACCACACGCAGCCGGTGCAGCCACTCGGGGCTGTCGTCCAGCGCGGCGAACCGGCGCGCCGCGTCCCGCGGGAACCGGGTGGTGATGGTGAGGTGCGCGCCGTCGCGGAGCAGCCGCAGCGCGATGTACATGCCGATCTTGGCGCGGCCGCCGGTGAGCAGCGCCCGGCGGCCGGTGAGGTCGGTGCGGGCGTCGCGGTGCGCGTGGTGCGCGGCCGCGCACTTCGGGCAGAGCTGGTGGTAGAAGGCGTCGACGACGGTGAACCGGGTCTTGCAGGTGTAGCAGCCGCGGGCCCGGTGCAGCACGCCCGCGGTCGCGCCGCGGGCCGAGGAGACCAGCGGGATGCCCGCCGTCTCGTCGTCGGTCCGCCCGTCGGCGCCGGTCGCGGTCGCCGCGGTGACCGCGGCGTCGGACGCCCGTTCCTGCTCCCGCTTCTCGGCCCGCCGGCGCATCCGCACCGACTTCCAGATCCCGGCGGTCGCCCGGCGGACGCGGATCGCGTCCGGATGCTCGGGCGGGAGCTCGTCGACCTGCGCGAGGACCTTCAGCGCGGTGGCGAGCTCGCCGGGGTCGATACCGTCGAGATCGTCGACACCGCTACGCACGCCTCCAGTCTAGGAGTCACGATGCGAGCGGCTGCTCCAGCCCGACCTCCTCGGCCATCTCGGAGAGCACCGCGATGTTCAGCCGGAACCCGAGCACCGCCTCGGCGGCCACCCGGGAGCGGGCCGCGGCGTCCCAGCCGGTCGCGTCGAGCAGCTCGCGGTAGCGCGCCCGGAACCGCGGCGGGGCACCGAGCGAGGTGAAGTCGTAGAACCGAACGCCGTCGCCGGACAGGCCGTAGGTGCGCTGCAGCAGCTTCCCGATCACCTGACCGCCGGACAGGTCACCCAGGTAGCGGATGTAGTGGTGGGCGACGAACCGCTCCGGGTCGGTCGCCGCGGTGTGCAGCCGCTCCACGTAGCGGGTGGTGGCGGGCAGGATCCGCGGGACGCCGCTGCCCAGCGCGTCCAGATCGTCGTGCAGGGCGGGCAGCCGGCGCAGGTCGTCGATCACGAACGGGCCGGCGACCGGGTGATCGGCCATCGCGTCGGACGCGGCCTCCAGGGCGGCGTAGATCGCGCCGTACTGCTCGGCGAGCAGGGTGTAGGCGTCGAGCGGGAGCCCGCCGTCGAGCAGCGCCGCCATGTAGGTGGAGCGGTGTGCCTCTTCGTGGACCTCGAAGGTCGCCTGCCGCAGCTCTGCGGAGAGTGTCGTGTCGGCCGGCGTGCCGGAGATCGGGGTCGTGGCGCTCATCGGCCCTCCCGTACAGCGGAGCGTCACGGCGCCGGATCTGACACCGTGTCAGATCACGATGCTAAGGGCTGAATCCCGGTAAGGCTAGCCTCAGCCGAGGGGGACCGTCGAGGGAGCGACCATCCGCAGCACCGCGCGCACCGCCGTCTCGACGGTCTCGTCGAGCTCGGCGGCGGGCACCTCGACGATCTTCCGGCTGGACAGCGCGGCCGAGACCAGCCCGGCCAGCACCGCCGGATCGTCGCCGGACAGTGAGCCGTCGAGCGCGCCGTCGGTGAGGATCGCGGTCAGCCGGTCACCGATCGGGTCGGCGTGCGCGGCGATCCGGCGGTACGCCTGCGGGTCCAGCGCGCCGGCCAGCGCCTGACCGGGCGGCAGGTGGAACTCGGCGAGCCGGCGCAGCTGGATCCGGGCGAAGATCGCGAGCCGCTCGGCGGGGGACCGGGCGCCGGCCAGCGCGGCGTCGAGATCGGCGACGTAACGGGCCGCCTCGGCCTCGACGAACGCGACCAGCAGCGCCTGTCGGTCCGGGAAATGGTTGTACATCGCCGATCGGCCGACGCCGGCGGCCGCGGCGACGCCGGAGAGGGTCACCGACTCGAAGCCGCGACCGTAGAGCTGCTCGCGCAGCGCACCGAACACGCGCTCGCGCACCTGCTCGCGATGCGTCGCGAGCGAACCCCCGATCACCTTCGGCACGCGGGCCAGTCTAGGCCCGCGTGCCGGTGACCGGGTGGGAACAGCGCTGGATCAGCGCTGGATCAGAGCCGGATCAGAGCTGCTTGAGCACCGATTCGACGCCGGAGACGTCGACCGAGGACGGGACGTCCTCGACGCCGATCCACTGCACCACGCCGTCCTTGACGATCGCGGCGTAGCGCTTCGAGCGGGTGCCCAGGCCGAACTTCGAGCCGTCCATGTCCAGGCCGGCGGCGGTGGCGAACTCGGCGTTGCCGTCGGCCAGCATCAGCACGGAATCGCCGACGTTGCGGGCCTCCGCCCAGGCACCGAGCACGAACGCGTCGTTGGCGGCGGTGCAGGCGACGGTGTCGACGCCCTTCTGCTTCAGCTCGTCGGCCCGCAGCACGAAGCCGGGCAGGTGGGTGTCGGAACAGGCCGGGGTGAAGGCCCCGGGCACGCCGAACAGCACGACGGTGCCGCTGCCCAGCGCGGTCGCGCTCTGCACCGGCTTCGGGCCGTCGGCGGTCGGGGTCATGAGCTGGACGTCGGGGACGGTGTCCCCTGCGGCGAGTGCCACGGATCCTCCTGTGGATCGGCGATCGGATCGGTACCGACACTAGTGCCCGGCCCGCGCCACAGCAGTGCCCCGGCCAGACCGCAGGCCCCGGCCTCGGCGTGGGTCAGCGGGCGGGCCGGGTCCGGGTGCAGCGTCTGCGCGACGACGACCGCGGCCAGCCGGCGCGGGTCCGGGTCCGGCACCCGGTGCCGGGCCCCGGCCGGGCCGACCCAGCCGGCGTCCCCGGCCCAGCCCGCGGCGACCCCGGCGCCCGGTCCGCCCGGCCGGCGGGCGCGCAGCCGCCGCTGCGGGCCGGTGCCCTCGACGACACAGTCCAGCCCGGCGCGCCGGACGATCGAGGCCACCAGCTCCAGGTCCGGCTCAGCCCGCATCGCCGGGCGGGAGGTCACGGTCCGGCCAGCCGAGCAGCCGGGCGCCGAGCACGGCGGCGTGCAGCGTGAAGCGCTGCCCCGGGTCGGTCGGGTCGTGGCCGGTCAGCTCCGCGATCCGCTCCAGCCGGTAGGAGACGGCGCGCACCGACAGGTGCAGCCGGCGGGCGGTCCCGGCGACCACGCAGCCGGTGGCGAAGAAGGCCTCCAGGGTCTCCAGCAGCGGCGCGGCGCCGCCGCGGGCCCGTGCCAGCGGTACGGCGACGGTCTGCACCAGGTCGGTGATGGCCGGCTGGTCCCGCAGCAGCACCCGGTAGACCAGCATGTCCTCGGCCCGCAGCACCGGCGCCGGCAGCCGCAGCCGGCCCGCCGTGGTCAGTGCCTCCCTGGCCTCCTCGTAGGAGCGGGCGATCCCGTAGGACCCGGGGTGCGCGCGGCCCACCGCCACCCGCCAGCCGGCGCCGCGCCCGGTGCGGGTCAGCTCGCCGTGCAGCAGGCCGCCGAGCTCACCCGCGCCGGTGCCGGCCGGGGCGATGACGACGATCCGGCCGTCCTTGGTGGCGACCAGCACGTCCCGGTCGCCGACCCCGCGCACGACGGCGCGTTCCAGGGCGGCCGGTACGGAGTCCACCCGGGCCGGGCGGCCGTCCGGCGCGGCCAGCGCGACCTGGTGCGGCCGGCCCAGATCCATCCCGAACGGCTCGGCCCGCGCGACCAGCCCGCCGGCGTCGCCGTCGCCACGCAGCAGGTCCTCGATCAGCTCACGGCGCAGTGTCTCCTCGTGGCGCACCAGGTCCCGGCGGGCCGCGGTGTAGCCGTCGGCTAGCCCGGCCACCGCCAGGTCCACCGCCCGCATGACCGCCTCCGCGGCGTTCGCGGTGGTCCCGGCGTCCCGGAAGTGCGCGGTCGGCGGGAGCTCCCGCCACAGCCGCCAGGCGGCCGACAGGTACAGCTGCACCGCGTTCCCCGCGCTGACCCCCAGTTCGGCGGCCCGGCCGCCGTTGCGTCGCACCGCGTCGAGCTCGGAGTCCGAGGGCAGCCTGCCGGATGCCGCGGCGTCGGCCAGCACCCGCAGGAAGTCACCGAGCAGCTCGGGTGGGACACCGCCCGCCCCGCGCCCGGCCTCGTCGGCGACCCGGCGCAGCCAGACGTCCGACACCGGTGCGCCCGGCTGCCGGATCCCGTTGCGCCCCTCGGTCCGTTCGGTCTCGTACACGGTGTGTCGGTTCAGTGCTCGAAGGGCACGGCGCGGAGCAGCGTGCACTCGGCCCAGCCGCCGTCGGGGAGCTGGTACCGGACGGCGTCGCCCTGGTGCGCGCCGTGCAGCGCGCGACCGAGCGGCGAGTCCGGCGAGCAGATCATGGTCCCGTCGGGACGGATCCGGTTCTCGTCGTGCGAGAGCAGGAAGGTCTCGGTCTCGCCGTCGTCGTAGCGCACGGTGACCGCCATGCCGGGCTCGGCGACGCCGTCGTCCGGTGGCTGGTCGCCGACCACCGGATCGCGCAGCAGCTCCTGCAGCCGCCGGATCCGCTGCTCGCGGTCGCGCTCCTCGGCACCCGGTCCGTCCGGGCTGTCGTGCTCGCGGCCGTCGGCCGGGGCCACCGCCTCCCGCTGCTGCAGCAGCGACTGCAGCTCGGCACGCAGCTCCTGGTGGCTTCGCTCGGTCAGCCAGACCCGGGTCACGCTCATCGTCCACTCCTCGTACGCCGGGGTGCGGCGATGTGCCGGACTCCCCGCAAGCAGAACTACCACGAGCTGCGGGAAAGGGCCTCCCCGTTGCCGGACTCCGGCAGTCTCGGAGACCCGGACGTTGCCCGGGACGACCGTGACGGGACGCCCCCGGCGGCACGCAGACTCGAGCCGCGATCATGGAGGAGGGGCAGTGACGGACAGCGGACGGACTCCGGCGCCACACCGGGTCGCGGTGGTGGGTGCCGGAATGATCGGCCTGTCGGCGGCGTGGTTCCTGCGGCGTGACGGGATCGACGTGGAGGTGTTCGAGGCGCGCACCGCCGGATCGGGCGCCTCCTGGGGCAATGCGGGCTGGCTGGCCCCGGCCCTGACCACCCCGTTGCCGGGCCCCGCGGTGCTGCGCACCGGGATCCGGGCCGTGTTCGATCCGTCGTCACCGGTCTACGTGCCGCCGCGGGCGGATCCGCGGCTGTGGCGCTTCCTCGCCGGGTTCGTCCGGAACAGCACCTCGGCCCGGCGCAGGCGGGGGATGGCGGCCTACCGCGCCGTCAACGAGCTGGCGCTGGACGCATTCGACGAGGTCGCCGCCGGCGGTGCCGATCTCGCGATGCGCCCGGCCGGGGACTTCCTGGTCTGCTTCGACGAGCTCGCCGCGCGCGGTGAGCTGGTCGCGGAGCTGGCGACGATGGCCGAGACCGGTCAGAAGGTCGGCTACGACCTCCTCGACGGTGACGAGGCCCGGTCCCGGGCCCCGATGCTCTCCGGCCGGGTGGCCGGCGCGATCGCCCTGCACGACCAGCGTTTCGTGGACCCGCCCCGGTGCCTGGCCGGCCTGGCCGGCGCGGTGACCTCCGGCGGTGCGCTGCTGCGCGAGGGCGCCGCCGTCACCGGTGTGCAGGACGCCGGCGACGGCGGGGTCACGGTCCGCTGGACCCAGGAGGGCCGGGCCGACGAGTCCCGGTTCGACGCGGTCGTGCTGGCCACCGGCGCGACCGGCAGCGAGCTGGCCCGGCCGTTCGGCGTGCGGACCCCGGTGCAGGCCGGGCGCGGATACAGCTTCTCCGTGCCGGTGGCCGAGCTGCCCGCGGGACCGGTGTACCTCCCGGCCCAGCGGGTGGCGATGACGCCGCTGGGGGACCGGCTGCGGATCGCCGGGATGATGGAGTTCCGTGCACCGCAGGAGCCGCTCGACCCGCGCCGGATCGCCGCGATCACCCGCGCGGTGCAGCCGCTGCTGCAGGGGGCCGATCTCACCGACCGGGCCGACGAGTGGGTCGGGTCCCGGCCGTGCACCCCGGACGGGCTGCCACTGATCGGTCCGACCCGTTCACCGCGGGTGTTCGTCGCGGGCGGGCTGGGGATGTGGGGCATGGTGCTGGGCCCGCTCACCGGCCGGCTGGTGGCCCGCAACGTCGTGACCGGGCAGGTCCCCGGCGAGCTGCGGCCGTTCGCCCCGACCCGCTGAGGCCGGCTCCGCGGGGTCGCCCCCGCGGAGCCGGCACCCCGGTCACGAGCGATCCGCTCAGTGGCAGTCCTTCGACGTGCCCGGCGGCACGTCCAGGGCCGGGTTGCGGTCGAAGAAGCCGGCCGGCTTCAGGGTGAACCCGGTGTAGTCGACCGGCATCACCGGCCAGTCCTCCGGGCGCGGGAAGTGGGTCAGGCCGAACGTGTGCCACAGCACGACGTCCTGACCGTCGATCTCGCGGTCGGCCGCCACGTAGGACGGCAGGCCCGCCCCGCCCGGGTTCTGGTTGACGAAGTCGCCGGCCGAGTACCGCTCGGCCGGGTCGTAGCGGGTCACCCAGAGCGCCTTCGAGGCGAACGTGGCCCGCGCGTGGATCGACGAGGCCTCGTCGGCCAGCAGGGTCGGCTGCCCGAGCGGGTGCAGTACGTACCCGACGGGCTGCCCGAGCCCGTTCGTCTTCTCGGTGTTCACGACGTGCCAGACCCGCCCGGTGCCGGGCGATGCGTCCCGTTGCGCCTGCGACTCGCGGGTCAGCCGGGTCGCCGACCGGCCGAACGCGTTGCCGTACGGGTTGCCCTCGCCCATCGGGATCCGCACCGCCTCCACCTCCTCGACCGCGTTCGCGAGGCCGTCGACGGTCATGTCGAGACGGGCCGAGAACAGGTGCTGGTGGTAGGGGGCGCCGAGGCCGGGTGCGATCTCGGTGGCGTACTCGCCGGGCGTGCCGGAGGTGAACACGATGCCGGTCGCCTTGCACTCCAGCTCGATCGTGCCGTCGAGGTAGAGGTACCAGTAGAAGCCGTAGTCGTAGTTGCCGATCGGGGTGAAGAACGAGATCACCAGGCGGCGCTGGCGGCGCACCTCGCTGGAGCCGGTGAACACGTCGGTGTGCTTCCAGAGGACGCCGTAGTCCTCCTCGTGCATGCAGATCGCGTTGCGGACGGTCTTCGGGTTGCCGAGATCGTCGGCCAGGGTGGCGTCGAGGTAGTGGATGTCGCCGAGGCAGTCGCAGCCCAGCTGCAACGAGTCGGCGTAGCGGGCGAACATGTACTCGCCGCAGTCGAAGTAGTTCTGCCAGAACCGGACCGGGGCCGGATCGGCGTAGGGCACGACCATCTCGGCGACCGATGCCCGGTAGCAGACCGGACGGTCGTCGAAGGCGATCTGGTGCAGGGTCAGGCCCTCACGCTCGTTGAACCCGATCCGCAGGTCCCACTTCCCCCAGCGGACGTGGCCGTCGTCGACGGTGAACGACCGGCCGTCGGGCTGGGTGATCTCGATCGGCTTCAGGCCCTCCAGCGGCGGGCCCTGGACGGCCGGGTCGTCGAAGTTCCCGCTGGTCTCCGGCACCGGCACCACGCCGGTGTCGATCACCCGGTCGACCGTGCGGGCGGTGAGATCGACGTAGGCGACCAGCCCGTCGATCGGGTGGGCCCACGCGTGGTCGGCCTCGTGGTCCTGCCGGAAGCCGAACGCTCGCGCCAGCCGGCGGCCCTTCTCCTCGGGGTAGTCGTAGACGCCCGCGGACAGCGGCACCGCCCGCACCGACGCCGGCTCGATGCCCCGCTTCTCCAGTGCGGCCAGCCAGTCGGGGGAGGCGTTGAGGACGTCCTCGATGAACTCGAACTCCGAGTCGATGATCGGCGGCTGGCCGTCCCGCTCGGGCTCCAGCTCGCGCACGGACACCAGCTCGCCGGCGGTCACCGACACCACCGTGTCCCAGGACCGGCCGGTGGACAGGTCCAGCAGTACGGCGCGGAACCGGCGGTCGGCCGGACCGCCCGCGAGCACCTCGTCCTTCGAGGGCTCCTCCGGTGCGAAGAACGCGTACCGGACGTGCTCGGTGAGCAGGCCGGCCGCGTCCAGCACCTCCCGGACGGTGGCGACCTCGGTCTCGGTGGTCATCCCCAGCGGATGCCCGGTCGCGGTCCGTGGCTGGACGGCGGTCATCGGATCTCCTCGTGTCGGACGGTGCCGGGGCCGCGACGTCATCGGCCGGCCGTCGGCGTGGGTACGAACGGGACCGGACGGTCACGTGCCCGACCGACCGGCACAACTGCCCGTCCCGAGTGGTGCGAATCACCCTGCCATCCGTTCCCGCCGCGTGGGAACCGGTGTGTCGATTTTCTCGTTCGAGTCATCGCTGCTGGTCACGGCACTGTGACAGGGGGTTAGGGTCCGCAGCGGACAATCGTGCGACCGGGCGGCCCGTGACGGCCGGCGACCGTCGTTGATCCGGAGGGGAGAGGTGCCGAGGTGGCGACGCTGCGCGACCGCTCGCCCGTGCACGGGCTGGAACGTCGCAGGCTCGGTCCGGCCGACGTCGTGGCGCAGTCCATCGCGGGCTCGGCCCCGTCGGCGGCGATGGCGGCGACCCCGGTGATCGTCGCCGGGCTGGCCGGCCCGTGGACGGTGTGGTCGTTCGTCGCCGCGGCCGTGATCGCGCTGCTGGTCGCCGCGTCGATCGGCCGGTTCACCACCAGGATGGCCGCGCCGGGCGGGCTGTACCCGCTGACCGCGCAGGGCCTCGGGTCCGGGCCCGCCTTCGCCGGGGGCGTCGCGGCGGCGCTCGGCTACCTGCTGCTCTGCGCGGCGGCACTGGGCGGGGCGGTGCTGTACCTGCAGCCGCTGCTGGGTGCGGGCCCGGCGCAGACCCGGTGGGGCACGACGGCGGCGGCGGTGCTGTGCGGGCTGATCGTGACGGCGCTGGTGGCACGCGGGGTGCGGCCGGCCGCGCGGGTGGTGCTGCTCGTGGAGGCGATCGCGGTGGGGGCACTGGTCGGGGTGTTCGCGCTGCTGCTCGCCGGGGGGCCGCTGCCCGGGCCGGGCGCCGGGCCGCAGCCGGCGATCGGGGCGGCGGGCCTGGTCGCGGGGGTGGTGCCCGCGCTGGCCGCGTTCATCGGGTTCGAGGTGGCGACCTCGCTGGGCGCGGAGACCCGGCGCCCGTTCCGGACGGTGCCGCGGGCGGTGTTCGCGACGGCGGCGGTGACCGGCGTCCTCTACGTCTTCGCGGCCGCGGTGCAGACGAGCGGATTCGCGGCGGTGCCCGGTGGGCTGGGCGGGCAGGTCCAGCCGGTGCAGGTGCTGGCGACCACTCGCGGCTGGTGGTGGATCCCGCCGGTACTGCACGCCGCGCTGGTGCTCTCCTTCCTGGCCTGTGCGGTCGCCACCGCGACGGCGCTGTCGCGGGTGCTGTTCTCGCTGGCCCGCGACGGCGCCGTGCCCGGTGTGCTCGGCCGTACCCACCGCCGGTTCCGCACGCCGCACGTGGCGGTGCTGGCCGCCGTCCCGACGGCCGCGGCGGCGGTGGCCGTGCCGCTGGCTGCCGGTGTCCCGCCGGAGGTGCTGCTGGTCGGGCTGCTCGGGGCGGCGACCGTCGGGTTCCTGGTCACCTATCTGCTGGTCTGCCTGGCCGCGCCGCTGTTCCTGCGCCGGATCGGGGAGCTCACCCCGGCGGCGGTGGCGACGGCCGCGCTCGCGGTGCCGGCGTTGTTCGCGGCGCTGGTGGCGTTCGTGGTGGCGGCCCCGCTGTCCGGGCTGGTGCTGGCGGTCGCGCTGCCGGCCGGCGCCGGCTGGTCCGTGCTGCAGCGCCGCCGGGGGGATCTGCCCGCGCTCGGCGTGTACGACGAGACCGTCGCCTCCGACGTCTGGCACCGCGTCCGGTGAGCGCCCCGCCCCCGATCAGCGGCCGTCAGCCACGCGCCGTGCGGACCGCGCTGGCCGTGCTGGAGGAGGTCGTCGCCGCCGGGCCGGGGGTGACCGCGAAGGAGATCTCGGCCGCCCTGCGCCTGCCGCCGGCCACGACGTACCGGGTGCTGAACCTGCTGGTCGGCGAGGAGTACCTGGTGCGGCTGCCGGACCTGCGCGGGTTCGCGCTGGGCCGGCGCGCGGCACGGCTGGCACCGGTCGGTGTGCCGCGGCTGCCGACGGCGGCCCGCGGGGTGGTCGACCACCTGCGCAGCCGGGTGCGCTGGGGCGTGCACCTGGCCGTGTTCGACGGCGGACGGCTGCACCTGCTCGATCCGGATCCGGATCACCCGCCCAGCGATCCGGACCTGCTGGCCCGGCTGCCGCAGGCCTCGGCGCTGGGCAGGCTGCTGCTGGCCGACCAACCGGACTGGCGCGCACTGGTACGTGAGCTGCGCCGGGTCACCGATCACACGGTGACCGACCCGGACCGGCTGTCCAGGGTGCTCGACGAGGTCACCGAGCAGGGCCTGGCCAGCCAGACCGGCGAGCTGCGCCCGGACCGGGGGTGCCTGGCGGCGGCCGTCCGCTCGCCGGCGGACGGCCGCCTGGTGGCCGGGCTGGCGCTGTCCGGCCCGGCCGCCCGGGTCGCCGATCCCGATCCCGAGCTGGTCGCGCTGCTGCGCGAGCACGCCGGGTCACTCGGCCCGTTGCTGGGCTGATCCGCTCACTCCTCCAGTGCGGCGAGCGCCTTGCGGGCCTGCTCCAGCTCGGCCTCCAGCTCGGCGACCCGCGCCGCCTTGGCCGACTTCGCGCTCTCGATGACCTCGTCGACCGGCCCGGCGAGATCGGCGTGCAGGGTGGCGGCGGCCGCCGACACCGCCGACGCGCTCACCGGCAGACCGCGGGCGATCCAGCTCGAGCCCTGCTTGAGCTCGGCCTGCCACTCGCCGTCGGCGGAGCCGCTCACGGTCAGCGTCATCGTCACGACCCGGGTGGTGCGGGCGGTCGACGACCCCTTGGGACGTCCGCGCCTGCGCTTGGGTGCCTCGTCGCCGGTCTCCTGCGTGTCTGCCCCGGTCCCGGTGGCCAGATCCTCGTCCACGTGCGTCCCCGCTTCCCCTCGACAGTTCCACTGTGGCAGGCCCAAGGGTGAAGTCAGAACACCCGTTCGAGTAATCCACCCCCGCGGGCGGCCGGTCACGGGATGTGCATCGGTGGGGTTGTCCCGTCCTGCCTATGCCTATACCTTCGACTGAATTCCTATAGGATGAGGTGCAACGGTGCGTCGATTCCCGGTGTCGGAAGTGGTCGCCTTCGCAGGCCGGGCGCTGACCGCGGTCGGTGTCCCGGATGACGACGCGCGACTGGTCGGTGACTCCCTGGCATCGGCCGACCGCCGTGGCATCGCCTCGCACGGCCTGCTGCGACTCCCGCTCTACGTCCGCACGATCCGGGCGGGCGGGGTCACCGCGCGGGCCCGGCCGCGCTGGGTGCGCGAGCACGGCGCCACCGCGGTGCTGGACGCCGACGGCGGACTGGGCCAGGTCGCGATGGCGGTCGCGGTGGACCGGGCGGCGGCACTGGCCGGTGAGCACGGCGCCGCGGTGGTCGCCGTGCAGGGCAGCTCGCACTACGGCGCCGGCGCCTACTGGACCGAGCGGCTGACCGAGCAGGGCATGGCCGGGCTGCTGACCTCCACCACCGGCGCCTCGGTGACCCCGTTCGGCGGGGCCCGGCCGGTGCTCGGGACCAACCCGCTGACCGTCGCCGTGCCGAGCTCGGGTGACGGGCCGCTCGCGGTGGACATGGCGACCAGCAACGGCGCCTACGGCAAGGTCGTCGCCGCCCGTGACGAGGGCCGCGAGATCCCGGAGGGCTGGGCGGTCGCCGCCGACGGCACCCCGACCACGGATCCGGCCGCCGCACTGGGCGGGGCACTGCTGCCGTTCGGCAGGCAGAAGGGCTCCGGCCTGTCGGTGCTGCTGGAGGTGCTCGCGGCCGCTCTGACCTCGGCGAGCTACGCCGACGAGACGATCGACATGTGGGTGGATCCGGGTTCGAGGATGAACGCAGGGCACCTGCTGCTCGCGGTCGACACCGCCGCCTTCACCGGGCGCGGGCACACCGAGGCGCGCGCGGCCGACATGCAGGAGCGGGTGCGGTCCGCCGCCCCGCCCGGGGGCACCGTGCACGCGCCGGGCGATCCGGAGCGGGCGCAGCAGGCGCGCACCGGTGACCGGGTCCCGCTCGCCGGCCCGACGCTCGAGCAGCTCGACCGGATGGCCGCCGACCTGGGGATCGAGGGAATCGGGGAGGGCACGTAGCGGAACGGCGGGGGAGCACCGGACGACGACGTTCGAGGGAGCGCGATCATGGGTGACCGACGAGGGCGCCTGCGCCGCGCCGGGGCGGGAGCGGCCGCCGCGGCCCTGCTGCTGTCCGGCTGCGGACTGGGCGGGCCGATCGACGCGAGCGACATCCCGGTCGCGCCGGGTGAACCGGGTGACACGGTGCTGCGGCTGGCGCACGCCTACGACGTGAGCCACCCGGTCGAGCAGTGCGGTACGCCGCTGATCCAGGAGGAGCTGCGCGGCAGCGGCATCACCGTCGAGAGCTATCCCTCGGCGCAGCTGGGCACCGAGGCCGAGTCACTGGAACAGGTCGCCGCCGGCGGGCTCGACCTGACCGTGGCCGGGCCGTCGTTCCTGGGGGTCTGGTACGAGCCCGCCGCGGTGCTCGACGGGGCGTACCTGTTCGACGACGTCGGTGAGTTCGTCGCCGCGGTGCAGGGGCCGGTCGTCGCCCGGGTGCACGAGGAGTTCCGCGAGCGCAGCGGGATGCGGGTGCTGTCCAGCTGGTACTACGGGACCCGGCACATCACCGCCGACCGGCCCGTCGAGCGGCCCGAGGACCTGGCCGGGGTCAAGATCCGCACCCCGGACGCGCCGCTCTACCTCACCAACTTCGGGATCATGGGTGGTGCGGCGACCCCGATGGCGCTCGGCGAGGTCTACCTCGCGTTGCAGCAGGGCACCCTCGACGCGCAGGAGAACCCGGTGCCGACCATCTCGTCGTCCGGGTTCCACGAGGTCCAGGACCATCTGAACCTGACCGGGCACATCGTGCAGGGCGTCCACCTGATCGCCAACGACGAGCTGAACTCGGCCCTGGAACCCCGGCAGCGGGAACGGCTGGACGCGGCCGCGACGGCGGCGAGCGAGGCGATCCGGGAGTGCATCCTCGCCGAGGAGACCGAGATCGTCGAGCAGTGGCGGGCCGAGGGCACGCTCACCGTCAACGACGTCGACATCGCGCCGTTCGCCGACCGGGTCCGGGCCGAGCTGCCCGCCCGGGTGTCCTGGGGCGACGTGTACCAGGAGATCAGGGAGTCGGTCCGATGAGCACCCAGGTCCACGGTGAGGTTCCCGAGGAGGCTCCCGAGGAGGTCCCGGAGGCTCCCGACCTGCTGGAGCGGCGCAGTCGCGGCTACCGGTTGCTGGTCGACGTCGAACGCGTCGTGTGCTGCCTGCTGCTCACCGGTGTGCTGGTGGCGGTGCTGCTGCAGGTGCTGACCCGCTACGTCTTCGACAACCCGCTGAGCTGGACCGAGGAGATCGCCCGGTTCCTGCTGGTGTGGCTGACCTTCGTCGCCGCGGGCTACGTGATGTCACGCCGGCTGCACATCGTCGTCGATCTGCTGGTCGACCGGCTCGGGAGCCGGGCCTCGCGGCTGGTCGACGTGTTCGCCGGGATCGTGGTGCTGGTCGCCTCGGCGACCCTGTCCGTCGCCGGGGCGGTGTTCGCGGCGGGCAGCTCATCGCTGCTGGCACCCGCGACCGGGCTGCCGCTGACCGTCGTCTACGCCGCGGCCGTCGCCGGGTTCGCGCTGGTCGCGCTGCACGGCGCCCTGAACCTCTACGTCGCGCTCCGGCACCCGGACGAGATCCCCGGCGCCGTGGAGGCGCTCACCGCCGGAGCCCCGAGGAGCATCCCGTGACGCTCGCACTGATGGTGGGCGCGCTGATCGCCCTGCTGCTCCTGCGGGTACCGGTGGCGATCGCGCTGCTGGTCCCGTCGCTGGTGTACGTGGTCGTCGATCCGACGGCGTCGCTGGGCATCGCGGCCCAGCAGACCGTGTCCGGGGTGAACAGCTTCCCGATCCTCGCGGTCCCGATGTTCATCCTGCTGGGCAACCTGGCGAACGTCTCCGGGATCACCGACAAGCTCTTCGACGCCGCGACCGCGGTCGTCGGCCGGGTCCGCGGCGGTCTGGGCTACGTGAACGTCGGCACCAGCTTCGGCTTCTCCTGGATGAGCGGCGCCGCGATCGCCGACGCCGCGGCGATGGGCCGGGTCCAGGTCCCGGCGATGGTCAAGCGCGGCTACCCGCTGACCTTCAGCGTCGGGATCACCGGGGCGTCGTCGCTGATCGCCCCGCTGATCCCGCCGAGCATCCCGGCGATCATCTACGCGGTCACCGCCGGACTGTCGGTCGGCGCGCTGTTCATGACCGGGATCGTGCCCGCGCTGCTGCTGGTGCTCACCCTGTGCGCGACCTCGTGGTGGCTGATGCGCAAGCGCTCGGACCTGCGGGAGGAGAGCCTGCCCGCGGCACAGCGGTTCCGCGCGGTGCTCGGCTCGCTGCCGGCGCTCGGCGCCGCGGTGATCATCCTCGGCGGGATCCTGTCCGGGATCTTCACCCCGACCGAGGCGTCCGCGATCGGTGTGGTCTACCTGCTCGTGCTGGCGCTGGCCTACCGGGCGCTGGACCTGCGCCGGCTCTACCGGACGCTGCTGCAGACGGTGGAGACGTCCGGCTCGGTGCTGTTCATCGTCGCGTCCGCGGCACTGTTCGGCTGGGTGCTGGCCCGCGAGCGGGCCCCGCAGCTGGCCGCCGAGATGATCTTCAGTTTCACCGTGTATCCGGTCGTGTTCCTGATCCTGGTCAATCTGCTGCTGTTCGTGGTCGGCGCGATCCTGGAGCCGACCGCGGCGATCCTGATCCTGGTCCCGGTGCTCGCCCCGGTGGCCGAGGTGTTCGGGATCGATCCGCTGCACTTCGCCGCGATCGTGATCTTCAACCTGATGGTGGGGTTGCTGACCCCGCCGGTCGGGCTGGTCGTGTTCGTGCTGGCCAGTGTCACCCGGACGCCGGTGCCGACGGTGATCCGCGGGCTGCTGCCGTTCTACGTCGCGCTGGTCGCGGTGCTGATGGTGATCACGTTCTTCCCGCTGCTGACGACGTGGCTGCCCACGGCGCTCGGCTTCGCCTGACCCCGGTCCCCGCACAGAGAAGGAGTCCCATGCCGGTCATCACGTCCGTGCGCACCCGCGACGTCCGCTTCCCGACGTCGCTGGAGCTCGACGGATCCGACGCGGTCAACGTCGATCCCGACTACTCGGCCGCGCACGTCATGCTCAGCACCGACGGCGGGGAGACCGGCTACGGCCTGGTCTTCACCGCCGGTCGCGGCAACGAGCTCGTCGTCCACGCGATGGAGTCCTACGGCGCGCTGCTCGTCGGCCGGGACGTCGACGAGCTGCTGGCGGACCTGGGCTCGGCGTCCCGGCGGCTGGTCCACGACTCCCAGCTGCGCTGGCTCGGGCCGGAGAAGGGGGTCGCGCACATGGCCTGCGGCGGCCTGGTGAACGCGCTGTGGGACATGCGGGCGCGCCGTGCGGGCGTGCCGCTGTGGCGGTTGCTGGCCGGGATGTCGCCAGCCGAGCTGGTCGGCGTCGTCGACTTCACCCACATCCGCAACGCGATCACCCCGGACGACGCGCTCGGCCTGCTGCAGGACGCGCTGCCCGGCCGGGCGGAGCGGATCGCCGAGCTGGAACGGTGCGGCTATCCCGCCTACACGACGACTCCTGGCTGGCTCGGCTACGACGACGAGAAGCTGCTCCGGCTGTGCCGGGAGGCCGTGCGGGACGGTTTCGACATGATCAAGCTCAAGGTGGGCGGCGACCCGGCCGACGACGACCGCAGACTGGCGCTGGCCCGCGGTGCGGTCGGCGACGGCGTGCGGATCGCGATCGACGCCAACCAGCGCTGGGAGGTCGGCGAGGCGATCGAGCGGGTGACAGCGCTCGCCGCCCACCGGCCGTACTGGATCGAGGAGCCGACCAGCACCGACGACGTACTCGGACACGCCGACATCCGGGCCGGTGTGCACCCGGTGCGGGTGGCGACCGGGGAGGCCGTCGCGAACCGGATCGTGTTCAAGCAGCTGCTGCAGGCCGGCGCGATCGACGTCATGCAGATCGACGCGACCCGGGTCGCCGGGGTGAACGAGAACGTCGCCAACCTGCTGCTGGCCGCCCGCTTCGACGTCCCGGTGTGCCCGCACGCCGGCGGGGTCGGACTGTGTGAGCTGGTCGCGCACCTGTCGTTCTTCGATCACGCGGCGGTGAGCGGGCGGATCGGCGACCGGGTGATCGAGTTCGTGGATCACCTGCACGAGCACTTCGTCGATCCGGTCGTCGTCCGCGACGGCCGCTACGCGGCACCCTCGGCCCCCGGAACCGGTGCCGCCATGCACGAGGAGTCGTTGCGGCACTGGGAGTTCCCGGACGGGCCGGGCTGGCGCGATCTCGCCGAGGGGGCGCCGAGGTGAGCCCGCCGGGACTGCTCCCGGCCGACGCCGCCGACGCGCTGCTCGTCGGGCGGGTGTGGGATCCCGGCACCGGCGGGCCGCGCCCGGTCGCGGTGCGCGGGGACGGGCTCGCCGACCTGTTCGGGACTGCCGCGACGGTGTCGTCGCTGCTCGAACTCCCGTCCGCGGACCTCGCGCGGGCCGCCGCCGCGGCACCCGTCCGGTGGAGCCTGGCCGCGGCGACCGACCCCGCCGCGACCGGCCCTCGGCTGCTCGCCCCGGTCGACCTGCAGGTGGTCAAGGCGTGCGGGGTGACGTTCGCCGGCAGCATGGTGGAACGGGTGATCGAGGAGCGCTGTGCCGGCGACCCGGCGCTGGCCGACACGGTCCGGGCGCAGGTCACCGCCGCGCTCGGGGACGGCGTGACCGGCGGCCTGTCCGGTGTCGTACCCGGTTCGGCGGAGGCGGACCGGATCCGCACCGTGCTCCGCGAACGCGGCCTGTGGTCGCAGTACCTGGAGGTCGGGATCGGGCCGGACCCGGAGGTGTTCACCAAGGCCCCGGTGCTGTCGTCGGTGGGACCCGGTGCCCGGGTCGGGATCCCGGACTTCTCGGACTGGAACAACCCGGAACCGGAGCTCGTGCTGGTGGTCGACTCGCGGGGCGTCCCGCGCGGGGCGACCCTGGGCAACGACGTGAACCTGCGCGACGTCGAGGGCCGCAGCGCGCTGCTGCTGGGCATGGCGAAGGACAACAACGCCTCCAGCGCGCTCGGCCCGTTCGTCCGGGTGTTCCACGACGGCTTCACCCTCGACTCGGTCCGCGCCGAGCGGATCGCGCTGCGGATCGAGGGGCCGGAGGGCTTCGTGCTCGACGCCCACAACGACGTCGGCCGGCTCAGCCGCACCCCGGAACAGCTCGTCGCGGCCGCCTACGGTGCCCACCACCAGTACCCGGACGGCTTCGTCCTCTACACCGGGACGCTGTTCGCCCCGACCCGCGACCGGGGCGCAGCCGGGAAGGGCTTCACGCACCTCGTCGGCGACCGGGTGACGATCTCCAGCCCGCAGCTGGGCGCGCTGGTCAACGACGTCGGACGGACCGAGGAGCTGCCGTCGTGGGAGTTCGGGATCGGGGCGCTGATCGGGTACCTGCACCGGCAGGCGGCGGGATCGGGGTGAGGTCGCGGTGACCCGCTACCGTCCGTCCCGGGTGGACGTGTCGAGAGGAGGCGCCGGTGACCGGGGAGCTGTCGGTTCCGGGTCGCAGGAGCACCGCCGAGGTCTACGAGGAGATCCGGACGATGATCCTGGAGAGCCGGATCGAGCCGGGGGAGCGGATCAACCTCGACGCGCTGGCCCGTGACCTGGGGGTGTCCCAGACGCCGGTCCGGGAGGCGGTGCGGCACCTGGAGGGCGACCATCTCGTCGTCCGCGCCGAAGAGGGCCGGGGCTACCGGACGACCGCGCTGCTCGATCGGGCCGGCCTGCGGGAACTGTTCGAGTTCCGCCTGCTCGTCGACCTGTGGGCGGTGCGCGCGGTGGCGGTGAACCGGCTGGCGAACCCGGCGGGCCGGCTCGCCCGCGAGGTCGACCGGTTCGAGCGTGCCGCGGTCGGCCTGGCCGACGTGCGACGGCTGCTGATCACCCACGACACCACCTTCCACGGCGAGATCCTGGCCGCCTGCGGCAACGACGTCGCGCGGCGGGCCTACGCCGGGACACACGGCCACCTGCACGCGTTCCGCCTCTACTCGCCCGACATCGACGGTACGGCGACCGTGCGCGAGCACCGCGCGGTGCTGGAGGCGATCGCGGCGTGCGACCCGGACTCCGCAGAGGAGGCGATGCGCCGCCATCTCGTCGACGCGTTCCACCGGTTCGACGCCGCCTTCGCCGCCGGTGACCGTGCGCAGCTGCGGACACCCGGCCGGCAGAGCCTGTTCTGATACCGGCGTACCCGCCCGACGACCGGAGGACCACCATGCACGACGAGCCGCAGACGGCACCCATCGCGGCGGGTGGCCCGCTCGCCCGCCGCGGCGCCGGGCCGGTGCCGCACCCGGTGCCGCCCCCGGCGGCGCCGCGTGAGCACCCGGTGCGAACACCGCGCAGCGGAGCGGGTGCCCGATGACCGGGTCAACGGTCCGTGCCGTCCGGTTCCACGAGACCGGCGGCCCGGAGGTGCTGCGGATCGAGGACGTCGAGCTGCGCGACCCGGGCCCCGGCGAGGTCCGGATCCGGGTGCACGCGGTCGGACTGAACCGGTCCGAGGTGAACTTCCGGCGGGGCACCTACCTGGAGACCCCGGTACTGCCCGCCGGTCTCGGCAGCGAGTGCTCCGGGACGGTGCTCGCCACCGGACCGGACGCCGGGCCGTGGAGCCCCGGCGACGAGGTCTGCGTGATCCCGGCGTCGTCGCAGAACACGCACCCGGTGTACGCCGAGGAAGCGATCGTCGGGGCCGGGGCGCTGCTGGCCCGCCCACCCGGTCTCGACGACGCCGGTGCGGCCGCGGTCTGGATGCCGCTGCTGACGGTGTGGGGGATGACCCGGCACGCGGTGCGGCTGAGCGAGGGCGACCGGCTGCTGGTCACCGCTGCGGCGAACAGCATCGGCGCCGTGGCGCTGCAGGTGGCCCGGCATCTCGGCGTGCGGGCGGTGGCCGTGGTGCCGGACGGGCGGCACGTCGACGCGCTGCGCGCGGCCGGTGCCGACGAGGTGCTGACCGGGAGCCCGGACGCCGCCGGGCTGCGCGACGCGCTCGGTGGCGGCGCCGATCTGGTACTCGACGCCGAGGGCGGACCCGGGGTGGAACGCCTGGTCCGGGCCTGCGCCCCGGGGGCGGCCGTGATCGTGCACGGCGGGCTGTCGGGGGAGCCGACGCCGCTGCCCGCCGCCGGGTACGCGCCGGTGTGGCTGCGCCGCTTCCACGTCCGCGAGGTGGCGGGCGACCCGGCGGTGCTGGCCCGCGCGGTGGCGTTCGCGCGGGCCGGTCTGGCCGCGGGGACGCTGACCCCGCTGGTCGACCGGATCTTCGACCTGGCCGATGTCGCTGCCGCACACGATTACCTGGAGTCGCCGGATCGGGCACCGGGAAAGCCGGTGCTGCGGATCGGGTGAGCCACCCTTCCGGGTGCGAAACGGTCGATCGGCACGAGCGGGCCCGCGGCTGCGGCATAGGTTCGGCGCATGGCGTCTTCCACCGCGAGTACCACCGCCGGCGCCCGGATCCGGCGGGTCGCTCTGGCCACCATCGGGATCGTCGTGCTGGTGTTCGCCGGGGCGTACCTCTGGGCCGGGGTGCTGTGGCTGACCGGCCTGCCGGAGAGTTCATGGCAGGTGACGGCGCTCGGGAACCTGGTCGCGTTCCTGCCGCCGCTGATCGTGCTCGCCCTGTGGCTCCGGTTCCGTGAGGGGCGCAGCCTCGCCGATCTCGGCTTCCGGGTGCCGCGCCCGGCGGCCGGGGTGCTCACCGGGGTGCTGGTCGCGGTCGTCCTGTTCATCGCGATGCAGGTGCTGGTCGGGATGCTCGCCCCGGCACAGGGTGCCGACGACGACGGGTCGGGCCCGTTGTTCCCGGGCCTGCTCGCCGTGCTGGTGCTGCTGATGACCGTCGCGGTGCAGGCCTCCACCGAGGAGATCCTGTTCCGCGGCTACCTGCTGCACGCCGTCCGGCGTGACCTGGGCACCTACGGGGCCGTCCTGTTCACCGCGGTGATCTTCGGCCTGTGCCACAGCCTGAACCCGGGGGTCACGGCCGCCTACGTGGTGAGCACCGCGGCGCTCGGGCTGCTGCTCGGTTTCCTGTCGCTGGGCCGGGGCGGGCTGTGGGTGGCGTGCGCCTTCCACACCGTGTGGAACCTGATCCCGGCGATCGTCACCGCCGGCTCCGAGCCGGGGGCGGGCAGCGGAACGTCCGGCTCGAACGCCGTCTGGGTGACGGCCGGTGCGCTCCTGATGTTCGCCGCCGTCGCCGCCGTGGTGTACCACCGGCGCAGCCGCCGCGCCGCGGCCGTCCCGGCCGGCTGACCGGGCGAGCCTCAGCCGGTGCCGACCAGGCTCGCGAACCGGTCCAGATCGACGTTCCCCCCGGAGACCGTCACCCCGATCCGCTTCCCGGCGAAGCGCTCCGGATCGGCGGCGATCGCCGCCCGCATCCCGCAGAAGGCCAGTACACCGGTCGGCTCGACGACCACCTTGTAGCGTGACGCGAACAGCGCCATCGCCGTGATCAGCGCGTCGTCCGGGACGGTCAGTACGTCCGTCACGTGCTCGGCGATGATCGGGAACGTCAGGTCGCCCAGGTGCCTGGTCGCGGCGCCGTCGGCGATCGTGCGGGGCTGCGGGATGCTGACGATCCGGCCGGCCCGCAGCGACTGCCTGCCGTCGTCGCTCGCCTCGGGTTCGACACCGAACACGGCGCAGCCCGGCGACAGCGCCTGCACCGCCAGCAGCGAGCCGGACAGCAGTCCGCCGCCGCCCAGGCAGACGAACAGCGCGTCCAGCGGGCCGTGGTCCTCCAGCAGTTCCAGCACCGCGGTGCCCTGCCCGGCGATCACGTGCGGGTGGTCGTAGGGCGGGACGAGGGTGAGCCCGCTGCGGTCGGCGAGCTCGGCCGCGATCACGGCCCGGTCCTCGGTGTAGCGGTCGTAGTGCACGATCCGGGCGCCGTAGCCGCGGGTGGCGGCGATCTTCGACGCGGGCGCGTCCTGCGGCATGACGATCGTCGCCGGGACCTCCTGCAGCTGCGCGGCGAGCGCGAGCGCCTGGGCGTGGTTGCCGGAGGAGTAGGCGACCACCCCGGCGCGGCGCCGGCCGGCGTCGAGCCGGGACAACGTGTGGAACGCGCCGCGGAACTTGAAGCTGCCGGTGCGCTGCAGGTTCTCCGCCTTGACCAGCACGGTGGCGCCGAGCTCGGCGTCGGTCAGGCGGGAGGTCAGTACCGGTGTGCGGTGGGCGGCGCCGTGCAGGATCTCCGCGGCGGCACGGACGTCGTCGGGGGTGGGACGGGCGTCGGGGGTGGTCGTCACCGGGTCAGCTTCCGTCGCCCGCGTCGTCCGGTTCAAGCGGGTTCACGGTCGGGTGCGACACATGCCGAGTCACCGTCGCCGGCCGGTGCCGCGCCCCGGGACGGCGGTCCGTGGGTCCTCCGGCCAGGCGTGCTTCGGGTAGCGGCCGCGTAGCTCGGCCCGCACCTGCGGGTACCCGGTCGCCCAGAACGACGGCAGGTCCGCCGTCACCGCCGCCGGCCGCCCGGCCGGTGACAGCAGGTGCAGCACGACCGGCACCCGGCCCCCGGCGACGGCCGGTGAACCGGTCCAACCGAACACCTCCTGCACCCGTACCGGCAACGCGGGGGCATCCCCCGAGTAGTCGAGCGCGATCCGCGACCCGGACGGCACGGCGAGGCGTTCCGGGGCGAGCTCGTCGATCCGCCCGGCGAGCCCGCCGACGTGCGCCGCCACATACGCACGCAGCGCCTGCCCGGCGTCGACCCGGGCGAGGTCGGCGCGCCGCCGCGCGGTCGCCAGCGGGCCGGCGAGCCAGCCGGCCGGGTCCTCCGCAGAGGCCAGCAGCGCCTCCTCGGTGACCTCCGGCCACGGGTCGCCGAGCACCCGGTGCAGGAACCCGAGGCGCTCCCGCAGCGACGACGCCGACGCCGTCCAGCGCAGCAGCCCGGTGCCCTCGGAGCGCAGCCCGGTGACCAGCGCGGCGCGCACCGCGTCACGTCCCGGGCGGGGATCGGGGCGTTCGGTGAGCACGATCGCGCCGAGCCGGTGCACCGAACGGGCGCGCACGTCACCGGCGTCCCAGGCCACCTCGGTCCCGGTGACGAGCAGCGCGGCACCGGCCCGCTCCGCGGTCTCCCGGTCGGTGGCGGCGGCCAGCCTGACCCGCCCGTGCACCTCACCGGGACGCCGGTCGGCGACGGCGACGGCGAGCCATTCGGCGTCGCGCAGCGGTCCCGGCGGCACCTCTACGGCGGTCCCGCCTGCCATCAGGTAGACCCCCGATCCGGCGTCCCGCCGCCGGGCGAGGCGCTCCGGGTGCGCGAGCCCGGTGACCAGCGCGACGAGCTCGGTCCCGGGCACCCGGTCCCGGTGCGGGCCGGTGCCGCCGGTGCGCTGCAGTGTCCTGGCCAGCCGGTCCCGCTCGCCGCGCCAGCGCCGCGCTCCCGGCGCCTCCCCGGAGCGCAGCCGGGCGAGCGCGGCGGCCAGGTCGTCGGCCGGGCCGGCGAGGGTGTCGTCGTCGAGCACCGCGACGATCCCCGCGACGTCCTGCGGGGCACCGGCGTCGACGCCGTCGAGCAGTGCCCTGGCCAGCCGCGGGTGCAGCCCGAGCGCGCCGATCCGGCGGCCGCGCGCGGTGACGTTCCCGCCGGCGTCGAGCGCGCCCAGCGCGGTCAGCACCGCCCGTCCGGCGGCCAGTGGGCCGGACGGCGGCTCGTCCCACCAGCGCAGCCCGCTGCCGTCCGGGGTGCCCCAGACGGCGAGGTCCAGCGCGAGCCCGGTCAGGTCGGCGATCCGGATCTCGGGCTCCGGGGCGTCCGCGAGGCCCTCGCCGTCGGGCCAGCACCGGTAGGCGGTTCCGGGTGCTTCGCGCCCGGCCCGGCCGGCCCGCTGGGTCGCGACCGCCCGGGACACCCGGCGGGTGACCAGCCCGGCCAGTCCGCGCCGGTGGTCGACGTGCGGTACCCGGGTCAGCCCGGAGTCGACGACGGCCCGCACCCCGGGCACGGTCAGGCTGGACTCGGCGACGGCCGTCGACAGCACGATTCGCGGCCGCGGGCCCTCCCGCAGGGCGGCGTCCTGTTCGGACGCGGGCAGCCTGCCGTGCAGCGGCAGCACGTCGGCATCGAGATCGCGGCCGCGCAGCGCGGCCGCGACCCGGCCGATCTCCGCGACGCCGGGCAGGAACGCGAGCACGCTGCCGTGTTCGAGTGCGCGCACCGCGGTCCGCGCGACGGTGGCCTCGATCCGCTCGCCGCGCGCCGGCGGCACGTGCGTGAGCGCGACGTCGTAGGTCCGGGCGGCGACCTCCAGCACCGGTGCCGGGCCTGCGGTGCCGCCGAGCAGCGCGGCCGGCCGGGTGGCGTCGAGGGTCGCGGAGGTGGCGAGCAGCCGAAGATCGGGGCGCAGCCCGTCGCGGGCGTCGAGCAGCAGGGTGAGCAGCAGATCGGCGTCGAGATGGCGCTCGTGCACCTCGTCGAGCACCACCGTGGACACCCCGGCCAGCTCCGGATCGGCGGCCAGCCTGCGCAGCAGCAACCCGGAGGTCACCACCTCGACCCGGGTGTCCGGTCCGGTGCGGGAGTCGCCGCGGACCCGGTACCCGACGGTGCCACCGACCGGGGTGCCCAGCAGCGACGACATCCGGGCGGCCGCGGCGCGGGCGGCGACCCGGCGCGGTTCGGCGACCAGCACTCGTCCGGACGGGGCGGTGCCGGTGGGGAGCCCGGCCAGCGCGAGTGGCACCAGGGTGGTCTTGCCGGTGCCCGGCGGCGCCACGAGCACGCAGGAGCCGCGTTGGTCGAGCGCCCGCCGCAGGTCCTCGAGGACGGCGGCGACCGGGAGATCGGGCAGTGGGGGAACCATCGCCCCCAGTATCGGCCCTCCGGTACCGACCTCTCGGTTCCGACTCCCCGGGACAGCCCCCGGAGGGCCCCCGGGGATTGCCTCAGCCGATTCCGACGAACGGCAGCACCAGCAGCGCGCCGACGGCCGACGCGAGCAGCGCGGTGATCGACAGGACGACCCAGGTCGGGATGCCCCGGTCGTCGAGGACCGCGGGGTGCGGGCGGTGCAGCAGCGTCATGTCAGGTCTCCGTCGACCGCGGTGGTGGGGCGGTGGCACGCCACCGCTCGGACGAACGTGATGTCGCGTACGGAGCAGTCGGTGTTAACAGTGGTCGTCGACCCCTGTGGTCGTCGACCCCTGTGGCCGTCGAACCCTGCGGTCGCCGACTTCGGTGGTCGCCGACTTCGGTGGTCGTGGAATTCAGTGGTCGTGGAACTCGATGACGACCGGAACTCGGCTACGTTCGGGGGTGACCGCGACGGAGCGTTCCCGGAGGTGCGATGACCCCGCCCAGCACAGCTGCCGAGGTCGAGACGGCCGCCCGCGAGGTGGTCGGGAGGCACGATCCGGGCACCGTGCCACGCGCGGAGCTGTTCGGCGCGCTCTACGACGCCGGGCTGGCCTGGGTGCACCATCCGGTGGGCCTGGGCGGGCTGGGGCTCTCCCGCGGCCTGCAGACGGTGGTCGACGGCGTCGTCACCGACGCGGGCGGCGACCGGATGTTCGCGGTCAACCCGATCGGCTACGGGATGGGTGCCCCCACGGTCGTCGAGTACTGCGCCGATCGCGAGCTGGTCGCCCGCTGGCTGCGCCCGCTGGCGACCGGCGAGGAGATCTGGTGCCAGCTGTTCAGTGAGCCGGGCGCCGGGTCCGACGTCGCCGGGCTCACCACCAGCGCGGTCCCGGACGGTGACGGCTGGGTGATCAACGGCCAGAAGGTGTGGACGACGCTGGCGCACGTCGCCCGGTGGGGGATGCTGGTCGCCCGCACCGATCCCGACCTGCCCAAACACCGTGGCCTGACCTACTTCGTGATCGACATGACGCAGCCCGGTGTCGAGGTCCGGCCGCTGCGGCAGATGACCGGCCAGGCCGAGTTCAACGAGGTCTACCTGCACGACGCCCGGGTGCTCGACGCACACCGGCTCGGCGACGTCGGCGCCGGCTGGCGGGTCGCGATCACCACGCTGATGAACGAGCGGACCGCGATCGGCGGCGTCACCGGGCGCCGGAGCAGCGGCGTGATCGGCGAGGCGCTCGGCCTGTGGCGGGCCAACCCCGACCGGCAGACCGCGGTGCTGCGCGACCGGCTCGCCCGGCTCTGGACGCGCGCCGAGACCCACCGGCTCACGCTGGTCCGGGCCGGCCGGACGGCGACCGAGGGCCGCCCCGGCCCGGAGGGCTCGGTGTCCAAGCTGGTCGGCGCCGAGCTGAACCAGGACGTCTACGAGTTCTGCATGGACCTGCTCGGGCCCGACGCGCTGCTCTACGACGACTACGAGATCCGGCCCGATCCCGGCTCCACCCTGCAGCAGCGGTTCCTCCGCTCGCGGGCGAACACCATCGAGGGTGGCACCTCGGAGGTCATGCGGAACATCCTCGGCGAGCGGGTGCTGGGCCTGCCGGGCGAGCCGCGGTCCGACTCGGACCGCCCCTGGAAGGAGGTGCCCCGTGGCTGAGCAGGCCGAGTTCACGGTGACCGAGGAGCAGCGGGAGCTGCGCACCGCGCTGCACCGATTCTGCGAGCGGGCGCACGACGAGGCGACCGTCCGCAGGCTGATGGCCTCCGACGACGGCTTCGACCGGGCGCTGTGGGCCCGGCTCGGCGGCGAGCTGGGCGCGCTGTCGCTCGCCGTCCCCGAGGAGCTCGGCGGCGCCGGCGGCACTGTCGTCGACCAGGCGGTCGCGGCCGAGGAGCTGGGCGCCGCGCTGGTCACCGGCCCGCTGCTGGGCACGGTCGGGCTGGCGATCCCGGCGCTGGTCGCCGCACCGGCGTCCGGAACCCGGGACGCGCTGCTGGCCGATCTCGCCGCAGGCACCCGCACCGGGGCGCTGGTGGCCGGCCTGTTCGCGCCCTACGACGGTGCGACGGCGGCGGCGGTCACCGCCGCCGGCGGGACCCTGTCCGGCGAGATCGGGCACGTGCCGGACGCGGCAGCTGCGGACGTCCTGCTGGTCGCCGCGGACGGCCCGGACGGCCCCGTGCTGGCGTGCGTCGAGCCCGGCGTGCCCGGGGTGACGGTGACCGGGCGCGGATCGCTCGACCCGACCCGGCGGATCGCCCGGGTGCGGCTGGACGGCGCCGCGGGCACCGTGCTGGCCACCGGCGACGACGCCGACCGGGCCCTGCAGCACGCCTTCCGCACGGCCGGGGCGTTGCTCGCCGCCGAACAGGTCGGCATCGCGGCGCGGCTGCTCGAGCTGACCGTCGGGTACGCGACGCAGCGGTGGCAGTTCGGTAGGCCGATCGGGTCGTTCCAGGCCGTCAAGCACCGCCTCGCGGACATGCTGGTCGGCGTCGAGCAGGCCCGCACCGCCGCGCTGCACGCCGCCTGGGCGATCGTCGATCCGCGGCTCGACGATCCGGACCTGGCGGTCGCGATCGCGCAGGCCACCTGCTCGGAGGTCGCCTACCGGGCCGCCGCGGACACCGTGCAGCTGCACGGCGGGATCGGGTTCACCTGGGAGCATCCGGCGCACCTCTACTACAAGCGCGCGATCGCCGACGCCGCACTGCTCGGGTCGGCCGAGGAGTACCGGGAGCGGATCGCCGCCGCCGTGCTGGACACCCTGCCGGATGATCTCGCCGTGCCGCGGGTCGCGACCGGCTGAGCCTCAGCTGCGGTGCAGCCCCGGTTCGCGGTCCGGGACGGTGAACGACGCCGACGTCCGGACCGGCGCTCCCGGGCTGCTCACCCGCTCGACCACCCGGAAGTCCGCGCGCAGCTGCGCCGGCTCGAACCGGGTCAGCAGGTAGCCGCGCCGGTCCTCCCGGTAGCGGATGTGCGGGTTCTCCTCGCCGCCGTCACCCCGGTCGCCGTCGCCGTCGCCACCGGAGGTCACCGAGGTCGTGACGAGCTCGGTGCCGACCGGTGCTGCGTCCCGGTCCTCGCCGGGGAGGATCTCGTTCGCGTGGTGGACGTGCTCGTCGCCGGTGAGCACGACCGCGTTCCGGACACCGGCGTCCACCCAGCCGCGGGTGATCCGCTCCCGGGACCGTGGGAACGCGGCCCAGCTGTCCCCGGACTTGCGGCCCCCGCTGCGCCGGGCGAAGAACACCTGCTGGCCCAGCACGTCCCAGCCGGCGGTGGAGGTGCGGAACCCGTCGAGCAGCCAGCGCTCCTGCTCGGCGCCGGTGATCGAGTCCCCGCCGCGGTACTGGCGGGTGTCGAGCATGTGGAAGGTCGCCAGCGACCCCCACCCGATCCGCCGGTAGAGCTGCATGTCCAGGCCGCGCGGGACCGACGCGCGGCGCAGCGGCATGTGCTCGTAGTACGCCTGGAACGCGGCGCGCCGCCGCTGCGGTGAGCGTCCGCGGTCGCCGCCGGCCCAGTTGTTGACCAGCTCGTGGTCGTCCCAGACGACCAGCCACGGCGCGACCGCTTGCGCGGCCCGCAGGTCGTCGTCGGTCTTCTGGTGGGCGTGCGTGCGGCGGTAGCCGGCCAGGTCGGTCGGCTCGGGCCCGCCGGGGTCGCGGACGTCGCCCTCGTCGGTCTCGTAGATGTAGTCGCCCAGGTGCAGCACGAGATCGGGATCGTCGTCGGCGAGCGCCCGGTAGGCGGTGAAGTGCCCGGCGCCGAACTTCGCGCAGGACGCCACGGCCACCGTCAGCGCAGGCACGGCCGCCCCGGCCGCCGGGGTGGTGCGGGTGCGGGCGGCGGGGGACACGTGCCCGTCGGACCGGAACCGGTAGAAGTACTCGCGGCCCGGGAGCAGTCCGGCCGGTTCGGCGTGCACGCTGTAGGCGAACTCCGGCACCGCGGTCTCGCTGCCGCGGCGCACGACCCGGGTGAACCCCTCGTCCTCGGCGATCTCCCAGTCGACGACGGCGGGCCGCCCGGCCATCCCGCCCAGCCCGTCCTCGGCGTCCGGGCGCGGGGCGAGCCTCGTCCAGAGCACCATCCCGTCCGGGGACGGATCGCCGGATGCGACGCCGAGGGTGAACGGATCGGTGGTCCGGCGCAGCGGCGCCGGGGCCGTGCCGGGGAGCTCGGGCAGCAGGCCGCCGAGCGCGGTGCCGACCATGCCGGTGAGCACGGTGCGGCGGGTCGGGCCGGGCACGGGGCCTCCTCGGGTCGATCGGGCCCGCCCATCATGTGCCCGGCACCCCGGCGCGGCCCGGACCTACGCGCCGGTGTGCCCGCTCCGTGTGGGTGATTCGGTGACCGTCGGGTGACCCGCACACGCCCGCCGGACCGGATCCCCGGCGGATGCGGGGCCGGCCCGGCGGGCCCGGTGTGGGGAGGGCTACCCGAGTTCCGGGAAGTTTCACGGCGACACCTGCGTTGGGGCGTCACGTGCGGGGGAGAGGTGTGTTGCTGGTGCGGCGCCGGGTGATCGACCTGTGCCGCCGGCCGACGAGCGGTTGTCGCAGCTGTCCAGAGCAGCAGTGACCCACCTCGGCAGTTCCGGAAGGACCCACCCGTGTCTCTCGTCGTCCGCGCGGCCCGCGCCTGGCGCACGCCGCGCGTCTTCGCCGTACTCACCCTCACCGGGCTGTTGCTCGGTGCTCTGCTCGGGCTGACCGCCCGGGTCACCGGCCAGGAGTGGCTGGCGACCGGACTGGACACCCTCGGCAGCCTGTTCACCGGGTTGCTGCAGTTCACCGTCGTCCCGCTGGTGTTCCTGGCCATCGTCGTCGGCATCGTCAGCCTGCGTGATCTCGGCGGCGGCCGCGCCGCGGCCCGGCTCGGCGGCCGCACCGTCGCCTGGTTCGCCGGGACGTCGCTGATCGCCGTCCTGATCGGACTGGCGATCGGGCTGATCGGACGCCCGGGGGAGGGCGTCACGCTGACCGCCGATCCGGACGCCGTCGAGGCCGTCGGCGAGCGCACCCCCGGTTCCTGGCAGTCGTTGCTGTCCGGGCTGGTCCCGGACAACCCGATCGCCGCGTTCGCCGAGGGCGACGTGCTGCAGGTCGTCGTCTCCGCGCTGCTGATCGGCGCCGCCGCGTACGCGCTGGGGGAGCGGGCCGAGCCGTTCGTGGCCTTCAGCCGGTCCGCGTTCGAGATCGTCCTGAAGGTCATCGGCTGGATCATCGTGCTCGCGCCGATCGGCGTCGTCGGCCTGCTCGGCAACGCCTTCGCCAGCTACGGCACCGACGTCTTCAGCTCGCTGTTCGGCCTGATCGCGGCCGTCTACCTGGGCTGCGCGCTGGTGCTGTTCGGGGTCTACCCGCTGCTGCTGAAGTTCGTCGCCGGGATCGGTCCGCGCCGCTTCTTCTCGGTCACCTGGCCGGTGCTGCAGTTCGCGTTCGTGTCCCGCTCGTCCGGCGCGACGCTGCCGCTGTCCCGGCAGGCGGCGATCGACCTGGGCGTCGACCGGAACTACGCGGGCTTCGCGGTGCCGCTCGCCACGACCACCAAGATGGACGGCTGCGCCGCCGTCTACCCGGCGCTGGCCACGATCTTCATCGCGCACCTGTCGGGCATCCAGCTGGTCGCGTGGCAGTACCTGGTGATCATCGCGGTGGCGGTGTTCGGCGCGCTGGCGACCGCGGGGACCACCGGCTGGTTCACCATGCTGACGCTGACCCTGGCCGCGGTCGGGATGCCGCCCGAGGTCATCGCCGCCGGCATCGCGGTGATCATCGGCATCGACCCGATCCTGGACATGATGCGGACCGCGACCAACGTGGGCGGGCAGATCACGGTGCCGACGATCGTCGCCGCCCAGGAGGGCATCCTGGGCCGCGGCGAGCCCGATGCCCCGGAGACCGGCGGCTCCGCGGCCCCGTCGACCGGCACGCCGGCCGACCCGGCCACCCGGGCCGACGCGGCTGCTCAGACCGACACGGCTGCTCAGGCCGATCCGGCAGCCCCGGCGGCCGTGGCCGGACGGCAGGCCACCGGCGGCGCGTGACGACGGTCATCGACCGGGACCGGCCGGGAACCCTCCGGCCGGTCCCGGGAGTTGTCCCGGGGTGACCGTCCGCCCCCGTCCGCCGGTCGCGGTGCTGTTGCGTGCCGCGATCGTCCTGTGTGTCGTGGCCGCGCTCGTCGCGGTCGAGCTGAACTCCCGCTCGGGCGTGGCATGGCGGTTGACGACCTTCACCTACCAGGCGAACGTGCTCGCCGCCGTCGTCTACGGGGCGACGCTGCTGACCCGCAGGTTCGACGCCCGGCCCGCGCTGCGCGGTGCGGTCGTGGTCTACCTGCTCGGCGCCGGCCTGGTGTGGCTGGTGTTCCTCATCGACCGGAGCACCGGGTTCACCCCGGCGAACGTGCTGCTGCACCTGGTGGTCCCGGCGCTGGCGCTCGCCGACTGGCTGCTGACCGGGCGGGACCGGCCGGGGCCGCGCTGGTGGCATCCGCCGCTGTGGCTGCTGTATCCGGCCGCGTACCTGGCATTCGCGCAGCTGCTGCTGGACGGAGCGCCCTACTACTTCCTGGATGTGCGGATGCTCGGGTACACCGGGCTGGTCCGCAACGTGGTGGCGCTGGCGGGCGGGTTCCTGGTGCTCGGCTGGCTGGTCGTCGCGCTCGGGCCGCGCGGTCAGGACGACAGGAAGCGGTCGATCTCGGCGGCGAAGGGCTCCGGGTCGAGCAGCAGCTCCAGGTGACCGCCGGGGTAGCGGTGCACCCGTGACCGGCGGATCGCCCGGTTCAGCATCGTCGCATTGCCGCGCGGCACTATCGGGTCGTCGTCACCGGCGATGATCAGGGTGTCCGCGGTGATCGCGGGCAGCAGCGGCAGGCTGGTCCAGCCGGACAGCGCCAGCAGCTGGTAGTAGTAGCCGCGAAGCGGGCCCCGGCGGGAACCCGACCCGAGCGCCTCGGCGGCTCGCTCCGGGTGGTGGCGCAGCGACCCGCCGTAGATCTTCGCCGCGACCGTGTCGACGTAGGACGGGTCCTGGTGCCGCTTCGGCGAGGTCAGCACCGCCATCACCCGGGGCGACGCGGGCACCATCAGGGCGCCGGGGCCGGTCGCGGCCAGAATCAGCTTGCGGACCCGGCGACGCCGGCTGATCGCGAGCTGCTGGGCGAGCATCCCGCCCCAGGAGAAGCCGAGCACGTCGGCCTCGCCGATCCCCAGCTTCGTCAGCACCTGACCGACCCGGTGCGCCATCCACGACAGGTGGTACGGCATCCGCGGGGCAGCCGATCCGCCGATCCCCGGCGGATCGAACCGGATGATGTCCAGGTCCTCGGGCAGCGCGGCGACCAGCGGATCGAGGACGTCGGTCGCGGCACCGATCCCGTTGCACAACAGCAGCGGGGTGCGCCGGGCACCCGGGCCGGAGGCAGGGCGGCGGACGACGCGCATGCTGCGACCGCCGACCAGGACGTCGTGCTCCTCGAGCGGCGCGGGGCTGGGGGTTGATCGGGACATCACGGGCGAGCGTAAGCCCCCGCCGGATCTTCAGGGGTGTGAGAATGTCCGTCGCCGGCGCCCAGATAGGTGCCCGGCGCCGGGAACAGCGGTCGCAGCCTGCGCCCGCCCAACTCGGGTGGTGCGTCGCGCAGCGTGCCGGACCGCTCGATGAGCCAGCCGGCGAGATCCTCCCACCAGGAGCCCTCGATCCGGCTCGCCGCGGCCAGCCAGGCCTGCGGGTCGCCGTCACCGGTCCCGCAGCTCGCCGCGCGGAACGATCCGCCCGCCCGGGGTGGCGCGATCAGCGCACCCGCCTGGTCGCCGGGCGCGAGCACCAGCCGGCAGGAGCCGCCCAGCATGCGGGCGGTGCGGTGGCCACCGGTCCACGGCTGGACCGGATCGTCGGCGGCCGCCACCAGGTAGCCGTCCCGGCGGAGCTCGGCGGGACGGACCGGGGTGCCCAGCACCCGCACCCCGCCGCTGTCGTCGTCGTCCGAACCGAAGGTGGAGTCGGCCAGCGCCGCGAGATCGGTGTGCAGGGCGGCGGGCAGCGGGAGCAGATCGGCGGCCCAGGCCCGGATCGCCCGGGCCGCGCGGCCGGACACGGCCCCGCCGGTGGTGTCCGGGACGGCCCACGGCAGCACCCGGTCCGTTCCGCGCCGCCACGTCCAGGCGGAGACGGCGGTGGGGCCGTCCAGCACGCCGTCCCGGGCGGCCTGCTCGGCCGCGGCCCGGGTGACGGCGGGATCGGGCCGGAACCCGGGCAGCGCGTCCGACTGGTCGAGCACGGTCGCCAGGTAGCCGACACCGGCGACCCGGTCGTCCAGTCCGATCGCGGCCTGGTGCGCCTGCACCGCCGCGGCCAGCAACCCGCCGGTGCGGACGCCGAGCAGCGACACCCGTGGTGCGCGGGCGATCCGGGTGCAGGCCTCCAGCGCGTCGAGGACGGCGGCGGCGTGCGCGTCGAGGTCCCGGCCCGCGTCGGCCGGCCCGGCCGGGCGCCAGGACAGCGCGAACACCTGCAGGCCACGCCCGAGCAGGTGTTCGACCAGCGAGTAGCCGGGCGCGAGATCGGCCAGCCAGTACCGGTGGATCAGCGGCGGGACGACCAGCACCGGCGCGTCGTGCACCCGCTCGGTGACCGGCAGGTACTGCAGGAGCTCGAACACCGGGGTGCGCAGGACGACGGCGCCGGGGGTGGCGGCGACGTCGCGTCCGGCGACCGGGCCACCCCGGGCGTCCCGGGCCCCGGTGTCGAACGGCACACCCGGGTCGCCGGGGCCGGGGGCGGTGAAGACCCGCCGGGCGGCGTCGGGGCCCGGCCCGTCCGGGACGGGGACAGGATCGGAGTCGGCACCGGGATCAGCACTGCCGGACGGTCGTTCCGGGGCCCCCGCGCCGGTGGGGCCGAGCAGCAGCGCGCGCAGCCGGTCCGCGTCCTGCGGGGGCAGCGGCGATCCGTCGGCGGCGGCGTCGTCGAGCAGCCCGGACAGTGCGTCGGTGGTGACCAGCTGCACCTGCGCCAGACGCCGGCGGACCGGGTCGGCGGCCACCTCGTCGTCCGGCGGGGTGGCCGTGCTCGATCCGAGCCCGACCCGGCCGAGCTCGAGCACCCAGCCGCCGCCGCGGCGCAGCAGCAGCGACGGCCGCGCGGTGAGCGCCGCCGCCAGCCGCAGCCCGGCGGCGGGCAGCGCCAGCAGTCCGCCTGCCGGCTGCCCGCCGTCGCCCGCCGCGCGTCCGTCACCCGTGCTCATCGGTCCCATCATCCCCACTCCGGGCCGACGGGGCGCGTTCACCCCGTGGCCGTCGCCCGGTCAGGCGGCCCGGGCACGGTGGCGGCACTCCGTCCGCACACCTCCCCGGGAGCCCCGATGCCCGTGCCGCCGTCCGCTCCGCTCCCGGCACCGTCCGGCGCCGCCTTCCTGCGGGAGTTCCTGCGGGACCCGCTGCGCACCGCGTCCCTGTTGCCCAGCTCGCGCTCGCTCGCCGCGGCGGCGACCGGGCCGGTGCCGGGCACCGGGGAACCGGTCGTCGTCGAGCTGGGGCCGGGTACCGGCGCGTTCACCGGTGTCATCGCCGAGCGGCTCGGCGGGCGCGGGCACCACGTGGCGGTCGAGCTGAACCCGCGGCTCGCCGCGGTCCTGGAGCACACCCACCCGGGGCTGGACGTCGCCGTCGCCGACGCGACGACGTTGCCCGCGCTGCTGGCCGAGCGCGGCCTCGGCCGGGTGGACGTCGTCGTCTCCGGGCTGCCCTGGGCCGCCTACCCCACGACCGGCCGGACGCTGCCCGAGGTGATCGCCGGCTCACTGCGGCCGGACGGGGTGTTCACCCAGTTCGGCTACACCTGCACCCGGGTGCTGCCGCCGGCGCACCGGCTGCGCCGTCAGCTGGACGCCGCGTTCGGCGAGGTCGCCGGCGGCCCGACGGTGTGGGCGAACCTCCCGCCGGCCTTCGTCCTGACCGCCCGCCGGCCCCGCCACCGCTGACCTGGAGCGACGGCGCGCAGCGCCCACCCGGGATCGGCGGCGGGGCGCCGGGCTACCCTGATCGGCGCCCCGCGGCGGGGTCGCCGACGACCGAGACGCCCGCGGGAGCTCGCAGGTTCCCGCCCGGGAACGACCCACGGACCAGGGGAGACGTGTGTCGGAGACCCAGCTCGTGTCGCCGGAGACCCGCCCGCTGCGGGCGTGGCAGCGCAGCGCACTCGCTCGCTACCTCGCCACCTCACCGCAGGACTTCCTCGCGGTCGCGACGCCCGGCGCGGGCAAGACGACGTTCGCGCTGCGGGTCGCTTCGGAGCTGCTGCGCGATCGGGTGATCGACGCGGTGACGGTGGTCACCCCGACGGAGCATCTGAAGTACCAGTGGGCCGAGGCCGCGGTCGCCGCCGGCATCGCGATCGATCCCGAGTTCCGCAACTCCGCGGGCGGGACGTCGCGGGACTACCACGGTATCGCCGTGACCTATGCCGGCGTCGCGGCGCACCCGATGCTGCACCGCAACCGCACCTCGAACCGCCGGATGCTGGTGATCCTCGACGAGATCCACCACGCCGGTGACGCCCGCAGCTGGGGCGACGCCGTGTACGAGGCGTTCGAGCCCGCGGCCCGCCGGCTGGCGCTGACCGGTACCCCGTTCCGCTCCGACGACAACCCGATCCCGTTCGTCGAGTACGTCCCGGACACCGACGGCGCGCCCCGCAGCCGGGCCGACCACCAGTACGGCTACGCCGAGGCGCTCGCCGACAACGTCGTCCGGCCGGTGGTGTTCCTCGCCTACTCGGGCACCTCGAACTGGCGGACGAGCGCCGGTGAGGAGATCTCCGCCCGGCTCGGTGAGCCGCTGACCCGCGAGCAGACCGCGATGGCGTGGCGGACGGCTCTGGACCCGGCGGGCGACTGGATGCCGTCGGTGCTGGCCGCCGCCGACCGGCGCCTGCAGAGCCACCGCGACGGCGGGATGCCCGACGCGGGCGGCCTGGTCATCGCCTCCGACCAGGCGACCGCGCGCGCGTACGCGGGGCTGTTGCGCCGGATCACCGGTGACCAGCCGGCGGTGGTGCTGTCGGACGAGAACGGGGCCTCCGACCGGATCGCGGAGTTCGCCCGCTCGCAGGAACGCTGGATGGTCGCGGTCCGGATGGTGTCCGAGGGCGTCGACGTGCCGCGCCTGGCCGTCGGGGTCTACGCGACCTCGGCGTCGACGCCGCTGTTCTTCGCCCAGGCGATCGGCCGCTTCGTGCGGTCCCGGCGGTCGGGGGAGACGGCCTCGGTGTTCGTGCCGAGCGTGCCGGTGCTGCTCGGGCTGGCCAGCGAGCTGGAGGCGCAGCGCGACCACGTCATCGGGAAGCCGCAGCGTCCGGAAGAGGTCTGGAACGACGCCGAGCTGAACGAGGCGAACAAGCAGAAGGACGAGCCCGACGACGACAAGGCCTTCACCTCGCTCGGTGCGGATGCCGAGCTGGACCAGCTGATCTACGAGGGCGCCACCTACTCCGCCGACGAGGAGGACTACCTCGGCCTGCCCGGGCTGCTGGAGCCCGACCAGGTGCGGACACTGCTGTCCCAGCGGCAGGCGGACTGGATCAAGAAGGGCTCGCCGCGCACCGGCGCGCAGGCCAGGGCCACCCCGGCGACCGAGCCGCCGCCGCCCCCGCAGGCCCAGCGCGGGCAGAGCGTGCGGGAACGGCTGCAGACCCTGCGCAAGGAGCTGAACACGCTCGTCGCGCTGCACAACCACAAGACCCGCAAGCCGCACGGGAAGATCCACAACGAGCTGCGGGCGCACTGCGGGGGACCGCCGGTGGCGATGGCGAGCATCGAGCAGCTCGAGGAGCGGATCGCGACCCTGCGTTCCTGGCGCTGAGCGGCGCCCGCCGGACGGGTCAGGGCCGGACGGGTGACCGCCGGTGCCTGCCGAACGGGTGTGAGCACCGGTACCCGCCGAACGAGCGAGCGCCGGCGACCCGGCAGCCGGGTGAGTGCCGGCGGGCTCAGGGAGCGCGGCCGGGGAGCTCCCCGCCGGCGCCGACGGGGCCGGGGACCGGCTCGTCGCCGTCCCGGGACCGCACCGCGACGGCGAGGATCACCAGCAGGATCCCGACGGCCTCCAGCCCACCGGGCAGCTGCCCGAGCATGACCACGCCGATCCCGGTCGCGGTCGCCGGCAGCAGCGCCAGCAGCACCGCGAAGCGGGCCTGCCCGACCCGGCGGAGCACGATCTGGTCGAGGACGTAGGGCACGACCGACGACAGCACCCCCAGCCCGACGGTCAGGGCGAGCACCAGCGGATCCACCAGGGGTGCGAGATTCGCCACACCGAAGGATCCGTCGGTCCCGAGCAGGAGCAGCGGCAGCAGCAGCACCGCGGCGACCGTGAACCCGGTCGCGAGGTCGTCGATCCCGCTCCCGGCCCTGGCCACCCGTTTTCCGAGCAGGATGTAGGCGGCCCACATGGCCGCCGCGGCGAGCGCCCACAGCACCCCCGACGGGCTGCCGGACCACTGCACGTCGGCGATCAGCAGCACCCCGGCGGCGGCCAGCCCGACGGCACCGAAATCGCGGAAGCGACGCGAGGCCAGCGCGGCGACCAGCACCGGTCCGGTGAACTCGATGGCCACCGTGGTGCCCAGCGGGAGCCGGGCGATCGCCTCGTAGTACGCGACGTTCATCAGGGCCGTGGCCAGGCCGAACAGCCCGGCGCGGACGAGCCGGACTCCCCGCCACGCGTCGCCCCCCGGGCGCCGCCATGCCAGCAGGATCAGCGCCGCCCCGATCAGCCGCAGCTCGGCGACCGCGGACGGTGCCAGTCGGTCGAACAGGCCGACGGCGAGCGCCGCGCCGACGTACATCGACGTGCCGCCCACCAGGAACAGCAGCGGGGCGGGTACGCGTTCGGCGAACGGCCGTGCACTCACCAGGTCACGGTAAGCCCCCGACACACCCTGTTTACCGGCGCCCGCTTGCACGGGTGGCTGCTGTCCCCGCATGATTCACACGCAGTCAACTTCATACGCAATCGGTCACCGCGGGTACATCGCGGCGTCACCTGCTCGATCCGGAGACGGTCCGGACGTGACGGACGTCGCGACTCGCCCCGGGAACACGTGCAGGGGCCTCGAGCGTCTGCTTTAGTGTGGGCGACCCGCCTGGTGCGGTCGTCACAGTGATACGGCGGAGGGCCGCCCGAGGCCCGCCGCCGCGACGGAGGGAGACCGCTATGCAGCCCGAAACGCTGACCCGGCCCGAATTGACTCTCACCGACCGCTGTGACCGTTGCGGTGCAGCGGCCAAGGTGCGCGCGATCCTTCCCTCCGGTGGGGAGCTTCTCTTCTGCAACCACCACGGCCGTGCACACGCCGAGAAGCTGCGTGAGTCCGGTGTGGAGGTGCAGGGCGGGGAGTGATCGCCCGCGGGCGTGCTCGTCACGTCCCACCGACCCGACCGAACGGGGCGGGGATCCGACCAGGGTCCCCGCCCCGTTCGCGTGTGCGATGCCCGTTCGCGGCGCCTGAGACGCGCTGAGCGGGCCCGCCGCGGCTTCCGCGGGTAACCGGCCGACGACGCCGGGTGGTGTCGCGAGCGGGCCTCTCATGGCGCTCGCCCCGTGAACGGCCGGCCCCCGGGCCCCACCGACGACGCCGCCGCATGCACCCGGGCTCACTCGACGACGACACCGGCGCACCGACGACGACACCGGCACCCGGGCCCACCGACGACGACGCCGCCGGAGCCCAGTGGGCTCCGGCGGCGTCGTGTGGACGGGTCGGTTCAGGCCTCGACGAGCCGCCCGGTGACCACGTGGCTGCCGTTGCGGGACGCGGTCCGGGACGGCTGCGGGTCGGGCGGCAGCGGCGTGTTCCCGAGCACGAGATCCGCGGCCCGCTCGGCGACCATCACGACCGGCCCGTAGGTGTTCGAGTTCGGGACGTCCGGGAAGACCGAGGCATCGACCACCCGCAGGCCCTCGACCCCGTGTACCTGCATCGTGGCCGGATCGACGACTGCGCCCTCGTCCGTGCCCATCCGGCAGGTGCTGGTGGGGTGCAGCCCGTTCTGGGCGCGCCGGGAGACCCAGTCGAGCACCTGCTCCGGGGTCCGGACGGTCGGGCCGGGGAAGGTCTCGCCGCCGTCCAGCCCGGCGAACGCAGGCTGGTCGAGCAGCGTCCGCGCGATCTGGATGGCCTCCACCCAGCGCCTGCGATCCTTCTCGCTGCCGAGGTAGTTGAGCTTGATCCCGGGCGGGACGCCGATGTCGCGGGAGGTGGCGCGCACGGTGCCGCGTGCATCGGACGACATCACGCTCACGTGCATCTCGTAGCCGTGCCCGGCGGGCCGCACGTCCGGCGCGAAGCGCATCGCGACCGGCGCGAAGAGGATCATGACGTCCGGGATCCCGCCGGCCAGCGAGGTCGAGGCGAAGCCGCCGATCTCGAAGTGGTTGCTCGCGCCGATACCGGTTCCCGAGACGAGCCAGCGGGCCGCGGCGCCGGGCAGCTTGTGCACCCTGCGGTGGGTGGACAGCGACACCGGGCGGACGCAGGCGTGCTGCAGGTGGATGGCGAGATGGTCCTGCAGGTTGGCGCCGACGCCGGGCAGTGCGGTGCGCACGTCGACCCCGATCGATGCGAGGTGCTCCGGATCGCCGATCCCGGACACCTGCAGCAGCTGCGGGGTCGCGATCGCACCGGCGGCGAGGATCGTCTCACCGGCGTCGACGTCGCGGAAGGTCCCGTCGGCGGCCTGGTACCGGACGCCGATCACCTGGGAACCGGAGTGGTCGAACCGCAGCTGGCGGACGCTCACCCCGGTCCGGACCTGCAGGTTCGGCCTCGATGCCGAGACCGGGTGCAGGTAGGCGTCGGTCGCGGAGTAGCGGCGGCCCCGGAAGATGGTCCGCTCGGTCCGGGAGAAGCCCTCCTGGCGCGGTCCGTTGACGTTGTCGACGACGGCGTGCCCGGCCTGGCCCGCGGCGATCAGGAAGGCGTCGTTCAGCGGACCGGCCGCGGGGGCGCGCTCCACGATCTGCGGGCCCGCACCGTCGGCGTCGAGCGCGATCCGGTGCTCGGAGAGCCTGCGCTCCAGCCGCCGGTAGTAGGGCAGGCAGTGCGCGGAGCTCCACTCCTCGAGCCCGGGGCCGGTGGCCCAGCGGTCGTAGTCGCCGGGGTTCCCGCGCTGGTAGACCATCCCGTTGATGCTGCTGCTGCCACCGAGCACCTTGCCCCGGGGGACGGCGACCCGGCGGCCGGCGAGGCCGGGCTCCGGCTCGGAGGTGTAGCACCAGTCGTAGCGCGGGTTGCCCCAGGCGTGCGAGAGCGCGGCGGGCATCCGGATGACGGGGTCCCAGCGGTGGTCGGGCTGCCCGGCCTCGAGCATCAGCACCGTGCGCGACGGATCCTCGCTGAGGCGATGGGCGAGCACGGCACCGGCCGAACCACCGCCGACGATGACGACGTCGTACCGCGCCATACCGTTTCTCCCGTTTCCGAACTTGGCACTGTTGGCACTCACCTGTACGAATTGCTCCATTCGAGTGAGCAACCCCCCTTGCGGGCTTTCACGGTACGCCGTGCTCCCGGAGGGGGCTCATCGGCCCGTACGCTCAGTCGTGTGACCACGGAGGGCGACGACGCGGGCAACAAGGCCGGTGCAGACGACGCGGACAGGGCACTGGCCGCGCTGGGCGCCCAACTCGACGCCTCCGTCGCCGATCTGGAGTTCGCTCGCCGACGGGTGCGCGAACTTCAGGAAATGCGTGCCCGGGGGCTCGGTTGGAGGGAGATCGTACCCCGGGAGGAACGGCCGCTGATCGTCGAGACCGTCACCCGAGCGTTGGACGGTCTCGGCGCGATAGGGGGACGCTTCCGACGTGAGGAGGCGGTTGCCCTGCACACCGAGGGCGAGACGATCGCCGGGATCGGGCGGCTGTTCGGTGTCAGCAGGCAGCGGGTGTCCGCCTACCTGCAGGAGCACGTCCAGTTGCAGGCGCTGCGCGCCACGGCCGAGGCCGACCGCGCTCCGTCGGAGCCCTGAGCCGCCGGGGCCTCAGACGTCGTTGCGCCGGTGCCGGGCCCGCCGCTGGGCCGGGACCCGGGGGCCCGCGGGCGGTTCCTCGGGGCGCCGGGCGGCCGGAATCAGCGCCGTGCGGTCCGGTGGCCGGTCTCCGGCGGACGCCCGGGGTCCGGTGCCCGCACGCCCGCCCGGGGCGGCGGTGATCGAGGGTCCTGCCGGGCGCCGGGGGGCCGGGGTGATCGGGCCGGGCCCCGGCCCGTCGGTACCCCGTGGCCCGGCGGGCCCGTCCGGTGTCCCGGCGGCGAGCTGCTCCAACCGGGTCAGCTCGCGCACGTCGGAGATCCGGGCGGCCAGCGCCGAGGTCACCACCTGTAGTGCGGTGGCGAGCCGGTCGGTGAGCCCGGCCCCGGAGCTCCGGCGGGCGAGCAGCTGCAGCGAGCCCGCGGTGACCCCGCCGACGAGCACCGGGACGGCGAGCGACCGGACCAGCCCACAGCCGGCCGCGGTCGCGGCGAGACCGGGCGGATCGGACCGGGTGAGATCGGGTGTGACCACGACCCGGCCGTCGTAGGCGGTGGTGATCGCGGGACCGGCACCGGCGCGGTCCTGCAGCTGACCGACCCGGATGGCCGCGGTGTCCGAGCCGAACACGCGTTGCCGCTCGGGATCGCGCGCGTCGGCCGGCTCGTGCAGCACCAGCACCACCCCGTCGACCCCGGCGGCGGGCACCAGCGCCACGCAGATCCCGGACAGCATCGCGGCGACGTCGATGTGCGCGACGGAGGTCGCGCCGGCCTGCAACGCGACCCGCACGAGTGCGGGGCCGGGATCGGGCGCGGGCCGCCCGGGAGCGCCGGAGGTCCAGAGCGATGCCGCCATCTCGTCCTTCCACGTGCCGCCGGGTCGGGCCGAGGATATCGACCGGGTGACGATGCCGGGCAACGGAACGGCTGGGTTATCGTCCGGGCGTACCGCGGGAGCCCGCGCACCGAGGCTGAGAGGGCGGCAGGACCGGCCGCCGACCGTTCGAACCTGATCCGGGTGACACCCGGCGTAGGGAGGCCTTCTCGTGCGTGTTCGCGTGCTCTCGCTGTTCGGGGCGTTGCTGCTGATGGTGCTGGCCGGCTGCGCCGGCGGTGCGCCGGCGTCGCAGCCGGTACGGGTGGCGCTGGACTGGACTCCGAACACCAACCACCTCGGGCTGTACGTCGCCCAGCAGGCGGGCTACTTCGACGAGGCCGGCCTGGACGTGGAGTTCCTGCCCTGGAACACGACCTCGCCGGACACCCTGGTCGGCACCGGCGCCGCCGACTACGGGATCAGCTTCCAGGACTCGTTCACCTTCTCCAAGGCCGCCGGCGCCGACATCACCTCGGTGATGGCGATCCTGCAGCACTGGGCCACCGAGGTCGCCGTCCGCGCGGACCGCGCCGACATCCGGTCCCCGCGCGACCTCGACGGCAAGATCTACGCCGGGTTCGGCGGGCCGGGCGAGCTGCCGAAGATGCAGGCCGTGATCCGGGCCGACGGCGGCCGCGGCGAGTTCACCTCGGAGGTGCTCAACACCGCGGCGTACGAGGCGCTCTACGCCGGGCAGGCCGACTTCACCGAGCCGTTCGTCAACGTCGAGGGGATCGAGGCGGAGCTGCGGAACGAGCCCGTCCGGACGTTCCGCTACACCGACTACGGCTTCCCGGACGCCTACAACGTGCTGCTGATCGGCAACTCCACCCGGCTCGCGGAGGACCCGGACCGGGCCCGCGCGTTCGTCGGTGCGGTGCAGCGCGGGTACCGGCTCGCCGCCGACGACCCGGCCGCCGCGGCGCAGATGCTCAAGGACGCGAACCCGGGCGCCTTCACCTCCGACGAGCTGGTCGACCGGGGCGCCGCGATGCTCGCCGAGCAGTTCCTGCGTGACGAGCAGGGCCGGGTCGGGTTCCAGACCGAGGAGCGCTGGTCCGGGTTCTCCGGGTTCCTCTACGGCACCGGCTCGGTCGCCGGCCCGGACGGCGCGCCGGTCACCGCGCAGCCGGACTTCGCGACCTGGTTCACCAACGACTACCTGACGCCGTGACCCGCAGGCTCGGCCCGGCGCTGCTGCTGGTCGGCCTGCTGCTGGTGACCTGGCAGCTCGCGGCCGTCGTGTCCGGGGTGGCTCCGCAGGTGCTGCCGTCACCGCTGCGGGTACTCGAACAGGGCTGGGTGTTCCGCGAGGCGCTGTGGGCGAACACGCTGCCGACCGTGCAGGTGACGGTGATCGGGTTCACGGTGTCGCTGGCCGTGGCCTGGGCGATCGCGGTGGCGGTGGACTTCTCCCCGTGGTTGCGCAGCGCGCTGATGCCGCTGCTGGTCGCCTCGCAGACGCTGCCGGTGATCGCGATCGCGCCGTTGCTGATCATCTGGTTCGGTTTCGGCCTGCTGCCGAAGGTGCTGGTGATCGCGCTGGTGACGTTCTTCCCGGTGGCGGTCGGCCTGATCGAGGGGTTCGCGGCGACCGACCGGTCGGCGACGGCGCTGTTGCGCAGCATGGGCGCGAGCCGCTGGCAGCGGTTCCGCTACGTCCGGCTGCCGGGGGCGATGCCGTCGTTCTTCACCTCGCTGCGGATCGCGGTCACCTACGCCGTCACCGGCGCGATCTTCGCCGAGTACGTCGGCGCACGGGCCGGGCTGGGGATCTTCATGCAGTTGCAGCGCAACCAGTTCCGCACCGACCTGGTGCTGGCCGCGGTCGGTGTGACCGCGGCCGTGTCGGTGGCGCTGTTCGGCCTGACCTTCCTGGTGCAGCGCCTGGTCACACCGTGGTACCGGGGGGATCACCGATGAAGGTGTCGGTGCGGGATCTCTCGGTGGCCTACGGGGATCTGCCGGTGCTGTCGGAGGTGTCGCTGGACGTCGCGGCGGGGGAGTTCGTGTCGGTCGTCGGTCCGTCGGGCTGCGGGAAATCGACCCTGTTCGGCGCGCTGACCGGGATCCTGGACGGTGCGACGACGTCCGGCACGATCCGGGTGGACGGCGCCCCGGTGCGCGGGGCCCCGTTCGGCTACATGCCGCAGCGGGACCTGCTGTTCCCGTGGCGGACGGTGCTCGACAACACCACGCTCGGCCTGGAGGTCTCCGGGGTCTCCCGGCGGGAGGCCAGGGAACGGGCCGGGGTGCTGTTCGAGCCGTTCGGACTGGCCGGGTTCGAGCAGGCGCGGCCGGGCGAGCTCTCCGGCGGGATGCGGCAGCGGGCGGCGCTGCTGCGCACGGTCGTCGGCGGGCGCGAGGTACTGCTGCTCGACGAGCCGTTCGGCGCGCTGGACGCGCTCACCCGCACCGGGATGCAGGAGTGGCTGGAGTCGATGCGCGAGCGCTACGGCTGGACCACCCTGCTGATCACGCACGACGTGCGGGAGGCCGCGTTCCTGTCCGATCGGGTCGTGGTGCTCTCACCGCGCCCGGCGGGTGTCCGCCGGGTGGTGCCGGTGGATCTGCCCCGCCCGCGCACCCGCGCGATGCTCACCGACCCGCGGATCGCCGCCGTCGAGTCGGAGCTCCTGGACCTCCTGCACTCCTGAGCGAAGCCCCTCCGGCACAACAAATCGGCGCTGCCGTGACCGAATTGTGATGATCGTTGGGAACTTTCTCGATCCAGTGTGCTGTGCGCCACCGCATATCGCGCAATACGTTGGCGCTCGCAACATTTGCCCGATCGAGTTGCAACGGTCACCACAGCGTCGTGGAGGGAATTTCCGATGGGGATGCAGGGGACGGGACGCAGATCCCGGCTGCGGCGGGCGGTGACGGCGGCCGGTCTCGGCCTGCTGCTCACGCTGAGCGCGTGCGGCCAGAACAGCGCGGGCGACGGCGACGACGGCGGGTCCGCGGCCGGCGGGGAGGGCGGGACCAAGGTCGGCGTGATCCTCCCGGAGACCGACAGCTCGGCCCGCTGGGAGGGCTTCGACAAGCCGATGCTGGACCGGGCGATGCGGGCCGAGGGCCTGGACCCGGACATCCAGAACGCCCAGGGCGACGAGCAGAAGTTCTCCACCCTGGCCGACGGGATGATCTCCAGCGGGGTGCGGGTGCTGGTCATCGCCTCGATCAGCAGCGACGGTGGCGCCACGGTCGCGGAGAAGGCGCAGGCGCAGGGCATCCCGGTGATCGACTACGACCGGCTGAACCTCGGCGGGACCAGCGACTACTACGTCTCGTTCGACAACGAGCGGGTCGGCGCGCTGCAGGGCGAGGGCCTGGTCCAGGGGATCGGGGACGAGCAGGGTGCCCAGGTCATCGAGATCGAGGGCGCCCCGACCGACAACAACGCCACCCTGTTCTACAACGGCCAGCAGAGCGTGCTGAAGCCGCTCTACGACGACGGGTCGCTGGTCCTGGCCGGCAGCCAGACGATCGAGAAGTGGGACAACCAGGTCGGCGGAACCACCTTCGAGCAGCTGCTGACCGCCAACGGCGGCAAGGTGGACGGCGTCGTCGCGGCCAACGACGGGCTGGCCGGTGCGGTGATCACCGTGCTCGCCAAGTACGGCCTGAACGGGACCGTGCCGGTCACCGGGCAGGACGCCACCGCCGACGGTCTGGCCGCCATCCTGCGCGGCGACCAGTACATGACCGTGTTCAAGCCGATCGAGCAGGAGGCGGAGGCCGCGGCGAAGCTGGCCGCGGCACTCGCGAACGGCGACACCGCCGCCGCGGACGCTGTCGCCACCCAGACCGTCCGCGACCCGGACGGCAACCGGGACGTCCCGTCGGTGCTGCTCACCCCGGAGATGATCACCCGGGACTCGGTGAAGAAGGTGGTCGACGCCGGTTACGTGAGCGCCGCGGAGATCTGCACCGCGGAGGCCGCGCCCGCCTGCGGCGAGCTCGGCATCAGTTGATCCCGCCCCGGTGCGCGGCGGCGTCGTCCGCCGCGCACCGGGCCCGTCCGCGGAGGAGCGGTCCATGACCGAACCGATCCTGTCCCTGCACCAGGTGAACAAGAGCTTCGGCGCCGTGCGGGTGCTGCACGACGTCGACCTGACCGTTCGGGCCGGTGAGGTCACCGCACTCGTCGGCGACAACGGCGCCGGCAAGTCGACGCTGGTGAAGTGCGTCGCGGGGATCCACCCGATCGACGGCGGCGAGATCCGCTTCGGCGGCGAGCCGGTGTCGCTGACCGCCCCGGCCGACGCCGCCCGGCTCGGCATCGAGGTCGTGTACCAGGACCTCGCGCTCGCCGACAATCTCGACGTCGTCGCCAACATGTTCCTCGGCCGCGAGCGCGGCCGGCCGTGGATGCTCGACGAGGGCTCGATGGAGCAGGCCGCGCGGGACACCCTCGCGGCGCTCTCGGTGCGGACGGTGACGTCGGTCCGGACCCCGGTCGCGTCGCTGTCCGGTGGGCAGCGGCAGACCGTGGCGATCGCCAAGGCGGTGCTGTGGGACTCCCGGGTGGTGCTGCTCGACGAGCCCACCGCGGCGCTCGGTGTAGCACAGACCCGGCAGGTGCTCGATCTGGTCCGCCGGCTCGCCGAGCAGGGCCTGGCGGTGGTGCTGATCAGCCACAACATGGCCGACGTCTTCGAGGTCTCGGACCGGATCGCCTGCCTGTACCTGGGCCGGATGGTGGCCCAGGTGCCGATCCGCGACGTCACCCACGCCCAGGTCGTCCAGCTGATCACCGCGGGCCGGTCCGGCGAGCTCGGCCTGGCCCGACCCGAATCGGCGACCGTCTGATGGCGCTGCCGATGCCACTGCCGCCGACCGTCCCGCCGCTCCCGGAGGACCGATCGTGACCGACCCCCGTCCCACCGGCACCACCACCGACGGCACGACGTCGCCGGTGGGTGCCGCGCAGCGCGCCAACCCGGCGAACCGGGCGGCCGACTTCGGGATCGACACCACCGCCCAGACCACCCGGGAGGCGGTCGTCGCCTACCTGCGCGGGCTGCGCGGCGGCGATCTCGGCTCGCTGCCGGCGCTGCTCGGGCTGGCCGCGTTGTTCGTGCTGTTCAGCGTCCTGGACCAGGGTGGCACCTTCGGGAGCCTGCTGAACCTGGCGAACCTGCTCCAGCAGGGTGCCGGCCCGACGATCATCGCGATGGGCCTGGTCTTCGTGCTGCTGACCGGCGAGATCGACCTGGCCGCCGGGACCGCGTCCGGCCTGGCCGCGGCGATGATGGCGCTGCACCTGGTCTCCGCGGGCAACATGCTCGGTGCCACCGGCACCGTCGTGTTCGTGCTGCTGGTGCTGGTGATGGTCGTCGCCGCGGTGCTCGCCGCGCTGGTCCGGGTGTGGGCGGGCACCGTGGTCAGCCTCGCGACCGCCGCGGTGCTGGTGATCGGCGTGCCGACCGGGCCGGGGGTGGTGATGGCGCTCGCCGTCGGCGTCGGGGTCGTCATCGGCTGCCTGACCGGGTTCCTGGTCGCGCGGCTCGGGATGCCCGCCTTCGTCGTCACGCTGGCGCTGTTCATCACCTGGCAGGGGGTGATCCTCCAGCTGATCGGCGACGGTGGCACGCTGGCCCTGCGCGACCCGGTGATCAACGCGGTGGCGAACGGCAACCTGTCGGTGCCCGCCTCGTGGCTGCTCTTCGTGGTCGCGGCGGGCGGGTACGCGGCGGTCCAGCTGGTACGCCAGCGGGCCCGGCTGCGGAGCGGGCTGGTGGCCCGGCCCACCGGGCTGGTGCTGATCAAGATCGGGGCGGTGGTCGTGCTGGGTGGGCTGGTCACCTTCGCACTCGTCCAGGACCGGTCGCCGGGTGCCATCGCGATCGCCGGGGTGCCCTATGTCGTCCCGATCGTGCTGGTGCTGCTGGTGCTGGGGACCTGGGTGCTGGACCGGACCCGCTTCGGCCGGCACGTCTACGCGGTCGGCGGCAACCGGGAGGCCGCGCGCCGGGCCGGGATCGACGTGGCCAGGATCCGGGCGTCGGTGTTCGTGATCTCCACCGCGTTCGCCGCGGTCGGGGCGATCGTCTACTCGTCGAAGATCGGCTCGGTGAACCCGGCAGCGGGCGGCGGCAACACGCTGCTGTTCGCGGTCGGCGCCGCGGTGATCGGCGGCACCTCGCTGTTCGGCGGGCGCGGCCGGATCAGCAATGCGGTGATCGGCGGGACCGTGCTGGCCACCGTGCAGAACGGTCTGGGGCTGCTCAAGCAGCCCGCCGCCGTGGTGTTCGTGGTGACCGGCCTGGTGCTGCTGCTCGCGGCCGGGGTCGATGTGGCGTCCCGCCGGCGGGCGGCGGCCACCGGACGGTGACCACCCAGCTCCCCGGGCCGGCGTCGGGCACCCGCCCGGACGACGCCCGCCGGCACAACCGCGCGGCACTGGTGCGCCGGCTGCACGTCGACGGGCCGTGCACCCGGGCCACCCTGGCCGGGGAGCTGGGGCTCAACCGGAGCACGATCAAGGCGGTCGTCGACGGGCTGGCCGCCGCCGGGATCGTCACCGAGGCCATCCCGACCCGGCGCTCCGGTGCCGGTCGCCCGTCGCTGCTGGTGGTGCCCGATCCGCAGGCGGCGGTGGTGCTCACGGTGGACGTCCGGGTGGACCAGGTCGCGATGGCGATGGTCGGGATCGGCGGGCAGATCCTCGGCAGGCACAGCTGGAACCTGCACCGCAGCACTCGGCTGCCCGGCGAGGTGATCACGCACGTCGCCGAGTCGGCGCAGCTGCTGCGCGACGAGCTGGCGGTGACCGAGCAGGCGGTCGGGGTGTCGGTGCCGGGCGTCGTCCGGCGCGACGACGGGCTGGTCCGGGAGGCACCCAACCTGGGCTGGCGCGACGTCGAGCTGGGCACCCGGTTGGCCGCGGTGCTGGGGCGGCCGGTGCAGGTGGCCAACGACGCCGAGGCCGGGGCGCTGGCCGAGCACCTGCGCGGCGCCGGCCGGGACGTGGCCGACATGGTCTACCTGGCCGGGGACGTCGGCGTCGGTGGCGGTGTGATCTCCGCGGGCGCCCCGCTGCGCGGCACCGGCGGCTACGTCGGCGAGCTCGGCCACATGATCGTCCGCCCGGACGGCCGGGACTGCTTCTGCGGGGCCAGCGGATGCTGGGAGACCGAGGTCGGCGAGCCCGCACTGGGCCGGGCACTGGGCCTGCCCGAGGACACCCCGCGCGGGGTGCTGGTCGCCGAGCTGCGCGCACTGGCCGCGGACCCGGATCGCGCGGAGCGGCAGCTGGCCGGGTTCGCCGGCTGGATGGGGATCGGGCTGATCACCGTGGTCAACATGCTCGCCCCCGGTCTGGTCGTGCTCGGTGACCTGTTCGGCGCGCTGCCGCCGACCGTGCTGGACCGGGTCCGAGCCGACGTCGAGCGGCGCAGCCTGGTCAGCCGGGCCGTCGGCGGGACCCCGGTCGTGGTGTCCCCGCTCGGCCGGGACGGTGCGCTGATCGGCGCCGCGGAGCTGGCGTTCGAGCCGGTGCTCGAGGCGCTGTGAACCGAGCGGGCAGCTGCGCCCTAGCCTGGGGCCCGTGACCGGTCCGCACACGGTGCTCGTACTCGGCGGCACCACCGAGGGCCGGGCGGCGGCGGCCGAGCTGGCGGCCCGCGACGGCGTCCGGGTGATCTCGTCGCTGGCCGGGGCGGTCCGCAGCCCCCGGCTGCCCGACGGCGAGGTGCGGATCGGCGGTTTCGGCGGCGCCGACGGCCTCGCCCGGTACCTGCGTGCCGAGCGGGTGTCCGCGGTGCTGGACGCGACGCATCCGTTCGCCGCGACGATGACGGCCAACGCGGCCGCCGCCTGCGCGACGACCGGGACCCCGCTGGTGGTGCTGCGCAGGCCCGGCTGGACGGCCGGGCCGGGGGACCGCTGGCACCGGGTCGGCTCGGTCGCCGCGGCCGCCGCCGCACTGCCCGCTCTGCTGCCCGGACCGTCCGGCCGGGTGCTCCTCACCACCGGCCGCGGCGGCCTCGCGGAGTTCGCGGCGCTCGACGCGGCCTTCTGGATCCGGTCGGTCGACCCGCCCGGCCCGCCGCTGCCACGACGACACACGCTGCTGCTCGACCGTGGCCCGTTCACCCTCGACAGCGAGCGGGAGCTGCTGGCCGGGGTGCGCCCGGACGTGCTGGTGACCAAGGACTCCGGAGGCGACGCGACCGCGGCGAAGCTGGTGGCGGCGCGGGAGCGGGGGATCACGGTGGTGGTCGTGGACCGGCCCGGGCTGCCGCCCGGGGTGCGGGGCACGGACACCGTCGGGCGGGCCATCGCGCTGTTGCTGTGACCACCACTCGTGAAGCGAGCGGCACAGAGCGAGCGGCACGGAGCGAGCGGCACGGAGCGAGCGGCGCTCAGGGCAGGACGACGGTCAGCGAGCCCGGCTCCGGCGGCGCGGCCAGGGCCGCCGGAGCATCGGGCAGCGGGATCCGCCGGGTGACCAGGCGGGCCGGATCGAGCCGCCCGCTGTCGACGAGCTCCACCAGCGCCGGGTAGTCGGCCGCGGCCATCCCGTGGCTGCCGGCCAGCACCAGCTCCTTCGCGATCATCTCCGGGACCGGGACGACCGGCTCGGCGGTGAGCAGGCCGACCTGCACCAGCACGCCGTGCGGGCGCAGCGCCCGGATCCCGAACGCGAGTGCCTCGGCCCGCCCGGCGGACTCGACGGCCACCCGGGCACCGCCGTCGCCGATCAGCTCGCGCACCCGCTCCGGGCCCTCGGCCGGATCGAGCGTGCCGGCCGCGCCCAGCTCGGCGGCCCTGGCCCGGGCCGCCGGTGCCGGATCGGCGACCACGACCTCGGCCCCCAGTGTCGCCGCGACCAGCACCGCGGCCAGCCCGACGCCGCCGGCCCCGATCACCAGCACGGTGTCGCCGGGCCGGACCCCGCCGCGCCCGGTGAGCGCCCGGTAGGCGGTGGCGACCCGGCAGCCGAGCAGCGCGGCACCACCGGCGTCGGTCCCGTCCGGCAGCGGGACCAGATTGTGGTCGGCGTGGCGCAGCGCGACCAGCTCGGCGAACGAGCCGTCGTGGGTGAAGCCGGGCTGCTGCTGGCGCGGGCAGACCTGGGACCGGCCGTCCCGGCACTGCGGGCAGTCGCCGCAGCCGCACACGAAGGGCGTGGTGACCCGGTCGCCGATCCGGATCCGGCGCACGTCCGGCCCGGTCGCGACGACCCGGCCGGCCAGCTCGTGGCCGGGCACGAACGGCAGCGTGACGCCGTCGTCGTGACCGAGCCAGGCGAACCGGTCGCTGGCGCACAGCCCGGTCGCCTCCACGCGGACGACGACGCCGTCCGGCGCGGGTACCGGATCGGGCAGCTCGACGAGCTCCGGCGCGGCACCGAAGGCGGTGACCCGTACCGCCCGCATCAGGTGTTCGCCCCGCGCGCGTCGACCGGCCAGCGGTCGACGACCGTCTCCCCGCCGTCGACCACGACCAGATGATCGGCCAGGTTCACCGCCGTGCACACGTGGTTGGGCAGCACCCGCACCCGGCTGCCCGGCTCCGGGACCGGTCCGTCGCCGTCGCCGAACGCGACGGTGGCGTGGTGCTCGGACAGCGCGGTGACCCGGGCGCCGGGGTGCTCGGGCAGCCGTCCGTGGCCGGACGCCCATGGCGCCCGGTCGGCGCCGAGGGTCTTGCTGCCGGCGTCCAGCACGGCGTGCCCGGGGCGGGCGTGCACGACCGTCGCGACGGCGGTCAGGGCGCACCGGTCGAACCCGGCGGCGTCCAGCTCGACCTGCTGGGCGTCGCCGAACACCGACACCCCCGGCCGGGTCTCGGTGGGCGCCCACCGGTCGGGGAGCTCGGGGGACAGGTTCTCGGTCGGGCTGGACCCGCCGCTGCGGACCAGCGGCTCGATCCCGGCGGCCGCCAGACCGGCCGCCGCCGCGGACAGTGCGGCGATCTCGTCGGCGGCCGCGGTGGCGCGCGCGCCGGGGGCGTAGGCGTGCCCGGGGAAGGTGAAGACCCCGGCCACCTCCAGCCCGGCCGCCTGCGCACCCGCGGCGAGACCACCCGCGTCGCCGGGGGCGACACCGGTGCGGTGGTGCCCGGAATCGATCTCGATCAGCACCTGCGCCGGGGCCCCGCGCAGTGCCGCGGCGAGCCGGTCCGCGCCGGCGGCCGAGTCGACCCCGATCCGCAGCCGGACCCGCCCGGCCAGCGCGCGTAACCGGTCGGCCCGGCCACCGGCCGCCCACACCGGGTAGGCGAGGAACAGGTCGTCGACGCCGGCCGCGGCGAACACCTCGGCCTCCCCGACGGTCGCCAGGGTCAGGCCGGTAGCGCCGTGCGCGAGCTGGCGGCGGGCCACCGCCACGCACTTGTGCGTCTTGGCGTGCGGCCGCCAGGCGAGGCCGCGCCGCCGGGCCCGGTCCGCGCCGTCGGTCAGGTTGCGTTCCAGCACGCCGGCGTCGACGGCGAGGAACGGGGTGTCGAGATCCTCGATGCGCATCACCGGTGATCGTCGCATCGCCGCGGTCACGGCCGGCGCAGGTCCCGGGTCATCACCACCAGCGCGGCGGCGCCGCCCTCTCCGGGGACCACCCGGAAACCGGTTCGCGTGTAGAACGCCAGCGCGCGTGCGTTCCCCGGCTCCACCTTCAGCGACAGCCGGTGCCTGCCGTGCTCACCGGCGACGGCGACGACGGCGTCCACCAGCCTGCCCGCGAGCCCGGTGCCGCGGGCCGTGGGGCACACCCACATCCCGTGCAGCAGGCCCTCGTCCGGCTCGTCGGACGGGCGCCAGCACACCGTCCCGATCGGCCGTCCGTCGTGCTGTGCGGCGAACCGGACGTGCCGGGCGAGTACCCCGCGCCATGCCGCCTGCTCCATAGCGGCCAGCTCCCGGAGGAAGGCGCTGTCCGCGCCGAGCTCCTCCCGGATCGAGGCGAGCCGGACCTCCCGCGCAAGTTCCCAGTCGTCGGGACCCAGGCGGTGCACCGTCGTCGTCATCGCCCGCGTCCTTCCGCGCCACCGTCAGCGGGGACGGTAGCGGCTCAGCCGGTGGTCGTCCCGGTCTCGTAGTGGCGGGGCGTGAAGACGACCGGTCCGGTGCCGCGCTCGACGACCCGGGTGGTCGACGAGCCGACGATCACCAGGGTGCGCATGTCCACCAGCTCCGGGTCCAGCTCGCCGAGCGTGGTGACGGTGATCCGCTGGCCGGCGCCGCCGACGTCGCGGCCCAGCACCACCGGGGTGTCCGGGGAGCGGTGCTCCAGCAGCACCTCGCGGGCCGCGCCGACCTGCCACGGCCGGGCCTTCGACCGCGGGTTGTAGATCGCGATCGCCAGGTCCGCGGCCGCCACGGCGCGCAGCCGGGCGGCGACGACGTCCCACGGCTTGAGCCGGTCCGACAGCGAGATCATCGCGTGGTCGTGCCCGAGCGGAGCACCGACCGCCGCGGACACCGCCTGCGCCGCGGACAGCCCGGGCAGCACCCGGACGGCGACGTCGCGGTACTTCTGCTCGGAGGCGACCTCCAGCACCGCGGCGGCCATCGCGAACACCCCCGGGTCACCGGCCGAGACAACCGCGACCCGACGACCGGACGCGGCCAGGTCCAGCGCGTGCGCGGCGCGCTGCGCCTCGACCCGGTTGTCCGACGGGTACCGGGTCTGCCGCGGGTTGGGCGGCACCCGGTCGAGATAGGGCCCGTACCCGACGAGATCGTCGGCGACCGACAGCGCGGCCGCGACCTGCGGGGTCAGCCAGTCCCGCCCGGCCGGCCCGGTCCCGACGACGACGACCTCGCCCGGCCCGCGCACCGACGCCGGATCGGCCGGATCGGGGGCGATCCGGTGGTCGTCGTTCTCCTGGTCGGGCACCGACGAGGCGATGTCACCGGGCACCAGCGCGATCGCGAAGTAGGGCACGTCACCGGCGTCGACGTCGCCGAGGGCGCCGGTGCGCTGGGCCTCCATGGTGGCCCGCTCCACGTAGTGCGCGCGATCGAGCTTCCCGGCGTCGGCCAGCGCGTCGCGCACGGTGCCGAAGGTACGGCCCAGCTTCATGACGGCGGCCGAGTCGGTGTCGGCGAGCCGGCGCGCCAGCTCGGCGCGGGGCAGCGTGCCGGGCAGCACGGTGAGCACCTCGTCCCGCTCGACGAGCGGGCGGCCCAGCGCCGCGGCGGCCCCGCTGATCGAGGTGACACCGGGCACGACCTCGGTGCGGTAGCGGCCGGCGAGGCGCTTGTGCATGTGCATGTAGGAGCCGTAGAAGAGCGGATCGCCCTCGGCGAGCAGCACGACGTCGCGGCCGGCGTCGAGGTGTGCGGCCAGCCGGGCGGCGGCCTCGGTGTAGAACTCGTCGATCGCACCCTGGTAGCCGCCGGGATGGTCGGTGGTCTCGGTGGTGACCGGGTAGACCAGGGCCTCCTCGATCGCGGTGCCGGACAGGTGCGGCTCGGCGATCCGGCGGGCGATGGAGCGGCCGTGCCGGGCCGAGTGGTAGGCGATCACGTCGGCGTCGCGGACGAGCCGGGCGGCCTTGATCGTGGTCAGCTCGGGATCGCCGGGGCCGAGCCCGACACCGTAGAGGGTGCCGGCACTCGGGGTGGTGGGGTCGGCGCTGCTCACGCGATGATCTCCTGCTCGTGGGCCAGCGCGTTCAGCGCGGCGGCGGTGATCGCCGAGCCGCCGCGGCGGCCGTGCACCACCAGGTACTCCAGGTCGGTGCGGGCGGCGAGGGCCTGCTTGGACTCGGCGGCGCCGATGAAACCGACCGGGATGCCGAGCACCGCGGCCGGGCGCGGCGCGCCCCGGTCGATCAGGTCGAGCAGGTGGAACAGCGCGGTCGGGGCGTTGCCGACGGCGACGACGGCGCCGTCGAACCGGTCCGCGAGCAGCTCCAGCGCGGCGGCGGAGCGGGTGTTGCCGATCCGCTGCGCGAGGTCCGGGACGCGTGGATCGCGGAGCAGGCAGAGCACCTCGTTGCCGGCCGGGAGCCGGGCCGCGGTGACCCCGGAGGCGACCATCATGGCGTCGCAGAGGATCGGGGCGCCCGCCTTCAGCGCCTGCCGGGCGGCGTCGACCAGCCCGTCCGATGCGGCGATGTCGGCGGTCAGGTCGACCTGACCGCAGGCGTGGATCATCCGCACGGCGATGTCGGAGATCCCGGGCGGCAATCCGGTCAGGTCCGCCTCGGCGCGGATCGTCGCGAACGAGCGCCGGTAGATCTCGGCGCCGTCGGTGATGTAGTCGTGGCCGCTCAGCGGATGCTCCTCGGTCGGTCCTGCGATGGTGCGACGAGCGTGCCCGGTTCGCCGTCGAGCCGGTAACTGCCCGGGCCGGTGGCGACGGCGTCGACGTGCGGGGTGTGCGGGGCGCCGCAGCGCCGGGCGCAGCCCACGACGTGCACCGGTCTCCCGGTGCCGTGCCGGATCAGCTCGCGGGCGTCGGCGCGGACGTCGGCGAGGGACTTCGCGCAGCCCGGTGCGCCCGCGCAGGCGCTGACCCGCAGCGCCGGATGGTCCGGGTCGGTGACCAGCCCGGCCGCCCGCAGCCGGGCCGGGGCATCGGCGGCGGGCCGGGGGAGCACCAGGGTGCGCCACGGCGTCACGATGAGTTCCGGTGCGGCACCGGCGAGGGCGGCCAGCTGCGCGGACGACAGTTCCCCGAGCACCGGGGCCACCCCGAGCGCGCCGCCGCCGAGGTCCCCGACCCCCGATGGCCGGTCGCCGGGTGATCCGAGAGCGGGTGCCCCGTCGCCGGGTGAGCCATCGCCAGGTGCCCCGTCGACGGTCGGCCGGTCGCCGGGTGATCCGACCGCGGCCGGCTCGTCGCCGGGTGCCGCGGGTGGGCCGTCGCCGGGCGTCGCCCGGCGGCGCAGGATCGCGCCGATGCGGGTGGGGGCGTCGTCGAGCTCGGCGGCACGCCAGGTGCCGGCGTCCAGGGTCAGGAACGCCTCCGCTGCGTCCAGCAGCAGGGCGGGGGCACCCGCCCGGGAGCAGCGCAGGCCGGTGCCGGTCCCGGCGACGAGGAGCTCGCCGTCGTCGGCCCCGGTCGCGCGCCAGCACACATCGGGCCGCTCGCCCGCGACGTCGCCGCGGCCGTCGTCGAGGGCGAACAGGAACCGGCCGGACAGCCGCGCGAGCCCCGGACGCGCACACAGACCGCGGTCCAGCGCGGCGGCCGACCCCCGCAGGTCGGCGAGTCCGCCGGTGATCCCCGACAGCGGCGACGCGAGGATGTTCCGCACCCGCTCGTGGGTCGTGGAGGGCAGCAGCCCGGCGGCGCCGAGCAGCTGCACCGGCCGCGGATCGGCCGGGTCGAGCCCGCGCAGCTGCAGGTTCCCGCGGGAGGTGAGATGCACCGACCCGTCCCCGGCGGCCTCGGCGAGCGTCGCCACCACCCGCAGCGCGGGCGCGGCCAGCACGCCGCCGGGCAACCGGACCCTGGCCAGCGCACCGTCCGCCGCGAGATGCGGCGACACGACGCCCGGGCAGGCGTCGGCGCGGGTACGGGCGGTCGTCGGCACGCCGGTCACTGTAGGCACACCCGGGGGTGCGGGGCCTGCGCGCGGCGTGGCGGTATCGGTCACACGGCGGTCGCGCCCCGGGTCACGCCGGGTCGGGCAGGTGCCTGCGTGCCCCGGAGTACGTCGCGTCGAACCGGACCGGGGTGATCCGCACCGGGGTCGACGCGTCGAAGGCCTCGATCATCCGCCCGTCGCCGGCATAGATCGCGACGTGCGTGGCGGGGGAGTTCCAGAAGAGCAGATCACCGGGCCGCAGGTCGTTCTGCTCGACGGCCCGGCCGGCGGTCGCCTGGTCGGAGGCGTCCCGGCCGATCGTGATCCCGTGCAGTTCGTGCACCAGTCCGGTCAGCCCCGAGCAGTCCGGCGCGAACCCGGAGCGGCCGCCCCACAGGTAGGGCCGCTCCAGGAACAGCCGGGCGGTGCCGACCAGGTCCTCCCCGGAGGCCGGGCCCGGATCGCCGATCCGCAGGTGCGCCGCGTCGGCCCAGGCGGTGCCACCGTCGGGCAGCGACACCTGCACGCCGCCGGAGTCACCGGCGAGGACCGGGAGCCGGGTGCCGGCGCTGATCTCGCGGAGCCGGTCGGTGCGGGTCTCCTCGCTGTACAGCCAGGTGGTGGCGACCCCGTCGACGGTGCCCGCGGGCAGTGCTTCGAGCAGCCCGGCGAACGCCGCACCGGTGGTGAGCTGCGCGGACGGGACCCAGCCGGGATAGCCGCGGGCGTCCTTCGCGCTGGGCTGACCGGGCACCGCGATCTTCGTCCAGCCCTCGCGGCGCTCCAGCACCTGCACCTGCGCGCCGTAGAGGACCTGGGTCTGGGTGCGGGACGCGGTGGTCAGCTCGCGCCGGTCGGCCGCGGTCATCGACCCGAGCCAGTCCGCCGGGTCGGCCGGCGCGGCGACGGCGGACCGGTCCATCTCACGGGGGCTGGTGGGGGAGGTCCACACGGTGGCGACCGAGACGCCGACGAACGCCCGGTCGGTCAGCGGGCCGCCGGCTGCCGGTGCGGCGAGCGCGGCCGGTGCCGCGGTCACGACGAGGCCGACGGCGAGCAGCGTCGCCGCTGCGGTACCGAGCAGCCGACGACGGGGGATGCCGGGCGGGGTCGGGTGCACGGGCACGGGGCCACCTCCGGGGCGTCCGGCGACCGGGTCCGGACGCGGCGTCCAGGGTCGGTGCCCCGGCTCCGCGCGCCGCCGCGACGCACCGGTGGCTCACCCGGAAGGCCCCCGGGTTCGTCCGGTCCGGTGACGGACTATCGGGACAGGGCGGCCGGGACAGAGCGGTCGGGACAGCGCCGTCGGGACAGCGCCGTCGGAACAGGGTCGTCGGAACAGGGCCGTCGGGAGAGCATCGTCGCGACCTGGCCGTTCGGACAGGGCCGTCGGGAGAGCACCGTCGCGACCTGGCCGTCCGGACAGGGCCGTCGCGACATGATCGGCAGGCGGCAGGCGCCGATGCGCGCCGGGCGCACAGTCCCGCTGCTGCCGCCGGCACCGGCCGCTGCCGCGGCGCGGGCGGTCAGGCCGTCCGGGTCCGGTGGCTGCTGGGTGCGCTCCCGAACCGAGCCCGGAACGCCCTGCTGAACGCCGCCGCATCGGGCATCCCCCAGCGCGCCCCGATGGCCCCGATCCCCAGGTGCGCCAGGTCGTCGCGGCGGAGCTCGTGCCAGGCCCCCTGCAACCGTTCCTCGCGGATGACCGAGCCGACGGTGGTGGACTCGGCCGCGAAGACCTTGTGCAGGTGGCCGACCGAGATCGCACAGGCGGCCGCGATCGAGGCCGGGTCCAGATCCCGGTCGGCGACGTGCGCGCGGATGTGGGCGCGGGCCCGCGCGACGTGCAGGTTCGCCGAGGCGGAGGCGGGGACCATGCTGCGGACCAGCGCGACGAACAGGTCGCCGATGGTCCGGGCCACCGCGTCCTGTGCCACGTCGGGGAGGTCGTCGCCGATCGCCCGGTCCAGCGACGACAGCAGGGGCGGCAGCATCGCGCCGATGCCGCGGCGCCCGTCGAAGACCCGTGCGGTGATCTCGGCGGTCTCCGCGGCCGACAGCGGCAGCGCCCCCTTGGGGTGCAGGCACACCTGGTACTCGAAGCTGTCGGTGGTGACGAAGGTGAACGGCCTGCTGCTGTCGTAGATCACGAAGTCGCCCGGGCCGATCAGCGCCTCCCGGCCGTCCTGCACGACCAGGGTGCGGCCGCGGCGGGCCAGCGCGATCTGCAGGTAGTCCTCGTCGGCCGCCCGCACCTGGCGGGTGGTCCGCTCGAAGCGGTGCGGTACCGAGGAGATCCGTCGCAGGTGCGTCCCGGCCACCGACGCAGCGGTGACCCGTCCGGAGACCAGACCGGTGGTGGAGGGCGTCACATCCAGAGCGACGAACTGGTCGCAGACCGTGTCCCGCCAGAAGTCCAACCGGTCGGCCTCGCCCACGGTGGTGGTGTCGATCGTGACGAGGGCCATACCGCAGGATGACATGTCACGGTCACGAACATGTTGCTCCGATGTGAGGATGTCGGGTCACCCGTCGCTGCGCGGCCCGCTCCCGCACCCCGCGATCGGTGCAGAACCCGGTGCCGGACCTCTTGAGGCACAACAGCCCGAGCAACCCGCCGCGGTCGTCGACGACGGCCAGCCTGCGCTGCCCGCGGGCCGCCATGGTCTCCCGGGCGGCCCCCGCGTCGGCGCCGGGCGCGAGGGTCCGGCCGGCCACCGTGCCCAGCCGGCGGACCGGAGCCGCGGCGGGTTGCCCCAGCAGGTCACCCCGCTCCACGACGGTGAGGAGCAGCCCGCGGTCGACGACGAGCAGCGCGTGCACGTGGTCGTCGCGCAGCGCCTCGCGCGCCTGGTGCACCGTGGTGGTGCGCCCGCAGATCTTCGGGCAGCCGATCATCGCCGCGCCGACGCTGCCCGGCGCCCACCCGCCGCCGGGATCCGCGGCCGGGGTGCTCATGCCGCGTCGCTCGAGTGACCGGGCACGACCGGCAGGTCCGGGCGCACCAGCGGGACCAGGTTGTTCACCGCCAGCGCGGCCTCGCCGAACCCGACCGAGATGAGCCGGACCTTGCCCTCGAAGTCGGTGATGTCCCCGGCGGCGAACACCCGCGGCAGCGTCGTGCGCATCGACCGGTCGACGGCGATGTGCCGCCGGCTCATCCCGATCCCCCAGCTCGACAGGGCGGCCAGGTCGGCCTTGAAACCGAGCGCGGCGACGATCTCGTCGACCCGCAGGGTCTGCACGCCGTCCGGGCCGGACACGTCGACCTCGGCCACCCGCTCGTCGCCGCGCACGTCGTGCACCTCGAAGGGGGTCAGGAGCCGCACCGACGACGCGCGCAGCTCGGTGACGCTGCGCTCGTGCGCCCGGAAGGCGTCCCGGCGGTGCACCAGGGTCACCGACGCCGCGAGCGGTTCCAGGCACAGCGCCCAGTCCACCGCCGAGTCCCCGCCGCCGACGATCAGCACGTCGCGGCCGGTGAGTTCGGCCGGGCGGGGCACCGCGTAGCGCAGGCCCCGACCGGCGTAGTCGCCACCGGCGGGCAGCGGGCGCGGGGTGAACCGGCCCATCCCGCCGGTGATCAGCAGCGCGCCCGCCCGGATCCGCACGCCGCGGTCGGTGGTGACGGCGACGCCGTCGTCGAACTGCTCCAGCTCCACGGCGTCGTGCCCGAGCAGGTAGGTCGGTTCGGCCGGCGCGGCCTGCTCGACCAGGGAGTCGACCAGGTCCTGCGCCCGGACCCGGGGGAAGCCGGCGACGTCGAACACCGGCTTCTCCGGGTAGAGCACCGACATCTGCCCGCCCAGCTGGTCCAGGGCGTCGACCACGACCACGGACAGCCCGCGGAAGCCCGCGTAGTAGGTGGCGTAGAGCCCGGTCGGTCCGGCGCCGACGACGACCAGATCGGCCGCCAGCTCGCCGCTCATCGCGGCTTCCGCTGCGCGACCAGCGGGTGGTCGCCGTCGGCCGGGTCGGCGTCCTCGCCGCCGCCGGAGAAGCCCTGCTCGCGCACGAACACCGCGTTGGCGTCGACGAACTCCAGCTGCTCCGGGGGCATCTTGTGCTCCCAGTGGATGGCCTCGCTGGGACAGGCCGGCATGCACTTGCCGCAGTCGACGCACTCGTCGGGGTGGATGTACATCATCCGCTCGCCCGGGTAGATGCAGTCGACCGGGCACTCTTCCATGCAGGCTCGGTCCTGCACGTCGATGCAGGCATCGGTGACGACGTAGGCCACGGCTATTCCTCCGATGTGGACGGTCGTGGTGGGGCACGGCCCGGCCGGGCCGAGAAGGGCGATCCGGCCGGGCCGTGCGGATCAGGCGGTCTCGACCTCGACGAGGGTGTCGGAGAACGTGGGCGCGTTGCCCAGGTCGCCGAACACGGTCGGGTTGACCGCGGCCAGGGTGGCGCCGGCCTTGGAGTTCTTGCGCCAGCCGCCCATCGGGCTGACGACGACCCCGAGCGGCACGGTGTCCTGCAGCGACGCGACGACGGTGAACTCGCCCCGGTCGTTGAACACCCGCACCGGCGATCCCTCGGTGATGCCGCGGGCGGCGGCGTCGTCCGGGTGCACGATCAGGGTGTGCTCGTTCGCGACGCGGCGGTGGAACTCGTGGCTGGCGAAGCTGGAGTTCAGGAACGCGTGCGACTTGGGCGTGAGCAGGTTCAGCGGGTAGCGGGCGGCGAGCTCGGGGTCCGCGGCCGCGGACTCGCGCGGCGGGATGTAGTGCGGCAGCGGGTCGACGGGCTGGCCGGGCTGGTGGTCGTTGGAACCCTGCCGGAACAGCGGGACGACGAAGTTGCCGCCCGCCGCGGCGGCGGAGACGAACTCGGCCTTGCCCGACGGCGTCGGGAAGTTCCCCTCGGCGTGCGGGGCGTAGGCCTCCGGCGGGGCCACGTTGAGCCGCTGCCAGCCCTGCTCCTTCAGCGACTCGACGGTGATCCCCTCCATGTGCGGGTGGGACCAGTCGAACGCCTCGGCGATCATCTCCTCGTCGGTGCGCTGGAAGACCGGGTCGTCGAAGCCCATCGCGGCGGCGAGCCTGCGGAACATCTCGGTGTTCGGGACGGCCTCGCCCAGCGGCTCGATGGACTGGTGGTTGTAGGTCACGTACAGGTGGCCCCAGGAGAACATGATGTCGTCCTGCTCGAGCTGCGTCGTGGCCGGCAGCACGATGTCGGCGTACTCCGCGGTGTCGGTCATGAACTGCTCCGACACGACGGTGAACAGGTCCTCGCTCTCCAGGCCCTTGATCAGCCGGTCCTGGTCGGGCGTGGTGACGACCGGGTTGGAGTTGTAGACCATCAGGCCCTTGATCGGCGGGCCGGCGGGCAGGTCACCGGCGAGCGCGGCACCGAGCCGGTACTGGTTGATCACCCGGGTGCCGGGGGTGAGCATCTCCGGGTGCATGAAGGCGCCCCAGTTGACCGGGAACGCCCACAGCGGCAGCTGCAGGATGCCGCCGCCGGGCTTGCGCCAGGCGCCGACCAGGCCGGGCAGGCAGGACAGGGCGCGCACGGTCTGGCCACCGCCGGCGTGCCGCTCGACGGCGACGCCGATCCGGATGACCGACGGCTGCGCACCGGCGTACTCGCGGGCCAGGGTTCGGATGGTGTCGGCGGGCACGCCGGTCTCGGTCTCGGCCCACTCGGGGGTGTAGCGGGAGACGCGCTCGGCGAACTCGTCGTAGCCGACGGTGTGGTTCGCGATGTAGTCGTCGTCGGTGAGGCCCTCGGCGATGATCACGTGCGCCATGGCCAGCGCGAGCGCGCCGTCGGTGCCGGGGCGGATCGCGATGTGCTGGTCGGCGGCGGCCGCGGTGCGGGTGCGGATCGGGTCGACGACCACGACCTTCGCGCCGTTCTTCTTGGCCTTCGCGATGTAGGGCCACAGGTGCAGGTTGGTGCTCATGATGTTGCAGGCCCACACCAGGATGAACGTGGAGTGCACGAGGCTCTCCGGGTCCACCCCGGCGGTGTCGCCGATGGTCATCGCGTAGGCGGTGCAGGAACCGGAGTCGCAGTAGGTGCGCTCGGCGACGGTGGCGCCCAGCTTCGCGAAGAACGGGTCACCGACGTTGAGACCGTTCAGGATGCCCTGGGTGCCCAGGTAACTGACCGGCATGATCGCCTCGGGGCCGTGCTCGTCGGCGATGGCCTTGAACCGGGTGGCGATCTCGGTGACGGCGTCGTCCCAGGTGATCCGCTCGAAGCGGCCGCTGCCCTTGGGACCGGTCCGGCGCATCGGGAACAGCACGCGGCCCGGGTCGTACACCCGGTCCAGATAGTTGTTGACCTTCACGCAGAGGCCGCCGTTGGTGTACGGGTGGTCCGGGTCGCCGACGACCGAGGTGGCCTTGCCGTCGCCGTCGACCGTCACCAGCATCGCGCAGGTGTCGGGGCAGTCCTGGGGACAGGCGGCCCGCACCGTGGTGCTCGTCGGCCTGTCGTCGGTCGTCGTCATCGCTGCTCCTTGGTGGTGGGAACGCTGCGTCGGCGACGACAGTGCCCGAGCCGGGCAGCACCGGGCTTGTTCGAGACTGTCCAGGTCTTGTCCGGGACTCGCCGACCGTTGCCCGGCGACGGGGTGACCGGCGGCACCCGTGCCGAGCGCCACGGCGGTGCGGCCTCGCTTGACGTGGGACCGGCCCGTTGCGGAAGGTGATCGGACAACCGAAGACGGCGGGTGGGACCAGGAAGCCGGTGCGAGTCCGGCGCGGTCCCGCCACTGTGACCCCCGCGGGCCTCCGCGGGGGCAGCCAGACACCGGGCCCATCCGCCGCGCCCCCTCCGTCCGGGACGAGGATCCCGAGGAAGGTCCGCCGATGACGCGCGCCCGCACACCCCGCACCGGGACCGCCCGGTGATCCTTCTCCTGTCCACCTCGGACACCGACCTGCTCTCCGCCCGTGCCGGCGAGGCCGACTACCGCCTCGCGAACCCGAACCGGGTGCTGCTCGACGAGCTGGGGGCGATGGCCGACGAGGCCGACGTCGTCGTCGTCCGGGTGCTCGGCGGCTACCGCTACTTCGAGGAGGGCCTGGACCTGCTGCGGACCAGGTCCACGCCGCTGGTCTGCCTCGGCGGTGAGATGGCGCCGGACGCGGAGATGATGGAGCTCTCCACCGTGCCCGCCGGTGTCGCCGCGGAGGCGCACAGCTACCTGGCGCAGGGCGGTACCGAGAACCTGCGGCAGCTGCACGCGTTCCTGTCCGACACGGTGCTGCTGACCGGCGAGGGTTTCGAGCCGCCGGTGGAGCTGCCCGAGTGGGGCGTGCTGGAGCGACCCGCCGCCGGAACAGAGACCGGAACAGACACCGGGCCGACCGTCGCGGTGCTCTTCTACCGGGCGCAGTTCCTGGCCGGGAACACCGCCTACATCGAGGCGCTCTGCGACGCGATCGCGGCGAAGGGCGCGACCCCGCTGCCGATCTGGTGCGCCTCGCTGCGCCAGGCCCCGGCCGCGCTGCTGGACACGCTGCGCGGCGCCGACGCGATGGTCGTCACGGTGCTCGCCGCGGGCGGCACCAAGCCGGCGTCCGCGCAGGCGGGCGGCGAGGACGAGGAGTGGGACGTCACCGAGCTGGCCGCGCTCGACGTCCCGATCCTGCAGGGCCTGTGTCTGACCTCCTCCCGGGAGACCTGGGAGTCCAACGACGACGGGCTGTCCCCGCTCGACGTCGCCACCCAGGTCGCCGTCCCCGAGTTCGACGGCCGGTTGATCACCGTCCCGTTCTCGTTCAAGGAGACCGACGGCGACGGCCTGTCGGTCTACGTCCCGGACCACGAGCGGGCCGCCCGGGTCGCCGGGATCGCGGTGAACCACGCCAACCTCGGCCGGATCCCGAACGCCGAGAAGAAGATCGTCCTGATGCTGTCGGCGTACCCGACCAAGCACGCCCGGATCGGGAACGCGGTCGGGCTCGACACCCCGGCGTCGACGGTCGCGCTGCTGCGCACGATGGCCGAGGCCGGCTACCGGATCGCCGATCCCGGTACGCCCGGCTTCCCCGGCGTCGAGTCCGGTGACGGCGACGCGCTGATGCACGCGCTGATCGAGGCCGGCGGACAGGACCCGGACTGGCTGACCGAGGAGAAGCTCGCCGGGAACCCGATCCGGATCTCCGGCGAGGTGTACCGGCGCTGGTTCGAGACGCTCCCGCAGGACTTCCGTGAGGGCGTCGAGGAGCACTGGGGCGAGGCGCCCGGCACGCTCTACACCGACTCCGGCGATGTCGTCGTCGCCGCGCTGCGCAGCGGGAACGTGACGCTGATCGTGCAGCCGCCGCGCGGGTTCGGCGAGAACCCGGTCGCGATCTACCACGATCCGGACCTCCCGCCGTCGCACCACTACCTGGCGGCGTACCGCTGGCTGGCCGCCCCGGAGACCGACGGCGGCTTCGGCGCGCACGCGATCGTGCACATCGGCAAGCACGGGAACCTGGAGTGGCTGCCGGGCAAGACGCTGGGCATGTCGGCGTCCTGCGGTACCGACGCCGTGCTCGGCGACCTGCCGCTGATCTACCCGTTCCTGGTCAACGACCCGGGGGAGGGCACCCAGGCCAAGCGACGGGCGCACGCCACCCTGATCGACCATCTGATCCCGCCGATGGCCCGCGCCGAGAGCTACGGCGACATCGCCCGGCTGGAGCAGCTGCTCGACGAGCACGCCAACATCTCCGCGCTCGACCCCGCGAAGCTGCCCGCGATCCGGCAGCAGATCTGGACGCTGATGACCGCGGCCCAGATGCACCACGACCTCGGCCTGGAGCAGCGCCCGGACGAGGACGTCTTCGACGACATGCTGATGAACGTCGACGGCTGGCTGTGCGAGATCAAGGACGTGCAGATCCGGGACGGGCTGCACGTGCTCGCACTCGCCCCGGCCGGCGAGCAGCGGATCGACCTGGTGCTGGCGATGCTCCGCGCCCGGCAGATGTGGGGCGGCGAGCAGTCCGTCCCCGGGCTGCGCCAGGCACTCGGGCTGGTCGAGGACGGCTCCGAGACCAACGCCCGCACCGACACCGTCGAGGGGGTGGCGAGGGCGCTGGTCGCCGGTATGGAGGCCGCGGACTGGTCCGCCGATGCCGCCCCCGGGGTCGTCGCCGAGCACCTCGGTTCCCCGGAGCCGGCCGATCGTGACACGGGTTCGGACCAGCGGCCCGCTCGTGGTGCGGCGGCCGGGGGTCCGGAGGGTCTCGCCGCGCTGCCCGGTGCCGACCCGGCGGCGATCGAGTCGGTGCTGCGCTTCGCCGCGGACGAGGTCGTCCCGCGGCTCGACGCCACCGCGCAGGAGCTGGACCGGGTGCTGCACGCCCTCGACGGCGGCTTCATCCCGGCCGGACCGTCCGGGTCCCCGCTGCGCGGGCTGATCAACGTGCTGCCGACCGGCCGGAACTTCTACTCGGTCGACCCGAAGGCCGTCCCGTCGAAGCTGGCCTGGGAGACCGGGCAGGCGATGGCCGAGTCGCTGGTCGAGCGCTACCGCGCCGACCACGGCGAGTACCCGCGCTCGGTGGGCCTGTCGGTGTGGGGGACCAGCGCGATGCGGACCTCAGGCGACGACGTCGCCGAGGTGTTCGCGCTGCTCGGTGTCCGCCCGGTGTGGGACGACGCGTCGCGCCGGGTCCGCGATCTCGAGGTGATCGGCCTCGAGGAGCTGGGCAGGCCCAGGGTGGACGTCACGGTGCGCATCTCCGGGTTCTTCCGGGACGCGTTCCCACACGTGCTCGCCCTGCTCGACGACGCGGTGAAGCTGGTCGCCGAGCTGGACGAGACGGCCGAGCAGAACTTCGTCCGTGCGCACGTGCTCGCCGACGCGGAGCGGCACGGTGACGGCCGCCGGGCCCGCACCCGGATCTTCGGGTCCAAGCCGGGCACCTACGGTGCCGGCCTGCTGCAGCTGGTCGACTCGCGCGACTGGCGGGGCGACGCCGATCTCGCCGAGGTCTACTCGACGTGGGGCGGCTACGCCTACGGCCGCGGCCTCGACGGGGTGCCGGCCCGCGACGACATGGAGAACGCGTACCGGCGGATCGCGGTGGCGGCGAAGAACATCGACACCCGCGAGCACGACATCGCCGACTCCGACGACTACTACCAGTACCACGGCGGCATGGTCGCGACCGTGCGCGCGCTGACCGGTAAGGCGCCGGAGGCCTACGTCGGCGACTCGACCCGCCCGGAGGCCGTCCGGACCCGGACCCTGCACGAGGAGAGCGCACGGGTGTTCCGGGCCCGGGTGGTCAACCCGCGCTGGATCTCGGCGATGCGCAGGCACGGGTACAAGGGCGCATTCGAGATGGCGGCGACGGTCGACTACCTGTTCGGCTGGGACGCCACCACCGGAGTCATCGCGGACTGGCAGTACGAGACCCTCACCGCCGAGTACGTGCTCGACCCGGACAACCGCAAGTTCCTGACCGAGTCCAACCCGTGGGCGTTGCACGGGATGGCCGAGCGGCTCCTCGAAGCCGTCGACCGGGGCCTGTGGGAGTCGCCGGAGCCCGCCACCCTGGAGGCGCTCCGGCAGGCGTATCTGGAGTCGGAGGGCGACCTGGAGGGCGAGTAGCCGACCGGGGGCGGTGCCGCGAGTGCGGCACCGCTCACCGGCAGGCCCGGTCCTCGATCTCCCGGGCGCACCGGTGCAGCTCCGCCGCGAGCTCCGCGCGCCGGCGCGGTCCCATCCGCTGCTCGATGCTCGCGATGCTCAGGCCGGCCACCGGGCGCCCGGCCCGGTCGCGCAGCACCACACCGACCCCCCACGAGCCGGGTACGAACAGCCCGTCGTTGAGGGCGTGACCGTCGGCGCGGGTCCGCGCCACCAGCCGGAGCAGGGTCGCGTCGTCGTAGCGGGGATAGCGGATCCGGGCGCCCGCGTGCGCCCGCAGCACGGTCGCCACCTCGTCGTCGTCCAGCGCGGAGAGGACGGCGAGGCTGCCCGCCCCGATCCCGAGCGGATGCCGGTCGCCGACGGCGAGCGCGCTGTTGCGGATCGGCCCCGGGCCCTCCTGCGTCCGCGTGCACAGCGCGTAGCTGCCTTGTCGGACGGTCAGGAACGCGGTGTCGCCTGACGACTCGGCGAGCCGGATCAGCGGGTCGGTCGCGGCGTCGCCGAGCCGGTCGGCGCCCCGGTCCGCGAGCTCGCCGAGCACCGCTGCCTGCAAGCCGAGCCGGTACCGCCCGGTCGGCTGCTCCTGCTCCACGTAGCCGGCGTGCACCAGCGCCGCGAGCGCGCGGTGCACGCTGGGTTTGGGGCGTCCGCTGGTGCGGACCAGCTCGGACAGCGACACCCCGGCGGGGCGGTCGCGGGCCATCACCGCGACCAGGTCCAGCAGCGTCAGCGCGCGCAGCACGCTCTGTGTGCCGGGCGGATCGTCCCGCGGGTCGGCGGCGTGCACGACGTTCCAGGATGCGGACCGGCGGGCGAGATCGATCCGGTCGTCGGACGGGTACCGCTCCGCATCACCGGCCACGAGCACCAGGATCACCATCCACCCGGCTGATGGCAATGGTCCAGATGATGGAACACCGTTTCGGCCGGATCGTTGACAGTGCCGTCTGCGATTCCGGAGCATTCGGGCACCGCCCCATCCGTCCGTCCGACGTGGACGGCGGCCCGAGGAGTAGACGATGACGTCGAGACCACCTGCGGCACGGCCCGCGACACCGGCCGTGACGGCACTCGCCGTGCTCGTCTGTGTCGTGCTGACCGCCTGCGCCGGCCCGCCCGCACCGGCCGATCCGGAACCCACGACCTGGCGGATGACGGTGACTCCCGGCGAGTCGTCGTCCTGGTACGCCGCCGCCGAGCACTTCGCCGAGACGGTGCAGGAGCGCACCGACGGCCGGATCCGGGTCGACCTGTTCAGCGGTGAGCGGCTCTCCGCGGGTGATCCCGCGGCCGGTGTCGAGCAGCTGATGTCGGGCAGCAAGGAGCTGTCCTACAACTCGACGATCATCTATGCCGGGATCGATCCGCGCTTCGGCGCGGTGAACGCCCCGTTCCGCTACGCCTCGTACGCCGAGGCCGAGGCCGGGCTCGACCGGCCCGCGCAGGAGGCGTACCGGGCGATGGCCGCCGAGTTCGGCGTCGAGCTACTCGGGTTCGGCGAGAGCGGGTTCCGGCAGCTGACCAACAACGAGCGGCCGGTCCGGACCCCGGAGGATCTGGCCGGTGTGAAGGTGCGGATCCCCGGGATCGGGCTGTTCACCGACGTCTTCCGCGAGCTCGGGGCGAACCCCACCACGATGAACTTCGCCGAGGTCTTCACCTCGCTGCAGCAGGGCACCATCGAGGGTCAGGAGAACCCGATCGACGTGATCTCCTCGGCCGGTCTCGCCGAGGTCCAGCAGCACCTGACCGTCTGGAACTTCGTCTACGACCCGCTGATCCTGGGCATCAACAAGGAGCTGTTCGACGGGCTCGATCCCGGCGACCAGGAGCTCGTGCGGGAGGTCGCGGCCGAGACGAACGAGCAGCAGATCGCGCTCAACCGGGAGCGGGAGAACCGCCAGCAGGCCGAGCAGGTCGAGCTGATGGACACCGTGGTCCTCGCGCCGGAGGAGATCGACCGGTTCCGGGCGGCGGTCGATCCGCTGCAGGCGCACTACGAGCAGAACGTGTGGGGGGCCGAGCTGTCCGGGCTGCTCGCCCCGGAGCCGGCCCGATGAGCGCGCCGCACCCCGGGTCCGCCACGGGGGCACCGAGGGCGCTGCGGGCGCTGACGGTCGTGGAGAACACGCTCGCCGCCGTGCCGTTCGCGATCGTCGCGGTGATCGCCTTCGTCAACGTCCTGACCCGCTACTTCTTCAATCTCTCGCTCGCCTTCACCACCGAGCTGACGGTCAACCTGATGGTCTGGACGGTGATGATCGGCGCGGTGATCGGCATCCGGGAGGGCGCCCATCTCGGGTTCACCGCGCTCGCCGAGCGGACCGGGGGACGGGCCCGGCAGGTGCACACGGTGCTGGTCGCGGGCGCCGTCGTCGTCACCCTGGGGGTGCTGTTCGTGCAGGGACTGGACATGACGCTCGCGCAGTACGGCCGTGGCCGCGCCACCCCCTCGATCGGGGTGCCGCAGTGGCTGTTCACCGTCGCGGTCCCGGTCGGGGCGGTGCTGGGGATCGTGCGCACCGTGCACGCCGCGGGCACCGCGCTGCGGACCGACGGCTCGGCGTCCGACCGGCTGACGGGGGTGGGCCGGTGATCGCGCTGGTGCTGTTCGGGTCGTTCTTCGCGTTGCTGCTGCTCGGCGTCCCGGTCGCGTTCGCGCTCGGGCTCGCCGCGGCGTTCGGGCTGCTCGCCTCGGGCGGTCCCGGTGATCTCGCGGTGCTGCCGAGCGTGTTCACCGCGTCGGTCTCCTCGGAGACGCTGCTGGCGATCCCGTTCTTCATCCTGGCCGGGGTGATCATGGAGTACGCCGGGATCTCCCGGCGGCTGATCGACTTCGCGAGCGCCTGCGTGGGCAGGCGCAAGCACGGCCTGGCCGCGGTCGTGGTGCTCGCGGCGTTCTTCTTCTCGGCGATCTCCGGCTCCGGCCCGGCGACGGTCGCGGCGCTCGGCACCATCCTGATCCCGGCGCTGGTCCGGGCCGGCTACACCCGGCGGCACTCGGCGTCGATGGTCGCGAGCTCGGGCTCGATGGGCCTGGTGATCCCGCCGAGCGTCGTGTTCATCGTGTTCGCGGTCGTGGTCAGTGACTTCGCCGGGGTGTCCATCGCGCGGCTGTTCGTGGCCGGGATCGTGCCCGGGATCCTGCTGGCGGTCGCGCTGATGGTGGCATGCCTGTTCCTGCCGCGCACCGCCCCGGTCCGGGAACCGGTGACCGCCGGTGCGTCGTCGCCGTCGTCGTCGGGCGGTGGCGGTGCGGCCGATCCGCAGCTGGGCAGCGGGACGTCCTGGACCGGGTTCGGCCGCGCGTTCCTCGGTGCGCTGCCCGGGTTGCTGCTCCCGGTGATCATCCTGGGCGGCATCTACGGCGGGATCGTGACGCCCACCGAGTCGGCCGTGGTCGCCGCGTTCTGCGCGCTGCTGATCGGCCTGTTCGTCTACCGGGAGCTGCGCCCGTCGATGCTCTTCCGGGTGCTGGTCACCGCGGCGGCCCAGTCCGCGGTGATCATGCTCATCGTGGGGGCGGCGTCGGTGTTCGCCTACGTCGTCACCGTGAACGGGATCGCGGCGACGCTCGCCGAAGCACTGCTGGGGGTCACCGGGAACCCGGCGCTGATCCTGCTGATGGTGGTCGTGCTGCTGCTGGTCGTCGGGGCCTTCGTCGACGCGATCTCGGCGCTGTACCTGCTGGTGCCGATCGTCGCGCCGGTGCTGCTCGCCGTCGGGGTGGATCCGACGACCATCGGCGTGATGATGGCGGTCGGGCTCGCGCTGGGGCTGATCACCCCACCGGTCGGGGTGAACCTGTTCGTCGCCGCCGGGATCGCCGGGACCTCGCTGAACGAGGCCTTCCGCGGGATCCGGCCGTTCTTCGTCGCCGGGCTGGTGGTGCTGCTGGCCGTCACCTACCTGCCGGTGCTGTCGAACTGGCTGCCCGACCTCATGGGGTTCTAGGAGCGCCGACCAGCAACGCGAGTCCGGCGAAGGCCCGGTCGATCTCCTCCCGCAACGCCTCCCGCGAGCGGGCCGGAAGCTCTCCGGAGCCGGAGCCGGAGCCGGAGCCGGAGCCGGAGCCGGTGTCCGCGCCGGGCCGGGCCAGCCAGCTGCTCATCGCGACCCGCAGGGCGGCCAGGGCCGCCGCGGCGGCTGCGACCGCCAGGGTGCCGGTGGCCGGGCCGGTGCCGAGCCGGGTCGCGATCGCGGCGGCCAGTGCCTCCTCCTGCTCGGCGAGCACCGTCATCTCGTGCGCACGCAGTGTCGGAGCGTCGCGCACCAGGCGCAGCGCGACGAGGTGATCCCGGCCCCGGGCGTCGTCGCGGTCGATCACAGTGAGGGCCGCCTCGCGGACGGCGTCGATCAGGGATTCGCCGGGCGGTCTGTGCGCGAACGCCTCGATCAGCTCCGCCGCCCGGCTGCGGACGGCATCGAGGACGGCGTCCTCCTTGCTGGGGAAGTGGTTGAAGAACGTGCGGACCGCGACGTCGGCCTCGCGGGCGATCCGCTCGACGGTCACGGCGTCCAGCCCGTACCGCTCGGTGAGCCGGACCGTCGCCGCGCGGACCGCCTCCCGGGTGGCGAGCTTCTTGCGCTCGCGCAACCCGGGGGCGGCCGGCCCGCCGTCCCTGCGGTGGTCGCTGCCGCCCCTGTCGTCGCTGCGGTCGCCGTCGTCGTTCACGACGGGAACGGTGCCATGTCAGTTCCAGGTGACCGGCAACGAGTGCACCCCGAAGATCAGCATGTCGTTGCGGAGCGGGACATCCTCAGCTGCCACGGCGAGGCGTAGGCCGGGGATCCGTGCGAACAGCTCGCGGAAGCCGACCTTCATCTCGACGCGCGCCAGCTGGGAACCGATGCACTGGTGGACACCGTGCCCGAAGGCGAGGTGCGGCACCCGCCCCCGGCGGACGTCGAGCTCGTCGACGGCGTCGAGGTGCCGCTCGTCCCGGTTCGTCTCCGGCACCGCCACCATGACGGTGGAGCCCGCCGGGATGTCGACCCCGCCGAGCGTGACGGTCTCGGTCGCGACCCGGGACACCCCGAGCTGGATGATGCTCAGGTAGCGCAGGAGTTCCTCGACGGCGCCGTCGATCGCGTCCGGCCCGGTGGTCACCGCGGCGAGCTGCTCGGGGTGCTGGAGCAGCGCGAACACGCCGAGGGCGAGCATGTTGGCCGTGGTCTCGTGCCCGGCGCCGAGCAGCACCAGCGAGATGTCGATCAGCTGGTTGTCCGGCAGTGGCGGGTCGGACTCGTGGATGAGCCCGGACAGCAGATCGTCGCCGGGGTGCTCCTTCTTGTGCGCGACGAGCCCGGACAGGAACGTGTAGAGCTCGCCCAGTGCCCGGCCGCGTTCCTCGTCGGTGGAGTTGGCGTTGAGCCCGACCGTGGTGTTGTCCTGGAACGCCTGCCGGTCGGCATAGTCGACCCCGAGCAGCTCACAGATCATCTGCGAGGGCAGCGGCAGCGCATAGGCGGGCACCAGGTCGGCGCCGGGGCCACCGGCGAGCATCGTGTCGATGTGCGCCGCGGCGATCTCGGTCATGCGCTCCTCGAGTGCGCGCATACGGCGGACCGTGAACTGGCCCTGCAGGAGCCTGCGGATGCGGGTGTGCTCGGGCGGGTCCATGAAGATGAACATGCCGTCGTTGCGCTGCACGTCGGCCGGGCGTAGCGGCTCACCGCGCTCGGTGGCAGCGGCGAGCTGCTCGACCTCCTGTGCGGAGAGCTTCGTCGCGTCCTTGTAGCGGACCCGGTCGGCGCTGAACCGGGAGTCGGCCAGCACCTCGCGTGCCTCGTCGAAGCCGGTCACGAGGAACGCCCGGGCTCCGTTGCGCAGCTCGACCGGCTGAACGGCGCCTGCGCCGCGCCGCGCCGCGAGCCCCGGCGCGGGATCGAACGGGCAGCTCGGCGTGCGCTCGAGCAGGTCCTCGGGGACCAGGCTGCGCAGCGCGATGGGGGAGTCGGTGGCGGTGGTGTTCTCGTCGGCGGTCAGGGCGGGCTCCTGTCCTGGGCGTCGTCGGGTTCCCCGCCAGCCTACCGAATCGCTGCACGGTGTGCATTGCTGCATAATGTGCACCGTTGCGCATCGTGCAGTCAGTTCGCCGTGCGCGGCGCCCCGGTCCGGGCGCCGGTGTCACTCGTAGCCCTCGTCCCGTAGCGCGGAGCGGTAGCTCGCATCCAGGGCGCGGCGGGTGACCCCGCTCATCGAGCCGGCCAGGCCACGCGCGAGCGCCTTCGCCGCGCGACCACCACGGCCGGCGAGATGGGCGGCGGCGATCGCGTTGAGATCGGGGAGCGGGGCCGCCGGACCCGCCCACAGCGCGTCGACAGCCGGGCTGCGCACCAACTCGGCCCACTCCACGCGCACCACGACCGCGGCATCAGGTGCCTTGTCCCGCAACGCCATCGTTGCGAGCAGGGCCGGGTCGACACTGATCTGTGCGGTGCCGCCGAGCCGGGCGACGTCACCCCGGCCCGGCACGACGGCGAGCAGCGAGACCTCCGGGCAGCTCGTCAGGTTGTGCAGGGTGTCGGCCCGCTTGTTCCCCCGCCGTTCGGCGAACGCGACGGTCTGCCCGTCGAGCACGCGCAGCAGCCCGGGGCCGTCACCGCGCGGGCTCGTGTCGGCGTTGTCGTCGCCGTCCCGCGAGGTGGTCAGGGCGAACGGTGCGGTGGCGAGGAACCCGGCCACCCCCGGTACGGACAGCGGGCCCGACTCGGGAGCCGTCACGGAGGCCGGCTCCGGCACGGCTCGCCACAGCTTCGAACGCAGGACGCAGCGTGCGCAGTGCACGAAGGCCTCGGTCAGGGTGACGTCGAGCCGTCCGCCGGACGACCGCCCCGCGACCCCGTTGCACCGGAAGGTCTCGCCGAGGCCGGGCAGCAGGAACAGCATCGACACCCCGGAGCCCGGCGTGGGTGCCTCGGGCAGGAGCACCGAGAGGCGGGTGTCCGACTCGGCGCGGGCGAACCCGGGTTCCCCGCCGGTGAGGACCGTGCCCGAGCGGGTCCCCACGACCGCGACCGGGGCCGCGGCGAAGATCGTCCGGCAGCCCTCGTCGAGGGTTGTCGTCGATTTGAGCAACACCGGCTTCGCCGGGCTGCCGATGAGCGCGTCGACCCCCTGCGGGGTGGTCACCATCTGCATGCCGCGGACGCTATGGTGGCCCTTCAGCGGTGTGTGGCCAACCATGGCCGCGAGATGGCCAGGATCGGGGTGTCGATGTCGGGGAGCGTGCTCGCCGCCCTGCGCACGGAGTTCGATCGTGGCTTCTCCGTCGACCTCCACGTGCACGATTTCCACCTGCTGAGCTGGTCGAGGTACGCGACGGTCACCCACCACACCGCGGAGCGGGACTGGCTGGTGCCGCCCACGCACGCGTTGTGGATGCCGGCCGGTGTCCCGCACTCGGTCACCGTCGTCCGCGGCGGGCTCGGCTACGCCGTGGCCATGACCGGAGCGACGCGGTTGCCCGAGCCGACCGGCATCCTCGTGACGCCACTGGTCGGTGAGCTGATCGTGCACCTGAACGGCGATCCGGAGCGAACCCGGGCCACGGCCGAGGAGTTGCTCACCGAGCTTCTCGAACCCGTCTCGAGCACCGTCTTCACCCTGCCCGCCCCGAGCGACCCGCGGCTGCGCGAGATCACCCGGGCGCTCGTCGCGGACCCGGCGGACGGGCGCGATCTCGCCGCATGGGCCGATCACACGGCCACCAGCGTCCGCACACTGACGAGGACGTTCCAGACCGAGACGGGCATGACCTTCGCGCAGTGGCGCAGGCATGCCCGTGTCCGGGCGGCCCTGACACTGCTCGCGAACGGCACCTCGGTCGGGGCGACCGCCCGTGCGGTGGGCTACCGCAAGCCCAGCGCCTTCGCCGAGGCCTTCCGCCAGGTGACCGGCCGGTCCCCGAGCGAGTTCGGCTGAGTCGCCGGCCGGGCGTGCCCGGCCTCACCTCAGGTGCCGGGCGAAGAACCGGTTCCCGGCCTCGTTCGCGCACGCCGGGCCGCCGCGCCGACCGCAGCCGCACCGCCCGGGCCGTCACGATGGTGAACGGATGCTCGATGATGGACATCACGCACCGGAGTCGAAGTCTTTGCTTCCATCGCATCCGTGCAGCGATCGAGGTCCCGTATACGCCCGATGTGATTGTCGTGCAGCGTGATCCGAACGTCGCATGCTGCTGGGTCGTTGGGCTTTATGTCCCCTGCTCGTCCGGACGAAGGATTGATTCGATGAAGAAGTGGATGCGGAACTCGCTGATCACCATGGGTGCCGCGGGCGTTGTGGCCTTCCCGCTGGCCGGGATCGCCTCGGCCGACGAGGGCGACCTGCTGGATGACACGCTCGGCGATGTCGTCGACGTCGTCGCGCCGTCCGACGACAGCGACCGCGGTGGTCTGCCCGCGGTTCTGGAGCTCTCCGACACCGTCGGCGAGGCCGGCTTCATGGGCTAGAGCCGGTACGACCTGCGCAATCGCCACGGCGGCGACCCAGCGGGTGAACGAACCCTTCGGGTAGAAGGGCTCCCCGGACGGCGGCGGCGGTACTTCTACCGCCGCCGTCCCGGCCGTCCCGCGGACTCCCGGTCGGCCTCGCACACACCTCTCGTGTGAGATCATCACCGGAGTGTCGACGTCAGGGCGCTGGAACTGCGGGCCGCCCCGTGCGACAGGTGAGCCGGCGTGGGTTCCGGTGAGAGGCAGTCGACGAAGGGCAGTCGATGAGAGGTGGCCACCGTGCAGGACATTTCATCGGGCGCATCTCTCTCGCCGCTGATGCACCTGCTGAAGGGTATCCGTTCGACCTGCCCGTGATCCGCTGGTTCCGTGAGCGCGGTCCGCTCACCCTGCAGTCGGGCGTCACGTTCCTCGTCGGCGAGAACGGCTCCGGCAAGTCGACTCTGGTCGAGGCCCTGGCCGTCGCACTCCACCTGAATCCGGAGGGCGGATCCCGCTCGTTCCGTTTCGCGTCACGCTCGAGTGAATCTGCGCTGGGTGATCACCTGTTGGTGACTCGGCGCCCCGGACGGGAGCGTACAAGCTACTTCCTGCGAGCGGAATCCTATTACAACGTCGCCACCGAAGTCGAACGACTGGACAAGATCGGCCCCACGCCACTGTTGCCCGTCTATGGCGGATCAGGCCATGAACGCAGCCACGGGGAGTCGTTTCTCGCCTTGCTGAACAACAGATTCGGGCCACGTGGACTCTACCTGCTGGATGAGCCCGAGGCTGCGTTGTCGGTGACCGGCGTGCTCGCCGTCATGCATCGGATCATGGATCTCACCGCGCGCGGGAGTCAGTTCATCATCGCCACTCATTCGCCGATTCTCCTCGCGCTTCCCGGGGCAACGATCCTCGAAATAGGCGATACCGGCACACTGGAGCGGTCGAATTACGATGCTGCGCTTCCCGTGCGGATGACACGAGAATTCCTGCAGCGCCGGATCAGTTCCTGCGGCACCTGAACTGAGCCGCCGGTGCGTTCCCGTGGTCTCCAGGACCCCTCCCCGGTCGGAGTCCGCTCACCACGTGAGCGAATTCCGGAACCAGGCACACCTCGGGGTCACTCGATCTCTCGGCGCCCGGTTCGCCCGGGCGTCGATGGACCCGTCTGTCGGGGGAACTCGCTCACCTGGTGAGCGAACTTCGGCCACCCACTCCTGTCCGCCGCTCCGAGCCGGCGGCGCCCGACCGGCCCGGGTCCTCACGGGGCCTGTCCGAGGCTGCATCGGGCATCGGCGCGATCGCTACGAGGTGCCGGTCATCGCGCTGCGGCGCCGGAACCGCTGTTGAACGCCCTGCTTGGTGGTGCCGTAGAGCTCGCCGATGTCGCTCCACCGGACGCCGGACTCCCGGGCCTGTTGCACCAGTTCGAGCTCCAGCTGCTCGGCGGCCTGTCGCAGTCGGCGACCTGCGGAGATCCGCGCCGTCACCGTGTCCGCGGACTCGACCGCCTCCAGGGCGGCTCGGATCGCCGCACAGCTCGACTCTCCGCTCATGTCGTCAACACCTCCTTGACCATCTCCTGCGTCAAGGAGGTGTTGACTCAGGTGTACACCAGTTTACGACCTGGCGAACGGGGGTGATCATCCATGGGTAAGAAGAAGGACAAGAAGAAGGACAAGAAGGGCAAGAAGAAGAAGAAATGACCTCGCGGCTCGGTGATGCGAGTGTCTGACGGTGCCGCGCCGGCTGTGAGCACGACAGCCGGCGCGGCACCGCCGAGCCCGTCCATCGGACGGGTGATCGCTGAGCGCTCTGTGCGATCAGCCGAGCCGGGACAGCGCTGCGAGTACGGTCCCGGCATCGGCGCCCAGTGCGCCCAGCACCTCGAGTTCGATCTCCGCGACCCGCGGCCGCAGCGCGGCGTGCAGCTCGCGACCCCGGTCGGTGCCGAACACCAGCACCCGTCGCCGGTCGGCGTCGTCCGGCCGCCGGTGCACCAGGCCCCGATCCACCAGCCGGTCGACGATCTTCGTCAGGGTCGGCGCCGGGACCATCGCGTACGCCGCGATCTCCGACATCGGGTGCCCCTCGCCGTCGGCGAGCAGGTCGAGCACCCGCCAGCCGTCGAGGCCGGGTCCGGCGGGCGGCCGGACGATCTCTTCGATCCGCCGCTCCACCCGGTGGGCGGCGCGTCCGAGTGCGGCCGCGGCGGCCGGTGCGCCGGTGCGGGGTTCGGCGGCGGTCACGGGGCCTCCTTCGGTCCGGGCGTTCGGGGTAGTGACGCAATCGCTGTCATCGTAAACACTGTCATCTTCGATCGAAGGGGAGGTGACGGTGCCCACGGCTCCCGCAGTGCTCGACGTCGCCTTCGTCGTGCCCCGCAGCGGCCCGGCTGGGATCCTCGGGCCGGCCTGCGAGGCGTGCGGTGACCTGGCCGCCGCCGAGCTGAACGACGAGGGCGGGGTGCTCGGCCGCGAGATCCGGCTGCTCCCGGTCGACGGGGGCCGGGAACCGTCCGAGGTCGCCGCCGAGGTCGGCGATCTGCTCGACTCCGGGCGGGTGGACGCGGTCAGCGGCTGGCACATCTCCGCGGTCCGGCAGGCGCTCGCCCCGACCGTCGCGGGCCGGGTGCCCTACGTCTACGCCCCCCTCTACGAAGGCGGCGAGACGACGCCCGGGGTGTTCCTGACCGGTGAGACCCCGGAGACCCAGGTGCTGCCCGCGCTGCGCTGGATGGCCGCGGAGCTGGGTGTGCGGACCTGGTGCGTGGTCGGCAACGACTACGTCTGGCCCCGCGGGTCGGCTCGCGCGGTGCGGCGCTTCGTGCGATCGAGCCCGGACGTGCGGGTGCTCGACGAGGTGTTCGTCCCGCTCGGCAGCGAGGACTTCGGCCCGGTGGTCACCCGGGTGCAGCGCTCCGGCGCGCAGGGCGTGCTGATGTTCCTGGTCGGCTCGGACGCGGTCCGGTTCAACCGGGCCTTCGCCGCGGCCGGCGCCGACCGCAGCCGGGTGCGGCTCTCCCCGCTGATGGAGGAGAACATGCTGTTCGCGACGGGTGCCGAGGCCACCCGCGAGCTGTACGCGGCGGCCGGCTACTTCGAGACGCTGGCGACGGCGTCGTCGCTGGACTTCTCGGCGCGCTACGCGGCCCGGTTCGGGGTGCACGGCCCGGTGCCGGGCGCACTCGCCGAGTCCTGTTTCGAGGCGATCACGCTGCTCGGCAGGCTGGCCGGCCGGGCCGGCTCGGTGGATCCCGCCGCGCTGCTCGCGGTCGCCGAGGACACCGGGTTCGACGGCCCGCGGGGTGCGGTCTCGCTGCGCGGCGGGCACCTGCGGCAGGACGTCTACGTCGCCCGCGCCGACGGCCTGTCCTTCGACGTCCTCGCCCGCCTGGCTTGACACCCATACTGTCGATGGACATATTTCCATCCGACAGTACTTCGGAGGTGTCCGTGCCCACCTACACCCATCGCTGCCCCGTCTGCGGCGAGTTCGACCAGATCCGCCCGATGTCGGCCGCCGGGCGGGATGCGTCCTGCCCGGACTGCGGCTCGTCGTCGTCGCGGGCGTTCGGGGCGCCCGCACTGCGCGGCGTCGATCCCGGCCTGCGCCGCGCGCTGGACGCATCCGGCGCCAGCGCCGACACCCCGCAGGTCGTCTCGTCGGTGCCGGGCCGGTCCCGGCGGGCCACGCCCGTCACCCGGGACCCGCGGCACGCCCGGCTGCCCCGGCCCTGACCGACCTGCCGCCGAGCGCCCCGAGCTCGCAGCGAGTGCACCGACACGCGCACCGAGCTCGCACCGAGCCCACCGACCCTGCGCCGCACCCGCACCGATTCCCCGCGATTCCCCGCGAAACCCACCGAACCCAGGAGCCCACCGTGCCCGACGTCGTGTTCACCGTCGACCAGGCGAAGTCCATGCGCGAGCAGGCAGTGCCCGGCCACAACCGCTGGCATCCCGACATCCCGCCGGCCGTCACCGTCCGCCCGGACACCTCGATCCGCGTCGAGTGCCGGGAGTGGACCGACGGCCAGATCGGGAACAACGACTCCGCGAACGACGTCCGCGACGTCGACCTGCGCGGCGCCCACATGCTGTCCGGGCCGATCGCCGTGGAAGGCGCCGAGCCGGGTGACCTGCTCGTCGTCGACATCCTCGATCTCGGCCCGGTGCCGCAGGAGACCGGCCCCGCACCCGGCCAGGGCTGGGGCTACACCGGGATCTTCTCGAAGCAGAACGGCGGCGGCTTCCTCACCGACACCTTCCCCGACGCGTACAAGGCGATCTGGGACTTCTCCGGCCAGAAGGCCACCTCCCGGCACGTCCCCGGCGTCTCCTACACCGGGATCACCCACCCCGGCCTGTTCGGCACCGCGCCGTCGCCCGAGCTGCTGAGCCGCTGGAACGCCCGGGAACGCGCGCTGATCGCCACCGACCCGGACCGGGTGCCCGCGCTGGCCCTGCCGCCGCTGGACGAGGAGGTGCTCGGCGGCACCGCGTCCGGCGACGTGCTGGCCGGGATCGGCCGGGACGGCGCCCGCACCGTCCCGCCCCGGGAGAACGGCGGCAACCACGACATCAAGAACTTCACCCGCGGCAGCCGCGTCTTCTACCCGGTGCACGGGTGACGGCGAGATCACCTTCTGCGGTGCGATCGAGATGGGCGGGTTCATCGACTTCCACGTCGACCTGATCAAGGGCGGGATGGAGACCTACGGCGTCACCACCAACCCGATCCTGATGCCCGGCAACGTCGAACCGCGTTACTCGGAGTTCGTCACCTTCATCGGGATCGGCGTCGACCACACCACCGACACCCAGCTCTACAACGACGCGACCGTCGCCTACCGCAACGCCTGCCTCAACGCGGTCAGCTACCTGGAGAAGTTCGGCTACTCGGGCCCGCAGGCCTACCTGCTGCTCGGGTCGGCGCCGATCGAGGGCCGGGTGTCGGGCGTCGTCGACATCCCGAACGCCTGTTGCTCGCTCTACCTGCCCACCGCGATCTTCGACGACGACATCCGGCCGTCCGCATCGGGACCGGTGTGGAAGGACCGGGGGAGCTGCGCGGTGTCGTCGTGACCGGCTTCGGGCGCGAACAGCCCTACGAGACCTTCGAGATCGGTGAGCTCCCCCTCGCCTGTGGCCGGACGCTGCGTCCGGCCCGGATCGCGTACCGCACCTACGGGACGCTGAACGCCGACCGGTCGAACGCGATCCTGTACCCGACCTGGTACTCCGGGCGGCACTGGGACAACGAGTGGCTGCCGCACGATCCCTGGTTGTGGGTGAGTGACGGGTAGCGTTGTGACCTGCGAGTTTGATGATGGGGCAGGCTGTGTGCTAGCGGGTGAGTTCGAGGTGTGTTGCGGACCGGCTGCGGACTCCCACCCCCGATGATCTAGAACAGTCCGCACCACCGACGCCCCTTTGCATCGCTTGCAAAGGGGCGCTACTCTGCCTCCACCGACGCACCAGACTCCCCCGTCTCCCGCGTTGCACCAACCGCAAAGGTGGAGGCCCTACTGTGCACACTCGTGCCGACCGACGAGGAACTCGAAGCGATGAGCGACGAAGTGCTGATCGCCGGGATCTGGCGATCGCATCACCTCGTGCAGACCGCAGCAGAGATACACGCAGCGGACCGCGGACGCCGCGTCGCGCACCTGCACGACCGGCGAGGCTGGTCCTGGCCGGCGATCGGCCGACACTTCGGCGTGGACCAAGCCACCGCCTACCGATGGGCGAAGCCGCACCTGCAACGCGACTGACCGCCGGGGTGGCCTGATGCCGCCCCGCGCACGCACCACCGGCCCCGAATTCATGACCTCCCCCACCGTCGCCGCCTACGTCGCCGCGGCCCTACAGGAGTCCGCCGACAAGCTCGGCGAACACACAGAGCATGGTGCGCCCGTCCTGACGCCTACCGAGCGGGCGCACCAGTCGATGCTGAACCGGGCGGCCCGCGAGCTGGACGAGTTCCACAACCCCGTGGACGACCAGTGAGCCTGCCAGCGGAGGCGACTGTTCTGCGGTGGGCGTCGACGTTCGCGTTCATCGGGTTCTTCGCCGCCGCCCTCTACATGGTCGGGGCGACGTTGGCGCCGTGGATCGGTGCCGGCGTGACCGGGGCCCTGGCGGTGTCGCTGTGGCTACGGCACATCGAAGAGTCCGGGAACGCCCGCGTCCGCGCCGAGGGGCAGGAGCAGCACGGGTTCCGAGCCGAGGTGGATGGCGCCCCGCAGGGTGCCCGGATCATCCACCCGCGGAACCAACACTCACCCCCCCGAGAGTCACAGTCCACTTCGTACTACGACGACGAGGATGACTAACCGTTCCCGCAGGTCACGCTGCGTGAGTCGAAAGTGAGTCACGGTGACTGACACGAACGGTGATCGAGCAAAAACCGTCGCTAAAGTGTGGGAACTCAGCACAAAACAAGGCATGTCATCCCGCCGGATCGCCGACGAACTCGACATCAGCCAAGCCACCGCCGTCCGCATGCTCCGCGAAGCCGAAGCCGCCGAAGGGTTCATCGACCTCCTCGACAAGGCGGAAGCGCGGGTCGCCCAGGCACTCCGGTTGAACGAGTACATGACGTGGCTGCGGCGACGAATCGAGGAAGGCGCGAAGGCGGAGGTGGTGATCCCGGTGGCGATGCAGGTGGAGAACCGTTGGGCGAAGCTGCACGGGTTGGATGCGCCGTCGCGGGTGGCGGTGTCAGATGACCGCCCGGAGAAGGGGATGGATCCGGCGGTGTTGGCAGCGGTGCGTGAGGCGCAGCAGCGGAATGTGCGGGAGCGCCACGAGTTGGGGGCGCCGGCATCGGAGGGTGAGTCGTGACGACGTCGGTGGCGTTCCCGTCGGGTTTTGATGCGGGCCGCCTGTTGGCGCCGATGATGTCACCGGCGATGGAGTCGAGCAGCCATTATCGGCGGGCGGTGACGGAGACGGACCCGATCCGGTTCGCGCTCACGTTCCTGCCGCATCATTTGTCGTCGTCGTCGACGGGCGGCCAGATCAGTTTGTCGCCGTTCCATCTGGCGATGGCGAAGGTGGCGCGCAGGTGGATGCGGGATGAGCCGCGCCGCGACATTTGGGTGGCCCCTCGCCGAGCTGCAAAGAGCACCTGGCAACACGTGATCCTCCCTCTCTGGGCCCTCGCGCACGGCCACAGGAACACGTTCATGTCGTTCTCCCACAGCTCTGCGCAGGCGCAGAAGCATATGGCGAACCTGCGGACCGAGTTGGCCGGGAACGAGCTGCTGCTCGCGGATTTCCCGGAGTTGCGGCCGGTGCGGGGCAATGGGGCGTCGAACTCGGCTGCGTTGGTGTCGACGCGTGGTGGTCGGGTGTTCGCGACCGGGGGGATGGATTCGGGGGCGTTGGGCACGAAGTTCGGCAGCGAACGCGTCGGGATCTTGTGTCTCGATGACGTGGAGCCGGGGGAGTCGAACTACAGCCCCGGGAAGAAGGAGAAGCGGCTCACGACGCTGCTTGATGATGTGATCCCGATGGGGGAGAAGAACACCGTGGTGTCCCTGTGTGGGACGACGACGATGCACGGGTCGATCATCCACGACGCGGTACAGCATGCGGCCGGTAGGAAGCATGCGCAGTGGGTGGTGGATGAGGAGTTCCGGGTTCATCACTTCTCCCCGTTCGTGGACCATCCGGATGGGTCGCGGTCGTCGATGTGGCCTGCGATGTGGCCTCTTGAGTGGCTGTTGGAGCGGGAGGGGACCCGCCGGTTCGCGAAGAACTACCTGAATGACCCTGCTGCTGCTGCGGATGGCGCGTTCTGGGTGGAGTCGTTGTTCCGGCGGGAGGAGATCCCGACGGTGCGGCGGGTGTTGTCGATCGACCCGGCCGTGAGCACGAACGCGGGTTCGGATTTCACGGCGATCGCCGCGGTGGGTGTGGATGGGTCGGGTCGCCGGTTCGAGGTCGACTATGCCCGCCAGTTCAAGGTGTCCCCGGCGCACCGCCGGGAGGTGGTGCACCGGCTTTGTGTGCAGAACCCGGACATCGACGAGGTGATCGTTGAGCAGAATCAGGGTGGGGACACGTGGCGGGCGATTTTCGAACCGCTGCCGGGTCGGGCCAGGTTGACGTTGTTTTCGGTGCGGGGGTCGAAGGCGTCGCGGTTGGAGAAGCTCCTGGACCGCTACGAGCGGGGTCAGGTTGTGCACGGGCGTCCGGTGCCGGAGTTGGAGGAGCAGGCCCTCGCTTATCCGTCGCCTGCGGTGCACGACGACTTGTTGGATGCGGTGTCGAACGGTGTCGAGCATTTAGCGAGGCAGCGGTGAGCGGCCGTCATCGGCGCCGCGACGCCCACGGTGAGCGTGTGTATGGGGTTCACAGAGTGTCTGGGTGGCGCAGGGTGCGCGCCTGGTTGGTTCGACTGTTCAGGAGGCTGTGATGGGTTGGTTCACGCGGGAGTACGGCGGTAAGGGCTACAAGACGCCGACGACGCAGGACACGAAGAAGTCGTTTGGGCGGGGGAAGCCGGCGCCGTCGAAGGGCTGCTATCCGGCGGGGAAGCCGCGGTGGGCGTGACCGTGGCAGGCTGTGCGGGTGCTTGACCTCGCCTACTCCCGCAATGTGGGGTGTGCCGCCCGTGTCTCTACCACGGGCGGCACACCTGGGCAGTGTGGCAGCCGGGAGGTGTGGGCGGTGCCGTGGCGGTACGAGTTCCCGCGGCCGCATGTGACTCGCCTCTATGTGTGCGAGGAGCACGGGCGGGGTGTGGCGGCTGCGGTGCCGTTGTCGGGGCGGGATCGGGCGATCATCCGGGCTCGCCGCAGGGATCGTCGGGCGCGGCTCGCGCGGGCTGGGCGCCTGGATTTGATCGGAGAAGCTGATGGTTGATGTTGTTGCCCCGGTGGAGTGTCCGGGGTCGCCGACGGGGCGGCACGAGATGGTGTCGAACGGGCCGCACGAGATGAAGTGTGCCCATTGCGGCCACATCGAGCAGTACTAGGCTGCCGGGTATGACGACGACGCTCACGTTCGTGCCGTCCACGGTCCCTGACGTCGAGCTCGCCGACGCGGGCCGGTGGCGTGACCTGGGGGTGACGCACTGGCACATGGGGTCCGACGACATCAACGTGTCGGACGGGAACTTCCGGTACAGCGCGGAACGCTGGCACGGTCTGGTCGGCGCCCGCTACGAGCAGCACTCCGCCGACCCGATGGTGGTGTGGCGGTGGCTGGTCGAGGCCCGTCTGGCGGTACTACGACGGGCGTCGGATCCGGTGATGTCAGCGCGGAAGGCCGGCTGGTCGTCGCCCGTCGAGTGGGAACGGGCGTGCCTGCACACGTGGCGGATGTTGACGACTAGCGGGTTTTCGTCGTCGGGGGTGCTGGTGTCGTCGGGTCGCGCGTGTGACGTGTTCGCGGAGGGTGTGACCGGCGGGGCGTGCTCTAGGCACTGAACGACAAAACGAAGGCCCCCAGCAGACCGTGATGGTCTGCTGGGGGCCTTCGTTTGTACGGTTCAGTTCGATCGTCGGGTGCCGTACACCATTGATGGTCAGGCAGCCACAGTCTGCTTCGGCTCTGGGGCGTCGACCTGGCCGCGGACGATAAACCCGGCGACGATCGCGATCGGGGCGAGGAGCAGCGCCTGCTGTTCCGGGGTCCAGCCGACTCCGAGTCCGACGATGAGCGCGAGGACTGCCTGCGCGGCGCCGACGATCATCGGGAGGAGGTTCTCGGACTTGACGGCTGCGGCGGTGAGTGCCCCGGCGAGTGCGACGGCGCAGGCGTTGATGAGCCCGGCGAGTTCGGGGCTGTCGGTGAGGCCGAGACCGACGACGGCTTGGACGGTGGGGACGAGGAGGGCGAGGAGCAGCATCGCCGGCTCACGCTTGACGCTCATAAGGGGTTGGTTCCTTTCGGCGGGCCGGCGGTCGCCGGTGCGGGTTGGGGGGGGGCCCCGGCGGAGGCTGGGTCGCCGGGGCCACCGTGACGCGCCAGGTCAGTGCTGGGCGTCGTCCTCGTGCGTCTCGCCAGCCTCGTGGTCGGGGTCGGCGGGGTGCTCCAGCTCGTCCTCCGGGGTCTCGTCGGCGAGGTGCTCCAGCCGGGCGGCGAGAGTGTCGAACCCGGCCAGGGCGTCCTGCACGGCCTGGGCGGCGTGGGCGTCGGATCCGGCGAGTGCCTCGTCGAGCTTCGCCTTGAGGCCGCGGATGTCTCCGGCGATGTTGTTGGTGGCGTCGTCGATGCGCTGCTTGAGGTCGTCGGCGTTCAGGGCCATGTCCGCTCCTAGGGTTGCGATGTGTCCGTCGATCCGGTGGAGGATCGAACGATTCGGGATGAGGTACTCCCACCAGCGCATGGCGGGCGTCACTTCTCGTAGGTGGTGAAGATGTGGACGCCGTCGGGGGCGGCCAGGTCGAACTCGATGCCGGACGCGCGGGTACGCAGGTCCATCTGCCAGTCCTCGGCGATCGCGAACAGGTGCCCGCCGGGGGTGAGTGGGTGGTCCCAGTGGTGCATCCGGTTGCGGTTGTTCACGTTCCAGTCGGCGTTGCGGACCCACCAGCGGGCGAGGTGCACGCAGCCGCCGCGGGGGCCGAAGTTGACGCGGATGATCCCTCGTCCGCCCCAGCCGCCGGTGGGGTCGAAGCCGTAGTAGAAGCGTTTCCGCGGCCACTTGCGGGGGTCGGTGACACCTACCGGGGGTTCGGCGGTTTGGATGAACATCTCGGTGTCCTCCTGGTGGGGGCGGCGGGTGGCGACGATGGGAGCGACGGGCTGGGTGACGGCAGGCGGTTGGGGGATCGGTGTTCCGGGTGCGAGTTCCCGCAATGCGAGTGCGGTCATCGCGTCCATCTGGGCGGGGGTGCCCATCGCTTCAAAGTGCATGGCGTCGGGGGTGCCGGTGTAGTGGCCGCCCCACGCGAACCCGTACCGGTTCCACATGGCGGGCATCCACGACGGCATGTTCGTGGTCAGTGGGCGCCGCATCGGGTTGTCGTTCCAGTTGAGGTCGACAGCCAATCCCCACGAGTGGTTCGACGGGGAGCTGGTGCCGCCGATGGGTCGGCAGTTGTAGCCGCCGCACTGGCCGGGCTTGAGCAGATACCCGCGGCGTTCGGTGGCGTCGACGAGGAGGTCGACGAGGCGGGCGATGCGTTTGTGAACGGAGAACCGGGTTCCGGACACGTCGGCGGTGACGATCGCCGTCCCCGATGCTTTCGCGCCGCCACAGGATGGCCATCCGGCTCCCCAGCCACGCTGTGCGGCGGTGCGGGTGTAGTCGCGCAAGTTGATGGTGGCCATCAGGCGTTCCCTGCGTCGATCGCGGCCTGGTCCCGCTCGGTCGGCTCCGAGCTCCACGTGTCGGGGAAGCAGTCCGGTGCGGTGTCGTCTGTGTGGTCGGTGATGTGCGGCCAGGCCGGATCGTGGGCGGGGTCGGTGTACACGTAGTCGTGGCCGTCGGGTAGTTCCGCGGATTCGGTGGCAGCGATCTGCATGTGGTCGGGGATGCCGTCCCCGTTGTCGTCGCGGTGTCGTGCCATCTGCGCCTCCTTGACCGGGTCGAACAGCCGCTCGGCGACGATCTGTTCGTAGATGAGCAGGTGCGGGTAGCGGCGCTTCACGACATGTCCCCGTCACCCGGGCCAGGCAGCAGTGGCCCGCCACAGAAGTCGTCGGGGACGACGATCGGGCGGACCGTGTTGTCGGTGAGCTCGAACCGGATCTGGCAGGTGCCGTCATCAGCGCGTGACGGGTCTCCGATGGTGCGGACCCCAACGCCGGGGTCGCCGACCCTGCCGGCGGGTGGCGGGTTCGCCTGCAGGTAGGCGGCGACCGCGGTCGAGATTTCCTCGCTGGTCGGTGGGCGGCCTGCGTCGCCGCGGGCACCGTCCTGCCCGTCACGTCCGGGGGCGGGTGGGTTCGCCGTGTAGTAGAGGCGGACCGCCGCTTCGATTTCCGTGCTGGTGGGTGGCCTACCGGGTGCGGGTGGGTTCGCGGCGAGGAAGGTGGTGACGGCGGCGGCGACCTCTTGGGTGGTGGGTGCCCGTCCGGCGGGTGGCGGGTTCACGGTGAGGTAGTCGCGGACTGCGGCGGTGAGCGCGGCGGTGTCGGGTAGTGGTGTGGGGGTGCGGGTTTTCGCTGCTTCGGCGGCGGGGCAGACGGGCCCGGTGAGCCTGCCTGCCTGGCATTCCGCGGTGATTTGGTCGGCGAGTGTGAGTTTCTCGGCGACTGCTTCGTCGCGTTGCTGTTCGACGGCTTGCTTTTCGGCGACGGCGGTTTGCTTGTCGGCGCCGGAGGTGAGCGCGTTGATGGTGACGAGCATGGCGAGGACTCCGGCGAGTACCCCGACGATGATCACGTTACGGGTTTTCACCCGGTCTTTGACCTTCTTGTACGCCGGGCCCTTGCCGGGGTTCACGGCCGCCAACGTTGCGGTGTCCGTGACGTCCGTAGGTGGGATGAGTCGGCGGCGGTGGGAGCCGCGTCGACGCAGGATCATGTGCGGCACCTACCTGCCAGATCGCGAGCTGTGCTTCGGCGGTGGCGGCACGGTTTTCCGCCTCATGTCGGAGTGCCCGTTCAGCATCAAGCGCTTGTTGGGCTGTGATGACACGCTGTTCGGCGCGGTCCGCGCGTTCGACCACGGCGGCTATGTCTTTCGCGTGCTGTACGTTTTCGGCTTCGATCGCTTTCGCGTGGGCGGTGTTCTCGGCGAACAGCATGCGGATGAGAACAACAACGAACACGATGAGTAGCCCACCGGCTCCTGCGGACAGGAGTTGCGGGGACAGGGTGAGGAGCTCGACCACACGGGCCCCCTCCAATGTCGTGCGGCCATGCTTGAAGAGGGGGGTTAGGGGGTGCGGCCGAAGGTGATCCCGCTGTACACGTCCCGGATCGTTACGACGGTTCCGGGCTGCGACGCTTCGATGATTTTGTTGCCGCCGAGGTAGATACCGGTGTGGGTGGCGGTACCACCGTTCGGGGACCAGAAGAACAGGTCACCAGGCTGGGCGTCGGACTGCCGGATGGGGGTGACCCATGTCTGTAGGGCTCGTGCGGTGCGGGGCGGGTCGATCCCGGCAGCCTTCAAGGCGACGTTGACGAGACCGGAGCAGTCCACCCCGCTCGCTGTGGTGCCACCCCACACGTAGGGGACACCGAGGAGCTGCTGTGCAGCGTCGGTGACAGCGTTCCCGGCCGTGGTGCTCGACCCGCCCCCGCCGCTGGTCACCGGTGCTGCGGCAGGCTTCCCAGACGGCTTTCCGGGGGTGATGCTCGACGGCGCCGGGTCAGGCTTCGCATGCTTCGGCTTCGACGGCTTAGCAGGCTTGTCTGGGACCGCGAGTTCGGCGATCTGCTCCGGCTCAGCCCGAGGTGCAGGCGGGACGGGGGTGACCGGCTGAGGGCGCGGCGCGACCTCCTCATGCCTCTGCTCCGGCTCGGCGACTACAGCCTGCGGAACCTCCGACGAGATCCGGTCACCCCAACAGCCCTTCGACGCGTTCCAGTCCGCCAGGCTGCCGCGGTTGGTGGCGATGCGCTGCGCCACGACCAGCTGCTCCGCCTTACTCGCGAGGAGCGCACGGGGAGCGAACTCCAGGCCGCCGTTCGCCCTCCACGTCCCGTCGATGATCTGCCAGTAGCCGGACGCGGAGGAGCCGCTGCTGTTCTCGACGTTCCGGTTGTCGGACTCGCATTCGGCGATGACATCCCACGCGGACTGCTGCGCATAGGCCTGCTCGGGGGTGGCGCTGCCGGCGCCGAGAGCGAACGCGCCGGTGGTGCCGAGGACCGTGAGGTTCCGGGCGGTGTGGGTGGGTTTGCGGTGACGTCCACGGTAGCGCGCCATGAACCACTCCTCGGGAGCGCAGTGCTGGGCTGGCCGGGTGGTCAGCTCAGGGCGTAGGTGGCGACCCAGTCGACCTCGTAGGTGGCGGGGTTCAGACCGTTCGGCACGTCGGCGTCCAACTGGATCGTCAGATGACCTGATGGCATGCCGGTGATGTTGTGGCGGTCGAAGTGGAACCACTCGACACCGTTCGCGTACCCCTTGAGGTGCTCGGGGGTCCATTCGAACGCGATGTTCTGCCACTGGCTGGTGTCGACGCCGTCGAGGCGTGCTTCTTCCTGCCGGTACGGCTGGTGGCCGGGCAGATGAAGGAAAGCTTGCAGGTGGTTCACACCGGGGGCCGGGTTCTCGAAGAAGTCGTACTCACCGTGGTCGGGCCAGAGGTTCGACGTCGGCCACACGATCAAGAGTGGTCGAAGAGGGGTGCCGCCGATGTCCTCCTGCGAGGAACGGACCCGTGCTTCCCAACGTCCGTACTGCTGGTCGAACGTCGACGCGAGCCCAGCGGAGTCACCGTTCGCGAGACCGGTCAGGATCAGCTTCCCATCCTGGACGGTGACCCGCTCCGGGGTGCGGCGCCCGTTCCCGTCGTGCCCGGCCGAGTCGTACACGGACCACTTCGCCGTGTCCAAGCTGGTGCCGTTGAAGTCGTCGGACGCTTCGGGGATCGGTGCACCCCACCCGTGGAGCTGCGCGGCGGTGGTTCCTGCACCCTGCGACGGTGTTCCCGACACGGGAGGCGGCGACTCAGGCGGCGCTGTGGTGCCCGGAGACGACACGGGCGGCTTGCCTGGTGCAGGCTTGCTCGGCTTCACCGGGGCGTTCGACGGTGCAGGCTTGACCGGCCCAACCGTGCGGCACTCCACCACTGGCGCCGGTCCAACCGGCGGGGTCGGCTTCCCTGCAGGCGCGACGGCGGTGGCGGTTGCGGTGGACGCGGCGAGGATGACAGCTGCGACCGCGGCGCCGCCGAGGACCGCGCGAGGGGAACGCGGCTGGCTGGTGGGGCGTGCATGTCTGGCCATGATCATGCCTCCGTCGCGTACACGATGACCTGCGCTTCGTAGGACTCTGCGACCGGATCCCACGTCCCACCGCAGGTGACCAGCCGCAGCGTGTCGCGGTCGGTGTCGCCGTACACGTCGCGGGTGGGGAAGTCGGTTTTGTCGATGGTCTGCACCCTGTCCACCTGGTAGGTGGTGGTCCCGGTGGAGGTGGGGACCTGGATGTCGTCGCCGGGTGCGAGTTCGTGCAGTCGTGCGAACACCCCGTCGAGGCCACCACCGTTCACATGCCCCAACAGCACGGTCGGCCCGGCCTCGCCGACACCGGGTCCGGGGGTGTACCAGCCCAGCAGCTCCGGGGAATCGACGGGTGGAACCTCCACGGCGCCGTTGTCGTCGACAGCAAGCCCCATCACCTCATCCACCGACACGTCGATGGTGGGGATGTGCAACCCGACCGGTGCTGGGTTGACGGGTGCCGCCTGCGGTTCCGGCCAGCCGCTGCCGCTCGTGCACGCCGCCGTCATCACGGCGAGGCAGGCGACCAGGATGACGGTGAGGCGCAGCCCAGCCCGCGCCACGATCACATCTGCCCGGTCTCAGCGGCCCCCGAGGGGACGATGCTGGTCTGGCTGTAGTCGCCGGCTGTCTCGCCGTTCAGGACCGGGTTGTACAGCTTCCCGCCGTCGACGTCTTCGCAGCCGATACCGTTGCTGTTGGCGTCGAGGCCGTCGTGGAAACCACGATCGGTGACGTAGACGGGTGCGGCTCCGGCGGCGCGGGCGGCGTCACAGTTGGCCCACTGGAACGGCGCATCGTCGTTGGGGGTGGACGGCTGCGGGGAGAGTGACGCACCGGTGGTGGGCTCCGGGTCGACGGGGCTGGTCGGCTCCGGGATGGCTGTCGGGTCAGGCTCGACCGGATCAGGCTCCGGGTCCGAGGTAGGGGTTGGATCGACCGTCGGCTCCGGCTCCGGGTCAGCAGCGCAGCCGAGAACATCCAGGACCACACCGATGCTGGTGCCCGCGCTGATACCGGGGGGAGTGGGAACGGCGAGCGCGACCCGCGTCTGCAGCTCGACAGTGAGATCGTCGACGATGGTGACGTCGGCGGCGGCGAGGTCCGCGCACAGCTCAACGTCGGTGTCCTGTGCCCACGCGGCCGGCGCGAACAACAGAGCCGCGGCGACGGGGGCGGCGACGAGGGTGGCGGTGCGGCGTCTGAGCGTGATGGTCAAGGCGGATGCCCTTTCTGGACATGACGACGCCCCGCACCCATGACGGGTGCGGGGCCGGGAGTGTGGCTAGTCGGTGGCCTGGTTCGCGTTTCGTGCGGCGGCGAGTTCGTTGCGGAGCTGCTTCACCTTGATCGCGGCCTGCACGGCCTGCTCGAGCAGTTCCCGGCCGTGCGCGGTGAGGTGCTCGGAGATTTCCTCGATGGTCAGGGAGTCGTTCACTGTTAGGTCTCCTCGTAGGGCGGCAGGTAGGTGTAGAGCCCGTCGGCATGCAGCGTGATCGGGCTGCTCCCGGAGGGAACGACAGTGGCGGTGACCGTGAGCCGGATCGTGCACCCGGTGTCGGTGACCGACCCATCGACCAGTGCGGCGGACACGGAGCCCTGCCAGGCGATGCTCAGGTCCATGCGCGACAAGGCCGCTTCGACCGGGGCGAGCGGTGTCGTGGTCCAGGTGACCGGGTAGTTGTAGGTACCGGCGGACAGGATCCCACTGGTGATCATGTGCCGGGCGCGGACGGAACGCAGCTGGATCGCGCGAGTGCGGCGGATCGCCTCATACAGCAGCGCGACCTGCGTAGCCAGGTCGACACCGCCGGTCGGATCGAGCACTTCGGCGGGCAGATCGGTGGTGTCGACCTCGAGGATCTCCCGCGGCGGGATAATCACCGGCTCCGGCTCGTCGTCGTCCCCGGTCGGCTCCGGGGTGTAGGTGTAGCCGGGGATGACCCGCTTGCGGACGACGGCGTCGAGGACGGCGCGGAGCGCGTCGAACGGGACGGGGGCGGTCATGCCGCCACCAGCTTCGGCCTGCCTGCGACGTGGGCGCGAAGTTCAGCCAGTTCACGGCGAAGGTTGTCGATCTCCACGATATGACGTCTCGTGCCGCCCCACAGAACCGCCAGGGCCCCGTAGATGTCAATGCCCCACGAGTCCTGGTCCTCGTTGTAGACGAGGACCTCGTCAGGCATTTCGTCGACCATCAAACCGAGCTGGTCAGGGTTGGCCCGACCAGGAACGAGGGTCCCCCGCTTCTTGTAGCGGTACCAGTCAGCGGCGCTGATGACCCCGATCGGGTCGAACGGTTCAGCTTCGATGTCAGTCTTCGCTCTCCGCTCGGAGTTCGTGACGAACGTGTTGGCACCGATGTTGATCCAAGTGGTGTCGTTGATCACCGACAGCGCACCTGTGTCGTACTGGATGTAGGAGAAGCGGTTGACGCATCCGGCCTTGACGTTGCCGTCCCTGTTCGATCCCGACCCGAAGATCGAGAACACGGCACGCTGGATGAACACGTTCGCGTTGTCGGTGGCGCCGAGCCGGATGATCCCAGAGTCGCCCTGGCTGCTGTATGGGGCGCAGGTGACGTGCACTCGGGGGCCGCCGATACCTGCCTGATGGATCTCTGTGATGACTGTCGAGGACACAGTGCCTTGCTCGATCTCGTTGGAGAACGCGAGCCGCGCATAGTTCGGGAACACGGCGACTTCACCCGACTGCTGGTCACCGCGGGGTGAGAACGCTTTCATGACTAGGCCGGCCTGGTTCGGGTGCACGGGCGAGACCGATGTGAGGGTCTTGATGCGCCCGTACTGGTTCGTGGACGCCGGGTAGAAGCGGATCTCGTCGGGCTGTGTGCCGTTGGGGTTGAACACCAGCCGCAGCCCTGTCGTGAGGCTGGTCCGGTACTCGCCGGAGATCATCGCGGAGCCGTTCGCCGACGACATCTGGACGGTCATTGCCCCGGCCGAGTTGTAGAGCCGGAACCCTGCGGAGTCCATCTCGGAGCGGGCCCCGGTGGTGCCGGTGGCGATCTTCCCGGTGCCGATGATCATGGAGGCTTCGAGAATGCCAGCGGTCAGCTTCCCCACCGACAAGTTCTGGATCTTCGCGTCGGTCACCGCGAGGTTCGCGATCTTCGCTGTCACCACTGCGGCGTCAGCCAGCTTCACCGACCCGACCGCACCGTCGAAGATGTCCGGGGACAACACCTGCCCCGGCACCGCCGACCCCTGCCCCGACGGATCCGACGCGTTGTCCAGCCGGTCCACCGCCACCAGACGACAGAAGTACGTCGTCTCATAGTTCAGGGACGTACCGTCCGGCAACTGCGAATAGGTGTAGGTGCCCTTGCCGAAGATGTGATCGGCCAGCGTCGACTCATCCGGCGTGAACATGCTCGACGTGCTGATATGCAGCTCGACCCACTTGAAATCCGGGTACGCCTGCAACATGTCCGCGCCATCTTCGGTGAGACCATCCCACCTGAAATCGATCAACCCCAGGCTGCCGCCACCCACCGGCGCAGACGGCACACCCGGCGGGTCCGTGTCCGACTCCGTCGTATGCACCGTCGAACCGGTCGCCCACTCCGACGACCGACCGGACCGGTTGTAGGCGCGCACCCGATACCGGATCGGCAGATTCACCGCCGTCGTCCACTGCGCCGACGTGGCCTGCGCACCCACATCAGCGGCGAACCGCCACGCCTCCCAGTTCGCCTCCTCCGTCCACTCCACCCGGAACCCCTGCAGGTCCGTGAGCGCCGTCCCGTTCGTGTTGATCGTCGGAGCGAGCCACCCCAGATTGACGACCGCATACGCGTCGATACCGGTGTTGAAGGCCCCCGACGAGATGACCAGCCCGGTCGGGGGCATCGGGAACCCCGTGTGCGACTCACCAGGCTCCGACGTGCCCGTGACAACCTCACCGGAGGAGATCGCGTCCAACTGCTGGCGCTGGCGCACTACCTCGTCGACGAACGCGTCGTTCAACGTGACGGTGGCGGTCATCTGCCGTTCGGCGTTGACCGTCAGTGACCACTCCACGACCCGGTAGCGTTCCAGGTCGGTTGCGGTCTGCGAGTACACCCAGTCGCCGATATCGAACGCCACCACCGGGCGCGGCTCGCCAGGCACCAGGGCGAGACCGTGGGTGACTTCGAGAGTCCCGTCCTTCTCGCTGCCGAGCCGGCGCTGCGCGTACGCCAACACGGCGTCCTCGGTGGTGAGGTTCTGCGACGACGTCCACCCCTCGATCCGGCGACCGCGCCGGGACTGCGCATCCAAGCTGTTGGTGTCCGCGTACACGCCCTCCGCGCCGACAGCGCCCATCGCCGTCGACGACGACCGGATCGACCACTTCCGGGGGGCCTCAGCGATGTTGCGGGATGCGCGCAGCACCACCGGCCGTAGCCCGACGGTGCGGTCCACGCCGCGGCCTTCGGCCCGATACAGGTTCAGGCACTGCTGCGTCCCGGTCCAGGTGACAGACCACTCCACCCGGCCCAACGAGGCGAGCATGTTCAGGACGGACTCGTAGGTGGCGCCCGGCGACACCCGCGCCGACACCTGCTGCGTCCACGCCACCCCGCTGGAGTCGTGGGTGCCGGTGAAGCTCGTCGTGATATCGGTGAGCGCGCCCCGCGACCTGGCCTGCGCCAGCAACAGATGCATCGCGTCACCGGGGGACGCGGCGGCCAGGACGAGTTCCCGCTTCGGGTCAGCCAGGACGGGGATGTCGGCGGCGTTCGCCTTGACCGCGTCCAGCACCTTCTGCGGCACCGACAGGGTCGGGCCGTCCTCGCCGCCCTCGGTGGGAACGAACCCGAGCGGCCCCACCAGTCGCGTCCACTGCGGGCCGGTGACGTCAGTCTGCTTGACAGACACGTTGTCGCCGAGGCTGATCTCACCGACCAACGGCTGCGGCCACACCCGCGCCTCAGCCATACGCAGCTCAGCGAAACCGCCGGCGAACTGCCACAGCTCATCCTCTTCGGCGACATCATCACCGGCGGCTTCCTGCAGGTAGCCGCGCCGCGCACCCAACGGTGACCCGGTCGTCCAAATCTCGACCTCAAGGTCACGGTCCGCGGCGACCGCAGCAGCGAGCAGGTGCGCGTTGACACCAGCCTTCGGGTAGGTGAGCCCGATCGTGCCGGGCCCGTTCCTAGTCGGGGCGAGGTTCAGCTCAGTGAAGTCGGGGAGGGCGTGGAGCGCACCGGTGCCCGGGTTGACCGCCCAGATGGAGGCGAGGAGATCGCCGTAGCGTTCCTGGACGACCGCGCCTTCGGACAAGGTCCACGAGTCCCCGACTACGAGCTGCGCGTCGATGTGCAGGGTTTCGTCGACGGCGGCGGCATCGGCGGCGACGTTGATGATCGTGACGTCATCGGCGACACCGAACGGGACGTCGGCGACGGTGAACGACGCCTCGACGTGCGGGGACTCAGTAACGGTGCCACTGTCCGACACGCCCAGGGAGGCGTCGAACGCCACCAGCTCGGTGGTGGTGGTCGTTTCCTGCGGGGCCGTGTCAGCGTCCGCGAACGCAGCCTCAGTGACCGTGAGCGTGTCGTCGCGGTCGATGGGGATCCCCACCGCCACCGACTCGGAGATCGTGGTCGTGTCCGCCGCCTGGACAGTGACCTGCTGGGATGCGGCCTCGGTGACGGTGAGCCCATCCGACACCGGTACCGGGATGTCGGTGGCGACTGCTTCGCGGAGCGCGAACGACGCAACCTTGCCGGCAGAACCGGAGTTCGACACGGTCGCAACGCGAGTACCGGTCGCACCAGTATTGCGGGTTTCCGCGGCGACGAGCCCGTTGTTGAAAATCGCGGAGCGTTGGATGACCGCCGACATCAGAGCGGGCGCAGTCCAGGCCGTGTTCTGCGACGTGTTGTAGTACTGCGACGTGAACACGCCCACGAAGAGGCAGTTGTTCGTCGTCAACGTCCGCGTGGGCAGCGTGTGGCTGGTGGCGTTGGGTGTTCCCTGCGCGGCGAACGAGTCCGCAAAGATGCTTGTGGTGTCCACCCCGCGGACGGCGATCAGGAACAGAACGTTGTTCGCGTTCGTCGACGCCCCGAACGTGTAACTCGCCGGCTCAGCACCCGGGTTGGTGACAACGCGGGTGTACACCACGATCCGAGGGGCGGTCGCGTCCGCAGGCTGGGACACGTCGACCGCAGCCTGAGTGAACCCGGTGGCGGCGGAGTGGTTGGTGCTGCCGCTGTAGGAGTAGTGCTGCACCCCGAGCAGGACGTCGCCGGCTGCCAGCCCTGTCGGCACGTTGACGGTGATGGTGGGCTGGACGTCCACTGCTGCGGAGGTGGCACCGACGATCGTGATCGGCACTGGCGATACTCCCTACCCGGGTTGTGCTGTGGAGTTGTCCGACCTCGGACGGGGTGCTAGCCGGCCGAGAGTGTGAGCGACGCGATCCAGGTCGCCTGGTTCGTCTTCGTGCCCATGTTGGTGACGAGCCGGTTGAACAGGACACCGGCGGAGGCGTGGTTGACCAGTCCGATTTCCCGCCATTCACCGTTCGCGACAGAGGTGCCGAACGATGCTTGGTAGGTGATGGTGTTTGTCGCGATCACGGGTGCGCCGGTGACCTGCTGGCGGCCACCGGTGTGCTGGGTCTGCAGCGTGGTGTCGGAGGCAGCGGCAGCGGTCGTGCCGGACCCGACAGCGATGCGGGCGTTCGACGCGTTATACACGGTCCCCGACCCACCCGACAGCAGCGTCCACATCAGGTTCGCACCCGCAGTCAGCAGCAGATTCGGCTCCGTATCCACCACCTCGTACGGAGTTGCCCGAGTCAGGTCGTCGTCGGCGTGGAACTTCTCGATGCGGGCCCGGCCTTCGAGGACGATCGCGCCGCACTGGCGGGCCAGGTCGATCGCCTCAGACTTCGACATGCGGGTGGACCTCTGAATGGCCACAGTGTCAACGACAGTGGCGCGCTCAACGTTCACAGAACTACTCCCTCTACGGGTTGAAGTACTTACGGGCCGCGGTGATCCGCGCCGCCGCCGCACCGCCACCGGTGTGCGACAACTCCACCTCGAACGGGGTGCGGGTCGGGTCCAGCTCGAACCAGTTCGGGCCGCCCGCCCACTCGACCTGCCGCAGATCCGGGGACCACGGGGTTCCGGTCCCGGCCGACGCCTGGAACGTGGTCGTGTTGAGCACGAGCTGACGGCCGGCGGGGATGACGCCGTGCCACTGCACGGTGCGGTCGCCGTGGACGAGCAGCGGATTCGAGATCGGCCCCAGGAACGTCACCAGGAGATCAGTCATGGGTGCGGTCGCGTCCGCGAACTCGGTGAGCTCCACCGATGTCCCCGACGGCCCGACGAGTTCCTGGGTGTACTGCTCTTCGTCAGCCCAGAACGGTTCGGGGGCGACGAGAGGGACAGCGAGCGTGGCCGCCGCCGGTGCGGACCGGTGCCATATGACGGTGGGGGGTTCCGCGGCGAGTTCGACGTTGAGGATGCGGGAGCCTTCGTCGTCCCAGGAGTGGACGAGCTGCACATTCGCCCCGGCGAAGATCCGCTTCAATCGGTCGATGTTCAAGCTGAGTTGCCGCTCCGAATCCGCGACCATCGCACCGGTGGCCGGGTCGATGCCTTTCACCCAGAACGGCAGCACCAGCTCCGTCGCTGTGTACCGCTTGTTCGCGGTGCGGATGTCGCCGTGGAGACGGGGGACGGTGACGTTGGAGCCGCGGATCCCCGGCCCGACGGCGAGGCTGGAGAAATCCTCCAGCCAGCACCATCCGGTGGTGGGCATCAGGTCATGGCCGTTCGCCGCAAGCTGGTGGCTGCTCACTTGACGCTCCTCCCGCCAGAGAACAGACCCAACGCTGCTGCTCGCCTGTTGGCCATCGCGACTGCTTCGGCTGCTCGTCCGAGCTCAGCGACCGCAAAGTTCTGCGTGATCTCGACGCCTCGTGTTGCGAGCGCATCGCGCAGTGCCCGCACCTCGGTGAGCAACGCAGTGTTCGTGCCGTTGTCTCCGCCTCGGATGGTGATCGATGGTGATGTGGCCCGTGCCTGCACAGCTGCCGCTGCCTTCGTCTGGGTGAGTTGGTCGTGGATGCCGGCGGCGAGGGCGCTGGGGTTGGTGGTGAGTCGGGCCCTGACCCCGTTCCGTGGACACGCTGATCCCCGCACGGTCGGGGGAAGCGAGATGATGTCTGACCATGGCCCGCAAGAACTACTCCGACGAGTTCCGTCGGCAGGCCGTCGAGCTGTACGAGTCCACGCCCGGGGCGACGGTGAAGGGCATCGCCGCCGACCTGGGCGTCGAGCGGGCCACGCTGGCGTTGTGGCTGGACAACCTCGGGACCGGGACCCGCACCGCCCCCGACGGCACCCGCACCCGCAGCGCACGTTCGGTGCGTGCGCCACGCCAGAACGCCGGTGTCGTGCCCGTCGCGGATGAGACGCCCGAGCAGCGTCTGGCCCGCCTCGAAGCCGAGAACAAGGCACTGCGGGCGGAGAAGACCAAACTCGAGACCGAGCGGGAGATCCTTCGCCAGGCGGCCAAGTATTTCGCCGGGGCGACGAACTGGTGACCCGCTTCCAGTTCGTCGCCGACCACTCCGACACGACCTCCAGCCCCCGCCGGGGCTGGACGGTGAAGCGGCTGTGCGCACTACTCGACGTGCGACGTTCCTCGTTCTACGCCTGGCTCGCCGCCGCGCCCGCCCGCGCGAAGCGCACTGCCGCGGACACCGCCTTGGCCGAGCGGATCCGCGCCGTGCACGACGGAGACCGCACCTGCGGGCGGCCGCGGATCACCGCCGAAATCAACGACGGCGTCGAGCCGGCGCAGCGGGTGAACCACAAGCGGATCGGCCGGGTCATGCGCGAGCACGGCATCGCGGGTTACCGCCGCCGTCGCCGGGTGCGCACCACCATCCCCGAGCCCGCCCAGAGCCCGGTGCCCGACCTGCTCGGGCGCGACTTCACCGCGCCCGCCCCGAACATCGTCTATGTCGGCGACATCACCTACCTACCCCTGGCCGATGGCGGGAACCTCTACCTGGCCACCGTGATCGACTGCCACTCCCGGCGCCTGACCGGGTGGGCGCTCGCCGACCACATGCGCACCGACCTCGTCGCAGACGCCCTCCGAGCGGCGGCCGCGGACCGCGGCTCCCTCGCCGGGTCGATCTTCCACTCCGACCACGGCTCGGTCTACACCAGCCGCGCCTACGCCAACCTCTGCGACCGACTCGACGTCCAGCAGTCGATGGGTGCGGTCGGGTCCAGCGCCGACAACGCCCTCGCCGAGTCGTTCAACGCCACCCTGAAGCGGGAAGTGTTGCAGGACAACGCGTTCTGGCCCGATCAGGCCACCTGCCGTCGGCAACTGTTCCGATGGTTGACCCGCTACAACACCCGACGCCGCCACTCCTACTGCCGCTACCAGACCCCGAACACCTACGAGGCAGACTTCGCAGCTACCGTTCCGGACGCCGCGTAATCCACCCCGTGTCCACTATCCGGGGTCAAGGCCCGTCGGTGGATTCCGTAGCCCATGGCCCCTGCTGTGGTGGCGAGGATGGACTGGCTGCGGGGCGACTGGTTGATGGGGATGAATGCTTCGTCTCCGCGCATCCGGTCGCCGATCAGGCGGGGCTGGCGCGGAGGGACGATCTCGGCGCGGCTGGCGGACATGCGCCGCGGCCGGTATCCACCGGCGGCGTAGGCAGCTGGTGTGGCGTAGCCGCCGTCGGCGCGGGCCCGGGCGAGCGCGACGTTGCCGCGGGTGATGATGTCGACGACGTGCGTGGAGCGCTTGGGGATGGCGTTGATGACGGGGGTTGCGAGATCTCTCGCGTTGAGAGTCATCGTCGAGGTTTGGCCGTTGCCGTAGTTGACTGTGGCGTTAATAGTCCCGTCGGCATTCGCAGAATTCGCGTTGAACGTCATCTCCGCGGTCTGGCCGTTGGCGAACGTCACCGTCGAAGTGACCGTGCCGTTCGCTGATGCCGAGTCCGCCGTGTAGGTCATCTCCGCGGTCTGGCCGTCCCCGAACGTCACGGTCCGAGTGATCTCCCCTACCGCCGGGGCCGAGTCGGAATCGAGCGTAATCGTCGAGGTCTGGCCGTTGCCGTAGGTGACAGTCGCGTCGACCTTGCCGTGAGCTGCCAGAGCGTTCGCGTCGTAGATCATCTCCGCGGTCTGGCCATCAGCCATCGTGACCGTGGCTTTGACCTTGCCGTCTGCGGCGACCGTGTTCGCGTTGTAGGTCATCTCCGCGGTCTGGCCATCCGCGAGTGTGACCGTTGCCGTGATCTTCCCGTTCGCACCGGCGGTATCGGCATCGAACTTCATGGTCGCGGTGCGGTTGTTCTGGAAGGCCACAAACGAGTCCAGGTTCGCCCTAGCTTCCGCGGTGTTCTCCGTGATTTTGAAGGTGCCATCAGGCAGACGCTCGATCTGGAATCCCATCTGCGTCAGGTTCGCCTGCGCCTCCTGGGTCAACGCCTGAACGATGACGTCCTTGCCTTCTGGAACCTCACGAATCTGCGCTGCGAGGGTGTTCATCTCCGCGGCGACACCCTGCGCGTTCGTGCGGAAGTTCGTCTCCGCCGCAGCAGGGATCAACCCGATCTGGTTCGCCAACGCCCCGGCCTGCTCCGCCGACATGCCGGCGCCCTCAGCGGCAGCGATGAACGCATCCCGCGAACCCTGCATCGAGTTCCGGGCCGCGATCGCACCCGCATCGACACCCATCAGGGCGCCCTCAGCTTCACCGGCACGCTGCGCTGTCTCCGCCGCCGACTCGGCGACCGACCGCAGGCCGTTCGCGAGCTGCTCGGTCATCGGGGCACCCTCACCCAACGCCGCCAGCCCAGACCCGATCGCATCCAAGGTCGACGCGAACTCGTTCGACGCCTGAGCCGCCAACCGGGTCTGATCCTGGATCTTCGCGAGCTCGCCGTTCGAGATCCCCAGTTCCTCGCCGAGACGGGCGGCCTCACCGGCGGCACCGAACATCTCGTCAACAAGGTTCCCGAACGCGGCGCCACCATCTTCGGCCTGCCGGGCGACCTGCCCGACCGCGTCCTGCACCTTCCGCATCGCCGCTTCGTTCCCGATCGACGCCGCAGCGATGTCGTCGAGAGACACCCCGTAGGCGGCCAGGCGGGGTGCGACCTGGTCATACGCCGACGACTGCGAGATCAGGCCGGCCGCATGGTTCGCCAGCTGCCCCTGCACGCGCTCCAACGCTCCAGCTTCGCCGAGGTGGGCGCGCGTCAAATCCTGGGTGGAGATCCCCAACTGGCGGGCCGTGTCGAGGGTGCCGTCCTTCGCTAGCTGGTTCGCCTTCTCGTTGATCGTGGCCTGCGTAATCGCACCCGAGTACTGGTCGAGGGTCCCGGCGAGCGCATCGAGCTCTGCCCGGTGCGCGGCCGCTTCTGCGGCGGCGTTCGCCTGGTGCGCCCCGAACGCCGCCAACGCAACCCCAGCAGCAGCCAGCGCAACACCCCACGGGCCGCCGAGGAACGACACCAGACCACCGGCACGAGTCACGAACCCGTCCATCTCGACCCTGGTCCCGATCAGCGCCCGGGACAGCCCTGAGCCCACCGATGCACCCAAGCCTGCCACCGCCCCGGCGAACCGACCGAAGTGTCCTATCGCGCCGGAGACGGCCGACCCGATTCCCGAGAACGCCCCCTGTACCGCTGTGGGGATGGCCCTCAGTCCGGTGGCAACCGCGGTCCCCATGCCCCGGATGCCAGACATGACCGCAGCGGAGGCGCTGGAAATGGCGCCAGCGACCTGCCCTGGGAGCGCCCGGAGCGCTCCTACCGCAGTGGTCACGCCTGTCTGAATCCCGCGGCCGATCGCGGCACCCGCAGCGACCGTCGCGGCCGGGATCTGCCGGACCGCCGACACCGCCGCAGCAGCACCGGACCGCAGCCCCGCAGCAGCGACCTGCCCAGCATTGACCGCTGCGGCACCGAAACGGCGCAAACCGTCCGCCGCGTTGATCGCCGCCACACCGATACCGGTCCGCAGCGTCGCCGCCGCGGACGACACCGCAGCGGGAATCCGACGGATCGCCTCAGCCGCGTTGATCGCCGCCACACCGAGCCCAGTGCGCAGCGTCGCCGCCGCGGACGACACCGCAGCCGGGAGGCGACGGATCGCATCCGCAGCGTTGATCGCCGCAACACCAATACCGGTGCGGAGCACACCCGCGGTGTGCGCGATCCTCTGCCCCAGCTGGATCATCGACTCGCGTGCATAGATCGCGGCATAGCCGAGCCCCGAGTTCAGCGCCCGGGCCGCACCAGCGACGGCAGACGGGATCCGGATGATCGACTCGACGCCCCGCGACACACCGGCCGCCAGCCCGGCGCCCAAGGCGGCCGTAGCCCGCTGCGCCGCGGCACCGGCCTGGTTCGCGAAGTTCCGCACCGCCGTTGACGCCTGTACATACGACTGCCGCAACGCCAACGCCGTCTGCGCCGCCCCGATCTGGCTGGTCTCCAAAGCCGCCCATACGGCGCCGAGCCGGCCGATCTGCTGCCCCGCCGACGCGGCCAGAGCGCGCTGCAGGCGGGCCTCGTCGGAGAACTGCCGCATCGCGCCGATCGCGCCTCCGATGCGCCCCCTAAGAGCTCCGACTCGAGCGCCAAGGGTGTTCATCTCGCCCGACGTGTCCTGCGCTCCCTTGTTCGTGGTGCGCAGCGCCTGCCCGAGCGTTTGGAACGCCCGCCACGACTTGATCGCACTAGCGGGAAGGTGCATCGCGGCCGCCATCAGACGGCCTGCACCGGTCAACGCCAGCATCCCCGCGATCAGCGGGCCCAGAAGCGGCGCAAGAGACTCGATGATCGCCGCCAACGGCGGCAACACCGCCGCAGCAAGGTCACCGAGGATCCGCAGCACCGGCGCGGCAGAGTCAGCGAGAGCTGACAGTGCCGACGCGACAGCCGTGAACGCGCCTGCATCGTTCAAGGCGGTGATCACGTCCAGGAGTGCGTCACCGAGCTCCAGCAGGCCGGGCAGAAGCGCGTCAACGGCGCCGCGGACATCGGTGAAGAACTTGACGAGGGTGTCGGTGCCGTCCGCGGACTGCGCCCACTCCTTCATCGCCGACGTGCCACGCTCCAGCGTGCCCAGGAAGTCCGCACCGGCAGTCTCTGCGGCGGTGAACACCGCGTTCAAAGTCGATCCGACATCGCCGACGATCCGGCCGAGTTGGGCGATCGTGTCGATGCCCTCCTGGATCCATTCGGCGAGCTGGCCGGAGTTCGCGGCCTCCGCCATGAAGTCCCGCCACCTACCGGTAGCGCGCTGCAACCCGTTCGCCAACCCGGGGAGGAAGTCAGAGCCAACCTTCCCGATGTTGACGAACATGTCGGTGAGGTTCGACAGGATCCCACCGAGCGGCATCGTCGCCCGCGTGATGTTGTCGAAGATCAGCCCGATGCTGTTCGTCGCCTCCACCGACGACATGAACCGCACCCACTCGGAGCGGGCCGCCGACATCTGCGTCGCGATCCCCGACAAGCCGGCATTCAAGATCGGGAAGTAGCGACCCGACATGACCTGCAGGTCCGCAGCCAGGTTCGAGAACAAGTTCTGCTGGACGCTGTTCTGGACTTCCGACCAGCCCGAACCCAGATCGCGGATCGTGATCGCCGCCGACCGCGCGGCCGGGGCGAGCTCCTTCAACGCCTCCGCGAACTTCTTCGCATCGTCACGAACCTTCAGGGCGTCGGAGAACCCGTTCATGCCGATCACGACGGTCGCGATACCCGCACCCACCGCCAGACCAGCAGCGGGGATCAGATACATGGCCTGCGACAGCGCCACCACCGACGCACCCAACGATGCGACCGGCGGAGCAGCCGACGCGGCGGCGAACGGCAGGACCGTACCCATCGTGCGACCCAGCTGCGCCATCCGCAGCACAGCCTCATCCAGGCCGCGATCAACATCGACACGGATCCGGGCACGACGGCCGTCGACCCGATCGACCAGCTCGTTGATGGCCGCCAACTGCGCCGCAGCGCGGGCCGCATCCGCACGGACCTGCACGTTCGGAGACGATCGACCGATCTGATCGAGCTGCCGCTGCAACTCCCGCGTCTCCGCGAGCGCCTCCGCCGCACCGATATCGATCCCGACCGTCTTGTCCGACAGCTCCGCCAACCTGCGCCGCACATTGGCGATGGCCCGCTCAGCAGGGTCGGAGTCGGCGTCGATCTCCAACTCGGGCAGGTTCCGCAACGCCGCCTCGAGCCGCGCCCGGGTCTCCCGGGCGAACGATCCAACCTTCCGTTCGGCCTGGGCGGTGTCGACATCGACGTGAACATCGACGGTTTTCCCGTCGAGGTCGTCGAGGCGCCGCTCGAACCGTTCGACGGCGCGGCCCATACGGGCGAACACCTGCGAGGCCCGGTCCAGGGCCGATACGTCGAACCGGAGCTCACGAGCCACGAGTCACCCCTCCACCGCCAACCGGCGCGCTTGAAGTCGTTGTGCGGGTAGCGCCCGCCGGGGGAGGAGCGCAGTGCTGCCTACTTGCTGGCAGGCTTCTTTACGGGGGTGTCGACGAGCTCGACGGTCAGGAACGCGATCGTGCGACGGAAGTGCTGCCACTCCAGCATCGGGTTCTCGCGCTTCCGCACCAGGAACGCCATAACCTCGAGGTCGACCTCGTTGAGTTTGGTGATGTCGTCCAGGTTCGCCCAACCGGCGATGCGGGACAGCCACGCCGTCGCCGACGCCCCGGTGAGCTCACGGATGATCTGCGTTTCCTCACCGGTGAGTAGCGCCGGTGACTGGTCGAAGTCGAAACGAGACTTCTCGGTCGACCCGGGGCCGCCGAGGAGGAAGGACAGAGTGTTTGCGCCCGGACTGGTCATCTACATCCCTAGCTTTCGTGCGGTTCGGTCCATGGCTCGTTCGATACCGCGCCGCCACCGCGGCTCGTACCGTTCGAGGGTCTTGTAGAAAACTTCCTGGCCCCACTGCTTCTCCCAGTGGTTCCGGTTCCCGAACACCGGGTGTTTCCAGGTGCCCATGTTGTTCATCCCGAACGTCAAGGTGCGCCCGTAGCGGGCATCCACCTGGCGCGGGTTCACGTGCACCCGGATACCGTTCTGCTGCACCTGGATCTTCGTGGCGCCGGCGATCCGGCCCCGCAGTCCAGTCGACTTCGTTCCGCCACCTCGCGACGAGGTGACATCGACGGTCGCCCACGCGGCTTTCGTGGCCGCCAAGGCGGGCTGGCCCTCAGCGCGGATCTCCCGCACCAGGTCCCGGCGCAAATCCCCGTTCCCCGCGTCCCGCAACGCGCGTACGAGACGTCGGAACACGTCCTGGTTGTGCACCTTCAGCCATGCGATCGTCGCCACCGCTCACGCCTCCGGGTTCCGTTCCAACCTGATCGACGTCCCCCGGCGGGGCCGGTTCTCCTTGGCCTGCCGTGCCTTCTCGAGGGCCTCATTGGCCTTCTCGGTTTCCTGGCAGCCCCGGCAATGCACCCGCTTCGCCGTGTAGGCATCCACTGAGCCGCCGACTTCGGGATCCCAGTCATCAGGGTGGGTGCCGCACGACGGGCACCGCTCCTGTTTCCGCACCTGATGCATGACCGCCTTGTCGCGGTCATCGGGATCCCACGACAGGAACTGGCTGTGCGGGACTTGGTAGATCTCGCAGACGTCCATCTCGAGGGCTAGGAGGGCGTCTGTGCGGAGCCTTTTCCCACCTGCACACCCAACGAGCGGGTGTTCAACCCGAGCGCGGTGTTCAGCAGGGCGTTCTTCTCCGCCAAGTTGACTTCTCCCTGGGCGAACATGTCGGCCCAGTCCTGCGCGGTCATCGGCGGATCGTCAGGGCCTGCATCCAGGTCGATGACGGATGCCTCGAGTAGCGCCGGCCAGAAGGTGGGCGGGTCGAAGTCCCAGCCGTGATCGGCGTCCTTCGCGGCGGGGTGTTGCGCGACGAGCGCTTCCCAGTCGGCGGGCGGTAAAGCCCGCACCTCAAACTTGAACGACTCCAGCGAGTCGAGGGTGGTGCGGGCGGCAGCGAGCCGCTGCTCCACCTCGCGTGTGTCCGCGCCCCTGCGGCGTGCCTCCACCAGCTCCACTTCACACTCCGCGACCGCATCCACAGCGACGCTGTAGGCGGCCGGATCCTCCGGGAATGTGACCGTCTGCGAAGGCAGGGACCGGGCCCGGAACCGGTCCCTGACACTCACGGGCCGGCGTGCGCCGGAACGGTCAGGTTCTCCGCCGGCTCCTCAGTGATCGCGAACTGGAACTCCATCGTGTCCGGGTCCGACCCGTCCACGCTGAGGTTCTTCGACTGCGCCGACACGATCACCGGGAACACGTCGTACCGGTTGCCCGCCACATCCCCACCCGGGAACCGGAGAACGAACCCGGCCGTGTCCTGCTCCATCAGATCGCGGGCGTCGTCGCCGTCCTCCGACATGTAGCAGGTCAGCGACGAGTCATCCGCGGACTTCTCACCCGGGATCGTGTTCGTCCATCGGGTCTTCAGGTTCGGGGCCTCGATCTGCCCGGACTGCACCGTCCACCCATCGTGGTCGGCGACGATCGGGGACAGATCCACCCCTGCATCGATCTCCGTGCGGGTCGGGGCGTGGTAGTCCGCGATGGTCTCCACCCAGTAGTACTTCGACTTACCCCGCGACGTGTACAGCGTGATCGCGGAGATCTCCGGGGCTGGCATCAGCCGTTCTCCTTCTCAACCTCGACCAGACCACCGGTGGCGGCCTTCGACCCCGACCGGGACGGCGGGGTGGACTGTGCTTCGGTCCACCCGGACCGCTGCATGATTCGGAACTTCGCCGGCGACATACGGACCACGTGACCGTTCGCCGGGTTCTTCGCCATCACGTGATCGGTCACGGCGGCTACTCCTTCTCGTAGGTGTCGATGCGCACGACGAACTGGATGAGCGCCGTGAACGCCTGGTTGTCCCGGATCGGGGTGTAGGTGTGGTTCGGGATCCGGGCGTCCACCACGTCGGGGCGCTGCGTGAGCTCGGCGAGCACCGGCGGGAACCGGCGCAGCAGCGCATACGCCTGCCGACGCAACCTGGGGAAGTCGTCCGACCCGGACGACGACTGCAACAGGCACGCCAAATCCAGCTCGCCCCGATAGGAGCCGAGACCGAACTGTGACGACGACTGCGCAGGCGCGATCTCGCCGCCCTCCGCATTCACCGCCAGCCCGATCGCGTTGGCGGCGTCAATGTCATCCGACGGCGGGCCATCCACGACCTGCACACCGTCGGGGCTGAACTCGGCCTGCACCAGGCTGTGGAGCGCTTCGATGATGTCCGGCGCGTGCATGCTCATGGCATCAGCGGTGCTGCCGCGGGCAGCAGATCGGATGCGGCACGGGGGATCGCCCACCCGGCCCCGGACTCGAGGGTGCCGTTATCGGCGCCACCACCGAACGCTCTGCGACCTGACAGCGGAATCCGCTGCGTCTGCCACAGGTGAGCGACAATGATCAGGCCGGCGACACGGAACGACGCCGGCGGATCACCGATGCCCGCGACATAGGTGATCCGCACATCCCCCGACACCCCGACAGGGGCGAGCCGCACGATCCCGGTGTCAGGGTCGATGACCGCATCGGACGGGTTCCACTGCGTGTTCGACCCGTCAACCGCCTGCAAGTCAGCGATCGACATGACCGGCCGGTTCCGCAGCACCACCACCCCCGAAGGGGGCACCGTCACCACTTCGACCATGTTCTGCGGGTCCACCGTGAGCCGGGTGAACCCCTCGATGGCGTCAACAGCAGCGTCGATGAACCTCTGCAGCTCCGGAACATCGTTCGGGTCGGGCTGATCCATGTTCAGGTGCGCATACACCTGATCCAGGGTGATCAGCGGCATCAGCTAGGCCTGCTTGTTCCGCGGCTGACGGCCACGGCGACGAACACCCCCATCGTCCTTCGGGAGCTCGCCCCCGTCCTCGTCAACCGCATACGACGGCGCCGGGACATCCACACGGGCCGCAGGCTTCGCGGCGCCGAGCTTCTTCACCTCGAGACCGTCACGCTCGGCGAAAGCCTTCGCGTCCTCGTCGGACAGCTTCATCACGGTCGTGTGTCGGCGAACACCGACCTCGTACAGGTGCAGAGCCATCACAGGCTCCTTCCATGGGGTGGGAATTGCGGAGAGGGGTGTCGGTGAGGGCACGGCAGGCAGGTCCGGGCACGCCGCTGACGGGCCCTCACCGACGATCAGTGAGGCGGCGGGTCAGCCCCCGCCGCCACCGCCCGCCTCCGGCTCACCGGAGAGGTCGATCTCCACGAACGCGGACGGCTGGATGACGCCGAACGCGGCCCGCATCTCCGCGAGGATCACGACGAGGTTCCTCACGAAGAAGTTGTCGTGACTGTCCGTAGTCGTGATGGACGACTGCTCGCGATCCCAGAGAATGGCCTTCCGCCAGTCACCGACATATGCGGTACCAGCCGGAACAGCCTCGGACTCCACGACCGGCAGACCCCACAGGGTCGGCGCCTGACCCGCGGCGGCCGGGCCACCGAAGAAGAACGCACCCGTACCGGCGCCAGCACCGGTGTCCTCGCGGAGAAGCTCGATCTCCTCGAGGTCAGCCGGGTTGATGACGTACCCGTTGGGCTGCGAACGGCCGGTGATCCGAACCTTCGTCTTCGCCTTCCGGGTCGTGACGAGCCGGTTGGTGTCCCACGCCTGCGACTGGACACCGGACACGTTCGCGAGACCCTCGAGGTTCTCGCCGGTGCCGTCGCCGGCAACCATCTGATCCTCGAGCTCCTCCTCAAGCCCGTACTCGAGGAACGAATCGATGAGGGTGACCATCTGCGCGGCATCCGACAGGGCCCGCTTGGTGATCGGGATCCAGTGCGCGATCGTCCGGACCGGGGTGGTGACCTTCGCGGTCGCCAGCGCCGACTCCGGCTTGTAACCGCCCGCAGCGTTGGTGAGCTGCTGGGTGGAGGCGGTTGCCTCCGGGACCGGGGCGGCGTTGTTCGTGATCGACGTGACCCGCACGTACTCGATGGAGTCCGTCGACGTGGTGCCGGAGGTGACCAGGTCCCGCAGGGTCAGGGGCCGCTGGAACGGCTCCAGCCCAACCCGCAGACCCAGCTGGTCCGGCTCGATCAGCGAACCCGCCGACGTCTGCGACACACCGGTCACCAGCGCCTTCGAACCGCGGTTCGGGGTGAGGCTGGAGAACCCGGTCGGGCGGGTGTTGATGCGGTGGTTCTTCTGGAAGTGACCGCCCGGGGCGGAGTGCATGAGCTCCTGGAACTCGTTGCCCTCCACGTACAGCTGCCCCAGGGACTTCCCGCCCCGCTGCGGGACGATCAGACCGGACGGGGTCCGGAACGAACCGGACTTCTCCTGAACCTCGACACCGTCGAGGTCGGCGATCGCGGCACGAACGGCGGCGTCACCCTTGGCCTGCTTCGCCCGCTCCTGCGCGGCCTTCGCCTTCGCGACGAGCTCGTTGACCTGCCCGCGCTCCTCATCAGTGAAATCCCGGCCGGCCTTCTCAGCCACCTCGGAGATGTCACGGGCCGCCTTGAGATGAACCTTCATCTCCTCGGCGGCATCCACAGTCGTGGTGCTCATAGGGAAACTCCTCAGTCGTTCAGCATGTCGAGCTCAACCTCGAGCAGGTCGAGCTCGGTGAGCAGGCGAACGTCGGCGGTTCCCTCACTGGCGGGCACATCCTCGGCGGCGACCGGCTCTGCAGCAGGCGGCTCGACGGGATTGGCGGGCTCAGCGGGCGTGGCCTCTTCGGCTTCGCTCTCTGTCGGTGACACCGGTGTGGTGTCGGCCTCCGCGGATTCGCGGAGGAAGTCTTGGACGGCCTGCTTCACCAGCTCCTGCACCCGATCCTCGAACGGGACCTCGGCGGGACTGTCGGCAGGTTCGGTGGGGGCTTCGGGGGTGGCGGTGTGCTTCTCCCCGGTCGCATGCCCGCAGGTGGGGCACGGCTCGGTCTTCGTGGCCTTCACCCCGAGCAGCGCGGTCGCCGGGTTCGCCCCGACCATCGTCGGCCCGCACTCGTGGATGTCGAGCTCGTGGAGCTCCTTCAACGCACCCGGGGAGTTCTTCCCCGCAGGTCGGGCGTCGATCTCGGTGTAGGCGAACGAGAACTGCGACACCCGGCGGCCCTTGAGGAGCCGGTACACCTTCGCGGCCTTCGGCTCGTCCATGTCGAGACGCGCCTTCACCCACAGCCCCTCCGGGCGCTCCTCCGCTTCGAGGACCTCACCGATGTAGGAGTCGGGGTCGTCGGACTGGTGCGACCACACAAACGGAAGGTTGTTCCCGGCGGCCTTGTGCCGGGCGAGGGACTTCCCGAACGCGCCAGGCACGATCTGATCCCCAACGCTGTCGACGTTGTAGGCGGCGACGATCGCCTCGACGATGCCTTCCTCGGCACCCTCGTGGGTACCTGCGGTCTTGACCGTGATCGGGCAGGTCTTGACCTGCATGGACCCACTTCCTTCCTGGCGTTGGCTAGCGTTCGACGGCGCGGAGCTGGGTCGGCTCCGGCGCCGGGTTGTCGTTTCGGTCGGCCGGATCGGGTGCGGAGTCCCGCGGTGACGCCTGCCCGCCGACGAGCACGTTCAGCGGGGTGATGAGTTCGGCGCCGTCGTCGACCTGCGGCAGGTTCAAGCGGGCCCGGGCCTCATTGCGGGTCATGTACGGGGCACCGACAGCGGTCTGCAGCTGCGCGGCCTGCTCCTGGAACGATCCGCGGAGCTTCTCGGCGAGGTTGAACTCGGCGTAGATGTGTCCCGAGGTGTCGAAGTCGGGGATCAGCTGCAATGCCAGCTCCTGCTGGATCATGTTCAGCCACGGCCCCAACGTGTCCGAGTACATGATCTTGTGTTGCTCGGAGATGTTCGTGTACGTGGCGCTATCGAGGAGCCCGACCAGCGTCAACGGGATGTGATACGCCGACGTGACCTCTTCACGGGTCAGCTTCCGCGCCTCGATGTACTGCGCATCCCGCGGACTCGTCCCCGCCGGCACATACTTCATGCCGTCCTCGAGGATCGGCGTCCCACCCGGACGAGCACCATCACCGGTGTACTGGGACTGCCAGCCCGCCCGGAACGCCTCCTTACCCGCACGAGACCACTCCGGCGCCCCCACCGGACGCTCGATATACCCGGACAGGCGGGCGCCGTTGCGCCACAGCTGCGACCGGAACAGCGACGCCTGGAAATCCTCAGCGAGGATCTGCCGCAACGACTCCAACGGGCTCGTACCCGTCCGGTTGTCGATCGCCGAATAGCCGTGGAAGTGCACGACATCCTCAGGCTGGAACCGGCGCCGCCCGTACCGGAACGACTCCACCATGAACGGGTTCTTCCCCTCCAAGGTGACCTGCGCCGGATCCAGACGCAGCAGCGCCGGATCCGAACCGTCCGCCGAACGCACCTTCAACCAGAACGCGCAGTCATAGATCGCGATATCCGCGACCAGAGCCTCGATCAGCCGGAACGTCGTCGTGTACGGGTTCGGGCGCGCCAGCAGCTTCGACAGCGGATGATCCGCGACACGCTCCCGGTCCAGGTCCGACACCCGCTTGAACACGTGGATGCCCATCTGCGCGATGTTCCGCGACAGGAACCCGACCACGGTGCGGATCTGCGGCTGCCGCTTCCACATCTGCGCATACGTCGGGAAATCGTTGTCGGTGATCTGCAGATGCCCCGAGCGGGGGATCGCATGACCCGACGCCGACGACGCAACCTGACCCTCAGAGATCGTGAACGCCATCAGCCGGCCACCTGCACATACTCGATCTCGACGCGGTCAAGGATCACGGAGCCGTCCACCGTCTGCGGCTGATTGCCGGGCTCCAACATCTCCACCCCGCGCAGCTCAAGAAGGCCACTGCGGCGCCGCCACTGAATCCCGGTGAACGCCCGACCCGACTTCATCTGCACCAACACCCGGCGGCGCGCCCCGAGACGGGCCGCGGAGACACGGTCGAACACGTGCACACCAACCCCGACAAGGAGGATCAGGACAGCGGCGGTCAACACGACGAGCTCCACCACCCGCCTCCTCTCACACAACCATCAGTTCGGCGTCCGGCGAGTCATAAGCCGACCGGACCGGGGTGCCCTTCACCGCAACCCCATGCCATGCGAGGGTCGCCGCAACCAGCGGGGAAATGTCGGCGCCCGACGTGCGCTTATCCCACGCCCACGCATCCGACAGACGCCGCTTCTGCGCCCCATATAGGGCCTTGTTCAACTCCGGCTGGTCCCGATGCCGGAACGCGTGACGCTCCACCACGTCCTCGTAGAATTGGCCGCACGCCTGCGCCATCTCACGACCGGTCACCAACACCGGTTCGATCCGCAGGTCCTGCAACGCCGGCAGCAGTGACCCGGCGGCGGATGCCGGGTCCAGAACCCACGCGGCGGGCCGCCAGCGGGCGTGCAACTCCTTCACCCGCTCCAACAGCCAGCCAGTGCCATCCCGGCGGTCCACCACCTCGACATGCCCGACACCATCCGTACGGCGGCCGGCGATCGCGATAGCAGCCGACGAACGGTCCGGTGCCGCGTCCACCGCGAACACCACCGGATCCACCACCTGCGACCGGGTGTCCGCCAGATGCGCCCACACACCCGGCTGGATCACCGGGTCCGTGGCGTTCCGGTCCGGCCACTGGTTCAGATAGGCGCGCTGGAACTCGATGAGCTCCATGGACGAGAAGTCCGCGGCGATCGCTTCCTCGGAGATCGTGTGCCCCAGAGCTGGCATGCACGCCCGCCACGTCGCAGGATCCGACGGGTCCGCATCCTCCGGGGCCGACCACTCGAAGTAGGCCAGCCCCTTCCCGGAGCCGCCCTCGACCGCGGCGCGGCCGGCCGCCATCTTCTGCTTCAGGTAGACCGACGAGTCGTTCCCGGCGGTCGAGACGACCCACAGCTGCGGCTGCGGACGCGTGATCATCGCAGGCTTGAACGCCTGCTCCATCCGGTTGTCCACCTGGCTGAACGCCTCATCCAGGAACCCCAGATCCAGCGTCGCGCCGTGACCGGACTTCTCGGTGTTCGCGACGATCCCGTGCTTCGACCCGTTCCGCCACAGGATCGCCTCGTTACCGTTGGTCTTCCGCACCGAGAACAGCTTCCGGAACACCTTCGACCGCTCGAGGGCGAGGACGTGCTCGTCCTCCCACTTGATGCGGGCGTCGTTGCGGGTCTGCGCGCCGTAGGCGATCACCTGCCGCTGCCCGTCGAACCCGAGCGCTCGGTGCACCGCGAGCGCGAGGATGAGCGTCGTGTTGTGCGTCGGGACCAGGTCGCGCCCGGCCAGGAACAGTCCGTCCGGCGAACCGACCTTGATGCAGCGCACCGGTCGCGACTCGACCGGCACGATGGACTCGATCGACAACGTGGCACGGCCTCGTCGCCCGTCGCTCGGCTTCCGCCGCGTCGACTTCCGGACCAGGCGGAAGGGGTTGAACGGGTCGTCGGCGACGGGGGTGAACGTCACCCGCCACCGACGGCCGACTTCACGCCCCTCGATCCTGGCCGCGGACTCCTTGGACACCGCCCGCCAACCCAAGGAACGAGCGAGGAAGAGAACGGCGGCGGCGAGACGCTGGTTGGTGGAGCAGAACTCCGCGTGCCCGTTGGTTCCGATGGAACCGTCAGTGTCCATGAGGCCCTGAATCAGGGCTTCCCGCTGTGCCTCGGCGGCGGTCAGGTACTGGTCCGGGACGTGCTTGTCTCCCCACACCCCGAGCTGCCGCAACCGGGCACCAAGCTCACTCTGCTTGAGCGTCCCGACGCCGACTCGAACCGTCCAGCACGTCCGGTCCCGCCGCCGGGAGACGATCCGCGCGCCGGTGGACTCCAGCAGCGTGCACATCTCCTCGACGTCGGCGTCCCCGGACGAGATCTGCGCCGAAGTGGACGCCCCGTCACCGAGCCACACCCCGAGCAGGTACGGGTCGACCGGAAGGTCGGCGTCCGGCAGTTTCACCGGTGCCTGCCGCGGCAACACATACCGGTTCTCCCGAGTCGCGTAGCGCTTCCCGTTCGTCGACGTCTCGCGGGTTCCCCCCGGGTACCGGGACAGCCCGGAGTCGAGAAGCTCCCGGGTGGTGGCCGTGCGCGTCTCGAACCAACGAGTCCTGCCCGGCCCGCGAGACCCGCGGCAACGTTCGGCCCGCTTGTCGGTGACGGTCCACAGGTGGTCCGCATCGGCCACCACCGACCGGTTGTCGACGGTGGTCACACGGAAGCAGTCGTGGCCGTGCATCACGTCGCTGACGAACTCGACGGCGACCGAGTGGCCGTCCGGGTGGAACACCCGGTCACCGACACGGACGTCGGCCATCGTGGTCCAGCCCCGGTTCTCGGTGAGGAGTTCCGTGGCGAGATCCAGCGCCTTCCCGGACTGGCGGGGCACCGTCAAACCGATCTCGCGGTAGGCGAGCCGGCCGGTGTCCGGGTTGATTTCGAGGGCGGTGTCGGCGACGAACCTCTGCCACGGCATCAACGGAGTCCCGAGTTGTTCGGCGACCGCGGCGACCTTCGGTCCGAGCGTGGCCCGCTCAGGGCGTCGTCGGGTCGCCCACCGGGGTTGACAGGTCTCGGAGCCAGGCGTCGGCATCGTCGTCGCTCTCCTCCGTCACCAGCAGGTCAGCGAGCGTTGCGCGCAGTTCAGCTGCCACCGCGGCGGTGGCCATGCCGGCGCCTTCGTCGAGCTTCTGCGCCAACGCGATCGCGATCGCATACAGAGCGTGATGGCCGGGGTGGACGACGGGAGCTTCGCTCAACACACCCTCGACCGCGTCCACAACGGACACGAGAGGCTGAAAGGGGGGCTTCTCACGCCTCTGACCAGCCAAAACGCACTCCCCCCGCAGCTCTCGGGGAGAAAAAAGATGGACTGCGGCGTCTTGGGGCGTTTCCGCAGGTCATGATGCTGACCCCCTACCCTCACGCTGCGTTAGTGCAGGTCAGAGCGTCGCCGCTTGTTGATCAGTTGTGGATCACCGTGTTGATCTCTGCATCGCGTTGAAGATCATCGATGTCAAGATCGTTCTTGCGTATGATCTTGACATCGTGATCGTTCGCGTCGATGTCAAGATCGTTCTTGTTGGTCACCACACACGCGACGCTCGACCACGACCCAACGCATCCAGCTCACGACGACGCCGACGCAACCTGTTCCCCAGCTTCGCGCCCGCACTCGTGTTGCACGACGCGTGCGCGAGCCGCGAGGTCTGCGTCCCACCCAACGCCTGCGGCACACCATGGTCACCGTGAGGCTTCCGGCCGTCCGGATTCAGATGCGGCTCGGCGAACATCGGCCGATCGCAGAACGGGCACAGCTGCCCCGGGTACCGGGCCAGGTGGGCCAGGAGCCGGGCGGTGGCGGTGCGGTGGTGGTGGCCGTACCCGCGGGCGGCGGCGGTAGCACGTGGCGCCACAGCCACCTCCTGCGGGATCATCCGGTCCACCTGATGGCCGGCGGGTGTGTAGCACCCCGGGGCTGTGGAGCGAAGGAGTGGGTATGACCGTCACGCGAGGGCAGGACCCCAGCACCCACCCCGCCGGCGGTGGTGCAGCACCGCGACGGCGGGTGGCCGCTGTGGTGGGCGGCCTGGTGCTGGTGGTGGCACTGGCCACCGTCGGGTTGTGGGTTGCGGGCACGGCCGCGACCGGGCCGTCTGCCGGGCAGCGTGAGGCGTACGTGGAGCAGGTGCAGGCTGGCTGGCTGGCTGGGGGGGAACGGATGCGGGACCTGCCCGCCCCGCTGGTGGGTGGCCCGCTCGACGCCGGGTGGACCGAGGATGAGCTGGTGGAGGCAGGCGGGCTGGTCTGTGACGGGGTGGGGCAGTGGGGGCTGGTGGCCCGCTACCCGGACCACGTGGGGGTGTTCTCGGCGCAGGTAGTGGTGGAGGCTGCGCAGCAGCACCTGTGCTAGGTGGCAGTGACGGCTGTCGCTGTCAGTGACCAGGCGTTGATCAGGGTCGAGTACTCGAGCGCGACCATCGCGACCTGGCCGGATGGGACGTCGAGGGTGCGGGTGGTGATGCCGGTGGTGGTGCGCACCGCGGACGCGAGGGTCACGGTGCGGGCGGCGCCGGAGGCGGCGACGTTGATCCGCAGGATCTGGCCGTCCACGCCACCGGCGGGGGTGATCGTGGGGTTCCCGGTGGCGGTGATGTTGACGCGGTCGACGGGCAGCCCGGAGGTAGCGGTGACGGTGAGGGTGCCCGCGGCGAACAGCTGGGTGTCGGTGTTGGCGTACAGGTGAGTGGCCAGGCCGTTGTTGCAGGCGTCGAACGACACCGGGTTCCCGTTGCGGTCGGCGGCCACCATCGTGCCCCAGGTGTCGCGATTGACCGAGACGTACGCCCACCAGGTCACCGTCAGGGCCGTTCCGCTGGGGAGGCCCGACGTGGCGGTGAGGCAGTCGTTGGCGTTGTCGAACCGGACGGCCACTGTTCACCCCCGGGCGTCGAGCTGCTGCCGGAACGCCTCAACCTGCGCGTCTATCCGCGCCTCATACCGGCGTGCGGCCCAGGCGTGGGTGTTGGCGAACTTGAGTGCGACGGGCCAGGTGAGGAGGAGCCCGTACGGGGAGGTGAAGCCGCAGTCGCAGTGGAGCCGCCAGTACCAGCCTGGGCGGCGGAACAGGGAGTGGTTGAGGTGTTCGGCGTAGACGCGGGGCCGATGCTCCACCTGTCAGCACCCCCGGATGTGTGGTGGCGGGGGACGGGTGCCGGGGCGCCCACGCTTGGGGGCTGCACGCTCGCGCACCCGTCCCGCCGCCGGCCATGAAGAGTGTTCGCTGGCAGGGTGGCGTGGCTGGACTCCCCCGAGACAGCCGACGCGGTTTCTGTCAGCGTCCCGGGGTGGGCCGGGATACTTCACGACCGGGCGCCACGACCAGCTCGTAGAGACAGGTGTGGCGCCTGCAGGAAAGTGTGACAGATGAGGTGATCAATGCGCAACAAACTGCGTGTCGACCCGGTGGTGTTCCGCGAAGTGCTGCACTTCTTCGAGGTCGTAGCAGTGTCGGGAACCTCGGGCGCCGTGGGATGGGAAGTGGCCGCGGGCCGCCCACTTCCGGATCGTCGCCGGTGTCACTTGTAGCCCGTAGGTGGTGGCCAGGTGGAGTGCGGCGAGTTCGGCGGTGACGAGGGGGCGTCTCATGCGGCGGGGGCGACTTGGAGGGAGCGGCCGAGTTCGAGCCACCGTTCGCGTGGCCAGTGCGCTCCGCAGGATCGGCAGTTGACGGAGCTGTCTTTGATGGGGGCGTAGAGGCGGGCGGAGCAGACGAGCGGCACCCCGGCCTCGTCGGGTTCGGGGAGGAGTTCGGGGCATAACCCGATGAACTTCGGTCGGGGGTCGCCGGTAACCGGCCGGAGCGCGGCCTGCAGGGCTCGCAGCTTGAACGCCACCTCGACAACCAGATCAGGGTCGCGGGTGATCAGGTCGAGACGCTGGTCCAAGTGTCGGAGTAGGTCGTGCACATCAGCGCGGTGATGCGGTCCGGCCAGACCGAGTCGGTCGGCGGCATCCCAGGCCAAGATGTCGAGCTCGCCGCGGATCGACACTGGGGGGCGTTCGTCCTCACGGCACGCCCGCCCGGCACGGTCGACCCACACCTTCGCGGTCTGACTGGATCTCGGGTCGGTGAAGGCGATGACGTGATCGGAAGCGGGGCTACGGGACCCGAACCCGGGTGCTCCTCGGCCGGTGGCGCCCTTTTGCGGGGTGGGGTCAAGCATGCGGTAGCGGTCGCCGATGTCGCGCATCACTGCCCGCAACCGGTCCAAACAGTTGCTGCAGGTGGCGTATCCGCGGTCGGCGGGAACCCAGTCCTGGCCGTCGGCGGGCGGCCGGTGCAGGGCACACGCCCAGGTGGGGCGGTCTTCCGGCGTGTCGGGGTGGGTGGTGTTCACGATTGACTCCCGGGGCGCGTACGGTGCGGGGCCATCGCGGGCTGCTGATCCGTCACAAGACCGGCTTCGCGGATGGGGCCCGCCAGATCTGCGACATCTGGCGGGCCCCGCTTCGTCTAGTCGCCCTCCCCGATCTCCGCGCCGTCGACGAGGCGCTGCGCCACCGCCAACAACCCGAGCTGCGTCACCCAGTCCGTTACCGCGGTCTGCCCGATCACCACACCATGCTCACCAGTGGACGCGTCCACGGTTTTCGCGATGACCAACGCGTCGGTGACATGATCGTGGTCGTCGAGGTCGAACGTGACACCGAGCGCGTCGAGGATCGGGCCGGCCGGGCGGGGTTCAGGCATCGACAACCTTCCACTGCGGATACATGCGCAGACCGAGGTCCCGCCAACCATCAAGTCCTCCGATCACCACGTCATCGTCGATGATCTGGTCGACCTCAGCGCGGGTGACGCCGAGTGCCGCGAGAGCGTCGACAGCGTCGGGGTAGTCGAGAGCGGGCGCTCCGCCGTCGTCCCATGAGGCAGCCCGGAGGAGCTTCTCGATCGCAACACCTCGGTCGGTCACGCGACCTCCCATGCCGGGTTGAAGTCCGGGTGCGAGCGGTACGGCAGGGCCAGCGCCCGGACAGTGCCGCACGGGAACCGCTCCTGCACCAGCGGATAGGTCCAGCCCTCGGCGCCCTGCTCGTCCCAGTCGTCCGGGTAGTCGAGTCGGACGTGGCAACGCCAGCACACCTCAACGTCGTGCAGCCCGAGTGTGGCGTCGGTGAACCGGACCGGTGGGTGCGCGGCGAGGATGGCCCGCTTCGCCGCGACGTCGGCCAGGACGCGGGATGGGTGACCGGCGCCGGCCATGAACGGAAGCTCCTCGGGGACCATCCCCCACGGGTAGGTCGGGAACGCGTCCCCGGCCGCGATGCCGGAGCCGTCGCTGTACGGCTCGCCCTTGCGCTCGGCGCCGACGGCCTGCTCCACCGTGCGAGCAAGCTGTTCGTCCTCGTCGATGCGTGCGGTCAGGAACTCCACCAAGTCAGTCACTGGGCCACCTTCGCATCCCACCAGCAGCGGGCCAGCTCATGCATCGCGGCGACGATCGGCATGTGTACGGGATCCTCCACCTCGACACGCCACCCGCAGGTGGGGCACCGCCATACGATCACACACCGGGAAGTGTTCACACGCAAAGTGTCGCAGGTAGACCGGTAGGCGTTACCGGTCAAGACCCAACATCCCCAACACCTCACCAATCTCCGCCTCGCCGAACCCGAGCACGTCACAGCGGCGCCGCGCGAATCGGGTCGCACGCTGCACCGTGTCTGTGGGGAGCTCGGCAGATGTGTTCCCGAGGCGGGCATCGACAGCCTGGTGGCCATTCACCGGGTCCATCAGCGGGTCTCCTTCGATGCGTGCTGCTGCCGCCACCACAGGGCGTGGGATTCGCCGCAGAAGTCCGTGCTGGGGGAGCGGTCGGTGAGTTCGGTTCCGCACCAGGCGCACGTCACGACGCCACCTCGACGGTGGTGTCGGCGAGCAGGATCAGGGCGGCGACGAACTCCATCCGCACCGGCGCCTGCATGCTCGACGCACCGCCCGTGAGCCGGGCGAACTGGGCGACACTCATCCAGCACCACCACCGTGACGGATCAGCCTTCCCGCGTCGCTTGTGGACCAGCAGGCGGGGCGGGTCAGGGGGGCCCTGACCCCGTTCCGTGGACACGCTGATCCCCGCACGGTCGGGGGAAGCGAGATGATGTCTGACCATGGCCCGCAAGAACTACTCCGACGAGTTCCGTCGGCAGGCCGTCGAGCTGTACGAGTCCACGCCCGGGGCGACGGTGAAGGGCATCGCCGCCGACCTGGGCGTCGAGCGGGCCACGCTGGCGTTGTGGCTGGACAACCTCGGGACCGGGACCCGCACCGCCCCCGACGGCACCCGCACCCGCAGCGCACGTTCGGTGCGTGCGCCACGCCAGAACGCCGGTGTCGTGCCCGTCGCGGATGAGACGCCCGAGCAGCGTCTGGCCCGCCTCGAAGCCGAGAACAAGGCACTGCGGGCGGAGAAGACCAAACTCGAGACCGAGCGGGAGATCCTTCGCCAGGCGGCCAAGTATTTCGCCGGGGCGACGAACTGGTGACCCGCTTCCAGTTCGTCGCCGACCACTCCGACACGACCTCCAGCCCCCGCCGGGGCTGGACGGTGAAGCGGCTGTGCGCACTACTCGACGTGCGACGTTCCTCGTTCTACGCCTGGCTCGCCGCCGCGCCCGCCCGCGCGAAGCGCACTGCCGCGGACACCGCCTTGGCCGAGCGGATCCGCGCCGTGCACGACGGAGACCGCACCTGCGGGCGGCCGCGGATCACCGCCGAAATCAACGACGGCGTCGAGCCGGCGCAGCGGGTGAACCACAAGCGGATCGGCCGGGTCATGCGCGAGCACGGCATCGCGGGTTACCGCCGCCGTCGCCGGGTGCGCACCACCATCCCCGAGCCCGCCCAGAGCCCGGTGCCCGACCTGCTCGGGCGCGACTTCACCGCGCCCGCCCCGAACATCGTCTATGTCGGCGACATCACCTACCTACCCCTGGCCGATGGCGGGAACCTCTACCTGGCCACCGTGATCGACTGCCACTCCCGGCGCCTGACCGGGTGGGCGCTCGCCGACCACATGCGCACCGACCTCGTCGCAGACGCCCTCCGAGCGGCGGCCGCGGACCGCGGCTCCCTCGCCGGGTCGATCTTCCACTCCGACCACGGCTCGGTCTACACCAGCCGCGCCTACGCCAACCTCTGCGACCGACTCGACGTCCAGCAGTCGATGGGTGCGGTCGGGTCCAGCGCCGACAACGCCCTCGCCGAGTCGTTCAACGCCACCCTGAAGCGGGAAGTGTTGCAGGACAACGCGTTCTGGCCCGATCAGGCCACCTGCCGTCGGCAACTGTTCCGATGGTTGACCCGCTACAACACCCGACGCCGCCACTCCTACTGCCGCTACCAGACCCCGAACACCTACGAGGCAGACTTCGCAGCTACCGTTCCGGACGCCGCGTAATCCACCCCGTGTCCACTATCCGGGGTCAAGGCCCGGGAGCCCGTTGAGGTGCTGCATGGCGTCGAGCTCGTCGAGCCACTTCCCGAGCTGTTCGGTGGCGCAGTCCTTCACCGACACGATGAACGGGACCCCCGCAATGTCGCCGGGGTCGGCTTTCAACCTGCCGCCGGTCGCGGCGGCGAACCCGGTGACGACCGCCCGTTCAGCGTTCGGGTAGCCGACCGCCCGCAGGTACTTGGCGACGTCCCGTTCAGCGGTGTGGCCTTTGCGGCGGTTCGCCGTCCCGCGCTGCGCTGCTGTGGTCATGATGCCTCCTGCAGCCGGGTCGGGCAGTCCCAGTCATGCCCGGCACCCTCGATCTCGAACGCCTCGGTCTCACAGCAGATGACCGACTTCCCGACCACGGTCGCTTCGACCCCGGTCGGCTGTACGAACACGGCGACCTTCGGGGCTCGCCTCTTGCGGCCGGCAGAGCAGAAGCTGCACAGGCAGCGCGGGATCTTGACACCGGCGGCGGCGTGCTCGGCGGCGCGGCGTTGGTGTTTCACGACGGCACGTTCCTGGTTTTCGGCCCGCCGGTCGGCTTTGCAGGTGTTGCAGCGGCACCCTTCTCGGTACAGCCAGCGGTCGTGGACGGCGCCGGGGGTGTCGATGTGGTTGGTGGTGCGGCCGGCGGTGTTGGCTTTGCTGCAGGGGGAGCAGCGGCAGCCGTGGTCGTAGCGGTCGAGGGTGCCGTGCGGTGGTATGTGGGTCGGCTGGTCGGTCACAGATGCCCCTTCCTGGGTTGTGGTGCGGCCACTGACGGCCTCGCAGCCGTTTCTGGTGTGACGGGCTGGGGGTGCGACATTTTGCGCTCCTGCGGCCGTCTGTGGGGTTTGGTGCGCAGTCATGCGGCCCACCCCGTCGACGCGCGTTGCCCGTCCGGGCGCCACGCCCGCACCACCGAGCGGGCTTCGAGATGCCGGCAGGTGCAGTCGGGCGGCATCCACCAGCACCGCTGGCACGGCAGGACGTCGACGAGGGGGACGAGGACCCCGGACTCGTGGCACAAGACGTGGATGTTCACTTCGCCTCCCGGATACGGGCCAGGTAGCGGTCCGCTGCCCGGCCGAGGAACTGGATCGCAAGGTTCTGGGTGTCCAGCCACGTCGGGCATGGCCACACGTCGTCGCATCCGCCGCACCCCCCCCACTTCCCGGCCCTGTCCGGGGTGTCCGAGGTGCCGTAATGGGTGGCGTCGATGAACTCGATGACCGCCGCGGTGTCGTCCTCCTCGCTGGTGGGTTCGATCCACGACCAGCGCGTGTCGGTGGTTCGCAGTGCGGCGGCTGCCCCACTGATCGATGGGCGTCTCATGAGATCACCCCGTAGCCGCCGTTCCAGCGGAGTTTGATCTCCCCCTTCGGGCCGTGCCGGTTCTTGTCGATGATGAACACGACCTGGTAGCGGTCCGGCTGGCCGTCGACGAGAGGCCGCCACAGCAGGATCACAACGTCGGAGTCCTGCTCGATGCGACCGGAGCCGCGCAGGTCGGCTTTCGTGGGTCGCTGGTCGGGGCGGGACGTGTGGTTCCGGTTCAGCTGGGCGGGCACGACGACGGCGACGTCCAGCTCCATGGCGAGCTGCTTGAGGCCGGTGGAGATGTTCGCGATCTCCTCCTCGGCGCTGCGGCCGCGTTCGTTGCCGGTCATGAGTTGCAGGTAGTCGACGACGAGCAAATCCAGGCCGGTGCGGTGGTGGACGCCGCGGGCGATCTGCTTGATCTGGGTCATGGACACCTGGTCGGCGTTGACACGCAACTTCAGGTGTCGGGTGCGGGCCCGGAACTGGCGGAAGCGGGCACGGTCGTCGTCGTCGAGGTTGCGGGCGTTGATGACGCGCAGGTCGATTTCGGCTCCGCCTGCGACGAGGCGGCCGGTGACGTCGACGGTGGGCATCTCCTTGGAGAACACCAGGACGGACTTGCCGGCTCGTGCGGCGTGGATGGCGAGGTTCAAGGCGACGGTGGATTTCCCGTCTCCGGGTGCCCCTCCGATCGTGTACATGCGGCCGCCGAACAGGCCACCGGTGAACGCGTCGAGGTCGGGCCACGGCGATGTGATGCCTTCGGGGGTGGCAGTGGGGGCTTGCGCGGTTTCGAACTCGTCGAGGAGCTGCGCCCAGGTGAGGGTCCCGGCGGATTCGTCGGCGCCGGAGTCGAGCTGGTTGAACTTTTCCCGGATGTCGGCGAGGACCTGGGTGTGGTCGCCGGGGTGGTTCGCGACGATCCCGGCGGCGGCCTTGATGGTGTGGGTGAGTTCGCGGCGGCGGGCGAGGTCGGTGATGACGGGTGCGTGTTGTTCGGCGGCGGTGATGGGGTGGAAGTCGGCCATCTCCTGGGCGATGACCCTGCGGGTGGCGCCGGTGAGCTGGTCTGTGTCGGCGAGCCGCCTGGACACGGTGACGGGGGTGATCGGTTTCCTGTCGCCGGAGAGGTCACGGAACGCGGACCAGACGGCGGACCGGTGGGGGTCGTAGAAGTCTCCGGGGGGTACGGCGGCTAGGAGGTGGTCGGCGGCGTCGGGGTTGTGTCCGACTGCGCCGATGAGGATCTTCTCGGAGACGCCTGAGGCGAGGGTGGTTTCGTCGAGGTCGATCACCCGGTTCTCCTCTCGGGGGTGAGGGCGTGGCGGATGGCGTCAGCGTGGCGGTCGATGAATTCGAGGGCCCGCGCTCTGGTCCAGTCGTGGACGGGGGTGGTGTCGGAGGGCGGCTGGGCGGGTTCGACGTACCAGCGGTTGATGAGCCGTCCGGCGTATTCGGCGTCGGCGTCGGCTCGGATCTCGTCGAAGCTGGTTTTGAGGGCGGGAACGACTGTCAGGCTGGTCGGCCCGATGTCGTCGTTGAACGCTTCGTTGTTCAGCCAGGTGGCGGGGTGCGGGATGTACTGGCGTTCGGTGCCGGCTTGTGTCCAGACGGTGGTGTGTTTCTTCAGCCCGTCCATGACGGTGGTGTGGGTGGTGTGTTTCTTCCGGAGCGCCCGGTACGCCTTGAGTGCGGCGGGTTTCTTCTCCTTGCGCGGGTACGCGGCCCAGAACTCGGTGAAGTCGTCGTCGACGGGGGGGGCCGCGGGGGCGGCGGGAGGCTCGGGCGTCGCGTCAGCGGCGGCCAAGTCTTTACTTCCCCTGTTCCCCTGTTCCCCTGTTCCAGTGCCTGAACTTCCGTCGACATGCACGGAACTTCCGTGATTAGCGACGGAAGTTCCGTGCAGAACACGGTGCCCGTTGCGTTTCCGCTGGTCAGACGGGTCAGGGTTGAACGGCTTCCCCTCGTCAGGGGCCGGATACTTCGACTGTGCACGCCGCTCGTTGCGCTGGTGCCGCTCCCAGCTCGGGATGGCGTAGTAGCGCCTTCCGTCGCACTCGTAGAACACCACCGAGAACCTGTCTGCAACTTCCGTCAACAAGCACGGAAGTTCCGCGCTCGTCGGTGCGCAGGGGTCGTCGTCGTGGGGGAACGCGAACGCGGCGAGCTCCTTCACGTTCGCCGTACCGCGGCCGTGATCGTCGGCCCAGTTCCACATCGCGATGTACAGCAACCGCACCCACGGGTCCGCGCCGGCCACACTCGGGCTCGACCAAAATTCCGGCTTAATCGTGCGGATACGAGGCATCAGCTCATCACCTCGTTCGCCTTGCGGCGTGCACGAGCGGCTGCGGCCCACGCCCGAGCGCAAGCCCGACAGGTGCGCTTCCCACTGCGAAACGCAGTGTTCGCGGTGTCGTACGGGTGCCCCTTAGTACTGCAACGGCGTTTTGTCAGGCTGGTGGGCGTTGGCCGCGGCGGCGGTAGTGGCAGGTCCGGGCCTGGTGCTGGCGTCGTCGGCGCCAGGTGGACCAGGCGAGTGTGCTGGCCAGGCAGGCGGCTGGGGTGAGGATGAGGGTGGCGAGCAGACGCCGTATCTCGTTGCCGCTCAGCGGGATCAGCCCGGTCCGCTCGGCTGGAGATCCCCCTTTTCGGCCTCCTGTGCGCGGGTGACGGACAGGTAGGCGGCGGCGAGCATGGCCAGTGTGATGTGGGCGTACCAGGCTCGGTAGGAGCGGACTTGGTAGTGGTCGAGGCCTGCTTCGTTCTTGGAGGTCTGGAAGCATTCCTCGATCGCCCAGCGTGCGCCGGCGACGCGGACCAGCTCGCGCAGCGGCGTGGCCGCGGGGGCGGCGCAGCGGTAGAACGCCAGCTCCCGGGTGGTCTTGCCCTGCCCGGGTTCGGTCTGGCGGCGCACGAGCAGCCAGTGCCCCCACCCGTGGGGCAGGCCGGCCGGGTCGAGGGCGACGGTGGTCCAGTCATAGATCCGCTCTCCGTGCGCACCCGCGCCGACCTGGCGCCGTTCCCACCCGCTGCGGCCGGTGTCGGGGTCGCGGGCGCCGGCGATCGTGGCGAGGACCTTGGCCTGGCGGCGATGCCCGTCCGGGCTGGTCAGGACGTCGTCGTTGCGAGTGGCCAGCACGAACGGAATCTCCCGGTCGGCCAGCCAGGTGCGGAAGGTCGGATTCTGTCCGTAGATCTCGTCGGCGGTCACCCACGAGCGGGGTGTGAGGGCCCCGCAGGCGTGGGCGCGGGCGAGCATCGCCAGCCCGAGCTGGGGCTTCGTGGCGAACCCGACCTCATCGGGCACGTCAGCTCTGGCGCAGCGGTCCCGGTCCTCGGTCCACGAGGTCGGCAGGTAGAGCTCGCGGTCGATCAACGCCCGCCCCTTCGAGCTGGCATAGGCCAGGAACACCCCGAGCTGACAGTTGTCGACCTTGCCGCTGGTACCGGTGTACTGGCGTTGCACTCCCGCCGAACGCAGGCCCTTCTTGATGAACCCGGTCTCGTCGACCACGAACACCTCACTTGCGGGGTCGCCGAGGGCGTCGAGGACGTAGTCGCGCACGTCGTCGCGGACCCCGTCGACGTCCCAGTCAGCGATGCGCAGCATCCGCTGCGTCCCGTCCGGCGAGACCGCCCCCGCATGCTCGGCCAGAGTCCACCCGTTCTTGCGCTCCAACCCGGCCAGCAGGCCGCGCACATACGCCCCGGCCCGCGCGCGGGGCTCACGACGGAAGAACCGCGGCCCGATCGACGCGATGACCTGGTCCAACGCCGCTACCCATCCAGCAAGATCCACCACCCGGCGATCATCACCGCCGAACCCGGATCAGCCTCTCACGACACGTCGAAACGCCGTTGCAGTATTAGGGCACGCCGTCTTTGAGCTGTTGTGCAGACGACGCGTATTCCCGCGGCGGAGGTTGACAGACCGAGTCACTGGCTCAAGGTGGTACGGGTTTACGCACGCCCTCTTGCGGCAAAGATGATCCAGGTCCAGCCCAGCCGGCACGGGGGCGATCAGGTACTCGTAGATCGCGCGGTGCGCAGCGCTCGAGCAGCCCTGGACACGCACCTGTCCGTAGCCGTTCCCCATCTTGCTGCCGGTCCAGATCCAGCAGCCATCTGCATCTTCTTGGATGTGTCGAACGAACCAGCGTTCGATCGTTCTAATCCGGGGCATCTGTCCGTGACCTCTCCGCAGGGGCGGCGGGGGAGTACCGCCCCTGCGTCATCAGTTGGTGTTCGTCTGGCATGGGAGAGACAGGTCAGAAGGGCGGAGTGCCGTCACCGGCCCCGTTGGCGAACCCGCCGCCGGTCGCGTACGCAGCCCCCGCAGACCCTCCGGAGTCCTTGCTGGCCTTCGTCACCGCTGCGGTCGCCCACGACAGACTCGGCCCAATCGAATCGATCATCAGGGCGGTCGCGGACCGCTTGTCGCCGGTCTGCTTGTCCTCCCACTGGTCGGTGACGAGCCGCCCGGACACGACAACTTCCATGCCCTTTGTCAACGAGTCGGCGACGTGCTCGGCGAGCTGCTTGAAAGCCGTCCCGCGAACGAAGAACACGCGGTCGTCTACCCACTCGCCGCGTTCGTCCTTCTTGCGGGAGTTGAACGCCAGGTTCACGGTGGCGACCGCGACCCCGCTGTTGCTGAACCGAACTTCGGGGTCCTGGACCAGTCGGCCGACACCGGACATGTTGGGCAGCGTCATGGTCAGTTACCTCCGTTGATGTCGTGCTCGAGTTCGGCCTGCTCGTCGGAGCGGTCCACAACTTCGGCGTCCACGACGTGGCCGTCGTCGTCGACCTCGATCCAGCCCGTCACATCCACGGGGGCGTCGTCCGGGATTCGGGGGGTGGTGATGCCTTCTGCTGCGACGTCCCGGACCGCGCGCAGCTGCTCGCGCATGTACTCGGCCGAGGTCGGCACCCACTTCGCGAGCTGCCGCACCGCGGACTTCAGCCACATGGCGGGTTCGTTGGTCTGCCACGGCGAGTACTGGGAGTCGGCGCCCTGCGCGGACCCCTTGATGGTGCGGATCGCTGCGGCGTTGAGGACGACGACCTTCGAGGTGGCGCCGTCCTTCATGACCGCGTACGCGTAGACGAGGCGCAGCTTGCCGCGGTCCTCAGCGTCCCAGTCGATTTCGTGGACGGGCTTCTCGTCGCGACCGGGCCGGTACTGGAAGTGGTCGTTCACGTACACGCATTCGGCGACGACGGAGGAGATCGCACCGGCCCGGTACATGAGTTCGATGAGGCCCTGGTAGCCGACGATCCCGAGGATTTCCAGCTGCCCCTTCACCTTCCGGGGGGTCAGATAGTACTGCTCAGTTCCGGGCTCGAGGCCTAGGCGGGCGGCATCGAGAAGTGAGGACAGGAACACGCCGGGGTTGTTGCTGGCGGCGATCTCCAGTTCGGTGCGGTCCCCGATCCGCTTGCCCTTCTTGAGTGCGCCCTGCGCGAGCCGCACCCACTGCTCGGGCTTGATGTGGGAGGGCAGGACGGAGGAGAAGTCCTGGGAGTACTGCTTGACCATCGCGGCCGGGCCGGTGCCCGTCTTGGCGATGGCGGCGCCGATCTTCTCGGTCATGCCGCGGTCCTTTCGGTGAGGTGGTTGGTGGCGCCGCGTGCGGCAACCAGGTAGGGGGTGTCGCCGTTCTTCGCCATGCGGTAGGCGATCTTGTTGCCGTTCCAGTAGGCGTCGCGGGCGTCGCCCATGCGGTCGAGGAGGCGGCTGGTCGCGGCCTGTTTCGCGGCCTGCGCAGCCTTGGCGTCGGCGACGGCCTGCAGGTAGGTGCGGGCGAGCTCGTCGGGGACGTCGACGCTGCTGCCGTCGATGTCTGGGTGCAGGGCCCGCAGGACCTGGTAGGTGGCGGTGGAGTCGTCGAGGGCGGGCCGGCGTTCCGCTGCGACGTCGGCGAGGAATGCGGTGGCCGCGTCCCGCAGAATCGTGGCCTCGTCGGGGTCGTAGTCGACGACGTACTCGGCGAACACCAGGGACGGCCCGATCATCGCGATGTGGCAGCGCTGCAGGCCGAGGGTGTCCATCTGCCACATGACCTGGCAGCGGTAGTAGACGGGGATCTCGTCGGTGCTCTGCTCGCCCCAGCCGGTCATGTCGGCGGTCGACTTGCATTCGACGGCGACGATGATCCCGCCATCGTTGATGGCGAGCCGGTCCGGGGTGGCGGCCTGCCAGCGCCGGTCCCGGTGCAGGAAGCTGCCGCACTGCTCGATGCGCCAGTCGGGGTGCTGGTCGGCGAACCAGGCCGCGACCGCCGGCTCGAGGTAGTGGCCGCGCCGCGTCTGGTCGTTCTCCTCTTCGGCGGGGACGAGGCCGGTCATGCGGTGGTAGAGGGAGAACTTCGATTCCCATGGGGACAGGCCGACGACGGCGGCGATCTTCGACGCGGACATGTACCGCATCCACTCCGCCGTTCCGGGTTCGAGGCGTGCGGCTGGGATCCCGGTGGGGACGGTGATCGGCATCAGTCGTCCTTGGTGACGAGGTCGGGGTAGCGGCCTTCGTCGAATGCCAGTATGAACGCGGCGACGTGTTCGGGGAGGTGCCATCCGAACGTGGAGCTGTTGTCGGCGATCCGCCAGGCGAGGTGGGTGACGGACACGTTGAGTCGGGTTTCTCGGCGGATGTGGTTGGCGATGGGGCAGGTTTCGGCGTGGTGGTCCCCGACAACGCCGTGTTCGTGGAGGTGGTTGGCGATGTGGTCGGGTGAGCCGAGCTCGTTGAGTTTGCCGAGGGCTAGGCCGGCGCGGGTGTTGTCGTCGGCGAACACAGCACTCACGACAGCTCCGCGACGGTCAGCTCCCGCTCCGATGCGGCCCGGGCGAACAGCTTGTTGAAGCACTCACCGGTGGCGGTGACGTCGGCTTCGGCGGTGTGGTCGCCGGGGTCGACGTCGAGGAGTTCGCACACCTTGGCGAGGCCGGGGAGGTCGTTGAGGGCGAGCATGCCGGCGGCGTAGTTGGACAGGTCGAGCATGCGGTGATGCCACGGCTGCCGCCACGTTGTGACCGGCTTGCCGTTGATCTGCAGGGTGTGTCGGGGTCGGAGAAGCTTCTCGACCATCGCGGCGTCGAACGCCGGGTTCGATCCGGCCAGGGTGCAGCCGTCAAGCTGCTGCGCGAACTTGCCGCGCTCGTGGCTGTCTACCGAGGGGACCTGGTCGGCGATGCGATCTACATAGCGGTTGATCTGCAACGCCTTCACGTCGGCGTTGGCGAGCACTTCGGACACGTTGTGGGTTGGGATGAACATGCCTCGCTCGTTGGTGGTGAGGTTCCACCAGGCGACTTCGACGGCCTGGTGGCGTCGTGGGTCGAGGCCGTTGGTTTCGGTGTCGACGACGACGATGTGGCGGGTGCTGTTCACTGGTTGTCTCCAAAGAGGTGGCGTTCGTAGCGGTGCTCTGCCCGGTCGTCGAGCTCGTGGTCACGCACCCATTCGGCCTGGTCGATGGCGTGCTCGGCGTCGCGGTCCCGGCCGGTCACAGCTCGTCCTCGTCGTCGAATGCGCCGTAGTCGATGACCGTGTTGGCGGCGGTGACGGCGAGCGTGTAGGTGGCGGATGCGAGTACCGCCAGGGCGAGGAGGGGTGCGGCGGCGACCCAGGCGAGGCGGCGGGTCATCGTCGGGGTCCGAGCAAGTCGGTGGCGCGCTGGTCGAGCACGTTGCGGATGTTGTCGGGCCAGTGTGGGTGTGCGGCGAGGGTGCGGCGGTAGTCGGCGGCGACGGTGGCCCGCACGGTGAGGGTGAGGGCGTCGCGTTCGTCGGCTGGGGTGGCGGGGCGCAATGTGTCGGGTTCGTGGTTGTGCGCGAACCGGGCTGTGCCGTGCCCGCCGTCCCAGGTGACGGTGAACGTCCACGACGCGGTGGAGGTGACGTCGCCGACCAACCGGAGGGGGACACCGTCGGGGGTGTCGGTGCACCAGTAGGTGACCCGGTCGCCAACATGGTGGTTGCGGTGGGGGATGGTGATCGGCTGGGTGGTGGCGACGCTGCTCATGCGGTGCCCTTCTCGAACAGGGTGGCGGGGTTGAACGGGTACTGCTCGGCGCCGGCCGCAACCTGCTGCCAGGTGCGGTTGAGGAAGGTGTGGAGTGCCCGCTTCTGGTAGATGAGGCTGAGGTTGCCGCCGATCCCGGCGGGGTCGCGGAGCAGGATTTCGATGTGGTGTGGGTCTTCGATGACGTCACCGGTGTCGGGGTCCTCGGCGAGGACGGGGCCGATGCCGATGTCGCCTTCCCCGACATGTGCGGTGAGCCCGTCGGTGAGCATCTGCCGGTCGAACCACCAGGTGACGGCCTGTCCGTCGGTGTTGCGGCAGGTGAGGCGTACGGCGTGGGCGTCGTCGGGGTGCCAGGTGAGGAGGGTGTGGATGAGGCTGTTGCCGTTTGCGTGGAGGGTGGGGGTGCGGGGGAAGCGGGCTTCGACGTGGCCGGTCATCGGGTTCCTTCGTACTGGTTGAGGCGGGCGATCCGGTCTTGTGGCGACAGGGCGCGCCATTCGTCTTCCAAGCGCTGCCGCACGGTGACCGGGTCGGGTGGGTCGCGGCGGGTTTTCCCGGACGGTCCACGGCAGGAGCAGTCGTCGGCGGGGTCGTCGGAGACCCACAGGTCACAGCGCGGGTCATGCTTCCCAACGGGTTCGGCCATCACATACCGCCTCGTAGCTCGTCGACCGTTGCGCCGTGGGCACGGGCGACGCCGTAGACGAAGGTCAGGCGGTCGCGCAGACGGTGCAGCTCGGCGAGGCAGTCTCGAGCCCACGCGCGGGCGTGCTCCGCTGCTTCGGCTTCGGCCACGCGGAGTGCTTCGGCGACGCGTTGGCGCTCCTGGGCTGCGAGGTACGACTTCGTGCGCAACACCGTGTAGCCCTCCTCACGGAGGACCGCCTTGTAGTCGTGGAGTTCGCAGTCGTCCATCACGCGGCCCGCTCGTGGTGGTCATGTCCGGCAGCGACGATGTGTCCGTCGCGGACGGTGAGGTAGCCGTGGCTGAATGCGGCGGCGATGAGGTGCGCTCGGTCGACTGCGCCGAGTTTCCGGAACAGTCGGCGGAGGTGCGTTTTGATGGTGTTGTGTTCGAGGTGGAGTTGGGTGGCGACGCCGTGGTTGCGGAGCCCGGCGGCGGTCCAGTAGAGGATGTCGAGTTCGCGGGCGGTGAGCGGGTCACCAGGCTGGGCGGGGCGGGGGGTGCCGGTCATGGCTGGGTCCGGGTGCGCCGCCAGGTGATGAACGTCCAGGCGGTGAGTGGGACGGAGAGGGCGACGGCGAGCCCGGCGTAGACGAGGCTGGTGGGGCCGTCGACGATGAAGGAGCTGATGATCCCGGCCCATACGAGGGCCTGCCCGGTCCAGAACAAGGGGTGTCGCCAGGGCTGGTTCATGCTGCTGCCTGCCCGACACGTGCCATCTGGCCGTAAAGGTTGAGCGCGGACTGCTGAAGTGCCTCAACAGTCGGGTTCAGGGCAGCCCGCGCGGCAGCCCGCGCGGCATCCCGCGCGGCATCCCGCGCGGCATCCCACGCGGCAGCCCGCGCGGCATCCCGCGCGGCATCCCACGCGGCAGCCCGCGCGGCATCCCACGCGGCAGCCCGCGCGGCAGCCCACGCGGCATCCCGCGCGGCATCCCGCGCGGCAGCCCGCGCGGCATCCCGCGCGGCAGCCCGCGCGGCATCCCGCGCGGCATCCCCCGCGGCATCCCACGCGGCAGCCGCGGTCTGCTGGGCGTCACGGACGACGGCCCCGGCGCGCTTCGTGGCGGCCATGTCCACGATCCGACCCAGGTCCCGCACCTTCGCTGCGGCTTCCCGGCATGCGGGGGACAGGTCGAGGAATGCGGGCAGGTACTCCCGGATCAGCCAGTCCAGCGCCATGTACGAGCGGGCCTCGTCGTGCCCGTCGCCGGCCGTGCCGACCAGGTCGGGGATGAGAGGAATGAGCTGCTGTCGGGGGTCGTCGGGGAGCCGGTCATTGAGGCTGCGGCCCATCTCGCCGAGCAGCGGGGACACGCAGGCGGGGTGGTCGGTGTGGTTGATGCCGCGAACCCAGGCGACGGCCTCCATGAGGCACATTCCTGCCTGGGGGTTTTCGTGGCTGCCGGTGTCGAGGTGTAGTTCGGTGAGTTTGGTGGTGTCGATGTTCATGCTGCTGCGCCTTCGGGGTTGTGGTTGAGGAGGTCCAGCGGGGGGATGGGTTTGCGGTAGGGGTTGGGTGGCCACCACATGCCTCCGGCGACGATTTCTTGGGCTCCGCTGTCGGCGGCCCAGCGGAGGCAGTCGAGGCGGACGGGGCAACCACTGCAGAAGCGGGTGGCGATGGTGTGGGCGGCTTCGAGGTCGGGGCGCCCGTTCGGCTGTAGGGGTGAGAAGTCGCCGGGCTGCACCGTGGGGTGGAGGCATTTCGCGTGGGTTTGCCAGGTCATGACGTGTCTCGCAGCGACTGTCGGGTGGCGCGGTCGCGGGCGACGTACAGGCCGGCGGCCAAATTCCAGGCGTCGGCGTTGATCTCGGAGTTCAGCCGGTGGTCGGACAGTCGGGTCCAGTGGTCGACCTGGTCGTGTTCCGGGTTGATGTGGGGGAGGATGACCAGGTCCTTCTTGGCGAGCTCGTGGATGCGGCGGGCCGCCATGAGGGCGATGGGGTCGTCGGGGCGGAGCGCGAAGAGGTCTTCGGCTATGGCGTTGAGGTGGGTGGCGAGTTCGAGGCTGTCGCGGGCGGTAGTCACTGGTCACCACTCTGCTGCTGCAGGTCGTCGAGCGTCATGGGCCAGTGGGTGGGAGACTGGTCCTCTTCCGCGATGCGCTGCTGATAGCGCTCAGACACCGAGCCGCCCAGGAAGTGTGCGTCTCGCGAAGCGCGCTCCCAGCAGATCTCGCAAGCAGCCATCAGGCGGCCCTCCGGTCATCGGTCAGACGTGACAGGTCCGCGTTCGAGGCCCGGTACTCGTCGATGTGGGTGGCGCCCTCGTCGTTGGCATGCGCGTGGGCGTCGCCGACACAGTCGTCGCAGGTGGCAAGGTAGTAGGGGCCGTAGAACTCGCCTGTACGGCTGTGGGGGTCGGGTGTGCGCCATTCGACGATGCGGGTGGCGGGCTGGGTGCAGCCGTAGCAGCGGGTCGGGGAAGGCATGCGCAAATAAGAGCATGTCCGGTGGGGGTTGCACAATGGGGTGACGCAGACTGTCGCAGAAGATGCCCCGGACAGACTAGAGCCGCCCCACCGATCGCGCGAAGGTGGGACGGCCCTAGACGTGGGGAGCGTGGGGAGCGGGGCTAGTCGGGCAGATCGAAATCGCCGTTCTTCACACCTGCGATGAACGCCTGCCACTCGCCACGCGTGAAATACAACGGCTCCGGCTGCTCCGGGTGACTGACCAGCACCCCGGCCCGCTGGAGGAACTCAACCTGCACGCACTCTCCGCCGTAGCAGAACGACGACCTGACCTGCACCATCACGCGCCCCCTCGTATCTGGATCACATCGGCCAACTCCACCAACCCCGGTACCGCCCGCGGCCCGGCCGCGCCGTCCTGGTCCTGGTAGCGGGACCGAACATCCGGATGCCCATACGGGCGCGCCGCAGCCTCGGTGAGCTGTTCAAAGGTGACCTGCCCGATCGGATCCCCGACGCGCAGCAGGATGGTGACCGGGCCGACGTTGGACACTTCGAGGGTGATGTGGCCGCGGTAGCCGGGGTCGATCAGGCCGGCAGTGACGTGGCAGGTGATGCCGAGCCGGCCGAGTGTGGATCGGCCGTGGAGGAACGCGCACAGGTCGGCGGGGATGGTGAAGTGTTCGGCGGTGGTGGCCAACACGAAGTCGCCGGGCTGCAGCAGGATCCCGTCTTCGACTGGTAGCCCGACGGTGAGGTCGTCGGGGATCTGGTCGAGGGTGACCGTGGTGTGGTTCCCGGTGAACCCGCGGTAGCTGTCGCCGAGGGTGACGTCGATCGAAGCCGGTTGCAGCCGTTCCACCGCAGGCGGCGGGTCAACGATCAGGTCGCCCTGCTGCATGCGGGCCACGATCAGATGATCAGGAAGCATCGGTCTTCCTCTCGGTTCGGGCGCGGATCACCGGCACATCCAACTCGCCGCTGCGGGCCGCCCGGATCAGCGCTTCCCATTCGGCGACATCCAGGACGATCGCGGTCCGACGCCGGTCTGTGGCCGATCCGACCGCGATCCGACCGTCCGGGGTGTACTCAACCCATGGTGTGCGTGCGGTGATCAACGGTATCTCCCTGTCCGTTCCAGTCGAGTGCGGTACCGGTTGGTGCGGCCCCCGGCCACTGCCCGCTGGGCTGCGGCACGTGCTCGACGTTCGACACCGTCCCGGTGGAACCAGCCGACCCGGGACAGCACCTCCTCCGCCTGCGCCAAGTCCCCCTTGCACGCATGCCATGACCCCTCCGCATAGCCGCCCGCGTAGTCGACCGCCACATCGTGTTCGGGGGCAGTGTTCGGGGGCATCGCACACGATGCCCACCCGGAGCCGTCGGGGTAGATACGGGCCCGCAAATCTTGCCCACCGAACGCTTTCATCGCCGCTAAATGTCCGGCTTCGTGGCGGGCGGCGTCTGTCCAGGTGCCGGCGTCGATCCGGACGACGGTGCGATGCCTGGCGGTGCGGCCGATACTTCCGGCGGTGAGGAGTGCGAGCCCGGCCGCGACGAGTAGCCCAACGATCCAGGCGACCGTGGTCCACGACCCCGACCACACCACATGCCCCTTGGCCAGCATCCCGGCCAGGAAGATGCTGATGATGGTGCCGATTCCGGCGGCCATTTTCTCGTCACCGTTCATGGCGGTCCCTCATCGCGCACACCCCGCTGACGAGCATCCCGGGTGGTCGCCCGGTGCGGCGGGTCGTCGGCCGGAGTTTGAGACCGCTTTGGCGGAACCAACGGGGCGGTGTCGTCGGCCGGGGCCGCGTACCACGTGCGCCATCGGGACGACCAGCACGTGCCCGGGGGTGACCGGGCTCAGCGGTCGGAAGATCCACACGTTGCCGCAGTCCTCGACCAGGTCCACCGGGGCCCGCCCGGCGGTGATGTCGCAGAACACGCACTCACGACGGTCGACGGCCCGGAGTGCGGTGTTGCGTTCCCGTCGGCTGATCGCGCCTTCGCCGTAGAGGTCTTCGGTCAGCTGCCGTTCGTCAGGCACGGGCGGTGTCCCCGTCCTGGTCCGGGGACACCGAACCGGCGGGCGGCTCGGTGATCGACAGCGCCCACTGCACGATCTCGGCGGCACGCGGCCAGTCGTCTTCGAGCTCCGACTGTGTGCCCGGGTGCCCCCGGTAGTCGCGGAGCGCATCGGCGACCTGCCACGGCGGGACGGGCCGAGTAGCGGAGCCGTCCGGTGCGGCGGTGTCGTCGGCCGGGGCCGCGGACACGGCCCGCTCGATGAAATCGATCGCTGCGTCGAACGCCTCGCGGAAGTTGCCCAGGTCGAGATACCCCTGGTCGCGCTGGTGGCTCAGCTCCGCGATCACCCTGGGCAGCGTTGTGCCAGGCGAGGGCAGATCCTCGCGGAGCGCGGCCAGCACCCGCCCCGCCTCCTCGGTCAGGTCCGGGTACGCGGCCCGCGCCGTCGCGACCGTGCCGTCCCGGCCCAGCGCCCGCAGCACCGTCGTCACCGGGAGCCGGGAGTGCCCGACGGTGACCTGGCCGCCCTTTCGGCCGTCGAGACGCACTAGCAGCACCTCGTCGGCGGCCGGCTCGTCCTGCCCGGCGGTGTCGTCGGCCGGGGCCGCGAGTGCGGCGAGGATCGGGCGGATCCACCCCGCCGGGACGTCGGGCTCCGCGCCGGACTCCAACGCACCCAGCCGCTGCGGGTGGATTCCCGCCCGTGCCGCGACCTCGTCATGGTGCAGGCCGAGGGCGCTGCGCAGGGTCGTGAGAGCGCGGCCGATCTGCTCGCTGCGGGCCAGCCGCTCGTCCTGCCCGGCGGTGTGTCCGCCCCCGGCCCGCAGCCGCCGGATCGTCGCCTGCGCCTCGTCGAGCGCGGCCCGGACGTCCTCCGGGTCCAGCGCTCCGAGGTCGTCGGTGTTCACCAGGCCGTCCAGCTTCGCCAGGAAGTGGTCCGGGCGCGGCTCGTCGTCCCCGGCCCGACCCGGAGCGGGAACACCGGCACGGAGCGCCCGCCACGCCTCGGCGGCCGCGCCCAGGTCGTCGAGATGTGCCTCGGTCGGGCCGTCGATCACGTCTTCCGCGGCGTCGGCCAGGGCGTCACCGGCGGTCGCGAGGCGGTCCGCGCGCATCTTCCACACGTCGGCCGTCACCATCGCGTCGCGCTTCGCCGCGTCCTCGGTGCGGGCGACGTCGCGCATCCGGTCCAGCTCGGCCCGGGTCTCGGCCAGCTCGGCGCGTAACGCCTCAGTGCTGGAAGGCTCCGCGACACCAGTGTCCGGCTCGTCGGTGGGTGCGGGGACGTCGCGGGCCGCCCGGAGCGCACGGACCTCGTCGCTCAGCTCCAGCGCCAGCTCCTCGGCGCGGGACTCCCGCATCGCAGCCTCGGCGATGTCGTCGGCCTTCCGCTCGATCGCGGCCAGCGCCTCGGCGAGGACGTCGCGGGCCAGCGCGGCACGCACGATCGTCGCCGCGTGCCTCCCCCAGGGCGAGGGCACGTGGACGAGGCGCTTCCGGCCGAACCGCTCTCGGAACGCCTCCACGAACGCGGCCAGCTCGGCATCGGTGATCGGCGTGATGGTGATGGTTACCCGGTGCTCGGTGGCGTCGGTGGGTGCCGGGGTCTGCCCAGCGGTGGGGTCAGACATGATCATTCTCCGTCTCGGTGGTGGGTGTCCCGGCAGCGAACTCGCCAAAGACTCGGCGGGCTTCCAGCAGCGCGTCGTAGTCGCTGTTGCCGTAGCAGTCCGGCTCAGGAGAGCGGCCGTCATGCACCAGCCCTGCCAGGTGGTAGTCGACCATCGCGACGCGGCTGAGTCCGAGATCCCACCGGGCAGGCTCGATGATGTAGTCGCTGACCGGGCCCTGGACTGTCAGGACGTGGTCGTCCTCGTACCACCACTGCGGGTGGTCGAGCGCGGCGATGATCCGTCGGACGCGATCGTCGTAGCTCATCGGGTCTCACCCCCGGCAGCGGACCGCCAGGCGTCGATGCGACCACCGAGCCCCTCCGGGTCCCAGTCCCCGAGGTCGTCCACGTAGTCGGCGAGGGCGTTCCCGGCGTCCGTACGCTCCTCCAGCGTGCGCACCACCTGTAGGTGCGTGTCGGTCCACTCCCGGGCCTCGGCCGTCTGCGGTTCCGTCAGCTCACGCTTGCGCAGCTCCCGCCACACCACCTGCGCGTGCAGCATCAGGTCAGCGTCGCTCGCCTGTGTTACCCACCCGATCGTCGGCTCACCCACGGGCCTCACCCCCGGCAGCGGACCGCCAGGCTCGCGCTGCGTCCTGCATGTTCGCCCGGTCGTCGTGATCCTCGGGACTCATCAGGAAGCGGGACACGGAATCGGCGAGCGGGTTCCCGGCGTCCCGCAGCGCGGCAACCCACCGCAGCAGGGCGATGATGCGAGGCCCCGGGTCGGCGGCGGCCTCCATCGGGTCAGCGCGGAAGATGTCGACGGGCCAGTGCTCGTCGAGCAGCGACATGAGCCCGTCCCACGAGTGCAGCCGGTCCAGCTCGGCGCGCAGACGGTCGAGGTCGGAACGCAGGATCACGGTGCCCTCCCCCGGGCCCGCGACGTCAGCGAACGTCCGGGCGTCGCCCTCGATCGCGAACTGCGCGCCGAGCGATCCATCGGAGAAGTAGACGCACCACCAGCCGTCGACGTGGCGCACCGTCCACGGGGCGGCCCGCTGGTCGTCGGCGCTCATCGCTCGGACTCCTCGGTTGCAGGCGAAGCGGGCGAGCCGGCATACAGCTCCCACCCGTCGGCTTCCTCATGGCTGTAGGTGGTCTCGGTCCACCGGATGAGCCGGGCGAGCGCACCAGCGTCGTTGTGCCGGTCGCGGCGGTGTAGCGCGTCGACCGCACCCCACGGACCGTGACCACGGTGATGCCAGGTGACGGGCTCGTCGCAGGACGGGGCGTCGTGCGGGTGGCAGTGCGTAACGAGCAGTTCCCGCACGCCCTCCGGGACCGGTGGGCAGTCCCATTCGCCCCAGCGGTCGACGTCGAACTCGCCGTCGCGGTACTCGCCTCGGCGATACCGGACGAGGCGGGTCACCGGACATCCCGGGGCGTGTCGTAGAGGTCGGTTCCCCGCCGGTCGTTCTCGGCGCAGGCGGCCGCGGCACCTTCAACGATGTCCGCGGTCGGGCCCTCGAAGTGCTGAGTGCAGAGCGGGCAGGCAGCGGCGTAGTCGCCGGCCTCGCCGCCGTACTGGTAGCCGCCACCGGGAATGAACTTGAACCGGCTCATCGCTCGTCCGCCTTCCATGCGGTGGTGCGGGTGGTCGTCGACACCGTGCGAGTGGTCGCGACGTCGTGGCGCTCGACGTAGACGTTGGTCATGCCCCGGATGCGCCAACGTCCGGCAGCCGTCACCGCCTCGACCTCGGTCTCAAAGGTCTCGACGCCCTCGTCGCCGTCCTCGTCGGTCCCGACCGTCAGCCACTCGACGTGGTGCGTGGTGGTGGGTGCGTCGTCCGGGGACGCGGCGGCTTCCAGCTCCGAGATCCGGGCGGCAGCGTTGCGGAGCATCGTCTGCTCGATCTCCCGCCCGGCTTCCAGCTCCGCCACCCGAGCGCGCAGACGGTCCAACTCGTGGCCACGGGTGTCACCGTGGATCGGGCATTCCAAGATCGTCAGCGGCCAGAACCCCGCCCGCATGCACGGACACGGCCCCCTGCTCCCGCTCATCGCTCCTCCACCCGCTCGGCGCCGGCAGCGGCGAGAGCGGCAGCCGAGATCGCGCCACACACGTCGTCCCCGGACGAGTAGAGCTGTGACACCCACAGCAGACCCCGTCCGATAGGTCCGTGGACGATGACCTCCGCGTCGGCGGGGACGGCATCCCCGCGCACGTCCAGGTCCCGGGCGAGCCGGTAGAACCCGCGCTCGAACCGGGGCGGCTCGGCAGCCTGCGGCTCCGGGGCGGGCTCCAGGTTGTCCGCTCGGACCCCCACGATCCAGGACTCGTTGTCACCGAAGATCAGGTGACGTCCGCGTGCGTCGACCTCACGCAGGACCCCGGTTCGACCGGACGACTTCACCCGCACCCGGTCGCCGACCGCGAACACCGGCTCAGGGGCGGGCGGCTCACCCTCCACGACCGTGCCGTTACCGAGCATCTGCGACCATTCCCACAGAGCCCCGTCCGGACCCCACCACAACCCGTCCTCATCGTCGGCGCGGTACAGCTCTGGACCGCCCTGAAGCTCGTACATCTCCGGGATGTGCACGACGGTCACGTCGTCCGGCGGCGGGGCAGGCAACGACCACGAACGCGGGGACCGGTCGGGCAGCTCCAGCTCGTCCGCGGAGTACCAACCGATCGGGTCGCCGTCCTCGTCGACGAGGAGCCACGACACAGGTGCCTTGAAGTGGTTCACCGTTCCGACGTCGCCGACCCACGCACCGGTCGTGATCCGAGCACGGTCCCCGATCTGCGGGAACGTCTTCGGGGACACCTGCTCGCCGGTACCTGACACAGGCGCGTCAGCACCCTCCGAGTCGCTCACCGAAGTTGTACGGTGCGATTCGATGTCGCCTTGGCGTACAACTCCACCCCGTGCGATGCGGTTCAGGTACTCGGCGACGGCGTCCCACGGGTGCGGAGCGGTCCACGGCGCTTTGTTGACCGCCTCCCGCACGTCATCCGCGGTGATCGGGCGCCCGGTGTCGGCACCCTCCTGGTCGGGACGGAGGTCGGTCGGTCGGAACTCCAGCTCCGCCCCGACGAAGGCGACGAGCAGGTAGCCGTCGGAGTCGTATCCGATCACCTTGCCGGGCACCAGTACCGGGTTGCCGATCTTGAACTCGGTCACGACCGGACCTGCACCATCTGCTCCACAGCCGCCAGCGTCCGCGCCGGCTCAGCCGCAGGCGCCTGAGTGCCCGCGATCCGGTGCCACTCCGCGATCGCACACCGTGTGAACTCGACACGGTCACCTCCAACACGGGCGGCGTAGGCGGCGCAGGCGGCGTCGGCGGCGTAGGCGGCGTAGGCGTCGGCGTCGGCGGCGTCGGCGTCGGCGGCGGCGTAGGCGGCGTCGGCGGCGTCGGCGTCGGCGGCGTAGGCGGCGTCGGCGGCGGCGTAGGCACGTGCGACCTTCCGAGCACTCCGCAGAGCGTCCCTATCCGGCTCCCGCTCACCCAGCAGCTCAGCCACCCCCAGCACCGCCGCACGCGCCCCACCCGCATCAGGTGCGATCCGCTCCAGCAGCGCACGCAACCACAGCCGCAGCGTCACCTGCGAGAAATCACCCGTCCCGACCGTCGCGTGCCCCAGCTCCAGCACAGTCACAGAGCACGCGGGACACAGAAAGTCGCCGTCTCGGTGCGTGCACAGGTTGTCGTTGACCGACTGCACCAGACGCGCCAGCGGCTTCGCAGAGCACGCCGGGTAGTCGGTGATCTCAGTGTCACCATTCTCGTAGCTGATCACATTCATCGCGCAGCCACGACCGCTACCAGCCGCGTGCGAACCCACTGCCAGACGCATCGGGTGAGGGAAATTGAATTCCATGTCACGTACCTCGATCTTGTACTCGGTCATCGGTTCTCCTTCGGTGCCGGCAGCCACGACCAGTGAACGGGGCGTTCCGGGAGGTCACGGCGGTATGTGGCGGGCATGTCGACCAGTGGTGTGGCGGGTGGTCGGGGTGGTGACCACGCGTGTTGGGCGGTCACAGCTTCATCCCACATGTGTCGCATTCGAGTTGTCCGTCGGAGCCGATGGCGAGGTCTTCGTGTGTGCAGCTCATCGCCGGGCCCGTCCTCTCAGCTGCTTACGGGCCCACTCCCGATCCACCTCGGGTAGGAACCGGGACTTGTCGGTGTCGGCGCGCCCTGATGCGACGTAGTAGACGAGGCCGAACCAGACGCACATCAGTAGCCAGTCGATGGTGTTCATCCGATGAGCACCGCCACGATCGTCACCGCGAGCACGAACGCCAGCAGCAGATACGTGTACGAGCCGAGGATGACTGCGGCCTCGACCCGGGCGCGGTGTGAGGTGGGGCGCCGGCGCGGGAACGGCGACGGCCGACGCTCACGCCGCAAAATCGTGTCAACAGTGGTCACGGGCGGCACCCGCCGTCGTGACCGTCGTCGAGGCGGCAGCGGGACACCTGTGTGGGTCCGGTGAACACGGGCAGGTTGCACAACATGGGGGAGTCCTTCACGTCAGGTGAGCTGGTAGCCGGCGGCCAGGGCGAGGACGGTCATGCGGTGCGCCCGCACCTGATGCATCTGCCACATGCGGCCGATCGCCGTGTCCCGGGCCGCACCCAACGGCAACGTGTGGCGTGCGTGCGCGAGGCGGGTGACCTCGCGGTGCAGCTCGCACAGGGTCAGCTGGTGCGGGGGGAGAGTCTGGATATAGCCGTCGTTGAAGACCATGCGCAAATTAGAGCACTCCGTCGGGTGTGATCGGAAGCCGCCAACTGCACTAATCTGCGCACTCGCGGTGAACGTCGACGAGGGTGGTCACCTGCGGGACCGCCACCACCACACCACTGCGGCCAGGACACCCGCGGCAGCCCAACCGGCAAGACCTGCGGCCAGCACCACCAACGCGTACGTCACGGGTTCACCCGCCCAGGTCGGGTCTGGCGCTTCTGTACGTCCAGGGGTTCGGCCCAGCCGACAACCTCCACTGCCAACGCCGTCAACGCTCCATCGGCGACCAGGCCGCGGCGTTCCAGCGAACGCACCGTCGCCGGATGCACACCTGCCGGGAGCGCCGGGAGCGGAACCACATCACCGTCGGCCAGGCCGTCGAGGGTGTGGTGGTAGGCCTCGGACAGGACAATTTTCTGGCGGGCGGTGAGCGGCGACCAGTGCTCGCCGGCGGCGAGAATCAGCCCCAGCGTTTCGATACCGGAGCGGGTCGCCAGCGGGTACATGCGCGCCTGCCCCGACACGGTGGGGCGGCGCTCGACACGGCAGACCGTCACGGGTTCCCCTTCCGGGCCTGCTGCATGTCATCCACCACATCTGACAGGGTCGCGGCGACACCACGCGCATCCAGGCCGAACCCGATGTCGTCGCGGAGGCAGGTGAGGCGGTGGATCCAGCCGGCCAACGCTGCCGTCGGGTCGGGGGGTGGTGGGGGAGTGGGCATCACAGGGCCTCAATCTCACGTTTCGGTGGTGGGCCGTGTCCGGCGTGGGCGTGGTGGGCGTGGGGTGAAGAACTCGTACCGGGACACCGGCCTGCCGAGTGCCTCGGTCAGGACGTGCGCGATGCGTGTCGCCAACTCGCCCGACGGGCGGGCCATCGTCGTTTCAATCCGGTGAACTTGCTTGAAGCTGCATCCCGCCCGTTCGGCGAGCTCGGACATCGTCATCGGTACCGCTTGCCGGAGACGGCGGAGCTGCCGGTCTTCCAGGGGGCGGAGGGGACCCCACGTCTGCATGCGCAAAGTAGACCACACAGGCTGTCGTCGCGCCACGACGGCCACGCAACATGTCGCACCCTGACCGGTGTGGTGTGGCGGATGGCGCAGGTAGATGCCACCATTCAGATTCGTGACGGAACAGCAGACTTCCCCCGCACGTGTGCGCACACTTGAGCACACCGTTGAGTACTCTCCACCCGTGACGGATTGGACAGGCCCGGAGATTCGGCGCCGCCGGAAAAACCACGGCCTCACCCAGCAGCAGGTCGCCGACACCCTCGGTGTCTCACTCGGATCCATCTCAAAGTGGGAAGGCGTCGACCGGCCCCGCATCAGCGACACCAACTCGGCGAAACTCGCCGAACTCCTCCCCGACGACGGCACCGGCGAAGCACTCGAACCCGTTGTCAAGCCACAGCCCGCCGGACCATTCCGCACCGCCGTCGAATGGTCACCCGCGGAAATCATCCGCCGCCGGCAACGCCACGACCTCACCCAGCGACAGCTCGCCGAAGCACTCGGCGTCAGCCTCCGCACCGTCACCGGATGGGAAGCCGAAGGCCGGCCACCATCCGGAAGGCACCTCGCCGCACTGCAGCGGGTCCTGCGGCTCCCCTCGGATGCTGTCGACTACGCCGGCCCCTACCTTGATGAGGCCAGCCGCGACGAACTCCTCGACGCACTGGGTGAAGGCCCGCTACTCCACGAGGCTGATACCGGGCAGGTGCTGCTGCGGCTCGTCGAACTCCACAACCAGGACCGGCGACGGCGGGGGCTTCCGCCGCTGCTCGACACCAGCGGTGTCACCCCGCCATTGGATCTACCAGAGCACCGGACGAGCGCGGGACCCGACCTCGACACCGCCGAACAGGTGAACAGGACGGAAACAAGCAGTCACGGCGGTGACACGCCGTAGTCACAGTAAGCAAAAGTGTGTATGCGGGGGGTCAACCGAAACGGTCACACCGGCATCAACGATCCTGACGGAGTGACCCCCGACGTCGACGCCGACACCCACACCCGCCTCGCCGCACTCGTTCTCACAGCGCAACGACAACTGCCCCGGTTGACCGTGCACGTCACCCCCCATACGCACCACAAGCAGTGGATCATCGACCACTGCTGCAGCCGCATCTGGGTCTCCACCCGGCTGCCACCCGACGACCTGGTCGCCGCCGCCCGCACCGCGATCCACACGCTCCTCGACGAACCCCGCCCGCTACTCGTGCCCACACAGCGCTGCAACTCGCCGGTCATGGCCGAACGGTAGAAGCCCCGCACCACAGCGCGTCCTGTAGCCCTGATGTCGTTGAGTTGCCAGTGACACCAGGGCCTTCGCTGTCACGCGCCCTTCGCTCGCTGCGCGTCCAGCCACGCCTCCACCTCGTCCTGGTAGGCGACGACCCGGCGGCCGATCAGGAACATCGGCGGCCCCTCCCCGCGGTGACGCCACCACCGCAGCGTCGGCAACGGCACCCCGATCATGTCGGCGACCTCGTGGATGCGCACCACCTTGCGTGCCATGACCCCTCCAGTATTCGAGTGATGCGCAAAGTAGAGCACTCACTGGGTGGTGCTGTCCAACACCCACCCACACCCGTCAGGTACAACACACCCACCACCAGCCGACCCGGGAGAGGCCCGTGGCATCCATCAAACGACGCCCCAACGGGACCTGGCGGGCCCGCTACCGCGACGAAACCGGCCACGAACACGCACGCCACTTCGACCGGAAAATCGACGCCCAACGCTGGCTCGACGAAGTCACCACCAGCATCATCACCGGCAACTACGTCGACCCCCGAGCCGGGAAAACCACCCTGCGCACCTACACCGAAGACTGGCGCACAGCACAACCCCACAGCCCCCTCACCCGCGCCCGCATCGAACGAGAACTCCGCCTCCACATCTACCCCGCCATCGGCGACACCCCCATCGCCCGACTCCGCCCCACCACCATCCAAGCGCTCATCTCCGGGCTCCCACTCGCACCCAGCTCCACCGGGAACATCCTCGACACGCTCCGGCAAATCTTCAAAGCCGCCCGCCGCGACCGACTCCTCACCCACGACCCCACCGACGGAGTCCGCGCCCCCACCGGCGGCCGCACCGACATCTGGATCCCCACCCCCCAACACATCCGCGACCTCCACACCGCGCTCCCCGACCGCTACAAAACCGTCGTGGACCTCGTCGTCGGCGCCGGACTCCGCCAAGCCGAAGTGACCGGCCTCGAAGTGCGGCACCTCGACTTCCTCCGCGGCCGCGACGTCACCGTCGCCCAACAGCTGATGTCGTTGACCCCGACACGGCTGACCGAACCGAAAACGTCCGAGTCACTGCGTGCGGTGCCGCTCGCGCAGGGCACTCTCGACGCGCTGTCCGCGCACCTGGCCGCCCACCCCGCGACGCCCGTGGACCTCGACGACGAGACGAACCCGCGTGCCCCCACCCGACGCCCGGTGCGGCTGGTGTTCACCACAACGAACGGGCACCCCATCACCCGCGGCACCTGGTCGGGGATCTGGGGCAAAGCCGCGCGGGAGGCGGGGTTCCCGAAAGGGTCCGGGCTGCACAGCCTGCGGCACTTCTACGCGTCGGCGTTGATCCGGTTCGGGGAGTCCGCGAAGGTTGTGCAGCGCCGGCTGGGGCATGCGTCGGTGGAGATCACGCTACGCACGTACACGCATCTGTGGCCTGACTCGGATGATCGGACTCGTGAGGCGGTGGCGTCGGTGCTGGAGGTTCTTGCGGACCCGGTGCGGACCGCCGTCCCGGGCAGGGTGTCTGACCTGCAGGGATGACCGGTTTCGCCATTGGGACAACGAGTGGCTGATCGGCGAGGGCCGCGCACTCGATCCGGCGCGCTGGTTCGTGATCGTGCCGAACATGCTGGGCAACGGGTTGTCGTCGTCGCCGTCGAACACCCCGGCCCCCGACAGCGGGCCGTCGTTCCCGCCGATCCGGGTGACCGACAACGTCGAGGCCCAGCACCGGCTGGTCACCGAGGTGTTCGGGCTCGAACGGCTGGCGCTGGTGCTCGGCTGGTCGATGGGCGCCGGGCAGACCTACCAGTGGGCGGTCAGCCATCCGGAGATGGTCGAGCGGATGCTGCCGTTCTGCGGTTCGCCGCGCACAGCGCCGCACAACCGGGTCTTCCTCGACTCGCTGCGGGCAGCGCTCACCGCGTCGGCCGGGTTCGACGGCGGCCGGTACGGCGTGCCGCCGGACCGCGGGCTGCGGGCGTTCGCCCGGATCTACGCCGGATGGGGGTTCTCCCAGGCGTTCTACTGGGACGAGTGCTGGCGGGAGCTCGGCTACACGTCGCTGGAGGACTTCGTCGTCGGGTTCTGGGAGGGCTTCTTCCTCGACGGACGCGACCCGAACAACCTGCTGACCATGCTCGACACCTGGTGGCACGGGGATGTCGGCGCGACCCCGGGCTTCGACTCCACCGAACAGGCGCTGGCGTCGATCCGGGCCAGGGCGATCGTGATGCCGGCCGAGAAGGATCTCTACTTCCCGCCGGAGGACGAGGCCTGGGCGGTGTCGCACATGGGAGGTGGCGCCGAGCTGCGGGTGATCCCCGGGGTGTGGGGGCACTTCGCGGGCGGCGGGGCACCGGGGCGGGCCCCGGACAACGCCGACACGACCTTCATCGACGCCGCCGCCGCCGAGCTGCTGGCGGGCCCCTCCGGCATCTGAGCCCCTCCCGTTCCTGCACGGGCGAACCGCTCGTGCAGGAACGGGAGCGAGCTCAGGGCCGCACCGACGCGGCGAACCCGACCACCTCGCGGACGGCCGCCGCGTACACGTCGGGCATCGCGTCGCGGAACAGGATCTGCCCGACGTGGCAGAGCCCCAGGTCGACCTTCCCGGCCGAGGGCACCCCGGCCTGCAGGAGCTTGCGGTGGTAGGCGATGCCCTCGTCGCGCAGCGGATCGAGCTCGGAGCAGGAGATCAGGTGCGGCGGGAGGCCGCGCAGGTCGTCCACCGTCGCCCGGGCGGGCCAGCAGGTCGGCTCGTCCTCGTTGCCGGCGCCCGGGTCGTAGACCTCGGCGAGCAGCGGGAAGAGCTCCCGGTTGAGCCAGTACCGGTCGTTCTCCCGGAGTGAGTGGAGCTGCTCGGGGGCGCGGTCCCAGCTGCCGAGCACGTACGGGCACAGCGCGTGGATGCCGGAGATCCGGTCGCTCCAGCCCTCCCGCCGGGCCCTGATCGCGACCGCGAGCGCGAGGTTCGCCCCACCGGAGTCCCCGGTGACCACGACGTGTGTCCCGCCGAGTTCGTCGAGGTGGTCGAGCACCCAGTGCAGCCCGGTGGCGCAGTCGTCGAGACCGGCCGGGAACGGGTGTGCGCCCAGCCGGCCCGCACCGTTGCGGTACTCGACACCGACGACGACCGATCCGGCGGCCGCGAGCTCGTCGCGCCAGTGCATGTAGGCCGGCCCGGTCGTGCCGAGCATGACCATCCCGCCACCGTGGATCTGGTACACGACCGGCAGCGGACCCTCGACGCCCTCGGGGCGGTGCACGTGCAGGGTGACGCCCGGTGCCGGCTCGCGGGTGTCCCGCACGACCCCGGGCACGGGAGCCCACGATCCGGCGAGCGCGGCGAAGAAGCCCTCGAAGCCCTCCTCCACCGCGGACACGAACGCGAGCAGGGCATCCCGGCCCGCGGTCCGGTCCATCGGCGCGTCGTCGGCGTGCCCGGTCGCCCCCAGGGCGCCGAGGACCGCGACCATCCGCGGATCGGCGCGCGGGTCGTCCGCGAGGCTGAGAGCGGGGTTCCCCAGCCGGCCGACCGGCCGGTGTGTCGTCGTGTCGGTCATGTCCTGCTCCTCGTCGAGCTCGGCTGCGCACCTCTGGACGTGCGGCTCGGAAGGTTACAGATGGGGTTGTGTGTTACACAAGCTGCTCCTCGGGGCAGCCGCACGCCCGGCGTGAGAAGTGGATCGACGAGCCCTGAGCTGTGGATCCTCGGGGCGGCCCTGGTGCCGGGTGGGTGTCCGTCCATTACAGTCTGGCCGCAGCGATGCACCCGATACCGGCTGCATCGGGAGTCACGGGCGAACGACGGGGGAACGGTGACGGGTGACCGGGGTGCTGCCCGCGCGGAATCCACGGCGGTGACGCCCCTGCAGCGGCAGCTCAGCACCGTGCCGCCGCGAACCAGGGTGACCCCGCTGGACGCGCTCAAGGTCGCGCACCGCTGGTTCCACGAGGGCCGCCGGATCGACATCCAGGCCCTCGCGAAGGAGCTCGGGGTCAGCCGGGTGACGCTGCACCGGTGGGTCGGCACCCGCGAGCAGCTCCTGGTCGAGGTGCTCTGGCTCAACGCCGACCGGGCGCTGGCCGCGACCTGGGCGACCGTGCGCAGCGAGAGCCCCGCGCACAGCCTGACCGCCGAGACGCTCAGCCGGTGGGCCGCCGACGTGCTGGTCCATCCGGGCTTCCGGCAGATGCAGGCCTCCGAGGGCGAGCTGCTCGCCCGGTTGCTCACCCGTGATGCGAGCGAGTTCCAGAGCAGGCTGATCGGGCTGGTCACCACGATGCTGGCCGACGACGTCGAGAGCGGCCGGGTGACGATCGATCTCGAACCCGCGGAGCTGGCCTACGCCACCGTCCGGATCGCGGAGTCGTTCGTGCACACGCCCGCGATCACCGGCGGGGATCCCGATCCGGAGCGCAACGCGCGCGTCCTGCGAGCGCTGTTGCGCTGAGCCCCGGCCCGCGACCTTTCGGTGGGGGCGATCCGGCCGGGACGTCGTTCAGGCGGCGACCCGGCGACCCGGCGGTGCTCAGGAGGGGAGCCGGGTGCGGGGCGCCGTCGCCGCGCCGGTCAGCGCGAGCACCGCGACCACGGCGATCAGCACCGGCATCGCGACGGCCGGGGAGGTCAGCAGCGCCAGCAGCGCCCCGCCGAACCCGATGAACGCCGCCGTCGCAAGCTGGTCGAGCAGCTGGGCCGCCGACGAGTGCGTCCCCACGTCGGCGGCGTCGGAGTGGGCCAGTGTCAGGAATGCGATCGCGGAGAACGCGACGCCCATCCCGAGCCCGGCCAGCCCCCAGAACCCGATCGCGAGCCAGCCGGGCAGCCAGCCCGCGGCGACCGGGAGCAGCCCGAGCTGACCGAGTGCGATCATCGCGAAACCGACGCGCAGCATCGTCGAACGGTCCAGGTCCGGATAGCGGGCCTGCCAGGCCGCGGCGCCCGACCAGCCCAGCGACGCGACGATCAGGGGGACGCCGGCGGCCGTCAGCGTCCAGTCGTGGGTCGCGGTCAGGATCAGTGGCAGGAACGACACCACGGTGAAGAACGCCCCCGCCACCAGGCCACGGGCGGCGACCACCGAGGCGATGCCGCGACGCGCGGCGAACGTGCCGCGGGGGAGCAGCCTGCGCAGTGCCGGGACGAGCGCCAGCACCGCGACCACGCCCACCACCGCGCCGCGGACGTCGAGGTGTTCGAGTGCCCAGCTCAACCCGGCCACTCCGAGCGCGGCGCCGAGTGCGGCGACGACCAGGCCGGTGCTGCCGCCGTTGGTGCGGTTCGCGGGCGGTCCGAGCCGGCGCACCGCGGGCATGATCAGCACGAGGGCGAGCCCGACGATCGGGAGCAGGCCGAGGAACACCCAGTGCCAGGAGAACCGCTCGGTGACGACGGCCGCGATCGGCGGGCCGGCGAGCGATGGCAGCACCCACGCCGAGGAGATCAGCCCGAAGACCGCCGGACGTTGCCTGCTCGGGTAGACGGCCGCGACCAGCACATACACCGCGACGCCCTGCACGCCCGCACCGAGGCCCTGCAGCACCCGGCCGGTGAGCAGCTCGGCGGCCGTCGTCGCCGAGCCGGCGACGAGCAGCCCCACCCCGAACACCGTCGGCGCGACGACGAGCGGGACGCGCGGACCCCGGGCGTCGCACCAGCGGCCACCGAAGGCGGTCCCGAACACCGCCGCGGCCAGGAACGCGACGAACGGCCACGAGTACAGCCCGCCGAGATCGGCGACGACGGCCGGCATCGCGGTTCCGACGCCCATCGCCTCGAACGCGGTGAGGCTGATCAACAGCAGGATGCCGACGGTGGTCGGCGCCCGCCCGCGGGACCAGACCCCCGGCTCGCTGCTTGCTCCCTGTCCCCGGACCGTCTCCACCACCTGGCCAGCCTGCGACCTCGACCCCGGTGCAGGTCAAGCGGGTTCTGGTGATCACCCGGCGTGATCGGGACCCGACCGGTCGTGTTTTCCGGCCGCACGAACGGGTACAGAGCGCCATGACCGACATCACAACGATCATCATCGTGGCGGTGGTGGTGGTCGTCCTCGTGGCGATCGCCGCCACCGCGCTGGTGGTGGCGCGCCGGCGCCGATCGGCAGCCCTCCGCGAGCAGTTCGGACCCGAGTACGACCGCACCGTGCGTGGGGCCGACGATCCGCGCGACGCCGAGAAGGATCTCGCGCAGCGCCGCAGGCGGCATCGCTCGCTGCGGCTGCGCGATCTCGACCCGCAGGAGCGTGCGGGCTACCGCGGCCGCTGGACCCAGGTGCAGCAGGGCTTCGTCGACGACCCGGCCACCGCGGTCCGGGACGCGGACCGCTTGGTCGCGGAGGTGATGTCGGCCCGCGGGTATCCGGTCGAGGACTTCGATCAGCAGGCGGAGGACCTGTCCGTCCCGTATCCGGTGCTGACCCAGCGCTACCGCGAGGCGCGCGGTATCTCTCGCGAGCACGCCGCGGGCCGTGCCGGCACCGAGGACCTGCGGCACGCCGTGACGAACTACCGGGCGCTCGTCGACGCACTGCTGGACGACACCGGCGGCGACCACGGCCGGGCGGACCCGGCGCAGGGCGATCCGCGGGCCGTGCAGGCCGGGCCGCAGGCGGCGCACGGCGGCGACCCGCGCGCTGCGCAGGGAGATCCGCGATCGGCGCCCGGCGACCCGCGGGGCATGCAGGGCGATCCGTATGCGGCACAGCCAGATCCTCGCAACGGTCAGGTGCACCCGCGTGCCGCGCAGGTCGATCCGCGTGCGGCGCAGGGTGACCCGCGTGCCGCGCAGGCCGACCCGCGTGCGGCGCAGGTCGACCCGCGCACCGGCCGGACCGACCCGCGGGGCGTCCCCGTCGATCCGCGCACCCGGCCGCACGACCCCGCCGGACCGCCGCCGCAGCAGCCGCCGCAGACCGGACACGACACACGACGGGAGACGAGCGCATGAGCGACCGTTCCGGACATCGGCCGGAGAGCCGCGCGGCCCGGCTGGCCGGCGAGATCAAGGAGCGGATCGTCGGCCGCAACGACGACGAGCGCGACGCCGACTGGGACGGCACCGACGCTGCCGTCACCGCACAGCGCGATGCGGGCCCTCCCGGTCCGGGCGACCCGCTGCCCGGAGAACCCGGCCGACCCCCGGCCGGCGGTCCGGCGCAGCCGCCGCCGGTCGGCGTGGACCCGCCGGCACCCGGCCCGGACCAGCTACCCGGTGCGGTCCCAGGAGGACCCGGTGCGGATCAGATGCCCGGCATGGACCCACGCGGACCCGGTGCGGACCAGCCGCCCGGCATGGATCCGCGCGGCCCCGGTGCGGATCAGATGCCCGGCATGGACCCACGCGCACCCGGCTTCGATCCGCGCGGACCCGGAGCGGGCCGGCCGCCCGGCGCGGACCCACGGGGACCCGGTGCGGACCAGCCGCCCGGGATGGACCCGCGGGCACCCGGTGCCGATCCGTGGGCGGGCGCGGCACCACACGGCAGGCACGCCGAGGACCCGCCGCTGCCGCCGCCGCGCGGAGCCACACCACCGACCGGCGGACCGCGCACCGGAGGCCCGCCGGCACCGCGCACCGCGGGCCCGGACGACGCCGCTCCACCGCCGCCGCCACCACCGGCACCGCCCGCGGCGCGGCCCGGCGCCGTTCCCGCGGCCGACGCGGCACCGGGCGGCGTCCCGGTCCATGACCCCGGCGCACCACCACGGCAGGGCGCACCCGCCGGTGCGCCGCCACCGGTGGATCCGGGCGGGCCGGGACGCACCCCGCCGCCCGATCCGGGCCGCGGCGGACCGCACGACGCCGGGATGCCGCCGCCGCCCGGCCGGCCGGGCCGGCCGGACGACGGAGGAGCACCGGGTGCCCCCGCCGGCTCGTCGCTGATCCCGCCGGACCGGGCCGGTCGCTACCAGGAACGCTGGAACGTCCTCAAGGGCGAGTTCGTCGACGAGCCCCGCCGGGCCGTGCACGGGGCGAACGAGCTGGTCGGCGAGGTGCTCGACGAGCTGGAGAACCTCTTCCGCAACCAGCGCGACGACCTGGAGCAGCAGTTCTCCCGCCACGACGCGTCGACCGAGGACCTGCGTCAGGCCCTCGGCCGCTACCGGGAGTTCTTCGACCGGCTGCTGTCGCTGTAGCGCCTCAGCCGACCGCGGGGACGATCGCCTCGATCAGGTGCGGGCCCGGCTCGTCCCGGGCCCACCGCAGGGCGTCGAGCAGCGCCTCGGTGCTCTCCACCCGCCGGGCGGGGACACCGAGGCCGGTCGCCAGCGACACGAAGTCCGGGGTCGGGTCGGACAGGTCGAGCATCCGGCCCGCCCGCCCGGACCGGGCGGCCTCGCCGGCTCCGGTCCGCGCGAGTTCGACCCGCAGGATCGCGTACGCCGAGTTGTTGATCAGCACGACGGTGACGTCCAGCTGTTCCCGGGCCATCGTCCACAGCGCCTGGAAGGTGTACAGCGCACTGCCGTCGGCCTGCACCGCCAGCACCGGCCGGTCCGGTGCCGCCACCGCGGCCCCCAGCGCGGACGGAAGCCCCTGGCCGATCGCCCCACCGGTCAGCGCCAGCTGGGTGTGCGGGGCCGCCGTCTGCAGGGCCGGGGCGAGCGCCGCTCCCGCGGTCAGCGACTCGTCGACGACGATCGCGCCGTCCGGTAGTGCCGCGGCGATCGCCGCGCTCATCGAGCGGACGTCCAGCGGGCCCGGCGGCGGTTCCGGCGCCTCCCGCGGCGCCACCTCGGCGACCGCGCCCGGCGCCACCGCCGCGGCCAGCTCCTCCAGCGCGGCGCAGGCGTCCGACGCGGTGTCGGCGAGCCCGACCACCGGGCAGCCGTCCGGCACCAGATCACCGGGCACACCCGGATACCCGAAGAACGACACCGGCGCGCGGGCACCGGCGAGCACCAGCGACGACGCACCGTCGAGCTGGGCCAGCGCCTGCTCGGCGAAGTAGCCGAGCTTGTCCACCCGGGGCCGTCCGGCGCCGGTGTCCCAGCAGCGCGGGAACGTCTCGACCAGCAACCGGGTGCCGGTCGCGGCGGCGATCCGGCCGGCCGCGTCCATCGCACGCTCGCTGAGGGCGGGCCCGCCGAGCAGCAGCACCGCCCCCGGCTCGGCGACCGCGGCCGCCGCCGCGGCCACCCGCCCGGGATCGGGCGGGTACGGGACCGCCGCGGGCAGCGGGGGAGCGATCGCCGCACCCTCGGACCAGGACACGTCCGCCGGCAGGACCAGCGTCGCGATCTGCCCGCCCCGCTCGGAGGCGGCGGCGAGCGCCCGCATTGCGTCGGCGGCCACGTCCCGCGGGTCACCGGAGGTGTGCACCCAGCCCGACACGGTCCGGGCGACGGCGGTGATGTCGGACTCCAGCGGCGCGTCGTGCCGCACGTGATCGGTGGCGTGCGCGCCCACCACGCACAGCAGCGGGGTGCCGGCCCGGCGCGCGTTGTGCAGGTTCGCCAGGCCGTTGCCCAGCCCCGGCCCGAGATGCAGCAGCACCCCGGCGGGTTTCCCGGCGACCCGGGCGTACCCGTCGGCCGCCCCGGTGGCGACGCCCTCGAACAGGGCCAGCACGCCGCGCATCCGCGGCACCGCGTCCAGCGCCTGCACGAAGTGCATCTCCGAGGTGCCCGGGTTCATGAAGCAGACCTCGACACCGGCCTCGACCAGCGACCCGACGAGCGCCTCGGCGCCCCTCACGCGTCGATCCGCTTCAGCACGGCGGCGGTCATCTCGTCGGTGCCTGCGGTGCCCCCCAGGTCACCGGTGCGCACCTCCAGCAGCGCGGAGCGGATCGCGGCCAGCACCTCGGCGCCCGCCTCCGGGTAGCCGAGGTGCTCCAGCAGCAGGCCCGCCGACCAGATCGCGCCGAGCGGGTTGGCGATCCCGCGGCCCGCGATGTCCGGGGCGGAGCCGTGCACCGGCTCGAACATCGACGGGTGCGTACCCGTCGGGTCGAGGTTCCCCGACGGCGCGATCCCGATCGACCCGGCGACGGCCGCGGCCAGGTCGGACAGCACGTCACCGAACAGGTTGGACGCCAGCACCACGTCGAACGACGACGGGTCCAGTACCAGCTTCGCGGCGAGGGCGTCGATGTGCTCGGAGCGCCACTGCACGCCCGCGAACGCGGCGGCCCGTTCGGTGACCACCTCGTCCCAGAACGGCATGGTGTGCACGATCCCGTTCGACTTCGTCGCCGACACCAGCCGGTTCCGCCGCCGCGACGCCAGGTCGAACGCGAAGTCCGCGATCCGGCCGACCCCGCGCCGGGTGAACACCGCCTCCTGCACCGCGAACTCGCCGTCGGTGCCGCGGCCGAACCGGCCACCCATCTCGGAGTACTCGCCCTCCGAGTTCTCCCGGACGATCACCAGGTCGACGCCGCCCTCGGTGTCCCCGGGACGTGCCGCGGACAGCGGCGAGCGCACGCCGTCGAACACCGTGATCGGGCGCAGGTTCACGTACTGGGAGAACTCGCGGCGGATCGGGATGAGCAACCCCCACAGCGACACGTGATCGGGCACCCCCGGCCAGCCGACGGCGCCGAGCAGGATCGCGTCGTGCTGCCGGATCCGGTCCAGGCCGTCGTCGGGCATCATCGCGCCGGTGTGCGCGTAGCGCTCGCACGACCAGTCGAACTCGTCGTAGCCGAACGTCAGGCCGTGCCTGCGCCCGACGGCGTCCAGCACGGCGGTGGCGGGCGGAAGAACCTCCTTGCCGATCCCGTCGCCCGGGATCAGCGCGATGCGCAGCGACGTCGTCATCGTCCCAGTGGACACGGTGTGACCCTGTCCGCGGAACCCGGGGTCCGGGTTGCGCCGAGCACTCCGGCACCCACGAATGGTGGGGTGAACGATCCCGATCCGCGGCGCTGGTGGGCGCTGTCCGTCTGCCTGGTGGCGGGCTTCATGAGCCTGCTCGACGTCAGCATCGTCAACGTCGCCCTGCCGTCGGTGCAGGCCGGGCTGGACGCCTCGGCCGCCCAGGTGTCCTGGGTGGTGTCGGGCTACGCGCTGACCTTCGGGTTGGTCCTGGTCGCGGCGGGCCGGCTCGGCGACGACCGCGGGCGGCGCCGGATGTTCCTGATCGGGCTGGCCCTGTTCACCCTGACCAGCGCGGCCGCCGGGCTGGCTCCGACCGCCGAGGTGCTGGTCGTGGTCCGGCTGCTGCAGGGCGCCGCGGCCGGCCTGATCTCCCCGCAGGTCGTCGGGTTCATCCAGGACCTGTTCCGCGGGCCGGAGCGGGGCACCGCGTTCGGCCTGTTCGGCACCGTCGTCGCGATCTCCACGGCGGTCGGCCCGCTGCTCGGCGGCCTGCTGCTGGCCTGGGCGGGCGACGCGGACGGCTGGCGCTGGGTGTTCTTCGTCAACATCCCGATCGGGCTGGCGGCGCTGCTGTTCGCGGCCAGGGTGCTGCCCCGGGATCGGCCGGGCCCCTCCCGGCGCCGGCCGTTGGACCTGCCGGGGGTGCTGTTGCTGGGCACGGCGGTGGTCTGCCTGATGCTGCCGCTGGTGCTCGCCGAGCGGGATCCGGCGGCAGCGCCGTGGTGGCTGCTGGGAGTCTCGGCGGTCGCGCTGGCCGGGTTCGTCGGCTGGGAGCGGGTGGCGGCGCGCCGGCACGGTCATCCGCTGGTCGACTTCGGGCTGCTGCGGATCCGCAGTTACGCGGTCGGCGCGACGCTCGGCATGGCCTACTTCGCCGGATTCACCTCGATCTTCTTCGTGCTCACCCTCTACCTGCAGGACGGACTGGGCTACACCCCGCTGCAGACCGGGCTGGTGCTGACGCCGTTCGCGCTGAGCTCGGCGGTGACCTCCACGGTGGGTGGACGGCTGGTCGCCCGGTACGGGCAGGCGGTGGTCGTCACCGGGCTCGCCGTCGTACTGGCCGGGCTGCTCGCCACCGACATCGCACTCGCGCTCACCGCGGGCGGGCCGCTGACCGGGTGGGTGGTCGCGGGCACGCTGCTGGTCGCCGGGGCCGGCGGCGGGCTGGTCGTCGCCCCGAACCAGACGATCGCGCTGTCGGAGATCCCGCCGGCCTCCGGCGGCACCGCCGCCGGGGTGCTGCAGACCGGTCAGCGGATCGGGACGGCCGTCGGGCTGTCGGTGGTGGCCGCGGTGTTCTTCGGCAGGCTGACCGCCACCGGGGACTGGGCGTCCGCGATCTCGCACGGCCTGGTGGTCACCGTCGGCCTGGTCGCGGTCGCGCTGGCGCTCGGCGTCACCGATCTGGTGCTGTCCCGGCGCCGGGGGCGCGCGGGCACCACCGCCGGGGAGCCCACCCATCTGGGCGGCCCCACCGGCGGTGGTTGAGCGCGGTCAGGTCCTGGCGGCCGGTGCCACGTCGTCGTGCTCCCGGAGCCCGGAGCGCAGCGTCTCGGTCATCAGGTAGGAGCAGCCCATCGAGACGAGCGCGATGAACGCGACGTATCCGGCGACCGCGTAGAGCGACCCGGTCCAGGCGACCAGCGCGGTGCACAGCAGCGGCGCGATGCCGCCGAGGATCGACGCGATCTGATAGGCCAGCGACGCCCCGGAGTACCGCATCCGGGTGGAGAACTGCTCGGCGAAGAACGCCGACTGCGGCCCGTAGACCGCGGACCGGCAGGCCTGCACGACGAGACCGCCCAGGATGAACAGCCAGACGTTGCTGGTCGAGACCAGCCAGAAGTAGGGCACCGCGAACACCGCGAGCAGACCCATCCCGGCCAGGAACAGCGGCCGGCGGCCGAGCCGGTCGGAGAGCAGGCCGAAGGCGAGGATCATCGGGATGTCGGACAGCGACAGGAAGGCGTTCGCGGTCAGGATCGTCGTGCGGTCGTAGGCGAGCTCCTGGGTCGCGTAGGTGACCAGCCACACCGAGCCCACGTAGAACGTCGAGTTGGTTGCCAGGAAGGAGCCCGCGGCCAGCGCGATCTCCTTCGGGTAGGTGCGGAGCGCCTCGAACACGGGCATCCGGTTCGCGGTCTTCTCGTCCATCGACCGCTGGAACACAGGTGACTCGTGCACCCCGAGCCGGATCCACATGCCGACGCCGATCAGCGCGATGCTGGCCAGGAACGGCACCCGCCAGCCCCAGGACAGGAACTGCTCATCGGTGAGCAGCGCGGACAGCACCGCGAAGGTTGCGGTGCCCATGACCAGACCGAGCGGGACGCCGACCTGCGGCCAGCTGCCGTAGAACCCGCGTCGGTGCGCCGGTGCGTGCTCGACGGCCATCAGCGCCGCCCCGCCCCATTCGCCACCGACCCCGAAGCCCTGCAGGAACCGCAGCGTGACCAGCAGGACCGGGGCCCAGATGCCGATCGTGTCGTAGCCGGGTAGCAGCCCCATGCCGACGGTCGCGGCTCCCATCAGCAGCAGCGAGTAGACGAGCATCGGTTTGCGGCCGATCTTGTCGCCGAAGTGGGCGAAGACCGCTCCGCCGATCGGGCGGGCGATGAACCCGACGGCGAACGCGCCGAACGAGGCCAGCGTGCCGGCCAGCGGATCCACCGATGGGAAGAACACCTGGCCGAACACCAGTGCCGCGGCGGTGCCGAAGATGAAGAAGTCGTACCACTCGATGGTGGTGCCGATGAGGCTGGCGGTGGCGACCTTGCGGGACGACCGGAGCGTGGGTGCCACGGTTCCTCCCGGCGACGCCGACGGGACGGATGACGACATGGCGGCCGACGCTAAACGACCGATCGGTGCATGTCGAGACGCAGCGTTGGCCCGCGGAACAGCCGGGCCGGATCAGCCGGCCGGGACCCGGCGGCCCGGGAGGATCGCGGCGAGGAACAGCACGACCAGCCCGGCCAGCGGGACGATCAGCAGGCCGGTCCGCAGCCCGGCGGCGTCCGCGATCACCCCGATCACCGGCGGGGACAGGAGGAAACCGACCCGCATCAGCCAGGTCACCACGGTCAGCCCGGTCCCCGGTGCGAGGCCCGGGATCCGGTCGGCGGCGGTCATCGCTGCCGGGACCAGGGTCGCCACCCCGAAGCCGGCGATCCCGAACCCGGCGACGGTGCCCGGCACCGTCGGGAACGCGAGCGCGGTCCCCATCCCGGCGAGCACCAGGCCACCCCCGGCCCTGGTCACCGCCCGCTGGCCGAACCGGTCGACCATCCGGTCGCCGATCAGCCTGCCGACGAACTGGCAGCCCTGCAGGGCCACGAACCCGAGCCCGGCGACGGCCGCACCGGCACCCAGGCCCTGCAGGTACACGGCGGCCCAGGTGGCGCCGGCGTCCTCGACGATCGTCCCGGAGTTCGCGACCAGCCCGAACGCCAGCAGGAGCAGGACCGTCCGGAACCCGAGCCCGGCCCAGGGGCGGCTGCCGGTCGGCGACAGCCGGTCCGCGGCTGTGCCGGTCTTCGCGGCCGCGTTCGAGGCGGCACCCGTGGCGGTGGCTGTGGCCGTGTTCGTAGCCGAGCCGGCGGAGTCCGTGGCGGTGTCCGCGGAGTCCGTGGCCGGGGCCGGAGCGGCGGCGCGCTCGGCGTCCTCCGGCCCGCGCAGGAGCAGCGGGTACACCGCGACCGCGATCAGCACCGACAACACCGACGACAATCCCAGGTGCAGCGGGAGCAACAGCGCGATCCCGGCCGCCGCCGACCCCATCAGTCCGCCGGCGACCGCGCCGACCGACCACAGCGCGTGGAACGAGTTCAGGATCGACCGGCCGTAGCGGCGCTGTACCCGCAGGCCGTGCGCGTTCTGGGCGACGTCGACGACCGCGTCCGCCGCCCCGACCAGGAACATCGCCGCCGCGAACAGGCCCCAGCCCGGGGCGAACCCGACCAGCACCACACCGGCGGCGATCGCGGCCATCCCGAACGACGCCACCCGCGACGACCGGTACCGCGCGATCAGCGCGCCCGCGGTCAGCCCGGCGAGCAGGGCGCCGAACGGCATCGCCGCCACGGCCAGGCCCAGCTGGGCGTTGCTCAGCCCGAGATCGTCCTTGATCTGCGGGAACCGGGGGAGCAGGTTCGCGTAGACCAGGCCGTTGGTGAGGAACACCAGCCCGACCCCGGCGCGGGCACGTCGTTCGATCCGGCCGGGCCGTTGCGCCGTCGTTCGTTCCACCACCCGGCGAGCATGCCTGACGGCACCGGCCGGGTGATCAGCCCCGCAGCGAGCTGAGCTTCCCCGCGGTCCGCAGCGCCCCGGACATCCCGCGGTAGGCGCTCTTGCGGGCGCCGTCGCGCAGGTTGCGCAGCTGGGCGCGACGATCCCGCCCGGCGCCGTTCCAGGCCAGCAGCGACCGGCCCCACGGGTCGCGGGCCAGCGCTGCGGTGCCTGCCTCGCGGGCGAGCAGCGACCAGCGGTCGCCGAAATCGTCCAGCCCGTCCCGATAGGCGAACACGGCGGGCCGCACGTAGGCCATCCCGGGGTGCATCCGACGCATGCCGGGGGCGTAGTCGGAGATCACCTTGTCCAGGCACTCGAAGCGCCGCTGCCGGTTCGAGCTGATCGAGCCGGTGCGCATCAGCCGCATGTCGAGCAGGTACCGGCGGGTGCCCCACATCAGCGGGTAGTTCGAGCCGGTCGCGATCCGCAGCCACATCTCGAAGTCGACGGCGGAGGGCAGCGACGAGTCGAACCCGCCGACCTGGTCGAAACAGGCCCGCCGGACCATCAGCGAGCTGCCGTTGTGCGGCGGGTTGTTCTCGACGAGCTGCTTGTCGACGTCGATCCGGCCGGCCGGCTGCCAGCGCAGCGCGACCACCTGCCCGCTCTCGAGCATCACGCGGCTGTGGCAGTAGGCCATGCCCACCCCGGGCGGGGCGGTGTGCATGGTCTCCAGCATGTGCCGCAGGAACTGCGGGTGCCAGCGGTCGTCGCCGTCGAGGAACGCGACGAACGGGGCGGCGCTGTCGGCGAGCGCCCGGTTGCGGGCGGCGCCGGAGCCGCCGTTCTCGACCTGGATCAGCCGGATCCGGGGATCGAGGGCGGCCCGCGCACGCACGACGTCCGCCGTGTCGTCGGTCGACCCGTCGTCCACGATGAGGTACTCGAAGCGTGACTCGGTCTGTGCGAGGACGGAGTCGATGGCCTCGGCGATCCACGGACCGACGTTGTAGGCCGGGGTGATCACGGTCACCAGAACGTTGTTGTTCCGCACGATCGGCACGTTATCAAGGCTCCTTCCGGGTGTGCGCGGCGGATCACGCACCCACCGTCATTCGTCCGGAGGGGTTATCCCTGACCCTGCACCACAAGGGCACTGCTCCGACAGTGTGATCATTGTCCGCGAACCGCAACGGCTCCGGATTCGAAGGAGTCCTCGTCCGGCGGCGTCCCGGTGTCACACCTGCCTGCACGACGTGCCCGGGGACGGGTGGCGAGGGGGGCTCCTCTACCCTCCGGAGAATGTCGTTCGACGCTCGGGTGATGCTGTCCCGGCGGCTCCGATTCCTGCCGCACCGCGCATTCGCGATCATGCACCACGCTTTGTTCCAGGGTGAGATCACGACGTTCCGGAAGCCGAAGACCTACGCACAGTTGCTGGCGAAGAAGAATCTCGGCGAACAGACCGAACTGGTGCACGTCACCGCGGACAAGTACCGGGTGCGCACGCACGTCGCGGACCGGGTCGGGGCCGAGCACCTGATCCCGCTGATCCAGGTGGTGGAGCGGGCCGAGGACCTCGACCTGGAGAGCCCGCAGCGGCCCTACGTGGTCAAGGGGACGCACGGCTGCGACATGACGATCCTGGTCCCGCACCCGGCCGCCGCCGACCACGCCAGGATCCGGTCGACGGTCGCGCGCTGGCTGCGCACCGACTTCTTCCGGCACGGCTGGCGGGAGCGGCCCTACGAGGGCCTGACCCCGCGCGTGGTGGTCGAGGAGATGATCGGCGACGGGACCGCGGCGCCGAACGACTACAAGTTCTTCGTCTTCCACGGCGAGCCCGCCATGGTCGTGGTCGACCAGGACCGGTTCGTCGCGCACACCTCCACGATGATGCACCCGGACTGGGTGCCGTTCCGGATCTCCGGGCGGTTCTCCCAGGCGCAGGCGCTGCCGGAGAAGCCGGCGGGCTACGAGCGGATGCTCGAGATCGCCCGGTCGCTGGGGAAGGACTTCACCTTCGCCAGGGTCGACCTGTACGACGTCGACGGGCACGTCTACTTCGGCGAGATCACGCACAACCCGGGCGGTGGCCTGGTCCGGCTGCGGCCCAGGGAGTTCGACCGGGCGCTGGGCACCCTGTGGCGCAACGGCACCCCGATCCCCGAGCGGTTCATCGACCGCGACTGACCGGTCAGTCGCGGATGCGCGGGATCCGCCGGGTCGGGTCGGTGCCGTCATCAGCCGGTCCTGCCGGGCCGGTGCTGTCCTCGACGCGCCCGATCACCTCGGTGACCTCGCCGGCGCCCGGATCGGCCGGAACCGACGGGCGGTCCGGTACCGGATGGGTGCCGCGCAGCCAGCGGACGACGATCGGCGCGAGGAACACCGCCAGCAGCAGCTCCGCGGCCAGCCACGACCAGCCGACCGCGGCCAGCCCCAGCGACGGCGAGAACAGCACCGTCCCGCCCAGCACGACGACCGCGTGCACGAGCTGCTGCACGGCCAGCGGCCCGGTCCGGTTCGCCAGCCGGGAGCGGGTCATCCAGAGCGTGACCACGACCCGCGGGATCATCGAGATCATCAGCAGCTGCAGCAGCAGCGAGCCGTTCTCGGAGTACGCCCGGCCGTAGAGCAGCAGCAGCAATGGTGCGGCCAACGCCACCAGGACCGCCGCCGGCAGCACGATGACCGCGATCCGGCGCAGGATCGCACGGGCCAGCAGGTGCGCCCGCGCCGGATCCCGAGCCCCCTCGACGACCAGCGACGACGTGATCGCCACCGACAGCATGTTCATCGCGATGAACACGGTCTGGGCGGGCAGCAGGTAGGCGCTCTGCTCCGGGCCGAGCAGCTGGAGGATCAGCACCGGCAGGAACGACGACGTCGCCTGGTTGAACACCTGGCCGACGTAGTCGCCCGCCATGTAGCGGCGCAGGGTCGATGTCGCGGGCGCCCCGGCACCGGGCTCGGCGGCCGACTCCGCCGCGTGCCGAGGGACCAGCCGGCGTGCGATCAGCAGTGTGAACGGCACCAGCAGCGCGAGCACCGGCGCCGACCAGGACGTGAACACCCCGTCCGACACCGAGGTGAAGGACACCGCGACCAGCAGCATCAGCTTGACGACGCCGTACACGCCGTTCTCCAGCGCGACCCACATCGCCGAGCGCAGGCCGGTGAACACCTGGTCCTGCAGGTTGAAGATCGACCACGCGGCCGTCGAGATCACGAACCAGAGCGCGAAGCCGGGTGAGACCCACAGCGGGTCGCCGGGTGAGTGGACCAGGTTCAGATAGATCATCACCCCGGCCGAGGCGACGGTGCCGAGCCCGGCCGACACCGCATAGGCCAGCCGCACCAGTCGCGCCGAGTCGTTCCCCGCGGTCGGCAGGAACCGGATCAGCGCCTGCCCGAAGTTGAGCGTGGTCAGCACCGAGATGAGCATCATCAGGTTGACCAGCGCCGAGCCGCGCCCGACGTCGTCGGGGGTGTAGGTGCGCGCCGCGAAGATCCAGTACAGCAGGCCGAACCCGGAGTTGACGACCGTGTTCAGCATCAGTGCGTAGGCGTTGCGGTAGAGCGGGTTGCTCATCTCCCGCCGCACCGACCGGACCCGGCCGGCGAGCATGCCGCCGACGCTCACCGGACGCCTGCACAGCGGGTGAGGGACCGTCCGGTGCCGCCGCCGGCGGCGCTCGCAGCGAACACGATGCACACGCTAACGACGACCCGCCGCCGTCGACGGTCCGGGTGGGGCACCGAGGGCCGCACACCCTGATCGGGACTCGCGAACGTTGCGCTACGGTGCCAGTCCATTGGGGTGAATACCTGAACCGAGGGGGCTTCGGTTGCGTATAGCGTGCGTCGGGGGTGGACCCACCGGCCTCTACCTGGCGATTCTCGCCCGGCTGCGTTCCGGCGGCCGCGACGAGGTGGTCGTCCACGAGCGCAACGAGCGCGGCTGGACGCACGGCTTCGGCGTGACCTTCGGCGAGGATCTCCTCGACGACTTCTTCCGCACCGATCCGGCCGGGGCGCCCGCGCTGCGCCGGGCGTCACGGCTGTGGAGCGATCAGATGGTGCGCATCGGTGATCTCAAGCCGGTGCACCTCGGCGGCAAGTACGGCTACTCGATGGCCCGCGTCACGATGCTGCAGGTGCTGACCGATCGGGCCGAGCAGCTCGGCGTCGATCTGCGGTTCGGCAGCAACATCGGGAGCCGGGACGAGATCGACGCCGACATCGTCGTCGCGTCCGACGGGGTCGGCAGCCGGCTGCGCACCGCCCGCGCCGAGCACTTCGGCACGACGCTCGAGCCGGGCGAGAACCGCTACGTCTGGCTCGGCACCGACCGCAGCGTCGACGTGTTCACCTTCGCGTTCGAGCGCACCGACGCCGGCTGGATCTGGTTCTACGCCTACCCCTCGGCCGACGGCGCCAGCACCTGCATCGTCGAGTGTGCGCCGGACACCTGGGCCGGTCTCGGGCTGGACACCGCGACGACCGCCGAGGGGCTGAGCCTGCTCGAGTCGATCTTCTCCGACGCGCTCGGCGGGCACCGGCTGCTCGCCCCCGCGACCGGGCCCGGTGCGGCCGACGTGCTGCCATGGCTGCGGTTCCGTGAGGTCCGCAACCGCACCTGGCGCGACGGCGACCTGGTGCTGGCCGGCGACGCCGCGCACACCACGCACTTCGGGATCGGCTCCGGCACCGTGCTCGCCGTCCAGGACGGGGTGGCGCTGGCCGACCGGCTGTACGGGACGTCCGGTGGCCGGACGGCCGTCGAGGACCGGATCGCCGCTCTGTCCGCCTACGACGCGCGGCGCCGCGCCCAGCTCTGCCCGGTCCAGGACATGGCCCGCCGCAACATGCAGTGGTTCGAGCGGGCCGGGGAGCGGCTGGAACGGGGCGAGGACCCGGTCGAGTTCTCCTGGGCGCTGCTGGACCGGCGCGGTGACATGAGCAAGTTGCACTACCGGCTGCACCGGGCGACCCAGATCGGCCCGGTCCGCCAGGTCCGCCGCACCCTGACGAGCGCCCGCCGGGTCCGGCGGGCCGCCCAGCGCGGTGAGCGGGGGGCGATCGGCTGAGGCAGCCCCGCGTCCCCTGATCGTCACGTTCCGGCACGGAACCGGCTACCCCTCGTAGCACCGGTGTCCGGTTCTTCGCCTACCCTTGCGACGGGCCTGTCGGTCGACGGTCCGCGGAAGGGATGTGGCGTGAAGATCGTGTGCGTGGGCGGCGGCCCGGCCGGCCTCTACACCGGCATCCTGGCGCGGCTTCGCTCCGGTGGCCGGGACGAGGTCGTCGTCGCCGAACGCACCGCGCCGGGTACCGCGTCCGGTTTCGCCGTGACCCTCGGTGAGGACATCCTGGACGAGCTGTACCGGACCGACCCGGTCGGCGCCGAGGGCGTCCGGGCCGCCGCGCACGTCTGGGGCGACCAGGTCGTCGAAGTGGGCGACGAGACGGTCCATCTCGGCGGACGCTACGGCTACTCGATCGGACGGTCCCGGCTGCTCGAGGTGCTGACCGCCCGGGCCCGCCAGGTCGGCGTCGACCTGCGGTTCGAGACGGCGGTCGCGGCCGACGGCGATCTCGCGGCCGATCCGCTCACCGCGGACGCTGACGTCGTGGTCGCCGCGGACGGGATCGGCAGCGCGATCCGCTCTGCGCGGCCCGGCGACTTCGGCACCCGGATCGCGCACGGCGCCAACCGCTACGTCTGGTTCGGCACCTCGAAGCCGTTCCGCGCCTTCACCTTCGCCTTCGCTCGTACCGACGCCGGATGGATCTGGTTCCACGCCTACCCGGCGGCGGACTGCGTCAGCACCTGCATCGTCGAGTGCACCCCACAGACCTGGCGGGGGCTGGGACTCGACACCATGGCGGCCGACGACGCGATGCGGCTGCTGGAGGGGATCTTCCACCGGTCGCTCGACGGCGAGTCGCTGATCGCCCCACCCGGCGCGGACTCCTCGCCGTGGCTGGAGTTCCGGGAGGTCCGCAACACCTCGTGGCGCTCCGGGAACGTGGTACTCGCCGGCGACGCCGCGCACACCACGCACTTCGCGATCGGGTCCGGCACCGTGCTCGCGGTGGCCGACGCGATCGCTCTCGCCGAGGAGCTCTACCCGGCGCACGGCCCGGACGGCGGGTTCGAGCCGGCCGTGGACATCGAGGCCGCGCTGGCCGCCTACGACGCGCGCCGCCGGGCGGCGATGGCGCCGGTGCAGGAGATGGCGCGGCGCAGCATGCAGTGGTTCGAGACCGTGCCGCAGCGCCTGGAGGGGGTCGACCCGGTCGAGTTCTCCTGGTCGCTGCTGGACCGGCGCGGCGACCAGGGCCCGCTGCACCGGCGGCTGCACGAGGCCACCCAGCTGGAGCCGGTCCGGCAGGTCCGCAGGCGGCTGACCTTCGCCCGGCGGTTGCGCCGGGCGCTGCGCCGGGGCGAGGTGAGCGCGGTCGCCACGCTCACCGGGTGTCCGTGACCCGCTCCTCCGCCAGGAACGAGTGCTTGCGGCCGTAGAACACGTAGACCAGCAGGCCGAGCAGTAGCCAGCCGACGAACCTGATCCAGGTGTCCAGGTTCAGGTTCAGCATCAGGTAGAGGCAGGCCAGCGCGGTCAGCGCCGGGACGACCGGTGAGAACGGCACCCGGAACGGGCGCTCCAGGTCCGGCCGGGTGCGGCGCAGGATCGGCACCGCGACCGCGACGACGATCATCGCCGCGAGCGCCCCGATCGAGACCATGTCGGCCAGCGCCGTGATCGGCGTGACGGCCGCGATGGCCGCGCACACCACTCCGCCGATGATCGTCATCCGGTGCGGGGTGCCCCACCGCGGGTGCGCGGTGCCGATCTTCTCGGGGAGCAGCCCGTCGCGGCCCATCGCGAAGCCGATCCGGCCGATGGTGACCAGCTCGACCATCATCACCGACGTCAGACCGGTGACGGCGCCGATCGCGATCAGCGCACCGACCCACGGCAGGCCGACCGAGGAGAACGCGGCGGCGAGCGGCGCCCCGGTGTCGATCTCGGTGTAGGGGACCATCCCGGTGAGGACGATCGACACCCCGACGTAGAGCACCGCGCAGATCGCGAGCGCCCCGAGCAGCCCGATCTTGAGGTCCCGGTTCGGGCGCCGCACCTCCTCGCCGAGGTTGGCGAGCGCCTCGAAGCCGGTGTAGGCGAAGAACACCACCGCCGCGGCGGTGAGCATGCCGCCGACGCCGTACACGGTGGGCTCCAGCCCGAACACCCCGGACACGATCGGCTGGGTGAAGACCGTGCCGCCGTCCTCCGCGGGCCGGGCCGGCGGGATGAACGGGGTGAGATTGGCCGGGTTCACGTAGAACGCGCCGACGGCCAGGATCAGGAGGCACACCGCGAGCTTCACCAGCACCAGGACGTTCGTCAGCCGCGCCGACTCCCGGATGCCGGCGACGGCCACCACGGTCAGCACCGCGATGATCGCGACCGCGCCGACGTTGATCGTCGCGTCCTCGCCGAACCAGGCCGACGGCAGCCCGAACAGCTCCGCGAGATAGCCCGACCAGCTGCGCGAGACGACCGCGAGGCCGAGCCCGAACTCCAGCAGCAGGTCCCAGCCGATGATCCAGGCGACGGTCTCGCCGAGGGTGGCGAAGGCGTAGGTGTAGGCCGAGCCCGCGGTCGGCACCGACGAGGCCAGCTCGGCGTAACAGATCGCGGCCAGTCCGGCGACGACCGCGCCGATCAGGAACGACAGCGTGACGGCCGGCCCGGCGTGCTGCTGGGCCTCGACCCCGGCGAGGGTGAAGATGCCGGTGCCGATGATGATGCCGACGCCGAAGCCGACCATGTCCCGGGCGCGCAGCGAGCGCCGCAGCGGACTGCCGGCCCCTGTGCTGCCGGAGCTGCCGGAGCCGCCGGGGCTCTCGGCACCGCCGGAGCCGTCCGGGCCGCCGGCGGCATCCCGGCTCCTGGCGAGAATCCGTTCCAGCGGCATCGTGCGCGACCGGCCCACCGTGGCCCCCCGTTCGTCGAATCGTTGCGCGACGGTATGCCCAGCTGTCCGGGCACGCTCGACGGGGGACGGTCCGTGTCCGAGTCGTCACGGAACGCCGGGTTCTGTGGAGAATCCTGATAATCCTGTGTGAACGTTCAACGGCACCTGTCCGGAACCGGCCACGATCGGTGAGGATCGGGCCGGGCCGGTTCCCGTCGCGACGTCGGTCGTCCGCCGGTTCCTGGACGGGGGAGCGGTGCCCGGACGACGCCTGAACCGCTGGGCGGGTGCGCTTGTCGCGGTCGTCGCCGTCTCCGCACCCACCGCGTTCGGTGCCGGGATGGCACCGGCCGGTCCGAGCGCGGCTGCGGCCGCATCGGCGGGGGCAGAGTCGCCGGGGGCTGCATCTCCGGGATCGGCAGCTCCCGAGCCCGTACCGTCGGCCGTGGCGGACGCCGGCACGCCGGTCCCGTCGGCCGTGGCGGATGCCGGCACGCCGGTCCCGCCCACCCCGGCCGTGCCGTGGTCCACATCCGAACCCCCGACGGCCGCCACCGCACCGGGCGGCCCCGGCCCGTCCGACACCCCGGCTCCGCCGGCGCCCTACATCCCGGAGCCGCAGGTCGAGCCGCCGGTGCAGGATCCGGAACCGGCGGCCGACGACGGTGGGGCCGCGTCCGCCGACACCGGTGCCGCGGATCCGGTGCGCCCGCCCGCGCTCCCGGGCCCGGCGGGGGAGTCGGCCGCGTCGGCGCTCCTCGGGACCACACGGGATCTGTTCTTCGCGATGACCGCGCCGGACGCCGGCACCGGGTTCGCCCCGCGCGAGGCAGTCGATCTGCCGCCGGGCACCCTTCCGGTCGCCCGCGAGGACGAGGACGACCTCCAGCTCTCCTGGGCTCTGCTCGACACCGCCACCGGCCGGTGGACCGGCTCGGCCGACGCCGACAGCACCCGCACGGAGGCCGAGTCGACGATCAAGGCATGGCTCGCCGCGGACACCCTGCGTGCCGCGGCCGAGGCGCAGCGCCCGGTCACCGACGACGAGCGGGCCGACATCGCCGCTGCGGTGCGGGCGAGCGACGACTCCGCCGCGGAGCGGCTCTACCGGCGGGCCGGCCGGGAGGATGCGACCGACCGGCTGGCGGCCGAGTGCGGGGTGTCGGTGGCGACGTCGCGGCCGGGCTGGTGGTCGTTCACCCAGATCAGCGCCGTGGACGCGGCGGCGATCCTGGCCTGCGTCCGGGACCGCGCGCCGGACTGGCCCGGCGGCTCCGAGCTGCTCACCGACCTGGCCTCGATCACCCCCGACGGGCGTTCCGGGATCCACGGGCTGCTGCCCGGGGCCGTCGCGGAGAAGAACGGCTGGACCCGGCACGGCGCCGGCTTCTGGAACGTCAACTGCGTACTGGCCTGGGAGGGCCGCGCACTCGCCGTGCTCACGAGCTATCCGGCGAAGCGCGACGTCGAGTTCGGCTGGACGGCCTGCCGCGACGTCGCCTCCGACGTGCTCGCCGCGGACGGCGTACGGATGACCCCGGACGTGCTCGCCGACGGTGGCTGAGCTCCACCCGCGGGGTCCCGCCGTGCTCACCGGCGGCCACTGACCTGCGCCCGCGGTCCCGCACGCCGGCACACCGACTCACCGGCCGGCGCCGTGCCGGCCGCCGAGTGCGCCACCGTCTCGCGGAGGCGTGCGCCCTGGCGCCGGACCGGAGCCCAATCCGTTTAGACATGCGAATACATGCATGAGTAAGCTGCCGGCATGGGTCATGGACACGGAGGCCACGGGCACGCCGGCGGGGACCGGCGCCGGCTCGCGATCGCGCTCGCCATCACGCTGTGCACCGCGGTGCTCGGCGCCGCAGGTGCGATACTCACCGGCTCGCTGGCGCTGCTCGCCGATCTCGGGCACCTGCTGACCGACGCCGGTGCGCTGTTCGCGGCGCTGATCGCGTCGATACTCGCCGCCCGGCCGGCGACCGACCGCCGGACCTACGGCATGGGCCGGGCCGAGGTGCTGGTCGCGGCGCTGAACGCGCTGACCCTGGTCGCGGTCGTCGTGTGGGTGGCGGTCGAGGGCATCCAGCGGTTCTTCCAGCCGGTCGAGATCCCGGGCCTGCCGCTGCTGGTCATCGGTGTGCTCGGGCTGCTCGGCAACATCGCGGCGCTGATCGTCCTGTCCGGCGGCGACCGCGGCAACATGAACATGCGCGGTGCGATGCTGCACGTGCTCGGCGACGCGCTGGGCTCGGTGGGTGTGCTCGCCGCAGCGCTGGTGCTGATGACCACCGGCTGGCCGTACGCGGACACGATCGCGTCGCTGTTCATCGTCGCGCTGATCCTGCCGCGGGCGGTCGGGCTGCTGCGAGAGGCGTCGCACGTGCTGCTGGAGGGCGCGCCGAAGGGGATCGACGTCGGTGCGGTGCGCGCGGCGCTGCTCGCCGTGTCCGGGGTGCGCGAGGTGCACGACCTGCACCTGTGGGCGATCAACGACCGGACCCCGGCGATGTCGGCGCACCTGGTGGTGGACGAGGAGAGCGAGCTGCACTGCGGCAGCGAGTCGGTGCTGGACCGGGCGTCGCACGCGTTGCGGGAGCAGTTCGGGCTGCAGCACTCGACCTTGCAGGTGGAGCACGGCGCGCACGTCGCGCACGAGGACCACTGCGGCTGAGGCCCGGCCGGGGGATCCCGGTGCGGCGGATACGGTGTGCGCCGTGAGTACCGCACCGTCCCCGGGGCCGAACGACCGGTGGGCGGTGGCCCCGGACGGCACCCGGATCGGCTTCGACGTCGCCGGTGCCGGTGAGCCGCTGCTGCTGCTCGCGGGGCAGGCGAACTCGCGGGACTGGTGGGGGCCGGTCCGCCCGGACCTCGCCGGCCACCGGACGATCGCGGTCGACCACGCCGGGACCGGGACCAGCGACGACGTGGCCGACGGGCACTGGAGCACCCGGCGCTTCGCGCACGACGCGGTGGCCGTGCTCGACGAGCTCGGCATCGAGCGGGCGCACGTCTACGGCACCTCGATGGGCGGCCGGATCGCGCAGTGGATCGCCGTCGATCATCCGGATCGGGTCGGGGCTCTCGTCCTGGGCTGCACCAGCGCGGGCGGCCTCGGCACCGCACCCGCCGACCGGGGGATCCTGCGCACCCTGGCCGGCCCCCCGGGGCCCGCGCGCCGCGAGCTGGTCCGTCTGATGGTCGGCGGCGGGTGGGCCGGTCCGCTGCCGGTCCTGGGCGACGCGTCGATGACCACCAGGGCCCGGGCGGGGCACCGCCGGGCGAGTGCCCGGCACGACGCCTGGGAAGCGCTCCCCGCCATCACCGCGCCGACCTTGGTCCTGCACGGCGACGCCGACGAGTACACGCCCGTGGCGAACGGACGACTGCTGGCCGAGCGGATCCCGGGCGCGGAGCTGGTCGTCGTGGCCGGGGGCGCGGCACGCGTACTTCCTGGACCGGCGGGAGCAGGCGTCCGCGCAGGTCCGGCGGTTCCTCGCCGAGCACCCGCTCCCGGCCGGGTGAGGCGCGGGCCTCAGCCCGCCAGATGCGACCAGCGCGCCGCGAGCTCGTCCCACGGTCCCTCGTCGGCGACCCGGCCCCGGTCCAGCACGAGCACCCGGTCGGCCCGGGCCAGCGCGGCCCGCTTGGTGCTCGCCCCGATCACGGTGCTGCCCCGCCGCCGTAGCGCGGCCCACAGCTCGATCTCGGTGCGGACGTCCAGCGCCGACGACACGTCGTCGGCGACGATCAGCTCCGCCCCGGTCGCCAGCGCCCTGGCCATCGCCAGCCGCTGCACCTGGCCGCCGGAGAGCCGGATACCGCGATGCCCGACGACGGCGTCCGGGCCGCCCGCCGATGACACGTCGCGGGCCAGCCGGGCGTCGTCCACGGCGGTGGCGACCGGCCGCCGGTGGGACAGCGCGATGTTGTCGTCGAAGCTGCCCGAGAGCACCCGCGGCACCTGACCGACGTAGCCGACCTGGCCGGGCCGCAGGAACCCCTCCGGATCGTCGACGCCGCGCCCGTTCCACCGGATCACGCCCTCGTACCCGACCAGCCCGGCCAGGCCCGCGAGCAGGCTGGACTTCCCGGACCCGACCTGACCGGTGATCAGCACCAGCTCGCCGGCGTCGACGTCGAGATCGACGCCCTCCACCCCGACGGTGCCGTCGTCGTGCACCGCGGTGACCTTCTCCAGGGTCAGCCGGCGCAGCCGCTCGCGCGGCACCGGCGGCGGGTCCGGCGCCCTCCCGGCGACGACGTCGACACCCGCCGGGAGCCGGGTCGGTTCCGCCGGCCCGGCGAACGGCGTGATCGCGCGCAGCCAGCGCCGGGCGATCGGCGCCTCGGTGACGGCGGCCGCGCAGACCTGCCCGAGGAATCCGGCGCCGTTCAGCGTCGTCGACACCAGGATCGCGACCGCCAGATCCCAGCGTCCGGTCAGGTACATGGCCCAGGTCAGCACGACGGCCGCCTGCATCAGCACACCCGGGACACCCTCGAGCAGCACCCGGATCCGGTACTCGCGCACGGTGGCGCGCACCCGGCGCGCGTCGACCTGCCCGAGATGCTGTTGCAGCACACCGGTGGCGGCGGCCAGCTTCACCGTGCGGGCCGCGTCGAGCGCCGATCCGAGCGAGGTGCCGAACCGGGCACGGGCATCGGCCGCGGCCCGCCCGGCCCGTCCGGCGAACGGCGCACCGACCGCGGCCACCCCGGCGCACAGCAGCAGGAACACGCCGATCACCGCGGCCACCCGGACGTCGCCCGCGATCAGGCCGGCGACGGTCACGACGATCACCGAGTTCACCACGTCCACCCAGCGGTCGACGTAGAGCACCATCCGGTCCGAGTCGAGCGCGCGCGCCACCACCTCGCCGGCCGGTGCGCGGACGCCACGGTGCTGCATCGTCTGGCCGCGCAGCACCGCCAGCCGCAACCGCAGGGTGGTCGCCGTCCACCAGCGCGGATAGGTGCGGAACGCGACCGCGATCCACACCGGGAACAGCAGCAGCACCCCGGTGAGCACCAGCGCCGGGCCCCACGGCGTCGCACCGCCCTGCAGCGCGGCGGCGACCTGTCCCCACAACCAGCCGGTGACGACGCCGGTCGCGCCGGCCAGCGTCGCGATGCTGAACATGGCTCCGCCGACGAGCCCCCACCGCGGGTGCACGAACGCCAGCCGCAGCGTGGTCCACCACAGCTTCGGGACGGGGACCGGTGCGGGCACGGGGGCCGGACGCCGGGCCGACCGGTGCAGCAGGCCGTCCTCGGCCGGGTCGTCGGACGGGTCGTGGGACTCCGGCGCCGGCCTGTCCGGCTCACCGGTGGAGGCGAGCAGCTCGGCGTAGTGCCCGGACCCGGCGGCCAGCTGCGCCCGGTCGCCGTGCTCGACGAGCCGGCCGTCCTCCAGGACGGCAACCGTGTCGGCCCGCCGGATCGTCGAGAGCCGGTGCGCGACCACGATCCCGGTCCGGCCGGCCAGCAGTGCCTGCGCCGCCCGGGTCACCCGTTCCTCGGTGCGCGGATCCATCCGGGCGGTCGCCTCGTCCAGCACGACGACGGCGACGTCGCGCACCAGCAGCCGGGCGAACGCCACGAGCTGCTGCTCACCGGCGGACAGCGTGATCCCGCCGACGCCCAGGCGGGTGTCCAAGCCGTCGGGCAACGCGCCGACCCAACCGTCCAGACCGAGCGCGGACACCGCGGCCCGAACCGCGTCGCGGGGCACCGCGGGATCGAGCAGCGTGATGTTCCCGGCGAGCGTCGTGGCCAGGATCTCGGTGCGCTGGGTGACGACCCCGACCCCGCGGCGCAGGTCGTCGAGGGCGATCGTGCGGACGTCCCGCCCGCCGATCAGCACCTGCCCGTGCGGCGGCTCGATCGCCCGGGACAGGACCTTCGCGATCGTCGACTTCCCGGATCCGGTGCGACCGACGAGTGCACAGGTCGTCCCGGCGGGGACGGTGAGGTCGATCCCGGCGAGCCGGAACCCGCCGTCGTAGCCGGCGGTGAGGCCGCGCAGCCGCACGTCGGCCGGGGCGTCCGGGAGCGGCAGCCCGCCGTCCGGTTCACGCTCGGCGAGCAGCAGCGAGCGGACCCGGGTGAGGGCGCCGATGCCGGCCTGGATGTCGGGCATCCGGTCGACGATCGCGTCCACCTGGGAGACGAACGCGGTGACCAGGATCCACAGCGTGACCAGCGCGGCGATCCCGCCGGGATCGCCCGCGACCAGCCACACACCGCCGATCGCGACCGCGCCCAGCAGGGCGTGCGCGACGAACCCGGCGCGCAGCCCGACCTGGGTGGCGACGATGCAGGTGGCGTGCACCCGGGCGATGACCGCGGCGGCCCGGATCGCGTAGCCGCGCACGACGTGCGGCTGCCCGAGCGAGGTGCGGACGTCGTCCTGCCCCGCGATCGCCTCCTCCAGCTGCGCGGAGTGATCGGACCAGGCGATCTCCTCGGCGATCTTGCAGCGGGCGAGCAGCGGTGTCAGCGGCCGGACCACCAGCACGACCAGAGCCGCCACCAGCGGGAACGCGATCCAGGCCGGCCAGAACACCAGTCCGGCGGCGATCCACGCCAGCGCCGAGCGGAGCACCGCACGCCCGGTCTCCCAGCCGATCCGCCGGATGAGCTGCGCGAGCTGGCGGGAGTCGTCGTCGACCCGGTCCAGGAGCTCGCCGACCGCCTGGTCCTCGAGCCGGGGGAGCGGCTGGGCGAAGGCGGAGTCCACCAGGTCGGCCCGCAGCCGGCCCTCGGCCCGGCCGACGACCCCGGCGAACAGCACCCGCCCGACGGTGTCCAGCAGGGCCGCGCCGAGCAGCAGCCCGGCGAGCGCCATGACCAGGGTCGCGGTCGGGCCGGCGGCGACCTGCCCGACGACGGTCGCCGCGATCGCCTCGGCCGCCGCGGCGAGCACGGCCGCCCCGATCGCGACGGCGGAGGCCGGTCCGCCGAGCCGCCGCCACGTCAGCGCTCGCACCAGACACCCCCGGGACCGGACCGTGCAGGCACGGGATCTCCGGTGCCGGTCCGTGGCCCGACGCTAGCCGGGCGGCGGGCGCGATGCCGCTGGTTTTCCGTGTCCTCTGTGTCCTTCGTGTCCTCTGTAGACTGTACGGGCCAGCGGCACCGGCCCGGTCGTCACCCGAGGCCGGTGATGATCGCCGGTGGCAGCGCGATGTCGAGGGCGACCACGACGACGTTGAGCAGCACCGCGAAGACCGCCGTGGCCGGCACCACGAACTTCCAGCTCAACCCGGACTGGAGGCGGGTCACCGCGACCAGCCACAGCAGCGCGGCGAAGAAGAACGGTATGAACAGCGCCAGCACCGGCAGCGCGATCAGCCACCCGGTCCAGGCCAGCGCCCGCATCCCGACGCTCGGACCGGCCGGCCCGGTGCCGGGCTCCCCGGAGCCCCGGCCGTCGTCGAGCGAGGCACCGATGTCGGTGATGTCGCCGTCGACGACCGGTGCTCCGCGCCGCAGCTTGATCAGGTCGACGGCGAGCGAATAGCCGGCGACCAGCGAGCCGGCGACGGTGACGAAGGCCGGGAACCAGTAGGTGGGCGTGTGCAGTGAGCTCAGCGACAGCGTCGCGGCGGCGAGGAAACCGGCCAGCACGGCGACCCCGACGGCGATCCGGGTCCGGTCAAGCATTCGTCCTCCGATCGTCGCTGCCGCCGTCGGCCTGTGCGGTCGCCCGGTCGAGCACGGCGCCGGGACCGGCGCCGGTGAAGCTGCTGGCGATCGTGATCGCCGCTATCCCGAGGATCACCAGCACGGACGGCCAGAGCAGCCAGTCCCATCCGTAGCGGCTGACCGAGAGCCACAGGTAGTTCTCCGCGGCGGGGCCCAGCACGAAGCCGATCAGCAGCGGCGGACGCGGCCACTTCATGGCCTGCATCAGCCAGGCCAGCAGCCCGATCACGACGACGGCGACGAGATCGCCCCACCGGCGTCCCGACTGGTACCCGGCGACCAGCATGATGACCAGCAGGAACGGGGCGTAGGTCCGCGGCTGCAGCAGGCTGAGCCTGCTCAGCGGCCCGACCATGCCCATGCAGGCCAGCGCGCCGAGCACGTTGGCCAGCGCCAGCGTCCAGGCGATGACCAGGATCAGGTACAGGTTCTCCGGGCGCAGCATGCTGGGGCCGGTGGTGACGCCGATCGTGGCGAGCCCGCCGAGCAGGATCGCCGCGGTGGCGCTGCCCGGGATGCCGAACATCAGGGTCGGGACGAGCACCCCGCCGTCCTTGGCGTTGTTCGCGGCCTCCGGGGCGATGACACCACGCACGTCGCCCTTGCCGAAGTTCTCCCGGTTCTTCCGGGCGAGCCGCTTCGTCCCGCCGTAGGCGATCCAGTCGATCACGCTGCCGCCGATGCCCGGGACGATCCCGAGAAACGTGCCGAGCAGCGAGTTGCCGATCAGGACGCCTCGGTGACGCAGCGCGGTGAGCGCGCCGCGCAGCACGCCACCCCGGCTGCTCTGCAGCTCCGGGGTGACCGCCTGGCCCTGGGTGAGCAACGAGAGCACCGACGGCACGGCGAACAGCCCGATCGCGAGGATCAGCAGGTCCAGGCCGTCGTAGAAGTAGAACACGTTGCCGACGAAGCGGTACTCGCCGGTCATCGTGGCGCTGCCGATCGAGGCCAGGAACATCCCGCCCAGCGCGGCGACCAGGGACGGTCCGACCGCGCCACGGGTGAGCACCGCGATCAGGCTGAGCCCGAGCAGGGTCAGCGCGAGCAGCTGGGGCGAGCCGAAGCCCAGGATCAGCGGCCGGGCGAGCGGGATGAGCAGGAACAGGGTCATCGCCCCGAGCACCCCGCCCAGCAGGTTCGCCATGAACGACGCACCGAGTGCGAACCTGCCCAGCCCCTGACGGGCCATCGGATAGCCGTCGACGACGGTCGCCTGGGAGGCCGCCGTCCCCGGTACACCCATCAGGATCGACGGGAAGGTGTCGCCGATCGTGGTCGCCGCCATCAGGCCGATCAGCAGCGCGATCGCGCTGGCCGGCTCGAGCCCGACGACCAGGGGCAGCAGTACGGCCATACCGGTCAGGCCGCTGAGGCCCGGGATGATGCCCAGCATCACCCCGAGCGCGACCCCGGTGGCGGTCCAGAGCAGGTGCTGCGGACTGAGCAGGACCTGCAGCGCTTCCAGCGCGGAGACGAGCATCGTCCTACCGCCTGGAGTCCAGGTAATCCTCGACCCACTGCACGGTCTCGGGGGAGAGGTCCTGGATCTGGCCGACCGAGGCCTCCAGCTCGGCACCGACGAGTGGCTCCGGGTCGGCAGCGAGCAATGTCGCGGCCTCCTCCAGGAAGGCCGGATCGGCGGCCACCGCGGCGGCGGCGTCGGCGGCCGCGGTCCGTGCGGCCTCCGGTGCGTCGCCGTGCATCCAGTAGGTCCGCAACAGGTTGGTCTGGGTCGCGGTGATCGCGGTGTAGGCCTCCCAGCCGGTGCCGCTCGGCTCCTGGCCGGTCAGCATGGCGTAGGCCTCGGGCATCGTGGGCAGGTCGGGGAACGCCGGATCGCGCACGACCTCGCCGTCCCGCACGTATCCCTGCACCATGTGCGGGGTGATCTCGCCCTGTTCGGCGAGCGGGACGACGTTCTGCGCGTAGTGCGAGGACGTCGAGTTGCCGAGGGTGAGCTCCCCGCGCATCACCGCGGTGGTGATGGCGCCGCCGCCGTCGTAGCCCATCAGCGGCTCGAACCGGGGCAGACCCAGCTGCTCCAGTGCGAACACCCGCACCGCCTCGGAGGCGTTGAGCTCCATCCCGCCGTAGAAGACCGGCCGGTCGGACGTCGCCAGCTGGTCGAGCGGTCCGGTGTCACCCGGCCCGTAGAGGATCATGCCGCCGCCGAAGGCCACCACCGGCTGGTAGCCGGCGAGGTCGAACTGGATGCCCTCCGGGTCGAAGTGCGACGAGCTGATCAGCCCGCCGCTGCTCATCGCCATGTTCAGCCCGTTGTGCTCGGAACGCTCGTAGGCGTTCATGCCCTCCTTCTGAGCACCACCGGGAACGTTCTGGATGACGATCGAGGGGTTCCCCTCCAGCTCCGCCGTGAAGTGCTCGGCGAACAACCGGCTGAACCGGTCGGAGGTGTCGCCGGCGGCGAACGGGACGTACAGCGTGATCTCGTCGTCGGCCGTGTAGAACGGGCCGCCGTCATCGGTGCCGGATCGGGCCTGCTGGGTGTTCGTGACCCCACAGGCGCCGAGCAGGAGGACGGCGGCGGCGATCACCGCGCCGCCGATGAGGTGTCTACCGCGTCGCACCATCAAGAATGCTCCATTGCATCGTCGTAGCGTCGTGCCGATTCGGGTATCGCGGTCGTCCGGACGCCTCAGTCCGGCTCGACGATCCAGTCGGTGCGCAGTCCGGTGGTGATGGGCGGGCTGGACGTCGGCATCAGCAGGTCCTTGCCGCGGGTCGAGCCGCAGACCGCGATCGAGTACTGCGCCGCGTCCCGGACCACCGGGATCGTGCGTTCGCGCTGCGCGGCCGCATCCAGCTCGAACAGCCAGTCCCATTCGGGCAGGGTCTTGCCGTCGGCGTGCAGCTTCCGCCAGATCTCGATCACCCGGGCGACCGGCTGGTGGCCGTACTCGAACAGCAGCTCCTGCAGCCGTTCCCGGTCGATGCCGTCCCGCTGGAGCGCCTCGGCGTGCGGCGGGGCGACCAGCAGCAGCCGGCCGTTGGGGGAGTGCTTGGCCCCCGAGCCGCCGAACAGGTTGGAGAAGTAGCCGCCGTGCACGGTGTCGAAGGCGCTGATCGAGCGGGCCAGCTGGTCGCCGTCGAGGTGGCCCTGGAATCCGACGTCGGACTCGCCGAGGGTGATGAAGACCGAGACGGTGTCGTCGTCGGGGCCGAACCCGGCGCCGGTGTGGAACGGGGCCCAGGGGCTCTCCTCGTCGTTCTCCCGGACGACGACGATGTTCTTGCGGACCGAGCCGATCGTGTCCATGTCCAGCACGCCCGGGTACCAGGCGCCCAGGTTCTTCAGCGCGAGCACGATCGCCCGCCCGATCCGCAGGTTGACCCGGTTCCGGGCGCCGGGCCCGATGCAGCCCCGGCCGCCGTTGATCCCGAGCGCGCGGGCGTGCCGCCCGTTCACCAGGACCAGCGGGGCGTGCGCGCTGGTCGACATCAGCATGGTGCGGAACCGGACCCGCTGGGCCGGGTCCTGCATCGCCCGCAGCGCGGCCTCGACGACGACCATCTCGGCGGCCGTGGTGCCGGCCATCGCGCAGGCGATGGCGATCTTGCGCGGGGTGGCCTGGCCGTTGCCGGGCGGCACCGTGAACAGCACCTCGTCCGGGTCGGCGCCGATCCGCCGGACCAGCGCGTCGACCGCCTCCGGGGTCGGCGGCAGCAGCGGGTAGCCGTCGCCCCAGTCGCGGTCCAGGAAGTGGTCGTTGTAGGCGCCGAGCAGCCCGACCGGGTCCGCTCCGGTGAACCGCAGCTCGGCCGGGTCGTCCAGCCCGGCGGGCGGCTCGGCCGCGTCGGCCGCACCCTCCAGGGTGGCGATGATCCGGTCCAGCGCGTCCAGCGACTGCCGGGTCGACGCCTCGGCGGTGATGTTGTTGTACACCTCGGGGACGACGACGGTCTGCACGTTCGGCACGCCGAACGCGCGGGCGCTCGCCGCGATGTCCTCCTCGAAGCCCTTCGAGGCGACCACGACGGCCGGGATCCCGGCGCGCTCGAGAACGCTGGCGTCGTGGGTGATCCACGAGCTGCACGATCCGCAGTCGGCGGTGCAGGCCACCACCACGTCGCATTCGGCGATCACCTGGTCGAGCAGTTCGCGGTCGCACGGGATCGAGCCGCTGTAGAACAGTGTCCGGGTCCCGTGCAACCGCTCCTCGATGGCCGAACCGATGGCGCGCAACGCCACATCGCCGTTCGGCTTGCCGTTCCAGAGCAATCCGACGGTCAGCGAGGAAAGGCTGCGCGGACGGGGTGCCAGATCGGCGAGGTCGGTGCCGTAGCGGTCGGCGGTCGGGTTCAGTACCCGCATCTCGAATGCGGCGTCGCCGCTCATGTCGCGCTCGGGGTGTCGATGTGCAACGTCTCGACCGGGACGTCGTGTGCCTTCGCGGCCTCGGTGAGGAATGCCCTGACCATCGCCGCATCGATCGTGCAGGCACTGCACTCGTCGTTGCCCGCTGGGGTGAACGCGACGGTCAGCTGCCGGGAATCCGGCTGGTAGTCGGTGAACTCCAGCGATCCGCCGTCGTTCGCGACGATCTTTCCGATGTCTCCTACGACGGTGCGTAGGGCGGTCTCGAACTGATCCATAACGCCTCACCTCGGGAAGTGGTCGGCATCGGTGGGGCGATGCGACCGGCTGTGCAGTGGGGTCGGACGCGCGCGGGCGGGCGTGCTCGGCCCCAGCTGGACTGGCCACTGGTCCAACGCATGGATCGTCGGGTACCGGTTCGGCCGCCGTCAAGCGAAGCGTGCGGAGTGGGGGAACTTGACCGAGAGGGGACGAGACATCCGTCCGATGCGCCGGCCGGGCGGCCGGTGCCCGGCCCGGGACACACGAGTGCCCCGGCCGCATCGCGACCGGGGCACTCGTCGAACGGGAGGCTGCCCGCCGATCAGTCCAGGTAGTCCCGCAGGACCTGGGACCGCGACGGGTGGCGCAGCTTCGACATCGTCTTCGACTCGATCTGGCGGATCCGCTCGCGGGTCACGCCGTAGACCTGGCCGATCTCGTCGAGGGTGCGCGGCTGGCCGTCGGTCAGGCCGAACCGCAGCCGGACCACACCCGCCTCACGCTCGGACAGCGTCGCCAGCACCGACTGCAGCTGGTCCTGCAGCAGCGTGAAGCTCACCGCGTCGACGGCGACGACCGCCTCGGAGTCCTCGATGAAGTCACCGAGCTGCGAGTCGCCCTCGTCGCCGATGGTCTGGTCCAGAGAAATGGGCTCCCGGGCGTACTGCTGGATCTCCAGCACCTTCTCCGGGGTGATGTCCATCTCCTTGGCAAGCTCCTCGGGAGTGGGCTCGCGCCCGAGATCCTGGAGCAGCTCACGCTGTATACGGCCGAGCTTGTTGATGACCTCGACCATGTGCACCGGGATACGGATGGTGCGGGCCTGGTCGGCCATCGCGCGGGTGATGGCCTGCCGGATCCACCACGTCGCGTACGTCGAGAACTTGTAGCCCTTGGTGTAGTCGAACTTCTCGACCGCACGGATCAGGCCCAGGTTGCCCTCCTGGATCAGGTCCAGGAACGCCATGCCGCGGCCGGTGTAGCGCTTGGCCAGCGACACCACCAGTCGCAGGTTGGCCTCGAGCAGGTGGTTCTTGGCGCGCTCGCCGTCCCGGACGATCCAGCGCAGGTCGCGCCGCATCTGCGGGGAGAGCTTCTCGTTCGACTCGAAGAGCTTGCGGATCCGCTCCGCGCCGTAGAGACCGGCCTCGATCCGCTTGGCGAGCTCGACCTCCTCCTCGGCGTTGAGCAGCGCCACCTTGCCGATCTGCTTGAGATAGGCGCGGACGGAGTCGGCGGAGGCGGTGAGCTCGGCGTCCTTGCGCGCCTGACGCAGCGCCTCGGACTCCTCCTCGTCCCAGACGAAGTCGGCCGACTTCTGCTGCGACGAACGGGTGGTCGGTGCCACCCGGTTCTTGCCGGTGTTGGTCTCGTCGTCGGAGTCGTCGTCCTCGTCCGGCTCCTCGACGGTCTCGTCGGCCGCCGCCTCGGCGATGTCGGCCTCGATGTCGGCGGCCTCGACCTCACCGTCCTCGAGGTCGACCGCGGCCTCGTCGAGCTCGACGCCCTCGCCGTCCGTCGCCGGGTCGGTTCCCTTCTTGGGGGCCGCCTTCTTCGGACCGGTCTTCGGTGCTGCGGCCTTGCGGGTACGTGGGGCCGCCTTCTTGACGGTGCTGCTCGCCGTGGTGGTGGACGCGGTCGCACCGGACGTACGGCGGCTGCGGGATGCGGGACCCGACGTCGGATCGACGGTCGAGTCGCTGCGTGCTGCGGAGTCTGCGGCTGCCACCTGGGCCCTCTCGCTACGTGCGCTGGAGTCGTTACGCGACCGGATCGCCGGGACGCTCGCCGGGCGGTGAGATCACGGATCGGTCGGAATGTTCTGTCCTGGCACCGCCTCGGTCGCCGGCGTCGATGGTGGTCGCCGCGCGTCCCGGAGACGGGGTGCGTGTTCCATTGTAACTGCGCACCGCGGGAGGGGACGCACCTCACGCCGCCCCGCGCGTCCGAGTGCTCCCACGCGTGGTCGGATGGGGCGGTGAGCCCGCACGAGACCAGCGATTCCGCCGCCCTCCGAGCCGTCGCCGAGCAGGTCGCGGCCGAGGCGGCCGAGCACTTGCGCAGTCTGCCCGCCCCGCGTGGCGCGGCGGGGGCCGGAGCTGCCGGCGCGGTGTCGACGAAGTCGTCGCCGACCGACGTGGTGACCGCGTCGGACGCGTCGGTGGAGCGCTTCGTCCGGGACCGGCTGGCGCAGCTGCGCCCCGGGGAGCCGGTGTACGGCGAGGAGGGTGCCGGCGACGCGGCCACCGCCCGCTGGGTGGTCGACCCGATCGACGGCACCGTCAACTACCTGTACGGCCTGCCCTGGTACGCGATCTCGATCGCCGCGGTGGAGGCCGGCGCGACCGTCGCCGGGGCGGTCGCCGAGCCCGCCTCGGGACGGCTCTGGTCGGCCGGCCGGGGGCTCGGCGCGACCTGCGACGGGCGGCCGCTGGCGGTTGCGGCGACCACCGAGATCGGCCAGTCGCTGATCGGCACCGGATTCGCCTACCGGGCCGAGCGCCGGGCCCGGCAGGCGCGGATGGTCGCGGCGATGCTGCCCGAGGTCCGCGACGTGCGCCGGGCCGGTGCAGCGGCGCTCGACCTGTGCGCGGTCGCCGCCGGATGGCTGGACGGCTACCTGGAGCACGGCTGCAACTGGTGGGACTGGGCGGCCGGGGCGCTGATCGCCCGGGAGGCGGGTGCGGTACTGCACATCGCCGTCGCACCGGGGATGTCCGACCTGGCCGGTGCCGGCGGGACGGTCGACGGGCTGGGCGACGACGTCACCCTGGCCGTCGCCCCCGGCGTTGCCGGTGACCTGGTCGAGCTGGCCCGTCGCAGCGGCGCCGCGCAGGTCTGAGACCTCGCCGCTCAGCAGACCCCTTCGCGGGCCTGGGTCAGCAGGCCCGCGTCGGCCCGCGGGCCGCCCTCGACCCCCGGTGACGACAGCTGGTCCAGCACGTCGCGGGCCGCACGGCCGGGTGCGACGTCGGTGAAGGCGGTGCCGACCACCACATCGACCACGGCGCCCGGGCGCTCGTCCCGGATCAGCTCGACGCACGGAAGTGCCAGGGCGAGGGTGGCTGCTGCCGGTTCGCCGTCGGCCCCGAAGCGCATCTGGCCCATGCAGGCCAGGTCGCCGTCCGGGAACGCCGGGTCGTTGCCCGGGGCGTCCGCCTCGCCGAACTCCAGATCCTTGAGCTGTGCGGACACCAGGTTCGCCTGGCCGCGCTGGCCGCCGGCGTTGAGCACCTGGAACCGGACGTCGCGCGGCGCGGCCGGGCCGATCCCCTCGAGCTCGGTGCGGTCCAGCTCGGTGCCGGGGAGCGCGCCGGCGGCGGGCGCCGGGCAGTTCGTCGACGACGGTCCGTCCGACGCGTTGCCGAGCACGACGGTCCAGGTGACGACGGCGACCACGGCCAGCGCCGCCGAGGTGAAGATGATCGGCCGGGTGCGTCGGCGCTCGTAGGGCCGCTCGTGGCGGGAGATCCCCGGGAACATCAGAACCGGCCCCCGTCCAGCACGTGATGGCCGAGCGCGACGAGCGGTCCGACCGAGCCCTCCAGTCCCTCCGCCATCTGGGCGGGCACCGATCCGGCGCGGACCCTGGCGAGGATCCCGGCGAGCACCACGGCCAGCTTGAACGCGCCGAACGCGACGTACCAGGGCAGCGGGGCGGGATCGAGTCCGGTGCGCGCGGCGTAGGCGGCCACCAGTTCCTGGCGGGTCGGGAAGCCGGGCAGCGTCGTCGGCCCGGGCAGCGGCTGGGCGTCCGCCCAGATCCCGGTGTCGCCGGCCTGCTTCCAGTAGACGAGCAGCAGGCCCACGTCGGCGAGCGGATCCCCGAGCGTCGACATCTCCCAGTCCAGGACGGCGAGGACCCGGCCCGGGTCGGCCGCGTCGAAGACGCAGTTGTCCAGCCGGTAGTCGCCGTGCACGATCGTGTGCCGCTGGGTGGCGGGCACGTCCGCGGCGAGTCGCTCGGCGAGTCGGGTGAGATCGGTCTCCACGGACTCCTCGACCGGCACCGGATCGTCGCCGTCGCGGGCGGCGGCCCACTGCTTGCCCCAGCGCCGGATCTGGCGCTCCATGAAGCCGTCGGGGCGGCCGAAGTCGGCCAGTCCGACCTCGGCGGGGTCGACGGCGTGCAGCGTGGCGAGCACGTCGACGAGTGCCTCCCCGGCCCGCCGCCGGTCGTCCTCGGTCTCCGCCCAGCCGCCCGGGAGGTCGGTCAGGGGCACGACGCCGTCGACGAGTTCCATCACGAAGCAGGGCGCGTCGGTCGGGCCGGGGCTGGTGCCGTCATGGGTGGCGAGCACCGCGGGCACCGGCACCCCGGTGCCGGCGAGCGCGGCGATGACCCGCTGCTCACGGCCCATGTCGTGGGCCGTTGCGGCGACCTCCCCGACCGGTGGGCGGCGCAGCACCACGGAGCCGGCGGGGGAGTCGACCCGGTAGGTGAGGTTCGACCGGCCAGCGCCGATCGGGGCCAGTTCGGCCGCGCTCCACCGCTCGTCGCCGAGGACGGTGGCGAGCCACTCGCCGACCGCGGCGGGATCGGCACCGGGTGTGGGCGTGCGGGCGCTCGTCGTCACGCCGACCGACCCTAGTCGCGACGACGGCGGCGCGACCGCCACGACACCCGGCGTCGTCGGCGGCGTCACCCGGCGGGGAGCCCGGTGGGATACCCCTCGCAGCGCCCTCCGGCCGCTGGGCTACCCTGCCGCCCGCCGGTGGCGGACCGGTTTCTCCGGACGGGACGCGGGACGATCGATGCCGAACCGTCGGCGGAGTGAGACCGGCGTCACTACCGCTGCCGGGCACAAACCCGCTCGCCGCGACGTTCCCCTGCGGCACGCGACGAGTGAACCAAGGCGAAGGACCTGCTGCTCACCGGGCCGGAGTGAGCAGCACGACGTGAATGGCAAGGGTGAGACCCATGGCGACCGATTACGACGCTCCGCGTCGCAACGAGGCCGATGAGATGGCCGAGGACTCGCTCGACGAGCTCAAGCAGCGCCGCAACGAGGCGCAGTCCGCGGTCGTCGATGTCGAGGAGACCGACACCGCGGAGAGCTACGAACTCCCGGGCGCGGATCTGTCCGGCGAGGAGCTGACGGTGAACGTGCTGCCCAAGCAGGCGGACGAGTTCACCTGCGCCAGCTGTTTCCTGGTGCACCACCGCAGCCGGTTGGCCAGCTCCTCGGGCGGACAGTTCCTCTGCCGCGACTGCGCGGCCTGACGAACGACGGACATCGAACGGGCCCCGGCGGACTCCGCCGGGGCCCGTCCGTGTTCCACGGGGCCGCCGGCGGGGTTGCGCCGGGCCGCCGACGGGCCGGTCAGGGGATCTGTGGCTGCGGTGCCTGGGCCGCTGCGATCGCCGACCGCAGCTCGGCCGGTCGGCGGCTGCTCAGGACCCAGTACGGCTCGCCGCCGCCCGGGTCCGTGATCTCCACCCGGACCAGCGGGCCCACCCAGGCCCGGTGCAGGACGTAGGCCGACGGATCGAGATCCGGGCCCATCGCCTGCTGCTTGTCCTTCGGTTGCACCGTGTCGGTGAGGCCGACCTGGGACAGAAGCAGCTCCCGCCCGTTCGACACGAGCTTGCCGTCCCGCACCGTGGTGCGGCTGCGGCCCATCCACCACAGCACGCCGATGCACAGCGGGATCATGGTGGCGTAGCCGATCCAGGCCCGCAGGCCTGGATAACCCATGTGGATCTGGGCACCCATCAGGCTGCCGAGGCCGAACGCCAGCAGGTACCACCACACCGGGACGGACAACCGCTCGTCGAACGCAGTGGGGCCGGACGTCGCAGAGTCGCTCTCCGGAAGCCGATCGCTCACGTGTCCCAGGGTAGCGTCGCCCGCCGTGCCCGGTTCCGCGCCCGCTCCCCCGGACAAACCGCTGGTCGCACCGTCTGTCGACGTGCTGCTGACCCGGCTCGATCCCGACATCCCGCCTCCCGCCTATGCGCGGCCAGGAGACGCCGGGGCCGACCTGGTGACCACCGAGGACCTGGTGCTCGCGCCGGGGGCCCGCGCGCTCGTCGGCACCGGCGTCGCGATCGCGCTGCCCGAGGGCTACGCCGGGTTCGTGCATCCCCGCTCCGGGCTCGCCGCCCGCTGCGGTCTGTCGATCGTCAACGCGCCCGGCACGGTGGACGCCGGCTACCGCGGCGAGATCAAGGTCTGTCTGATCAATCTGGATCCGGCCGAGCCGGTCACGCTGCGCAGGGGGGACCGGATCGCACAGCTCGTCGTGCAGCAGGTCGAGACCGCCCGGTTCGTCGAGGTCCCGGCGCTGCCGGAGTCCGTACGCGGCGTCGGCGGCCACGGCTCGACCGGCGGAAACGCTGCTCTGGAACCCGGGGGAGGTACCCGCTGATGCCCGGACGCACACGGGGGCGGATGTTCGACATCCAGCCCGAGCACGGGGTCGAGGACACCGGCACCGGGACCTACCCCGGCTACCCGGGGTACGGCGACGACTCCGACGTCGATCCCTACGACGACTACGCCGAGCACTACGCGGGTGAGGACGCAGCCCGGGGAGCCCGGCCGGGTCAGCCGCCCAACGGTGCCGGTGGGCCGACCGGTCGTAACGGTGCGCCGGGTGACACCCGCGGTCGTGGCCCCGGCGGCCCGCGCGGCGCCGCCCCCGACGGCGCCGGTGGCCGCGGCCAGAACCGCAACGGGGCCGCACGTAACGGCACCGCACGCAACGGCACCGCACGCAACGGCACCGCACGCAACGGAGCTTCGGCCAACGGCGCCGGGCCCAACGGCGCTGCTCGCAACGGCGCCGCAGGGGGCGGACCGCACAGCGCCGGACGTAACGGAGCCGGCCCCCGGCCTCCGGCGCCGGACGCCGCGTCGGCCACCGCCGTGGTGCCGCCGGTCCGCCGTGACGCGTCCGGCCGGTTCCGCAGCGCCACCCCCGAGGAGCGCGACGAGCGGGTCGCCGCGGACGGCCGCTGGGACCGGTCCGAGCCACCGCTGCTCAGCCACCGCAGCGAGCGCGACGAGCCGGCCTACGCCCGCGACCGCACTCCGCAGGGCTTCGACGGCGGCGACCCCGACGACCCCGAGTGGGGTCGCTCCGGTGCACCGGACGCCGCGCACGACGGTTACGCCGACGACCCGTATGCCGACGACGAGTACGACGACGAGCAGTACGACGACGAGCAGTACGACGACGACGAGTACGGCGTCGGCGACGCTCCGCTGTCGGTGCCGCCGCCCGGCAGCGGCGGCCGCCCGCTCGGGCCGGCCGACGTCGAGGAACTCGACCCGTCGATGACGGACGCGCTGTCCCGGGTCGATCTCGGGGCGATCCAGGTCCCGGTGCCCTTCGGCGCCGAGCTGAAGCTGGAACCCGCGGGTGCCGAGCGCCCGCAGGCCGTCCACCTGCTGCTGCCCGAGGGCCGGATCGCGGTCAGCGCACTCGCGGCACCCCGGTCCTCCGGCCTGTGGGCCGACCTGTCCGCCGAGATCGAGCAGTCGCTACGCAACGGCGGCGCGCGGATCCGCACCGCACGCGGCGACTGGGGCCGCGAGCTGCACGCGCGTACCGAGAACGCGGCGTCGGTCTTCGTCGGCTGCGACGGTCCGCGCTGGATGGTCTACGGCGTCGCGACGGCGGCACTGGAGACCGTCGAGGCGCTGGACGTCGAGCTGCGTCGCGTGCTGCGCGGGATCATCGTCGTGCGCGGGAAGTCGCCGTACCCGCCGCGGACGGTGCTGCCGCTCGAACTGCCCGAGCACATGCGGAGCAAGCAGCCCGAGGTGGCGCCGCAGAAGCCGAGCATCACGGTGTCGGTGCCCCAGCCCGCCGGGGAGTCGGGGGCGACGAAGGCACCCACGACCGGCGCGACGCCGCGTCCGGACACCGGTGCCACCCCGAGGCCGGGAACCACCGCGACGCCACGCCCGGACACCGGTGCCACCCCGCGGCCCGGAACCGGCGCGACGCCGCGTCCGGACGCCGTGCCCGCGCGTGAGGACGTGCGACCGGCCGCGCCGCGGCGCGCCGCGGCCGCCGGGCCGGTGTCCGCACCGCTGCGGCGTCCCGGCGGCGTCGCTCCGGAACCGGAGACCCGGGCACTGCCGGCGGTGACCCGCCGTCCTGCAGCGGCGTCGGCGGTCCCCCCGGAGGACCCCGCCGAGCGGACGGCCCTCGCCCGGCCGGTCCCGCCGCCGGAGGCGCCGGCCGAGCGCACCGCGATCGCCGCGGGCCCGCTCGATCTCGACGAGCCGGACGCACCGGCACCCGGTGCGAACCGCCGCTACGGCCGGCCCGATCGGCGCAGTAGGGCCGCGGAGCCGGCGCGCGGCGGCCCGGTGCCGGACGACCGGGAGCAGCTCGCCCCGCGGCGCCGGACCGGTCCGGCGACCGGAGCCGGCCGGGTCCCCGCGGCCGAGGCCCGTCCGCAGCCGGTCCACGCACCGCTACCGGCGCACGCCCCGGAACCGGCCCGAGCGCCGGAGCGGTCGTTCCGTGCACCTGAGCGAGCCCCGGAACGGTCCCCCGAGCCTGCTCCCGAGCTGCCGGTGCGCCGTGACCCGGCGGTGACCTCACTGTCGGTGGCGGACCTGCTCGCCGACGCGGAGAGCGCGCGGAACGAGCCCGTCCGCGGCACGACCCGCTCCTCCGACCTGCCCGGCCGCACCGACCCGCCCGCCCGGGTGGGGGAGGACGCGCCGACGTTCGGTGCCGGTGCGTCCGGCACCGCACCGGCCGCCGACCGGGACCCGGCCCGGCGCTCCCGGCGCCGCCGCCCGCAGGACCGGGACGAGGCGGGCCGGGTGGACGCCGCAGAGCTGCTCGCCCGCAGCGATGCCCCCGCCGGTCACGACGACGGGCTCGGCGACGACCGGCCGGAGAGCCGGCCGCGCCCGGCGCTGGCGATCGAGGACATCCCGCTCTCGGACGTCCCGCTGATGGAGGCCACGCTCGACCGGGCCCCCGAGCCGCCGCCGGCCCTGCCGCGCCGGGAACGCCGTGAGCGCCCGGTCACCACGGACCAGCCGGAACGGGCGACCGACCGCTCGGAGCGAGCCACCGAACGGTCGGGACGAGTGACCGATCGGCCGGAGCGGGTCTCCGGCCGTCGGCGGGACGAGAACCGCAACGGCGCCGCCGACGAGGGCTGGATGTCGGCGGAGATCGCCGCGGCCCGGCGCTCCGGCAGGCACGGTGAGGGCACCGGCGGCGGGATGTCGGTTGCCGACCTCCTCGCCTCGGCAGCCCTGGACGCCGGCACCGGCCGCCGCCGCTCGGGCACCGCGGACGCGTACACCGGCGCTCCCTCCGGCCGCCGGGGCCGGACGGACGAGCCCGCCGAGCCGGGGCACACCCACCGGCACGGGACCGCCGCCGGCGCGGCGGAGCCCACCGGTGCGGCCCCGGACCGGGGCACGTCGGCCCACTCCGCGAGCGGCCGGCAGCCCGACGCCCGTGAAACCGGTCACCACGGGACAGGCGGCCACGGAGCCGGCGGCTACGAGCCGAGCGGTTACGAGCCGAGCGGCCGCGCACCGGGCGGCTACGAACCGAACGGCTACCGGCCGGGCGGCTACGAGCGGGGCGGCTACGAACCGGCCGGTTACGCGGCAGGCGGCCAGGGGACCGGTGCCCGGGTGAACGGGACGCACGTCCCGGACCGCGACACCGGCGGCCACGTGGACCCCGGACCCGCCGGAGACGACCTGTTCCGGGCACCGTCGACGTCCGCGGACCGCTACCGCGACGGTGGCCCGACCTCGGCCGACGAGGCCCGCAGTGCCCTGCAGGACCTGCTGCGCAGCGCATCGGCCGGGCAGCCGGACGCCGGCCGGGCCGGCACCCAGGGCGACGGACCCGCCCGGCACGGGAACGGTGTCACCGGCCTCGCCGACTACCGCGCGAGCCGCGCCATGGCATCGGCGCGGGGCGCGACCGGCGAGCCGGGGGAGGACCCGGACGAACCGGTCGGGGAGGCGGGCCGCGCCGCGGGCGTCTCCGGTGCGACCGGGCAGTGGTCGTCCGGTCGGCGCAGCAACGGCACCGATCCCCGCGATCTCGGGAAGCACCGCCGGGACTGAACGGCGCCATATCGCAGGGCTCGGCCCGCCGGACTGCCCGGCAGCAACCACCGGGCGCCGGCGGGCGACCGGTGGCCGCTGCCGGGCACCCGCTGTGACCTGCCGTTGCGCGGGCACACAGCGGGTCCGGCGCGCGTTACCCTGGCTGTGCGACACCACGGCCCGGCGGGTCGCCACACGATGTGCGGAACACGGGCCACGCGGGGCGAGGAGAGACATGAGTAGCACGGACGGCGGTGCATTCCGCCGGATGCTCCGCAAGCTCACCAGCGACGTCGACGAGCTCGACGCCCGCGATCTCGCCGAGGACGCCGAGGAGTCCGGTGCGAGCCCGGCCCGCGACTGCGCCTGCGGCGAGGAGGTCACGATGCTCGGCAGGATCCGCAGCGTCGAGCTCTGCCCGCAGAGCGCGGACGCCACCCTCAGGGCCGAGTTGTTCGACGGCACCGACGGCGTCACCCTGGTCTGGATGGGCCGTCGCCGGATCCCCGGCATCGAGGCCGGTCGCACCATCCGCGCGCGCGGGCGGATCTCCGTCCGCGACGGGCAGAAGGTGCTCTACAACCCGTACTACGAGATCTGCCAGCCCCAGCACTGACCAGCCACCCGATGCGGCCCGGTGCGTGCCGGCCCGCGACGACCGATCGGATTCCGTGAGCGACCACCACGAGGCCCCGACCACCCGGATCCCGCGGGTCGACCCGCCGCCGGCCGCCGACGAGCAGACCGGCCCCGTCGGGGCCCCGGTACCGGGCGGCGGGCGGGAACCGCAGTCGGGACCGACCCTGATGGAACAGATGGGCGGCATCTCCGGGATCGTCGCCTCCTCGATACCCGTCGCGGTGTTCGTGCTGGTCAACCTGATCGGCGGGCTGCAGGCGGCGCTCTACTCGGCGCTCGCCGTCGGCGTCGGCGTGATGGTGTGGCGGCTGGTCCGCCGCGACCCGATCCAGCCGGCCGTGTCCGGCCTGCTCGGTGTCGGTATCTGCGCCCTGGTCGCGCGGCAGACCGGCGAGGCCCGCGGCTTCTATCTGCCCGGCCTGCTCATCAGCTCGTTCTTCGCGCTCACCGCGATCGTGTCGATGATCGTCCGGTGGCCGATCGCCGGGGTGATCTGGAACGGCATCAACTCGCGCGGCATGGAGTGGCGGGAGAACCCGGCACTGCTGCGGGCCTACACGATCGCCACCGGGCTGCTCGCGATCGTCTTCGTGTCCCGGGTGGTGGTCCAGGGATTGCTGTACGACGCCAACGCCGAGACCTGGCTGGGTATCGCCCGGCTCGCGATGGGCTACCCGCTGCTGGCGCTGGCGCTGCTGGCCACCGTGCTGATCGTGCGGCGGGCCGAGAGCGCCACCCCCGCCTGACGACCGGCCCGGCTCACGGGTGGGCCAGCGCGTCCCGGATGTCGTCCTCGACCGCGGTCGTCGCGACGAACAGCAGCTCGTCACCCGGCTCGAGGGCGTCGTCGGGCTGCGGCACGATCACCCGGCCGCCGCGCAGGATCGTCACCAGCGCCGAATCCGGCGGCAGCGTCACCGCCCGCACCGGACGCCCGGCGAGCGGCGTGTCCGCCGGCAGCGTCACCTCGACCAGGTTCGCCTGGCCCTGGCGCAGCGTCATCAGCCGGACCAGGTCGCCGACGGCCACGGCCTCCTCGACCAGTGCGGCCAGCAGGCGCGGGGTGGACACGGCGACGTCGACCCCCCAGTTCTCACCGAACAGCCATTCGTTGCGCGGGTCGTTCACCCGCGCCACCACCCGGCGCACCCCGAACTCGGTCTTCGCCAGCAGCGACACCACGAGATTGACCTTGTCGTCGCCGGTCGCCGCGATGACGACGTCGCACCCCTCGACCCCGGCGTCCTCCAGCAACGCCAGCTCGCAGGCGTCGGCGTGCACCCACTCGGCGTCCGGGACCGCGGTCGGGTCGATCTGGGTGAGCTCGCGCTCGATCAGCATCACCCGGTGCCCGGACTCGACGAGCTCCAGTGCGATGGAACGCCCGACGGCGCCCGCTCCGGCGATCGCGACCCGCATCAGTCCTCCTCCGGCGGCGCCGCCGCGGCCGCCGTCACGTCGCTGACCGTGCCCGACACCGCAGCCACGTACACCGTGTCCTCGGCCTGCACGATGGTGGTCGCGGTGGGCAGCACCCCGCTGCCGAACCGGACGACGAACGCCACCCGCGACGCCGTGGCCTCCTCGAGGTCCCGGACCGACCGCCCGACCCAGTCCTCGTGCAGCGGCAGCGGCAGCACCGCGACCGTGCCGGTGGGTTCCCGCCACGCGGTCGCCACGCCGTCGGGCAGCAGCATCCGCAGCAGCCGGTCGGTCGTCCACGGCACGGTGGCGACGGTCGGGATGCCGAGCCGCTCGTACACCGCCGCCCGCTTGGCGTCGTAGATCCGGGCGACGACCTTCTCCACGCCGTAGCTCTCCCGGGCCACCCGGGCCGCGATGATGTTCGAGTTGTCCCCGGAGGAGACGGCGGCGAAGGCGTCCGCCGAGTCGAGCCCGGCCTCGTCGAGCACACTGCGGTGGAAACCGAACCCGACCACCTGCCGTCCGCGAAAATCCGGCCCGAGCCTGCGGAACGCCTGCGGGTCCCGGTCGATCACCGCGACCTCGTGGCCGAGCCGCTCCAGTCCCGAGGCGAGGGACGAGCCCACGCGTCCGCATCCCATGATCACGACGTGCATGGCGAGCTGGGTCCTTCCGGCGGGCAACCGCCCGGGATGTGCGATTCGTTCCGTCTGCGCGGTCGCGTCCCTGCGATGGTGCGCACGTGCACGAACGCTATCGCGTCGTTGCGTTGCACGAGGCATAGGCTGCGCTCGTGTCCACGCTCGTCGTCGCCCTGAAGCGGCTCGTGGTCGGCCGACCGCAGCGAAGCGACCGCCTGACCAGCACTCTCCTCCCCAAGCGCATCGCGCTCCCGGTGTTCGCCTCGGACGCGATGTCGTCGGTCGCCTACGCGCCCGAGGAGATCTTCCTGACGCTCTCGGTGGCGGGCGTGGCGTCCTATGTGATGTCGCCGTGGATCGGGCTGGCGGTCGTCGTCGTGCTGCTGACGGTGGTGGCGAGCTACCGGCAGAACGTGCACGCCTACCCGTCCGGCGGCGGCGACTACGAGGTCGTCACGGTCAACCTGGGCCGCAACGCCGGGCTCACCGTGGCCAGCGCGCTGCTCGTCGACTACACGCTCACGGTCGCCGTGTCGATCTCGGCGGCGGCGGCCAACATCGGCGCGCTGGTGCCCTACGTCGCCGAGCACAAGGTGCTGTTCGCGGTGTCGGCGATCGTCGTGCTCACCGCGATCAACCTGCGCGGGATCCGCGAGTCCGGGGCCGCGTTCGCGGTGCCGGTGTACGCCTTCGTGCTCGGCGTCGGCACGATGATCGTCTGGGGGCTGACCCGGATCCTGATCCTCGGCGACGACGTCCGAGCCGAGAGCGCCGATCTCGATCTGGTCGCCGAGGGCGACGCCTTCACCGGGCTGGCGCTGGTGCTGCTGGTGCTGCGGTCCTTCACCCAGGGCGCGGCCGCCCTGACCGGGGTCGAGGCGATCTCCAACGGGGTACCGGCGTTCCGCAAGCCCAAGTCGCGCAACGCAGCGACCACGCTCCTGCTGCTCGGCGGGATGTCGGTGACGCTGTTCATGGGGCTGATCGCGCTCGCCCAGCTGACCCACGTGCAGATCGCCGAGAACCCGGCGCGGCAGTTCCCGGACGCACCGGAGGGCTACCGCCAGCAGACGCTGGTCGCACAGCTCGCCGACGCGGTGTTCGACAACTTCCGGCCCGGCTACTTCTTCGTGATCGTGATGACGGCGCTGATCCTGGTGCTGGCCGCGAACACCGCGTTCAACGGGTTCCCGGTGCTCGGCTCGATCCTGTCCCAGGACCGCTACCTGCCCCGCCAGCTGCACACCCGTGGCGACCGGCTGGCCTTCTCCAACGGCATCGTGGCGCTGGCGCTGTTCGCCGTGCTGCTGGTCGTCGGCTTCCAGGCCGAGGTCACCCGGCTGATCCCGCTCTACACGGTGGGCGTGTTCGTGTCCTTCACGCTGTCCCAGACCGGGATGGTCCGGCACTGGAACCGGGAGCTGGAGCTCGGCCCGGATCAGGCGCAACGTCGCCGGATCCGCCGCAGTCAGGCGATCAACGGGTTCGGGGCCTGCATGACCGGCCTCGTCCTGATCACCGTCCTGATCACCAAGTTCACCCTCGGCGCCTGGATCGCGATCGTCGCGATGGCGGGCTTCTTCGTGCTGATGCGCGGAATCCAGCTGCACTACGACCGGGTCGCCGCCGCGCTGGTGGCCGACGAGACCGACGACGTGCTGCCCTCGCGCAACCACGCCGTGGTCCTGGTGTCCACCCTGCACAAGCCGACCCTGCGGGCGCTCGCCTATGCCCGCGCGACCCGGCCGGACATCCTCGAGGCGGTCACCGTCAACGTCGACGACTCGGACACCAGGAAGCTGGTCGACCAGTGGCACCGGCGCGACATCCCGGTACCGCTCAAGGTGGTGGAGTCCCCGTACCGGGAGATCACACGTCCCGTGCTGGACTACGTGAAGCGGATCCGCACCGACTCCCCGCGCAACGTCGTCACCGTCTACATCCCGGAGTACGTCGTCGGGCACTGGTGGGAGCAGGTACTGCACAATCAGAGCGCGCTGCGGCTCAAGACGCGGCTGCTGTTCCAGCCGGGAGTGATGGTGACGAGCGTGCCGTGGCAGCTGCCGTCGTCGTCGCGGACCCGCGCGCTGTCGCCGCTGCAGGCGCCGGGCGCGTCCCGGCGGGGCTACCCGGACGGCAGCGCCGGGCCGGGCGAGGACACGCCGGCAGCACGAGCAGGGACAGCACGAACAGCAGGGACGAGCCCGGGTACCGCCCGGAAGAAGGAGACACGCCGGTGACCGACTGGACCGACCGGATGCTGGAGCTGCTGGTCGGACCGGTCGCGCACGGCGGGCACTTCGTGGCCAGGGCGGCGGAGGACGGCACCCCCGGGGTGGACGGCGACGGCCGGGTCGTGTTCGTCCGGCACGCGCTGCCGGGGGAGCGGGTCCGCGCCGTGGTGACCGAGGACCCGGGCGGTGCGTTCTGCCGGGCCGACACCGTCGCCGTGCTGGATCCCTCCCCGGACCGGGTCGAACCGCCGTGCCCGTGGGCGGGCCCCGGCGGTTGCGGCGGCTGCGACTTCCAGCACGCGAGCGCCCCGGCCCAGCGTGACCTGAAGACCGCGGTGCTGCGCGAGCAGCTGGAACGGCTCGCCGGGCCGGCCGCCGAGCTGTCGACGGTGCCGCTGCACGAGGTCGTCGTCGAGGAGCTGCCCGGTGGCCCGCTCGGCTGGCGGACCCGGGCCCGGCTCGCCGTCGACGACGCGGGCGTGCCCGGCCTGCGTGCGCACCGCAGCCACGACGTGTGCGAGATCGCGGACTGCTCGCTCGTCCCCGCCGGAGCGCTGGAACCGGTGCTGGAGCAGCGGTTCGCCCCGCGGACCGAGTTGGAGGTGACCGTCGGTGCCGACGGCGCCGCCCGGGTCGGTGCCGGTGCGACCGTGCGGGCCGCCGGCCGGACCTGGGAGCTGTCGCCGGGCACGTTCTGGCAGGTGCACCCGGCCCTCGCCGACACCCTCGCCGGCGTCGTCGGCGACTGGGCGGACGCCCCGGCCGGCGGCGTCGGCTGGGACCTCTACGGCGGCGTCGGACTGCTCGGGTCGGTGCTGGCCGGTCAGGTCGGGCCGGACGGCAGGGTGCTCGTGGTGGAGTCATCGCGGTCCGCCGTGCGGGACGGCCGGGCCGCGCTCGCCGACCTGCCCCAGGTCTCGTTCGTGCCGGGCCGCGCGGAACGGGAGATCGCCCGCCTCTCGCCGTCCCCGGACGTCGTCGTCAGCGACCCGCCGCGCGCCGGGCTCGGCGCCGCCACCGTGCGCGCACTCGCCGACCGTGCGCCGCGCCGCGTGGTGCACGTGGCCTGCGACCCGGCCGCACTGGGCCGGGATCTAGCCCTGTTCGCCGGGGTCGGGTATCGGGTGAGGGCGCTGCGCGGGTTCGATGCCTTCCCGATGACCCACCACATGGAGGCCGCCGTGCTGCTCGAACGGCTCGGCTGAGATCTCCCACGGGGCTCCGGCCGGGAGCCGCGCCCGGATGTCGCGGCCGCCCGGCGGCCCGCTACGCTGGAACGGACGCGAATACGCCGAACGTTTCACGCCCTCGTATTCCAATTGGCAGAGAAAGCGGTCTCAAACACCGTACAGTGTGGGTTCGAATCCCACCGGGGGCACAGTCCAGCGGATCCGCCCGGCCGTTCCGGCACGGTTCCGCACCGCTCCGCCCGAGTCCTTCGTCCCGCTCGTACCGGGACCGCTGCCCGCGGCGCGTCGTACCCCGGCAGGCCATCGTCGGCGTGACCGACGACGGAGAGGGATCGCAAGATGGACGACCCGACGGTGGCCCGGCCGGTGGTGTGCGGAGTGGACGGCTCCGGACAGGCGCTGGCCGCGGTGCGCTGGGCAGCGCAGGACGCGCGAGACCGGGACCTCCCGCTGCGGCTGCTCGCCGCGACCGGACCGCTCGAGGGCACCGGTGGGCCGGCCCCGATCGGCGCGGCCGACCGCACCCGCCGGGCCGGGGAGCTGGCCGCGCGCAACCTGCAGGACGCGGTCGTCGTCGCGCGGGAGATCCTGCCCGCGGACCGGATCACGACGGCGGTCGCGGAGACGAGTGCGGTCACCGCACTGCACCAGGAGTCCGCGCGAGCCCACCTGCTGGTGCTGGGCGACCGCGGCCGCGGCGGATTCGCCGAGCTGCTCGCCGGTTCGGTCGCGGTCGGGACGGCGGCGACGGCGCGCTGCCCGGTCGTCGTGCTGCGCGGGATGCACACCCCGGGCGGTCCGGTGGTCGTCGGTGTGGACGGGTCCGGGCCGTCCGAGACGGCGCTCGGTGTGGCGTTCGCCGAGGCGCGGCTGCGCCGTGCGCCGCTGGTGGCCCTGCACGCCTGGTCCGACGACGTGTCGGACCCCTACGTCGGGTTGCTGGTGGACTCCGAGGCGGCCCTCGCGGCGGAACGGTGCACGCTCGACGAGGCCCTCGCCCGGTGGACCGGCGCCTTCGGTGATGTCGAGGTCCGGTCGGAGATGGTGCGCGACGGCGCGTCCCGGGCGTTGGTGGCGGCCTCCGCCGGAGCCCGGCTGGTGGTGGTCGGGTCGCGCGGGCGCGGTGGCATCGCCGGCCTGCTCCTCGGTTCGGTCGGCCGGGTGCTGCTGCACCACGCGCACTGTCCGGTGCTCGTCGCGCGCGCCGGCTGAGGCCGCGCAGTCACCGAGGCCGCGCAGTCAGTGGGGCTCGCGGTCACCGAGCCGCGCAGCCACCCCGGGCGGCAGTGACGATCTACGGTGGCTCCGTGCCGCGCCGAGCGCTGTTCCTCGACATCGACGGGACCCCGGTGCCGTCGACCTCGTCGGGGCGGTTCCTCGCCGAACGCCTGGGTGACCGGGACGCGGTGGTCGCGGCCGAAGCGGCCTACGCGGCGGGTCACGTCTCCGATCACGCCGTCTGCGACATCGACGCGGCCGGATACGCCGGGGTCTGCGAGGAGCAGGTGGCCCGGTGGCTCGCCGAGCTCCCGGTGATCGACGGGATCCGGGCGATCGTCGGGTGGTGTGCGGAACACCGCGTCCTGCCCGTACCGGCCTCGCTGGCGTGGCGCCCCATGAGCGAGAGCCTCGCCGGACGGTTCGGGCTCACGATCAGTGGTGGTCCCGAACTGCACGCCGTCGGCGGCCGCTACAGCGGGCGCATCCGGGACCTGCGTCGCGGCGGATCCCTGCCCGATCGGAGGGGTAACGCGTCCACGGTGGCGTGTTTCCGCACACGAAAGGCCGAAGGGAGACGACCCGGAAGGGGGTGCGCGAGTAGCCTCGGGGCCCGGTCCCAGTGCCCCCTTACCTCATGCCCAGTACGTATCCCGAAGGAGTTCCCCGGTGACCGAGAACGTTCCCGCAGAGACGGCGGCAGAGGGCGGCCCGCAGCCCGGGTGGCGGGTGCTGGTCGTCGAGGACGAGGCCCTGATCCGGATGGACCTGGCCGAGATGCTCTCCGAGGAGGGCTACCAGATCGCCGGTGAGGCGGGCGACGGCGAAGCAGCCATCAGTCAGGCCCGCGAGCTGTCGCCGGATCTCGTGATCATGGACGTCAAGATGCCCAAGAAGGACGGCATCGAGGCCGCCGCGACGATCGTCGAGGAGAAGATCGCCCCGGTCGTCATGCTGACCGCGTTCAGCCAGCGCGACCTGATCGAGCGGGCCCGCGACGCCGGCGCCATGGCCTATCTGGTCAAGCCGTTCGCCCGGCACGAGCTGGTGCCCGCGATCGAGCTCGCCGTCTCCCGGTTCGCCGAGAAGAAGGCGCTCGAGGACGAGGTGGCCTCGCTCAACGAGCGCTTCGAGACCCGCAAGGTGGTCGACCGGGCCAAGGGTCTGCTGATGACGCACCAGAAGATGTCCGAGCCCGAGGCGTTCCGCTGGATCCAGCGCACCGCGATGGACCGCCGGACCACGATGAAGGCGGTGGCCGAGGCCGTCGTCGACGGGCTGGCGCCCGCCAAGTCGTCCTCCTGACCGCTCCCGGTCGCACAGTCCCGACAGCCCCCGCAGCCGTCCCGGCTGCGGGGGCTGTTCGTTGTTCCGGGGCGGGGTCCGCATCGTGCGGACCTCGCCCGGCGTTACAGCATCGACAGTTTCGGAACGATTCCGATTCCGGCCGTCCCGGTTCGCCGGGAAACGGACTGGTCACTGCGGGTGGCAACGCCGATACCCAGAAAGATCATTACGTGACAGTCGTGAGTCGAATCATCACATTCGTGTCACGAGCGGTGATCGGCTCCCATTTCCTGGTGCGGGCGTACTAGTTTTCCGCCCATCCTCCCGCGCGACTTCGACGGCGGGGGGCGGTCGAAGGGGAACCTGTATGACGCGATCAACGTGGCGATTCGCCGCCCTGGCCGGGGTGACGTCGCTGGTACTGGCCGGCTGTGGCGGCGGTGGGGACACCGACGGCGGTGGGGAAGCGGCGGGGAGCGATGCTCCGGCCGCTGCCGGTCAGGAGTGCACGCCGCCGCAGGCGCAGCCCACCGGTAACCCGAGCACCGACCCGCTGAAGATCGGCACGCTGCTGCCCGAGACCGGCAGCCTGGCCTTCCTCGGTCCGCCGGAGTTCGCCGGTGTCGAGGTGGCCCTCCAGGAGGTCAACGCGGCCGGCGGGGTCCTCGGCAGTCCGATCGAGCACCTGCGCGGCGACTCCGGTGACGACACCACCGACATCGCCAACCAGACGGTCGACCGGCACCTGGCCTCCGGGACCCAGGTGATCGTCGGCGCCGCGGCGTCCGGCGTGTCCAAGCTGGTGATCGACAAGATCACCGGTGCGGGCGTGGTGCAGTTCTCGCCGGCGAACACCTCGGACGAGTTCACCTGCTGGGAGGACGCCGGGCTGTACTTCCGGACCGCTCCGCCGGACATCCTGCAGGCGCAGGCCCTCGCTCAGCTGATCACCTCCGACGGTGGCCAGCGCGTGAGCATCCTGGCCCGTAACGACCCGTACGGCGCCGGTCTGGCCGACAACGCCGAGCAGAACCTGGTCTCCGCGGGCATCCCGCAGGACCAGATCCAGAAGATCATCTACGACCCGAACGCGGCGTCGTTCAACCCGGAGATCGACCAGGTCGCGCAGTTCGACCCGGACTCGATCGCGGTGATCGGCTTCGACGAGTCGAAGCGCATCATCACCCGGATGAGCGAGGTGCAGATCGGGCCGGCCCAGAAGGGCGTCTACGGCACCGACGGCAACATGGGCAACGCCCTCGGCGAGGGACTGCCGGCCGGCCTGCTGGAGGGCATGAAGGGCACCACGCCGCTGACCGATCTCTCCGGAGACTTCGAGGAGCGGCTGCGGGCCCAGGACGCGAGCCTAACCGACGTCAACTACGCCGGTGAGTCGTACGACGCCGTGATCATCTCGGCGCTGGCTGCCGAGGCGGCGAAGTCGACCAACGGTGCGGACATCGCGTCGGAGATCAACGGGATCACCAAGGACGGCGAGAAGTGCTCGACCTTCGCCGACTGCAAGGCGATCCTCGACCAGGGTGGTGACGTCGACTACGACGGCGTGACCGGCACCCTGGACTTCACCGACGCCGGCGAGCCCGGTTCCGGTTCCTACGGCGTGCTCACCTTCACGCCGGAGAACACGCTGAGCGACGACATCACCTTCATCCGGGTGGGCGCTCAGGGCTGAGTCAGCCACACGCACGACGACGAGGGGGCGGGCCTGCACGGGGGTCCGCCCCCTTCGTTCTGCGCCGGTGCGGGGCGCCTCAGGGGGTCCGCCACCGCCCCGCTGAGCCGCCGCCCCGCCGAGCTACTGTCCCGCCGCCCGGCTGAGCCGCCGCCCCGCCGGGCCGGGTCCGCCGGCGCCATCCCCCGGGAACGGGAACGGCCCCGCACCCCGGGGGAGGGGTGCGGGGCCGTCGCCGGTCCGGCTCAGTCCTTCTTCTCACTGCTCCCGGCCAGCGTGCCCAGGTACAGCTCGATCACCTTCGGGTCGTTCAGCAGCTCCGCGCCACCCGCGGTGTAGGCGGCCCGCCCCTGGTCGAGGACGTACCCCCGGTCGCAGATCTGCAGGCACCGGCGGGCGTTCTGCTCGACCATGATGACCGAGACACCGGCGGCGTTGATCCGCTTGCAGCGCACGAAGACCTCGTCCTGCAGCATCGGCGAGAGCCCGGCCGACGGCTCGTCGAGCAGCAGCACCGACGGCTCCATCATCAGGGCCCGGCCCATCGCCACCATCTGGCGCTCGCCGCCGGACAGCGATCCGGCCTTGGTCTTGCGGCGCTGCCCCAGCATCGGGAACAGGTCGGCGACCTCGTCGAACCGCTTCGCGAACGAGCGCGGTCGCAGGAACACCCCCATCTGCATGTTCTCCTCGATCGAGAGCGAGGGGAACACGTTGTCCCGCTGCGGGACGTAACCGACGCCCTTGGTGACCAGGACGTGCGCCTTCGCACCGGTGATCTCGGATTCGCGCAGCCGGACCGTGCCGGTCCGGACCGGGATGAGGCCGAACATCGCCTTCAGCAGCGTCGACTTGCCGGCGCCGTTCGGGCCGATGATCCCGACGATCTCGCCGTCGCGCAGGAAGAAGTTGCTCCCGGTCAGGATGTCGACGCCCGGGACGTACCCGGCGACGAGCGAGTCGATCCGCAGCAGCGCCCCCTCGGCGAGCCGGTTGTGCACCTCGGGGGTCGCGGCCTCCTCCGGGGTCATGACGGGTGTGGCGTCGCTGTTGTCGCTCATGTGCGCTTCCCCTCCGCGCCGCTCACCTCGGGCGGGGGACCTTCCAGCCCGCCCTCGGCCTCGACGGCCTCCATCTCGGCCACGATCTCGGCGGTGTCACCGACCGGGTTGCCGTCGGCGTCGAACTCCAGGACCTGGTCGTGGTGCGAGCCGAGGTAGGCGTCGACGACGGCCTGGTTCGACGACAGCGCCGACGGCGGCCCCTCCGCGATCACCTGCCCCTGCGCCATCACGACCACCCAGTCGCTGATGTCGCGGATGACGTCCATGTCGTGCTCGACGAAGACCACGCTCATGCCCTCGTCGCGCAGCGACTTGACGTGCCCGAGCAGGCTCTGGGTGAGCGCCGGGTTCACCCCGGCCATCGGCTCGTCGAGCATGACGACCTTGGGATTCATCATCAGCGCCCGGGCCATCTCCAGCAGCTTGCGCTGCCCGCCGGAGAGCGACCCGGCGAGATCGTCGGACTTGGTGTCGAGCTTGAACCGGGCCAGCAGCTCCCGGGCCTGCTCGGTGATCTGACGCTCGCGTGCGCCCCAGCCGGTGAACAGCGCGCCGAGGAAGCTCTCGCCGCGCTGGTCGGTGGCGCCCAGCTTCATGTTCTCCATGACCGTCATGCCGGCCAGGGCCTTGGTCAGCTGGAAGGTGCGGACCACGCCGCGCCGGGCCACCCGGTGCGGCGGCAGCTTGTCCAGCGGGGTCCCCTCGTACACCCAGGATCCGGTGTCGGCCTTGTCGAACCCGGTGAGCAGGTTGAACAGGGTCGTCTTCCCGGCACCGTTCGGGCCGATCAGGCCGGTGATGGCGCCGCGCTGGAACTCCAGGTGGGCGACGTCGACGGCGGTCAGCCCGCCGAAGGTGCGGGTCACGCCGTCCACGGTCAGCACCGGGTCCGGCTTGGCGACGCCCGGTTCCGGGGCGACGTGGGCGAGCGCGTGGCCCGGATCGGGCACGTCCGCCCCGGCCGGTGGGCCGTCGACGACGGGGGCGGGGACGTCGGTGTCCCGGGTGATCGCGGTGTCGTCGGCGGCGTGCGTGTTCTCGGGCTCGTGCGAACGGTCAGCGGCCATCGCCGAGCACCTCCCTCCGGCGTCCGAAGATGCCCTGTGGTCGGAACACCATCATGAGGCCCAGGAAGACGCCGACGAGCACGAAGCGGATCGCACCGACGTCCTGGGACGAGATGAAGGGCAGCAGCGGGTTCTCGCCGGCGGTGGCCTGACGCAGGAAGGCGTCGGACACCGACAGCAGGAACCAGAACAGCATGGCGCCGACGACCGGGCCGAAGACCCGCCCGGCGCCGCCGAGGATGAGCGCGGCGTAGGCGAAGAAGGTCTGCGGCGGCGAGTAGAAGTCCGGCGTCAGCGACTGGGTCGCCAGCGCGAAGACGATGCCGCCGAGTGCGCCGAAGACGCCGCCCAGCGCGAGCGCCTGCATCTTGTAGGCGAACACGTTCTTGCCGAGTGCGCGGGCGGCGTCCTCGTCCTCCCGGATCGCCTTGAGGACGCGGCCCCACGGGCTGCGGACGAGCAGCCAGGTGAGCAGCACGCACAGCCCGACGACCGTCCAGCCGACGACGATCGACCACAGGTCCGGCCCGCGGACGGTCAGCCCGAGGATGTTGTAGGTGGGCTGGGTGAACGGGTTGGCGGCCGCGAACGCGTCACCGAACCCGGTGAGCCCCTGGGTACCGCCGGTGAATCCGGTCTGCGACGTCGACCGGGTGATCAGGCGCAGGATCTCCGACGCGGCGATCGTGACGATCGCCAGGTAGTCGGCGCGCAGCCGCAGGGTCGGGATGCCCAGGATCAGCGCGAGCGCCACACCGCAGGCCATACCGATCAGGACGCCGAGCCAGAGCGGGGCGCCGTAGTTCGCCACCGAGATGCCCATCCCGTAGGCGCCGACCAGCGCGAAGCCGATCTGGCCGAAGTTGAGCAGGCCGGTGTATCCGAAGTGGATGTTGAGGCCGAGTGCGAGCAGCGCGAAGAAGATGGCCGACGGGCCGATCAGCTGCGTGAACCCGACGGTGAGGAGTTGTCCGAAGTCGATCATGATGTCCCCCTCAGCCGATCCGGGCCTTGGACCCGAGCAGGCCCTGCGGTCGGAACACCAGGATCACGATCAGCACCGCCAGACCGCCGAGGTACTTGAGGTCCAGCGGCAGCACGAGCGTGGAGAGCTGCACCAGCACACCGACGATCAGGCAGCCGATCAGCGCGCCGTACGCGGTGCCGAGGCCACCGAGGATGACCCCGGCGAACATCAGCAGCAGCAGCCGGAAGCCCATCTCGTACTGCACGGTGCTGGAGAGCTCGGAGAGCGCGAACAGCACACCGCCGAGGGTGGCCAGCGCGCCACCGAGCATCCAGACGAACAGGATCACCCGGTCGACGTTGATGCCGGACGAGGCGGCCAGGTCCCGGTTGTCGGACACGGCCCGCATCGCCTTGCCGATCCGGGTCTTCTGCAACAGCAGCGCGACCCCGACCAGCACCACGATCGACACGATGATCGCCGAGAGGTCCTTGTCGGTGAGTGCGATCGGCCCGTAGTTGCGCACCGTCTGGGCGGTGTAGTCGGCGAACGACTCCGACCGGCCGCCGAAGATGATCAGGACCAGGTAGCGCAGCGCGATGCCGAGACCGATCGACACGACGAGCTGGGCGATCAACCCGGCGCCCCGGCGTCTGAGCCGCCGCCATATGCCGAGTTCGTTGGCTGCGCCGAGGAGTGCACCGACGAGCATCGCGATGATCGTCGCGGGGATCAGCTGCACCCCGCCGCCGACGTTGATGAACCAGGCGACGACCGCGCCGATGGTCACCATCTCGCCGTGCGCGAAGTTGGTCAGGCCGGTGGTGCCGAAGATCAGCGACAGGCCGACCGCGGCGATGCCGATCACCAGGCCGAACCGGATGCCGTCGACGAGCAGGCGCAGGAACATGGCGAACCCGCCGCCGGCGCCGCCCGCGACCTCCTCACCGAACCGGAAGACGACGGTGTTCAGTGCGCCGTCGCTGACCTCGCGGACGGTCTCGCCCTGCAGGACCTCGGTGCCGGGAGGGAGCGTGGACTCGTCGAGCCGGAAGGTGTAGCTGCCGGCGGAGGGGACCGTGAGCTCCCAGCGGCCGGTCGCCTCCGAGGTCGCCTCCCCGGCCGGGGCGCCGTCGAGTTCGGCGGTGATCGTGACGCCGGCCAGTGGCTCGCCGTCCTGGTCACGCAGGGTGCCGCTGACCTCGATGCCGTCGGTCTGCTGGGCGGGGGCCGCTGTGGCCTGGGAGACGGCCTGCGGGGTGGCCGGGGGAGTCGTGGTGGCGGCGAGCGCGGTACCGGACAGGGCTAGCCCGCCGACGAGTACGACGAGCAGGCCGATCAGCCAGCGTGCGGTGGCGGGGACCGATGGTCGTCGCGGGCCGGCGCCCGCGCGGACGGTCCCCGCGCTGTCGGCGCGCTCGCGGCGCGGAGTGCGGGGTGGTGACAACGTTCGTCCGTCCTCGTGGGGCGTCGTGCGGACACCCGGGTGGGTGATCTGGGCGAACGTAGCCGAGGAGAGGACTGGTACGAACGTCTCGAACCAGGCCGTAGCCGAGACGTAACCCGTTACTACCGGATTGCGACTGTCAGGACACGAGGGGTCGTGTGTCGCGGTGCAGACAGGTGAGTTTCGCGGTACAGACGCGGCGGCCGTCGTCGTCGACGAGCACGATCTCCGACGTCGAGGTGGAACGCCCGACGTGGATCGGCCGGGCCGTCCCGGTCACGTGGCCCTTGGTGGCCGACCGGTGGTGGGTGCAGGCCAGCTCGAGGCCGACCGGGAAGCGCTCCGGCAGGGAATGCAGCGCGGAGAGGGTGGAACCGAGCGTCTCGGCCAGCACGCCGCTCGCGCCGCCGTGCAGCAGGCCGAACGGCTGCAGGTTGCCCGCGACCGGCATCCGGCCGACGACCTCGTCGAGGCTCAGCGAGACGATCTCGATCCCCATCCGGTCGTTGAGCTGGCCTCCGGCGTGTTCCGGCGGGATCTGGGGGAGCTGGGCGGGATCGATCGGCACCAGGGAACCCTAAGCCCATCCGGCCGAGCCCCGCGGAGCGGTTCCGGACGCATCGGTTCCGGACACATCACAGCGTGCGCACTTGCCGTCGTGGCCCGGGTCGGCGATGTTCACCGTGCACACGCAAGCACCGGAGATGAGGACGAGACAGCGCATGGTCAATGACACCAGGCCCACGGCGACCGAGGCGTGGTCGATGCTGCTCGAGGGCAACGTCCGCTGGCAGCGCGACGAGCGTCAGGAGCCGCGCCGGTCGGCGGAGGAGCGGGCCGCGGTGCTCGCCGAGCAGAAGCCGGCCGCGATGATCCTGTCCTGCTCGGACTCGCGGGTCCCGGCGGAACTGGTCTTCGATCTGGGGCTGGGGGACCTGTTCGTCGTCCGCACGGCCGGCCAGGTCGTCGACGACGCGGTGCTGGGGACACTCGCCTTCGGCGCCGGGGCACTGGGTATCCCGCTGCTGGTCGTGCTCGGCCACTCGCAGTGCGGCGCGGTGAAGGCGGCGGTGGAGGTGGCCGGGGGAGCGCCGCTGCCCGCGCCGGCGACGCTGGGCGCACTGGTGCAGGACATCGTCCCGGTCTGTGCGGGCGCGGCGGCCGGTGACGAGGGCATCGCCTCGGCGGTGGACGCCAACGTCCGCCGGGTGGTCGCCCAGCTGACCGCGGCCCCGTCGCTGTCCGGAGCGGTCTGCAACAACCGGCTGAAGATCGTCGGGGCCCGCTACGACCTGCCGACCGGTGCCGTGCTGGAGGTCTGAGCCGCCGCCGGCCTGCGGGTCACGAAGATCGCCGTGCCGGGGAACAGCTCGCCGCGCAGCGGCGACCACTGTCCCCAGATCCGGTCGTGCCCCTCCGGCCACTCCGGCTCGACCAGGTCCTCCAGGACCAGCCCGGCGGCGACCACGTCCCGGATCCGGTCGCCGAGCGTGCGGTGGTGCTCGACGTAGGTGGCCCGGCCGGTCGCATCCACCTCCAGGTAGGGGGTGCGGTCGAAATAGGACTGTGTGACGGTCAGCCCGGCCGGGCCGGGATCGTCGGAGAACGCCCAGCGCATCGGGTGGTTCACCGCGAACACCCAGCGCCCGCCGGGCCGCAGCACCCGGTACACCTCGCGCATCACCCGTGCCGGGTCGGCCACGAACGGGATCGCCCCGAACGCCGAGCACGCCAGGTCGAAGGAACGGTCGGCGAACGGCAGGTGCTCGGCGCCGGCCTGCACCAGCGGGACGTCGGTGCCGAGCTCCCGGTTCAGCCGGGCGGCGTGCCGGAGCATCCCCCCGGAGACGTCCAGCGCCACCGGGAGCGCGCCCTGGGCGGCCAGCCACCGGCTGCACGGCGCGGAGCCGGCGCCGACCTCGAGCACCCGGGCCCCCGGCAGCGCCTCGGCCGGGGCGAGCAGCCGGGCGTCCTCCTCGTGCAGGCTCTCCGGGCACCAGACGAACTCGGCGTCGCCGATGTCGGAACCGTGCTCGTGGAGGTAGTCGTCGGCGTCGGCGTCCCACCAGCGCCGGCCGGCGCTCTCGGACTCGGCGCTGCTCACCCGCCTGCGGGCGAGCCCGGTGGTACCGAGAACGGACTCGGCGCTGCTGTACTCGTCGCGGCTGCTCATGGCCGCCCGATCGTCGCAGAGGGCCGCCGGGCCCGGGCCCGGCCGTCCCCGCTCAACCGTTCACCGGACCCGCATTGCCCGAGTGATTCCGGCCCGCGTAGCATGTTCCGCGCACTGTGGTCAACGTGGCGGACGACCGTCGACGCCGGGCCAGCCCCGCACGACCGTTGCGCCGTAGACGGATTCAGATCACGGGAATCGACGCCAGAGGGTGACTGTTCCAGTAGGGAGACTTACACAGTCACAGCTACACACACCAGAAGCGGGCGCTGCTGCAGCAGCGTCCGCACCGAGACCGCCAGAAAATCCATCGGAGCACCCCACTACATGTCCACCGACACCACCGCCGCCCCGACCACGCCGCAGGTCGCTATCAACGACATCGGGTCGGAGGAGGACTTCCTCGCCGCCATCGACCTGACGATCAAGTACTTCAACGATGGCGACATCGTCGAGGGCACGATCGTCAAGGTCGACCGCGACGAGGTCCTGCTCGACATCGGCTACAAGACCGAGGGCGTCATCCCCTCGCGTGAGCTGTCGATCAAGCACGACGTCGACCCCGCAGAGGTGGTCGAGGTCGGCGAGTTCGTCGAGGCCCTCGTTCTCCAGAAGGAGGACAAGGAAGGCCGTCTCATCCTGTCCAAGAAGCGCGCGCAGTACGAGCGCGCCTGGGGCACGATCGAGGCCCTCAAGGAGGCCGACGAGCCGGTCGAGGGCACCGTCATCGAGGTCGTCAAGGGCGGCCTGATCCTGGACATCGGGCTCCGGGGCTTCCTGCCGGCGTCGCTGGTCGAGATGCGCCGGGTGCGCGACCTCCAGCCCTACGTCGGTCGCAAGATCGAGGCCAAGATCATCGAGCTGGACAAGAACCGCAACAACGTGGTCCTGTCCCGCCGCGCCTGGCTGGAGCAGACCCAGTCCGAGGTCCGCAGCGAGTTCCTCAACCAGCTGCAGCGCGGTCAGGTCCGCAAGGGCGTCGTCTCCTCGGTGGTCAACTTCGGTGCCTTCGTCGACCTGGGCGGTGTCGACGGCCTGGTGCACGTCTCCGAGCTGTCCTGGAAGCACATCGACCACCCGTCCGAGGTCGTCGAGGTCGGCCAGGAGGTCACCGTCGAGGTTCTCGACGTCGACCTGGACCGCGAGCGTGTCTCCCTGTCGCTGAAGGCGACCCAGGAGGACCCGTGGCGGCTCTACGCCCGGACCCACGCGATCGGCCAGATCGTGCCGGGCAAGGTCACCAAGCTCGTTCCGTTCGGCGCGTTCGTCCGCGTCGAGGAGGGCATCGAGGGCCTGGTGCACATCTCCGAGCTGGCCGAGCGCCACGTGGAGATCCCGGAGCAGGTCGTGCAGGTCGGCGACGACGCGATGGTCAAGGTCATCGACATCGACCTCGACCGGCGCCGCATCTCGCTCTCGCTGAAGCAGGCCAACGAGGGCATGACGGTCGACACCGAGTTCGACCCGACCCGCTACGGCATGGCCGCCGAGTACGACGACCAGGGGAACTACATCTACCCCGAGGGCTTCGACGTCGACTCCGGCGACTGGAAGGAGGGCTTCGACGAGGCCCGCGCCGCGTGGGAGAAGCAGTACGCCGAGGCGCACACCCGCTACGAGCAGCACATCGCGCAGCTCCGCAAGGCCGCCGAGGCCGAGGCGGAGGGTGGCGACGACGTCGCTCCGGCGAACTACTCGTCGGGCGGTGACACCGAGGAGCGCTCGTCCGGCCAGGCCGAGACCAGCTCCAGCAGCGGTGGCTCGCTCGCCAGTGACGAGCAGCTCGCCGCCCTGCGGGAGAAGCTCTCCGGCGGAGCCTGATCCGCGGATCCGGTCCCGCTCCGGACCGGATCACGATCCGCACCGAGCCCCGGTGACCCGCGCGGTCACCGGGGCTCGGTGCGTGTGCGGGTGGATGTCCCGGGTGCAGGCACGGGCGGGTGAACAGCCCGCAGCGGTCCGGTTGCGTTGCGCGGCGTGTCGGTGGATACGCGCCGGGGGCAGATCACGGTTCGGCACCGTTCCATGACGCTCCGGGTGGGTTCCGGGAGTCGATCTCCGCATGCGGCCTAGATTGTTCACATGGCCGGCTGCTCCGTCCGCCGGACGCGATCCGGCACGTCCCTTCCCTCTCCTGCGAACCGCCTCCGGCACCGGCGGATCGCCCTGCTCGCCGGTGCCGCCCTGCTCACCGGGGTGATCAGCGGCTGCGGCATCGCCTCCGGTGATCCGGGGATCGCCGTTCCGACGTTCGCCACGGAGGAGACCGCGGTCGTCGGGGCCGACGGTGGGCCGCCGCCGATCGCACTGCCCACCGACTGCGCGCGGCTGATGGACCCGGAGCAGGCCGGTGCCCTGTTCGGGCAGGCGCTCGGCTCGGTGTCGGTCCAGTCGGTGCGCGGCGTCGCCGAGCCCGCGGTGAACCGCACCGAGCGCACGGCGTGCACCTACCGGGCCGGTGGCCAGGCCTTCGACGGGCCCGGTAACCGCGGCCCGGTGCTGTACCAGCTCAACATCGGCCGCTACGGCGACGCCGCGTCGGCGACCCGGCAGTGGCAGCTCAACACCAACGCCGAGCGGTCGAACGCGATCGCCTCCCGCGACGTCACCGTGGGGAACGTGCCCGGTGTGCTGATCGAGCGGCCCGACGAGTCGACGCTGGCACTCGTCTACGGCGTCGACACGCTGACCTTCGTGCTGCCGGTCGCGGCACCGGGCCAGAACCGGTCCGCCGCCGAGACGCTGCCCGACCTGGCGCAGCGGATCATCCCGGCGCTGACCCCGACCCAGCCGCCCACGGTGGAACCGCCTGCTCCCGCCGCGACCCCGGCGGCACCGCCGCCCGTGGCGCCGGCGCCGCAGGCGGGCCGGGCGCCCGCCGAGGACACCCCCGGCACCACCTGATTACGGTGGGCCCGTGCTGCGGACAGGGCTGACCGGGGGTATCGGGGCGGGCAAGTCGACGGTCGCCCGCCGTCTCGTCGAGCGTGGGGCGGTGCTGGTCGACTCCGATCTGCTGGCCCGCGAGGTCGTCGCCGCGGGCACCGAGGGGCTCGCCGCGATCGTGGCGGCGTTCGGCGACGGGGTGCTGCGGCCGGACGGGGAACTGGACCGGCCGGCGCTGGCCTCGATCGTCTTCGGTGACGCCGAGGCCCGCGGCGTGCTCGACGGGATCGTGCACCCCCTGGTCCGTGCCCGATCCGACGAGCTGGTCGCCGCCGCGGCGCCGGACGCGATCGTCGTGCAGGATGTCCCGCTGCTGGTGGAGGGCGGGATGGCGGCGGCGTTCCCGCTGGTCGTGGTGGTCGGGGTGGACGCCGAGGAGCGGATCAGGCGCCTGGTCTCGGCCCGCGGTATGTCCGAACAGGACGCCAGGGCCCGGATCGCCGCGCAGGCGACCGACGAGGGCAGGCGGGCCGCCGCGGACGTCTGGCTGGACAACTCCGGCGCCGAGGACGACACGCGCCGCCGGGTGGACGCGCTGTGGGACGGCCGGCTGCTCGGTTTCGAGGAGAACCTGCGGCTCGGCCGTCCGGTGCCGGACGGGCCGCCGCTGCTGGTCGAGGCCGATCCGGACTGGCCGGAGCAGGCCCGCCGGCTCGCCGAGCGGATCGGTCGTGCGGCGGGGGAGCGCGGCCGCGGGGTGGAGCACGTGGGCGCCACCGCGGTGCCCGGGCTGCCCGCCCGCGACGTGCTGGACCTGCAACTCGCCGTGGAATCCCGGTCGGACGCCGCGGCGCTGGGCGACCGGCTGGCCGTCGCCGGGTTCCCGGAGGATCCCGGTGCCGCCCCGGACGGTGCGGGAACGGTGCGGGTGCACCGCTCCGCGGATCCCGGCCGGCCCGCCGTGGTCGTCGTGCGGGTGCACGGATCCGCCGCCTGGCGGCACGCGCTGGGGATGCGGGACCGGCTGCGGGCCGACCCGCGCTCGCGGGACGGCTACACCGAGCGTCGTCGTGCCGCCGCCGCGCTGTACGGGGCCGATCCGGACTCCCGTCGCTACACCGCGCACACGGCCGCCTGGCGGGATGACCCGGACGAGTGATCGATGCAGCGATGATCACACGATTCGTGACGGACGCGTGAAGAACCACCCGTTTCTGTAACGGCGCCCGCTCGTTGGTCGATTCAGGCGGGCAGAGGGTGTCGACGCTCGGTGTCCCGCCGGAGTACGGGCGGGGTTTCCGCCGTTCGGGCCGGTCTCCGGCGCGAACAGGGGAAACCGGGATGCGGCGACGAGAGGACACGGGGTTGAGCACGGTGGTGCATCGATACGGGGCGGACGGCGGAGACGTCGAGCCCGGTCGCGCCCCGGACTTCACCCGTCCGGCGGAGTACGGCGAGGCGGAGTACGGCGAGCCGGACCCGTGGGCCGGCGACAACGGGACCGAGCACATCGACCACGACGCCTGGACCGGTGGCGCCGACGAGCCCCCGCCGATCAGTGGCGCGATGGTGCAGCAGCACCGCACGCTGCCGCACGGCGAGCTGCGCGCGGACTTCGGCGCGCACCTGGAGACCCACTACCCCCGGCTGGTCGCCCAGCTGTACGCGATCACGCTGAACCCGCAGGATGCGCACGACGCCGTGCAGGACGCCTACTCACGGGCCTGGCGCCGGTGGTCGGCCCTGCGGCGCCGCGGGGCGGAGGGTCACGGCGACCACTCCGACGCCGCCGTCGGCTGGGTCCGCCGGGTCGCCATCCGGACCTCGATGCGCGGGCGGTTGCTGCGCTTCGGCAGGCGCAGGCGGCCGGCCGCGGAGGAGACCGACCCGCGGACCGGGGCGCTGCTGGAGGCGCTGGGCAGGCTCACCCCGCCGGACCGGCGGGCGGTGGTGCTGCACCACATGGCCGGCCTGACGGTCGGCGCGGTCGCCGAGCTGGAGGCGACCGACGAGCGGGAGATCGGCCGGCGGCTCGCCAGGGGGCGCGAGGTCGTCACCGAGGGGATGGCAGAGGTGCTGGAACAGATCGTGGGAGCGCCCGCACCCTATGTGGCGCGCCCCGCGTACGGCGGTCACGGCGGGTACGACCTGCGCGCCGCCGAGGGGGGACGGGGATGAACGGGTACCAGGACATCGATCACGAGTTCCACCGGCTCGACGACGTGCTGGCGGCAGCGGTTCCGCTGCCCGCGGTCGACGACGTGATCGCCCGCGCCGCGGGGGCGCGCCGGGCCACCTCCGCTGCCGCGGCGGCGGTGCTGACCGTCGGATCGCTGGGTGGGATCACCGCGGTCGCGACGGCCGCGGCGCCGGAGGGCAGCTTCGTCGCCTCGCCGTTCGCGATCGCCTCGCCGGGGAGCACTGCTCCGACGCCGGAGCGGATCGCCACCGGTGAGCCGCCGGCGAGCGCACCCGGCGACGACGCCGTGCCGCCCGCGTTCGACCCGACGACCGCCGTGGACGGGGGCGCACCGGCTCCGGGCACGCAGCCCCCGGCCGACGGCACCGCACCGGTCGTCCCGCCGCCGCCCGGCGGCGGGGTGGCCCCGCCGCCCCCCGGACCGCCGCTGCCCGCCCCGCCGTCGTCGACCCGGCCGACGCCCCCACCGTCGCAGCCGCCGCCGGAGACCAAGCCGCCGGAGGGCACGCCGGACCCGACCACGCCGCCGCCGTCGAGCGAGCCGCCGGAGACCACCGAGCCGCCGGAGGGTTCGCCGGACCCGACGACGCCGCCGCCGTCCAGCTCGAACGGTGAGGGCACGCCGGACCCGACGACGTCGAACTCGGCCGCGCCCACGAGCACCTCGGACAGCCCCTCGCCGACCAGCACGTCCGAGTCGTCGACCACCGCCGTGGGGCAGGGCTCCGCCCCGCACGCGGCGCTCTGAGCGGCGTTCAGCCCGCCAGGTCGGCGGGTGGCACGGGATCGGCCCGCGGCCCGAGCGCGATCCCGTACCCGGCCAGCCACGTCTCGTGGTCGTGGCCGCTGCGTGCCAGCTCGGCGAGCACGGTGTGCGAACGCTCCAGCGCGTACTCGGCGGTCGCCGGGTCCAGCAGGCCCTGAGCGACCGCGGCGACGAACTCGTCGACGTCGAGCAGCTCGGTCTCGCGGCCCCGGCGCACCACCAGATCCAGGTACAGGTCGGTCATCCGGAGCAGCCCGCCGTCCCGGGTGATCCGGGCGATGTCGATGTAGATGTCCTGGTCGCGTTCGTGCCCGGGACGCCAGCGCCAGTCGGTCAGGCAGATCCCGAGATCGGGGACCACCCAGGACTCCACCCACCAGGCGTTCGGCCGGGCGACGACCGGCCGGGACAGATAGAGCCCCCAGTCCTCCTCGCGGAGCGTCCGGATCTCACGGCGGGTGCCCTTGGTGTCGTACTGGACGCGGTCGTCGGGATCGAAGATCTGGGTCTTGGGCGGATGCACGGGACGCATCCTGCCGGTGCCGGGCCGCGCTGTCAGGGGCGTGCGACGGGAAACTGTCGGGGGTCGCTCGTACTCTGGAGGCATGGCATTCGCGACCGAGGTCCCGGGCAGCGCGGCGGACCCGCACGGACACCCCGAGGGGGCGACCGCGCTGCCGCTCGCGCACTCCGAGCACCGGCCGGTCGGCGACATCGAGCGCAAGAGCGGCCGGTTCCGTGTCGTCAGCGACCTCCAGCCCGCCGGTGACCAGCCGACCGCGATCGCCGATCTCGACCGGCGGCTGCGGGCCGGCGAGGAGGACATCGTGCTGCTGGGTGCCACCGGCACCGGCAAGTCGGCGACCACGGCCTGGCTGATCGAGCAGCAGCAGCGGCCGACGCTGGTGATGGCGCCGAACAAGACCCTCGCGGCACAGCTGGCGAACGAGCTGCGCGAGATGCTCCCGCACAACGCGGTCGAGTACTTCGTCTCGTACTACGACTACTACCAGCCCGAGGCGTACATCGCGCAGACCGACACCTACATCGAGAAGGACAGCTCGATCAACGACGACGTCGAGCGGCTCCGCCACTCGGCGACGATGAACCTGCTGTCCCGGCGCGACGTCGTCGTGGTCGCCTCGGTGTCGTGCATCTACGGCCTGGGCACGCCGCAGTCGTACCTGGACCGCTCGGTGTCGCTGGAGGTCGGCGAGACCCTCGAGCGCGACCGACTGCTGCGGCTGCTCGTCGACGTGCAGTACACCCGCAACGACGTGTCCTTCACCCGCGGCACCTTCCGTGTCCGCGGGGACACCGTGGAGATCATCCCGGCGTACGAGGAGCTGGCGCTGCGGATCGAGTTCTTCGGCGACGAGATCGAGGCGCTCTACCACCTCAACCCGCTCACCGGCGACACGATCGAGCAGGTCGACTCGATCCGGATCTTCCCGGCGACGCACTACGTGGCGGGCCCGGAGCGGATGGAGCGCGCCGTCCGCGACATCGAGGCGGAGCTGGAGCAGCGGCTCGCGACCCTGGAGAACCAGGGCAAGCTGCTGGAGGCCCAGCGGCTGCGGATGCGCACCCAGTACGACATCGAGATGATCCGCCAGGTCGGCTTCTGCTCGGGCATCGAAAACTACTCGCGGCACATCGACGGCCGCGCCGGCGGCACCGCCCCGGCGACCCTGATCGACTACTTCCCGGACGACTTCCTGCTGGTCATCGACGAGTCGCACGTCACGGTGCCGCAGATCGGTGGCATGTACGAGGGCGACATGTCCCGCAAGCGCAACCTGGTCGAGTTCGGGTTCCGGCTGCCGTCAGCGGTCGACAACCGGCCGCTGACCTGGGAGGAATTCGCGGACCGGATCGGGCAGACGGTGTACCTGTCCGCGACGCCGGGCCCCTACGAGCTCAACCGGACCGGCGGCGAGTTCGTCGAGCAGGTGATCCGGCCGACCGGCCTGGTCGATCCCGAGGTCGTCGTCAAGCCGACCAAGGGCCAGATCGACGACCTGGTCGCCGAGATCCGCGACCGGACCGAGAAGGACGAGCGGGTCCTGGTGACCACGCTGACCAAGAAGATGGCCGAGGACCTCACCGACTACCTGCTCGAACTGGGGATCAAGGTCCGATACCTGCACTCCGAGGTCGACACGCTGCGCCGGGTTGAGCTGCTGCGCCAGCTGCGCTCCGGCGAGTACGACGTGCTGGTCGGCATCAACCTGCTGCGCGAGGGCCTCGACCTGCCCGAGGTGTCGCTGGTCGCGATCCTCGACGCGGACAAGGAGGGTTTCCTGCGCTCGGGGACCTCACTGATCCAGACGATCGGCCGGGCCGCCCGTAACGTCTCCGGCCAGGTGCACATGTACGCCGACCGGATCACCGACTCGATGCAGTATGCGATCGACGAGACCGACCGGCGCCGGGCCAAGCAGGTCGCCTACAACACCGAGCGCGGGATCGACCCGCAGCCGCTGCGCAAGAAGATCGCCGACATCCTCGACCAGGTCTACCGGGAGGCCGAGGACACCGAGGCGGTCCCGGTCGGCGGTTCCGGCCGGAACGCCTCGCGGGGCAAGCGGGCCGCCGGCGAGGCCGGCCGGTCCGGTGCGGCGCAGAGCTCCGGGGTGGCCACGGGCAAGGACACCGCCGGGATGCCGCGGGCCGAGCTCGCCGACCTGATCCAGCAGATGAACGACCAGATGCTCGCCGCCGCCCGGGACCTGCAGTTCGAGCTGGCGGCCCGGCTCCGCGACGAGATCTCCGATCTGAAGAAGGAGCTCCGCGGGATGGATGCGGCGGGGGTGAAGTAGCGGTCGCGCGGCGGCTCGGGCCCCGGCCCGGGCCGCGCAGCCGGGTCCGCGCGGATCACGACGAGGCGCCCCGCTACCGTTGGCGACCGTTCCCGCACACCCGGCCGCCCGGCACGCTCGACGCGTCGCCCGGACCCGGCCCGCCGCGCAGCGGAGGAGCCCGCGTGACCGTCACCCGCACCACGCCCGACCCGGACGTCCCGCCCGGGGGCGGCGCCGACGGGCACCTCGGCGTGGTGTCGTGGCTGCGGTCCGCGGCGACCTCGTGGGTGACGCTGCTGCTGACCGTCCCGCTGCTGCTCGCCTCGCTCTACTGGTCCTGGATCCGGCTCCGGAACTATGCGCTCGACCTGGACATCTACCGGATCGGCGTGCAGGTCTGGCTGGCCGGCGGGGACATGTACGGCGAGCTCCCGCCGCCGCTGCACGGCCCGGTGCTGCCCTTCATCTATCCGGTGTTCGCGGCGATCGCGATGGTGCCGCTCGCCGTCGTCCCCTACGCGGTCGCCTTCACCACCCAGTTCGTCGTCTCGGTGGTCTCGCTGGCGATCTGCATCGCGCTGGCGATCCGGGTCGCCTGGCCGGCCGGTGGCTGGCGCGGCGGTGTGGTGCTCGGCGTCCCGGTGCTGGCCGCGGCGCTGCTGACCGAACCGGTCGCCCAGACGTTCGCGTTCGGCCAGATCAATCTCGTGCTGATGCTGCTCGTCCTGGTCGACTGCCTGGCACCGCGCACACTGTGGCCACGCGGGATGCTGCTCGGCCTCGCGGCCGCGATCAAGCTGACCCCGGCAGGCTTCGTGCTGTTCCTGCTGGTCCGCCGGGACTGGAAGGCGTGCGCCGTCGCCGTCGTCACCGGGACCGTCGCGACCCTGATCGGCTTCGTGGTGGATCCGGCGTCGTCCTACCGCTACTGGTTCGTCGGCGGCCCGGCCGCCGGGGTCAGCGGATCGACGTTCTTCTCCAACGAGACGGTGCAGGCCGTGCTGGCCCGCCAGGAGGTCCCCGAGCCCTGGTTCACGGTGCTGTGGCTGACCATCGTCGCGGTGCTGCTGGCACTGGCCGTCCCGGTGATCCGTCGCTCGGAGCCGGTGCTCGCGCTGGCCGCGACGGCGGCGGTCGTGCTCATGGCGACTCCGACCGCCTGGTCGCACCACTGGGTCTGGGTGGTGCCCGGCCTGATCGCGATCGGCGCGCACGCCATCCGGCACCGCTCGATGGCCTGGGCCGCGCTGGGTGCGGTGATCGCTGCGATCTTCTACATCGCGCCGTTCCGCTGGATGCCGAACGTGTGGGGCGTCGAGATGCGGTGGAGCCTCTGGGAGCAGGTGCTCGGGGCGAGCTACGTCATCCCCTCGGCGATCGCGCTCGGACTGGGCTGCTGGTACGTCATCCGCGGGCCCGGCAGGCCGGGTGGCCCGCAGGCCCCCGCTCCGGAGCGGCTGCGGGTCGGCGACCCGCGCTGACCTGACCGGCCGGCTATGGCGCGGGCCACACCGTGGACCTAACCTGGGGCCGGGAGGTGGAGGTGGACCCTGCCGGCGGCGAGGCCCGGGACCAGGCGAGCATCTGCGCGGTCCGACCGGGTACCGACCTGGGCAGGCACGCCCGGATGCTCTCCCGCCTGCACGATGCGGTGCTCTCCGGGGACACCGCTCCCGGCCTGGCTCGCAGCCTGGTTGCCCGCTCCTGGGACCGGGTCCGTGCGCAGGGCGTGAACCCCGACGCGGGTGACCCGCCCGGCCCGCTCGACGCGGGTGTCGTGGAGCGGCGGCGGACGGAGTCGCCGCTGGTCCCGGTCCTGCCCGCGCTGCGCTCCGCCCTCACCTCGGTCGCCGAGGACGCCCGGCACGTCATGGTCGTCACCGACGCCGACGGGGTGCTGCTCTGGCGGGAGGGCTCCACCGCCGTCCGCCGCCGCGCCGACTCGCTCGGTTTCACCGAGGGCGCGGACTGGTCGGAGACCTCGGTCGGCACCAACGCCATCGGCACCGCGCTCGCCGAGGACGGCCCGGTGCAGATCTTCTCCGCCGAACACTTCGTGCGCAGCCACCACGGCTGGACCTGCACCGCCGCTCCGGTGCACGACCCGCGCAGCGGTGAACTGCTCGGCGTCGTCGACATCTCCGGACCGGCCGAGACCATCCACCCGACGACGGTCGCGCTGGTGAACACCGCCGTCCGGCTCGCCGAGGTGGGGCTCTGGCACCGGCACGAGGCCCGGCTGGACGCGCTGCGCAGCATCGGCGCCCCGATGCTGGCCGGAACGTCCGGCCCGGGGCTGGTGGTCGACGACCACGGCTGGGTGGCCGCCGTGACCGGCCTGCCGGCGGTGGAACGGGTCGCCGCCCCGGCCGCGGACCGGCTGCTCGCGGTGCACGGGCTCGGGCCCTGCCTGCCCGAGCCGGTGCCCGGTGGCTGGCTGCTGCGCCCGGTGGCCGCCGGCGGGGCACCGCGGATGCGGTTGTGCCTGGACCTGGACGGGCGGCCGCCGAGCGCCGTCGTCGAGGGCACCGGCCGCTGGGTGCATCCGCTCTCGACCCGACACGCGGAGCTGCTGGTCCTGCTCGCGCTGGCCGGTAGGACCGGGCTGGACGCCGCGGCGCTGTCCGAGCGGCTCTACGGGGACCGTGCCCACCTCGTCACGGTCCGGGCCGAGATGTCCCGGCTGCGCCGGGGGCTCGGCGGGATCCTGCTCGCCCGCCCGTACCGGATCGCTCCGGGGGTCGAGCTGGACCTGGCCGGCCTGGCGCACAGCCGGGTCGTGCGCGACTCGACCGCCCCGGGGGTCGCCGCCCTGTTCCGGGGCTGACCCGCCCGGCACCGCCGGCCCACCGGCCGGCGGCTCAGCTGGTGATGTCCTTGCGGGTGAAGCGCCAGGCCGCGGCGGCCATGAACAGCGTCGTGTAGCAGACCGCGGCGAACGCGCCATAGGTCATGTCGGCCCAGTCGACGTCGCTCGCGAGCAGCGCCGACCAGGCGTCGCCGTAGTGCGTCGGCAGGAAGTTCCGGATCACGCCGAGGTCCTCGATCTGGTCGATGATCTGCGACACGATCGACGCCATCACCGCCCCGCCGACCGCGCCGAGCGGCGCGTCGGTGCTCACCGACAGCAGCAGCGCCAGCCCGGCGACCCAGCTCAGCTGGATCATCAGGAACACCGCGCCGAGCATGACCCGCCCGGCCGCCGTCCAGAACGGCAGCGACTCGCCGATCGGGGACACCAGGTCCCCGGTGCCGTAGGCGATCGCGCCGACCACCAGTGACGCGATCGGGAGCAGCAGCAACGCCGCCACCGACAGCAGTCCCGCGACGATCGCCTTCTGCCGCAGCAACCGGGCCCGGGGCACCGGAACCGCGAGCAGGTAGCGCAGCGACGACCAGGAGGCCTCGGCGGCGACGGTGTCGCCGAAGAACAGCGCGACCAGCACCACCAGCAGGAAGCTCGCCGACGCGAACAGCGTGAACACCGCGAAGTTGGCGGCGCTGCCCGATGCCAGGTCGACCAGGTTCGGTCCGGAGGCCTGGCCGTCGCCGTCACCGAGGGAGAACGCGCCCAGCAGGATCAGCGGCATCGCCAGTACGAGTCCGAACACCACCTGGGTGCGCCGCCGCCCGAGCTGGCGGGCCAGCTCGGTGCGCAGCGGCAGCGTCCGGCCGGGGATGGCGGGCGGGGCGGCCGCACCGGCGACCAGGTCGCCGACGTGTCCGCGCCGGGTGGAGAGCTGACGCTCGTCATCCGCTGCCCGGTTCGCCGCTGCCCGGTTCGTCGCAGCTTGGTTCGCCGCAGCCTGGTCTGTTGCTGCCCGGTTCGTCGTCACTGCATGCCCCCGCTCACGTCGCGGCCCTCGGGCCCCACCAGATCGAGGAACGCGTCCTCCAGCCGTCCGCGCGGCCCGGCCGCGCTCACCGCGACCCCGGCGGAAACCAGGGCCGTCACCACCTCGGCACGGCCCACGTCGTCGAGGTGGGCGTGCACGACGCCCGGCTGCTCGCCGGGGACCACGTCGTCGACCCCGTCGATCCCGGACAGCACCTCGGTGGCCAGCTCCACCGGCTCGACGGTGAAGGTCGAGCCGCCGCCGGCCGCGGTCAGCTCGGCGACCGTGCCGGACGCGACCACCGTGCCGCGGTGCATGACGACGACGTCGGTGCAGGTCTGCTCGACCTCGCCCAGCAGGTGGCTGGAGACCAGCACCGTCCGGCCACCGGAGGCGTAGCGGCGCAGCAACTCGCGCATCGCGTGGATCTGGGGCGGGTCGAGCCCGTTGGTGGGTTCGTCGAGGATCAGCAGCTCCGGCAGCCCGAGCATGGCCTGCGCGATCGCCAGGCGCTGCCGCATCCCCTGCGAGTAGGTGCCGACCCTGCGGTGCACCGAGTCGCCGAGGCCGGCGATCTCCAGCGTCTCCGTCATCCGGGCCTGCTCGATCGGGCGGCCGGTGGCCTCCCAGTACAGCCGCAGGTTCTCCGCGCCGGACAGGTGCGGGAGGAAGCCGGGGCCCTCCACGAAGGCCCCGATCCGGGACAGCACCGCGGCCCCGGGCCGGATCGGCCTGCCGAACGCCCGCATCTCCCCGGACGTCGGCGCGATCAGCCCCATCAGCATCCGCAGCACGGTGGTCTTCCCGGCGCCGTTCGGCCCGAGCAGGCCGAGCACGGCGCCCCGCTCGACGGTGAAGGAGACGTCGGAGACCGCCCGGAACCCGTTGCGGTAGGTCTTGGCCAGCGCGCTGACCTCCAGCGGCGGTGCATCGGGGCCGGCCGGGGCCGTGGTGTCCGGATCGGCGCGCCGGGCCCGGCGCCGTGTCAGCAGCCACAGCACGAAGGCGGCGGCGAGCACGCCGGCGATGCCGAGCACCGGCCAGAGCGGGACGGTCCCGGCGCTCTCGGTGCGGCCGGGCACCTGCGGGACGGAGAGCACCGGGTCGCCGGCGAGCCCCACCTGCCAGACAGCCGGGTCGGTCCCGGAGACGAATCCCTGGTCGGTCGTCGAGAGCTGCACCATCAGCCTGCTGCCCGCGGTCACCGGGGCGACGACGCCGGGGAGGGTCACGGTCGTCTCGACCGGGCTGCCGTCGGCGGGCACGGCGACCCGGATCGGGGCGACGGCGTTGCCGAGCAGCGTGCTGCGGCCGTCCGGGGAGAGCGCGGTGACCGAGCCGAACAGCACCGCCGTCTCCGGCGCCGGCTGGCCGGGAACCCGTGCGACCTGCACGGTGACGCGGGCCGAGCCGGAGGGCTGCATCGGCTCGGCGACCGGCTCGGAGACGAACCGGGCGGACTGCCCCGGCGAGGCGAGCCCGGACAGCGAGCCCAGCGAGCCGAGCGATCCCAGCGCCGATCCGAGCCCGGGCAGCGAGGTGATGGTGGCCGGGTTGCCGCCGGGCGGGTGCACGACGACCTGCTCGTCGCCGGACAGCGGCACTGCGGTGGTGGGGGTCTCGCCGCCGGTCAGGCCGGGATAGGCGTCGGCGAGGACGGTGCGGCCGGTGGGCGTGTCGCCGCGGGTCCGTACGTTGCTGCGGATCTGGTAGGCGAACGGCGCCTCGGCGAGCGCACCGGCGGTGCCCTCGGCGGCGGGCAGTCCACGCAGGTGCTGGTCGAACCAGTCACCGATCCGGCTGCGGACCTCGGAGTCGGCCTCGCCGCCGTCGTGGCCGCCGGCGAACCACAGCACCGACACCGGGGTGCCGTTGGCGGCGATCCCGCGGGCGTTGGCGTCGGCCTGGTCGAGACCGAACAGGGTGTCCTGTTCGCCCTGCACGAGCAGCGTCGGTGCGGTGATCCGGTCGGTGACGGTCGCGGGCGAGGACCGGTCCATCAGCGCAGCCAGCTCGGGCGAGACGCGGCCGGTCCGGGCCGCCTCGGAGTAGGCGGCGCACAGCTCGGGTGCGAACCGGCCGCAGGTCAGCTGGGTGCCGGGCCCGGGGCCGGGCTGCACCAGCGGTGCCGAGGCACCGGTCTCCTGGAAGGCGGTCGGGGAGAGGCCGGCGGCCGATCCGCTCGCGTCCGGGGCGGGGGCGTCCTCGGGCCCGGCTGCGCCGTCGGCCGTGCCGTCCGAGGCCGCGCCGTCCGAGGCTGCGCCGTCGGAGGCTGTGCCGTCCGTGCTCGTGCCGTCTGTGCTCGGGCCGTCCGTGCTCGATGCCCCGGAACCGAGGCCGCCGCCGTCCGGCCCGGCCCCGCCCGCAACACCGCCACCGCCATCGCTGCTGCCACTGCCATCGTCATCGCCACTCCCACTCGCGCCACCCGGCGCGGCGGCACCGCCGGGGACCCGGCCGCCGGAGCCGAAGAAGACCCCGGCCCAGCCGCTCTTGAAGACCCCGTCCGGCGCGTCCGCGGCGACGGCGGGGGTACCCGGCAGCGGAGCACCGGCCGGGGCGGCGTTGTTCGGGAACAGCGACTGCCCCAGGTCGTTCCAGGTGATCGCCGGGGCGATCGCGTCGACCCGGTCGTCGTACCCGGCGAGCAGCAGGGCGAGCCCACCGCCGTAGGAGCCCCCGGTGACGCCGACCCGCGGGTCACCGTCGCCGTCGCGCTGCACCTCGGGGCGCTCGGCCAGCCGGTCGATCAGCCGGGAGGCGTCGGCGACCTCGCGGTCCGGGTCGTTCAGCCCGATGAACCCGCCCGAGGCGCCGAAGCCGCGGGCCGTCCAGGTCTGGACGACGTAGCCGCGCGCGGCGAGCTCGCGGGCGTCCCGATCGACGCCGTCCTTGCTCCCGCCGAAGCCGTGCGCGACCAGCAGCGCCGGCGCCGGGGTCGCCGCGGACGCCGATGCCGGCACGTACAGCGAGGTGTCGAGCTCCACGGTCCCGGGATCGCCGGGACCCGCGGGCACGGCCACCCGCTCCTCGCTGACGGCGATGTCCCCGCCGTCGTCACCGGTGGCCGCGGCGGCGACCGGCGCGACGGAGACCAGCAGGCCCGCGACGAGCAGAGCGATCAGCGGGGCGGGGGAGGCCCGGCGGAGCAGGGGGCGCACGTGCACCTCATCGAAAGTACGCAGATCGCGCCGGGCGCGCCGTCGCGCCCCCTGCGGTGTCCGCATGATCACCTCGCGGTGCGGGCGGCGGATGTGACCGCGGGGAGGGGCGCGGCCGGCACCGGCGCGATCGGAACCCGAGGTCACGCAGGGAATCGGTCGAACCGGACGGACGGGGATATCTATCAGGTATATCCGGGTGCCCTCGGTCACCCCGTCTCGCCACGCAACGTACGGGGGAGGAGACTCGACCTGATCCGCAGGGGAGTATCCCGTTCGCGGTGGTGTCGTCAGCACGGTGACGGCGGGGTGGTGCCCCGGCCGTTCCCCGGCACCACCGGCCACGCCTGACGCCGGTGGCGCCGTGGCGGGAGAGACCTCGGGCCACTCGACGACGCCCTGGTCTTGGAGGAAGTACGTGAACGTTCCCTTGTGGGTCTGGCTGGTCACGATCGCCGGGTTCGTCCTGGTGATCGGGTTCGACCTGATCGTGAACGACCACAAGCCGCACGCGGTCACCCTCGGCGAGGTGACCCGCTGGGTGGTCTTCTACGTCGCGCTGGCCGTCGCCTTCGGCATCGGTGTGTGGCTGGTGGCCGGTGGTGACTACGCCGGGCAGTTCTTCGCCGGCTACCTCACCGAGTACTCGCTCTCGGTCGACAACCTGTTCGTCTTCCTGATCATCATGTCGGCGTTCAAGGTGCCGGTGATCCACCAGCACCGGGTGCTGCTGGTCGGGATCGTGATCGCGCTGATCATGCGCAGCATCTTCATCGCCGCGGGCGCCGCGGTGATCGACCGTTTCAGCTGGGTGTTCTACCTGTTCGCCGTATTCCTCATCTACACGGCGATCTCGCTGGTCAGGCAGGCCGCGGGCGGCGACGACGAGGAGTGGGAGGAGGGCCGGGTACTGCGCCTGGTCCGCCGGGTCTTCCCGGTCACCGACGACTACCACGGCGCGCGGACCACCGTGCGGATCGACGGCAAGCGCTGGCTGACGCCGATGTTGATCGTGATGATCGCGATCGGCGTCACCGACGTCATGTTCGCGCTGGACTCGATCCCGGCGATCTTCGGCCTCACCCAGGAGGCCTACCTGGTGTTCACCGCGAACGCGTTCGCGCTGATGGGGCTGCGCCAGCTCTACTTCCTGCTGGGCGGGCTGCTGAACAAGCTGGTCTTCCTCTCCTACGGGTTGGCGGTCCTGCTCGCCTTCATCGGCGTGAAGCTGGCGTTGCACGCACTGCACGAGAACGAGCTGCCGTTCCTGAACGGCGGTGAACCGCTGCCGGTGCCGGACATCGGGATCGGCGTCTCGCTGGGCGTCATCATCGGGGTGCTGGCGCTCACCACGATCACCAGCCTGGTGGCGGTCCGGCTGCGCCCGGAGCTGGCCGAGCGGGGCAGCGGGATCACCGCGCCGCCGCTGGCCCGCACCCGGGAGGAGGCCGACCGGCTGGTGGCCGAGGACGAGAAGGCCGACCACCGCGTCACCGCGCCACGCGAGTAGCGGTCGGCGTCAGCTCCGCAGGTGGTGCAGTACGACGTCGCCGATCCGGCCGTCGTCGAGGGTGAGCGTCATCCAGGTGTGCGTGGGCATCCGCCGACGGTCGGTCGGCGAGCCCGGGTTCAGCAGCCGGAGCTCGGTGCCGTCCGGCCGGCTCGCGCTGGTGTCCCACGGGATGTGCGAGTGCCCGAACACGAGCAGATCGGTGCCCGGGTGCGCGGCGAGCGCGCGACGTTCCCGGCCCTGCCGGGTGCCGGTCTCGTGGGTGACGGCCAGGCGCACGCCGCCGACGGTGACCCGTGCGGTCTCGGGCAGCCGGGCGCGCAGCTCGGCGCCGTCGTTGTTGCCCCAGCAGGCCACCAGCCGGGATGCGCGCTCGTCGAGCCGGTCGAGCAGATCGACCTCGCACCAGTCACCGGCGTGCACGACGACGTCGGCGGCGTCCACCGCCGCCCACACCGGCCCGGGCAGGTCCTTCGCCCGGGCCGGGAGGTGGGTGTCGGAGATCAGGAGCAGCGAGCTCAGTTGACGCCCACCAGGTCGACCACGAAGACCAGCGTCTCGTTGGGCGCGATGACGCCCCCGGCGCCGCGCTCGCCGTAGCCGAGGTGCGGCGGGATGACGAGCCGGCGGCGGCCGCCGACCTTCATCCCGGTGACGCCGGTGTCCCAGCCGGAGATGACCTGGCCGGCGCCGAGGCCGAAGCGCAGCGGCTGGCCGCGGTCGTAGGAGTTGTCGAACTCGCGGCCGGTGGACTGCGAGACTCCGACGTAGTGCACGGCGACGGCGTCACCGGGCTTCGCCTCGGTGCCCTCGCCGAGGCTGATGTCCTCGGCGAGCAGGTCGGTGGGCAGGGGGCCGTCGACGATCTCGACGGCGGGCTTCTGCGGTGCGGTCACGGCTGCTCCCTGGCGAGTGCTGGGGTGTCTCCGACGTCGGTCGGCTGTCCGGGGCGACCCTGCCAGAACCGCACCGCCGGGCCGCGGCGGGGGACGGCGTGGCAGGCTGCGCGGGTGCGTGAATCCGACGGCGACGTTCGCGACGCCTGGGTGGCCTGGCTGAGCACCCTGGACCAGGCCGGTTATCCCGGTTCGGCGATGGCCGCGCCGCCCGCCGAGCCGGCCGCGGTGGCCGATGCGGAGCAGGAGTTCGGCCGCCCGTTCCAGCCCGGCCTGCGTGCGCTGTACGAGCTGTCCGACGGTCAGCAGCCCGACGCCGGGCCGCTCCCGGTGACGACGACGCTGTTCCCCGGCACGTACGCGCTGCTCCCGCTCGGCCAGGCGCTGCGCGAGTACCGGAACTGGGTGGAGCTCGTCGGCCCGGGGGAGTCGAACCCGGACTTCGACGACGCGATCACCGTCCGGGACGGTGATCCGGTGCGGGCCCGCTACTGGGACGCCGGCTGGTGGCCGGTCGCGACCGACGGTGGCGGCAACTCGATCGCGGTCGACACGGTCCCGGAGCCGGGTGGCACCGTCGGCCAGCTGATCGTCGCCGGGCCGGACGAGGACGAGCGCCGCCGGATCGGCACCGGTGTCGCGGACTATCTGCGGCGTCTCGCCGCGTCGCCGCTGCCCGCGCCGCCCACCGCGCGACCGGGCGACCCGTTCCTGTTCTGGGACGTCCGCGCCCTACGCTGACCCGAGTGGCAATCGGCCGTCGGGGACGTTTCGCCGCAACCGGGCAATGGTGCTCCGATGCGTGGCGAAAATCAACACTGTTGTCTGCAACACATGTTTGCGAGCATCTATGCGTCGCGGGTCCCGGACGGGCTACTCCGGATTCGTGCTGCCCGGACAACATGTCGTGAGTAATGACAGCCGATCGTGACCGTCGGCGCGTTCGCGCTGGTCGGTGATGCCGGCATCGTGAAAGGGCCCGATCGCCGATGATGTCGATTCTGATTTTCGCCGCCGGTGCGGCGCTGTTGATCTACAGCGCGGAGAAGCTGATCACCTATCTGGTCGGGGCCGCGCGCGGGCTCGCGATCTCGGTATTCCTGCTCGCGGTGATCTTCACCGGAATCGAGTTCGACGACCTGGTGTTCGGCGTCGCGCTGAATCTGGAGGGGATGGAGGAGGTCGCGCTCGGCGTCGTCTTCGGGACCGTGGTCTCGATGGTCGGCGTCGTGCTCGCACTGGCCGCGCTGCTGGTGCCGTGCCGGGTCGACGTGCCCAAGGACTACCTGGTGATCTTCGCGCTGTCCCCGCTGGTGCTGGTCGGGCTGGCGTTCGTCGGTGAGGTCGGTGCGGGTCTCGCGATCCTGCTGATCGCGCTCTTCGTCGCGTTCGTCGCCTACGTCGCGGTGCGCGAGCGGACCCGGGCGGTACCGATGTTCCGGGACAGCGAGGTCATGGAACGGGCCGGGCACGTCCGCGGTGGCACCGCATCCGACGATCTCTCGCACACCGGTGACATCCCGATCACCTCGAAACGGCACCTGCCCGGCTGGGCACTGCTCGGGCTCGCCTTCCTGTCGCTGGCCGGCCTGGTCATCGGTGCCTGGGTGATGACCGAGGGCACCGAGGGGATCCTGGACGAGTTCGGGATCGCCGGGACCGTGTTCGGTGCGACCATCGCGACCCTGGTGCTGACCCTGGAGGACATCTTCCTCACGGTCGAACCGGCCCGCCGCGGTGCGCCGCTGATCGGCATCGGCAACGTGATCGGCTCGGTGGTCTTCTCGGTGACCGCCAAGCTCGGGATCATCGTTCTGGCCGGCGGTGAGATCGAGGTGACCGAGGACGTCTTCGTCTGGCACCTACCGGCGCTGATCCTGCTGATCGGGTTCTCGACCTACGCGCTGTGGACCGGGCGCCTGCGCCGCTGGCACGGCGTCGTGCTGCTGGCCGCCTACGTCCTGTACTGGATCGTCAGCTTCGTGGTCTTCGGCGTGGTCCCCGCCGACGACGACTGAGCCGACGACGACTGGGCTGTCTCCGCCGTCGGCGGCCGGCTCGTCCCTGCCGACGGCGGCCGGCTCGTCCCCGCCGTCGGAGGGCGGGCCCTCCCTGCCGTCGGTGGCCTGGCCCGGGCCCCGCTCAGCGGTGCGGGCGGGGCACCAGCTCCAGGTCCACCGGGAGCGGCCGGTTCGCCTCGTCGACCGCCTCGGTGATCAGGTGGTGCTCGGGGGACAGGTGGCAGACCGGGTCGGTGGCGGCCGGATCGCCGGTCAGCTGGAACGCCTGGCAGCGGCAGCCACCGTGGTCGAGCTCGCGGCGGTCGCAGGTCCGGCACGGGTCCTGCATCCAGTCCTCGCCGCGGTAGGCGGTGAACAGCGGCGCCGAGTGCCAGATCTCGGCCAGCGAGGCGTCCCGGACCGAGGCGCGGGGCAGCGGCAGGGTCTGCGCCGCCGGGCAGGGCAGCGCGTCGCCGTCCGGAGCGACGGTGAGCTGGCGCTGCGCCCAGCCGCCCATGCACGGCTTCGGATAGCGGCTGTAGTAGTCGGGCAGGACGTGCACGACCTCCATCCGGCCGGCGAGCCGGTCGCGGGCCGCGGTGACGATCTCCTCGGCCCGGTCGAGCTGCTCGTGGCTGGGCAGCAGCGCCGTCCGGTTCTTCCAGGCCCAGCCGTAGTACTGGGTGTTGGCCAGCTCCACCCGGTCGGCCTGCAGGTCCTCGACCAGGTCGAGGATCGCCGCGACCCGGTCGATGTTCTGCCGGTGCAGCACCACGTTGACGGTCAGCGGCCAGCCCAGCTCGCGGACCAGCCGGCAGGCCTCCAGCTTCCGCTCGAACGACGGGATACCGGCGATCCGGTCCGAGGTGGTCGGCTCGTCGGCCTGCACACTGACCTGCACGTGGTCGAGCCCGGCGGCGCGCAGCTCCTCGGCGCGTCGCCGGGACAGCCCCATCGCACTGGTCACCAGGTTCGTGTACATCCCGAGCCCGGCCGCGGTGCGCACCAGCTCGGGCAGGTCGCGGCGCAGCAGCGGCTCGCCACCGGAGAGGTGGCACTGCAGGACACCGAGATCGGCGGCCTCGGTGAACACCCGCTGCCAGTCGGCGGTGCTCAGCTCGTCGTCGTAGCGGGCCAGCTCGATCGGGTTGGAGCAGTACGCGCAGGCCAGCGGGCAGCGGTAGGTCAGCTCCGCGAGCAGCCCGAACGGGCGGGGTGCCTGCGGCGCCGCATCCGCCGTGCGGTCAGCGGTCACGACCACGCCACCAGGTTCCGGTCGGCGAGCCGGTCCAGGTACCCGCGCACCTGCTCGCCGACGGTGAACTCGTCGGCGTCGTCGTGCCCCTCGACCAGCGCGGCGACGATCTGGTCGACCGTGCGCTCGCCGTCGCACAGCCGCAGCACCGCATGACCGGTCCGGTTCAGCACGACGACGGTCTCCGGGCCGAGCAGCACCCAGCCGCCGGTCGGCCGGTCCGGTCGCATCCGGACGAACCGGCCGAGCCGGGGTCGTGCCTGCCCGCTGATCACCTCGGCCGCACCTCCCTCGCCGTGCCGGGGAGCGGGAACCGTGGCGACCCCGTCACGCGTAGGCATGGTCGATCCCGTCCATGATGGCCCACAGGACATCACACTTGAAGGACAGCGCGGCCTCCGCGGCATCCTGCTCGGCAGCGGATCGGCAGTGCGCCACCACGATCTCCAGGGCGTGCTCGGAGTCGCGCGGCGCCTGATGGAGCCGGTTGCGGAAGTACTCCAGCCCGTCCGGCTCGATCCAGGTGTAGTACTTCTCGAAGGCGGCGAGCCGCTCGGCCATGAGATCCGGCGCGAACAGCTCGGTCAGCGACGACGCGACCGCCTCGACCCACGGCCGCCGGCGGGCGAAGTCGACGTAGGCGTCGACCGCGAACCGGACCCCGGGCTGCAGGTGCCGGTGGTCGAGGATCTCCTCGCGGGACAGTCCGCACGCCTCGCCGAGCCGCAGCCATGCCTCGATCCCGCCGGAGGTGGGGCCGTCGGCCTCGGTGCCGTCGTGGTCGGTGATCCGCCGGATCCAGCGCCGCCGGACGGCGACGTCCGGGCAGTTCGACAGGATCGCCGCGTCCTTGACCGGGATCGCCTCCTGATAGGCGAACCGGTTCGCGACCCAGCCGCGGATCTGGCCGGGGGACAGGGTGCCCTCGTTCATCCGCACGTGGAACGGGTGCGCGCTGTGGTAGCTGCGGGCGTGCGCGCGCAGGCGGTCCACCAGCGTGTCGGATGCGGTCACTCAGACCTCCAGTTCCAGCCCGTCGTGGCCCACCGTGACGCCGGCCTTCTCGACCTCGGCGCGCTCGTCGGAGTCCTCGAGCAGGATCGGGTTGGTGTTGTTGACGTGCACGTAGACGATCCGGGGCAGGTCGAGTGCGGTCAGCACGTCGAGGCTGCCGCCCGGCCCGCCGACGTGCAGGTGCCCCATGTCGTGCGCGGTCTTCGCGGCCAGCCCGAGCCGGACCAGCTCGTCGTCGTGCCAGGTGGTGCCGTCGACGAGCAGCAGATCGGCACCGGCGATCTCGTCGAGCACCTCGGGGGTGAGGGCCTGCACGCCGGGCAGGTACACCGCGACCCGCCCGGTGGCGGTGTCGGTGAACCGGTACCCGACGACGCGGCCCGCGCCGCTTCCGGTTGCCGTCCCGCCCGCGTCGCGCGGTGGTCCGAACCGGTCGTGCTTGGCGGTCGGCGCGTCGAACGCGCGATAGCTCAGGCCACCCAGGTCGTGGTCCGCGCCGGGGACGACCTCGGTCCAGCTGACCGGGCAGAAGCGTTCGAGGGTGGGCAGCAGCCCGGTGCCCTCGCGCAGCGTGCGGTGGGTGGCGGCGGTGGCGTGCAGGTGCACCCCGCCGCCCTCGCGGAGCAGGACCAGCCCCAGCGTGTGGTCGATCTCGGCGTCGGTCAGCAGCACCCCCTGCAGCGGGGTGCCGCGATCCCCGACGGGGTGCAGCGCCGGCGCGTCGGCCAGCTGGGTGCGGACGTCGGGTGAGGCGTTGACCAGCCACCACCGGTCGCCGTCCGGGCTGACCGCGATGGACGACTGGGTGCGTGGTGTCGCGGGCCTCGACCCGTCGCGGACCGCCCGGCAGCCGGGGCAGCCACAGTTCCACTGCGGGAAGCCCCCGCCGGCCGCAGCGCCCAGGACGCGCAGTCGCATCGCTCTCCTCCTCCGGGCGTGGCAGGGGCGCCGGACGACGTCCGGCGCCCCTGCCACGTTCATCCCGTCACGCCTCGGTGCGGGCGATGTACATCGTGACCTCGGGTGCGCAGCCGATCTCCTCGAACTCGGGCGCCTCCCACTCGGTGGTGGAGTCCATGTTCACCTCCTCTCGTGCGGGTCTGCGGACAAGTGTGCGGCCGGGTCAGTCCTCGGGCAGGGCGAAGCAGAACAGCGCGTCACCCGCCGCGGCGCCCAGCAGGCCGGGGAGGAACCCCTCGATCCATCCACCCCAGCCGGTCGGTACGGCGATGTACTGGCGGCCGTTCACGCTGAACGGCGTCGGGCTGGAGTGGTGCCCGCTACCGCACTGGAACGACCACAGCTTCTCGCCGGTGTCGGCGTCCAGCGCGACGAACTCGCCGGTCGGCGTGCCCTGGAAGACCAGCCCGCCCGCGGTGGTGAGGGTGGACGCGCACATCGGGTACTCGTTGTTCCAGCGCCACTTCTCCTCGCCGGTCAACGGATCGATGGCGGCGACGAAGCCGTAGAAGTCCTCGATGTCCACGGCGACACCGGCGCCCCAGTAGGGGATCGACTCCTTGAACTCACGCCGCCGTCGGGTGGCGGTCGCCCCGACCTCCTGCACCGGTACGTAGATCAGCCCGGTGTGGGGGTTGTAGGACATGTGCGTCCATTCCTTGCCCCCGGCCGGTCCCGGCCAGAAGTGCACCGGGACGCCCTCCTCGTCCGGATAGATCTTCGGTGTCACCTTGCCTTCCGGGGTGATCTCGCCCCAGGTGATCCGGTCGACGAACGGGAAGACCCGCACCAGCTCGCCGTTCGTGCGGTCGAGGACGAAGAAGTACCCGTTCTTGTCCGCGTGCGCGAGCAGCTTGCGCCCGTCGGGGGCGTCGAAGAGCAGGTTCTCCATCGTGGAGTCGTAGTCCCACAGGTCGTGCGGGGTGAACTGGTAGTGCCACCGGATCTCACCGGTGTTCACGTCCACCGCGACGACGCTGTCGGTGTAGAGGTTGTCGCCGGGGCGGACCGCGCCGTCGAAGTCCGGTGCCGGGTTGCCGGTGCCCTGGTAGAGCAGCTCCAGCTCCGGGTCGTAGGTGGGGGTGACCCAGCAGTTCGCGCCGCCGCGCTGCCAGGCCTCGCCGTCGTCCGGCCAGGTCTCGGAGCCGGGCTCGCCGGGCTTGGGGACCGTGTAGCAGCGCCAGCGCCGCTCACCGGTGTGTGCGTCGAAGGCGTCCAGGTGGCCGCGGACGCCGAACTCCCCGCCGGCGCTACCGACGATCACCAGGTCCTTCACGACGAGCGGTGCGACCGAGCCGCTCTCACCGGCCCGCACGTCACCGTTGGTGATGTCCCAGACCTTCTCGCCGGTCGTCGCGTCCAGCGCGATGATGTGCGCGTTCAGCGTGTACATGTAGACCTTGCCGTGCCCGACGGCGAGACCGCGGTTGACGTTGCCGCAGCACAGCGACACGTCGTAGGGCGAGGCGTGCTTGTAGCGCCACAGCTCCTCGCCGGTCGTCGCGTCGATCGCCCAGGCCTTGCCGTCCGGGCCGGACACGTACATGACGCCCTCGACGACCAGCGGGGACGCCTCGAAGGAGTAGGTCGACGCGCCGGACTGCATGCCCGTCGCACCGGCCTGGAACACCCATGCGGGGCTCAGCCGCCGGACGGTCTCCTTGTTGATCTGGTCCAGCGTGCTGTACCGCTTGCCGTCGTAGGTGCCGTAGTAGGTGAGCCAGTTCTGCGGCTCCGAGGTGGCGGCCCGGATCCGTTCGTAGTCCACGTTGGTGGTGGCGGGGGCGATGCCCTTCACCGCGCTGAGCTGCGAGTGCGGGATCGCTTCGCCCGCGTCGACGTAGTCGGTCATCTCTGGTGCTCCTGTTCTACGGGCGCGGCTGCGGGGGACGGTCGAGCTTCGCGTGGTCGGGGACCTCACCGCTGATGACGAGTGCACCGGTCAGACCGCGGCCCTCGTCGTTGCCGCTCTGGGATCCGTAGTAGTAGGTGCCCGGTCCGTCCAGGTTGAGCCGGGCGATCCCCTTGGCGTGGTTCACCAGCCAGAGGAACTTGGGATCCCCGTTGCTCGGGAGGACGGCGCAGTGGGTGTTCTTGTCGTCGTTGAGGAGTGTGAGCTCGATGTCGCCACCCCGCGGGAAGATGAGGATCGAGGGCTCGTACCGCAGCTCGTCCTCCGGGATCCGGATGGTCGCGCGCAGCACGCCGTCGGTCCCCTCCTCGGCGTATCCGATGCTGCCGGTGTTGAGCAGCCGACCGAGTGCTGTCCTGTTCTGGCCGTCCAGACCGGCCGCGGCCAGCTCGGCCGATCGATCTTCGGTCGTCGTCATTGACATATCCTCCCGAGCGAAATTGTCGGCGGTGCCATGATCACTTTCACACTGCGTCGAGGCGGTCGTCAACCCCGGACCCCGGCTCATTCACAATAAAGATCACGGGCCCTCCGGACGCGCCCTCGAATGGTCAATCCGGGCGGCCGCCCGGGTCCGCTGGATTGCGGAGCGGACCGTTGTGGCGTGGGCCGGCCGGCTCGGCGGCGCGGGGCGCCCGGGCGCGCGGGCCGGCGCTCCGACGCCTCCCCGATGCCTTCGCACTGCGTCGAGTCTACCGGTGATCGTCGAGGTCAGCGCGATGATTCCGAAGATCGCGCGACGACTCGGGCTGGACGGGCGAGGGGTGGTGTCAGTGGATCTCCGGTGCCTCGCCGATGGCTCCGGCGGCGTCTCCGCCGGGGCGTCCGCCGGTGGCCGGCCGCCCGGATTCGGTGACTGCCAGAGACGTTCGCCCGGCGCCGGTGTGCGCATTTCTCCGGGGCGTTGCGCGCAGAATCTTCGGATTTTCGCCCCCATTTTCAGGGGGTCTCGGCGGCCTCGCCCTGCTGCTGTTGGGCGACAATTCCGGGTGATTCCCGGAATTGTCCGACGGCGCCTGGGGGATCGGCTCGGGGCGGCGTCGGCCGGGATCGTGCTCCGGCGCGGCGAGGGCGTTGCGGGCCTGTGACGTGCGCTGTTCGTCCGGTTCGTGATCGTTCCGGATCCGATTCCGTCCGGTGTGGATGGTGTACGGGGTGCTCCGGTGGTCGCTGCCGCGATCGCCGCGGTCCGGCATTCCCGGTGCTCCGTCGATGTGACCGAGGGAATGAAACACATGTTTCCCGGAGCCGTCCGGCGTGCTCGACCGGGCGTGAGCGGGTGACCCATTCGGAAGCGGGCCCGCCCGCCCGGCGCCGGCGGCAGCACGGTCCGCGGTGGCCCGGAGCGCCCCGGGCCGGTCGGCGGCGCCGCGGTACCGGCCCACCTGACCTTCGGGTGAGGTGCCGGGACCGGGTGGGCCCGGTGCGCGCGGCCCCGGCCGGGGCACCGATGCTCACCGCGGTGCCGCACGGCGCGGCGCGGGATCACCAGAACTTGATCCCGGCGGCCTTGAGCCGCCGCCGGTGCTGACGCATCGCGGTCTCGATCGCGTCCTCGGTGAGGAGATCGCCCCAGACCTTCGCGGCGGTCTCGGCCTGCTCGAGCATCGCGTCCGCCTCCGTGGGGCAGATGTCGGCGCTCTGCACGATGCGCGAGCCGAACCCGATGTGCCAGCGCTCGTCGCGCAGCACGAGCTCCACGCCCTTGTGCATGCCGGGCAGCGCGACCGACAGCCCGTCCAGGGTGGCGAGCATCGCGTGCTGCCCGGCCAGCAGGACCACACCCTCGATCACCATGTGATAGAGCCCGACCGCCGAGGTCAGGTCCTGGCGGTCGTCGGCGAGCCGGCGGGCGGTCTCCGGCAGGCGCACCTCGAGCAGGTCGACGAGCTCGGGGGCCGCCCGGTCGCGCAGCACGTCCAGCCGCTGGGCCGGGGTGTCCCCGGGGACACCCGCGACGTCGGCGGCGACCAGGTCGAAGAAGCGGGCGTGCCGTGCCTCGTCGCGCGCCTGGGCCCGGAAGCAGGCCTCCATCGAGTCGTCGAGCGCCGCCGCCCGGTACGCGTCGAGCTGGCCGGCGACCGCGAACTCGGCGATGCAGAACCCGGCGAGCAGGCCGAGCACCCGGGTGCGCTCGGTCTCGGTCAGCCGGGGCCATGCCGCACGGTCGGCGGTGTAGTCGATCGCCGTCTCGTCCCACTGGATCGAGTCGGCGAGGGTCACGAAGTGTCGGTATCCGGTGATCATGAGGCTGCGTCCTCGCTCCCCTAGAAGTCCTCGCCCGGTTCCAGCAGCCGGAAGTCCGCCTTGGTGGCACCGCAGATCGGGCACATCCAGTCGTCCGGGATGTCCTCGAACGCGGTCCCCGGCGGGATGCCGCTGTCCGGGTCGCCCTCGTCCGGGTCGTAGACGAACCCGCAGGGCTCACAGACCCAGAACCGGGTCTCCGCCGCGGCCTCCGCCGCACCGACACTCATGTCCCGGCCGCCGGATGCGCGATCCCGCCGGGCGGCCGGGATGTCGCCCGGCGGCCGATGGTGGGTGGTGGCGGGTGCACGGCGGCATCCTCGAGTGTCGTCATGTGACTCCCACGGCTTCATCGCCTCGTCGCGGACGCGGACACCCCCGTCCTGCGCGGACGGGGCGTCGCCTCTCCCAGGGAGCCACACCCCGTGCTCCGATCGCAAGGGAAAGCGGAAACACGTGTTTCGCCCTCGGCGGTGTCCGGTCGCATGCGAAGCTCGTGACCATGACCGATCCCGTCCGGCCCGGTGCGGACGAATCCGCACCGGAGACCATGGGGCCCTACCGGCTCGGCCGGCTGCTCGGGTCCGGGGCCTCCGGGCAGGTGTACGCCGCCGTCGACGGCCGGGGGCGCGAGGTCGCGGTGAAGATCGTCCGGCGGGAGCGGGCGACCGGAGCGGGGTTCCGCAGCCGGTTCCGGCGGGAGGTCGAGGCGGCCCGCAGGATGCCCGCCCGCTACACCGCACCCGTCGTCGACGCCGATCCGGACGGCGACCCGCCCTGGGTGGCCACCGCGCTGCTGACCGGGCCGACCCTGGAGCGTCGGGTCCGCGACGGCGGCCCGCTGCGCGGGCGCGAGCTGACCCGGCTCGCGACCGGGCTGCTGCGGGCGCTCACCGCGATGCACCGGGCCGGGCTGGTGCACCGGGACCTGAAACCGGCGAACGTGGTGCTCACCCCGCGCGGGCCGATGGTGGTCGACTTCGGCATCGCGCACACGCCCGGCGACACCCGGTTGACCCGGACCGGGAGCACCGTCGGCACACCCGCGTACATGGCTCCGGAACAGGCGGCCGGGGAAGCGGGGGAGCCGGGCCCGGCCGCCGACGTGCACGCGTTCGGCGCGGTCCTCGTGTTCGCCGCGACCGGGGCATCGCCCTACCCCGGCGACACCGTCCCGGCGGTGTTCTACCGGCTGCTGCACGGCAGCCCCGAGCTGGGCGCGACGCCGGAGCCGCTGCGTGCGGTCGCGGCGGCCTGCCTGCGCCGCGATCCCGCCGAGCGGCCGTCGGCCGCGGCGCTGCTCGGCCGGCTCCGGCGGCGCGGGCGGCGGACCGCGGTCGCGGTGCTCGCCGCGGTGGCGGTGGTGGTGCCGGCCCTCGTGCTGCTGCGTCCGGACGCCCCCGGCCCGGGACCGGATCCGGACCCGGCGGGGGACCAGGTGACCGTCGTCGACGCCGATCTGGACGCCGACCCCGGCTCGGCCCCCGGCCCCGGGGCCGGGCCGGCCGCCACCGCACCGGTCCCGCCGCCGACGGCGCCCGGACCGGTGGTCGAGCTGGGGCACCGGGCCGATCGGGTGGTGGCCGCCGCCGGACGGATCCACGTCGCCGATCCCGACGGCCGTGCGGTGACCGTGCTCGACCCGGCGGGCGAGGTGCTGGGACGGGTCGACGTGGGCGGCTTCCCGGCCGCGCTCGCCGTGAGCCCGGCCGGCAGCCGGCTGTACGTGGTGCTGAGCAGCACGCCGACCCGGGTCGTCTCGGTCGACACCGCGAACCTGACGGTCACCGCGACCGCCGAGATCGGCACCGGCGGCGGCGCGGACATCGTGTGGTCGCCGGACGTCGTCGCCGGGCCGGACGCGGTGGTCGTCACCGATCCGCGCTCGTCCACCGTGACGGCGCTCGACCCGGTGACGCTGGGGCCGCTCGGCAGCATCGAGCCGGCCACCCGCCCGGTCGCAGCCGGAGCAGCCGGCTCGGTGGGCGGGGGGATCGTGGTCGCCGGATCGGACCCCGGGGGTGGCAGCCGGATCGAGACGGTGCGCCCGCCCTGGACGGCCGCGGCGACCGCCGTCCCGGGGCCAGACGACGTCGCGGACCTGGTGGCGCTGCCCGGCGGTGACGTCGTGGTGGCCGTCGCCGGGACGGCCGACGGCGTGCCCGGGCTGCGGCTGCTCGGGGCGGACGGCACGGTCCGTGCGACCCGCTCCGACGTGCCCGCGGCGCGGCTGGCCACGGCGCCGGGCCTGGTGTTCGCGCTCGACGCGACGACCGGCACCGTCACGGTGGTGGACGCGGGCACCCTCGAGACGGTCGCCGAGATCCCCGGTTCCGGGGCCGCCGCCGATCTCGCCGTCGCACCGGACGGGCGGGCGCTCTACCTGAGTACCGGCCGGACGCTGCGGATCGTCACGGCTCAGTAGACCCGGTACGACGCCCTGGCCACGGCGATGCCGTGCCCGGTGGTGGTGTTGCGGCACTCCACCCCGGTCATGCGGCTCACGCAGGTGATCTCGTCGCTGCGCAACGCCCGGTCGAACTCCAGCACCGGCAGCGACGGATCGGCGATGGTGTCGCCGACGCAGGTCAGCTCACCGGCGGCGGCCCCGGCGAGCCGGGTCCCGGTGCCGTACGCCTGCTGGCAGGACGCCGGGACCGGCGGCACCTCCCAGGTCCGTTCGAGCACGTCGCAGCGCACCTCGAACGGCTCCAGCGCGCAGGCGATGTTCCCGCTGGGGGAGCTGAACCGCAGCGCACCCGACGGATCGACGTAGCGGACCTCCTGCGAGGTGTCGACGACGGTCGCACCGGCGAGTAGATCGGCGGTGTCCCCGGCGGGTGTGGTCGGTGCCGGGGCCGTGGTGCTCGGCGGGGGTGGCGGCGGGGGCGCGGTCGTCGAGGGGCCGGGCCCGGCCGATGTCCCTTCCGCCGGGGAGCCCCCGGATCCCCACAGCAGCACCGGCACGGCGACCACGAGCAGGGCGAGTACGACGGCGATCCCGCCCGCCACCAGCGGCCACCGGCGCCTGCGCCACGGTTCGGCGGTCGCCGGGGGTGCGCCGAGCAGGGTCGGCGGGGGGAGCGGACCCTGGATGGGGCCCGGTGCGCGGTCGCCGTACGGGGACGGGGTACCGGTCCAGGGCGGGCCGTCCGCCACCCGGGTGCCGTCCGGACCGGTCCGCGCGGCACCGGCCGCGGAGGCGGCCCGGTCGGGACCGGGCGTGCCGCCCGGGCCGGGTGCGGCGCCGGGTGTTCCGGCTGGGCCGGGTGCGGTGCCGGGTGTTCCGGCCGAGCCGGGTGCGGCGCTGGGCCTTCCGGCTGGGCCGGGTGCGGTGCCGGGCGTTCCGGCTGGGCCGGCGGCAGCGCCGGTCGTTCCACTCTGGCCGGGGGCGGTACCGGCGGGGCCGGGGGTTCCACCCGGGGCGGGAACGGCACCGTCCGGTGGGCGGTGCAGCAGCACCGTCCGGCCCTCCTCGGGCGGTCCGGCGGGCAGGCCGCCGGCCAGCAGCTCGGCCGTGCGCTCCGCGGTCGGCCGGGCCGCCGGATCCTTGTCGAGCAGCATCCGCACCACCGGCTCGATCCGGCCGAGGCCGGGCGGGAGGTCCGGCTCGCCGTGCACCACCCGGGACAGCACCGCGGCGGTGCCCCCGCCGCCGAACGGCGTCCGCCCGCTCGTCACGAACACCAGCAGCGACCCGAGCGCGAACAGGTCCGCGGCCGTCCCGGCGCGCGGGGTGCCGGTGATCTGCTCCGGCGACAGGTACTCCGGGGTGCCGATGACCTGCCCGGTGGCGGTCAGCGCGGTGCCGTCGATCGCCCGCGAGATCCCGAAGTCGATCAGCCGCGGGCCGCCGCCGGTGAGCAGCACGTTCGACGGCTTCAGATCCCGGTGCACCAGGCCCCGCGCGTGCAGCGCGGCCAGCGCCGACGCCATCCCCACGCCGAGATCGGCGGCCCGGTCCGCGGACAGGGTGCCGGCGCGGGCGATCTCGTCGTGCAGGGTCGGCGCGTCGAGATAGGCGGTGGCCAGCCACGGCTGCGCGGCGTCCGGGTCGGCGTCCAGGAACGCCGCGGTCCAGCCGGGCGGGGCCTGCGCGGCGAGCGCGACCTCCCGGCGGAACCGGGCCCGGAACCCCTCGCTCTCGACGAGCTCGGGATGCACCAGCTTGATCGCCGCCCGGCGACCGTCGGGCGCCTCGCCGAGCAGCACCCGGCCCATGCCACCGGCGCCGAGTACTCCGGTGATCCGGTACCGGCCCACCGTGTGCGGATCGTCCGGTTCCGGAGGAGTCGTCACGCTCGTGAGACTAATGCCTCGCCGCACGACGCCGGGTCCGAATCGGGCCGCCGAGTTCGGCCCCGGACGTCCTGCCCCGGACGTCCTGCCCCGGACGTCCTGCCCCGGACGTTCAGCCCCGGACGTTCAGCGGCGGGAACCGACCCGCGATGCCGAGCGCCTCCTGCAGGAACCGCACCTGGAGCAGCAGCAGGTTCTCCGCGACGACCTCCTGCGGTGTCATGTGCGTGACCCCGGACAGCGGCAGCACCTGGTGCGGACGACCGGCGGCGAGCAGCGCCGACGACAGCCGCAGGGTGTGCGCCGCGACGACGTTGTCGTCGGCCAGTCCGTGCACGATCATCAGCGGCCGGTGCGGCGCCTGCTCGGTCGGCGGGATCGCGGCGTCGTCGATCACCGACGAGCGGCGGTACGGCTCACCGCCCGGCAGCCCCAGGTAGCGCTCGGTGTAGTGGGTGTCGTAGAGCGTCCAGTCGGTCACCGGTGCGCCCGCGATCCCGGCGTGGAAGACGTCCGGGCGGCGCAGCACCGCCAGCGCGGCCAGGTACCCGCCGAACGACCAGCCGCGGATCCCGACCCGGGTCAGGTCGAGGTCCGGGTACTCCTGCGCCGCCGCGTGCAGCGCCGCGACCTGGTCGTCCAGCACCGGCCCGGCCAGGTCGCCGTGGATCGCCCGCTCGAACTCCGGGCCGCGGCCGGGGGAGCCGCGCCCGTCGGTGACCAGCACCGCGAACCCATGGTCGGCGAACCAGCGGCTGGTCAGGTAGGCGTTGCGGGACTGCAGGACGCGCTGCGCGTGCGGCCCGCCGTAGGGGTCGAGCAGCACCGGCAGCGGGGTCCCGGGCACGTGTCCGGTGGGCAGCAGCACCGCGGATCGCAGCTCCCGCTCGCCGAACGCGTGCAGCGCGACCGCCGGGGTGAGGCCGGGATCGACGGCGTGCCCGGTCACCGGGTGCACGGCGCCGTCGGTGGTGAGCAGTTCGGCGTGCGGCGCGGTGTCGAGATCCTGGGAGATCCGGACCAGGGTGCCGCCGGCGGCGGTCCCGGAGTGCAGGCCCGCGGTGGGGGACAGCGCGACCGGCCCGGCACCCGGCTCGACCGAGTACAGCGCCACCGAGGTCGGCTCGGGCGACGCGCGGAACAGTACGGTCTCGCCGTCGATCCCGAGCACCTCGCGGACCTGCAGCTCCGGGCCGGTCAGCTCGGTGTCACCGGCGACGAGTCGGCGTGCCCCGCCGTCGTCCACCGCCCGTACCAGCGCGCCGGACGCGGTCCGGGCCGGGACGCCCGGCACGTTCTCCACCCACACCGGGTCGGTCTGCGAGTGCAGCGCGGTCGTCGCGCCGGTCCGCGGATCGACGGCGAGCACGAGCACCTCGCTCTGGTCGCGCGGCTGCACCGAGAGCAGCGGGCCGTGCGCGTCCCACCGGGCGGTCGCCAGGTACTCGTAGCCCGCGGTGTCCCAGGTGACCGGGGTGCGGGCGCCGCCGGTGGTGACGATCTCCAGGCCGACGGCGGCGTTCGGGGTTCCGGCCGCCGGGTAGCGGACCTCGGCGGGGACCCGGTCGGGATGCGCGGGATCGGCGATGTACCAGCGGGACACGGGGGACTCGTCGACCCGGGCGACCAGCAGCGCGGCGCCGTCGGGGGACCACCAGAAGCCGCGGGTGCGGCTCATCTCCTCGGCCGCGGCGAAGTCCGGGAGCCCGTAGGAGACGTCGTCGCCCTCCGGGGTGAGCAGCGCCGTGGTGCTCCCGCCGGCGAGCTCGTGCAGGTGCAGCGCCCGCTCGGCGACGAACGCGATCCGCTGCCCGGTCGGGTCGATCCGCGGGTCGACGACGGCCTCGATCCCACCGACGTCGAGCGGCCGGACGTCCGGCTCGCCGGTCAGTGAGACCGTGAAGGGCCGCCCGGACAGCGCGAACACGGCCCGCTCGACGGCGTCGTCGCAGGTGTAGCCGACCACGCCGCCGGCCTGCTCACGGACGCGCTCGCGCCGGGCCCGCTCCGCGGCGGGCAGGTCCTCCTCGCCGGGCAGGCCCGGGACCTCGGCCGGATCGACGAGCAGCCGTTCGACGCCGGTCCGGGCGTCGATCGACCACAGGCAGGTCACCGGATCGGTGCCGGAGCGGCTGCGCAGGAACACCACCCGCGAACCGTCCGGTGCGACGGTGAAGCCGCGCGGGACACCGAGCGAGAACCGCCTGGTGCGGGCGTGCAGACGGGGGAACGAGTCGGTCACGGGGTCCTCTCCGGGGTGTGCGATTCGCGGGCACGCCGGCCACCGGCCTCCGCGCAGCCCTGCGCGGCGAGCCGGTCGGCGCGTTCGTTCTCCGGGTGGCCCGAGTGGCCCTTCACCCAGAACCAGGTGACGTCGTGCCCGCGGACGGCGGCGTCGAGCTCGCGCCACAGGTCGTCGTTCTTGACGGGTTCACCGGCGGCGGTCCGCCAGCCGCGGGTCTTCCACCGGGGCAGCCACTGGGTGATGCCGTTGCGCACGTAGGTGCTGTCGGTGTGCAGGTGCACGACGCTGCGCCGGGTCAGCACGGCCAGCGCCCGGATCGGCGCGGTGAGCTCCATCCGGTTGTTCGTGGTCGTGCCCGGCTCGCCGCCGTAGAGGTCCCGCTCGTGGGTGCCGTAGCGGAGCACCGCGCCCCAGCCGCCCGGACCCGGGTTGGGGACGCAGGCACCGTCGGTGAAGATCTCCACGACCACCGTCACGGGCCGCGACGTTATCGCCTCGGTGTCCCCTCAGTAGAGCCGGTACGACGCGCGGGCGGCCGTGAACCCGTGCCCGGTGCGGGCGTCCCGGCACTCGACGCCGCTGCGCCGGCTGACGCAGGTGAGGTCGCCGCGGGTCAGGTGGGTGCCGTAGTCGAGCACCGCGTCGCCGGTCGCCGCGGGTGCCGGCTCGCAGCTCGCGCGGGATCCGGCGGCCCCGCCGACGACGAGCCCGGCGTCGGTCGTGCAGTCGTCGGCCGCCCACTCCCGGCTGGTGACGTCGCAGCGGGCCTCTCCGGTGTCCATCGAGCAGGCGATGTTGCCCGACGGCGAGCTGAACGCCGCCGGATCACCGAACCCGGCCGGATCGGCGGGCGTGCTGTCCGCGACGAGATCGGCCGGCACCACCGGCGCGGCCTGGGCCTGCGCGGACTCGGTGGGTCCGGGTCCGGTGTCGGGTCCGTCGGTGCCTGCCGTGAGCGCGCCGACCACGGCGAGCACCAGGGCCACGGCGACCGCGACGGCCGCGATCCGGTGCGGCACCCGCTCCCGGATCGAACCGGCGACGGCGCCGACCCGGCCGGTGTCGACGGTGTCGAGGGCACGGCGCCACGCCGGACGCGGCGGCGGTGCCGGCGGGTACACCGAGGGGACGTGGGCGAGCGGTCTGCCCGGCGCGCCCGCCGCCGGGGAGACGGCGGGCCACGGCATCGGCGGGGTACGCGGACCCGGCACGGCCAGCGGACCGGTCAGCTCGACCGTTCCCGGGCCCGCGGTGCCCGGACCTGCTGTTGCCGGGCCTGCGGTTCCCGGACCCGCCGTGCCCGGGGCCTGCCCGGGCCGGAGGCCGGCCTCGGGGCGGGGCGCCTGCGGCGGGCGGGGCTGCGGTACGGACGGCCCGTCCAGCACGGTCGCGGAGGGGTGGCCGTTCCGTGCGGGGTCGGGCGGGGCGGGGGATCGGTCGTCGGCGTGGGGAGCGCTCATCGGTGGTGGACCGTAGATCGGGAACGCGGCCCGGCGCAGCGGCCGATCGGAGCAGTCCCGGCAGCCGGTCGCCCCGTTACGGCGACTGCCCGCACCGGACGCCGAGCGGCCGATCGGATCGCCGGAGGGTGGGAGCCGGTCGTCGACCGGTAGTGCATCCTGACCCGCGTGAGCCAGGCCCTCTACGAGATCACGGTGAACGCGCTGCTCGACCGGGACCGCCCGCTCACCGCGGCGGAATGGGACGCCGCGGTCGCCCGGGTCGGCGGGAACCGGGTGCCGCAGCTGCTCGACGAGCTGGACGACGCCGGGTTGATCGCACCCGGCCTGCTGGCGCGGGCGGTACCCGAGGCATGGGCCGGAGCCGACCTGCCGTGGGAGCGGTTGCCGGTACAGCGGTGGCGGGAGCTGTTCGCGGGGGCCGGGCTGGAGCTGCCGGGCTGAGCTGCCGGCCGCGACCGCGCGAACGCCGGCCGTCAGGCGCGCAGCCGGAAGCGATACCAGCACGGCGAGGTGCGGTTCATCGGCCAGCCCAGTCCCGCTGTCTCCGCCGGTTCGACCCGGACGAGGTCCCACGCGTCCAGCGCTTCCTCGACCTCGGCGCGGGAGACCCCGCCGATCACCGACCGCAACCGGTTCGGCCCGAACGCGAGCAGCAGCAGGGTCGCGCCCGGATCGGCGAGCGCGGTCACCCCGCGGCCCTCGGCGAGCCGCTGGTCGCGGTCGAGGCACTGGAAACAGCCGATGTCGAGGAACAGGTCGAAGGTGCCCAGCCCGGCGGCGGCCAGGTCCGTGACGTCCCCGACGACGTAGCTGACGCCGGGGACGGCGCTGCGGCGGGCGGCGTCGACGGCGCTCGGCACGTTGTCGATCCCGACGACCTCCCAGCCGCGGCTCGCCAGCTCAGGGGTGAACAGGCCGCGGCCGCACCCGAGATCCAGGGCCCGGCCCGGCCGGCTGCCGCGCTCGGCGAGCTCACGGTCGAGGTGGGCTCGGGTGGCCGTCATCGTGGCCCGCCCGGAGCGCTCCCAGGGCACGATCCCGAACCGGTAGAGCCGTTCGTATCGGGTCACGATGCAGCCTCCGCATGTCGCCGCGACCGGGAGGCGAACCTACCCGGAGCGCCGGCCCACCGGTAGCGCGTCCGGCCGCGGTCTCGCACGCCTCTCGATCGTGCGAAACGCCTGCGCGACAGAACATACCGCGCACATCCGGCGTATCGGACGTAGGCGATCGGGTGGTGCGTGCGTCATCGGAATTGACGACGAGGTCGTCGGTCATGCCTGTGGCGTCGTTCGTCCGTTCGCCGGCGACATCCTCACCGGCGGCCGAGGGTCGCGTACCGAGGCGCTCGTCCAGCACGTAGGCCGGCGCGGCGGCGGCATATTCTAGTGCTAGAATAGATAGGTGCAGATCACCGCCGGAGAGCTCGTCGTCCTCGGTCTGCTGGCCGAACAGCCACGCCACGGCTACGACGTCGAGCAGGTCATCGAGCAGCGCGGGATCCGCCGGTGGACCGACATCGGCTTCTCGTCGATCTACTACCTGCTGGCCAAACTCGAGAAGCGCGATCTCGTGGCCGTCGAGGCCGGCACGCGTCCGTCCGCGAAGTCCCGCCGGGTCTTCGGGATCACCGAGGAGGGGCGTCGAACCGCCGCCGACGGCGTCCGGGAACTCCTCGCGGACGCCCATACCGATCCGAGGTCCTTCCTGGCGGGCCTGGCGAACCAGGTCCTGCTGCCGCCCGACGAGGTCGACGAGGCACTGCGGGGTCGCCTCGCGGCGCTCGACGCGCGCATCGAGTCGGTGGTCTCCACCCGGGAGGCCCAGCACCCGCTCCCGCGCCATGCGCTCGAGCTCTTCTCCTACTCGCTGTCCCAACTACGTGCGGAAAGGTCGTGGCTCGCCGAGCGGGTCCAGGTGTCCGATGAATGAGATGACAACCGCGGTTACCGCAGGGCCCGGGGCGGTGGTCCTGGACGGGATGCCCGCCACCGGTGGCGTCCATTGCGAGACGAGCACGCTCGGTGCGCTGCTGGAGCACGCCGGCGTGCGCCTCTCCGAGCCCATGCTGTTCGGCCTCGGCGAGGGTCTGTCCTTCGTGTACTGGGATTCCAAGCGGCAGGCGGTGCCGTTCCTGGGCGGGCGGGTGAAACCGTTCGAGCTGACGCAGAACCTGGCCGGTCGCCTGGGCCTGGAGCTGCGCGTCCAGGAGACGACATCGGCCCGGAAGGCCTGGAGTCAGGTGCAGGACCTGCTCGATGCGGGTGCCCCGGTCGGGTTGCAGCTCGACAGCCACGACCTGGACTACTTCACCTCGCGGGTGCACTTCGCCGGTCACGTCGTCGCGCTGTACGGCTACGACCCGGACACCGTGTACCTGCTCGACACCGAGCAGCAGGGTGGCCGGGTCAGCACCAGCCGGGAGAGCCTCGCCCGGGCACGCGCCGCGCGGGGACCGATGTCGGCGCCGCACCGGTCCTTCACCCTCGGTGCGCCAGGAGCCCCGGTCGACGTCGCGGCGGCGATCCGGCCCGCGATCGTCGGGTGCGCCGAGGAGTTCCTGTCGCCGCCGATCGCCAACGTCGGGTGCCGCGGTGTCTCGACCACGGCGAAGCGGATCGTGTCCTGGCTCGACCGTGTCGACGATCCGACACACGATCTGCCGCTGATCGCCATGCTGATGGAGCGCGGGGGCACCGGCGGGGGCCTGTTCCGGTTCCTCTACCGGGACTTCCTGACCGAGTGCCTGCCGATGCTCGACGACGGAACCTCCGCCGGCGGTGCCGGTCGCGCGACTGATCTCGTGACCGAGGGCCGTGACCTGTTCGACGAGTCGGCGCAGCTGTGGACCCGGGTGGCGGGCCTGGTCGAGAGCGCCGGCCGCACCGAGGATGCGGACCCGCTGTCCGAGGCCGCGGAGCTGGTGCACCGGATCGCCCGGATCGAGACCGCCGCGATGACCGCGCTCCGTTCCGTCTGAGGGCCGCCCGGGATCCTGCGGCCCGGGCCGGGCTCCCATCGGCCCGGCCGTGAGCTCCCGGCTCAGCCGTGAGCTCCCGGTTCGGCCGCGCCCCCGGGCTCGGCCACTGGCTCGGCTCAGCCGTCAGCTCTCGGCTCCGGCGGGCGCGGCCGGGCCCAGGCCGAGCGCGGCGAGTGCCGCGCCCGACAGCTCGGCCGCCACCGCCGGGTACCGCCTGAAGTGCGGGATCCGCGCGCAGTCGTCGATGATCGTCCTGGCGGTCGTGACCAGCGTCGCGGCGTCGGCGTCGGGGAGATCGGGGCGGGCGACGCCGAGCCAGTGCTGCCACTCCGCGAGGTGGTCGGCCTGGATGCGGTCGATCCGCTCGCGGGCCGCGTCGGGCAGGTGGAGCCGCTCGGTGCGCCAGACGGCGAGCAGATCGGTCGCCTCGAGCGCCACCCGGACGTAGCCCTCGACGAGCAGACCCAGTACGGCGTCGTCCGGGCCGGGGGTGCGCAGGGCGCGGGCGGTCTCCAGGGCCAGCCACTCGTGCAGCCGGTTGACCGCGGCGATCAGGATGTCCGCCTTGGTGTCGAAGTACCGGTAGAGGGCCGGGCCGACGACGCCGACCCGGCCGCCGATGTCGTCGATCCCGACGCCGGCGAACCCCTTGGCCCGGAACTCCTGCGCCGCGGCGGACACGAGCTGCTCGCGACGGGCGAGGGGCGCCCGGTCGGCCGCCTGCACCGGCTCGTCCGGGCCGATCGCCGCCGCTGCGTCGATCACCCGCCTGCTCGCCGCGACGAGCTCCTGGGCCAGGCGCGGGCGGGGCAGCGGGCTGTCGTAGAACCCCGCCCCGGAGATCACGCTGACGATCACCCAGCTCCGGATCTCGGTGACCGCACCGCCGAGGCTGCGCCGCATGCCGGTGAGCAGAAGCTCCTCCAGCTGCGTCGCGATCCACTGTGTCCGTCTCCGGACCAGCTGGAAGTCCTCGGCGTCGAGATGGCGTGCCTCGCGCTGCCACAGCAGCGACAGCCGGCGGCTGTCCAGCGCGGCCTCGGTGAGCGCGATGAGTGTCGCGTCGAGGTCCCGCTGCCCGGAGGGCTGCCCGGCCAGCTCCGTGATCGTGTCGACGACGTGCTGCTGGTCCTCGAGCACGACGTGCGAGAGCAGGGCCTGCTTGTTGGCGTAGTGGCGGTAGAGAGCGCGGGCGGTGATGCCGCTCGCCTCGGCGATGTCATCCATCCGGACGCCGTGGAAGCCCCGCACGCTGAACAGCTCACCGGCATTGCGGGCGATCTCGGCCCGCCGGTTGCGGGGCCGGGGCCGCGGCGGCGCACTCGCTGCGTCCATGCCGTGGTCTCCTCTCGCCGCCGCCATCGTAGGGCGAGGGAGACCACGGCCGGATCCGGGTGCCGAGCTCAGGCGGTGGGTACGCCGGTGTACCCGACCGACGCGACGGCGACGGCTCCGTCCGACCGGCCCTGCACGAACTCCTCCAGCGTCGTGGTGTTGCAGCTCAGGTAGAGCGTCGATCGGTCGTCGCCGCCGAACGCGCAGGCGACGGCCTGCGTCCCGGTCACGGGCACCTTGTCGGTGAGTTCGCCACCGGCGACGACGCGGTAGAAGCCGGCGTCGTCGCCCATGGTGAGCGCGTTGCCGAACCACACGCCGCCGTCGGTGTCGAGGGCGATGCCGTCGGGCATGAAGGTCTCCGGGAGCTGCGCCCAGACACGCTGGTTCGACAGGGATCCGTCGGATGCGCGGTCGTAGGCGGTGATCCGGTGCAGGAAGGTCTCCGCCAGCAGCAGCTGCCGCCCGTCGGGGGTCAGCGCCATCCCGTTGGGGAACATGACCTCCCCGTCGACCCGGTGCACGGTGCCCTGCGGATCGATGTGCGCCAGCGCCGTCGGCTTCGGGTCCTCGGTCCCGACGGCGAACCCGAAGTTGCCGACGTAGGCGTGCCCGTCCGGGGCGACGAGCAGGTCGTTGCCCGGGCCGCCGGCGACGGCGCTGAAGTCGGCGTAGCTGCTCAGCGCGCCGTCCGGGCCGATCCGCAGCACCGTCGCGTCGGCCTGGGACACCACGAGTGCGGTGCCGTCGGCCAGGAAACCCAGGCCGGACGGCGCACCCGGCACCTCGGCGACCGTCGTGGCGTCGCCGCCGGGGGAGAAGGTCAGCACCGCGCCGGTGAAGAAGTCGCTGGCCCACAATGCGCCGTCGTGCCAGCGCAGGCCTTCGAGGAACCGGTGTCCGGAGGCGAACCCGGTGTAGGTGTGCAGCTTCATCGTGTCCATCCCGTGTCGGGTCGAGGGGAGTCCTGGCCACGGGCCAGGTCGCGCAGGTGGAACTTCTGGATCTTGCCGCTGGGATTGCGGGGCAGTTCGTCGAGCAGGAGCAGGCGTTCGGGCAGCTTCTGGCGGGCCATCCGCCGTGCGGTCAGCCACTCGACGATCCCGGGCAGCGTCACGTCCTGGCCCGGCTCGGGCACGACGACCGCGCAGACCCGCTCACCGAGCACCGGATCCGGGGACGACACGACGGCGGCATCGGCGACCGCGGGATGCTCGAACAGGTGGTCCTCGATCTCCTTGGCGCTGATGTTCTCGCCGCCGCGGATGATGATGTCCTTCTGCCGGCCGATGATCTCGACGTAGCCGTCGTCGTCGATCCGGGCGAGGTCGCCGGTGCGCAACCAGCCGTCGCCGGTGAAGGCCGCCGCGTCGAGCGAGGCGTCCAGATAGCCCAGGAACAGCTCGGGCCCGCGTACCTGGAGCTCGCCGTCGGGCGCGAGCCGGACCTCGGCGGCGCCGATCGGCCTGCCGTCGGTCAGCGCGCGCCTGGCGAGCGGATCGGTGGCGTTGCAGGCCGTCGCCGTGGGGAACTCGGTGGATCCGTACCCGCGGCCGACCGTGCAGCCCAGCGCCGTGGTCGCGGCCCGGACCAGCTCCGGGGGCACGTCGGCGCCGCCGCACGCGAAGACCCGCAGCGAGCTCACGTCCCGCTCCGGCAGCGACGGGTGGTGCACGAGCCCGTGCAGGAACGGCGTGGCCGCCACGGTGAACGTGCACCGGTGCTCCTCGATGAGCTCCAGCGCCCGGCCGGGCTCCCAGACGTCGAGCAGGACGACCGGCCCACCCAGCATGAACGGCAGCTGCAGCCCGTAGAGCACGCCGATGATGTGCCCGACCGGGGACGGCATGAACACGACGTCGGCCGCGGAGAGCCCGAAGAAGTCGATGATGCTGCGGTTCTCGTGGTCGAGCGTGTCGTGGCTGTGCAGCGCGCCCTTGGGCGCCGAGGTGGTCCCGGAGGTGTACAGCAGCAGGGCGACGTCACCCGACGCGCGCGCGACCTCGACCGGCGTGTCCGCGCCCTCCGCGAGCAGGTCCTCGAACCGGGTGCGGCCGGGATCGCCACCGACCACCACGACGGTCCCGAGCGCAGGTGCCTCCGGCCGGATCTCGTCGATCATGGCCGGGTAGTCGAAGTTCCGGAACCGCTGCGGGACGACCAGCACCTTCGACGCGGCCTGACGCAGGATGAAGGCCGTCTCCCGATGGCGGTAGATCGGGATGACCGGGTTGCTGACCGCGCCGAGCCGGATCGCGGCGAGGTGCACGACGATCGCCTCGCACCAGTTCGGAAGCATCCAGGTGACCACGTCGCCGGGCGCGATCCCGCGGCTCCGGAGTGCCGAGGCGAACCGGTTCACCGCGCCGTCGAGCTCGCCGTAGGTCCACGACCGTCCCCGGTCGACGACCGCGACCGCCTCCGGGGTCCTGGCGGCGGCCGCGGCCAGGTAGCCGTCGACCAGGTGGCCGGTCGGGCCCGTCCGCCGGTCGGGCCGTTTGTGCTCGTCGTCGAGCCCTGTCGTCGTCACATCCGCCCCTCGGGGTCCAGGAGTGCGGCACCGATCCGGTGTCGCAACTCGATCTCGTCGCCGTACCAGCCGCGCAGTGCGAGGGCGCGGCGGTAGTACCAGCTCACGTCGGTCTCGGTGGTGAAGCCCATGCCGCCGTGCAGCTGGATCGCGTCCTCGCAGACACCGACCGCGGCCTGCGCCGCGTGCGCCTTCACCGTCGAGGCCAGGAGGTCCAGCCGGGCCGTGGACGCGCCGTCGGCGTCGGCGAGGGTGGCCAGGCAGAGGTTGTGCAGGCCCGTCGAGCGGGCCGCCATGTCGGCGGCGAGGTGCTGGACGGCCTGGAACCCGCCGATCGGCCTGCCGAACTGCTCACGCCGCCCGACGTGTTCCACCGTGCGTTCGAGCGCACCCCTGGCGAGGCCGTCGAGCTCGCAGGCGAGCAGGATCCGGGACCAGGCCCGGATCCTCCCGACGAGGTCTCCGTCGGTGACGACCAGGTCGGCGCTCGCCGCGTCCAGGCGGACCCGGGCGAAGGCGGTCCCGGGATCGGCACTGCCGATCGGCTCGACGCGCACCCCGGGTGCGGCCGGGTCGACCAGGCACACCGCCGCGCCCGCGAGTACGACGAGCACGTTCGCCTGTGCGGCGAAGCGTGCGGCGGCGACGGTGCCGGTGAGCTCCCGCCCGGTCCGGGAGACCGACCCGATCTCGGCAGCCCGGTCGTCGGTGATGCCGGGATCGACGAGTGCCGGCGGTGTCCCCGCCGGATCCGGCCCGATCTGTTCGACCAGCGCCGGGAGCAGGCTGTTCTCCAGCAGTGGTCCGATCACCAGGTGCCGCCCGTACTGCTCGAACAGCGGGCCGAGATCGGCCGGTGTGGCCCCGATCCCGCCCCGGCATTCGGCGACGGCCACCGAGTACCAGCCCAGCTCGGCGAGCTCGGCCGCGAGGCCCGCGTCCCAGCCCGAACCGGTTCCGTCCCCGCCGGGGCCGTCGCCGAGGAGCGTGCGACGCCGGTCGCAGTCGTAGCTGCGGGTCAGGTAGTCGTGCACGGTGGATGCGAGGTCGTCGTGCTCAGCCACGGGGCAGCCCCAGGAGTCGTTCGGCCACGATGGTGCGCTGGATCTGGGCGGAGCCGCCGTAGATGGAGGCGGCTCGCGAGTACAAGTGGTCGTGGGCCCAGCGCTCCGACCGCAGACCGGCCGGCCGGGAACCGGGCACCGCCCGCAGCGGACCCAGCAGGCCCGCGATCTCGGCGAACACGGTCTGCTCCACGTCGTTGAGCACGAGCTTGTCGACCGAGTCCAGCGGTGTCGGCCCGGTGTTCGCGAGCAGCCTGGCGGTGGTCTGCCGGGTCTGGGCGTCGAGAACCCGCATGGCGATGTGCGCCCGGCCGATCGCGGACCGGGCCCGCCCGTCGAGCGAGCCCCGGGCGCCGAGCTCGTCGACGGCGTCGTCCAGCGCCACCTCCAGCTCCACCCGGCGTCGCAGCGTCGCGGCTCCGCGCTCGCTGCCCAGGGTGTGCGTGGCGATCGCCCAGCCCTCGTTCTCCGCTCCGAGCAGGTTCTGCCGCGGCACCCGGACCTCGTCGAGGAAGACCTCGCAGAACTCCTGGTCGCCGGTCATCTGCCGGATCGGACGGGTGGTGATCCCGGGGCTGGTCATGTCGACGAGCAGGTAGCTGATGCCGGCCTGCTTGCGCACGGCCGTGTCGGTGCGGACCAGCAACGCGCACCACTGCGCCTGGTGAGCCCAGCTGGTCCAGATCTTCTGCCCGCTGACGAGGTAGTCGTCGCCGTCGGCGACCGCGCGGGTCCGCAGCGATGCCAGATCCGACCCGGCCTCGGGCTCGGAGAAGCCCTGGCACCAGATGTCGTCGCCGGAGAGCAGGCGGGGGAGCAGCTCGCGCCGCTGCCGGTCGGTGCCGTAGCGGTCGATCGACGGTCCGACCACCTCGAGGCCGATCAGCCCGATCGGCTGCGGTGCCCGCGCTCGCACGAGCTCCTCGACGAACACCAGGTGATGGGCGTGGGTGAGACCGCCACCGCCGGCCTCCCGCGACCAGGCGAGGCCGGCCCAGCCGGCCTCGAACAGGGTCCGTTGCCAGCGCCGCAGCACGGTGAACCGCGTATCGGGATCCGGCGGGACCTCGGGTGGAGGGGTGCTCGCGAGCCAGGCCCGGGCGCGCGCCCGGAAGTCCGGCAACGACTCCGGCAGCTCCGATTCGGTGGAACTCATCGGATCACCGCCCCGTGTAGACCGGATCGCGGCGTTCGAGGAACGCGTTGACGGCCTCCTTGGAGTCCGCGTAACCCGAGAGCTCACGGGTCTTGCCCTGCTCGAACTCGTAACCGGACTTGAGGTCCTGGTACTCGATGCCGTTGAGGCTGCGCTTGGCCAGCCGGAGCGTGACCGGGCTGTGCCGGGCGATCGACCGGGCCAGCTCGCGGGCCGTGTCGAGCAGCCGGTCCTCGGTGGTGATCGTGACGATGCCGCCGTAGGGCAGCAGCTGTTCGGCGGGGTAGAGATCGCCGGTGTAGTGCATCAGCCGCACCATCCCCTGCGGGACCAGCCGCGAGAGGTGTTTCGCTCCGCCCAGCACCCCGACGTTGACCTCGGGGGTGGCGAACCGGGCGCCCTCCGCGGCGACGACGAGATCGCACGAGGCGGCGATCGCCAGGCCGGATCCCACGGCGACCCCGTGCACCGCGGCGATGACCGGGTACGGCGAGTCGTAGATCGCCCAGAACGCCTCCCGGGCCCGGGTGAGCTGCTCCGGTGCGTTGTCCGGGTCGAGGGTCCGGAACTCGGCGAGATCGTTGCCCGCGCAGAAGTGCTTGCCCCGCCCGGCGAGCACCACCACCCGGGCCTGCGGGAGGTAGTGCTCCACGTCGCGGAAGAAGGTGTGGATCTCGCGGTAGAGCTGCTGGTCGGTCGCGTTGACCGGTGGCCGGTTCAGCCACACGGTCGCGACCGGGCCGTCGAGCTGCCAGTCGAGCAGCTGCAGATCGGTCGAAGGGGTCACGGTGGTCGGGTTCTCCTCGATCAGCGGTGGTAGGCGGCGGCGAACGCCTCGAGCTCACGGGGGACGTCGCTGCCCGCGGGCTGGAAGTGGACCCAGTCGCATCCGGCCTTCTCCAGCTCGGCGAACCGGTCGCGCCACCGGTCACGGGTCAGCGCGAGTCCGGCCGCGGTCATCACGTCGCCGGTCACGAAGGGGCGGTCGACGTCGTTGACGCCGACCACGTGCCGATCGTGCAGCGCGATGTGACGGACGTTCTCGGGGATGTGGTCGTAGGCCGCGGCCCACACGTGTCCCTGCTCGCCGAGCAGCTCGTCGATCACCCCGTGCTCGACGGCCCAGTGCAGGAACAGACCGGCGCCGTGGCCCGCGGCGTCGATCACGCGCTCGGAGCCCGGGTCCTCGCCCTCGTCGAGGACGGTGCCGATCACCATCATCATCTGGGCGGCGAAGCCGGGTTCGGGGGCGGTGATCCGGAAGAGCTCCGCGCCGAGCTCCCGCGCGACCCGCGTGCCCTTCGGGCCCTCACCGGCGACGCCCCATCCGACCGTGATCGGCAGGGCCGGGCCGAACCGCTCGTCGGGCTGGATGAGCTGCATGAGCGCGCCCTCCCACTCGACCTGCTCCCCGCGCAGCAGCGCCCGGACGACCTCGGTGTAGTGCTGCACCTGCACCCACGGAACCGGTGGTCTGCCCATGGCCAGGCGACCGGTGAAGCCGCTTCCGACCCCGACGAGCACCCGGTCCTGGCCTGCGGTGTGCACCAGGGTGGTGATCGCCGATGCCGTGACCATCGGGTGGCGCAGGCTCGGGACGAGCACGCCGGGGCCGAGCACGATCCGGTCGGTCAGTTCCGCCGCCCGGTTCAAGATCATCCAGACGTCCGGGTACAGCGCGGGCGAGTCGTAGCACAGCGCCCTCTCGTAGCCGAGCTCCTCCGCGATGCGGATGTGCTCCGGCGTCTCCAGCGACGTGGCGAACGAGCATCCCAGCTTCATTGTCGGGTCTCCCGGTCGTAGGTGTCGGGAGCTGCAAGTTAGGGGCGCCGGCCGCAGTGTGTCAACCACGAATAACTAGTATTGACCTGTCGGCTTGCTGCTCAGCGTGCTGTTGTGGCGATAATGTCCATCACTGCTCACCGGTTCGACATGGAGGTCGACATGCTCGTGCACTGCCTCACGCTCACCTTCACGGAGACGGCCGATCCCGCGGACGTCGAGGCGTTCCGGGACGCGATCGCCCGCTTGCCGAGCCAGATGGACGTTCCGTTCCGCACCCGGCAGGGGGTCGACCTCGGTGAGCGTGCGACGAACGCCGACTACGCGGTCGTCAGTGAGTTCGCGAACGCCGAGGACTTCCGGCGATACCTGATCCACCCGGCCCACCTCGCGGTGCCGCGGGAGCACGTCCGGTCCGCGCAGAGTGTTCAGTTCGTCGTCGGGGACGACGACTGACCGGCTCGACGGGGCTGTGCCGAGGGGCGCTCGCGTCGTCGGGCTCGGGCCGGCCACACTCGGGGTGAGTGGGGTCCCGGGGGAGGGGGGCCGTGCCGGCCGCCTATGTGATCGACGTCGTCCTGCTGCTGGTGATCTCCGTGCTGTCCCACTACAGCGGGCACCGTGCACGTGCCGGAACGCTGCTGAGGCGGAGGACTCCCGGCGGCTCGGCCGAGGCGGCCGTGGCGTCGGACGAGGCATGGCGGGTCGGCATGCGGGCGGCGGCCCCGTGGATGTTCGCGACGGCGGGTATGGGCTATGTGTTGATCCTCGTGTGCCTCGGCTGTCCGGTCCTGGCCTCGCGCCACGGGGTGGTCGAGCGGTCTCGTCATGATCTCGGTGTCGACGATCTCGATCTTCGTGCTCTGCGCTCCGGTGGTGGCCGGGCTCGTCACGGCGAACCGGGCGGCCCGAGGGGCGGGGACCGGTCGCCACCGCGGGAGTCGCGGTCGGTGAGGGATCGGGCGGCGGGCGAGCCGGAAGTAGTCGATCCGCTGAGCGTGCGGGCCCACGGCTCGTCGATGCCGGTGAGGTCGAGGGCGACGACGACGTTGTCGAGCATCCCGGCTCCGAACCACTGGCGGACGGCTGTCTCGTCCGGACCGATGAGCTCGCGGACGAGCTCGACCTGTCGTGCGTAGCACGCCCGCACCGCGTCGCCCACCAGCGGCTCGTCGGCGGCACAGTTGGCGTGCATCAGGAACATGAGCACGTCCCGGTCCTCGATCAGCGCGCCGTATGCCGTGCGGGCGACACGCAGGGCCTCCGCGGGTGACCGTGGCCCGGCGGGCTGCCGGGCGACGTGCCCGGTGAGAGCGTTCGACATGGTGTCCGAGACGAGGTCCACGGCTCCGGCGAACAGTTCCTGCTTGGTGGCGAACAGGCGGTACACGTACGGCTGTGAGATGCCGGCCCGCTCGGCGATCTCCTGCGTCGACGTCCCGTAGTAGCCCTTGCGGGCGAAGCAGGTGACGGCGGCCTCGAGAACACCTCGGCGTCGCTCGTCCCTCTTCACGGTGCTACCGGCTGCGGGCATGGAACCAGTCAAGCAGGCCGGCCCGTCACGCCCCGAAGTCCACCGCCGTCCCGGTGGGTCCCGGTCCGGGAGTGAGGGCCTCGACGGCGACCAGCGGGTTCCAGTAGTCGACGTAGCGGGTGATCCTGCCGGTGTCGTCGGTGTACACCACGGAGATGCAGGTCTGCTCGTACGGCTTTCCGGTCGGCAGCGCCCACCCGGTCGAGCGGAACTCGGCGACTGCCCGTCGCGGGTCGACCGTGTCGTGGAACGTCAGGTCCACGAACTCGACATCGAAGGTCTCCGGGAAGCCGGACATGTGGTCGAGCAGTGCGTCCCGGCCCTGGACCCGGGCCGGGACGCCGACCGGTGCGTACGGGAACTCGATGACTCCGTCGGTGGAGAAGAGGTCGACCCACTCCTCCAGTCGGCCGGACGACAGCAGGCGCAGGTGCTCGGAGACGGCGTGCTGAGCGGGAGTTCCGGCCATGGGGCACCTCGAGAGATAGGTTAGTGGTTGGTCAATAACCAGATGATAGCCACTGTACGCGGGAGGTCACCGGGCCGCGCCCTGACGACCGCCGGCGGTCCCGGAGGTGGCGGTGACCATCTCGACGTTCCGGGTGTCGGGCAGGCCGAGCGTGCACAGCGCACTGACCAGGCCCAGGAACGCCAGGTAGAAGCCGATGGCCGTGCTCCCGTAGGACGCGACGAGCGCGGTGGCGACGAGCGGTGTCACCGCGCCGCCCAGCACCCCGGCGAGGTTGTAGGCCAACCCGGCCCCGGTGTAGCGGTACTGCGCGCGGAACAGCTCCGGGAGCATCGCGCCGACGGGTCCGTAGGCGATGCCGACCACCCCGAGCACCAGGCACAACCCGAGCCCGAACGACCAGACCGTGCCGATGTCGAGGATCGGGAAGGCGATCAGCCCGACGGCCACGGAGGCGAGGTTGCCGGCGAGCACGAGTCGCTTGCGCCCCCGCCGGTCCGAGGCCACCGCGCCGATGATCGTGGTGACGGCGAAGACGGCGCCGCCGATGATGCCCAGCGCGAGCACCGTCGTCCGCGGGTGCTCCAGCACCGCGGTCCCGTACGTGGTCAGGTAGGTCACGCCGATGTAGAAGAACGCGAACACGGTCGTCGTGACGAACGCGCCGAGGAACACCTCGCGCGGCTGGCGGGTGACCGCCTCGAGCACCGGCAGCTTCGCCACCGAGCCGGACGCCTTCGTCGCCTCGAACGCGTCCGACTCCTCGATCCGGAGCCGGACGAACAGCCCCACCCCGATCAGCAGGACGCTGCCGATGAAGGGCAGCCGCCAGCCCCAGCTGAGGAACGCCTCGTCCGACATGGTCAGCGCGGTGATCAGGAAGGTGGCGCTGGCGAGGGAGAACGCGACCGACGGCCCCAGCTGCGGGTACAGCGCGTACTTCCCGCGCTTGGCCTTGGGTGCGTTCTCCGCGGTGAGCAGCGTCGCGCCCGCCCACTCGCCGCCGACGGCGAGGCCCTGCAGGACCCGCAGGACCACCAGCAGGATCGGTGCGAGGGCGCCGATCGCGCCGGTCGAGGGCAGCAGCCCGATCGCGACGGTCGACAACCCCATGAGCAGCAACGTGGTGACCAGGGTCCGTTTCCGGCCGATCCGGTCGCCGAAGTGTCCGAACAGGACCGACCCGAACGGTCGTGCGACGAACGCGACGCCGAAGGTCGCCAGCGCCAGCAGGGTTCCCTCGGCCGCCCCCAGCTCGGGGAAGAAGACCTTGTTGAACACCAGCGCCGCGGCGGTGCCGTAGATGAAGAAGTCGTAGAACTCGATCACGGTGCCGGTCATGCTCGCGAAGGCGACACGGCTCATCGGGTTGCGCTGCGTCGCGCCGGTGGTGGTCATGGTCGGGGCTCCGTAGGGATCGTCACCGCGGGGAGGTCACCGTGGCCGGTGTGGGCCGGCACGGTCGCGAGCGGCTCCGGGGAGCCGAGCTCGTCGATCGCGATCCGGCGCATCCGGAACTTCTGGATCTTTCCGCTGGCAGTGGTGGGGAAGGAGTCGGTCAGGCGCCACAGCGCCGGGATCTTGGACCGGCTGATGCGGCCCGTGCAGAACTCGACGAGCTCGGGGACGGCGGGTTCGGCGCCGGGATTCGGCCGGACCCAGGCCATCACCTGCTCCCCGTAGTAGTCGTGCGGGACGCCGATCACCTGGGCGTCGCTGACCTGCGGATGGCCGCGCAGGACCTCCTCGATCTCGCCGGGGTGGATGTTCTCCCCGCCGCGGATGATGACGTCCTTGATCCGTCCCACCACGGTCACGACCCCCCGCTCGTCCATGACGGCCAGGTCGCCGGTGCGCATCCAGCCCGCGGGATCGATCGCCTCGGCGGTCGCCCCGTCGTCCGCCCAGTAGCCGCGCATCACGCTGTAGCCGCGGGTGCACTGCTCGCCGGGTGTCCCGACGGGCACGACCCGGCCGGTGGCGGGGTCGACGATCGTGACCTCGATGTGCGGGGTCGGCCGTCCGACGGTGTGGTCCCGCACGTCCGGCGGGTCGTCGGGCAGCGTCTGGGTGGAGATCGGCGAGGTCTCGGTCATGCCGCACACGGTGGACAGCCGCGGGACGTGCAGCCGGTCGCGGATCGAGGCCAGCAGCTCCGGCGGGCACGGTGCGCCCCCGATCAGCCCGCCGCGCAGCGAGCCGACGTCCGAGCCGGCCAGGTCCGGGTGTTCGAGCAGCGCGCGGAACATGGTCGGCACGCCGTAGACGGCCGTGCACCGCTCGGCGACGATGCTCGCCAGCGTCAGCCGGGCGTCGAAGGGGCCCCCGGGCAGCACCAGCGCCGCACCGTGCGAGCCGGCGCCCAGCGTGCCGAGCACCATCCCGAAACAGTGGAACAGCGGTACCGGCACACAGATCCGGTCCTGCTCGGTGAACCCTGCCTGCGCGCCGACGAGGTGGCCGTTGTTGAGCAGGTTGTGGTGGGTCAGGGTGGCGCCCTTGGGCCGGCCGGTCGTGCCGGAGGTGAACTGGATCGCCACCGGGTCGCCGGGATCGACCCGCTGCTCGGCCGCCGCGACCCCGGTGGGCTCCGCGGCGACGAACTCGGCCCAGTCCCGCTCGAAGGTCACCGCACCCTGCAGCTCGGGACACGTCGTCGCGACGTCGGCGACCAGCTCGGCGCAGTCGGTCCCGCGGTACCGCGCGGCGTGGAAGAGCAGCCGGGTGCCCGAGTGCCGCAGCGCCTGGCCGAGCTCGGCCCGCTCGTAGGTCGGGTTCAGCGCGACCAGTACCGCGCCGATGCGCGCCGCCGCGTACTGCAGGACGACCCACTCGTGGCGGTTCGCCGCCCACACCCCGACCCGGTCGCCGTGGCCGATTCCGCGGGCCAGCAGCCCGCCCGCGACGCGGCCGGAGCTCTCCCACAGCTCGGCGTAGGACGCGCGGGTCCCGAGCTCGACGTCCACCAGCGCGGTGCGGTCGCCGCAGCGCTCGACCGTGCGGCGCAGGTTCTGCCCGATGGTCTCGTCGAGCAGCGGCCGCCGGGTGGATCCGCGCGCGTAGGACGGGCCGGTCATCGCGGCACCCTCCCGGGCTCGGCGCCGGCCCGGGCCGCCTTCTCCCCGAGGCGGGTGCCGAACGACCCGCCGTCGACGACGAAGCGGTCGTGCCGGCCGTGCGCGATCCGCTCGACGTCGTCGAACGCCTCGACGGTCGTCGTGATCCGCCTGCGGTCGATCTCCACGACGACGGCCGTGGCCGTCACCAGCTGGCCGAGCACGGTCGGGCGCAGGTGCACGATGTCCACGGTGGACCCGACCGAGTCCTGGCCGGGCCCCAGCAGCGGGGCGACGGCGGCCGACGCCGCCTCCTCGAGCAGCCGCACCACCGACGGGGTCCCGAGGACGTGGTGACCGGCGCGCGCGACGCAGTCCGCCACCGTCACCCGGTGCTCGACGGAGCCGGGCGGGAGATCGGCGGGCGCGGGGCGCTCCGGCGGCATCACTTCACACCGCCCCGGCGCTTCGGGTCCCACGCCGCCTCCAGGTTGCGGATGATGGCGGGCGAGTACATGCACCGCGCCTGGCCGATGGCCAGGTTCGCCATGTAGTGCCGGAAGGTCTCCAGCGGTTCGGCGGCGACCCGGATCTGGGTGCGGTTGGCGTTGACGCCCACGTGCCCGGTGGCCGTCAACGCGTCCACGGCGTTCGCGATGGCCGCCTGCATGCCCTCCTCGTCGACCACCAGGTCGTCGACGATCTGGCGGCCCTCGGGGGAGTCGACGTAGATGTCGCGGTTGAAGAAGATCCCCTGGCGGGCGACCTTCTCGCCGACGAAGCGCGGCAGGCGCATGTTGCCGCAGCCGGGCAGGAACCCCTCGCGGCGCGCCGGCAGGTTCACATATGCGCCGGAGCGGGCGACGACCCGGTCCATGACCAGCAGGAACTGGCAGCCGCCTCCGATCGCGAAGGTGTCGACGGCGGCGATCCACGGCTTCTCGTGCCGGCGCTCGACGACCGACACCCGGCCGTCGCCCAGCGAGTGCCCCCGGAACCACTTGGTGATCAGGCCCAGCTCGCGCTCGATGAAGAACTCGATCAGCGAGACCTCGCCGTGGTAGAGCCGGGTGAGGTTGACCCCGGCGTCGAATACCCGCCGTCCCAAGTACTTCGGGTGCCGGGACTCGGCTCCGCGGAGCACGCCGATGTCGATCCGGTCGTCGAGCAGGATCAGGTCGGTCGCGATCTCCATGGCGCGGGTGGACTCGTCGTCCTCGGCGTTGAGGTACTTGTGGTGCTGGATCGTCAGGTGCCCGACGTTGCCGCGGCGTTCCACCAGGCTGGTGCCCAGGTCCACGCGGTCGGTGCGGCGCAGCTCGTCGAGCAGCTCGAGTGCCTCCGGCAGCGGCTGCGCCATCGCGTGCATGAGGTGGTGCCCGGCGACCGGGTCGTCGAGGACGTGGGAGATCAGGATGCCCTGGTCCTGCTCCCAGCCCTCCTTGTCCTTCTGCGGGTGGGTCCGCTCCTCGGCGATCCGTTCCCGGGTGGGCACCAGGCCGGGGACGAGATCGGCCGCGGCGTAGGCCAGCTCGGCGACGCGCAGTGTCCGGGTGCGGCCGTCGGTGAGGGTGTCGTACAGGGCGGCGACGTGCACCGCGAGGTAGTCCTCGCGGGCGGCGCGGCCCCGGTCGAGGATCGCCGACGCGGCCGCCTGCTGCTGCTCGGTGCGCTCCGGGCGGGCGGGGAGGCCGGCCAGCTCGCCGTCGAGGTCGGCGAACAGCTCGGAGACCAGGGCGGTGTCCTTGTCGAGGTCTCGGGTCAGCTGGATCGGGCTGGCTGGGGTGTCGGCCATGTCAGCGCTCCGTCTGTGTCAGCAGGGGAAGGGACAGGGTGTTGTGCAGCCGGCCGCGCAGGACCTCCGCACGCTCGCGGGCCTCGGCGGCCGAGCGCAGCTTGATGTCCTCGTAGCCGCGGATGCCCTCCGGCAGCCGGGCGATGTCCAGGACGGCGGCCTTGTTCTGCAGCTTCAGCGCGTCCATCGCCGTCCGGACGAGGTCGGTGTACCAGTCGACGAGGCTGCGCTCCTCGACGCGGACCCGGTCGCGGCCGAACGGGTCCCACGCGGTGCCGCGCACCCGCTTGAGCCGGCTCAGCACGGCGAACACCGGATCGGCCACCCGGGCCGGCAGTGCGATCTTGTTCGTCATGCCCATCGCGCGCAGCATCGGCGGATGCAGGTGGTAGGAGATCCGCACCGGTCCGGCGAAGCGGCCCGACGCCCGCTGCTCCCGGCTCGCCCGCAGGTGTAGGCGGGCGACCTCGTACTCGTCCTTGTAGGCCATGAGCGTGTGCAGGTTGCGGATCACCTCGCGGGTGATCGGCAGGCCGGCGGGTCCGCCCGTGCGCTCCCGTTCGCGTCGCGCGACGTCGCACACCACGTCGACGTAGCGGCCGGCGTACGCGGTGTCCTGGTAGGCGATCAGCTCGCCGATCCGCACCGCCAGCAGCCGCCGGTCCTCCTCGGCCAGGTCCGCGACCCGGGCGACGAGCGCGTCGTAACCGCCGCGGTCGCGGGCGGGCAGCCGGTCGCGGGCGTGCGCACGTTCCTGCTCGGCGTCGCGGGGCGGCGGCGAGACCAGCGCGGCGACCCGGGCCGGGTCGGCCACGGCGAGCCGCCCGTAGCGGAACGCCTGCCGGTTCTGCTCCCGGGCCGTGCCGTTGAGCCGGATCGCCTCCTCGATCGCCTCCGACGAGATCGGGAGCAGCCCCGCCTGGTAGGCGGCGCCGACGGCCACCATGTTCGTGGCCATGTAGTCGCCGAACACGGTCTCGGCGACGGCACGGGCGTCCACGGCGACGGTCCGGGCGGCGAACCGGGAGATGGTGTCGACCATCGGGTCGACCGGCACGTCGAGCCGGCTGTTGCGGATCATCTCGCCGCTGGGCAGCAGCCCCGAGTTGACCAGGGCCGCGGTGTGCTCGGGTGAGCAGCGGTCCAGGTTGACCGGATCCGCCGCGGCCATCGCGTCGACGGCCAGGTAGAGGTCCGCCCGGCCGACGCCGACCTTGTTCGAGTCGGTCCGCTGTCCGCGCGGGCTCAGCACCAGGCTGCTCAGCACGGCGCCCCACTTCTGTGCGGCCCCGGTCTGGTCGTAGCTGACCGCCTCGGCCCCGTCCACGAGCGCGGCCCAGGCCAGCATCGAGTTCAGGGTGAGCACGCCGGTGCCGCCGACGCCCGGCACGAAGACGTGGTAGGGCCGGTCCAGCGGCGGACGGTCCGGCTCGGGCACCGCGTCGGCCCCGAGGGGGGTGTAGGCCGGGGTCGCGAAGCCCTCCTCGCTGTGCACGGTGAGGAAGGACGGGCAATCGCCTTTGAGACACGAGTGGTCCTGGTTGCAGGACGACTGGTGGACGGTGGTCTTCGGCCCGAACTCGGTGTCGCTCTTGTGCAGCGACATGCAGTTGGTGACCTCGCCGCAGTCGCCGCAGTTCTCGCAGACGTCCTCGTTGATCATCACGAAGGTGGTCGCCTTGGGCGCGGTGCCCCGTTTCCGGCGACGGCGGCGCTCGTTCGCGCACTCACCGTCGTAGAGGAAGATCGTGACGCCGTCGGTCCGCTCGAGCTCGGCGAGCACGTCCTGGACCTCCCCGGCGGTGTGCACCGAGGCGATGGCGGGCAGGTCCGCCCGGCGGTAGACGGCCGGGTCCTCGGCCACGATGCCGATCTTCGTGACGCCTTCCAGGGCGAGCAGGTGGGCCAGCTTCGGGACCTCGGACCGGCCGATCGGCTCCTGGGCGCCGGTGTTGGCGACCGCGCCGTTGTAGAGGATCCGGTAGGTCATCGACACGCCCGCGGCGATCGACCAGCGGATGCTCAGGTAGCTGGAGTGGAACAGGCTGCCGTCGCCCTGGTTCTGGATCACGTGCTTCATGTCGGTGAACGGGCTGAGCCCGATCCACCCGACGCCCTCACCACCGAGCGGGAAGGTGGCGTCGATCCGGCGTTCGGGCTGTTCCATCACCGCCGCGAAGATGTGGCAGCCCGGTGCGCCCCAGGCCACCTGGCCCTCGCTCACGACCGTGGAGACGTTGTGCGGGCAGCCCGAGCAGTAGTTCGGCGAGCGCTTCGAGGTCGAGGAGTAGTCGCGTTCCCGCACCGCGGTGAGCTCCTCGGTGCGCCGGTCGAGCACGATCTGCTCGCGCAGGCGGGGGCGCAGCAGCGGGGCGAGCCCCACCGCGACGGCATCGGCGTCGAGGCTGCCGTACTCGGCGAAGCGCACCCGGCCCTCCAGATCGCGCTTGCCGTGCACCCGCGGCGCCGCGGCCGTGTTGCAGAGGGCGACCTTGACCGCGTCCTCCAGGATCGGGCGCTTCTCCTCCACGACGACGACCTCGTCGAGACCCCGGGTTGCCTCGCGGACGAAGGCGGAGTCCAGCGGATAGATCGCACCGATCTTGATCAGCCGGACACCCGCCGCCCGCAGGTCGTCGGTGCCGATGCCGAGATCGCGCAACGCCTGCAGGGTGTCGGCGTAGCTCTTGCCCGCGGTCAGCAGCCCGAGGGTGTCGTGCTCGCCGCGCACCGGGATCCGGTCGAGCCCGTTGGCCTGCGCGTAGGCCGTGGCCGCCGGCTGGCGCTCGGTGAACACGTGCCGCTCGGTCTCCACGACCGACCCGGGGAAGAACGCGTGGTCCTGCCACTTGCGGAACGGGCGCCCGTCGATCTCGAACTCGGGGGTGACGATCGCGGGCCCCTCCGGGGTGAGATCGACCGTCTGACCGCCGTCGCAGAGCTGACCGATCAGCTTCATCGCGACCCAGCAGCCCGAGTAGCGGGACATGCCCACCGCGTGCGCCGAGTAGCTCAGGAACTCCTCGACCGAGGAGGGGTAGAGCACCGGGATCCCGGCGTGGGCGAAGGCGTACTCCTGCTCGTAGGGCAGCGACGAGCTCTTCGCCTCGTGGTCCTCGCCGGAGAGCACGACCACCGCACCGTGCCGGGTGGTCCCGGCGAAGTTCCCGTGCCGCAGCGAGTCGCCGGCGCGGTCGAGCCCCGGGCCCTTGCCGTACCAGAATCCGGTGACGCCGTCGTAGCGGCTGTGCGGGTAGCGCTCCAGCAGCTGGGTGCCCATCAGGGCCGCGGCGGCGAGTTCCTCGTTCTGGCCCATCCGGTGGACGATGTGGTGCTCGTCGAGCAGCTCGCGGTTCTGCTGCAGCGTGAGGTCGTAGCCGCCGAGCGGGGAACCGGGGAACCCGGTGATGAACCCACCGGTGCGCAGGCCCGCACGCCGGTCCCGGCGTGCCTGGTCCAGCGGTGCGCGGACGAGCGCCTGGACTCCGGTGAGGAAGGTCCTGCCGCTCTCGAGCCGGAACCGGTCGCCCAGCGAGACGGTGCCCGCCTGGAGCGGCGTCTCGATGCGGCCGGCATCGACTGTCGTCATGAGTGCTCCACGTCGTCGTCGGTGCGGACGAGCGAAGACTGACGACTCCGGGCGATCCGATCGGTAACGCGTGATACCGATCGACGGGATTTCCGGCCGGACGGAGGTCAGGGGCGGTAGCCACCGGCGACCGCGCGCAGCGCGGCCAGGTCGGGGACGATGATCTCCCGGCCCCGGCGGAGGACGAGCCCCTCGCCGATCAGGCGGGCGAGCTCCCGGCTCAGGGTCACCCGGGTGACGCCGAGGATCAGGGCGAGCTCGTCGAGCGAGTACCGGGTGCGCAGTCGGACTCCCTCGGTGCAGCGCACCCCGTAGGCCTCGACGAGGTGATCGAGGATGAGGGCGACCCGGCCGCGGGCCGGCAGGCCGTCGGCGGCGATGTGCATCGCGAAGAGCCGCGCCTTCCGCGAGATCCGCCGCGTGATCTCCATCAGGATCTCCGGCTCGCGCCGGCCCGCCTCGAGCACCGCGCGGCGGCTCACGGCCACCAGACGGCTGTCGACGGTGGCCACGCAGGAGGCGTAGCGGGGGAGCCCGTCGAAGCACGTCGACTCCCCGATGCCCGCGCCCGGTTCGGCGTAGGACAGCACGCGCTCGGAACCGTCGGCGCGGGTCAGGTAGATGCGCAGCCGGCCCTCGATCACCTGGTAGAAGTAGTCGGACAGGGAGCCCTGCCGGTAGACGAACTCGCCGGCCCGGAAGCGGCGGGCCTCGCCCAGCGAGGCGATCTGCTGGGCGATCGAGGGCTCCTCGGTCAGCAGGAACGGCGAGGTGATCGACACCGCCGCCGGCCGCGCCACTCCGACGAGGACGTGTGGATCACGCTGCTGTGACATGGGGCCCCCGGCGTCGTCGACGGACGCCGTCATCGTACTAGCGCTCATTAGTCGTCGGCGACCCTCGCGCGCCACCGGTGCGGGCCGGGCTCGGAGCGGCGGGGAGGGTGTGTGGTCGGAGTTCGCTCACGAGGTGAGCGGTTCCCGTCGACAGACGGGTCCCCCGGCGCCCGGGTGGGGCGGGCGTCGAGGGGCCGGGTGGCTCCGGGGGGTGTGTGGTCGGAGTTCGCTCACCTGGTGAGCGGTCTTCGGCTGGGGGGCCTGAGACCGCGGGACCGCGCCGGCGATCGGGTGCACCGGTGAGAGCGTGTTGTGACACCTCAGGCGCTCAGGCGCTCAGGCACGCGACAGCTCGGCGAGGCGGTCGACGATCGCGTCGATGTCGGCCCGGGTCGTGCGGTGGTTGGTGATGCAGACCCGGATCCCGTGCGCACCGCCGACGACCGCCGGGCCCAGCAGGGCGGTGCCCTCCTCGGCGAGCCGGGCCAGCAGCGTCGTGTGCTCCGGCCCCGACAGTCCCGGCAGGCGGATGCAGACGGCGGTCAGGGTCACCGGCGCCATCAGCTCCAGACCCGGCTCGGCCGTGACCCGCCTGCCCAGGTGCCCGGCGAGCTCCAGCATTCCGGTCAGCGCCGATCCGAACGCGTCGGTGCCGAACGTCCGCAGCGCCGCCCAGATCTTGAGGGCCTTGAAGCTGCGGGACAGCTGCGGGCCGTGGTCCATGTAGTCGTGCATCAGTGGGTCCTGCGCGACGGTGAGGTACGACGAGGAGTAGGCGTAGGCCGCGCGCAGCGTCGCGGCGTCGCGCACGAGCAGGCAGCCCGCCTCCAGCGGGGCGAACAGCAGCTTGTGGGGATCCAGGGCGACGGAGTCGGCGCGGCGGATCTCGCGGAACATCTCCGCGACCGGCTCGGCGAGGACGAACAACGCGCCGTACGCCCCGTCGACGTGCAGCCACAGGTCCTCGGCCTCGGCGAGATCGGCGATCTCACCGAGCGGGTCGACCGATCCGGTGGTCACCGTTCCGGCGGTGGCGACGACGCAGAACGGTTCGAGGCCGGCCGCGCGGTCCGCCCGTACAGCCTCGGCCAGCAGATCGACGCGCATCCGCAGGCGATCGTCGGTCGGGATGTGCCGCACGTGGTCCAGCCCGATGCCGAGAATCCCCGCCGCCTTGTCGACGCACCGGTGCGCCTCGGCGGAGGTGTAGAGCACCAGGGGCGCGCGGCCGGCCTGCAGGCCCGTCGCCCGGAAGTCCGGCCGGCGGGCGTGCAGCGCGACGGTCAGGGCGTTGAGCGTGGCGATCGAGCCCCCACCGGTGAGGATCCCGCCCGCGCGCTCCTGGTCGAACCCGAACCGGCTCGCCAGCCAGCCGATCACGGTTCGCTCGATCACGCTGGCCGCGGGGGAGAGCTGCCAGAAGTTGCAGTTCTGGTTCAGGGTGGCCGCGACCGCCTCGGCGTAGGCGGCGATCCCGGTGGGCGGCCCGAGGACGTAGGCGAGGAACCGCGGGTGCGACACCGCGGTCGAGTTGGGGACGATGCGCTCGTCGAGATCGCGGAAGAAGCCCTCCACGCCGGTACCGGTGGCCGGGAACCCCTCGTGCATCAGCTCCTGCAGGGTGTCCCGGTCGATCTCGGGGACGATCGGCGTGTCGTCCAGGTTCCGCTCGTACCCGTCCAGGAACCGGGCGAGCAGATCGTTCGCCCGGCGGCGCTCGGCGTCGTCGAGAATCAGGCTCATCGTCACTCCCCGTGCAGCTCGCTGTCGTGCGGGGTCGATGTTATGTGCGTTATCGGGGTGGATGGTGCCGACTTCTGCCCCGACACCCCGCGCCGATAGCATCATCTGCCATGGATCGGATCGATCACGCAATCCTCGATCATCTCGTCGCGGACGGCCGGATCTCCAACGCCGAACTGGCCCAGCGGGTCGGGCTGTCCCCGTCGCCGTGCCTGCGGCGGGTCCGGGCCCTGGAGGACGCCGGAGTCGTCACCGGTTATCACGCGGCGGTGAACCAGGCGGCGCTCGGCCGCGGCCTCCGCCTGCTGGTCCACGTCGACATGGCCGATCAGCGACGCGACACCGTCCAGGCCTTCGAGGCGGCCGTGGGGGAAGTGGACGAGATCGTCGGCTGCCGGCGCATGTTCGGGAACCCGGACTACCTGCTCGACGTCGCGGTCAGCGGGTTCGAGGCCTACGAGCAGCTGTACATGGAACGCCTGACCGCGCTGCCCGGCGTCGCGACGACCACGTCGCAGATCATCATGAAGGTGGTCAAGCAGTCCCCGGGGCACTCACCGCTGCGCTGAGCGCGCCACCCGCCCCCGCGACGGCCGGGCTCAGCTCGACCGTGCTCCGACGATGCTCAGGGCGAACTCGGTGTACTCCCGGGCGACCTGCTCGGGTGTGATCGGGCCGTCGTCGGAGTACCAGCGGGCGATGCTGACGCACATCTCGCGGATGGCGAACGAGGCCAGCGCGGGGGAGTCGACCGAGAACCGCCCGGCCGCCATCCCGTCGGCGATGATCGAACGGAGTGCGTGCTCGTGCTCGCGGCGCAGGTCCTGCATGGCCGAGCGCGCGGGCTCGGCCAGGCTCGAGGTGTCCCGGTTGACCACGATCGCCTCCCGGCGGTGCGTCGCGTGCCGGCGGGAGTACACCAGGACGGCGTGGTAGAGCCGGTCCAGTGGATCGTCCCGTCCTTCGGTGGCGCGCCGGAAGTCGTCGAGCACGCCGCGGACGGTGTCCCCGACGATCGTCTCCAGGAGCTCGTGCTTGGACCGCATGTGGTTGTAGAGGCTCGGTGTGCGGACCTCGAGCACCTCGGCGATCTGGCTCAGCGCGGTGCCGTGGTAGCCGCGCTCGGCGAACAGGGTCAGCGCGGCATCGACGACGGCCGCGTTGCTCACGCTCTCCCGCGCGGCCGTCACGGGCGGAACCTCACGACCCGCAGGGCGAACTCCGCGTACTCGTCGGCGACCTGTTCGGCGGTCCGGGGCCCGTCCTCCCGGAACCAGCGGGCGATGCTGACGCTCATCTCCAGGATCGCGAAGGACGCCAGTCCGGCGTTGCCGACCGAGAACGAACCGTCCTCGATGCCGCGGGAGATGACGGCGCGGACCGCGGTCTCGTGGTCGCGGCGCCGTTGGCGCATCCGGCTCAGCGCCGGTTCCGGCAGGCTCGTGGTGTCCCGGTTGACCACGAGCGCCTCGCGGCGGTGGGTGGCGTGGCGCCGGGCGTAGACCCGGACCGCGGCGCGCAGCTGGTCGGCGGGGGTGTCGAGACCGGCGACGGCCTCGTCGAACTCGGCGTGCACGTCGTCGAGGGTCCGCCCCACGAGGGTCTCCAGCAGCTCCTGTTTGGACGACATGTGGTTGTAGAGGCTCGGGGTGCGCACCCCGAGCGCGGCGGCGACCTGGCTGACGGCGGTGCCGTGGTAGCCACGCTCGGCGAACAGGGTCAGTGCCGCGTCGAGGACCGATTCGGTGGTGACGGCCGTCCGATCGGTCCGTGGCCCGCTGCGTCGCACATCGGCTGGCGCCATGTCCACCACCTCGGATCTGTCGGGTGCTGCCGGTCGGCCGGGGTCTCGCCGCTCATGCTAACGCCGGCTAGTTTCGCGGCCCCGACGCCCGCGCGCTCCCCATGCGCCGGGACGGGCGGCCGACTCCGTGACGCCGTGCCTGCGGTGCAGGGGATTGCCGACCCCCGGCCGGGAGTCTACGTTGTCGAACGTCAACTTATGAGCGTTAGCTAGTCGACGCGGCCTGTCGCCACCTCGACGGGCCTCGTGTCTGCGGGCGGGAACGGGCTCCCGGACCGGCCTCGGTGCCGGCGGGGCCGCGCGCCCTCCGGCGCAGCGCGTCGCCCGGCCCCTGCGCGCCCGCTGACCGGGGCACGACCGGGAAGGAAGGAGTGCATCGATGCTGAGGACCGAGTACATCGCCACCGTGGCGGAGCTGATGGCGGTCCACGAGGCGGCCCGGCCCGAACGGATCGCCTTCGCCGACGACGACCGCACGATCACCTACGGCGCACTGGCCCGCACGACCGCGCGGCTGGCCGGTCACATGCAGGAACTCGGGATCGAGCCCGGCGACCGCGTCCTGCTCCACCTCGACAACCGGGTCGAGGTCGCCGAGTCGTACCTCGCGATCCCGCGCACCGGCGCCGTCGCCGTCTGCGCGAACCCGCAGGCCGCCCCCGCGGAGGTCGCTCACATTCTGGCCGACAGCGGCGCGCGGATCGTCGTCACCGATCCCGAACGCCTGCCGGTGGTGCGCGAGCTGGCGGCCGGGGCGGATCTGCTCGCGGTGATCGTGGTCGGCGGGGCGGCCGCTGCCGGCGAACTCGGCTACGCCGATCTCGTCGGTGCCGACGCCGCGCAGCCGCCCCGGGACTGCCTGGGGCTCGACGACGTCGCCTGGATGCTCTACACGTCGGGCACCACCGGCCGCCCGAAGGGCGTGTACCTCACCCAGCGCGGGTGCTTCTGGGTGGTCGCCGCCTGCTGGGCGCCGATCGCCGGCCTCGGCCCGGACGACGTGGTGCTGAGCGCGCTGCCGCTGTTCCACTCCTACGCGCTCGTGCTGTGCGTGCTCGGGGTGTTCGCCGTCGGTGCGAGCGAGCGGATCCTGCCGCGGTTCTCGGTGTCCGACGTCGCCGCCCGGTTGTCCGGTGGACCGGAGGGCGACGTGACCGTGTTCCCGGGCGTCCCGACGATGTTCCACTACCTGCTCGACCGGGTCGGCGACCGCGGATTGGAGGCCCCGGCACTGCGGCTCTGCGTGTCCGCCGGCGCGATCCTGGCGGCCTCGGTCACCGAGAGGTTCGAGGCCGCGTTCGGGGTCCCGCTGCTCGACGGCTACGGGATCACCGAGACCTCGACCATGGTCACGATGAACTGGCCGACGGGGACCCGGGTGATGGGCTCCTGCGGACTGCCGCTGCCGGGGCTGACCGTGCGGCTCGTGGATCCGGGGACCGGCACGGACGTCGGCCATGGGGAGGAGGGGGAGCTGTGGGTGCAGGGACCGAACGTCACCCCCGGCTACCACGACCTGCCGGAGGCGACCGCCGCCGTGCTCGTCGACGGCTGGTACCGCACCGGCGACCTGGGCCGCCGCGACACCCACGGCTACCTGCGGATCAGCGGCCGGACCAAGGAGCTGATCATCCGGGGCGGGGAGAACATCTATCCGGCCGAGGTCGAGGAGGCGCTGGCGGGCGCCGTGGGTGTGCAGGACGTCGCGGTCGTCGGGGTCCCGCATCCACAGCTCGGCGAGGTGCCGGTCGCCTTCGTGGTCCCCGCCGGGCCGGAGCCGCTCGATCACGCCGCGGTCCTGGACTCGGCACGTGGGCGGCTCTCGTCGTTCAAGGTTCCCGACCGGCTGGTCGAATGCCGGACCATTCCGCGCACCGGCTCCGGCAAGATCCTCCGTTTCCGGCTCCGGCAGCAGCTCGGCGGCTGAGTCCGTCGCGGTGACCCGAGCCGGGTTGGCCTGGAGCCGACCATGTCCTACAGTGACTAAAGAGCGTTAGTTAGTAAGGAGCGCGCAGGATGGACCTGACGCACACGTTCACCGTCTCCGAGCCCGTGGACCGGGCCTGGGCGGTGATCACAGATCTCGAACGGGTCGCCCCGTGCCTGCCCGGCGCGACGATGCTGGGCGTCGACGGCGAGGCCTACCGCGGCGCCGTCGCGGTGAAGGTCGGACCGGTGACCGCCCGCTACGAGGGCATCGCCCGGTTCACCGAGCGCGACGACGCGGCGCGCCACGCCGTCATCCGGGCCGAGGGGCGCGACGTCGGCGGTCAGGGCAACGCCGCCGCGACCATCGACATCCGGCTGCGCGAGCAGGGCTCCGGTACCGAGGTCGCCGTCGTGACCGACCTCGATCTCGCCGGGCGGGTCGCCCAGTTCGGCCGAGGCGTGATCTCCGACGTCAGCAGCAAGCTGATCGGCCGGTTCGCCCGCCGGCTCGAGGCGGAGATGGCCGGCGGCTCCACCGGTGGCAGCGCCGTCGACCCGGCCGTCGACCCGGCCGCCGACCCGGCCGCCGACGGCCGAGCCGGAGCCGGTGACGGTACTGCCGGCCGGGCCGGAGCCGCGCCGGGCGTCCCGGCACCGACGGTGACCGGACCGGCGCAGCGGCGTGCACCGCAGGAGGCCGAGCCACTCGATCTACTCGCCACCGGCGGCGGCGTCGTCGGGGCGGTCGTCGGGTCGCTGGCCCGGCGGCACGCGCTTCCCCTCGGCACCGCCCTGCTCGGGCTCGTGCTCGGAGTGCTCGTCGGGCGCGCCCGGCGGCGCCCGGGCCCGCCACGCCACGCCGGGCAGGCGGGAGCGCCGGTCCTCCAGCTCGTCCTGCCCGGCACCCACATCCGTCTCCCGGAGGAGAGCCGATGACCGACATCGCCCAGCAGGACGTCCTGCGCGAGCCCCACCTCTACATCGGCGGGCAGTGGACCGCCGGCCGCGGAGCCGATCTCGAGGTCGAGAACCCCGCCACCGAGCAGATCACCGGCGTGGTCACCCAGGCCGGCGCCGAGGACGTCGGGTCGGCGGTCGCCGCCGCGCGCGAGGCGTTCGACGGATGGGCCACGACGCCGGTGGGGGAGCGGGCCGCGGTGCTGCGCCGGGCCCGGGACATCCTCGCCGACCGGGCCGACGAGCTCGCGACGATCATCAACCGGGAACAGGGCTCGCCGCCGAAGCCGGCCCGCGCCCTGCACGTCGACGTCCCGATCGCCGTCGTCGACGCCACCCTCGACGCGCTGGAGAGGTTCCCCTTCCGCAGCGAGCTCGGGAACTCGATCGTGCTGCGCGAACCGGTCGGCGTCGTCGGCGCGATCACGCCGTGGAACCTGCCCCTGCACCAGGTCGTGGTGAAGGTCGTCCCCGCGCTGGCCGCCGGTGCGACCGTGGTGCTCAAGCCGGCCGGGCTCACCCCGCTGGCCGCCTTCGCTCTCGCCAGGGCCTTCGACGACGCCGGCCTCCCGCCGGGCGTGTTCAACCTGGTCCCGGGCAGTGGCCGGGTCGTCGGCGACCTCCTGGCCCGCCACCCGGGCGTCGACCAGGTGTCGTTCACCGGATCGACCCCGGTCGGCCGGACGATCGCCGCGGCCGCCGCGGAGACCGTCAAGTGCGTCACCCTGGAGCTCGGTGGCAAGTCCGCCTCGGTCGTCCTGGCCGATGCGACCGACGACCAGCTCGCGACGGCGGTGAAGGTGACCGTCGCGAACTGCTTCCTCAACGGGGGCCAGACCTGCACGGCGCTGTCGCGTCTCGTCGTACCCCGGGAGCGGCTCGCCGAGGTGGAGGAGCTCGCCGCCGCGGCCGCCGCGAAGTACACCCCGGGCGGGCGCCTCGGCCCACTGATCTCCGCCGGGCAGCGCAAGGAGGTCGAGTCGTTCCTCGTCCCCGGTGCGGGCGGCGACCGGGCGGTCACGGTGACCGGGGACGTCGACCTGCCGGACCGCGGGCACTGGGTCGTCCCGACCGTCGTCTCCCGGGTCGATCCGGACTCGCGCCTCGCGCAGGACGAGGTCTTCGGCCCGGTCCTGTCGATCCTCGCCGCCGACTCCGACGACGACGCCGTCCGGATCGCCAACCACAGCATCTACGGCCTCGGTGGCGCGGTGTGGGGCGGCGACGGCACCGCACTCGCCGTCGCCGGGCGGCTGCGCACCGGCCAGGTCGACGTCAACGGCGGTGGGTTCAACCCCGCAGCGCCGTTCGGCGGCTACAAGCAGTCCGGTGTCGGGCGGGAGATCGGTGAGCACGGCATCGCCGACGTGTGCGAGACCAAGGCGGTGCAGCGATGAGCGCCCGGACTGCCGCGGTGGACCGGTCCGAGGCCGGATTCCCGCACCGGACACGGGCCGCGGTGCTGCGCGAGGTCGGTACGCCGATGGTCGTCGAGACCATCCGGCTCCGGGCGGTCGGCAGCACAGACGTCCGGGTCCGCATCGACCGGACCGGCGTCTGCCACTCCGACCTGTCCCTGGCCAACGGCACGCTCGGCCAGCCGTTGCCCGCCGTCCTCGGGCACGAGGCCTGCGGCACCGTGGTCGAGACCGGTTCCGCGGTGACCGACCTGGCGCCGGGGCAGCGGGTCATCCTGCTGTGGATCACCCCCTGCCGGGAGTGCTTCGCCTGCACCCACGGGCAGCCGCACCTGTGCGAGAGCGGCTCGTCGCGGGCGGGGGAGCCGTACGCGCTGACCGAGGACGACCTGCCGGTCCATCCGGGCCTGACCGTCGGCTCGTTCGCCGAGCAGACCGTCCTGCCCCGCGCCGCCGTCGTACCGGTGCCGGACGACATCGACACCGTCGACGCCGCGCTCCTCGGGTGCGCGGTGACCACCGGCGTCGGCGCGGTCACCCACACCGCTCGCGTCGAGCAGGGGGCGTCGGTCCTGGTCATCGGGCTCGGCGGGGTCGGGCTGTCGGTGCTGCAGGGCGCGCGGCTCGCCGGCGCCGGGACGGTGATCGCGGTGGACCGCAACCCGGACAAGGCCGAGCTCGCCTCCGCCGCCGGGGCGACCCACTTCGTGCCCGCGGACGAGGGGACCAGGAAGGCGGTCCGGTCGCTGACCGGGGGCCGCGGCGCCGATCACGCCTTCGACTGCGTGGGCTCGTCGCGCACGATCCGGGACATGTGGTCGCTCACCCGCCGGGGCGGGACCGCCACGGTCGTCGGGATCGGCGCGAAGGACGACCTGGTCTCGTTCTCCGCGCTGGAGCTGTTCCACTTCGCCCGCACCCTGCGCGGTTGCGTCGCCGGTTCGGTCGACGCGGCGACGGAGATGCCCACGTTCTTCGAGTGGGTCCGCACCGGGCAGCTCGACCTGCGCGGTCTGGTCACCGGTCACGGCCCGCTCGAGTCGGTCGGCGACGCCCTCGCCGAACTCGAGGCCGGCCGCGGGGTCCGCACCCTGCTCACCCCGGGCGGTGACGGCGCATGAAGATCGGCACGATCCAGGTCCTCCCGGTGCTCGACGGCACCGGGCGGGAACCGGCCGCCGAGGTGCTGACCCGGCCCGGCGTCCCGGACGCCTGGGCCTGTCACGGCGACCAGCTCGACGAGCACGGCACGCTGCACCTCGACCTCGGCGGGTTCCTGGTCCGCACCGGCGACCGGACGGTACTGGTCGACGCCGGCGTCGGCACCATCGACAACGGCCGGTACGCCGGCGGACGGTTCCTCGACTCGCTGCACGGCCACGGCGTCGCCCCCGAGGACGTCACCGACGTCGTGTTCACCCACCTGCACTTCGACCACGTGGGCTGGGCCACGCGCAAGGGCGCGATCGTCTTCCCGAACGCGACCTACCGGGTCCACGAGGCGGACTGGGCACACTTCGTCGACTCCCCGGACGCCGAACCGGGCGCCGTCCGCAAGCTCACGCCGCTGACCGAGCGGCTCGAGACCTTCGGCGCCGACACCGTGCTCGCCCCCGGTCTCAGCACGCGGCACACCCCCGGCCACACCCCCGGGTCCACCGTCGTGGTGGTGGCCGACGGCGACGAGCGCGCGTTGCTGCTCGGCGACGTCGTGCACTCGGTGGTCGAGCTGCACGAGCGCGACTGGGAGGCGGTCTTCGACGTCGACCCGGTCGCCGCCCGCGCGGTCCGCAACGCCGTCGCCGACGAGGTCGCGGACTCCACCGACGTCGTCGTCGGCGCCCACTTCCCGGGGCTGCGGTTCGGCCGGGTCGTCACCGCCTTCGGCAACCGCACCTTCCAGCAGATCGTCTAGGAGCACCTCATGGATCTTCAGCTCACCGGGACGAACGTCCTGATCAGCGGCGCGGGCCAGGGGCTGGGTCGCGCCCTCGGCCTCGGGTTCGCCGCGGAGGGCGCCAACGTCGCCTTCCACTACCACTCCTCCGCCGAGGGGGCCGAGAAGTCCGCGGCCGAGGCCGCCGAGCTCGGCGTCCGGTCCATCGCCGTGGGCGGGGACCTGCGCGACGCCGACGCGGTCGCCGCCATCGTGGCGCGCACCGAGGACGAGCTCGGCCCGATCTGCGTGCTGGTCAACAACTCCGCCGTGACGAAGAAGCAGCGTTTCCTGGAGTCGACGCCGCAGGACTGGGCGCCGCAGGTCGACGTGACGGTCACCGGCACCCTGCAGCTCACCCACGCGGTGGCCACCCGGATGGCCGAGCGCGAGGCCGGGTCGATCGTGAACCTGATGGGCGACTCCGGGCGGGTGGGCGAGTCGGGACTGCTGGTGACCGCGACCGCGCGCTCCACGACCGTCGGCCTGACCCGGTCGCTGGCCAAGGAGCTGGCCCGGCACAAGATCCGCGCGAACGCGGTGTCGCTGGCCCTGGTGCGCACCGACAACTTCGACGCCCACGCCGGCACCCCGGAGGCGGACACGATGAAGAAGATCCTCTCCGCCTACCCGCTGCGCCGGTTCGGCCACCCCGACGACATCACCCCCATGGTGCTGCTGCTCGCCTCACCGCTGTCGTCCTGGACGACCGGGCAGGTCGTGTCGGTCAACGGCGGCTATGCGATGCCCTGACCGGACGGATCCGGCACGCTGCAGCGAGGAGGACCGATGAGTGAGGACACCGTGGTCGACGAGGACAGCGTGGTCGTCGAGGACAGCGCCGTCGACGAGAACACCACCCGGGCCGGCTCCCTGGGCCGCAACGTGCGGCGCAAGGAGGACCACCGGCTGATCACCGGGCACGGCCGGTTCGTGACCGACGTCGAGCTGCCGCGGATGCGGCACGTGGCGTTCCTGCGCAGCCCCTACGGCCACGCCCGGATCACCGGTACCGACACCGCGGCCGCCCGCGAGGCCGGGTTCGGGGTCTTCACCGGCGCCGACTTCGCCCACGTCGAGCTGCGCGCGCAGTCCGCGCTGCCCTCCTACGTCGAGACCGCTCAGCCGGTACTGGCCCACGAGAAGGTCCGGTTCGCCGGCGAGGCGGTGGCGGCCGTCGTCGCCGGGGACCGGTACCGGGCCGAGGACGGCCTGGAACTCGTCACGGTCGACTACGAGCCGCTGGCTCCGACGGTCTGTGCCTGGGAGACGCCGTCGGCACCCGTGCACGCCGAGGCACCGGACAACGTCCTGCTCGAGCGGACCTTCGACACCGGCGGCGTCGACGACGTCCTGGCCTCCGCCGCGGTCGTCGTCGAGCGGGAGCTGACCACCAACCGGCACGCGGGCAACCCGATGGAGTGCCGTGCCGGGGTCGCCGTGTGGGACGCCGCGGACGGCAAGCTGACGTTCTGGAACGGCACCCAGGTCCCGCACATCGCCCGCAACATGATCGCGGAGCTGATGGGTCTGCCCGAGAGCAAGGTCCGGGTGATCGCCCCCGACGTCGGCGGCGGGTTCGGCGTGAAGGCGGTGCTCTACCCGGAGGACCTCGCGCTGTGCCTGATGGCCCGGGAGATGCCGGGCATCCCGCTGAAGTGGGTCGAGGACCGGGCCGAGCACCTGCTCGCCGCGACCCACGCCCGCGACCACCGGTACCTGATGACGGCCGCATTCGACGCCGGCGGGACGCTCCTGGCCGTCGACGCGGACGTGACCTGCAACGTCGGTGCCTACTCGGTGTACCCGTGGACGGCCGGCATCGAGCCGCTGATGGCCGGTGGGCTGCTCTCCGGGCCGTACCGGCTGGATCACTACCGGTGCACCGTCCGTGGTGTCGCGACGAACACGGCGCCGTCGGGGCCCTACCGGGGTGTCGCGCGCCCGGCGAGCGTGTTCGCGATGGAGACGATGTTCGACGCGGCGGCGGCGCAGCTGGGCATCGACGCGATCGAGATCCGCCGCCGCAACCTGATCACTCCGGACGACGTCCCCTACCGGATGCCGTCCCGGCTCATCGACGACTCCGGCCACTACGGCGAGTGCCTCGACAAGGCCCTCGAGGCCCTGGACTACGACGCCGTCCGTGCCGAGCAACGCCGCCGCCGGGAGAGCGGCGGGTCCCCGATCGGGATCGGGGTCGCCGTCTACAACGAGCTCACCGGGCTGGGCCGGGCCGCCAGCGCCGGACCCCGGATGCCGTTCCGGACCGGCCACGACGCCTGCACCGTGCGGGTCAACCCGGACGGCGGGGTCACCGTCCTGTCCGGGGTGACCTCACAGGGTCAGGGGCTCGAGACCACGGTCGCCCAGATCGTCGCCGACGCCGTCGGCGTCCGGTACGAGGACGTCGAGGTCCGCATCGGCGACACCGACGAGTCCCTGTGGGGTTTCGGCGCGTTCTCCTCCCGCCAGGCGGTGATCGGCGGGGGAGCCGCGCACAACACCGGCACCGCGGTGCGGAAGAAGATCATCACGCTCGCCGCCGGACTGATCGAGGCGGCCGAGGCGGACCTGCGGATCGCCGACGGCGAGATCTATGTCGTCGGGGACACGAAGCCGCAGATCACCGTCGCCGAGGTCGCGCGGGTCGCCTACCTGGAGTCGAACCGCCTTCCGGACGGGATCGAGCCCGGCCTCGATGCGACGACCTTCTACGACCCGATCCGCGGCGCGTTCGCGGCGGGGGCGCAGGTCGCCGCGATCGAGGTCGACCGGGCCACCGGCGAGCTGCGGATCCTGTCCTACGTCTGCGTCGAGGACGCCGGCCGCGCCCTGCACCCGCAGATCGTCGACGGGCAGATCGCCGGCTCGATCGCCCAGGGCATCGGGGGTGCGCTCTACGAGCATCTCGTCTACGACGACGACGGGAACCTCTCGACCGGGACGCTGCTGGACTACCTCATGCCCACCAGCGCCGAGGTCCCCGACATGGTCATCGGCCACGTCTCGCGGCCGGCCGCGAACCCGCTCGGGGTCCGGGGAGTGGGTGAGGGCGGAACACTCGGCCCGAACGCGGTACTCGCCGGGGCGCTGCGCGATGCGCTGGGGATCGAGGTCGACGAGCTGCCGGTCAGCCCGGCGCGGGTCTGGAAGGAGCTCCAGCGATGATCGAACTCTCCTGGCGCGGCCGCGTCGCGGTGCTGACCCTCGACCGGCCGGACAAGCACAACGCCCTCACCGCCGAGCTGTGCGAGCGGATCCGGACCGCCGTGGCGTCGGCGGCGCAGGCCCGCGCTCTCGTGCTCACCGGCAACGGCCGGAGCTTCTGTTCGGGCGCCGACCTCGACGAGGTGCACACCGCCGGGTTCCGCGACGAGCTCTACCGGATGTTGCACGCCGTCACCGCCGCGCCGGTTCCGGTCGTCGCCGCCGTGCACGGTGCCGCGATCGGGGCCGGTACCCAGCTGGCGATCGCGGCCGACCTGCGCGTGGTGAGCCCCGCGGCACGCTTCGCCGTGCCCACGGCCCGGATCGGACTGGCCGTCGATCCCTGGACGATCAGGCGGCTCGCGCTGCTGGCCGGTCACGGCGCCGCACGCCGGATGCTGCTGGCCTGCGACCCGATCGACGCCGACGCCGCGCTGGCCTGCGGACTCGCCGACCGGCCGGGCGACCTCGACGACGCCCTGGACTGGGCGGCCGGCATGGCCGACCTGGCACCGCTGACCGTCGGCTACACGAAGCGAGTACTCGGCGAGGTGTTCGAGCCCGGCCTCGCCGGTGATGTCGCCACCGAGCTCGACGCCGCCTTCGAGGCCTGCTGGGCCAGCGGCGACTTCGCCGAGGGGCGCCTCTCCCGCGCGGAGAAGCGCCCGCCGGTGTTCCGAGGGAGATGAGCACATGAAGTGCGCCCCGTTCGACTACGTCCGCGCGGCCAGCGTCGAGGAGACCGTGAAGGTCCTCGGCGAGGCCGATGGCGACGGCAAGATCCTCGCCGGCGGGCAGAGCCTGGTCCCGGTGCTCGCGCTCCGGATGGCCCGTCCCGCGGTGCTGGTCGACGTCAACCGGATCCCGGGTCTGTCGTCGATCCGCCGGATCGACGACACCGTCGAGGTCGGCGCCACCGTGCGGCACAGCCGGCTCGCCGAGCAGACCGAGCACCCGCTCCTCGCCGAGGCCGCCCGCTGGATTGGGCACACCGCGATCCGGTCCCGCGGGACGGCCGGCGGCAGCATCGCCCACGCCGACCCCTCGGCCGAGTTACCGGTCGTCGCTGTCGCCACCGGTGCGACGGTGACCGTGACCGGGCCGCGGGGGTCCCGCGACGTCGACGCCGAGGAGCTGTTCGTGGGTGCCTTGACGACCTCCATCGAGGAGGACGAGATGATCACCGCGATCCGGTTCCCACAACCGGACCGGTGGGGCTTCGCCGAGTTCGCCCGCCGGCACGGCGACTTCGCCCTGGTGACCGCCGTCGTCACCGAGGTGCGTGGCCGGCCCCGGATCACCTTCGGCGGCGTCGGGTCGGTCCCGCAACGCGCCGCCGCCGCCGAGCAGGCACTCGCCGACCGGCGGCCCGCGGCCGAGATCGCGCACATCGCGGCCGAGGAGATCGAGCCGACCGCGGACCTGCACGGCTCGGTCGAGTTCCGCCGCGCGATCGCCACCGAGATGACCCGCCGCGCGCTCGCGCAGTTCGATTCCGTCCGGGAGCAGAGCCGATGAAGATCAGCTTCAGTGTCAACGGCGAGCGGGCCGACCTCGACGTCGAACCCCGCCGCACCCTCGCCGACGCGCTGCGTGAGGACTGCGGCCTGACCGGGACCCACCTCGGCTGCGAGCACGGCGTCTGCGGCGCGTGCACGATCCTCGTCGACGGCGAACCGGTGCGGGCGTGCCTGATGTTCGCCGTCCAGGCCGACGGGGCCTCGGTCAGCACCGTCGAGGGCCTGCAGGGCACCGACGGTGAGCTGCATCCGGTGCAGGAGGCGTTCGTGGCCTGCCACGGGCTGCAGTGCGGGTTCTGCACACCGGGAATGCTGATGTCGGCCTGTCACCTGCTCGACACGAGACCCGACGCCGATCGGGAGACCATCCGCGCCGAGATGTCGGGCAACATCTGCCGGTGCACGGGCTACCAGGGCATCGTCGCCGCGGTCGAGCGTGCCCGCGCCGACATGCGGGACCCGGCGGGGCCAGGGGAGGGGCCGGTGCATCCGTGGGAGGTCACGTTCTCCGAGGAGTGACCGATCGGTGCGGCGGTGTGGGCGGAGATCGGCCTGGCGGCAGGGTCTCCCTCCAGGCCGTGCGCGGTCCTGAACCTCGGCACCGGCCTGGTCCACCGGGGCGGGGTGTATCCGCTGGTGACTACGCCGGGCGCGCCGACGTTCGGTTCCGGTGGGGCAAGTCGAGGGGTCAGGTCTGGCCGGAGGTGAGCTGACTGGCCCGCTGGTGGGACACCCCGAGGACCGTACCCAGGTCGCGAATGGACAGCCCTCGTGCTTCAGGGCGACGGCGGCGGCCCGCAGTTCCTCCGCGGCGCCGGTGCGGGCGCCGGCCTCGACCTCGCGGAGCCGAGCGACCTCGTCGAGGTGGGCGCGGATCGGGGCCGGCAGCACGACGGTGACGGACAGCTCGACGTCGGTCTCGCCGGTCATGATGTCGATCAGGTCGAGCGCCATCGGCTCGACCTCGCTCAGGGTGCGGGCCTGGGTGGTCCGGTCGACCTCCGGCACGTGCACCATCCACGCGTCCTCGGCGCGCGTGACGAGCGCCGTGTAGCGGCTCACTCCCACCACCCCTGTCCCAGCTCGGGCTCGCACTGCTTGTAGACCGGGTCATGCTGCCGCGGTGCGTTTCGCGTGATGGGATGAGTAACGCATCGCGCTTTCGTTTTTTTCGTTTGGCGGTACGATAGATGCTGGCGGAGAGGGGAAGCGCCATGGCAACTTTGTACGACAGAACGGTACTGCCACCAGAGGAGCCGGAGCCGCTACACCGCATGGTCGAAGCGATGCGGACGGCGGACGGGCCGGCGACGCTGCTCGGCCCTGACGACGTGAAGTGGGAACTGCCGGCGGAGGCGTATCGAGTGTTGAGGGAGGTGCTGGAGGCGATGGCGGACGGACTCGCGATCACGGTCGTGCCGCAGCACACCCGCCTGACGACGCAGGAGGCAGCCGACATGCTCGGCATCTCCCGCCCGACCCTGGTCAAGCTGCTCGGCGACGGGGAGATCCCGTACGAGCAGCGTGGCCGTCATCGGCGCGTGTTGCTCACCGACGTTCTCGACTACCAGCAGCGGGCGCGTGTCGAGCAGAAGAAGCAGCTCGACGACCTGGTCAGCGAGGCTGCAGAGCACGACCTGTACACCTCTACCGCTACACCGCGGCCCACCCGATAGGCGACGATCGCGTTGGCGTTCCCGGCCCTGCTCGACACCTGTGTGCTGTTCCCGCAGTACCTCACCGACACCCTGCTCACGCAGGCGTCGGCGAAGACATTTCGACCTCTGTGGTCCCGCGGGATCCTGGACGAGCTGGGCCTGGCGCTCGAACACAACACGTCCATGACCAGCGAGCAGATCCAGCACCGGCTGGATCGCATGCGCACCGCGTTCCCGGACGCCGAGGTCACCGGCTACGAGCACCTGGTCGACGGTTTGACCTGCGATCCGAAAGACCGGCACGTGCTGGCCGCCGCGGTCCGGGCGAACGCGGAGGTGCTGGTAACGGCCAACCTGAAGGACTTCCCGGAGCACTCGACCAAGTCGTTCGATCTCAGAGTGGTCAGCCCGGACGATTTCCTGCTCGATCAGCTCGACCTCTACCCGGCTCCGGTCCTGCACTGCCTGGAGGAACAGGTCGACAGGTACGTCGCGGTGCACGGTCCAGCGACGGTGTCAGAGCTGTGCACGGCGCTGGACCGGGCCGGCGTGCCGAAGTTCGCGGCCGAGGTGCGGCGCAACCCTCTCTGCCAAGATCACCTGAGACAGGTTGAAGTCAGCGGTTCACAGTAGAGGGCGTGATCGGAGATCCTGGTGCTCGTGTCATCGGAGGAGCGTCGCGGTGCGGGGGCCGGCAGCAGCGGGTCGACGGCGTCGTCGTCGGGTCCGCGGTCGGCTGGTGGTCCGTCGCCGCGTCCGTCGCGTAGGTCGTTCAGCGCGGAATACAAGCTGGCGATCGTCGCGGAGTATGAGAACGCGCCGAACGGTGAGAAGGGCGCGGTCCTGCGCCGGGAGGGCCTGTATTCGTCGCACGTGATCGAGTGGACCCGGGCCCGGGACGTCGGCGCGCTGGAGGGCGTAGCCGATTCGAGGCGGTCGGCGAAACGTCCGAAGCGGTCGGCGGAGGCGGCCGAGTTGGAACGGCTCCGGGCCCGGAACGCGAAACTCGAATCCGACCTGACGAAGACGCGGACCGCGTTGGACATCATGGGAAAAGCGCACGCGCTCTTGGAGCAGCTGTCCGAGAGCGCGGACGACCAGGAACCACCGGCGCCGCGGAAGCGGCGTTGAACGGCGCGTTCACCGAGTTGCGCGCCGCTGAGGTGTCGATCAAGGCGGCGTGCGCGTTGACCGGTCGGTCGCGGGCCACGCACTACCGCCGCGCCGACCCGGCGGGGGTGACGCTCGGGCCGCTGCACGGCCCGCACCGTGCGCGCCGGCTCCCGCCCTCGACGATCACCGACGACGAGCGTGCCGCCGTGCTCGCGCTGCTGAACTCCGAGGACTACCGGGATCTGGCCATTCCGCAGGTGTGGGCCCGGGAGCTCGACGAGGGCCGGTGGTGGTGCTCGCAGTCGAGCATGTACCGGATCGCCCGCGCAGCGGGTCAGAACCGGGAACGGCGCGCCCAGGCCACGCATCCGCCGCGGGTGCGCCCGGAGCTGGTCGCTCATGGCCCGAGCGAGGTGTGGTCGTGGGACATCACCGCGCTGAAGGGCCCGCGGAAGGGCGAGTGGTACAAGCTGTATGTGGTGCTCGACATCTTCTCCCGCTACGTAGTCGGATGGCTCGCCGCGAACGCTGAGGATGCCGTCGTGGCGAAGGATTTCCTCGCCGACGCAGTCGCCCGCAACCACGTCATCCCGCAGACGATTCATGCCGACCGGGGCGGGTCGATGACCTCGAAACCGGTATCGGAGCTGATGGTCGATCTCGGTATCTGCCGGTCACATTCCCGGCCGCAGTGCTCGAATGACAACCCGTTCTCCGAGGCGCAGTTCAAGACGCTGAAGTACGTGCCGGACTTCCCGGACCGGTTCGGCTCGCTCGCTGATGCCCGCGCGTTCTGCGAGCGGTTCTTCGAGCACTACAACCACGAGCATCGGCACTCCGGCATCGGCATGCACACCCCGGCGTCGATCCACTTCGACACCGCGACCGAGGTCCGGGCTCAGCGTCAGACCGTCCTCGACCGCGCACACGCCCAGTATCCCGAGCGATTCAGTCGCCGGCCCAGCCCGCCGCGCCTGCCCGAGCAGGCGTGGATCAATCAACCCGTCCTACAGCCAACTCAGTAAGATCAACTGTCTCAGTTGACTTGACAGCTACCGCAACGTACGCCGCAGCTGACTACGGCCGCGCCCGGTCCCCGGCGTCAGGCGGCCAACCGTTGCCCTCGTCGGCCCGGTCGAAGACCAGCGTGCCGTCTGCAGGCGGTGAACGCGGCCCGCCCACGTGCCGACTACGCGGAGGTCGCCCGGCTGCTGCCGTCGCTGGTCCCGGATCTGCACGCGCACCTGCCGGGTCCGCACCGTGCTCCGGCGCTGTCCGGCCTGGTCGATGCCTACACCGCTGCCCGGGTTGCGGCGAAGGCGCTGGCCGGTCCGGACCTCGCTCAGGTGGCGTCGCGGCACATCAGTGACGCCGCCGCGGCGCTGTCGGGGCCGGAGTGGGAGGGCCTGGCCGCGTGGTCGCGGGTCCAGGCGATCGCGCAGGCGTCCCGGTCGCGGGCGTACGCGGTCGCGACCCGCACGGCGACAGAGATCGGTGGCTGTCTCGATCAGGGCCCGGTCGCGCAGGTGTACGGCTCGCTGCACCTGACGGCGTCGCTGGCCGCGATGGCGCTGGGTCGCCCGGACACGGCGCAGGATCACGTGGCCGAGGCGGCAGAGGTGGCGGCTCGGGCGGGTGTGGTGGGCCCCGGGCACGGTCGGCTGTGGTTCGGCACCGCGCAGGTGGACATCTGGCGGACGACGTTGGCTGTGGAGCAGGGCGAGCCCGCGCGGGCGGTGGAGATCGCGCGTGGGATCGACCCGTCGGCGATGCCGGAGTCGCCGAGTCGCCAGTCGTCGTGGTGGACCGATGTGGGCCGGGCGCTGGCGATGCAGCGCAGGTCGGAGGATGCGGTGCGGGCGTTCATGCGCGCCGAGTCGCTCGCGCCGCAGCGGCTCCGATCGGATGTGTTCGCGCGCGAGGTGACCGCGGATCTGTTGCGGCGTGCTCGGCGGGAGGCGGGCGGCCGGGAGCTGCGCGGGCTGGCGTTCCGGATGGGGATGGCCGCGTAGCCGGTCGGACTCCGACGCTGGTCGGCACCGCCCGCCGACGGGTCCGCACGATGCGGACACCCTCCCGCCGCAGGTTCATAGGGTCCCCTCCCATGCCTCCAGCACAGCGAGACGGACCGATCCACGAAGTCGCCGACGATGTCGCGGTCGAGTTCCTGCTCGCCCAGCCCGGGCTGCTCGCCGTCGTGCTCGCCGAGCACGTCGACGACGGCACCCGCCACTGCAGGTCCTGTCCCGGGCCCCAGTCCGGCCGGCGTCGCCGGCCGTGCAACGTGCGGTTGCTCGCGGCCCGCTCGGAGCGCGTTCGGGTGGCCCGCGCGGAGCGCGTTCGGGTGGCGGGGGCGGCCGAGCCGGGCGCCGCCGCTCGGTAGCCGGCGCCGCCGCTCGGTGCGTCCGTGCGCGAGGCCGCCGGCGCGGCTCGCCGTGCCTCCGGCCGCAGATCGACGAGGACCGCCACCCTGACGGCATGAGCGCGAGCACCGACGCCCGCCGCGACGGCCCGGTGACCGACTAACGCGAAGGCTTCGTCGAGTACGGATACCCCGGATCCGACGTCTGCTGCCACGATCCGTACAGCTTGTAGGCCGACTCGGTCTCGATCAGACGGTCGGCCATCTCCACTGAGTCACATGACGTCGGAGCGCCGGAGGTGACGCACCACTCGATAGCCGTCTCGAAGGAGAGCCGCGGTGTCGACCAGTGCCGTTTCAGATCAGGCGGACGGTGGAGATGCGGGCCCGTCACGGAGCTGTTGCCTTCCGGGTGCCAGTGCATCCGCCAGAGGTGTGTGCCGTTGGGGTCGCGGAAGGTGTACCAATAGCCCCGGGTCGTAACTCGGAACGGTCCTTCGCCGGTGTCGTGCCGCGCGGGGTCGGTGTCGACGATCTCGAAGTTCATGCTGGCGGTGAAGGTCCCCACATCTGCCCAGCTGGTGCCCGCTCCGCTGTTCAGCTCCCAGGCGTAGAGCAGGCCCTTGCGGTACGTGCCGCGGCGGCTGACGGTGATCTGGTTGTGTCCCGCGAGCACCGACACGGCCTTGCGGAGCGGATCGAGGAAGCTGGTGACCGCGTGCTGCTCGGTCCGTCCTGGCACTGGTGTTCAGCTCGATGGGCCGGTGCTCAGCGAACGAAGGGCAGTGCACCGACGACCTCGGCGAGTCCGTCGACGTCGTCGACGTCGACACCCTCGTAGTCGCCGGCGTCCCAACGGGCGAGGAAGTCGGCACCGCTGATACCGAGTTCCCGCCGCGTGACGCGGTCGAACACTGCCTCGGCGTCCTGCTTGGTGTCGGTCTCGGACACTCCAGGGTCATGGGACGTGATGTGGCGGCTCGGCATGGCGGCTGCCTCTCGGTGGCGGTGTTTTCCTCACTGTGCCATGACCGTCCGACAGGAACTCGTCGGCGTTGCCGGATCGCAAAGTGGAATCGCGTCGCAGGCCTCGGTCCGGAATCTGGTCGGCAGCTCTGGACCTGAACGCGGCCGTCCGAAAACGATCGCCTGTGAGGCGGCCACGATGTCCGGTCACGGCCCCGGCGGTCTGCTCCCGACAGCCGTCGGGGCCGCCCACATGACGTAGGCGGCCCCGAACGCGGACGGTGTGACGAGCGGTTACCAGCCGCGCGACTTCCACTCCGGCAGACCCGGGCGCTGCTCGCCGATCGTCGAGTCGTCGCCGTGGCCGGGGTAGAACCAGGTGTCGTCGGGCAAGGTGTCGAAGACCCGCTCCTCCAGATCACCGAGCAGCTGCACGTTGTCCTCGGCGGACCAGGTCTTGCCCGGCCCGCCGGGGAAGAGGCTGTCACCGGTGAACAGGTGCGGCCGGTCGGCGCCGCGGTAGAGCAGCGCGATCGAGCCGGGGGTGTGCCCGCGCAGGTGGATGACCTCCAGCTCGATCTCGCCGAAGGTGATCCGGTCGCCGTGCCCGACCAGCTCGTCCATCGGCGCGGGGAGCTCGGGGGCGTCGTCCGGGTGGGCGATCAGCCGGGGCTCGAACATCCCGGCGATCGCGCCGAGTGCCTGCCAGTGGTCGTGGTGCCGGTGCGTCGTCACCAGGTGCCGCAGGTCGGGACGCTCGTCGGTGGCACCGATCAGGTCCGCGATCCGGGCGGGCTCGGCGGCGGCGTCGATCAGCAGCGCCTCACCCGAGGCCTTGCAGACGAGCAGGTAGGAGTTGTTGTCCATCTCGCCGACCGAGATCTTGCTGATGCTAAGCCGGTCCAGGTCGCGGCGGATGGCGGCGCCGCCGGGATCGGTGTGACCGGTGTAGTTCTCCAGGACGTCCACGTCGCGAGGGTAGCGGCCGGTGCCGGCCGCCGCCGTGGGGTGAGCCCGCCGGTCTCTCGTGGGGCCCGCCCGACGCCCGCCGGGGGCGGTCCCCCGAGCGTCCGGTCGAACATGCGTACGAGTATGGTGCCTCGCGTACCGACCGGCGCGTGTCGGCGTGCATCCACCGAGGAACAGCCGCTGCGACGCCCGCTCGCCGCGTTCCTGTCGGGGGTGCGGCCTAGCATCGGATACCGGAATGGGACGACCCTCGCCAGCCAGGAGGCGCGCATCGTGAGCGACCACAGCACCGACCGCCCGGACATCGGCGGCACCCTGTCCCCGGGTGCGTCGCCGGTCCCCAGCGGTCCACGGCTGGTCGTCCGCGGCGCCCGCGAGCACAACCTGCAGGGCGTCGACATCGACCTGCCCCGCGACAGCATGATCGTGTTCACCGGGCTGTCCGGTTCCGGCAAGTCCAGCCTGGCGTTCGACACGATCTTCGCCGAGGGCCAGCGCCGATACGTCGAGTCGCTCTCGGCGTACGCGCGGCAGTTCCTCGGGCAGATGGACAAGCCCGATGTCGACTTCATCGAGGGGCTCTCGCCCGCGGTCTCGATCGACCAGAAGTCGACCAACCGCAACCCGCGGTCGACGGTCGGCACGATCACCGAGATCCACGACTACCTGCGGCTGCTCTACGCCCGGGCCGGCATCCCGCACTGCCCGCAGTGCGGCGAGCGGATCGAGAAGCAGACCCCTCAGCAGATCGTCGACCAGGTGCTGGAGATGGAGCAGGGCAGCCGGTTCCAGGTGCTCGCCCCGGTCGTCCGCACCCGCAAGGGCGAGTTCGTCGACCTGTTCTCCACCCTGCAGTCGCAGGGCTACGCGCGGGTGCTGGTCGACGGCACCGTGCACCAGCTCGCGGATCCGCCGAAGCTGAAGAAGCAGGAGAAGCACGACATCTCGGTGGTCGTCGACCGGCTCTCGGTCAAGGCGACGGCCAAGCAGCGGCTCACCGACTCGGTCGAGACCGCGCTGCGCCTCGCCGACGGTCTCGTCGTGCTCGACTTCGTGGATCTCCCGGCCGACGACCCGGGCCGCGAGCGGCGCTTCTCCGAGCGGATGGCCTGCCCGAACGGGCACACGATCGCGGTCGACGATCTCGAGCCGCGCACCTTCTCCTTCAACTCGCCCTACGGCGCCTGCCCGGCCTGCACCGGTCTCGGCATCAAGAAGGAGGTCGATCCGGAGCTCGTCGTCCCCGACCCGGATCGCTCCCTGGAAGACGGCGCGATCGCACCGTGGTCGGCCGGGCACAACGCCGAGTACTTCGGCCGGCTGCTGTCCGGATTGTCGAAGGCGATCGGGTTCCGGATGGACACCCCGTGGCGCAAGCTGCCGGCCGCCGCGCAGAAGGCGGTGCTGCAGGGCAGCGACGACCAGGTGCACGTCCGGTACCGCAACCGGTACGGCCGGGAGCGCTCGTACTACGCCAGCTTCGAGGGCGTCATGCCGTTCCTGGAGCGGCGCCTCGAGCAGACCGAGTCGGAGTCGCAGCGCGAGCGCTACGAGGGCTACATGCGCGACATCCCGTGCCCGGCGTGCGGTGGTTCGCGGCTGCGGCCCGAGGTCCTCTCGGTCACGATGCCGCACCGCGACCTGGGGGAGCGGTCCATCGCCCAGGTCTCGAACATGTCGGTCGCGGAGTGCTCGCACTTCCTCAACGGCATGGTGCTCGACGACCGGCAGGCGATGATCGCCGGCGCGGTGCTCAAGGAGATCCAGGCCCGCCTGGGGTTCCTGCTCGACGTCGGGCTCGAGTACCTGTCGCTGGACCGGGCCGCCGGGACACTGTCCGGTGGCGAGGCGCAGCGGATCCGGTTGGCCACGCAGATCGGGTCCGGGCTGGTCGGGGTGCTCTACGTGCTCGACGAGCCGTCGATCGGACTGCACCAGCGGGACAACCGCCGGCTGATCGACACCCTGACCCGGCTGCGCGACCTGGGCAACACGCTGATCGTCGTCGAGCACGACGAGGACACCATCCGGGCCTGCGACTGGGCGGTCGACATCGGCCCGGGCGCCGGTGAGCACGGCGGGCACATCGTGCACTCCGGCCCGGTCGCCGAGCTGGAGTCGCACGACACCTCGCTGACCGGCGCCTACCTGTCCGGCCGCCGGTCGATCCCGCTGCCGGAGCGCCGCGAGCTCGACCACTCCCGCAAGCTGTCGATCATCGGTGCGCGCGAGCACAACCTGCGCGGGATCGACGTCGACATCCCGCTCGGCGGGCTGGTGTCGATCACCGGGGTGTCCGGGTCCGGCAAGTCCACGCTGATCAACGACATCCTGGCCACCGTCCTGGCGAACCGGCTGAACGGTGCCCGCCAGGTCCCGGGCAGGCACACCCGGATCAACGGCATCGACGAGCTCGACAAGCTCGTGCGGGTCGACCAGTCGCCGATCGGCCGTACGCCGCGATCCAACCCGGCCACCTACACCGGCGTGTGGGACAAGGTGCGGAAGCTGTTCGCCGCGACCACCGAGGCGAAGGTCCGCGGCTATGCCGAGGGCCGGTTCTCCTTCAACGTCAAGGGCGGCCGCTGCGAGGCGTGCACCGGCGACGGCACCATCAAGATCGAGATGAACTTCCTGCCCGACGTCTACGTCCCCTGCGAGGTCTGCAAGGGCGCCCGGTACAACCGGGAGACCCTCGAGGTCCACTACAAGGGCAAGACCGTCGCCGACGTCCTCGACATGCCGATCGAGGAGGCCGCCGAGTTCTTCGAGCCGATCACCTCGATCGCCCGCTACCTGCGGACCCTGGTCGACGTCGGCCTCGGCTACGTCCGGCTCGGGCAGCCGGCCCCGACCCTGTCCGGCGGTGAGGCGCAGCGGGTGAAGCTGGCCAGTGAGCTGCAGAAGCGCAGCAACGGCCGGACCGTCTACATCCTCGACGAGCCGACCACCGGACTGCACTTCGAGGACATCCGCAAGCTCCTGGCGGTGATCCAGGGCCTGGTCGACAAGGGCAACACGGTGATCGTCATCGAGCACAACCTCGATGTCATCAAGACCTCCGACTGGATCATCGACATGGGCCCCGAGGGCGGTTCCGGTGGCGGCACGGTCGTCGCCCAGGGCACCCCCGAGCAGGTCGCGGCCCACCCGGAGAGCCACACCGGCACGTTCCTGCGTGATCTCGTGACCCCGGACGCCACACCGGCCAAGCCGGCGCGCCGGCGCACCGCGGCCGCGTCGAAGGCCACGAAGGGCGCGGCGGCCACCACCCCGGCCGTCTCCCGGCGGCGGGCCGCCTCCGCGGCGAGCTGAGCGGCGGGAACGACGCGGCGGTGCGGGCCACGGGGCCGCGCCGTATGCGACGGCCACGCCGCAGACCTGCAGGTCCGGGCGCGACGCGGTCGGCGGTAGGCTGTCCGCGGTCGCTGCCGGTCCGGTGTGGGGCCCCGCCCGGCCGGTTCCGGGCCGGGCTGATACTCTCGGGAATGCGACCACCCGGGATCGCGTTGATTCGTGTATTCCGGGCGTCAAGTGGAGCCCCGCTCCCACCCTCGCCGTGATCGTAGCGGCGTCCGGGTCCATGGTCCGGCTTCGTGGCACTGGTGTGCCACTGGCCGATCAACGGGTCTTCGCTTGTCGTCGCCGGCGCAAACGCAGGTAGTAGCGACACAGCGAGTTACTCAGGAGACCCCATCAGCACAGAGCCCCGCATCAACGACCGCATCCGCGTGCCCGAGGTCCGTCTCGTCGGCCCGAACGGTGAGCAGGTCGGAATCGTGCGCATCGAGGACGCCCTGCGGCTGGCCCAGGACGCCGATCTCGACCTCGTCGAGGTCGCCGGCCAGGCCCGCCCGCCGGTCTGCAAGCTCATGGACTACGGCAAGTTCAAGTACGAGAGCGCGCAGAAGGCCCGGGAGTCCCGGCGCAACCAGCAGCTCACCGTGATCAAGGAGCAGAAGCTCCGGCCGAAGATCGACAAGCACGACTACGAGACGAAGCGCGGTCACGTCATCCGCTTCCTCGAAGGCGGCAACAAGGTCAAGGTCACGATCATGTTCCGTGGTCGCGAGCAGTCCCGTCCCGAGCTGGGCTACCGGCTGCTGCAGCGACTGGCCGAGGACATCGGTGACCTCGCGGTGGTCGAGGCCGCACCGAAACAGGACGGTCGCAATATGACGATGGTGCTCGCGCCGACCAAGAAGCCGGTGCAGCGCAAGTCCACGGCCGCCGCCACCACCGACGCCCCGGCCGAGGTCGAGGCGTGAGGTCTCCCCACCCGGTGCGCGGGTGGGGAGGACACGCAGTACCCGCAACGACCCCCGGTCCGCCGGGGGCCGACACCGAACGGATTCGTCATGCCGAAGAACAAGACGCACAAGGGGACCGCGAAGCGGATCCGCACCACCGGCTCCGGCAAGCTGCTGCGTCAGCAGGCCGGCCTGCGGCACCGCCTGGAGGTCAAGTCCCGCAAGGAGAAGCGTGACCTGTCGGGCGTGGTCGAGGTGGCCAAGCCGGACGTGAAGCGCGTCAAGAAGCTTCTCGGTCGCTGACTTTCCGCCCCCTTTTTCTGAACTCCGGCGACCCGCGCCCCGCGTAGGACGTCGCCGCACCACCCCAGGAGATACCCATGGCACGCGTGAAGCGCGCGGTGAACGCCCAGAAGAAGCGGCGCACCACGCTGGAGTCGGCCGCCGGCTACCGCGGGCAGCGGTCGCGTCTGTACCGCAAGGCCAAGGAGCAGATGCTCCACTCCATGAACTACGCCTACCGGGACCGTCGCGCGCGCAAGGGCGACTTCCGGCAGCTGTGGATCACCCGGATCAACGCCGCGGCCCGCGCCAACGACATGACCTACAACCGCTTCGTGCAGGGCCTCAAGGCCGCCGGGGTGGAGGTCGACCGCAAGAACCTGGCCGAGATCGCCGTGAGCGACCCGGCCGCGTTCGCCGCGCTGGTCAAGATCGCCAAGGAGAACCTGCCGTCGGGCACCGAGCAGGGCTCCGCGGCCTGAGGTGATCCACAGCGGCTCCGGTGAGGGCTCGACGCCCGGTACCGAGCGCACCCCGCGCGTCGCAGCAGCCCGCAAGCTGCTGCGTCGCGCCGGGCGCGATCGGTCCGGGCGTTTCCTCGTCGAAGGGGCGCAGGCCGTCCGGGAAGCGCTCGCCGCGGGCCCGGTGCACGAGGTGTTCGTCACCGCCGAGGCCGCCGAGCGTCATCCGGAGCTGGTCGACGCAGCCCGGACGGGCGGCGCCCGCGTCCTGTTCGTCACCGAGCGGGCCGCGGCCGGGTTGTCCGGCACGGTCACCCCGCAGGGCCTGGTCGCGGTCTGCGACCTGATCGACGTGCCGGTCGCCGAGGCGCTCGCCGGTGCCCCCGGCTTCGTGACGGTGTGCGCGGGGATCTCCGATCCCGGCAACGTCGGCACCGTGATCCGGGTCGCCGACGCGGCCGGCTGCGACGCCGTCCTGCTCGCCGGTGACACCGTCGACCCACACAACGGCAAGGCCGTCCGGGCGTCCACCGGCAGTGTGTTCCACCTGCCACTGGCCCGGGACCGGGACGCGGCCGGTGTGCTGGCGACCTGCCGGGCCGCCGGCCTGACCACGCTGGTGGCCGACGGCCGCGGCGAACTCGACCTGCACGACCCGGCGACGACACCGCTGCTCGCCGGACCGGTCGCCTGGGTGCTCGGCAGTGAGGCGCACGGTGCCGGGCCGGAGCTGCTGGCCGCCGCCGACCACCGCGTCCGGGTGCCGATCCACGGCCGGGCGGAGTCGCTCAACCTGGCGACCGCCGCGGCGATCTGCCTGTACGCGACGGTCGGTGCCCGGGCCGGTGTCGCCCCCGCGCCGAACCGCCCGACCGGTGTCGCCGGAGCCTGACCGCACCCCCTCCGGGGACGTGCCGACCTGTGGGAAACCGGGTGGTGGCCGCCCTCTACGATCGAGGACACCATGAGTGACGACGCCGTGAACGAGAGCCCGCTCGACCCGGACGTGCTGAAGTCGGCCGTCGAGGCCGCGCGCACCGCGTTCGACGCCGCCGCCGACCTGGACGCCCTGGCCGCCGTCAAGCCGGCGCACCTCGGCGACCGGGCCCCGATCCCGATGGCGCGCCGGTCGCTGGGGCAGCTGCCCGGCCCGGAGCGCGCCGACGCCGGGAAGCGGGTGAACGCCGCCCGCCAGGAGGCGCAGGCCGCGTTCGACGAACGGCGCGCGGTGCTGCTGGAGGAGCGCGACGCGCGGGTGCTGCGCGAGGAGACCGTCGACGTCTCGCTGCCCACCGGCCGCCGTCCGCGCGGTGCCCGGCACCCGATCACCCAGCTCTCCGAGCGGATCGCCGACATCTTCGTCGCGATGGGCTGGGAGGTCGCCGAGGGGCCCGAGGTCGAGGCGTCCTGGCTGAACTTCGACGCGCTGAACTTCGGCAAGGACCACCCGGCCCGCACCATGCAGGACACCTTCTACCTCGGTGACCCCGAGCGCGGCCAGGACTCGGGGACGGTGCTGCGCACGCACACCTCGCCGGTGCAGGTCCGCTCGCTGCTGGACCGGGAACTGCCGGTGTACGTCGTCTGCCCGGGCCGTACCTTCCGAACCGACGAGCTCGACGCCACCCACACCCCGGTTTTCCACCAGGTCGAGGGCCTGGCGGTGGACCGTGGGCTGACGATGGCGCACCTGCGGGGCACCCTCGACGCGTTCGCCCGCGCCGTGTTCGGCCCGGAGGCCGGCACCCGGATGCGCCCGTCGTACTTCCCCTTCACCGAGCCCTCCGCCGAGGTGGACCTCTGGTTCCCGCAGAAGAAGGGCGGGCCCGGCTGGGTCGAGTGGGGCGGCTGCGGGATGGTGAACCCGAACGTCCTGCGCGCGACCGGCGTCGACCCGGAGGAGTACTCCGGCTTCGCCTTCGGCATGGGCATCGAGCGGACCCTGATGTTCCGCAACGGCATCCCGGACATGCGGGACATGGTCGAGGGCGACATCCGCTTCTCGGCCGCGTTCGGCGTCTGAGACACGACCTTCCGACCGAGGAGTTCTGAGCAGTGCGAGTGTCCGCGTCCTGGCTCGCCCGGCACATCGACCCGGCGGCGCTGCCGGCGCGTCCCGAGGACATCGGGGACGCGTTCGTCCGGGTCGGGCTGGAGGTCGAGGAGATCCACCCGGCCCCCGAGATCACCGGGCCGCTGACCGTCGCGCGGGTGGCCGAGATCGAGGAGCTGACCGACTTCAAGAAGCCGATCCGGTACTGCCGGGTCGACTTCGAGGAGCAGGGTGACGGCAGCGTCCGGCACCGCTACGTGATCTGCGGCGCGCAGAACTTCGTGGTCGGTGACCTGGTCGTCGTCACCGAGCCGGGCGCGGTGCTGCCGGGTGGCTTCGCCATCGCCCGGCGGGAGACCTACGGCCGCATCTCCGACGGGATGATCGCCTCGGCGAAGGAGCTCGGGCTCGGTACCGACCACGCCGGGATCCTGGTGCTGCCGCCCGGCACCGCCGAGCCCGGTGCCGACGCGCTCGACGTGCTCGGCCTGGCCGAGCCGGTCGTCGAGCTGGCCGTCACCCCGGACCGCGGGTACTGCTTCGCCGTCCGCGGCCTGGCCCGCGAGCTCGCGACCTCGCTCGATCTCGACTACACCGACCCGGCCGGGCGGGTCGGTGTCCCGGCCGCCGACGGCGACGCCTGGCCGGTCCGGATCACCGACACCGAGGGCTGCGCGCGGTTCGTCGTCCGCCGGGTGGACGGCGTCGACCCGGCCGCACCCAGCCCCTGGTGGATGCAGCGCGCGCTGCTCTCCGCCGGGATGCGGCCGATCTCGCTGATCGTCGACGTCACCAACTTCGTGATGCTCGACCTGGGCCAGCCGCTGCACGGCTACGACGCCTCCCGGGTGTCCGGCACGATCGAGGTCCGCCGGGCGGTGGCGGGGGAGAAGCTGGAGACCCTCGACGGGCAGACCCGCGTGCTCGATCCCGACGACCTGCTGATCACCGACGACTCCGGCCCGATCGGGCTGGCCGGCGTGATGGGCGGAGCCTCGACCGAGATCCCGGATGCCGCCGACCTCGCGGAGGCGGGCGACGGCGCCCGGGTGGACGTGCTGATCGAGGCCGCGCACTTCGCGTCGCCGGTGATCGCCCGGGCGGCCCGGCGGCACAAGTTGCCCAGCGAGGCGTCCCGCCGGTTCGAGCGGGTCGTCGATCCGGCGCTGCCGCCGGTCGCCGCCGAGCGTGCCGCGCAGCTGCTGGTCGAGCTGGGCGGTGGGACACTCGCCGGCGGTCGCACCGACGAGGGCGGGATCCCGCCGGTTGCGCCGGTCCGGATGCCGCTGTCGCTGCCCGACCGGGTCGCCGGGGTGGCCTACCCGCGTGGTGCAACGGTCCGGCGGCTGAGCCAGGTCGGCTGCACGGTCGAGCTGGACACCGGAGCCGATGGCCAGGGCGTCGTCGTGGCGACCCCGCCGACCTGGCGTCCGGACCTGCGGATGGCCGCCGACCTGGTGGAGGAGGTGCTGCGCCTGGAGGGTTACGACACGATCCCCTCGGTGCTGCCCACCGCGCCGGCCGGTCGCGGTCTGACCCCGGCCCAGCTGCGGCGCCGCGCGGTGTCCCGGGCGCTGGCCGAGTCGGGCCACGTCGAGGTGCTGCCGTTCCCGTTCGTCGCCGACACCGTGTGGAACGATCTCGGACTGGCCGTCGACGACGACCGGCGGCGCACCGTCGCGGTGACCAACCCGCTCGACGCGGAGCGCTCCCGGCTCACCACCACACTGCTGCCGGGACTGCTGGACATGCTGGTGCGCAACCGGTCTCGCGGCAGCGAGGATCTGGCGCTGTACACGATCGCGCAGGTCGTCGCGCCGCAGGAGAAGCCGCAGGCGATGCCGGACCCGGCCGTCACCGGCCGTCCGTCCGACGAGGAGTACGCGGCGATCCGGGCGGCACTGCCCGCGCAGCCACTGCACGTGGGCGTGGTGCTGGCCGGGAACCGGGAGCCGCGCGGCTGGTGGGGCGCCGGCCGGCCGGCGACCTGGGAGGACGCCGTCGAGGCCGCCCGGCTGATCGGCGCTGCGGCCGGGGTGGAACTGCGCCCGCGCCGCGCCGAGCGGGCACCGTGGCATCCCGGCCGATGTGCCGAGCTGGTCGTCGCCGCGACCGGGACGGTCGTCGGGCACGCCGGTGAGCTGCACCCGAAGGTCGTGGAGGCGTTCGGGCTGCCCGCCCGCACCGCGGCCGCCGAGATCGACCTGGACGCGATCGAGCTGCGGGAGAACCTGCCGGTGCCGCGGGTGTCGGCGTTCCCGCCGGTCGCGGTCGACGTCGCGCTGGTCGCGGATCTGGGGGTGCCCGCGGCGGATCTCGCCGAGGCGCTCACCGCGGGCGCCGGGGAGCTGCTGGAGTCGGTGCGGCTGTTCGACGTCTACACCGGTGACCAGGTCGGCGACGGAAAGCGGTCGCTGGCGTTCTCGTTGCGGCTGCGCGCCGGCGACCGGACGCTGACCGGCGAGGAGGCCAACGCCGCCCGGGACGCCGCGGTCGCCGAGGCCGGTACCCGGCACGGGGCCGTCCTGCGCTGACCGCGCCCGCCTACGCCGCGTCGGCGGGTGGAGAGATGAGCCTTACCTTGCTTCCGGGCGGGGTGGTTGATGTGCTGCGGGGATGATCAGTTCGCTTGTTTCCACCCCGGTCTGTGCAGCCACTCGCCGGGAGTTCCTCGCCGTGCTCGCCGGCGCCGGGCTGCTGACCGCCTGCGGCCCCGGCACCGCCCGGAGCGGGCCGGGAGCCGACCGGGTCGTCGAGACGGCGGAGGGGCCGGTCACCGTGCCGGTACGTCCGCAGCGGGTGGTCACCCTCGGGGCGGCGCTGGCCGGGCATCTCACGTCGGTCGGGCTGGTCCCGGTGGGCGCGCAGGAGGGGCACGAGGAGTGGCTCGGCGCCTACGCGGGTGAGCTCCCCGAGGGCACCGACATCGACGGGATCGCCACGGTCGGGCTGGCCGACGCCCCGAACCTGGAGACGATCGTCGGGCTCGATCCCGAGCTCGTCCTGATCGAGCGGTCGGCGGGGGAGCACATCCGCGAGCTGTCCGCGATCGCGCCGACCGTCGTCGTGGACCGGCCGTCGAATGCGGCCTGGAAGGCGGCGTTCGATGCGACCGTCGGTGCGGCCGACCGGGAGGCCGAGGCCGAGCAGGTCCGGGAGCGGTACCGGGCGGCGCTGGCCGCCGTGCCCGACGCGGCCCGTGAGCGGTCGGTGACGTTCCTGCGCGGGCAGGGCGACGGTGCGTTCCGGATCGACGGCTCCGGCGCGTTCGGCGGGAGCGTGGCCGCGGAGGCCGGGCTCACGGTGCGCGACGGCGCCGGGCGCGGCGAGCCGTCCGAGCACGGCTACATCGGCTTCAGCATCGAGGAGCTGATGGTCGCCGACGGTGATCTGCTGGTGGTGCCCGACCGGGCAGGCGGTCCGAGCAGCGTCGAGAACCTGATGGCGAACCCGCTCTGGGAGCGGCTGCCCGCGGTACGGGCCGGTCGGGTGCTCAGCCTGCCCAACGCCGTCTACAACGGCGGCACCTATCTCGGGGCCGAGCTGCTGCTCCGTGAGCTGACCGCGGCACTGCGCTGAGAGCCGGTCACCGGTCGCGGGCCGCGACGGCGGTCCGCAACCGGTCGATCGACTCCTCCCGGGACAGCAGCGGGCAGGTCGCGCAGTACACCTCGCCGTGCACCCGGGACTTGTAGTAGAGGCAGCACACGGCACGCCTGCGGAACAGCTCGACGGTGCCCTCGTGCTCGATCTCGAGCCAGTCCGGCCGCAGCCGCAGCTGCCGGATCCCGGTGTCGCCCAAGGTCGCCTCGACCTCGGCACGGGCCGGCGGGAGCTGCCCGCTCGCCCGCCCCGACATCACGAACCCGTTGCCCAGCCGGTCGGCGATCACCTGCCACAGCGGCCGCCGCCCGCGCCGGGACAGCGCCACCGCGGTCTCGACGACCGGTGCGAACGACTCGTAGGTCCACTCCACCAGCCGGGTGCGCAGCTGCTCGCGATCCGGCACCGTCTCGGTGCCCGCCGCGCCGGCCAGCGGATCATCGGGTAGCACCAGCAGGACGGTGCCCGGGTCGAGGACCAGCAGCGGTGCCGTCCGGGCACCGCCGGTGCCGGTCACGAACCACATCCGGGCCGGATCGGGCACCGGGACCCGCCCGGACCGGAACAGCAACTCCGCGGGGACGCCCGCGGCCGGCCCGGCCAGCCGGGCCAGCAGGGTCTGCGCGGCGAGTGCGGAGCCGCCGTCGAGCTCGGCGTCCATGGCCGCGATCGCGCTGCCGAGCACGTCGGCGCCGGCCAGATCGGCCAGGCTGGGGCCGGGCCGCTCACCGGGGCTTCCCACCCGCACCGGCCAGTGCGGGGAGGTCCCCGGGGTGTCCGCGATGGCGGTGGACAGGGGAGAGGACGTGCTGGTCACGAGGATGATCGTAAGCCCAGGCCACGGGTGACGCGGGTCGCACCGAGCGTCACAGTCAACGCTGACTGTTTTCTGCTAGCGTCCCGGACAGAGGCGCCGACGGCGCCTCGGTGACCACCCGAGGGAGCGTGGGACGTGCGAGATGCAGTCATCGTCGAGGCCGTGCGGAGCCCGGTGGGGCGGCGCAAGGGCGGACTGGCCGGGGTGCACCCGACCGATCTCTCGGCCCACGTCCTGCGGAGCCTGGTCGAGCGGGCCGGGATCGACCCGGCGCAGATCGACGACGTCGTCTGGGGCTGTGTGTCCCAGGCCGGCGAGCAGACCTTCGACATCGGCCGCAGTGCCGCGCTGGCGGCCGGGTTCCCGGAGACCGTCACCGGGGTGACCGTCGACCGCCAGTGTGGATCCAGCCAGCAGTCGGTGCACTTCGCCGCCGCCGGGCTGATCGCCGGGCAGTACGACGTCGCCGTCGCCGGTGGTGTCGAGTCGATGACCCGGGTGCCGATGGGTGCGGCGATGATGGACCAGAACCCGTTCGGCGAGGCGTTCATGGAGCGCTACGGCTCGTTCCCGAACCAGGGCGTCGGCGCCGAGATGATCGCCGAGAAGTGGGGCTTCTCGCGCACCCGGCTCGACGAGTTCGCGCTGCTCTCGCACGACCGCGCGGCCGCCGCGCAGGACGCGGGCCGCTTCGAGGGCCAGATCGCCCCGCTCGCCGGGGTGGGCGCCGACGAGGGCATCCGCCGCGGCGGCACGCTGGAGAGCCTGGGCCAGCTCAAGACGGTGTTCAAGGACGCCGACCAGGGCGGGGTCATCCACGCGGGCAACTCCTCGCAGATCTCCGACGGCTCGGCCGCGCTGCTGATGACGACCAGCGAGAAGGCCCGCGAGCTCGGCCTGACCCCGATCGCCCGGGTGCACACCGCGGTGCTCGCCGGCGCCGACCCGGTGATCATGCTGACCGCGCCGATCCCGGCGACCGAGAAGGCGCTCAAGCGCTCCGGGCTGTCGCTGTCCGACATCGGCGCGTTCGAGGTCAACGAGGCCTTCGCGCCGGTCCCGCTCGCCTGGCTGGCCGACATCGCCGCCGACGACGCCGGGATCGCCGAGCGCATGAACCCGCTGGGCGGTGCGATCGCGCTCGGCCACCCGCTCGGCGGCTCCGGTGCCCGGATCATGACGACCCTGATCCACCACATGCGCGACAACGGCATCCGCTACGGCCTGCAGACCATGTGCGAGGGCGGCGGACAGGCGAACGCCACCATCCTCGAACTGCTGTAGAACGCTTCCCCAGAGAACACCAGAAGGGACACAGATGGACATCAACGGAGCCGTCGCCGTCGTCACCGGCGGGGCGTCCGGCCTCGGCCTGGCCACCACCGAGCGGTTCGTGGAGGCCGGCGCCAAGGTCGTGATCATCGACCTGCCGTCGTCGCAGGGTGAGGCGGTCGCCGACAAGCTGGGCGACGCCGTCCGGTTCGTCGCCGCGGACGTCACCGACGAGGCACAGGTCGGCGCCGCGCTGGACGCCGCTGAGGAGCTCGGCACGCTGCGCGTCGCCGTCAACTGTGCGGGGATCGGCGACGCGGCCAAGACCTACGGCAAGAAGGGTGCGTTCCCGCTGGCCGGGTTCACCAAGGTCGTCACGGTCAACCTGATCGGCACGTTCAACGTGATCCGGCTGGCCGCCGAGCGGATCGCGAAGTCGGAGCCGATCGACGGCGACCGCGGCGTCGTGATCAACACCGCCTCGGTGGCGGCGTTCGAGGGCCAGATCGGGCAGGCCGCCTACTCGGCGTCCAAGGGCGGCATCGTCGGCATGACCCTGCCGATCGCGCGTGACCTCGCCGATCTGGGCATCCGGGTGTGCACCATCGCCCCGGGGCTGTTCGAGACCCCGCTGCTGGCCGGGCTGCCCGAGGACGTCAAGGCCTCGCTGGGCCGGCAGGCGCCGCACCCGTCGCGGTTGGGGCAGCCCGCCGAGTACGCGAAGCTGGCCGCGCACATCGTGGAGAACCCGATGCTCAACGGCGAGACGATCCGCCTCGACGGCGCGATCCGGATGCAGCCCCGCTAGGAGGCCCGCGATGAGGCGCACGCTGTACGAGTCCGACCATGAGGACTTCCGGGAGGCGTTCCGGTCGTTCATCGAGAAGGAGATCGTCCCGCACGAGCCGCAGTGGGAGCGCGACGGGATCGTCCCCCGTGAGCTGTTCACCACGGCCGGGGCGAACGGTTTCCTCGGGATCGACGTGCCCGAGACCTACGGTGGCGGTGGGGTGCCGGACTTCCGGTTCAACGCCGTCATCGCCGAGGAGCTCATGCGCTCGGGCGCCGCGGCGGCCGGGCTGGGGCTGACCCTGCACAACGACATCGTGCTGCCCTACCTGCTCGCCTACTGCTCCGAGGAGCAGAAGCAGCGGTGGCTCCCCGGCGTCGTGGACGGGTCCCTAATCCTGGCCATCGCGATGACCGAGCCGGGCATCGGCTCGGACCTGGCGTCGATGTCGACGACCGCGATCCGGGACGGCGACCACTACGTCGTCAACGGGGCGAAGACGTTCATCACCAACGGCATCAACGCCGACCTGGTGATCGTCGCGGTGAAGACCGACCCGTCCCAGAAGCACAAGGGCATGAGCCTGCTCGTGGTGGAGCGGGGGATGGCCGGCTTCGAGCGCGGCCGGAACCTGGACAAGCTGGGCCAGCACGCGCAGGACACCGCCGAGCTGTCGTTCACCGACGTGCGGGTGCCGGTGGCGAACCTGCTCGGGCCGGAGGAGGGCCAGGGGTTCACCCAGCTGGTCAGCAACCTGCCCCAGGAGCGGCTGTCGATCGGGATCGCAGCGGTCGCCGCGGCCCGCACGGCGCTGGGCCACACGCTCGACTACGTCAAGGAGCGCAAGGCGTTCGGCTCGCCGATCGGGTCGTTCCAGAACTCGAAGTTCGTGCTCGCGGAGCTGGACACCGAGATCGACATCGCCGAGCACTACGTCGACGACTGCGTGCGCGCGCTGAACGCGGGCGAGCTGACCGCCGTCGACGCCTCCAAGGCGAAGTACTGGTGCACCGAGCTGCAGGGCAGGGTCGTGGACCGGTGCCTGCAGCTGCACGGTGGCTACGGCTACATGACCGAGTACCCGATCGCGAAGGCCTACGCCGACGCGCGGATCACCCGGATCTACGGCGGAACCACCGAGATCATGAAGGAGGTCATCGGCCGGGGTCTGGGACTCTAGGCTGCACCATGACCTCCGAACGGAGTGCCACGACCAGGACCCGGGCGCAGCGGTCGCAGGACAGCCGCGCCCGGATCCTGGACGCCGCGGTGGCCTGCCTGATCGAGGGCGGCTACTCGGGTTCGACGACGCTGATCATCCAGTCCGAGGCCGCGGTGTCCCGGGGCAGGCTGCTGCACCACTTCCCGTCCCGGGACCGGCTGCTGGTCGCCGCGGCGCAGCACCTCGCGGTGAAACGGGTCGCGGACACCGAGCAGCGGGTCCGCCGGGTGGTCGAGCAGAGCCCGCCGTCCGACGTGTTCGAGCGCGCGGACCGGGTGATCGAGCTGCTCTGGGAGAGCTTCTCCGAGCCGCACTTCTGGGCGGCGGTGGAGCTGTGGACGGCGGCCCGGGTGAACTCCGAGATCGCCGATGCGCTGCGGCCGGAGGAGAAGCGGCTCGGCGCCGCGATCCGGGCGTCGATGGCCCGGATGTTCGGCGACGAGCTGGCCTCGCATCCGCGGTTCAAGCAGCTGCGCGATCTGCTGCTCACCTCGATGCGCGGGACGTCGATGACCTACACGTTCGACCGGCGCGATCCCCGTGAGGACGCGATGATCGACCAGTGGAAGGACCTGGTCCGGCTGCTCCTGGCCGGATGAGGCACGGCCGGGTTCAGACCCCGCCGGTGCCCAGGTGCAGCCCGAACGGCGGGGTGGCGGTCCCGGGGTGCCGGGCCGCTTCCGGATGCCGGACGCGGACCTGGTCGCGGCCACCGCGCTTGGCCTCGTAGAGGGCCGCGTCGGCGGCGGCGAGCAGCGCGTCGAGCTTGCCGCTGTGCTCGCAGGAGGTGGCCACCCCGATCGACACCGACAGCCCGCCGACCCGCCCGGCGGTCGCGGTGTCGACCTCCAGGGCCCGGACGCTGCGCCGGATCCGTTCGGCGACCTCGCGGGCCCGGCCGAACACGACGTCGTCGGGGCGCAGACCACCGAGCGCGACGACGAACTCCTCCCCGCCGAACCGGCCGGCCAGGTCGTCGTCGCGGACCTCCGCGGTGAGCACGGAGGCGACGGCCCGCAGCACGTCGTCACCGGCGAGATGGCCGTGCCGGTCGTTGACCGCCTTGAAGTGATCGAGATCGAGCAGCAGGACCGCGGTCGCGCGCTCGGTGCGTGCGCACTGCTCGATCATCTGCTGGGCGCGCCAGCGCCAGGCGGAGGGATTGAGCAGACCGGTCTTGGTGTCGGTGTCCACCTGATTCTCGAGCTGGCGGACCAGGGTCGTCTGCTCCAGGACCAGCAGTGGGAGGACGGCCAGCAGCGCCAGCCACGGTGAGGTGTTGTCGATGATCACCGCGACCAGCCCGCCGAGCGAGAGCGATGCGAGCTCCAGCAGGAACTCCGCGCCCAGCAGGACGGACAGGAACCGGGTGCCCGGCCGGGTCAACCGGACCGCGCAGGCCACGAGCAGCGTGCTGACCACGGAGTAGCCGAGCAGCGCGACGAGCACGACGGTCGCGCCGCCCGGGTCGCTGCCGGCCGGCGCCAGGATCTCGGCGGCGTATCGGATCGCGCCGACCGTGCACACCGCCAGCAGCACGGTCGCGGCGCTGAACAGGTGCCGGTGCGCGGGCGTTCCCGCGGCCCGGGCGACCCGCAGGTAGCGGTGGGTGTGCACGGCGACGACGACCGCGACGGCGAGCACCGGCGGCAGCAGCAGGGCCCCGCAGAACGTCCAGACCGATGTCATGTCGACGTGCTGGTTGCGGGCGACCCGGCGCCGGGTCCGTTCGCAGTGCAGCGACAGCTCGGTGTGTGCGACGGGGACCAGGCTCAGCAGGCCGGCGAGCAGCAGCTGCTCGCCGGTGGGTACCGGAGCGCGCAGCACGCAGGCGACGAGCAGACCGACGGCCAGCACGTCGACGGAGAGGATGAACACCAGTGCGGCAGGCGGGAGCGCACCGATCTGCCACGACCGGAACGGGAATCGACGCCGTCCGGCGCGCGGTGGCATCGCCTGGTGAGAACTCACCTGCTCACCCGCCCGTCCGTCCGTGGCCGATCGGGGAGAGGCTAGCGCCGGGTACGGAGCTGCTCCGCGATCATCGTCGCGATGGCCGGTCCGCACGGTGAACGGTGCGATCGGGTCGGCAGGCGCCTTAGGGGTTCGTCAATTCGTGACCCTGGGTCATGCGTTCATCGGGATGGGTGTGCCCGACTGCGCCGAACGAGGTCGACGGGAGGGGCGTTCGTCGCTGGAGGGCGACGGCCGGATCGTCGGTGTCACGGGATCGGCGGGTCCGGCCACGGACGGGTGGCCGGACCCGCGGGATCCGGGTGTACGGGATCAGCGGTTGCGCCACTGCGGGCTGCGCCGCTCGCCGAACGCGGCGACCCCCTCCCGGAAGTCCTCGCTGCCGTACACCCGGGAGAGCAGGTCCTCGGCGGGATCGAGGCCGGCCGCCCCGCCCACCCGCCGGTCCAGCTCCTTGAGTGCGGCCAGGGTCAGCGGAGCGCCCGCGGCGATCCGGCCGACCACGTCGGCGACCTTGGCCTCCAGTTCGTCGGCGGGGACGACGGCGTGCACGAACCCGGCGGTGGCCGCGTCATCGGCGGTCAGCAGGGTCGCGGTCAGCAGCATCGCCATGGTCCGTCCGGCGCCGAGCCGGTCGCGCAGCCGGTGCACCGTCGCCGGGGTGATCACATTGCCGAGCGTGCGGGCGATCGGGACGCCGAAGCGGGCGTCCTCGGTCGCGACCAGGACGTCGCAGCAGGCGGCGATGGACAGCCCCCCGCCGATCGCCGGGCCCTCGACGACGCCGACCACCGGCACCCGGACCGCGAGCAGCGCCTCGACCACCGCGCCGATGCGGCGCTCGTAGGCGATGCCGTCGTCGCCGTCGCGGAACCCGGCGAACTGGCCGATGTCGGTGCCGGCGGCGAACGAGCCGCCGGCACCGCGGACCACGACCACCCGCAGATCGGGATCGTCGTTCGCGGCGGTGCTCAGCCGCTGCAGCTCGTCGTACATCCGCCAGGTCAGCGCGTTGCGCCGGCGGGGGTTGGAGAGCTCCACCCACAGCACGGAGCCGTCCCGGCGGTGCGTCACACGGTCCTCGCTCATGCCCCGAACACCTCCTCGGAGTGCTCACCCAGCATCGGTGGATGCCGGTACACCGCGGCCGGGGTCGCCGTCAGCCGGATCGGGGAGGCGACCACCGGCACCGTGCCGTCCAGCGGATGCTCGAAGGAGGTGACCATGCCGCGGGCCCGGACGTGCGGGTCGTCGTCCAGGATCTGCCGGTAGTCCTGGATCGGGCCGGCCGGCACCCCGGCGTCGAGCAGGGTCTCGACCCAGGTGTCGGTGTCGGCGTCGGCGAGCCGCTCCTCGAGCACGGCGACCAGCTCCGGGATGTTGTCCAGCCGGTCCATGTTGGAGGCGAACCGGGGATCGTCGGCGAGCGCCTCCAGATCGAGCGCGCTGCACATCCGCCGCCACAGCCGATCGTTGTTGGCGCCGACCGTGATGTGCCCGTCGCGGGTGGCGAGCGCCTGGTAGGGCGCCGACATCCGGTGCGCGGACCCGAGCGGACCCGGGACCTTCCCGGTGCTCCAGTACTCGACCGACTCCCACACCGACAGCGCGAGCACCGACTCGAACAGCGAGGTCTCCAGGTACTGGCCCTCGCCGGTGCGACGGCGCCAGTTCCAGGCGGAGAGGATGCCGATCGCGGTGAACAGGCCGGCACCGAGGTCGCCCAGCGGGAGACCGCACTTCACCGGGCGGCCGTCGGGCTCGCCGGTGATGCTCATGACGCCCCCCATCGCCTGGGCGATGAGGTCGTAGCCGGGGCGGGTCGAGTACGGCCCGTCCTGGCCGAAACCGGAGATGCTGGCGTAGATCAGCTGCGGATTCAGGGCGGACAGCGTCGGGTAGTCCACGCCGAGCCGTGCGGTGACCCCCGGCCGGAAGTTCTCCACGACGACGTCGGCCTCCCGGACGAGCCGGTGCAGCCGGGCCAGCCCCTCCGGGCTCTTGAGATCGACGGTCACGCTGCGCTTGTTGCGGTTGAGTGCCATGAAGCCGCGGCTGTCCCGGCCGGCCTCCGGCCTGCCCCACGACTGGCGGGTCTGGTCACCGGTGTCCGGGTTCTCCACCTTGACGACGTTCGCGCCCAGGTCGGCGAGCACCATCGTGCAGTAGGGCCCGGCCATCACCTGGGTGAGGTCGAGGATCGTCATGTCGGCGAGCGCCCGCGCCTGCGGCGTGCCCTCGGCTGCTTCCGGTGTGGTCACGGTGCCTCCTGGGTTGTCGTCTGCGGATGGGTGTCCGGAGTGCTCACCCGTCGAAACCGATCATCTGCCGGACCGCGGTGCCTGCGGCCAGGTTGTCCATCGCCCGGTTCAGGTCGTCGAGCCCGATCGTGTCCGAGACCAGCCGCTCCACCGGCAGCCGTCCGCTGCGCCACAGCTCGACGAACCGGGGGATGTCGCGTTCGGGGACGGCGGACCCCAGGTAGGACCCGACGATGCTGCGCGCCTGCGCGGTGAGACCGAGCGGGGAGATGCCGGCGACCGCGTCCGGGGCGGGGAGCCCGACCGTCACGGTGTTGCCACCGGGCCCGGTCAGCCGGACCGCGGTCTCGAACGCCGGCGCGGACCCGGCGGCCTCGATGACGACCGGCGCGGTCAGGCCGTTCTCCAGGGCCTCGTCGGGGGACAGGGCCTCGGCACCCAGCGAGCGGGCGAGCTCCCGCTTGCCGGGGACCGGATCGACCCCGACCACCCGGCCGTGCTCCAGGGCCAGCGCGGTCAGGACGGCGGCCAGCCCGACCCCGCCGAGGCCGACCACCACGACGTCGTCGCCGGGGCCGGGGCGGGCCGCGTTGACGACCGCGCCGCCCCCGGTCAGTACCGCACAGCCGAACAGGGCCGCGACCTGCGGGGGCACGTCGTCGTCGACCGGGACCACCGAGCGGCGGTCGACCACCGCGTGCGTGGCGAACCCGGAGACCCCCATGTGGTGGTGCACCGGTTCACCGCCGCGGTGCAGCCGCAGGCCGCCACCGAGCAGACTCCCCTCGGTGTTGGAGGCGCTCCCCGCCGAGCACGGCAGCCTGCCGTCGGTCCGGCAGCCGGAGCAGTCCCCGCAGCGCGGGAGGAAGGTCATGACCACCCGGGTGCCCACCGCGAGATCACACGGCCCCGGTCCGACGGCCTCGATCAGGCCCGCGGCCTCGTGGCCCAGCAGCATCGGGACCGGCCGGGCCCGGCTCCCGTTGACGACGGAGAGATCGGAGTGGCACAGCCCGGCGGCCTCCATCCGCACCAGGATCTCCCCGGGCCCGGGCGGGGCGAGTTCCAGCTCGTCGATCGACACCGGACGGCTCCGGTCGTAGGGGGCGGCATCACCGATCCGTTCGAGCACCGCACCGCGGATGGTCGTGGTGGAGGTGTCAGGCATTCGTGTCCTCACTGTTCGGTGTGCGGGTGGCCGCCGCGGCCCGGCGGCGGGAGATCTCCTTGAGCAGCGGTGGCCCGACGAACGCGAGGATCGCCGCGACCGCGAACACGGCCGAGATCGGCCGCTGGAACACGACCAGCAGGTTCCCGCCGCTCATCGACGAGGTCTGGTCGAGTGCGCGTTCCAGCAGCGGGCCGAGGACCAGGCCGAGCACCAGCGGTGCGACCGGGAACCCGAACCGCTTCATCAGGTAGCCGAGCATCCCGGCGACCAGCACCACCCACAGCGTGAAGGTGTTGTTGCCGACCGCGAACGCGCCGACGAACCCGAGGAACAGGATCAGCGGGTAGAGGTAGCTGTAGGGCAGCCGCAGCACCTGCGCGAACACCGGGGCGAGCGGCAGGTTGAGCACGAGCAGCAGCAGGTTGCCGAAGAAGAACGACACCAGCAGGCCCCACACCAGCGCCGGGTGCTGCTCGAACAGCAGCGGCCCGGGCTGCAGCCCGAAGATCACGAACGCGCCGAGCAGGATCGCGGTCGTGCCGGAGCCCGGGATGCCCAGCGACAGGGTCGGGATGAAGCTCGCGTTGGCGGCGGCGTTGTTCGACGCCTCCGGGCCGGCGACGCCCTCGACGGTGCCGCTGCCCAGCTTGCGGCGGTTCGGCCCGACCCGGCCCTCCAGCCCGTAGGCCATGAAGCTGGCCAGCGTCGCGCCGGCCCCGGGCAGCACGCCGAGGCCGAACCCGGTCGCGCTGCCGCGCAGCGTCGGGGCGACCGAGCGGCGCAGCTCGGAGCGGGTGAGCAGCAGGTCGCGGAAGCGGGCCCGGATGGGCGCCTCCCCGCCGCGGTGGATCTGGTGCAGTACCTCGCCGATCGCGAACAGGCCGATCATCACGGCGACGAACTCGAAGCCGCTGAGCAGGTTGACGCTGCCGAAGGTGAACCGGGCGACCGGGAACCCGGCGGCGATGCCGACCATCGAGATCAGCAGGCCGACCGCGGCCATGATGATGCCGCGCAGCACCTTGTCCCCGGCGAAGGTCACGATCGTCGCGAGTCCGAGGACGATGATGGCTAGGTTCTCCGGTGGCCCGAAGTTGAGGGCGAACGCCGCGATCGGCTGGGCGAGCAGGAGCAGCCCGACCAGGGTGATGATCGAGGCGACGAACGAGGAGATCGCGGAGATGGCCAGTGCCGCGCCGGCCCGCCCGTTGCGGGCCATCTGGTAGCCGTCGAGGGTCAGCACCACCGACGACGAGTCACCCGGCGTGGCCAGCAGGATCGAGCTGGTGGACGCGCCGTACTGCGAGCCGTAGTAGATCCCGGCGAGCATGGTGAGCGCCGTGATCGGCTCCATCGCGAGGGTCACCGGCAACAGGATCGCCACGCCCGTCGCCGATCCCAGGCCGGGCAGCAGGCCGATCACGGTGCCGAGGAAGACGCCGACGAAGCACCAGAGCAGGTTGGTGGGGGAGAGCGCCGTCTCCAGCCCGAGCTGCAGATTCTCGATCATGGTGGCCTCAGACCAGCCCGAGTGCGCCGGTCGGTGTGGGGACGCCGAGCGCCACGACGAAGATCAGGTAGGCGGCACCGACGACGGCGACGGTGGTCAGCACCGCGGGGACGACCGGCTTGCGCTCCACCCCGAGCGTGATCGCGAGGACCATCGCGCCGAGCGAGAGCAGCAGGCCGATCACCGGCACCAGCAGCAGCGCGCCGATCAGGATCCCGAACACCGCCAGGATCGCCCGGCCGCGCTGGCGCGCGGTCCGGCCGAAGGTGTCGCGCTGTTCCTCGTGGGCGGCCGCGGTGGCCCGGGCGGCCCGCTGCTCGATCCGGTCGACCCCGTCGAGCAGCGACCCGGTTTCCGCGGGTGGTGCCGCGAGATACATCCGGGCGATCTCGGCCAGCGCGGCGACGAGGATGAACGCGCCGGTCACGGTCGGCAGGAATCCCGCGCCGATGTGCCCGTCGTCGTCGAACATGCCGTAGCCGTATCCGAGCACGGTGGCGGCGGCGCCGAGAGCGGCCAGCAGCGCCGTCCCGACGAGGTCGGAGCGGGTCGGCCGGGATCGCTGCGGCGCCGGTGCGGGCGCCGGCTCAGCCATTGCCCAGGACCGACGCGACGTCGGCGTGGTACTCGTCGAGGTAGGCGCTGAACTCGTCACCGTAGGACGCGGAGGCCTGGAGCAGGTTGTCCTCGACGTAGGTGGTGTAGGCCTCGGACCCGGCGAACTCCTGCCCGGCCTCGATCCAGTAGTCGCGCGCCTCGGCGGGGATGTCGCCCGGGGCGACGATGCCGCGCCACTGGGCGAACTCGACCGGGATGCCCTGCTCGGCGCCGGTCGGGATGTCGGCGAGCGCCTCGTACTCGTAGCGCTGCGGGGCGAGCACGCAGAGCGCCCTGGCGTCGCCGGACTCCAGCTGGCCGAGGATCTCGCCGGGGTTCATCCCGGCGGCGTCGATGTGTCCGCCGAGCAGCGCGGCGGTCACCTCGCCGCCGGACTCGAAGTTGACCCGATCGAAGCTCGCCCCGGTCTCCATCTCGACCATGCGCCAGGTGATGAACTCCGGGCCGGACGTGCCGGCGACGCCGATCGAGGTCTCGTCGGCGGCCTCGACGACGTCGGTGCAGGTCTGGTGCGGTGAGTCCGCGCGCACGGTGATCACGTTGTAGTCCTCGCCGACCTTCATGATCGGCGTGAAGTCCTGGTAGGTGAACGGGACGTCCTGCACGATCGGCAGGGTCACCAGCGACGTCTCGGCGGCGAGCAGCGTGGTGGCGTCGCCCCGGTTGCCGACCAGCTGGGCGTATCCGACGGCGCCCGAGCCGCCGACCAGGTTGTCGACGGTGATGGTGGCGCCGGTGATCGGTTCGAGGCCGCCGGCGATCGCCCGGCCGGCGAGGTCGGACCCGCCACCCGCCGCGAACGGTACGAGCATCGTCACCGAATCACCGGGGGAGTAGACGCCGTTCTCATCGGTCCCGCCACCGCCGCCCGCGCAGGAGGCCAGGAGCAGGGCCGAGACTCCGACGGTCGCGGTGAGCAGTGCGGATCGGCGGGTGGTTCTCCACGGTCGGTTCATGAACTCTCTCCTCGTTGAGACGGTTCGTCGGCGATGTGCGCAGGGGCCCGATGGGGCGGAACGGACGCGCCGTCCGGCGCGGTCTGTGTCGGTATCGCGCTGTCGGTATCGCGCTGGTGGTATCGCGCTGTCGGTATCGCGGTGCTGACGCGGGCGGTCGGTTCGCGGGCCGGGCGGACGAGCCGACGGACCCGGCGAGGGTCGGTGTGCCCCGGCGGAGCCGCTCCGCCGGACGCGGCCGGCCCCTACCGGTGTGCCGACCGATTCGAACTATTGTCTACAGTATTCTGTAGTGTGGGGCAAGTCTCGGCCGGCCGCTGCGGGCGCGGCCGCAGCGACTATTGTCTACAGTCTTCAGGGAGACGGCAATGGTGGTGGCGCGGGGAACCGCGTCGCCGGGGGGAGGCAGTCGTGCAGGATTCGGACTCCGCCGAGGCGGTGCGGGATCCGGGGGACGGGCGGGTCGAGCAGCGGAGCCTGGTCGCGCTCGCCCGCGACGCGATCCGGCACGACATCCTCGCCGGCGAGCTGGAGCCCGGATCCCGGCTGATCGAGGAGCGGCTGACCGAACGGCTCGGGATCAGCCGTCCGCCGCTGCGCGAGGCGCTGCGCCTGCTGGAGAGCGACGGGCTGATCGAGATCCGGCCGCGGCGCGGCGCGGTCGTCGCCACGATGGACGAGCGCGACGTGCACGAGGTCATGACGCTGCGCTCGGGCCTGGAGCGGATCGCGATCGAGCAGGGGGTGCCGGTGCGCAACCCGCGCCTGCTCGAACCCGTGCACGCGGCGCTGGAGGGCATGGAGCGCGACGCCCGCACGGAGGACCGGGCCTCACTCGTGCAGCACGCGTACGCGTTGCACGCCTCGATCGTCGACATCGCCGAGCACCGGCGGCTGAGCACGATCTACCGGTCGGTGCAGGAGCAGATCCTGCTCTGCATGTCCCGCAACCTGCTCACCCGGGAACGCTACTTCGAGACCCTCGTCGAGCACGCCGCCCGGCACCGGTACCTGGTGGAGCTGATCGAGGCGGGCGACCCGGCGGCGGTGCTCGCCGAGCTGGCGGTGCACGGGGAGCGGTCGTTCACCGCGTACCGGGACGGCTCGCCGCCCCCGGCCTGAGCGGCACCGGGACGGAGCGCCGCCCCGGTCTGTGGGACATCGGGACGGAGTGCCGCCCCCGGTCTGTGGGACACGGGGGCGGCGACCGCGGTTGCTCCGTCGAGGCTAGGGCGCCGACTCCCGCTCGAGCCGCAGCAGCTCGAGGTGCTGCTCGTACTGGTCGAGCAGGTCGTCGACGAGCTGGCCGTAGCTGTAGCCCATGACGTTGTAGCCCTGACCGCCCCCGTGCAGGTGCACCTCGACCCGGTGGTGGTCGGTCCAGGACGCCTGTTCGGCGGGTTCGCCGCCGTCCGTGCCGCCGGTGTCGAGGGCGTAGCGGGGCAGGCCGGTCACCCGCGGCACCAGCCGGTAGACGAACGGCAGGCTCTCGTGCACGTCGGCGACGAGCTCCAGCGGCTGCATGTCGTCCGGCCGGTCCTCGCCCGGCTCGATCTCCGGTGCGTCCTCGTCCGAGCAGCGCTGGACGGTGGTGGGCACGCCCTGGCTGCGCAGCTCCGCGGCGACGTCGTCCAGCACCGAGGTGGCGGTCCCGGACAGGAAGAGATCGGCACCCTGGCTGTCGGCGTGGCCCATGGTCCGGCGCAGCCGGACCCGCCAGTCCCGGCCGGCCGCGTCGCCGTCACCGTTGGCCGATCCGCCCGGCCTGCTCCGGCCGGACAGCAGTGCCGGCAGGCTGGACTGCTTGCTCTGCGACCGGTAGCGCTCCAGCCGCAGCGCCTTGTACAGGCCGAACATCACCAGCACCATGACGAACGCGAACGGCAGACCCATGATCACCGTCGCGTTCTGCAGGGTGGTGATCCCGCCGACGAACAGCATGCCCAGCGTCAGCAGGCCGGTCGCGGCGGCCCAGAAGATCCGGTTGCCGGCCGTGCCGTCGTCCCGCGGGGTCTTGCGGTACGAGGTCAGGTTGGCCATGACCAGCGCACCGGAGTCGGCCGAGGTCACGTAGAACAGCAGCCCGGTCAGCGTCGCCAGCCCGGCCAGGAACGGGAACCACGGGTACTGCTCGAGCAGCATGTAGAAGCCGGTCTCGGGGGCGTTCACCGCTGCGTCGGCGAGCTCGGTGTTGCCGCCCCGGACGCTCTCCAGGGCGGCGTTGCCGAAGATCGAGATCCAGAACAGGATGTAGAAGAACGGGATCACCAGAGTGCCGACGACGAACTGGCGGATCGTCCGGCCGCGCGAGATGCGGGCCAGGAACAGCCCGACGAACGACGCCCAGGCGATCCACCACGCCCAGAAGAACAGCGTCCACAGGTTCAGCCACTCGGCGACGTCCGGGTTCGCCTGCTCGAACGCGAAGGTCTCCATGGTCAGCCGCGGGAAGCTGGACAGGTAGTCGCCCAGGTTCGTCACGAGCCCGTTGAGCAGGAACGACGTGTTCCCGGTGACCAGGATGAACAGGGCGAGCAGCAGCGCGGCCGCCACGTTCAGCTCGGAGAGCCGCTTGATGCCCCGGTCGACACCGGAGACCGCGGAGATCGTCGAGATCACCACGGCCACCGCGACCAGTGCGACCTGCGCGCCGAGGCCCTGCGGGACACCGAACATGACGTCCAGGCCGACGTTGAGCAGGACCACGGCGATGCCCAGCGACGTGGCGATCCCGAAGATCGTGCCGAGCACGGCCGCCAGGTCCACCGCGTGCCCGACCCGGCCGAAGACGCGCTTGCCGATCAGCGGGTAGAGCGCCGAGCGGATCGACAGCGGCAACTCGCGCCGGTAGGCGAAGTAGGCCAGGGCGATGCCCATCAGCGCGTACATGCCCCAGCCGGTGAGGCCGTAGTGGAACAGCGTCCACACGGTCGCCTCGCGGGCGGCGGCGATCGTCTCCGGGTCACCGACCGGCGGCATGGTGAACTGGCTGATCGGCTCGGCGACCGAGAAGAACATCAGGTCGGTGCCGATCCCGGCGGCGAACAGCATCGCCGCCCAGGAGAGGTTCGAATAGTCCGGTTTCGAATGGTCCGGGCCCAACCTGATCGAGCCGTACGGGGACAGCGCGAGGAACAGCACGAACAGGAGCACGACGGAGGCGACCAGGATGTAGAACCAGCCGAAGCTGGTCGCGATCACCCCGACCAGCGCACCGATGACGTAGTCCGCATTGTCCGGCAACAGGATCGCCCACAGCGCGACGACGAGCACGCCGATCGCGGAGCCGTAGAAGACCGGCTTGTTGAGCCGGACGCTCGGCTCGTCCGGGCGTGCGGCACCGGATCCTGACTCCGTCTCGACGGACGGGCTGTCGCTCATCGGGTCGAACCTCCTCGGTTGGACAAACGGACCGACCCTATTCATGCCGAAAGGTGTCTGGCATCCGATTCGGGTAACGAATGGGACGCATTGTGCAGCGAGAGCCGGACGCATGACCGTGTGCGGTCGTCCGCTCGCCCGGGGTCGCCTCAGGGGCTCCTCCGGGACGACCCCGATACCCCGGGTGGTGCCCCCGCGGCGAGGGTGGTTCCGGACCACGCCCCGCCCCACCGAGGAGACCGATGACGACCCCGAGCCGCCCCGTCCGCCTGCTCCGAGCAGCGGCGGTCCTGCTGATCCTGTGCGCGGCCCCCGGTGTCCTGCCGGGTGTGGCCGCGGCGGCACCGGCGGACGCGGACCCCCGGGTCTCGGTGCAGGCCTACGCCCAGCGGTTCGCGGTGCCCGCGACGGTCGCCGTCGTGCTCGACCGCGACGGTGCCGTCACCACGGTGCCGCACGGGACGACCTCGGACGGCACACCGGTCACCGCGGACACCTCGTTCCGGATCGCGTCGATGAGCAAGGCCTTCACCGCGGTGGCGGTACTGCAGCTCGCCGAGGCCGGTCGGATCGACCTGGACCAGCCGGTCGCCGCGGCGCTGCCCGGGTTCACCGTCGCGGACCCGCGGGCGGGGGACATCACCGTCCGCCACCTGCTCGCGCACACCTCGGGACTGTCCAACCAGGACGTCGACGAGTTCGCGTTGCCGCCGGCCGCCTCGGCGGCCGCGCTGGTCGAGCGGTTGGCGCAGGTTCCGCTGGCCGCCGATCCCGGCACCGAGCACCAGTACCTGAACGCGAACTACGTGGTGGCGGCCCGCCTGGTCGAGGTCGTCACCGGAGCGCCGTTCGGCGAGCACCTGCGCGAGGCGGTGCTGGCACCGCTCGGGATGACCTCGACCGTGGCGACCGACCGGTGCGACGCCGAGGTCCCCGGCCTGGCCCGCGGGCACATCGGCGCGCTCGGGGTGCAGGTGGCGGTCCCCGAGATCCCGTCGTTCTGCGCCGGGGACGGCGGCGTCGTCACCACGGCGGCGGACCTGACCCGCTGGACGCGGTTCCAGCTCGGCGACGGTACGACCAGGGACGGCACCCGGCTGTTGTCCGCCGCGGCGCTGCGGGAGTCGCAGACCCCCGCACCGGGAACGGACGGCCGCTACGGACTGGGCTGGTCGGTGCGAACCGCCGACGACGGCCGCACCCGGGTACTGCACGGCGGCGCGCTCGCGACGTACGCGAGCGGGATCGAGATGTCCTCGGCCGGGTCCGCTGCGTTCGTGCTCACCGATGTGTCCGGCGGGAACCCGGGCGCACTGGCGGCGGATCTCGTGGCGCGCGCCGACGGTGCGCCCGGGGTGCCGGTGGACGACCCGTACCGGACGCTGAACCTGGCGCTGCTCGGGCTGACGGTCCTGGCGGCGGTGCTGCTGGGCACGGCGGTCCTGCGCGCCCGACGGCGGGCCGAGCGGCTCGCCGGGCGCCTGCTGCTGCCCGCGCTGTCGCTGCTCGCCGGGCCGCCGAGCGCGACGGCCTGGACGCTGGTGGCCATGCTGCTGCCGCTGAGCGGTGTGCTGGCGCTGGTGCTGGTGCTCGGGGGGACCGCTGCGCTGGTGGCACGCTCCCGGGCGGCCCGAGCCACCCACGCTTCGGCGGTGTAGCGGGGCTGTCGGACACCGGCGACCGGCGAACCGGCCACTGACCACACCGGCCACGGCGAACGGCAACCGGCCACGGCAACCGACCTCGGAGACCCGGCCCGCCGTCACCGCGCGCTGGACCGCCGCGCTGGACCGCCGCGCCCGGCCGAGTGGGCGGCCGGGCGCGAGCGGAACGGCGGATCAGTTGCCGGGCGCGTTGCCCGCGATCGCCTCGGCCAGCTTCGGCGCGACGTCGTCGACGGCGTAGGGCAGCGACAGCGGGCTGGAGTAGCCCAGCGCCGCGGCGAACTCGGTCTCGAACGCCCCGAGGTACACCACCCGGCCCTGCTCGACGGCCGGGACCGCGCGGAACACCGGATCGGCCTCGGCCTCGGCGCGCGGGCGGCCCAGCACGGTGAGCACGTCGGCGTCGAGCCTGCCCTGCTCCTCGAGGGACAGCGGCTGCGAGTCGGGCCGGACCTCGAACCCCAGGCCCCCGAACAGCTGGGCGCGCAGATCGTCGGTACCCATGTCGTAGGGCGTTCCCTGGATGTAGAAGCCCAGCTTGAGAGTCTTCCCGTCGAACTCGGGATGGGTCCGGCGCGCCTCGTCGAACGTCGCCTGGGTGTCGGCGATCACCTGCTCGGCCTCGGCGGTACGGCCGGTGGCCTGCCCGGTGATCCGGGTCTGCTCGTCCCAGGAGGCGGGGTTCGTGCCGTCCTCGGTGGCCTGGGCGACGGTCGGTGCGATCTGTGAGAGGGCGTCGTAGGTGGCCTTGTTCATGAACGAGTAGACGCCGAGGATCAGATCGGGCTGCAGCGCGGCGACCTGCTCGATCGGGATCTCGGTGCCGGTGAGCAGCTGCGGGGCCGGCCCGCGGGACAGCGCCTCCTGGGCCCACGGGCGCTGCTCGTAGTCGTAGGCGCCGAGGTTCTCGCGGACCCCGACCGGCTGTACGCCGACGGCGAGTGCGAAGTCGGCGTCGTTGAAGCCGACGGTGACCACCCGCTGGGGCTGCTCGGGGACGGTCGTGGAGCCGAAGGCGTGCTCCAGCGTCACGGGGAACTGCCCGGACGCGGTGGCGTCACCCTCGGCGGGCTGCTCCTGCGCACCTGAGGAACAGCCCGCGACGGTGAGCAGCAGGACCGCACAGGCGGCGGTCGTGCGGAGCAGTGAACGGGGCATTACGGGTCCTTTCGGAAGATCCGCCCGGTGCGGATCAGATCTGGGGGTGGTTCATCCGCCGGTGCTGTCGTCCCGGTCGCGGGCGCCGGACCAGGCCTCCCACAGCCGGGCGTACCGGCCACCTGCGGCGACCAGCTCGTCGTGCGGGCCCTGCTCGACGACCCGGCCGTCGTCGAGCACGACGACCCGGTCCGCCGCCGCGGCCTGGCTCAGCCGGTGCGCGACGACCAGCCCGGTCCGGCCGGCCAGCGCCGCCTCGGCGGACTCCTCGAGCACCCGTGCACCCGCGCTGCCCGCCTCGGCGGTTGCCTCGTCGAGAACCAGCAGGCGCGGATCGGCGAGCACGACACGGGCCAGCGCCAGCTGCTGCGCGGCGACCACCGGGAGCCGGTGCCCACCGTCGCCGACGACGGTGTCCATACCGTCGGGCAGCGCACGCGCCCAGCTGCCGGCACCGACCCGGTCGAGCGCGTCGAGCAGCTCGGCCACCTCGGCGTCCGGCCGGACGAGCCGCAGGTCGTCGGCGAGGGTTCCGGCGAAGACGTGCGACTCCTGGGTGACCAGCACCACGGCGTCCCGCCGCCGGTCCGCCGCGATGTCGGCGAGCCGGGCCCCGCCGATCTCGACCGTGCCCGCGGCGGGGGTGTGCACCCCGGCGACGATCCCGGCCAGTGTCGACTTGCCTGCGCCGCTGGCACCGACCAGCGCCACCCGCTCGCCGGGCGCGACGTCGAGATCGACGCCGGAGAGCACCGGATGGCCGTCGACGTAGTGATGGGTCAGGCCGCGGACCCGCAGCCCGGCGCCGTCCGGGACGGCCGGCGCCGGGGGATCGGCGGGCCGCTCCAGGTCGGCGACGCCGACGATCCGGCGCAGCCCGGCCACCGCGGTCTGCGCCGCGTCCAGCTGGAACAGCACGATGTTGATCGGGGTGAACAGGTTGACGAAGTACAGCGCCGCGGCGCTGGCCGTCCCGATCGTCGCGGTGCCCGTCGAGACCAGCCAGAACCCGGTGACGAGCACCGCGGCGAGCCCGATGTACTCGGCCAGGTTGAGGCGGGCGAACAGCTTCGTGTGCATCCGGACGACGGTGACCACCAGCCGGGCCACCTCGGCGGCCCGCTCGGCGATGCCTCCGGCGTGCCGCTCGTGCAGCCGGAAAGCCCGCACCGTGGGGAGCCCGGCCGCGGTGTCGAGCAGCATCTGCTGCTGGGCGCCGCCGGCGATCCGCTGTGCGGTGTAGACCGGCGTCGAGCGGCCCAGGAACGATCGCGCGGTCCACACCTGCACGGGCACCGCGAGCAGCGCCGCCAGCAGGAACCGCCAGTCCAGGACGCTGAGCGCGACCAGCGTGAGCCCGACGAGCAGTGCGGCGCGGGCCAGCTCCGGGACCGCCTCGCGGACGGCCTCGCCGACCACCTGCACGTCGTCGGTCACCCGGGAGGTCAGGTCGCCCGCGCCGGCCGACTCCACCCGGGCCTGCGGCAGGTGCAGGGCACGGTCGACGAACCGTTCCCGCAGTCCGGCGAGCAGCGTCTCGCAGAGCCGGGCGGCCAGCGCGACCCCGAGGGCGGCCAGGAGGCCCTGGACCACGGCGATCGCGGCCAGCCCGAGGACGGGCGGCAGGATCGTGGCCGTACCGCCGGCGCCGTCCGTGCCGGCGACCCGGTCGACGATGTTGCCGAGCAGCGGTGCGGCGAGCAGGCTCGCCGCGGCCCCGGCGACGAGCACACCCAGCGCGACGATCGCGGTGCCGCGGTGCGGCCGGCCCAGTTCGGCGAGGACCGCGCGGATCCGGGGGCCGGACGCGATCGGCAGCAGCACCTGGCTCATGCCGTCACCACCGCTCGGTAGTCGGCGTCGGCCATCAGCTCGGCGTGCGTGCCGCGTGCCCGAACCCGGCCGTCGACCAGGAACGTGACGGTGCCGGCGCAGGCCAGCAGCGCCGGGCTGGTGGTGACCAGCAGCGTGCTGCGTCCGGCGCGGTGCGCGGCGAGCCCCTCGGCGACCCGGGTCTCGGTGACCGCGTCGACCGCCGTCGTCGGGTCGTGCAGGACCAGCACCGGCGCGTCCGCGGCGAGTGCCCGGGCGAGTGCGATCCGTTGTCGTTGCCCGCCGGAGAGTGAGCGGCCGCGGGCGCTGACGTCGGTGTCGGCGCCGGCGGGCAGGGTGGCGGCGACCTGGTCGGCGGCGGCCGCGGTCATCGCCGGCTGCGGATCGATACCGTCCGGCGCGCCGGCGATCACGTTCTCGTGCAGCGACCCGGCGAACAGATGAGCGTCGTGCGCGGCGACCAGCACCGCACCACGGGCGATCTCGGCCGGCCAGGCGTCGAGCGGGACACCGTCCAGGGTGATCCGGCCCGCCGCTGGTTCGGCCTCGCGGGCGAGTGCGCCGAGCAGCTTCGCCGCGTCCTCCGGGTCGGCCGCGACCAGTGCCGCCGGCGCCCCCGGATGCACGTCCAGGTCGATCCCACCGGCGTTGTCGCCCACAGCGCCGCTGCCGGTGTCGCGCACAGTGCCGCTGCCGGTATCGAGCTCGCCGTCGGTGCTGCCGTCGTGGCCGGTGCCGCTGTGGCCGGCGCCGTGGTGACCGGCGCTGTCCGCGAACCGGATCCCGCGCAGCGAGAGCACGCCGGGGCCGGCATCCGGCGCCGGTTCCGGCAGCTGCGCGGCGGGTTCGCCGACGACGGCGGGCGCGGACAGCACGGCCGCGATCCGGGCGGCGGACGCGCGTGCCTGGGCCAATCGCGCACTGACGAAGCCGAACATCTGCAGCGGCCCCACCAGGAACTGAGCCAGCCCCACGGCGGAGACGAGCTGGCCGACGGTGATCGAGCCGTTCAGCGCCGCGAGCCCGCCGACAAGGGCGATCACCGCGAGGAACAGGCCGTTCGTCAGCTGGACCGCACCCAGGAACCCGGCCTCGGCGCGGGTCGCCCGCAGGGTCGCGGCGAGCGCATCCTGGCTGGAAGCCCGGTAGCGCCGCACGGCGGCCGGGCGGGCCCCGATGCCGGTGAGCACGCGCAGACCCGACACGAGATCGGCGGCGGTCCCGGCGGCCCGGGCGGCCCGCTCCTGCTCCGGCCCGGAACGCCGCTCCAGCGGCCGGACGACCAGCTGCACCAGCCAGAGCAGCGGTGGGGTGCCGAGCAGGATCAGCAGCCCGAGCGAGAGATCGATGGTCAGCAGCGCGACCGCGGCGACGGCCACCGCGGCGATCGCGGCGAGCCCGAACGGGAGCGCGGTGTTCAGCTCGGCGACCCGCTTGCTGTCCGAGACGGCGATCCCGGTCAGCTCTCCGGGCAACCGGCCGGTCTCGCCGCCGCCGCGGGGATGCAGCAGCCGGCCGGCGACCAGCCTGCGCAGCCGGGCGTCCGCCCAGGCGTCGGCGTGCCAGGCCTGCCGTGCGCCGAACCGGTAGGAGAACGAGAGCATCAGGAAGTCCAGCGCCAGCACCGCGAGCCAGCCGGCCAGCGCCACCGGATCGCCGGTCGCGACCGCCCGGTCGATGATCACCCCGACCAGCAGCGGGACCAGTGCTTCACCGATCTGGTGGGTGCAGAACAGTGCTCCGGCTGCGCTTATCCTGCCGCGGTACGCCCGGAGCGAACCGCGGATGACGTCGTTCCCGGAGACCTGTCCGAGCGCGGACTGTTGCACGGACCCGATCACTCGCAGAGGGTAACCTTACCTGTCCGGCGACCCGGTTACCGGGAGGTCATCTGCCGCCGGCGAGGATCTCCCAGAGCACGTCGAGGTGCTCCCGGGTGGTGCCGACGGCCCCGAAGGCCACCCGGATCACCTGCCGGCCGTCGATCTCGGTGCCGGAGAGGAACACCCGGCCGTCGGCGTTCACCCGGCCGAGCAGCGCCGCGGTCGCGGAACCGTCCCGGTCGCCGGTCACCCGCAGGCAGACCAGCGAGAGCACCGGCTCACCGGCCAGCTCCAGGCCGTCGTGCCCGCGGATCCGCCGGGCGAGCTCCTCGGCCAGCGCGATGTGCCCGCGCAGGTGCTCGCGCAGCCCGGTCAGTCCCTGGCCGTGCAGCACCGCCCAGAGCTTGAGGGCGCGGAACCGGCGTCCCAGCGGGATCTGCCAGTCGCGGAAGTCGACCACCGCACCGGAGTCCGACGCGGGGTCCCGCAGGTAGGCGGGGGTGATCGACAGCGCGGCCGGCAGCGCACCGGCGTCGCGCACCCAGAGCAGCGACGCGTCGAACGCGGTCAGCAGCCACTTGTGCGCGTCGGTGCAGAAGGAATCGACCCCGGCGACGCCGTCGAGCACCCAGCGGTGCTCGGGGCACAACGCCGCGACGCCGGCCCAGGCGGCGTCCACGTGCACCCATGCGCCGTGCCGGGTGGCGACCGTCACGATCTCGGCGACCGGATCGGTGGCGCCGGTCGAGGTGGTGCCGACGGTCGCGCACACCAGCACCGGCACCAGGCCCTCGCCGGTGTCGGCCCGGACCGCATCGGCCAGCGCGGCCGGATCCATCGACGCTGTGCCGGGTGTGCACGGCACGGTGCGCAGCCCGATCGCGCCGAGGCCGGCCACCCGGACCGCCTTCGCCAGCGAGGAGTGCGTCTCGGGGGAGACGTAGACACGTTCCCGGCCGGTCGCCCCGCGGGCCCGCCAGCCCGACTCCGGATCGGGTGCGGCGCGGTGCAGGGCGGCGGTGAGCGCGACCAGCGCCGCCGACGACGCGGAGTCCTGGATCGAGCCGCCGCCCCCGCCGTCGTGGGTGAAGCTCTCGGGCAGCCCGAGTGCCCTGGCGAGCTGGTCGGTGATCGCCTGCTCCACCTCGGTGCAGGCGGGCGAGGTCGACCAGAGCATTCCCTGCACGCCCGCCGCGCCGCTGAGCAGCTCACCGAGCAGCGAGGTCAGCGAGGCGTTGGCCGGGAAGTAGGCGTGGAAGCCGGGGTGCTGCCAGCGGGTGTCGGCGTCCCCGGTGATCGACTCGACCAGCGAGGGGAACCCGGCCAGCGGGGTGGGGCCCTCGGCCGCCTCGCGCGGGAACCGGGCCCGGACGGTGCCGGGCGACACGACGTCGCGCACCGGATGCCGCTCGATCCGGGCCCGGGAGTCGGCCACCGCGTCGACGAACAGATGGCCGAGGGCGCGGAACTCGTCCGGGGTCAGGTCGGGCACGGGGCGCGACGCTACTCCGGGTGTGCGTGCAGCGCCGTGAGGTCCCATTCGGGCAACGGATCGGGCATCTCCCGCCAGGCCGGTGGCCCGGCCAGCAGCTCGTCGTCGGTGAGCAGCGCCGGATCGAGCCGACCGGTGACATCGGCGCGGGTCAGGCCCAGGCCGATGAACACGAGCTCCTGCCCGCGGGGCCCGTCGAACGACGACCACGGGGCGGACGGATCGAGTGCCATGTTGGGTCCGGCCTGCGACCACAGACCGGCGACGTCCGGCCGGGTCGCGATCCAGCAGAAGCCCTTGCTGCGCAGCAGGCCGGGCCAGTCACCGAGCGCGTCCAGCAGCCGGGCCGGGTGGAACGGGCGGCCGGCCCGCCAGGTCACCGACGCGATGCCGTACTCCTCGGTCTCCGGGGTGTGCGACCCGGCGAGCTCCTGGGCCCAGCCCGGGGTGCGAGCGGCGGCGCCCGGGTCGTAGCGGTGCGTGTCGAGCAGCGCGGCGACGGACACGTCACCGCGCACCGCGCGCACGATCCGGGCGCCCGGGTTCATCCGGCGCAGCAGGGTCTCGATCCGGCCGATCCGGTGCGGTGGCGCCAGATCGGTCTTGTTGAGCACCAGCAGGTCGGCGAACTCGACCTGGTCGGCGAGCAGGTCCGAGAGCGTCCGCTCGTCGCCCTCAGCAGCCTGCAGACCGCGGTCGAGCAGCGAGTCCTCGCTGGTGAGGTGACTCTCGAAGGTCGCGGCGTCGACCACTGTGATCATCGTGTCCAGGCGGGCGACGTCGGACAGCGCGGTGCCGTCGTCGAACTCCCACTCGAAGGTCGCCGCGACCGGCATCGGCTCGGAGATCCCGGTCGACTCGACGACGATGTGGTCGTAGCGGCTCTCGGCGGCCAGTTCGCCGACCGTGCTCAGCAGGTCCTCGCGCAGGGTGCAGCAGATGCAGCCGTTGGTGAGCTCGACGAGGCGTTCCTCGGTGCGGTGCAGGGTGCCCTGACCGGCGACGAGCGCGGCGTCGATGTTGACCTCGCTCATGTCGTTGACGACGACGGCGATCCGCCTGCCGTCCCGGTTGGCCAGCAGGTGATCGAGCAGAGTCGTCTTCCCGGCGCCGAGGAAGCCGGACAGGATCGTGACGGGGACGCGTGGATCGGCCATGAGTCTAATGGTAACGACATTCATTAGTTGCGCGGCAGGCCGTTGCGCACGGCCGCCCCGGCCCGGTTCAGCGCGCGCCGCGGGCCCGGGGGAGGGTGCAGTGGTGACCACCCCATCCGCCGACGCCGTCGCCGACGGGCCCCGGAGATTGCGGCTGCTGCAGCTCGCGGCCCTGACCAGCACCTGCGACCGGTTCGCGATCGCTCCGCTACTGGTGCCGATCGCGATGTCGTTCGGCGTCCCGCTGGCCGCGACCGCCGGCGCCGCGGGCGGGTACTTCCTCGCCTACGGCCTGATGCAGGTGGTGTGGGGAGTGCTGTCCGACCGGATCGGGCGGGTCCGGGTGATGCGGATCGCACTGATCGGCGCGGTGCTCGGCGGGCTCGCCTCGGTGCTCGCGCCGACGCTGCCCGTGCTGATCGGGGCCCGGACCCTCACCGGTGCGTGCACCGCAGCGCTGATCCCGGCCACCCTGGTCTACGTCGGCGACTCCTGGCCGGCCGCCGTCCGGCAGCGCCCGCTGTCCGACCTGCTCGCCGCGACCGCGGTCGGGACGGCGCTGGCCACCGCAGGCGCCGGCCTGCTCGCCGACCTGGCCGGCTGGCGTGCGGTGTTCGCGACGACCGCGGCGGCCGCCGGCATCCTGCTGGTCGCGCTCCGTGCGCTGCCCGAGCCGGTCCCGGCCGAACCGGCCGCCGGCGCCACGGCACCCGACGGGCCCCGGCGCTGGTGGTCGATCCTGCGGCCGGTGGGCACGGTGCTCGGCACCGGATGGGCACGGGTGGTGCTGGCGCTCGCGTTCGTCGAGGGAGCCGTCGTGCTGGGCGTGCTCACCTACCTGGCGCCCGCACTGCAGGCGGGCGGCAGCACGGCCGCGCTCGCCGGGATCGCGGCCGGTGGCTACGGAGTGGGTGCGCTGGTCTTCTCCCGGGTGGTGCGCCGGCTGGTCGGCCGGGTCCCCGCCCCGGGGCTGGCCGGGATCGGCGGTGTGTTCCTGGCGGCGGCCTGGATCGGTCCGATCGTCGTCGTGCACCCGGTGACGATCGCCCTCGCCGGGCTGCTGCTCGGTGGCAGCTGGGCGTTCCTGCACTCCACCCTGCAGACGTGGGCGACCGATGTCGTCCCGCAGGCGCGGGCGACCGCCGTCGCGCTGTTCGCCACCGCCCTGTTCCTGGGCAGCTCGGCAGGCACCGCGCTGGGCGCCCCGCTCGCCGACACCGGCCGGTTCCCCGCGCTGTTCCTCGCCGCGCTGGTGGTGTCGGTGCCGCTGGGGATCGGGGCGGCGCTGGCCCGCGCCCGTTACGCGCGGCGCCGGCCGCCCGGGACTCAGACGTAGCGGTCGCGCAGCTCCCGCTTGACCAGCTTGCCGGTGGGCGTGCGCGGCAGGAAGTCGGTGAAGTCCACCGACGCCGGTGCCTTGTAGTGGGCGATCCGCCCGCGCACGAACTCGATCAGCTCACGCTCCAGCTCCGGGCCGGTCGCGATCCCGTCCATCGCCTGCACGACGGCCTTGACCTGCTCGCCCATCTCCTCGTCCGGCACGCCGATCACCGCGACGTCGAGCACCTTCGGGTGCAGGGCGAGGGCGTCCTCGACCTCCTGCGGGTAGATGTTCACCCCACCCGAGATGATCGTGAACGCCTTGCGGTCGGTGAGGAACAGGAACCCGTCGTCGTCGAGGAAGCCCAGGTCGCCGGTCGTGGTCCAGTTCTCGCGGTCGGGATGCTGCGCGGCGAGCGTCCGGCCCGGGTCGTTGTGGTACTCGAACGGCCGGGTCTCCCGCTCGAAGTAGACCGTGCCGACCTCGCCCGCCCCGAGCTCGGTGCCCTCGTCGTCACAGACCCGGATCGTGCCCAGACCGGCCCGGCCGACCGACCCCGGCCGATCGAGCCACTGCGCCGAGTCGATGAACGTGATGCCGATCGCCTCGGTCGCGGCGTAGTACTCGTGCAGCACCGGGCCCCACCAGTCGATCATCGCCTGCTTGACCTCGACCGGGCACGGCGCGGCGGCGTGGATGGCCACCCGCAGCGAGGACAGATCGTGCGCCGACCGGACCTTCTCGGACAGCTTCAGCATCCGCACGAACATCGTCGGGACCCACTGCGAGTGGGTCACCGAATGCCGCTCGATCAGCCTGAGCGCCTGCTCGGGATCGAAGCGTTCCATCACCACGACGGTCCCGCCCAGCGCCTGCACGGTGGCCGAGAACCGCAGCGGCGCCGCGTGATACAGCGGCGCGGGGGACAGGTAGACGGTGTCGGTGTCGAACCCGTACATCGGCCCGAACAGCGCCTGATAGGTGTCGCCGGGCTCGTCGACCCGGCGCCCGGGCAGCGCGGGCTTGATGCCCTTCGGCCGCCCGGTGGTGCCGGAGGAATACAGCATGTCGGCGCCGCGCGGCTGCTCGGCCGGCGGCTCCGCCGACACACCGGCCAGCTCGGAGTCGTAGTCGGCGTAACCGGCCGCACCCGGGATCTCGCCGCCGAACGCGAGCCGGACCGGCACCTCCACGTGCTCCTCGACCGCGGCGGCCAGCCCGGCCACCCCGGCCGAGACGACCAGCGCCTTCGCCCCGCAGTCCCGGACGATGTATGCGGTCTCGGGCGCGGACAGGTGATGGTTCACCGCGGTCACGTAGAGCCCGGACCGCTGTGCGGCCCAGTAGACCTCGTAGACGCGCGGGGTGTTGTCGGAGACCAGCGCGACGACGTCGCCCTCGCGCAGCCCGGCGGCCCGGAAGTAGTTCGCCAGGCGTGCCGAACCCTCTTCCAGCTCACGGAAGGTCAGCGTCTCGCCCGAGCCACCCATGATCACAGCCGGCTTGTCGGGAGTGGTCGCGGCGTGCGTGCCAGGGAACATCAGGGCCTCTCGTCGTCGGTCGTGCGGTGTCGCACGGACTCTCCGGCGCCGATCCTGCCATCCGGCCGTCCCCGGGGCGGCACGCGCCGATTCGGTGGCGCAGCGCGCCACCGGGCCGGCGGGCCCGATCAGTGCGCGTTCTGATAAGCCTGCAGAACCGACGACGGGATACGCCCGCGCTCCGAGATCTTCATCCCCTGGGCGATCGCCCATTCACGGACGGCCCGGTTTGCGGCCCGTTCGGATGCGCTGGATCCGTTCGACGAGGCCGCCGCCGGTGCCGACCCCCGGCGACCGCCCGCGCGGCGGGCGGCGGCGACGAAGGGTGCAAGCGATTCGCGCAGTCGCTCGGCATTCGCGGCGGACAGGTCGATCTCGAAGGCGCGGCCGTCGACGGCGAACTCCACCTGCTCGTCGGCCTCTGAGCCGTCGAGGTCATCGATCAGCGTGATCGTCGTCTGCTGCGCCACGTCGTCATTCCTTCCGGGGGAATCTCGGGCATCCGAGCGGATGAATCGCCACCGCTGGTTCGAGTCGGTATCCCGCCCGGGACCCCCGGAACCGCGGTGAAGCGTTTTCCGAGTAGAACAGTAGGGGATGCCGATGTGCCGTGTCGAACCCCTCGCGGAAAAGCGCCGGAGTTGTTACCGGGCGAACTGTGGATACGACGTCCGGGGGAGGCGGAATCGGCGGAAAGGTGGAGGCGTCCGGCGTGTCCGATCAGCGTGGTGTCGGCCACCACGGTTCGGTCGGGACGGTGTCGCGAAGTGTGCCGGGCGCCACGTCCAGGTCGATCCGCCGGCCGGGCTGCGGCAGCGCCAGCAGGACGTCCTGTGCGGCTGCGGCCTTGCGGGCCCGTTCGGCCGGCTCGTCCCACGGGTGGAAGCCGAGGTTGAAGGTCGCCCAGTGGATCGGCAACAGCACCTGTCCGCGCAGATCGCGATGTGCGGCAACGGCCTGCTCCGGATCGGCGTGCACGTCCGGCCAGAGATCGGCGTAGGCGCCGATCGGCAGCACGGTGAGATCGAACGGGCCGTGCTCGGCCCCGGTCCGGGCATGTACCCGGCTCGGCCCGGTGTCGCCGCCGAGATAGACGCAGTGCCGTGGCCCCGCGACCTTCCAGGCGGCCCACAGGGTGGTGTTGCGGCGGATCCCGCGCCCGGAGAAGTGCCGGGTCTCCAGGCAGGTGAGGGTCAGCCCGGCCACCTGCACCACGTCGTCCCAGTCCCGCTCGACGACCCGGTGCCCGGCGATGCCCCAGGCGCGCAGGTGCGCCCCGACACCGAGTGGCCCGACGAACACCGCGCGGGTGTCGCGGGCGAGCCGGAGCACCGTCGGCCGGTCCAGGTGGTCGTAGTGGTCGTGGGTGAGCAGCACCATGTCGATCTCGCCGAGCGCGGACAGCGGGGCGACCGGCGGGTGCAGCCGGCGCGGGCCGAAGCGGGGGACCGGGGTGGCGTACTCCGACCACACCGGATCGACGAGCACCCGCATCCCGTCGATCTCGAGCAGCACGCAGGCATGCCCCAGCCAGGTCACCGCGAGCCCGGACGGCTCGGCGACCTGATCCAGCGGTGCCAGCGGGACCGGCCCCGCCGGGACGCCCTCGGTGGTGCGGCTCCGCAGCATGTTGAGCAGCATCCGGGCCGAGGCCTTCGCCCGCGGCAGGCCGGGCTCGGTGTTGGCGAAGATCCCGTCGACGGCGTTCGGGGAGCGGCCGGTGACGCGGCGCAGCTGCGCGCGGGACGCTCCCATGTTCCGGCGCACGTGCAGGGCCAGGCCGGTCAGGCCCAGCAGTGGCGCGGTGAGTGCGGTGACGCCTGCGGCGCGGGAGAAGCGGGACACGATCACCACAGTACGAACACCGCGGAGGGAACGCCCGGAGCCGGCGCATGCCTACGCTGCGGGCGTGACGGACGTGACGGAACCGCGGGTGCAGACGGAGCGGCACGGGCACGTGCTGCTGATCCGGATGATGCGGACGGGTAAGCGCAACGCGGTGGACGCGGCGATGACGACGGCACTCGACGACGCGCTCAACGAGCTCGACGACGACCCGGACCTCTGGTGCGGGGTGCTCGCCGGGGACGCGACGGCGTTCAGCGCCGGGACCGACCTGGCCGCGGGATCGGGCGGGCCGACGCCGCGCGGCGGGAACTACGGCGTCGTCCGGCGGGACCGGCGGCGGCCGCTGATCGCCGCGGTCGAGGGCGTCGCCTACGGCGGCGGATTCGAGATCGTGCTGGCCTGCGACATGGTCGTGGCGGGCACCGGTGCGCGGTTCGCGCTGCCCGAGGTCGCCCGCGGGCTGGTCGCGAACTGCGGCGCGCTGTTCCGGACGCCGCGCCCGCTGCCGCTGAACGTCGCCAAGCAGCTGCTGATCACCGGACGCCCGATCGACGCGCAGCGCGCGTACTCCCTGGGCCTGGTCAACGAGCTCGTCGAGCCCGGCGCGGCGGAGGCCGCGGCGCTGGAGCTGGCCCGTCAGGTCTGTGCGAACTCGCCGCTCGCGGTCTCGGTGACGCTGCGGGCGCTGGAGCGGGTGGTGTCCGAGCCGGACGATCGTGGCTGGGCGGCGACCGAGGTGGCGACGGCCGCGATCGAGCGGTCCGCGGACCGGGTCGAGGGGGTGGCCGCGTTCCTGGAGAAGCGGCCGCCGCGGTGGACCGGCCGCTGACCGGGCACGATTCGGCTCGCCGCCGCGGCGCGGTTCGTCGGCGCCATGACCGAACTGGTCCGGGAGCACCGCACCGCCATGACCCCCGGCGCCCCTGACACCCGCCGGCCCCCGACGCCGAATCCCAAGAACTGGGTATTGCCCCTCCGCATCCCTCACATCCGGGCGCTGCGGGGAGATACACCTGCCGAAAGCACCATCGCGGTGCGCCTTTCGGAGGTAGTCATGAAGTGCATCAGGAGCAAGCGGGTCGTCGGTGCCGTGATCGGGGCGGCCCTCGTGGTCGCGAGCTCGGTGGCGCTCGCGGCCCCGGCCCTCGCCCAGCCGGCGCCCGCGGTGAACACCGCGGCGAACGCGAAGTCGGAATGCAACACCGCCACCGAGACCGCGGTGGTCCCGGTGTACGTGCTGAACCGGGACACCGCGCCGATCGACGTCCGGGCGACGACCCGGTTCGGTGACCACAAGATCTCCAAGATCGCCCCGGGGAAGGCCTTCTACCACCGGTTCGAGACGGGGAAGGGTGCGGTACCCGCCGGAACCGTGTCCATCGCCGCCTACAAGTGGGAGAACGGAAAGGGCCACTACGCGACCTCCACGGTCTCCTACGCGGCGGCGTCCTGCGTGGTGAACCCGCGGCTGGAGACCTCGGTGACCGACACCGACCGGGACGGCCGGATCAACTCCGCGACCGTGCGGAACGTCGGGGCGCATCCGGTCGATGCGCGCATCTCCGGTCCGGCGGGCAGCACCGCACAGCGGCTCGCGCCGGGCGCCTCCTTCACGGTGACCGATCCCGCCGACCTCTCGCCGGTGGCGGTGTTCACCGCCTACAAGGTCGTCGACGGCACGCCGTACTTCACGTCGGTGACCAAGCGGCCCTGACCGTTTCCCGGTGCGGGCGGGCCACTCGCCACGAGGGCCCGCTCGTGCCGGCGGAGACGCGTCGACCGGCCGATTGCGCACCGGTTGCGGGGAGGGGATGGTGCTGACATGAGCGACAGCGCCGTCCGTGCCGCCGGCCCCCATCCGGCCGGTGTCCCCGCCGATCTCACCGGGCTGTCGTTCGAACCCCTCACCCCGACGTCGTTCCTGGACCGGGCTGCGGCCGCGCACGGTGACCGGGTCGCCGTCGTCGACGGGGACCTGCGGCTGACCTACGCCCAGCTGCACGAGCGGTGCCGCGCGCTGGCCGGCGGGCTCGCCGCGATCCATGGCGGACGCCCGGTGGCGGTGCTGGCACCGAACACGCACGTCGCGCTGGAGGCGACCTTTGGCGTGCCGTGGTCGGGCGCGCCGCTGGTCGCGGTGAACACCCGGCTCTCGGCGGGCGAGGTCGGCTACATCCTGCGCCACTCGCGGGCCTCGGTTCTGGTGTACGACCCGGTGTTCGACGAGCTCGTCGAGCAGGCACTGGCCGGGCTCGACGAGCCGCCGCAGGTCGTGCGGGTCGGCGACGACTACGAGCGGCTGATCAGCTGGGGCGAGCCCACCGCCGTCACCCCGGACGACGAGCGGTCACTGTTGTCGATCAACTACACGTCCGGCACGACCGGGCATCCCAAGGGCGTGATGTACCACCACCGGGGTGCCTACCTGCAGGCACTGGCGATGGTCGGGCACACCGGGCTGACGCCGTCGTCGGTTCACCTGTGGACGCTGCCCATGTTCCACTGCAACGGCTGGTGCTTTCCCTGGGCGGTGACGGCGGCCGCCGCGACCCACGTCTGCCTGCCGAAGGTGGAGCCGGCCCGGATCTGGGAGCTGGTCCGTGAGCAGGGCGTCACACATCTCAACGGCGCCCCGACGGTGCTGTCGATGATCGCCTACGCACCGGAGGCCGGTCCGGTGCCGACACCGGTGCGGGTCGCGACCGGCGGCGCGCCGCCCAGCCCGGCGATCCTGCGCCGGATGGCCGAGCTCGGCTTCGACGTCACCCACCTCTACGGGCTGACCGAGACCTTCGGCCCGGCGATGATCTGCGACTGGCGCCCCGAGTGGAACGATCTCGACGGCGACCGGCAGGCCCGGCTCAAGGCCCGTCAAGGCGTCGGGAACCTGATCTCCCAGGCCGTCCGGGTGATCACCGACGACGGCGACGACGCACCGTCCGACGGCACGACCACCGGGCAGATCGCGTTGCGCGGCAACAACGTCATGCTTGGCTACCTGAACGACGAGCAGGCCACCCGGGACGCCGCGCCGGACGGCTGGTTCCGCACCGGCGACATCGGCGTGATGCACCCGGACGGCTACGTCGAGCTCCGCGACCGCTCCAAGGACGTGATCATCTCGGGCGGCGAGAACATCGCCAGCGTCGAGGTCGAGCAGGCCATCGCCGATCATCCGGCGGTGCTGGAGGTCGCGGTGATCGCGATCCCGGACGAGCGCTGGGGCGAGGTGCCCGCGGCCTACGTGACCCTGCAGGAGGGCGCCTCGGCGACCGAGGAGGAGATCGTCGAGCACGTCCGCAGCCGGCTGGCCCGGTTCAAGGCGCCCAAGCGGGTGACCTTCACCGACCTGCCGAAGACCTCCACCGGCAAGATCCAGAAGTTCGTGCTGCGGGACGCCGCGTGGGTCGGGCGGGAGCACCGGATCGGCTCCTGAGGGGGCCGGCCGGCCTCACGGCCCGGCGGTCCACTCCTCCCACGGAACGGTCCAGTCGTAGTAGAGGCCGTCCCGCGGGGTCAGCGGCTCGGAGCTGCCGGTGACCTCCACCGGGTCGCCGAAGGCCACCATCGCGAAGAACTCCTTCGCGTCCGCGGTGGACAGGTTGATGCAGCCGTGGCTGACGTTCCGGTTGCCCTGCGCGTATGTCGACGCCGGATTGGCGTGGATGAACTCTCCGTTGTTGGAGATCCGGACCGCCCAGTACTGCGGCTGGTCGACGTAGCCGTAGGCCTCGTTGGTCATCAGGACCTTCTCCGACTTCGCCATCACCACGTGCACGCCGGAGCGGGTGACCCGGTTCGGATCGGACTCCAGCCCGTAGGACGCGTCGTAGCGGGCGACCTCGCGGCCGTTCTCGACCACGGCGATCTGGTGGCTGCGGGTGTCGGCCTTGACGATCCGGCTGGTGCCGATGGTGAAGGAGCGGTCGACGTCGGCGGTCGCCCAGCCGGCGTCGCCCAGGTCGAGCCCGCGCAGCGCGGCCCGCACCCGGACCTGGGTGCCGGCCGGCCAGTACTCCTTGGGCCGATAGTGCACCCGGGAGCCGTCGGCGTCGTCGGGCATCCACTTCCAGGCGCCCTCGACCGGCGTGGACGTCTCGACCGACAGGGTCTTCGAGACGGCCTGCTTCGCCTCGTCGGACAGGTCCGCCGGGAAGCTCAGCGCGACCGGGGCGCCGATGCCGACCTCGGCGCCGTCGCGGATGTTGAGCCGGCCCTCGATCTCGGTGTCCGGGTCGACGGTGCTGAACGCGTCCTCGGCGAGCGGACGGCGGGTGCCGTCGTCGAGCACCCAGGTGCCCGACCAGCGGTAGGTGCTGCCGAACTCCAGCGGGTCGGTGGCGGTCCAGCTGCGGCCGTCCGGTGCGAGGACGCCGGTGACGGGGCCGTCGTCGCCGGTCAGCGCGACGCCCTCCAGATGCCCGGCGCTCGCCGCGGCCCGTACCTGCCCGCGGGGCGCGACCGGGGGCCCCGGCCGGGGCACGGTCGTCACGAACGCGGGGACCTGCGGCTGCGGTGGCTCGGCGCCCGCCCCGGCGAGGTTGCGTGCGATCGTCTCCCCGATCCCGCCGCCCGCGACGGCCGCGGTGGCACCCGCGACCGACGCCACGAGTACCACCAGCGCCGCGGTGAGCGTCGCGAGGCTCCGGCGGTGCAACGAACGCCGCCGACGCGGCGAGTGCCGTCCGCGCGACCGCTCCCAGGACCTGGACATGGGGTCATGATCCCCCGGAGGTCACCCACACGGGGTCACCGACACATCACCATTCGATCACCGGATGCGAGTCTGGTGCCATGAGCTACGACGTCGCCGCCATCCGCAGCCGGTTCCCGTCGCTGCGTGCCGGGATCGCGCACTTCGACGGGCCCGGCGGCTCCCAGGTGCCGGATGCGGTGGCCGGCGCGGTCGCCGGTGCGCTCACCTCCCCGCTGGCCAACCGTGGCACGATCACCAGCGGCGAGCGCGCGGCGGACGCGATCGTGCACGGTGCCCGGGCGGCGATCGGCGACCTGCTCGGCGCCGATCCGCGCGGTGTGGTGTTCGGGCGCAGCATGACCGCGCTGACCTTCGACCTGGCGCGGACACTGGCGGCGACCTGGGAACCGGGCGACGAGATCGTCGTCACCCGGCTGGACCACGACGCGAACATCCGGCCGTGGGTGATCGCCGCCGAGGCGGCGGGGGTGACCGTGCGGTGGCTGGACTTCGACCCGGACACCGCCGAGCTGGACGACGTCGCACCGCTGCTGTCGGAACGGACCCGGCTGGTCGCGGTGACCGGGGCGTCGAACCTGGTCGGCACCCGTCCGGACATTCCGGCGATCGCCGCCGCCGTGCACGCCGCCGGGGCACTGCTGATGGTCGACGGCGTGCACCTGACCGCGCACGAGCCGGTCGACGTGCGTGCGCTCGGCGCCGACTTCTACGCCTGCTCGCCCTACAAGTTCCTCGGCCCGCACTGCGGGGCGCTCGCCGCCGATCCGGCGCTGCTGGAGTCGCTGCACCCGGCGAAGCTGCTGCCGTCCTCGGACGCGGTCCCGGAGCGGTTCGAGCTCGGCACACTGCCCTACGAGCTGCTGGCCGGCACGACCGCCGCCGTCGAGTTCCTGGCCGGTCTCGACACCGGCGCCACCGGGGACCGGCGGGCCCGGCTGCGGGCGTCGATGACGGCGGTCGGCGTGCACGAGCTGGGGCTGCGCGAGCGGATCGAGTCCCACCTGAGCGGACTCCCCGGCGTGACGGTGCGTTCGCGGGCCGCGTCCCGGACACCGACCCTGCTGGTCACCGTCGACGGCCACGAGCCGCAGCAGGTGTACCGGTATCTGGCGGAGCGCCGGATCGCGGCACCCGCCGCGTCGTTCTACGCGCTGGAGTGCTCGCGCCGGCTCGGCCTGGGTGACACCGGGGCCCTGCGGATCGGACTGGCCTGCTACACCGACGAATCCGACGTGGACCGGCTGCTCGGCGCACTGTCCGGTCTGGTCGGGGCCTGACCGACGTATGTGAGACTGTTCAGGTGATTCGCCTTCGGTGGCTCGCCGCCGCATCGCTGTCCCTGCTGTTGCTCGCCGGGTGCTCGGCGCCCACCGTCGCCCCGGAGCGGGCGGCCGGCTGCATCCCGGGAGCCGGGGAGGCCCCCACCACCGGCGTCTCGTTCTCGCACGCCACCAACGTCGAGATCGTCGGCGGTGACGACTATCGGGTGCTGACCGTCCGCCAGCCCTATCCGGGCGGGGACCTGCAGTCGGTGGTGCTGCTCGGCTGCGACCAGGCGGATCCGGCGCTGCCTGCCGAGCTGACCGACGCCCCGGTGCTGCGGACCCCGGTCGACGGGATCTTCGCCTACTCCACCACCCAGCTCCCGATGATCACCGAGCTGGGCGAGCTGGACCGGCTGACCGGCGTGGGCTCGCTCGACCTGATCAGCGACGAGACGGTGCGCGAGCACGTCGAGTCCGGTGCCGCCGTCGAGTTCGGGCGGAACTTCGCGATCGACGCCGAGCGGGTCGTCGCCGAGTCCCCGCCGGTGCTGCTCACCGGCGGCGAGGACGATCCGGCCCTGCCGGCACTCGCCGCGGCCGGGACCCCGACCGTCGGCTGGGCCGATTACCTGGAGACCGGCGCGCTCGGCCAGGCCGAGTGGATCAAGGTGATGGGCGCGCTGACCGGAAACGACGCCGAGGCGGCCGCCGCGTTCGAGGGCATCGAGCAGCGCTACACCGAGCTCGCCGGGCGGGTCCGCGGCGCCGAGCCGACGCCGATCGTCGCCGGGCAGCCCTACCAGGGCAGCTGGCCGGTCCCCGGCGGTGACTCGACGGCCGGGATCCTGTTCCAGGACGCCGGCGCGTCCTGGTCGGGGGAGCGGGAGCGGGCCACCGGCCGGCTGCCGCAGGCCCTGGAGTCGGTGCTCGCCGAGGACGGCGACGCCCGCATCTGGCTCGCCGACGGTCCGTGGAACACCACCGCCGACATCGCCGCCACCGACCCGCGGCTGACCTCGATCGCCGCCGCCGGGCCGGACGGGCAGGTCTGGACCAGGGACCGGTTCCTCGGCCCGACCGGCGGCAACCAGATCTACGAGCGGGGCGTGCTGCATCCCGACGAGATCCTCGCCGACCTGACCGCGATCCTGCACCCCGACCTGATGCCCGGCCACGAGTTCGTCTACTACCGGCAGGTGCCCACCGGATGACGGGCGCCGCGCCGCGTCACCCGGTGGCCGGCGCCGCGCCGTCCCCGGTCCCCGCACCCGATCGCTCCGCGCAGCGCTCGGGCGGCCGCGCCGCGGTCGTGCTGGGGGTGCTCGCCGTCGCCGCGGTGCTGCTCTTCGCGCTGGCCGTGTCGACCGGCTCGGTGATCATCGGACCGGCTCGGACGCTGTCCGCGCTGTTCGGCGTCGGCTCCCCGGATCCGCGGCTGGACCTGCTGGTCACCGACCTGCGGGTACCGCGCGCGGTGACGGCGGCGCTGGCCGGGGCCGCACTCGGCACGGCCGGCCTGCTCACCCAGACCCTGTTCCGCAACCCGCTGGCCGAGCCCTACGTGCTCGGCGTGAGCGCGGGCGCCGGGCTCGGTGTCGCGCTGATCACCACGCTCGGCGCGGCCGCGGGCGCCACCGCGTTCGCGACCGGCGGCCTCGGCGCGGCACCGGTGCCCGGCGGGCGACTGGGCATGGTCGGCGCGGCCGCGGTCGGTGCCGCACTCGTGCTCGGGCTGGTCCTGCTGCTGTCGCGGTTCGCGCGCTCGGTGACGGCGCTGCTGGTGATCGGCGTGATGATCGGCTCGGCGATCACCGCCGTGGTCAGCCTGCTGCTGGTGTGGACCGACCCGGACACCGCGCAGCAGTTCCTGATGTGGGGCCTGGGCAGCGTGAGCGGGGTGGCCCGCGCCGAGCTGCCGGTGCTCGGGGTGATCGCCGGCGCCGGACTCCTCGGGGTGTGGCTGCTGGCCAAGCCGCTGGACGGGCTGCTGCTCGGCGACGACTACGCGCGCACCGCCGGGGTCGACGTGGCCAGGGTGCGGCTGGGGGTGCTGATCGTCGCCGCCGTGCTGGCCGGGACGGTCACCGCGTTCTGCGGGCCGATCGGGTTCCTCGGGATCGCGGTGCCGCACCTGGCCCGGATGGCGGTCGGGACCTCACGGCACCGGGTGCTGGTGCCGGCGACCGCGCTGACCGGGGCGGTGGTCGGGCTGGCCTGCGCGATCGCCGCGCACCCGCCGGGGGTCGGCACGGTGATCCCGCTGAACGTGGTGACCTCGCTGGTCGGGGCGCCCGTGGTGATCGCGGTGCTGCTGCGCTCCCGGCGCCTGGGCGGGGGCGCGTGGTGAGCGGGCTGGTGCTGTCCGGGCTGACCGTGGGGTACCGGGCCGATGGGGCGCTGCGCCGCGGCCGGGCCGCGCCGGTGCTGTCCGGGATCGACGCCGTCGCCGGCCGCGGCGAGCTGACCGTGCTGCTCGGGCCGAACGGTGCCGGCAAGTCCACGCTGCTGCGCACCCTCGCCGGGCTGCAGCCCGCGCTGGGCGGATCGGCGGCTCTCGACGACGGCGATCTGCTCGCCCTGCGTGCCCCGGCCAGGGCCCGCCGGGTCGGGGTCGTGCTCACCGACCGGCCGGATCCGGGGCTGCTGACCGGGCGCGACGTCGTCGAGCTGGGGCGGTTGCCGCACACCGGCACCGGCGGCGTCCTGGGGCCGGCCGACGATGCCGCCGTCGACACCGCGATCGACGCCGTCCGGGCCGGGCCGCTGGCCGGGCGCCCGCTCGCGCGGCTCTCCGACGGCGAGCGGCAGCGGATGATGGTCGCGCGGGCACTGGCCCAGCAGCCCTCGCTGCTGCTGCTCGACGAGCCGAGTGCGTTCCTCGACGTCGCCGCCCGGGTCGCGCTGCTCGGCCTGCTGCGCCGGCTGGCCCGAGAGCAGGGCCTCTGCGTGCTGCTGTCCACGCACGACCTGGAGCTGGCGCTGCGGCTCGCCGACCGGGCGTGGCTGCTCGACGGCGCCGGCGGGATCGTCACCGGCACGCCGGACGAGCTCGCTGCCTCCGGTGCGGTGGGTGCGGCGTTCGACACCGACGAGCTGGTCTTCGACGCGGGCTCCGGCACGTTCCGGCTGCGGTCCGGCGCGGGGGCCTGAGCACCACTGCCGCCACACGTTCGCGCCGTCTCCGCCGGTCCCCCGTGGCGCGGTGGCGTACCGCGGTTGCGGAGGCCCGCGGCGGAGCGGGGCGGAGGCGCGGAACGGGTCACAGAGAGTGGCATGGATCACTCAGGTGGGGCGCTGATCAGCGGATACGGACCGGTGCGGCATGACCGTCCGCGCCGACGGCGCGGTGGCCGGACCCGGCGCCGCAGCCCGTTGGGTGCGTTCCGTGGCACCGTCCGACACAGGGCGACCTGCAGTCGCTAGGTTCGCGCTCGACCGCACGGCCCGTCCGGGTCTGCGCGCCGAACACGAGGAGATGCGATGACGCACGCCGCGACCGCGGCCGATCTCGAATCGCTGCTGCTGACCCGGTCGCTGGACGACCCGGAGCTCGCGGCGGCCACCGAGCGGATTCCCGACACCCCTGTGCTGCCGGACGTGTCGGTGGTGAAGGTCGGCGGCCAGAGTTTCGTCGACCGTGGGCGGGCTGCGGTGTTCCCGCTGGTCGAGGAGCTGCTCGAGGCTCGGGCTGCGCACCGGCTGCTGATCGGCACCGGTGGTGGGACGCGGGCCCGGCACGCCTATGCGCTGGCCGCGGAGCTGGGCCTGCCGACCGGGGTACTCAGCTCGGTCGGTAATGCCGTCGCCGGGCAGAACGCCACGATGCTGGGCTACCTGATGGCCAAGCACGGTGTGCCGGTCGTCTCCGGTGGCGGGTTCGAGGCGTTGCCGCTGTATCTGTCGGAGTCGCGTGCGGCGATCTTCGCCGGGATGCCGCCGTACGCGATGTGGCAGCCGCTGCCCGACGAGGGCGTCATCCCGCCCTACCGCACCGACGCGGGCTGCTATCTGGTCGCCGAGACCTACGGCTGCAAGAACATGATCTTCGTCAAGGACGAGGACGGCCTGTACACGGCGAACCCGAAGACCGACCCGTCGGCGACCCTGATCCCGCAGATCAGCGCCGAGGAGCTGATCGAGCGGGACCTGCCGGACCTGATCGTGGAACGGCCGGTGCTGGACCTGCTGCGCCGGGCCCGGCACGTCCGGTCGATCCAGATCGTCAACGGGCTGGTGCCCGGCAACCTGACCCGGGCCCTGGCCGGCGAGCACGTCGGCACGATCATCACCGCCGGAGGTGCGCGATGAGCAGCACGTACCCGAAGGACGTCGAGTCCGCCCTGGCTCGTCAGACCCTGCTCGACCGTGATCAGGTCCGCCCGGTCGACCAGCAGCAGCCGGTGATCCGGATGCTGCCGGCGCTGCGGGTGGTCGTGCTCGGCGGGCGTTCGATCATCGACCGTGGCCGGGACGTGCTGTTGCCGCTGGTCGAGGAGATCCGCGCCGCGCTCGACGGCGACCCGCTGCTGATCTGCACCGGCGCCGGGATCCGGGCCCGGCACGTGCTCGGCGTCGGTCTGGACCTGGGGTTGCCGACCGGGGCGCTGGCCGAGCTCGCGGGGCGCGAGGCGGAGCAGAACGGGCACCTGGTCGCGGCGTTGCTGGCCGACCGGGGTGTGGCGTATCTGGGCCATGACACCGTCGCCCACCAGCTGCCGGTGCACCTGGCGGCGTCGAACGCCGCGGTGACCAACGGGTACCCGCCGTTCGGTGTACACGAGTTCCCGGCCCGCGCCGGGAAGATCCCGCCGCACCGCACCGACACCGGTGCGCTGCTGCTCGCCGACGCCTGGGGCGCGGCATCGCTGACCTACCTGCGCGACGCCGACGGCGTGCCCGCCGCCGACACCACCGCGACCGCGCTGCTGGCCGATCCGGCCGGTACCGCGCCGATCGACCGGGAGGCGCTGGAGACGCTGCAGCGGGCCAAGCACGTCCGGTCGCTGCGGGTGATCGACGGCACCACCCCCGGCGCGCTGACGAAGGCCCTGACCGGCGAGCCGGTGGGCGCCGTCGTCACCGCCTGATCGAGAGGTACACCGGAGCGGTCCGCAGATGATCGTTCTGCTCCGGTGTACCCCTCGGCGCGGTCGTCAGGGGGTGAGCAGGGCGGTGGCGTCGGTGCGGAACTGCATCGACCGGTACGGCCAGTTCGTGGTGGTGTTCCACTGGCTCACCACGAGGTGCAGGTCGTCCAGCGTGGATCCGGGGACGACGTAGCCGCCGTAGAGCTGGGCGACCCGGCCGTGGGCGTGGTCCTCGTCGCCCCATCCGCAGCCGCGCAGCAGGGTGGTGCGGGGCGCCCGGTGCAGGTCGGCGTTCGGCCGGTCGAGCAGCATCGCGTCGATCCGGTAGTTGCCCGCGTCGAAGTAGGTGAGCAGCAGGTGCTCCCGGCCGTCCGGGCCGGGCACCCGGCGCAGGTTCAGCTCACCGAACGAGCCCGGGATCGTCAGGGTCGGCGGATTGCCCCAGTCCCAGCGCTCCCCGGCGAATCCCCAGGATTCCCAGGCGTCGCGCTCGGTGATCCGGTCGGCGGGCACCCGGTGCAGCAGCAGTCCGTCGCGGCGCTGGAAGCCGGTGGTGTAGGCGTAGACGTAGCCGTCGCCGCCGTGCTCCCAGGTGAGCTGCTGGAACAGTCCGTCGCAGTGCCCGCCGGGCCAGTCGCAGCCGGTCCGTTCCCAGGTCAGCCCGTTGTCCCGGGACGCGATGATCTCGCTCCACAGCACGTTGCCGAGCCCTTTGTTGGCCATCACGTGCAGGTACATCGTGTCGCCGACGGTGATGACGTCGGCGGGCAGCGTCGTGGTGACCCGCCGGTGCAGCCGGAACCAGTTCGTCGCCGGCTTGCTGACGAGCCGGCAGGCGTACTCGGCCGCGTCGCCACCGGAGCCGGTCCAGCGCAGCCCGGACCGGAAGCCCTCCGGGTCGGCGAACAGCACCACCGGCGAGCGCCAGCCGGGTCCGCCGACGCCGGCCCGGTCGAAGGTGTCGCCGAACACGGCGACCAGCCGGCCGTCCGGGGCGGTCGTGACGATCCCGAGATCGGTTCCGCCGATCCCGAACCGGTCGGTGTGCCCGGGCCCGGTCAGGTCGGCGATCTTGGTGGTGGCGGCCATGGCGCGACCCTACGACCGGTACCGGGCGGTCGCGTCGCGGGTCGCGGCTGCGCGAACACGTCGACGCTCGCCGGCACCCGGCACCCGGCACCCGGCACCCGGCACCCGGCACCGTGGCGATCGCGTCGAGGCCGTCCGGGTGCAGCGCCTCGGCCCGGTGGCCCGGCCCGGGTGACCGGCCGGCCCGTGGGGACCGGCCGGCCCGGGTCGTCGGCGGCGATCCGCCGGAACCCGCTCAGCGGGCGGCCGCGGCGACCGCGGCGGAGAACACCTGCGGCGCCTCCACCGGCACGAAGTGCCCGGCGTCGTCGACCTCGGTCACCCGCACGTCGGTGAAGAACTCGCCCACCCGGTCCGACCACTCCCGCGGGAACAGCGGATCGTGCTCGGGCCACAGGAACGTGGTGGGCACGCTGATCCGGTCGGCGGGCTCCGGCGCGGTCTCGGCGAGCGAGCGGGCGACCGCGCCGCCACCGGCGCGGTACCAGCCGATCGAGGCGACGAAGGCCCCGGGCGGCGAGTAGGCGGCGGTCAGGTGATCGAGCCGGTCGTCGTCCGGCGTGAAGTCCGGACCGGACCAGTGCGACCAGAAGTGCCGCAGGTAGGAGCGGGTGGCGCCGATCTCGCCGTCGACCAGCTCGCGGGCGAGTTCGAGCTGGTGGAAGGACTGGTACCAGAACTCGCGCAACGGCGCCTCGTCCAGGATCCGCCGTCCGACGCCGGGCGCCGGAGGGGTGACGACGAGTGCCCGCACCAGGTCCGGGCGTTCCCGCGCGACCTGCTGGGCGACCCGGCTCCCGACGTCGTACCCGCCGATCACGACGCCGGTCAGGCCGAGCTCGGTCAGCAGCCCGACGACGCTGCGGGCCTGCGCGGCGGCTCCGTACTGCTCGACCGGGTCCCGGTCGTGCTTGTCCGACGCACCGAAACCGCGCAGGTCCGGGACGACGACGTCGTGATCATCGGTGAGCCGTTCGGCGACGGCGGTCATGTCGGTCCGGTCGCCCGGCCAGCCGTGCAGCAGCAGGACGGGTGGATTGCCCGGCACGCCGTGCCGGTCGTAGGCCAGGTGGAAGTCGTCGATCGCGTCGGACAGCGGCATCGGGGGCTCCTCGGGGTCGGTTCGCCGCCTCCGGGATTACCAGCTCGGCCGGATCGCAGCGAGCGGAGCACTCCGCAACGCTGCCTTCCGCAACGCAAATATCAAGGTTACTGTTTGTCGATCGCCGGGCGACCCGTCAGGGGGACGATGTCGGAGACACCCGCCACCGCAGCGACACAGCGTCACCGGCTTCCGGTCCGGACGCTCGTCGCGGCCTCGATCGGCAACGCGGTCGAGTGGTACGACTGGACGATCTACGCGACGTTCTCGATCTACTTCGCGACCCAGATCTTCCCGCCGGAGAACGCCGCCCTCGCGCTGATCTCCACCCTCGCGACCTACGCGCTCGCGTTCTTCTTCCGCCCGCTCGGCGGGATGCTGCTCGGCCGGTTCGCGGACCTGCACGGCAGGCGCACCGCGATGCTGGTGACGATCCTGATGATGGCCGGCGGATCGGTGGTGATCGGTCTGCTGCCGACCTTCGCGATGGTCGGCTGGCTGGCCCCGGTGCTGTTGCTGCTGGCCCGGATCGCGCAGGGCATGTCGCTCGGCGGTGAGGTGTCGAACGCCTCGGCGTACCTGGCCGAGATCGCCCCGGCGGAGCGCCGCGGCCGCTACTCGTCGTTCTTCTACATCTCGACCGGCACCGCAGTGCTGATCGCGTCACTGATGGGCTTCGTGCTCGCGGCGACGCTGACCGAGGACCAGCTCGCCTCGTGGGGCTGGCGGGTCCCGTTCCTGATCGGTGGGCTGCTCGGCCTGATCGGCATGTGGATGCGCAGGCAGATGTCGGAGACCGAGCAGTTCGAGGACAACAAGGAGGCCGCGGCCAAGATCCGGAACCCGCTGCTGCTGACGCTGCGTGAGCACCCGCGGGCGGTGGCGCAGCTCGTCGGCTTCACCCTGCTGTCCACGCTCTGCTACTACACCTTCTTCTCCGCGCTCACCCCGTTCGCGACGACCTCGCGCGGGGCGGACGCCACCGAGGTGTTCCTGGCGCTGTCGATCGCGACGACGATCTTCGTGCTGTTGCAGTACCCGATGGGCGCCGCCTCCGACCGGTACGGGCGCAGGCCGCAGCTGCTGATCTGGTCGGCGTCGACGGCGATCCTGGTCGTGCCGCTGTCGTTCCTGATCGGACCCGGCTTCTGGAACATGCTCGTCGTGTTCACCGTCGGCCTCGGCCTCTACACGATGATGACCTCGATCGCGCCCGCGGTGATGAGCGAGCTGTTCCCGACGTCGGTCCGGGCGCTGGGCATCGGGGCCTGGTACAACCTGACCGTCGCCGTCTTCGGCGGCACCGCCCCGCTGGTCGTGCAGTCGCTGCAGCAGGCCGGGCTGGCCACCCTGTTCTTCGTCTATGTCGCGGTCGGGGCGGCGATCGCCTTCGGCGCGATCCTGACCCTGCCCGAGACGCGGGGATCGGTGCTGCGCTGAACGGTGCCGGTGCGCGATGTTGCGTTCCGGTGTCCACGCCGGCGGCGCGTCGGCGACCCTCACGGGCCGTGTCCGGTCCGTGACCTGCTGGTACTCGACTTGTGACCTCCCGGTGCTTACGCGGCGAAACGTGTTTCGACCCGGGAACCGGCGGGTCACCACCGGGCGCAGTGGAATCCGCTGGTCGACGGCCTCTTGACACGGGGATTCCCCGGGTTGCACGGTGTTGCGGTCAGTACCTCGACGTTGCGTATAAGGCAACACACGCTGTCGGATCGATGGTGGCCGCCGGCTCAATCCGTGTGTAGGCACCCCGCCCTGGCGGGGCGCTGCACGCTGCGCAGCGACGAATTCGAGAGCTGCCCGCGAGGGCACGCGGATTCGCACGCAGGAGAACCGCCATGGCGACCACCACCCCCCGCATCGTGATCATCGGAGCCGGCATCGTCGGCTGCGCACTCTCCGACGAGCTGACCGCCCGCGGTCACCGCGACGTGACGGTCCTGGACAAGGGCCCGCTGTTCCGTACCGGCGGCTCGACGTCGCACGAACCCGGGCTGGTGTTCCAGGTCGGGCCGGACCGGAACCTCACCCGGCTGGCGGCCGCGACCGTCGCCAAGTACTCCGCGCTGCGCGCGCAGGGGACACCGTGCCTGCGCCGGGCGGGCGGCATCGAGGTGGCGACCACTCCGGAGCGGCTCACCGACCTGCATCGCAGGCACGGCTGGGCGGCGGCCGCAGGCGTCGAGTCGCGGATGCTGGAGCCGGGGGAGTGCGCGACGCTGCATCCGTTGCTGGACAAGGACCGGATCCTCGGCGGGTTGCACGTCCCCGGCGACGGCATCGCCGGGGCGGTCGACGCGGCCCGCGAGCAGGCCCGCGCGGCGATCCACCGCGGAGCGGTCTTCCTGCAGGGCCGCACGGTGACGGCCGTCGAGCAGCGCGGCGGCCGGGTCACCGGTGTCCGGTGCGGCGACGAGCTGTTCGAGGCCGACGTGGTGTTCTCCTGCGCCGGGATCTGGGCGCCGCTGATCGGCAGGCTGGCCGGCGTGGAGGTCCCGCTGGTCCCGATGGTGCACCAGTACGCGCGGACGAACCCGCTGCGCGCGCTGGAGACGATCCACGCGCTGGAGTCGGCGTCCGGGCGACGTGATCCGGTGCTGCCGGTCCTGCGGCACCCCGACGCGGCCCTGCACGTCCGCCCGCACGGGCACCGGCTCGGGATCGGGGCACACGGCCATCGTGCGATGCCGGTGGCCCCGCACGAGCTGGACACCCCCGGACCCGGCGCGGTGCTGCCCGCGGAGCGCCGCTTCACCCCCGACGACTTCGAGCCGTCCTGGGCGGCGGCGGCCGCGCTGCTGCCGGTGCTCGGCGACGCCAAGGTCGAGGACGGCGCGAACGGGATCCTCCCGGCCACCCCGGACGGCCTGCCGCTGCTCGGCGAGCACCCGGACCTCGCGGGGTTCTGGACGGCCGAGGGGGTCCGGCTCGCGCACTCGGCCGGGATCGCCGAGGCGGTCGCGGAGTGGCTGACGACCGGACGCCCGATGCTCGGGGGCGAGCCGCTCGACCTCGCGCACCTGCACATCGACCGCTTCGATCCGGCCACCCTCGCGCCGTCGGTCGTGCGGGCCCGCACGATCCGGGCGTTCGAGCAGGCCGACGACGTCCGGCACCCGCTCGACCCACCCGCCGTGGCGCGGCCGGTGCGGATCTCTCCGCTGTACTCCCGGCAGGTCGAGCTGCGCGCGGTGTTCACCGAGGCCGGGGCGGTCGAGCGTCCGATGTGGTTCGAGGCGAACGCCTGGCTGCCCGAGGTCTGCGAGCTCACCCCGCGCCGGGGCTGGACCGCGCGCAACTGGTCGCCGATCGCCGGAGCCGAGGCGCTGGTGACCCACCGGGCCGCCGGGCTGTTCGACCTGTCGCCGCTGCGCCGGGTCGAGATCACCGGACCCGCAGCGGCAGAGCTGTTGCAGCGCACTGTCACCGGCGACGTCGACGGTCCGGTCGGGCAGGTACTGCCCACCCTGCTGCTCGACGCGGCCGGGGGAGTCCTCACCGACCTGACCGTGACCCGGCTGGCGGACCGGCGGTTCCTGGCGGTCGTCCCGGACCGGCGCGGGGTCGCCGCGCTGCGCCGCTGGGGGCGGCCCGGTGCCACGGTCACCGACATCACCGAGGCGACGGCCGCAATCGGGCTCTGGGGCCCCAGGGTGTCCACGATCCTCGACGGGCTGGTCCCCGCCGAGGTGGCGCAGCTCGGCCGGTTGCGGGCCGCCGCGTTCTGTCTCGGCGGCGTCCCGGTGACCGGTCTGCGGATCTCCGGGATCGGTGCGGAGGGCTGGGAGCTGATCTGCACCGCCGCCGACGCCGAGCGGCTCTGGGACGTCCTCTACGTTGCGGGCGCCCCGTACGGCCTGGTCGCGGCGGGCGGGCACGCCCTGGAGGCGCTGCGGATCGAGGCGGGCCGGCGGGTGGCCGGGATCGATCTGTCCGCCGAGCACGGGCCGGACGCCGCAGGCGTCGGTGACGCGGTCGTGATGGACAAGGGCCCGTTCGTCGGGCGGGCCGCGGTGCACGCGTCGCGGTCGGCCGGCGGTCCGGTGCAGCGGCTCGCGACACTCGTACTGGACGACGCCGGGGCCGTGCTGCACGGCGGGGAGCCGGTCCACGACCTGCCGGAGCCCCGCCGGTACTCGCGCGATCCGGTCCTGCTGGACGGAGCCCCCGACCTGGCTCGGGGGCCGGTGATCGGCCGGATCACCGTCGCCGCGACCGGCTACACCACGGGGACCTCACTGGCCCATGCGTGGCTGCCCGCCGAGCGGGCCGAGCCCGGTACCCGGGTGTCGGTGGAGCTGTCGGGTCGCAGGCTCACCGCGGAGGTGTCCGGCCGGTTCCGGTAGCGTCGATCGAAACGATGCCGTTTCGATGGGAGCCCGTATGACGACGGCCGAGCCGGTCGCAACCCTCCGGCACCTGGAGCACGGCGCCACGATCGGCGAGGCGCTGGCGTTCTTCGACGGGCTGCCCGCGGTCGAGGTGCCCGAGCTGCTCGGCAGCTGGCGCGGCGGGGAGATCCCCACCGGCAACCCGATGGACGGCCTGCTGGAGCGCTTCGGCTGGCACGGCAAGCGGTTCGACTCCGCCGACGAGGTCCATCCGCTCGTCATGGACCGGCCCGGCGGCGGGGTGTTCAGCCTGCACCCGGGCCTGGTCCCGCTGCCGGCGCTGCTGCCCGCGCTGCAGCGCCGGCCCGGGCTGTTCCGGCACGCCGCCCTGGGCCGGGTGGCCCGGGCGATCGCCCCGGCGCTCGGCACCCGGGCGCCGAAGGCGCGCCTGCGGCGCACCGAGTACCGCGGCGTCGTCAGTGCCACCATGTGCTACGACGACCTGCCGATCCACGACGTCTTCCGCCGGGTGGACGCCGACACCGTGCTGGGTGCGATGGACCTGCGCGGCCTGCCGTCGCCGTTCATCTTCTTCCTGCGCCGCGAGTGAGCAGCCGGTTCCCCGCGCAGCGCCGCCGCCAGGTACTCGACGCGGCGCGTGCGCTGGTCGCCGAACGCGGCTTCGAGGTGACGACCGTCGAGGCGGTCGCGGCCGCCACCCGCACCAGCAAGGCGACGCTCTACCGGCAGTGGGGGGACAAGGCGTCGCTGGTGGTGGAGGCGGTGTCGGCCGGCAGCGGGATCGCGATCGGCCGGATCGACACCGGCACACTCGCCGGGGATCTCGGTGCGGTCGCGGACATGCTGGCCGAGCGGGCGTCGGTGAACGTGCCGATCGTGCTCGGCATCGCCCGGGCCGGCCAGCGCGATCCGGCGCTGCTGGCCGCGTTGTCCGCCCGGCTGCTGCCCGAGATCGACGCGTTGCGGGCGATCGTCACCCGGGCCGTCGTCCGGGGTGAACTGCCTGCGGAGCCGCCGGCCGCCCGCTACCTTCAGCACATGCTGACCGGTGCGCTGCTCGCGCCGTCGCTGCTGGAGGGCCGAGCCGGCGCCGTGGACGCGCGTCACCTGCACGACTATCTCGCCGCCGTCGTCCTCCCGGCGCTCGGATCCGGACAGCCGGGGCGGTATCAGGCGGGTCCGGTTGCCGACTAAATGATAGCTCCCTATCGTTCCAAAGATGATCACCGCACCGCAGCTGCCCTTCGACCGCCCGAACATCCTCGAGATCGCGCCGCTCTACGCGGTGCTCCGCAGGCAGGCGCCGGTGGTGCCGGTGCGTACCCCGGTCGGTGATCCGGCCTGGCTGGTGACCCGGTACGCGGAGGCCCGTGAGCTGTTCGGCGACTCCCGGCTCGGTCGCTCGCACCCGGAACCGGAGAACGCGGCGATGATCACCGAGGCGGCCATCCTGAACGGGCCGAGCGGCAGCTACGAGACCGAGCAGGAGGAGCACGCCCGGCTGCGCGCGCTGCTGGTGCCGGCGTTCTCCGCGAAGCGGATGCGGCTGCTCGGCGACCACGTCGGCGAGCTGGTCGACGGCTGCCTGGACGACCTGGTCGCGGCGCGCGACGCCGACGGCGTCGCCGACCTGCACGCGCACCTGTCGTTCCCGCTGCCGGTGCTGGTGATCTGTGAGCTGCTGGGGGTGCCCTACTCCGATCGCGAGTACTTCAGCGGGCTGTCGGAGCGGGTGGCCGCGATCCGCTCCGGCGGGGACGCGGCGACCGCGATGGCCGAGTTCCGCGCCTACACCGGCCGGCTCGCCGCCACCAAGCGGGCACAGCCCGGTGAGGACGTGATGACCGACCTGGTCCGGGCGCAGGAGGCGGACCCGTCGTTCGGGGAGGAGGAGCTGACCCGGATCGCCGCCGGCCTGCTCTTCGCCGGGCACGAGACCACGGTCGGCCGGATCGATCTCGGCGTGTTGCTGCTGCTGACCGATCCGGCGCGGCGGGACGCCTTCGTCGCCGACGTCGAGGGCAGGCTGCACGGCACCGTCGAGGAGGTGCTGCGGCTGTCCGCGCCGGGCGGGCTGGGCCTGCTGCGCTACGCGCACGACGACATCGAGATCGGCGGGGTGACGATCCGGCGCGGTGACGCGGTGATGATCTCCACCGACTCGGCGAACCGGGACACCGACGCCTTCGACGCCCCCGAGGAGTTCGACCCGACCCGCCGGCCGAACCCGCACGTCTCGTTCGGCTACGGCGGATACTTCTGCATCGGTGCGAGCCTGGCCCGCACCGAGCTGTCGACGGTGTTCGCCCGGCTGTTCACCCGGCTGCCCGGCCTGCGCCTTGCGGTCTCACCGGACGAGCTCGACGTCCGGTCCGACCAGATCACCGGGGGTGTGCGGGCGCTGCCGGTCACCTGGTGACCGGCCGGCGGAGGTGTCCGGCATCGCGTCGACGACCCCCGCAACCGCACCTACCCTCTATTCCGCCCCGTCCTCGGTCGGGGTGAGCGGACTCCCGCTCCGGTCCGTAGGGACGGGTGCGGGAGAGGGGCAGACGTGGCGGAGGCACGGCGCAGGCGGGCGCGCGGGGGAGCGGCACGGACCAGGGAGGTCCTGCTGCAGGCGGCCGCCGAGGTGTTCGCCGAACGCGGGTACGACGGCGCCTCGGTCGACGAGATCGCCGGGGCTGCCGGGGTCTCCGTGGGCTCGATCTACAGCCGTTTCGGGAGCAAGCGGAACCTGTTCCGGCAGCTGATGACCCAGTACATGGAGCGTGACCTGATCCGGGTCCGGGACGGCTTCGCCGCCGGCCCGGAGGGTGGCCTGCGCGCATTGGACGACCTGGTGCAGGAGACGGCGACCTCGCGGCGGCAGACCCTGCTCGACGCCGAGACCTGGGCATCGGCGATGCGCACCCCCGCGCTGCGCTCGCTGCTGGCCGAGCACGAGAACGGGGTGCAGTCCGCCGCGGCGGCGCTGGTCCGGCGGGGCCGGGCGGAGACCGGCCACGAGTTCGGCGTCCCCGACGACGAGCTCGCCGTGCTGCTCACCTCGCTGTTCCACGGGCTGTGCCGGCAGCACCGGCTGGACCCGGGATCGGTCCCGCCGGGGCTCTACACCCGCACCGTGACGGCGCTGTCCCGCGGTCTCGCCGAGCAGGCCGCCGGAGCCGATCGACCCGGACACTGAGCGTGTCTCGACCCGGACCACCCACCCGGCGGTGGCGGCCCGGACACCGTTCGCGACGATGGACCCGTGACAGGCACGGCACCCCCGGACACCCGCGCGGACGTCCAGCAGCACCGTTCGATCAACCAGCGGATCGCCGACGAGCTCGGCGCCCGACCGGACCAGGTGGGGTCCGCGGTGGCCCTCCTCGACGAGGGATCGACGGTCCCCTTCGTGGCCCGGTACCGGAAGGAGGCCACCGGAGGACTGGACGACGCGCAGCTGCGCACCCTCGAGGAGCGCCTGCGGTATCTGCGCGAGCTCGAGGAGCGGCGGGGGGTGATCCTGGAGTCGATCCGCTCGCAGGGCAAGCTCGACGAGGCGCTGCAGGGCCGGATCGAGGCCGCCGAGTCGAAGGCCCGGCTCGAGGACATCTACCTGCCCTACAAGCCCAAGCGGCGGACCAAGGCGATGATCGCCCGCGAGCAGGGCCTGGAGCCGCTCGCCGATCTGCTGCTCGGTGACCCGACCCGCGACCCGCACACCGAGGCCGCGGCGTACGTCACCACCGAGAGCGGCGACGGCGAGGGCGCAGTGGTCGCCGACGCCGGTGCCGCGCTGGAGGGTGCCCGCTCGATCCTGGTCGAGCGGATCGGGGAGAACGCCGACCTGGTCGGCGGGCTGCGCGAGCGGATGTGGTCGCGCGGCCGGCTGGTCACCAAGGCCCGCGAGGGCAAGGAGAACGACCAGGCCGCGGCCAAGTTCGCCGACTACTTCGAGTTCTCCGAGAAGTTCACGACGCTGCCGTCGCACCGGATCCTCGCGGTGTTCCGCGGCGAGACCGAGGAGGCGCTGGACGTCGCGCTCGACGCGGGCGACGACGAGGAGCCGACCTCCTACGAGCGCATGATCGCCGTCGAGTACGGCATCGCCGATCAGGGCCGGGCGGCCGACGCGTGGCTGCTCGGCGTCGTCCGGTGGGCCTGGCGGACCCGGCTGCAGACCGCGCTGGGGATCGACATCCGGGTCCGGCTGCGCTCCGCCGCCGAGGAGGGCGCGATCGGCGTCTTCGCGACGAACCTGCGCGACCTGCTGCTCGCCGCGCCGGCGGGCACCCGGGCCACGATCGGTCTCGACCCGGGGCTGCGCACCGGCGTGAAGGTCGCGGTGGTGGACGCGACGGGGAAGGTCCTCGACACCGCCGTGATCTACCCGCACGAGCCGCGCAACGACCGGGCCGGCGCGCTCAAGGTCCTCACGGCGCTGTGCACCAAGCACTCCGTCGAGCTGGTCGCGATCGGCAACGGCACCGCGTCGCGCGAGACCGACGCGCTCGCCGGGGAGCTGATCAAGGCCAACCCGGGCCTCAAGCTGACCAAGGTGATGGTCTCCGAGGCCGGTGCGTCGGTGTACTCGGCGTCCGCGTACGCCTCCGCGGAGCTGCCGGACATGGACGTCTCGCTGCGCGGTGCGGTCTCGATCGCCCGTCGCCTGCAGGACCCGCTCGCGGAGCTCGTCAAGATCGACCCCAAGTCGATCGGGGTCGGGCAGTACCAGCACGACCTGCCGGAGTCGTCGCTGTCCCGGTCGCTGGACTCGGTGGTCGAGGACTGTGTGAACGCGGTCGGCGTCGACGTGAACTCCGCCTCGGCTCCGCTGCTGCGCCGGGTGTCCGGGATCTCCGAGTCCCTGGCCGGGGCGATCGTCGCGCACCGCGACGCGAACGGGCCGTTCCAGTCGCGCACCGCGCTCACCCAGGTGCCGCGGCTCGGCCCGAAGGCGTTCGAGCAGTGCGCGGGCTTCCTGCGGATCCGGGACGGCGAGGAGCCGCTCGACGTCACCGGTGTGCACCCGGAGTCGTACCCGGTCGTCCGGCGGATGGTGGAGCGGACCAAGATCGACGTGTCCGGGCTGATGGGCAACAGTGCGCGACTGCACCAGATCAAGCCGAAGGACTACGTCGACGGCACCGTCGGGCTCCCGACGATCACCGACATCCTCACCGAGCTGGAGAAGCCGGGTCGCGACCCGCGTCCGGCGTTCCGCACCGCCACCTTCGCCGAGGGCGTGCACAAGATCTCCGACCTGCGGCCGGGGATGCTGCTCGAGGGCGTGGTCACGAACGTGGCGGCGTTCGGGGCGTTCGTCGACGTCGGGGTGCACCAGGACGGGCTGGTGCACGTCTCCGCGATGAGCAAGGACTTCGTGTCCGACCCGCGGGACGTCGTGAAGTCCGGTGACGTCGTCAAGGTGAAGGTGCTGGAGGTCGACGAGGCCCGCAAGCGCATCTCCCTCACGCTGCGGCTCGACGACGAGCCGGGCTCCGGACCGCGCGGTGGCGGGCGTCCGCAGGAGGGCCGGGGCGGTTCCGGGTCCGGAGACCGCGGCGGCCGGCCGGGTGGCAGGCAGGGCGGCCGGCCGGGCGGCGGAGCCCAGGGCGGTGGCAGGCCGGGCGGCGGCAAGCCGGGCGGCGGGAACCGGCGGGACGACCGCAAGCAGTCCGCGCCGTCGAACGACGCGATGGCCGAGGCGCTGCGCCGGGCCGGGTTCGGCAAGGGCTGACGATCGCCGTGGTGGTGCGGCCGGGCGCGGATGTCGCGGTCCGGCGCACCACCACGGTGCGCTTCGCCGACGCTGTGGCGGACAGATGTCCGGTCAGCGAGGACGGAGTGCCGGGGGCAGCAGCATCCGTCGTGGATCGACCAGCGCCAGTGCCGCGATCCCGGCGAGTGGCAGCAGCGCCAGCTGTACCAGCCCGGCGCCCTGCCAGCCGGTGGACTCCACCAGCCGGGCGAAGAGCAGACCGGAGAACGCCGCGGCCACGTAGTAGGTGAGGATGAACAGGCCCGCGCCGCGCCCGACGTGCTCCGGCCGTACCGCCCGCTGCAGCACCGTGCTGCAGTTGGTGAACAGCACCCCGCTCGCGAAGGTGCCCATGAAGAACGCCAGCACGTACTGGGCGCCGGTCCCGGTCACCACGGTGTAGCCGAGCAGGCCGGTGATCCCGGCACCGGCGAAGCCGATCAGCAGCAGCAGCCGCTGGTCCACCCGGTCGGCGAGGTAGCCAACGGGCAGCGCCGTCATCGCGCCGAACCCGACCAGCGACGCGGCGAGCGCGGCCTGGCCGGGGCTGAACTCCAGCTGCTCGCGCAGATACGTGGGGTAGAGCCCCAGGAAGCCGTAGAACACCAGGCCGGAGACGGCCGAGCAGATCCCGAACGCGAGGGTGTTGCGGTTCCACGGGCTGGCGGGGACGTGGTCGTAGGCGGCGGCATCGGTCTGGCCGGACCGGCCGGCGAGCGCCTCGGTCATCGACCGGGGGACGGCCACGACCAGGATCGCGGCCATCAGGATCCCGGCGCCGCCGAAGACGTAGAACGGGATCCGCCAGGAGTCCCCGGCGGTCGCCAGGGACTGGCCGATCACCGGACCGAGGAACACGCCCATTCCGAAGGCGAGCCCGACGAATCCGGCCGCGAACGCCCTCCGGTGGAAGAAGAACGCGCCCAGGATCGCGTAGATCGCGGTCGCCTGGACCCCCTCGCCGACCCCGCTGAGCAGCCGGTAGACCGCCATGTCGACGAACCCGGCGGAGAACGGGATCGCCACCGTTCCCAGCGAGTACACGAGGACGCTGATGACCACCACGGCCTTGCGGGACACCCGGTCCAGCAGATAGCCGGCCGGGATGCCGGTCAGCGCTAGCCCGAGCGTGAAACCGGTGGCGAGCAGCCCGGACTGGTCGAGGGTGAAGTCGTACTCGGCCCGGATCTCCGGGACCAGCGGGTAGAAGACCTGCCGGTCCATCGCGTTGAGCATGTACGACAGGCACAACGCCGCGAACCCGACGATCACCGCCGCACCGGACAGCCGGGCCTGCGGTGTCGGAGCCTCGGTTCCGGGTTCTCGGTCGTCGGGGACGGTGGGCTGGGCCATCGCAACTCCTCCACGCTGGGGACATTGCTGTCCGCCTGTCGGACACATGTCCGTGATTGCCGGAGATAATCTTCGACGGACCGGTGGGCGTCAAGGACGGCGCTGCCCGGCGGCGGTCAGGGGGTGCCGGACGCCCGAGTCGGGTGTCGATCACCCGCCGGACCAGCACGGCCGTGTGACCTGGGCGGTCCGTGGCATCGATCACGTGGGGCCCGCCGTACGGGAAGCGACAGGGCGTGGAAGAATGGACATCTGACGGCCGCCGGGAACGACGGTGGTCGCGAGCCCCGGAGGTCTGGGTTCACCGGCACCATCAGTGTCGTGCGCGGGCCTGGCGGGCTGGGAGCGGGCGAGAGTCGCCCGACGACGAGGCGCAACCCCCTGCGCGACCTGAGGACCGAGTGAACACCCTGCTGGAACAGCACCCCTCCGTCGACACCATCGAGAGCGTCGACACCATCGAAGACACGGTTGACGCCGCCGAGAACACGGTGGACGACAGCGCACCGGACACCACTCCCGAGGTGGACACCACCCCCGAGGCGGACGCCACGCCGACGTTCGCCGAGCTCGGCCTCGCGTCGCAGCTGGTGTCCGCACTCGACGAGCTGGGATACGAGACCCCCAGCCCGATCCAGGCCGCCGCCATCGGCCCGCTGATCGCCGGCCGCGACCTGCTCGGTCAGGCCGCCACCGGCACCGGCAAGACCGCGGCGTTCGCGCTCCCGATGCTGCAGCGCCTGGCCGACGGCCGGGCGTCCCGGGACCGCGGTGCCAAGCCGTTCGGCCTGGTTCTCGCCCCGACCCGCGAACTCGCGATGCAGGTCGGCGAGGCGATCGCGAAGTACGGCTCGGTGCTGGGCGCGACCGTCGCCACCGTGTACGGCGGCGCCCCGATCGGACCGCAGCTGGGCAGGCTGCGGCGCGGCGTCGACGTCGTCGTCGCCACCCCGGGCCGGGCGATCGACCTGATCAACCGCGGTGCGCTGTCGCTGGACGCGATCGAGGTCGCCGTCCTGGACGAGGCCGACGAGATGCTCGACATGGGCTTCGTCGAGGACATCGAGACGATCCTCGGCGCGACCCCCCGTGACCGGCAGACCGTGCTGTTCTCGGCGACGATGCCCGGCCGGATCCAGAGCCTGGCGCGGACCCACCTGAGCGACCCGGCCGACATCCGGATCAAGAAGGAGGCCACCCCAGAGGGGGAGGCCCCGAAGGTCCGGCAGACCGCGTACCACGTTCCGCGCAGCCACGTCACGATCGCGCTGGGCCGGGTGCTCGAGATGGAGCAGCCGACCGCGGCCATCGTCTTCTGCCGCACCCGTGCCGACGTCGACGCCGTCACCGAGACACTGACCTCGCGCGGTCTGCGCGCCGAGGCGCTGCACGGCGGCATGGACCAGGAGCACCGCACCCGGGTGGTCGAGCGGCTGCGTGCCGGTCGCACCGAGCTGCTGGTGGCCACCGACGTCGCGGCCCGCGGTCTGGACATCGACTCGCTGACCCACGTCGTCAACCACGACGTGCCGTCGTCGCCGGAGTCCTACGTGCACCGGATCGGCCGGGTCGGCCGCGCCGGGCGCGAGGGCGTCGCGATCACCCTGGTCACCCCGGGCTCGGTCCGGCACCTGCGCAACATCGAGCGGCTGATCGGCGCCTCGGTGCCGTCCGCGCCGGTGCCGACACCGCACGACCTGCGCACCGTGCGGCTCGCCCGCACCGCGCTGGCGCTGCGTGAGCAGGTCGGTCAGGACAGTGACGCGAAGCCGTCCGACGGCGTCGACGAGCTGGTGCTCGACCTGGCCCGTGACCACGATCTGGCCTCGGTCGCCGCGGCGGCGATCCGGCTGGCCCGGGCCGGTACCTCGGTGCCGGACGACGAGATCGAGATCCCCGAGGTCCGCTCCCGTGGCGGCCGGGATCGTGGGCCGGACACGCGTGGCCCGCGCCGCGACCGGGACGGCCGTCCCGGTGGTGGCGCCCGTGGTCAGGGCGCCCGTCCGCCGAAGGCCGGCACCACCCGGCTGTTCGTGTCGGCCGGCCGCGCCTCCGGCGTGCGCCCGCAGGACATCGTGGGTGCGCTGGCGAACGAGTCCCGGCTCTCCGGCCGTGACATCGGCGCCATCCAGATCCACGAGCGGCACGCGCTGGTCGAGGTCCCCGAGCACGCCGCCGAGGACGTGCTGCGCTCGCTGCGCGGCGCGACCACCCTCAAGGGGCGCAAGGCGAACGTCCGCCGGGACCGGGACGGCGCCGGCGCCTGATCAGCAGCACGCCGAAGGGCCCGGCGACCGGATCCGGTCGCGGGGCCCTTCCGCGTATCAGGGTGGTTCAGCGTCACAGGGTGGTTCAGCGTCACAGGGTGGTTCAGCGTCACAGGGTGGTTCAGCGTCACAGGTGGTTCAGCGTCACAGGTGGTTCAGCGGACCTCGACCCGGTCGTACACGTCCAGCTCGTGGAAGAACTTGACCGCGTCGGCCCGGCCGAGCCGGACGCACCCGGCTGACGACGTGTCCTGGTCGCCCTCGTGGAACGCGATGCCGCCGGGGGCGAAGAACACCGACCACGGCATCTTCGCGCCGTCGAACTCGACCGACCGGTGGTCGCGTGCCTTGCGCTGGACGCCGAAGTCCCCGGTCGGCGTCTCGGTTCCCTGACCGCCGTGGCTGATCGGCACCGGGCCGTGGGAGACCTCGCCGTCGTCGATCAGCCAGGCGCGGTCGGTCGCCAGGTCGACGCAGGCCCGGGCGGTGGCCGAGCACGGGGTGCCCTCCACCAGGTCCGTGGCGGGCAGTGCGACCGCGGTGCCCGCCGCGCCGAGACCGACGACGAGTGCGGCGGCGGCCACGGTGAGTGCGCGACGGCGGGAGGTGTGCTTCATGGCGGGCGTGGGGGTCCTCTCTCGGGGGCTGTTGCGATGATCAACGATCACGCGGTGCAACGGTTACGTCCGATCGAGGTGGTGTCGCCGCCCGGCGACCGGCCCGCCGCCGCGATCTGGGGGAGGATCGGGCGGTCCCGAACGCCGTCAGCACAGGAGGTACGTGCATGACCACCAGCCGGAAGCCGCGCAGTCATCAGGTCACCGATGGTATCGGCGCCACGGCGGCGCGGAGCATGCTGCGCGCCGTCGGGATGCGCGACGACGACTTCGCCAAGCCGCAGATCGGGATCGCGTCGTCCTGGAACGAGATCACCCCCTGCAACCTGTCGCTGCAGCGGCTCGCAACCGCGGCCAAGGAGGGCGTGCACACCGGCGGCGGTTACCCGCTGGAGTTCGGCACCATCTCGGTGTCCGACGCGATCTCGATGGGTCACGTCGGCATGCACTACTCGCTGGTCAGCCGGGAGATCATCGCCGACTCGGTGGAGACGGTCGTGCAGGCCGAGCGGCTCGACGGCACCGTGCTGCTGGCCGGCTGCGACAAGTCGCTGCCCGGGATGCTGATGGCCGCGGCGCGGCTCGACCTGGCGGGCGTGTTCGTCTACGCCGGTTCGATCATGCCCGGCCGGGTCGGCGACCGCGAGGTCAACATCGGTGACGCCTTCGAGGCCATCGGTGCCTGCTCGCGCGGCCTGATCACCCGCGAGGAGGTCGACGTGCTGGAGCGCGCGATGTGCCCGGGGGAGGGCGCCTGCGGCGGCTTCTACACCGCCAACACGATGGCCGCGGCCGCCGAGGCGCTCGGCATGGCGCTGCCCGGATCGGCCAGTCCACCCGCGGTCGACCGGCGGCGCGACGGTGTGGCCAGGGCGTCCGGCGAGGCGGCCGTCGGGATGATCGAGAAGGGCATCACCGCCCGCGACGTGCTGACCCGGGAGGCGTTCGAGAACGCGATCGCCGTCGTCATGGCGTTCGGCGGATCGACCAACGCGGTGCTGCACCTGCTGGCGATCGCCCGCGAGGCCGAAGTGGATCTCGATCTCGACGACTTCAACACCGTCGGGGACCGGGTGCCGCACCTGGCCGACGTCAAGCCGTTCGGACAGCACCTGATGTACGCGGTCGACCAGGTCGGCGGCATCCCGGTGGTGATGAAGGCGCTGCTCGACGCGGGCCTGATCCACGGCGACGCGCTCACCGTGACCGGCCGGACCGTCGCCGAGAACCTGGAGGCTCTCGACCCGCCTGGCCTGGACGGCTCGGTGATCCACGACCTGGCCAACCCGATCCACCCGACCGGCGGGATCACGGTCCTGCGCGGCTCGCTCGCCCCCGGCGGCGCCGTCGTGAAGTCCGCCGGGTTCGACGCCAGCACCTTCACCGGCACCGCCCGGGTGTTCGACGGAGAACAGGGCGCGCTCGACGCCGTCGACGCCGGCGAGATCGGCCCGGGCACCATCGTGCTGATCCGGTACGAGGGCCCGCGTGGCGGACCCGGGATGCGCGAGATGCTCGCCGTCACCGGCCGGATCAAGGGTGCCGGGCTCGGGAAGGACGTGCTGCTGGTGACCGACGGCCGCTTCTCCGGCGCCACCACCGGACTGTGCGTCGGGCACGTGGCACCGGAGGCGGCGGACGGCGGGCCGATCGCGCTGGTCCGCGACGGTGATCGGATCACCCTGGACATGGCGGGCCGGACCCTCGACATCGAGATCGACGCCGCCGAGCTGGAACGCCGCCACGCCGCCTGGGTGCGCCCGGAGCCGACGAACCGGCGCGGTGTTCTGGGGAAGTACGCCAAACTGGTCTCGTCCGCGGCGGACGGCGCGGTCTGCGGCTGAGTCCCGCGGCGGCACCCTGAGTGTCTGCCCGCGGTCCACACGGGCTCGCGCGGTCTACACAGGCTTGCGCGGTCTGCACGGGCTTGCGCGGTCTGCACGGGCTTGCGCGGTCTGCACGGGCTTGCGCGGTCTGCACGGGCTTGCGCGGTCTGCACGGGCTTGCGCGGTCTGCACGGGCTTGCGCGGTCTGCACGGGCTTGCGCCGTCCACAGAGGCTTGTGCCGTCCGCACGGGTTCGCGCCGTCCGCACGGGTTCGGATCCCGTGCGAGCGTTGCGAACTCGTGCGGGAGCGGCGAACCCGTGCGGGAGGGGCGAGTCGTGTGTGATTGCCGGGCCTGGCGAGCGCGCCGCACTCGTGCAGGGACGCCGAGCCCGTGGGGGTGCGTCGAGCTGGGTGGGAGTGCTGAGCCTGCTCGTCGTCCGCACGGGTTCGTGGCATCCGCACGGGGTCCGAACCCGTGCGGATGCCACGAACCCGTGCGGGAAGGCTGAACCCGTGCGGGAACGGCGAACCTGCGCGGGAATGCCGAGCCCGTGTGGGAGCGCCGGACCTGTGCGAGCGGACCGAACCTGTGCGGGGCCGGCGAACCCGTGCGGGGAGGCCGAACCCGTGCAAGATCGTCGAACTGTGCCCGAACACAGCGCCCGAGGTTGCCGTCCGGGCGGGTGGGGATGGCACACTCGGCGGCAGGACGATCGAGAATGGGCAGAACACCTCTCCTGCGCGCGGAATCTCCGCCGCGGAGACGGAACCCACGGCCTCCGGCGGACGTCCTGACCCCCGTGTAACCGTCGTGACCCCCTGCGGAAACGGCGGCCGTCGATCGTGTGCGTGTGGAGGCCGTGATGGGTGATCGTGAGCTCCCGGAGGCAGGCATCGGCGTGGTCGTGCCCTACGACTTCGCCCAGGACCGCGAGATGTGGCGGTGGGTCCCGGCACCGACCTCGCTGCACGTGACGCGCACCCCCTACGTCGCGACCCCGGCCGACGCGAGCCAGGCGCTGATGATCTCGTCGCCGGAGATCGTCCGGCAGGCGGTGCAGGACGTGCTGCTGCCCGAACCGGGCGTCGTCGCGTACTCCTGCACCTCGGGCAGCTTCGTGGCGGGCGCCGACGGCGAACGTGCGCTGCGCGAGGTGATCCGGGAGGCGGGGGCGCCGCAGGCGGTCACCACCGCCGGTTCGCTGGTCGCCGCCTGCGCCGCGCTCGGCGTCGACCGGCTCGCGCTGGCCACCCCCTACGTCGACGATCTCACCGCGAAGCTCGAGGCGTTCCTCGCCGCGCACGGGATCGGCACGGTCAGCCGGCACGGCCTCGGCCTGCTCGGCCGGATCTGGGACGTGCGGCCGGACGAGGTGGTGCGGGCGGTGCGCGCCGCCGACCACCCGGACGCCGAGGCGGTCTTCGTGTCCTGCACGAACCTGCCCACCTACGACGTCATCGCCGGATTGGAACGGGAGCTCGGCAAGCCGGTGCTCACCGCCAACCAGGTCACCATGTGGGCGGCGCTGGGCGCGGTCGGGCGCTCCGCCGTCGGGCCCGGCCAGGCGCTCATCGAGTGCCGGGCGCCCGGCGACCGTGCCGTGCTGCGGGTGGTGCACGAGACCGCCGTCGAGCCGGCAGCGGTCCCGACCGCGGGCGACATCGATGACGACGGCGGCGACGGCGCGGGTGGGCTGCCGTCGTTGTACAAGGTCCGGGTCCGGCTGCCCGACGAGTCCGGTGCGCTGGCCCGGCTGACCGCGGCCGTCGCCGAGGTGGACGGCAACATCCTGGCGTTGTCGGTGCACGGCAAGGACTCCCGCTCGGTCGTCGACGAGATGCTGGTCGGTGGCCGGGTGAGCGCGGCCCGGCTGTCCCGGGTGATCCGGCGCAGGCTGCGTTCGGCCGGACCGGAGGCGGTGCAGGTGGTCGTCGCCGACCCGCACGAGCTGGTCGACCCCCCGACCCGGGCCCTCGATCTCCTCACCCGGACCCGCACGGCCGGTGACCTGGCGGACGGCCTCGCCGAGCTGCTGCACGCCGACACCGTCGAGGTCGTGCCGGACGGACCGGAGCCGGGTGACGGGCACGTCCTCGTGCTGCCCTCCCCGAACGGTGGCCGGCTGGCCGCCCACCGGGCCTGGGCGCCGTTCACCCTCACCGAGCGGGCACGGGCGGAGGCGTTCCTGCGGGCCGTGGCCGCCCAGCCGGGCCGCAGCCATCACGACGTGCTGCTGCCCGACGGCGCGGAGCTGACCGCGCAGCCGGCGGCCGGCGACGAGATGATCGAGCTGGACGTGCTGCTGCGCACCTGCCTGGCCGGGCTGCCCGGCGACGGGACCGCGGTTTCCGACTGGACGGCCGCCGACCTGCGGTCGGTGCTGGCCCCGTCCGGAGGCGCCTGCCTGCTGGTGCGCACCGCGGACGGCACACTCGTCGCGGCCGGTTCGCAGATGGACGCCGACGGTGCGGGCGCCGTCTCGGACCCGGTGGTCCTGGTGCATCCGCTGTACCGGGGCCAGGGGCTGGCCGGCTGGCTGCGCCGCAGGCTCGGCGCCGCCGTCGGCACCCGGCAGTAGGCGTACCCGACACCAGCTGTACCCGGCCAGGACGTCGGGGGCGCCGAGTTCGGCCCGCAGCGTCCGGCGACCGAGCACTAGTCTCGCCGGTGTGCCGAACGAGCTGCCCGACGACTGGTCGGCCTGGAAGAGCCGGGTCGACCTGAACACCTACGACGCCCGGTGGGCTGAGATGGCCGAGGCGGGGCACGACCCGCACGGCGAGGTCGGCCTGGTGCAGGCGCTGCTGGAGGGCGGCGCGGTGCTCGACGGCGGCTGCGGCACCGGCCGGGTCGCGATCGAGCTGGACCGGCGCGGGATCGCGGTGACCGGTGTCGATCCCGATCCTGACATGATCGCCGCCGCCCGGGCGAAGGCTCCCGGTCTGCGCTGGGAGACGGTCGGTCTGGAGGACCTCCGGCTGTCCGAGGAGTTCGGGCTGGTGGTGCTGGCCGGCAACGTGATCCCGTACGCCGGCGACCGGATGGGCGTGGTCGGCGGATGTGCCCGCCACCTGCGGCCCGGCGGCCTGCTGCTCGCCGGGTTCACGCTGCGTCCCGGCTGGCCCACCCTCGACGAGTACGACGCCTGGTGCGCCGTCGCGGGCCTCGAACCCGAGCAGCGGTGGGCCACCTGGGACCGGGAGCCGTACCGGGGCGGCGACTACGCCGTCGTCCTGCACCGGCGGCGGTGAGCCGGGCCGGGTGCCGGATCAGCAGCCGGGACCGCCCGGCTGCAGCGGCGCGACGCCGAGCGGCTGGATGTAGGAGTCCCCGCCTGCTGCGGCCAGTGCCTCGCACGCTCGGCCGCGGTCGGTGAACGGACCGAGATAGACGACGTAGATCAGCTCGCCGGTCGGGGTGCGCGGCCGGAACGAGGTGCAGCTGCCCAGCGCCCGCAGGTAGTTCGAACCGGGATGGTTGTCGAGGTGCTCCTGCACGTCCTGCGGGTAGCGGCCCGGATCGATCCCCGCGCCGACGATCACGACGTCGGCGCCCGTGCAGCCGAGCCGGGTCACCGGCCGTGCGAGACCCAGGTCGCCGTCGCCTGCGGTCGGGTCGAGGGTGCTGGTCGGCGGCGGTGCCGTGGTGGTGTCCGTGCCCGCGGGTTGCAGCGGCCCGGGTGAGCCGGTCTGCGCCGGCCCCGGATCCAGGGTCGGCACGGCGATCGTGGTGTCACCGTCGCCTTCGCTGTTCCCGCGGTCCGGCAGGACCGCCCACACCACGCCGACCAGGACGGCCGCCGCGACCAGCGCGGCGCCGATCGCGATGAACAGCCCGCGGGAGCGTTGCGGTGGTGTCGTGGGGGGCCCGTCCTGGTCCGGGAAGATCCAGGTCGGGCGGGGCTGCGCGGCGGTGCCGTGCGGTGCGGGTGCCGGGGGAGCGGGCGCGTGGCCGGCGGGGGGAGTGCCGGGCGCCGGACCACCGGCTGCGGGAGCCTCGGCTGCGGGGGAAACAGCCGCGGGGGGACCGGGCGGCGCGGCGGCGGGTGACGCGGCCGGCGGGGCCGCATCGTGCGGGGACGCGGCGGCCGGCGGTGCCGCAGCCGGGGGCGCGGGGTGGTGCGGTGCCGGCTCGTGCGGCGGCGTGACGCCCGGGGGAGCGGCGGCCGGGGAGTCCGGCACGGGGCCGGCCGCCGGGGGAGCCGCGACGGCGTCCAGGGTCTGCGCCCGGGCCGTTCGCGGCGCGGTCCCCGCCAGCCGGGTCACCGCGGCGGCGAGCGCACCGGCGGTCGGGTACCGCTCGTCGGGCACCTTCGCCATCCCGCGGGCGACGATGTCGTCCCAGCCGGGATCGAGCTCCGGCCGGAGCTCGGTGACCCGCGGCGGCGGGGTCATCAGGTGCGCGGAGAGCACCGTCGCCGGCTCCGAACCGGGGAACGGCTGCCGTCCGGTCAGCATCTCGACCAGCACGCAGGCCAGCGAGTAGACGTCGGCCCGGCCGTCGACCGGGCCGAGGGTGTTCGAGAGCCGTTCCGGGGCGAGATAGCCGAGCGTCCCGACGGTGGCGCCGGTCGCGGTGAGCGCCGTGTCCGGGTCCGGCCCGACGGCGCGGGCGATGCCGAAGTCGACGAGATAGGTGAAGTCGTCCCGCCCCTCGACGACCAGCAGGTTCGCCGGTTTGACGTCGCGGTGGACCATGCCGGCGGTGTGCGCCGCGTCCAGCGCGTGCGCGGCCTGCCGGACGATCCCGGCCGCCCGCGCCGGTGGCAGCGGTGCCTTGCGGGACAACAGCCGGGCGAGGTCCTCACCGTCGATCAGGCGCATCGACAGGTAGAGCCGGCCGTCGACCTCGCCGTAGCCGTGCACCGGGACCACGTGCGGGTCGCGCAGCTCGAACGCGGAGCGGGCCTCGCGCCGGAACCGCTCGACGGTGACCCGGTCGGTGGCCAGATGCGCCGGCAGGACCTTGAGCGCGACCTCGCCGCCGTGCCGCCGGTCGTAGGCCCGGAAGACGACGCCCATGCCGCCCGCCCCGAGCCGGCCGCGGATCTCGAAGTCGCCGAACTCCGCGCCCACCGGCAGATCGCCGACATCCATGAGCCCCCCAGCTGCTGTTCGGACGAAGCGTTCATACCAGGCGCGCCGCGCGGGCGGGCCGGTTCCGCGAGGTCGCAAATAAGTACACACTGGTTGACTTTATTGGAGCAGGGGTCGACAGTGACCGCATGACAACCGGATCCCCTCCCGGACCAGCTCCGTCGGTGGGCGCCGTCGTGCGCCGTCGGCGACCGGCACTGGTGCTCTCCGCGGCCCTCGCGGTCACCTCGGCCGCGGCCGGGCTCGTCCCGTACGTCGCGGTGTACCTGGTCGCCGTGGAGCTCTTCGGGGGAGGCGCCCCGGATCCCGGGCGGGTGCCGGTGATCGCCGGTTGGACCGCGGTCGCGCTGCTGGTGAAGGCGGCGGCGGGAGCGCTGTCCGCGCACGTGGCGCATCTCGCGGCGTACGGTGCGCTGGCCGATCTGCGGCTGGCGCTGGTCGGCAGGCTGGACCGGATCCCACTGGGCCGGGCGATCGCCCGCCCGGCCGGAGAACTCAAGAAGACCCTGCACGACGACGTCGAGCAGCTGGAGGAGGCACTCGCCCACGGGGTGCCGGACGTGGTGGCTGCCGCCGCCGTTCCGGTCGCGACCACCGCTCTGCTGTTCGCGGTGGACTGGCGGCTCGGGCTGCTCGCGTTCCTCGCGCTGGTCCTGCTGCTGCTGATCGGCGGGATCGCCTCGGCGCTGGCGCGCCGCTCCAGCGCCGAGCAGATGGCCTCGATGACCGAGCTCAACCGCACGGTCGTCGGGTTCCTGGACGGGATGAAGGTGGTGCGGGCGTTCCGCCGGGTCGACGGCGACGACCGGCTGACCGGTGCGCTGGACCGTGCGGTGCACGCCGGGGACGCGCCGCTGCGCAGCCCGGTCCGCTGGCTGGCGTCGGCGCTGATGGTGGCGACCGGCCTACCGATCGCGCTGCTGCTCCCGGTGGCCGGGGCCGGCTTCGTCGAGGGCCGGGTCGATCTCGCCACGCTGGCCCTTTTCCTGCTGCTCGGCCTCGGCTATGCCACGCCGCTGATCGCGTTCATCGGCACGCTGGCCACGCTCGGCTACCGGGTGCAGATGGCGACCGCCGGGATCGGCGCGCTGCTGGCGGAGCCCGAGCTGCCCGCGCCGGAGCGTCCGCGCAGCCCGCAGCCCGGCCCGGCCGGGCCGGACGTCGAGTTCGACGGCGTCACCTTCGGCTACGACCCGGACCGCCCGGTGCTGACGGAGGTGGACCTGCTGGTCCCGGCCGGCCGGGTCACCGCGCTGGTCGGCCCGACCGGGGCCGGGAAGTCCACGCTGGCCCGGCTGGTCGCCCGGTTCGCCGACGTCACCGCCGGTGCCGTCCGGATCGGCGGCGTCGACGTCCGCGACATCGCCCCCGACGAGCTGGCCCGGCTGGTGTCCGTGGTCGGGCATGACGACCACGTCTTCGACGCCTCGGTGCTGGAGAACATCCGGATCGGGCGTCCGGACGCCACCGACGACGAGGTCCGCGAGGCGGGCCGGTCGGCCAGGGTGGACGAGTTCGCCGACGCGCTGCCGCAGGGATGGGACACCACGCCCGGGTCCGGCGGCGTCCGGTTCTCCGGCGGTCAGCGGCAGCGCATCTCGGTGGCCCGGGCCCTGCTGAAGGCCTCACCGGTGGTGGTGCTCGACGAGGCGACCGCGTTCCTGGACGCCGAGAACGAGCGCGCGACCCTCGCCGCGGTGCGCGAGCTGGCCCGCGGGCGGACCGTTCTGGTGGTCGCGCACCGGTTGCAGACCGTGGTCGACGCCGACGCGGTCGTCGTGGTGGACGGCGGCCGGATCCTCGCGGCGGGGCCGCACGCCGAGCTCGTCGGGAGCTCGCCGCGGTACCGGGCGCTCTGGAACGCCTACCAGGACGGCGCCGGCTGGCGGCTCGCCGCGGCGGAGACCGATCCGAGCAGCGACACGGCCGGTCGCGGTGGCGCGGCGGGACCGGTCGACGCGGCGGGATCGGGTGGCGGTGCTGGAGCGGTCGGCGCGGCCGGAGCGGGTGGCGGTGCTGGAGCGGTCGGCGCGGCCGGAGCGGGTGGCGGTGCTGGAGCGGTCGGCGCGGCCGGAGCGGGTGGCGGAGCCGGTGCGGCCGGGGCGGCGGGAGCGGGATCGGATGGCACGCGCGGGAGGGTGGCGGCGGCCGCACCGGGGGGTGCGGCCGGAGCTGCTGTGGCGGCCGGAGCGGTCGGGGCGGCCGGCTCGGCCGGGGCCGCCGCTGCTGCCCCGCTGAACTCGGGCGACCCCGACGGCCGGGCGTGGTCGGCGGCTGCGGCCGGCATCGTCCGCCCCGGCGTGGCCGGACTGTCGTTCCCGCGTCAGTGGGTCGCGCTGCTCGGCCGGTGGTGGCCGCGGCTGCGCGGCGCCGGCGCCGTCCGGCTGATGCTGGAGGGGTTGTTCCGCGGGGCGCCGGTCGCGGCGGTCTATCTCGTGCTGCTGGCCGCGGTGCAGGGCACGCTGACGACGGGCACGGTCGCCGCCGTCTCGACGGCGCTGGTGGTGCTGCTGGCGGTCCGGCTGCTCGCGAACAACGCGGCGAACCAGCTCGTCTGGCGGATCGCCACCCGGGCCAAGGTCGATCTGCAGCTGTCCATGCTGGACCGGTTGCGGTCCGTGCCGCTGGGCACGCTGAGCCGGCTCGACAACGGCCGGATCACCACCACCGTCGCCAACGACACCGTCATGCTGGACTTCCAGAACACCCCGCAGCAGATCGCCGGCGCGGTGATCACCCCGCTGTACGCGACCGTCGTCCTGCTGCTGGTGGACTGGCGGCTGGCACTGGCGACACTCGCCGGGGTACCGCTGTTCGCGGCCTGCACGGTGCTGTCGGACCGGGTGTACCGGCAGGTGATGGGGCCGGTCGGCGAGGCGCGGTCGGCGGCCACCAGCCGGTTGCTCGACCACGTGCGCGGCACCGCGGTGCTGCGCGCCTATCCCGGTTCGGCGGTCGCGCTCCGCTACCGCGACGCGGTCGAGGACCTGCGCCGGACCAGCATCGCGATGTCGGTGCGGGCCACCCCGGCGGTGGCGCTCGGCTCGGTCGCGCTGGAGCTGGGCCTGGTGGCGCTGATCGTCACCGGCGCAACGCTCTACGCCGCGGGCGGGGTCGGGGCCGGGACACTGCTGTTGTTCCTGGTGCTGTCGCTGGTGCTCTACCAGCCGCTCGGTGAGATCGCGGCGCTCGCCGGCTACCGGCGCACCCAGCAGCAGATCGCCCGCCGGATCGCCGAGATCTGGGAGCAGCCGGTGCTGCCGGAACCGTCGGCACCCGCCGTCGCCGCCGGCACCGACGTGGAACTGCACGACGTCGGCTTCCGCTACGACGGCTCCGGCGGCGGGCTGCACGGGGTCTCGCTGCGTGCCGCGGCCGGGACCGTGACGGCGCTGGTCGGGCCGTCCGGTGCGGGCAAGAGCACGGTCGCGAACCTGGTCGCCCGGTTCTGGGACGTCGACTCCGGTTCGGTCCGGATCGGTGGCGCCGACCTGCGCGAGCTCGGCTCGGCCGGTGCGACGGCGCTGGTCACCACGGTGTTCCAGGACGTCTACCTGTTCCCCGGAACCGTCCGGGAGAACCTGACGCCGGCCCGCCCCGGTGCCACCGACGAGGAGATCGCCGCGGCGCTGGCGGCCGCCGACTGCACCGATGTCGTCGACGCGCTCCCGGACGGCCTCGACACCGTGCTCGGCGAGGGCGGCGCCGACCTGTCCGGTGGCCAGCGGCAACGGCTGTCGATCGCCAGGGCACTGCTCAAGGACGCTCCGGTGCTGGTGCTCGACGAGGCGGTCGCCTCGGTCGACGCCGAGACCGAGGTCCGGATCCAGCAGGCACTGTCCCGGCTGGCCCGGGGCCGCACGGTGATCGTCGTCGCGCACCGGCTGTCCACCGTCCGCGCTGCCGACCACATCGCCGTCCTCGACGGCGGCCGGATCGACGCCGCCGGGACGCACGACGAGCTCGTCGAGACCAGCCCCGTCTACCGGCGGCTGCTCGCGGCGTCCGCACCCGCGGCGCCGCTGTCCACCATCACGGGAGGTGCCCGGTGAACCGGGTGATCCGCGCGGCCGCACTGGCCGTCCTGCTGCTGACCACGTCCTGCGGTGCCGCGGCCGCGCCGGAGCCGGCGCCCGCCGCCGGGCCCGGTTTCCCGGTCACCGTGCCGCACGCGTACGGCGTCGCAGAGGTTCCGGCCGAGCCGTCCCGGGTGGTCGCGCTGAGCGTCGCCGACGCCGACGCCGCACTCGCCGTCGGGGTCACGCCGGTCGCGGTGGTGACACCGTTCTACGCACCCGACGGCGACCTGCCGTGGCTCGCCGGGCGGCTCGGCCCGCAGGTCACGCTCATCCCCGGGGCACCGGACTTCACGATCGACACCGAGGCCGTCGCCGCGGCCCGGCCCGATCTCGTGCTGGGTACCGGGGCGGCGCTCACCCCGCAGGCCCACGAGTCGCTGACCCGGATCGGGGTGCCGGTGCTGGCGCACCTGACCGATCCGGTCGCCGACCGCTGGGAGGACCGCACCGTCGCCGTCGGCACGGCGCTGGGCAGGCCCGACGCCGCGGACGCCGCCGTCGCCGAGACCACCGGGGCGATCACCGCGCTGCGCGACCGGTATCCCGGGCTCGACGGCCGCACGTTCAGCTTCTCGGTGATCCAGTCGCCGTCCGCGCTCGGCACGCTGGTCTCCGGGGACGACTTCCTGACCGTCGTGCTCGGCGAGCTGGGCCTGCGCCTGCCGGACACCCTCGCCGGGCGACCGGAGTCGGCACCCGGCTCGGGGATCGTCGCGCTCGGGCCGGAGCAGCTCACCGAACTGGCCGCCGACCTGGTGATCGTCGTCGCCCCCGATCCGGCGGCGGCCGAGCCGCTGCTCACCGACCCGCGGGCCGCGACCCTGGCACCGGACGGGCAGGTGCACACCATGGACATGATCACCGCTACCGCCCTGCGGTCACCGTCGGTGCTGGGCCTGCGCTGGGGGCTGGAGCAGCTCGACGCGCCGCTGGCGGCCGCGGCGGGATGAGCCCGACCGGCGCACCCGCCCGATCAGCGCGGGCCGGGACGGCGGTACGGGACCGGTGGCGCCAGGGAACCCGCGGGGGTGTCGGGCCGCTCCGCCGCCGATACCGTGACCCGGTGACCGATCTCCCGACGTCCGGCCCGCCCCCGGGCATCGCCCGGCGGATCGGCAGGCCACCGAAGGGCGAGCCCACGCTGACCCGGGAACGGATCGGCCGCGCCGTGCTCGAGGAGGCCACCGGCCGGGGAGCGGACCGGGTGACCATGCGGTCGCTGGCCGACCGGCTCGCCGTGACCCCGCGCGCGCTGTACAAGATCGTCCGGGACCGGGACGACGCGCTGGTCGCCGCGGTCGCGGTCGCGTCCCGGGAGTGGCCCGGCGGACCGCACGACCCGGAACGCTGGGCGGACGGGCTCGCCGGTTTCTGCCGCGAGCTGCGGGCCTGGTACCGGCGGTATCCGGTGCTGCTGCGGATCGTCGCGTCCACCCCGATGGACGATCAGGTGCGCGCCGCGGCGCTGCGCAACATGGACTCCCTCGCCGGGTTCCTGCTCGCGGCGGGGCTCCCGGCCGGGGACGTCGGGCGCGGCTGCGACCTGATCGTCGGGACCGTCGCCGGGTTCGCCGAGATCGAGGAGTGGGAGAGCAGGGCCGCCGCGGCGGACCCCGGGCACGGCCCGCCGGAGCAGACGACCCCGGTGACCCGGGCGGCCCTCAGCGACGACGCGCTGCCGCATCTGCGGTCGCTCGGGAACGTCTCGCCGGCCACCGCCGACGAGCGCTTCGAGGGTCACGTGGAGATGCTGCTGCTCTGGCTGGGCGCCCGGATCCCCTGAGGTTCAGGCCCGGCAGAGCAGCTCGCCGTGCGGCACCACGAACCAGCCGTCCGGATGCGCGGTCCAGGCCCGCCAGGCGTCCGAGATCGCGGTCAGCTCGGCCGGCTCGGCGAGGCCCCGGTCGAGGGCCATCCGCCCGACGCCGGTGTGGATCCGGTCCGCCCACATGCCGCCCCAGGCGGCCCGCTGGTCCGGCGTCGCGTAGCACCAGACGGCGGCCGACGGGACCACCTCGGTGAACCCGGCGGCGTGTGCCCAGCCCAGCAGCCGTCGTCCGGCGTCGGGTTCGGCGTCGTTGCCGCGGGCGACCGCCCGGTAGAGCTCCAGCCAGCGGTCCAGCATCGGATCGTGCGGCCACCAGTGGAAGCCCGCGTAGTCCGCGTCCCGGACGGCGACCAGCCCGCCCGGGCGGGTCACCCGGCGCATCTCGCGCAGCACGGCGACCGGATCGGAGACGTGCTGCAGCACCTGGTGGGCGTGCACGACGTCCCAGGTGTCGTCCGGATCGGACAGCGCGTAGGCGTCGTCGACGGCGAACTCGACGGTCACGCCGCGCTCGGCGGCGTCGGCCCTGGCCTGATCCAGCGGCTCCGGGACCAGCTCGACGCCGCGGACCCGGCCGGGCGCGACCCGCGCCGCCAGGTCGACGGTGATGCTGCCCGGTCCGCACCCGACGTCGAGCAGCGTGGTGCCCGACGTCAGGTACGGCAGCAGGTACCCGCAGGAGCTCTCCGCGGTCCGGGCTGCGTGCGAACGGACGACGACCTCGGGATGGCCGTGGGTGTAGGTGTCGTGCGGCGGCATACCGGCCACCCTGCCCGACACCACCGCGCTCGGCGGACCCGGAGTGCCCCCGCGGTGTCCGGCCGGGCTCAGCTCCGGGCGAGCACCGCGGCCTCCAGGGCCTCACGCATCGCGGGCTCCGGGCCCGCCCGGCCGGTCATCAGCTCCACCTGCGCGACGGCCTGCTGCAGCAGCATCTCCAGGCCGGACACGATCGTCGCCCCGGCCGCGGCGGCACCGGCGGCGACGACGGTCGGCCACGGCGCGTACACCGCGTCGAGCAGCACGGTGCCGGGCTGCCAGCGCGCGCCGGCGAGCGCGTCGGCGGCGCCGGCGGGCAGCGTGGAGACGACGACGTCGGCCCCCTCCAGCAGTGTCGCGGCCGCTACCGGGTCCTCGAGCACCGCGTGCACCCGGGTCTCCGAGCCGAGCCGGGCGGCGGTGTCCTGCAGGTCACCGGCCCGGCCCGCGTCCCGGACCAGTACGTCGATCTCCTCGGCCTCCAGGTCGTGCAGCCCGGCCAGTGCGGCCTGCGCGGTCCCGCCGGCGCCGAGGATCACCGCGCGCCCGGTGCCCGCCCCTGCAGCGCGCAGCGACTCGGCGATCCCGGTGACGTCGGTGTTGTGCGCGGTGCTGCCCTCGTCGGTGAACACCAGCGTGTTGCCCGCGCCGATCGCGGCTGCACCGGGGGAGACGGTGTCGGCGACGTCGAGCAGCACCCGCTTGAGCGGCATGGTCAGCGACAGCCCGACCCATTCCGGGCCCAGGCCCGCGACGAACCCGGCCAGGGCGGACTCGTCCACCTCGAACCGGTCGTAGTGCCAGTCCGCCAGGCCGAGCGCGGCGTAGGCCGCGTTGTGCAGGGCGGGGGACAGCGAGTGCGCGATCGGCGAGCCGAGCACCGCGGCGCGGCGTCCGGGTGGGGCGGAGGTGGTCACCTCTGTGAGTATCCCTGCCGGCCCGGCGCCGGTTCAGTCCAGCCCGGTCCGCCCGGCCGCCCAGTACGCGCGGCCGGTGATCCGGCGCGGCGGGACCTCCCACCGCCGGGCGGTCCGCCGCAGGTGGTGCAGGGTCGCGGCGTCGCCGGTGACGAGCAGGTCGCCGCCGGGCGTGGCGGCCACCGCCGCACGGGTCCGCTCGACCAGCTCGGTGCGGTCGGCGGCGCGCGGCACGACGACGGCGTCGCCCAGCCCGAGCCCGGACAGCGCCACCGACAGCTGCTCCGGGTGGCCCGCCTCGAACACGGTCGTCGCATCCTGGTGCACCGTGCGCAGCGCGCAGGCCAGCGCGACCGACGACTCGTCGCCGACCGCCACCACCGGCCCGGTCAGCGACGGCAGGTCGATCGACCGGCGCGGGCCGATCAGCTCACAGGAGTCACCCGGGCGCACCCGGTCGAACCAGGTCGAGGCCGGCCCGTCGCCGTGGGTGAAGGCGACGAGCTCGGTGTCGCCGTCGTCGGTGTCCCAGCGGATCGGGGTGTAGGTGCGCAACTGCAGCGCACCGCGCCGCGGCCGCATCTGGATCTTCGCTCCGGGGGTCCAGCGCACACCGCGGAAGGCCTCGGCGCGCAGACCGACCCGCACCAGGTCGGGAGCGATCCGCTCGACCCGGGTGACCTCCGACGCCGTCAGCAGTGCGTCTCCGGCCAGATCGACCAGGCGTGTCGCGATTCCCACGGGGCCTCCGTTCGTCGTATGAGGTCACCCTAAGTCGGTCGGGCGGCGGTAGGTGGCCAACAACGACCGCGAACCGGCCGATGTGGGAGGAGGAGCGGTCGGCCCCGGACCGCGGCGGGCCGGTCCCCGCGAGGCGGGGCCCGGGTCAGCGGGTGGCAGGCTGCGCGGGTGAGCGGAACGGTGCTGGTGCTGGGCGGACGGAGCGAGATCGGGCTGGCGGTCGCGCAGCGGCTCGCCGGTCGGGAGGCGGGCACTGTGGTGCTCGCCGCGCGCCGGGCCGGTGAGCTGGACGACGAGACGGCCCGGGTGGCCGCGGCGGGCGCCCGGGTGGAGACCGCCGAGTTCGACGCCGACGATCTCGCCTCGCACCGCCCGCTGATCGACGACGTGCGGGACCGGCACGGCCGGATCGACGTCGCCGTCGTCGCGTTCGGGATCCTCGGCGACCAGGCCCGCGCCGAGACCGACGCGGCACACGCCGCGGCGATCGTGCACACCGACTACCTCGCCCAGGTGCACGTGCTGACCGAGCTGGCGCAGGTGCTGCGCGAGCAGGGGAGCGGCACGCTGGTCGTCTACTCCTCGGTCGCCGGCGTGCGGGTGCGGCGGGCGAACTACGTCTACGGCAGTGCGAAATCCGGCCTCGACGGATTTGCGTCCGGGCTCGCCGATGCGCTGCACGGCAGCGGGGTGCGGCTGGTGCTGATCCGGCCCGGCTTCGTGGTCGGCCGGATGACCGAGGGGATGAGCCCGGCGCCGTTGTCGTCCACCCCGGAACAGGTCGCCGACGCCACGGTCGCGGCCGTGCGCCGAGGCCGCGGGAACGCCGACGTCTGGGTCCCCGGAACCCTGCGGCTGCTGTTCCTCGTGCTGCGGCTACTGCCCCGAGCGGTGTGGCGCCGGATGCCCCGCTGACGACGTTCCACGGACCAATGATGTTCCGCGATCGGTGTGTGGCACTTCCACTCCCGTGATCCAGGTCATATCGTCACGTGCGCATCGAGCTGAGACCAGACCGAGCTGAGAGCACATCGAACTGAGACCACATCGAGCTGAGACAGCATCCAGCTGAGACCGCATCGATCAAAGACCGCATCGATCAAAGACGACGACGGCGTCGTCGGAGGAGAGCACAGTGGCACAGACCCGTGGAGCCGTGGTCCGGAGCGCACCGGGCAAGTTCGAGGTCGTGGATCTCGAGATCGACGACCCGCGCCCGGGCGAGATCGAGGTGAAGATGGTGGCGTCGGGGCTCTGTCACTCCGACGACCACATCGCCACCGGCGACATCCCGGTCGGCACCTACCCGTTCGCCGGGGGCCACGAGGGCGCCGGCATCGTGACCAGGGCCGGCGCGAACAAGAAGGGCCTCAAGGAGGGCGACCACGTCGTCTTCTCCTTCCTGCCATCGTGCGGGCACTGCCGCTGGTGCGCCAGCGGCATGCAGAACCTCTGCGACCTGGGCGCCGGGCTGCTCGCGGGCACCCGCTGGGAGGAGAACACCACCCGCCTGCGGCTCGCCGAGGACGGCACCCCGGTCGGTCAGATGTGTGGGATCTCCACGTTCTGCGAGACCACGCTGGTGTCCGAGGACTCCTGCGTGAAGGTGCCCGACGACATCCCGCTCGAGGTCGCCTGCCTGGTCGGCTGCGGCGTCGGCACCGGCTGGGGCTCCGCGGTCAACGCCGGCGGCGTCCAGCCCGGCCACACCACGATCGTGATGGGCATCGGCGGCATCGGCATCAACGCGGTGCAGGGCGCGTCGCACGCGGGCGCCTCGAACGTCATCGCGGTGGACCCGATCGCGCTGAAGCGGGAGAAGGCCGAGCAGCTCGGAGCCACCCACGCGGTGGAGACGATGGAGGAGGCCACCGAGCTGGCCAAGCAGTTCACCAACGGCCAGGGCGCCGACCAGACGATCGTCACCGTCGGCGTGATCAAGCCCGACCACGTCGGGCAGGCGATGGCCTCGATCCGCAAGGCGGGCACCGTCGTCGTCACGGCGCTGGGCGACATCAACTCGACCGAGCCGCTGCCGGTCTCGCTGGCCGACGTCACGCTGTTCCAGAAGCGGATCCAGGGCGCGATGTTCGGTATGTCCAACCCGAACTGGGACATCCTGCGTCAGCTGGAGCTCTACCGCTCCGGTGCGCTGAAGCTCGACGAGCTGGTCACCGCCACCTACACCCTCGACCAGGTCGCCACGGCCTACGAGGACATGCACGCAGGCAAGAACATCCGCGGCGTCATCCGCTACTGAGCCCGGTGCGGTCAGGGCCCCGGTCCTTCGGGACCGGGGCCCGACGCATACTCGGGCGCGTGGACGATCTCCTGCTGCTGGACGGGCACAACGACCTTCCCTGGGCGTTGCGCGAACTCGACGGGCCGGAACCGGACCTGGCCCGCGGTGACGCGCGGCTGCACACCGACCTGCCCCGGTTGCGCGCCGGCCGGGTAGCGGCGCAGTTCTGGTCGGTCTACGTCCCGGGCTCCTTCACCGGCGATCGCGCGGTCACCGCGGTGCTGGAGCAGATCGACCGGGTGCGCGGGCTGGCGTCGGGATACCCGGACGCGTTCGGGCTCGCCGACGGGGCGGACGACGCCGAGCGGGTCGTCGCAGGCGGCCGGATCGCGTCGCTGATGGGCGCCGAGGGCGGGCACTGCATCGCCAACTCGCTGGCCGTGCTGCGCACCCTGCGGGTACTCGGCGTGCGCTACCTGACGCTGACCCACAACGAGAACAACGACTGGGCCGACTCGGCCACCGACGAGCCGCGGCACGGCGGGCTGAGCCCGTTCGGCCGCGAGGTGGTCGCCGAGATGAACCGGATCGGCATGATCGTCGACCTCTCGCACGTGGCGGTGACGACGATGCGGGACGCGCTCGACGCCTCCACCGCACCGGTGCTGTTCACCCACTCCGGCGCCCGTGAGGTCACCGACCACCCGCGCAACGTGCCCGACGACGTGCTGGCGACGATGGCGCGGGCCGGCGGGGTCTGCATGGCGACGTTCGTGCCCCGCTTCGTGTCGCGCCGGGTCGCCGGCTGGGACCGGGAGCTGCTCGCCGCGATGGCGGCCGCCGGCGCGGACCACCGCGACCTCGCCGCCCGGGATCGGTTCGCCCGCACCTGGGACGGGCCGCCGGAGCCGCGCGCCGATCTGGCCGACGTCGTCGCGCACATCGAGCACCTGCGGGAGGTGGTGGGCATCGATCACGTCGGGATCGGCGGCGACTTCGACGGCACCGCCGAACTCCCGGACGGGCTGGGTGACGTCTCGACCTATCCCCGGCTGTTCGACGCGCTCGCCGACCGCGGCTGGAGCCGTGACGATCTCGCGAAGCTCGCCGGCCGCAATGCGCTGCGGGTGCTGCGCTCCGCCGACGACTCTGCCGACAACTATGCCGAGGGCCCTGCCTAGGACTCTGCCGGTGCCTCTGCCGGGGGCTGCCCAGGATTCCGCCGACGGCCTCTGCCGGGGGCTGCCCAGGATTCTGCCGACGGCCGCTGCCGAGGTTCCGGGCGCCGCCGCTGCCGATGCCCGGGCCGATGCCCTGGGCGATGTTCCGGCGGTCCCGGCCACCCGGGGCCGAGCCGGGGGCGTCACGGGGTGCCGGTGCTCCCCGGCTCCTCACGCGGGATCGCCAGCGCCGTCGCCGTCGACGCGGCCATCCGCAGCGACCCGACCGCGGTCGGGTGGAACGGGTCCGGCCGGTCCAGGCCCTGCAGGTCCGGCCCCATCCGGTCGGCGGACACCGCGCACAGCGGGGTCAGGTTCGGCGCGGCGGTGGTGAAGCCGAACCGGGCCGCGCCGTCGGCCAGCACGTCGTTGAGCCTGCGGTTGCGCTCGGCCAGCAGGTCGATCTTGTCCTGGTTCAGCCCGGCTGTGCCGGGCGGGCCCTGCATGTCGCTGCACGCCGGGTCGAACGTCGCCGGGAACGGGTCGTAGGACAGCGTGACGACGATCCGCGGATCCCCGGGCAGCGCGTCCAGGTCGTTGAACAACGCGCCCACGTCGCGGGCGAAGACGGCCAGCCGGGATTCGAACTCGCCCTCGGAGAGCCGGTCGTCGCAGGTCTCGGAGCCGTAGCAGTAGAGCAGGAAGTCCGACCACGCCAGGTCGTTCGGGCCGATCGCGACGGTCACCCACTGCAGCCCCTGCACCTGCTTGAGCCGGCCGACCTGAGGATCGAGGGTGACGCCGTCGCGCAGCTGCGGCCCGCGCAGCCCGTCCGCGATGCTCGCCCCGGCACAGGCGAGGTTGAGCACGTCCTCACCGCGCAGCAGCGAGAGCTCGGCGGCCGTCGAGTCGGCGCTGCGGGCACAGGCCGCGTCGTCCGGGGCGACGGTGCCGTCCGGCTGCTCGACCGGCGGGCCACCGATCCGCGCGGCCCGGGAGTCGCCGATCACCGCGCCGGTGACGCCGGTGATCGGCGGACCGGCCGGTGACGGGGTCAGCGTCGACGCCCCGACCAGGTCGGTCACCGAGGTGACCGAGGCGAGCCCGGTCGTCGTCCCGTGCAGGGCGGCGACACCGGCACCGCCCCACAGCAGCACCGACGCGGCCACCGCGATCGTCGTCATCCGGCCGATCGGGCCGGCGTGGTCGTCCCAGTGCACGGGTTCGCTGTCGTCCCGCCGGGCCCGGCGCAGCGCGACCAGCAGCCGCGCGCAGCCCATCAGCCCGCTGGCGAGCAGCGCCGTGACGACCATGCCCGCAGCACCCCACAGGTACCAGGTGGCGAAGCCGTCGGTGAGCGTGCGGACGGCGTCACCGGCGCCGTCGACGGTGTGCGGGCCGAGCACCGGGCCGTTGTCATCGGGCCGTTTCAGCGGGCCGATGGACAGCCGCGGCCGGATCGGGCCGTAGACCTGCACGCTGCCGAGATCGAACTCGGCGTTGCCGAGCTGCACGATCTGGGCCGGTCCGGACAGCGTGAGCGGCGGGACCCTGGCACCGACGCCGACCTCCTGGCCGAACACCTCGACCTGGTTCTCCGGCGTCGCCATGATCACCAGTGGCACACCGACGACCGCGATCAGGGCGAGCAGCAACAGGGTCGGGAGCGACCGGGCCTCGCGCAGCAGGCTGCGGAACCAGGACGTGCCGGCGGAGCGGGCGGGCACCGTCAGCGGGGGGCACCGGGGAGCAGCATGTCCCACATGGTGCCCGGACGGTCGCCTCCCGTCACGGACGCTCACCGTCCGGGTGGCGGACGGCACCGCCGCGCAGCCGGGGACGCAGCCGGTCCGGCCCGGCGTCGTGGCCCGCCTCGACGTCGTCGGCGAGGCGCTCGGCGTGCGCGGTCACCGCGTCCAGATCCAGCCCGGCGGGCGCGGCCCGGCCGAGCACCCGCCAGACGCGGATCCCCTCGACGCCGCGGCGCAGCAGCGCGACCGCGCCGCGCGCGTTGCCGCGCTGGGCGTGCGTCAGCCCGACGGCCAGCTGCGCCAGCGCCCGCCAGAGCTCGCGGCAGTCGTCGCCGCAGTCCTTCCAGGTGCCTTCCAGCACCTCGTGCGCCTGGAACGGCAGACCCTCGTCGAGCAGCCGCTGCGCCTCGGTGACCGCCTCGTCCGGCGGCAGCACCAGATCCTCGGGCACCCGGTCGACGCCTGCGGTGCCGTGCGGGAGCGGCCGGCCCGCGGCATCCCGGGGGCGGGCGTTGCGGGCACGGCCGCGCTCGTCGCGGTCGCGGGTCGTCGTCATGGCTCCGACCCTGCCATCCACGGCCACGCCGGGCACGCCGGTGCCGGGCAGCGCCTCCCGCGCCGGACGGGTCCGCGGCTCCGGCGCCGAGGGCGCCCGCTGATCAGCCGGACTCGAGCGGGCCCAGCTCGGCGGTGAACTCGTCGAGATAGCCGGCCCAGTCGGCGATCGGAGCGGACGGGCGCACGACGAACTTGGTGAGCCCGCCCTCGACGTGGCGCCGGATCAGCTCCGCGATCCCGTCCCAGCCGATCCCGACCAGCTCCCGGGGATCGATGTCCGGGCGTTGCAGGGCGGCGCGGGCCAGCGCGGCGTCGATGTCGGTGCCGGGGACGGCGACCCAGACGTTCGTGCCGTAGTGGTCGTCGTCGATGGTGCGTCCGGCGTCCCGGGCGGCCTGCTCGATGATCCCCCGGCCGCGGGCGGTCTCGGCGGGCGTGAGGAAGCTGGCCAGCCAGCCGTCGGCGAGCCGTCCGACGCGGCGCAGACCGGCGTCCGCGCGGCCGCCGAACCACAGGTCCAGCGGCTGCGCCGGGCGCGGCACGATCGTGGCGTCGTCGAGGGTGAAGAACTCGCCGTGGTGGGTGACCGAGTCCTCGGTGAGCAGCCGCCGGAGCACCGTGATCGACTCCTCGAACACCGCGGCGAGCCGGCCCGGCACCGGATAGAGCTGCCGGTCGTGCGGGGACGCGGCGCGGATCCCGAACACCGGCAGGATCCGCTTCGGCGCGAGCACCGCCAGTGAGGCGAGCTCGGCGGCGAGCAGCATCGGGTTGCGTCCGGGAAGCACCGTCAGACCGGTGCCGACCTTCAGCCGCCGGGTGCGGGCGGCGGCCCAGGTGCTGCCGACGGTCGCCTCGATCACCCCCGTGGACGGCAGGTCGGCGAGCCAGAGGGAGTCCACGGCGGACTTGTCGAGGGCGTCGAGCAGCTCGTCGAACTCGGTGCCCAGGTCCGGGAGCGAGCGCGCCCCGAGCAATCCGACGCCGATCCGTACCTTGCCGTGCGGGGAAACGACCACTCACTCCACGTTACGCCGCGACCACTTTCCGGTCACCCTTTCCGGTGGTTGCTCACGATCGCCGACCGGGCCCCGAGGCCGCTTCGACGCCGGGTAGAAGGTCGTGCGGTGGATGCGGCACAGTGGAGGGCGCACGTGTCGACGATCCCCGCCCGGAGGACGCCAGCATGAACGACCCGACCCTCGTCGCCCGGATCTTCCGGGTCGTCGCGATCGCCGAGGCGATGTCCTGGACCGGACTGCTCGTCGGCATGTTCGTCAAGTGGGTGCTGGGCACCAGCGAGATCGGGGTGCAGGTCTTCGGCCCGATCCACGGCGCGCTGTTCGTCGGCTACGTGCTGGTCACACTGTGGACCGCGCGGCTGTTCCGCTGGGACCTGTGGACGACCGCGGTCGGCCTGCTCGCGAGCATCCCGCCGCTGACGACGATCTGGTTCGAGCGGCACGTCGCACGGACCGGGCGGCTCGACGCGGACCGGGTCCGACAGCTCGCCGGTTGAGCCACGGCTCAGGGTCACCTCTTGACGCGATAGGTAAGCCTGAGCTAACTTCAGCGTTGTCGCTTCGTGGTGGGAGCGGCGCGTCAGTTCGGGACGAGGGCCCGGCCGTGGTGATCACAGCGGCCGGGCCCTCACACGTTTCCGACCCGTTCCGTCCCGCCCTCCGGATCAGCCAGCGTCGCGTAGATCGGCCGCAGCGCATCGGTCAGCCGATCGCGGCCGGCCCGCAGCCCGGGCTCGGGCACCTGGTCGAGCACAGCTCCGGGCTCCGTCTCCGGCGGCCGGGGTGGCACGGTCCCCGTGGTGGGTGCCGACCAGAAGTCGTCCAGCCGGTCGGCGAGCGCCACCGCAGCGGGCGCTGCGGCCGTGCCGGCTGCCCGGTCGCGCTCCTCGCGTAGCCGCTCCAGCAGCGCCGCCCGGTCACGTCCGCGCAGCGTCAGCAGGGTGAAGGGATCGGTGTCGCAGCGCTCGGCAAGCAGGTAGAACACCGCGGCCAGGTGCTTGCACGGCACGGTCACATCCGGGCAGGAGCAGTCCTGCGACAGATCGTTGCCCGGCTCCGGGAACAGCGACATCCCCAGCTCGCCGAGCAGCTCCTCGATCTCGGTCGGCACCGTCCCGGCGAGCAGCGCCGCCGCGTACCAGGCGTCGGCCGCGAGGGCCTCCTCGACCCGGCGCCACTCGGGCTTGTCCCAGACCCGCAAGCCGATCCGCACCCGATAGGGCTGTGGCCGGGTGCCCTGGACCAGCGCGACGGCGGCGCCCGCGTCGATGTCGAGCGACACGATCTGCCCGGAACGCGCGTAGGTCTTGCCACGGGACAGCCGCCCGCCGACACCGAGCTGATCCAGCACGGACAGGAACCGGGCGGACCACCAGCTGCGGGCGACCGCATGCTTCGGTGCATGGATCCGGATGCCGCCCTCCACCCGGATCGGGCGGCCACCGGCGTAGTCCTCCTGCGCCCAGAACGGCCGGTCACTCATCGGACACACCCCCCGGGTCGGTGTCGGTGTCGGACTCCGGATCGGCGACGGCGTCCGCGCCCAGCGCGAACACCTCGCGCAGCTCGCCGACCGACAGCGAGGTCAGCCAGTCCTCGCCGTCGGTGACGACCATGTCCGACAGCGACCGCTTGGAGGCCACCAGGGTGTCGATGCGCTCCTCGACGGTGCCCGGACAGACGAACTTGCGGACCTGCACCGAACGCTTCTGGCCGATCCGGAAGGCGCGGTCGGTGGCCTGGTCCTCGACCGCAGGGTTCCACCAGCGGTCCAGGTGGATCACGTGGTTCGCGGCGGTCAGCGTGAGCCCGGTGCCACCGGCCTTGAGCGAGAGCAGGAACACCGACGGCCCGTCGGGGCCCTGGAACCGGGCGACCATCTCGTCGCGCCGCTTCTTCGGCGTGCCGCCGTGCAGGTAGAGCACCTCGGTGTCGAAGCGCGCCGACAGGTGCGGGCGCAGCATCGCCGCGAACTCGGTGTACTGGGTGAACAGCAGCACCTTGTCGCCCGCGGCGAGCACCGCCTCCAGGATCTCCTCCAGCCGGGCGACCTTGCCGGAGCGGTGCCGCCCACCCACCCGGTGGATCGGCGAGCCGTCGTGCAGCAGCTGGGCGGGATGGTTGCAGACCTGCTTGAGCTTGCTCATCGCCGCGAGCACGTTGCCGCGGCGCTCGATGCCGTCGCTGCCCTCGATCCGCTCCATCATGTCGTCGACGACCGTGCGGTACAGCGACGCCTGCTCCCGGGTGAGCCGGTGGTCCTGCACGATCTCGATCTTCTCCGGCAGGTCGTCGATCACCGTCGGATCGGTCTTGACCCGGCGCAGCAGGTAGGGGCGGGTGATCCGGCGCAGCGTGCGCGCGGCACCGGCGTCGCCGTGCCGCTCGATCGGCACCGCGAAGCGCTGCCGGAACACCTCCGGCAGCCCGAGCATGCCGGGATTGAGGAAGTCCATCACCGACCACAGCTCGGCCAGCCGGTTCTCCATCGGGGTGCCGGTCAGCGCGATCCGGTGCGCCGCGTCGAGCGAGCGCATCGTGCGGGACGCCGCGGCATACGCATTCTTGATCATCTGGGCCTCGTCGAGGACGAGCCGGTGGAACCGCCACAGCCGCAGGTCCTCGGCGTCGCGGGTGGCGGTGGCGTAGGTCGTGACCACCAGGTCCACCGCGCCGAGCCGTTCGTGCAGCGCCGACCCGCGGGGCCGGCCGGCGCCGTGGTGGGCGTGCACCCGCAGATCCGGGGCGAACCGGGCGGCCTCCCGCTGCCAGGTGCCGACCATCGACATCGGGCAGACGATCAGCGTCGGCGCCCCGGGCACGCCGTCGCCGGGGGCCCGGTCGTGCGCCTCCAGGGCGAGCAGCTGCACGGTCTTGCCGAGGCCCATGTCGTCGGCCAGGCAGGCGCCCAGCCCGAGCGACGACAGGAACGCCAGCCACGCGACCCCACGCTCCTGGTAGGGGCGCAGCTGCGCGGTGAACCCCGGTGGCGACGGCAGCGGCTCCAGATCGCGCTCCGCGGTCCCGTCGAGCAGCTCGCCGAGCCGGCCGTGGGCCTGCACGTCGGTGACCGGGAGCGGGGCGTCGACGTCGCCGCGGGCGGCGGCCAGCACGTCGTGCACGGTCGGCGTGCGGTCCCGCGAGCGGCGCAGGAAGTCCAGGCCGCGGGCCAGCGCGTCGGCATCCACCGCGACCCAGCGCCCGCGCAGCCGGACCAGCGGCGCCTTCGCGGCGACCAGCGCGGCGATCTCCTCCTCGCCCAGCTCGTCGTCGCCGACCGCGATCGACCAGCGGAAGGTAGCGAGCTCGTCGCGGCCCAACCCGCCCCGGGTGACCACGCCGGGTGCCGCCGACGACGACGCCGACAGCTTCAGCCCGAGCGTGCGCGCGCCGTCCCAGCCGCGCGGCAGCGCGACGCCGAAGCCGGCGGTCAGCAGCGCCGGAGCATCCCGGGTGAGGAACCGGTGCGCTCCCTCGACATCGAGCGCCAGCTCCGCCGGGCGAGGGCTGCGCAGCGCCCGGACCAGCCCCGGGAGCACCTGCGCGGCCCGGCCCAGCTCGGCGAGCAGCACGTCCTGTGCGCCGGTGACCAGCTCGTCGGCCGCGCCCGACCAGACGTCGGCGGCGTCGACCTGCAGGCTCGGATCCTCGGTGGACTGCAGCACGAACTGCAGCTCCCAGCGGGTGCCGTCACCGGTCTGGTCCAGCACGTCCGGCCCGGGATCGGCCGGGTCGTGCATCGAGGAGACCTCGGCCAGCCGGAACAGGACCGTCCCGGCGCCGGGCTGCTCGCGGCCGACCTGCGCCCACTCGTCGAGCGCGTCGCGCAGCACACCGAGCCCTTCCGCCCCGGCGGCGACCGCCGGATCCGGGCCGCTCAGCGCGTGCAGCAGCGCCGCCGCCGAGTCCGGCCGCGCCGGCAGCGGCACCGGCATCGACGGGGACCGGCCCAGCCGCTCGCGGACCGCGGTGTCGGTGAACCGGGCCAGCGCGGAGTCGACCAGCTCGTCCGGATCGACGCCGGAGACATCGCCCGGCCGCCGCTGCTCGGCGCGCGCCACCGGTGGCAGCCGGCGCACCAGATCGGCCCGCGCGAGGGCGTCGAGCCCCTGCACCACCGGCCGCCAGCGCGCCGCCGGCCGGCCGGACTCGGTGCGCAGCACCGGCAGCACCCGCCCGCGGGCGGCCAGCTCCTCGGCGAACGCGACCAGCTCGGCGAGGTGGGTGACGTCGTCGCCGTAGCGCACGTCGGCCGACAGGTCGGTCAGCTCGGACGGGTCGACCAGCACCGCCGGGACCGTCCACGGCGCCAGCGTGGGGGTGCTGCGGGAGCGAGCCCTGGCCGTCGACCGGACGAGACCGGGGGAGTCCTGCGGGCCGGCGGGATGGGAGGGCAGCAGCACCGTGACCGAGGCGTTGCGGCCCGGGTGCACCGCGGCCAGCTCGTCGGACGGCACCGCGAACGGGTGCGGGCGGGCGGTGCGCAGCGCACGCCGGCTGCTGCGGGCGGGACGTTCCCCGTCCTCCGCCCAGAGCAGCACACCGCGGCCGGGGGAGTGGAGGGCGTGGACGACGAGCACACCCCCACGCTAGAGGCCACCCCCGACAGTGAACCCACGCAGGAGGTCCGCGGCGGACCCACGCAGGAGCCCCGCGGCCGCCCCGCACGCCTCGTCGGTGATCACGTGCTCGTCCCCGGGCTCGATCCGCAGATCCACCGCCGCCCCGCCTGCGGTGAGCAGCGCGGCGGTCTCCTCGACCCGCCACCGCGGCACCCACGGGTCGTCGGCGATCGACCGCAGCACCACCGGGGTCCCGGCGAGGGATCCGGCGGGCGGCGCCGGCAGCGGGTCCGGACCGACGAAACCGCCGGTGAACAGCACCAGCCCGGCGAGCGGGGCGGTGTGCCGGGTGAGCACGTGGTGCGCGGCCAGGCAGGCGCCCTGGGAGAAACCCCAGAGCACCACCCGGTCCCGGTCGTAGCCGTCCTCGGCGAGCCGGGCCAGCTGGTCGTCGACCACGCCGAGCGCCCTCTCCAGCGCGGCCCGGTTCTGCTCGAACGGCTCCAGGAACGGCTTCGGGTACCAGGACGCGCCGTCCGCACGCGGCGCCACGAACCGCGCCGGGACCGGCCCGAACCGGGTCGCCGTCGCCCGCATGTCCGCCGGGTCGCGGCCCCGCCCGTGCAGGGCCAGCACCGCGACCGGGGCGTCCGGATCGCCCCAGCGGAGCATCAGATGACGATCGGCTCGAGCTTGCCGAAGATCTCCTCGCGCCGGTGCTCGAACTGCTCGGGGAGCTGGAACCGGCTGCCCAGCTCGTGCGGGGACTCGTCGCAGGTCCAGCCGCCCTCCGGGTGGGTGACGGCGAGCTCGAACAGCGCCCCGGCGGGCGTCCGGACGTAGACGCTCTTGAAGTACTTGCGGTCCTTGAGCTCGGAGATGTCGGTGTAGCCTGCGCCCTCGATCGCGAACTTCACGTCGTCCTGGTTGCGCAGGTCGGACACGTTCCACGCGAAGTGGTGGTGGGTGCCCGCGCCGTAGCGCCAGGTGCCCTGGTCGTCCCGCCGGTTGACGGTGATCTCCAGGTGGTTGCCGAACTTCGCGTCGCCGATCCGCAGAGCGGCGACGTCGCCCTCCTCGACCGGGGCGCCCTGGGCGAAGAACGACTCGTCGGCGAACTCGACCATCCGGTCCGGCGTGGTCACGTGCAGCCCGACGCCGTGGATGCCGTGGATCGCGTGCTCCGGCGGGACGCCGTGCCCGGCATGGCCGGTCCGCGGGTCACCGGTGTTCGGCACGAACACGTACTCGATACCGGACGGGTGCCGGAACGCCAGCCGCCTGCGGTCGAACCGCTCCACGTCGGTCACCTCGACGTCGTGCGTCGCGAGCCGGTGCGACCAGAAGTCCAGCGAGCCCTCCGGCACCGACAGCAGGACCTCACGGGCCTGGTTGGTGCCGCGGGTGCCGAACTGGCCTGCCTGCGCCCACGGGAACGTGGTGACCACGCTCGACGGGTCGCCGTCGGCGTTGGAGTAGTAGAGGTGATAGATCGGCAGCGACCCGTCGAAGAGCACGGTGCGCTTGATGAAGCGCATGCCCAGGATCTTCACGTGGAAGTCCACGTCCTCCTGGGCGTGTCCCACGGACAGGGTCACGTGGTGCGAGCCCTCGACATGGGCCATGGTGGAACCTCCGCTGCGTCGCCGGATCGGTCGGTTCCGACGGTAGGAACCCGGAGGCCCGGTGCGCATCGGCAGGCAGCGCAGGAACCTGTCGTGTCCGTGCACGGCGGGCTACCGTGGGCGATCGTGGGGCACCGGGTGATGACGACCGATCTCGCCGCCGCCGTCCCGGCCATCGGGGCCGAGCAACGCTTCGTCCCGTGGACGGCCGCGGTCCGCGAGGGCATCGCCGGGTTCGGCTTCGAGTGCGAGCGCCCGCACGTGTTCACCGGGTCGGTCGGGACCCGTTCGGCGGACGGCGTGGATCTGGTGACGCTCGCCGGCGCCGGGCACGCCGCGGACCGCGACGCCGGTGAGATCGCCGCCGCCGACACCGGGTGCTACGTGCTCGGCCTGCAGCTCGCCGGCGGGGCCCGGATCACCCAGGACGGCCGCACCGCCGTGCTCGGACCGGGCCGCTACGCCCTCTACGACGCGTCCCGCCCGGTCCGGGTGGAGGCCGGCGACGGTTACCGGGCGCTGTGCGTGCGCTTCGCGCACGACCGGGTCGAGCCGCGCGGCGGCGAGTCGCTGGCCGGGATCACCGGCACCGCGTTCGACTACCGGCCGGGCCTGCCGGCCACGGTGTGGGACACCGTGATCAGCCTGAACCGGAATCTGCCGACGCTCGGCGCGCACGGCCCGCTGGCGATGCGCGGTGTGATGGATCTGATCGGGGTGCTGCTGCGGTCGGCCGCCGGCGCCGAGCCGCAGCCGCGGTGCGACCTGCTGGACCGGATCAAGGCCTACGCCGACGCCCGGCTCGGCGATCCGGACCTGAGCCCCGCCGGGATCGCCGCCGCGCACTACGTCTCGGCGCGCCACCTGCACAACCTGTTCGCCGGGACCGGCACCAGTGCGGCGTCCTGGATCCGGTCGCGCCGGGTCGAGATGTGCCGGCGCGATCTGGCCGATCCGGCGGCGGCCGCGATGCCCGCGGCGGCGATCGGTGCCCGCTGGGGCTTCCGCGGCCCCTCGCACTTCGGGCAGGTGTTCAAGCGGGAGACCGGACTGACCCCGGCCGCCTACCGGGAACGCGCCGCCGCTCAGCCCGCGGTGAGCAGTTCGTCGAGCTGCTCGTAGCCCTCGTTCACGCCGACCTCCATGCCGGAGGCGAGCATCGCGTCGCGGGCCTCGAACGACTCGAACAGCGACGTGCCGACCAGCCGGGTGCGGCCGCCGTCGAGTGCGGTCAGGGTGAGGGTCTCCAGGCAGACGCCGTCCGGGAAACCCTCGAAGGTGAAGGTCTGCACGATCCGCTCGGACGGCCGGACCTCGTGGAAGGACCCGTAGAAGCGGTACTCGCCGTCGGCGTCGGTGTGCGTGTAGCGGTAACCGCCACCGGTCTCGGCGTCCCACCGCTGCACGGTCATCGTCAGGTTGCGCGGGCCGAGCCAGCGCCGCACCTTCTCGACGTCGACGTGCGCGTCGAAGACCCGCTCCGGCGGGGCGTCGAACTCCCGGGTGATCCGGACCATCGGAAGATCCCGGACGGACTCGATGCTGGTCTCACGGGTGGTCGTGCTCATGACGCTGCTCCCTCGCTCGTGCCGGTGGATCCCGGCGCCTCGTCCGCCAGCAGTTCGTCGAGGCGCTGGTAGCGCTGCTCGACCTGCCGCCGGTACCGCTCGATCCAGGCCGTCATCAGGTCGAACACCTCCGCCTCGAGATGCACCGGACGCCGCTGGGCCTGCCGGCTGCGCCGGACCAGCCCCGCGTCCTCGAGGACCTTGATGTGTTTCGACACGGCCTGCAGGGAGACGTCGTAGGGCTCGGCGAGCTCGTTCACCGTCGCGTCGTCGGTGGCCAGCCGGGCCACCATGTCGCGACGCAGCGGGTCCGCCAGCGCGGCGAACACCCTCGAGAGCCGGTCCTCCACGTTCCCCTCCTTGCTCAACCTTTCGGTTGAATAGGACGCTAACGGAGGACCGGCTCGTATTCAACCCTCAGGTTGAACGACGGCGGATCAGCTGAAGGAGCCGGGCAGCGAGCCGTGCGGCACGTAGTCCGAGGGGACGACGCCGAGCCGTCCGCGCTGGTAGTCCTCGAACGCCTCGTGCACCTCGGCCTTGGTGTTCATCACGAACGGTCCGGCCCACGCCACCGGCTCGCGGATCGGCAGCCCGCCGAGCACGACGACGTCGAACGCGGGATGGCGGGACTCCTGGGAGACGTTGCCGCCCATGGTGATCGCGTCGCCCGGGCCGAACACGGCGAGCTGCCCGGTCCGGATCGGCCGCCGATCGGCGCCGACCGTGCCGGAGCCGCTCATGACGTAGACCAGTGCGTTGAACTCGCGCGGCCACGGCAGGCGCAGCTCGCCGCCGGGGGAGACGGTCGCGTGCACCATCGCCATCGGGGTGTGCGTCGCGCCCGGGCCGGAGATCCCGGCGACGTCACCGGCGATCACCCGCAGCAGTGCGCCGCCGTCCGGGCTCGCGACGAGGCCGGACTCCGCGGCGCGCAGGTCCTGGTACTTCGGCGGCAGCCACTTGTCCTTCTTCGGCAGATTCACCCAGAGCTGCAGGCCGTGGAACAGCCCGCCGCTGCGGACCAGTGCCTCCGGTGGACGCTCGATGTGCAGCAGGCCGGAGCCGGCCGTCATCCACTGGGTGTCGCCGTTGGTGATGGTGCCGCCACCGCCGTGCGAGTCACCGTGCTCGAAGGTGCCGTCGATGATGTAGGTGACGGTCTCGAAGCCGCGGTGCGGATGCCAGGAGGTGCCCTTCGGCTCGCCCGGCGCGTACTCGACCTCGCCCAGCTGGTCCATGTGCAGGAAGGGATCGAGGTCGCGCAGGTCGACACCCTGGAAGGCGCGGCGGACCGGGAAGCCCTCGCCCTCGTAGCCCTTCGGGGCGGTGGTGACCGAGCGGACCCCGCGATCGAGGTCGGTCGGGCCCGGCGCGGGGACGCGGGGCAACGTGCTGACGTCGGTGACGGTGACGGCGGGCATCGGATCCTCCGGGGGTCGGTGTCGGTTGAACGCTCAACAATAAGGGTAGCGCTGCTGTTCCCGGGCGGCCAGACTGACCGGTGATGCCCGCACTGTCGCAGTCCACCGCCGGGGAGCTGCTCGCCTCCGCCCGGGTCGCGCGGCTCGCCACGATCCGGCCCGCCGACGGCACCCCACGGCTGGTCCCCATCACGTTCGCGCTGGTCGACGACGTGCTGGTGTCCGTGGTCGATCGGGTCAAGGCGAAACGGCACACCCGGCTGGCCCGGCTGCGCGACATCGCCGCCGATCCGCGGGTGGGACTGCTCGCCGACCACTACGACGACGACTGGTCGCAGCTGTGGTGGGTGCGGGTGGACGCCGTCGCCGAGCTGCACACCCGCGGGGAGATCCACGAGCGCGCGATCGCGGCCCTGGCGGCGAAGTACCCGCCCTACGCGGCCGAGCCGCCCGACGGGGACGTGCTCGTGCTGACCCCGACCCGCTGGACCGGCTGGTCCGCGCACTGATCCGATCCGCGCGCCGCCCCGGTCGTCGCGCACGCCCGGGGTGGTGCGCGGTCGCCGGCTCAGCGCGCGTTGAAGGGCGCCGCCGGGTCCACCTCCCCGCCGATCTTCCGGGGCGCCGGGTCTCGTCCGGTTCGGCGCGGATCGGCCCGGGGCGCCGCTGGATCACCGGCCCGGGGCGCCGCTGGGTCACTGGCCCGCGGCGCTGCTGGATCACCGGCCCGCGGCGCGGCTGGATCACCGCCCTGCGGCGCGCGCCAGCCGGTCACGGCAGGTCGGCGAGGAATCCGGTGATCGCGGCGGCGGCCTCGTCCGGAAGCTCCAGATGTGGCGAGTGCCCGCAGGGCAGCTCGGCGACGGTGACCGGGCCGGCGGCCCGCTCCGCGACGCTGCGGACGTGCACGATGCTGCCGTACGGGTCGTCGTCGCCCTGGATCCCGAGCACCGGCGCGGTGATCGCGGACAGCTCGTCGCGGACGTCCCAGGCGCGGAACTCCTCGGCCAGCCACATGTCGTTCCAGCCGCGGAAGGCGGCGTCCGGGTCGTCGTGATGGCGGGCCATCCGGTCGCGCAGGTCGCCGTCCTCGAACGCGGTCCGCGCGGCCCGGATCTCGGTGAGCGCGAAGTCCTCGACCAGCACGTGCGGGGCGAGGACGACCACCCCGGACACGTCGAGCCGGGCGGCGGCCAGCAGCGCGATCGTCCCGCCGTCGGAGTGCCCGACCGGGATCGGGCGGTGCAACCCGAGCGCGGAGCACAGTGCCGGGACGACGCCGGTCGCCTCCGCCGCCATGAACGACGTCGTCCGTGGGGCGAGCGGGCGATCCGAACGGCCGTGCCCGAGCCGCGAGTAGGCGACGGCGCGCCGGCCGCTCTGCTCGGCGATCCGCCGGTGGAACCCGCGCCACAGACCGACCGAGCCGAGGCCCTCGTGCAGGAACAGCAGGGGCGCGAGGTCCGGGGAACCGGGCACGTCGTCGAACTCGTGGCGGAGGCCGTCGAGTTCCAGCAGGGTCGTCGCGGGCACGGTCGATCATGCTAGGTGCTGCGCCACCGCCGTCCGCACGGGTTCGTCGCGTTCGCACGGGATCCGATCCCGTGCGAACGCGACGAACCCGTGCGGATCACGGCGGAGGTGGCCGGAGGGCCCTCGCTCGTCGGGGTGCGTCGGGTTGCGGGTGACTGTGTGGTGCTGAAAGGTTCCGCCGGTGTCCGTCGCCCGGCAGCACCCCACTCGACCGTCCGGACGGGTCGCGCGGCTGGCCGTCGCGCTGGTCGCGGTGCTCGTGACCGCCACCGGCTGTGCCGGCGCCACCGACGGGCAGACGGTGCGGCTCGCCCAGTTCCCGTGGAGCGCGGCGAAGCTGACCAACGCGATCCTGGCCGATGTCGCCGCCGGGCATCCGGAGCTCGGGGTGGGGGAGCTCAAGACCATCCAGGTCGGGCCCGCGACCGCGTGGGCGGGTGCCCAGCGCGGTGACGTCGACGTGCTCACCGAGGTCGCGATGCCCAACCAGTCCGAGCTCGCCGCGAAGGCCGAACCCCGGATCGAGCTGGTACACCCGACCTACGACGGCGCCGACCAGGGCTGGTACGTCCCCACCGCGATGCTCGGCCCCGGGCAGCCACTCGAGGGGCTGCGCAGCGTCACCCAGCTCAACGACTACGCGGCCGCGCTGGACAACCGGCTGGTCGACTCCGACCCGAGCTTCCTCACCACCGAACAGAACGCCAAGCGGCTCGCCGGCTACGGCCTGGACCTGGAGCAGATCACCTCCAGCGAGGCCGCGCAGATCGCCGAGCTGCGCCGGTCACAGGAGCGCGGGACGCCGATCCTGGTCTACCTCTACCGGCCGCACTACATCTTCGAGGAGATCGAGCTGACCAGGCTGGAGGAGCCGAACCCGGCCCGCGACGACTGTTTCACCACCGGCGACGGGGCCTGCGCGATGCCGGCCTACTCGGCGTGGACCGCCGCCGCCGGCGACCTGACCACGACCGCCCCGCGGTTCGCGGAGCTGCTCGGGCGCTTCGAGCTGCCACTGGCCGATGTCGAACAGATGCTGCAACGGGTGGACGTCGACAACGAGGACGTCGAGACGGTGGCCCGCGACTACGTGGCCACCAACCCCGACCGGGTCCGGGAATGGGTGGGTACACCGTGAGCACGATGATCGAGGTCCGGAACCTGACGAAGGTGTTCGGCTCGGCGAAGGAGATCGACGACGCCGTCACGTTGGCCGGCGAGGGGGTGGGCCGCAGCGAGATCCAGCAGCGCACCGGCGCCACCCTGGCCGTGCACGACGTCTCGTTCGACATCGCGGCCGGCGAACTGTTCGTGATCATGGGTCTGTCCGGTTCCGGGAAGTCGACGCTGGTCCGGCTGCTGAACCGGCTGATCGAGCCGACGTCGGGGACGATCGGGATCGAGGGCCGCGATCTCGGCTCGCTCGGCGACGCCGACCTGCGGACCCTGCGCAACAACCGGATCGCCATGGTGTTCCAGCACTTCGCGCTGCTGCCGCACCGCACCGTCCGGCAGAACGCCGAGTACGGACTGCAGATCCGCGGGACCGACGCCGCGCAGCGCCGGGAGAAGGCCGAATGGGCCCTGGAGCAGGTCGGCCTGGCCGAGCGCGCCGAGGCCTACCCGGGCCAGCTGTCCGGGGGCATGCAGCAGCGGGTCGGCCTGGCGCGGGCGCTGGCCGCCGACACCGACGTACTGCTGATGGACGAGCCGTACTCCGCGCTGGACCCGCTGATCCGCCGGGACATGCAGCAGCTGCTGGTCCGGCTGCAGCGTGAGCTGCGCAAGACGATCGTGTTCATCACCCACGACCTCAACGAGGCGATGCTGCTCGGCGACCGGATCCTGCTGCTCAAGGACGGCCGGCTGGTCCAGCTCGGGACCGGGCCGCAGATCCTGGAGTCCCCGGCCGACGACTACGTCGCCGAGTTCGTCTCCGACGTCGACCGCAGCCGGGTGCTGACCGCCGCCGACGTCATCCGGGAGCCGCGGATCACGGTGCGGCTCACCGAGCGCCCGGCCGACGTGCTCGTCCGGCTCGGGCAGGCCGAGGCGACCGGGGCCTATGTGGTCGACGACGACGACCGGATCCTCGGCGTGATCCGGGACGACCGGCTGGGGCACGCCGCCGGCCGCGGCGCCGGCTCGATCGACGAGTCCGCGCTGGTCGAGGAGTACCGCACGACCGAGCCCGATCGGCCGCTGATCGACCTGCTCCAGGACGTCGGCCGCAATCCGGTACCGCTCGCGGTCGTGGAGGACGGCCGGCTGCGCGGCGTCGTCCCGCGCGGTGCGGTGCTGGCCGCGCTGTCCACTCAGCCCGACCGGAACGGGAGCCACTGATGCCCAGGATCGAGCTCGGCAGCTACGTCGAGACGTTCGTGCTCTGGCTGCTGTCGGCGATCCCGGCGCTGCTGGACGGGATCAGCGCGGTCGTCACGGTCGTCGTCGAGGCACTGACGACGGTGTTCGCCGGGCCGCCGTGGTGGGTCTGGCTGGTGCTGCTGACCCTCGGCGCGCTGCTGGTGCGCGGCTGGGGCCTGGCCGTGTTCACGCTGCTCGGGTTCGCGCTGATCGATGCGTTCGACCTGTGGCAGGAGACCATGGAGACGCTCGGCGTGGTGCTGGTCGCCGCGCTGATCGCGACCGCGGTCGGGGTGCCGCTGGGCATCTGGGCCGCCCGCAGCCGCGCGGTCGGGGCCGCGCTGCGCCCGCTGCTGGACCTGATGCAGACGACGCCGGTGTTCGTCTACCTGATCCCGGCGGTGTTCTTCTTCGGCATCGGCGTGGTGCCCGGGGTGGTGGCGACGACGATCTTCTCGATCCCGCCCGCGGTCCGGCTCACCGAGCTGGGGATCCGCGGCGTCGATCCGGAGGTCGTCGAGGCCACGCACGCCTTCGGTGCGCACCCGCGGCAGATCCTGCGCGAGGTGCAGCTCCCGATGGCGCTGCCCTCGATCATGGCCGGGATCAACCAGGTGATCATGCTGGCGCTGTCGATGGTGGTCGTCGCCGGGCTCGCCGGGGCCGACGGCCTGGGGACGGTCGTGGTCAGCGCGGTGACCCAGCTGGACATCGCCGCCGGTGTCGAAGGCGGCCTCGCCGTGGTGATCGTGGCGATCTACCTCGACCGGTTCACCGCCGCTCTGGCCGAACGCCCCGGTCGCGGTCTGCTGGCGACGCTGCGCGCCCGCCGTGGCCGGGCCGCCACCGGGGCGCCGCACCCCGCGACGAAGATCGGTGTCGCCGGAGCGGGGGCAGGCGCCTGACGCGGAACCGGTGGGACGGGAGTTCGACATGACCGGAACCGGCCGACCGGCCCGCGCGGCACAGGTCGTCACGAACGTGCCGCCGCGCGAATGGAGCAGCGACGCCGCCGTCGCCTACGAGGCGACCCAGGAGCTGCTCGGCGCCCACCACCGAGCGGAGCGACCGGCCCGGGCGCTAGCCCTGATCCGGCGCGGGCCCGGTGGCCCGGTGGCCGCGCCCGTCGCGGTGCTCCGAGCGGGCGGGATCGGCGTGGACGAGATGCGTCAGCTCGGCGGTGATCTCCCGGCGGAGCGCGTCGTGGCGCGCCGAGAGCGCGTGGCGCGGGTCCTCGCGGTCCGGGTAGGTCCAGACCGGACGGCGGCGGTGCGCCTCCGGCTCCCACTCGTAGCGCGGGTGCACGTGCTCAGGCCCCGGTGAGACGTCTCGGCGCCACCTGCCGGTAGGCGTCAGTGACGATCTCGGTGATCTCGTCCCGGTCGGCGGCCTGCTCGCCGGTCCCGTCGAGCACCACACCGAGCCAGCCCCGGTGCCCGACGTAGGCCGGCCGGAAGAACCGGTCCGGGTCCTCGGCGACCAGCTCCTCCTGGACCCCCGGCGGTGCCGCGCACCAGAACGCGATGTGCGGGTGCCCGTGATGGTGCTCGGCGTAGCTGACGAACATCCGCTTCACGAACCACGACGGTGAGCCGTGGCTGATCTTCTCGGTGACCTCGGGCAGCGACAGGCAGATCTCCCGCAACCAGGGCAGCGGATCGGTGGGATCGGGGTGCCGGGCCGTCATCCGGTCATCCGGTACGTACCCGCGGAGAAGACGTTGCCCTCCGGATCGGCCACCGCGAACTCGCGTGACCCGTAGTCCTGGTCGACCGGTTCCATCACCACCTGGGCGCCGGCCGCGACCGCCCTGGCGTGCAGGGCGTCCGGGTCGTCACAGGTCAGGTACAGGACGGCGCGGCCGGTGTCGAAGCGGTCACCGGCGCGTCGGGCGCCGAGGGCCAGCACGGCGGTGTCGTCGCCGTCGTCCCAGGCCAGCTCTGCGTGCGCGATCACGCCGCCGTCGCCGGTGTGCGTGCCCAGCTGACGGAACCCGAGCGCGGCGGTCAGGAAGTCGATCGCGGCACGCGGATCGTCGTAGCGCAGGGTGGTGTGGATGCTCATGCCGGCTGATCCTGCTCGCCGGACGCTGCCTCGTCTTGTACGAACGGGAACGCCGCCGCCCACTCGGTGCGGAACCCGCCGGGGGAGATGCCGGCGAGCGCGCGGAACTCCCGGCTCAGATGCGCCTGGTCGACGTAGCCGCAGGTCGCGGCGATCTCGGCCAGCGCGACCCGGCTGCCGGCGACCAGCCCGGACGCCCGCGAGAAGCGCAGCACCCGGCCCGCGGTGCGCGGGCCCAGCCCGATCTGGGTGGAGAACCGGGCCTGCAGGTGCCTGCGGCTCCAGCCGGTCTCGGCGGCGAGCACCGAGACCGGCACCCGGCCGCCGGTGACCTCGAGCCGGCGCCATGCGTGCACCACCTCCGGCGCCGGTCGGCGGGCCCGCACGTCCAGCAATCGACCGGCCAGCACCTCGCTGACCAGCGCGAAGCGGGCCGGCCACTCCGGTGCGGCGGCGAGCCGCTCGGGCAGCGCGGCCAGCACCGGATCGGCCAGCTCGTCCAGTGCGGGCACCGCGCCGCTCGGCAGCGCGCGGCCGCCGAGCAGCGTGTAGAGCCCGACCGGGGTGAGGTCCACCTGGATCCCGGCCTGCGGGCCGGTGAACCGGGTCAGCACCCAGGTGTCGCTGAGACCGCCGACGAACGCGGCCGTCGTCGTGCTGCCGACGGCCGGGCCGGACAGCTCCAGCGAATGGAACCCGAACACGAGCGCGACGCCGGCGGCCGGCGCCTGCCGCCGGAGCACCGGCGTCGCGGACTCCTCCCGGTAGCCGAGATAGCGCAGCACGAAGGGGCGCAGCACGGCCGGCGGTGGTGCCGGCCGGAACTCCCCGGTCATGACGGGCATCGTGCCAGTGCCGGGACTACTCCGGCAGCTGCTGCGCGTGGATCGCGATGGCGTCCCGCAGGTACACGCTCAGACCCTCGGCATAGCCGTCGATCGTCGCGGTGAACCGGGCGTCGTCGACGTAGAGCCGGCCGAGGCCGGTGTAGGCCTCGCGGCCCGGCGTCCAGAACCGGCTCACCCAGGCGTGGTGTGCGGCCACGGCCTGCTGCACCTGCGGTGCGTCGACCGGCTCCCCGGCCGCCATCAGCGCGGCGAGCCTGCGGTGCACGGCGGCCATCTCGGACCCGACCTCGGTGGTCACGTCCCGGTCCCAGGTCACGATCTCCTCCTGAACGGCGACAGCCTCGGGGCCCCAGCGCTCGCGGGCCTCTGCGGCGTACGGATCGTTCCGGAACGCCGCGAACATCTCCTCGGTGGACATCGCGTCCCCTCCCTCTCGTTCTTCGATGGATCGTGCGACGGTGCGGGCGAGCCGGCGCAGGCGCGCGATCTCGCTGCGCAGCCGCGCGTGGTGCGCCCGCAGGGCGGCCGTCTCCGACGCGCCGTCGAGCACCGCGGCGATGTCCGGGAGCCCGAGGCCCAGCTCGCGCAGCACGAGCACGTGCTGCAGCCGCAGCAGCTCCGCTCGCCGGTAGATCCGCCGCCCGCCAGGACCGGTATCGGCCGGGCGGAGCAGACCCACCTGGTCGTAGTGGCGCAACGTGCGCGAACTGACCCCGGCCAGACGGACGACCTCGTCGGTCGTCCAGCTCTGTGTCTCCGTCACGCCAACTACGTTAGAAGTTGACGCGACGTCAACCGCAACCCTTCTTCTCAGACGAGTGCGAGACCGGTCGCGAGGCCGAGCACGACCACGGCCACGACGCCGTCGAGCACCCGCCAGGCCGACGGACGCGCGAACAGCCCGGCGAGCCGGGTCGCGCCGAAACCGAGACCGGCGAACCAGAGCAGGCTGGCCGCGACGACACCGGCGGCGAACGCCCAGCGGCCGTCGCCGTGCGCGGCCGCCAGCGAGCCGAGCACCAGCAGGTCGAGCAGCATGTGCGGGTTGAGGAAGGTCAGCGCGGCGGCCGTGCCCAGCACCGGGACCAGCGGCCGGGCGCTGCCCTGCCGGTCGGCGATCAGGGTGCCCGGCCACAGCGCCCGGCGCAGCGCCAGCAACCCGTAGCCGGCCAGGTAGGCCACGCCGCCCCAGCGGACCGCCTCGGCCAGCCCGGGGACCCCCGCGAGCACCAGCCCCACCCCGGCGACGGCCGCGGTCACGAGCACCAGATCGGCCAGCACACAGAACGCCACCACGGCGGGCACGTGCTCACGGCGCAGCCCCTGCCGCAGCACGAACGCGTTCTGCGCTCCGATCGCCGCGATCAGCGACAACCCGGTCCCGAACCCCACCAGCACGCTCACATCCCGACGCTAGGCCGGGGACCAGCGGATCAACGCATCGGTTCATGTTCGGTCATGAAGCTTAGAATTGCTTCATGTACGACCGGGATCGGCTGGCCACCCTGAGCGCCGTCGTCGAGGAGGGCAGCTTCGAGGCGGCCGCCGAGCGGCTGGCGATCACCCCGTCCGCGGTGTCCCAGCGGATCAAGGCCCTGGAGCGGCAGTCCCGGCAGATCCTGGTCCGCCGCTCCCGGCCGTGCGCCGCGACCGAGGCCGGCCGGACCCTGCTCCGGCTGGCCCGGCAGATCGCGCTGCTGGAGGGGGAGGTGGCGCGCGATCTCGGCGAGCAGGATCCGGCCGGGACCGTGCACCTGCCGATCGCGGTGAACGCGGACTCGGTCACCCACTGGTTCCTGCGCGCCGTCGTGCCGCTCGCGCAGCGCCACGGGGTGCGCCTGGACCTGCACATCGACGACGAGGAGCACACCGCGGCGCTGCTGCGGGAGGGAGCCGTGGTCGGGGCGGTGACGACGTCGGCCGCGGCGGTCCAGGGCTGCGCGGTGCAGCCGATCGGGGCGACCCGCTACCGGCCGGTCGCCGCCCGCCCGGTGTACGACCGCTGGTTCGCCGGCCGCGACCCGGCCGAGGCGTTCACCCGCGCACCGCGGGTCGACTTCGGGACGAAGGACCGGCTGCAGACCCGCTTCGCCGCGCAGCTGACGCACCGGCCGTGCACCGGCCCGGCCCACCGGGTGCCCGCCGCGGACGGCTACCACGACGCGGTCCGGGCGGGGCTCGGCTGGGGGATGTTCACCGACGTCCCGGCCCGCGCGTCCGCCGACCGCGGCCGGATCGTGCTGCTCGACGCCGAGCGGTACCTCGACGTGCCGCTGTACTGGCAGCACTGGAAGCTGAACACGACCGTGCTGGACGCGCTCACGGCAGCCGTGCGGGAGGTCGCGGCCGGGATCCTGGTCCCGCCGCCGCAGCGCTGACCGGGCTCAGATCCCGGACCGCCACGGCCGGCCCAGCCGGATGTCGCAGGTGATGTCGCCGCGGTCGGTGCCGGTCAGGTCGGCGATCAGGTCACGGACCGCGTCCTCGGCGGTGCGCGGGTCGTCGACCGTGGTGGACGCCTCGATGCCGGGCACGTAGAGGGTCAGCCTGCGGTCCGCCCGCCAGGCCACCACCTCGTAATGACGCGCTCCGGTCACGTTCTCCACGGTAGCCCGGTGACGCCGCCGCGGGCAGGTTCCGCCGGACCTCAGCCGACGGTGGGCTCCACGGAGGCGGCCGAGTCGTCATCGGCCGGGGGATCGGACCGGCCGAGCAGCGGCTCCGCGCCCGGCTCCGGTGTGACGGCCGGCTGCTCCTGCTCCGGGGGTGCCTCCGGCAGTTCGTCCGGCGGCGGGGGGAGCTGCTCCTCGGGCTGCGGCGGCGGGGACGGCGGCGCGCTGCTCACCGGGGTCGGCTCGGGGGTCTCGGTCGGTTCGTTCGCGGCGAGCGTCGACGGCGGTCGCCCGAGTGCCCGGAACGTCGGGAAGTCGACGACCGTGCCGGTACGGACCGCGCTGGACATGAACTCCGACCACATGTCGCCCGGCAGGTCCTTGCCGCTGATCGGGGTGCCGGCCGCGTCGCGGATCGGGTCGTTGCGGTCGGTGCCGACCCACACCGCGGTGGCCAGCTCGGGGGTGAACCCGGCGAACCAGGCGTCGTTGTTCTGGCCCTCGAAGCGGGACTGGACGGTGCCGGTCTTGCCGGCCGCCTCCTGCCCGGCGGGCAGCTCCAGCCCGTCGTTGGGCAGGACGTTCAGCATCGTCTCGGTGACGTTGCGGGCCACCTGCTCGGAGAACCGCTGCTCGCCCTCGCCGGGGGAGTACTCGTAGAGCACGCGGCCCTCCGAGTCGACGACCTTCGAGACGAGGTGCGGCGCGTGCCAGACCCCGCCGGCGGCGATCGTCGCGTACGCCGATGCGAGCTGGACCGGGGTCACCTCCTTGTTGCCCAGCGGGAGCCGCGCGTCCGGGTTGTCCAGCGAGGCGGTGATCCCGGCGAGCCGGGCGGCGTCGGCGACCTTCTGCGGCCCGACCTCGGCAGCGAGCTTGGTGAAGACGACGTTGTTGGAGATCGTCATCGCCTGTTTGAGGTCGCAGGTGGGGCAGTTCGCCCCCTCCGCGTTGCGCAGTCCCGGCCGCTCGGAGCCGTCGAACTCGGTGCCCAGGCCGACCGGCGGATCCTGCAGGAGGCCGGCGAGCACGGCGAACGGCTTGAACGTGGAGCCCGGCTGCTTCAGGACGCGCGCGTAGTCGAGGCCGGTGCCGTTGTCCCCGCCGTAGTAGGCGACGATCCCGCCGGTCCGTGGATCGATCGCGACGGCGCCGGTGCGCAGCTCCTCGGGCTGGCCCTCCATCTTCGCGCGCACCGACTCGGTGAGCTGCTCCTGGCGCTGCGGATCGACGGTCGTGGTGACCTGCAGGCCGCCCTGCGCGAACGCCTGCTCGGAGATGCCCAGGGAGCCCAGCTCGGAGCGGACGGCGTTGAGGATGTGCCCGCGCTCGTCGGTCAGCGACGAGGACCGCGACGTGTTCTCCGGCGGGATCGTCTCCGGGAACTGCGCGGCCTCCCGGTCCTCCCGGGAGATCCAGCCCTGCTGGGCCATCCCGTCCAGGACGAAGCTCCAGCGCTGCCGGGCCCGGTCCGGGGTGGTCGCCGGATCCCAGTTGGACGGCGACTGGATGATCCCGGCCAGCAGCGCACCCTCGCTGGTGGTCAGCTCGGCGGCGGGCTTGCCGTAGTAGGCGAGGCTGGCGGACTCGATGCCGTACGCGCCCCGCCCGTAGTAGATCGCGTTCAGATAGTCGTTGAGGATCTCGTCCTTCGACTTCTGCCCGGAGACCTTCAGCGAGATGATCAGTTCCTTGTACTTGCGCCAGTAGGTCGCGTCGTTGCCGACCAGGGTGTTCTTGACGTACTGCTGGGTGATGGTGGAGCCACCACCGCCGCCGCCGGTGAGCTGGTTGACGACCGCGCGCAGGATCCCGGTGATGTCGAAGCCGGGATTGGAGTAGAAGGTCCGGTCCTCGGCCGCGAGCACGGCTTCGCGGACGTGCACCGGGATCGCGTCCATCGACACCTTGATCCGGTTGCCCTGCTCGGGCACCAGCCGGGCGAGCTGCTCGCCGTCGGTGTAGGCGACGGTGGCGATCTGGTTGTTGACGGCGTCGTCCGGGCTCGGGATCGGGAAGAGCAGCCAGCCGAGCCCGAGCAGCAGCAGGGGCAGCAGCACGATCGACGCGGCCCCGCCGGCCAGCGAGTAGCGGACCTGCTTGCGGCGGCGCGCCGTCCGCTCCTGCGGGCTGAGCGCGGCCTTGGCGTCGGCGTCGAGGATCCCGAGCCGGCGGCGCACGGTGTCGATCCCGGGCCCGACGAAGGCGACCGCCCGGTCCAGCGGTCCCTGCGGCTCGGCCCGGCGGCGCCGGCGCCGTGGCGCGGCGAGCACGGTCGTCCCGTCGTCGGGTCCCTCTCCGGATTCACCGTCGGGCCCCTGGTCGGATCCACCGGCGGCGGCTGCGGCGACCCGGGTCTCGTCGTCGGCCTGCGGCGCCCCGGCGGGCTCGGGACGGCGACGGCGGCGGCCACCCCGGGGGGACGCACCGAGGTCCGGCGCCATCGGGACGCCCGGCGTGGCCGCGACGGTCCCGGCCGGATCCGGTGCCGCGGGCGCGGTCTGTGGGGTGCCGGGGCGGGCGTCGTCGGGGGTGCGGCCGGGCTCCGCCGTGAGCGGGCCGGCCGGATCCGGTGCGGCGGCAGCGCGCGGCCGGGTGGCCGTCACGTCCGCCTGCGAGGCCGGGGCGGCGGGGGTGCGCGTCGTCGGGCCCGCGGGCGGGGGCGGCGGTGTCGCCGGTCGTGCCGGCGGGGCCGGAGCCGCCACTGCGGGCGCCTGCCCGGTCGGCACGGCGCGCGGGGGCACCGGCCGCGCGGCCGCGGGTGCCGGTCCCGCGGGGGCGCTCGCGGGTGGCGGTCCCGCCGGTGCGGCGGCGGTGGGCGCCGGCCCTGCCGGTCGGGCGGGTCCGGACGGCGGTCCTGCCGGTCGGGCGGTTGTGGGCGCGGGCCCTGTCGGCTGGGCGGCGGTGGGTGGTGGCCCCGGCTGCCGGGCCGCGGCGGGCGCCTGCTCCGCCGGACGGACTGCGCCAGGGGTGTACCCGGCCGGTCGGGCTGCTGCCGTGGCGGGGCCGCGGTCGCCGGCTTCCGGCGCGGTCTCCGGGGCACCCGGGCGGCGCCCACCGGCGGAGGGCCCGCCGGGGGCGGGGGACCGGCCCGGTCCGGCCGGCGGCGCACCGGCGCCCGGCTCGCGGGGCACGGTGCCACCGCGGACGCGCAGGCCGACCCGGGTCGGGCTCTCGGTTCCCGGGGCGTTCCGCCCGTCGGCGACGGCGCCCGGCTGCTGCGGCCTGCCCGCCTGCGGGGCGGGGTCCGGGCCACCGTTGACCGGTGTGGCGCCCGGCTGCCGCGGCCCACCTGCCGACGGGGCCGAGTCCGGCCGCCCGTCGGCCGGTCCCGCTCCCGGCTGCCGCCCCGGCGCATCGGCTGCCGCAGGCGGGGTGCCCGGCCGCCGTCGTGTGCCGCCCCGGCGCGGTGCCGCACCGGGCTCCTGCCGCGCGCTCCGGCCGAGCCCGTCGGCAGTGCGCCCGGCGTCACGGAAGGAACGCTCGCTGTCGTCGGCGCGTGCCGCGTCGCGGGCCGGGCGGCCGTGCCGGGGCACACCGCCGGAGTCGTGCTCGGGCCGGGCGTGTGCGCCGGAGTCGTGCCGGCCCCGCGTGGCCGGTTCACCGTGCCGCGGCGGCCGCCCGGAGTCCGGGCGGGCGATCTCGTCGCTGCCGTGGCGGCCACCGGCACGTTCGGCCGTGCGGACACCCCGGGACGACTGGTCGGAACCGTACGGATCGGCCAGGTCGGTGGATCGCCGGGACCGCGGGGGCGGGGGCGGGCCTGCGGTCAACCGCCTCTCCTCTCACGGTCCGGTCGTCGGCGGGAGCCCGCCGTGCGGTCGGGCACCGGAGCTGCGCGCTCGCCCGGACAACGAGTTACCGGAGCGTTGCGTTGTGCCGAACTGATCGACATCACTCGAATGTCGGCACGTCATCGGGGTCATGCGTCGGTGCGTGACCATTCCGGCCGGGGAGCATCCGCCGCTCGTCCCATCCTGCCTCCGCCGGTCGGCGGACACGGCCTCGGCGATCGCCGCGTCGAGCAGTGGCCATCTGCGTGCGACGACGCGCCGCACGCCGGGAGCCGGACGGTCCGGCCGTCGCCCGGGGACCGGCCGTGCGGCGGATCGTCCGCGCCGAACGACAGCCGGCCGGGCATCGGCGTCCCGGTGCTGCCGCCGGGCGTGCCGTTCAACCGCCGAGCAGCGCTGCCATCCGGTCCCGGAGCGCCTCGGCGGCCGAGAGCGGGCGGACCATCACGGTCAGTTCGCGGATCCGTCCGTCGGCGTCGATCCGGAGCAGGTCGATGCCCTGGACCTCGCGATCACCGACCAGCGCGGTGAACTCCAGGACGTGGCCGCCGTCACCGGCGAACTCGGCGACATAGCGGAACTCGGCGAACACCGTCAGCACCGCGCCCAGGATCGCGCGGAGCGGCTCGCGTCCGCGATGGGCACGGTGCACGACGGGGGAGCGGAACACCACGTCGTCGGTGCAGAGCGCCACGGCCGCGTCCGGATCCCCGGCCTCGATCGCGGCGCGGAAGCGGTCCGCCGTACTGCTGCTCATCCGCCGATCATGCCGCAGCGGAGGACGATGCGGTGCCCACGGCCCCCGCCAGCAGCTCGTAGGACCGCAGCCGGTCCTCGCCGCGGTAGGTCGACGTCGTCACCATGAGCTCGTCCACCCCGGTGCGTGCCACCAGCTCCTCGACGCCGGCACGGACCGTCTCCGGCGAACCGATGATCTGCTCGGACTGCCGCTGCGCGACGAACGCCCGCGCCTGGTCGGTCCAGTCGAACGCCGCGACCTCCGCGGGCCCGGGCACCGTGCGCGGGTTGCCCAGCCGCAGGTGCAGGAACTGCAGCGCGGCCGGCAGCGCGAGCTCGCGTGCCGCCTCGTCGGTGTCGGCGCAGAACACGCTCGCCGCGATCATCGAGTACGGCTCGGCGAGCGTCGCCGACGGCCGGAACCGGTCCCGGTAGACCTCCAGCGCCGGCAGCGTGTTCCGGCTGCTGAAGTGATGGGCGAACGCGAACGGCAGCCCCAGCATCCCGGCGACCTTCGCCGAGTAGTCCGAGGAGCCCAGCAGCCACAGCGCCGGTGCGTTCCCGGTGGCCGGGACGGCGTGCACGTCGGCGTCACCGCGGAAGTAGGACGCGAGCTCCACCAGCTGGTCCGGGAAGTCGTCGGGCGCGTGCAGCCGGGCCGCGGCGATCCCGCGCAGGGCGGCCGCGGTGCGCGGGTCGGTGCCCGGCGCGCGTCCGATGCCGAGGTCGATCCGGTCCGGGTGCAGCGCCTCGAGGGTCCCGAACTGCTCGGCGACCACGAGTGGCCGGTGGTTCGGCAGCATCACACCGCCGGAGCCGACCCGGATCCGCTCGGTCGCCCCGGCGAGGTGCGCGATCAGCACCGGCGGCGACGAGCTCGCGATCCCCGGCATGGCGTGGTGCTCGGCGACCCAGTAGCGGGTGAAGCCGAGCTCCTCGGCCCGCTGCACGAGCCGGGTGCTGTGGGCCAGCGCGTCGGAGGCCGACGAGCCGTCGGCGACGGGGACCAGGTCGAGCACGGAGAGAGGGACCACGCGAGGTGCAACACGGGGCCTGCCGCCGCTCTTCCCCGCGGCGGCGGAACCGGGAACCGATCTCCGAAGCGGCCGGATCGGGTGCGGCGCCCGAAACCGGCTCGCGGGCTCCTACTAGCATCGACGACGCTCCCCGTGGAGCACATCCACCCCGTGACAGCCCTGGAGGCCGCACCGTGTCCGCACCGCCCGCCCCGCCCGCGTCCGCCCCGATCCGGGTGCCGGCCGGGACGACTGCCGGCGCGCGTGTCCGGGAGGGGGGCCTGCCGACCAGCGGTCCCGAGGCGATCATCGTCGTCCGGGACGCCGACGGGAACCTGCGCGACCTCGCCTGGGCGCCGGACGCCGACACCGACGTCGTCGCGGTCGGCGCGAACACCGACGACGGGCGCAGCGTCATCCGGCACTCGGCGGCGCACGTACTCGCGCAGGCCGTCCAGCAGCTGTTCCCGAAGGCGAAGCTCGGCATCGGCCCGCCGATCACCGACGGCTTCTACTACGACTTCGACGTCGAAGAACCCTTCACCCCCGAGGATCTGAAGAAGATCGAGTCGGCGATGAAGAAGATCGTCAAGGCCGGGCAGCGGTTCAGCCGGCGCCGGTTCGCCGACCGCGACGAGGCCCGTGCCGAGCTGGCCGGTGAGCCGTACAAGCTGGAGCTGGTCGACCTCAAGGGCGGCGCCGACGACGACGGCGAGGTCATGGAGGTCGACTCCTCCGGCGAGCTGACGATCTACGACAACGTGCACGCGCACACCGGCGACACCGTGTGGTCCGACCTGTGCCGCGGGCCGCACCTGCCGACCACGAAGGTCATCCCGGCGTTCACCCTGACCCGCAGCGCCGCCGCGTACTGGCGCGGCGACCAGAACAACGCCCAGCTGCAGCGGATCTACGGCACCGCGTGGGAGTCGCAGGACGCGCTCGACGCCTACCTCGAGCGGATCGCCGAGGCCGAGCGCCGCGACCACCGCCGGCTGGGCAGCGAGCTGGACCTGTTCAGCTTCCCCGACGAGATCGGGTCCGGCCTGCCGGTCTTCCACCCCAAGGGCGGCGTCGTCCGCAAGGAGCTGGAGGACCTCTCCCGCGAGCGGCATGCCGAGGCCGGGTACGAGTTCGTCTACACCCCGCACGCCACCAAGGGCGCGCTGTTCGAGAAGTCCGGGCACCTGGAGTGGTACGCCGACGGCATGTACCCGCCCATGCAGCTCGACGCGGAGTACACCGCCGAGGGCGACCTGAAGCGGCCGGCCGTCGACTACTACCTCAAGCCGATGAACTGCCCGATGCACAACCTGATCTTCGCCTCGCGCGGACGGTCCTACCGCGAGCTGCCGCTGCGGCTGTTCGAGTTCGGCACCGTCTACCGCTACGAGAAGTCCGGCGTCGTGCACGGCCTCACCCGGGCCCGCGGCTTCACCCAGGACGACGCGCACATCTACTGCACCCGCGAGCAGATGCAGGACGAGATCCGCAGCCTGCTCCAGTTCGTGCTCGACCTGCTGCGCGACTACGGGCTCGACGACTTCTACCTGGAGCTCTCCACCCGCAACCCGGAGAAGTCCATCGGCGACGACGCGTCGTGGGCCGAGGCGACCGAGGCGTTGCGCACGGCCGCCGAGGGTTTCGGCCTGGAGCTGCGGGACGACCCGGGCGGCGCCGCGTTCTACGCACCGAAGATCTCGGTGCAGGCGCGCGACGCGATCGGCCGGCACTGGCAGATGTCCACCATCCAGGTCGACCTCATGCTGCCGGACCGCTTCGAGCTGGAGTACACCTCCTCGGACGGCTCCCGGCAGCGCCCGGTGATGATCCACCGCGCGCTGTTCGGCTCGATCGAGCGGTTCTTCGGTGTGCTGACCGAGCACTACGCCGGCGCGTTCCCGGCCTGGCTGGCCCCGGTGCAGGTGGTCGGCATCCCGGTGACCGACGCCCAGGAGGACTACGTCCGCGACATCGCGGCCCGGCTGCGGCGCAAGGGCATCCGGATCGACGTCGACGCCGGCGACGACCGGATGCAGAAGAAGATCCGCACGCACACCCTGCAGAAGGTGCCGTTCCTGCTGCTGGTCGGGGCGCGTGACGTGGAGTCCGGCGCGGTCAGCTTCCGGTTCCGCGACGGCTCGCAGCGCAACGGCGTGCCGGTCGACGACGCCCTCGCGCAGATCGACGCCTGGGTCGCGTCCCGGAGCAACGTCTCGCCGACCGCGGAGAGCTTCGGGCCCGACGCCTAGGATCGGCTCATGGAGCAGGAGTGGATCCCGCAGGAGGGGGTCGGGACGCCCGACGGTTTCGCCCGGCTGTGGACGCCGCACCGGCTCGCGTACATCAAGGGCTCGACGGACGCCGGCTGTCCGTTCTGCCGGATCGCCCGCGGGGAGTCCCTGGAGGAGTCCACCGACCCGGACGCGGACAACCTCGTCGTCGCGCGCGGCGACGAGGTGTTCGCGCTGCTCAACCTGCACCCGTACAACCCGGGGCATCTGATGGTGCTGCCCTACCGGCACGTCGGTGAGCTGGAGGACCTGACCGACTCGGAGGCCGCCGAGCTGATGAACTTCACCCGGCAGGCCGTGGTGACGATGAAGAAGGTCGCCGCCCCGCACGCGTTCAACGTCGGGCTCAATCTCGGGCACCTGGCCGGTGGGTCGCTGGCCGACCATCTGCACCAGCACGTCGTCCCGCGGTGGGGCGGGGACGCCAACTTCATCGCGGTGGTCGGGCAGACCAAGGTCATCCCGCAGCTGCTGGCGGAGACCCGGGATCAGCTGGCTGCCGCTTGGGTGAGCCGACGGCGGGCCGACCCGCACCAGGACTAGGCTTGAGGCGTCCCGTTCGAGAACCTGGAGCGCCCGGCGCACGATGCTGAACATGTTCGCCCGCGGGCACGTCAACCGGCTCACCGACCCGGTCGGCCGCCGCCTGGTCGGACTCGGTATCGGCCCCGACACGGTGACGGTGCTGGGCACCGTCGGCGCCATCGTCTGCTCCGTGGTGTTCCTGCCCGCGGGCTGGCTGGTCCTCGGCGCGGTCCTGGTGACGCTGTTCGTGCTCACCGACCTGATCGACGGTGCCATGGCCAGGGCACTCGGTGGCGGCACCCGGTTCGGCGCGGTGCTCGACTCCACCTGTGACCGGATGGTCGACGGCGCCCTGTTCGGCGCGCTCGCCTGGTGGGCGATGACCGGTGGCGCCGAGCCGGTGGCCGGTGCGGCCGCGCTGGTCTGCCTGGTCGGGGGCCAGATCGTGTCGTATGTGAAGGCGCGCGCCGAGTCGGTCGGGCTGACCGCGGAGGGCGGCTTCGTCGAACGGGCGGAACGGCTGATCCTCGGGCTGCTCGGCGCGTTCGTCTCCGGGCTCGGGGTGCCCTACGCACTGACCGTCGCGTTGCTGGTGCTGGCGGCCGGGACGGTGGTGACCCTGGGCCAGCGGATCATGGCGGTGCGGCGCAGCGCCCGCGAGGCCCCCCGTGTCTGAGCTACCCGGGCGCCTCCACGAGGCCGTCGCGGGAGCCGGCTACACCGCGGGCTGGGCGATCGCCGGAAGGCTGCCCACCGGCGTCGTCGCCCGGGTGTTCGACCTGGGCGCCGATCTCGCCACCCGCCGCAACGGGCCCGGGGTGCAGCGGTTGCGTGCCAACCTGGCCCGGGTCCGGCCGGGCGCGGACCGGGCCGAGCTGGACCTGCTCGTCGGGCGTGCGATGCGCAGCTATGCGCGCTACTGGCGGGAGGCGTTCGCGTTGCCGGCGCTGGATCCGGACGTGCTGCACGCCGCGATGCACCCGCACGCGCACGGCATCGCGGCCTCGCTGGAGCCGCTCGGCCGGGGGCGGGGCGTGCTGTACGCGCTGCCGCACGCCGGGAACTGGGACGTCGCCGGCGTCTATCTGGTCCGCGAGCTGGCCCGGCGCGGGCTCGATCCGGTGATCACGACCGTGGTGCAGCGGCTGCGCCCGGAGTCGCTGTTCCGCCGGTTCCTGGCCTACCGGCGCGCGCTGGGTTTCGAGGTGGTCACCGCCGACGATCCGCGCACCGCGCACCGCGCGCTCACCGCCCGTCTGCGCGCCGGCGGGGTGGTGTGCCTGGTCGCCGACCGGGACCTGTCCGGGCGCGGGATCGACGTGTCGTTCCTCGGGGCCCCGGCCCGGCTCCCGGCCGGACCGGCGCGGCTGGCCCGGATCACCGGCGCCGCACTGCATCCGGCGTACCCGGTGTTCGTCGGGGAGGCCTGGGGGGTGCGGGTCGGCGCGGAGATCCCGGTCCCCGACGAGCGCTCCCGGTGCTCCGACGCGAAGGCGGTCCAGGCACTCGCCGACGCGTTCGGCGAGCTGATCGCCGAGCGCCCGGAGGACTGGCACATGCTGCAGCCGATCGGGGCCGCGGCATGACCGGCGGACTGCGGATCGGGATCGTCTGCCCCTACTCGCTGGACGTCCCGGGCGGGGTGCAGAACCACGTGCTCGACCTGGCCGCGGCGCTGCGGACGCGCGGGCACCGGGTCGAGGTGCTGGCACCCGGCGTGCGGGAGGCCCCGGAGTTCGTCACCCCGCTCGGCCGGGCGGTCGGCGTCCCCTACAACGGCTCCGTCGCCCGGGTCACCTTCGGGCCGCTGACCTACCACCGGGTCCGACGGTGGCTGGCCCGCCACCGGTTCGACGTGCTGCACCTGCACGAGCCCACCACCGTCAGCGTCTCGGTGCTGGCGCTGCTCGCCGCGGGTGGCCCGATCGTGGCCACCTTCCACACCTCCACCGACCGGTCCCGGGCGCTCGCCGCCTTCGGCGGGATGATCCGTCCGCTGATGGAGAAGGTGACGGCCCGGATCGCGGTATCGGCGACCGCCCGGCGGGTCCAGGTCGAGCATCTCGGTGGCGACGCGACCGAGATCCCGAACGGTGTCGATGTCGCCCGGTTCGCCCACGGTCCCGCGCTCGACGAACTCGTCCCCGGCCTGCCGGGCGGCACCCGGATCGGGTTCGTCGGCCGGTTCGACGAGCCGCGCAAGGGCATGCCGGTGCTGCTCGACGCGCTGCGCCGGCTGCTGCCGCGGTACCCGGACCTGCGGCTGCTCGTCGTCGGGCGGGGCGACGGTGTGGCGCTGCGGCGCACCGCCGGGCCGCAGCTCGCCGGGCGGATCGACCTGCTCGGTGCCGTCGACGAGCTGACCAAGGCGGCGGCGCTGCGCGCGACCGACGTCTACTGCGCCCCGCACCGGGGCGGGGAGAGCTTCGGGATGGTGCTCACCGAGGCGATGGCGGCCGGTGCGCCGGTGCTGGCCGGCGACATCGAGCCGTTCCGGGCGGTGCTCGCCGACGGCGCGGGCCGGCTGTTCCGGGCCGGTGACGCGACCGCGCTGGCCACCGAGCTGACCGGGCTGCTCGACGATCCCGCCGCCCGGGACGCGCTCGCCGTCGCCGGGCGGGCCAGGGCCGCGCGCTACGACTGGCCGGTCGTCGCGGCCCAGGTGCTGCGCGTCTACCGGGCGGCGATCGCGGCCGATCCGCGGGCGTCCAGCGGGGGTGCGGCGTGAGCGGCGGTGTGCTCGCGCTCGGCGCGCTGCTGGTGGCCACCGTGGCGGCCCTCACCGTGTGGTGCCTGACACGGGTGCGCAGGCTGCACCGGCTGCACGCCAGGGTGGAAGCCGCCCGGGCCGGGCTCGCCGCGGCACTCGCGCGCCGGGTGCGGATCGCGCTGCAGGTCGCCGAGTCGCTCGACGCACCGCGTGCCGCGTCGCTCGCGGCTGCCGCGACCGCCGCCGGGGCCGGGTCTGCGCCGGCCGCGGACGGCCGGGATCCGGCCGGTACCAGGGAGTCCCGTGAGATGGCGGAGAACGCTCTGACCAGGGAACTCGCCGCGCACGGTGCGGCGGTGCGGGATCCGACGCTCGCCGCGGAGCTCGACGACGCCCAGCAGCTCGTCGTGCTGGCCCGCCGGGTGCACAACGACGCGGTTCGCGACACCCGGGTGCTCAGGTCGCGTCGGATGGTCCGCCGGCTGCACCTGCACGGCACCGCACCGGAGCCCGTGTACTTCGAGATCGTCGATCCGGAACCCGCGGGTTCCCGCGGCCGGGCTGACGTAGGATCGACGCGTCACCGCACCGTCATGTGAGGAGCTCCGATCACCCGTGTCCGCAGCCGATAGCACTCCGGAGAACGCCGGTCCGCAGCACGGCACCGCGCGGGTCAAGCGCGGCATGGCCGAGATGCTCAAGGGCGGTGTGATCATGGACGTGGTCACCCCCGACCAGGCGAAGATCGCCGAGGACGCCGGCGCCGTGGCCGTCATGGCCCTCGAGCGCGTGCCCGCGGACATCCGCGCGAACGGCGGCGTGGCCCGCATGTCCGATCCGGACATGATCGCCGGCATCGTCGAGGCAGTGTCCATCCCGGTGATGGCCAAGGCCCGGATCGGCCACTTCGTCGAGGCTCAGGTCATCCAGTCGCTCGGCGTCGACTACATCGACGAGTCCGAGGTCCTCACCCCGGCCGACGAGGCGCACCACATCGACAAGTGGGCGTTCACCGTGCCGTTCGTGTGCGGTGCGACGAACCTCGGTGAGGCGCTGCGCCGGATCTCCGAGGGTGCCGCGATGATCCGTTCCAAGGGCGAGGCCGGCACCGGCAACGTGGTCGAGGCCACCCGGCACATGCGCTCGATCCGGTCCGAGATCGGCCGGCTCGCCTCGCTCGACGCCGCCGAGCTCTACATCGCGGCCAAGGAGCTGCGGGCCCCGGTCGAGCTGGTCGCCGAGATCGCCCGCACCGGGAAGCTGCCGGTCGTCCTGTTCACCGCGGGCGGCATCGCCACCCCGGCCGACGCGGCGATGATGATGCAGCTCGGCGCCGAGGGCGTCTTCGTCGGGTCGGGCATCTTCAAGTCCGGTGACCCGGCGCTGCGCGCGTCGGCGATCGTGAAGGCCACCACCTTCCACGACGACCCCGACATGATCGCGAAGGTCTCCCGGGGCCTGGGCGAGGCGATGGTCGGGATCAACATCCCGGACATCCCCGAGGACCAGCGCTACGCCTCGCGCGGCTGGTAGTACCGCCCGCAGCAGTTCCGTCGAGCCCCGCCCGGTCCGCCCGGGCGGGGCTCGACGCGTTCCGGGGCCGGCTGCGCCGTGACCCCACGGCCGGGTGACGGGATCGGTCCCCCGGAAGGAGCTTGCGCCCGGCTCCGACACGTTCTGCGGTCACTCGCAGGCGGGGTTGCCTACTCGATGTGGTGACAAAGGTGAGCGTGGTGACTGTGTGGCATTTAGCGTCGTCGGTGAATCACGAGACCGATGGGGCGGAGGAGCCTGATGGGACGCTCTGTGCGAGCCGCGGCGATCGCCGCAGCCATGCTGATCAGCCTGCCGGCTGCGGCGTTCGCCGACACCGGGGCCGCAGCGCAACCGGGCTCGTCCACCGCGGTGGACTGCCCCGCTCCGGCGGGGCCCGGGGTCGGTTCCGGCCCGGACGCGGGAGACGGTGCCGGTGCCGCCGGGACGGGGAAGCCCGGCGGCACCGGAGCCACCGCGGCCGGGGACGAGCCCGGTATGGCGACGCCCGGTGGGGCGGAGGACGACGACCCGGACGGCTCCGGGGGCGGCAGCTCCGGGAGCGCCGGTTCCGGCGATGCCCGGAGCTCCGGCGCCGGCTCCGGCGGCGGCTCGGATGACCCGAGCGGCTCCGGTGACGACGGGGGAGCGGGCGACACCGGACCTTCCGGCGGCCAGGACGACAACGGCCCCGGGGATCCGGCCGACAGCGGCGACCAGGGCGCCGGCAGCGATGATCCGGCGTCCGGTGCCGACGACCCGGGTTCCGGCGGCGGCCAGGGCTCCGGCAGTGACGACCAGAACTCCGGCAGTGACGACCCGGCTCCCGGTGACGACCCGGCTCCCGGTGACGACCCGGCTCCCGGTGACGACCCGGCTCCCGGTGACGACCCGGCTCCCGGTGGCGATCAGGGCTCCGGTGGCGATCAGGGCTCCGGTGGCGATGACTCGGCGTCCGGTGGCGGCGCGACCGATCCTGCCGACTGCGATCCCGCGGCCGACCCGGCCGACCCGGCCGAGGTGACCGCACCGACCGCCCCGCAGTCCCCGGTGGACCCGCAGTCGCCGAGCGAGCCGACCGAGCCGGCTGAGCCGAGCGAGCCGGCCGCCTACGCCGGTGCCGACACCAGCGCGGCGACCGCGCACGGCTGGGGCGAGCCGGACCACGTCGACGAGTTCGACGGCGAGCTCAGCGGCTGGAACATCTACGACGGCCCGGGCCACGCGGGCGAGGGGACCCGCGCACCGGACGCGGTCTCGGTCGACAACGGCATCCTCACCATCGACGGCGACGCCGACGGCACCACCGCCGGCATGGCGTGGACCGGCAACAGCCAGAAGTACGGCCGCTGGGAGGGCCGGGTGCGCGCTCCCGAGTCCGACCCGACCTACAACGCGCTGCTGCTGCTCTGGCCCACGGCCGAGGACTTCCCGGTCGGCGGCGAGATCGACTTCATGGAGATGACCGACCACACCCGTCAGACGACCGAGCTGTTCCTGCACTACGGCGAGGACAACAGCCAGGTGCAGGGCGAGGTCGAGATCGACGGGACGCAGTGGAACAACTGGGCCGTCGAGTGGACCCCGGACAGCGTCGTCGCCTACGTCAACGGCGAGGAGTGGTGGCGGACCGACGACACCTCGATCCTGCCGCCCGGACCGATGCACCTGTGCATCCAGCTCGACTGGTTCCCGAACGGTGACGGCGAGGTGCAGCCGTCGAAGATGGAGGTCGACTGGGTCCGGCAGTACTCGCTGCCCGAGTCGGAGACGGCGTCCGCCGAGGGACTCCTGGACCGGCTGGGGAAGCGGATCACCGAGGGTGTCCGGGACCCGGCGCCGGGGGCGGCGACCCGCGCCCCGAGCGGTGACGTCAGCGGTACTCCATGACCAGGACGGCGGTGGCCCCGGGAGTCAACGCCCGGTAGGCGTGCGGGCGGTCGCCGGGAAAGGTGATGTAGTCACCCGGATCCAGCTCGACCTCCGCACCCTCCGGGCCGGCCAGCCACCGCCCCTGTCCGACGATCATGTGCTCGGCCGTGCCGGGTGAGTGCGCGTGCGCGACCCGCGGCTCACCCGGCTCGCACGTGACGAGGTGCACGTCGCGCCGGGCGCCGGGCGGGCAGGCCGAGAGCAGTGCCGAGGTGAACGGCGAGTCCTCGGAACGGAGCGCAGGCCGGTCGGCCGCCCGAACCACCCGGACCGGCGCGGCCTGCGGCTCCACCAGTGCACTGAACGGCACCTCGACGACGACCGCGATCGCCCACAGCGTCTCCACGCTCGGGTTCCCGGTACCCGCTTCGAGCTGGGACAACGTCGACTTCGCAATCCCGGCGCGGCGGGCCAGCTCGGCGGACGAGATGCCGAGACGGGTCCGTTCACGCCGGATCGCGGCGGCGATGGTCGCTAGGGGCGGCGTTCGGTTCATCGTACGATCCGATCGACTTGACGAACGTGTGGGTTGCTGTTCACTCTAGCGGTCATGCGTTCGACACACCGAACACGCCGCCCGGAGACCGGCGCCGATGTCCGCGATGCCGTGACGGTCGCGGTGGCCGTCGGCGTCGTGGGGGTCTCGTTCGGTGCCCTCGCCCCGGCGGCGGGCCTCTCCCCGGGGATGACGATGGCGATGTCGCTGCTGGTGTTCGCCGGCGGCGCCCAGCTTCTGGTCACCGGTGTGCTGGCGGCCGGCGGCGGGATCTGGGCCGCGGTCGCCGCCGGTCTGGTGCTGAACCTGCGGCACCTCCCGTTCGGCCTGGCGCTGGCCCGGCACCTCGGCAGCGGCTGGTCGCGGGTGCCGGGTGCGCACGTGATCACCGACGAGTCGACGGCCTTCGTGCTGGCCCGGACCGGCGGTACCCCGGGCCGGGCCCGGCGTGCGTTCTGGATCCTCGGTGTCGCGAAGTACGCCTGCTGGCAGCTCGGCACCGCGGGCGGCCTGCTGCTGGGGGCGAGCGTGCCGGACCCGTCCGCGCTCGGGCTGGACGCCGCCTTCCCGGCCGCGCTGCTCGCGATGCTGGTCCCGATGCTGCGCGCGGTCGACGCGCAACGGGTCGCCGCCGCGGCGGCGACGATCGCGCTGGCCTGCGCACCGTTCCTGCCCGCCGGGCTGCCGGTGCTCGCCGGGATGCTCGGCGTCGGCGCCGCCGGACGCCGCGGCGCGGCACAGCCCCCGGACCGTGCCGACGGGCCACCGGGTCCACAGCACCAGGAGCTCGACGGGGCGCAGCCGGTCCAGCGCCCGGACGGTGACCGCCCGGAGCGGGGGAGTGGCTCGTGACCGTCGCCGCGCTGGTCGTCCTCGCCGGCGGCACCTACCTCCTGCGGCTGCTCCCGCTGCTGCTGCACGGCCGGATCACCTTCTCCGACCGGGCGATCCGGCTGACCGAACTGGGTGCTGTTGCCCTGCTGGTCGCACTGGTCGCGACCGGAACCTGGTTCGACGGGGACGGCTTCGCCGGATGGGCCCGCCCGGCCGGGGTGGCCGTGGCCGCGCTGGCGGTGTGGCTGCGGCTCCCGTTCGTGCTGGTGGTGCTGCTCGCCGCCGGGACGACGGCGCTGCTCCGCCTGGCCGGGGTGCCCTGACCGGGCGGGTGCGGGCGGCCGCAGCCGGGCGGGGCGGCAGGCAGCCCCGCACCGCACCGCACCGCGCCACCCGATCCCGCCGGATGCCCGACCCGACCCGACCCGCCGCCGGCGCTGCACGGCGTTCGGAACCACGCCCGGCCCGGCCCCACCGCGCGCGGCCGGGCCGGGACGGCGAGGATCGTCGGCATGCACGTCCTCGTCGTCGGCGCCACCGGCTACATCGGATCACGTCTCGTCCCGCGCCTGCTCGACGAGGTACACGCGGTCCGGGTACTCGTCCGGACCCCCGCCAAGGTGCACGTCCATCCCTGGGCGGACGCGGTCGAGGTGCTGCCCGGCGACGCCCGTGACGCCGCTGCGCTACGGGAGGCCTGCACCGGCGTCGACGCCGTCGTCCATCTCGTGCACGCGATGGACGGCCCCGGCTATGCCGACCGGGACCGCGACGCCGCCCGGGCGTTGGCCGACGGTGCCGCCGCGGCCGGTGTCGCGCGGATCGTCTACCTCGGCGGACTCCAGCCGGACGAGGATGCCGGCACCGTCTCCGGGCACCTGAGCTCGCGTCGGGAGGTCGGGGACATCCTGCTCGACGGCCCGGTCCCGGCCACCGTGCTCCGCGCCGGGATCGTCGTCGGGACCGGCTCGGCGAGCTTCGAGATGATCCGGCACCTGACCGACGTGGCGATGGGCGGGCCGCTGGTGCTGCCGCTGCCGGACCGGCTGTGGAACCGGATCCAGCCGGTCGCGGTGGACGACGTGCTGCACGCCGTCGTCGGCTCCCTCACGTTGCCGCCCGAGGTGGACCGGGCGTTCGACATCGGCGGCCCGGACGTCCTCACCTACCGCTCGCTGATGAGCGAGTACGCCGCCGAGGCCGGTCTGCGCCGGCCGCTGCCGCTACCGGTCCCGGTGTCGGCGCCCCGGCTCACCGCGCGTGCGGTCGCCGCGCTGACCCCGGTCGACCGGGGGCTGGCCCAGCCGCTCGTCGAGTCGATGCGGCACGAACTGGTCTGCGACCCCGCGGACCTGGACGCCCTCGACGCGCTGGTCGGTGCCCCGCCGGGAGGACGCACGTCGTACCGGACGGCGGTCCGCCGGGCGCTGGACGGCACCGGCGCGGCCGGCCCCGGCCCGTCCGACCCGCCCGGGAGCGGCCCAGCCGAGTGGGCGACCACCGACGCGCACGACGTCGACGCACCGGCGCACGCGGTCTGGTCGGTGATCGAGACGCTCGGCGGTGAGCACGGCTGGTACACGGTGCCCGGGGTGGCGACCGTGACCGGATTCCTCGACGTGCTGGCCGGCGGTCAGCTGCCGCGCCGGTGCTCGGACGGCCCACCGCGGCTGCTCGCCGGGGAGCCGCTGGACCGCTGGGTGATCGAGACGGTGGAACCGGGCGAGCGACTGGTGCTGCGTGCCGCCGCGCCGCTGCCCGGTGTCGCCCGGCTCGAGCTGCGGGTCCGTGCCACCGGCCGGCTGACCAGCCGCTACGAGCAGACCGTGCGGTTCACTCCGCGCGGGCTGGCCGGACGTCTGGCCTGGCTGGCCGTGTACCCGACCCAGCGCTTCGTGTTCGCGGTGATGGCGCAGACCCTCACCGGCGTGGCACACACCCGCTACTTGCGAGAGCTGCGCGGCCCGTCCCGGCCGTGACCACCACGGCCGCCCACGCGCCGGGCCCCGCCGCACACCCGTCGATCCGGCCGCACGCACGTCGCCCCCGCGAGACGTGTGTCGGGTCCGCCGCGCTCCGGCGCCCCGCCGCACGCACGTGGGGCACCGCCGCACGCGCGTCCGCCCCGGTTCGCACCCCTTGACCCCGGCTCGCACCCGCTGCAGCAGGTGTGGACCGGGGTCAAGGGGTGCGAACCGGGCGCGGGCTCAGGCCTGGGCCGCCGCCTCCCGGGCGTTCGCGACCTGCTCGGCGCGGTCCTCGGCGGCGATCCGGGTCAGCTCGGCACCGGCCTCGGGATCGCGGGTGAGGTTGTCGCCGGACTCCGGGTCGAAGACGTGGATCTTGCGCGCGTCCAGCCAGAACTCGGCGTCGCGGCCCTCCCGGATCCGGCTGGTCGAGTCGATCGACACGATCGCCTGGGTACGCAGCTGGTCGGAGTCGAGCTCGCGGGAGAGCTCCTTGAGCTTGGCGTCCACCTCGGCCGGGGCCTCGTACGGGATGTAGGCGAACTGCGAGTCACCGAGCCACTCGGTGACGTCGACCCGCGCGGTGAACGTCGAGCCGAGCGACTTCTTCGCCTCGTCGACCAGCGAGGCGTCCTCGAAGTACTCCGGCCGGATCCCGACGAGCACCAGCTCGCGGCCCTTCACCTGCTCGGCGCGGGTCGCGTCGAGCCCGATCGTCCCGAACGGGGTCTCCAGCCCGTCGGCGGTGACGGTCGCGGGCAGGAAGTTCATCGGGGGCGAGCCGATGAACCCGGCGACGAACAGGTTGACCGGCTGCTCGTAGAGCTCGCGCGGCGACGCGACCTGCTGGATGACGCCCTTGCGCAGCACACAGACCCGGTCGCCGAGGGTCATCGCCTCGGTCTGGTCGTGCGTGACGTAGACGGTGGTGATGCCCAGCCGGCGCTGCAGCCGGGCGATCTCGGTGCGCATCTGGCCGCGCAGCTTGGCGTCGAGGTTCGACAGCGGCTCGTCGAACAGGAACGCGTCGGCGTCGCGGACGATCGCCCGGCCCATCGCGACCCGCTGCCGCTGGCCACCCGACAGGTTCGCCGGCTTGCGCTGCAGGTGCTCGTCGAGCTCCAGCACCTTCGACGCGTCGTTGACCTTGCGCCGTACCTCGTCCTCGGGGGTCTTGGCCAGGCGCAGCGGGAAGGCGATGTTCTCGAACACCGACAGGTGCGGGTAGAGCGCGTAGTTCTGGAACACCATCGACAGGTTTCGGTCGCGGGGGGCCTTCTCGTTGACCCGGGTCCCGCCGATCACCATGTCGCCGGAGGTGATGTCCTCCAGGCCGACGATCATCCGGAGCAGGGTCGACTTCCCGCAGCCGGACGGGCCGACGAGGATCATGAACTCGCCGTCGGCGATGTCCATGCTCACGTCGTTGACCGCGGGGTAGCCGTCGCCGTACTTCTTGACGATGTTCTTCATCTCGATCGACGCCATGTCCGATCGTTTCCTTTCACGAAGGGGGCGGACGGGGCAGCGCTGATGTTCGCTGTTCAGCCCTTGACTGCGCCGTTGGTGAGGCCGGCGACGATCCGCCGCTGGAAGATCAGGACGAGCACGACGACCGGGATGGTCACGATCACCGCGGCCGCCGCGATCGGGCCGTTCGGCGACTCGAACTGCGACGCCCCGGAGAACAGCCCCAGCGCTGCCGGTACCGGTCGCGCCGCACCCGTCGAGGTGAGCGAGATGCCGTAGGCGAAGTCGTTCCAGGCGATGAAGAACGCCAGGATCGCGGTGGTGAACACGCCGGGCGTGGCCAGCGGCACGATCACCTTGCGGAACGCCTGCCAGCTGGTCGCGCCGTCGACCTGCGCCGCCTGCTCCATCTCCCACGGGATCTCCCGGAAGAACGCCGACATCGTCCAGATCGACAGCGGCAGCGTCAGCGACAGGTAGGGGATGATCAGGCCGGGCCAGGTGTCGTAGAGCCCGATCTGGCGCCACAGGTTGTACAGCGGCGTGACGATCGAGATGACCGGGAAGATCGCCACCGCGAGCGCGGTGGACAGGATCAGCCGCTTGCCCCGGAAGTCCAGCCGGGCGATCGCGTAGGCCGCGAACATCGACAGCACGCAGGCGATGAACGTGGAGATCAGCACGATGCCGAAGGAGTTCCGCAGCGCGGGCAGGAACAGCTCGGCCGCGTCACCGACCAGGATCTGGGAGTAGTTCTCCCAGGACAGCGAGGTCGGCAGGAACTGGCCGTTCGCGATGTCGGCCGATGACTTCAGCGACAGCGACACGATCCAGCCGACCGGGAACAGCGCGTAGATCACGATCGCGATGCCGGCGACGATCCACAGGACCCTCTCGCGGGTGCCCATCACTTCTCCCCTCGGGCCTGGGACAGGTCGACCTTGAAGCCCTTGATGAACCCGACGCAGATGACCACGACGGACAGGAACAGCAGCACCGACACCGCGGAGCCGAGCCCGATCTCCAGCCGGGCGATCGTCTGCCGGTAGGCCAGGAACGACACCGTCTCGGTGTTCTCGGCGCCGCCGGTCATGACGAACACGGTGTCGAAGACGCGGAAGGCGTCCAGCGTCCGGAACAGCAGGGCCACCATGATCGCGGCCTTCATGTTCGGGATGGTGACCTTCCACATCCGCTGCCACCAGGAGGCGCCGTCCACCCGGGCGGCCTCCTGCAGCACGTCCGGCACCTGGGCGAGGCCGGCGAGCAGCAGCAGCGAGATGAACGGCGTCGTCTTCCAGATCTCGGCCAGGCAGATCACGAACAGCGACGACCAGGTGCCGCCGAACCAGTCGGTGTCCACGGCCACCCCGGGCAGCCAGGAGAACCACGAGTTCACGAAGCCGGAGTCCAGCGAGAACGCGTACTGCCAGGCGAACGCCGAGACGACCGTGATGACCGCGTACGGGATCAGGATCGCGGCCCGCAGGACCGGCCGGATCGCCTTGAGCGCGTTCATCATCACCAGCGCGAGCGCGAAGCCGAGCACCAGCTCGACCGCCACCGTCACCACCGTGATGAACACGGTCACGCCGAACGAGGTCCACCAGATCTGGTCGGTGAGGATCACCGCGTAGTTGTTCAGCCCGACGAACGAGATGTTGTCCGGGTCGGTCAGCCGATAGTTGAACAGCGAGTAGTAGACGGCCTGGGCGATCGGGTACGCCGTGACCAGCAGCATGATCACGAATGCCGGTCCGGCGAGCATCCAGCCCAGCCGCTGTTCGGAACGGGCCTTGTCGCTGGTGCCAGGGCCGGCCGGCGACGCGGGGGTGGCGCCCCCGGTGCCGGTCCGCTCCGTCGTCGTCACAGCAGCTGCTCCTTCGCCATGACCGCGCGGATCAGCTCGGCGGTCGCGGGGCCGACGGTGGCCGGGTCGATACCGGCCGACGGGTGGTAGTTGCGCTGGATCGACTCGGAGACCTCGCTGTAGTACGCGGTCTGCGGGCGCGGCTTGGCCTGCTGCAGCGACTGCTCGATCAGCGGTGCCATCGGGAACTGCTCCAGCACCTCGGGATCGGTGAACACCGACTCCTTCGCCGCCGGGTTGCCGTTGGTCAGCATGTACTGCTTCTGGTTCTCCTCCGAGACGATGCACTCGGTCGCCTGGTAGGCCAGGTCGACGTTCGGGCTGAAGGCGCCGACGCCGAGATTGATCCCGCCGTACGGCGGCGCCGACGGGGTGCCCGCCTCGGTCTGCGGGTAGAGCGCCCAGCCGAAGTCGTCGGCGACGGACTGCTCGACGCTGCCGTCGGCGACCGCGCTGTTGACCTTGCCCCAGACGAACGGCCAGTTCACCTGGAACATCGCGGCGTCGCCCTGGAAGGCGTTCGAGTTCTGGTCCTCGTCAGCGGTGGAGAAGCCCGGCCCGGCGACCTGCGAGACCTGCTTCATGATCTCGGCGGCCTTGGTCGCGGCGGGGGAGTCGAGCCCCAGCTCGATGCCCTCCGGGTCCTCCGGCGACGGGTTCGTGATGATCTCCCCGCCGCCCGACTCGATCAGCGCGTTCAGCCACACCGTCATCGACTCGGCGCGCGCGCCCTGGGCGGCGATCTGCTTGTCGCCCTGCTGGGCGGCCTGGATGATCTGGTCCCAGGTCACGGGGCCGTCCATGTCCAGGCCGGTGGCCTCGACCTGGGACGTGCGGTACCAGAGCAGCTGGGTGTTCGCCCAGAACGGGACCGTGACCAGCTCGCCGTTCCAGCTGGCGCCCTCGATCGCCGAGTTCACGACGCCCTCGGTGGCGCGGCTGCCGACGTCCTCGGGCACCGGGGCGAGGAAGCCGGCCTCGGCGAACTCCGGGATGTAGGGCGGGTCGATGCTCATGATGTCGATCGACGAGTCGTTCGCGGCGAGCCGCCGGACGAGCTGCTGGCGTTGCTCGCCGGCCTGCCGGGGCAGTACCGAGGTGGCGATCCGGTACGCCCCGCCGGACGCCGCGGTGCAGGCGGCCGCGATCTCGGCCTGCCCGCCGTCGTCCGGGTTGGTGTACCAGTTGAGCACCGGCGGGCCGGCGGATGCGCCCCCGCATCCGGCAAGGCCCGCGAGGGCGGCGGCGGCCACACCGGCGGCCAGCCCCCTCCTCCACCGTGCGCGACGCATGGTCAACATCGACCCCCAGTGCTCGGCGTGGCCAGGGCGCGTCGGGGTGACCGCCCTGGAAGCGTTTGCGGACAGAGACTTTCGGGCTTCGCCTCGGCGGTGTCAAGCCTCACAGGCGAACGGTTACCGGGGTGTGTCGTTCCCGGTCAGAAGCTGATCTTCAGAATCGATTCAGAGCGGAGCCCGTGTTGCAATCGCTTCCAAGATTCGTCAAATATGAGGCGTGGCCGGACCGGTGAACCTGGCGGACGTGGCCCGGCGGGCCGGTGTCTCGTCGGCCACCGCGTCGCGTGCGCTGAGCGACCATCCGCACGTCGCGGTGGCCACCCGCGAGCGGGTGTGGCAGGCCGCCCGCGAGCTCGAGTACGTCGCGTCCCCGGACGCCACCGGCCTGGCCCGGGGCACCACCGGCCGGGTCGCCGTCGTCGTGCCGCACCTGGCCCGCTGGTGGTTCGGCGCCGCGCTGGAGGGATTGTCCGGGGCACTCCGCGCAGCCGGTCTGGACCTGCTGCTCTACCGCCTCGGCGACGCCGAGGCCCGGCAGGCGTTCTTCGACGAGCTGCCGGCCCGCAGGCGGGTCGATGCCGTCGTGCTGCTCGGGTTCGGGGTGGACGAGCGCGAACGCGAGCGGCTGGACCGGATCGGCGTCGGGATCGTCGCCGCGGGCACCCGGGTCGGCTCGCATCCGTCGGTGTCGATCGACGAGTACGCCGCGGGCAGACAGGCGATGGATCATCTGCTGCACCTGGGGCACCGCCGGATCGGGATGATCGCCGCCGCCGATCCGGAGCTCGACCTGGCCCAGCCCGCGGGTCGCTCGACGGCCTACCACGCGGCACTGGCCGACGCCGGGATCGAGCCGGATCCCGACCTGACGGTCACCGTGACCTGGAGCCCGGAGTCCGGCGCCCGAGCGATGAGCGAGCTGCTCGGGCTCGCCGACCCGCCGACCGCGGTCTACGCGCACTCCGACGAGATCGCGCTCGGCGCGCTGCGGACCCTGCGACGGGCCGGTTACCGGGTCCCCGAGGACGTGTCGGTGATCGGGATCGACGACCATCCGCTGGCCGCGATCACCGACCTGTCGACGGTCGCCCAGCCCGCCGCGGAGCAGGGCGAGCTGGCCGCCGGGACGGTCATCGCCGGGCTCGCCGGCGAGCCGGTGGACCCGCTGGTGACGGTGCCGACCCGGCTGGTCATCCGGGGGACCAGCGGTCGCCCGCCCGGCCGGCGGGGAGCGTCCTGATGGCGCTGCCGGAACTGGTTCTGCGGGCGCCCTGTCCCGGTCTGCTGGCGTTACCATGGGAGCTACCGCTGGCCGAGTGGCAGGCCACCGAGGTGCCGTTGCGCGACATCGCCGTCGGCCCGAGCAGGCACCTGGTCCGGTTCGTCGAGGCGGACGGCGAGCTGTGGGCGCTCAAGGACATGCCGGAGCGGATCGCCCGCCGCGAGTACGGGGTGCTGCGGTTCCTGGAGGAAGAGTGCCTGCCGGCCGTGCGGCCCGCCGGGCTGGTGCTGCAGCCCGAGCACGACACCGCGCTGCTGGTCACCCGCTACCTGCAGGGTTCGTGGCAGTACCGGCGGCTGATCATGCGGTTGCCGCCGAACCAGCCCCGGCAGCGGGCCCGGCTCTTCGACGGGATGATCTCGCTGCTGGTCGACCTGCACCGCAACGGCGTGTTCTGGGGCGACTGCTCGCTGGCGAACACGCTGTTCATGCGGGACGGGCAGACCCTGCAGGCCTATCTGGTCGACGCCGAGACCAGCGAGATCCACGCCGAACTCTCGGACGGCCAGCGCGAGCACGACCTCACGATCATGGTGGAGAACGTCGCCGCCGGGATGATCGACCTGGCGACCCGCCTGGAACGCCCGCCGGAGATCATCCCGCAGCTGATCGACGAGGCGAACGCGCTCCCGGACCGCTACCGCGCGCTGTGGGACGTGCTGCACGCCGCGCCGGTGTTCGCCTTCGGCGACCGGTACCGGATCGAGGGCACGATCCGGGAGCTGAACGACCTCGGGTTCGCCGTCGACGAGGTCTCCCTGCAACCGGTCGGCGAGGATCGCGCCCGGCTGCAGGTCGCCGTCGGGGACCGGAACTTCCACGGCGACCAGCTCCGCAAGCTGACCGGGCTGGACGTGGGGGAGGGGCAGGCCAGGGTGCTGCTCGGCGACCTGCGGGCGCACCAGGAGTGGATGTGCCGGCGCACCGGCGCCGAGGTGCCCGACCGGGTCGCCGCGCGCAGCTGGCTGGACACCTGCCTGACGCCCGGCACGCGCACCGCGCACGAGGCGCTCGGCCGGGCCGGCTCGGACGTGCAGGCCTACTGCGACCTGCTCGAGGTCCGCTGGCTGCTGTCCGAGCGGGCCGGGCGCGACGTGGGCAACGCGGCCGCGCTGGCCGAGCTCGGAGCGTCCGCGCCGACCGACTCGGCGGCCAAGACCGCCGTCGCCGACACCCCGACCGGCCAGATCCCGCGGTTCTCCGACGACGAGCCGTGATCCGCCGCAGCGCGCCGGCGCCCGACGGCGGGTCCCGGATCACACACCTGTGCCGCGATGAGCACGACCGCGCATCGACCGACGGGTGTCACAGCGCCGACCGGCCGGTAACCACACTCCCGGCGGTACTGTTCCGGCCCGTGTCCATTCCCGGTCCCGGTTACGCCATCACTGCTCGCGTCGACGCCCCTGCCCGCCCCACGTCCGCCGGTGATCTCACCGCAGCGGTCGGCCTGGTCGGTGGCGTCGTCACCGCATTCGACGTCGTCGAGGCCCGGACCGATTCGCTGGTCGTCGACATCTCGGTGAACGCCCGCAACACCGAGCACGTCGAAGAGATCAAGACCGCGATCGAGGAGCTCGACGGCTTCTCGGTCCGCAAGGTCTCCGACCGCACGTTCCTGCTGCACCTCGGCGGAAAGATCGAGGTGCGCTCCAAGGTCAACCTGCGCACCCGTGACGACCTCTCCCGCGCCTACACCCCGGGTGTCGCGCGGGTGTGCATGGCGATCGCGGAGAACCCGGAGGACGCCCGCCGCCTCACCATCAAGCGGAACACCGTCGCGGTCGTCACCGACGGCTCGGCGGTGCTCGGGCTCGGCAACATCGGCGCCGCCGCGGCGATGCCGGTGATGGAGGGCAAGGCCGCCCTGTTCAAGCAGTTCGCCGGCGTCGACGCCTGGCCGGTCTGCCTGGACACCCAGGACACCGAGGAGATCATCCGCACCGTCCAGCTGATCGCCCCCGGCTACGGCGGCATCAACCTCGAGGACATCGCCGCCCCGCGCTGTTTCGAGATCGAGGCGCGGCTGCGCGAGCTGCTCGACATTCCGGTCTTCCACGACGACCAGCACGGCACCGCCGTCGTCGTGCTCGGCGCGCTGCGCAACGCGCTGCGGGTGGTCGGCAAGAAGTTCTCCGACGTCCGGGTCGTGGTCTGCGGGGTCGGGGCCGCCGGCTCCGCGATCATCAGGCTGCTCGGCTCGGAGGAGACCGCGGACATCGTCGCGGTCGACGTCGACGGCATCGTGCACCCGGACCGCCCGGACATGGACGACAACCTCCGCTCGATCGCGGCGCAGACCAACAAGGAGCGCAAGCAGGGCACCCTGGCCGACGCGCTCGTCGGGGCGGACGTGTTCGTCGGGGTCAGCGCGCCGAACCTGTTCGGGGCGCAGGAGCTGGCGACGATGGCGCCGGACTCGATCGTGTTCGCGCTCGCCAATCCCGATCCGGAGGTCGACCCGACGGTCGCGATGCAGCACGCCGCCGTGGTCGCGACCGGGCGCTCGGACTACCCGAACCAGATCAACAACGTGCTGGCGTTCCCCGGTGTGTTCCGCGGCCTGCTCGACGCCCAGGCGCACGACATCACCGACGAGATGATGCTCGCGGCGGCCGAGGCGATCGCGGACGTGGTGTCCGAGCCGAACCCGTCGTTCATCGTGCCGAGCGTGTTCGACCAGAGCGTCGCACCCGCCGTCGCCGACGCGCTGCGTGCGGTCGCGGGGAAGCAGGCGAAGCGGGGCGAGGTCGAGGCCGGCTGAGCCCGCGGCGCCCGGGCGTCGCACCTCCGGCACGGTCGGGCGACTATGGCTGTGACAGCGACAGCGGCTGTGCCTGTGGCCGGGGGTGCCGCGCCGCGCCGGGTGGCGTGCGCCGTCTCACCGGAACCACCGGCGTTCCCGCAGGTCGGACGGCGTTATCCTGGTAGTCATGTCTTCCCCGACCGTCGGTGTCCTCGCCCTGCAGGGCAACGTCCGCGAGCACCTGGCCGCGCTGGCCGCGGCCGGGGCCACGGCGGTCCCGGTCCGCCGGGCCGCCGAGCTGGACGCGGTCGACGGGATCGTCCTGCCCGGCGGTGAGTCGACCACCATGTCGAAGCTGCTCGACGCGTTCGAGCTGCTCGATCCGCTGCGCGCCCGGCTCCGGGGCGGCCTGCCCGCCTACGGTTCGTGCGCCGGGATGATCCTGCTGGCCGACGAGATCCTCGACGGCCGCCCCGACCAGCACCAGCTCGGCGGGCTGGACGTCGTCGTGCGGCGCAACGCGTTCGGTCGCCAGGTGGACTCGTTCGAGACCGACCTCGAGTTCGGCGGCCTGGCCGGCGGCCCGGTGCACGCGGTGTTCATCCGGGCGCCGTGGGTGGAGAAGACCGGTGGCGACGTCGAGGTGCTGGCCTCGGTCCCGCCGGTGGACGGGGCCGGGGAGGCCGTGGGCCGGCCCGTCGCGGTGCGGCAGGGGCCGCTGCTGGCGACCTCGTTCCACCCGGAGCTGACCGGCGACCGCCGGGTGCACGAACTGTTCGTGGGCATGGTGCGCGCCGCCTGACACTGGTGCAGACCCGACCCGCGGTCGGGGGAGCGCCGTCTGTGTCCGGCGACCGTTCCGGGCGAGAGTGGGACGACCACCCACGACCCGGAGGTTCCGATGAGCACGCTCGCCGTCGCGCGGCCCACGACGGATCCGGTGCCGCCGTTCGTCGTCGCCGGGAGTGTCGCGCTCTGGCTCGGCGCGATCCTGGCCGGCGTCGCCGAGTCGCTCGTGCGGCTGGCGGGCCCGATCCCGCCGACCCTCGGGGAGCTCGCCGCACGCTCCGCGATCTACCTGGTGCTGGCGGTGCTGGTGGTCCAGCTGCGCACCGGTCGCGAGGCGGTCCGGTGGACGGTGGTCGCGGTGCTCGGTGTCGTCGGGCTGTGGTCGCTGATCGCGGAACCGGTGCAGGCGCTGCTCGGCGAGACGACCGTCATCGGGTTCCTGGTCACGGCCTCCGGCCCGGAGCTGCTGGCCGCGGCGCTGCGGACGTTGCACGTGCTCGAGGTGATCGGCGCGCTCGTGCTGCTCTTCCACCCGGCGTCGAACGAGTTCTTCCGGTCGGGCCGGGTTGCCCGGCCCGGCCCGGTCCGCTGATCCCGGACCCGCGCCGCTGATGCCGGGCCCGCGCCGCCGGTCCGGCCGGGCGGCCCCGGGCCGGTCGGCCCGCACGAACCGGGCCGCCCGCCCCTGCCGCTCCGCCACCGCACCACCGACGATCGGCCGATGAGGACGCGGATCGCACTGACGGCGGCCGGCGCCGCACTCGGGCTCGGACTGGCGCTGCGCGCCACCCGTTCCGGCGGGAGCACCGGCACCGAGGCACTCGCCGGGTTGCCCGGCGACGTCCTGGTGCCCGACGCCACGGTGTCGATCACCCGGGCGATCTCGATCGCGGCCCCGCCGGAGCGGGTATGGCCGTGGCTGGTGCAGCTGGGGCAGGGCCGCGGCGGCTTCTACTCCCACGACGCGCTGGAGAACCTCGCCGGTCTCGACGTGCACAGCGCCGACCGGATCGATCCGCGGCTGCAGGACCTGGCCGTCGGCGACCCCGTCCACCTCGCCCGGGAGGTGGCGCTACGGGTCGCCGCCCTGGAACCGGGAGCGCATCTGGTGCTGTTCGGAGCGCCCGAGCCGGGGGAGCCGGAGGTGATGCCGTTCCGGTTCTCCTGGGCCTTCGTGCTGCGGCCCGGTGAAGCGGACGCGACCGGGGTGCCGGGCACCCGGCTGCTGGTGCGGGAACGCTACCGGCCGCGTGACGTCGCGGCGCGGCTGATGGTCGAGCTCGTGCTGTCGGTGAGCGGCCTCATGAGCTCCCGGATGCTGCGGGGCATCCGGGAGCGGGCCGAACGTGTGCCGGCGCCTCAGCCGGTCAGCCGGTAGCGGATCAACCGCGAGCTGTTCCCGACCACGGCGACGCTGGACGCGTTGTGCAGGATCGCCGCGACGACCGGTGACATCGCCCCACCGGCCGACACCAGCAGGCCCGCCGCGTTGACCGCGATCGACATCCCGTAGTTCTGCCGGATCAGGGTGATCGAGCGGCGGCCGAGATCACGCAGCTCCAGCAGCGCGTTCAGGTCGTCGGCGGCCAGTGCGACGTCGGCGGTCTCGACCGCGACGTCGGTGCCGGCCACCCCCATCGCGATCCCGATGTCGGCGAGCGCGAGCGCCGGCGCGTCGTTGGTGCCGTCGCCGATCATCGCGACGGTGTGGCCCGCCTCCTGGAGCGCACGCACGACGTCCTGCTTCTGCTCGGGCATGACCTGCGCCCGGTACTCCTCGATGCCCAGCTCCTCGGCGACCGCCTGCGCCGTGCGGGGATGGTCACCGGTCAGCATGACGATCCGCCGCACACCGTCGGCGCGCAGCCGGTCCAGCACCGCACGGGACTCCGGGCGCACCGTGTCGCGCAGCGACACCAGGCCGACCAGCTCGCCGTCGACGGCCAGCAGCAGCGGCGTCTCGGTGGCCCGCTGCAACCGGCGGACCCAGTCGGCGGCCTTGCGGCCGACCCGCACCCCTGGGCGCGCAGCAGCTCCCGGGATCCGATCAGCAGCACCCGGCCGTCGGCCTGCACCCGCATGCCCTGCCCGACGAGCACCTCGCACTCCTCGTGCGGCGGAATCTCGATCCGGCGCTCCTCGGTGGACCGGATGACGGCCTGCGCCAGCGGGTGCCGGGAGTGGATCTCCGAGGACGCCGAGTACGCGAGCACCTGCTCGGGCGACCAGTCGTCGTGGAAGGAGATGACGTTGGTGACGATCGGGCGGCCCAGGGTCAGGGTGCCGGTCTTGTCGAACACGATCGCGTCGACCCGGGCCGCCGCCTCCAGGTGCGCGCCACCCTTGATCAGGATGCCGCGCCGGGCGCCGTTGCCGATCGCCGCGCTGATCGCGGTCGGGGTGGACAGCCCGACCGCGCACGGGCAGGCGATGAGCAGCATCGTCATCGCCCGCCGCACGTCCCGGGTGGCCAGCAGGGTCAGCCCGGCCAGCAGGAACGACGCCGGCACGAACCGCCGGGAGAAGTTCTCCCCGACGGTCTGGATCGGCGCCCGGTCACCCTGCGCCTGCTCGACCCGGTCGATGATCCGGCCGATCGCGGTGTCCTGACCGACCGCGGTGGCGCGCACCACGAGCCGGCCGCGCAACACCACCGATCCGGCGTGCAGCGGAGCGCCGGGGCCGACCGTGACCGGCAGCTGCTCGCCGGTGATCGCGGCCTGGTCGACGACCCCCTCGCCGGCGACGATCTCGCCGTCGACCGGCAGCACGATGCGCTCGTGCACGACGACCTCGTCGCCGATCACGAGATCGGCGATGTCGATCTCGACCTCGGTACCGTCCGCGAGCCGGGTCCAGGTCTTGGTGGTCGCGCCGGTGAGCAGCTCCGAGATCGCCCGGCGGGACCGGCGCAGTGTCAGGTCCTGCAGGTACTCGCCGATGTTGAGCAGCCACAGCACGGTGAGCGCGACGACGTTCTCCCGCAACACCAGGCTCGCGACGGTCGCCGCTGACACCAGCGCGTCGGTCCCCGCGCCGCGGCCCCCGGTCAGCGAGCGCAGGGCGCCGCGCAGGAACGGATAGCCGGTGAAGATCGTGACGCCGGTGGCGACGGTGCGGCTGGCCGGGCCGAGCATCGGCGGCCGGCGCAGCCCGTAGCGGCGCAGCCCCAGCGCGGCCAGCGCGATCCCGCCGACGACGAGCCGGGCGAGCTCACCGTGATGGGTGTCGGCCGAGCGGGGGGTGCGGGCCGCCGTCGCCCCGGGATCGGCGCCGATCCCCTTGCCGATCGCCTCGGCCAGCTCGACCCGGTCGCAGTCGGCCCGGACCCAGACGACGACGCTGCCGGTCCGTGGATAGGCGTGCACCTGCCGGACGCCTGCGACGTGGTCGACATGGTCCTCGACGGCCACGGCCAGCGCGACCCGCCCGCGCAGCGCAGGCACGGCGTAACGGACCCGGCCCGCGGCGTCGCTCAGGACGGTGAGCTGCGGATCGTCGGTGGTCACCGGTGCTCGCCCCGATCGGCCGTCAGTGCTCGTGGGTGTGCCCGTGGCCGCTGCCGGGGGCCGGCGACTCCTCGCCGATCCGGCCGCGGGCCTCGCTGACGATGTCGGCGGTCGCCAGCCGGGCCTTCTCCGCACCGGTCTCGGCGGCGCGGGCGCCACGCAGACCCCACGCCGTCGCGGTCACCGCGGCCTCGCGGACGGCACCGGAGCGGGCCACCCGCTTCACGCCGTCGTAGGTCACCGCTCCGGCCAGGCCCGTGACCACCAGACCTGCCGCCTTACCCAGCACTGCTCCGAACACGCGCCCGCTCCTTCCGCCTGCGACCTCGGCGAGCGGGACGACGAACCCGATCCCGGCCGAGGGGTCCAGAGTAGCCCCGGGGTACGACACCCGATGGCCGGGCGGAGGCGTGATCGCCCGGCGGAGTGGCGCCGCCCCTCCGGCGGGGCGGACCGGCGGCGTGCGCACGGCGCCGGTAGCATCGAAGGGTTCCCGCAGGTCCACCCGGCCGCAGCGTCCGCTGCGGCACGACGAGGCCTGCCCCGGCCGTGCACCACGCATGCGCCCGGCCCCGAACACGAGAGGTGGGCAGACCAGCCGATGAGTGGCCACTCCAAGTGGGCGACGACCAAGCACAAGAAGGCCGTGATCGACGCCCGCCGCGGCAAGATGTTCGCCAAGCTGATCAAGAACATCGAGGTCGCGGCCCGCACCGGGGGTGGTGACCCCGAGGGTAACCCGACGCTCTACGACGCGATCCAGAAGGCGAAGAAGAGCTCGGTCCCCAACGACAACATCGACCGCGCGGTCAAGCGCGGGTCCGGTGCCGACGCCGGCGGCGCCGACTACCAGGCCATCACCTACGAGGGGTACGGCCCGAACGGTGTCGCCGTCCTCGTGGAGTGCCTCACCGACAACCGGAACCGGGCCGCCACCGAGGTCCGGACCGCGATGACCCGCAACGGCGGAACGATGGCCGATCCCGGGTCGGTGGCGTACCTGTTCTCCCGCAAGGGCGTCGTCGTGCTCCCGAAGGGCGAGCTCGCCGAGGACGATGTGCTGCTCGCGGTCCTGGACGCCGGCGCCGAAGAGGTCAACGACCTCGGCGAGAGCTGGGAGGTCGTCTCCGAGGCGACCGACGTCGTCGCCGTGCGCACCGCGCTGCAGGACGGCGGTATCGACTACGACTCGGCCGAGGCGATCTTCGTCCCGTCGATGCAGGTCGAGCTGGACGCCGACGGTGCCAGGAAGGTCTTCCGGCTGATCGAGGCGCTGGAGGACTCCGACGAGGTGCAGAACGTCTACGCCAACTTCGACGTGTCCGACGAGGTCATGGCCGAGGTCGACTGAGCGGTATCGACCGAGCGGCGTCGCGTGAACAGTGCCGACATGAGCAGCGCGGCCCCGCACCGCCGTCCCCGGACCGGGTGGCACGACTGTCGGTAAGGTGAGCCTGTCCTGAATGGGGTGGGTGGTCGTGTCGGTGGGGTTGCAGGTCCTCGAGGTCGTCGACCGGGCGGTGGGCCCGCGTATCGAGGTGTACCGGTGGATCCTCACCGCGCCCACCGCGTGGGCGGCGCACGACCACGTCGACCACGAGTTCCTGGTCGTGGTCTCCGGCGGAGTCCGGGTCCGGGCCGGTGACGTCGTACGGACGGCGGTGCCGGGCAGCGGGGTCTGGATCCCCGCCGGCGTCCGGCACGCGGTGTCGGCCCCGGCCGGGACGATGTTCCTCGTCGGCTACGTCGACCGCGATCGGCGCGCCACGGTGCCGGCCGGGCTGACCGCGTTCCCGACCCCGCCGCTGACGATCGCGCTCGTCGAGCACCTGCTGTCGCCGGTGCTCGACGTCGCGATGCGCACCCGGGCCGAAGAGGTCCTGTGCGATCAGCTCGTCGACGGTCCGCCGGTGCTCCCGGACCTGCCGATGCCGCGCTCGGCGCCGGTGCGCCTGGTCGCGACGACGTTGCTCGGCGCCCCGCAGGACCGCCGCACCCTGGAGCAGTGGGGGTTCGTGGTCGGGGTGAGCGCCCGCACACTGACCCGCCGGTTCACCGAGGAGACCGGGCTGGGCTTCGAGAGCTGGCGCCGGCGCTGCCGGGTGCTGTCCGCACTCCCGCTGCTGACCGGCACGCGGCCGGTGCGGGCGGTCGCCCATCGGGTCGGGTACCGGTCGGAGGCGGCCTTCGTCGCCGCGTTCCGGCGGGAGACCGGGACCACACCGGGGCGCTGGCCGGCGCCGGTCGCGCAGCTCGGGGGCACGGGCTGACCGTCTGCCGACACGTCGTGTCCGTCTGCCGCGGCGGGGCCGGGTGAGACTCCTGCCCCGGGAGCCGTCCACCGGGGACGGCACGATCACGACGGAGACCCACATGCCCGCCCCCGCCATCAGTCGTCGCCGGCTGCTCGCCGGCAGCCTCGGCCTGGCCCTGCTCACCGCCTGCGGGCGTCCCGCCGCCGGCGACGCCGCCGGGGCCCCGGCCGGTGACGGGTTCCCCCGGACGGTGCGGCACGAGGCGGGGGAGACGACGGTGCCCGCGGCACCGGAGCGCGTGGTGGCGCTGTCGGACTACCTCGATCTGGACCTGGTGCTGGCGCTGGGCGTGCAGCCGGTGCTGTACGGGTTCACCGACGCCTGGGGCTCGGGGAACATGCCGTGGCAGACCGAGGCCGGGGTGGCCGGACTGGCCCGGATGGACATCCCGACGTCGCAGGCCGACCCGGAACGTGTGGTGTCGGCCCGGCCGGAGCTGATGGTCGGGATGCCCCCGGCCGCCGAGCAGTACGACGTGCTCTCCCGGATCGCGCCGACGGTCTGTCTGGGCTGGGAGACCACCTGGCACGACGGCCTCACGACGGTGGCCGCGGCGCTCGGCCGCGAGGACCGCGTGGAGGGCCTGGCGCAGCGGTACCGGGACTCGGTGGCGACGGCCGCGGCGCGCCTGGACGGGCTCGGCGGGCTCCCGGTCGTCGCCGGCTCGGCCTACCACGACCAGATCTACGTGCAGGGCGACGCGAGCCCGATGGTGGGCCTGCTGCGCGATCTCGGGCTGACGGTGCACACCACGGGCCCGGACGCGGTCACCGGGTACTCGGCCGAGGAGGTGGACGTGCTGGCCCCGGCCGGGGTGCTGCTCTGCCCGGCCACCGACGCCGCCGGGACCGCCGCGGCCGAGGCCTCGGAACTGTGGCGGCGGCTGCCCGCCGTGGCGGCCGGTCGCTACAGCGTGCTGAGCCCGGTGTTCGCCAGGGCGCTGACCGAGAACCTGTCCCCGCTCAGCATCGACTGGGCGCTGCGATCGCTGGTGCCGCTGCTGGAACGGACCGCCGCGGGCGACGGTGTGCCGCTGGGCCGGGCCGGGAGCTGACCGGCGGCCGCGGTCACTGTCGGGGGTCGGTTCTAGACTCCCCGCCGATGAGCACAGCGACGCAGGGCACCCAGAAGTCGGCAGCGCAGAAGTCGGGCACCCCGAAGTCGGCCTCGGCGAAGAAGAAGGCGCCGGACCGGCCGCGGTTGCTCCTGCTCGACGGGCACTCGCTGGCCTACCGCGCCTTCTTCGCGCTGCCCGCGGAGAACTTCCGCACCGGCACCGGGCAGACCACCAACGCGGTCTACGGCTTCACCTCGATGCTGATCAACCTGCTGCGGGACGAGGAGCCGACCCACCTCGCGGTGGCGTTCGACGTCTCCCGCAAGACCTTCCGCTCCGAGCGGTACGCCGACTACAAGGCGAACCGCTCGGCCACGCCGGACGACTTCCGTGGCCAGATCGACCTGATCAAGGAGGTGCTCGGCGCGCTGAGCATCCCGGTGTTCGCGGTCGACGGCTACGAGGCCGACGACCTGATCGCGACCCTCGCGACGCAGGCCGAGCAGCAGGGCTTCGAGGTGCTCATCACCACCGGCGACCGGGATGCGTTCCAGCTGGTGTCCGACGACGTCACGGTGCTCTACCCGAAGCGCGGGGTGTCCGATCTCGGCCGGATCGACCCGGCCGAGGTCGACAAGCGGTACGGGCTCACCCCGACCCAGTACCCCGACTTCGCCGCGCTGCGGGGCGACCCCTCGGACAACCTGCCCTCGATCCCCGGGGTGGGGGAGAAGACGGCCGCCAAGTGGGTCCGTGAGTTCGGCTCGCTGGCCGAGCTGACCGACCGGGTCGACGAGGTGAAGGGCAAGGCGGGTGACTCGCTGCGCACGAACCTGGCCAACGTGCTGCTGAACCGGCAGCTGACCGAGCTGGTCCGCGACGTCGACCTGGGATCGGCCCCGGAGCAGCTGGAGGTCCGTGCCTGGGATCGTGACGCGGTGCACCGGCTGTTCGACGAGCTGGAGTTCCGGGTGCTGCGCGAGCGGCTGTTCGCCACCCTGTCCTCCGCCGAACCGGAGGCCGAGGACGGTTTCGAGATCTCCGGTGAGGTGATCGCCCCCGGCGGGGCGCGGGCCTGGCTGGACTCGCACGCGCGGGACGGCCGCCGGGTCGGGCTGAGCTTCGCCGGTGTGGCGGGCCCGGTCGCCGGTCGCGATCTCACCGGTGTCGCGCTGGCGGTCGGCGAGCCGACCGTCGAACAGCGGGCGGCCGGCGCCACGGCCGGTGTGCCGAAGGCCGGATACCTCGGGCTGACCGGGCTCACCCCGGACGACGAGGCAGCGCTCGGCGACTGGCTGGCCGACGCCGGCGTCGCCAAGGCCGCGCACGACATCAAGCCGGTGCTGCACGCGCTGCGCGCCCGCGGCTGGTCGGTCGCGGGGCTGAGCAGCGACACCGCGCTCGCCGCGTACCTCGCCCGTCCCGGCCAGCGCACGTTCGATCTGGCCGACCTGGCGCTGCGCTACCTGCGCCGCGAGCTGCGCACCGAGGAGCCCGCCGACGGGCAGCTGTCGCTGCTCGGCGGGGAGGAGGAGGCCGACGCACAGGCCGCGCAGCAGGAGATGCTGTCCGCATCGGCGGTCGCCGAGCTGGCCGACGCGCTCGACACCGAGCTGGCCCAGCGCGGCGGCACCGAGCTGCTCGCCGATCTCGAGCTGCCGCTGGCGTTCGTGCTGGCCGGATGCGAGGCGGCGGGGATCGCGGTCGACTCGGAGACGTTGTCGGACCTGGAGTCCGACTTCGGCGGCCAGGTCCGCGAGGCGGCGGCCAGCGCCTACGAGGTGATCGGCAAGGAGATCAACCTCGGCTCGCCCAAGCAGCTGCAGGTCGTGCTGTTCGACGAGCTGAACATGCCGAAGACCAAGCGCACCAAGACCGGCTACACCACCGACGCCGACGCGCTGCAGACCCTCTACGAGCAGACCGAGCACCCCTTCCTGCAGTTCCTGCTGCAGCACCGCGACGCGACCCGGCTGAAGGTGACCGTCGACGGGCTGATCAAGACCTTCGCCGACGACGGCCGGATCCACACCACCTACTCGCAGACGATCGCGGCGACCGGCCGGCTCTCCTCGACCGACCCGAACCTGCAGAACGTCCCGATCCGGACCGCGGCCGGGCGCCGGATCCGGGACGCGTTCGTGGTCGGCGCCGGTCCCGACGGCGAGCGGTACGCGGAGCTGATGACCGCCGACTACAGCCAGATCGAGATGCGGATCATGGCTCACCTCTCCGAGGACGCTGCGCTGATCGAGGCGTTCCGGTCGCAGCACGACTTCCACGCCGAGACCGCCGCCCGGGTGTTCGGCGTCGAGGCGACCGCCGTGTCGGTCGAGCAGCGAGCCAAGATCAAGGCGATGAACTACGGCCTGGCGTACGGGCTGTCCGCCTACGGACTGTCCGGGCAGCTGCGGATCTCCACCGACGAGGCCAAGGGCCTGATGGACGACTACTTCGCCGGGTTCGGCGGGGTGCGCGACTACCTCGCGGGCGTCGTCGACCAGGCCCGCAAGGACGGCTACACCGCGACCATCCTCGGCCGTCGCCGCTACCTCCCGGATCTGACCAGCGACAACCGGCAGCGCCGCGAGATGGCCGAGCGGATGGCGCTGAACGCACCGATCCAGGGCAGCGCCGCGGACATCATCAAGGTCGCGATGCTGGGGGTGTTCCGGGGGCTGGCGGAGGAGGGCCTGCGCAGCCGGATGCTGCTGCAGGTGCACGACGAGCTGGTGCTCGAGGTCGCCGACGGCGAGCGGGAGGTGCTGGAGAAGCTGGTCCGCGAGCGGATGGGCGCCGCCGCGCAGCTGTCGGTGCCGCTCGAGGTGTCGGTCGGCTACGGCCGCAGCTGGGACGCCGCGGCGCACTGAGCCATGCCGACCGGCCGGGGGGTTCACCCCGACCGGCTCGGGATCCCGCCGGTCACCCACCGACGGCGCCGGCCGCGACCCGGGCCGTGGCCGACCGGGTAGGGGCCGACCGGGTAGGGGCCGACCGGATAGGGGCCGCCTGCTCAGGCGCCGACCGGATCGGCGGCCGCCCGGGTGCGCAGGTGCGCCGGCGCGAGCAACCGGGCCGCCCGGCCGAGCTCGGCCACCAGCTGCTCGGCGGCGATGTCGTGGGCCATGGCGACCCGGTGCAGGGTCTGCACGACCACCGCGGCATCGGGATCCCCGGGCCGGGAGATCGGCTGCCGGGCGCGGCACAGCAGCAGCGCCAGCGCCCGGCCCGCCTCGGCCAGCGCGTCGACGTCGTCGAGATCGACGGTGAAGCTCGCCCCGGACTGGTCGCCGCGCAGCCCGGCCGCCCCCACGACGGGCCCCGCGGAGCGGGCCCAGGCGCGCAGCACCCGGCGGTCGGCGACCGGCGCGGGCACCGCCACCCCGGCGGCCTCGAGCTCGGACAGGGCGAGCAGCAGCCCGCTGATCCGGGCCGACCGGGCCGTCCAGGTGACCCGGTCACCCGGCAGATCGCGCCGGATCACCGTGCGCCCGGCCGGGCCGGTGGGAGTTCGTGGATACGGAACGGGGGACATCGGCGTCACCTCCCGCGCGGTTGACGCGGGGGAGCTCGCATGCCTCCGACCAGCTGTTACCGGGTCGCAGCCGGGCGGTCGGTCGACATGGCCGGGCGGTTCGGAGGCCGCGCCGGGCGGTCGGGTGCCGGCTGCTCAGCCCACCCCGGTCAGGAACCGGATGACGGCCTCGCGGGTCAGCTGCGCGCCGGGGCTGCCGAAGGGCCGGTCGAAGACGTGGTCGGCGTAGGGCACCGTCACCAGCCGGCCGGGGACGCCGGCGTCGCGCAGCTCCCGGTCGTAGGCGGCGACCCGGTCCGGATACACGTAGTGGTCGGCCGAGCCGAGCAGCAGCAGCGTGGGCGGCAGGTCGGAGCGCACCTGTTCGGACGGCGAGAGCAGCCGCATCAGACCGGGCGCGTCGGCGGCCGCCCCACCGAACAGGGTCTGCTGCAGGTCCGGATCGATCAGCGTCAGGTCGACCGGCGGGTAGTACGCGACCACGCCGACCGGCGGCGGCCCGGGGGCCGGTGGCGGGGCGTCCGCCGGGCCGGTGCCGCCGACCGATGCGGGCGCGTCGGAGCAGGCCAGCGTGCCGTCGAGCAGGCCGGACGTCGTGCTGATCGCGAGGGTCGCGCCCGCGGACTGGCCGGCGAGCACCAGCCGGCCGGGATCGAGCTCGGCGGCGCCGTTCGCCCGGATCCAGTCGACTGCACAGGCGACGTCGCGCTGCTGGTCGCGGCCGACCGGCTCGGGCGGCGGGAGCCGGTAGTCGACGGCGGCGACCGCCCAGCCGCGATCGGCCAGCCAGCGGTTCAGCGCTGTGCGGTCCTCCCGGTCACCGCGGACCCAGCTGCCGCCGTGCACCCACACCAGCACCGGATGCGGGCCGGGACCGGTGGGCAGGTAGAGGTCCAGCGCGCGTCCCTCGGTGAACTCGACCGAGCGGTCCGGGTTCCCGTCCGGTTGGCCGATCTCGGTCAGCGTGGCCGTCCAGTCCAGCCGGACGCCCTCGTCGGCCGCGGCCCGGCCCTGGGCCGCCAGCACCGTCACCATCCCGACCACCGCGGCCAGCGACAGCGTCGCCGCCGCGTAGCCGCTGAACCGGGCACCCGCCGACCGGGCGGCCAGCCCGAACAGGATTCCCAGTACCGCGGCCAGCGCCAGGTGCAGCGGGTACTGGCCGGTGACGAAGGATCCGGCGAAGCCGGCCACCGGCGTCTCCGGCCGGAAGGCGCCCACCAGGACGAACAACAGCACGGCCGCCCAGATCAGGGCGAGCGCGCGGAGGAACGACGTCACCCACGCACCCTGCCATCGACGGTTCCGGCCCGATCGAGGCGGCCCCGCCCGGCGCGCCCCCGGCGGGGCCGCATGGACCGGCCGGTAGCGTGCGGATCTCGAACGCACGTGCGGGAGGGGTGACGCCGGTGCGGGTGCTCGGGGTCGACCCGGGACTGACCCGGTGCGGGATCGGTGTCGTCGAGACCGGTGCCGGTCGGGCGGTCGGGTTCGTCGACGTCGGTGTGGTCCGCAGCGGGCCCGACGTCCCGTTGGAACGCCGGTTGCTCACCGTCGCCGACGAGGTCGAGCGCTGGGTGACCCGGCACCGGCCGGACGTGATCGCCGTCGAGCGGGTCTTCAGCCAGCACAACGTGCGCACCGTGATGGGCACCGCGCAGGCCAGCGGCGTCGTCGCACTGGTCGCCGCGCGGGCCGGGCTGCCGGTCGCCTTCCACACGCCGAGCGAGGTCAAGGCGGCGGTCACCGGCGAGGGACGGGCCGGCAAGGCCCAGGTCGCGACGATGGTCGCGAAGGTGCTCGGGCTCGACTCCCCGCCGAAGCCTGCCGACGCCGCGGACGCGCTGGCGCTCGCGATCTGCCACTGCTGGCGCTCGCCGATGCAGGACCGGATGGCGCAGGCCAGGGCCCGCGCCGAGGAACTCGCCGCGGTGCACCGGGCCCGATTGGCTCAGGCCAGGGCCGAGCAGGGCGACGCCACCCCGACCGCCGCCGCCCAGTGGGCCGCCGCCCGCGCCGCCGCGGAGCGCTCGGCCGGCACCTGGTCGCCGGGTGCGCCGGGTGCGCCCGGTAGCGTCGGGCATCGAACGACCGTTCGTGGGAAGGGGACCCGTCGGTGATCCACTCGGTGCGCGGCCCGGTGCTGGAGATCGGGCTCGACCACGCCGTCGTCGAGGTGGGCGGGGTCGGTCTCGCCGTGTACGCCACACCGGCGACACTCGGCGGGTTGCGCCGTGGCGAGCAGGCCCGGCTCGCGACCACGCTGGTGGTGCGCGAGGAGTCGCTGACCCTGTTCGGCTTCGTCGACAGCGAGGAACGCGAGCTGTTCCTGCTCCTGCAGACGGTGTCCGGGATCGGCCCCCGGCTGGCGCTGGCCACCCTCGCCGTGCTGCAGCCGGACACGCTGCGCCGGGCGCTGGCCGACGGCGACCTGGCCGTCCTCACCCGGATCCCGGGGGTCGGGCGCAAGAGCGCGGAGCGCCTCGTCGTGGAGCTGCGCGACAAGGTCACCGCACCCGCCGCGACCCCCTCCGCCGCGGCCGCCCCGTCCGCCGTCACCTCAACCCGTGACCAGGTGGTGGAGGCACTGCTCGGCCTCGGCTTCACCCAGAAACCCGCCGAGCAGGCCGTCGACGCGGTGCTGGCCGGATCCCCGGATGCCGGGGCCAGCGTGCTGCTGCGCACCGCACTGTCGTCGCTGGGCCGGTCGCGGTGACCGTCGAACCCGGCGGGGACGACACCGAGCTCCGGGAGATCGACGCGGTCGTGCATCCCGAGGACCTCGACGTCGAGGCCTCGCTGCGGCCGCGGTCGCTGGAGGAGTTCATCGGCCAGCCGCGGGTCCGCGAGCAGCTGGAGCTGGTGCTGGAGGGCGCCCGCCGTCGTGGCGACCCGCCGGACCACATCCTGCTCTCCGGCCCGCCCGGGCTCGGCAAGACCAGCCTCGCGATGATCGTCGCCCAGGAGATGGGCGCCGCGATCCGGCTGACCTCCGGCCCGGCACTGGAGCGGGCCGGCGATCTCGCCGCAATGCTGTCGAACCTGGTGCCCGGCGACGTGCTGTTCATCGACGAGATCCACCGCACCGCCCGGCCCGCCGAGGAGATGCTCTACCTGGCGATGGAGGACTTCCGGGTGGACGTCGTCGTCGGCAAGGGCCCCGGTGCGACCTCGATCCCGCTCGACGTCGCGCCCTTCACCCTGGTCGGCGCCACCACCCGCGCCGGGTCGCTGACCGGCCCGCTGCGCGACCGGTTCGGCTTCACCGCGCACATGGAGTTCTACGACGACGGCGAGCTGGAGCAGGTGCTGCGCCGCGCCGCCGGGATCCTCGACATCGACCTGCGGCCGGACGGCGCACAGGAGATCGCCGGCCGCTGCCGGGGCACGCCCCGGGTCGCGAACCGGCTGCTGCGCCGGGTGCGGGACTTCGCCGAGGTCCGCGCGGACGGCGTGATCCGCCGCGACGTCGCCCGCGCCGCACTCGCCGTGTACGACGTCGACGAGCTGGGACTGGACCGGCTGGACCGGGCGGTGCTGAGCGCACTCGTCCGCTCCTTCCACGGCGGGCCGGTCGGGATCTCCACGCTCGCGGTCGCGGTGGGGGAGGACCAGGGCACCGTCGAGGAGGTCTGCGAGCCCTATCTCGTGCGGGCCGGGATGCTCGCCCGCACACCGCGCGGCCGGGTCGCCACCCCGCTGGCGTGGTCGCACCTGGGCCTGACCGCGCCCGCCGACGCGCCGGCCGGGCACCGGATCGACCCGCTGTTCTGATCCCGGCCCGGCCCGATCAGCGAGCCGGCTCGATGGCGTCGTGACCGACGGTGCCGGCCGGCCGGGTCTCCGGGATGCCCCACACCCCGACGAGCGCGAGCAGGGCCACGACGGCCAGGTACATGCCCGGTGCGGCGACGAAGCCGGTGACGGTGACGAGGGTGGCGGCGAGGAGCGGGGCGGTCCCGCCGAGCACCGCGTACCCGATGTTGTAGCCGAGCGCCGCGCCGGACAGCCGGGTGCGGGTCGGGAACACCTCGAGCAGTGCGGTGTAGCTACCGCCACCGAACACCCCCAGTGCGGCCGCCAGCAGCACCTGTCCCGCGAGAGCCCCGGCGACCGACCCGGAGGAAGCGAGCAGGAAGGCCGGCACCGCCACGACGGCGAGGAGGACCGAGCCCCAGCGGATCATCGGGCGTCGCCCGACACGGTCGCCGGCGACACCCGCCGCGCACAGCGCGACCACGAAGACGACGAGCGCGGCGCCATTCGCCGTCAGCGCCTGGATCCGGCTCAGCCCGGCGGTGAGCTGTAGGAACGTCGGGAAGTAGCCGACCAGGTAGTAGAAGGACAGGGCACTGGTCGCGGACAGGGCGACCGCGTACCAGACGGCGGTGCCGTGCTGCTGGAGGGCGTCCCGCAGCGGTGTCCGGCTCAGGTCGCGAGCCTCGCGGGCGCGTTCGAACTCAGGACTCTCCTCGGTGCGCAGCCGGATCCACAGCCCGATCAGGCTCAGCGGCAGCGCGATCAGGAACGGGATGCGCCAGCCCCAGGTGGTGAACTGTTCCTCGGTGAGCAGAGCGGCGACCCCGAGGACGACCAGCAGCCCGATCACCGACGCCACCGCGGACATCGCGATCACGATGGTGATCCAGGACGACCGGCGGCCCGGTGGCGCGTGTTCGAGCGCGAACGACGTGGCACTGGTGACCTCGCCTCCGGCGGACAGCCCCTGCAGGAGCCGGAGCACGACCAGCAGCACCGGTGCGAGCAGGCCGATCTGGCCGTAGGTCGGGAGCAGCCCGATCAGTGCCGTGCTGAGCCCGATCAGGGTGAGGACGAGCGTCAGCACACGCCGTCGGCCCAGCCGGTCGCCGAGCCGCCCGAACACGATGCCGCCGAGCGGCCGGGCGACGAACGCGACGCCGTAGACGGCGAGGCTGGCCAGCACCGCGGCACCGGCGTCGCCCGGCGGGAAGAAGGCCACCGCGATGATCGGCACCACGAGTGCGTAGACCGCGAAGTCGTAGAACTCGACGAGGGTGCCGACGGCGGCACCGGACAGCGGCCGCCGATCGGTGGTGGTGTGGACGGACGAGCTCATGGGGCGATCTCCAGCATCTCTCGGGGGTTGTCGATGGTCAGGCGCCGCACGTCGTCCGGGTCGAACCCCCGGCGCAGCATGAGCGGGACGACGTTGCGGAGCAGGTGGTCGTAGCCCTCGCCGCCGTAGCGCCGCAGGTGCGTGCGGAAGCAGATGTCCTGCGACAGCAGCACCCGGTCCTGCAGGCCGCGGTCGCACAGAGCGCGGATGTATCGGACCCGGGTCGCGTCGCTGGGCATGTCGATGTCGGCGTACGGGTAGTAGCTCGACTCCTGCCCGAACAGGTCGAACTCCAGATAGCAGCCGGTGTCGGCGAGTTCGAGCATCTCGTCGAGGGTGAACAGCGTCCGGTCCACGTGGCTCATCACGACCTTCGCCGTGGACGAGGTCTCCTCCTGCACCCGGCGCATCGCGTCGAGCGGGGCCCGGGGCGCTCGGCCCGGGTGGATCATCAGCGCCGCCCCGGTCGCGAGATGCGCGTCGACCGCGGCCCGCAGCACCCGGTCCTCCACCGGGTCGACCGGCCAGCCGAGCCCGATCTCCCCGATCAGCCCGGCCTTCATGGCGCCGGGCCCGACCCCGGTAGTCAGGTCGCCGACGATCTCCTCGGCCAGCTCCGACCGGCTGCGTCGTTCCAGGCCGGAGGGGTGGTAGTCGCGGTGGTACCAGCCGCTGCCCATGACGACGTGCACCCCGGTCCGTTCGGAGACCTCGACCAGACCGTCCGGGTCGCGGCCCAGCCCGATGCTGGTCGCGTCGACGATCGTCGTGCCGCCGGCGTCGCGGTACCAGGTCAGCTCGTCGACGGCGTCGGTGACGTCGTCGACGGTCCCGTCGAGGCGGCTGTGGTGCCGCCGGATCTCGTAGACGTTCTCGAGCGTGATCGGATGGTCGGTGGTCAGGGCGCTGCCCTGCTGCCGTGCTGCGTGCCCGATGCGGGAGAGCACGTGCTCGTGCGGCTGGATGTGACCGGCCGCCGCGCCGTCGATGTCTCCACGGACTGTTCTCACTGGCATGGTGCGGTGCTCCTCGGGACGGGGCGGGCGGCGTCCGCCGCCCGGGTCGGGTCAGCGCCCGGCGTGCCGGCGAACGGTGTCGCCGTGCCGGTGGGCGAACCGGTCGACCGACGCCACGAGTGCGTCGCAGTCGGCGTCGGTCACGGCGAGGGTCAGTGCGATGAATCCCCGGCGGGCGATCCAGATGCGCTCGCCCAGCAGGTGCAGGAACAGCAGTTCCCGGAGCTGGTCGTCGGCGGCCGCGAGGTCCGCTACCGAACGCACCGGACCGCGGACCGGGTGGATCGTCATCAACGAGCCGCTGCCGGTCGCGGTGAACGGCAGGTCGGCGGCGCGGAAGAGCTCCACCAGCCGTCCGCGTAGCCGGTCGCCCCGGGTGTTGAGGTCCGCGAGCACCTCGGGGGTGAGCACCTGCACCAGGCCGGCCAGCCCGGCCGCGACCGTGAGCGTGTTGTTGTTGAACGTCCCCGGGTGCCCCCACGCGCCGGGGACACCGGGATCGAACCGCCGCATGATGTCGGCCCGGCCGCCGAAGGCCCCGAAGGTCATCCCGCCACCCAGGTACTTGCCCAGCGTGGTCAGGTCCGGGGTGATGCCCAGCTCCTGCTGCAGCCCGCCCGGGCCGAGGCGCGATGTCATCACCTCGTCGAACACGAGCAGCGCACCGACCTCGGCCGTCGCCGCGCGCACCGTGCGGAGCAGCTCCGGGTCGGCCGGGATACACCCGGCGCTGCCCTGCATCGGCTCGACCAGGACCGCGGCGAGGTCCTCGCCGCACTCCCGGATCGCGGCGGCCGCGGCGGCGGGATCGGCGTAGTCGCAGACCCGGAACCGGTGGGGCAGGTTCAGGGGCCGCTGCGGAGCGGTGAAGTCGAGGACGCCGCCGTGGTAGCCGCCGCGGAAGACGAGGATCGTGGACCGGCCGGTGTGGGCGACCGCGGCGGCGAGCGCGAGCGTGTTGGCCTCGGTGCCCGAGTTGGTCAGCCGGGCCAGCTCGAGGGAGGGGAACCGGCGGACCAGCTCCGCCACGAAGGAGTCCTCGTCGTCGTTGTGGCCGCCGAACGTGGTGCCCGCGTCGACGGCCCGGTTCAGGGCGGCGCGGAGCACCGGATGGGAGTGGCCGTAGAGCCCGGCGGTGAAGTCGCCGAGCAGGTCGAGGTAGTCGTCGCCGTCGAGGGACCGCAGCGTCGCGCCCGCGGCCCCGGTGAACACCAGGGGGAACGGTGCGTAGTGCAGGGTCGTCCGGGTGTTCCCACCGGGCATCACGGTGCGGGCGCGCAGGTGGCGTTCGGCGCTGCGCGGGTTCGCCTTCTCGTAGACCGCCCGGAGCTCGTGGACCCGATGGGTCAGCTCCGGTGCCGCCGTCGCGTTCTGCATCGGTCCATCGTGGAGAGCCCGCATGCCCACGACAAGCGATGAATCAACGTGCAGAATGCACGGGAAAACTGATGGATGGGGAGGTCACCCGGTGCTGGAGCCCCGTCGGCTACGGATGCTGAGCCAGTTGCGGCGCAGCGGAACCATGGCCTCGGCCGCGCGTGCGCTCGGCTACTCGCCGACCTCGATCTCCCAGCAGTTGGCCCTGCTGGAGAAGGAGGCCGGCAGCACTCTGTTCGTCGCCGCGGGCCGCGGGGTCCGGTTGACGCCGGCCGGCGTCCTGCTGGCGGAGCGGGCCGACGCGATCCTCGACGCGCTCGACGCCGCCGCCCGCGAGGTCCGGCGGATCGGGGAGACACCGGTCGGGCGGGTCCGGTTGTCCACCTTCCAGACGGCCGCGCTGACCGCACTCCCGGACGTCGCCGGGGTCCTTCGGCGGCACTATCCCGGTGTCCGGCTGGACGTGGTGCACCTGGAGCCGCGGGAGGCGCTGGACGCCCTGGCCCGGCATGCGGTGGACCTGGCGCTCCTGGAGGAGTACCCGGGCACCCCGCTGCCGAAGCCGCGGTCGGTGCTCCGGCGGGTGGTCGCCCTCGATCCGCTGTATCTCGCGACACCGTCCGGCGAGAGCGCCCGTCGGCCCGAGCCGGAGGCCCGCTGGGTGCTGGAGCCTCGAGGTACGGCCGCCCGGCGCTGGGCGGACGCGACCTGCCGCGCCTCGGGGTTCGAACCGGACGTGCAGTTCGAGTCGCACGACATGACGGTGCACCGCGCGGTCATCGGCGCCGGACTGGCCCACGGGTTCCTGCCGGGTCTGGCACTGCGGGCCGTCGACGACGACCGGATCACGCTGACGACGATGTCCGGCGATCCGGCGCGGTCCATCATCCTGGCCTCGGACCGCGCCTCGGCCGGCGACGTGGCGTGCACGACCGTCGGTCGTCTGCTGGGAGAGATGTTCACCTCCCCCAGCACGGACCCCGGTGCCGGACCGGCCGTCGGCGAATGAACCGGGAACGGTGCCGATCCGCCGTTCCCGGCAGGGATCGTCCGGTTTCCGTCGGACCATCCGAATCGCTCCGTCACCGATCCGGAATGACGAGGCACGGCCCGCCGGGAAATCCGGTGGTGCAATTTCCGGTGACTCCGTTGCCCGGGGCGTCCCGGTATCTCCGCCGCCGGCGGCCCGGCCTCCGTTCGGTCCCGACGTACCGGGGCAAAGCGGATGCCCTGCGGTCAGCGTGCCGAGCAAGGACGTGCAGGGCAGATCGGCAGCGTGTGGGACAATCTCGGCATCGGTGTCGTAATCGGTCGTGGTGGACGCGGTGCAACCGCTTGTCCTGCGTTTCTGCGACGAGCGGCGCGAATGGCCGGGGGCTGCTGACGTGAATTCCCCCGGCTGGCACACTGATACGTGGCGAAACGAGACGGAGACCCCGCACGATGGATCTGATTCTTGCGCAGGAGGCCGGTGGATCCGGTCTGCTGTCCCTGCTGCCCTTCCTCATCATCCTGCTGCTGTTCGTGCCGCTGTTCCTCAACGGCCGCAAGCAGCGCAGGCAGATGGCGGAGACCCAGGCGATGCAGCAGGCGCTGGAGGACGGCGATGTCGTCGTCACCACGTCCGGGCTGCGGGGAACCATCACCGACGCCTCCTACGAGGACACGATCGACCTCGAGATCGCCGACGGCGTGGTCACGACCTGGCTGCGTGCGGCGATCCGGGAGAAGGTCGACCCCGACACGTCGTCGGAGGACGAGTCCGGTGACTCCACCGAGTCCGCCGGCAGCTCGGACGCCTCGCAGCCGAAGCCGGAGAACAAGCCGACGATCCACTGAGCAGTCGGGAGCGGGCCACGGGCCCGCTCCGGCGGCCCTGGTCCCACGGACGGGCCCGGCACCGGACCACCCCCTGGGTGTCCGGCCGGGCCGGTCGGGGACCGGGCGACCGACCGTGAGGCCGGCCGCGGCCGTCGCACGAGTCGGAGCAGGAGAACACCAACGTGGCACCGTCGTCGGGGCAGCATCATGTCCGCCCCTGGCGCTACCTGACGGCCTTTCTCGGCATCGTCGTGATCCTCTACACCCTGGTGCTGTTCACCGGGGGCGGGAACCTCACGCCGAAGCTGGGCATCGACCTGCAGGGTGGCACCCGCGTCTCGCTCACAGCGCGCACGACGGACGGCCAACCGCCGCCGCGTGACCAGCTGGTGCAGGCGCAGGAGATCATCGAGCAGCGGGTCAACGGACTCGGGGTCAGCGGCGCCGAGGTCCAGCTCGACGGCAGCAACATCGTCATCACCGTCCCCGGTGACGAGGGCGAACAGGCCCGCTCGCTCGGCCAGACCGCACAGCTGCGCTTCCGCGAGGTGGTCCAGGAGATCCCGGCCGGCCCCGCCGCCGCAGGCGCGCCGTCCGCGCCGGGATCCACGCCTCCGGCCGACGGCTCCGCACCCCCGGCTGAGGGGAGCGCACCGGCTCAGGGCAGCGCACCGGCCCAGGGCAGCGGCACCGGTTCCGGCAGTGAGGCCGGCTCCGACGCCGGCACCGGCGTGCAGGGCATGGGCGTCACCCCCGAGCGGTCCACCCCGGTCGCGCCGGTTGCACACACCGCCCCGCTGCAGGACCCGCCGCCCCCGGAACCCCCGGCACCCGGTCCCGGTGCGCCCGCCCCGGACGACCCGCGGATCGCCGCGGAGGTGACGCAGGCGCGGGAGACCCGGCAGAGCGCCGATCCCGCCGTGCAGGCGCAGGCGCTGCTCGCGCTGGACTGCGCCGCCGTCGATCCGCTGCAGGGCTACGACGACCCGGCCCGGCCGTTGGTCACCTGCAGCGAGGACGGCACCGCCAAGTACGTACTCGGGCCCACCTTCATCGAGGGCACCGAGATCGCCTCCGCGCAGGCCCAGCCGAACGCGCAGGGCGCCGGTTACGTCGTCAGCCTCACCTTCAAGCCCGCCGGCGCGCAGGCGTGGGGGGAATACACCTCGGCCAACGTGGGCAAGCGGGTCGGCTTCGTGCTCGACGGCGACGTGGTGTCCGCCCCGTCGATCAACGTCCCGATCCTCGGCGGTGCCACCGAGATCTCCGGTCAGTTCAACCAGGAGCGGGCCCAGCAGCTCGCCCAGGTGCTGCGATACGGGTCGCTGCCGCTGGCGTTCGACTCCGGCACCGCGCAGACCGTGTCCGCCACGCTCGGCCTGGCCTCGCTGGAGGCCGGGCTGATCGCCGGTGCGGTCGGCCTGCTGCTGGTGCTCGTCTACTGCCTGGCCTACTACCGGCTGCTCGGGCTGCTCACGATGCTGTCGCTGCTGCTGTCCGGGCTGGTCGTCTACGCCGTGCTGATCCTGCTCGGCCGTTGGATCGGGTTCACCCTGGACCTCGCCGGGGTCGCCGGGTTCATCATCGCGATCGGCATCACCGCCGACTCGTTCGTGATCTTCTTCGAACGGCTTAAGGATGAGATGCGCGACGGCCGCACCTTCCGCTCCGCCGTCCCACGGTCCTGGGAGCGGGCCCGGCGCACGATCCTCACCGCCGACGCGGTCAGCTTCCTGGCCGCCGCGGTGCTGTACATCCTGGCCGTCGGCGAGGTCCGCGGGTTCGCCTTCACCCTCGGCATGTCCACCGTGCTCGACCTGGTCGTCGTGTTCCTGGTGACGTTCCCGCTGGTCGTCCTGATATCCCGGTCCCGAACGCTGGGCAGGCCAGGGCTGTCCGGGCTCGCCGCCGTCGACCGGATCGGTGCACAGCACCGTCGCAGCGCACCGGCCCCCGGTCGTCGCGTCGCCGTGAAGGGAGGGCGGGCATGACCGCCCCGGAGCGTCTGTCGGGCTGGACCCGGCTCACCACCGGCACCGCCGACGTCGACATCATCGGCCGCCGCCGGACCTGGTACATCGGGTTCGCAGTGCTGATCGTGATCTGCCTGCTGTCGCTGGTGTTCCGCGGGTTCAACCTGGGCATCGACTTCACCGGTGGTTCGCAGATCCAGCTGCCCGCCAACGGCGCGGCCGGCGTGATCAGCACCCAGCAGGTCGAGCAGGTCTACCAGGGCGTGATCGGCACCCCGCCCGAGGTCACGCAGGCGGTCGGGAGCGGGGAGGCGGCGTCGATCGTGCTGCAGTCCGAGCCGCTCACCGCGGAGCAGCTGATCCCGCTGCGGGACGCGCTGTTCACCCAGCTGCAACCGCTCGGACCGGACGGGGCGCCGAGCGCCGCGTCGATCAGCGACTCCCAGGTGTCCGGCACCTGGGGCGGCGAGGTGACCACCCAGGCGCTGATCGCGCTGGCCGTGTTCATCGTGCTGGTGACGATCTTCCTGGCCGTCTACTTCGAACGCGCGATGGCGGCCGCCGCGCTGGTCGCGCTGGTCAACGACATCGTCGTCACCGCAGGGGTGTACTCGATCATCGGCCTGGAGGTGACCCCGGCGACCGTGATCGGCCTGCTGACCATCCTCGGGTTCTCCCTCTACGACACCGTCGTGGTGTTCGACAAGGTCCGGGAGAATGCGCGCGGCCTGCTGAAGCTGACCCGCCGCAGCTACCCCGAGGCGGCGAACCTGGCCCTGAACCAGACGCTCATGCGGTCGCTGAACACCTCGCTGATCGCGATCCTGCCGGTGCTCGGCCTGCTGGTGATCGGGGTCGGTCTGCTCGGCGTCGGTACCCTCGCCGATCTCGCGCTCGTCCAGCTCGTCGGCATGATCACCGGGGTGATCTCGTCGCTGCTGCTGGCGACCCCGCTGCTGGTCGACATCAAGCTGCGTGACGTGCGGTTCCGGGACCAGGCGCGGCGGGTCGCCGCCCGCCGGGCGCGGGCCACCCCGGACGGCGACGCACCGGCGCCGGATACCCTCGCGACCGTGAGCAGCTCCCCTCCCACGTCCTCGGCGTCCCGGCCCACCGGCAAGACCGGGCGGTCCCGCCGGTGACCGCCGTCGACGACATCCGGCCCGGCCCCGGCGTCGACGGCGACTCCGCGGAGGACCTGCTGCGGATCGCCGACCTGATCCGTCCGGTGCCCGACCATCCCGAGCCCGGGGTGCTGTTCCGCGACATCACACCGGTGCTCGCCGACGGCGGGGCGTTCGCGACCGTCGCGACCGAGCTGGCCGCGCACACCGGCGAGGCGGAGCTGGTGGTGGGCGTCGAGGCCCGCGGCTTCCTGCTGGGGGCCGCGGTCGCACTCGTCGCCGGTCTGGGGACGGTCCCGGTCCGCAAGGCGGGCAAGCTGCCGGTCGTCGCCGCGTCGCGTAGCTACGACCTGGAGTACGGCAGCGCCACCCTGGAGCTCCCGGCCGGGGTCGTCGAGCCGGGCACCCGGATCTACGTCGTCGACGACGTGCTCGCCACCGGCGGCACCGCGGCTGCGGCCTGCGCGCTGCTCACCGACGTCGGAGCCGAGATCGTCGGGTTCGGCACGCTGCTGGAGCTGACCGCGCTGCAGGGCCGTGCGAAGCTCGGTGACCTGCGGGTGGACGCGCTGCTGAGCGCCTGAGACGGCGCGGTTCCGTCATGTGACGATCCGCGGACTATCCTCGGGACGGACCACCCGCTACCGGGCACGATCAGGAGGTGCGGTGACCGAGGTCGACCGGACGAGCGCCCCGGCGGGCGCACACCCCGCCACGCGCCCGCTGACGCCCGACGACGAGCCGCCCCGCCCGTCCGCCACCCGGCGGGTACGGGCGCGGATCGCGCGGCGGATGACGCCGCAGCGGGTCGCGATCGTGACCCCGGTGCTGGAGCCGCTGGCCGCGGTGCACCGCTCGCTGCACCCCAAGGCCGATCTGGTGCTGCTGCAGCGGGCCTACGACGTCGCCGAGGCCAAGCACGAGGGGCAGGCCCGCAAGTCCGGCGACCCGTACATCACGCATCCGCTGGCCGTCTCGACGATCCTCGCCGAGCTGGGGATGGACACCACGACGCTGGTCGCGGCACTGCTGCACGACACCGTCGAGGACACCGACTACTCCCTCGAACGGCTGCGCGCCGACTTCGGCGACGAGGTCGCGCACCTGGTCGACGGCGTCACCAAGCTGGACAAGGTCGAGTTCGGCACCGCGGCCGAGGCCGAGACGATCCGCAAGATGGTCGTGGCGATGGCCCGCGACCCGCGGGTACTGGTGATCAAGCTGTCCGACCGGCTGCACAACATGCGGACCATGCGGTTCCTGCGGCCGGAGAAGCAGGTCAAGAAGGCGAACGAGACCCTCGAGGTGTTCGCCCCGCTCGCGCACCGGCTCGGCATGGCCACCGTGAAGCTGGAGCTGGAGGACCTGTCCTTCGCGATCCTGCAGCCCAAGAAGTACCAGGAGATCGTCCGGCTGGTCGCCGACCGGGCGCCGTCCCGGGACACCTACCTGCGGCAGGTGATCGACGAGGTCGCCTCGCAGCTGGACTCGGCGCGGATCGCGGCGAAGGTCGAGGGCAGGCCCAAGCACTACTATTCGATCTACCGCAAGATGATCGTCAAGGGCCGGGACTTCGACGACATCCACGATCTCGTCGGCGTGCGGGTTCTGGTCGACGAGGTGCGCGACTGCTACGCCGCGATCGGCATGGTGCACGCGCTGTGGCAGCCGATGCCCGGCCGGTTCAAGGACTACATCGCCCAGCCCCGGTTCGGCGTCTATCAGTCACTGCACACCACCGTGATCGGCCCCGACGGCAAGCCCCTCGAGGTGCAGATCCGCACGCACGCGATGCACCGCACCGCCGAGTACGGCATCGCCGCGCACTGGCGCTACAAGGAGGTCAAGGGCGGCGCCGGGAAGGAGGTCGAGGTCGAGGAGATGGCGTGGATGCGCCAGCTGCTCGACTGGCAGCGGGAGGCCGCCGATCCCGGCGAGTTCCTCGACTCGCTGCGGTTCGACCTCGCCGCCCGGGAGATCTTCGTCTTCACCCCGAAGGGTGACGTCGTCACCCTGCCGACCGGGTCCACCCCGATCGACCTGGCCTACGCGGTGCACACCGAGGTCGGGCACCGCTGCATCGGCTCCCGGGTGAACGGCAAGCTGGTCGCGCTGGAGCGGCAGCTGTCCTCCGGCGACGTCGTCGAGATCTTCACCTCCAAGGCCGAGGACGCCGGGCCCAGCCGCGACTGGCCGGCCATCGCGAAGTCGCCGCGGGCCAAGGCGAAGATCAAGCAGTGGTTCGCCAAGGAGCGCCGCGAGGAGGCCGTCGAGGAGGGCAAGGAGGCGATCACCCGGGAGGCGCGCCGCACCGGGATGCCGCTGCAGCGGCTGATCTCCGGCGATGCCATGTCCGCGATCGCCCGCGAGCTGCACTACTCCGACGTGTCCGCGCTCTACGCCGCGGTCGGCGAGCACCAGACCAGCGCCCAGCACGTCGTGCAGCGCCTGGTCGCCTGGTTCGGTGGCGAGGAGGAGGCCGAGGAGGAGCTCGCCGAGCGGGCGACGCCGTCCACGGTCCGGCACCGCAGGCCGTCCGGGAACGCCGGCGTCGTCGTGCAGGACGGCGACGGCAACGCGATGGGCGACCTCTACGTGAAGCTCGCCCGCTGCTGCACCCCGGTGCCCGGCGACGAGATCCTCGGGTTCGTCACCCGCGGCGGCGGGATCAGCGTGCACCGCACCGACTGCACCAACGCCGGTGATCTCACCGCCCGCGAGGAGCGGCTGGTCGAGGTGGCCTGGTCGGTGTCGCCGGAGTCGGTGTTCCTGGTCGCGATCCAGGTCGAGGCGCTCGACCGGCACCGGCTGCTGTCCGACGTGACGAAGGTGCTGGCCGACGAGAAGGTCAACATCCTGTCCGCGTCGACGACGACCTCCCGGGACCGGGTCGCGGTGTCCCGGTTCTCGTTCGAGATGGGCGACCCCAAGCACCTCGGCCACCTGCTGCAGGCGGTCCGCAACATCGAGGGCGTCTACGACGTCTACCGGGTCACCTCGGCGGCCTGATCGGCCCGGGGGCGGCTGGTTGCCGCCCCCGGGGCCCGGTCAGCCGACGGTCGCGTTCTCGATGTCCACCGGGGTGTTCGGGTTGCCGTCACCGGCGCCGGTCGACTCGCCGGCCTGGGCGACCGCGTCCAGGGTCCGCAGGCCCTCCTCGCCGATCGAGCCGAACACCGTGTACTCCGGCGGGAGCTGCGCGTCGCCGTAGATCATGAAGAACTGGCTGCCGCCCGAGTCGGGGGCCGCCGTCTTCGCCATCGCCAGCATCCCGCGGCCGTAGGACAGGCCGTCGAACACCTCGTCCGGAATGGTGTAGCCGGGCCCGCCGGAGCCCTGCCCGGTCGGGTCGCCGCACTGCAGCACCTGCAGGCCGGGGCTGGTGGTCAGCCGGTGACAGGACGTCTCGTTGTAGTAGCCCTGCTGGATCAGGCTCTCGAAGCTGTTCACCGTGCACGGGGCCAGCGCGCGGTCCAGCGTGAGGTCGATCGTGCCCGCGCTGGTGGAGAACGACGCCGCGACGGTGCCCTCCGCCGAGACCTCGCCGTCGGCGGGCGGATCCACCGGCTTCGACGCGGGCTGCTCGGCCGGGTAGGCGCAGTTCACCGAGGCGGGCAGCGCGGTCGGCCGGGTCGGCAGCGGGACGACCGGGAGCCCTGAGGTGTCCGTGCCGGCGTCCTGCTGGGCCTGCGCGGCCGGGTCGGCGGACTCGGAATCGCCGCCGCCCCACGCCGAGGTCAGTGCGTAGACGCCGCCGGCGGCGACCGCGACCACCAGCACCGTCGCCACGACGGCGATCGTCGTGTTGCGCTTCTGCTTCTGGGCCCGCTCCACCCGGTTCGCCTGCTGGGCCGCCAGCTTCCGCTTGGCCGCCTCCCGGCGCTGCTCGTTCGTCGCCACGCTCTACTGCTCCCTAGTCGATCACCCGTCACCGGAGGGTATCGGGGACACCTGGGAGCGAATCCGGGAGACACCGGTTCTAGGCTGGGGGAGCCTTTGCGCACCGGCACGAGAGGACGTGGACCTGCAGTGACCGCCACCGAGCAGCAGGCGGAGGGCCGGGCCCGCAAGCCCGAACCGTTCGCCGCGCCGAAGGGCATCCCGGAGTACCTCCCGCCGGAGTCGGCCGGGTTCTCACACGTCCGGGACACCCTGGCCGGGGCTGCCGCGCGCGCCGGGTACGGCCACATCGAGCTGCCGGTCTTCGAGGACACCGGACTGTTCGCGCGCGGGGTGGGGGAGTCCACCGACGTCGTCTCCAAGGAGATGTACACCTTCGCCGACCGCGGCGGACGCTCGGTGACGCTGCGGCCGGAGGGCACCGCCGGCGTCGTCCGGTCGGTGATCGAACACAACCTCGACAAGCAAGGACTGCCGGTCAAGCTGCGCTACGCGGGGCCGTTCTTCCGGTACGAGCGCCCGCAGGCCGGCCGCTACCGGCAGCTGCAGCAGGTCGGTGTCGAGGCGATCGGGATCGACGATCCCGCGCTCGACGCCGAGGTCATCGCGATCGCCGACGAGGGCTTCCGGGCGCTCGGCCTCACCGGCTACCGGCTGGAGCTCACCTCGCTCGGCGACGCCGCCTGCCGGCCGCGGTACCGCGAGCTGCTGCAGGAGTACCTCGCCGGGCTGGACCTCGACGAGCCGACCCGCGAGCGGGCCGCGATCAACCCGCTGCGGGTGCTCGACGACAAGCGTCCCGAGGTGCGGGCCGCGATGGCGGACGCGCCGCTGCTGATGGACCACCTGTCCGCGGAGGCGGCCGAGCACCACGCCGCCGTGCTGACGCACCTCGACGACCTCGGCGTCGCCTACACCCCGAACCCGCGGATGGTGCGCGGGCTGGACTACTACACCAAGACGACCTTCGAGTTCGTGCACGACGGACTCGGCGCCCAGTCCGGGATCGGTGGCGGCGGCCGCTACGACGGCCTGATGGGCACCCTCGGCGGGCCGGACCTGTCCGGTGTCGGATTCGGCATCGGCGTCGACCGCACGCTGCTGGCCTGTGGCGTCGAGGGTGTGCAGCCGTGGTCGGTGGCCCGGGCCGAGGTGTTCGGCGTGCCGCTGGGCGAGGACGCCCGCCGCAGGCTGGTCGTGATCGCGGCCCGGCTGCGCGCCCAGGGCGTGCGGGTCGATCTGTCATACGGCAACCGCGGCCTGAAGGGCGCGATGAAGTCCGCCGACCGCTCCGGGGCCCGGTTCGCGCTCGTGCTCGGCGCCCGCGACCTGGAGAGCGGCACGATCGGGCTGAAGGACCTGGTCTCCGGCGACCAGCAGGACGTCCCGCTGGACGGCGTGATCGACGCCGTGGTGACCGCGGTCGCCGCCGAGGTCGGCTGAGCCGCTCGATGGTCACGTCGGACCGGGAGGACTGGGACCGCAGGCACCGCGCCGTCGGTATCGGTTCCGCGCAGCCGCCGGACGCGCTGCGCGGCCGGCTCGATCTCGTCCCGGGCACCGGCCGGGCACTCGATGTCGCCTGCGGGCGCGGTGCGGTCGCGGTGTGGCTGGCCGGGCGCGGACTCGACGTGGTCGCGGTCGACGTGTCACCGGCCGGGCTCGCCGCGGGGGCCGAGCTGGCCACCGACCTCGCCCCGCCCGGCCGGATCCGCTGGGTCGAGGCCGATCTCGACGACGGGTTCCCCACCGACGACGGCTCCTACGACGTCGTCGTCTGCCAGCGGTTCCGGGCACCCGCCCTGTATCCGGCGCTGGCCGCCGCGGTGGCCCCCGGCGGGCTGCTGGTGGTCACCGTGCTGTCCGAGGTCGGCGACGCCGGCGGTCGTTTCCGCGCAGCCCCCGGCGAGCTGGTCGCCGCGTTCGCCGGGTTCGAGGTGCTCGCCCACCACGAGGCCGACGGGGAGGCGCACCTGCTGGCCCGCCGTCCGTGACACGGCTGTCCCGGCGCACCGCCTCCGGTGCTCCGAGCGGGATGGACGGTCAGCGGCGGGCCGCGACGAGCGCCGCCAGGCCGGTGGTGACCGGCACGGCGGCGACCAGGCCGATGCTCCCGGCCAGCGTCCTGACGATCTCGGTGGCGACGTCCTGGCTGGTCAGAACGTCGGACACGCCGCCGGCGGCGACCGAGAACAGCAGCATCAACGGCAGCGCAGCACCGGCGTAGGCGAGCACCAGTGTGTTCACCGCGGACGCCACGTGGTCCCGCCCGATCCGCATTCCGGCCGAGAACAGCTCCCGGGCGCCCAGGTCCGGGTTCGCGGCGCCGAGCTCCCAGACGGCGGACGCCTGGGTGACCGTCACGTCGTCGAGCGCACCGAGCGCGCCGATCACCAGCCCGGCCAGCACCAGGCCGCGCGGGTCGATCGGGACCCCGCCGAGGGTCCCGATCAGGTTGGCGGTGGTGTCGTCCAGCCCGGTCAGCCGCGCGGCCGCGGTGAAGCCGTAGCCGATCACCCCGATCAGCGCGAGCGACACGAGCGTGCCCAGTACCGCGCAGGACGTCCGGGCGCTGAATCCGTGTGTCAGGTACAGCACCACGAACATGATCAGACAGGCTCCGGTCACCGCCACCGCGAGCGGTGATCCGCCGGACAGGATCGCGGGCAGCACGAACCACAGCAGGATCGCGAACGTCAGGAGCAGGCTGACCAGGGCGGCGAACCCGCGCAGCCGCCCGAGCAGCACGACGGCCAGTGCGAACGCGGCCGCCAGCCAGATCAGCGCGGGTGCCCGCTGGAAGTCGTTGAGCTGGTACGACCCGGCGGAGTCGGGGTCGCCGCCGGACCAGGCCAGCGTCACCGGGTCGCCGACCGCGAACCGCGGGCTGGACGGCTCGTTCGGCACCAGCTGCACCAGGTCCCGGCCGGCCCGGGGTCCGTCGGTCATCGCGATCGTGACACCGGTGCAGGCGCCGTCCCCGGAGCCGGGGGAGCAGTCGGCGACCGCGACGGCGGTGATGTCCCCGCGCACCTGCTGGGTCGGCGGGAGGTCCGGGGTCGGGACGTCCCCGGGCCAGAGCAGCGCGACACCGGCCAGCGTCGCGAGTGCGCACGGGATCAGCAGCGCGACCAGCAGGTTCCGCACCCGCCGCCCGGCCGGGCTGGGGCTGCCGTGCCCGTGCCCGTGGCCGTGGCCGTGGCCGCTCGCAGCGACGCGCTGTCGGGCAGCTCGGCGCCCGGCCGGCCCGGCTGACCCGCTCGACCTGCTCGATTCGGCCGATCCGGCGGTGAACGGGCCGGTCGCGTCGATCTCCGTGCCGTCGCCGGGAGCGCTGTCACCCGTGGCGTCCGGCCCGGGAGCGGGCTGCCGGGCCGGGTCGGCGCCGGTGCCCGACCCCCGGGCGTCGGGCGCCCCGGGGTCCTGGGTCCGGTCCCGCGAGCTGCCGCGCGCCGTCCGGCCGGACCGCGCCCCGCCGGATGCGGGACCGGTGGGGCGGGCGCGGCCGCCGGTATCGGCCTGCCGGGGGCCGTGTGTGCGGTGACCGCCCCGCAGCCCGGGCCGGTCCGGCAGACCGTCGCTGTCGCCGCTGCCGCCGGAGTCCGCGCCGTGGGCGGGCACCCCGGGCCGGCCGGTGCGGGTGCCGAATGTGTGGGGCCCGTGGTCGTCGCCGCTGCCGCGCCCCGGGGCGGCCCCGGTGGCACTGGATCGGGGATCGTGCGCGTGCGCCGCGGAGCTACCCGGTCCCGTGCCGGGCAGGCGGACGCCCGCCCCAGGGGGCCCGGCGCCACGCCGAGGGTCTCCACCGTCCTCCGGCCCGGATCCGGTCCCGGGCACGGGGCCCCGCCGGTGGCCGCCGGTCGGCTCCGGTGCGGCTCGACGCGGGGGGTCTCCGGTGCCGCCCACCGGCTCACCGGGGCCGCCGCGAGGGTCCGGACCGGACCGTCCGGCGTGCGGTGGCCTGCCCCCGGGCCCGAGACCCGCGCCGGGGCCCGCGGACCGGGCGCGCCCGGCCGGGTGGCCGGCGGCCTGCGCCGGATCGTCCGGTGCCCCGCCGGGCCGGTGCGGTGAATCCGGCCGCTGGTGCCTGCCGATCCCGTCCGCCCGCCGCCGCCCGCCGGGCTCCCGGTCCGGACGTGCGTCACCGGGAGACCACTCGGGATCGTCGGGCTGCACCCCGGCATCCTCGCAAGTGATCACCCGGCGCCGGGCCGGTGCTCGCCCGGAGGGCACCGCCGGGCGACGACCGGTTGCCGCGGGTTCGAACTTGTGTTCGAATAATCGGCGTGCGGTGGAGCGGACAGCAGGTGGGAATCGACGGTGTCGGGGCGGATGCGGCGCTGCCGGGGATGCGCGGGTTGCTGCGCTCGGTGCGGACCCCGGAGTTCGCGGGGGTGGTCTTCCACGAGGTGGAGGCGCGCTCGGTGCTGAACCGGGTGCCGTCGTCGTCGCCGGTGCCGTTCGGGTGGACGGTGAACCCGTACCGCGGGTGTGCGCACGCCTGTACCTACTGCTTACGTGGAGACACCCCGGTGCTCACGGCGGGTGGCGGGTCCCGGCCGATCGCCGAGCTCCGCCCCGGCGACGAGGTGATCGGCACGGTCACCGACGGGCGCGGCCGGCGCCGGTTCGTGCGCACCCCGGTGCTCGCCCACTGGTCGACCCGGCGCCGCGCGCAGCGGGTGACGCTCGACGACGGCACCGTCCTGGTCACCTCGGCCGATCACCGGTTCCTCACCCGAGGCGGCTGGGCGCACGTGCGTCCCGGGCGGTGCCGCTCCTCGGCGGACCGGCCACATCTGACCGTCGGATCGGCGCTGGTCGGGCCGGGGTCGGCGGCGATGCCCGCGGAGCGTCACCCGGCGGGCTGGGCCGAGGGGTACCTGTGCGGGCTGGTCCGGGCGGATGCGGTCCGCAGCAGGCAGTCCGTGGAACCGTTCCCGTCGGCATGGGTGGAGCTGGAGGCGCTGGCCCGGGCGCACCACCTGCTCACGTCGGGCAGCGAGGGTGGCCCCACCGGCGCGGGCGTCGTCAGTGGCACCGGCGCGGGTGTCGTGAGTGGCACCGGCGCGGGCGTTACGGGTGCGACCGGCGCGGATCTCGGGGGCGCGTCCGGCACCGGCGCCGCACCGGTGGGCGCCGCACCGGTGGGCGCCTGGCCGGAGGGTGCCCGGCACGCGGCACCTGTCGCGCAGGTCTCCGATGCCCGGGTGCTGCACCGCCCGGCCCCCTCGCCGACGGCGTGGCCGGATCATCCGGGGCCGGGCTGGTCCGCCGGGTTCCTCGGGGGAGTGCTCGATGCGAGCGGCGAGGTCTCCGCGGGGGTCCTGCGGATCACGCCCGGCGACGAGCGGCTGACCCGGGCGACGGTCGACGCGCTGCGCCGGCTCGGGTTCCGGGTCGCCTCCGAATCGACCGGCCGGCCGGGTGGCCGGGCGCTGCGGGTGCTCGGCGGGGCCGCGGAACAGCTGCGCCTGGTCGCGATCGCGGATCCGGCGGTGGCCCGGGTCCGGGATGTGGCCGGGGCGCTGGTCGAGGAGCCGCCGGACGGTGCGCCCCGGGTGCTCGACGTGCACGACACCGGCGAGATCGTGCCGATGTTCGACATCACGACCGGCACCGGAGACTTCGTCGCCGCGGGCGTGGTCAGCCACAACTGCTTCGCCCGGAACACCCACACCTACCTGGACATGGATGCGGGCGCGGACTTCGACTCGCAGATCGTGGTCAAGGTCAACGTCGCGCGGGTGCTGGAGCGGGAGCTCGCGCGGCCGGGGTGGCGGCGCGAGCACGTCGCGATGGGCACCAACACCGACCCGTACCAGCGGGCCGAGGGCCGGTACCGGCTGATGCCCGGGGTGATCTCCGCGCTCGCCCGGTCCGGAACACCGTTCTCCGTCCTGACCAAGGGCACCGTGCTGGCTCGCGATCTGCCGGAGTTGGCCGCGGCGAACACCGATGTCCGGGTCGGCGTGGGGGTGTCGGTCGCGCTGCTGGATCGCGAGCTGCAGTCCCGGCTCGAACCCGGCACGCCGAGCCCGCGGGCGCGGCTCGACCTGGTCCGCCGGATCACCGACGCAGGCCTGCCCTGCGGCGTGATGGTCGCGCCGGTGCTGCCGTGGCTGACCGACTCGGAGGAGGCACTCGATGCGCTGCTCGGCGAGATCGCCGCGGCCGGGGCGAGCGGCGCGACGGTGCTGGCGCTGCACCTGCGGCCGGGCGCCCGTGAGTGGTTCCTCGCCCGGCTGGGCCGGGAGTACCCGGCGCTGCTGCCGCGCTACGAGCGGCTCTACCGGCGCGGTGCGTACGCGGGCCGCGACTACCGGGAGGCGCTGGCCCGGCGGGTGGCGCCACTGCTGGCGCGGCACGGTCTGGACCGGCCGGAGCCCAACCCGCGGGACCCGGGATGGACGCGCCACGAGCCCGCGCCGGCGGCGCCGCCCGATCCGCGGGAGGGCCAGCTGAGTCTGATCTGAGGCCGGACCGGCCGGACCGTCAGCCTGGTCGCAGACCCGCGCGGGTGTGCGGATAGCCTTGACCGCCGTGATGCGAACCCACCCCGTCGGCACGTTGCGTGCCGAGAACGCCGGCCAGACCGTGACCCTCGCCGGATGGGTGGCCCGCCGCCGCGATCACGGCGGCGTGATCTTCATCGACCTGCGCGACCGGTCCGGATCCGCCCAGGTGGTGTTCCGCGAGGGCGAGATGGCCGAGCGCGCGCACCGGCTGCGCTCCGAGTTCTGCGTCCAGGTCGTCGGCACCGTCGTCGCGCGCCCGGCCGGCAACGAGAACGCGGAACTGCCGACCGGCGACATCGAGGTCACCGTCACCGAGCTGACCGTGCTGTCGGAGTCGGCGCCGTTGCCGTTCCCGATCGACGAGCACAGCGGAGTCGGCGAGGAGATCCGGCTGACGCACCGCTACCTCGACCTGCGCCGGCCCGGCCCGGCCGCGGCGATGAAGCTGCGCAGCGACGTCAACAAGGCGGCCCGCGACGTGCTGGCCGCCGAGGACTTCATCGAGGTCGAGACGCCGACCCTCACCCGGTCCACCCCGGAGGGCGCCCGCGACTTCCTGGTGCCCGCCCGGCTGCGCCCCGGATCCTGGTACGCGCTGCCGCAGAGCCCGCAGCTGTTCAAGCAGCTGCTGATGGTCGGCGGCCTGGAGCGCTACTACCAGATCGCGCGCTGCTACCGGGACGAGGACTTCCGCGCCGACCGGCAGCCCGAGTTCACCCAGCTCGACATCGAGATGAGCTTCGTCGAGCAGGACGACGTCATCGCGCTCGCCGAGCGGGTGCTGGTCGCGCTCTGGAAGCTGGTCGGGCACGAGATCACGACCCCGATCCCGCGGATGAGCTACGCCGAGGCGATGGCCCGCTACGGCTCCGACAAGCCGGACCTGCGTTTCGGCATCGAGCTCACCGAGCTGACCGGCTACTTCGCCGGCACCGGATTCCGGGTCTTCCAGAACCCCTACGTCGGCGCCGTCGTCATGCCGGGTGGGGCGTCGCAGCCGCGCAAGGTGCTCGACGGCTGGCAGGAGTGGGCCAAGCAGCGCGGTGCCCGCGGGCTGGCGTACGTGCTGATCGGCGAGGACGGCTCCGTCGACGAGCGCGGCCCGGTCGTGAAGAACCTGTCCGAGACCGAGCGGGCCGGGTTGGCCGAGGCCACCGGCGCGAACCCCGGCGACTGCATCTTCTTCGCGGCGGGCACCCCGTCGGAGGCCCGTGCGCTGCTCGGTGCCGCCCGCGGCGAGATCGCGCGACGGATCGGCGCGATCGACACCTCGGCCTGGTCGTTCGTCTGGATCGTCGACGCCCCGCTGTTCGAGTCGACCGCCGACAGCGACGACGTCGCCGTCGGCGCGGGCGCCTGGACCGCGTTGCACCACGCGTTCACCTCGCCCACCCCGGACTGGATCGACACCTTCGAGCAGGACCCGGGCAGCGCACTGGCCTACGCCTACGACATCGTCTGCAACGGCAACGAGATCGGCGGTGGATCGATCCGTATCCACGATGCCGATGTCCAGAAGCGGGTCTTCGAGATCATGGGGCTGTCCGAGGCCGAGTCGAAGGAGAAGTTCGGCTTCCTGCTCGACGCGTTCTCCTACGGCCCCCCGCCGCACGGCGGCATCGCGTTCGGCTGGGACCGGATCACCGCGCTGCTCGCCGGCAGCGACTCGATCCGCGAGGTCATCGCCTTCCCGAAGACCGGCGGCGGTTTCGACCCGCTGACCCAGGCGCCGGCCCCGATCACCGCGGGCCAGCGCAAGGAGGCCGGCGTGGACGCGCGTCCGGCGGGGCCGGCGCCCGGTGGCTCGGCCCCCGGCAAGCCGGGGGAGACCGGTGGCGGCGCCCCGGAGAAGCCCGGCCCTGCCGCCTGAGCAATTCGGTGACCGCCGGTGGCCCGCCGCACGTGGCGGGCCACCGGCCGGACCCGGCGCGGCTCCGCACGGACCTGGCGCAACCTCGGCCCGACCCGGCGTGGCTCCGCACGGCCCCGGTCGGCTCCGGGACCGGGCTCCGAGCACGTCCGTAACGAGGAACACGTCCGTCACGAGGGGTAGGCTCGCTGGCGATGACCGATCCGCAGGCGACTCCCGGCGCGGTCGCGGCGATGGCGGGTGCCGCGCGGCTGCTGTCCCGGCGCGCGGGCTCGGACGTCGAGCTCTCCGAGCCGGAGGACCTCGGCGGCAGCGGCCGCTCGGTCGTGGCCAGGGCGAGGATGGCACAGAACCCGTTCTCGGACCGGCGCAGCGTCGTGATCAAGCAGTACGCGCCGCCCAGCCCGGACGACGAGCCGATCGCGTCCGATCCGTACCGCTACGAGGTCGCGTCCTGCCAGCTGTTCACCGCGTTGCCGAGCGACGTCCGGCCCAGCCCGGTCATCATCGCCCACGATCCGGAGCAGCGGCTGCTGGTGCTCGAGGACCTCGGCCGCAGCATGACGCTCGCCGACAAGCTGTTCGGCCCGGATCGCGAGGCGGCCCGGATCTGCCTGCTCGGCTGGGCCAGGGGGCTCGGCCGGATGCAGGCGGCCACCGCAGGCCGGGAGGGTGACTTCGGGGCGTTGCTGCGACGGCTGGGGGAGAAGGTCCGGCGGGACCCGATCGCCGACCAGGCCCGGGCAGCGCTCGGCGGACTGCCCGAGCTCCTCGCCGACGCGGTCGGTGTCGAGGTGCCGGAGATGGCGGTGCTGGAGGCCAGGGGCGGTATCCGGCTGCTCGGGGGGACCGGGTTCAGGGCGTTCAGCCCGTCCGACACCTGCCCGGACAACAACCTCGTCACCAGCCGCGGCGTGCGGTTCGTCGACTTCGAGTGGGGTTGCTTCCGGGACGTCGTGCTGGACGCCGCCTACGTCCGGGTCCCGTTCCCGGGGTGCGCAGCCAGTTTCGCGTTGCCGTCCGTGGTGCGCGAGCAGATGCTCGACGCCTGGCGTGCCGAGGTCGCCCCGGTCTGGCCGGAGCTCGACGACACCGAGCTCCTGGAATCCCGGCTGACCGACGCACACCTGCTCTGGGTGTGGTGGTCGACGTGGCTGCTGCTGCCCCTGGTGCTGCACCGCGACCGGCCGATCGGGCGCGACGCCGGACGGTCCCCGCGGATCAGCACCGCGCTGCGGCACTACTGGCAGGGCTTCGCTGCCGCGGCCACCGACCGGCCGGCGTCCGTGGAGCTGGCCGCCGCCGTCGTGGCCGCGCTCGACGACCGGTTCCCGGACGCGCCGTCCGAGCTGCCCGTCTTCCCGGCGTTCCGTAGCGCCGAGCGGTAGCGCCCGCGCCCGGACGCCGCTGAGCGGGTCCCGGGCCTACCGCCGGTCCGCTTCCCCGACGCGCGGGGGACCGGGGTGGCGTGTCGGCGTGTCCGATCGTGAGATGATCGTCACCCGGGGGAGCCTGGGCCGCGCTACCCGCGCGGCATGACACACTCTCCGTACACGTCCGTCCACGTTCCGGGGTGGTTGATGGGTTCCGGCGAGTCTCGTCCGAGCGGTTCGGCAGCTGCCGAGTCCGCCACCGGTCCGGTGGCATTGCGCATCCTGGTCGGGACGCATCTGAAACGCTTCCGCGAGGCCGCCGGCGTCACCCGGGCGGTCGCGGCCGATCTGATCCGCGGCTCCGAGGCGAAGATCAGCCGGATGGAGTCCGGCCGGGTCGGTTTCAAGCAGCGCGACGTCGCCGACCTGCTGACCCTGTACGGCAACATCGGCGAGACCGAGCGTGCGGAGCTGCTGATCCTCGCGCAGCGGGCCAGCCAGCCGGGCTGGTGGCAGCCGTTCAGCGACACGATGCCGGACTGGTTCACCACCTATGTGGGCCTCGAGCAGGCGGCGGTCACGATGCGGACCTATGAGCCGCAATTCGTCCCGGGCCTGTTGCAGACCGAGGGTTACGCGCGGGCGGTGATCGAGCTGGGGCGCCCGGCCCCGCCGGACGAGGTCGACCGGCGGGTGACGCTGCGGATGGAGCGCCAGCAGATCCTGGAGGGATCGTCGGCGCCCGAGTACTGGGGGGTCATCGACGAGGCGGCGCTGCGCAGGCCGATGGGTGACAACCAGGCCATGCGTGACCAGCTGGAGCACCTGCTGAAGGTCTCCGAGCTGCCGAACGTGACGCTGCAGGTGCTGCCGTTCAACCAGAGCGGTGCCGCCGCGACCGGCGGGCCGTTCATCCTGCTGCGGTTCGCCGACGCCGACCTGCCGGACATCGTGTACCTGGAGCAGCTGACCAGCGCGCTGTACCTGGACAAGCGCTCCGACGTCGAGACCTACCTGGTGCTGATCGACCGGCTCGCCGCGGCAGCGCTCACCCCGCGCCGCTCACAGGCGATGATCTCGTCGCTGCGCGGTATGTGGTGACCGGCCACCCGGTCTCCCGGGTGGCCGGACCGCAGCGCGCGCTCAGTTCTTGAACGCGACCCCGCCGTACTCGATCCACTCCTTGGTGGCCTGGACCTCCGGTGCGACGTCGTCCGGGTGCCAGGTCGACACCTCGACGATGCCGGGCTCCACGACCGACAGCCCGCCGAACATCGCCTCGACCTCGTCCGGGGTGCGTACCCGGCCCCAGTTGCCCCCGGTGTTGGCCAGCATCATGTCGGTGAGGCTGCGGCGCACCTCCGGGTCGTTGCTCGCCAGGTGCGAGATCACGACGACGCTGCCCTTCGGCAGCCGGTCCAGTACGTCGGAGACCAGGCCGGCCGGATCGTCGGAGTCCGGGATGCAGTGCAGGAACGACAGGAACAGCGCCGCGGTCGGCTTGCTGAAGTCGAGCAGCCGGGTGACCTCGGGATCGCTGTAGATCGAGGCGAAGTCGCGGACGTCGGCCTGCACGACCGTCGACGCGTCGTCCTGCTCGAGCAGGGCGCGGCCGTGGGCGAGCACGATCGGGTCGTTGTCGATGTAGACCGTGCGCGCGGCCGGGTCGACCGCCTGCGCGACCTGGTGCACGTTGTCCTGGGTGGGCAGGCCCGATCCGTGGTCGAGGAACTGCCGGATCCCGTGCTCCTGGGCGAGGTACCGGACGGCCCGGATGAGGAAACGGCGGTTGTTGATCGCGAGCGCCGCGGTGCCCGGGGCGGCCTCGGAGAGCGCGGCACAGGCCTGCCGGTCGACCTCGTAGTTGTCCTTGCCCCCCAGGTAGAAGTCGTACATCCGAGCCACGCTCGGAGTACTGACGTCGACCTCGGACGGAGTGACCGATCGCGCTCGATCCATATCCTGCGACGCTCCCTTGCTCGACCGTTCCGACGGGCCAGGCCCCGATCGTGCACGACGGTGCCCGGTCGTGCCGATGGTAGCGGTTGCAGCGCGCATCCGGGCCGCCGCCCGGAGGTGTCGCAATCGGCGAACGGCGGAGCGAATGACTGCTACGGTTGCAATTGCATCAGTCCAGAACGTCGGGAGGGATACCGATGAACGAGATCGATCTGCCGGACGGCCTTCAGTGGCGGAAGAGCTTGCGCAGCAACCCGAACGGGGCTTGCGTGGAGGTCGCACCGCTGCCGGACGGCGGCGCCGCGGTGCGCAACTCGACCCGGCCGGGCGGTGCGTACGTGACCTACACCCGGGCCGAGATCACGGCGTTCCTGCAGGGCGTGCACGACGGGGAGTTCGACGACCTGATCGCGCCCTGAATCCGGCGCCCCGAGCCCGGGGCGAGACGAGTCCGCGGGTGCCGGTCGACGACCGGCACCCGCGGTCGTTCACAAGCGCCGCAGGAAGTTCCCGATCCGCTCCACGGCCTGTTCCAGTTGCGGCAGTGCCGTCGCGTAGGAGCACCGGATGTGACCGGCACCCGAGGGGCCGAACACCGTCCCCGGCACCACCGCGACCGATTCCTCGCGCAGCAGCCGCTCCGCGAACGTCTCCGCGTCGAGCCCGGAGGACCGGATGCTCGGGAACGCGTAGAACGCGCCGGCCGGCTCCGGGCACTCCAATCCGGCCTCGCGCAGACCCTTCACGAACACCCGCCGCCGGCGGTCGTAGTCGGCGACCATCTCCGCGACGTCCGGCTCGGCGTTGCTGAGCGCCTCGACCGCGGCCATCTGGGACACGTGCGGCGCGCAGAGCATCGTGTACTGGTGCACCCGCAGGCACAGCTCGGCGATCGGCGCCGGGGCGGCGAGCCAGCCGACCCGCCAGCCGGTCATGGCCTGGGCCTTGGAGAAGCCGCCCAACACCACCGTCCGCTCCCGCGCGCCGGGCACCGCACCCAGGCAGGTGTGCGTGCCGTCGTAGGTGAGCCGGTCGTAGATCTCGTCCGACAGCAGGTAGAGATCGTGCCGCTCGGCGAGCGCGACGAGTGCGCGCAGCACCTCGGGCGGCTGCACGGCACCGGTCGGGTTGGCCGGCGAGCCGATCAGGATCGCCTTCGTCCGCGGGGTGACGGCGGCCTCGACCGCGGCGACGTCGATCGCGAACCCGTCCTCGGCCCGGGTCGGGACGCCCACCGGCGTCCCGCCGGCGAACGACACGCACGGCTGGTAGGCGACGTAGCAGGGCTCGGGGACGATCACTTCCTCGCCCGGGTCGAGCAGCACCCGCAGCGCCAGGTCCAGACCCTCGGAGACGCCGGTGGTGACCAGGCATTCGGTGGCCGGATCGTAGCGCGCGTCGTACCGCGACGCAAGGTCGGCGCAGATCAGCTCGCGCAGCCGGGGGAGGCCCGCGTTGCCGGTGTAGGTGGTGTAGCCGCGCTCCAGCGCGTAGATCCCGGCCTCGCGGATCCGCCACGGCGTGACGAAGTCGGGCTCCCCGACGCCGAGCGAGATGACGTCGTCCATCTCCGCGGCGATGTCGAAGAACCGTCGGATCCCGGACGGCGGGATGGCGGTGATCGTGCTGTTGAGCGGCTTCACGGCGTCACCGGCAGCCGGTGGTCGGCCTCCGGTTCGGCGAACGAGTCGCCGTCGCGCTTGTGGGTCGCCAGCACGAAGTGGGTGGCGGTCGAGCGCACCCGGTCGATCGTGGAGAGCTTCTGCGACACGAAGTCGCTGACCGCCCGGATGTCCGGCCCGACGACCGTGCAGCGCAGATCGTGCCCGCCGGAGACCAGATAGCAGTCGCGGACCTCCTCGAACCGGGAGATGCGGGCCGCCACGTCGTCGAAACCGACCCCGCGGGCGGGCTCCACCGAGACGTCGATGAAGGCGGTCACCCGGGCACCGGCCCGCCCGGCACCGGCCAGCGTGCCGTCGGTGGTGCCGTCCTCGTAGCGGGCCCAGTCCACGACGGCCCGATGCCGGCGGATCACGCCCGTCCGCTCCCAGCCCGCGATCCGCGCGTCGACCTCCTCGACCGGAAGTCCGAGCATGGTCGCGACGGTGTCGTGGCTCAGGGAGGCGTCCCGTTCGAGCAACTCGAGGATCTCGCGCACGCGTCCGACCCTACGTCGGCCCCCGGTGTTCCGAGCCCGGCACCACGCCGTCGGTGACGGACCCGACTCCGCCGGGGCGGCTCAGGCCGCCCTGGCCACCCGGCCGGGTGCCGGTGTCCTCGCGTCGGCCGGGTCGATCAGGCCGCACTCGAGGTCGACGAGGTGGGCCCGGGTGCAGGGGCCGCAGACGAAGACGACCCCGCCGGGGCCGTGGTGGCTGCTCCAGGCGAGGCCGTGGATGTCGGCGGCGGTTCGCGGCCGGGTGCAGAGCGGGCATCCGAGGATCGTGTCCATGCCCCATGAGGGTGCCCCGGCCGTGTTGCCGGAGGGTGACCGTGCGGGTCACCGGAGTTGCGTTCCGGCGACGATCCGGGGTCCGTGACGATCACCTGGAGCGGCACCCGGCCCAGGTCACGAATCGGGTGCGACCCGGTGAACTCGCTGTGTGACCACTGGTCGCACGTCTAGTGTCCGCGCGCATGAGCAATGAGCCGTCACAGGGCGGGGACCCGCAGCAGGGGGCCGGGGGGCCGTCGGACGATTCAGGCGCCTCGGCGTCCGGCGATCAGGCGCCGCACGGGCAGCAGCCCTACGGAGCGCAGCAGCCCGGGCCGCAGGACCAGTACGGTCAGCAGCCCTACGGCGGCCAACAGCCCTACGGTCAACAGTCCTACAGCCAGCAGCAGTACGGCGGCCAGCAGCCCTACGGCGGCGGCGAGCAGCCCTACGGTGGCCAGCAGCCTTACGCCGGTCAGCAGCCCTACGGTCAGCAGCCGTACGGGCAGCAGCCCTACGGCGGTCAGCAGTACGGGGCCCAGGACCAGTACGGCGGGCAGGCGCAGGGCGGCTACGGCCAGCAGCCGTACCCGTCCGGCCAGCAGTACGGCGGGTACCCTGGTCAGCAGCCGGCCGGCTACCCGGCGGCGACCACGGGGACCTCACCGGACCCGCTGGTCCCGTTCTCCCTGAGCGACTGGTTCTCCAAGATCGTCGGTGTGGTGCAGCGCAGCTGGAAGCCACTGTTCGTCATCCAGGCCGCGGTCTGGGTGCCGATCGGGTTGCTGGAGGCCGCGCTGTTGCTCTTCGGCCTGGGGGTCGAGCCGGAATCGGGCGCGCTGCCGGCCTTCGGGAGCGTCGTCTCCCTGGGGGCGGCGAACCTGGTCACCTCGGTGCTGACGGTCGTGCTGGGCACCTTCGGGATGCTGGCGACGGTCTTCGTCATCGTGCGGGACGCCGCCGGGCGTCCCTACGAACCACAGCAGGTCTGGGCGTTCGTGAAGGATCGCGGGCTCGCCGCGGTCGGCTGGTACTTCCTCGCGGGCGTGCTCGTCCTGATCGGCATGTTCCTGCTGCTGATCCCCGGGATCTACCTGGCCACCGTGTTCTTCGGCTCGCTCGCCGGAGTGGTGGCCGTGGAGCGGGGCGGCATGAGCCGGATGTTCACGCTGGTCAACCAGCGGTTCTTCGCGGTGCTCGGCCGGGGGGCGCTGACGGTGCTGGCCGCGATCGTCGCCGGGGTGCTGGTCGGCCTGATCGCCATGCCGTTCGCGTTCGCGAGCACCGTGCTGGCTCAGGTCGTCTACTACCTGCTGCTCATCCCGATCGGGGCGGTGTCCGCCGCGGTCGCGGTCGTCACCTACGCGGAGAACCGGTTCCACGAGCACAACCCGGTGCACACCCCCGTCCTCGCGGACGAGATGGAGCGTGCCTAGAAGCCCACGGGCCCGTCCCTGGCAGGCTGGTCGGCGATGAGTACCGACGGCCTGTTCGACATCGATCCCGGTCCAGGGGCGGACGGCTCCGGCGACGGGCCGGACGACGGCCCGCGTCCGGACGCCCCACTGGCGGCCCGGATGCGCCCGCGGAGCCTGGACGAGGTCGTGGGCCAGGCCGACCTGCTGAAGCCCGGTGCGCCGCTGCGCCGCCTGCTCGACGGCGGCGCGGCGGCGTCCGTGCTGCTCTACGGCCCGCCCGGCACCGGCAAGACCACCCTCGCCCGGCTGATGGCCGGCGCGGGTACCGCCGGACCCGGCGCCGCGAACGCCCGGCACTTCGTCGCGCTCTCCGCGCTCTCGGCAGGGGTGAAGGAGTTGCGGGCGGTCATCGAAGAGGCCAGGCGCAGGCGTGACCGCAGCGGCACCGCGACCGTGCTGTTCATCGACGAGGTGCATCGCTTCTCCCGCACCCAGCAGGACGCGCTGCTCGGCGCCGTGGAGGACCGGCTGGTGCTGCTGGTGGCCGCGACCACGGAGAACCCGTCGTTCTCGGTGGTGTCGCCGCTGCTGTCCCGGTCGCTGGTGCTCCAGCTGCAGTCCCTCGACGAGGACGACGTCCGGCAGCTGCTGCGGCGCGCGGTGGCCTCCGAGCGCGGACTGCACGGTTCGGTGGAGCTGGCCCCGGAGGGCGAGGACGCGCTGGTCCGGCTCTCCGCCGGCGACGGCCGCCGGGCACTGACCGCGCTCGAGGCCGCCGCCGACGGGGTGCTCGGGGCCGGCGGGTCGGTGGTCGATCTCGATGCCGTCGAGCGGGCGGTCACCGAGGTCGCCGTCCGCTACGACCGGGCCGGTGACCAGCACTACGACGTCATCAGCGCGTTCATCAAGTCCATCCGCGGCTCCGATCCGGACGCGGCCCTGCACTACCTCGCCCGCATGATCGTCGCGGGGGAGGACGCCCGGTTCATCGCGCGCCGGCTGATGGTGCACGCCTCCGAGGACATCGGCCTCGCCGACCCGACCGCGCTGCCCGCCGCGACCGCCGCCGCACAGGTCGTGCAGCTCGTCGGGATGCCGGAGGCCCGGCTCGCGCTGGCCCAGGTCACCGTGCACCTGGCGACCGCGCCGAAGTCCAACGCCGTCATCGCGGCGATCGACGCGGCGATGGCCGACGTCCGGTCGGGCAAGGTCGGCGGGGTGCCGGCGCACCTGCGGGACGGGCACTACGCGGGGGCGCAGAAGCTGGGGAACGCGGTCGGCTACCGCTACCCGCACAGCGACCCGGACGGCGTCCTGCGTCAGCAGTACCCGCCGGACGACGTGGTCGGGACCGACTACTACACACCGTCCGGCCGCGGGTTCGAGCGGACGCTCGCCGAGCGCGTCCCGAAGCTCCGCCGGGTCGTCCGCGGCGGGGACTGAACTCAGCCGGTGGTCAGCGTCAGGCCCAGCGCGCCGGTCGCGGTCCGGATCGGGGTGAAGTAGCTGGTGCAGTTGCCCGAGCCGCCTGCTCCGGTGTGCACGCCCTGGGCCTGGCCGTTCGAGGTGATGTAGGGCGCGCCGGAGTCACCCTCCTGCGCGCACGTCCCGACGGCGGTCAGGCCGGACTGCTGCTCGCCCTCGAAGTTCACCGTCACGTCGGTGCGCTCGACGGTCCCGCAGGACCGGCCACTGGTGGAGCCGTACAGGCAGACCGACGACCCCACCGGAGCGACCGAGGTACCCCGCACCCGGGTCCCGGCGACGGTCGGTGCGGCGCTGCCCCGCTCGACCGGGATCGCGCCGACGTCGACGCCGTTGCCCGCGGTACGCCCACCCGAACCGATCGTGCTCTGGTCGGCGGCGTACCAGGTGGAGGACCCGCGCAGGCAGTGCCCGGCGGTGATCACCCAGTCACCCGCGGAGTCGGAGGCGGCGAATCCGGCCGTGCAGCGCCTGCTCCCGTCGCTGATGGTGTCGCCACCGGACACCGCGGCCTGCCGGCGCGGCGCCGCGGGAACCCGCTCGACCCGGACCGCCGCCGGGTCCATACCGGCCGTCAGCTCACCGGCGACACGGCCCGCGTCCGGCCCCTCGACGACGTCGAGCACCAGCTGCTCGGTCCGCGGGTCGATCCCGTAGGAGGCGAGCCCGTCCGGCGGGGTGGTCGCGGTCCGGGCGTCGAGCTCCCGGAGCGCCGCCAGCGGATCGCGGCGGGGCCCGTCCCGGACGACCGGCGTCGCACCCAGCGCGGTCAGTACCGGTGCGACGGCCGGGTCCCAGGTCCCGGCCATCAGCCGGCCGTCCTCGAACCAGGTTCCGGCGAGAGACTCGCCGGCCGCCCCGGCCACCGCGGGAACCAGATCTGCGGCGGCTGCCTCGGTCAGCTCGGGGAGGCCCACCGGCAGGGCCGGCTCCGCCGCCGCGGGCACGGCGACGCCGAGTGCGATCACGGCGGCGCCGGCGAGGGCGGCGAGCGACAGACGGTGCGGGTGGCTCAGCGGCACGGAGGCGGTCCTTCGGGGAGCGGGGTGGGCGGCACCCGGCTCAACGACACCGCGGCCGTCCGGGTCACGCACGGCACCGGCACCGGAAGGAGTGACAGAGCGTGGACGCCTGATCGGCGCAGAGGTTGCCTCGGAGGGCCGAAAGGCATTACCGCGCGTCGCCACATACCGCAAATTGAGCATGTTGATTGACCCCGATCGGGTGTGTCGTCATGGTTGACCGCAGGCCGGGGTGCGGCCGAGCGGACCTGAGGGGGCGCCGAACCCCGGCACGAGGACACCGAGCGCGCCGATCGTGCCCCGCCGAACGGGGAGGACCGGCGTCATCGCGGGGACGGGATGCGGCGGGCCGCATCGGAGGAGCGCTGGCACGATGCATGACGGACTCGCGGTGATCGAACCGGCCGTTGCCACCGGCCCTGCGGAGGACGGCGGTGGTGGAACAGCGGCGGGGACGCCGGACACCGGGCCCGCCCCGGACCTGCTCCCACCGCAGCTGCTGCAGGCGGCGATCTCCGGCGACCCGGCCGCGGTCGCGCTGCTGCTGTCCCGGATCCAGCCGCAGGTCGAGCGGTTCTGCCGGGCCCGGCTGGGGCGCCGGGAGACCACCCTCGGATCGGCCGACGACGTGGCCCAGGACGTCTGCATGGCGGTGCTCGCCGTGCTGCCGGACTACCGCCTCTCCGGGATGTCGTTCCGCGCGTTCGTGTTCGGGATCGCCCGGCACAAGATCGCCGACGCGTTCCGGGCGATGGCCAGGAACCGGTGCGACGCGGTCGAGGAGCTGCCCGAGCGGATCGGTCGCGAGGAGGACCCGGAACAGGTGGTGCTCGACGCCGAGCGCAACGATCGGCTCACCGACCTGCTGGGCATCCTCGGCAAGCGCCAGGTCGAGATCCTCACGCTGCGGATCGCCGTCGGCCTGACCGCGGAGGAGACCGCGGACGCATTGGGATCGACCCCGGGCGCGGTCCGGGTCGCGCAGCACCGGGCACTGCAGCGGCTGCGCCGGGAGCTGGAGGATCGGGCGGCCCGGCGGGGCGCTGCTCCGGCGCCGGCGTCGGCTCCGACGGTCGCGAGCCCGCCGGCGCCCCGTCCGCGACCGGCACGCCCCGCGGCGGCAGCGCCCGTGCCTGTCGTGCCTGTGCCCGCCCGGCCCGCGGCGGCCGTGCCGGCGGTGATCCCGGTGCCGCGGCGCCCGGAGACGGAGCAGTCGGGCGATTCCGTCGGTCTGCCGGTCGCGGTCTGACCGGGTACCGGTACGGCGGTCCCGTCGGACCACCGGTCGCCCCTCCGGACCGGTGCCCGCAGCCGCGGACCGCAGACGGCCGGTGCCGGCGTGCTCGGGCGCACGCGGGCACCGGCCGTCCCCGTTCGGGGGTATCCGTGGTGTTCGTCGCGAAGATCGGGCCACCGTCGCATTAGGTTGCGCGGCATGAACGATCGGTCGCAGCCGCTGGGAGACCCACTGATCTCGGGATCGCTGTCGGAGTGGTTCGCCACGAGCTTCGCCACGGTGCGACGCAGCCTGGTCCCGCTGGTGGTGATCCAGCTCGTCGTGTTCGTCCCGGTCGCGGTGATCGTCGGCCTGCTCGGCGGGCTGGGTGCCTTCGGCGAGGCCGAGCCGCTCGCTCCGAGCTTCGGCTTCGACTACGTGCTGGCGACCGAGTCGGCGACGGTCCGGCTGCTCTCAGCGGTGCTGGGCACCCTGGGGCTCGCGGCATCGGTGTTCGTGATCGTCCGGGACGCGGCCGGCCGGGCGTGGACGGCGGGGGACGCGCTCGGCTTCGCCGGTCGCCGGTTCCTGCCGATGATCGGCTGGATCGTGCTGAGCGTCGTGCTCACCGCCATCGGCTACGTCCTGCTGATCCTGCCCGGCATCTACCTGACCGTGGTCTTCGGCGGGACCCTGATCGGCGTCCTGACGATCGAACGGGGCGGGCTCGGCCGGACGTTCCAGCTGGTGAACCCGCGGTTCTTCGGGACACTCGGCAGGCTCCTGCTGCTCGCGGTGCTGTCCTTCCTCTACAGCGTGGTGGCGATGCTCGTCGCGGCGTCGCCCGGGCTGTTCTTCAGCTCCGGTGAGGGGCTCTCGACCGTCGTCGCACTGCTGACGAACCTGCTGACGATCCCGCTGATCGTCTTCACCACCGCCGCGCTGGTCGTGCTGTACGGCGAGCTGCGGGCGGATCTGGAGCCGGGCACCACGACCGGGACCTTCGCCGAGGAGATCGACCGGCGGTGACCGGCGGGCCCCGGCCCGGGCACGGGGAGTAGCCTGGTCGGCGGTTCCGCAGTCGGGCCGATCGAGGGGAGGAGGCAGCGTGACCAGCGCCGTAGCGTTCGCGTCTCCCGTGCCGCTCTCCTCGGGGCCCGACGAGCCGTTCCCGGGCCGAGCGCCCGGGGCGGGCACCTGAGACAGCCCGCCGATCGATGTGCCTCCCGGCGCGCCTGCGTCGTCCCGCCGTACGGTGTTCCCGCGCAGCGACCCCGGTCGCCGGCGCAGCCCGTCGCCGTACCCGTCACGAGAGACCTTCCGGTGCAGACCCACGAGATCGTCCGCCGCTTCACCGCCCACTTCGAGCAGGCCGGGCACACGCCCGTGCCGAGCGCGTCGCTGATCCTCGAGGATCCGCAGCTGCTGTTCGTGAACGCGGGCATGGTCCAGTTCAAGCCGTACTTCCTGGGTGACGTGCCCGCGCCCTACCCGCGCGCCACCTCGATCCAGAAGTGCGTCCGCACCCCGGACATCGACGAGGTCGGCAAGACCACCCGGCACACCACGTTCTTCCAGATGGCCGGGAACTTCTCCTTCGGCGACTACTTCAAGCGCGGCGCCATCGAGTTCGCCTGGTCGCTGATCACCCGCAGCCAGGACGACGGCGGCTACGGCTTCGATCCGGAGATCATCTGGGTCACCGTCTACCACGACGACGACGAGGCCATCGCGCTCTGGAAGGAGATCGCCGGCCTGCCCGAGGAGCGCATCCAGCGCCGCGGCGGCGACGACAACTACTGGGACATGGGTGTGCCCGGCCCCGGTGGCCCCTGCTCGGAGATCTACGTCGACCGCGGCCCGGAGTTCGGCGCCGAGGGCGGCCCGGAGGCCGACGAGGACCGCTACCTCGAGATCTGGAACCTCGTCTTCATGCAGGACGAGCGCGGCCCGCTGTCCCCGAAGAAGGGGCACCCGCCGATCGGCACCCTGCCGCACAAGAACATCGACACCGGGATGGGTGTCGAGCGGGTCGCGTTCCTGCTGCAGGGCGTCAACAACGTCTACGAGACCGACCTGGTCCGCCCGGTGATTGCCAAGGCCGAGGAGCTGTCCGGCAAGCGCTACGGCGCGGGTGGCCCGGAGGGCGAGATCGACGACGTCCGCTTCCGCGTCATCGCCGACCACGCCCGCTCGTCGCTGATGATCATCGGCGACGGCGTGACCCCCGGCAACGAGGGCCGCGGCTACGTGCTGCGCCGGTTGCTGCGCCGGGTCGTGCGCTCGGCCCGGCTGCTCGGCATCACCGGGCCGTGCCTGGCCGAGTTCGCCGCCGTCGTGCGGGACGCCATGTCGCCCACCTACCCGGAGCTGGCCACCGACTTCGAGCGGATCTCCGCGGTGATCCGGGCCGAGGAGGACACCTTCCGGGCCACCCTCACCGCCGGTGAGCGGATCTTCTCGGGTGCGGTCGAGGAGGCCCGCCGCACGCAGCGCACCGTGCTGCCCGGCGACCAGGCGTTCCAGCTGCACGACACCTACGGGTTCCCGATCGACCTGACCCTGGAGATGGCCGCCGAGGCCGGGCTCACCGTCGACCGGGAGCGCTTCACCGCGCTGATGGACTCCCAGCGCGCGCGGGCCAAGGCCGACGCCGCCGGGCGCAAGGTCGGCTTCGTCGACGCCTCGGTCTACCGAGCGGTGCTCGACACGCACGGCGCCACCGACTTCCTCGGCTACCAGACGTGTGAGTCCGAGTCCCGCGTGGTCGGGCTGCTGCGCGACGGCGCCACCGTGCCCGCCGCGCACGAGGGCGAGCAGGTCGAGGTGCTGCTCGACCGCACCCCGTTCTACGCCGAGGCCGGCGGCCAGCAGGCCGACAGCGGCCTGCTGCGCGGCGCGTCCTTCGAGGTCCGGGTGGACGACGTCCAGTCCCCGGTGGCCGGGCTGCGGGTGCATCGCGGCGTCGTCACCGCCGGCACCGTGACCCTCGACGCCGAGGTCGTCGCCGAGGTCGACCGCACCCGCCGGTCCGCGATCTCGCGCGCGCACACCGCCACCCACCTGGTGCACGCCGGAGTCCGCGGCGCGCTGGGCAGCACCGCCGCCCAGGCCGGTTCGCTGAACGCCCCGGGCCGGTTGCGGTTCGACTTCACCTCGCCGACCGGCGCCGTGCCGCCCGCGGCGCTGGTCGAGATCGAGGAGGAGGTCAACTCGGTGCTCCAGGAGGACCGGGAGATCCAGACCTACGAGACCTCGATCGACGAGGCCCGCACGCTCGGCGCCATGATGCTGTTCGGCGAGAAGTACGGCGACCGCGTGCGCGTCGTCGACATGGGCGACTACTCGCGCGAGCTGTGCGGTGGCACGCACGTGCGCCGCACCGGCGAGCTTGGCCTGGTCCGGGTGCTGTCCGAGGCCTCCATCGGCTCCGGTGTGCGCCGGGTCGAGGCGCTCGTCGGGCTGGACGCCTTCAAGCACGCCACCACCGAGCACCTGCTGGTCAACCAGCTCGCCGAGCAGCTCAAGGCCCGCCCGGAGGAGCTGCCGGAGCGGATCAACGGGATCGTCGAGCGGCTGCGGACCGCCGAGCGCGACCTGGAGAAGCACCGCGCCGACGCCGTCCTGGCCTCGGCCGGGGCGCTGGCCCAGCAGGCCGAGGACCTCGACGGGACCGCCCTGGTCGCCGTCACCGCCCCGGACGGGGTCGGCGGCAACGACCTGCGGACCCTGGCCGCCGACGTCCGCGGCAAGCTGGGCGAGCGGCCCGGTGTGGTCGCGCTGTTCGGCGTCGACGGGGAGAAGGTGTCGTTCGTCGTCGCCACCACGAAGGCGGCCCGGGACAACGGGATCGCCGCCGGGAAGCTGATCGGCGAGTTCGCGCCCGCCGTCGGCGGTCGCGGCGGCGGCAAGCCCGACCTGGCGCAGGGCGGCGGCACCGACCCGTCCGGGGTCGACGCGGCGATCCAGAAGCTGCGCACCGCGATCCGCGGATGACCCGGGAGCGCGGCCGGCGCCTGGGCATCGACGTGGGCGCCGTGCGGGTCGGGGTCGCGATGTGCGATCCCGACGGGATCCTCGCCACCCCGGTGGAGACCGTCGCGCGCGGTGAGCGGGACGGTACCGACGAGCCCGCCGTGCGCCGGATCGCGGAGCTGGTGGCCGAGCACGACGTCGTCGGCGTCGTGCTCGGCCTGCCGCGCAACCTGCGCGGCGAGGACGGTCCGGCGGCGCAGGCCGCCCTCGAGTTCGCGGCCGCGCTGGAGGCCGGGCTGGAGGTCCCGGTCGAGCTCACCGACGAGCGGATGACGACCGTCGTCGCGGCCCGGCAGCTGTCCGGTCGTGGGGTCAAGGGGCGCCGGCAGCGGGCCGTGGTGGACCAGGCCGCGGCGGTGCAGATCCTGCAGGGCTGGCTGGACGCGGGGCGCTGAGACCCTTGCGGGTGGACATGATCGACATCTGTGGCCGGCTGCTCGTCCGGGCCACCGGCCCGTTACCCTCCATGCCGTGACCGGCGCCGGCGAGAACGACGTGAACCGACGGTCCCGGACACGGGACCGGGCGTGAGCGCCCCGGTGACCGCGCCGCCCGTCCGCCACCGCCCGACGCCCGTGCACTACCGCAGGCGGCGGCTGGCCCTGCTGGCCTCCGCGCTGCTCGCGGGCGCGGTCCTGGTGGCCGTGGCGCTGTTCCTGAGCGGCCCGGACGACTACGTCGGATCCGGCAGCGGCTCGGTCGTCGTCCGGGTGCAGCCGGGCGACTCCACCAGCGCCATCGGCGACCGGCTGGTCACCCAGGACGTCGTGAAGTCCCGGGCCGGGTTCCTGGAGGCCGCCGCCCGGGAGCCCGACATCCAGCGGGTCCAGCCCGGCTTCTACGAGCTCCGCTCGCAGATGTCCGGCGGCTCCGCGGTCGACGGCATGCTCGACCCGGAACGCCGGGTCGGATTCATGGACGTCAAGGGCGGGGTGCAGATCGACGACACCAGCGCCCCCAACGGCGCCGTCAGCTCCGGCGTGCTCTCCCAGATCTCCCAGGCGACCTGCCTCGGGGGTGCCGACGGCGATCCGGCCTGCACCGGCGTCGACGAGCTGCGGGCCGCGATGGCCGCCGCCGACCCGGCGGACCTGGGCGTGCCCGAGTGGGCGCACGCGGGTTACCGCAACGCCGCGCCCGAGCGCCGGATGGAGGGGCTCGTCGCCCCCGGGCCCTACGACATCGATCCGCAGGGCGCCCCGGCGGACGTGCTGCGCGAGGTCCTCACCGCATCGGCCGAGCGGCTGGAGGCGGCCGGGCTGAGCGGCGAGGGCGCCTACCGGACCCTGGTCGTGGCCTCGATCATCGAGAAGGAGGCCCTCGACCCGGACATGCCGAGGGTGGCCCGGGTGATCGAGAACCGGCTGGCCGTGAACCAGCGCCTGGAGATGGACTCGACGGTCAACTACCCGCTCGACGTGCAGGCGCTGCGCACCACCGCCGAGGCCAGAGGCACCCCGGGCCCGTACAACACCTACATGACCACCGGACTGCCGCCGACCCCGGTGGCCTCGGTGTCGGTCACCGCGCTGCAGGCCGCCGAGAACCCGCCGGACGGCCCGTGGCTGTTCTTCGTGCGCTGCACCACCGAGGGCGAGTCGTGCTTCGCCGCGAACTACGACGAGCACCTCGCCAACGTGGCCAGGGCCCGCGAGGCCGGCGCGTTCTGATCGGTCCGGAACGGCGCCGCTCGTGCTCCGCCCGGAGTAACGTCACGGCGCGCAGGGCCGAGATGATCGCGGGTGGTCGCGCTGCCCTCGCCGAATGGAGGGAACAGGCCGGTGTCCGATCTCCGGGTCTTCTGGATCATCTGGTGCTCGATGTGGGCGTTCGGCTGGTTCGTGGTCGGGTTCATGACCCTGTTCCTCGGCTGGCTGATGGTCCCGATGTCGCTGCTCGCGATCCTGATCCCGGTCGGTGTGACGGCCCGGCCACCGGGCTACGTCTACGGCTACCCGCCGGGCGGTCCGTATCCGCCACCGCCGCCGAACTGGCAGCAGTACGGGCATCCTCCGGTGCACCCGCCGGGAGCACCGTGGCCGCCGCAGCCACCGGCCCCGCCGTGGCAACAGCCCCCGGACCGGAACCCGGGTGCTCCCGAGTGACCCGAGGGGTGAGCGGGACCCGGTCACTGCCCCCAGAACCCGGCCGGTGGCTTCGGTGACGGCACGGCCGTCGCGTCGGTGACGACGGCGGCGCCACGGGCCAGCGCCCGGGTCTCGTCGTCGTCGAGCACCCGGGCCGGGAACGGATCGGCCGCGGCCCGGCGGGTCAGCCCCGGCACCGGGAGCCCGCGGTCGGAGCCGACCAGCACGAGGTTGCCGAACCGGCGGCCGTGCAGCACGTCCGGCGCCGCGATCAGGGCCAGCTCGCCGAACGCGGCACCGGCGGTGGCGATCTGGCCGGGCAGGAACGGCCACGGCGCGCCGTCGCCGAGGTTCGCGATGTGGATCCCGGTGGGCGTGAGCACCCGCCGGACGGCCTGCAGGAACTGCGCCGTCGTCACCTGGGCCGGGGTGCGGGCACCGGCGAAGACGTCGAGCACGACGAGATCGAACGCGCCGGCCCCGAACCTCGCGAGGCTCGCGCGGGCCTCCGCGGTGACGATCCGCAGCCCGTCGCTCTCGTCCGGGCCGGGGAGCCGGTGCGCGACCAGCTCGGCCAGCGCCGCGTCCAGCTCGACGACGGTCTGCGCCGAGCCGGGACGGGTGGCCGCCAGATAGCGGGCGAGCGTCCATGCGCCGCCGCCGAGGTGCAGTACCCGCAGCGGCACCGCGGGCGCCGCGGCCAGGTCGGTGACGTGCGCGATCCGCCGGACATACTCGAACTCCAGGTGCTCGGGATCGTCGAGGTCCACGTGCGACTGGGCGGTGCCGTCGAGCAGCAGGGTCCACGACTGCGGACGATCCGGGTCCTGCACCAGCTCGGCGATCCCGTGCTCGACCTCGGTCCCGGTGCCCATCGCTCCATCCTGCCGCGCGGGGGAGACCCGCACCGGTGCCGGGGTGCCGCCGGGGCCGCAGTTGTCCCCAACCGCGATATCGATCCACAGATGCGGAATCGGTGGGGTCGTACCGGCCGTCGGTGCGGCAGGTTCGAGGCATGGAGACCCACCTGCTCGGCCTGCTCACCGGTGGCGCCGCCGGGGTGGCCGCCGGGATGTCGACCCGGTACGGGCTGGGCCGGTGCGCCCGGCTCAGCGCGCCGGGCTGCCCGGCGGCACTGGCGGTGGGCGGCGCCGGGCTCGGGCTGCTCGTCGCGGGCGGGCTGCTCGGCGTCCGGTGGCTGCCGCTGCTCGCGGTGCTGGGCTGGCTCGCCGTCGCTGGCACGATCACCGATCTCGCGCACCGCCGGCTGCCGAACGCGCTGACCCTGCCGGCGTTGCCGCTGGTGCTGCTGGCCGCCGTCCCGGCCGGTGGCCCCGCGGTGCTGCGCGGGGCGGCCGGGGCGCTGCTGCTCGGCGGCGCCTACGCCGCGGTGCACCTGGTCTCCCCGGTGGCGATGGGCGCCGGCGACGTGAAGCTCGCCGGGCCGGTCGGGGCGGCGGTGGCCGCGCCGGGCTGGGCGGGGCTGCCGGTCGCGGCGGGACTGGCGGTGCTGGTGTCCGGGGTGGTCGCGGTGCTCGCCCTGCTGTCGGGGCGGGCGCACCGGGGCAGCGGTCTGCCGCACGGACCGGTGCTGCTCGGCGCGGCGCTGAGCGCGGTGCTCCTCGCCGTGACGGGGACCGTGACCTGCTCCGGGGCCGTGATCTGCGGGTGAGAGGATGGATGCCGTGCTGCGATGGATCACCGCCGGGGAGTCCCACGGCCCGGCCCTGGTGGGTGTGCTGGAAGGCATGGTCGCCGGAGTCGGGATCACCACGAAGGAACTGCAGGCCGAACTGGCCCGCCGCAAGCTCGGCTACGGCCGCAGCCCGCGGATGGCGTTCGAGGCCGATGAGCTCGAGGTGATCGGCGGTCTCCGGCACGGGATCACCCAGGGCGGCCCGGTCGCCGTGCGGATCGCGAACACCGAGTGGCCCAAGTGGGAGACCGTGATGGCGGCCGACCCGGTGGATCCGGAGCTGATCGCGAACCGGGCCCGCAACGCGCCGCTGACCCGGCCGCGGCCCGGGCACGCCGATCTCGCGGGCATGACCAAGTACGGGTTCGACGAGGCCCGCCCGGTGCTGGAGCGCGCCAGTGCCCGGGAGACCGCGGCCCGGGTGGTGCTCGGCACGGTGGCCAAGGCGTTCCTGGAGCAGGCGTTCGGGGTGCGGATCGTGTCGCACGTCGTCGCGATCGGCGCCGTCGACACCCCCGACGACGAGCCGCTGCCCGGCCCGGACGACCTGGAGCGGATCGACGCGAACCCGGTGCGCGCCTTCACCGAGGCCTCCGGCGCCGCGATGGCCGCCGAGATCGACGCCGCGCACGACGCCGGGGACACCCTCGGCGGGGTGATCGAGGTGATCGCCTACGGGATGCCGGTGGGCGTGGGCACCTACGTGCAGGCCGACCGCAGGCTCGACGCCCGGCTCGCATCCGCGCTGATGGGCATCCAGGCGATGAAGGGCGTCGAGATCGGCGACGGCTTCCGCACCGCGCACCGCCGCGGCAGCGTCGCGCACGACGAGATGATCCCCGCCGGGAAGCCGCAGGAGGGCCCGGCGGGCAGCGTGCCGGTCACCCGGCTGACCAACCGGGCCGGTGGCATCGAGGGCGGGATGACCAACGGCGAGCCGGTCCGGGTCCGGGTCGCGATGAAGCCGATCTCCACCGTGCCGCGCGCACTCCGGACGATCGACACCGTCACCGGCGAGGAGGCCACCGCGATCCACCAGCGCTCCGACGCGTGCGCCGTACCGCGGGCCGGCGTCGTCGTCGAGACGATGGTGGCGCTGGTGCTCGCCCAGGCCGCGCTGGAGAAGTTCGGTGGGGACTCGCTGGCCGAGACCCGGCGCAACGTCGCCGGCTACCTGGCGGGGCAGGACCGGTGACCGCCACCGAGGGCAGCACCGCCGCCGGGGCCGGGCCGGGGCCCGATCCGGAGGGCGGGCCGTTCCTGGTGATCGTCGGGCCGCCCGGCTCCGGGAAGTCGACGATCGGCACGCTGCTCGCGCAGCGTCTCGGGCTCGCCTTCGACGACACCGACGCGCTGATCGTGCAGCGGATCAGGAAGCCGATCGCCGAGATGTTCGTGCAGGACGGTGAGGCCGCGTTCCGGAAGCTGGAGCACGAGGTCGTCGCCGAGCAGCTGCGCGCCGGGCGCGGCGTGCTCTCGCTCGGCGGTGGCGCCGTGCTCGCCGCGGCCACCCGGGAGCTGTTGCGCGAACACCGGGTCGTCGCACTCGACGTCGATCTCGCCGACGGGATGCGCCGCACCGGCATGTCGACCGCCCGCCCGCTGCTGGCCGGGGTCAACCCGCGTGCCACGTTCCGCGCGCTGCTCGCCGAGCGCGCCCCGCTCTACGCCGAGGTCGCCACCGTGCAGGTGCCGACCGCGCGCCGCAGCCCGAACCAGGTGGCCGCCGCCGTGCTCGACGCGCTCGGGCTTCCCGGCGGCGAGGCGTCCGACGCCACGCCGGACGCCGAGGACCCGCACGACCGGCCCACCCCGCGCGCCGACTCCTCGCTGCCCGCGCCGGGCTTCGGCGCCCCCGGCCCGGACCACCCGTTGGAGAACCGATGACCGATCCCCGCCGCCCGGAGCTGCCCGACACCTCCGGGGACCGCGAGCCGGACGGATCGGTCCGGATCGAGGTGAACGCCGAGCGGCCGTACCCGGTGCTGGTCGGGGCGGGCGTCGCGAACCGGCTGGCCGAGGTGGTCGCCGGGACCGGCGCGGGCCGGGTGCTCGTCGTGCACCCGCCGACGCTGGCCGATCGTGCGGAGGGTGCGCGCGCCGAGCTGGCCGCCGCCGGGCTCGCCGCGTTCCGGATCGAGGTCGCCGACGCCGAGGCGGGCAAGACCCTCGATTCGCTCGCCGCCTGCTGGCAGGCCTGCGCGGACGCCGCACTGAGCCGGGCGGACGTCGTCGTCGGCCTCGGCGGGGGAGCGGTCACCGATCTCGCCGGGTTCGTCGCCGCGACCTGGATGCGGGGCGTGCGGGTCGTGCAGGTGCCGACCACGCTGCTGGCGATGGTCGACGCCGCGGTCGGCGGCAAGACCGGGATCAACACCGAGGCCGGGAAGAACCTGGTCGGCGCCTTCCACGAGCCGACCGCGGTGCTCGTCGACCTGGACACGCTGCGGACACTGCCCCGCGAGGAGCTCGTCGCGGGCTCCGCCGAGGTCTGGAAGGCGGGGTTCATCGCCGATCCGGTGATCCTCGACCGGGTGCGCGCCGATCCGGCCGCCGCGCTCGACCCGGCCGGCCCGGTGCTCGCCGAGCTGGTGCGGCGTTCGATCCGGGTGAAGGCCGACGTCGTCGGGGCCGATCTGCGGGAGTCGCACCTGCGGGAGATCCTGAACTACGGCCACACCCTCGGGCACGCCGTCGAGCGGCGGGAGGGCTACCGCTGGCGACACGGCAACGCGGTCGCGGTCGGGCTGGTGTTCGCCGCGGAGCTCGCCCGCGCCGCCGGCCGGCTCGACGACGCCACCGCCGACCTGCACCGCGAGGTGCTGGAGCTGGTGGGGCTGCCGACGTCGTACCTGCCGGGGGTGCTCCCCGAGCTGGTGCAGAGCATGCGCGGGGACAAGAAGTCGCGGGCCGGGACACTGCGGTTCGTCGTCCTCGACGGGCTGGCGAAGCCGGCCCGGCTGGAGGGGCCCGATCCGGCACTGCTGGAGACGGCGTACGCCGCGATCAGCGGCTGAGGCGGCTGAGGCGGCTGAGGCGGCTGTAGCGGCCGTCCGGCAGTAGCGGCAGAACGACAGACCGGCTGACCGGTGGCCGGCAGAGCGGCGACCTGCTCACCGGCACACCGGTGGCCGGGTCCGCGCGGACCCGGCCACCGGTCTCGCGGCGGGTCAGCCGATGGCCGGGTGCGTCTGCGACCGGAACGCCTGGGCGATCAGCACGATCCCGGACGCCACGGCGAACGCGCCGATCAGCCAGAGCAGCGCGAGGATCCCCGAGGCGGGCCAGACCAGCAGCAGCACACCGAACAGCACGTCGAGCGCCGCCCGGCCGGCGATCCAGCCCCACGGCCCGCCGTGCTTGCGGACCTCGTTCGCCGAGATCGCGGTGACGACACCCGCCATGATCGCCCAGAACGCGATCACGAACAGGATCGCGATCGCCGCCGACGCGGGCAGCGTGAACGCGACGACACCGGCGATGACCGAGACCACGCCCTGCGCGACCGTCCAGCCCCAGCCGGGGCGCTCGGCCCGGTGCCGGATTCCGAGCACGATCGCGGCGACGCCGTCGACCAGCGCGTACGCCGCGAACACGAAGATCAGCGCCAGCAGCGCGAGCCCGGGTGTCAACAGCACCGCGAGCCCGAACGCCAGAACCAGGACACCACGCAGCACGACGAGCGCGCGTACCTGCGTGGAGACCGCACCGTTCCCGGCCGGGCCCACCGGCGCCGAGGCGCCGGTCCCGTCGTCGATGTTGGTCGTGTCTGCCATTTCTCGCTCTCCGTCCGATCAGCACATCAGGGTTGTCGTGCGTCCGGGGCCGCCTGCGGGCCGGCGTCGAGAGGCCGGCCCGCTGGCGCCGGATCGGACGTCGGCTCGGGGAATGGTCCCGCTCCGGGAGCGGGGTCGGTCGGGTCGAAGGTCCCGCTCGTCCCGGTGTCGTCGGCGGCCGGATCCGGTGCCGCCGGCCCGCCCGCCGGGGCCGCGACCGGAGTGCTGCCGAGCAGCGCGTCCATCCACTGCGCGCGCGGGTCGGCGTCCACCAGCAGCAGCTTCACCAACAGGGTCAGCGGCACCGCCAGCACCGCGCCGAGCGGACCGAGCAGCCAGGCCCAGAACACCAGCGCGACCAGGGTCACCGACACCGAGAGCCCGACCGCGTTGCCGACGAACCGGGGCTGCACCAGCGAGGTCAGCACGAAGTTGAGCACGATGAACACCACCGACACGGCCAGCGCCATCCCGGGGCCGCCGGCCAGCAGCGCCAGCAGCACCGGCGGGAAGAACCCGATCCAGAACCCGATGTAGGGGATGTAGTTGGTGATGAACACCAGCAGCCCCCACAGCACCGCCAGCGGTACTCCGAGCGCGGCCAGCAGCACGGCGTCGAGAAGGCCGGTGACCAGGCCGACCACCGTCGTGACGACCAGGAACCGGCGGGTCCCGTAGGCGAACCGGCGCAGCGCGTCGGCGATCGCCGGGCGGACGGCGGCGACGGCGTCGAGTCGCGCCGAGGCGGCGGTGGACTCGATCCCGAGGAACAGCAGCAGCGAGAACAGGAAGATCAGGTTCCCGGCCAGCCCGGCGACCTGCAGCAGCATCCCGGCGGCGAGGGTGGTGACCCGCCGGGCGTCCAGCGACGACGCCAGCGCCTGCAGCTGCTCGGCGCCGACGCCGAACGCCGCGGCCTGCGCGGTGAATCCGGAGACGAGCTGGTTCGCCTCGGCCGCGTAGCCGGGCAGCACCGTGACCAGCCGGGCGATCGAGACGACGACCACCGCGGACTGCGCCAGCAGCAGTCCGTAGATCGCGAGCAGCAGCACCGTCGTGGCGAGCCAGCCCGGCACCCCGGCCCGGCGCAGCCTGCCGTGCAGCGGATGCACCACGATCACCACCACCAGTGCCAGGAACACCGGTCCGACGAGCCAGGCGGCGGCGTACAGCCCGGCGGCCGCGACGACGGCTCCCGCCGCTCCGAGCAGGACGGTCGCGGCACGGGGGAGCGAGGCGTTCTCCGGCATGCTGATCTTCTAGCGCCCCGCGGGGCCGCCGGTAACGGACTTAGGGCCCTGATCGCGGGATGCGGGCGGCTCGTCGTGGAGGATGGACCGATGCGCGCGCAGATCCGGCACGGGGTGACGCGGCTGCGCCGCATCCCCGAGCGGTCGCCGTTGATCGGGCACGCGCAGCGCGCGGTCGACCGCTACCGGCGCCAGCGGGGCAACCACCTGTCCGCAGCGGTCGCCTTCTACACCGTGATCGCGGCCGTCCCGCTGGCGATGGTGCTGTTCGTCGCGGTCGGGTTCCTGGTGTTCTGGCGGACGACCTCGCAGGACGATCTGGTGGCCGCCGTCCAGACGACGTTCCCGCCCGGGCTGATGTCGGCCGTGGAACCGGTGCTGGCGACCGCGGTGGAGCAGCGCGGCTCGCTGGTCGGGATCGGCGCGCTCGGCGCGCTGTGGGCGGGCACGACCTGGACGTCGTACCTGCGGGAGGCGCTGTCCGCGCAGTTCCGGCTGCCCGCGGTGCGGATGGTCTCGCCGCGCCGGGTGTTCTGGGACCTGTGGGCGCTGCTGGTGCTGGGGGCGGCGGTGCTCGGGTCGATCGGGGTCACGCTGGCCGTCACCGGGCTCGCCGGGCTCACCCTGGAGCTGTTCGGGCTGCGCGACGCGATCGGCGGCCGGATCGTGCTGCGGGTGGTCGGGGCGGTGCTGGTGCTGGTGGTCGACACGGCGGTGCTGTGCTTCGTGCTGGCCCGGCTGCCGCGCCGCCCGGTGCCGCTGCGCCGGGTGCTGCGGCCCGCTGCGGCCGGGGCGGTCGCGCTGGAGTTGTTGAAGCTGGGCACGGCACTGGCGGTCGGTGCGGTCTCGGAGACCGCGGGCGTCGCCGTGTTCGGCACTGTGCTCGCGACGCTGTTCTTCCTGTTCGCGATGTCCCGGCTGCTGGTGATGCTGGCCGCCTGGGTGGCGACCGACGGAAGCGACACTGCCGATGGAACCGACACTGCCGTCGGGACCGACACTGCCGTTGGAACCGACACTGCCGTTGGAACCGACACTGCCGTTGGAACCGACACTGCCGTTGGAACCGACACTGCCGTTGGAACCGACACTGCCGTTGGAACCGACACTGCCGTTGGAACCGACACTGCCGTTGGAACCGACACTGCCGTTGGAACCGACACTGCCGTTGGAACCGACACTGCCGTTGGAACCGACACTGCCGTTGGAACCGACACTGCCGTTGGAACCGACACTGCCGTTGGAACCGACACTGCCGTTGGAACCGACACTGCCGTTGGAACCGACACTGCCGTTGGAACCGACACTGCCGTTGGAACCGACACTGCCGTTGGAACCGACACTGCCGTTGGAACCGACACTGCCGTTGGAACCGACACTGCCGTTGGAACCGACACTGCCGTTGGAACCGACACTGCCGTTGGAACCGACACTGCCGTTGGAACCGACACTGCCGACGGGACCCACCCGGCCGACACAGCCGCGGGTCAGCCGCCGAAGGCCGACACGAACTGCTCCGCCGACGTCGCCCGGTAGACCATGTTGGTGCGCTGCACGTCCTCCAGCGCGGCACTGGGTGCGTCGGTGTAGCGGTGACCGGGGTAGACGGTCGGGTTGCCCTTCAGCGACGCCAGCTGCTGCAGCGAGTGGTACATCTGCGCGGCGTCACCGCCGGGGAAGTCGGTGCGCCCGCAGCCCTGCAGGAACAGCGTGTCCCCGGCGACGAGCTTGTCGCCGTCCGGGTCCTGGACCAGGAAGCACTGGCTGCCCGGGGTGTGCCCGGGGGTGTGCAGCAGCCGGATCCGCAGTGCGCCGATCTCCAGCACGTCGTCGTGGTCGTGCGGGGTCAGGTCGGTCGCGGACAGTCCGGTCACCCGGGTCACGTAGTCGGCCTCGGCCCGCTGCACGTGCACCGGGACCGGATGCTTGCCGAGCAGCTCGGCCAGACCGACGAGATCGAAGCCCATCATCGAGCCGCCGACGTGGTCGGGGTGGTGGTGGGTGGCCAGCACGCCGGTGAGCCGCATGCCGTCGGCGTCGAGCGTCGAGAGCAGCTCGTCGGGGGAGTACGCGGGATCGACGACGACGGCCTCCCCGGACTCCCGGTCCCCGATCAGGTAGGAGAAGTTGACCATCTGGGTGGCCACCGGGTCGCCGACGGCGTAGTCCTGGCCGGAGAGCAGCTGGCGGAAGTACAGGCCCATGCGCGTGACCCTAGGACATAGGGTCGGGCGCATGAGCCACCCCGACCGGCGCGACCGCCTCCGCACCGTCCTGCGTGCCGCCGGGCTGGACGCGCTGCTGGTCACCGACCTGCTCGACGTGCGGTACCTGACCGGGTTCACCGGCTCGAACGCCGCCGCCGTGATCGGCGCGGATCCGGCGGGTGACCTGCTGTGCACCGACGGCCGCTACCGGCTCCAGGCCGCCGGGCAGAGCCCGGATCTCGACGTCGTGATCGATCGGCCGAGCGGGCCGGCCGCGGCCGCCCGGGTGCCGGCCGGCTCGACGCTGGGCTACGACTCGGCCGGACTGACCGTCGACGGTCTCGCGGCCGTCCGGGATGCGACGCCGGGCCGCCGGCTGCTCCGGGCGCCGGGCCTGGTCGGCGGGCTGCGCGCGGTGAAGGACGCCGCCGAGGTCGACGCCGTCCGCCGGGCCTGCGAGCTGGCCGACACCGCGCTGCGCGGGCTGCTCGACGCCGGCGGCCTGATCCCGGGCCGGACCGAGCGGGAGGTGGCACTGGACCTGGAGGACCGGATGCGCCGGCTCGGAGCCGCCGGGCCGTCGTTCGAGACGATCCTCGCGGCCGGACCGAACTCGGCCGTACCGCACCACCGCCCGACCGGTGCCGAGCTGCGCCGCGGTGACCTCGTGAAGATCGACTTCGGGGCCACGCTGGACGGCTACCACTCCGACACCACCCGCACCTTCTGCCTCGGGCCGGCCGCCGGCTGGCAGCGCGAGCTGCACGCGCTGGTCGACGCCGCCGCGTCCGCCGGGCGGGCCGCGCTGCTCGACGGTGCCGTCGTCACCGACGTCGACGCCGCCGCCCGCGACGTGGTCGCCGACGCCGGGCACGCCGACGAGTTCCCGCACGGCCTCGGGCACGGCGTCGGCCTCGCCGTGCACGAGGCACCGTGGCTGACCCGGACCGGGCTCGGGACCGTCGCCGCCGGACAGCTGGTCACGGTCGAGCCGGGGGTCTACCTGGAGGGTCGCGGCGGTGTCCGGATCGAGGACCTGCTGCACGTCGTCGCCGGCGGCCCGCCGGTGCCGCTCACCACGCTGCCGCGCGAGCTCGTCGAGGTCTGAGCTGCACCGGCCCGGGGGCACCGGCCTACGTCATCCGTCGTAGCCGGAACGTGACGGGCCGCCGCCGCTGTGCCGTCAACCGTCCGGCGCGGGTCCGCGCGCGCCGCTCGTAGGGTCCGAGCACGCCGGCCGTCGTGGCAGGGCCCGGCGGATCCCGAGTGGACGGCACGGGGGAGCCCGGACGACGCCGCCACCGGAGCAGGCCACCGACGGTGGCCGCGACACGGAGAAGGAGCAGCGTGGCACGAGCCGCGGCCCGGCCCACCGCAGCGCCGGAGAGCAGCGACAACGACCCGCCCCCCGCCCGACCGGCCCGTTCCCCGGTCGCTCCCGGCCGCCGCCTGCTCCCGCTCGCCGGGGTGGCCGCCGCGATCGGCGTCTTCGAACTCGCCCCGCGGATCGGCCTGGTCGACGAGCGGTTCCTGCCACCGGCGTCGGCGATGTTCGCCGCACTGGGCCGGCTGGTCGTCGACGGCGCCGGACTGTGGATCCCGGTCGGTCAGACGCTGCAGGGCTGGGCGCTGGGCCTCGGGCTGGCGGTGCTGCTCGCACTCCCGCTGGGCATCCTGATCGGCTCGGTGTTCCTGCTGTTCATGGCCAGCCGGTCGATCGTGGAGTTCCTCCGGCCGATCCCGTCGGTGGCGCTGATCCCGCTCGCGGTGCTGGTGTTCGGAGCCGGGCTGGAGAGCAAGGTCTTCCTGGCGGCATGGGCGGCGACCTGGCCGATCCTGCTGCAGACCCTCTACGGGGTGCGCGACGTCGATCCGGTCGCCACCGAGACCGCGCGCTCGTTCGGGGTGTCCCGCCGGGACCGGCTGCTGCGGGTGACCCTGCCCAGTGCGCTGCCCTACGTCGTCACCGGGGTGCGGATCTCCTCGGCGGTGGCGCTGATCCTGGTGGTCACCGCGGAGCTGGTGCTGGGCGCACCGGGGCTCGGCCAAGAGATCAACATCGCCCGGCAGAGCGCCGCCGTCGACACCATGTACGCCCTGATCATCGTGACCGGGCTGATCGGCTGGGGCCTCAACGCACTGCTGGCCCGGATCGAGGCCCGGCTGCTCGCCTGGCACCCGTCGCACCGGGAGCAGGGCCGATGAGCGCGCCGACCCGGCAGCAGCGCAGGACCGGCCTGGGGCTCGAGGTGGCCGTGCCGGTGCTGGTGCTCGTGGCATGGGCGGTGCTGTCGCAGGGCAGCGAGTCGTTCTACTTCCCGCCGCTGACCGACATCTTCCGGGCGTTCGCGGACACCTGGCTGTTCGAGCGGGTCGGCAGCGACGTCGTTCCCAGCCTCTCCCGGCTGTTCGCGGGCTATCTGATCGCGGTCGTCGCAGCCGTCGGGATCGGATTGGCACTGGGCCTGTCCGACACCGCCCGCCGGATGTGCGATCCGGTCGTGCAGTTCCTGCGGGCGATCCCGCCACCGGTGCTGATCCCGGCCGGGATCCTGGTGCTCGGCGTCGGCTCGACGATGAAGGTCGCGCTGATCGCGTTCGTCTGCTTCTGGCCGATCCTGCTGAACACCGTCGACGGCGTCGCCGGTGTCGACCCGACACTGCGGGAGACGGCGCGCAGCTACCGGATCCCGCGCGGCGAGTACCTGCGCCGGGTCGTGCTGCCATCGGCGTCACCGCAGATCTTCGCCGGCGCACGGGTGAGCCTGTCGATCGCGGTGATCATGATGGTGGTGTCGGAGATGGTCGCCAGCACCGAGGGCATCGGTTACTTCGTCCTGCAGTCCCAGCGCACCTACGCCATCACCGAGATGTGGTCCGGGATATTCCTGCTCGCCCTGCTCGGCTACGCCCTCAACGGCCTGTTCCTGCTCGTCGAGCGGCGCGCGCTGCGGTGGCACCGCGGCGCCCGCGCCGGCTCGGCCTGACCTCCCGGGAGGCATCTCCATGCTGCACGTCGAACACCTGCGGATGGTCTACGGCGAGGGCACCCGATCGGCGTTCGAGGCGGTCCGGGACGTCTCCTTCTCGGTGACCGAGCAGGAGCTCGTGACGATCGTCGGGCCGTCCGGCGCCGGAAAGACCACCCTGCTCAAGTGCGTCGCCGGGCTGCTGCCGCAGACCGCGGGCACGATCACCCTGGACGGGGAGCCGGTCGACGGCCCGCCGGAGAAGATGGCGCTGGTCTTCCAGGACTACTCCCGCTCGCTCTACCCGTGGATGACGGTCGAGCAGAACGTCGCGTTCCCGCTGAAGCGCCGCAAGCTCGCCGCCGACGCGCTCACCACGCTGGTCGGCGAGACCCTCGGCTCGGTCGGGCTGGCCGACGCCGGCGCGAAGTACCCGTGGCAGCTCTCCGGCGGGATGCAGCAGCGGGTGGCGATCGCCAGAGCACTCGCCTACCAGCCGGAGATCCTGCTGATGGACGAGCCGTTCGCCTCGGTGGACGCGCAGACCCGGGCCGACCTGGAGGATCTCGTACTCGATCTGCGGGCCCGCTACGGCATCACCGTGCTGCTGGTGACCCACGACATCGACGAGGCGGTCTACCTGAGCGACCGGGTCGTCGTGCTCACCCCGTCGCCGACCGCGGTCGCGGAGATCGTCGACGTCGGCCTGCCCCGCCCGCGGGATCAGGTCGCGACCAAGGAGCTCGGTGAGTTCACCCGGCTGCGCGGCCACGTCTGGCGATCGATCAAACGCCCCACCACCCCCGAACCGACGTCCGCCTGACCGGAAGAGAGTGATCATGGGAGAGCCACACCGGAGAGGTGCCCGCGTCCGTGCGGTCGCCGCACTCGCCGCCGTGGTCGCGCTGGTCGCGGCCGGCTGCGGTGGCGGTGACGGTGGCAGCGCAGGGGACGGCCCGACGACCGTCCGGATCGGCACCCTGCCCATCGCCAACGCCGCCGGGATGTACCTCGGTATGGAGCAGGGCTTCTTCGCCGAGGAGGGCCTGGAGATCGAGCCGACCGTGCTGCAGGGCGGCAACGAGATCGTCACCGGGCTGGTGTCCGGTGACTACGACGTCGGGTTCGTCGGGTACATCTCGGCCGGTGTCGCGGCCGGCCGCAACGTCCCGGTGTGCGTGCTGACCGCCAGCGACGCGACCGGCACCAGCGCCGAGGACGACTGGCAGGTGATGGTCGCCGGCCCGGACAACACCATCTCCTCGCCGCAGGACCTGGTCGGGAGCCCGATCGGGATCAACGCGCTCGGTGGCGTCGCCGAGGTGCTGATCCGCGCCGCGCTCGACCGGGAGGGCGTCGACCCGGCATCGGTGGAGTTCATCGAGGTGCCGTTCCCTGAGGTTCCCGCGGCGATCGCGGGCGGCCGGATCGCCGCCGGGTACACCGCAGAGCCGTTCGTGACGACCGTGCTCGACCAGGGCGGCGAGGTCGTCTTCGCCCCGCAGTCGGCGCTCGCACCGGAGTACCCGAACGGCGCCTACGCGGCGAGCAGGCAGTTCGTGCAGGGCGAGCCGGAGACCGTCGAGCGGTTCACCCGGGCGATGGAGCGCTCCCTCGACCACGCCCGGGAGAACCCGGACGCGGTGCGGGCGGCCATCCCGACCTTCACCCAGATCCCGCCGGAGCTCGCCGAGCGGATGCGGCTGCCGGTGTTCACCTCCGAGCTGGACCGCGCGGCGATCGACGAGCAGATGACCTTCATGCAGCAGTACGGGGTGGTCGAGGAGGCACCCACCGCCGACGAGCTGATCTGCGGGTGAGCCGGGGCGCTCGGGCGGGTCATGATCCGGCCCGCCCGAGCGCTTCCCGCCACGGCACCCTCGAACCGGTCCGCAGCACCGAGCGGTGGAACACCCGCGCCGCGATCCAGGCGAGCACCGCGGTCGAGGCCAGCATGAGCAGCACCGTCACCACGATCTGGACGGTGCTCGCCGAGCCGTCCGCGATCCGCAGCGGCATCAGGATCGCCGAGAACGGCGGGAGCCACGGCAGCACCGTCATCAGCGGTGAGTCCGGTGAGCCCAGGTAGTAGAACGCGGCGCCGTACATCAGGAACAGGCTCAGCATCAGCGGGGTGGTCGTGGAGTTGACGTCCTCCTGGCGGGAGACCATCGAGCCGGCCGCGGCGTAGAGCACCGCGTAGAAGGCGAACCCGAGCACGAACCAGCCCAGCACGCTCGCGAACACCCCGACCGCGGTCCCGGTCAGCGTCAGCATCCCGGTCCCGAGCCCCGCCGCCAGCCCGACGACGCCGTACGCCGCCAGCTGCAGCAATCCCACCGTGCCGATCCCGACGATCTTCCCCCAGAGCAGGTGCAGCGGCCGGATCGTCGAGAGCAGCAGCTCCACGACCCGGCTGGACTTCTCCTCGACCACGCCCATCGCCACGTAGGTGCCGAACCCGAGGATCTGCCCGAACAGCAGGAACAACGCGGCCACGCTCAGCGCGGTTCGCTGGCCGGCCTCCGGATCGGGTGGGTCCAGCGCGTCGACGGTGAGCACCGCCGGGGCGGTCCGCTGCGCGAGCGTCTCCGGGGTGACCCCCAGCCCGCTCAGCGCGGCGTCGCGGGCCTGCCCGGCGAGCACCGCGTCCAGCACGCCGCCGAGCCCGGACGGGAGCTCGGAGTCGACGACCGCGACGGCGCCGCCGTCGCCGGGGACCAGCGCGACGTCGAGATCACCGGCCTCGACCGCGGCCCGGCCCTGCTCGGCCGAGGCGAGCGGGCGGATCTCGACCGGCATGCCCGCCCGCTCGGCGGCATCCGCGACCGAGGCGCCCAGCGGCGCCGCTCCGACGACACCGACCGTGGAGCGGTCCGGCTCGCCGGAACCGGAGAAGATGGAGAATCCGATGATCCCGCCGGCGATCACCAGCAGCACGATCAGGTTGCTGACCACGAAGCTGCGCTTGACCACCTGGGCGCGGAACTCGCGCCGGGCGACCAGCAGCACCGCCCGGCGGGCCGGCAGCTGTGACGCGGCCCGTCCGGCGGGCAGGACCGGCGTACCCATCAGGACACCACCTCTCGGTACAGGTCGCTCAGCGACGGGGTGTGCACGGTGAATCCGTGCACGGGTCCGGTGGCCAGCGCCGCGGCGAGCACCGCCTGGTCGTCGGCGTGCTCGTCGAGCACCAGGGTCGTGCGCCCGCCGGTCGCGTGCTCGACCCGCACCCCGGCCACCCCGTCGGCCCAGCCGGGCGGCGCGGCAGGCGCGTGCACCTCGAGCCGGATCCCGCCGCTGCGCCGGACCTCGCCGACCGTCCCGACGGTCCGCATCCGGCCGGCCGCGATGATCCCGACCCGGTCGCAGAGCCGCTGCACCAGATCGAGCTGGTGGCTGGAGAACAGCACCGGGACACCGGTGCGCGCCTTCTCCCGCAACACCTCGCTCATCACGTCCACCGCGACCGGATCGAGCCCGGAGAACGGTTCGTCGAGCACCAGCACGGCCGGATCGTGGACCAGCGCGGCCGCCAGCTGGACGCGCTGCTGGTTGCCGAGGCTGAGCGCGTCCACCGTGCTGCCCAGCCGCTCGGCGATGCCCAGGCGGGTGGCCCAGTGCGCCGCCGCGTCCTGCGCGGTGGTCCGGTCGAGGCCGTGCAGCTCGGCGAGGTAGGCGAGCTGCTCACCGACCTTCATCTTCGGGTACAGGCCACGCTCCTCGGGCATGTAGCCGATCGTGCGGCGCACCTGCAGGTCGACCGGCCGGCCGGCGAGCCGGACCTCACCGGCGTCGGCGGCGAGCACACCGAGCGCGATCCGCATGGTCGTCGTCTTGCCGGCGCCGTTGGAGCCGACGAAGCCGAAGATCTCGCCGGGGCGGACGTCGAAGCTCACCCCGTCCAGCGCGACGGTCCGGCCGTAGCGCTTGTGCAGCGCGTCGATCTCGAGGGTCACGATCCGGCTCCGCCCAGGAACAGTCCGGCGACGACGAACCCGGACGCGTTGAACACGGAGTGTGCGACGACCGCCGGCCACACCGAGCGCGACCGCTCGTAGAGCAGTGCGCAGACCACACCGAGCAGCAGCGCGATCACCATCACCACGTTCACCCCGTGTGCGAGTGCGAACACCGCCGAGCTGGCCGGCACCGCGACCCACACCCCGTAGCGGCGCAGCGCGCCGTAGCCGATCCCGCGGAACAGCAGCTCCTCGGCGAACGGGACGAGCAGCGCCCCGGTCAGTAGGATCCCGGCGAAGACCAGCACGCCGCCGCCGCCCAGCGCGTCGCCCAGGAACGCCTGCGGGTTCGACATGTCACCGGTGACCTGCTGATAGCCGTAGCCGAGCGCGGCGGCCAGCACGCGCGCGACCAGCCCGGCCGCGACGGCCACCAACAGCCAGCCGAGCGTGGTGCGGCGCAACCCGATCGCGGGCAGCCACCGGACCCGCAGCGCGAGCACGGCGAGTGCGGCCACCAAAGTGGCGACACCGGTGACCGCCAGCAGCGGCACCGCCGCGGGCATGCCGCCGCCCGCCACGAACAGGAGCGCGCCGCCGGCGATGCTCAGCACCAGGTACAGCACGGCGCCGACGAGCAGCTCGGTCCAGCCCAGCGACGGCCGGTCGGGCGGGCCGGCACCGACCCGCGGCTCGGCGGTACCGGGCTGCGCCCCGGCGGCCGTGCTCGCCGGTGCAGTCGTATCGTCGGTCATCGTCGTCCCCCTCGCCGCCACCGGTGTCGGTGGCCTCCGACGCTAGGGGCCGGGGGTGTCGTCCCGCGTCGGCGCCGCGGACGAGATCGCGGTCCCGCCGGTCTCGTCCGCGAGGACGAGCGGTTCGCGGGGGAGCGTGGCACGCACCGTCCAGCCGGGGCCGTCGGAGCCGGCCGACAGCTCGCCGCCCAGCAGCTCCACCCGCTCGCGCATGCCGACCAGCCCCAGCCCGGACCCGGCGTCCTCGGTGCGGTGCCCCGGGACCGGCCCACCGTCGGTGACCTCGACGATCACCTCCGAGGTGCGGTGCCCGATCCGCACCACGGTGGCCGCGCGGCCCGCGTGCCGGAGCACGTTGGTGAGGGCCTCGGTGACGATCCGCTGGGCGAACAGCTCGGCCTCGCCCGGTGGGTCCGCCGGTGTCCCGTCGATCTCGGCGCGCACCGGCAGCCCGGCCTCCCGGGACGGTGCCAGCAGCCGGTCGACGCCGCGCGGGTCGAGCACCAGCCCGTGCGGGTCGGGGGTGGATCCGGCCAGGTCGGGCAGCACGTCGGCGATCCGCCTGCCGGACTCGGCGATGTGTTCGAACGCCCCGGCCCGCACGGCCGGATCGGCCGCCATCCGGGCCGCGCCCGCCTGCACCGCGATCGCGGACACGTGGTGCGCGACCACGTCGTGCAGCTCCCGGGCCACCCGCAGCCGTTCCCGGCCGAGTGCGTCGCGCTCCTCGGCGTCGGCCCGCTCCCGGCGCAGCTGCTCGGTCGCCCGCCGGTGCCTGCCGACCATCACCCCGGCGACCCACAACGGCACGACGGCGAGGAACGACAGTGTCGTCGTCCCGGCCGGACCCAGCCGCTCCCAGGTGCCGAACAGGATCCCCCCGGCCGCCACCAGCGCGGTCGACACCACGGTGGCGATCCCCGAGCGGAGCACCGGCGCGCGGGTCGCGGCGCCCCAGACGAGCAGGCTCCAGCCCATCTCGGCGAACAGGTTGGCCCCGCCGAGTCCGCCGGCCAGCAGCGATCCGGCTCCCGACACCAGCAGGGCGGGCACCGGGGCGGTCCGCCACCAGGCGATCGCGGCGAACTGGGCTCCGACCACGAGTGCCGCGAGTGGATCGGCGACCGGCAGCCGCAGCAACCCCAGGATCAGGTCGACACCGTCATCGCCGACGTCCACGGTGGGCAGCGCCGCGAACGCGGCCGCGACGGCGACGAACGCGCCGAGGGTGACCAGCCCGGCCCGGTCCGGCAGCGGCGGCACCCGGCGAGCGAGCGGCACGTCCTCGACGGGAGCCGGGGCGTCGGGGCCATCGGGTGCCCGCAGCACGCCCAGCACCCGGCGCATCGCGGCGAGCACCTCCCTGGCCTGCCCGTGCAGCGCCCGCAGGGTGGCATCGGCGATCTCGCCGCCGGCCGCGGGCCCGGATCCGGTTACGCCGATCCGGGCCGCCCGGTCGACGAGCCGGTGCAGGCCGGCGAGCACCCCGCTGCCGATCTCCTCGGCGATCCGGGCCCGTTCGATCTCCAGCGCCGCCGCCCGCCGGATCCGCCCGGCCGCACGGAGTTGCTCGTCGGCCCGCCGGGCCGCGGTCCGCGTCCACCGTCCGGCGAGCGTGCCGATCAGCACGAGCAGCACCGCGTTGAACCCCATCCCGACGACCGCCCCGACCTGCTCGCCGACCTCCTGGGAGGTCGGCTGCCCCCAGCCGCGGGCGAGTGCCGGAAGCGCCAGCGCACCCAGCAGCGGGAGGCCCAGCACGCCGGCGGCCCGGCCGGGTGACCGAGCGACGGCGAACGCGAGAACCCCCCACCCGAACACGCCGATCGCGCCGACCAGGGTGAGCTGCGCGGTCATCAGGGCGGCCATCAGCAGGTAGGCCTGCTGCGGCCGCTGCCGGCGCAGGAGCACCGTCGCGGCCTGTGCCACGACGAGCACCGATCCCACGACGACGACCACGGCCGCCGGGCCGGGCAGCACCCCGCGGACGAGCGAATCGGTCGCGGAGACCAGCGAGACGAGCTCCTGGGCGCCGAGCAGCAGCACCAGCGACGCCAGCGCCACGTCGCCGGCCCGGGAGCCGGGCAGCGGCGCCGGATCAGCCGCGGCCCGGGTCACCCGTACGTCCCGCGTCACCCGTCCCGGCCGGGTTGTTCCCGATCAGGCCGTGCTCGTAGGCGAACACCACCAGCTGCACCCGGTCCCGCAGGCCCAGCTTGGCGAGCAGGTTCGACACGTGCGTCTTCACCGTCGTCCCACCGAGCACCAGCCGGTCGGCGATCTCGGCGTTGGACAGTCCTGCCGCGACCAGGGCGAGCACCTCGCGTTCCCGCTCGGTGAGCCCCCCGGCGGGCCCGGCGTCCGGCTCCGTGGGGGCCGGCACGAACGAGCCGACCAGCCGGCGGGTCACCGACGGCGCGAACAGCTCGTGCCCCGCGTGCACGGTGCGCACCGCGACCTGCAGATCCTCCGGCTCGACGTCCTTCAACACGAAGCCCGACGCACCGGCCCGCAGCGCGTCGTAGACGTGCCGGTCCAGGTCGAAAGTGGTGACCACCAGCACCCGGATGGCCGGGTCGCGCAGTGCGCGGATCCGCCGGGTGCCCTCGATCCCGTCGGTCCCGGGCATCCGCACGTCCATCAGCACGACGTCCGGGCGCAGCGACTCGGCCAGCTCGGCCGCGGCGGCGCCGTCGGTCGCTTCGCCGACGACGTCGATGTCCGGAGCGGCGGCCAGCACCGTCCGCAGGCCGGCCCGGACCACCGCCTGGTCGTCGGCCACCACCACCCGGACCGTCATTCCGCACCCCGTCCCTCGTGTCCGCCCGCGCACCCGCGAGCTCCACCCGGCATCCTCGCAGGTGGCTCCGGCCGGTATCGTTCTCCGTCAGGTGCGCACCGCCCAGCTGGGACGGTGCGCCCGATGCACCGCTCGACCGGCGTGCCGCGCCGCCCGGTGCCCGACAGCCAGACCCCGACACCCGATCAGGAGAGCGCGCACGTGGCGACGACGAACGACCTGAAGAACGGCCTGGTGCTGAACCTCGAGGGCCAGCTGTGGACCGTGACGGCGTTCCAGCACGTCAAGCCCGGTAAGGGCGGTGCGTTCGTTCGTACCACCCTGAAGAACGTGATGTCCGGCAAGGTCGTCGACAAGACGTTCAACGCGGGCACGAAGGTCGACACCGCGACGGTCGACCGCCGCGACATGACCTACCTCTACCGCGACGGCACGGACTTCGTGTTCATGGACGGCGACACCTACGACCAGATCCCGATCCCGGAGAAGGCCGTCGGCGACGCCGCCCGGTACCTGCTGGAGAACGCCAACGCCCAGGTGTCGCTGCACGAGGGGGAGCCGCTGTTCATCGAGCTGCCCACCTCGGTGGAGCTGATCATCTCGCACACCGACCCGGGTCTGCAGGGCGACCGCTCGACCGGCGGTACCAAGCCGGCCACCCTGGAGACCGGTGCCGAGATCCAGGTGCCGCTGTTCCTGGAGAGCGGCACCCGGGTCAAGGTCGACACGCGGGACGGCCGTTACCTCGGCCGCGTGAGCTGAGGTGCGCGCACGGACCAAGGCCCGCAAACGGGCCCTGGACATCCTGTTCGAGTCCGAGGCGCGCGAGGAGGCACCGCTGACGGTGCTCGCCGCGCGTCGGCAGACCGACGACGCCCCGCCGGTGCAGGAGTACGCCGGGAAGCTGGTGGAGGGCGTCGCCACCCACCTGGAGCGGATCGACCAGCTGATCGCCGAGCACGCCGAGGGCTGGAGCGTCGACCGGATGCCCGCCGTCGACCGCGGGCTGCTGCGGATCGGCGTGTACGAGCTGCTGTGGGTGGACGACGTCGACGACCCGGTGGCGATCACCGAGGCGGTGGAGCTGGCCAGGACGCTGTCCACCGACGACTCGCCGCGCTACGTCAACGGTGTGCTCGGCCAGATCTCGGACATCGCCGAGCACCTGCGCGCCACGCTGTAGACCGCGGCCGGCCTCAGCCCAGGCCTGCCGCGACATTGTGGAACCGGGTGCGCGTGCAGCTCACCGGCCCCCGGCAGGCCGCTGTGGGTCTGCTGTCGGCTTCGAGCTGATGGACATCCTCGTCGAGATCGACGTGCTGGCGCTCGACCGGGCGTGAACCGGGCGGTGACGGCCGGGGGGACTGTGCTGAGACCCCCGGCCGCCACCGCCGGGCCGTACACCGGGCGCGCCACCCTTCCCCTGGGGCGCGTCCGGTGCGGACCCGATCATCCCACCTGGGTACCCGGGCGGGCTTCGGGAGGTAGCACACCCCACTCGATGAGCTGGTCGGTCAGCTCACCGGGGGACATGTCATAGATGATCGCCAGCGAGCGCAGGTCCTCGGCGCGGATCGAGAGAACCTTGCCGTTGTAGTCGCCGCGCTGGCTCTGGATGGCCGCCGCGTAGCGGGCCAGCGGGCCCACCTTGTCCGCGGGCAGTTGTTGCAGCCGCTCCAGGTTGATCACGATCTTGGTGGCGGGTTCGCTGCCGGACGGGATGCGCCCCTCGGGGAGGAGCTCGGCCACCGGCACCCCGTAGAAGTCGGCCAGCTCGGCCAGCTTCTGCACGGTGACCGCACGGTCGCCGCGCTCGTAGGAGCCCACGACGACCGCCTTCCAGCGGCCGCCCGACTTCTGCTCGACGCCGTGCAGCGACAACCCCTGCTGCTGCCTGATCGCCCGGAGCTTCCCCCCGAGCGCCTTGGCGTAGTCGCCCATCGATCCCCTCGTTCCTGACGGTGGCGTGCTGGCGGCGGACGGGCCGGTCACCGGCGGTGCACCGAACCCTCCCCGCCGTCGCCTCTGTGGGTGGTGCCCGGCCGGGGCGGTGAGTACGGTGCCGCGCCGGCAAGTCCGGATCCGCGTCCGTCACGCGCCCCGCAACACTGCTGCACGTTCACTGTTTGATACGGAGAGTAATCTTCCGGGTCCGGTCCGGCGCGGTCAAGTTCGACCCCCTGCTCGGGGGGTTGACGAGCGGTTTCCCACACGAACGGGGCAGTCCGTGTCCCTCGTCAGCGGTAGCGGTGGGTGCCGGGGGCATGGGTGGACCACACCACTCGGGAGTCCGCATGGGCGGAATCGGGTACGCCTGGACGACCGTTGCGGATCGCGACCGTCACTGCGCATCGTCACCGGACCGTGACCTCGATCGGGTGTCGTGGTGTGGCCGGGGTCGCCTTGTGACCCGCTGCGGCCGGGCCGCGGACCGGCCGGGCCGGTTGCTAGGTTGTCTGCGGCAAGACCGTCCTTTAAGACCCGTCCGGTGAGGCGGGGAAGGAGCACTCCTCGTGGCGCAGAACCGCCGCGGGGACGTCGGTGCGCAGGATCCCGGCCGGGAACTGCTCAGCGCCGCCGACGTCACCCGCACCATCGCGCGCATCGCGCACCAGATCATCGAGAAGACCGCCTTCGGTCCCGATCGCCCGGACGATCTCGTCCTGCTGGGCGTCCCGACCCGCGGCGTCCATCTGGCACATCGGCTGGCCCAGGCGATCACCGAGTTCGCCGGCGTCGCACCGGCGGTCGGGTCGGTGGACGCCACCCTCTACCGCGACGACCTGCGCCGTGGCCCGGCCCGCGCGCTGGAGTCCACCGCCGTCCCCGAGGGCGGGGTGGACGACAAGCTGGTCGTGCTCGTCGACGACGTGCTGATGTCGGGCCGGACCACCCGGGCCGCGTTGGACGCGCTGCGCGACGAGGGCAGGCCGCGGATCGTCCAGCTCGCCGTCCTGGTCGACCGCGGGCACCGGGAGCTGCCGATCCGCGCCGACTACGTCGGGAAGAACGTCCCGACGTCGCGGTCCGAGCAGATCCTGCTCTCGCTCACCGAGATCGACGCCCACGACGGAGTCTGGATCACCCAGGAGGAGACCGCGTGAGGCACCTGCTCTCGGTCGCCGATCTCGACGCCAGCGAGGCGACGGCACTGCTCGACACCGCCGACCGGCTGCGCCAGGCGCTGCTCGGGCGCGAGGTCCGCAAGCTGCCGACGCTGCGCGGCCGCACGGTGATCACGATGTTCTACGAGAACTCCACCCGCACCCGGGTGTCGTTCGAGATCGCCGGCAAGTGGATGAGCGCGGACACGGTGAACGTCTCCGCCTCCGGGTCGTCGGTGTCGAAGGGGGAGTCGTTGCGCGACACCGCGCTGACGCTGTCCTCGATGGGCGCCGACTGCGTGATCGTCCGGCACCCGGCATCCGGTGCGGCGCATCGGCTGGCGCACTGGGTGGACGCGGCGCGGGAGGCGACCGGCACCCCGACCGCGATCGTGAACGCCGGTGACGGCACGCACGAGCACCCCACCCAGGCGCTGCTCGACGCGGCGACCCTGCGGGACCGGCTCGGCGGGATCGCCGGGCGGCGGATCGCGATCGTCGGCGACGTCCTGCACTCCCGGGTGGCCCGCTCCAACGTGCTGCTGCTGGCGACGCTGGGCGCCGAGGTGGTGCTGGTGGCGCCGCCGACGCTGCTGCCCGCCGGTGTCGAGCAGTGGCCGTGCCGGGTCTCGCACAGCCTCGACGCCGAGCTGCCCGCGGCCGACGCGGTGATGATGCTGCGGGTGCAGGCCGAGCGGATGCACGGCGGGTTCTTCCCGTCCGCCCGTGAGTACGCGGTCGGCTACGGGCTCTCTGCCGACCGCGCCGCACTGCTCCCCGACCACGCCGTGGTGCTGCACCCCGGCCCGATGGTGCGCGGCATGGAGATCGCCCCCGCGGTCGCCGACGCGCCGAACTCCGCCGTCCTGGCCCAGGTGCGCAACGGCGTGCACGTCCGGATGGCCGTCCTCTACCACCTTCTCGCCGGAGCACCGGAGTGAACAGCATGACCGACCTCCTGATCACCAACGCCCGGCCCTACGGCGGCGACCCGACCGATCTGCTGATCACCGACGGCGTCGTCACGACGATCGGGACCGGCCGGAGCGCACCCGATGGCGTCGAGGTGCTCGACGCCGGCGGCGCCGTACTGCTGCCCGGCTTCGTCGACCTGCACGTGCACCTGCGCGAGCCAGGCGGCGAGGAGTCCGAGACGATCGAGACGGGCAGCCACGCGGCGGCACTGGGCGGGTTCACCGCGGTGTTCGCGATGCCGAACACCGACCCGGTCGCCGACTCCGACGTCGTCGTCGAGCACGTGTGGCGGCGCGGCGCCGAGATCGGCCTGGTCGACGTGCACCCGGTCGGTGCGGTCACCGTCGGGCTCGGCGGTGAGCGGCTCGCCGAGCTGGGCACGATGGCGAACTCCCGGGCCGCGGTCCGGATGTTCTCCGACGACGGCCGCTGCGTGAACGACCCGCTGATCATGCGCCGCGCGCTGGAGTACGCCTCGGCACTCGACGCGGTCGTCGCCCAGCACGCCGAGGACCACCGGCTCACCGCGGGAGCGCAGGCGCACGAGGGTGCGGTCGCGGCCCGGCTGGGCCTGACCGGCTGGCCCGCGACGGCCGAGGAGACGATCGTCGCCCGGGACTGCGCGCTGGCCAGGGAGGCCCGCGCCCGGCTGCACGTGTGCCACATCTCGACCGCCCGCACCATCGAGGTGCTGCGCGCCGCGAAGGCCCAGGGTGTGCAGGTGTCGGCCGAGGTGACGCCGCACCACCTGCTGCTCACCGACGGCCGGTTGACCGGCTACGACCCGGTGAACAAGGTGAATCCGCCGCTGCGCACCGCCGACGACACCCGCGCGATGCGCGAGGCACTGGCCGAGGGCGTGATCGACGTCGTCGCCACCGACCACGCGCCGCACGCCGCGCAGTACAAGGACACCGAGTGGCAGGCCGCCAAGCCGGGAATGCTGGGCCTGCAGACGGCGCTGTCGGTGCTGATCGAGACGATGGTCGAGCCGGGTCTGCTGGACTGGTACGGCGTCGCGCGGGTGCTCTCCGAGCGTCCGGCCGAGATCGGCAGGCTCGCCGACCAGGGCAGGCCGATCGCCGAGGGCGAGCCGGCGACGTTCGCGCTCGTCGACCCGGACGCGGTCTGGACGGTGCGCGGCGCGAACCTGGCGAGCAAGGCGGCGAACACGCCGTACGAGGGAATGCGACTGCCCGGTGCGGTGGTCGCGACGGTTCTGCGTGGCCGGATCACCGCGCGGGACGGGAAGGTTCAGGCATGACGAGCACGGGCAGCGCACGGAGCACACGGGACGGGGACGGCACGGCACTGCTGGTCCTCGAGGACGGGCGGATCTTCCGCGGCGAGTCCTACGGTGCGACCGGCCAGAGCCTCGGCGAGGCCGTGTTCACCACCGGGATGACCGGCTACCAGGAGACCCTGACGGACCCGTCGTACCACCGTCAGATCGTGCTGCAGACGGCGCCGCAGATCGGCAACACCGGCTGGAACGACGAGGACGACGAGTCGGCCCGGATCCAGGTCGCGGGCTACGTGGTCCGCGACCCGTCCCGGCGGCCGTCGAACTGGCGGGCCACCGGGTCGCTGGAGGACGCACTGCGGGCGCAGGGCGTCGTCGGGATCGCCGGCATCGACACCCGGGCCGCCGTGCGGCACCTGCGTGAGCGGGGCGCGATGCGCGCCGGGGTCTTCTCCGGTGCTGCGCTGGCCGAGGATCCCGAGCTCGTCGAGCGGGTCCGGCAGAGCCCGCAGATGGAGGGCGCCGACCTCTACGGTGCCGTCACCACCGCCGAGACCTACGTGGTGCCCGCGGTGGGGGAGCGCCGGTTCGTCGTCGCGGCGCTGGACGTCGGGATCAAGTACAACACCCCGCGGATGATGGCGGCCCGCGGTATCGAGGTGCACGTGCTGCCCGCGTCCAGCACGGTCGAGGAGATCGAGTCGCTGCGCCCGGACGGGTTCTTCGTGGCCAACGGCCCCGGCGACCCGGCAACCGCCGACGGCCCGGTCGCGCTCACCCGGCAGGTGCTGGAGCGCCGCATCCCGCTGTTCGGGATCTGCTTCGGCAACCAGATCCTCGGCCGCGCGCTCGGCCGGGACACCTACAAGCTGCGCTACGGCCACCGCGGCATCAACATCCCGGTGATCGAGCACGCCACCGGCCGGGTCGCGATCACCTCGCAGAACCACGGGTTCGCCGTCGCGGGGGAGGCGGGCGAGGAGTTCGACACCCCCTACGGCCGCGCCGTGATCACCCACACCTGCCCGAACGACGGCTGCGTGGAGGGCATGGCCGGGATCGACTTCCCGGCGTTCTCGGTGCAGTACCACCCGGAGGCCGCGGCAGGCCCGCACGACGCCGCCGACCTGTTCGACCGGTTCGCCCAGCTGATGACGGACAACCCGGTCGGCTACGCCGGTGTGGCCGCGCGCCGCCCGGACGGCGCCGAGCCGGTGCCGTACCCGGAGCCCGAGGAGTTCCCGGAGACGGGTGAGGACACCGCGACCGACGGCAGCGGCACTGACGCGGCGACCGGCCACGGCCCGGCCGACGGCGGCGACCCGGCCGGCGGCGACCGGCGTGGTGGGAGCGACGGCGGGGCACCGCCCGCCGTTCCGCAGGCACCGGCACCGGCCGCCCAGCCGTCCCCCGCGGCACCGCCGTCGGCGACGGCGGGCCCCTCGGTCGACCTCAACCCGGACCGCTCGGCAGGCCCCGGCCCCGCCCCTGCGGCCGGGCAGCACCCCGGCGCCGACCGGGCCCAGGCTCCGGCCGACGATCCCGCACCGACCACCCGGCTGCCGGTCACCCCGCCCGGCGGCGCCCCGGCGTCCGGTTCGGCCGCCGAGCCGCCGACCAGCAGGCTGCCCACCGTCCCGGGTCCCGGTACCCCGGACCCGCTGACCGCGCCGTTCTCCGACATCGAGAACGCGCTGCGCCGTGAGGGCGGGGCGCCCGGAGCCGCCGAGCGCCGTGCCGACCCGGTGACCGGCCGAGCCGGCCCGGTCGACGACCGCCCCTGGCCACCACCCCCGGCCGGAAGCGCCGACGCCGAGCAGGCCCGGCAGGAGGAGAACTGATGCCCCGCCGCGACGACATCAACCACGTGATGGTGATCGGCTCCGGGCCGATCGTGATCGGCCAGGCCTGCGAGTTCGACTACTCGGGCACCCAGGCGTGCCGCGTGCTGCAGGCCGAGGGGATCCGCGTCTCGCTGGTCAACTCGAACCCGGCGACGATCATGACCGACCCGGAGTTCGCCGACGCCACCTACGTCGAGCCGATCACCCCGGAGTTCGTCGAGAAGGTCATCGCCGCGGAGCGGCCGGACGCGATCCTGGCCACGCTCGGCGGGCAGACCGCGCTGAACACCGCGATCGCACTGCACGAGAACGGGGTGCTGGAGCGCTACGGCGTCGAGCTGATCGGCGCCGACGTCGAGGCGATCCAGCGCGGCGAGGACCGGCTGAAGTTCAAGGACATCGTCACCGCGATCGGTGGCGACGTGCCGCGCTCGAAGGTCTGCCACTCGATGGAGGAGGTCCGCGAGGCCGCCGCCGAGCTCGGCCTGCCGGTGGTCATCCGGCCGTCGTTCACGATGGGCGGGCTCGGTTCGGGCCTGGCGCACTCCGCCGACGAGCTGGAGCGGCTGGCCGGGGCCGGGCTGGCGGCGTCCCCGGTCACCGAGGTGCTGATCGAGGAGTCCGTGCTCGGCTGGAAGGAGTACGAGCTCGAGCTGATGCGCGACCACCGCGACAACGTGGTCGTCGTCTGCTCGATCGAGAACCTCGACCCGATGGGCGTGCACACCGGCGACTCGATCACCGTCGCGCCGGCGATGACCCTGACCGACCGCGAGTACCAGCACATGCGCGACGTCGGGATCGCGGTGCTGCGTGCGGTCGGCGTCGACACCGGCGGCTGCAACATCCAGTTCGCGGTGCACCCCGAGACCGGCCGGCTCGTGGTGATCGAGATGAACCCGCGGGTCTCCCGGTCGAGCGCGCTCGCCTCGAAGGCCACCGGCTTCCCGATCGCGAAGATCGCCGCCCGGCTCGCGGTCGGCTACACGCTCGACGAGATCCGCAACGACATCACCGGCGAGACCATCGCCGCGTTCGAGCCGACGCTGGACTACGTGGCGGTGAAGATCCCGCGGTTCGCGTTCGAGAAGTTCCCGGGCGCCGACCCGGAGCTGACCACGACGATGAAGTCGGTCGGCGAGGCGATGGCGCTGGGCCGGTCGTTCCCGGAGGCGCTGGGCAAGGCGATGCGCTCGATGGAGCGCGCCAGGGCAGGCTTCTGGACCGCACCCGACCCGGACGGCGAGCCGGAGTACACCGTCCCGGTGGACGGCCGGATATACGAGCTGGAGCGGGCGCTGCGGTCCGGGCAGAGCGTGACCGACGTGGCGAAGAACTCCGGGATCGATCCCTGGTTCGTCGACCAGATCGCGATGCTGGGCGAGCTGCGTGCCGAGATCGAGGCCGCCCCGGTTCTCGACGGCACGCTGCTGCGCCGGGCCAAGCGGCACGGCCTGTCCGACCGTCAGCTCGCCGCCGTGCGGCCGGAGTTCGCCGGCGAGGACGGCGTCCGCTCGCTGCGGCACCGGCTCGGGATCCGGCCGGTCTACAAGACCGTCGACACCTGCGCGGCCGAGTTCGCGGCGAAGACCCCGTACCACTACTCGGCCTACGAGACCGACCCGTCCGCGGAGTCGGAGATCGCCGCGCAGACCGAGAAGCCGAAGGTGCTGATCCTCGGCTCCGGGCCGAACCGGATCGGGCAGGGCATCGAGTTCGACTACTCCTGCGTGCACGCCGTGATGGCGCTGCGCGCGGCCGGGTTCGAGACCGTCATGGTCAACTGCAACCCGGAGACGGTGTCCACCGACTACGACACCGCCGACCGCCTGTACTTCGAGCCGCTGACCTTCGAGGACGTGCTGGAGGTCGTGCACGCCGAGCAGGAGTCCGGCACGGTCGCCGGCGTGATCGTGCAGCTCGGCGGGCAGACCCCGCTGGGTCTTGCCCAGCGGCTCACCGAGGCCGGGGTGCCGGTCGTCGGGACCTCCGCGGCGGCGATCGACCTCGCCGAGGACCGCGGCGCGTTTGGCGAGGTGCTGCGCAAGGCAGGCCTGCCGGCGCCGGAGTTCGGCATGGCCACCAGCTTCGAGGGGGCCCGGGAGATCGCGTCGCGGATCGGCTACCCGGTGCTGGTACGGCCGTCGTACGTGCTCGGCGGGCGCGGGATGGAGATCGTCTACGACGAGGCGACGCTGGCCGGCTACATCGCCCGCGCCACCACGATCTCGCCGGACCGGCCGGTGCTCGTCGACCGGTTCCTCGACGACGCCATCGAGATCGACGTCGACGCGCTCTGCGACGGCGAGGAGGTCTACCTCGGCGGCGTGATGGAGCACATCGAGGAGGCCGGGGTGCACTCCGGGGACTCCTCGTGCACGCTTCCGCCGATCACCCTGGGCAGCTCGGTGCTGGCCAAGGTGCGCGAGGCGACCGCCGGGATCGCGCACGGCGTCGGGGTCCGCGGCCTGCTCAACGTGCAGTACGCGCTGCACGGCGACGTGCTCTACGTGCTGGAGGCCAACCCGCGGGCGTCCCGGACGGTGCCGTTCGTGTCCAAGGCCACCTCGGTCCCGCTGGCCAAGGCGGCCGCCCGGATCATGCTCGGCGCCACCATCGCCGAGCTGCGCACCGAGGGGCTGCTGCCGGCCGACGGCGACGGTGGCGCGCTGCCCGCCGACTCGCCGGTGGCGGTGAAGGAGGCGGTGCTGCCGTTCAACCGCTTCCGCAACACCGCGGGGCAGGGCGTCGATCCGCTGCTCGGCCCGGAGATGAAGTCCACCGGTGAGGTCATGGGCTTCGACTCGGCGTTCGGTCCGGCGTTTGCGAAGTCGCAGGCCGCGGCGTACGGCTCGCTGCCCGTCTCGGGCACGGTGTTCGTCTCCATCGCCGACCGCGACAAGCGGGCGATGGTGTTCCCGATCCGCCGCCTGGCCGACATGGGCTTCGAGGTCCTCGCCACCGATGGCACCGCGGAGGTGCTGCGCCGCAACGGGATCACCGTCACGGTGGTGCGCAAGCACTCGTCCGGGTCGACGCCGGACACGCCGACCATCGTGGACACGATCCTGGCCGGCGAGGTCGACCTGATCGTGAACACCCCGGTCGGGAACCCCGGCCCGCGGGTGGACGGCTACGAGATCCGGGCCGCCGCGGTGTCCCGCGGTGTCCCGTGCATCACCACCGTGCAGGGGGCCGCGGCCGCGGTGCAGGGGATCGAGGCGCTCGCCTCCGGCGGGCTGGGCGTCCGCTCGCTGCAGCAGGCGCACGCCGCGCTGCGGTCGGGCTCGTGACCGGGTTCGGCGCACGGCTGGCCGGCGCGGTGTCCGCGCACGGCCCGCTGTGCGCCGGGATCGACCCGCATCCGGCGCTGCTGGCGCAGTGGGGCCTGACCGACGACGCCGACGGACTGGCCCGGTTCGCCGACGCCTGCCTGGCGGGCTTCGGCGGTGCGGTCGCGATCGTGAAGCCGCAGTCGGCGTTCTTCGAGCGCCACGGCGCGGCGGGGGTGGGCGTCCTGGAACGGCTGCTGGCCGGATTCGCGGAGACCGCCACGCTCACCCTGCTGGACGCGAAGCGGGGCGACATCGGGTCCACGATGGACGGCTACGCCGATGCCTACCTGCGGATCGGGGCCCTGCTCGGCGCCGACGCCCTGACCGTGTCGCCCTACCTGGGCTTCGGCTCGCTGGAGCCGGCTCTGGTGGCGGCCGCCGAGGCCGGGCGCGGATTGTTCGTGCTGGCCAGGACGTCCAACCCGGAGGGGGCGTCGGTGCAGCTCGCCACGCTGGACGGGCGCAGCGTCGCGCAGTCGGTGGTCGACGCCGCAGCCGCCCGCAACGCCGGCTCCCCGCCGGGCGCCGGTGACGTCGGCGTCGTCGTCGGAGGGACGCGTGAGCACGGACTCGACCTGGCTGCGCTGAACGGTCCGGTACTCGTGCCGGGGCTCGGGGCGCAGGGAGCGGGCCCCGCCGACGTCGTCTCCCGGTTCGCCGGGACGTCCGGCCCGGTGCTGCCCGCCGCGGCCCGCTCGGTGCTGGCCGCGGGCCCCGATCCGGCGGCGCTGCGCGGCGCCGCACTGGCACTGGGGGAGGAGCTCACCTCGGCGCGCGCCGGATCGCACTGACTCTCCGGATCGCACTGACCTTCCGGATCGCACTGATCGTCCGGTAGCTCACCGACGGGCCGGCCGAGCGCCGCACGACGGCGCCGGACCTGCTGCGCGACATCCGGACCCGAGCACGACGTGCGCGGACCGGGCGAACCGGCCCGGTCGGTGTACGGCCGGTCGGTGTACGCCGACCGGCCGATCCGACACGCCCGGTGACCGTCGGCGCAGCCGGACGGCGACTGGGCGCGCCCGCGTGCGCCGGCGACGCCACGCCGGGGACCTCCGGTGCGACGACCCGCCGACCGGGCGAGCCCGGCGGCGCTCGGCGCGCCGCCCGCCGGCGTGCCGTTGATCACCATGAGGACGGCGAAACCGGTGGTGGGACCCCCATTGACGCCCCACCGGAGGTCGTGGGTACGTTCGATCGCGGCTCCGGGGGACGTCCCCCGGACGGGTCGGTGTGAACCACGGCCCGGCTGCCGCTCCGGCGGCGACGAGAACGACGTGTTCGACACGGAGAGTACGGAGGCAACACCGTGGCCCTTCCCCAGCTGACCGAGGAACAGCGCGCCGCCGCGCTGGAGAAGGCTGCGGCCGCGCGCCGGGCCCGAGCGGAGCTGAAGGACCGTCTCAAGCGCGGCGGCACCACCCTCGAGGAGGTGCTGAAGCAGGCCGAGACCGATGAGGTGCTCGGCAAGATGAAGGTCTCGGCGCTGCTCGAGGCGCTGCCGAACGTCGGCAAGGTCCGTGCGCAGCAGATCATGGAGGAGCTGGAGATCGCGACCAGCCGCCGGCTGCGCGGCCTCGGCGACCGCCAGCGCAAGGCCCTGCTCGACCGCTACCCGAGCTGATCGGCGCATCCCGTGACCGGAACTCCCACCCCCGCCACCGGTACGCCGTCGGCGGTCCCCGAGCCGGCCGACCGGCCGCTGCGCGGGCGGCTGCTCGTCCTGGCCGGCCCGTCCGGCGTGGGGAAGAGCAGCGTGGTCGCGGGACTGCGCGAGGCGCTGCCGGAGCTGCTGTTCAGTGTGTCCGCCACCACCCGGCCCGCCCGGCCGGAGGAGGTGGACGGCCGTGACTACCACTTCGTCGACCGAGCCGGATTCGACGCGCTGATCGAGCGCGGCGAACTGCTCGAGTGGGCCGAGGTGCACGGTGGGCTGCAGCGCTCCGGCACGCCGCGGGAGCCCGTCGAGCAGGCGCTCGACGCCGGCCGCCCGGTGCTCGTCGAGGTCGATCTGCAGGGTGCGCGCTCGGTGAAGCAGATGCTTTCCGAGGCCGTCACCGTGTTCGTCGCCCCGCCGTCGATGGAGGAGCTGGCCCGCCGGCTGACCGACCGCGGCACCGACACGCCCGAGCAGCGACAGCGCCGGCTGCGCACCGCCATCGAGGAGATGAGCGCCCGCGACGAGTTCGACGTGGTGATCGTCAACGACGACCTGCAGGCCGTGATCGGCCGGTTGGTAGCATTGGCGGTCGACCGGGACGCCGTCTGAGCCCCCAGGTCTCCCTTTCGCTTCAGGAGTGAGTACGTGAGCACGCCTACCGGCACCACCGCCCCCGAGGGCATCACCTATCCGCCGATCGACGACCTGCTCAGCCAGGTCAGCTCGAAGTACGCGCTGGTCATCTACGCGGCCAAGCGCGCCCGGCAGATCAACGACTACTACTCCCAGCTCGGCGAGGGCCTGCTGGAGTACGTCGGCCCGCTCGTCGAGCCGGGCCCGCGCGAGAAGCCGCTGTCGATCGCGATGCGCGAGATCCAGTCCGGCATGCTCGAGCACACCGAGGGCGAGTAGCTCGCACCGATGCCCGAGACGGCACCTGAGGTCCTGCTCGGCGTCTCGGGCGGGATCGCCGCCTACAAGAGCGCCGAGCTGCTGCGCAGGCTGACCGAGTCCGGTCACGCGGTGCGGGTGATCCCCACCGAGTCCGCCCTGCAGTTCGTCGGCGCCGCCACCTTCGAGGCACTCTCCGGGCGCCCGGTGGCCACCGGCGTGTTCAGTGACGTCCACGAGGTCCCGCACGTGGCGCTCGGGCAGCGGGCCGACCTGGTCGTGGTGGCCCCGGCCACCGCCGACCTGATGGCCCGGATCGCGCACGGCCGCTCGGACGACCTGCTGACCGCGGCGCTGCTGACCGCCCGATGTCCGGTGGTGCTCGCCCCCGCGATGCACACCGAGATGTGGGAGCACCCGGCCACCCGGGACAACGTCGCGCTGCTGCGTGCGCGCGGCACCGTCGTGCTGGAGCCCGCTGCGGGCCGGCTCACCGGTAAGGACACCGGCAAGGGCCGGCTGCCCGATCCCGCCGAGATCGCCGACCTGGCGACGCTGCTGCTGGAGCGCCCGGACGCGTTGCCCCGCGATCTGGAGGGCCGGCACGTCGTGGTGAGCGCCGGCGGCACCCGCGAGGCCCTCGATCCGGTCCGCTTCCTGGGTAACCGCTCGTCCGGCAGGCAGGGCTGGGCGCTCGCCCGGGTCGCCGCCCAGCGTGGTGCGCGGGTCACCCTGGTCGCCGGGCACACCGCCGATCTCGCGGCCCCGGCCGCGGTCGACGTCGTCCCGGCCGGCACGGCCGCCGCGATGGAGGCCGCCGTCCGGGCCGCCGCCGCGGACGCCGACGTGGTCGTGATGGCCGCGGCGGTCGCCGACTTCCGGCCGATCGCCACCGCCGCCGACAAGATCAAGCGGGGCGGCGATGAGCCGGCCCCGCTGCGGCTGGCGCAGAACCCGGACATCCTCGCCGGGCTGGTGCACGACAGCCCACGCCCGGGCCAGGTCGTCGTCGGGTTCGCCGCGGAGACCGGGGACGCCGACGGCGATGTCCTGCACCACGGCCGGGCCAAGCTCGCCCGCAAGGGCTGCGACCTGCTCGTCGTGAACGCCGTCGGGGACGGCAAGGCGTTCGAGACCCTCGACAACGCCGGCTGGCTGCTCGCCCGCGACGGCGGCGAGGAGGAGCTGCCGATGGGCTCCAAGGCACTGCTGGCCTCCCGGATCTGGGACGCCGTCACCCCGCGCCTGCCCTGACCGCACATCCCGCCGGCCACGCCCCGCCCCCCCGGCCGCGCCGCGCCCGCCTGCGGCGCCGCGCCCGCCGGCCACGCCCCGCCTGTCGGCTACGCCGCACACCCCCTGGCCATGCCGCACACCCCCTGGCTACGCCACACACCTGTTGCAACGGGTGTGCGGCGCGGTCATCGGGTGTGTGGCCGGCGGAGCTGTGCGGCTGGGGAAGCGTGCGGCCGGCGTGGCTGTGCGGCCGGGGTAACGACGACGGGGCCCGCACCCCGGGTGGGATGCGGGCCCCGTCGGGGACCGCGCTGTCAGTCGTCGGCGAAGAACGGGTCGGCGGTCGAGGTCCGGTCGGTGCCCCCGGTGCCCTGGTCGTCGCTGCCGGTCCGATCGGTGGCGCCGGTGCGGTCGGTGGCCGAGGGGGTCGCGCTGCCGCTGGTCGACGGCTCGGTGCTGCCCTCCGGGCTGCCGGACGCCGACCGGGGAGTGCTCGACGACGGGGTGCTCGACGACGGGCTGCTCGCGGCCGGGCTGCTCGTGGCCGGGCTGCTCGCGGAGGGAGTGCTCGCCGACGGCGAGCGGTCCTCGGAGGACCGCGGGGCGGTGGAGCGCTCGGAGGACCGCGGGGTGGACTCCTCGGAGTCCGCCGGGGACGTCGTCGTCCCGGTCCGCGGCGAGGAGTTGCTCGCCGTCGAGACGTACTCGGCGATCGCCCAGCCGCCGTACTCCGGCAGCTCGACGAAGCCGTTGCGGGCGTCGCCGACCGACGTGGTGTCGCCGCGCTCACACACACCCACGATCGGCGCGTCGGTGGCGGGCTCCGAGCGCACGTTCACGCTCGAGGTACAGGTTCCGGTGCCGGCGGCGGCCGCAGTGCCTGCGATCACACCGGTCGCGGTGACGCCCGCCACTGCCAGTGCAGCGGCGACGGCGGCGAACCGTCGGGAGTTCGGCTTCATCGTGGGACATCCTCCGTGCCGACGACGGTGGAGCACCGTCGTGGAGTCGCGTTTCGTCTGATCGGTGGGCCCGTCCGCATGGTGTGCGGCGGTTCTGTTCCGACCAACGAGTGAGGGCGCGCGCGATTCGCGGACGGAGCGTCAATCACCCCATCCGGCGACCCTGTGTAGCTGACAAACTGCCGCACATCACTCTGGGTACACAGTTGCGTCCTGTGATCTCCGTACGGTCGCCCGATCTGGACTAGGGTCGGTCTCCGGCGGACGCTCCGAGCTCAGAAGCGTCCGGACGAGCGCGGCCGCGCAAGGCCGGCTGCGCCGGAGTGAAGGCAGCATCACCACAGCACCACAACGGGATGGAGAATCTGCGCGTGTCGAACACGAGCCGTCGTCTGTTCACGAGCGAGTCGGTCACCGAGGGCCACCCCGACAAGATCTGTGACGCGATCAGCGACACGATCCTCGACGCGATGCTCGCGCAAGACCCGAGCAGCCGGGTGGCCGTCGAGACCATGGTGACCACCGGCCAGGTGCACGTCGCCGGTGAGGTCACGACCAATGCCTACGTCGAGATCCCGCAGCTCGTGCGGGACCGCATCCTGGAGATCGGGTACGACTCGTCCGCCAAGGGCTTCGACGGGACCTCCTGCGGTGTGAACATCGCGATCGGCGCGCAGTCCCCGGACATCGCGCAGGGTGTCGACACCGCCTACGAGAAGCGCGTCGAGTCCGCCGAGGACGAGATCGCCAAGCAGGGCGCAGGCGACCAGGGCCTGATGTTCGGCTACGCCTGCGAGGACACCCCGGAGCTCATGCCGCTCCCGATCGCGCTGGCGCACCGGCTCGCCCGCCGGCTGACCGAGGTCCGGAAGAACGGCACGCTGCCCTACCTGCGCGCCGACGGAAAGACCCAGGTCACCATCGACTACGAGGGTGACAAGCCGGCCCGGCTCGACACCGTCGTGCTGTCCTCACAGCACGCCGCGGACGTCGACCTCGACGGCATGCTCGCCCCGGACATCCTCAAGCACGTCGTGACCCCCGAGGTCGAGGCGCTCGGCTGGGACCCGTCCGAGCCGCGGCTGCTGGTCAACCCGACCGGCCGTTTCGTGCTGGGCGGACCGATGGGTGACGCGGGCCTGACCGGCCGGAAGATCATCGTCGACACCTACGGCGGCATGGCCCGTCACGGCGGCGGCGCCTTCTCCGGCAAGGACCCGTCGAAGGTCGACCGCTCCGCCGCGTACGCGATGCGCTGGGTCGCCAAGAACGCCGTCGCCGCCGGGCTCGCCGGCCGGATCGAGGTCCAGGTCGCTTACGCGATCGGCAAGGCGGCCCCGGTCGGCCTGTTCGTCGAGACGTTCGGCACCGAGAACGTCGACCCGGCGAAGATCCAGGCAGCCATCGAGGAGGTCTTCGACCTGCGCCCGGCCGCGATCATCCGGGACCTGAAGCTGCTCCGCCCGATCTACACCCCGACCGCCGCGTACGGCCACTTCGGCCGTACCGACGTCGAGCTCCCGTGGGAGGACACCTCCCGCGCCGACGCGCTGAAGTCGGCCGTCGGAGCCTGACCGCACCGCACTCTCCCGTGGCCGGGCCCGCATCGCGCGGGCCCGGCCACGGGCGTGTCGGTGTCCGTCCGCGCCGCGCGCAGGTGTCCTCGGGAGCGTCCCGGTGTCCAGCCGGTGAAGGCGTCGGGCCCGTCTGGTAGACCCCTGGCCGTGAGCTCTCCCGCGACCGCACGAACCGCCGGGCCGGCGCGCGCCCGGCGCCCCGCGCGCAACCGTGGCGAGTGGCAGCAGGCCGGGACGCTGCCGGTGGCCCGGATCGTCGTCGACGTCCCGCTGCCGCACCTGGACCGGCCCTTCGACTACCGGGTGCCGACCCACCTGGACAACGTCGCCGTGCCCGGCGTCCGGGTGCGGGTCCGGTTCGCCGGCCGGATGGTCGACGGCTACCTGCTCGAACGCGCCGACTCGTCCGGGCACGGCGGGAAACTCGCCTGGGTGGACAAGGTGGTCTCCGCCGAGCCGGTGCTGTCCCCGGAGGTCGCCGGGCTCGCCCGCGCCGTGGCCGACCGCTACGCCGGGGTGCTGGCCGACGTGCTGCGGCTCGCCGTGCCCGCCCGGCACGCCCGGGTCGAGTCGGAGACCCCGCGGGCCCGCACCGTCGCCGAGCCGGCGGAGCCCGACCGCGCCGGATGGGCGGCGTACCCGCGCGGCGGGGCGCTGCTCGATGCGCTCGCCGGAGGCCGCGCGGCGCACGCGGTCTGGCAGCCGCTTCCCGGCGAGCAGTGGGCGGTGCGCCTCGCCGAGGCCGCCGCCGCGACCCGGGCGGCCGGCCGTTCCGCGCTGCTCGTCGTCCCCGATCAGCGCGACGTCGACCGGCTGCACACGGCCTGCGCCGCGCTGGTCGGTGCCGATGCGGTCGTCGCGCTCACCGCGGACCTGGGCCCGGCCGAGCGCTACCGCAGGTGGCTGGCGGTGCGGCGGGGCGACGTCCGGGTGGTCGTCGGGACCAGGTCGGCCGCGTTCGCCCCGCTCGGCGAGCTCGGGCTGCTCGCCGTCTGGGACGACGGCGACGACTCGCACTCCGAGCCGCGCGCCCCGTACCCGCAGGTCCGCGACGTGCTGGTGCTGCGCGCGCACCGGGAGGGCGCCGCCGTGCTGGTCGCCGGGTTCACCCGCACCGCGGAGGCCCAGCTGCTGGTGGCGTCCGGCTGGGCGCTGGCGGTGCTCGGCGACCGGGCGACCGTGCGGGCCCGCGCACCGCGGGTCACGGCGATCGGGGAGAGCGACACCCAGTTGGTGCGCGACCCGGCGGCCCGCGCCGCCCGGGTCCCGGGAGTGGCGTTCGAGGCGGCCCGCGCGGCGCTGAAGGCCGGGCGTCCGGTGCTGGTCCAGGTGCCGCGGTCGGGATACCTGCCGTTCCTGGCGTGCGCGTCCTGCCGGGAGGCTGCCCGCTGCCGGCACTGCGCGGGGCCACTCGGGCTGCCCCGCCCCGGCGCCGGTGGCCCGGACGCCGCCGCCGGACTGCCCGCGTGCCGCTGGTGCGGGCGGGTCGAGCCCGGCTACCGGTGCGGCAACTGCGCGTCCCGCAGGCTGCGCGCCGGGGTGGTCGGTGCCGGCCGGACGGCGGAGGAGCTGGGCCGGGCGTTCGCCGGGATCACGGTGCGGACCTCCGGCGGGGGATCGGCGATCCTCGACGACGTCCCGGGCGGGCCGTCACTGGTCGTCGCCACGCCGGGCGCCGAGCCGGTCGCCGAGGGCGGCTACGGCGCCGCGCTGCTGCTGGACGGCGAGGCGATGCTGGCCCGGCCGGACCTGCGGGTCGCCGAGGAGACGCTGCGGCGCTGGTTCGCCGCCGCGGCGGGGGTCGTCCCGCACACCGACGGCGGACGGGTGGTGGTCGTCGCCGATTCCGGCATCCCGACCGTGCAGGCACTGGTCCGCTGGGACCCGGCCGGGCACGCCGAGGTCGAGCTGGCCGAACGCACCGATGTGGGCTTTCCGCCCGCGGTCCGGATGGCCGCCGTCGAGGGTTCGCCCGCCGCCGTCGCCGAGATCTGTGATGCGGTGCTCGACGCCGACCGGGACCCGCCCGAGGGCGTCGAGCTGCTCGGGCCGGTGGAGATCGATCCGCCGGAGCGTCCGGGGCGGGGTGTGGACCGGGACGAGATCCGGGAGCGCGCACTGCTGCGGGTACCCCGCGGTGCCGGGCGCCGGCTCGCGGCCGCGCTGCACGACGCGCAGGCGCTGCGCACCGCACGCAAGGCGGCCGACGCCGTGCGGGTGCGGATGGATCCGGGGGAGATCGAGTAACCCCGCCCGGGCCGAATGGCACAATCGGCCACTCACCCCCGCCACCGAACGTCCGCGAGGAGAACCGTGCCCATCCAGCCCGTCCGGCTGTTCGGAGACCCCGTGCTCCGCACCCGCGCCACCGAGGTGACGGACTTCGACGCGGAGCTGCGCAAACTGGTCACCGATCTCGCCGACACGATGCACGACGAGGGCGGCGCCGGCCTGGCCGCGCCGCAGATCGGCGTCGGCAAGCGGGTGTTCGTCTACGACTGCGACGGCTTCACCGGGCACCTGATCAACCCCACCTGGGAGGCGGTCGGTGACGAGGACCAGATCGGCATGGAGGGTTGCCTGTCGATCCCGGGCTTCGGCTGGGACTGCCGGCGCAAGCTGACCGTCGTCGCCCGTGGCTGGGACATGCACGGCGAGCCGCTGGTCATCGAGGGATCCGAGATGCTGGCGCGGTGCATCCAGCACGAGACCGATCACCTCGACGGGGTGCTGTTCGTCGACCGGCTCGACGCCGAGACCCGCAAGCAGGCCATGCGGGAGATCCGCGAGGCCGAATGGTTCGGCGAGCCGGCACCGACGGTGCAGGTCAGCCCGCATCCACTGTTCGGCAAGGCCCGATGAGGCTGCTCTTCGCCGGTACGCCGGCCCCGGCCGTCCCGGCGCTGCGGGCGCTGCTCGACTCGCCGCGGCACGAGGTGGTCGCCGTGCTGACCCGTCCGGACGCGCCGTCCGGCCGTGGCCGCAGGCTCACCCGGTCACCGGTGGGGGAGCTCGCCGATTCCGCGGGCATCCCGGTGCTCACCCCGGCCCGCCCGTCCGAGCCGGACTTCCTCGAGGCGCTGCGCGAGCTGGCCCCGGACTGCGCACCGGTCGTCGCCTACGGGGCGCTGCTGCCGCGCCCGGTGCTCGACGTTCCCGCCAACGGCTGGGTGAACCTGCACTTCTCGTTGCTGCCGGCCTGGCGCGGGGCGGCGCCGGTGCAGTCGGCGATCCGGCACGGCGACGACGTGACCGGTGCGACGACCTTCCGGCTGGAGGAGGGCATGGACACCGGCCCGACCTTCGGTGTCGTCACCGAGACCGTAGGCCCCACCGACACGGCGGGGACGCTGCTGGGCAGGCTCGCCGAGTCCGGCGCGAAGCTGCTCGCGGCCACCCTCGACGGCATCGAGGACGGCACCGTGGTGGCCGTGCCGCAGCCGCCGGACGGCGTCACGTTCGCCCCGAAGGTCACCACCGCCGACGCCCGGGTGCCGGTGGCGGTACCCGCCACGGCGATCGACCGGCTGATCCGGTCGGTCACCCCGGAGCCGGGTGCGTGGTACGAGTTCCGTGGCGAGCGGCTCGGTGTCGGCCCGGTGACCCCGCTGCGCACCGGTGAGGTGGAGCTCGCCCCGGGCGAGCTGCTCGTGGAGCGCCGGCGGGTGCTGGCCGGCACCGCCACCGTCCCGGTCGAGCTGGGCGAGGTGAAGCCGAAGGGCAAACGCCTGATGGCGGCGCCGGACTGGGCCCGGGGCGCCCGGATCGAGCCGGGCGAACACCTGAGCTGACCCGCCGGACACCGGGCAATCCGGTGGCGGGCACCGATGACGAGCGAGGACGGCCGGAACCCTCCGGCCGAGGCGGGACGACCGCCGAGGAGACGACGTGAGCGAGCAGGACCCCGGAACCCGAGCGGGCGACGACCGACCCGGCCGTGACGACCGGCGCGACCGCGGGGACCGGCCCCGGCGGGACGACCGCGCGGGCTCCGGCTGGTCCGGTGACCGCGGGCGGCGGGAGACCGGCGACCGGTCCGGTGGCGGACCGGGTTCCGGCCGCGCCCCCCGCGACGGCGCCCGCCAGGACCGGGGCAGCGGCGGCCCGCGCCGCGACGGAGCCTCGGGTGGAGGCCCGCGCCGTGATGGTGGTGCCCCGCGCCGTGATGGTGCGTCGGGTGGTGCCCCGCGGCGTGACGGTGCCTCGGGTGGAGGCCCGCGCCGCGAAGGTCCGTCGGGTGGCGGACCGCGGCGTGATGGTGCGCCGGGTGGAGGCCCGCGCCGGGACTCCGGCTCCGCCCCGCGCCGCGACCGTGACACCGGCCGTGACCCGCGCCGCGACCGTGCCCCTGGTGGCCGTCGTGAGCCCTCCGCGGGCCCCCGCAACGCCGGCCCGCCGCGCGGCCGCAGCGGCTCCGGTCGCCCCCCGGCGGGCGATCCGGCCCGCCAGGCGGCCTACGACCTGCTGACCGCGGTGCGCGAGCGCGACGCCTACGCCAACCTGGCGCTGCCCGGCATCCTGCGCCGGCACGGCCTGCGCGACCGCGATGCCGCACTCGCCACCGAGCTGGGCTACGGCACCCTGCGTGCCCAGGGGCTGCTCGACGCGATCATCGACGAGTGCACCGACCGGCCGCTCGCCAAGATCGAGCACGCGCTGCTCGATGCGCTGCGGCTGGGCGCCTACCAGCTGCTGCGCACCCGGGTCCCGTCCCACGCGGCCGTCTCCACCTGCGTCGACCTGGTGCGTGGCGAGCACGGCGCGCAGTCCGCCGGGTTCGTCAACGCGGTGCTGCGCCGGATCGGTGAGCACGACGAGCAGACCTGGCTGGACCGGCTCGCCCCGGACGCGGCCGAGGACCCGGTCGGTTCGGCCGCGCTGCGGCACGCGCACCCGCGCTGGATCGCCCAGGCCTTCGCCGACGCGCTCGGTGACACCGGCGAGGGACTGACCGCGGCGCTGGCCGCCGACGACACCCGGCCACGGGTGCACCTGCTGGCCCGGCCGGGTGAGATCTCCGCGGAGGAGCTGGCGCTCGCGACCGGCGGTGACGAGGCCCCGTGGTCGCCGTACGGGGTGCACCTGGAGCCCGGCAGCGGCGAGATCGGTGAGCTCGACGCCGTCGCCGAGGGGCTGGCCGTCGTGCAGGACGAGGGCAGCCAGCTCGTCGCGGCGGCGCTCGCGCGGGCCGAGCTGGTCGGCGAGGACACCGGCCGCTGGCTGGACCTGTGCGCCGGCCCCGGCGGAAAGGCCGCCCTGCTCGGTGGCCTGGTCAGCGCGCTCGGCGGAACCCTCGACGCGGTCGAGTCCGCCGAACGCCGGGCCGATCTCGTCCGGAAGCTGACCTCGGACCTGCCGGTGACGGTGCACGTCGCCGACGGCCGGGAGTCCGGGCTGCCCGAGGGCGCGTTCGACCGGGTCCTGGTCGACGCCCCGTGCACCGGCCTCGGTGCCCTGCGCCGCCGCCCCGAGGCACGCTGGCGCCGCCGCCCCGAGGACACCGCCGCGCTCACCCGGCTGCAGCGCGAGCTGCTCGTCGCGGCGCTGCGGCTGGTCCGCCCCGGCGGCGTCGTCGGCTACGTGACCTGCTCCCCGCACGTGTCGGAGACCGCGGGCGTGGTCGGGCGGATCGTCGGGCGGGCGGACCGCCCCGGCCCGGCCGGCCCGGTCGAACAGCTGGACGCCCGGGCCGCCCTGCCCGACGGCATGCCGGAGCTGGGCGACGGGCCCACGGTGCAGCTGTGGCCGCACCGGCACGGGACCGACGCGATGTTCCTGGCACTGCTGCGCCGCCCGGCCGGCTGATCCGGCCTCCCCCGTGCGGGATGTGATCCCTCCCTCGCACGGGGGTGCCGGACGCCGTGGCGGGCAGGGATAGCCTGCGGGCGTGCACCCGATGATCGCGCCCAGCATCCTGTCGGCGGACTTCGCGCGGCTCGCCGACGAGGCCGCCGCCGTCGGGCCCCGTGGCGACGAACCGGGCGCCGACTGGCTGCACGTCGACGTGATGGACGCGCACTTCGTGCCGAACCTGACGCTCGGCCTGCCGGTCGTGCAGAGCCTCGGTGCGGCCACCGGCATCCCGCTGGACTGCCACCTCATGATCGAGGACCCGGACCGCTGGGCCCCGGGCTACGCCGAGGCGGGCGCGCGGAACGTGACGGTGCACGTCGAGGCCGCCCGCGACCCGGTGATGCTCGCGAAGAACCTGCGTGCCGCGGGATCGCTCGCCGGGCTGTCGATCAAGCCGGGTACCCCGCTGGAGCCCTACGTCGAGGTGCTGCGGCACTACGACACCCTGCTGGTGATGAGCGTCGAGCCCGGATTCGGCGGGCAGAGCTTCATCCCCGAGGTGCTGGAGAAGGTCCGCGCCGCCCGCCGGCTCGTCGACACCGGGCACCTGCGGCTGCTCGTCGAGATCGACGGCGGGATCAACGCCGACACGATCGAGCAGGCCGCCGAGGCCGGTGTCGACTGCTTCGTCGCGGGCTCGGCGGTCTACGGCGCCGACGACCCGGGGCGTGCGGTCGCGGCTCTGCGCGACAGCGTGCGCCGCACGAACCCGCACCGCTGGGCCGGCTGAGGCGGACCGGCCGGGTGAGCACCGCGAGCCCCGCACCGTACGAGACGTCGGTCGGCGTCACGGACGCCATGCGCCGCGCGCTGGCCGCGTCCGACCGGGTGCACGGCAGCACCAGCCCGAACCCGGCGGTCGGCTGCGTCGTGCTGGACCGCGCCGGGACCGTGGTCGGCACCGGCGCCACCGCACCGCCCGGCGGACCGCACGCCGAGCGGACGGCGCTGGCCGCGGCGGGGGAGCGGGCCGTCGGCGGCACCGCGGTCGTCACCCTCGAACCGTGCAACCACCACGGGCGCACCCCGCCGTGTGTCGACGCACTGCTCGACGCCGGGATCGTCCGGGTGCACGCCGCGGTCACCGACCCGAACCCGATCGCCGCCGGTGGCCTGGAGCGGCTCCGCGCCGCCGGGGTGGACGTGACACTCGGCACACTGGCCGACGAGGTCGCCCGCGGTCCGCTGCGCGGCTGGTTGCACCGGCAGCGGACCGGACGACCGCACGTGACCTGGAAGGTCGCCAGCACCCTCGACGGCCGGGTCGCGGCGGCGGACGGGACCAGCCGCTGGATCACCGGCCCGCAGGCCCGCGGCGAGGTGCACGACCTGCGCCGCAGGATGGATGCGATCGTCGCTGGTACAGGTACCGTCCTCGCCGACGACCCGGCACTGACCGCCCGCCACCCGGACGGCACCCTGTTCGCCGACCAGCCGCTGCGGGTGGTCGTCGGGCTCCGGGACGTACCGCCAGGGGCCCGGCTGCACACCGACGGCGCGGCCCCGACGCTGCACCTGCGGACCCGTGATCCGGCCGAGGTGCTGAAGGATCCCGCGATGCGGGACGTCGTCGACGTCCTGCTGGAGGGTGGGCCGATACTGGCGGGAGCCTTCGTCGCCGCGGGCGTCGTGGACCGGGTGCTGGTGCATCTGGCCCCGGCACTGCTCGGCGAGGGCCCCCAGGCGCTCGGCGCCGCGGGTGTGGGAACGATCGCGGACATCGTGCGGTTGCAGGTGGACGAGGTCCGCCGCGTCGGCGACGACGTGGTCATCGACGCACGACCGGCCTCCGGGCAGGTCTGGTAGCAGGAGGCAACGAGGATGTTCACCGGCATCGTGGAGGAGGTCGGCGAGGTCGTCGACGTCCGGACCGACGACGACGTCGTCGTGCTGACCGTGCGCGCGGCACTGGCCGCCGAGGTCGGCCACGGCGAGTCGGTCGCGGTGAACGGCTGCTGCCTCACGGCCGTCGTCCCGGAGGGGACCGAGCCGGGACCGGCGCTCACCCTGGAACTGGTTCCCGAGACGCTCAAACGCACGTCGCTCGGTGCGATCGCGGCCGGCTCCGGGGTCAACCTGGAGCGGGCCGTCCCGGCCGGCGGCCGGTTGGACGGGCACATCGTGCAGGGGCACGTCGACGGGATCGGGACACTGGTGTCGCGGGACCCGGGGGAGCGGAGCGACGCGCTGCGTTTCTCACTGCCCGCGGAGCTGTCCCGGTACGTGGTGGAGAAGGGTTCGATCGCGGTGGACGGCGTCTCCCTGACCGTCGCGGCGGTGTACCCGGACGGGTTCGGCGTGGCGCTGATCCCGACGACGCTGGCCGACACCACCCTCGGTACACGCACTCCGGGTGACCCGGTCAACCTGGAGGTCGACGTGATCGCGAAGTACGTGGAACGGATGACCGCGGGGTACCTGCAGGGCCCCGGGTCCGGAACGGAAGGGGCCGCCCGGTGAGCGAGCCGTCGAACACCCCGGGCGGGGACACCTCCGGCAAGCTGCCGGAGAACCCGCACACCGCGATGTCGCCGTCGGAGCGGGCCGAGAGGTTCGCCCTGATCGAGAAGGCGATCGCGGACATCGCCGAGGGCAAGGCCGTCGTCGTGATGGATGACGAGGACCGGGAGAACGAGGGTGACCTGATCTTCGCCGCGGCCCGGGCCACCCCCGAGCTGCTGGCCTTCACGGTCCGCTACACCTCGGGCTACGTCTGCGTGGCGATCACCGAGGAGACCTGCGAGCGGCTCGACCTGCCGCCGATGCACCACACCAACCGGGACTCCTTCCGCACCGCGTACACGGTCACCGTGGACGCGAAGGAGGGCGTGACGACCGGTATCTCGGCCCAGGACCGGGCGCACACCATCCGGCTGCTGGCCGACCCGGCGACCGAGGCCGCCGAGCTCGTCCGGCCCGGCCACGTGCTCCCGCTGCAGGCCCGTGAGGGCGGCGTGCTGCGCAGGCCGGGGCACACCGAGGCCGCCGTGGACCTGGCCCGGATGGCCGGGCTGCCGCCGGCCGGTGCGCTCTGCGAGATCGTCTCGGAGAAGAACGAGGGCGAGATGGCCCGCGGCGAGGAGCTCGGGGTCTTCGCCGCCGACCACGACCTCACCCTGATCACGATCGCCGACCTGATCGCCTACCGTCGCCGGTTCGAGAAGCACATCGAGCGGATCGCGACCGCCCGGATCCCGACCGGGCACGGCGACTTCCTGGCCTACGGGTACGACTCGCTGCTCGACGGCGTCGAGCACATCGCGATGGTGATGGGCGACGTCGGAACCCCCGCCGACGACGGTGAGAACGTGCTCGTGCGGGTGCACTCCGAGTGCCTGACCGGTGACGTGCTCGGCTCGCTGCGCTGTGACTGCGGCCCGCAGCTCGACGCCGCGCTGGAAGCGGTGGCCCGCGAGGGCCGCGGTGTCGTGCTCTACATGCGCGGGCACGAGGGCCGGGGGATCGGCCTGCTGCACAAGCTGCAGGCCTACCAGCTGCAGGAGGCCGGCGCCGACACCGTCGACGCCAACCTCGCGATGGGGCTGCCCGCCGACGCCCGCGACTACGGCATCGGCGCCCAGATCCTGGCCGACCTGGGCGTGGTGTCGATGCGCCTGCTGACCAACAACCCGGACAAGCGTGCCGGCCTGGAGGGCTACGGCCTGCGTGTCGTCGGCCGCGAGGCGATGCCGGTCCGCCCGACCCCGCAGAACCTGCGCTACCTGCGGACCAAGCGCGACCGGATGGGGCACGACCTGCCCGATCTCGGTGGACTGGCCGATCCCGGCCGCTGAACAGCACGCCCGGCCGGGCCCGGTGGCACCCCCGTGCCCCCTGGTCCGGCCCGGGAGGCGAGAATCGACCCATGAGCGGTGAGGGCAGGCCCGCCGGGGCCGCACAGCTGGACGCGACCGGGCTACGGGTGGGTGTGGTCGCCGCGAGGTGGCACGCCGAGATCGTCGAGAACCTGCTGGAGCGGGCGGTCGCCACCGCCCGGGAGGCCGGCGCCGAGCCGACCGTCGTCCGGGTGCCCGGCACCGTCGAGCTGCCGGTGGTCGCCCAGCAGCTGGCCCGCACGCACGACGTGGTGGTGGCGCTGGGCGTGGTCGTCCGTGGCGGCACCCCGCACTTCGAGTACGTCTGCGACGCGGTCACGGCCGGGCTCACCCGGGTCGCGCTCGACGAGTCCACCCCGGTGGGCAACGGTGTACTCACCACCGAGACCCTCGCCCAGGCGGTCGACCGGTCGGGAGCCCCCGGTGCGCCGGAGGACAAGGGGACCGAGGCCTGCACGGCCGCCCTGGAATCGGCGCTGGTGCTGCGCGACCTGCGGGCCGCCGCCGGGGCCGAGACCGCCGGGACACCGTCAGCCGGGACACAGTCAGCCGGGACACAGTCAGCCGGGACACCGTCAGTCGGAACACCGTCGGCCGGGACACAGGCATGAGCGCCGGCTCCGAGCGGGCCGGACGGGAAGGATCGTCCGTGACCGAGCAGCCTGCCCCGGACAGCGGGACCCCGAAAGCCCCGGAGCGGTCCGCGGCCCCGGTGCCGACCGGCCCGGGCCCCGACGCCGTCACCCTCCGCCCGCGGGCCCTCCTGATCACCGCGTGGGTCTGCGCGGTCGGTGTGATGGTCTTCTTCGCGATCGTCGCCTACCTGATGCCCTCCGAGGACACCGGCGTGATCTTCCGGCCGGTCGACCAGGCCTCGATGATGGTGATCGGGGCCTTCGTGGCGGGCGGGCTGCTGCTGATGGCACGGCCACGGGTCCGGGCCGACTCGCACGGCATCGAGATCCGCAACGTGATGCTGACCCGCTGGTTCCCGTGGACCGAGGTGTACGGGATCTCGTTCCCCGACGGCGCCGCCTCGGCGCGGCTGGAACTGCCCGACGACGAGTATCACGCGATCCTCGCCATCCAGGCCGTCGACCGCGGGCTCGCGGTGCGCGGTGTCCGCACCCTGCGCGACCTGCACCGCGACGCCGTCCGCCAGGACTGAGCCGGGCCCGGCCACGGCTCAGCCGCGGAGCGCCCGGCGATGGGCCCGCTCGCCGAGCCGGGTGCCGCCGAGATCGGCCCGGTCGGCGGCCTCGGCCCCGCTCCGGTAGCCCGATCCGGAGACCTGCGGGGCGCGGGCGCGGCGCAGGCCGGAGAACTGTTCGGAGTAGGCCTGCGCCACCCGGTCCCCGCGGTCGGCCAGCACCAGCTCGGCCGACGTCGCGCCGCGGGCGGCGGCGTCGCTCTCGCCCACCGCATCCCGCTCGGCGTCGCACAGCCGCTCGTGCACGCGGGCGGCGAAGCCGTACAGCCAGGAGCGCCGGTAGGCGGCGACCGACTCGCGCGGATCGGGCGGCCGGAGCCGAGCCACGTGCGTGGACGCCTGCAGCAGCAGCGAGGTGTAGAGCAGCTCCACCCGCTCCCGGTCGGACGCGAAGCCGAACACGGTGACCGCCGCGACCTTTCCGCTGCGGGAGTCGTGCATCACCCAGCGGCAGCGCAGCGCCGCTGCGGTCCAGCCCAGCAGCCGGGCCTTCGGTGCGCTGTACGGATCGTGCACCGCGATCCGGACGCCGCCGATCGGATCGTGGCCCGGTGGCCCGGTGGCGGCCAGTACCGCCTCGTCGACACCGTGCCGCGCCATCAGCTCGACGGCCTTGTCGGTGTAGATCTGCGCCTCGGCCGCCGTACCGGCCCGCTCCGCCTTGGCCAGCAGCTTGCGGATCCGGTCCAGCCGGGCCTCCTGCTGCTCGGGACCGGGTGCGGCGGCGGTGTCGTGCAGGGTGCTCACGGTGCTCCTCCTCGGGGCCGGGGCGTCGAACTCGTGTTCGACACGAGGTGTACCGCACGGGACCGACGGTTTCCGGTCACCGACACGTCACTACACCCCGTCCGGGGGGTCGGGAGGGGCCGGGTGCGGCCCGAACCGTCGGGGGGCGCAACTATCCTGGACGGCACCATGGCCGACCCGAGTACCTACCGTCCGGCGACCGGGACCATCCCGGAGTCGCCGGGTGTCTACCGGTTCTCCGACCCGCGCGGCCGGGTGGTCTACGTCGGCAAGGCCAAGAGCCTGCGGCAGCGGCTCAACTCCTACTTCGCCGATCTGGCCGGCCTGCACCCGCGTACCCGGCAGATGGTCACGACCGCGTCGAAGGTGGAGTGGACGGTCGTCGGGACCGAGGTCGAGGCACTCCAGCTCGAGTACAACTGGATCAAGGAGTACGACCCGCGGTTCAACGTCCGCTACCGCGACGACAAGACCTACCCGGTGCTCGCCGTGACGATGCACGAGGAGTACCCGCGGCTGCACGTCTATCGCGGCCCGCGGCGCCGGGGCGTGCGCTACTTCGGCCCGTACGCGCACGCCTGGGCGATCCGGGAGACCCTGGACCTGCTGCTGCGGGTCTTCCCGGCCAGGACCTGCTCGTCCGGGGTGTTCAAGCGGCACGGCCAGATCGGCAGGCCCTGCCTGCTCGGCTACATCGACAAGTGTTCCGCCCCGTGCGTCGGGAAGGTCACCGCCGACGAGCACCGCGACATCGTCGACGGCTTCTCCGACTTCCTCTCCGGCCGCACCGACCGGATGGTGCGCCGGCTCGAACGCGACATGGCCGAGGCCTCGGAGAACCTGGAGTTCGAGCGGGCCGCCCGGATGCGCGACGATCTCGGCGCCCTGCGCCGTGCGCTGGAGAAGCAGGCGGTGGTGCTCGGCGACGGGACCGACGCCGACGTCGTCGCCTTCGCCGAGGACGAGCTGGAGGCCGCCGTCCAGGTGTTCCACGTGCGCGGCGGCCGGGTCCGCGGCCAGCGCGGCTGGGTGATCGACAAGGTGGAGCCGACCGACACCGAGCAGCTCGTCGAGCGGTTCCTCTCCCAGTTCTACGGCGAGCAGCACGCACTCGCCGGTTCCGCCGACGACGCCACCCAGCCGGTTCCCCGGGAGATCCTGGTGCCGGTGCTGCCCGCCGAGTCCGGCGCGGTGGAGCGCTGGCTGACCGGGCTGCGCGGCTCCCGGGTGCAGCTGCGGGTGCCGCAGCGCGGCGACAAGAAGGCGCTCGCCGAGACCGTCGCCCGCAACGCCAAGGAGGCGTTCACCCAGCACCGGCTGCGCCGTGCCGGGGATCTGACCGCGCGCTCGGCGGCCCTGCAGGAGCTGCAGGAGAACCTGGAGCTCGACCAGGCGCCACTGCGGATCGAGTGCGTCGACGTCAGCCACGTGCAGGGCACCAACGTCGTCGCGTCGCTGGTCGTCTTCGAGGACGGGCTGGCCCGCAAGTCCGAGTACCGGCGCTTCGAGATCCGGGACGGCGCGCAGGGCCGGGGGGTGGCAGGCGGCGGCGCCGACGGGGCTGCTGAACACAGCGACGTCGCGGCGATCGCCGAGGTCGTACGTCGCCGGTTCCGCCGCTACCTGGCCGAGACCGCGGACGACGCCGCCCCTGCCGAGTCCGGTGAGGTGGCCGCGGGGGATTCCGTGCGCACCGGGATCGACCCGGAGACCGGCCGGCCGCGGAAGTTCGCCTACCCGCCGAACCTGCTCGTCGTCGACGGTGGGAAGCCACAGGTCGACGCGGCCGCCGCCGAGCTGACCGCGCTGGGGATCACCGACGTCGCCGTCTGCGGGCTCGCCAAGCGGCTCGAGGAGGTGTGGCTCCCCGACGACGACGATCCGGTCATCCTGTCCCGGACGAGTGAAGGTCTGTACCTCCTCCAGCGGGTCCGTGACGAGGCACATCGGTTTGCCATCACCTATCACCGGCAGCGTCGTTCGCAGGGCATGACCGCGTCCGAGCTGGACGGGGTGCCCGGTCTCGGGCCGGCGCGCAAGCAGGCGCTGCTCAAGCACTTCGGGTCGGTGCGCAAGCTGCGCGCCGCAGGCGTCGAGGAGATCGCCGGGGTGCCCGGTTTCGGCCGGCGGACCGCGGAGACGGTGGTGTCCGCGCTGCACGGCGGTGGCGGGCCCGGCCCGGCGAGCGAAGGGGAGGAACACCGATGACGGGGTCCGACGTGGGTGACCAGGTACCGGACGCTGGTCCGGGCATCGAGGTGGCGGTGGTCAGCGGCCTGTCCGGGGCCGGCCGCAGCACCGCGGCGAAGGTGCTGGAGGACCTGGGCTGGTTCGTCGTGGACAACCTGCCGCCGGAGCTCATCGCGACGATGGTCGATCTGGGCTCGCGGGCCCGGGGTGACGTGACCCGGATCGCGGTCGTGATGGACGTGCGCTCGCGCGCCTTCACCGACGACCTCGGCGCCGTGATCAAGGACCTGGACAGCCGGGGCTATCGGCCGAAGCTGCTGTTCCTGGAGGCGTCCGACGCGGTGCTGGTCCGCCGGTTCGAGCAGAATCGCCGCTCGCACCCGTTGCAGGGCTCCGGCCGGATCACCGACGGGCTGAACGCCGAGCGCGAGGTGCTGCGCCCGCTGCGCGAGGACGCCGATCTCGTCGTCGACACCTCGACGCTGTCGGTGCACGACCTGCGGGCCCGTATCGAGGGCTCGTTCGCCGCCGAGGGCACGCACGCCGCGACCCGGATCACGGTGCTGTCGTTCGGCTACAAGTACGGCCTCCCGCTGGACTCCGATCTCGTCGTCGACGTGCGGTTCCTGCCCAACCCGCACTGGATCCCCGAGCTGCGCGTGCACACCGGCCGGGACCGCGAGGTCAGCGACTACGTGTTGTCCCAGGAGGGCGCCGAGGAGTTCGTCGAGCGCTACCTCGAGCTGCTCGACCTGGTCGGTGCCGGATACCGCCGGGAGGGCAAGCGCTACCTGACGGTCGCGGTCGGCTGCACCGGCGGCAAGCACCGCTCGGTGGCGATCTCCGAGGAGATCGGCCGCCGGCTGGCCGGCCGGGACGGTGTCCAGGTCAACGTCGAGCACCGCGACATGGGGCGCGAGTGAGTGGACCGCAGGGCCTGCGGGTGGTGGCGCTCGGCGGCGGGCACGGCCTGCACGCCACGCTGAGCGCTCTGCGCCGGTGCCCGGCCGTCACCGACATCACCGCGGTCGTGACGGTCGCCGACGACGGCGGGTCGTCGGGCCGGCTGCGCCGTGAGCTCGGCCTGCTGCCGCCGGGTGACCTGCGGATGGCGCTCGCCGCGCTGGCCGCCGACGACGAGGGCGGCCGGTTCTGGTCGGGTCTGGTCCAGCACCGTTTCGGCGGGACCGGCGCGCTGGCCGGGCACGCCGTCGGGAACCTGCTGCTGGCGGCGCTGCTGGAACGCGACGGTGATCCGGTGCGTGCCCTCGACACGCTCGGTGGGCTGCTCGGCTGCGCCGGGCGGGTGCTGCCGATGGCCCGGGTCCCGCTGGACATCGAGGCCCAGGTCGAGCTCGACGGCGTCGACGGCCCGCACCTGATCCGCGGCCAGGTCGCGGTCGCGTCCACCCCGGGCCGGGTGCGCCGGGTCTGGCTGCTTCCGGAGGAGCCGCCGGCCTGCGACGAGGCCGTCCGCGCGGTGCTGGCCGCCGACGTCGTGCTGCTCGGGCCCGGGTCGTGGTTCACCAGCGTGCTGCCGCACCTGCTGGTCCCCGGCCTGCGCGACGCCCTGCTGCAGACCACCGCCGCTCGGATCGTGCTGCTCAACCTGAGCCCCGAGCCGGGGGAGACCGCCGGTTTCTCGCCCGAGCAGCACCTTGAAGTACTGTCCGGTCACGCGCCCGACCTGCGGGCGCATGCCGTCCTGGCGGACATCGGGTCGGTGAGCCTTCCGGAGCGGTTGCACGCGGCCGCCTCCGACCTGCTGGTCCCGGGCGGGCGGGTATGGCTCGCGGACGTCGCCGATGCCCGCGCGGCCAGCCCGCGACATGATCCGGATGCCCTCTCGGGCGCCCTGCTCGACGTGTTCCGCGCCGCCGTCCCGGCAGCGCCGGAGCCGGACCGCCGGGACGGAACAGGACACGACCTCCGGGACGAGACACGACAACACAGCCGGGACGGGTCACAACAGCACAGCCCGCAGCGCGGAAGGAGCCCGCAATGGCCATGACCGCCACGGTGAAGGACGAGCTGAGCCGGCTCACCGTCACCAAGCAGTCGTCGCGGCGCGCCGAGGTGGCCTCGCTGCTGCGGTTCGCCGGGGGGCTGCACATCGTCGGTGGACGTGTGGTGATCGAGGCCGAGGTCGACACCGGCTCGGTCGCCCGGCGGCTCCGCCGGGAGATCCACGAGCTCTACGGGCACACCGCTGACGCGCACGTGATCACCGCGGGCGGTCTGCGCCGCGGCGCGCGCTACGTGATCCGGGTGATCCGCGACGGCGAGGGACTGGCCCGGCAGACCGGTCTGCTGGACAACCGCGGGCGCCCGGTGCGGGGGCTCCCGCCGCCCGTCGTCTCCGGGGACCTGTCGGATGCCGAGGCAGCCTGGCGAGGCGCCTTCCTGGCACACGGCTCGCTGACCGAGCCGGGTCGCAGCTCCGCGCTGGAGGTGACCTGCCCTGGCCCGGAGGCGGCGCTGGCGCTGGTCGGTGCGGCGCGCCGGCTGGGAGTGGCCGCGAAGGCCCGCGAGGTCCGCGGTGCGGATCGGGTGGTGGTCCGCGACGGGGACGCTATCGGTGCGCTGCTGACCAGGATGGGCGCGCACCAGAGCGTGCTGTCCTGGGAGGAGCGGCGGATGCGCCGTGAGGTCCGGGCGACCGCCAACCGGCTCGCGAACTTCGACGACGCCAACCTGCGCCGGTCGGCGCGCGCGGCGGTCGCCGCCGCGGCCCGCGTCTCGCGCGCGCTGGAGATCCTCGGCGACGAGGTGCCCGATCACCTGCGGGCGGCCGGGCGGCTGCGGGCCGAGCACACCCAGGCGTCGCTGGAGGAACTGGGCCAGCTCGCGGACCCGCCGATGACCAAGGACGCGGTCGCCGGCCGGATCCGGCGGCTGCTGCAGACCGCCGACAAGAAGGCGGCCGAGCTGGGCATCCCGGACACCGAGTCGGCGGTCACGGCCGAGATGCTCGAGGAGGAGAACGGCTGATCACCGACGTGGTGCGCAGGCCGAGCCGCTCGCGGTCCTGCGCACCGCACCGGTGATCACACCCCGTTACCGGAGGGCTGCGGGGGGTCCGGCATGATGCCGCCGTGACGAACCCGGGTTCCACTCTCCTCGCCGTTCATCTCGATCGATCCAGCCTGCTGCGGCCGCTGCTCCCCGCACTGCGCGCCGGACTCGCCGACCTGCTCGAGGCCCAGACCGGGCCGGACGAGCCGGAGGTCGTGCTGTCGACCGGGAACGACCTGACCCGTTCCCTCGCCGACGGCACGCACCCGCCGGCCGTCCCGGTTCCCGCCCGTGAGGCGCTCGCCGCGCTCCCGGCGAAGCTGCGCCCGCTCGACGGCCCCGATCTGCGAACCGGCGCCCATCGGCTGCTCGACGCCGTCGGCGACCAGCTCGCCGCGCGCCCCGAGGCGGAGCGGCCCGGGCGGGTCGTCGTGCTGCTCGTCGGGGAGGGCGCGGTCGGCGACACCGCCGCGGTGCGCGAGCGGATCGCCCACCAGCAGGCCGCCTACGCCTGGGAGTTCGTGCTGGTCGACATCGCGGGCGGCGTCGTCGCGGCGGGGAAGGCGCAGGAGCCCGAGGAGTCCGACGCCGGCGCCGCGAGCGCCGAGGACGCCGCGGGGCAGACCTCCGCCGTCGCCGTCAAGCAGCGCTCCGGCGAGCCCGCCGCGGCTGCCCGGTTCGGGATCCCCGCGACGGCGACGATCACCGCCGGTCCGGGGCGCGACGGCGTGAGCGCCGCGTTCGCGGCGGCGACGTCGTTCGTGGCCCGGGCCAGGGCCGCCGCCCCGCACGAGCCGGTCGAGGGCTTCTCCGACGACGAGCGCGCGGCCGCTGACGTCCCCGACGGCCGTCCCACCTGGAAGAAGCTCCTGCGCATCGCCTGATGCCGCACGCGATCCGTACCCGATCGGGTCCGGGTACGGATCGCGGCGCAGGTCACCGGGTATATGGGATCCGGGGCGGGCGATCCGCCGATAGGGTGGTCGCCGAGCACGGGAGGCGGCGTCCCCCGACGGGGGGAGCGCGCCGTGACCGACCTGCCGCCCCGCCGCCGGGACCCGGCGCGCCGGGGACTGGGACACCCAGACGACAGCGCACGACGAGCCCATGGAGGCACTGTGACGGTCCGCGTAGGAGTCAACGGCTTCGGCCGCATCGGCCGGAACTTCTGGCGGGCGGTGGACGCCCAGCGTGCCGCCGGCACCACGGACATCGAGATCGTCGCGGTGAACGACATCACCGACAACGCGACGCTCGCGCACCTGCTGAAGTACGACTCGATCCTCGGCCGGCTGCCCTACGAGGTCAGCACCTCGGGCGACGAGATCGTCGTCGACGGGAAGGGCTTCAAGGGCCTTGCCGTGCGCGACCCCGCCGAGCTCCCCTGGAAGGACCTGGGCGTCGACGTCGTCGTCGAGTCGACCGGTCTGTTCACCAAGCGCGACGCCGCGGCCAAGCACCTCGACGCCGGCGCCAAGAAGGTCGTCATCTCCGCCCCGGCCAGCGACGAGGACATCACCATCGTCAAGGGCGTCAACGACGGCGACTACGACGGCTCGCAGAACATCGTCTCGAACGCCTCCTGCACCACGAACTGCCTGGCGCCGATGGCGAAGGTGCTCGACGACCTGGCCGGGATCGAGAAGGGTCTGATGACCACGATCCACGCCTACACCGCGGACCAGAACCTGCAGGACGGCCCGCACAAGGACCTGCGCCGGGCGCGCGCCGCCGCGCTGAACATCGTTCCCACCTCGACCGGTGCCGCCAAGGCGATCTCGCTGGTCATGCCGCACCTCAAGGGCAAGCTCGACGGCTACGCGCTGCGGGTGCCGATCCCCACCGGCTCGGCCACCGACCTGACGGTCGAGGTCCGCGAGCAGGTCACCAAGGAGCAGATCGACGCTGCGATGAAGGCCGCCGCCGAGGGCCCGCTCAAGGGGGTCCTGAAGTACACCGAGGACCCGATCGTGTCGTCGGACATCGTGACCGACCCGCACTCCTGCATCTACGACTCGGGCCTGACCAAGGTCATCGGCAACCAGGTCAAGATCGTCGGCTGGTACGACAACGAGTGGGGCTACTCGAACCGCCTCGTCGACATCTCCGGGCTGGTGGCGTCGAAGCTGTGAAGACCCTCGACGACCTCCTGAACGAGGGGGAGGGCGTGCAGGGCCGGACCGTGCTGGTCCGGTCCGATCTCAACGTTCCCCTCGACGACGACCGGAACATCACCGACGACGGCCGCATCCGGGCCTCCGTACCGACCATCCAGGCGCTGTCCGGTGCCGGCGCGCAGGTCGTCGTCACCGCGCACCTCGGTCGTCCGAAGAACGGCCCGGAGGACAGGTTCTCGCTGGCCCCCGCGGCCCAGCGGCTCGGTGAGCTGCTCGGCGCGCCGGTCCGGCTGGTCGAGCTCGGCAAGCCGCTGCCGTCGATGGCCGCCGGCGACGTCGTGATGTTGGAGAACATCCGGTTCGACGCCCGCGAGACCGCCAAGGACGACGCCGAGCGCGCCGCGTTCGCCGACGAGCTGGTCTCGCTGGTGGGCGACGACGCCGCGTTCGTCTCCGACGGATTCGGTGTGGTGCACCGCAAGCAGGCCTCGGTGTACGACGTCGCGCAGCGGCTCGATCCCTACGCGGGCGGCCTCGTGCTGTCCGAGGTCGAGGTCCTGCGCACCCTCGTCGGGGAACCGCAGCGGCCGTACGCGGTCGTCCTCGGCGGCTCGAAGGTCTCCGACAAGCTGGCCGTCATCGAGGCGCTGCTGCCGACGGTGGACACCCTGCTGGTCGGCGGCGGCATGTGCTTCACCTTCCTCGCCGCCCAGGGCCACGGCGTCGGCTCCTCGCTGCTGGAGGCCGACCAGGTCGAGACCTGCCGGACCCTGCTGGAGTCCGGCAAGATCGTCCTGCCGACCGACGTGGTGGTCGCCGACGCGTTCGCGGCCGACGCGAACACCAGGACGGTCCCGGTCACCGGCATCTCCGACGGCTGGCTGGGCCTCGACATCGGCCCGGACTCGGTCGCCGCGTTCGCCGCGCGGATCGGCGAGGCGAAGACGGTCTTCTGGAACGGTCCGATGGGCGTCTTCGAGCTCGCGCCGTTCGCCGAGGGCACCCGCGGTGTCGCACAGGCGATCGCCGACGTCACGGCCGGTGGCGCCTTCAGCGTCGTCGGTGGCGGTGACTCCGCGGCCGCGGTGCGCGCACTCGGCATCGCCGAGGACGGCTTCTCGCACATCTCCACCGGTGGTGGAGCGTCGCTCGAGTTCCTCGAGGGCGCCACCCTCCCCGGCGTCGCGGTACTGGAGGGGGACGCATGAGTCGCAGTATCGGTGGCCGTTCCGCTGGCGCTGCACGGCGCCCGCTCATCGCCGGCAACTGGAAGATGAACCTCAACCATCTCGAGGCGATCGCGGTGGTGCAGAAGTTCGCTTTCGCGCTGCCCGAGAAGTACTTCGAACGAGTCGAGGTGGCGGTGCTGCCGCCGTTCACCGACATCCGCAGCGTCCAGACGCTGATCGACGGCGACAAGCTGAGCGTCGTGCACGGGGCGCAGGACCTGTCCCCGCACGACTCGGGCGCCTACACCGGTGACGTGTCGGGGGTGATGCTCGCGAAGCTGGGCTGCCGCTACGTGGTGGTGGGTCACTCGGAACGCCGGGAGATCCACGGCGAGGACGACGCCGTCGTAAACGCGAAGGTGCACGCCGCGCTCAAGCACGGGATCGCCCCGATCCTCTGTGTCGGCGAGGGCCTGGACGTCCGCGAGGCCGCCAACCACGTGCAGCACTGCACCGACCAGCTGCGCGGGGCGCTGAAGAAGGTCACCGCCGAGCAGGCGGCGACGATCGTGCTGGCCTACGAGCCGGTCTGGGCGATCGGCACCGGCCGGGTGGCCGGCGCGTCGGACGCGCAGGAGGTCTGCGCCGCCCTGCGGGCGACGCTGGAGGAGCTGTACGGCTCCGAGGTCTCGCGCGGGGTCCGCATCCTCTACGGGGGTTCGGTGAAGTCGTCGAACGTGGGCGAGATCGTCGGTCAGACCGATGTGGACGGTGCGCTCGTCGGTGGTGCCAGCCTCGACGCCGAGGAGTTCGCGAAGCTCTCCGCGATCGCCGCGGGCGGCCCGCTGCCCTAGGTGCACCCGCTCGTGACCCGTGGAGCCGTGGCCGCCGAGTGCGGGGCCACGGCTCCACGCGTTCACCGGCACCCCGGGCGCAGCTGCTCCGGAGCGCGCGGAGTATTCTCGGCTCTTCCGGCGAGCGACCAGGATTGGGAAGCGCGTGATCCTGACACTGCAGATCATCCTCATCGTGACCAGCCTTATGCTGATCGCGCTGATCCTGCTGCAGCGCAGCAAGGGTGGGGGTCTGACCAGCCTCTTCGGCGGTGGCGTCCAGTCGAGCCTCTCGGGCTCGGCAGCGGCCGACCGCAACATGGCTCGCTACACGATCTTCGTAGGCATGATCTGGGCGATCGCGGTCGTCGGCAACGGTTTGATGCTGGCGAACGTCTGATCGCCGCGGGCGAGTAGAGGGGACGAGGGAGATGGCTGGCGGCAACGCGATCCGCGGCACCCGTGTGGGAGCCGGTCCGACGGGCGAGTCCGAGCGTGGCGAGAGCGCCGCCCGCGAACGGATCCCCTTCTACTGCGCGAACGGGCACGTCAACAACACCTGGTTCGCCGCGGAGGCCGAGGTCCCCGAGACCTGGGACTGCCCGCGCTGCGGACTGCCCGGTGGGCGCGACTCGGCGAACCCGCCGGCCGCCCCGCGCACCGAGCCGTACAAGACACACCTGGCCTACGTGAAGGAACGGCGCAGCGACGCCGACGGCGAGGCCATCCTCGAGGAGGCCCTCGGCCGGCTGCGGGCGGCCCGGGAGCTCTGATCGAGCTCCCCGGCCCGCGCGCGTTCGCACGGCGCGTCCGGCGGCGCGCGGGCAAGCTGCTCGACGACGCACTGGCCCGGCACGCCGCGGCCCAGACGGCGACCCTGCGCTGCGAGCTCGCGCTGCTGCGCGAGGAGCTCGACGGCCGGGTCCGCGCTGAGGCCGACCGGGTCGTCGCGGAGCTGCGGGCGATCGAGATCCGGGACCGCCGGGACACGATCGCCGCGGGGGAGCGGGAGGCCGTCGCGAGCAGCGCCCGGTTCGCCCGGGAGCACCTCGCCGACGCGGTGCCGCTGCCCAACCCGCAGGCCACCCTGGAGCACGCGCTCGGCCCGGCACCGACCGGCGGGATGGCGCTGGAGTTCGGCGTCTACCGCGGTGGCACGCTGCGCACCATCGCCGAGCACCGCGGGGACGGCCGGGTGTACGGCTTCGACACCTTCACCGGCCTGCCGCAGACGTGGCGGCAGGGGTTTCCGGCAGGGGCGTTCGGCGATGTCGGCGAGCTCCCGCAGATCCCCGGCGCTGAGCTGGTCCCCGGCCTGTTCGACGACACGCTCGGCGAGTTCCTGGCGGCCCATCCCGGCCCGGTCGACTTCCTGCACGTCGACTCGGACCTGTACTCGTCCGCTGTCACCGTACTGGCCGGTGTCGGCCCGCGATTGCGCCGCGGAAGCGTGGTGCTGTTCGACGAGTTCTTCAACTTCCCCGAGTGGCAGCGCGACGAGGCCCGCGCATGGTGGGAGTACGTCGCAGCACACGGCGTCCGCTACAGCTACCTCTGCTACACCTACGACAACGAACAGGTCGCCGTCCGGATCGACGAACCGGGCACCCCGCCCCCCTCGTGATCCCGGGCACGTTCGGGATAGGTTCCGAGGTCATGACCCGCTGGACGCTGCCCCCGGAACAGATCCCCTCGGCCTGGTTCAACGTCGTTCCGCACCTGCCGAGCCCGTTGCAGCCGCCGCTGCACCCGGGCACCCGGGAGCCTGTCGGCCCGGCCGACCTCGCACCGCTGTTCCCGTCGGCGTTGATCGAGCAGGAGGTCAGCGCCGAGCCGTGGATCGACGTGCCGGGCGAGGTGCTCGACATCCTGCGGCTCTGGCGGCCGACGCCGCTGCAGCGAGCGGTCCGGCTGGAGCAGGCGCTGGGCACCCCGGCGCGGATCTACTTCAAGGACGAGTCGGTCTCCCCGGCCGGGAGCCACAAGCCGAACACCGCGGTGCCGCAGGCGTTCTACAACGCTCGCGAGGGCATCCGGCGGCTGACCACCGAGACCGGCGCCGGGCAGTGGGGGACCTCGATCGCGTTCGCCGCCGCCCAGTTCGACCTGGAGCTGAAGGTCTACATGGTCCGGGCGTCGTTCGGGCAGAAGCCCTACCGGCGGATCGCGATCGAGACCTGGGGCGGCGAGGTCGTGCCGAGCCCGGTCGACGAGCCGGACCACCCGGGCTCGCTGGGCGCGGCGATCTCGGACGCGGTGCGCGACTGCGTCGCCCGCGACGACACCCACTACGCACTCGGCTCGGTGCTCAATCACGTGCTGCTGCACCAGACCGTGGTCGGGCTGGAGGCACGCGAGCAGCTGGAGCTTGCCGGGGAGACGCTGCCCGACGTCGTCATCGGGTCCTGCGGCGGCGGCTCCAACCTGGGCGGCATCACCTTCCCGTTCGTGCCGGACGAGAGCGTGCGGCTGCTCGCCGTCGAGCCGCTGTCCTGCCCGACGCTCACCCAGGGCCGCTACGACTACGACTTCGGTGACACCGCCGGCCTGACCCCGCTGATGCCGATGTACACCCTCGGCCACGACTTCGTGCCGCCGTCGATCCACGCCGGTGGCCTGCGCTACCACGGTGACTCGCCGCTGGTGTCGTCGCTGGTGAAGGACGGCCGGATGGAGGCGGCGGCGTACCCGCAGGGCAAGGTGTTCGAGGCGGCCGTCCAGTTCGCCCGCAGCGAGGGGAAGATCCCGGCCCCGGAGACCGGGCACGCGATCGCCGCCGCGATCGACGAGGCGCTCGCCGCGAAGGAGACCGGTGAGGAGCGGGTGATCCTGTTCAACTACTCCGGGCACGGCTTCCTCGACCTGGCCGCCTACGACGACTACAACAACGGCCGGCTCGACGACGAGATGGGCTGATCCTCGCCGGGACGGGCCACCCGGCGGGATTGCCGGTCAGCGGCGGGCCGCCCGGGCCCGCCGCCGCCCGGTACCCGGGTGCTCGCTGTCCGGATGTGCGCTGTCGGGGGCCGTCGAGAGTGCGGCGTGCGCCGCCCCGAGATCGGCGGCGGCCGTGGCGAAGGCGGGATCGAAGAACAGGAAGCTGAGCAGCTCGGCGCCGTGTGTCAGGTCGGTGTCCGGGACGGCGCCGCCGACCAGCCGCTCCAGCACCAGCAGCGACGGGTTGCGCAGCGCTCGCAGCCCGCCGTACTCGCGGCGGCGGATCTCGGCGGCCAGCTCGGCGAGCTCGGTGGCGCGCTCCGGCGGCGGGCCCGCGAACCAGGTGCCGATCCGGGAGTGCCGGGTGTCCGCGCCACGGTCGATCCCGGTGTTCACCGCGCGCAGCGTGCGCAGGTCCTCGGTGACACCGGCGCCGAGCACGATGCGCAGCGCCAGTGCCGCGACCGCGTACACGTCGGGCACCCGGTCCGGCGGCGGCTCGTTGCCCGGGCTCGGTGTCGCGGGTGTCGTCGCGACGACACCGATCCGGTCGGCGCCGAGCCGCAGCGCGGGCTTCAGCGGCGTGTTGAGCCGGACGCCGCCGTCGACGTACCAGCCCGCGCCGGGGCCGTCGATCCGGCGCGGCGCGAACAGCACCGGCACCGCGGCCGAGGCGAGCAGGTACTCCGGGCCGAGCCGGGTGCCGACGTAGCGGATGTCGCGGCCCGGGTCGTACGGTGGAAGCGCGACATCCGCGCCGTGCTCGACGAACACCACCGTCCCGCCGGTCCCGGCGTCGGTGCAGGCCACCCCGACCGCGTCGACGAGCCCGCGGCCGATCGCGTGGTGCAGCCGGTCCCAGTCGACGACCCGCTCGACGACCGGGAGCAGCCGATCGGCGTCGAGCAGCCGGGTCACCCGGTCGGGCAGCCCGAGCGCGCGACGCAGCGCCGACGGGACCCCCAGCAGGTCACCGGCGTAGGCGGCGGTCGCCTCCAGCGCCGACGACGGCAGCGCGACCACCTCACCGGTCCGCACCGACTCCCAGCGGGCGACGAGCTCCGTCGCCGCGTCGTCCGGAGGGGTCCCGGCCAGCCCGGCGAGCGCCGCGACGTTGAGCGCGCCCGCACTCGTCCCGACCAGCACCGACGGTGCCGACCAGGTCCGGGTCAGCCGGGGCAGCAGCTCGGTGAGGGCTCCGGCCTCGTAGGCGCCGCGCGCTCCGGCACCGGCGACGACCAGCCCGGTTCGTCCCGCCATCACCCGCCCCCTCGGCTCGTTCCGCACAAGCCAGGTTACCCGCGGGTCACCCCTCGTAGGCGGCCCGCAGCGCGGCCGTGTCCGGCTTGCCGTGGGTGGCGTGGAAGACCTTCGCGACGCGTGCCGCGGGGTCGCGGTCCGGGCCGTTGAGCCGACCCGGCGGCTCCGGCGGGACGATCTGCCAGGAGAATCCGAAGCGGTCGTTCCACCAGCCGCACGGCTGCGGTGCTCATCGGTGCGCGGACCGCGCCGCCGGACCGCCCGATCCCGCCGGCCCTGCCGGACTCAGTCGACCAGCGCGGTCGCCTCGATCTCCACGAGCACGTCCGGCTCGAAGAGAATCTCGACGCCGATGAGCGACGCCGGCGGCATCGGGACCGGGAGGCCGATCTCGTCGGCGACCCGTTCGACACCGGCCATCAGCTCGGTGATCTGCGACGACTCCCACCGGGTGACGTAGAACGTCAGCCGCAGCACGTCGCCGAATCCGGCCCCGGCCGCGGCGAGACCGGTGGCGGTGTTGCGCAGCGCCTGGGCGACCTGACCGGCCAGGTCGCCCTCCGCGACCGGGGTGCCGTCGGCGGTCCGGGCGATCTGTCCGGCCACGTGCACGTGCCGGGATCCGGTCCCGACCGCGACGTGGTGGTAGGGCGTGGGCTGCATCATGCCGGCGGGGGTGAAGTGCTGGACGGGCATCGGGTGCTCCTCGTCGTTGGTAGGTATACCTTTGCTACCTGATACTCCGAGGACACTTCAACGAGACCAGGTTTCGCGATGGATACCTCCACCGATGAGTTCCGGATCGCCACGCCGCACCGGGAGCTGCTCGACCAGGTGCTGGACAAGTGGTCACTGAGTATCCTGAACGAGCTCTGCGAGCGCCCCTGCCGGTTCAACGACCTGCGCCGCGCGATCCCGGCGGTGACCCCGAAGTCCCTCACCGCGACGCTGCGCCGCCTGGAGCGCAACGGCATCATCGAGCGCCAGCTGCTCGGGTCGAGACCGGTCGCGGTCGAGTACCGGATCACCCCGCTGGGCAAGACACTGCGTGCGCCGGTCGAGGTGCTGCTGGACTGGGCCCGGGCCCGTCTACCGGACATCGAACGGGCCCGCCGAGCGTTCGACGCCGGCTGACCCCCCTGGCGCGGGCGGCGGGCCGACCGGCAGCGGGCTACCGCGGGACGGGACGCACCTTCGCGGCCGCCGCGGTGGCCCGGTCGCGGGCGGTGTCGACGTCGTCGGCGAACGCGACCGCGACGCCCATCCGGCGCCGCTCGGTCGCGCTCGGCTTGCCGAACAGCCGCAGGTCCGCGCCCGGCACGGCGAGTGCCTCGTCGATCCCCTCGTAGTCGGGGGCGGTCATCTCCTGCCCGCCGTAGACCACCGCGGACGCGCCGGGGGAGCGCAGCGTGGTGTCCACCGGCAGTCCGAGCACGGCGCGCGCGTGCAGCTCGAACTCGCTGAGCCGCTGGGTGGCCAGGGTGACCAGGCCGGTGTCGTGCGGTCGGGGGCTGACCTCGGAGAACAGCACCTCGTCGCCACGCACGAAGAGCTCCACCCCGAATATCCCGCGGCCGCCGAGGGCCTCGGTGACCCGCCCCGCGACGTCCTGTGCGGCCGCCAGCGCGGCCGGTGACATGGGCTGCGGCTGCCAGGACTCGACGTAGTCGCCGTTCTCCTGGCGGTGCCCGATCGGTTCGCAGAACGCGGTGCCGCCGGCGTGCCGCACGGTGAGCAGGGTGATCTCGTAGTCGAACTCGACGAAGCCCTCGACGATCACCCGCGGGTTCGACACCCGGCCGGCGGTGCGCGCGTGTTCCCAGGCGGCCTCGGCGTCCCCGGCCTCCTTGAGCACCGACTGGCCCTTGCCCGACGACGACATCACCGGCTTGAGCACGCACGGTAGCCCGACCCGGTCGATCGCGGCCCGGACCTCGTCGAGGGTGTCGGCGAAGGCGTACGGCGAGGTCGGCAGCGCCAGCTCCTCGGCGGCGAGCCGCCGGATCCCCTCCCGGTCCATGGTCAGCTTCGCGGCCCGCGCGGTCGGCACCACGGTGGTCCCGGCGGCCTCGATCTCGACCAGCGCGTTCGTCGCGATCGCCTCGATCTCCGGGATGATCAGGTCCGGTGACTCCTGCTCGATCAGCGTCGCCAGCGTCACCGGGTCGGTCATGTCGATCGCGTGCCAGCGGTGCGCGACCTGGTGCGCGGGCGCGTGCGGGTAGCGGTCGACGGCGACGACCTCGACGCCGAGCCGCTGGAAGGCGATCGCGACCTCCTTGCCGAGCTCACCCGAGCCGAGCAGGAGTACGCGGGTGGGTGCCGGGCCGAGTGGGGTGCCGATGCGCATGGCCCCGGACCCTAACCGGGGGCATGCGGCCCGCGGCCAGGGAACGGGCGCGAGGTCACATGTCGGTTTCATCCGGTATACCCCGTAAGGCTACGGGTGTCGGTGCGTCGTTCGCCGGTCGAGGATCGGGCGATCGGATCCGGGAGGTCGACGATGAACGGGTGGAACGGTGCGGGCCGGGCCGTGCTGGCGGGTGCCGCGGTGCTGGTGCTGGCGGGCTGCGGTGCGGCACCGGCACAGGGTGGATCGGCACAGGGTGGATCGGCACAGGGTGGAACAGCGCCGTCCGCCGGCCTGCTGGAGGCGCTGTCGGCGGCGCCGAACGAGCCGGGGATCCAGATGCTGGTCTGGGAGGACAGCCGCGCCGTACGGGAGTTCGCGCAGCAGGAGCCGGTCACGCTGGCCGGGGTTCGGGGGATCGGGGTGAACGGGCTGTCACAGCCGTTCCCGCTGCCGTTCGAGGTCGACGAGGTCGAGATGGCCCTGGAAGTCCATCCGCGCGGGCCCCGCGAGGTCCTGGTCTGGGGCGTGGAGAACGGGCTCCCCTCGGACGACGAGCTGCGCGCGCTGGGCTACGAGCAGCACGACACGACCTGGGCGCAGTCCCGGCTGGATCTGCGCGACCCGCGGCTGCCGTGGTTCCGGCCGCCGGACGCGCCGGGCGGCCCGACCGCCTTCGGGCTCACGCTGCCCGCGCCGGTGGTCGATCGCGATCCGGGGCTGAGCATCGTCGCCGACGCCTACGGCGCGCTCGCCCGCTGCCTGGGCGACCCGATCGCCGCCACGCTCGTCGACGACGAGGGTATGCATCTCGCCGCCGGAGTGCTGGCCGATCCGGTGCGTGAGGTGGTGTGCGGTCCCGGCGGTGCGGATCCCGCTGCGCTCGCCGAGCGGATCGAGGCGGACCTGGCGCGGAACGGCCCGGGCGCCGGGGCGCTGTCCGGAGCGTCCGCGGCCCCGACCGACGACGGCCTGGTGCGGATCGAGCTGCCGCCGCCCGGTGACCGGTCGGCGGGTGCGGCGATGAACGGTCTCGTCACCCGGGAGATCGGTGCCCTCTTCCGGGGCTGATCCCGGGGCGACGGAGAATCGTCCGGAACGTCGTATGTGCACGGTACGGCCCGGTATCGGGCCGGATGATCGTCGGGCACGCCAGGCTGGAGGAGGACGGGATGACGCGCAGGACAGCGGCACGATCGGCGATGGTGGCCGCCACGGTGGCGGTCACCGCGACACTGCTCGCCGCCTGCGGCAGCGCAGTACCGGCCGGTGGCGGCGACGGCGACGGCGGCGGCGGGGCGCAGACGTCGGGCACCGCGTTCGGACGCGCGCTCGCCGCGGTCCCGGACGATGCCGCCGTCACCGGCGTCGCCTGGGAGGAGACCGCGCGGATGGACCCGTCGCTGAGCCCGCTGGAGGGTTTCGGCATCGGGGGGCTCGGCACCGGCCGGACCAGCGCGCCGTTCCCCACCGACGGGGCCGAGATGGCGATGACCGTCCACACCGACGGCCCCGGGACGGGCCTCGTCTGGGGTGTCGGACCCGCGGTCCCGGCCGAGGCGGAGCTGCGGGCCGACGGGTACGAGCCGGCCGGCGACGGGCGCACCTGGGCGATGCCGCAGACCGACCTCGGCAGCCGGCTGCTGCCGTGGTTCCGGACCCCGGCCGCCGACGACGGCCCGATCACCTTCGGCCCGCAGCTCCCGGCGCCGCCGGAGCCGGAGCAGACCGGCCGCACCCTCGCCGACCGCTACGCCTCGCTCGTCGACTGCCTCGGCGATCCGGTGGTGGCCCAGATCGCCGGGGCCGAGGGCGCCGCCGGGGCCGACCCGGCGGACATCGCGGCGGGCGTGTTCTCCGGGACCGGGCGGGAGATCGTCTGCGGCCCCGGCGGGCCCGATCCCGAGGCCACCGCGGCGCGGCTGAGCGAGGCGCTCGGCCGCGACGGGCTCGCGGAGACCTACGGGGAGCAGATCGCCGAGGCCGGCACGGCGGAGGTCACCGTGACCGCCGACGGCCTGGTCCGGATCGAGACCGCCGACGGCACCCCACCCGGGCGCGCGCTGAACTCGTTGGCCCGCCGGGAGTGGCACGAGCTGTACGCGGGCTGAGCCGGCTCGCGGGACGACCCGACCCGGTGAGCCGACCGACCCGACCCGGTGAGTCGACCGGACCCGCGAGCCGAGCCGACCGCGGGCCGACCCGACCCGCGAGCCGAGCCGGAACGAGAGCCGAGCGGACCCGGGTCGAGCCGCGAGCCGCGCGCAGGTCAGGAGATCCGCGGCAGGAACCCGTCCGGCAGCTTCCCGGCCGCCGCGGTGTCGAGCAGCCAGCGGGTCCGCTCCGTCCCGCGGGCACCGCCCACCGGCAGCTCGGTCTCCGGGGTCCCGGTCAGCGCGCCCGCGATCGCGGGCGCCTTCCCGGCGCCCGCGGCGACCACCCACACCTCGCGGGAGCGCCGGGCCGCGGCCAGGGTCAGCGAGATCCGGGTCGGTGGCGGCTTCGGGCAGTCGAACACCGGAACCACGGTGGCGGCCTGCTCGTGCACGGCGGGGGAGTCCGGGAACACCGACAGCGTGTGCCCCTCCTCGCCCATACCGACCAGCGTCACGTCGAAGGCGGGGATGCCGTCCTCCTCCGGACGGGCCAGGTCCGCGAGCAGCTGCGTGTAGTCGCGGGCGGCCTGCGCGGCATCGTCGGCCGAGCCGCCACCGGCCGGGGCGGCCGGCATCGGATGCACCCGGGCCGGGTCCAGCGGCAGCCGGTCGAGCAGCGCCTCCCGGGCCTGGAGCTCGTTGCGCTCGCCGTCGTCGGCGGGCACGAACCGCTCGTCACCCCAGAACAGATCGACCGCCGACCAGTCGACGGCGTCCCGCACCGGGGACGCGGCGACGTCACGCAACAGCTGGATACCGACCCCACCCCCGGTCAGCACCACCCGGGGGACGTTGCCGCGAGCCTGGACGTCCACCAGTGCGGTCAGCAGCCGGGCCGCGGTCGCCGCGGCCAGCACGCCGGCATCGGGGTGGACGGCGACCTGGATCTTCTCGCCGGGGGACACGTTCACACCTGCCGACATCTCAGACCTTCATCGGGGTTCGGCCGCGGGTCACCTGGGACACTCCGGCCAGGGCTTCCTGGTAGACCTCGTCCGGATCGAGCCGGCGCAGCTCCTCCGCCAGGCAGTCGGAGACCTCCCGGCGGGCCAGCGCGATCAGCCGCTCCGGCTGGCCGGGCTGGGTCAGCCGGGCGGTACGGCCGTCCGGCCGGGCCAGCTCGATGTCACCGGTCGACCGGGTCAGCCGGATCAGCGTCAGCCCGTTCTCCTGCGCCGATGGGGAACGCTTCACCTTGACCCCGAGCGCGGCGGCCAGCCAGCCCGCCATCAGCTCGGTCGACGGCGAGACCGCCTCCCCGGCGACGACGGCGCCGGTGACCTCGTCGTGCGGCGGCACGTCCAGCGCCGCCGCGAGCTGCGCCCGCCAGTGCGTGAGCCGGGTCCAGGTGAGGTCGGTGTCGCCGGGCGCGTAATCCTTGCGCCGCTGCTCGAACGCCTTCGTCGGGTTCTTCGAGGAGAGCGCATCGGTGATCCGGCGCTGGGCCAGCCTGCCGACCGCGTCCTCGGACGGGCTGGCCGGCGCCTCACCCGGCCACCACGCGACGACCGGTGCGTCGGGCAGCAGCAGCGGCATCACCATGCCGGCGCCGGCGTCGTCGTCGGTGAGCGCACCGTATCCGCGGAGCACGATCACCTCGCTGGCACCGGCATCACCGCCGACCCGGATCTGTGCGTCCAGCCGGGCCGCGGCCCGGCGCTGGCCACGGGCCAGCACGAGCACCCGGCACGGGTGCTCCCGGCTGGCCGAGTTCGCCGCGTCGATGGCCCGTTCCAGCCCGGGGCCGTCGTCGGTCACGACGACCAGCGTCAGCACCCGACCGAGTGCGAACACCCCGCCGGACTCCCGCAGCTCGACGAGCTTGCGATTGACCACCGCGGTGTTGCTTGACGGCAGATCGATGATCATGACGAGCCCCCTCGTGGGTGGGAGGTGATGGGGTGGCAGATCACAGGCGGTGCAGCCGCGGCCGTTCGAGAACTCACGGCCGGCGCCAGTGTCGTCCGGTGCGGGCCAGCATCTCCGCCGACGAGTCGGGTCCCCAGGAACCGGCCGGGTAACCGTCGGGCCCCTCCGCGGAGTCCGCCCAGAACTCGATCACCGGATCGAGGATCTCCCAGGACCGCTCGACCTCCTCGTTCACCGGGAACAGCGACGGCTCGCCGAGCAGCACGTCCAGGATCAGCCGCTCGTAGGCCTCCGGCGACGACTCGGTGAAGGCGTTGCCGTAGCCGAAGTCCATCGTGACGTCGCGGACCTCCATCTGGTTCCCGGGCACCTTGGAGCCGAACCGCATCGTCACGCCCTCGTCCGGCTGCACCCGGATCACCAGGGCGTTCTGCCCGAGCTCCTCGGTCATCGTGGCGTCGAACGGCAGGTGCGGCGCGCGCTTGAACACGACCGCGATCTCGGTGACCCGGCGGCCGAGCCGCTTACCGGTGCGCAGGTAGAACGGCACGCCCGCCCAGCGCCGGTTCTCCACCTCGTAGGTGATCGCGGCGAACGTCTCGGTGGTGGACTCGGGATTGAAGCCCTCCTCCTCCTTGAGCCCCGGCACCTGTTCGCCGCCCTGCCAGCCGCCCTCGTACTGGCCGCGGGCGCTGGTCTCCTCCAGCGGCAGCGCCAGCTTGACCGCCTTCAGCACCTTGATCTTCTCGGCTCGCAGCTCGTCCGAGGAGAACGACGTCGGCTCCTCCATCGCGGTGAAGGCGAGCAGCTGCAGGAGGTGGTTCTGGATCACGTCGCGGGCGGCGCCGATGCCGTCGTAGTAACCGGCACGGCCACCCAGGCCGATGTCCTCGGCCATCGTGATCTGCACGTGGTCGACGTAGTTGGCGTTCCAGATCGGCTCGAACAGCTGGTTGGCGAAGCGCAGCGCGAGGACGTTCTGGACGGTCTCCTTGCCGAGGTAGTGGTCGATCCGGAAGACCGAGTCCTCGGGGAAGACCTCGTTGACGATCGCGTTCAGCTCCTTGGCCGACGCCAGGTCGTGCCCGAACGGCTTCTCGATCACCACCCGGCGCCAGACGTCCGGGTCCTCCTGCGCGGACAGTCCGGAGCGGGCGAGCTGCTTGCAGACCACCGGGAACGCGCTCGGCGGGATCGACAGGTAGAACGCGTGGTTGCCGCCGGTACCGCGCTTCTCGTCGAGCTCGCGGACCGTGCGCTCCAGCTCGTCGAACGAGGCGTCGTCGTCGAAGGAGCCCTGCACGAACCGCAGCCCCTCGGCGAGCCGGTCCCAGACCTCCTGTCGGAACGGGGTACGGGCGTGCTTGCGGACCGCCTCGTAGACGACCTGCCCGAAGTCCTCCGCGTTCCAGTCCCGCCGGGCGAACCCGGTGAGCGCGAAGCCCGGCGGGAGCAGGCCACGGTTGGCCAGGTCGTAGATCGCGGGCATCAGCTTCTTGCGCGACAGGTCCCCGGTCACCCCGAAGATCACCAGCCCGCACGGGCCGGCGATCCGGGGAAGGCGCTTGTCACGGGGATCCCGCAGCGGGTTGGTACGGCCGCCGTTCGCGGTGGGCATCGCCCCTCCTGATGTCGGTTCTCGACGGCTGGTCGTCCGGCGCGTCGTAGCGTCAGCCGCCCGGCCGGCCCTCCGGCCGGGTCTCCAGAGCCCTGGCGAGCGTGACGAGACCGGTCAACCGGTCTGTCAGGTGCAACCGCAGCACCGGGCGTCCGCGGCTGCGCTGCTCGCGGACGACCGCTCGGGCCTGTGCCGCGTGCAGGCTATCCATTCCGGACGGTTCCGGGGCGGTTTCAGCGCCGAACGGATCACCGAGACCGTCCGAGCCGTCCGGATCGAGCCCGCCGCCGGTGAGATGGCAGTGCACAGCCCGGTCCGGCCCGCCGGTGTCGCCGCTGCGGCAGCCGGGGGCCCAGCCGAAGGCGACGGGCAGCCCGGTCCGCCCGGCCAGCGGCCCGCGCAGCACCGCGACCGAGGCGTCGGACTCCGGGTCCAGCCATGCCGACACCGCCAGGTGGCCGTCGCGCTCGGCGACGGCGGCGAGCGCATCCAGCGCCCCGGTGATCGTGTCCACACCGGACGGCAGCCAGTCGCCGGCGTGCACCGCGACTCCGCCGTCGAAGAACACCGGCTGGTCCTCCGGCTCACCGGGAACGGGTGCCGGCAGCGCAGCCGCGAACGGGTCGGTCCGCAGTGTCCGGGCGGCCAGCGCCGCGGCGACCTGCCAGAGCACGATCGTGGCACCGGGTGCGGCGTCGGTGCGGACCGCCCCGAGCCCCGGGGCGGGTGCCGGCCCGGTCCCGTCGGCGTGCACGTCGACCACCGGCGGTGGTGCGGCCGGGTCCGCCGCGGGCGGCCCGGGTACCGCCTCGTCCGGCCCGATCGGGACCGCGGTCAATCCGGCGGCGGTGAGCAGCGGCGCGAGCCACGCGGTCAGCGCGGGGGAGCGGTCGTCGTCGCGCAGCGCCAGCACCGACCGGCCGGCCGCGACCAGCGCGCCGGCGAGCAGCAGCGCCGGATTGTCCGGGTCGTCCTCGGCGAGCGCCGCGGCGGCCGGGACGGCGGCCGCCAGCAATCCCACGACGTCGGCCCCGGCCAGCCCGGCCGGGACCAGCCCGAGCGGTCCGAGCGCGCCGAACCGGGCGGGTACGTCGGCGTCCAGGGTCACCACGGTGACCCCGCTGCCGGGGGTGTCCAGCGGCGAACCGGGCTCGGTGAGGTGCACGGTGCGCCCGGTGAGGGTCTCGGCGCCGATCTCGTCGGCCAGCGCCGAGGTCACCGCGTGCCGGACGGCGCCGACCACCGGATCGTCCCCGGCCGGGTCGGCGACCACCAGCACGGTCTCGTCCGGCTCCCCGGAGAGCGCCTCGGCGACCTGCACCGGATCGGCGGAGTCGAGCGCGGTCAACCGGGTGGTGTCCGGCGAACCGGCGGCGACCAGCCGGGCCACCGCGACGGCGTCCGGGGTCCCGACGAGCAGCACCCGATGTGCGCCGCCGACCGCGAACCGCTCGCGCAGCGCCGCGATCTGACCGGTCAGCGGCCGGGACGCCCTGGCCAGCCCGGTCCAGCCGGTGCCGGAACCGGGGGTGGCAGGCCAGACGCTCGGGTCGCCGTCGGCGACCCGGGACGCGACGGTCTCGTCCGCCAGCTCACCGGCAATCCGGCGGGCGGCGGCCGCGAACGGTTCCCCGGCCAGCACCACCCGTACCGGCGCGGTGGACCCCGGGGCGGAGCCACCGGCGGCGGCGGAGCCGAGATCGGCCCCGTCGCCGCCGGGAGTGTCGGCCACCGGCTACTTGGCGGCGTCGAGCTGCGAGCGGACCGTCTCCTGCAGTTCGGTCCACGACTTCTCGAACTTCTGCACACCCTCGTTCTCCAGGGCGAGGTAGACGTCGTCGAGGTCGATGCCGACGCCCTCCAGGTCGGTGAAGACCTGCTGGGCGGCACCCGCGGTGTCGGTCACCTGGTCACCGGTCACCTCACCGTGGTCGGCGAACGCCTCCAGCGTCTTCTCCGGCATGGTGTTGACGGTGTTGTCCACCACCAGCTCGGAGACGTAGAGGGTGTCCGGGTAGTCCGGGTTCTTGACCCCGGTGGACGCCCAGAGCGGTCGCTGCGCGTGCGCGCCCTTCGACTTCAGCGCGTCCCACCGGGCACCGGAGAACGCGTCCCGGTAGGCGGCGTAGGCCAGCCGGGAGTTCGCGACCGCCGCCTTCCCGCGCAGGGCGAGGGCCTCGTCGCCGCCGGTGGCCGCCAGCCGGGAGTCGATCTCCGAATCCACCCGGGACACGAAGAAGGAGCCAACCGAGTGGATCGCGGCGAGGTCCTGGCCGTTCTCCACGGCCTGCTCCAGGCCGGTCAGGTAGGCGTCCATGACGGCCTTGTAGCGCTCCACCGAGAAGATCAGCGTGACGTTGACGCTGATCCCCTCCGCGGTGACCCGGGTGATCGCGGGCAGGCCCGCCTCCGTCGCCGGGATCTTGACCAGCAGGTTCGGCCGGTCCACCGCCTTCCACAGGTCCAGCGCCTGGGCGACGGTCTTCTCGGTGTCGTGCGCCAGGCGCGGGTCGACCTCGAGCGAGACCCGCCCGTCGACGCCGTTCGTGCGCTCCCAGACCCCGGCGAAGACGTCGCAGGCCTGCTGCACGTCGGCGACGGTGATCTCGCGGATCGCCGAGTCGACGTCCGCGTCGCGGGCCGCCAGCTCGCGGACCTGTTCGTCGTAGGCGGCGCCGTCGGACAGCGCACCCGCGAAGATCGTCGGGTTGGTGGTGACTCCCACGACGTGCTTCTCGTCGATCAGCTCGACCAGGTTGCCGCTGGTCAGCCGCTCGCGGGACAGGTCGTCGAGCCAGATGGACACACCCGCCGCGGAGAGCGCGGCGAGACGATCGTTGCTCATGGTTGTCTCCTTGTGGCTCAGGAGTGATTCAGGAGGACTTCTCCGACGCGGCGAGTGACTCCCGCGCGGCGGCGGCGACGGTGTCACCGGTGAAGCCGAACTTCTCGAACAGGGTCGCCTGGTCGGCGCTGGCGCCGAAGTGCTCGATCGAGACCGAGCGGCCGGCGTCGCCGACGTAGCCGCGCCACGGCGACGCGATGCCCGCCTCGACCGAGACGCGCGCCTTCACCGCCGCGGGCAGCACGGACTCGCGGTACGCGGCGTCCTGCGCGGCGAACCACTCGACACACGGCATGGAGACCACCCGGGTACCGACACCGTCGGCCTCCAGGTTCTTCCGCGCGGCCACCGCGAGGTGCAGCTCCGAACCGGTGGCGATGATCACGACCTGCGGGACCCCGGACGACGCCTCCTCCAGCACGTAGCCGCCGCGGGCGACGCCCTCGGCGGAGGTGCCGCTCAGCGTCGGCACGTTCTGCCGGGTCAGCGCGAAACCGATCGGGCCGTCGGACGGCCGCTCCAGGGCGGCCTTCCAGGCGTAGACGGTCTCGTTCGCGTCGCCGGGCCGCACCACGGACAGGCCCGGGATCGCCCGCAGCGCTGCCAGGTGCTCGATCGGCTGGTGGGTCGGGCCGTCCTCGCCGAGGCCGATCGAGTCGTGCGTCCACACGTAGAGCGGGTTGGTCTTCATCAGCGCGGCCAGCCGCACGGCGGGTCGCATGTAGTCGGAGAAGACCAGGAACGTGCCGCCGTAGGCGCGGGTCGGGCCGTGCAGCGCGATGCCGTTCAGCACGGCACCCATGGCGTGCTCGCGGACACCGAAGTGCAGCGTGCGGCCGTAGGGCTGAGCGTTCCAGGTACCGGTGGTGGCCGACTTCGGGCCGAACGAATCGGCGCCCTTCATCGAGGTGTTGTTGGACTCGGCCAGGTCGGCCGAGCCACCCCACAGCTCCGGCAGCACATCGGCGACCGCCGCGAGCACGGCGCCGGAGGCCTTGCGGGTCGCGAGGCCCTTCTCGTCGGCGTCCCAGTGCGGCAGGACGTCGGCCCAGCCCTCCGGAAGCCGCTTGGCGAGCAGCCGGTCGAGCAGCTGCTTGCGCTGCGGCTCCCGCTGCGCCCACTCGTCGAAGGTGCCCTGCCAGGTGTCGTGCTCGGCGCGCGAGCGCTCGCCCACCGAGCGGGTGTGCTTCAGCACCGCGTCGTCGACCTCGAAGGTCTGGTCGGGGTCGAACCCGAGCACCTCCTTGACGGCGCGGACCTCGTCGTCGCCGAGCGCCGAGCCGTGCGCGGCACCGGTGTTCATCTTGTTCGGCGACGGGTAGCCGATCACCGTGCGCAGCACGATGATCGACGGCCGCGAGGTCTCCGCCTTCGCGGCCTCCAGCGCAGCCAGGATGCCGGTGACGTTCTCCCCGCCCTCGACGACCTGGACGTGCCAGCCGTAGGACTCGTAGCGCTTCGCCGTGTCCTCGTTGAGGGCGATGTTGGTGTCGTCCTCGATGGAGATCTCGTTGGCGTCGTAGATCACCGTGAGGTTGCCGAGCTCCTGGCGGCCGGCCAGCGACGAGGCCTCGGAGGTGACGCCCTCCTCGATGTCACCGTCCGAGGCGATCACGTAGATCTGGTGGTCGAACGGGCTGGCGCCCTCGGGGGCGTCCGGATCGAACAGGCCGCGCTCGCGGCGGGCGGCGATCGCCATCCCGACCGCGGACGACAGACCCTGGCCCAGCGGGCCGGTGGTCATCTCGACCCCGCGGGTGTGCCCGTACTCCGGGTGCCCCGGGGTGAGCGAGCCCCACTGCCGGAGCTGCTCGAGGTCTTCCCGCTCCAGGCCGTATCCGGCCAGGTAGAGCTGGATGTAGAGGGTGAGGCTGGAGTGCCCGGCGGAGAGCACGAACCGGTCGCGGCCGAGCCACTCGGGATCGGCCGGGTCGTGCCGCATGACCCGCTGGAACAGCGCGTACGCCACCGGGGCGAGGCTCATCGCGGTGCCGGGGTGACCACTGCCGCACTTCTGGACCGCGTCCGCGGCCAGCACCCGGATGGTGTCAACGGCCTTGCGGTCCAGCTCGGTCCAGTCGTCGGGCACGTGCGCGCGCGTGAGTGCGGCGACGGCGCTGTCCCCGTCGTGGGGGGACGTGGCGGTCTCGGACAAGGCGGTGGCTCCTGTACTCGCGTCGGCGTCTGAGGATGCTGCCGTGGGCGGCGGGGCGATGGTCGGCGGAGAGCACTTTCCGGCGTCGAGGACACCGCCGCGTACCGGCCCCGTACGGGTCCGGCGCACTGCGACCCGGACCGCCTGGTGGCATCGTCGCCACCCCCGGCGTCGCACACCCTACTGCGGACGCCGGGCCTGCGGGTTTGCCGACCGTCGCGGCAGCGGGCCCGGTCGTCCGACCCGGGAGTACCCCGGCGGCCCGCACCGCATGCCACCGGTTAACATCGACGCGCTGTAGAACGTGGCGCCCTGCTACCGCGCGGGCCCGCTTCTGGAGCCCAGCCCGAACACCGAGCCGAGCGAGGTACGAACAGGTGAGCGCACCCGCGTCGCGGCCTAGCCGGACCGCCGAGCCCGTCCCGCAGGGCCGGCCGGTCGCGTCCGCGGCGGACGGTCCGGCACCGGAGTCCCCGGCCCCGGCTCCGGCCGGACGGATGGCCCGGGTCCGGGCGACCCTGCTGGCCTACCTCGGTCTGACCAAGACGCGGATCATCGAGCAGCTGCTCGTGGTCACGGTGCCCGCGATGTTCCTCGCCCAGCGCGGGATCCCCTCGCTCTGGCTGATCGCCGCCACCCTGGTCGGTGGGGCGATGGCCGCCGCGGCGGCGCACGCGCTGAACTGCGTGGTCGACGCCGACATCGACAAGAAGATGAAGCGCACCGCGCGCCGGCCGCTGGCCGCCGGGCAGGTGCCCACCCGCAACGCGCTGATCTTCGGCCTGGTGCTCGCCGCTGCCAGCTCGGTCTGGCTCGGGTTCACCACCAACTGGCTCGCCGCCGCGCTGTCGCTCGCCGCCATCGCGTTCTACGTGCTGGTGTACACGCTGGTCCTGAAGCGCCGGACCGCGCAGAACATCGTCTGGGGCGGGGCCGCCGGCTGCATGCCGGTGGTGATCGGCTGGGCTGCGGTGACCGGCACCGTCGAGTGGCCGGCCCTGGTGATGTTCGGCGTGATCTTCTTCTGGACGCCGCCGCACTTCTGGGCGCTGGCGATGCGCTACCGCGAGGACTACGCGGCGGCCGGGGTGCCGATGCTGCCGGTGGTCGCGCCGGCGCCCGCGGTCTCGGTGCGGATCGTCGTCTACAGCTGGGTGATGGTGGCCTGGAGCCTGCTGCTGCTGCCGGTGACCTCCTGGGTCTACCTCGGCACCGCACTGCTCGGCGGGGCGTACTTCGTGTACCGGGCGCACCGGCTGCACGCCGACGTCCGGGCCGGTGGCGAGGTCTCCCCGATGCCGCTGTTCCACCTGTCGAACATCTACCTGTGCGTGCTGTTCGCGGCGATCGCGGTGGACGCGGCGCTGGGCCTGCCGGTCCTGTTCTAGGGCCTCCCGGCGGCGGTGAACCGCCCCGGGGTCCGGCCGGTGGTCTCGCGGAACGCGCGGACGAACGCGCTCGTCGTGCGGTAGCCGACCGCGTGCGCGGTCTCGGTGACGTTCGCACCACCCGCCAGTATCCGGACGCCGGCCCGCACCCGCGCGTGCGTCCGCCACTGCACGAAGGTCAGGCCGGTCTCGGCCCGGAACCGGCGCAGCAGGGTGCGGCTGCTCCAGCCGATCCGCCTGCTCCACTGCTCGGCCCCGTGGGCATCGCCCGGGGTCTCGACGATCCCCCTGGCGACCTCGCAGAGCCGCGGGTCCGCCGGCATCGGCAGGTCCGGTGGCCCGCCGGGGGCCGGTTCGACCGAGTCCAGCGCGACCTCCTCGGCCCGCCGGCGTGCCTGCGGTGTCAGGTCGGTGCGGGCGAGGTGCTCGGTCAGGCCGGTCCACGCCGGGCCGAGCCGGACCAGTGCGTGCTCCTGCAGCGGCACCGACGGCCCCGGCTCGACGAAGGTGCAGCGGTAGCCGGTGCTCCCGGAGATCACCCCGCGGTGCGGTGTGCCCGCCGGGATCCAGATGCCCGCCCCGACCGGGACGACCCACATCTCACGGTCGATCTCCACGGTGCGCGGGCCGGTCGTGTCCCAGATCAGCTCGTGGCACGGATGCTGGTGCTCGCGCACCCGGACCGGGCCGGGCAGCGGGGCGACTCGCCGCGTCCACACCCGGTGACCGGATCGGTCCGGCCGCTCGGCCTTGACGTGCACGCCGATGGTCAGGCACCGGTATCGGGAACGGGACATCATGTGTCCGATTATGAACACAGGCAAGCCTGTCCACACTCCTACGGTGGCGATCGTGATGATCACGGACCTCCCGACCGCCCCACCGGCCTGCGCGGCCATCTCGCGCCGGCTCCGCGAGCCGTTGCGCGGCACCGCCGCCGTCACCCGGGGCTGGTTGCTGGTGGAGCACCGCGGTGCCTGGGGGGACGGCGCCCTCGACCGGGTCGCCGCCGGACCGGGGGCGCGGATCGAGGCCCGCTGCGCGGCGGCCGGTGTCCGGGTCGTGCTGGTCCGTGAGCCCGGCCGGTCCCGGGCGGGCGGCCCGTTCCGGGTGCAGCTCGCGCACTCCGGGCGCGGCGGCCCGTGGCTGGAGGAGCTGCGGGTGTCGGGCCTCGACGAGCTCGTCGATCTCGATCCCGCGGTGACGCTGTCCCCTGAGCCGCCCGGTCTCGGGCGCCGGGTGGACCGGCCCCGGTTCCTGGTCTGTACGCACGGCCGCAAGGACGCCTGCTGCGCCGTGTTCGGCAGGCCGGTGGCCCGCGCACTGGCCGCGGGCGGACGGGTGTGGGAGTCGACCCATCTCGGCGGTGACCGGTTCGCCCCGGCGATGGTCTGCCTGCCGCACGGCGTCTACTACGGCCACGTCGATCCGGCGGACGCCGCCGGGCTCGCCCGGTCCTTCGACGACGGCCGGATCTCGCTGCGGCACCTGCGTGGCCGCTCGTCCGACCTCCCCGAGCAGCAGGTCGCCGAGCACGCGGTCCGCAGCGAGCGGGAACTGACCGGTGTCGACGACGTCACCCCGCTCGCGGTGCAGCCGGCTTCGGGTGACGGCGTGCTCGTCCCCGTCCGGCATCCGGGCGGCACGGACACGGTGCTGGTCCGGCCGGCGCCGTCGGAGGAACGGCTGATGTCGTGCACGGCGGGGGAGTGGGGCAGACCCGATCCGCGCGCCGTCGCGGTCACCGGGGCGGCCCGGTGAGCGCGCCGGGGAGCCGGGGTGTCGTGCTCTCCCGGCGGACGATGCTGGGGGCGCTCGGCGCGTCCGTCCTGCTCGGTGCCTGCGGCACCCGGGAGTCGTTGCCGGCGTCGGCGGACGGCGACACCCCGCGGGTGGTGACGATGGTTCCCGCCCTGCTGGACGCGGCGCTCGCGGTCGGCACGGTGCCGGTACTCGCGGCGGTCGTCGGGAGCACCGCGCCGGCGCACCTGGACGGTCGCGCCGACCAGGTCGAGCTGATGAACGGGATGCTCGGTGTCGACGTCGAGCGGGTGGTGGGGGCCCGGCCGGACCTGATCCTCACCCAGGCCGGGGAGGAGAACGAGGCGGAGCGCCTGGGCCGGGTGGCCCGCACCGTCGAGATCGTCGTCCCGGAGCCCGCCGGGCGCTGGAAGGACTACGTCGGGTCGGTCGCCGAGGCGCTGGACGGCGCCGAGGGGCTCGCCGCGGCGCAGGCGGAGCACGCCCGCCGGGTCGAGGCCGCCCGGCCGGCGCTCGCCGCACTGCGGGGCACCTGCTCGGTGCTGCAGGTCAGCGCCGACGGGGTGCGCTCCTACGGCCCGGACTCGTTCGCCGGGTCGCTGCTGCGCGAGGCGGGGGCGACCATGACGGCTGCGCCCGACGGAGCGGACTGGAACTCCGACGGCTATCTCGACGTCAGCCGGGAGCAGCTCGCCGCCGTCGCCGGGGACACCGTGTTCCTGATGGTGCGGGTCGCGGAGGGTGAGGACGACTCCGAGGCCCGGCGGGACCCGCTCTGGAACAGGCTGGACGCCGTCGCGCAGGGCCGGGCGCACGTCGTCGACCGCGGGACGTGGGTGCACCGCGGGTACTTCTCCGCCGCGCACGTCCTGGACGAGGCGAGCCGCCTCGCCCAGGACTGACGACGACCGCCCGGGACGAGCCGCTACCGCAGCAGCTCGGGCGTCTCCCACGGCTCACCGAGCACGTGCTCGCCGAGGAACGCGTACACGGTCCGGTACCAGAGGATGGAGTGGTTGGGGGAGAGCACCCAGTGGTTCTCGTCGGGGAAGTACAGGAACCGGTGCGGGTTCGACTCCGGCTCGGGCTGCCGGGAGACCAGGTCCCACCACAGCCGCAGGCCCTCCCCGATGGGCACCCGGTAGTCCTTGTCGCCGTGGATCACCAGCATCGGGGTGACGATCGCGTCGGCGTGCCGGTGCGGGCTGTTGTCCCGCGCCATCTCCGGTGTCATCTCGGTCAGCCAGTACTCGGCGTGGTCGGTCGTCGGGCCGAACTGGTCGAGCGCCCACAGGCTGGCGTGCGTGACGATCGCGTCGAACCGGTCGGTGTGCCCGGCGATCCAGTTCGCCATGTACCCGCCGAACGAGCCGCCCATCGCGGCGACCCGGGTGTCGTCGACCTCCGGGCGGGCCAGCGCGGCGTCGGTGACGGTCATCAGGTCCTCGTAGGGCGGGCCGCCCCACCGGCCCCAGCCGCGCTGCACGAAGTCCTGCCCGTAGCCGGTGGACAGTGCGGGATCGGGCAGCAGCACCGCGTACCCGCGGGCGGCGAGCAGCCACGGGTTCCACCGCCACGACCAGGCGTTCCAGCTCGCGAGCGGACCGCCGTGGATCCACAGCAGCAGTGGCGCCGGCCGATCCGGTCCGGCGCCGTCGGGCAGCACCAGCCAGCCGCGCAGCCGGGTGCCGTCCGGTGCGGCCGTCTCGACCTCTCCGAGCGTGCCCGGAAGCTGCACCGTCGGGACCGGCCCGCGCAGGTGCACCGGAGCGCCGTCACGGCCGGTCGCGTCGATCCGGACCGGCGCGGGGGCGGCGTCGACCGCGTTGCGCAGCGCGTACACCCAGCGGCCGTCCGGTGACGGGCAGACGTCGCTGTAGCAGCCGTGGTCACCGGTCAGTTGGGTCACCGTGTCGGTGCCGGATCCGAGATCGATCCGGAACAGCGGGCCGCGCCCGTCCTCGTCGGCGGTGACGATCAGCGCGGACGAGTCCGCGGTCCACCGCACCGACGACGGCCAGCGGTCCCAGCCCTCGGCGACCCGGCGCGGCTCGCCGCCCGCCAGTGGCACGAGCACCAGGTCGATCAGCGGCGCGACCTGCGGAGTGGAGATCCGCTCCCGGCGTACGACGACGGTCCGGCCGTCCGGGCTGATCCGCGGGTCACCGAACTCGTGGCCGTGGCCGGTCAGCAGGTCACGGTGCGCACCGGTGACCGTGTCGATCGCGACGATCCCGGGCCGCCAGCTGCCGTGCCCGTGCGCCCGGTGCCAGCCGGTCACCACGGTCGAGCCGTCCGGTGATACGTCGAACGCGGTCTCGTCGAGCGCCCGGCCCGGTGCCGGGGTGAGATCGGTCCAGCCCGACTCGCCGGGCCCGCCGGCGTCCGGCGAGGCCACCAGCAGCCGGTTCTCGGCCGGGCCGAGGTCGTGGTCCCAGTGCCGCACCGGGTAGCCGGTGTGCAGGATCGCGGTGACCTTGGCATCGGTGCGGGCGCTCCGCCGCTGCTCGTCGTCGGCGGCGCTCACCGCGCCGGGCAGCGTCGGCGACGCCGCGACCAGCGTTCCCGAGCCGGTGGCGACCGCGACGTCGGTGATCCCGCCCGGACGGCTGCCGATCTGGCGGGCCTCCCCGCCGCCCGCGGGCAGCAGCCACAGCGCGGCGGTCGAGTCGGTGTCCGAGCTGCTGTCGAGGTCCGGGCGTGACGACCGGAACAGCAGGTCGCCGTCCGGGGTGAACACCGGCCCGGACTCGCCGGCGGCGCCGCGGGTCAGCCGCCGGGCGGGGTGCTCCCCGGCCGGGTCGATCTCCCACAGCGCCGTCCGGTAGCGGGTCGCGTCGGTCTCCAGCTCGGCGAGTCCGGTGACCAGCCGGGTGCCGTCGGGGGACAGCGCCAGCCCGCCGAGGCGGGGCAGCGCGGCGTAGGCGTCGAGGTCGTGGAACGGGGTCTTCGGGGCGTCGTCCGTCGGCACCCCCGGTTCATAGCATCCCGCGGGCCCCGGCACCCCGGCGATTCCGCCGTGAACGGTCCGGGCGTGCCGGGGCGGGCCCGCGGATCAGGACGGCAGCAGCACGAGCTTCCCGGTGGTGCGGCGGCCCTGCAGGTCCTCGTGCGCGGTCCGGGCCTGCTCGAGCGGGTAGCGGTGCCCGATCCGGACGTCCAGCCGCCCCGCCGCGACCTCGGTGTAGACGGCGTCCGCGCGGGCCCGCAGGGCCTCGGTGCCGTCGATGTAGTCGAACAGCTTCGGCCGGGTCAGGTACAGCGAGCCGCCGGCGTTGAGCCGCTGCGGATCCAGCGGCGGGACCGGACCGGACGCCGCCCCGTAGAGCACCAGCGTCCCGCGCTTGCGCAGCGCGGCCAGGCTCGCGTCGAAGGTGGTCCGGCCGACCGCGTCGAAGACGGCGTCGACGCCGGTTCCGCCGGTCAGCTCGCGGACCTCGGCGGCGAGATCGTCCACCTGGGTGTAGTCGATCACCTCGGCGGCGCCGGCGCCGCGGGCCAGCTCGGCCTTCTCCGCGGTCGACGTCGTGGCGATCACCCGGGCACCGCCCGCGGTCGCCAGCTGGGTGAGCAGCAGCCCGACCCCGCCGGCGGCGGCGTGCACCAGCACGATCTCGCCGCTGTTCAGCGGGCGGCAGTCGGTGACCAGGAAGTGCGCGGTCATGCCCTGCAGCAGTGCACCGACGGCGACGTCGTCGGCGATCGGGTCCGGCACCGGGACGGCCTTCGCCCACGGCACGACGACCTGCTCGGCGTAGCTGCCGAGCGTCTCGGCCCACGCGATGCGGTCGCCCACCGCGACGCCGTCGACACCCTCGCCGAGCGCGGTGACCCGGCCGCTGCCCTCCAGACCGGGCACGTACGGGGTGTCCATCGGGTAGATGCCCTCGCGCTGGTAGGTGTCGATGTAGTTGACGCCGGCCGCCCCGACCTCGACCAGCACCTCACCCGGTCCGGGGGCCGGGGGTTCGACGTCGGCGACCTCCAGCACGTCCGGTCCGCCGGCCTTCGTCACCCGTACCGCTCGCATGCGGGCTCCTCCTCGTCGTGATCCGTGGATGCCGACGATCATGCCCTCAGGCGTCGCGCCGACGCATCCGGACCGTCAGGACGACCGCCCCGACGGCGAGGTACCCGAGCGCGACCAGCGTGCCGTGGGCCAGCCCGCGGTAGGGGATCGGATCGCGCAGCACGTCGGCCGCGGCGCCCCATCCGGTGGTGATCAGATAGGGCCGCAGCGGCTCCAGCGCCGGGATCGCCGCGAGCACCCCGAGCAGGATCAGCCCGCCGAGCACCGACGAGACCACGACCAGCGGATGTTCGGTGCACGCCGACACCGCGAGCGCGACGGCGCCGATCGCGGTCAGCTGCCCGAGTGTCCACAGTGCGGCGAGCCCGATCCGGTACGCCGCGTCGGAGACGGGCAGCACCGACCCGGACAGGCTGAGCAGCGCGCCGTCGCCCCCCGCGCCGAACGGGACCACCGGCGGGCCGATCAGCGCCCATCCGGCGACCGTCCCCGACACCACGACGACGGCGACCGCCAGGCCCGCCACCACCAGCACCCCGAAGGCCTTCATCACCACCAGCCGCAGGCGTCCGACCGGGGCCAGCAGCACCCCGCGCAGGGTGCCGTGCTGCGACTCGCCCGCGATGGCGTCGGCGGCCGCCACCGCGACGGCGAGCGGGAGCAGCAGCATCAGCAGCGCCGACAGCGCGGCCACCGGCAGGGTGAGGCCGTTGCCTGCGACCTGCGACAGCAGGCTGCGCGACGGGCCGTCGGACAGTGCGATCCCGACCGCCATCAGCACCGGGACCAGGGCGAACAGGCCCAGCCCGACCAGCGTCCGCGGCCGGCGCAACACCCAGCGCAGCTCCGCGCCGAGCAGCCGGGACCAGGGAACCGGCCGGGCCGGTGCCGTGGCGCTCACGAGTCGCCCTCGGTGATCCGGGTGAACAGCGTCTCCAGGTCGGGGCGTTGCCTGCGCAGCCCGTGCACCGGGATGCCGGCCCGCACCAGCGCCGCGAACAGCTCGGGTGCCGGCGGCCCGTCCTCGACGACCACACCGCCGACGACCACACCGTCGTCGTCGGCCCGTGCCCGCGCCCCGGTCCCGTGCAGCACCCGCAGCGCCCCGTCGACGTCGGTGGTGCCGATCTCCCAGCCACCGGCGACCGCGTCGAGCAGCCGTTGCAGCTCACCGGAGGCCACCAGCGTGCCCCGCTTCAGCACGGCGACGTGGGTGCACACCGACTCCACCTCGGAGAGCAGGTGCGACGACAGCAGCACGGTGACGCCGGACCGGCGCAGGTCCGCGACGACCGCGCGGATCTCCCGGGTACCGGCCGGGTCGAGCCCGTTGGTCGGCTCGTCGAGGACGACCAGCCGGCGCGGCACCACGAGCGCGGCGGCGAGACCGAGCCGCTGCTTCATGCCCAGCGAGTAGCCGCGGTAGCGGCGCCCGGCCGCTCCGGCGAGACCGACCCGGTCCAGCGCCGCGTCGACGGCGGGCCGGATCTCGCGCGCGCTCAGCCGCGGTTCGAGGGTCGCGACCCGGCGCAGGTTCTCCCGGCCGGACAGGAACGGATGGAACCCGGGGCCCTCGACCAGCGCGCCGACGTCCGGCAGGGCCGCGGGCAGCCCGTCCGGCACCCGGCGGCCGAGCAGCTCCACGGTGCCCGAGGTGGGCCGGGTGAGGCCGAGCAGCATCCGGATGAGAGTGGTCTTGCCCGAGCCGTTCGGGCCGAGCATGCCGAACACCGAGCCCGCGGGGACATCGAGATCGATCCCGTCGACCGCGGTGAGCCGCCCGAACACCTTGCGCAGGTCCCGGACGCGGGCGGCCGGCTCCTCCGGGCCGGGCGGTGGACGGACCGCGGTGGTGGACGCGGGTGCCTCGTTCATCGCCCGCCGCTCACCGGGCCAGTGCGGCGCCGAGTACGTCGGCGCCGACCGCACCGGCGGCGAACCGGCCGTCGTCGGTGACGATCGCGGAGCCCGCGTTCGTGGCGATCTCGCGGCCGGTGCCCCATGGCCCCGACACCGGCGCGCCGATGCCGTCGAGCTGTGCGCGCACGTCGTCGGGCAGGGTGCCTGCGGCGTCCTGCACGACGACGGCGTCCCAGCCGTCGCCGACGACCGTCGGTGCCGCGCCGTCCCGTGGCTTCGGTGCCGGAGTGTGGCCGGGCGCGTCCTGCACGGCCGCGCCGGGCGGCGGGGTGAAGCTGAACAGCGCCGGATCCTGCGGGCCGAACTCGACCTCGTCCACCCCGATCCGCAGGACCGGATCGGTGCCGATGCCCAGCACGGTGAGCTCCAACGGGGTGCGGGTGTGCGCGTCGACGGCGGCGCGCACCTCGCGCAGCACCGTGCGCTCGTCCGGGAGCGGGGTGAGGACGAGGGTGTATGCCGGCCGCCCGGCCACCTCGGTCGTGCCGTCGACGGCGACGGTGCTGCGCTCGCCCAGCGCGGTCACGATCTCCCGGGCAGCGGCCTGCGGGTCGGTTCCGGCGGCCCCGGGGCGCTCGGTGCGGGCGGGGCGCTCCGGGAGCCGGACGGCGCTCCGGTCGGCGGAGTCGTAGACCCAGGTCGTGGCGCCGTCCCGGACGTAGGTGCGTTCGCCGTCCGGGCGGGGCAGGGCCAGCCGGCCGCGGCCTTCGCCGTCGGACCAGACCCGGGCGGTGGAGCTGCCGTCGGTGAGGAACTCGGATCCGGCGCCGGGCAGCCCGAGCCCGTTGTCGACCGAGACGGTCGCGGCGCCGGCGACCGGTTCCGCCTCGATCACCGAGGCGACCAGTTCCTCGGCCGTGACCGGGGGCAGCTCCGGGGCGGCCGAGGCACGGGAGGTGACCAGACCGGCGGTGAGTGCGACGGCCACTGCTGCGGCGAGCGCCGCGGCGATCCCACCGCGACGCAACCGGCGGGGCGGGGGATCGGAGCTCATGTCACCAGAGTGCCGCACGACCGCACGATCGTGCACAGCTCGCACCGCGTGGACACTCTGTGGGCACGGTGTGGGCACATCCTGTGCGGCGGGCGCAGCGTGGGCACTGCGAGGTGTGCGGTCAGGGGCGGTCGGCCGTGGCTCCGGCGAGCGGACGGCTGCCGGGTGCGGGATCCACGGCGTGCGGAGCGGCGGCGGACGGCGCCGGCCGGGTCGCGGTGCCCGCCCACATCCAGGCGGCCGCCGCGGTCACCAGACCCGCCCCGAGCACGTGCAGGGAGACGAGCAGCTCCGGCACCCCGAGCGCGTACTGCACGCTCCCGAGTACCCCCTGGGCCAGGACGACGGCGATCAGCGTCGCGTAGCGGCGGTGCAGCGAGGCCGGCGCCCCGACGGCGCGGAACAGGAAACCGATGCCGACCAGCGCTCCGAGGTAGAGGAACAGCGCGTCGACGTGGATCTGGGTGAGCAGTGGGATGTCGACGGCCAGCCGCGGGGTTTCCGGGTCGCCGCCGTGCGGACCGGCGGCCGTGACCAGGGTCCCGGCGACCAGCAGTACCGCGAGGACGGCGGTCGAGAACAGCACCAGGCCGCGACCGGCGGCGGGGACGGTCGGGGTGACCGGGCCTTCGTCCTCGGTGGTGGCGGTGACCAGCAGTACCGCGAACCACACCAGCACCATGGAGGCCAGGAAGTGCAGCATCACCGTCCACCAGGCCAGCCCGGCGAGCACGGTGATCCCGCCGATCACCGCTTGCGCGACGACACCGAGTGGCATCGCCAGCGCGAGCGCGGTCAGCCGACGCCGGCGCGGCCGGGTGGCGAGCGCCGCGAGCAGCGTGGCCCCGGCGGTCAGCACCACGAGGACGCCGAGCAGCCGGTTGCCGAACTCGATCCACATGTGCAGCGGGGCGATCTCGGCGTGCGAGACCGGCACCATGCTGCCCGGCTCGCACTGCGGCCAGGTCGAGCAGCCGAGCCCGGAACCGGTGACCCGCACGACCGAGCCGGTCACGCCGATCCCGATCTGCGCGACCAGGTTCGCGATCGCCAGCCGGCGCATCAGCACCGGCGGGGTGGAGGGCACTCGGCGGAGAAGACCGGTCACGCTGGACACACTACGAATGGTAGAAGGACGTGTCCGGCGCCTGGTTACCGGGACACCAGACGACGCATCAGTGCGTCGGCGGGGCCCGGGCGTCCGGCCGCCTCCAACCGCGCCGCGATCAGCAGCGACACCAGCCAGACCGCGACCGCGGCCGCCAGTGCACCGGCGTTGCCGACGGACCGGCCGAGCCCGCCGAGATCGGGATGCAGCACGGCCGCCACCAGCACCGAGTTGAGCAGGTAGAAGCTCAGCGAGCGTCGTCCCATCGCGGCGACCGCCCCGGTCACCGGGCCCGCCCGGTCCTGCAGGCGCAGGCCCAGCAGGGCGAACGCCGCGGCGTACCCGGCACCACCGGCGACCCCGGTCAGCACCTGCAGCGCGAACAGCAGTCCACCGGTGAGCGCTCCCGGGGCGAGCACCCCGGTGATGATCAGGGCGACCGGCAGCGCGCCGAGCACGGACACGCTGATGCCGGCGACGGCGATCCGGGCCAGCGTGCGGCGGTGCGCCGCCGGGTCCTCGAGCAGGCCGGCCCTGGCGGCCAGGTAGCCGAGCACGACGAGCAGCAGCAGCGGGTAGGCGAACCCGATGTAGAGCGGGGTGATGGGAGCGCCGACGATCCGGGTGATCCAGTCGGCGGCCGTGGTGTAGCCGGGGATCACCTCCGCGGCGGAGCCGGAGACCGTCATCGACCACAGGCCGATCATGCCGAGCGGCACGGTGAGCGCGTAGCCGGCAGCGATCCAGACGGCGGCCCGGCGCACGGTCCGGTCCGGCCGGAACAGCAGCCACCCGGTGAGCAGCGCCGCGAGACCGTAGGAGGCGAGGATCTCGCCCGGGAACACCAGGATCGCGTGCACCAGCCCGAACAGCACCAGGAACAGGCCGCGCCGGCGGACCAGCCGCCTGCTGTCGGCCTCGGGGACCCCGCGCCGGCGCTGCCGGACCACCGACCAGGCGAGGCCGTAGCCGAACAGGATCGCGAACATCGGGAACGCCCGGTTGTCCAGCAGCAGCGTGGTCGCCACGGCCGCGACCCGGTCGAGGGCCGCCGCGTCCACCGTCGGCGTGCCGAACGGCACCCCGGCGTAGACCCCGGCGTAGGCCATCGCGATGAGCAGCAGCATCGCGCCCCGGGCCAGGTCCGGCGCGAGCATGCGGCCGGTACCCGGCCGGGGTGCCCGCTCGGTCTCGTAGGTCATGGCCGGATGCCTCCTCGTCGGCGTGCCGCCGGACGCTGAGCGATCCGGTCGGATCCGATCATGACGGCAAACCGGACCAACCGGATCCCCCGGAAGTGATGATCTTCGCCGACCGAGGTCGATCGGGGACCCCACTTCCGTCGCGGCGGGGGGTCAGTGCCAGCGGACCAGCCTGGCCGCGGCCAGGCCGGCTGCCACCGCCCATCCGGCGAGCACCAGCAGCGAGCCGATCGCCGGGAACCGGCCCTCACCGAGCGCGACCCGCAGCGCGTCGGCCAGTGCACCCGACGGCAGCCACGGGGCCACCGCGGCGAGCGGACCGGGCAGGTCCGCCACCGGGACGAGGATCCCGCCGGCCAGCAGCAGCACGAACCACACGACGTTGGCCACCGCGAGCACGATGTCCGCGCGCAGCGTCCCGCCGAGCAGGATGCCCAGCGCACCGAACGCGGCGGCGCCCAGCAGCACCGCGATCAGCACCCCGTCGATCCGGGCACCGGCGGGCGTCCACCCGAGGAAGGCGGCCAGCACCGTCAGGATCAGCATCTGCAGGATCACGACGACGCCGACCGCGAGCAGACGGCCGCAGACCAGCAGCCAGCGCGGCAGCGCGGTCGCGGCGAGCCTGCGGAGCGCGCCGTAGCGGCGGTCGAAGCCGAGCGCGATCGCCTGACTGGTGAACGCCGAGCTCATCACGGCGAGTGCCAGCATCGACGCCAGGAACCAGCTCACCCTCGGCTCGGGCGACGGCAGTGCGGGGATCAGGGTGAGCCCGATCAGCAGTGCCGCCGGGATCAGCAGCGTGAGCAGCACCTGCTCGGCGTTGCGCAGTGCCAGCCTGGTCTCCAGGCCGCCCTGCGCACGCAGCATCGTCAGTGCGTCGCCGCGGCCGGGATCGGGGGTGAACGTCCCGGCCGGGAATCGTTCGGTCACGAGCGCAGCTCCCGTCCGGTCAGATCGAGGAAGACGTCCTCCAGGCTGCGGCGTACGACCTGGACGTCGTCGGCCATCACTCCCTGGTCGGCGCACCATGTGGTGATGGCGGCCAGAGCGGCGGGATCGATCCGGCCCTGCACCCGGTACCGGCCGGGGGCGGTCTCGCTCGCCGCGTACCCCGGCGGGAGCCGGCAGTCCAGCCCGGCTGTGTCCATCCCGGGACGGGCCCGGAACCGCAGCTCGGTCTGGTCGCCCGCGGTGAGCTGGGCGGGTGAGCCGTGCGCGACGATCCGGCCGCGGTCCAGGATGACGACGTCGTCGGCGAGCTGCTCGGCCTCGTCCATCAGGTGGGTGGTCAGCAGGACCCCCACGCCGTCCCGGCGCAGCGCCCTGACCAGGTCCCAGACCAGGTGCCGGGCCTGCGGATCCAGCCCGGCGGTCGGCTCGTCGAGGAAGATCAGCTCCGGGCGCCCGACGACGGCGCAGGCGAGCGCGAGCCGCTGCTGCTCACCACCGGAGAGCCGCTTGAACGGGGTGCCGGCCCGGGGCCGCAGACCGAGCACGTCGATCAGGTGGTTCGGGTCGATCGGGTTCGCCGCGCAGGACGCGACCAGGTGCAGCATCTCGCCGGTCCGGACGGCCGGGTAGGCGCCCCCACCCTGCGGCATGACGCCGACCCGGGGGCGGACGGCCTCGTCGCCGGCGTTCCGGCCGAGCACTGTGACGGCACCGGCGTCGGCCCGGCGGAAGCCGGTACAGACCTCGACGGTGCTGGACTTCCCGGCCCCGTTCGGGCCGAGCAGCGCGAGGATCTCGCCGCGGGCGAGATCGAGATCGACACCGTCGACCGCGGTGACCGGGCCGTAGCGGACGACCAGGTCGCGTACCTCCAGCGCGGCGCTCACCGGGCCGGTTCCGATTCCGGTGCGGGCTCCATCGCGGACGGGGCCCGCAGCAGCCGCTGCACCACCAGCAGGGACAGCGCGAACATCACGATCGCCGCGATGAGCGCGAGCGGCAGCTGGAAGCCGCGGAAGATGAAGTCGGCGCCGGTCGGTGGCACCACCAGTGCGAGGAACGCCGAGAGCAGCAGCATCGCGCGCCGGTAGTGCGGCATCGCGCGGGTGGCGACCAGCGGGAGCAGCGCCCAGAACAGGTACCAGGGGTGCACGACCGGCCCGAGGAGCACCACGGCGCCGAGCGCCGCCCCGGTGGCGGTGATCGGCTCGACCTTCCCGCGCAGGCAGGCCAGCAGCAGCACGATGACGATCACCACGATCGGGATCGCGAACAGGCCGCGGGCCAGGGTGAGCGTGGCGTCGGTGTGGTCACCCAGCCCGGCCAGCCGGCCGACCTGGCCGGCGATCAGTCCGATGTCGGTGCTGACCGACATCGGACTGAGGATCTCGCTCGGCGCCGACAGGCCGCGCAGCCAGTTGAATCCCAGGCCGGTCGCGAAGCTGAAGAACGAGAAGACCACCGCGGCGACCGCGGTGAGCCAGCTGGTCATCACCACCCAGTCGACGAGCTTGCCGCCGCGCCGCCGGATCAGGTAGACGCCGACGAAGCCGAGCGCGACCAGCGCGGGGAGCTTGACCGACGCCGCCGCGACCAGCAACGCGGCGCCGAGCGTGATCTTCCACCAGGGTTGGATCGTGTCGTCGGGGCCGAGCATCACGTAGAGCCCGAGCAGCATCAGCGGAATCATGATCGACTCGTTGTGGATCCCGCTGACCAGGTGGAACAGCACCAGCGGGTTCGCGGCGCCGAGCCACAGCACCAGGCCCGCGTCGAGATCGAACCGGGCGGCCAGCCGGGGGAGTACCCAGATCAGCAGGCCGACCCCGAGCAGGGCGAGGATCCGGTGCTCCATGATGCCGAGCACCACGTTCTCCCCGGACAACGCGGTGATGACCCGACCGAGCCCCAGGAACAGCGGTCCGTAGGGCGCCGGGGTGTCCCGCCAGATCGTCGGGATCCCGCGGGTCAGCGGATCGTCGATGCCCAGCGCCTGCGCCGGGCCGATCGAGTACGGATCGATCCCGCGGGCGAGGGTCGCGCTCTGTGCCAGGTAGCTGTAGATGTCCTTGGAGAACATCGGCGGTGCGAGCGCCAGCGGCAGACCCCACAGCAACGCCGTGCGGCCCAGCTCGCGGCGTTCCGGCGCCGGGTGCTTCGCCCCGCGGGCGGTGAGCATCCGGGCGATCCAGAGCCACGCCGTGACCACCATCAGCAGTCCGGCGTAGGTGACGGCGATCGCGAGGGTGACGTTGCGGGCGGGCAGCCCGATCACCCGGAGGCCGTTCAGCGGGTTCGGCACCGGGAACGCGCCGGAGCCCAGCGCGCTGATGCCCATCAGGATCGCGCCGGTCAGCCCGAGCCGCCGGGCGATCCGGGCCTGGTCCCGCAGACCGCGCCGGATCGTCGGCCGCTTACCGGAGCGGGGGCCGTCCGGATCTGCCGACGGCTCCGCTCGCCTGGGGGAGTCGTCGCGCCCGGGTGGGGCGACCTCGGGCGTCACCATGACCACGAAGGTTAGAGGGCGCACCTGCGGGCACCGGGTACCGGTCCTCACCGGCCGCGACCGGAAGGTGGGGTGAGCCCGGTCACCCGCAGCGGGGGTGGTTTTGCCGACGGCGGGTATATCCGCAACACTGGTGTTGTGAAAACGAACCGGACCGCGCAGATGCGCCAGGACCCCGCCTGCGGGCACGGGTCCGACGCGGTGCTGCCCGCGTCCGGGACCAGCACCCGGGCCGCTGTGGCACGGGTGCTCATGGAGCAGGGTCCGGTGACGGCCGCCATCGTGGCGGGCGAGCTGGGTCTCACCGAGGCCGCCGTGCGGCGGCACCTGGATGCGCTGATCGCCGACGGCGAGGCCGAGGTCCGGGCGCCGGTGCGGTCGGCCCGCCCACGTGGGCGCGGCCGTCCGGCCCGGGAGTACCTGCTCACCGACACCGGCCGGGTCAGGTTCGGGCACGGTTACGACGATCTGGCCACATCGGCACTGCGTTTCCTCGCGGAGACCGCCGGCGAGCAGGCGGTGGACGCGTTCGCGCGCCGCCGTGTTCGGGACCTGCTCGGGGCCGACATGGAGTCGGTCACCGCGTTCGCCGCACCGCAGGATCGCGCCGAGGCGCTCGCCCGGGTGCTCAGCGCCCGTGGCTACGCTGCGCAGACCCGCCGCGGCGGGCTCGGGGTGCAGCTGTGCCAGCACCACTGCCCGGTGGCGCACGTCGCCACCGAGTTCCCGGAACTCTGCGAGGCCGAGACGCGTGCCTTCGCCGATATCCTGGGTACCCACGTGCAGCGGCTGGCGACGATCGCACGGGGCGATGCCGCGTGCACCACACACGTCCCGCTCGAGGATCCCGAACTTCTCGTGCGGACGAAGCACCACGAGAAACGCCGGCCAGGGGCAGGGGGCCCACAACCCCCGCCCCAGCGAACCCGGCAGGTGCACGAGGAAGACCACCGCTCCGGCACCGTGGGTGAGCAACCCGCGTCGCGGGTGCGGCAGGTGCAAGAAGATGACCACCGCCCCGGCTCCGTGGGTGAGCAACCCGCGTCGCGGGTGCGGCAGGTGCAAGAAGAAGACCACCGCTCCGGCACCGTGAGTCGGCGACCCACCTCGCAGGTGCGGCAGGTGCAAGAAGAAGACCACCGCTCCGGCACCGTGAGTCGGCGACCCACCTCGCAGGTGCGGCAGGTGCAAGAAGAAGACGGTCTCGCCGGAGGCGAGTCCATCTCCCACCACGGTCCCCGAAAGGGAGGCAGTCCTTATGACGACCACTCCTGATGTGCGCACCGAGCTCACGCAGGAGGAGACGATCGCGGCACTCGGCCGGTACGACTTCGGCTGGGCCGACTCCGACGAGGCGGGCTCCATCGCGAAGCGTGGACTCTCCTCCGAGGTCGTCGCCGACATCTCCCGCCTGAAGAGCGAGCCCGAGTGGATGCTGGAGTTCCGGCAGAAGGCGCTCGACATCTTCGGCAAGAAGCCGATGCCGCGCTGGGGCTCCGACCTGTCCGGGATCGACTTCGACAACATCAAGTACTTCGTGCGCTCCTCGGAGAAGCAGGCCGCCACCTGGGAGGACCTGCCCGAGGACATCAAGAACACCTACGACAAGCTGGGCATCCCCGAGGCCGAGAAGGCCCGCCTGGTCTCCGGTGTCGCCGCGCAGTACGAGTCCGAGGTCGTCTACCACTCGATCCGTGAGGACCTCGAGGAGCAGGGCGTCATCTTCCTGGACACCGACACCGCGCTGAAGGAGCACCCTGAGCTGTTCCGGGAGTACTTCGGCTCGGTCATCCCGTCCGGGGACAACAAGTTCTCCGCGCTGAACTCCGCTGTCTGGTCGGGTGGCTCGTTCATCTACGTCCCGCCGGGCGTGCACGTCGACATCCCGCTGCAGGCCTACTTCCGGATCAACACCGAGAACATGGGCCAGTTCGAGCGGACGCTGATCATCGTCGACGAGGGTGCCTACGTGCACTACGTCGAAGGCTGCACCGCGCCGATCTACAAGACCGACTCGCTGCACTCGGCCGTCGTCGAGATCGTGGTCAAGAAGGGCGGCCGCTGCCGCTACACCACGATCCAGAACTGGTCGAACAACGTCTACAACCTGGTCACCAAGCGCGCCAAGGCCGAGGAGGGCGCGACCATGGAGTGGGTCGACGGCAACCTCGGCTCCAAGGTGACCATGAAGTACCCGGCCGTGTGGCTGATGGGCGAGCACGCCAAGGGCGAGGTCCTCTCGATCGCGTTCGCGGGCGAGGGCCAGCACCAGGACGCCGGCGCCAAGATGGTGCACATGGCGCCGAACACGTCGTCCACGATCGTGTCGAAGTCGGTGGCCCGTGGCGGCGGCCGGACGTCCTACCGTGGCCTGGTCCAGGTCAACCCGCGTGCGAAGAACTCCCGTTCGACGGTGAAGTGCGACGCCCTGCTGGTGGACACGATCTCGCGGTCGGACACCTACCCCTACGTCGACATCCGCAACGACGACGTGTCGATGGGTCACGAGGCCACGGTCTCGAAGGTCTCGGACGACCAGCTCTTCTACCTGATGAGCCGCGGTCTGACCGAGGACGAGGCCATGGCGATGGTCGTGCGCGGGTTCGTCGAGCCCATCGCGCGCGAGCTGCCGATGGAGTACGCGCTGGAACTGAACCGGCTGATCGAACTGCAGATGGAGGGTTCCGTCGGATGACGACGAGTGACGTTGCCGGCCTCGCGCCCGAGCTGAAGGGCGCCAAGGAGGGTCAGGGCGAGGTCCCGATCGCCTCCGCCGGCGAGCGCTTCCAGTCCTTCGACGTGGACGCGTTCGAGGTTCCGGGTGGCCGCGAGGAGAACTGGCGGTTCACCCCGATGCGCAGGCTCAAGGGCCTGCACGACGGCACTGCCGCGTTCGAGGGCACCGCCGCGGTCTCGGTCACCGAGGCCGCCGGGGTGACGGTCGAGAAGGTCGGCCGCGACGACGCCCGGATCGGCGAGGGCGGTGTCCCGTTCGACCGGGTCGCCGCCGCAGCCTGGTCCGGCTTCGGCGAGGCCACCCTGGTCACCCTGGACGGGGAGAAGCTCGACCCGGTGACGATCACCGTCGAGGGCCCGGGCGAGGGCGTCACGGCGGCCGGTCACCTGCACATCCGCACCACCCCGCACACGCAGGCGACGGTCGTCGTCGTGCACCGGGGTTCGGGTGTGCTGGCCGACAACACCGAGGTCGTCGTCGCGGACGGCTCCCGGCTCGATCTCGTGGTGACCGAGGAGTGGAACGACGACGCCGTGCACGTCGGCTCCGAGCACCACAGCATCGGGCGCGACGCCACGCTGCGCGCGATCACGGTGCAGCTGGGCGGCGACCTGGTCCGGGTGTCCTCGACGATCGGCTACGCGGGCCCCGGCGGCGACGCGGAGCTGCTCGGCCTCGGTTTCGCCGACGCCGGTCAGCACCTGGAGCAGCGGCTGCTGGTCGACCACTCGGTGCCGAACTGCAAGTCCAACGTGCTCTACAAGAACGCGCTGCAGAGCGACTCGCGCGACTCCGCGCACGTGGTGTGGATCGGCGACGTGCTGATCCGGGCGGCCGCGGAGAACACCGAGACGTTCGAGTTCAACCGGAACCTGGTGCTCACCGAGCACGCCCGGGCCGACTCGGTGCCGAACCTGGAGATCGAGACCGGCGAGATCGTGAGCGCCGGCCACGCCAGCGCCACCGGCCGGTTCGACGACGAGCAGCTGTTCTATCTGCGCAGCCGCGGCATCCCTGAGGACCAGGCCCGCCGCCTGGTCGTCCGCGGGTTCTTCGGCGAGGTCCTCAACAAGATCACGCTGCCGGAGCTCAAGGAGCGCCTCGAGGCGGCCGTCGAGGCCGAGCTCGCGCTCACCGGTGCCTGAGCGGAGCTTGCGGAGCGAAGCTCGGCGCCGATCACCCCACACTCTCTTCCCGGATACGGAGCGACCACCACAGATGTCCACCCTGGAGATCAAGGACCTGCACGCCTCGGTCGAGACCGAGGACGGTCCCAAGGAGATCCTGCGCGGCGTGAATCTCACCGTCAGCGCGGGCGAGACGCACGCGATCATGGGGCCGAACGGCTCCGGCAAGTCGACGCTGGCCTACGCGATCGCCGGGCACCCGAAGTACACGGTGACCGGCGGCGAGGTGCTCCTGGACGGCGAGAACGTCCTGGAGATGGCCGTCGACGAGCGGGCGCGGGCCGGGCTGTTCCTGGCCATGCAGTACCCGGTCGAGGTCCCGGGCGTGTCGATGGCGAACTTCCTGCGCTCGGCGGCCACCGCCACCCGCGGCGAGGCGCCGAAGCTGCGCACCTGGGTCAAGGAGGTCAAGGAGGCCATGGCCGGCCTCGACATCTCCGCCGAGTTCGCCGACCGCTCGGTCAACGAGGGCTTCTCCGGCGGTGAGAAGAAGCGGCACGAGGTGCTGCAGCTGGAGCTGCTGAGCCCGAAGTTCGCGATCCTCGACGAGACCGACTCCGGTCTCGACGTCGACGCCCTGCGCGTCGTCTCCGAGGGCGTGAACCGGTACCGCTCCGGCGGCGAGACCGGGGTCCTGCTGATCACGCACTACACCCGGATCCTGAACCACATCACCCCGGACCGGGTGCACGTGTTCTCCGGCGGCCGCGTCGTCGAGTCCGGCGGCCCGGAGCTGGCCGACGAGCTCGAGAAGAACGGCTACGAGCGGTTCACGAAGGCCGCGGCGGTCTGATCATGCCCCTCATCCACGGAACCGGGACCGCGGGCGGCCACAGCGCCGACTCCCGTTCCGCCGGCGCTGCTCTCGGTGCCGACGCCGTGGCCCGGATCCGGGCGGACTTTCCGATCCTCGCGCGCACCGTGCGCGAGGAGAAGCCGCTGGTCTACCTCGACTCCGGCGCGACCTCGCAGCGGCCGCGCCAGGTGCTCGACGCCGAGCGCACGTTCCTGGAGCGGCACAACGCTGCCGTGCACCGGGGTGCGCACCAGCTCGCCGAGGAGGCCACCGACGCCTACGAGTCCGCCCGGGCACGCATCGCGGCGTTCGTCGGTGCGAGCGATGACGAGGTCGTGTTCGTGAAGAACGCGACCGAGGGCATCAACCTGGTCGCCTACGGCATGGGCAACGCCTCGATCCGGACCGGGCTCGACGCCGCGTCCGAGCGGTTCGCGCTCGGCCCCGGCGACGAGGTCGTCGTCACCGAGCTGGAGCACCACGCGAACCTGGTGCCCTGGCAGGAGCTGTGCCGGCGGACCGGGGCGACCCTGCGCTGGTACCCGGTGACCGACGACGGCCGGATCGATCTCGACTCGCTCGAGCTGTCCGACCGGACCAAGGTCGTCGCCTTCACCCACCAGTCCAACGTGACCGGCGCCGTCGCGCCGGTGTCGGAGCTGGTGGCGCGGGCCGGTGCGGTCGGCGCGCTGACGGTGCTCGACGCCTGCCAGTCGGTGCCGCACATGCCGGTCGACCTGCACTCGCTCGGCGTCGACTTCGCGGTGTTCTCGGGGCACAAGATGCTCGGCCCGTCCGGCGTCGGTGTGCTCTACGGCCGCCGCGAGCTGCTGGAGGCGCTGCCGCCGTTCCTGACCGGTGGGTCGATGATCGAGATGGTGCGGATGGAGGGCTCGACCTATGCGGCTCCGCCGCAGAAGTTCGAGGCCGGCGTGCCGATGACCTCGCAGGCGGTCGGGCTCGGTGCCGCCGTCGACTATCTCGAGGCCATCGGGATGGACGCGGTTGCCGCGCACGAGGCGGAGCTGACCGCTGCGGCGCTGGAGCAGCTGTCGGCGATCGACGGGGTCCGGATCATCGGTCCGGCCTCGACCGAGGGCCGCGGGGGAGCGGTGTCGTTCGTCGTGGACGGCATCCATGCCCACGACCTGTCGCAGGTGCTCGACGACACCGGCGTCGCGATCCGGGTGGGGCACCACTGCGCGTGGCCGCTGCACCGGCGCTTCGGGATCGTCGCCAGCGCCCGGATGTCGTTCGCGGTGTACAACACGCTCGACGAGGTCGAGGCGCTGGCCGACGGCGTCCGGGCCGCCCAGAAGTTCTTCGGGACGGTGTGACGGCCGTGCAGCTGCAGCAGATGTACCAGGAGATCATCCTGGACCACTACCGCGATCCGCACGGGTCCGGCCTGCGCGACCCGTACGACGCCGAGACCCACCACGTGAACCCGACCTGCGGGGACGAGGTCACGCTGCGGGTCAAGATCGATGGCGACACCGTTCAGGACGTGTCCTACGAGACGCTCGGCTGCTCGATCAGCCAGGCGTCGGTGTCGGTGTTGCACGATCTCGTCGTCGGCAGGCCGGTCGGCGAGGCATGGAAGATCATGACCTCGTTCCAGGAGATGGCACAGGGCCGTGGCAAGGTGGAGCCGGACGAGGACGTCATCGGTGACGGCGTCGCGTTCGCCGGTGTCGCCCGCTACCCGGCCCGGGTGAAATGTGCTCTCCTGGGTTGGATGGCGTTCAAGGATGCGGTCTCCCGCACCGACGCGACGATCGACACCACCGACGCGGCATCAACGACGGAGGGATCTCCGGCATGAGCGACACGACCGAGCAGCAGGCCACCGAGCAGGACACCGACGTCGTCCGCGGCGCGGCCGGGATGCCCGAGCCGCCGGCGGCCCCGACCGAGGGTGCCTCGCAGGACCAGCTCGAAGAGGCGATGAAGGACGTCGTCGATCCCGAGCTGGGGATCAACGTCGTCGATCTCGGCCTCGTCTACGGCATCGACCGGGACGGCGACACGGCCGTCATCGACATGACCCTCACCTCGGCGGCCTGCCCGCTGACCGACGTGATCGAGGAGCAGACCCGCTCCGCGCTCACCTCCGGTCCGGACGGTGGGCTGGTCTCCGACATCCGGATCAACTGGGTCTGGATGCCGCCGTGGGGGCCGGAGAAGATCACCGAGGACGGCCGCGAGCAGCTGCGCGCCCTCGGCTTCCGGGTCTGAACCCGTTCACGAGCGGGCCTCGGGTGGCGGTCGTCGCCACCGGGGGCCCGCTCGTGGCATGTGTGGGGTGGCTCAGCCGAAGTGGACGGTGCGGATGCGCTGCTCCAGGCCGCTGACGCCCGAGGTGTCGATGCCGAACTCGTCCTCCAGCGCCCGGATCACCCGGGCCGGCGTACTGAGTTCCCGTTCCTCGGTGCGGCCGTCGGTGTGGCGCAGGGTGTAGCGGTTCCCGGCCAGGGTGGCCCGCCGGTCCGGGCCGGAGTACGCGGCGATCAGCCCGTTCCGGAAGTGCGACGCCGGATGGTGCGTGAGGTACCAGGAGCCCATCGCGTAGTCGATGTCGGGCACCGGCGTCAGGTCGAAGGTGTACTGGGTCAGCCAATCCCCGCCGCCGCGCCGCTGCTGGGCCCAGCCGCCCGCGCCGTCGCTCCGGTAGCGATGTTCGGCGTGCGCCGTCGGCTGGACGGTGCCGCTGACCAGCCGCAGCGGCTCGGAGGGCACCGTGCCGCCGAAGCCGACGTCGACGACGAAGAAGCCCGCAGTGGGTGCTGTGGTCGCTGTGCCCTCGGCGGGATCTCCGGCCTCGACCAGGGTGAGCCGGTGCGTGCGCATCGTCGGTGGATCACCGTCGGCCACGCCGAGCCGGACCCGTCCGACCAGCGGGGTGACCCGGTAACCGAGGTCGCCGAGCATGTCGTGCAGCAGCCGGTTGTTCTCGAAGCACCAGCCGCCGCGGCGCCCGTGCACCAGCTTGCCGACGATGTCTGCCCGGTCGACGGGCGGCTCGGTGCCGGTGAACGGATCCAGGTTCTCGAACGGGATCGTCGCGACGTGCGCGCGGACGATCCGGCGCAGCAGCGCCGTGTCCGGCGGGCCGGGGGCGACGCCGATCCGGTCGAGGTAGGCCGCCACGTCCGGACGCGACCCGCCATCTCCGGCGGCCGGGTCCGATTCGCCGCCTCCGGCGGCCGGTGCGGTCTCGGATCGGGTCGGCGGCACGGCCGCCGCGATGGGCGTCACCGCCGGGTTGCTCGTCATGCCCACGACCCTGCACGGTGAACCCGGGTCGAGGTCAACTCGAATCAGCGCTCCCGTGCGCCGCGCAGCGCCCAGGCGCGCAGGTGGGTGTAGCCGCGGGTGTGCAGGGTGGCGATCCGCCGCAGGTCGAAGCGGGGGTCGTCGCGTAACGACTCGTGCATCTCCCGGTCCACGAGCACGGTGTCCGGCCGGGCCTCCGAGGTGAGCCGGGAGGCGACGTTGACGACCTCGCCGTAGACGTCGCCGTAGCGGGCCAGCACCATCCCGTGCGCGATCCCGATCCGCAGCGGCGGCAGGGACGGCTCGATGCGCACCCGGTCCCGCAGCCCGAGCGCGATCGCCGCGGCATCGGCGGGATGTTCGGTCGCGAACAGGACCTCGTCGCCGACGGTCTTGATGATCCGGCCGCGGCCGTTCGCGATGACCTCGTTGGTGACGTCGCTGAACCGCTCGATCATCTCGCCGAGCTCGGCCATCGAGCGGCGGCGGGTGGTACGGGTGAACCCGACCATGTCCGCGAAGCCGACCGACAGCGGCCAGGTGTCGGCGGAGATCAGCTCACCGTCGGAGCGCTGGGCGCCCGCCGTCCACCGGACCGCGGTCGCCGCGAGATGCCGCCGCCACACGTAGGACTGCAGACTCTCCAGCTCGGGGAGGACCTCGGCGGCGAGCCGGGCGGCGGCCAGCGGGGTCAGCTCGCCGACGTGCGCCGCCGCGACCTGCGCGAGCATCCCGACCTGCCACTCCGCGAGCCGGGACAGCGACTGCGCGATCGCCCGGGCGACGGCCTCCCGGGGCCCGTGCTCGGGCAGCCACTCGCGGGTGAGGTCGACGACCTTGCGCGCGGCCTCGAGATCGACCCGGGTGAAGACCCGCTCGTCCGGGGCGGGATCGGGGAATCCGAGTGCCCGCCACAACCGGCCGGACTCCTCCGGGTCGAGCCCGGTGGCCTCGACGAGCTCGTCCCGGGTGAACTCGCGGGGAGCACCGAGGATGAACTCGTCGAGGACGGGGCCCTCGATCTCGCTCCAGTCGATCTGCGCGGGATCGGGGAGCGGCCGGGGGCCGGGGGCGGGCTCGTCGGACACGGCTCAGGTGGTGTGCACGACGAGCACGTCCACCCCGGCGCGGCGGGTGGCGTCCGCGGGGACCGAGCCGAGCAGCCGCCCGGAGAACGTGTTGAGGCCACGGTTGCCGATGACCAGCAGATCCGCCTTGTTGTCCTTGACCGCCTTGCGGAGCACGTCGACCGGCGCGCCGTCCTCGGCGTGCGTGGTCACCTTCCGGGCGCCGGCTGCGGCCGCCCGGTCGGCTGCCTCGCGCAGCGCCTCCTCGGCGGGCGTCCAGCCGGTGACCAGGTAGGCCTCGTCCTTGAGCGCGTCCTCGGCGGCGGCGGTGTCCTCGCGGCTGGCCGGGGTGTACGCGGACACGATGACGAGGGTGGCGCCGCTGTCGGCGGCCACACCCGCCGCGCGCTCGACGGCCGCGAACGAGGTCGACGAGCCGTCCGTCCCGACGACGATGGTCTGGTAAGCGGGCATGGGCAGCCTCCGATGGGGAGCGGGACCGCAGCCGCTCGGTGCGGGCGGCCCCTCGACGCTGAGTACCCCGATGTTACTACCGGTACCCCTGTCGACCGACCGGTGTGGCGGCCCGTCATCACCCGACCGGGCGAAATCGTACGGCCGAACGAAGCATGTGTCCCTTGACCGGTGCGGGCGCTGCCCGGAACACGCCCGCCATCCCGGCGAGTGTCCCGGGCAGGTCCTCGCGGCCGGTGAGGAACGCCCGTCCGCTGCGGCCCGCGAAGAAGGCGTCGAAGAAGCCCGGCACCAGCCGGGCCGGCAGGTCGAGCACGGTCTGCAATCCGTGCCGGCGCAGCTGGTGCACCATCCGCGCCGACGGCGACCACAGCAGCCCGGTCGCCGCCGACACCGCTGCGGCCGGGTCGGCCGGAAGGTGCCGGCCCAGTACGGCCGCCACCTCCGGGGCGAGCCGCAACGCGGGGGCGACGCTGAACCCGGTCGCCGGGTGCACGAGCGGCGTCGCCGCACCGAACGGCACCGGATGCGCCGCCGCGCGAGGCGAGTCGACCGGGAACCGGACCCGCTCCACCGGGGCGTCGCCGGGCACCGCGATACCGAGCCCGGCCAGCCGCGCCGTCAGGCGCTCCCGCAGCTCGGGGAGCGGGAGTCCGGGCCGCCGCGCCAGCGACGTCTCCTCCAGCAGGACCGTCCCGTCGCCGTAGGGGACGGCGTAGAGGAACGTCGGCCAGTCGGTCCAGCCGGGTGCGCTCCCGGGGCCGGGAGGGCGCCAGTCCATGAACACCGCCTCGCCGGGCGCGAGGACCGGACGAGCCACGTCCGCCGGGACGACGACGCCGTACGCGGTCTGCTCGGCCGCCGGCCCGGCGACCGGCCGCAGCCGCGACGGGGCCCCGGTGGCATCGACGACGAGCGCGGTGTCGACGACCAGGGCGTCGGCTGCGGCCGGTACCGGCGACGAGCCCGCTGCGGCCGGCGCACCCTGGGTCCCCACGCCGCCCGCGCGGTCCCGGTCACCCGGCGCGCCCGATCCGGCTCCCGGCGCCCGCAAGGAGACCCGGTACCGGCCGCCGCCGGGGCACAGGTCCCCGGCGTCCGCCCGCCCGGCGAGGACGGTCACCCCGCCGAGCCGGGAGTCCAGATGGGCGCGCAGGCCCGCGGTGTCCAGCACCGCGTACGGACCCAGGTCCCGGTCGCCGCCGCCACCGGGCAGCACCGCCCGTGCCCGCGGCCGGGCGGCCAGCACCGAGCGGGGCAGGTCGGCGGGCAGCTCCTCCGGCCAGGCGCAGTAGGTGGCACTCCACGGCAGGTCCGGGGCGGGATCGGCGAGCGCGGTCCGCAGGCCGTGCGCCGCACACGCTCCGGCGAGCGCCCGGCCGGCCGGGCCGCCGCCGAGCACGAGCACGTCCACCGCCGCTTCCGTGCGTCGCACCCCGGTCCTCCCCGTCAGACGTTCCGGCCGGTGGCCAGGCTGCCACCGTCGATCCGCAGTGTCTCGCCGGTGATCCAGGACGCGGCGTCGGAGACCAGGAAGGCGACGGCGTCGGCGACGTCTGACGGCACACCGAGCCGCTTCATCGGGTAGCCGGCGGCGACCCCCGCCTCGTCGTGCGCGTACAGCGCCTCGGCGAACCGGGTCTTCACCACCGCGGGGGCGACCGCGTTCACCCGGATCCCCGGCCCGAGCTGCCCGGCCAGCTCCTCGGTCAGCTTGATCAGGGCGGCCTTCGAGGCGCCGTAGGCGCCGATCACCCCGGTCGGCCGCAGTCCGCCGACCGAGGCCACGTTCACCACCGATCCGCCGTGCTCACCCATCCAGGCCCGGTGCGCCTGCTGCACGAACCCCAGCGCGGCGACCACGTTGACCTCGAAGATCTTCCGGACCGCTGCCAGGTCGGCGTCGACCAGCGGGCCGTACTGCGGGTTGACGCCGGCGTTGTTGATCAGCACGTCGAGCGAACCGAAGGTCTCGACGGTCCGGTCGGCGACCTCGGCACGGTGCGCCGCGTCGCCGGCGTTGCCCGGCACGGCGAGCACCCGCGCCGGGTCGGTGCCGGTCTCGTCGGCGAGCGCGGCGGCGGCCTCGGCCAGCTCCGGCGCGCGCCGCCCGGTGATCGTCACCGACGCGCCGCGGGCGAGCAGCCCCGCCGCGATGCCGTACCCGATGCCGCGGGAGCCGCCGGTGACCAGCGCCGCCCGCCCGGACAAGGTGAGATCGGTCATGGGAGCCGACCCTACGTGGGGAAACGGGTCGCCCCGGCCGGTAACCTGGCGTGGTGGTCCTGATCGAGTAGCCGGTGTCGCCGGGCACCCGTGTGCCCGCGCCGTTGCTCTTGAACTCTCAGCGCCCACCCCGTCGACTCCGTCTGGAGCCCTGTCACGTGATCACCGCGACCGCCCTCGAACTCCGCGCCGGATCGCGGATCCTGCTCTCCGGGGCGGATCTGCGGGTCCAGCCCGGCGACCGGATCGGCCTGGTCGGCCGCAACGGTGCCGGGAAGACGACCTCGATGCGGGTGCTGGCGGGGGAGGGCGAGCCCTACTCCGGCGACGTCCGCTCCAACTCGCCGGTCGGCTACCTGCCGCAGGACCCGCGGGAGGGCGACCTGTCGGTCACGGCGAAGGACCGGGTGCTCTCCGCCCGCGGCCTCGACACGCTGCTGGCGAAGATGGAGAAGGCCCAGACGGCGATGGCCGAGCTGGTCGACGGCCCGGAGAACGAGAAGACGGTCCGTGAGTACGGCCGGCTGGAGGAGCGGTTCTCGGCGCTCGGCGGGTACGCCGCCGAATCGGAGGCCGCCCGGATCTGCACCCATCTCGGTCTGCCGGACCGGGTGCTGGCCCAGCCGATGCGGACGCTGTCCGGCGGTCAGCGGCGCCGGGTGGAGCTGTCCCGCATCCTGTTCGCGGCCTCCGACGGCGGCTCGCAGTCGGCGACCACGCTGCTGCTCGACGAGCCGACGAACCACCTCGACGCCGACTCGATCACCTGGCTGCGCTCGTTCCTGCAGAGCCACGAGGGCGGCCTCGTGGTGATCAGCCACGACACCGATCTGCTGGCCGCGGTCGTCAACAAGGTGTGGTTCCTCGACGCCACCCGCGGTGAGGCCGACCAGTACAACATGGACTGGAAGCGGTACCAGGAGGCCCGCGCGACCGACGAGAAGCGCCGTCGCCGCGAGCGCGCCAACGCCGAGAAGAAGGCCTCCGCGCTGCACACCCAGGCGGCGAAGATGGGCGCCAAGGCGACCAAGGCCGTCGCGGCGAAGAACATGGCCCGGCGTGCCGACCAGCTCCTGGCCGGTCTCGACGACGAGCGCCAGGCCGACCGGGTCGCCAAGATCCGGTTCCCGACTCCGGCCTCGTGCGGGCGGACCCCGATGACCGCGGAGGGCCTGTCCAAGGCCTACGGGTCGCTGGAGGTGTTCACCGGCGTCGACCTGGCGGTCGACCGTGGGGCGAAGGTCGTGGTTCTGGGCTTCAACGGGGCCGGCAAGACCACCCTGCTGCGGGTGCTCGCCGGGGCCGAGGACCCGGACGCCGGCGAGGTGATCCCCGGGCACGGCCTGCGGACCGGCTACTTCGCCCAGGAGCACGACACCCTCGACATGGACGCGTCGGTCTGGGACAACATCCGGCACGCCTCGCCGGACGCCCCGGAACAGCAGCTCCGCACCCTGCTGGGGTCGTTCATGTTCACCGGTGAGCAGCTCGACCAGCCGGCCGGCACGCTGTCCGGCGGTGAGCGGACGCGGCTCGCGCTGGCCGGGCTGGTGTCGTCCGCGGCGAACGTGCTGCTGCTCGACGAGCCCACGAACAACCTGGACCCGGCGAGCCGCGAGCAGGTGCTCGACGCGCTGCGCCGGTTCGAGGGCGCCGTGGTGCTGGTGACGCACGACCCGGGTGCGGTGGAGGCGCTCGAGCCGGACCGGGTGATCGTGCTGCCGGACGGCACCGAGGACCACTGGTCGGCCGACTACCTCGAGCTCGTCCAGCTGGCCTGATCCGGGCCACCCACCGGCCGCTGACCGGCGCGTCCACCGACCGGTCGTCGCACGGGAGTGTGATCACCCGTCCGGAGCACCAAGATCGTCGATCTTGATGAGCCGCTGTGATCGGCGACGGCCGGAATGGTGCGGGATCGATTCCAACGGGTGACGCCATTCTGCTGATCGATGGACGATCGCTCGACTGCTCACTGAACCGTGTGCGCCATTCGGGGTAACCGCTCACCGATCGCGTTTTCCGCGTTCTGGCCAGAAATCCTCATCTGGATCATCATGGCCTGACCGTCGCGCCGGATGCGGCGGTCCGCGGGGGCATCCGCGGTGGGGATGAGGAGGGCCCATGGCCGAGCTGAAGAAGGGCGCCCGGATCACCGGGACGCAGCGGGGGAAACTCGCAGCCGACCTGAAGAAGAAGTATGAGAAGGGTGCCAGTATCCGCTCGCTCGCCGAGCAGACCGGCCGGTCGTACGGATTCGTGCACCGCGTCCTCTCCGAGACGGGAGTGACCCTGCGCGGTCGCGGCGGGGCGACCCGCACCAAGAAGAAGTAACCGACCGTCCCGTCGAGCAGCCGGCGCAAGCGGTACCGCAGAGACCACCGACGACGCCGACCGTGCCCGTCACCGGCCCGGTACGGCGTCGTCGCATGTCGCGACCCGAGAATGTGGCCGGCCGCCACCGTGCCAGCCGCCGCCGTGCCACCGGCCGCCGTGCCACCCGCCGCCCTGCCACTCGCCTGCCGCCGCGCCCCCTGATCGTCGCCGTCGTAACGTGAACCCTCGCCGTCCACCACCGGCGAAGGGGAACATCGTTGGATCGCCCGCTCACCCTGATGCGCGGGGTCATCCGGGGAGCGGACTCACAGTCCATCCGCCGCGGCTCCATCGCGAAGGGCACCTGGCCCCGGATCTGGGGTTTCGTCCGGCCGTACCGCCGCTGGCTGATCGGCTACCTGGCGCTGACCACGGTCACCGCCGTGATCGGCGTCCTCACCCCGCTGCTGGCCGGCCGGGTGGTCAACACCATCGTCGCCGCGAACGAGCTGCCGGACGCGGCCCGGGTGATCATCGTGATCGCCGGCGCGATCGCCGGGATGGCCGTGCTGGAAGCGGTGGTCGGGCTCGCCGGGCGCTGGTTCTCCTCCCGGCTCGGCGAGAGCCTGATCGCCGACCTGCGGGTCGCGGTGTTCCGGCACGTGCAGGCGATGCCGCTGGCCTTCTTCGCGCGGACCCGCACCGGGGCGCTGGTCAGCAGGCTCAACAACGACGTGATCGGTGCGCAGACGGCGATCACCAGCACGCTGTCCACGGTCCTGGCGAACACCATCCAGCTGGTGCTGGCGATCGCCGTCATGCTCGGCCTGGCCTGGCAGGTCACCCTGCTCGCGATGCTGCTGCTGCCGGTGTTCGTGCTCCCCGCGCGCCGGATGGGTGTCTGGCTGGCCGAGCTGCGCCGGGAGGCGGCCGAGCTCAACGCCACCATGGGCAACCAGATGACCGAGCGGTTCTCCGCGCCCGGCGCCACGCTGGTGAAGCTGTTCGGCGACCCGGCGCAGGAGGCCGGGGTGTTCCGGGGCCAGGTCGCGCGGGTCCGCGAGATCGGCGTCCGCTCGGCGATGGTGTCCCGGCTGTTCGTGACCGCGTTGCAGCTGGTGTCCGCACTCGCCCAGGCGCTGATCTACGGTCTCGGCGGCTACCTCGCGGTGACCGGGCAGATCCCGGCCGGCACCATCGTCGCGCTCGGGCTGCTGCTCACCCGGCTCTACACGCCGATGACGGCGCTGGCCAACGCCAGGGTGGACGTCATGACCGCGCTCGTCGCGTTCGAGCGGGTCTTCGAGGTGCTCGACCTGGTCCCGTCGATCACCGAGCCGCAGCGCCCGCGGGCGGTGCCCGACGGTCCGGTGGACGTCACACTGCGGAACGTCCGGTTCACCTACCCGAACGCCGCCGACGTCTCCCTGGCCTCGCTGGAGGAGGTCGCGGTGCTCGACCAGCGGGTCAACGCAGAGGTGCTGCACGGCATCGACCTGCACGTGCACGGCGGCGGGCTGCTCGCGCTGGTCGGCACCTCCGGCGCGGGCAAGTCGACGCTGGCGAGCCTGGTCCCGCGACTCCACGACGTCGGCTCCGGTGCGGTCGAGCTGTCCGGCGTCGACGTGCGGGACCTGGACTTCGCGACGCTGCGCCGCACCGTCGGCATGGTCACCCAGGACGGGCACCTGTTCCACGACACGATCGGCGGGAACCTGCGCTACGCCGCCCCGGACGCGTCCGAGGCCGAGATGACCGATGCGCTGCACCGGGCCCGGCTCGGCGACCTCATGGCCGCGCTGCCGGACGGGCTGGACACCGTCGTCGGCGAGCGCGGCTACCGGCTCTCCGGCGGCGAACGTCAGCGGCTGACGATCGCCCGGCTGCTGCTGGCCCGGCCGCGGGTGGTGATCCTCGACGAGGCCACCGCGCACCTGGACTCGGAGTCCGAGGTCGCCGTCCAGGAGGCGCTCGCGGAGGCGCTCGTCGGACGGACCGCGATCGTGATCGCGCACCGGCTGTCCACCGTCCGGGCCGCCGACCGGATCGCCGTCCTGGAGGCCGGCCGGGTCGTCGAGACCGGAACCCACGTCGAGCTGCTGGCCGCGGGCGGGCGGTACGCGACCCTGCACCGGACCCAGTTCGCCCCGGAGACCGCACCGACGGTCCGGTGAGCCGGGCTGCCGGAGGGGGTCAGGGAGCGCGGGTGACCGCGCGCACCCCGTTCTCCACGACGTCCAGGACGGCGTCGAGATCGTCGGTGGGCAGGCCCATCGCCAGGTGCGACACCAGCCCCTCCAGGACCAGCTCGAGGTACTGCGCGAGCACCGGGACCGGCACGTCGTCGCGCAGCGCACCGGCGCCGGCCTGGCGTTCGAGGCGGGCCCGGGTCGCCGCGGTGAGCGCCACCGAGTGCTCCTGCCAGCGGGCCCGGAACTCCGGTTCGGTGCGCAGCCGCCGGGAGACCTCGAGCCGGGTGCCCAGCCAGCTGCGGTCGGAGTCGGTGTCGAGCAGGTCGCGCATGACCTGAACCAGGCCCTGCTCGGCGACGACGTCGGCCATCCGGGTGGCGTCCTGCTCGGCCAGCGCCAGGAACAGCGCCTCCTTGTCCCGGAAGTAGTGGAAGATCGCTCCCCTGGACAGCCGGGTGTACTGCTCCAGGCGGCGGACGGTGGCGCCCTCGTAGCCGTGATCGGCGAAGCAGGTCCGGGCACCGTCCAGGATCTGCCTGCGCCGGGCGGCGAGCTGGTCCGTGCTGACGCGGGGCATGACTCCAGTATTCCGTACGCTTGTCCGGCTTGCCGGGGGGTGACGTGAGGTGGCGTCGCTTACCCCTGTGACGACCTGCAACCGTCACACGTCGGGGGTAGCGTCGTCGTGGTGACAGCGGACGACGAGAGCGTCGCACGTGGGGACGGTCGGCTCCGGAGCAGAGCCGCGGCCGAGGCCTACGTCGCGTCGGTGTGCTTCAAACACGGCCCTCCTGCCCTGGTCGGCGTCGAGATCGAGTGGATGCTCCACCACCCGGACCGGCCCGGTGAGCCGGTCGACCTGGACCTGTTGCGCGCGGCGCTCGGCGCGCACACCCCACCCGCCCTGAACCCGTCCTCGCACGGCAGGCCGCTGCCGGCCGGGGGCATCGTCACCGTCGAGCCCGGTGGCCAGATCGAGATCTCCAGCCCGCCGTCGGACGGGCTCTTCCCGCTGGTCGGTGATGTGACCGCGGACGCAGCCCATCTCCATCACCTCCTCGCTCGGTACGGGCTGGCACCGCACGACCGCGCCGCCGATCCGATCCGCCCGGCGCAGCGCCTGCTCGATCTCCCGCGGTACGCCGCGATGGAGTCCGTGTTCGACCGGGTCGGTCCGCACGGGCGCAGCGGCATGTGCTCGACCGCCGCGGTCCAGGTGTGCCTGGACGCGGGGCCCGCCGACCGGATCGCCGCGCGCTGGGCGGTGCTGCACGAGCTCGGCCCGGTGCTGGTCGCGGCCTTCGCGAACTCCCCGGTCCAGCACGGCAGGCGCACCGGCTGGAAGTCGTCGCGCCAGGCGTGCTGGCTCAGCCTCGACCCGGGCCGCACCGCGCCACCGCCGGTGACCGACCCCGATCCGGCCGCGACCTGGGCCCGCAGGGTCGTCGACACCCCGCTGCTGTGCGTGCGCGGCACCGGGACCTGGTCGGTCCCGCCCGGGGTGACATTCGCCGACTGGGCCGCCGGGCGGGTGCCCGACGGCATCCTGGAGCGCCCGCCGACGGAGGCGGATCTCGACTACCACATCTCCACGCTGTTCCCGCCGGTCCGGCCGCACGGCCACCTCGAGGTGCGCTACGTCGACGGCCAGCCCGGCGACGACTGGGCGCTGCCGACGGCCGTGCTGCTGGCGCTGACCTCGTCGGACGCGGTCGTCGACCGGGTGCGCGAGATCTGCGAGCCGGTCCGCGACGACTGGGTGGCCGCGGCCCGCGACGCACTGGCGGATCCGGGACTGGCCGCTGCCGCCGCGGAACTGTTCCCGCTCGCCCACGCGGTGCTGTCCGACGGCGGGCACCCGCTGATCGACGCGCCGGGGCCGCTGCTGTCCCGGCTGCGCGAGGTGACCGAGCACCGGGTGCTGCGCGGTCGCTGCCCGGCGGACGACACGTTCCCGCTGGAGGACCGGACGATCGACGGGGCGGCGACCACGGCCGTGCCGTTCCCCCCGGGCCTGTACCTCGGCGACGTCGCACCCGACGCGTCCGGGGATCCCGCCCGGAACCGCTCACGCATCGAGGAGGGTGTGAGATGACCCAGTCCGACCTGACCCAGTCCGACGTGACCCGGCCCGACGTGACCCGGTCCCGGCCCGGGACCGGCCCCGCCGAGCCGGGGGAGAGCCCCGAGCAGCTGCGCGAGCGGGTCGCCGCGCTGCTCGGTCGTTCCCGGGAGCGCAGCACCCGGCTCACCGATCTCGACGACGGCGAGCTGCAGGCACAGCACTCCCCGCTGATGTCGCCGCTGGTCTGGGACCTCGCGCACATCGGCTCCCAGGAGGAGCTGTGGCTGGTGCGCGACGTCGGCGGCCGGGAGCCACTGCGGCCCGAGATCGACGGCCTCTACGACGCGTTCCAGCACTCCCGCTCGTCCCGGGTGGAGCTGCCGCTGCTGACCCCGGCGGAGGCGCGCCGCTACGTCGGCGAGGTCCGGGACAAGGCACTCGACGTGCTGCACCGCAGCCCGATGCGCGGGCGCCCGCTGGAGCGCGACGGCTTCGCCTTCGGGATGATCGTCGCGCACGAGCAGCAGCACGACGAGACCATGCTGGCCACCCACCAGCTCCGCTCCGGGGCCCGGGTGCTCGACGCCCCCGCGCCGCCGCGCCCGGCCGCGCCGGTCGACGCCGCGGCCGAGGTGCCGGTGCCGGCGGGCCCGTTCGAGATGGGCACCTCGGCCGAGCCGTGGGCGCTGGACAACGAGCGGCCCGCGCACACCGTCGACCTGGCCGCCTTCGTGATCGACGCCTATCCGGTCACGAACGGCCGGTACACCGCGTTCGTCGACGACGGCGGCTACGACGACCGCCGCTGGTGGACCGACACCGGCTGGGCGCACCGGATCGCCGAGGACCTGAGCGCGCCGCGGTTCTGGTCCCGCGACACCGACGGGACGTGGTGGCGGCGCCGGTTCGGTGCCGTCGAGCCGGTCCCGGCCGACGAGCCGGTCGTGCACGTGACGTTCCACGAGGCGCAGGCGTTCGCCCGCTGGGCCGGGAAGCGGTTGCCGACCGAGGCGGAGTGGGAGAAGGCCGCCCGGTTCGATCCGGTGACCGGGCGCTCGCGGCGTTTCCCGTGGGGCGACGACGAGCCGACCGCCGCACACGCGAACCTGGGACAGCGGCACCTGCAGCCCGCGCCGGTCGGGGCGTACCCGGGCGGTGCCTCGGCGCTGGGCGTGCACCAGATGCTCGGCGACGTCTGGGAGTGGTGCGACTCGGGCTGGCACCCGTATCCCGGGTTCCGGATGTTCCCGTACCCGGAGTACTCCGAGGTCTTCTTCGGCGGTGACTACGCGGTGCTCCGCGGCGGCTCGTTCGGCACCGATCCGTCGGCGGTCCGGGCGACGTTCCGCAACTGGGACCATCCGATCCGCAGGCAGATCTTCTCCGGGTTCCGGCTCGCCCGCGACGCCGGCCCCGACATCTGACGATGTGCCGGCACCTGGCACACCTGGGGCCGCCGCGGACGCTGGCGGAGGTGCTGCTCGAACCTCCGCACGGTCTGCTCCGGCAGTCCTACGCGCCGGCCGACATGCGCGGCGGCGGCACCATCAACGCCGACGGTTTCGGCGCGGGCTGGTACCCGGCGGACTCGGCCGAGCCGGCGCGGATCCGCTCGGCCCGGCCGCTGTGGGCGGACACCTCGTTCGCGGCGCTGGCCGCGGCGACCCGCTCCGGTGCCGTGCTGGGGGCGGTCCGCTCGGCCACCGTCGGCATGCCGGTGGTGGAGACGGCGGCCGCGCCCTTCACCGACGGGCGCTGGCTGTTCAGCCACAACGGCGTCGTCCGGGGCTGGCCGGGGTCGCTGGCCGGCGCCGCGGCCCGGCTGCCGGTGACCGACCTGCTGACCCTGGACGCGCCGACCGACTCGGCGATCCTGTGGGCGCTGGTGCGGGCCCGGCTGCGGACCGGGGAGGATCCGGCCGACGTGCTCGCCGACACCTGCGCGTCCGTCGAGCGGGACGCCCCGGACTCACGGCTCAACCTGCTGCTCACCGACGGGGCCACGATCTGGGCGACCGCCTGGCGGCACGCGCTCGCGGTCCGTACGCACGACCGGGACGGCGGCGAGGCCACGGTGGCGTCCGAGCCGACCCACGAGTTCCCCGACTGGACGCAGGTGCCCGACCGGTACCTGGTGGTGGCCCGACCGGGGCACCACGACCTGTACCCGCTGACCGGGCCATGAGCCCGCGGGTGACCGACAAGAGGAGCAGTGTGTCCACTCCCGGCCTGATCCAGCTCGACGTGCACCTGACCGATGCCGACGCCGATGCCGCGCTGCGCTCCGACGTCGCCCGCGGCCTGACGGCCCGGCCCAAGGAACTGCCACCGAAGTGGTTCTACGACACCCGCGGCTCGGAGCTGTTCGAGAAGATCACCGAACTGCCGGAGTACTACCCGTTCCGCACCGAGCGGGCCCTGCTGATCGACTCGGTCGCCGACATCGCGCGGTCGTCGGGGCGGACACCGTCGTCGAGCTCGGATCGGGATCCTCGACGAAGACCCGGCTGCTGCTCGACGCGTTCGCCGAGGCCGGGACCCTGCGCCGGTACGTACCGCAGGACGTCAGCGAGTCGGCGCTGCGCGGCGCCGTCGACGAGCTGCACCGCGAGTACCCGGCGCTGGCGCTGCACGGCGTGGTCGGCGACTTCACCCGGGATCTGGACCGGCTGCCCGGCGCCGACCCCGGTGGCAAGCGCATGATCGCGTTCCTGGGCGGGACCATCGGGAACCTGCTGCCCGGGCCGCGGCACGAGTTCCTGACGCACGTGCGCGGGGTGCTGGAGCCCGGCGAGCAGCTGCTGCTCGGTACCGGCCTGGCGACCGATCCGGCGGTGATGGTGCCGGCCTACGACGACGCGGCCGGCGTCACCGCGGAGTTCAACCGCAACGTGCTCTACGTGCTGAACCGGGAGCTGGGCGCGAACTTCGAGGTGGACGCCTTCTCACACGTCGCGCTGTGGGACGCGGAGAACGAGTGGATCGAGATGCGGCTGCGTGCCTCCCGGGACATGCAGGTCCGGGTGCGGGACCTGGACCTGGACGTGTCCTTCCTGGCGGGGGAGGAGATGTCCACCGAGATCTCCGCGAAGTTCCGCACCGAGGTCGTCGACGAGTTCGTCACGGCGGCCGGTTTCGAGCCGACCCGGCGCTGGATTGACCCGGACGAGAGGTTCGCACTGAGCCTGCTCACCGCCGCCTGAAGTAGCGGAGACCGTAATTCCGGAATAACGTAGGGGCATGGTCGTCGACGGTCCCTCGTCCCCGCCCGCCGCCCGCACCCGGCGGACACTCGCCGCCGCACTGGCCGGTGCGCTGGTCGCCGGGCTGCTCGGCTGGCTGCTCGCCCCGGTGCCCTCGACGCCCGGACCGCAGTTCACCGGCGACCCGGCACTGGCCGAGCAGCTGCGGGCCGAGGCGGGGGAGGGCCGGCACGGGCTGGTCGCCGCCGTCGTGCGGGACGGGCGGGTCACGGTGGCCGGGATCGGCGACGACGGACACGGCGCGCCGGTCGGTGCCGGCACCCCGTTCGAGATCGGCTCGGTGACCAAGACCTTCACCGGTGCGGTGCTCGCCGAGCTGGAGCGGCGCGGCGACGTTCGGGCCGACGAGCGGGTCCGCGATCTGCTGCCCGGCCACCCGTGGCGGGCCGGCGGCGCCGGTGACGTCACGCTCGCCGAGCTCGCGACCCATCACGCCGGGCTGCCCCGGACGCCGGGCGGGATCTCCGAGTTCGCCCGTGGTGCGGTCGGCGCGTCTCCCTACGGCAACGACGTCGCCGGCATCATCGCCGCGGCCGAGGGCGCCGAGCTCTCCGGGCGCGGCGAGCACCACTACTCCAACCTCGGCAGCGCGTTGCTCGGGCACGCGCTGGCCGAACGGGCCGGGACGCCGTACCCGCAACTGGTCGACGAGATCGTCGCCGGCCCGCTCGGGATGACCGGGACCGCGGTGCTCGACGCACCACCACCCGGCGCGGCCCGCTCGCACGATCTCGCCGGCCGGCCGCAGCCGGTCTGGCTCGGCGACGGTGACGCGCCCGCCGGCATCGGGGTGTGGTCCACCGTCGACGATCTGGTCCGCTACGCAGGGGCGACGGCCGACCCGTCCTCGCCGGTGGCGATCGCCGCGCAGCCCCGCGCCGACTCCGACCTCGGCCGGATCGGCTACGGCTGGGAGGTCCTCGACGCCGGCGGACGCACCCTGCTGTGGAAGAACGGCGGGGTCTCCGGGACCTGGACGACGGTGTTGGCCGAACCCGCGACCGGCGACGCGGTGATCGTGTTCGGCAACTCCGAGCGTCCGGTCGACGCGCTCGCGGTGCGGCTGCTGGACGTGCCGTCGCCGTTCACCGGATCGGGCGGCGGTGGCAGCGCCGAGCTCGTCCGGACCTGGCTCCCGGTGCTGGTCGGCACGCTGTTCCCGCTGCTCGGCGGCCTGTCCACGCTGTCCGGGGCGCTCGGTGGCTGGGCCGGCCGCAGCCGGGTGAACCGGCTCGAGTTCGCCGGCACCGCGGGCAGCGGGCTGTTCTTCATCGCCATCGGCTACGCGAGCGGCGGGGTGTCCTGGTGGCTGGCGCTGTGCTGGATGCTCGGCTGCCTGGCCTACGGCGCGGGGCTCGGGGTCGCGGTGGCGCACTGGCGTGACTGGGACGGCACCCGCGGCGCCGTCCGCTGGGCGAACACCGCGTTCGGGCTGGCGCTGGGCATCGGCATGGCAGGTGCGCTGGTGGTCGTCGGGGCGGGCGCCTAACGTCGGGCCATGCCGATGAACGCGGTGCACCGGGCCGTCCGGCGAGCCCCGCCGGTCACCGCCGGACGCGCAGCGGCATCGACTCCCAGGCTCGCAGAGTGTTGTTGTGGTGACGCACGGTCGGACCGGCGAGCTCGATCGTGCGCACCCGCGACGCGAGCGCGGTGAGCAGCGCCTCCGCTTCCAGCCGGGCGACGTGCTGCCCGACGCACTGGTGCAGGCCCATACCGAACCCGACGTGACCGGACGGATCGCGGGACAGGTCGAAGACGTCCGGGTCGGTCCAGCGGCGCGGGTCCCGGTTGGCGGACCCGAGGAACATCAGGATCTTCGTTCCCTCCGGGATCACGTGGCCGGCCACCCGGACGTCGGTGGTCGCGGTCCGGAAGAACGTCTGCACCGGTGACTCCCAGCGGACCGCCTCGTCGAAGGCGACCCGGGCCAGCGAGGGCTGCGCGCGTAGCCGCTCCCACTCCTGCGGCGCGGTGGCGATGGCGTAGAGCACCGCGGACAGCGCGTGCACCGTGGTGTCGACGCCCGCCGAGAGCAGCGAGCGGACGACCAGCGGGGCCTGCTCGTGGGTGATCTCGCCGCGATCGGCGGCGGCCCAGATCCGGGCGCCGAACCCGTCGTCGCTCAGCGCGTCCCGGCCGCACCGGTCGTTCACCCAGCTCGCCAGCTCACCGGCCCGCGGCGCCGCCGCGGCGACCAGGTCGTTGTGCGGGCCGAACGCGTTGAACAGGAAATCGCCGTAGGGCAGCAGGTTCTCCCGGCCGTGCTTCCCGATCCCGACGGCGTCCGGGAACACCCGCAGCGGGAACGCCTCGGCGAGCGAGGGGACCGCGTCGAACTCGTCGCCACCGGCCAGGACCTCGTCCAGGAGCGCCTCGGCGTCGGCGAGCCAGCCCGCGCGCAGCCGGCGCAGTGCGCGCGGGCCGAGCACCGCGCTCAGCACTCGGCGGGGTGCGTCGTGCCGCGGCGGGTCCGCCTCCAGCAGCAGGCTCGGCGGGCGCCACGGCTTCTCGTAGCGGAAGTTGGACAGGCCGACCCCGGCCGCGGACTGGAAGCCCTGCCAGTCCACCAGTGCGGCGTGCACCTGCTCGTAGCGGGCGAACGCGTACACGTCGTGCCGGGTCAGGTGCACCACCGGCCCGGCATCGCGCAGCGCGGTGTGGAACGGGATCGGGTTCTCCAGCACCTCGTGCGAGAACGGGTCGGTGTCGTCGGTCGGCAGGCCGGCTCCCGGGGGGCCGGCCGGTGTGCCGCTCGGTGCGCTGCCGGCTGTGCTGGTGGATGTACTGGTCACGGTGGTTCCTCCGCTGGTCGGGAGATCAGAGATCGAGCACGAGCCGGTCGCCGCGGGAGCGCGACACGCAGATGAACATGCAGTCGCCCGCCGCCCGCTCGTGGTCGGTGAGCAGGGCGTCGCGGTGGTCCGGATCTCCGGACAGGACCTCGGTCTCGCAGGTGCCGCAGACCCCGCTGCGGCACGACGACAGCACGTCCACCCCGGCCTCGGCGACGGCGTCGAGCACGGTCCGCTCCGGACCGACCCGCACCGTCACCCCGGTGCGGGCCAGTTCGACGTCGAACGGGGTGCGCCGCGCCGGGCCGGCCGGCTCCGCGCTGACGAACCGCTCGGTGCGCAGGGTGTGCTCCGGCCAGTCCGCACAGGCCGTCTCCATCGCGTCGAGCAGCGGGGCCGGTCCGCACGCGTACACCCGGACGCCGGACCGCGGTGTCCCGAGGAACCCGGGCAGGTCGAGCAGCCCGGACTCGTCCTGCGGGGCGACGACGACCCGGTCGCCGTAACCGGCCAGCTCGTCCAGGTACGCCATCGAGGTGCGGCTCCGGCCGCCGTAGAGCAGCCGCCAGTCGGCGCCGAGCAGGTCGGCCTGCACGACCATCGGCAGCAGCGGGGTGATCCCGATCCCGCCGGCGACGAACAGGTACTGCTCGGAGGGCACCAGTGGGAAGTTGTTGCGGGGCCCGCCGACGCCGATCTCGTCGCCCACCGCGAGCTGGTCGTGCACGGCGGCCGAGCCGCCGCGGCCGTCCGGCTCGCGCAGCACCGCCACCCGGTAGCGGAGCGGGTCCCAGCGGTCCCCGCACAGCGAGTACTGGCGGGTCGCGCCGTTCGGGAGCTGCAGGTCGATGTGCGCTCCGGGCGCCCAGTCCCGCAGCCGCCGCCCGGGGGGCCCGACCAGCTCCAGCTCCACCACGCCATCGGCCCGCGCCCGCTTCGCCGCGACCCGCAGCATGCTGGCCTCCGCGGCCGTCCCCGTGCCCACCCCGGCCGTGGTGACCGCTCCGGCCACCCCGCTCGTCGCAGTCTTCTCGGTCCCGCTCAGCTGGGTCTCGCTCACCCGACCTCCTCGTCGTCGGCATCAGGTTCCGCCGCCGACCGGCCACCGGCGTAGCACCTTCTCAATGGACGAGAAACCTGCCAGGATCGTGCCGTGTCCCGAGCCGCCACCGGCGAGTCGTCGCTGGCCCGCGCGGTGCGGGTGATCGCCGCCTTCACCCCCGACGAGCCGGAGCTGCGGGTCTCCGAGATCGCCCGCCGCAGCGGACTGCACGTGGCGACGGCGTCCCGGCTGGTGGCCGAGCTCGTCACACACGGCCTGCTGGAGCGCGGCCCGCAGCGTGAGGTGCGGGTCGGCGTCCGGCTGTGGGAGCTGGCGGCACGCGCCTCGCCGACCATGTCGCTGCGCGACGCGGCCCAGCCCTACCTGGAGGACGTGCACGCCGTCGTCGGCCAGCACACCCAGCTGGGCGTGCTGGACGGCACCGACGTGCTGTTCGTCGAACGCCTCTCCGCCCGCGACTCGATCATCAACTACAGCCGGATCGCCGGCCGGATCCCGCTGCACCTCTCCTCGTCCGGGCAGGTGCTGCTCGCACACGCGCCGCGTGAGCTGCAGGAGCGGGTGCTCGCCGGACCGCTGGAGCGCTACACACCGCAGAGCGCCGCCACGCCGGAGGCGCTGCGCGCGGCGCTGGCCGCCGTGCGGCGGACCGGTTACGCGGTGCTGCCCGGTCACCTGCACCCGGACGCGGCCGGGGTCGCGGTCCCGGTCCGCGGCGCGCTGAGCGAGGTGGTCGCCGCGCTGTCGGTGATCGTCCCGAACGACGGCCGCGCACAGACCCATGTGCCGGTTCTGCTGGCCGCCGCCCGGGGGATCGGGCGCACGCTCGCTGCCGGGCGTGCGCCGTCCGGTCAGTGATCCTCGAACGAGTGCGCGAGCACCCAGCTGGGGAACGCGGTGATCTTCGCGTCGAGCACCAGCGGCCGGTCCCGCGGACCGGCCAGCCAGCCGGTGACGGCCTCGGTCACGTCCGGCACCGTGCGCACCACGGCGGCGTCGCAACCGAAGCCGCGGGCGATCGCCGCGAGATCGGTGTCCGGGAACTCGACCAGTCCGGTCGGATACCCGGACGGGCCGAAGTGCTGGACCTCCGCACCGTAGGCGGCGTCGTCGTAGATCAGGACCACCAGCGGCAGCCGGGCGCGGACGGCGGTGTCGAGCTCGACCAGGCTCATCATGAAGCCGCCGTCGCCGACCGCGGCGAGGGTCACCCGGTCCGGCCGGGCGATCGCGGCGCCGATCCCGGCGGCCAGCCCGAGGCCGATCGACTGGAAGGCCAGCGGCATGACGAAGCCGTCCTGCACGACGTCGACGAACATGCTCGGGTAGCCGACGAAGTTGCCGCCGTCCACCGCGAGGGTCCGGTCGGCGGGCAGCAGATCGTCCACCGCGATCGTCACGGTCCGCGGATCGACGAGGGCCCCGTTGCCGTTGCCGGCGGCCGTGCCGGTGTCGGTGTAGGGCACGTCGCGCCAGCGGCTGCCCGCGATCCGGGCCTTCAGCTCGGGGGTGCGCTGCGCGGACGGTGCGCCGCCGCGCCGCGCCAGCTCGGCCACCAGCGCGCGGGCCGTGCGACCGGTGTCGCCGACCACCCCGAGATCGACCCGGCGGTGCACCCCGACCGCCTCCGGATCCCGGTCGACCTGGACGACGGTCGTGTCCGGGCCCGGGAGCGAGCCGCCCCGGGTCGTCCACTGGTTCAGCGAGGCGCCGAAGGACACCAGCAGATCGGCATCACCCAGCAACTCCGCCGCGGTCGGCGTGGCGAAGCCACCGGAGACGTCCATGCTCCACGGGTTGCCCGCGAACAGCCCGCGGGCCACCGCCGAGGTGGCGAGCAGCGCACCGGTGGCATCGGCGAGCTCCTCGATCGGGCCGCGCGCGTACCGTGCGCCGCGCCCGCCCAGCAGCACCGGCCGCCGGGCGCCGGCGAGCAGGTCCGCGAGCCGGGTGACCGCGTCCGCCGCCGGTTCCGCCTCGATCAGCACCTCGGGCGGCCCGGGGACGTCGCCGTCCGGTGGGCACGGCGCGTCCTGCACGTCCAGCGGGAGCTGCAGGACCACCGTGTGGCCCTCCCGGGCCCGCCGGTAGGCGCGGACCGCCTCGCCCACCGCGGTGGCCGGTGTCGTGATCGTCTCCACGATCGCACCCGCCGCGCGCATCAGCGCGGTCTGGTCCAGCACGAAGTTGCTGGTCACGTCGGGCAGCGCGGTCGCGCCGGTGAGCACCAGCAGCGGGGTCCGGCTCTTCGCCGCCTCGACGATCCCGGTCACCGCATTCGTCAGGCCGGGCCCCTGATGTACCGAGACCACGGCCGGCCTGCCGGTGACCCGCGAGTGCGCGTCGGCCATCACCGTCGCGCCGGCCTCGTGCCGCGCGGCCACGAACCGCGCTCCGCCCGCGATCAGTGCGTTCGTCACGTGGAAGTTGCCGCTCCCGACCACGCCGAACACGTCCGCCACGCCGAGTTCCGCCAGCCTGCGGCCGATCGCCGCGGCCACCTGCTCGTCCGATCCCACCTGGTCACTCCCCGCCTCGTCGACCGTTGTACGTCCGGTCGATGGTGCGCGGCGCCCGGCCCGGCGGAACAGCGGAGTTTCATTCGACGGGAATGCGCGTGCCAGAATCGCCGACGTGTCACGCACTCCGACGGGGGAGTCGGTGCTCGCCCGTGCCGTCCGGATCTTCGAGGCCTTCTCACCCGGTGAGACCACGCTGAGCGTCTCGGAGATCGCCCGGCGGGCCGAGCTGCACATCTCGACGACGTCGCGGCTGGTGGCCGAGCTGACCGGGCACGGCCTGCTCTCCCGCGGCCCGGGCCGGACGGTGCAGATCGGCCTGCGGCTGTGGGAGCTGGGCCTGCGGGCGTCGCCGACGCTCTCCCTGCGCCAGGTGGCGCTGCCGTTCCTGAAGGACCTGACCAACCTGGTCGGGCATCACGCGCAGCTCAGCGTCCTGGAGGGGATGGACATCCTGTTCCTGGAGCGGCTGTCGGCTCCGGACGCGGTGGTGAACCTGTCCCGGGTCGCCGGCCGGATGCCCGCGACCGCGACCGCCCCCGGGGTGCTGCTGCTCGCACACGCCGATCCGGAGCGTCAGGAGGAGGCGCTGGGCAGGCCGTTGCCGACCTACACCCGCCGGACGATCGGCGATCCGGACCGGCTGCGGTCCGCGCTGGCCGAGGCACGGCGCAACGGCTTCGTGACCTCGCCGGGCTGGGTGGAGAACCCGGCCTGCGGCCTCGCCGTCCCGGTGCGTGACGTCGACGGAGCACCGGTCGCCGCGCTCTCGGTGATCGTGCCCAACGACGACCGGGTCTTCGGCTTCCTGCCCGCCCTGCGCGCTGCCGCGATGGAGATCGGACTCGTGCTGCGACGAGCGCACGCCGAACCCACTCGATGAGAGTCTTCAGTATCAATCTCATTGATTGAAAGTTCTGTGTCGACCCCGGAGGGGAGTCGACCATGCTCCCCGGCACCACCACGGACGGCCGGGCGGCATCGCCGGCGCCGTCCCGACGACGACGTCGAAAAGGGGACACGATCTTGTTTCACCGTCTCTCACGCCGCGGGCTGGGCGCCCTCGCGCTCACCGCGGCCACCGCGCTCGCGGTCTCCGCATGCGGGTCCGGCGGAGGTGCCGGGACCGGCGGTGCCGACGACCCGGTCCGGATCGGCTACTTCCCGCTCGTACACACCGCCTCGGTGGTGCACGCCGATCAGGGCGGGGCGTTCGAGGCCGAGGGCATGCAGGTCGAGTTGATGCAGACCGCCGGTGGCGCGCAGGCGATCCCGTCGCTGATGGCGGGTGAGTACGACATCACCTACGGCAACTACACCTCGGCGATCCTGGCGGCGCAGCAGGGACTCCCGGTGCGGTTCGTGGCGGGCAACGACATCGGGAACACCGACCACGGCATCATGGTCGCCCAGGACTCGCCGATGCGGGAGCCCACCGACCTGGCGGGTGGCTCGGTCGCGGTGAACAACCTGGAGAACATCGGCACCGTCGGTGTGCAGACCCACCTCGAAGGTGTCGGCGTCGATCCGGCGAGCATCCGGTTCGTCGAGCTGCCGCTGCCGGAGATGCAGGCCGCCCTGGACCGTGGTGACGTCGACGCGATCTGGCAGGTCGAGCCGTTCCGGGCCAGCGCGCTGGCCGGTGGTGCCCGCGAGCTGTTCCCGCTGTTCTCCGGTGCCTCCGCGGACATGCCGGTGGCCGGCTGGCTGACCACCGAGCAGTACGCCCAGGAGAACCCGGAGGCGATCGCGAGCTTCAGCCGGGCGCTGACCGCGTCGGCCGGCGAGCTGCAGGACGACCGGGAGCGGCTGGTCGAGCTGGTGCCGAGCTACACCCAGGTGCCCGCCGAGGTCGTCGAACAGATCGAGATGCCCCGCTTCGAGATCGAGCTCGAGACCGCCCAGGTGCAGCGGATCGCGGATCTGATGCACCGCTTCGAGATCATCGACGCGCCGTTCGACGCCGCCTCGATGGTCCTGCCGCAGTCGTGACCAGCTCGGTCACCGGCCTGTCGCCGCCCGGCACCGGAACGGCCGCACCGGTGCCCCCGCCGCGCCGGGGCTCCCGGATCGACCCGCTGCTCGGTGTCATCGGCATCGCCGGTCTCGTCGTGGTCGCCGAGCTGTTCCCGCGGACCGGGCTGGTCGACTCCCGCTACCTGCCGCCGATCAGCGCGATGCTGGCCGAGCTCGGCAGGCAGGCGGCCGAGCCCGCGTTCTGGTCGGCGCTGGGATCGACGCTGCTCGGCTGGGGGACCGGCCTGGCCATCGCACTGGTCGCCGGGACCGCGGTCGGCATCGTCATCGGGACGACCGCGATGCTGCGCGCGGTGACGAGCTCGACCATCGAGTTCCTGCGCCCGATCCCGTCGGTCGCGCTGATCCCGCTGGCAGTGCTGATGTTCGGCACCGACATGCGATCCACCCTGCTGCTCGTCGTCTACGCCGCGTTCTGGCAGGTACTGGTCCAGGTGCTGTACGGGGTCGCCGACGTCGACCCGGTGGCGCGCGAGACGGCGCGCTCCTACCGGTTCCGGCCGTGGACCCGGGTCCGCACGGTCGTCTGGCCGACGGCCCTGCCCTACGTCATGACCGGCTTCCGGCTGGCGGCCGCGGTGGCGCTGATCCTGGAGGTGACCGGTGAGCTGATCATCGGCTCGCCCGGCCTCGGCCGCGAGATCGCGGTGGCCCAGAGCTCCGGCGCGGTCGAGGTCATGTACGCGCTGGTGCTGGTCACCGGCGCGATCGGGGTGCTGGTCAATCTCGGCGCGCGACTCGTCGAGCGGCGCGCGCTGCGGTGGCACCCGTCCGTCCGGCGGGAGGTGGCGGCATGACCGGCGCACTGCGCTCCACCCTGCGGGTGCTGGGGCTCCCGCTGGTGCTGGTCGCGATCTGGTGGATCGCGACCGCGGGCAGCAGCAACTTCTACTGGCCCTCGCTGCAGTCGATCCTCACCGCGTTCCCCGGCACCTGGTTCGAGGGCCGGTTCGGCCAGGACGTGCTGCCCAGCATGGGCAGGCTCCTGGTGGGCTACACCCTCGCGCTGGTGATCGGGATCGGGGCCGGGATCGCGATCGGTTCGTTCCGGCGGCTGCGGCTGCTGCTCGAACCGGCGCTGGAGTTCTTCCGCGCCCTGCCGCCGCCGATCCTGGTGCCGATCATCATCCTGTTCGCCGGCATCGGCGACGGGATGAAGGTCGTCGTCATCGTCTCCGGTGCACTGTGGCCGGTGCTGCTCAACACCGTCGAGGGCGTACGCGGGGTGGACGAGGTGCAGCGCGACACGGCCCGGGTCTACCGGCTGCGCCCGCTCACCCGGCTGCGCAGGCTGATCCTGCCCGCGGCGAGCCCGCAGATCGCGGCCGGCGCCCGGCAGTCGCTGTCCATCGCGATCATCCTGATGGTCATCTCCGAGATGTTCGCGGCGAGCAACGGCCTCGGCTTCACCATCGTGCAGTTCCAGCGGCAGTTCGCGATCCCCGAGATGTGGAGCGGGATCATCCTGCTCGGCCTGATCGGGGTGCTGCTGTCGATGATCTTCCGTCTCGTCGAGTCCCGTGCGCTCGCGTGGTACGACGGGGCGCGCCGGGCCGACCGGGAGAAGGGCTGAGCATGACCTCCACGACCTCCGCAGCGCCACCGACCGAGCCGATCCTGGCCGTGAACGGGCTGCGCAAGATCTACTACGGGGCCGGCCGGGAGACCGAGGCGATCCGGGACCTGACCTTCGACATCGCGCCGGGGGAGCTGCTCTGCATCGTCGGCCCCTCGGGTGCGGGCAAGACGACGCTGCTCAAGTGCATCGCCGGGCTGCTCGGTGCCACCTCCGGCGACGTCGCGCTGGAGGGGACCCCGGTCACCGAGCCGCCGCCCGGGATGGCCGTGGTGTTCCAGGAGTACGGGCGCAGCCTGTTCCCCTGGCTGACCGTCCGGCAGAACGTGGATCTCCCGCTCCGCGAGAAGGGGCTGCCCAAGGCCGAGCGGATCCGGCTCGTCGAGACCTCGCTCGACGCCGTCGGCCTGGGCGAGGCGGGGGAGAAGCACCCCTACGAGCTGTCCGGGGGCATGCAGCAGCGGGTCGCGATCGCCAGGGCGATCGCCTACGAGCCGCGGCTGCTGATCATGGACGAGCCGTTCGCCGCGGTCGACGCGCAGACCCGGGCCGAGCTGGAGGACCTGGTCCGCGATCTCTGGAAGCGGCTCGGCGTCACCGTGCTGTTCGTGACCCACGACATCGAGGAGGCGGTCTACCTCGGCCAGCGGGTGCTGGTGCTCTCGCACGCGCCGACCGTGGTGCTGGCCGACGTGCCGATCGACCTGCCCGCCGAACGCGATCAGCTCGGCACCCGCGGGACGTCCCGGTTCGCGGAGCTGCGCGGCCGGGTGTACGAGCTGGTGCAGCAGGCGAAGCAGGGCCGGCGCTGAGCCAGGGCCGATCGGGCTACAGGTCCTCCCAGTCCTGCTCGGGGCCGGGGGGCCAGTCCCGGTGCCAGCCGCCCATCCGCAGCACCGTGTCGAGCACCTCGCCGGTGTAGCCCCACACCACGTCGTCGCCGATCCGGAACGCGGGCCCGCGCCATGCCCCGCCACCGGCCCGCATCCGGAACCGGTGGGCGGGCTCGGCCAGGGTGGCCAGCGGGACCTGCAGCACCGCCTCGGTCTCCGCCGGATCGGCGGCGCTCAGCGTGCTGCGGGCGGTCCAGTGCCCGAGCACGGCCGTGACGTGGAACCCGGTGAGCAGCACCAGCCGCGGGAACGTCGCGACGACGTCCACGGTGGACGGATCGAGGCCGGTCTCCTCCTGGGCCTCCCGCAGTGCGGTCGCGACCGGGTCGTGATCGCCCTCGTCGCGGCGCCCGCCCGGGAAGCTGATCTCGCCGGAGTGGTGGCGCAGCCGGCGGGCCCGTCGTTGCAGGACGACCTCGGGGCCGTCCGGTCCGCCGGACAGCAGGACCAGCACCGCGGACTGGCGGGCCGCGATCCCGTCGGGTGCCAGATCGTTGGCGCTGATGTCGGCGGGCCCGGCCGTGTCCAGACCGCGCAGCAACGGGTGCATCCAGCCGGGGGCCCGGTCCGGGTGGACGCGGGTCGCGTCCAGCCAGTGGCGGGCTCGTGCGATCGCGGGATCGGCCGCGCAGGAGGAGCTCACCCGATCAGTGTCCTCCACCCGGCCGCCCTGTACCGGAGTCGCCGCGGGTGAGCTTGTAGTGCAGCCGCAGCGCGGTCATCGACCACAGGTCGAGGCGGTGGTCGGTACGCAGCACCCCCTCGCCGTCGACGTACAGCCGGAAGTGCTCGTGGATCGGGACCCGTGCGGCGTAGGTGGCGCCGCCGTCGCGGACCACGACGTACGCGCCGTCGGTCCCGAACCGGCCGGGCGGCGAGACCAGCTCCAGGGTGCGGTCCGGGCCGGTGCGGGGCTCCAGGAAGACCTGGACGTTGCCCTGGTCGAGCGGGAACGCGACGTGCACGCTCGGCCGGGTGGCGCCGGGGAGCAGCCGGGTCGAGTAGCAGCCGCTGTAGACGTAACCGCCGTCCGGGCGCAGCGTCCGCAGCCAGCCCGCCGACACCTGGCGCCCGTCCTGCCCGGTGATCAGCACGACCCGGCTGTCCATGCCGTGCGCGACGTCGAGCGGGCGCACGGGCAGCGCGAGCTGCTGCACCCGGCGTCCGAAGAGGCGGGCGAGCAGGTCCCCGGCCGGCTGCGCGAGCGGACTCCACTGGGCCCATACCTCCATCCGCCAGTCCGCGGTGTGCTCGTAGAACCCGCGCACCTCGGGATGCACCGTGGCCGCCGAGAAGCCCGGCCCGTCGAGCGCGCCGAGATCGGCGAGCAGCCCGGCGCCGGGGACATCGGCGCGGACCTCCCCGCCCGCCTCGGCGGCCGCGGCGGCGAGCCAGCCGTCGCCGACCGTCGGCCCGGCGTGCATCGGCGCGGCCAGCCAGCGGTGCTCACCGGTCAGGTCGACCCGGTGCCCGGTCGCACGCCAGAACAGTCGGGTGCCGCGGTCCAGGGCGCCGGCGAGCACGGGAACAGCCATGACGACAGCATGCCCTGTCCATGATCCGTGTCCTGGGAGTGCCGGGGCTCGTGCGAGCACGCAGGACTCCCAGGACGCGGATCATGGCCGGGACTCAGACGTACGGTCTGGTGATCAGCTCCAGGAAGTGCCCGGCCGGGTCGCGGAAGTAGACCCCGCGGCCGCCGTGCCCGTGGTTGATCTCGCCGGGCTGCTGCATCTGCGGATCCGCCCAGTGCTCGACGCCGTCGTCGACCAGCCGGGCGTACGCCCGGTCGAACAGCGCGTCGTCGACCAGGAAGGCGTAGTGCTGGGGCGCGATCTCGGGAAACCTGTCGGCCGGCAGATCGGCGAACTGGATCAGCACGCCGCCGTCCAGCGAGAGGTTGGTGAACGGCCCCCAGGACGGGGCGTCCGACGCCTCGAGGACCCGGCGCAGGAAGGCAGCCGACTCCGAGCGGTCCCGGGCGGCGACGATGGTGTGGTTGAAGGTGGCGGGCATGGATCTCCTCACGAGGTGGGGTGCGGGCACCACGGGGAGACGTGAAGGAGCGCTGCGCCCGCGGGCCCGTGCGGGTGGCCGACGCGTGGCGTCGGCGGGTTCGTGCTCCTTCCGGCTGGGCCCATCGGGGGCGCACCGGGGAGGTTAGTGCCCCGTCGCAACACGTTCAAGGCTGAGAACGGCAGCGCTCCGCCGCCGGTGCCGACCGCGTTCCGTGCGCGAACCCGGCGCTCTCCGCCCCGCGCACCGGGGCGGCCTGGCGGCGCAGCCGCTCCAGCACCCGCCGGAGATCGTCGAGCAGCAGCCCGGCCAGATCGTGGCTGAACCCGTTGCGCACCACGATCCGCAGCGCCGCGAGATCCTGCCGGTCGGCCGGGAAGGTGTAGGCCGGTACCAGCCAGCCGCTCTCCCGCAGCGCCGCCGAGACGTCGAACACCGAGAACGGCTCGCCCTCGGCGACGGTGAAGGCGAACACCGGGAGCTGCGATCCGTCGGTGAGCAGCCGGAACGCGCCGGTCGCCTCGATCCGGTGTGCCAGCCCGGTCGCGATCGCCCGGCAGGTGCTCTGCACCCGGGTGTAGCCGTCCCGGCCGAGTCGCAGGAACTGGTAGTACTGCGCGATCACCTGGCCGCCGGGGCGGGAGAAGTTCAGCGCGAACGTCGGCATGTCCCCGCCCAGGTAGTTCACCCGGAACACCAGGTCCTCCGGCAGCGCCGCGGTGTCGCGCCACACCGCCCAGCCGACGCCGGGGTGCACCAGCCCGTACTTGTGCCCGGAGGTGTTGATCGAGGCAACCCGCGCCAGCCGGAAGTCCCACACCAGGTCCGGATCGCAGAACGGGGCGACCATCGCGCCGGACGCGCCGTCGACGTGCACCGGGACATCGAGCCCGGTCCGCTCCTGCAGGTCGTCGAGCGCCGCGCAGAGCGCCTCGACCGGCTCGTAGCTGCCGTCGAAGGTGGAGCCGAGGACGGCGACCACACCGATCGTGTTCTCGTCGCACAGCGCCAGTGCCTCGTCGACGCCCAGGTGCAACCGGTCGCCGGACATCGGCACCAGTCGCGGCTCCACCTCGAAGTAGTCGGCGAACTTGTCCCAGCAGATCTGGACGTTGATCCCCATCACGATGTTCGGCCGCTGCACCGGCTGCCCGGCCGCCCGGCGGCGGTGCTGCCAGCGCCGCTTGAGCGCGAGCCCGCCGAGCATGCAGGCCTCCGACGACCCGGTGGTCGAGCAGCCGATCGCGCGGCCGGGATCGGGGGCGTTCCAGAGATCGGCGAGCATCCGCACGCACCGCTGCTCCAGGTCGGCGGTGCGCGGGTACTCGTCCTTGTCGATCATGTTCTTGTCGAGCGACTCGGCCATCAGCCGTTCGGCCTGCGGCTCCGCCCAGGTGGTGACGAAGGTGGCGAGGTTGAGCCGCGCGTTCCCGTCGAGCATCAGCTCGTCGTGCACGACCTGGTAGGCCACCTCGGGATCGAGGCCCCCGTCGGGGATCGTGAACCGCGGGATGTCGACCGGCTCGGCGGCGAAGACCGGATTCACCGGAACACCGCGTTCGTGGCCGTGATCCTCCGAGGGCGAGTGTGCACCGGGCATGGCGCGAAGCTAGACCCTGGAACGCTGCACGGCGAGCAGCAGACCGGTGCACCGGTCGACCAGCTCGTCGCGCGGGAGCGCCAGATCGCCCGAGAGCCAGTTGCCGAGCACCCGGGCGAGACCACCGACGGCGAACGAGGCGACCAGATCGTCCGGCTCCTGCTGACGACGGGCGAACAGCGTCACGAACAGGCGCGCCCACTCCTCGTGCCGGGCCGCGAGATCCGGTCCGAACAGCACCCGGCCGTGGCGCGGGTACTCCTGAGTACGGTTGTTCTCAGATTGATCGAAGGGGTTCGATGACGGTGACCACCGCCCGCCGCCCGGACACGGCCCGCGAGCTCGTGCTCGCGCCCGTCCTGCTGTCCGCGACGGCGAACGTGATCATGGAGCTGTCGCTCCCGCCGGTCGGGCACGGGGTCCGGGAGAGCCGGGTGCACAGCGGCAACCTGTTCGAGCATCCGCTGCACCGGTTCCGCACCACGAACACCTACCTCGGTGTCGCCCTGCTCGGCACCGACGACGAGCGGCGGGCCTACCGGCACGCCGTCAACCGCTCGCACGCGCAGGTGCGCTCCACCCCGGACAGCCCCGTCGAGTACCACGCGATGGACCGCAACCTGCAGCTCTGGGTGGCCGCCTGCCTCTACCGGGCGTTCGAGGACACCTGGGGGCTGCTCACCGGCCGGCCGGGAACCTGGCTGCCCGATCACGTCTACCGCGAGTGCGTGGTGCTCGGCAGCACGCTGCAGGTGCGCCCCGAGCAGTGGCCGGCCGATCGCGCGGCGTTCGAGGAGTACTGGACCGCCGGGCTGGCGCAGGTGTCGATCGACGACGAGATGCGCCGCTACTTCGAGCGGCTGCTGGACCGCGAGTACCTGGGCCGGGCCGGCCGGATCGGCCGCGAACGCAGCCGCCGGCTCACCACCGGGTTCCTGCACGAGCCGTTCCGGAGCATGCTGGACCTGCCGTGGTCCGACGCCGACCGGCGCGAGTTCGAGAGTCGCCTGCGCCGCACCGGCGACCGGTTGTTCCGGCTCCCGCCGACGCTGCGCCGGTTGCCCTACAACGCCTTCCTGGCCGATCTCCGGCTGCGTCGCCGGATCGGCCGCCCGCTGGTCTGAGAGGAACCGCCACGATGGACTTCACGCTCCCCGACACCGCGCAGGCCGTGCAGGAGGGGGTCCGCGCCATCGGCGCGCGCTACGACCACGCCTACTGGTCCCGGCTGGAGGAGGAGCACCGGTTCCCGTGGGAGGCGTGGCGCGATCTCGCCGACGGCGGCTGGCTGGGCCTGACCGTCCCCGAGGAGTACGGCGGCGGTGGGCAGGGGATGCTGGAGCTGGCCGTCGCCTGCGAGACGCTGGCCGCGTCGGGCGGCACCGGCGGGATCTTCCTCTACATCCTGACCCCCGGCTTCGGTGCGACCACGCTGACCCGGCACGGCACCGAGGAGCAGAAGCGGGCGCTGCTGCCCGGGCTGGCCGCGGGCGACGTGCAGTTCTGCCTCGGCCTCACCGAGCCCGACGCAGGCAGCGACGCGCTGTCGATCCGGACCCGGGCCGTGCGGGACGGCGACGACTTCGTGCTCGACGGGCAGAAGATCTGGATCTCCGGGCTGGAGAACGCGGACTGGATGATCGCGGTGACCCGGACCGTGCCCGCCGGGGACGCCAAGCCCCGCACGTCGGGTTTCACGCTGTTCCTCATCGACGTGAAGCAGGCAGCCGAGGCCGGCACGCTGCGCTGGACGCCGATCCCGAAGATGGGTTCGAACGTCGTGACCTCCAGCCAGGTCTTCCTCGACGGGGTCCGGGTGCCCGCCGCGAACGTGATCGGCGAGGTCGACCACGGCTTCGCCGTGCTGTGGGACGTGCTCAACCCGGAGCGGATCCTGGCCGCCGCGGGCGGGGTGGGCACCGCCGACGCCGCGCTCGACGTCGCGGTCCGGTACGCGAACGAGCGGGTCGTGTTCGGCCGCCCGATCGGCGCCAACCAGGCCATCCAGTTCCCGCTGGCGCAGATCAAGGCGAAGGCCGAGCTGGGCAGGCTGATGACCTACAAGGCGGCCTGGCTGTTCGACAACGACCTGCCGTGCCACGCCGAGACCAACATCGCCAAGCTCACCGGCGCGCAGGTCGGCTGGGAAGCGGCCGAGCGGGCGTTCCAGACCTTCGGCGGGATGGCCTACTCGAAGGAGTACCCGGTGGAGCGGCTGTTCCGCGACGCCCGGATCGCCCGCAACATCCCGGTGGCCGAGGAGCTGGTGCTCGCCCACATCGGCACCCAGGTCCTCGGCCTCCCACGCAGCTACTGAGCCACCGAGCTGCTGGGCGCCGGGCGGTCAGCTGCCCAGCAGCTTCTTCTGCACCTTGCCCATCGGGTTGCGCGGCAGCGCCTCGACGAACACCACCTCGCGCGGGCGCTTGTGCCAGGACAGCTGCGAGGCCACGTGGTCGATCAGCGCCTGGCCGGTGCCCTCGCCGACGACGTAGGCGACGATCTTCTGCCCGAGATCGGGATCGGCCGCCCCGACGACGGCGCACTCGGCGACGGCCGGATGATCCATCAGCACCGCCTCGATCTCGCCGGAGCCGATCCGGTACCCGCCGGACTTGATCAGGTCGGTGGACTCCCGGCCGACGATCCGGTGGAACCCGCCCGGGTCGCGGACGGCGAGATCGCCGGTGCGGAACCAGCCGTCGCCGGTGCTGGTCTCGGCGTTCGCGTCCGGGCGGTTGAGGTAGCCGGAGAACAGCATCGGCCCGCGGACCTCCAGCCGGCCGACGGTCTCGCCGTCGTCCGGGACGGTCTCGCCCGCTCCGTCGTCGGCGGGCCGCAGCCGGGTCTGCGCACCGGGGACGGGCAGCCCCACCCAGCCGGCCCGGCGCTCGCCGGCGGCGTGCGCGCTGAGCGTGATCATGGTCTCGGTCATGCCGTAGCGCTCCACCGGTGCCTGCCCGGTCAGACCGGCGATCCGCTCGAACAGCGAGGCCGGCAGCGGTGCGCTGCCCGACACCAGCAGCCGGGCCCCGCCGAGTGCCTTCGCCGAGGCCGGGTCATCGACGATCCGGTTCCACACGGTCGGTACGCCGAAGTACATCGACGCGCCCGCGGCGGCGTACCGGGCGGGCTGCGGCTTCACCGTGTGCACCACCCGCGAGCCCAGCCGCAGCGAGCCGAGCACACCGAGGATCAGGCCGTGCACGTGGAACAGCGGCAGCCCGTGCGCGACGGTGTCGTCCGGGGTCCAGTCCCAGACCTCGATCAGGCCGTCCAGCCCGGCCGCGATCGCCCGGCCGGAGAGCTGCGCGCCCTTCGGCGCCCCTGTCGTGCCGGAGGTGTAGAGCAGCATCGCGGTCGCCTCGGGATCGGTCTCGCGCGGCGACACCGCGGCGGTGCCCGGCACGACGGCCGGGAGATCGATCCCGTCGGGCCGCTCGCCCGACCAGGACGTCGCGCCCGAGTCGCGCAGCAGGTGCCCGAGCTCGGCGGGGCCGGAGTCCGGCGGCACCGGCACCACCGGCACCCCGGCGAGCAGGCAGCCGGTGATCGCGACGACGGTGTCCATGGAGGCCGTCGCGTGCACCGCGACCGGCCCGTCGTCCGGGATCCCGGCGGCGAACCGGCCCGCCCGGTCCACCAGCTCGGACCGGGACAGTGTCTCCTCGCCGACGGTGACGGCGCGCTCGAGGTCCTGGCTGTCGGTGAGTGAGGTGAGCAGCAACGATCTCTCCGGCCTTGTCGGTCGGTCCATCAGGTGGCACATTGGTCTGTACAGTGGACCGTTCAATCGGACGTTATGTCGCTCCTTCGGAGGGGTCAAGGGATGACGACGAACAGCGTGGTCTCGGCGATCCGGGTGCTGGAGGCCGTGGGGGAGCAGCAGCCGGTCGGACTCTCCGAGCTGGCCAGGGGAGTGGGGCTGCCGAAGAGCACCGTGCAGCGCACCCTGCTGACGCTGGCCGAGGTGGGCTGGTGCCGGGCCGACGAGGCCTCGCGCTGGTCGCTGACCTACCGCGCGTTCGCCGTCGGGAACCAGGCCCGCGATGCCGGTGAGCTGCGCGAACGCGCGCTGCCGGTGCTGCACGAGCTGCAGCTGACCTCGGGCGAGACGGTGCACCTGGCCGCTCCGGACGGCCGCGAGCTGGTCCTGGTCGAGCGTCTCGACACCGCGCACCGGTTGCGCGCGTTCCTGGCGCTCGGGCACCGGCTCCCGTTGAACGCCTCGGCCACCGGCCAGGCTTATCTCGCGGCCTGCACCGACGCCGTCGTCGAGGCCTATCTCACGGGCAGCGACCTGGCGCCGAGCACGCCGTGGACGGTCACCGACGCCGACACCCTGCGGGCCCGGCTCGCCGAGGTCCGGGCCCGGGGCTGGTCGGTCAATCCGGAGGGCCTCAGCGAGGGGATCGCGGCGGTCGGTGCCGCGATCCTCGGGCCGGACGGCCGCCCGGCCGGCGCCCTGTCGGTGTCCGGGCCGACCGTCCGGATGACCGAGGAGGTGTTCGACCGGCACGGCCGGGCCGCGGCCGACGCCGCACGCCGGATCTCCCGCGAGCTGGGCTCCCGGCTGTGAGGCTCAGCCGGCTCGCTCGGCGGTGAACTGGATGTCGATGCCTGCGGTGCGGGCCCCGTCGGCGTCGAGGAACCGGACGTAGCTGTTCTTGAGCGTCGCGCCGTCGTCGGCGAACACGCCGCTCCGGTGCGGGTAGAACCCGACCGTCGGTTCGGTCCCGGCGGCGCAGGTGCGGATCGCGTTGTGCAGGTCGGCGTTGGACCGGCGCAGCGCCCGCAGGAGCCGGCGCGCGGCGTCGGTCCGGTCGGCGATGTCGCGGTCCGGCGCGAGCTGCAGGGCCAGGTGCAGCCTGCGGTCGCCCGCGTCGTCCTCGTAGGACACCAGCCGGTGGTTCTCGACCGCGTCGAGCAGTTCCGGATCGGCGCTGACGGCGTCGCGCAGGCCGTCCGGCGGCACCACCGCGCCGTTGAAGTCCACCGAGGAGTCGGAGCGGCCGTACTGGAACAGCAGCGGCAGATCGAGCAGCCGGGCGTCGAGCACGTCGGTCAGGCCGTGACGGCGCAGTACCGGCAGCACGTCCCGGATCGCCAGCACGTGCCCGCGGTCGTGGATGTTGTAGCGGATCCGCGGGCTGAGGTTCTGCGGCCGGGTGAGGGTGATCAGCAGCTCGCCGTCGTCGCTGGTCTCGATCAGGTAGGCGTAGGGGTTGAACTGGAAGATGTTCGGGAGCACGCCGTAGTCGTCCTGGCGGGTCAGCTCCGCCGACAGCGCCGGATCGGCGGCGATCGCCCGGCGCAGCGCGATCGTGAACTCGGTCTCGGTGGCGATCGAGATCTCCAGGTCGCTGGCCCCGTAGGCGCCGATCACCGAGTGCGCGGTACGCAGGATCCGGTCCCGCATGCCCTCGCTGATGCCCTCCCCGCCGAACGCGCAGACGATGTCGTAGGCGGACCAGTCGAGCCGGTCGTCGTCGAACAGCCCCTTGAGGAACGGCGGGTAGCCGGTGATCACGTAGGTGAAGTCCGGCCCGAACTCGCGCATGGTGTTGATGATCTTGTCGGGGTCCGGCCCGACCGACTTGACGACGGCGACGCCGGTCAGCGCTGCGGAGACGTTCATGCCGGTCGCCCAGGCGCCGAGGGAGAACGCGTTGATCACGAACGGCTGCTTGCGCAGCCCGGCCGCGGTGCGCAGGAACCCGACCCGCAGCAGCTCCCGGGAGGCGCGCCGCTCCACCGGCCCGCGCACCCAGCTCGTCGGCACCCCGGACGATCCCGACGACTCGTCGACGACCACACCGCGGCGCGGGATCCGGCCGCGCACACAGCGATCGGCGATGGAGTAGGGCCGGATGTAGGAGTCCTTGTCCATCACCGGCAGCGCCGCGAACGCCTCGACCGCCCGCCGCGGGTCGCGCGGCAATCGGCGCGGTGCGCCGTGCTCGGCGAGGAAGCTCCGGTAGGCCGGGACGAGCCGGGCGCTGCGCTCGAAGGTGCGGTACGCCCGGCGCTCACCCAGTCGCCTGCGCAGCGGCTCGAACCCCGGCGCGAGCAGCAGCCGGTGCGTGCCCGGCCGGCGGGCCAGCAGATCGACGACGGTCTCCTGCAGCCAGGTCAGCGGTCCCATGGCGTGACTCCGTCCCGGTCGAGGAGCATCTCGGACAGTTCGCGGCGCAGCGCGCGGGGTGGTTCCGCGCTGTGCCCGTAGCGGAAGAGCATCCAGGCCATGCGCTCGCCGTCCGCCTCCCCGTCCGCCTCGGTATCCGCCCCCTGGGCGTCGATCCCGGCGGCGTCGGTGAAGGCGGCGTGCGAACGGGGGTTGGTGATCACCGTGCCGAACGGGTGCAGGTACACCCCGGCCCTGGTGAACGCCAGCCAGATCCGCAGGAACACCCGTCCTGCCTCGACGTGGTCGAGAGGGGAGGCGAACGGCCCGGTGAGCCAGCCGAGCTCGCGTACCCCGCGCATGGTGTTCAGGTAGATCCTGCGCAGCAGCGGGCCGGCCAGCGGCAGGTCCCACATGCCGCGGTGCCGCATCGCGAAGCCGAGCAGCGGGCCGGGCAGCAGCAGGGTGCGCGCGGACAGCCCGTCGCGGGTCGCCTCGGCGGCCCGGTCGGAGGTACGGAGCCAGGCCAGGATCTCGGCGTGCACGGCGTCGTTGCGCAGGTCGTCGAACAGGGTCTCCTGGTTGATCCGGACGATCCGGTCGACCAGCTCCCGCCGGTCGGTGTGCCCGAAGTCGTGGCCGGCGGCCGCGGCGATCGCGCCGGCCTCGGCGAGCACCGCCGGATCGACCGGCAGGCTCCGGTACGGCCGTCGCGAGGTGCGCCGGCGGCGGAAGGCGGCGAGATCGGCCTGCGCCTGCGGGGTGATCGCGGTGCGGGTGAGCTCGACGGTGCCGAGCGGCTGGTGGTGGGCGTCCGCGTCGAAGTCGAGGCCCTCGTCGCGCAGCTCGGCGGTCACCGACCAGCCGTGCGGGGCGGCGACCGTCGCCAGCGACTCGACGTAGACGCCCGCGCAGACCTGCCCGAACGGGATCCCGAAGTTCTCCGCGGGCAGTCCGCGCTCGAGGTCGTAGAGGAGCTCGGCGCGGCCCGCGTCGAGCACCCGGACGACGATCGGCTGCGAGTTGTGCGGTGACGGGTACGCGCGGGCCTCGTCGAGGAGGTACGGCCACGGACCCGGGGGTGGGGTGGGCATGACCGAAAAGGTAGGACGGTTCCGGATCGTCGGAATCCGTAGCGCTACCGGATGCACGGAGCCCGCCGCCCCACGAGGGGACGACGGGCTCCGCGGTGGTGGTTGAGCGCGTCAGCTCTTCAGCATGCCCCGAAGGACGTACTGCAGGATTCCGCCGTTGCGGTAGTAATCCGCCTCACCGGGGGTGTCGATGCGCACGTTGGCGTCGAACTCCACGGTCTCGCCGGACTCCTTGGTCGCGGTCACCGTCACCGACTTCGGGGTCTTCCCGTCGTTCAGCGCGGTGATGCCGGCGATGTCGAAGGTCTCGGTGCCGTCCAGACCGAGGCTCGACGCCGACTCGCCGTCGGGGAACTGCAGCGGGACGACGCCCATGCCGATCAGGTTCGACCGGTGGATCCGCTCGAACGACTCGACGATGACCGCCTTGACGCCCAGCAGCGCGGTGCCCTTGGCCGCCCAGTCCCGCGACGATCCGGAGCCGTACTCCTTGCCGCCCAGCACGACCAGCGGGGTGCCCTGCGCGGCGTAGCTCTGCGCGGCGTCGTAGATGAACGCCTGCGGGCCGCCCTCGGCGGTGAAGTCGCGGGTGTAGCCGCCGGAGACCCCGCCGTCGACGATCGCGTCCAGGAGCTGGTTGCGCAGCCGGATGTTGGCGAACGTGCCGCGGATCATCACCTCGTGGTTGCCGCGCCGGGAACCGAAGGAGTTGTAGTCCTTCTTCTCCACGCCGTTCTCGTCCAGGTAGACCGCGGCCGGGGTGCCCGGCTTGATCGCGCCGGCCGGCGAGATGTGGTCGGTGGTGACCGAGTCGCCGAGCAGCGCCAGCACACGGGCACCGGAGATGTCGGTGACCGGCTCCGGGTCTCTCGACATGCCCTCGAAGTACGGGGGCTTGCGGACGTAGGTGGACTTCTGGTCCCACTCGAAGGTCCGGCCCTCCGGGGTGGGCAGCGCCCGCCAGCGGTCGTCGCCGCGGAACACGTCGGAGTAGCTCTTGGTGAACATCTCCGAGGTGATCGACGAGTCGACGACCGAGTTGATGTCGTCGGTCGAGGGCCAGATGTCGCGCAGGAAGACGTCGGCGCCGTCCGAGTCCTGGCCCAGCGGCTGGTTCTCGAAGTCGAAGTCCATCGTCCCGGCCAGCGCGTAGGCGATGACCAGCGGCGGGGACGCCAGGTAGTTCATCTTGACATCCGGGTTGATCCGGCCCTCGAAGTTCCGATTGCCCGACAGCACCGACGCCACCGCGAGGTCGGCCTCGTTGACCGCCTGCGAGATCTCCTCCGGCAGCGGGCCGGAGTTGCCGATGCAGGTGGTGCAGCCGTAGCCGACCAGGTTGTAGCCGAGCTTGTCGAGGTAGGGCCAGAGACCGGCCTTCTCGTAGTAGTCGGTGACGACCTGCGAGCCGGGCGCCATGGAGGTCTTCACCCACGGCTTGACGGCCAGGCCCTTGTCGACCGCGTTCTTGGCGAGCAGTGCGGCGCCGAGCATCACCGACGGGTTCGACGTGTTGGTGCACGAGGTGATCGAGGCGATCACGACGGCGCCGTGGTCGATCTCGAACTCGGCGCCGTTCAAGGTCACCTTCGTCGGCTTGCTCGTCCGCCCGCCGGCGCCGGCCGCGGCCGAGATCGGCGAGCGCGGCGCTCCGCCACCGTTGCCGTCGTGGGCGGGGGCGGCCGGGTCGCTGGCCGGGAAGCTCTCCTTACCGGCCTCGTCCACCGCGGACTCGGTGCCCTGGGCGTAGTCGCCCAGCGAGGAGCGGAACGCCTCCTTGGCCTCGGTCAGCGCGATCCGGTCCTGCGGGCGCTTCGGGCCGGCGATCGACGGGACCACCGTCGACAGGTCCAGCTCCATCGTCTCGGAGAAGACCGGCTCGTGGTCCGGGTCGTGCCAGAGACCCTGCTCCTTGGCGTAGCCCTCGACCAGCGCGATCTGCTCCGCGGAGCGGCCGGTCAGCTTGAGGTAGCGCACGGTCTCGTCGTCGATCGGGAAGATCGCCGCGGTGGAGCCGAACTCCGGGCTCATGTTGCCGATGGTGGCGCGGTTGGCCAGCGGCACCGCGCCGACGCCGGCGCCGTAGAACTCGACGAACTTGCCGACGACGCCCTTGCGCCGCAGCATCTCGGTGATCGTCAGCACCACGTCGGTGGCGGTCACGCCGGTCGGGATCTCGCCGGTGAGCTTGAAGCCCAGCACCTTCGGGATCAGCATCGAGACCGGCTGGCCGAGCATCGCGGCCTCGGCCTCGATGCCGCCGACGCCCCAGCCCAGCACGCCGAGGCCGTTGACCATCGTGGTGTGCGAGTCGGTGCCGACCAGGGTGTCCGGGTAGGCCTGACCGTTGCGCGGCATGACCACCCGCGCCAGGTTCTCGATGTTGACCTGGTGCACGATGCCGGTGCCGGGCGGGACGACCTTGAACTCGTCGAAGGCGCCCTGGCCCCAGCGCAGGAACTGGTAGCGCTCCTTGTTGCGGCCGTACTCGAACTCGATGTTCTTCTCGAACGCGTCCGGGGTGCCGAAGAAGTCGATCATCACCGAGTGGTCGATGACCAGCTCGGCGGGGGCGAGCGGGTTGACCTTGGCCGGGTCGCCGCCCATCTCGGTCACGGCCTCGCGCATGGTCGCCAGGTCGACGACACAGGGGACGCCGGTGAAGTCCTGCATGATCACCCGGGCCGGGGTGAACTGGATCTCGGTGTCCGGCTCGGCCTGCGGGTCCCAGTTCGCCAGGGCGTTGATGTGGTCCGCCGTGACGTTCGCACCGTCCTCGGTGCGGAGCAGGTTCTCGAGCAGGACCTTGAGGCTGAACGGCAGGCGCTTCGAGCCCTCCACCGCGGAGAGCCGGAAGATCTCGTAACCGGTGCCCCCGACGTCGAGCTGTCCTCTGGCGCCGAAGCTGTCGGTGCTGGCCACTTGATGGTCCTCCCGTGGTGGTGGGCGTTCTGCGTCCGGTGCGGTGAGCGTCGGCCCGCTCGCAGGTCGGGGGGCTCACCGGCGTGTGTCCGAGTCTCGCGCACCGCCTCGTCCGCGGCAGCGTGGACCCTGCTGTCCCAAATAGTACGCGTGTCCTATAAAGAGCGCGAGGCGGGTGTGGCGGTCGTCCCTCCGGCCCGTCCGGATCGCCCGGCCGTGCACCGGATGGTGGGGTACCGGTGTGTCGCACGGTGTTCACGTGACAGGAGTGGCAGGCTTCCGGCGACCGCCGCCGCTCCCCGCCGGGTGCGGCACCCGCTCCCCGGGAGGACGATCCGTGACGCGCGAGCCGTCGGTGCTCCGGCCCGCCCGCGGGCACCGTCGCCGGATGCCGCTCGCAGCCGGTGTGCTGGGGCTGCTGACCGCACTGCTCGTGGCCACCCCGGCCGTGGGTGCCGCGGCGGTGGCGCCCGCGCCCGGCGTGCTCCCCGCCGCCGGTCTGTCGCCGGCGCAGCCGCCCCCGCCGCCGCCGAACCCGGACGACGACGAGCTCGAGCGCAGCCGGCAGAGCGTGCAGGACCGGTCCGCCGAGGTCGGACGGCTGACCGCGCGGCTGGCCGAGCTCGACGCGCAGCTCGACGAGCTGCAGATCGAGGTCGCCGCGCGCGGGCAGGAGGCACTGGAGGCGCGCGACACCGCCGACGCCGCCGGCCGGGAGGCCGACGCGGCCGCCGCGCGTGCACTGGAGGCCAGGGCGGCGACCGAGGAAGCCGGCCGCGCCGTGGACCACGCGCGTACCCGGCTCGACGAGTTCGTCGGCGACGTCTACACCCACGGCCTCGATCTCGGCCCGCTCGGCCTGCTGTCCCGGGCGACCGACCCGCAGGACCTGATGGACCGGGCGCGGCTCACCGATTCGTTGAGCGAGGACCAGGCGTCGGTGCTGGAGCAGCTGCAGCAGGCCCGGATCGCGCAGGCCAACGCCGACTCGCTGGCCCGCGCAGCCCAGGAGGAGGCCGACCGGCGCCGCGTCGTCGCCGAGGAGGCGTCCACCGCAGCCGACCAGGCGCTGAGCTCGGCCGCGGCCGCCGCGGACGAGCAGCAGGGCAGGCTCGACGCGGTTCGGTCCGAGCGGGCCGAGGTGCAGGCCAGGCTCGACGACGCGGCCAACTCCGACGCCGGTCTGCGCGCCCAGCGTCAGCGCTACCTGGACTGGCAGGCCGAGCAGGAGCGGCTGCGCGCCGAGGCCGACCGGCGGGCCCGCGAGGAGGCCAGCGCGCGCCTCGCGCAGCAGGAGTCCCGCTCCCGGGCGGCGCCCGGCCCGGCTCCGTCCGCCGGCCCGGCGCCGGGGCCGCGAACCGGCTCGGCGGCGATCGAGACCGTGATCGACCGGGCGACCTCCCGGATCGGCACCATCTACGCCTGGGGTGGCGGCAACTCACGTGGCCCGACCCGGGGCATCCGCGACGGCGGCGTCGCCGACTCGCACGGTGACTTCCGCAAGGTCGGCTTCGACTGTTCCGGGCTGATGCTCTACGCGTTCGCCGGGGTCGGGATCAACCTGCCGCGCTACAGCGGGAACCAGGCCAACGCCGGTCGGCTCGTCCCGATCTCGGAGATGCGGCGCGGGGACATGCTCTCCTGGGCACGCAACGGCCGGACCCACCACATCGCGATCTACCTGGGCGACGGCAAGATGGTCGAGGCTCCCTACTCGGGTGCCTCGGTGCGGATCTCGCCGGTTCGCTACAACGGGCTGAACAAGGTCACCCGGCTGCTCTGAGCGCCGCGCCATTTCCGCGCTCGGCGTTCTTTCCGCGCTCAGCCGGCCCTCGCGCGCACCGCGTCGGCCTCCGCGGCCAGCTCGTCGAGTACCAGCCGGACGGCCGGGCGTTCGACGGCCTCGGCACGGGAGACCGCGTGCACCAGCCGAGCCGCCCGCACACCGGCCAGCGGGCGCAGCGCGAGTCGCGAGCCGTCCCGGTGGTCGGTGGAGTAGCGGGGGAGCAGTGCCACCCCGTGCCCGTCGGCGACCAGCTCCTCGGTGACGGAGAAGTCGTTGATCCGCTGCACCACCCGCGGTGCGGTGCCGGTGACCAGCGCGAGCGAGCGGAGCACGTCGTCGACCGGCCAGCCGACGCCGACCCCGATCCAGCCCTCGTCGACCAGGTCGTCCAGGCCGACCTCGGCTCGGGCGGCCAGCGGATGACGGATCGGCAGTGCGACGTCCAGCGGCTCGCGCAGCAGCGGCCGGACCCGCAGCCGTCCGCCGGTGAAGGGATCGAGGCGTTCGTCGTGGTGGGTCACGACGACGTCGACCTCGGCCGCGGACGCCGGAACCTCCTCCGGGCGCAGGTCCCGGTCGCGGCAGGACAGCGTCAGGCCGTCGTGCACGGCCGCGCGGCGGAGCAGGCCGGGCAGCAGCAGCCGGGCGGCGGACGGGAACAGCGCGACCCGGACCGTGCCGAGCGGGCGTTCGCGGAGCCCGGCCAGGGTCTCGTCGAGTCGGCCGAGTGCGGTGAGGACGTCCTCGGAACCCGCCACGACGGCGGCGCCGGCCTCGGTCAGCCGCAGCCCGCGTCCGTCCGGGACGGTCAGGGCGATACCGGCCTCCCGGGACAGCACCTTGAGCTGCTGGGACACCGCGGACGGGGTGTAGTTCAGGGCGGCGGCGACCGCGGTGACCGAGCCCCGGTCGGCGAGTTCGCGCAGGATTCGCAGGCGCCGGACGTCCATGAAGCAACGCTACAAGGTCGTTTCAGATTTACGCGTTGGACTGCACGATCGTCGATGACGGAGGGTCGATCCCATGACCGTCCGCGACCGGGGCCTCGCCGTCGTCGTCGCCGTGCTGTGGGGGGCGAACTTCATCGCCATCCACGTCGGCCTCGAACACTTCCCGCCGATCTTCCTCGCGGCCCTGCGGATGCTCGTGCTCGCCGTTCCGACGGTGCTGCTGATCCCTCGGCCGAAGGTCCCGCTGCGCTGGCTGATCGGGTACGGGCTCGGCTTCGGGGCCCTACAGTTCCTGTTCCTGTTCCTCGGGATGTACGCCGGGATGCCGGCCGGGCTGGCGTCGCTGGTGCTGCAGGCGTCCGGGCCGTTCACCCTGGTGCTGGGTGCGTTGCTGCTGCGTGAGCAGGTTCGGCTGCGGCAGTGGATCGGGATCGGCGTCGCGGTCGCCGGGCTGGCGACGATCGCGCTGCTGCGGGCGCAGACGGCCGCGCTGCTCCCGGTGGCGCTCACGCTGCTCGGTGCGCTCGGCTGGGCCGCCGGGAACCTGTGCAACCGGCTGGCCCAGCGCGACGGCGAGGCCGTCGATCCGCTGCACCTGACACTGTGGATGAGCGTGATCCCGCCGGTCCCGCTGCTCGCCGTGTCGGCGGTCGTCGAGGGGCCGACGACCGGCTGGGTGGCGACGGCCGCCGCGTTCTCCTGGGACGGTCTGCCCGGTCTCGCCGCGCTGCTGTACCTCTCGGTGGTCGCGACGGTCCTCGGGGCCGGGATCTGGACGGCGCTGATGCGCCGCTACCCGGCCGGGGTGGTGGCGCCGCACTCGCTGCTGGTGCCGGTGGTGGGGATGGGGCTGGCGATCGTGCTGCTCGGGGAGCGGCCGTCGGTGCCGGAGCTGGTCGCGGGGCTGGTGGTCGTGGGTGGTGTGCTGGCTGCGTCGGCGCCCGGGCGCCGTGCTCGGGCCGATCCGCAGGTGAGCCGGGTGTGAGCCGGTCTGACGGCACGGTGTTCTGCCGACTCCGGGGCTCGCTGTGGACCGGGACCCACCTGAGGACCGCATGTTCTTCCGGGCGACTCGCCTGTCGGGTGCTCGGGCACGGGGTTGCCGGGGGAGTACCTGCCCGCCGGGGAGGAGGGGCACCGCTTCCGGCGCCACCGCATCCCAGGCCACCGCATGCCGGGCCGCCGCTTCCCAGGCCCCCGCATACCGGGTCGCCGCATCGCAGGCCACCGCATCCGGGGCCGCCGCTTCCCGGGTCACTGCACCCGGGGTCGCCGTGTGCCTGGCCGCGGCTTGCCTGGCCGTCGCTTCCCAGGCCGCGGAGAACCGGCTCCGGTTGCGCTGGGCGTACGTCGCTGCCGGCAACGATGCCGCCCCATCACTGCGCGGCGCCGCGGTCGAGGCAAGGAAGTCCGATGGAACCGGCCGGGCGCCGCTCGCTCCAGCTCACCGCGATCAACGGCTGAACCCGGTGGGCTCTCACGATCCAGCCGAGTGCTGACTGGGCGACCGCCGCCGCGTCTCTCGATCACGTCCTCGAACGCCGTGGGTCTCACCGCCGACGGCGCCGAGTCCCGGTCCGGTTCCCGGCGGCGCGCCATCGGCACGGGCGCCGCGCACACCTGCATCACGGCTCGGCGGTGCGGCTGAACGGCAAGGCGGAGCGTTCCCACCGCATCGACGCCGAGGAGGTCCACTATCTCCTCGACCTGCTCGACCTGCTCGACCTGCTCGACCTGCTCGACCTGCTCGACCTGCTCGGCATGGACGACAGCGGGGCTGCCGATGGCCCACTGCGCGAGTGGGTGGGACCACCACCGCATGAGGCCTAAGGAGGAGAGGAGCCGTGGGGGAGCTCCGCCGGATGACCACCGACCGGCCCGACGCATCATCGACCTCCGTCGGTCGCGGACGTACCCGATCTCGGTCCTGTGTGGAATTGCCTGGAATTCGTTCTAGAGAGCGGCACACAATCCCCGGTAGACTCGAACACATGTTCGACATCGATGGTGGGTTGCTCAGCCCGGAGGCGGTCGCGGCCGATCCGTGCCCGCACGGCATGACCCGCGAGCTGTGCGGGCTGCTGTGCGGGGATGACGATCCGGCCGTCACGGTGGATCCGGATCGGCCGGTGGGTTTCGCGTTGGCGTTGGACTGTCAGCTCGCCGGGGACAGCCCCGAACTGCTCGACGATGCCCAGCTGCTCGATGTGGTCGAGGGTGCCGAGCGGATGGAACGCTGGGCCTCGGCGCTGCGTACCCGGATGCTGGCCGTGTTCGCCGACCGGCACCCACCGGGCAGCAGCGCGCCGCCACCGGGCGCGGATTCGGGTGCGGCGGCGCCGGTGGGGCGGTGGTTACCCGACCAGGTCGCACTCACGTTGCGGGTGTCGTTGGAGGAGGCCCGCTGCATGCTCGCGGGCGCGGTCAGGTTCGCGCATGTGCTTCCGGCGACCCTGGCGGAGTGGGAGGCGGGCCGGATCGACGAGCGCAAGGCCGACGCGATCGCACACGCCACGAGCGTCCTGACCGATGAGGTGGCGCGGGAGGTCGAGGCACGAGTGTTGCCCGGCGCGGCTGCCGCGCCCCGCCGGTTGTTGCAGGATCGGTTGCGTCGCACCGTGGCGCGGGTGGACCCGCAGGGTGCGGCGCGGCGGCACGAGCGGGCCAAGGCTGATCGGCGGATGTCGATCAGCCGGTCCGATGACGGGATGGCCTCGTTGTGGCTCTCCGCCGCCGCCGAGCAGACCGAGGCGTCGTGGCGGTCGGTGGACCGGCTGGCCAGATCCCTGGGCGCCGACGACCCGCGCACGCTGGAGCAGCGGCGGGTCGACCTGGCCCACCAACTCTTGCAGGGCACGGTGTCGATCACCGACCTGGCCGCGGTCCGAGAGGCCGTCTGCCAGGTCCTCGCCGCCGGAGCAAACGCCACAGTCGGTGCGGGCACGACAGCCGGTGCAGCCGGCGGAGACGGTGCAGCCGGTGTAGGTGCTGGAGGCGGTGCAGGTGCTGGAGGTGGCGCAGCCCGGCCGGCCGGTGCCGGACCGGTTGACGGTGCCACAACCAGCTGGGCTCGCGGGGCCATCGGATCCCGTGGGGTTAACGGATCCTGTGGGGCCACCGGGGGAACCCGGGAAGCCGGCGTCGCCGATACTGCCGCGTCGGCGGGTCTGTCGCCCGAGGCGCTGGCCGAGGTGGTCGCTCAGGTGTTGGCGGCCAGGGCGGATCCGGTGGCGGCAATCGGGCGCAAGCCGCTGATCCAGGTCGTCGTCTCGCTCGACACACTGCTCGGCGACGACCGCCCGGCCGAACTGGTCGGACACGGACCGATCCCGGCAACCACAGCCCGGGCACTGGCCGCCGGCGGCGTATGGGCCCGACTGGTCGTGGACCCGCTCTCGGGAGAGGTCCGCGACCGCGGACGCAGCACCTACGCCCCACCCGATGACCTGGCCGATCTGGTGCGAGCCCGCGACGGCATCTGCCGCGGACCGTTGTGCAGCAGACCGATCCGCGATCTCGACCACCTCGTCCCCTGGGCCGACGGTGGTATGACCGACGCGGCGAACCTGCACGGTCTGTGCCTGCACCACCACAAACTCAAAGACGCACCCGGCTGGCAGGTCGTCGCCGGAGAGGACGGGTCGCTCACCTGGATCAGCCCGTGCGGGCGCCGGGAGACGACCCGGCCGCACGACTACCGGCCGCACCTCGGGACCGGGGACGCGACAGCGCCCGACGCCGGCCCGCGCAGCGGGAGCAGCCGGACCGGCGGGATCAGCGCGAGCAACGGGACCGGCGGGATCAGCGAGAGGAACGGGACCAGCGGGAGCAACGGGGGAGCGGCGGACGCGATGCGTCCGGCAACGGACCCTTACGTCGGCCGAGCCGACAGCGGCGATGTTGACGGCGACGGCGATGTTGACGGCGATGGCGACGGCGATGGACTCGACGATGACGTGCCGCCGTTCTGAACCGGGAGCCCGCCGGGGGCATGGACGGACCGAGCCGCGGCGGCCGCTGGTCCGGGTTCTACCGGTCGGTGAGCGCTACGACCCGCCTCCCACCTGCACCGCGTCCCGGCGGATATCCGCTCGCCGGTCGCGCCGGGCGCTGCTAGCGTCGATCCCATGGCACGAGGTATCTGGTCGCAGAAGGTTCGCAGCGCCCGCTGACGGCGGCGCCTCTCCTTCCACTCTGATCGCGTCCGCCGTCCCGGTTTCCCGCCGGGCGGCCGTCTTCTGCTGCCCGGCTCGACTGCGAGCTGCGGAGCACATCGTGAACCACCACCCTGAACAATCCCCGTTCGACGCCCACGTCCGCGCCGACGGCGTCTCCGTGACCCGCGGGGCACGCCGTGTCCTGCACGGCGTCACGGTCACCGTGTCCGCGCGGTCCCGGATCGCCGTGGTCGGCGAGAACGGGCGCGGCAAGACGACGCTGCTGCACGTCCTGGCCGGCATCGTCGTCCCCGACGGGGGGCGCGTGCAGCGCGCCGGCACGCTCGGACTCGCCCGCCAGGAACTGTCCGCCCACCCCGGCGACACCGTGGGCACGCTGACCTCCGAGGCGCTGCGGGCACCGCAACAGGCACTGCGTGCACTGGACGCCGCGACACTGGACCTGACCGACGGAGTCGCAGGCGCCGACGACCGGTTCGCCGCCGCGCTCGACGCGGCCACCCGGCTCGACGCCTGGGACGCCGAACGCCGCGTCGATGTCGCGTTGGCGGCACTCGGCGCCTGCACCGACCGCGACCGCGAGCTGGCGACGCTCTCGGTGGGACAGCGCTACCGGGTCCGGCTGGCGTGCCTGCTCGGCGCCCGGCACGACGTGCTGCTGCTCGACGAACCGACCAACCACCTCGACGCCGCCGGGCTCGACTTCCTGACCGCGACACTGCGCGAGCACCCGGGCGGGCTCGCCGTCGTCAGCCACGACCGGGCCCTGCTGCGTGCCGTCACCGACCGGTTCCTCGATCTCGACCCGACCCGCGACGGGCTGCCCCGGCTCTACGCCGGCGGCTACGACGCCTGGCAGGACGGCCGGCGACGGGAACGGGAACGCTGGATCCGGGACCACGAGGAGCAGCAGGCCGAACACCGCAGGCTGGCCGACGCCGTCACCCGGGCACGGGACCGGCTCAGCACCGGCTGGCGCCCGGACAAGGGGACCGGCAAGCACCAGCGGCAGTCCAGGGCACCGGGCGTCGTGCAGGCACTGAACCGGCAGCAGGACGCGCTGGACGCGCACCGCCTCGACGTGCCGACCCCGCCGCCGTCGCTGCGGTGGCCGGATCTCGGCGTCCGTCGTGGGGCGCCGCAGCTGCGGGCGCACGGGGTGGCCGTGCACGGGCGGCTCACCGGCCCGGTCCATCTCACCCTCGACGGGGGTGACCGGCTGCTCGTGACCGGGCCGAACGGTGCCGGGAAATCGACCCTGCTCGCCGTCCTGGCCGGTGATCTCGCTCCGGACCGTGGGTACCTGCGGATCGCCGCCGGGGCCCGGATCGCCCGGGTCACCCAGGAGACCGCGGCGTCCGACCCCCAGCTCACCGCCCGGGAGGTGCATGCCCGGTACGTGGGGCGGCTGGTCGCGCGCGGCGTGCTCACCGACGCCGCGGCGGTGCCGCTCGGCGCGCTCGGGCTACTGGACCGGGACGCGATGACGGTCCCGGTCGGCCGGATGTCGCAGGGGCAGCGCCGTCGCCTCGACCTGGCGCTGGCCCTCGCCGGGCGGCCCGGGCTGATCCTGCTCGACGAGCCGACCAACCACCTGTCGGCGACGCTGGTCGACGAGCTGACCGGGGCGCTGCGGGACACGGATGCTGCGGTCGTGGTGGCGACCCACGACCGGCAGCTGCTGCGCGACCTGGCCGGCTGGCCGCGGCTGGAGCTCGGCGCACCGGCTGACCGGATCGTTCCGGTTCCGGACCGGCCGGACCCTGTCGGCGGGTCCGCGGCGCGGGCAGGCTGAGCGTGTGACGACAGCGCTGCTGGTGATCGATGTGCAGGAGTCGTTCCGGGCCCGGCCCGGCGACTGGGCGGGCGTGTCCACCCCGGACATCGCGGACCGGGTGCGGGAGCTCGTGCGGCACACCCGCGCCCGGGGCCGTCAGGTGTTCTGGATCCTGCACACCGAGCCCGGCACCGGGACGGTGTTCGACCCGGCCGGCGAGCACGTCCGGCTGCTCCCCGGGCTCGAACCGTCGGCCGCGGAGCCGGTGCTGCACAAGACGACGCACAACGCGTTCAGCTCCACCGATCTGGACGAACGGCTGCGCGCGGCCGGGGTGACCGACGTCGTGGTGTGCGGGATCCGCACCGAGCAGTGCTGCGAGACCACCGCCCGGCTGGCCTCCGATCTCGGATACGGCGTCGAGTTCGTGCTGGACGCGACGGCGACGATGCCGCTGCCGAGCTGGGACGGCGACGGCGTGCTCGACCCCGCACAGGTGCTGCAGCGCACCGCGAGCGCGCTGCAGCACCGGTTCGCGACGGTGACCACGCTGGCCGGTCACCTGGCGTCGTGACCGGCGTCGTGTTCGTCGTCCCGCCGCGGGTGCACCTGCTCGATCTCGCCGGGCCCGCCCAGGTGTTCTCCACGGCGGCCGACCTGGGACTGGGCTACCCGCTGTCCTACGTCGGCGACCGGGAGACGATCACCAGCCACCAGGGTGTCCCGCTGACCGTGCGGACCGGGGCACCGCTGCCGGACCGGTCCGACGTCGTCGTCGTGCCGGGGCACCGGATCGGGGACCGGGAGCCCCGCGGCGGGCTCTCCGCGGACCTGCTCGAGTGGGTCCGGGCACATCACGACGCGGGCGGGCGGGTGATGAGCGTGTGCGCCGGCGCCTTCTCGCTCGCCGAGGCCGGGCTCCTGGACGGCCGCCGGGCGACCACCCACCACGACATCCAAAATGCGCTCGCCCGCCGGTTCCCGGCGGTGCGGGTGGTGCCGGACGTGCTCTACGTCGCCGACGACCGGATCGTGACGTCCGCCGGCATCGCCAGCGGGATCGACCTGGCCCTGCACCTGGTGGCGGTCGAGCACGGACCGGCACCGGCGGCGCGGATCGCCCGCTCGATGGTCGTCCCGGCCCGGCGCAACGGATCCGATCCGCAGGCGAGCACGATGCTGCGGCACCGAGACCATCTCGTCGACGCCGTGCACCGGGCCCAGGACGTACTCGACGCGCGCTTCACCGAGACCGTCCCGCTCGCTGTGCTGGCCCGGTCGGCCCGGGTCAGCGAGCGCACCCTGACCCGCCGGTTCCGGGCGGCCACCGGCCGCACACCCCTGCAGTACCAGCAGGCGCTGCGGATCGAACGGGCCGAAGCGCTGATCGGGCAGGGCTGGACGGCCGAGGCGGCCGCCAGGGACGTCGGGTTCGGCGACGCCCGGATGCTGCGGCGACTGAGAGCCGGATCACACACCGGATGAGAAGGTGGTGTCGATTCCGGGCTGGGCCGTTCGTCAGGAGGGTGGCGGCGCCGGACCGGCCGGTCGATCCGCCCATCCGAGGGGAGCCACGATGGCCCGGTACGTGTTCCTGATGTTCGACTCCGAGGACTGGTACGACGACGTCGACGAGCAGGGGATCGCCGAAGAGATGCGGCTGCACGAGGAGTTCATGGCGGCGGTCCGCGCGGCCGGGGCGAGCGTGGTCGGCGGTGAGGCACTGGAGCGGTCGACGTCGGCGACCACGGTGCGGCGCGGGGACGGTGCGACCCCGATGGTCACCGACGGCCCGTTCGCCGACACCAAGGAGGCCCTCGGTGGTTTCTACGTGATCGAGGCCGTCGATCTCGACGTCGCGCTGCGGCTCGCTGCGCTCTGCCCGGCCGGGACCGTCGAGGTGCGGCCGGTGCTCGACACCGGCGACGACGACCCGGCGACCCCCTGAGCGGGACCGGTGCCGGGGCGGCCGGGAATCGGCCCGGGGCGAGCCGGCGCGGGCCGGTCAGGGCTGCGGCCGGGTCGGTCGAGGACGGGCCTACCGGGGCTGGGCCCGGGGCGGCCGGGGACGAGCCGGAGGCGGCGCTGCGGCGGGCATATCGCGAGGCGTGGCCCGTGGTGGTGGCCGCGACCGCCCGGGTGACCCGCGATCTGGATCTCGCCGAGGACTGCACCCAGGACGCGTTCGTCCGCGCACTGGGTGCCTGGGCGGACGGCGTCCCCGGCAACCCCACCGGCTGGCTGACCGTCACGGCCCGGCGGATCGCGCTCGACCGGCTGCGGCGGGAGACGGCACTGCGCCGCAGGCTCCCGCTGCTGGTCGAACCCGGCGGCGGGGCGGAGGACGAACCGGAGCCCGCTGATCCGCTGCGGCTGGTGTTCGCCTGCTGCCATCCGGCGCTGGCCCGCGAGTCGCAGGTGGCGCTGACCCTGCGCCTGCTGTGCGGCGTCGACACCACCGCGATCGCCGCGGTGCTGCTCGCCGGGGAGGCCGGTGTCGCGGCGCGGATCACCCGGGCCAAGCGCAAGATCGCGTCGGCCCGCATCCCGTTCCGGATCCCGGACGACGACGAGCTGCCGGCCCGGCTCGACGCCGTCCTGACCGTCGTGCACCTGCTCTACACGGCCGGACACGTCGGCTCCGGCCCGGCCCTGACCAGCACCGACCTGACCGGACGGGCGTTCGGGCTGGCCCGGATGCTGGTCCGGCTGCTGCCCGACGAGCCGGAGCCGCGGGCGCTGCTCGGGCTGCTCCTGCTGACCGAGGCGCGCGCCGGGGCGCGCACCGACGGCGGGGGCGAGCTGGTGCTGCTCGACGACCAGGACCGCTCCGGCTGGGACCGCCGGATGATCGCCGAGGGTCTCACCCTGGCGACGGCGGCACTGCGCCCCGGACCGGATGCCGGGCACGGGCGGTTCGCCCTGCAGGCTGCCGTCGCCGGGCTGCACGCCGTCGCCCCGTCGCCGGAGCGGACCGACCGGGCGCTGATCGTCACGATCTACGACGCGCTGATGCGGGTGGCGCCGTCACCGGTGGTCGCGCTCAACCGGGCGGCCGCCCGCAGCAGGGTTCCGGGGGCCGATCTGGCAGCGGTGCTCACCGACCTGGAGGCGCTCGCGGACGATCCGGCGCTCGCCCGCTACCCGTACCTGCCCGCGGCCCGGGCCGACGTACTGAGCCGTCTCGGCCGTACCGGGGAGGCGGCGGTGGCCTACGACGCGGCGCTGGAGCTCACCGCGAACCCGGTGGAGCGGCGCTTCCTCGCCGGGCGCCGGGAGGCGGCCCGTGCATCGACGGGCTCAGCAGGGGGTAGCGGCCCCGGCCGGTAGCGGCGGGCTGGGCAGGACGAGGGCGGGGCAGAGAGCGCCGCGGGCGCTGACGGGCTCGGCGGGAGTCAGCGGGCTGCGTGAGATCACAGGGCGGCGTCGAGCACCCGGCGCAGGCCGCTCTCGAACAGCGGCTCCCCGCCACCGGCCCCGCGGGCCACCGCGCCACCCAGCAACCGGGTCAGCACCGGCAGCCGGTCCGCCCGGCCGGACCGTTCGAGATCCGCCACCGTCGGCAGCCGGTCACCGGCCAGCGCGGCCGCACCGCGCACGTAACCGTGCACCAGGTGCAGCACCTCCACCGCGGTGCCCAGTGGGTGCCCGGCGCCGACGACGTGCGCGAGCAACGCCTCCGCCCAGCCGCACTCCGCCGGCCCGGCCTGCCGCGGCCCGGCCATCAGCGCGACCACCCAGGGGTGCTCGTCGAGTACGTCGCGCAACGCGGTCGCCCAGATCTCCAGCCCCAGCCGCACCGGGCAGCCGGTCAGGTCCGGTGGCTCACCGAGCGCGGACTCCAGGACCAGATCGACCAGCGCGTCCTTGCCGGGCACGTGCCGGTACAGCGACATCGGGGCGGACCCGAGCTCGCGGGCCAGCCGGGGCATGGAGACGGCCTCGAGTCCCTCGGCGTCGGCGACCTCCAACGCGGTCGCGACGATCCCCGCCCGGTCGAGGGTGCGGCCGGCCGGCCGGGGCGGAGCGGCCCAGCGGGGATCCTCGGAGGTCGTCAGGGGCACGTGTTGATCATTACACGCGTTGCGTGTGGTGGCCTACGCACGTGGCGTAAGGCATACGCGTCGTGGGCCGGCCGGGTCGCCGAGGACCGGCGCCTAGAGTGCTCGGCGTGCAAGGGTGGGAGGTCGCGGTCATCGCGCTGGCCGGGCTGTGGGCGGGGCTGATCAACACCGTCGTCGGCTCGGGGACGCTGGTGACCTTCCCGGTGCTGGTCGCCCTCGGATACCCACCGGTGACGGCGACGACGTCGAACGCGATCGGCCTGATCTCCGGCACGATCACCGGGGCCGTCGGGTACCGCAAGGAGCTGACCGGGCACGGCCGCAGGCTCGCCGGCTACGCGGTGGCGTCGTTCCTGGGGGCGATCGGCGGCGCCGCGTTGCTGCTCTCGCTGCCGCCGGACGCGTTCGAGACCATCGTGCCGGTGCTGGTGGGGCTCTCGGTGCTGCTGGTGGCGGTGCAGCCGCTGCTCGCCCGGCGGCTCAAGGAGCGGGCAAAGCCGGCCCAGGCGTCCGGGCCGCTGGTGTACCTGGCCGTCTTCGCGGTCGGGATCTACGGCGGCTACTTCACCGCCGCGCAGGGGATCATGCTGGTCGGGTTGCTGGGGCTGCTCGTTGCCGATCCGCTGCAGCGGCTGAACGCGTTCAAGAACACCCTCGCCGCGGTGGTGAACCTGGTCGCCGGCGTGATCTACGCGGTGGTGGCGCCGGTCGACTGGACGGTGGTCGGGATCATCGCGGTGAGCTCGATCTTCGGCGGCCTGCTGGGGGCGAAGGTGGGCAGGCGGCTGCCTCCCACGGTGCTGCGCGCGGTGATCGTCGTGGTCGGGATCGCGGCGATCGCGTTCCTGCTGCTGGACTAGTACCAGCGCCGCGGGGACGAACCCGGAGCGTCAGCTCATCCTGCGGCGCAGCACGAGCACGGCCAGCAGGATCGCGGCCAACGCGCCGAAGGCGACGTACTCCATGGAGGTGGGGTTCGCGGGATCGACCTGGGTGCTCAGCACGCTGAAGTCCCACCAACCGTGCGCCAGCATCGCCATCGTCAGGGCGCCGGTGCTGCGGAACACGAGATAGAACACGAATCCGGTGCCGGTGGTCAGCACGACCTGCAGGAGTGCGTTGCCGAACTCGCCGGTGACGAGCCCGTTGGAACCGTGCGCGACACCGAACACGATGCTGGTCCAGAGCCCGACCCGGAACTCGGTGAAGCCGGCCCGGCGGAAGACCTGCACGCCGACACCGCGGAACAGCAGCTCCTCGGCGAACCCGACCATCATGGTGGCGACCAGCAGGGCTCCGACGAAGGCGACGCCCTTGCCGGCGAGGCCGCCGTAGTCGGTGACGACCACGCCGGTCAGCAGCAGGACGACCGGAATCGCGATGAGCCAGGGGCGCATCGTGCGGGGCTCGACGAAGATCGTCTGCCAGGAGCGCAGGTACGTCACGGCCGCGAGGGCGACGATGCAGCCGATGCCGACCGGGATCAGGATCTGGCGGAGGATCGCGTCGGTGGAGGTCAGACCGCTCTCGCCGGCGCCCTGATCCGCGGCCAGCCAGATCGCTGCGCCCTGCACCAGCGCCAGGTATCCGAGGACCAGGACCAGGAAGTGCCACACCCGCAGCCGCGGCCCCGGTGCGGGTACCTCCGCCGGAGGCTCCGCGCCCTGCGGCGTACCCGCGCCGTCGGGTGTCGAGGTCGTCACCACGGTCGATCTCCTTCTCATCGGCGGCAGTGCCGCTCCGATGCCCGCGGCGCCCCGCGACCGGGAGACCGGGATGTCCGCCGGCCACGTCCGATCGATCGAGGGGGCGCCGTGCGACGCGCAAGGTTAGCGGGACGAGACTCCGGTCATCGCCCGTGGCTCGCCACCAGACGGGTGGTCTCCCGCGCCGGCGCACGGGTGCCGCTGCAGCGTCCCGCGATCGCTGTCGGGGGTCCGTGCTCTGCTGCACCCATGGACGAGGACCGGGCGGTCGCGCTGGTCGCCGCGTTCGCGGCGCTGGCCGGCCGGGAGATCGCCGACGCGGAGGCCCGCGCGACCGTCGCGCACTCCCGCGCGCTGAGCCCGGGCGCAGCCAACGCGATCTGGGGCCGGCTCCGGCAGGCGCCGGGAACCGTGTCACTGCGCGACTACCTGGCGATGACGCTCCGCTTCGTCGAGCAGGAGCCGCCCACCCGGTGAGAGCCGACGGTCAGCGCTTGCGGCCGCGCGCGAAGTAGGTGATCGGGCCGGCGAAGTTCACCAGTGCGGCCAGCGCCCACACCCACCGCGGACCGTTCACCTCGGACGGGGCGCGCCGGGCCAGGTCCGCCCATGCCGCACCGAGCAGTCCGAACTGGAGCACCCCCGCGAGCACCACCGCGACCCGGCCGGTCGTCCCCAGCTGGTTCCAGCGCACCTTCGATCCTGTTGCCATCGCCCGATCCTGGCAGACCCCGGAACACGGGTCATCCATGCCGTGCGCCGGGCCTACGGTGTGCGCAGCGAACGGCAGGGGACAGCGATGAGCTTGACCGGAGCGGCCGAGGCCGCGGTGCCGTCGACGATCGAGGGCCTGCGCGGCTGTGTCGAGATCGAGACCCCGCGTGACGACCGGCTGTCCCTGGGGAAGGGACTGTCCTGGCTGGACGGGCTGCTCGGGGACCGGCCCGGCGGCGGTATCCGATCCAACGTGACGGCGGGGCACGCCTGGCGCGGTGCGCGGGGCGGCGTCGTCTCGGATCACCGCCCGGTCTCCCGGCGGGCCGCGCCCGGTGCGTCACCGAGCAGGTCGTCGGCGCGGGCGGTGAAGAACCGGGTGCCCCAGGTCATCGCGGCGGCGAGGAAGGCCAGCACCCCCAGCGAGAGCACGCCCCACATGCCGGTGTCGGTCGGAACCAGGTCGTTGATCGCGGTCCGCATGATCGGCGCGACGAAACCACCGAGGTTGCCGATCGAGTTGATCAGCCCGATCCCGGTCGCCGCTGCCGCCCCGGCGAGGAAAGCGGTCGGGAACGACCAGCTGATCGGACCGGCGCAGAGGAACGCCGAGACCGCCACCGTGATCGCGGCGATGCCGAGCAGCGCCTGGCCGTTCGCACCGGCCCAGCCCGACACCAGGATCGCGGTGCCGGTCACGGCGAACGCGATCGTTCCCCAGTTGCGCCTGCGCCGCAGCGTGTCCGCGTGCCGTCCGATGTAGTAGCAGGCGAACAGGCCGACCGCCCACGGGATGGCGGTGACCAGCCCGACCTCCCAGCCGACGTCCCGCCCGATCAGCGACGACACCTGTTGCGGCAGGTAGAAGGTGGTGCCGTAGACGGCGATCTGCAGGCAGAAGTAGATGACCGTGAAGTACCAGACCTTCGCGCTGAGCATCGCCGGGACGATGCCGCGGGGCCCGTCGGAGTCCTTGACGGCGTTCTCGTGCTCCATCACCTCGCGCATCGCCGTCTTCTCCTCGGTACTGAGGAACGGGGCCTTCGAGGGGGAGTCGATGAGCACGAACAGCGCGACGATGCCGGCGACGACGGCCATCATGCCCTGCATGAAGAACATCACCTGCCAGCCGAGGAACGGCGTGAACCGGTTACCGAAGCTGATCATCACCCCGGACAACGGGCCGCCGACCATCTGGCTGAACGGCTGTGCGAGGTAAAAGATCGCGAACATCTGCACGCGTTTGCGGTTCGGGAACCACTCGGCGAGGAACATGATGACGCCGGGGAACAGCCCGGCCTCCGCCACGCCGAGCAGGAACCGCAGCACGATGAACATCGTGTCGTTGGTGGTGAAGGCGAACGCGGCGCCGACCAGGCCCCAGGTGATCGCGATCCGGGCCAGCCAGAACCGGGCCCCGTACTTCTTCAGCAGCAGGTTGCTGGGGATCTCGAACAGCGCGTAGCCGATGAAGAAGATGCCGGCGCCGAGCGCGAACGCCCCCGCGCTGACACCCCGGTCGACCTGCAGGCCCTCCTCGGCGAACGCGATGTTGGTGCGGTCCAGGAAGGCGACGAAGTACAGGATCACCAGCATCGGCATCAGCCGGCGGACCGACTTGCGGATCCCGGATTCCAGGTGCGGGCTGTTCAGCAGCTCCCGCGGCGCGTCAGCGGACGAGCCGGACGGCCCGGATGACGAGGTGGCCACGATCTCTCCTTCGAGCTCGAGGACGGTGCGGCGGGTGTGACAGGTGCGGCAGGTGCGGCGGGGTCAGCCGAGGATCAGGACGAGCCCGATCCCCGACAGCACGACGCCGACGGTCAGGAACGCGACCCGCGACCAGCTCCAGCCGGGGAAGGGGCCGGGACGGGGGGACTGCTCGGGCACGGTGCCTCCACGGTGGGACGGGTGCGGTCGGCGGCGCGGTCGCGCACGGCGACTCAGTGCATGTACAGGCCGCCGTCGACGTTGAGCGTCTGGCCGGTCACGAAGCCGGCGTCGGCGCTGATCAGGTAGGCGGCGGCGGCCGCGACGTCGCGCGGCGTGCCGATCCGGGTGAGCACACCGTCGGCCGCCATCGCGGCCTTGCGCTCCTCGCTCAGCGTGCCGCCCATGATGTCGGTGTCGATCGGGCCGGGGGAGATCACGTTCGCGGTCACCCCGTGCGGGCCCAGCTCGCGGGCGACCGACCGGATCAGCCCGACGATCCCGGCCTTGGCGGCGGAGTAGGGCGTCTTCGAGTAGGTACCGCCACCGCGCTGCGCCGACACCGACGACACACCGACGATCCGGCCGACTCCGTGCCCGACCAGCGAGCGGGCCACCCGCTGGGTGACCCAGTGGGTGCCCTCCAGGTTGATCGAGACGACCCGGCGCCATTCGTCGGCGTCGACGTCGAGATAGGGCACGGGGGAGGAGACCCCGGCGAACGCGACCAGCGCGACCAGCCGGGGCAGCTCGGCCTCCAGGGTGTCGACGGCGGCCACCGCGGCGGTCCGGTCGGCCACGTCCGCGCCGATCCCCACCGCACGCACGCCGTGCGCCGCGGCCACCTCGGCGGCGGTCGCCTCGGCCGCGGCAGCGTCGACGTCGATCAGCCCGACGTTCCAGCCGGCCTCGGCGAGATGGAAGGCGGTGGCGCGGCCGATCCCGCGCGGCGATCCGGCGCCGGTCAGGATGACGGTGCGCTCGGCCGGGAACGGGGCGCTCATCGGCCGGTCTCCTGGACCGGGGCCGGGCCGAGCTCGTCGAGCAGCTGCTGCATCCGCACGTAGGCGCGGTTGCGGTAGGCCACCAGCTCGGGCACCCGCTCGGCCGGGACGTCGAGGAACCCGCCGCCGGACTTGGTGCCCAGCCGGCCGTTCCCGACGTGCTCGGCCAGCGCGGGCGGGGTGGCGAAGCGCTCCGGCCAGCGGCCCTGCAACGACTCGAAGCAGAACTTGTAGACGTCCAGGCCCGCCATGTCGGCGATCGCGAACGGGCCGAAGAACGGCAGCCGGAAACCGAACGTGGTGCGGACGATGGTGTCGACGTCGGCCGCGTTCGCGACGCCTTCGTCGACCAGCTTGGAGGCCTCCTCGAACAGCGCGTACTGCAGCCGGTTGAGGACGAAGCCGTCGGCGTCGGAGATCCGGGCGGGATGCTTGCCGGTCGCCCGGACGATCTCCTCGACGCCGGGGATGATCGACTCGTCGGTCCCGGCGTGAGCGATCACCTCGACGCCCGGGATGAACGGCGCCGGATTGGAGAAGTGCACGCCGAGGAAGCGCTCCGGGTGCGTCACGGCCTCGGCGATCCGGCCGATCAGGATGGTCGAGGTGTTGGAGCCGATCACGGTCTCCGGTGCGGCGGCCGCGGAGACCCGGCGCAGCACGTCGTGCTTGATCTCGATCTTCTCGGGCACCGCCTCCTCGACGAAGGAGGCACCCTCGACGGCCTCCTCGAAGGACCCGGCGACGGTGACCCGCTCGGCGATCGTGTCGGGTGCGTGCGGGGGGAAGAGCTGGTCGGTGGCGAACTGCTTCGCCTCGCCGATCAGTCGTTCCCGGTTGGCGGTGCTGGTCGCCGCGTCGACGTCGGCGATCCGGACGTGCGCGCCGGCCAGGGCCAGTACCTGGGCGATCCCGCCGCCCATGTAGCCGCTGCCGATCACCGCGTAGGTACCGGTGAGAGTCGGTCGGGATGTCATGCGGGTCTCCTCAGGAGCGCGGGAGCAGGGTGCGCAGGTAGTCGCGGTTGGTGGCGCAGACGCCGAGCGAGTCGCCGCCGTACTGCTCCATCAGGAACGGGCCGCGGAATCCCAGCTCCACGGCGTCCCGCACGACCTGGCGGTAGTTGATGAGACCGAGCTCCATCGACGTCGGCGTGGAGCTGAACCAGGAGCCGTCACCGGCTTCGTCGCGGGCGTAGTTCTTGACGTGCCAGTAGTTGGCGTAGGGCAGCGTCTTGGCGTGCATCTCCCGCCAGTCCTCGATCGGCCGGTGCAGCCGGACGAGGTTGCCGATGTCGGGATTGAGGCCCACGTTGTCGAGCCCGATCTCCTGGATCAGCTGCACGGCGGAGTCGGCGGTGCCGAGGTAGGTGTCCTCGTACATCTCCAGCGCCATCGGCAGCCCGGCGTCCTGGGCGTGCTTGCCGAGCTCGCGCAGCCGGTCGACGGCGAACGCCCTGGTGTCGGCGTCGTCCGGGTCCTTCCAGCCGGGCGCGGTCCAGAACCAGAGCGCCCGCTTCTGGGCCTCGGAGAACGGGTGGTGCAGGCCGGTGGAGAACACGCTCATGCCCATCTCGGCGGCGGCGTCGACGGTGCGGTGCGCGTAGTCGAGGTTGCGGTCCTCCCGGCCGGGCTGCAGCACGCTCTGCCGCTGCACGTGCACCGAGATGATCGACACGCCGTGCCCCCCGGCGATCGAGAGCAGCTCGGCGCGGCGGCTCGGTTCCAGATCGGCCGGGCGGATGTGCGAGTCGGCCAGCTCCAGCTCGGTGAACCCGAGCGAGGCGACCTCGGCGAACAGCGCGTCCCAGCGCTCGGCGGGGGCGTCGTGCAGGGCGATCCCGTCCCGGCCGATCGGGGCGAAACCGTGCATGCACACGGCGATCGGCCAGGTGTCGGCGGTGAGATCGGGGCGAGCGGTCACAGCAGCTCCTCGTTCGCAGCGGTGCGAGAATCTTTCAGAGATCCTATAGGATTGTCCGGCGACGTCAATCGGGTTGATGGTCCGGATAGGAGCCGGGTCAGTCCCCGCGTTCGAGACGCAGCGAGCGCTCCCGGACGTTCTGCAGGTGCCGGGTCATGGCCTCGACCGGCGCGTCGATCTCGCCGGAGGCGAACGCCTCGACCACCGCGGCGTGCTCGGCGACCGCCTCCTCGACGTCCGGCACGCCGCGCAGCGCGGTCTGCCGCATCCGGTGCACCTGGGCCCCGAGCGTCTCGGACATGTCGAGCAGGTAGCGGTTGCCGCAGTGGTGCAGCACGACGGCGTGGAAGCCGGTGTCGGCGGCGAAGTACTCGGCGGTCAGCGGGAGATCGACCCGCCCCGCGTCGAGCGCCTCGGCCACCCGCTCACCGACCCGGGCGTGCTCGCGCTGTGCGCGCCGCAGCTCGTCGAGCAGCTCCGGGCCGGCCGGGGCTGCCATCCGGGTCGCGGTGGCCTCCAGCATCAGCCGGGCGTCGAAGAGCTCGGCCAGCTGCGGGGCACCCAGCGGCGGCGCGACCCGGTAGCCCTTCAGCGCCTCCCGGGTGACCAGGCCGGTGCGTTCGAGCTGGACCATCGCCTCCCGCACCGGGGTGGGGGAGACGGCCAGGTCGCGGGCGATGGTGTCGATCCCGAGCCGGGTGCCCGGTTCCAGGCCGCCGCTGAGCAGCAGCTCCAGGATCCGCTCGTAGACGTGGTCGCGCAGGCCGCGGCGCTCGATCCCGCCGCGCAGCCCCGGGGTGGCGCTCATCGGGCGTCCGCCGGGGTGGCGCCCAGCGCGAGCACCTCGTCGAGGATGACCCCGAGCGCGGCCGGATCGTGCGCGAACCGGCCGAGGAACATCCCGTCGACGCCGTCGGCGATCCGCGGCAGCAGCCCGGGGCCCGCGCTGCCGCCGTAGATCACCTCGCCGCCGGGCCCGGCGGCGAGGTGCGCGCGCAGCGCGGATCCGATCTCCCGTACGTGCTCCGGCGGTGCCGGTTGCGGGGCGCCGATCGCCCACACCGGCTCGTAGGCCACCACCAGCCGGCCGCCGATCCCGGCGGCCCCGGCCGGCGCGAGCGCGCTGTCGATCTGGGCCCGCACCGCGTCCGCGGCGCGCTGCGGGGTGTCCCGCTCGGTCTCCCCGACGCACAACACCGGGGTGAGCCCGGTGCGCAGCGCGGCGAGCGTCTTCGCGGCGACGACGTCATCGTTCTCGCCGAAGTGCGCCCGCCGCTCGGCGTGCCCGACCTCGACCATCGTCGCGCCGACCTCGGCGAGCACCGGGCCGGTGACCTCGCCGGTCCACGGGCCGTCGTCGTGCTCGGCGATGTCCTGCGCGCCGATCGCGATCCCGGCCGGGCCGGCGATCCCGACGGCGGCCGGGATCGTCGGGAACTGCGGCATCGCGAACAGCCGGACGGCGCCGGAGGCGACGGCGTCGTGTCCGCGGGCGGTCGCCGCCGCGGCGCGCAGCCACTCCACGGTGCGCGCGTGCGAGAACCAGGTCTTGAAGCTGATGCCGATCAGCACGTGGGCTCCTCCCGCAACCGTTGCCCGACGGTCCGCACGACCAGCGCGAACGAGACCGCCCCGGGATCCGGGGTGCCGATGCTGCGGTCCCCGTGCGATCGTGCCCGGCCCAGTCCGGCGCGCAGCTCGCGGGTCCCCTCCGCGGCGTCGGTCGCGGCCCGGGCGGCGGTGTCCCAGGCGTCGGCCAGGGTGTCCCCGGCGACGGTCCGCTCGTCGAGGGTGCGGACGAACGGCACGATCGCGTCGACCATCGTCTTGTCCCCGACGGTGGCTCCACCGGCCTTCGTCACCGCCTGCTCGGCCGCCCGCACCGCGTCGGCGACGGCGCGGGTGTCCGGTGCGGTGTCGTCGCCCAGCGCGCCGCCGAGCGCGTCGAGTGCGGCCGCCCAGATCGCGCCGGAGGTGCCGCCGGCCCGGTCGCCCCAGGCGTCGGCGGCCCGGCGCAGCACGGTCCCGGCGCCGGCACCGCGGCCGGCCGCGTCGGCGGCGGCGTCCCGGGCGGCCCGTCCGCCGCGCTGCATGCCGATGCCGTGGTCGCCGTCCCCGGCGACCCGGTCCAGCCTGCCGAACTCCTCGGCGTGCGCGTCGAGCTCGCCGGCGACGTCGGCGAGTGCGGCGGCGATCCGCGCACCGCAGGCCCGCGACCGCGGGGTGGCGTCGCCGATCACGGCGGCGGCCGTCGCGGGTGCCGTGCCGGTCGCGGCGGATCGGGTGCGCTGCCCGTCGACCCTGCCGCGGCGGAACGCCGGGGTGTCGCAGGGTGCGGTCCAGAGCCGTTCCAGCTCGTCGTCCGGCCACAGCAGGGTGAGCGAGGCGCCGGCCATGTCGAAGCTGGTGCAGAACTCGCCGACCTCCGGATCGACGATCTCCAGGCCGGTCTCGGCGAGCAGCCGGTGCACCGTGCCGTAGACGACGAACAGCTCCTCGTACTTCACCGAGCCGAGCCCGTTGAGGATCGGCACCACCCGGGTCCCGGCGCCGTCCGGGATCTCCGCGAGCAGCGTGGAGACCAGCAGCTCGGCGAGCGCGGCGGCGGTCGGGACGTCGGTCTCGTCGATCCCGGGCTCGCCGTGGATGCCGAGGCCGACCGCCATCCGGTTCTCCGGGACCCGGAACAGCGGCTCGTCGGCGCCGGGCAGCGTGCACCCGTCGAACGCGACGCCGAGCGACCGGGTCCGGTCGTTGGTCAGCCGGGCGACCCGCTCGACACCGTCGAGGTCGTAGCCGGCCGCGCAGGCCGCACCGGCGACCTTGAACACGGTGAGGTCACCGGCGATCCCACGGCGGTCGGCGCGCCGGTCGGCGGTCGCGCTCGACACGTCGTCGGTGACGACGACGGTCCGGCAGTCCACGCCGTCGGCGCGCAACCGCTCCTGGGCGGCGTCGAAGTTGAGCACGTCACCCGCGTAGTTGCCGTAGGACAGCAGCACGCCGCGACCCTGATCGGCCTCCGCGGCGACCGAGTGCACCTGCTGGGTGGACGGCGAGGCGAAGATGTTGCCCATCGCGGCGCCGTGCGCCAGCCCCGGCCCGACCAGCCCGGCGAACGCCGGGTAGTGCCCGGATCCGCCGCCGACCACCAGCGACACGGTCGGCTCGGCGTCGGCGGTGCTGCGGACCACCCCGCCGGGATGGGCGCGCACCCAGCGGGCGGACGCGGCGGCGAAGCCGGCCGTCATCTCGGCGCCGAAGTCGTCGGGGTCGTTGAACAGGCGCGTCATCGCGGTCCCATCGTCGAGCGGATCGGGTCCAGTGGCCGCCGGGAATCCTATAGGATGTGGGAAGCCCGGGCGGGGTGCTCCTTCACCGGCGTCACACGGGCACCGCGATCGAATGCCACGGTGAGCACGAGTCCGTCGAACGACACCCCCGCGTCCGGCTCCCCGAGCACACCCGCACATGACGCCGAGCGGCTCGAGCGCGCGGTACTCGAGGTCAAGCGGGTGATCGTCGGACAGGACCGGCTGGTCGAGCGGATGCTCGTGGGCCTGCTCGCCAAGGGGCATCTGCTGCTCGAGGGCGTCCCCGGCGTCGCGAAGACGCTCGCCGTGGAGACGTTCGCGCGGGTCGTCGGCGGCAGCTTCGCCCGCCTGCAGTTCACCCCCGACCTGGTCCCCGCCGACATCCTCGGCACCCGGATCTACCGGCAGGGCCGGGAGGAGTTCGACGTCGAGCTCGGCCCGATCGTGGCCAACTTCGTGCTCGCCGACGAGATCAACCGGGCGCCCGCCAAGGTGCAGTCCGCGATGCTCGAGGTGATGGCCGAGCGGAAGCTCTCGCTGGCCGGCCGGGACCACCCGATGCCCGATCCGTTCCTGGTGCTCGCCACCCAGAACCCGATCGAGAACGAGGGCGTCTACCCGCTCCCCGAGGCGCAGCGCGACCGCTTCCTGTTCAAGCTCCTCATCGAGTACCCGGGCGTCGAGGAGGAGCGCGAGATCATCTACCGGATGGGCTCCGAGCCGCCCACCGCCACCCAGGTGCTCACCCCGGCCGAGCTGGTCCGCCTGCAGCGCACCGCCGCCGGCGTCTTCGTGCACCACGCGCTGGTCGACTACGTGGTGCGGCTGGTCGTCGCGACCCGGCTCCCGGACGAGCACGGCCTGTCCGACGTCGCGTCCTGGATCGCCTACGGCGCCTCGCCCCGCGCCTCGCTGGGGATCGTCTCCGGCGCCCGTGCGCTGGCACTGGTCCGCGGCCGTGACTACGTGCTCCCGCAGGACGTGCTGGAGGTCGCCCCGGACGTGCTGCGGCACCGGCTGGTGCTGTCCTACGACGCCGTCGCCGATCAGGTGCCGGTGGATCACATCGTCTCCCGGGTCCTGCAGACCGTGCCGTTGCCGCAGGTCAGCGCCCGGCCCAGCGCGGCGGGCCAGGGGCCGGCGTGACGGCAGGCCCCGACGGTGGGCAGGCCCGGCTGGAGGCGTCGCTGCGCACGCTGGAGCTGACCGTCCGCCGCCGGCTGGACGGGCTGTTGCAGGGCAACCACTCCGGGCTGCTGCCGGGCCCCGGCGGTGAGCCGGGAGACGCGCGCCCCTATCAGCCGGGTGACGACGTCCGGCGGATGGACTGGTCGGTCACCGCCCGCACCACCGCACCGCACGTGCGGGACACCGTCGCCGATCGCGAGCTGGAGACCTGGGCGGCCGTCGATCTGTCCCGCAGCCTGGACTTCGGCACCGCGGACACCGACAAGCGCTACCTGGTGCTGGCCGCGCTGACCGCGGTCGCGCAGCTGACCGCGGGCGGCGGGAACCGGCTCGGGGCCGTCGTCAGCAACGGATCCGACGTGGTGCGGCTGCCCGCCCGCGGCGGTCTGGTGCACGCCCGCGGCCTGGTCCGGCGGGTCGCGACGACCCCCACCGCGCCGGAGGGCGTGCGCGGCGATCTCGGTGCCGTGCTGGATCAGCTGCGCCGCCCGCCGCGCCGCCGCGGCCTGGTCGCGGTGCTGTCGGACTTCCTCGGTGAGCCGGTGTGGGAGCGGTCGCTGCGCGCACTGTCCGGCCGGCACGATCTGCTCGCGATCGAGGTGGTCGATCCGCGCGAGCTGGAGCTGCCCGACGTCGGCACCGTGGTGCTGGCCGATCCGGAGACCGGCCGGCAGCGCGAGGTCGCGACGACGCCGCTGCTGCGCCGGGAGTTCGCCGCCGCCGCGTCGGCGCACCGGGACCGGGTCGCCGACGTACTGCGCCGCTGCGGCGCCGCGCACCTGACGCTGCGCACCGACCGCGACTGGGTCGCCGACATCGTCCGCTTCGCGGTCGCCCGCAGGCACGCCTGGGCAGGTGCCGGGAGGTCGTCGGCATGAGGTTCGCGACCCCCTGGTGGCTGCTCGGGCTGCTGGTCGTCGCCGCGCTGGTGGCCGGGTACGTGTGGTTGCTGCGCCGGCGCCGCAGCGATGTCGTCCGGTTCACCAACCTGGAGCTGCTGGAGACGGTCGCCCCGCGCCGGCCCGGCCGCTGGCGGCATCTCCCCGCGATCGCGATGATCACCGCCCTGGCCGTGCTGACGGTGGCGCTGGCCGGGCCACAGGCGATGGCGAAGGTCCCGCGCAACCGGGCGACGGTGATGCTGGTGATCGACGTGTCGCTGTCGATGAAGGCGACCGACGTGGCCCCGACCCGGCTGGCCGCCGCACAGTCGGCGGCCAAGCAGTTCGCCGACCAGCTCACCCCCGGCGTCAACCTGGGGCTGATCTCGTTCGCCGGGACGGCCGCGGTGCTGGTCTCGCCGACCACCGAGCGGCCGGCCGTGAAGAACGGCGTCGACAACCTGCAGCTCGCCGAGTCGACGGCCACCGGGGAGGCGATCTTCACCGCGATGCAGGCGATCGACACGTTCTCCCGGTCGCTGGAGGGCGGCCCGGACGCCGAGGGCGTCCCACCGCCGGCCCGGATCGTGCTGCTCTCGGACGGGACCCAGACCGTTCCCGGGCCGGACGGGGAGAACGAGCCGCGCGGCTCCTTCACCGCAGCCGCGGAGGCCGCCGAGCGCGGCATCCCGGTCTCGACGATCTCGTTCGGCACCAGCTACGGCACGATCGAACTGGACGGCGGCCGCACCCCGGTGGCCGTCGACGACGCCTCGATGGAACGCATCGCGCAGCTCTCCGGTGGCCGGTTCTTCACCGCGGCGACCGAGTCCGAGCTGCGCGCGGTGTACTCCGACCTGTCCGAGGAGCTCGGTTACGAGGAGCGCGAGGTCGACGCCAGCCGGCCGTGGCTGATCGGCGGGTTCGCGCTGCTGATCGGCGGGCTCGCGGCCGGGATCCTGCTCGGCAGGCGGTTGCCGTGAGCAGCGTCGCCGTGCGCGCGCGGCGGTACCGGTCGGTAGTGCGTTAGGTTCACGTCCCGTGGGACGCAGTGTGCTCGTGACCGGAGGAAACCGCGGCATCGGCCTGGCGATCGCGACGGCGTTCGCGGCCCAGGGGGACCAGGTGGCGGTGACCTATCGCTCCGGGAAGGACGGCCTGCCCGACGATCTGCTGCCGGTGCACTGCGATGTCACCGACGCCGACTCGGTGGACGCCGCCTTCACCGAGGTCGAGGCCGCGCACGGCCCGGTAGAGGTGCTGGTGTCGAACGCCGGGATCACCGACGACGGCCTGCTCATGCGGATGGCGGAGGACTCCTTCACCAAGGTCGTCGACGCCAACCTGACCGCCGCCTACCGGGTCGCGAAGCGGGCCTCGCGCGGGATGCTCAAGGCGAAGAAGGGCCGGATGATCTTCGTGTCGTCGGTGGTCGGGCTGTCCGGCTCCGCCGGGCAGGTCAACTACGCGGCCTCGAAGTCCGGGCTGGTCGGCCTGGCCCGCTCGGTCGCCCGCGAGCTCGGCAGCCGCGGCATCACCGCGAACGTCGTGGCCCCCGGGTTCGTCGACACCGACATGACCCGCGCACTCGGCGAGAAGCGCCGTGCCGAGATCCTCGGGACCATCCCGCTCGCCCGCTACGCCGACCCGGACGAGGTCGCGTCCGTGGTCACCTTCCTCGCCTCGCCCGGCGCCGGGTACGTCACCGGGGCCGTGGTCCCGGTCGACGGCGGCCTCGGCATGGGGCACTAGCACGTGGGTCACCACCACCTGCTCCACACTCCCGAAAGGACGTCATGGGACTGCTCGACGGCAAGCGGCTGCTGATCACCGGTGTGATCACCGATGCCTCGCTGGCCTTCCACGCCGCCAAGATCGCTCAGGAGCAGGGCGCCGAGGTGGTGCTCACCGGGTACGGCCGGATGCGGCTGGTCGAGCGGATCGCGCAGCGGCTGCCCAAGCCCGCCCCGGTCGTCGAGCTGGACGTGTCGGACGCCGATCAGCTGGCCACCCTGGTCGAGCGGATCACGCCGCACCTGGGCGACGAGCCGCGCCTGGACGGCGTGCTGCACTCGATCGGCTTCGCCCCGCCCGGTGCGCTCGGCGAGGGCGCCTTCCTGAAGGCGGAGTGGGAGGACGTCGCCACCACCATCCAGGTGAGCGCGTACTCGCTGAAGTCCCTGGCGGTGGCGTGCAAGCCGCTGCTCGGACCGGGCAGCTCGATCGTCGGGATGGACTTCGACAACCGGCAGGCCTGGCCCGCCTACGACTGGATGGGCGTCGCGAAGTCGGCGCTCGAGTCGGTCACCCGGTACCTGGCCCGTGACCTCGGGCCGGACGGCATCCGGGTGAACCTGGTCGCGGCCGGCCCGGTGAAGACGATGGCCGCCAAGTCGATCCCGGGCTTCGGCGCGTTCGAGGACGTCTGGGACAAGCGCGCCCCGCTCGGCTGGGACATGAACGACCCGGTACCGGTCGCGAAGACCGTCTGCGCGGTGCTGTCCGACTGGCTGCCCACCACCACCGGCTCGATGGTCATGGCGGACGGCGGCGTGCACGCCGTGGGTGTCTAATCGGGGGGTGCCCGAACAGCCCCGCCACGAACAGCCCCGCCACGAACAGGGTTGCACCGATCCCGACGCCGTCCTGGTGCTCTCCTTCGGCGGCCCGGAGGCCCCCGACGAGGTCCGGCCCTTCCTGGAGAACGTGACCCGGGGCCGCGGTGTGCCACCGGAACGGCTGGACGCGGTGGAGGAGCACTACCAGCACTTCGGCGGCGTCTCGCCGATCAACGCCCGGAACCGGGAGCTGGTCGCGGCGATCGCCGCCCGGACCGCGCTGCCGGTCTACTTCGGCAACCGCAACTGGCACCCGTTCGCCGAGGACGTGGTGCGCGACATGGCCCGTGACGGCGTCCGGCGGGCGCTGGTGTTCGCCACCAGCGCCTACGGCGGCTACTCGGCCTGCCGGCAGTACCACGAGGACATCGCCAGGGCCCAGGACGCGGTGGGCCCCTCGGCGCCGGAGCTGGTGAAGCTGCGGCACTTCCACGACCATCCCGAGTTCGTGCGCGCCAACGCCGACGCCGTCCGGGGCGCGCTGGAGCGGCTCCCCGCCGAGCAGCGGTCCGGTGCCCGGCTGGTGTTCACCGCGCACTCGATCCCGAACTCCGCCGACGCCGCCGCCGGGACCCCGGCCGACGGCGGGCACCGGTACTCCCGGCAGGTCGCCGAGGCGTCCGCGCTGGTCGCCGCGGAGCTGGGGATCGAGGACTTCGACGTCGTCTGGCAGTCGCGCTCCGGGCCGCCGCAGGTGCCGTGGCTGGAGCCGGACGTGGTCGACCACATCGACGACCTGCACGCCAAGGGCGTCCCGGCGGTCGTCGTCGCCCCGGTGGGTTTCGTGTCGGATCACGTCGAGGTGATCTGGGACCTCGACAACGAGGCCGCGGAGCGGGCCGCCGAGCACGGCATGGGGTTCGCCCGGGCGGCGACCGCCGGGCCGGATCCGCGGTTCGCCGACATGGTGATCGAGCTGGTCGCCGAGCATGCGCACGCGGCCGCACCGCGCCGGCTGGGCAGCGTTCCGGCCGCGGGATGCACGAGCAACGGCGTGCCGTGTGCGGTCGACTGCTGCCTGCCCCAGCGCCGCCCGGCCCGCCCGGCCTGAGCCCCGTCGGTCTCGGACCCGCCCGGCCCTCAGGTGCGGCGGATGCGGGCCAGGTGCGCCGGCTCGTCCACCCGGGAGCCGGCCGGCCGGCCGTAGGACGCCGAGACGGCGGCGGTGACGACGCCCCGGTAGGTCGTCCGGTCGACGGCCTCGACCGTCCAGTCCGGGGCATCGAACGCGGTCCGGATCTCCGACTCGTCGATCACCGGGCCGAACTCGGGGCCGTCCCCGGTCCGGGCCAGCGCGAGCAGGTGCACGACGCCGCCGGAGCGGACCACCCGGGCCAGGCCGCGGGCGTAGCGCCGCTGGTCGCCGGCGTCGAACACGTGGAACAGGGCGCTGTCGAGGACCGTGTCGAAGGTGCCCAGCCCGGCCGGGTCGAGCGCGTCGGCGACGGTGAACCGGGCGTCCACCCCGGCTGCGGCGGCCCGTGCCCCGGCGCGCTCGACGGCGCTCGCGGACGCGTCCGCGCCGAGTACGTCGAGTCCGCGCCGGGCGAGCAGGATCGTGTGCTCGCCCGCCCCGCAACCCAGGTCGAGCGTGCGGCCGGTGATCATCCCGGCGTCGGCGAGCGCGACGACGGCCGGCTGTGGCTCGCCGATCACCCAGGGCGGGTCGCCGTCCCGGTAGGCCTGGTCGAACACGGTGACCGATGGTGTGACGTCCATGATGTGCTCCCTTCCAGGAGCCAGGCTCGTACCTGAATCCGGGTCGAGGTCAAGGTGTGACTCCGATTACCCGTTTCGCCCCGAAGTTGAGATTTGTCCGGATGTTCGGTGGGCTGTGCGACCATGTCGTCTCCCCACGGCGGGGCCACGAGCCCGCCGCCAGCCGATGTCCTCGCCGCGCCCCCGCAACCCGGGATGCTCGGGGCGGTCGAGGACGCCATCAACTCCGTGTTCGATCCGGTCGCCTCGACCCTGTCGAGCATCGTCTTCTACGAGGTCTCGATCTTCGGGACCGACTTCCCCTGGATCGTCGGCTGGCTGGTGCTGGCCGGGATCATCTTCACCCTCTACTTCGGCTTCATCCAGTTCCGGTCCTGGTCGCTGGCGATCAAGATCGTGCTCGGGAAGTACACGCGTAAGGACGAGCCCGGCGAGGTCAGCCACTTCCAAGCGCTGACCTCGGCGATGTCCGGCACGGTGGGGCTGGGCAACATCGCGGGGGTCGGGCTGGCCGTGACCCTCGGCGGGCCCGGCGCGACGTTCTGGATGATCATCGCCGGGCTGCTCGGGATGGTCACGAAGTTCGTCGAGTGCACCCTCGGCGTCAAGTACCGGGAGACGCACGCCGACGGGACGGTGTCCGGCGGACCGATGCACTACCTGCGGCGCGGGATCGCCGAGCGCTTCCCGAACCGGTTCGGGAAGGTCGTGGGCTCGGTGCTGGCCGGCGGCGCCGCCGTGACGATCCTGTTCTTCGGCGTCGCCGGCGGGAACATGTTCCAGGCCAACCAGACCTACGCCCACCTCAGGGACGTGACCGGCGGCGACGACGGCATGCTCGGCAGCGCCGGTGCCGCCCTGATCTTCGGTCTGGTCCTCGCCGCGGTGGTCGGCGCGGTCGTGATCGGCGGGATCAAGTCGATCGGCCGGGTCACCTCCCGGCTGGTCCCCGCGATGGCGCTCATGTACTGCCTGGCCTGCCTGGTCGTGATCGCCGTGAACATCGCGGAGGTCCCGAACGCGGTCGGCCTGATCGTCTCCGGTGCCTTCACCCCGGAGGGCGTCGCCGGCGGCGCGCTGGGCGCGCTGATCGTCGGCTTCCAGCGTGCGGCGTTCTCGAACGAGGCGGGACTGGGGTCGGCGCCGATCGCGCACTCCGCGGTGAAGACGAAGGACCCGGTCACCGAGGGCTACGTCGCGCTGCTCGAGCCGTTCATCGACACCGTGATCATCTGCACCATGACGGCGCTGGCGATCACGGTGGCGGGCACCCAGTTCTACGCGACCGCACGGGAGGAGGCGTTCCTCTCCGGCGGATCGGAGGTGGCCGACGGGGTCACCGTGACGTCGGACGCGTTCGCCTCGGTGCTGCCCTGGTTCCCGTGGGTGCTGGCGCTGGCCGTGGTGCTGTTCGCCGTCTCCACGATGATCACCTGGGGCTACTACGGGCAGAAGGCGTGGACGCACCTGTTCGGCCGCAGCCTGCTGAGCGAGCGGATCTACTTCACGATCTACTGCACGTTCGCGGTCGTCGGCTCGGTGCTGACACTCGGGGCGGTCGTCGACTTCGTCGACGCGGTGCTGTTCCTGCTCGCCCTGTTCAACATCGCCGGGCTGTACCTGCTGGCCCCGGTGGTCAAGCGCGAGGTGCGGGCGTTCCGGGCGAAGCTGCGCAGCGGCGAGGTGCGTGAGCTGGAGCCGTCCGAACGGGACTGAGCGGGACCGAGTGCTCCGGTCACCGGGCTCGTCAGCGATCCTGACCCGGGTCGGTGACCAGCCCGGTGACCAGGTCGGCTGCGCTCCCCGAGCGGGAGCGCAGCGACCGGTCGTAGTGCCGGGTGGTGGCGATGCTGGCGTGCCCGACGTCGGCCTGCACGTGCTGGATCGGCGCGCCGGCCTCCAGCGCGAGGGTCACGTACGCGTGCCGCAGGGCGTGCGGGTGCACCCGGTCCTCGACGTCGGCGAGCTCCGGACCGCCGTTGCGGGCGATCCGGCGCAGCAACAGGTAGAGATCGTGCCGGGAGCAGCGGCCGCCGTCGCGGGTCGCGAGCATCGGCGAGCGGCCGGCCCCGGTGCCGCGGGCGGGCAGCAGATCGCCGTACTCGCGGTCGCGCAGCAACAGGTACCCGGTGAGGGCGTCCACGCAGGCGTCGCCGGGGAACACCTCGCGGACGGTGCCGCCCTTCCCGCGGACCCGCAGCACCCGCTCCCCGCCGGTGACGACCAGGTCGTCCCGGTCCATCCCGGTCACCTCGGAGATCCGCAGGCCCAGGCACAGCAGCGCGACGAACGCGACGGCCCGCCGGGCGTAGAGCTCGCGGTGCCGGGTCCGGTTGGGCAGTGCCGCCGCGGACGTCCACAGTGCCCGGACCTGGGCGGCGGTGAGCCGGATCGTCGGGGACGGGTCGCGGGAGGTCCCGGTCAACCCGAGCCGCCCGCGGTGCAACGCTGCCGGGTTGCCGTCGACGATGCCGTGCTCGGCCAGGAACGCGTAGAACGCCGACACCGTCGACAGCATCCTGGCCCGGGTACGTTTCCCGGCACCGGCGGCGTCGAGGGCGTGCAGCCAGGTGGTCACGTGCGCGGCCGTCACGGTGCGCGGGTCCAGTGTGTGGCCCGCGCACCAGCGGAAGAACGCCAGGTGGTGCAGCCGTCCGCGGCGGGCCGGCGGGGGAGTGCCGGTGCCCGGACGGGCCGGGGTCCGCGGCTCGGCACCGGTGACGGCGTCGGCCCACCCGGGCGGCAGGCCGAGCGCGTAGGCGTAGGTCCGCCGGGTCTGTGCGGTGCCGTACCCGGCCAGCCAGCGGGCGACGAGCGCGCGCAGCGCGCCGGGATCGTCGACCCCCGGCCAGTCGGTGTCGGGTTCGGCGTGCGGACCCGGCACCGGTGGCCCGGGCCTCGACGGCTCCGGCACCGTCGACTCCGGCACCGTCGACTCCGGCATCGACGGCTGCGGCATCGCCGGCTCGGGTGTCGGTGGCCCGGTACGCCGGCCGAGCGCGGCGAGCACGAGTGCGGCGGGATCGCTCATCGCCGCTGATCGTGCCGGAGAACCGCACCGGGGCCGGGACCGACACGGCTCTCCCCGGCCCCGGCCGCCGCCCGGACGGGCACCGGATCAGCTGTTCAGGGAGTAACTACGGACCCAGTCGACCTCGATCTGCGCCGGCCGGTACGGGCCGGTGCCGTGGAACCCGTCGAGCTGGATCTTCAGCGCCCCGGACGGCATGTCCTGGATGTTCTGCCGGCCCGGCCGGGCCCCGCCGGAGAAGCGGAACCATTCCTTGCCGTCGATGAAGCCCTTGACGTGCTGCGGTGTCCACTCGAAGGCGATGTTGTGCCACTCCGACAGCGGCGCACCACAGTTCTTCTCGCGGGCGAACTCCTGCTGCACCTGGCCCGGTGCGTGCGGGTAGTGGATGAAGGCCTCGGCGCAGGGCGCACCGGGGATGCTGTTCTCCAGGAAGTCGTACTCGCCGTCCTGGGGCCAGCGGTTCGAACTCGGCCAGACGATGAACACCGGGTGGTAGCGGTGCGCCGCGGTGCCGGTGTCGGTCGACCGCACCCGCATCTCCCAGCGGCCGTAGCGCTGGTCGAGGCGGGATCCGAGCCATCCGGTGTCGCCGTTGGCGAGGCCGGTCTGGATCAGCTTCCCGTCCCGGACGGTGGAGCGGCTCGCGCAGCGGCGGCCGTTGCCGTCGTGGCCGGGCCAGCACTCCGCCGCGGTCACCCACTTCTCGGGGGACGGCGGACCGGTGTAGTCGAACTCGTCGCTGCCCAGCGGGATCGGCGTACCCCAACCGTGCCGGACGGCCGCGGTGGTTCCGTCCTCGCCGACCGGCGGTTCCGGTTCCGGCTCGGGTGTGGGCGGGCCACCGGTGGTGGGCGGATTGGCGGCCAGCCAGTCGAGCCCCGCGTTGATCCGGGCCTGCCCGGCGGTGATCTCCGCCTGGCCCGCGCTGACCTGCGCCCGGCCCGCGGTGACCTTGTCCTGCCCGGCGGCGACCTGTGCCTGGCCGGCGGCGACCTGATCCCGGCCGGCGGTGATCTCGGCCTGGCCGGCGGCGACCTGCTTCTGCCCCGCGGTGACGGCGGCGATCGCCTGCTGCTGGGTGGTGATCGGCGGCAGATCCTCCTGCGCCGAGGCCTCCGAGCTACCGAGCCCGACCGTGCCGACACCGATCATGACGACCGCGGCACCCCCGGCCAGCGCACGACGCCAGGTCACGACGCCGCCCATGGCGTCGTGACCGTCCGGCGTCGACCCGGTGGCCCGATCGGGTCCGTTCCGTACCGGACGCGTGAGCGTCCGGGCAGCACAGCAGTACCCTGGTGCATGTCGACTCCTGAGGTCGGCAGTCGCAGGAACCTCGACGGGTGTGTCCGCACCCGTCGAGGCTGCCCAACGGCGAGCGACGACTGCCGAGGGAACGTACACCGGACGGGTGTAAGGGGTCCTTGGACGCGGCGGCGGCGTGCCGTGATTTTCGTCGATCCCGCAGAAGTGGCGGCTGTGCTATCGCGGCGGCGCGGAGATCAGGAACTCCAACCCGGGGCCGGCGAGCTCGTCCCGGGCCGTCGCCCGCCCGGACAGGGTGAGAAGCAGCGCGAGCGCGGTCCCGGTGACCTCGGCGCCGGAGCCGATCGACAGCTCCGTGTCGGTCGCGGTGAACCGGGCCACGGCGGTCAGCTCCCGGCCGCCGCCGAACGATGCCGGTGTCCTGGCCTGGTACTCCAGCGCCGGGACGACCGCGTCGAGCGGGTGGTTCCGCCGGACGCCGAGCGGCCGCCGGACGTCCTCGCCGTGCACGATCTCCTCGACCAGCCGGGTGGCCCGGTCCACCGGCGGGCCGCTGGTGCGGGTCGCCACCTGCGCGAGCCGTGCCAGCGTCGCGGCACCGGTGGCCCGCCGCTGCCGGGCGACGCCACGGGCGTTGAGCCGGTCGAAGTCGAAGCGGGCGCGGACCAGGTCCGCGACGAAGCCGGCACGCGTCGTGCAGGCGCTGTCGACCAGGTGCGCGACGACGTCGTGCACCGTCCAGCCCGGACACGACGACGGCAGCTCCCAGCGGTCCTCGTCGAGACCGGTGAGGTCCGCGACGAGGGCCGCCCGCTCGGCGTGCACCAGCGCCCACAGCTCGTCCATGACGTGTCTCCTCCGGTCGTGTCCGTCGGGAGGGGAGACCGGTGCGGTGGGGGTGGACTCATCGGTCCCGGCCCGGACTCAGGGGCGGGTCGCGAGATCCAGCGCCTGGACCCGGTCGTGCAGCGCGCGGACCCTGGTGGCGAGCGTGTTCGCCGCGCGGCGGTCGCGCGGGTCCTGCTCGACCTCGTGCACCACGTCCCGGTACTCGACGGCGACCGTGCTGTACTCGGTGCCCAGCCCGGCGTCCTCGAGCAGCGCGGTCCGCGACTCGATGGACAACACCTCGTCGGCCATCTCGGCGACCTCGGCGCGCAGCCGCTCACCCTCCGCGGCGAGCGCCGCGGCGTCCCGGCGGCGCCTGCGCCGCAGCTCCCACCATCGCCCGCCGCCCGCGACGAGTGCGACCAGCAGCACCGCGACGATGCCGATGCCCAGCCACGGCGGGCCGGGATCGGTGAGCTCGCCGACGAACTGCTCGGTGGCCTGCACGTCGCTGCCGGGGAGCCCGTCGACGAACTGGTCGACGTTGCCGTAGGTGTCGCTGGCCGCCGCGGTGTACTCCGGGCTGAGCACCAGCACGGTGCCGCCGCGCTCGGACCGGACGGCGTTCGCCAGCTCGATCAGCTCGGCCTGGCCGTCGGCCTGCGGGACGACCACCACCGACAGCGCGAGATCGTGTTCCGCGGCGGCCGACTCGACGACAGCGGCGAGCTCGCTCTGGTCGCCCGGGGCGGCCACCCCGTTGTCGGCGAGATCATCGAGGATCGCGTCGGTGTTCTGCGGCTGGAGGTACAGCACGCCGTGCAACGGTGTCCGACCAGGCATCATGTGGTCCTCATGACGGGTTCGTGAGCGGAGGGGGAGCGGGTGCGGGAACGGTACGTCAGGGCGCCTGACGGCATGAAGTGGGTGGTCGGGCGCAAGTTCCTGCTCGGCCCCCCGCGCTATCGCGGGTTCCGGTTCGGGATGGGCGGCGGCGACCGGTACTTCGAGCCGCCCACCCGGAGCACCGCCGAGGGGGCCGATGCCCAGGAGGCTCGATCGGAGCGTCCGCGAGTGGTGCGTGACCGGCCGGCGCCGGACCACACGGTCGACCGTGAGCCTCCGGTCCGGTACCGCGACGTCGACAGCCACTGGCACCGGCCGCGCGGTCGTTCGGTGCCGATCATCCTGCCGACCGGCCGCAGCGGCGGCGGCTGGAGCGGTGGTGGATCGTCCGGTGGCGGGAGCCGCGGCTCCTCCGGGGGCGGCAACCGCGGCGGGATCGGCGGCGGGAACCGGGGCGGCAGCGGCGGTGGCAACCGTGGCGGTGGTGGCGGCGGGGGAGCCGGCGGTGCGGGGGCGGTGCTGGCCGGGGCCGGTGGCGCCGGCGCGATGCTGATCAAGGTCCTGTGGTGGGTACTGATCGTGGCGGCGATCGGGGCCGCGGTGTTCCTGGCGGTCTTCGTCGTGATCCCCGGGATCCTGCTCGGCCTGCAGTTCCTGCTCATCGGGCTGCTGATCGGCTGGCGGGCGATGACCGGACGGCCGTGGGTGGTGGAGGCCCGGGAGAACCGGGCCGCGCCGCTGATCCAGGCCTGGGAGGTCACCGGCTGGAAGGAGAGCGGCCGGGTGCGCGACGAGGTCGCGGAGGCGCTGCGGCGCGGGGAGGAGCCGCGGCCGGCCGGGGCGGTGGCGGTCGACGTCAGCGGGTCCTGAGAGCCGGCGGGCCGCGCGGATCAGCAGGATCGGCGGGGCCCGGGCGGCAGCAGGCCGGTGGCGGTGATCAGCTGACCCACCTGTGCCGCGGCCCGCGCGTGCCGGTGCGCGGTGTCGCTCCGCAGCCGGTCGGCGTCGAGCCCGTCCGGGACGCCGAGGGTGAGCCACCGGTCGAGCAGCCCGGGATCCATCTCCGGATGGAACTGCAGGCCGACGCTGCGGCCGATCCGGAAGCCCTCGCAGCCGACAGCCCCGTCGGCCAGGATCGTCGCGCCGGGCGGTGGCACGAGCTGTTCGGCGTTCCAGCTGAACCACGGTCCGGGTGGGAGCCCCACGGCGAGCGGCCGGACGCGGTGCCAGCCGATCCGGGCCCGGCCCAGCGGACGGGTCGTACCGCCGAGCGTCTCGGCGAGCAGCTGGGCGCCGAAGCAGATCGCCAGCACCGGCACCCCGGCGTCGTGGGCACGCCGCAGGAAGCGGGCCTCGGCCGCCGCCCAGCCGCGGATCAGCTCCCGCGGCCACGGCGCGCCGAGGGTCACCACCAGGTCCCGGGACCGCGGATCGGGGAACACGACGTCGACGTCCGGCGTGGTGTAGCGCTCGGCCGGGACGACCGTCACCCACTCCGGCCGGTACCCGTGCGCGGCGAGTGCCGGGCCGAGCAGCCCGAGCCCGGCGACGTGGTCGTGGCCGATCACCAGTGCCGAGCGGGCCACCGCCGTGCCGCCTTCCCTCCGTGCCACCTCCGCGCCGTCCTGCATCCCTGCCGTCCTACCGCTCTGTCGTCCTACTGCTCTGCCGTCCTACCGCTCTGTCGTCCTGTCGCGCAGTCGTCCTACCGCGCGCTCCCGCCGCTCAGCCGGATCCGATCATCGCTCGCCGGGTCCGGCGACGCGGCCGGGTTCGGTCACCGCCCGGTAGTGGTCGGCGATGTCGTCGGTGGTGGTGATCCACGCGTCGGGCTGCGCGGTGAGCCAGCCGAGCACCTCGTCGAGGTAGCGGGTCCGGAACGCCTGCCCGATGACGAACGGGTGCAGCGCCAGTGCGAGCACCCGGCCGGATCCGCCCGCCGCGTCGGCCCGCAGCTGCTCGTACTGGTCGCACACCATCCGCACGAACTCCGGTCCGGTCACGCCGCGGGCGAACAGCAGCAGGTCGTTGAGTTCCAGGGTGTAGGGCACGCTGAGCATCCCGGGGACGGTCAGCGGATAGGGCTGGTCGTCGTTGGTCCAGTCCAGCACGTGATCGAATCCGAGCTCGGCGAGCAGCTCGGGGGTGCGGGCGGTCTCGGTCAGGCCCGGCCCCATCCAGCCGCGCGGCCGGGTCCCGGTGCCGGCCTCGATCGTCTCGACGATCTCGCGGAGCACCGTCCGCTCGACGACCAGCGAGTTCAGCAGCGCGCTCGGCCGGACGCCGTGCCGGTCCAGCACGTCGATCGTGCGCCAGATCCCGACCCGCGCGCCGTAGTCGCGCCAGCCGTGGTTGAGCGCGTCCGGCACCAGATCGGCGGTGCCCGGCCAGATGCTGGTGGAGGGCAGCCCGGGTACGAAGTGCTCGATGTTGAGCCCGATGTGTACGGCGACCCGGGCACCGCCGGGCCAGCTCAGCGGCGGCCGGTCGACGATCGGGGAATAGCGGAAGGGGACGGTGGTGTCGGTCATGGCGGGATGGTGCGGCCTGACACCGGTGTGAGGTTCAAGCCCGGAGGGGATGCGATGCGGATCGGTGAGCTGGCCCGGCGGACGGGCGTCAGTGAACGGTCGCTGCGCTACTACGAGGAGCAGGGGCTGCTCGTCCCGGCCCGGACCCCGGGCGGGCACCGCGACTATCCCGACGCCGCGGTCGACCGGGTGATCCGGATCCAGGAGCTGTACGCGGCCGGGCTGGGCAGCAGGCGGATCGCCGGGCTGCTGCCCTGCATGCGTGACGACGACGGCGGGCCGAGTGCCGTCGCGACCGCCCGGCTGACCGAGACACTCCACGCCGAGCGCGACCGGATCGACCGGTCGATCCGGGACCTGCAGGTCTCCCGCGACGTGCTGGACGGTGTGATCGACGGGGCGTCCGGGACCGCAGGCCACCGGTCCTGACCGGCCGGTCCGGTCGGTGGGCACTGCGGGCTCGGTCCGCGCGTTCGGTCCCGGCCGGTCAGGCGGTCCGGTCGGCGCTGCGACCCCCGAGGTGTTCGGCGAAGTGCCGTTCGATCGCCCGGTAGAGCCGCAGCCGGTTCTCCGGGTTCTCGAAGCCGTGGCCCTCGTCCTCAGCGAGGAGGTACTCGACGGGTACGCCGCGCTCCCGCAGCGACGCGACGATGTTGTCCGACTCCGCCTGCACGACGCGGGCGTCGTTGGCGCCCTGCGCGACCAGCAGCGGGGTGCGGATCCGGTCGACCATCGTGATGGGGGAGCGGGCCAGCATGTCGGCCTCGGCGTCCGGGTCGTCCGGGTCGCCGACGTAGCGCAGCCAGTTGTTGACGGTGAACGCGCGGGTGAACGGCGGCAGCGTGCGCATGAAGTTCGCCAGGTCGGAGATCCCGACGTAGTCCACGGCGGCGGCGAAGCGGTCGGGTGTGACGGTGGTGGCGACCAGCGCGGCATAACCGCCGTAGGAGCCGCCGTAGATGCCGATCCGGTCCGGATCGGCGTAGCCCTGCCCGACGGCCCAGTCGACGGCGTCGATCAGGTCGTCGTGCATGGCGCCGGCGAACTCGCCGATCGCGGCGGTGATGTGCCGGCGTCCGTAGCCGCTGGAGCCGCGGAAGTTGACCTGCAGCACGGCGTGACCCCGGTTGGCGAGGAACTGCGCGGTCGAGTCGAAGCCCCAGCTGTCGTGCGCCCACGGGCCGCCGTGCACGTGCAGCACCAGCGGCAGCCCCCGCGGCTCGATCCCGACCGGCAGGGTGAGGAAGGCGTGCAACGGCAGGCCGTCACGGGCCGGGAAGGAGACGGGCGTCATCGGGGCGAGCGCGGCCGGCGGCAGGTGCGAGTGCGGCCGGAACAGCTCCCGGCTCTCGCCGGTGGCGTGATCGTAGAACCAGGTCACGCCCGGTTCGCGGTCGTGACCGAAGGTCGCGACCCAGCGCTGCCCCGACTCGTCGGACGACAGGGTGCCGAGCACGCCGTCGGACAGTTTCTCCAGCGCCGCGTACACCTCGGCGAACCGCGGGTCGACGATCTCGATGTGGGGCCGGTCGCCGACGAACCGGGCCGCGAGGACCTCGCCGGTGCGCCGGCTCGTGTACACCGGCGGCGGCAGCACGCCGGGCAGCATCATGCCGGTGAAGTCCAGGCTCTGCCCCGGCACGGCCGCGACGACGCTCTCCGCGCCGGTCTCCCGGTCGATCCGGACCAGGCGCAGGTCGTCGGAGTCCTGATAGGAGCCGACGAGCAGGCCCTTCCCGTCCGCGGTGACCAGCTGGGGCTGGATGCTCATCGGGTGCTCCGCGCCGCCCATCCGGTGCAGCAGCCGCTTCCGGCCGGTACCGGCGTCCCATGCGGACACCTCGAGCGTGCCGTCGGCGGCGAGCGCGGTGTGGAAGACGGGCTCGCCCTCGTTGTCGAGGAGCAGGGTCGCCGTCGGGTCGTCCTGCTCGTGCAGCAGGGTCGTGGTGCCGGTCGCGACGTCGATCCGGAACGTGTCGAAGTTCAGCGGCCGCTCGTTCATCGTGACCAGCACGCTGCCCGGCACCGACGGCAGCGGATCCACGCCGGCCACCCGTGAGCCCGGGGCCAGCGGGGTGAGGTCGACGGCGGGCTCGTCGGGTGCGTCGAGATCGACCCGGTGCAGGTGCCAGTCCTCGTTGCCGTCGGTGTCCTGCAGGTACAGCAGCCACCGCGGGTCGTCGGTCCAGTGGTAGGTCGTGATCCCGCGCCGGGCGTCATTCGTGACGCAGACGGCGTCGTCGTGGGTCTCGTCGATTCCGCGCACCCAGACGTTGCGCCGCCCGTACGCAGGGGCCAGGTAGGCGATCCGGGTGCCGTCCGGAGAGATCGTCGGGACGGCGAACTCCGGATCGGCGAAGAAGTCCTCGAGGTCGATCAGGGGAGCCGGGTGGCTCCGGGTGTCGGTCATGCGGTCGCTCCGCTCGGTCGCCGGTTGTTCGTCGATCCCATCCGACACCCGGCCGCTACGGCACAGTCAAGCTCCCACCCGGTGGCCTGCCGGGTGAGCGGATGTCAGCCGGGCGTTCCTGCCCGTCGGCGGAGGATCTCGCTGCCGTTGCGCAGGGTGGGTGCGGCCTGGCTCCGGTGGACGTGCGACAGGACCCGCCAGATCGCGGCGCGGACGGTGGAGCTGAAGGCCAGCGCGGTGGTGAGGCTGACGGTGTTCCCGCGGCGTTCGATCAGGAGCGCTCCGACGGCACCGCTGCTGCTCGTCTCGATGCGGACGTGGTGATCGTCCTCCGAGGTGATCGCCCAACCTGCGATGCTCCCCGGGATACCGTCGGCGGCCGGTCGCAGCCCGAGCAGGGTGGTGAAGACGAGATCGCGATCGAACCTGCTGATGCCCTCCTCGAACGCGGCCGTGGCCCATTGCCGCGGGCCGGCGTCGGTGTCGGTGTCGGTGCAGAGCACGAAGCGATCGACGTAGCTGGGGGTGAACGACACCGGCCGGTGCATGGCCGCCGGTGCGATGACGCCGCCGGTGACCGGCTCGTGCTGCGGTCCTGTCGTCACGCCACCCGACCGAGCGGCGACGGCCCGCAGGATCCGTACCCGGAGCGACCGACTCCGCGGCGGCCGTCGGGTCGCACACAGCGCGTTCTCGGCGTTGTCGAGCGCGTCCTCGAGCAGCGCGTCGTGGAGTGGACGGAAGAGGAGCGGCCAGGTGATCCGGGCGGTCCCCCGCGGGGTCAGCGACAGCGTGTGCACGAGCCGGGTCCGCTCGGGCGTGACCGGCTCGAGCAGGAACTCGTGGACGGCGTCGTGGAATCCCCGTGGCCGGGTGAAGCGGAAACGTACCCGGCGGCCCGGATCGAGTTCCTGCACGACGTAGCGGAGCGGACCGTGCCCACCGTGGGCGCCGGCGACCAGGCCCGGGTGGAACCGCATGGCCGGCCAGCTCCGATCCGGCCACAGCCGGTTCCGGGCGCTGGCCAGGTCGTCGATCAGGGCCGCGCAGTCCTCGATCGGCGCCGCCAGCTCGCGGGTGTGGACGTTGTGCACCCTCATCGGGCCCTCCTCGGTGTCGGTATCTGCCGGGTGACGGGATCGGGTCGCGGCGGCGCCGCGCCCGGTTCCGGTCACGACCATGGGACGTCCCCGGCGCCGCGAACGTGACATCCCGGCACGATCTCCCGCCGGGTGCGATGTCACAACGGGCCGCCGGCCGGCGTCTCATGGCCGGAATCCGGAGGACGCACGAGGGCACAGGAGGGGATCGTGTGGGTATGAACGGTGCAGCCGGGAGCGAGAACCGTGCGACCGAGAACCGTGCGACCGAGGAGTTCGCCGAGCATCGGTCGCTGCTGTTCACCGTGGCCTACGAGCTGCTCGGAGATGTCGGCGACGCCGAGGACGTGGTGCAGGACACCTGGCTGAAGTGGGTGAAGGTCGACCACGCGACCATCGAGAACCCGCGGGCGTACCTGGCCCGGATCGCCTCCCGGCGCGCGCTGGAACGGTTGCGCTCCGTTCGCCGTGCCCGCGAGGACTACGTCGGCTCCTGGCTGCCGGAGCCGCTCTGGCCCGGCCCCGATCCGTCGGAGACGGTTCTGGAACGCGACGGGATCGCGGTGGGGATGCTCGTCGTACTCGAGACCCTCTCACCCCTGGAACGCACAGCGTTCGTCCTGCACGACGTCTTCGGCTTCTCGCACGCCGAGATCGCGGAGACGCTACAACGTTCCACCGCCGCGGTGCGCCAGACCGTGCACCGGGCACGGGGTCACGTGCAGGCCCGGCGCCCCCGGTTCCCGGTGGAGGACGCCACCGCCGACGCGGCGGCCCGGCAGTTCCTCAGCGCCGCGGCAGATGGTGACGTGACCGCGCTGCTGCAGGTGATGGCACCGGACGTGGTGCTGCACACCGACGGTGGCGGCCGGGTCCCGGCGGCGCTGCACCCGATCCGCGGCGCGGACAAGATCGCGCGGCTGATCACGCACGTCTGGTCCGGGTACGAGGGCCTGACCGCGATCTGGACGACGCAGGGTGGGGTCCCGACGGCGGCGCTCGTCGAAGGCGACACGGCGCGCGCCGTGGTCGCGATCGAGTGCGACCCGGCCGGACGGGTGGTCGCGCTCTACGCGAACCTGAACCCGGACAAGATCCGGCACGTCGGCCCCGGGCACGGCGGGGACGCCCGGTGATGAGCGTGACGGCCGTGAGCGGTTGCCTGTCCGCACTCACCGGGCGGAGGTGGCGGGCGCGGGGCCGGGTGTTCGCCGCGATGGACGGCGGAGGCCCGGCGGCATGACCGACTACCTGTTCGCGCTCACCGACGGCGGCGGCACCGTGCCACCCGAGCTCGGGGTGGCACACCGGCTGGTCACCCGGGGCCATCGGGTACGGGTCCTCGCGGACGCGTCGATGGCCGCCGACGTCGCGGCGATCGACGCCGAGTTCCTGCCCTGGGCGCCCGGACGCGACGATCCCGCACCGGCGAGCGCCTACCGTGACTGGGAGCTGCGCAGCCCCTGGGCGCTCGCCGGCGGGATGGCCGAGCACATGATCGCCGGGCCCGCAGCCGGTCACACCCACCGGCTGCTCGAGGTGGTGCGAACCGGGGCACCCGATCTCGGGCTCGCACCGGTGCCCGGGGTCTGGGACCAGGTCCACCGAGCCCGGCGCCAGCTCGTGCTGACCGCCCGCACCTTCGACTTCCCGGCCCGGCTCGCCCCGTCCGTCCGATACGTGGGACCGGTGCTCGACGATCCGTCCTGGGCACACGGCGAGCGCTGGGAACCGCCGGCCGGCGACGGACCACTCGTACTCGTCGCGATGTCGTCGACCTATCAGGCCCAGTACGCGACCGTGCGGAACGTCGTGGACGCCCTGACCAGGTCGGGAGCTCGCGGTCTGGTGACCGTGGGTCCCGCGCTCGATCCCGGGCTGGTGCGCGGCGGTGACGGGATCGTCGTCGTGCGGTCCGCACCGCACGCCGAGGTGCTCGACCACGTCGAGCTGGTCATCACCCACGGCGGTCACGGCACCGTGCTGAAGTCGCTCGTCGCGGGCCGCCCGATGCTCGTGCTCCCGCACGGCCGGGACCAGCGGGACAATGCGGCCCGGGTGACCTTCCGGGGTGCGGGGGAGATGCTCCGGCGCAGCGCCACCGCCGACCGGATCGCCGCCGCGGCGAACCGTGTGCTGCACACGCCGTACTACACCGCCGCCGCACGGTGGTTCGGCGGGCGGATCCGTGCCGAGCTCGCCCGGAGCACCCTCCTCGCGGAGCTGGAGCAGCGGCCGGCCTGAACCGGAGCGTGCTCTCCGCCGGTCGTCGGCCGGACGGTGTTTCCCGGTGTCCTGCCGGAGGGGGGCCGCACCGGCGTGTCGCACCGAGCGTGTCCGGCGCGCCCTCAGAGGCGTGCGTTGCGATAGGTCCAGGACGCCGGCAGGGCGGCCGCGACGGTCGTCGCCAGCAGTACGGCGATGTGGTCGCCCGCCCCGGTGCCGGCCAGCTGCGCGCAGAACACCCCGGAGGCCCTCGGCGATCTCGACCCGCGGGACGCCGGCGGCGTATCGGGCACCGTGCGCACGCCGAACCGGTGCGCTCATCGCGACGCCGCCGAGTCGATCGGCCGAGGGGGTCGGCCCCTCGTCGACCTCGGTGAGTGTGAGCAGGGCGCGTTCGAGCCCGGCGCCCTCGACCCGCAGGTCCCGCAGTTCCGGATCGCGCCCGAGCCAGGTGCGCAGCACGTCTTCGGGGCGCGTCGTGACGGCCACGACACGACCGTCCTCCTGCGTGACCGAGCGCACCCCTGGTCATCGAGCGCACGTCGTCGGCACCGAGCGAGGTCTGTGCCGTCACGAGGCCGGGAGGGGGTACGTCGCCGGCAGGGGGTGGCGGCACTCCCTGCCCGAACCACCAACGAAACGATGGTTCTGTTGGTTCGTAGTTCAGTTTTTCGAACTAGATACCAGTTACACAGTTATAAACATACGAACTGGTACCGTGTTCGGCGTGGTCGACACCGCCGTACGCTGCGAATACAGCCGTTGCCGCGCCGAGCTGCCGCCTCCCGGCCCCCAGGGAGGCCGCCCCCGGTCGTTCTGCCGCGACACCCGCTGGGAGGGCGGGCGCACCTGCGCCCAGATGGCCCGGGCCGAGCGGGAGGCGCTGGGCGCACTCGGCCTCGACACCGGGGCCGGGGCGTTCGCGCTGGACGCCGACCGGCTCCGCGAGCACGTCACCGCGGTCGCCGGCCCGGTCGCCGAGCTGGCCGCGGCGCTGACCGCCGTGCAGGAACGCCTCGACGAGGTGCAGCGCGACGCGCTCGCCGCGACCGAACAGGCCCGCAGCAGGGCGGCCGAGGCCGATCGCGCCCGGCAGGAGGCGGAGGCCGCGCGGGACACGGCGCTGGGCCGGGCACGGGAGGCGGAGAAGGTCACCGCCACCGCCCGCCGCGAGCGCGCCGAGGCGGTGACCCGCTCCGAGGAGGCCGCCGTCACCGCCCTGGAGGCGACCGAGGCGCTGGGGGCGGCCCGTCAGGAGGCGGCCGGCGCCGTCGCCGCGCGGGACCGCGCAGTCGCCGACGCCGCCGAGGCCCGGAGGGAGGCCGGTGCCGCACGGCAGGACCGGGAGCAGGCCGTCCTGGCCGCGGCCCGGGCCGTGCAGGAGCGGGACGCTGCCGCCGACCTGGCCGCCGGGCGGGAGCGGGAGCGGGACGAGGCGCGAACCGATGCGGCCGGGCTCCGCGACGCGCTCGCCGCGGCCCGGGCGGAGGCCGGGGCCCTGCGCGAGGACCGCGAGACCCTGCGCGACGCCGTGGCCGCGGCCGGCGCCGAACGCGACGAGCTGCGCGCGGAGGCCGACCGGCTACGGGCTGCGGGGGAGCGGTCGGCGGCCGAGCGGGACCGGTACGCGGACGCCGCGGCGGCGGTCACCGCGGAACGGGACCGGCACGCCACCGCGGCCGAGGCGGCGGTAGCCGAGCGGGACCGGTATGCCGCTGCGGCGGCGGAGCGGGACCGGTTCGCCGCCGCAGCCGACGCGGCGAACCGGGAGCGCGACGCGCTCGCGACAGCCGAGCAGGTGGCGCGGGAGCGGATCCGTGAACTGGAGTCCGGCGCGGCGGAGCGCCGGCTGCACGCCGACGACCTGGCCGCGCTGGTCACCGCGCTACGCGGCGGATGATCCCGGCAATGCCTCGGCCCGGCGGCGCAGCGCGAGCTCCCGCAGGCCGAGGAACAGCGGAAACGTGAAGGCGATCGCGATCGCGAAGCTGAGCGGCACCAGCACCCAGACCCAGCGGATCCAGCCGAGCCGGGCGCCCTCGGCCACCATGAACACACAGGCCGCGAGCGCGACGACGATCACGTCCACCGCCGCCGACGAGCTCGCCGGGTTCGCGAACCAGCCGCCGAGATAGCTGAGGCCGCCCGGATCGGCGAAGAACGCGATGTTGAACGCCCAGGTGCCGACGAGGCCGGCCGCGGACAGCACGAACCAGACGATCGCGAGCGCGATCCGGCCGGGAGCTGCGACGGACATGAATCCTCCGATGGATAGTGAGACTATCCAGAAACGCTACCATCGGCCCCGGAAGCCGTCGGCCCGAACCGGAACGACGGGTGCCTGCCCACCGTGTGCCGGGCGAACCCCGCCAGTACCCCGTCCACCTCACTCCGGGCGAGCTCGGCACCGACCACCTCCGGCCCGCTGCCGGACTCGAACGGCGCGAGCGCACCCACCAGGTACGACGCGTCCCGGCCCGGCACCGAATCGGGCACCACGGCCGCCCGGCCGGCGGCCCCGCCGAGATGCCGGATGCCGGTGACCACCATCGGGCCGGTCCGGGCGGCCACCGCGTCGAGCCCGGCGCCCTCGACGTCGGAGAGCAGCAGGTTGTCGCCCAGGTAGGCGTGCGGGACCTCCGGCTCGGCATGGACCCGGCCCAACTCGGACGGCTGCAGCGGGCCGATCGTGTCCTCGTCGGCGGCGACGGCGGCCCGCAGCGGGGCGAGCAGCGCATCGGCCCGGGCGCCGTCCCCGCACACGACGACGGCGATGCGCAGCACCCGCCGCCCGCGCAGATCCGCCGGCAGGAACGGCAGGTCCGGGTACGGGACGACGGCCAATCCGGAGGTGACGTCGGCAGGCAGGTCGCGCGTCCAGTCCAGCCAGGCGTGCAGCGCCCCCGGGTCGGAGGCCGGCTCGTCGGCCGGGCCCAGCACCCGCACCAGTCCGCCCCCGGTCAGCGGACCGGCCGGGAGCAGTCCGATCGTCACCTCGGTGACGATCTCGCCGTCGGCCGGGCCGGCGCCCCGCAGCCGGGCGAACCGCTCCGGATCGGTGGCGTCGACGGTGCGCACCGCACCGGCGGCGTCGACCAGCTCGATCGAACGGACATGATCGGCGGTCCAGCCGTCGGTGCGCGCGGTCAGCCCGAGGCCCCCGCCGAACAGGTACCCGGCGACGCCCACCGACGGGGCGCTGCCGGCGGCCGGTCGCAGGCCGTGCGGGGCCGCCGCAGCGAGGACCTCGGCCAGCGGGCCCCGGCGCCGATCCGGGCCAGCCGCTGCACGGGGTCGATCCGTACCGCCGCCATCCGCGAGGTCGCGACCAGCACCCCGCCGTCGGCGGGCGCGCGCAGGCCGTGGCCGGTGGCGTGCACGGTCAGCGGGAGGCTCCGGCGGTGCGCGACGGCGAGCACGGCCGCGACGTCGCTGCTGCCGAGCGGCTCGACCACGACGGCGGGCCGGTGGACGAGGCCGGTCTGGAACGAGGCGATCGGATCGCCGGCAGGCCGGACCGGCCCGGCGATCGCCGCGGCGAACTCGTCGACGAGGGTCTGTGTCGTTCTCATGTGACCACCGTCGAGCAGCCGAAAGTATAAGTCCAAGAGCTGGATCAGCTACTCGCTAGCATTGCTGGTTATGGAACTGCGCCATCTCCGGTACCTCGTCACGGTCGTCGACGAGGGGACCGTCACGGCGGCGGCCGAGGTGCTGCACGTCGCCCAGCCCGGGATCAGCGCGCAGCTGCGGCAGCTGGAACGCGAGCTGGGGGAGACGCTGCTCGAACGCGGCCCGCGCGCGGTGGTGCCGACCGAGGCCGGGCTCGCGGTGCTCCCGCACGCCCGGGCCGCGCTGGCCGCCGCCGACGGCGCCCGGGACGCGATAGCGGCGCTGCGCGGGCTGGTGCGCGGCCGGGTGGCGGTCGGGATGGCGTCGTCGCTGCCGGAGACCGTGCTCGCCGATCCGGTCGGCGCCTTCGCGACCGCGCACCCCGGGGTCGACGTGACGTTGCGCGAGGGAACCGCCGACGACCTGCTGGGCGCGCTGCGCTCCGGCCGCCTCGACGTCGCCGTGCTGGGGCTCCCGGGTGCTCCGCCGCCCGGGATCGAGAGCCGGGTGTTGACGGAGGAGCGGCTGGTCGCGGCGGTCGCCGCGGACGACACCGCGGCCGGACTCGATGTGTTCCCGCTCGCCGGGCTGGCCGGGCGCCGGCTGATCTGCCTGCCACCGGGACACGGTCTGCGGGCGGCACTGGACACGGCGCTGGCCGCACACGGGACCGCCACCCGGGTGGCGTTCGAGGCCGGGTCGATGAACCTGCTGCTGCGGTTGGCGGGGGCGGGTGCGGGGGTCGCGATCGTCCCCGAACCGGCGCTGCGCGCACCCGCGGTGCTCGCGCTGGACCGCCCGCCGGTGGCGGTGCCGCTGGAACCCGAGGTGCGTACGCGGCTCCACCTGGCCTGGCGCGCCGGGGGACCGGCCGGCCCCGCGGCCCGTGCCCTGCTGGAGAGCCTGGATACCGGGTGAGTGCCGGCACCCGTCCGGCGCCGTGGCGGCTGTCCGCCGGGAACCCCGGACGCCGGGTGAGCGAGTCGGCCGTTCAGGTCCTCGGGACCGACACCAGCACCCGGACGGCCTCGCCGACCGCGGCTCGCCGGGCCACCCGCACCGCGGTGGCGATCGGCCGCAGTGCGTCCGAGCGGGCCACCGCGGCGGACGCCGACAGCGCGCCACCCGGCTCGTCGCCGGCGGCCGCGACCAGGATCGCGTCGACCTCGTCGGCCTGCTGCAGTACCCGCAGCGCCTGCGGCGGCATGCCGCCGGGCCAGAGCGCCCGCGGGCGCCTGCGCAGCGACGCCGCGATCTCCTCGCGCACCCCCGGCCGGTGCCGCGCCACCCCGAGATCGGCGATCACCGCGGCCGCGTTGCGGACCTGCCCGCGCAGCTCCCGCTCCGCCTCGTTCAGCGGAACGTACTCGGGGGCCGGACCGCTGTCGGGGACGGCGTAGACCGTCCAGCGGACGACACCGTCGGCGATCGGGGACGGGACCACCCCGAAGCCGGCCCCGGGGAACAGCACGCCCTCACCGGTCGTCGTCGCCTCGCGGGAGAACCGCCCCGGCCCCGGCAGCCCGCGGACGTCGCCGGGGGCGGCGAGCACCAGCCGGGCCTGACCGCGCGGCGCCGCGCGGCGCACGGCGGCCAGCAGCAACGCGAGCGACGTGGGGCGCCCACCCGGACCGGGGAGGTCGGTGAGCAGGGCCGTGTCGTCGTCGGCGGCCAGCACGTCGTGCGCCTCGGACCACGGGGCGAGCGCGTCGAGGACGTCGTCGGGGGCCGCGGCTCCGGCCAGCCAGGCCGAGGCCCACACGGCCAGGGTCGCGGAGGCACAGGACACGGCGGTCAGGCTAACCGTCGATCACGGTCCGCACACCCCGGCACGTGGGTGACGCTGTGTGGCATGCCGCCTGCGGGGTGTCACCACGAACGGCTGGGCGTGTCGTGCCCCGGTCACCGCGGGCGGCCGTCCGATACTCGGACGATGAGCCGGACCCACGACTACCGCGGGATGTTCGACGCCGCAGGCACCCGGACCGTCCGACGCAAGCAGGTGCCCGAGGTGCCCGCCGAGCCGGGACTCGTCGTGGAGGATCCGGCCACCGGGTTCTGCGGCGCGGTGGTCTCGATCACCGGCTCCGAGGTGACGCTGGAGGACAGGTTCGGCGGCCGGCGGGTGTTCCCGCTGCGCCCGGCGGCGTTCCTGCACGAGGGCGCACCGGCGACCCTGGTCCGGCCGGCTCCCCGGCAGGCCGGTCGCACGCTGTCGGCGTCGGGCTCGGTGCACGTGGCGAACCTGAAGGCGCGCACCGCCCGGGCCGCCCGGATCTGGGTCGAGGGACTGCACGACGCCGAGCTCCTGGAGCGGGTGTGGGGGCACGACCTGCGGGTGGAGGGCGTCGTCGTCGAGCCGCTGCACGGGGTCGACGATCTCGCCGCGGCCGTCCGGGAGTTCGATCCGGCGCCGCACCGGCGCCTCGGCATCCTGGTCGACCACCTCGTCGACGGGTCCAAGGAGACCCGGCAGGCCCGTGACGCCTACCGGGCCACCCCGCAGGCGCAGCACAACGTGCTGGTCACCGGCCATCCGTACGTCGACGTGTGGCAGGCCGTGAAGCCGTCGGTGGTCGGCATCCGGGAGTGGCCGACGATCCCCCGCGGCACCGACTGGAAGACCGGGATCTGCGCGCGCCTCGGCTGGGGCGAACCCGCCGACGGAGCGCGCCGGGTGCTCGGTGCCGTCCGCAGCTATCGCGATCTCGAGGCGCCGATGATCGGTGCCGTGGAGCGGCTCATCGATTTCGTGACCGCGGCCACCTCCGGAGAACCGGACGCAGGGGGCGCAAACTCCGCCATGCAATAACGATCAGGCCACCGCCCGGGGTGTTCGGCGTGGATTCGGCGTCGCGGAATGTCCGGTTCTGGCACCCTGGGGGCATGACGGCACTGATCTGGCTGCTCATCGGGGCGGTACTGGTCGGGGCCGAGTTCGTGTCCGGCGAGCTTTTCCTGGTGATGCTCGGTGGAGGCGCACTCGCCGCGGCCGGAGGTGCTGCGCTCGGATTGGGCGCGGTCGGGAGCGCAGGCGTGTTCGCGATCGTGTCCGTGTTGTTGCTGCTGGCCGTGCGGCCGGTCGCGAAGCGGAAACTGCAGGAACGGATGGGCACCCTGGAGAGCCACCAGGACCGGTTCATCGGATCGGCGGCCGAGGTCGTCGAACGGGTGGACGGTCAGCGCGGTCAGGTGCGGATCGGCAAGGAACTCTGGTCGGCCCGCTCCTTCGACGGCCAGGAGGTCCTCGAAGAGGGTGCCAGCGTCACCATCCTGCAGGTCACCGGCGCGGCCGTGCTCGTCACCGGCCGGGAGCAACTGCCGGAGTCCTGAACCGCCCTCGGCGGAAGGGCACCGGCGATCAGCCCCGGGTACTCCGGGGTGGACATGAGCGCCGGTCCTCCGGCGCGCATCGAGGGGAGACCGGATGGATGCCGGTTTGATCATCGCAGCAATTCTGCTGGTGCTGGTCGTGACCGTCGTCGTGAAGTCGATCGTCATCGTCCCGCAGGAGTGGGCCTACATCATCGAGCGACTCGGGCGTTACCACAGCACCCGTGAGGGTGGTCCGGCGATTCTGGTGCCGTTCGTCGACCGGACCCGGGAGCGGGTCGACCTGCGCGAGCAGGTCGTCTCCTTCCCGCCGCAGCCGGTCATCACGCAGGACAACCTGACGGTCAACATCGACACGGTCGTCTACTTCAAGGTCAACGACGCCAAGGCGGCGGTCTACGAGATCGCCAACTACATCGCCGGCGTCGAGCAGATCACCACCACCACACTGCGCAACGTGGTCGGCGGCATGACCCTGGAGCAGACGCTGACCTCGCGGGACCGGATCAACACCGCGCTGCGCGGCGAGCTGGACGAGGCCACCGAGCGCTGGGGCATCCGGGTCGCCCGGGTCGAGATCAAGGCGATCGACCCGCCGCCGTCGATCCAGAACTCGATGGAACAGCAGATGAAGGCGGACCGCGAGAAGCGGGCCATGATCCTCACCGCCGAGGGCCAGCGGGAGTCGGCGATCCGCAGCGCGGAGGGCAACAAGCAGTCGCAGATCCTCACCGCGGAGGGCGCCAAGCAGGCGGCCATCCTCTCCGCAGAGGCCGAGCGGCAGTCCGAGATCCTGCGGGCGCAGGGTCGCCGGGCGGCGCTGTACCTCGAGGCGCAGGGTGAGTCGAAGGCGATCGAGAAGAAGTTCGCCGCGATCAAGGCCGGGCGCCCGACGCCCGAGCTGCTCGCCTACGAGTACCTGCAGACGCTGCCCGAGATGGCCAAGGGAGACGCCAGCAAGCTCTGGGTCGTGCCGTCGGACTTCGGGAAGGCCCTGGAGGGCTTCACCCGGATGCTCGGCGCACCCGGCGAGGACGGCGTCTACCGGTTCACCCCGAGCCCCGACGACGGCACGGTCTCCCGGCCGGCCGACGACGACGAGGCGCTGAAGGACTGGTTCGACACCTCCACCGACCCGGAGATCGCCCGCCAGGTCGCAGAGGCCACCGCAGCCGCGCAGAAGGAGGTTCCGCCGGTGGGGGATCGCTCCTCGGCCGGTGGCAACGGAGGCGGCGCGGTTCCCGCGCAGCTGGAGGGCTCGCGTGAGGTGCCCGGACTGGACACCGGCGCGCTGCCGAACGGCTCGCAGGAGCAGCACGGCTGACCGTTCGTTCCGAACACGAGGGGCCGTGGCCCGGTGCACGCACCGGACCACGGCCCCTCGGTCGTTGCTGGGTCAGCGGCCGTCGCCCGCTGCCGCCTCCTGCTGCTCGGCCAGCACCCGGTCGTCCTTGCGGGCGGCGATCCGGGAGACCTTGAACAGCGCCTTGCGGCGGGCCCGGCCGAACGGCAGCGCCAACCGGCCGATCCGCACGTCCAGCGGCCGCACGTCGAACGCGCCGGAGCCGCCCAGCTCGTCGAGCAGCAGCTGCTGCTCGTCCGAGATCTGCTGCTCGAACTCGGCGGAGACCGAGCCGCGGGAGATGCGGAACGCGGCGAGGGTCTCCGGGAGACCGAGGAAGTCGCCGTACTGCAGCAGGCGCATCCAGAGGTCGAGATCCATGATGAACCGGCGGTCGCCGCGCCAGCCGCCCGCGGTCACGAACTGCTCCCTGCGGAACAGCACGTTGCCCGGCTCGCCGATCGGGTTCGCCCCGTTCCGGATCACCCGGCGGGCGACCTCGCTGCCCGAGTGCAGGCCGACCAGGCCGCCGCCGAGGCCGCGCCGGGGCACCAGCACCCGGCTCTGCTCGTCGATCATGTGCCGGCGTGCGGCGACGACGGCCAGCGACGGGTCGTCGCGCATCGGTGGCACCTGCAGCTCCAGGCAGCGCGGGTGCAGCAGGTCGTCGGCGCACACCAGCTTCACCAGGGGCGCCCGGCACAGGTGCACCGCACGGTTCCAGTTGTCGCCCTGCGGGAGCGTCTCCCGGTTGTGCTCGACCCGGATCCGCCGGTCGCGGAACGAGGTGGCGATCTGCCACGTCGCGTCGGAGCTGTTGTTGTCCAGGACGACGAGCTCGAAGTCCCCCAGAGTCTGCTCCAGGATGCTGCGGATCGTCTCGGCCAGGAAGGCTTCGCCGTTGTAGACCGGGATGCAGACGGACACGCTGGGCAGGAAGCCGCCGGGCCTCATCGGGTACCTCGTGGGGTCGGAAGTGTCGTGCGGGCGGCACGTAACGCTACCCCTCCGGCCACCGGTGCCCCTCGGCGGCGGCCCGACACCCCCTGAGGGGCGGGATCGATCGACGAAGGTCGATCGCGGATTCCTCCGTTCGTCGTGATCGACTCGCCGCTCGTCGGAAATTCGGTGCGCGCCGTCGGGTCCGGGCCTGTTCGGGCGGTCCCGCGGCCCACCGGACGGTGCACCGTCCGTAGTATTCGGGCAGTGCTCGCGTGGCTGGGCAGCTGCGAAACCGGCTATACCAGCAAGGGGTTGCTCCGGTCGGGTGATACCCGATGCGGCCGAGGTCACGTAACGCGAGCGTCGGCGCCGGAGATAAGCCGTATGCCCCCCGTTGTGGGGGCGACAAGATCCGGCGCCGTCGTCGCCGCCGGGCACAGAGAGCGAGCTCGCCATCCGCGTGCGCCCAGTACCGATCAATTCGGGGGAGAGACCGGTGAACCAGCGCCCTGACCACGGACCACGTCGTCCGAGCGAACCCAGAGTGTCGGTGATCGTACCGACACGAAACGAGGCACGGAACCTGGAAGTCGTGCTGCCGGCAGTCGCCGCGGTGCGCCCGGCCGTGCACGAGGTGATCGTCGTCGACGGCAACTCGAAGGACGGCACCATCGAGACTGCGCAGCGCGTGCTGCCCGGCGTGCGGATCGTGCGCCAGACCCGCAAGGGCAAGGGCAACGCGATGGCCTGTGGTTTCGCCGCCGCGACGGGGGACGTGCTGGTCATGTTCGACGCCGACGGCTCGGCCGACCCACAGGAGATCCCGCGGTTCGTCCAGGCGCTGGTCGAGGGGGCCGACTTCGCCAAGGGCAGCCGTTTCACCAAGGGGGGCGGCAGCGACGACATCACGCTGCTGCGCAAGAGCGGCAACGCCGGGCTGAACCTGGTCGCCAACACGCTGTTCGGCACCCGGTACACCGACCTCTGCTACGGCTACAACGCGTTCTGGGCCGACATCCTGCCGGTGCTGGACCTGCCCGCGGTGGACATGCCGCCGCATCCCGACGGCGGGATGTACTGGGGCGACGGGTTCGAGATCGAGACTCTCCTGAACTGCCGGGTCGCCGCTGCCGGGTTCGGCATCTCCGAGGTGCCGTCGGTGGAGCGGGAGCGGATGTTCGGCGAGACGAACCTGCGCACCTTCGCCGACGGCACCCGGGTGCTGCGCACCCTCGCGGCCGAGCGCCGCAGGGCCTCCCGCGAGGACCAGGCGAGCACCCCGGCCCCGGCCGCCGTCGTCGCCCCCGCCGGGCACCCGGTGAACCGGACGGGCGGGATCAACCCGGCACCGTCCGTCTCCGGGAGCAGCCCGTCCACCGCTCCGGTGGAGCGTTCGCGCCCGGCTCCGCGCCGTCCGGCCGGCGAGGCGCCGGCCGTTCCGCCGTACCGGCCGCAGCAGGCCCCGCAGCCGGCCGGTCGCGACCGCCGTGGTCAGGAGGTCGGTGGCGCCGCCGCCGGCGCCGGGTCCGCGCGCGCCGCCACCGCCTCCGCGCAGGACGGGACCGGCCGTCCCGAGCAGGTCGGCGTGCGGTACGCATGGGGTGAAGAGGCGTCCTGACGGACCTACCGCGACCCTCGGGGTCGCCGAGACAGCCACCGGCGCCCGTCCGATCGGACGGGCGCCGGTGATCGGAAGAAGGGGAGTACCGCGGTGAGCGTGCCGTCCGCAGCAGAGCTGACCCGGGCGAGGACCGCGCGTCGTTACGTGGCGATCCTGTTGGTGCTCGCCGGCGTCATCGCCTGCGTGCTGAACCTGCTGGACGTCAGCGGCGGCGCGCTCGGCGAGTTCCGGCTGCTCATCACGATGGGCTTCCTGCTGCTCGGCCCGGGCTGGGCCGCGGCAGGCTTCCTGCGCCGGGCACCCGCGGCACACGTGTGGCTGCTGACCCTCGGCGTCGGCACCGCGGTCACCCTGATCGGTGGCCAGCTCATGGTGAGCCTCGGGCTCTGGTACCCGAGTGTGGCCCTGTTCCTCGTCACCCTGATCAGCGTCCCGTTCCTGCTCCGGCACGCGGTGGTCGCACAGTGAAGCCGGTCGGGCCGGCGCGCACCCGCCGTGATGCGGGCGCCCCCGGTCCCGGCCAGCCCCCCGGCCCGCAGGCGCCGGACGGCGACGGGACCCGGGCGCTGCCCGCCCGCCGCACCCGGTCCGGCGTCGACACCCGCGACCCCTACGCCGATCCGGAGACGGCCGCGCTGCCCTCCTCGGCTCCCACCGCTCCGCTCACCGGCCGCGATCCGGGGCCCGGCGCACCGCTGGAACCGGGTACCGGCCCGGATGCGCCCACCCAGCGGCTGGAGATCGCACACGCCCGCGCGCGCTCGCGCCACCTGGCCGAGCAGCGCACCGAGTACCTGCCGATCGTCGGCCTGCGCGGCCCGGGGGAGAACCCGCCCCCGCCGCCCTCCGACGGCCCCGGCGACGGTCCCGGCGGTGGCGACGACGACGACGGTGGGGGCAGCAGGCACTCCCGCAACGGCGGGATCGGCGACGGGATCGCGCTGACCCTGTGCTCGGCGTTCGGCTCGGTCGCCGGTCTGCTCGGCGTACTGATCGCCGCGCGGATCATGCCGCAGGCCGAGGTCGGCCGGGCATCGGAGTTCGTCTCCGCGTTCCAGCTGATCGGCGGGATGGCGCAGCTCAACCTCGGCCTGGGCCTGATGCGCTGGCTGCCCGGCGCCGGGCGCAAGTCGGTCCGGCTGACCTTCGGGGCGCTGCTGCTCATCATGCCGCTGTCCGGGCTGATCGGCCTGGTCTACGGCGTCATCGTGCCGCGGATCGCGGAGACCGCGGGCGGCGGGAGCATCGGGCTCGGCCTGCTGGTGCTGGTGCTCACCTGTGCCGGATGGGGCGTGTTCGTCGTACACGACTTCGTGATGGTCGCAATCGGGAAACCGTGGGTCGCGGTCTGGCGCAACGGCACGTTCGCGGTCATCCGGATCGTGCTGCTGCTCGCGTTCGGCGCCTCCCTGCACTCGCAGGCGATGGTGCTGTCCTGGGCGATCCCGGTGGTGCTGTGGGTGGCCGCGGGCACCGCGATGCTCTGGTACATGACCCGGCGCTTCGCCGCGTCCGGCGGCCCGGGGATCGTCCCGAGCCGGGCCGAGGCGATCGCGTTCCTCGCGCCGACCGCCCTGGCCCAGTGCGGCAACGCGCTGCTCTACAACCAGGTGCCGCTGTTCGCGAACATCCGGATGGGCAACGAGGTCGGCGCGGTCTTCTTCATCTGCTGGCAGGCCGTCACCGTGATCGACCTGGCCGCGACGTTCTTCACGAACTCGCTGGCCGTGCAGACCGCCCGCGAGCCGCACCGGGCCGAGGAATTCGCCCGGCTCGCCCGCCGCCGGATGATCATCCTGTTCGTCCCGGTCCTCGCACTGGGTGCCGCGCTCGGCTACCCGGTGCTCTCGCTGCTCGGCCAGGGCTACGCCGAGGGAGCCCCGGCGCTGGCCGTGCTGATGGTCGGCCTGCTCTTCCGGCTGATCGTCGTGTTCGAGCTGGCCCGCAGGCAGGCCGACGGCGACGGCATGGGCTACGCGAAGATCCAGCTGTTGAACACCGGCATGGTCGTCGTGTTCGCCGGACTGGTCCCGCTGCCCGACCCGGCGACCACGTCCGTCAGCATGATGATGCTGCCGGTGGTCCTGGGATACGTCGGTGCGCAGCTACTGTGCGCCCTCGCGCTCAGATTCGTACCGGCGTGGAACCGCCGGAGCACCTCGGAGGTGAAGTCGTGACGTCGGAGACCCGCCGGACGGGCGAACCCGACCCGTCCGCCCGGTCCCGGGACACGGGAGCCGACGCGGCCGTGGCCGCGTCGGCCCGGCCCGCCGAGGCGAGCCCGAGCGAGCGGACCCAGCACCTGCGCGCACCCGGACCCGACTCGCCGACGACGGCGGTCCGCGGCCCGGTGCCACGCCCCGCCGGTGACGGCCCCCCGCCCCCGCCGCCCCCGGCGCCGGGACCCACGGAACCGCTGTCCCCGCTGTGGGTCTGGGGCGCTCCCGTGCTCGCGATCCTCGCGGTGCTGCTGCTTCCGCTGGCCGCAGCCACCACCGACCTCTCCGACATGGACGGCTGGGGCCTGGCCGCGGTGCTCAGCCCGTTCGGCTGGCTGGCGGTCGCCCTCGCGGTGGCCTGCTGCGTGGTCGAGCTCTGGTCGCCCCGCCCGCGGATCCCGATGCTCGGCGCGGCGACCGGTGTCCTGATCCTGTGCTCGACCGGTATGCCCTCGGTCGTCCAGCCGCAGGCCCGGTTCACCACCGCCTGGCTGATCTCCGGCTTCGTCGATGCGGTCGCGGGCAACGGCGTGCCGCCGACCGGCGTGGACGCCCGGTTCTACTGGCCGGCGTTCTTCGCCCAGTGGGCCTGGTTCCGGGACGCCGCCGGCGCCGACCAGCTCGACGTGATCCTGCGCTGGTACCCGCCCGCGGTCGTCGCGGTGTGGGCGATCGGCGTCTATGCGCTCGCCCGCTCGATGCTGGGCGGCACCCGCGCACCGTGGGTGGCGGCCTGGCTGTTCGTCGGCCTGAACTGGATCGAGCAGGACTACTTCTCCCCGCAGGCCACCGCGATCGTGCTGATGCTGACCGTGCTGACCTTCGCGCTCGGTCCGCTGGCGACCCGCCGGGTCGACAACGCGGGAGGCTCGGTCTGGCCACGGCCACATCGGGGGGCACCTCCGCTGCCCCGGTGGCGACGCTGGCTGGTCAGCGCGATGACTCCGCCGAACGCGCCGACGCTGCCGGCGAGGCAGCTGCTGCTGATCTACTTCTGCGCGTCGCTGTGCCTCATCGCGCTGGCCCCGACGCACCAGCTCACCCCGTTCGCGATCATCGGCCAGCTGGTGGTGCTCGCGATCGTCGGCCGGTTCCGCGGCCGTGGCCTGGTGACCGTCGCGACGTTCGCGGTCATCGTGTTCGTGCTCATCTCGGCCCGGGACTTCTGGCTCACCCAGATCACCATGATCACCGGGGCGTCCGGCGACGCCGGCGCGATCGAGGCGGGCTTCTTCGAGCGGCTGCAGGGTGACCAGGGGCAGCTGGCGGTCAAGCTGCTGCGCGCGATCATGCCGGGCCTGACCTGGCTGCTCGCGATCGCCGGTGCCTGGGTGTACTGGAAGCGGCGCCGCGACCTGGTGCCGATCGCGCTGGCCGGCATCCCGATGGCGATGGCCGTCGTGCAGAGCTACGGCGGCGAGCTGCTGTTCCGCGTCATCCTCTACGGGCTGCCGATCCTGACGATCCTGTCGGTGGACGCGCTGCGCGCGTTCGCCCGGGTGAACCGCAAGCGGGAGTACCTGTTCGCGGGCGCGATGCTGCTGCTGTTCCCGCTGCTGATCCTGATCCGCGGCGGCAACGACGCCTATCTCGACGTCACCACGCAGGACGTCGAGATGACCCGCCAGGCCTACGCCGAGGCGCCACCGGGCTCCACGGTGCAACCGCTCGCGACGGTCGGCCCGTACGCCGTCGAAGGCGTCGGGGAGCACAACAACATGGCCTCCGGCGGTGACGGTTGCGCGATCCTGGCGGCCGACCCGTTCCGGTGCATCGACCTGGTCCAGCCGGACACGCTGCTCTTCTACCAGTCGATCGAGAAGCAGGGCACCGTGCTGAACGACCAGCCGGAGGGCTGGACGCTCGCGATCCGCGAGCAGTTGATCGCGTCCGGCCAGTACCGCGCGACCTACGAGAACGGCTTCAACGCGATCCTGGTCCGCAACGCGCCGGCCCCGGTCCCCGGCGCTCCGGCGCCGGAGCCCGCGCCGGGCGCGGAGGGGGTGCCCGCACCGTGAACGGATTCGTCCTGACCTGGATCGTGTTCGGCGTGATGCTGGCGCTGTTCGCGGCCCGCGCCTGGGTGGTCGAGAGCAACCGTGGGCGGCTGACCACGGCCGGCTCCGCCCAGCGCGGTCTGACCGCTGCGGTGGCCGGATCGGTGGTCGTGCTGGTCGTGATGCTGACCTTCAACGGTGGCGTGACGCTGGTCGATCTGCTGATAAACGGTGAGGCGGAGCTGACGACGCCGGCGGACGCGGCGACCGGTGGAGCGGGCCCGGGTGAGGCTCCGGTCGATCCGGCGGCACCGCCGGCGGCCGATCCCGCGGCACCGCCGGCGGCCGATCCGCCACCGGCGCCCTGACCTGCCGGAGGACCTGAGACGACGACGGGGCCCGGTGCCGATCGGCACCGGGCCCCGTCGTCGTTGTCGTGCTCGTGGCCGGCGATCCTCAGCCGCTGAAGCCGATCGCGACGTACTTGGTCTCCAGGAACTCGTCGATCCCGACGTTGCCGCCCTCACGGCCGAGACCGGACTCCTTCACCCCACCGAACGGGGCCGCCGGGTTCGACACCAGCCCGGTGTTCAGGCCGATCATGCCGCTCTCCAGGTTCTCGGCGATCCGCAGCGCCCGGTTCAGGTCCCGGGTGTACACGTAGTTGACCAGCCCGAACTCGGTCGCGTTGGCCGCGTCGAGCGCCTCGGACTCGCTGTCCACCACGGTGATCGGCGCGACCGGGCCGAAGATCTCCTCGTGGTTGAGCCGGGAGTCCGCCGGGACGTCGGTGAGCACGGTCGGCGGGTAGAAGTAGCCGGGGCCGTCGTGCGCGGTGCCGCCGATGGCGACACTCGCGCCGTTCGCGACCGCATCGGCAACCAGGTCGGTGACCTTGTCCCGGCCCTTCGCGTCGATCAGCGGGCCGACGTTCACGCCCTCCTCGGTGCCCCGGCCGACCTTCAGCGCACCCATCCGCTCGGCGAGCTTCGCGGTGAACTCCTCGACCACGCCGCGCTGGACGTAGAAGCGGTTCGCGGCGGTGCACGCCTCGCCCATGTTCCGCATCTTCGCGACCATCGCGCCCTCGATCGCGGCGTCCACGTCGGCGTCGTCGAGCACGATGAACGACGCGTTGCCGCCGAGCTCCAGCGAGCTGCGCAGCACCTTGTCCGCGGCCTGCTCCAGGAGCTTCTTGCCGACCGGCGTCGACCCGGTGAAGGAGATCTTCCGGGCCCGCCCGTCGCGGATGATCGGCTCCATCACCGCACCCGCGTCGGTCGCGTTGATGACGTTCAGCGCCCCGTCGGGCAGCCCGGCGTCGGCGAGCACCTGGGCGAACGCCAGCATGGTCAGCGGTGTCTGCGGCGCGGGCTTGATGATCGACGCGCAGCCGGCGGCGATCGCCGGCGCGATCTTGCGGGTGCCCATCGCGAGCGGGAAGTTCCACGGCGTCACGAACACGCACACGCCGACCGGCTGGCGGATCGTCAGGAAGCGGGTCAGGCCGTTCGGCGCGACCTGGTAGCCGCCGTCGATCCGGACGGCCTCCTCGGCGAACCAGCGCAGGAACTCCGAGGCGTAGACGACCTCGCCCTTCGCCTCGGCGAGCGGCTTGCCCATCTCCAGCGTCATCAGCATGGCCAGGTCGTCGGCCCGCTCGTGCAGCAGCTGGTAGGCGCGGTAGAGGATCTCGCTGCGCTGCCGGGGCGGGAGCGCAGCGATCCCGGGCTGGGCGGCGTGCGCCGCCGCGAGTGCGTCCATCCCGTCTGCCGGGGAGGCGTCGGCGACCTCGGTCAGCACCTCACCGGTGGACGGATCCTCGACGGTGGCGGTCGCTCCGTTCTCCGCCGATCGCCACGTCCCGCCGATGAACAGTCCGGTCGGGACGGCCTCCAGAACCTTGCGCTCGTCCGCAGTGGTCGTCATGGCCGCAAGGTACCCCGGTGAGTCGTCCCATAGACAGGCGCGGCGGGGATCACCGGAAGGCCATCATGGCCCCCGTGGCAGGAGCATCGACGACGCTGACCCGGTTGCCCGAACTCGTCCCCGAACCGGTCGATCTACCGGAGAGCCTGGCCGGGCTCCGGGCGGAGGTCCGGGCGTTCCTGGCAGCCGAGCGGGCCGCCGGGGCGTGGACCCCCCGGGCCGACGTGTGGCTCTCCGGCTGGGACGAGGGTTTCTCGAAGCGGCTGGGCGAGCGCGGCTGGCTGGGCATGACCATCCCCCCGGAGTACGGCGGGCACGGGCGTGGCGCGCTGGAGCGCTACGTCGTGACCGAGGAGCTGCTGGCGGCCGGCGCGCCGGTGGCCGCGCACTGGATCGCCGACCGGCAGATCGGCCCGTCGCTGCTGCGGCACGGCACCGAGGAGCAGCGGCAGGCGTTCCTGCCCGGGATCGCCCGCGGCGAGATCTACTTCGGGATCGGGATGTCGGAACCGGACTCCGGTTCCGACCTGGCGTCGGTCCGGACCAGGGCGACCCGGGTCGACGGCGGCTGGGAGCTGTCCGGCACGAAGGTGTGGACCTCGGGCGCGCACCATGCGCACGCCTTCTTCGCGCTGGTCCGGACCGAACCGCGCGACGACGCGCACCGGCACGCCGGGCTGTCCCAGTTCCTGGTCGAGCTGGACCGGCCCGGCGTCGAGATCCGGCCGATCCCGCTGCTCACCGGCGCGCACCACTTCAACGAGGTGGTGTTCGACAAGGTCTTCATCCCGGATTCTCGGGTCTTCGGTGAGCTGGGCAACGGCTGGGCACAGGTGACCGGCGAGCTCGCGTTCGAGCGGTCCGGCCCGGAGCGGTTCCTGTCCACCTATCCGCTGCTCGCGGCGCTGGTCGGGGAGCTGACCGCGGCCGGTGCGGTGGACCCGGGCACCCGGCGCCGGATCGGCTCGCTGGTCTCCCGGGTGTGGACGCTGCGCGCCATGTCGCTCGCGGTCGCCGGGGCGCTGGAGTCCGGTGCGGCCCCGGAGCTGGCCGCCGCGCTGGTCAAGGACCTCGGCACCCGCTACGAGAACGAGATCGTCGACGCGGCCCGGCTGCTGGTGGACACCCCACCGGATCCGGGTGCGGAGAGCGGGTTCGCCCGGCTGCTCGCCGACGCCGTGCTGCACGCCCCCGGCTTCACGCTGCGCGGCGGCACCAACGAGGTCCTGCGCGGCATCGTCGCGCGGGGGATGGGACTGCGCTGATGGCCCGCAACGCCGAGCTCGCAGAACTCGCCGAGTCGATCTTCGCGGCGTCCTACGACAAGGGCGCGACGGGTCTCGACACCGCCGCCTGGAAGGCCTGCGCGGAGTCCGGGCTGACCACGCTCACCGATCCCGAGGTGGGCGGCACCCTGGAGGACTCGGCCGTGCTGCTGGAGGCGGCGGGCGCCTGGGCGGCCCGGGTCCCGCTCGCCGAGACCGACCTGCTCGGCGGCTGGCTGGCCCGGGCGGCCGATCTGGCGGCGCCGGACGGGCCGTCGGTCGCGGTGACCGGATCGGCCGCCGCGGGTGCCGGCGACACCGTGTCGGTGGAGCTGGCGCGGGTGCCGTGGGGCCGGGCACTGGTCGCCGTCGTGCTGCTCGACGGTGACCGGGTGCTGGTGCTGGACACCGCGGACGCCGCGGTGACCGAGGGCGCCAACATCGCCGAGGAGCCCCGGGACACCCTGACCTTCACCGGCGTCACGCCGGTCGCGAGCGGGGCCGCCCCGGCGGGTGCCGCCGAGGAGCTGGCGCTGCGCGCCGCGCTCGCCCGGTCGCTGCTGCTGGCCGGGGCCGCCCGCGGGGCACTCGCCCGGTCGATCGGCTACGCGGGGGAGCGGCAGCAGTTCGGCCGTCCGATCGCGCGCTTCCAGGCCGTCCAGCAGATGCTCGCCGAGGCCGGCTCGGAGGTCGCCGCGGCCGCCGCGTCGTCCGCCGCGGCCGCCCGTACCGCGCGGACCGCGGGCTTCGCCGATCCGGCGACGGTGTTCGCGGTCGCCGCCGCGAAGTCCCGGTGCGGGGAGGCAGCCACCGCCGTCGCGCGGATCGCGCACCAGGTGCACGGCGCGATCGGCTTCACCCGTGAGCACGACCTGCGACTGGTCAGCACCCGGCTGTGGGCCTGGCGGGACGAGGACGGCAACGAGGCGTACTGGAACGACCGGGTCGGCGAGCTGGCCCTGCGGGCCGGCGCCGACGGGCTCTGGCCACTGGTGACCGGGCGGCCGTGAGCGGGTTCAGCCCGAGCCGAGCTTGCGGAAGTCCCAGCTGGTGATCTTCTCCGGGCGGAGCCGGAGCCAGGCGTGCCGGCCGTCGATCACGACGTGGCCGCCGGTGTAGCGGTCGGCGAACGCCTGCTCCACCCGCTCCAGCCCGGGATGCGGCTCGCCGGTGCGCGGCACCTCGCCGACCACCTCGACCGTTCCGCGCAGCTCGACCCCGCGCAGCTCGCCGTAGTCGTGCCCGGCGTCGACGACGGCCGCGATCCGCGGATCGGCGGCCAGGTCGGTCCAGCGCTGGGAGCGGGACAGCGAGGTCAGCCAGAGCGCCTCACCGTCCCAGAGGTACCAGAGCGGGGTCGCGTGCGGCCCGTCCGTGCCGTTCGTCGCGACCCGGCAGGTCCGCTGCTCGTCCAGGAACGTGGTGACCTCCTCCGGGGTCATCGCGATCTTCCGGGCACGGCGTTGCTGCTTCGGTGCGGTCACGGGTCCCAACCTACGGTGGGGGACCATCTCCGCGTGCTCTCACCCGGACTGCAGAAGGTGCTCGCGCAGCGCCACCCGACGCCGTACCTCGCACTGGACCCCGATGTCGTGCGGGAACGCCATCGCCTGCTGCGCACGGCTTTCGGCGGGGCCACGATCCTGTACGCGGTGAAGGCCTGCCCGGAGCCCGCCGTGCTGCGGGCGCTGGTCGCCGATGGCGCGGGCTTCGACGTCGCCTCCCAGCAGGAGATCGCGCTCTGCCTGGCCGCCGGCGCCGATCCGGCCACCCTGCAGCACGGCAACCCGGTGCGCGGCCCCGGCGCGGCGGCCCGCGCCGCCGCGGACGGGATCCGGCGGTTCGTCACCGACAGCGCCGAGGACGTCGATGCGCTCGCCGCCGAGGTGCCCGGTGCCCGCGTGCAGGTCCGGCTGATCGTCGACGACAGCGGCTCGGCGACCCCGTTCCACGGCAAGTTCGGTGCGCTGCCCGGCGAGGCCGTCGGGCTGCTGCACCGGATCCGGGAGCGGGGCCTGGTCGCCGCGGGCGTCACCTTCCACGCCGGCTCCCAGCAGGTCCGGCCGCAGACCTACGCGGACGCGGTCGGGACGGCGCTGGCGGTCGCCGGGCGGGCCGGGCTGCGCCGGCCGGAGCTGGACCTGGGCGGGGGCTGGCCGGTCGCCTACCGGTCCGCGGTGCCCGGGCCGGAGGTGTTCGCCGCCGCCGTGCGCGAGGCGGTGGATGCCGCGGTCACCGCGGGCCGGGTCGACGACGTCACCCTGTTCCTGGAGCCCGGGCGTGCGCTCGCAGCGCCGGCCGGGGTGTTGCGGGCGACGGTGCTGCGGGTGTCCCGGCGGCCGGGGGTGGACCACCGCCGGTGGGTCTACCTCGACGTCGGGCGCTATCAGGGGCTCGCCGAGACCGAGGGGGAGGCCGTCGGATACCCGATCCGGGTGCCGGACCGGTCCGGCCCGCCGGGGCCCGCCGTGCTGGCCGGACCCACCTGCGACGGCGACGACGTGATCTACCGGCGGACCCCGGTCGCGCTGCCGCTGGACCTGGCCGCAGGCGACGTGCTCGATCTGCTCGGCACCGGGGCGTACACCTCCAGCTACGCCTCCGTCGGGTTCAACGGCTTCGGTCCGCTCCGGGTGGTCGTCGCCGATCGGCCATGAGCCGCGCCACCACCCGGCGCGCGGAGGGGGCGTCGATCCCACATCCCGGTTAGCGTGTCCGGACGTGTCACTCTCCACCTCGCTGACCCCGCCCGTGCCGTCCACTGCGGCCGGGGAGCTCCATCCGAGCGCCGTTCTCGACGGCTCCGGCGATCCCGCGCTCCCGAGCACGTCGTCCCCGGTGGGCAGACACGTGCTGGCCGAGCTGGGCGGGATCGCTCCGGCCGTGCTGGACGACGTCGACCGGCTCCGCAGCGACCTGGCGGCCGCGCTGACCGAGTCCGGTGCGCAGGTCCGCCAGATCGTCACCGAGCGGTTCGAGCCACAGGGCGCAACCGTGGTCGCGGTGCTGGCCGAGTCGCACGCCTCGATCCACACCTGGCCGGAGCACGGCGGGATGCACGTCGACGTGTTCACCTGCGGGGAGAGCGCCGATCCGGTGGCCGCCGTGCGGCGGCTGGCCGAGCGGGTCGGTGCGACGGACACGGCACTGCAGGTCGTCGACCGGGGCGGGGCGCCGCGCACGATCACCGAGCCGATCGCCGCAGGGCTCACCCGGCGCTGGGAGCTCGGCCGGGTGCACCACGTCGCGCACACCGGGTTCCAGAAGGTGGTCGTCGCCGACACCGCGCACGGTGTCACCCTGTTCTGCGACGACGAGCGGCAGTCCACCGAGCACACCCAGCTCACCTACCACGAGGCGCTGTTCTGGCCGGGTGCGCTGCTCGCCCGGAAGCTGGAGCGGGTGCTGATCGTCGGCTCGTCCGAGGGCGTCGCCTCGGAGCTCGCGGTCGCCGCCGGCGCGACCCGGGTCGATCACGTCGACATCGACACCGAGGCCGTCCGGATCTGCGCCGAGCACCTGCCCTACGGCTACACCCCGGAATCGCTGGCCGCCGCCGAGCGCGGTGCCGGCCCGGTGCATCTCACCTACGGCGACGGCCGCCGGTTCGTGCTGGACTCCACCGAGCAGTGGGACCTGATCCTGGTCGACCTGCCCGACGAGCGGCCCGACGAGCCCGAGGCGCAGATCAACCGGCTGTACGAGGAGTCGTTCGTGCAGGCCTGCGCGGACCGGCTCACCGCGGGCGGGGTGCTGGTCTTCCAGGCGGGCAGCCCGGCGGTGTGGCGGGACGCGACGCTGCGCTCGGCGTGGCAGCGCTTCCACACGGTGTTCGGGGCGACCGGCGGTCGTGGCGTCTACATCGGCTGCGAGGAGCACGAGTGGGCCTTCCTGGCCGGTGTCCGGGAGCACATGGCCGACCCGGGCGAGGTCGCCGCGACCCGGCTGGCGCAGATGCCGGCTCGGCCCGAGCTGTGGGACGAGGTGTCGTTGCGGCACCGGCTCGTCGCACCGCTCTCGCTGCGCCGGACGACCGGCTGACGTTCCGGTGACGGTGTGTGACGGGTGCCGGGATGCCGGTGCCCGTCACACACCGCCGATCGGGTCGTAACCCGGGGTGTCCGCCCTCGTTGGTCGGATCAGGACCGGTGAGTGTCACCGGCCGCCGCCGACCGGAGGTCTCAGAGCCCGTGCGCCGTCCCCGTCCCGCCCGGTGGCTCGCCGTCGCGAGCATGACCCTGCTGACCACCGCGGGGATGAGCGCCCTCGCGCCGGCCCAGGCCGACGCGCCGACGACGTTCGCCGAGACGACGCTGTCCGCGCGCAACCTCGACAGCGCGCCGATCGGGCGCTACGTGGCGCTGGGCGACTCCTACGCGGCCGGGCCGCTGGTTCCGGTGCAGACCGGGGACCCGGCGGGCTGCCTGCGCTCCACCCGCAACTACCCGGCCGTGCTGGCCCGCTCGGCGGGCTTCACGAACTTCACCGACGTCTCCTGCAGCGGTGCGACGACCGAGGACATGACCGCCCCGCAGGCGGTCAAGCTCGGCCCCAACCCGCCGCAGCTCGACGCGCTGGACGGCACCGAGTCGCTGGTCACGCTGACCATCGGCGGCAACGACATCGGCTTCGGCTCGATCATCTCGGAGTGCACGACCCGGTCGTCGACGAACCTGCTGGGTGCCGCCTGCCGGGACTTCTTCACCGCGGGCGGCGAGGACGAGCTGGCGGAGCGGATCGACGACGCCGCGGGCAAGGTCGAGGACGTGCTGGCCGGGATCCGGGAGCGGTCGCCCGCCGCGCGGGTCGCGCTCGTCGGCTACCCGTCGATCCTCCCGGACACCGGTCCCGGCTGTTACCCGGTCGCGCCGTTCAGCGCGGGTGACACCGCCTACCTGCGGGACACCCAGAAGCGGCTGAACGAGATGCTCGCCGAGCAGGCCGCCGACGCGGGTATCGACTACGTCGACACCTACACCCCGACCATCGGGCACGACATCTGCCAGCTTCCCGGTGTGAAGTGGGTGGAGGGGCTCGTCCCGACCTCGCCGGCCGCTCCGGTGCACCCGAACTCGCAGGGCATGCGCGCGATGGCCGCGGCGACCGGTGACGTGATCGGCGTCCCGGTGGCGCCGCCGGTGACGGAGCCCGCCCCGGCGGAGACCGCCGCGGCGTCCGCGAACGGCTGATCGTTTCACCCCGGCACCGAGCCGGTGGGGTGCGTGCCAGACTCGCCGCGTGAGGACGTGGTGGGGTGAGCTGAGGTCCCGGGCCGCCGCCGTCGACCCGGGCCGGACCCGGCTGCACATGGCGGCGGTCGCGACCGCCGCCATGATCGTGGCCGCGGCGGTGGCCGAGGTCGTACGGGTGCTCACCGGCCGCCCGGTGACGACGCTGCTCTTCGCGGTGGTGCTGGCGATGGTCAGCAATCTCGCGGTGAACGAGCCGACCCTGCCCCGGCGCCGGGTGACCACCGCGCTGATGGCGCTGCCCGCCGCCGGATCGGCCACGGTGGCGGTGCTGCTGAGCCCGTACCCGATCGCCGCCGACGTGGTGTTCGTGCTGGTGATGGTGGTCGCCGTCGCGCTCCGGCGGTACGGGCCGCGCGGCACGGCGCTCGGCATGGCCGCGTTCATGCCGTACTTCTTCGTGCTGTTCCTGCGGGCGGTCCCGGCCGATCTCCCGTTCCTGCTGGTCGGTGTGGTGATCGGTATCGGGAGCACGTTCCTGCTGCGCTGCGTGGTGTTCACCCGGCGGGTGGAGAACGTGATCGACGCGCTGGTCCGCGCGTTCGAGGCCCGGCTGCACGTGCTGATGCTCGCCGCCGGCGAGGCGCTGCAGGCGCCGTCCGGATCGATCGATCTGCGGCCGGTGCTGCGGGCACAGGCCCGGGTGAACGAGACCGCGCTGCTGGTCGCCGACCGGCTGGACGAGGCCGACGACGATCCGGCGGCGCACCGCCCGGGGCGGCTGCCCGGCGGGGCCCGCCCCGGTGGGCCGGAGGGTGCCGAGACCGAGCTGGCCGGCCTGCGGCAGTGGGTCGTCGACTCGGAGCTGGCGGCCGAGCGGGTCGCGATGTCGGTCCGGCGCTCGGTGGAGCATCACGACCCGATGCCGGACGACGACCGGGAGGCGCTCGTCGCCGGGATCCGGGGGCTGGCCGCGGCGACCGCCGTCGGGACACCGCGGCCGATGGCGGCGAGCCTGTACCGGTCCGCGCGGAACTCGGTGGCCGAGATCGCCGGGCGCCCGGCGGGGACCGGTGGCAGTGCCCGGGAACAGCGGATCGCGTTCGCGGTGGGGCGGCTGGCGGACGCGATGCAGACCACCGTCGAGCAGGCGCAGCGCCGGATCGCCGAGCGCCGTGCGGACACCGATCGGCCCGAGCCCTCCGAGGAGGCCGAGCCCTCCGAGGAGGCCGAGCTCCCCGTGGCGTCTGTGACGTCCGGGGCGTCTGCGGAATCCGGGGTGTCCGCGGCGGACACCGACACCGGGCGTCCGGGCGGTGGGATCGGGTTGTACACCCGGCAGGCACTGCAGGTCGGGGTGGCGACGAGCCTGGCGATCGTCGTGGGCGAGGCGATCTCCCCGGACCGCTGGTACTGGGCGGTGATCGCGGCCTTCATCGTGTTCGCCGGGGCGGTCAGCCGCGGTGACGTGCTCAGCCGCGGCTGGGCCCGCGCGGTCGGGACGATCGGCGGCGTCGTGGCCGGGATGCTGCTGGCGTTGCTGGTCGCCGGGAACGTGGTCGTCAGCCTGGTGCTGCTGTTCGTCTGCGTCTTCCTCGCGCTGTACCTGGTGCGGGTGTCCCAGGTGATGATGGCGTTCTGGATCACCACGGTGCTCGCCCTGCTCTACGGCGTGATCGGCCAGTTCAGCGTGCAGACGATGGTGCTGCGCGTGGAGGAGACCGTGGTCGGCGGCGCACTCGGGATGCTCGCCGCCTACCTGGTGCTGCCGACGCGCTCCCGGACGGCGTTCGCCGAGGCCCTGGACGGCGCACTGAGTGCGGTGGCGGAGTCGTTGCGGGTCTCGGTGGACCGGGCGCTGGGCCGCCCCGGCGCGGGGGACCCGCCGGCGAAGGCCCGCGCGGTGGATGCAGCGGTGGCCGACGTCCGCGAACGGGCCCGGCCGCTGGAGCATCCGATCTCCCGCCGTCCGCTGCGCCGCGGGGTGCACCACACGGTGCGGGTGATCGGCGCGCTGGACCACTACACCCGGCTGCTCGCCGCGCAGGCGGTCACCGCCCACGTGCCGGGATGGGCGGCCACCCTGGAACCCGCGACCGCGCGGGTGCTGGACAACCTGGACGGTCTGCGTCGGATCCTGAACGACGGCTGGGGTCCGCCGGCTCGCCGGGAGTTCGGTACGGGCGCGGAGCCCGCCGACTACGGCGTGGTCTCGGCGGAGGATCTGATCGACGCCGCCGAGGCGGACGCCGCAACGCCGATCGACGCGGAAACCCAGCCGGCCCCAGCGGCCCGGCCAACCCCGGCAACCCGGCCCACCCCGGCGACCTCGGCCGATACGACCACCTCGACCGGCCCGGCTGCTCCGGTCACCCCGCCCATCGGGCCGTCGGCGCTGCCCGGGCTCGGCGGTCCGGCGGACACCGCGGGCTGGGACCCCGGCGGTGTCACGCCGGGGGACCGGCGCCGCCGGCTCGCCGCGGCCCGGCTGCTGCGCCGGATCGACCAGCTCGCCGTCGGACTGGCCCGGGAGCTGTGTGGTGGCGAGTGGACCGAGCCCGCGCCGGCCCGGGTTAGGCTCCGGCGGTGATCACCGTGAACACCGCCGACGGCGTCGGGCTGATCGAGCTGCACCGGCCCGAACGCCGCAACGCCCTGGACATCGCCACCTGCCGGCAACTGGTCGAGGCGACCGAGCAGGTGCGCGCGGACGGCGCCCGCGCGGTCGTCGTCGCCGGCGAGGGGCCGGCCTTCTGCTCGGGTGCCGACTTCGGCGAGGTCTACGGCGACGAGTTCCTGGAGGCGCTCTACGCGGCCCTGCACGCGGTCGCCGATCTGCCGGTGCCGGTGGTCGCCGCCGTCACCGGCCCGGCGATCGGCGCCGGCCTGCAGCTCGCGCTGGCCTGTGACCTGCGGGTCGCCGCTCCCGAGGCGGTGTTCGCGCTCCCGACGGCGCGGCTCGGGCTGGCCGTCGACCCGTGGACGATCGAGCGGCTGGTGCAGATCGCCGGTGGCGGTACCGCGCGGAGCCTGCTGCTGGCCTGCGCGACCGTCGACGCGGCGACCGCGCACGCACGCGGGCTCGCCGACACCCTCGGGGACCGGGACGCGGCGCTGGCGCTGGCCGCCGACATCGCGACAATGGCCCCGCTGACGCTGGCCTACAACAAGCGGACCGCGAACGCCTTCGGTCGCGGCGGGCAGACGGCCGACGACGTCGTCGCCGGCCTGCAGGCCGAGTTCGCCGCCTGCTGGACGGCGTCCGACATCGCCGAGGGCCGGGCGGCCCGGGTGGAGAAGCGGACCCCGGTGTTCCAGGGCCGCTGACGCCCGGCCCGTCCACCGGGTCGTTGCGGAGTGAACGACCGTCTGTCGACCTTCCGGTACCGCCGAACGGACCAACGCTCCGCTCCGGGGGCGTTCAAGATCACCTGCGACTACTCTCCGGGGTCAGACGTATGCGTCGGGCGGCGAGCCCGACGGCCCGACGGGAGGGTCCGAGGAATGCGACGAGGCGTCCGGCGTGTCGGGTGGACCGGCGCGCGCGCCGCGGTGCTCGCGATGATCGTCCTGGCCGGCGCGGTGATCACCGGCGTCGCCGTCGCCGAGCCGGACCCGCAGACCGAGGCCCGGGCCCAGATCGCGACCGGGCCGCTGGTCGCCGGGACCCCGTGCACGTCGTCCGCCCGGGCCTGCGTGCAACTCTCCACCCGGCAGACCTGGTTGATCGAGAGCGGCCGGATCGCCTTCGGACCGGTGCCGATGCGCCCCGGTGACGCCCAGGACCCGACCCCGCGCGGCACCTTCGGCGTGCAGTGGAAGGCCGAGAAGTGGACCAGCCGCGAGCACCTCACCCAGATGCCGTACTCGGTGTTCTTCGCCGAGGGCGGGGTGGCGTTCCACCAGGGCGCGATGGACACGCCGTCGGCGGGCTGTGTGAAGCTCGACGAGGCGAACGCCCGGCACTACTTCGACACGTTGCAGGTCGGCGACCAGGTGCAGGTGCACTGACGCCGGTTCACCCGGTGCCGGGGGACGTGAGGGCGTCGATCACCGTCCGCAGGTAGGCGGGCGGCGGGGGACCGTCCGGGACCAGGTCGGATCGACGCCGCCGACGCCTACGCGATCCCGGCCCGTCCGGGGCTGCCCGACGACCCCCAGGTCTGGGCGGACGCGCTGTTCCGCGATCCGCCGGCCTGGGTGGTCGGCCTGCTGGGCCTGCGTGAGGCGCTGGTCGGGCTGGTCGGCATCGCCCGCGGTGGCGCGGGGTCGTTCGACACCGTCGGGCGCACCGGCGACGAGGTACTGCTCGGCACCGACGAGCGACACCTGGACTTCCGGGCGTCGGTGTGGTGCCAGGGGGACCGGGTGGTCGTCTCGACCGTCGTCACCCTGCACGGGCTGCGCGGACGGGCCTACTTCGCGCTGGTCCGGTTGCTGCATCCGGTTGTGGTACGGGCGATGCTGGGCCGGGCTGCCTACCGGCTCGCGCTGCGCGAGCGCCTCCCGGCGGGGATGTGACGATCGTTCCGGATCCGTTCTACGTACCGTAGAAAGGCTCGCGTACGATGGACACCGTGACGAGTCTGGGTGAGCTGGAGCGGGCGGTCATGAATGTCCTGTGGGCGGCCGACAGGGACATGACGGCGCGTGAGGTGCAGGATCAGCTCGCGGATCGTGATCTGGCGACCACCACGGTGCTGACCGTGCTGGGGCGGCTGGAGCGCAAACAGCTCGTGCACCGCATCCGGGACGGCCGGGCGCACCACTACCGTCCGGTCGCCAGCCGCGAGGACCACGTGGCGGAGCTGATGAGCGACGCGCTCGACGACGCCTCCGACCGCGGTGCGGCACTCGCGCGCTTCCTCGGTTCGATGTCCGAGGAGGAGCGGTCCCGGCTCAGGGACCTGCTGGACTGAGGACACGGGTGGACCTGCCGGTCCGCGAGTGACCTCGCCGGACAGGGGGGGTCGTTCAGCGGGATCGCGGTCCCTCGGCCACGATGTGACGCGATGGAGCTGACCGCGCTGGGACTCGGGCTGCTCGGCCTGATACTCGCCGAGCCGGTCAGCCGCATGCTCGCACGCGCCCGCTGGCCCGCCCGCGATCCGGTCGGAGCACTGCTGCTGTGGCAGGCGGTCGGGCTCGGCGGCGGCATCTCGCTGTTCGGCGCCGGTCTCGCCTACGGCCTCGCCCCGCTCGGCGACAGCCTCCCGGCCGCGGCGTCGGTGCTGACGGGCGCGATCGCCGCAGGCGACTTCCCGGAGGCACTCGATCCGCTGCACGTCGGTGCCCTGCTGATCGCGCTCGGCGTGCTGGCCCGGCTGCTGTCGGTGCTGGTGATCACGACCGTCCGCACCCTGCGAGCCCGGCGCAGGCACCGCGACCTGCTCGACGTGCTCGCGACACCGTGGCCGTTCGCGTCCGGGACCCGGGTGCTCGATCATCCCGTCCCGGTCGCCTACTGCCTGCCGGGGCGCAGCTCCCGGCTGGTGGTGTCGGCCGGAGTGCTGGACGCGCTGGACACCGCGGGAGTGGTCGCCGTCCTCGCCCACGAGCGGGCCCACCTGCGTGAGCGGCACGACCTGGTGGTGCTCCCGTTCGTCGCCTGGGGTGCCACGGCACCGTTCGTCCGGGGGATGGTGGCCGCCCAGCTCGCCGTGGCCCGGCTGATCGAGATGCGGGCCGACGACGTCGCCCGCCGGCTGTGCGACCCGACGGAGCTGGCCACCGCGCTGAAGGCCGTCGGCGGATCGGCCCCGGCCGCCGCGCTGTCGTCGTTCACCGACGCGCTGGACGCCCGGATCGATCGGATCACCGCGCCACCCACGTCGTTGCCGGTCACCGTGCACTGGCTGGTCCGGGTGGCCGCGGTCGCGCTCGTCGCGCTCCCGCTCTGGGCGCTGCTGTCCCCCTGACGGCGGGGCGCCCGCGGTCGTAGGCTGACCACCATGAACACGGCGGACACTTCGGACACGGCCGGGTTCGAGGCCCGCGCCCGCGCGCTGGCCGATCTCGGCGTGGTCGGGGTGACCATCGGGTGGCCGGACAACAGTGGCCGGACAACAACGGTGTCCTGCGCTCGCGCACGGTGCCGGTCGCGGCGCTGCCCGACGCCGCCGCCCGCGGAGTCGGGGTCACGACGCTGTTCGCGGTGTTCGACACCCGGGACGGGATCGTCTTCGGACCGCCGGGTCTGGAGACGCCCGCCGGCGACGTCCGGCTGGTTCCGGCCGCAGGCCCCGAGGGAGTCGTCCCGCTCGCCGGACGTCCGGGTCTCGCCTGGAGCCCCGGGCGGATCGTCGCCGCCGACGGCGCCCCGTGGCCCTACGACCAGCGCGGCGTCCTGGAACGGCAGGTGGCCGCGGCGGGCGAGGCGGGCTTGTCGGTGCTCGCCGGCTACGAGATCGAGTTCGCGCTCTACCGCGACGGCGACCACGAACCGCCGATCCCGGCCTTCACCGGCCCCGCCTACGGGCCGGACGCGCTGGTGGGGCTGGACGGCTTCGTCACCCGGCTGCTCGCCGACCTGCACGACAACGGCATCCCGATCGGCCAGCTGCACGCCGAGTACGGCCCCGCGCAGCTGGAGCTGAGCATCGGTGCGGCCGACCCGCTGACCGCGGCGGACCGGCAGCTGCTGGCCCGGCAGACGATCCGTGCCGCCGCCCTCGCGCACGGTTTCCGGGCAAGCTTCGCGCCGCTGCCCTCGACCGGCTCCGCGGGCAACGGCTGGCACCTGCACACCTCGGTCGCCCGGGACGGCGTCAACCTGCTCTCCGGCGGTGCCGGGCCGGCCGGGCTGACCGAGGACGGTGCTGCCTGGCTGGCCGGGCTGCTGCGCGACCTCGACGCGGTGGCCGCGGTGACGGCGCCGAGCGTGCCGTCGGTGCACCGGCGCCGGCCCGGCCACTTCGCGGCGGCCTACCGGTTCTGGGGCGTCGAGAACCGGGAGGCGGCGCTGCGGATGGTGCCCGCCACCGGCCTGCTCGGGGCCGGGCACGCGAACGTCGAGCTCAAGACCTCGGACGCATCGGCCAACCCGTACCTGGCACTGGCCGCGGTGATCGGCGCCGGTCTCGCCGGCATCGCCGACCGGCCGGAGCTGCCCGACCCGGTCCAGCAGGATCCGGGTACCTGGAGCGCCGCGGAGCGGTCCGCCCGCGGGGTGACCGCACTGCCCGCGACCCCGGCCGAGCAGGCGGAGGCACTGCACGCGAACCCGCGGATCACCGGGGTGCTGGGCGAGCACGTGACGGCGGCGTTCCGGGCGGTGCGGGCCTCGGACGCCGCGTTCGCCGAGGACGGATCCGTCGAGGACGTGCTGGCCGCGTTCCGGTATCGGTACTGACGGCGACGATGGCGTTCGTCCCCTTCACCGGCGTCGACGCGCTGCTCGCCGAGCACGCCGCAGCCCTGCCCCAGCCCGACCAGCTGTGCGGCCCGTTCGCGGCCCGGCTCGCCGTCGTGGCGCTGACCGGCCGGTCCCGCAGCGCGGAGCCGGTCCCGGACGTCACCGCGTTCGCCCGCGCCGCCGGATCGGCGATCTGGCCGCACGATCTGCCCGGGGCCCGTCCACCGGGGGTGCCGCCGCGCACCGATCTGTGGCCGGGGCTCGACCGGGCCGCCGACGAGCGTTCGGCCGGTACCTCGGCGGCCGGCACCGGCCGGGCCGTCGAGCAGCTGTCCGATGGCACGCTCGCCGCCGTCCCGGTCAGCGGGACATGGACCCCCGACCGGCTCCGCGTGCTGCTCGACGGGCTCACCGGGATGCCGGTGCTGCCGGTGGCGAACGTCGACACCGGCCGGTTCGTCTCCTCGCACGCCCCGTCGGATGCCCTGCAGGGCTACCTCGCGACGGGTGCGGACGGGGCGCTGCCGAGGGCGGACTGGTCGGCCGGGCACTTCGTCGTGCTCTACGGCCGCGAGGACGGCCCCGGCGGGACGCTGCTGGCCCTCGCCGACAGCTACCCGCAGCTCGGCGAGAGCGGCAGGCACCGGCAGCCGCTGCCCCGGGTCGCGACGGCGCTGGCCAGGGAACGCCGCCGCACCGGGGGACTGATGCTGGTGACGGCGGCCGGGCACCGGGAGACCGCCGGCGTCGCCGTCCGGGCGGCCGGCCTGGAGGTCGAGTGGTGGGACAACGGCACCCCGCAGCGCCCGCGGTGACGGTTCAGGCGTGCGTGCCGGAGCGTTCGGGCCGGTAGGTCTGGAACAGCGCCTCGCCGATCCCGTCGGCACCGAGCAGCTCCCGGGTGGCGGCGACGTTGCGCTGCCGCGCGGCGTCGAGCGCACCGGGCCTGCGGCGCAGGCGTCCCCGCCGGGCCCGGAGTAATCGCGCACCCGCACCGACCAGGAGCTCCACCGGCCGGGACCGGCGCAGCCCGAGCTCGTCGGCCACCTGCGGCCCGTGGAAGCGCCTGGCCAGTACCTCCAGCAGCAGCCGGCCGGCCGGGCGCGGGAGCCGCAGCGAGCCGACGAGTAGACCGGCGATGGCGTCGACGGTCGGGCCGGCCAGTGCGCGTGACTGCGGCGCGAGCGGCCCGGTGAGCGCGGTGACCAGCTCGTCGAGCCGGGCGGCGGCGCGATGGCCGGTGATCCCGGCGGTCAGTTCCGGGTCGATGCCCAGCAGCGTGCCCAGCAGCTGCCAGTAGGTGTAGACCTCGGCGATCTCGGCCGGGGTGAGGCCGAAACCGATCGTCTCCTCGGCCCGCATCGAGACCAGTGTGAAGTCCAGCCAGGTCCGGGCGAGGTCGATCTGGTTGATCGGCACGCCGTGCGCGAGCTCGTCGTAGTCGCGGGTGCGGGCGAGCTCGCGCATGTGCGCGTGCAGCATCCGGACCTGCAACGTCATCACGTAACCCGGCCGGCCGGGGTGCAGCGCGCCGGGCAGGGTCGTCGAGAGCACCCAGCGGCCGGTCTCGGTGAGCCGGCGTTCGGCACCGTCCACCAGCCGTCCGGTGGTCCCGAGGAGCACCGCGATCGACGGCGAGCCGTAGGTGCGCAGCAGCGCGCCGGCCGACAGCGAGAGCGTGTGCACCGGCGGTGGCGAGGTGAACAGCGGGCGGGCGCCGGCGTCGACGAGCGCCGGATCGGCAGCCGCGAGCAGCGATTCGGTGGCGGTGAGCAGGGCCGCGACGGCCGGTGGCGGATCGGCCAGCGAGGCCAGCCCGTGCCGGATGCCGTGATCGAGCTGTTCGCGCACGGGGCGGCCACCGGAGCGGATCTCGGCGACGACGGCGTCGGCGAGCGGATCACCGGTTCCCAGTGCGCGCTCGGCCAGGCCGGTCCGGTCGGCGCCGAACCGGGCGGCGATCTGCGAGCGCGGGACGCGCCCGCTGGGCCAGGGTGCGGTCACGGTCGTCCTCCGGTGCGGTGGTCGTGGGTATCGGCGCTGGTGCCGGTTTCGGTGTCTGCGTCGCCGCCGGGCTCGGTCCCGGGGGCGGTGCTGTCGGTACTGCTGCTGCCTGTCGTGCCGTCGGGACTGTCTGGGCTGTCGGTGCCGTCGGTGCTGTCGGGACCGAGCAGGTCGAAGCCGGCGAGCAGCCGGGCCATGTGCGCGCGGATCCGCTCCGGATCCGGCGGTGCCGGATCGAGCGCGCCGAGCGTGGCCAGCCCGGCCACCGCGGAGAACAGCTCGCGGGCCCGCTGCCGATCACCGGTGTAGTCGGCGATCAGGTCGAGGACGGCGGCGTCCGCCCTGCCGGACGGGGCGACCCGGCCCGGATCGCGGGCGGCCCGGATCCGCAGCTCGAGCATCGTCAGGTATGCCTGCCTGCCGGGGCCCAGCAGATCGACCAGATAGGTCGTGCAGGCGCCGAGCAGGGTCAGCTCGCCGGCCCGGCTGCGCCGGGTCAGCTCCGCGAGCCGCCCGGCGGCCCGGTGCTCCAGCTCGTCCACGACCGCGCCGAGCAGCTCGGCGACGGTGCCGAAGTGATACGTGGCGGACGCGGGGGAGACCCCGGCCCGGCTCGCGACCTCGCGCAGGGTGAGCCGGTCGAACCCGCCGGTGGTGACGACGTCGGTTGCGGCGTCGACCAGTGCGCGCCTGGTGTCGGCGCCGCGTTGCCTGCGTCCGTCCGTCACGAGATGCCCTTCCCAACAAACTGTCTGAACAACCAGATAGTAAGTTTGCCGAGCCCGTCCGTGCACGGTGACCCCGGTCACGGCGGCCCGGTCCGGTGGCGCGCTGTACCGCGGAACCGGGCGTAGCGTGGAAACCGTGCCCGTCACACCATCTGACCTTCCCCGCACCGTCGGCGCGCTGCGCGCATCCGGACACGAGCTGCGGGCCGTGAAGCACGAGATCCGCGACAACCTCCTGGCGGCCCTGCGCGAGGGCCGCGATCCCTGGCCCGGCATCGTCGGGTTCGGCGACACCGTCGTCCCGCAGCTGGAGCGGGCCCTGATCGCCGGTCACGACGTCGTCCTGCTGGGCGAGCGCGGCCAGGGCAAGACCCGCCTGCTGCGCGCGATCGGCAACCTGCTCGACGAGTGGACGCCGGTGATCTCCGGCTCCGAGATCGGCGAGCACCCGTACGAGCCGATCACCCCGGCCGCCCTGCGGCAGGCCGCCGAGCTCGGTGACGACCTGCCGGTCGACTGGGTGCACCGCAGTCGGCGCTACACCGAGAAGCTGGCCACCCCGGACACCGCGGTCGCCGACCTGATCGGCGACGTCGACCCGGTCAAGGTCGCCGAGGGCCGCTCGCTCGGTGACCCGGAGACCATCCACTTCGGACTCGTACCGCGCGCCCACCGCGGCATCGTGGCGATCAACGAGCTGCCCGACCTGGCCGAGCGCATCCAGGTCGCGCTGCTCAACGTGATGGAGGAGCGCGACATCCAGGTCCGCGGCTACACGCTGCGGCTGCCGCTGGACGTGCTGCTCGTCGCGAGCGCCAATCCGGAGGACTACACCAACCGCGGGCGGATCATCACCCCGCTCAAGGACCGGTTCGGCGCCGAGGTCCGCACGCACTACCCGCTCGAGCTCGCCCCGGAGATCGACGTGGTCGTCCAGGAGGCATCGCTGTCGGCCGAGGTGCCCCGGCACCTGATCGAGGTCGTCGCCCGCTTCACCCGGCTGCTGCGCGACTCGTCGGCGATCGACCAGAGCTCCGGGGTGTCCGCGCGGTTCGCCGTGGCCGCCGCCGAGACCGTCGCCGCCGCCGCGCTGCGCCGGGCCGCGCTGGTCGGCGAGGAGCGGGCACACGCCCGCCCGGTCGATCTGGAGTCGGTGCCCGCCGTGCTGCGCGGAAAGCTGGAGTTCGCGGCCGGTGAGGAGGGCCGTGAGGACGACGTGCTCGAGCACCTGCTGCGTCGTGCGACCTCGGACACCGCCCGGTTCGCGCTGCGCGGGGTCGATCTCGACGAGCTGGCGGTCGAGGTCTCGACCCGGCCGGTCCGCACCGGCGAGCGGGTCCCGGCCCGCGACGTCGTCGCGGCGTTGCCACAGGTCGGTGCACTCACCGAGATCGCGGCGAAGCTGGGCGCGTCGGGCACCGAGGACCCGGGCCCGATGGCGTCGGCGGCGGAGCTGGCGCTGGAGTACCTGTTCCTGACCCGCAAGCTGGCGAAGGACTCCTCCGACGACGGGGACACGGTGTCCTATGGCTGATCCCCGGAGGGCCCGGCGCCGCTGGGCCTACGGGCCCTACACCGGTGGGCCCGATCCGCTCGCCCCGCCGTACGACATCCGGTCGGCGATGGACGAGATCGGCCGCGACGTCATGGAGGGCTCGTCGCCCCGCCAGGCGCTGCAGGAGCTGATGCGTCGTGGCCTCGACGGTCGTCGCGGGCTCGACGACCTGACCCGCCGGGTCTGGGAACGTCGGCGGGATCTGCAGCGGGACAACCGGATCGACGGCACGTTGCAGGAGGTCCGCGAGCTCCTGCAACGTGCCGTCGACGCCGAGCGCAGTGCGCTGGACAACGAGGACAGCGACGACGCCCGGTTCCGCGAGATGCAGCTCGACGCCCTCCCGAACGACACCGGGGGAGCGGTCCGGGAGCTCGGCGAGTACGACTGGCGCTCCGCCGACGCCCGCGAGGCCTACCAGGAGATCCGTGACCTGCTCGGCCGGGAGATGCTCGATCAGCGCTTCCAGGGCATGAAGCAGGCCATGCAGAACGCCACCCCGCAGGACGTCGAGCGGATCAACGCCATGCTCGATGACCTCAACGGGTTGCTGGAGCAGCACGCCCGCGGTGAGGACACCACCGAGCGGTTCGCCGAGTTCATGAGCCGCCACGGCGAGCACTTCCCGGAGAACCCGCGCAACACCGAGGAGCTGATCGACGCGCTGGCCGCCCGCTCCGCGGCCGCCCAGCGGATGATGAACTCGATGTCGGCCGAGCAGCGGGCCGAGCTCGCGGAGCTGTCCCAGCAGGCGTTCGGGGATCCCCGGCTGGCGCAGTCGCTGTCCCGGCTGGATTCCATGCTGCAGGGCCTGCGGCCGGGCGAGGACTGGTCCGGGGAGGGGAACTTCCGCGGCGAGAACCCGATGGGTATGGGCGAGGCCACCCGCGCGATGGAGGAGCTGGGGAAGCTCGACGCCCTGGCCGAGCAGCTGGCGCAGAGCTATCCCGGCGCACGGATGGAGGACATCGATCTCGACGCACTCACCGAGATGCTCGGCCCGGAGGCCGCCGCGGACGCCCGCACGCTCGCCGAGCTGGAGCGGGAGCTACAGCGTCAGGATCTGTTCCGGCGGGCCGCCGACGGCTCGCTGATGCTCTCGCCCAAGGCGTTGCGCACGCTGGGCCAGTCCGTGCTGCGTGACGTCGCGGACCGGATCTCGGGCCGCCAGGGCGCCCGGGAGACCCGGCGGTCCGGTGCGGCGGGGGAGGCCACCGGTGCGACCCGGCCGTGGGAGTTCGGCGACACCCAGGCCTGGTCGGTGCCGCGGACCCTGCTCAACGCGCAGCTGCGCCGCGCCGGAGGCGCACACCGGCACGGCGGCGACGATCGACGGCTCGACGTGTCCGACGTCGAGATCGTGGAGACCGAGCAGCGCACCCGGGCCGCGGTCGCCCTGCTGGTCGACACCTCGTGGTCGATGGTCGCCGAGGGGCGGTGGGTGCCGATGAAGCGCACCGCGCTGGCCCTGCATCAGCTGATCTCCACCCGGTTCCGGGGCGACGACCTGTCGCTGATCACCTTCGGCAGGCAAGCGCAGACCGTCGACCTGGCTGAGCTGGTCGGGATGGAGGGCGTGTACCGGCAGGGCACCAACCTGCACCACGCCCTGCTGCTCGCCCGCGAGCGACTCGCCCGGCAACCGGACGCCACCCCGGTGGTGCTCGTGGTGACCGACGGCGAGCCGACCGCGCACCTGGAGTCCGACGGCGAGGCGTTCTTCGACTACCCGCCGAGCCCGTACACACTGCGGGCGACCGTCGACGGGCTGGACCGGCTGATCGGGATGGACGCCCGGTTCACGTTCTTCGTCCTGGGCGACGATCCCGGGCTCGCCGCCTTCACCGACCGGCTCGCCCGCCGGGCCGGTGGGCGGGTGGTGCATCCCGACCTGGACGGCCTCGGCGCCGAGGTGGTGTCGGACTACCTCCGCCGACGCTCGGGCTGACCGGGGCTGCGGGACGGCGGCGCGCCGGGCGCCGTCCCGCTGCACCCGTCCCGCTGCACCCGTCCCGCTGCACCCGTCCCGCTGCACCCGTCCCGCTGCACCCGTCCCGCTGCACCCGGTCGCTGCCTAGGATCGCGGCGTTCGGTTGCGGCGCCTGGTCGCGGTGTCGGATCGCAGCGCTCGGTCGCGGCACCTGATCGCGGCTTCCGATCGCACCGTCCGGTCACGGCCTCCGATCGCGGCCTCCGATCGCGGCCTTCGGTCACGGCCTGAGGTGCTCCGCGGCCCAGGACCGCAGCGTGGTCGGCGTCGTGGAGGTCGCGTCCCTGGACTGTTCGGGGACGAACCCGCCGGTGAGGCCGGCGGACATCCCGGCGATCGCGTCCACCTCGGGCGCGCCGAGACCGGCGGCGGCCAGCGCGGCGCGGAAGTCGGCGTCCGGGATGTGCCCGGCCACCACCGGGTGTCCCCGCAGCTCCGTCAGCAGCTCCGCCACCTGCTCGAAGGTCAGGTCCTGCGGCCCGTGGACGGCCTGCACGATCCGGCCGTCCCAGGCGGGGCCGAGCAGCCGGGCCGCGGCGACGTCGCCGATGTCGCGCGGATCCACCCACGGCAGCGGATGGTCGACCGGCCAGGGGGTCTGCAGCGTGCCCGCCGCCATCTCCTCGGCCGAGAGCAGCAGGTTGCTGGTGAAGTAGCCGCAGCGCAGGTGCAGCACCGGCGCCCCGGTCCCGTCGAGCGCCAGCTCGGTGGCGGCGAGGCCGTCGATGTCGCCGGCCCCGGTCCGAAGCTCCGCGCCGACACTGCTCTGGAACACGGTGCCGCGGATCCCGTGCTCGCGCACCGCCTCGGCCACGACGGTGGCGCAGGCGTGGTGCTGCGCCATCGGGTCCGCGCCGAAGGGGGCAGGCGGGTTCACCCAGTACAGCCGGTCGGCGCCCGCGGTCGCCCGCAGCACGGCGTCCCGGTCGGTCTGGTCGGCCGGCACGGCGTCGACGAGCCCGGCGAGGTCCGGTGGCAGCCGCCCCGGGTCCCGTAGCAGGGCCACCGGGCGCACCCCCGCCTGCACCAGCAGCCGGAGCACCCGTGAGCCGACGTTCCCGGTCGGAGTGGTCACCACGATCCGCATGCGGCCACGATGTCATCGTTCGCACGGGTATGCCGCATCCGCACGGGATCGGATCCCGTGCGGATGCGGCGATCCCGTGCGGATGTGCGCGGACGGGGCGATCTCGTGTGGGTGTGGCGCCTCTGTGTGGGCCGCGCGTTGTCGAGTGGGTGCGACGATCCTGCGCAGGCGGGGCGATCCCGTGCGGATGCGTGCAGGCGGGGCGATCTCGCGTGGGTGCGGTGCCCTTGTGTGGGTGGCGCGTTCTCGCTCGGGTGCGGCGATCTCGTGCGGATGGCGCGAGCCCGCGTCGGCACGGCGACACGGCGACACGGCGACACGGCGACACGGCGAATGTGGCGGCGAGCGATCAGGGATCTGAGCGGAGATCGGCGGATCCGGTGCGGATGCTGCGCGCCAGCGCCTGCGCCTGCTCGGTCCGCCGGCGTCCGTGGGCCAGCACCACCTCGACCGGGCCGAGTGCGGGGAGCCCGGCGCGGGCCGGCACCTCGACCAGGCCGTCCGGGACGAGGGTCGCGGCGTGCGCGATCACGCCCAGCCCCGCGAGCGCGGCGGCGCGCAGCCCGGACAGGCTGCCGCTGGTGCAGGCCATCCGCCAGGGCCGACCGATCGCCTCGAGCGCGCCGATCGCGGCGGAGCGGGACAGGCTCGGCGGCGGGTACCCGAGCAGCGGCACCGGATCGCCGGTGCCCAGCCGGAAGCCGGGCGCACCGACCCAGACGAACCGGTCCCGGCGGACCACGGAGCGGCCGTCGTCGGGCCCCGGGAGGCGTTTGGCGACCATCAGGTCGAGCTCGCCGGCCTCCAGCCGCCGTTCCAGGTCGTCGGCCAGCCCGACGGTCAGCTCCAGGTCGACCTGCGGGTGCCGGTGCCGGAAGTCGGCGAGGATCGCGGGCAGCCGGGTCATCACCAGGTCCTCCGACACCCCGAACCGGACCCGGCCGTGCACCCGGGACGCCTGGAAGTGCGCCATCGCCCGCTCGCCGGCGGCCAGGATGGTGGCGGCGAACTTCTCCATCGCCTCACCGTCGGCGGTCAGCGACACCGAGTGCGTGTCACGGTCCAGCAGTGGCCTGCCGACCGCCTCCTCCAGCCGCCGGACGTGCTGGCTGACGGTGGACTGGCCGAGCCCGAGCAGGGCGGCGGCCCGGGTGAAGCTGCGGACCCGCGCGACGGCGGTGAAGGAGCGGAGCAGCACCGGATCCAGCACGGGCGCGATCCTAGCGCGGTCATCGGAGAACGCGATGACAGTCACTGTGCCCAGCAGGTTTCGGAATGATGGGGGACCGCTCAGAATCGATCACATGCGCGTGCGCCCCGATCCCTACCTGGTCCTGCTGCTCGCCACCGTCGGGTTCGCGGCACTCCTGCCGGCCCGCGGCGCGATGGTGCAGGTGGTCGACATCGCGGTGACCGTCGCCATCGCGCTGCTGTTCTTCCTCTACGGCGCCCGGCTGTCGGCGGCCCAGGCGCTCGGCGGGCTCAAGCACTGGCAGCTGCACAGCACCGTCCTAGTGTTCACGTTCGTGCTGTTCCCGCTGATCGGGCTCTCGGTGCTGTTGCTGCCCGAGTGGCTGCTCCCGGCGCCGCTGGCGATCGGCGTGGTCTTCCTCTGCTGCCTGCCCTCGACCGTGCAGTCCTCGATCGCGTTCACCGGGATCGCCCGCGGGAACGTGCCGGGCGCGATCGTCGCGGCCTCGGTGTCGAACGTCCTCGGCGTCTTCCTGACCCCGCTGCTCGCGGCGCTGCTGCTGGCCACCAGCGGCGGGTTCGACCCGTCGTCGTTCGGGGACATCGCGCTGCGCCTGCTGGTGCCGTTCCTCGCCGGGCAGGCGGCCCGTCCGCTGATCGGCAGCTTCGTCACCCGGCACAAGAAGCAGCTCACCCTGCTCGACCGGGGCGCGATCCTGCTGGTCGTCTACGCCGCGTTCAGCGAGGGCATGGTCGCCGGGATCTGGGAGCAGATCACCCCGCTCTCGCTGGGCGTGCTGTTCGGGATCTGCGTGCTGCTGCTGGGGATCGTGCTGGGGGCGACGGTGGCCGCCGGGCGGCTGCTCGGGTTCGACGCCGCCGACCGGATCACGATCGCCTTCTGCGGTTCGAAGAAGTCCCTCGCGAGCGGCCTGCCGATCGCCGGGGTGCTGTTCGGCGGCCCGGCCGCGGCACTGATCGTCGTCCCGCTGATGGTGTTCCACCAGCTCCAGCTGATCGTCTGCGCGATGATCGCGAACCGGCTCGGGCGCAGCCGGGCGCACCTCGACGACGACGCACCCGCCGGGGCACCATCACGGGCGTGAGCCCAGCGACGCCGTCCTGCCGGATCTGCGGCACCGCCCGGCCGGGGGAGGCCGGGGCCGCGGCCGTGGCCGGATGGGTGTCCGACCGGGACGGGCGGGGGCGTGAGGGGTGGCTCTGCCCGGCCTGCGCCCGCCGGCACGTCCGCGACATCGAGTCGAAGCTCGACGCCGAATGGTGGTGATCCGGGCGCCCGGACGGTGAGATGATCAGCCGTCCGGAATCCGTGGACCGCCCCGCGCGTTCGGGAGCGTGAGTGCACCCGAGCAGCTAGGTAGGTTTGACCGTATGGACACCTGGGCCCCGACCGACGTCCCGGCACTGGATGGCAGCGGTCCCCCGTTGCGGCTGCACGACACCGCGACCGGCCGGATCCGGCCGACCGCGCCCGGTGCGGTCGCCACGATGTACGTCTGCGGGATCACCCCGTACGACGCGACCCACCTCGGCCACGCCGCCACCTACCTGGCGTTCGACCTGGTCAACCGGCTGTGGCGGGATCTCGGGCACGAGGTGCACTACGTCCAGAACGTCACCGACATCGACGAGCCGCTGCTCGAGCGGGCCGAGCGCGACCAGGACGACTGGGTCGTGCTGGCGCTGCGCGAGACGGCGCTGTTCCGCGAGGACATGGAGGCGCTGCGGGTGATCCCGCCGCGCCAGTTCGTCGGCGCGGTCGAGGCCATCCCGGAGATCGCCGAGCTGGTCGCGAAGCTGGTCGCCTCGGGTGCGGCCTACCGGATCGACGACCCGGAGTACCCGGACGTCTACCACGACGTCTCGTCGACCGGCCGTTTCGGCTACGAGTCGAACTACGACCAGGAGACGATGCTGCGCTTCTCCCGGGAGCGCGGCGGCGACCCGGACCGCCCGGGCAAGCGCAACCCGCTCGATCCGCTGCTGTGGCGGATGGAGCGCCCTGGCGAGCCGGCGTGGGAGTCCACCGACCTGGGCCGTGGCCGCCCCGGATGGCACGTCGAGTGTGCGGCGATCGGGCTCAACCGGCTCGGCCCGCAGATCGACCTGAACGGTGGTGGTTCGGACCTGATCTTCCCGCACCACGAGTGCGGTGCCCTGCACGCCGAGTCCCTCAGCGGTGAGCACCCGTTCGCCCGGCACTACACGCACACCGGCATGATCGGGTTGGACGGCGAGAAGATGTCGAAGTCCAAGGGGAACCTGGTCTTCGTGTCCAAGCTGCGCAACTCCGGGGTGGACCCGAACGTCATCCGGGTCGCGCTGCTCGGCGGGCACTACCGCACCGACCGGTCCTGGACCGACGAGGTGCACGCGGTGGGGGACAAGCGGATCGCCCGCTGGCGGGAGGCCGTGGCGCTCGACGCCGGGCCGGATGCCACGGAGCTGGTGTCGGCGCTGCGCACCCGGCTCGCCGACGACCTGGACACCCCCGGCGCGCTCGCCGCGGTCGACGCCTGGGCCGACGAGGCGCTCACCCGCCGGGGCACCGACCCGCAGGCACCCGGGACGGTCCGCACCGCGCTGGACGCACTCCTGGGCGTCCGCCTCTGAGCGCAGGCCTGCTCGATCACCGTGGCGGTGCGCGGGCGCGCACCGTCACGGCGATCTCGTGACGGTGATCCTGCGTGCCCGCGGCTCGCACGGCCCGAGATCCGGTGCGGGCCCCAGCGCGGTGCCGTAGGAGTCGTAGCGGCCGCCCTCGGCGACCAGCCAGGCGGCGGCTCGGCCGATCGTGCCCCCGGCGCCGTCGAACACGACCGCCGGGCCGCGCGGGAGCAGCGCGTGCACCTGCGCCACCCAGTCCCGGTGCCCGTGGTCGACGACCTGTGCCGCCCCGAGCTCGCGCGCCAGCCGCGTCGCCTGCTCCCCGCGCGCCGCACCGACGACCCGCGCGCCGGCGTCGGCGAGCAGCCGGACGAGCAGCGCGCCCGGCCCGTCGGCGGCGGGCAGCACCAGGACGTCCTCGCCGCGGCGGACCGGGGTCCGCTCCAGTGCCGCGAGCGCGGTCCCGGCGTCGTCGAACAGCACCGCGGCGCGCGCGGCGTCGATCCCGTCGGGCAGGGCGACGACCGTGCTCGCCGTGACGACGATCCGCGCGTCCGGCCGGCCGCGGCCCGTCCGGGTCACGACGGTCCGTCCGCGCAGCTCCGGGTCGACGCCGGGGCCGAGCGCGGTGACGGTCCCGGCCAGGGTGTGGCCGGTCCCCGGCCCGGGGCGCTGCGCCCCGACGTCCACCAGCAGCTCACCCCGGCCCGGTTCGGTGTTCATCGCCCGCTCCTCCCACGATCCGGGTCCGAGCGTGCTCCCTGAACCCCGCTTCAGGTCCAGTGGACGGTGGTGCGCCTCACGGGCCGAGCCCGGCCGCCCGGGCCCGATCGGCGGCCTCGGCCCGGTCGGCCACCCCGAGCTTCGCGAGCACCGCCGACACCAGGTTGCGGACGGTCTTCTCGCTCAACCCCAGCCGGCTCGCGATCCGCGGATTGGTCAGGCCCGCCGCCAGTCCGGCCAGCACCTCCCGCTCCCGTGCGCTGAGCTGCGGAAACGGTGGCGGCGCCGCGGCGGCCGGAGCCAGCAGCGCGGGGAGCCGGCCGGCCACGGACGGGCCGAGGATGGCTTCGCCGCCGGCGACGGTGCGCACCGCCCGCAGGATCTCCGCCCGCGCCGCGCCCTTCAGCAGGTAACCGCGGGCACCGGCGCGCAGCGCGGCGAGCACCGAGTCGTCGTCGCCGGACATGCTCAGCACCAGGACACGGGCGTGCGGGCTGGCGGTGACGATCCGCTCGGTGGCGGTGATCCCGCCCATCCCTGGCATCGTGAGATCGAGCAGCACGACGTCCGGGTGGTGCGCGACGACCGCGGCGAGCGCCTCCTCGCCGGTCGCGGCCTCGCCGCAGACCTCGACGTCGTCGGCCGTGCCGAGCAGGGTCCGCAGCCCGGCCCGGAAGGGCGCGTGGTCATCGACGATCAGTGTCCGGATCCGGTCCATCGGCACCTCCCGCTCCGGTACCGGGGCCGGCCGGCAGCACGGCGTGCACCCGGGTCCCGCCCCCGGCGGCCCGATCGACCGTAGCGCCACCACCCAGCTCCGCGGCCCGCTCGACCATCGAGGGCAACCCGACCCCGGAGCCCGGCCCGTCCGGCGGGCCGATCCCGTCGTCGGTGACGGTGACGTGCAGGTCGTCCCCGCACATCCGCAGCGCCACCCGCACCCGGGACGCCCTGGCGTGCCGGTCGGCGTTGGCGACGGCCTCGGTGACGATCCGCAGCGCCGCCACCTCGGCGGCGGCGGGCAGCTGCGGCAGCGGAGCGGGCAGATCGAGGACGGCCTCGGGAACTCCGCGCGGCCTGCCCTGCAGCTGGGCCCGGATCGTCCCGGCGAGCCCGAGGGTGTCCAGCGCGGGCGGACGCAGGCCGTCGACGAGCCGCCGGACGTCGTCGAGCGCGGTCCTGGCCTGCACGGCGATCTCGGCGAGCTCGTCCGGCCCGCCACCGGTCTCCCGGGCCGCGTCGGCCCGCATGACCAGACCGGCGAGCGTCGGGCCGAGGCCGTCGTGCAGGTCGCGCCGCATCCGCCTGCGCTCCTCCTCGCGGGCCCGCACCAGATGCTCCCGGGACCGTTGCAGGTCCTCGGCGAGCAACCGGGCCCGGCCGGTCGCCCGCACCGCGCGCACGGTGCTCGCGATCGGGCCGGACAGGTCGCGCAGCAACCTGCGGTCGCGCGCGGACAGGGTCCGCTCACCGGGCCGCGGGCCCAGCACCAGCCGTCCGACGTGCTCGGCACCCGCGGTCAGCTCGACGATCTCCGCGGTGCCCGCCGCCGGATCCTGACCGGCACCGGCTCCCGCGCCGAGATCGGGGTCCCCGTCGACCTCGATCCGTACCGAGGACAGCTGCAGCGCGTCCCGCACGGTGCGGGCGATCGCGGGCAGCGACGACGGATCGGCGACCGCCTCCAGCCGGTGCCCGAGACCGGCGAGCACCGCGTAGGGGTCGCCGCGTTCCCCGTAGAGGAACCGGTCCACCCGCCGCTGCAGGCGGGAGCGCAGCGGTGCGAACAGCACCGCCGCCACCGCGACCCCGACCAGCGCCGCCGGCAGGTCCCCGCGGGTCCCGAGCAGTGGTTCCAGCAGCCGACCGCCGATCGTGACGGCGGCGAGGTAGCTGCCGACGACGGCGGCGGACAGCGTCACCAGTACGACCGTCCGCCCGATCACCAGCTCGATGTCGAGCAGCCGGTGCCGGGCCACCGCGATCCCGATGGACACCGGGACGAGCAGCGCCGCCGTCGAGCCGAGCACCTCCCAGAACGGCGCCGACGACGGCCACGGTCCCGGCTCGTCGTCGGTCAGTCCGGCGACGAGCCGGGCGAGCACGACCAGTGCGGCCATCCCGAGCGCCCAGACCGGCCAGGCGAGCCTGCGGCGGTCGGTGCTGCCCGGTGCGGCCCGGCGGAACCGCACGCCGAGCTGCACCACGCCGACGACCAGCAGCAGCCCGCAGACCAGGGTGAACAGCGTCGCGACCGGATCGACGAGCCCGGCCAGCGCCGGGACGCCGAGCGGATTGGGCCTGCTGCCGATGCCGAGCTGGGTATCCGGGCCGGGGCGCACCGCGGACAGCACCGCGGTGATCCCGGCGAGTCCGGTGATCCCGGCCAGCACGATCCGGCCGCGGCGGGGGAGCACCCCGTCCGGGAACAGCAGCGGAACCAGCGCCAGCATCAGGTTCGCGGGCACCCACAGCCAGGACTGGGGCCACCCGAGCGCGGATGCGGCGACCGACCCCTCCGGCAGGCGCAGCGCCAGCCGGCCGGCGGCCTCGGGCAGCGCGAAGCAGGCCGAGGACCCGAGCAGCAGCAGGCCGACCCGGTGCCCGGACCGGTGCTCCAGCACCAGCCCGCCGGTCACCGCGCAGGCCGCGACGAACGGCAGCACCCACAGCTGGGTGAGCGGCTCGCCGGCGTCCACGGCGAGCGCCGCGGCGACCGCGCACAGCAGGAGCACGATCGCCGCGACGCCGGAACGGGAGGTCACCGGGTCAGTCTGCCGCCGCACGCGCCCCGGCGAGGACAGTCCGTTGCCTGGCGAGCAGCGGCCCGGCCACGATCAGCCACAGCGCACCCGGGAGCAGCGCGATGTACTGCACCGGGGTCACCTGGGTGGCGAGCAGCAGCACGGCCGCGACCGCGCTGGTCAGGGCGAGCCCGCGGCCCGCGGAGCGGCGCGCGAACCCGGCCCGGGCGACGGCGGCGGCGCTGAGACCGAGACCGCCCCACAACCACGGCAGCGCCCCGTAGTGGACCACCATCGAGCCGACGGTGTCCGGATCGGCGATCGCGCCGGTGCCGACCGACCACCAGAGCTCGGTGTCCAGCCCGGCACCGAGGAACACCGCGACGGCGGTCAGCAGCACCCCGGCCGCCGCCACCGCCGGCACCAGGCCGCCCGGAGGTTCGCGCAGCGCCAGATGCCGGTAGAGGCCGGCGGCGAAGACCACGAGCAGGGTGACGACCAGCGCGCAGAGCGCCTGGTGCGCCCAGACGAGCGTGGCGTGCTCGGCCACCGAGGCGGCCATCCGGTCGTTGTCGCCGGCGTCCCAGGCGTCCTGGGTGTAGATGCCCGCGGTGCCGAACAGGCCGATCAGACCGGCCAACCCGGCGCCGGCGCCGCACCAGGCCCAGCCGGAGCCGGGCGGGCCGGCGGCGAGCCGGGTGGGGGCGGTGCGGGGCAGCGGTGGCGGTACGGCGTGCACGGCGGGTTCCTTCCGGACGGGTGTCGGTCGGGACCCACCGTGTCCCCGCCGGTGTCCCGGGCATCAGGGTCGGTTCGTCCCGACCCCCCGGGACGTGATCGGGCCGTACCGGTCGGTCAGGGCCGGTGCCGGTCCAGCGCGAGGACGGCCGGCACCGCGGAGGCCAGCACCCCGGCGGGCACCAGGAAGGCGGCCAGCGGGTCCGCGTGATAGAGCGGGGTGATCACCATCGGTGACGCGGCCGTCCCGCCGAACCGCCCCGCCTGCACCACCGACACCGCCCCGCCGCTGTTCGTGCCGCCGGCGCCCAGCGCGAGAGTGTTCACCCCGACCAGCACGAACTGGCCGCACACCCCGGCCAGCGCCCAGCAGGCGACGACCACGCCCAGCACCGGGACCGTCCCCATCCCGGCGACCAGCAGCGCCCCACCGACGGCGCCGAGTGCCACGCAGCGGCGCGGCCCGATCCGGTCGATCGCGCCGCCGACCGCACGCGCGGACAGCATCCCGGCGACACCGAGCGCGGTCAGTACCAGCCCACGGGCGCCGGAGCCGAGCCCGAAGGTCTCCTCCAGGCGCAGCGCGAGCAGGAAGTTCAGCCCGGCCAGCAGGCCCCAGCCCAGTCCGGCGGCCAGTCCGAGCCGCAGGATCGGACCGGTCCACGCCGAACGCAGCCGCGGTCGTGGCCGCGTCGTGGACGTCCCCGGAGCGGCCCCTCCCGGGATCCCGGCCGATCCGAGCAGCAGCGCCACCGCGGCGGCCGCGCCGAACGCCAGCCGCCAGTCGATCTCGGCGGCCAGACCGCCGACCAGCGGTGCGAACGTCTGACCCGCGGCCTGCAGCGAGCCGAACCAGCCGAGTGCCCTGCCGAGCCGCTCGGGCTCCACCGATCCGGCCAGTGCGGCCAGCAGCAGCGGTGTGGTGAAGGCGTTCGCGACCCCCTGCAACGCCCGGGCGGCCAGGAACAGCGTCCAGGACGCCGCGAGCACGCAGGCCAGCGACGCCACGACGTAGACCGCGTACCCGGCGACCACGGTGCGGGATCTGCCCCACCGCTCGCCGAGTGTCCCGGAGACGAGCATCACGGCGGCGAACGGCAGCAGGTAGACGGTGATGGAGGCCGACGCCGCCGCCGTCGGGACGCCGAAGTCGGCGGCCAGTTCCGGCAGGATCGCCGCGGTCAGGCCGCCACCGAACGGGCCGAGGAAGGCGCCGGCGAACAGCGCGAACCGGCGGATCAGGAGTTCGGGCCGCGGCGGCGCAGGTAGCGCTCGAAGTCGGCGGCGATCGCGTCGCCGGAGGTCTCCCGCATCTCGGTCCGCGCCTCCTCCTCGTCCGACTCGTTGGCCTGCTCCTCGAGCTGGCGGACGTACTCACGGACCTCGTCGTCGGCATCGGCCATCTCGGAGACGGTCCGCTCCCACTCCTCGGCCTTCTCCGGGAGCGACCCGAGCGGCACCTCGACGTCGAGCGCCTCCTCGATCCGGTGCAGCAGCGCCACCGCGGCCTTCGGCACCTGGGCCTGGGACACGTAGTGCGGGACCTCGGCCCAGTACGACACGGCTGGGATCCCGGCCTGCACGCAGGCCTGCTGGAACACCGCGACGATGCCGGTCGGCCCCTCGTAGTTCGACGGCTCGGTGCCCATGTCCTTGAGCGACTCCGCGTCCCACGAGGTCCCGTTCACCGGGGTGGGACGGGTGTGCGGAACCTCGGTGAGCAACGCGCCCAGTGTGATGACCTTCGTCACTCCCAGGCGTTCGGCCTGACCGATCAGTTCGGCACAGAAGGAGCGCCAGCGCAGATTCGGCTCGATCCCGTTGACCAGTACGACGTGTCGTCCGGTGCCGGGCAGCGTCGCCCAGGACAGCCGGGTGGTCTGCCACTCGATCCGCCGGGTCACCCCGTCGGCGAGCTTCACGTGCGGCCGCGTGACCTGGAAGTCGTAATACTCCTCGGGATCGATCGAGGTCAACGGCTCGGCATCCCAGCTGAGCTCCAGGTGCTCCAGAGCGGTGCTCGCGGCCTCCCCGGCGTCGTTCCAGCCCTCGAACGCGGCGATGAGGACCGGCTCGACCAGGTCGGGGGTCTCTCCGCCACCCGTGGCGCTCGGCTCTCGGTCGGTCATCGGGCCAGCCTACGACCCCGAGCGCTCGGAACCGGGGTGAGACCCGGCCTGCGGGTAGCCTGACCCATCGTGTCATCTACGGCGGGAGCGGATCACTCGGTGAGCAACTCTGCGGGCGGCGAGAACACGACGACTCGACCGGACCCTGCCCGGGTCCAACAGGTGGAGCGGAAGACCCAACAGCTCAGGGAACTCCTGGGCCGGCGGATCGGGGTGATCGACGGTGCCTGGGGCACCGTCATCCAGGGGTTGGGCCTGTCCCACGAGGACTATGCGGCGGACTTCCTCGAGGGGCACCCGAAGGACACCAACGGGGACCCGGACCTGCTGAACCTGACCCGTCCGGACGTCATCCTCGACGTGCACCGGCGGTACTTCGAGTCCGGCGCGGACCTGACCACGACCAACACCTTCACCGCGACGACGATCGGCCAGGCCGACTACGCGCTGGAGGACTACGCCGGCCGGATGAACACCGAGGCCGCGCGGCTGGCCCGGCAGGCCGCCGACGAGGCCGAGGAGGCCACCGGCGAGCCGAAGTGGGTGGCCGGGTCGATCGGCCCGCTCAACGTCACGTTGTCGCTGTCGCCGAAGGTGGAGGACCCGGCCTACCGCGCCGTCACCTACCAGCAGGTCTACGACTCCTACGCCGCGCAGATCGCGGCGCTCGACGCGGGCGGCGTCGACATCCTGCTGATCGAGACCATCTTCGACACGCTGAACTCCAAGGTGGCGCTGCAGGCCGCGCACGACGTCGCGCCGCATCTGCCGGTGTGGATCTCGGTGACGATCGTCGACCGCTCGGGGCGGACGTTGTCCGGGCAGACCGTCGACGCGTTCTGGACCTCGGTGCGGCACGCCCAGCCACTGGTCGTCGGCCTGAACTGCGCGCTGGGCGCGGACGAGATGCGCCCGCACGCCGCGGCGCTGTCCGAGATCGCCGACACCTTCATCGCGACCTACCCGAACGCCGGCCTGCCGAACGCCTTCGGCGGCTACGACGAGACCCCCGAGCAGACCGCGGCGCTGCTCCAGGAGTTCGGCGAGTCCGGCCTGGTGAACATCGTCGGCGGTTGCTGCGGCACCGGGCACGACCACATCCGGGCGATCGCCGACGCGGTCAAGGACCTCCCCCCGCGGGTTCCGGTCGAGCCGCCGAGCCGTACCCGGTTCTCCGGCCTGGAGCGCTTCGAGATCAGCCAGGACACCGGCTTCGTGATGATCGGTGAGCGGACCAACGTCACCGGCTCCAAGCGGTTCCGCAGGCTGATCGAGTCCAAGGACTACAACGGCGCCCTCGACGTGGCGCTGGACATGGTCCGCGGCGGCGCGAACATCCTCGACGTCAACATGGACGCCGATCTCCTCGAGTCCGACCAGGAGATGACGACCTTCCTGAACCTGCTGGCCACCGAGCCCGAGGTCGCCCGGCTGCCGATCATGATCGACAGCTCCCGCTGGTCGGTGATCGAGGCCGGGCTGCGGTGCGTGCAGGGCAAGGGCATCGTCAACTCGATCAGCCTCAAGGAGGGCGAGGAGCCCTTCCTGGAGCAGGCCCGCAAGGTCAAGGCCTACGGCGCGGGCGTCGTGGTGATGGCGTTCGACGAGACCGGCCAGGCCGACACCGCCGACCGCAAGGTCGAGATCTGCGGCCGCGCCTACGACCTGCTCGTCGAGCAGGCGGGCATCGACCCGCACGACATCATCTTCGACCCGAACATCCTCGCCGTCGCCACCGGCATGGAGGAGCACAACGACTACGCGAAGAACTTCATCGAGGCCTGCCCCCGGATCAAGGAGCGCTGCCCGGGCGCGCACATCTCCGGTGGTGTCTCGAACCTGTCGTTCGCCTTCCGTGGCAACAACGTGGTGCGCGAGGCGATGGACTCGGCGTTCCTGTTCCACGCCATCAAGGCCGGCCTGGACATGGGCATCGTCAACGCCGGCCAGCTCGCGGTCTACCAGGACATCCCGGCCGACCTGCTGGAGATGTGCGAGGACATCCTGTTCAACCGCCGGCCGGACGCCACCGACCGGCTGGTCGAGGCCGCGGAGCGGTTCAAGGGTGAGGGCACCCAGCGCAAGGTCGACCTGTCCTGGCGGGAGAACGACGTCCGCGCCCGGCTCTCGCACGCGCTGGTGCACGGGATCGTCGACTTCGTCGAAGAGGACACCGAGGAGGCGCGGCAGCAGGCGGACAAGCCGCTGCACGTCATCGAGGGTCCGCTGATGGACGGCATGAAGGTCGTCGGTGACCTGTTCGGCGACGGCAAGATGTTCCTGCCCCAGGTCGTGAAGTCCGCGCGCGTGATGAAGCGGGCGGTCGCCTATCTCGAGCCCTACATGGAGCAGGAGAAGGAGGAGGCCAAGGCCCGCGGCGAGATCGACGAGCGCGGCAACGGCAAGGTCGTCATGGCCACGGTCAAGGGCGACGTGCACGACATCGGCAAGAACATCGTCGGCGTCGTGCTGGGCTGCAACAGCTACGACGTCATCGACCTCGGCGTGATGGTGCCCGCCCAGACGATCCTGGACACCGCGGTCGCCGAGAACGCCGACGTCATCGGGCTGTCCGGGCTGATCACACCGTCGCTGGACGAGATGGTCGGCGTGGCCCAGGAGATGGACCGGCGCGGGCTGAAGCTCCCGCTGCTGATCGGCGGCGCGACGACGTCCCGCCAGCACACCGCGGTCAAGATCGCCCCCATGTACGAGGGCAACGTGCTGCACGTGCTGGACGCCTCCCGGGTCGTCGGTGTCGTCTCCGACCTGCTCGACGACGACCGGGCCGAGGCACTGGCCAAGCGCAACGCGGAGGACCAGGTCCGGCTCCGCGAGCAGCACGCCGGCCGTGAGGCGAAGCCGGTGCTGTCGTTCGCCGACGCCGTCGCCAACCGCGAGACCGTCGCGTTCGACGAGCTTCCGGTGCCGGAGTTCACCGGTGTGCGCGACCTGACCCCGCCGATCGCCGAGCTGCGCCGCTACATCGACTGGCAGTTCCTGTTCCTGGCCTGGGAGCTGAAGGGCAAGTTCCCGCAGATCCTGAACTCGCCGGTGGCCAAGGAGCTCTACGACGACGCCAACGCGATGCTCGACCAGATCATCGCCGACGACCGGTTCACCGCGCGGGGTGTGTACGGCTTCTGGCCGGCGCACTCGGACGGCGAGGACATCGTGATCAGCCCGGACTCGGGCGACCTGCGGCTGCCGATGCTGCGTCAGCAGACGAAGAAGCCGGAGGGCCGCGCCAACCGCAGCCTCGCCGACTACGTCGCCCCCTCCGGCGACCATCTCGGTGCGTTCGCGGTGTCCATCCACGGCGCCGAGGAGATGGCCGCCGAGTTCGAGGAGCAGCTCGACGACTACAAGGCGATCATGGTGAAGGCGCTGGCCGACCGGCTGGCCGAGGCGTTCGCCGAGTTCGCTCACCTGCAGGCCCGCCGGGAGTGGTTCGAGCCCGGATCCGACCAGCCGCTCGACGAGCTGCTCGCGGAGAAGTTCCGCGGCATCCGGCCCGCCTTCGGCTATCCGGCCTGCCCGGACCACACCCTCAAGCGCCCGCTGTTCGACCTGCTGGGCGCCGAGGGCATCGGGATGGCACTGACCGAGTCGTTCGCGATGACCCCGGCGGCCGCGGTCAGCGGGATGATGTTCCAGAACCCGCAGTCGCGCTACTTCACGGTGGGCCGGATCGGTCCGGACCAGGTCGCGGACTACGCGGAGCGGCTCGGGACCGAGGTCGCCGAGGTCGAGCGGTGGCTGCGGCCGAACCTGGGATACACCCCCGATGCGTGAGCTCAGGGGCGTACTGCTCGACATGGACGGCACGCTGATCGACTCGGAGAAGGTGTGGGAGGTCGCGCTCAACGACCTCATGAAGCACCTCGGGTCCGTTCCGCTGCCGGTCGAGGCCAGGCTGGAGTCGGTCGGCGGTTCGCTGGACTCGTCGCTGCGGATCTGCTTCCGGGAGGCCGGACGGGACCCGGCCACGGTGCCCGCCGACGAGTACCGCGAGACCGGGGAGTGGCTCTACTCCCGGGCCGGTGAGCTGTTCGCGCACGGCGTGCCGTGGCGTCCCGGGGCCCGGGAGCTGCTGGTGGCGCTGCGTGCCGAGGGCATCCCGGCCGCGCTGGTCACCAACACGATCCGGGTGTTGGTGACGCGTGCGCTGGACACCCTCGGGGCGGAGCACTTCGCCGCGATCGTCCCCGGCGACGAGGTGTCGGAGCCCAAGCCGGGCCCGGAGCCCTACCTGCGCGGTGCGGAGCTGCTCGGACTGGACCCGGCGGACTGCGTCGCCGTCGAGGACTCGCCGACCGGCGCACGCTCGGCCGAGCGTGCGGGCTGTGCGGTGCTGGTGGTGCCGTGCGAGCTGGAGGTGCCGGCGGGGGAGCGGCGGGTGCAGCGCAGCACCCTGAGCGGGGTGACGCCGGCCGATCTGGACGGCATCCTCCGCGAGGTCCGCGCCCGGGCCTGAGCGTGGCCGCCGCGCGGACCGGGCCCGTTCGCGCGGCGGTGGCCGCTGCGCCGAGCCAGCGTGCGCCGCTCGCGAGCGGTTGCCTCCCGTCGGCGAACGGCCCATCCTGCGCCGATTGGTCACACCGGGTGAACCATCCGGCGCGGTGTGTTGCCCGCATGGCTCCGCACCCCGGGTACCCGCCGGAACGATCGGCCGCACCCTTCACACTTGACGTGGAAAGGGGTCGATGCACGTGAAGACATTCGACGAGCTGTTCGCCGAGCTGCAGACGAGAGCCCGGGAGCGGCCGTCCGGGTCGGGCACCGTCGCGGCGCTGGACGCCGGGGTGCACGCCCAGGGCAAGAAGGTGCTCGAGGAGGCCGGCGAGGTGTGGATCGCCGCCGAGTACCAGGGCGACGACGAGCTCGCGGAGGAGATCTCACAGCTGCTGTACCGGCTGCAAGTGATCATGATCCAGCGCGGGCTCACCCTCGAGGACGTCTACAAGCATCTCTAGGGCCTGAGCCCCGACCACCAGCACTTGTCAGCACCGACGATTCTCAGGAGAGCGTCATGCTCCGCGTGGCACTGCCGAACAAGGGCACCCTGGCCGAGCCCGCCGCGACGATGATGCGCGAGGCCGGGTACCGCCAGCGGACCGACTCGCGCGATCTCAGCGTGGTCGACGAGGAGAACGAGATCGAGTTCTTCTACTTGCGGCCCAAGGACATCGCAACCTACGTCGGCAAGGGCGACCTGCACCTGGGGGTCACCGGCTTCGACCTGATGGAGGAGTCCGGCAGCCAGACCCAGGAGCTGCTCGCACTGGGCTTCGGCCGTTCCCGGTTCCACTTCGCCGGCCCGGCCGACAGCGACTGGAAGCTCGAGGACCTGGACGGGCGCAAGATCGCCACGTCGTACCCGCGGCTGGTCCGGTCGTTCCTGTCCGGCAAGCGGATCGGCGCCGAGATCGTGAAGCTCGACGGCGCCGTGGAGATCTCCATCCAGCTCGGTCTGGCCGACGCGATCGCCGACGTCGTCTCGTCCGGCCGGACACTGCGCCAGCACGGGCTGCAGGTCATCGGGGAGCCGATCGCGACGTCGCAGGCCACCCTGATCGAGCGCGAGAAGCGCCCGGACCGGGTGGAGAACAGTGAGACCACCGGCACCAAGCGGGTCTTCGCCGACCGGCTGCAGGGCGTCGTGCTGGCCCGCGAGTACCTGATGATGGACTTCGACTGCCCCGAGACACTGCTTCCCGACGTCGAGAAGGTCGCTCCCGGGCTGCAGGCACCCACCGTGTCCCCGCTGCGGAAGGCCGGCTGGGTCGCGGTCCGGACGATGGTCCCGGCCAAGGACACCAACCGGGTGATGGACACGCTGGCCCGGATCGGCGCCACCGCGATCCTGACCTCGGAGATCCGGAGTTGCCGCGCCATGTCGGTGAACGGGCACGGCTCCGGCTGAGCCCACGCCCACGACGTCCGCCCCCACCCCGGCGGCCCGCACCGGAGGACTCCGTCCCCGGCTGCGGGCCGCCGGTGTGCGTCCGTCAGGTCAGCGCGCGCGCACGGTGAGCGCCTGCGCGATCCGGCCCACCTGCCCGTGCTCGTCGAACAGGGTGGCCGAGCAGGTGCCCAGCCCGTCCGGCCCGACGACGGTGGCCGCGTCGGCGCCGAACCATTCGCCCTCCGGCGCCCGGTGCAGGTGCACGGTGAGCTCGGTGTTGACGAACAGCCACTCCCGCACGTCCAGCGGTGCCGCCAGCCCGTTGGCGCAGTCCGCGGCCACCATCAGCCGCTCCAGGGCGTCCGGCTCCTCACCGGCGACGAGCGGCACCCGCATCCGGATCCAGCCGCGACCCGGACCACGGCGCTCGAGCCCGCCGCCGTCGAGCCAGGACCACTCGACGGCGTCCAGGAACCCGGGCAGCCAGCCCTCCGGCCGGTCGAGACCGACCACACCGGCCGCCGGACCGGGCATCGGCTCGACCGTGCCCTGCGCGACCGCCGCGGTGTCGCCGGCGGCGAGCCGCCACGCCCTGGCACGCAGGACGTCGCGATCGCCGGCCCGCATGGTGGCCGACAGCAGCTCGATCGTGCGCCCGGGCCGCTCCACCTGCGCGTCGACCGTGATCGGGCCGGCCGGCACGGTGCCGAGCACCTCGACGGTGACCCGGGCGATCCGGCGGGGCGCGTCGTCCCGGGCGGGCAGCAGCCGCATGGCGCGGGTGAGCAGCGCCGACGGCGGGCCCATGTGCTGGGCGTCGGCGAACCACGGTCCGGTGGTCGACGAGGTGGCCTCGAACCCGGCCGGGTCGGTCCGTTCGCCGGTGCGGCGGTAGAAGGGATCCACGACGGTGATCATGCCTCGGCGGCGGGCGGCGCACCGCCGGTGGGCCAGCCCGGGTAGGGCGGTGGTACGCCGCCCCAGGCGGGGCAGCGTTCGCGGTGGTCACAGGTCCGGCAGGCCGAGCCCCGGTTCGGCTGGAAGTCACCGGTCGGCGCGGCCCGCCCGATGGCCGCCCACAGTGCGTCGAGAAGCCTGCCGAAGCGGTGCAGCTCTGCCTCGTCGGGCCGGTAGGTCAGCACGGTGCGGTCGGCCAGGTAGAGCATCCGCAGCTCCTCCGGCATCCGGCCGCGGGCCAGCAGCACCGCCAGTGCGTAGAACTTCAGCTGGAACAGCACCGGCCCCTCGAAGCCCGCTCCGGGCGTCGCACCGGTCTTGTAGTCGATCACCCGGAGGCTGCCGTCCGGGGCCTCGTCGAGCCGGTCGAGGATGCCGCGCAGCGGGACCGGCCCGCCCGGGGCGGCGAGCTCGGTCTCGATCCGGCTCTCGACGGCGGTGGCCGGGACCGCTGCCGGATCCTCCAGGGTGAAGTAGGCGTCGAGCAGCGCCGCCGCCGAGTCCAGCCACACCGCCTGCTCCTGTGCCCCGTCGAACAGGGTGGACGTCTCCGGCCACGCCGCGGCCAGCTCGTCCCAGCAGGGGCCCAGGAGCTCCCGCGCGGCGCCGAGGGTCCGCTGCTCGGGGGGCCGGCTGAACAGCGCCTCCAGCACCGCGTGCACCAGCGTGCCGCGTACCTGCGCCCGGCTCGGCGGCTCGGGCAGCCGGTCGACCGCGCGGAAGCGGTACAACAGCGGGCAGCGCCGGAAGTCCGCCGCCCGGGACGGCGAGAGCGCCGGTGACCGGCGGGCCGTGCCGCTGGTGGTGCCGGCGTCCGTGCCCGCATCACCGGCCGGTGCGGGATCGGGGAGCGGGGCGGTCACGGGCGGAGGCTAACCCGGCCCCCCGACGGTTCCGGCGGCCAGTGCCCGACCCCGGCTCCGGGCGCGGGCCCGGGCGTGGATAGCGTCGTCGCCCGTGCCCGACCCCGTTCCGACCGATCTGCCCGACGCCGGTACCGGTGCCACCGACAGCGAGGGTGTTGCCGCTGCTGCCGAGACGGCCGGTGGTTCCGCGGCAGCCGTGCCCACCGCGGCCGGCGAGGCCGATGGCCCTGCTTCCGACGACGCTGCTTCCGATCACGCTGCTTCCGATGACGCTGCTTCCGACGAGACCATCCCTTCCGGCAGCACCGCGGCCGCTTCGGGCACAGCCGCTGAGGCGGGCCGGGGGTCGCGCCGCCGGGGCGGGCCGTTCGTCCCGGGCGACCGGGTGCAGCTGACCGACCCGAAGGGCCGGCACTACACGGTGGTGCTGGAGTCCGGCGGGTCGTACCACACCCATCGCGGCCAGATCGCCCACGACGACCTGATCGGCGCCCCGGAGGGCAGCCTGGTCCACTCCGCGGCGAACACCCCCTACCTGGCGCTGCGCCCGCGGCTGGCCGACTACGTGCTCTCGATGCCGCGGGGGGCCCAGGTCATCTACCCGAAGGACTCCGCGCAGATCCTGATGTGGGGCGACGTGTTCCCGGGAGCGCGGGTGCTGGAGGCCGGCGCCGGGTCCGGCGCGCTCACCTGCTCGCTGCTGCAGGCGGTCGGTCCGACCGGCCGGGTGATCTCCTACGAGGTGCGCGACGACCACGCCCCGCACGCCGTGCAGAACGTCGAGACGTTCTTCGGGCACCGCCCGCCGAACTGGGACCTCACGGTCGGTGACGTCCGCGCGCACCGGGGCGAGGTGGACCGTGTCGTGCTGGACATGCTCTCGCCGTGGGAGGTGCTCGACACGGTCCGCGAGAGCCTGGTCCCCGGCGGGATCCTGGTCGGCTACGTGGCGACCACGACGCAGCTCTCGGTGCTCACGGAACGCTTGCGCGACATGCAGTGCTGGACCGAGCCGGAGGCCTGGGAGGCGATGGTCCGGCCGTGGCACGTGGTCGGCCTGGCCGTCCGGCCGGAGCACCGGATGATCGCCCACACCGCGTTCCTGGTGACTTCGCGACGGCTTGCCGACGGGGTCACTCCGCCGCGGCAGCAGCGCCGTCCGACGGGCCGCTGACACCCCCTTCCGGATCAGCCGGTTGGACCGTAAGGGTGTACGGCTGCGGGGCGGCGCGCCCGGCGCGGAACAAGAACTTCACAAAGTCCCATCCGTGTGGACGTGGCGGTGACGGGCAGGAAGCCGCAGAGTGACGTCATGGTGCCGACCGGCTGAGGCCCGGATCACCGGTTCGACGCACCGCCGCGGTATCCCCGCCCGGGGTACCGTGGTTGAACGGAACACGGAGGGAGGCTGCCGTGAACCACCCCTACGACGACGGTCCCGGCAGGCATGAATTCCAGGCTGGTCGCGACCTCAGCCCGGCTGAGGCCGTAGAACAGATCCGTCATCTCGAGAGCGAGATCGCGACGCTGCGCCAGCGGCTGAGCGAGACCCCCCGGCACGCCCGAGTGCTGGAACAGCGTCTGGCGGAGACCACGAGCAGGCTCTCCGCACTGAACGCCCGCAACGAGAAGCTCACCGAGACCCTCAAGGAGGCGCGGGGGCAGCTCGTGGCGCTCCGCGAGGAGGTCGACCGGCTGGCCCAGCCACCGTCCGGTTACGGCGTGTTCCTCGCCCGCTACGACGACGACACGGTGGACGTGTTCACCTCCGGTCGCCGGATGCGGGTCCCGGTGTCGCCTGCGGTCGAGGCGACCGAGCTGCGCAGCGGCCAGTCGCTGAGGCTGAACGAGGCGCTCACCGTGGTCGAGGCGATGGGCTTCGAGCAGGTCGGTGACCTGTACTCGCTGCGCGAGATCGTCTCCAAACCCGGTGCCGACGGCTCGGCGGGCCGCGGCCTGGTGATCGGGCACTCCGACGAGGAGCGGGTGGTGTGGCTCGCCGCACCGCTGTTCGACCTCGGTCAGGAGGAGGGCACCAGTCCGCTCAAGTCCGGTGACCACCTCATGGTCGACTCGCGGGCGGGCTACGCCTACGAACGGGTCGCCAAGGCCGAGGTCGAGGACCTCGTCCTGGAAGAGGTCCCGGACATCTCCTACTCCGACATCGGTGGTCTGTCCCGGCAGATCGAGCAGATCCAGGACGCGGTCGAGCTGCCGTTCCTGCACACCGAGCTGTTCACCCAGTACGAGCTGCGCCCGCCCAAGGGCGTGCTGCTCTACGGTCCGCCCGGCTGCGGCAAGACGCTCATCGCCAAGGCGGTCGCCAACTCGCTGGCGAAGAAGATCGCCAAGCAGCGCGGAGACAACCCGGACGAGGGGCGGGCGTTCTTCCTCAACATCAAGGGCCCTGAGCTGCTCAACAAGTTCGTCGGCGAGACCGAGCGGCACATCCGGCTGATCTTCCAGCGGGCCAGGGAGAAGGCCAGCGCCGGCACCCCGGTGATCGTGTTCTTCGACGAGATGGACTCGATCTTCCGGACCCGTGGCTCGGGTGTGTCCTCGGACGTCGAGACGACGATCGTCCCCCAGCTCCTCGCCGAGATCGACGGCGTCGAGGGCCTGGAGAACGTCATCGTGATCGGCGCCTCGAACCGCGAGGACATGATCGACCCGGCGATCCTGCGGCCGGGCCGGCTGGACGTGAAGATCAAGATCGAGCGTCCGGACGCCGAGGGCGCACAGGACATCTTCTCCAAGTACCTCACCGAGACGCTGCCCATCCACGCCGACGACGTCGCCGAGTTCGGCGGCAGCCGCAAGGCCTGCGTGGACGGGATGATCCAGCGGATCACCGAGCGGATGTACGACGAGTCCGAGGAGAACCGGTTCCTGGAGGTCACCTACGCCAACGGTGACAAGGAGACCCTCTACTTCAAGGACTTCAACTCCGGCGCGATGATCCAGAACATCGTCGACCGGGCGAAGAAGTCCGCGATCAAGTCGGTGCTCGAGTCCGGCCAGCCGGGCCTGCGGGTCCAGCACCTGCTGGACGCGATCGTCGACGAGTTCGCCGAGAACGAGGACCTTCCCAACACCACCAACCCGGACGACTGGGCCCGGATCTCGGGCAAGAAGGGCGAGCGGATCGTCTACATCCGCACGCTGGTCACCGGGAAGAACGAGGCCACCGGTCGCGCGATCGACACCGCGTCGAACACCGGCCAGTACCTGTAGGCACCGCACCATCGGAGACGGGCCCCGCCGCACCCTGCGGCGGGGCCCGCTCGCGTCGTGCGGTGCCCGGCGCTCCCGCACCCGCGGAGGAGCCGGCACACCCGCTGCGGGAGGCGCGACGCCGGTGACGGCGCGGCGGTGTCCGATCCGTTCACGACCGGCCGCAGGCCGCGGCCCTAGCCTCGGCGGCATGAGCGAATCGATCGGCGCCGAACTCGACATGATCGGCATCGTGGTGACGGACATGCCCCGTGCCCTGGCCTTCTACCGGCTGCTCGGGCTCGACTTCCCGGAGGACGCACCGGACTCCCCGCACGTGGAGACGACACTGCGCGGCGGGTTGCGGCTGGCCCTGGACCTGCAGTCGATGGTGGAGGGCTTCCATCCGGGGGCCGCCCCGACCGGCGAGGGCCGGATGGGCCTGGCGTTCAAGCTCCCGAGCGCCGACGCCGTCGACGCCGCCTGGAAGCGGGTCACCGACGCCGGCTACGGCTCGGTACTGGAACCGTTCGACGCGCCGTGGGGCCAGCGGTACGCCACGGTCCGCGACCCCGACGGCACCTCGATGGACCTGTTCGCCTGGGCCTGAGCCGGCCTGACCTGACCCGGCCTGACCTGACCCGGCCTGACCCGACCCGACCCGACCCGGCCTGACCTGGCCTGAGCCGACCCGACCGGGGCTGACCTGACCTGGCCGGGTCTGGCCGGCGACCGGTCTAGAACTCCAGTCCGAGCGCCCACCCGCCGAGCAGGTAGACGGTCGAGGAGATGACCACGATCCCGACCACGTTGACGGCGAGGCCACCGCGGGCCATCTGGCCGATCGTCACCACACCGGAGCTGAACACGATCGCGTTCGGTGGGGTGCCGACCGGCAGCATGAAGGTGCAGGTGGTGGCCAGCGCGGCGGGCACCAGCAGGGTCAGTGGATCGGCCCCGATGCCGAGCGCCGCTGCGCCGAGCACCGGGATGATGGTGGCCGCGGTGGCGGTGTTGCTGGTCAGCTCGGTCAGCGCCAGCACCAGGATCACGACGGCGATCATCAGCGCCACCGTCGGCAGCGCCCCGAGCGCCTCGACGCTGCTGCCGATGTAGTTGTCCAGCCCGCTCGACGAGATCCCGCCGGCCAGGCTCAGCCCCCCGCCGAAGAGCAGCAGGACACCCCACGGGAGGCCCTTCTGGGCGTCGTCCCAGTTCAGCAGCATCCGGTACGGGGGAGGGGTCGCGGTGTCGCCGGGCTCGTCCGCCTGGTCGGGCGGGGTGGTGGCCGCTGGGAGCAGGAACAGTGCGATGCCCGCGGCGACCGCGATCGTGGAGTCGCTGAGCTCGCCGAGCCAGGGCAGGGCGGCGTCGACGGCGTCGATCTCGGTGACCAGGCCGGGCACGATCCACATCGTGGCGGCACCGGCGAACACCGCGAGCACCCGCTTCTCGGCGGTGCTGACCGGGCCCATCCCGCGCAGCTGTTCGGCGATCATCTCCCGGCCGCCGGGAACCTCGGTGAGCGTCGTCCGGAACAGCACGCGGGTGATCAGCAGCCAGGTCAGCAGGATGAACACCGCCGACAGCGGCACGCCGAGCATCATCCAGTCCAGGAAGGTGATCGTGATGTCGAGCTCGTCGGAGAGGTAGGCGGCGAGCATCGCGTTGGGCACCGTGGCGACCAGCGAGCCCAGACCACCGATCGACGACGACCAGGCGACGGCGAGCATCAGCCCGATCCCGAACGTCCGCACCCCGGGATCGCGGATGGTGTCCGACAGCGGAGTGCCCGCGGCCGGCCGCTCGCCGCTGCAGCGCTCGGCGACCAGCGCCAGCACCGACAGCGCGATCGGCAGCATCATCAGCGCGACGGCCGTGTTCGACACCCACAGCGCGAGGAAGCCGCAGGCGATCATCATCCCGAGCACGATCCGGTTCGGGGTGGTCCCGACGGTGCGCAGCGTGAGCAGGGCGATCCGCCGGTGCAGGTGCCACTTCTGCATCGCGATGGCGATCAGGAAGCCGCCGAGGAACAGGAACACGATCGGATCGGCGTAGCGCTCGGTCGCCTCGCGGACCGTTCCGACGCCGAGCAGCGGGAACGCGACGATCGGGATCAGCGCGGTCGCCGGCAACGGGATCGCCTCGGTGATCCACCAGGTGGCCATGAGCACACCGACGGCGGCGACGTTGCGGGCGTCCGGTTCGAGGGTGTCGGAGAGCCCCAGCAGCAGCCAGGCCAGTCCGGCCAGGCCCACCCCGAGCCCGCGGTAGGCCCAGGCGGTCCGGGGGCTGCGGCCGCTGTTGCCGCCGCCGCTGCTGCCGCTGCCGCCGCCGCTGCCGCTGCCGCTGCCGCTGCCGCTGCCGCTGCCGCTGCCGCTGCCGCTGCCGCCGCTGCTGTCGGTGTCGCGGTGGCTGCCGGTGTCGCTGCAGCTGTCGGTGTCCGTGTCGCTGTCGCGGTGGCTCTCGGCACCGGCCGTGGCCATGAACGTCCTCCTCGGTCGACTCCGGATCGTCGCCGCGGCTCGCGCGTGCCGGACCCGGAATTCGGTCGCGGTCATGACGGCGGCGTGCGGCGCCGGAACCTACCCGATAAGCGAAGTTCGTTCTGACCCGCACTGATTGTCGGGTTCAACGACCCGGACCGGCCGGCCCGCCAGCTCGCCGGGGGACACCCCGGCCAGCGCCCGGACCTCGCGGGACAGGTGCGGCTGGTCGGCGTACCCGGCGCGGACGGCGACCTCAGCCGGTGGGACGCCGTCGAACAGCAGCGCGCCGGCGGCGCGGAAGCGCAGCACCCGGCGGACCACCGACGGGCCGTAGCCCAGCGTGCCGACACAGCGCCGGTGCAGCGTCCGCACCGTGATGCCGAGCCGATCCGCGACCTCCGCGGCCGGCATCCCACGGCCCAGCGCCCGCACAGCACCCCCGGGCAGTGCCGCCACCCGCAGCCGCCGCCCACCCAACCCCGGCAGCGCGCCGAGGGGCACAGGGGAGTCGCCGAGGCCGTCCCCGACAGCTCTCAGGTACCGCTCGACGAGCCCGACGCCGGGGGTGCGGGGGAGGAGCTCGGCGAGCGGGACGCGGTGGTCGCGCAGGGCGTCCGCGGGGACGCCGAGCAGCGGGGGCAGGGCGCCGGGCCGGAAACGCAGGCCGGTGGTCGTCGTCCCCGGTGCGGTGCGGGCCAGGTGGGCGGTCGTGTCCGGCCCGGCGACGATCACCCGGTCGTCGAGCAGGATGAGGTCCATGCAGCCGTCGGGCAGCACCCGCTGGTCGCGCGGGACGTCGGTGCTCGCCTGCCAGGCGCACTCGATCGTCCATGCGAGCGGCCCCGCGGGTACGAACTCCCGATAGCTCACGGTCGCCGAGCCTACGACGCACCGGAGCCCCGGTCCGCGCGACGCGGACCGGGGCTCCCGGGGTGCGGTGGAACTCAGGCGGCCCGCAGGACGGCCTGGATCTCCAGCTCGACGGTCACCTTCTCGCTCACCACGACGCCGCCGCCGTCCATCGGCAGCGCGATGTCGACGCCGAAGTCGGAGCGGTTGATGCTGGTGGTGGCGGTGAAGCCGGCGCGGGTGCCGCCGTAGGGGTCCGGGCCGAAGCCGTTCACCTCGAGTGCCAGCTCGACCGGCTTCGTGACACCCTTGATGGTGAGGTCGCCGTTGAGGACCAGGTCGTCACCCTTGGCCACGATCCCGGTCGAGGTGAAGGTCCACGTCGGGTGCTTCTCGACCTCGAAGAAGTCGGCGGACTTGATGTGCCCGTCGCGCTGCTCGTTGCCGGTGCTCAGGGAGGTCACGTCGATGGTCGCGGTGACGCTCGAGTTCTCGATCGAGTCGCCGGTGACGAGCTCCCCGCTCAGCTGCTCGAAGCGGCCGCGGACCTTGCTGACCATCATGTGCCGGACGACGAACGACACGTCGCTGTGCACCGCGTCGATGTCCCAGGTGCCTGCGACGTAGTTGGGGATGCTGGTCATGAGGAACGCCTCCGATGTGCTGGGGTACCGCAGATTCATAGTTGAACTCTCACTTGTTGAGGGCGATACTAGGACCAACAAGATGAGCGCTCAACAATTCCGGAGGGTGACGTGGAGCACACGCGCTGGCTCGACGACGAGGAGCAGCGGACCTGGCGGGCCTTCCTGGCGACGCAGCGACTGGTCCTGGAGCACGTCGAGCGTCGCCTGCAATCGAACGCCGGGATGCCGCAGGCCTACTACGAGATCCTGGTCCGGCTCTCCGAGGCGCCCGGCCGGACCCTCCGGATGAGCGTGCTCGCCGAGTCCTCGTGGTCGTCGCGCAGCCGCCTGTCCCATGCGGTGGCCCGGATGGAGGAGGCCGGCTGGGTCGTCCGCCGGTCCTGTCCCACCGATCGCCGCGGCCAGCTGGCCGAGCTGACCGACGAGGGGTTCGAGGTGCTGCGCACCGCCGCACCCGATCACGTCGAGAGCGTGCGGGAAGCACTGTTCGACGGGCTCACCCCGGCCCAGCAGGCCGGGCTCCGGGAGGCCTGCGAGACGGTGGTGGAGCACCTGTCCGGCGCCGGGCAGTGGCCGGTGACCGGTGACGCAGGACCGGACGGCCCCGGCGCGGCCCGCGCATCCTAGGCTGGGCGCATGCCTCATTTCGACGTCGTCGTGCTCGGAGCCGGACCCGGTGGATACGTGGCGGCCATTCGTGCCGCCCAGCTCGGCCGCAGTGTGGCGGTGATCGAGGAGAAGTACTGGGGCGGGGTGTGCCTGAACGTGGGCTGCATCCCGTCCAAAGCGCTGCTGCGCAACGCCGAGATCGCCCACATCGTCACCAAGGAGCAGAAGACCTTCGGGCTCTCCGGCGACGTCACGTTCGACTTCGGTGTCGCCTTCGACCGCAGCCGGACCGTCGCGGACGGCCGGGTCAAGGGCGTGCACTTCCTGATGAAGAAGAACAAGATCACCGAGATCGACGGGTTCGGCCGGTTCACCAAGCCGGGCGAGATCGAGGTCGATCTCTCGAAGGGCGGTTCGGACACCGTCACCTACGACGACGTGATCATCGCCTCCGGGTCGACGGTGAAGCTGCTGCCGGGCACCGAGCTGTCCGAGCGGGTGGTGACCTACGAGGAGCAGATCCTCACCCGTGAGCTGCCGAACAGCGTCGTCATCGCCGGCGCCGGGGCGATCGGGGTCGAGTTCGCCTACGTGCTGGCCAATTACGGCGTCGACGTCACCATCGTCGAGTACCTGGACCGGCTGCTCCCGCTCGAGGACGCCGACGTGTCCAAGGAGCTGCTCAAGCGCTACAAGAAGCTGGGCGTGACCGTCCGCACGTCGACCAAGGTGGAGTCGATCACCGACGACGGCAACGGCGTCACGGTCACCGTCTCCGACGCCAAGGGCACCCAGGAGCTGCGCGCCGACAAGGTCGTCCAGGCCATCGGCTTCGCCCCCCGGGTGGACGGCTTCGGCCTCGAGAAGCTGGGCGTCGAGCTGACCGAGCGCGGCGCCATCGCGATCGACGACCGGATGCGCACCAACGTCGAGCACGTCTACGCGATCGGCGACGTCACCGCCAAGCTGATGCTGGCGCACGTGGCGGAGGCCCAGGGCATCGTGGCCTCGGAGACCCTCGCGGGCGCCGAGACCCAGGAGCTCGACTACAAGATGATGCCGCGGGCGACGTTCTGCTCGCCGCAGGTCGCGAGCTTCGGGTACACCCAGGCCGAGGCCGAGCAGCTCGCCGACGAGAAGGGCTGGAAGGTCAAGGTCGCCCAGTTCCCGTACACGGCGAACGGCAAGGCGCAGGGCATGGCCGAGCCGAACGGCTTCGTCAAGCTGATCTCCGACGACACCCACGGCGAGCTGCTCGGTGGGCACATCATCGGTGCCGAGGCCACCGAGCTGCTGCCCGAGCTGACGCTGGCCCAGAAGTGGGACCTGACCGTCCACGAGATGGCCCGCAACGTGCACGCCCACCCGACCCTGTCGGAGGGCCTGCAGGAGGCGATCCACGGCCTGGCCGGCCACATGATCAACCTCTGACGCGGCGAACGCGGTGCCGTCGGGCCCGTACCCCACCCGGGGTGCGGGCCCGAGGTCCGTCCGGTCCCGTTCAGTCGGTGCGGCGGTCCGGTTCGCGGCCCGCGGTGTGCTCGCGGCGGGCGGCCGGCCGGTCGGCCTCGCGCTTCTTCTCCTGGCGCTCCGCCGCGAGGGCGGCCTCGACCGCGGCCTGCACGGCGGCGGTGTTGACATCGGGATCGATCAGCCGGGCGGCGGCGAGGGACCGGGCCGAGACCGAGATGCTGACCATGGCGGACTCCAGTGTGCTGCGTGGGTGCTGGTGGTGGGTACCGGTGCGCGGTGCTGCCGGTCGAGTCGGTGGCGGAGACCCCACGCTGGGCCCTCCCCGTCCGGTCGTCGCGCGACCCGCCGGGTATTGACCGATCCAGTGACCGGTGTGGGTGACGGAGGTTACCTGGTGGTAAACGCGCAGGCGGGAACCCTAACCGACGTCGCCGTCGAGCCAGCGCCGGGTGATCCAGAAGCCGTCGGGGGCCCACGGGTACTCCGGTGAGCCGAGCCGGGCACGCAGCTCGTCGAGGGTCCACCAGGCGCCCTCGGCGACCTCGGACGCCTGATGGACGACCGGCCCGTCGGAGAAGACCTGGTAGGCGTGCATGTGTGCCCGCAGGCCGTGCGGGCCGGTGCCGGGGCCGGTGTCGATGCCCAGTGCGGAGGCGTCGAAGGCCAGCACGAACAGCGGTCGCAGCGCGACGCCGGTGATGCCGAGTTCCTCGGCCAGCTCGCGGGCCGCGCCCGCGTCCGGCGCCTCGCCCTCCCCGAGCACGCCGCCCGCCCAGCAGCCCCACCGGCCGGCCATGATCATCTTTGTGTCGGTGCGGCGATGCACGTAGATCCGCTCGCCGTCGGTGCTGCGCAGGGCGACGGCGGTGCTGGCGTGCCACAGCGACCGCGCGTAGACCTCACCCCGCTCGGCGGCGCCGGTGGGCCTGCCCTCGGCGTCGAAGAGCGTCAGGCGTTCGCGTGCGGGGTCGGTCACGACCGCGATGATCGGACAGTGGTCGACTCGGCAGCGCGGCGGGGTCGCGCCGGGCCCGGTGACGGTTAGGCTCGGATGATGCAGTCTCGTGCAGGGAGCCGGATGTGACGGCACGGCGGATCATGGGGACCGAGGTCGAGTACGGCATCGCGGTGCCGGGCGACCCGACCGCGAACCCGGTGGTGACCTCCACCCAGGTGGTGCTGGCCTACGCCGCCGCCGCGGACGTCCCGCGCAACCGGCGGGCACGCTGGGACTACGAGGTCGAGTCGCCGCTGCGCGACGCCCGCGGGTTCGACCTGTCGGCGCCGTCGCTGGCGCCCCAGCTCGACACCGACCTCGACGATCTCGGCGCGGCCAACGTCATCCTGACCAACGGCGCCCGGTTCTACGTCGACCACGCGCACCCGGAGTTCGCCACCCCCGAGGTGCTGACCCCGCGCGACGTCGTGATCTGGGACAAGGCCGGCGAGCGGATCATGCTCGAGGCGGCGAACCGGGCGGCGACCGTGCCGGGCGCACCCCGGATGCAGCTCTACAAGAACAACGTCGACGGCAAGGGCGCCAGCTACGGGTCGCACGAGAACTACCTGATGGCCCGGACCACGACGTTCCCCTCGATCGTCACCGGGCTCACCCCGTTCTTCGTGTCCCGCCAGGTGGTCTGCGGCTCCGGGCGGGTCGGGCTGGGCCAGCAGGGTGACGATCCCGGATATCAGCTGGCGCAGCGCTCGGACTACATCGAGGTCGAGGTCGGCCTGGAGACCACGCTCAAGCGCGGCATCATCAACACCCGCGACGAGCCGCACGCCGACGCCGACAAGTACCGCAGACTGCACGTCATCATCGGTGACGCGAACCTCTCCGAGATCGCGACGCTGCTCAAGGTCGGCACCACGGCGCTGGTGCTCGACATGATCGAGCACGGCCGCTCGTTCGAGGATCTGCGGCTGGCCGAGCCGGTGAAGTCGGTGTCCCGGATCAGCCACGACCCGACCCTGCGGCAGACCGTTCCACTGGCCGACGGCCAGAAGCTGACCGGGCTGAACCTGCAGGAGGAGTACCTGACCCGTGCGGTCGCCTACCTGGAGGAGATCGTCGGCAACCAGCGGTCGGACTGGGACCCGGACACCCGCGAGGTCGTCGAGGAGTGGGAGTCGGTGCTGACCGACCTGGCCCGCGACCCGATGCTCACCGCGGACCGGCTGGACTGGACGGCGAAGCTCAAACTGCTCGAGGCCTACCGTGAGCGGGACGGCCTGACGTGGGCGTCCGGCCGGCTGGGCATGGTCGACCTGCAGTACTCCGACGTCCGGCTGGCCAAGGGCCTCTACAACCGGCTGGTGACCAGGGGCTCGATGCGCAGGCTGGTCTCCGAGGAGCAGGTGATGGCGGCGATGACGGAGCCGCCGGAGGACACCCGGGCGTACTTCCGGGGTACCTGTATGAGCCGTTACCCGGCGGAGGTGGCCGCCGCGTCCTGGGACTCGGTGATCTTCGACCTGGGTCGCGAGTCGCTGGTGCGGATCCCGACGCTGGAGCCGCTGCGGGGCACCCGCAAGCACGTCGGGGAGCTGTTCGACGCGGTGTCCAGCGCCGAGGAGCTGGTGGACAAGCTCACAGCGCACTGACGCCGTCCGGGCGACGCACCATCGCGCAACAGGCGATTTTGTCGGTGCCGATCGGTAGGGTGAGTACATACCGGATGCGGTCCGGCACACCGGTGATTTCCGAGCCGGTGGGTCGAGCCGGTGGTCGAGTGGGTGATGGTGGCCGGATCCGGTGGGTCTCGACCGGCTCAGTGCGAGGAGGAGACGTCATGTCGCAGGAGCAGACGAAGCGCCAGGGCGGTGGCGACGGCGACGACGAGTCCGCGGAGGGCGCCTCCGGATCCGGGCAGGAGCGCCGCGAGAAGCTCGGCGAGGACGTGGACACCATCCTCGACGAGATCGACGACGTCCTGGAGGAGAACGCGGAGGACTTCGTCCGGTCCTACGTCCAGAAGGGCGGCGAGTGACCCGACGGCGCCGCGCCGGCTGACCGGCGTCGCGCGGGCGCCCCGCCCGTTCCCGTACTACCGTCCCGGCCGGGTCCGCATCAGCGGGCCCGGCCGTGCCGGAACCCCCGCCGCCGGGCGGGGTGTCCGGCGCACGCAGCTCGAACGAGAGGCACGTACCCGAAGATGGAGTTCCGGCCGTCGGTCACACCCGGGATCGTGCCCGGGCGCCACACAGGTCAGCTCGGCACCTTCCTCACCGGATCCGAGTCGTTCGCGGATTTCGTCGGGGCCACGGCACCGCACCTGTTGCCGGGCGCCGGGATCGCGGCGTCGCCCGCGCACGGCGGGAACGCCGCCGACGCGCTCGGCGTGCCGCACGGCACCACGATCATCGCTCTGACCTACGCCGGTGGCGTGGTCATCGCCGGTGACCGGCGCGCGACCTCGGGCAACGTGATCGCCCAGCGCGACATCGAGAAGGTCTTCGTCACCGACGAGCACTCGGCCGTCGGGATCGCCGGCTCGGCCGGGATCGCGCTGGAGATGGTCCGGCTGTTCAGCGTCGACCTGGAGAACTACGAGAAGCTCGAGGGCGTCCCGCTCTCGCTCGACGGCAAGGCGAACCGGCTGGCCGGGATGGTCCGGCAGAACCTGGGCGCGGCGATGCAGGGCTTCGTCGTGGTCCCGCTGTTCGCCGGGTACGACACCGACATCGCCGACCCGGCCAGGGCCGGTCGCATCGTCACCTTCGACCCGACCGGCGGCCGGTACGACGAGAACCTCGGCTTCCACGCGGTCGGCTCCGGCTCGATCTTCGCGAAGTCGTCGCTGAAGAAGCTGCACGACCCGGCCGCGGATCTCGCGGGCGCGGTACGGACGGCGATCGAGGCGCTCTACGACGCCGCCGACGACGACACCGCGACCGGCGGCCCGGACACGGTCCGCCGGATCTACCCGGTGGTCGTCGGGATCGACGCCGACGGGGCGACCCGCCGCGGCGAGGACGAGATCGCCGATGTCGTCGAGCAGGTCATCGCCGGGCGCACCGAGCGCCCCGGCGGGCCCTCCCGCTGACCCGCGTCCCCCCGCCGCCGCCCGCACCGCACGAGCCACTGGAGCGCTCCCCATGACGATGCCGTTCTACTCCTCCGTCGACCAGCTGCTGCGCGACCGCTCGGAGCTCGCCCGCAAGGGGATCGCCCGCGGGCGCAGCGTGGTCGTGCTGACCTATGCCGGGGGCGTGCTGTTCGTCGCCGAGAACCGCGGCACGTCGCTGCGCAAGGTCTCCGAGATCTACGACCGGATCGGCTTCGCCGCGGTCGGCCGGTACAACGAGTTCGAGAACCTGCGTACCGGGGGCATCCGGATGGCCGACTACCGCGGCTTCACCTACGACCGGCGTGACGTGACCGGCCGGATGCTGGCCAACGCCTACGCGCAGGCGCTGGGCACGGCGTTCGTCGAGCAGCAGAAGCCGTTCGAGGTGGAGCTGTGCGTCGCCGAGGTGGGGGAGCGGCCGGACGGTGACCAGCTCTACCGGATCACCTACGACGGCTCGATCACCGACGAGCCGCGGTTCGTGGTGATGGGCGGCCAGACCGAGCCGATCTCGACGAAGCTGAGCGAGACCTACGAGGCCGGCCTGGAGCTGGAGGCGGCGATCGCCGTCGCGCTCGGCGGTCTGCAGGTGCCGGGCGCCGATCCGGCGTCGGGCGGCAACGGCAGCAACGCCCAGCCCCGGGTGCTCGGGGCGGACGCGCTGGAGATCGCGGTCCTCGACCGGTCCCGGGCGCGCCGTACCTTCCGCCGGATCGAGCGTGACGCGCTGGCCGGGCTGCTCCCCGCAGCGAACCGCGGGACCCAGGATTCGGACCCCGACGTCGCCGGTGGTGACGACGCCGCGGCCGCGGAGGGCGCGCTGGACGAGGGCGGCGACTCCTGACCCGGTTCTCCGCCACCACCGAGTCGGAGGCGGTCGTCACCGCGGACCGGATGGCGGTGTGGCGGGTGCTGACCGATCCGCGGCTGCTGCCGAAGCTGACCCCGCTGCTCAGCCGGATCGACGCGACCGAGGACGACGACGGCATCTGGTGGCGCTGGCACCTGGTGCAGATCGCCGTACTCGGGGTCGGCATCAAGCCGGTGTTCACCGAGCGGATGACCTTCACCGAGGGCAAGCGGATCGAGTTCACGCACACCCCACCACCGGGGGTGACCGAGTGGGCGGGCGCCGAGGGCCACTATGCGCTCACCGACGCCGAGCCCGGTGCCGACGGGGCGCCCGCCACCCACCTGGAGATCTCGCTGTCGCTGCACGTCGACATGCCGCTGTCCCGGCTGGCGGCGCCGGTCGTGACCCGCACGATGCAGACGACGATGGACATGACCGGCGACCGGTTCTCGGCCAACCTGCTCCGGCACCTGCACGCCCGCGAGCGGTGATCCCGCGGGGCTCACCGCTCCGCGATCGGCCGCGACCCGGGATCGACCAGGAACTGGATGCGTTCCATCAGCGCGTTCCGCTTCGTGTTGTGGAACGACGCGATCCGCCACCGCTCGCCGTCCCGGACGACCGTGTAGGTCTGCACCTTGCCGGGGGCGCGCGGCGGATCGGCGCCCTCGTACGTGTCGCCCCGGGTCGAGACGACGGCGACGTCGGGATGCACGAACCGTACCGACAGGTACGAGTCGGTCAGCCGGGTCCCGGCGAGGACGCCGCCGAACAGCGCCCGATGGCCCTCGACGATGTCCTCCCGGCCGGCGTAGTGCGTGCCGATCCAGCTGGTGTAGGTGGCGTCGGCGGTGAAGGCCGCACCGTAGGCGTCGGCGTCCCCGGCGTTCCAGGCCGCGGTGAGCGCGCCGATCGCCGAACACACCGCCACATGCTCGGCGCCGCCCGCGAGGGCGGGTCCGGTCACCGGTGCGGTGCCACAGTCGGGCACTCCGGTGGCGGTGGGTGTGGAGGTCGCAGAGATCCAGGTGTACGTGCCGAGGCCCAGGGCGGCGACGACCGCGACGGTGATCGCGGCCGCGCGCAGCCGGCGCCCTCCGGCACCCGGCGCTCTTCCGGATGGCACCGAGGCCGCACCGGAACGAACCTTCTCGGCGGCGGAGGTGTCGACGTGCTGGGGCGGGGCGGATCGGGTCATGACTCTCCAATCGATTGCGTGTGTGCAATAATTGCTTACACGCAGAGCTTGCATAAGCGCAAGTAAATCTCGGGAGGCGCGATGAGCGATGAGCACGACCCGGCGACCTATCGTCGCTATCTCGCCGCCGTCGTCCGGTTCCACCTGCATGCGGCCGAGCGGTCCGGAATCGGGTCGACCGACTACCAGGCGGCGAGCCTGCTGGAGCTGGACGGTCCGACGACCACCGGAGCCCTCGGCGGGCGGCTCGGGCTGACGGCGGGCTCGGCGACCCGGGTGGTGGATCGCCTGGTGGCCGCGGGGCTGGCCCGGCGGGTCGCCGATCCGGACGATCGGCGGCGGGTGCTGGTCGAGCACACCGGCGTGCTGCCGGACGGGCTGGCCGCGCTGCTGGACCGGGTCCGCGCGCCGCTGGGGGAGCTGCTGGCCGGGCTCCCGGCGCCGGAGCGGGCCGGGATCGAGCGGTACCTGACGGTGGCCGAACGCGTGTACCGCGAGGCGCTCGACGGGCGGGATGCGACCCTGGAATGATTGAAGCATCAACTACGTTGGGCGGTACATGAGCGAGATCGAGTTCGGACTGGACACCTTCGGCGACGTCCCGACGGACGACCAGGGTGTGCTGCTCCCGCATCCACAGGCGATCCGACAGGTGGTCGACGAGGTGGTGCTGGCCGACCAGGCCGGCGTCGACGTCGTCGCACTGGGGGAGCACCACCGCCCCGAGTACTCGATCTCCACGCCGGAGACCGTGCTCGCCGGGATCGCCAGCCGGACCTCCCGGATCCGGCTGTCCTCCGGCGTGACGGTGCTGAGCTCCGACGACCCGGTACGGGTGTACCAGCGGTTCGCCACACTCGACGCGCTGTCCGACGGCCGCGCCGAGGTGATCGTCGGGCGCGGGTCGTTCACCGAGTCGTTCCCGCTGTTCGGCTACGACATGAGCGACTACGAGGTGCTGTTCGACGAGAAGCTGGACCTGTTCGTCAAGCTCCTCGACGAGAAGCCCGTCACCTGGCAGGGCACCACCCGGGCCGGGCTGGACTCCGTCGAGGTGTTCCCGAAGGCGGGCCGCCGGATTCCGGTCTGGGTCGGCGTCGGCGGCTCCCCGGAGTCGGTCGTCCGCACCGCCCACCACGACCTGGGCCTGATGCTGGCCATCATCGGCGGCCCGCCCGAGCGGTTCGCACCGTACGTGGATCTCTACCACCGTGCGGTCGAGCAGTTCGGGAACCCGGCGCGCCCGGTCGGTATGCACGCACCCGGCTTCGTCGCGGCCACCGACGAGGAGGCCCGCGAGGTCTTCTACCCGCCGTACAAGGCGCAGATGGATCTGATCGGGGCCCAGCGCGGCTGGCCGCCGATGGCCCGGGAGCGGTTCGAGGCCGAGATCGAGCAGGGCGCGCTGCACGTGGGGTCCCCGGAGACGGTGGCCCGCAAGATCGCCGACTCGGTGCGCGCGGTCGGCGCCGAGCGCTTCGATCTCATCTACACCGTCGGGCCGCAGCCGGTGTCGGCACGGCGCAAGGCCGTGGAGCTCTACGGGACGCAGGTCATCCCGAAGGTCCGGGAGCTGCTGGCCTGATCCGGGCTGTGTCTGTGTCTGTGTCTCTGTCTCTGCCCCCGGACCCGGATCCCGGGTCCGGGGCGGCGGCGACCGCTCGTCCGGCCGCTGTCCGCAGCGCGGTGCCGAGCGCACGCAACGGGGGCAGCGCCGCGTCCTGCTCGCGGGTGGCCAGTACCAGGGACCGCCCGATCGCCGGGGTGCAGGACAGGAACCGCACCCCGTCCGGCGGCGGGGTCACGGCGACCCCGGGCACCACCGCGACCGCCAGCCCGGCCCGCACCAGCGCGAGCTGGGTGGTGAAGTCCGCGAACAGGTAGCGGATCTCGGGCTCGACGTCGTTCGCCCGCAGCAGCTGCACCAGCGCCTCGTAGGGCTCGGTGCCGGCCGGGCTGGACGCCCACACCTCACCGGCCAGCTCGCCCAGCGGCGCCGGATCGCGATCGGCGACCCGGTGCCCCTGCGGGACGGCGAGCAGTACCGGCTCGGTGACCAGCGTCGTCACCCGGACGCCCGGCGGGAGCCGGGCCGGGTGGTGCGTCCAGCTCTCCAGCAGCACCGCGTCCAGGTCGCGGGAGCGCAGCGCGGGCAGCAGATCGACCACCTCGCCGTCCTGCACGGTCGGGATCAGACGCGGGTGCTCGGCCGCCAGCGCGCCGAGGACCTCGGGGAGCAGCGCGCGCAACGCGGAGGCGACCGAACCGATCCGCAGCGGCCCGGCCACCTCGTCCTGCAGAGCGGCCAGATCGCGTTCGGCGTCGGCGACCGCACCGGCGATCGACGCCGCGTGCCCGGCGAGGACATGCCCGGCCGCGGTCAGCCGGATGCCCCGGCCGTCCGGCTCCACCAGACGGGTACCGGCCTCCCGCTCCAGCCTGCGCAGCTGCTGGGTGACGGCCGGGCCGGTGATGTGCAGTGCGGCGGCCGCCCCGCCGACCGAACCGTGCTCGGCGACGACGGCGAACACCCGGAGCCGGTCCCACGTGATCACAGCCCGAGTCTAAATCACAGCTAAGCAGTACAGCGCAGAAACAGTCATTGGTGCTTTTCGATCGCGCTGGGGAGCCTGGATCACGTGACCGCTCCCGCCGCATCCCGCGTCCCCGCGCCCCTGCCCACCGATCCGCGTGCGGCCGTCGCGTTGCTCGCCGGGGCGTCGGTGCTCGCGTGGACCGGGATCCTGGTCGCGCTGTCCGGAGCCGACCCGGCCACCGCGTCGTTCTGGCGCTGCGTGCTCGCGCTGGTGGTGCTGGTTCCGTGGGCGCTGGCGGAGTACCGCAGGCACGGCCCGGTGGCGCCGGCCGCGGCCGGCTGGGCGCTGCTCTCCGGGGTGCTGCTGGGGGCCGACTTCCTGCTCTGGACGCGGGCGGTGCTCGACGCCGGATCCGGGATCGCGAACGTGGTCCTCAACGTGCAGGTGCTGGCGCTGCCGCTGATCGCCTTCCTGGTCGCGGGGGAGCGGATGGCGCGCAGGCAGCTGCTCGCCGCGCCGGTGCTGCTCGGCGGGATCCTGCTGGCCGGCGGCGTACTCGGCGCCGGTGTGGGCGGCCCGGCGCCGGTCCGCGGCGCGGTGCTCGGCACGCTCGCCGGGATCGCCTACGCCGGGTTCCTGTACCTGAACCGCCAGGTGTCCCGGCGCAACCCGCGGCACCTGGTCACCCCGGTCGCGCTGGCGACCGTCGGTGCGGGCGTGACCTGCGGACTCGTCGGCGTCGCGGGTGCCGGGATCGCGGTCGCCCTGCCCGCCGCGAGCTGGGCCTGGCTGATCCTGCTGGCGCTGGCCGGGCAGGTGGTGGCCTGGGTGCTGATCGGGCGGGGGACCGCCGGGATGGCGCCGGGCGCGGCGGGTGCCCTGCTGCTGGCACATCCGGTGCTGTCGGTGCTGCTGGGCATGCTGGTGCTCGACGAGCGGCCGACCGGATGGCAGCTGGCCGGCTGCGCGCTCGTCGTGCTGACGGTCGCCGCGGTGGCCCGCCCGGCCCGGTCGTCGGAGGACCGAGCCGCACGCACGCCCGGCCACGACGAGGGCAGCACGGACAGCACGGGCAGCACAGACAGCGCGGGGGACAGCGCGGGCGGTGAGAACGCCGGCGCCGGCGTGACAGCCGAGCCGGCTGCTCAGAGCTCGATGCGCTCGGCCCCGGTGTAGACGTTGCCGGTCGCACCCCGGAGGAACCCGACCAGGGTGATCCCGGCCTCCTCAGCCAGCTCGACGGCCAGCGAGGAGGGCGCGGAGACCGCGGCCAGTGCGGGTACCCCGGCCATGACGGCCTTCTGCACCAGCTCGAACGATGCCCGCCCGGAGACCATCAGCACCGTCCCGGCGGCGGGCACCCGGCCGTCCATCAGCATCCGGCCGAGCACCTTGTCGACCGCGTTGTGCCTGCCGACGTCCTCCCGGGCCACCAGCAGCTCACCGGTGGCGTCGAACAGCGCGGCGGCGTGCAGCCCGCCGGTGGACCCGAACACCTTCTGCCGCTCGCGCAGCCGGTCCGGCAGCTCCAGCAGCACGGTTCGGGGCAGCCGCAGCGGGTCGGTGGCGGGGGAGTAGCGGGTCTTGAGCTTCACCGCGTCCAGCGAGGCCTTCCCGCACACCCCGCAGGACGACGTCGTGTAGAAGTTCCGCTCGAGCGAGACGTCCGGCGGTTCGACGCCGGGCGCCAGGCCCACGTCGAGCACGTTGTAGGTGTTGCGGCCCTGCTCGTCGAGCGAGTCGCAGTAGCGCGCCGTCGACAGGTCCGCCCCCGACCCGATCACGCCCTCGGTGAGCAGGAAGCCGTGCGCGAGCTCGACGTCGTGGCCGGGGGTGCGCATGGTGACCGTCAGCGGCTTCCCGTCGACCCGGATCTCCAGCGGTTCCTCGGCCACCAGTGTGTCCGGGCGCTGCCGGGTGCTGCCGTCGGCATTGAGCCGCAGTACCGGGCGGCGGACCGTCAACCGTCCCATCTCGTCCTCTCCCTCCGGCGCGACGATCGGGCAGGTCGGGTCGCGGCCGGACCTCCAGGGTAGGAGTCCGGTCGTAGGATCGCCCGCGTGCGTGGCTACGGGGGGCGGCGGGCGGCGGCCGGGATCGTGCTGGCCGGCGGCCGGTCGTCGCGGATGGGGGTGCCGAAGGCCGATCTCGACTGGCACGGCGCCGCCCTGCTGACCCGGACCGTCGCCGTGCTCTCCCGGGCGGTGGACGGCCCGCTGGTGGTCGTCCGCGCGGCCGGCCAGCCGTTGCCGGAGCTGCCCGGTGGCACCGAGGTGCTCGACGATCCGGTGCCGGGCCTGGGCCCGCTGCCGGCGATCGGGATCGGACTGGCGGCGGTCGCGGACCGGGTGTCCGCCGGGTTCGTCGCCTCGACCGACCTGCCGCTGCTGCATCCGGCGTTCGCCGCGCGGATCCTGGACCTGCTGGGCGAGCACGACGTCGCGCTGCCGGTCGCACACGGCCACCACCAGCCCCTCGCGGCCGCCTACCGGACCGGGCTCGCCCCGGTGATCACCGAGCTGACTGCGGCCGGCGAGGGCCGGCCGCCCTCGCTGTTCGGCCGGGTCGACGTGCGCCGGATCGAGGAGGAGACGCTGCGGTCCGATCCGGTGCTCGCCCGGCTCGATCCCGACCTCGACTCGCTGCTCAACGTCAACACCCCGCAGGAGTACACCGCCGCGCTGCGCCGTCCGTCCCCCGCGGTGAAGCTGCACGACGCCCGCGGCACCACGACGGCACGGGCGGCGACGGTGGGCGAGCTGTCCGGGCCGGTCGTAGCGGCGCGGGACACCGTTGCTCCGGCCGGGCCGCTTCCGGACTGGTTCCCACTGGTCACCGGGGACGAGCTGGGAACCGGATGAGACCGGCCGGGCCTGCTGGTCAGGCTCGGCCGGTGTCTCCGGTGGGCAGTCGCAGCACGCTGTGCAGGAACCGGGTGAGCGTCCGCTCGACGTGCTCGACCACCGGCTCGCGCGGGTCGAATCCCCACCACAGCAGCGAGCCCTGCCAGTAGGTCGCGACCATCTCGCCGATGTCCGGCGGCGCACCGGGGGTCCCGGCCAGGCAGCCGTCGAGCACCGTGGTGAGCGAGGCGTGCCACGCCGTGCCCCGGGTCCGGACCTCGGGATCGAGCAGGTCCTCGCGCAGGACCAGCAGGGCGTCGGCGTAGTTGTCGATCCCGCCGTACTGCTCGGAGAGTCCCACCAGGAAGGCGACCGCGCCCGCCGGCGTCGGGGCGGCCGCATCGCCGAGCTCGGCGGTCCGCCGTTCGAGCCGGTCCCAGGCGTGCAGCAGCGCCCCGTGCAGCAGTTCCGCCTTGCTCCCGAAGCGCTGCACCAGGGTGGCCGGGGCGAGCCCGCTCGTCCTGGCCAGCGCGGCGAACGTGAGCGCCTGCGGTCCGCGCGCATGCATCAGCTCCAGTGCGTGGTCGAGGACCTCGGAATCGGACAGCAGCTTGTGGCGGGGCATGCGACCATCGTATATATATAAACGAGCATTCGGTTATCGAGGAGGACGCATGACACTCAGCGGGCGGATCGCGCTGGTCGCCGGGGCGACCCGCGGAGCGGGGCGCGGCATCGCGGTCGAACTGGGCGCGGCCGGGGCCACGGTGTACTGCACCGGCCGGACCACCCGCGACCGGGCGTCGGAGTACGGCAGGCCGGAGACGATCGAGGACACCGCGGAGCTCGTCACCGCGGCCGGCGGCACCGGGATCGCGGTCCCCACCGACCATCTCGACCCGGATGCGGTCGCCGCCCTGGTGGACCGCATCGAACGCGAGCACGGCCGGCTCGACGTCCTGGTCAACGACATCTGGGGCGGCGAGCTGATGGTCGAGTGGGACGTCCCGGTCTGGCGGCACGACCTGGCGAACGGTCTGCGCACCCTGCGCCTGGCGATCGATACGCACCTGGTCACCGCGCACCACGCCCTGCGGCTGCTGTCGCGCACGCCGGGCGGGCTCGTCGTCGAGGTCACCGACGGGACGGCCGACTACAACGCGGCGAACTACCGGCTCAACGTCTACTACGACCTGGCCAAGATCGCCCCGATCCGGCTCGCCCGATCCTGGGCGCACGAGCTGCGCGGGCACGACGGCACGGCCGTCGCCGTCACCCCGGGCTGGCTGCGGTCGGAGATCATGCTGGAGACCTTCGGCGTCACCGAGGACACCTGGCGCGACGCGCTGGAGCGGGTGCCGCACTTCGCGATCTCCGAGACGCCGCGGTTCGTCGGCCGGGGGATCGCGGCGCTGGCCGCCGACCCGCAGCGGCACCGGTGGAGCGGGCGCTCCACCTCCTCCGGTGAGCTCGGGCGGGAGTACGGGGTGGACGACCTGGACGGCTCCCGGCCGGACGCGTGGCGCTACGTGGTCGAGGTGCAGGACGCGGGACTGCCGGCGGACACCACCGGATACCGCTGACCCGCCGTCGCCGAAGCCGGGCTGCGGCGGCCCGGGATCGCGATGGGCGACGTCGGGTGCACACGCCCAGTGCCCAGTGCCCAGTGCCCGGGGCTCAGGGCTCTCGCTCTCCGGGGCCGGGAGCTGCCCGGTCGCGCTCGGTCGCGGTGCTGCGCTTGAGCACCTGCAGCGCTCCGAGCGCGACCGTCGCGAGCACCGCCACCCCTGCACAGAACACGATGCCCGCGATCGTCAGATCCCACACCTGGCTGGCCGCCCCCAGCCCGATGATCGGTACCGAGATCGCGAGGTAGAGCACCACGAAGTAGGTCGAGGTGACCCCTGCCCGCTGCTGGGCGTCGACCCGGCTGTTCACCGCGGCGAGCCCGGTGGCGAACGTCATGCCCTGACCGGCGCCCGCCACCAGGGCGCCACCGACCAGCTCGGCCATCGATTCCTGGGCCACCGACAGCGCGACCAGACCGGCGCCGAGCACCAGCAGGACGCAGCCGGCGTCGAGCGTCCGATCCGTCCCGCGGTCGCGGACGACGACCTGCGCGATCACCGACGAGCCCAACATCAGCAGCGGCATGAGCCCGGCGACGGCGTGGTTCGGGTTTCCGATGATCTCGGCGACGATCCGCGGGGAGAGCGCGGTGAACAGCCCGATCGTCGCGAACCCGGCGATCCCGGCCGTCGCCGAGATCGCGAAGACCGCCCGCACCGGGCCCGGGACCGTGAGCGCCCGGGGGCGCAGCACCGGGCGCGCCGGACGGTCCCGGACCGTCTCCGGTGCTGCCAGCACCAGCAGTCCGCAGAGCGCGACGGCGACGGCGTGCACCGCGAAGGACAGGTGCAGCGGGGCGGGGAGGAACTGGACCGCGAGCCCGGCCAGGGCCGCACCGAGTCCGAGTCCGCCGATGTTCGCCACGGTCGCGACCGCGGGACCACGATTCCGCCAGGCGGGCGGGGCTGCCTCGATCACGGCCGCGGTCGCGGCTCCGGCGAAGATTCCGGCCGAGAACCCGGACAGCACACGTCCGGCCAGCAGGACCTGCACCGGACCGGCGAACAGGAAGACCAGGCTGCTCAGCAGGGCGAGGGCGATCCCGGCGAGCAGTACGGGCCGCCGGCCGAGCTGGTCGGACCAGCTGCCGGTGACCAGCAGCGCCGTCAGCACACCGACGGCGTAGACCGCGAAGATCACCGTCTGTACCAGCGGGGAGAACCCGAGCTCGTGCTGGTAGAGCGCGTACATCGGGGTCGGCATCGTCGTCCCGATCATGACCACGGCGAACGTGATCGCGAGCCCGGCGAATGCGGCGGACGGTTTCAGGTGGACGATGATCGGCCCTCTCTGCGGTGCGGCACGCCCGTGGTGGTGTTGCGGGGTGCAGCCGACATGATTCTCGCCGGACGCGGGCGGCAGCCCACGGGGGCCGGGCTCCCGGCCCCGGACCACCCGGCGGCTCGAGCGCCACGGGCCCCGGTGGCCGGTGCACCGTCACGGACGTCGGCGCAGCACGTGCAGATCCACCCCGTCGGGCAGCGGCCGGGTCCGCCCGATCCACCGGTCCTTGTTCGCCGCCAGCCAGCGTGGCGTCTCCGGGCGGCCGGGATCGGCCAGCCACACCGCGGCCCGCCTGCTGGTCACCCGGGGGAGCAGCTCGGTGAGGGCGTCGGCGGCGGCCGCGCCGTAGAGCACGTCCGAGGCGAGCACCAGATCCCAGCGGGTCGCGTCGAGCAGCGGGTCCCGGTCGTCGAACGATGCGGCGGCGGTCTCGACCCGCAGCCCGGACCGGCGAGCGTTCGCCGCGACCCAGGCGACCGCTGCCGGGGACCGGTCGGTCGCGACCACCGGCACCGCTCCGGCCCGGGCGGCGACCAGCGAGGGCAGGCCGAGACCGCAGCCCAGTTCCAGCACCCGGCGTCCGGCCAGCCGGCCCGGTCCGGCCCGGTCGACGGTGGCGGCGAGCCCCCGCGCCGAGGGCCACAGCCGTGCCCAGTGCGGCGGGTGCAGCTCCTCGACCCCCTCGGCGTGAGTGACGGCGTCGAACCGGACCGCGTCCGGGTCGGCGGGGCGCAGGATCGTCAGCGGCCCGCGCGGCAGGTCGATCCGTTCCAGTACCGCGGGGCCGGTCGGCCCGTACGGACCGTCGTGGGCGGGCGGCCCGGCCTCGGAGTCCGGCACGGTGTCAGATCCCGGTCCGGTGCGTCCACCGGCCCCCGACGAGCGTCCCGGCGACCGGCATCGCCCGCAGGGCCGCCGGATCGCAGGAGGCCGGATCCAGGTCGGTGAGCACCAGGTCGGCGCGGGCCCCCTCGGTGACGGCGGCGGCCGAGCCGGGCACGACGCCGAACGACGCGCCGAGCGCGGTGGCCCGCCCGATCTCCTGCTCGGGATGCCAGCGCTCCCGGTCGTCGGCCGACCGGTGCACCGCCGCGGCCAGCGCGATCCACGGATCGAGCGGGGCGACCGGGGCGTCCGAGCCGAGCGCGAGGCGGGCACCGGCCCGGTGCAGCGAGGCGAACGCGAACGCCCGCCCGGTGCGGCCGGCCCACAGCCGGTCGGCGACGTCCCGGTCGTCCAGCGCGTGCTCGGGCTGCACACTCGCGATCAGGCCGAGATCGGCGAAGCGGGGCACGTCGTCGTCGGTGAGCAGCTGCGCGTGCTCGATCCGGCCGCGCGCCCCGGTACCGGCGAACGCGTCCAGCACCAGGGTGTTCGCGTGGTCACCGATCGCGTGCAGGGCCGCGGTGAGCCCCGCCCCGTGTGCCCGGGCGAGCAGCGGCCGCAGCTCGCCGGGCGGCACGACCAGCAGGCCGCACGGATGGTCGAGGACCACTCCCGGCGGCGCGGGGTAGGGGTCGTAGCAGTACGCGGTGCGGGTGTTCAGCGATCCGTCGGTGATCACCTTCAGCGGGCCAGCGGTCAGCAGCCCGCCCGAGCCCTCGACGACGTCGCCGGAACGCAGGCCGGTCGCGATCATCTCCTCCAGCCGGTCCGGCCAGACCGACGCCTCGACGCGCAGCCCGGTCACCCCGGCGTCGATCCGGCGCCGCCAGTCCGGCAGCGACCACGGCGCCTCGAAATCCACGATCCCGACGACCCCGCGGGCCGACGCCGCCCGCACCGCCTCGGCGACGAACCCGTCGAGTACCTCGGCCGGGACGTCCTGCAGGGCGACGGTGATCGCGAAGAACTCCGACTCGCGGATCCGTCCGGTCGGGTGCCCCCGATGCCCGAAGCGGGCCGCGGCGGCCCCGTTCAGCCAGCCCTGGTGCAGGTCACCGGAGACCAGCACGACCGGGACGTCACCGGCCGCCGAGACCGACACGGCATCGAGCAGCGAGCGGTGCGCCTCGTCGGGCCACAGCGCGTCCCGGAAGCCGAACCCGATCAGGACCTCCCCGGGCGCCGGCGGGTCCGCGGCGATCCGGTCGGCCACCAGCGCGGCGCAGTCCGCCGCCGACCGGGCCCCGGACAGGTCGAGCCTGCGCCGGGCGAGCGACCACTGGGCCATGTGCACGTGGTGGTCCCACAGCCCGGGCAGCAGGGCGCGGCCGTCGCACTCGACGATCTCGGCCCAGCCGGGATCCAGGCCCGGACCGACGGCCACCACCCGCTGCCCGGACAGCAGCACGTCCACCGGCTCGCCGAGTGCGTCGCAGCCGGGCAGCAGCGGACGGACCGAGCGCAGCAGCACCGGCGTCATCCCTGGTAGGGGCGGTCGCGCCCGGTCCAGCGGTCCTCGTCGCGCCGGTAGACCGGGATCGGCCGCTCGGCGACCCGGAAGGTGTAGCGGCCGGCCTCCTCGACCACCTCGCCGTCGGTCGCCAGCATGCTCGGCTCGTGCAGCTCCACGTCCAGCCGCGCCACCTCGCTCTGGTGGTACACGCGGCTGTGACCGAGCGCGCCGAGGATCAGGGCCAGCACCACCCGCAGCCGGGAGAACCGGACGTCGGCGCGCAGCCAGCGGACGTCGAGCAGGCCCGAGTCCAGCGTCGGCCGCCAGGCGGGCACCGCGCCACGCGGGTGGTACGGGCCGTTGCCGACGAACAGGAACCACACCTTGTACCAGCGGCCGGCGATCTTCACGCTGATCTTCTCGGAGCGCTGCAGCACGGTGATCAGCGCCGCCGCGAACGCCGGCCACTTGCCGTAGCGCGGCTGCCACTGCTCGCGCAGCCGCACCAGCTCCGGGTAGGAGCCGATCGAGGCGGTGTTGATGAAGTAGCGGGTGCTGGTGACCGAGACGTCCTCCGGGTCGTCCAGGCGTCCCGGGTGCGACTCCACCAGAGCCAGGTCGACGGCGACCGCCTCACCGGCCTGGGTCGCGTCGACCGCCTCCTGGGTGTCGTAGACGCCGACGTCACGGGCGAAGTGGTTCAGCGTGCCGCCCGGCACGACGACCAGCGGCAGCCCGTAGCGGTCGGCGACCGACGCGGCGGTGGCCACCGTGCCGTCGCCGCCGGCCACCCCGACCGCGCGCACCCACTGCCCGCGTTCCGCGATCGCGTCCTGCAGCATGTCCTCGACCTTCACCCCGTCGCCGACGACGAGATGATGCGCGGCCGGCAGCCGCTCCCGCACCTCGTCGGAGACGTCGTGATCGGGCGGCCCGGAGAACGGGTTCGACACGATGACCAGGCCGTCGCCGTTGGGCAGCACCGGCACGGTGTCGATCGGCCGGGCCCGGGCCTCGTCGGAGGGCCGGACCGGCCACCAGCGGCGGGTCAGGAGCGCGACACCCGTCCCGACGGCGGCCCCGGCGAGCACGTCGGAGGTCCAGTGCACACCCACGTGCACCCGCGACCAGCCGACCAGCGCGGCGAGCGGCACCACCACCGGTGCGGCACGCCGGTGCTCCAGGACGACGGCGGTGGCGAACGCGGCGGCCGACGCGGAGTGCCCGGACGGGAACGACGACGACGACGGCGGATCGGTCACCGTCCGGAACACCGGCAGATCGGCCGCGGCCGGGCGCCGCCGCGGCAGCAGCGGCTTGAGGATCGCGTTCGCCGTCAGGCTGGTCAGCGCGATCGAGGCGACGCCGCGCAGGGCCGCTTTGCGGCCCGCGCCGCGCCGCGCCGCGAGAATCCCGGCGATCGCGAACCACAGCAGACTGTGATCGGCCGTCCGGGTGAGACGTCGCAGCGTCGGGTCCACCCGGCTCGGCGGCCGGCTCGCGATGAAATCGGTGATGCCCTGGTCGAGCTGGGAGACGGTCGCAATACCTCCGTCCACCCGGCGGGACCGACGTGCGACGCGCTCGAACCATCCGCTCACAACACTGACAGTAGAGGGGGTCGGGCGCCTACCCTGAACGGCATGCAGCGTCGGATCTTCGGGATCGAGACGGAGTTCGGTGTCACGTGCACCTTCCACGGGCAGCGTCGGCTGTCCCCGGACGAGGTGGCCCGCTACCTGTTCCGGCGGGTGGTGTCGTGGGGCCGCTCCTCCAACGTGTTCCTCCGCAACGGTGCCCGGCTCTATCTCGACGTCGGCTCCCATCCCGAGTACGCCACCGCCGAGTGCGACTCGCTGACCCAGCTCGTCGCGCACGACAAAGCGGGCGAACGCATCCTCGAGGACCTCCTGGTCGACGCCGAACGCAGGCTGGTCGACGAGGGCATCGGCGGTGACATCTACCTGTTCAAGAACAACACCGACTCGGCGGGCAACTCCTACGGCTGCCACGAGAACTATCTGGTCGCCCGGCAGGGCGAGTTCTCCCGGATCGCCGACGTGCTGCTGCCGTTCCTGGTGACGCGCCAGCTGATCTGCGGTGCCGGCAAGGTGCTGCAGACCCCGCGCGGCGCGGTGTACTGCCTGTCCCAGCGGGCCGAGCACATCTGGGAGGGCGTCTCCTCGGCGACCACCCGGTCCCGGCCGATCATCAACACCCGCGACGAGCCGCACGCCGACGCCGAGCGCTACCGCAGGCTGCACGTCATCGTCGGCGACTCGAACATGTCCGAGGTGACGACCCTGCTCAAGGTCGGATCGGCGCACCTGGTGCTGGAGATGATCGAGGCCGGTGTCCAGTTCCGGGACTTCACCCTGGACAACCCGATCCGGGCGATCCGGGAGATCAGCCACGACCTCACCGGGCGGCGTCCGGTCCGGATGGCGGGCGGCCGGGAGGCGAGCGCGCTGGACATCCAGCGCGAGTACCACGCCCGCGCCGTCGAGTACCTGCAGAGCCGTGGGCACTCCGACAAGGTGATGGACCGGGTCGTCGAGCTCTGGGGCCGCACACTGGACGCGGTCGAGCAGCAGAACCTCTCGCTGATCGACCGTGAGATCGACTGGGCGATCAAGCACCGGCTGGTCGAGCGCTACCGCAACAAGCACGACATGGAGCTGTCCAGCGCCCGGATCGCCCAGCTCGACCTGGCCTATCATGACGTGCGGCGCGGCCGCGGGCTGTTCGACATGCTTCAGCGCAAGGACCTGGTGGACCGGGTGACCGACGACGGCGAGATCGAGGCAGCCAAGGACACCCCGCCGCAGTCCACCCGGGCCAAGCTGCGCGGTGACTTCATCGCCGCCGCCCAGGCCGCGGGTCGCGACTTCACCGTGGACTGGGTGCACCTGAAGCTGAACGACCAGGCCCAGCGGACCGTGCTGTGCAAGGACCCGTTCCGCGCCGTCGACGAGCGGGTCGACCGGCTGATCGCCTCGCTGTGACCCCCTGCGGGTGGTCCTCGCGACGACCACCCGCAGGAGAGTCGGTTCAGGCCTGGAGCGTGTCCGGCTGCGCGACCCGTCCGAAGCGGGACTCCGACGGGTCGGCGAACACGTGCAGGCCGAACCGGCGGGACAGCTCACGGCAGACCGCGACGCCGCGCACCGAGTTGCCGTGCCGGTCCAGGCCGGGGGAGTAGACCCCGAGGCCGAAGTACCGCGGCAGGGTGCCCATGATGCCGCCGGACACGCCGCTCTTCGCCGGGATGCCGACGTCGTGCGCCCACTCACCGGCGGCGTCGTACATGCCGCACATGCTCATCACGCTGATCACCGTGCGCAGGTGCTCGCGGTGCAGCGCCGAGTCCCCGGTCAGCGGGTTGACACCGCCGTTGGCCAGGGTCGCGGCCATCACCGACAGCTCGGGGGTGGTGACGGTGATCGAGCAGGCCGACAGGTAGACGTAGAGGTTGTCGTCGATGTCGCCGCTGAGCATGCCGAGGCTGCGCATCAGGTACGACAGGCCCAGGTTCCGGTCGTTGGAGACCAGCTGCTCGTCGAGGATCTGCTGGTCGACGGCGAGTTCCGGGTTGCCCGTGTAAGCCCGGTAGCGCTCCAGCAGCCGCTCGACCCGCTCCTCCTTCGACGACCCCTTGACCAGGTTCGCGGCGACCAGCGCGCCGGCGTTGATCATGGGGTTGAACGGGCGGTTGTGCACGTCGTCGAAGGTGATCGAGTTGAACGGGTCGCCGGAGGGCTCGACGCCGACCGCGTCCAGGGTGGCGTCCAGGCCGTTGTCCTCCAGCGCGAGCCCGTAGGTGAACACCTTCGAGATCGAGTGCAGCGGGAACCGGATGTCGCAGTCGCCGACCTTCCACTGGGTGCCGTCGACGTTGGTCCCGGCGAGCCCGAACTCGTCGGCGCGGGCCTCCATCTCGGCCGGGTAGTAGCTCACGACCTCCTCGCCGGGCAGCAGGCTCCCCCGGCCGGCGGTGCAGGTGTTGCGCAGGTCCTCGAGCTGCTCCTGGACCAGCTCGCGTTCCTTCTGGGCGACCATGTCGTCCCTCCCCGTCGACGATGTGGACCACCGCAACGTAGAGGCCCGGCGGCCGGTCCGCGCTACAGACCCTCGGGCAGCCAGCCGTCCCCGGAGGGATACATCTCGGTGGCGTCGTCGCGCCGGCCGGGACGCACGATCCGGCCCAGCCGCGACTCCGACGGATCGGCGAAGACGTGCAGTCCGAACCGGTCCGACAGCGCCCGGCAGACCGCGACCCCGCGGGCGGAGTTGCCGTGCCGGTCCAGGCCGGGGGAGTGGACGCCGACCCCGATGGCGTCCGGGATGACGGCCAGGATCGCGCCGGACACGCTGGACTTGGCCGGGATGCCGACGTCGTAGTGCCACTGCCCGGCGGCGTCGTACATGCCGCACATGCTCATCACGCTGAGCACGTCGCGGGTGTAGGTGCGGGGCAGCGCCGGGACGCCGGTGAACGGGTTCGCGCCGCCGCGGGCGATCGTGGCGGCCATCGTGGAGAGCTCGACGCTGGTGACGCACACCGAGCAGGCGGCCAGGTAGACGTAGAGGTTGTCCTCGATGTTGCCGTGCAGCATGCCGAGGCTGCGCATCAGGTAGGACAGCGAGACGTTGCGGTCGTTGGAGACGAGCTGCTCGGCGAGGATGTCCTCGTCGACGGTCAGGTCGGGGTTCCCGGCGTAGATCCGCAGCCGGGTGAGCAGCCGCTCGACCTTCTCCTCCTTGGACGCGCCGTGCACCAGGTTCACCGCGACCAGCGCGCCGGCGTTGATCATGGGGTTGAACGGGCGGTTGTTGACCTCGTCGAAGCTGATCGAGTTGAACGGGTCGCCGGAGGGCTCCACCCCGACCCGGAGCATGACCTCCTCGCGGCCGTTGTCCTCCAGGGCGAGCCCGTAGGTGAACACCTTCGAGATCGAGTGCAGCGGGAACCGGACCTCGGCGTCACCGACCTGCCACTGCGTGCCGTCCACGTCGGTCGCCGCCAGCCCGAACACGTGCGAGCCGGCCGCCATCGACGGCGGGTAGTAGGAGACGACCCGGCCGTCCGGGATGCCACCCGGACGGCCCACGACCTGATGCAGCTCCTCGAGCTGCTGCTGGACGATCTCGCGCTCGGTCTGCTCCATCCCGCCCCCTCCGCCGTGCTCGGCGCGGGGGCCCGTCCCGCCGCGACCGGTGCGCAGCGGAACCTAGATCACGCGGACGGCTCACTCGATCCCGGGCATGATCCTCCGCCGGAGCTCGGCCAGCTCGTCCTGCACCTCGGGGTCGGCGGGGCCGGCCTTCTCCGGCGCGGGCGCGATCCCCATCGCGCGCAGCAGCCCGGTGGCCGCGGCCGCCGGGTCACCGGTCTCGCCGAGAACCGGATGCAGTCCCTGTTCGGCAAGGTGGTTGAACACCAGGTTCACCACGGTCCACGGGTTGTACGTCTCCTGGTCCGGGGTCATTCCGCCACCTCCACGTCCGGCGTCGTCGCCGACCACGAGCCTTTCCCCAACGGGCAGGGCAGTCAACAGCCCTGTCGCAGGATGAGACACCCGGTCACCGGCTGCGCGGGGCGCCCGGTGCCGCCCGGTGCGCGCGGATACGATGCCGTCGTGTCCTCCGCCCGCGCCGAGCGACTGGTGAACCTGGTGCTCTGCCTGATGTCGACCCGGCAGTTCCTGTCCGCGGAACGGATCCGGGCGACCGTGCCGGGCTACGCCGAGGCGGCGAGTGACGAGGCGTTCTTCCGGATGTTCGAGCGGGACAAGGCGGAGCTGCGCGAGCTGGGCGTCCCGCTGGAGACCGGGCACACCTCGGCGTTCGACACCGTGGAGGGCTACCGGATCGCCCGCGCCGACTACGAGCTGGGCGAGATCGAGCTGGCGCCGGACGAGGCGACGGTGGTGGCGCTGGCCGGGAACCTGTGGGACACCCCGGATCTCGCCGGTGCCGCGCACGGTGCGCTGGTGAAGCTGCGGGCGGCCGGGGTGGAGGTCGCGGAGAGCCCGGCCGCCACGGTCCGGACCGGCCTGCACGCCGGTGAGCCGGCGCTCGCCCCGCTGCTGGCGGCGACCAGGGCCGGCCGTGCCGTGATCTTCTCGCACCGCCGAGGCGGGCCGGCCGGTGAGCCGACCCGGCGCGAGGTGGAGCCCTGGGGTGTCGTCTCGTTCCGCGGCCGCTGGTACCTGGTCGGCCACGACCGCGGCCGGGACGACGTGCGCTGCTTCCGGCTCTCCCGGATCCAGGGCGAGATCCGGCCGACCGGGCCCGAGGGTGCGGTGCGGGTCCCGGACGGCGTCGATCTGCGGGCGCTCGTGCGCGCCTCGGCCGGGCCGCCGCCGGTCTCCGGGACGGCCCTGGTCTGGGTGGCCAGGGATCGCGCGGCCGGGCTGCGCAGGCTGGGCCGGGAGCGCGGGCCCGCCGAGCACGCCGGGCGCGCCGGCGTCACGATCGAGCTGGACGTGCGGGACCGGGACACGGTCGCGCGCTGGCTGGCCGGGCACGGCCCGGACGTCGCGGTGCTGGATCCGCCGGAGCTGGCCGGCGCGGTCCGCTCACTGTGGGCGGGTGCCGCGGCGATCGCGGCCGAGGCCGCCCGGTGACCCGGCACGGCGTCGCCCAGCGGTTGCCCCGGTTGCTCTCCCTGGTGCCCTACCTGCGGGCCCGGCCCGGCGTCCCGGTCGCCGAGGCGGCCGCCGACTTCGGGGTCGACGAGAAGCAGCTGCGCCGCGACCTGGAGCTGCTCTGGATGTGCGGGCTGCCCGGCTACGGCCCCGGTGACCTGGTGGACCTGTCGTTCGCCGGGGACACCGTGGACGTCGTGTTCGACGCCGGCCTGACCCGGCCGCTGCGGCTCACCACCAGCGAGGCGACGGCGCTGCTGGTCGCGCTGCGGATGCTGCACCAGACACCGGGCGTCGTCGACTCGGATGCGGTCGCCAGGGCGATCGGGAAGATCGAGGCCGCGGTCGGGACGGCGGGGGAGCGGGCCGGCGTGGTGAGCGTCGAGTCCGGGACCGGGGAGCGGGAGAGCACCACGGTCGTGCGGGGGGCGCTGGACCGGGGGCGCGCGCTGCGCATCGTCTACTTCACGGCGGGCCGGGACGCGGTGTCGCGGCGCGACGTCGATCCGATGCGGCTGGTCGTCGCCGAGGGGCGCGGCTACCTGGAGGCGTGGTGCCGCCGCGCGGAGGGTGTCCGGATGTTCCGGCTGGACCGGGTCGAGCAGGCCGAGGAGCTCCCGGAGCCGGCCCGCCCGCACCCGGAGGCCGAGCCGACCGACGTCACGCACGGATTGTTCAGCCCGCGGTCCGGGCACCGGTTCGCGGTGCTGGAACTCGATCCGGAAGCGCACTGGGTCGCGGAGTACTACCCGGTGGACGAGGTGCGGGCGCCGCAGGAGCGCGCCGGCGAGCTGCTTCCCGGCGCAGGTGGCGTGCTGCGGGTGCTGATCCGGTTCGCCGATCCGGACTGGCTGGTCCGGCTGGTACTGGGGCTGGGCGGGCGGGCCCGGATCGTCGAGCCCGCCGAGCTGGCCGGGGTGGTCCGGGAGCGCGCCCGGCAGGCCCTGGCGCTGACTGACGGAGCGTGACAGTACGATCACGGTGCGTTTCGTCGCGAGCTCGTGAACTCGCGATGACGATCGCTTGGTTCCTGCCGGGCACACGGGGACGGCACAGGTGCCGTGCGTAGACTCGGCCAGGTCGAGATCGACGGAGGTTGACACCATGCCTGGTGGATACGAGTGGCTCATCATCATCGCCGTACTGCTGCTGCTGTTCGGCGCGAAGAAGCTCCCCGAGATGGCGCGGTCGATCGGCCAGTCCGCCCGGGTGTTCAAGGGTGAGATGAAGGGCCTGAAGGACGACGACGACCGCGCTCAGGCGGCGTCCGCCGAGCAGGCCCCGGAGAAGCCCGCCGAGAAGACCCCCGAGAAGCCTGTCGTGTCGGAGCTGCCGGCCGGATCGGTCCCGCAGCACCAGGCCGAGCCGGCCCCGCAGCAGCCGCAGGAGCGCGGCGCGGGTTCCACGAACTGAGGTATCCAGCGCTGTGAAGTCGCCGTTCCGTCGGAAGCGCACCGTCAATCCCGACGGGACCATGACGCTGATCGAGCACCTCTACGAGCTGCGCAACCGGCTCGGGATCTCGCTCGCCGCGATCGCGGTGACCACGGTGTTCGGCTACATCTGGTTCGAGGTGTCGTTCTTCGGCTGGCCCAGCCTGGGCCAGCTGCTGAAGGACCCGTACTGCTCGCTCCCAGCGACCTCGCGGGCGTCGTTCAACGCCGACCCGAACTCGTGCACGCTGCTCGGTACGACGCCGTTCGACCAGTTCATGCTGCGACTGAAGGTCGGCGCGACAGCCGGGGTGATCCTGGCCTGTCCGATCTGGCTCTACCAGTTCTGGGGCTTCATCACCCCGGGGCTGCTGAAGAAGGAGCGGCGCTACGCGCTCAGCTTCGTCTCGGTCGCGGCGCTGCTGTTCGTCACCGGTGCGGTGCTCGCATACCTGATCATCCCGCAGGCGCTCGGCTTCCTGCTCACCATCGGTAGTGAGATCCAGACGACGGCGCTCACCGGTTCCTCGTACTTCTCGTTGGTCGTCAACCTCATCGTGATCTTCGGGGTCAGTTTCCTGATCCCGCTGGTGGTGGTCGCGCTCAACGCGGCCGGGGTGGTCAGCTACGCGGCACTGGCGAAGTCCCGCCGCGGCCTGATCTTCGGTCTGTTCGTCTTCGCCGCGATCGCGACCCCCGGGCAGGACCCGATCTCGATGCTGGCGCTGGCGTTCGCGCTGACGCTGCTGTTCGAGGGCGCCATCCAGATCTGCCGCATCAACGACCGCCGCAAGGCCCGCAAGCGGGTCGAGGAGGGCTGGGACGGGCTGGACCCGGACACCCCCTCGCAGATCGACACCACGCCGTCGCCGATCGACGGGCCGTCCCGGATCGACGACCCGGCCGGGGCCGGGGGCAGCACCGGCAGCACCCGGACCGCCGCACCGCCGGTGGCGAGCCGCCCGGCCGATCCCGCGCCGCCGCCGCGCCGCCGCGACGACCCGGCGCCGGGCTACGACGACATCACCTGAGACGACATCACCTGAGCCCCGGCACGCGAGACCTGGCACCCGTGCCCCCGCAGTCGGTGCCCCCGCAGACGGTGCCCCCGCAGACGGTGCCCCCGCAGACGGTGTCGCTGCAGACCGTGCCCCCGCAGACCGTGCCCCCGCACAACAGGTGGCCGCGGACACGTCCGTAGGCTCGGGCCGGACCGGGAACGGTGGGCAGCACAGGCGAGGAGTGGGTCGGGGCGCATGAAGTACAACCGGGTGGTCATCAAGCTCAGCGGGCAGGCGATGGCCGGTGACGACGGCTTCGGATTCTCGGCCCCGGCGCTGACCCACCTGGCCTCCCAGATCCAGCAGGTCCGGGAGTTGGGTGTGCAGATCGCCGTCGTCGTCGGCGGCGGCAACGTCTTCCGCGGGAACCGCTCCGATTCCTGGGGCATCGACCGCGTCGAGGCCGACAACATCGGCATGCTCGGCACCGTCATCAACAGCCTGCTGCTGCGCGGCAAGCTCTCCGCGGGCGGCGAGGACAACGTCCGGGTGATGACCGCGATCCCGATCAACGCGGTGGCCGAGCCGTTCCTGCGGCTGCGCGCCAAGCGGCACCTCGACAAGGACGCCATCCTGATCTTCTCCGGCGGGAACGGGCAGCCCTTCATCACCACCGACTACCCGAGTGTGCAGCGGGCGCTGGAGATCGGCGCGGACGCCCTGCTGGTCGCCAAGCACGGCGTCGACGGCGTCTACGACACCGACCCCCGCAAGGACTCCGACGCCCGCCGCTACGAGCGGCTGCCCTACGACGAGGTGCTCTCCCGGCGGCTCGCCGTGATGGACCAGACCGCGTTCATCCTGGCCCGCGATCACGGCCTGCCGCTGCACGTGTTCGACATCGAGAAGGACGGCCTGATGGCCGCGATCTGCCGCGGCGAGCACCACGGCACCGAGATCAACTCCGACATCGTGGAACCGGAGTTCGCGCAGGACGCGTGAGCGGGGCCGCGGGGCTGCGGGGCTGCGGGAACCCACCGGTCCGCGGCCCGCGCGTCTCGTCACACCCGTCACGACGGCGAACCGTCGGGGGTGTGTGACAGCCTGGGTCCGTGAGTACCCGTGCAGGGAGCAGTGACCCGGCCGCCGCCTACGCGGCGGCGAAGGCCCGGGCGGCGCATCCCCGACTCGCCGAGTTCACCGGCCTGCTGCCGTTCGAGCTGGACGGTTTCCAGCGGGACGCCTGCGAGGCCCTGGAGGACGGGCACGGCGTGTTGCTGTGTGCGCCCACCGGCGCCGGGAAGACGGTCGCCGGCGAGTTCGCGGTGCACCTGGCGCTCTCCGAGGGCCGCAAGTGCTTCTACACCACCCCGATCAAGGCGCTGTCGAACCAGAAGTACGCCGATCTCGTCGACCGCTACGGCGCCGACGCGGTCGGCCTGCTGACCGGCGACACAGCCGTCAACGGGGACGCACAGGTGGTCGTGATGACCACCGAGGTGCTCCGGAACATGATCTACGCCGACTCCGATGCCGCGGCGAACCGCCGGCTCGACCACCTCGGCTACGTCGTGATGGACGAGGTGCACTACCTCGCCGACCGGTTCCGCGGCGCGGTCTGGGAGGAGGTCATCCTCCAGCTGCCCGAGCACGTCGCCGTGGTCGGGCTGTCGGCGACGGTGAGCAACGCCGAGGAGTTCGGCGACTGGCTGGTCGAGGTGCGCGGCGACACCACCGTGGTCGTCGACGAGCACCGGCCGGTCCCGCTGTGGCAGCACATGATGGTCGGCAACCGGCTGTTCGACCTGTTCGGTGAGCGCACGCCGGGCGCCGGGCCGGCGGAGCTCGCCGTCGATCCGGATCTGGTCCGCTACACCCGGGAGATGCAGCGGCGGGATGTCACCGGATCACGGGCCGCCGACCGGGCCGGGGATCGTGGCCCGCGGCACGGTGGCGGGCGGGGCCGCGGCGGGCCGCGGGACCGTAACCGCACCCGCGGCGGGCGCGACGCCCGCAACGACTCGACCGCCGTCGTCGGGCGCGGCCCGCGGCCCGGTGGCCCCGGCTGGCCCGGTGGGTTCCGGCCGCCGTCGCGGGTGCAGGTGATCGACCGGCTGAACCGGGAGGGGCTGCTCCCGGCGATCACGTTCGTGTTCTCGCGGGCCGGGTGCGAGGCCGCCGTCGGACAGTGTGTGCGGTCCGGCATCCGGCTCACCGAGCCCGACGAGGTCGAGGAGATCCGCCGGATCGTCGAGAAGCACACCGGTGACCTCCCGCAGGACGATCTCGGCGTGCTCGGGTACTGGGAGTGGCGGGAGGCCCTCGAACGCGGCGTCGCCGCCCACCACGCCGGGCTGCTGCCGTCGTTCAAGGAGACCGTCGAGGAGCTGTTCGTCGCCGGCCTGGTGCGGTGCGTCTTCGCGACCGAGACCCTGGCGCTGGGCATCAACATGCCGGCCCGCACCGTGGTGCTGGAGCGGCTCGTCAAGTACAACGGCGAGGCACACGTCGACCTGACCCCGGGGGAGTACACCCAGCTCACCGGCCGGGCCGGGCGGCGCGGGATCGACGTCGAGGGGCACGCGGTCGTGCTGTGGGCGCCCGGTATGGATCCGGAGCAGGTCGCCGGGCTGGCGTCCACCCGGACCTACCCGCTGCACAGCTCGTTCCGCCCGGTCTACAACATGTCGGTCAACCTGGTCGGGAGGCTCGGCACCGACGCCGCCCGCGAGCTGCTGGAGCGCTCGTTCGGGCAGTTCCAGGCAGACCGCTCGGTGGTCGGCCTGGCCCGCCGGATCGACCGCAACGCCGAGGCGCTCGCGGGCTACCGGGAGTCGATGACCTGTCATCTCGGCGACTTCGCCGAGTACGCCGACCTGCGCAGGCGGCTCAGCGAGCGGGAGAAGTCGCTGCGCAGGCAGAACACCGCCGTCGCGCGGGAGGAGACCGCCGAGTCGCTGCGCGAGCTGCGCCCCGGCGACGTGATCGCCATCCCGTCCGGCAGGCGGGCCGGGATCGCGGTCGTCCTCGACCCGGGGGTGGGTGCGTTGTCGGCGAACGGCCGCGACGACCCCGAGCCGCGGCCGCTGGTGTGCACCGAGGACCGGTGGGCGGGCAGGCTGTCCGCTGCGGACTTCCCGGGCGTGGTCGAGGTGCTGGGCCGGATCAAGCTGCCCCGGCGGGTCGAGCACCGCTCCCCGCAGGTCCGCCGTGATCTCGCGTCGTCGCTGCGGAACTCCCGCATCCGCCCGACCGACGGCGCCGGCCGTCGGGGCAAGCACGGCGTGCAGGACGATCCCGAGTTGGTCACGCTGCGCCGGGCGCTGCGGGTACATCCCTGCCACGGGTGCGACGACCGGGAGGCGCACGCCCGGTGGGCCGAGCGGTACCAGCGGCTGGAACGTGAGACCGAGTCGCTGCGGCAGAAGGTCCGCGCGACGACGAACTCGCTGGCGCGGGCCTTCGACCGGATCCGGGCGCTGCTCTCCGAGCGCGGCTACCTGGTCCCGGCGGAGGAGGCGGGCGCCGGCGAGGACGAGGTGACCGCGCACGGCCGGGTGCTCGCCCGGCTGTGGGGCGAGTCCGATCTGCTCGCTGCGGAGTGCCTGCGGCACGGAGCCTGGGACGGTCTCGAACCCGACGAGCTGGCGGCCGTGGTGTCGGCGCTGGTGTACGAGTCGCGCCGGGACGACGCGCCGATGCCGCGGCTGCCCACCGGGCCGGTGGCCGACGCGCTGGAGCGGACCGTCGGCTTGTGGGACGAGCTGGACGCCGACCAGCGCAGGCACAAGGCCGAGCGCACCCGGGCCCCCGATCTGGCGTTCGCCTGGCCGATGCACCGCTGGGCGCGCGGGGAGTCCCTCGCACAGGTTCTGGAGGCCGCCGAACGCAACGGGCACGAGCTGTCCGCGGGCGACTTCGTACGCTGGGCCCGACAGGTGCTCGACCTGCTCGACCAGATCGCCGGTGTCGCCGGCCGGTCGAGCGGCGTCGGGCGGGCCGCGCACCGGGCGTCCGGTGCGGTGCGCCGCGGCGTCGTCGCGGCCGGCATGCAATGAGGCGCCCGGTGCGACACCTCCGGGCGGACGACGGACGGGCGAGAGGTCGGCGATGAGCAACCCGCAGGGACCGGACCGGCATACCGCGCACGACGCGGATGCCACCGAGCAGACGGGGGAGATCCCGGCGTGGGGTACCCCTCCGCCGGGCGGGTGGGGTGCCGACCCGGAGTCGACCGGGGCATGGTCCCCCGAGCGGGACGGTTCCGACACCGGTGCCGCGCCGGCCGACACCGGCGCGTGGGCGCAGCAGGAATCGGGCGCCGCCGGCTGGGGCGCACAGCAGGATCCGGCCGCGACCGGCTGGGGTGCGCAGCAGGACGGTGCCGCTGAGGGCTGGGGCACGCAGCAGAACCCCGCCACCGGCGACTGGCCCGCACAGCCGGACAACGGTGCCGGAGGCTGGGGTGCGCAACAGGATCCCGCCGCCGGAGGCTGGGGCGCACAGCAGGATCCCGCCGCGGCGGGCTGGGGCACGCAGCAGGACGGTGCCGCCGGTGGCTGGGGCGGCGCACAGCCGGTCGGCACGGCCGGGGCACCCCCGCAGCAGGAGGGCGCGCTCTGGGGCGACGAGGCGCCGTCGCAGGACGACACCTGGGCGGTGCCGACCGGGCGCCGCCGCAGGCGCCGGGCGGCCGACGAGCCGGCCGACGCGGTACCCGCGTCGTCCCCGGCGTCGGCCTGGGCCGGGGACACCACCACCGCGCAGCCCGCCGACGGCGGCTGGGGCGCCGACCAGCCGTGGGCGCCGCCGGAGCAGGTGAAGAAGCCCTCCGGTGCCCGCACCTGGATCCTGATCGGGGGTGCCGTGCTGCTGGTCGCCGTGCTGGCGCTGTCCGCGTTCGTCTGGCCGGCCTGGGCGATCACCCGGCATCTCGACCAGACCGCGCTGCAGGCCGGGGTGAACCAGGTCCTCACCGAGGACTACGGGCTCGAGGTCGGCGCCGTGCAGTGCCCGGACGACGTCGTCGTGTCGGCCGGGACGGCGTTCTCCTGCCAGGCGGTGGTGGACGGCGAGCAGGTCGAGGTCCCGGGCCTGGTCACCTCCGACGAGGGCGACTACCAGATCAACCGGGTGTGAGCGGGGAATCCGGTGGCGGCCCGCGGCGGCACCGGGAAGGCTCCGTGGACGTGAGCGCAGAGCACCACGTCCAGGTCCTGACCGATCCCGCAGACCGGCGGGCCGCCTACGACGTCTTCGTCCGGACCCTGCACCGCGGCCCCGTCCAGGAGGCCGACTGGGAGTCGCACGGCCAGTCCCCGGACGAGCACTGGCTGGGTGTGCGCGGTGCCGACGGCGAGATGGTCGGCAGTGCGTTCTCCTTCCCGACCCGGCTGACCCTTCCCGGCGGCGGCCGGGTGCCCGCGGCTGCGGTGAGCGCGGTGGGGGTGCGCGCCGACCACACCCGGGCCGGCCGGCTGACGGCTCTGATGCACGCCCAGCTGACCGCGGCCCGGGAGCGCGGCGACGCCGCGACCGTGCTGCGGGCCAGTGAGGCCGCGATCTACGGCCGGTTCGGCTACGGGATCGCCTCCCGCGGTGACCACGTGCAGATCGCCGCCCGCCCGCAGTGGCGCCGAGGAGCACCCGAGCCCGGCCGGGTCCGGATGCTCGGTGCGGCGGAGGCCATGAAGCTGCTGCCCGAGCTGCAGGAGCGGCTGGCCGCGACGCGGCCCGGCGCGCTCACCCGCAACGCGCGGTGGTGGCGACGGGGCATCGACCCGGGCGGCAAGTCGGCCGGTGACTACCGGGGCATCGCGCTGCACACCGGACCGGACGGCGACGACGGGTTCGCCGTCTGGGGCATCCGGGAGGGCGAGCGGTTCGGCCGCGACGAGATCGTCGTGCACGACCTGTGGGCGGCGTCGCCGTCGGCCACCGCGGGCCTGTGGCGGTTCCTCACCGGGATCGACTTGGTGTCCGGGGTGACCGCCTGGTCCCGCCCCCGCGACGAGGACCTCGACCTGATGCTCGACGACCCGCGACTGCACCGGATCACCGGCCGCGGCGACGACCTGTGGCTGCGGATCGTCGACGTCCCGGCCGCGTTCGGTGCTCGTGCCTGGGGCGCCGGTGAGCCGGTGGTGCTCCGGCTGCACGATCCGCTGTTCGACGACGCGGGCACCTGGCGGCTCGGCCCGGAGGGCGCCGCCCCCGCCGGTGACGCGATGCCGGACCTGGAGTGCGGCCTGGAGTCGCTCGCACCGGCGTTCCTGGGGGACCGGGCGCCGTCGGCGCTGGTCGCGGCCGGCCGCTGGAGCGAGCACACCGCCGGTGCGGCCGCCCGGGCGGACGCGCTGTTCGCGGTGCCCGGCGCGGCGCCGTGGTGCGGCACGTTCTTCTGAGGCCGGGAGCAGCTGCTCCGGCCGGCCGGTGATGCCCGGTCCGGCTGCGCTGCTCACACCGGCTGCGCTGCGCGGGTCGGCAGTGCTGCCCACACCGGGAGTGCTGCCCACACCGGGAGTGCTGCGCACACCGGCAGTGCCGCTCAGGCCGGTGGTGGCGCCGGGCCCTCGGCGTAGGTGAGCGCCACCGTCAACGCCGCGAGATCGGCCGGATCGGCCGGGTCCCGCCCGGTCACCGCCTGGATCCGGCTGATCCGCTTCCGGACCGAGTTCGGGTGCAGATACATCCGCCGTCCGCACTCCCGGACCGACCCGGCGCAGGCGACGAGCGTGCGGATCGTCGCGAGCAGCTCGGTGCCGTGTACCCGGTCGTGCCGGGCCAGCGGTTCCCACAGGTGCTCGTGGAAGGGCTGCAGGTAGGCCGCCGGGAGGCAGCGGGCGAGCGAGTCCAGCGATGCCAGGTCCGCCGCCGTCGCCGGGCGGCCCCGGGACCGGGCGAGATCGAAAGCCGCGACGGCCTGCCCGAGCAGCCGCGGCAGGTCGGCGGGCCGCCCCGGCCCGCTCGTCCCCACGGCCGGGCCGGTTCCGGCCGGCAGGCTCTCCCCGACCCGGTGCACCACGACGATCCGGTCACCGAGATCGGCGACCAGCATCCGGCCCGACGGTGACACCGGTGGCCCCGGCGACGGCCCGCGGGCGTGCACGGTCACCTGTAGCGCATGGTGGTCGCCGTCCAGCCCCGGAGCGCGCTGCAGGAGCACCTCGGTACCGGCCCGGCCGAGGCGCACCAGTTCGACCAGGTGCCCGTGCTGCCGACGCTGCTGGTGGTCCATCCGCTCGCGGGACAGCTGCTCGGTGAAGTGGATGAACGGCACGTCGGTCGGGATCTCGAACACCGGGATCCCGCGCCGGTTCGCCTCCCGCACCAGCACCACCGGTGCCCGCGCGTGCACCACGCCGATCGCGTACCCGATCGCCGCCGGCCGGGTCGGCGCCAGCGCCGTCACGAACGCCCGGGCCGCGGCATCGTCGACCATGGACAGCCCTGTCACCAGGACCAGCTCCGAACCGCGCAGATAGGGCGACGGGTCGAGCAGGTCGGTCGCCTGAGCCCAGCGCACGGGGCGGTCCAGCCCGACGTCCGCACCGACCAGCCGCAGCCCCGGTGCCCAGCCCAGCACCTCCCGCACCGGAATGGGCGGTTCATCGGGTTCGACGGGCATGCCGAGACGCTAGGAGCGCGGCGTCACGCGCAGGTGAACGCGGTTGTCCGTGATGTTGCGCAGCGGTGTGCGATCGGACACCGGCCCGTGCCGGATCGGGTGCGACCGGCCAGAACCGGGGCCCGGCCCTGGTGGCGGCCGGGCCTGGACCCGTCCCATCGGGGGGACCCCATCGCCCGAATCCGTCCCGAGGTGCCCCGTGGTCTCTCCGCCGTCCTCCACCGCGCCGCAGCGCCCGGCCGTGCTCGACCGGGACCGTCCGCTGGAGCGGATACCGGTCGCCGAACGCAAGGGGGTCGCCTCGGTCGCGGTCGTGATCGCCGGGTTCGGCTTCTTCACCCCGACGATGATCACCGGCGGTGCGGTCGCGTCGGAGTTCTCCTTCGCGACGTTCGCGGTGCTCGCCCTGACCGCCGCCGCCGTGCTCGCGCTCTACATCGCCGCACTGGGGATCGCCGCGGGCCGCACCGGGCTGACGACCGTCCTGCTCTCCCGGCTGGTGCTGGGGCGGATCGGCGGGAAGTGGGCGTCGATCCTGCTCGGTGGCACCCAGATCGGCTGGTACGGCATCACCATCGCGGTGCTCGGCGACCTGCTCGGTACGGCGCTGGGGGTCCCGACCTGGCCGGTGGTGCTGCTCGGCGGGATCGCGATGGCGGTCACCGCCTACTACGGCTTCCGCGGCATCGAGCTCCTGTCCTGGATCTCGGTACCGCTGATGACGGCGCTCTGCGTCTGGATCGCGGTGGGCGCGGTCGGCAACGCCGGCGGCTGGTCGGGACTGCTGGCCCAGGACGGAGCGGGAACGCTCAGCGTCGGCGCCGCCCTCACCCTGCTGATCGGCACCTTCGTCAGCGGTGGCACCCAGATCGGCAACTGGACCCGGTTCGCCGCGGGCGGCCGGCTCGCGTTCGGTGTCACCGCGGTGACGATCATGGTCGTGCAGTCGGCGATGCTGCTCTTCGGCGGTATCGGCGCCACCGGGTTCGGCGAGCCGGACTTCTCCGGCATCCTGATCATGACCGGCTCGATCGGCCTGGCCGTCTTCCTGATCATCTCGAACCTCTGGACGACGAACGACAACGCCGCCTACGCCTTCGGGGTCGCCGGCGCCGAGCTGACCGGGCGCCCGGACAAGCGCCCCTTCATCGTGGGCGGGGTCGCGCTGGCGATCGTGCTGGCGCTCACCGGCGTCACCGACGGCCTCACGACCTTCCTGGTGGTGCTCGGTGTGCTGATCCCGCCGCTGGGCGGGGCGATCATCGGCACCTTCGTCGGGCCGTGGCGGCGCCGGGACCCCGGCACCGATCTGGACGCCGTCGGTCCGGTGCGCCTGCCGGGCCTGATCGCCTACCTGGGCGGCACCGCGGCCGCGGTCGCCGGGGCGTGGTTCGACCTCGGCATCCCCGCGGTGCAGGGGATCGTGGTGGCGGCACTGCTCGCCGCGCTGCTCCCCGCCGCCACCGGCGCTCGGGCGGTGCAGCTCTGATGGCACTGGTCATCCGCGACGCCGAGGTCCTGACGATGGACGCCGTCACCGGTGCCACCCCGGTCCGGCGCAGCATCCGGATCGACGGCGACACGATCACCGAGGTCGGCACCCGGGTGCGGACCGACGACACCGACACCGTGCTCGACGGACGGGACCGGCTGGTCTGCCCCGGCTTCGTCAACGCCCACACCCACTCGTGGGAGTACCTGGCGAAGGGCCGCTACGACAATCTGCCGCTCGAGCTGTGGATGCTCTACAGCTACCCGATCCTGGGCGCCCGCCCGCTGTCGCCGGACCTGATCCGGCTGCGCAGCCTGCTGTTCGCGGCCGAGTCGCTGAAGTCCGGGGTGACGACGCTGGTCGACGACGTCCTGGAGACCCCGGCCCAGGATCTCGATCAGCTCGACGCGGTCGTCGGCGCCTACGACCGGATCGGCATCCGGGCCGACGTCTCCGGACACGTGATCAACCGGCCGTTCGTCGACACGGTCCCGTACGCGGCCGACCGGCTGCCACCGGCCGTCGTGTCCACGGTGCGGTCCCGGCCGGTGCCGACCGCGCAGGAGTACCTCGACTTCAGTGCGGAGGCGCTGCGGCGGTACCGGGACCGGGCCGGTGGGCGGGTCCGCTACATGCTCGCCCCGTCCGGCCCGCAGCGCTGCACCGACGACCTGATCACCGGCGCGGCCGAGCTCGCGCCGGCGCACGACGTGTCGTGCCACATCCACGTGCTGGAGACCAAGGTGCAGGCCGTCACCGGGCGCGAGTTCCACGGCAGCACCCTGGTCGAGCACCTGCGGCGGATCGGCGCGCTCACCCCGAACACCACGCTCGCGCACGGCATCTGGGTCACCGACGCCGACATCGACCTGCTCGCCGAGCACGGCTCCGGCGTGGCCCACAATCCGGTGTCGAACCTCAAGCTCGGCTCCGGCATCGCACCCTGGCGGCGCTACCACCGGGCCGGCGTGACGCTCGGGCTGGGCACCGACGGCTGCTCCAGCAGCGACACCCCGCGGATGCACGACGTGCTCAAGGCGGCCGCCCTGCTGCACAAGGTCACCGGGCCCGACCACCACGACTGGCCGCGGGCCGACGAGGTGCTGCGGGCCGCGACCGCCGGAGGCGCACGGACCGCCCACCGGCACCACGAGATCGGCACGATCGCCCCCGGGATGCAGGCGGACCTGCTCCTCTACGACCTGGACACGCTCGCCTTCACCCCGCGCAACCGGGCCGAGCTGCAGCTCGTCCACTCGGAGAACGGATCGTCGCTGCGCCGGGTGCTGGTCGCCGGACGCACCGTGGTGGAGGACGGCAGGCTGACCACCGTCGACGAGGACGCGCTGCGCGCCGAGCTCGCGGAGCTCATGCCGGGAATCCGGGCCGAGCAGGACCGCCTGGAACGGGAGAACGACGTCTTCGCCGACGCCTTCGAGTGGATGCACCGCACCTGCGCGGGGGAGGACGTCGGGGTGCACCGCTGGTCCGGCCCGGACCCGTCGCTCGCCCGGAGCCACTGAGCCTGCTGTCCGGTCCTGCTCAGGCCCGCCTGCGCGCTCGGACGACGGTGTCGTAGGCGGTGACCTCGTGCCCGTCCGGGTGCGGCACCGGGTGCGGTCGGGCCTGCGCGACCTGTACCTCCCACTCGGCGTCGTCGAGCTCGGCGGCGAGCTCGAGCTCGTCGGCGAACAGGTCCCGATCGTGCGGGCGCCGCAGCGGGCCCTCCAGGTCCTTCGGGTGATGGGCGACCAGCAGCAACGTCCCGCCGGGTGCGACGGCTTCGGCGAGCCGGGCGTAGACGGTGCGCCGCAGCTCCGCGGGCAGGTGCAGGTACTGCGCCGTGACCAGGTCGAACGCCCGCTCCGGCAGCTCATCGCCACGCAGGTCGGCCGCCTCCAGACGGATCCGGTCGGCCTGGCCCGCCTCCCGGGCGGCACTGCCCGCACGGTCCAGGGCGACCTGCGAGACGTCGGTGCCGGTCACCTGCCAGCCGCGGGCAGCCAGCCAGATCGCGTCGGCCCCCTCGCCGCAGCCGGCGTCCAGCGCCCGGCCGGGCTGCAGCTCGGCCGCGTCGGTAACCAGCCAGCGGTTCGGGTTCCCGCTCCACAGGTGCTCCCGGGTCCCGTAGTGCGCGTCCCAGAACCCGGCGGACCACATGTCGACACCGGCATCCCGGTGCTGGTGCTGGTGCTGGTGCTGGTCGGGCTGCCGTGCGTCGGCGACGGCCCGGGCCACGTCGTCCGCGACCAGGTCCCGGGTGATCGCGGCGCCTGCGGTCACCCCGGCCGCGACGGCCAGCGGGACGGTCGCCATCGGGTCGGTGACGTTCCCGGCCGCGTACACCCCGGGCACGGTCGTCGCCCCCGTCGGATCGGCCGGCAGATGATCACCCAGCCCGGACGGGTGCTCGACGGTGGCGAGTCCCAGGCCGTCGAGGAACCCGGCGCGTGCCCGCGCGGGCGGGGAGACGGTCAGCGCGTCGCAGGCGACGACGTCACCGGTGGTGAGCCGGACCCCGGTCAGCCGGCCGCCGTCGGACTCGACGCCGGCCACCGGCCCCTCGACGACGGTGATGCCGCGGGCGGCGAACCCGGCCCGCTGCCCGTCGTCGGGCTGCGGTCCGGTGTGCAGGAACAGCGTGACCGCGTCGGTCCAGCGGGTCAGCAGCTGCGCCTTCATCAGGTCGTGCGGGCCGGTGGAGAGCACCCCGATCCGGGTGTCGCGGTACTCCCAGGCGTGGCAGAACGGGCAGCCGAACACGGCGCCGCCCCAGTGCCCGGCCAGTCCGTCGAGATCGGGCAGCTCGTCGCTCAGCCCGGTGGTGACGAGCAGCCGGCGCCCGGTGAACCGGTCCCCGTCGGCGGTGCTCACGCCGAACCCGCCGGACGGGTCGGCGACGGCGGAACGCACGCGGGCGTCCCGCACGGTGCCGCCGTAGCCGGTCACCTCCGCCCGGCCGATCCGGCCGATCTCGGCGGGCGGCAGGCCGTCGCGGGTGAGCCAGTTGTGCACGCCCTCGGCGGGCGCGTTGCGCGGGGTGCCGTCGTCGAGCACCAGCACCTGCCAGCGGGCCCGGGAGAGGGTGAGCGCGGCGGACAGGCCGGCGGCGCCACCGCCGATGACGATCACGTCGTACGAGGTCATGTCGAACAGGGTGACGTCCTCAGGGAATGGGTGGCAAAATATGTTGCCGCAATGGCAAAGTGCTGGGATGGACGACGCGCTCTCGAGCACCCTGGCCGGTGTCGGCCCCCGGCTCGCCGGACTGCGCACGGCACGCGGAATGACCCTCGCCGACCTCTCCGAGGTCACCGGCATCTCGGTGAGCACGCTGTCCCGCCTGGAATCCGGCGGGCGCAGGCCCACCCTGGAGCTGCTGCTGCCGATCGCCTCGGCACACCAGGTCCCGCTCGACGAGCTGGTCGCCGCCCCGCCGGTCGGGGACCCACGCATCCGGCTGCGGCCCCGCAAGGCACACGGCATGACCATCGTGCCGCTGACCGAGCGGCCCGGCGGGCTGCAGGCCTACAAGATGCTGATCCCGTGGCGCGGCGAACAGCCCGATCCGCGGGTGCACGAGGGCTACGAGTGGCTCTACGTGCTCGACGGCCGGCTGCGCCTGGTCCTGGGTGGACACGACGTCGTGCTCGGTGCGGGTGAGGCGGCCGAGTTCGACACCCACGTCCCGCACTGGTTCGGCTCCGCCGTGCGGGACGAGGCGGTCGAGGTGCTGAGCCTGTTCGGCCCGCAGGGCGAGCGGGTGCACACCCGCGCCGCTCCCCGGGGCCGCTGACCGGCCCTGCGCCCGTCGGGGTGAGTGCCGCCCCGGATCAGCTGTCGAAGAACGACGGCACGTCCACCGGGCCGCCGGCGTCGGCGAACTCGGCGGCGACGGCGTCGCGCAGTGCGGCGTCGTGCAGCAGGTCCGCGACCACCAGCGCCAGCCCGATCGCCCCGTCGACGACGCCCCGGTCCCCGCCCGGCCCGCCCGCGGCCTGCGCGAACCCGACGGTGTGCAGGGCGGTGCCGGGCTCGGCGATCGCCAGCATCGGATGGATCGCCGGGACCCGCAGCGACACGTTCCCGAGATCGGTCGATCCGGTCTCGGACTCCGGGACCACACCGCGTGGCCACACCGTGCGGCCCCGCTGCGTCTGGTGCACCGCCCAGCGTGCGGCGAGGGTCCGGTTGTGCCGGATCGGCAGGTACGGCGGATTCGGATCCCAGGTCAGGGTGTAGCCGCAGCCGGTCATCGCGGCGGCGCCGACGGCGATCGCCTGCACCCGGGTGGCGAGGTCGAGCAACGTCTCCGGGTGCTGGGAACGCAGGTAGTAGCGGGCGCCCGCCCGCTCCGGCACGACGTTCGGGGCCTGCCCGCCGTCGGTGATGATCCCGTGCACCCGGTCTCCGTCGGGCAGGTGCTGGCGCAGCATCGCCACGCCCTGATAGGCGAGGACGACGGCGTCCAGCGCGTTGCGCCCCATGTGCGGCTGGGCCGACGCGTGCGCGGCGACACCGTGGTAGGTGACCTCGAGCTGGCGCCGCCCCAGAAACGGGTGGTCGGCGATGTCGTGCGCGAACGGATGCACCATCACCGCGGCGTCGACCCCGTCGAACGCGCCGGCGCGGGCCATCGTCTCCTTGCCGCCGCCGCCCTCCTCGGCCGGCGTGCCGAGCAGCAGCACGGTCCCCGCCGGGGCGTCGTCGGCGGCGAGCAGCCGGGCCAGCGCCAGGAACGCGCCGACCGCGGCCGAGCAGATGACGTTGTGCCCGCAGGCGTGCCCGATCCCGGGCAGCGCGTCGTACTCGGCGAGTACCGCGATCGTCGGGCCCGTGCCGCTGCGCCCGATCTCGGCGCGCAGTGCGGTGTCCAGCCCGTACCCCCCGACCTCGGAGCTGATCCCGTGCCGCTGCAGCAGTGCGGCGACCGCGGCGGCCGAGCGGTGCTCGGTGAACGCGGTCTCCGGATCGGCGTGCAGACCGTGCGAGAGCTCCAGCAGCTCGGCGGACAGCGCGTCCACCGCACCTGTCAGCAGCTCCCGCGCGGCGTCCGGGGCTCCGGCGTAGGGCGAGCTGATCGGCTCGGCGGCCGCGGCCCGTGCGGCGGTCTCGCGGGTGACGGCGTCGTCGTGGGCCCGGCTCGGCTGCAGCGGGGCCTCGTGCTCGGGACAGGTCACGCCCCGATCATCGCAGGGCTCAGGAGGCGGCCGCGTCCAGCGCCGTACGCAGCCGCCGCACCGAGGACTCCAGGCCCCAGCGGGCGGCCAGCTCGTCGAGCCGGTCCGGATCGGCCGGTGTGCGGGGGAGCACGGTGTCCCGGTCCAGATCGACCTGCGCGTCGGTCACCACCCGTACCACCGGCTCGACGACGCCCAGGTAGTCGCTCGCCGCCATCAGCTTGGCCCGCACCCCGGACGCCATCCGCGTGTCGTCCGGGCGGGTCACCGCGGCGAGCAGCTCGCCCCAGGAGTCGAACCGCCCGACCAGGGTCGCGGCGGTCTTGGCGCCGACGCCGGGCACCCCGGGCAGACCGTCGGAGGGGTCGCCGCGCAGCATCGCCATCTCCGCGTAGGCCGCACCGGCACGTTCGGTGGGCAGCCCGAACTTGGCCGCGACCTCCGCCGGGCCCATCAGCTCGGCCCGGTTCAGCCCGCGCCCGATGTAGAGCAGCCGCACCTGCGGCTCGTCCCGGACGATCTGGATCAGGTCCCGGTCGCCCGACACCGCCAGCACCGGCCCGGTCTCCGCCCGGTGCGCGAGGGTCCCGATCACGTCGTCGGCCTCGTGCCCCTCGGCGCCGCCGGTGCAGATCCCGGCCGCGGCCAGCACCTCCATGATCACCGGGACCTGCGGGGCGAGCGTGTCCGGCACCTCCTCCGGGACGCCCGCCTCGGCGGTGCCCGTTCCACCGTCCGCCGGGTCACCCCCGACGACCCGGTGCGCCTTGTAGGACGGCAGCGCCGCCACCCGGAACGCCGGCCGCCAGTCCAGGTCGAGGCACGCCACCAGCTCCCGTGGACGGTGCTCGGTGACCAGCCGGGAGATCATGTCGGTGAACCCGCGCACCGCATTGACCGGTGTCCCGTCGGGTGCGGTGATGCTCTCCGGCACACCGAAATAGGCACGGAAGTACATACTCGCGGAGTCCAGCAGCATCAGCGGGCGGTCGCTCATGGCCGGTGAGTCTGGCATTCGTACCCCTGGGGGAGCGCCCTGCCACCACCGGTTCGGCATGATGGGGTGGTGGAGCACAGCGGGACGGCCCCGGTGAGCCGGGGCGAGCAGGAGTGGACCGTGGACCGCGACGGATTCGTACTGGCACAGGAGCGGACCGGGCACGCGGAGGACGGTCTGGTCGCCGCCGGCCCGCTGGCCAGGGAATTCACTGCTCTCACCGGGGAGCTGCTGTCGTCCGGCTCGGTCGCCGACATCCTCGCGAGGGTGGTGGCGGCGGTCCATCGGGTCGTCCTGGCAGCCGACCTGGTCAGCGTCACCCTGCGGGATGCCGACGGCACCTTCCACACGCCCATCGAGACCGGCCCGGCCGCGTCCGACATCGACGCCGCCCAGTACCGCAGCGGCCGCGGGCCGTGCGTGGAGTCCGCGCGGGCCGACGGCCCGGCCCTGGCCTACTCCGACGACCTGCGCTCCGAGGAACGCTGGCCGGAGTTCTCCGAGGCCGCCGTCGGGCACGGCTACCGGTCGGTGCTGGCGACCTCGCTGGTCCCGGACGCACTCCCGCCGCGGCTGCCCGGCGCCCTCAACGTCTACGCCCGTTCCGCCGGTGCGTTCGTCCCGGCCGACCGGGACCGGCTGCTGCTGCTCTCCACACACGCCACCCTGGCCCTGGCCACCTGCACCGCGGTGTCCGCCGCAGGCCTGCAGGAGGCCCAGCTGCGCCAGGCGATCGCCTCCCGCGACGTCATCGGGCAGGCCAAGGGGATCCTGATGGCACGCCGAGGGCTCACCGCGGACGCCGCGTTCGACGTGCTCCGCCGCACCTCGCAGGATCTCAACGTCAAGCTCGTCGAGCTGGCCGGGACACTCGCCGCGCAGCCGTCCGCACTCGACAGGGAGTGACCGGTGAGGACGTGACGGTTCTCGCGGACCGCAGGTCCACACCGGTACCCGGGCGGCGGTCGCACACCGCGCGTGCCCGCATACGCTGCGAACCATGACCGACGCCGTCGCCATCGAGCTGCTCGCCGACCGACTCCGCCGGGCCGGTGAGCACGCCGCCGAGCAGGGCACCGACGTGCTCTTCCTGACCCCGGGTACCGACCTGCGGTACCTGACCGGATTCGAGGGTTCGTCGCACGAGCGGCTGACCTGCCTGGTCGTCCCGGCTGCCGGGCACCGCGCCCCACCCGCGCTGGTCGTCCCGTCGCTGGAGGCACCCGGGCTCGCCGGGCTCCCGCTGGAGGCCCTCGGCATCGACCTGGTCACCTGGACCGACGGCGAGGACCCGTACCTGCTGGTCAGTGACCTCGCGGGCGGCCCGACCCGGGTCGCGGTGGACGACGACATGCAGGCCCGGCACGTGCTCGGCCTGCGGAACGCCTTCCCGGACGTGCCGCAGTCCCTCGGTGGCGCCGTGCTGCGCGAGCTGCGGATGCGCAAGGACCCGGCAGAGGTGGCCCGGCTGCGCGCCGCGGGCGAGGCCATCGACCGGGTGCACGCGCGGATCGGCGAGTGGCTGAAGCCGGGCCGCACCGAGGCCGCGGTCGCGGCCGATATCGCCGAGGCGATCGTCGCCGAGGGGCACACCGAGGCGGCGTTCATCATCGTCGGGTCCGGGCCGAACGGCGCCAGCCCGCACCACGACGTGTCCGACCGGGTGATCGAGGCCGGCGACGTCGTCGTCATCGACATCGGCGGTCCGCTCCCGGACGGCTACAACTCCGACTGCACCCGGACCTACGCGGTGGGCGGCGAGCCCGGCGCGGACGTGCGGGAGACCTACTCGGTGCTGCAGGAGGCCCAGGAGCGCGCCGTCGCCGCGGTACGTCCCGGGGTCACCGCCGCGGCGATCGACCGTGCCGCCCGCGAGCACATCGCGGCCGCCGGGCACGGGGCGCACTTCATCCACCGGACCGGCCACGGCATCGGCCTGGACGTGCACGAGGAGCCCTACATCGTCGATGGCAACGACCTGGTCCTCGAGGAGGGCATGGCGTTCTCCGTGGAGCCCGGCATCTACCAGGCCGGACGGTGGGGCGCGCGGATCGAGGACATCGTCGTGGTGACCGCGGACGGTGCGGAGCGGCTCAACCGCAACTCGCGCGACCTGGTCGTCGTCTAGGGAAGGCTCGCCGTGACGCCGGCGGGCGGACCGTGGAGTTCGCCCGGCCGGCAGGTCCCGGGTCGGCGAACAGCAGCGCGGCCAAGCGCCTCGCCGTCGAGGGAGGGTGTCGTCAGCGGTCTCGCCAGCGCAGGGGTGAGAGGCTCACCGCAGCTTCGGCGACCCGGCGAGCGGTCTCGGTGGTCAGCGTCTTGCGCCCGGAGTCGATCCAGCCGCCAACGCGCTCGACGCCGATGTCGCGGTACTCCACGGCTTGCAGAATCATCTCCAGCTTGTCGGCGTCACGTGCGCACCGGGATTCCGGCGAGTCCCCGCTCTCGTACTCGTCGACCGCGGCCCGCACCATCGACCGGGAAGCGTCCGGGAGGGCTTCGGTCTGGTCCGCGGTGATCGCACGTGCGTCGGGCTTGACGAGATAGTCCTTGGTGGTGTGGGGGAGGTCGCCGGTTCGGACCTCCTGGCTGTCGTGGAAGATCGCGAGCAGCGATGCGCGTGCGGCATCGGCGCCTTCCTCGGCGGCGATGAGGGCTGCGAGTTGGGCGACGCGGAGGCTGTGTTCGGCGACGGACTCGGGGTCGCGTACTCCGGCGTGCCACCAGCCGGCACGGCGGATGCGTTTGAGCACGCCGAGTTCGTATCCGAATGCTGCGATGGCAGCCGAATCGTCCGGCATCGAATCGGTTCTCCTCATGCGCCGGTGAGGCGGGCTGCGTGGAGCACCCCGATCACTTCAATGGTGGCACAGTCACGCGAGAGCTCCGTCGGGCTTCCGGCCGTCGGGCCGGCTCGACGAGGACCGCAGCCACGACTCCAGTCGCCGCGGCACCAGGGGAGTGGGTCCGGGGAACGTTCCGGGTAACCCCTGAGTGCAGGAGCGCTCCGCCCCGCCATGGTGGAGTGCGTAACTTCCACCCACTGAGAAGGAGACACCGGTGAACGTCGTGCAGCCCCACCGCCTCGTCCGACCGCGCAACGGGACGGTGATCGCCGGGGTCTGCGCCGGGATCGCCGACCGGTTCGGCCTCGGTCGCAACACGGTCCGGCTCCTGTTCTTGCTGTCCTGCCTGCTGCCCGGCCCGCAGTTCGTGTTCTACCTGGTGCTGTGGTTCGTCATGCCGAAGGCCGACTTCTGAGCCCGGAGCGCTCAGCCCGGAGTACAGGGTCTGGACTTCTGAGTCCGGAGTGCTGAGCTTCGGGTACGGGGCTTTCGAGGACTGAGCTGTCGGGTACCGGTGTGGCGCCACGCGCCGGCTGTGGCGCTGCGGGGGCGGTGTGGCGCCCCTGGGACGGTGCTGCCATGATGTGCCGCGTGACCGATCCGACGACTGCCGCCGCGCACCGCGCCGCGTGTCGCTGTCGTCCGGGTCCGTGCCCGCTCGGTTGACGGCTCTGCGTCCGTCGATCTGATCCCCGCTCCGGCGGCGGAGCGGGCACCGGCCCTTTCCGGTCCCGTTCCCGTCGGCCCGCTCCGGGCCCCGCACGCGAAGCGATCACACAGGTGCACACCCCCGATCTGTCCGGCGAGACCGTTCTCGCCCTGCACGCCCACCCCGACGACGAGTCGATCTTCACCGGGCTGACCCTGCGCCGGCTGGCCGACGCCGGCGCGCGAGTCGTCCTCGTGATGGCCACCGGCGGCGATCTCGGCGGTTCCCGGCTCCCGCTCCAGCCCGGCGAGGCCGTCACCGACCGGCGCCGCCGCGAGCTGGAGGACGCCGCCGCGCTGCTCGGCGTGTCCCGCCTGGTGCTGCTCGGGCACCGCGACTCCGGATTGCCGGGCGGCCCCGGCACCCGGCACCCGTCGGCCCTCGCCGGCGCCGATCCGGTCGTGCTCGGCCGCACCGTCGCCGAACTGGTCGACGCCGAGGGCGCAGGCACCGTCGTGCACGACGACGACGCCGGCATCTACGGCCATCCCGACCACCGGGCGGCACACGCCGCCGGGGCCATCGCCTGCTCGCTCACCGGGGCCACCGGCTATCGGATGACGGTCGACCGGGAGCACCTCGCACTCTCCGCCCACGACCGGCATCTCGTGCACGGCGCGGCCCGCGCCGCGGGGGTCGGGTTCGGCAGGGTCACCGCCGAGATCGCGGTCGCCGTCACCGGGACCGACGCCGATCTGGCCGTCAAGCGGGACGCCATGCTCGCGCACGGCAGCCAGATCGATCCGGCCGCCGTCCCGGACGCGTCGTTCGCCGCCGCCTACGGCTACGAGTGGTTCCTGCGCGGTGAGCGCGACGGCGTCACGCCCGCGCCGGGTGTCCTCGACGCGCTGGGCAACGCGCACCTGCTCACCGGCGCCCGCTGAGCGGTGGCACGCGCCGCGGGACCGGTCGATCGCACCGGATTCCGGGCGAGGACTACGCTGTCCGCACAACTGCACTCCGGCGCCCGGCGGGTGCGCACCGTCATCGGCACGTCCACCGCGGGCCGTTCGGCCGGTGTGTCATGACCCGGGCTCGCAGACAGTGAGGCTGTAAGGTCGTCCGTTGCGTCGGGCACGGGCAGGGAAGGACAGGGCGAGAATGGCTGAACCACCGGGCCCGGTCCTGGTCGTGGTGCCGACCTACGACGAGCGGGAGAACCTGGGGCCCGCGGTGGCGCGGCTGCACGCCTGCCTGCCCGATGTGGACGTCCTGGTGGTGGACGACGCCAGCCCGGACGGTACCGGAGAGCTGGCCGACGAGCTGGCCGCCGACGACGACCGGATCACGGTGCTGCACCGGGCCGGCAAGGACGGGCTCGGCGCTGCCTACCTCGACGGTTTCCGGCACGCGCTCATCGGTGAGCACCAGGTCGTCGTCGAGATGGACGCCGACGGCTCGCACGCCCCCGAGGACCTCCCGGCGCTGCTCGCCGCCCTGGAGGACGCCGACGTCGTGCTCGGTTCCCGGTACGTCCCCGGTGGCCGGGTCGTGAACTGGCCGTGGCACCGCGAGGCGCTGTCGCGGGGCGGCAACCTGTACTCCCGGCTCGCGCTGGGTGTCCCGATCCGCGACATCACCGGTGGCTACCGGGTGTTCCGGCGCTCGGTCCTCGAACAGCTGCACCTGGAGTCGGTCGCCTCGCAGGGCTACTGCTTCCAGGTCGACATGGCGTGGCGCGCCGTCCGGGCCGGGTTCCGGGTCCGCGAGGTGCCGATCACCTTCGCCGAGCGGGAGCGCGGATCATCCAAGATGAGCGGCGCGATCGTGGCCGAGGCACTGTGGCGGGTCACCTGCTGGGGCCTGTCGCACCGGCTGGGCCGGGACCTTCCCCAGCACCCGGCGGGACCGGTGGCCGAGGGCGCCCGTTCCTGACCGGGCACGGCGCATTCACGCTGCCGCCGCAGCGGTGACACCGCACAGCCGGCCCCGGACGCGCCTCGGCGCCGTACCCGTCGGTCTCAACCGGAGCCGGGGCCTGCCCCGCCCGGCCGGTGCGGGCCGTGCTCGCCCCGGCCGTCGATGAGCGCGGCGAGCCCGTCGAGGATGCGCGCGAGGCCGAAGTCCAGCGCATCGTCCTGCCCTGCGTCCCGCGAAGCTTCGGCGAAGGCGGCCCGGACATGCGGATAGTCGTCGCCGTGCTCGGTGAGGATTCCGCTCATCACCGTGGCCAGATCGCGTTCTGTGACCGCCGCGGGATCCGGTGCGCTCGCACCCTGCTGGGCCAGGTTGCGGACGTGTCCGAGGACGAGCACGACGGCGTCCAGGCGCTCGGCTCCGGACAGGCCGGTGTGTGACAGGGCGCCGACCCCCGTCTCGAGCCAGCCGAGCTCGTTCGGCCCCAGTACCCGTACACCGGTCGAGATCTCCAGCGTCCACGGACGGCGGCTGAAGATCGCGAACAGGGCCGTCGCCCAGGTCCGCAGGCGCAGCCGCCAGTCCTGCGGTGCCGCGTAGGTGGGGGGCGGCGGGCCGATGGCCGCGTCCAGCATCAGGGCGGTGAGCTCGGCCTTGCCCGGGACGTGCCGGTAGAGCGCCATCTTGGCGCACCCCAGCTCGTCGGAGAGGCGCTGCATGGACAGCGCCGCAAGCCCTTCGGCATCCCCGATCGCGAGTGCGGTCCCGACGATCAGCTCCCGGCTGAGCTTGGGCTTCGGGCCCCGCCGCTGCCCCGGGGACGGCCCCCAGAGCACCGTCGCCGTCCGCGTCTGTCCGGCGCCGCCGGCGGTTGTCACCGGCCCGTCCATCCGCGGCCTCCTGTCGTCGGGCTTGCCCATCGGACTGTGTCTACCATACGCTAATTAGTGTCCATCGGACGCAGTTAGTCGTCGCGCAGAAGGAGCTTCCCCATGCCCACCCCACGAGTTCTGATCTCGGGCGCGAGCATCGCCGGCCCGGCACTCGCCCTGTGGCTCGGCCGCCAGGGCTACGACGTCACGGTGGTCGAGAAGGCGCCCGCGTTGCGCCGCGGCGGGCAGGCGGTCGATTTCAAGGGCGCGACCCACCTCTCGGTGCTGGAGCGCATGGGCGTCCTGGAGCAGGTGCGCGCACAACGAACGGTGCCCACCGACACGATGTTCGTCGACGGCCGAGGCCGGGAGCTGGCGACGATGCCCGGCGAGTTCACCGGCGGCGATCTGGAGATCCGGCGGGGAGATCTCGCCCGCATCCTGTACGACGCGACGGCCGATGACTGCACCTACATCTTCGGCGACTCCGTCACCGGCCTGGTGCAGACGCCCGACGGCGTGCAGGTCACGTTCGAGCGAGCCGCTCCCGCCACCTTCGATCTCGTGGTCGGAGCGGACGGCATCCACTCCGCCGTCCGCCGGCTGACATTCGGTCCGGAGGAGAATTTCGTGACGCACTCGGGCTACTACTACGCGCTCGTCGATCCCGCACCGGGCGCCCGCACCCGGCCGGCGGCAGAGAACCGTGCGGCCGGGCGGATGTACAACGAACCCGGCCGGATGGCCGCCATCGACGGCCCCGGCGACCCCGCCTTCTTCGTCTTCGCCGCACCGCCGCTGAACTTCGACCGGTTCGACCAGGACCAGCAACGAGCGGTCCTCGCCGAGGCCTACGACGGTGCCGGATGGGAGGTTCCCGGATACCTCACCGACGTTCTGCCCACCGCCGACGTCCATCTCGACTCGATCAGCAGGGTCGGGATGGACCGCTACACGCGCGGCCGGGTCGCCCTGCTCGGTGACGCCGCGTACGGCAACACCCTCGGCGGGTTCGGCAGCGGACTGGCCGTCGTGGGTGCCTGTGTGCTCGCGGGGGAGCTCGCCGCCGCGCACGGCGACCCGGGCATCGCGTTCGCGCGATACCAGGAACTCATGCACGACTACGCGAAGATCGCCCGCAAGGCCGCCCCCGGACCGTTCCTGGCACCGCCCACGTGCACCCGGATCCGCCTGCGCAACTGGATCTTCAAGTACCGGCCGCTGCGGAGCATGATGATGAAGCTCGGCGACGACTACGCCACCGACATCGAGCTCCCCGACTACCCGCGCATCGGGACCACCGGATACCGCGCGGACCACAACGGCTGACGCCGGGAGCCGACGGGAGGGCCCTCGGTCACAGCCCCGCTTCGACCGCGAGCAATCCGGCCTGGGTGCGGTTGGCGCAACCGAGCTTGACCAGCATCCGGGAGACATAGGTCTTGACGGTGGCCTCGGAGAGGAACAGCGCACCGGCCACGTCGGCGTTGCTCATCCCGCGCCCGAGGCACCGCAGCACCTCGGTCTCCCGATCGGTGAGCTCGGTGATCCGGGCCCGTGCCTCGGCGGCGCGGTCCAGATGCCCGGTCGAGGCGTGCACGAGACGCCGGGCGGCCTCGGCGGACAGCACGGTGTGCCCGTCGGCGGCGACCCGCACCAGCCCGATCAGGTCCTGCGGGGGTGTGGTCTTGACCAGGAATCCCGAGGCGCCGAGGCGCAGCGCCCGCAGGACGTACTCGTCGGCGTCGAAGGTGGTCAGTGCGACGACCGGGGGAGCGGAGACCATCGCGGCGATCCGCTCGATCGCGGTGAGCCCGTCGACGCCGGGCATCCGCAGGTCCATCAGGACGAGATCGGGACGCTCGCGCAGGACGACCTCGACCGCTTCGGCACCGTCGTGCGCGACGCCGGCGACGGTGATGTCCCCGGCCTGCTCGAGGATCGTCGTGAGGTGCGTGCAGACCATCGGCTCGTCGTCGACGAGCACCAGACGGATCATGCCCGCAGTATCGCAGCGCCGCGGGCGGTAGACCGACGGAGACCCGGAGGATCAACTTTTTGTGGATCCCCGGGCGGGTCCGGGCGGCGACGGTGGAGGAGCGCGGATCACAGCGGTCCGCCGGACACAGGAGGTTCACCGTGCCCGCATCGACCGACCCGGCCACCGATACCCGATGGGCGCCCTGGTGGCGGTACGTGCTCGTGCTCGCGGTGGCGAACGCCGTCGCCCAGACGACGCTGCTGGGGAGCACCGGACCGGTGCTGAACGCGCTGGCCAGCATCGTGCTGAACGTGGTCCTGTTCATCGGCGTCACCCTATGGTGGCGGCGCCGGCACCGCGCGGGGCCGCGACGATGATCGAGGTCCGCGATCTGACCAGGGTCTACCGCGCGACGACGGCGGTCGAGGACCTCTCGTTCCGGGTGCAGCCGGGAACGGTCACCGGATTCCTCGGCCCGAACGGTGCCGGGAAGTCGACCACCATGCGCATGATGGTCGGGCTGGAACGCCCGACCCGGGGGTGGGCGCACATCGACGGACGCCCGATCGCCGAGCTCGCCTCACCGCTGCGCGAGGTCGGTGTGCTGCTCGACGCCGACGCCTGCCCGGCCGGGATGACCGCACGCGGCCACCTGCGCTGGCTCGCCCGCGCGGCGGGCGTCGGCACCGGCCGGATCGGCACCGGGCGGATCGGCACCGTCCTGGAGCGGGTCGGCCTGGGCGGGGCGGGTGACCGGCGGATCGGGACGATGTCGCTGGGGATGCGGCAGCGGGTCGGCCTCGCCGCCGCGCTGCTCGCCGATCCGGCGACGCTGATCCTCGACGAGCCGGTCAACGGGCTCGACCCGGACGGGGTGCGCTGGTTGCGTGGCCTGTTGCGCGATCTCGCGGCGGAGGGGCGGACCGTGCTGCTGTCGAGCCACCTGATGAGCGAGATGGAGCAGACCGCCGATCGGGTCGTCGTGATCGGGCGTGGGCGCCTGGTCGCCGAGCTCGACCTGGCCGACATGCGTCGCGCGGCGGTGCCGGTCCGGCTGCGCACGGTCGATCCGGACCGGGTCCTCGCCGAGCTCCGGGACCGGGTGGCGTCGGTCGCGACCAGGGCCGTCGACGGCGACGCGCTGGAGGTCGTCGGTGCGACCCCGGACGAGATCGGTGTCGCCGCGCACGCGGTCGGGAGCGCGGTGCTGGAGCTCGCGCCGCGCGCGCGATCGCTCGAGGAGATCTACCTGCAACTGACCGACGACGCGGTCGACTACCGGGCCGGTACGGAGGTGTCCCGATGAACGGGCTCGCAGGCGAGCAGGAGGTGGGAGTGCGACCGGGCTTCGGTGCGGTGGTCGCCTCGGAGTGGATCAAGCTCTGGGCGGTCCGGTCGACCTGGCACCTGCTGGGCGTGGTCCTGGCGCTCACCGTGGGGCTCAGCGCGGTGATGGCGTTCTTCGGCAGCGCCGGTGATCTCGCGGCGGCGCAGGCCGATGGTGAGTACAACGTCGTCCTGTTCAGTGCAGGTCTGGGCGTCTGGGTGTACTGCTACTTCGGCGCGGCGCTGGTGGCGTCCGAGTTCGGCGGAACGGGCTACTACACCTTCGTGGCCACACCGGGCCGGGGACGTGTGCTGGCCGCGAAGGCCCTGATCGTCGCCGCCTGCGGTCCGGTACTCGGATCGGCGATCGCGGTGAGCGCAGTGCTGCTGACCCAGGTCGGGCTCACCGCCACCGGGGCGGTGCCGCTGGACCTGGCCGACCCGACCCTGTGGCGGGCCGCGCTGGGATACGTGGTGCTCTCGATGACCGTCCAAGGGGTGCTGGCCGCGCTCGTCGCGGTGCTGGTGCGCAACGCCATCGGCGCACTCGGTGTGGTCCTGCTGCTGCTCAACGCGCTGCCGGTGATGCTGGCGGAGTTCCTCGGGGAGACCTACCGGAACTCGATCCCCCGGTTCATGCCGGGCGCCGCGGTGGAGAGCGTCGCGGGCCTGTCGGTGCCGGGATCCGCCGGATATCTCCCGACCGGGGTGGCCGCGACCGTGCTGGCGGCATGGGTCGGGATCGCCTGGATCGCCGCGCACCGCCGGCTCGCCACGTCCGACATCCGCTGACATGTCCCACGGATCCGGCGCGAGTGCGCAAGGCTGGGCGTCATGACGGCCGGGACGGCGGACGACTCCACGCTCTCACCGCGGCCGATGCTGCGGCTACCGGCACTCGTGCTGCTGGCGGTGGTGTTCAGCGCCGCGGACATCAGCGTCTACCTGGCCGGCCGGCCCACCGACGGGGCGGCGGGCCCGTGGATCGGCCTGATCCTGCCGCTGCTGGTCGGCCTGTCGCTGCCGTTGCTGCGGATCGTGCCGCGCGCGGTCGTGGCGCTGACCGTGGTGGTGTCGCTGGCGATGGCGTGGTCCGAGGCCTTCGCGCCCGGGCTGCTCGTGCCCGCCGACCCGGCCAGTCCGATGTCGATCCCACGAGCGACCCCCGTCATCGTCATCTGGCTCGTCCTGACCGAGCGTCCGCGGATCGCCTATCCACTGGTCGTGCTGCTCTCGGCGCTCGCAGCGCGGATCTGGGCCCCGGCCTGGGACGTGAGCTCGTTCGGCCTGCTCAGCACGCTGCTGCCCGCGGCGGCCGCGCTCTGGCTCGACGCCCGCGCCCGCCTGGAGGCGTCGTTGCGCGACCGTGCCGAGCGGGCCGAGCGCGAGCAGGTGCTGATCGCCGGGCGGGTCCGCGCCGAGGAACGCCGGCGGCTCGCGGCCGAGATGCACGACGTCGTGACCCACCGCATCAGCGGGATGGTGCTGCAGGCCTCGGCCCTGGGCGCGACCACGAGCGATCCGAACGTGCGGGAGGCCGTCGACGACCTGCGGGACGCGGGCACCCGGGCGCTGCAGGAGCTGCGCGACCTGATCGGCGTGCTGCACGAGGACGGCTGCCCGCGACCGGCCGCGCGGGACACCGTCGGTCCTCCCGGCGAGATCGCCGACCTGACCCGCGACACCACCGGCGTCGGTGCCGTGACGCTCGACGTCGACGGCACTCCGGAGCAGGTCAGCCCGACGGTGGCCCGCACCGCGTACCGGGTCGTCCAGGAAGCACTCACCAACGCGCGTAAGCACGCGCCGGGCGCCGACGTCTCGGTCACCATCCGGTACGGACCCGATCTCGTCCGGGTCGGCGTCCGGACCTCGGCCGCACGACGGCCGCCGGACGCCGCACTCGTCGCCAGCGGCGGCGGGCGGGGCCTGCACGGTCTGGAACAACGGCTGTCGCTGATCGGGGCGACCCTCGATCACGGCACGCTCGACGACGGCGGCTACGTCGTCGACGCCCGGCTGCCGTTCTTCGTGCCGACGGGAACCGCGTGATCGGACGCTCGGGCCGACCCGGCCGGTCCGGGACGGCCGGAACCGCTGGTGCTCGCCGCGGGCAGCACATGACACTGTCGACGCAGAGTGGTGGACGGCCCGGACGCCGACGCCACGGGTCGTGCAGCCGGCACGACCGGAATGGATGCGGCCCGTGTTGCCGCAGGCGAAGAGGGAGCCGAACGCTGATGCCGGTCCTGGACACCCATGGCCCGCCGATCTACTACGAGACCCACGGCCGGGGGCACCCACTGGTCCTCGTGCACGCCATCAGCGCCGGAGCGGGCATGTGGTCGGCGCAGGTCGAGCGATTCTCACGGGACCACCGGGTGGTGGTCTTCGATGCCCGGGGCGTCGGCCGGTCCGGGCCGATCCGGGGATGGCGGCGGGTCCGCGACCGGATGGCCGACGACATCGCACGGTTGCTGGCCCATCTCGGGGAGGAACGAGCGACGATCTGCGGGGTCAGCTTCGGCGGCGTCATCGCCCAGCACTTCGCTGCTCGTCATCCGGAACGTGTCGAGCGACTCGTCGTCGTCGACTCCTACGGTGACACCCGCCCCACCTCGGTGGGCAAGGCACTGTGGCTCGCCTCGGTCTACGCAGGCTCGGTCTCCAATCTCCTCCCGCCCGCCGCACTGTCACGCGTCCTGCGCGATCAGTACCGCCGGTGGCCGCATGCGGCCGACTACCTCTCCGAGGCGGTGACGAGGCTCAGACCACTCGACGCGCTCAAGACCCGGTGTGCGATCAACCTCGTCAACTACCCACCCGCGCTCAACGCCGCGGAGTACCCGATCCTGGGCGTCGTCGGCGAGAACTCCTGGCCACGATCGATCACCTTCATGGAGGAGCTCCGACGAGCCGTGCCCCGCACACGTCTGGTCCGGGTCGCCGACTCCAACGACCCCACACCCCTGTGCCAACCGGATGCGTTCAACGCCGTACTCGCCGATTTCCTCGACGCCCGGTAGCGCGCGGCGCCGGTCCCGCGGAGTTCCGGTGGCCATCTCCGTTCCGGGAACCGACGTGCGGCCGGACAGCAGGATCCGACCTGCCGAGATCCCGTGCGTGCGCGACACACCGCCCGCGGGACGTGGCCCACGTGCAGCAGCCCGCTGGTCGCAACACTGATGCAACCCTGGCGGGCAGCTGCGGCGGGCTGTGAACTGCGCCATGTGTCGCCCACCGTTGCCGGCCCCGCGCTCGACATCGTCGCGCCATGAACCGATCGGGGCCCGGGTGTCTCCGGTCCGGATCTTCCGGCGCCCGCTCGTCCGACGCAGTTCGAACAGAGTCGTCTCGTTCTTCGGAGGTTGAATCCAGATGAGTGTTGCATTGGTGACCGGAGCCGGACGCGGGATCGGCCGCGCCATCGCCGTGCGGCTCGCCGCCGACGGCCACGACGTCGCGGTCAACGACGTCGACGAGGGCGCCGCGACCACCGTCGCCGCGGAGATCGCGGCGGCCGGCCACCGGTCGGTGGCGGTCCCGTTCGACGTGTCGTCCCGCGATCAGGTCTTCGACGGGGTCGCCGCTGTCGTCGACCAGCTCGGTGGGCTCGGCGTCATGGTCAACAACGCTGGGATCGCCCAGGTCAAGACGTTGCTCGAACTGACCCCGGCGGACCTGCGGACCATGTTCGACGTCAACGTCTTCGGCACCGTGTACGGGATGCAGGCCGCCGCGGAGCAGATGAAGGAACACGGCGGCGGAAAGATCATCAACGCCGCCTCCATCGCGGGCCATTCCGGATTCGACTTCCTCGGTCACTACTCCGCGAGCAAGTTCGCGGTGCGTGCGCTCACCCAGGCCGGCGCGAAGGAACTCGCCCCGCACAAGATCACCGTGAACGCCTACTGCCCGGGCATCGTGGGCACCGACATGTGGGATCTCATCGACGAGAAGATGGGCCCCTACCTGGGCAATGCCCGCGGCGAGACACTCGAGCAGTACACCCAGCTGATCGCGCTCAAGCGGGTGCAGACCCCGGACGACGTGGCCGGCTTCGTCTCCTATCTCGCCGGACCGGACTCGGACTACATGACGGGCCAGTCGGTGATGATCGACGGCGGCATCGTGATGGTCTGACGAGCCGTATTTCCGACGTCCATCCGCGCGCTACCCGAGCGGGGCACGGCCCCTGAGACGAAGGAGCAACCATGAAGGCCGCACGCTTCCACGGACGCGGCGACGTCCGCGTCGAAGAGCTCGCCGAGCCCCACCCGGGCCCGAACCAGGTGCAGATCGCCGTCGAGTGGTGCGGCATCTGCGGGACCGACCTGCACGAGTACCTCGACGGCCCGATCTTCGCACCGACCCCGGCGAGCCCGCACCCGCTCACCGGTGGCGCCGTCCCGATCACGCTGGGGCACGAGTTCTCCGGCGTCGTCGCCGAGATCGGCAGCGGCGTCACCGGGCTCGCGGAGGGCGATCGCGTCGTCGTCGAGCCCTACGACGTCTGCGGGTCGTGCGTCGCGTGCCGCGACGGGCGCTACAACACCTGCCGCAATCTCGGGTTCATCGGCCTGGACGGAGACCAGGGCGGGTTCGCCGAGCGGATGGTCGTGGACGCGCGGTGGGTACACCGGATCGACGGGCTCACCCCCGAGCAGGGAGCGCTGGTGGAGCCGCTCGCCGTCGGCTACCACGCCGCCAAGCTCTCCGGCCTGCCCGCGGGTGGGACGGCGGCCGTGTTCGGCTCCGGCCCGATCGGGCTGGTCACCGCCGCCGCGTTGCGCGCCACCGGGGCCGGCACGATCATCGTCGTCGAGCCGGCCGAGGCGCGTAAGCAGAAGGCGCCCGGCGCGGGCGCCGACCACGTCCTCGATCCCACCCAGGTCGACGTCGCCGAGGCGATCCGCGATCTCACCGAGGGGCGCGGCGCCGACGTGACCTTCGAATGCGCCGGGATCGACGCCGTGCTCGCCTCCGCCGTCGCGAGCACCCGCCCGGGCGGCACCTGCGTCAACGTCTCGATCTGGGGCCACCCGGCGACCTTCGATGTGAACTCGCTGGTGTTCTCCGAGATCAACCTCGTGGGCTCGCTGGCCTACGCCAACCGGCACGAGGAGGTGATCGAGCTCATCCGGTCCGGCACCGTGGACGTCGACCAGTTCATCACCGGGCGGATCGGGCTCGAGGACATCGTCGAGCGTGGCTTCCACGAGCTCATCGAGCACAAGGAGTCCAACGTGAAGATCCTGGTTCAGCCCTGACTCACGAGCGGGCGCGCTGCCAGTACAGGGCCGTCATCCGGCGCAGCACGTCGAGCTGAGCGGGGTTGTAGATCTCCCGTGACACCTGGTCGACGGTGCGCCGGAACCTGCGGGGGGCGGACGAGCCCAGCTCGGTGATGCCGGGGTGCTCCTGCTGCAGTGTGCGTACCCGTACGGCCAGACGTGCGGCGAGATCGTCCCGGACGGCCTCGTCGGCGTCGGCCGGGAGCTGCTCGAAGTCGTCGTCGACCTGGCTGTCGGCGGTGGAGGTCACCAGGTCCGCGTAGACCTGGCGCTCGCCGGGGTCGAGCAGCCTGCCCAGGACGGCGGTCAGCCGGCGGTCGGCGTCGGACAGCGGGGCGGCGGCGGTCGCCGCGAACTCCGGCGGCAGATCCGTCGCGAGCTCCGTCTCGAGCATCGTCGCGACCTCGGCGCGGGCTGCGCTCAACCGCTCCATCTGCCGGGCCAGCTCGGCGTCGAGAGCACGCAACGCGTCCACCGGGTGCTCGTCGTCGTCACCCAGCTCGGCGATGGCGTGCAAGCCAACGCCGAGCTCGGCCAGACGGGTGATCCGCAGCAGCCGGATCAGGTGGGGCACGCCGTACTGCTTGTAGCCGTTGCTGCGCCGCTCCGGCTCGGGCAGCAGCCCGATGTGGTGGTAGTGCCGCACCGCGCGCGGTGTGGTCCCCGCCAGCTCGGCGATCTCCCTGGTGCTCCACGACATCGCGGTCCTCCCCGGCCGGCTCCGCCCCTGCTTCCGCCTGCGCCCGCCAGCTTGCCGTACCGGTGATTCCCGGGCCGGACTTGAGTGTGACGTCGGGTCAACGTGTCCACTGCTCGGCGGCCGCGGACGTGCGCCGCGGGAACCGAGGAACGGGAGGACGCATGACAGTCGACACCGGGGGACGTGCTCCGAACAGCGCCGCGGAGGCCGGCGACATCGAGTACCACCGGGCTCTGGTCTCCGAACGCCGCCGGGTGTGGCGCGGCATCGCCGCCATCGGGCTGGTGCTCGCCGGCCTGTTCGGCTTCGGATCGGTGATCACCTGGCTGGCCGCCCAGGTCGATCTCTCGATGGGGCGGGTCAATCCGACGCTCGGCGGTGACGACGTCACGGTGCTCTTCCAGGCCGCCGGGGCGATCTCGATCGCGTTGCTGATCCCGTGGAGCATGCTCGTACAGCGTTGGCTGTACGGGGTCCGCGGGCGGACCCTCGTCTCGGTCGTCGGCCGGTTCCGGTTCGACGTGTTCGGGCGGGCGCTGCTGGTCGTCGGTCCGGTGTCCGTGCTGTGTGTCGTCGTGGTCTCGCTCCTCGGGCCGGTGGAGCCCACGGGATTCAGCACCGTCGACCTGATCGGGCTCCTCGCCGTCACCCTGCTGCTCACACCGTTGCAGGCGGCGGGGGAGGAGTTCGGGTTCCGCGGCCTGGTCTTCCGGGTCGCGGGCAGCTGGAACCGCAACCCGCGGACCGCGCTGGTCGTGGGTGTCGCGGTGTCGGCCGTACTGTTCGCCGTGATCCACTTCCGGAGCGACCTGTGGCTGAACATCCACTATCTCGCCCTCGGCGTGGGCGCGGCCGTCGTCACCTGGCGGACCGGCGGGCTCGAGACGGCCGTCGTCCTGCACGCGCTGAACAACACCCTCGCCTTCGCGTTCGCGCTGGTGATCCACACCGACCTGCTCGGCGGTGGCACCGGGCCGGTGCTGCTGGTCCTGGTCGTCCCGACGGTGGTGGCCGTCCTGCACGCCCACGGCCGCTCCAGGACGACCCTCTCCCGGTCGACGACGTGATGTGGGCTCGGGCGTCGGGCTATCGGGCCCGACCGGAAGCCGCGACCTACAAGCGGGACGATGCCGCGGTCCGTGCTCCCGCCCGACGGGCAGCGCTCATGGCCAGGCTGCGCGAGCGAGGGATGGAAACCGGTCTCTCACCGTCGGTGGTCGACGCCACCTGGACGGCGATGATCGACGCGTTCGTCGGCCTGGAGTTGAACGAGCACCGGCAGCAGCGAGGGGACCGAGCGTGATGGGCCTGGCTGCCGAGGCACGGTGAGCCCGGTTCGAGCTCAGCCGTCCCATCTCCGCACAGCAGGTCGGGGGCGCAGGGTCAGGATGATCCCGGCGCCCAGCATGCCGAACACGCTCAGCATCGTCAGCGCAGGCGTGTAGCTGCCCGACTGCTCGACGGCGTAGCCGACGAGGACGGGGCCGATCGCCGCTCCGGCACCGATGGCGGTGAACAGCAGGCCGAGCATCGTCCCGAGGCGTTCGATCCCGAACCGCTCGGCCAGCACCACGGGGATGAGCGCGCTGTAGCCGCCGTAGGCCAAACCGATGACGACCGCGAAGACGAGCATCCCCGCGAAACCGCTCGCTGCCATCCACACCAGACAGCTCAGGCCGACCGCCACATGGCAGCCCTGGTACATCACCAGCGCCCCCAGCCGGCCGGCAGCGGCGGTGATCGCCAACCGGCCGACGATGCTGCTGATCCCGATCACCGAGATCAACGTCGCCGCCGTTCCCGGCGTGCTGCCGAGCCACTCGGCGGCGGCGGCCAGATGCGCGAACGGCACGTACATGACAGTGCTGAGGAGCAGGGTCGAGAGGTAGATGGTGCCGAAGCCGCGGGTGTCAACACGTGACACGGGACCGGTCCGGTCGGCTGAGCACGGTGGCCGTCCGATCGCCCACGCCGCGAGCAGCAACAGTGCCGCGCCACCGATGGCGTACGTCTCGTAGGCCTGACGCCAGCCGAATCCGGCGACCATCGCCTCCGACAGCGGTGCGGTGACCACGGTGCCGATTCCGACCCCGGCCACCACGACGCCGGTGGCGATCGCGCGGTAGCGGTCGAACCAGCGCCCGATCGCGGTCACCACCGGCACGTAGACGAACGCGAGCCCCAGTCCGACGCCCAGCCCGTAGGTCACGTAGGCCTGCCACAGGTCCTGCGCGATCGAGGTCAGGTACAGCCCGATCCCGATACAGCTCGCACCCGCGACGAGCAGCACCTGCGGCCCGATCCGGTCGGCCAGTGGCCCGGTCAGGGCGCTCATCCCGAAGCCGAACAGCATCGTGATCGAGAAGACCACCGACCCGGCCCCCATGCCGGTCCCGAAGGTCGCCGACATCGGGCCGAAGAACTGCCCGTAGCCGTAGGCGATGCCGTAGACCACGGTCGCGGCGAGTGTCGCGCCGGCCGCCGCCGTCCAGGCGCGCCACGAATCGAGCCGCGGCTCGGCCACCGCGGGTCCGGCGATGCTCATGTCGCCGGGCGCCGCAGGCACTCCGGCGACGGCGTCCCCGCCGGCACGGGCGCATCCGGCCGCGGGGCGCCGGAGCGGGTGCGGATCGACAGCAGGTCTGCCCATCGCCGCGGATCGATCTCGCCGCGATCGTCCGGCAGCCGGTCGCGGATCGTCGCCGACGCCTCGTCGAGGCCCGCTGTGCGTACTGCGACGTGGGCGAGTTCCGTGTGGTCGGGCCGGTGACTCCGAGCGCAGGGTGCGCGGTTCACAGCCACCTCCGGTTGCACCTGCCGTCAAGCAAGACGATTTGTCAGGACAAATTATCGCATGTCCTGCTGGAGTGAAAGAACGCAGCTCTGTATCCCGCGAGCGGTGGGCTCGCCATGGCGAGGGCTGATCGATCCGGAGGCCGTCGAGCTGCTCGGGATGGGGCCCGGCGGCGGCGCGATCCTCTCCGCCGTACTCGCCGGTGTCGTCGTGCTCAGCCTCGCGCTCGACGCGGCGACCGCCGTCACCTACGCACGCCGGCGCACTCTGGTGAGCTGATCCCGGCACCGCCGGAGGATCGGCCTCCGTGGCAACGTCGGCGGGCCGCCGCCGGGGGAGCGGCCGGACGGTCCGGTGCCCCGAACACGACGGAGCCCGGACCCCCTGTGCGGGAATCCGGGCTCCGTCGTGCGCGTGTGTCCGAGGTCAGGCGATCTCGGCGCGTCGCTCGCGCAGAACCTCGAGGCGCTCGTTGAGCAGCTCCTCGAGCTCGGCGATCGAACGGCGCTCGAGCAGCATGTCCCAGTGCGTACGCGGGGGCTTCTGCTTCTTCTGATCCGGCTGGGTCCCGTCGACCCGGCGACCGACGCCGCCCTGAGGCGACTCCCAGGTCGCCGGAGCCTCGGCGTCGTTCGCGAACGGCACCTCGAACTCGTAGCCGGACTCGGACACATAACGGACCATCTGCCGCGGCGCCAGGTCGTGATTGCGGTCGGTCTCGTAGCTGACAGCCCCGAGCCGGCTGCCACGCAGAACGCGGTCGGCCATGCGTCGTCACCCTCCTTGCGTCTGTCGAGGCGGCGGCACCTCGACGGTTACGTCGCCGCCACCGGGTGTAACGTTCGTGGGGCTACGCTATTCCGGCGGCTGGGCGGCGATCACCACCGGTTCTTACCCGGTGGTAACCATTCCTGCGCCCGATTGGCCAGTGTTCCCTATCAGGGCCCGTTACACACGCTGATGTGACGTGTCAGCCATGTGTGTTGCTACTCACGCGGGTTCGCCGAGTGTTCATGCAAGTTCATGTGCTTGCCCGGTCCCGAGCGGGTGCCGGCGGGCGCACCGGCAGCAGCGCGACCAGACCCAGCGCCAGGACCAGCACGATTCCGATCGTGCCCGCCCGGTCGGAGCCGAACACGTAGGTGAACAGACCGATCAACGCGGGCGCCAGGAACGACACGGCGCGGCCCGTCGTGGCGTACAGACCGAACAGCTGGCCTTCCCGGCCCTCCGGGCAGACCCGCAGCAGGTACGAGCGCGATGACGCCTGCGCCGGGCCGACGAACAGTCCCAGCACCAGACCGAAGATCCAGAACATGGTCGGCCCGGACACCAGCAGCAGCACGATCCCTACGGCGACCAGACCCACCAGCGACCCGACCACGACGGCCTTCGGTCCGTACCGGTCGTCGAGCCGGCCTCCGACGAGTGCTCCGGTCGCCGACACGACGTTGATCGCCACCCCGAACAGCAGCACCTGGCCCGGATCCAGGCCGTAGACCGTCACGGCGAGCACCCCGCCGAAGGCGAAGATCGCGTTCAGGCCGTCCCGGTAGAGCGCGCTGGCCCCGAGGAAGTACACGGTGTGCGGGCTGGCCCGGTAGAGGTCGCGCAGGTCGGTGAGCAGCTTGCGGTAGGAGCCTGCGACGCCGAGCTTCGGCGCCCCGGGCACGGCCGGCGCCGTCTCCGGCAGCAGGAAGAACATCGGCGCGGCGAACACGGCGAACCAGATCGCGGCGACCAGCACCGAGATCCGAACGTCGAACCCGTCGGCGGTGGACACCCCGAACAACCCGCCGTCACCGGACAGGAAGCCCAGGTAGACGCCGAGCAGCAGCACGATCCCGCCGAGGTAGCCCAGAGCCCAGCCGAAGCCGGACACCCGGCCGACCGTCGAGGGCGTCGAGACCTGCGCCATCAGCGCGTAGTACGAGACCGCGGCCAGCTCGACGAAGATCGAGGCCAGGCCGAGCAGCACCAGCCCCAGCCAGAGGTAGGTCCAGTCGTCCCGGACCCAGAACATCCCGATCATGCTCAGCACGACCAGCGCGGTCCACAGCCCGGTGGCCCGCAGCCTGCGTCCCTTGCGGTCCGCGCTCTGGCCGATCACCGGCGCCATCAGTGCGATCAGCACCCCGGCGGCCGCGGTGGACCAGGCGAGCCAGCTGTTCGCACTGATCGTGCCGGGCAGGTCGGCCCCGACCGCATCGGTCAGGTAGACGGAGAACACGAAGGTCAGGGCGATGTGCTGGAAGCCCGACGAACCCCAGTCCCAGAAGCCCCATGCCCATACCCGGGATCGACGGGGTTCGGCCCCGGACAGTGTTGCTGCGGTCACCGGGCGAGACTATCCACGTTGCCGGGCAACGGACTCAGTGCGATCACGGACATGCGATCACGGACATGCGATCACGGACATGCGATCACCGACCTGCGCTCACCGCGGGGCCCGCCTGCCCAGTACCTCGAGCAGCCGGTCCGGCCGGTCGGACAGCAACCCGTCGACGCCCAGATCCAGCAGTCGCTCCATCTCCGCCGGCTCGTCGACCGTCCAGACGTGCACCTCCCGGCCGGACGCGTGGGCGGCCTCGACGAACCGCCGGTCGGACGCCACCGGGATCGGACCGAACGACGGCGGGACCTGGGCGAGCGTGCCGGACAGCGGCGGCAGCACGCGCTCGGGCACCCGGTAGGCGCGCGCCCGCAACCCGGTCACCGCGGCCTGCCCCATCGACGTGCACAGCCGCGCCCCGGCAGCGGTCCGGGCCGCGGCGAGCCGCCGATCGGAGAACGACCCCAGGCACACCCGGTCCCAGGCACCGGCCTCGTCCAACGCGGCGAGGGTCGGTCCGACCACGGCGTCGGACTTCAGCTCGATCGTGAACCGGGTGCCGGGCAGTGCGGCGAGCACGCCGGCCAGCCGGGGGAGCGGCTCCGCGCGGCTCACCCCCCGGACCAGGACGTCGTCGAGCTCGGCGGCAGGGCGGGCGTCGATCCGCCCGGTCGCGTCGGTGGTGCGGTCCAGCGTCGGGTCGTGATGCACGAACGGGATGCCGTCGGCGCTGGCGTGCACGTCCAGCTCGACGTAGCCCAGGCCGTGGTCGGCGGCGGCGACGAACGCGGCGAGGGTGTTCTCGCAGCCGTCCAGCTCACCGAGGTGCCAGCCGCGGTGGGCATAGGCGCGCGGGTACGGGCCCGCGAGATAGGGGTGTCGGTCGTCCGGGCCGGTCACGCCGTCAGCCTGGCACCTCGGCGATCGCGCCACCACGGGGGAGCCGGAAACCGTCGGTGTCGATCAGGGGACGCATCAGGTCCCCGTGCGTGTCCAGCCGTCCCGGCAGGTCGTCGATGGTGAACAGCAGGTCCCCGGGTTCACGGCAGGCCGCCACCTCGTCCCAGGTCAGCGGGGTCGCGACGGTCGGTAGCTCCCGTCCGCGCAACGAGTACGACGCGATCGTGGTCTTCGCCGTGTTGTTCTGGCTCCAGTCGACGAACACCTTCCCGCGGCGCCGCGCGCGGGTCATCACCGCGATCGTCTCCCGCGGGTGTTCGGCGGCGAGCCGCTCGGCGACCTCCCGGGCGAACTCCGAGGTCCGCTCCGGCCGGCTGACCCGCACCGGCAGGTAGAGCTGCATCCCCTTGCCCCCGGACGTCGACGGGTACACCGGCAGCCCGTGGTCGTCGAGCAGCGCACGTAGCCGCAGCGCGACCCGGCAGCAGTCCACCACCGTCGTCCCCTCGCCCGGGTCGAGATCGAACACCACCCGGTCCGGCGGATGCCGTGCGTCCCGGGCGCCGAGGCGCCACTGCGGCACGTGCAGCTCCAGCGCCGCCAGGTTCGCCGCCCAGGCCAGGCCCTCGGCGTCGGCGATCACCGCGAAGTCGGCCGACTCCGATCGCCCGCCGGGCGTCCCGACCCGGGCGGTACGCAGCCAGGACGGCGCGTGCCGGGAGACGTTCTTCTCGAAGAACGACGACGCGGCGACCCCGTCCGGCCAGCGCTTCAGGGTCGCCGGACGGCCGTCGATGTGTGGCAGCATCGCCTCGGCGACGGCCAGGTAGTGACCGAGCACGTCGGCCTTCGTGGTGCCGGTCGCCGGGTAGAGCACCTTGTGCGGGTTGGACAGCGTCGCGCGGCCGTGGCCGTCCGGCTGCGCTCCGCGGCTCCTCGATCCACCCACCGGAACCTCCCGCCAGTCCTCCGAGGGCGCACCGCCCGCCGGGTAGGCCGATCCGGAACGGACGGCGACCACCCCCGGCAGCCCCTGTGCCCGCACCGCGTCGAGCAGCGGTGCGCCCGCGTTCGGGTACAGCGGGGCCGCACGGCGCTGCGGGCCGTCCAGCGGCAGCGCCTCCAGCAGTGCGCGACGGTCGTCGAGGGGGAGTGCCCGGACGTCGCGCCCACCCGTGTGCAGCACGTCGGCGATCCACAACTCACCGCGCCCGGTGAGCTCGGCGTCGAGCAGGTGCCCGCCCGCCCCGAGCGCCGGGCCCAGCTCGCGCAGCCGGCCGGGCGGGTCGATCGGGTCGCCGGGCATGCCGTCGTCGCCGACCGGGCACAGCGTGAGCCGGCCGCCGTCGCTGCGGACCAGCACGCGGCGTCCACCGAACACCGGCCGGACCTGCCAGTCCGCACCGGCGGGGAGACGCTGTGCCGGGCTCGGGACGGCGAGTGCGAGATCGCGGGGGAGCGGTGCACCGGGCGCGGGCGCACCGGCCGGCTGCGCCCGGGTGCGCCGCAGCAGCCAGCGGTCCCGGCGCTCACCCGGCCGGTGCAGCAGCACGAACCGGCCCGCGGCGCGCGCGCCGTGCAGGACCACGGCCACCTCGCGGTCGGTCCACTTCTCGGTGTCGTAGTGGCCGGAGTCCCACACCGACATCCGCCCGCCGCCGTACTCGCCGCGCGGGATCTCGCCCTGGAAGTCCAGGTACTCCAGCGGATGGTCCTCGGTACGGACGGCCATCCGCACGGTCTCCGAGTCCTCCGGCAGTCCCTTGGGCACCGCCCACGAGACGAGCACACCGTCGCGTTCCAGTCGTAGGTCCCAGTGCAGCGCGGTGGCGTGGTGCTCCTGGACCACGAAGCGACCGCCGCCGGGGCCATCCGGCTTCGGACCGCTCGGCGCCGGATCGGTCTCCGGGACCGGCTCCGGGGTGCGCCGCGGGTCGCGCCTGCGGCGGTACTCCTCCAGCGGCACCCGCGCAGCGTAGCGATCCGGAGGCGTCCGGGCCTTGTGGGCAAGCATGATCGAATGTCAGCATAGGGTTACCTATCCACAAGGAAGGGGTCGCTGTGTTCGCATGCATCTGCGCTGCCGTCACCGAGGCGGAAGTGCGCGGCTGCGTCCGCGAGGGCGCCTCCTGTGTGGACACGATCGGCGACGCCTGCGGCGCGGGCACCGGATGCGGGAGCTGTCACGACCGGCTCCGCACGCTGCTGATCTCGGCATCCGCGGGCGACGACATCGACCGGTTGCCGGCCTCCGCCTGACCCGGGGCTCACCGCAGCACAGGTGAGCCTGCACGACTGTGAGTCGGTCCTGATCGACAGGGCCCTCTGTGCTCCGGCTTACATTCGCCGTCCACCAGTACTCGGACGAGGGGACGTCAGTCATGCGCGGCGACGACGAGATCATCGGCCTGCTCAACGAGCAGCTCACCAGCGAGCTCACGGCGATCAACCAGTACTTCCTGCACGCCAAGATGCAGCAGAACTGGGGCCTGACCAAGATGGCGGCCTACACCCGCGCCGAGTCGATCGACGAGATGCGGCACGCCGAGGAGATCACCGACCGGATCCTGTTCCTGGAGGGGCTCCCGAACTACCAGCGTCTCGGCACCCTGAACATCGGGCAGAGCGTGCGCGAGCAGCTGCAGGCGGACCTGGCGATCGAGGTGGCGGTCGTGGAGCGGCTGCGCCCGGGCATTGGGCTGTGCCGCGACAAGGGTGACATCACCACGGCCAACCTGTTCGAGAAGATCCTCGCCGACGAGGAGCACCACATCGACTACATCGAGACCAACCTGGAGCTGATGGACCGGCTCGGCGAGCAGCTCTACCTCGCGCAGCTGGTCGACCAGCCGCCGACGGCGGGCTGATCGACCATATAGTTATGACAGTTTTCGCGTTCCGGCGATGAACTGGGGTACGGGACACCCACGATCGTGAATGTGCTCGGTCGATGATGAACCGGCACGGCACGACGCAGTAGGGCGAGGCGGGCCGCCGCGAAGCCCGTGTCGTCAACCTCGGAGCGCCTGAGCAGGATCCGGCGGACCGGGTGTCCGGCGATGAGCCGATACCCGGGTCGCAGTGCTGGTTGCCGACGGCAGTGCTTGCTGTCGACGACAGTGCTTGTCGCCGACGACGCTGCTGCAGCAGGCCGGTGGCGACGCATCCGGTGATCTGGAGCGACTCGGCGAAGCTCGAGGCGTCCCGGTGGATCGACGTGCTGCAGGAGACCGCGGGGCGCGGCCGAGGACGGTGTGGAGTGGGTGCGGCGAACCGTCGCACCCACCACCCCGTTCCGGTGCGGACATTGAGCCGATAATGCACGTTATGACAGTTCGAGTGTTGGAGGGCTCGTCCGCCTCCGCACGGCGAGCCGGCCTGCGAGCAATCGGCGGCGGTCGAGCAGCCCATCGGGATCCAGGCGGGTCGGTGCGGTGCAGATTAGAGGTCGATCGTGTCGATCCCGAGCCGGCCCAGACCGGCCTCGCGCGCGGCGCGTACGTAATCCGGGCCGGTGTCCGTCCAGCGATGTCCACCGTCACGGCGGACGCCGAAGTTGGCCGCCACGAATGCCTGGTCGCGACGGGTCCGCAACGTGTGGTCGCCCGCCAGGCTGCTCCAGGCATCCGTGATCACGACGCCGTGCTGCTACTCCCCCTGGGCGCGCGTTCCGCCTCCCGCACCACAGCCGGCCCGGACCTCGCCGCGAAGCCGTAGGCCGCCGGGTGGCAGGGTCCAGCCTGCCCCGGGCGACCGAGCGCCGTGGACGGCCCCGGGATCAGTCGAGGGTCTCAGCGATCTGCGGGACCAGCTTCTCGAGCGCATAGTCCAGGCTGAGGATCGTCCCCCAGCTGAACGCGCCCGACACGACCGGATCCTCGACCCACAACACCCGGCCCTGCTGCACCACCGGCAGCGTCGGATACACCGGGTTGTTCTCGATCTCGGGGCGCAGCTCCGGAGACGAGCCGATGTTCCACACCAGCAGGTCGCGGGACAGCTCCCCCATCAGCTCGTCGGAGACCTTGATCTCGCCGTACTGGTCGGGCGCGATTCCGGCGATCTCGGTCGGTGACTCGAAGCCCAGCTGGGTGAAGAAGAGCGCGCGGATGTCGTTGCCGCTGCGCACGACGCTGGCGCCCGGTTCGAACCGTTCGGCCACGACGGCCCGCTTGCCCGCGAAACCGGGGTGATCCCGAGCGGCCTCGGCGAACTTCTGCTCGGTGGCGGCAACCAGGTCCAGGGCCTCCTGCTCGCGCCCGAGTGCCTCTCCGGTCGCCCGCGTCGCCTCCTGCCACGTGATGGTGAAGTCGGTGAACCCCTCGTCCGGGACGACGGTCGGGGCGATCGCGGACAGCTGCTCGTACTGCTGGGCCGTGGTCCCGTTGTACAGCGAGAGGATCAGGTCGGGATCGAGGGCTGCGATCTCCTCCAGCGGCGGGGCCTCTTCGTTGCGCACTCCGCCGTTGAGCACGACCGGCTGCGCGTCACCGAGCTCGTCCTGGGCCCACGGCCAGGTGGCGTGCGGCTGATCGCCGTACCACTGGCTGACCGCGATCGGCCGGACGCCGAGGGCCAGCAGCGGGTCCTGATCGGACAGGCCCAGGGTGACCACCCGCTGCGGCTCGGCCGGGATCTCGGTGGTGCCGTAGGCGTGGTCGATCCGGGCCGGGAACGCCCCGGTTCCCCCGGCGTCCGGCGCAGGGGCGTCGGCCGGGCCGGCGGCCCCGCAGCCGGCGACGAGCAGCAGCGCGGCAAGCGGTGCCGCGAGCGCCGCCCGGGTCAGAGCAGTGGACATGTTCGGCAGTCCTCTCTTCAGGTATGCCGAACCTAAACAACATGATCGTTGCGAGGCAAGAAAACCCCCTGCCCGCTGCCTGTGCCCGGACCCGGACGCCTAGGTTGGGTCGGGTGAAGGCTCTGCTGCTCGAAAACATCCACCCCGGCGCGGCCGAGGCGTTCCGTCGCGCGGGCATCGAGGTCGAGACGCGTGCCGGCTCGCTCAGCGGCGACGAGCTGCTCGACGCGGTGTCCGGCGTGCAGCTGCTCGGTATCCGATCCAACACCACGGTCACGGCCGACGTCCTCGACGCAGCCAAGGACCTGCTCGCCGTCGGGTGTTTCTGCATCGGCACCAACCAGGTCGAGCTGTCCGCGGCGGCCGAGCGCGGCATCGCGGTGTTCAACGCGCCCTACTCGAACACCCGCAGCGTCGTCGAGCTCGTGCTCGGCGAGATCGTGGTGCTCGCACGCCGGCTGACCGAGAAGACCCAGCGGATGCACGAGGGCGTCTGGGACAAGTCCGCGCGCGGCAGCCACGAGATCCGCGGCCGCACGCTGGGCATCGTCGGCTACGGCAACATCGGCACCCAGCTGTCGAACATGGCCGAGGCGGTCGGCCTGCGGGTGATCTTCTACGACACCGCGGACCGGCTCGCGCACGGCAACGCCCGCCGCGTACCCACCCTGGACGCGCTGCTGGAGCAGGCCGACATCGTCTCCATCCACGTCGACGGGCGCCCCGGCAACGCCGGCCTGTTCGGAGCCGAGCAGTTCGCCCGGATGAAGCCGCGGTCGATGTTCATCAACGCCTCGCGCGGCATGGTGATCGACGAGCAGGCCCTGCGCGAGAACATCCTGTCCGGGCACATCGCCGGTGCCGCGGTCGACGTGTTCCCGATCGAGCCGAAGGCACAGGGCGACGAGTTCGGCTCGCCGCTGCGCGGGCTGGACAACGTCATCCTCACCCCGCACATCGGCGGGTCCACCCAGGAGGCGCAGGAGGAGATCGGCCACTTCGTCTCCACCAAGCTCACCGACTTCGTCACCGGCGGGGCCACCGCGCTGTCGGTGAACCTGCCCAACGTCGCCGCGCCGCGGCCGCCCGGCGTGTTCCGCACCGGCTACCTGCACACCAGCACCCCGGGCGTGCTCGCCGAGATCAACCGGCTGCTCGCCGACGCCGGGGTGAACGTGACCGGCCAGTCGCTGTCCACCCAGGGCGACCACGGCTACGTGCTGACCGACACCGACCGGGTGCTGCCGGACGAGGTGCTCTCGGCGCTGCGTCAGGCCCCGCAGACGGTCTGGCTGAGGTCCTACGAAATCTAGGTCCCACGAGATCTGGGTCCTACGAGATCGGGTACTGCCCAGGGACGGTCGAGCGGCTGCCCGGTGGTCGGCGTCCGACGGCGGTGTCGGGCCTGTGGTGGTCGTACTCGCGGAACAGCGCCGACACCACCGAGCCGGCGCCCGGGCCGCCTGGGCCGGGCATCCGGGCCAGCACCAGCTCGAACGCCAGCGCGGCGGCGTCCCGGTCGTGCGCGGCGGCGTCCCGGGAGTGCGGGGGCCCGCGCGGCGCGGCCGGGTGGTGGAACCGGTGCTCGTGGCCGAGCACCCGGCCCGGCCACGAGGGGGCGAGCCGCCGCTGCCGGAGCAGCCGGATGATCTCGGCCAGCATCGGTTCGGCCATGACGGTCCGGCCGTCGTAGGTGTGCGCGACGACCTCGTCGATCAGCGCGGGCGGGACGCCCGCGGCGACCAGCTGCTCCGCCGCGACGATCGCCATCGATCCGGCGGCGACACCGGGCAGCTCCGCGCCGATCGGCCGTCCGAGTCCTCGGGTCCGCTCTGCGCCCGCGACCAGCGCGTCGTTCTCCGCGCGGGTCAGCGGGCGCAGCGACACCGGGCCGCTGCTGACCGAGGAGTAACCGGTGGAGGCCTCGACCGCGGGTGGCCCGGCGTCGGGGCCGGCCGGTGCCGAGCCGGGATCGGCCGGATCGATGGCGATCGGGAGGCCGCGCCCGGCCAGCGCGTCCCGGACGACCGCGGCGAACGGCCCCCCGCCCGCGGCGTGCAGCCGGCGCAGGTCGGGAAGGTGGTGCGCGGCGGCGAGCAGCTCGGGGGGCAGGCTCGCCAGTGCCGCGGCGTACCCGCCGTCGCGGACACCGTGCAGGGCGCCGTCCGGGGTGGCACGCACCGGCCCGGCCCCGGGCAACTCGACGACGACCGGGCGGCCGGACCCGATCGCGGCCCGCCGCGCGGCGGTCAGTGCCCGTGCCGGGTCGGTTCCCGGGGCCCGACCGGTCACCGGGCCCCCGGCCCGCGGGGCGAACGGCGAGGCGTGGCCGTGGCCGGTGCGCAGCCGCCAGCCGCCGTCGTCGTGGGCTGCGATCTCCTGGGCGGCGATGGCGGCGCTGAGGTCGCCGTCGAACAGGGTCAGGTGGGCGGTGCCCCGGTCCCTGGCGGTGACGGTGCGGCGCACCGTGGGCTCGTCGCGGTACCCGGTGAGCGTGCCGCGGCGGACCTCGACGACCAGGCTCAGATCCGTGCGGGCGGTGCCGCCCTTCCCGACGAGGATCAGGGTCGTCTCGGCGCGGGTCCCGGCGACCGCGGCTCCCCGGTGCCCGGCCTGGTCGCCGCCGGAGAGCCCGATCGATCCGGGCTCCCCGCCCAGCGTCGCGCCGCGGCCCAGCGGGGCCATCCGGGCGTCGGAGGTGCTGGTGGTGGTCTGCTCCTGGAACCGACGCACGGTGCGCTTGTCCAGGTCCCGGCCCTGGAGCAGGCGCTGCGCGCCGTGCGTGTCGGCGCGCACCACGACGTCGATGACGGTGCGCCCACCGACCGGGATCCGGTGGAACGTGTGCCCCTCTCCGGAGAGCATGTCGCGCAGGAACGCGGTGAGCGCGTTCGCGGCGAAGACGTGCTCCAGATCGGCGCGGTGATCCTCGGCGCGGGTGCGGCCCAGCATGGCGCGGGCGGCGAGCGCGTCGACGACGGTGTCGACCAGGCCGGGGGCCTCGACCGCCTCGGCGCTGTACACCCGCGGCAGGACGAGCGGGCGCGGGTCGACCGGGCCGCGGGCGTCCACCCGGGCCGGAGTGCCGGAGGCCCGGTCACCGGCGGGAACGGGGGTGGCGATCCCGCCGGGGATCAGCCGGACCAGGCTGCCGTCGAGCACGACGCGGGTGGCGGCGGCGGTGCCGCGGTCGAGCAGCGCAGCACCGCCCCGGACGCTGACGGTGACCCGCACGCTCTGGGCGATCCGGTCGGATCCGCCGAACGACGCGGTGCCGTCGAGACGGGTCCGCTGGGTGCTCGTCCCGCCGCCGGCGCCCCGGCTGTGGTCGGTGGACACCGACGCGCCGAGCCCGCCCTCCCCCGGTGCCAGGTCCAGGCTGGTGCCGCCGCCGGTGGTGCGCGACCGTGACGCGCCGCGGTCGTGCTGCAGGTAGCCGTAGTCCTGGATGATCTGCCCGGCCGCGGTGGTCGTGTCGAGCAGCCGGGCGTCGTCGACGAGGCGGGCGGTGATCCACACCTCGACCCGGCGGAGGCGGTCCGCGCCCGGCACCGCGACGCCGTCCGGACCCGTCTCGGGGATCCGGACCGGGACCTGCAGGCTGAACCCGTCGCGGTCCAGCATCGCGTCGATCTTGCCCCACCAGCGCTTGCCGGCCAGGTCGTTCCACAACCGCTGCCACAGCAGCGGGTCGTGTTCCAGGGTGCCCGGCGGCAGCTGCGCGGCGACGGCGTCGCGGACCTGGGCGAACAGCCGGGCCGGGACCCCGCCCGCGGTGCGCAGCGTCGCGGTCTCCAGCGCCGACCGGCCCAGCCGGGTCGCGAACGGCTCGGTGAGGCTCACCCGCTGCTCGTGTCCGGCGCGGGCGGTACCGGCCCGGACCCGTCCGGCCAGGTCGTGGCGCAGCAGCACGGGGTAGCCCGCGCGACCGGCGAACAGGGTGTCCAGGCGGGCGGTCAGGGCGTCGCGGGTCCGCGCGTCGAGCCGGCCGCCGGTGCGCAGGTAGCGGTCGAGCAGGCGGTGCACCGGGGCGTCGTCGATCGCGAGGTCGCCGTGGGCGAACCGGACGATCACGTCGCGGACCTGCGCGGCGGGCAGGTCCCAGTCGCCGCGGCCGTAGAGGTCGATCGCGTCGCGCTCGGGCAGCGCGAACACGACTCGGGCGCCATGCACCGCGGCCGGGGTGCCCCCGGCGACGGCGAGCCCCATCCCCAGCGGCGCGGTGTAGAGGTAGTGCAGCCCGGTCTCGATGGTGAGCCGCTCACGGCCCCAGATGCCCAGCCAGGACCGGTTCCGGCCGCCGTCGACCGAGCGGGACCCGTTCGGGCCGGCGGCGCCGGCGGTCAGCCCGGCGTTGACCGAGCGGGAACCCGAGGTCCCGGCCTGGCTGCCGCGGCTGGCCAGCGTCAGGTTGATGTCGCCGGTGACCAGCCCGGACACCCCGGCGAACCGGGCCCCGCCGAGCCCGGCGGACAGCTGCACCGGGGTGCGGCGGTGGCGCAGCCCGCGCTCCCGCACGGCGACCGCGGTGCGGTAGCCCTCGGCGAGCAGCTCCCCGAGGTGGGCGCGGACACCCTCGACCCCGAGCAGCTCCCGCAGGTGCTGCCCGGCCGGTGAGTCCGGATCGTGGGCGCGGCCCAGCACGGAGGCGGCGACCGCGTCGAGGTCCCCGGTCTCCAGCGCGAGCGGGGTCATCCGCTGGCGCACCTGCTCCGGCACGGACTGCGCGGCATCGGTGATCGGGTCGACGGCGGGCAGCCAGTCGCTGGGCAGGTACACCGTGGCCCGCCCGGGTGCCGACGCCAGCGGGGTCGCCGCGCCACCAGGCCCGAGGCGTTCGACGACGACCCGGTGGTCCAGCGCGAACGCCGCGGTCGTCGTCGTGGACTCCACCAGGGTGACCTGGTTGACCGTGTCCCCGACCGAGGTGCCCCAGCTGCGGCCCCGCGACCATCCGGCACCGCCGGTGATCCCGGACAGCCACCCGGCGCCCGGCTTCCACGACGCCGAGACCGACGCCCGCGCCGACCGCGACCCGCCGCGGGAACGGCCGGAGGTGTTGGACCCGATGTCGAGCCCGACCAGCGTCCACCGCGTGGAGTGGCCCAGCCAGCGCATCCGGTCCCAGTCGGCGTCCACCCGCACCCGCAGCGTGACGTGCTCGGGGCCGTGCATCCGGCGGTAGCGGCGCAGCGAGATGACGATGCCCTGCTGGGCGGCCTGGTCCAGGCTGCCCGCGATCCGCTCGTCGGTCAGCTGCTCGGCGACCTCGGTGGCGTTGGCCCACTGCACGGCCAGCTCGTCGCGGTCGCCCGTCCACCGGTTGCGCGTCGCGGGGGGCAGCAGGCCCTCGGCACGCAGCTGCCCGGTCACCCGGGCCCGCAGCTCCGCGGCCCCCGTCAGATCCCGGACCAGGCCGTGCCCGACCCCGCGGACCTGCCCGATCCCGGTCCCGATGAAGAACGGCTGCACCGCCCGCCGCCCGGGCGGGGCGCTGCGGCCGAGCTGTTCGCGCAGCACCGCGGCGCCCGCCCGGTCCCGGCGCACCGCGGCGGTGTCGATGCGCCGCACCGCGGCGGTGCCGACCTCCATGCCGTAGCGGAAGGCGTCCGCCTCCGGCATCCGCACCAGCATCCCGACGTCACCGGTGACAGGATCCGGGGTTTCGGCCGTCCGGTCCAGCCAGGTGATCCCGACGCTGTAGCGCAGGTCGAGCAGCTGGGCCTGGGTGTAGCCGGAGTAGCGGTGCACGCCCGGGTGGATCGCGTCGCCCCCGGCGTTCGCTCCCACCGACCACGACCGGGATCCGCCCAGGACGCCACCCGTCTCCACCCCGAGCCGAGCGGCGACCCGCCGCAGCACCGCGGGCAGCCGGCCCGACGCCTCACCGCCCACGCTGCGCCCCGACGACCAGGACCCGGACACCTTCGAGAACGTCACGTGCAGGTCCTCGAGGTGCTCCTTCGTGCTGCGGGTGCCGAACGCCCGGCTCGACTCCAGGCTCGCGCGCACCGTCAGTACCGCCAGCGGGCGGCCCCGGTCGTCGGACAGCACCGGCTGCCACCCCTCCGGGGCGTCGAGCAGCGTCGACAGCCGCGACGGCGACCCGCCGACCAGCAGCGTGCGCAGCTGCTCGCGGGTCGTGCTCCCGATCTCGCCGTGCCGGCCCAACCGGTCGGCGACCCGGTCGGTGAGCGTGTGCAGCCCGTCCGCCCAGATCGGCGCCGACAGCGGCAGCGCCTCCTTCGTGCGCGGGCCACGGATCCGCTCCGGCGGGCCCCGGGCCTCGTAGGTGTGCGGGATCCAGGATCGGACGACCGCGCCGCCGGTGTCCACCCGCACACCCTGCGACCACGCCGGACCCCGGTCCGCGCCCCGTACCGCCGCCTCCCAGTGCCCGCTCGTCTCCACCAGCACCGACGTGCCCCGGTTGTCGACGACGCCGCCACCGACCATGAAGCCGGCCGCACCACCGGACAGCGACTCGTTGCGGCCCGCGTTCGCGCCCAGCCCGATCGTCCCGGCCGCGCCGCCGGCGTTCCCGGACAGGGTGCGGGCGACGGTCGCGGTCACCGACCCGCCGGCCTGGGTCAGATCGCCCAGCATCAGCTGCGACGCCTGCTCGGTCACGTCGACCACCTCGACGCTGCGTCCCGGCACCCACCGCAGCGCCAGCTCGACTCCACCGCCCACACCCAGCACCAGGCCCTCCGCGCCGACGGCCGAGCGCCACCGCGCGGTCAACAGGTCGTCGAGGTCCTGCGCGGACAGCCGCACCGCCGCACCGGACTCGGCCAGCAGGTCCCGGACCGTGGCCCGCAACCCGGCCAGCCCCGGCAACGCGTCGGTGGGCACCCCGGCGGGCAGCGCAGCACGGTCCGGGACGGTGTCGGCCAGCGCCACGTCCAGCGCCCGAACCGCGGTCACGGCCCGGGCCGCCGCCGCACGGGCCGCATCGCGGGCACCGTCGCGGGCCTGCGGCGGGGTCAGCGCCACCGCCCGCAGGCTGATCCCGAGGCCCTCCAGCGCAGCCCGGGTCTCCTCGGCGGCAGCTGCGGCGGCCCGGTAGGCCCGCTCGGCCCGCACCAGCCGGGCCTGCCGCTCGCTCGCCTCGACCACCCCGGCCCTGGCGGCGCGGCGACGCTCGGCGGCGTGCCGGTCGTCACGCCCGCGGGCGGCGCGGGCGGCGGCCAGTTCGTCGATCTCGGTCGCGACCCGCGCGGCCGCGTCCCGCTTCGCCCCTGCCCGGTGGGTCAGCTCGACGTGCATCAGCTCGATCGTGCGGGTCAGCCCGGTGACCGTGGCCGGCCGGTCGCCGTCCGCCGCGGCCGTGATCTCGCCGGCCACCGCGTCGAGGTCGCGATGCAGGGCGGCCCGGCCCCGCAGCTCCCCGGTGACCGGGCCGCTCGCCAGAACCTCGCCCGCCACCCCGGCCCCGGCGCCGGTGAGCACCTGGCCGGTCAGCGCGTCGGCGCCACCGTTGGCGGCCAGCACCAGGTCCGCGACGCCGACGGCCGCGGCGGCCCGGTCCCCGCCCTCACCGTGCAGCACGCCGAGCGCATCCAGTACCCCGGACAGCGCCTGCCCGCGCACCAGGCCCAGGTGCGCGCCCCACCAGGCGACGACCTCGGCCCGCACCCGCTCGGCCGGTGCACCGGCCGACATCCGGCCCTGGAGCACCAGCACCTCCTCCCGCAGGTCGGACGCCGTGACCCGGATCCGGGCGCCGTCCGGACCGGCGGCGACGAGGCCGCCACGATGCCGGACCGGACGGCCGACGCCGAGCTGCTCCCCCGCCGCCAGCAGCTCGCCCAGGGCGGCGTCGCGGCCCGCGGCCAGTACCCGCTCCCAGCCCGGGCCGTCCATCAGCCCGGCCGGTGCGACCCCGGCGTCCAGGGCGGCGTCGAGCGCCGCGGTCAGCGCCCGCTCCGCCGGCTCCCGCCCCGGGCCACCGGGCCGGGTGTCGTCCAGGGCGCGGACCGCGCCGGCGACCGCGCGCCGCAGCCGGGCCCGCTCGGACCGGGCGTCCCGGACCTGCCGCAGGCGCTCGGCGGGGGTGCGGCTCCCGCCGCGCAGCCACACCGGCTGCCGCTGCCACGCCCGGGGCACGGTCACCGCGCGGACCGCGTCCCGGATCCCGGCACCGACCAGGTCGGCCAGCTCGGTCGCCGTCCACTCGGCCGGAGTGGCCGAACCGAGCACGACGCCCGGGTTGCGCAGCAGCGCCTCGGCGTACCCGGCCGGGGTCGCGCCGAACAGATCGGCCGGGCGGTAGCCCGCACCGTCGGTCACCAGCAGCCCGGCCGCGGCCAGCTCGGCCAGCACCCGCTCCAGCTCGCTCTCCCGCACCGCGTCCCGGGGCGGTGACAACGCCGCCAGCCAGGCCGGGACCCCCGGAGCCATCGGAGCGAGCAGATCCCCGGCGCGTACCGGGCCGCGCGCCGGCGCGTGGAGCCGAAGCCCCCACAGCAGCCGCCACACCGTCACCGGGTCGATCGCCGGCGTGGCGGGGGCGCCGGTCGGCGGCACCGCGAGCCACCGGGTCCGATGCCGCTCGGCCGCCCGCGCCGTCGCCGCGGCCCGCCGCGCCGACACCACCAGGCCACGCAGGGTCGCCGCGCTCGCCGCACCCACCGCGGCACCGGCCCAGAGTGAGCCGCTCAGGACACCCACCAGGACCGGGAGCCCTGCCAGCGCGATCCCGCCGAGGACGGGCGTGCCGGTCGCAAGCCGCAGGCCCGATCCCACCCGCCAGGGCAGCGCGGCGATCCGGGCGGCCCACCGGATCGCGCCGTCACTCGCGGCGGCCCGGGCGAGCATGCCCCGCCAGTGACCGTCCGCCCGGATCCCGGCGGCCGCGACCAGCCGTCGGTGCCGCTCGGCCGCCCGCTCCGCATCGTCGGAGGTCCGGGCGTGTGCCACCCGGTGCGCCGAGCGGGCCAGCCAGTACCCGTCGCCCAGTGCGCCCGGCAGCCGCATCCCGGCCCCGACGGACAGCCGGACCCCGATCCGCAGGTCACGCAGCAGCAGGCCGACGGTGTCACCGAACCGCGGCGCCGCGCCGCCGGCCGGGGAGCCGGACCGGAGACGACCACCCGCGGCGGCCGCATCGCCGATCCCGCGCACCGTGCCGGCCAGCGCCGTCCGGACACCCCGCACGGCACCGCGCAGCCCCGGGAGCAGGACCCGGCCCTGGAACGCCAGCAGCGCGACGACGACCGAGCCGCCGACCAGCCACGTCAGCGGGCCCGGTCCGCGGCCCGGCTGCACCGGGGAAGCGGGCGGCGCCGGGTCCGCCGGCGGGGTCGGCCGCCCGGTCTCCGTGGGGCGCTCGGTGGGCGACGGCCGCTCGGTCGGGGACGGCTCGGCGAGCTCCGGGCGGCCCGGCTCCGGGCGCGCCCCGGCCGGGATCCGCAGTTCCGTGCCCGGCAGGATCAGGTCCGGGTTCGCGCCGATCACGTCCCGGTTCGCCGCGTACAGCGCCGGCCACCCGCCCGGCACGCCGTGGTGCTCCGCGATCGCCTCCAGCCAGTCGCCCTCGCGCACGACCACCACGGGGTCGGTTCCCGAGCGCACCACCACGGCCGGTGCGACGGCGGGCGCCGGGCGCTGCTCGGCACCCGGGACGACCGTGTACGTCGGCCCCCGGCCCCCGGCGCCCGGGGAGCCGACCGCGTCCGCGGCGAACCCGAGTACCAGGGTCGCCGTGACGGCCGCGGTGACCAGCAGCCGCGCGGTCATCCGCCCGATCCGCCGGGCCCAGCCGCGCGGCGGCGCGTTCGGGGTCGCCTCCCCCGCCATCGGTGCCGGCGTGCCGGCGTCCGCGGCCGGGCCGTCCGGCGTGCCCTCGTCCCGGGCCGGCGGCACCGCCCCGGAGCGGTGCAGCAGCACGTACGCCACCCCGGCAACGGCCAGCGACGCGGTCGTCCCGATCAGCACCGGCAGCGAGTTCAGCTGGTACAGCGCCCCGTAGAGGCCCACTCCGAGCGCGCTCGCGACCGACATGGCGAACGTCGCCCGGGCCGGAGCCGTGTGGGCCGGGTTGCGCGCGGTGCGCGCCGCGTTCCACAGGGTGTAGAGCGCCTCCCCGCCGAACCCGACGAAGGTCGCGACGACGAGCCACTTCACCGCGGCGTTCATCGACACGATCGGGTCCAGCACCGAGTTCGGGCCGAACGCCGCGGTCAGCAGCGAGATCAGGGACAGCGCGACCGCCCAGGTGCCCGCCATGGCGGCCACCCGGAAGACCTTCACGGCCCGCGGGCCGTCCAGGACCATGTCCTGCTTCCAGGTACCCAGCATCGCCGGGACCAGCGTCAGCAGCGCCGTCACGTCGACGACCAGGAACGCGGCGGCCGAGGCCCGGAACTCCCACGACGAGGCGGGGTTGAGGACGCCGAACACGTGCAGCGGCAGGTTCACCGTGAACGTGCCGACGACCAGGGCCGTCCGGACGGTCCGCACCCAGCGGTTCGACGACAGCAGGGACGTGGCCGCGTTCAGCGTGCCGCGCACCTGGAAGGCGACCATCGCCGCGATCGCGGGCAGCGGCGCCATCAGCATCAGCGCGGCGCCCGCACCGACCACACCCACGGTCGCGATCCAGACCAGACCGCCCGTCGTGGCCGCCCAGGCGGCGGCCGTGTTCGCGGTGCCCGCCAGGCGGGCCCGCAGCGTGTCGGCGACGGCCGGCGGGCCGCGGTTGCCGGTGCCCGAGCTCATCATCCGGGCGTGGTCGGCGGCGGCCCGGTTCGCGAGGAGCGCGGCCGTCGCGGAACCGAGGACCGCGAGCCAGCCGACGATCCCCACCGGGGCGCCCGCGGCGGCGGCCCCGCCGGCGGCGGCCCCGGTCAGCACCACGACCGCCGCGGCGGCGCGGGTCAGGACCACCACCCGGATCCCGTCCGGGCCGGAACGATAGCGGGAGCCGAACTGGGCCATCGTGTCGTGCGGGAGTCCGCGGAGCGCGGTGAACAGCGCGTTCACGGTGGCGTCGTCCCAGCCCGTGCCGTGCCGCTCGCCCCAGGACCGCACCGCATCGGTGGCCGCCGCCCGGTCCGGCGCCCACGCGGAACGGAACAACTGCGGCAGGCCGGCGACCCCCAGCGGGCTGCGACCGACGTCGGCGACGACCGTGCCGGCCAGCTGCCCGACGGCGTGTCGGGTCAGGTCATCGGTGTTCTGCCGCCACAGCCGGTTCAGCACGAGCAGGGTGCGCTGCACCCGGGCCGAGGGGGTGTGCCCCTGCTCCACGGTGACCCGCGGCAGAACCGGCATCGCGGCCAGCTCCGCGGCCAGCCCGTCGGCAGTGGCCCGGGCTGCCGCCGCCTGCTCGCCCCGGTGTGCGATCCCCGCCCGGGCGCGCTCGGCGTCGGCCCGCCAGCTCACCTCCTGGTTCCGGCCGGGTCCCTTCGGTGCCGGCCGGTTCGCCCGGCTGAGCAGACCGGCCTTCTGCCGGGCCTCCAGGACGGCGAGACGCTCCAGCTCGGTGGCCCGGACCGCGGCCGCCTCCTGGCGGGCGGCCAGGTCGGAGCGCTGCGCCGCGGCGCGGAACGCCTGCTGGTTGTGCTCGCCGACGGCCCGGTGCCGCGCCCGTGCCTGCTCGACCCGCTGCGCCATCCGGCCGAAGTCGTGCCCGCCGTAGTAGGCGGTCCGCACGTCCGCGTGGTCCGCGCTCGTTCCTTCCCCGACACGGAAGCTCTCCGGGGCCCGCTTCGTGAAGGTCGTCCAGGCCCGCTCCGACATCGGCGCGACGGCCGTGGCGCTGCGCTCGGTCTGCAGCGTGGCATCGGGGTGGGTCTCGGCGACCGGTCGTACCCACCGCTGCCTGCCGTCCGCGTCGATCACGTACGTCAGGTAGTCCGGCCGCGCCGTCCGGACGAAGTGCTCCATCCGGGTGATGTGGGACGGCTGTGCGGCGTGGAGTTTCCGCATCGTGTCCCGGTGCACCGCGGCGACCTCCCGCGAGTGCGAGAGCAGCGACCGGAAGGACATGTACTCCCAGGCCAGCCGGTAGTCGAAGACGAAGACCGTCAGCGACGGCGGCAGCGGCGACCGCGGCGGGGACTGCGGCGGGGACTGCGGGGTGTCCGAGCTGCCGAACGGCACGAGGAGGTCGCCCGGTGTCGCCCGGACCGGACCGGGTCCGGTGGGCGTCTCGCCGATCGTCCGCACGGGGTTCGTCAGCGTGGGGGTCTCGCCGATCGCCCGCAGCGTCTTCGCCCCCGCAGGAGTCCCGCCCTGCGCGCCGAGGCCGGCACGGGGCTGCCCCGCGTTCCTGACCGGGAGGGTCTCCGCGCTCGGGCGGAGCGGAGCCGACACCGACTCCACCGCACCGGCGGAGCGGACGTTCATCGACTTCGCCGTGCCGTGGCCGGGCGGTAGCACTGCCAGATGCCCGGAGAACATCACCATGGCGGTGAAGGCGGTCAGTCCACGGAACGCGCTGGCGAACTGCCTGGGGGGCCGGGACAGGACGCCCGGCGTCGGGTAGGCAGCGCTCGCCGTCCGTTCCGCGACGGGGCGCGGGCCGGCCGCCTTCTGCGTGCCGAACACGGGTGCTCCGTGCAGGTCGACCCGCGGCAGCGCCGTCGGGCCGCTCATCCAGTCCAGCTCGTGCTGTGCCTGGAGCAGATCCTCGTACGCGCGGTTGAGCTCCACCTTCCGCGCAGCGCGGGCCGCGACCTCGGACGAGCTGTTCCACGTCCCCACCGTCCGCGCGTCGTGGGCGTCCGGCATCGTGTCCTTGGCCGTCTCGGCCTTGGCCGCGTCGTACCGATCCTGCAGGCGGGCGGCGTGGGCCGCCTGTGCCTCGTAGGCCACGTCGCGCACGACGTGCATCGTGATGCCGCCGCCCTGCGCTCCCTCGGTGGGGTGCGCGGCCGGGCGACCGTCCGGGGCTACCTCATCGTTCCGTCCTCCGTTGCGGTTGCGCTGCTGACCTGCCTGCTCCTGTCCCGCACGGCCTCCGTTCTCGTTCGTTGCGTTCCGAGTGGTCGTCGGGGTATCGGCGCCACCGTCGGTGGCACGCTCCGACGCGCGGGGCGCGCCGGCTTCGCCCGGGGCGCGGGCGGTGGCGGGGTCGGTTCCGTCCGCCGGAGGCCCGCGGTTCCGCGGGGGTCCCGGCGTCGATCCGCTCGCCGCCGTCGGCTCCGTGGCAGGGCGGCCCTGCTTCGGGCCCGGTCGATCGGCGGACGTCCCGTCCACCGTTCCCGGCGGCGGCTCGTGGCCGCCGGTGCCGGTGGAGCGTTCGGCGAGCACCTCGGCGTTCGTGCGGTTCGGCTGTTGCTTGGGTGGCGCAGCCGGGCCGGTGGGACGGTCGCGGTGCGGCTTCGGCACCTCACCGGCCGGTGCTCGCGTCTCGCCGGCGGGGGCGCGGTCGCCGATCGGCGCAGGGGGCCGGCCGGTTCCGACGCCGGTGACGCCGGCGCGGGACGGACCGCCCTGGGCAGCCGGCGCGCCGTTGCCGCGCCCCGTGGCGCCGATGCCCTGGCCGGTGGCCGCCCCGGAGCCCGAGACCGCCCCGGTGCCGGTACGGGTACCGATGCTCTGGCTCTGTCGGCCCTGTGCCCGGTCCAGCAGGCCCCGCGCCTGGCTCTGCAGGACCCGCGCCCGGCTCCCCAGCTCGCGCGCCTGGTTCCGCAGGTCCCGTGCCTGGCTCTGCAGACCCCGTGCCTGGTTGCCCAGCTCCCGCGCCTGACCCTGGTGGCCCCGCGCCTGGTTCTGCAACTCTCGTGCCTGGTTCTGCAGGGTCCGCGCCCGGTTCTGCAACTCTCGTGCCTGGCTCTGCAGCGTCCGTGCCTGGTTCTGCTGGCCGCGCGCCTGGTTCTGCTGGCCCCGTGCCTGGTTCCGCAGGTCCCGTGCCTGGTTCTGCAGGGTTCGCGCTTGAGTCCGCTGATCCCGCGCCTGGTTCCGCAGGTCCCGTGCCTGGTTCTGCAGGGTTCGCGCCTGGGTCCGCTGATCCCGCGCCTGGCCCCGCAGACCCCGCGCCTGCCCCTGTACACCGCGCGCCTGGCCCCGCAGGTCTCGCGCCTGCCCCTGCAGACCGCGCGCCTGGCTCTGCAGGGTCCGCGCCTGGCTCTGCTGCTGGGTACGCGGGTTCTGCGACCGGCTCCTCGGCGGCGCGGGGCGCTCCCCCGCCCTGGTCTGCGGCGTGGACCGCGCAGCGGGCGCACCGCGCTCGGTCCCGGTCCGGTTCTGGGTGGGCTGGCTGCGGGATCCCGGCTGCGTCCGCGACGTCGCGGGCCGCGGCGTGCCCTCGGAGGCGACCCGGGGTGCGCGCGGGCCCTGGATCCCGGTCGCCGGCTCCGCGGCCCGGTTGGTCGCGGGCAGCTCGCCGGCCACCGCCCCGGTCGGGGCGAGGGACTCGACGCGGGCGTCGGGCAGCTTCGCGCCGTCGCGGATGGCGACCAGTTCGGCGCGGGACACCGGCTGCGGGCCCTTGCGAGCCGGTGCGATCCGGGGCGGCTTCGCGCTCATCGCGACCGGCGCGGCGAGCATCCCCCAGGTCATCACCAGGTTTCCGATCTCGTACGCACCGTTGTCGTCGTTGGCGATGAACGTCGAGGTGTGGTCGACGGCCATGTAGCCGAACGTGCCCAGCGCCGCCGTGTTGCCTGCGACGGCCGCGTTGCGGTAGCGCAGGGACGACCGCGCCAGGTTGGCGGCCCGCACCTGGTTGCCCGCCGTGAGGGCCTTCGTCGCCGCGGTCCCCAGCTTGGTGGCGGGGATGCTCATCCCGACCGTGGCCACGGCCAACGTGTTCCCGGCGAGCGTCAGGTACGCGTTGCGGGCGCTCCGATCGCCGAAGCTGTTGCTCTGCCCGTGCTGGGCACGGTTGTACAGGGTCGCACCGGCGTCGATCGTGGTGACGATCGTGCCGCCGGCCAGCACCGCGGCACCGGCCATGCCGACACCGCTGCCGACACCCGTCCACCAGGTCGCGGCCCCGGCGGCCACCATGGGCACGCCGATGTAATAGCCCTTGTACTTCTCCCAGTGGCCCAGGTGGCGACCCGTGGTCGAGGTCATCTCGACCGGGCCGCCGGAGGCACCCCAGTCACCCGACGTCGAGATCTTCGTGTCCTCGCCGAAGATCTCGTTGTTGTTGCGGAAATCATCGAAGCCGCTGTAGTGGTGCCCGTTCGCGTCGATGTACCGGGTCTCGTCGTCCCCCGTCGCCTTGTAGACGTCGGTCATCCCGAGGTTGCCGTCCTCGTCCTCGAAGAGGATCCCCCGGCGTTCGACCGAGCCGTCCTCGCCGACGCGCTTCGCCGCCTCCCGGCGGGCGCTCGGCTCCTCGATGTCGCTGACCTTCACCTCGCCGTGCAGGAGCTCGCCGAGCAGCTCGTCGGCGTTGGCCCGGGCCGCCAGTTCCGCCCTGCGGTCCCGCGGGGTGTCACCCAGCGACTCCTCGCCCGCGAAGCCCTCGTCGAGGTACTGCTTGGACCGCGGATCGGTCACGGCGTCCAACGAGGGCTGGTTGAACGCGGACCTCTTCGCGTAGAAGATGTCGGCCCGACCGCTGGAGGGCAGCTGCAGCTCCCCCAGGGTCGTTCCCTGGGTACGGGAACCCTGGTCGCGGGCGATGGTGTTGTAGTTCAGCGCGACCGCGGAGCCGAGCTCCGCGTAGCGCTCCGCGAGGCGCTCCTGCCGCGGGTCGCCGGACTCCTTCATCTCCCGGCCCAGCCGCTCGCTGCGGGTCAGCAGGTCGTCCCACGTCCGGAGTTCAGCGGCCAGCGCGGTGTCACCGGCCGCCTCGGCCGCGGCGATGTCGAGCTGCCGCCGTCGTTGCGGGGAGAACACGACGCCGGAGCCGCCGACCTCCTTCAGGTGTGTGTCGGTGGCCGCGATCCGGTTCCGCACGCCGTTGACCGACTCGATCTCCTCGTTGATGCTCACCCGCTCCGTCTCGAGCGCCGCGTACTGCGCGGGGGTGGCGTTCGGGTCGTTCTGCAGGGCCGTCCGGCGGTCGGCGAAGGTCTCCTGTCGCCTGCTCAGCTCGTACTGGCGGGGCACCAGGGTCATCCCGGCGATCTGGGCGGCGTTCGCCTTCGCCCGGTCGGCCGGCGACAGCTCAACCGCGGGCGTGCCGTCCTCGGCGAGGCCCATCCCCCCGAAGCCCTCCCGGTGCCCGGGGATCGTGCCGGCGCCGCCGATCGCGTCCGCCTGGTCGCCGGCGATGTTCGGGCGCTGCCCGGCCACGCCGCGGACGGCATCGACGAGGCCGCGGGCGTGAAGGACCTCCGGTTCGGTCTTCGCGAAGTCGTCGATGACCCGCAGGTGCTCCGGGGCGACGGCCGTCCCGTCCCGGTTCGCCTGCTCCTGCGCGGTCAGCGCCTCGTCCAGGGCGCGCGCCCGGGGTCCGTTCTCCGTGCGGTGGATCTGCAGCGTGCTGAGCGCGCTGCCGACCTTCAGGACGGCGCTGTCCTCCTGCGCCGGGGTCATCTCCGGCAACGCGTCCTGGTACTGCGCGTAGAGCTCCGGATTCTCCTCCTGCAGTGCGCTCAGCTCGGACGGGTTCAGCGGCGGGAGCGGGTCGCCGGGCTCGAGCCCGAGGTGGTGGGCCAGCTCCCGGTCGACCGCGGTGTCCTGGGCGGGACGGGTGAACGTGGGGTCGATGGCCGGCATCCAGGAGGCGTCCGGGTCGGCGATCCAGCCCAGCTCGGGCAGATCCGGGGACGTGGTGCACTCATCGGCGCCCGCGCGGCAGCCGAAGCCGATGTTCTGCTTGCCGTCCTTCGTCGGGTAGAGCAGGTAGCCCTCGCCCTCCAGCGAGTGGCCGGCGACGTTGGTGGACCTGCAGTCCACTCCTCGGCAGACCGCGCCGCCGCCGGGCCCGTAGTTCATCCCGATCTGGCAGCCGTCGGCGCTGGTGCCGGCCTTGCAGCTGGTGGAGTTGCCGTACGGGTCGGTCCAGGTCTGGGACGCGTCGGGGTCGCCGAAGAAGACGACCGACGCGGTCTCCGACGAGGTCTGCCCCTCCCGGATCATCGGCTCGTCGATCCGGCAGTTCGGGCAGTTCTGCTCGGGGGCCTGCGCCCAGTCCGGCCGGGTCAGGGTGCAGTCACCAACACAGCGGATCCGGCCACCGTCGCCGGCGGCGTCCGGGGTCGTCACCTCGACCCGGTTGTTGCTTCCGGAGACGATCTGCTCGGGCAGGTTCAAGCGCGTCTTAGCCGCCTCGAGTCGCTCCTCGTCGGTGAAGGTGTGCACCTGCCTGCCCCGGTTCTGGTCGATCCGGTAGCCCTCGTGCAGCGAGATGTAGCCGGTCTCGGTCGTGCCCAGGCTGTAGTGGCCGGAGTTGCCCTCGCCGTCGCGGCTGATGATGGTGGTGACGTTCTCGCTCGGCTTGAACGCGACGCCATCGGCGTGCACGACGTCGCCTTCGGCCGAGGTGAAGGTGCCCTCCCCCTGGAAGCTGATCCGGGCGGAGTTGCCGGCGCCGTCGCGGCCGGTGATGTCGCCCGAGGGGCCCTTGATCACCAGGTGGTCCCGGCCGCCGCTCTCCGGGACGCCGGCCCCCTGGGTGGCGCCCTGGTAGATGCAACCGCTGTTGCAGGTGCTGTGCACCGGCGAGCCCTTCGGGCTGCTCATCCGGAACGAGTTCTGCACCTCGGCCGGCTTGCGGCTCTCGGAGTTGGTGTAACGCACGGTCTCGCCGGTGCGGCCGTCGACCATCCGGCCGGTGCCGCGGACGTGGCCCGAGCCGTTGCCGTCGGCGTCACGGTGCAGCCCGACGCCGTGCGAGCCGGACACGGTGTCCTTCTCGTCGGCCCCCCGTTCGATCGGCAGTGAGCCGTGGAAGCCCTCGCGCGGGTTGTAGCGGACGGTCTCGCCGTCCTCGGTCCTGAGGGTGGCCCCGCCCGAACAGCCGTCGCGGCAGGTCTCGGTGGTGACCTCGTCGCCGGAGGACTTCACGCTCAGAACGGGGTTGCCGTTCTCGTCGAACCTCCCCTCGATGCCGCGGTCGTTCTCGCCCATCTCCTCGATCGGGATCGACCCACGGTCCGGATCCTGCTGCTCGGCCTCCTGCTGCTGCTGGGCGGCGGCCTGGTCGCGCAACGAGGGGGCGGTGATGACGCCGGTGTTCGATCCGCTCTGGGTGAAGTTCGCGCAGTCCCCGGAGCAGGTGGCGCCACCGCCACCACCCGGGCCGGCCACGGCCCACGCGGAGACCCCGCAGCCGCCGTTGCCGCTGCCCGAACAGGTGCCCTCGCCGTGCGCGTTCCAGGCCATGCCCGGCTGGTCCCAGCTGGGTGCGGTCTCGGCCCTGTCCTCGGCCTCGGCGTGCGCCGAGTAGCTCGACGAGCAGTTCGCCGCACCGGAACAGGACGCCGACGCCGACGCCTGACCCGGGCTCGCCGATGCCTGCGCCGACACCGACACCCCACCGCCACCCTGCCCACCACCACCGGAACCCGACGCGTTCGCCCGGGCCCAGTTCGGCCCGTGCGACGCCGACGCGGACGCCGACGCGGAGTAGTCGTGCCGGCAGTTCGCCGCACCCGAACAGGACGCCGACGCCGACGCCTGACCCGGGCTCGCCGACGCCTGCGCCGACACCGACACCCCACCAGCACCCTGCCCACCACCACCGGAACCGGACGCCGACGCGGAAGCCTGGGCGCCCGGGGCGGACGCCGACGCCGACGACGACGCCGAATAGGAGTGCCGGCAGTTCGCCGCACCCGAACACGACGCCGACGCCGATGCCTGCCCGGGACCGGCCGTGGCCTGTGCGGTGACCGCGACCCCGCCGCCACCCATGCCACCCCCGCCGGATCCGGACGCGGACGCGGTCGCGGTGGACCCACCGGCCGAGGCCGAGTCGCTGACCTGTGCGGAGTAGGAGTGCCGGCAGCTGGTGCCCGCACTACCGACACACGACGACGACGCCTGAGCGGCCCCACCACCGGCAGCGGCGGCGGCGCTGGTCCGGACGAACCCGGACCCACGGCCGCCGGACCCGCGCCCGGCCGCGTCGGCCTGCGCGGCCGCCCCGGCCGCAGCGGTGCTGGAGGCGGAGTAGCGGTAGGAGCAGCCCGACCCGGCGCTGCCCTGGCACGCCGCGGCGGCGATCGCCCCGTCCGACCCGGCCTGCGCGGACGCGGCGGTGGCGCACCAGCCGCTGCCGGCGCCACCGGAGGCGGAACAGCGGGCCGAGGCGTCGGCCCGGTTGCCCGGCGCACGCTCCGACGCGGTCGAGCGGGCGGAGTAGGAGTGCCGGCAGTTCGAGCCCTCGGTCGCCGTGCACACCGCGGAGGTCTGCGCCCCGTCGGCGGTGGCCCCGGCCTGCCCGGCGGAGCGGCACGCACCGTCGGGGCCCGCGGTGCACGACGTCGCCGAGCGCGCGGCGTCACCCCCGGCGTCGGCGACCGCGCGGGTGCGGGTGCTGCAGCCCTCACCGGTGCACTGCGCGGTCAGCTCGGCGTTGTCCTGCGCGGTGGCGCCGCCGGTGGCGACCTCGCAGGGGCCCTGGTCGCCGCAGGTCGCGGTGGCGATTCCGTGGGCGAGCCCGTCGCGCGGGGTCACCGTCCCGGCCCGCAGGTCGGGGGCGATGGTGGCGGGATCGTCGGTGCTGAGCGTGGTGCTGAGCCCGCGCACCGGGCAGTCGTCCTCCCCGGAGCGGCAGGCCCCGGACGCACCGGCGGTGGTCGCCCCGGTCGCGCCGGTCCCGGTGCCGGACAGGGTCAGTGACCCGTCGGTACCGACGACGGCCCGGCAGCCCTGCGCACGGCCGTCGCAGCTGGTGGCCGACTCGGCCAGGCCGACGCTCGCGGACCGGCCCGCGACGCGGGGGACCTCGATCGCGGCGACCGCCTCGTGGGCGGTCCTGGCCCGATCGGCGGCGGCCGCGGCCTGCCCGGCGGCGGTGTCGGCCCGTCCGGCAGCGACGGCCGCAGCCCGTTCGGCGGCCACAGCCCGCTCCTCGGTTGCGGCGGCGGCCCGCTGCACGGCGGCGTCCTCGGCGGCACGTCCGTCGAGGACCCCGCCGGACCTCTCCGCGGCCGCGCGGGCGGTGTCGGCGTCCGTGCGGGCGGTGCCGGCGGTCCGCTCCGCGGCGCGGGCGGCCGCGGCCGCGGCGCGAGCCGTCTCCTCCGCGGTGCGAGCGGCCTCGTCGGCGGTGCGAGCCGCGGTGTCGGCGGCGGCCTGGTCACGGCCGGCGCGGGCGGCGGCGATCGCGGCCTCGGCGTCGCCGTCGACAACGGTGGCCGAGACGGTGTCGGACGATGCGGCACCGCGGCACGAGCCGTCGGGGCAGTCCAGGGCGGCGGTGGCGTTCGTGGCGCCGCTGCGGGTGCCCTTGATCGTCGGGTCGGTGACCGCCGAGGCCCCGGCCTGCACCGCGCACCCGGCCGCACCGGACGTGCAGCTCGAGCGGGAGCGGGAGTCGGAGACGGCGTCCCCGGCCGGGGTGGCGGAGCGGGCGTGGCCGGTGACGGTGGCGGTGCAGCCCGGCCCGGCGCACTCGCCGGAGGCCTGGGAATCACTCGTCGCCGCGGGTGCGTTCTCGACCGTCGAGCGGGCGGCCTTCTGCGCGGTGGTCGCGGCCTTCTCGGCGGTGGTGGCCTTCTTCTCCGCTGCCGTGGCCTTCTTCTCCGCCTCGACCCGGTCGGTGCTCGCCGCGCGGCGCTGCTCGGCGGAGGCGAACGGGTTGCTCGCGACACGCTCGGCGCGCGCGGCGGCGGCGTCCGCGGCCCCGCGGAGCCGACCGGCTTCGTCGGTGGCGGTGTCAGCGGTGCTGCGGGCGGTCTCGGCGGCCTCACGACGCTGCAGGACGATCACGTCCGCAACGACCTGGCCACTGCCCGCGATGGAGGAACTGGTGCCCCGGCATCCGGTGCCGGCGCTGGAACAGGTGCTGGTCGAGGAACTCGCATCGGCCGGGGGACCGCGCGCACCCTGGGCACCGACATCGCGGCCGGTGTCCTCGGTGCCCGAGGCGGAGCTGCGCACCGTGCCCCGGCAGGAACCCTCGCCGCCGGCGCAGTCGAGCACCGCGGAGGCGTTGGTCCACGCCGAGGCACCGGACACGCTGGGGGCGGCGTTCGCGCCGGCACCGGGCGATCCGGTCGGCAGCGTCGCCGGGGGCTGGTCGCCCTGAGCGGGCTGCTGCGCCGGCTCGGCGGGCTGCCGGTCGGCGGCCTGCTCGCTGTGGCCCTGGTAGACGGTGGCGTTGCTGCTGGACCGGCCCTCGACCAGTGCGGCGATCACCGAGGCGTCCGGGCCGGCCGAACCACCGGAGTTGCTGACCGCCCGGCACCCGTCCGCCGTACCGTCGCAGGATCCCGACCCGTGCGAGCCGCGGGTCCGGTCGTCATCGGTCCCCGAGGCCGCGCTGCGCACCGTCCCGTCACAGACGGTGCCCGCGGCGCAGTCCAGCGCGGCACCCGACGCCGACGCCGCCGACGCCCCGTTCTGCTGCGCCTTCGGGGTCTGCGACGGGTCGCCGGACAGGCTGCGGGCCGCGCCGGGTCCGGTGGAGGCGACCGAGGTGGTCTGCGGGGAGCAGCCGCCGCCGGTGCCCGAACACGACGCCGACCCGGTGGTGGTCCTCGGCTTGCCGGTGGCGGGGTCGTGGCTGGTCGCGGTGCTGGTCGCGGTGCCCGAGCAGCGGGTCCCGGCTGCGCAGTCCACCCGGGCCGAGGAGGTCGACGTCGCCGACGGGCCGGTGCCGGGCTTCTGCCCGTCGAGGGTCCGCTCGGGTCCCGAGGAGCCCTGCGAGCGGGTCTGGGCGTGGCAGCCGCCGCCGGTCACGGTGCAGGTCGCGCCACCGGTGCTCGACTTCGCACGGCCGCCGTCGACATCCGCGTCGGCGCCGGAGACCGTGCTGGTGACCTTCCCGGAGCACGTGCCGGCGCCGTCGGCGCAGTCGGCGGTGCCGGTCACATCGGAGGTGCTGGCCAGCCCGGCGGGGATGTCACCGGTGGCGGCGCGCGCTCCGGTCTGCGCGGTCGAGGTGCTGTCGCACGTGCCGCCGGTGGTGGTGCAGGTTCCGGACCCGGTCGCGGTCTTGAGCGTGGCCGCGGTGATGGTGCCGGTCTCCGGGTCGGTGACCCGGTCGCCGGAGCCGGCACTGCGCGTGGAGGAGGTGCCCTTGCCGGTGCAACCGGTCGTGCCCGCCGAGCAGTCCACACTCGACGACGACCGGCTACCCGTGTCCCCGTCGGTGTCACCGGTGCCGAGACCCGCGAACCCGGTGCCGGGGGTGCCGTCCGGGGTCGAGGCGTCCGAGGAGCTGCCCGCGGTGCACCGGCCGGCCTCGGCGGTGCAGTCCGCCGCACCCGAGGTCGTCCGCACGACCGGGGCGGTGATCGCCTTCGTGTTCGCGGCTCCGGTGGTGGCACCGGTGCCGGCGGCCTCGGCCGCGGCGGCCGTGCTCCCGGTGCCGGTCGCGGGCGTCGTGGTCTCGGTGGTGACCGGACGCTCACCGGCGGCCCGGGTGGTGCTGCGGCCGGTGCCGGTGCAGCCCTCGCGACCGTCGCAGTCGACGACCGCCTCGGCCTGGCTACGACCCGGACGGTCCGTACCGGCGAACCCGTACCGGTCGTGGGAGCCCGGCCCGCCCGGCAGCGACGCGCTGCGGGCCTGGCAGCCACCACCGGTGACCTCGCACCGCGCGGTGCCCGCGGTGGCGCCCTCCGCCGGCGTCACCGCGGCCTGCGTCTGCGCGGCCTGCGTCTGCGCGCCGGTCCCGGTCGTGCCGGTCTCGGGGGTCGTGCCGGTCGTCGCGGCCTGCGGGGTCGTCGCGGTGGAGGTCTCGACCTCACCGCCGGTCTCGACCGAGGCCTGCCCGGTGCAGCCGCGCTCGGTGGCGCACTCGACCGCACCGTTCGCCCGGGCAGGGGTCCACCCGTCGCCCGGGGACGCGGTGAGCCGCAGCCCGCAGCCCGCGGCACCCGCGGTGCACGACGCCGACGCCGACGCCGTGCGCTCCTGCTCCGACACCGCGGCCGGCCCGGTGCCGGCTCGCTCGGCGGAGACCTGGCCGGTGCAGCCGGCGCCCGTGCAGCCGGCTTCGGCACCCCGCTCGCCCACCGTGGATCCCAGCCGGCAGTCGCCCTTCGCGGTGTCGCAGGATGCGTTCGCGGTGGTCGTCGCGTTCTCGCTGCCCGGACTGGTGGTCGGACGCTCACCGGTGGTGCTGGTGGCGCAGCGCGGGTCGGAACCGGTCAGGGTGCACGACGCGGACGCCGTGTTCGCGCCCTTTCCGGCGGTGACCCCGCAGGAGGAGACCCCGGCCAGCGCCCGGCAGTCCTCGGTGTCCCGCTGCTCGGCCGCGCGGCCGTCGCCGAACGCGCTGTGGTACCCGGCCGTGCGGACACGGTCGTCGCGCCCGGCCCCGGTCCCGGGTTCACCGGGATCGGCGGCCTCGCCGGGAGCGCGGGCGGCGCAGGAACCGAACGCGCCGCTGGTGGTACAGCCGGCGGCGGCGTCACCGTCGAGATCGACGCCGGTGTCGTGGCCGGAGGCGGCGGCGAGCCGGTCGGTGGCGTCGTAGACCTCGGCGGCGCGTTCGTCGCGGGCGGCCTCGGCCTTGTCGTAACGGGCCTGGGACAAGGTGCCGGCCTCGACCTGCTTGCGCTGGGAGGCGAGCTTCTTGTCGGTGGTGGTGAGCTCGCGGTGACCCGAGACCACGTCGTCGACCAGGGCGGCGCGCTCGGGCGAGAGGGCTGCGGCGTCGTCCTCGACGCGCTGCTCCAGTTCGCGCTGCTCCGCCTGGGCCTCGGTGTAGGACGCCTTCGTGGCCTTGCCGGAGGCCACCTTCTTCTTCGTCGCCGCCAGGTCCTTGCGGCCCTGCTCGACGTCCAGGCGGCCCTGCAGGACCCGATCGGTCTGCTCGGAGGAGTCGGAGTACCAGTAACCTCCGCCGGTCGGAGGGCCGCGACCGTCCACGGTCAGCTCGTCACGACCGTCGCGGACGCCGTCCGCGCAGCCGTAGCCGGCGCAGCCGCGGCCGATCCGGGCCTGGGAGGACTCGCCCAGCAGATCGATGGCGGGCCCGTCGAGACTGGTGTCGTCGCCGTCGTTCGCCGCCCCGGGGCCGACCCGGTCGCGCTCACCGGACCGCGGCACGAGCACGCCATCAGGGGTGTGCTCGCCCGGGAACTCCCGAGCGTGTTGCGGGGCACCGTCCCCGACCGAGGCCAGGAACTGCTCGGCCAGCTGCAACCCGGCATCGACCGCACCCCGGGCCACATCGAGCACCGCGCCCACCACAGGGCCGGCGCCGTGCCGCTCGGCGCCGGACCCGGCCCGGTCGAACGCCTCGTCCGCCGCGGCACGCACCTGCGACAGGGCCTGACGGGCCTGCTCCCGGCCCCCGGACCAGGCCTCGCGCACCAGCTCGTCCGAGCCGTCGCGCAGCACCGGCGTGCGGGCCTCGCCCCGGGCGTCCTCGACGGCCTCCCGGACGGCCTCACGCAGCGATCCGTCCGACGCACGCCCGTCCCGGTCGGCCCATTCGGCCCGGTCCGCCCCGGCGCGGTCGACCAGATCGGCCCGATCGACCAGATCCGCCCACCCGGCCCGATCGAGACCGGCCCGACCGATCAGATCCGCCCGGTCACCCCGGTCACTCCGGTCGGCACCGGACCGCTCGGCCAGGTCGGTCAGGTCGGACAGGTCCACACCAGTGCGCTCGGCCAGCCGGTACAGCGACTCCCGACGTTCCGGCTCCCGACGTTCCGGCTCCCGACCCTGAGGAACCTGCCCGGCCACACCGCTCGCGACAGCCCGCTCGACCAGACGCTGCAGTGACTCGCGACCGGCACCGGTCCACTCCCGGTGGTCCGCGTCCAGCCCGGCTCGGCGCAGGGCGTCCAGGACCTGCGTGCCGGCACGCCCCGTCTGCTCCCCCGCCATCCGGTGCGCCTGCGCCAACGCCGCCCGGAGCTCGTCCGATCCGGCCCCGAACCCGACGCTCCGGCCACCGTCGAGGATCGCGCGCTCGACCACACCCGCCGTCGCCGGGTCGGTCCCGGCCTGCCCGGGACCGGCCACGACCCGCTCGTCCGGCTGCCGGGCCGAGAGCAGCTCACCGACCACGGTGAACGCCTCATCGGTCACACCACGGGCATCCGACAGAGCCCGCCGCAACTCGGAGGGCGCCCCGGGACCCGACACGGTCCGTTCCGCCGCCGCGCCGCTGCGCCCGAGCACCTGCTCGGTGACCTGCCGCGCCTGCTCCAGAACCTGCGACGACCCGACCGTGCCTCCGGCACCGCGCTGCAACTGCGCGGCGACCGCACGCTCGATCTCCGCGATCGCCCGTCCGGACAGCTCCCCGGCCTGGCCCGGCGCCGCCCCATCCACGGCGGTGCCCGTCTCGACCGCACGCTCGATCACCCGGCCGAGCGCGCCACCGTCGATACCGACGTGCTGCACCCGTGCCGTCGTCCGCCCGGCCGGATCGGTCGCGCCGTTCGTGTCCTCGGACCGCAGCCCCTCGACGGACCGCAGCCCCTCGACGACGGCCCGTTCCGGCGACCGGCTCGACACCCGCTCCACGGCGTGTCCGGCGATCTCGAGCCCCATCGGCGGTGCGCTGTCACCGGTGACGTGGGCCCGGTCGAGGACCTCCTGCACGGCGGCGCTCACCCGGTGCCCGGGGATCTCACCCGGCTGCTCCGCGGAGTCGCCCATCCGGTGCACCGCCGCCGGCGCGCGCTCCACCCGGTCCCGGGTCGGCGTGTCCGCCTCGTCGACGATCCGGTCGGCACGGGCGAGCGTGCCCTCCGCGGCCCGTAGCGCCGCCGCCGCCGACGGTCCGGCCGTCGCCCCGTCACGCGTCGCGTGGTCGCGAGCCGGCTGCTCGGTCGTGGCGCGGCCGGCGGTCCGCACGGCGTCGGTGACGATCCGCTCGACGTCAGCCCGCAGCGCCGCCCCCGCCCGCTGCGCGTCGGAGTCGTGCGACCCGTGCCGCTGCGCCGCGGCGACGACCGGCGCCAGGTCCCGTCCGACGCGCTCGACGACCCGGCGGGCATCGGCTCCGGCGTCACTCCCGGCCTGCTCGGCCGCCTCGGGGGCCAGCTCGACCGCCCGCCCGGTGGCCCGCTCGGCGATCGTGCCGGCCACCTCCCGCACGCCGGCCGCCTTCGCCCCGGCACGTTCCCCGGCAGCGTCCGCTGCCGCAGCGGCCTTCTTCTCGACGACCTTCCGTGCGTGCGCCGCCTTGTCGGCAGCGGGCTTCTCCACCGCCTTCTCGACGGCACGCTTCTGCACAGCCGAGATCTGCCCGGGCGAGGCCTGATCGGCGGCATCGGCAGTAGTCGTCGTGGCCGCGGTCGTGGCCGCAGCAATCCTCTCGGTGGCCTTCTCGGTGGCCTTTTCGGTCTTCTGCGCGACCTTCTCCTGCGCAGCAGCGACCTTCTTCTCCACCGCCCGCTCAGCGGCGGTGACCCGCTTCTCCGCGGACTTGCGAGCGGCGGCCGTCTTCTTCTCCACCTTCTCGGCGACCCGTTCCGAAGTGGCCGCACCATCGGAGCCGCGGTCACCGGAACTCGACGACGCGGAACGCTTCGGCTGCGCCGCGGAGCCGGACCGCTCGGCCCGCTCCCCATTGCCCCGCTTCGAACCACTGTCGGACTTCCGGGCGCGATCCGACTTCTCGCCGCCGGACTTCCGGCCGTCGTCCGACGACGCCGAGCCGCGGTCGGACTTCTTGTCGTTGTCCGACTTCTTGTCGTCGCGGTCGGACTTCTTGTCGCCGTCCGACTTCTTGTCGCCGCGGTCGGACTTCTTGTCGCCGTCCGACTTCTTGTCGCCGCGGTCGGACTTCTTGTCGCCGTCCGACTTCTTGTCGCCGCGGTCGGACTTCTTGTCGCCGTCCGACTTCTTGTCGCCGCCGTCGGACTTCTTGTCGCTGTCCGACTTCTCGTCCCCGCCGGACTTCCCGTCGGGCGAGTCGGCCGTCGACGACGACACCAGCTCGACACCCGCCACCCGGGACGGTGCCCCGGAGGAGAGGAACCAGGCGGTCGCGACCCCGCCCAGAACCACACAGGCGACCAGCGCCGCACGCAGCACGACCGACAGGACGACGCCGCAGCGGCGCTCCCTGCCCATCGTGAACGTGCGCACCATCGGAAGACTCCAACCAGAAGAGGAGGACCAGCGAACGGGCCGCGAGTGCGGGCCCGCCGGAGAAGACACCGGCCGGGCGACCGGGACTTCGGGCGGTACTGAAGAGGTGATCCCTGGAAACTGTCGTCTACACGGCGCCGATGCCGGCCGCGGTCACGTCACGCAGAGGCACTCGGCCCCACGACACAGGGAGCCGTAACCACAGACGAAGCGGGCGGGCCACGAGCACTGCCGGCCTCGGCTGCGAACCGTACGGACAGCGCGAGTATTCAGCACTGCACATCCGATCGACGAGGACTGTAGGACGGCGAGTGCGGCCGTGTAAAGCCTCCTTCGACATTCCCCTGAACGATCCCCACCGCCGGCCATGGCCTTGGTCGCACGTGCGCCGGAGCGGAGCCCCGCAGCGCAACCGGCACCGGTCGATCCGCCTCCCGCCCCGACGAGATGGCCATCGGCGACCCGCGCTTCCGTGCCCGCAGGGGATCCGGCTGGGGTGAGTTACCCGCCACCCCGCCGACGTTCGGCCGCTTGCGGCGCAGTCGTGCCTCCGCCGGTGGAAGGTTCTCGGCGACCCGACGTCGATCGCCGAGCACATGCGCACCGACTCAGTTGTGCTGCCCAGGGACGTCGGTCGAGCGATTGCTCGGTGGCCGGCGTCCAACGGCGGTGTGCGGCCTGTGGTGGTTGTAGTCGTGCAGCCGACCCGGAAGCGCTCGGGACTGCTCGGACTTTGGTCGACCCGGTGGTGGCAGGTCGTCTCGATCCGGGGCACGATCGCGAGCCGGAGTTCGGCGCGGGTGGTTCAGTGCCGGCGGCTGAGCACGCTCTTCGGCAGCCAGCTGACGAAAGCAGCTGCATTGCGGAGTTGTCGACGCAGCTCCCGACAGGTCCTATCGGGGCCCACAGTCGATCGGCCCGGAATTGTCGCTGGTGAGGGTGCGATCGAAATTGACTGCCGCGCTCGAAAGAATCATCGCCGGCGCCGGGACGTCGCACCGGACGATGGCGTTTCGCAACGCTGTCACCGCCGGCGCCGAGGTCATGCGGGCGTCGATGGAGTAGCCCACGATCCGCTTCGAACAGTCGTCCTCGACCGCGCCCAGGTAGAGCTTGTCCGGCTCTTCCCAGATGAGGGTGTAGGTCGGCGCGTCGGTCCGCAGATAGACGTCGAGGTCTCCCGACGATGGAGGTTCCTACGCCATCCATCCGAAAGACCTCGACGTGTCCGACGCTACCCCGCCGGCCGGCTTCGGCCGCCCTGACCTGACCGCCTTCGCTCGACTCGACGGCCTCGGTCTGAGCGTGACCGGGCAACGACTTGAACCGGATCGTGCGGTCCTCGCGTGCCGCGTGGTGGAACCAGATCAGTCTTGCCGACGGTGCGGCAGCGAAGGCGCTGCTCGTGACACCGTGATCCGGCGGTTGGCCCACGAGCCGCTGGGCTGGCGACCGACCGTGCTGGAAGTTGTAGTGCGCCGCTACCGCTGTGCCGACTGCGGACACGTGTGGCGCCAAGACACCAGCGCCGCGGCGGAGCCACGCGCGAAGCTCTCGCGCACCGGGTTGCGGTGGGCGCTGGAAGGGATCGTGGTCGCACACCTCACCGTCGCCCGTGTCGCCGAGGGACTCGGGGTCGCGTGGGACACCGCCAACAACGCGGTCCTGGCCGAAGGCAATCGGCTGCTGATCAACGACCCCACGCGGTTCGAGGGCGTGAAGGTCATTGGCGTCGATGAGCACGTCTGGCGCCACACCAGGCGTGGCGACAAGTACGTCACCGTGATCATCGACCTCACCCCGGTCCGCGATGGCGCCGGCCCAGCAAGGCTGCTGGACATGGTCGAGGGCCGGTCGAAGGCGGCGTTCAAGACCTGGCTCGCCGACCGCGACGACGCCTTCCGTGACGCGGTCGAGGTGGTCGCGATGGACGGCTTCACCGGGTTCAAGACCGCCGCTGCGGAGGAGATCCCGGACGCGGTCACGGTGATGGATCCCTTCCACGTCGTGCGCCTGGCCGGTGACGCCCTCGACAGGTGCCGGCGCCGGGTCCAACTCGCGATCCACGGGCACCGTGGGTTCAGGGACGACCCGCTCTACAAGTCGCGGCGCACGCTGCACACCGGCGCGGACCTGCTCACCGACAAGCAGAGCGACAGGCTACGCGCGCTGTTCGTTGATGACGCTCACGTCGAGGTCGAGGCGACCTGGGGTGTCTACCAGCGCATGATCGCCGCCTATCGCCACGAGGACCGGCAACGTGGCCGCGAGCTCATGGAGAAGCTGATCACCGACCTCAGCGCCGGCGTCCCCAAGGTGCTCACCGAGCTCACCACCCTGGGCCGGACCCTGAAGAAGCGAGCCGCCGACGTGCTCGCCTACTTCGAACGACCCGGCACCAGCAACGGGCCGACCGAGGCGCTCAACGGACGGCTCGAACACCTGCGCGGCTCCGCACTCGGGTTCCGCAACCTGACCAACTACATCGCCCGAAGCCTGCTCGAGACCGGCGGCTTCAGACCCCAACTCCTACACCCCCGATTGGGATGAGCCGCTTGTCCTCGGCGGCCCGATCCCGACTCCACCGTTCCGCGACGAGGCGGTGGTTCAAGCGCACGCGCCGTACTCCTCGACATCCGAGGGGTGCATCGGGCCGTGTTCTCCGTGGTGCACCACGAACTCGATTCCGGACGGGCGGCGTAACCACGAGCCGCCTGCCCGACGCCGGTACACCAGCGGCGCGCAGCGGTAGCCGAACACGGCCCGGGCCCAGCCCTCGGCCTCCCCCTTGGGCAGTACTCCCCCGCCGCGGACGGCGACGGAGAGTTCCCAGATGCCGACACCCGTCGCCGGGGCGGCGGTGTCCGGCGCGGTCGAGGCGGCCAGCTGGAGCGTCACGTCACCGCGGACCGCGGGCACGTCGACCTCCACGCGGTGCCAGTCCGGCAGCGGACGCGGGTAGGGGTAGGCCAGCAGCCCACCGCGAAGGCTCGTCACGTCGTCGCCGTACCGCTCGTGGATCACTTGCGCGAGATCCACCGATCGCTTGCGGCGCAGGTCGGCGTCGACCAGGCCGGGCTCGACCGTCATTCCCCGTGGCTCCGTTTCCGTCCCCTGTACCCGGATGCGGACGGGCGGCGAACGTCGGCCGGGGCGCCCAGGTGGTGGACCGTCGAGCGGTCTGGCGTCGGCACCGTATTTCTACGGCTCGTAGAGCATTCTAGGTCACGCTGCGCACACGGGCGAGAGCGGCATCACAGTTCGGGTGCGCAGCGCAACGGCCCGGTCACCGGACGACGATCACCCGGGCAGATCCAGACGAAGGTGGACGCTGTTCGGGTCGTCCGGGTAGTCCGCGAACGGCGGGCAGGCCACGAAGCCGTGCCGCAGGTACAGCCGCCTGGCGGGCGCGAAGTACGCCGTCGAGCCGGTCTCCAGGTGCAGCGTGCGGTACCCGCGGCCGCGCGCCTCGCCGATCATGTGCTGCAACAGGGTGCCGGCGATCCCTCGACCGGTCGCCCACGGCGCGGTGCGCATCGACTTGATCTCGGCGTCGTCCGGGGCGAGTTCCTTCAACGCCCCGCACCCGATGAGCTCCCCGGTGTCATCGCGCACGGCCCAGACGGTGACGGCGGGATCGCGCAACGCGTCCGCGTCGAGCGCGTGGGTGCTTTCCGGCGGTCCCTGCGTTCGCATGTCGGCGAGATGGCCGCCGAGGAACTCCAGGATCGCCGGGCCGGTGAGGTCGTCGACCGCGATGTGCACGATCACAGCCTGCCGCAACCGGGGCCGCGACAGGCTCAAGAACTGCTCAAGTACGGATCGGCGGCTCCCCCCGCGTCCTATCGTCGGTGCATCGCCGCTGTGCCGTCGTGGCCACCGTGCTGTCGTGGCCGCTGTGGCGCACGTCCCGCCCGGGAGGAGAACACCGTGAACGCTGTCATCGTCGTGTTGCTCGCGCTCGTTCTGGTCGGCATCGTCGGCGCGCTCGGTCTCACCGCGCTCTCGCGCCGGCGCCGGCCCGAGCCCACCCGGCGCCGTGCCCGGGCCGGGAGCAGCGCGGACTCCGGTGCCGCCGCGGGAGGCGGTTTCTTCGGGGGCGGCTCCTCCGGTGGCGATTGTGGTGGTGACGGCGGGGGCGGCGGTGGTGGCGACGGCGGCGGGGGCTGCTGAGGGGCCCGAGTCCGCCCGGTCCACTGTCCGATGGCGCGTCGTTATGCTCGTGTCGACTACCGGGGTTCCCGGATCGGCGACGCGAGAGGATCTGCAGTGGCGAAGGTCGAGACGACCCGGTTCGTCGACGACATCACGGGCGGCGACGCGGACGAGACCCTCGACTTCGGGCTCGACGGGATCCGTTTCGAGATCGACCTGGGTGCCGCCAACGCCCGCCGGCTCCGCGAGGAACTGGCGCCCTATCTCGCAGTCGCCCGTCCGGCAGGCACCCCCGGCGCACGTCGTGCGCGGAACGGGGTGACCTCGGCACCGCGACCCGACGGGGACGGCGAGCCGGAGGCGCGCGAGCACAACCGCGCGGTCCGGGCCTGGGCCCGGGAGCACGGTTACACGGTGTCGGAGCGCGGCCGGATCCCGTCCGGGGTCGTCGAGGCCTATCGCCGTGGCGCGCAGGCTGCGCCGTCCCGGGCGACGTCATCGCAGGCAGCGTCACCGCAGGCAGCGCCGTCCCGGGCCACGTCGTCGCAGGCTGCGTCATCGCGGCCCGGGCCGTCGCAGCCCGAGCCGGATCGCCCTGCCGTGTCCGACCGCCCGGCTGTATCCGACCGGACGGCGGGTTCCGACCGCACGGCAGGGGCCGACCGCACGGCGGCGACCGGATCGTCCGGGATCGATGGGCCGTTCTCCCCCGCGCAGGCCGCACCGTTCGGCTCCTCGCCGGAACCGGCGTCCGCCGGGTCGCAGGAGAACGGCGCGGCCACTGACGGGCGGTCCAGCACGGCGCCCGCGGTCGAGTTCAGCGGCTGACCGGCGTGGAACGGGACCGGCGATGACCGGGACGGCGGCCGCACACTCCCAGGGCGAGCCGGGGCACGTCCGGACCCGGGACGGCCGGACAGTGTTCGTGCAGCGCACCGCGGGGCCGCCGGGGGTGCCGACGGTCGTGCTCGAAGCCGGGATGGGTGCCACCCGGTCGTCCTGGGCGGCGGTGCAGGGCGCGATCGCCGGCCGCGCGCCCGTCGTCGTCTACGACCGGTCCGGGCTGGGCCGCAGCGCACCCGATCCGGGCCCGCGCATCCTGCACCGGCTCGCGATGGACCTGAACGACGTCCTCGACCACGTCGGCGCCGACCGGTACGTGCTCGCCGGGCACAGCTGGGGCGGGCCGATCGTGCGGGTCGCCACCGCCGGCCGTACGGAGCGGGTGGCCGGCCTGGTCCTGGTCGACCCGACCGACGAGGGCTGCGAACTGTACTTCGGCCGGGCACTCGCCGTGCAGGAGCGCATCACGGCCGCGCTGCTGCCGGTACTCGCCCGGACCGGGCTGCTCCGCTGGTCGACGGCACCGATGCGGCGCGGGCTGCCCGCCGATGCGGCGGCGGACCTTCGCACCGAGTGGCTCTCCCCCGCCGGCGTCGCCGGGCACCTCGCCGAGGCCGCGTCCACGGTGCACGATCTGCGTGGACTGCAGGCCGATCCGCCGGACACCGGAACCGTCCCGGTCACCGTGATCTCCGGGGCCGAGACGTCCGGGTTGGGCCGCCGGAGCCGCGCCGCGCTCAACGCCGCGCACGCCGGCCGGGCCGGGCTCGGGCCGGAGCGCCGCCACGTCCTCGCGCTGCGGTCCGGGCATCTCGTCCCGCTGACCGAGCCGGACCTGGTCGCCGGTGAGATCCTGCGGCTCGTCGAGTCGGGACGGCAGTGAGCACAGCAGCAGTGACCCCAGCAGCAGTGGGCACTGTGCTCGCGGCGACCTGGGTCTGGGTCGGGATGGTGCTGGCGATCTCGTTCATCGAGGCGCCGCTGAAGTTCCGCGCGCCGGGGATCACCACGGTGCTGGGGCTGGGCATCGGGCGGCTCGTCTTCCGGGCGCTGAACATCGCCGAGCTGGTGTTGCTGCGATCGTTGCGACCGCCCTGGTCCTGGCGGGCGCGGCCGGCGCTGCTCCGGTGCTGGCCGCGGTCGCCGGTGGCGTGCTCGCGGTGCAGCTGATCGTCGTCCGGCCGCTGCTGACCCGCCGCACGGACGCCGTGCTGCGCGGCGACGCACCGTCGGGCTCCCGCACCCACCTCGCCTACGTGGCGCTGGAGCTCGTGAAGCTCGGTGTGCTCATCGCGCTCGGAATCACTGCGCTCGGGATCACCGCGGCGGCCTGATCCCGGGCCCGGTCGGCGCCGTGGGTCCGCGGCGCCGCGGGTCCGGTCAGCGGCTCGGAGACGGTGAGCGGCTCTGGGACGGTGAGCGGCTCGGAGACGGTCAGCGGCTCGGGGACGGGATACCCGGCGGCGGCGCGGGCAGCGGACCGGAGCTGTAGGTCCCGGCACGCAGCTGGTCGGTGCGCTCCAGCGTCGGGCCGACCGCGTTGGGCCGGTAGGGCTGGATCGACTGCACCTTGCCCCAGTCCCGGGCGGGATCGCCCTCCAGGTAGGTCGGCAGCTCGTTCTGCTTGCCGATCACGGTGATCCAGCCGAGCGGGCCACCGGCCTGCGGGCTGGACCAGCCCTCGCCGTCGGACCGCATCCGGCTGCCGTCGGCCTGCAGGCGGTACGCCGGGAGCTCGGCGATCCCGCCGGAGTTCCCGAACGGGCGCAGGCAGGGGCTGGCCAGCGACACCGGGTACTCCAGGAACATCGGCTGGTCCGCGACGACGGTCGACAGCGGCGCCAGCTGCGGGGCGCGCAGCGGCGCGACGGCCAGCCAGCCGTCGGCGCCGACCGAGTTGTCCTGCACGACCATCCGCACCTCGGTCGCGCTGCGGGCCGGCTCGGGCAGGTCGAACCGCAACTCCCGCCACGGCATCTCCTCGCCACGGCCGTCGTCCAGTGTGGTCTGCTCCACGACGCGGACCCGGCCGTCGTCGAGCCGGGTCGCGTACTGCACGGTCAGCCGGTTCCCGCCGCCGAGCCGGCCCGCCGCCGTCACCACCAGCGGTGTCGTACCGGCCCGCTGCTCCTCGGTCAGCTCGGCCCACGGTGTGCGCAGGGTGCCGGTGTTCTGGCCGGACGGGTCGAAGCTGCCGAACGCCGGGGCCGCGTCGCTGCCCAGACCGCCGGACAGCACGTACTCGAATCCGGAGACGCCGGTGCCGCCGCCGGTCGGCGGGACCGCGTCCCGGCGGAAGCCGGATCCGCCGCTGGTCGGGTTGAGCAGCTCGGTGTCCGGGCTGTTGGCCGGTACGACGCCGGGTGGCAGCGGTGCCGGGGTCGCGGTCACCTCGCCGGGCGGGGGCGGCGGGGCGACGGTCGGGAGCAGGTCGGGATTCGCGGGCGGGGCCATCCCGGTCGGTTCCGCGGCGGGCGGCAGCACGCCGTCGGCCGGCCTGCGCTCGGCATAGACCTGGCTGGCCAGCCCACAGGAGCCGCCGAACGGGTGGGTCAGCGCGTCGGCGCCCATCGACCAGGAGCCGGCCTGGTTCTGCATCGCGGCCGCCATCGACCACAGGTTGAACGTCACGAGCATGCCGCAGAGCAGCGCCAGCGGCGCCGAGGTGAGCCGCAGCCGTCGGGTGGCCCGCAGTGCCGCCGAGGCGTCCCGGCGCCAGTCCCGGGCCCGCCACCAGCGGCCGACCAGCGGCAGCCTGCCGACCGCTCGTTCCAGCCCTGCCAGCTGGTCGGGATGGCGCTCCTCGCGGATGCCGCGCAGGTGCTCGACACCTGCCCCGGCGGCCAGCAGCAACGCGGCGAACAGCAGCACCGTGGACACCTCGAACCCGCCGAGCATCAGCTGCTCGTCGGCCCACGGGACACCCCAGTTGTTGGTGTACCACCAGGTGTTCGGCCCGGCGGCGCTCAATGCGGCCACCAGGAACGCCGCCGAGAGGAACGCGAGCCGGTTGCGCAGCGAGCGCAGCGCATCGGACCCGGTCGCGATCGCGGCGAGCGCGACCATCCCGGCGCCGAGACCGACCAGGTCACCGAAGTGGTGGGTCCACTTCGTCGGGGTCATGGCGAAGATCAGGAACGAGATGATCGTGCTGCCGATCAGCCGCTGCGCGGGGCCGAGCGCGGCCCCCGGGATCCGGGAGCGGCGGATCAGCACGGCGACACAGGCCAGCGTGCACAGCATGACCAGCAGGATCGGGAAGCGACGGGCGATCGAGCCGTCCGCGGTCCCGGCGAACAGCGGCGCGTAGCGGTTCTCGATCTCGGTGTACCACGGCCAGTTCGGGCCGATGTCGGAGCGGATCCGGGTGGACTCGATGACCGCGGCCCAGCTCTGGTCGGCCCACGCGATCATCAGGATCGCGGTGCCCACGGCGAGCAGCGGCGCCAGCACCGGCACCGGGCCGAACGCCCTGACCCGGCTGCTGAGCAGCCGCCACAGCGGCCGGACCGCGGCCAGGAACGGCGCGACCGCGATCAGCCCGGCCGGGTTCGCCCCGACCGCCATCGACGCGGCGAACAGGCCGAGTGCCAGCGGCAGCAGCCGCTGCAGCGCGACCGCCCGCTCGACGCACACCAGCGCGAGCAGCGAGCACACGACCACGACCGGTTCCGGGCGCAGCCCCGAGTTGTAGGCCATCCAGAACGCCAGGAACACCGCGGCGGCGGCCCAGGTGGCCGCGTGCGAGCGGCGGGCCTGCCTGCCCAGGCGCGGGAGCATGCCGCGCGACACGAGCCACCACGCGGTGATCCCCATCAGCACCGACGGCAGCCGCAGCCACAGCAGCGAGTCCGAGACCTGCACCCAGAGCGCGTAGAGGTCGTAGAACCAGCCGAAGGGGGCCTCGGCCGCGTCGTACCAGCGGTAGTAGTTGCCGACGTAGCCCGAGCCGGGGACGTCCCGGACGATGCCGAGGGTGAAGCCGTCGTCGGAGGTCTGGCCGCCGATCGCCATCCAGACGAACAACACCGCGGTGACGACGAGATCGACCGGCCGCGGCCGTGCCCGCGACCACCATCGGCGCAGCCGCGGCGGCCAGCGCCCGGCCAGCCCCCCTACGGCCTCCCGCCCGGCGCGGTGCGGACGGCGTCCGAGCCGGCGGTCCACCCCGGCGAGCGCGAGCAGCGAGCCGATCAGCGCGACGCTCGCCACGGCGGTCGCCGCCGTCTTCCAGACCGACGGGCTGGTGTCGAAGCGGGTGTCCGGGCTGATCCGGACGGCGGTGTCGGCGAGCGGATCGAGATCGGCGTCCAGGTCGGAGTAGATGCCGACCGACTGCGGGCGCAGGTCGCCCTCGAAGGTCTGCGCGCCGGAGCCGAGATCGACGGTGCTGGAGCGGGCGTCGGAGGTGATCCGTACCTGGGTGGGGCCGTCACGCAGTGGAGCGGACGCCAGCTCCTGGCCCCGGTTGACCAGCAGCAGCCTGCCGTCGGACACCGAGAGCCCCATCCCGGAGCGGGCGCCCTCCGGCGACTCGGGCGGCACCGTGGACACCACGGTCACCGGGCCGGGGCTGCGCGCGTCCAGGCTGCGGATCGCCTCCGCCGGGACGGTGATCGACATCGACTCGGGCCGCAGCGCCACCAGCGGGGCGTTGACGTCGGTGGTGCCGGTCGTCGGCGACGGCCAGACGATCGTGTTCTCGTGCTGGACCACCGGGAGGAACGGCACGGCGACGGCCAGCACGAAGGCGAGCAGGCCGAGCCCGCCCGCCCAGCGCAGGCGTAGCCGGTCGCGTGCGCTGACGCCCGGCTCCCGCTCCGCGACCGACGCTTCCGAGGTGAGCACCGAACGACGGTAGCGACCGCGCAACGGACGATCCGGGGGCCCCCGTGGATGATCAGCCCGGCGGCTGTGCCGGGACGCTCCTATGGTTCGTCAAGGCCGCGAAGGGGGTCGGTTTCGAGCTGGCGGAACAGCTGTCGTGCGGTGTAGCGCTTGAGGCAGCGGCGGATCTCCCGGTCGGTCTTGCCTTCGGTGTGGCGCCGTTGGGTGTAGTCGCGGGTGGCCTGGTCGTAGCGTTGTCGTGAGAGCACGATGCTGTGCAGGGCTCGGTTGAGCTGGCGGTCGCCGGAACGGTTGAGCCGGTAGCGGACGGTGCGCCCGGAGCTGGCCGGGATCGGGGCGGCTCCGGCGAGCATGGCGAAGGCGGCCTCGTCGCGGCAGCGGCCGGGGTGGGACCAGGCGGTGAGCACGGTCGCAGCGTTGATCGGCCCGACCCCGGTCAACTCGAGTAGATCCGGCCGCCATGACGCCACCACGCGTCGGATCGTCTTCTCGTACTCGGCGGCCTCGGCCTCCAGGGCGCGGATCCGCCGGGCGAGGTCGCGCAGCACCCTGAGCGTGGTGAGCACCTCGACGTCGCCGGTGCTGTTGGCTGGGCGCAGGCCAGCCGCGATGCTGATCTGCGCGCGAGTGCTGCGGTGTCCGCGGAAGCGAGCACGGACCGCTTCCGGGGCGGTGATGACCTGCGCGCGGAGCTGGCGCTGGGCGGTGCTGGCCGCCTCGACCGCTGAACGACGCGCGGTCAGCAGCGACTGCAGCGCAGCCCGCTCGGCCCCGGTCTTGGGCCGGGCCAGCTGGGCCCGCGACAGGGCATCGCGGGCGGCGCGTTCGGCGTCGAGAGGGTCCGAGCGGCGGCCCCCGCGCCGTGCCGGGCGCTGCGGTCGGTCGAGTTCGACGACTACCTCCCCGGCCTCGGTGAGGTGGCGGGTCAGGCCCGCGCCGTAGCCGCCGGCGCCCTCCACGGCGAACGCGCGCAGCCCACCGTGTCGCTCGGCGGTGGCCAGCAGCTCGTCGTAGCCGTGCGGGTCCGCGGCCACGGTCAGGGTCTGCACCCGCGCACCGGTCGCGGCGACCACGACCGCGGCGGTGTGAGTGTCGGTGTGGGTGTCGACCCCGATGACGAGTTCGACGGTCTCTGCCAGCATGGGCATGCGTTCTCCTTGCAGGACGCGGCTGTTGATCGCCGGCCTGGTTCGGAGATCCGGGCAGGACTGTGATGGGACACCCCGTAGCGGCTACTGCGGGGGTCAGGCTCCTGATCAGGCCACCACTCCGGCCGGGCCGGCACCAGCAGCAGCGAGCGGACATGTCCCGCCACAGGCACCAAAGGGCCAGTCAGGCGATGAGTCACACCCGCCGCTGCTGATCACCAGCCCATCACTTCCGGGACTGGCAGGTCCACCCTCACAGTCAGCCGACGGGGCTCCGGTGCCGGTCGCGGAACCGGAGGCCGTGCAGCCACCAGCCGAGCAGCCGGGTGATCCGCGGCAGGATCAGGTAGACCATCAGCGGGGTCAGCACAATGGTCAGCAGCGCCGTCCGCGGGAGCACCGGCCAGTCCGCGATCAGTGCGCCCAGAGTGACGGTGGCGAGCAGGTTCAGCGGGAAGAACGCCAGCCAGATCGTGGTGGCCTGCTTCCAGCGTGGCGGGGTGACCTGCGCCGGGCCGACCGCCTCGATCCGCTCCGGGTGTCGAACCAGCCCTCGATCCCGGTGCGGCGCTCGGCGCGGGTCATCTCGGCGAGGCCCTGCGCGGAGCCGAGCCACCAGCGGCGTTCCGGGCTGGCCTCCCAGCCGGCCAGCGAGTCCGGGGAGTCGAAGCGGGCGAGCATGTGCCATTCGTCGGAGCCGCTGCGGGGGCGGACCCAGCCTCCGCCGAGGAAGCCGGGGAAGGCCTCGGCCATCAGCAGGCCGGAGCGGATCCAGGCGATCATCTCGGTGGTGTGCGCCGGATCGGCGCGGCGGGTGAAGGAGACGGTGACCGGGGTGGTGCTCGCGTCGGCGGGGGTGGTGCCGGGCGACAGGACGCCGGTGGGGGTGTCAACGGCCATGCCGGAATGGTGACGGTGCCCGGCCCCGGTCGCACGCCGCCCGCGCGACATCACACCGGGCCGGTCACGGTTCGCACGGGATCGTCCGGTTCGCACGGGATCGGATCCCGTGCGAACGGCGTGAGCCCGTGCGAATGGCGCGATGCCGGCATGGTGAATGGCGCGATGCCGGCATGCCGGCCGATCCCGGACGTGGTGTCGCGCCGGACGAGCAAGCGGGCGCGGTCGTCGGACAGTGCCGGTGCGGCGGCGTGTCCCTGCGAACGGTGCGACGTCGTGTGAGCGGCGGGCTCCAGTACGGAGGGCGCGACCTCGTGCGAACAGTGCGACCCCGGGTGCGCGGCGCGACCCCGTGCGAACGGCGCGAGGCCGTGTGTGCGGTGCAACGCCGTGTGCGCGGGCGCGATCCAGCGCGGAGGGTGCGATCCCGCCCGACATCGCGCGGGCCCGGCCACGGTTCGCACGGGTTCGTGCGGTTCGCACGGGATCGGATCCCGTGCGAACGGCGTGATCCCGTGCGAACGGACTTGCCCCGGCGTGAACCCGTGCGAACGACGCGATGCCGTGCGGCGGCGCGCCACCCTGCGAACGGTGCGACCCCGTGCGAGCAGCGCCAACCGGTGCGGGCGGCGCGACCCCGTGCGAATCAGCGGCCGGTGGCGGCGATGAGGCGGCGCTCCGCGTCGGGGCCCGGGCCGATCTCCGGGAAGCGGGTCAGGAAGTAGAGGCCGGCGAGCCACCAGGTGCCGACGATCGTCCACTCCGGGACGCCCAGCGCGGCGGGCATGCCCGGCAGGTACAGCGACAGCAGCACCAGGCTCGCGACGGCGGCGGTCGTCCCGATCACCGGTCCACCGCGCACCCGGAACGGGCGCACCAACCCGGGCTCGCGGCTGCGCAGCACCAGGAAGGTGATCGCGACCATCGTGAAGCCCATCGTGATCGTGAGGCCGCCGGCGTTCACCAGCCAGGTGAGCATGTTGTCGCCAAACAGCGGCGCGAGCACCGACAGGCCGCCGATGAACAGGATCGCGTGCGTCGGGGTCCGGAACCGCGGGTGCACGTAGGCGAACCAGCGCGGCAGCATGCCGGACGCCGCCATCGCGTAGACCAGCCTGCTCGCCCCGATGAGGAAGGCGTTCCAGCTGGTCAGGATGCCGGCGATGCCACCGAGCACGAGCAGCGTGCCGAACGACTGATGCCCCCACAGACCGGCCATCGCATCGGCCGCGGCGAGCTGGGAGTTCTCCAGCGCGTCGTCGCCGAGTGCGAACCCGGTCCCCACCACGATCACCACGTAGAACGCGATCGCCATCAGCACCGACACCACCAGCAGTCGCCCGATGTGTCGTTCGGGCAGGTCGATCTCCTCGGCGGACTGCGGGATGACGTCGAAGCCGACGAACAGGAACGGCACCGCGACCAGCACACCGAGCATCCCGGCGAGCCCACCGGTGAACCACGGCTCCGCCGTCGCGGCGCTGCCGCCGACGACCGTGCCGGTCGCCATCACGATCGCGACGCCGACCAGGAACGCGACCGCGATCGTCTGGGCCACGGCGGCCGGGCGGATCCCGATGTAGTTCAGCCAGGTGATGAGGACGGCGCCGGCGACCCCGACCAGTACCCAGGTGGCGTAGACGTCGTAGCCCGCGATCGTCCAGAGCAGGCCCGCGTTGAGATCGGGGAACAGGTAGAGCGCCGTCTCGGGCAGCGCGACCGCCTCGAACGCGACGACCGACAGATACCCGAGCACCATCGCCCAGGACGCGACGAACGCCCATCGCGAGCCGAGCGCCCGCAGCACGTAGTGGTGCTCACCACCGGCCTTCGGCATCGCCGACACCAGCTCGGCGTAGGTGAGCCCGACGACGGCCATCACCGACCCGCCGAGCACGAAAGCCAGTGCGGCGCCGGCGGTCCCGGCACCGGACACCCACTCGCCGGCCAGCACCACCCAGCCGAACCCGATCATCGCCCCGAAGCCGACGGCGAGCACGTCCGCCCGGCCCAGTGCCTTCACGAACGTCTGCTCGTTCCCCATCGCGACAGGGTCCGGGACGAGGGTTTCGTTCCGATAGGGTCCAGATCGTCACAATCGAGCAGTGGTACGCACCACTCCGTCCGGGGGTACCGGTGATGTCCGGCGTGCACACCCAGGACGGGTACCGCATCCGCTTCGACTGGGGCCCGGTCGGCGCCGTCGCGAGCGCGAGCGACGTGCTGGTCGTCGTCGACGTCCTCAGTTTCACCACGACGCTGTCGGTCGCGGCCGACCGCGGTGTCCCGGTGGTGCCCTGCCGGTGGCGGGACGAGCGCGCGACGGTGCTCGCGCGCGAGCACCGGGCGACCCTGGCCGTCCCGCGTTCGGCCGCCGGACCGGGCGAGGTCAGCCTGTCCCCCGGCACCGTCCGGGCCGCGGCCGGCCTGGCGCGGCTGGTGCTGCCCTCCCCCAACGGCTCGGCGATCGCGGCCGCGGCACGGGTGCCGGTGCTCGGGGTGTCGCTGCGGAACCGGACGGCCGCCGCGGCCCGGATCCGCACCCTGCTGGACGCGGGCCGGCGGATCACGGTGGTCGCCGCGGGCGAACGGTGGCCGGACGGGACACTGCGTCCCGCCGTCGAGGACCTGTGGGGCGCCGGGGCGCTGATCGCGGCCCTGCCCGACGACGGTCGCTCACCCGAGGCGCACGCCGCGGCCGCCGCGGCCGGTCCGGTGCTCGCCGACCCGGCCGGGATGCTGCACGGCTGCGCGAGCGGCCGGGAGCTGACCGCGATCGGGTTCGGCGACGACGTCGACGTGGCCGCCGAGCTGGACGCCGGGACCGCGGTGCCGGTGCTGGAGGACGGGGTGTTCGTCCCGACGGCGGCCGCGGTACCTGCGGCGGAGGGATAACCGGCCACTCGATCGGAGCAGTGCGCATCCCTTTGCGTGACGCGTCGTTGTACCCACCGGTAACACCGATGCGGGGAGGCAGCAGGGATGAACCGGCGGCGATGGGGTGCGATCGCGTCGATCGCACTGGCGACCCTGGTGGTCGGGGCGGCCATGGTGACCCCCGTACAGGCGGCCCAGGCGGCGCCCGCGCCGGCTCCGGCGCAGCTCCCGGAGCTGCTCGTTCCCTCCCCGCCCGGCTCCAACGACTGGGACTGCACGCCGACCGACGAGCTCCCGAACCCGGTCGTGCTGGTGCACGGGCTGACGGCGAACCAGGCGAACAACTGGGCGTACATCGCGCCGCAGCTGGCGGAGCGCGGGCACTGCGTGTTCTCGCTGACCTACGGCCGCAACCCGCTCACCCCGCCGCCGCTGACCCAGGTCGGCGGTCTGGCACCCATCGAGGAGAGCGCGCAGGAGCTGGCGACGTTCGTCGACCGGGTGCTGGACGCGACCGGCGCGGAGAAGGTGGACATCGTCGGTCACTCCGAGGGTTCGCTGATGCCGAACCACTGGGTGAAGTTCCTCGGCGGTGCCGCGGTCGTCGACCGCTACGTCGGCCTCACGCCGTTGTGGGACGGCACCGAGACCGCCGGGCTGGCCTTCCTCAACCGCACCGGTGAGCAGCTCGGGCTGGGACCCGCGGTCGGGCTCGCCCTCGACCCGTTGTGCGCCGCCTGCCGGCAGGTCCTGCGCGGCTCGGACTTCCTCGCCGAGATGAACTCCGGCGGCGGGCCGCGGGTGGACGGCGTCACCTACACGATGATCCTCACCCGGTACGACGAGCTGGTGGTCCCGTACACGTCCGGGTTGATGGACGGGGCGACGAACATCGTCCTGCAGGAGGGGTGCCCGGCGAACCTGGCCGAGCACCTGGCCGTCGCGTTCGACCCGGTGACGCTGCAGCACATCACCAACGCGCTCGACCCGGCGAACGCCGAGCCGGTCCGCTGCTTCCCGGTCGGGCCGGACGCCCCGCCGGCCACCTGACCGGCGGAACGGTCGGTGGGCCGTGCCAGGCTGCCCGGGTGACGACCGCCGAGATACTCATCGCCGCCGTCCGGGCCGGGGAACCGGTGCACGATCCCGATCTGGCGGAGTGTGACCTGCGGGAGGTCGATCTCGCCGGCCTGCAGTTGCGCGGCGGCTCGCTTGCCGGGGCCGATCTGCGTGGTGCGCGACTGGACCGGGCCCGGATCTCGGGTACCTCGCTGGCGGGGGCCGATCTGCGGGAGGCCGACCTGACCGACGCCGTACTGAGCGCGGTCGACCTGTCGCGTGCCCGGCTCGCGGGTGCGTTGCTGGGCGACACCCGGTTCGACGACTGCCGGATGCTGGGGACGGTGCTGCGCGGCGTCCGTGGCCTGGCGGCGTCGTTCGTGCTGACCGGGTGCAATCTGCAGCTGGCGGATCTCGGGGATCTGGCGCTGCGCGGGCTGCGGGTCTCCGAGTGCGACCTGTCCGAGGCCGATCTCTCCGGCGCGGACCTGCGGACGGTGGTCTTCGACCGGTGCCGGCTGCGCGGGACCGTGCTGCGGGCCGCCCGGCTGGACCAGGCCGACCTGCGGACCAGCGACCTGGGCGAGATCACCCCGGACACCCCGCGCGAGTTGCGGGGCGCGGTCGTCTCCCCCGGTCAGGCGGCCGCGATCTGTGGCGCGCTCGGGCTCACCGTGCTCGGCTAGCGGCTCAGCGGACCCGGTCCAGGCCGTCCTCGATCTGTCCGGCGATCCACGGGTCCAGCGCGCAGTTCGGGTCGTCCGGACCGGCCATCGCGATCGGTCCCAGCTCCAGCAGGTCCGACGACGAGCAGGTGGCGCCCGGGTCCGCGACGGGATCGTCGGCGTCGAGCGGCGCCGGGACGACGTGGCGCGACGAGCCGGCCGTGCGCTGCTGCTGCGCCTCGGCGTCGTAGTAGGCGGCGACCTCGGCGTCTCCGGCGGCACGGGCCTGCTCGGCTCGCTCCTCGGCCTGCACGCGCAGCTGATCGGCGATCGTGCTCACCTCGGCGGCATCGCGCTCGTCCGCCGACTGCCGGGCCTGTGCGGCGTCGCGGGCTCCCGCGACCGCGTCCATCAGCAGCTCCCCGCGGCCCGGGAGGGTCCCCGAGCCGACCGGCGGCTGTGTCGTCGTGACAGTCGTCGTGGCAGCCGTCGTGTCGGCTGCCACGGGAGCCGCCGTGGCAGCCGGGGCGGGTTCGCCGGGCGCGGCCTCCGCCGCCACCGGCTCGGCCTCGGCGACCGGCAGCGACGCCGCGGCCGGAGTCGGGGCCGGCTCGACTCCCGGCGTGGCACCGACCAGCAGGCCGGCGGCCACACCGGCGCCGCCGATCAGCGGAGCCGTGCCGATCAGGGCACGACGGCCCGGTGTGGTGAGTGTTCGTCGATGCCGTCCGGTCATCGTGATCGCCTCCCGTCCCGTTCCCGATCTTCGTATCCAGAACGGTCCGGGGCGAAACACCGACGGCGGATCAGTTCCCGGCCGCGTCGAGGAGCTGGGCGTCGATCCAGGGGTCGCGGGACCGCTCCCGGCCCTGGTCATCGCGGTAACCGCAGTCCCGGTCGGTGATCCGGTTCGGGTCGGCCGGATCGTCGAACCGGGGCGGGCCGTCGAGGTCGCAGCCGGCGACCGGACCCGGTGCCGGGCGGTCCTGGCGGGCCGCGGCGCGGAGCGCGTCGCCCGCGGCGGTGGCGACGGCGTCGGTGGCCGGGAGTTCGAGCACCGGCGCGGTACGCGGGGCCGCCGCCACCGGGACCGCACCGGACGCCTGCTGCGTCAGGGATGCCGTGCCGCGGTCGAGCGCCCCGCTGCCGACGATCACCGCCACCACGGCGACCACCGCGGCGATCGCGACGACGACCGGCAGTGCGTCGAGACAGGCGCGGCGGGACGGCGCACGGCGTACCCGATGCACCCGATGACGTCCGCCCATCAGCGCCCCTCCGGCTGTTCCGAACAGCTCAACGGCTGCTCCGATGATGGCCTGTGGGCGGCCGGACCGCGACCGCCCGGATGGCTGTTCACTCTCCGGTGGCCCCGGTCCGCTCCCCCGCCGGGTCCGCGGGTGCGGCACCGGCCGGAGACGCCCCGTCCTGCGGCGTGGCCGGGGCGGGCGGCTCCGGAGCGGGCTCGGCCGGTTCGGCGGGTGGTGCCGCCGGTGGGGGCGGCGGGGGCGGCGCCGCGGTAGTGCGGGCCCGCTCCCGGCGGAGTTCCTCCTGCGCCGCCCGTCGCTCCAGCTGCGCGGCCCGTTCCCGGGCCTGCTGTGCCTGCCGGGCCTGTTGTGCCGCGCGCTCCTGCGCGGCGACCCGCGCGGTGACCGCCTGTGCGGCGTCACCCGCGGCGCGGGCGGCTCCGTCACCGGTCAGGACGACGTCGCCGAGCACGGCCCCGCGGGGTGCCGTGGTGCGGGGCGTGGTGGTGCGGGGTGCCGGTGGCGTCCGCTCCGGGCCGGACGCCACGGCCGGCGGCCGGTCGGTGAAGGTCGGGATCGGCACCCCGTCGCCCATCCGCTCGTCGGCCGGTGCGGCCCGGCCGACGAGCAGGCTCGCGACGGCGGCGACGGTCACGAGGAGCAGCGGCACGCCACCGATCAGGACGGTCCGCAGCCCGCCGGACCGGCGGCCCGGTCCGCGGGGCGGCCGGGCGGACCCGGTCCAAGGCGTCGAACCGTCCGCCGGCGGCGGCTCGGGCATGCGATGGCGTGCGGCCATCAGCAGCAGCCGATAGGGCCGTTCGGACCAGTCATGGTGCTGACCATGCCCGTCGGGGTGCGCCCCGGTCATGCGCCGAACGGGTGGGTGAGGTGTCCGTCCGGGTCAGTCCGGGATCTGGGAGAGCGCCGGGCCCGCGGTCCGCGCGTCCGAGTCCTGGGACTCCTGGGCCTGCTGGGACTCCTGCACCTTCGTCCGGAGTCGCTGCAGAGCGTCGCCCTCGGCGTCGCCGCGGGCGCTCTGCCGAGCCTCGTCGCGGGTGTCCCGGTCCGGGCTGTCCGAGCGTTGCTGGGGAACGGTGCTGCGCGGGGCGGTGCCGACCGGGTCGGCGGTGTCCGGGGAGGCCGGTTCGGCGGAGCGCTGCTGCGGGGCGGCACCGCGCGGAGTGGTGCTGTGCGGAGTGGCGCTGCGCGGGGATGCCGGCTCGACGGAACGCTGCTGAGGGGTCGTGCTGCGCGGGGCGGTGCTCCGTGGGGCGGTGCCGCGCGGGGATGCCGGCTCGGCCGAGCGCTGCTGGGGCGCCGTACTGCGCGGGGATGCCGGCCCGGCGGGGCGCTGCTGCGGGGTGCTGCTGCGTGGGTCGGTGCTGCGCGGCGATGCGGGCCCGATGGAGCGCTGCTGCGGGGTGGTGCTGCGCGGCGGCTGCGGCTCGGCCGAACGCTGCTGGGGGACGACCGGCGCGGCCGCAGCAGGCTCAGGGGCGGGCTGAGGCACCGGCCGGACCGGAGTCGCGCCGCTCCCCGGCCCACCGGCCCCCGGACGCGCGGTACCCGGCGCGGCACCGGCAGGGCTGGAACCGGCGGAACCCGAACCGGCAGGGCTGGCGCCGGCGGTACCCGAAGCGACAGGCCCGACCGAACCGAATGGGCCGACCGAGCCGGAAGAACCTGCCGCCCGGAACATGGCCGCGCCCGCCCCCACCGGCCCCGGAGCCGACGCCGCGCCCCAGAGGGCCGGGCCCCGGGCACCCGGAGCGGTCGCGGCGGCTCCGGCTGCCTCCCCGGCGGCGAGTGCGGGCGCGGCCGCGACCCGGGAGTCGACCGTGCGAGCCGGTGCGCCCGTGGCGTCGGGCGCAGCGGGCCGCAGCGGCGGGGTGGCCGCGGCCGCCCCCGGATCGGGCGCTGACGCGTCCGGCTCCGAGGAGCGGCTCGCGAGCCGGTCCGCGCCGGCACCGACCACCACGACCGCGGCCAGCGCGACCGCACCGAGCGTGGGGATCGCGACCGCGAGGATCTTCCGGGTCAGGCTCGCGCCCGCCGTCCTCCGATGCCTGCCCATGTGTGCCGACCGCCTCCCCGCGATGTTCCGGTACGACCGAGCGTCGAGTCTGGACCAGATGTTCGCGTTAGGCCACCCCGAACGGATGAGTCACATACACCGGTTCGGCGGCACCGGGCCGTCAGGTGAGTGAGGCGTACAGCCGGGCGAGGCGGTCCTTCCGCTCGGCGCGCAGCCCCAGCGCGGTCTCCAGGTCGACCTCGACGAAGCGGGTTCGGGTCCGCGGCGCCGACTGCGCGACGATGTCGAGATCGCCGGAGATCACCGTCGCCACCATCATGTAGCCGCCACCGGACACCGCGTCGCGGTGCAGGATGATCGGCTCCACGCCGCCCGGCACCTGGATCGAGCCGATCGGGTACGGCGAGTCCACGATGTTCGACGGGTCCTGTCCGGCACCGAACGGCGGCTCCCGGTCCACCGTCTCCAGCCGGCCACCGGCGTAGCGGAACCCCATCCGGTCCGCGACGGGCGTCAGCGTCCACGTCGTGTCCAGGAACGTCGCGCGCCCGTTGTCGGTGAGCCGGTGGTCGTAGAGCCCCATCACGACCCGCACCTCGACGTCCTTCGACGTCGACGACCGCAGGTCGTCGGGAACCACCAGCCCGGCCCGGCCGGAGCCGCCGGAGCCGACCGGCAGCACGTCGCCCTCGGCGATCGGGCGACCGTCCACCCCGCCCAGCGAGCCGATCACATAGGTGGACCGGCTGCCCAGGTCGACCCGGGTGTCCAGCCCGCCGGACACCGCGAGGTAGGCCCGCGCGCCGGACTTGAGGTAGTCGAAGTCGAGCACGTCGCCCTCGGCGACGGCGAACGACTCCCACTGCGGGCGGGTCTCCCCGTTCACCCGCGGCGCGATCGTCGCACCGGTCACGGCGACCACGGCCGGGCCGGTGAACCGCAGCTCCGGTCCCATGTAGACGATCTCGAGCACCGCGTCGTCCGGCGAGTTGCCGACCAGCGCGTTCGCCGCGGCGAGCGAGTACTGGTCCAGCGCGCCCGACGGCGGGATGCCCAGGTGGTAGTAGCCCGACCGGCCGCCGTCCTGCACCGTGGTGGACAGGCCGGGCTTGCGGACCTCGATCGACGTCGTCGCGCTCACGTCAGGACCTCCAGCAGGCGCTTGTTGTAGCCGTCCGGGTCGTCCAGGAACGGCTGCAGGTCGAACTCCACCGGCCGGGCGGTGATCCGGTACTCCCCCGCCTCGGCCTTCGCCTGCGCGTCGTCGTACTCGTCCCGGTCGATCGGCCGGAACTTGACCATGTCACCGGGCCGCATGAACACCTTGTGGTCGGTGAAGTCCGGCTTCGTCTGACGCGGGTCGTAGATCGGCGCCGGGGTGATGCCGAACATCTGGTAGCCGCCGGCCCCGCGCACCGAGTAGATGCAGGAGAAGCAGCCGCCGTAGCCGACCGTCTGCTTCGGGGTGTCGGTACGCGGCCGCAGGTACTTGGGAACCACGATCTGCCGCTCCCGGGGCACCATCTGGTACTTGAACGGCAGCCCCGCCACGAACCCGACCATCGAGGTGAACCACGGTGAGCCCGAGTGCGCCGCGATGAACTCGTCGACGCCCGCGTAGCCGTTGATCCGGGCCGCGTACTCGATGTCGGTGGCGTCCGGGTCCTGGTGCCGGTCCCGGAAACGCATCAGCGTCTCGGTGGTCCACGGGTCCTGGTAGAGCACCGGGATGTCGACGACCCGGCAGTTCAGGGTGACACCCAGCGCGTCACCGACCCGCGCCTCGAGCGACTTGAGGTGCTCCAGGAACCCGTGCGGCTCCAGCACGTCGGGGTCGTAACGCACCTGGTAGGACGCGTTCGCCGGGCAGATCTCCAGGATCCCGTCCGGCCGCTCCTCCTGCAGCAGGTTGGTGATCGCGACGGCCTTGAAGTTGGCCTGCAGGCTCATCTCCTCGGCCAGCTCGACGAACACGAACTCGTCGCCGCCCCAGCTGTAGCGGGCGCTCATGAGGTCTCCTTCCGTTCGGCCAGCCACTGTTCGAGGGTTCCGGTGTGGAAGTCGGCCGAGCCGACCCACGGCTCGTCGACCAGCTCACGCAGCAGCCCGACGGTGGTCGGGATGCCGGCGACGGTGAACTCATCCAGCGCGCGCCGGGAACGGGCGAGCGCCTCCTCCCGGTCGGCACCCCAGACGACGACCTTCGCCAGCAGCGAGTCGTAGTAGGGCGGGACGGTGCCGTCCGGCTCGAGCCAGGTGTCGCAGCGGACCCACGGCCCGGAGGGCAGCGTGATCCGCCCGACCGAGCCCGGCTGTGGCATGAAGTCCTTGGTCGGGTCCTCGGCGTTGACCCGGTACTCGATCGCGTGCCCGCGCCGCTCGATCTGCTCCTGGCTGTGGCGCAGCGGCTCGCCGGCCGCGATCCGGAGCTGCTCGGCGACCAGGTCGATGCCGGTGACCAGCTCGGTCGTCGGGTGCTCGACCTGGATCCGGGTGTTCATCTCGATGAAGAAGAAATCGCCGCCGGCGTCGTCGACCAGGAACTCGACGGTGCCCGCCGAGGTGTAGCCGACCTCCCGGCACAGGTTCACCGCGGCGCTGGTCATGGCGTCCCGGGTGGCCTCGGAGATGCCCGGGGACACCGCCTCCTCGACGACCTTCTGCCGGCGCCGCTGCAGCGAGCACTCCCGCTCGAACAGGTGCACCGCGTCGGAGCCGTCGCCGAGCACCTGGACCTCGACGTGCCGGGCCCGCTCGACGAACCGCTCCAGGTACATGGTGCCGTCGCCGAACGCCTTCTGCGCCTCGGTGGACGCCTGCCCGAACGCGGTGCGCAGACCGTCCTCGTCGTGCACGACCCGGATGCCGCGCCCGCCGCCGCCGGCGGCGGCCTTGAGCATCACCGGGTAGCCGGTGTGGCGGGCCGCCTCGACGGCGGCGTCGACACCGTCCACCCCGCCGGGGGTGCCCGGCACGGTCGGCACGCCCGCGGCCCGGGCGACCTCCCGTGCGGCGACCTTGTCGCCCATCTTCTCGATCACCGAGCCGGCCGGGCCGACGAAGGTCAGCCCGGCGTCGGCGACGGCGGTGGCGAACGCGGCCCGCTCGGACAGGAACCCGTAACCCGGGTGCACCGCGTCGGCACCGGTCTCCTTCGCCGCGGCCAGGATCGCCTCGGTCACCAGGTAGGACTTGGACGCCGGCGACGGCCCGATCTCGACACACGAGTCGGCCAGCCGGGTGTGCAGCGCGTCGGCGTCCGCCTTCGAGGCCACGGCGACCGTGCGGATCCCCAGGTCGCGTGCGGCCCGGATGATCCGGACGGCGATCTCACCGCGGTTGGCGACGAGCAGCTTTTTCATCAGCGCCCCTCAGCCGATCTCGACGACCGCCACGGGCTGGCCGGCGTCCACCTCGTCCTCGTCGCCGACCAGGAACTCGACGAGTGTGCCGGACGCCCCGGCCTGGATCTGGTGGAACGACTTCATGACCTCGACCAGGCCGACCGTCTGGTCGTCGGTGACGGTGCTGCCGTCCTCGGCGAACGCCGGGCTGTCGGGATCGGGCCGGCGGTAGAAGACGCCGGGGATCGGGGAGACGACCTCGTGTCGGGGCACGTACAAACTCCTCAGCTCAGGTGGGGCTTCAGCGCGGTGTTGACGGCCTGGGCCAGCTCCACCGCGTTCGGGGTGTCGGAGTGCACGCAGACCGAGTCCGCGCGCACGGTGAGCTCCTTGCCGTTCTCCGAGGTCGCCTTGCCCTCGGTGACGGCGCGCAGCGCGCGCTCCGCGGACCGCACCGGGTCGAACGCCTGGTGCTCCCGGGTGATGATCAGCGAGCCGTCGTCGCGGTAGTCGAGATCGGCGTAGTACTCGGCGATGAATCCGGCGCCGCGGTCCCCCCACACCTGCTCGTGCACGGTGCCGACCATCCCCATCAGGGGCGCGCCGAACACGTCGGCGGCGTCCGCGATCGCCTGCGCCACCTCCGGATCACGGGAGGACATCCCGTAGAGCGACCCGTGCACCTTCACGTGGTTGAGCTCCATGCCCTCGGCGCGCAGGAATCCCGACAGCGCGCCGATCTGGTAGACGACGGCTGCGGTCAGTTCCTCACGGTCCATCTTCATCTCGCGACGGCCGAAGCCCTCGCGGTCGGGCAGTGACGGGTGCGCACCGACCTTCACCCCGTGCCGCTTCGCGAGCTTCACGGTCCGGGTCATCACCCGGGGATCGGACGCGTGGAACCCGCACGCCACGTTGGCGACGGTCACGAACGGCATCAGCCCCTCGTCGTCGCCGCAGTGGTAGATCGAGAACGACTCGCCCATGTCGCAGTTGATGGCCACCATGTTCCGGCCTCCTCTCCTACGGGTTCAGGCAGTCTGCTGGTTCGCCTGCATGATCGCCCGCCAGACGGCCTGCGGCGTGGCGGGCATGTCGACGTGGGTGACCCCGAGGTGCGAGACGGCGTCGATCACCGAGTTCACCACCGCAGGCGACGAGCCGATCGCGCCGGACTCGCCGATCCCCTTGACCCCCATCGGGTTCGTCGGCGACGGGGTGACGGTCTGCTCCAGCTCGAAGTTCGGCAGGTCGGTCGCCGACGGCACGGTGTAGGACGCCAGGTTGCCCGCGGTCGGGTTGCCCGCGTCGTCGAACGTGGCGTGCTCGTAGAGCGCCTGGCCGATGCCCTGCGCGATACCGCCGTGCAGCTGGCCCTCCACGATCGTCGGGTTCACCACCACCCCGCAGTCGTCGACGGCGACGTAGCGGCGGATCCGGGTGAAGCCGGTCTCGGTGTCGACCTCGGTCACGCAGATGTGCGTGCCGAACGGCCAGGTGAAGTTCGGCGGGTCGAAGGCCGAGTCCGCGGTCAGGTTCGGCTCCATGCCCTCGGGCAGGTTCGCCGCCAGCGACGCGGCACCGGCGACCTCCTGGATCGTCACCGACGGCCCGGCCGTCCCGACGACCTGGAACTTGCCGCCCTCGAACTCGAGGTCCTTCTCGTCGGCCTCCAGCAGGTGCGCGGCGATCAGCATCGCCTTGTCCAGCACCTTGCCCGCCGCCAGGTGGACCGCGGTGCCGCCGACCGACAGGCTCCGCGAGCCGTAGGTGTCGCGGCCGAACGGCGCGATCAGGGTGTCGCCGTGCAGCACCTCGACGTCGTCGGGGTGCACGCCGAGCCGGTCGGCGACGATCTGCGACCAGGCGGTCTCGTGCCCCTGGCCGTGCGGCGAGGTGCCGGTGATGACCTCGACCTTGCCGCTGGTCGTCATCCGGACGGTGGACTGCTCCCAGCCGCCGGACTGCAGCCGCACCCCGGCCGCCACCTTCGACGGCGACAGCCCGCCGGACTCGGTGAAGTTGCCGAACCCGATGCCGAGCTGGACCGGGTCACCGGACTCGCGGCGCTTGCGCTGCTCCTCGCGCAGCGCGTCGTAGTCGGCGAGCTCCATCGCCTTGCGCATGCAGGTCTCGTAGTCGCCGGAGTCGTACTGGACGCCGGACGGCACGGTGCGCGGCTCGTCGAACTTCGGGTGCAGGTTGCGCAGCCGCAGCTCGGCGGCGTCCATCCCCAGCTCGCGGGCCAGGTCGTCCATGATCCGCTCGTGGCCGTAGGCGGCCTCGGAGCGGCCGGCGCCGCGGTAGGCGTCGGTGGGCGTCAGGTTGGTGAACACGCCGCGGCAGGTGAAGGAGTAGCTGCCGAAGTCGTAGAGCCCGCAGAAGGTGAAGGCACCGAACACGGCGATGCCCGGGGTCAGCAGCTGCAGGTAGGCGCCCATGTCGGCGAGCAGCTCCACCTTCATCCCGAGGATCTTGCCCTCGGAGGTGGCGGCGATCGAGATGTCCTGGATCTGGCCCCGGCCGTGCGTGGTGGCCTGGTGGTGCTCGGAGCGGGTCTCGGTCCACTTGACCGGCGCGCCGAGCTTGCGGGCCAGTACCAGCGCCAGGAACTCCTCGGCGTAGACGTTGAGCTTGGCGCCGAAACCGCCGCCGACGTCCGGGGCGATGACCCGGATCTTGGTGTCGGCGATCCCGGTGACCGCGGACAGGATGTCCCGGACGAAGTGCGGGACCTGGGTGGCGGTGTAGACGGTGAAGCCGCCACCGACCTGATCCGGCACACAGACCACGGCGCGCGGCTCCATCGGCGACGGGATCAGCCGCTGCTGCAGGTACTGCCCGGACACCACGACGTCGGCCTCGGCGAACGCGGCGTCGACGTCGCCGGTGGCCAGCGGCCAGGTGTAGCAGTGGTTGGTGCCCAGCTCCTCGTGCACCAGCGGGGCACCCTCGGCCAGCGAGTCGGCCATGTCGACGACGGCGGGCAGCTCGTCGTACTCGACATCGACCAGATCCGCGGCGTCCCGGGCGGCCCGGGCGCTGGTGGCCAGCACCACGGCGACGCCGTCGCCGACGTGGTTCACCTCGCCGCGGGCCAGCGGACGGTGGTCCGGGATCTTGATGTCCTCGGTGACCGGCCATCCGCACGGGATGCCGGCGAGGAACTCGTGATCGATGTCCTCGGCGGTGTAGACCGCCCGGACGCCCTCCTGCTCGAGTGCGGCGGCGGTCTCGATCGAGACGATCTTGGCGTGTGGGAGCGGGCTGCGGACGACGGCCAGGTGCAGCGTCCCCGCGGGGGCGATGTCATCGGTCCAGGTAGCCCGGCCGGTCAACAGTGCCGGGTCCTCCTTGCGGGGCAGGCTCGTCCCGACGTAACGCGGCGCGGTGGTGGTCACGCTCGAACTTCCCTTCGACGACGATCCGTGCCGGACAGCGTGATCCACGACACCGGCTCGCGGTAGTGTACGAACTGTCCAGTTGAGATTCCGTGACACTCCAACCTGTCAGGGGGAGCCGTGCCGGTCACCTTGCGCGATCTGTGTACCGACCGCAACCTCGGTCTGCGGCCCGCGTGTCCCGCCGCGGATCTGGATCGTCGTATCTCCTGGGTGCACTCTTCCGAGTTGCCCGACCCCACGCCGTACCTCGACGGCGGCGAACTGTTGCTGACCACCGGGCTGGGCCCGGCCATCGATCCGGCCGCCTACGTCCGGCGGGTCGCCGTGCACGGGCTGGCGGCGCTCGGCTTCGGCACCGGGCTCGGGCACGACGAGCATCTCCCGGCGGTCGCCGCTGCCTGCGAGCACGAGGGGCTGCCGCTGATCGAGGTGCCCGAGCGGACCCCGTTCCTGGCGCTGACCAGGGCGGTGACCGAGGCCCGGGCGGCCGAGCGGTACGCCGAGGTGGTGCGCACCGACGAGGCGCAGCGGGCATTGACCGCGGCCGCGCTGGGCGACGACCGGGCCGAGAGCACCGGGCGGGTGCTGGACCGGCTCGCCGAGCGGCTGGAGGCGTGGGTGCTGGTCTCCGACGCCGACGACCGGGTCCGGCACGCCGCGCCCCGCCAGGCGTCCCGGCGGGCGGTCGCACTGGCCGGTGAGATCACCCGGGTGCGCGAGCACTCCGGCCCGTCGAGCGTCACGGTGGCGGCCGGCGGCGGGCAGGTCGTGCTGCAGCCGGTCCGGTTGATCGGGCCTGCGGTGCTCGTGGTCGGGCGGAACCGGCTGTTCAGCCCGGTCGACCGGCAGGTGATCGGTTCGGCGGTGTCGGTGCTGACCCTGGCGCACGCGCGCGGCGCCGCGGCCGGGCGGGCCGAGCAGCGGCTGCGTACCGCCGTGCTGCGGACCCTGGCCACGCTGCCGGACTGCGGCGCCGATCAGGTGCTGGCCGACACCTGGGGCCCGCTGCCGGACGGCGACCTGGTCGCGATCGCGCTCGGCGGGCGGCCCGCGGCGGGCCGGCTCGACGTGCTGGTCGACGCGCTCGAGCGGGCCGCGGTCGGGTTCCACGCCGAGCTCGACGGACAGGTCGCCATCGTCGTCGGTGCGGACGCGGTGGAGCCGGTGCTGAGCCTCGCCGCGCGGGCCCGCGGCGTCCGGGCCGGGATCTCCGATCCGGCGCCGGTGTCCGGTCTCGGTCGGGCGCTGCGGGAGGCCGGGCGGGCGCTGGACGCCGCCGAGCGCCGGGACCGGGCGGTGATCCGGTTCGCCGACCTGGCGGGCAGCGGGCTCTCCGCGCTGGTGATCCCGGAGGACGCCGCCGCGTTCGCCGAGTCGGTGCTCGCCCCGCTGGTGCGCCACGACATCGAGCGCCGCGGTGACCTGGTCGCCTCGCTGCGCGAGTGGCTCGCCCACCACGGGCAGTGGGATCCGGCGGCGGCCCGCCTGGGCGTGCACCGGCACACGCTCCGGTCCCGGATCGAGAAGGCCGGTGCGCTGCTGGGGCGCGATCTCGACTCCCCCGGCGTCCGGGCCGAGCTGTGGTTCGCCCTGCACGCGCCGGCCTGACCTTGACCTGAAGTGAACTACAGCTCCTAGCGTCTGTCGGGCCGGGTGGAGAAGCCACCCGCCGACCCCCTACGGGAGCAGTCATGACCCGCACCTCGACCACCCCAGCAAACTCAGCCACTCCAGCCGACGCAGGCACCTCGACCGGCACCGGACCGGCCGATCCGGTCCGGCTCGCGGTGATCATCGGGAGCGTGCGCGCCGGCCGGTACGGGCCGACCGTCGCGCGCTGGTTCACCGGTGAGATCACCGGGCGGGACGACGTCGTCGTCGACGTCGTGGACCTGCTCGGGTCCGATCTGGCACCCCGGATGGACCGGGATCCCGATCCGGACCTGGGAGCCCGGCTCGCCGCCGCGGACGCGTTCGTCGTGGTCACACCGGAGTACAACCACTCCTACCCGGCCGGTCTGAAGATCGCGATCGACGCGTTCCACTCCGAATGGGCCGCCAAGCCGGTCGGGTTCGTCAGCTACGGCGGACGCTCCGGGGGCATCCGGGCGGTCGAGCACCTGCGGACCGTGTTCGTCGAGCTGCACGGGGCACCCGTGCGGGACGCGGTCAGCCTGCCGGACTACTGGACCCTGTTCGACGACGACGGTGCACTCACCGACGACGGTTCCGCCGCGCAGGCCGCGCAGCTGCTCGCCGGCCAGCTCGTGTGGTGGGGACGGGCCCTGCGCGACGCCCGCGCCCGGCACGGTGCGCTCGCGTGAACGCGCCGGAGACGGCACCGGTCCGCACCCGGTGGGGCGCGGTCGTCGCACTCGGGCTGGCGATGCTCGCGGTGACCTCGGAGATCACCATCGCCGCGGTCGCACTGCCCGGGATCGGCTCCGGGATGGGCGTCGGTCCCGGTGCGACGGCGTGGGTGATGCTCGCCTACACCGTCCCGATGGCCGCGCTGGGCATCCCGGCCGGACGGTGGGGTGACCGGGCCGATCCCCGGCCGGTGTTCCTGATCGCCCAGGCCGGGCTGCTGCTGGGGACGGCGGCGACGGTCCTGGCGCCCACCTTCGCGGTGCTGATCGGCGCCCGGGTGCTGCAGGGCATCGCCGGGGCGCTGGTGGTCGCGGTGTACATGCCGATCGTGACCGCGGCGGTGGCACCGGAGCGCCGGGGCAGCGCGATCAGCGTGATCATCACCATCATGACGGTGGGTGCGATGGCGGGCGCACCGATCGGTGGCCTGGTCGCCGACGCCGTCGGCTGGCGCGCGGTGTTCCTGGTGAAGGTCCCCGCCGTGCTCGCCGCGGTGGTGACCGGCGCGATCCTGCTGGACCGGCGCCGGGTCCGCGGGGTGCCGCTGCCGGACCGGTCGGTGCTCGCCGAGGCGGTGCTGCTCGGCGGTGCGGTGACCGCCCTGCTGCTGGCACTGGAGCAGGGCGCCGGCCCGGTCTGGCAGGCGCCGCTGGCAGCAGTGCTCGCGGTGGCCCTGCTGGCCGGCTGGTCCCGGCTCCCGGCGGCCGCCGCCGTCGTCGAGCTGGTCCGGCGGCCCCGGTTCGGGGCGACCCTCGCCGCGCTGCTCACGCTGTCCCTCGGTGCCGGGCTGAGCGCGTTCCTGGTGCCCTGGTTCGTCACCGACGTCGTCCGCGGGACAGCGGCCACGAGCGGCGCGGCGCTGCTGGCGTTCGTGGCGGCGATGGCAATCACCTCACCGGTGGCGGGCCGGCTGACCGACCGGTTCGGGGCGCTGCGGATCACCGTGGCGGGCGGATCGCTCAGCGTGCTCGCACTGGCCGTCCTGCTGCCGCTCGGTGACGGCTCCGACGCGACCGCGCTGGCCTGGCGGATGGCGCTGTTCGGGATCGCCGCCGGGGTGTTCAACCCGGCGGTGAACGCCGCGGTGCTCGCCGCGGCACCCGCCGGCGCGGAGGGTGCCACCGGCGGGATCGCGATGACGGTCCGGACGATCGGCGCCGCGGTCGGACCCGCCGCGGTGGCACTGGGCTGGACGCTGACCGGTGGTGGCACGCCGGGCTGGCGGCTCGGGATCGGGATCCTGCTGGTCGCCGCCGCGGTGGGGACCCTCGCCGTGCTGCGTCCGGCACTGCGGGCACCGGCCTGAACCCACCCGGCACGCGGGGCCGCCCCGGTCGGTCAGCGGGCGACCACGGAGGCCACGGTGGCCTGCGGCTGGTCCGGCTCGGCCGAGCACACCGGGCCGGGCCGCGGCACGAAGCGGCCGCCGGTCCCGCCGGGCGGCGCGACCCGGATCCCGCGAACCTCCTGCGGTGCGCAGTCCCGCGCCGGATAGCTGTCGGTGGCCGTGACCCGCAGCGCCGCGGTGGCGGCCCGCCCCGGCTCGAGCTGTACCCGGGCCCGGGGTCCCTCGACCGCGGCGCGCGGACCGACCGGCGCGCCCTCGTTGCCGGCCACGAAGGAGACCCCCGGGTAGCCGTCGAGTACACAGGCCACGGCTCCGGTGTTGCGGAAGATCAGCTCCTGCACGCCGGCGTCGCCGTCCGGACGCACCGGGGTGGCCGAGACGTCCAGGGTGTCCCCGGTGCACGGGCCGGCAGGCCCGGCCGGGGCAGCAGGTTCCGGCGGGCCGGGGGTCACCACCTCCGGAACCGCGGCGACGTTCGGGACGGCAGTCGGCGCCGGGGCCGGGAGCGCGGGGGCGGCACAGCCCGCGGCCAGCACCAGCAGCGCGACGACGGCGCCCGGCCTGCACAGATCCGCCATGTCGCGCTCCGTCCCGTCGAATCGACAGCCTCATTGTGACGCCTGCTGTGACCGCGCCCTCACCCGGTCGGGGTACCGGGTCGGCTGCGATGCCCGGCGATAGGATCGCGACATCCACCCCGTTGCACCGCTCCCCCGCACCGGCCGGTGACCGCCGCCCAGCTGCTCCTGCTGTTCGCGGCCGGGATCGCCGCCGGACTGACCGGCGCGGTCGCCGGGCTGGCCTCGCTGTTCTCCTATCCGGCGCTGCTCGCCGTCGGGCTCCCGGCGACGACCGCGAACATCACCAACACCGTCTGCATGCTGTTCCAGGGCGCCGGTTCGGTCGCCGGATCGCGCCCGGAGCTGCGCGGGGCGGGCCCGCAGATCCGGCGCTGGGTCGTTCCGGCGCTGCTCGGCGGCGCGACCGGGGCCGGTCTGCTGCTGCTGACCCCGGAGGGCGGGTTCGAACGGATCGTGCCGTTCCTGGTCGCGGGCGCGGCGACGCTGCTGCTGCGGCCGCCGCGCCCCGCCGCGGCCCGGGAACCCGGCCCGGGCGTCGCCGTCGGGGTGTTCGCGGTGGCGGTGTACGGCGGCTACTTCGGCGCGGCGGCCGGGGTGCTGATGCTGGCGCTGCTGGCCACGCTGCCCGGCACCACGCTGCTGCGGGCCAACGGCCTGAAGAACGTCCTGAGCTGGGCGGCCAACGCGATCGCCGCCGTCGGGTTCGCGATACTCGGTGACGTCGCGTGGGCGGCGGTGCCCGCGCTGGCGGCGGGCCTGCTGGTGGGTGCCCGGCTCGGTCCGCCGCTGGCGCGCCGGCTGCCGACCCGGCTGCTGCGGATCGTGATCGCGGTCGCCGGGCTCGGGCTGGCGGTGCGGCTGTTCGTGGACGCCTGGCTGTAGGCAGCGCAGCTCCCCAGCCCGTATCCCGGGCCGGTGTCAGGGCCGGTCGAAGACCGCGGTGACCGGCCCGTCCGAGCGGTAGCCCTGGCGCTGCAACCACCCGTCCAGCTTCGACTGCACCGCGCGCAGCTCGGGCCGCTTGTGCGGCTCGGTGCGCATCGCCTGCTTGAGCAGCGACAGGTGCGCGGTCCGGCTGGGCAGGTGGGTCAGCTTCGCTCCGGCGGCGGCCGCGCGGAGCCCGGCGACGGCGTCGCTGGACTCACCGCGGGGCGGCTGCCCGCTCAGCGCGAACGACACCGCCGCGGCCAGCTGCCACCCGTCCGAGGACGGCGACGCGGGCTTCCCGGCCGCCGTCTCCGGGGCCAGGTAGTCGGGTGTGCCGAGTACGTAGCCGGTCTGGGTCAGCGTCGAGTCGCCCTGCTTGCGGGCGATCCCGAAGTCGATCAGATGCGGATGCCCCTGCGGGTCGACGACGATGTTGCCCGGCTTGATGTCGCGGTGCAGCACTCCGGACCGGTGTGCCGTGTCCAGCGCGCCGGCGATCCCGGTCCAGATCCGGGCGGCGGAGATGTCGTCGAGGATGCCCCGCTCGGCGACGAGCTGGCCCAGCGACATCCCGTCCACGTGCTGCATCACGATCACCAGCCCGTCCATCCCGCGCAGGCCGGGATCGGAGGAGGCGTGCAGCAGGTCGTAGATCTCCACGCAGCACGGATGCCGCATCGCCCCCAGCGCGGCCGCCTCGCGGCGGATCCGTTCCTCGGTCTCCGGATCGGCGGCGTGCGCCGACTTGACCGCCACGGTGTGCCCGAGCTTGGCGTCGTGGGCCAGCCAGACGCCGCCGAAGCCGCCCGCGCCGAGCCGCTTGAGCAGCCGGAACCGCGGCGCCCGCGGCGGACCGCCCGCTACCGGCGCGACCAGGGTCGGCCTGCGCGGCGGCGGGCCGGGCGGCACCGGGGGTGGATAGGGCCCGCCGGACCGGGGGCCGCGCATCGGACCGGCAGCCGGATGCGCGGCGGGGCCCGATGCCGGCGGCGCCGGTGCGGACGGCGGATGCGCGATGGACGGGCGACCGGGAGCGAGTGCGCCCCGGGACCGGCCGGATGCCGCAGGTGGCGCGGCGGGCGGCGCCCCGAAGCCGACGTAGGGGGTGGCCTGCTCCACCGACGGCGCACCGGTTCGCGCCGACACCCCGACCGGTGCCTCCGGCTCGCGGCGGCTGAACCGCTCCGCGAGCCGCTCGGCCACGCTCGGTGTGGACACCACCTGCGGGGCCACCGACGATCCCGGGCCGCGCCCGGTGCGCGAGGAGCCGGCCGCCACCGGGGGCGCCGACCGGGGCTCCGGCGGCGCGTCCCTACCGGCCCGGATCCGTTCGATCCGGGCCCGCGACGGCGGCGGGAACATCGGCACCACCAGCACACCGAGCAGGCTGCCGCCGAGGATGCCGACCCACAGGTGCTCCGCGGTGCCCGCCGGAACGGCGGCGGTCAGCACGATCAGCGAGAACAGCGAGAGCCAGAAGAACTTGGCGGGCCAGCGCGGCCCGCGGCGCAGCGCGGTGCGGGCCTGCACGGCGACCAGCAGCACGGCCAGCAGCGGCACGACGCCGAGCAGCACGACCGCGGTCACCGAGGTGACGACGTCGCCGCCGCCGATCGCACCGGCGACGCTCCCCCGGCCCAGGTAGCTGCTCTGGGTGCCGACGATGTCGCAGGTGGTGACGCGGATCGAGTCGGTCGCCCCGGCACTCAGCCCGGGCACCACCGGGTCACCCGCGGTGGCCCGGGCGAACACCTCGCCCGCACCGACGAACACGGCGAGCGGGAACAGGCCGGCCGCGAGCACCCCGATCCCGCCGATCAGCACCGACTCGGCGGCGTTGTAGCCCGACGAGGAGCCGGAGCCGATCCGGCGGCGGATCAGTGCGACGGTCGCCGCGCCCGCGGTGGGCAGCAGACCGGCCAGTACGCCGAGGGCGGTGACCGACCACGCCCAGTCTCCGGGACACACGTCCGGGATCCCGAGACCCCGGATACCGTTCAGCACCCCGGCGACGAGTGCCACCAGCGCGTCCACGCCCGCACCTACCCCTCGTCGCCGGTTCCGCCGGGTCCGGACGGCTGACCGGCCGGACCCCCCACTATGGCATCACACGGACGGCGGACCGTCCGCGCATCGTGCCCGGGGGCGACCGGCGGGGACGACGGGTGGGATCAGCGCAGGTAGAGGTCGAGATCGGTGTTGAAGCGGTCGAGCAGACCGGCGAGCGACTCGCGGTCGGCGTCCGGCCAGTGCGCGATCACGTCGCGCAGCGGTGCCAGGCGCGCGGCCCGGACCTGCTCGCGGGCGGCCATCCCGGCCGGGGTGAGCTCGACGCTGACCGAGCGCGGATCACGCTCGTGCGGCGAGACCTCGACCAGGCCCGCCCGGGAGAGCCGGGAGACCTGGCGGCTGGCGGTCGGCTTGCTGACCCCGAGCTTGCCGGTCAGGGCGGTCAGCGAGAGCGCGCCCTCGTCGTCGAGCAGCATCAGGACCGGGTAGGTGTAGCGGTCCACGGCCTCGTTCGAGCCGTAGCCGTGCGCCCACACCGACTCCATCGTCCGCCGGACGAGCAGGGTGATCTGCTTCTCCAGCGACTGCAGGGAGTCCTCGGAGCGGTTGGAGCGCTCGACGGCATCGAGGTCGTCGCGCTCGGCCGTGGCGACACTGCCAACGGTCATGTCGTCGTCAATCGGGCCAATCGGACGTTCCGTCATGTTTCGAATGCTACACACGTTGCGATCCGCAATATTAGGGTTCGCAATCATGTAAGAGGATCGAAAGGTTCCTTGCATGCGTTGCGCTGTTCGGGGTAATGGCGACACGTCCTCGACGAGTTCTCGATGAGCGCTCGATGAGATCCCGATGAGCTCGCGTGGCCCCGCCCCCGGACGTCTGGTTCGGTGGGGAGACATCCGACGAGAGGACGGCCGTGGGCCTCACCCGATCCGACGGACCGTTGTCGCCGTACGCGCCGACCACGGTCAACTACGCCCTCGACGGTCCGGCGCACAAGCTGCTGATGCACCCGTTCCCACGCCGGGTCCGGGCGGTACTGGCCGGCCGGACCGTGCTCGACACCCGGCGCGGGTTCCTGGTGCACGAGTCCAACCTGCTGCCGGTCCTCTACGTCCCCGAGGCCGACCTGGACGCGTCCGCGCTGGTCGCCAGCGACCACACGACGCACTGCCCGTTCAAGGGCGACGCCGCCTACCGCTCGCTGCGGGTGGGCGACCGGACCGTCGCCGACGCGGTCTGGCACTACCCGGAGCCGGTGCCCGCGGCGGACTGGCTGCGCGGGCTGGCCGCGCTCTACTGGAACGCGGCGGACGCCTGGTACGACGAGGACGAGGAGGTCTTCGCGCACCTCACCGACCCCTACACCCGGGTCGACGTCCGCCCGACCGGCCGGCACGTCGTCGTCGCGCACACCGCGCCCGACGGCACCCGCACGGTGCTCGCCGAGTCGCACCGGCCGCTGGTGCTGTCCGAGACCGGACTGCCCAACCGCTGGTACCTGCCCCGGGCCGACATCGCCGTGGACCTGACGCCGGCCGACACCCGGACCCGGTGCCCGTACAAGGGCGAGGCCGCCTACGAGAACGCCGAGCTGCCCTCCGGCGTGCGGGTCGCGGACGCGTTCTGGCACTACCCGGAGCCGCTGCCGGAGTCCTCCCGGATCGCCGGGCTGCGCTGCATCGTGGGCGGCAGCCGGAACGACGGCTCGGAGATCACCGTGACGGTCGACGGTGAGCCGGCCTGAACCTGCCGGTCAGTCATCGTCGGGCACGAGCAGCGCCTCGAGCGCCGGCAGCGCCGTGACCAGCGCGTCCCGCTGGCCGGCGTCGAGCCGGTCGAGCCGGCGCGCGATCAGCGCGGTGCGGTGGCTGCGGATCTCCCGCAGACATGCCTGGCCGGTGTCGGCGATGCTGACGAGCACGCCCCGCGCGTCGCAGGGATCGGCCGCCCGCGCCACCATGCCCTGCTCGTCGAGCGAGGACAGCACCCGAGACATCGTCGGGGCGGTCACGCCCTCGCGCCGGGCCAGCTCGGAGAGCCGCAACGGTCCGTGCTGCTCCACGGTCACCAGGGTGGAGAGCTGCAGCGGGGGCAGCGTCTCGCTCCCGTCGATCCGGATCCGCCGGTTGAGCCGCCCGACCACCAGTCGCAGCCGGGCCGCGAGCTCGTCGTCGCGCGTCTCGGACCCGCTGGTCACGGTCACGCCGCCGGAGTCAGCTCCCATCCGGACATCCTGCCAGCCGAACGCTGAGCAATGGCATCGGCCTTGCCGCGTGTCACAGTCGGTGATCCGAACGAGAGGAGAGAGCCCGTGCACGATCCCGTCGACCTCGCCGGCCGGCTCGTCGCCCTGGACACCCGCGGCGGAGGTGAACGCGCCGCCGCCGACCTGCTCGCCGATCTGCTCGACGACGGCGGGTTCACGATCGCGCTGACCGAGCCCGAGCCCGGACGGGCGAACCTGGTGGCACGCCGCGGGTACGGCACCCCGACCACGCTGACCGGGCATCTGGACACCGTTCCGGCCGATCCCGCGGGGTGGTCGTTCGATCCGCACGCCGGCGACGTCGTCGACGGGCGGCTACGCGGGCGCGGCTCCACCGACATGAAGGCCGGCGTCGCCGCGATCACGGTGGCCGCGCTGCGCAGCGCACCCGAGGTCCCGCTGCAGCTCGTGTTCACCTTCGGCGAGGAGACCGGGGGCGATGGCGCACGTGCCCTCACCGGTCTCGAACCGTCGCCGCTGCTGCTGGTCGCCGAGCCGACCTCGAACCGGGTGCTGCACGGCCACAAGGGCGTGCTGTGGCTGCGGCTGATCGCCGCCGGGGTCTCCGCACACGGCTCACGGCCCGAGCTGGGGCGCAACGCACTCGTCGCGCTGGCCCGCGCCGCGGCCCGGCTGCACGACCACGACGGGTGGCCGGTCGGCTCCACGCACGGCCCGGTGACCTGCAACCCCGGTGTCCTGCGAGCCGGCACCCAGCCGAATCTGGTGCCCGACCACGCCGAGCTGGAACTGGACCTGCGCCTGGTCCCCGGGTTCGACGCCGACGCCGCCCGCGCCGTCGTCGCCGGGCTGGCCGGCGACGTCCGGATCGACACGATGATCGACCTGCCCGCGATCGGCACCGATCCGGCCGATCCGCACGCGGCGCGGGCCGCCCGGGAGCTCGGGCACGGCGGGGCGGAGCCGGAGTTCGCCAGCTACTTCACCGATGCCTCGGTGCTGGCCCGGCGGCTCGGCGGGGGCGAGCGGGACTGCGCGGTGCTCGTCTACGGTCCCGGCGATCCGGCGCTGGCGCACGTCACCGACGAGACCTGCTCGGCGGCGAACATCGCAGCCGGCACGGACGCGCTGCTCAGAGCTTGCGCAGTCGCACCCGGGTGACGTTGTGGTCGGCCCCCTTGGTCAGCACCAGGCTGGCCCGGGACCGGGTGGGCAGGATGTTCTGCTCCAGGTTCGGGGCGTTGATCGAGGCCCAGATCGTCTCCGCGCGGGCCACCGCGTCGTCGTGGTCGAGCTCGGCGTACCGCCGGAAGTACGACTGCGGGTCCCGGAAGGCGGTCCCCCGCAGCCGCAGGAAGCGCTCCACGTACCAGCGCCGGACGTCCGCGGTGGCGGCGTCGACGTAGACCGAGAAGTCGATGAAGTCGGACACCGTGAGCGCACCCGCCACGGCGGGCTGCAGCACGTTGAGTCCCTCGATGATGAGGATGTCCGGCCTGCGGACGACGAGCTGGGCGTCCGGGACGATGTCGTAGACCAGGTGCGAGTAGACCGGCGCGGTCACCTCGGGCCGGCCGCCTTTGATCTCCGAGACGAACCGCAGCAGCTTGCGGCGGTCGTAGGACTCCGGGAACCCTTTGCGCTCCATCAGGCCGCGCCGCTGCAACTCGGCGTTCGGGTGCAGGAACCCGTCGGTGGTGACCAGCTGGACGTTCGGGTGCTCCGGGGAACGGGCCAGCAGCAGCCGCAGCAACCGGGCGGTGGTCGACTTGCCGACCGACACCGAGCCGGCGATCCCGATCACGAACGGGGTCCGGGCGCTGGCCGCGCCGAGGAACCGCCGATAGGCGCGGTAGAGCCGGCCGCCCTCCTCGACGTGCAGGTTCAGCAGCCGCGACAGCGGCAGGTAGACCTCGCGGACATCGTCGAGATCCACGAAGTCGCCGAAGCTGCGCAGCTGCTCGAGCTCCTCGGCGGTCAGCGGGACCCGGGTCGACGACGCCAGCTGTGACCACGACCGGCGGTCGAAGTCGACGAACGGCGAGGCGCTGCCCTTCGCCAGGCCGGAGGGTTTGCGCCCGCGGTACTGCGGGGACGGGTCGGACGCCGCGGCCGTCATCGGGCCACCGGGGCCGGCGCGTACCCGACGACCAGGGCCGGGCCCGGCAGCACCTGCGCGACCGCGGCCGGGACCCGCCGCACGAGCACGCGGCGACCGGCCGGGGGCGGCCCGCCGGGATCGCGTCCCGATGTCGCGGGCTGGGGCGTCGTCGCCGTGGTCATGGCTGACCAACCTAGTCCCCGGCCGGGTGTCGCACGGCGTGACATCACTCGCAGCTTCCGTCGCGCGCCGCCGCGGGTCGCTCCGTATCGTCGTGCATCGTTGCAGCCCGCATCTGCCGTCCGGAGTGTCCTCGGTGACCGTCCTGCTCTCGTTGCTCGGCCTGCTCGCGGTGCCGGTGCTGCCCCTCGGGACCGCCGTCTCCGTCGCGTCGGAGTTCTCGTTGACGGCGCTGGAGCGCAGCCGGATCGAGGCCGCCGTCGCCCGCGACGGCGACCGCCGCACGCGCGCCGTCCGCCGCGCCCACTCGGGCCTGTCGTTCCAGCTCTCCGGCTGCCAGCTCGGGATCACGGTGACCACCCTGGCCACCGGCTACATCGCCGAGCCCGCGATCGCCGGGCTGATCCGGCCGGTGCTGGAGGCGATCGGGCTGCCCGGCGGCTGGGCGTCGGGCTCGGCGACCGCGCTCTCGCTGGTGGTCGCCACGGTGCTGTCGATGGTGTTCGGCGAGCTGGTGCCGAAGAACCTCGCGATCGCGCACCCGCTGGAGGTCGCCCGGGCGGTGGTCTGGCTGCAGGCCGGGTTCGCGTCGGTCTTCCGGCCGCTGATCACCGGCCTGAACGCGGCGGCGAACGCGATCGTCCGGCGGCTCGGTGTCGAGCCCGCCGAGGAGCTGCGCTCGGCCCGGTCGCCGGGCGAGCTGAGCTCGCTGGTCCGGGCCAGCGCCGCCAGCGGCAGCCTCGATCCGGCGACCGCAGCGCTGCTCGACCGCTCGCTGCGCTTCACCGACCGCACCGCGGAGGACCTGATGACACCGCGGCCGCGGGTGGAGACGATCGACGCCGAGCAGACGGTGTCCGATCTGGTGGCGCTGGCCCGTCGTTCCGGGTTCTCCCGGTTCCCGGTCATCGACGGCGATCCGGACGTCCCGCTCGGGCTGGTGCACGTGAAGCAGGCGTTCTCGGTGCCGCCGGCGGACCGCCCGACCACCCGGGCACGTGACCTGGCCCGGCCGGTGGAGACGGTGCCGTCCTCGCTGGACGGCGACCTGCTGATGACCCGGCTGCGGGCCGCCGGGCTGCAGACCGCGGTCGTCGTCGACGAGTACGGCGGCACCGCCGGTCTGGTCACCATGGAGGACCTGCTCGAGGAGATCGTCGGCGACGTCCGCGACGAGCACGACCGCGCCGAGCAGGGCCGGGTCCGCCGGCTCGGCGACGACGGCTGGGCGCTGTCCGGGCTCATGCGGCCCGACGAGGTGCTGGCCGCGACCGGATTCCGGATGCCGGCCGGCGGGTTCGAGACCCTCGCCGGGCTGGTGCTGGCGCGGCTCGGGCGGATCCCCGACGCGGGCGACGAGCTGGTGCTCGACGGCTGGCGGCTCACCGTGCTGCGCCGGTCCCGCAACCGGGTCGCCGAGATCCGGCTCGCCCACGACCGGGGGGTGCGGGCATGACCACCGGGGATCTGCTGGCGCTGCTCGCGGCGATCGCGCTGCTCGGGGCGAACGCGTTCTTCGTCGCCGCCGAGTTCGCGCTGATCTCCGCGCGCAAGGACCGGCTGGAGGCGATGGCCGAGGCCGGGTCCACCGGTGCCAGGACGGTGCTGGACTCGGCGCACGACCTGTCCCGGATGCTCGCCGCGTCCCAGCTGGGCATCACGATCGCGTCGCTGCTGCTCGGCCGGCTCGGCGAGCCCGCGGTGGCACATCTCATCGACGGTCCGCTGGCGGTGGTCGGCGTGCCGGACGCGCTCGCCTACCCGATCGCCTTCGGGATCTCGCTGCTGCTGGTGGTCGTCGCGCACATGCTGCTCGGCGAGATGGTGCCGAAGAACATCGCGATCGCCGGGCCGGAGCGGGCGGCGATCGTGCTGGTGCCCGCCTTCCTGGCGTGGACCGCGCTCGCGCGGCCGTTCGTCGAGCTGTTCAACCGGATGGCCAACGGGACCCTGCGGCTGGCCGGGGTGACCCCGAAGGACGAGCTGGAGACCGCGTTCACCTCCGGTGAGCTCTCCGAGATGATCGACGACGCGCGCCGCGAGGGCCTGCTCGACGACGACGAGTCCGCCCGGATCGGCCGCACACTCGCCTCCGCCGAGTCCACCGTCGCCGACGTCGACGGGCTGGTCGTCGGGCTGGACGACCTGGTCTGCCTGGACGGCTCCCCCACCGTCGGCGAGTTGACCGCGGCCGTCGGGCGCACCGGGTTCTCCCGGTTCCCGGTCCGCGGCGCGCACGGCAGGCTGACCGGCTACCTGCACGTCAAGGACGTACTCGATCTCGCCGACGCGGACGCGGCGACGATCCCGCCGCAGCGGGTGCGGGCACTGGCCGCGGTGCCGGTCGGCGCCGGGCTGGAGGAGGCGCTGACGATCATGCGCGATGCCAGGTCGCACCTGGCGCGGGCGGTCGACGACCGCGAGCGCACCGTCGGGGTGGTCACGCTGGAGGACGTCACCGAGGCGTTCGTCGGGACCGTCCGGGACGCCACGCACGCCCCGGACGCCCGGCCCTGACGACCGGGGACGTACCGTCGGCACCGTGGCCGAGCCGACCCTGGTGCTGGACGGGCCGCGTTGGCGGGCCCGCGCGCAGGCGCACCGGCAGCGGGTGGCCGCCTGGACCGGCCCGCACCGCGAACGGCGCCGGCGCGGCGAGCCACATCCGGTGTGGGACTTCCTGTTCACCTACTACTCGCACCGGCCGGCGCTGCTGGAGCGCTGGGACCCGGGCCCGGGGGTGCTGCTCACCGGCGACGACGCGGACCGATTCCTGGACCGGCCCGGCTACCGGCGCGCCGCCGGCGGGGTGCTGCTCGATCCGGCCGAGCTCCCGGACCGGCTGCGCGGCACCGCCGCGTTCGTGCACCGGCTGCTCACCGCGACCCGGTCCCGGGAGCCCCGGCTGGCCTGCTTCGGGCTGCACGAGTGGGCGATGGTCTACCGCACCGAGCAGCCGCGGCACGAGGCGGTGCCGCTGCGGCTGGGCAGCGCCGGGACCGACGCCGTCGTCGAGTCCCAGCGGATCAGCTGCTCGCACTTCGACGCCTACCGGTTCTTCACCGACGCCGCAGCACCGCGGAACACGCTGACCCCGACCCGGGAGACGCAGATCGAGCTGGAGCAGCCGGGCTGCCTGCACGCGACGATGGATCTCTACAAGTGGGCGTACAAGCTGGCCCCGGCGGTCCCCTCGGAGCTGGTCGCGGACTGCTTCGAGCTGGCCGCGGACGTGCGCGAGCTGGACATGCGGGCGAGCCCCTACGATCTGGCCGCGCACGGCTTCGATCCGGTGCGGATCGAGACCGCCGAGGGGCGGGCCGGGTACGTCCGCGCGCAGGCCGGGTTCGCCGAACGCGCCGCGCCGCTGCGGGACCGCCTGATCGAGCTGACGGACGGACTGCTGGGCGCGGCGCGCTGAGCGGGCCTCAGGCCGGGACCACCTCGTCCAGCACGCCGTCGCGGGCCGAGGCCACCAGATCCGAGAACTGGTCGACGCTCATCTGGATCCGCTGACCGAAGTCGTCGGTGATCACGATCCGCTTCTCCGGGACGGCGGCGTCGTCGACGTACAGCTCGGGGCAGCCGCAGTTGCAGCTGCCGCAGAAGGTGGCGATGTGACGCATGCGGGTGCTCCCCTCTCGGGCGGTGCACGGACGGACGTCCGCGCCGTGCGGAGCGGTCGCGCCCGCCGGCCCGGTGGTTCCGGCTGTCACCCGACGGGGGCACGCTGTCACCGCGGCGCGTCCGTACGGCGGTGGCCGGTGACCCGGGCGGTCCGCAGCCGGTTGAGGGCCGCGGCGACCTCGTGCCGGCGGGGCACCGCGAAGTCGGCGAGCGAGCCGTGCGCGATGGCGGCCGCACCGTCGCGTTCGACGTCGGCGTCGAACCGGTCCAGCGCCTCGGCGAGGGTGCCGCCGTCGAGCTCCAGATGCGCCAGCGCGAGGCCGATCCCGTTCGTCTGTGACGGATCCGCCAGCTGGGACACCGCGGAGAGGTCGATGTCGTCGCCACCGAAGGTGAGCCGGCCGCGCCCGCGGGCGGTGACCTTGCGGCGGCCGCGGACCTGCGGATCGACGCTCGCCGGATCGAAGATCCGGTGCCCGAACGCGGGGAACCCGGCGTCGGCGGAGTCCGGGGCCACCCCGGCGATCTCGCGGGCCCGGTCGGTGATCTCGTCGACCCGGTAGTCCTGCAGCAGGATCACCGTGTCGGCCCGATCCAGGTAGTCCCCCGATCCGCCCATCACCAGCACCGTGGACACCCCGCGGTCGCGGTGCAGCGGGCGGACCCGGTCGACGAACGGCACCAGCGGTTCCGCGGAGATCAGCTCCCGCATCCGGGCGTCCCGGATCATCACGTTGGTCGCCGAGGTGTCCTCGTCGACCAGCAGCGTGTCGGCACCGGACTCGAGGGCCTCGATCGTCGAGGCGGCCTGCGAGGTCGAGCCGGACGCCGACGGCGTCGAGAAGTCGTCGGTCGGGCGCCCCGACGGCAGGTCGGAGACGAAGGCGCGGACGTCCACCCGCTGCACCGACCGCTCGTCCTCGGCGCGCACCGAGACAGTGTCCCGGCGGGTCACGACGAGCTCCCGGCCGTCGCCGGGGACGTGGTCGTACACCCCGGTCTCGAGCGCCCGCAGCAGCGTGGACTTGCCGTGGTAGCCACCGCCGACGATCAGGGTGACGCCCTCGGGGACCCCCATCCCGGTCACCGGGCCGCGGTTCGGTGTCCTCAGGGTGACCCGCAGCGACTCCGGGGACCCGAACGGCACGGCGTCGGGCAGTGGGCGGTCGTCGATGCCGGAGGCGCGCGGCAGCACCGCGCCGTCGGCGACGAACCCGACCAGGCCCTCGGCTCGCAGCGCGTCCCGCAGGGCACCGGCGTCCTCGATCGTCTCGACGAACTCGACCGCCCGGTCGCGATCGGCGTTCTCCCAGGTCAGGGCGCTCCCGATGGCATCGGGGAGGTCGTCGGTGAGCGTGCGGGCGGCGGCGTGCCCGGCGATCCGGCGGCCGTGCCCCGGCAGCGGCACACCGAGCTCGACGACGACGTCGCCGGAGTCGGCGTCGATCCGGATCGCGCTGCGGTCGAGCACCTCCTGACCGCCGGCGTCGACCGTCAGCGGGGTGTCGCGCAGACCGGTGCGCAGCGCACGGAGCAGGAACCCGCCGAGCGCCCGCGCCCGTACCGGGGTCCGGTACAGCTCGGCGGGCAGGGCAGCGGTCGCCGCCGGCACGGTGACCCGCAGCCGGGACGGCGGCGCGAACGGGTCGGCCTGGACCTTGCGGATCTCCAGCTCGGCACCGTCGATCGACCAGCGTCCGGCGAGGCCCTTGTAGGCGCCGTAGCCCGAGCCGTCCATGCCGTGCAACCGGGCGGCGAGCTCCCGGCGGTCGCCCTGGACACCGGACGGTGGCGGGCCACCCGCGCGACGATCGGGGCGGGTGCGGTGCGTGCGGGTCATGCGGTCCTCTCCGGACGGGTCTGGATGTCCCGGCGGGGGTACCCGGCCGTGCCGATCTCACCCGTGTCCATCTCAACCGTGCCGATCTCACCCGTGTCCATCTCACCCGTCCGGCCCGGCCGCGCGGTGGCCGGTGCCGTTTCGGGTCGTCATCGCCCAGCTCGGGCGGGTCCTGTTCACCCGAGTGATTCGTCGTCGAATGCCGGTCGGTAGCCTGACTCGTCGTGTTGTCGCGTATGTCCGGAGTCCACCTCGCGCGTGGCGCGGCGATCGGTGTCGTCGAGACGATCCCCGGCGTCAGTGGCGGGACGATGGCCCTCGTCGTCGGTATCTACGAGCGGCTGATCGCCCAGGCCGGTCACCTGGTGGGCGCGGTGCGAGCGCTGCTGCCCGGCCAGGCCGGCGGCGACGTCCGCCCCCGCGAGCAGTTGCGGCGCCTGGACTGGGGCCTGCTGGTGCCGGTCGCGATCGGGATGATCCTGGCCGTCGTGCTGGCGTCGCGGGTGCTGCCCGACCTGATCGAGTCGCATCCGGTCGGCGCGCGGGCGGTGTTCTTCGGCATGGTCGCCGCGTCGGTCGCGGTGCCGCTGCGGATCACCGGGATGCTGCGCGGATGGCGCGAGTGGGCGATCGTGGTCGTCGCGTTCGTGGTGACCTACCTGGTGAGCAGCCTGCCGCCGGCCGCTGGTGACGGCAGGCCGCCCTACATCCTCGTCGGGCTCGCCGCCGCCATCGCGATCTGCGCGCTGGTGCTGCCCGGCTTCTCCGGCTCGTTCCTGCTGCTGGTGTTCGGCCTGTACGAGCCGACCCTGCGCGCGGTCGCCGAGTTCGACATCGCCTACATCGCGGTGTTCGCGCTCGGCGCGATCGTCGGGCTCGGCACCTTCGTCTCGCTGCTGCAGTGGCTGCTCGAGCACCACCGCCGCACCCTGATGGTGATCATGGTCGGGGTACTGCTGGGTGCGCTCCGGGCGCTCTGGCCCTGGCAGGACGACGCCCGCGGCGTGCTCACCCCGGACCCGGGCTGGATCGCCATGCTGATCCCCGCGCTGCTCGGCGCCGCGCTCGTGATCGGCATCATGCTGCTGGAGCGCCGGGTCGAGCCGCGCTCCGCCGATGCCGACGGCGGTGCGGCGTCCGGGACCGTGTCCGAGCAGGCGGCGGCGACCGTGCCGCCGTCCGCCGAGGAGGAGACCCGGTTCCTGCGCCCGGTCCGCCCGGCCGACACCCCCGACGGGGGCCCGGCCGACGTGACCCGCCCGCTCCCCCGGATCGATCGGCGGGACGGTCCCGGAAACCCTTGACCTGACCTCGGGTTCAGCTCCGACGATGCTCCCATGAGCATCTTCAGCGAGAGCGAACTCGGATACCTGCGCGGGACGGGCCGGCTCGCCCGGCTGGCCACGATCGGGCCGGACGGGGGCCCACAGGTCCGGCCGGTCGGCTACCTGGTGAACCAGGACGGCACGATCGACGTCGGCGGCATCGACAACCCGGCCACCCAGAAATGGCGCAACGTGCGGCGGGACGAGCGGGTCGCGCTCGTCGTGGACGACACCGGGGACGGTCCGGGCTGGTCGCCGCGCTGGGTCGAGGTGCGCGGGACCGCCGAGCTGCTGCCGGGCGTGGTGCCCGGCGGCGCGCTCCGCGACGCCGCGCCCGGCGTGATCCGGATCCGGCCACGGCGGATCCTGGCCCATGTCGACGGCACCTCACACAACAGGACCGTGTGACTCCGCCTGGGCGCCGTGTGGCAGCCACCCCGGCCGCGACGACCCGCGCGGCACCAGCACCGTGCGGTACCCGCCGGGCGTCGCCGTCATCCTGACCTGGTCGGTGACGCCCTGGTAGTGCCCGAGCGGGGTGGACGCGGTGAACGTCTCCGGATCGGGGTACGCGTGCTCGGTGCCGGTCCCGGCGATCTCCCTGGCGTAGCCGAGATCGAACACGCCCAGCTCCAGCATCCACAGCGCGGCCCGGACCAGCGACACCTCGACCGCCCACGAGCCACCCTCGGTGGCGCGCCTGCGCAGTGCCGCGCAGATCCCGGCGGCCGCCAGCCAGGACACGATGTAGTCGTTGACGACCAGGATCGGGGACAGCCGCGGCCGGCCCCCGCCGCCCTCCAGCGTCATCATCCCGACCAGGGTGCCCGCGGACTGGTCGAAGCCGATCCGGTCCGCCCACGGCCCGTGCGGGCCGTGCAGGGTGGTCGTGGCGTGCACGATCCCGGGCCGGACGGCCGCCGCCTCCTCCGCCGACAGTCCGATCGACTCCAGGTAGCCGGGCCGCCGGTTGGCGTGGAAGACGTCGGCCCCGGCGAGCAGCCCGCGCAGCAGTGACCGGCCGCCCGATGTGCGCGGGTCCACCGTGCAGGAACGGACGCCGACGTTCGCGCTGATGTAGGTGGTGTCGTGCTCGAACTCGTCGGGCCGCCACACGTTGAGCACGTCGGCGCCGTGCAGCGCGAGCGAGCGGCCGGTGCCTGCCCCGGCGATCACGTGCCCCATGCCGAGCGCGCGCAGCCCGTCCAGCGGCTGCTCGGGCCGGTCGCGGCCGGGGAACGGCTCGGGCGGGGCGTCCCCGATCCGGCGCAGCGTGATCGGCGGTGTGTCCGCGATCGCGGCGTGCTGCGCGGTGTCGAGCCACTCCTGCGGGGTCCGGGCCATCGGCAGCACGATCCCGGCGGCGGCCGCGGCCTCCTCCAGGTCCGCGGCGTCCCACCGGCGGATCGCGTCGGCGACGCCTGCCTCGGGCGCCCCGAGGAAGGTCTCGGCGGCGTGCCGCAGCTTCGGGTACGGGTTGAGCGGCATCACCCAGCGGCCGTCGCGCGTCTCGTGGAAGGTGAACCCGAGTGCCTGCGAGGTGATCGCCGGGCTGGCCGCCGGATAGCCGTTGAGCAGCTCCCAGCGCCGGTCGTAGAACGGGCAGAGCCGGTGCGGGGCGCGGCGGACGTCGACCGTGACGTCCTGGCCGTCGCCGCCGCGGTCCCGGTGGATCGCGGCGACGCCGACCGACTTCGCGGCGAGCGCGACCGCCGCTCCCCCGCCGAGCCGCAGCGCGCTGGGCACCACCGGATCGGCACCGACGAAGCCGATCCGGCCGCCGGCATCGGCAGCGGACAGCCCGGTCCCGGCCAGCAGGCCGTCCAGGGCGGCGGCCGGGTCGAACGCGTCGTCGGTGGCGGGATGTGCGACGGCGGCCCGGATCCGCCCGGACAGACCCGTCGGGCCGTTCACCGCGGACCCGGCACGTGCTTGGCCCGCAGGTACTCGCCCACGGACTTGCCGATCTGGTCGACCCGCAGGTTCGCCGAGCCGCCCGAGCCGAGCAGCCCGACCAGCACCAGGTGCACCGCGCCGAGGTGCGGGAACTCGTGCCGGACGATCGCCCCGCCCGCCTCCGGGAGCAGCGTCGCCACCCGCTCGGTGCCCAGTGTGGCGCGCAGCCAGTCCCAGTGCGCCGGATCCTTCACCCAGATCCCGACGTTCGCGTTGCCGCCCTTGTCGCCTGCCCTGGCGTGCACGAACCGGCCGAGCTGGACCGGGTCGCCGTCGGGTTCGGGCAGCGGTGGCTCGGGATGCACCGGCTGGGCGAGCTCCTCCGGGCCTGCGGTCCGGGTCGGGCGCGGCGGATCGATCCGGGTGCCGTCGTCGAGCACGACGTGCTCGTCGAGCAGCGTCGCTTCCAGCAGCGCCGGCCAGTACTCGATCCTGGGCCAGGGCTCGGTCGCCCGCGGGGCGTGCCCGTCGTGGTGGAACCCGGGGAAGCCCTGCAGGTACAGCGAGCCGACGGCCGGGGCGAAGCGGCGCAGCGGCTCCGGGTCCCGGGCGGTGGCGATCACCCGGATCGGCACCGTCGCCGCCCACTGGTCGGCCGGATCGTCGGCGGCGACACCGAGCGGGGTGATCTCCAGCTGGTCGACGTGGCCCGCCAGCCGATCGGCCAGCTGGCTGCGCAGCAGCGCCACCTTCGCCTCGACGTCCGGGGCGGTGCAGAACAGCATCGTCGAGATCTCGTAGCCGATCGGTGCGAACACCGCGACCTTCGCGGTCGGTGGTGGCGGGGAGCCGGTGACCGGGCCGATCGCCACCCGGTCCGGGCCCTGCTGGGTCAGCCGCACGGTGTCCAGGTGCACCGTGACGTCCGGATTGAGGTAGCGCGGGCCCTGGATCTCGTAGAGCAGCTGCGCGGTGACCGTGTCGACGGTGACCGCACCACCGTCGGCGCCGTGCTTGGTGATCACGCTCGATCCGTCGGCGGCGATCTCGGCGATCGGGAACCCGGGCCGCAGCATCCCCGGGACGTCGCGGAACCCGGAGAAGTTGCCGCCGGTCGCGTGCGCGCCGCACTCGATCACGTGCCCGGCGGTGACGGCGCCGGCCAGCGCGTCGTGGTCGTCCGGGGTGAGGCCGTGCCACCAGGCCGCCGGGCCCGCGGTGAGCGAGGCGTCGGTGACCCGGCCGGTCACCACGATGTCGGCACCCGCCGCGAGTGCGGCCGCGATCCCGAAGCCGCCGAGGTAGGCGTTCGCGGCGATCGGCTCGACGCCCCAGTCCTTGAGCGGGGCACCGGTGTCCAGATGCTCCAGGCCGTGCCCGTCGGCGTGGAAGCCGGCCAGCCGATCCAGCACCCCGTCGCCGGTGACGTGCGCGACCCGCAACGTCACCCCGGCGGCGGCGATCCGGCGGCGCAGCTCGGCGGCCATCCCGGCCGGGTCGAACCCGCCCGCGTTGGTGACCACCCGCAGCCCGCGCCGGGCGATCTCGGGCAGGTGCGGGCCGAGCTGGTCGAGCGCGTAGCCGACGTAGCCCGGCTTGCCGCGCCGGGCGCCGGCGGCCAGTGCGGCCAGGGTGATCTCGGCCAGGTAGTCGCCCATCAGGACGTCCACCGGATCACCCGCCATCACCTCGTCGACCGCGGTGTACCGGTCACCCAGGTAGCCGGAGACGTTCGCGATCCGCAGCGATCGTGTGCCCATGCCGGTCACGCTAAGGCGACGCCGGTGCTGTGGCCAGGACCGATGCACGAACCGGGCGTGACCCCTAGGGTCATGGATCGTGGAACTGTTCCACCTGCGCTATTTCATCGCCGTCGCCGACGAGCTGAACCTGACCCGGGCCGCGGCCCGGCTGCATCTGGCCGCCTCGCCGCTGTCGCGGCGCATCCGCGATCTCGAACGCGAGCTCGGGACGCCGCTGTTCGTCCGGTCCGCGCGCGGGATGGCGCTCACCGAGGCGGGCCGGGCGCTGCTCCCCCGCGCCCGGGAGATCGTGCACCGGGTGGACACGCTGCCCGGCGAGATCGCCGCCGCCGACGGTCATCCGGTCGCCTCGGTCGGGATGGCCCCCGACGTCACCGCGGCCGTGCGGGACGGTTACCTGGCACGGCTGCGGGCCGCCCACCCCGCGCTGGCGGTGCGGATCCGGCCCGGGCCCAGCTCGGAGCTCGCCAAGGCGGTGGCCCGCGGCGATCTGGATCTCGCCTTCGTACACGGGCGGACCGACGACCCGCGACTGCGGGAGCGGCGGATCGACTCCCGGCCGGCGGGCGTCGCCGTCGGGCACGGGCTGGGGTTCGACGACCGCACGGAGATCCGGCTCGACGAGCTCGCCGAGCTGCCCTACGCCTCGATCCGGTACGACGCGGCCCCGGCCGTCTACCGGGCGACCGGCGAGCTGCTGGCCGTGCACGGGGTGCACGGGCGGATCGAACTCGACACGCACAGTCCCGGCGATCTCGCCCACGTCGTGGCGGCCGGGCAGGCATTCACCCTGGTCGCGCTCGGGTCGGGGGCGACCCACAAGGCGTTCGTCGGGGAGCCGGTGCACGTGCTGCCGGTGACCGGCGCCGACGTCCGGCTCACCACTGAGGCGGTGTGGCGGGGCGACCGGGAGGACGACGCCGTCGTGCGGCTACTGATCGCGGCCGCCGCCCGCTGAGTCACCGGGGGCGCGATCGGCCCCGCCGGCCGGGGTGCGGGGCAGCCCGATCCGGACCAGGCAGCCCCCGCCGGCGCCGGCGCCGACCCGCACCGTGCCGCCGTGCGCCGCGACCACCGCCGCGACGATCGCCAGCCCGAGCCCCGATCCGCCGCCCCCCGGCCGGCCGGCCGGGCCACCGACCTGGTGGAACCGTTCCAGCACCCGTTCTCGCTCGGCGTCGGGCACCCCGGGGCCGTCGTCGGCCACCTCCAGCACGACCCCGCCCGCTGCCTCGTCGGCACCGGACACGGTGACGACGGCGGCGGTGCCGGCGGGTGTGTGCTCCCGGACGTTGGTGAGCAGGTTGTCCAGCACCCGGCGCAGCTGCACGCCGTCACCGCGGACCTCGGTCGGGCCGTGCACCGTGAGCGCCCAGGACCGAGCCGGATCGGCAGCCCGCGCCGTCCCGAGCGCGGCGGCGGCGAGCCCGGCGACGTCGACCGGGCGGCGCTCGGTCACCGGCCCCTGGTCGAGCCGGGCGAGCAGCAACAGCTCGTCGACCAGCGAACTCATCCGGGTCGCCTCCTCCTCGATCCGGCGCATCGCCTCGGCGAGATCGTCCGGGCGGCGGTCGGCGCCGTGCCGGAACAGCTCCGCGTACCCGCGCACCGTGGTGAGCGGTGTGCGCAGCTCGTGCGAGGCGTCCGCCACGAACCGGCGCAGCCGGTCCTCGGACCGGGCCCGCGCGGTGAACGCCTCCTCCAGCCGGGCCAGCATCGCGTTCAGCGCCGCTGCGAGCCGGCCGACCTCGGTGCCGGGAGCCGCGCCGTCCGGTACCCGGCGGGTCAGATCACCGGACCCGATCGCCGTCGCCGCGTCGGCGATCCGGTCCAGTGGTCGCAGACCGCGGCGCACCAGCACCGTCGCCACCCCCGTGAGCAGCAGCAGCGCGGCCAGCCCGGTCCCGACGAGCACGTTGCGGGTGCGCTCCATCAGCTCGGTGGAGGCGGCCGTCGGCTGCCCCACGACCAGCGTGGTCCCGTCCGGGACCGGCACGGCCAGCACCCGCCACGGTGTCCCGTCCACCCCGGTCACCGCCACCGGCCCGGCACCGTGTTCCAGGCCGCCGGGGACGGCCGGGGCCGGAGCGAGCGCCACCGTCTCGAGCGGACCGCCGTCCGGCGCACGCAGCTGCAGGAACGACGGCAGATCACCGCGGCCCACCAGGGTCGTCCACAGCGGGCCCGGTTCGCCGGCGACGGTGCGCAGCGGCGACGGGCCGCCGGCGGCCGGCAGCGCGGCGAGCACCGTCCCGGCAGCGAGCCGCAGCTGGTCGTCCACCTGACTGGCCCGCCAGTCCTGCAGCGCACCGAAGGTGGCTCCGCCGGTGAGCACCAGGCCGGCCAGCAGCACCCCAGCCGCGCTGGCCACCAGGCGGGTCCGCAGCGACACGGCACCTGTCAGCCGCACCGCACCCATCAGGGCGCCCGCACGACGTAGCCGACCCGGGGCACCGTGTGGATCAGCGGCGGACCGTGCGCATCGAGCTTGCGGCGCAGATAGGACACGTAGGTCTGCACGACGCCGTCGTTGCCGCCGAAGTCGTACTCCCACACCTCGGCCAGGATCCGCCGCTTGCTCAGCACCCGCCCGGCGTGCGCGACGAGCAGCCGCAGCAGGGCGAACTCGGTCGGTGTCAGCTCCAGTTCGGTCCCGGCCCGGTGCACCCGGTAGGCGTCGACGTCGATCTCCAGGTCGGCGATCCGGAGCAGCGCCCCGGGGCGCCCGGTGCCCGCCCGGCGCAGCAGCGCCTCCACCCGCGCGGCCAGCTCGTCGATGCTGAACGGCTTGGTCACGTAGTCGTCGCCACCGATGCGCAGCCCGTGCACCGTGTCCTCGGTCGCGTCCCGGGCGGTCAGGAACAGCACCGGCACCCGGTCCCCGCGCGAGCGCAGCCGTGCGCAGACCTCCCAGCCGGACAGATCGGGCAGCACGACGTCGAGGACGACGAGGTGCGGCCGGTACCCGGACGCCAGTTCGAGCGCTTCGGCGGCGGTGCAGGCCACCGTGGTCTCGTAGCCCTGGTAGCGCAGCGCGGTGGCGATCAGATCGGCGAGGTAGCGCTCGTCGTCGACGACCAGGATCCGGGTTGCCGGCCTCATGACCGGCAGTCTCCCGCCCCGCGGCCGGCGCGGCCACGACACGCGCGGATCCACAGAGAACTCCCAGAACCGGCGCAGGGCAGCTGAAGGCCGGGGCCGTGAACTGGGCACATGGACCGACTCTCCCGCGCCGTGCTCGCCCGCCCCGGGCGGACGACGGCGCTGCTCACCGTGCTGTTCCTCGCCGGATGCGCGTCCATCGCACTGCTGCTCCCGAGGGTGTCCGAGACCAACGAGTACCCGGCGCTGGCCGGCTACCGGGCGAACGAGGCGATCCGGGACGTGGTCGGCACCGGGGGCTACGAGCGCCCGGTCATCGGGGTGGTGACGCTCGCGCCCGGTCAGTACCCGGACGATCCGGCGACCGCCGCCGCGGTCGGTGACGCCTACGCCGCGGCGGGCCGTGCGGTCGGCGCCCGGGTGCTCTCCCCGATCGACGCCCCGTCGCAGGCGACCCGCTCTGCGGACGGCCGGGTGCTGGCCGGGTTGTTCTCCGGCGCTCCGGTCGAGCAGGGCGGACTACCCGGCAGCGCGCTCGGTGAGGGACCCGGGCTGGAGACCGCGGTCTACGCCGCGATGACGCCGCTGCTGCCACCCGGGGCGGAGCTGCGGGTGACCGGGCTGGACGCGCTCGCCACCGGTGTCGACACAGGTGGCCTGAACGCTCCGGTCAAGCTGGCGGTCACCGTCGGCGCCGCGCTGGTCGTGCTGGTGTGGGTGTTCCGGTCCCGGCTGGCGGTGGTGCCGCTGGTCGTCGCCGCGGTCGCCACCCCGGTCGCGTTCCTCGGGCTGCTCCTGGTCAGTCCGCTGATCACGGTGCACGAGACGACCGTGATCATGCTGCCGCTGCTGGGCGTCGGGCTGGCGGTCGACTACGCGCTGATCGTGGTGGCCCGCTGGCGGGAGGAGCGGGCGTCCGCGCTGCCGGGCGAGCCCCGCTCCGCAGCAGTGCACCGGACGATGGCCACGTCCGGCCGGGCCGTGCTGACCAGCACGGCCGCCGTCGCGTTCGGCCTGGCCACGATGATCGTGCTGCCGATCCCGCTGCTGCGGAGCCTGGGTGTCGGCGGGATGCTGGTGACGTTGGCGTCCGCGCTGGTCACCCTGCTGTTGTTGCCGGTGCTGCTGGCACGGATGCCCGATCCTGCACCGGAACGCATTGTTGCCGGGCCCGGCTGGGCCCGCTGGACCAGGTTCGTGGTGCGGCACCGGGTGCCGGCGGCTGCATCGGCCGGCGGGCTCCTGCTCGGCCTCTGCGCGGTGGCCACCGGGATCAACCTGCACCTTCCGGCCAGCCCGGACCTGGCCGCGACCGGGCCCGGCCGGGACGGCCTGAACGCGCTGCAGACGGCCGGGCTGCCGACCGGGCTGCTCTCCGGGTTCGACGTGTTCGTGCCGCCGGGAGCCGATCCGGCCGCGGTCGCCCGGCACCTGGCGTCGGTACCGGGAGTGGCGGCGGCCATCGCCCCGGACGGCGACGAATGGCGGGCGGCCGCCGGATCGGTGCTGACGGTGCTGCCGCACGATGAGGCAGGCACCGGGGCCGGGCGGGCGACGGTGCAGGCGGTGCGCGACGCCGCCCCGTCCGGGGTGCAGGTCGGCGGGAACGCCACCCAGCAGTTGGACTACCTCGACGCGACCTACGGCACGTTCCCGCTGATGCTGGCTCTGGTCGGACTGGTCACGCTCGTCGTACTCACCCGGGCGCTGCGCTCGGTGCTGCTCGCGCTCAAGGCAGTCCTGTTCTGTCTGCTCTCGCTCGGCGCGGTGCTGGGCGCGCTGGTCCTGCTGTGGCAGTGGGGCTGGGGTACCGAGGCGCTGCTCGGCATCACCCCGGACGGCGCGATCGGGACCTTCGTGCCGGTCACCGTGTTCGCCTTCCTCTACGGGCTGACCACCGACTACGAGGTGTTCCTGCTGTCGCGGGTGCGCGAGGCCCGCGACGCCGGGATGGACACCACCGAGGCGCTGGTGGAGGGGCTGGGCCGATCCGGCCGGGTGGTGGGCTACGCCGCACTGATCCTGTTCTTCTCGTTCGCGGCGATGGCCGGCGGCGGGGAGCTGGACGTGGCGATCTTCGCCTCCGGGGTGGCGCTCGGGATCCTGATCGACGCGACACTGATCCGTGCCGTGCTGCTACCGGCGGGGGTTGCACTGCTGGGGAGCTGGAACTGGTGGCTGCCCGCCCCCGCCGCCCGGCTGCTCGGGGTCGCGCCCGCCCCCCGGCGCACCGGAGAGTGAACGGCGTGCGCAGTGTCCTCGTTCGCTTTCCGGGCGGTCGGGAACGGCCACCACGGGTCACTGCGGGGAGCAACGTCGTGATGGGTGGGCAGCCCTCTGCGAGGGAACGATTGGATCTGACAGGAACCGACTTGATCTGACAGACAGTTGCAGACGTGACTGCTAGGCTCGTTCCATGTCAGCTGAGGTGAACGACGGTGGATCAGCCGAGGTGGTCGTCAACCAGGACGGGCGCATCCTCATCCCGGCCCAGATCCGTCGAGACCTCCGGATGACCGCCGGATCGACCCTGCTCCTGTCCGTCGAGGACGGACGTGTGGTGCTCGAGACCCGTGAGCAGCTCATCGCCCGGATGCGTCAGGAGATCGCCGAATCCTGGACCGGTGACCCCGACACCTCCCCGGCCGACGAGCTGATCGCCGAGCGTCGTGCCGAGGCGGCCGCCGAGAACGCCCGATGACCCCGGCCGGGCCGGCAGTGCTGGACGCCTCCGCGGTCCTGGCCTGGCTGCGCGCCGAGCCCGGCGCCGAGGTCGTCGACACGTACCTGCCCGCCGCGGTGCTCTCGGCGGTCAACCTCGCCGAGGTGCACCAGAAACTCGCCCAGCACGGCGTCGACGCCGACCGGGCCATCGCCCGCCTGCGCACCGTCGGGATCCGGATCGAGCCACTCGATGTCGCCGACGCGACCGCCGCGGCGAAGCTGTGGCCCACCACCCGGACGGCGGGGCTGTCCCTCGGCGACCGGTGCTGTCTCGCACTGGCCGCTCGCCTCGCAGGTCCTGCGATCACCGCCGACCAGGCGTGGACAGGGCTCGATCTCGACGTCACTGTCGTAGCGATCCGCTAGCGAGTCCCGCGACCGCAGCCGCGCCGACCGCCGGCAGCCGGCGATGCCCGACACCTGCGTGGATACCCGCTGGATCCTCGTTCGAGACGAACAGCCACCCGGCTCCTCCGTGCCGGCCCCCGGCCCGCACCGAACACCCGGCTGGTCACCCGCTCTGCGGCTGCTGAGTCCCGCCCGCCGAGGGGACGGGCGGGACTTCACGGGTCAGGCGAAGGCCTCCGGCGGCGGGCAGGAGCAGACCAGGTTCCGGTCGCCGTGCGCGCCGTCGATCCGGCGCACCGGCGGCCACACCTTGCGGTCGTGCACGCCCGGTGTCCCGCCGGTCGGGTAGGCGGCCAGCTCGCGCGGGTAGGGGTGGTCCCACTTGTCGTCGGCCAGGCAGGCCGCGGTGTGCGGGGCGCCGCGCAGCGGGTTGTCGTCGGCCGGCCACTCCCCCGCCGCGACCCGGTCGATCTCCCCGCGAATCGAGATCATCGCGGCGACGAACCGCTCGATCTCGGGCAGGTCCTCGGACTCGGTCGGCTCCACCATCAGGGTGCCCGCCACCGGGAACGACATGGTCGGGGCGTGGATGCCGTGGTCGATCAGCCGCTTGGCGACGTCGTCGACGGTGACGCCGGTCTCCTTGGTGATCGCGCGCAGGTCCAGGATGCACTCGTGCGCGACGGAGCCGTCGATGCCCGAGTACAGCACCGGGTAGTGCTCCTGCAGCCGGGTCGCGACGTAGTTCGCGGCGGCGACGGCGGTGAGCGTCGCCCGGCGCAGCCCGTCCAGGCCCATCATCCGCAGGTAGGCCCAGGAGATCGGCAGGACGCCGGGCGAGCCGTACGGCGCCGCGGACACCGGACCGACCTCGCCGCGCCCCGGCAGGAACGGCACGAGGTGCTCGGCCACCGCGACCGGCCCGACGCCCGGGCCCCCACCGCCGTGCGGGATGCAGAAGGTCTTGTGCAGGTTCAGGTGCGAGACGTCGCCGCCGAACGCGCCCGGCCGGGCCACCCCGACCAGTGCGTTCAGGTTGGCGCCGTCGACGTAGACCTGGCCGCCCGCGTCGTGCACCGCGCCGCACACGTCGCGGACCTGCGCCTCGTAGACACCGTGCGTGGACGGGTAGGTGATCATCAGCGCGGACAGCCGCGGACCGTGCTCGTCGATCTTCGCCCGCAGGTCGTCGAGATCGACGTTGCCCCGGGCGTCGGTGCCGACCACCACCACCCGCATCCCGGCCATGATCGCCGAGGCGGCGTTGGTGCCGTGCGCGGACGCCGGGATCAGGCAGACGTTCCGCTCGCTCTCGCCGCGGCTGCGGTGGTAGGCCGCGATCGCCAGCAGCCCGGCGAACTCGCCCTGGCTGCCGGCGTTGGGCTGCAGCGAGACCGCGGCGTAGCCGGTCAGATCGGCCAGCCAGCTCTCCAGCTGGCCGATCAGCTCCCGGGAACCTGCAGTGTCCGACTCCGGTGCGAACGGGTGCAGGTCGCTGAACTGCGGCCAGGTCACCGCCTCCATCTCGGCGGCGGCGTTGAGCTTCATCGTGCACGAGCCGAGCGGGATCATCGTGCGGTCGAGCGCCAGGTCGGCGTCGGAGAGCCGGCGCAGCCAGCGCATCAGCGCGGTCTCCGACCGGTGCTCGTGGAACGTCGGGTGGGTCAGGTACTCGCTGGTCCGGGCCAGCTCGGCGGGCAGTGCGTCGGCGGTGCCGGAGTCCAGTGCCGCGGCGTCCGGCGCGCCGGCCCCGAAGGCCTCCCAGACCGTCCGCAGGTGCGCGACGGTGGTGATCTCAGAGGTGGAGACGCCCACCTCGTCGCCGGACACCCGGCGCAGCGCGATCCCGGCGGCGTGCGCCGCGGCGACCACGGCGTCGGCCCGGCCGGGCACCCGGGCGAGCACGGTGTCGAAGAACGCGTCGTGGGTGATCTCGACGCCGCCGGCGCGCAGCCCGGCGGCCAGCACCGCCGCCATCCGGTGCGTCCGCTGCGCGATCGAGCGCAGCCCGTCCGGGCCGTGGTAAACGGCGTAGCAGGCCGCCATCACGGCCAGCAGCACCTGCGCCGTGCAGATGTTGGAGGTCGCCTTCTCCCGGCGGATGTGCTGCTCACGGGTCTGCAGCGCGAGCCGCAGCGCGTAGTGGCCATCCGCGTCGCGGGAGACGCCCACGAGCCGGCCGGGGAGCTGACGGGCGTGCCGCTGCCCGACCGAGAGGTACGCGGCGTGCGGGCCGCCGAAGCCGAGCGGGACGCCGAAGCGCTGGGTGCAGCCGATCGCGGCGTCCGCGCCCAGCTCACCGGGCGGGGTGAGCAGGGTCAGCGCCAGCAGGTCCGCGGCGACCGCGACCAGCGCGCCCCGCTCGTGGGCCTGCGCGATCAGCTCGGACGGATCGGCGACCCGCCCCGAGGCGCCCGGGTAGCTCAGCAGCACACCGAACATCTCGCCGTCCGGCAGGCTCCCGCCGGACAGGTCTGCGATCTCCAGCTCGATGCCGAGCGGCGCCGCCCGGGTGCGGAGCACCTCCACGGTCTGCGGCAGTGTGTCGGCGTCGACCACGAACCGGGCCGACGTGGCCCGGCCCGCGCGACGCAGCAGCGTCATCGCCTCGGCGGCGGCGGTGGCCTCGTCCAGCAGCGACGCACCGGCGACGGGCAGTCCGGTCAGGTCCGACACCATCGTCTGGAACGCCAGCAGTGCCTCCAGCCTGCCCTGGCTGATCTCCGGCTGGTACGGCGTGTAGGCGGTGTACCAGGCCGGGTTCTCCAGCACGTTGCGCCGGATCGCCGACGGGGTCCGGGTGCCGTGGTAGCCGAGCCCGATCATCGGGACGTTCACCGTGTTCCGGTCGGCCAGCCCCTGCAGCTCGGCCAGCATCTCGGCCTCACCGACCGGCGCCGGCAGCGAACCGCCGACCGGCTCTCGATCGCGGATGGCGCCGGGCAGCGCTCGATCGGCGAGAGCGTCGAGCGAGTCGACGCCGAGTGCGTCGAGCATCCGGGCGAGCTCGCCGGGGCGTGGCCCGACGTGCCGGTCGGCGAACGGCAGTCCGCGCTCGAGTTCGGCGAGGGTGGGACGGTCCTGCTGCGGGGTCGGGCTCACGGCGCCTCCGAAGGTGACGGCTCGGGCGGGGCAGGGCTGTGTCGCCCCTCCCCTCTGTCCGTACCCGCGATCCGGGCGCCTGAGAGATTCACCCGAGGCTTCGGGCTTTCCCCGTCGGCGGACGGACTCCCCGTGGTGGTCCGTCGCTTTCCAGAGGCGTCTGTACCGAGCGGTCCTGGTGCCTGAGAGGTTCCGGGAAGGGATTTGCTCCTTCGGCGCCCGGTCGTGCTGCCCCGGGTCTCTCCCGCTCGGTGTCAACGACTACCGGAGAGAGGATAACCGGTTCGGTCAGTATTTCCACGGCACCGGGCTCCGCTCCGGCACGCCAGGCTTCCCGGCATGTCGAACAGCAACGCTCCGAGCCCCGTCCCCGCCACCACGGCCGCCTTCCACCTGCAGGCGGTGCTGTCCTTCGGCGTCTCGCTGGCCGCGGTCGTCATCGGGACCTTCTACCTGCCCGTCGACGGGTGGGTGAAGGCCTTCCTCGCGATCGCGGTGCTCTACGCCATCACCTCGGCGTTCACGCTGGCCAAGTGCGTCCGCGACAAGCAGGAGAGCCTGACCGTGGTGAACCGGGTCGATCAGGCTCGGCTGGAGAAGCTGATCGCCGAGCACGACCCGTTCCGCTCCGTCGCGTGACCGGTGACCGGCCCGCCGGTCAGGAGATGGCGCGCCGCGACCGGCGCCGGGCCAGCTCGTCCTCCGGGGACTCGTCGACGGTGCCACCGTCGGCCCGCTCCGCCGGGAAGTCCTTGATCACACCGCTGATCTCGCGCATCGCGCCCGAGACGGCGATCCCGAAGACACCCTGGCCGCCCTGCAGCAGATCGACGACCTCCTCCGGGGAGGTGCACTCGTAGACGGTGGTGCCGTCGGAGAACAGGGTGATCCCGGCAAGATCTCTTATCCCGCGCCGGCGCAGGTGCTCGACCGCGATCCGGATGTTCTGCAACGAGACCCCGGCGTCGAGCAGCCGCTTCACGATCTTCAGGACGAGTACGTCCTTGAACGAGTACAGCCGCTGGCTGCCCGATCCGGCAGCCCCGCGGATGGAGGGCACCACCAGCCCGGTCCGTGCCCAGTAGTCGAGCTGCCGGTAGGTGATACCGACGACCTGGCACGCGGTCGGGCCGCGGAAGCCGACGAGGCGATCGGACACCCCGTCCAGCCCCTCACCGACGAGCGGGTCCGGGAACAGCTCTGCCTGCCCCGGCCCCTCGGGTGGTGGCGTCTGCACCGCGTGGTCTCCCTCGGTCGGCCGCACCGTGGCCATCCTCACCTTCCCATCACTCTCGGTGAAGGTGAGTTGCACGGATGTCATCAACGCAGATGACGGTAGGCGCGGCGGCCGGAGTGGTCAACGCGGCTCGCCGACACGGCCGTGCCGCACAACGCCAGGTGACGTGGCACGGGACGGGCCGGACACGCCGAGCGGCATCCGATGTCGCCGAACGGTCCGGAACGCCCGATCGGGTGTCACCCGGGCTGGGCTCCGCGGAAGTCCTCCGGCGACACCGAGTCGAGGAACTCGCGGAACTTCTCGACCTCGTCCTCCTGCTCGTCGGGGATGACGAGCCCGGCCTCGGCCAGCACGCTCTCGTCGGCGTGCACCGGGACTCCGGTCCGCAGTGCCAGCGCGATCGAGTCGCTCGGCCGTGCGGAGACCGTCACGCCGCCGTCGAAGATCAGCTCGGCGTAGAAGGTGCCCTCCTGCAGGTCGGTCACCCGTACCTGCTCCAGCCGCCGCCCCAGCGCCCCGATGACGTCCTTGAGCAGATCGTGGGTCAGTGGCCGGGCCGGCTTCACCCCCTGCTGCTCGAGAGCTATGGCAGTCGCCTCGACCGATCCGATCCAGATCGGGAGGTAGCGATCACCGTTCGTCTCCCGCAGCAACAGGATCGGCTGGTTCGCCGGGAGTTCGACCCGGACGCCCACGACGCGCATCTCGCTCATCAGCCCGCCTCCCCGGCCCTGTCGGGCCTGTCGGCCGCCCGGGATGGACCCGCCACCCCGGCCGCCCTGATCGCCTTGCTCGCCCTGGTCCGCGCCCTGGGAGCTGTGGTCGCTCGTACCGCTGCCACCGACACGTTCCGACGCTACACGGGCGGGGCCACCGATGCGCGCCTCCGGACGGGGTGTGCGAGCGTCCTTTCGACGATCGTCACACGCCCGTCCTTCCCGCGGCGTGTCGACTGGACCGCCGCGGATGGATCAGCCCCGGGGGTCGCCCTCGCGGGGGCCGGTCAGGAAGACCAGCCGGAACTTGCCGATCTGGACCTCGTCGCCGTTCGCGAGCACCGCCGTGTCGACCGGCTCGCGATTGACGTAGGTGCCGTTGAGGCTGCCGACGTCGACCACGACGAACTCGCCCGCGTCACGCCGGAACTCGGCGTGCCGGCGGGACACCGTGACGTCGTCGAGGAAGATGTCGCTGTCGGGGTGCCGGCCGGCGCTGGTGGTCGGCACGTCGAGCAGGAAGCGCGAACCGGCGTTCGGACCGCGCCGGACCACCAGCAGGGCCGACCCGGCGGGTAGCCCGTCGACGCCGGAGACGGCGGGCTCGGCGCTCGGCTGCTCCACATCGGCGAGGAAGTCCGCCCGGAAGACCGATGTGGTCTCCGGTGCGCGCTCCGGCGGCACGTCGCGCGGGTCGTTCGTGGTCACCTCGGGGTCTCCTCCTCCGGAAACGGGAATCCCGGACACGGTCCGGGTGATGCAGGCAGGCCGTCCGCCGTGATCGCTCTGTCGCGGTGTTGTCTCGGCCGGCTGCGGTGTCGACGTGTCAGGGGGACCGAACCTACCTGCCCGGGTGTCACCGCGATACGTCAGGCGGTGGCGTCCGGGCGACACTTGCGTCAGGCGGTCGCCGAGGTCGGTCAGGAGCCCTCGGCGAGCCGGCGGTAGGCCTCTGCGTCGAGCGGCCCGGCCGGCGTCGCACCGTCGGCGAGCCGCAGGTCGATGATCCAGCCGTCGCCGTACGGAGCGGAGTTGATCAGCTCCGGACCGGCGTCCAGTGCCTCGTTCACGGCGACGACCTCGCCTGGCACCGGGGCGTAGATGTCCGACACCGATTTGGTCGACTCGACCTCACCCATCGCGTCGCCCACGGAGAGGGTGTCGCCGACCGTCGGAAGCTGGACGAACACGACATCGCCCAGCTGCGACTGGGCATGATCGGTGATGCCGATCCGGACCACCCCGTTCCCGGTGTCGCGCACCCACTCGTGGGCCTCGGTGTAGGTCAGGTCCGACGGAATCTCCGAACTCACGCAGTGAGCCTAGCGCCCGCCATCCGGGTGATCGAAGCGGGTCGTCGGGGGTGGGAACGGGCTGCGCAGCGCCAGCACGAACTGCGCGATGTACAGCAGGCCGGACCACATGTAGAGGGCGACGCCCCAGATCGCGAAGGCGTGTGCGATCACCCGGACGGCGGTCTCCGCGGCGGACGGCCCGTCACCGAGAAGGAGCAACGGGAAGGCGTAGAGCAGCACGAAGGTCGCCGCCTTGCCCAGGTAGATCACCTCGAACGGGCCGTAGCCACGGCGGCGCAGCACGAGCACGCAGACCGCCAGCACCACGTCCCTGGCCAGCAGCGCGGCCACCGCCCACCACGGCACGATGTCGCGGATCGCGAGACCGATCAGTGCGGCGAGGATGTAGAGCCGGTCGACCGCCGGATCGAGCATCGCGCCGAACCGGCTGTACTGGTCGAGGACCCGGGCCAGTTTGCCGTCCAGCCAGTCGGTGAAGCCGCCGATCGCCAGCACCGCGACGGCCCAGCCGTCGGCCTGCGGGCCCAGCATCAGCCACAGGAACAGCGGGACGCCGGCCAGCCGCAGCATGCTCAGCGCGTTCGGCACCGTCCAGAGCCGATCGTCGCCGGTGGGCGGTCCGGCGACCTCGTGTACCGAGTCCCGGACGGTGTCGCGCACCGTGTCCCGGGCCTCGCGGGCGCCGCGTCGGACCGCCGCGGCCCTGCCCGTATCGGATTCCCCGCCCACCCGGTCAGCCTAGACGGCTCCCGCACTGTGCAGTCCGGCCCGGCGGGGTGAGGATGGGTGCCGTGACCGACACTCATTCCTCCCCGGGGTCCGGCCCGATCCCCGGCGGAACGCTGAAGGACATCCAGGCTCCGCTCAAACAGCAGTACCGCGACGATCCCGGCTCCGCGGTCGTCACGCTGTCCGCGGACGGCGAGCTCGGCGCCGGGGTCGCCTGCAAGGTGACGACCGGCCAGGCACTCGCGGAGGCCGGGCTGCACCCGGCCACCGGTGGCGACGGGACCCAGCTGTGCTCCGGGGACATGCTGCTGGAGGCGCTGGTCGCGTGTGCCGGGGTGACGCTGCGGGCGGTGGCCACCGCGCTGGAGCTCGACGTCAGCGGTGGTCTGCGGGCCGAGGGTGATCTCGACTTCCGCGGCACGCTCGGTGTCGCGAAGGACGCGCCGGTCGGCTTCCGTGACATCCGGCTGTTCCTCGACGTGGACGTCCGCTCCGGGGACGCGGCGGCCGACCCGGACACGGTCGCCACCCTGGTGAAGCTGACCGAGCGGTACTGCGTGGTGCTGCAGACGATCAAGGGCAGCGCGACCACATCGGTCGAGGTCAGGCCCGCTTCCTGATCCGTTCTGGTCCGTCCGGGCGTCATCCTGCTGCGCCGAACGGCTCGGACGGGGTGCCGCCACCTGCGGTCCACCGCCGGTGGCGGGCCGCTCGCCGCGTGTCACTGTCGGTTCGGCGCCCGGTACGGTCCGAGGTCTCCGGGGGGCTCCGCGGGTCTCCGTACGGTGACGTCGTCCTCGTAGGCGTGACAGGGCGTGCCTGCCGACAGTCGGCGGCCCGCCCCGGTAGGTGACACGTGATCAAGCTGGCGGACGATGTGTCGTCCGGTGATCACGTCTGCGCGATCCCGGAGAGCGTCGAGCATCTCGGGGAGATCGCGTCCGGGTTCGTGGCGCACGGGCTGGCCCGCGGCGAGAAGGTCCTGTTCTTCGACGACGACGGTGCGGCGGACGGCTTGCTGCGCAGGATGACCGAGGACGGTCACCGGATCGACGAGCCACTCCGCACCGGGCAGCTGGAGATCCTTCCGGAGGAGGACACCCGGCGGACCTTCCGCACCCCGCTCCCGGACATCCACGCCGGGATCACCGGCAAGGTGGCCGATGCGCTGGACGCGGGCTGGACCGGCACCCGGATCACCGGGCAGATGCACGCGGCGCTCGATCCCTCGGCGTCCGGCACGCTGCCCGAGTACGACGGGCTGCTCGCCCGGCTGATCCGGGAGAACCGGGAGAACCTCTCCGCGCTCTGCACGTTCGATCACGTGCACTTCCCGGACGAGTCGATCGACATCATGCGCGCGCTGCACCGTGACCATCTGGCGGTGGCCGGTGCCTACGACGACGGGTTGCTGCGGATCGTCCGGCTCGGGATCGGGCACGCCCGGCTGGCCGGCGAGATCGACCACAGCAACCGCCCGAAGATCACCTCGCTGCTGCACCAGGCACTCGACGGCACGCTGCGCTCGGCCGACGCCCCGACCGACATCGGGCTCGACATGGCCTCGGTCCGGTTCGTCGACGTCGCGTCGGCGGTGGCACTGGTGCATGCGGCCGAGGGCTTCCCGTCCACCCATCGGCTGGTGCTGCACCGGGTGCGCCCCCGGGTGCAGCGGATCCTGGACCGCTGCGGTGCCGCGTTCTCGCCCCAGCTCGCCTTCGACGACGATCCGCCCCGGCTCGCGCCACCCGCGCAGCAGGTCCGGTGAGGATCGGTGAAGGTCCGGTGAAGGTCAATGCGGTCCCCCGTCCACCCGGGTTCGCGCACGCGCTGGTGCATGCCGACGACACCGCGGAGCTCGTCCGCCGGGTCGCCCCGGTCGCCGCGGCCGCGGACCGCGACACCGGCGCCCAGATCGCACTCGCCGTCTCCCCCGACGCCGAGCAGGCGCTGCGTGCGGAGCTGGCCGACTGTGCGGGCGGGATCGGCAGGCTGACCACGCTGACCCGCTCGGCCCGCGAGTCCGGCCAGACGGTGGCCGCGTGGCGGGCCAGGGAGCTGCGGGCGTTGACGTCGTCGGGCAGGCCGGTGTTCGTCGTGGCGCAGCACGATCCGGACCTCGACGGGATCGACGGCGGGTTCTGGATCGAGCTGGAGGCCGCGCTCAACATCTCGCTGGACGGCCTGGCGGTCACCCAGCTCTGCGTGTATCCGCGGATCCCGTTGCACGGTGCGATCGGTGACGCCGCCGTCGCGAACCATCCGCTGCAGCTGCGCGCCGAGCAGCTGACCGGCAATCCGGCGTTCCGCTCACCGGCCGAGGTGCTCTCGGCGCTCCCGTTCGCCCCGCCGCATCTGCTCGGGCCGCCGGACGTGCAGCTGCAGTACAACACCTTCGAGCTGTCCCGGGTGCGCGACGCGGTGGAGGAGGCCGCCCGTGCCTGCCGGTTCGACCCGGTCCGCGGTGAGGACATGGTGCAGGCGGTGAACGAGGTGGCGACGAACGCGGTCGAGCACGGCTCGCCGGAGGCCGCGCTGTCGGTCTGGTCCCGCCCGGGTGAGCTGGTGTGCGAGGTGCACGACACCGGCTCGATCCCACTGGCCCTGATCGGGCTGGCGCCGCCGCACCCGTCGCGGCCCCGGGGACGCGGCACCTGGATCGCCCGCCAGCTCTGCGACAGCCTGCACGTGTGGCGGGCCCATGACGGCACCCGTGTCCGGCTGCTCGTCCGCGCCTGAACTGCCACGTTCGGCGGTGCGCGGACCCCGCCGCCGGAGTGAATCCTTACCCGGATCTCACGCGCGGGGCCCGGCTCCGCTATCCTCGGCGATCGAGCACATCGCACGGAGACGCCGCCCGCCGTCCGTGCGATGCGGTCTCGTCGCGCCCTCTCCGCGCCCCGGTCTTCCGCCCGGGTGGCGCACCCCGGCCCGGCGCAGGGCCGCCTGCGGGCCGCACGTCACGAACGATCCGGGGAAACCGCATGTCCGACGATCACTGTCGATCCAGTGAGTGTGATGTGACACCAGCACACGCCGAGTCCGCCGACCTCGCAACCGAGCGCGCGCCGGCCGACCGGAGCACCGAGTGCTCCGGCCCCCGGGTGCGGGTGCTGGGCGCGTTCGGCCTGCGCGTCGACGACCACCCGGTCCCGTTGCCGGTCGACTCGCGCCGGCTCATCGCCTACCTGGCCGTGCACCCGCGCCCCCAGCCGACCGCCGCACTGGCCGCCGACCTGTGGTCGGGCGTCGGCCCGGCCCCGGCGGCCCGGCTGCTGGACGAGGCCGTGACCGGGGTGGATCTCCCGGAGCTGCTGGCCGCCGACGACCGCGGCCGGCTGCACCTCGCCGACGACGTACGGGTCGATCTCGCCGAGGCGCTGCTGCTGGTCCGCGGGCTGTCCTCGGCCGATCTGCTGCGCACGGTGCGCGACATCGGCTGCCCGCAGACCGGCCTGCTCGAGGCCGACATCCTGCCGTCCTGGACGGCGCCGTGGATCGCCGTCGAGCGGGAGCGGTTCCGTCAGCTGCGGCTCTCCGCGCTGGAGGGCCTCGCCGGCACCCTCACCGCCGTCGACCGGCACGACGACGCGGTCGCCGTCGCTCGCCGCGCGGTGGCCACGGCCCCCAGCCGCGAGCGTTCCCGCCGCGCACTGGTCGAGGCCCTGCTGGCCGGCGGACACGTCTCCGACGCGCTGGCCGAGTACGAGAAGTTCCAGCAGCTGCTGCGCAACAGCGTCGGTGCCACCCCGGACTCCGAGCTGGACCGGCTGCTCGCCCCGCTCGACTCCGGCTGGCCGCTCGGGCCGGGCCTGCACCGCCCGGTGCAGCGCTGGGGTGTCGGGATGCCCGGCACCCACCGTCCGGCACAGCGCGGCCGCCGGCTCGCCGCGGGGAGCCCGGCCAGCGGACGCTGACCGGGCCCGCCCCGGTCAGTGGAACCGGGGCCGCCGCTTCTCGGTGAACGCGGTGAGCCCCTCGGTGCCCTCGGGCCCGGCCGCGCAGGTCGCGATCGAGTCCGACTCGGCCGCGAGCTGGTCGTCCAGGGTCGATTCCCAGGTGCGGCCCAGCAGCCCTCGGATCCGGCCGAGCGCCGCCGTCGGACCCTGCGCCAATCGGTGCGCGAGCGCTGCGGCCTCGTCGGCCACCGCGTCGTCGTCGACCACCGAGGCGAGCACGCCGAGCTCGGTCAGCGCGTCGGCGTCCAGCACCTCGTCGGTGAGCAGGATCCGGCGGGCCCGCGCAGCGCCGACCAGGCGCGGCAGTGTCCAGGTCATCCCGCCGTCCGGGGAGAACCCGATCGCCGGGTAGGCCGGGCGCAGCCGGGTCGACCGGCCGCCCACCGCCAGGTCACAGGCCAGCACGATGCTCATCCCGGCTCCGGCGGCCCAGCCCGGCACCGCGGCGACCGTCGGGACCGGCGAGCCGACCAGCGGTCGCAGCATCGCGTGGAAGGTGTCCGCGAGATCGTGCACGTAGCCGTAGCGGTCCTCGGCGCCGGCGAAGGCACGCACGTCGCCACCGGTGCAGAAGTTCTCGCCGTCGCCGTGCAGCAGCACCGCCCCGACGCCGTCCGGATCGGCCGGGTCGGTGTCCGCCAGCTTCTCCAGCGCCGCGGTGACCTCCTGCATCGCGGCGCCGTCCAGGGTGCCGTGCCGGCCGGAGGAGACCCGGCAGCGCAGTACCCGGCCGTCGCGCTCCAGTGCGCTCACGCCAGCGCCCGCAGCTTGGGCAGCACGTCCTCGGAGAACTGGGTGAGGAAACGGCGCTGGTCGGCGCCCGGCCCGTGCACGACGAGATGGTTCAGCCCGGCGTCGAGGTAGGGGCGGATCTGCTCGACCGCCTCGTCCGGGTCGGAGGCGACGATCCAGCGCTGGGTGATCTGCTCGATCGGCAGCTCGTCGGCCAGCCGCTCCATCTCCTGTGAGGAGCCGACCGAGTGCTTCTGCTCGGCGGTCAGCGACAGCGGCGCCCAGAACCGGCAGTTCTCCCTGGCGGCCTCCGGGTCCCGGTCGTAGCTGATCTTGATCTCGATCATCTTGTCGATCGTGCCGGCGTCCCGGTCCTCCTTCGCGGCGCCCTCCTCGACGCCCGGGATCAGCTTCTCCGTGTAGAGCTCCATCCCCTTGCCGGAAGTGCAGATGAAGCCGTCTCCGTGCCGTCCGGCATAACGCGCGACCATCGGGCCGCCGGCCGCGATGTAGATCGGGACCGGCTGCTCGGGGCGGTCGTAGATCGTGGCGTCGACCAGCGTGTAGTACTCGCCCTCGAAGGAGACCGAGTCCTCGGTCCACAGCGCGCGCATCGCCCGGACCGCCTCGCGCAGCCGGGCGAAGCGCTCCTTGAACTCCGGCCACTCCCGGCCGGAGACGGCGATCTCGTTCAGCGCCTCGCCGGTGCCGACACCGGCGATGATCCGGCCCCCGGTGAGCAGCGACATCGTCGCGAACGTCTGCGCGAGAACGGCCGGGTTGTAGCGGAAGGTGGGAGTCAGCACCGAGGTGCCGATCTGGACCCGTTCGGTCCGCTCCCCCACCGCCGCCATCCACGGCAGCGCGGCGGGAGCGTGCCCGCCGGTGTGCCGCCATGGCAGGAAGTGGTCCGACGCCCAGACGCTGTCCAGCCCGACCTGCTCGGCCAGCACCGCGTACTCGACGAGGTCGCGCGGGCCGAACTGCTCGGCCGACGCCTTGTACCCGATCTTGAGATCCACAGAGTTTCCTTACCGCGTGCAGGGCGCGCACCGGGGTCGGCGCGCCGTGTCCTACCCGAGTACCTACACCCCCGGCGGGGCGCGCGCAGCACCGATCCGGTCACTCCGGGGCCCTCGCCGCCCGGGGCCGTTCGCCCCACGACGGTGCTCCGTCGGGGCGAGCGGCTGTCCGAATCCCACCCCGTACGGCGTGTCCGTGCAGCTCAGCGGCCATCCACTCGTACCGCGCGCCGCGGCGCGGACATCACCCGATCGAGCGGGCACAGGTGATGGATGTGCGGCGGCGGGGACCGGGCGCAGACGGTCGTGGCACTCCGGATCGTGCCGCTCGACGAGCCGCCCGCGGTCCTCGGTGCCGGATCGCCGGAGCCGGGCGGAACCGGCTGATCCCGGCCCCTACGATCGGGGGTGTGTTCGACCCTGCCGCACCGGACGAGATCCCGCTCCCGCCCGAGCCGGACGACGACCACGGCTGGGAACCGCCGCCCGATGACGGCCCCGGCGGGTCCGAGGGCCCAGCCGGCTCAGCCGGCCCCGGCGGCCGTGGCGGCTCTGCGCGCTCCGGTGGCTTCGAGGACCCCGGCCGCTCGGACATGCCGACCGACGAGCCCGTCGTGCCCCGGGTGCGCAGCTCCGACCCGCAGGAGGTGCTGCGCCGGGTCTTCGGCTACGACGCGTTCCGCGGCGACCAGCAGGAGATCGTCTCGCACGTGGTCGCCGGCGGCGACGCGCTGGTGCTCATGCCGACCGGTGGCGGGAAGTCGCTCTGCTACCAGGTCCCGGCGCTGGTCCGGGAGGGCACCGGCGTCGTCGTCTCCCCGCTGATCGCGCTGATGCAGGACCAGGTCGACGCGCTGCAGGCGCTCGGCGTGCGGGCCGGGTTCCTCAACTCCACCCAGGACGCCGACGAGCGCAGGCTCACCGAACAGGAGTTCCTGGCGGGCGAGCTGGACCTGCTCTACCTGGCGCCGGAGCGGCTGCGGGTGGAGTCGACCGTCCGGCTGCTGGAGCGTGGCCGGATCGCACTGTTCGCGATCGACGAGGCGCACTGTGTCGCGCAGTGGGGCCACGACTTCCGGCCGGACTATCTGCTGCTCTCCGAGCTGCACGGGCGCTGGCCGGACGTCCCGCGGATCGCGCTCACCGCGACCGCGACCGAGGCCACCCGCACCGAGATCGCGCAGCGGCTGCAGCTCACCGACGCGCGGCACTTCGTCGCGAGCTTCGACCGGCCGAACATCCAGTACCGGATCGCCCCGAAGAACGAGCCGCGCAAGCAGCTGCTCGAACTGCTGCGCGCCGAGCACGCCGGGGACTCCGGCATCGTCTACTGCCTGTCCCGCAAGTCGGTCGAGCAGACCGCCGAGTTCCTCTCCGGGCAGGGCATCCGGGCGCTGCCCTATCACGCGGGACTGGAGGCGGCGGTGCGCCGCAACAACCAGTCCCGGTTCCTGCGCGAGGACGGCCTGGTGATGGTCGCGACCATCGCGTTCGGGATGGGCATCGACAAGCCGGACGTCCGGTTCGTCGCGCACCTGGACCTGCCCAAGTCCGTCGAGGGCTACTACCAGGAGACCGGCCGCGCCGGCCGGGACGGCGAGCCGTCGACGGCCTGGCTGGCCTATGGGCTCGCCGACGTCGTCCAGCAGCGCAAGATGATCGACGACTCGGAGGGCGACGCTGCGCACAAGCGCCGCCTGGGCATGCACCTGGACGCGATGCTCGCGCTCTGCGAGACCACCGAGTGCCGGCGGGTGCAGCTGCTGCGCTACTTCGGTCAGGACGCCGGAACCAGCCGGTGCGGCAACTGCGACACCTGCCTGACCCCGGTGTCGTCGTGGGACGGCACGGTCGCCGCGCAGAAGGCGCTGTCCGCCGTCTGGCGGCTCAAGAACGAGCGCAGGCAGAGCTTCGGCGCGGTGCACCTGATCGACATCCTGCTGGGTCGGCGGACGGCGAAGGTCGAGCAGTTCTCGCACGACCAGCTCTCCGTGTTCGGGATCGGCACCGAGCTGTCGGAGCCGCAGTGGCGCAGCGTGATCCGCCAGCTGGTGGCGCGCAGGCTGCTGGCCGTCGGCGGGCTGCACTCGACGCTGGTGTTCACCGACGACTCCCCCGCCGTGATGCGTGGCGAGAAGCCGCTGATGCTCCGCTCGGAGCCGGAGCGGGCCGCCCGCTCGCGCTCGCGTTCCGGACCGGGCTCCAAGCCCGCCGTCGAGCTGTCCGCCGACGCGGCGCCGGTGTTCGAGCGGCTGCGGAGCTGGCGTGCCGGCGCGGCCAAGGAACAGGGGGTGCCAGCCTACGTGATCTTCCACGACGCGACGCTGCGGGAGATCGCCTCCCGGACCCCGGCCGACCGGGCGGCGCTGGGCACGATCGCCGGGATCGGCGAGGGCAAGCTGGCCCGCTACGGCGACCAGGTGCTCGAGGTCCTGCGCGGAGCTGACGCGTGAGGCCGCTGATCGGGATCACCGGCTACACCGAGCGGGCCAGCTACTGGATCGTCGAGGACGAGGAGACCGTGCTCATCCCGCGCGGGTACCTCGACATGATCTCCGCCGCCGGCGGCACACCGGTACTGCTACCGCCCACCTCGGACGCCGCCGACGCGGCAGCGGCCTGTGACGGCGTGCTGGTCAGCGGCGGGCCGGACATCGGAGCCGCGCACTACGGCGCCGTCCGCGGCCCGCACGACGACGATCCCCGGCCCGAGCGGGACGCCGCCGACCTGGCCGCCGTGCGCCGCGCACTGGACCTCGGCATCCCGGTGCTCGGCGTGTGCCGCGGGCACCAGCTGCTCAACGTCGCACTGGGCGGCACGCTGCACCAGCACCTGCCGGACGTCGTGGGAGACGGCGTCGCCGCCGAGCACTCCGCCGGGCCGGGCAGCTATGCGCCGGTGCAGGTCGTCGCCGAGCCCGGATCCCGGGCCGCGGCGGCGCTCGGCACCGAGCCGGTCACCGTCCGCTGCCACCATCACCAGTCGGTGGACCGGCTCGGGGCCGGGCTGCGGGTGACCGCCCGCGCCGGTGCGGTCGTCGAGGCGATCGAGACCGGCGACGGCGGACCGTGGGTGCTCGGGGTGCAGTCCCATCCCGAGCGCAGCCCGGACGACCTGCGGCTGGCGGGTGCCCTGGTCGCCGCGGCCCGATCGCGCTCGACGACGAGGACAGCGCCTGACCTCGTTCGGTCCTAGCCTGCCGCCATGGACCGCACGATCGACTGGAACACCGAGCTCGGTGCGCAGCTGACGTTCCACTGGGAGCAGCAGCTGCGGCCCCGCCTGGCGGGGCTCACCGACGACGAGTACCTCTGGGAGCCCGTGCGCGGCATGTGGAGCGTGCGCCCGCGGGGCGAGTCCGTGACCCCGCCCGGCGCGGGGTCCGGGGACCGGGTGATCGACTTCGTGTTCCCGGTGCCGGAGCCGCCGCCGGTCACGACGATCGCCTGGCGGCTGGTGCACGTGATCGTCGGCGTGCTCGGCATGCGGGTGCACTCGCACTTCGGCGGACCACCGGTCGACTACGACTCGCACGCCTGCGCGGGGACGGCGGCGGAGGCGCTCGCCCAGCTCGACGAGGCCTACCGCCGCTGGACCGCGGGTGTCACGGCGCTCGGATCGGACGGGCTGGCCCGGCCGTGCGGGCCGGCCGAGGGCCCGTACTCCGATGCGCCGCTCGCGACGCTGGTCCTGCACATCCACCGTGAGGTCATCCATCACGGCGCCGAGATCGCCCTGTTGCGGGATCTGTATGCGGCCTCGCCGCCCGTGCGTGGTTGACGCGGCAGGGCCGCGAGAACCACGCACGGCGCGCATTCACCAGTTCCAGTTGCGCATGGCGTACTCCTTTCCCGATCGAGTCGACGGCTTTCGGACGCGGTCACCAGTTCCAGTTGCGCATTGCCCGATCCCCTTCCGGCTGTTCGCGGTGATCATCCCTTCGCGATCTGTTTCACCAATTCCAGTTGCGCATGTCGATTCACCTCCCCGTCGTCGGCCCCGGGGATCCCATGCCCCTCCCCTGACTCCCCGGAATGTGTCCCGGAGTCGTCACCGTCCGCAGTGCGGACACTCGTATGGGTGAGATCCGGCAACAAGGGTAAACACGACTTCGCCATGTCAGGTGCCGTGTTGATCTCCAGAGGCCGGTTCACCGCACCGCGCGGGCCGCAGCCGTGGCCCGGTCCCGCCCCTGCTGACCAGCGGCGGGTCCGTGCTCCCAGCCGCTATGCTCGGCGGGAGAAACGATCAAAGGTTCGGCACCCTTGTCTGGAGATCCCTCGGCATCCGGCGCCCGGGTACCGGGTACCGGCAACGCGGCGCGCCGCCGGCCGTTCCGGCAGCTGCCACTGCGAGTACGCCTGCTGCTGATCGCGGTCGAGGTCACCGCCGTACTGCTGGTGGCCGCAGAGCTGCTGCGGCACGGCCCGGAACTGCTCGAACCGCGGCCGTGGATCGTCAGCGGGGCGCTACTCGTCGCGGCGGCGTTGCATGCCGAGCTCTCGCTCGGGGCCGAACGGATGCGTCGCCGAATAGCCGATACCCGCTACATCGACCTGAGTTCGGTGTGGACTTTCGCGGCCGCCCTGCTGCTGCCCGCCGTGCCGGCGGTCGCCACCGTGGTGGCCGTCTACCTGCACCTGTTCCTCCGGGTGTTCCGCCCGGCCGGGACGCCACTGCACCGGCAGCTCTACTCGACCTCCACCGTCGTGCTCGCCGTGTACCTGGTCGTGATGCTGCGGGAGTACTCCGGCGTGGGCGGCGACGTCGGTTCGGTCGCCGGCGTCGTCACCCTGCTGTGCTGTCTGCTGGTCTACACGCTGACGAACACCCTGCTGGTGGTCGCCGTGATCCGGTTGTCGCAGCCGCGGTCGAGTTTCCTGGCGATCCTGGCCGGCGGCGAGATCGTGCTGGAGCTGGCGACGCTGAGCCTGGGCGCGCTGGTCGCCGTCGTGATCGTCCCGCACTACTGGCTGCTGGTCGGCCTGCTGGTGCCGTCGCTGCTGCTGCTCGAGCAGACGACCCTGCTCCGCCAGCTGGAGGACAAGGCGAACACGGACGCCAAGACCGGACTGCTCAACGCCGACGCCTGGCGGTCCCGCGCCACCCGGTTGCTCACCGCGGCCCGCCGCGACCGGGTTGCCGCCGGCGTGCTCATCCTCGATCTCGACCACTTCAAGGACGTCAACGACCGGTACGGCCACCTGGTCGGGGACGCCGTGCTGGCCTCGATGGCCGACGTGCTGACCGGCGAGGTCCGTGGCACCGACGTGGTCGGCCGGTTCGGTGGTGAGGAGTTCGTCGTCGCGATGGGGACGATGAAGCAGGATCCGGCGGCCGGGGCGACGGCGGTGCGCGAGACGTGTGAGCGGATCCGGCGGCGGGTCGAGTCGATGAGCGTGGAGGTGCCGTCGCTGCAGGGCGCCGTGCGGATCGACCGGCTCAGCGTGTCGGTGGGGGCCGCCGTGCAGCCCGGTGCGGGAACCGAGCTCGATCGTCTGCTCGCCGCCGCGGACGAGGCCCTCTACACCGCGAAGCGGGCCGGCCGGAACCAGGTCCGGGTGCGTGACCACGGCGGCGGGCAGGCCGGGCCCGCGCGCTGAGCGCCACGGTGCGAGCGCGGCGGCCGATCCTGTCCACTGACCCGATGCCGACCGATCCCTACGACGTACTGGCCGGTCACTACGTCGAGCACAATCGAACCGGTCCCTACAACGCGTACTACGAACGGCCGGCCCTGCTGGAGCTGTGCGGCGACCAGTGCGGACGCGACGTCCTCGACCTGGGATGCGGCCCAGGGGTGACCGCCGCCGCGCTGCTCGGGGCCGGAGCGAGGGTCACGGCGCTCGACCGGAGCGCGGCGATGATCTCGGCCGCGGCCGGGCTGCTCGGCGACCGGGCGACGCTGCTGCAGCACGACATGAACGATCCGCTGCCGCTGCCCGACGCGGCCGTCGACACCGTCGTCGCCGGGCTGAGCCTGCACTACCTGGCGGACTGGTCCGGTCCGCTCGCCGAGATCCGGCGGGTGCTGCGCCCCGGTGGCCGGCTGGTCGCGTCGGTGCACCATCCGATGACCGACCGGCGGGTGCCGAGCCTGGCACCGGATGGGCACGGCGACTACCTCGACAGCTACCCGATCCCGATCCGGTGGTCGGTCGGAGCGGTCTCCGCGTCCGTCCGGTTCTGGCACCATCCGCTGGGCAGGATCACCGGCTGGGTGAGCGGCGCCGGGCTGTCGCTCACCGATCTCGTCGAGCCGCGGCCGGTCGAGGAGATGGCCGTCGACCACCCGGGCACGTTCGCGGCGCTGTCCGCCGAGCCGGCGTTCCTGCTGATCGCCGCTACCGCTCCCGGCTGATCCGCTTCAGCACCGGCGGCAGGTCACCGGAGTGCAGCACGCCGAGCCGCTGGGTCGCCCGGGTGATCGCCACGTACAGGTCGCTGAGGCCGCGCGGCGACTCGGTGAGCATCTCCTGCGGTTCGACGACGATGACGGCGTCGAACTCCAGGCCCTTCGACCCGGTCACCGCGAGCACCACGACGGCCGTGTCCAGCTCGTCCGGGTCGGTGTCGGCGTCGACGACCCCGGCGGCGACCAGCGCCGCCCGGGTCTGCTCCAGCCGTGCGGCCGGGACGAGCACCGCCGTCCGGCCCTCGCCGACCGCGTCCCGCTCGGCGGCGACCCGATCCACCAGCACCCGGTCCCGCTCGGCGCCGGCGGCCGGGAGCGACGCCGCCCACGGCGGCACCCCGGTCGACCGGACCGACGACGGCGGCTCCAGCGAGGCGTCGATCTCGGTGAGCACGTCGTCGGCGACGTCGGCGATCTCCGCGGGCGTCCGGTAGTTGACCGTCAGCTGCTCCAGCCGCCAGCGGCGCGCCACGAACGGCGACAGCACGTCGTGCCACGATCCGGCACCGCCCCGGTCACCGGTCTGCGCGATGTCCCCGACCAGTGTCATCGAGCGGGCGGGCGCCCGGCGCATCACCATCCGCCAGGCCATCGCGGACAACTCCTGCGCCTCGTCGATGATCACGTGCCCGTAGGTCCACTCGCGATCCGCGGCGGCCCGCTCGGCGGTCGAGTCGTAGCGCGAGACCTGCATCCGCTCGGCGAGCCGGTCGGCGTCGATGATGTCGGTGGCGCGCAGCAGCTCCGGGTCGAGATCCTCCTCGAGATCGAGGACGTCCAGCACGCCCTGGGCGTATTCGACCTCCTCGCGCAGCGCGGCGGCCTCGGCCGCGGCCTGCGCGGCACCGTCGTCGCCGAGCAGCTCGGCCGCCTCGTCGAGCAGCGCCACGTCGGCGGCCGACCAGCGCTGCTCGTAGGGCAGCTCGGGATCCGGCGCGTCGCGTTCCAGCAGCACCCGCTCGGCGGCCGGGATCCGGCGGGCCACCGAGTTCAGCCGCCGTCGGTCGGCGAACAGGTCGGTGAGCAGCTGCTCCGGCGACAGCGTGGGCCACAGCTGCTCCAGCTCGTGCGCCATCGCGGCCGACTCGGTCAGCTCCTCACGGATGTCCTCGACGTCGAGCCGGTCCAGCAGCTCCGCCCCGACCCGGTGGGCGACCTGCTGGGCGAGCAGCCGCAGCAGCTCCTTGCGGAAGGTCCGGCGGGCCTCGTTGTGCGGTTTACGGGAGCGCCGGGCGCGCGTTCTGGCCTGGGCGACGGTGTCCCGGTCCAGTACGACCCGCTGCTGCTCGACCACCAGCTCGATCGGCTTGCGCGGAACCTGCTGGCGGTCCCGCACGGCGGCCGCGACGACGGCGGCCATGTCGGCGCGGCCCTTCAGCTCCGCGGTCGCCGGGTCCTCCCGGCGGCGGGCGTCCAGCCCGGGATAGAGCTGCGCGACGGTGCCCAGCACCACCGAGGTCTCCCCCAGCGACGGCAGCACCTGCCCGATGTAGCGCAGGAACGTCGGGTTCGGCCCGACCACGAGCACACCGCGCCGGGCCAGCCGGTCACGGTGGGTGTAGAGCAGGTAGGCGGCGCGGTGCAGCGCCACCGCCGTCTTACCGGTACCCGGCCCGCCCTGCACGACCAGCACCCCGGACGGCTTGGACCGGATGATCCGGTCCTGCTCACCCTGAATGGTGGCGACGATGTCGCCCATCCGTCCGGTGCGGGCCTGCGACACCGCGGCCAGCAGCGCGGCCTCGCTGGTCAGCCCGGCCCCGGCGCGGGCCTGCTCCTCCTCGGTCATCTCGGCGAGGTTGAGCGGCTCGTCGTCGATCGCGACGACGTTGCGCAGCCGGGTCCGCAGGTGCCTGCGCCGGCGCATGCCCTCCGGGTTCGCCGCGGTCGCGGTGTAGAACGGCCGCGCCGCGGGCGCCCGCCAGTCCATCAGCAGCGGCTCGTACTCGTTCTGCTCGTCGAGCAGCCCGATCCGGCCGACGTAGCGGGTCTCGCCGTCGTCGGAGTCCAGCCGCCCGAAGGCGAGACCGTGCTCGGCGGCGCGCAGCGCGGCCAGCTTGTCGGCGAGCAGCGCGGCGGCCGCGTCGCGCTGGGTCAGCGCCTGCGGGGTGCCGACGGTCTCCTCGCGCAGCGTGTCGGCGAGCCGCCGGGTGGTGTCCTTGCGGCGATCCTCGAGCTGCTCGTAGAGCATGCCCACATAGGCCTGCTCGTGCAGCAGTTCCGGATCGGGCTCGGGTTCCCGTCCGGTGGCGGACGGGTCGGGAGTGGGTTCGGGCACGGCGCGGGGATCCTCCACCGAGGGGACGAGCACGGTCGCGCTCGCCCGCCGGTGCGGTCAGTACCGTCGTCGGGCGGCGCGACGTATCAACGTACCAGCGCTGCGTGTTCGGCTGCCCGGCAGTTCGGCCGGGCAGCCCACGGACAGGTGGGCGCGCCGGGCCGCCGTGTGCCACCGCCCGGCCCGGGTGGGCGGCCTCACTCCGGCCGCGCCCGACGTGCCGCGGCGGCGCAGCGGCCAGGCCATAGGTTGATCGCATGATCCTCCGCCGCCGGGACCCCGCCGCCCGGGGACTGCGCGACACCATCCGGGTGCTGCCGCCCGCGGTCAGGTTGATCCTGGCCTCGATGGTGGTGTTCAACATCGGGTTCTACCTGGTGGTGCCGTTCCTGGCGGTGCACCTGTCGGAGAACCTGGCGCTGGCCGGATGGGCGGTGGGCCTGGTGCTCGGCCTGCGGACGTTCAGTCAGCAGGGCCTGTTCTTCCTCGGCGGCGGCCTGGCCGACCGGTTCGGCGTGCGCCGGATGGTGCTGCTCGGGGTCGCGGTGCGGGTGGTCGGGTTCCTGCTGCTCGGGCTGGCCGACGATCTGGCGTCGGTGCTGGTCGCGGTGCTGCTCGTCGGGGTGGCCGCGGCGCTGTTCGCACCCGCGGTCGAGTCCGCGAACGCCGCCTACGGGCACCGGCTGGAGACCGACGGGGTGTTGCCACGCACCGAGCTGTTCGCGATCGAGCAGATGTGCAGCCGGCTGGGATCGGTGCTGGGCCCGGCGCTGGGCGCGCTGTTGCTGGCAGTGCCGTTCGGTGTCACGTCGGCGGCGGCCGCGGGGCTGTTCGCGCTGTTGTGGGTGGCGTTCCTGCGCTGGCTGCCGGCCGACGCGAGCACCGGGACCGGGGCCGGCGGCGAGCAGCGATCCGGCACCGTGGCACCGACCCTGCAGGCGGTGTGGGGCACGGTGCTGCGCAACCGCCCGTTCCTGGTGTTCACCGTGCTGTGCGGGGCGCAGCTGGTCGCCTACAACCAGCTCTACCTGATGCTGCCCGAGCAGCTGGACCGGGCGGTCGGTGGGCAGGCCGCGCTGGGCTGGTTCTTCACCGGTGCGGCGCTGCTGGTCATCGGCGGGCAGCGGACGGTGACCGCGGTCGCGGCCCGGCTCGGGCACCGGGTGGCGATCGTCGGCGGGCTGGCGCTGATCGCGGTGTCGTTCCTGGTGCCCCCGATGCTGACCGGATCGGCCGTCGTGACGCTGGCCGGGCTGGCCTGCTGGGTGCTGCTGCTGCACCTGGGGCAGATGCTGATGGTGCCGCCGATGCGTGACGTGATCGCGCGGCTGGCCGGCGAACGCCTGCTCGGTGCGCACTTCGGGATGCTGAACACCCTCGGCGGCGGGCTCACGCTGATCGGGGCACTGGCGGTCGGCGCGATGTACGACGGCGTCGACGCCGGGATCATGGCCGTCGGCACCCCGTGGTGGGCGCTGGCCGCGACCGTGGCGGTCGCGGCCGGCGCCCTGTGGACGTGGAGCCGGGGCCGGCCGCTCAGCCCTGCAGCGGCACCTGGCTGATCCGGGCCAGCAGGTCCTCGACCAGGTAGGGGATGGTCAGCGGATTGGGCATCGACACCGCGTCGCTGAGGACCGGGTCCAGGCCGATCAGCCGGGACGCGCGAACGGCGGGCATCGCCTGGAACGTCGGCATCGCGTCCAGCTGCTCCCTGGCGTTGTCGTAGTTGTCCACGACCAGCAGGTCGGCGTCCAGGGTGGGCAGGTTCTCGGCCGCGATGTCGAGGTAGAAGGTGTCGCCGAAGCGGTCCGCCACCGCGGGCGCCGGGCGGAACCCGAGCTCGGTGAGCAGCTGTCCGCGTCCGGAGTCCGGGCTGAACACCCGCAGGGTTCCGCCGTCCAGCACCCGGACCAGCGCGGCCGTGCGCTCGCCGAAGCCGGGATTCTCGGCGCGGGTCCTGGCGAACAGGTCGTCGATCCCGCCGACCTCCGCCGCCGCCCGGTCCGGCAGCCCGACCGCGGCGCCGATCCGGGTGGTGACCTCCCGCCACGGCAACGACCAGTCGATCTGCCCGGCGGCGTGCAGCACCGTCGGCGCGATCCGGCTCAGCTGCGCGTAACGGTCGGCGTCGATCGCGTTGTTGACGGCCAGGATGAGATCGGGCTGCGCGGCCACGATCGGCTCCAGGTCGAACCGGGTCGTCGCATCCTGCAGCGCGACCGGCGCCGCCCCGTCGAGCAGCGGCCGGGCCCACTCCCCGACACCGTCGTCGGTCGAGCCGCTCCAGACCGGCACCAGCACCGGCACCACACCGAGCGCGAGCAGCACGTCGGCATCGCCGAGGCCGACCGCGGCGACCCGCTGCGGCGGCGAGCTGATCGTCGTCGCACCGTGCTGGTGCTCGATGGTCACCGGCATCGCACCCGGCTCGGCTTCCGGTCCCGCCGCCGGGGCCCCATCGGCTCCGGGCCCGCCGTCGGCCGAACACCCGACAGCCCCCGCTGCGAGGCCGACCAGCGCCAAGGACAGCACCGCACGACGATTGAGCACCGCGTCCACCGCACACCTCCATCACGTTCAGGTGTGCCTCACCTTATTGCGGCGGGTGCCCGGGCACACCGGGCCGGACCGAAAGATCGGACCGAAGATCGGACACGGCCCGGCCCGGTGTGCCGGCGAGGTGGCTCAGGTGCGCTGGCGCGGGGCCCTGCCGTAGGGCTGCTCGACCGGCTCGACCCACTCGGCGGCCGGCGTCGGCGCGGTCACCGGCGCCTCCCCGTCCAGCGCGATCGGCTCGTCGTGGTGGCGCAGCCGCATCGGTGCCCCGTCGAGCAGCTGGTACTCGACGTCCTCGGAAGTGATCGTCACCCGGAGCCTGCGGCCCTGCCACTTCAACCCGAACGAGACCCGGGACAGCGACGGCGGGAGCACCGGGGCGAACGACAGGCCGTCCGCCTCGCACCGCATCCCGCCGAACCCGAGCACCACCGCCGACCAGGTGCCCGCCATCGACGCGATGTGCATGCCGTGGTCGGTGTTGCCCGCCAGGTCCTGCAGGTCCACCAGGGCGGCCTCGGCGAGGTACTGGTGGGCCAGCTCCAGGTGCCCGGTGCGGGCGGCCATCACCGACTGGGTGCACGCCGACAGCGACGAGTCCCGCACCGTGATCGCCTCGTAGTAGGCGAAGTTGCGGCGCTTCTGCTCCTCGGTGAACGCCTCCGGGAAGATCTGCATCGCCAGCACGAGATCGGCCTGCTTGATCACCTGCTTGCGGTACAGGTCGAAGTACGGGTAGTTCAGCAGCAGCGGGTAGCAGTCGGCCGGGGTCTCCTCGAAGTTCCACCGCTGGTGGTCGGTGAAGCCCTCGGACTGCGGGTGCACACCCAGGCGCTCGTCGAACGGGATGAACATCGCGCCCGCGGCGTCCCGCCAGGACGCGATCTCCTCGGAGTCCACCCCGAGCCGCGACGCCGACCGCGGGTGCTTCGCGGCGACCTCGGCGGCGTAGCGCAGGTTCTGCTGCGCCATCAGGTTGGTGTAGACGTTGTTGTCCGCGATCGAGGAGTACTCGTCGGGGCCGGTGACGCCGTCGATCCGGAAGTTGCCCGCCGAGTCGTGGCTGCCCAGTGAGCGCCACAGCCGCGCGGTCGCGACCAGCAGCTCCAGCCCGACCTCCAGCTCGAACTTGGTGTCACCGGTGGCGTGCACGTGCCGCTTCACCGCGTCGGCGATGTCGGCGTTGATGTGGAACGCCGCGGTGCCCGCCGGCCAGTAGCCGGAGCACTCGTGGCCGCGGATGGTGCGCCACGGGAACGCCGCGCCCTTGAGCCCGAGGGTCTCGGCGCGTTCGAAGGCCAGCGGCAGGATCGACTTGCGCCAGCGCAGCGCGTCCGCCGCCGCCTCCGGGGCGACGAAGGACAGCACCTGCAGGCAGAACGTCTCGGTGTCCCAGAAGGTGTGGCCGTCGTAGCCGTCGGCGGTCAGCCCCTTGGCCGGGATGCAGCGCCGCTCGGCACGGGCGCCGGCCTGCAGGATGTGGAAGGTCGCCAGCCGCACGGCCTGCTGCAGCTCGGCGTCACCGTCGATCTCGACGTCGGCGGTGGCCCAGAAGTCGTCGAGGTAGTCGCGCTGCTCGGCGACCAGGCCGTCCCAGCCGGTGTAGCGGGCGGCGGCGATGGCGGCGCGCACCTGGTCGTAGACGGCGGGCAGGCTGCGCCGCGAGGACCAGCCGTAGGCGAGGTACTTGACCACGCGCAGCGACTGGCCGGGCTGGACCCGGGCGATGACGGTGGTGCGGGCGAGATCCTCGTTGGCGTCGGTGGACACCTGGATCCCCTCCGGCCCGAACACCTCGTGCTCCATCGCGGCGCCGCAGCGCAGCTCCGACTTGCGGGTGCGGTGCACCAGGGTCGCCCCGGCGTCACCGGCGCGGGACTGCTCGGGCTCGAGCACGTTGTCCAGGGCGGTGTCCAGGCGCGGGTCGTCGGCGTCGCGGCCGGGCAGCTGCTCGTTGGCGACCAGCTCGGACTGCAGCACCAGCAGCGCGCCGTCACCGGCGGCGCCGCTGCCCTCGTTGCCGTTGCTGACCAGCTCGACCTCGTAGGAGATCGCGGCGACCGCGCGCTGGGTCAGCGACACCATGCGGGTGGAGCGGACCCGGACCCGGCGCCCGGCCGGGGACTCCCACTCGACCTCGCGGTGCAGCGTGCCGGCCTGCATGTCCAGCACCCGCTCGTGCCGGTGCAGGGTGCCGTAGCGCAGGTCGAACGGCTCGTCGTCGACCAGCAGCCGGATCAGCTTGCCGTTGGTGGTGTTGATGATCGTCTGCCCGGACTCGGGGTAGCCGTAGCCGCCCTCGGCATAGGGCAGCGGCCGGACCTCGTAGAACGAGTTCAGGTAGGTGCCGGGCAGCACGTGCGGCTCGCCCTCGTCGAGGTTGCCGCGAAGTCCGATGTGCCCGTTCGAGAGGGCGAACACCGACTCGGTCTGGCCCATCGCGTCCAGGTCGAGTCGCGGCTCACGCACCACCCACGGCTCGACGGTGAAGGTGGGCAGGTGGTCCGGCTTCACGAGCGCTCCAGCAGGTCGGCGAGATCGGTGACGACGACGTCCGCGCCGTGCTCACGCAGCGCGGCGGCCTGGTCGAGGCGGTCGACGCCGATCACGGCGCCGAATCCTCCGGCGCGGCCGGCCTGCACGCCGGCCAGCGCGTCCTCGAACACCACGGCGGCGGAGGTGTCGACCTCCAGGTCGGCCGCGGCAGCGAGGAAGGTGTCGGGTGCGGGCTTGCCGGGAAGCCCGCGTTCCCGGGCGGTGACGCCGTCGACCCGGTGGTCGATGAACGTCTCCAGCCCGGTGACCCGCAGGATCTGCTCGGCGTTCGCCGAGGACGAGACGACGGCGGTGACCAGCCCGGCCTCCCGTACCGCCTCCAGGTAACGCCGCGAGCCCGGGTACACCCGGACGCCCTCGGTGATCTTCACCTGGACCAGGTCGTTCTTGCGGGTCGACAGGCCCCACAGCGTCTCGGTGTCGGCGTCGTCGTCCGGGCTGCCCTCGGGCAGCGCCACGCCACGCGATTCGAGGAAGCTGCGGGTGCCCTCGAGTCGCGGCTTGCCGTCGACGTACGGACCGTAGTCGGCCGCTACGTCGAACGGGGTGAACGTGTCCCCGTCACGGCGTCGGAGGTACTCGTCGAACATCTGCTTCCACGCCGCGGCATGCACGCTCGCGGTATCGGTCAGCACGCCGTCGAGGTCGAACAGGCACGCTCGTGTGCCGTCGGGGAGCCCCAGCATGGCGCGCACGCTATCCGGATCGATGAAGTTCCGTCTCCCCCGGGGACCACAGTGGTTACCCCGAGATGTCGATCACAAACCTTCCGGAACGTCCAGCGGCACGCTGAACAGGACGAACGGGTCACGGACGGCGTCCGCGGGGCGGATCTCGATCCGGCAGGACGGTCCACCCGGATCGGTGACGAGCCGGACGTGCACCGCTCCCCCGCCGGGTACCGGCTCGATCTCCTCCTGCACCCCGCGGCGCACCGCGGCCAGCACCGACAGCGGCGGGACCGCGGCCCCCGGATCGACGCCGGCGGCCGCCGGGTCGTCGATCTCGGCGCTCAGCCGGGCACCGAACCGGGTCCCCTCGATCTGCAGGTATGCGCGGACCGCGGCCAGCTCCTCGTCCAGCCGGATGGTCGGCTCCTCGGCGCGGTCGGCGGCCCGGGACAGATCGGCGAAGCCGAGCAGCAGCTCGCGGGCCCGCGGCGGATCGGTGCGGACCAGCGAGGCGATCGTGTTCAGCGTGTTGTAGACGAAGTGCTGCTCCAGCCGCCGGGACAGCGGGCCGTGCCAGGTGCCGGGCTGCTCCGGGCCGGCGGCCGGCACCGGCGCGGCATCGGTGCCCGCCGGCCCGGCGCCGGAGCGGGCGTCGGTACCGGTGCGCGAGCGGGCCCCGGCATCGGCGCGCGAGTGGACGTCGGCACCTGCACGTGAGCGGGGCTCGGCATCGGCGCGGGAGCGGGCCTCGGCACCGGCGTCGGCACGGGGGCGGGACCGGGCCTCGTCGCGGGCGCGGGTGCCGGTGTCGCGCACAGGGTCCGGCGACACCGGCCCGCCACCCTGCGACCCCCCGGCGGCCGGCATGTCGAGCAGGTCGTCGTCGCGCTCGTCGTCCGGGACGAGCCCCCGCCAGGAGGGCAGCGCGAGCCGTCCGGCGGCCGTCCGGCCCCGGTGCTCGACGGCGGCGGCCAGCCCGGGCGCCAGCCAGCGGGCGTGCTCGGCGACCCCGTCCGGCACGGCCGAGGGCGGTGGGCCGGACGGTGCGGCGAGGATCGTCCGTGCATCGGCGTCCGCGGCGCCGATCCCGACCCGGCCGACGTACCGCGGCCCCTCCGGCCCGGGCAGCGCCAGCAGCACCGCGGCGATCCGGTCCGGCCGCCCCGGCGCCGGGACCCAGCCGGCCAGGAGCACCTGCCTGCGCCTGCGCAGCGGCACCCGCAGCCAGTTCCGGGTCCGCCTGCCCGGCTGGTAGGGCACGTCGAGCCGCTTGAGGTGCAGCCCGTCCAGCCCGTACTGCTCGGCGGTGCGGACCACCAGCTCGGCCTCGTCCAGCCCGAACGAGGGCGGCACCAGGATCGCCGGCCCGGCCAGCGCCAGCTTCTCCAGCTCGGCGCGCCGGCGCCGGTAGGGCAGCTCCAGCACCCGGCGCCCGTCACACCACAGCAGATCGGTCACGACGTAGCCGATCGGCACCTCGGCGCGCAGCGCGGCGTCCGGGGTGAGCGTCGCGGTCCGGCGCAGCAGCGGCCCGCGGGACGGGCGGCCCGCCTCGTCGAGCGCGACGACGGTGCCGTCGAGGACCAGTCCGCCCGGCGGCGCCTGCTCGGCCAGCACGGCCAGCTCGGGGAACGAACCGGTGACGCTGCGCGCCGTCGACGACAGCAGCCGCACCCGCCCGCGGCGCACGTAGGCGACACACCGGTGCCCCTCCCAGCCGAACTCGACGGCCCAGCGCGCGGGATCGGTGGCGTCGGCCAGTTCGCCGGTCGCGGGCAGCATCGGCGGCACGAGATCGGGCATGGTCGGGCGGGACCCACCCGACACCCCTCCCCCGGTCACGGGCCCACGGTAGTCGGGCGCGCGGCGCCGGCCTCCAGCCGCGGTCACCGCGCCCGGGCCACCAGGCACAATCGGGGCCATCATGACGCTCACCGACCGGCTTCCCCGCACCTCCGGCCCCGACAACCCGATCGATCCCGCCGACCTGGTGGAGATCTTCGCCGACTGGGCGTTCGACGAGCGCGGGCTGTCGCTGTACCCGGCGCAGGAGGAGTCGCTGCTGGAGCTGGTGACCGGCGCGAACGTCATCCTGTCCACCCCGACCGGCTCCGGGAAGTCGCTGGTGGCGATGGGCGCCCACGCCGCGGCGCTGGCCCGCGGGGAGCGCACCTTCTACACCGCGCCGATCAAGGCGCTGGTCAGCGAGAAGTTCTTCGCGCTGTGCGAGGTGTTCGGTGCGGACAAGGTCGGCATGCTCACCGGCGACGCCGCGGTCAACGAGAAGGCCCCGATCATCTGCTGCACCGCGGAGATCCTGGCCAATCTGGCGTTGCGCACCGGATCGGGCGCCGACGTCGGCTCCGTCGTGATGGACGAGTTCCACTTCTACGCCGACCCGTCCCGCGGCTGGGCCTGGCAGGTGCCGATCGTCGAGCTCCCGCAGGCACAGTTCCTGCTGATGAGCGCGACCCTGGGCGACACGTCGTTCTTCGCCGGGGACCTGACCCGGCGCACCGGCCGGGAGACCGCCGAGATCACCTCGGTGGACCGGCCGGTGCCGCTGCACTTCCGCTACGTCGTCGAGCCGTTGCACGAGACGATCACCGAGCTGCTGGGGACGAAGGAGGCGCCGGTCTACATCGTGCACTTCACCCAGCAGGCGGCCGTGGAGCGGGCGCAGGCGCTGATGAGCGTGAACGTCACGTCCAAGGAGGACAAGGCGGCGATCGCCGAGACGATCGGCGCGTTCCGCTTCACCTCCGGGTTCGGCCGGACGCTGTCCCGGCTGGTCCGGCACGGCATCGGGGTGCACCACGCCGGGATGCTGCCCCGCTACCGGCGGCTGGTGGAGACGCTCGCCCAGGCCGGGCTGCTCAAGGTCATCTGCGGCACCGACACCCTCGGCGTCGGCATCAACGTGCCGATCCGCACGGTGCTGTTCACCGCGCTGTCCAAGTACGACGGCCGCCGGGTCCGCCCGCTCAAGGCCCGCGAGTTCCACCAGATCGCCGGCCGGGCCGGGCGCGCCGGATACGACACCGTCGGCACCGTCGTCGCCCAGGCGCCGGAGCACGACATCGAGAACGCGAAGGCACTCGCCAAGGCCGGTGACGACCCGAAGAAGCGTCGCAAGATCCAGCGCAAGCAGCCGCCCGAGGGTTTCGTCGGCTGGTCGCAGACCTCGTTCGAGAAGCTGCAGCAGGCCAGCCCCGAGGCGCTGACCAGCCACTTCGAGGTCACCCACGCGATGCTGCTGAACGTCGTCTCGCGCGGTGGCGACACCTACGCCGCGATGCGGCACCTGCTCACCGACAACCACGAGCCGCGCCGCCGCCAGCTCAAGCACATGCTGCGGGCGATCGCGATCTACCGGGCGCTGCGCAGCGCGGGCGTCGTCGAGGAGTACCGGGTGGAGGGCGCCGAGCGGCCCCGGGTCCGGATCGTCGACGAGCTGCAGCTCGACTTCGCGCTGAACCAGCCGCTGTCGCCGTTCGCGCTCGCCGTGTTCGAGCTGCTCGACCAGGAGTCCCCCGACTACGCGCTGGACGTGCTGTCGGTGGTCGAGTCCACCCTGGACGACCCGCGGCAGATCCTCGCCGCCCAGCAGAACAAGGCTCGCGGCGAGGCGATCGCGGCGATGAAGGCCGACGGCATCGAGTACGAGGAGCGGATGGCGCGGCTGGAGGAGGTCACCCACCCCAAGCCGCTGGACGAGATGCTGCACGCGGCGCTGGCGACCTACCGCGGCGGCGCACCGTGGGTGGCGGATGCCGTGCTGTCGCCCAAGTCGGTGGTGCGCGACATGAGCGAGCGGGCGATGACGTTCACCGAGTACGTCTCGCACTACCAGCTCGCCCGGTCCGAGGGGCTCGTGCTGCGCTACCTGGCCGACGCCTACCGGGCGCTGCGCCAGACCGTTCCGGAGCACGCGCGCACCGAGGAGCTCACCGACCTGATCGAGTGGCTCGGCGAGCTGGTCCGGCAGACCGACTCGTCGCTGCTCGACGAGTGGGAGAAGCTCGCCGCGGGCGCCGACACCGACGGCGCGGGCGGCGAGGTCACGCCACCGGGCGCGGACGTCGGGCTGGCCGCGCCGTCCGGGGTGACCGGCAACGCGCGCGCGTTCCGGGTGCTGGTCCGCAACGCGATGTTCCGCCGGGTGGAGCTCGCCGCGCTGAGCCGTCTCGACGAGCTCGGCGCACTCGACGCCGACGCCGGCTGGACGGCCGCGCGCTGGCGCGAGGCACTGGCGCCGTACTTCGAGATCCACGACCGGATCGGGTTCGGGCCCCAGGCCCGCGGCCCGGAGCTGTTCGACCTCACCGAGGAGGCCGACCGCTGGCTGGTCCGCCAGGTGCTCGACGATCCGGCCGGTGACCGGGACTGGGCGATCACCGCCGAGATCGACCTGGCCGCCTCGGACGAGGCGGGCGAAGCGGTCGTCTGGGTGACGGCGGTGACCGACGGCTCACCGACGGAGGCGCTCGACCCGCAGGCGTAACCCGGTCGGCCCCATCGGACACGCCGGATCGGTTACGGTGTTCCACGATCGAGAGGGCAGTCCCTCCACCGGAGCGAACGGGGGTCGGTGGATGCAGCAGGCCGACGTCGCCGCTGCATGCGCTGACCACGGCCGGGCGCTCGCCGCCGAGGCGTTGCCCGCGCCGTCCGAGCTCGTGAGTGCCTGGACCGCCACACTGGCCCGCCGGTGTGCCCAGCCCGCCGCCGAGCTGCGCCCGCTGCTGGAGCGGCTCACCGACCGGATGCGCGCGGCCGCGACCGGCGAGAGCCTCGATCCGGCGGAGGTCGTCGGCGTGGGCCGCGAGCTGATCCAGGCGCGGATCACCGATCCGGCCTGCCTGGAGGCCTCGCTGACGGTGCTCGGCGGGCATCTGGAGCCGGGGGCCGACACCGGGGCCCGGGTCCGGCGGCTGGCCGCGGTGCAGGCGTCGTTCGTCCGCGGGTTCACCGATGCCCTGCGGCTGCAGGTGCTCGCCGACCAGGAGCAGGTCACCCGGGCGGCACTGGAGGCCCGTGAGGTCGCCGAACGGGCCCGCTGGGCGTCCGAGACCCGGTTCTCGGCGATGTTCGACTCCGCCGCGGTCGGCATCGTGATCTTCGACCCGCGTGGTCGTTCGATCGAGGCCAACGACGCCGCCGCGGCGATGCTCGGCTACTCCCGTGAGCAGCTCACCGGGATGAGCGTCGCCGACTTCGTGTCCGTCGAGCACGCCCCCGAGCTCTGGGCGGAACGCCCGCGGCTGCTCGACGGCTCGCTGGACCGGCTGCGCGTCGTGCGCCCGGTGCGCCGCGCCGACGACGTCGAGATCTGGATCGACGCGGTCGTCACCCCGCTCCACGAGGACGACGGCTCGACCGACTACCTGGTCGCCGTCCTGAGCGACGTCACCGAGCAGCGCGAGCTGCAGCGACGGCTGGAGCACCAGGCCTCCCACGATCCGCTGACCGGCCTGCCGAACCGCTCGTTGTTCTTCGGGCGGCTGGCCGCAGCGATCGCCGGGTCCGGCATCGACGGCCCCCGCCCCGGCATCTGCTATCTCGACCTGGACGGCTTCAAGGTCGTGAACGACACCCTCGGGCACCAGGCGGGTGACCGGCTGCTGACGGTGCTCGCGGACCGGTTGCGCGCCGCCCTGGAGCCGGAGGGGTATCTGGTCGCCCGGATGGGCGGCGACGAGTTCGTGGTGCTCGTGCCCCGCACGACCGACCGGGCCGATCTGGAGGAGATCGCGGGTCGCGCGCTGGGCACCGTGCGCCGGCCGGTCCGGATCGACGGCCGGGACATCGTGATCTCGGCCAGCGTCGGGGTGGTGCGGCACGACGGCGAGCTGGACGCGGACGAGCTGCTGCAGGCCGCCGACACCACGCTCTACTCCGCCAAGCGGGCCGGGCGGGGCCGCTACGTGCTCTACGACCGGGAACGGCACCGGTCCGACGTCCGCCGGTTCGAGCTCTCCTCGCAGATGCCCGAGGCGCTGCGTCGCGACGACTTCGTGGTGGTCTACCAGCCGCTGGTCCGGCTCGCCGACGAGCAGACCGTCGGGGTGGAGGCGCTGGTGCGGTGGCAGCGCCCGGACGGCGAGCTGCTCGGCCCGGATCGGTTCATCCCGCTCGCCGAGGAGACCGGGCTGGTCGTCCCGCTGGGCCGCCGGGTGCTCGACGAGGCGTGCCGGCAGGGACGGACCTGGGCCGATCAGCACCCGGACCGGCCGCTGCTGGTCAGCGTGAACGTCGCGGCCCGCCAGATCGTCGAGTCCGATCTGGTTGCGGACGTCGCGGCCACCCTGGAACGGCACGACTGGCCGGCCGAACGGCTGCAGATCGAGCTGACCGAGTCCGACCTGATGGGGTCGCCGGGCGGGCCGCCCGCGACGCTGCGGGAGCTGGAACGGATGGGCGTGCGGATCGCGATCGACGACTTCGGGACCGGCTACTCGAACCTCGCCTACCTGCGGCATCTCCCGGTGCACGTGCTGAAGCTGGCCGGCCACTTCGTGGCCGGCTCCGCCGAGCGGGACGACGTCATCCTGCGCACGCTGATCTCGCTGGCCTCGGCACTGGACCTGGAGGTCACCGCGGAGGCGGTGGAGACCAGGGAGCAGGCGATGCGGCTGCGTGAGTACGGCTGCGCGAACGCGCAGGGCTGGTACTACGCGCCCGCGGTCGTCCCGGAACGGGTCCCGGAGCTCATCCGCGACCCGTTCCTGCGCGATGGCGGCTGAGCCGGGCGTCAGCCGTTGCGCTCGTCGCGCCAGGCGATCCAGTCCTTGAGCCGGCCGAGGTCGTAGCCGCCCTGCCCGTCCTGGCCGACGGTGAACATCCGGACGCCGGCGTCGTACAGTCCGGCCCCGAGCTCGTCCGGGGTGCCCTCGACGGCGGCCGAACGCTCGATCTCGGCCGGGTCGCGACCGATGTCGCGGCAGTGCCCGTCGAGCACCGCGCACTTGTGCGTGAGGGTGTCGACGTCGCCGAAGCCGTGCCAGATGGTGGCGTGCTCGGCGGTGTAGCGCAGGGTCTTCTTCTCGCCCCCACCGCCGACGAGCACCGGGATGTCACGGGTGGGTGCCGGGTTCAGCTTCGCCCAGCGGTCCCGGATCCGGGGCAGCGCCTGGGCGAGGTCGCGCAGCCGGTCGCCCGCGGTGCCGAACTCGTAGCCGTACTCGTCGTAGTCGCGCTCGAACCAGCCGGCGCCGATGCCGAGGATCAGCCGGCCCTCGGAGATGTGGTCCACGGTGCGGGCCATGTCCGCGAGCAGCTCGGGATTGCGGTAGCTGTTGCAGCTCACCAGGGCGCCGATCTGCACCCGGGAGGTGGCCTCGGCCCAGGCACCCAGCATCGTCCAGCACTCGAAGTGCTTGCCGTCGGGTTCGCCGTAGAGCGGGAAGAAGTGGTCCCAGTTGAAGACGACGTCGGCACCGGCCTCCTCGGCGGCGGCCACCGTGCGGCGGATGTCGGAGTAGTCGGCGTGCTGGGGCTGCAGCTGCAGCCCGATGCGGACGGGACGCGGATCGGTCATGTCCCGATACTGGCCGATCACCCGGTCATCCGCCGCGCGACCCCGGCAGGCGACCGGCTCAGAGGTTGCGCAGGCCGGACAGCACGCGGTCCAGCAACGCCATGCTCGGACCGTCCTCGGCCGAGGAGACCCCGTGCACGGTCAGCCTGCCCTCGGTCGCCAGGTCGTCGATCAGGACCCGGGCGACGCCGAGTGGCACGGCGGCGAGCGCGGCCACCTCGGACACCGAACGAGCCTGCGCGCAGAGCTTCAGCACGGTCGCCTTCTCGGCGCCGAGCACCGGTGCCGGGCCGGGGACCGGCCGGACGGAGATGAGGGTCTCCAGCCGCAGCTCCATCCGGACCCGGGTCCGGCCGCCGGTGATGACATAGGGGCGGACCGCGGTGAACGCGGACCGTGGGGCCGGTCCCGCGGCACCGCTGACCACTGGGAGCGGCGCGGTATCGGCGGTGCCGGCGGTGCTGTCCCTGGCCGTACCGGCCGTGCTGTCCCTGGCCGTACCGGCGGTGCTGTCCCTGACCGTACCGGCCGTGCCGTCTCCGGCATCGCCGATCCCGTCGTGCGACCCGGCGGCCGCCTGCCGCGCGATCCGCTCCTGTTCCGCCGCGGCGGCCCGCTCCGCGGCACGTTCCTTGCGGGTCTTGCGGCTCCGCTTGGCGGAGTGCCCGCCGAACCGGGCCCCGGTGACGCCGACCAGGTCCTCCTCCGGCTCCGGGGTGATCGGCTCCTCGCCGTCCTCCGCGGGGCCGTGCGGGTGATCCGGATCCGGCGCGTGCCGGGCCGGGCGGGCCCCGAACCGGGCACCCGTCCGCCCGATGTCCGACGGTGCCATCCACCCCTCCGCTCCTGCTCCGCCGGTGGCGGCGCCGAAATCCGTTGGTCCACCGCGCCGAACATGATCACCGTGGTCATGATCACTGTGGGCGACCGGGAAGACGCACAGGGTGCATCGACTTCGCTACCGAACGATGTCCACTGTGTCACGGGCGTGTGACACAAACGAGGATCCCCAGGTCAGGCCGCTGAAAATAGGTCCGATCGGAGCACGACACGCCTGGACCGTTCAGCCCAGCGGACTGCGCGGCAGCAAACGGTCGGCGATGATCTTCTTCTGGATCTCGCTGGTCCCCTCGAAGATCGTCGTGAGCCGCGCGTCGCGCCAGTGTCGCTCCACCTGGTGCTCGGTGGTGTACCCGTTGCCGCCGTGCAGCTGGATGCCGTCGGCGGTGACCTCGGCGGCCATCTCGGTGGCCACCAGCTTGGCCATCGCGGCCTCCCGGGCGCACTGTTCGCCCTGGTCCAGGCGGTGCGCGACGTGCTGGTAGAACGACCGCGCCTGCTCGACCCTGGCCGCCATCGTCGCCAGGGTGAACCGGACGGCCTGGAAGTCGCCGATCGGGTGCTCGAACTGCCGGCGCCGCTGCAGGTACCGCACGCAGTCCTCGACGGCGGCTCTGGCCAGCCCGACCGCACGGGCGGCGGTGTGCACGCGGGCGATGTTCAGCCAGGCCTGTGCGTCGGCGAAGCCCTCGCCGCCGTCGCCGAGCTGGTTGGCGACCGGGACCCGCAGGCCGTCGAACTCGAGATCCCAGGTGACGAAGCCGTGGTATCCGATCTTGTCGATCGGGCTGCCGGTGAGCCCGTCGGGGAAGGTGCCTCGCTGCTTCTCGACGACGACGGTCGCGAGCCCGGCCGAGCGCTTCTCCCCCGGACCCGGGTCGTCGGTGCGCACCAGCACCTGGATGAAGTCGGCGGCCTTCGCGTTGCCGGTCCAGCGCTTGTGGCCGGTGATCACGTAGTCGTCGCCGTCCCGCACGGCCCGGGTCTCCACCGCGGCGAGATCGGAGCCGGCGTCCGGCTCGGACAGCGCGATGGCGCCGATCCACTCCCCGCGCGCGCTGCGCCGCAGCAGCTCGGCGCGCCGGTCGGGATCGGCCACCCCGGTGCCGGCACCCTGGGCGCGCGCGATGATCGACCCGACGCTCATCCACGCCCTGGCCAGCTCCTCGGCCACCATGCAGTACTCGAACGCGCCCAGGCCGAGCCCGCCGTGCTCGCGCCCGACCGTGATCCCGAAGTAGCCGAGCTCACCCATCTCTTCGAGCAGGTCGCGCGGGATCTCACCCCGGCGCGGGTCGAGCTCGTTCGCGACCGGGAGCACCCTGGTGGCCGCGAACTCGCGGGCCTGCTTCTGCAACGCCGCCCGCTCCGGCGTGTGGTGCGGCGCGGTCAGCACCGGGACGGGCGGCTCGCGGAGATCATCGGTCATCCGCGCAGTATCACCGCCCGCGCCCCGGCCCGCCGGGGACCGTGCCACCACGCACTCCGGCGATCCGCAGTGCAACCAGGTATGCGCACGTCGGCATCCTGTGCCACCGTCAGGACCGGCGACGCGGCCGGCGCGGGGGCGGGGCCCGGACGTGTCCGCCGGTTCCGGTCCGCGCCCGCGGACCGCACCCACCGTGAGGGGAGCCAGTCACATGCCCGACAACCGCGTGGTCGTCTACAAGTCTCCGGGCGAGGTCGCCGTCGAGTCGATCGACTACCCGAAGCTCGAACTCCCGACCGACGTCGTGGACGGCCTCAAGATCAAGAAGAAGGCTCCGCACGCCGCGATCCTCAAGGTTGTCACCACCAACATCTGCGGTTCCGACCAGCACATGGTCCGTGGCCGCACCACCGCCCCGGCCGGGCAGACGCTCGGCCACGAGATCACCGGCGAGATCGTCGAGGTCGGCGACGACGTGCTGTTCGTCCGGCCCGGCGACATCTGCTCGGTGCCGTTCAACATCGCCTGCGGTCGCTGCCGGATGTGCAACGAGGGCAAGACCGGGGTCTGTCTGAACGTCAACCCGGCCCGCCCGGGCGCGGCCTACGGCTACGTCGACATGGGTGGCTGGATCGGCGGCCAGGCCGAGTACGTGATGGTGCCCTTCGCCGACTTCAACCTGCTGCGGTTCCCGGACCGCGACCAGGCACTGGAGAAGATCCTCGATCTCACGATGCTGTCCGACATCTTCCCGACCGGATACCACGGTGCGGTCACCGCGGGTGTGACCACCGGGTCGACCGTCTACGTCGCGGGCGCCGGGCCGGTCGGGCTGGCCGCGGCGCACGCCGCGCAGCTGCTCGGCGCGGCCACCGTGGTCGTCGGCGACATGGTCGCGTCCCGGCTGGAGCAGGCCCGCAGCTTCGGTTGCGAGACCGTCGATCTCTCCGCGGGCGGCACGCTGCCCGAACAGCTCGCGCAGCTGCTCGGTGAGCCCGAGGTGGACGCGGCCGTCGACGCGGTCGGGTTCGAGGCCCGCGGCCACGGCAAGGACGCCGCCGAGGCGCCCGCCACGGTGCTGAACTCGGTGATGGAGGTGACCCGGGTGGGCGGCGCGCTCGGCATCCCGGGTCTCTACGTGACCGGCGACCCGGGCGCGGTCGACGACAGCGCGAAGGAGGGGACCCTCGGCGTCCGGATCGGACTGGGCTGGGCGAAGTCGCACAGCTTCACCACCGGACAGTGCCCGGTGAAGAAGTACAACCGGCAGCTGATGCAGGCGATCCTGTCCGGCCGGGCGCAGATCGCGAAGGCGGTGAACGCGACCACGATCTCGCTGGACGACGCCCCGCAGGGCTACCGGGACTTCGACGGTGGGGCCTCGCGCAAGTACGTCATCGACCCGCACGGTTCCGTCGCGGCCTGACCCGCGGCGCGGGCTCGTACACCGGCCTCCTCGTGGCGGTGTCTCGCCACGAGGAGGCCGGTCACCCGGCAGGGCGGATGCGCACGTCAGGGGCGGTCTGCGGCGTGCCGGTACAGCTCGGCGGCGGCCCGGGAGAATCCGTCCGGCACGTCGACCGCGGCCAGCGCGTCGGCGGCCTCGTCCATCTCCCCCGCCCAGCGCCAGCCCTTCGACGCGGCCCGCTCCCGGACCGCGGCCAGCGCCACGGTGTGCTCGACCCCGGTGCGGGCCAGCTCGTCGTGCAGTACCTCGGTGACCCCGAACCGGTCGGCAGCCTCCGCCATCGCCAGCCACAGCGTCGGCAGGGCCTTGCTCTGCAGCGCGTAGCAGATCTTGAGCCCGCTGGCCGAGCCGAGCTCGTCGAGCGTCCGGACGCCGAACGGGGAGCCCTCGAACAGGTCCGCGACCGCCCGGGCGCCCGGGCCCGCGAGCCACAGCACGGTCGTCCCGTGCTTCCAGGCGGGCGGGCCGATCACGGCGCCGTCGCAGACCACGGCCCGATCGCCGAGCACCTCCGCGACCGCGTGCACGGTGCCCGGTGCGACCGCGTTCGCCTCCAGGTAGATCGGCCGGTCGGCGCGCCCCCGGAGTCCGGCCGCCACCTGCTCCGCCACCGCGCGGGCGGCGTGCGGTGGGCAGATCGAGACGATCACGTCGGACCGCGCGGCCAGCTCCGCGACGTCCGGCACGGCCACCAGGTCGGCGAGCTCGGCGCGCTTCGCCGTGGCGTGACTACGGCCGGCATCGGCCCAGATCACCGCGCCGGCCCGGGCCTTGAGCGCCGAACCGATCGCCGCCCCCATCGCTCCGGGGTGCAGGATCCCGATCACCGGGCGGGACGGCAGGCTCGTCGGCATGGGGATCATGATGCCCCGGCGGTGGCGCAACGCGCCGCGGACAGGCACGGTCGGTCCATGAGCATTTCCAGCACGGATCCGATGTTCACCGGCGACGCCGTCGGTGGCTGGCTGCAGCTGCCCTCCTCCGCGGTCGCCGAGATCGTCGGCTCGGTCGGGTTCGACAGCGTCTGCGTCGACACCCAGCACGGCATGATCGGCGACGACAGCGTCCTCGGGATGCTGCAGGCACTCACCGCGACCGGCACCCGGTCGCTGGTCCGGGTGCCGGGGCACGGGCCGGAGGCGATCGGCCGGGCGCTGGACCGCGGCGCCGACGGCGTGATCGTCCCGCTGGTGGAGACTGCCGAGCAGGCCGCCGCCGCGGTCTCCGCCTGCCGCTACCCGCCGGCGGGAACCCGCAGCTACGGCCCGGTCCGGCCGTCCTGGCTGGGGCGTGATCTGCTCGCCGGGGGCCGCTGCGTGGTGATGATCGAGACGGTGGCCGCGGTGGCGAACCTGGAGGAGATCCTCGCCGTGGAGGGGATCGACGCGGTCTTCGTCGGTCCGTCGGACCTGGCCCTGGCCTACGGGCTCGCACCGGCCGCACAGGCGCCGGACGCGCCGGAGGCGGCCCGCTACGGCGAGCTCATCGAGGGCATCACGGCACGGTGCGCCGCCGCGGGGGTGCCGGTGGGGATCTACTGCGACTCCCCCGCGCACGCCCGCCGGTTCCGGGAGCTCGGGTGCACGTTCACCATGCTCGGCGCGGAGCAGGCCATCCTGCGGGCGGCCTGCGCGGAGCGACTCGCGCAGGCCCGCGCGAGCTGACCCGGCGCGCCCCGGCCCGCCCGTGCACCGGCCGGGCAACGGCCCGGCGAGCCGCGCAGGGCAGCACACGTCAGTCCAGCGCAGGTCAGATCAGCGCAGCACAGCACAGGTCAGCGCAGCGCACGTCAGCCCAGCAGATCGCAGCTCAGTCCAGCTCAGGGCAGGTCAGCCCAGCCCAGCTCAGCTCCGTCCAGCTCAGTCCAGCTCAGTCCAGCTCAGCGCAGCGTGTCCAGGATGGTCTGCGCGGCGAGGGTCGGGGTCAGCCCGCCGGTGCGCACGTCCGTGGTGAGCGCGGGCAGCTTCTTCTGCAGGTCCGGATCGTGCAGCAGCCGGTCCATCAGCCGGTCGCGGACCATCTGCCACATCCACTCGACCTGCTGGTCGGCACGCCGGGTCGCCAGCTCACCGGCCTGATCCAGGGCGGCCCGGTGCTCGCCGACCTTCTCCCAGACCTTGTCCAGGCCCTTCCCGGTCTGCGCCGAGCAGGACAGCACCGGTGTCCGCCACGACGTCGACGTCGGCGTCATCATGTGCAGTGCCCCGGCGAGCTCGCGGGCCGCGGCGCGGGCGTCCTGCTCGTGCCGCCCGTCGGCCTTGTTCACCGCGACGACGTCGGCGAGCTCCAGGATGCCCTTCTTGATCCCCTGCAGCGAGTCGCCGGTGCGCGCGATGGTGAGGAACAGGAAGGTGTCGACCATCCCGGCGACCGTCGTCTCGGACTGGCCGACGCCGACCGTCTCGACCAGCACGACGTCGTAGCCGGCGGCCTCCATCACCACCATCGTCTCCCGGGTCCGGCGGGCGACCCCGCCGAGCGTCCCGGCCGACGGGGACGGCCGGACGAACGCGTTCGGGTCGACGGCCAGCCGGGGCATTCGGGTCTTGTCGCCCAGGATCGACCCGCGGGTCCGGGTGGACGACGGGTCCACCGCCAGCACCGCGACCCGGTGCCCCTGCTCGGTCAACCGGGTCCCCATCGCCTCGATGAAGGTCGACTTCCCGACGCCGGGGACACCGGAGATGCCGACCCGCACGGCGTCACCCGACTTCGGGGTCACCTCCAGCAGCAGCTCCTGCGCGGCTCGCTGGTGATCGGCACGGCTGGACTCGACGAGCGTGATCGCCCGGGCCAGCCGGGTGCGGTCGCCGGCCAGCACGCCGCGGGCGAGATCCGCGGGATCGGGCACGCGCGGGGCCATCAGGTCCTCCGGTTCTCGGGGTTCGGGACGGGTCGCGCCGCGGCGGCGGGACGGTCCGCCACCCGGCTGTCGATCATGACGAGGCCGGTGATCCGGCCGGCCAGGCCGGTGTGCCCTGCGGTACGGAACAGCCCGACCAGGCTCGCGACCGACCACAGGAACCCGAGCACGCCCAGCGACCCGGAGGGGCCGGTCAGCAGGATCACCCCGCCGGTGCCGAGCAGCACCCGCAGCAGCCGCACCCCGCAGGCCGGGACACCACCATCCGGCGAGGCGGGTCGCAGCCGCACCGTCCGCTGGCCGATCGTGCCGCCGGCGCCGAACAGCGGCACCAGCAGGAAGACCAGCAGCGGCAGCCAGAACGACGCGAGTTCGGAGATCGGGGCGTACCAGCCCGGGAAGGGCGACCGCATCCCGGCGGCCAGGCTCAGACCGCCCACCAGCGCCCCGAGAACGGTGCCGCCGACGGCCACCGCCAGCACGTCGCAGAGGGCACCGAGCAGCCGGCGGCCCGCGGTGACCGGGGCGGGCCGGCCCGGGTCGATCACCTCGTCCGAGCGCGGCCGCAGCAGCGCCACGAGCAGCGCGCCCAGCAGCGCGCCCGCGGTGTTCGCGATCAGGTCGTCGACGTCGGCGACCCGGTAGGAGCACGGGAAGAGGAACCAGTTCCCGGTGTATTGGGTGGTCTCCACCAGCAGCGACAGCCCGAACCCGGCCAGCACCGCGGTTCCGGTCGAGCGCCGGCCGGGGCCGCGCAGCAGCCAGCCCAGCGGCACGAACAGCACCACGTTCAGCACGATCTGCTGCACCGCGGAGTTCGCGAGCCAGGCACGGACGCCGGTGGCCTCCTGGCGCCCCGCGATCCGCGCGATGTCGGCGACGAACTGGAACGGCCGCAGCTGCAACCCGTCCGCCGAGGATCGGGCCGCGCAGAAGGCGGCGTCGACCTCGGGCAGCGGCAGCAGCGTGTACGTCATCACCGCCAGCCCGTACACCGGGACGGCGACCGCGACGGCGAGCTCGCGCAGGCCGAACCGCCCCCGCCGCCGGTAGGACGCCGCCACCACCGGGACGAGGACGGCCAGCACGATCACCGTGCCGAGCAGCACGGCGACGATCGCCGGGAACGTTCGGTCGTTCACGTGCCGAGGTCAGTCCGCGTAGACGCTGCCGGTCCCGGTGGCCGTGTCGGACTCACCGTGGCCGAGCGCGACCGCCAGCTTCCCGAGCAGGTCCACCGCCGCCTCGGCGATGACCGTCCCCGGCGGGAACACCGCGGCCGCCCCCATCTTCAGCAGCTCCGGCACGTCGGCCGGCGGGATCACTCCGCCGACGACCACCATGATGTCCTCGCGGCCCAGCGCCGCCAGTTCGTTGCGCAGCTCCGGGACCAGCGTGAGGTGGCCTGCGGCCAGCGAGCTGGCGCCGATCACGTGCACGTCGGACTCGGCGGCCTGCTTGGCCACCTCGGCCGGGGTCTGGAACAGCGGGCCGACGTCGACGTCGAAGCCGATGTCGGCGAAGGCCGTCGAGATGACCTTCTGGCCACGGTCGTGGCCGTCCTGCCCCATCTTGGCGACCAGGATCCGGGGCTGGCGACCCTCGGCCCCGGCGAAGTCGTCCACCAGCTCGCGGGCGCGGTCGATCGCCGGGTTCTTCCCGGCCTCGGCGGAGTACACACCGGAGATGATGCGGATCTGACCGGCGTGCCGCCCGAAGACCTTCTCCAGTGCGTCCGAGATCTCACCGACGGTGGCCATGTTCCGGGCCGCGTCGACGGCCAGCCCGAGCAGGTTGTCGGCCTCGTCGCGCTTCGAGCCCTCGGCGATCTTCTCGGCGACCGCGGTCAACCGGCGCAGCGAGTCTTCGAGCGCGCGATCGTCGCGCTCGGCGCGCAGCCGCGCCAGCTTGTCCAGCTGCTCGCGGCGCACGTTCGCGTTGTCGACCTTGAGCACGTCGATCTGCTCGTCGACGTCCACGACGTACTTGTTGACGCCGATCACCGGCTGACGGCCCGAGTCGATCCGGGCCTGGGTGCGGGCCGCGGCCTCCTCGACACGCATCTTCGGGATGCCCGCGTCGATCGCCTCGGCCATCCCGCCGGCCTTCTCGACCTCGTCGATGTGCGCCCACGCCCGGCGCGCCAGGTCGTAGGTGAGCTTCTCGACGTAGTAGCTGCCACCCCACGGGTCGACGACGTTCGTGGTGCCCGACTCCTGCTGCAGCATCAGCTGGGTGTTGCGGGCGATCCGCGCGGAGAAGTCGGTGGGCAGCGCGAGTGCCTCGTCGAGCGCGTTGGTGTGCAGCGACTGGGTGTGCCCCTGGGTGGCGGCCATCGCCTCGATGCAGGTGCGGACGACGTTGTTGTAGACGTCCTGCGCGGTCAGCGACCAGCCGGAGGTCTGCGAGTGCGTGCGCAGCGACAGCGACTTCGCGTTCTGCGGCTCGAACCGGTTCACCAGCTTCGACCAGAGCAGGCGCGCGGCCCGCATCTTGGCGACCTCCATGAAGAAGTTCATGCCGATCGCCCAGAAGAAGCTCAGCCGGGGCGCGAACTTGTCGATGTCGAGGCCCGCGTCGACGCCGGCCCGCAGGTACTCCACGCCGTCGGCGAGGGTGTACGCGAGCTCCAGGTCGTTGGTCGCGCCCGCCTCCTGGATGTGATACCCGGAGATCGAGATCGAGTTGAACTTCGGCATCTTCGCGCTGGTGAAGCCGAAGATGTCGGAGATGATCTGCATGGAGGGCTGCGGCGGGTAGATGTAGGTGTTGCGGACCATGAACTCCTTCAGAATGTCGTTCTGAATGGTTCCGGTCAGCTTCTCCGGCGCGACACCCTGCTCCTCGGCCGCGACGATGTAGAGCGCCAGCACGGGGAGCACGGCCCCGTTCATGGTCATCGACACCGACATCTTGTCCAGCGGGATGCCGTCGAACAGCTGGCGCATGTCCAGGATCGAGTCGATCGCGACACCGGCCATGCCGACGTCGCCCGCGACGCGGGGATGGTCGGAGTCGTAGCCGCGGTGGGTGGCCAGGTCGAACGCGATCGACAGGCCCTTCTGCCCGGCGGCCAGGTTCCGGCGGTAGAACGCGTTCGACTCGGCGGCGGTGGAGAACCCGGCGTACTGGCGGACCGTCCACGGCTGGTTGGTGTACATCGTCGGGTACGGCCCGCGCAGGTACGGCGTGATCCCCGGGTAGGTCCGGAGGAAGTCGACGTCGCCCAGGTCGTCCGCGGTGTACAGCGGCTTGACGCCGATGCCCTCCGGGGCCTCCCAGGTGGGGGCGGATCCGGCCCATGCCGACGACGGGACGGCCCCGGAGGTCAGCGGAACCGAGGTGAAGTCGGGGATGCGGGTCACGTCGATCCCTCCAGCGAGGTGTGCACGTCGTCGATCACGGCCAGGGCGTCACAGCCGGCGAACAGGTATCCGTCGACGCCCTGCACCGGGTCCTTCGGCTTACCCGCGAGCAGGATGCGGGTTGCGCCCGCCTCGCGCAGCGCGGCGGCGGTGTCGGCGGCCCGCTCGTCGTAGAGCGCGTCCGACGAGCACAGCACGGCGACCGCGGGCCGGTCACCGGCCCGGTACGCCTCGGCGACCGCTTCGGCGGTGTCGGTCGGCCCGGCCTCGGCGGCGTCGATCCCGCCGGCGCCGAGCAGGTTGCGGGTGAACCCGGCACGAGCGGTGTAGCCGGCCAGCGGTCCGATCGTCGCGAGGAAGACGGTCGGACGGCGCCCGTCGCGCTCCAGCACCGCGTCGGAGCGGTCGCGCTGGGACTCGTAGGCCTCGGCCGGCCGGTACAGCGGGAGGCCACCGCGGGCCACCGGAGCGGGCAGCGGTTCCCGGACGACCGGCTTCTCGTCCAGGTTCGGGAACTCGGAGACGCCGGTCAGCGGGGTCTTGCGGCGGGCGACATCGGTCTCCCGCCGCGCCCGGACCTCGGCGACCCGCTCCGCGACCAGACCGGAGTCGAGCGCGGCGACCGCGCCGCCGGCCGCCTCGATCGCCTGGAAGAACTCCCAGGCGACCCGGGCGAGATCGTCCGTGAGGTGCTCGACGTACCAGGAACCGCCGGCCGGGTCGATGACCCGGCCCAGGTGCGACTCCTCGACCAGCAGGTTCTGGGTGTTGCGGGCGATCCGGCGGGAGAACGGCTCGGCCGAGCCGATCGCGGCGTCGAACGGCGGCACGGTGACCGCATCGGCGCCGCCGACACCGGCCGCGAAACCGGCCACGGTTCCGCGGAGCATGTTGACCCACGGATCGCGCCGGGAGAACAGCACCTCGCTGACGACCGCGTGCTGGCGCTGCGGGACGTCGGTGGTGCCGCTGGCCTCGAGCACCCGCGACCACAGCCGGCGCGCGGCGCGCAGCTTCGCGATCGTCGGGAACTGCTCGGGGGTGGCCGCGTAGCGGAACTCCAGCACCCGCGCCGCCGCGGCGACGTCGAGCCCGCCCTCGACCAGTGCCCGCAGGTAGCCGACCCCGGCGGCGAGCGACCAGCCCAGCTCCTGGGCGTCCGATCCGCCGGCCTCGCGGATCACCCTGGCGTCCACGGTGACCGCGGTGACCTGCGGGAACGACGTGGCGACCCGGCGGGCGAGCTCGACCACCGATGCGGCCTCCGGCCCGGACCCGGTGCGGGCCCGCAGGCCGATCGGGTCGGCGCCCAGCGAGCCGAGCAGGTCGGCGTCCTCGACGCCGTTGCGCGCGGCCAGGTCCAGGTAGGCGGTACCGGCCTCGACGGCGTCGGCGTCGGCGTCCAGGGCGATCGGGGCCAGGTCGAGATAGACGCCCTCGACCGCGGCGGGCAGCTCGGCGACCGGGATGCCGCCGTCGCCGACCCGCAGCCAGATCGAGTTGACGCCGCACTCCAGGTCGGCCAGCAGCGCCTCGCGCACGGCCGCCGGATCGGTGCCGACGTGCCGCTGGCGGATGTCCCAGCCGCCGGGCACGTGACCGTCGGTCAGCGCACCCCGGGTGAAGGGCCACGCCCCGGGGACACCGGTGGCGGGGACGTCCTCGACGTCCTCGGACGCGTAGAGCGGGGCGACCCGGATGCCGTCGGCACTGGTCCGGGTCAGGGCATCGACCCCGGCTCCCGGATCCGCGTCCTCGCCGATCCGGCCGGACCGTCGCACCACCGAGTCGACGGCTGCGGTCCACTGCTCACGGGTGACCGGGTCGAACCCGCCCGCCAGGACCAGCTCGTCCGGCTCCGCCGGACCGTCACCTGCGTCGACCGCCGCACGGTCGCTGCCCGTCATCCGCTCAGTTCTCCTCACCGGCCCGTGGGCGGCCTCGTTGCCCCACCCGGGCGCCGTCGCCATGACGGGCGCCGAAGTGCAACGGAGTCTAGTGACGGCACCCGTCCCGGAGCATCGGCTGTGGTGAGACGCGCACGGCCTGTGACGCATCCGACGGCCTGGAACACGACATGCCCGGTGCGGCATTGTGCCGTTCATGCCCCCCGTGACCCGAGGCTTCGTCGGCAGGCGCAAGCGGGACCCGCGACTGCCGCCCGGACAGTACGACGTCGGTGACCAGTGGCCGGTGCTCACCGCCGAACCCGCGCCGAACCTGGACACCGCCCGCTGGACGTTCCGCATCGACGGGCTCGTCGACCACTCGGTCGAGTGGAACTGGGACGAGATCCGGGCGCTGCCGCGCGAGCGCTGGGACGGCGACATCCACTGCGTCACGACCTGGACGAAGTTCGGGATGACCTGGGACGGGATCCCGCTCGACGCGCTGCTGGAGGCGGCCGGCCCGCTGCCGGAGGCCCGCTACGTGGTGGCGCACTCGCACACCGGCTACACGACGAACCTGCCGCTGGCCGACATCACCGGCGGGCGGGCCTGGCTCGCCTTCGCCGCCGCGTCCGCACCCGAGCGGCCGGCCCCGCTCACCCGGGAGCACGGCGGCCCGGCCCGGCTGCTGGTACCGCATCTGTACTTCTGGAAGAGCGCCAAGTGGGTCGCCGGGCTGCGACTGCTGGCCGACGACGACCCCGGGTTCTGGGAGCGCAACGGCTACCACGACCGCGGGGACCCGTGGGCCGAGCAGCGCTTCCAGGGGGACTGATGGAGACGACGTCCAGGAAGACCCTGCGCTGGCAGCTCGCGACCGTGCTGGAGGTCCGCGACGAGGCGCCGAAGGTGCGGACCTTCCGGCTCGGCCTCGACGGCCCGGCGACCCACCTGCCGGGGCAGTACTACGTGCTTCGGCTGACCGCCGAGGACGGCTACACCGCCCAGCGCTCCTACTCGGTGGCCTCCGCCCCCCACGGGCGCCCGGAGATCGAGCTGACCGTGGAGCGGCTCGACGACGGTGAGGTGTCGGAGTTCCTGCACGACGTCGTCGTCCCCGGTGACGTGCTGGAGGTGCGCGGCCCGGTCGGCGGCTGGTTCGCCTGGGACGGCGCCGGGCCCGCGCTGCTGGTCGGTGGCGGCTCCGGGCAGGTCCCGCTGGCCGCGATGCTGCGGCACGCCCGCGCCCTCGGCCGGCCGGAGCTGGTGCGGATGGTGCTGTCGGTGCGCACCCCGCGCGGCCTGTACTACGGCGACGAGCTGCGCGGTCCCGAGGTGCACCCGGTGTTCACCAAGGTCGCCCCGGAGGGCTCGCGGCGGCCGGCCGGGCGGCTGCGGCTCGACGACGTCGCGCCGCTGGTCCGCGGCGGGGAGACCGCGTTCGTGTGCGGGAGCCCGGCGTTCGCCGATGCGGCGGCGGCGCTGCTCACCGAGGCCGGCCTGCCCCCCGCGGCGATCCGGATCGAGCAGTTCGGCCCGACCGGCGCCTGACGACGCGGAAGCGGCCCCCGCAGCGCGCCGGTCGCCCGGCTGCGTCACGATGGCCCGGAGCCGTACGTGACCACGCCCCGGGAGCGCCGATGAACCCTGTGACCCCGGTCGAGACCTCGTTCGTCAGCCGGGGCACCCGCTGCGCGGCCTGGTACCTGACCACCCCGTCGGACGCGCTCACCGGCGAGCGGGGTCGGCCGTGTGTGGTGATGGCGCACGGCTTCGGCGCCACCCGGGACTCCGGGTTGCTGCCGTTCGCGCAGCGGTTCGCCGCGGCGGGCTGCGACGTGCTGCTGTTCGACTACCGCGGTTTCGGCACCAGCGACGGCACCCGCGACCCGGGGCTCGCCCAGGACGTGCACCACCTGCGGCACCGGGCCGACTACCACGCCGCGATCGCGCACGCCCGGACGCTGCCCGGGGTGGACCGGGAGCGGATCGTGCTGTGGGGCAGCTCGTACTCGGGTGGGCACGTGGTCCCGGTCGCCGCCCGGGACGGGCAGGTCGCCGCGGTGATCTCGCAGGGCGCGGCGATGGACGGGATCGGCGCCCTGTGGGCGGTCGTGCGCAACGCGGGTCCCGGTGCGCTGCTCGCGCTCACCGGGCACGGTCTGCGTGACGTCGCCGGGACCCTGCTCGGCCGCCCGCCGCACCGGATCGGGGTGTTCGGCCCGCCCGGCTCGACCGCCGCGATCACCGCACCGGACGCGGAGGCCGGTTACTCCTCGATCACCGGCCCGTCGTTCCGCAACACCCTGCGGGCCCGCGGTGCGCTGCGCATCCCGGCGAACCGCCCGGTGACGGCCGCGCGCCGGCTGCGCGCGCCGATGCTGGTCGTGGTCGCCGCCCGGGACTCGATCGCACCGCCCGCGGCGGCACGCCGGGCCGCGGCCCGGGCCGGTGCCGGCGCCGAGGTACTGGAGCTGGGCTGCGGGCACTTCGACATCTACACCGGCGCCCCGTTCGAGCGCTCGGTGGCCGCGCAGGTGTCCTTCCTCACTCGCACCCTGCGTGCCGACCCTGCGGCCGGCTGACCGAGCCCGGATCCGCCGAGCGGCCCAGCGGCTACCACTGATGGCCGTAGGAACTCGGGCCCCATCTGCACGCAGTGTGACGACAGTGCCCTGACGGTGCAATTTCGTCGTAACATCCTCACCCACCGTCGTCGACATACCGGATGCACCACGGCGGCCCGGCCGAGCGACTCCCCACCACCCTGCTCCCCGCCCGGCCCGGCCCGCCGTCGCACGAGGGAGTTGACGGCACGTGACGATGTCCCCGCCCCGCGCGGGCCGCGCCGCCCCGCGCACGGGCCCGCCCCCGCGGCGACACCCGGACCGGCTGCACCGGTTCTTCGAGGCCACCGTGGCCCGCACCCCCGACGCCGTCGCGCTGCAGGACGGCACCCTGGAGCTCAGCTACGCCGAGCTCGATGCCCGGGCCGCCCAGCTGGCCCGCTACCTGAGCGCACGGGGCGCCGGGCCGGGCAGCCGGATCGGGATCCTGCTGCACCGCTCGTGGCGGACCTATGCGGTGCTCCTGGCCGTGCTGAAGACCGGTGCCGCGTTCGTCCCGATCGATCCGGCGGCGCCGCCGGACCGGGTCGGCTACATCCGTTCCGACGCGGCGCTGGATCTGCTGGTCACCACCTCGGACCTGGCCGCGGAGCTGTCCCGGGACCGGCTCGTGCAGCTCGACCTGTGCGCCGACGAGGTGGCACGGCTGCCCCGGCACCCGGTCGAGCCGGTCCCGCCCGGCGCGGATCCGCTCGCCTACATCATCTACACCTCGGGCTCCAGTGGACGCCCCAAGGGCGTCGCGGTCGCGCACCCGAGCATCTGCAACTTCGTGCACGTGATCACCCGGGTCTACGACGTCCGCGCCCACGACCGCGTCTACCAGGGCATGACGATCTCGTTCGACTTCTCGATCGAGGAGATCTGGCCAACCTTCGCGGCCGGGGCGACGCTGGTCGTCGGGCCGACCGACTCCCGGCGGATCGGGGCCGAGCTGGGCGAGTTCCTGGCCGGGACCGGGGTGACGGTGCTGTGCTGCGTCCCGACCCTGCTCGCGACGATCCCGGTCGAGCTGCCGGCGCTGCGCACCCTGCTGGTCGGCGGCGAGGCATGCCCGGCCGGGCTGGTCGAGCGCTGGGCCCGGCCCGGCCGCCGGATGCTCAACACCTACGGCCCGACCGAGGCCACCGTGACCGCCACCTGGGGCGAGCTGCTGCCGGGCCGCCCGGTGACGATCGGGGTCCCGGTGCCCACCTACTCGGTGGTGATCCTGGACGACGCGCTGCGCGAGGTGCCCCGCGGCGAGGTCGGCGAGATCTGCATCGGCGGACCCGGCGTCGCCGTCGGGTACGTCAACCTCCCGGAGAAGACCGCCGACCGGTTCGTCCGGCATCGCGCCGCACCGCCCGACGGGGACGGCAGGCTCTACCGGACCGGTGATCTCGGCCGGTTCGACGAGCGCGGCGAGATCGTCTATCTCGGCCGGGCCGACGACGAGGTCAAGATCCGCGGGCACCGGGTCGACCTGGGCGAGATCGAGAGCGTCGCGCTGGAGCACGCCGACGTGGAGAGCGCGGTCGCGGCGCTCACCAAGCCGGCCGACGGCACCGGTGAGGAGCTGACCGTCTACGTCGTCGCGGTGTCCGGTGGGTCGGGTGGGGCCGGTGGCGTCGATCGGGCCGGGCTGCACGAGCTGCTGCGCACCCGGCTGCCGGAGTACATGGTTCCCGGCTACCTGGAGGTGCTCGACCGGCTGCCGATGATGCCCAGCGGCAAGGTCGACCGCCCGAAGCTCCCGCCGCCGTCCGGGCCGCGGATCGTGGTGTCCGCGGGGCCGGTGATCGCGCCCGGCACCGAGCTGGAGAGCCGGGTGCGTGACGTGCTCGCCGAGGCACTGTCGTTCGAACCCGGCCAGGTCTCGGTGACCGCCGACTTCTTCGACGAGCTGGGCGGCCACTCGCTGCTCGCGGCACGGGTGGTGACCCTGCTGCGCGAGCGCTCCGTCGGCCGGACGGCCGCGGTGCGCGATCTCTACGACAACCCGACCGTCCGCGGATTGGCCGGGGCGCTGGATCCCACCGCCGGACCCGCGGCGAACGCGGCGCCTCCTCCCCCGCAGCGCCCGCAGCCGCTGCGCCACTCGCGCGGGCGCTACTCGCGGGCCGGGACGGTGCAGGCGGCGGCGCTGTTCGTGCTGTTGCTGGTGATGACGCTGCCCGCCGCCGGTGTCTACGCCTGGCACGACGGCCGGGTCGCGCCGGACGTGCTGGCCCAGCTCGCCGTCGGCGCGACCGCGGTCTTCCTGCTGCAACGCTGGCTGCTCGCCCCGCTGGCGGTGCGCGCGCTCACCGCGCGGATGCGCGCCGGCCGGTACCCGATGTGGGGCGTCGCGCACCTGCGGCTGTGGGCCGCGGACCAGCTGCTGGCCATGTCGCCGCTGCCGGTGCTGTCCGGTGGTCCGCTGGCGGCGCCGTACCTGCGGCTGCTCGGCGCCCGCGTCGGCCGGGAGGTGCACGTCGGCACGTCGGTGCTGTCGTTGCCGCGGATGCTGCAGATCGGCGACGGCGCGACCGTCGGCTACGGGGCCGCGCTGCGGCCGTGGACGGTCGGCGACGGCTGGGTCACGGTCGCGCCGATCGCCGTCGGCGAGGGTGCGCACGTCGGCGCCAGCGCCGTCGTCGAGCCGGGGGCGGTGATCGGCGCCGACGCGGTCGTCGGGGAGCAGTCCGCGGTCGCCGAGGACCAGGTGATCCCGAGCGGCGAGCACTGGGCGGGCTCGCCGTGCGTGCCCGACGCCGCCGACGCCGCGGTGGCCGAGCTGACCGAGCGCGGGCAGGCACCGCCCTGGACCCGGCCGCAGCTGGCCGCCGCTGCGGGCGGCGTGCTGGCACTCGAACTGGTCGCGCTCGCCTCGCTGGTGCCCGCCGTGCTGCTGGTGTGGACGTCGCTGCTGCTGTTCGGCGACGGTCCGGCACTCGCCGTGGCGGTCGCGGTGGGCCCGGTGTTCGTGCTGACCGTCTGCGTGCTGGTCGCGGTCGGGCGGTGGGTGGTCGCACCGCGCACCGGGCCCGGCGTGTTCCCCGCCCGGTCGTCGCTGGGGCTGCGGAAATGGTTCGGCGACAAGCTGCTCGAGATGAGCCTGACCTACACCAACGCGCTGTACTCGACGCTGTACACGGTCGGCTGGCTACGGCTGCTCGGCGCGAAGGTGGGCCGCGGTGCCGAGGTGTCGACGGCATCGCACATCGACCCGGAGATGCTCACCATCTCCCAGGGCAGCTTCGTCGCCGACATGGCGAGCGTGGGCAGCGCGACCTTCCACAACGGCTGGATGGTGCGCCGCCCGACACTGGTCGGCCGGCGGGCGTTCGTCGGGAACGCCGCCGTCGTACCGGCGGGTTCGACGCTCGGCGACGAGTCGCTGATCGGGGTGGCGACGGTGCCGCCGCCGTCCGGTGTGCCGCAGGACAGCACCTGGCTCGGCTCCCCCGCGATGCACCTGCCGGTGCGGCAGGACTCCGGCGACCATCCGGAGTCGCTGACCTTCCGGCCGTCCCGCGGACGGGTCGCCGAACGGCTGGGCATCGAGTTCCTGCGGGCGACGCTGCCCGCGTCGGCGATCTCGGTGTCGCTCTACCTGTTCCTGCAGTGGCTCTCCGACGTCGCCCGTACCTCCCCGCCGTGGGTCGTGGTGCTCGCCGCGCCGGCACTCGCGCTCGGCACGGCGCTGTTGCTGGTCCTGCTGGTCGCGGCGGTGAAATGGCTGGTCGTCGGGGCGTACCGGGCACGCACCGAGCCGCTGTGGAGCCGGTTCGTGCGCCGCTCCGAGTTCGTCACCGGGCTCTACGAGGCCGCCGCCGTGCCGGGACTGCTGACGATGCTGTCCGGCTCCCCGCTGCTGCCGCCGATGCTGCGGCTGATGGGCGCCCGGATCGGCAGGCGGACGTGTCTGTCGACCACCTATCTGACCGAGTTCGACCTGGTGGACATCGGTGACGACGCGGTCGTCGGCCGGGACGTGTCGCTGCAGACCCACCTGTTCGAGGACCGGGTCATGAAGATGTCCACGGTGACCGTCGGCGCCGGGGCGACCGTCGGCGACCGGGCGATCGTGCTCTACGACGCGGTCGTCGGCGCCGGGGTCCGGCTGGAGCCGCTGTCGCTGGTGATGAAGGGCGAGCACCTGCCCGCCGGGACTCGCTGGCGCGGGATCACCGCCCAGCCGGTCTCCGATCCGCCGGCACCGGCGCAGCTCCCCGTGCCGGTACCGGTCCCGGCCGCGGCGACGCCGGTGGAACAGACCGTCCGCACCGCGGCGCCGGACGTGCAACGGACGACCGTCCTCACCCGGGTCGGCCAGGCCGTCGATCCGGGGCGCACCGTGCGGATGCGGTCGGTGCAGGCCGCCCGCTCGGCTCCACGGCCGTCCGGTCCGCCGCGGCACCGGGTACCGCAGCAGCGGGCCGGTGGCGCCCGGCACCGCAGGACCGACCGGTGAGGCTGCCCCGCCCGTTCCGGCGCTCCCGCGGCCCGGCCCGGCCCGGTGCGGCGCCGCTCGCCCTGGTCCGGCGCGGCCCGGACGCGGTGCCGGGCTGCGCGGAGTCGGTCGCGTCGCTGCTCGCGTCGTCGCGGCACGGCTTCGACGTGCGGTTCACCGGGCACGGTGAGGAGCTCCCGCTGACCGCGCAGACCCTGGCCGCGGCGACGCTGTACGCCGAGCCCGGTGGCGGTGAGCTGGACGCGGTCTGGCCCGTGGTGCGCCGGGTCCGCGGCCCGGTCCGCGATCTGGTCGCGGGCGGCGGGCGCTACCTGGGGTTCTGCCTCGGCGGCTACCTGGCCGGGGCGACCCCCGGCTTCGGCCTGCTGCCCGGTGACACCGACCGGTGGATCGGCACCCGCGGCGCCACCGTCAACCACGACGGCGACGCGCTGGTCCGGATCGACTGGCGCGGCCGGGAACGCACGCTGTTCTTCCAGGACGGGCCGCGGTTCCTGCTCGACCCGGGTTCCGCCGGTTCAGTGCTGGCCCGCTACCCGAACGACGAGATCGCCGCGGCCGTGCTGCCGTTCGGCGCCGGGCGGGTCGGCGTCGTCGGCCCGCATCCCGAGGCCGGACCGGACTGGTTCGCCGATGCCGGGCTCCCCCGGGCCGACGCGCGCGACCTCGGCCACCAGTTGATCGACGAGGTGATGGCGTGACCCGACCGACCCCGCCGCCGGGACCGGCCCCGCGGGTGCCCCCGCCCCGCATCGACGCACCGACCGTACGGACGGTGCGACCGGTGCGGACCACACCCGAGCCCACGCCCCGCCCGGCACAGGCCGGCCCGTCACAGGCCGCCCCGGTGCCCGCCGGCCCGCGGCACACCGCACCCCCGATCCCGCGCCCGCCTGCGCCGACGCCTCGTGACGGCGCGCCTCGGACCGCACGTGACGGCGCACAGCCGAGCCCACGGGATGTCGCTTCGCCGGTCCGCCGTGACACCGCTCCGCCGACCGCACGGGATGCTGCGCTGCCGACCGCACGGGATACCGCACTGCAGAGCCCACGGGGTACCGCGACCGCGGCCGCACGCCACTCCGCTCCCCCGGCCCCGGCGACCCCGGTCCCCCGGATCGCCGAGCCCCGGGCCGCCGCGCCGCCCACCGCGCCCCCACCCACGACCGGCCCCGCCGCCGCGGACGACGAGCCGCGCCCCGCGTCCCCGGCCACCCTGTCCTCGGCCACCCTGTCCCCGACCACCCTGTCCCCGACCACGCAGCCCCCGCCCACCCCACCCCCGACGGCGCAGGCCCCACGCGCCTCCCGGCTGATCGGCGTGGACGCCGCACGCGGCGTCGCGCTGCTCGGGATCATCGCCGTGCACGCGCTCGTCGAGACCACCGACGACGGCGTGTCGACACCCAGCTACCTGATCTTCGGTGGCCGCTCGGCCGCACTGTTCGCCGTGCTCGCCGGGGTCTCGTTCGCCTTTCTGACCGGGCGGGCCCGGGTCCGGCCCGGCCCCGATCTGCGCTCCGCCGCCGCGATGCTCGCGACCCGCGCCGGGATGCTGATGCTGATCGGGCTGGCGCTGAGCTGGACCGATCCGACGATCGCCGCGCTGATCCTGCCGTACTACGCGATCGCCTTCCTGCTCGCGATCCCGCTCGTGGCGCTGCCGACGGCGGTCCTGGCACCGCTGGCGGCGGCGTTCTGCCTGGGGATCCCGGTGCTGTCGCACCTGGTCCGGCCGATGCTGCCGGTGCCGGACCTCGGCAACCCGTCGCTCACCGGGCTGCTCACCGATCCGCTCGGGCTGCTGTCCGAGCTGACCGTCACGGGCGCCTATCCGGGGGTCGTCTGGCTCGCCTACATGGCGGTGGGGATCGTCGTCGGCCGGCTGCGGCTGTCGTCGGCGCGGACCGCGGCCGGGCTGCTGGTCTGGGGTGTCGCCGCCGCGCTGGCCGCGACGGCGGCGTCGGTCCGGCTGCTCGGGCCGGGCGGCGGGTACGCCGTCATCGCCGCCGCGAGCCCGCCGGAGCTGCTCGACTCGGCGCCGACCATCGCCGACGCCGTCACCGGCTACCCGGACGGCGTCACCCCGACCACCACCTGGTGGTGGCTGGCGACGGTCGCGCCGCACTCGGGCACCCCGCTCGACGTCGTACAGACCGCCGGGTCCGCGCTCGCCGTGCTCGGCACGACGCTGCTGCTCGCCGGGATCACCACCCGGGGCGTGTCGGCCGTCCTGGGGCACCTGCTGCGCCCGCTCGCGGCCGCCGGATCGATGACGCTGACGTTCTACGTCGCGTCCATCCTGTTCATGAACTCCCCGCTGGACACCTTCGGCCCGCTGGAGGGCTACCTGTGGCAGGCCGGCGTCGCGCTGGTGGCGGGGCTCGCCTGGCGGCGCGCGGTCGGCCGCGGCCCGCTGGAGACGCTGGTGTCGGCCCCGGCCCTCGCGGTGCGCGATCGGGTGCGACCGGCGGCGGGCACCGGCACGCCGTCCGCCGCCGGCCGGCACCGCGACTAACCTCCTCACATGATCGACCCGAGCGGCCGGTACCGCGCGTTCGTCGTGCTCACCGTGGCGCTGGCGATACTCGGCGGATGCGCCGCCGCGGGGCCCGGCACGACCGTCGAGCGGGCCGCACCGGACCCGGACCGGCCGGTCGTCGACGCGACCCTGGACCTGGCACCCGATCTCGCCTCGGCCACCGGCACCCAGTCCGTCCGGTTCACCCCGGACGAGCCGATCTGCGAGCTGGTGTTCCGGCTCTGGACGAACCGGCCGCCCACCATCGCCGACGGCACGTCCTCGGAGATCACCACCGCCGCGGTCGACGGCTCCCCGGTCACTCCGGTGGTGGAGCAGGCCGGCGCACCCGACGGCGCCCCGGGCACGCTGGTCGAGCTGCCCCTGCCCGTCTGCGCGGAACCGGGCGGCACGGTCACCGCCGAGCTCGGCTTCCGGATCACCCTGGGCGCGGACTCCGGTCAGCGGATCGGCTACTCGCCCGCCGCCGGGACCGCCTGGCTGGGTTCCCCGCTGCCGGTCCTCGACCACGTGCGCGGGCGCGGCTGGGTGCGTGAGCCCGCGGTGTCGATGGCCGGCGAGACGGTGGTGTCGGAGGACTTCCGGCTCGCCTCGCTCGCCGTCACCGTGGACGACGACCAGCAGGTCGTCGGCGTCGGCACCCCCGCGGGCCGGACCCCCGCCGGCCCGGGCCGCAGCACCCACACCTTCACCGCGGACGCGATCCGCGACGTCGCGATCGCGGCCGGTGACTACGCGATCACCGAGTCCACCGTCGGGACCACCCGGGTGCACGTCGCGGTGCCGGCCGCGGGCCGGGCCGACGGTGCCGCGCTGCGCGGCTCGGCGGCCGACTGGACCGGCGCCGTCGCCGAGTTCCTGCCCCGGCTCGAGGAGCTGCTCGGCCCGCACCCCTATCCGGACCTGTGGCTGACGATCGTCCCCTCCCAGAGCGACGGCGTCGAGTTCCCCACCCACCTGCAGTTCGGCGACGTCGACGAGGGCACCCGGGCGGGGCTCGCCGCGCACGAGCTGGCGCACATGTGGTTCTACGCGCTGCTGGGCAACGACCAGGCCCGCGACCCGTGGCTTGACGAGTCGTTCACGACCTGGGCCCAGGCCGTCGTCGCCGACCAGATCGACTACTACCGGCCTGCGAAGTACTCCCCCGCCACGGACGGCCGGATCGGCGACCCGATGACGCTCTGGGACCGGCGCGGGGACGGGTTCGCCGGGTACGTCACCGGCGTCTACGACCAGGGCGCCGCGGCGCTGCTGGAGGGCCGCCGCCGGGTCGGCGAGGACCGGTTCGACGCGGCGATGCGCGAGCACATCGCCCGCAACGCGCATCGGGTCGTGGAGCCGGCCGACGTGCAGGCGTCGTTCGCCGGGCTGCCCGAGGTGCTCGACGTCCTGGCTGAACACGGCGCGTTCGACGGGCCGTGAGCGCCGGACCGGTGACCACACGGGGGTGGCGCACACACCACCCCCGGGCTGTCGCCGGGGATCCCGGGGCCGGGTCAGCGTTCGTCGACCACCCGGCGGGCCTTGAAGGTCGTCTCCGGCAGCGTGCCGGGTGCGAGCAGCACGGCGGGCACCCGGATGCCGAGCACCCTGGCCAGTGCGGCCTCCAGCTCCGGCTGCGCCGCCGGATCGCCCTCGGCCTCGACCGTCATCTCGTCGAGTGCACCGGGCCGGGTCACCCGGATCCGGAACTCCGGTCCGAGACCGGGCACCGAGCGGACGGCGGTGTCGACGGCGCTCGGGTAGATGTTGGCGCCGCGGATCACCAGCATGTCGTCGAGCCTGCCGAGCACGCCCTCCGGTAGCCGCGGGTAGGTGCGGCCGCAGGGGCACGGGTCGTCGGCGAGGTAGGACTCGTCACCCGGCGCGAACCGGATCATCGGCTGGGAGTCGCGCCACAGGTGGGTGTAGACGACGGCGCCCCGGGTGCCGGCCGGGACCGCCGTGTTCGTGTCGTGGGTGTCGACGATCTCGGTGAACACCTCGTCGGTGAACAGGTGCGTCCCGGTGCCGGCCTCGCAGCCGACGTTGGTCTGGAACGGGTACATCTCCGACGTCGATCCGGCGTCCGCGACGACCGCGCCCCAGCCGTCCTCGATGACCTTGCGGATGCCGGGCAGCGAACCGCCCGGCTCCCCGCCGACCAGCAGGTGCCGGACGGTGGTGGCGCGCAGGTCGACACCGTGTCTCTCGGCCACCGAGAGCAGGTGCACCGCGTACGACGGGGTCGCCGAGAACACCGTGGACCCGAGTCGTTCGATCAGCTCCAGGTGCCGGACGGAGTCGGTGATCCCGATCGGGAACAGGGTCGCGCCGATCCGCTCGGCGCCCTGCACCACGCCCCAGCCGCCGAAGAACAGGCCGAACGGGAACCCGACCTGGACGATGTCGTCCGGCCGGACCCCGGCGCACCACTGCGCCATCGCGTGCACCTCGCCGGCCCGCTCCCAGTCGCCGCGCGAGACCGCGTACATCGTCGGGGTGCCGGAGGTCCCCGACGACCCGTGGATCCGGGCGATGCCGCCGGTGGGCCGTTCCGGGGTGTAGCTGCCGAACGGCGGGTGCTCGGCCTGGTCGGCGACCAGCATCGCCTTGGTGATCACCGGGACCTTCGCGGTGAAGTCGGCCAGCGACCGGATCTGGTCCGGGTGGAATCCGTGCGCGTCGTAGTGCCTGCGGTAGAAGGGCAGGCAGTGGTAGACGTAGCCGAGCTGGGCCTGCACCCGCTCCAGGATCAGCCCGTCCCGTTCGGCGGGATCGCGGGTCTCCCGCTCGGCGTCCCAGTACCGGGGCCAGTCCCGCCCGTCGGCACCTGCCATCAGGCGAGGCCGAGGGCGACGTTCGCCATCCGCTGTCTGCGGTCGAGCCGCTCGCGCCGGGTGAACTGCGGGACGACGTAGCGGGCGAACAGCTCCAGCGACCGGTTCCACTTGTCGGTGGTCACCCAGTCCCGGCAGTTGATCAGCAGCGTGCCGAAGCCGCCGACCTCCTCCTCCAGCTCCTTGAGCTGGCGGGTGCAGTCCTCCGGGCTGCCGATGATCCACGGGATGTTGTCGACCATCCAGTCCAGCGTGAGATCGGCGTCGGTCATCTCCTCGCCGATGAGCATGAGACCGCCGAGGCCGAGACCGAACAGGTAGTCGTAGGACCGCTTGACGCCCTCGCGGATGTCGCGCAGCGCCTGGTCGCGGTCGTCGGTCACGTAGACCTCGCGCACGATCCGCCAGTTGTCCCGGGTGACGGCGGGATCGATCCCGGAGCGGGCACCCGCCTCCAGCATCGCCTGGCCCATCGCCCGCAGGTCCGGGGCGTGCGGGTAGGTCCCGTTGTCGATCGGGGCGAAGTGCACCGACAACGGCTTCCAGCCGCGCTCGCCGCACCTGGCGTAGTTGTGCACGCCGGTCAGTCCGGCGATCGCGAAGGGCGGCACGTCCTGGTAGGGGCCGACCTGCAGCTGGCGGTTCTCGTACTTCCAGTACTGGCCCTCGTAGCTGACCGGGTCGTCCGAGGTCAGCAGTTGCCAGATGATCTCCAGCGCCTCGTTGGTCCGGGGTGCGGCCTCGGCCGGTTCCAGGCCGAACAGCGCCTTGTCGGTGGGCAGCCCGCCGCCGCCGAAGCCGTAGTCGAGCCGTCCGTGCGTGAGGTGGTCGAGGAACGCCATCCGCTCGGCCACCATGAACGGGTCCTGGTAGGGCAGGTTGATGACGCCGGTGCCGAGCCGGATCCGGTGCGTCAGCGCGCTCGCCTTCGCGATCATGAACTCCGGCACCGGGACGTTCTCGAACCCGCCGGTGTGGTGCTCGCCGATCCAGAACTCGTCGAACCCGAGCCGCTCGGCCTCCACGATCGCCGCGATGTCGCGGTCGTAGGACAGTGTCCAGTTCTCGATCGGCGGGTGCTCCGGCATGGTGAAGAAGCCGAACTTCATCGGTCGGGTCCTTTCAAGCGATCCGCGGAACGGGCGGTGGCGGTGGTCGAGCCGCCGGCAGGGCCGGACGGGTCGAACAGCCAGGGGGTCGAGCGGACGGTCGTGCGGCGGGTGACAGAGACGGCAGGACGGGTGGTCGAGCGGGTGGTGGACAAACATCTGTTTGGCGTCGGCGCCCGAATGAGCCTGTCGGGGATCAACGTGGCTGTCAATAATGGCTGCGCAGGTAGGTGCTCGGCATTGATAATCAAACCTTCGTTTGCTTACATGTCGACGTGACCATCGTCGATCCCCGACCTCGCATCGTCGCGGCGCCGGACGGTGCCGGACTCGTGACCGGAGTCCGCTGCGCCGACCACGAACGCTGCCCGGGCCGGGCCGCCTTCGACTGGCCCGCCTGCCCGAGCTGCGGCGGCGCCGTCGAGCCCGCCGAGTTCGGGCCGGGCGGCACGGTCTGGAGCAGCACCGTGGTCCGGATCCCGGTGCCGGGCCGCACCCCGCCCTACCCGCTCGCCTACGTCGATCTCGACGACGGCCCCCGGGTGCTCGCGCACACCACCGAGCAACAGCCGATCGGCGCGCGGGTGCGGCTGCTCGGTCCCAGTGCGCCGCACCTGATGGGTCACCCCGGCGACGGGGACGGCGGGGACGTGCGCGCCGAACCCTCCCCCTGAGCACACCCGCGACCGGCCTCGACCGGGCAGGCCGCGGCGCCCGGGCGTATGTCCGCCCCTCAGTGCACGTTCAGTGCACGCTCAGCGCGCGCTCCACCCGCCGTCGACGGCCAGCGTCGTGCCGGTGATGTAGGACCCGGCGTCGGAGGCGAGCAGCAGCAGCGGCCCGTCCAGCTCCTCGGGGCGGCCGATCCGGCCGAGCGACGCGCACTCGGCGAGCCGGCGCGCGTGGTCGTCGGAGGCCAGCAACTGCCCGGTCAGCTCGGAGGCGAACCAGCCGGGAGCCAGCGTGTTCACCCGGATCCCGTGCCGGGACGACCACTGGGCCGCCAGATCACGGGTCAGCCCGGCCACCCCCGCCTTGGACGCCGAGTAGGCGGCCTCCGGCAACGGTCCGGTCGCGGATCCGAGTGCCGAGCCGATGTTGACGATCGATCCGCCGCGGCCCGCCGCGATCATCGCCCGGCCCGCGTGCACCGCCATCCGGTAGGCGCCGAACAGGTTGACCGCGAACAGCTCGGCGGCCCGGGCGGGGTCGTCGTCGGACTCGGCCCGCGCCGCGTACCCGGTTCCGGCGTTGTTCACCAGCACGTCGAGCCGTCCCAGTTCCCGCACCGCGGCGTCGGCCAGCCGGGCGCAGTCGCCGTCGTCGGTCACGTCGGTCGGGACCGCGACGCAGCGCCGGCCCGCGGCCCGGACGGCGTCCTGTGCGGCGGTGAGCGCGGCGGCCCGGCGGGCGCCCACCACGACGTCGGCACCGGCGGCGGCGAGCACCCCGGCGAACCGCAATCCGAGTCCGGACGACGCCCCGGTCACCACGGCCACCCGCCCGTCCAGCCGGAACGAGGGGTTCACCGCCGGGTCACAGGTCGTCGTCGCTGTCGAAGGAGCGGGAGATCCCGAGCATCCCGGAACCCGCAACCAGGCCACCCAGCACGTGCGCGAACAGCTGGTCGGCGAGCGCGCGGTCCGCCTCCGGGCCGCGCGGGACGAACCAGTGCTGCATCCAGCCGAGCGTGCCGACCACGACGTAGGCGGCGGTGCGCGGCGCACCGGGGAGCGCGAACTCGCCGGTCCGGACCCCTTCGGCGAGCAGCGCCTCCAGTGCGTCCATGTACTGCTCGTCCATCTCCCGGAACTCCGCGAACCGGGGCGACGGCATCCGGCCGAGGTGCTGCAGGTAGACGAACGCGGCCGGATGGCAGTCGGCGAAGATCCGGACCTGCATCCGGATCAGCTCCCGCAGTCGGACGGTGACGGTACGCCCGGACGCGGTCCGCAGCCGCTCCAGTTCGGCGAGCAGCTGCCGGGCCGGCTCCTCGACCACCGCGAGCAGCAGCTCCTCCTTGGAGGCCACGTAGTTGTAGATGCTGCCCTTCAGGATCCCGACCCGGGCGCCGATGCTCTCCAGCGTCGCGTTCTCGTAGCCGCGGTCGCGGAACTCCTCACTGGCAGCAGCGACGATCTCCGACCAGCGGCTCGGGCGGGGCACCCGGACAGCCTAGTCCCCACGGGTCCTGGAGCTGCGTGGCCGAGCCCACGGCACCCCGGCCCGGCATCGATCTTCTACTTACGGTAGAACTACTACTGGACGTAGAACTTCGCGGAGACGAGGTCCGGATGGACGCGCTCGACCTGGCACGCTGGCAGTTCGGGATCACCACGATCTACCACTTCCTGTTCGTGCCGCTCACCATCGGGCTGTCGGTGATCGTCGCGTCGCTGCAGACCGCCTGGTACCGCACCGGCCGGACCGAGTACCTGCGGGCCACCAAGTTCTTCGGGAAGCTGTTCCTGATCAACTTCGCGATGGGCGTGGTCACCGGGATCGTCCAGGAGTTCCAGTTCGGGATGAACTGGAGCGCCTACTCCACCTTCGTCGGCGACGTCTTCGGCGCACCGCTGGCGATGGAGGCGCTGATCGCGTTCTTCCTGGAGTCCACCTTCATCGGTCTGTGGATCTTCGGCTGGGACCGGCTCCGCAAGGGCGTCCACCTGGCCTGCATCTGGGCCGCCGCGATCGGCTCGAACCTGTCCGCCTACTTCATCCTCGCCGCGAACGCGTGGATGCGGAACCCGGTCGGCTACGAGGTCGACGAGGCCACCGGCCGGGCCCGGCTCACCGACATCGGCGCGGTGCTGACCAACCCGCAGGCCTGGTCGACCTACCTGCACGTGATCGCCGCGTCGTTCGTGATCGCCGGGCTGTTCGTCGCCGCGGTCAGTGCCTGGAAGCTGATGCGCGAACGGTGGCCCGGTGCGCGCGACGACGCACCGCACCCGCAGGAGCACGAGCTGTTCCGCACCAGCCTGCGCGCCGGGTTCCTGGTCGCCGCGATCGCCGGTGCGCTGGTGGTGGCCTCCGGCGATCACCAGGCCAAGCTGGCCGCCACCTACGAGCCGATGAAGCTCGCCGCGGCCGAGGCGCTCTGGGAGAACGAGCGGTCCGCCGGGTTCTCGCTGTTCGCCGTCGGTGACATCCAGGGCAGCCGCAACCACATCAACATCCAGGTTCCCGGCGTGCTCAGCTTCCTGGCCACCGGCAGCCCCTGGGGCGAGGTGCAGGGCATCGAACCCGTCCAGGCGCAGTACGAGCAGCTCTACGGCCCCGGCGACTACCGGCCCAACATCGCCGTCCTCTACTGGTCGTTCCGGCTGATGATGGGGCTGGGTCTGGCCGGCGTCGCGGTCTCGGTGGCCGGGCTCTGGCTGACCCGCGGGGGCAGGCTGCCGGACCGGCGCTGGATGTACCGGGTGGTGGTCGCCGCGCTGCCCGCGGCGCTGGCCGGGAACATCTTCGGCTGGATCCTCACCGAGATGGGCCGCCAGCCCTGGACGGTGCACGGCGAGCTGCTGACCGCGGCGAGCGTCTCCCCCGGCGTGAGCCTGGGCCAGGTCGCGTTCTCGCTGGCCGCGTTCACCCTGCTCTACGGCGCACTCGCGGTGGTCGAGGCCGGGCTGCTGCTGCGGTACGTGAAGGCCGGACCGGGCGCCGTCCTGCCCTACGGGCCCGATCCCGAACCACAGGAACGCCGCGAGCCCGCGTTCAGCTACTGACCGACACCCGATCCCACGAGGAGAGCGTGATGGACCTGCCCACCGTCTGGTTCCTGGCGGTCGCCGTGCTGTGGACCGGCTACCTCGTCCTGGAGGGATTCGACTTCGGGGTCGGGATGCTGCTGCGGGCGTTCGGCCGCACGGAGGACGACCGGGAGGTCGCCATCGGCGCGATCGGCCCGGTCTGGGACGGCAACGAGGTCTGGCTGATCGCGGCCGTCGGCGCCATGTTCGCGGCGTTCCCGGCCTGGTACGCGGCCACCTTCTCCGGCTTCTACCTGCCGGTGCTGTTCGTGCTGCTGGCGCTGATCGTGCGCGGGGTCGGGTTGGAGTACCGGGCCAAGCGCGACGACGCCGCCTGGCGGGCCCGCTGGGACGTGCTGATCGGCGTCGGCTCGCTGGTCCCGTCGTTCGTCTGGGGCATGGTGCTGGCGAACCTGGTCCGCGGTCTCCCGACCCGGGTGACCGAACCGGGCAGCGGCGCGAACACCGTCGTCACGGCCTCGCTCGGCGACCTGTTCAACGGCTACGCGGTGCTCGGCGGGGTGCTCACCACGGCGCTGTTCCTGCTGCACGGCGCGGTCTTCCTGGCGCTCAAGACCGACGGCCCGGTCCGGTACCGGGCCCGCAGTTTCGCCGTCCGTGCGGTGCTGCCGGTGCTGCTGCTGACCGTCGCGTTCCTGACCGCCACGCTCGCCCTGCGCGACCCGTCCTGGACCACCCCGGTGGCCTGGGCGGCCGGGGTGGCACTCGCGGTCGCCGGGATCGCCCTGCTGCTGGGCCGCGAGGGCTGGGCGTTCACCGCCACCGCGGCCACCATCGGCGGGCTGTCGGTGGTGCTGTTCGGGCAGCTGTTCCCCGGGCTGCTGGTGTCGAGCACCGACCCGGCGCACACCCTGACCGTGGCGAACGCGGCGTCCGCCCCCTACACGCTGACCGTGATGAGTTGGGTGGCCGTGGTGTTCCTGCCGCTCGTGCTGGGCTACCAGAGCTGGAGCTATTGGGTCTTCCGCAAGCGGCTGGGGGGCGAACGGATCGAACCGGCCGGGACCGACGGCCCTGACGAGCGCGCGGTCCCGGCGCCACGATGAGCGGCGTGACCCCGGCCGCCCCAGCCGCCCCACCGGCCGCCGCCGGACCACCGGTCGATCCCCGGCTGCTCCGCTCGGCGAGCGCGGTGCGCGTGCACCTGCTCGTCGCCGCCGGCTGCGGCGTCGCCGCGACCGCGCTGATCCTGGCCCAGGCCTGGCTGGTGTCCCGGGTGATCGCCGGCGCGACCCCGCAGTGGGGGCTCGACGGCGGGTTCCTCGGCACCGGCGCGGGCCTGGACACGCTGTTCCCGCTGGTGGTCGCCGTCGCCGGGGTCGCGGTGGCCAGGGCGTTGCTGTCCTACGGCGCGGAGGCCGCGGCGCTGCGCAGCGCAGCACGGGCGAAGTCACAGCTGCGGATGCAGCTGGTGCGCAGGCTGGCCGCGACCGGGCCGGACCCGGCCCGGTCCACCGGCACCACGGTCACGCTGGCCACCCGCGGGCTGGACGCGCTCGACGACTACTTCGCCCGCTACCTGCCGCAGCTGGTGCTGGCGGTGCTGGTGCCGGTGACGGTGCTGATCGTCGTCGCCGACGCGGACTGGATCTCGGCGATCGTCGTCGGCGTCACGCTGCCGCTGATCCCGATCTTCATGGCGCTGGTCGGGATGCACACCAGGGCCCGCACCGAGCGGCAGTGGCGGATGCTGTCCCGGCTCGGCGGGCACTTCCTCGACGTCGTGCAGGGCCTGCCGACGCTGGCCCTGTTCCGCCGGGCCGGGATCGTCGCCGAGAAGGTCCGGGACACCACCGACGAGCACCGGCAGGCGACGATGGGCACGCTGCGGGTGGCGTTCCTGTCGGCGTTCGTGCTGGAGCTGCTCGCGACGCTGGCGGTGGCGCTGGTCGCGGTGGAGGTCGGCCTGCGGCTGCTCTACGGCGACCTGGACTACGCCACCGCGCTGTTCGTACTGGTACTGGCGCCGGAGGCGTACCTCCCGCTGCGCGAGGTCGGCGCCCGGTTCCACGCCAGCATGGAGGGCGTCGCCGCGGCCCGTCAGGTGTTCGACGAGCTGGACCGCCCGGCCACCGGCGCCACCGGGGGCACCGCTGCGGCACCGCCCGCGGCCCCGGCAGGTCGCGGCGTGGCCGTGGCCGACCTGCGGGTGCGCTACCCGGGTGCGGACGCCGACGCGCTGTCCGGTCTGACCCTCACGGTGCGGCCCGGTGAGTCGGTGCTGCTGCGCGGGCCGTCCGGCGCCGGGAAGTCGACCCTGCTGGGTGTGCTGCTCGGATTCGTCGCCCCGGCAGCGGGCACCGTGCGGATCGACGGATCCGCACCCGGCGACGGGCCGGAACTCGCCGAGCTGGACCTGGACGCCTGGCGGCGGACGGTCGCCTGGGTGCCGCAGCAGCCGCACCTGTTCGCCGGGTCGGTCGCCGACAACGTCCGGCTCGGTGAGCCGGACGCGCCGGACGCCGCCGTGCACGCCGCGGCCCGCCGGGCCGGGCTGGACGCCGTCGTCGCTCGGCTACCGCAGGGCTGGGACACCCCGCTCGGTGAGGGCGGGGCGCGGCTGTCGTCGGGTGAGCGGCAGCGGGTCGCGCTGGCCAGGGCGTTCCTGCGGGACGCCCCGCTGGTGCTGCTCGACGAACCCACCGCGCACCTCGATCCGGACTCGGCCGACGCGGTCCGCGCCGCGGCCGCCGAGCTGCTGCGCGGGCGCACCGCGATCGTCGTCGCCCACGACGCGGGCTGGACCGAGCACACCGACCGGACGGTGCGGCTCGAGCCGCCGGCCCGGCAGACAGCACAGGAGACAGCACACGAGACAGCACAGCAGGCAGCACAGCGAGCCGAGCAGCAGGCCGAGCAGACAACGCCGCAGGCAACGCAGCGGACCGAGCAGCAGGCCGAGCAGCAGAGCGAGCAAACAGCACCGCGGGCAGCGCAGACAGCGCAGACAGTGCAGACAGTGCACCGGACAGCCGAGGCCGCGCCCGCCCAGGAGGCCCACCGATGACCCACCCCGGCCCCGGCGCCCCCGCTCCCCCGCCGCCGAGCACCCGCACGGCACCATCCGCCGAGCCTGCCCACACCACACCGCACAGCCCGTGGGCGCTCGCCCGCACCGTGCTGCGCCCACGGACCCGCGGCATCGTGGGCGGCGCGCTGCTCGGCGCGCTCGCCACCGCCTGCGGGGCCGGGCTGCTCAGCCTCGCCGCCTGGCTGCTGGCGACCGCCGCGCAGCACCCGTCGGTGACGGCGCTGAGCATCGCCGTCGTGCTCACCCGCGCGCTCGGGGTGGGGCGCGGTGTCGCCCGCTACGCCGAACGCCTGGTCGGGCACGACGCGGCCCTGCGCGCGCTGGCCGACCTGCGCAACCGGGTCTACGCCCGGCTCGCCGCCGCCGAGCCGGTCCGCCGGTTCCGCTCGGGCGATCTGGTGTCCCGGCTGGTCAACGACACCGACTCGGTGCAGGACCTGGTGGTGCGCGGGGTGCTCCCGCCGGTCGCCGCGACCGTCGCCGGCTCCGGCGCGGTGCTGCTGGCGACCGCGCTGCTCGTCCCCGGTGGTGCGCTGCTCGCCGCCGGGCTGCTGCTCGCCGGGGTCGCCGTTCCGGCGATCGCCGCGGCGCTGTCCCGGGGGCCGGCCGCCCGCGCGGCGCGCGCCAGGGCCCGGCTCGCGACCGGTCTGGTCGATCTCCTCGACGGGGCACAGGACCTGCTGGCCCACGGCGCCACCGGACGGGTGGTAGCCGAGGTGGAGCGGGCCGACGCGGAGCTCACCCGCGCCGCCCGCCGGGACGCCGGGCTGCTCGGGCTGAGCGCAGGCGCCGGTGCGCTGGTGGCCGGGCTGACGCTGGCCGGGATGCTGTTGCTCGGGGTCGCCGCGGTCGACGCCGGGACGCTCGGCGCCGTCCCGATGGCCGTGCTCGTGCTGACCGCGCTGGCCGCGTTCGAGATCGTCGCACCGTTGCCGGCGGCGGCCGCCAAGCTGGCCGCGGTCCGGGCGGGCCTCGCCCGGCTGGTCCCGGTGCTGCGTGCGGAGCCGTCGGTGCGGCACCGCGAGCCCGGTGCCGCACCGCTCCCGGCCCGCGGTGACCTGCGGATCCGCGGACTGACCGTGACCCACCCCGGGGCCGCTGAACCGGTGCTGGACGCTCTCGACCTGGACGTCCGGCACGGCGAGCACGTCGCACTGGTCGGCGCGAGCGGCTCGGGCAAGTCGACGCTGGCCGCCGTGCTGTTCCGGTTCCTCGATCCGGTGGCCGGGTCGATCACCCTCGCCGGCCACGAGCTCGGCACCCGTCCGCCGGACGAGGTCCGTGCGGTGGTGTCCGGTGTGCCGGCCGATCCGCACGTGTTCGACTCGACGGTGCGGGAGAACCTGCGCCTGGCGGCCCCGGCGAGCACGGACGCCGAGCTGATCGAGGTCCTGCGCCGGGTCGGGCTGTCCGGATCCGGTTCCGGTCTCACCCCGGACGACGAGGTGGGCGCGCACGGTGCCCGGCTCTCCGGCGGCATGCGCAGGCGGCTGGCGCTGGCCAGGGCGCTGCTCGTCGATCCGGCCGTCCTGGTGCTGGACGAACCGACCGCGCATCTGGACCCGGACACCCGCGACGCCGTCCTGGACGACCTGCTGGCCGCCGCGGCGGGCCGCTCCGTCCTGCTGATCACCCACGATCCGGCGATCCTGCACCGCTTCGATGCCGTGTACACGTTGCGTGACGGGCGGCTGCACGCTCGCACGGGGGCTGCGCTCGGGGCGGCCGAACCGCGCCAATACCCTGCTGCGAACGTCTGAGAGCGGGCGCCGCGGCTCCTGCTCTCAGTCGGATCACAGGAGCCCGCTGCGACCCTTGGGTCCGGCCCCGGGTGACACGGTCTCGTCCGGTGGTCGTGAACCCCCGTGTCAGCGACCGTGTCAGAACGTGAGGTCCCACCCCGTGCGAGTGTCCCGCCGTCCGTCCCCGACGTCCCCGGGGCGGTCCCTGCCGCCCGGCCCGTTCCGGAGACGGCGGATCCCCGCCCTCGCCGCCTTCGTCGTCGGGCTGCTCGCCGTGGCGTCCTGCACCCCGGGTGACACCGGGACGACGGACACTGCGCCGTCGACCTCCCTGGAGGCCTCCGCCCGCGCCGTCGACCTGGACGAGGGCTGGACCTGGGACCGTCAGCCCGGACCGATGGAGCTGGGCGTCACGCACACCCAGAACAGCCTGGACGACACCGAGCCCGCCGAGGCCCGGCAGCGCGGCGTCGACATCCTGTCCAGCCTCGGCGAGGAGTACCAGAACCACCACCTGATGGGCTTCGGGACGCTGAACCCCGAGCCGTCGCCGGGTGAGTTCGAGTGGAGCTCGCTGGACCGGCGGATGGAGCTGACCGAGGAGACCGGCGGCAAGGCGATGCTGACGCTGTGCTGCTCGCCGGACTGGATGAAGGGCGGCCCGCCCGGCGTCACGTCCTGGGAGCGGATCGAGATGTCGCCGCTGCCCGAGTACTTCCGCGACTACGCGAACCTCGCCCGCGAGGCCGTGCAGCGCTACCCGCAGGTCGACCGGGTCCTCGTCTGGAACGAGCTCAAGGGCTTCTACAACGAGGAGGAGAACCGCTGGGACTACGAGGGCTACACCGCGTTCTACAACGAGGTGTACCAGGCGGTGAAGTCGGTCCGGCCGGACGTCCAGGTCGGCGGGCCGTACGTGGTGATGAGCAGCCTGCCGACGGACTCGCCGGACGCCTCGGACATCCGCGGCCGATGGGGCGCGCTCGACCAGCGACCGCTGGACGTCATCGAGTACTGGCTGGAGAACAACGTCGGCGCCGACTTCATGGTGGTCGACGGCGCGACCACCAACCGAGGCCAGCAGGACGCGATCTCGCCGGTCGACGTCGGCGCGGAGAAGTTCTCGGTGATCGACCGGTGGATCCAGGAGCGCACCCAGCTGCCGATCTGGTGGGCCGAGTTCTACGCCAACGTCCCGGCGGACTCGGACGCCGGTTTCGGCACCGAGGCCAGCGCGGTGTCCACCCTCGCCGTCATCCAGGCGATGGCCCGCAGCGGCACCCAGGGTGCCCTGCTCTGGGGCCCGGAGGGCAGTGAGTCGCTGGACTACTCGTCGCTGTGGAGCCCGGCCACCGAGGCCGACGGCGGACAGCCGACCCCGCTGACCGACGCCTGGCGCTGGCTGGTCCCGAAGATGCGGGCCGGTGACGTCGAGCTGGGCCGTGCGCAGGGTGAGTCCGCGCTGGCCGCGTTCCGCACGGCGGACGGCTCGGTGCTGATGATGAACCTGAGTGCCGACCCGGTCCCGGTGCCCGGCCAGGAGGCCATCCCGGGCTGGGCGATCATCCCGATGGACAACAGCGCCTGACGGCCGCCGGGTGGGGCGGGCCGGATCGGCCCGCCCCGTCCGGGATCAGTCCTTCGGGCCACCGGCCACGTAGACGACCTGCCCGCTGACGAACGACGACCGCTCGTCGACGAAGAACGACACCGTGTTGGCGATGTCCTCGGGCGCACCCGGCCGCTGCACCGGGATCTCGGCGGCGCGGGCCGCCTTGAACTGCTCCCAGTCCACGCCGAGCCGCTCGGCGGTCGCCTTGGTCATCTCCGAGGCGATGAACCCGGGCGCGATGCAGTTGGCCGTGACGCCGAACTTGCCCAGCTCGATCGCGAGTGTCTTGGTGAAGCCCTGCAGGCCGGCCTTCGCGGTGGAGTAGTTCGCCTGGCCACGGTTGCCCAGCGCCGAGGTCGACGACAGGTTGACCACCCGGCCCCACTTCGCCTCGACCATGTACTTCTGGACGGCGCGGGTCATCAGGAACGAGCCCTTGAGGTGGACGCCCATCACCGCGTCCCAATCACCCTCGGACATCTTGAACAGCAGGTTGTCCTTGGTGATGCCGGCGTTGTTGACCAGGATCGTCGGGTTGCCGAGCTTCTCGACGATCGCCCCGATGGCCGCCTCGACGGCGGCGGCGTCGGACACGTCGGCGCCGAACGCCGCCGCGGTGCCGCCGGCACCCTCGATCGTCTCGACGGTCGCCTTGGCCGCCGACTCCTCGAGGTCCAGCACCGCGACCCGGTGCCCGTCGGCGGCCAGCCGGACCGCGGTGGCCGCCCCGATCCCGCGGGCGCCGCCGGTGACGATCGCGGTCCTCTGCTGCTGGGTCATGTCTCTCCTCGCGTGCGCGCGTGCCGCCGGTGGGCCGGCGGGCCGGAACTCCGGGTGGACCCGGTGCGGCGCACCACCGGACACGGACAACGCGGACACGGCGGCGGCGCCGGGTCGATCGTGTCACTCCCGCCTCGCCGGTGCCGCGCGCACGGTGCGGCGTTGGTCACGCCCCGGACGGGGCGCGTCGGGTCGACTAACGTCGAAGAGCCCGTTCCCGACCAGGAAGGTGCTTCTATGGCCGTCGAGCGTTCCGAACTCCCGTACCGGCTGGCTCTGCCGGAACCCACCGAGACCCACGAGCAGGACGCCGAGTTCTGCGTCATCGACACCGGAGGGGGCTGGCAGGAGTACCGCTTCCACGACTACGACGCGCTCTACCGGATCCCCGGCCTCTACGAGAAGCTGTTCTACGACATCCTTCAGTGCCAGTCGCCGCCGGTGGTGTGCGATCTGCTCGTCGAGCAGCTGCGGGCCCAGCAGGTCGATCCCTCGAGCCTGCGGGTGCTCGACGTCGGCGCCGGCAACGGCATCGTCGCCGAGGAGCTGCGCAGCCGGGGCGTCGGCAAGGTCGTGGGGGTCGACATCATCCCGGAGGCGCGTGACGCCGCCGAGCGGGATCGTCCCGGCGTCTACGCCGACTACCACGTGGTGGACCTCACAGCGCTCGACGACGAGCAGGCCGAGTCCATCGCCGCCGGCGGGTTCGATGCCCTGACCTGCGTGGCGGCGCTCGGGTTCGGTGACATCCCGCCCGCCGCCTTCCGGGCGGCGTTCGACATGGTCGCGGTGGACGGTTTCGTCGCGATCACGCTCCGCGACGACTTCCTGTCCGACGGCGACACCTCCGGCTTCTCCGGCCTGATCGGATCGCAGCTCGACTCCGGTGAGCTCGAGCAGCTGGGCTCGACCGTCTACCGGCACCGGCTCGCGACCTCCCGCGATCCGCTGCTCTACCGGGCCGTGGTGGCCCGCAAGCGCCGCCCGCGCGGCTGATTCCGGCGCGCCCGCGTCGGGGAGCGACGAGGCTCTCGACGCGGGCGCGAGCACAGGTAAGCCTGGGTTAATGTCCCGTCGTGTTCCGAAAGTTGCTTGTACTCCCAGCCCTGCTGGCACTGCTGGCCGGCTGCTCCTCCGCGTCCGACGAACCCGCCGACCGGGGCGGTGATCCCGGCGGGGCCTTCCCGGTGAGCGTCGAGCACGTCTACGGGACCACCGAGATCCCCGAACGCCCCTCCCGGGTGGTCGCACTCGGCGTGACCGACGCCGATCCGTTGCTCGCGCTCGGCGTGACACCGGTCGGACTGGCCTCCTACACGTTCTACGAGGACACCGGCGGGCTCGGCCCGTGGGCCCGTGACCTGGTGCAGGGCGAGGCACCGGTGGTGCTCGCCGGGGAGCCGAACCTCGAACAGATCGCCGGGCTCGCGCCGGACGTGATCATCGCCGTCAGCGCGGGCATCGAGCAGCCGATGTACGACCAGCTGTCCGCGATCGCGCCGGTGGTGGCCCGGCCGGCCGGGACGATCGCCTTCGGCGTCCCGCGGGACGAGCACACCCGGATCGTGGCGTCCGCGCTCGGCGAGCGGGAGCGCGGCGAGGAGCTGATCCGGCAGGCCGACGCAGCCTTCAGCGATGCCGTCGCCGCGAACCCGCAGTTCCAGGGGCGGACCGCAGCGACCGTGCTGCCCTTCGACGGGAAGTACGGCGCCTTCACCACCGCCGACAACCGGGGCCGGTTCATGACCGGGCTCGGCCTCGTGCAGCCCCCGCGGATCGACGAGCTCGACACCGGGGACAGCTTCTACGTCGAGATCGCCGCGGAGCAGGCCGGGCTGCTCGACGGGGACGCGCTGGTGATGCTGGCCGACGAGGGCGCCGCCGCCCAGCAGGTCGCCGGGGACGCGGTGCTCGCGCAGGTCCCGGTCGTCGCGCAGGACCGGATGATCGTGCCGGACGCCGACACCCGCGGTGCGATGACCTACAACAGCGTGCTGTCCGCGCCGTTCGCGCTGGAGCGGCTGGTGCCCGAGCTGCAGGCTGCGCTCGGCTCCTGATCGCCTGCACGGGGGCGGCCCGGATAGGGTCGTCCCCGTGAGCGTGATCGAACGATTCCGACTGGACGGCAAGGTCGCCGTCGTCACCGGTGCATCCTCCGGGCTGGGTGTGGCCTTCGCCCGTGGCCTGGCCGAGGCTGGGGCCGATCTGGTCCTCGGCGCCCGGCGCACCGACAAGCTGGCCGACACCGTGAAGCTCGTCGAGGACGCCGGGCGCCGCGCGATCGCGGTCGCCACCGACGTGGCCCGCCCCGAGGACTGCCGGGCACTGGCGCAGGCCGCGATGGACGAGTTCGGTCGGCTCGACGTGTTGATCAACAACGCCGGGATCGGTACCGCGGTTCCGGCGTTGAAGGAGACCCCGGAGCAGTTCACCCAGGTCGTCGACATCAATCTGAACGGCAGCTACTGGATGGCGCAGGCCTGCGCGTCGCACATGGGCCCGGGATCGAGCGTCGTCAACATCTCCAGCATCCTGGGGCTGACGACGGCGGCGCTGCCCCAGGCGGCCTACTCGGCGTCCAAGGCGGCCGTCATCGGGCTCACCCGCGACCTCGCCCAGCAGTGGTCGGGGCGCAAGGGCATCCGGGTCAACGCCATCGCCCCCGGCTTCTTCGCCTCCGAGATGACCGAGCAGTACCAGCCCGGCTACCTGGAGAAGATGGCCGAGCGGATCCCGATGGGCCGCAAGGGCGACCCGGAGGAGCTGACCGCGGCGGTGCTGTTCCTGGCGTCCGACGCGGGTGGCTACGTCACCGGCCAGACCTGGGCGGTCGACGGCGGACTCACCATCACCTGATCACCGCCCTCGGCGCGCGGACCCGGCCCTGTCCGGCTCCGCGCGCCGCCCGCTCCGGCGCGCCGCTGACGCCCCGCCGTTCTACGCTCCGGTCGTGCCCGACATCACGACGCTGATCCTCGACGATCACGCCTGGTTCCGGCGGCAGTTCGCGGCCCTCGACGAGCTGCAGGCCCGGGCCGACACCGATCCCCGCGAACTGACCCGGCTCTGGGACCCGCTCGCCGCCCGGCTGGACGTGCACGCCGTCGCCGAGGAGCGGATCTTCTACCCGGAGCTGCTCGCGCACGGCGAGGACCCGCGCGAGGAGACCCTCGACGCGATCGGCGACCACAACGACATCCGGGACGGGATCGCGCAGGCGCAGCGCAACCCGGTCGGCTCCCGCGGCTGGTGGGACGGCGTGTGGGACGCCCGCCGGGCCAACGACGAGCACATGGGCGAGGAGGAGAACGAGGGCCTCGCGAACTTCCGGCTGCACGCCGCGCCGGAGCTGCGGGAGTCGCTCGGGACCCGGTTCGCCGAGTTCATGGACGCCCATCCCACCCCGGGCGATCTCGAGGGCCTCGACGGCCCCGACGGCTCCGATCTCGATCCCGGGGACTACGTCGAGGCCGCAGAGGCCCGCATCGACCCGCCCGACCCGACCGCCCACGGCCTGGGCATCGGCAGCCTGAGAGGACAGAGCCAGTGACCGTGCAGGACCACCTTCTCCGCGACAAGGCCCCGATCCCGGTCACCGCCTGGAAGGCGATCGACGACGAGGCGCGCGAGCGGCTCACCCCGCTGCTGGCCGGACGCCGGCTCGCCGACTGGGGCGGGACGTCCGGCTGGAACGCGTCGTCGGTCTCCACCGGGCGGTCGCACCGGCTGGACGGCCCGCCGCCCGGGGTGAAGGCCGAGGGGTTCCGGGCGCGGCTGCGCGAGGTGCAGCCGCTGGCCGAGTTCCGGGTGCCGTTCACGGTGTCCCGCGAGGAGATCGAGGACATCCAGCGGGGTGCGCAGGATCCCGAGTTCGACGACCTGGCCCGGGCCGCCCGGGAAGCCGCCGAGGTGGAGAACCGGACGCTGTTCCACGGCTGGCCGGAGGCCGGCATCGGGGGCATCGCGGCGTCGACGCCGTACGACGTGCTGTCTCTCGGCGCCGAGCCCGACCACTATCCGGCGGTCGTCGCGCGTGCAGTCGATGTGTTGCGCCGCAACGGGATCGAGGGGCCTTTCGCGCTGGCGGTGGCACCCGAGGGCTTCACCCGGATCGCCGAGACGGCCGAGCACGGCGGGTTCCCACTGTTCGACCACCTGACCCGGATCCTGGGCGGGCAGATCCTGCGGGCGCCCGGCCTGGACGGTGCGCTCGTGGTGTCCCAGCGCGGTGGGGACTTCGTGCTCGACGTCGGGCAGGACCTGGCGATCGGCTACACCGATCACGACGCCGACGACGTGCACCTCTACCTGGAGGAGTCGTTCACCTTCCGGGTCACCGAGCCGGACGCGGCGGTCGTACTGCGCTGAGCCGGATGCGGCGGCAGATCTGCGCTGAGCCGGACGCGGCAGTAGTACTGCGCTGAGGCGGAGGCGTCGGCGTCCCGCACCGAGCTGAACGCGGCAGCAGATCTGCGCTGAGCGCAGCACTTCCCCTGCCTGCTCAGTCCAGCAGCACCGTGCGCAGGTCGAGCCGGCGCAGCACCCGGTCGGCCGCGTGCGGATCCACCCCGGGTTCGCGGCGGGCGGCGAGCACCTCGGCCCGGGCCGCAGCCAGCGCGGCGGCCTGGGCCTGCGCCATCTGATCGCGCATCGTCTTCACCATCGCGATCCGCTGCCGTTCGTCCTCCGAGGGCGTCTCCCCCGCCAGCATGGCCGCCAACCGGTCCGCCCGCTCCCGCAACGCGGTGCCGACCTCGGCGGGGAGCTCACGAACCTGCTGCTCGAACTGGATCGTCGCCATCGCGGCCCGGCGGGCCCGCCCGACGATCTCCCGCTCGGCGCGTTCCTCGGCCTCCGCCTCGTCGTCGACGTCGAGCGCGCGGACCAGCGCCGGGAGCGTGAAGCCGGGCACCAGCAGCGTCACCAGCAGCACCGACACCGCGATCAGCACCAGTTCCGCGCGGGCCGGGAAGGGCTCGCCGGTGGCGGTGGTGAACGGCAATGACAGGGCGAGCGCCAGCGTCGCGAGCCCGCGCATGCCGCACCAGGACAGCAGCACGGCCTCCCGCCCGGTGACCGGCGCCGCCCCCGCATCGGCCACGCCGGGGGTGCGCCGGAGGATCCGCCAGGCGGCGACCATCCAGAGCACCCGTACCGCGATCACGACCAGGCAGACGATCGCGGCGTGCCCGAGCATCCGGGGCAGGTCGTCGCCCGCGTCGGTCACCACCTGGCGCAGGTCCAGCCCGATCAGGCCGAACGCGAGGCCGGTGACCAGGAGCTCCACCACGTTCCACAGCGAGGTCTGGGTGAGCCGTTCGGCGGCTTCGTCGGCGTCGGCACCGGCGCGCAGCTGCAGCGCGAGCACCACGACGGCGATCACCCCGGACGCATGGATCTCCTCGGCCGCCAGGTAGGTCGCGAACGGCAGCACCAGGGTGAGCGCGCTGCGTCCGACCGTGTCGGTGAGCCTGCCGAGCACCCGGCGCGCCAGCCAGGCCACCGCCAGCCCGACGACGACGGCGCCCGCCGCGCCCGCCACGAACCGCACGCCGAGGCCGAGCGGGCTGAGCTCGTCGCCGGCGACCGTCGCGAGCACCGCCGCCTGGAAGATCACCAGCGCGGTGGCGTCGTTGAACAGGCCCTCGCTCTGCAGCACCGAGACCAGCCGGCGTGGGATCCGGACCTGCCCGGCGACCGCCTCGACGGCGACCGGGTCCGGTGGCGCCACCATCGCCCCGAGTGCGATCGCGGCGGTCACCGCGATCCCGGGGACCAGCAGCCAGGCGGTCCCCGCGACCGCGGTGGCGGTCACCAGCACCAGACCGACGGCGAGCAGCGCGATCGTCCGCCAGCGAGCCCGGAACAGCGCCCACGACGTCCGCTGCGCGGTCGCGAACAGCAGTGGTGGCAGGAACAGCGGCAGGATCAGGTCGGGATCGACCCGGAACCCGTCCGGCAGGCCGGGGGTGATCGCGACACCCGCCCCGAGCACGACCATCAGCGCCGGCCACGGCAGCCGCAGCCGCTCCCCCACCCCGACCAGCACCACCGTCGCCACCATCAGCCCGACGACCACCAGCAGTATCTGCACGGGGTACAGCTTTCTCCGCTCTCCGGCAGGACGGGCGGCGGCGCGCCGTGCCAGGATTCGGCGGACATCCACCCGTGACGAGGAGGACGCCCACGTGCCCCGTAACCCCTACGACGAACTGCCCCAGGTCCCGTCGTTCGAGCTGACCAGCACCGATGTGAACGACGGCGCCGCGCTCGCCACCCCGCAGCTGTCCGGCATCTTCGGTGCCGGTGGCGAGGACACGTCCCCGCAGCTGTCCTGGTCCGGTGCGCCGGAGGGCACCCGGTCCTACGTGGTCACCTGCTTCGACCCGGACGCGCCGACCGGTTCCGGGTTCTGGCACTGGGCGGTGCTGAACATCCCGGCGTCGGTGACGTCGCTGCCGTCCGGGGCGGGCGACGACAGCGGCTCCGGGATCCCCGATGGTGCCGTGCAGCTGAAGAACGACGCCGGCCTGGCCCGGTACCTGGGTGCCGCCCCGCCGCCCGGACACGGGCCGCACCGCTACTACTTCGTGGTGCACGCGGTCGACGTCCCGTCGCTGGACGTCCCGGAGACCGCGACGCCGGCGTTCCTCGGGTTCAACCTGTTCGGCCACACCGTGGGCCGGGCGGTGCTCATCGGCACGCACGCCAACCTGAGCTGACGGGCGGACCCGGTGGGCTGGGACGAGGACACCGCCCCGGGCTCGCACCCGGGGACCGGTGGCCCGCCGGTCCCCGGGTCCGGCTCCGGGTCGGCGGCCGCCTCCGCCGTCGCCGACGCGGCGGCGCGACTGCACCGGATCCCGCCGGAGGACTTCGTCGCCGCGCGGGACGCGCTCGTCGCCGAGGCCCGGGCCGCCGGGGACCGCGCGTCCGCCACCGAGATCGCCGGGTTCAAGCGGCCCACCCGGGCGGCCTGGCTGGCCAACCTGCTCGTCGCCGAGGCACCCGACGAGGTGGACGGCCTGCTCGATCTCGCCGCGCCGCTCGCGGACGCGCAACAGTCGCTGGACGGCGCCGCCCTGCGCCGGGTCTCCGCGCAGCGCAACGCGCTGGTCGGCTCGCTCGCCCGGCGTGCGGCGCAGCTCGGCCGGGCGACCGGCCGCCGGATCGAGCCCGCACTGGAGCGCGAGGTGCGGGTGGTGCTGGAGTCCGCGCTGGCCGACGAGGAGCTGGCCGCGCGGGTTCGCTCCGGGCGGCTGGTGCGTTTCGAGCGACACAGCGGATTCGGCCCGCTGGCCGGTGCGCCCGATCCGGATACACAGCAGGCGGCCGGGATCCGGACGGCGCCCGAGCCGACCGTCCGCCGGGCACAACCCGATCCGCCGGCCCGCGGGCGCAGCGCGGCACGGCGGCAGGAGCGGGAGCAGGACGCGGCGCTCCGCCGTGCGCGGGAGCAGCAGGAACGCCGGCAGAAGGCCGTCGCCGACGCCGAGGACCTTCTCGAGCGGACCCGCCTCGGCGCGAACGACGCGGTCCGGGAGCGCGACGACGCCCGTGAACGGGCCGATGCGGCGACCGGGCGGCGCGACGATGCGCACCGCCGTGTCGAGGAACTGCGGGCCGAGCTCGATCGTGCCCGCAGCGCGGTCACGGCCGCCGATCGCGAGGCGAAGTCCGCGGAACGGGAGGCCGACGACGCGGCCCGCCGGGCCCGCTCCACCGCGGCCGAGGTGGCCCGCGCCGAACAGGCCGTCGAAGACCTCCGGGAGCTGTGACCGGCGGCTGGTCCCGCGCTCGTGACCGTCGGTTCGTGTCGCACCGGCTCGTGTCGCGTCGGCTCGTATCGCGCCGGCTCGTGCCGTCGCCCTGTGTCGTCGGCCCGTCGTCGGCATGCTCCCCCGGGTTCCTCACCGGCTCGCAGCCGGCACCGTCGGTATCGATGCGCCCCGTGGGTGGGGGCTCGACCGGGGCGCGATCCGGCCGGTCGCCTACGCCGCGTTCACGGACGTCACGGTTGCCGGACCGGAACAACCGCCGAGTCGAAGCAGCACTGTGGCCGCGAACCACGAACCGCCTTGCCGCCTTGCCGCCTTGCCGCCTTGCCGCCTTGCCGCCTTGCCGCCTTGCCGCCTTGGGGAGTGTGCGACGGCCGACGTTCCGCCCTCGCATCTCGACCGCTCACGAGCGTGACCGCGCGGGCGTCCGACGTCGCGCGGCCGAGCATATCGCCTCGTCCGGCAGCGGCGTCGGGCCGGCACGGCGCCGATGCCACTCGTAGCCACGGCTCCGGCGTGGTCATGTCGTTCGCCATTGCAAACGATCATGGTCGAACGCTCGCGAGGACGCCCCGGCCTCCACTACCATCGAATATATGTTCGAGTCCGTGAGGGAGGTACAGGCGATGGACGCGACAGAAGTAGTGGATGCGGCAGGAATGATGGACGAGGCAGACGTGATGCTCGACCGCCCGCACTGGGCCGACCGCGAGCCTCCCGACATCGACCCCGAGGACGATGTGCTCCTCGCGGCCTACCAGCCCACTCCTGGCACTCCTGTCATCGATCCCGACTCCGCACCCGGCGCCCGCCTCGCCCTCGACATCGAATACGCCGCCGCCCTGGCCGCCCAGCTCACCGACACCCAGCTGCTGGAGGTCGTTGCCGGGATCGCGCGGCACCGCAACTGGCTCGCCGCACTCGAACACCGCATGATCGCCGCCTACGCCGATCGGCACCCCCGCGACAGCCAGGCTGTCCGCCCCGGCGCCGCTTCGGCGACTCCGACCGAACAGTGGGTCCCCGACGAGCTCGGCCTCGTACTCGCCGTCAGCCGCGAGCGAGCCCGCGGGATCATCACCGACGCCCAGCGTCTCACTCATGTCCTGCCCGGCACGCTCGATGCACTGCAGTCCGGGGTGCTCGACCAGAGCAAGGTCGACACGGTGCTCCGCGCCACCGACGTTCTCGACTCCGACCAGGCTCAGCAGGTCGAGGCGATCGTGCTCGCCAAGGTTGCCGGAGCCACTCGCCGCCAGGTCTACGACCGGCTCCGCCGCGCCGTGGCCAAGGTCGACCCGCACGGCACCCGTCGCCGCCACCAGCGTTCCCTGGTCGATCGCCGGATCGGGCTGTCCCACGGCGACGACGGCATGGCCACCCTCTGGCTCACCGGTTCCGCCCACGACACCCAGGCCTCCTGGCAATCACTCGACCGCCTCGCCCGCTCGCTGGGGGCCGGAGATCCTCGCACCCTCGAACAGCGCCGCGTCGACCTCGCCCACCAGCTCCTGCAGGGCACTCTCGCCGTCACCGACCTCGGCCAGGTCCACGCCGCGGTCGACAGCCTCCTCGCGGCGGGCGCAGCCGCTGTTAGTGCTGACACCGCAACCGCTGATGCCGCTCGGACCGGTGCTGTTGGAGCCAATGTTGCGACCGACACAGCTGCCGCTCCGGCCGACGCGGAGGATGGCCCGACCTCTGCTCACGCCGACGACACGATCTCCACTCGCGCCGACGACACGGGTTCCGCTCACGTCGACGAGACGGGTTCCGCTCGCGTCGACCATACGGCCGTCGACGCCACCACCGACCCGACCGGCGCGGTCCCCATTCCGCCCCACATCTCGTCCTCCGTACTCGCCGAAGCCGTGGTGCGCGCCCTGGCGCAGAAGCCGGACCCCAACGAGACGATCGGCCGCAAGCCACTCATCCAGGTCGTGGTCGCCCTCGACACGCTCATCGGCGCCGGCGACCGCCCCGCCGAGCTCACCGGACACGGCCCCATCCCCGCCACCACCGCCCGTGCACTCGCTGCCGGCGGCGTCTGGCGACAGCTCGTGACCGACTCCACCACCGGGCGCATCCACTCCGTCGGACGCACCACGTACTCCCCGCCCGCCGCCATGGCCGACCACGTCCGAGCCCGCGACGGTCACTGCCGCGGCCCTGCCTGCGACCACACCATCCGCGACCTCGACCACCACGTCCCCTGGGCGCGCGGTGGCCAGACCAGCGAGGACAACCTGCACGGCTACTGCCGCGGCTGCCACACACTCAAGGATCGGCCCGGCTGGCAGGTCCTCGCCCACCCCGACGGCACCGTTCAATGGATCAGCCCCCACGGCTGGACGAGCACCTCACATCCCCGCGACTACCGCGACCTCACCGACCCCTATCCGGAGGTGGCCGACGCCGTGCCGTCCCGGACCCCGGAGACATCTGCCAAGCCCGGCCGACCCGCCATGCCCGATCCGGCCGATTCACTCACCGGACCGGGTGCGTCCGAGGGCTGCGCGAACGATCCAGCGCCCTTCTGATGGCTCCGGCGGGCCAGGGCGCGACAGCCACACCCACCTCCGCCGGACGGCGCCCGACGCAACGACATGACGGCGTGGCGACGCAGCGGCGTGACGGGGTGATGGCGTGGTCGAGTCCCGTGCCGCGACGGGGCGACGGGGCGACGGGGCGACGGGGCGACGGGGCGACCATCGCATCCGACAGCACCCGATGCGATGGACGGCACGGCCGAATCACTGGCAGACTGCACTCCGTACGCCGTACCGAACTTGTGCCGAACCCGGCACCGAGCTGTGGAGGTCTCATGACCGGCACCACCGACCCCCGTTCCCGGATCCGCGCTCCGCACGAGCTCAAGGAGATGAACGAACAACTCCTCGCCCAGCGTGAGGCGGGCGAGCTGCCGTTCGAGCTACCGGTGCTCACCGTGCCGGGGCGACGCAGCGGCCGCCCACGCGCCACTCCGCTGACCGTGTACGAGCGCGACGGCGTCCGGTTCGTGGTCGGCGGGTTCCCGGCGGCCGACTGGATCGCGAACGTCCGCGCCGCGGCCGGTCACGCGACGCTGAGCAGCGGCAACCCCCCGACCACCGAGGCCGTGGTTCTCACCGAGGTGCCGATCGACGAGGCCCGCCCGGTGCTCGCGGCCTGGCCGGAGGTGACCCCGGACGGCGTCGAGGCAATGGTGGCGAGCGGAGTGGCGACGGCACCGACACCCGAGGCGCTGGCGGACCTCGCCGGGACCTGCCCGGTCTTCCGTATCGAACCGGGCTGAGCTGCCCCACCGCCAGATCGTTCGCTCACGGCAACGATCGTGGGCGGTGTCACCGTCGCGCGCCGCACGGCGCGGGAGCGTCCCGCATACGCTCGGGCCGTGATCGCACGGTGACGGCGCTCCGGCGTCTGCGGAACGTCTCCTGGTGGCGGTGGCTCCTGCTCGCCGCACTCACCGTGCTCGGCACGATCGGCCTGGCCGCCCTCGGCGTGCCATCGCCCGCCCTGTTCGCCGGGCTGCTGGTGGCGACCGTGCTGGCCCTCTGCGGGCTCGGTCCGAGCCGGGTCGCGCGCCCGCTCACCGCCGGCGCGCAGGCCGTGATCGGCGTCGTCATCGGGCTGCTCGCCCGGCCCGACACACTCGCCGCGATCGCCTCCAACTGGATACCGGTACTGCTGATCAGCCTGGCGACGCTGCTGGCCAGCATGGCCGCCGGTCTGCTGATGGGTCTGCAGCGCGGCGTCACCCCGCTCACCGGGATGCTCGCGCAGACCGCCGGGGGCGCGAGCGGGCTGGTGGCGATCAGCCGCGAACTGGGCGGCGACGAACGGATGGTCGCGGTCATCCAGTACCTGCGGGTCGGCCTGGTGACGGCGACGATGCCGGTGGTCGCCGTCGCGCTCTACGGCGCGCAGCACGCCGCACCCGGTGCGGCGCCGGATCCGGGCGTGTCCGCGGCGCCGTGGTGGATCGGGCTCGCCCTGCTCGGTGTGTGCGTCGCGGTCGGCATCCCGCTCGCCCGGCTCGCGCGGGTGCCCGCCGGTTCCCTGCTCGGACCGATGGTCATCGCGCTGGTGATCAGTCTCGCCGGGTTCTCCTTCGACGCCTCGGTGCCGCTGCCGATCGTCGATCTCGCCTACGCACTGATCGGCTGGCAGGCCGGGCTGCGGTTCACCCGCCGAGCCCTCGCCACCGTCGCCCGGGTGCTCCCACTGGCCACCGCACTCATCCTGGCCGTCGTCGCACTGTGCGCCGGCCTCGGGCTCGTCCTGTCGCACTTCACCGGCATGACCCCACTGGAGGGCTATCTCGCGACGACACCGGGCGGCGTCTATGCGGTGCTGGCGACCGCGATCTCGTCGGGCGTCGACGTCACCTCGGTGGTCGCCGTTCAGGTGCTGCGGGTCGTGCTGATGCTGCTCGTCGCGCCGTGGATCGCCCGGTTCGTCGGGTGGTGGCTCGGGTCCGGACACCGGACCGGCGACCCGACGGAGCCGGCGGACACTCCGGGCGGGGACGGCCGGGACAGGTAGGCACGGACAGGCGGCAGCGGAGCCGGTTCAGCGGACCCGCTCGGTCCGGCCCTGAGCCGGTTCAGCGGATCCGCCCGGTCCGGCCCGGAGCCGGCTCAGCGGATCCGTTCGATCCGGCCCGGCGGCGGCTCCGGCACCGCACCCGGGTGCAGCGCCGCGGCGATCGCCTCGATCCCGTCCACCAACCGCGGACCGGCCCGCACCACGTACGACGCCGAGTCCAGCGCGTACACCGGCAACTGCGCCGGCAACCGGTCCAGCACCGCCCGGGCCTGCGCGAGCGCACCCTGCTCCCCCGCCAGCCCGAACCCGCACGGCGCGACCAGCACCACGTCGAACGGGCCGGGCAGCGCGTCCCATCCGGTCGCGACACTGCGGCCACCCGGGACCGCACCGACCGCGATCCCGCCCGCCGCGGTGACCAGGTCCGGCACCCAGTGCCCTGGCAGGAACGGCGGATCCGTCCATTCGAGCACCAGCACCCGGGGCTCCGGCCGGCCACGCACCGCCGCCGCGACCGCGTCCAACCGGGCACTCAGCTCACCGACCAGCGCCGCGGCCGCCTCCGGCACCCGCGCCGCCGTGCCGACCGCGGAGATCACCTCCAGCACGTCGGGCAGCCGGTGCGGGTCGAGCGACAGCACCTGAGCGCTGGTACCGATCGACGCCTGCGCCTGCGCGACCGACGAACCCGGCAGCGCGCACACCGCACACAGGTCCTGGGTCAGGATCAGATCGGGATCGGCGGCGGCGAGCGTCGCCCGGTCCAGGTCGTAGAGCGGCAGCCCGCTCGCCGCCCGCTCCCGCACCACCGCATCGATCTCGGCGGGCGTCCCGGCAGCGGGCAGGGCCGTGTCGACCACCACCGGCACCCGGTCCCGCACCCCGGCCGGCTCGTCGCACTCGAACGTCACCCCGACCAGCCGGTCGGCCAGGCCGAGCCGCCCGGCGATCTCGGTACCGGCCGGCAGCAACGAGGCGATCCGCACGGACGAGAGCGTAGGTGCTGCCGACACCCCCGCCCATACGGCAGGGTGGGCGGCGACCGTACTCCGGAAGGACAGGACATACATGACCGTGCACGAGCGCGCCGGCACCCCGGCCCGCCCCGAGGACCTGGTGGACGTGCCCGCGCTGCTCGCGGCGTACCGGGACGTCCACCCGGATCCGAAGGTCGACGTCCAGCGGGTCGCATTCGGCACCTCCGGGCACCGCGGGTCCGCCCGCACGGCCACCTTCAACGACGACCACATCGCCGCCACCAGCCAGGCGATCGTCGAGTACCGAGCCGCGCAGGGCATCGACGGGCCACTGTTCCTGGGCCGCGACTCGCACGCACTGTCCGAGCCGGCGCTGCGCACCGCCGCCGAGGTGTTCACCGCGAACGACGTGACGCTGGTCGTCGACTCCCGGGACGGCCTCACCCCCACCCCGGCGCTCTCGCACGCGATCCTGGTCGCCAACGCGGGACCGGGTGGGCGAGCAGGCGGTGCCGGATCCGGTCGGCTCGCCGACGGTGTGGTCGTCACGCCGTCGCACAACCCGCCCGCCGACGGCGGCTTCAAGTACAACCCGCCGGACGGCGGCCCGGCCGGCACCGAGGCCACCACCTGGATCGCCGACCGCGCCAACGAGCTGCTCGAGGCCGGACTGGCCGGGGTGCGCCGCAGCTCCACGATCGATCCCGGCCGCTACGACTTCCTCGGCGAGTACGTCGCCCAGCTCGACCAGGTCCTCGACATGGACGCGATCCGGGACGCCGGCGTGCGGATCGGTGCGGACCCGCTCGGCGGCGCCTCGGTCGACTACTGGGGCGTCATCGCCGAGCGCTACGGGCTGGATCTCACCGTGGTGAACCCGGACGTCGATCCGGCGTTCGGGTTCATGACCCTGGACTGGGACGGCAAGATCCGGATGGACTGCTCGTCGCCGTACGCGATGGCCTCGCTGATCGCCCGGATGGAGCCCGGCAGCGCCGATGCGAGTTCCGCCGACGCTCCCCGTGGTGCCCCGTACCGGATCGCCACCGGCAACGACGCCGACGCCGACCGGCACGGCATCGTCACCGCCGACGGCGGCCTGATGAACCCCAACCACTATCTCGCCGTGGCCATCGGCTACCTCTACGCGCACCGGCCGGGCTGGCCCGCCGTCGCCGGGATCGGCAAGACCGCGGTCAGCTCGTCGATGATCGACCGGGTGGCCGCCGACCTGGGCCGGCCGCTGGTCGAGGTGCCGGTCGGGTTCAAGTGGTTCGTCCCCGGCCTGCGCTCCGGGGAGATCGGTTTCGGCGGTGAGGAGAGCGCCGGGGCGTCGTTCCTGCGCCGCGACGGCTCGCCGTGGACCACCGACAAGGACGGTCTGCTGCTCGCGCTGCTCGCCTCCGAGATCACCGCGACCACCGGCCGGACGCCCAGCGAGCACTACCGCGACCTCACCGCCCGCTTCGGCGAACCCGCCTACGCCCGTACCGATGTGGCCTGCTCGCGCGAGGAGAAGGCGGCGCTGGGCAAGCTCGACGCGGACGCCGTCACCGCGACCGAGCTGGCCGGCGACCCGATCACCGCCAAGCTCACCAGGGCCCCGGGCAACGACGCGCCGATCGGCGGGCTCAAGGTCGTCACCGACTCCGGCTGGTTCGCCGCCCGCCCCTCGGGCACCGAGGACGTCTACAAGGTCTACGCCGAGAGCTTCCGCGGGCCGGAGCACCTGGCGCGGATCCAGGACCAGGCCCGTGACGTGGTGTCGGCCGCGCTGGCCGGCTGAGGGAGGATCGTCCACGTGAGCAGGAAGCGCGAACACGGGTTCGGTATCGACATCGGCGGCTCCGGCATCAAGGGGGCACCGGTCGACCTGACGAGCGGGAAGCTGGCCGCGGATCGGATCCGCATCCCGACCCCGCAACCGTCCACCCCGGAGGCGGTCGCCGGGACCGTCGCCGAGATCCTCGACGCCTTCGACTGGAAGGGCTCGTTCGGCTGCACCTTCCCTGCCGTCGTCCAGCACGGGATCACCCGGACCGCCGCCAACGTCGACGCCTCCTGGGTCGACTGCGACGCGGGCTCGGTGCTGCGCAAGGTCACCGGCCGGGACGCACTGCTGGTCAACGACGCCGACGCGGCCGGTGTCGCGGAGGTCGAGTTCGGGGCGGCCGGGGCGGCGTCCGGCGTCGTGCTGCTGGCGACGCTGGGCACCGGGATCGGCACCGCGGTGATCTCGCACGGCCATCTGGTGCCGAACACCGAGCTGGGCCACCTGGAGATCGACGGGCACGACGCCGAGTCCCGCGCCGCCGACTCCGCCCGCGAGCGCGAGGACCTGAGCTGGGAGGAGTGGGGCGGGCGGCTGACCCGGTACTTCCAGCACGTCGAGAACCTGCTGTGGCCGGACCTGATCGTCGTCGGCGGCGGGGTCAGCAAGAAGTTCGACAAGTGGTCGCCGTACGTGTCGACGCGCACCCCGATGGTCCCGGCGAAGCTGCTCAACGAGGCCGGGATCATCGGCGCCGCGCTGCTCGCGCACGACTGACCCCGGCCGGGCGGGCTCAGACGGGCGGGCCGTAGGTCATCCGGACGACACCGTTGTCGAACGGCTCGGTCTCGAGCAGCCGCAGCGGCACCTGCTGCCCGTCGGCGAACAGCCTCAGGCCCGAACCCAGCGCGACCGGGTAGACGAACAGGTTGAGGGTGTCGACCAGGCCGTCGGCGAGCAGCGCGCGGACCAGCCGCACGCTGCCGCTGACGTAGATGCCGCCGTCGACCGAGTCCTTCAGCTCCTGGATCCGTGTCGGGTCGTAGCCGCCGAGCACGGTGGCGTTCGCCCACTCCAGCGGATCGTCCAGGGTGGACGTCACCACGTGCTTCGGCGAGCCGTTGAAGAACGCGCCGCCGGACTCGACGTCGTCACCGCGCTCCGACCAGGCCGGGTGGAACGCCTCGTAGGTGGTGCGCCCCAGCAGGATCGCCTGGTCGCAGAGCTTCCCGATGGCGGCACCCATCGCCTCGGTGAAGCCGTACTCGGCGGTCCAGGACGGATCCTCGACCACACCGTCGAGGCTGATGAACTCGTGCACGTCGATTGTTCCCACGGCGGTCTCCCTGTCTACAGCGGATGTCTCTCCTGTCGACCGTCGACCGGGGCGGAACTCATCGGCTCAGGCGAGATCGGCGACCGTGGCCGCCGCCCCGCGGGCGTAGAGCGACTCCAGCGCGCCCCGGAAGGCGGTGGCGAACCGCTCGTCGTCGGCCAGGTCGCCGAACACCGCCGGGTGGCGCAGGAAGGCGAGCGGCTCGTCGCGCTCGCGCAGCGCGAGCGCGGTCAGCTCCTCGGCGAGCCGGTCCTGCTGCTCGATCGGGGCGCCCTGCTCGTCGGTCCCCTCGGCGTAACGGCACCACCCGGCGACGACGGCCGCGGCCCGCTGCACCGGGCCGCCTGCGGCCAGCTGCTCGCGCACCACCGGCAGCAGGAAGATCGAGATCCGGTCGGAGCTGCCGTAGTTGATCCGCATCAGGGTGTCGGCGACGCCGGGATTGGCGAACCGCTCGATCAGCGTGTCCTTGTAGCCGTCGAGATCGATCCCCGGGACCGGGCGCAGGGTCGGGGTGGCCTCGTCGTCCATGTAGCCGCGCAGGAACCTCGCGAACACCGGGTCCTGTGCGACCTCGTGCACGTACCGGTGCCCGGCCAGGTAGCCGAGGTAGCCCAGCGCCTGGTGGGTCGCGTTGAGCAGCCGCAGCTTCATGAACTCGTAGGGCACGACGTCGTCGACGACCTGCACGTCGACCCGCTCGAACTCCGGGCGGCCCGCGGCGAAGTCGTCCTCCAGCACCCACTGGGTGAACGGCTCGCAGACCACCGGCCAGCCGTCGCGCAGGCCGAAGCGCTCGGCGAGAGCCTCGCGGTCGGAGTCGGCGGTCGCCGGGGTGATCCGGTCGACCATCGAGTTCGGGAAGCTGACCCGATCGGCCACCCAGGCGCCCAGCTCGGGATCGCGCAGCTGTGCGACCCCGGTGAACACCCGGCGCGCGGCGTCGCCGTTGCCCTGCATGTTGTCGCAGCTCATGATCGTGAGCGGACCGGTGCCGCGGTCCCGGCGCCGCGCCAGCGCCTCGACGACCAGGCCGAACGCGCTCGTCTCGTCCCGCACACCGGGGAACTCCGGATCGAACTCGCCGGTCTTCTGGTCGATCGCGTAGCCGCCCTCGGTGATCGTCAGCGAGACGATCCGGGTGTCGGCGTGCGCGATCCGCTCGATCACCGCCTCCGGGTCGTCCGGGGCGAACAGGTAGTCGACCAGCGAGCCGACCACACGCGGCGCGAGCGAGCCGTCCGGCTCCTTGCGCACGAGGGTGTAGAGCCCTTCCTGGGCGCGCAACACGTCCCGCATCCGGGCGTCGCCGGGCAGCACCCCGACGCCGCAGATCCCCCACTCCCGGGCCTCCCCGGCGATCAGCAGCGAGTCGACGTACATCGCCAGGTGCGCGCGGTGGAACCCGCCGACACCGATGTGCACGATGCCGGTACGGATGCCCGTCCGGTCGTAGCCGGGGACGTCCACCCCCGGCACGCCCTCGTTCCAGATCGCGGCCTCGTCCAGCGAGCGCATGGCTCTCTCTCCCCCGGGTCGACTCGGTACCGACGCGCGACCCTACCGGTGATCCGGACACCGACCACCGGGTCTGTGATCGCAAGCTGAACGGTGCACCGGACAGATGCTCGCAAGATCGCTGTACGCAGGGCATGTGTTGATCCACTGTTGCGAATTGCGCAAGTCGGGCACTACGGTGCTCCGCGATGACCGATCCTCGTTCCGCGCCCGCCGTCGCCTCCCGGGTGCGCGCGCTGCTGGAACGGGACGGGTGGACCCAGCGCCGGTTCGCCGCCGCGATCGGGCTGGACGAGACCAAGCTGTCCAAGTCGCTGGCCGGGCGCCGCCGATTCGCGGCCGCCGAGCTGGTCTCGATCGCCGACGTCACCGGGGAGACGGTGAACCGGCTGCTGCACGGCCGGGACGACGCCCGCACGCACACCGCGGTGCCGGCCGGCGCCGCTGCCTCGTCCGCCTCGTCCCCGTCCTCCTCCGACGGCACGCCGGCCGGTGCGGGCGCCGGGACACACGGCGCCCGCCGGACCCGGCGCCGGATCCTGGACGCCGCGTGGCGGCTGATCGCCGACCACGGCTACCACCGGGTGCGGACGGCCGACGTGGCCCGCGAATGCGGCACCAGCCCGGCGGCGATCCACTACCACTTCCCCACCCGGTCGCAGCTGCTGGACGAGGCGCTGCGGCACAACGTGAAGCTCGCGTTCGACCGGCAGGTCGCCGAGCTGGGCGAGATCACCGACCCGCACCGGCGGCTGCTGCAGCTGATCGACCTGCAGCTGCCGCAGGGCGAGCTGCTGCGCCGCGAGTGGTCCATCTGGATCCAGGTGTGGGCGGAGTCGGCGATCGACCCGGCCCGGCGCGAGCTCTACTGGGACTCCTACGACCGCTGGTACCGCAGCGTGCTCATGACGTTGCAGGACGGCGCCGCCACCGGCGTGTTCGTCGCCGGCCGGGCCGAGCCGCTGGCCCACCAGCTCACCGCACTGATCGACGGTCTCGGGATCCAGGTCATGGCCGGCACCCCCGGCACCGGGCCCGCCGAGATGCGCGCGGTGCTGCACGACTTCATCGACCGGGCCGTGCTCGCGGCGCCGGGACACCCATCAGCCGAGACCGATCGGACGGAGAACGGATGAACCGTGACGTCATCATCACCTGCGCGGTGACCGGAGCCGGGGACACCGTGGGCCGCAGCCCGCACGTCCCCGTGACCCCGGCCGCGATCGCCGCCGACGCGATCGCCGCCGCCCGCGCGGGCGCCGCCGTCGTGCACATCCACGTGCGCGACCCCGAGACCGGCGACCCGTCCCGGGCCGTCGAGCTGTACCGCGACACCGTCACCCGGATCCGGGACGCCGGCGTCGACGTCGTCCTGAACCTGACCGCGGGCATGGGCGGTGACCTGGTCATCGATGCCGAGGACCCGCTCAAGCCGGTCGACGGCACCGATCTGGTGAACGCGCTCGAGCGGCTCCCGCACGTCGAGGAGCTGCTGCCCGACATCTGCACCCTGGACTGCGGATCGCTGAACTTCGGCGAGGGCAACCAGCTCTACATCTCCACCCCGGACATGCTGCGTACCGGCGCCAAGCGGGTGCAGGAGCTCGGGGTGAAGCCGGAGCTGGAGATCTTCGACACCGGCCAGCTGTGGTTCGCCTCGACGATGGTCGCCGAGGGCCTGATCGACGCCCCGCCGCTGTTCCAGCTGTGCATGGGCATCCCCTACGGCGCACCGGCCGATCCGGGGGTGCTCGCCGCGATGGTCGACCTGCTGCCGCCCGGCTCGAACTTCGCGTCCTTCTCGATCGGCCGCGACCAGTTGCCGTGGGTGGCGCAGTCGATGCTGCAGGGCGGGCACGTGCGGGTCGGGCTGGAGGACAACCTCTATCTCGCCCGCGGGGTGAAGGCGACCAACGCCCAGCTCACCGAGCGGGCCGTCGAGATCGTGCAGAACCTCGGCGCGAACGTCGCGACGCCGGACCAGGCGCGCGAGATCCTGGGGCTGAAGGAGCGGGCCGGTGTCTGAGCTCCCCGTGCCCGGCTCCGATCCGGCCGGGCAGCCGGTGTCGGCGATCCGCACCGTTGCCTGCATCGGCGCCGGGGTGATCGGCGGCGGCTGGGCGGCGTACTTCCTGGCCCGCGGTCTGCGGGTGCGCGCCTGGGACCCGGCGCCGGACGCCGGCGACCGGCTGCGGCGCACGATCGACGCGGCCTGGCCCGCGCTGACCGAGCTGGGCCTGGCCGACGGTGCCGATCCGGCGGCGCTGGAGCTGTTCCCGACCGCCGCCGAGGCCGTCGCGGGTGCCGACTTCGTGCAGGAGAGCGCGCCGGAGGACCTGGCGCTGAAGCGGGCGCTGCTGGCCGAGCTCGCCGCCGCGGCGGGCCCCGGCGTGGTCGTCGCGTCGTCGACGTCGGGATTCCCGATGTCGGACATGGCGACCGAGGCCGCCGACCCGGGCCGGCTGGTCGTCGGGCATCCGTTCAACCCGCCTTACCTGATCCCGCTGGTCGAGGTCGTCGGTGGGACGGCGACGCAGGCCTGGGCGACCACGCGGGCGGCCGAGTTCTACCGGCACATCGGCAAGTCGGTGATCGAGATGGACCGGGAGCTGCCCGGCTTCATCGCGAACCGGCTGCAGGAGGCGATCTGGCGGGAGGCGCTGCACATGGTCGCCGAGGGCGAGGCGACCCCGGAGGAGATCGACCGGTCGATCACCGACGGGCCGGGCCTGCGCTGGCCGGTGCACGGCCCCTGCCTGACCTTCCACCTGGCCGGCGGCGAGGGCGGCATGGCGCACATGCTCGATCACTTCGGCCCATCGCTGAAGGCGCCGTGGACCCGGCTCGACGCCCCGGAGCTGACCACGGCGCTGCGCGACGACATGGTCGCCGGTGCGCAGGTCAGTGCCGGTGGACGCCCGATGGCCGAGCTGGTGGCCGAGCGGGACCGGGCGGTCATCGCCGTCCGGCGCGCGGTCGAGGCGGCCCGGGCGGCAGGCGGCACCGGTGGCTGAGCCGCAGGCGTCCCGGGAGCTGCGCGGCCCGCTGGTGCACACCGACACCGTGCGTCCGGAGTGGATCGACTACAACGGGCACCTCTCCGAGCCGTACTACGTGCTGGTGTTCGGTGACGCGACCACCGCGCTGATGGACCGCACCGGGATGGACCCGGCCTACCGGGCGGCGAGCGGCTGCTCGCTGTACACGGTCGAGGCGCACGTCCGGTACCTGGCCGAGATCGGGCCGGGCGCCGCGCTGACCGTCCGCACCCGGGTGCTCGGCCGGGACGCCAAGCGGCTGCGGCTCTGGCACGAGCTGTACACCGGGCCCGACGGCACCGGCCCGCTCGCGGCCACCGAGGAACTGATGTGCCTGCACGTCGGGCCGGACGGCACGCTGCCGTTCCCGGACGCCGTCGCCTCCGCGCTGGACGCGCTGACCGGTGACGATCCGGAACCCGCGCACGCCGGACGCGCGATCTCGCCGGTCGGACCGGCCGGGTCCGAACGGAGCGGGAAGGTGGTGCGCCGGCCCCCGACCTAGCCCGCGACCGCGGCCCCGGGGCAGGACTCCGGGGCCTTCCCGGAGGAGAAGTTCATTGATCAGCACGCCAGCGGCGTCGTTCTCACGACGCCGCCTGCTCGCCGGTGCGGCCGGTCTGGGGGCGGTGGCCCTGCTCGCGGGCTGCGGCGGACCCGCCGCCGCCCGCGACGCCGGTCCGCCCCGCCGCGGCGGGGTCCTGCGGGTGGGGGTGACCGGCGGTGGAGCGTCGGACACCCTCGACCCGCACAGCCCGGCCGCCAACCCGGACATCGCCCGCACGCTGAGCCTCTACGAGCCGCTGGTGCACTGGGACGACGCCTACACCCTGCAGCCTGCCGTCGCCGAGGCGGTCCGCCCGGAGCCGGGCGCACGGGCCTGGACGGCGACGATCCGCGCCGGCATCACCTTCCACGACGGCCGCCCGGTCACCCCGGACGACGTCGTCGCCACCTTCCGCCGGATCACCGACCCGGACGACCCGAAGTCCGGGGCGTCCCAGTTCGGGATCCTGGACGACATCGTGGTGGCGGGTGACCGGGAGGTGCGGTTCGAGCTGACCGAGCCGTCGCCGGTGTTCGACCAGTACCTGGCCGAGTACTCGTGCGGCATCGTGCCCGCCGACTTCGACGTCGAGAACCCGATCGGTACCGGGGCGTTCAAGTTCGAGTCGTGGTCGCCCGGCCAGCAGAGCGCCTTCGTGCGGCACGACGGCTACTGGCGCCCGGACGAGCCCTACGTCGACCGGCTGGAGCTGATCAACTTCTCCGAGGACGACGCTCGGATCAACGCGCTGCTCTCGGGCCAGGTCGACGCGATCGACCAGGTCCCGCTGTCGCTGACCGAGGTCGTCGGCTCCTACGAGTCGATCCGGCTGCTCACCTCGGAGACCGGGGCCTGGCTGCCGATCACGATGCGGGTCGACGTCGAGCCGTTCGACGACGTCCGGGTCCGGCAGGCGTTGCGGCTGATCGCCGGCCGCGAGCAGATGGTGAACCAGGTGCTGTCCGGCCTGGGCGCCCCCGCGGTCGACCTGTACGCCCGCTTCGATCCGGAGTACCTGGACCCGGAGCGGGAGCAGGACCTGGAGCGGGCGCGTGATCTGCTCTCGGCGGCCGGGCGGCCGAACCTGTCGCTGGAGCTGGTGACCTCGCCGATCCAGGCGGGCACCGTCGAGGCGGCCCAGGTGTACGCGACGCAGGCCCGCGCGGCGGGCGTCGAGATCGGGTTGCGCCGGGTCGACACCTCGACCTTCTTCTCCGACCAGTACCTGCAGTGGGAGTTCGCGCAGAGCTTCTGGAACACCCGCAACTACATCCCGCAGGCGTCGCAGTCCTCGATGCCCGAGGCGCCGTTCAACGAGACGCACTGGGAGGACGCCGAGTACCAGGGCGTCATCCGCCGTGCCCGCTCCGAGCTCGACGCGACGGCACGGGCGGCGCTGGTGCGACGCGCCCAGGAGATCGAGTTCGACCGCGGCGGCTACCTGATCTGGGGCTTCCCGGACCGGGTCGACGCGCACCAGGCCTACGTCGGCGGGCTCGTCCCGAACCGAACCGGGCTGTCGCTGTCCGGCTACGAGTTCCGGAAGGCGTGGGTGTCCGCATGAGCCTGCTGACCAAGATGATCCTGAAACGGCTCCTGGTGAGCCTGCTGGTGCTGCTCGTGGTGTCGCTGCTGATCTTCGCCGCGACGCTGCTGCTGCCCGGCGACCCGGCCCGGGCGATCCTCGGCCAGCAGGCCACCCCGGAACGGGTGGCGGCGCTGACCGAGCAGCTCGGCCTCGACCGGCCCGCCTGGGAGCGCTACCTGTCCTGGCTCGGCGGTGTCGTCACCGGCGATCTCGGCTTCTCCGCAGCCACCCAGGGCCCGGTGTCCGAGCTGCTCGGCGGCCGGATCGCCGCTTCCGCGCTGCTGCTGGTGCTCACCGCGCTGATCAGCACCCCGGTGGCGCTGGCGCTGGGTGCCTGGGCGGCCACCCGCCGCGGCACCCGCACCGACTCGATGCTGTCCGGTTCCAGCCTCGTGCTGGCCGCGCTGCCGGAGTTCGTGATCGGTGTGCTGCTGGTGGTCCTGTTCGCCACCTCGGTGCTGCAGATCCTGCCGTCGGTGACGATCGCACGGCCCGGGGAGCCGGTCTGGGCCCGCCCCGAGCAGCTGGTGCTTCCGGTGCTGACGCTCGCCCTGGTGGTGATCCCCTACGTCGTGCGGATGACCCGCGCGACGCTGTCCGAGGCACTGGACGCCGGGTTCGTCGAGATGGCCCGGCTCAAGGGCCTGCCGGAGCGCACCGTGCTCGTCCGGCACGCCGTGCCGCACACGATCGGGCCCGTCGCGCAGGTGCTCGCGCTGCAGCTCGCCTGGCTCGCCGGCGGCGTCGTCGTCGTCGAGTTCCTGTTCCGCTATCCCGGCATCGGGCAGGCGTTGATCGACGCCGTCGCCAACCGGGACGTCCAGGTGGTGCAGGCGATCACCCTCATCATCGCGGCGTTCTACGTGCTCGTGAACCTGGCCGCGGACGTGGCCGGGATCCTGGCCGATCCGCGGATCCGTCACGCCTCGGGAGGTGGCGCATGAGTGCCCCCACTGTTCCTGCAGGACTGCTGCGGCGCACGTTCCGCCGCCGCCAGGCCCGGATCGGGGCGGTGCTGACCCTCGTCGTGGTGGCGGTGGCGCTGCTCGGACCGTTGCTCGGCCCGCTGCTCACCGGCCACGGGGTGGACGACTTCGCCGGCCGGCCGTTCCAGTCCGACGGGGTCGCCGGCACCGACGACCTCGGACGCGACGTGCTGACCCGGTTCCTCGCCGGCGGCGGCCCGGTGCTGCTCTACGCGCTGGCCGCGACCGCGATCGGCATCGTCGGCGGCGCGATCGCCGGGATGCTCGCCGGGTACTCGGCCGGTGACCGTCGCAGCAGGCTGGACGCGCTGATCATGCGCGGCGGCGACGTGCTGCTGTCGTTCCCGCAGCTGGTGCTCGCGTTGCTGGCGGTGGCCGTGCTCGGCTCGTCGGGCTGGCTGCTGGTGCTGGTCATCGGGATCACGCACATCCCCCGGGTGGCGAGGGTCGCCCGGCAGGCCACGCTGTCGGTGGCGGGCCAGGACTACGTGCTGGCCGCCCGGATGTACGGCGTGCCGCGGCGGCGGATCCTCGCGACCGAGGTGCTGCCGAACATCACCGGGCCGCTGATGGTCGAGCTGGGCCTGCGCCTGACCTACTCGATCGGCTACGTGGCATCGCTGTCGTTCCTCGGGCTCGGCGTGCAGCCGCCCGCATCGGACTGGGGCCTGCAGATCAACGAGAACCGGATCGCGCTGATCGTCACGCCGTGGGGCGTGATCCTGCCGGTGCTCGCGATCGCGGTGCTGACCGTCGGCACGAACATGATCACCGACGCGCTGGCGAAGGAGTCGGCCGACACGACCGGGGAGGCCGCATCATGAGCGACGCCGATTCCAGCAGCACGGGCACGACGATCGAGTGCACCGGACTGCGGGTGGCCACCACCGGCGGCCGGGAGGTGTTGCACGGGGTGGACTACGCCGTCGCCCCCGGCGAGATCCTGGCGCTGGTCGGCGAGTCCGGATCGGGCAAGACCACCGCGGCGCTCGCGGCGCTCGGGCACTTCCGGACCGGGCTCGCGCACACCGGCGGCACGATCACCTTCCGCGGGCACACCGAGTCGCACGACGACCTGCTCGCGGTGCCACCGGCGACGATCCGCGGGATCCGTGGCCGGCTGGTCAGCTACGTGCCGCAGGACCCGGCGCTGTCGCTGAACCCGCTGCTGCGGATCGGCACCCAGGTGTCCGAGGTACTGGTGGCGCACGGCTACGACGGCGACGTCGACGAGCGGGTGCGGGAGGTGCTGACCGATGTCGGCCTGGACTGCGACGAGACGTTCCTGCACCGCTACCCGCATCAGCTCTCCGGCGGGCAGCAGCAGCGGGTCGGGATCGCGGCCGCGTTCGCGAACCGGCCGGACGTCGTCGTGCTCGACGAGCCGACCACCGGACTCGACGTGACCACCCAGGACCTGGTGCTCGACACCGTCCGGGAGCTGGTGACCCGATCCGGGACCGCGGCCCTCTACATCACCCACGACCTGGCCGTCGTCGCCGGGCTGGCCGACCGGGTGGCCGTGATGCAGGCCGGTGAGGTGGTCGAGACGGGGACGGTGCGCCAGGTGCTCACCGCACCCGAGCACCCCTACACGCAGAGCCTGATCGCGGCGGTGCCCGATCTCGACCGGATCGTCGAGCGGGACTCCGTGCCCTCCGGCGACGGCGCGGGCACCCCGCTGCTGCGGGTGTCCGGGGCCGGGAAGCGCTACGGGCCCACGACCGTGCTCGACGGGATCGACCTGGAGCTGTGGCCCGGCGAGTGCCTGATGCTGCTCGGCGAGTCCGGCTCGGGCAAGACGACCCTGGCCCGTGGTCTGGCCGGGCTGCTCGATCTCGACGCCGGGTCGCTGTCGCTGCGCGGTGAGCCGCTGGCGACCCCGCGCAGCTACGCCCAGCTGCGCAGCGTGCAGTACGTGTTCCAGAGCCCGTTCGCGTCGCTGAACCCGCGCCGGACGGTGGCCAGCTCGCTGGAGGTGCCGCTGCGCCACCTCACCGATCTGGACGCCGCGGCGCGGCGGGCCCGGGTACTGGACATGCTCGGCCAGGTACGGCTGGACGACACGTTCGCGGGCCGCTACCCGGGCGGGCTCTCCGGCGGGGAGCGGCAGCGGGCGGCGATCGCCCGGGCACTGGTCACCGCGCCGGACGTGCTGGTCTGCGACGAGGTCACCTCGGCGCTCGACGTCTCGGTACAGGCGGCCATCGTGGACCTGCTGGCGACGGTGCGCCGCGAGCTGGGCACCGCGATGCTGTTCGTGACGCACAACATCGCGCTGGCCCGCGAGGTCGCGGACCGGATCGCGGTGCTGCAGGGCGGCCGGATCGTGGAGCAGGGCACCGTCGAGGAGGTGCTGGCGAACCCGCAGCACGCCTACACCCGGGAGCTGCTGGAGCACACGCCGTCGATGGCCGCGGTGCGGTGAGGCCGCACGGCACGGTGGCGGCCGGGTTCTCCGCGGTCGCGGACGCGTTCGCCGAGGTGCTGGCCGCCGCGCGTGGCGGCGCGGCGTTCTCGGTGGTGCGCGGCGGGGTCCCGATGGTGGAGCTGCACGGCGGGCTCGCCGATCCGGGCGCCGGGCGGCCCTGGTCGGCGGACACCGTCGCGGTGCTGTTCTCCGGCACCAAGGGGCTCGCCGCGACGGCCTGTGCGGCGCTCGCCGACCGGCTCGATCCGGACGCCCCGGTGGTCCGGTACTGGCCGGAGTTCGGGGCCGCGGGCAAGAGCACGGTGCGGGTCGGGCAGGTGCTCGCGCACACCGCGGGACTGCCCTACGTCGATCCGGAGCCGTCGCCTGCCGAGACGCTCGACGACCGGGCCGGTGCCGCGGCGCTGGCCCGGCAGGCACCGTTGTGGGAGCCCGGAACCCGGGTCGCCTACCACGCGCTGACCTGGGGGCATCTGGTCGCCGAGCTGATCCGCCGGGTCACCGGCGATGATCCGCGGACGGTCGTCGAGGACGTCGTCGGGCGGGTGGCCGGCGCGCGGGTGTTCCTGACGACCCCGCCGCCGGCACCGGCCCGGATCATCCGGGACCGCGGCTACCGGCTCTCGACGTTCCTCGACGACGCGCAGCGCCGGCGCACCGTCGAACGGATGTACCGGGTGCTGCTCGACGACGCCGACGCCGTCAACGCACCCGGCTGGTACCGCTCCGGGGCGCTGGCCGGAGCCGCGGTGGCCGGGGCGCCGGCGATCGCCCGGCTCTACGGCGCGCTCGCCGATCCGGCCCGCTCACCGGTCCCGGCCGCCGCGCTGGCCCGCGCCGTGCGCACGCACGCGGAGGGCACCGACGCGGTCAACGACCGGCCGCTGCGGTTCGGCCTGGGCTACGAGCTCGCCGATCCGCTCGGCACGTTCGGCCCGGAGCCGATCGCGTTCGGGCACAGCGGGGCCGGCGGCGGACGGCACGGCGCATGGCCCGAGCACGGTGTGGGCTTCTCGTTCCTCACCAACGAGATGCACGCCGAGGACGTCGACCACCGGGCCGCCCGCCTGCTCGGCGCGCTGCACAGCTGCCTGGGACCGGGCTGAGCCGCCTGCCGGGATGAGCCGCCTACCGGCCGGCGCATCTCAGGCGATGTCCCCGGCGGGGTGTGTCAGCCGGTGTCTCGGGTGGTGTGTCAGGCGGAGTCTCAGCCGGTGCGTCAGGCGAAGGTGAGGACGTCCTCGGCGGCCAGCCGCGGCAGCCGCGGGTACCAGGCGTCCGGGCCGGGATGGCCGATGTTCACCACGAGCAGCGCCCGCTGCCGGCCACCGGGGAGGAACTCCTCGGTGACGGCGTCGGCGTCGAACCCGGCCATCGGACCGGTGGCGAGGCCGTGCGCGCGGGCGGCGAGCAGGAAGTAGCCGATCTGCAGGCCTGCGTTGAACCGCGCCATGCCCTCGCGACCCTCGCGACCCTGGGCCTCCATGTTGTCGCGCAGGTCCGGCTTGATCGGGAAGGTCACCGGGGAGTGCTCGTGGAAGTCCAGGTCCGCGGCGAGGATCGCGGTCACCGGGGCCTGCTCGGACTTGGCGCGGTTGCCATCGGCGAGCAGCGGCAGCAGGCGCTGCCTCGCCTCGTCCGAACGCACGAACGTGATCCGCAGCGGCTGCGTGTTCGCGGCGGTCGGCGGCCACTGGGCGAGCTCCCAGATCGCGCGCAACGTCTCGTCGGACACCGGCTCGTCGGTGAACGTGTTCGCCGTACGGGCCTCGCTGAACAGCACACTGCGGCCGGCGTCGTCGAGTACGGGCAGGCGCAGGGGGAGCTGGGTCTCGGTCGTCACAGACGATAGAACGCTCAATCAACTCCGCCGGATTCCGGCTCGCACCGTGAAGTGGATCACCCGGTGGCGGTGATCCCCCAGTGCAGCACCTGCGCCTCACCCGGGATCAGCTCGATCAGGTCGGTGCCCGAGTTCAGCGCGTCCGGCGGGCAGGTCATGGGCTCCACCGCGACCGCCCTGGCCCCGGCCAGCGCCCCGTCCGGCCCGTGCCGCGGGAAGTCCGCCGGGGTGAACACCTGCACCCAGCCGAACGCCGGCTCCGCCCACAGCTCGGTGCCACCGCCGTCCGGGGCGACCACCCGGTGCCGGACGAGCCCGTCGCCCTCGACAGGCACGCAGCCGCCGAACGCGTCGTCCAGCTCCAGCCCGGCCAGCGGGGTCCCGGCGAACGGGCGCTCCAGCGGCTCCGGCGGCCCGTCCGGGAGCTGGTCGCGCAACGGCAGCCGGGTCCGGGCGGCCAGGGTCAGCTCCAGATCGTCGGCCGGGACGTCGCCGACCCGCAGGTAGGGGTGGAAGCCCAGGCCGAACGGGACCGGCGCGGACCCGAGGTTCTCCACCTCGGTCTCGACGCCGAGCCCGCCGGCACCGACGGTGTAGGTGATCCGGATCCGCACCGGCTGCGGCCAGCCCGGCTGCGCCGCAGCGACCGCCGCCAGCACCAGCCGGTCGCCGGCCCGGTCGACGAGCGTCCACGGGACGTGCCGGAGCAGACCGTGGATCGCGTTGCCGGCGCCGGGCTCGGTCAGCGCGAGCTGCTGCCGCGCGCCGCGCAGGCTCCATCGCCCGCCGCGGACCCGGTTCGGCCACGGCGCGAGCACCGCGCCGGAGCCCTTCGCGGGCCGGGCGGTGGGCGAATGCGGCTCCACCCGGACCCGGCCGCCCTGGACGAACCCGGCCAACCCACCACCGACCTCGTCCACCTCGGCCCGGGAGTCCCCGGAGACGATCACGAACCGCTCACCGCACGCGTCCATCCCCGCAGTGTGCTCGACCGGTACGGGTCAGCCGGCGAGCGGGGTGGCACGTGCGGCACCGGCGTCGAGCAGCGGTTCGATCCGCGACGGCGGGCCCAGCTCGGCGACGGTGAACTCGACGCCCGTCGCGCGGGCCAGCCCGACCAGATGCTCGTGATGGGTGAACAGCAGCACCTGGGCGGATCCGGCCAGCTCGGCGAGCACCCGGATCGCGGCCGGGGCACGCTCGTCGTCGAAGGTCATCAGGACGTCGTCGAGCACCACCGGCACCGGCGGCAGCCCGGCCGCGACCCGGTCGGCCTGCAACTGCTCGATCCCGGCCAGCCGCAGCGCCAGGTGGACCTGGTCCGCGGTGCCCTCGGAGAGCGTCGGCGGGGTCAGCTCCTCACCGTCGGCACGGACCGCGACCAGTGTCCGGGCGCCCGCCCCCGGCTCGGACGGCGGGCGCAGTGCCACGAACCGGCCGCCGGTCAGCCGCTCCAGCAGCGCACCGGCCCGGACCAGCAACGGCGAGGCGTGGCTGCGCTCATAGGCGTCCAGTTCGCGGCGCAGGATCTCGCGCTGCAGATGCAGCACCAGATAGCGCTCCGCCGCGTCGGCGACGCCCGCGAGCTCCTCCTGCGCGCGGGCGTGCAGCTCGGCGGCGCCCTCGGCGTCCTCCAGCTCGCGGCGCCGGGCACGCAGCCCGCCCAGCTGCTCGCGCACGTCGTCCTGCTCGGCACCCAGCTCCCGCTCGTGTGCCTCGGCCCGCTCCAGGGCCTCCACCAGTGCTCCCGGCTCGGCGCTCAGGCTCACCCCGCCGGCGCCGGTGGGCGGCTGTGCACTCGGATCGGCCGCCGACGCCACGAGCTCGCCCGCGTCGAGATCCGGTGCGGCGGCGGCCAGCAGCCGGGACTGCTCGGCGATCCGCGAGTCCAGTTCGGCCACCACAGCGCCGCGCTCGGCAGCGGCCTCCAGCCCGCCCGGTTCCATCGCCTCGGTCAGGGCCAGCTCGACGGCGAGCCGGTCCAGCACCGCCCCGGCGGTCGCGACGTCGCGGGCGGCCCGCGCCGCGGCGTCCTCGGCGTCGACGATGCCGTCGTCGAGATGCCCCGCCGACACGGCGGCCTTGGTGACCTCGCGGACCCGGTCGGCCAGCTCACCGAGCCGGTCGGCGGAAGCGGTGCCGGTCGGAGCCCGGTCCAGGTGCCGCTCGACCAGCGCCGTGACGGCCTTGCGGTGCGCGTTCACCGCCCGCTCCAGGCGGGTGGCCTCCTGATCGTCCTGCCGGGCCAGCGCCCCGGCCTGCTGGGCATCGGCGACGGTGTCGCGCCGGGTTCCCCAGCCCGACGGCTCCAGGTCGGTAGGCAGGCCCGCCCCGCGCAGCGCGAACCGCCAGCGCTGGGTCGCGAGCTCGCGGTCGTGCCGGGCGGCGTCGGCCGCTCCCCCGGCCCGCTCCGCCTCACTGCGCAACCGGGACAGCAGCACCTGCCGGTCCCTGGCGTGCCCGGCTTCGACCGCCAGATCCTCGGCGGCGACCAGCAGCACGTCCAGCGGTGCCCCGTCGCGCGGCCGCCCGGCGGCGGCCAGAGCCGTGCCGAGTGCCCGCTCCTGCTCGTCGGCCTGGTCGCGCAGCCGGGCCAGTCGCTCGTCGGCGCGGGCCACCTCGTCCTGTGCGCGGGAGGCGTCGGCGAGCGCGGCGACGACGGTGTCGGCGTCGTCCGGGTCGGGCACCGCGACGCCGTGCGCCCGCCACAGCGTCGTCCACGCCGATCCGGCCACGTCGGCCTGGCCGCGGGCCCGCTCGACCACCCGGCCCGCCTCGGTCAGCGCGGTCGCCGCGGCGGCCAGCTCGGACTCCTTCTGTGCGAGCTCGGCGACCCGGTCCGCGGAGGCGATCATGTCGTCGGCGACCCGGTCGGCCGCGGCGACCGCTGCCGCGACCCGCCCGGCCGCGGCCGATGCGGCGCGGTCGTCGGCGGCCAGCAGCCGGGTGACGGCATCGTCGCGCTCCGCGCGGGCGGCGGCCAGCGCGTCGGGCCCGACCGGGCGGCCACGGGCCACCACCCCGTCGCGGGTGGTCCGGGCCCGGTGCTCGCGCTCGGCGGCGTCGGCGGCCGCCCGCTCGGCAGCGCGCAGCTCCTGCTCGGCAGCGCGCAGCGCCGTGCGGGCCGACCGCACCTCGCGCACCGGCGGGGCGAGCACCGCGACCTCGGTGCCCGGCCCGGAGGCATCCGCACCCGGCCCGCGGTAGTCGGCCGCGGTGAGCGCCTCGGAGCGCCGGGCACGTGCGGTGTCCCGCTCGGCGATCGCCGTCCGGCAGAGCTCGGCCGCGGATCCGTCGGCCTCGATCGCCCGCCGGACCTCGGCGACCCGGCCGACCCGCTCCGGATCCAGTCCGCCCGGCACGTCGGCCGTCTCGCGCACCTCGGCGAGTGCCTCGGCGTACACCCGCTCCGCGCGCTCGGCCTCGACGATCGCGTCGTGCAGCCGGCGGGCGATCTCGTCGAGATCGCGGGCCCGGTCGGCGGGCAGGTGCACCGCGGCGAGCCGCTCCCCCGCGCTGCGACCGTCCTCGGCGACCAGCCCGGCCAGCGCCGACTCGGCACGCCGGTGTGCCTCCGCGGCATCGGCCCGCAGCCGGGCCGCCCGCTCGGCGTCGGCGCGGCGGGCCTGGGCCGCGGACTCCAGCTCGCGCACCCGGCTCGCGTCGGCCAGCAGGTCCTCGTCGAGGTCCAGCTCGGCCCGGTCGGCCCGTAACGCGTCGGCCCGCTCGCGGTGGCTGTCGCGCTGCTGCTCGGCGGTGGCGCGGTCGGCGGTGGCCCGGCTGTACTCGGCGAGCGCATCGGCACCGAGCGCGGCGCCGGTCGCGCACTGCGCGGCCCGCTCGGCGCGCAGCGCGGCCAGCTCCCGGGCCGGTTCCCGGGCACGCAGGGCCTGCCGGGCCCGGTCGGCGCCGTCGGCCGCGGTACGCCGCGCGCGGGCCAGCTCCGCCGCCCGGCGCTCCAGCCGGGCGATCTCGTCGGCGACCGCGGTGACCTCGCCCGCGCGCGAGGTCCGCTCGGTCGCCACCTGCTCGGTCTCGGTGAACCGGGCGAACGCGGCCCGCACCGTCACCGACCGGTTCCCTCGGTGCTCCTTGAACAGCGCGTCGGCCTCGGCGTCGAGCGCGGCGATCAGCGCGCGCGCGTCGCGACCGCTGCGAGCGGTGAACACCAGCTCGGCGAGGTCCCCACCGCCGGTGCACAGCTTGCGGCCGCCCTCGCGCAGCTGCTCGTGGCCGAGCCCGAAACCCTCCCGCCAGCGCCGGCGGGCCTCGGCGCCGCCGGGGCCCCACGGCGCGTCCAGCGCGACCTCGGCCGGACCGTCCGGGTCGCCGGACACCCGATGCAGCCCACGGGTGGTGCGCCGCAGCAGCTGCTCACCGTCGGGACCGTCCACCCGGGCGGACACCGCGAGCCGGGCCGGGCTGAACGCGTAGCCGTGCCGGACCGGGCGGGGCATCCCCCAGAGCAGGTCGGACAGCGCGTCGAGCAGGGTCGTCTTGCCCGCCTCGTTCGGCCCGGAGACCACGGTCAGGCCCCGGCCGAGCGTGAGCTCGCGGCCCTCGTAGGCGCCGTAGCGTTCCAACACCAGGGTCCGCAGGTTCACCGGTCGCCCTCCGTCCCGGCCATCCGGGCCAGCAGCTGCTGCTCGGCCTCGTGGGCCAGCGCGGCCAGGCGCGCGTCGTCACGCAGGTCCAGCAGGCCGGCCTCGCGCAGCCGGCGCCCGACCTCGCGGTCGAGCGGGGCGGCCAGTTCCCGGATCCGGTCCGGGTCACCGGCCAGCCCGGCGGCGGCGGCCGAGACCGCTGCGGTCAGCTCCGGATCGACGGCGAGCGCATCGGCCGGGGGCCGGGTCCGGTTGCGGATCTTCTCCAGCACCGCGCCGGCCTGCCCGGCGGCCAGGTCGAGCTCGGTGCGCACCCGCTCGGTCTCGGTGAGCTCGGCCGCGGCCGGACCGGCGCCGTGCAGCGTCACCTGCGCGACGACGGCGCGCGGCGCCGCCTGCACGCACCGCTCGCGCAGCGCGGCACCGGCCGCGTCGAACACCTCGTCGGCGCCGGCGAGGCCGGTGATGTCCACCTCGACCAGCTCCCAGCGCGCCACATCCAGCACGAGCGGCTCGATCGACGCGGGGCCGCCCGGCTCGACCTCCACCAGCAGCGCACCCTTCGGGCCGCGTTCCTGGGGGTGGCGGCCCTGCAGGTTCCCGGAGAACGCGGCCTTGTGCGGCCCGTCGCAGACCGTGCGCTGCTCGTGCACGTGCCCGAGCGCGAAGTACTCGTAGCCGCAGCCGGACAGGTCCTCCGGGCGGCACGGCGCGTAGGTGTCGTGCCGGTCGTCGCCCTGCACCGAGGTGTGCAGCATGCCCGCGTTGACCAGGCCGGGGATCCGGTCCGGGTAGGCGGGGACCAGGTTCTCCAGGACGGCCCGGCGGGCGAAGCCCTGACCGTGTACCGCCAGGCCGACGTCGTCGAGCACGACCGTCTCCGGTGCCTGCACCGACAACCGGTGGGTGTTCGGCGGCAGCCGCAGCGACCGGGTGATCTCGGACTCGGCGTCGTGGTTGCCGTTGATCAGGAACACCGGGATGCCCTCGTCGTGCAGCCGGGACAGCTGCCGGACGAAGAAGGCGCCGGTGGCGTAGTCCTTCCAGTCGCCGTCGTAGACGTCGCCGGCGAGCAGCAGCGCGTCGGCCCGGTGATCGACGACGGCGTCGACCAGGTTCTCGCAGGCCCGGCGGGTCGCCGCGCGCAGGGTGCCGGCCAGCTCGGAGTCGCCGAGCCGGGCCAGACCGCGCAGCGGGCTGTCCAGGTGCAGGTCGGCAGCGTGCACCAGGCGCATGGCGGCTCCGTCCTGTCCCGGCCCGGTCCTGCCCGGGGTGATCGTCGAGGGGCGCGCCGAGTGTAGGAGAGGGCACCGACAGCGACCGCGACGCGACCCGGCGCGTCCGCGATCCGTCGTGAAATCGCAGCTCAGGTGCCCCAGGACACAGAGCGGCGCCCACCACATTCGGATGCGAGGTAAGGGTGCCCTGAGCAAGCATGGTGGATCCGACTCCGACAGCTCCCCGGGGGCCGTGAACGATGATCATGCTCTGCGAACGGTGCTACGGCCCGATCGATCCCGACACCGAGGGCCACTACCGGCTCTCGCACATCGACCACGCCGACTCCGCCGGCAACATCACCTGGCGCGAGGCGGCCGTGCACACCGCAGCCTGTGCGGCGGCCGGCAGCCGGTTCACCGCCGAGTGGCAGGACCGCGCGGCATGACCCGCCACCCGCTCTGCGAGCGGTGCTGGAACCCGATCGACCGCACCGCGGAGCCGCTCCGGATGAACACCCTGTGCGGTGTCGCAGCGGACGGCGCCCCGGCGCGGACGTTCGTGCACGCGCTGCCCTGCCTGGCACCGGACACCGGCGACTGGGACGCCGCCCGGCGCGGCCTGTCCCCCGCTGCCGTCCGGCACGCGGCCGCGCGCGCCGACCACCGCTGACCGGGGCCCCGAGCGGCTCAGGAGCGCTCGCGGTCCTCGGCGAGCCGCCGGTGGTGGGCGTTGCGGATCCGCAACAGCACCGTCGCCAGCAGCACCGCGGTCACCGAGCCGGTCAGTACCCCGATCTTGACGTGATCGTCCTCCGGGGTCCCGGTGCCGAACGCCAGCTCACCCACCAGCAGCGACACGGTGAACCCGATCCCGGCGAGCTGGGCCAGCCCGAGCAGGTCCCACCAGCCCAGGTCGTCGGAGAGCCGGGCCCGGGTGAACCGCTGCACCAGCCAGGTCGAGCCGAGCACGCCGACCGTCTTGCCCAGCACCAGCCCGGCGATGATGCCCTGCGTCACCGGGTCGGCGAGTGCGGCGCCGATCCCACCGCCGTCGACGACCGACACCCCGGCGGCGAAGAAGGCGAACACCGGCACCGCGATCCCGGCCGAGATCGGCCGGACGAGGTGCTCGATCCGCTCCGCGGGCGATCGCCGCCCGGGATCGGGCCGCTCGCCGCGCCGGGCCAGAACGGGCACGGTGAAACCGAGCAGCACCCCGGCGACGGTGGCGTGCACACCGCAGGCGTGCACCAGCGCCCAGGTCAGTGCGGCGAGCGGCAGCAGCAGCCACCAGGCCCGCAGACCGCGCTGCACGGCCAGCGCGAACAGCCCGAGCGGGACCAGCGCCAGCAGCAGCGGCGCGAATGACAGGTCGTCGGTGTAGAACACCGCGATGATCGAGATGGCCAGCAGGTCGTCGACGACGGCCAGGGTCAGCAGGAACATCCGCAGCGCCGGCGGCAGGCTGCTGCCGATCACCGCCAGCACGGCCAGCGCGAACGCGATGTCGGTGGCCGTCGGGATCGCCCAGCCGACCAGCGCGTCCGGGTTGGCCAGGTTGATCGCCACGTAGATCAGCGCCGGGGCGATCATCCCGCCGACCGCGGCGGCGACCGGCAGCACCGCTTTCGCCGGGTCCCGCAGGTCGCCGGCCAGGAACTCGCGTTTGAGCTCCAGCCCGACGACGAAGAAGAAGATCGCGAGCAGCCCGTCCGCGGCCCAGGTCGCGACCGTGAGATCCAGGTGCAGCGCCGCCGGGCCGACCGAGAACCCGGAGAGCGCGAAGTAGGCGTCGCGCCATGGCGAGTTCGCCAGTACCAGCGCCAGCACGGCGGCGCCGACCAGCAGGAATCCGCCGACGGACTCGCCCCGCAGGGCGTCGGCGATACGGGTGAGCGGGTGCGAGGTCTTTACGGGGCTCCGGGGGTCGGCGGGCATGCGTCATCGATCGCCGACCAGACTTCCCGGCACACCGGGAAGGACTCTAGCCCAGTGCCGCCGCGGCCGCCGCGAGGGACCGGATCCGGTCCCAGTCCCCGGCCGCCACCAGGTCGGACGGGGTGAGCCACGACCCGCCGACGCAGGACACGTTGGGCAGCGCGAGGTAGTCCGGCGCGCTGGCCACGGTGATCCCGCCGGTCGGGCAGAACCGCAGGTCCGGCAGCGGGCCGGCGACCGAGCGGAGGAACGGGCGCCCGCCGGCCGCCTCGGCCGGGAAGAACTTCATCGCGGTGTGCCCACGCTCGGCGACGGCCAGCATCTCCGAGATCGACGAGGTGCCCGGCAGCAGATCGAGCCCGGAGTCCTCCATCGCGTCCAGCAGTCGCGGGGTGGCGCCCGGGCTGACCAGGAAACGCGCCCCGGCGTCGACCGAGAGCCGCACGTCGGCCGGGGTGCGGACGGTGCCGGTCCCGACGACGGCGTCCGGCACCTCGGCGACGATCCGGCGGACCGCCTCGGCGGCTGCCGGGGTCCGCAGGGTCACCTCGATCACCGGCAGTCCGCCGTCGACCAGTGCGCGGGCCAGCGGGACGGCCGATCCGGCGTCGTCCAGCACGACCACCGGTACGACCGGGGCCAGTTCCAGCAGCTTCTCGCTCATGGTTCCTCTCAGGATCCCGGGCCCGCGATGACGGCGCCCTCGTCGGCCGGTCCGACCGCGGCCCGGAACACCCCGAACAGCTCCCGGCCGGTACCGAACGTCGGCCCGGACGGGATGGTGCGCCGGGCCGGCTCGCGGGCGTCGAACTCGTCGGCGTCCACCAGCAGGGACAGTGTGCCGTTCAGGGTGTCGAGGCGGATCGGGTCGCCGTCGCGGACCTTCTCCAGCGGGCCGCCGCGAGCCGCCTCCGGCGTGACGTGCAGCGCCGCGGGCACCTTCCCGGACGCGCCGGACATCCGGCCGTCGGTGACGACCGCGACCCGCTGCCCGCGGTCCTGCAGCACACCGAGTGCCGGGGTGAGCTTGTGCAGCTCGGGCATCCCGTTGGCGCGCGGGCCCTGGTACCGGACGACGGCGACGAAGTCCCGCGCGTCGAGTTCACCGGCCCGGTAGGCGTCGAGCAGCTCGTCCTGGTGGTCGAACACGACGGCGGGTGCCTCGACGAACCGGTGGTCCGGCTCGACGGCGGAGGTCTTCACGACCGAGCGGCCGAGGTTGCCGTGCAGCACGCGCAGGCCGCCGTCCGGGGAGAACGGGTCGCCCACCCCGCGCAGCACGGACTTGTCCAGGCTCTCGGTGGGCCCCTCGCGCCACACCAGCTCGGGGCCGTCGAGGAACGGCTCGCGGGTGTAGCGGTGCAGCCCCGGCCCGTCGACGGTGCGGACCTCGTCGTGCAGCAGCCCGGCCTGCAACAGCTCCCGGACCAGCAGCGACACGCCGCCCGCGGCCTGGAAGTGGTTCACATCGGCCTGCCCGTTGGGGTAGATCCGGGCGAGCAGCGGGACGACCGCCGACAGGTCGGAGAAGTCGTCCCAGGTGATCCGGACGCCCGCTGCCCCGGCCATCGCGACCAGGTGCATGGTGTGGTTGGTCGAACCGCCGGTGGCGAGCAGCGCGACGATGCCGTTGAGCACCGCCCGCTCGTCGATGATCTCGCCCATCGCGCGGTCCGGGTCGTCGGCGGCGGCGAGCGCCCGGCGCGCGGTCTCGGCGGTCAGCGCCGCCCGCAGCGGGGTGCCGGGATTCACGAACGACGAGCCGGGCAGGTGCAGGCCCATGATCTCCATGAGCAGCTGGTTGGAGTTCGCGGTGCCGAAGAAGGTGCAGGTCCCGGGGCCGTGGTAGCTGCGCGACTCGGCTTCCAGGAGCTCGTCGCGACCGACCTCGCCGGCCGCGTAGGCCTGCCGGATCCTGGCCTTCTCCTTGTTCGGCAGACCGGAGGGCATCGGGCCGGCGGGGGCCAGCAGCACCGGCAGGTGACCGAACGACAGCGCGCCCATCACCAGCCCGGGGACGATCTTGTCGCAGACGCCGAGCAGTACCGCGGCGTCGAACATGTCGTGCGAGAGGGCGACCGCGGTGGACATCGCGATGACGTCGCGGGAGAACAGCGACAGCTCCATCCCGGCCCGGCCCTGGGTGATGCCGTCGCACATGGCGGGCACGCCGCCGGCGACCTGGGCGACACCGCCCGCCTCGCGGGCGGCGGCGCGGATCAGTTCGGGGTAGCCCTCGAACGGCTGGTGGGCGGAGAGCATGTCGTTGTAGGCGGTGACGATCGCCAGGTTGCGGGCCGGGGTGGCGGTCAGGGTCAGCTTGTCCGGGCCGCAGGCGGCAGCGCCGTGGGCGAGGTTCGCGCAGCCGAGACTCTCCCGGCCGGGACCGGCCATGGCCGGCGGGCGGGCCGCCCGGATGCGCTGGAGGTATGCGGATCGGGTGGTCGCCGATCGGGCGATGACCCGCCGGGTGACCTGGTCGAGGACCGGGTGCAGTTCGGGGATGACGGTCACGATGCGTCCATCTCCTGAGGGGTGGTGGGCGGAGGTGCCGAACCGGGCGGAGCGCGCCCGCCATCTGCACTCTAACGAGACTATTACGTACTCACAAGACGTTAGTCTCAGTCGATCGGCGTTTTGCCAGCTCAAAGCCCTGTGGTTGACTGGACGAATGCGAGGACGCACCCCGACCAGCGCGCCCGCCACCGCGGGCGAGATCTTCCGGCTGGTCCGGGACGGCACCGCCGCGACCCGGACCGAGATCGGCCGGGAGACCGGGCTGTCCCGGACGGCCGTCGCGGCCCGTGTCGACCGGTTGCTGGCCGACGGTCTCGTCACCGAGGTGGTGGGTGCCGCCGCCACCGGTGGGCGGCCCGCCGCCCGGCTCGAGTTCAACGCCGCCGGCGGCACCGTGCTCGCGGTGTCGGTCGGCGTCAGCCGGAGCAAGGCCGCGGTCTGCGATCTCACCGGTGCCGTCCAGGCCGAGGCCGTGGTCGACCTGCCCGCCTCGGTCGGGCCGCATCGCCTGCTCGGCGACGCCGTCGCCACGCTGGAGAAGCTGCTGGGCGACGCCGGCGCCGAGGACGCCGGGATCCGCGGGCTCGGGCTCTCCATCCCGGGCACCGTCGACGACCGCAACGGCTGGTCGGTGGGCGTCCCCTCGCTGCCCGGCTGGGAGCGGATCCCGCTGCCGCCGCTGCTGACCGAGCGCTTCCCGGTGCCGGTGCGGGTGGACAACGACGTGAACGTGATGGCGCTCGCCGAGCACGCCGCGCATCCCGACGTCGACGACCTGCTGATGGTGAAGATCGGCTCCGGGGTCGGCGCGGGGCTGGTGTCCGGCGGGGCCCTGCAGCGCGGCGCCTGGGGCGCGGCCGGCGAGATCGGGCACATCCCGGTGCACGACGGCCCGGGGATCGGCTGCGGTTGCGGCAACATCGACTGCCTGGAGGTGCTGGCCTCGGGCCGGGCGCTGGTGCGCGACCTGTCGGTCGGGCGCCCGGACGGCGACGTCGGCTCGATCGCCGACGTCGTCGCGCTGGTCAAGCAGGGCGATCCGGATGCGGTCCGGCTGGTCCGGATCGCCGGGCGCAGGCTCGGCGAGGTGCTGGCCGCGGCGGTGAACCTGGTGAACCCGGCGCTGGTGGCGATCGGAGGTGACCTCGTCGGTGCTTTCGATCCGCTGGTCGCCGGTGTCCGCGAGGCGATCTACCGGCGGTCGATGGCCACCGCGACGCAGAGCCTGCGGATCGAGCCCGGATTGCTCAGCGGACGCAGCGGCGTGATCGGCTGCGCGATCCTGGTGCTCGACGAGGTGCTCTCGGCGGCCGCGGTGGATCGCGCGGTGCGCACCGCGGCGGGCCGCGCAGACAACACCGCGGCGAGCCGCGCAGACGACACCGCGGCGAGCCCCGCAGACAACACAGCGGCGAACCGCGCAGAGGGTGCAGACAGCGCAGGCGGTGCAGCGGCGGGCCGTGCCGACACCGCGGCCGGCGGCTGATCACACAGTCGGCGGCCGGGCACCAGCCTGCGGCCGATCATGCAGACGTCGGCTCAACCGAGCATCGGGCGGAGGGTGGCCGGCTACCCGGCCTGCCTGCCGGCCGGCCGGCCGGGGAGCGCAGCAGGTCGAAGCGCATGTCCCGGGCCACCACGAAGCCCATGTCCCGGTACAGCCGGATGGCGCCGGTGTTCACCGCGGACGCGTGCAGCAGTGGCCGCTCACCGCGTGCCACGATCCCGGCGGCGACCGCGCCCACCAGCCGCCGGGCGAGGCCCTTGCCGCGGAAGTCCGGGTCGGTGCACACGGCGCTGATCTCGGTCGCGCCCGCCGCGCCCGGCCCGCCGATGCGCATCCGCTCCCCCGCCATCGCGATCAGCCTGCCGTCGTGCCGGAATCCGAGGAACCCGCCGAGCTCGGCGGTGCGGGCCAGCCACGGCCCCGGCTCGGTGCGGGCGGTCAGCTCCGCCATCTCGGCCCGGTCGGCCGGGCCCAGCTCGATCGCGTCGTCGTCCGGCTCACCCGGCACGCCGGAGCCGTCCATCTGGACACCGGGGAACGCCCGCTCCAGCTCCCAGCCCGCCGGCAGCTCCGGTGGCCCGTCCCCCGCGCGGACCAGGACGACCGGGTTGCCCGGCCCGCAGAGCACTGCCAGGTCGGACCAGTCGTCGTGGGTGGGGGCGAGCGGCATCCCGCCGAACGGGGAGACCTCCCGGTCGAAGCGGGCCGCCCGCCCGCGGACCGAGCCGAACTCGCGCAGCCTGCCGGTCAGGGTGTCCGGGACCGGGTTGCGCAGGGCGGTATCGAGATCGGCGTGCACACTGCGATCCTGCACCGGCGGCACCGGTCCCGGGACCGCGGGGCGCTGTCGGTGTCCGGCGGTGCTTGTCGGCGCAAGCCGGTTCCGTCTGCGCCGTCAGTACCTGTCGTGCCCGGCAGCCCTGGCCGGTGCCGGTCGGCGCCGGGCAGTGCCGGTCGGTGCTGGTCAGTGCTGGTCGGCGCCGGGCAGTGCTGGTCAGTGCCTGTCAGCGCCCGTCACATCTTGAGGAGCATTGCGATGTCCACCGAGCCCGCGCCGTCCGCCGGGGCCTGGTTCGCGCCCGGCCGGGTCAACCTGATCGGCGAGCACACCGACTACAACGACGGGTTCGTGCTGCCGTTCGCGCTGCCGCACCGGGCCGTGGTCACGGCGTCGGCGGCGGCCGGCCGGACCGGCCGGGTGCACTCGGCGCAGCAGGACGCCGTCGTCGAGTTCTCCGCGCCGACCGTGGTCCCGGGTGAGGTGACCGGCTGGGCCGCCTACGTGGCGGGCACGTGCTGGGCGTTCCGCGAGGCGGGACACCCGGTCGGCGAGGTCGACCTGTGGCTCGACTCGGACGTGCCGGTCGGGGCGGGGCTCTCCTCATCGGCGGCGGTGGAGTGCGCGGTCGGGGTCGCGCTGGCCGGGCTCGCCGGAGTGTCGGTCGACCCGACCGGGCTGGCCCGGATCGCCAGGCGCGCGGAGAACGAGTTCGTCGGCGCGCCCACCGGCGGCATGGACCAGATGGCATCGATGCACGGCAGGTCCGGCCGGCTGGTCTTCCTCGACACCCGCGACGACACCGTGCAGCTGGTGCCGTTCGACCCACCGGCGCACGGGCTGGAACTGCTGGTGATCGACTCGCGGGCACCGCACGCGCACGCGGACGGCGAGTACGGCGCCCGCCGGGCCGACTGCGAGGCCGCGGCCGCCGCACTCGGGGTGCCCGCGCTGCGCGACGCGCGCCTCACCGACCTCGCGACGCTGACCGACGACCGGATCCGGCGCCGGGCCCGGCACGTGATCACCGAGAACGACCGGGTGCGCGAGGTGGTGGCGCTGCTCTCCGGCGGCGCCGACCCACGGGAGATCGGGCCACTGCTGGACGCTTCGCACCGCTCGATGCGCGACGACTTCGAGATCACCGTCCCGCACGTGGACGTGGCGGTGCAGGCGGCCCGTGCCGGCGGCGCGATCGGGGCCCGGATGACCGGCGGCGGCTTCGGCGGCTGCGTGATCGCGCTGTGCGACGCCGATCGGGTCGACGCGGTGACCTCGGCGGTGCGGGCGGCCTACACCGAACGCGGCTGGGCCGAGCCGGTGGTGTTCCCCGGCCGTCCGAGTGACGGTGCCGGACGCCTCCCTGGTTAGGCTTTTAAGAGTCCGATCGGAATCGGTACAGTACGGAAGGGCTGCCCCGAGTGGCGGTCCGACAGGCACCTCTGTTCCCGATCGATCGAGGAGACGGCTCGTGCCGCATCCGTACCCGCATCCGCACCCGCATCCCGTCATGGACCCCGCCGACATCGTCGTGTTCGGCGGCACCGGCGATCTCGCCATGCGCAAGCTCCTACCTTCGCTCTACCTGCGCGACCGCGACGACCAGCTCGCCGCGGGCACCCGGATCGTCGCCGTCTCCCGCTCCGGTCTCGACGACGCCGGGTACCGGGACAAGGTCGACTCCGAGCTGCGGGCCACCGCCCCCCGCTGGGCCGGGGCCGACGTGTGCACCGACGACGCGGTGCACGAGCGGTTCCTGAGCAGGCTGCACCACGTGACCCTGGACGTCGCCGACTCCGACTGGTCCGTCCTGGCCGAGCTGCTCGGCCCGCAGGACCAGCGGATCCGGGTGCTCTACCTGGCGTCGGCGCCGCAGCTGTTCGGCCGGATCTGCGTGGGCAGCGCCGCCGCGGGCATCGTCGACGACCGCACCCGGGTGGTGCTGGAGAAGCCGCTGGGCCACGACCTCGCCTCCGCCCGCGCGATCAACGACGAGGTCGGCTCGGTGTTCGCCGAGGAGCAGATCTTCCGGATCGACCACTACCTCGGCAAGGAGACCGTGCAGAACCTGCTGGTCCTGCGCTTCGGCAACTCGCTGTTCGAGCCGTTGTGGAACGCGGGTCAGATCGACCACGTGCAGATCACCGTGTCCGAGTCGATCGGCGTCGGTAACCGGGCCGACTACTACGACGGCAGCGGCGCGCTGCGCGACATGGTGCAGAACCACCTGTTGCAGCTGCTCTGTCTGGTCGCGATGGAACCGCCCGCCCGGATCGACGGCGAGGGCGTGCGCAACGAGAAGCTCAAGGTGCTGCAGTCGCTGAAGCCGCTCGACGGCCCCGACGTCGTCCGGGACACGGTGCGCGGGCAGTACACCGAGGGCCTGGTCGACGGCTCCGCGGTGCCCGGCTACGCCACCGAGCTGGCCGAGTCCCGCGCCGGGACCCCGCGCGAGCGCGAGCGGTCGGCCACCGAGACGTTCGTCGCGCTGCGCGCCGAGGTCGCCAACTGGCGCTGGGCGGGCGTGCCCTTCTACCTGCGCACCGGCAAGCGGATGGCCACCCACGCCTCGGAGATCGTGGTGCAGTTCAAGCCGGTCCCGCACTCGATCTTCCCGGCGTTCGGCGAGGAGATCCCGGCGAACCGTCTGGTGCTGCGCCTGCAGCCCGACGAGGGGGTGCCGCTGCACATGACCGCCAAGCAGCCCGGCCCCGGCGGGATCCGGCCGATCCCGGCTCCGCTGGACCTGTCGTTCGCCCGCACCTTCGGCGATCGGCTGCCCGACGCCTACGAGCGGCTGCTGATGGATGTGCTGCGCGGCAACCCGACCCTGTTCATGCGCCGGGACGAGATCGAGGCGGCCTGGACCTGGGCGGAGCCGATCCTGCGCACCTGGGAGTCCACCGACCAGCGCCCACGGCCGTACGCGGCGGGCAGCAACGGCCCGGCCTCGGCCACCGCACTGGTCGAACGCGACTGCCGGGCCTGGCACGAGGACTACTGAGGCCGGTCCCGGCAGCGGTCGTGGGAGTACAGGTGCGAGTCGGGGAAGTGCCGGGCGGCCAGCGCCTCACCGACGATGATCACCGCCGTGCGCTCGATACCCGCCTCGCGGACCGCCTTCGGCATCCCCTGCAGGGTGCCGCGCAGCACGATCTCGTGCGCCCGTGAGGCGTGCGCGACCACCGCGGCCGGGCAGTCGCCGCCGTACGCGGGGGCGAGCGCGTCGACGGCCTCGTCGATCCGATGCACGGCCAGGTGCAGCACCACGGTGCCACCGGCCTTCCCGAGCGAGGCGAGGTCCTCGGCGGGCGGCATCGGGGTGGCCCGGGCGGCGACCCGGGTGAGCGTGACGGTCTGCGCGACCGTGGGGACGGTCAGCTCCCGGCCCAGCGCGGCGGCCGCCGCGGCGTAGGCGGGGACCCCGGGGCAGACGTCGTAGGGCACACCCTCGATCTCCAGCCGGCGCATCTGCTCGGCCATCGCGGAGAACACCGACGGATCGCCGGAGGCGAGCCGGGCGACGTCCAGGCCGTGCCGGTGCGCCCGGACCATCTCGTCGATGATCTCGTCCAGCGTCATCAGCGCGGTGTCGACGGTGCGTGCGCCCGGCGGGCAGATGTCCAGCATCTCCGGCGGGACCAGGCTGCCCGCGTACAGACAGACCGGGGCGGCCGCGATCAGGTCCCTGGCCCGCAGGGTCAGCAGGTCCACCGCACCCGGCCCGGCCCCGATGAAGTGCACCGTCACGGCGCGTCCCCCTTCTCGTACGTCCAGATCGTCACCGGCATCGCCGGCCGCCAGCCGTGGAAGCCCGCCCCGGCCGTCGCCGGGCCGAGCGGCTCGGCCCGGGCCACCTGCAGCCGGACCAGGTCACCGCCGTGCTCGGCGTGGGAGGCGGCGAGCATCGCCTCGGTCTGCACGGTCACCGCGTTGGCGACCAGCCGGCCGCCGGGGCGCAGCGCGCCCAGGCAGGCGTCCAGCACGCCGGCGCGGGTCAGGCCGCCACCGACGAAGATCACGTCCGGCTGCGGCAGCCCGGCCAGCGCGTCGGGGGCGCGGCCGATCACCACCCGCAGACCGGGGACGCCGAGCGCGGCCGCGTTGCGCGCCACCCGATCGGCGCGTTCCGGGCGGGACTCGACGGCGATCGCGCGGCAGGCCGGGTGCGCGCGCAGCCATTCGATCCCGATCGAGCCGGAGCCCGCGCCGACGTCCCACAGCAGCTCGCCCGGCCGCGGCGCCAGCCGGGCCAGGGTGACGGCGCGGATCTCGCGCTTGGTGAGCTGGCCGTCGTGCTCGTAGGCGTCGTCGGGCAGCCCGGGGGTCTCCCCCGGCGGGCGCAGGCCGTCGTCGGCGACGCACTCGACGGCGACCACGTTCAGCGGATCGCAGTCACCCCGCCAGCCGGCGGCGGTGCCGGTGAGTATCCGCTCGTCGCCCGCGCCGAGGCGCTCCAGCACGGTGAGCCTCGAGCCGCCCCAGCCGGCGCCGGTGAGCAGGGCGGCGATCTGCGCCGGCGACCCGGCACCGGCGGAGAGCACGACCAGCCGGGCGCCGGGCGCGAGCGCGCGGCGCAGCGCGTCCAGCGGCCGGCCGACGACGCTGAGCACCCGGACCTGCTCACTGCCCCAGCCGAGCCGGGCACAGGCCAGCGACACCGACGACGGGTGCGGCAGCACCCGCAGCCGCTCCGGCCCGGCGAGCCGCGCCAGGGTGGCCCCGATCCCGAAGAACATCGGGTCTCCGGAGGCGAGTACCGTCGTGCGGCGGCCGTCCAGCTCACCGAGGATCCCGGGCAGCGCCGGCACCAGCGGAGACGGCCACTCCCGGCGCTCCCCCGCCACCTCGGCGGGCAGCAGATCGAGCTGGCGCGGACCGCCGAGCAGCACCTCGGCCGCGCACAACGCATCCCGGGAGGTCTGCGGCAGACCGGCCCAGCCGTCGGCGCCGATCCCGACGACCGACAGCGGTGTGTCACCCATCGGTCTTGTCCGTGACCCCGGCGCTGTCGAAGGTCGCGACGTCGGCCATCGCCCGCGCCGCGCCCTGCAGCACCGGCAGCGCGAGCAGTGCGCCGGTGCCCTCGCCGAGCCGCATGTCCAGCTCCAGCAGCGGGGTCAGACCCAGGTGGGCCAGCGCGGTCGCGCCGCCGGGCTCGGCGGAGCGGTGCCCGGCCAGGCAGTAGCCGGTCACCTCCGGGGCGAACGCGGCCGCGACCAGTGCCGCGGCACCGGCCGAGACGCCGTCGAGCAGCACCGGCACCCGCAGCGCGGCGGCGCCCAGCACCAGCCCGGCCAGCCCGGCGTGCTCGAACCCGCCGACCACGGCCAGCGCACCGAGCGGGTCCCCCGGGCCGGGACGATGCCGCTCCAGCGCCTCCTGCACGACGGCGGTCTTGCGGGCGAGGGTCTCGTCGTCGACACCGGTGCCGCGGCCGGTCACCCCGGCCGGGTCGGCGCCGCTGAAGGCGCAGATCAGGGCGGCCGCGGCGGTGGTGTTGGCGATGCCCATGTCGCCGGTCAGCAGGCAGCGGTTCCCGGCGGCGACCAGATCACGGGCCACCTCGATGCCGTGCTCGAGCGCGGTGCGGGCCTGCTCGCGGGTCATCGCCGGCCCGGCGGTCATGTCGGCGGTGCCGCGGGCCACCTTGCGCGGCAGCAACCCCGGGACCGGGTCCAGGTCGGCGGCCACCCCGATGTCGACGATCTGCACCTCCGCGCCGAGCTGGCGGGCGAACGCGTTCACCACCGCGCCGCCGTCGAGGAAGTTCGCCACCATCTGTGCGGTGACCTCCTGCGGCCACGGCGTGACACCCCGGGCGTGCACCCCGTGATCGGCGGCGAACACCGCGACCGCGGCCGGCGACGGCACCGGTGGCACCGGCGCCCCGGTGATCCCGGCGAGTGCGACGGCGACGTCCTCGACCCGGCCCAGCGCACCGCGCGGCTTCGTCATCCGGTCCAGCCGGTCACGGGCTGCCGCCCTGGCCGGGCCGTCGACCGGCTCGATCGCGTCCACCGTGGACTCCAGCAGGCGGGCCGGCGGTGCGCCGGGGAGGCCGCGGGAGCCCCAGCCCTCCTGGTGCACCGCCCACTCCAGCGGACGGCGGCGGGCCCAGCCGTGCTGTTCGAGCTCGGGCCTGTCCGGGAACCGGTCGACGTGCCCGACGCACAGGTAGGCGATCAGCTGCACATGTGCGGGCAGCCCGAGCAGCTCCTGCACGGCGGCCAGCCCGGCGTCGTCGAAGAAGCTGACCCAGCCGACGCCGAGGCCCTCGGCGCGCGCCGCCAGCCACAGGTTCTGGACGGCCAGCGCCGCCGAGTAAGGGCCCATCTCCGGCCGGTCGTGCCGGCCGAGGGTGTGCCGGCCACCGCGGGTCGGGTCGGCGGTGACGACGACGTTCAGCGGCGTCTCCCTGATCGCCTCGATCCGGATCGCGCGCAGCGCCTCCGCCCGCGCCGCGGGCAACGAGGCGGCGTAGCGCTCGCGGTGCTCGGCCACCAGTGCGTGCACCCGGGCCCGCACCGCGGGGTCGCGGACCAGCACGAAGTCCCACGGCTGGGAGAAACCGACGCTGGGCGCGGCGTGCGCGGCCTCCAGGATCCGGGTGAGCACAGCGTCGTCGACCGGGTCGGGGCGGAACCCGGTCCGGACGTCGCGCCGGGAGTGCAGCACGTCGTAGAAGTCGCCCTGCACCCCTGACCTCCCGATGATCGACCCACAGCGGCGAACGAGCCGACCACACCGCACAGCGGGCGGTCAACCGGACCCCGTCGGCCGGTCGGGCAGGTCACACGGGGCGCTCCCGAGCTCCCCGACGGGGCGAGATCGCGGTCACGGGACAGCGGGACGGATCACCCGGGGCGCTCCCCCGCCTCCCGGAGCCTGCCGAGATCGCAGTCGAGGGGCAGTGGGCCGTCGGTCAGGACGAGGCGTGCCCCCGGGACGGCCCGCCAGCGTCGCCACAGTGTCCCGAACGGCTCATCCGATTCCCCCGCCGAGCCTGCTGCGACGACCGCGGGATCGACCAGCAGTGCGCCCCCGTCGCCGTCCGGGCCGGCGTGCAGCACCGACCCGGCCCCGTCGCCGCCGGTCGCGCCGGGTCCGGTGCCGCCGCGGACCACGACCGGCGTCCCGAGTGTCGCCGCGCGACGCAGCAGCGGATCCAGTGCTCCGGCGAGCGATGCTGCGTCCTCCCACACCAGCAATCGCCGTGCACCCGCCTGCACCTGCGCCGAGGCCAGCTCGGCCAGCGCGTCCGCGCAGTCGGCCACCAGGTCCGGGGCCGGCTCACCGGCCGGCCCACCGCCGGGATCGGCTCCGGCGAGCGCCCTGGCCATCGCGACCGGGCCGGTGAGCGAGGCGGCCACCGTGGCGCGCGGGAACAGTCCCGCCAGCACCCGGGTCAGCTCGACCAGCGGCTCGACCGCGGCGGCGGTGGCCAGCGGCCGGTCCAGCGGGTCGCCACCCGCCTCGCGGACGGCGTCCGGCTCGGCCAGCGGATCGTGATGGGTGACGACCCAGTCCGGCCGGGCCAGCGCGATGGCGTCCCGCAGGTGATAGGCCCACCGCGCCGGGTCGGTGCGGGCACCGACCGGCACGCCGGCCATCCGCGCCGCGACCAGGTCGAGGACCGGAACGAAGTCCACCGGATCAGCCCGCCGCGTCCGGCCACTCCCAGGAGCCCAGGAATCCGAGGTGCTCCGGCGGGGTGTCGGCGCGCCAACCGGCAACGAACTCGTCGTAGCCACGCCCCCTGGTGATCCGCTCGGCCCGCTCGGTCGCCCGGGCGGTCTCGGTCGCCCGGGCATCGACCTCCATCCGCTGCGGGTCCCACACCAGCCGGTAGACCGCGCGCGCCACCTCCGGGCTGATCAGCCCGCGGCGCAGGTCGGTCATCGCCTCCTGCGGATCGCGTTCGAGCGGGTCGCCGTAGCCGCCACCACCACCCATCCGCTGAATCCAGATGTCGCCCTCGACGATCGGGTCGGCCGGCTGCACCGGGTTCCCGACCTCGTAGCTGCCCGGCAGCGGCTGATCGGCGACCATCGAGGGCCCGTCGTAGGTGAGGCCCTTCGCGCCGCCGGCCAGCCAGGTCCGCACCGCATCCACCCCGCCGTCCGGCCGGATCCTGGTCAGCGGGGTGCAGCTGCCGCCGTACCCGCCGAACATGCCTGCGGTGACCGGGAACCGGCCGCCCATGCTGGTGATCCCGAACCCGAACATCTGGCTGCCGTAGAGCATGTACGCCCACTCGACCGATGCGCCGCCGCGGTAGCGCCCGAAGCCGTGATTGTCGGCCGGGATCTCCCGCCAGAGCCCGAGCAGCGGCAGCTCGGCTTCCCGGGTCTCCATCTCACCCCAGTCCGACACCGGGGCGAACACCGGTCCGGCGGCGTGCTCCCCGTCGGCGTCGCAGCGGGCACCACCGCCGGCGGCGTTCATCTCCGTCGACACGTTCGCCGTGACCTGCATGTGCTGGGTCAGGCCGCCGTACTGCAGGGTCGGGATCATCGCGTACCAGGGCGCCATCGGCTTGGCCGGCCCCGGTGCGGAGAACATCGCCTTCGTGACGGCCTGGTGCAGCGCGGCGTTCAGGCAGAACATCGTGGTCAGCGACAGCGACGACGGGTGCTCGGTGTCGGCGGTGAGGATCGACCCGGGCTCCAGGTCGTAGTCCAGCGCGGCGATGAACCCGGCGGTCCGGGGCAGATCGCCGTAGAGGAAGTTCATGAACAGGTTCGCGACCATCGCCCGGGTGAAGTGCGCCTGGGTGTTCAGCGCCCGGTCGATCGCCGGGGAGCTGCCCGCGGTGCGCACGGTGAGGGTGTCGCCCCGCTTGTCCAGCTCCACGTTCAGCTTGAACAGCCGCTCCTCCAGCAGCGTCGTGTCCCCGAAGTGGACGCCGCGGTAGGTGCCGTCCGGCCATGCCGCGATCCGCCGCCGCACCTCGGTCTCGGTGTTCTCCAGCACCGAGCGCAGGGTCGCGACCAGCAGCTCCGGCGAACGCTCGGCCATGAAGTCGTGCATGCGGCGTTCGACCGAACGGGCGGCTGCCAGCTTCGCCCGGATGTCGGTCAGCCACAGCAGCGGGTCACGGACCTGATTCTGGAACATGTTCACCACGTCGCGGCGCAGCGTGTGGCTCTCGCCGATCTTCATCGGCGGGATCCGGACACCCTCCCCGTACTTCGTGGTGGCCCGGACCGCGAACCCACCCGGGTCCAGCGAGGCACCGTTCTCCCCCTCGTGCACCACCGCGCCGATCCAGGCGACGTGCTCGCCCTCCCAGTACAGCGGCAGCAGCAGGGTGTGGTCGGGATTGTGCGTGCCGCCGTAGTTGGCGTCGTTGTGGTAGAAGACGTCGCCCTCGGCCAGCCCGACGGTGGGCTCGTCCGCCCAGTACCGGTTGATGAACTTGGGCACCGGCGACGTGGTCGCGGAAAACATGTTCACCCCGCCCGAGGTGGCGATCGCGAAGTCGCCTTCCCGGGTGTAGATCCCGATGATCAGGTCACCCCACTTCGCCGCGGACGAGGCGCTGATCTGCTGCAGCATCTGCATGCTCGACTCGAGGACGGCCTCGATCCGGCTCAGTCCCACGGTCAGGTCCGTCGGGTCGGTGACGGCGGCGAGCGCGGCGTCCTCCCGGTCCGTGCGCGGGCGCAGCCGGAACTCCCCGGTCAGCTCGGGGTCCGGGCCGTACATCACCGGCCGGTTGTCCAGGAGGTCGTTCAGGAACGCCTCGGTGTCCGTGCTCATGCGTGGTCCTCTCGGCGCATCCGGAAGAAGCCGTGGGTGTCGAGCTCGCCGTGCCAGCCGGGATTCACGACGATCGTGGTGTCGTCGGCCTCGACGATCGCGGGGCCCTCGACCGGGTGCCCGGGTGCCAGTGCGGCGTAGGCGTAGACATCGGTGCTGATCGGCCCGGTGCCGTCCCAGTGGCAGTCCCGGCTGCCCCGCAGCGCGTCCCGGACGTCGGTCCCGGTGCCGGCCCGCGGCGGCGGCCCCGCAGCCGGGCGCGGGATCCGGGCACGGACCCGGACGGCGTCGATCGCGACGCCGATCTCCCTGGTCAGCGCCACATCGCCGAACCGGTCGCCGTACTCGGCGAAGTAGGTCTTCAGGATCGCGACCAGGTCGTCGCGACCGGTGATCCGATCGACCGGGCTGGCGATCGTCACGACGTCGAGCTGCCCCAGCGAGCGGATGTCCAGCTCGACCGTGGTCACCACGTCCTCGGACCGGTGGCCCTGGCCCGCGAAGTCGGTCGCGGCCCGTTCCCGGAACCCGTCGACGATCGCGTTGAACCCGTCGGTGTCGGCGAGCAGCTGCTTGGTCAGCGGGTTGAACAGCACCATCCACACCGAGCGCTCGTAGATGTGCAGCCGCTCCAGACCGGCCGCACCCGCGGCGGAGAACACCGAGCTGTGCGGGGGCACGACGACCTCCCTGGCGTCCAGCGCGGCCGCGTACCCGCAGGCGTGCAGCGGGCCGCCGCCGCCGAAGGAGAGCACCGTGAACTGGCGCGGGTCGTAGCCCTTCGCGGTGATCCCGGTGAAGATCTCCGCACCCATCGTCTCGTCGACGACCCGGCGGATCCGCTGCGCAGCCTCGGCGACGCCGATGCCCAGCGGTCCGGCGATCCGGCGCGCGATGGCCCGCTCCGCGCGCCGCCGGTCCAGCGGCAGCCTGCCACCGTGATAGGTGTCCGGATCGAGGTAGCCGAGCACCAGATTGGCGTCGGTGACGGTGGGTTCGGTGCCGCCCTGGCCGTAGCAGGCCGGGCCGGGGGTGGATCCGGCCGACTCCGGCCCGACCGCGATCCCGGTGACCGGGTCGAGGCGCGCGATCGAGCCGCCGCCCGCGCCGATCGCCGAGATGTCCATCATCGGCAGCTGCACGTGCCAGCGGTCGATCACCGGGTGGAAGTCGTAGAAGCGGACCGAGCCGTCGACGACGATCCCGACGTCGAACGATGTCCCGCCCATGTCGGTGGTCACGACCTTGTCCAGGCCGCGGGCGCTCGCGATGTGCCGCGAGCCGTACAGCCCGGACACCGGTCCGGCGTGCACCGTCTGGATCGGTGAGGTCCCGGCGAGCCCGCCCATGCCACCGCTGTTGTGCACCAGCAGCAGCTCACCGAGGTAGCCGCGGCCGCGCAGCTCGTCGCGCAGCGCGGAGAGCCGGTCGGAGGTGAAGCGGTGCAGGTAGGCGTCGATGGTGGCGGTCATGGACCGCGCGTACTCGCCGGCCCGGCCGGACACCTCGTGGGACAGGATCGTCGGGAACCGGCCCAGACAGCTGTCCGGGTACTCCTGCTCGACGACCTCGCGGACCATCAGCTCGTGCTCGGGCGCCAGGTGCGAGTTGAGCAGGCACACCACGAACCCGCGTACGCCTTGGTCGACGAGATCGAGCACCCGGTCCCGGACCTCGTCCGGGTCCAGCGGGATCACCACCCGGCCGGCGGAGTCGATCCGCTCGGTCAGTCCGGCGATGCGCTCGGGCTCGATCAGCGGGACCGGCCGGGTGGCCCGGGGCAGATCCCGGGTGGCCGAGGAGGGCAGTCCGTCGGCCCACTGCCTGCAGCGTCCGATGGGCACGGTCGCGGTGTGTCCGCGGGTGGTGATCAGGCCCAGCCGCGGCCCGCTGCGCTCGATCAGCGCGTTCGTACCCAGGGTGGTCGCGTAGCGGATCGCGCCGGTGCCGGCGAACAGGTCGTCGGTGTCCTGGCCCGCCGCGGCGGCGATGTCGCCGATCGCGCGCAGGAAGCCGATCGACAGGTCGTGATGGGTGGTGAGGGCCTTCGCCGTGTACACGGTGCCGTCCGCGGTGGTGGCGAGGCAGTCGGTGAAGGTGCCACCGATGTCGACGTTGATCTCGGTCGAGGTCACGGTACGACTCGCCGTGCTGGTCATCGTGCCTCCAGGGCGTCGAGGTCGATCTCGATGTCGTGCACCAGCGGGTGCCCGGGTGGCAGGTACTCGGCCTCGACCTGGGTGCCGCAGCCGGGGCAGTAGTACTCGACGATCCGGCACCACGTGGGGTCCGGCGCCACGTCGTGCCCGTCGGGGAAGCGCGGCGGGTGGATCTCGCGCGGGTCGCGGTCGTGCAGCAGCAGCCCGCGCTTGTAGTCCTGCGTCGCCGGGCCGATCCGGTGGTCGCACCGCTCGCAGTGCCAGCTCCGTGTGGTCCGGTCGATGACCAGGTATTCGGTCATCCGGATGCGGTCGCTCATCGGCCGCTCCCCTCGTTCGAGGCGCCGAGCCGGGCGGCGCCGTGGTCGTCGACGGTCAGCGTCCAGCCGGGCGGGACGGTCAGGGTGGTGTCGGCGGAGTCGATCAGCGCCGGTCCGGGGACCGCGGGCCCTCCGGCCAGCTCGTCCCGGTCCAGGACGGCGGTGTCGAGCAGTCCGAGCCCCGGCCAGTGCACCGGGCGGCTGCTCGTGGCCCGCCCGGTGGCAGCCGGCAGCCGGGGTCCGGTCGGCGGGTGGTGCGGGAGCCGGTGCACGCCCTGCACCACCAGCCACCGCCCGCCGTCGCGGTCCACTGTGGTCACTGTCAGCTCGACGTCCTCCGGGCCGACGCCCTCACCGTGCATGTCGCGCAGCACCCGGTCGCGCAGCACGCTCTCCTCGACGGTGCCCTCCGGGACCTGCCGGGTGTGCCGCACATCGACGGTGGAGGCGCCGTACGCGGAGAAGACCGCCCCGAACGGCAGCACCAGCACCTCGCCGATCCCGGCCGCCGCGGCGATCCCGGCACCGTGGGTGGCGCCGTTGCCGCCGAACGCCAGCGCGGTCGCCGACGACGGCTCCACCCCTCGTCTGCGCAGCTCCGCGGCGACCCCGTGACCGGCGTCGCGGTGGGCGGTCTCCAGCACCCGTCCGGCCAGGTCCTCCACGGTGATCCCGAGCCGGTCCGCGATCGGGGTGAACACCCGCCGGGCCGCGGTGACGTCGAGCTCCATCCCGCCGCCGAGGAAGGTCTCCGGCCGCAGCACGCCGAGCACCGCATCGGCGTCGGTCACGGTGGGCTCGGCGCCCCCGAAGCCGAAGCAGGCCGGGCCGGGGCTCGCCCCGGCGCTGCGCGGGCCGACCCGTAGCTCGGTGCCGTCGAGCCAGGCGATCGAGCCGCCACCCAGACCGAACGGGAGCAGATCCGGCAGCGGCAGGTCGATCTCCACCCCGGCCACCACCCCGTGCTCGAGGACCGGGACCGCGGCCGAGCACAGCACCCCCACGTCCAGGCTCGTCCCGCCCATGTCGAGGGTCACCAGGTTCTCGATGCCGCGGTGCCGGGCGACCGCCGCGGCACCGAGCAGACCGGCGGCCGGACCGGAGTTGTAGGTACGGGCGGCGACGGTACGGGCCACCCGCGCGGCGCCACCGTCGTTGTGCACCACCCGCAGCGGACGGTCGTAGCCCTGGTCGCGCAGGTAGTCCTCGGCCCGGTAGAGGTAGTCGGCGACGTCGGGATGGAGGTAGGCGTTGAACAGCGCGGTCGCGGCGGCACGCACCGGGTCCGGGCCGGTGGCCAGCTCGCCGGCCCGCAGCAGCGGGACCGCGTCCAGACAGTGCCGCGGGTGGTGCTCGCGGAAGGTGCCGGCCAGTGCCGACTCGCGTTCGGTGTCCTCGGCGGCGAGTACCAGCCCGCGGGCACCGTCGTGCAGCAGCCCGCGGGTCTCGGCCAGACCGCTCTCCCCGTCCGGGACCCGCGCGACCATCCCGCGGTCGACGAATGTGCCGACGCCGGTCGCCGGACCGCCGGTGGCGATCCGGTCGTCGTCGGTCAGCAGCCCGAGCCGCGGACCGTTGCGCTGGATCACCGTGTTCGTCCCGACCGTCGTCGCGTAGCGGACGGCGACCGTGTCGCGCAGCATCTCGGCGACGCCGGTACCCAGGCGCTCCGCGGCCGCCTGCACCGCGGCGCGGAAACACAGCGCGAGATCGTGCGGGGTGGTGAGCGTCTTCGCGGTGTGAACGGTGCCGTCGCGCACCACGAACACGTCGGTGAACGTCCCTCCCGTGTCGATGTCGATCGTGACCGGCATAGCCGTCCCTCCGTCGTTCCCGGTGCGCCGCACCCGGCAGCCCCTGTTGGTCGGAAACCCTGGAACCACGGCCGGACGCGCTCAATGGGCCCGCCCGCCACCGTCCGGTGTCGGCACCGCACATCGGGGTCGGCGGCAGGCGGCTCTGCGCGGCACACGAAGTTCCTTGCGCGCCGCCGGTTGCCGGGGCCTGCCGGCGGGGCCAGGGTCCGGTCATGACCCGATCGACGACGATCGGCCGCGCGGGCGGAACCGCCCCGCAGGCCTGGCTGGCCGGTTGGTTGCGGCGCGATCCCGACATGGTGCTCGACTCGCTGGTCGCGGCGCTCACCTCGGCGATCCCCGAGATCCTGGTCGCCGCCGAGGACCCGGACCGACACGTCCGGGACGCGGTACGGGTGCACCTGGACACGCTGAGCCGCTGTTTCGCCCCCGACGACCCGGACGCCGAGATCGCCATGCCGGCGATGGTGTCGCGCTACACCCGTGCGCTCGCCCGGCACGAGGCGGTCCCGCTGCCGGTGCTGCTGCGCTCGTTCGAGACCCTGCACGCGGCGTTGTGGAAACACCTCGTCGTGGCGCTGCGCACCGGTGACCCCCGGCCCTCCCCGGCCGAGCGGGCGGCCGTGCTGGAGTGGGCCGCGGCCCGGCTGTTCGCCTACTTCCGGACCGCGAGCGAGCGCACCGCGTCGCTCTACGGGACCGAGCAGGCGCTGCTGGAGCGGCGCGCCGCATCGCACCGGGCCGACCTGGTCGCCGGCCTGCTCGCCGGCACGGTGGATCCCGATGCCGCACAGCGCGAGCTCGGCTACGACCTGGGGACCCGGCACGTCGGCTACGTCGCCTGGACCGAACGCGGCTCCGACCTGGACCGGCTCGACGGTGCGGTCCGGTCGCTGGTCGAGCTGATCCGGCCGCAGCGCCAGCTGCGGGTGCCCGCGGACGGCCGGTCGATCCGCGGCTGGCTGGCCTGTCGCGGTGACGGCTGGCGTGAGCTCGCGGCGCGGCGTGCCCTCCCGGCGGGTGTGCACATCGCCTGGGGTGGCCCGGCCACCGGGCCGGCCGGGTTCCGGACCACCCACGACGAGGCCCGCCAGGCCCGCCGGGTCGCCCGCCGGATGGGGGCTACGGGGACGGTGCTGTTCGACGACGTCGCGGTGCTGGCGCTGGCCTCCCGCGACTCCGCGGCCGCGACCACGTTCGTGGTCCGCACCCTGGGCAGGCTCGTCGCCGGGGGCGAGGAGGCGGACCGGCTGCTGGAGACGCTGCGGGTGCACCTGACCGAGCTCGGCAGCCCGACCCGGACCGCCCGCAGGCTGCACGTGCACCCCAACACGGTGGTCAAACGGGTCGAGCGGATCGAGTCGCTGCTGGGCCGCCCGGTGGATCCCGCTGATCTGGCGCTGCGTACCGCCACCGAGCTGGCCCGGCTGGTCCCCGGGCCGGATCCGGCTCAGGTGCAGCCGTGGACGCCGCCGTCGACCGGCAGCACGACGCCGGTCAGATAGGAACCGGCCCGCGAGGAGAGGAACACGGTCGCCCCGACGATGTCGTCGGGGCGACCCCACCGCCCGCCGGGGATGCCCGCGGCAACCGCGGCCCTGGCGTCCGGGTCGTCGGCCACGTACGCACTCATCCGGCTGACGAAGTAGCCGGGGGCGATCGCGTTGACCGTGATGTGCTCGCCGGCCAGCCGACGCCCCAGGTGCCGGGTCAGCATGTGCACGGCAGCCTTGGTGGCGCTGTACGGGTAGTTCTCCAGCTCGGTGACCCGCAGCCCGACCAGCGAGCCGATGGTGATCACCCGGGCCGGGTGGTCGGCGGTCGCGGTCGCCCGCAACGCGGGCAGCAGCGACGTCGTGAGGCGGAAGACACCGGTCAGGTTGACCCTGACCAGCTTGTCCCACGCCTCGTCGGGGAAGTCCTCCAGCGGAGCGCCCCAGGTGGCTCCCGCGTTGTTGACCAGCACGTCGAGCCGGCCGTCGAAGTGTGAGTCGACGGCCGCGGCGAGGATCCGGGCCGCGTCCGGGGTGCCGACGTCGGCCGGCACGCCGGTGCACCGCGGGCCGAGCGCAGCGGCGGTCTCCGCGCAGGCGGCGGGCTTGCGCGAGGACACCAGTACCCGGGCCCCGGCCGCCACCAGGCCCTCCGCGATCATCAGCCCGATACCGCTGGTCCCGCCGGTCACCAGTACGTTCCGGTCGGTCATGTCGAACAGCCCCGCGGCCGGGGCCCGGTCGCTCACAGGGTCACCGAGTAGCCGCCGTTCACCGGCATGGTCTGGCCGGTGATCCAGGAGGCGCCATGCGAGGCCAGGAACACGATCATCGCCGAGGCGTCCGACGGCTCACCGATCCGGCGCACCATGTACCGGCCCAGCAGCTGCTTGCGCAGCGCCGGATCGGCCAGGTATTGCTCGGTCGCCGGGGTCCGGGTGGCACCGAGCGCGACACTGTTCGCGGTCACCGCGTGCCGGCCACCGGCCCGGGCCAATGCCCGGGTGAGACCCGCCGCGCCGGCTTTGGCCGCGGAGTAGGCCTCCAGGCCGCCGATCTCGCCGACCCGGCCCGCGTCCGAGATGACCGTGACGATCCGGCCCCCGTCCCCGGCCTCCACCATCTGTGCCAGCGCGTGCCGCGCGCAGTGCAGCACGCCGTGCAGGTTGACCCCGAGCGACGGCGACCAGTGCTCCGGGCCCTGTTCCCAGAACGGCAGCGTCGGCGGCGCCGCTCCCCCACCGCCCTGGTTGCCTGCGTTGTTCACCAGCACCCCCACCGGGCCGTGCTCGCTGCGGGCCATGGCGAACATCTCGCCGACCGCCTCGTAGTCGGTGACGTCGCAGGCGACGCCGGTCGCCGTCCCGCCCTGCGCGTGGATCTCAGCGGCCACCGCGTCGGCCCGGGCCGGGTCCACGTCGTTCACCAGCACCGCGCTCGCGCCGTGTGCCGCCAGATCCAGCGCGACCTGCCTGCCGACGCCCTGGCCGGCGCCGGTGACCAGCGCGACCCGGCCCTGCACATCGGTCCCGTCCGCACCCACCGGGCTCACCGTCCCTTCCATACCGGATCCCGCTTCTCGGCGAAGGCCGCCAGGCCCTCGCGGTAGTCCTCGGACGCCAGCACCTCGTCGACGAAACGCTGCTGGGCCGTCCAGCTCTCCGCGTCGGTCCACTCCGGACCGTGCTTCACGACCGCCTTGCTCGCCCGGACCGCGACCGGTCCGCCCGCGGCGACCTCGGCGGCGAGCTCGAGGGCGACCTCCAGCGCCTGTCCCTCGGCGGCCAGCCGGTTGACCAGCCCGAGCTCGTGGTAGCGCTCGGCGTCCCACGGCAGCCCGGTCAGCGCGGCCTCCATCGCCGGCGCGTAGGGGATCCGGCGGGGCAGCCGGAACAATCCCCCGCCCATCGCGGGGAGCCCCCGGCGTGCCTCGGGCAGGCCCATCCGGGCGCCCCGTGCCGCGACGACCAGGTCGCAGGCCAGCGCGAGCTCCATCCCGCCGCCGAGCGCGTATCCCTCGACCGCAGCGATGATCGGCTTGTCCGGCGGGAGGGCCATCATCCCGCCGCCACCACGCCGCTCGGTCCGGCCGATCTCCCCGCGGGCCGCGGCCTTCAGGTCCTGTCCGGCGCAGAAGGTGCCGCCCGCGCCGGTGAGCACCGCGACCCGCAGGCTCTCGTCGGCCTCGAAGGCGTCGATCGCGGCCTCCATCGCCTCGGCCGTCGCCCGGTCGAAGGCGTTGCGGCGCTCCGGCCGGTTGATCGTGAGGACGGCGATCGTGTCCCGTCGCTCCACCAGCACCGGGCCGCTCACGACTGGGCCATCCGGTAGAGGGTGACGATCCCGGCGCTGCCGATGCCGACGTTGTGCGCCAGCGCGAGGCGGGCACCGTCGACCTGGCGGGGGCCCGCCTCGCCGCGCAGCTGCCAGCTCAGCTCGGCGCACTGGGCGAGCCCGGTCGCACCGAGCGGATGGCCCTTGGAGATCAGGCCACCGGACGGGTTCACCACCCACCGGCCGCCGTAGGTGGTGTCCCCGGAGTCGACGAGGGCGCCGCCCTCGCCCTCCGGGCACAACCCGAGCGCCTCGTAGGTGAGGATCTCGTTGATCGAGAAGCAGTCGTGCAGCTCGATCACGTCGAGATCCTCCGGCCCGACGCCGGCCTGCTCGTAGACCTGGCGCGCGGCCCGCCGCGAGATCGGGGTGCCGACGATGTTCACGGCGCTGTCGTAGGCCTCCGCGGTGTCGGTCGCCAGTGTCTGGGCGACGATCTCCACCGCGCGGTCCGCGGCACCGAGGCGGTCGACGACGTCCTCCGAGACGACGATCGCCGCCGCCGCCCCGTCCGAGGTCGGCGAGCACTGCAGCTTGGTCAGCGGCGGGCAGACCTCGGTGGAGGCGAGGATCTCGTCGAGCGTGTGGACGTCGCGGAACTGGGCGTACGGGTTGCCGGCGGAGTGCCTGTGGTTCTTCTCGGCGACCTTGGCGAACTGCTCGGGTGTGGTGCCGAACCGCTGCATGTGCTCGGTGCCCGCGGCCCGGAACATCTCCAGCACCACCGGCGCTCCGAACGGCTCGTGCAGCCCGGACAGCGCCTCGAGGAACTTCTCGATCGGGTTCGCCGCATGCGGGTGGTTCGGGGTACCGAGCGAACCGCGCTGCATCTTCTCGAAGCCCAGCGCCAGCACGCAGTCGGCGAGTCCGCCCTGCACCAGCTGGCGGGCGTAGAGCAGCGCCGACGAGCCGCTCGCACAGTTGTTGTTGACGTTCATGACCGGGATCCCGGTCATCCCGAGCTCGTAGACCGCGCGCTGTCCCGCGGTCGAGTCGGCGTGCACGAACCCGACACAGGCCTGTTCGACCTGCGGGTAGCCGATCCCGGCGTCGTGCAGGGCGGCGTCGGCCGCTCGGTGGGCGAGTTCGGGATAGTTCGGGTCGGGACGTCCTGGCTTGCTGAACTCGGTCATGCCGACACCGAGCACGAATGCACGTCTCATCGCGGGGGTCCTGCTCCTCAACTCGTCGGGGGGTCGATCGGGGCGTGCAGCGCGCGAACCTCGCGGCGCAGCACCTTCCCGACCGGGGTCTTCGGCAGCTCGGTGCCGAACCGCACGGTGGTCACCCGCTTCACCGGCCCGAGGCGCTCCCGGGTCCAGGCGATCAGCTCGTCCTCGGTGACCTCGGTGCCCGGCTGCGACACCACCAGTGCCAGGGGCGTCTCGCCCCACTTGTCGTGCGGGATCCCGACCACCGAGGCCTCGCGGACCGCCGGATGCTCGGCCAGGGCGTTCTCGATCTCGGTCGGCCAGATGTTGAAGCCGCCGGAGATGATCATGTCTTCCTTGCGGTCGGTCAGGAACAGGAAACCGTGCTCGTCGAGGTAGCCCATGTCCCGGGTGAGCACGGACCCGTCGGCCAGCAACCGGGCCCGGGTGGCTTCCGGATCGGCCCAGATCCCGTCGAACACGGTGGGGTTGTGCGCCGCGACCTCACCGACCGCGCCGGTCGGCACCGGATCTCCCTGATCGTCGACGATCGTGATGCGGGTGTTCGGGGTCGCGCGCCCCGCCGAACGCAACCAGCGGCCGCCCTCGGCGAGGTGATCGGCCGGGGAGAGCACCGTCACCGGTGCGACCTCGCTCTGGCCGTAGAGCTGCAACATCACCTCGCCGAAGACCTCCCTGGCGCGGGTCAGCGCCTTCCCGGTCATCGGGGAGCCGCCGTAGACGAACTGGCGCAGGCTGCTCACATCGGTGTCCGCGGCCGCCGGATGGGCGGCCGCCACCTGGACCATCGTGGGGACGCCGAAGGTCACGGTGCAGCGATGCCGCTCGATCGCGGCGAGGAACGCACCCGGTTCGAAGGCGCGCAGCACCACCACCGAACCGCCGGCGGCCAGCACCCCGAAGACCGGCATGATCGTCGCGTGTGCCAGCGGGCCCGCGGCGAGATAGGTGTCGTCGGGGCCGAGCTCCATCAGCGCGGCGGCGGTCTCGGTGCCGAGGCCGGTCCAGGCCCGGCAGGAGTGCACGATGCCCTTCGGTGTGCCGGTCGTCCCGGCCGAGAACCGGATCGTCTGGGGTGCATCCGGGTCCGGCTCGACGCCGCGGTCGCCGGGTGCTGCGGCGGCGAGCAGCTCGTCGTAGGCATGCACGCCGTCCGGGGCCGGGCCGTCGAGCACGATCACGTGCCGCAGCCCGGCGACCGCACCGAGGTGTGGGGCGATCAGGTCGTGCTGCGAACGCTGCGCGATCAGCACCGTCGCGCCGATCGCGTTCAGCAGTCCGACGTTCGTCGACGCGGTGTTGTGTGTGTAGAGCGATGCCCGGACGTAGCCGCCGAGCGCGATCCCCAGGATCAGCTCCAGCGACTCCGGGCTGTTGTCGGTCAGGGTGGCGACGCGGTCACCGGCCCGGACACCGAGATCGGCCAGTGCGTTGTCCAGCCGGCACGAGCGCTCGTGGAGATCGCGGTAGGTGAGGGTCACCGCATCGCACCGCAGTGCGATGTGCTCGGGGTGCTCGCGTGCGCCGGACCGGATCAGGGTCGAGAGGTCCATCCGTCGTCCTCCGGGGTCGGGCCGGTCGTGAGTGCGCCCGGCCTCCGGTGGCCTGCACCGGGCGTGCACTCCACGCTAGGAAGCCGCCGGGGGCGGCCCAATGGAGTGAGCGACCACCGTGTGGTGGTGGACGGGCACAGGAGCACACCCGCTCGGTATCCGTCCGTCCGCCCGCTACGCTGCGCCGGATGCCGGTCACGACCGGAGGGTGGACGAGATGCCGGACGATGAGGTCCGCAGCGAGTACACGGCGATCCGGGACGTGCCGGTGGCCCGAGCGCGGGACAGCTGGCGGACTCTCACGACCGCCGTGCAGGGCTCGATGAGCTGCGACTTCGGGGACCGGGCCGAGTTCCGCGGTGCGCTCACCCGGACCCACAGCCGCCGCTACCAGCTGCTGCGCTGGGGATCCTCGCCGATCCGCTACCGGCGTACCGGCCGGCACATCCGGGCCGATGGGATCGACAGCTGCCTGCTCGTCGTGCCGTCCCGCGGCCGGGTCGCGCTCGGCGGCGACCGCAGCCCCGTCGTGCTCGACGCGGGCACCGCCGCGCTGGTGCGGATGGATCAGCCGTTCGAGGTGACCCACAGCCGGGACTGCGAGCTGGTCGTGCTGACCATGACCGGCCACGAGATCGCACGGCACACCGGGCGGTCGGCCGACGGCACCCCGCCGATCGACCTGAGCACCGGGCTGGGCGCCGTCGTCCGGGCGGTACTCCAGAGCACCCTGGCCCAGGAGCGGCTCCCGGCGGATCATTTCGACGCGGCGCTCGAGCGGCTCGGCGAGCTGACCGGCATGGTGATCGCCGGGCAGACGGGGCCCGGCCACGGGCGGCTCGGCGAGATCGAGCTCGCCGTCCGGCGGTACGTCCGCGAGCACGCCGACGACCCGGACCTCAACGCCGCATCGGCCGCGGCGGCGCTGGGATGGTCGACCCGTCAGGTGCAGCTCGCCCTGCAGCGGGCCGGCACGACGGCGCGCGAACTCATCCGGGAGGAACGGCTGGTTCGCGCGCGGGCCCTTCTCGTCGGCCCGGCCCATCGGACGATGTCGGTCACCGAGATCGCCCACCGGTCCGGCTTCCGGTCGGCCGGCACCTTCAGCACGGCGTTCCGCGACATGTTCGGTGTCAGCCCGCGATCGGTGCGCGGCGGGGGCTGACGCGTCCGGGGCACCCCCCGACCCGGATACTGGGCGGATGTCGGCGAACTGTCCCTGTGGCCGTACCCGCCCGGAGCAGGCGTGTTGCGGGCCGGTGCTGGGCGGCAGACCCGCGGCGACCGCCGAGGACCTGATGCGCAGCCGCTACACCGCATTCGTGCGGGGCGACAGCGCGCATCTGCTCGCCTCCTGGCATCCCTCGACCCGGCCGCGCCGGCTGCGGCTGGAACCCGGATCGGTCTGGACCGGCCTGGAGATCGTCGCGCGCTCCGGCGGCGCGATGTTCGACGCCGAGGGCGTCGTCGAGTTCCGGGCGCAGCGCCACGACGGGACGCTGCACGAGCGGAGCCGCTTCGTCCGGGAGGACGGTCGCTGGTTCTACGTCGACGGCGAGCTCGATCCCGGATCCGGCGGCTCCGGCAGGTAGGAGCCGTGCAGTCGCCAGCCGGAGATCCCCGGTTCCCAGTGCAGGGCCTCGCCGGGCGCCGGGTCGATCCGGTCCAGCCGGGCCCACAGGTCCTCCTGCGCGCGGCCCAGCTCGCGCACGGTGCGGCCGAGGCCGGTCAGGATCCGGACGAGTGTGCTGTCGTCGCTGCTCATGGCGTCGATCGTGGCCGCGGACGCTCCCGCACGGAATCGGCAGCAACGCCGATTCTCGACAACATCCCGCCAGCCCCTGACACGTCGTCCGGGCGGGGATAACGTCCCGGTACGTGGATCACTCCCCGACGCAGGACGGCCCTGGACTCGGCGACGCACCGACCGGCGGCCCGCTGGACGGCGTGCTGGTCGCCGACTTCTCCCGGGTGCTGGCCGGCCCGTACGCCACCATGATGCTGGCCGATCTCGGCGCGACCGTGATCAAGGTCGAGGGCCCCGGCGGCGACGACACCCGCACCTGGAAGCCGCCGGTGCACGACGGGACGGCCACCTACTACCTCTCGATCAACCGGAACAAGCGGTCGATCGTGCTGGACCTGAAGGACCCCGGCGATCTGGCGGTGGCACGGCGGCTGGCGCACCGGGCGGACGTGCTGGTGGAGAACATGAAGCCGGGCGGGATGGCCCGCTTCGGGCTCGATCACGCCTCGGTCGCGGCGCAGAACCCGTCGGTCGTCTACTGCTCGATCTCCGGCTTCGGCCCGCTCGGCGGCGCCCACCTGCCCGGCTACGACCTGCTGGTGCAGGCGGTGTCCGGCCTGATGAGCGTGACCGGCCCGGCCGACGGCCCGCCCTACCGGGCCGGGGTCGCGGTGTTCGACGTGCTCACCGGCCTGCACGCGGCGCTGGCGGTCACCGCGGCGCTGCGGCACCGGGAACGCACCGGGGAGGGTCAGCTGCTGGAGACGAACCTGCTGTCGGTGGCGCTGTCGACCCTGGTCAACCAGACCGAGGCCTACGTCGCCGCGGGAGCCGTGCCGCACCGGATGGGCAACGAGCACCCGAGCGTCTTCCCCTACCAGCCGATGCCCTGCAAGGACGGCGATCTCATCGTGATCGCAGGCAACGACGGGCAGTTCCGCAGGCTCGCGACCGTGCTCGGCGACCCGGCGATGGCCGAGGACCCCCGCTTCGCGACGATGTCGGACCGGATCGGCCACCGCGCCGAGATCGAGCAGCGGTTGCGGGCCCGGCTCGCCACCCGCACCGCGCAGGAGTGGTACACCGCGATCACCGAGGTGGGCGTGCCGTGCGGGCCGATCAACTCGGTCGACGGCGGTGTCGCGCTGGCCGAGCAGCTGGGCCTGGAGCCGGTCGTGCGGGCGCCGGACGAAGCGGGCGTCCCCACCGTGCGCAATCCGGTGACCTGGTCGCGGACCCCGCCGTCCTACCGGCGCTCGCCGCCGCCGCTGGGTGCCGACTCCGCGCAGGTGCGGGCCTGGCTCGATCAGGACTGAGCCGGGCCGAGCCTCGCTACGGCTGGCCGCCGGGAATGGGATGCGGCCCGACCCCGGGGCGCCACTCCGAGACGACGCCCTCGGCGGGCCAGCCCGGCGCCAGCATCTCCCCGTCTCCCGCCTTGACGTAGTCGGTCCGGTTCTCGCGGTGTTCGTAGGCCGCGTAGGTCATCCGCACGTTGCGGTTGCCGTTGACGCACGTGCCCGGGTCGACGACGCGGAACGAGACGGCGCGGTACTGCCAGGTCTTCTTCGTCGAGCGGAGCGCGTCGCTGTAGGTCGTCGTCGCCGGGAAGGTCCATCTGCTGGTGTGGCCCTCCGCCGGTTCACCGGTCCGCGCCAGCGGGATGGTCTCGCCGCGGGCCGGCACCGACGCGCACGGCAGGTACTTGCTGAACCCCTGCTCGTAGTACCAGGCCAGGCCGATTCCCGGCGAGACGAACAGGGCTGCGACCGCCACCAGTGCGACTGTGGCGACCCGTGTGAGCACACGTGACATGTCGGCTCCTCCGCTGAGCTCGATGGTCGGCGTGCACGCCCGGCAGCGGCGGACGTACCCGGTCACAGTGGACTGTTGTGAGCCCCAACGACGGTGTCAACCGTTGTGGCCCGTCCGGGGCGCTCCGGTCGCTGGCCCGCGGCGCGATTCGCCGTTCAGCCGGTGGCCGGCCCGAGCGCCAGCAGCCGGACCTGCAGCTCGACGGTGAACCGCTGCACGGGATCGTCCAGGCTGATCCCGCTGCGCGCCTCGATCCGCTGCAACCGGTAGCGCAGGGTGTTGCGGTGCACGCACAGCCTGCGGGCCGCCTCCGAGACGTCGCGGCCGGCGTCGAACCAGGCCAGCAGCGAGGCCAGCACCTCGGCGCGACGGTCCGGGTCGTGATCGAGCGAGGCGTCCAGTGCGCCGTCGAACAGGCCGGGCCGGTCGCGGGCGATCTCCCCCAGCTCGGCGAGCACCGCCCACGGGCGCAGGTCGCTCAGACTCGCGACCGACGGCCGTCCGCGACCGGCGAGCACCGTCGCGGCACGGCCGAGCGGGCGGGCCAGTCCCGCGACATCGGAGTCGGCGTCCACCCGGCCGCTGACGCAGGCGACGAACCGCGCGCCGTGCAGCGCCGAGAGCCGGTTCCGCACCGTCTCCGCGTCGTGCTGGGCGGCCTCGGCACCCCGCCGGCCGGGGAGCAGCACGAAGATCGCGCCGTCGCTCCGGGTGAGCGCGGCACCCGGGAACACCATCCGCACACAGGCCCCGGCGGGTGCGGTGATCGCCGGTTCCGGGCCGTCGCCGGCCGGCCGGAGCGCCAGCAGCGTCCACTCGGCGGGCCGGCCGAGCGCCTCCACCGATCCGGTCCCGGACAGCGCCCCGCGCAGCAGCTCGTCGGCGAGGTCACCGGGCCCGCGCGAGCCCGGGTCCGGCGAGCCCGCCAGGCGGGCGGCGACCACGGCCGCCGCCTCGGTCAGCACGTCCGGCACGGTCGCGGACAGCGGCTCGCCGCCCTCGGCGACGATCACGTACCCGGCGACCGCGTCCCGGACGACGACCGGTGCCATCATCCGCGGCACCGCACCCGGGAACAGCACCCGCTCCGGCCCGCGACTGCGGAGCAGCCGTTGTGCCGCACCGGATCCGGTGAACCAGTCGCGGGCGGTGACCGGTGCCCGGCGGTCCAGCACCGAGCGCTCCCGCAGCGGGTCGACCGGATGCCCGAGCCCGGCGTGCGCGAGCGTCCGCAGCTCCGCGTCGACGATCTCCACCGGTCCGCCGGCGGCGGCCGCCGTGGCCTCCGCCAGCCCGAACAGATCCGGCGCGGCGCCGCCGGGTCGCTGGCCGAGGCGGGCGGCCGGGACCAGGGAGCGGGCGAGCACGCACAGGTCGTCCCAGCAGACCCGGTCCGCGGCGACGAGCACCGTCACCCCGGCCCGGCGGGCCCGGTCCCGGACCGCGCTGACGTCCTCGACGCCCTTGAGGACGACCGCGCAGGCACCGCCGCGGGCGGCCTCGGCGACGGCCTGGCAGGCGAGCACGGTGCTCGTCGACGGCGCGGCGACCAGCAGCAGATCGTCGGGTCCGCACGGCCGCCCGGACAGCGGGTCCCACAGCGTGACCCCACCGAGCGACCCGTCGATCCCGTGCGGCGCGGCGAGCACGTCGAGCACACCGCGGCCCGGCCCGAGGAGGAGATCGGCGAGCCGTGGGGGCGGCGGCTCGTCGAGGACCGTGGGCACCAGCCGGACGACCGGACAGCGGTCCGTCCGGGCGGGTGTGCTCTCCACCGGTCGCCGGTCCGTCAGGCTCACCTGCGTCACCACCTCTCCGGGCACGTCGGTCGGCGTGCGATCTCGGAGTGAGGTTAGGAACACTGCGGTCCGCAGTCTGTGGGCGAACTGCACGGCCTGCCCGGTGGGGTGTGCAGACTGCACCCGGGGCAACCGGGTGGCCGGCCCGGTCGCAGGTCAGCAGCGGCTCGGCTGCAGCTCAGCGGCGGCGCAGCAATTCCGCGGGGCTGTGGGTGAGCGCCGGCCGAGCCGCGACACACGAATGTGACAGGAGTGTAGCCGCGCCGACCCGGTCCACCGCTGCGTCGTGCCCCACACCGGAGCGCCCTCAGTCGGGCTCCTCCCAGGCCACGCCCAGCGCCCGGGTCGCCAGGTGCACCACGATGCGGTCGTCCGGGTCGTCGAGGTCGACCGGGAGCAGATCGCGGATCCGTTCCAGCCGCTGCATCACGGTGTTGCGGTGCATCCCCAGCGCGGCGGCGGTGTCGGTCGCCGAGGACTCCCGGTCCAGGTAGCCGCGCAGGGTGCGCACCAGCTCGCCGTGCGGGTCGGCCTCCAGCAGCGGGGTCAGCACCTCGGCCGCCACCGAACGCAGCGCCGGTGAGCTGTACCAGCCGACCAGCATCCGTTTCATGCTCACCCCGTCGACGTGCTCGACGGTCGCCGGCCCGTCCTCGGTACCGGCCAGCAGGCAGCCCCGGCGGGCTTCGGCCAGGGAGCTGCGCAGCCCGGCCAGCCCGTCGCGGGGTGCGCCGATCCCGGCACACAGCCGCAGTCCCGGCCGGTCCGCCTCGACCGACAGCAGCGCCTCCCGCACCGCCTCACGGACCGCCGCCGCCGGGTCCGGGCCGGCTGAGCCCGACGAACCGGCGGAGCCCGACGCAGCGGCGCTGCCCGACGAACCGGTGGGGCCCGACGAGTCGGTGGTCGCCCACAGCACCCACCCGTCCGGACGCTCGACCAGTCCCATCGGCATGCCGTGCCCGGCCAGCCGTTCGTCGAGGTCGGCGACCGGCTCACCGGGCCGCAGCACGACGCCGCCGGGACGCACCGCGATCTGCACGGCGGTGTGCCTGCCCGCCAGCCGCCAGCCGAGTGCGGTGGCCCGCTCCACCGCGCGCGGTGACGGAGTGTCGCCCTGGTCGAGCAGCTCGCCGAGCAGCAGCGAGCGGTGCCGCCCGGTCCGCTCCAGCGACGCGGTGGTGCGCGCGACGTAGGCGGTGTAGGACAGCGCCGCGATCGCCATCGACTGGCGGATCGGTTCCAGCAGCGCGCCGGTGACCGTCTGCAATCGGGCCGCGAGCCAGAAGTTCGCCGGCGCGTCCGGATCCAGCTGGACGGGTTGCACGAGCAGTGCGTCGCCCTCGCCGACCCCGAAGGTGCCCGCCGCCGGGCGGGCCGCCACCAGGTGCGACCGCACCTCGGGCCGGTCCATCAGGTCCCGGACGGCGGGCTCGCCCGCGACGAAGCGGGACTCCGCGTCGACCAGCGCCACCGGCCCGCCGAGGGTCTGGGCGAGCGTCCGGGTGAGCCGGCCGGCGTCCGCGGACGGGGTCTGGAAGCGCTGCGCGGTGGTCCCGAGGATCCGCAGCCCGGCGATCTCCGGGGCCCGCACGTAGGGATCGAACGCGGCGGCCACCGACGCAGGGGCGATCTCGTCCAGCACGACCAGTGGGACGACCAGCCGGTCGGCGAGCCTGCGGGTGGCGAGTGGCACGGCCGAGCCGGGCCGCTGCGCGATGATCCCGGCCAGTCCGGCGCCGTGCGCGAGTCGCAGCGCCAGATCCGCGCCGGGCAGGTCCAGGGTGAGCTGCTCCGGCCCGAACACCACCACGCTGCCCGGCGCGAGCGCCTCGACGGCGTGCACCGACACACCGGGCACGACCATCCGCACCGCCCGGTCCAGTCCGGCCGCACCGCCGAGCACCTCGTGCCCGCGCAGCAGCCCGGTCGCGAGCAGCCTGCCGAGCGTGACCGTCGATCCGCTCACCGTGTCTCCCCCGTCGTGTCTCCCAACGACTCCCCCGCCGCCGCTCCTGGCGTTTCCCTCGGCGTCGCGCCCGCCACCGCTCCGGCCGCCGCGCCCGTCGTCTCCCCCGGTGGCTCCCCCTGCGGCTCCCCGGTCGTTGCGCCCACCGTCGTGCCCGTCCCGGCCGGGTCCACCAGCGGGCCGGTCGCCGTCACCCGCAGCCGCACACACGGCATCGGTACATAGGTCATCGCCATCTCGCGCACCGTGCCGATCCGCACCCGCCGCGGATCGGCCCCGGCCAGAACCGCACCGTCGCGGGCGGACCGCCGGGCCAGTCGCACCCCGTCGGCGAGTGAGCCGTCGGCGAACCGGAACAGCCGGTCCACCGTGGCCGACGCCTCCGCGGTCGCGGCGCCGTAGGCGATCGCCCACTCGGCGTCCGCGGGCCGGCGGGCCTCCGGCGGGACCGGAACCACATCGGCGGTGCCCGCCACCGCGACCGGTGCGCCCCCGAGAGCCGCACCGACCCGCACGATCCCGGCCCGGACCCGGCCCAGCAGCACCGCCGGGCCGGCGCTCCGGTCCGGCTGCACGTGCACGACCCGATCGGTCCGCACCGCCAGCCGGATGCCGCGGACCTCCCGGAACGTCCCGGTGTCCGGCACCAGCCCGTCGTCGAGGCCACCGATCCGCAGGCCCTCGGCGCCCGAGTCCAGCACGACCAGGGTCGGTGACCCGGTCAGCCGGGCCGTCCCGGCACGGGCGGTGGCGTGCGGTGCACCGAGCATCAGCACCGGATGCGCGGCGGCCAGCTCCGGGCTCAGCACGTGCCCGCCGCCGTCCATCAGGTACAGCTCGGCGTCCGGGCCGGCGACGGCCGCCAGCTCGCCGGCCAGCGCCGCGGTGAGCGCACCGGCCCGGCGGGCCAGCGCCGCGTCCAGCACGGCGGTGTTCTCCCGCTCCAGCAGGCCGACGCCGCCGTAACCGTGCGCGGTGACCACCGGGACATCCGGGCCGAGCACCGCGCCGAGCAGCCCGGCGGCCCGCTGCTCGTGCCCGGGATCGAGGTTCCCGGACACCGCCGCGACCGCGACGGCGGCGACCTCGCCGGCACAGCGCCGGGCGAACGCGCCGATCGCGCCGGTGTCCAGCGGCGCGATCTCCGATCCGTCGTGCAGGTACCCGCCGCCGACGACGGCGACCGGACCGCGCACGGCGCCGGCGAGATCGCCGGGCCAGCCGGTCAGCGGCGGGACGCCGGTCGTCGCCGGGGCGCCGATCCGCAGCACCCCGACCCGGTCCAACACCCGAGGATCACCGAGCAGGTCGGCCGGGCCGGGGCAGCTCACCACCGCGCGCACCGGGCCGGGATCGGGCGGCAGTACCCCGGCGAGCAGCCGGCGCACGGTGCCGGCCGGATCGGACGGCGCGGCCGGGCACCCGCACCGGGCCAGGATCCGGCCGTCGGCGCCGACCAGGACCGCGGTGGGCCGGCCGGGGCCCAGGTCGATCCCGATCCGCAGCAGCCGCCCGCCGCTCACGGTTCCCCGACCCGGACCGGGTCGACGTCGAGGCCGAACGCCCGCGGCCCGGCCAGTGCGTAGCCCTCGGGCCGGTGCCAGCGCTCGTCGACCGGCAGTGCGACCACGTGCACCTGCTGCCCGACGACGACGTCCACGGTCTGCAGCACCGCCCCGGTGTCCCGGTCGATCAGGTCGATCACGTCCGGCACGGTCACCGCCACCACACCGTCGGCGGAGACCACCAGGTTCTCGTTCTGGAAGTCGACCCGCAGCATCCGCGCGCCGCGCCGGTCGGCGGGCGGATCCGACTCGATGCTCACCACGCCGCGCGGGAACCCGTCGGTGGCCCGGTGCACCAGCTCCCGGACAACGCCGGAGAACAGCAGCCGCCCGCCGGTGACCGCCAGCAGCGGCCCGGGATCGCCGACGACCGGCGAGCTGCGCAGCGCGCGGCCGATCCGGACGCACTCGGTGAGCCCGCCGCGCGGCGCGAGCCGGGCACACTCGGCGGCGGTCAGCCGGTAGGCGCTGATCAGGGCGACCAGCCCCATGTGCGGCATCGCGCTGCGCAGCAGCCGGGACACGGTGCCCGCGTCGTCGGCGGAGAACACCGCGGAGGTGCCGCGGGAGTCGACCACCACCACCGGGGACGCGCTCATCCCGGCCAGAGTGAGGAGGGTCGCCTCGATCATCGGCAGGCAGCGGCGCATCACGTCGGCGTCCACGCAGGGCAGCCCCAGCTGGGCGGCGGCCACCACCGGCGCGATCGCGTTGACGGCGCCGAGCTGCACCGGCAGCACCGCCGAGCAGCTGCCCTCGGCGACCGTCTCGAACAGCGTCCGCAGCCGGGCGCTCTCGTGCTCACCGTGGAACATCTCGACCAGCACCGACGGGGTGCCGGCCGACAGCACCGGCAGCACCAGCGACTCGGGGGGCAGCTCGGCGGCGTCCACCAGCGGGACCGGGCCGTGCCGGCGCAGCGCGGCGCGCAGCATCTGCCGGGGCAGATACGGGTCTCCCCCGCCACCGCTGCCCAGGACCACCGCGCCGCCGACGAAGTCGTCGACGTCGTCCTCGGTGATCCAGCCCGTGGTGATCCAGTTCCCGGTGCCGCACCCCATCGCCGCGCTCCGCCTCCCTCACGCCGGGGCACTCACCCCGAAACCCGCGTACACCGCGGCGAACGTGCGGGCGGCCGCCGCCAGCTCGTCGATCGGAACGTACTCGTCGGCGGTGTGCGCGACGGTCATCGAACCAGGACCGTAGACCACCGCCGGGATGCCGAGAGCGTTGCGCAGGAACCGGGCGTCGGTGCCCAGGTTCAATCCGCGCACCGGCGCGCCGCCGGCCGCGGCGCGTACCCGGTGGACGAACGGGTGCTCCGGATCGAGCTCGGAGCCCTCAACGAACGCCAGCGTCTGCACGGTGTGGTCGATCCCGGGCCCGGCTCGCTCCAGCACCGCGGCGAGACCGGCCAGTACCTCCTGCTCGGTCCAGCCCGGCAGCACCCGCCGGTCCAGGCGCAGGGTCGCCGAGTCGGCGACGATGTTCGGCATCGAGCCGCCCGAGATGGTGCCGACGTTGCAGGTCGGGTCGCCCAGCAGCGGATGCGGCTCGGTGCCGAAGTCCGCCAGGTGCAGCGCCGCCACCAGCCGGGCCGCGTCGGCGATCGCGGAGTGCCCGGCCGCCGGGTCGCCGCCGTGCGCGGCGCGTCCGCGGACCCGCACCTCGGCGAGCAGCGCGCCCCGTTCGGCGACCCCGACGCCGAGCTCGCTCGGCTCCGGCACGATCGCCGCGTCCGCCGCGATCCGGCCGGCCGCCAGCAGCGCGGCGGTCCCCCACCGGCCGCCGGTCTCCTCGTCGGCGACCAGGTGGAACTGCAGGTCACAGGGCAGCTCGACGCCCGCGTCCTGGCAGGCGCGGACCCCTTCGATCGCGGCGGCGATGCCGCCCTTCATGTCGCAGGCCCCGCGGCCGTACACCCGGCCGTCGCGCACCACCCCGCCGAACGGCGGCACCGACCAGTCCTCGGCCCGCAGCGCGACGACGTCGATGTGCCCGTTCACCAGCAGCGTCGGGCGGCCGCCGTCGCCTGCGCCGAGCGTCCCCAGTACCGACGGCCGCCCGGGGGTCGGTTCGAACACTTCGGTGCGCGCGCCGAGTCCGTGCAGCACGTCGCGCAGCAGCCCGACGATCGCGGTCTCGTCGCCCGGCGGGTTCCGGGTGTCGCACTGCACCATCGCCACCGTCAGATCGGTGCAGCGGCCGGTGTCGACCGCCGCCCGGACCCGGTCCGCGGTGGTGTGCACGGCCGTCACCGCGGAGCGCCGGTGCTGTGGTCCGGGGCGTCGTCGAGGAAGGCGGTCCCCTCCAGGAAGCCGAGCGGGGCGATCCCCTCCAGGAACCCGCGCAGCTGCGGGCGGGCCCGGAACAGGTCGGTGAACAACGTCCGGGCGCCGTCGGTGTCGCCGCTGCGGGCCATCAGCAGCGCCCGCCAGAAGTCCGCCTCCCGGTTGTCCGGGCCGAGCAGCTCGGCGGCCCTGGCCAGCCCGTCCAGCCGGTCGGTGAGCTCGCCGGCATCGACCCCGGTGAACGGTCCCAGGGTCAGTCCGCGCTCGAAGATCACGCCGCCGATCAGGTCGAACGCCCGCTGCCGGGGCAGCAGCCTGCCGAGCTCGCCGACCGGATCGGGATGGTCGTCGACCCGCAGGTCGACCAGCGTCTGCTCCCACGGCCGGTCGGTGCGGGTGCCGGAGACGACCTTCAGCATCGCCGACTGCGACCCGCGCACGTCGCCGCCGGCCGCCTCGGCCGCGACCATCGCGGCGAGCAGCCGATCGGCCAGCTCGCCGGAGGTGCCGTGGTAGGCGTCCAGCATGGCCGGCCAGACCTGTGCAGAGCCGAGCATGTTGCCCTGCACGGCGACCCCGTCGCCGGTCACGCCACCCGCCGCCGGGGCGCACCGGTCACCGGTGTGCGAGGCCGCGCCGCCCGCGGCGTCGACCACGCCGAGCTGGCGGTAGCCGGCGTCCGGGTCGCCCGCGACGAGTGTGCCGACGGCGTCGGCGGCCGGCGCACCGGACCGGATCAGGTCCAGCGCGCCGGGTCCGTGTGCGACCTCGACGAACGCCTGGGTCGCCGCCGCGCCGACACCCGGCTCGGTCCAGCCGACGAGCCGGCCGACGCCGAAGAAGTGCGACTGGGCGGCCACCCCCAGCGCTCCGGTACGGGGGCAGCGCGCCACGATCGAGTAGGTCACCGGGTGGCCTCCACGTGCTCGGTGATCAGTGCGGCGACCCGCTCGGGCACCTCCAGCATCGGCAGGTGCCCGATGCCGTCGAGGAACACCGGTTCGGTGCCGGTCGCGGCGGCGATCTCGGCGGTCATCGCCGGTGGGCAGGTCGGGTCCTCGGTGCCGGTGGCGGCCAGCACCGGGACCCCGACCCGCCCGGCCAGGTGCCGGATGTCGGCCCGGAAGGCGCCGTGCAGGATCCCTGCGACGACCTCCTCGTCCCGGGTCCCGGCGGCCGCGGCCAGCCCGTCGACGACCCGCGGCTCGGTCCGGAACGCGCTGCCGACGATGCCGGGCAGCAGCCCGGCGAAGTAGCCGGCGGTGCCCTGGGCCCGCAGCTCGGACACCATCGCCTCGATCGCCTCGTCCGGCGCGCCGACCCCGAGGGTGGAGCCGAACGTCGCGACGCCGAGCACCCGCTGCGGGTGCAGTGCCGCCGCGGCCAGCGCGATGGACCCGCCCAGCGAGCCGCCCGCCAGGTGCACCGTCCGCAGCCCGAGCGCGTCGAGCACGGCGACGACGTCGGGCAGCCAGCCGTCCTCGATCGAGAACGGCCCGGCCGTCGTCGACGTGCCGTGGCCGCGCAGGTCCAGCGCCACCGTCGGCAGGTCGAGTGCCGCGCTGACGTGCTCCCAGACCGAGCCCGCGGTGTTGATCGGGTGCAGGAGTACCAGCGCGCCGTCGGCGGCCGGCTCACCGGTGACCCGCACCGTGAGCGGCCCGGCGGGGCCGTCCACGGTGCGGGTCGACGTCGCGACGCCGCTCATTCGGTGCCGTACTTCAGCTGGCCCTCGGGGGCGAACTCGCTGATGTGCATGTGCCAGATCCGCCAATCGGCGTTGCCGGCCCCGTCGTCGCGGCGCAGGAACTCGGTGTTGCGGAACCGGGTCGCCCCGCTCGACTCCAGCCGGCCGGTCGCGGTCGGCAGCACCAGCTCGGCCTCGCCCTCCGAGGTGAGCAGCGCGACGTCACCGAACACCTGGATGTCCGGCTCGGTCAGGTCCGCGATCCGGGTGATGGTGACGCCGACCGAGGTGAGGTTGCGCCACAGCTTCGCCTTGTCGGCGGCACCGTGGTAGACGAAGCCGTTCAGGTTGAACTGCAGGTAGCCGTCGCCGACCGGGAAGAACGGCAGCATCTTCTCGACGTCGAGGCCGACGTTCGCGGCGAACCAGCCGTCGTGGACGGCCCGGATGGCGGCGGCGTCCTGCTCGGGGGTGCTCATGGGTGATCTCCTCCGGGGGTCGGGTTCAGGAACTGAAGTCGGGGACGAGACCGGCGACGGTCGCGAGGGTCTCCTCGGCGTTGTCGGCCACCACCGGGACGACGACGACCTTGTCGGCGCCGGCGTCGAGCAGCGCCTGGATGCCGGCGCGGGCCTCGTCAGGGCCGCCGGTGACGCTGAACGCGTCGATCCACTCGTCGGGCATCTCGGCGGCGACCGTCTCGGCGCCACCGCGGGCGATCATGTCGGCGATCGTGTCGTTGGCACCGATCGAGGCGAACAGCGGGCACGGGCCGGTCGCGGCGATGTAGAAGGCCAGCACCGGGGTGATCTGCGCGCGCACCTCGGCGGCCCGGGCCGGATCACCGGTCAGGTTCATCGCGACCAGCACGACCTGCTCGGGCCGGGTACTGCGGCCGGCCGCGTCGGCGGCGGCGTCCAGCTTCTGCCGGGTGGCCCGGACGTACTCCGGGGTGGCGAGCACGCTCACGACGATGCCGTCGGCGAGCTCACCGGTCAGGGCGATGCCCTTGTCCCCCAGCACACCGGTGTAGAGCGGCGGGGGCTGGGCCGGCGGGTGGGTGAGGGTGACCTCGTTGAAGGTGTGCACCCGGCCGCTGTCGTCGACCTTCTCCCCCGCCAGCAGCGCCGACACCCCGGTGAGGGTCTCGCGCAGCGCCGACATCGGGGACGTCACGGTCAGCCCCATCTGGGCGGTCCAGGCCGGCACGCCGTGCCCGATCCCCGGCTTGAACCGGCCCGGGTAGGCCCGGGCCAGGGTCGCCGCCTCCATGGCGAGCAGGGCGGGATGGCGCACCATCGACGACACCACGGCGATCCCGACCGGAATCCGCTCGGTGGCGCCCAGTGCGATCGCCGAGGCGGCGATGCCGCCGAGGAAGAAGTAGTCCTCCGGGATCCAGAGCTCCCCGAAGCCGCGCTCCTCGACCTCGCGGGCCAGCCGGGCGATGTCCTCGGGCGGGGTGGTGCTGCCGAGCAGCAGGCCGATCCTGTTGGTCATGATCTTCAACTCCTGGGTCAGCCCAGCGCCCGCAACCGCGGTGCCAGGTCCTTGTCGAACAGCTGCAGGAACCGCTGCTGGTCGTGTCCCGGCGCGTGCAGCACCAGGTGCCGGAAGCCGGCGTCGACGTACGGGCGGATCCGCTCGGCGACCTCGTCCGGATCGGACGCGACGATCCAGCGGGACGCGACCTGCTCGATCGGCAGCTCGTCGGCGATCCGTTCCATCTCCAGCGGATCGGAGATGCCGTGCTTCTGCTCCGGGCGCAGTGACAGCGGTGCCCAGAACCGGGTGTTCTCCAGGGCGGCGTCCGGATCCGGGTCGTAGGACACCTTGATCTCGATCATGCGGTCGACGTCGCAGCGCCGCCGCCCGGCGGCCTGGGCCCCCGCGTCCACCGCGGGCTGCAGCTTCTCCGTGTAGAGGTCCATCCCCTTGCCGCTGGTGCAGATGAACCCGTCGGCGGCCCGTCCGACGTACTTCGCCACCACCGGGCCACCGGCCGCGACGTAGATCGGGACCGGGACCTCGGGGCGGTCGTACACGGTGGCGTCGACGGTCCGGTAGTACTCGCCGTCGACGGTGACCCGCTCGCCGCTCCACAGCGCCCGGATGAGATCGATCGCCTCGCGCATCCGGGCGAACCGCTCCCGGAACTCCGGCCACTCCGACCGGCCCACCGCGACCTCGTTCAGCGCCTCGCCGGTGCCGACGCCGAGCAGCACCCGCCCCGGGTACAGCGCACCGAGCGTGCCGAAGGCCTGCGCGACGACCGCCGGGTTGTACCGGAACGTCGCGGTGAGCACGCTGGTCCCGAGGGTGACCCGGGAAGTGCGCTCGCCGGCGGCGGCGATCCAGGCCATCGAGAACGGCGCGTGCCCGCCCCGGTGCCGCCACGGCTGGAAGTGGTCGCTGACCAGCACGCTCTGCATGCCGCTCTGCTCGGCGAGCACGGCGAGTTCGACGAGCTCACGTGGGCCGAACTGCTCGGCCGAGGCCTTGTAGCCCAGCACCGGATCCGAATCGGTCACGCCGCTCCTCCGGTGGCCGAGTCGACGACCGGCGCGGCGTGTGCCACGTCCATCCCGCCGATGTAGGTGCGCAACGCCTCGTGGAAGCTCGCCGGGAGTCCGGCCATCGCGGTGCGGAAACCGTCCAGATCGGCGACCTCGATCAGCTCCAGGTAGTGGTGCCCGACAGCGCCGACGCCCTCGAGCACCGGGCCCTCCAGGCGCAGCACCCGGAACCCGAGCACCCCCGGCATGGCGGCCGCGGTGGGCGCGTCCACCTCGCGCAGCCAGCGCTCGTAGTCCGCGCGCACCCTCTCGTCGGTGAGCGTGGTCAGGGCGACGACGGTGTGGCTCATCGGGCCGGCTCCGTGGCCAGCGCGGCGAGCACCCGCTCCGGCAGCACCGGGATCGAGGTGAGCGGCGCCGCGCCGGCGGGCAGCGCGTCCTGCAGGGCGTTCACGATCGCCGACGGCGCCGCGATCACCCCGCTCTCCCCGACACCCTTGGCGCCGTTCAGCGCGAACGGGGTCGGGGTGACGGTGTGGAACACGTCGAGCTCCGGGATCTCCCGGGCGATCGGCATCAGGTAGTCGGCGAACCCGACCGCGCCCGGCTGCCCGCTCTCGTCGTAGACGATCTCCTCGGTGAGCGCGGCACCCTGGCCCTGCAGCGCGCCGCCGACGATCTGGGCGTCCACGATCCGCGGGTTCAGCTGGGTGCCGCAGTCGTGCCCGAAGATCATCCGCGGGACGCCGACCTGGCCGGTGTCCGGGTCGACGGCGACGAGCGCGACGACCACCCCGTAGGAGAACGCGAGCGCCTGCGGGTCGAACGCGCCGAGCGTCTCCAGCCCGGGCTCCATCCCCTCGGGCAGGTTGCCGCCCTGATAGGCGGCCGCGGCGACGGTGGCGTAGCTCAGCCCTGCGGCGCCGGCGCCGCGCACCCGGAACTCGCCGCCGGAGTGCTCGACGTCGTCCGGGTCGGCCTCCAGCAGGTGCGCGGCGATCCGGCGCATCTTGTCGATCGCCTTGTCCGCGGCCAGGATCAGCGAGGACCCGCCGATCCCGGCGGCCCGGCTGGCCCCGCTGGCGTAGGCGGTGTAGTGGCTGGAGTCGGTGTCGCCGAACCGGACCGTCACGTGGTCCAGCGGCACGCCGAACCGGTCCGCGGCCAGCTGGGCGAATGCGGTCTCCAGGTCCTGGCCCATCGGGGTCTGGCTGGACACCACGCGCACCCGGCCGTCCGGCTCGACGGTCGCCGAGGTCGCGTCCCAGCCGCCGGTGGTGATCCCGATCAGCGGGAACACCCCGGACGGGCCGAAGTTGGTGCACTCGTTGAAGTAGGCGATCCCGATCCCGGCCGGCCGACCCGCGGCCCGGATCTCGTCGCGCTCGCGCAGCATGTCACGGTAGGCGGGCCGGTCCAGGGCCAGGCCCAGCATCCCCGGGTAGTCGCCGGAGTCGAGGAGCTGACCGGTGGCGGTGGTGAAGGGGAACGCCTCGGGCGGGACCAGGTTGCGCCGGCGCAGCTCCACCGGATCGAGGCCGAGCTGCGGGGCGGCGATGTCGAGCAGCCGCTCCACCGGGAAGTTCGCCTCGGGCTGCCCGAAGCCGCGGTAGGCCCCGAGCGGAGTCTTGTTGGTGACCACCGCGGTCGCCGCGATGTCCACCGCCGGCACCGCGTACGGCCCGCAGAGCAGGGCGCCGGTGGCCCAGCCGGTACCGGCACCGCAGGTCGACGGGGCGCTGCCGAGGTCGATCAGGTAGCGGGCGCGCAGCCCGACGATCCGGGCGTCGGCGTCGAACCCGATCTCCAGCTCCATCCGCTGGTCCCGGGACGGGGTGGAGGCGACGAAGGCCTCGTCGCGCTGCTCGGTGAACCGCACCGGGCGGCGCAGCCGCAGCGCGAAGTACGGGACGAGCGCCTCCTCCGGGTACAGCACGGCCTTCATCCCGAAGGCTCCGCCGACGTCCGGGGCGATCACCCGGATCCGGTTCTCCGGAACCCCCAGCATCGCCGCGACGCCCTCCCGGATCTGGTGCGGCGACTGGGTCGAGGTGTGGATGGTCAGCCGGGGCCCGGTCGGGTCGTAGTCGCAGACCACGCCGCGGGTCTCCATCGAGCTCGCGAGGATCCGGGAGGTCGTGAAGGTCTCCCGGACGACGGTGTGCGCGCCGGCGAGCGCGGCACCGGCGTCCGGCGGTTCCGGCAGGCCGGGGATGGCGACCGGCCAGGCCGCCCGCACCTGCACGTTGTCGCCCCACTCCTCGTGCAGCAGCGGGGCGTCGGGGGCGAGTGCCTGGTCCATCGTGGTCACCGCGGGCAGCGGCTCGTAGACGATCCCGATGGCGTCCCGGGCGTCCTCGGCGACGTACTGATCGCGGGCGACCACGACCGCGACCGGTTCACCGACGTGCCGCACCTTGTCGACGGTGAGCGGGCGACCGTGCCCGGTCTTCTGCCCCGGCAGGTCCCACAGGTACTGCTGGGGCCCGATCTCCTCGAACAGCTCGGCACCGGTGGCGACCGCGTAGACGCCGTCCATCGCGCGGGCCGCGGAGGTGTCGACGGAGACGATCCGGGCGTGCGCATGCGGGCTGCGCAGCACCACCAGGGTGGCCTCGCGGTTGTGGTGCACGTCGTCGACGTAGCGCCCGGCGCCCCGGACGAACCGGTCACCGGTGCGGCTGGGGATGCTGCGCCCGACGTAGCCGCCGGTCGTCTGCTCGGTGGCGGTCATGCGCCCGCCTCCCCGCCCCCGTGCCGCGGTGCCGATTGCCGGGCCGGTTCCAGCGATTCCAGGGACTCCAGGGCCGATTCCAGGGCGGTCACGATCCCGGCGTATCCGGTGCAGCGGCAGATGTTCGCCGACAGCCTGCGGATCAGCTCGTCCCGGTCGAACCGGGCACCCGCCCGCGCCTCGGCGATGATCTCGGTGCCGAGCACGACGAAGCCCGGGGTACAGAACCCGCACTGGAAACCGGTGTGCTCGATCAGCGCCTGCTGGAAGTGCGAGAGCGTGCCGTCCGGGTCCTCGACGCCCTCGACGGTGGTGACCTCGGCGCGGTCCGCCTGGACCGCCAGGGTCAGGCAGGCCCGCGCCGACTCGCCGTCGACGAGCACCGTGCAGGCCCCGCACCAGCCCTGGTGACAGGAGGTGTGGGTGCCGGTGCGCCCGGCCCGTTCGCGCAGGAAGTCCGCGAGGTTGGTCCGCGGTTCGGCGAGCGCGGCGACCGGCTCGCCGTTCACCTGCATGGTCAGTACGCGTTCACCGGTGGGTCGGTGCGGTGCGGTGGGTGGCAGGTCGGTGGTGGTCATGCGGCGTCCTCCCGGGAGGGCGTGTGGCGGGCGGGATCGGGGGCGATCCGGGACAGCGCGGCGGTGACCGCCACGGCGACCAACCGGCGGCGGTAGGTCACCGATCCGTAGCGGTCGCCGTTCGGGACGACCAGATCGGCCGCGGTGGCCGCGACCGCGGCGACGTCGCCGGTGTCCGGAACGGGGACCAGCACCGGGGTCTCGCCGACACCGGTCACGGCGACGACGAGCGCGCCGCCCGCGTCGTGCCCGGCGACCACGGAGACCTTCGCGTGCCGCCGGAAGTGCCGCTGCTCGAACACCCACGGGTGGGCCGGGACCGGCAGCTCGACGGCGGTGAGCAGCTCGTCCGGGCGCAGGCTGGTCCGGAACGGGCCGGTGAACAGCTCCGCGGCCGGGATGCGCCGCTCCCCGGACGCCGAGTGCGCTACCGCGCTGCCGCCCAGCCCGAGCAGCACCAGCGGCAGCTCCGCGGCCGGATCGGCGAACGCGATGCTCCCGCCGACGGTGCCGCGGTTGCGGGTGGGGACGTGCCCGACGTGCCCGAGCGCCTCGGCCAGCACCGGCACCCGGGCGGCGAGCGGATCGCGCTGCACCGCACGCTGCGTCACGGCCGCACCGATCCGCAGCCGGTCGTCGTCGAGCGTCACACCGCCGAGTTCCGGGACACGGCCGATCGCGAGCACGAGCTGCGGGGTGCGGGTACGGGCGTTGAGCTGGGGCACCAGGCTCTGGCCGCCGGCGAGCACGGCGACCTCACCCGGCTCGGCGGCGAGCACGGCGCACGCCTCGTCGAGGGAACGGGGTTCCCGATACCGGAACGGGGCAGGACGCATGGAACCTCCCAGGGACGGGGACGCCACGTGGTGGTGGACGGCGCGATGTCCGATCGGTGGCGAGAACCGAAACTAGGAGTGACGGCAGTCGCGCCGCTTCGGCGCCGCGGACAAACCTCCGGCGGCCGGGATGTGCACGGTGCTCAACGCGCGGCGGGACGCCCTGGTGGGTGGCCGGGTGGGCGCGGCGCCGGTCGTCCACCCCCGCCCGGCGGATTCGCCGGTGCACAGGGCCGGACGCACCGGTACGGCGATCATCTGGCCACCGTGCCCAGCTCGCCGGCGCCCGGCATGTGCACCGTGGCCAGTTCCCGCGCGGTGCGCCGCGCGACGGGCACGGTTCGCTCCCGCGCGGTCTGGACCTGTGCTCCGCCGGATGCGCACGCTGACGGTGTCCGGCACACCCCGCCGGACACCGTCCCGTCATCACCCACGAGGTGTGCCCGTGTCCGAGACCCCTGTCCAGCTGCTCTCCCCCGACGGTGAGCTCACCGACCATCCCGATCACCCGCTCGACGTCGACGCCCCGCTCGTGCGTGATCTGCTGCGCCGCATGGTGCTGGCCCGCCGGCTCGACGAGGAGGCCCTGCACCTGCAACGCCAGGGCGAGCTCGGCCTGTGGCTGCAGTGCCGCGGCCAGGAGGCCGCCCAGGTCGGCGCGGTGACCGCGCTCGACGACCGCGACCGGATCTTCCCCAGCTACCGCGAGCACGCCGCGGCGCTGTGCCGCGGAATTCCGCCCGCGGGCCTGCTCTCCCAGTGGCGCGGCTGCTCGGCCGCCGGCTGGGATCCCGATGAGCACCGGTTCGGGGTGTACACCCTGGTGCTCGCCGCCCAGCTGCTGCACGCCGTCGGGTACGCGATGGGCGTGCAGCGCGACGGCGCCGACGAGATCGTCATGGCCTGTCTCGGTGACGGCGCGGCGAGCGAGGGCGACGCCTCGGAGGCGCTGAACTGGGCGGCGACGACGTCCGCTCCGGTGCTGTTCCTGTGCCAGAACAACCAGTTCGCGATCTCCACCCCGGCCCGGCTGCAGCAACGCGCGCCACTGCACCAGCGGGCCAGGGGCTTCGGGGTCGACGCGCACCTGGTCGACGGCAACGACGTGCTCGCCGTACACGCCGTCACCGCCACGGCCGCCGCGGCCGTCCGGTCCGGGTCCGGGCCGGTACTGGTCGAGGCCCTCACCTACCGGATGGGCGGGCACAGCTCGTCCGACGACCCGTCGCGCTACCGGGACGACGCCGAGCTCGCCGGCTGGACCGCCCGCGACCCGATCACCCGGGTCGAGCGGCTGCTCGGGCGCCGCGGCTGGACCGACACCGCGTTCTCCGACGAGTTGCGCCGCGAGTCCGACGAGCTCGCCGCGCAGGTCCGCGCCGACTGCCTGGCACTGGCCGCACCCGGGATCGACTCGGTGTTCGCGCACGTGCTGGCCGGTGGCTCGGCCACTGTCGACGCCGAGCGTTCGGCGCACGCCGCCTACGCGGCGTCCTTCCTGGACTGACTCCCCCTGTTCCGGGCCACCGCGGCCCGACGACGACGAGGACAACCCTGTGACCAGGCAATCCACAATGGTCCGCGCGTTGAACGACGCGCTGCGCAGCACCCTGGAGGACGATCCGGCGGTACTCGTGATGGGCGAGGACGTCGGCAGGCTCGGCGGTGTCTTCCGGGTCACCGACGGACTGCAGAAGGACTTCGGCGAGGCACGCGTGCTCGACACCCCGCTGGCCGAGTCCGGCATCGTGGGCACCGCGATCGGGCTGGCGATGCGCGGCTACCGCCCCGTCTGCGAGATCCAGTTCGACGGCTTCGCCTACCCGGCGTTCAACCAGATCGTCTCCCAGCTCGCCAAGCTGCACGCGCGCACCGCGGGCGCGGTCCGGCTGCCGGTGGTGATCCGGATCCCGGCCGGCGGCGGCATCGGCGCCGTCGAGCACCACAGCGAGTCGAACGAGGCGTATTTCGCGCACACCGCCGGCCTGCGGGTGGTCTACTGCTCGACCCCGCAGGACGCGCACTGGATGCTGCGCCAGGCCGTCACCGGTGACGATCCGGTGCTGTTCTACGAGCCGAAACGCCGCTACTGGGCGACCGGCGACGTCGCCACCGATCCGGCCGATCCGTCGGTTCTCCCGCTGGACCGGGCCCGGGTGGTCCGGCCGGGGCGCGATCTCACCCTGCTGACCTACGGCGGGATGGTCGCGGTCTGTCTGGCGGCCGCCGAGGCCGCCGCCGAGGACGGGCACGACCTGGAGGTCGTCGACCTGCGGACGCTGTCCCCGCTGGATCTGGGCACCGTGCTGGCCTCGGTGCGCCGCACCCGGCGCGCCGTCGTCGCGCACGAGGCCCCGACCTTCCTCGGGCTCGGTGCCGAGATCGCCGCGGCGGTGACCGAACACTGCTTCTTCGATCTCGAGGCCCCGGTGCTGCGGGTCGGCGCGTTCCACGCGCCCTATCCGCCGGCCCGCCTGGAGGACGAGTACCTGCCCGATCTCGATCGCGTGCTCGACGCCGTCGACCGAACCCTGGATCCCGCATGAGCACCTCCACCACACACACCGGTACCGAGTTCCGGCTGCCCGACGTCGGCGAGGGCCTGACCGAGGCCGAGATCGTCACCTGGCGGGTCGGCCCCGGCGACATCGTCGGGGTCAACGATCCACTGGCCGACATCGAGACCGCGAAGTCGCTGGTCGAGCTGAGCAGCCCGCACGCCGGGACGGTCGCCGAGCTGTGCGCCGCGGAGGGCGAGACGATCGCGGTCGGCGCGGTGCTGCTGCGCTTCGCCGGGGCGGACGGGCCCGGCTCGCCCGAGCCCGCCCTCGCCCCCGCCACTCCTGATGCCACCGCCGATGCCTCTGCCCCCGCCACTGCCACTGCCACTGCCACTGCCCTCGACGACCCTGCCGAGCCGGCCGAGCAGCCCGCGGTGCTGGTCGGGCCCGGTCCGCGGGCCGAGCCGAGCCGCAGGCGGCGGCGCATCCGGGACGCGGCGGCCGCCGGTGCGTCGGGCGACGCGCCGGCGGCGAGGGCTCCGGCCCTCGCACGGGGCGCCACCACGGTGCCGGATCCCGAGCCCGCCGCACCGGTGCCCGCGGGGCCGGAAACCGTGGGGCCGGCGTCTGCGGGGCGGACGTCTGTGGAACCGGCGGCCGCGGGGCCGGCGTCCATGGGGCCGGGGCCGCAGCCGGCCCGGAACGGCACCGCGCCCCCACCGGCTGCACCCGCCGTGCGCAGGCTCGCCCGCGAGCTCGGCATCCCGCTGGCCTCGGTGGCCGCCACCGGACCGGGCGGGCGAGTGCTGCGCGAGGACGTACTGGGCCACTTCACGGCCGGGCTCGCCCTCGGCCCCGCCACGCCGGACGGCGAGCTCCGCACCCCGATCCGCGGCGTACGCAAGGCCACAGCGGACGCCGTCACCCGCAGCGCCTTCACCGCCCCGCACGTCACCGAGTTCCTCGACGTCGACGTGACCGGGACGGTCGAGCTGGTGGCGCGGCTGCGCGACGATCCGCGGCTCGCCGGCAGCCGGGTCACCCCGCTGCTGGTGGTGGCGCGGGCGGTGCTCGCCGCCGTCCGCGCCCACCCGGAGATCAACGCCCGCTGGTCGGCGGAGACCGCCGAGATCGTGCAGCACGCCGCGGTGAATCTCGGGATCGCCGCAGCCACCGACCGCGGGCTGATCGTGCCGAACATCGCCGCCGCCGACCGGCTGGACCTGCCCGGCCTGGCCCGCGCACTGGACGCGCTGGTGGCGACCGCACGCTCGGGCCGCACCCCGGTCGCCGACCTGACCGGTGGCACCCTCACCGTCACCAACATCGGGGTGTTCGGGGTGGACGCCGCGACCCCGATCCTGAACCCCGGCGAGGCCGCGATCCTGTGCCTCGGGGCGTTCCGCAGGCGGCCGTGGGTCGTCGGCGACGACGTCGTCCCGCGCTGGACGACCCGGTTGTCGCTGTCGTTCGACCACCGGCTCGTCGACGGAGAGCTCGCCAGCCGGGTGCTCGCCCGGATCGGCGCGGTGCTGACCGACCCCACCTGGGAACTGGCGCTGACCTGAGCGCCGCCCGGATCCGTCTCGCCCCACGAAGAAGGAGCCATGACCGTACTGATCGACCGCAGGACCCCGGGCGCGCCGACCGCGCTCACCACCTTCGCCGAGCAGGAGTTCGAGCAGCTGCTCGTCAGCCGGGACCCGGCCGGCGGGCCACGCGGCTTCATCGCGGTGCACGACACCTCGCTCGGGCCCGCCCTGGGCGGGGTCCGGGTGCGTCGCTACCCCGACGACGAGACCGCCGCCGCCGACGCGCTGCGCCTGGCAAGGGCGATGACCTACAAGGCGGCGCTGGCCGGGCTGCCGCTCGGCGGCGGCAAGTCGGTGATCAACGCCGATCCGCGGACCGAGAAGACCGCGGCGCTGCTCGCCGCGCACGGCCGGGCGATCGGGCTGCTCGGCGGCCGCTACATCCCGGCCGCCGACATGGGCACCGGCCCCGAGGACCTGCGGGTGATCGCCCAGCACACCCCGGTCGTAGCCAGCGCCGAGCGGGATCCGTCGCCGTCCACCGCGGCCGGCGTCGTCACCGCGATGCGGGCGGTCGCCGCCCGGCGCGGGCACCACTCGCTGGCCGGGCTGTCGGTCGCCGTGCAGGGCGTCGGGAACGTCGGCCGGCACATCGTCGAGCTGCTGCGCGCCGAGGGCGCCCGCACGCTGGTCGACGATCTCGACCCGGCCCGGGTACGGGACGCGGTGACCCGCCTCGGTGCGCTCCCGGCCGACGGCACCGACGTGCTGCTCGCCGACGTCGATCTGGTCTGCCCGGCCGCGGCGGGCCTGGTCCTCGACGCCGAGCGGGTCGACCGGCTCCGTGCCTGGGCGGTCGTCCCGGCCGCGAACAACGCGCTGGCCGGGGACGAGCAGGCGCTGCGGCTGCGCGAGCGCGGGATCGACTACGTGCCCGACTTCGTCGCCAACGCCGGCGGGCTGATCTCCTGCGAGGCCGAGATCCGGGGCGTCGCCGAGTTCGGCGACCGGCTGGCGGTGATCGGCCGCACCACCGCGGAGATCCTGGCCGCGGCGGACGCCGACGGCGTCGACTCCCTGACCGCCGCCACCGCACTCGCCGACCGCCGGCTCGCCGCGGCGAGAGACCGCACGGCCCGCGCATGATCACCGATCGGGAACCGGGGCGTTCGCTGAGCGACCGTCGCGGTTCCCGATCGGTGATCAGCCGAGCGGCGGCGGGGTGTGTGCGGTGACCTCCGGGGGCTCGTGCGGGTACGGCGCGACCGCCACGGCACAGAGCTGACCGGTGCAGCCCTGGGCCAGCCGGGAAGTGCCGTGGTCACGGGTCAGCGCGTTCGGGTTGCCGTGCACGCAGAGCGCGTCGTCGCCGGCGTCCGGGCGCTCCGGGTCCGGACGCGGGTCCCACCAGGCTCCGGTCGGCAACTGCAGCACGCCGGGCCGGATGTCCTCGGTCACCCGGGCCGAGGCCAGGCAGGCACCGCGGTCGTTGTGCAGCCGGACCACGTCGCCGTCGGAGATCCCCAGGCCGGCGGCGTCGTCCGGGTGGATCCGGACGACCTCCCGCCCGGACCGCTTCGATCCGCTGGAGTGCGCGCCGAAGTCCAGCTGCGAGTGCAGCCGGGTCGCGGGCTGGTTGGACACCAGCCAGAACGGGTGCCGCTCGTCGGGTGCCTCGGTGGGCTCCAGCCAGGCCGGATGCCCGGGGTGGTCGGAGTAGCGGTAGCCGGCGATCGGCGCCGAGCCGACCTGGATCCGGCCGGACGGGGTCGGCAGCGGATGCGCCGCGGGATCCGCGCGGAACCGGCCGAGGACCCCGCCGTCGTCCGGGCGCTGCGGCAGCTCCAGCTCGCCGCGTTCCCAGAACTCGTCGAAGTCGGGTGCGTCGAGCCCGCGGTCGGCGAGTGCCTTGCGGGTGCGGTCGTACATGTGCACCAGCCACTCGTGCGACGTCCGGCCCTCGGTGAACCGATCACCGTGGCCCAGCCGGTGCGCGAGCGCCGCGAGTACGTCGTAGTCGTCGCGGGCCTCGCCGCGCGGCGGGACGAGCTGTTTCATCGCGACCAGCAGCGGATCCGAGCTGGTGGCACCCATGTCATCGCGTTCGAGGGTGGTCGTGGAGGGCAGCACGACGTCGGCGTGCCGCGCGGTGGCGGTCCACATCGGGTCGTGCACCACGAAGGTGTCCAGCTCGGCGACGGCCCGGCGCAGCCTGCGCAGGTCCTGATGGTGGTGGAACGGGTTGCCGCCGGCCCACCAGGCCATCCGCACGTGCGGGTAGGTGTGCTCGGCACCGTTGTAGTCGTAGGTCTCCCCCGGGTGCAGCAGCATGTCGGCGACCCGGGCCACCGGGATGAACGACGACACCGGGTTCGGCACCCGGGAGAAGGTCGGCACCGGCACGGCGTTGCGCAGCCTGCCGTAGTGGCCGAGCGAGCCGAGGCCGTAGTTGAAGCCGCCGCCGGGCAGCCCGATCTGGCCGAGCACCGCGGCCAGCGCGGTCGCGCCCCACACCGGCTGCTCGCCGTGCTCCGCGCGCTGCAGCGACTGCGCGACGGTGACCAGCGTCCGCCCGTAGGCGATCCGCCAGGCCAGCTCCCGGATCGCGGACGCGTCGATGCCGGTGATCTCGGCGGCCCAGTCGGCGTCCTTGACCGGCGCCGCGAACAGGTACTCGCGCAGCTGCTCCCAGCCGTCGCAGTGGGTGTCGAGGAAGTCGCCGTCGTGCCGGTTCTCGGCGGTGACGGTGTGCATCAACGCCAGCATCAACGCCACGTCGGTGCCCGGGCGGATCGGCAGCCAGGTCGCGTCGACCTCCTCCGGGAGGTCCGGGCGCAGCGGGCTGACCAGCACGAACACCGCGCCACGATCGCGGGCGGCGCGCATCGCCCCACGCTCGACGTGCCGGCTCACCCCACCGGCGGCGATCGCCGAGTTCTTCAGAGCCATCCCGCCGAAGGCCAGCACGGTGTCGGTGTGCGCGGCCACCGCGTCCCAGGTGACCGCGTTGCGGCTGACCGAGTCGAACGCACCGAGGACCTGCGGCAGGATCACCTCCGCAGCGCCGCCGGAGTAGGTGTTGACCGAGCGGGTGTAACCGCCGGTGACGGCGAGGAAGCGGTGCAGCTGCCCCTGGGCGTGGTGGAACCGCCCGGCCGACGCCCAGCCGTAGGACCCGCCGTAGACGGCGGCGTCGCCGTGGGTCGTGCGGACCCGGTGGGTCTCCTCGGCGAGCCGGTCCAGCACCGCGTCCCAGGACACCGTCAGGTAGTCGTCCCGGCCGCGTGCGGGATCACGGCCGGGGCCGCGTTCCCACCAGCCGCGCCGGACGGCCGGGGCCCCCACCCGGGCCGGGTGCGCGACCGCGGCCGGGATGTTGTCCAGCACCGGCGACGGATCCGGGTCGCCCGGGTGCGGGCGCACCCGCAGCCGATCGCCGTCGTAGCGGGCGCGGAACACGCCCCAGTGGGCACTGTGGGTCTTCTCGATCTCGGTCACCGGGCTCCACGCTATGCGGCGTGCGCCCGCATGCGGAAGGGATCGCGGGGGAAGCTGTGTTCATGACGAACACACTGACCGCCGCCGACCTGCTCACCGACCACTTCGGCCGGGTGGACGAGCTCGTGCACGAGATCGTCGACGGGCTCACCGAGGACGATCTCGCCCGCCGCCCGGACGGCGCCGACGGAGCGGCCAACCCGATCGGCTGGCTGGTGTGGCACCTGCTGCGGGTGCAGGACGATCACCTGGCCGAGGCGTTCGGCACCGGGCAGGTCTGGATCGACGAGGGCTGGGTCGAGCGGTTCGGGCTCGCACTCGATCCGCACGAGACCGGCTACCAGCACACCAGGGAGCAGGTCGACGCCGTCCGCACCAGCGCCGAGCTGCTCTCCGGGTACGGCGCTGCGGTGCACGCCAGGACCGTGTCGCACATGGTCTCGATCACCGAGGCCGATCTCGCCCGGGTGCTGCCGCCCACCTACGGCGAGGGGGTCACCCTGGGCGCGCGGCTGGTCAGCGTGCTCGGTGACGATCTGCAGCACGCCGGTCAGGCCGCCTACCTGCGCGGGCTGTTCGGACGCTGATCGGTCCCCGGCCGATTGCGCGCCGCACCGGCCCGCCGGCGTCACCGGCGTCCGGGGCCGCGGTGCCGCCGCCTACGCTGATCGGAATGGCCGCACCCGTACACGTCCCCGACCTGACCGGGCTCGCCCTGCTCGTCGCGATCGCCCGCACCGGCAACCTCGGCACCGCCGCACACGAACTCGGATTGTCCGTGCAGGCCGCGACGGCCCGCGTCCGGTCGGTGGAACAGCTGGTCGGCACCCCGGTGCTGGAGCGCGGCCGGCGCGGGCGCCGGTCGAGCAGGCTCACCCCGCGCGGGGTGCTGCTCGTCGAGTGGGCGGGCCCGGTGCTCGACGCGGCCCACGACCTGGACGCCGCGGTCGCCACCCTGCGCCCGCCGGACGACGGCACGGACGCGGTCGTCCTCGCCGCCGGCCCGACCGCAGCCGAGTCGCTGCTCCCCGGCTGGCTGGTGGAGCTGCGCGACGGACCGGGCGGGCGGATCACCCTGCTCGACACCGCGGACCCGGCGGCCGCGGTCCGCGACGGGGACGCCGTCGTCGGGATCGTCGAGACCGGCGGCCCGCTGGACGGGCTGCACGCGACCACGGTCGCGAGCGACACCCTGGTCCTGGTCGTGCCACCCGGGCATCCGCTGGCCGGCGGGCCCGGGATCGACGGCGCCGGGCTGGCCGGGACCCCGCTGGTCAGCCGGCGGCCCGAGGCCGGCTCCCGGCCGGTGCTCGACGCGGCGCTGCGCGACGCGGCCGGCGACTCCCCGGTCGCCGCACCGATCCGGGAACTGGCGGCCGACGCCGCGGTGCGGGCCGCCGTCCGCGGTGGGGACGGCCCGGCGGTGCTGCCCCGGATGGTCGTCGCCGCGGACATCGCGACCGGGCTCCTACTCGAGGTGCCGGTGCACGGGGTCGAGCTGACCCGGGAGTTCCGCGCCGTCTGGCAGCAGGGCACCTCACCGCAGGGAACCGCGCGGGACCTCCTCCGCATCGCCACCGGTGGCCGGATCCGCTGATCCGCGGCGATCGGCCCGGCGGCTCGCCGCCCAGCCGATCGCGGCGGCGCCGACGCAGGCCAGGGCGCCCAGCGCCAGCCCGCCGCGACCACCGAACTGTTCGCTCACCCAGCCCGCGATCGGGCCGCCGATCGGGGTCGACCCGAGGAACGCGACCGACCACAGCGCCATCACCCGGCCCCGCATGTGTGAGTCCGATGCGAGCTGCAGGGTGCTGTTCCCGCCGGCCATGAACGCGACGCTGCTCATCCCGACCAGGCCCATCGCCACCAGCGCGACCCACAGCGTCGGCGCCACCGCCACCAGCGCCATCGACAGCCCGAACAGCAGCGACGTCCGGACCAGCGCGGGCAGCCCGGTCCGCCCGCGCCCGGCGACGATCAGGCCGCCGACCACCGCACCGGCCCCCATCGCACCGGTCAGGTAGCCGTAGGTGCCCGCGTCACCGCCGAACGTCTCGGAGGCGACGACCGGCAGCACCACCGGGAACTCGTAGGCCAGGCAGCCGACGAGCGCCATCATCACCAGCGGGACGCTCAGCTCCGGGCTGCGCCGGACGTAGGCCAGCCCGGCGCGCAGCTGGCCGGGCGCCCGCGGCGTGGGTTCGCTCGGGGTGAGTGCGGAGACGTCGAGCCGCAGCAGCGAGGCCACCACGGCGACGAAGCTGGCCGCGTTCACCGCGAAGCAGACGCCGGTCCCGCCGGCCACGATGACCAGCCCGGCGACCGCCGGGCCGATCGCCCGGGCGGCGTTCACCAGTACCGAGTTCAGGGTGACGGCGTTGCGCAGGTCGTCCGGCCCGACCAGCTCGTGCACGAACACCTGCCGGGCCGGGTTCTCGAACGCCTTGTTCAGGCCGAGTACCGCGGCGAGCAGGTAGACGTGCCAGAGCACGACGGTGCCGGTGAGCGTCAGGACGGCCAGCGCGAGCGCCTGCAGGCCCATCAGCGTCTGCAGGCCGATCATCAGCCGCCTGCGGTCCAGCCGGTCCACCCAGACCCCGGCGTAGGGACCGACCAGCAGGGTGGGCAGGGTCTGCACGGCGACGACCGTGCCGAGCACGGCCGCCGACCCGGTCAGCTCGTAGACCAGCCAGGACTGGGCGATCGACTGCATCCAGGTGCCGATCATGGAGATCGACTGGCCGCCGAACCACAGCCGGTAGTTGCGCCCGGACAGCGACGAGAAGGTCCGTGCCGAGTACGACCGCAGCGCCGTCCGGGCGCTCACCGGGAAGCTCGGAGCGAGCCCGCCAGGGCCTCGAGTGCCGGAAGCGCCGCGCGCAGCCCCTCGGCGTGGCCGTCCGGGAGCCCGTCGACGTGCTCGGCGAGCAACCGGGCGCGTTCCTCCCGCTGACGGGTGTGCTCGGCGATCCCGGCCTCGGTGGCGGCGACCCGCACGGCCCGCCCGTCGGCCGGGTCGGTGTCGCGGACCAGCAGCCCGGCGGCCTCCATCTTGCCGGCCAGCCGGGACAGCATCGTGGGGTTGAGCCCCTCCAGCCCGGCGAGCTCGCCCATTCCGATCGGGCCCCGGACCACCACCGTGCCGAGTACCGACACCTGGGTGCGGGTCAGGTCGGAACCGCGGGAGTGCCGGTCCAGTCCCCGGGTGATCCGGGCGAGGACCACCCGCAGCCGGACGAGCTCGTCGGGATCGAGGCCGCTCATCGCGCTCCAGTTCGTTGCCGCCGATGTTATTGCCTATCGGCAAGCATATACCGTTGCGGGAACGCCCACCGGACCGCCCCGCGCCGGGATCGGTTCGTGCCGGGATCAGGCCGGGCCGGGATCAGCTCGCGCTGGGATCAGTGGGTGGCCGGGATCAGTCGGTGCCGGGATCGGGCCGGGCCGGGCCGCCGTCGGCCCCGGCCCGCAGCCGGGCCGCGAGCCGCTGCAGGTCGTCGCGCAGCGCAACGATCTCCTCGCTCGACATCCCGGTGGTCCGGACCACCTGGTCCTGCACGACGGCCGCCCGTTCCCGCAGCGCCGCCCCTTCCGTGGTGAGCGAGATCTGGACCGTCCGCTCGTCGTCGGGGCGGCGGGCCCGGGTGATCAGGCCGCGGCTCTCCAGCCGGGTCAGCAACGGCGAGAGCGTGCCGCTGTCGAGATACATCCGCTCCCCCAGCTCCCGCTGCGGGATGCTCTCCTCCGCCCAGAGCACGAGCAGCACCGCGTACTGGCTGTAGGTGAGCCCGATCTCGTCGAGCACCGGCCGATAGCACCCGGTCATCGCCCGCGAGGCCGAGTGCAGCGCGAAGCAGAGCTGCTCGTCGAGCGCCCGCGGCGCAACGAGTCCGGGCTGTTCCATCACTACAGGGTATGCCGTCGCCGGGCCGCGTCCAGCCACCCGTCACCGGCGCCCGGCGACCCGCCACGGACTCCCGCGGACCCGCCTACCATCGGAGCCCGGACGGCGATCGACACAGGACGGGCGGGGCGATGGACGAGCGCGATCGGACACACCTGCGGCGGTGCGTCGAGCTGGCCGAGCAGGCGCTCCTCGCCGGTGACGAGCCGTTCGGCTCGGTACTGGTCGACGGCTCCGGGACGGCCGTCGCCGAGGACCGCAACCGGGTGTCCGGCGGCGACCCGACGCAGCATCCGGAGTTCGCGCTGGCCCGGCGCTCGACCGAGCTGCTCACCCCCGCCCAGCGGGCCGCGGCGACCGTCTACACCTCCGGCGAGCACTGCCCGATGTGCGCCGCCGCGCACGCCTGGGCCGGGCTCGGGCGGATCGTCTACGCCAGCTCGACCGCGCAGCTGAGCACCTGGCGTCAGGAGCTCGGCGCGGCGCCCGGCCCGGTCCGGCCGCTGCCGGTGTCGGACGTGGCACCCGGGATCCGGGTGGAGGGGCCCGATCCGGATCTCGCGCCGCAGGTACGGCTGCTGCACGAGCGGTTCCGCCGAGGATCCGCATGAGAAAGGTCCGGAGCGCGACCATCCCCGATCGGCCGCGCCCCGGACCGTGAGATCAGCGGAGCCGGAAGGCTCCCCAGCACCCGGCTCCGCCGTGGATCGTGACGCCACGGAAGTACCCCGCTGCCGCCGGCGGAAATCGCGGTGCCCTCGAGTTCACCCGGTTCGAGCAGCGACGACGTCGCGATGAGACGATCGGGTGACGTTCGGCCCACTCACACCCTTCCCACCCGCATCGGAGGCCCGGCCGATGGCCTGGTTGCGCACCGTCGCCCGCCTGTTGCTCGGCGCGTTCCTGGTGACCGCCGGGATCGCGCACCTGGTCGTGCCCGGTGAGTTCCTGGCCCAGGTTCCGCCGTTCCTGCCCGCGCCCGGCGCGATCGTGCTGGTGTCCGGGCTGGTGGAGATCGCGCTGGGCGCGGCGCTGCTCGTCGCACCGGCCCGGCGGCGGCCGGTCGCCGGGCTCGCCGCGGCCGCACTGTTCGTGATCGTGTTCCCCGGCAACGTGTCGCAGTACCTGACCGGCACCGCGGCGTTCGGGCTCGACACCGACGCCGCCCGCGCGACCCGGCTGTTGTTCCAGCCGCTGTTCGTGCTGTGGGCGCTGTGGTCCTGCGGTTCGTGGGCGCTGCTGCGGCCCACCCGGAACGGGAGCACCGGCCGGCACCGGTCCCGGAACTGATCGCGCCCCGCCCCGGCGGCCGGCGGGGACGGGGCAGCAACACAGGGGTGGGCCACAGGGCTCGGCCACAGGGGCCGGGTCCCAGGGGCGGGGTCCCAGGGGTGGCGAACCGCCCGGGACCAGCCACGACGACGGCCGGACGCGAGCGGGCCTCGGTCGTCAGGCGGCCGGGCCGATCGGGAAGCGCAGCACGGCGCCGAGCCCGTCGACGAGCGTCACGTCGTCACCGGGCGCCGCGAGCACGATCCCGGCGTCGGCCCCGGCGACCGCCCGCACCAGCACGCCGACCGCGGGCGCCGACGTCGTCGGCCCGTCGTCGAGCAGCTCGTCCGGCTTCTGTGCGACGGCCGTCGGATCCGCGCCGACCAGGAGCTCGGTACCGGGAACCGACGACGGATCGATCACCAGTGTCTCGACGGCGTGCGCCCTGGCCGCGGCGACGACGTCGCCCAGACCGGTCACGGCGAGCCCGCCGTCGCGGCCGGACGCCGTCGCGTAGCCGGCGACCGCCGCGGACCGGCGCCGCTCACGGACCTCGTCGGCGGCCGCCCGCACGGTGTCGTCGACCTGCTCGGGCACGGTGCCGCCGGTATTCTCGATCTCGGCCATGATCTCGGCCGATGCGGATGCGAGCTCGTCGCGCAGCCGGGCCCTGGCCGGCGCGTCACCGGCCACCACGAGCAGGTCGGCGTTTCCGCCCCGGACCAGCTTGTCGACCCGCTCGGCGACGGCCTGGGCGTTGCGCTTCCAGGTCTCCTCGACCCGGGCGTCCGCGCCGCCCTCGCCGGGGCCCGCCGTGTTGGCCTTGTGCACGGGGCCGGACGAGTCCGAACCGACGGTCTCCACGGTGCCGTCCACTGCGCGGATCTCGCCGCCGGTGTTGTCGATCGCGACGACCACCGTCGGGACCTGCTCGCCGACCGCGGCGAGGACCGGTAGCAGCTCGGGCACCGGGCCCCAGGTCGCGGTGCCGCGTTCCGGCGGCACCTCGGTGTGCCGGTCGAGCAGCACACCGTCCGGGGCGGCGACGAGCACCCGGCCCGCCGTGCCGCTCGGGGCGGGAGCATCCACCACCGCGTCGTCGAGCACGGAGAGGGTCCGCTCGTCCGCACCGTCGTCGGCCAGCCGCTCACGCAGGTCGCGCCACCGCAGCCGGTACCGCTCGGTGGCGTCGGCGGTGTCGTGGGTGGCGTCCAGGACGACCGTCGCGAAGGGGCCGTCGTCGTCGTTCAGGTGTCGGATCCAGTCGGTTCGCATCCCCATCTGCCTTCCCGTCACGCGACCGGGCAAACCACCGCCCGCACAACGGGCACCGGGGCGTGTTTCGTGCACGGAGGGGCGTTTCCGGGCAGACTCGGTGATCACCTGTGGCGCCGCGACCGGCGTCGCTCGGATCCGACCGGGAGTCAGATGTCCACCCAGAACCGCCACGTGGCCCCCGACAGCGCGTCGGCCGCGCCCGTGCTGGCGCTGCGCGTGCTCGCGGTGGCCTCGGTCGCCGTGATCACCTGGCAGTTCGTGACCGCGGCCGGACTGTTCACCGGCGGAGCGGTCGGACCGCACGCGGCCGGCTCGATCGTGCTGCACATCGTCACCGGCCTGACCGCGGGCGCGGCGATCTGGCTGCGCACCCGCAACGGCGGCCCGTGGTGGCCCTCGGTGGTGGCGACGGTCGTCTTCGTCCTCACCTTCGTCCAGGGCTACTTCGGGACCATCCCCGGCCTGATCGTGCACCTCCCGGGCGCGATGGCACTGACCGCGGGCTCGGTGTGGCTGGCCGCCTGGTCGTTCCTGCGGCTGCGCTGACCCCCGGCCGCTGCTCGGCCGGCGGCGGCGACATCGCGCAGCAGCGTGTTGCGACGGTCGCGGGTGATCTCGCAATCCTCGATGCTCGCGTTCGCGAGCCAGCGACCGGCCGTTCACCCGTGCACCACGGTTCGGGACGATGGTGACGACGTCGCGCTCGGCCAGGATCCACAGCGCCTCGCGGAGCGGGTGCGGCTGACCGGCAGTCTCGCCCGATCCGGTGGCCGCCGGGCACGATCACGCTGTCGCCCATAGGCTCGGACGACCCGGCGGGCACCCGCCGTGCCCGGACCCCGTCCGGGGCGACCGACCGGCCGACAGGAGGCGTGGCGATGGCCGTCGAGACGGGAACCACCAGGCAGCGGGAGCATGTCGTGCACGTGGCACCGGGCGCGGGCTGGCCCGAGGAGATCCGCCGGCGGGTGCACGCGCACGTGGCGGACATCGTCCGGCGGCGCTGCGCCGAGCACGTGCACTCGGTGCCGGGCTCGGAGTTCGTCTCCGGCGTGCTCGCCGACTTCGTCGGGCGCGGGAAGTACCTGCGGTCGATGTTCGGCTACCTCGGCTGGCGGGCTGCGGCGCCCGACTCCCCCGGCGCGCTGGGCGCGTTCGCCGGTCTCGAACTGCTGCACGCCTTCGCCCTCATCCAGGACGACGTGATGGACGGTTCGCAGCTGCGCCGCGGCCGCCCCACCGTGCACGTCCAGCTCGCCGGCTGGCATCGCGAGCAGGGCATGTCCGGCAGCGCGGACCGGTTCGGCGAGTCGGCGGCCGTGCTGCTCGGTGATCTCTGCCTGGTGTGGGCCGAGCAGGCGATGCGGGAGAGCGGCCTGCCGGCCGAGGTCCTCGACCGCGGCTGGCCACGCTACGACGCGATGCGCTCCGAGCTCGCGGTCGGGCAGTTCGCGGACCTGGTGAACGACGCCCGCCGGGTCCCCGACCTGGACGAGGTGATGGACGTGTTGCGCCGCAAATCCGGCAACTACACCGTCCGGCGCCCGCTGGAGCTCGGTGCCGCGATGGCCGGGGCCGACGAGGAGCTGCTGACCCTGCTCGGGGACTACGGAACCATGATCGGCGAGGCGTTCCAGATGCGCGACGACGTGCTCGGCGTCTTCGGCACCGGCGCCACCGGCAAGTCCGCGGGCGACGACCTGACCGAGCGCAAGGCCACCAGCCTGGTGGTGCTCGCCCGGGAGCTGGCCGAACCGCACACCCGGGCCCGGCTGGACGCGCTGCTGCTCGGCTCCGACAACGGCGGGTCCGGCGGGTCCGGTGCTGAGAACGGCGACGGCGGTGCCGACAGCGCCCGGGAGGGCGGTACCGACAGCGCCCGGGAGGGCGGTGGCCCGGTCGACGTCGCGGCCGCCCGTGCGCTGATCGAGTCCACCGGTGCCCGCCGCCGGATCGACGAGCTGATCGGCACCCGGGTCCAGGGTGCGCTGCGGCTGGTCGACGGTGCGGTCGCCGACGGCAGGCTCGGCGACGACGTCGCCGGGGTGCTGCGCGCGATGGCGGTGCGCTGCGCCGACCGGGCCTCCTGAGCACGGTGCCGTACCCGGCCGGCCCGCGTCCGTCCCGCCGCTCCCCCGGCGCGCCGCCGCCGGCGTCCGGTTCTACGCTCCGGCGCATGGCCGAGCACACCGATCACTCCAGCACCGGAACCGCCCGCACCGGGACCGTCGGCCGGGCCGGCCTGCCACGCCACGAGGTCCCCACCCATTTCGACGACGGCGCGGGCGACTACGACCGGCTGGTCGGCATGAACCCCGGCTACCACGAGCATCTGCGCGCCTCGGCGGCCCGGATGCGGCTCCCCCGCGACGGCGCAGGCCTGCGGCTGCTCGACGCCGGCTGCGGCACCGGAGCCTCCACCGCGGCGCTGCTGGCGGCCGCACCGCGCGCCGAGATCGTCGCCGTCGACGCCTCTGCCGGGATGCTCACCCGGGCCCGCTCGAAGCCGTGGCCGGCGTCGGTGCGGTTCGTGCACTCCACCGCGGAGGCGCTCGCCGACGCCGGGGTGCACGGTCCCTTCGACGGGATCCTCGCCGCCTACCTGCTGCGCAACCTCGACGACCCGGACGCCCAGCTGCGCCGCTTCCACGACCTGCTCCGGCCCGGCGGGGTGCTCGCCCTGCACGAGTACTCGGTCGCCGACTCGCCGCGGGCCAGAGCGGTCTGGCACGCGGTCTGCTGGGGTGTGATCGTCCCGCTCGGCCGGCTGACCACCGGCGAAACCGCGCTCTACCGGCACCTGTGGCGCAGCGTGAACACCTTCGACGGCATCGGGCGGCTGCGCGACCGGCTGCGCACCGCGGGCTTCGACGCCGTCCACTCCGAGACGATGACCGGCTGGCAGAACGGCGTCGTGCACACCGTGCTGGGAACCCGCCGATGAGCGTCGCGCCCGTCGACCCCCGCCGGGTCGTGCATCCGCCTGCGGACGGGCACGGCGACGCCGGAGTGCTCGGGCGGCGCCCGCGGGTCGCCGTGGTCGGCGGCGGGATCGCCGGACTGGCCGCCGCGACCGGGCTCGCCGAGCGCGGCGTCGTCGTCGAGGTCCTGGAGCGCGAGCCGTACCTCGGCGGCCGGGTCGGCGCCTGGTCGGACCGGCTGCCCGACGGCACGGCGGTGTCGATGGGCCGCGGCTTCCACGCGTTCTTCCGGCAGTACTACAACCTGCGAGCATTGCTCCGGCGCGCCGATCCGGGCCTGCGCAGGCTGGTCGCGCTCGACGACTACCCGCTGATCGACGCCGAGGGCCGGCGCGACACCTTCCGCGGGCTGCCCCGCACTCCCCCGTGGAACGCCGTGCTGTTCGCGCTGCGCAGCCCCACGTTCCGCCCGCGCGACCTGGCCGGGCTCGATCCACGCGCCGCCGCGCCGCTGGCCGCGGTATCGGTGCCAGGGATCTACGAGGCGCTCGACCACGTCGACGCGCAGAGCTTCCTCGAGTCGATCAACTTCCCGCCGGCGGCCCGGCACCTGGCGTTCGAGGTCTTCTCCCGCAGCTTCTTCGCACCGCCGTCGACGATGTCGGCCGCCGAGCTCGCGACGATGTTCCACATCTACTTCCTCGGCTCGTCCGAGGGGCTGATGTTCGACGTGCCCGACGACGGCTTCGACACCGCTCTCTGGGAACCGTTGCGGCACTACTTGATCGCCCGCGGCGTCAGCTTCCGGACCGGCACGCTCGCCTCCTCGGTGCAGCGCGATGTCGGGAGTGGACGGTTCCACGTGAATCATTCGTCCGGCGGTACCGAGGTGGACGCGGTGGTTCTGGCGACCGACGTGCCCGGATTGCGGGAGATCGTCGCCGCCTCCGATCTCGGCTCCGTCGACCCGTTGCCTGCCGGGCCGGACGCACTGCCCGCCTGGCGCGACGACATCGCCGCCCTGGGCAGCGCACCGCCGTTCCTGGTGTACCGGCTCTGGCTGGACCGCCCGGTCCGCGCGGACCGGCCGCCGTTCCTGGGAACCGGCGGGCTGGACCCGCTGGACAACATCTCGGTGCTCGACCGCTACGAGCACGACGCCGCGAGCTGGGCGGCGCGCACCGGTGGATCGGTGGTCGAGCTGCACGCCTACTCCGCGACCGTCCCCACCGGGTTCGACGAGGCCTCCTGGACGGCCGATCTGCGCAGCCGCTGCCTGGCCCGGCTGCACGCGATCTACCCGGAGACCGCAGGCGCCCGCGCCGTCGGGGAGCTGGTGCAGTGGCGCCGGGACTGCCCGATGTTCGGGCTCGGCGACTTCGCACGACGACCGGGCGTCGTCACCCCCGTCGACGGCCTGGTGCTGGCCGGTGACGGCATCCGGGTCGATCTGCCGGTCGCCCTGATGGAACGTGCGGCGAGCACCGGCTGGCTGGCGGCGAACCGGCTGCTCGCCGGCTGGGGACTCGCCGGTCACCCGCTGGAGACCGTCCCGACCCGTGGCCGGTTCGGCCCGCTGCGCCGCGCCGCCGAGTACGCGATGCGCTCCCGCTGATCCCCCTGCGAAGGAACCCGTCATGAGCCTGATGTCCCGGATCTCGCGCCGCTGGCCCGCGGGCTGGCCGCTGCAGCCGCTGCCGCCGTCGGACTGGGCACGCCAGCAGCCCACCTACGCCGGGGCCGATCCCAAGCTGATCTCCGCCGCGCTGGAGCGGGCCCAGGCCCGGCCGTCCGGCAACTGGTTCGTGCTCGCCTCGTCCCGGGAGGTCCGGGCGGACCGGCCGTTCGGCAGCCGGATCGGCGGGACCGAGCTCGTCGCCTGGCGGGACACCGCCGGGACGGTGCGGGTCGGCCCGGGTGCCTGCCCGCACCTGGGCGCCCCGATGGCGCTGGCCGCCGTCGACTGCGGGGAGCTGGTGTGCCGGTGGCACGGGCTGCGCCTGGGCCCCCGCTCCGGCCCGGGCTGGGTCCCCTTCCCCGCACACGACGACGGCGTGCTGGTCTGGGTCCGGCTCGACGAGATCGGCGGCGAGGAGCCGACCGACGCCCCGGTGGTCCCGGCCCGCCCGGCCGGGCGCACGCTGGACGCGGTGACCACGCTGACCGGGATCTGCGAGCCCGAGGACATCGTCGCCAACCGGCTCGACCCGTGGCACGGGGCGTGGTTCCACCCGTACTCGTTCCAGCGGCTCGACGTCGTCTCCGCGCCTGCGGTCACCGACGTGACCGAGGCCGACGACCGGTTCCTGGTGACCGTCACCTTCAAGGTCGGACCGCGGATCGGGGTGCCGGTACAGGCCGAGTTCGTCTGCCCGGAGCCGCGCACCGTCGTGATGCGGATCGTGGACGGCGAGGGCCTGGGCAGCGTCGTCGAGACGCACGCGACACCGCGTGGCCCCGGCCGCGACGGACGGCCGCGGACCTCGGTGGTCGAGGCCGTCGTCGCCGGATCGGACCGGCCGGGATTCGCGGTCGCGTCCCGGCTCGCCCCGGCGATCCGGCCGGCGATGGCCGCCGCCGCCACGAAGCTGTGGCGCGACGACCTGGACTACGCCGAGCGGCGCTACGAGATGCGCACCCGCACATCCTGAGCGCGCGTCAGGCCTGCCGCCGGAGCTCCCGGGGCGGGCTGCCGAACCAGCGCCGCGACGAGCGGGTGAGCGCCGACTGCTCGGCCAGCCCGACCATCCCAGCCACCTGGCTGAACGGCAGGTCGGTGCGGGTGATCAGGCGTTCGGCCAGATCCCGGCGCGCCTCGTCGACGATCCGCTCGAAGGTCGTGTCCTCGGCCGCGAGATGCCGTTGCAGGGTGCGCGGGTGCACCCGCAGCAGCCGCGCGACCGAGCCGACCCGGACCGGCCCGCTGCCCAGCGACCGGTCGACGGCGGTCCGGACCCGATCGGCGACCGTCCGGCCCGGCCGGTCGAAATGCGTCTCCAGGTAGTCGATCGCGATCGCCCGCACGGTCTCGTCGCCACCGGCGAGCGGCCGCCGGACCAGGTCGGCGGGGACCCGCAGCACCGCGGCCGGCCGGTCGAAGCGGACCTCGGCGTCGAAGAAGGCCCGGTAGCGCTCGGGTGCGGTCAGCCGCGGGTGCGGCAGGTGCACCGACCGCAGGCCGTAGGCCCCGCCCGCCAGCAGCCGCACGATCCGGTGCAGCACACCGACGCCCAGATCGGCGACCTGTGGCGGCATCGGATCGGTGCTGCCGTACTCCAGCCCGGTCACCCCCGGCGCGTCCTCCGGGTCGGGTACCGAGCCGACCGTCAGCACCGGGCTGTGCACGTACAGGTAGCGCGACGCGCACTCCAGCGCGGCGCCGAGGGTCGCCGAGTTCTGCACGGCGACGGCGAGCGGGCCGAGGATCTCCGGACCCTGTCGTTCGGCGAGCCGGAGCCCCAGGTCCGGGCAGGACAGCTCGCCGGCGGCGGTCTCCAGGACGCGTGCCACCGAGCGGGTCGGGACCAGCGCGTCCGGATCGGCACCGTCCACCGCGGCGACCGGGATCCGGAACCGGGCGAACATCGCGGGCCCGTCGCCCCCCAGCTCGCCGATCAGTTCGGGCAGGCCGCGCAGCGCCCTCGCCCGGGTGAGTGATCCCGTCCCCATGGCGCCTGAGGTTAAGTTGTTGTCGCGTGAGGTCAAGTTACCCGCGGTAGGTTTCAGGCAGGATCGACGACGAACAGCAGTCGGCAGCGGCCGGCGAGGGCCAGTCAGCGCAGACGACCACGACAGGGAGGCCATCCCGTGACTTCCGGGACACAGCCCAGCAACCCCGACCGGACCGAGCACCGGGACGTGATCATCGTCGGTGCCGGCCTGTCCGGTATCGGAGCCGCCTGCCGCCTGCAGCAGGAGCTCCCCGGCAAGGACTACGCGATCCTCGAGGGCCGGGAGAACCTCGGCGGCACGTGGGACCTGTTCCGCTACCCGGGCATCCGGTCGGACTCGGACATGTTCACCCTGGCCTACCCGTTCCGGCCGTGGCGCGAGCCCAAGTCCATCGCCGACGGCGCCGACATCCGCCGCTACATCGGCGAGACCGCCGACCAGTTCGGCGTCCGCGACCGGATCCGGTTCGGGACCAAGGTCGTCGGCGCGTCGTGGGACTCCTCGACCGCCCGCTGGACGGTCGACACCGAGACCGCGGACGGGCCCCGCCGCTACACCTGCGGATTCCTGTTCATGTGCTCGGGCTACTACGACTACGACCAGGGCTACCAGCCCGAGTTCCCCGGCCGCGAGGACTTCGCGGGCACCTGGGTGCACCCGCAGTTCTGGCCGGAGGACCTCGACTGCACCGGCAAGCGGGTCGTGGTGATCGGGTCCGGCGCAACCGCGGTCACGCTGATCCCCTCGCTCTCCGCGCAGGCCGAGCACGTCACGATGCTGCAGCGCTCGCCGTCGTACCTGACCGTGCTGCCCAGCCACGACCCGGTCGCCGACCGGCTCCGGCGGTTCCTGCCCGCGAAGCTCGCGCACACGATCCTGCGCTACCAGTACGTCGCGCTCACCCAGAGCTTCTACCAGCTCGCGCGGCGCCGCCCGGAGCGGGTGAAGAAGGTGCTGCGTGGCCTGGCCATGCGGTTCCTGAAGGACGAGGCGTACGTCGACCAGCACTTCACACCGTCCTACGAGCCGTGGGACCAGCGCCTCTGTGTGGTCCCGGAGGGCGACTTCTTCCGGTCGATCCGCTCCGGCGACGCCTCGGTCGTCACCGACCACATCGACCGGATCACCGAGACCGGCATCCGGTTGCGCTCGGGCGAGGAGCTTCCGGCCGACGTCATCGTCTCGGCCACCGGGCTGTCGCTGAAGCCACTGGGCGGCATGACGATCCGGGTGGACGGCGAGCAGGTCGACATCGGCAAGACCGTCACCTACCGCGGCCTGATGCTCTCCGGCGTGCCGAACCTGGCGTTCTGCATCGGCTACGTCAACGCGTCCTGGACGCTGCGGGCCGATCTGGTCGCCCGCTACGTCCCCCGGCTGCTGGCGCACATGGACCGCCGCCGGATCGCGGTCGCGACGCCGGCGCCGACCGTGTCGCCGGACCGGCCGCTGCTCGATCTCGCCTCCGGCTACGTCAAGCGCTCCGAGCACCTGTTCCCGCGCCAGGGCCGCAAGGACCCGTGGCGGCTGCGGCAGAACTTCTTCCTCGACGCGATCGGGCTCGGCCGGGCCGATCTGGAGAAGGACATGCTGCTGACCCCGGTGTCAGCGGTCGGGCAGCGCTCGGCGGCGGTCACCACGCCGTCCGAGGCCGGGATCGCCGCCGACACCCCGACCGTGAAGGAGCTCGCGTCATGAGCCGCACCCCGTTCCGCTTCGCCGAGGGCACCGCCGTGGTCACCGGCGCGGCCGGCGGCATGGGAGCGCACGTCGCCCGGCTGCTCGCCGAGCGCGGCAGCGACCTGGTACTCGTCGACCGCGACGGCGCGAAGCTCGACGCGGTCGCCGGTGGCATCCGCGCCGCTCACCCCGGACTGTCGGTGACCACCGAGACCGTCGACCTGGCCGATCGCGACGCGGTCGACGCGCTCGCCGGCCGGATCCGCGCCGGGCATCCCGAGATCCGGCTGCTGGTCAACAACGCGGGCGTCGCGCTGGGCGGCGACTTCGCCCGGCTCACGATCGACGAGTTCGATTGGGTGATGGACGTCAACTTCCGGGCCCCGGTCCGGCTCACGCACGCCCTGCTGCCCGCGCTCACCGCACGTCCCGGCGGGCACGTCGTCAACGTCTCCAGCCTGTTCGGGCTGATCGCGCCGCCCGGCCAGTCGGCGTACTGCTCGTCGAAGTTCGCGCTGCGCGGGTTCTCCGAGGTGCTGCGCGGCGAGCTCGCCCAGGCCGGCACCACGGTCACCACCGTGCACCCCGGCGGCATCGCGACCGGGATCGCCGAGTCGGCGCGGGTCGGCGTCAACATTCCGGCCGACGAGGCGGCGAAGGGCAAGCGGGACTTCCAGAAGCTGCTGACGTTCCCGGCCGACCGGGCCGCCGAGCAGATCGTCGAGGCCATCGAGAAGCGCCGCCCGCGGCTGCTGATCGGGATCAGCGCGAAGGTCCCCGACGCGCTGGCCCGGCTCGCCCCGGTCAACGGCCTGCGGCTGCTGTCCCGGCTGCTCGGCTCGGCCGGGCGCACGCAGCGGACGGCGGGTGCCCGATGACCCGCTACGTCGACGCCGGCGGCGTCCGGATCCGGATCCGCGAGTCCGGTGACCCGGCGGGCGAGCCCGTCCTGCTGCTGCACGGCATCGGCCGCAGCCTGGAGGACTGGGACCAGCAGCACGAGCTGCTCTCCGGGTACCGGGTGATCGCCGCGGACCTCGCCGGGTTCGGCTACTCCGACCGCGTGCACGGCCCGGCGACGCTGGCGAAGCTCGCCGACACCGCACTGGCCACCCTGGACGCGCTCGGCGAGACCCGGCCGGCACACGTCATGGGCAACTCGCTCGGTGGCGCGGTCGCGCTGCTGCTCTCCACCAGGGCACCGGACCGGGTCGCCACCCTGGTGCTCGCCGACCCGGCCGGGTTCGGCACCGAGGTGACACCCGCACTGCGGGTGCTCGGCGTGCCGCTGCTGGGCCGGTTCCTGCTCGGGCGGATGGACGCCCGCGCCGCCCGGCAGACCGAGCGGTCGCTGTTCGTGGACCGGTCGCTGGTCACCGAGGAGCGGGTCACGCGGGCCCTGGAGATCGCCGCCCGGCCCGAGTTCGCGCAGACCTTCCTGGAGATGATCACCGAGCTCGGCACCGTGCGCGGGGTGCGGGCCGGGTGGCGCAGCGCGCTGCTCTCCGCCGCGGCGAAGGCACCGAAACCGACCCTGGTCGTCTGGGGTGAGCGCGACCTGATCCTGCCGGTGTCCCAGCTCCGGGCCGCCGCCCGCGAACTGCCCCAGGTGACGACGCACGTGTTCGGCCGGGTCGGGCACATGCCGCAGATCGAGGTGCCGGAGCGCTTCGCGACGCTGGCGCTGGCGCACATCGGTCAGACCGCGCGCCGCACCAGCATCTCCAGCGACACCCGCGCCGGCAGCGCGTAACCGAGGACGGCGGCGGCCGGGCCCTCGATGGTGAGCCAGGTCCGGCTGCCGCCGCCGGACGGCCGCACGCCGTGATCGAGCGACAACCGGACCGGGCCGAGCCCGACGTCCCACGCCCAGGTGCCGAGCCGCTCGTCCAGCTCGGTGACCGTGAACCGCGCGGCCGGCACACCGAGCGGGCCGCGCACCACGCCGGTCGATCCGGTGCGGATCCGGTCGTCCGGGCAGTCCACCCCGGTGATCCAGGGCGCCCAGTCCGGCCAGCGGGACGGAACCGCGTAGCGCTCCCACACCTCGTCGGCGGGCTGCGGGCCGCGGGCGTGCAGGGTCAGGCGCATCCGCCGATCCTGCGCCCCTGCGGGCCGCCGCGCAGCGGAACCGCACTGCCCGTACCGTCCGGTTGATGCGGACTGCACCGTTGTGTCGTGCGTGGCTCGCCGCGCTGACCGTCCTGCCCCTGCTGGCGGCCTGCGGGACCGGCCCGAACCCGGTGACCAACGCCGTGTCCGGCAACGAGGCCCCGGTCGCCGCCGCGGCGGCGGAGCTGGTGCCGGTCCCGCTCGGCGTCCCGGACGGGATGGCCGCGGCACCGCTGGACCAGCCGCGGGAGGCACTCGTCCCGGAGGGGTGGACGCTCTCGGTGTTCGCGCGGGTGCCGAACGCCAGGCTGGCCGTGTGGACCCCCGATCGGAACCTACTCGTCTCCGTCCCGGACGACGGCCGGGTACTCGTCCTGGGTCCCGACGGTGCGCAGCGCACCCTGCTCGAGGGGCTCACCCAGCCGCACGGGTTGGCGTTCTCCCCGGACGGCTCGACGCTGCACGTCGCCGAGAGCAACCGGGTCGTCTCCTACGCCTACGACGCGGGTGCCGCGACCGATCCGCGCGTCGTCGCCGACGACCTGCCGGACGCCAACAGCCCGGACCTGCGCGGCGCCTACGGCCACGAGCTCAAGTCGGTCGCCGCCGGACCGGACGGCGCGCTCTACGTCTCGATCGGCTCCACCGGCAACATCTCGGTCGAGGACCTCACCGCGACGCCGCCGCGCGCGTCGATCCTGCGGATCCCGCCCGGTGGCGGGCCGGTCGAGCCGTTCGCGGTCGGCGTCCGCAACGGCACCGGCCTGGCGGTCGCCCCGGACGGCGCCGTCTGGACCGCGGTCAACGGCCGCGACAACGTCCCCTACCCCTACGACCAGCCATACGGCGACGCGTCCGGCTCGTCGTTCGGTGAGGTGATCAACCAGTACGTCACCGCGCATCCGGCGGAACCGCTCGCGCGGCTCACCGCCGGCCGGAACCTGGGCTGGCCCTACTGCAACCCGGACCCGGACACCCAGCCCGGGGTGCAGGGCAGCCCACAGGACCTCACCGACGTGCCGATGGTGGCCGACGCCGAGCTCAACCCCGGTGGCCGGGAGCTCGACTGCGCGACGCTGCCGGCGATGGAGCAGGCATTCCCCGCGCACTCCGCCCCGCTCGGCCTGGCGTTCACCTCCGGGGAGCTCCCCGAACCGTACGCCGAGGGCGCGCTCGCCGGGGTGCACGGATCGTGGAACGCCGACCCGCCCCGGGCACCCGAGGTCTCCTTCTTCCCCTACGCCGACGGCCGGATGGGCGCGCAGCAGACCCTGGTCGGCGGGTTCCAGGACCCGTCGGGAGCACGCTGGGGACGCCCGGTGGCCGCCGTCTCCGGCCCGGACGGCGCCGTCTACATCACCGACGACGACGCCGGCGCCGTCTACCGCCTCGCCCCGCCCGCCTGATCCCTGTCGAGGTGCACCCGTCGGGACGCTGCTCCGGGACCTCGGGCCCTGGCGAGCACCGCAGACCGCGGCCTGGGCACCCCATCGTCGATGATCCACAATCGGGAACCGAGACGTTCGGTCAGCGACTGCTCCGGTTCCCGATCCGTGATCACCCGCCGCCGCGACGCTCCAGCACCCCGGGCCCCGGCGAGCACCGCAGACCGGGGCCTGAGCGTCCCATCCGCTGATGATCCGTAATCGGGAACCGAGACGTTCGGTCAGCGACCGTTCCGGTTCCCGATTACGGATCACGGGGCGGGTACCGTCGGCGGATGCGGATCGTGGACTGGGCCGACGAGACCGAGGGCGGCCCGGCCGTCGTCCTGCTGGACCAGCGGGCGCTGCCGCAGCGCACCGAGTACCTGCACCTCGGCACCGTCGACGGGGTGATCGACGCCGTCCGGTCGCTCGCCGTGCGCGGGGCACCCAGCCTGGGGATCACCGGCGCCTACGGGGTCGCGCTCGCCGCACACCTGCACGGCACCGGCACCGCGGACGCCCGGGCCGCGGTGCGGGCCGACGCGCAGCGGATCGCGACCGCGCGGCCGACCGCGGTGCCGCTGTCGATCGGCGTCCGGCGCGCACTCGCGGCCCTCGAAGAATCCCCCGCCGGTGTTCTCGCCGCCGCACGGGCGGTCGCCGACGAGGCCGCCACGATCAACGCCGCCGCCACCCGGCGGGCCGCCGACCTGGTGCGCGAGCGCTGCCCCGACCGGCCGCTGCGCGCGCTGACCGTCTGCAACACCGGCCCGCTCGCCGCAGGCCCCGGTGGCACCGCGCTCGGCGCGATCCTGGCGCTGCACGCCGACGGCGTGCTCGAGGAGGTGCTCGCCTGCGAGACCCGCCCGCTGCTGCAGGGTGCCCGATTGACCGTGTGGGAGCTGCAGCGGGCCGGGGTGCCGCACCGACTGTGCGTCGACTCGGCGGGACCGGCCGCGATCGCCACCGGCCGGGTCGACGTGGTGTTCGCCGGGGCCGACCGGATCGCCGCCAACGGAGACGTCGCCAACAAGATCGGCACCTACATGCTGGCCTGCGCGGCCGCCCGCTCCGGGATCCCGTTCGTGATCGTCGCCCCGGAGGAGACGATCGACCCGGACACCGCCACCGGCGCGGACATCGTGGTCGAGGAGCGCGGCGCCGACGAGGTCCGCGAGCACGGCGGCACGCTCATGACCCTGCCCGGGACTCCCGTCTACAATCCGGCGTTCGACGTCACCCCGCACGAGCTGGTGACCGCGATCGTCACCGAGAGCCGGGCGTGGAGTCCCGCACCGTCCGCTTCTGCGCCGCGAATCGCCGCATCGCCTCACTGATCTCGGCCTCGGACAGCAGCCGCGGCTCACCTGCCGTACGGGCCCGCAACCAGACGTCGCACAGCCACTCCAGCTGCCGCGCACCGTCGTAGGCGGCGCCGAGGTGCTCGCCGAGCACGAGCGTCCCGTGGTTGCCGAGCACCACCGCGCTGCCGTCGCCGAGCGCGGCGACGGCGTTCGCGACCAGCTCGTCGCTGCCGAACGGGGCGTAGTCCGCGACCCGCACCGTGCCGCCGAACATCGCGATCTGGTAGTGCACCGGCGGGACGTGGTCACGGAGCAGCGACAGCGCCACCGCGGCCGGCGAGTGCGTGTGCACCACCGCGGAGGTGCCGGGCCGGGCCTGCGCCGCGAGGTGCAGGGCGAGCTCGCTGGTCGGGGCCCGGACACCGTCGACCACGGTGCCCTCCGGGCTGACCAGCACGACGTCGGCGGGCGTCATCGTCTCGTAGTCCACACCGGACGGTGTAACGGCGATCAGCTCGCCGCAGCGCAGCGACAGGTTCCCGGAGGTGCCGACGACCAGGCCGTCCCGCACCATCCGGCGGGACCAGGTGCAGAGGGCCTCGCGCGCGTCGTCCGGATCGCTCGGGGACATGCCGCCAGACCCTACCCGTGGGTAGGGATGTCCGGCAGGATCGCGGCCATGGACGCCGATGTCATCGTGATCGGAGCCGGGCTCGCCGGTCTCGTCGCCGCAGCCGAGCTCGCCGACGCCGGACGTTCGGTGCTGGTGCTCGACCAGGAACCGGAGCAGAACCTGGGTGGGCAGGCGTTCTGGTCGCTCGGCGGGCTGTTCCTGGTCGACACACCCGAGCAGCGGCGCACCGGGATCACCGACTCGCTCGACCTGGCGCTGTCGGACTGGCTGGGCTCGGCCGGTTTCGAGCGGGGTGTCGACGACCCGATCGGCGAGGACTTCTGGGCCCGGCAGTGGGCGACCGCGTACGTGCACTTCGCCGCCGGTGAGAAGCGGTCCTGGTTGCACGAGCAGGGGGTGCGCTGGCTGCCGGTCGTCGGCTGGGCCGAGCGCGGCGGGCACCTCGCCGACGGGCACGGAAACTCGGTCCCGCGGTTCCACCTCACCTGGGGCACCGGCCCCGGGGTGCTGGAGCCGTTCGTGCGCCGGGTCCGCGAGCACGCCGCCACCGGCGCCATCACGCTGCGCTTCCGGCACCGGGTCGACGAGCTCGCGGTCACCGACGGCGTCGTCGACGGCGTGCACGGCAGCGTGTTCGCCCCGGACGCCGCCGAGCGCGGCGCGTCGACCAACCGCGACGTCGTCGGCGACTTCACCTTCCGGGCCGGCGCGGTGCTGGTGACCTCCGGCGGGATCGGCGGCGACCACGACCTGGTCCGCGCGAACTGGCCGGCCCGGCTCGGCACCCCACCCGAGCACATGGTCACCGGGGTTCCCGCGCACGTCGACGGCCGGATGCTGGCGATCACCGAGTCGGCGGGCGGCCGGATCGTCAACCGGGACCGGATGTGGCACTACACCGAGGGCGTGGCGAACCACTCCCCCATCTGGCCGGGGCACGGCATCCGGATCATCCCCGGGCCGTCGTCGCTGTGGCTCGACGCCACCGGGCAACGACTGCCCGCCCCGAACTTCCCCGGATTCGACACCCTCGGCACGCTCGCCGCGCTGCGCGGGACCGGGCACGAGCACTCCTGGTTCGTGCTCACCCAGAAGATCATCGAGAAGGAGTTCGCGCTGTCCGGGTCCGAGCAGAACCCGGACGTCACCGGAAAGGACCTGCGCGCGACGCTCGGCCGGATCCGGCCCGGCGCGACCGCCCCGGTGGAGGCGTTCAAGGAGCGCGGCGCGGACTTCGTCGTCGCCGACACCCTCGACGAGCTGGTCGCCGGGATGAACCGGATCACCGGCGGCACACCCGAGCTGGACGTCGAGCTGATCCGCCGCCAGGTCGTCGCCCGTGACCGGCAGCTCGGCAACGCCTTCGCCAAGGACCTGCAGGTGATGGCGATCCACAACGCCCGCCGCACGCTCGGCGAGAAGGTCGCGCGGACCGCGCCGCCGCACCGGCTGCTCGATCCGGCGGCCGGTCCGCTGATCGCGGTCCGGCTGCACGTGCTGACCCGCAAGACGCTCGGCGGCCTGCAGACCGACCTCGCCGGCCGGGTGCTCGACGCCGGCGGATCCGCCGTTCCAGGACTCTGGGCGGCCGGTGAGGTCGCCGGGTTCGGCGGCGGAGGTGTGCACGGCTACCGGGCACTGGAGGGGACGTTCCTCGGCGGCTGCCTGTTCTCCGGCAGGCAGGCGGGGCGGGCGCTCGCGCTGGGGACGTGAATCTCCGACCCGGACGGGCGTCACGCGTCCGGGGCACATCGCGCGCCGGTGCTCCGGCGACCGGTCAGGATCGGTGTACCGCGGCCCACGCGGACGTCGGGGGACGACCGCTCCCCCGCGATGCGGCACATCCCGTACCGCGCCGGAAGGCGCAGGAAGCAGGAGCATCGTGAGGACATTCGTGCGCGCCGCCGCCGTCGTCGCAGCCGGTCTCGTCGTCGTCGCCGCCGGCACCGGCGTCGCCGGAGCCCAGCCGGTCCCGCCGCCGGAGCCGACACCCGCCGACCAGGCGGCGCAGTACGCCTGCGTGCAGGAGGAACTCGACTTCGCGGCGTTGCCGCAGCAGGCCATCGAGGACCCGGTCGTGTTCTCGGCACTGGTCGCCGACGCGGCGCAGAAGTGCGAGGACGTCCGGGCTCCCGCTCCCGCCGTCCCGGCCCCGCCGGTGGCCTGAGCTACAGCCCGTGACCTGAGCTGCCGGTGGTGGCCCGAGCTACCAGCAGTGGCCCGAACTACCGGCAGTGGCCCGAGCTGCCGCCCGTGGCCCGCACCGCCCGCGGTGACCCGAACTACAGCAGGTCGCTGCGGCTGAGCACGCCGACCAGCACGTCGTCGGCGTCGACGACCGGCACCACCCGGAAGCCGCGCTCGGAGAGCAGCTGCTCGGCGTCGGTGAGCGGGTCGTCCGGGTGCACCACCTCGACGTCGCGGGACATCACGTTGTCGACGGTCCGGGCCCGGGTGCGGCGCCCGCCGTCCAGCGAGCCGTGCATCAGGTCGGCCTCGGAGAGGATCCCGAGCAGCCGGTCCCGGTCGTCCACCACCGGCACCGCGGTGAACCGGTAGGACAGCAGCACCTCGGCGGCTTCGTCGAGTGCGAGCGTCGGCGGGATCGCGACCAGCCCGCCGTCGGTCATCACGTCGGCGACCCGCAGCGAGCCGAGCGGACGGCCGCCGACCCGGCCGGCCCCCCGCGGCATCATCGCCTCGGGGAGCGGGCCGATCAGCCCGGCGCCGCCGAACCGGCGGGCAGCCCGGCGGAGGACGCCACCGGCCAGCCGGTGCCGCAGCAGGTCGCTGCGGGTGATCACCCCGACCAGCACGCCCCGGTCGACGACCGGCACCAGCCGGAGCTCGCCGTAGACCCGCATCCGGTGCGCGATGATCGAGACGTTGGTGGTCGGCAGCATCGTGACGACCTGCTGGGTCATCGCGTCGCCGACCGTCGCCGCCGGGTCGTTCCGGTACCGCAGCACGTCGACCAGGCTGATGATCCCGACCAGCGAGAACCGCCGATCCACCACCGGCAGTGCGGAGTAACGGGACTCCGCCATCCGCTCCTCCGCCCGGGCGAGCGGCGCGTCCGCCCACACGGTGACGACGCGTTCGGTCATGACATCCCGCGCTCGCAACACCATGCTCCGACGGTAGCCGCGCAACCGTATCGATGTGGAACACCCGATCAGGCGGGCCCGCTCCGGACCCGGCCGGCGGGGCGGACGGCAGCGCCCCGAGCAGCGCACACAGCCCCGGGATCCGCCGGGCTCCCGGCCGGAGGATCGTCGCGGACCAGGTCGATCATCCGGCGCCGGGCCCGCTCCTCGATCTCGTCGAGTCCACTCACGAGCGACGATCCCGGCCCGGAACGGCGCCGATCACAGCGGGCATCACACCGGCACGGACGGGCGTTTCGCCTGGACCGGCGGCGGGCACGCCGGGATCATCGGGGACGACAACCTCAGCAGCACCGTCCGCGGTGGCCGACTCCGGCCGGTGCGGAGCGGGGAAGGACCAGCGTGAGCAGCCCACCGCCGTATCCGGGTCAGCCCGGCGACCCGCAGGAGCCGGACCAGCAGGGCAGGCAGGCCCCCTATCCCGCGGAACCCACGCCCGAGCAGCCGGGTTACGGCCAGCAGCCCGGCTATGGGCAGCAGCCCGGGTACGGCCAGCAGCCCGGTTCCCAGCAGCAGCCCGGCTACGGCGAGCAGCCCGGTTACGAGCAGCAGCCCGGGCAGCAGCAACCCGGCTACGGCGAACAGCCCGGCTACGGCCAGCAGCCGGGGTACGGCCAGCAGCCCGGGTGGGGCCAGCAGCCCGGCTCGGAGCAGCCGGCGTACGGGGGGCAGCCGGCCTACGGCGGACAGCAGCCGTACGGGCAGCAGGCCTACGGCGGCTACCCGCAGCGTCCCGACCAGTTCTCGGGCGGCCAGCCGGGCTACGGTGGGCCCGCCGGTCCCCCGCCGCGCAACGGCGCCGGGATCGCCGCACTGGTCTTCGGCATCCTGGGGCTGCTGACCTTCTGGCTCCTGATCGGCGGTGTGCTCGGCCTGATCGCGATCGCGCTGGGCATCATCGGCATCGCCCGGGTCCGCAAGCACATCGCGAACAACCAGGGCGTCGCGATCAGCGGGCTGGTGCTGGGCGTGGTGGCCGTGCTGGCCACGGTGGCGTTCGCGGTCGTCGTGGTCGGGCTGTTCACCAGCATCGGCGGCTCCGATCTCTACCAGTGCGTCGAGCAGGCGGGCAGTGACCAGGCGGCGATCGAGCAGTGCCAGCGCGACTGGCAGGACCGCCTGGAGGAGCAGATCGACGCCCCCGATGTGAACTGAGCATCCGGCAGCGGCCGGGATCGCCCGCGGGGAGATGATGTCGGCGTGACCGACGACGAACACTCCCGCATCGACCGCGCACTCGTGATCGCCGCGCACCCCGACGACATCGACTTCAGCTGCGCCGGCACGGTCGCGCTCTGGACCGACGCGGGTGTCGCGGTGACCTACTGCCTGGTGACCGACGGCGACGCCGGCGGATTCGACCCGGCCGTGCCGCGCTCGGAGATCGGCGGCATCCGGCAGGCCGAGCAGCGCGCCGCGGCCGCCGTCGCCGGGGTGCACGAGCTGGTCTTCCTCGGCTACCCCGACGGACGGCTGACGGTCACCCTGGAGCTGCGCCGCGACCTCGCCCGGGTGATCCGGGAGGTGCGTCCGGACCGGGTCGTCGTGCCGTCGCCGGTGCGCGACCTGGACAGCATGTACGGCAGCCATCCCGACCACACCGCCACCGGCGAGGCCGCGCTGTGTGCCGTCTACCCGGACGCCCGCAACCCGTGGGCGCATCCGGAGCTCGCCGAGGCCGGGTTCGCCGCGCACACCGTGGGCGAGGTCTGGGTGACCGGCGGCCCGCTCGGCGCCCCGGACAGCGCCCGGCACGTCGACATCACCGACACGTTCGACCGCAAGATCGCGGCGCTGCGGGCACACGAGAGCCAGACCGCGCACATGACGGACCTGGACGGGCTGATCCGCGACTGGGCGCAGTCGCAGGCCAAGCAGGCCGGGTTCCAGCCCGGCCGGTTCGCCGAGTCGTTCCGGGCGCTGGACACCCGCTGAGGCCCCCGGACACCCGCTGAGAGACCCCGGCGGACCCGCCGGGTCAGACGCGGGCGCGCAGGCGGACGTGTGTGCCGGCGTCGTCGGTCCAGACGTGCACCAGGTCGCAGAGCTGACGGGCGACCCACATCCCGCGCCCGTGCGCATCCCGCCGGTCCGGCGCGGCGAGCCCGGGCGGCGGGCCACGGAGCGGGCCCGGATCGTGCACCTCACAGACGACGTCGCCGTGCAGCGCCCAGAGCATCAGCTGACCCGAACCCGGCCCGTGCTCGACGGCGTTGGTGGCGGCCTCGTTCACCGCCACCGTGATGTCGTCGGTCCGGCTCGCCGGGAAGCCCTGCCGGCGCAGCAGCGCGCGGACCGCGGCCCGGACCTCCCGTAGCCGGCCTGCGTCGAACGCCAGCGTGCGCACCGGCGGGCCCAGCTCGGCCGGGCGGCCGGCGGCCCGCCGGTGCGGATCCACCGGCGGGGCGGTCTGGACCAGGACCCCGCCGCGCAGCTGCATCGCATGCGCCACCCGGGCCGTCTCGACGACCGCTCCGGGAGCGTCGTCGGGGAAGAAGCAGAGCAACCGCACCGGCAGATCGGCCAGCGCGATCTCGGCGGCCGCCTCGGTCTCGGCGAGACAGGTGGCCGCGGCGTCGTCGAACGCGGCGATGTACTCGGAGACGACCGTGATGGGCTCGCCGGTACGGGCGTGGCAGGCGCGCAGCGTCCGGGCGACACGCAGCACGTCGTTCTGCCCGGACGGCCCGTCCGGTCCCGCCTCCCGGCCCAGCCGGATGAGCCCGGCGACCGGCTCCGCACCCAGCTCACCGGCCACCACCGCGCGCAGCGCGACCTCGGTGACCGGTCGCAGCGCCACCGCGACCGAGCCGCCGCGGACCAGCTCGTCCAGGACCACCCCGGCCAGCTGCTCGCGCAGCCCGGCGTCGCCGTCGTACCAGCCCACCGCGTGCTGCAGCCGGGTCACGACGGCTCACCCCCGGCCAGCGCGACGGCCTCGGCGACGCACAGCGCCCGCGGTTCGCGCACCCGCACCTCCAGCTGCGCCGCGAACGGCGCACCGCAGCGGTCCAGCAGCCGGGCGACCCCCGGCCGGACGTGGTCCAGCCGCAGCCGCCGGGTGACCGGGAGCTCGTCGGCGACGTGGATGACGCTGACGGCGGCGGCGACGTCGCAGAACCGGAGCGACGCGCAGTCGGCGACGACGGTGTCGGTGTCCGTGTCGCCGTGCGCGACCCGCTCCATGAGCAGGTCCAGCACCCGGCGGACGTGTGGCCGGTTGCCGTGGTCTACCTCGCCGGCCAGCCGGACGTGCGCCGGGCCGATCTCGGTGATCCGCAGCAGGCTGTCGTCGTGCAGCGGTGAGCTCGGCTCCTCCCGCCGGTGCAGGGTGCGCATGACGGCGATCAGCTCGTCGGGGTAGCGCAGCTGGTCGTAGACGCAGAGTGCGTGCACCGGCCGCCCGCGGACCGCCCTGGCCAGTGTCCGGTCGTACTCGTCGAGGCGATGCCCGCCGGGCCGGGTCAGGCCGTGGTTCATCTGGCCGGTGAGGCGCAGCCCGGCCCAGCCGTCGTCCAGCGCGGACCGCACGGTGTGCTCGAGCAGCCCGTCCAGCTCGTCGAGCGGGGCCAGCAGCGCCGCCCGGGTGAACTCGCCCGGCACCAGATGGAACTGGCCGCTGCGCAGCGGCCCGGTCACGTCGATCCCGTCGTCGTCGAGCCGGGCGAGCACCGCGTCACCGGTGTCGTCGTCGAAGTAGACGACCCGCTCCCCCGCGGCCAGACCGACCGCGAGGAACGCGGCCACCGACTCGCAGAGCTGCTCGTCGCCGACCGGGACGGTGAGCAGGTGGGTCGACGGGTCCGGATCCGGCACCCCTGACGTCCCCGGTGCCCCCGACGCCCCTGCCGTCACGCGGACCCCCGTTCGAGTTCGCGTCACCCACTCGGTGTGACGCCCCGGGAACGATATGTGGCCGCGGGACATGCGGCGACCCGGACCGCGCCGGCCCCTTTACCCCAAGGAGGAGCGAGGAGTAGAGTTAGTCGTACCGAACTCGGGTGTTCGGGGCGCGATCATCCCGCGTCGATCTGGAGGTGGTCACCATGTTTCGAGCTGCCCCAGCACCGCGCCCGGTCCCGCTCCGGCCGGTCGTGCTGGCCGGGCTGCTGATGGTGCTGCTCTCCGCCGCGACGATCCTCTCGGTGTCCGTCGCGCCGATCGCGGTCACCCTGCTGCTGGCTGCCGCCGCACTGTCCGTGCGCCCGCTGGTCGTCCTGCACCACCGCCGGTCTAGCGCCGCGCAGCGGCTCACCGTCGACCGAGGCTGAGCCCGGCACCGCCGCGACGCGCGGCGGATCAGTGACCGTCCGGGCAGACCAGCCCGAACAGCGAACCCGGGGAACCGTCCTCGCAGCCCGCCTCCGCGGGTACCGGCGCCTGCCCGGGATCGGATCGGGACGGGCTCGTCGTCAGCAGCAGCGCCGCACCCGCGATGAGCACGACCAGCAACAGCGCGGCCAGGCCGAACGCGCCGCCGCCACCCTCGTCGTCGCCACCCACAGCGATCCCCCCCAGCCCCGATCCGGCCGGCCCATGCTCCCATGGGGAGCACTCCCCTGGGGAGTATGCGAAGGTCCCGGCATGGTGCGAGGTCAGACGACGACCACGACGTCGTTCGCGATGCTGGGGATGCTCGCCGTGCAGCCGTGGAGCAGCTACGAGCTGACCACCCAGATCCGGCGCAGCCTGGCGCGGTTCTGGCCACGGGCGGCCAGCAAGCTCTACGAGGAGCCACGCAAGCTGGTCGCGCTCGGGCTGGCGACCGCGCAGCCCCGGCTGCACGGGCGGCGCAGGCGCACCGTCTACACGATCACACCGGAGGGCAGGCGGGTGCTCGCCCGCTGGCTCGCCGAGCCGGCCGTGCCACCGGTGCTGGAGTCCGAGCAGCTGCTGAAGGTGTTCCTCGCCGACCACGGGGAACGCACCGATCTGCTCGCCACGATCGCCTCGACCCGCGCCTGGGCCAGGGAGATGGCCGCCCTCGACGGGGAGATCGCCGAGGGCTACCTCCGCCACGAGGCCCCGTTCCCGCAGCGTGCGGCGCTGAACACGCTCGTCGGGCGGTACCTGTCCGACATCTCCGAGGCCACCGAGCAGTGGGCCGACTGGGCCACCGCGGTGGTGGAGTCCTGGCCGGAGGACACGACCGCCGCCGGGCCGGACGAGGACGCGCTGCGCGTGGTCTCGGCCCGCGCCCGCCGGTGACCTGCGTCGATGTGTGTCGGGTCGCAGCCGCTACCGGGCCGTGTTTACATCGGGGCACCGAACCCCGATCGAGGAGGTCGACCGTCCGTGACGGAAGCACTGAGCAGGACACCGACCCCGGACGTCGCCGAGGACAACGCGTTCTTCCCGTCGCCGTACTCGCTGGATGCCTACACCGCCCGGCGCACCGACTTCGACGGTCTCGCCACCGAGCGCGACGCCTACCGGGGCGGGCGCTGGAAGGTGCTGGTGATCGCGACCGGCGAGCGCTATCTGCTGATGGGCAACGGCACGATGTTCTCCACCGGCAACCACCCGGTGGAGACGCTGCTCCCGCTGTACCACGTCCTGGAGGCCGGGTTCGACGTCGAGATCGCGACCCTCACCGGGGAGCCCGCCAAGTTCGAGTGGTGGGCCTACCCGGCCGAGGACGAGGCGGTGCGCGCCGCCCGCGACACGCTGATCGAGAAGTGGCGATCGCCAAAGTCGCTGGCCGACGTCGTCGCGAACGAGCTCGGCGACGACTCCGACTACCTGGCGGTGTTCGTCCCCGGCGGGCACGGGGCGCTGTCCGGGCTGCCGTCGAGCACCGACGTCCGGGACACCCTGGAGTGGGCGATGGCCGCTGACCGGCTCGTGGTGTCGCTGTGTCACGGGCCGGCCGCGTTCCTCGCGGCGGACATCGGCCGCGAGCGCTCGGTGTTCGCGGGCTACGAGATGTGCGTGTTCCCCGACGCGCTGGACGCCGGCCAGAACATCGACATCGGCTACCTGCCGGGCGAGATGCCGTGGCTGCTCGCCGAGGCACTCGCGAAGTCGGGCGTGCGGGTCGTCAACGACGACATGTCCGGCGCCTGCACCACCGACCGGAACGTGATCACCGGGGACAGCCCGCTGGCGGCGAACGAGCTCGGCAGGCGCACCGCGGTCGCGCTGGTCGAGCGGGCCGCGGCGCTGGGCTGACCGGGCGCGGGTAGCCGGCTCTGCACGTGAACCCGGTCCGGTGCCGGGCGGGGCGCGGTACTCACCGGCCGTGCCCTCGCCCGGTCCGCCGACCGCGCCGGCCGCCACCGCGGCCCGTGGACCGGCCGACCGGCTTCGCGCCGGGCCGCGGCGCCCGCACGGCGGGCGCGGCCGCGACCGGCTCGAGCACCGGCGGCGGCCGCCGGTCCAGCATCCGGCCCAGCACCACCTGCACGACGAGCGTCGCGACACCACCGGTCGCCCAGTAGAGCAGCAGCGCGACCGGCACCGGGAACAGCAGCCCGCCGGCCAGCACGCCGATCGGCGCGACCCACGGCAGCATCGCCATCGCCTGGGCGACACCGGAGGGTTGCCCGGTGACATCGGTCCGGGCGAATCGCATGCTCAGGTGGGTGGCCACCGCCGCGAGCACCGCCAGCGGCACCACGACGGCAGCCACCGCACCCGAGCCGACCACCGCACCGCCGAACGACGCGAGCTGCTCGGCTGGCATCGTCATCCAGGCCGAGAGCGGCGCACCGAACAGCCGTGCCTGCAGGAACGACGCGACCTGCTCGGGCCCGAACGCGTAGTTCGCGATCGCCGCGTTCTGCTCGAAGCTCAGGCCGGGCCGGTTGAACGAGCGCAGTACGTGCAGCAGCGCCACGAACACCGGAATCTGCAGCAGCGCGGTGCCCAGCCCGGCGACCGGGGACGAGCCGTGCCTGCGGTGCAGCTGCGTCGTCGCCTCGGCCAGTGCCCGCGGGTCGCCGCGGTGCCGCTCGCGCAGCTCGGTGAGTTGCGGGGTGAGCGCGCGTCCGATCCGGGCCGCGCGCATCCGGGTCCACGTCGGGCGCAGCAGCAGCGCTCGCACGGTGAGCACCAGGAACACCACGGACAGCGCCCAGGCGAGGCCGGAGGCCGGGCCGAGCAGGGAGGCGAACAGGTCGTGCCACAGGCGCATGACCAGGGACACGGGGTAGTACAGGACGTCGAGCATCGACGGGCTCCAGGGGTCGTCCGGACCGGGGACGGGCGAACGCCGGAGCAGGCGTGGCGGAGGAACAGGACCTCAGCCGGTGGCGGGCTCCGGCCGGAGCGCGCCGGGTGCCCTGGGGCGGGGACGGCCGTCGGCATCGGGATCGCGCTGGCGGAGCACGCCGGCCCGGTGCGCGACCCTGCGGGCCTCGCGGACCGGTGTGGTCGCGGCGGTGAGCACCGTCCGGACCGTGCCGGGGTGGCCGCGCCCGGCCCAGGCCAGTACGACCAGTGCGACGACGGCGCCGAACAGCCCGGCATCGCCGTCCGGCGGGAACAGCGCCGGAGCCAGTACCGCGACGAGCACGAAGAGCGCCGCGAGCACCGCTGCTGCGGTGCTGGACTGCCGTGCGCTCCCGGTCACGTTCGTCACGGTACCCCGTGGACACCGGAATCCGGTGGTCAGCGCCTCCCCCACGGTGGCTGTCACCGTTCGCAACCCGGACGAAACCGGGCGGAAACCAGGCGCCGGAGAGAATGCGGGCCATGCACCTCAGCCCCCAGGAGCGGGACAAACTGCTCGTCCACGTCGCGGCCGACGTCGCACGTCGCCGTCGTGATCGGGGGCTGCGGCTCAACCACCCGGAGGCGGTCGCGCTGATCACCGAGCACGTTCTGGAAGGTGCCCGCGACGGGCGCGCCGTACACGAGCTGATGTCCAGCGGGCGCGAGGTGCTCGGCCGCGCCGACGTCCTCGACGGCGTCCCCGAGATGCTCGACTCGGTGCAGGTCGAGGCGACCTTCCCGGACGGCACCAAGCTGGTCACCGTGCACGGGCCGATCGCGTGAGCGGCACCGCAGCGGGCGGGCCCGGCGAGATCCTGCTCGGCGACGAGCCGGTTGCGCTGAACCCGGGCCGGGAGCGCAGCACGCTGGTCGTGGTCAACGCCGCCGACCGGCCGGTGCAGGTCGGCTCGCACTACCACTTCGCCGCCGCCAACCCCGGCCTGGAGTTCGACCGGGACGCCGCCTGGGGCCTGCGGCTGGACATCCCCGCCGGGACGTCGGTCCGGTTCGAACCCGGCGTCGAACGAGAGGTGACGCTGGTGCCGTTGCAGGGAACCCGCCGTGTCCCGGGCCTGCGTCCGGAACGGGCCGGCGCGCTCGACGAGCGGCGGTACGACCGATGACCGGCATCGACCGGGCCCGCTACGCCGATCTGTACGGCCCCACCACCAGCGACCGCATCCGGCTCGCCGACACGAACCTGCTGATCGAGGTGACCGAGGACCGCAGCCGCGGCCCGGCGTCCGGCGACGAGGTGATGTTCGGCGGCGGCAAGGTCATCCGTGAGTCGATGGGGCAGGCCGCGGTGCCCGCCGCGCGGTGCCCGGACCTGGTGATCACCGGTGCGGTCGTGCTGGACCACTGGGGCGTGGTGAAGGCCGACGTGGGGGTGTCCGACGGCCGGATCGTCGGCATCGGCAAGGCCGGGAACCCGGACACGATGGACGGCGTCGATCCGGCCCTGGTGATCGGCCCGGGCACCGAGGTGCTGTCCGGCAACGGGAAGATCCTCACCGCGGGCGGGATCGACGCGCACGTGCACTTCATCTGCCCGCAGCTGGTGGAGACCGCGCTCGCGTCCGGGGTGACGACGCTGATGGGCGGCGGCACCGGGCCGGTCGACGGGTCGAAGGCCACCACCGTCACCCCGGGCCCGTGGAACATCGGCCGGATGCTGTCCGCGATGGACCATCAGCCGGTGAACGTGCTGCTCATGGGCAAGGGCAACACCACCTCCGCCGAGGCGCTGCACGAGCAGCTCCGGGCCGGCGCAGGCGGGTTCAAGCTGCACGAGGACTGGGGCACCACGCCGGCCGCGATCGACGCCTGCCTACGGGTCTGCGAGGAGACCGGGGTCCAGGCCGCGATCCACACCGACACGCTCAACGAGGCCGGGTTCCTGCAGTCCACCCTGGACGCGATCGCCGGCCGCTCGATCAACGCCTTCCACACCGAGGGAGCCGGCGGCGGGCACGCGCCGGACATCATCGAGGTCGTCTCCACGCCGCACGTGCTGCCGTCGTCGACGAACCCGACCCGGCCGCACACCGTCAACACCCTCGACGAGCACCTCGACATGCTCATGGTCTGCCATCACCTGAATCCCTCGGTGCCCGAGGACCTGGCGTTCGCCGAGTCCCGGATCCGGCCGACGACGATCGCCGCCGAGGACGTCCTGCACGACCTGGGCGCGATCTCGATGATGAGCTCGGACTCCCAGGCCATGGGCCGGATCGGCGAGGTGATCATCCGGACCTGGCAGACCGCGCACGTCATGAAGGCCGCCCGCGGGCCGCTGCCCGGCGACTCCGAGCGCGCCGACAACGCCCGCGCCCAGCGCTACGTCGCCAAGTACACGATCAACCCGGCGCTGGCGCACGGCGCCGCCGACCAGATCGGCTCGGTCGAGATCGGCAAGCTCGCCGATCTGGTGCTGTGGGAGCCGAAGTTCTTCGGCGTGCGGCCGGCCGTGGTGCTCAAGGGCGGGTTCGCGGTGTGGGCGCAGATGGGCGACGCGAACGCCTCGATCCCGACGCCCGGCCCGGTCTACGGGCGGCCGATGTTCGGCTACGCGCACACCCCGGCCGCGCTGGGCTCGCTGGTGTTCATGGCACCGTCCGCGCTGGCCGACGGTGCGCCGGAGCGGCTCGGCCTGGCGACGCCGTGCGTGCCGGTCGCCGACACCCGCTCGGTGCGCAAGTCGTCGATGCTGCACAACGACGCGACGCCTGCGGTGCGGGTCGATCCGGACTCGTTCCAGGTGACGATCGACGCCGCCGTCGTCGAGCCCGCGCCCGTCGACGAGCTGCCGATGGCGCAGCGGTACTTCCTCTTCTGATGGCCGGGCTCGCATCGCTGGTACTCGCCGATGCCCGCTTCCCCGGCGGCGGGCACGTCCACTCGGGCGGGCTGGAGGAGGCGGTCGCCCGCGATCTGGTGTCCGACGTGCCGTCGCTCGGGGCGTTCCTGCGGGGGCGGCTGCGCACCGCGGGCCGGGTCGCCGCGGCGTTCGCCGCCGCCGCGGTGACGCTCGCGCAGGCTCCCGGGGCCGGTCCCGGCCGCGCTCCGGCGGGCGTCGCCTGGGACGTGCTGGATGCCGCACTCGACGCACGGACCCCGTCGGCGGCGCAGCGCGACGCGTCCCGGGCGCAGGGGAAGGCGTCGCTGCGGGCGGCCCGGGCGGCCTGGCCGTCGCCGCTGCTGGACACGCTGGTCGCCGTGCACCCCCGGCCACACCATCCGCTGCTGCTCGGCGCCGTGATCGGGCACGCGGGCGAGTCACCCGCGGCGGCCGCCCGGTGCGCCGGTTACCTGGCCGTGTCCGGGCCCGCCTCGGCCGCGGTGCGGCTGCTCGGGCTGGATCCGTTCGCGGTGAACTCCGCACTGGTCGCGCTCGACGCCGAGCTCGACGCGATCGTGCATGAGGCTGCCGCGCTCGCGGCCGGGCCGGTCGACGAGCTTCCGGCGCCCGGAGCGCCGGTGCTCGACCTGATGGCCGAGTCCCACGTCCGACACCACCGAGAAAGGGTGCGTCTCTTTGCCTCCTGAGCGTTCCGGCACGCAAACCGGCCACGGTCACGGCCACCTGATCAGCTTCGATCCGACGGTCACCGACCACGACCACCACGCGCCCGCACCGCCGTCCGGCAGGGCCGTCCGGATCGGCATCGGCGGCCCGGTCGGATCGGGCAAGACCGCGCTGGTCGCGGCGCTCGCCCGCAGCCTCGCCGGCCGGGTGCGGCTGGCGGTGGTCACCAACGACATCTACACCACCGAGGACGCCGACTTCCTGCGCCGGGCCGGGGTGCTCGCCCCGGACCGGGTCGAGGCCGTGCAGACCGGCTGCTGCCCGCACACCGCGATCCGCGACGACATCACCGCGAACCTGGACGCGATCGATCTGCTCGAGGAGCGGTTCGGCGATCTGGACCTGGTGCTCGTCGAGTCCGGCGGGGACAACCTGACCGCGGTGTTCTCCCGCGGGCTGGTCGACCGGCAGATCTTCGTCGTCGACGTCGCGGGCGGTGACAAGGTGCCGCGCAAGGGCGGCCCCGGAGTCACCACCGCCGACCTGCTGGTGATCAACAAGACCGACCTGGCGCCGCTGGTCGGTGCCGACCTGGACGTGATGCGCGGTGACGCGGCCCGGATCCGCGGCGAGCTCCCGGTGATCGCCCAGTCGCTGGTCGTGGATCCGGGTGCCGGTGAGGTCGGTGCCTGGGTGCTGGAGCAGGTCGCCGCCGTTCGCGCGGCGGTGTGAATGCGGGCCCGGGCGGCGCTGGCCGTGCAGTGGCGCGGCGGCCGCAGCGTGGTGACGACGCTGCGGGCGCAGGCCCCGCTCGCACTCGTCCCGCGCCGGGGTGCGACGGCCGCCGCCCGGCCGGCGGCCGAGGTGCACCTGGTCGGATCGGCGGCCACCCCGCTGGCCGGTGACGACGTCGAGATCGAGGTCACCGTCGGCCCCGGCGCGAGCCTGCTGCTGACCGGCGTCGCCGCGGCGGTCGCGCTGCCGGGGGCCGGGCGGCCGAGCCGGACCCTGCTGCGTTGCCGGGTCGACGAGGACGCCTCGCTGATCCACCGGCCGGAACCGACCGTGGTGACCGGGCGCGCCGACCACCACACGGTGCTCGACGTCGAGCTGGCGCCGACGGCGTCGCTGCGGGCCCGCGACGTGCTCGTCGCCGGGCGGACCGGGGAGCGGCCGGGGCGCTACCGCGGCACCGTCCGGATCACCGACGGTGGCCGCCCGCTGCTGGTGCAGACCCAGGAGGTCGGCGATCCGCTGCTCGACGGCTCGGCCGCGCACCTGGCCGGGCACCGGGTGCTCGGCACCGAGGTGGTGATCGGCACCGGCCCGGCGCCGGAGCCGATGGCCGGGGACGGCTGGAGCGTGTCCCCGCTGCCGGTGCGCGGTGCGCTGGCGACGGCCGTCGCGCACGATGCGGTCACCGCGCAGCGGCGGCTCGCCGCGGCACTGGCCAGGCTCGCGGCCCAGGATCCCGGGCATGCCCCCGGTCCCGATCCGGCGGTGGGGCTCCGAGCCGGGTGATCAGCGCGCACCTCGGGATCGCCGCCCGGCCCCCGAGCCCGCGGTGGGGCTCCGAGCCGGGTGATCACCGTCCGGTGGAGGGCAGGTGCCATCTGCGGCACCGATCCTCCACCGGACGGTGATCACGGCCCGGCTCCGGATCATCGCCCGGCTCGTCATCACGGCCCGGACGGCGATCGCCGTCCACGGTGCACGGCGTCGCGGATCGCGGCGACCGTCCGGCCGGGCGACTCGTGGATGTCCGACCAGGTGAACCGCAGGACCGTCCACCCGGCGGCGACCAGGGCGTTCTGCTTGCGCCGGTCGTTGCGGAACCGCTCGGTGTCGACGTGCCACGCCCAGCCGTCCACCTCGATCGCGACGTGCGCCTCGGGGAAGGCCAGGTCCACGGTCCACCGGCCGAAGGCCATCCCCCGGACCATGCCGGAGACCCCGGCCCTCCTCAGCAGGGCCGTGAGCCGTCGCTCCGCGGCCGAGTCGGCCCGGTCCATCGCACCGAGCAGCAACCTGCCGGCCCTGCCCATGCCGTGACCACCGAGGGCCCGGTGGTGGGCAGCCTGCAGCTGCGCCGGGGACACGTGGCGCTGCAGAGCCCGGTCGAGGAACGCAGCGCCCTGTTCCAGCCCGGCCGCCGTCTCGAGGACGGTCAGCGCGACGGACGTGACGATCAGCTGTCGCACGACGACCCGATCCGCATCCGCGAGGTCCTTGTGCCGCAGTCGGACCCCGGGCCGGGCACGGCGCCGCAGCGCCCGCGGGACCGTCACCGCAACGGTCGCCGGGAGCCCGGGCAGCAGGCCGTGCCAGAACGCGGCGGCCGGACCGTGCACGGTGCACCGGTGCCCCGCCCACAGCGCCACGGCACGGAGCCGCGCCTCCGGGGAGAGCCGGTGCCCGGACACCAGGTAGACGCCGGGGAACAGCTCGATCCAGGCCCCGGTCTCCCGCCTGCGGGCGACGGTCCGCGCCCCGACACCGCATCCGAGCGCCTGCGCCCGGGACAGCACGCCGGCCTGTTCGGTGAGCAGTTCCGCCAGTCGCACCGCCGGAGCATCCGGGACCGGAGCAGCCACCACGGTCGATCCCCGGGCCGCGGTTCACTCGAGTGATCGCGATCCGGTGCAGGTCTGGTGCCGCCGACGGCACCTGCCCTCCACCGGACGGTGATCAGGTGTCCCGGGCCACCCGGTCGGCGGCGGCCTGCAGCAGCGGGACGGCGGACTCCAGCAGCGTGTCGGTCATCCGGGTGGTCGGCCCGGAGATGGAGATGGCGGCGGGCAGCGGCCCGTTCAGCGCGACGGCGACGCAGCGCACCCCGAGCTCCTGCTCGCCCTCGTCCAGCGCGTAGCCGGCGGCCCGGACCTTGTCCAGCTCGGCGTCGAAGGTGTCCCGGTCGGTGATCGTGTTGTCGGTGTGCGACACCATCTCGGTGTGCCGCATGATCTCCCGCACCCGGTCCGGGGCCATCCGGGCGAGCATCGCCTTGCCGACGGCCGTGCAGTGCGGTGAGACGCGTCTGCCCACCTCGGTGAACATCCGCATCGAGTGCCGGCCGGGCTCCTGCGCCACGTAGACGACCTGGTTGCCCTCCAGCAGCGCCAGGTTGGCGCTCTCGCCGAGCGCGTCGACCAGCTCGGCGAGCCGCGGTCGCGCCCACACCCCGACCAGCCGGCCCGCGGCGTCACCGAGCCGGACCAGCCGGGGGCCCAGCGCGTACTCGCGGGAGGACTGCTGGCGCACGTAGCCGCGACCGGCCAGCGTCCGGACCAGCCGGTGGATCGTCGGCAGCGGCAGCCCGGAGGACGCGGCCAGGTGGGACAGGCTGACCGTCCCCCCGGCGTCGGCCATCGCCTCCAGGAGGTCGACCGCCCGCTCCACCGACTGCACGGTGCCGGAACGGACCGGGGCGGCGGATCCGCCGGCGTCGTCGTCCCCGGTATCGCTGTTCCGCATGACGAAAACCCTAGCCGTTCGGTGATCCTCGGTGCAGCAACCGCCGCAGCCGCACCGGTTTGACAGCGCCCGGAAGCCGTGCTCGGATCAGAATCATTCGTCGGAACGCGTCTTCCGTATCGTGGAACTCCCGGAGGAGTCGACACCAGTGCCGAGCATCCCGCCGACCACTCAGCCGATCGCTCAGCCGATCACACTGCCGCTGCCGCTCACCGCGAACTGCTCGATCCTGTTCCCGGACCTGCCGATCACCGCGCGGCCCGCCGCCGCGGCCGCCGCCGGCTTCGACGCGGTCGAGTTCTGGTGGCCGTTCGAGCGGTCGGTGCCCGGCGACGCCGAGATCGACGGGTTCGTGACCGCGGTGTCCGACGCCGGGGTCGTGCTGTCCGGCCTGAACTTCACCGGTGGGGACATGGCCGCCGGCGAGCGGGGCATCCTGTCCGATCCGGCGCGCCGCGCCGAGTTCGCCGACAACGTCGACGTCGCGGTCGGCATCGGGGAGCGGCTCGGCGCCACCGGATTCAACGCGTTGTACGGCAACCGGCTCGACGGTCTCGACCCGGCCGCACAGGACGAGGCGGCCGCGGAGAACCTGGCGCTGGCCGGGCGGGCGGCGGCCCGGATCGGCGCCGTCGCGCTGCTGGAGCCGATCAGCGGGATCGACCGCTACCCGCTGCGGACCGCCGCCGACGCCGTCGCGGTGCTCGACCGGACCGGATCCGACGACGTCCGGCTGCTGCTCGACGTGTTCCATCTCGCCGTCAACGGCGACGACCCGGCCGCCGCGATCGACCAGCACGCCGACCGGATCGGGCACGTCCAGATCGCCGACGCACCCGGCCGCGGCGAGCCGGGCACCGGGACGTTGCCGATCGCCGCGCTCGTCGACCGGGTGGTCGCCGCCGGCTACCGCGGGCGGATCAGCCTGGAGTACCGGCCCGTCACGGCCGATCCGTTCGGCTGGCTGACGGTCCGCTGAGCCGCGGGGGCAGCTCGCCGGAGCACACGGCCGGGCGATCCGCCGGCCCGATCGCGTCGTTGCTGACCCTGGGCGGGCGCGACGCCCGCGATCTCTTCCCGGCCGTCCAGTGGGCGCTACGCCCGCATTTCCGTCCCCGATCGCCCGATCACGTCGTTGCTCGACCGGTGGGCCTCACGCCCGCGATGCTCTCCCGGGGCCGCGGGACCCGCCCGACGGCGGCAATCGCCCGGACCGCAGCCTCAGCCGACGGGTACGCACTGCACCGCAGCAGAACCTGACGGGCGCGCAGCGGCAGCAGCTCCGCCCGGCCGCCGCAGCCGGCGAGATGCACCCGCACACCCCCGTCCGGCGAGCGGGTGGCAACCCCGCCGAGAGCCTCGGTCGCCGGGCCGTCGAACTCGCTGACCCCGCCCAGGTCCAGTACGACGTCCACCGGTCCGGTGCCACACGCCCGCTGCGCATCGATCATCCGGGCGATCGCCTCGGCACCCCGCCGGTCCAGCCGGCCGGTCACCCGGACCAGCCGGACGCCGGGGGCGGCCGGTTCGACTGCGAGCCCGGTCGCCGGGTCGTTCCGCACGAAGTCCTCCTCGTCGTCGCGCGGCCCCCTGCGGACCGCCTGACCCCGGGCTTCCCGGTCTCCGTGCGGTTACACCGGCACCGCAGGCTGGATCGATCCGGCGGTGCGCCCGGCGATTCATTGGCCCGGACGCCCCTGTGCGTGATATACATCACCCGCCGTCGGGCCGGACACGACAGTCCCGACTCGACGGAGCCCTTCGACCCTGCCGTCCCCCGGGGTGCCGCGTCAGTATTGGCGGGTCGGCCTCGGGGGCCGGTGCACGCAGGACCCACCACCCGCCGCTGGGGAGCGGGCGGGTGGCGCCCCATGGCCGGAGCCGGCGCGTTCGGGACCGCCGGCTCCGGCCATCAGGCGCTCGGCCCGTCGGCCCGGATCCACGGCGTGCGTGCCCGCTACGTCGGGTGTCCCGGCAGCACGGCGAGGCAACCGGTGGCCGGTCACCGGCGACGGCGCACGGCGCGCGGCGGCACCGGATCGTCCGGCGTGCAGCTGCGGCGAGCAGCGTCAGGCCGTCCCCTGGTCCCGGTAGCGCTCCTCCAGCTCCCGGATCTCGCCGAGACCGACGAGCTCGGCGAAGGGGTCCACGCCGCCGAGCCGGTCGAGCATCGCGGCCGGCGTGCCATCGGCACGCAGCACCCGCAGGAACTCCCCCATCGCCGCGGTCGCGGCCAGCAGGGTGCCGATCGGGAACAGCACCAGCGCGAACCCGAGCTCGGCGAGCCGCTCCAGCGACAGCGGCGGGGTGCGCCCGCCCTCGGCCCAGTTGAACACCAGCTTGTGTCCCTGCAGCGCGGACGCGACCTGCTCGATGTGCGCCTCCGAGGTGGGCGCCTCGACGAAGAGCAGATCGGCGCCGGCGTCGGCGAAGCGCTTGGCCCGGTCGACGGCGGCGTCCAGGCCGTCCACCGCGGCGGCGTCGGTACGGGCGATGATCAGCAGGTCCGGGTCGCTCCGGGCGTCGACCGCCGCCCTGATCTTCGCCGCCATCTCGCCGGCCGGGACGACCTGCTTGCCCGACATGTGCCCGCACCGCTTGGGCATGACCTGGTCCTCCATGTGCAGCGCAGCGACCCCGGCCCGCTCGTAGTCGCGCACGGTGCGGATCACGTTGACCGGGTTCCCGTAGCCGGTGTCCGCGTCAGCGATCAGCGGCAGGTCGACGGCGTCGGCCAGCCGGGCGGCGTGCGCGGCCATCTCGGCGCCACCGAGCAGCCCGACGTCGGGGCGCCCGAGCAGGCCCGCCGTCGAGCCGAAGCCGGTCATGTACACCGCGCCGAACCCGGCCTGTTCGACGAGCCGGGCGGACAGCGCGTCGTAGGCGCCGGGGGCGAGCAGCGGCTCGCCGGAATCGAGCAGGGCACGCAGCCGGGCACGCCGGTCGCCGGGCTTGCTGAGCAGGTCACCCACGGCAATCCTTTCATCGTTGTGTACAACCAGACCCAGCCTGCCTTCGTCACACCGGGATCACCACCCATTGGGGGTCGGTGGGTGACCTGACACACTCGGCAGTTGCATACAACTGGAGGTGGATGATGTCCGAGGCCACGCCCCGCCGGGCCTCCGAGCGGGCCCAGACGGCGCTGCGCGAGCAGATCCTCTCCGGCGACCTGCCCGGTGGCACCCGTCTCGGCGAGGTCGAGCTCGCCGAGCGGCTCGGGCTGTCCCGCACCCCGGTCCGCGAGGCGTTGTCCCGGCTGGCCGCCGAGGGTCTCGTCGAGCTGCACGCGCACCGCGGCGCCCGGGTCACCGAGTTCACCGAGACCGACCTGGAGGACATCTTCGACGTCCGCCGGGCGCTGGAGCCGCGCGCGACCGAGCGGGCCGCGGGCCGTGCGAGTACAGCCGACCTCGACGAGCTCGACGCCCTCGCGCAGGAGATGCTCGCGATCGGTTCCCCCGGCCCCGGCCAGGACCTCGACCGGCTGGTCGAGCTGAACCAGCGGTTCCACGCCCGGCTGCTCGAGATCGCCGCCGCCCCGACGCTCACCGCCGCGCTGGCCGGCGTCGTCCACGCGCCGGTCGTGCTGCGGACCTTCCACAGCTACGACGCGGCGTCGCTGGCCCGCAGCCTCGCGCACCACGTCGAGATCGTCGCCGCGCTGCGGGCCGGCGACGGCGGCTGGGCGGCCGCGGTGATGGTGTCCCATCTCGCCAACGCCCGCGCCGTGATGACAGCGGCTCGGGGGGTTCTCCCCACTGCCCCGAGTGGTGTGAACCGGAACGATGGCTGTTCGTGACCGAAACTCGGCCAGCGGCTCCCCGTGATCTCTCCGACCGGCTCCGCCACCCCGTACCGCACCTGTTCGTCTACGCGTTCGCGATCGTCCCCGCCATCGCGCTCGTCGCCGCCGTACCGCTGGCCTGGGGCTGGGGCCTCACCTGGCTCGACGCCGGTCTCGCGCTCGGGATGTACGTGGTGTCGATGCTCGGTGTGACGGTCGGATTCCACCGCTACTTCACCCACGGATCGTTCAAGGCGAACCGGCCGTTGCGGATCGCGCTGGCGATCGCGGGCAGCCTGGCCGTGCAGGGCCCCGTCCGGCACTGGGTCGCCGACCACCGCAGGCACCACGCCTACGCCGACGTCGAAGGCGACCCGCACTCCCCGTGGCGCTACGGCACCTCCCCCGCGGCGCTCGTGCGCGGGTTCTGGCACGCCCACATGGGCTGGATCTTCGACCGCTCGCTCACCGACCAGCGCCGATTCACCCCCGATCTGCTCGACGACCCCGACATCGACCGGGTACACCGCGCCTTCTCCGCCCTCACCGTCGTATCGCTGCTCGGTCCCGCACTGATCGGCGGGCTGGTGACCTGGAGTTGGTGGGGTGCGCTCACCGCGTTCTTCTGGGCCGGGTTGGTTCGCGTTGCGGTGTCGCACCACGTGGCGTGGTCGACGAACTCGATCTGCCACCTGGTCGGCGAGCGTCCGTGGCGGGCCCGGGACCGGTCCACCAACGTCTGGATCCTCGCGATCCCCAGCATGGGCGAGTCCTGGCACAATCTGCACCACGCCGACCCGACCTCGGCCCGGCACGGTGTCGGCCGGTGGGAGATCGACATCTCGGCGGGCACCATCCGGCTGTTCGAACTGCTCGGCTGGGCCCACGACGTGCGCTGGCCGACCGCGAAGCGGCTCGCGAAGCTCGCCGCCCGCCCGGAGCAGGCCCCGGCGACGTGAGCAGCGCCGGGTGCGCCGGCCGCGTGAACGGGGCCGGCGCACCGGCAGTGTGAACCAAGCCGGCGCACCGGCAGGTCAGCGCACCGGCACGACGTGCACCGGGCCGTCGGTGTGCACCCGGCAGACGTCGCCGGTGCGCCAGCCCTCCCCCGCCGCGGCCCGCACCCGGACCGCCGGACCGCCCTCCGGACGGGCGGTCACCAGCAGAGCCTCGCCGAGGAACTCGACCTGCTCCACCGCCGCGAGCGCGCCGACGTCGCCGGGCCCGGTCTGCGGGGTGAGCCGCAGCTGCTCCGGTCGCAGCACCGCCAGCACCTCACCCGCCGGCGCACTGCCGGGCCGCAGCGGCGCCGATCCCAGCGCCGTCCGCACCCGGTCGCCGGTGGCCGTCCCGGGCAGCAGCGCGGCGTCGCCGACGAAGCCCGCGACCCGGGCGGTCGCCGGGGTCGCGTAGAGCTCGCGCGGTTCGGCGGTCTGTTCGAGCAACCCGTCGTGCAGGACGGCAACCCGGTCGCTCACCGACAGCGCCTCCCGCCGGTCGTGCGTGATCAGCACCGCGGTGGAGCCGGCGATCCGCAGCGCGGCGACGGCGTCCCCGCGCACCTGCTCGCGCAGGCCGGCGTCCAGTGCCGAGAACGGCTCGTCCAGCAGCACCACCTCCGGTCGCGGTGCCAGCGCGCGGGCCAGCGCGACCCGGCGGCGCTCGCCGCCGGAGAGCTGGTGTGGCATCCGGTCCGCCTTGCCCGCGAGGCCCACCAGGTCCAGGAGCTCGGCGACCCGGTCCCGGGCCACGGCGCGGGCCGCCCGGTCCGGACGCAACCGGGCCAGCCCCGTCGGCGCCAGGCCGAACCCGACGTTGCCCCGCACGTCGAGGTGCGCGAACAGCGCGCCCTCCTGCGGCACCAACCCGACCCGGCGGCGCTCCGGTGCGACGCCGGTGACGTCCACCCCGCCGACCAGCACCCGTCCGGCGTCCGGCCGGTGCAGCCCGGCTGCCACCCGCAGCAGCGTCGTCTTACCGCTGCCGCTGGCCCCCAGCACCGACACCAGCTCGCCCGCCCGGACGTCCAGGTCGACGCCGTGCAGCACGGGATCTCCCCCGTACCCCGCGACGATCCCGCGCACCGTCAGCGTCATCGGTCCCCCGTCATAGGTACTCGGTCGTCGGAGCGCCGCCGGTCCGCCGCCCCCGGCCGCCGGGAGGAGTCGCCCGGCCGCTCGGTCCCGGCCCGGACCAGCAGGGCCGCGGGCACGCAGGCCAGCAGCAACAATGCCAGCGCCGCCGGGGCGGCCGCGCCGTAGGCACCCAGCGAGGTCTGCGCCCACAGCTGGGTGGCCAGCGTGTCCACCCCGGTCGGACGCAGCATCAGCGTCGCCGGGAGCTCCTTCATCGCGGTCACCATCACCAGCAGACCGCCGGCGGCGACCCCCGGCCAGGCCTGCCGCGCGGTCACCGCCCACCAGGTCGCCGGTCCGGACCGGCCGAGCGTCCGGGCGACCTCCTCGGCCTCCACCGGGACCCGCTCCACCGACGCCCGGGTCGCCCCGACCGCCTTCGGCAGGTAGAGCACCGCGTAGCCGAACACCAGCACCGCGGCCGTCTGGTAGAGCCCGGGCACCACGGCGAGTGAGAAGAACACCAGCGAGAGCCCGACGACGACGCCGGGCAGGCCCTGCCCGAGATAGGCGGTCGACTCGACGGCGGCCACCAGGCGTCCCCGGTAGCGGGCGGCCAGCATCCCGACCGGCAGCGCCATCACCACCGCGAGCACCGCCGCCGACCCGGCGAGCAGCAACGTCGACCAGGCCGCCGACGCCAGCCGGGCCCAGTCGACCGACACCCCGCCCGCGGCGACGATCCGGCCCACCAGCACCACCGGCGGCCCGAGCAGCGTCACCGCGGCGACCGCCCCGAGCCCGGTCACGGCGAATGCGGTGCCGCCCCGGCCGAGCCGGGCCGGCGGGATCCGGTGCACCGCGGTGGTCGCCCCGGCCCGGGTCCAGCGGCGCCGGGCGGTCCGCTCGGCCACCACCAGCAGCAGGGTCAGTGCGGCCAGCACCAGCGCGGTCACCGCGGCACCGGTGCGATCGATCGTGCCCTCGTAGGCGGCCTGCACCGCCCAGGTGAAGGACTCGTAGCGCAGCAGCGCGGGCGCACCGAAGTCGGACAGCGTGTACAGCGCCGCGAGCAGCGTCCCGGCGAACGCGGCGGGCAGTGCCTGCGGCAGCGTCACCCGGCAGAACGCGGCCACCGGGCCACGGCCCAGCGTGCGTGCCGCGTCCTCCGGACCGGTGTCGGCGGCGCGCAGCGCGGCCGCCGCGGGCAGCGTCACGTACGGCGTGCAGGCGAGCACCAGCACCGCCACCAGCGGCACCAGCCCGCGCGACTCCGGGCGGACGGCGAGCACCGCGAACGCGAGCAGGTACGACGGCACCGCCAGCGGCAGCGCCGCCAGCACCCACCAGAGTCCGGGGCGGGGCAGCCGGACCCGGGCCAGCAAGGTCGCGGTCAGCAGTCCCAGGACCAGGCAGCCGGCGGACACGAACGTCACCAGCAGCGCCGAGTTCACCGCCAGGGTGACGGTCCGGGACCGGACGAGCAGGGCGAGCACCCGGTCCGGATCGGCCCCGGCGACCCGGACCAGCAGCCAGACCAGCGGCAGGGCCGCCAGTGCCGCGACGACGAGGGCCGCGGCCACCAGCAGCCGGGGCGGACGGGAACGCACGGGCGGGCCCGCCGGAACGGAGCGTTCCGGCGGGCCCTGGTGCGGCGCACGGCGCCCGGCGGTGCCGGTGCGCTCGGCGCGATCGGTGCGGTGGAGCACGCTCAGAGCAGACCGACCTCGGTCAGCAGCTGGGTCGTCGCGTCCAGGTCCTTGAGGTCGGCCAGGTCGACGTCCGGGGCGCCCATCTCGGCGAGCGCGGGCATGTCGGCCGGCCCGGCGACGCCCTCGATCAGCGGGTACTCGCCGGTCTCGGTCGCGAAGTACTCCTGCGCCGGCTGCGAGACCAGGAACGCCACGAGCTCCTGCGCCTCGGCCGACTCCGCCGCACCGGCGAGGATCGCGGCGCCGGTCACGTTCACCAGTGCGCTCGCGGTACCCGGCGCACCGAACTTCAGCGCCGTGTTCGCCGGCGTGGTCTCGGCCGCGGCCACGTAGTAGTGGTTGATCAGGCCGACGTCCACCGCACCGTTGTCCACGGCCTCCAGGATGGCGGTGTTCCGCGGGAAGATCTGCGGGTCGTTGTCCCGGATGTCGGTCAGCCACTGGCGGGTGGCGTCGTCGCCGTCGACCAGCCGCATGGCGGTGACGAACGCCTGGAACGACGCGTTGGTCGGGGCGATCCCGACCCGGCCGTTCCACTCCGGGCCGGTGAGCTCCTTGACGTCGGCCGGGACCTCGGCCTCGGGCACCCGGGTGTTGTACGCGAGCACCCGCGCCCGGCCGGTCAGCCCGACCCAGGAGCCGTCGGTCGAGGTGTACTCGGCCGGGACGGCACCGGTCACGTCACCGGGCAGCGGGGCGAAGGCGCCACCGTCCGCGAGCGCACCGAGCGCACCGGACTCCTGGGAGAGGAAGACCTGCGCCGGCGTGTTGGCGCCCTCCTCGCCGAGCTGCGCGGCCATCTCGGTGGTCGAGCCGTACCGGGTGTCGACGGTGATGCCGGACTGCTCCTGGAACTGCTGGATCAGCGGCCCGATGAGGTCCTCGTCGCGCCCGGAGTAGAGCGTCAGGCTGCGCTGGCCGTCCTCCGCCGGTGCCGGCTCGGCCGGTGTGCCGCCGCCACAGGCGGCGACCAGCAGAGAGACGGTGAGGAACGCGCCGGCAAGCACGCCGCGTCTCGTCGATCGGGTCACGTGAGGGTCCTCCGAGGTTCGTTCGCACAGGCCCGGAAAGCCGGGAGTGTCCGATCACTCCCGTTCCGGGCGAGGGCAGGCTAACCTCTGGCCAGGTTCCCCGGATCTCCCGAGAATTGAGGGGGTGCTCAGGCGTGGTGCGGGTACTCCTGGTGGACGATCACCGGTCGTTCACCGATCTTCTGACGCTGGGTCTGTCCGCCGAGCACGATCTTGTCGTGGCCGGTGTGGCGCACTCGGTCGCCGACGCCCGGCCGCTGCTCGCGGCGGGGTGCGCGGTCGACGTCGTGCTGCTCGACGTCCGGCTGCCCGGCGGCGGCCTCTCGCTGCTGCCCGCGGTGCACGACGCCGGGGCCCGCGCGCTGGTCCTGACCGCGCACCCGCGCCCGGCACCCGCCCGGGAGGCGCTGGCGGCGGGCGCCGCCGGGTTCCTCGGGAAGGACACCCCGCTCACCGGGATCGTGGCCGCGGTCCGCGCGGTCGCCGCCGGCGGCACCGCACACGGCGTCCCCGCCGTTCCCACGCCGCATCTCACCCCGCGCGAGGCGGACGTGCTGTCCGGGCTCGCGCACGGCAGGGACGCCACCCGGATCGCCGCCGGCCTGGGCCTGTCGCTGCACACCGTGCGCGACCACGTGCGTGCGGTGCTCGGCAAACTCGGTGCCCGCTCCCAGCTGGAGGCCGTGGTGGAGGCCGAACGCGTCGGACTGGTGGCGTTCGATCCCGAGGGTGAACCGGCGGCTCCGGCACGGCCGCACGCGCAGCCGTGACGATCGTCCGCCGGACCCTGCTCCGGCACGCTCTCGCCACCCTGGCCGCGGTGCTGCTGGTGTGCGCGCTGGTCGTGACCGGGGTGTGGTGGCTCGCGCACGACGAGGCGGAACGCCGTGCCGAGCAGGTCTCGCACCGGGTCGCGGCGGCCGTCGTCGTCCCGCTGGCGGACCGCGATCTGGCCGCCGCCGGGCCCGAGGCACGCAGGCAGCTGCTGGAGGACGTCGCCCCGTTCCGCCACGTCGGGATGGTCAGCCGGGTCAAGATCTGGCTGGTCGAGGGGCCATCGGCGCGGGTGGTGTTCTCCGACGAACCGAAGGTCGAGGGACTGACCCGGCGGTTCGACCCGGATCTCGCCGCCCGGCTGGACGGCGGCGCGGCCGTCGTCCTCGGCGTGCCGGCCGACGACGAGCACCGCTACGAGCAGGGCCCGAGCCAACGCGAGGTGTTCCTCGGCTTCACCGACGCCGCGGGCCGCCCGGCGCGGCTCGAGGTCTACGTCCCGGTCGACGTCACCGGGGCCACGATCCGCGCGCTCGGACTGCTCGTGCCGCCGGTGATCGCCGGGCTGCTGGCGGTGGCGCTGGCGGTGCTGCCGCTGTCGGTGGCGCTGGCCCGGCGCCGGGACCGGGAGCGCGCCGAGCGCCGGGACGCGGCACTCTACGGGCTGGCGGCGGGCGAGCTGGCCCGCCGCGACCTGGCCCGCCGGCTGCACGACGACGTCCTGCCCGGCCTCGCCTCGGCCGGGATGATGCTCGACCTGGCACCGGCCCGGCCGGAGCTGCTCTCCCGGGCCCGGGAGAGCGTCGGCGACGGGATGACCCGGATCCGCTCGGTGCTCGACGAGCTGCTGCCCGACGAGATCGACGCCGCCGGGCTACCCGCCGCGCTGCGGGCACTCGCGGCGACCGGCGAGCCGGTCGCCGTGGTCGAGATCGGGGCGACCGGCGGACTGGGTGACCGACCGGCCGTGCTCCTGCACCGGATGGCGGGCGAGCTGCTGCGCAACGCGCGGGCGCACGCGTCGGCGGGCCGGATCACGGTGCAGCTCGCCGTCGCGGGTGACCTGGCCCGGCTCACCGTGTCCGACGACGGGACCGGCTTCCGGCCCGACGCCCGTCCGGCGCCGGGGCACGTCGGGCTCCCGCTGGTCCGCCGGGCTGCCGAGGACGCGGGCGGCCGGGTCTCCGTGCGCAGCTCCCCCGGCGCCGGCACCGAGGTCGTGGTGGAGGTGCCCGCGGCCTGAACCGAAGGTGCACGGTGTGCGCGGAAGCACTCTCGGCAAACTTGCACTCACTGCATGATTGTCCCGTAAGGTAGTTGCGTGACGTCAACTACTCGCTCCCCGGAGGAGATCGCCGCCCGCCGCCGCGACGTGCTGCTCCCACTGACCGGCCTGCTCATGGCGCTGTTCGTCGGCGTGCTGTCCAGCACGATCGTCTCGAACGCGCTCCCCCGGATCCTCGGCGATCTCGGCGGCACCCAGGCCGAGTACACCTGGGTGGTCTCGGCGGCGCTGCTGGCGATGACGGCGTCCACCCCGATCTGGGGCAAGCTCGCCGACCTCTACTCCAAGAAGCTGCTCGTCCAGGTGGCGATCGGGATCTTCCTGGTCGGGTCGCTGCTGTGCGGGCTGGCGGTGTCGACGTCGCAGCTGATCGGCTTCCGGGTGCTGCAGGGGCTCGGCATGGGTGGTCTGCAGGCGCTCACCCAGGTCGTCATCGCGGCGATCATCACCCCGCGCGAGCGGGGCCGGTACATGGGCTATCTGTCGGCGATCATGTCGCTCGCGGTCGTCGGCGGACCGCTGCTGGGCGGCGTCATCGTGGATTCCCCGCTGGGCTGGCGCTGGTGCTTCTTCGTCGGCGTTCCGCTGGCCGCGATCGCGCTGGTCGTGCTGCAGCGCACGCTGAACATCCCCACCGAGAAGCGCGACGACGTCACGATCGACTACCTCGGCGCCTTCCTCATCGCCGCCGGCGTCTCCGCGCTGCTGCTGTGGATGTCGCTGGCCGGCAAGCAGTTCGCCTGGACCTCGCCGACCTCGATCGGGCTCATCGTGGGCGGGATCGTGCTGCTGGCGCTGACCGTCGTCGTCGAGCGGCGGGCCAAGGAGCCGGTGGTGCCGCCGTTCCTGTTCCGCGACCGCACCGTGGTCCTCGCGACGATCGCGAGCCTGTTCGTCGGCGTCGCGATGTTCGGCTCGACGATCTTCCTCTCGCAGTACTTCCAGCTGGCCCGCGGCGCGACCGCCACCGAGGCCGGCTTCCTGACGCTGCCGATGATCGGCGGCATGTTCCTCGCCTCGACCGTCGCCGGTCAGCTGATCACCCGCTACGGCGCGTGGAAGCGCTACCTGGTCGCCGGCGGTGTGCTGCTGACGGCCGGGCTGACGCTCGGTGGCACGGTGATCTCCTCGACGGTGCCGTACTGGCAGGTCGCGCTCACGATGGCGCTGATCGGTCTCGGCGTCGGCGCCACCCAGCAGAACCTGGTCCTGGCGGTCCAGAACACCGTTGCCCTGCGGCACATGGGCTCGGCCAGCTCCACGGTGACGTTCTTCCGGTCGCTCGGCGGCTCGGCGGGTGTGGCCGGGCTGGGCGCGCTGCTGGCCTCGGTCGTCGGCAGCCGCACGGCGACCGGCCTGGCCGACGCCGGTCTGGCCGACGGAGCGGGCCCGGTCAGCGGCGGGCAGGTCCCGAACCTGGCCACGCTGCCCGAGCCGGTGCGCGCGATCGTCATGGAGTCCTACGGGCACGCCACCTCGATGATCTTCCTGGTGGCGGCGCCGCTGGCGTTCCTGGCGCTGCTCGCGATCCTCGCCCTGCGCGAGGTGCCGCTGCGCGACACCATCGACCTGCCCGCGGAGCCGACCCACGGCGACGCACCCGGGCCGGTGCTGCACGGCGTGGTCCGCGCCGACGGTGCACCGGCCGGCGGTGCCGTGCTGACCGTGCTCGACGGCCACGGCGCCGAGGTCGGCAGCACCCGGGCCGACGCCGACGGCCGGTACCGGCTGTGCGTGGCGACCGGCACCGTGTCGACGGTCTACCGGTGGGAGGGCCGCCCGGCCGCGCACCGGGTGACCGTGCCGCAGGAGGGCCTGCGCCTCGACGTCGATCTCGAGCCCGATGACGGCAGGCACCGGCCGGAGATCGTGTCCGTGATCGATCCGCCGGCCCGCAAGAACGTGGGTGCCGACCATGGCTGATCCCGCACCCGGCCGGCGCGAGCGGAAGAAGGCCGCCACCCGGACCGCACTGGCATCGGCGGCGCTGCGGTTGTGCAGCGAACGCGGCCTCGAGCACGTCACCGTCGAGCACATCGCCGACGCCGCCGACGTCGCACCGCGCACGTTCTTCAACTACTTCACCTCCAAGGAGGAGGCGGTCGTCGCGGGCAACGCCACCTCGACCGACGTGCTGGTCGAGGCGTTCGCCGCCCGGCCCGCGGACGAGCCGGTACCCGTGTCGCTGCGGCACGCGCTGCACGCCGTCGTGTCCGATCCGCAGCACCGGGATCGGGTGCTGCGGATGCGGGTGCTGCGCGGGCATCCGACGCTGCTGGCCCACCAGCTCGCCGCGTTCGTGGCCCAGGAGCGGGCGCTGGCCGAGGCCGTCGCGGCACGCACCGGGGCCGATCCGGCCCGTGACCTCTACCCGATGCTGGTCGCCGCGGCGACCGTGACCGGACTGCGGGTGGCCGTGCAGCACTGGCTCGGCGATCACGGTCCCGATCCGCGGGACCCGGATCTCCCCGAGCTCGTCGACGAGGTCATGTCCCATCTCGACGCCGGCCTGCGCACCGTGACCGGGGCACCGGCCTGAGCCGGTCCGGCCCTCGGGGAGGATCACCGGCGTGACCGTGACGACCCTGGACCGGCCGACTCCGACCCCGCTGGAACTCACCCTGCACACCGCCGACGACCCGGCGGCGCCGGTGCTGCTGGTCGTTCCGGCGATGGGGATGCGGGCGTCGTTCTACGCGCCGTTGCTGAGCGCGCTGCGCGACGCCGGAGTCTCGGCCGCGGTCACCGAGCTGCGCGGGCACCAGGCCCACCCCGCGCCAGCTCCCGGCCGTCGGCACGACTTCGGCTACGACGAGCTGGTCGGGGATCTCGCCGCCGCGGTCGAGACGGTCCGAGAGCTGCTCCCCGCGGCCCCGGTGCTGCCGCTCGGGCACAGCCTGGGCGGTCATCTCGCCGCGGCCTACGCGGCACGCCGGCCGGACCGGATCGCCGGGATCGCGCTGGTCGCGTCCGGCAGCGTGCACTGGCACGCCTGGGGCGTGCGGCACCTGCTGCGGACCCAGGCGGTGGTCGCCGCCGCCACCCTGCTCGGCCACTTCCCCGGGGATCGGATCGGCTTCGCCGGCCGCGAGGCGCGCGGGCAGATGGCCGACTGGGGGCGGTGGGCGCGGACCGGGCGGCTCGCGTTCGGGCGGCCCCGGATCGACCACACACCCTCGATCGCCGAGGTGCGATTGCCGGTGCTCGGCCTGACCTTCGCAGGCGACACCCTGGCGCCGGGCTTCTCGGCCGACGCGCTGCTCGCCATGTTCGGCAACGCCCGGGTCACCCGCGAGCACCTGGAGATCGACGCGACGCAGCCGCACTTCGGCTGGGCCAGGGATCCGGGACCCGCCGCCGAGGTGCTGACGCGCTGGGCGCGGACCGCGACCGCCTGAGCGCCCCGCACGAGCCGCCCGCGCACCGTGACCGGGGCGCTGGTCCGCATCGTCCTGTCTGACAGCACCCCGACGACCACCCCGCCGACCGGGCCGAGCAGCACCGGTAACGCAGCACGTCCGATCACCGACCTGATCTTGGACGATCCAGCGGTGGGAGGGGGCAGGCGTGGGCAAGCCGGACCAGCCGCGTGGACCGGACGGCAAGTGGATCCGCAGGCCGGGCGGGATCGTCCTGGCCATCGCCCTGACCCTCGGGGTGATCGGCATCGGCTCGGGTGGCGGTGCTCTCGGCGGCTCCACCGCCTCGGCGCCGCGCGGGTCGGGCGGCGGCTCGTCGTCGCTCCGGGCACAGGATCGCGACACGACGGCCCTCGTCGCCCGGCTCGCCCGGGCCGGACGTGTCGTCAGCCGGCTGGACGTCTCGTTCGACGACGACTGCGCGACCCACTCCTACGGCCAGGTGCAGGAGTTCTTCCGGTCGACCCCCTGCACCGGCCTGCAGCGCAGCGTGTTCGAGGTCCGGGACAGCGCGCGACCGTGGTCGTGGCGGTCGCGGTGGTCGACCTGCCCACCGCCGACGACGCCCGAGCGTTGCAGACCCTGACCGACACCTACGGCACCGGCAACGTGCAGGAGCTCCGGACGAGCCGTCGCGTGCAGTGGACCGGCCGGCACTACGCCTCCGGGCTGGAGGGAACGGCTGTCGCGAACGCGCAGGCCGAGCCGGTCGGGCGTGCCCGGGCGGCCACAACGCTGGCTGATGCGGTCGCCCGGGACGCCCTCACCCCGTGATCCCGGCGGGGCTGTGGAGCTGGGTCACACGCCGGTGGAAACCGACTCGTGCCACGGGATGACCAGCTTCTTCGTCGTGGTCACCGCCAGATAGAGCATCGAGCCCAGTACCGCGAGCAACACGATCACCGCGAACAGTCTCGGCGCGTCCAACGCGTTCAGGCTCGACACCACCAGGAAGCCCAGGCCGGCGCTGCCACCCAGGTACTCACCCACGATCGCCCCGATCACCGAGAACACGATCGCCACCTCGGCACCCGCGAACACGTACGGCAGCGTCGAGGGCAGCTCCAGGTTCCGGAACGTGGCCCACCGCCCCGCCCCGAGCCCGCGCATCACGTCGCGGTGCCCCCGCTCCACCGACCGCACGCCGAGCATCACGTTCAGCATGATCGGGAAGAACGCCAGCAACGCCGCCATGATGATCTTCGAGGTCGGGCCGAACCCGAACCAGATCACGAAGATCGGCACGAACGCGACCTTGGGTACCACCTGCAGCGCCACCAGCGCCGGCTGTACCGCCCGCTGCAGCCAGACCACGCGTCCCAGCACCGAGCCGACCGTCACACCGGCCACCAGCGCGATCCCGAACCCGGCCAGCACCTCGAACAGGGTGATCCCCACGTGCCCCCAGATCTCGGGGCCCGAGAACAGCTCGACCAGCGCCGAGCCCACCGCCGCCGGCGCGGGCAGGATGAACTCCGAGACCCCCACCACCGAGACCGCGAACTGCCAGCCACCCAGCAGCAACGCCAGCATCACCGGCCCCGAGACCCACGGCAGCCGGCGCATCCACACCGACTCCCCGTCCGGGCCGGCGGCGCTGTCGCCACCCGGACCCGGCGATCCCGGCCCCGGCGCGCGGGCGCCGTCCGGTCCCGCGGCATCCGGGCCGCCGGCGATCGCCACGCCCGGCGCACCGGCTCCGCCCGGCGCACCCGCAGCATCCGGGTCACCCGCAGCCACCGATCCCGGTCCGTGCATCCCGTCCCGCTCCGGCACCTGTCCCCCTCGCTCGACCGTCGTCATCGCGTCTCAGTCCTCCCGGTCCAGCTCACGCCGCAGCCCGGCCACGATCTCCCCGAACTCCTGCTCCGACTCGACCCCGGCCGCGCGCGGCCGGGCCAAGCCCACCGGCACCACCGATCGGATCCGGCCCGGCCGCGGCGTCAGCAGCACCACCCGGTCGGCCAGGAACACCGCCTCCGGGATCGAGTGCGTCACGAACACCACGGTCGCCCCCGAGACCGCGTGGATCTGTTGCAGCTCCAGGTTCATCCGGTCCCGGGTCAGGGCGTCCAGCGCCCCGAACGGCTCGTCCATCAGCAGCACCGACGGATCGCACGCCAGCGCTCTGGCGATCGCCGCCCGCTGCCGCATGCCACCGGAGAGCTCCCGCGGGTAGGACTCCTCGAACCCGGACAGGCCCACCGTCGCGCACAGCTCCGCCGCCCGCGCCCGCCGCGCCGCCTTCCCGGCGCCGCGCAGCTTCAGCGGCAGCCCCACGTTCTCGGCGACCGTGAACCACGGGAACAGGTTCGCCTCCTGGAACACCAGGCCGAACTCGGCGAACACGGCGTCGTCGCGGCGTCCGGCCACCCACGCCGGGCGGCCGCCCGCCTCGACGCTCCCGGCCGATGGCGCCAGCAGGCCGGACAGGATCCGCAGCAGCGTCGTCTTCCCGCAGCCCGACCGGCCGACCAGCGACACGAACTCGCCGCGGCCGACCTCCAGGTCGATCGACGACAATGCGTGCACCTCGCCCCGCCTCGTCGGGTAGACCTTGTCCACCCCCGACACGCGGATCCCGACCGCCCGGGACGCGAGGTCTCCCGCCGTGCGCGGTGCCGTGTCCTGCGTCATGCCCATCTCCTCCTCGGATCGAGCGCTCTCGGTGGTGGTCACGGCGTGGCCGCCGCGGAGACGGACCCGTCCAGCCAGTCGCCCGGGTCCAGGCCCGACGGGAGCTGGCCGATCCCGGCCACCTCGTCGTAGGTCGCCTGCCAACGCTGTGGGGAGATCCCGGTCGGGCCGTCACCCGCGTTGTAGGACTCCACGTAGGCCGACAGCGCGGCCGTCGCGACCTGCGGGTCGTCCAGCGCGGGGACCTGGTACCGCGAGCCGATCAGCCGCATCGTCTCGGTGAAGCCGTTCGCCTCGTCCTCGGTGATGAAGCGGGTGGCGTCGGCGATCGCCGCCAGGTAGCGGCGGAGCTTGTCCTTCTCGTCCGGGTCCTCGAGCATCGCGGCCGAGGTCGCGTAGACCTGGGAGCCGGCCGAGATCGCGTCGTTCGGGTCGTAGACGACGGCCTCCGGGCGGGTGGCGTCGAGCACCATCGCGGTGTCGAGCGAGACGATGAAGGCGTCCACCCGGCCGCCCTGCACCAGCTCGAAGACGCCCGGGCTGAGCCCGACGACCTGGCGGCGGACCTCCTCGGCCGGGATCCCCGCGGAGCCGGCGACCAGGTCCAGGGTGATCGAGCTGGTGCCGCCCTCCGACGGAGTGCCGACCAGCTTCCCGGCGAAGTCCGCGGCGTCGGTGACCGGCGCCCGGTCCGCGGAGATCATCCGGATCGGGCCCTTGTGGACCACCGAGCCGATCGCGACCAGCGGCGCGCCCCGCTCGCCCGCGGCGACCATCGTCTCGATGTCACCGATTCGCGAGATCTCGGCCGAGCCGGCCAGCAGCGTCTGGATGGCCGGTGCGGAGCCCTGGGTGGCCTCGAAGTTCACCTCCAGCCCGTGCGCCGCGAAGTGGCCGTTCGTCTCGGCGACCATCTCGGCCGCGTAGCCGAGCGACTCCATCGGCAGGATGTTCAGGAAGGTGATCTCGTCGACGTCGGTGTCCCCGCCGGGCCCGCCGCCGCAGCCGGCGAGCACGAGCCCCGCCGCGAGCAGCGCGGCGACCAACCGGCCGGTGGTGGTGGGTGACATCAGGCTTCCTCCGTGTGTGGGGTGGGGAGCGTCATCCGGGCATCGCCCGGTTCAGCAGGTCGACGGTCCCGGCGGTCGCGTCCAGCCGGATCCGGTCGCCGGTGCGCAGCAGCCGGACCGGGTCGCCGTCGAGGTCGGCGAGTGCCGGGACCCGGGTGACGACGGCGCCCAGCGCGGCCTTGGTCGTCGTGACGGTGAAGATCATTCCGAGCGGTGCGGTGCCGAGCAGCCGGGTCGTCTGGAAGAACCCGGACCAGCCCGAGGAGCCCTTCGCCCCGGGGAACACCAGGATCCGGCCGGTGAAGCAGACCCCGGCCAGCGGATGGCGGGCCTCGATGATCGTGCCGGTAGCGGGATCGATCCCGCCCCAGCCCGAGATCGTCTCCTCCGAGACCAGCGCCTCGCCCTCGACGACGCCGGGCACCACCGTGCGCCCGCGCAGCACCGTGCGTGCCCCGCTCATCGCAGCTCACCGCGCCAGCGGCCGGTGACGGCGGCGTCGACGCACTCGGCGGTGCTGCCGAACCAGGCCTCGATGCCCAGGATCGCGGGCAGGTAGTGCGCCTGCTTGGCCGAGTCGGTCGCGAACACCCTGGTCCCCTCCGGTGCGGCCCGCGACATCGCCGGGCAGGAGTCGGTGAGCACCCGGCCGCCGGCGCGCTCGATCACCGCGGTGTAGCCGGAGCGTTCGGCGACGGCGGCCAGCGCACGCGGGGCCATGATCCACAGCTCGGTGCCCGCGTGCAGCCGACGGCCGTCGAGCGCACGGGCCGCGTCGCGGATCTGGTCCAGCGACGCGTGCGGGCAGCCGAGCAGCACGAAGTCGACGTCCGGGCTGTCACCCTGGTCGTTGAGCCGCTCGTACATCGCCCGGCGCTCCGCGGCGCCGTAGACGAGCGGCTCCGGGACGCGCGCCCCGCCGAACGCGGCCTCGGTCGTCGGCGCCTCCGGGGTGACGCCCGGGATGTGGTACATCTCCACCCCGCCGGACGACGCCGCGGCCGCCCCGAAGTGCTTGAGATCGGTCAGGTCGGGCAGCGCGTGATCCCCGGTGACGACCGGGCGGGCCTCCTGCACCGCGTCCCCGGTGAAGTAGCCGAGCAGGCCCCAGTCCAGGAACGTCGCCACCGGGGTGTCCACCCGCACCAGGTGCGTCCCGCGCCGGTGCTCGTCGTGGTGGTTGCCCCAGCAGGGCACCCGGCCGGTGAGGCTCGCCGCGCCGGTCGATGCGGTCCCCTCGCAGTTGGTGCGCGCACCCAGCACGGCGTTCGCGTAGACCACCGCGGACGACTCCATCCACGCGCAGTGCTCGCCGCGCACCGGCAGGTTCCCGACCTGGTAGGGGGTGCAGGTGGCGAGCACCGACACGCCGCGCCCGCCGTAGAACACCTCGGCGTCGCTCTGCAGCGCGACGAAGTCCGCCGGATACGGCACGACATCCACCGAGTCCGGCCCGAAGCCCTGCTGCAGCTGACAGGTCGGGACCGCCATCGGCGGGATCGGCAGTGTCTCGTCGGCGTCCAGGTTGATCACCGAGAACGCCCGGTCCCAGCCGCCCTCGGCCACCAGCCGGGCCTTCAGCGGGGACGGCTGGGTGGTCGTCCCCGCGACGTTGCGGACCGTGCACAACCGCTCGGCGTCCAGCGCGGCCGCGTAGCGGATCAGCAGGTCCATCGCCGCGGCGACGGCGGGGCCGTCCGCACCGTCGCGCATCCTTCGCTCGTCGTCGGTGAGGATCACGCCGCACCTACCGCGGCGGGGTCCGTCGTGCTCGGACTGGGCATCGTTGCCGGTCTCCTCGTGGTGGGTCGGTCGGGCCGGGACTAGTCGTCGAGGTTCTCCCGGATCCGGCCGGTGAGCTCGGAAGCGTCGACCTCGTGCACGCTGCCGTCCGGGCCGGCCAGGTCGAGGGCGTGCGCTGCGGCGTGGCCCATCGCCGCGCACGGGCCCATCACCCGCACGCTGGACAGCGCCGCCGCGTCGCCGTCCACGCAGCGGCCCGCGGCCAGCACGTTCGACGCGTCCGGCGGGGTCATCGAGCGCAGCGGCACGTAGTGCAGGTGATCGGGGCCGAACGTCTCCCAGACGTAGCCGTCCGGGGTGTCGTGCAGCTCGATCGGCCAGGCGGTGCGGGCCACCGAGTCCGGGAACCGGGTGCCGGCCCGCACCTCGTCGACGGTGAGCTGGTGCACCGCGGCGAGCCAGCGGGTCTGCCTGCGTCCGGGCAGGCCGTAGGAGCGCACGGTGGCCTTGCCGAAGACCTCGGGGAACTCGGCCCGCAGGAACTCGACGACGCGATCGGCCTGTGCCTTGCCCTCCAGCTGCGCCTCGGCCGCCGCGACCGGATCCAGCGGGGCCTCGATGTGGGTCATGTTCAGCACCGCGGTGTCGCGGCCGGGGAAGTAGAACGCGAGGCCGTCCCGGCGCCGCAGGCCGTACTCGTCCGCCTTCGCCGCGACCCGGCCCGCCAGCTCGGCGGGATCCGGGGCGGCGCCGGTGTCCAGGTGCTCGACGACGAGCTGCTGGCTGCCGTAGATCTCGCGCTCCGGCAGCCGGCACGCCAGCCCCGCGGCCCAGCACAGCGCGGCGTCCCCGCTGGCGTCGACGAAGCCGGACGCCCGGACCTCGACCGAGCCGTAGCGGGTGGCGAACCGGGCCGCGTGCAGCCGGTCGCCGTCGCGCTCGACGCCGGTCAGGGTGGCGTTGGTGAGCACCTGGATGCCGTGCCGGCGGACGGTGTCCTCGACCCAGCGGCCGAGCCGGACCTCGTCGTAGCCGACCGTCACCGTGTGCCCGACCCGGTAGAACAGGTCCCCGGCCGCGTCCAGGTCGGTGAAGATGCCGTCCAGGATCCCGTGGGTCAGCTTGCGGTGCTCGGGTGCGTTGCCGAAGACCCCGCAGAACAGTCCGATCAGCGAGTTCACCATCTGCCCGCCGAGTACCGGCGCGGCGTCGACGAGCACCACCCGCCGGCCGAGCCGGGCGGACTCGATGGCGGCCGACAGACCGGCGATTCCGGAGCCGACGACGCAGACGTCGGTGGTCACGGCGTACTCCGCCGGATCGCCCGCGCGGACCGGGGCGTCCCGGACGACGGTGCGCACCGGCAGGTCAGTGAGCGGATGAGGCATGGCTCACACGCTAAGCACGCCGCGGGCGGCCCGGAAATAGAGCTTCCGCCTGACGGATCATCGACCGGACAGATAGTGCCTGCTCAACGGGCACTGCTCGACGGTCCCGGCGACCTCCACGATGAGATCGCGGAACCACCGGTGCGCCGGATCGGCATCGAGATCGGAATGCCACCAGAGTCGCTCGGCGATCGGCCCCGGCTCACCGGGGCAGGCCAGCACGGCCAGCCCGAGCCGGTCGGCGACCTGGCGCGCCAGCCGCTCCTGCAGCAGCGCCACCCGGTCGGTCCCGACCACCAGGTAGGGCACCGACAGGTAGCTCTCGACCCGGACCCGGATCTCCGGCTCGAGTCCGAGCCGGTTCAGCTGCCGGGTCATCGGCGCGGACGCGGACATGCCCCGGTCCGGCGCGAACGGCACCACCCAGGGCATCGCGGCGAGCTCGTCGAGGGTCAGCGCGCCGGCCGCGGCACTCGGGTGGCTCGCGTCGACGACGCACACCCAGCGATCGGAGAACAGCCCGGTGGAGCGCAGCTCGGGCCGCTCGAACCGGATCGCGTGCGGGGCGATCATGCCGTCGATCAGCCGGATGGTCTCGCCGATGTCGGCGGAGAACGACTCGCGCACCAGCCGCAGCCGCAGCTCCACCCCCGGTGCCCGGGCGGCCAGCGCCGAGGACAGCGCCGGGCCGAGCACCGCGATCGTGTAGTCGGCGACCAGCAGGGTGAAGCCGCGCCGGGCCGTCGCCGGGTCGAACCGGTGCCCGGTGTCGAACAGCCGCTCCGCCGCGGAGCAGACCCCCTCCACCTGGTCGACCAGCTGGGCGGCCAGCGGGGTGAGCACGTAGCCGCCGGGACGGCGGGCGAGCAGCTCGTCGTCGAAGTGCCGGCGCAGCCGGGACAGCGCGGCGCTCGCGGCCGGCTGTGAGATGCCGATCCGGGCGGCGGCCCGGGTGACGTTGCGCTCGCGCAGCAGCTCACGCAGCGAGACGAGCAGGTTCAGGTCGAGATTGGCGAGCCGGGCGGTCGGGGCGGTCATCCGGGGGCTCGTGTCCACGACTCGCGGACGTTATCCGCGGGCGGTCCGGAGAGTCAACCAGCCTTACATCCGGTGGCCAGGAACTGCAGCACCCGGACTCGCAGCACGGCGGCGGCCGCCGGATCATGATCAGGCGACGCCGGCTCCGCGAACAGGTGCCCGTCGCCGGGGTAGAGCGCCAGCTGGGCGTCCGGCACCTCGGCGACCAGCGCGCGTGCCGCCGCCGCGTCACCGTCGCCGGTGAAGTACGGGTCGTGCTCGGCGGCGTGCACCCGGACCGGCACACCGGGCGGCCACCCGCCGAACTCCGACGGAGGGATGCAGGCGTGGCACAGAACGGCGCCGCGGGCGCCCGCGCGGGTCTGCGCGAGCTGCTGCGCGGGGACGACACCCAGCGAGAACCCCAGGTAGACCTGCTCGGGAGGCAGGCCCGCGACCGCGAGCGCGGCCCGCTCGACGACTGTGGGGAAGCCGATCGACTGCGCGTGCGCGACACCGGCCTCCACCGTGTCGAAGGTGCGGCCGTCGAACAGGTCCGGCACCGTCACCGTGTGGCCCGCGGCGGTGAGCTCGGCGGCGAACCCGCGCACCCCCGGTGTGCGGCCCAGCGCGTGATGCAGGACGACGATGTCGGCCATGAGTCCCTCCCGGTCGGCAGTTCGGGACAGTATCGGCAGTTCGGGACACCAACAGTCAGCCGGTGCGGCGACCGGTCCACTGCGGCTCGACAGCGGCCCAGTCCAGCTCCCAGGCGCGGGCGAACCGACCCGCCGTCCAGCGGAACGCGAGGAATCCCGCGCCCACCACGAGGACACCCCACAGCACGACGGTCATGAACCCCGCGCCGAAGCCGACCGTGGCCGCGTCCTCCGCGGTGGCCGGTGGGCTGGTCAGCGCGCCGTTCCGGTCGACCCAGACGGTGACCCGGTCGCCGACCTCGTGCAGTCCGGCCGTGGACGACGGGCCGGTCCGTTCCGTGCCGTCCGACGCGGTCCAGGCGACGGTGACGGCCTGCATCCCGGCCTGCATCTCACCGATCGGGGTGGCCCGCTCGGTCACGACGGCCTCGGTCTCGGTCCGCTCCGATGCCTCGGCCATCCCGCGCTCGGCGACGGCGCCGGACGCGGCCGAGCCGGCCAGCCAGGCCACGACGAGGCCGATCGCGAGGAGCAGCCCGAGCCCGACGGACAGCAGGTCCTCCCAGCGGGCGGCGCTACGCCGCAGCCGGTCGGCGGGCCCGGTCACCGGGGGTGCCCCGGCCCGGCCGTGGTCGTCCGCAGTACGCATCGAATCTCCTCGCAGGGCTCTCCTGGCCCGCCGGCACGCGGCGGCCACGGTCGTGCTCGCTCCGTCGAGGAGTACCCGCGCCACGGCACCACTACAGCCGGTCGGGACGAGGATCACTGCGTGAAACGGTGCACAACTCACCCTGGTCAAGAGGTCGGAGTGGGCGCCTGCAGCTGCCCCGCAGCATGATCGGCGGCCACCGCCGCGGGTGTCAGCACGACCACCGGGCAGCGCGCGTGCTGCAGGCAGGCGGCGCTCACCGAGCCGAGCAGCATCCGTCCGAGCCGCCCACGGCCGTGTCCGCCGACCACGAGCAGCGCCGCCCCCTCGGCCGCCCGGCACAGCTCGGCGGCGACCGGCCCCTCCCGGAGCTCGGCCGCGGCCGGGGAGCCCGCCACGTCCGCGGCGAGTGCGGCCTGCTCCGCCGCGCGCAGCTCGGCGAGCAACTGGTCCACCGGCAGCACTGCCGGATCCCACACCCGGACCGCGCGGACCGCGCGGCCGGTCCGCGCCGCCTCGGCCACCGCCCACCGCAGCGCGGCCCGGCCGGAGGCCGACCCGTCGACACCGACCACCACCGAGCCGGTTCCCCCGGCTGGCGCGGCACCGGGGGCGCGCCGCGGCTCCGGAACGCCGACCGCGGACGTCCTGGTCTCGGCCGGCACGAAGCCCTCGCCGTTCCCGGGCGGGACCGGCGCCAGCAGCACCGGGATCCCGGCATGCTCGACGATCGCCGACGCCGTGCTCCCGAGCAGGTCGCCGTGACCGGTCGAGCTCGCCCCGACGACCAGCACGGCGGTGCCCGCGGCCGCCTCGACGAGCGCGACGGCCACCGCCCGCCCGACCCGGGCCGGCGCCGCGGCCGGTGCCGGGACGACCACCCTGCGCACGACGGCGGGATCGTCCGGGCCGGGTGCGGCGCCGACGGTCACGGCCACCACGGGGCGATCGGGCAGCACCCGGCGGACCAGCGCGAGTGCGGCGCGGGCACCGGGCGAGCCGTCCCAGCCGACGGCGACCTCGTTCCCGACCTGTCCGTCCATGGCCGCTCCCGTCCGCGTCTCCCCCGGCTCATCGTGGCCGGTCCGGCGCCCCGGCACAGCAGGACGACGGCCCGGCCGGGGCGGGACCTCCGGCCCACCCGCGCGCACCCCGACCGCACTCCGCCGACCCGGCACGCCGCAGCAGAACGGGCCGGGTCACCGAGGGTGTCCCCCGTGGCCCGGCCCGTGTGCGGGGACCGTCAGCTCGTGCTGGCCGCCCGCTTCGGCAGCACCCAGTTCGGGCGCGGGAAGTGGCAGGTGTAGCCGTACGGATACTTCTGCAGGTAGTCCTGGTGCTCCGGCTCGGCCTCCCAGAACTCGCCGGCCGGCTCCACGTCGGTGGCCGCCCGGCCGGGCCAGAGCCCGGAGGCGTCGACGTCGGCGATCGTGTCGAGCGCGACCTGCCGCTGCTCGTCGGTCACGTGGAAGATCGCCGAACGATAGCTGCGGCCGATGTCGTTGCCCTGCCGGTCCTTCGTCGTCGGGTCGTGGATCTGGAAGAAGAGCTCCAGGATCTCCCGGTAGCTGATCTGCTCCGGGTCGAAGACGATCTCGACGGCCTCGGCGTGGTCACCGTGCCTGCGGTAGGTCGCGTTCGGCGTGTTCGGGTCGCCGGAGTATCCGACCCGGGTGGAGACGACGCCCTGGCGCTTGCGGATCAGCTCCTGCACTCCCCAGAAGCAGCCGCCTGCGAGGATCGCGGTCTCGGTCATCTCAAGGCCTCCTGTTTCGGGTTCGCCTCGCACAACAGTACGTCCGAACCGGTTGTTCCGTCCTGCACGACCGTCCGGTTCGGGGACCTTCGCCCCTGGATGCGGCGCATCTGCCGACGGACGCTGGAGCCGGCGGCTCACGATCCTCCTCCGGGTCGGGCCGCCCGGGCCGGTTCGCCCCCGTCGAGCCACCGCCCCCGACCCGGCGCGGGCGGGCCGGCCCGCATCGGGCGTCTCCCAGGTCCCGCACAGCATCCGGTGCCATGATCGGTCCGAGCGAACAGCACCCGGGGGGGCGTCCATGGCAGCCGGCACGGTCGACACGCCGCAGGAACGTGGGCTCACCGCCTCCCAGGTCGCCGGGCAGCGCCGTGCTGGGCGAGTCAACACTGCTGTGTCGGGCGGCTCCCGCAGCTACAGCTCGATCGTGCGGACGAACGTCTTCTCGTTCTACAACTCGATCCTGCTCTCCATCGGCGCGATCCTGCTGGTCATGGGCCGGTACGACGACGCGCTCATCAGCGTCGGGCTCGGCCTGATCAACGCGGTCGTGGGCGCGGTGCAGGAGGCCAGGGCTAAGCGCCGGCTCGACGCCCTCCAGCTCCTCGACCAGGCCGACGTCACCGTCGTCCGGGACGATGCCGAGCAGCGGATCCCGGCGGCCGAGGTGGTCGCCGGCGATCTCCTGGTGGTGCGGGCGGGTGACCAGATCGTCGTCGACGGGCCGGTGCTGGCCGGGCACGCCGAGGCCGACGAGTCACTGTTGACCGGCGAGTCCGAGCCGCTGCCGAAGGCGGCCGGCGACGTGCTGCGCTCGGGCAGCCGCTGCACGGCCGGAGAGGTCCGGCAGCGGGCCGACGGCGTCGGCTCCGACTCCTACGCCGGGCGGCTCACCCTCGACGCCCGTCGCTCCACCACCGATCCCACCCCGTTGCAGCGCCGGATCGACCTCGTGGTCCGCCTGACGATGGCACTGGTGGTACTGATGAGCGGCGCGATCCTCGCGCAGGCGTTCCTGGAGGGCTTCTCACTGCTGCGGGTCGTGCAGATCACCGCGGTCCTGTCCGGGCTGGTGCCCTACGGCCTGTTCTTCCTGATCGCGGTTGCCTACACCCGCGGCGCGGCCCGGATCGCCGCGCAAGGTGCGCTGGTGCAGCGGGTGAACGCCGTCGAATCGGTCACCCATGTCGACGTCGTGTGCACCGACAAGACCGGCACGCTCACCACCGGGGCACTACGCCTCGACGAGCTCGTGCCGCTCGGCCCGGCCGATCCCGAGCCGCCGCTGGCCCGCTTCGCGGCGTCGGTCTCCGACCCGAACCTCACCTCGGCAGCGCTGGCCGCGGCGCTGCCCGGCCGCCCGCGGGAGCTGCACGACGAGATCGGATTCACCTCGGTCCTGCGCTGGTCGGGTCAGGTCACCGCTGCCGGCGCCTGGGTACTCGGCGCCCCCGACGCGCTGGCCCCGTACCTGGAGACCGCGCTCCCCGACGACGCCGTGACCGCCCGTGCCGGGCGCGGCCTTCGCGTTCTGCTGTTCGCCCGCACCGCCGATCCGGCTGCCGGGCTGCGGACCCCCGACGGGTGCCCGTCGCTGCCCCGGCTGGAGCCGATCGCGCTGCTCGCGCTGGCCGACGAGCTGCGCCCCGAGGTCGTCGACAGCATCACCCGGTTCCGCGAGAGCGGGGTCACCGTCGCGGTGCTGTCCGGGGACGATCCACGCACCGTCGCCGCCCTGGCAGTGCAGGCGGGTCTCGATCCGGGCGAGCCGGTGGCCGGCCCGTTGCTCGACGAGCTGGACGACGCCGGACTCGAGCGGCTGGTCGCCCGCACGACGGTGTTCGGCCGGGTCACCCCCGAGCAGAAGGAGCGGATCGTCGCCGCTCTGCGCCGGCGCGGCAGCTACGTGGCGATGCTCGGCGACGGCGTCAACGACGCCCGTGCGCTGAAGGGCGCGCACGTCGGCGTGGCGATGCGCAGCGGGTCACCGGTCACCCGCGGGATCGCCGACATCGTGCTGGTCGACGACTCCTTCTCGGCGCTGCTGCCGGCCCGCGCGGAGGGCAGGCGGATCATCGACGGCATCGCGCTGTCGATGTATGTGTTCCTCTCCCGGGTCGCCACCCAGGGCCTGGTCATCCTCGCGGTCACGATGCTGGGACTCGGCTTCCCGTACTCCCCGACCCAGGTCGGGCTGACCCTGCTGACGGTGGGCGTCCCGACCTTCTTCCTCACCCTGTGGGCGAAGCCCACCGAACCGGATCCGGACCTGCTCGGCAACCTCACCCGCTTCGTGATCCCGGCCGCGGTCGTCACCGCCGGGATCGGCACAGCCGTCTACACGGTGCTGTACCAACAGATCCTGAACGGCTTCAGCAGCGGGCGGACCCCGGCGCAGGTGCTGGCGCAGTTCCACAGCTACACCGGCCTGACCTACGGCGAGGACGCCGGCTTCACCGAGGCGGCCGCCACCATCGGGGCCCAGACCGGCCTGTCGACGTTCGTCGGCCTGGCCTCGTTCGTGCTGATCCTGTTCCTGCTGCCGCCGCACCGGTTCCTGGCGGCCTGGACCCGCCCGGTCGCCGACCGGCGCCCGGCGTGGCTGGTGCCGGCGCTGGCCGCGGCGTTCGCCGGGGTGCTGTTCACCCCCGCGCTGTCGTCGTACTTCGGACTGACCGGGGCGGCGTGGCCGGTGTTCCTGGTGGTGCTCCCGGCGCTGGTCACCTGGTTCGCCGTGCTGTGGGTGACCTACCGGTTCCGGATCATGGACCGGGTACTCGGCCTCGACCGGCTGCCCGGGCGGAGCTGAGCAGCCCTCCCGATCAGCCTTCGGAGGTGCCCGGCTTCGCCGGCGCCGCCGGATCCGCAGGTTCGGCCGGAGCACCGTCGTCGGGCTGCCCCGACACCGCCACCGCGCCGTTGCCGGTCCCGGCCTCGACGGCCGCGGTCCGCTGCTCGTCGTCGGCCTGCTCGGCCGGCTGCGCGGCCTCGTCCTCTGCTGCCCCGTCCGCCGGGCCGCCGTCCGGCGGCTCCTCGGCGAAGCGCTGGTCGTGCCGGTCGATCTGCTCGCCCAGGTAGCGCAGCATCACCGCGGCCACGGCCGCGACCGGCACCGCGAGGAACGCCCCGGCGATCCCGCCCAGCGAGCCGCCGGCGGTCACGGCGAGCAGCACGACCGCGCCGTGCAGCTTGAGGCTCTGTCCCTGCAGGAACGGCTGCAGCACGTTCCCCTCGACCTGCTGCACCACCACGATCAGCACCAGCACCAGCACCGCGGTGGTGAAGCCCTGGGTGACCAGCGCGATCAGCACCGCGAGCGCACCGGCGACGAAGGCACCGACGATCGGGATGAACCCGCCGAGGAAGGTCAGGATCGCCAGCGGCAGTGCCAGCGGCACGCTGAGCAGCACCAGGCCGATCCCGATGAACACCGCGTCGATCAGGCTGACCAGTGCCTGCACCCGGATGAACCCGCCGAGCACCGCCCACATCCGGGACAGCACCTCGGTCAGGTGCCCGCCCGCGGTGCGGCCGGTGATGGAGGTGAGCCACGGCAGGAAGCGCGGGCCGTCCTTGACGAAGAAGAACGTCAGCACCAGCGCCAGCACGACCGCCAGCAGGCCGGAGGCGATCGTCGAGACGCCGGTGAGTACGCCGCCGGCGATCGCGCTCGCACTCTGCTGCAGCTGCGTGGTGACCTGCGCGACGAGCTCACCGATCTGGCCCTCGCCGAGGTTCAGCGGCGGCCCGGAGATCCACTCCTGGATCTGCGCCAGGCCGGCGACCACCCCGTCGACGATCTGCTGGGACTGCCCGATCACCGACGGCGCGATCGCGACGAACAGCCCGGTGATCGCGCCGATACCGACCAGCAGCACGACGATCGACGCCAGTGCCGGTGGCAGCCCGTGCCGGATCAGCCACGCGGCAGGCGGACGGAGCACCGTGGTGAGCAGGATGGCCAGCAGGACCGGCCAGGCGACGACCCAGAAGCTGCCGATCACGTAGCCGATGAGGACCAGCCCGACCGCGATCAGCGCGAGCCGCAGGCTCCAGGCCGCCATCCAGGTCAGTCCGTTGCCGATCAGCGTCCCGCGGCTGGCGAACGAGGTCACCGGAGCGGGGCTGAGCACCGATCCGCCGGCCGGGTCCCTGCGCGGAGAGATCCGCCCGGTCCCCCGGACGGCCGGTTGCGACCGCGACTCCATCTGCCCACCCCGTTCGTACCCTGGCCCGTCCCCGACGGGCGCTGTGCGGCGCAACCCTAACGGCGCCGGGACGCGGCCGCCGGGATGCGCGCCGTGACGGGCCCGACACACCCCCGCAGGCCCCGGCCCGGAACCGGGACCTGCGGAGACACCGGCTACTTCAGGGCGGCGTAGAGGGCACCCTCGAAGTTCCCGTAGAGGGTCAGCGCGCCCTCGTCGATGAAGGGCAGTGAGTTGGTGTAGATCGAGGCGCAGATGCCGGTGCTGCGGTCGACCCAGAAGTGGGTGTTGAACAGCCCGGCCCACGCTCCGGTGCCGGCCCGGCGGGCGCCCGGGACGTCGGCGGTGTTGAGCAGCAGGCCGTAGCCCCACTTGAAGCCGGGGCCGGGGGTGAACGTCGCGCTGATCGCCGGATCGGCGGTCGGGATCTCGGCCGGGAAGTCGAGATCGCCGATCTGGTTGCTGAACGCGGCGTCCACCGTGTCCTGGGACAGGATCCGCTCGCCGTCGAGCTCGCCGCCGCGCAGCAGGGCCCGCTCGAACCGGATGTAGTCGCGCGGGGTCGAGTAGAGGCCGTGGCCACCGGCCCACCAGTCCGGCTCCTGTGGGAGCAGCTCGCCGGCCGACGCCCAGCCGCCGCCCTCGGCCGGGACGTGCACCGAGACGACGTTGGCCTTGCGGCCCTCGTCCAGCAGGAACATCGTGTCGTTCATCCCGAGCGGGCCGGTCACCCCCTCTTTGACCAGCACGTCCAGCCCCTTGCCGGACACCTTCTCGGCGACCTTCCCGAGCCAGTCGGTGTTGATGCCGTACTCGAAGGTGGTGCCCGGATCGGCGAGCAGCGGGGCCCCGAACGCCCCGGCGCCGCCGAGCACGTTCGGGGTCCCGGTGACCTGCTCGAAGCGGGCGAGCTTGTCGTTGAAGAACCAGTAGCCCAGGCCACTGGTGTGGGTCATCAGGTTCTTCACGGTGGCCCGGGCACCGGCCGGGCGCAGCTTCGGGGTGTCGCCGTCGACGCTCTCCAGCACCTGCAGGTCGGCGAACTCGGGCAGGTAGGTGTCGACCGGCGCGTCGAGCTCCAGCTCGCCGCGCTCCACCAGCTGCAGCGCCACCGTGGTGGCGACCATCTTGGTCATCGACATGATCCGGAACTGGGTCCCGGTGTCGACGTCGCCGGACTCCCCCACCGTCCGCGGGCCGGCGCCGCCCTCGTAGATGATCCCGTCGCGGTCGGCCGCGATCGCCGCGACGTGCGGCACCGCGCCGTCCTGCACGGCGGTCCGCAGCAGCTGGTCGAGCGCGCTTCCGTCGATCTTGTTCGCCATCCGGTCCTCCACGACCCTCGCAGTGACGTCGAGCCCTCGATGTGACGTGAGCCACGGGCACCTTCGGCGTCATCCTGGCCGATCGGGACGCCGCCCGCCCCCCTCCAACGGGTGGGTCGGCCCACCCCCGGAGTGCCGTGGCAGGAATTGATGGACCCGTGTCCTTCCTGCCCCTGTCGGCTTCCGCGGGCCGGGCGGATCCTGGTCACAGGCGGTTGGGAGCACACACCGCCGCACGTCGAACCGTACGGAGGTAGTCCTGTGTGGACCCAGATCATGTTGCTCGCGACGCTCGTCGTCGGTTCCGCCGCGACCTTCCGCGAGGTGCTGCGCGGGCGCCCCCGCCGGTTACGGACCCGGCGCGGCTACGACACCCGATCACCGTCGCTGTGAGGTCCGCGCGCGGTGACCCGGACCAGCTCCCGGGCCCGTGCCGGATCGACGGCGGTGTGCCAGCTGCCGGCCGGGTACTCGACCACCAGCGGCCCGAGGTTGCACGGGCCGAAACAGCCGCACGGGGTGACCTGCGTCGAGGTCCCCTTCGCCTCGTCGGAGAGCGCCCGGTGCGTCGCACCCGCGCCGTAGACCAGGCAGCGCGGGCCGCGGCAGACGAACAGGTGCCGGTCCGGCACGTCGAGCACCGACCATGACGGGCTGGCGAACCCGCCCGCCGAGACGGTGACCGGATCGCCCGGCTCGGCGGACAACTCGACGACGGCGTCCGCGGCGAACCCGGTCAGCCCGGGCGCGACCCGGACGTCCGGCCCGGCCGCGGCGGACTCGGACGAGGCCTGCCAGTGTGCGACTGCCCGCCCGATCCACGTCGTCAGGTAGCGGTCGGCGGGCACCGCGAGCCCCACCAGCAGGACGGCGGGTACTGCCTCCGCGGTGAGGGCGTCGAGCACCGCGGGCACCGACGGGTCCTCCTGGTCCAGATGTGCCACCCGGACCGGCCCCGGCACCCGGGCGGCGACGGCGGCTGCCAGGCGGGCCAGCGAGCGTCCGTCCACCCCCGACGGGGTCGGCCGGGCCACCAGCACCAGCGCCCGCTCGGTCGTCTCAGGCATGTGTCTCCTCCGCTCTGCCGTCCCGCATCACCAGCATCCGGTCGGCGTAACCGGCGAGCCGGTCCCGATCGTGACTGACCACGACGATCGCGGTCCCGGAACCGGCGAGCGACCGCAGCAGCGCGGTGATCGCGTCGGCGGTCGCGACGTCCAGGCTCGCGGTGGGCTCGTCGGCCACCAGCAGCGCCGGCCGGGCGGCGAGCGCGCGGGCGATCGCGACCCGCTGCGCCTGGCCGACCGACAGCGTCGCCGGGCGCCGGTCCGGATCGATCCCGGCCAATCCGACCCGCTCCAGCATCTCGGCCGCGACCGCCCGGGCGGCGGCACGGCCGGGGCGTTCCCCGCGCGCCCGCAGCGGCTCGGTCAGGGTCCGCCACAGCGGCCATCGCCGGTCCAGTGACGCGACCGGGTCCTGGAACACCGGCATCACGTGCCCCGGCCCGGCCCCGGGCAGCTCCACGGAGCCGGAGTCGGGACGTTCCATCCCGGCCAGCAGACGGGCCAGCGTCGACTTGCCGGAGCCGGAGCGGCCGACCACGCCGAGCACCTCGCCCGCGCGCACGGTCACCGACACCCCGTCCACCGCGGTCACCGGGCCGTAGCTGCGGACCAGGTCGGTGCCCCGCACGACGACCGTGCCGCCCGGTTCCTCCCGCACCGGCCGCCGGGCCGACGGTGCGCCGGCACCGACGAGCTCGACGGTCGCCGGAGCCGACGGCGCCGACAGCAGCCGGGCCGCCGGACCGCGCTCGGCGACCCGGCCGCCGTCGAGCACCAGGACGTGCCCGGCGTGCCGGGCGACCAGCGACAGATCGTGGCTGACCAGCAGCAGCGCCCCGGAGCACCGCCGGACCAGTCCCAGCACCTCGTCGGCGAGCTCGGCGTCCAGCGCGCTGGTGGGCTCGTCGGCCAGCGTCAGCGGCGGGGAGTGCGCGGTCCCGGCGACGATCGTGGCGCGCTGCAGCATCCCGCCGGACCAGGTGTGCGGGTGCCGGGCGGCGCAGCGGGCCGCGTCGTCGATGCCGACCCCGCCCAGGTCGTCGACGACCCGGCCGGACGGCGGCGCCATCCGGTGCACCCGCCACGCCGAGTCGACGTGGTGGCCGACCGTCCGCAGCGGATCGCAGGCCGCGAACGGGTCCTGCGGGACGTAGCCGATCGCGCGTCCGCGCAGGCCGCGCAGCTGTGACTCGGGCCGGCCGAGGATCTCCTGGCCGTCGACCCGCACGCTGCCGGTGGCGACCGCGCCGGCCGGCAGCAGACCGAGGATCGTCCGGACCAGCGTGGTCTTGCCGCTGCCGGACCGCCCGACCACCGCCCACCGGCCGCCGGGCGGGATCTCCAGGTCGACGTCGTGCAGGGCGAGGTGCCCGCCCGGGTACACGACGGAGAGGCCCCGCACCGACAGGGCACTCACCGGCGTCGCTCCGGATCGGTGACGTCGCGCAGCGCGTCGCCGACCAGCGTCGCGGCCGCGACGGCGAGCACCAGGCCCACCCCCGGCCCGATCAGCTGCCACGGCGCGGCGGCGAAGGTCTCCCGGCCGGACGCGAGCATGGTGCCCCATTCCGCGGTCGGCGGCTGGGCACCGAGCCCGAGGAACGACAGCGAGCCCAGCGCCAGCACCGCCTCACCCAGTCCGAGCGTCGCAGCGACCGACACCTGCACCGCCACCCCCGGCAGGACGTGCGTGAGCACGGCGCGGACCGGGCCGATCCCGGCCATCCGGGCGGCGACGACGTCCGGCCGGGACGCCGCTCCGCGGGCCACGCTGCGCGCGATCCGGGCCAGGCCGGCCCAGCTGGTGAGCGCCATCGCGAGGACCAGGTTCGCGTAGCCGGGGCCGAGGATCCCGACCACGGCCAGGGTCAGGACCAGCGTCGGGAGCCCGAGCAGCACATCGGTGAGCCGGGTGGCGACGGTGTCCACGATCCCGCCGACCGCTCCGGCGACGGTGCCGACGAGCAGCCCGATCACCCCGGACAGCGCCATCACCACCACGGCCGCCCCGAGCGAGCTGCGCGCACCCGCGACGGTGCGGGCGAGCAGGTCCCGGCCGGACTGGTCGGTGCCCAGCAGGTTCTCCGGCCCCGGCGGTGCGAGCTGACGGGTGTAGTCGGGCAGGTCCGGATCGGGCAGCAGCCACGGCCCGACGACCGCGGCGAGCAGCAGCAGCGCGGCGAACGCCAGGCCGACCCGGCCGGCGGGCCGTGCGACCAGCGCCCGGACGAGCCCGCGCTCGACCACCCGGACCGGCGGCTCGGCGACCGGGGTGAGGATCCCCGCCCCGGTCACCGTGGACTCCGCAGGCGCGGGTCGATCCACGCGCACAGCAGATCGATCACCAGGCTCGCCAGCACGTAGGTGACCAGCGCGACCAGCGTGAACCCGACGATCACCGGCATGTCCCTGGCGTTGATCGCCTCGACCGTGAAACGCCCGACCCCGGGCCAGGTGAACACGCTCTCGACGACCGCGGCACCGCCGATCAGGGCCGCGGTGCCGAGCCCGACCATCGTCAGGAACGGGGCGATCGCGTTCGGCAGCTGGTGCACCAGCAACCGCCGGACCGGCCCCGCACCGCGGGCCGCGGCGACCCGCAGGTGCGCCGCGGAGCCGGCTTCCAGCAGGCTGGTGCGCAGTATTCGGGACCAGGTCGCGACCGAGCCGAGCGCGAGGACGGCGGCCGGCAGGAACACGGTCGACCAGGTGCCGTCGGCGATCACCCGGCCGAGCCCGATCCGGACCACCAGCACGTCGATCAGCACCACCCCGAGCACGAAGCTCGGCACCACCAGCGCGCCGAGCGCGATCCCGCGCGCGACGGTGTCCGGCCACCGGCCGGCGCCGAGCGCGGCGACCGTCCCGAGCAGCAGCGCCGCCGCGACCGCCAGCCCGAGCGCGGTGACGGTCAGCCGCAGCGTGGCGGGCAGCCGGTCGGAGAACTCGGTCCCGACCGGGCGCCCGGTCCGCCAGGAGACCCCGAGATCCCCCCGGACCGCGTCGCCTGCCCACTGTCCGAACCGGACCGGCAGCGGATCGTCGAGCCGCAGCTCCGCGCGCACCGCGCTGACCGCGACCGGGGTCGGATCGAGGATCCCCCGCGCCTGCAGCACCCGCTGCGCCGGATCCCCCGGGGTGACGGCGAGCATCCCGAAGACGAGCGCACCGGCGGCGGCGAGGGTGAGCAGGGCCTGACCGACCCGGCGGAGGACGGCGAGCACGGATCAGCCGGTCGGTGCCGTGTCGTGCGAGACCCAGAGGTTGGAGCCCTCGATCTCGTAGCCCTTCCAGGCCGGCCCGGTCACGACGGCCGGCTTGCGCAGGCCGATGTAGGCGAGGTAGCCGCGATCGGCGATCCGCTGCTGGACCTGGCGCAGCAGGTCGTCGCGGGCGGTCGTGTCCAGCTCGACGGCGAGCCGGTCGATCATGGCGTCCAGCTCGGGATCGACGATGCCGCCGTAGTTGCGCTCCCCGTCGGTGCTGACGTAGCGGACCAGCGGGTACACGTAGTCGCCGCCGTAGGACATGAACCCGTTGCCCGCGATGGCGGAGTGCCAGGTCGTGGCCTCCTTCATCTCCGCGTCGAGATCGGGGACCTGGCGGATGTCCACGCCGATCCCCAGCTGCGCGAGCTGCGCCTGGAACGCCAGCGCGATGGTGTCCGAGTCGGGCTGCTGCGGGTAGGTGAGCACCGAGAACCGCAGCTCCTGCCCGTCGCGGGTGCGCGGCCCCTCGCCGTCCCGGGCCCAACCGGCCTCGTCGAGCAGCGCGGCCGCGGCCGCGACGTCGGTCGCCTGGGTCTTCTCCGCCCACGGCCGGGAGTCGGTGTACAGGCCGGTGGCGGGCAGGTAGAACCCGTTCATGACGTCGTTCGCGATGGAGTCGTAGTCGACCGCGGAGTAGACCGCCCGGCGGACCCGCTCGTCGTCGAACGGGGCCAGCTGCTGGTTGAGCACCAGCTGGAACGTCGGCCCGGTCGGCTCACCGGTCACGTAGAAGATGTCGTCGCGGTCCTGCAGGGTCGGCGCCGACGACGTCGACGGGTACAGCGCGATGTCCGCCTCGCCGGACTGGACCGCCTGGATCCGGGCCGAGGCCTCCGGCACGAACCGCACGGTCACGGCGCTCAGCGCGGGTGCGCCCTTCCAGTGGTCCGCCCGCGGCGAGAGCTGCGCGACGGCCCCGTCGAGCGAGTCGACGACGTAGGGCCCGGTGTAGATCCCCGCACCGACCAGTTCGGACGCCGGAGCCCCCGAGTCGCGGTGCGCGCGGTACGCCGCGACGTCGTAGACCGGCAGGATCGACTCGTCGGCGAGCAGCGCCGGGACGCGCGGAGCGGGCTCGGCGGTGGTCAGGGTGACCTGGAGCGGACCGGTGGCGGCGGCGCTCGCACCCGGCAGGGCGGCGGCCAGCGACGCGTTCTCGGCCAGCTGGAAGGTGATCAGATCGGCGAGCGCGTCGGCGTCGAGCACGGTGCCGTTCACGAACGTCGCGCCCTCGGGGAGGGTGAGCTCCCAGGTGGTCGGTCCGGTCGAGGTGAGGTCGGTCAACACCCACGGGGTCGGCTCGCCCGCCCGGTCCGGGCGCATGAGCAGCTCGACGTAGCCGAACTCCGGCCCCCAGAACGCGTTCTCCAGCGGGTCCAGGTCGTCGATCGTGAAGCCGGTGGCGAAGGTGAGGGTGTCCGGTGCGTCGCCGCCGGCCTCTCCGCCGGTGGTCTGCACGCATCCTGCGGTGAGCAGGACCGCGGTCGCGGCCACCGCCAGCCGGGTCAGGGTACGTCTGGGCGTCACGGGTCCTCCTGCGCTGCTTCGGGCGGGCCGCGCGCACCGGATGAACCGGATGATCACGACCGATCGACAGGAGTCCTACCTGACACATGAACGGTTGTACATATGGAGTGATGTTCACCGCGCGGCTGCACCGGTGCCACCGGACGACTTCCCGGCGCACGGCGTGATCACTGCGGCCCGCTGCGTCGCATCCCGACGCCCCGGCCGGATCGGGGCCGACGCCCCGGATCAGGAGGCGGCGAGGCCGGCGATCCGGGCCGCGACGTCGTCGAGGTGCCCGCTCATGTCGCGCAGGTCGTCCGCGGCCGCCCCCAGCAGGCCGGCGTCGCGCAGTGCTGCGCCGGCGACACAGTTGCGCGCCGCGCCGGCACCGGCGGTCAGTCCGGCCGCCCAGGACGCCTGGGCGCGGGCGTCCGGGATCGGCGGGTAGGCGCGGGCCGTCGCGACGTCGTCGCGCAGAGCCCGGCAGGCCTGCCCCATCGCCGCCAGATCGGGTCCGGAGCCGGCCCGGGCGATCGCGTCGAGATCGTCGGCGATCCGGGTGACCCGGACCTGTCCGCCACCGTCCCGCCACTCGGTGATCGCGGCGCCGGCGGCGGAGACGGACGAGATCGGCGCGCCGGCCCGGTCCGCCGCCACGACCACGCCGGTGAAAACGGCGAGCAGGCCGGCGATCCCGGCGACCAGCCCGGCGCCGATCAGCCGCGACGACCGCTGCCGGGGCAGCAGCGCCTCCGGGAACCCGGGCAGCCCACCGTCGCGATCGGGACCGGCGGCCGGCTCCACCGGACGCGCCGGGAGCACGTCGGGCGCGGCGTGTCGCGGACGGTACGGCGATTCCGACCGATTCACCGGCTGCACGACGCACCTCCTCCCGCTCGCCTCCGATGCCGGTTCATCGCCCTCCGACCTGCACCGTTAGCCACCCGCGTTGGAGTTCATCAGTCCTGGTGACCCTGATCACCCGTCCGTGCCGCGTGTTCGCCTGATTGATCGGAAACATATGTTTCATCCTGAATGTACGTTTGGGAGGTAGCGTCGCGCCGGCGACTGTCGTGACCCGACCCCGGAGCGATCAATGCAGATCACCGAACGACCGACATCCCGCCACTGGAGACTGCTGGCCACCGGAGCCGCAGCTGCACTGGCCCTCACCGCATGCGCCGGCGCTCCCGCCGGCGACGACGCCGCCCAGGCGGACGGAACGACAGCCGGACAGGCGGCACCGATCACCGTCTACTCCGGACGCTCCGAGAGCCGGGTCCAGGAACTGCTCGAGCAGTTCGAGAACGAATCCGGTATCCCGCTCGACGTCCGTTACGGCGACACCGCCGAACTCGTCGCGCAGGTGTTGGAGGAGGGCGAGGCCGGCCCGGCCGACGTCTTCTTCGCCCAGGACGCCGGGGCACTCGGCGCATTGTCCGAGGCCGGCCGGCTGATCCCGCTCGACGACTCGGTGCACGAGGGGGTCGTGGACGGCTACGTCGCCGACGACGGCTCCTGGACCGCCACCTCGGCGCGCGCCCGCGTGATCGCCTACGACTCGCAGGCGCTGACACCCGAGGAACTGCCGCAGAGCCTCGACGATCTGCTCGACCCCCGCTGGGAGGGCCGGATCGGGTTCCCGCCGGGGAACTCGTCGTGGAACACCTTCGTCACCGCGGTCCGGCTGGACCGGGGTGACGACGGTGCGCGGCAGTGGCTCGCGGACTTCGACGCGCAGAACCCGGAGCGGTTCAACAACAACCACGGCGTGATCGACGGGATCGAGAACGGCCAGGTCCAGATCGGACTGGTCAACCACTACTACATCTACTCCAAGATGGAGGAGCTCGGCGAGGAGAACCTGCGCACGCGCAATCACCACGTCGGCGGCGACCCGCTCGGCCTGGTCAACGTGGCCGGTGCCGGGGTGATGGACACCGCGGACGATCCGGCCCGCGCCCAGGAGCTGGTCGCGTTCCTGACCTCGGAGGTCGCCCAGCAGTACTTCGTCGACACCTCGGGTGAGTACGCGGTCCGGTCCGGTATCACCTCGACGGTCTACGACATGCCCGACATCACCGAGCTGGAGCAGCCGGACATCGACCTGGCCGATCTCCGCACGCTGGAGCAGACCCTGGAGATGCTGCAAGAAGCCGGCATGAGCTGACCGTGCTCCGCAGCGCCCTTCGACGGCGGTCCGGCGGGGCGGCACCGGCACTTCTCGCCGGTGCCGCCCTGGCCGGGCTGCTGATGCTCACCCCGCTCGTCTACCTCGCGATCCGGTCCTTCGAACGCGGGCCGGGCTACGTCGCGAACGTGCTGACCCGGCCACGGACCGGGCAGCTCTTCGCGAACACGGTCGTCCTGACCGTCAGTGCGACCCTGGTCTGCATGGTCGTCGGGACGGTCGCCGCCTGGCTGGTGGTGCGGACCGACCTGCCCGGCCGACGGATCTGGGGAGTGCTGTTCGCGCTGCCGCTGGCCGTCCCGTCCTACGTCGCCGGCTTCGGCTGGATCTCCGGGTTCCCGGGGATCGTCGGGTTCGGCGGGACGCTGCTGGTGCTCAGCTCGGTCAGCTTCCCCTACGTCTTCCTCGCCGTCTCCGCGACGCTCTCGCGTGGCGACGCCGGTATGGAGGAGGCCGCCCGGTCGCTCGGCCTGGGCCCGGTGCGGGTGCTGCTGACGGTGACGCTGCGCCGGGTGTGGCCGGCCGTCCTCGCCGGGGCGCTGCTGGTCGCACTCTCGGTGATCAGCGACTTCGGGGTGCCGTCGCTGATGCGCTTCGACACCTTCACCCTCGGGATCTTCACCCGCTACCGGTCGACGTTCGATCCGACGCCGGCCGCGGTGCTGGGGCTGGCGCTGGTCGCGCTGGCGATCGTGGTCACCGTCGCCGAGGCCAGGGTGCGCGGGCGGTCCACCGAACGCGTCGGGCGCGGAGCGGGCCGCCGGGCCGGGCCGACACCGCTGGGCCGGTGGACACCCGCCGGGATGGCGTTCGTGCTCGTCGTCATCGGGATCTCGTTGGGCGTCCCGGCCTACAGCCTGGTCGTCTGGACGGTGGCGGGCGCCTCCGCGGGGCTCGACCTGCCGCACCTGAGCGCCACCGCGCTGGACACCCTGCAGGTCGCCGGGCTCGGGGCACTGCTCACCGTCGCGCTGGCGCTGCCGGTCGGCGTGCTCGCCGCCCGGCACCGGGGACGGCTGGTGCGCTCCCTGGAGAACATCACCTATCTCGGCTTCGCGCTGCCCGGCGTCACCGTCGGGCTGGCACTGGTCTACCTGGGGATCCGGGTGTTCCCGCAGCTCTACCAGCAGCTGCCGATGCTGATCGCCGGCTACGCGGTGCTGTTCCTCCCACTCGCGGTCGGGATCGTGCGGACCGCGGTGTCCGACGCACCGGTGCGTCTGGAGGAGGCCTCCCGCTCACTCGGCCGCGGCCGGATGCAGACCCTCGCCAGGGTCACCGTGCCACTCGCCGCCCCCGGGATCGTGGCGGCGGCGTCGCTGGTGTTCGTCTCGGTGGCCCGGGAGCTCCCCGCGACGCTGATGCTGCGGCCCACCGGCACCGAGACCCTGGCCATGGCGATCTGGTCGCGGACCGGAGCGAGCCAGTTCGCCGCCGCCGCCCCGTACGCGGTGCTGCTGGTGCTGCTGGCCGCGATCCCGACGCTCGTACTCGACCGGGTGCTGCGGCGCCGAGGAGGGGACTGATGGAGGAACCGGCGCTGGTGCTGGACGGCGTACACGCCGGACATCCGGGGCTACCGGTGCTGTCCGGGGTGGACCTGAGCGTCCCGGCCGGGACGCTCGCCGCCGTGCTCGGCGGCTCCGGCTGCGGCAAGACGACGCTGCTGCGCACGGTCGCCGGGTTCCATCCGGTCGACCGGGGCACCGTCCACCTCGGCGGCAGGCTCGTCGCCGGTGACGGGGTCGCCGTCGCCCCGGAGCGACGCCGGGTCGGCCTGGTCTCCCAGGAGGGCGCACTGTTCGGTCATCTCGACGTCGCGGCGAACGTCGGGTTCGGGCTGGACCGCCGGGCCCGGCGCGGGCACCGGATCGATGAGGTGCTGGAGCTCGTCGGGCTGGCCGGATACGGCGCCCGGATGCCCGCCGAGCTGTCCGGCGGCCAGCAGCAGCGGGTGGCGTTGGCCCGCGCGCTGGCACCCGCCCCGGCGCTGGTACTGCTCGACGAACCCTTCGTCGCGCTCGACGCCGGGCTGCGTGCCGAGGTCCGCGGGCAGGTGCGGGACGCGCTCACCGCGGCCGGTGCGACGGCGGTGCTGGTCACCCACGACCAGCAGGAGGCGCTGGGCACCGCCGATCTCGTCGCCGTGCTGCGCGGTGGCCGGGTGGTGCAGTGCGCGCCACCCCGCACCCTCTACGACTCCCCCGCCGACATCGGGGTGGGCAGCTTCGTCGGCGACGCGGTGGTGCTGACGGCTGACGCGGCCGGTGGCACGGCGGCCACCGCGCTCGGCGGGATCCCGGTCCCCTCCGGCGCCGGGCCGGGCCGGCTGCTGCTGCGGCCCGAGCAGCTGCGGCTGCGGGCGCCGGACGGCGACCGCGAACCCACCGCAAAGGTCTCCGACGTGCTGTTCCACGGTCCGGACGCCACGGTCGTGCTCGATCTCGACGGGACCGGGCTGCGCGCCAGGGTGCCGGGCCGGTCGCATGTGCGCCCCGGCGACCGGGTCGTCGTCGAGGTGGCGGGATCGGGGAGGTTCTTCCCGGCAGGGGACGACGGGTGAGCGCCGCTGCGCCGTAGGATCTGCCCTCGGATCGGCCCCCGGATCGGCCCCCGGATCGGCACAGCCAGCGCCCAGGACAGGACCGCCATGCCCACGCCCGTCCCACCGTCGCACCGCGGCGGGCGGTCATCGCAGGTACCGGTGGAGCAGACGACGCTGCCCCGCTATCCGGCCGCCGGCCGCTCCCCCGCCCCGCACCTGGTGATCGCGGTGGGCGCCGCCGAGCCGCCCGCGCCGCGCCCCGGGGACCGGCTGCGGACGATCCGCTGCGGCGCGGACGCCGACGAGTTGCTCGACGCGGAGCTGGCGACGATGGTCACCGGCTGGCGGATCCTGGTCACCGGCACCGAGAGCGACGTCCAGCAGGTCCGCTCGGCGGCACTCGCCCGCGGCGCGCTGGACTCCGAACTGGAGCTGCGGCCGACCGATGTGGACGCCGGGCCGGAGGCGCTGCGCCCGCGCACCGTCCACTGCGGTCACTGCCACACCCGGTTCTCCGCGACCGCCGCGATCGGCGGGGCGGTGCACTGCCCGGCATGCGGCTGCGCGCTGGTCGTGGCGCACCATCATTCGCGCACGCACGCCGCGTTCCTGGGGAGCCCGGCGTGACGCTGGAGCTGCGGGTCGACACGGTGACCGAGCCGTGCTCCGGGATGCGGTCGGTGGCGTTCGCGGTCGCCGACGGCGGATCGCCCCCGTCGTACCCGCCGGGCAGCCATCTGGGCCTGGAGTGGGCGCCCGGGCGGTGGAACGCCTACTCGCTCACCGGCCCCTCGATCACCCCGCGACGGCTGCACATCACGGTGGCGCTGCGCCGGAACGGCGCGGGCGGATCCCGCTGGGTGCACCGCCTGCGACCCGGTGACCGGGTGCGGTCGACGCTGCCGCGCAACGGGTTCGCCCCGGTCGAGACGGCCCGCCGGCAGCTGCTCGTGGCGGGCGGGATCGGGGTGACGCCGGTGCTGTCGCACGTGCGCTGGCACGCGTTCTGGGGCGCTTCGTTCGCGGTGCTCTACGTGCACCGGCCCGGAGCGGCCCCGCACCTGGCCGAGCTGCGGGAGCTCTGCGGGGACCGGCTGAGGACCGTCACCGGGCGGGCGGGGGCGCGCGCGGAGATCCACCGGCTGGTGTCGACGGCGCCGTTCGGCAGCCATCTGTACAGCTGCGGGCCGCCCGGCCTGACCGGCGCCGTCGAGGACGCGGCCCGCGACGCACACTGGGTCGAGGACCGGATCCACAGCGAGACCTTCACCCGGCGGAGCGCACCGGGGAGCCCGTTCCGGGCGGTGCTGCGGCGCAGCGGGCGGAGCGTCGACGTCGGGGCCGGCGAGTCGCTGCTCGACGCGGTGCACCGGATCGGGATCGCCGCGCCGAGCCTGTGCCGCAGCGGTGTGTGCGGCGAGTGCCTGACCCCGGTCCGCCGTGGCGCGGTCGAGCACCGCGACACCGTGCACGCCGAGCGGGACGGCCGGATCGCGCTCTGCGTCTCCCGCGGCGCCGGGCCCACCCTGGAGCTGGACCTGTGACCCGCTATCCGGACGACCTCGCGTCGTACCCGTTCCCCTTGCCGCACAGCACGTACCGCATCAGCGCGAACGTCGAGCCGGCCGGGGTGACCCGGCCGACCGAGGCCGGGTCCTGGGGCTCGACGATCCTGCACGTCCCCGGATCGGGCGCCGGCTACGAGGACGTCGCCCGGCAGCGGGCCGCGATCCTGGACCGGGAACCGGCCCGGTTCGTCGCCGCCCCGCACAGCCGGGCCGCCTGCTGGGACGCGCTGCTCCATCTCACCGGCAGGCTCGCGACCGAACAACCGGACACCTGCTCGCTGGTGCGCGACGGCGACCGGTACCGCTTCCGCAACACCCGGCTGCGCATCGACCAGGAGTTCGTGCTCGGCGACGCATCGACCCTGCCCGAGCATCCGCTGCGGTTCGCCTCGCGGCAGCTCACCGAGGACGTCGTGGTGCTCGGCGCGCGTGAGGGCAGGCTGTGGCTCGACGCCGGGGCGGTCGCCGCGGCGTCGGTCTGGTCGATCGGGTTCGACGCCGGGATGAGCTTCCGTGAGCTGCACGGCCCGGTCCCCGGCAACGGGCCGGGCGGGGTGTTCGAGCGGGCCGAGGGGTTCCTGCTGCGGCTGCAGCCCGGCGAGGCCTACCGGCGGCTCAACTGGGGGCTGCAGCCCGACGACCGGCTCGATCTCTCGCTGGACGCGGCTCCGTCGTGGGCTCCGGCCCGCCGTCCGCTGCGGATCACCGACCCGGGCCGGGAGATCCACCTGCGGACCGAGGTGCAGCACCTGATCCGGCTGCCGCTGACCGGCTCGGTGCTGTTCCTGATCGGGATCCGGCTGCTGGCCCTGAGCCGGCTCGAGCGGGTTCCCGCCTGGCGCGAGCGGCTGGTGTCGGTACTGGAGACGCTGCCCCCCGAGGTGTCGGACTACAAGGGGCTCGGCCCGATCGCCGCGCTCACCCTGGCGCACCTGCGGCGTTGACCCGGGCCGGAAGCACGACGACCGGGCAGGGCGCGAAGGCGACCAGCGACCGGCTCGTCGAGCCGAGCTGCATCCCGACCGGCGCGGTGGCGCCGTACGGTCCCACCACCACCGCCCTGGCGGTCGCGGCGAGATCGAGCAGCGCCCGCAACGCGGTGCCCTCGACGACGCGGGTGTGCACGTCCGGCACGAGATCGCGCGCCGCCGCGGCCGCGGCCTCGAGCGCGACGTTGGCCTCCCCGGCCACGGTCGCGCGGTCCGCCTGCACCCGGTGCAGCCGGCTCCCCGCTCGCGCGACGACGTCCGACCAGGCGTGCACCAGCGTCAGCGGCGCCGCCCACGCGGCGGCCAGCGCGGCGGCCTCGGCGACGACGGCCTGGTCGTGATCGCACTCGCCGCCACCGACGCCGGCGACGACCCCCTCGGCGCCCGGCTCGGCGTCCCGCACGATCGCCACCGGGACCGGTGAGCTGCGGGCCACCCGGTCGGCGAACCGGCCCGCCAGCATCGCGCCGGTCGCCCCGGCGCCGTGGCTGCCGGCCACCAGCATCCGGGCCCGCCCGGACGCCGCCAGCACCGCGTCGGCGATCTCGTCGGTGCCCGCGCCGGGCGGTGCGGGCACCAGTTGCAGACCGGCACCCGTCTCCCCGGCCAGCCGCTCCAGGTCCGCCGGGGCGTCCGGTCCGGCGGTGACGTGCAGCAGCCGGACCTGCCCTCGCCACACCTCCGCCAGGTCGCGCGCCCAGTGCGCGGCCAGCACCGCGCCCGGTGAGCCGTCGACCGCCACCGCGAGCTCGGTCGCGGCCGTCTCCCCGGTCGTCCCGGTCATGGTGCCTCCTTCGTCGTGCAGGCGTTGCGGCCTACGACCCTGGCACATCCGGGGTGCTGCGCGCCGGATCCGGCCCCGAACGGGCCGACGGGGGGCCGGCCGGCGGCGGCGGTCCGGCGGCGGCGAGCCCGCGGTCGATCGCGTCCAGCACGGCGTTCTCCAGTGCCCCGCCACCGGCGTGCCCGCTCAGCCGGGCGGCCAGCCCCGCCGGCAGGTCGAGGACCAGCCGGACCGAGTCCTGCCCACCTCCGGGAGCAGCCGGGGTGGTGGCCACAGGCGCCGGATCCGGCCGGCTGCGCAGCACCAGCGCGAGCACGGGCAGCGCGACGGTGCCGAGTGCGTCCACGATGCCCGCGACCCCCAGCCAGCGCCAGTACCAGCCGTCGTCGGTGCCCGGGATCGCGCCGTCGGTGAGCACCGGCAGCAGGATCATCACCGCGACGATCGCGATCGCGAGCAGTGTCGCCGCGAGCCCGGCCCGGATCACCGGAGCCCGGCGCTCGGCGAGCAGCAGGAGCAGGTTGGCGTGGGCCAGGCTGATCGCCAGCACGGTGAAGACGGTCAACGACTTGAACAGGCCCTCCTCCGGGCCGGTGTCCGACATCCAGTCCCGCCAGATCAGCAGCAGCGCGCAGACCGCGGCACCGATGCTCGCGGCGATCCCGGCGAGGCCCACCACCCGGACCGCGCGGGTGACGACGGCGAGATGACACAGCGCCGTCGTCCCGAACGCGGCGACGACCAGGGTGGTCAGGACGATCCGGATCTGCAGGTCGCCGAAGTCCCCGCCGAGCAGCGCGACGATGCCCAGCAGCGAGGCGACGAGCAGGGACCCGACCACCGCGACGATCATCGCGCGACGCAGGCCACGGACCGTGCCGGCGGCGCCGTGCTGGGCGCCACCGGAGGGCAGGGACTCGGCTCGGCTCATGCGCCGCAACGTAGTCCCCCCGTGCGGACCCCACCTGCGTAGCACTACGGCCCGGTGCCCGACGGGCCCCGATCGGGGGGCATCCGGCTCCGCGCCGTCAGACGCCGCGCTCCACCGGGAGCCGGCCGGCCGCGACGGCCGCGGCGACCGTCTCGAAGTCCGCCTCGGCGACGTCGGCGTAGCCGGCAGCCCAGTCGGCCGTCGCCAGCGCGTACCGCTCGGAGCGGCCCAGATAGCGGGCGATCACCCGTCCACCCGGGGACTGCCCGTGCGCGCGGGCGAGCAGCGCCGCGCACAGCGTCCCGTAGGCGCGGTATCCGTCGGCCGAGAGCGTCGCCGGGTCGATCGAGCCCTTCATGTCCCGGAACTGCCGCCAGTAGTAGTCGACCCGCGGGCGGTCGCCGGACTCCCCCGCCCAGCCGGTGATCCAGCCGAGGAACGGATCCGAGGTGGCCTGCAGGATCCGCTGCGCCGCGACCACCCGGTGTCCCTCGATGTGGTCCGCGCCGCCCTCGTAGCCGGGGATCACCGACGGACGGCCACCGTGGCTGGTCAGCACCGACGCCTGCGCCTCCTTGGCCTGCAGGAACAGCACCTCCCCGGCCGGGCCCTCCAGGGCGATCAGGTAGCAGCGCGTCCCGACGCTGCCGACACCGACCACCCGCAGCGCGAAGTCCACCGGCCGGAACTGCGCCAGCAGGAACGCGACGTCCTCGCGCAGGGTCGTGCGGTACTGGTCGAACAGCTGCGGGATGTCGTCGGCGGTCGCGTGGTTCACGTGCTGCAGCACCGGCGGCTGGTCGTCGATCCGCAGCCTTCCGTTCTCGGACTGCACGGTGAGTTTGCGCAACACCTGCTCCGAGGTGCGGCCGCGAGCCTTGTCGGTGGCCTTGAGCCAGGTCCGGCGCCCGGCCTCGCCGAGCCGTTCGGCGACCTCGGAGGTGTCGACCCGATAGAAGTAGCGCTCCACGGCGGACAACTCGACGAACTGCCGCAGCACGGTCCGGTAGGCCTCGGCGGCGGCGACGACGGCATCCCGGCAGGCGTCCTCGGACAGCCCGATGTCCCGGCCACCGATGTGCACGCTCGCCGCGAGCCGCCGGACGTCCCACTCCCACGGGCCGATGCCCGCCTCGTCGAAGTCGTTGAGATCGAAGACCAGCTCCCGCTCCGGCGAGGCGTAGAACCCGAAGTTGGAGATGTGCGCGTCACCGCACAGCACGACGTCCACCCCGGAGACCGGGGCGTCCCGCAGATCCCGCGCCATCAGCCCGGCTCCGCCGCGGTAGAACGCGAACGGCGACTGGAGCATCCGCCCGACCCGGACCGGCACCAGGTCCGCGAGCCGCGAGACGTGCTGGCCCTCCAGCAGACCGACCGGATCGCGGTCCGCCGGCAACACCAGCGCAGCCTGGTCACGGCGCTTCAGATTCGCCCTGGCCCGCCCGGCCGCGTCCCGCACGCTCGTCATCCGGTTCCCCCCGAGGATGTGGCAGGCGATCACGATAGCCATCCGGGCGGCCGGTTCAACGGGCGACCGCGTGGAACAGCCGCCCCACGACCACCCCGTCGTCGATCAGCCCGCCGACCCGTCGGGACTGGTCCTGCGCGGCGGCGAACCGCGGATCGGCACCGTGGTCGCGGGCGAGGACGCCCTCGACCGCGGCGATCCGCTGCCGCCACCGCGCTGGGGAAGCCGGCAGCTCGGTCAGCGCCACCTCGGCGGTGCCGGCGAACCCGGACATCGCCAGCAGTTCGTGCACCGCGGTACGGGTCGGGAAGACGTTCCCCTCCGGCGCACCGGGCGGGCGCGGCTCGTCCGCCGTGAACACCAGCAGGCCCAGCGCCCCGCCCGGATGCAGGATCCGGTGCACCTCGGCGAGCAGCGCGGCCTTGTCCCCCAGCGTGCACAGCACGCCGAGGCACCAGCAGACCGGCACCGACGCCGTCCTGAGCGGCAGCGCGTCGCCACCGCCGACGACGGCGGGCAGGCCGAACATCGAGGTGGCCGCCCGGCACGCCGCCGGCATCGGGTCGATCACCACCGGCGCGGCGCCGGTGGTCCGCCGGGCGCGGGCGGCGGGCCCGCCGATCCCGCCGCCGACGTCGGCGAGCAGGTCCCCCGGCCGCAGGCCGCACCGCCGCGCCAGCCAGTCCAGCCCGGCCGGGCTGGCGCTGCCGCGGCAGGCAGCCGGCTCGGCATGATCGTCGCCGAGCTCGGCGACCGCCTCCGCGGTCCAGCCGGCGACGGTGTCGAACTCGATCTCCATGCGGTCCTGGACGGGATCGGCCATGCACCCGGGCTACCCGGTGCCGGGCGGTCTACCCGCGCACCCGGGCCCGGATCCGGCGGCCGATCTCGGCCTTGATCTCGGTGCCGGCGGTGTGGTCGCCGGAGCTGCCGCGGCCGGACAGATTCACCCCGGCGACGCCGTCCACCGCGAGCAGCGCGACCGCCTCGTCGACGGCGGCCTCGATCCCCGCCTCCACCGGGTCCGGTGCGCAGAGCACCGCCCGCACCGTGCCGGGATCGAGCTCCAGACCGGGGAACGCCTGCAGTACCCGCGCACCCGGCTCGTCGGTGAACACGGCCACCCCGGCCAGCACCGGCAGGGTGGCGCCGTGCCGGCGGGCCCGCTCCACGAACCGGGCCACCTGGGACGGGGACCCGGCGTGGTTCAACACCGCCGCACCCGCTCCGGCCCGCTGCTTCTCGGCGAGCCGGGCGGGGCGCAGGTCCACCGGCGGTGCGGCGGGTGCCTCCGGTACGACGGCGGCGAGCCCGGCCCCGGCGGCGATCGCGGCCAGCCGGGTGCCGTCCAGGTCGAACACCTGGGTGACGTCCGGGCGCACGCCGGGCGCGCGGCCGTCACCGGTCACGCAGAGCACGGCGTCGGCACCGGCCGCCACCAGCCCGGCGACGTCCTGTTCCAGCACGACCCGGTTGCGGTCCCGGCAGGTCAGCGTCACCCAGGCCCGTCCGCCCGCCTCCCGGACGAGTGCGGCGAGCAGCGTCGGCGGGAAGTCCGGGGCGTCGTGGTGCTGCCCGATCAGCAGCGCGTCGCAGGCGCCGGCGAGGATCCGGGTGTGCCGGGCGAGCGCCCCGGCGTCGTAGGGCGAGGACGTCAGGTCGGTGAGCACCATCGGGCCCGGCCCGGTCAGCGCCGGCGGGAGGACGGATCGGACGGGCGGGCCGTCCCAGCGCTCCACCGGCCGTCCCGCGAACGGACACGGCCCGGTGCCGAGCTCGCAGCTCAGGTCCGGCCGGACCCCACCGCACGGGCCGTACCGCATCCGTTTCGGACAGTCGCCGGACAACCGCGTCACTCCTCCCCCGTCACACCCGATCGTGACATCCGCAGGCCTCCGGGATGCGGTGGCCCGCACCGGACGCCTACCGTGCCGCGCCGTGACCGAATCGTCCCGACCCACCGTCCTCGGCCTCGTCGCCGATCCCGGCCTGCCCACCGAATTCGCGCACCGGCTGGCCCGCGAGCTGCCCGGCGTGCTGGATCGTGATGCTGACGGCAGCTGGGAGGTCCGGGTCTCCGACGACCGGATCGCGCTGGACGAGCACGGCGCCCTGCCGATGACCGAGATCGGCGAGCGAGCCCGCGACCGGGAGGATCTCGACGCCGTCGTCCTGATCACCGACCTGCCCCGGCGGGCCGGGAGCGACCCGGTCGTCGCCGACGGCGCCACCGGTTCCCGGGTCGGGCTCGTGTCGCTTCCGGCGCTGGGCGCGTTCGACCAGTACCGCCGCTGCCGGGACACCGTGGTCCAGCTGGTCACCCGGCATCTGTTCCCGTCCCGCGAGCGGGAGGGCGTCGGCCAGGACTCCGACGCCGGTCGGGCGGGTTCGCTGACCCGGCTCGATCCCGACGACACCGGTGCGGCGGACGCCGACGGCGACGACCGGTCGGGCAGCGCGGGCGTCGAGGACGAGGTGGACGTCCGGCTCTCCCTCACCGGTCTGCGCGGACGGATCCGGCTGCTCGCCGGCATGGTCCGGGCGAACCGGCCGTGGCGGCTCGTGCCCAGCCTGTCGCCCGCCATCGCCGCGGCGGCGGCCGGCGCCGCGTTCGGCATCTTCTACTCGAACATCTGGGAGCTGGCGACCGCGCTGAGCGTCGGCAGGCAGGCGACCATCACGCTGGTCGCGCTGATCGCGATGACCACCTGGCTGATCCTGGACAACGGGCTGTGGGAGTCCCGGCGCAGCCGGTCGCTGCGCGAGGAGATGCTGCTGTCGAACCTGTCGACGGTGCTGACGGTCGCCTTCGGCGTGCTCACGATGTACGTGCTGCTGTTCGGGATCACGCTGACCGCGGCGGCGCTGGTCATCCCGCCGGACTATCTCGGCACGAACATCATGCGGGAGGCCGGGTTCGACGACTACCTGATGATCGCCGTGCTGTCGGCGTCGATGGGCACCATCGCGGGGGCGCTGGGCTCGGGCTTCGCCGACGAGGGCGCCGTCCGGCAGGCCGCGTACAGCCGGCGGGAACAGGAGCGGCGGGCCCGGCTGGACCGGGACGAGGAGCCGGCGGGCAGCCGCTGAGCGACCACCCGGCGGTGCCGCGGCGAAGGCCGCCGGTGCCGCGGGGCTCGTCATGCACCGCACACATCATGCAGGCAGCTGATCTGCATTTCACACATCGAGCCCGAGCGACCAGAGTGGGCCCGGCGACCGAGCAGTAGGAGACGAGCAGTACGAGAGGAGTGCCGTGTCCGACACCGCGAGCCTGGCCGATCTGGTGCGCGACTGGGATCCGCCGACCGTCCGGACCAGCCGGCGGGTCGACCCGTGGCTCGCCGCGGCGTTCGCCGACCTGGTCGACGCCGCTCCCCCGGACCTCGCCGAGGGCGCACCGCTGCCCCCGCTGTGGCACTGGTTCGTGCTGCTCGGGCACCCGCGGACCGCGGAGCTCGGCGAGGACGGGCATCCCGCCGACGGGCCGCACCTGCCGCCGGTCCCGGGGCGTCGCCGGATGTTCGCCGGGGGCCGGTTCACCCAGCACGCACCGATCCCGTTCGGCGCGCTGCTGCACGGCAGCGCGGCGGTCGCCTCGGTGACACCGAAGTCCGGGCGGACCGGCGAGATGCTGTTCGTGACCGTCCGCCAGGAGCTGCGGATCGGCGACGATCCGGCGGTCGTCGCGGTGGAGGAGCAGGAGATCGTCTACCGCTCGGAGCCCGAGGGTGCGCAGCGCCGGGTGATCCCGCGTCCGGAGGCCGGCGAGCCCGATCCCGGCGGGGCGTGGCGGCGGTCGCTGGCCACCGGCACCGTGCTGCTGTCGCGGTTCAGCGCGCTGACCTACAACGGCCACCGCATCCATCACGACCACCCGTACACCACGACCGTCGAGGGCTATCCCGATCTCGTCGTGCACGGGCCGCTGATGGCCCTGCTCGCGCTCGAACTGCCCCGGGTGCACGCGCCCGGCGACACCGTGACCGAGTTCGGGTACCGGCTGTCCCGGCCGGCCTTCCTGCCATCGACGCTGCTCGCCACCGGCGACCGGGACGCCGACGGTGCCACGATCGCCGTCGCCGCCGAGGGTGTCGCCCCGTCGCTGACCGCGACCGTCCGGTTCCGCTGAGGGCCACCACCACCGACCAGGATCAGGAGGTCCGCGCCATGGGTGCGCTGGACACCGAGGAGCAGGCCGTCGTCGACACGGTCCGGGATTTCGTCGACCGGGAGGTGAAGCCCCGGGTCAACGAGCTGGAGCACGCCGACGTCTATCCCGAGCAGTGGATCGAGCAGATGAAGCAGCTCGGGATCTACGGGCTGGCGGTCCCCGAGCCGTGGGGCGAGGCGCCGGTCTCGATGCCCTGCTACGCGCTGGTCACCGCCGAGCTCGCCCGCGGCTGGATGAGCCTGGCCGGCGCGATGGGCGGGCACACCGTCGTCGCGAAGCTGCTGGTCGCGTTCGGCACCCGCGAGCAGCAGGACCGCTACCTGCCCCGGATGGCCACCGGGGAGCTGCGCGCCACGATGGCGCTCACCGAGCCCGGCGGCGGCTCCGATCTGCAGGCGATGACGACCCGGGCCCGCCGGACCGACGACGGCTACCTCGTCGACGGCTCGAAGACCTGGATCTCCAACGCCCGGCGTTCCGGGCTGATCGCGCTGTTGTGCAAGACCGACCCGGCGGCCGAGCCGGCGCACCGGGGCATCTCGGTGCTGCTCGTCGAGCACGGGCCGGGGCTCACCGTCTCCCGGGACCTCCCCAAGCTCGGCTACAAGGGCGTCGAGACCTGCGAGCTGGTGTTCGAGAACATGGCCGTCCCGGCCGACGCCGTGCTCGGTGGCGTGGAGGGCAAGGGTTTCGCGCAGATGATGAAGGGCCTGGAGACCGGCCGGATCCAGGTCGCGGCCCGCGCGCTGGGCGTCGCCGACGCCGCGCTGGAGGACTCGCTGCGCTACGCCCGGGACCGGGAGTCGTTCGGCAAGCCCATCTGGCAGCACCAGTCGGTCGGCAATCTGCTCGCCGACATGGCCACCAAGATCACCGCGGCCCGCCAGCTGATCCTGCACGCCGCGCGGGAGTACGAGTCGGGCCGGCGCTGCGACATGGAGGCGGGCATGGCAAAGCTGTTCGCCTCCGAGACCGCGATGGAGGTCGCGCTGTCGGCCGTCCGGATCCACGGCGGGTACGGCTACTCGACCGAGTTCGACGTCGAGCGGTACTTCCGCGACGCGCCGCTCATGATCGTCGGCGAGGGCACCAACGAGATCCAGCGCAACGTGATCGCCGCCCAGCTGGTCAAGCGCGGCGGACTGGACCGCGGATGAACCCCGGATACACGCTCCGCGGACCCGCGCTGCTGTTCTGCCCCGGCAACCGGCCCGACCGGTTCGCGAAGGCGGCCGCCGCGGCGGACACGGTGATCCTGGACCTGGAGGACGCCGTCGGCCCGGACGACAAGGCCGCCGCCCGCGCCGCCGTCGCCGGGGCGCTCCCCGATCTCGATCCGGCCGCGGTGCTGGTGCGGGTCAACGCGCCCGGCACCCCCTGGTTCGACGACGACGTGGCCGCACTCGCCGCCCATCCGGGCGTCGCGGTGATGCTGCCGATGGCGACCCGGGCCGCCGACGTCGAGGCGCTCGCCCCGCATCCGGTGATCGCGCTGTGCGAGACCGCCCGCGGGGTCCTCGCCGCGCCGGAGATCGCCGCCGCGCCCGGCTGTGCCGGCCTGATGTGGGGCAGCGAGGACCTGGTCGCCGATCTCGGTGGCCGAGCGGGGCGCGCTCCCGGGGGCGGATACCGTCCGGCCGTCGAGGAGGCCAGGATCCGGATCCTCTACGCCGCCCGCGCCGCGGGCGTCCCGCCGGTCGACACAGTGCTCGTCGACATCGACGACCTGACGACGCTCCGGTCGGACTCCGCGGCCGCCGTCGTCGCCGGGTTCGCGGCGAAGGCGTGCATCCATCCGGTGCAGGTGCCGGTCGTGCGGAAGGCGTTCCGGCCCACCGACGACGAGGTGGCCCACGCCCACGCGGTGCTCGCCGCCGCCGAGCGGCACGGCGGGGGCGTGTTCCGGCTGGACGGGCGGATGGTCGACGCCCCGCTGCTCGCGCACGCCCGCGAGGTGCTCCGGCAGGCGGCACCCTGACCTGTCTCGATGCACCCGCGGCATCGTGGTGGCTGACATCATGACCCGGGTGACGACCGTGGACGAGCTGGAGTGGTTCGTGACGCTCGCCGAGACCGAGCACATGACGCAGGCCGCGCAACGGCTGTCACTGGCCCAGCCGACGCTGTCCCGGGCGCTGGGCCGGCTGGAACGGCGGGTCGGCGCGCCGCTGTTCGACCGGGTCAACCGCAGGCTCCGGCTGAACCCCTACGGCGAGATCATGCTGGAGCACGCCCGGCGCAGCCTCGCCGAGCTCGCCGCCGCCGAGGAACGGATCGCCGCGCTGCGCGATCCGGGGCGCGGCACGATCCGGATCGCGTTCCTGCACTCGATCGCCGCCGGGCTGGTGCCCGAGGTGCTGCGGGCGCACCGCGCCGACGCACCGGGCGTCACCTTCGAGCTCACCCAGGCCGTCGGGCACGAGATCGTCGAGCACGTCCGCGCCGGGCGGGTCGACATCGGGCTGACCGCACCCCGCCCGGACGACGACCGGATCGCCTGGGCCGATCTGCACCGCGAGCCGTTGTGTCTGGCCGTTCCGGCCGGGCACCGGCTCGCCGGCCGCGAGCGGATCGCACTCGCCGAGGCCGGCGACGAGCCGTTCGTGACGCTGCGCGAGCCGATCGGATTCCGCCGGCTGACCGACGAGCTGTGCGCGCGTGCCGGGTTCGCACCGCGGATCGCGTTCGAGGGCACCGAGATCGGCACCCTGGAAGGGTTCGTCGCCGCCGGTCTGGGCGTCGCGATCGTGCCGGAGCCGCGCCCGCACCGCGCCGAGCCCGGCGTCGGTCACCTCCGGCTCACCGACGGCGCGGCGCACCGGATGATCGGCCTGGCCTGGCTGCGGGACCGGCCCCGCCCACCGGTGGTCGCCCGGTTCGCGGAGTTCGTCGTCGCCCGGTTCCGTGCCGAAGGGCCGCCCGACGGCCCGGTTACCCTCGATCCGTGATCATCCGTGATCATCCGTGCCACCCGAGCCGAGGAGCCACACCGGACGTGACGACCACCCGACCGACCTCCCCGGAGAGCACCCGCCCGCTGTCCGGCCTGCACGTCGTGGAGTGCGCCAGCTTCGTGGCCGGGCCCACCGGCGGAATGACCCTCGCCCAGCTCGGCGCCTCGGTGATCCGGATCGATCCGCTCGGCGGCGGACCGGACCACGGCCGCTGGCCCGCGGCCGGGCACGGCACCGGCGACTCGTACTACTGGGCGTCGCTGAACAAGGGCAAGCGGTCCATCGCGCTGGACCTGCGTTCCGAGGAGGGCCGCGAGCTCGTCGTCGCGCTGGCCACCGGCCCCGGCGACGACCGGGGTGTGCTCGTCGACAACGTCGTCGGTCGGCGCTGGATGGCCAACGACGTGCTCACCGCCCGGCGCCCGGACCTGATCCACGTCCGCGTGCAGGGTTATCCGGACGGGCGGCCCGCGGTGGACTACACGGTCAACGCCGAGGTCGGCATCCCGCAGATCACCGGCAGCGAGGAGGGTGCGGCGCCGGTCAACCACGTGCTGCCGGCGTGGGACCTGGTCACCGGCCTGACCGTGTCCACCACGGTGCTCGCCGCGCTGCACCAGCGCAGCCGCACCGGGCGCGGGGTCTACTCCGAGATCGCGCTGTCCGACGTCGCACTCGCCGGCGTCGCGAACCTCGGCTGGCTCTCCGAGGCGGCCGAGACCGGCCACGAGCGGCCCCGGCACGGCAACCACGTGTACGGCAGCTTCGGTATCGACGTGGCCTGCTCCGACGGCCACCGGGTGATGGTCGTCGCGCTCACCCCGGGACAGTGGAGCGCGCTGATCACGGTGACCGGCACCGACGCCGTCTTCGCCGCACTGGAGACCGCGCTCGACGCCGACCTCACCGACGAGACCGAGCGTTACCGGCTCCGCGAGACCATCGCCGCCGTGCTGCGGCCGTGGTTCGGTGCCCGCGACTCCGCCACCGTCGAGGCCGAGCTGAACCGGGCCCGCGTCCTGTGGGGGCGCTACCAGGGGATGACCCACGTCGTCGACGAGCACCGCGCCGGTGCGCATCCGCTGCTCACCGACATCGTGATGCCCGGCGGGACGGCCGCGATCACCGCCCGCTCCCCCATCCGCTGGGACGGTGCGCACGGTGCGGCCGGGGACGCGCCCCGGCTCGGCCGGGAGACCGACGAGATCCTCGCCGGGGAGCTCGGTCTCTCTGCCGCCGAGATCGGTGCGCTGCACGATCGCGGTGTGATCGGCTGATCGGCGGTCATCGCACCGAGAGCACCCGGAACACCGGGATCCGGTCCGCGACGGCGGCGAGTTCGGTGAGCGGGGCGCCGGGCCGCACCGGCAGGTGGGCCCGGGCCAGCGGGGCGCGTCGCAGGTACTCCTGCAGCACCGGCGCCCGCAGTCCCGGCGCGATCTCCACCAGCCGGACCGCTTCCCGCTCGCCGTGCCGCAGCACGGCGTGGCCGGCCGCCGCCCGGACGTTGTGCACCCAGTTGACGTCCGGGCCGAGCATCGACACCAGATGACGCTCCCGTCGACGACGGCCGGGACCAGCGGCACCGCGATCGTGCGGCCACTGCGCCGGCCGATCACCTCCAGCGTCACCAGCCGGTCGGCGCCGAGACCCCGCCCGTTCAGCGCCGCCGTCGCGTGGTCGAGCAGCCGGGCGATCCGGCGTGGCCGTCCACCGCGGTAGAGCCATCGCTGCAGGTTCATCGGACCTCCCGAGGGTCAGTCCTCTACGTTGTACAGGATTGAGCTATACGTTGTACAGTTACCCGGTGAACCGGCCGGAGACCCCGCTGACCAGGGCACGCGTGATCGCGACCGCGAACGACCTGGCCGGCGCGGAGGGGCTGCGTGCGGTGACGGTGCGCCGGGTCGCCACCGAGCTGCAGGTCACGCCGATGGCGCTCTACTGGCACGTCCGAGGGAAGGACGAGCTGCTCGACGGGATGGCCGAGTCGGCACTGGACCGGGTCGATCCCGGCGTCGATCCGGCGCTGCCGTGGCCGGGCGGGATCCGCTCGCTGCTCGGTTCGATACTGCGATCGCTGTGCCGGGACCCGATCGCGGCAGGCCTGCTGACCACCAGGACGATCACCTCGGAACACGGCCTGGAGATCACCGAGTCCCTGCTGGACCTGCTGCGGCGCGGCGGGTTCGCACCCGGGCCCGCCACCCAGGTCGCGCGGCACGCCATCGCCTCGCTGGCGGCGCTGGCCGCCGGCGGCTCCGGGGTCGTCGTCCGGGAGCCGGACGGACCATCGCCGGAGCGGCGCCGGGCCCGGGAGCGTCTCGAGGCGCTCCCGGTGCGGCGCTACCCGCGGCTGGTCGAGGCGGCCGGCCCGCTCAGCGAGGGGGTCGAGCGCGAGGCGTACCTCGCACTCGGCCTGGAACTGCTGGTCGCCGGGATCGTGGCCACCGCCCCGGAGGGCGGCGACCCGTCCTGAACCCGGCGGCACTCACTCCTGCGATGCCGGTGCCGGCTCCTCGTGAGCCTCCCTCCAGCGCTGCACGAGCGCCTGGCTGAACCGGTTGTTGGAGGGCACCTCGATCTCGTTCTCCTCCGCCCACTGGCGCAGCTCCTGCCGCTGCTCGGCGGTGAGACCGGAGGTGGTCCGCCGCCGGGGCTCGTTGCGACGCGCACCCGCCACCGACGAACCGTCCGGGACCGAGGCCTCGATCCGGCCCGCATCCATGTACGGACGCAACACCGTCAACAGCCTCTGGTACTCCCCGGCGGCCAGGTCGATCGCGATCCGCATCTGGTCGAGGTGGATCTCGTGCGACTCCACGCCGTCCTCGGTACCGGTGAGATCGCAGTACCGGATCTCTCTAACACCCACGTGTCAGCCTCCTGCCCGCTCAGCCCTGCGGATCCGACGCGGCATCGCGCGCCCGAGCGGCCTGCTCGGCCTTCTCGGCCTTCTGCGCGCGCTCGGCGGCCTTGCGCAGCGCCGACACCGTCTGCCCGGACAACGCCTTCGACGCCACCGAATCACCGATCTGCCGCGGTGTCATGTGCCCACGCCCACTGGGCGCCAGGTATTCCTGGCCGTCCCGCCCGGTCCGGTACTCCAGACCGGATGCGACCCGCTGGAACCGGGTCCGCCCGCCACGGCGGGCGCCCTCCCACTTCTCCACCCGCACGGCGAGCTCGCAGCAGGTGCAGACGAGACGGCGCAACAGCAGCCCGTCGTCGTCGACACCGGTGAAGTGGATGCCTGCCTGCCGGATGGTCGGGAACAGATGCCTGCCCCGTTCCCGGCAGGCCAGCACCTCATCGGTCACCCGGTCCACGTAGAGGTCGACGTCCTCCTCGGACGCCTTGACCCAACCCGTGTCCTGCTGCTGCTCACCCTGGATGGACTTCGCGGACACCGACTCACCGGTGCCGCCCGAGGTCTCGGCCAACCCCTTCTCCCTTCACCCGGATGCCGAGGCATCCCGCAATCGTCGAACCGATCGCGGACCACCACCGCACCACACTCACCGACAACGACTGCCGAGCGGGATCGACGTTGCCACGCCGACCACCGTTCCGCCTGATCGGTGGGATTGTAGGAACACCGGTGTAACTCCGATCAAGGTGTCGTGAGTCCGGTCTCCACACGGCGCCGAACGGTGCCGCCGTCCGGGTGCATCGCGGGCCCGCCGCGTGGTGTCAGATGTCGAGCACCAGGCGCGGGCCGATGGACCGGGAGACACACACCATCATGACCTCACCGGCCGCGCGTTCGGCGTCGTCGAGCACCGTGTCGCGGTGGTCCGGATCACCTGCGAGCACGCCGGTCTCGCAGGTGCCGCAGACACCGTCGCGGCACGACGAGTTGACGATCACACCGCCGGCCTCCTCCAGCGCGTCGAGTACCGAGACCCCCGGCGGTACCCGCACCGTGATCCCGGAGGCGCGGCACTCCACATCGAACGCCGCGTCGGCGGCGGGATCGGCAGCGGGCGCGGCGGTGAACCGTTCGACGTGCAGCGTCCCGGCTGTCGTGCCTGCCGTACCTGCTGTGCCTGCGGTCGTCGCGGTCATCGCGTCGATCAGCCCGGCCGGGCCGCAGCAGTAGACGAGTGCGCCGGGCGGCGCACCGGCCACGACGGCATCCGGATCGAGCGGGCCGTGCTCGTCCTCCGGGTGCAGCCGGACCTGCGCGCCGTAGCGGGCCAGCTCACCGGCGAAGGCCATGGTGGTGCGCGAGCGGCCGCCGTAGTGCAGGGTCCAGCCGGCGCCCGCCCGGACGGCCGCGGCGACCATCGGGCGGATCGGGGTGATCCCGATCCCGCCGGCGACGAACACGTAGTGCGGTGCCGGGTGCAGCCGGAAGGCGTTGCGCGGTCCGCGCACGGGTACCCGGTCACCGGGGCGCAGGGCGTGCACGCGTCGTGATCCGCCGCCGCCGTCCGGGCGCAGCAGCACCGCGATCCACCAGCTCCGCGGATCGTCCGGGTCGCCGCACAGCGAGTACTGGCGCACCAGGTCCGGGCCGAGCAACAGATCGATGTGGGCGCCCGGCTCCCAGGCGGGCAGCGGGCCGCCACCGTCGGGCACCAGCTCGATCGCGACCACACCGTCGGCCACCGGGACGACGTCGCGGACCACGGTGCCGATGCTGCCCGCCGGCGCTTCGCCGATCCGCCCGGCCGCCTGCTGCACGGTCAACGGGCATCCTCCGGCCGGGGACGCTCGTCGACCACCCGGCGGGCCTTGAACGTCGTCTCCGGCAGCGTGCCGGGCTCCAGCAGCCGGACCGGCACACCGATGTTGACGGCCCGGCGCAGCGCCGCCTCGGTCCGCGCCACGATGTCGGCCCGGAGCGCGTCGGCACCTGTCGGCGTGCCCGACAGTGCCGCCGCGGCGTCCCGGCCGAGCTCGGCGAGCACGGTGATCTCGTCCAGTGCCCCGGGCCTGCTGACCCGGATCTGGAACTCCGGGCCGAGCTCGGGGACCGTCCGCAGGCCGGTCTCGATCGCCGAGGGATACACGTTCGCCCCGCGGATCACCAGCATGTCGTCCAGCCGGCCGAGCACGCCCTCCGGCAGTCGCGGCCACGTCCGCCCGCACGGGCAGGGTTCGGTGCTCAGGTAGCTCTCGTCGCCGGGCGCGAACCGGATCATCGGCTGGGACTCGCGCCAGAGGTGGGTGTAGACGAGCGCGCCGCGCTCACCGGCCGGGATCGGCGTGTTGAGGTCGCCGGTGGCGACGATCTCGGTGTGCACCTCGTCGGAGATCAGGTGCGTGCCGGTGCCGGCCGGGCAGCCGACGCTCGTCTGGAACGGGTACATCTCCGAGGTCGAGCCCGCGTCGATCACGGTCGCACCCCAGCCGTGCTCGATGATCCGGCGGGTCCCGGGCAGGGAGCCCCCGGGCTCGCCGCCGACCAGCAGTGTGCGGACACTGCCCGCGGCCAGATCGACGCCCATCCGCTCGGCGACCGAGAGCAGGTGCACCGCGTACGACGGCGTCGCGGTGAACACCGTGGAGCCCAGCCGGGTGATGAGCTCGATGTGCTTCTCCGACTCGGTCACGCCGAGCGGGAACACGGTCGCGCCGATCCGCTCCAGCCCCTGCAGCACCCCCCAGCCGCCGAAGAACAGCCCGAACGGGAAGCCGACCTGGGCGATGTCGTCCGGCCGGATCCCCGCGCACCACTGGGCCATCGCGTGCACGTCGGCGGCCCGCTGCCAGTCGCGGTGCGAGACCGCGTACAGGGTGGGGGTCCCGGACGTGCCGGACGAGCCGTGGATCCGGGCGATCCCGCCGTCCGGTTCGCGCGGGGTGTAGCTGCCGAACGGCGGGTGCTCGGCCTGGTCGGCGACCAGCATCCGCTTGGTGATCACCGGAACCTTGGTGGTGAAGTCGGTGAGCGAGCGCACCTGGTCGGGATGGAAACCGTGCGCGTCGTAGTGCCTGCGGTAGAACGGCAGCTCGGCGTACACGTAGTGCAGCTGGTGCCGGATCCGCTCCAGGACCAGCCGTTCGCGTTCGGCGTGTGGCCTGGTCTCGCGTTCGGCGTCCCAGAAACGTGGGAAGCCGCGCGCGTCCAGCTCCTCGGCGCGCGCTGCGGACCCGGTCGCGGTGCTCACGGGCGGCTCACCAGTCCCTGTGCCTCGGCGACGTCCCAGTAGGAGTGCAGCCCGCGGACGTGCTGGCCGCCGTCCACCGGCAGGAAGTGCCCGGTGATGCGTCCGGCGGCGGGTGACATCAGGAACAGGGCGACGTCGGCGATGTCCTGCGCCTCCTGGTGCCGGGGCGGCGCGATGAGCGTCCGGTCCAGGAACTCCTGCCCGATCCGGCCGACCGTGAACCCGGCGCCGAGTGGGGTGTTCACCGTGCCCGGCCCGATCGCGTTCGCCCGGATCCGGTGCCGGCCGAGCTCACCGGCGGTGACCTGGGTGAACTGGGCGACCCCCGCCTTCGCGGCGCAGTAGTGGCCGAGACCGTCGGTGGCGGCGACCGCGTTCAGCGAGGAGATGTTGACGATGCTGCCGCCCTCGTCCGCCTCGATCGCCTGCCGGGCGAACGCCCTGGTGGCCAGGAAGGTGCCCTTGAGCAGGGTGCCGACGATCAGGTCCCAGTCCTCCTCGGAGCAGTCCCGGATCAGCGACAGCGAGGCGGTGCCCGCGTTGTTGACGAGGTGGTGGACGGTGCCGAAACGCTGCGCGGCGAGCGCGAAGGCGGCGTCGACGTCGGCCGAGACCGCCACCGAGCCCTCGTGCCAGGCGAGCCGGTCGCCGCCGTCGAGCTCCGCGTCGGCCGCCGCGATGTTCTCCGCCGACAGCTCCAGCACCACGACGTTCGCGCCGCGCGCGAGCAGCGCCGCCGTGATCGCCTTCCCGATGCCGCTGCCGCCCCCGGTGACCAGTGCGGTCCGGCCGGCAACTCCGTCGTCGCTCATGTAGCTCTCCTCGTGTGGTCGGTGCAGATGCCCGGCCGGGCGGGCTCGGCGGTCCCGCCCGGCCGGGAGCCCTCAGCCTGCGCTGCCCTTGGTGTTCCAGCCACCGTCCACCGGGAGGATCTCGCCGGTGCAGAAGCTCGCGTCGTCGGACAGCAGGAACGCCGCCGCGGCCGCGATGTCGGCGGGTGTGCCGAGCCGCGGGATCAGGTGCGCGTCGGTGAAGTTGGCCCGCATCTCGTCGGTGATGCCGGCCAGGATCGGGGTGTCGATCGTGCCCGGGCAGATGCAGTTGACCCGGATCCCGCGCGGGCTGTACTCCATCGCGACCTGCTGGGTCAGGCTGACGACGCCGCCCTTCGCCGCGGAGTACGCGGCGAGGTTCTCCAGCCCCTTGAGCGCGGCCATCGACGCGATGTTCACGATCGCACCGCCGCCGCCGAGCATCCGCGGGATGACCGCCTGCATGCCCAGCCAGACGCCCTTCAGGTCGGTGTCGACGACGTGGTTCCAGCCCGCCTCGGTCAGCTCGACGACGTTGTCCGGGCCGATCGTGTTGGTCACCCCGGCGACGTTGCCGAGCACGTCGACCCCGCCGAAGCCACCGACCGCCTCGTCGACCAGGCGCTTCCAGTCACCGGGCCGGCGCACGTCCATCACGACGTGCGCGGCCCGCCCGCCGTCGGCGACGATCCGCCGTGCGGTGGAGTCGTCGTCCTGCAGGTCACCGATGACGACCGCGGCCCCCTCGGCCGCCAGCCGCAGTGCGATGCCCTGACCGATCCCCTGCACGCCGCCGGTGACGACGGCGACCCGCCCCTCGAACCTGCTCACCACGGCTCAGCCCCGCCCGAGTGCGACGTCGGCGAGCCGGTTGCGGCGCGCCATGTTCTCCCGCGGGGTGAACTGCGGCATCACGTAGCGGGCGAACAGCTCCAGCGAGCGGTTCCATCGGTCGGTGGTCACCCAGTCCCGGGCGTTGATCAGGAAGGTGCCGAAGCCGCCGGTGCCCTCCTCCAGCTCACGCAGCTGACGGATGCAGTCCTCCGGACTGCCGATGATCCAGGGGATCTCCTCGACCATCCACTCGAAGGTGAGGTCGGCGTCGTCCATCCCGTCGCCCTTCTTCATCAGGGCGCCGAGGCCGAGGCCGAGCAGGTACTCGTAGGAGCGCTTGACGCCCTCGCGGATCTCGTTCATCGCCTGGTTGCGGCTGTCGGAGACGTAGACCTCGCGGCTGACCCGCCAGTTCCGGCGGGCGACCGCCGGATCGAGCCCGGCCGACTCGGCCGCACCGACCAGCGCGGCGGCGTGCGCCTGCAGGTCCGGGGCGTTCTCGTAGCCACGGTTGTCGGTCGGTGCGAAGTACACCGACAGCGCCTTCCAGCCCTTGGACCCGCAGCGGGCGTAGTTGTGCGTCCCGGTCAGGCCGGCCACCGCGAACGGCGGCACCTCCTGGTACGGGCCGACCTGGAGCTGGCGGTTCTCGTACTTCCAGTAGACGCCCTCGTAGTTCACCGGGTCGTCGGAGGTGAGCAGCTGCTCGATGATCTCCAGCGCCTCGCTGGTGCGCGGGGCCGCCTCCGCCCGCTCCAGCCCGAACAGTGCCTGGTCGGTCGGCAGACCGCCGCCGCCGAACCCGTACTCGAGCCGGCCGTGGGTCAGATGGTCGAGGAACGCGAGCCGCTCGGCGACCTGGAACGGGTCCTGGTAGGGCAGGTTCACCACCCCGGTGCCGAGCCGGATCCGGCTGGTGACCGCGGACGCCTTCGCGATCATGAACTCGGGGACCGGCACGTTCTCGAAGCCGCCGGTGTGGTGCTCGCCGATCCAGTACTCGGAGAAGCCGAGCTTCTCCGCCAGGACGATGTCGTCGATGTCGCGGTCGTAGGACAGCGTCCAGTTCTCGATCGGGGGGTGCTCGGGCATGGCGAACAGGCCGAACTGCATCGGTCGGATCCTCCTGGCTCGTGGGGTGGGAGCAGAACCACCCGCTCGGTCCGACGTTGGCAAACCGTGGGTAGTTATCGCTGTCGGCGTACAGTGACCTGCTTCACCGTCCATGTCAAGATTCGCGCCTCCGACTGCCGAGAACCAGCAGGAACGCGAGACGGTCGGGAGTTGATTAACTACCGATGGTTTGTTTACATCCTGATCGAGACCACCCCCTGCAACGTCCACGGAGGCCCCGTGCCCGCCCCACCGCTCCCCCGCCCCGCACCGGCGGCCCACCGTGGCCGGGTGACGCCGTGACCGGGCGGGTCGCCGTGCTCGGTGTCGGCACCTCGCACTTCGGCCGCCAGCCCGAGCACGATCTCGTCACGCTCGCGCACGCCGCGGTCACCGAGGCGCTCGCCGACGCCGGCGACACCCGGATCGACGCCGTCTGGGCGGGCACCGTGTTCGGCCCACCGGGCGTGACCCAGCGGGTGCTGCGCGCCTGCGGGATCACCGGAATCCCGGTGATCACCGTGGAGAACGCCTGCGCCAGCGGGACCACCGCGTTCGTCGAGGCGCACGAGGCGATCCGGACCGGGCGCTACGGCCGGGTGCTCGCGCTCGGCCTGGAGCACATGAGCAGCGCGTTCTCCGGTGCGATCACCCCCGAGCCCACCGATCCCGAGCAGCGCAGCGGGCTCGCGCTGCCCGCGCTCTACGCCATGGGTGCGGCCCGCTACCTGCACGACGGCCTGGTCACCGCCGAACAGCTGGCCGCGGTGTCGGTGAAGAACCACGCGCACGCCCTGCACAACCCGCGCGCCCAGTACTCCGGCCGCTACACCGTCGCCGAGGTGCTCGGGTCGCGGATGATCGCCGATCCGCTCACCGTGCTGCAGTGCTGCCCGACCTCCGACGGGGCGGCCGCCGCCGTGCTCGGCGCGGCCGGCCCGGAACCGGCGGTCACCGTGCGGGGGATCGCGCTGCGCAGCGGCGCCCCGTGGGACGACCGCTCACCACACGTCTGGGGGCACGACGTCGTCCGCGACACCGCGGCGGACGCGCTCGCCGCAGCCGGGCTGGACTCGGTGCACGATCTCGACGTGGTGGAGGTGCACGACGCGTTCACCATCGGCGAGATCGTCACCACCGAGGCGCTCGGCATCGCCGCGCCCGGCGACGGCGGCCGGCTGGCCGCCGACGGCAGCACCGCGCTCGGCGGCGTGCTGCCGGTGAACCCATCGGGCGGACTGCTCTCCAGGGGACATCCGCTGGGCGCGACCGGCCTCGCGCAGGTCGCCGAGATCGTGTGGCAGCTCCGCGGCCTGGCGAACGGCCGTCAGGTCGACGGCGCCCGCCTCGGCCTGGTCGAGACGATGGGCGGCGGGGTGTCCGTGCTGGACGGGAACGCCTGCGCCGTCGCCGTGCTGGAGGCACCATGACCCCGACCGCCGCCGACGTCACCGGCGCCGACCTGCTCTCCCCCGAGGCGGTCGCCGATCCCTATCCGCTGCTCGCCGCGATGCGCGAGCACGATCCCGTGCACTGGAGCGAGCGCTTCCGGTCGTGGTTCGTGACCCGTTTCGACGACGTCACCACCGCGCTGCGCGATCCCCGGTTCTCCTCCGACCGGATCACCCCCTACCGGAAGGCGAAGCTCGACGGCCCGGACGCCGATCCGGCACTGCGGGCCGCGTTCGGTGTCCTCGGCGAGTGGATGGTGTTCAAGGATCCTCCCGACCACACCCGGTTGCGCCGGTTGCTCAGCCGCAGCTTCACCCCGCGCGCGGTCGGCCGGATCGCCCCGCGGATCACCGAGCTCGTCGACGAGCTGCTCGACGCCGCACCGCCCGGTGAGCTCGATGTGGTCCGGGATCTCGCCTATCCGCTCACCGCGTCGGTGATCGCCGAGATGCTCGGCGTGCCGCGGGCCGACCAGGAGCGGTTCAAGGACTGGTCCGACCGGATCACCGGCCTGGTGTTCGGCGGCCTGTCCGACTCCGACCGGCACCGCAGCGGCGCCGAGGGGATGGGTGAGCTCACCGGATACCTGACCGAGCTGGTCGCCCGCCGCGAGCGGGAGCCGGCCGACGACCTGCTGACCGGGCTGATCACCGCCCGCGACGAGCAGGACGCCCTGACCCACGACGAGGTCATCGCGACCGGCGTGCTGCTGCTGTTCGCCGGCCACGAGACCACCACGAACCTGATCGGCTGCGGGGTGCGGGCGATGCTCGCCCACCCCGATCAGGCCGCCCGGCTCGCCGCCGATCCCGGGCTGGTCAACGGGGCCGTGGAGGAGATGCTGCGCTTCGACGGCCCGGCCAAGACCGTGGTTCGGCTGATGGCCGAGGACGTCGAGCTGCGCGGCCGGGTGCTGCGCCGCGGCCAGCGGGTCTTCCTCAGCCCGTCGTCGGCGAACCGGGATCCGGCGGCGTTCGACGATCCCGACACCTTCGACATCACCCGCAGGCAGGGCCGCCAGCTCGGCTTCGGGGTCGGGATGCACTACTGCCTGGGCGCTCCACTTGCCCGGCTGGAGACGGCGATCGCGGTCCCCCGGATCCTGGAGCGGCTGCCGGGTGCGGTCCCGGCGGGCGAACCGCACTGGGCGCCGGTGCTGCTCTCTCGCGGCATGGAGCGCTACCCCCTGCGCACGGGCACCGGATGAGCACGCCGCAGGACGACCCGGCGGCCCGGTTCCGGCTCGACGGGCGCACCGCCGTCGTCACCGGGGCATCGGCCGGGCTCGGCGCGCACTTCGCGCTGGTGCTGGCGCGCGCCGGTGCCGATCTGGTGCTCGGCGCCCGCCGGGTCGCCGAGCTGGAGGCGGTGGCCGACGCGGTGCGCGGTCTGGGGCGGCGCTGCGTCGCCGTCCGCACCGACATCGCCCGGGACGAGGACTGCCGGGCGCTGGTCGCGGCCGCCGCCGAGCTGGGCGGCCCGGACGTGCTGGTGAACAACGCCGGCACCGGCTACGCCGCCCGCGCCGAGGACGACGACCCGCAGCGCGCGGCCCGGCTGCTGGAGACCAACCTGCTCGGCACGCTGCAGATGTGCCGGGCCGTCGGCCGCGCCATGATCGACAACGGGCGCGGCGGCTCCATCGTCAACGTCTCCTCGGCGCTCGCGCTGAGCACCGGCACCGTGCCGCAGGCCGCGTACTCGGCGTCCAAGGCCGGGATGCTCGGGCTGACCCGTGATCTCGCGCAGCAGTGGTCCGGGCGGCACCGGATCCGGGTGAACGCACTCGCGCCCGGCTACGTCTCGACCGAGCTGACGGCACCACTGCTCGACGACGAGGGTGCGCACGCCCGGGCGCTCACCCGGATCCGGATGGGCCGGATCGGCGAGCCGGACGAGCTGGACGGGCCGCTGCTGCTGCTCGCGTCCGAGGCCGGCTCCTACATCACCGGCAGCACCCTGTGCGTCGACGGCGGCTGGACCATGCACTGACCCGGAGACCGGCGCCCGCATCGAACCGCCACGGCATACGACGCGGCATACGACGCGGCGCAGCGGGCACCGGTCAGTGGGTGAGCTCGGCGAGCGCGGTGTCCAGGATCTCCAGGCCACGCCCGATCTCGGCCTCGGTGGCGGTCAGCGGCGGCGCGATCCGGAACGTGCCGCCCATCCCGGGCAGCTGCACGATGTTCATGTGCAGGCCCAGCTCGGCGCAGCGCCGGGTGACCGCGGCGCCGAGCGCGTCGACGCCGGCGTCGGTCTCGGGTGCGCCGCCGCGCGTCGGCGCTCCGACCAGCTCCAGCCCGACCAGGAGCCCCCGGCCGCGGACGTCCCCGATCACCGGGTGCCGGTCGGCGAGCTCGCGCAATCCGTCCTGCAGCAGCGTGCCCAGGTCGCGGGCCCGCTCGTCGAGCCGGTCCCGGAGCAGCACGTCCAGCACGGTGTTCCCGACCGCAGCCGGCAGCGGATCGTTGACGTGCGTGGTGAGGAACAGGAACCCGCGGTCGTGCGCCTCCTGCTCGATCTCGGCGCTGGTCAGGACCGCGGCCAGCGGGAGCCCCGCGCCGAGGGTCTTGGACAGCGTCAGGATGTCGGGGACGACGCCGTCGCGCTCGTGCGCGTACCAGTCACCGGTCCGGCACAGCCCGGTCTGGGCCTCGTCGAGGATCAGCAGCATCCCGCGCTCGCGGCACTTGTCGCGCAGCGCCGCCAGGTAGCCGGGCGGCAGGTCGACCATCCCGCCGGAGCTGAGGATCGGCTCCACCAGGCAGGCCGCGAGGCTGCCGACCGACTGGGCGTCGATCAGGTCGAAGCCCAGATCGAGCTGGCGGCGCCAGTCCAGGTTCCCGTCGGCGTCGACGATCGAGGGCCGGAACCGGTCCGGCACCGGCAGCGCGAAGTTGCCCGGTGCGCCGGGTCCGTAGCCGGACCGGCCGGCGACGTAGGTGGCGTTCGCGGCGCCCTGGGTCATGCCGTGCCAGGACCGGGCGAACGAGACGATCTCGTGCTTGCCGGTGACCAGCTTCGCCATCCGCAGCGCCGCCTCGTTCGACTCGGCGCCGGTGGTGAGCAGCATCGCCCGGTCCAGCGGGTCCCCGAGGGACTCGGCGAGCCGCCGGGCGAGCTCGACGACCGGCCGCGACAGCATCCCGCTGTAGAGGTGGTCGAGCCGGCCGACCTGGTCGCGGATCACCTCGACGATCTCCGGATGCGAGTGACCGAGGATCGCGCTCATCTGCCCGGAGGTGAAGTCGAGCAGCTCGCGGCCGTCCTCAGTGAACACCGAGGTGCCCTTCGCGCGCTCGATGATCCCGGGGGTGAACCCGCCCGCGTAGCGGATGAGATGGCTGGTGGGGTCCGGCATGCCTCGAGGCTAGGAACCACCGGCGTGCACGTCCATCACACGATTCCGACGCTGCTGTTCGGTTCCGGTGCACAGCGGGCACACTGCGGGGGTGCTGAACCCCTGGCGGCTGCGGATGCTCGGGCTGCTCGACAGCCTGGGCACCGTCCGTGCGGTCGCCGAGACGCTGCACGTCAGCCCGTCGACGGTGTCCCAGCAGCTCGCCGTGCTGGAGACCGAGACCCGCAGCAGGCTGCTGGAGCGGTCCGGGCGCCGGGTCAGGCTGACCCGCACCGGGATCGCGCTGGCCCGCCGGGGCCGGGAGATCCTGGACCGGATGGCGGAGGCCGAGGCCGAGCTGCGCGCGCTGAACGACGAGCCGATCGGCACCGTGCGGCTGGGTGTGTTCCAGAGCGCGATCCATCCGCTCGCCGTCCCGGCCACCGCCCGGCTCACCGGGTCACATCCGCACCTGCACGTCGAGCTGGTCGAGGCCGAGCCGCACGAGAGCGGACCGGCGCTGCGCACCGGTGAGCTGGACGTCGTCGTCACGACCACCGACTTCGTCGAGTTCCCGTGGAGCCGCGACCTGGAGATCGTGCCGCTCGGGGTGGATCCGGTGGTGCTGGTGCTGCCGCCGGACCACTCACTGGCCCGGCGCCGGGTGGTCGATCTCGCCGCCTGCGCCGGTGAGCTGTGGGCCTGCGACCGGCCGGGCTCCTACATGGACGAGCTGACCCGGCGGCTGTGCCGGGAGTCGGGGTTCGAGCCGCGGGTGGCCTGCCGCTTCGGCAACTACCTGCTGACCCTGCAGCACGTCGAGGCCGGCCGGTCGGTCGCCCTGCTGCCCGCGCTCGCGGTGGCGCCCAGCCACGACGTCGTCACCCGGGAGCTGACCACCCCGGTGCACCGCAACGTGGCGATCGTGCGCCGCCGCGGGACGGCGCTGCGGGCGGCGGTGGACGCGGTCGTCGAGGCGCTGCTCGACCATCCCGACATCCCGGCGCTGGCCGCCCCCGGTTCACACCGGGGCCGCCGGGCGGCGGACGCGGAGGGGCCGGGGAGGTATGTGGCCCGGAATTCGCTCACCGAGTGAGCGGATTCCCTCGACGGACGGGTCCCTCCGGTGCCCGGGCGACCCGGGCACCGGAGGGGCGGGCCCGCAGGTGTGCCTGATCCCGGAATCCGCTCACCGGGTGAGCGGATTCCGGCACGGGGATGTCCCACGTGGACCACGGGGACAGCGCGCCGGTGATCGGATGAGCCGCGACACCTGTGGGGCGGTGCTGCGCGGTGCACGACACGCTCTCAGACGGTGCCGCGCCCGGCGAGCACCTGGGCGGCGAACCGCTCCCCCATCTGCACGTGGGTGATGGCGGCCGGGTGCAGATCGTCCGGCAACGGGTACAGCTCGGCGTCGTCCGGGCCGTACAGCGACAGTCCGTCGACGTACCGCAGGTTCGGGTCGTCAGCGCTGCGCTCGGCCACGATCCGGGCCAGGTGCTCGCGCACCACCCGCAGGGTGAGCTTCCCGGCGGGCACCTCGGCCGGGTCCCCGGTCGCGACGAACCGCATCCGGCCGGTGGCGAACGAGGCCGGATCGAACGCACCGGGCCCCGGCGTGTCCTCGTGGATCGGGCAGTGGATCGGCGAGACGACGAACAGTGGGGTGTCCGGGTGCCCCTCCCGGACGGTGTCGAGGAACCCGTGCACGGCGGGGCCGAAGGCCCGCAGCCGCATCAGGTCGAGGTTCACCAGGTTGATCCCGAGCTTGAGGCTGATCACCTCGGCCGGGGTGTCCCGGATGGCGCGCGCGGTGAACGGGTCGAGCAGCGCGCTGCCGCTGAAGCCGAGATTGACCAGCTCGTACCCCCCGGCCGCGGCGGCGACCGCCGGCCAGGTCCCCAGCGGGTGCTCCGCACCCGTGCCGTGGCTGATCGAGCTGCCGTGGTGCAGCCAGCGCGGGTGCCGCCGCTGCGCCGGATGCAGTGCGGCGTCGGCGCGCAGCCCGGCGATCTCGACGGTCTCGGTGTGCGGCAGCCAGATCTCCAGCAGCTTGGGGCCGGCGGGGAGATCGTCGAACACGATCGTCGTGGGCTCGGCGGCGCTGCTCTCCCGGGCGCCGGTGGCGGGATCGATGCTCACCGTGGTCGCGCTGTCCAGGCTCGCCCGCGCGACCGGTCGGCCGTCGACGGTCAGCTCGAACACCCCGGGCGGCCGCGCGGGCAGCCCGAGGAACGCGAACCGGGTCGCGAGTGCCGTCAGTTCGACGCTGCTCGCCTCGGTCTCCGCCACCAGCCGGACCCCGGACGGCTGGGCCTCGGCCATCGCCAGCTGCGGGTCCCGGGCCTGGGCGAGCGCCGCCGCGGGGAGCCGGTGCGGACGGATCCCGACCGGTGTCCGCTCGAATTCCAGCGCGCCGCGGAACAGCTCCGCGGTGACGGGGATGCTGACCGGTCGCGCGGTACTGCGCATGCTCGTGCCTCCGGCGGGTCGCCGCACCCGGGATGGGCGCGCTCGGGACCGAGCAGACACCGTGCCGCAACGGCACGGTCAACCGGGGTGTGCTCAGCCGAGCGCCCGCTCGTACCACCCCAGGAACGCCTCGACCGACGCCTCCACGACCGGCGAGAGCGGCCCCGGCCGGTACCCGCGGGAGGCGATCCCGGCGTAGGCCTGCTCGCACAGCGCCCAGTCCTGCTCGGAGGTGGCACGCCAGACCGCGGTGAGGGCGTCCCGGTCGACCGCGCCGGCGTCGGCACGGACCAGGAAGCACAGCTCGACGTCGGTGGTGCCGGCGTCGACCGGGGTGAGCCGGGTGGTCACCGCGTAGTCGCTGTTGGCGTGCGCCCACATGTCGGGCAGCCCGACCACCCGCAGACTGCCGGCGTCGGCGGCGCCGAGCCGTCCGAGGAACGGCGCGACCGGGCGGCCGTCCAGCGACTCGGTGACGAAGCCGTCGCGCAGCGGCAGCCGGGCGACCCGGTACCAGGCGCCGTCCGGGAAGCTGACCTCCGCCGATGCCAGCCCGCGCCGGGCCCAGCGGGAGCGGGCCCGCGCCACCGCGGCGTCGTAGCGCGGGTTCGACCGGAGGTCGCCGTTCACCCCGAGATCGAAGTTCGACAGCGTGAACTCGGGATGGCTGCCCGCGCAGTGGTAGCACTCCCGGTTGTTCTCCACCAGCGTCTTCCAGTTCGCCGCGACCCGGTAGCGCAGCCGGGTCTCGATCCGGGCGTCGGCGAGCCGGTGCGGCGCGAGCTGCGGGCCCAGCGCCTCGGCGAACCCGGAGATGTCCGGCGGCTCGTCGGCCAGGCAGACGAACACCAGTCCCTCGATCTCGTGCACCGCGGCCGGGGCGAGCCGGTACGCCGAGACCCCGAAGTCCTCTCCCATCAGCCGCGCCGAGCGCAGCGTTCCGTCGGTGCGGTAGACCCACTGGTGGTACGGGCAGACGAAGGCGCGCACGCATCCGCGGTCGGCGGTGGTGAGCCGGGACCCGCGGTGCGCGCAGACGTCGTGATGGGCGTGCAGGGCGCCGTCGTCGCCGCGGACCACGATCACCCGGTCCCGGCCGACGTCACGGGTGAGGTAGTCGCCCGGCTCCGCGAGCTCGCAGGTGTGCCCGGCGAACAGCCAGCCGCCGGCCCAGATCCGCTCCAGGTCCGCGGTGAACACCTCGGGATCGGTGTAGGCGGCCTGCGGCAGCGACCAGCCGGGCCGCCGGAGCCGGACGGCGGTGTCGGACAAGGCGGTGGCGGAGCGGGCTGTGGCGGACTGGGCGGTGTCGGACTGGGCGGTGTCAGACATGGAACGACCTCGGGAAGTGCGGATCGGTGAGTGCCGGGCGGTCGAGCGCGAACGTCTCGACCGGGTGTCCGGTGCGGCCGGTGAGTGCGAGCTCGGCCAGGATCCGGCCGAGCAGCGAGGCGAACTTGAACGCGTGCCCCGCACCGACCGCGACGCTGACCCGTGGCGATCCAGGCACCGTGCCGAGCACGAGATGCTGATCCGGCGGCATCGTGTACAAGCAGGTCTTCGTGTACAGCTCCGGCCCCAGCATGCCGGGCACGTGCTCGACGAGGAATTCCTCCTGGCGCTTGCGGCGCAACGGGTCCGGCTCGAAGGTCCGGGAGTCGGCGGTGACCTCGGGGCCGCCCATGTGCTGGCCGAGCTTGGTGGCGACCTCGCCGTGCACCCCGAACCCGTAGTAGTTCTCGGCGCCGTGCCACATGAACACCGGAAACCGCTCGGGTGCGAAGTCGATCAGGTTCGGGGTCGAGTAGTAGGTGACCTGCTCCTGGGTGACGGTGAGCGGGAGGGCCGGCGTGAGCCCGTCCAGCACCTCGTTGGTGCGCGCGTCGGCCGCCACGACGACGTGCTCGGCCCGGTAGACCTCGTCGTCGGTCACGACCTCGACGTACCGGCCGGCGTCGTGCAGCGCCCGCACCGGGCTGTTCTCCCGGATCTGCGCGCCGTACCCGCGGGCCAGTGCGACGTGTGTGGCGTTCGCCCGGCCGGCGTCGACGATGCCCGAGCGGCGCTGGTACAGCGCCCGCTCGGAGCCGTGCAGCCGGAACTGCGGCCAGCGCGCGGTGAGCGAGTCCGCGTCGAGCAGTTCCATCTCGACGCCGTGCCGGGCGGCGACCGCGACGTAGCCGTCGATGTCGCGTCCGCCGGTGTCGAGACCGCGCCGGGCCGCGACGTCCTCGATCACCAGGCCGCCGGTCTCGGTCACCAGGGTCTGGCCGGAGAGGCTCTCGATCTGCTGCCAGGTGCGGTAGGCGTCCGGGGCGAGCGCGGCGTAGACGTCCTGGTGCTGGGCGAGCCGGATGATCCGGCTGTGGTCCTGGCTCGCACCGTTGTGGTGGCCGAGGGTGTGCCGTTCGAGCCCGAGCACCCGGGAGTACGGCGCCGCGGTCCGGGCGAGCCAGTACAGCGCGGCGGAGCCGATGCCGCCGCATCCGACGACGACGAAGGGATGGTCACGGTTCACTGTGGATCTCCCGGAGGTAGGCGCGCCCCCACCCTGACCCCGCCGGCGCCGCCGTGGGGCCGATCCGTGATCGGCCGTCCCGATGCTGCGATAAGGCCGACCTTATGATTCGGGGATGGACGTCGAGCTGCGTCAGCTGCGGGTGTTCCTGACGGTCGCCGCCGAGCTGCACTTCAGCCGGGCCGCTGCCCGGCTGCACGTCAGCCAGCCCGCGCTGAGCCAGCAGATACGGACCCTGGAACGGGCCCTCGGGGCGACGCTGTTCGACCGCACCAGCCGGGCCACCGAGCTGACGCCGGCCGGGCGGGTGCTGCTCGACGCCGCACCGCGGGTGCTGTTCGAGGCCGAGCGCGCGGGGACCCGGGTCCGGCAGGCAGCGGAGGGGGCGAGCGGGCTGCTCGTCGTCGGCTCGGTCGGAACGGCGCTCGCCTCGATCGCGCCACGGATCCTGCGCACGGTCCGGGGACGGTTCCCGGACCTGCAGATGGACGTGTCCCAGCACGACACCGCCGCCCAGATGATGATGTTGGCCGAGGAGCGGCTGGACGTCGGGCTGGTCCGCTCGGCGGCGCCGACGAACGCGGTGGTCGTCGAGGAGCTGGTCACCGAGCCGCTGCTGGTCGTGCTCCCCGGCGACCATCCGCTGGCCCGGCACGACACGGTGGACGCCGGCGCGCTGGCCGGTGAGCCCTTCGTGCTGTGGCCGCGGCCGCTGGGCGCCGAGTTCTTCGACATCATCACCGGCTACTGCCGCGACCACGGGTTCAGCCCGCGGATCGTCGCCGAGGGCGCCGACATCGAGACCCAGCTCAGCCTGGTCGCGGCCGGGATCGGGGTGTCGCTGCAGCCGTCGTACTACGCCAACCTGCGCCCGCCCGGTGTCGCGTTCCGGCCGCTGTCCGGCGACGTACCGTCGGTCGCGCTGCAGGTGGCGTGGCGCCGGCGCAACCGCTCCCCCGCGGTGACCCACTTCGTCGACGCGGCCCGGGAGTGCGCCGGCACAGGGCACGACGGCACCGGGTGAGGCCGGCGCGCCCCGGGTCCCGGCTCAGGTCATCTCCTCCGGACGCTCCGGCCAGCCGGGAACGATGCCGAGATGCTCATCGACCCGGCCCGGGAACCGCGGCGGCCGCTTCTCCAGGAACGAGGTGACGCCCTCGCGTGCGTCCGCCCCGCGACCGAGATCGCGGATGGCCGCGGAGTCGAGCCGGTGCGCCTCCCACGGGGACGACGCCCCGAGCATCGACCACAGCAGCCTGCGGCTCAGCGTGACCGACACCGCGGAGGTGTTCCGCGCGATCTCCTCGGCGAGCCCGCGGGCGGTGCCGATCAGCTCGTCGTCCGGCACCACCCGCGAGACGAGCCCGCCGGAGCGCGCCTCCTCGGCGTCGAACACCCGGCCGGTGGCGACCCACTCCATCGCCTGCGAGATGCCGACCACCCGGGGCAGGAACCAGCTCGACGCCGCCTCGGGCACCAGCCCGCGGCGGGCGAACACGAAACCGAAGCGGGCCGAGGCGGCGGCGATCCGGATGTCGGCGGGCAGCGTCATCGTCGCGCCGATGCCGACCGCCGGGCCGTTGACGGCGACGATCACCGGCTTGAGCGAGGAGGCCATCCGCAGCGAGACGACGCCGCCGCCGTCCCGCGGTGCGCCGCCGACGGTGCCGAAGTCACCGCGCTCGGCGGCCCGGGACTCGTCGTCGGCGTCGAACGAGCGCTCCCCGCGACCGAGATCGGCCCCCGCGCAGAAGCCGCGACCGGCCCCGGTCAGGATCACCACCCGGATCGCGTCGTCGGCGTCGGTGGCATCGAACGCGGCGACCAGCTCGCGGGCCATCGTCGCGGTGAAGGCGTTGAGCCGGTCCGGGCGGTGCAGGGTGATCGTGGCGACCCCGGAGTCGACGTCGACCCGGATCTCGCTGTACTCGCTCATCGGGCCATCCTGCCCCGCTCGCAGCGCCCGGACGACACCGGCCGACCGGCCGGGCCGGGCCGCCACCGGCCGGGCCGATGAGCCATGCTGACGCGATGAGCACCGCCGAGGACGTCCACCCGGGTGCGCCCCGGCGCGGCGGCGGCCGGGACGCGATCACCGCTGCCGCCCGCGCGAGCTTCGCCGAGCGCGGCTATCACGGCACCTCGATCCGGGACATCGCCCGGCTGGCGGGGCTGTCGCTGTCCGCCCTCTACTACTGGCACCCCAGCAAGCAGCACCTGCTGGCCGCGCTGATGGAGGAGATCACCCACGACTACTTCCAGCGCTGCGATCTCGCCCTGCGCGAGGTCGGCGACGATCCGGCGGAACGGCTGTGTGCGCTCGTCCGGGTCACCGTGGAGTACCGGGTGAGCCGGCGGGTGGAGAGCAACATCGCCAACCTCGAGTGGCGCAATCTCGAACCCGAGAACCGGGAGCGGCTCGCCGGCCTGCGCCGCGGCGCGACCCGGCTGTGGGCGGACATCATCGACGACGGCGTCGCCCGTGGTGTCTTCGGCTGCCCGCACCCCGACGACGCCCGGCGGGCCGTCGTCGCCGCCTGCAACGCGATCGTGCAGTGGTACGAGCCCGACGGCGACATCGCGCCGCAGGAGCTGGCCGAGCGCTACACCGGGATCGCACTGCGGATCGTCGACCACCGCGGCTGAGCCTGAATCCACCGATAGTTCGGGGTGGTTCGGCGTGGTGACGGGAAGAGGGTGCTCCTGAGCAGGACGATTGCGGTTCTCACACCAAGCAACGTTCTGGACAAGGGAGCACCCTCTTGGTGCAAGCATCCCACGCGCTCGACCGGATCCAGGTCAGCGCCGACGACGAGTCGTTGATCAACGATGCCGGGCTGCTGCTGCCGGCCACGTTGGGGCAGCGACTCGGCCTGCCAGGCCTGCTCGACAGCCGGGTCACCGCCGGCGCGAACGCGGGGGACAAGTGCCTGAGCGTGATCCACTCGGCGTTGGCCGGTGGGGACTGCATCGACGACGTGAACGCGCTGCGTGCCGGCGCCACCGAGACAGTGCTCGGCCATCGAGCGGTCGCGGCGTCGACGGTGGGTACGTTCCTGCGGTCGATGAGCTGGGGACACGCCCGCCAACTCGACGCCGTCGCCCGAGCTGTCCTGGCCCGTGCCGCCGGGCTCGGGGCGGTCGAGACGACCCCACCCGACGACGCTGCGGTGGTGGTCGATATCGACGCGACCCTGGTCGAGACCTACGGCTTGGACAAGTCCGGGGCCCGGCAGGTGATGCGCACCGGTCGCCGCGGCTACCACCCGCTGCTCGCGGTGATGGCCGGGACCGGTGACGTGCTGCACGCCCGGCTGCGTCGGGGCCGCACCAACGACTCCAGCGGGGCCGGGTCGTTCCTGGCCGAAACGCTGTCCCGGGTCCGGGCCGCGGGCGCAGGCGGGCCGGTGGTGGTGCGCGCCGACACCGGGTTTTACCTCGCCGACGTGCTCACCGCATGTCGTCGTCACCGGGCGGGGTTCTCCGTCGGCGCCCGCATGATCGGCCGCATGCGCGCCACGATCGCCGCGATCGACGAGTCGCAGTGGACCCCGGTGCCCTACTTCGAGCCCGGCGCCGCGGTCACCGAACTCGGCTGGCGCGTGTTCGACCGCGACCACCGCCGCCGCGACGGGCTCCCCGGGCGACACCGCGGCGCCGGGGTCTGGGTCCGGCTGATCGTGCGCCGCACCCCGACCCCACCGGCGATCCGGGACCGCCGCGCCGCCGCCGGACAGCTGGAGCTGTTTCCCGGCTACGACTACCACCCGTTCATCACCGACCAGTCCGGCGACCCCGTCGAGCTCGACCGGTTCCACCGCGCCCACGCCGAGGTCGAACTGGCCATCCGCGACCTCAAACACGGCCTCGCGCTGAGTCACCTGCCCTCGAAACGGTTCGGCGCGAACCAGGCCTGGCTGGTCCTGCAGACCCTGGCCCACAACCTGGGCCGCTGGAGCGCCCGTCTGGCCGGGCTCGCCGCCACACCCCGCCAGACGATCAAGACCCTGCGCCGGCGCTACCTGCGCGTCGCCGCCCGGCTGAGCTCTCACGCCCGCCGCCACCAGCTACGACTACCCGCCCACTGGCCCTGGGTCCACGCCTTCATCGCAGGCCTACACCGACTTCGCGCCCTGCCAGGACCAGCCGGCTGACCTCCGTCACCGACCCTGACCAGCCACGACCCGAGGACCCGGAAACCCCCACTCCAGGCACCCTCATGCCCACACCCGGAATCGAAGATCAACAACTAGGCGAAGATCAATCCGAAGCAGAACCGGTGGATTCAGGCTGAGCCGCCGCTCACGATCCCACCGACAACGCGTCGAGCAGGTCCGCGAACTTCGCCCGGGCCGCCTCCCGCCGGGTCGGCACGTGCTCGGAGGGGACCTCCCGGGCCTGGTACTCCCGCAGCACCCGGCGGGCGACCGTCACCTTGTGCACCTCGTCCGGCCCGTCGTAGATCCGGGCGGCCCTGGCGTGCCGGTACATCGACTCCAGCGGCAGGTCGGTGGTGTAACCGAGGGAGCCGTGCGCCTGCACCGCCCGGTCGATCACGTTGTAGAGCACGCCCGCGCCGTAGAACTTGATCATCGCGATGTCGGTCAGGGCCGCCGCGGTGCCGCCCCGGTCCATCTTCCAGGCGGCCTGCAGCGTCATCAGCCTGGCTGCGGTCATCTCGGCCGCCGAGGTCGCGATCCAGTCCTGCACCATCTGCTTCTCGGCGAGCAGCGAGCCGTGCGTCCAGCGGGAGACCGCCCGTTCGCACAGCATGTCGAACGCCCGCTGGGACTGGCCCAGCCAGCGCATGCAGTGGTGGATGCGGCCGGGGCCGAGCCGCTTCTGGGCGAGCAGGAAGCCGTCGCCCTCCTCCCCGATCAGGTTCGCGGCGGGCACCCGCACGTCCCGGTACCGGATCTCCGCGTGCCCGCCGGGCCGGCCGAAGTGCTCGTCCGGGTCGCCCATCGTCGGCACGTCCCGCAGGATCTCCACGCCCGGTGTGTCGGCCGGCACCACGAAGATCGACGCCCGCCTGCGCGGCGGTGCGTCCGGGTCGGTGACGGCCATCAGCACGAGGATGTCCGCCACCGAACCGTTCGAGGTGAACCACTTGTGACCGTTCACCACGTAGTGGTCACCGTCCCGCTCGGCCCGGGTGGTGAGCAGTGTCGGATCGGCGCCCGCTCCGGGCTCGGTCATCGAGAACGCGCTGCGCAGCGTGCCGTCGAGCAGCGGCTCCAGCCAGCGCTGCTTCTGCTCGGCGTTCGCCCCGACGGCCAGCAGCTCGGCGTTGCCGGAGTCCGGTGCGTTGTTGCCGAAGACGGCGGGCGCGTACACGCAGCGGCCGAGTATCTCGTGCATCAGCCCGAGCCGGACCTGGCCGAATCCCTCGCCGCCGAGTTCGGGCGGCAGGTGCGCCGCCCACAGCCCGCGCGCCCGCACCTCCTGCTTGAGCGGGGCGGTCGCCCGGTCCAGGTCGACGGGCGCCAGATCGAGCGTCTCCAGCGGGATGATCTCGTCGCGGACGAACCCGCGCATCCACTCCAGCTTCTCCTCGAACTCCGGTTCGGTCGAGAAATCCCAGGCCATCGGCTCCCCTTCAGATGTCCGGTCCGCGCAGAGCGGCCCGGGCGGACTCGCCCAGTCGCGTCACGTGCTCGCCGCGCGAGCGCGCTTCGGCCAGGTGGCCGTCGTCGGCCATGTGCCCGGCCAGGTACCGCGCCTGCACCCCGGCGCTGATGCAGGCCGCACGCCAGCGGGCGAACGCCGTCCAGTACGGCAGGTCCGCGACGTCGCGACCGGATCCGTCCGCGTAGCGGCGCACCAGCTCGTCCCGCAGCCCGAAGCCCGGCGCGGTGCTCGGGCCGTCGGTCGTCGGCACCAGGTCCTCCCCCGGGTGCTGCCAGCCGGAGACCAGCCAGCCCAGGTCGGCCATCGGGTCGCCGGTGGTGGCCAGCTCCCAGTCGAGCACGGCCAGCAGCGTGCCGTCGGCGCCGAACACCGCGTTGCCCGGCCGGTAGTCGCCGTGCACGATCCCGGCGGTCTGCTCCGGGACGTGCGCGAGCAGCAGATCGTGCACCTCGTCGAGGAGCGCGAGATCGGCGGCGAGCCGGGGCAGCCGGTCCGCCGAGGAGTGCAGCTGGGCGTGCCAGCGCCGCAGCTGACGCTGCAGGTAGCCAGTGCGGCGCACGAGATCCCCGAGTCCGGTGCGGGCCGGGTCGAGCGCGTGCAGCGCGACCAGCACGTCGACGGTCTGCTCCCCGGCCCGCCGGCACGCCGCGGGTCCCAGTGCGCTCCCGGCGGCGGCGTCGGCGAGGACCGTGCCCTCGACGAACTCCATGACGTAGAACTCGGCTCCGGTCACGGCCGGATCGGCACAGAACGCGAGCGGCCGCGGGACCGGCACCGCGGTGGGTTCCAGCGCGCACAGGAACCGCCACTCGCGGCCCATGTCGTGCGCGGTGGACAGCACCCCGCCGGTGGGCGGGCGGCGCAGTGCGTACGTCGCCCCGGCGGCGTCGGTGACCCGGTGGGTGAGGTTCGAGCGGCCGCCGGCGACCAGCGCGAACTCGACCGGGCCGACCAGCCCGGCGACGTTGCCGGTGAGCCAGCCGCCGACCCGGGCCGGATCGATCCCGGCCGGCCGGTCCGGTTCGGCACCGCCCATGGGCCCCACTCTCGTCTCGACGCTGAACGATCGTTAAGCCAGCATGACATCGTGCCGCGGCTGGGAGAAGGGCGCGCCGTACGCCGACCGGCCGAGGTCGCGCCCCGGACGCCCGGCCGTCGGTGCCGGAGGCGTCGTAGGGCTGGCGTGGACATGGCCGGCACCCGGCTGCTGCCCGAGCCGGCCGGCCGGGCCGGTCCGGCAGCCGCGTCAGGTACCGGCGCGGCCGGTCCCGGTCACCGCCCGCTCCGTAACCCGGCCAGGAGCAGGGCGACCAGCGCTCGCGGGTCGTAGCGGACATCGCTCCCGGCGCCGATGCACAGGTTGCCGATACCACGCAGGAACCCGTAGGAGCCGACCGGGACGGCGACCCCGTCGGCCCGCGCCACGGCGTCGAGCAACCGGTCGCACACCGGCAGCAGCGCGTCGAGGAACCAGGCGTGCAGCGTCTCGAACTCGTCGCCGTGCAGGGCCTCGGCCAGGCCGTGCTTGGTGACCAGCAGGTCGACGAAGCCGTCGACCCAGCGCGCGAGTGCGTCGTGCGGGTCGTGTGTACCGGCCAGGAGTTCCTCGCCGGCGCGGGCACAGGCCTCGACCTGGTGCCGGTAGACGGCCACGACCAGGTCCGCGCGGGTCGGGAAACGCCGGTAGACCGTGCCGACCCCGACCCCGGCGCGGGCGGCGATGTCGCGGACCGGTGCCTCGACGCCGTACTCGACGAACGCGGCTGCCGCGGCGGCGACCACCGACTCGGCGTTGCGCCGGGCGTCGGCCCGCTTCGGTACAGCCTCTCCGGACACCTCGGACCTCCCCGCCACCGCGGACCTCCCGTCGAACGAGTTGCACAACCGGAACGTTGTTCCGTATGTTTGTGGAACGTTGTTCCGTCTAAGACGGTACCCGACCGGAGATCGCCGCCTGCGCGGCACGGAGAGGACGAACCATGCAATACCGCACCCTCGGGGACACGGGCATTCCGGTCAGCGCACTGGCGCTGGGCACGATGAACTTCGGGCGGATCGGCCGGACCACCCAGGACGACGCCGACGCCATCGTGGGCGCCGCACTCGACGCCGGTGTGAACCTGATCGACACCGCCGACGCCTACTCCGCGGGGCAGGCCGAGGAGATGCTGGGCACGGCACTCTCCGGGCGACGTGACGACGTCGTGCTCAGCACGAAGGCCGGCCTCCCGATGGACCGGAGCGGCCTGCGGCAGGGCGCGTCGCGCCGCTGGCTGACCATCGCGCTGGAGAACAGCCTGCGTCGCCTCGGCGTCGACCACGTCGACCTGCTCAAGGTGCACCGCTGGGACCCGGCCACCAGCGACGAGGAGACGCTGTCGGCGCTGACCGACCTGCAGCGCGCCGGCAAGATCCGCTACTTCGGGTCGTCGACGTTCCCCGCCCACCGCATCGTGTCGGCGCAGTGGGCGGCGCGCGAACACCGGCTCAGCCGCTACACCGTCGAGGAGCCCAGCTACTCCATCCTGCAGCGTGGTGCCGAGCGGGACGTCCTGCCGGTCACCGAGCAGCACGGTATGGGCGTGATGGTCTGGAGCCCACTCGCATCGGGCTGGCTGTCCGGGGCGGTCCGCGAGGGCCGGGAGATCGCCACCCACCGCTCGCAGTTCATGACGGCCCGCTTCGACGTCTCGCTGCCGCACAACCGGGCCCGGATGGACGCCGTCGAGAAGCTCGTCCCGATCGCCGAGGCAGCAGGTCTGAGCATGATCCAGCTCGCGCTCGGTTTCGTCACCGCGCATCCCGCGGTGAGCGCCGCCCTCATCGGCCCACGCACCGTCGATCATCTGACCGACCAGCTCGCCGCGGCCGACACCGTCCTGCCCGCCGAGGTGCTCGACGCGATCGACGAGGTCGTCGCACCCGGCCTGGATCTCGCCGCCCACGAGAAGAACGACGCTCCACCCGCCCTGCTCGACCCGTCGCTGCGGCGCCGGCGATGACCGCCGCCGTCCCCCGGCTCTCGGTCGGGATCATGACCCCACCGGTGCACGTCGACTACGCCGACATCGCGCGGGTGTGGGCCGAGGCCGACGCGGTGCCCGAGATCGAGCACGCATGGCTCTACGACCACCTCATGCCGATCGGCGGGCCACCCGATGGGCCCGCCCTGGAGGGCTGGACGCTGCTCTCCGCGCTCGCCGCCCGGACCCACCGGCTGCGGATGGGGGTGCTGGTCACCAGCAACCGGCTACGGCCGGCTGCGGTGCTCGCCAAGATCGCCACCACGGTGGACGTGATCTCCGGCGGCCGTCTCGATCTCGGCATCGGCGCGGGTTCCCGGGTCGGGCACCCGCTGGCACGCCGCGAGTACGACGCACACGGCCTGCCGTTCCACGACGCGGCCACCGCCGTCGAGGCGCTCGACGAGGCGTGCACCGTCCTGCGCAGGCTCTGGACCGAGACCGAACCGTTCGACTTCCACGGCCGGCAGGTCCGGCTGACCGGCGCGTTCGGCAGCCCGAAGCCGGTGCAGCGGCCGGGGCCACCGCTGCTCATCGGTGGCAGCTCGACCCCGACGCTGCGGGTGGTGGCCCGGCACGCCGATCTGTGGAACGTCCCGGCCGACCTCGACGGCGCCGTCGCGCGCGGCGCGGTGCTCGACCGGCTCTGCGCACAGATCGGCCGGGACCCCGCCACGATCACCCGCTCGACGATGGTGGCGATCGACCCGGGCGACGCCACCCGAACGCGGGACCGGCTCGCACGAGCTCACGACGCCGGGTTCTCGCACCTCGTCATGGGCCTGCCCGTCCCGTACCCGACGGGCATCGCGCGCTGGATCGGCGAGGAGATCGTCGCCCCGCTGCGGGCCGCCGGGCGCTGACATCGGCCCGGCGCGGGGCCGGCGAGAGCTGCCCGCTCCGCCTCCGCCCCGGGGCTCATCACCGAGGTTCCGCTCGGGGCCGGCACCTCGACGCCGCAGCACGCCGGGATCCGGGTGGGACCTAGGTTGGCCCGGTGCCCTTCACACTCGTGCATCCGGCAGCGGTCCTTCCGCTGCTGCGGACCGGGCTGGTCCCCTCGGCACTGGTGGCCGGCGCCGTGGCTCCCGACCTGCCCTACTACGTCCGCCTCACGGCGATCCACGGGAATCTCAACCTGACGCTGACCCACGGCTGGTCGTCGCTGCTGTGGCTGAACCCGATCATCGGCCTGGCCCTGCTGGCGATCTTCCACGCCCTGCTGAAACGACCGCTCGCCGACCTCGCCCCACCGGCTCTCGCCTGCCGGATCATCGGTCCCGTTGCGGGTTTCCGGTGGCGTTCCCCCGCGGCGGCGGCGCTGGTGGTCGGGTCCGTCGCGGTCGGTGCCACCACCCATCTCGGGTGGGACGCGCTGGGCGGCGTCGCCGGTCCCGGATGGTCGGGTCCGCTGACCGCGGCCGGCAACCTGGCCGGGACCGTGGCCCTGGGGGCCTGGTTCGTGTGCTGGTGGCGGACCGCGCCCCGCACCCCGGGCCCGGCGCCGATCCGCCCCACCCGGCGGTTCCGGATCGCCGTGACGTCCGCGCTGGTGGCGGTGCCGGTCACGGCGGGCGCCACGGCAGCCCTGGCTGCAGCACCCGGCATCCGGCTCGACCTGCAGGAGTCCGGTGGGTACGACGCGGCGGTGCAGGCGAACCTGCTGGCCCGCGAGTTCGCGGTCACCGCGGTCGGTGCGGCCGGGGTGGCCGTCCTCGGCTATGCGCTCATCCGGCAGGGCGTCCGGGCTACCCGGCAACGGATCGGGCCCACAGGTCAGCCCGGCGGCGGCGAGGGGACGACGACCCCGCTCTCGTAGGCGTAGATGACCACCTGCGCGCGGTCGTGCGCCCCGATCTTGGTCATGATCCGGTTGACGTGCGTCTTCACCGTCAGCGGCGAGATCACCAGCTCCGCGGCCAGCTCCTGATTGGAACGGCCCCTGGCGACCAGCTCGAGCACCTCCCGCTCGCGCGCCGTGAGCGTCTCCGGCGGCGGCCCGCGGTGCCCGCCGCCGTCGTCCGGGTCCGCGGTCCGGCTCACGGTCAGGTACTTCTCGATCAGCGCCCGGGTCGCGGCGGGCGAGAGCAGCGCCTCGCCGTCGTGGATCGCGCGGACCGCCCGCGGGATCTCCTCGGGCTCGGCGCCCTTGCCGATGAACCCGCTGGCACCCGCCCGCAGCGCGGCCACCACGTAGCGGTCCTCCTCGAACGTGGTCAGCACCAGCACCCGGGTGTCGGTGAACCGGTCGTCGGCGCAGAGGGCGGCGGTCGTCCGGATGCCGTCGAGCCGGGGCATCCGGATGTCCATGAGCACCACGTCCGGCGCGGTCGCGGCGATCACCTCGAGCGCCTCGACCCCGTCGCCCGCCTCCCCCACCACGGTCACGTGCGGATCTGCGTCGAGCAGGCCGCGGATCGCGGACCGGATCAGCGGCTGGTCGTCGACGATCACGACGTCCGGCATCGGTCACCCTCCCCCACCGCGGCCGGGACGGGCAGCCGCACGTCCAGCCGGAAGATCCCGTTGCGTTCCTCGGCGCTCACCCGGCCACGGACCGACGCCGCCCGTTCCCGGATCCCGTGCAGACCGTACCCACCGGTCCCGGGGCGGGCCGCCGGCCCGGTATCGATGCGGGCCTCCGACCCGGTATCGATGCGGGCCTCCGACCCGGTATCGATGCGGGCCGCCGGCCCGGTATCGGACACCGGATTGGTGACGAGCAGCCGCAGCGTGTCCCGCCCGGCCGCGACCAGGACGTGCGCACGGGACTCGGTGCCGTGTTTGAGCACGTTGGTGAGCGCCTCCTGCAGCACCCGGTAGGCGACGACGTCGGTGGCGGGCGAGAGCGTCGCCGGGATCTCGCCGGTCCGCCGGAGGGTCACCTCCAGCCCGGACGCTGCCAGGGCCGCGACGAGCTCGGGCAGCTGGTGCAGACCGGGGCGGGAGACCGGAGGCTGGTCGTCGTCGGCGCGCAGCACGGCGAGCAGGTCGCCGATGTCGCCGAGCACCCGGCGGGCCGCGGACCGGATCGTGGCCAGCGCGTCGATCGCCGCGGGTGGACCGTCGCGCAGGTTCGCCGAGGCGACACCGGCGTTCAGGCTGATCACCGCGATCTGGTGGGCGACGACGTCGTGCAGGTCGCGGGCGATCCGCAGCCGTTCCTCGGTGACCCGGCGGACGGCCTCGATCTCGCGGGTCGCCTCGGCGTACTCGGCGCGCGCCGTGATCGACGAGATGTAGTCGCGACGGCTGCGGGTGCTGTCCCCCAGGGCCGCCGCGAAGCCGATCGTCACCGCGATCTGGACCGTCAGGGGCGGATGCTCGGTGCCCAGCGAGACGAGGATCGTCGTGGGGACGACGACGAGGAGCACGGCGAGACAGGCCAGGACGGTGTGCCGGCGGCCGTTGTGGTCGGAGTAGGTGAACATCGCGACGGCGAGCGCGAACACCGACAGCGGCGTGACCGGCACCGTGACCAGCACGCCGAACAGGCTGGCGGCGCAGGCGACGAGCACCGGCAGCGGGTACCGGCGGCGCGCCCAGAGCAGCACGGCGGGCAGCGACTCCAGCACCAGCCCGGACACCGTCACCTCGCCGAACCCGCCGGAGAGCCGGGCCGACGCGGCGCCGAGCACGAGCACGGTCACCAGCAGGTCGGTCAGCCACACCGGGATCAGCCGACGCGGCGGTCCGATCGCGGTCGCGTGCACCGTCCCATTCTCCACACCCCGATCACCCGGGCCCTCCTCCGGCGGTTGTGCATCCGCGTACTGCGGCTGCGGTACACGAGGAGACACCCACGGGCCGATGCCCCGGCCCGGATCCGCGGCGAGGCTGGGGCGGAACAGCCACGGAAGAGATCGGACACCATGAACGAGGCCATACTCTCCGCGCGCAACGTGCGGAAGACCTACCGGAGCGCGGTCGGTGGCGCGGAGGCCCTGCGCGGCGTCTCGATGGACGTCTACGAGGGCGAGAGCCTGGCCGTCGTCGGACGCAGCGGATCCGGCAAGTCCACCCTCATGCACCTGCTGGCGCTGCTGGACGAGCCGACCGACGGAACCATCCTGCTCGACCACCGCGACACCTGGGAGCTGCGCCGGGCCCGGCTGAACCGCGCCCGGAACAAGACGTTCGGCTTCGTGTTCCAGCAGTTCCTGCTCTCCCCCGACCAGACGGTCCTGGAGAACGTGATGCTGCCGCTGAAGATCGCCGGCCTGGCCCCGCGGGTGCGGCGCGACCGCGCGATGGCGACGCTGGAGCAGCTCGAGCTCGGCGACAAGGCGTCCAGCATGGCGACCGACCTGTCCGGCGGGCAGAAGCAGCGGGTGGCGATCGCCCGGGCGATCGTGGGCAACCCGCGGATCATCTTCGCCGACGAGCCGACCGGCAACCTCGACGACGTGACCGGCGGCATCGTCGAGGACCTGCTGTTCACGCTGAACCGGGAGCAGGGAATCGCGCTGGTGATCGTCACCCACGACGACAAGCTGGCCGCCCGCTGCGACCGCACGCTGCAGCTGCGCGGCGGCCGCATCGTCACCGACGGGGTGCACGCGGCATGAGGACACGCGATCTGGTCCGTACCGCCGTCGGCAGCACGTTCCGGGCACGGGCCCGGACGCTGCTGACCGTACTGGCGATCTTCGTCGGCGCCTTCACCCTCACCCTCACCAACGGTGCCGGGACCGGGATCAACCGGTTCATCGACAGCACCGTCTCCGGCCTGGGATCGGCCGAGGTGATGACGGTCGTCAAACGGTCCGACGCCGACGTCGCCACCGAGTCCGACGGCCCGCCCGTCTACAACCCGGACGCGGTCACCTCCGACCAGCCCGGACCGCCGACCACGACGACCGCCATGACGCAGGCCGACATCGACACCCTCGCCGGGATCGACGGCGTCGAGGAGGCCGCCCCGATCCGGTCGCTGGCCGTCGACTTCATCCGGTACGAGAACGGCACCCGCTTCGCGACGACGGCGACCGCCCTGCTCCCCGGCCAGACCCAGGAGCGCGCCGAGGGCGTCGCCCCGGACGGCACCGGCGACGCACGCCAGCTCACCATCCCGCTCAGCTACGTCGACACGCTCGGCTTCACCGACGCCCGGGACGCGCTCGACCGGACCGTCACGCTCGGCCTCACCGACGGCGCCGGCGCCGAGCAGACCGTCCAGGGCACGATCGTCGGCGTCACCGAGGACACCCTGGCCGGACCGGCGTCGCCCGGGGTCACCGTCAACGCCTCGCTGTCCGACGCCGTGTACGGCCTGCAACAGGTCGGTCTGCCCGCCGACCAGGTGGACCGGTGGTCCGGCGCGACCGTGCAGTACGCACCGGACATCACCCCCGAGCAGCTGACCGCCCTCAAGGACCGCCTGGTCGACGCCGGGTTCGAGGGCCGGACGGTCGAGGACCAGATCGGCGCCTTCACCTCGGTGATCGACACGATCGTCTGGGTGCTCAACGCGTTCGCGGGGATCGCGCTGGTCGCCGCCGGGCTGGGCATCGTGAACACGCTGCTCATGTCCGTGCAGGAGCGGACCCGCGAGATCGGGCTCATGCAGGCGATGGGGATGGGCCGCGGACGGGTGTTCGCCCTGTTCAGCCTGGAGGCGGTGTTCCTCGGGCTGCTGGGCAGCGTGCTGGGGGCGGTGATCGCGATCGGGGCGGGCACCGCGATCAGCACGGCGCTCTCCGGGACGCTGTTCGCGGACCTGCCGGGGCTCACGCTGATCGCCTTCGCCCCGGCGACCGTGCTCGCGGTGATCGCGCTGATCGTCGCCGTCGCGTTCCTCGCCGGGACGCTGCCCGCGATCCGGGCCGCCCGCAAGGACCCGGTGGAGGCGCTGCGGCACGAGTGACGGATCGGGCCGGCGCCCGGCCCGGACCGCCCGCGTCGACGCGGGCGGTCCGGCACCGCGGCCACCGGCGACCGGCGCCCGGAGTCGCCACCGGCGCGGTCAGAACCCCGTGCGCAGTGGCAGCATCGCCGGGGCGGGCCGCACCGTCTGCCGGGTGCCGCCCAGCGCCTCGGCTCCGAGCTCGACCACGTCACCGGGCTGCAGCCACCCCGCGAACGCGGCGATGTCCGCGGTGTCCACGTGCTCCAGCAGGCATCCACCCGGCACCGTCCCGGACCCGATCACCGCCCCCGGGGTCAGATCGGTTCCCCGGGACACGAAGGCGAGCAGCTCGCCGAAGCTCCAGTCCATCGCGGCGAGCGAGCCGCGGGTCAGCTCGGTCCCGTTGACGGTCGCGGTCACCTCCACGTCGAGCCGGCCGTCCCGGCGACGGGACTCCAGCTCGTCGGCGGTGACCAGGGCCGGGCCGAGCGTGATCGCGCTGTCCTTCGACTTGCCCATCCCGATCCCCTGCGCCATGTCGCGCAGCTGGTGGTCGCGAGCCGTCCAGTCGTTGTAGAAGGTGTAGCCGGCGATGTGCGCCTCGGCCCGCTCCGGGTGCAGGTCCCGACCGCCACGACCGACCACGGCGGCGACCTCCAGCTCCAGGTCGAACATCGTGCTGCCCGGCGAGACCGGGACGTCGTCGTACGGTCCGACGATCCCGTCGGCGTTGGCGAAGTAGAACGCGGGCGTCCGGTCCCACACCGGATCCAGCGTCTCCTCCCGGCCCAACGCCCGGTAGCAGCCCCGGAGGTGGTCGAGGAAGCAGAGCCCGTCGCGCACCGACGGTGGCCGGGGCAGCGGGGCGAGCAGCCGGACCTCGCTCCGCGGCCGCACCTCGGTGGGCGCCCGCACTGCGTCGGCACCCGCCTCGTCGAGCGAGCCGCTCCGCAGCAGGCCGGCCAGCGAGGTCCCGGCGGCGAGCCCGCGCACGCACTCGCCGTCCAGGATCCCGGTGCGCACGCCCTCACCGGCGTCGTAGGTCACCCACCTCACGGGCGTCCCTCCTCCTGGTCGATGATCGCGACCGCCCTCGTCCAGCCGGCCGATGCGGCGTGCACCTTGACCGGGAAGCAGCAGACCTCGAAGCCCCGATCGGGCAGCGCTTCCAGGTTGTGCAGCTTCTCGAGGTGGCAGTAGCCGATCTCGCGGCCGGCCCGGTGGCCCTCCCAGATGACCGACGGGTCCCGGTCACGGGCGTAGCGCCGTGCGGTGTGCACGAACGGCGCGTCCCAGCTCCACGCGTCGGTGCCGGTCAGCCGGACGCCCTGCTCCAGCAGGTACAGGGTCGCGTCCCGGCCCATCCCGCAGCCGGCGGAGACGTAGTCGTCGCTGCCGTACCGGGCACCGGCCGCGGTGTTGACGACGACGATCTCGAGCGGTGCCAGCTCGTGGCCGATCCGCGCCAGCTCGGCCCGGACGTCACCGGCGGTCGCGACGTAGCCGTCGGGCAGGTGCCGGAAGTCGAGCTTGACCGCGGGCCGCAGGCACCATTCGAGCGGGATCTCGTCGATGGTGCTCGCCCGTGCGCCACCGTCCATCGTCGCCGAGTAATGGTAGGGCGCGTCCAGATGGGTGCCGTTGTGCGTGGTCATCCGTACCCGTTCGGCGGCCCATCCCTCACCGTCGGGCAGATCCTCGGGGCCCGCCCCGGGGAAGAACGCGAGCAGGTCCTCCACCGTGTCGGAGTGGTCCAGGTAGTCGATCTCCGGCCCGAGGCCGGGCGGGTCGGCGGCGATGTCGGCCCGCAGCGACACCGAGATGTCCACGAGAGTCCGTGCCATGTCTCAGCGCTCCGCCACCGCGCGCAGCGCCTCGGCACGGAACCCGCGGGCCATCGGTTCGATCGCGGCCCACGCACCGGGCGGGGTCCCGGGCAGCTCCCGGCCCGCGTCCCGGACGCGGCCGAGGATCCGGTCCGCGGCCGAGTCCGCCTCGGCGGTCAGCCGGTCGAGGTCGGTCACCGTGAGGACGCCGTCGCGCTTGACCACCCGGCCGTCCACCAGCACCGTGCGCACATCGGCGGCCGAGGTCTGGAAGACCAGCGTCGAGTAGGGGTCGATCCGCGGGTGCTGGTCGATCGCCGCACCGCCGACCAGGATGAGATCGGCCTGCTTGCCCGGGGTCAACGACCCGGTGCGGTCACCGAGCCCGAGCGCATCGGCGGCGTCGGCGGTGCACCAGGAGAGCGCGTCTCGGCAGCTGATCCCGACGTCGTCGGGCATCGCCCCGGAGCGGTTGACCGGGAGCGCGAGCTGAGACCTGGCCACCCCCAGCCCGAACCGGAGCTGGTGCCACAGGTCCCCGCTGTTCAGCGAGATCACGTCCGCCGACAGCGTGGGTGCGATCCCGTGGCTGCGGCAGCGGTCGAACGGCGGGATCCCGAAGCCCATGTTGAGCTCCGTCTCCGGTGCGAACGACACCTTCCCGCCGCTGCGGGCCAGCGCCGCCCACTCCTCGTCGCCGAACGCGGTGCAGTGCACGTGCACGATGTCCGGTCCGAGCAGGCCGAGCGCGTCGAGCTCGGTGATCCCGCCGCACAGGACGCTGCCGAACACGCAGCCCGAGTGGTTGACCAGCAGTGCGTTCCGCTCCCGTGCCGCGGCCAGCTCCGCGACCGTGTCGGCCCACGGCAGCCCGAAGATCTCCGACAGCGACACCCCCAGGGTGAGCAGCCCGCCGGAGCCGAAGTGGGTGTCGGCAACGCGGTGGTAGTCGGCGAGCCGATCGGCGTGCGTCCCGAACCGGGTCGCCTCGGGCGAGCTCTCGAAGAAGCCGTAGCAGAACGCAGCCCGGATCCCGGCCTCCTGCAGCCCGCGGACCGCTGCGTCGGAGTGCTCCGGGGTGTTGTTGCAGTGCGAGAAGTCGAGCAGGGTCGTCACCCCGGAGTCGAGCGCATCGACACCGCCGACCAGGTTCCCGAGCCGTACGTCGTCGGGCTCGTAGGCCGGTGAGATCCCGAGCCGGATGCCGAAGTAGTAGTCGGCCAGCGTCCAGTCCCCGCAGATGCCGCGCATCAGCGACTGCCAGGTGTGCCGGTGGGTGTCGATCAGGCCCGGCAGGACGAGATGCCCGGTCGCATCGATGATCTCGGCGCCGGCCGCATCGAGGGACGGACCGACCGCGGTGATCCGGCCGTCCTCGATCAGCACGTCCGCTCCGGGCAGGTCCCCGAGTGCGGGATCCATCGTCAGGACGTGGCCGTTGCGGACCAGCGTGCGCCCGCCCGTCGTCCCGGTGGCCCCGGTGGCTCCTGTGGTCACGTGTCGCCTCCTCGCGCTTCGTGTGCACCGGAGCCTGGCCGCACGAACGGACCCGGTCATGCCCTCTCTGCCAAGATCACCTGAGACAGGTTGAAGTCAGCGGTTCACAGTAGAGGGCGTGATCGGAGATCCTGGTGCTCGTGTCATCGGAGGAGCGTCGCGGTGCGGGGGCCGGCAGCAGCGGGTCGACGGCGTCGTCGTCGGGTCCGCGGTCGGCTGGTGGTCCGTCGCCGCGTCCGTCGCGTAGGTCGTTCAGCGCGGAATACAAGCTGGCGATCGTCGCGGAGTATGAGAACGCGCCGAACGGTGAGAAGGGCGCGGTCCTGCGCCGGGAGGGCCTGTATTCGTCGCACGTGATCGAGTGGACCCGGGCCCGGGACGTCGGCGCGCTGGAGGGCGTAGCCGATTCGAGGCGGTCGGCGAAACGTCCGAAGCGGTCGGCGGAGGCGGCCGAGTTGGAACGGCTCCGGGCCCGGAACGCGAAACTCGAATCCGACCTGACGAAGACGCGGACCGCGTTGGACATCATGGGAAAAGCGCACGCGCTCTTGGAGCAGCTGTCCGAGAGCGCGGACGACCAGGAACCACCGGCGCCGCGGAAGCGGCGTTGAACGGCGCGTTCACCGAGTTGCGCGCCGCTGAGGTGTCGATCAAGGCGGCGTGCGCGTTGACCGGTCGGTCGCGGGCCACGCACTACCGCCGCGCCGACCCGGCGGGGGTGACGCTCGGGCCGCTGCACGGCCCGCACCGTGCGCGCCGGCTCCCGCCCTCGACGATCACCGACGACGAGCGTGCCGCCGTGCTCGCGCTGCTGAACTCCGAGGACTACCGGGATCTGGCCATTCCGCAGGTGTGGGCCCGGGAGCTCGACGAGGGCCGGTGGTGGTGCTCGCAGTCGAGCATGTACCGGATCGCCCGCGCAGCGGGTCAGAACCGGGAACGGCGCGCCCAGGCCACGCATCCGCCGCGGGTGCGCCCGGAGCTGGTCGCTCATGGCCCGAGCGAGGTGTGGTCGTGGGACATCACCGCGCTGAAGGGCCCGCGGAAGGGCGAGTGGTACAAGCTGTATGTGGTGCTCGACATCTTCTCCCGCTACGTAGTCGGATGGCTCGCCGCGAACGCTGAGGATGCCGTCGTGGCGAAGGATTTCCTCGCCGACGCAGTCGCCCGCAACCACGTCATCCCGCAGACGATTCATGCCGACCGGGGCGGGTCGATGACCTCGAAACCGGTATCGGAGCTGATGGTCGATCTCGGTATCTGCCGGTCACATTCCCGGCCGCAGTGCTCGAATGACAACCCGTTCTCCGAGGCGCAGTTCAAGACGCTGAAGTACGTGCCGGACTTCCCGGACCGGTTCGGCTCGCTCGCTGATGCCCGCGCGTTCTGCGAGCGGTTCTTCGAGCACTACAACCACGAGCATCGGCACTCCGGCATCGGCATGCACACCCCGGCGTCGATCCACTTCGACACCGCGACCGAGGTCCGGGCTCAGCGTCAGACCGTCCTCGACCGCGCACACGCCCAGTATCCCGAGCGATTCAGTCGCCGGCCCAGCCCGCCGCGCCTGCCCGAGCAGGCGTGGATCAATCAACCCGTCCTACAGCCAACTCAGTAAGATCAACTGTCTCAGTTGACTTGACAGCTACCGATGTGCCGTTTCGGTTGTGATCCGAGCGGCGCACGCGGATACGATCCGGCGCACGGAGGTGGGACATGGACGTTCGGTCGCTCCGGTATGCCGTCACCCTCGCCGACGAGCTGCACTTCGGCCGCGCCGCGGCCGCCCACTACATCTCGCCGCAGCCGTTCGGCCGGCGGATCCGCGAGCTGGAGCGCGCGATCGGGGCGCGCCTGTTCGACCGGACCAGCCGGCGCGTCGATCTCACCCCGGCCGGGGAGCGGTTCCTGCCACGGGCCCGCGCCGTCCTCGCCGATCTCGACGCCCTGACCGAACGGCTCGCCGACCCCCGGGACGGCTCGGAGCTGCGGGTCGGGGTGGTCGGGTACGGGCTGGCGGAACGCTGGCCGGCGACCCGGTCGCTGCTCGCCCGGTCGTACCCGTGGCTGACGCTGCGATTCGTCGAGCTGGACTGGTCCACCCAGTACGACGCGGTCCGCACCGGCGAGGTGGACGTCGCGATCGTGCACCATCTCGGCGAGGACGACGACCTGGCCGTCGAGGAGCTGGCCACCTCCGCCCGGCACGTCGTCGTCCCGGTCGACTCCGAGCTCGCCGACGCCGAGAAGCTGCAGGAGAGCGACCTGGCCGACCGGTCGTGGATCACCCCGGTCGGGCATCCCGGGCTGGCGGCGTGGACCGGTCCCGGCGAGGTGGACCGTCGGGTCGTCGTCCGGTCGCCGGCGAACGTCGCGGCCGCGGTCGCCGCGACCGGGCGGCTGGCACTGCACGCCGAGACGGCCAGCCGGTTCTTCCCGCACTCCGGGGTCCGCTACGTCCCGACCGGCGGGCCGGACGGGGTCGCGGCGCTCGCCTGGTGCCGCCGGACCCGCACCGCCGCGGTCGAGGCCTTCCGGAGCGCGGCGCACGGGAGCGCCGCGATCGGTGCGCTCGGCGACGGCATCCGGGACCGGTAGCGCACGGCCGTCACCCCACCGGCGCACCGGCACCGCTCGTGGGCTGCGACCCGTCGGGTTATCATCGGCGGAGGGCGTCCGGGATGCCCGTCGTGGCGCCCAGCTCCGTGTTCGGACTGTTCGGCCCCGCGGCGGCGTTCCACCGCAGACTCACGGGTCGGGTCGCATCGTGGAGAGGCCAACCGGCCACTCCCCCGCGACGTCCGCCACCCCGACCGCAGCAGCATGCGCGGCGGGGCCGCTGCGGCGGTCCCGCCGGGTACTCCGGAGGAGGAGTTCTTGGCTCGACGAGGCCGGCCCCAGACCAGGGCGCGCCGCGACGCACCGCGGGACCGCCGACGCGGCCGCGACGGCGGCGGCAACGACGCAGACATCATGTCGGTGCTCGCTCGCTCGGTCCGGGAGGTCCAGGCCGCACGGCGGAACGGCCGGGTGACCAGCGAGACCCGCACGAAGTTCCAGGCGATCGCGCTGCTGCTGCGCAACGAGCGCGCCCGGGTGCTGAGCGACCGGAAGAGCACTGAGGCGCAACGAGCCGAGCACCTGAAGCGGCTCGACGCCATCGCGACCAACCTGGCCTCCACCGCCGTGCGGGACGCGGCGCTGCTCGCGCTCCTCTCCGAGGACGCCGTCGTCTCCGACGAGGCCCGCTCGCTGTCCCGTGACGTGCTGCGTTCGGTCGGGGTCGAGGAGGCGACCGAGGAGGTCGCCGCCCCGGTGCAGGCTCCCCCGGAGCCCGCCCGGCAGGGCGTCGTGCCGCAGTCGGTGGTTTCCCGGCAGCTGGCCAACCCGTTCCTCGCGCCCGACTTCTCGGCCCCCCGGCCGGCCGGGCCGCGCCCGACACCGCTGTCGAGCTGGGAGCTGCTCGAGCCGCTGCTGCGGTCGTTCGAACGTGCCGGGACCGGCGCGTCGGCCTGCATGGACCTGCCCGAGCCCCCGGAGCGGTCCGCGCCGGAGGGCCATGACCTGATGCCGCACCAGGCCCGGCTGGTCGCCGCCGCCGAGGCCGGGCACCGGACGTTCCTGCTCGCCGACGAGCCGGGGCTGGGCAAGACCGCGCAGGCCCTGCTCGCCGCGGAGGCCGCGAACGCGTACCCGCTGCTCGTCGTCGTGCCCAACGTCGTCAAGACGAACTGGGTGCGCGAGGCGCAGCGGTGGACCCCGCGGCGACCGGCCACCGTGATCTACGGCAACGGGGACTCGATCGACGGGTTCGCCGACATCGTCGTCGTCAACTACGAGATCCTCGACCGGCACGTCGGCTGGCTCGGCGAGTTCGGCTTCCGCGGGATGGTCGTCGACGAGGCGCACTTCATCAAGAACAAGAGCTCCCAGCGGTCGCAGCACGTGCTGACGCTGTCGGACCGCATCCGGGCGTTCACCACCCGGCCGCTGATGATGGCGCTCACGGGCACGCCACTGATCAACGACATCGAGGACTTCCTCGCCATCTGGCAGTTCCTCGGCTGGATCGACGAGAAGAAGCCGCGCGCCGACCTGATGGATGCGCTCACCGCCACCGGGATGACGCCGGCCGACGCGCGCTTCGAGGCCGCCGCCCGGCAGTGCGTCGTCGACATGGGCATCGTGCGCCGCCGCAAGATCGACGTGGCCGCGGACATCCCGGCCCGCCGGATCGCTGATCTCCCGGTCGAGCTGGACGGCGCCGACGGCCGCTCGATCCGGGCCGCCGAGCGCGATCTCGCCCGCCGGATGGTGGCCCGGTACTCCGAGGCGCTCGCCAACCGCAGCTCGGGCGCCGTCGTCGATGGCATCGACCACGACCTCGTACGCCAGGTCGCGAAGTGGGAGCAGAAGGACGCCGCCGGCTCGAAGGCCGGTGACAACGTGTTCGGCATGATGCGCCGGATCGGCCGGGCCAAGGCCGCACTCGCCGCCGACTACGCCGCCCAGCTCGCGCGCAGCGCGGGCAAGGTCGTGTTCTTCGCCAAGCACGTCGACGTGATGGACGCCGCCGAGCAGACGTTCGCCCGGCAGGGGCTGCGGATCGCCTCGATCCGCGGTGACCAGACCTCCGCCGCCCGGCAGCGCAACATCGACGCGTTCACCGGCGACCCTGCCGTCTCCATCGCGGTCTGCTCGCTCACCGCGGCGGGCGTCGGGATCAACCTGCAGGTCGCGTCGAACATCGTGCTGGCGGAGCTGTCCTGGACCGCTGCCGAGCAGACCCAGGCGATCGACCGCAGCCACCGCATCGGGCAGGACCAGCCGGTCACCGCGTGGCGGATCATCGCCGCGCAGACGATCGACGCGCGGATCGCCGATCTGATCGACAGCAAGGAGGGGCTCGCCGCACAGGCGCTCGACGGGATCGAGGACGACGGCCCGTCGTCGGCCGACGTGCAGCTGGAGGCCCTGGTCGCGCTGCTCACCGACGCGCTCTCGGAGTCGCGCTCCGGCTGAGCACCGGGATCGGGCCGGGGCCTCTGGTCCCGCACCCGCTCCGTACCTCGGCTCCGGGGAACACCCGGAGCACGCGGGTGCGGGGCGACCCGGTGCCGGTCAGGCCCCGGCCCCGCGGGCCCCCAGCGCCGGGTCCCGCTCCGCGTCGGAGCCGGTACATCCGGCGAGCCGGGTCGCAATCACCTCCCGCAGCTCCCGGCGCAGCGCCGACTGCTCCGCACGGTCGGTCCGCACCTCGACGATCCGCAGGCCACCGGCACCGGCGCGGATCGCGTCGGTCAGCTCGCCGGGTCCTCGTACCAGCCGGTGCCGGGCCCCCGCCGCCGCGGCGACCGTGCCCACCTGTACCCCGTGCGGGGTGCCGAAGAGCCGTTCGACGGTCGTCGACCAACCGGGGACCCGTCCCAGGTCGCCGTGCTCCAGTTCGGAGAAGATGCCGCCGCCGTCGTTGGCGAGCACCACGATCGTCAGGTCGGGGGCCGCCTCACCCGGCCCGGGGAGCAGTCCGTTGCGGTCGTGCAGCAACGTGAGGTCGCCGATCAGCGCGTATGCGGGCCCGCCGTGCGCCAGCGCCGCCCCGACCGCCGTCGACACGACGCCGTCGATCCCGCTGGCACCGCGGTTGGCGATCATCCGGATGCCGGGCCTCCCGGGGGCGACGAGGTCGAGATCGCGGATCGGCATGCTCGGCCCGGCGAGCAGCAGTGCGCGCTCCGGCAGTGCCCGCACCAGGTCCCGCGCGACCCGGGGCTCGTCGAGACCCGGGCGGCGGTCCAGCTCACGGTCCAGCGCCGCCGACACCGCCGCGTCCGCGGTTCGCCACCGGCGTGTCCACCACCCCGCTGGCACCGGCCGCTCCGGCGGCGCCAGCGCGGGCACCACGAGGGACGCCGTCCGCACCGGATCGGGCACTCGGGGCCCCGGCTCGACCACGATGTGCGAGCGCGCGGTGCGCAGGTAGGCGAGGGTGCCGCGGGACAGCCCGGGTCTGCCCGAGGTCACGACCAGCTCAGCGGGATGTGCGCGGGCGAAACCCGGGTCGCCGAGCAGCGCACGGGGCGCGCGCAACGCGATCCCGGCGTTCCGGGCCCCCGAGGTGGGTTCGGCCAGCAGCGGCCATCCGGTCGCCTCGGCGAGCGCGACCATCGCGGCCGGGTTCCGGCACCCGTCGCCACAGATGATCACGCCCCGCTCCACCTGTGGCGCCGGCTCCGCCGGGACCTCCCCCCGGTCGGCCGTCCGGGTCCAGGGGGCGCCGTCGGGGCGGCCGTCGAGTCCGGCGGGCAACTCCGCGAGCGTGCCGGGGACCAGCGGGTCCCGGAACGGGACGTCGAGGTGCACCGGGCCGGGATCGGTGCCGGTGGTGCGGCGCCACGCCTGGCAGATGGTGGAACGCCAGTACGGGCCCGGCGCTGCGGGGGCGGTGTCCGGCGCGATCTCGCAGAACCAGCGCACGGCGGTCCCGTAGAGCCTGGTCTGGTCGATCACCTGGTTGCTGCCGATGTCACGCATCTCCGCCGGGCGGTCGGCGGTGAGCACCAGCAACGGAGTCCCCGATTCGTGTGCCTCGACGACCGCCGGGTGCAGGTTCGCGGCGGCGGTGCCGGATGTGCAGACCACCGCGGCCGGACGGCCGGTGCACCGGCCGAGGCCGAGCGCGCAGAACCCGGCGGATCGTTCGTCGATCCGCACGTGCACCCGGATCGCCGGATGCCGCTCCAGTGCCAGCAGCAGAGCGGTGTTGCGGGCGCCGGGGCAGACCACGGCGTCGGTGAGCCCGCACCGGGCGAGCTCGTCGGTCAGGACGGTGGCGAGCGCGGTCGACGGATTCACGACACCCGCTCCACCGGCCCGGTGTCCAGCACGTTCCGGACCTCGGCGACGACCGCCTCCGGCGGGTCCTGGTGCAGCAGGTGGCTCCCGGGGATCGGGTGCCGTACCGAGCGCAGCGACATCCCGGTGGGCTCCCCGTGCGGCTCGGCGCACAGGTCCTGGATCGGCGCCCGGCGCAGCAGGTCACCGCAGGTGCATCGCACGTGCAGCGTCCGCTCCCGGACGTCGACGGGCGCCCCGGGAGCGGGGTACCCGGCCACCGGGCGGGTCACCGCACCCCACCCCCGGCCGGGGTTCCCGTGACGACCGAGAACCCGAGCGGCAGCGCGACGGCGGGTGCGGCCACGAAGCCGCACCCGGCCAGCAACGCCGCGTACTCGTCCTCGGTGCGTTCCCTGCCCTGGGTCATGACGAGCATGTGCAGGTCGAACAACAGCGGCAGCAGGCCGTCCGGTCCGTCCGTGGCCTCCGAGCGGACCATCCGCTCGACCACGAGCACCCGGCCACCCGGCCCGGCCGCCACCCGGAGGGCGTTCAGGAGCGCCCGGCAGCGATCGTCCGACCAGTTGTGCAGGATCCGGGACAGCAGGTAGACGTCCGCGCCCTGCGGGACGGCCCCGGCCTCGAAGAAGTCCGCGCCGACGATCTGCACCCGGTCGGCGACACCGGCCCCGCGCAGCGCCGCACCGGCCCGCCCCGCCACCTCGGGGCGGTCGAGCAACACGCCGCTCAGCTGCGGGCAGGCGGTGAGCAGGGCCGCCAGCACGCCGCCGTCCCCACCGCCGACGTCGACCACACAGCGCGCCGCGGACAGGTCCACCGCGGCGGGCAGCCGGTCACCGAACCGGCTGCCCGCGGCCATCGCCGCGGTGTACCGGGCCGCCTGTTCCGGCGCGCCGGCCAGGTGCTCGAACACCGGGCGGCCGTGCGCCACCGCGAACGGGGTGTCACCGGTCCGCAGGCCGGCCTCCAGGTCGTCCCATGCGGCGCGCAGGTGGTCCTCCTCGTAGAACTCGGCGAGCAGCCGGACCGACCGGGGGTGGCCGCTCGTCAACGGTGCGCCGTCCTCGGTCAGGGCGTGCCCCGCCGGGTCCGTTCGCAGCAGCCCGAACCCGGTGAGCAGCCGCAGCAGCCGTTCCAGGCCGGGCCGGTGCAGCCCCAGCCGGGTGGCCAGCTCGTCGGGCGTGGCCGGGCCGGCGGCGAGCTCGTCGAACACCCCGAGCCGGACGGCCGCGGTGACGGCGCGGGCCGCCCACGGCCCGGTGAGCAGGGTCAGCGCGGCGGTGCTCACCGGGCACCACCGGCCGCAACCTGCTGCGCCAGCAGCTTCTTGCTGACCTTCCCGAGCCCGGTGACCGGGAACTCCTCGACGATCTCCAGCAGGTCGGGGAACTTGTACGCGGCCAGGCCGCGGCCGGTGAGGAACTCCCGGATCCCGGCCAGCGTCGGTGGCGGCCCCTCGGGGACCACGCAGGCGCAGCAGCGCTCCCCGAGCACTCGGTCCGGCACACCGACCACGAGTACGTCGCGCACCGCGGGATGGGCGTGCAGGTGGTTCTCGACCTCCTCGGCGGCGATCTTCTCCCCGCCCCGGTTGATCTGGTCCTTGACCCGGCCCTCGAACACCACGAAGCCGCCCGGCAGCACTCGGACGAGGTCACCGGTCCGGTAGTAGCCGTCCCGGGTGAACGCGCGGACGTCGTGCTCGGGGGCGTCGAAGTAGCCGCGGATCGTGTAGGGCCCGCGGGTCAGCAGCTCGCCCGGTTCGCCGGGCGGGACATCCCGGTCGGTGTCGTCGACCACCCGCAGCTCGTCGCCGTCGGAGATCGGACGGCCCTGGCTGAGCACCCGCATCTCGTCGGGATCGTCGTCGCGGACGAAACCGACCAGCCCCTCCGCCATGCCGAACATCTGCTGCAACCGGCAGCCGAGTGCCGGCTCCACCGCACGGGCGACCTCCTCCGCCAGCTTCGTCCCGCCGATCGCGACACGCCGCAGGCTGGACAGGTCGTGCGGGGTCCACTCGGCCTCCGACATCCACAGCATCGCCATACCGGGGACCAGCCCGGTGTCGGTCACCCGCTCACGCTCCACCAGCCCGAACGCCTGCTCCGGATCGGGGCTCGGTGCGACCACCAGGGTGCCGCCCGCGTGGAAGGTGGCGAGCATCCCGTGGGTGAGAGTCCAGTTGTGCCCGATCGGCAGTCCGACCAGGGTGACCGTGGAGGCGTCGTACGGGATCGTCTCGGCCATCGCGCGGCCGCTGTAGGACCAGTCGTCGTGGGTGCGGGGAACGAGCTTGGGCAGGCCGGTCGTCCCGCCGGAGAGCAGCAGCAGCGCCACGTCGGACGGGTCGTCGATCTCCGCAGGCGGTGCCGGTTCGCCGGGGCGGGCCGGTCCGACGTCGAGGACTCCCGGCGCGGGTCCGCCGACGACGAGCACGGTGCGCAGCGTCGGCACGACCTCCCGGACCTCCTCGGCGAGCGCGCGATGGTCGAACCCGTCACCCGGTTCGGGGACCAGACAGGCGGTGGCCCCGGTGGCCGTGCAGAAGTACTCGATCTCGCTGCGCCGGTGCGCCGGCAGCGCGACCACCGGACGGGCGCCGAGCCGGAACAGCCCGAAGATCACGGCGACGAACGACGCGGTGTTGTCCAGCTGCAGAACCACGACGTCGCCACGGGTGATACCGGCGGCGGCGAGCCGGGCGGAGACCGCGTCCGCGCGGTGGTCGAGGTCGCGGTAGGACCATCGCTCGGGGCCCGCGACGAGCGCGGTGCGGTCGCCGCTGCGGCGGGCCCAGCCACGCAGCTCGGCGCCGAGGGTCCGACCGGCCCACCAGCCGCGCTCCCGGTAGCGGTGGGCGAGGTCGTCGGGCCATGGCACGAATCCGTCGAGCACGGAGGTCTCCTTCACGGGGTGGACGGCCAGCGGGCGGCGACGACGTCCGGTAGCCCGAGTCGCCGTCGCAGCAGCGCCAGCAGCGCTTCCCGCTGGTCGGTGAGGTAGAAGTGGTCGCCGGGGAGCACCTCGAGGTCGAACCCGGCGGCGGTGGTCTCGGCCCAGCGGCGGGCGCGCCGTTCGTCGACCCGCGGATCCGCGTCGCCGATGACCGCGGTGACCGGCACCTGAAGCGGCGGGCCGGGCCGCGGCCGGTACGTCTCGGCCACCCGGTAGTCGGCGCGTACCCGGGGCAGCACCAGCGCGCGCATCTCGGGGTCGGTGAGCAGGGCCGCTGCGGTGCCGCCGAGCTCGGTCAGCTCGGCCACCAGGCCGTCGTCGTCGCGGAGGTGGACGCTGCCGGGCCGCAGCTCGGGCGGCGGGAGCCTGCCGGAGACGACGAGGTGTTCGGGCGGCCGATGCGCCCGGCGGGCGACCTCGTGCGCGACGGTGGCGCCGAGGCTGTGCCCGAACAACGCGTATCTCCCGGGCACCAGAGCTGCCAGCGCCGCTGCCACGCCGTCGGCGAGCTCGTCGACGCCGGCCGCGAACGGCTCGTCGTGCCGCTCCTCCCGGCCCGGGTACTGGACGGCGAGCACCTCGGCGAACGGGGCCATCCGGGCGGGCCAGGTGGCGTACCCGCTGGCGGCACCGCCGGCGTGCGGGAAACAGACCAGCCGGATCCTGGCGGTCGGCAACGGCGCCACGCACCGCAGCCATCGGCGGTGCCGCTCCGGTCCGCGCGGCGCGGTCACCGGGCACCCTCGTCCACGGCGAGTGCGTCGACCTCGGCGGGTGCCAGCGCGTCCGGGAGTTCCCCGGTGAGCGGCTCCGGGTAGCCGAGCGCCTCGTAGACCTGCGCCCAGGCGGCTGCCACGGCTAGATGCCGCCGCCCGGCCCGCATCGGGTCGGCACCGGTGCGGATGTCGTGGCCCAGCTCCGCGACCGAACAGCGGATCCCGTCCGGCCACAGGGTGCGGGCGGCCGCGGTGAAGCCGGGCGCCTCGGCCGGGCCGATCACCCCGGCGCCGGGGGCGTCGCCGGCCGCCCGGGTGTCCGGGCGCGGCGACCACAGCACCGGCCCGTGCAGGTCGAGCAGGGTGAGGACACCCGCGCCGAAGCCGAGGGTGATCCGGATCGGAATGTGCATGTGGCTCTCCGGGTCGGCCTCGTGCAGCTGGTTCTGCACGCGCAGGGTCAGCGGAACGCCTGCGGCGGCCGCCTGTACGCACCGCATCGGTGACGGGGCGGCGGCCAGCGCGGCGACCGGTTCCGGGACGTCGGTGGCGGCGCAGGCGAACGGTCGCAGCCCGCGCAGCGCACCGGCCAGCACGTCGAGCAGCACGTAGGACATCGGGACGGCGCACACCGCGTCGGCGAACAGCGGCCGCCCGAGCCCCCGGGCCGCCGCGGCGAACCGGCGCGGTGCGGGCAGCCCGGGGTGCAGGCTGGACACCCGATAGGCGACGCCGCGGCGGCGGGCCAGCGCGAGGGTCCCGGCCAGCTCCGAGTCGGGCACCGGGTGTTCCTGCAGGACGGCGACACCGCGCTCGAGCAGTTCCCCGGCCAGGGTGCTGCCCGCGCCTCCGGCCAGTCCGGTGCCGACGACGACGCAGGCCGCGTCGGTCGGGGGCAGGTCCTCGATCCGGCGGGCGTGCGGGACGCCGAGCCGGGCCGCCAGCTCCGCGGTGCGGGTACTCCCCCGGCCGAGCAGCCCGACGAGCTCGCTGCCGGGATCGGTGGCGAGCGCGTCGGCGTAGCGGGCCCCGAACCGGCTGCCGCAGACGACGATGCGCAGCGGTGCGTCCGGCGCGGTCACAGCTCGCCGTCCTCGAACAGGCCTGCGGCGTCCTCGCCCGCCCGCAATCGGTCCTCGATCATCGGCAGGCCGTCGACCACGGTCAGGGTCCGGACCACCGGGCTGTCCGACAGCCAGGCGACGGCGGCGGCCGGATCGGCGACGGCGGCCAGGTGCGCCGTTCCGCCGCCGATTCGCCCGGCAGCGGCCTGGGTGGCGGTGAACGCGGCGGTGGTGCCGCTGAGCGCGTAGCCGTCGTCGACCCGCAGGGTGAGGGTCCGCACCTCGCGCCGGTCCCCGGTGGTCCCCTCGATCTGGCAGGCGAGCACCTGGTAGGGATCGTGCCCCGCGAGGTCGACGCCGACGGCCCTGCCGAACGCGGCGACCGGGTCGTCCGAACCGGTCGCCGCGCCTGCGGTGTGCCGCGCCAGCAACGCGGTGGCCTGCTCCCCGACGAACACGGTGAACCAGTGCGCCTCGGCCAGCCCCAGCGCGCGGGCAACCCGTTCGATCTCCGGGGTGAGATGCGGGGTGGCGGTGACCCGGCCGGGGAAGAACGGCAGCTCGACCTCGCGCAGCGGGCGCAGCGCACGGTGCCCGCCGGACCAGCCGGTCAGCGGTTTCCCCTCGGTCGCCGCGGCGCTGAGCAGGAAGTCGGCCGCCGCCGCGGGGGTCAGGGCCGACCGGCCGCCGAGGTAGGCGTGCAGCCGGTCGGCGGCGTCGAAACCGGCGGCGACGTGCCGGGGCAGCAATCCGGAGAGCCCGGGCAGCATCCCGGCGGACAGCACCGCAGCCCGATCCGCTCCCTCCGGGTAGCTAGCGGCGACGCGGGCGGCGAGATCGTCGTCGCCCGCCGGGTCGACGTAGTGCGATCCGGCCGCGGCGGCGGCGCGGGCGACGGTGTCGAGCACCCGATGTGCGGGGCCGGCGCCGTTGACGACGACCGAGGCGCCGGTGCAGAAGCCGGCCAGCGCGTCCGGGTCGGTGAGATCCACCGGGTACGGCTCGGCGCCCAGCTCACGGGCGGTGGCGCCGAGCCGCTCGGGGTCGCGGCCACCGACCCGCACCGGCTCGGCGCCGGTACGGGTCAGCTCCGCGGCCGCGGCCCGGCCGACGGCGCCGTAGGCGCCCAGCACCGCGATCATCGGGCGTCCCCGTCGCGGAGATCGCGCAGCAGCGCCGCGACCCGGGCGGAGCGGTCACCGCGCAGGCAGCCGAAGTGGTCGCCGTCGATGTCGACGATCCGGGTCTCGCCCAGGCATATCCCGCTCCAGAACGCCGCCATGTCCTCCCTCAGGCCGGGCATGAAGTGCAGGTCGCTGCTCTGCCGGAGCAGTACGATGTCGTCGGGATAGGGATCGGGCCGATACCCGGAGACGGCGTGCAGGCTCTGCCGGAACACCTCCCGGAGCCGGGCGATGTCGTCGGCGCCGACTCCGAGCAGCGGTGTGAGCCGCCCTGCGAGTTCGGCGAGTCGCGCGGCGGGTTCGGTTCCGGCGACCTCCGCGAAGCGCCGCGCGGCGTCGGCCACGGCCGGGTCCGGGTCGCCGGTGAGTCCGACGACGGCCCCGTCGGCGATCCGGCCGTCGTCGGCGGCCCGGCGCAGCAGCGCACCGACGGCGGCCTCGTCGGCGGGGAAGCCGAGATCGGCCGGGTCGAGCCCCATCAGGCGGGCGAACCCGTACTCGGTGACGAGCGGGTCGTCGACCCGCTGCGGCACATGGTGGCTGCTGACGACGGTGAGCGGGGCGAGCTCGGCTCCGGCGTCGCCGAGGACGCGGGCCAGCTCGGCCGCGAGCATGCCGCCCATGCAGTACCCGACCGGGTGCAGCCGGGTGCTTCCGTCGGCGACGCCGGGGACCTCGTCGAGCAGGATCCGGGCGTACTCCCCGGCCAGGCCCACGATCAGCGACGACGGGTCGCGTCCCAGATAGCGCCCGGTGTCGGGGACGGAGAGCCCGAGCACCCGGGCGTGCGGGGCGTCGACGGTGAGCGCGGCGAGCAGCTCCCGGTAGGGCGCGAGTCCGCCGCTGCCGTCGTGCACCAGCACGGTGATCGTGCCTCCGGGGCGTCCGGCGTGCAGCTCGACCAGCGGGCTGTCCGGGCCGGCGGCGCCGGTGCCGGGCGATCCGGTGCTGGGCGAATCGGTGCCGGTAGTGCTGCCCGAGCCGTTGGTGCTGCCGGTGCCGCCGGCAGTGCTGCCCTGGCCGGCGGTGCTGCTCGTGCCGGTGAGCCGCTCCAGCGCCGTGGCGATGGCGGCGACGGTGGGGCCCTCGACCAGCCGGCGCATGAGGGTCTCCCACGGCACGCCTGCGGCACCCGGGACGGTCTCGCGGAGGCGGGCGGCGAGCCGGGACACCAGCAGCGAGTCGCCGCCGAGCACGAAGAAGTCCTGATCACGGCCGATCTCGGGCAGGCCGAGCAGCTCGCCCCACACTGCGGCGACGGCGACCTCGGTGTCCCCGCGGGGCGGGACGGCGGCCACGGCGGCCCGGTCGGCCGCGCCGCCCGCGGGCATCGAGGCGGCCAGCGCGGCGCGGTCGACCTTGCCGTTCCCGGTCAGCGGGAGCGTGTCGACGACCCGCAGATGGGTCGGGACCATCGGTTCGGGAAGCAGCGCGCGCAGGTGCGCGGCCAGCTCGCCCGGATCGATCCGGGCGGCCCCGGCCCCGGGGACCCGGGCGACGACGGCGTGCTGGCCGAGTTCGGTCAGCGGATCCCCGTCGCCGGGCAGCGCGAGCACCTCCTCGAACCCGGCGTCCGCGAGGAGCTCGCGCCACTCGGACAGCTCCAGGAACGTGCGGTCCCTGCCGCGGCGGAGATCCTCGTAGTCGCGCTGCGCCCCTCCGGCGGCCGGCGACATGAGGAACTCCATCGAGGTCATGATCTGGTAGTAGTCGCGGGTCGGTTCGTTGAAGACCAGCCAGCCGCCGGGGCCGACGAGCTCCGCGAACCGGGCCAGCACCGCCCCCGCGTCGTGCGAGTTGTGCAGCACGTTCGCGGCGAGCAGCACGTCGATGCCGCCGGGTTCGTGCCCCTGCTCGCGGAAGTCGGTGTTGATGTCGAACAGTCCGTAGCGCATGCCGGGGTGATCGGCGAACGTGCGGCGGGCGTCGTCGAGGAAGAACCGGGACACGTCGGTGTAGTGGTACTCGACGTCGAGACCGGCCAGTGCGGGGACGAGCGCGCGGGACGTCCCGCCGACGCCTGCGCCGACCTCCAGTACCCGGACCGTGTGCCCGGGCGCCGCGGCGGCGATACCGACGACCGCGGCCGTGGTGGCCGCGTTGACGTACTGGCTGATCAGGTTGTCCTTGTAGGCGGCCTCGGCGGTGCGGGTGCCGCCGTCGGGGAACAGCAGCGCCTGCACCGGGAACTCGTCGCGCATGATCTCCGGGAGCTTCTCGGTGGTGCGGCGCAGGAACTCGATGAGCTCGCCGCCGTGGCTGAGGCCCTTGCGGGCGTCGGACACCTCGTCCCAGCTGTGGTCGAGCAGCGCGGCGTCGGCGGCGGCGAGGTCGTGGTAGCGGCCGTCGTCGGCGCGGTGCAGCATGCCCTCGGAGACGAGTGCGCGCAGCCAGCGGCGGATGACCCGGCCGTGCCGGGCCGCGACCCGGCAGTGCTGCAGCACCTCGGCGAGTGTGTGCCGCTCCCCCGGGCCGAACAGGCCCTGCCGGCGCAGCGTGTGCGCCATGACGAGCAGCGCGACCCGGTCGACGCGGACCGAGAACTCGACCATGGCCCGCGGGTCGAGGTCGCCGACGACCGCGCGGGCGGCGGCCGAGGCCCGTTCCCGCAGCCCGTCGTCGAACTCGGCGGGTAGGCCGGCGCCGCGGTCGCCGTCGAGCTCGACGAAACCGGCGAGACGGCGTTCCAGCGGCCGGTCACCGACCGCGACGACGGCAGCGGCCCGCACCGCGGGGTGGGTGAGCAGGGCGGCCTCGATCTCGCCGGGCTCGATCCGGTGTCCCCGGATCTTGATCTGGTCGTCGGCGCGGCCGAGCAGTTCGATGGTGCCGTCGGGCAGGTGGCGGCCGATGTCGCCGGTGCGGTACAGGCGTTCCCCGGTGCGTGGGTGGCTCGGGAACCGGATCGCGGTGAGGTCGGGGTCGCCGAGGTAGCCGATGGCGGTTCCGGTCCCGCCGATGTAGAGCTCGCCGGGGGTCCAGTCGGGCCGGTCGGCGCCGGTGGCGTCGAGCACGTGGAAGGTCTGGTTGGCGAGCGGGACACCGTAGGGGATGCTGCGGGCGGCCGGGTCGACCCGGCCGACGGGGTGCACGATCGACCAGATCGCGGCTTCGGTGGCCCCGCCGAGGCTGATCACCTCCAGGCCGGGGATCCGGTCGCGGATCTCGTCGGGCAGCCCGACCGGGATCCAGTCGCCGGAGAGCAGCGCGAGCCGCAGCGAGGTCGCGTCGGGTGCCGGATCGCCGGCGAGGACGTGGCCGAGCATCTGCAGCTGGGCGGGCACCGAGTTCCACAGCGTGATCCGGTGCCGTGCGACGAGCTCGGCCCAGTGCTCGGGGTCGCCGCGGCGGTCCGGGTCGGGCAGGACGAGCGTCCCGCCCGCCCCGAGCACCCCGAACAGGTCGTAGACCGACAGGTCGAAGCCGAGCGCCGCCACGCCGAGCACCCGGTCACCGGTACCGACCCGGAAGCGTTCGGTGATGTCCTCGACGGTGTTGCGGGCGGCCCGGTGCGCGGTCATCACGCCCTTCGGGGCGCCGGTGGATCCGGAGGTGTAGATGACGTAGGCGAGGTCGCCGGGAGCGGTTCCGGCGGCGGGAACCGGTTCGGCAGCGGCCGGGAGGTCGGCCACGGCGACGGCGGGGACGTCCCAGCCGGGGTCGCCGGTGGCGGTGAGGACCAGCGGTGCGCCGGAGTCGCGGAGGATCCTGGCGATCCGGGGAGCCGGCTGGCGGGGGTCGACGGGCAGGTACGCGCCGCCGGCGAGCAGCGTGCCGAGTACCGCTACGGGCTGGTGGACGCCCTTGTCGGCGGCGATCGCGACCGGTGTGCCGGGCTGCAGGTCGCGGCGTCGCAGCTCGGTGGCGACGGCGTGTGCCCGGTCGAGGAGCTCGCCGTAGCGCAACTCGCCGTCGGCCGCGACGACGGCGAGCGCGTCCGGGGTGGCCGCGGCCCGGTCGAGCACCGGCTGGTGCAGCAGCCCGGTCGGCAGGGCACGAGTGGTGTCGTTGACCCGGCGGCGCCGGTCGAGCTGGTCGGCGGGCAGGGTCACCGGGTCGGCGGCGTCCCAGGCGGCCGGATCGATGGCGAGCTGGTGCAGCAGCCGGGTGTAGGCGTCGAACAGGGCGGGGACGACGCCGGGCGCGAGGACCCCGTCTCGGCTGTCCCAGTCGATGCGCAGCGTGCCGTCGGTGTCGGAGACCTGGCAGTCGAGCCACACCTGCGGTGTCTGGCTGATGCCGAAGCCGACCCGGCCGGTGCCGGTGAAGGCGCCGGCGTGGGCGTCGGTGTCGCCGAGCCCGACCGAGCTGGTGAAGACGACCGGGAGCAGGCCACCGCCGGGGCCGCGCCGGCGGCGCAGCTCGCGGACGACCTCGACGCCGCTGAACAGGCGGTGGTCGATGTCGTCGAACAGCCGGGTGGTGAGGCTGCGGGCCCGTTCGGCCAGGCCGGTTCCGTCGTCGGCGCGGACGGCGAGCAGGGTGACGGAGGTGAAGTCGCCGATCACCCGGTCGATGTCGGGGTGCACGGGGAGCCTGCTGAGCAGGGTGAGGCTGAGGGTGAGGTCGGGTCGTTCGCTCCAGCGGGCGAGGACGGCGGCGTAGGCGGTGAGCAGCGCCCCGGACGGGGTGACGCCGCGGGCGGCGGCCGCGGTGCGCAGCCGGGCCCAGTGCTCGGTGTCGAGGGTCGTGGTGTGCCGGGAGAAGCGTGGCGGGCCGTCGGGCCGGGCCGGGTCGAGGGGCAGCTCGGGGGCGGGCGGCAGGTCGTCGATGCGGTCCAGCCAGTATGCGCGGTCGCGCGCGTACCGGCGGCCACCGCTGAGGCGTCGCTGGGCGACGACGTAGTCGCGGAACGACACGGCGGGTGGTGGCGGGAGGCTCGCCGGGTCGGTGTAGGCCCGGTCGAGCTCGGCGAGCAGCAGCTGCAGGCTGGTGTAGTCGCAGACGAGCAGGTCGATCGACAGGTGCAGCACGTCGTGGTCGTCGAGCCGGGTGATCCGCAGGTCGAACAGGGGCCAGTGGTCCGGGGTGTGCACCTGAGTGCCGAGCTCGTCGCGGGTGCCGGCGAGTGCGGTGGCAGCGGCGGCGGGGTCGTGGCCGCGCAGGTCGTCTACCGGTACGCGGACGGGGCCGGGATCGGGCAGGACGTGCTGGCTGCCGTCGAGCTCGACGACGGCGCGGAGCATGTCGTGCCGGGCGACGACGGTGGCCCATGCCCGTTCGAGGCGCTCCGGGTCGAGCTCGTCGAAGTCGACCTCGACGTAGCCGTGGCAGGCGACGCCGCCGTAGTCGAAGGCGTCGCTGCGGCCGAGCAGGTAGGACGCCTGGACGTCGGTGAGCGGGAAGGGCTCGTGGGCGGCGGCGGGGTCGGCCGTCAGGGCGTCGGCGGTGTCGTCGTGCTGCAGCAGGGTGAGGACGGTGTCGCGGTGGGCGCGCAGTGCGGCCCGGTGCTCCTCGGTGAGTACCCCGCTGGGTGCCCGGAAGCGGAGCTTCCCGGAGTCGGCCCAGAGCCGGACGCCCAGGTTCTCGAGGTCGATGAGGAGCCGGGCGGGGTCGATGGTGTCGGGTGCGGCGGTCACAGCTCGCCCTCCTCGTAGTCGTCCCGGCCGCCGTCGAGGTCGGCGGTCAGGAGTGCGGCGGTTCCGCGGATGGTCGGGTCGGTCACGAAGTCGCGCATGGTGATTCGGGTGCCGAACGTGGTGCTGACGAGCTCGACGAGCCGGGTGGCGGTGAGCGAGTCGCCGCCGAGCGCGAAGAAGCGGTCGTCGCGGGCGACCGGGCCGGTGCCGAGCAGCTCGGACCAGAGGGCGGCGAGCCTGATCTCGGTGTCGCCCTCCGGTGGTGGTCCGGTGGGCGTGGTGGTGTCGTGCTCGGCGAGGGTCTCCAGCGCGGGGCGGTCGATCTTGCCGTTGCCGGTGAGCGGCAGGGCGTCGACGGCGACGATCCGGGCCGGGACCATGTGCTCGGGCAGCGCCGCGGCCAGGTGGTCGCGCAGCGGGGCGGGGTCGGCCGACGTGGGGGTGACGAAGGCGGTGATCCTGCGCCGTCCGCGGTCCCCGGTCGCGACGGCGACTGCAGCGTCGACGCTGTGGTGGGCGAGCAGCGCGGTCTCGATCTCACCGAGCTCGATCCGGTGCCCACGCACCTTCACCTGCGTGTCCGCGCGGCCCAGGAACTCCAGCGTGCCGTCCGGCCAGTACCGGCCCAGATCGCCCGTCCGGTACCAGCGCTGTCCGCGGTCCGTCACGAACTTGGCCGCGGTCAGCTCCGGATCACCCCGATAGCCGACGGCGACACCGGCACCACCGATCCACAACTCCCCCGGCACGTGATCCGGGCAGTCCCGGCCCAACGGGTCCACCACCCGGAAACGCTGCCCCGCAAGCGGACGCCCGTAGGGCACCGACGTCCACCGCTCGGGAACCGGAACCGGGACCAACTGGAAGTTCGACCAGACCGCAGCCTCCGTCGCCCCACCCAGTGCCACGAGCCGAGCGTGTGGCGCCGCGACGGCCAGCCGTGGGGCGAGGTCGAGGCCCACCCAGTCCCCGGACACCAGCACGGTCCGTAGCGACTCCAGCGAGCCCGCCGGGGCCGCGGTGAGCAGCATGTCCAGCAACGCCGGCACCGTGTTCCACACCGTGATCCGATGCTCGGCCACCAAGCCCGCCCAGGCGGCGGCATCACGCCACGACTCCGGCGCGACCGGCACCACCTGGCCACCCACCGACAAGAGTCCGAACAGGTCGAACACCGACAGGTCGAAGTCCAACGCCGACACCGTCAGCACCCGGTCGTCGCCGCCGACACCGAACCGGTCGCACACGTCGGCGACGGTGTTCATCGCCGCGGCGTGGGTGACCTCGACCCCCTTCGGGTCACCGGTCGTGCCGGATGTGAAGATCACATAGGCGGTCCGGGACGGATCGACCGCGACGGGTTCGGGCAGCGGGTCCACCCGCAGCGCCGCGTCGAGCGCGGCCGGATCCAGCGAGCACACCACCCCGGCCAGCTCCCGCATCCTGTCCCGCCGGGCCGACGGCAGCTCCGGCGACACCGGCACATACACCGCACCCGCCGCCAGCACCCCGAACACCGCAACAACCTGATCAACACCCCGCGGCAACGACACCGCCACCGCATCACCAGGCACCACACCCTCGCCGGCCAGATACCCGGCGACGCACAACGCCCGCCCGGCCAGCTCCCCGTAGGTCAGCACACCCGGCACCGCCACCCGCTCCGGTTCGCGGGCCGCCCGGTCGAACATCCCGGCGTGCAACAGCACGGGCTCGAAGGCCGGACCGGTGGAGTTCACCGCGGCCCGCACCGCGCGGGTGCCGGCGGGGAGGGTGTCGAGCCGGGGCCAGTCGTCGCCGGACGTGGTGAGTGATGTGACGAGGCCGGTGTAGTCGTCGAACATGGCGTCGAGCACGCCGTCGTCGAAGAGTGCCTCGACCGCGTCCCAGGAGAGGTACAGCCCGCCCGCGGACTCCACGACCTGGTTGTCCAGCCACACCTGCGGCGTCTGTGACACGCCGTACTCCAGGGCGGGCATCGTCGGAGCGCTGTCGCCGAGGCCGAGGGCGCTGGTGAACACGACCGGGATGGCCGCGTCGGCGTCGCCGCGGGAACGGGCGAGCTCCCGCAGTACCCACACCGCGGAGGCGTCGCGGTGGTCGAGATCGCGCCACATCTGTTCCTGCAGGCGGCGGATCCGGTCGGTTCCGGTGTCGGCGGGATCGGCGCGCCACGCAACCGGTAACAAGGTGGTGAAGTCGCCGAGCACCCGGTCGATGTCAGGATGGACGGGGCGCCGTTCGAACAGGGTCAGCATGATCGACAGCGCGGCGCTGCCGGACCAGCGGCCGAGGACCTCGGCGTAGCAGCCGAGGAGCGCGGCGGCCGGTGTGACGCCGGCGGCGCGACATCGGTCCCGCAGCGCCGACCATGCCTGCGTGTCGAGGGCGAACGAGCGGCGGGTGAACTCGGGTCGTTGCACGGTCGCCGGGTCGACGGCGAGTGGCAGGTTGGGAGCGGGGGGCAGCGTGTCCTCGGCGATGCGGGCCCGCCAGTGGTCGCGGGCCTTCTCCTGTCCGTCCGGAGCGGCGGCGACCTGGGTGAGGTAGTCGCGGAAGGTGATCTCCGGTGCCGGGGGCAGCGCTGCGGGATCGGTGGTGAGCGCGTCGAGCTCGGCGAGCAGCAGCATGATGCTCGCGGCGTCGAGGACCAGATTGTCCAGGCCGATGCCGAGCCGGGTGCGGCGTTCGCCGTCGCGTTCGTGGTGCACGGCGCGGGCCGCGATCAGCGGCCATCGTGCCGGATCGGGAACGCGGTGCGCGAGCTCGGCCCGCATGCGGTCGATGCCGTCGGGACCATGGTCGACGGGGACCGTGAAACGACCGACCTCGGGCAGCACCCGCTGGGTGCCGTCGTCGTCGACGACCGCACGCAACATGTCGTGCCGGGCGATCACGATGTTCCAGGCCCGTTCCCAGGCCGCGACGTCGACCTCGGGCAGGTCCAGTTCGCCGTAGTAGTGGGTGCCGATCCCGCCGAGGGCGGGGCCGGTCTGCCGGCCGATCCAGTAGGCGCGCTGGACGTCGGTGAGCGCGAACGGGGTGTGCCGGTGTTCAGGATCGGCGACGACGCCGGCGACCGGCTCGCGGATGCCGGTGTGCAGGGCCGTGCAGTAGTCGGCGAGGACGGGTGCGGTGAACAGGCGTCCGAGCTCGGCCCCGGCGATGCCGCCGGCGGCGAGCCGGGCGACCATGCGGGTGGCGACGATCGAGTCGCCGCCGAGCGCGAAGAAGTCGTCGCCGCGGCCGACGGCGGCGACGCCGAGCAGCTCGGCCCACAGTGCCGCGACGCGCTGTTCGATCTCGCCCGCCGGTGCGGCGTCCCTGGTGGGGAGTCCGTGGTGTTCGGCGAGGGTGTCCAGGGCGGCGCGGTCGATCTTGCCGTTTCCGGTCAGCGGCAGGGCGTCGACGGCGACGATCCGGGCCGGGACCATGTGCTCGGGCAGCAGTGCCGTGAGGTGGGCGGGGAGTACGTCGAGCTGCGCGGTCGTGGGGGTGACGAAGGCGGTGATCCTGCGCCGCCCGCGGTCCCCGGTCGCGACGGCGACTGCAGCGTCGACGCTGTGGTGGGTGAGCAACGCGGTGTCGATCTCACCGAGCTCGATCCGATGCCCACGCACCTTGACCTGCGTGTCCGCCCGGCCCAGGAACTCCAGCGTCCCGTCCGGCCAGTACCGGCCCAGATCGCCTGTGCGGTACCAGCGCTGACCGTCGTGCGGCACGAACTTGGCCGCGGTCAGCTCCGGATCACCGCGGTACCCGACGGCGACCCCGGCACCACCGATCCACAACTCCCCCGTCACATGATCAGGACAGTCCCGGCCCAACGGGTCCACCACCCGGAAACACTGCCCCGCAAGCGGACGCCCGTAGGGCACCGACGTCCACCGCTCGGGAACCGGAACCGGAACCGGCTGGAAGTTCGACCAGACCGCAGCCTCCGTCGCCCCACCCAGTGCCACGAGCCGCGCTTGCGGTGCCGCAGCCACCAGCCGCGGCGCGAGGTCGAGCCCGACCCAGTCGCCGGACACCAGCACGGTCCGCAGCGACTCCAGGGAGTCCGGCGGGGCCGCGGTGAGCAGCATGTCCAGCAATGCGGGCACGGTGTTCCACACGGTGACCCGGTGCTCGGCCACCAAGTCCGCCCAGGCGGCGGCGTCGCGCCACAGCTCGGGAGCGACGGTGACGACCTGCCCACCGGCTGACAACAATCCGAACAGATCGAACACCGACAGGTCGAAGTCCAGCGCCGACACCGCCAGCACCCGATCCTCGACGCCCACACCGAACCGGGCACTCACGTCGGCGACGGTGTTCATCGCGGCGGCGTGGGTGACTTCCACGCCCTTCGGGTCACCCGTCGTCCCCGACGTGAAGATCACATACGCCGGCCGGTCGGGGTCGACCGCGACCGGCCCGGGAAGTGCCGCGGTGTCCTGCATGCGGCTGCCGGCGTCGAGGGTGCACACCACCCCCGCCCGCTCCCGCATCCGGTCCCCGCGGGCCTGCGGCAGCTCCGGCGACACCGGCACATACACCCCACCCGCGGCCAGCACCCCGAACACCGCGACCACCTGATCGACACCCCGCGGCAACGACACCGCCACCGCATCACCAGGCCTGACGCCCTCGCCGACCAGATACCCGGCCACCCGCAACGCCCGGTCGGCCAGCTCCCCGTAGGTCAGCGCACCGGGCACCGCGACCCGCTCCGGTTCGCGGGCCGCCCACTCGAACATCCCGGCATGCAACAGCGCGGGGTCGTGGGCCTGCCCGGTGGAGTTCGCCGCGGCACGGACCTGCTCCTGCCGCTCGGGCAGGGTCGGTCCGAGCGGCTGTGACCAGCTCGCATCCGCCAGCGACCGGAGGAGCCCGGTGTAGGCGGTGAACATCGTGTCCAGCACACCGTCGTCGAACAGATCCTGCACCGCGTCCCAGGACACGTGCAGCCCGCCGGACAGCTCGACCACCTGGTTGTCCAGCCACACCTGCGGGGTGTGGGTGATTCCGAACTCCAGCGACGGGGCACCGCGCAAGGTGTCCGCGTCCAGGCCGAGCGCGCTGGTGAACACCACCGGCATCGTCGTCTCCGGCCTGCCGGTGGCGCGGGCCAGCTCACGCATCACCCACACCGCCGACGTCTCCCGATGATCCAGATCGCGCCACAGCTGCTCCTGCAACCGACGGACCCGATCCAGCCAGCACTCCCCCGGCACCGCCCGACAACCCACCAGCAGCAACGACGTGAAGTCACCCAGCACCCGGTCGATGTCCGCGTGCACCGGACGCCGGTCGAACAACGTCAGGTTCACGGTCAGTCCGGCCGCCCCCGACCAGCGCGACAGCACCTCCGCGTAGCAGGCCAGCAGCACAGCGGACGGGGTGACGCCCGCTCGGACCGCCTGCTCACGGATCGCGGACCACTCGCCGGGGGACAGGGTGTCGGCCCGGCGGGTGAACCGCGGCCGGGCGATCCCTGCCGGATCGGCTGCGAGCGGCAGCGGCGGGGCGGGCGGGAGGTCGTCGAGCCGGGACCTCCAGTAGGTCTCGGCGGCCGCGACCCGGGCCGGGTCCGGTGCCCCCTGGACCAGGTAGTCGCGGAAGGTCACGGCCGGTTCGGGCAGCGTGGCGGCGGGGTCGGCGACGAGCGCATCCAGCTCGGTGAACAGCTGCATGACGCTCGCGGCGTCGAGCACGATGTTGTCCAGGCCGATGCCGAGCCGGGTCCGCGGCTCACCGTCGCGGAGGTAGTGCACGGCGCGGGCCTCCATCAACGGCCAGCGAGCCGGGTCGAAGACGCGCCGGGACATCTGCTCACGCATCGGGTCGAGTGCGGCGATCCCGTGCTCCACGGGGACGGTGAAACGACCGACCTCGGGCAGCACCCGCTGGGTGCCGTCGTCGTCGACGACCGCACGCAACATGTCGTGCCGGGCGATCACGATGTTCCAGGCCCGTTCCCAGGCCGCGACGTCGACCTCGGGCAGGTCCAGTTCGCCGTAGTAGTGGGTGCCGATCCCGCCGAGGACGAGATCCTCGCGCCGGCCGACCAGGTAGGCACGTTGCACGTCGGTCGTCGGGAACGGTTCGTACCGCGACGCCGGGTCGGCGACGACACCGGTGTCCGTGCGGGCGTCACCGGCGGTGAGCCCGGCGCAGTACCCGGCGAGGGTCGGCGACGCGAACAGCGCGCCGAGGCCGGCGCCGGTGACGCCGTCGGCGGTGAGCCGGGCGACCATCCGGGTGGCGACGACGGAGTCACCGCCGAGCGCGAAGAAGCTGTCGTCACGTGCGACGGAGGCGATCCCGAGCAGCTCTTCCCACACCGCGGCGACCTGCTTCTCCAGCTCCCCGAGCGGAGCGGCGGAGGTGCCGGGGCCCTGGTGTTCGGCGAGGGTCTCCAGCGCGGCGCGGTCGATCTTGCCGTTGCCGGTGAGCGGCAGGGCGTCGACGACGACGATCCGGCCGGGGACGGCGTGGTCGGGCAGCACCCGGCGGAGCCGGTCGGCGAGCCCGGTGGGATCGGGGGCGGAGCCGTCGGCGGGGGTGACGCAGGCGGGGGTGACGTAAGCGACGAGCCGTCGCCGGGTCCGCTCACCGACGACGACGGTGACGCCTGCAGCGACCTCGGGATCGGCCTGCAGCGCGGTGTCGATCTCGCCGAGCTCGATCCGGTGCCCACGCACCTTCACCTGCGTGTCCGCGCGGCCCAGGAACTCCAGCGTGCCGTCCGGCCAGTACCGGCCGAGGTCGCCCGTCCGGTACCAGCGCTGACCGTCGTCCGTCACGAACTTGGCCGCGGTCAGCTCCGGATCACCCCGGTACCCGACGGCGACGCCGGCACCGCCGATCCACAGCTCCCCCGGAACCTGGTCCGGACGGTCCCGGCCGGTGTCGTCGACGACTCGGAAGCGCTGTCCCGCAAGCGGACGCCCGTAGGGCACCGACGTCCACCGCTCCGGAACCGGAACCGGGACCGGCTGGAAGTTCGACCAGACCGCTGCCTCGGTCGCCCCACCCAACGCGACGAGCCGGGCCCGAGGCGCCGCAATCGCCAATCGCGGGGCGAGATCGAGACCCACCCAGTCGCCCGACACCAGCACCGTCCGCAAGGACTCCAGGGAGTCCGGCGGGGCCGCGGTGAGCAGCATGTCCAGCAACGCCGGCACCGTGTTCCACACCGTCACCCGGTGCCCGGCCACCAGACCCGCCCACGCCGCGGCATCCCGCCACGACTCCGGCGCGACCGTGACCACCTGCCCGCCGGCCGACAGCAGCCCGAACAGATCGAACACCGACAGGTCGAAGTCCAGCGCCGACACCGTCAGCACCCGATCATCCGGGCCGATACCGAACCGGGCACACACGTCGGCGACCGTGTTCATCACCGCGGCATGGGTGACCTCGACCCCCTTGGGATCACCCGTCGTCCCCGACGTGAAGATCACATAGGCACTCCGGGCCGGATCGACCGGGACCGGCCCCGGCAACGGCTCGGCATCCATACGGGTATCGGCATCGAGAGTGCACACCACCCCGGCCAGCTCCCGCATCCTGTCCCGACGGGCCGGTGGCAGCTCCGGCGACACCGGCACGTACGCCGCACCCGCGGCCAGCACCCCGAACACCGCGACCACCTGATCGACACCCCGCGGCAGCGACACCGCCACCGCATCACCGGGCACGACACCCTCGCCCGCCAGGTACCCGGCCACCCGAAGCGCCCGCTCGGCCAGCTCCCCGTAGGTCGCCACACCGGGCACGGCCACCCGCTCCGGTTCGCGGGCCGCCCGGTCGAACATCCCGGTGTGCAGCAGGCCGGCCGGGTCGACCGGTCCGGGTACCGGCGCGGTCGCGTTGATCGCCGCCCGCACCCGGCGCTGCGCCGGTGGTGCCCCGGCGACGAGGCGACGGTCCCAGTCGCCGTCCGCCAGTCCGTGCAGGATCTCCGAGTAGGCGGCGAACATCGCGTCCAGCACACCCTCGTCGAACAGCTCCTGCACCGCGTCCCAGGACACGTACAGGCCGCCGCCGAGCTCGACGACCTGGTTGTCCAGCCACACCTGCGGTGTCTGCGACACCATCCAGTCGAGCTCGCCGAACGTCTCCCGGAAGTCGTCGCCGACCAGGTCCCCGCCGAGTGCGCTGGCGAACACCACCGGTGCGCTCGCCGGCCGGCCGTCGCCGGCCCTGGTGAGATCGCGCAGCACCTCCACCCCCGAGTACGAGGCGTGCGCGAGGTCGCGGCGCAACCGGTCCTGGATCTCCCGCGCACGGTCGAGGAAGCTCAGCGGGCGACCGCAGTCGACCTCCAGCAGCACCAGCCCGGTGAAGTCGGCGACCACCGACATGACATCGGGGTGGAACTCGTCCCGGTCGAACACCGGCAGGTTCAGGACGAAGCGGGGTTCCTCGCTCCACCCGGCCAGCACCTCCGCGTACGCGGCGGCCAGCGCGACCGCCGGAGTGATCCCCGCGGACCGGCACCGGTCCTGCAACGCCGTCCAGCTCAGCGCGGACAACCGGGTGCTGCGGCGCACGAACCGCGGCTCCAGCACCGTGGCCGGATCCACCGCGAGCGGCAGCCGAGGCCCGGACGGCAGCTCGGGAACCCGGGCCGCCCAGTACGCCCGCGCGTCCGCGCGATGCCCGTCAGCCTGCGCCCGATGCGCCAGGCAGGTCGGGAAGTCGATCCCGAGCGAGGGCAACGCCACGGGATCGTCACTCCGGTACGCGGTAGCCAGGTCGGCGAGCAGGATCCGCAGGCCGAGGACGTCGGCGACCAGGAAGTCGACCTCGACCATCAACCGGGTGCACCCACCCGGGAGCAGGCAGAGCGTGACGGCGAGGACCTCGCCCGCCCCGGCATCCAGCCTGCGGTGCGACAGCTCGCCGCGCAGTCGCTCCCGCTCGGCCCGGGCCTTGCCGGAGTCCATACCGGACAGGTCGACGACCCGCACCGGCGGCTCCCCACCGGGCGGGGTGATGATCTGGGTCCCGTCGCCGGGGAACCGGGCCCGGAGCATCCCGTGCCGGTCAACGACCTCTCGCACGGCACGTGCCAGCCGGTCGGGGTCGACACCGGCGCCGTCGAACTCCAGGTAGGCATGGCAGCCGACGCCACCCAGCGGCTGCCCGTCACCACGCCCCACCCAGTACGCCTGCTGGACCGAGGTCAGCGGGAACGGCGCGGCGGGGTCGGCCGGCGGCTGCCGTGCGGGGGCGGGTGCGGGAGCCACGTCACGCATCAACCGCCACCAGGCGCGCGGGGTCGGGGTCTCGACGAGCGCGACCAGGTCGACGGTGATCCCCCGACGCCGCCACGCGCTGCGCAGCGTCATCAGTCGCAACGAGTCCATGCCGACCGCGAAAAGATCGTCGTCGGGCCCGACCGACCCTTCCTCCGCCCCTACCGAAGCGGCGATCTCAGCGCACAGGAAATGCAGTCCGGACACATCTCCGGAACTGCCGGATCCGGCTCCCCCGACCGGCACAGAACTGTCGCTGCCGACGATTTCTGTCGACATGAAACCCCCATCGCATGAAGTTAGGCAAACCTAACCAATCTTAACTCGCCGTCCTAGATCTGACTACCCTGCGTTTAGTTGACGAGTGAACCATGACCAAATAGTGAGATTCATGCCGCAACAATAGGCTGTACGGGTGAACTCCAACTACGATTACTGAAGTCAGCCTTGACTTACCCGGCGGTCGTGGACAGCATTCCGAACGTCGCCGACCACAACCATTCACAGTGGAGTGCCCCGTGTCCCGCAATTCGTCGAGTACGCGCGTAATTCTCACCTGTGGTGCGCTCGGGGTTGCCCTCGGAATCGTCCTGGTGCCGGCCAACCTGGTCACGATCGCCTTCATGGCGACGGCCCCGTTGCTGGTGCTGTCGCTGATGGGCGTCTGGCTGCTTCCGCCACTGGCGGCACTCGCCCTGCTCCGCCGTCCCGGTGTCGGCCTGCTCACCAGCGTGATCGCCGGCCTGGTCACGGTGCCGCTCACGCCGTTCGGCTGGATGGGCCTGTTCCAGGGCCTGCTGTGGGGTGTGCTGTGCGAGATCCCGTTCGCCCTCACCCGCTACCGCCGGTGGTCGGCATGGCTGTTCACGGGCACCGGCCTGGTGGTCGCGGTGATCGGCCTGATCCCGACCTACACGACCTACGGGCTCGACCAGATGGCCGTCCCCGTCATGCTGCTCGCGGTGGTTCTGACCATCGCGAGCTGCGTCCTCGCCGGGTACCTGTCGGTGCTTCTGGCCCGGGCGCTCGGGCGCACCGGTATCGCTCCCGCTCCGCGGGTCCGCGCCACCGACGCTCCCGCTTGACCACGCGGCCGGGACACCGCCCGCGGCCGGCCGCCGGGCCCGGTTCCGACGACGTGCTGGTGCGCGCCCGCGGGGTGCGGGTCCGGCACGAGACGGCCGAGAGCTGGCGGCCGGACGGGGTCGATCTCGACGTCCGGCCCGGGGAGGTCGTCCTGCTGCTCGGCCCCTCCGGATGTGGCAAGTCGACCCTCTCGCTCGCGCTCGGGGATCTGGTGCCGCGCAGCGTCCCGGCCGATCTCGAGGGCACCGTGGTGCTCGGGCCCGCCCCGGACGGCGGCCCGCTGCGGGTCGGCATGGTGTTCCAGGACCCGGACGCCCAGGTGGTCACCGGCACCGTGTTCGACGAGGTCTGTTTCGGTCCGGAGAACCTGTGCCTGCCGGTCGACGAGATCGAGCGGACCGCGCACGCGGCGCTCGCCGCGGTCGGGCTGACCGGCCGGGAACGCGACGATCCCGGGGTGCTGTCCGGTGGCGGGCGCCAGCGCCTCGCCCTGGCTTGCGCGCTGGCACTGCGTCCGCGGCTGCTGGTGCTCGACGAGCCGACCGCGAACCTGGACCCGCATGCCTCGGTCGAGCTGTACCGGCTGGTCGACCGGCTCCGCCGGGATCCGTCGGGTGAGCTGGGGGTGCTCGTCGTCGAGCACGAGCTCGACGACGTCGTGGAGATCGCCGACCGGGTCGTCGTGCTCGACGGCGCCGGCAGGCCGGTCACCGACGGCGGGACCACCCGGGTGTTCCGCGAGGAACACGAGCTGCTCGCCGGGCTCGGGGTCTGGCTGCCGACCGCGGTGCAGCTCGCCCGCCGGCTGTCCGCCGCGGGCGTCCGGTTCGACCCGCCGCCGGTCACCCTCGGCGAGCTCGCCGACGGGCTCGCCGGCCGGCCGGACGTCCGGCCCGTCGCGGCGTCCCCCGGCCGGGTCGCCGCGACGACCACACCCGCCACCGGGAAGATCGGCACACCCGCCACCGGGAAGATCGACGGAGAGGATCCGGCATCTCCGATCGTGCGGGCCCGGGATCTGACGGTCGTTCCCGGCCGGGGCCGCGAACCGGTCCTGCGCGACGTGTCGCTGACCGTCGCGGCCGGTGAGATCCTCGCCGTCGCCGGGGTGAACGGGGCCGGGAAGACCACCCTCGCGCAGGCGCTCGCCGGGGTGCGGCCGCCACCGCCGGGAACCGTCGACGTGGCAGGGCTCGACGTCGGCCGGGCCGGTCCCCGCGCCGTCGCCGCGGTGGTGGCGTTCGTCTTCCAGAACCCGGAGCACCAGTTCCTCGCCCCGACCGTCGCCGACGAGCTGGCCCACGGATTGCGCGTCCGGCACACCGAGCCGGACGAGGTGGATCAGCGGGTCGCCGCCGCGCTCGACCGGTTCGGCCTGGGCCGCTACCGCGGCCACAGCCCCTGGCTGCTCTCGCACGGCGAGAAGCGACGGTTGTCGGTGGCGAGCGCGCTGATCACCGGGCCCCGGGTGCTGGTGCTCGACGAGCCGACCTTCGGCCAGGACCGGGCACGCGCCACCGAGCTGATGGCGCTGCTCTCCGAGCTCAACGCCGATGGCACCACGGTGGTGATGGTGAGCCACGACCTGCAGCTGGTCGCCGAGCACGCCGGGCAGCTCGCGGTGCTGGCCGATGGCCGCCTGCTCGCGCACGGCCCGACCGGCGAGCTGCTCACCGACGACCGGTTGCTGGCGGCCGCGGGACTGCGGCCACCGCCGTTGCGCAGGCTCGCCGGCGCACTGGCCGGGCGGAATCCGGCGTGGGCGCGGGTGTACCGGACCGCAGACCTTCCGGGACCGGGACGGGACCCCGCCGGAAACGGGCCGGTGCTCCGGACGGATGCCTCGGCAGGGCCCCCGCGAGAGCCCGGAACGGGGCCCGCATCAGGACCGACCGGGCCGAGAACCGGGCCCGCGGCAGGGCCCGCGGGAGAGCCCGGAACGGGCCCCGGCCGGTGACCGGGATCGGGTCGGCGCCGCGGCCCGGCTTCCTGCGCCGGGTCAACCCGCTCGCCAAGATCGCCGGACCGCTGCCGGCGATGGCCTACCTGAGCGTCACCCGGGACCCGTGGGTGCCGGGTGTCCTGCTGGTCGCGGCGGCGCTGCTCGTCGTCGCGGGATCCGGACTCGGGCCGCGCAGGCTGGGCACGGGGCTGCTGGTCGGGCTGCTGCTCGTGGGCACGCTGACCGTGAGCTTCACCCTGCTCGCCGGCGGTGCCACGGTCGACGCGGATCCGTCGACGGTCGCGATCGGGCCGCTCGAGGTGCGCGCGTCCGCGCTCTACGCCGGGCTGTCCACCGCACTGCGGATGACGGCGCTGATGGGGCTCACCCTCGTCGGCGGCCTCACGACCGATGCCACCGACCTGGTGCGCGCGCTCATCCGCACGCTTCGGGTGCCCTACCGGTACGGGTACGGGGCCATCGCGTCGTACCGGTTCGTCGGCCGCTTCTCCCAGGAGCTGCACGTCATCCGAGCGGCGCACCGGGCCCGCGGGGTCGCCGACCGCAATCCGGTGCGCCGGGCGGGCCGGATGGCGGTCCCGCTGCTCGCCGGCGGGATCCGGCACGCCGAGCGGGTCGCCGTCGCGATGGACGCGCGCGCGTTCGGCGCCCACCCGACCCGCACCGAGCGGCGGATCGTGCGGTTCCGCCCGTCCGACGCGGTGTTCGTGCTCGCCTGCTGGGCGTTCTCGGTGGCGACGGTCGTCGTGCTGGATCGTCAGGGACTGGTCGCGCCGCTGGTGTTCCTGACCTGAGCCGGGTCGTCCCGGAGCACGGTGAGCCCGGCGATCGTGGTGTCGACCACGAACCGGTAGTAGGTCTCGTGCGCCTCGCCCGAGCCGGACGCGAACATGCGCAGCAGCGTCGAGTCGAGCACCGCGATCCCGGAGTTCCCGGCCCCCGCGGCGCGCAGCTCGCGCAGCGCCGTCCCGTGGTCCCGCGGGCCGTCGCCTTCTTCGGCGAGCCGTTCGTCGGCCACCGCCAGCGTCATCACCGCGTTGTTGAACAGGGTGGCGAACGCCAGACCCACCGCGTCGCCGAACCCGGCACGCTGCAGCGCCGCGATCCCGGTGTCGATCATCGGCATGATCGCCGGGAAGGTCGGGCCGTGCAGCAGCACCCACTTGGCCGTGCCGGGGTAGCGGCGCAGCGGCTCACGGATCGCCAGCAGCATCTCCCGGAACCAGGCGTCCCACGGCAGGTCGCCGGGCGGCGGGCGGAGCCCGGCCAGTGCCTCCTCCACCACCCGGCGGAGCAGACGGTCCTTGCTCCCGACGTGATGGGTGATCACCGAGACGGTGACGCCGAGCCGATCGGCGAGCTCGCGCAGCGACCAGCCGAGCAGGTGGCCGCGCCCGGTGAGGTCGAGCGCCTCGGCGACGATCCGGTCGGGCGTCAGCCCCAGGTGGTACGGCGTACCGGCCGCACGTCGGGCCATCAGGTGCACTTCCTTCCGCGGTGGTCCGGCCGCCCCAGTCTGCCGTACCACCGGCGCTTGCCCGGCGAGGTGAGGGCACACTAAGGTTCGATTAGAACAGCGTACGAATACGAAGGTGGGTGGCCGTGTCCGGCACCGTCACGTCCCCGGCCCCGGCGGTCGATCTCTTCGCGCCGGTGCGGTCCCGGATCGGCGCGATCGTCGGGCTGGCCGCCGTCGGCGCGGCGGGCACGGTCGTGCCGCTGGTCGCCGTCGTCGAGCTGGCCCGCACGCTGTGGCCCGCCGTCGAGGGCCTGCCCGTCGACACCGGCCGGGTCTGGGCGATCGTCGCCGTCGCCGCCGTCGCGTTGCCCGCCTCGTTCGCCGCGACCTGGGGTTCGATCATGGTCGGCCACCTGGCCGACGCCCGGCTGCAGCGCGACGTGCGCACCCGCCTGCTCGACCTGCTCGGCAGGCTCCCGCTGGGCTGGTTCGGCAGGCGCTCGTCGGGCTCGGTGAAGAAGACCGTCGAGAACGACGTGTCCGCGCTGCACCACATCACCGGGCACGCCGTGCACGACCTGGTGGTCGCCGTCGTCGTACCGGTGCTGTCGCTGGTCTACCTGTTCGCCACCGAATGGCGGATGGCGCTGGCCTGCCTGGTCCCGCTGGTGCTGACCATCGTGCTGTACGCCGCGATGATGGCGGGCAGCCGGGACCAGCTGGTGCGCTACGACGAGTCGGTCGAGCGGCTCAACTCGGCCACCGTCGAGTTCGTGCACGGCATCGCGGTGGTCAAGAGCTTCGGGCAGGGGCGACGCAGGCACGCCGGCTACGCCACGGAGACCGACCGGTTCCTGCGCTTCTACCGCGGTTGGATGGGCGAGACCGCGACGATGCAGACGCTGGTCGAGGTGGTCACCGCTCCGGCGGTCGTGCTCGCCTGGCTCGCCGGCAGCGGCGCCTGGCTGGTCGGCACCGGCACCGTCGCGCCGGTCGACGTGCTGCCGGCGCTCGTGCTCGGGCTCGGGTTGACAGCACCGCTGCTCCAGCTCGGCTACACCGGCCAGTCGATGCGCGGCGCGCTGCAGGCCCGCGACTCGGTCGTCCGGTTCCTGCAGCAGCCGGTCCAGCCGCAACCCGATCGCCCGGTCCAGCCGGTCGGGTCGGTCGTCGAGTACGCCGGCGTCTCCTTCGGCTACGACGACACCCGCCGGGTACTGCACGACATCTCGCTGACCTGTCGCCCCGGCACCGTCACCGCGCTGGTCGGGCCGTCCGGTTCCGGTAAGTCCACCCTCGCCCGGCTCCTCCCCCGATTCCACGATGTCGACGACGGCCGGATCAGCGTCGGCGGTGCCGATGTCCGCGACGTCGCGACCGCCGCGCTGTACGCCGAGATCGGTTTCGTCCTGCAGGACGCGCACGTGCTGCGGACCACCGTCCGGGACAACATTCGGCTCACCCGGCCCGACGCCGACGACGAGCAGGTCGAGCAGGCCGCCGTGGCCGCCCGGATCCACGACCGGATCCTGCGGCTGCCCCGCGGCTACGACTCGGTGATCGGCGCGGACGCGCACCTCTCCGGTGGCGAGCAGCAACGCCTGACCATCGCCCGTGCCCTGGTCACCGACGCGCCGATCCTGGTGCTGGACGAGGCGACCGCCGCGCTGGACCCGGACTCCGAGGCTGCCGTCCAGGACGCCGTCTCCGCGCTGGCGGTGGAGCGGAGCCTGCTGGTCATCGCGCACCGGCTGCACACGGTCACCGGGGCGGACACCATCCTCGTCCTCGACGGCGGCCGGATCACCGAACGCGGCACCCACGACGAGCTGCTCTCCGCCTGCGGGACCTACCGGGACCTGTGGGTACGCCAGGAACGCGTCCGCGAGCGCTCACCGGAGCCGGTGGTCTCCGGCGAGCCCGGCGCCGCCGGGGTGAACCGGTGACCGCCGTGGCACGCCGCCCGCGTTCGCTGGTCGGCAGGCTGGCCGCGCTGGTGCCCCCCGCGGTCGCCGGGCGGCTGCGGCGCCTGCTGGTGCTGTTCGTGGCCTGTGCGGTGCTGCAGGGGCTCGCCTTCGTGCTGCTGGTCCCCTTCCTCACCGCCCTGTTCGAGGGCGACCGGCCGGGCACCCTCCACTGGACCGGCTGGCTGGTCGCCGTCGGGGCCGGGTACGCGGTGCTCGGTGCGGTCGCCGGGAGCCGGGCCAGGTCCGCCGCGGCGGAGGTGCTGGCGGCGCTGCTGGAGCGCTTCGGCGACCGGCTGGCCGAGTTGCCGATCGGGTGGTTCGTCGCCGCGGACCGGACCGGACGGGCCGCCGACGTCGCCACCCGGGGGCTGGTCTTCATCGCCGCGACCACCTACGTCATCGTGCAACCGCTGGTCAACGCCCTGGTCACTCCGGCGACCGTGCTGATCGGCACCGCGTTCGTCGAACCGCGCATCGCGCTCGTCCTGCTCGTCGCGGCGCCGGTCGTGTGGCTGACCTACCGGGTGATCGCGGCGAGCTCCGCGCGAGCCGAGCAGGAGCACACGGCCGCGGTCGCCGACGCGTCCAGCCGGATCGTGGAGTACACCCGCCACCAGCCCGCGCTGCGCACCGCGGCGGACAACCGGATCGCCCGTGGGCTGCTCGACGAGGCGATCGGCCGCAGGCACGCGTCCGCCCGGCGGACGCACCTGAGCACCGGCGGCGCGGCTGCGCTGTTCGCCGTGGTCGTCCATCTGTCGGTGGTCGCGGTCCTGGTGACCGGGGTGTGGCTGACGCTGGGCGGTTCGCTCGCAGTCCCCGCGCTGGTCGGGCTGCTGGTGCTGACCGTGCGCTTCACCGAGCCGATCGTGAACTCCGGTGTGCTGGGCGCCGGTGTCGCCGCCGCCCGGAACACCCTCGACCACCTCGACGAGCTGGTCGACGAGCCGTCGCTGCCGGAACCGGACGGCGACCCGCCGCGCCCGCAGGGCCACGAGGTCCGGTTCGGCCGGGTCCGTTTCTCCTACGACGGCCCGGCCGTGCTCGACGACCTGTCCTTCACCGCGCCGCAGGCGGCGCTGACCGCGGTCGTCGGACCGTCCGGATCGGGCAAGTCGACGATCGTCCGGCTGCTCGCCCGGTTCTACGACCCGGAAGCCGGGTCGGTGTCGATCGGCGGCGTCACGCTGCCGGAGCTCGGCAGCGCCCGGGTCACCGAGCTGGTCGCACCGGTGTTCCAGGATGTCTACCTGTTCGACGGCACCGTCCGCGAGAACATCCGGCTCGGCCGCCCGGACGCCGACGACGACGCGGTTCTCGCGGTGGCCCGGCGGGCCCGGGTCGACGAGATCGTCGCCCGGCTGCCCGAGGGCTGGGACACCCCGGTCGGCGAGGGCGGGGTGCTGCTCTCCGGCGGCGAACGGCAGCGGGTGGCGATCGCCCGGGCGCTGCTGAAGGACGCCCCGGTCGTCGTGCTCGACGAGGCGACGTCGGCCCTCGACGCCGAGAACGACGAGGCCGTCGGCCGCTCGCTCGACGAGTTGCGTCGCGACCGCACCGTCGTCGTGGTCGCCCACCGCCTGCAGACCATCCGCACCGCGGACCGGATCGTGATGCTCGACGGCCGCGGCGGCGTCGCCGAGCAGGGCACCCACGACGAGCTCGTCGGGCGGGGTGGGCCCTACGCCCGGTACTGGCGGACCCGGCAGCAGGCCGTCGGATGGCGGTTGACCGGGTCCCGCGGGAGCGCGCCGGGCCCTGGCTGAGGCCCCGGACCGACGACTCGGCCGATCCGGTGTCGCGTGCAGCACAGCCCGGTCGTCGAGCTGCGCGGAAGGCGGCGGCGTCCCCCGTTGTTGTGCAGAGGGTCCGGCCGTCGCGACGAGAGGTGTACCCGTGTCCCTGCCCCTGCCGTTGCCACTGTCGATACTCGATCTGGCCACCGTCGCCAGGGGTGAGACCGTGGCCCAAGGTCTGGAGGCCAGCACCACGCTCGCGCAGCGCGCTGAGCAGTGGGGGTTCCGGCGCATCTGGTACGCCGAGCACCACAACATGGGATCGATCGCGTCCGCGGCGACCAGCGTGCTGATCGCGCACGTCGCCGCGCGCACCGAGCGGATCACCCTCGGTTCCGGTGGGGTGATGCTCCCCAACCACTCGCCGCTGCAGGTCGCCGAGCAGTTCGGCACCCTCGCCGAGCTGCATCCCGGACGGATCGAGCTGGGACTGGGCCGCGCTCCGGGCACCGACCAGGAGACCGTCCGCGCGCTGCGCCGCGACCCGCGGGCGTCCGAGAGCTTCCCGCAGGACGTCCAGGAGCTGCAGGCCTTCCTCGGCAGCGAGACCCTGGTGCCGAACGTCAACGCCTATCCGGGCCGCGGAACCGGTGTCCCGCTGACCATCCTCGGTTCCTCGCTCTACGGCGCCCAGGTCGCCGCTGCCCTCGGCCTGCCCTACGCGTTCGCCTCACACTTCGCCCCGGACGCCCTCGAGCAGGCCGTCGCGCTCTACCGCCGGGAGTTCCGGCCGTCCGCCCAGCTCGCGCAGCCGCACGTGCTGGCCGGGGTGAACGTGATCGCGGCCGACACCGCGGAGGAGGCGCAGGTCGTGTTGCAGGAGACCCAGCGCGACCGGGTGCGGCTGCTCACCGGCCGTCGCGGGCGTTCGCTCACCGACGCCGAGGTCGACGCGGTGCTCGACGGCCCCGCCGGGGACCAGGTCCGCACGATGACCCGCTGCAGCGCGGTCGGCACACCCGACACCGTCGTCCGCGAGCTCGGCGAGTTCCGCGCCCGGGCCGACGCCGACGAACTCGTCGTCACCGTTCCGGCGCCGCGCCGGGAGAGCTGGTGGCGCAGCTGGGAGCTGCTGGCGACGAAGGTCCAGGGCGGGAGCTGAACCGCGACCGGCCGCCCCGGGCACCGTCCGGTGCGGCCGGCCGTCACCCGCGGGCCCCGCTCCACCATGACGACCATCGCCCGCGCGGACGCGGGCGGTCGTCGCGTGACCGCCGGTACGAACGTGCTCGATCCAGGACACGACCGGCGGCCTCTCCCCGGCATCCCGCGGCGCCGGAGCCGAACTTGTGTCAAGCTCGCTGTACATGTAAAACTCACTGGACATGTACAACGAGCTGTACACATGGGAGACGGCCATGATCGACGACGCACCCACCCGCTGGGGCCGTGTCCGCTTCGGCCGGGGGACGGTGCCCGCGATGCGGCTGGCGGCTCCGATCGGAGCGCTCCTCGCCGCCGGGTTCGGCGTCGTCGCGGTGCTGTCGGACGCGGCGGGCCCCCGCCCCCTGGTGGGCGGCACCGTCGTCGCGCTGGTCTCGTTCGCCGGGCTCACCGGTCTCGTCTGGGCGATGCTGGTGGACCGGCGGACGCTGCGCGGCGCGACCGATCGTCCCGAGGAGTCGGTGGAGACCGTGTGGTTCGATGCCGCGGCCCGCGGCGCCTTCACCGACACCCTGATCGTCACCGGCATCGCCCTGGCGCTCCTCGCGGTCACCGGTGCCGACATCCCGGCGATCGCCGCGCTGACCGGCACCGTGGTGGTCGCGCTGACATCGGTGTCGGTGCGCTACCTCGTCGCCCGCCGGCGGGGATGACGGTGCGGAACACCCTTCCCGAGTTGCGCCGCGAGCACGGCTGGTCCCAGCAACGGCTGGCCGACGAGCTCGGCGTCACCAGGCAGACGATCATCTCGATCGAGAAGGGGCGCTTCGACCCGTCGCTGCCGCTCGCGTTCCGGCTGGCGGCGGTGTTCGGCCGGGCCATCGAGGACATCTTCAGCCCGGACCCGGATCCGGCCGGGTCCTGAGCCGCTCAGCGCGCGGGCTCCCCGGAGCGGTCGGTGAGCCGCAGGCCGTTGATCCACAGCCGGGTCAGCACGGTGACCAGCTCCTCCAGGTCGGCGCCCTCCCCCACCAGCTGGTCCATCGCCATCCGGCTGACCATCCCGGAGAGCGCGTAGGACGCCTGCAGCGGATCGATGCCCGGATCGGCCTGCCCGCGCTGCTGCAGCTCCGCGATCCGCCGCGCGTTGCGCTCGGCGAACGCGCGCCCGCGGCGGCGGCGCAGCTCCCGGAACGCCGGATCGACCGCGGCCACCTGATGCATCAGCGCCATCAGCTTCGCGTTCCGCCGGAAGGCGACGAGATAGGCCCGGTTGCTCGCCTCGATCACGGCCGCCGGATCGTCGTCGTCCGCGACGTGCGGCATGCCGGGGTGCAGCATGTCGTCCTGTGCGGCCTCGAGTACGGCGGCGAAGATCTCGTCCTTCCCGGTGAAGTAGGTGTAGAAGGTCCCGATCGAGCAGCCGGCCTCGGCGGTGATGTCGCTCAACCGGGCCGTCAGGTAGCCGTCGCGCTCGAAAACCGTCCGGGCGGCCGCCACCAGCGTGGCCCTGGTGCGGGCGCCGCGGCGGGTCGTCGGCTCCCGGATCCCCGAGGTGTCCGCGATCGGCGGAACCTCGTCGGCCGGTCCCCCGATGCGGGCAGCGCCGGCGTCGCTCATGCCCGTGCCCGGCCTGCCACCGGTGCGGGGCCCATCACTTCGGCCCGACGTGCGCGGCAGCCATCAGCGCGCCCCGGCGGACGCGACGCGGCGCAGCTCCATCCGGGCGATGGTGCGCTTGTGCACCTCGTCGGGGCCGTCGGCCAGCCGCAGCGTGCGCTGGTGGGCGTAGAACGCGGCCAGCGGGAAGTCCTCGGTGACGCCGGCGCCGCCGTGCACCTGGATCGCCCGGTCGATCACCCGCAGCGCGACGGCCGGGGCGGCGACCTTGATCGCCGCGATCTCGGTGCGCGCCTCCCGGTTGCCGACGGTGTCCATCAGCCAGGCCGCCTTCAGCGTCAGCAGCCGGGTCATCTCGATGTCGATCCGGGCCTCGGCGATCCAGTCCTGGACGTTCGACCGCTCGGCGACCGGGCTGCCGAAGGTCACCCGCTGCTGGGCCCGGGCGATCAGCAGGTCCAGGGCCCGCTCGGCGGCGCCGATCGAGCGCATGCAGTGGTGGATCCGGCCGGGTCCGAGCCGGGCCTGGCTGATCACGAAGCCGTCGCCCTCGCCGGCGAGCAGCGCGGACCTCGGCACCCGGACACCCTCGAAGAGGATCTCGGCGTGCCCCTCGCGGTCGAGGTAGCCGAACACCGGCAGGGCGCGCACGACGGTGACGCCCGGCGTGTCCAGTGGCACGACCATCATCGACTGCTGGCGGTGCGGCGCGGCGTCGGGATCGGTCTTGCCCATCACGATGAGCACCCGGCAATTCGCGTGCAGCGCGTTCGAGGCGAACCACTTGCGGCCGTCGAGCACGTAGTCGTCGCCGTCGGCGACCATCCGCAGCTCGATGTTGGTCGCGTCCGAACTCGCCACGTCCGGCTCGGTCATCGCGAACGCCGAGGCGATCTCCCCGGCCAGCAGCGGCTGCAGCCACAGCTCCTTGTGCTCGTCGGTGCCGAAGAGTTCCAGCACCTCCATGTTCCCGGTGTCCGGGGCGTTGCAGTTGGTCGCCTCCGGGGCGAGCAGCGGGCTGCGGCCCATGATCTCGGCCAGCGGCGCGTAGTCGAGGTTGCTCAGGCCGGGTGCGCCCCAGTCCGGGCGTTCGTGCGGGTGGAACAGGTTCCACAGGCCCCGGCTGCGCGCCTCCGTCTTGAGCTCCTCCAGCACCGGCGGGTGGAAGTTCGGGTTCCCGGACGCCGCCATCTGTTCGGCGTAGACCGGCTCGGCCGGATAGATGTGCTCGTCCATGAAGGCGAGCAGCCGATCGCGGTACTCGACGGCGCGCGGGCTGGGGGCGAAATCCATGGGGTGTCTCCGTCGGGTCGTGGTGGCGCCGGTCAGGCGAGGCTCTGCTGGTAGCGCCGCATCCCGGCGAGCCAGCGGTCGTAGTCGGCGCCCTTGCGCCGGTAGAACTCCAGTACCTCCGGATGCGGCAGCACCAGGAACCGCTCGTCGCGCAGCCCGTCGAGCAGTGCATCGGCGACGTCCAGCGGATCCAGCACGCGCCCGGCACCGGTGACCGCACGCAACGCCTGCGACAGTGCCCCGGCATCGGCCCCGGTGCCGGACCCGGCCCCGGTACCGGTGTCCGACCCGGATCCGCCGGCGCTCGGCTCGCCGCGCAGCATCGCGGTGTCGACGCCCATCGGGCACAGGCAGCTGACCCCGATCCCGCGGTCGCCGTAGGTGACCGACAGCCATTCGGCGAAGCCGACCGCGGCGTGCTTGGTGACCGAGTAGGTCGGCGACCCGATCTGTGTCAGCAGCCCGGCCGCCGACGCGGTGACGACGAAGTGCCCCCGGCCGCGTTCCAGCCAGCCGGGCAGCAGCAGCCGGGCGGCGCGGACGTGCGCGAGGACGTTCACCTCGAGCGCAGCGGTCCACTCCGCATCCGGGGCGTCGAGCCCGGCACCCGGGCCGATCCCGGCGTTGGCGACGAAGAGCTCGACCGGCCCGAACCGGCGCTCCGCATCGGCGAGCAGCCGGGCGAGATCGGCCTCGTCCGCGCAGTCACCGACGTGTCCGGCGATCCGGCCCGGGGCGATCGACTCCAGCTCGTCGACGACCTCGGCGATCCGGCCGGTGTCGAGATCGGAGACCACCACCCGGCAGCCGTTCTCCACGAGTCGCCGGGCGATCGCGCGGCCGATGCCGCCCGCCCCGCCCGTGACGGCCGCGACCTGCCCCGTGACGTCCATGCGTTCCCTCCGGCGGATCGGGGAGCCGTCGGTGGCGCCCCTCGCCGGCGGACGCTAGTTGAATCCGTGCTCAGGTTCAATTGTGCGGTGCGACGTCGGATCAGCCGGTGAGTCCGTGCTCGCCGAGGTCCGGCACGATCTCGTCGACGATGAACCCGGCGAGCGGTGCGGCCACCCCCGTCTCGGCCGCCAGCGAGCGCGCCAGCTGGAGATCCTTCGCCCACATCGCCACCATCCCGGCCCGCCCGGTGGTGTATTCGATCTCCTGCTGACGGATACGACCCCAGTTGTTGCTGACCCAGCTGGCGCCGACCCGGCCGTCCTCGACGACCCGCAGGACGTCCTCTCCGAGCCCGGCCGCACGTGAGATGGCCAGCGCCTCGCGCACCAGTGCGACGGTGCCGGCGGCCAGGTAGTTGCTGATGATCTTGGCGCTGACCCCCGCCGACACCTCGCCCAGGTGCGTGACGTCGCGCGCCATCGCCTGCAGAACGGGCCGGACGTCGGCGACCGCGTCCACCGCGCCCCCGACCATGAACGTGAGGTCCCCGGCCGCAGCGGCAGCGTCACCGCCACCGGTCATCGCCACGTCCACCAACCGGACCCCCCGGGACCCGGCGACCTCCGCCATCTCCCGGACGAAACCGGGTGACACCGTGCTGTGGATCGCGACGACGCAGCCGGGACGGGCCGTGTCGACCACACCCTGTGCTCCGGCGTTCCCCAGCAGTACCTCGCGCACCTGCGCCTCGTCGAACACGGCAACGCAGACGACGTCCGCCTCGGCCGCCGCCACGGCCGCGCCGTCCGCCCCGGTGGCCCCGAGCTGGACGAGCTCCTCGACGACATCGGCTCGTACGTCGGTCACCGTGGTCGGGATCCCGGCCCGCACCAGGTTCGTCGCCATGCCGCGACCCATGTTCCCGAGGCCGACGAAAGCTACCCGCATCTGCCACTCCTTCGAGTCGACGTGGGACGCCCGGAACCGAGGGCCGGCCGGGCTCCGTGGAGTCCGCCGGTGGGTCCTCACGCACCGTTGACCCCAATCCCATGGTGATGTTAAGCATAATCATAATATTCCTGCAATACACTGGAGGTACGGTGCTCACTCGACGAGCTCGCCGGCTGAGGATCACCGCCTGGTCGGTCGGCGCTCTGCTGCTCGCCGGTTGCGCCACGACCGGATCGGCGCCATCGGCCGCCGATCCGGTACCCGCAACGGTCCGGATTTCGACAGTGGGTCAGCACCTGGCGGCGTACACCCCGCTCTGGGCCGCGGCGCCGGAGCTGGCCGAGGTGGAGCGCAGGTTCGGCACGACCATCGAGTACCCCTCGTTCGGCAAGGGATCCGATGCCTTGACGGCGGTGCTCGGCGGATCCGCGGAGATCTGCAACTGCCTGTTCCCCACCGGCCTGCGCGCTGCGGCCCAGGGGCAGAAACTGACCTACACCGCCAACTTCTTCATCGGACCGGGAACCGTGCTCGTCGCGGCCGCACGGCACGAGGCGCAGCGCGGAACCGACCTCGCCCGATTCGACGGCGCAGCCTTCGGCTACTCCTCGGAGGGCGGTTCCGACCAGCGGAGCCTGGCCGCGGCGATCGACCACGCCGGCCTGGACTGGAGCCGGCAGAACGGGATCGCGGTCGGCTCCATCGCCGGCTACCTCCCCGCCCTGGAGAGCGGCCGGGTCGATCTGGCCATGATGGACGCGACCTCGGCCGCGCAGGCCGTCCGCGACGGCGTCGGGTACGTCGTCCTCAACACCAACGACTACGACGCCTTCGCCCCGGTCGGCGGCGCCGTCCCCGGTTCCGGGCTGCTGTTCTCCGATGCCTTCCGCGACGCCCATCCCGAGCTCGCCCAGGAGATCGTGACCGCGGTGGTCGCCGGTCTCAACCGGGTCCGCGCCGAGCAGGACGCCGACGCCGTCTACGACGTGCTTCCGCCGGAGTTCCACGCCGCCAATCCGGACCGCGACGCGTTCCGGGCGCAGTGGGCGCTGATCCGGCCGAGCTTCGAGGCCGCCGACGGCACCATCGGGGCGGAGACCCTGCGCGACGCCACGGCCCGGACCTTCACCGATGGCGCACCGCCGGCGACCGACACCGAGGGCTTCGTCGACAACGAGCCGGTCGAGCGCGCCTACGCCGACCTCGGCATACCGCGGCCGGACGCCGCGTCCCGGTCCTGACCCCGAACCCACGGCCGCGACCCGCCGCGGGGCGCTCCGATCCCGCGGCTCGTGCCGACACCACCCCACCCCGACGAACGTGGAGAACCTCATGAACAGCAGAGTGACCGTGGCCGCCGTCGGCGACGTCATGGTGAACCGCCCGGACCCGGCCGGCGTCTTCACCCTGGTGAAACCGGTGTTCGACGCCGCCGACATCGTGTTCGGCAACTGCGAGTCGGTCTACGCGAGGAGCGGTTCGACGAACCCGGCGACCCGCGGCGAGGTCCGGGCCGATCCGGTCAACGTGATCGGTCTGACGCACGCCGGATTCGACGTCATGTCGTTCGCCAACAACCATCACCTGGACTCGGGCTACGACGCGTTCTTCGAGACGATGCGCCACCTCGACGACGCCGGGATCGTGCACGCCGGGGCGGGCCGGAACACCGAGGAGGCGCGCCGCCCCGGCATCGTCGAACGACACGGCGTCACGGTCGCGTTCCTGAGCTACTCGACGGTCATGTTCCCCGGCTACGAGGCCGGACCGGACAAGCCGGGATGCGCCCGGATCTCGGTCGCGACGCACTACGCGATGAGCGCGCCCGAGCAGCCTGGGTGCTCGGCGGTCGTCCGCACGTTCGTCGAGCGACCGTCCCTGGAGATGGTCCGCGAGGACGTCGCCGCCGCCGCCGAGCAGGCCGACGTGGTGGTGTTCACCCCGCACTGGGGGATCCACTTCACCCCGGCGGTCGTCGCCGATTACGAGACCGAGCTCGCGCGGGCGGCCATCGACGCCGGCGCGGACGCGGTGCTCGGCCACCACCAGCACATCCTCAAGGGCATCCAGGTGTACCGGAACAAGCCGATCTTCCACGGCCTCGGCAACTTCGCCGTCGACACACCGACCGAGCACCTCAAGGGCGCCGCCGTCCGCGACCTGCAGAAGCACTCGTCCTACTCGGTGCGCTACGACCCGGAGTACCCGACGTACCCGTTCCATCCCGAAGCGCGTCAGACCGTCGTCGCCCGGCTCACCGTGGAGGACGGCACGGTGACCGGCGCGTCGTTCGTGCCTGCCTACATCGACCCGCAGGGCAGGCCCGAACCGCTCCGGGCGGGTGATCCACGGTTCGACCAGGTCGCCGGCTACCAGCAGGCGGTCGGCAAGGAGGTCGGGTTCGACACCGCGTTCGAGGTCGGAGACGACGAGGTCCGCATCCGGCTGAGCTGACCGGGCGTCCCGGGCACCTCCTGGGACCGTACGGCCGGGCCCGAGCGGCCGGTGGGGCGATCCACCGGCCGCTCGGTCGCGCGCGACGGCACCGGGCCGGTGCCGCGCGCCGTCCTCACCAGTCGACGGACCGCAGCACCAGCCGGCGCAGGTGCCGGGGGTTCGTGTCCACCGCACCGGAGCGCGCGTGCTGTACGGCGAGGTTGTCCCACACCACCAGGTCACCGTCGGTGTAGTGGTGCGAGTGGGTGTTGTCGTCGGCGTACAGCGCCGCGAACAGCGTCTGCAGCAGCGACTCCCCCTCCCCCGAGCTCTCGCCGTACTCCACGAGGTGGCTGGTGTAGAACTCGCTGACGAACAAGGCCTTCCGGCCGCTGTGCGGCAACGTGATCACCGCCGGATGGACGGCGTGCCGGACCTCCTCGACCGTGCGGCCCGGTCGCAGCTCGGTGATCCGCTGCCGGTTGGACTCGCCGTAGGGGTCCTCGAGATCGAGCATGTGGAACGCGGTCAGCTTGCCGACCTCCTCCTGCAGGTCGGCGGGCAGGCTCTCGTAGGCCCGCACCCCGTTCGCGAAGCTGGTCGGCGGCGACGTCGGCGAGACCTCCAGGGCGTACAGCGAGGTGCCGGCCCTGGGGTGCTCGCGGTAGGCGCCGTCGTTGTGGAACAGCAGCCGTGCGCTACCCGCCTCCGCGGCGTTCTCGACCTTCTTGTTGGTCATGAACTGCACCTGAGCGCCGTTGTCGAAGGTCTCCAGCGGGCCCAGGTACCTGATGAACCGGTCGTGGTCGGCGCCCGCCAGGTCCTGGCCGCGCACCACGAGCAGCAGGTGATCCGAGAACGCCTGCCGGAGCGTCCCGAGCTCCGCATCGCCGAGCGGCTCCGTGAGATCGACCCCACGAACCTCGGCACCCACGTTCCCGTCGAGCGGAACGATCTCCATCGATGTCTCCTCCCCTGCGTCCCACCGCACACCCAACGCGTCGGGTGCGGGTCACCGGCAGATGGTGGGCGCGATCCTCGGCCATGTCAACAGGCAGCCTGTTCACTTTCCCTGGCGATATCTCTTGCCCATCGAACCGGGGTGAGTAATTCTGTGCATAGTATTCGCACTGACTGCCGCACGCGGCGCAACGAGGGAGACCAATGAGGATCGGCATCGTCGGGCTCGGCAACATGGGCGCGCTGATCGCGGCAGCGGTGGTCCGCGCCGGGTTCGAGACCTACGTCCACGACATTCGCCCGGAGGCCGTCGACGCGCTCGTCGAGCTGGGTGCGCACGGCACCGCCTCGGTGAAGGAGCTCGCCGAGGCGGCCGACGTGATCGGAGTCGTCGTACTGGACGAGGCCCAGGTCCGCGCGGTTGCCGACGACGTCGCCGGCACCGGACTGCCGCGACATCTCGTGGTGCACAGCACGGTCACCCCGGCGTTCGTGTCCGATCTCGCCGAACAGCTCGCGGACATCGGCGTATCGGTCCTGGACGCTCCGGTCGCCGGTGGCCTGGCCAGGGCCCGCACCGGCGACCTCACGGTGCTGGTCGGCGGGTCCGCGGCCGACGCCGAACTACTCGCGGCCGTGTTCGACGCGTTCGGGCGCGAGGTCTTCCACGTCGGCCCGCCCGGCGCCGGTTCGGCAGCCAAGCTCTCGGTGAACTTCATGACGATCGCCGGCTACGCGCTGCAGATCGAGGCGATGAACTTCGCCAGGGCGCACGGCCTCACCGAGGACACTCTGAGCGCCGTCCTCAGCACCAGCAACGCGGACTCGCGGGCGGTGCGCACCTGGGGCGTGCAGGACCGGATGCGGCGCAACGTCCCCGCCGGGACCACACCGCCGCCACTGGTGATGCGCAAGGACCTGGGCGCCTTCACCACCGCAGCCGGGCGCGCCGGACTGGTCTCACCGCTGGCCGCGGTGGCCACCGACACACTGCTCACCCGGATCGGCGAACGTGACACCTGGCTGGACTCCAACGGCGGAGTCCCGGACGTTCCGCGGTGCACCGTGTGCGGGCAGGAGCTCATCCCACCGTTCCGCGCGGCGGGCGGCCACCCCGAATGCCTTCGTGGCTGACCCCCGCCCGTCGTTCGACCTGTCCGGCCGGACCGTGCTGATCACCGGCGGCAGCGGCGGCCTGGGATCGGCGATCGCCTGCGGGCTCGCTGCGAGCGGCGCGCGAGTGGTCGTCGCGGGCCGCGACGGCGACCGATTGGCGGACGTCGTCGCCCGGATCCGGGCTACGGGCGGGGAGGCCGTCGGCGTGCCGGTGGACATCACCCGCCACGACGAGCGGTCGACCCTCGTGGCGGCGGCGGTGGCGGAGTTCGGCCGGCTCGATGTCCTGATCAACAATGCCGGGGCCACCCACCGGGTCCCCGCGGTCGAACTGACCGTCGAGGCCTACCGGCGGCTGCACCGGATCAACACCGAGGCGGCGCTGTTCCTCAGCCAGGCCGCCCACCCGCACCTCTGCGCCACGGGCGCGGGCAGCATCATCAACATCCTGTCGATCGGAATGTGGAACGGCGGACCGCAGTCGCTGCTCTACCGCTCCTCCAAGGCCGCGCTGCACGCGATCACCATGGTGCTGGCCCAGGAGTGGGCGCCGGACCGCATCCGGGTGAACGCCGTCGCACCCGGCACCGTCGACGCCGGCATGGGTGCCGCGCTCGAGCCGCAGCGCCTCGCGGCCCAGATCGCTCGCACCCCGCTCGGCAGGCGCGGACTGGCCGAGGAGGTCGTCCCGGCGGCGCTCTACCTCGCCGCCGACGCGTCGTCCTACGTCACCGGCACGACGCTGCGCGTCGACGGCGGCGCGGTCTCCCGCTGAGCGGCGCAACCGGCCGCCGCTCTCCCGTCCGGCTCTCTTGACGCTTCCGGGTGAAAATACTAACAATATGCATACTTCGGAGATGCCGGCCGCTCTCCGGAGGTCTGCGTTCCCGACGACACCTGCTTCGTGCCGTCCACCGGTGTTGCCCAATGGAGGGCTCATGTTCCCGCGACGACGCATCGCCGCACCACTACTCGCCGCCTGCACCGCGGCCCTGCTGACCCTCACCGCCTGTGGCGGCGGGCCGGACCCGGCACGGGGACCGACAGGCGCCCCCGCCGAGGTCGCCATCGCCACCAGCGGTACCTGGATCACCACGTTCGCCCCGCTGTGGGCGGCCGCACCCGAGATGGCGGAGATCGAGCAGAAGTACGGCACCACGATCTCCTACCCCGGTTTCGGGAAGGGCAACGACGCGCTGACGGCGATGCTCGGAGGATCCGCGGCGGTCTGCAACTGCAGCTTCAACACGGCCCTGAAGGCCGCGCTGGCCAAGGACCAGCTCGCGTACGTGGTCAACATCAACAAGGGAGCGGGGACGGTTGCCGTAGCCGCCACCCGGTTCGAGACCGAACGCGGCACCGACATCGCCGCGTTCGACGGCGGGACGTGGGGGTTCACCTCGGCCGGTTCGATCAGCGAGATCAGCCTCCGGCTGGCCGCCGAGCACGCCGGCATCGACTGGTCCGTGCAGGACACGATCGCGGTCGGCGGGATGAGCGCCTTCGTCCCGGCGCTGCAGAGCGGCCGGGTCGACATCGCGATGATGGACGTCGCGTCCGCCGCCCAGGCGATCGAGGACGGGGTCGGCTATCCGGTCCTGAACACGAACGATCTCAGCGTCTTCGGCCCCATCGGCGGCACCCTCCTCGGCAACGGCCTGGTGCTGCCCGAGGCATTCCTGAACGACTACCCCGAGCTCTCCCAGGACCTGGTGAACGCCGTGGTGACCGGGCTGGGCCGGGTCCGGGACGTGACCGATCCCGACGAGCTGCTCGCGCTGATGCCGCCCGGTTTCCGGGAGGCCCGGGCCGACTCGCCCACCTTCGCGCGGGAGTGGGCCTTCACCCGGCCCGCCTTCCTCTCGACCGACGGCTCCTCGAGCGACCAGGAGTTCCGGGACACGACCGCACACGGCGACTTCGGCGAGGGCGAGCTCTCCTCACCGAGGGCCGGCCGGTTCCTGGACAACAGCCTGGTCGACCAGGCCTACCAGCAGCTCGGCCTCCCCCGCCCGGTCGTCGAGCCGCAGAGCACCCCGTGACCGGCCGTTCCGCCATCGGACAGGAGACCACCATGCCGCCTGCCACCACCGACATCCGCAACGACGGCGACGACGTCCGGCCCGGCGCCGTCGACGTCCCGGACGCCCCGGCCATCCGGATCACCGGGGTGAACCGCGTCTTCACCCGTGGGGGAAGCAGCTTCACCGCGATCCGCGACGTCCACCTCGAGGTCCAGCAGGGCGAGTTCCTCTCCGTGGTCGGCCCGTCCGGCTGCGGCAAGTCGACGCTGCTGAACCTGCTCGCCGGACTGGCGAAGCCCGACGGTGGCACCGTCGAGACGTTCGGGGCCCCGGTCCGGGGCGTCAATCCCGACGTGGGGTTCATCTTCCAGCGGGACGCCCTGTTGCCATGGCGCACCGCGGTCCAGAACGTGGCGCTCCCGCTCCGCTACCGGGGAGCCGACAAACGAGCCGCAACGGAGAAGGCCCGCGAATGGCTCGCGCGGGTCGGCCTGGCGAAGTTCACCGATTCCTACCCGCACCAGCTGTCCGGCGGCATGCGCAAGCGGGTCGCGATCGCGGCGACCCTCGTCTACGAGCCCCGGATCATCCTGATGGACGAGCCGTTCAGTGCACTGGACGTCCAGACCCGCACGCTGATGGAGGACGACCTGCTCAAACTGTGGTCGGCGTCCCGGCCCGCGGTCCTGTTCATCACCCACGATCTCGAGGAGGCCGTCGGCCTGTCCGACCGGGTCGTCGTGATGAGCGCCTCGCCGGGGCACGTGATCGGCGATCACGTCGTCCCGCTCGAACGCCCGCGGGACCTCCTGGAGATCCGGTTCGACCAGCAGTTCACCGAGACCCACGAGCGGATCTGGGACCAGCTGCGTACCGAGGTGGTGCGGTCCCGTGTCGACTGACCTCTCCCCCCGGCCCGTGACCGATCCATCCGGGGGCCCGGCCGACCGGTCCGCGGACCGGCGACGCGCCCGGCGCCGGACGACCGTCGCCGTGGTCAGCACCCAGCTCACCCTGCTCGCCGTCCTGCTCGGTGGCTGGGCGCTGCTCGCCCGCGACGACGTGTGGATCAACCTCGTCGGCAGCCCGGCCGGGGTGGTGGACCAGCTCGCCGAGTGGTTCGCCGACTCCGCGTTCTGGCTGGACGTCGGGCTCACCGGCCTGGAGGCCGCACTCGGCTACGGGCTCGGTGTGCTGATCGCGGTGATCCTGGTCGCGGTCATCGTCCCGCTGCCCTTCCTGGACCGCTTCCTCGCCCCGTTCATCGCGATGGCGAACGCGCTGCCCAAGATCGTGCTCGCCCCGCTGTTCATCCTCTGGCTCGGGTTCAGCATCACCTCGAAGGTGCTGTTCGTGGCGGCCGGCATCTTCTTCCTGATCTTCTACGGCGTCTACTCCGGGGTGCGCAGCATCGACCACGTCCTGCTGGACAACGCCCGCGTGCTCGGCGCCACCCGGGGACGGATCGTTCTCGACGTCTACCTGCCGTCGATCGTCGGCTGGCTGATCTCCAGCCTGCGGCTGTCGTCGGCCTGGGCGCTCACCGCCGCGGTCGTCTCGGAGTACCTGGGATCGAACAGCGGTATCGGGTACCGGATCGCGCTCGCCCAGCAGACCCTGGATCCGTCGGCGGTCATCGCCGGGATCGTCACGGTCGCGGTACTGGCGGTGCTGGTCGACCAACTGCTGGTGCTCGTCGAGAGGAGGTACACCCAGTGGCGCGTCTTCTGAGAGCCACCCTGATGCCGCTGGCGCAGCTGGGGCTGGTCGTGGCGCTGATCGGGATCTGGGCGTGGGGGTCGGTCTCCGGCTGGCTGGACGACTTCTCCTTCGGCAGCCCGTGGGACACCGGCGCGCAACTGTCCGCCTGGCTGCAGGACGGCACCCTGCTCGAGGGCGCCGTGGCGACCCTGCAGGTCCTCCTGATCGGCTGGGCGATCGGCATGGCGGTCGGTGTCGTGGTCGGCACCGTGCTCGGCCTGTCATCGTTCGCGAACCGGGTCGCCGGGCCGTACCTGGCGTTCTTCAACGGGATGCCACGGCTGATCCTCTACCCCTTCCTGGCGATCTGGCTCGGCTTCGACCTGACCTCCAAGGTCACGATGGTCGCCATGGTGATCAGCGTGCCGGTGATCCTCACCGTGTCGTCCGGGTTCCGGGAGGTCGATGCCGACCTGCTCGCCAACGTCCGCCTGCTGGGCGCCGGGATGCCGCAGACGATCCGGGACGTCTACGGCCCGTCACTGGCGATCTGGGTGGTGAGCACCGCGCGGGTCACACTCGGATACGCGTTCCAGGCCGCAATCGCGGCGGAGTTCGTCGGCGCGTCGGTCGGGCTCGGGTACCTGACCGTCCTCGGCCAGGAACGCCTCGACGTCAACCAGATCTGGGCGGCGCTGGTCGCGGTCGTCATCATCGCCTGGGCACTGGACGGGCTGGTCTCGGCCGCGGACCGCAGGCTGCTCCGCTGGATGCCCGCCCGCGGGTGAGCCGTCCGGCCGCACCCTTGAAATGTCGGCGCAAAACTATCATCATGATAACTAGTGTTGTGGGTGCGCGGTGGGCGTGCCCACGCGACATGACCTCCGGTCGAAGGAGTCCGAATGGAGCAGAACGCCGCTCGTCGCACACTGGTCCGCGTCGCCGAGGCCGCACACCTCACCGACGACGTGGTCCGGCTGGTGCTCGAGCCGGTCGAGGAGGGCAAGCTCCCGGACTGGGACGCCGGCGCACACGTCGACCTGCACCTGGCGTCGGGCCTCTCCCGGCAGTACTCGCTGTGCGGTGACTCCTCGGACACCACCGCCTACACCGTCTGTGTGCTGCGCGAGGCGGCCGGGCGTGGCGGATCGGCCGAGGTCCACGATGCCCTGACTGTCGGCACCGAACTGACGATCAGCGGGCCGCGCAACCACTTCGAGCTGGTGCCCGCGCCGCGTTTCCTGTTCGTCGCGGGCGGCATCGGCATCACCCCGGTCACGGCGATGATCGTCGAGGCCGAGCGTCGCGGTGCGGACTGGTCGCTGCTCTACGGCGGCCGTTCGGCGGCCTCCATGGTCTTCGCCGGAGAGCTCACCGAACGCCACGGGGATCGGGTCACACTCGTCCCGCAGGACGTCGACGGCCTGATCGACGTGGTCCGGGCACTCGCGGACGTCGAACCGGGCACGCACGTGTACTGCTGCGGCCCCGAGGGACTGCTCGACGCCATCGGAAAGGCGTGCGAGGCGATCGGCATCACCGACCGGCTGCACATCGAGCGCTTCGCCGCGGGCGAGGCCCCGCCCCCGCCGGTGGACGGGGAGACCGCATTCGAGGTGGAGCTGCGCCGGTCCGGGCTGACGCTGACGGTCGGCGCGGACCAGACCCTGCTCGAGGTCGTCCGCGACGTCCGCAGCGACATCGACTTCTCCTGCCAGGAGGGGTACTGCGGCAGCTGCGAGAGCCGCGTCATCGAGGGCAGTCCCGACCACCGCGGGACGATGATGACCCCCGAGGAGCACGACGAGGACGGCACCATGCTGATCTGCGTCGGCCGGTCCCGCTCCCCCAGGCTGGTCCTCGATCTCTGACCCGCGGCGCACCACACCCGGCTCCCACCGGCGGCCGGCCACAACCACCGTTGCGAACGAGGACGTGATCGAGCGATGACCCGGAGCACAGCCTGGGACCACGACACCTTCGTCCACCTCACGGACTTCCGCGAGGTGGAGGAGGTCTTCCGGCGCGGGCGCGACTTCGTGCTCGGCGGGACCAAGGCGGGCTCGGACGAGTTCGTCCACGGCACCCTGGTCGCGATCGACGGCCGCGAGCACCTCGCCCGCCGGCGCGGCCTGATGAAGATGATCAGCGCCGACCAACCGTGGGGCGCCGAGGGGTCGCTGGTCGACGAGGTCTTCCGGCGCCACCTGGAGCGGATCGTGCGGGCCCACGAACCCCGTTCGGGAGACATCCGCTTCGACCTCGTCGACCTGGGGCGACGGGTGATCTGGCGGGTCACCGCCGCGCTCGTCGGCCTGGACGACATCGACGACCCGGCCCAGGTCGAGCGGTTCCAGGAGCTCGTCGAGCCGGTGCTGGAGGGGCTCACACTCGAATACCAGCCCGAGGAGCGGCATGCGGAGATCCTCGCCGCGGCACGCACCAACCGGGCTCGAATCCGCGCCGAGATGTTCGATCCCAGCCTCGAACGCCGGCGCCGGCTGATCAAGGCCGCCCGGAACGACGGCGGGACCGGCGACCTGCCGCACGACCTCATCACCAGCATGCTCACCCAGAGCGACGACCCCGACGTCGAGCTGATCTTCCGCGAGCTGGTCGCTCTGCTGGCGGCCGCGGTGAACAACCCGGTGTCGCAGATCGCGTGGGCGCTCGACGACGCCTCCCGCTGGCTCACCGATCGCCCCGAGGACCTCCGCCGGATCGGCGAGAAGGAGTTCCTCGGGCGCGCGGTCAAGGAGACGATGCGGCTGCACCGGTCCTCCCGGCCGCACGTCGTGCGGATCGCCGCGAAGGACTCCGTGCTGGAGTCGAGCGGGCGGGAGATCCCGGAGGGCACATGGGTGTCGCTGTGGCTGGACGCTGCCAACCACGATCCCTCGATGTTCGGCGCCGACGCCGACCGCTACGACCTGAACCGGTGCCCGGTGGATCCCACGGTCGCGCCGTTCGGCATCGGCCTCGGCGGCGGCGCGCACGTCTGCCTGGGCCGGCCACTGCTGCTGTGGGATCAGGGCGACGAGGACGCCCAGGGCCTGCTCGTGAAGGTGCTCCGGTTCCTGTTGGTGGCAGGCGTCCGCCCGGACCCGGCGGGCCTGCAACTGGAGAGCGGCCCCGACGGCGGGCGCCGGCACACCCGGTACGACGTGGTGATGCCGGCCCCCGGGACCGCCGGCGGCCGGTGACCCGATACGTGTCCACCCGTCCGGCGAGATGCTCGTCCCGGTGGACCCCGACGATGGTGAGAGGCGAGAGATTCCGATGGCGACCCGCCCGGTGACGCTGCTGTTCGGTGGCGAGTACGACCGAGTCAGCACCCTGCCCGCGGCCGGGCGTGAGCTGGGGATCGAGATCAACCCGCGCTACCTGCCCGGGGCGAAGGCGGCGTTCGAGGCGCTGTCGCACGACACCGACGCCGACGGCGGCGAGATGTCGATCTCCTTCTACATGACCCGGCGGTCCCGTCTGAAGGAGCGCAGCGACCTGGTGGCCCTGCCGGTCTGGATCTCACGGACCTTCCGGCACGGCAACGTGTGGGTCGCGGCCGACTCCGACCTGCACACCCCGGCCGATCTGGCCGGCCGCCGGGTGGGGCTGGCCGAGTACGGCATGACCATGGCGGTCTGGCTGCGGGGGACCTTCCAGGACGAGGACAGCTTGGCACCGTCCGACGTCCGCTGGTTCACCGGCCGCGATCCGGCCTCGCTGAGCGAGGAGCTCCTCCGGGTTCCCGGCGACGTCGAGATCACCAGGGCGAACCGGTCGATCCCGCTGCCGGCCCAGCTGGTCACCGGCGAGCTGGACGCCGTGATCACCGCGGCCGGCCTCGATCCGCGCCCGCCGGGGATCCGGCGGCTGTTCGCCGATCACGTCGCCGTCGAACGCGACTACTACCGGCGCACCGGCATCTTCCCGATCATGCACGTGCTCGTCCTGCGCCGGGAGTTCGTCGAGTCCCGCCCGGACGAGGTGCCGACCGTGCTGGCCGCGTTCGAACGCGCCAAGCAGATGGCGTTGGCGCGGCTCCGGTCGCCCAGCGTGTCGTACGTGACACTGCCGTGGACGCTGGCCGCCGTCGAGGAGCAGGCCGCGGTCTTCGGGCCGGACCCCTGGCCCTACGGCATCGCCGACAACCTGCCCACCCTCACCACGCTGCACCGGTACCTGCACGAGCAGGGCCTGCTGTGGGACGACCTGCCGCTCGACGACTACTTCGCACGAACCTGAGATCGCACAGCAAGCACCACACGACACGACACAGCACCGCGCCGGCAGCCCGGCGCGACCGTGACACGGAACGAGGAGCGCCCCATGCCCACCGAGAACGACCCTTCGACACCACGGCTGGCGCACCGGCTGGGCTACGTGGTCCTGCAGGTCGACGATCTCGCGATCGCGACCGAGATGTTCGTGCGCCAGGTGCAGCTCCAGGTCAACCAGCGGACCGACGACGCCGTCCACCTGGGCAGCGGCGGTGACCACCACTGGGTCGTGCTGCGCTCCGACGACGGGGTACCGCGGGGACTGCGCACCATCGGTTTCGAGCTCGACGACGAGGTGACGTTCGCCAGGGCCGAGACGGTGCTGGACGAGGCGGGTGTGGCGTTCGAGTACAGCGCGTCGCCGGTCGCCGACGACCGGGTCGACCAGCTGCTGCGGCTCGCCGACCCGGACGGGACCACCATCGAGCTCTTCCGCGGGATGCTCGCCGCTCCGTGGCCCCGCGCGCCCCGCTGGGTGCAGCTCGAGCGCATCCTGCACACCGCGATCGCCGTGGGCGACCTGCAGAAGTCACTGCACTTCTACACCGAGGTACTCGGTCTGCGGGAGTCCGACTGGATCGAGGAGACCTCGGTCTTCCTGCACGCCACCGACCGCTTCCACCACTCGCTGGTGCTCCAGGCCCGCCCGGGCCCGCCCCGGGTCGACCACCTCTGTTTCCAGACCGAGACCTTCGACGACGTCATGCGGGCGCGGGCGATCGTTCAGCGGTCCGGCCACGAGCTGCGCGACGATCTGCTCAAGCACGCACCGTCGAGCTCGATCGGGTTCTACTTCGAGGGGCTCCCCGAGGGCCTCGGCATCGAGTTCTGCCACGGACACGCCCGGGTCGAACCGGGCCACCGGCCGGGCCGGTTCGCCCGCGTCCTGCAGGCGAAGGACGTGTGGCAGCCGCCCGCCGACTACTGAGGAACCACCGAGAACGACCCGAGCACGAATCGAGCAGCGACCGATGACCGACACCGTCCCCGGCCCCCTGACCGGACTCCGCGTCCTGGACCTCACCGGAACCATGTCCGGCCCGTACTGCACGCTGTTGCTCGCGCAGCTGGGTGCGTCGGTGGACAAGGTCGAGCCGCCGGCAGGCGACATCACAAGGTCCCTGATGCGCGGCCGCAACGACACGATGACGCCGATCTTCCTCGGTCTCAACGCCGGCAAGCGCAGCATCGTGCTGGACCTGCGCACCGAGCGGGACCGGGACCGGCTCACCGGGCTGCTCCCCCGCTACGACGCGGTGGTGCACAACATGCGCCCGGCAGCGGCCGCCCGCATCCGGCTCACCGAGGCGGGGCTGGCTGCGGCCGGGTCCGAGGCGCTGCTGTGCGAGATCGTCGGCTACGGCCCCGGCCCCTACGAGGACCGTCCGGCCTACGACGACACCACCCAATCGATCTCCGGCCTGGCCTGGGTGCAGGGGCGCGGGGAGGAACCCGAGTACGTGCGCTCCGCGGTGGCGGACAAGACCGCGGGGCTCTACGCCGCGCTGGCGGTGTGTGCCGCGCTGCTGGGGCGCACCACCGGCCATCCGTCACGGTCGGTGCGGATCCCGATGTTCGAGACGATGGTCGCATACACCACGGTGGAGCAGCTGGGCGGGCTGACCTTCGAACCACCGCAGGGCCCGCCGCTGTACCCGCGGACCATGTCACCGTCACGCCGGCCCTACCGCACCGCCGACGGTCACGTCGGCGTCATGCTCTACACCGACCGGCACTGGTCGGCGTTCCTGGACTGGCTCGGCCGGGAGGACCTGGCCGCCGATCCGTCCTACACCACGGTGGCCGGCCGGTCGCTGCACATCGACGAGGTGTACGGCTGGCTGGCCGAGCAGCTGCTGGGCCGGACGACCGGCGAGTGGCTGGAGATCTTCGAGCGGCTCGACGTCCCGGCGAGCCGGGTGCACTCGTTCGACGACCTGCTCACCGATCCGCATCTGCTGAAGGCCGGGACCGTCGTCGTCGAGCAGCACCCCACCGAGGGTGCCGTGCGCCGGGTGCGAGCGCCCTTCCTGTTCGACGGCCTGCCCCTCGACGACCCGCGCCCGGCCCCCACCATCGGCGAACACACCACCGACGTGCTCAACGGTCCCTGAGCGCGCCCGGGCTCTGCGTGGCACCCGGTGTCGTCCCCCTCCCACCTGGCACAATGATCGGATCACCGCCACGGCGGGGCGAACCGGTCGGGCCCGCGCCCGGCCACGTACTGCGGGCGGGCAGCCTCCTGCCCCCGCTGGGGAGGTCACAGGTGCCAGGACCCGCTCGCCGGGCGATGAAGCAGTCGGAGATCGTCGCGCGCCAACTCTCCCGGCAGATCATCGCCGACGGACTGGCCGAGGGCGCCCGCCTGCCGCCGGAGAAGACGATGATCGAGGAGTACCGGGTCGGGCGCAGCACCCTGCGTGAGGCGCTGCGGCTGCTGGAGAGCCGCGGGGTACTCACCATCAAGACCGGCCGTGAGGGCGGTCCGGTGGTGCGGCACCCGCGGCCGTCCGACCTCGGCGAGTCGATGGACCTGGTCCTCCGGTTCAACCGGGTCGCCCCGGAGCAGATCTCGGCCGCCGAGCGCGCGCTGTTCCCCCGCCTCGTCCGCATCGCAGCCGGGCAGGTGACCACCGTCGAGCTCGCTGCCATGCGCGAATGCCTCGACCGGATGGACCTCTACGTCGAGCAGATCCCGGTGTTCGAGGAGGAATGCCGCCGGTTCCACGCCATCCTGCTGGGATCGGCGCAGAACCCGGTGCTGGCGATGCTGCTGAGCACCCTGAACTCGGTGCTGGACGGGGTACGGGCCGACCGTGCGCCCACCGGTGGGCGCGACCTGCGAGCGGACCGGGTCGAGGTCACCCGGCTGCACCACCGGCTGTACGACGCGGTGGAGCGTGGCGACGCGGATGCCGCTGCCGCTGCCGCCGACGAGCTGGTCGCTGTGGTGCCGGCCCGGGTCCGGGACCGGCCCGGGGAGCTCCGGGGCCACCGGGCCGGGGCGCGTCGCGCGGACTGACCGACCACCCGGGTACCGGTCAGGCGGGTGCCTCGGTGAGCGGCGTCCACTCGACGAGCCGCTGGGTCAGGTCGCTGTAGCGCGACATCCACGCCTCGCGGGAGTCCTCCAGGTGACCTTCCATCGCTGCGGTCGCGGCCACCGCGTCACCGGCGGCGATCGCAGCGTGGATGCGCTCGTGCCAGGTCAGCGCCACCTGGCGCGCTCCCTGGCTGAAGCCGGCGTCCACCGCCCCGAAGGCGATGCCGTCGGCCACCCACTCGACCGCGTGGCTGATCAGTTCCAGCACCGGACTCCCGGCCGCCCGCGCGACGAGCTCGTGGAAGCGCAGGTTCTCCGCGTGGAACACCGCCGACTCGTCGAGCGACGACGCCATCCGGTCCACGCACCCGCGCAGCTCCTCCAGCTCGGAGTGTTCGGCGTGCTCCGCGGCCAGCCCGGCGAGGATCGGCTCCAGCGCCTGGCGGGCCGCGAACACCTCGGCGAACTCGATCCCCTCGAACTGCAGGATGAGGGTCATCGCCTCGCCGAGGTCGGACGCTCGTGGCCGCCGCACGACCGGCCCCCCGTCACGCCCTGTGCGGATACTGAGGATCCCCCGGCTCTCCAGCATCCGCAGTGCCTCACGCAGGGTGCTCCGCCCGACCTGGTAGGTCTCGAGCATCGCGCGCTCCGTCGGCAGCCTGGTCCCTTCGGCGAGGCGGTCCCCGAGGATCTGCGCGACGATCTGCCTCGCCACGATCTCGGACTGCTTCATCGCCCGGGCGGCCGGACCAGCCATTCCCATCCCCCTCGACACCTGCTGCCGTCGGTCCCGCGGTGCTGGTCCGACATCGGACCGGCACCGCGGAACCGATGATCGTCACATCATAAGCATCGTTTCTCGCCGTCATCATCCCGGGGCGCTGGACGGGCGACCGGTGGCCGGGTGCCCACACGACTCCGGACAACGGAGATCAGGGACAGATCAGCAGGCTCGCGTGCAGCGTGTCCTGGTACTCCTTCACGGTGACGATCACGTCGTCCCGGACGACGAACAGGAAGTGGTACTGGTTCTCGTAACGACGCCCGTCCCGGGTCGGCGCGGTCACGTCGGCCTCGACGGCGACCCGCTCGCCGTCGGCCGTCACCCCGCGCACGGCGATCTGCAGCGGCCCGGCCAGCGCCGGGCCGATCCTGCTGCCGACCACCGCGAGGGCCCCGTCCCGGTCGTAGGTTCCGCCGACCGACCACTCACGGCCGGCGATCCAGAACTCCGCGTCCGGCGCCATCCGCCCGAAGGCCGACCCGAACTCACCGGCGTTGACGTCGTCGAAGAAGGCCGCGACGACCTCGGCGGGGGCGCTCATCGCTGCACCTGCGCACCGGCCCGGAGTCCGGCCTGCACCGCGAGTGGCAGCACCTGGTCGCGGAACTCGGAGATCCCGCGTTCGTAGTCCGGCCACATCAGGGCGAGGCCGTCGATGCCGATGTCCGCCAGCTGCTGCATCTCCTTGACGATCTGCTCGGGCGTGCCGAACAGCTGGTAGGCGTGCTGCATCGCCACCATCCGCTCCAGCATGGCCGGATCGAGCGCGAAGTCGAGCGTCCGGCTGTCGCCGCCCATCAGCATGGTCATCTGGTTGGTCACGGCCTCCAGGTCGCCCTGCTCGCGCACCACGTGCTCGTACCGGCGGGTGGCCTCGGCCTCGGTCTCGCCACACAGCACGCCGGCCTGGGTCCACACCGACACCGTCCGGCCGCGCTCCGCCGCGGCCTCCTTGATCCGCGCGACCAGCGGCTGCAGGTCCTCCGGGGAGTTCGCGGCCGCGAAGCAGATGTCGGCGTGCGCGGCGGCGAAGGCGATCCCGGCAGGGCTCGATCCAGCGCTCATGATCGGCACCCGGGGTCGCTGGATCGGCTTCGGCGCACTGAGCACCCGCTCGGCCCGGAAGTACTTCCCGGCGACGTCGAACTCCTCGTCCTCGGCCCAGAGCCGCTCCAGGAAGCTGGTCCACTCCGCCGCGACCTCGTAACGCTCCTCCTGCGGGACGAGGTCGACGCCGAACATGTCCAGCTCGCGCTTGTTCCAGCCGGCCACCACGTTCAGGCAGAACCGGCCGCCGGAGATGTGGTCGATCGTCGCGACCTCCTTGGCCAGCCGGACCGGGTGGATGAGCGGGACGTGCGCGGTGGCGAAGACCGCGATGCGCTCGGTGAGCGCGCTCAGCCCCGCGGCCCACGGGATCGGCTCGTACTGCTCGTCGTTGAAGCCCGACGGCCCGCCGTAGCCCCGCCACCGGGCGATCGGGATGAAGGCGTCGAGGCCCGCGTCCTCGGCGAGCCGGGCGATCCGGACCTGCTGCCCCCAGTCGAGCGGTGAGATGGTGCCCTCGGCGGTCGACGGGGTGGCTCCACGGGTGCAGTTCATGTGGAACACGCCGAGCTTGAGACGGTCGAGACCATCGAATAGCGGCTGGCGGTGACTGGCGGCGTCGGTCACGGTGCGGTACCTCCGGGTGGAGCGGATCGGGCCGGGCGGACAGCCGAGCACTCCTCGCGCCACCGTCCGGGAACCCGGGGACGGGCACCACCGCAGCACGCAGAGCATCGTCATCGACACCCAGTGATGTATATCATGTGCATATTAAAGAGGGCGTGCGCCGCCGTCAACTCGGCGCACGCCCCCGTCCCGGAGTCAGGCGCCGGGAGCCCGGAGGGGGTAGTACCGTTCCAGCCCCGGACGGTCGATGGTGACGTTGCAGGCCTCGAAGAACACCCCCAGCCTGCTGGAGAAGAACGCAGCGCGTGACTCCACCTCGGTCGGCCCGCCGGCGTGGAACCAGCCGCACTGCTCGAGCCGCTCCCGTTCGGTGGCGACGTTCTCGGTCCAGTAGCCCATGTGATGGAACACGGTGCCCCGGGCCGGCTCGTTCGGCGTCCCCGGGACGGACTCGAAGAGCTCCAGCGCGCACGGTCCGGCGGTGGCGAAGGTCAGCCGGGTCCGCAACGTGAACGGCGTACCGTCGGCGTGCACGTTGCGCCCCTCGAAGTTCTTGATCGGGTTCCAGCTCAGGTTCAGCGCATCGCCGAACGCGGCCATCCCCTCCTCGAGATCGTCGACGGCGAAGGCGATGTGCCAGATCATCGATGTCCCTCCGGGTAGAAGGCCTCCAGGCCCGGCCGCTTCACCAGGGCGTTGGTGGCTTCGAGCAGGATGTCGTAGGGCCCCTCGGTGACCAGGATCCGGCGCAGGGCCTGTTCCGGATCGTCGCGGAACATCACGCAGCCGTAGCCGAGCTCGGCCAGCCGGTGCTCCTCCGCCACGAGATCGGTGTCCCAGTAGCCGAGGTGATGGAACGCCGATCCACCCCGGCGGACGTTCGGGGTCCCCGCGGTCGGCTCGATCAGCTCGACCGAGAGCGGAAGATCGGTGGAGAAACAGACCCGCGAGTCCAGCGTCCAGCTCTGCCCGTCCGGGCCGTCGAGCCGCTGCCCGCGGATGTCGTGGTCGGGCGCCCAGGTCAGGCCGATCCCGGCGGTCAGCTCGGCCTTCGCGGCGTCGAGGTCGTCGACGATGAACCCGGCGTGCCAGATGATGCGCGGCCCCGGTTGTGCGGTGGACACGTGGTGTCGCCTCCTTTGCTCTGGTGACGGCGCAGGCCGTCAGACGGCCGGACGGACGATCCGGTCGGCGGCCGCGAAATTCATCGTCGTGGTCTCCAGGAACTCCTCGATCCCGTGCACGCCGAACTCACGACCGATGCCGGATCGGCGGTGCCCACCGAACGGTGCCCGCACGTCGAGCCGGCCCCCGTTCACCCCGACCATGCCCAGACGCAGCCGGGACGCCACCATCGCGGCGTGCTCGTCGTCGGCCCCGAACACCGCTCCGACCAGGCCGTACTCGCTGTCGTCTGCGATCTCGACGGCCTCGTCCTCGGTCTCGTAGGGCAGCACGCACAGCACCGGGCCGAAGACCTCGGTGCGGGCGATCGGCATCGCCGGGTGCACGTCGGACAGGACCGTGGGCGCCACGAAGTACCCGGTCTCCGGCACGATCGCGTCCGGCCCTCCGGCGACCACCCGGGCCCCGTCGCCCACGGCGGCCTCGATCAACGTCCGCACCCTCGCACGCTGGGCACCGGACACGAGCGGGCCGAGTGTGGTCGCGGGATCCAGCGGATCGCCCAGCCGCTGCCGCCCGACGTGGGCGGACAGCGCCTGCTCGGCGACCGCGAGTTCCTCGCGCGGCACGATCAGCCGGGACAGGGCCGCACAGATCTGACCGGAGTTCGTGAAGCAGCGGGCGGCGGTCGCGACGGCCGCAGCCGCGACATCCGCCCCACGCAGGACGATCGATGGTCCCTTCCCCCCGAGCTCCAGGGCCACCCGCGTGATGTTCTGCGCGGCGACGGCCCCGATCCGCCTGCCGACGGCCGTCGAGCCGGTGAACGAGATCCCGTCGATCCCGGGATGGCAGGCGAGCGCCTCCCCGACCGTCTCCCCCAGTCCCGTGATCACGTTGTGGGCACCGGCAGGGAGCCCTGCCTCCGCCAGTGCATCGGCCAGCGCGTAGGCGCTCGACGGAGCGACCTCGGACGGCTTGTGCACCACGGTGCACCCGGCCAGCAGTGCCGCGCCGATCTTGGCGACGCTCTGGTGCAGCGGGACGTTCCACGGGGTGACGGCCGCGACGACGCCCAGCGGCCCGCGGACCACGAGGGCCGCGTCGATCTGCTCGATCCACCGGACCAGCGGCGCCGCGTCCACCAGCGCCCGGAGCACCTGGATCGGACGGCCGACCTGGACGGCCCGGGAGACCTCCAGCGGCGTGCCGACCTCTGCGGTGACGGTGCGCGCGATCTCCTCCGCCCGCTCCTCGAGCAGGGCGGCGGCGCGTCGGACGACGGCGATCCGCTCGTCGAGCGCTGTCGCCGCCCACATCGGTGCGGCCGCGGCCGCTGCGGCCACCGCCGCGTCGACGTCGTCCGGCGTGCCCCGGCACACCCGGGTCAGCACCTCGGTGGTCGCCGGGTTCTCCACCGCGACGGTGCCGGTGCCGGTCGAGGCGATCCAGTGACCGCCGACGAACTGCAGCCCGGCGCGGTCCGCGGAGCGGCTCATGCGCCGTCGCCCGGGTCACCGACGGCGAACTGGCAGGCGACCTGCGACTCCACGAGATCCTTCATCACCGATCGGACGACGTCGTGGGCCGGATGCGCGCTGTAGGCCTGCCAGCCCTGTGCGTCATCGAAGTCGGCGACCAGTGCGTAGTCGTGCCCACCGGCCCGGACCCCGAGGTCCGGGCCGTGGCTGATGGCCCGCACGGTCGGGCTCTGCGCTCCCAGGTCGTCGAGGGCCCGTGTCACCCGGTCCGCCTGGTCTGCGTCCAGCGGGGACCGGAACTTCATCAGCACGACGTGCCGGAAGACCGGGCTCATGCCGCCCCCTCGTTCGCGGACTCGATGCCGCGCAGGAAGTCCACCTGCACGGTGTTGTACTCGTCCGGCTGCTCCCACTGCGGCCAGTGCGCCGCGTCCTTGACCAGATGGAAGCGGACGTCGGGGATGTGCGAGAAACCCTCGCGAGCGTCCTGCCAGGAGTGGATCGGGTTGTGGTCGCTCCAGATCACCAGTGCCGGAGCGTCGATCCCGGCGAGCCGCTCGGGCGTGAGCCAGTACCGCTTCGCATCCGCGGGATCGAAGAGCCTGCTGAACAGTGTGGTCAGCGAGTTCTTGATCCCGGGCCTGCGGTAGATGGCCTGCCTGATCGCGATGAACTCGTCCGGGACCCGGCCGGGATCGGCGAACAACCACTCCATCCGGGAGCGGACGGCCTCCTCGGTCCCCGCCTCCAGCGAGGCGGTGGTGCGCGCGAGCAGGTCCTGCACGTCGACCTGATGCCGGTCGCCGGTGGCGGGCAGCCCGCCGGAGGTGTTCAGGACGAGCTTGCCCACCCGGTCGGGATGCCGGATCGCCATCCACGCCGACACCCGTCCGCCGAAGGACTCGCCGCAGAAGTCCGCGCGGTCGATGCCCGCGATGTCGAGGAACCGGACGACGTGGTCGATCACCTCGTCGGTGGTGTACCCGGCGTCCGCCGGGGCATCGGTGTGCCCGTGCCCGAGCATGTCGATCGCGTAGCACCGCCGGTGTGGGCTGTGCGGCCCCAGGTTGCGCACCCAGGTCTCGGCGTGGCCGCCGCCGCCGTGCAGGAAGACGATCGGCGGACCCTCCCCCGCCTCGATGCAGCGGGTCCGGATCCCCCCGACGTCGTAGAACCTCTGCTCGAATCCGACGTCGAGCAGGTCGAGCCAGACGGTGTCACGTGGTGCCACAGCGTTTCCTTCCGTGCCACGGGCCGTCGCCGGCCCGGTGGAGCGATCGCGGATGTCAGCGGTTCGGGCCCAGCAGGGAGCGGGCGAGCAGCAACCGGTGGACCTCGTTCGTGCCCTCGACCAGCTGGAACACCTTCGCGTCCCGGTAAGCCCTGCCGACCCGGAACTCCGGGGAGACGCCGTAGGCGCCGTGGATCTGGACCGCCTCGGTCGCCACCCGTTGTGCGACGTCGGAGGCGTAGAGCTTGGCCATGCTGGCCTCGGTGCGGGCTCTCGATCCCGCGTCCATCGCCGCCGCGCAGTCGCGGACGAGCAGCCGCGCCGCCTGGATCTCCACCGCCATCTGGGCCAGCTTGGCGCGGGTCAGCTGGTGGTCGGCGATGGCGGTGCCACCGACCACCCGCTCCCGGGAGTAGCGCACGCAGTCGTCCAGGCAGCCCTGGGCCATCCCTACCGCGCGGGCGGCCACCGAGAGCCGGCCCCGCTCGACGGCGGCCATCGCGATCCGATAGCCCTGCCCCTCGGTGCCGAGCAATGCATCCGGACCGACCCGGACCTCGTCGAGCGAGACCTCACCGCTGCAGAGCGGCCGGAATCCCAGCTTGTCGGCGAACGGCGCGGTGGTCAGGCCCGGGGTGTCGATCGGGATCACGAAGGCGCTCACACCGTCCCGCCCCCGGGACCGGTCGACGGTGGCGAAGGTGACGACGAAGCTCGCGATGTCGATGTTGGTGATCCAGGTCTTGGCACCGTGGATCACGAAGCCGTCGCCGTCGCGGCGGTAGGTCGTCTCCATCGCGGCCACGTCGCTACCCGACTGCGGCTCGGTCACCCCGGCCGCGCCGAAGATCTCGCCGGACGCGAGCGGCACCAGCCAGGTCTTCTGCTGCTCAGGGGTGCCGTGCGCGAGCAATCCGCTCCCGACCAGCGCCGACGGCATGCTCATCAGCACCCCCAGGCAGTGGTCCACGGTGGACATCGCCTCGATCACCGCGGCGTAGGTGACGTGGTCCAGGCCGGCCCCGCCCAGCTCCTCGGGCACGGTCCCGCCGAACAGACCGAGATCGCGCATCTGCTCGAGGATGTCGCGCGGGAGTCGCTCGGCCGCGTCGTAACCGGCGACGCGCGGCGCCACGACCTCGGTGGCGAACGTCTGGACGAGGCGGACCAGGTCCGCGGTCTCTGTCGTGACCACCATGCGGTTCCTCCTGGGCGTCATCGGCCGGCTTATTTATAATCATACTAAGCATGATTAGCTCGCCGAACAAGGGAGAGTCGCCCTCGACATCGAGCGGTGGCGAGCGGAATATACACAGGCTTAGTGAACAGGCATCCTGTGTTTGCGTCGGCGAAGGGGCGCCGGTACGGTCGCCATCACTCAGGTCTACTGAACCTCAGTGGTCCTGATCCTGTATCGACGATCCGGCCCCTGCCGGTCGGATCCCGACCTCCGGGAGATTCCCATGAAGGCAGTTCCCCTGACCGACAGCATCGGCGTCGAGCTGCAGGACCTGGACATGTCACAACCGTTCGCCGCGGACGAGGTCGACGTCCTGCGTGAGGCGTTCGACCGTGGCGGCGTGGTCCTCGTACGCGGGCAGAAGCTGCGCGACGAGGACCAGGACCGGTTCGTGATGACCCTGGGGAACCTGCACACCTTCCGGTGGGGCGCCCAGGTCGAGTACCTGTCGAACGTCATCGAGGACAACCCCTCACTCGCCGGCAGCCGCCGGCTGCTGTTCCACAACGACGGCGCGTACCGGGAGACGGTCGCCTCCGGCACCTGTCTCTATGCCCAGGACGTCTCCCCCACCTCGCCGCCGACCGCATTCGCCAACACGGTCCGCGCCTACGCGAACCTGCCGCAGGAGATCAAGGACGAGATCGAGGACCTGCACGCCTGCAACGCCTTCGACATGAACGAGCAGGAGGCCGAGCAGCGAAGGGTCCGGCTGGCCGACTACCCGGCCGACGCCGACCTGTCCGCGATCCGGACGGCCGAGCATCCCGTGGTGATCACGGTCCCGCACACCGGCGAGCGGGCGCTGTTCGTGAACGAGTTCAACACCAGCCACATCGTCGAGTACGGGGTGCACTCCGAGCGGGGCGAGGAGCTCATCCAGACCCTGTTCGCGGCGATCTACGCCGACGACAACATCTACACCCACCACTACACGAACGACGATCTCGTGCTGTTCAACAACTGGGCGGTCCAGCACGCCCGCACCGGGCAGATCGACCACAACCCGCGGACCCTGCGGCGTCTGGTCCTCGAATCCCTCAACTGGTGACGCCGGCGCGGGTCCCTCCGGCGGGCGTCCCCGCGCAGCCCGGTATCGACGAGCTGGCATCGTGGCTCGCCATGGAGGACGACACCGACGACCTCGCCGGGCTGGCCGCGGCGGTCCGTGAGGCCGCCGGCATGGTCATCCGGCGGGTGCGCTACGAGAGCGGGAGCCCCCTGACCTGGTCGCAGAGCGCCCTGCTCAGTGAGCTGGCTCGCCGTGGCCTGGCCACTGCGAGCGAGCTCGCGGACGATCAGGGCCTGCGCGTACAGACAGTCTGGGCGAGCCTCGAGACGCTCGAGCAGCGCGGACTCGTGGCCAGGGAACGCGATCCCGAGGACCGCAGGCGGGTCCGTGCCCACCTCACCGACCGCGGCCGCGACGAGCTCCGGACCGACCGCGAGGTCCGGGACGCCTGGATCGTGAGCGTCCTCGCCGAGGAGCTCAGCACCGAGGAGCGGTCCCGGCTGCGGGGCGCGCTGGCACTGCTCGAACGGCTCGCCGGCTCAGAGGTCGCGGGGCGCAGGCATCCACCCGGCGCCGCGCGTCGCACGGCGACCTGAGCCCCTGCACGACACGGCGCGGCCGGACCCGACCCGGGACCGGCCGCGCCACACCCGTCGGAGACGAGGCAGCACATGACCAGCACGACCGCGGCCGCGGGCACCGCCCCGGCCCGATGAGCGCACGGCCCGACCACCGGTCGACGCCCCGCACGCACGCGTCGGTGTGGGTGCCGATACCGGGGCTGCGGGTGCACGCACTCGCGGCCGGCACCGACCGGACCGGCCCCCCGGTCGTGTTGCTGCACGGCTTCCCGCAGACCTCGCACTGCTTCCGCCATCAGCTGACCACCCTTTCCGAGGCGGGCCATCCGGCCTATGCGATGGACACCCGCGGGTTCGGCCGGACCGGGAAGCCGCACACCAGGGTGAGCCGTGCCCTGCTCGCCGACGACGTCGTCCGCTTCTGCACGGCACTCGGCCTGCGCGACGTCACCCTGGTCGGGCACGACTGGGGCGGCCTGATCGCCTTCAAGGCCGCGATCGACCGGCCGGACCTGTTCACCCGGCTCGCGTTGCTGGACAGCAACACCACGGTGATCACCCCGGCGATCACACACCCGTACTGGTTCAAGGCCGAGCCGCTGCCCGAGGAGTTCCTCGCCCAACACGCCCGCGAGCTCGTCGAGGTGCGGCTCGGCGGGCGGGACTCCACCGTGCTCGGCGGGCGCCCCGGCAATCCCTACGCCGTCGCAGCGGGGCCCCGGCCGTTGCCGTTCTTCCTCACCGAGTCCGATCTCGCGCACTACGCCGACGCGTTCGACGCCGCGTCCCAGCGGGCGGCGATCCAGTACTACCGGTACGCGATGCCGATCCACCGGGTGCTCCCGGATCCCGCCGCACCGCACGGTGAGCGCTACCAGCCGCTGTCCGAGCGCGAGGTAGCCGCGATGTGGCTGCACCCGGACGGGTTCGAGGCGCACCCATGGTGGCCGGAGTACCACGACGTCGGCCCCGAGGACCGGCACAAGCGCTACCCCGGGCCGGTGACGTTCGTCTTCGGCAACCAGCAGCTCGGCCGGTTCCCCGAACTCGCCGCGCTGCCCGAGCGCACCGGCAATCCCTTCGCCGACCAGTACCCCCGGTACTTCCCCGACCTGCGTGCGGTGCGCGCCGACTGCGGGCACTACCTGCCCGAGGAGGTTCCGGAGCTGGTGGGAGCGGAGCTGCTCACCCTCCTGGGCCGTGCGCCGGCGAGCCCCTGATCCACCGGGGCACGGCGGCTGCGCCGGGCCGGCCCGGCGCAGCCGCCGGTCAGGATGCGGGATCGGCCGGTACGACCACGTCGTAGCGGGTGAAGCGGTGGCTGCCCCGCTCGCCGGTCATCGGGTGCTGTCCGTCCGGGTCGGCCCGGACACCGCTCTCCAGCAGGAACCGCAGCACCTTCGTCTGCACGCCCTGTGCCCGCTCGTCCCCCTGCTCCCACAACAGCATCGGTCGCCCGATGCAGACGTGCGGGCCGGCGCCGAAGGCCAGGCCGAAACGCGCGACCTCGGGATCGGCCAGCGTGCGGTGCGGGTCGTACTCGTGCGCGTCGTCCCCGAAGACCGACGGGTCGTGGTCGGCGTCCATCAGGTAGCCGGCGATCCAGGTGCCCTGGGGAACGAACCGGCCGGTCGACGCGAGCGTGACGTCGGTGGCGGCGCGCCGGGTGAGGTAGGGACGGGTGGCACGGTGCAGCCGCAGCGTCTCCTTCACCGCGGCGTTGAGGAAGTCCCGCTCCCCGATGCGGGCGCGGTCGGCGGGGTGGGACTCCAGCCAGCGCAACAGGTCATCGACCGCGAGCGTGGACTGCAGGACCGGGTTGTTGACCGACGCGGCCAGCAGCTGGACCGCCTCGGTGAAGATCAACTCATCGCTCGCGCCGGCCTGGAGCAGGCTCGTGAGCAGGTCGCCGGGCAGCTCGTCGTCCGGCGTGCCGGCGTCGACGAGCGCTCGGCGCCGCTCCAGACTCGGCAGGAACAGGTCCTCGCGGATCACCGCACGGGCCCGGCGGGCCTGCTCCCGGGCCTCGTCCCGCCGGTCCTCCGGCACGTACTCGATCGCGATCCCGTTCACCAGCGGAACCGCGAGCGCGACGAAACGTGCGGTCTGTTCCTGGTCGTCGATCCCGTCGATCCCGACGAACTTCGCGGTGAATCGCCAGATGATCCCGCGCAGGAACTCCACCAGGTCGAAGTGCACCAACCCGTCCACCGGCTCGACGCCTGCTCGGAGCCGGGCCATGTCCTCGGCGAAGACCTCGTCGATCAGCGTGCCCTCGGCCCCCCACGGCCGGCTCGGGTTGATCATCCGCATCAGCGCCCGCCGGCGTGCCAGGTGCTCCCGGCCGTCGATCGCGACCAGGCTGACGTGCACGTCCTCGGACTCGGCAGGCCCGCCACCGGTCAGGAACTCACGCCCTCGGCGCAGCACCTCCTCCACCTCGCGGTACTCGGTGAGCTCCAGCCACTCCCGAGGATCCTGCGTCGACGGTGTCCCTGCCGTCGACCGCGTCGTCTCCGATGTCATCTGCCGGCCTCCTGGTTCCGGGGCAGCGCGTCTGCCGCGCTGCCGTGATCTGCGCAGTGGCCGCCGTTGCGACCGGGAGCCGGGTCAGGTGCGGAACCGCATCGGCATTCGGGTCCAGCTGTTCCGGATGACGTGCCGGACCGGAACGGCCTCGCCCGCCGCCTCGATCCCGGCGAAACGGTCGAGCAACGCCTCGACGAGCAGCGGCGCCTGCAGCCGCACGAGTGCGGCGCCGGCACACACATGGGCACCCGTGCTCAGTGCCAGGTGCTGGGTGCTCTCCTGGCGGGTGATGTCGAAGCGGCCCGGATCCGGGAACACCGTCTCGTCGCGGTTCGCCGCCATGTACATGAGGTAGAGCCGCTGCCCCGCCGCGACCTCCCGGCCGTTGACGGTCGTGTCGGCCACGGCGGTGCGGCCGAAGGCACGGGCCGGGGTGACGTAACGCAGCGTCTCCTCGATCGCCCGGGGCACGAGCGAGCGGTCCGCGCGCAGCATCTCCCACTGCTCGGGGTGCCGGGCGAGGTGATGGACGAGTCCCGCGAGGAGCGCCCGGGTGGTGTCGCTGCCGGCCGCCAGCACCGTCATCGCGAACATGATGACGTTGGCCTCGGAGAGTTTGTCGTCGTCCAGCTCCGCCTCCAGCAGCACCGAGAGCAGGTCCTCGCCGCCGGGATCGCGGCGCTTCGCCTCGGCGTTGTCCAGGATGAACTGTTGCAGGCTGTGGAACTCCGCGGCCGCCGCCCGGAGCTCGTCGAGGGTGAGATCCCCGCCGAGCTTCTCCAGTTCGTCGCTCCAGAACTGCACCCGGCCGACGTCGGCGTCCGGCAGGCCGAGCAGCGTGGTCGCAGCCTTGATCGGCACCAGCCCGGCGTAGGGCATCCAGTCGGTCACCGCGCCGGGCACGATGCCGGAGAGGATCGTCTCGATCTCGACGGTGAGGCGCTCCTGCATCCGCCGCAGTGCCCGTGGCGCGAAGGCGGGCGCGATCACCCGGCGGAGCTCGGTGTGCCGCGGCGGGTCGGTGGTGCCGACCTGCTCACCACCCCGGGGGAAGAAGCTGTCGGTCAGGGTCTCGTCCTGGTCGCCGCCGCCGTGATCGGCGTACTTCCAGTCGTTGAGGAAGATCCCGCGCGAGCTCACGAACTCGGTCGCCCTGCTCGCCACCTCCTTCACGTCCACATGCCGGGTGAGCACGCACGCGTCGAGCGGTGGGTAGTAGTGGAACGGCGCGTTCTCGCGCATCCAGGCGAACGTCGGCCACGGATCGTCGAGATAGAACTGTGGATCCTCGATCGGGACGTGCGGTGCGGCAACACTGGCCACGGCAGCCTCCGGGGTTCGGACGAAGGAGCGAGCGCCAACTGGCGCATTTAATCTGCTCATCATAACAAGCATTTAGATCCAGTGCCGGATCACGTCCGCGGATCGACCCGGACATGCAGGGCACGACCGGGGTCGGTCGAGGTGAGAGTCCCGACGGCCTCCCCCGTGCGGTCGAGCGGATAGCTCGCGGTGACCATCGGCCCCAGCTGGATCCGGCCACTGTTGAGCGCCTCGACCGCACGCCGGAACGACCCGGGGGTCTTGCTCGGCGGCGCGACGACGGTGAGCCGGCGGTGGACCAGGTCGTCGACGTCGACGTCGAATCGCACCCCGGGCCCCTTGAGACCGCAGAGCACCACCCGGCCGCCGGGCGCGGCGGCGGCCACCGCCTGACGCACGGCCACACCGGAACCGGGAGTCGTGTCGACGACGACCCGATGCGCGCCGAGCGCGTCCCGCAACTCCGCGGGGTCGGCGGTGGCCGCCACGTGGGTGTGCTGCACGCCGAGCTCCCGCGCGAGATCCAGCCGAGCCCGATCGTGCGCCAATCCGGTGAGCGCGACCCGTGGGGAGCCGGAGTGCAACGCGGCCAGGGCGCAGGCGATACCGCGCGGACCGGCGCCGAGCACCAGGACCTCGGCGCCCGCGCCCGCGCCTCCCGCCTCGACCGCCCACTCGAAACCGTTGGCGAGCGGATTGTGAAAGGCCAGCTCAGCGGTCGTCACCGACTCCTCGACGCGGACCGCCGTCGCCCCCGGCGCGAGGTAGAGGTGGGTGGCGAACCCGCCCCACAGCCCGGGCGGCACCCGCGCGGGCATCGTCCCGTAGGTGCCCGGGTAGGTCCGGCAGCGCCCGCCGGCCCGGCACTGGGCGCAGCTGCCGCAGCGCAGCTGCGAGTTCACGGCGACCCGGTCCCCGACCGCCAGCCCGAGACGTCGCGCGGCGGCGTCGCCGAGTGCGACGATCCGCCCGGCGGGCTCGTGGCCGAGGATCATGGGCAGCTCGTAGCCGTGCTCCTCGCCGTGCAGCAGCTCCAGGTCGGAGCCGCAGACGCCGTTCGTCTCGACCAGCACCAGCCCGTCGTCGTCGCCGATCTCCGGAAGGGCGACCTCGACGATCTCCAGCCGTCCGCGGCCGGTGCCGACGACCACCCTCGCGCTGTCCAGCGCCATCGCTGCACTCCCCTCGGAATGCCCGGCATCCGTGCCGGACGTCGACTCTGCATCAATAATCTGACTAGAATAACTAGCTATTGTTCTCGCGTCGCCCGGCGACGGCCACGATTCGTCGCCCGTTCCGCCGGCACGCGCCCCCGAGGAGGGAGCCACACCGATGGACCTGCAGCGGCATGCCGGCAAGGTGGCCGTCGTGACCGGCGCGGCCGGCGGCATCGGCCGGGCCGTCGCAGCCCGGCTGGCCCGCGAGGGCGCGACGGTGGTCGGGTGCAACGTCAGCCCCCGCTCCCGGAGCGAGGCGCAGGCGTACTTCGACCAGCAGCAGCTCGACGTCCGGCTCGTCCCCGCCGACGTCTCCGTCCAGGCGGACGTGGACGCGCTCGTCGAGGCCGCCGGGCCACGGATCGACCTGCTCGCCGGCGTGGCCGGGGCGATGGACAACTACCTTCCCCTCGGCGACCTGGACGACGACACCTGGCAGCGGGTCGTGGACGTGAATCTGACCGGCACGATGCGGGTGTGCCGGGCGGTGCTGCCGATCATGCTGGCGGGCGGTGGCGGTGCCATGGTCGCCGTCGGCTCCCGCGCATCGCTCGGTGCCGGCCCCGCCGGACTCGCCTACGCGACCACGAAGCACGGCCTGCTCGGACTGGTGAAGAGCATCGCCTACTACTACGGCCCGCAGCACGTCCGTTCCAACGCGGTACTGCCGGGCAGGGTGCACTCCGAGATGCACACCCGCTCCGACCGCGGCGGCTGGGCCTTCGAACGAGCCTCGCTGGCCAAGGCGACCATGGCGCCGAAGGCGCAGGCGGACGAGATCGCCGCGGTCGTCTCGTGGATCGGGTGCGACGAGGCGTCGCACGTCAACGGAGCCGTCGTCACGGCGGACGGCGGCTGGTCCGCCGCCTGAGCCCGCGCCCGACCCACCCGTGACCTCCGCGCCGCGGCGGTCCGCACCATCATGCAGAGGAGTGTGCAGTGACCGAACTGGACGGCATCGCCCCGGACGTCGTCAACCGGTTCCACCTGGACCGGCTTCCGTTCCACCAGGCCAGGTCGAGCCTGGACGAGCTGACCCGGCTGACCGGGACGCGGGTCGTCGTGACCGGCGGCGGAGGCGCCGACCTCGGTCAGGCCGTCGTGCACCGGTTCGCCTCCCTCGGAGCGCGGGTCACCGCACTCGACGTCGATCTCGCCGCCGCCCGGCACGTCGCGGAGGAGGCCGCGAACCGGTGGGATGCGGAGGTGTTCGCGCTGCAGGCCGACGTCACCGACTGGGATGACGTGCACGCGACCGTCGGCCGGGCGGCCGAGCTGATGGGCGGACTGGACGTCGTGATCAACAACGCGGGCGGCGGCCTGAAGCTGCACGGGCCGTTCAGCGCACTCGAACCCGATGGCATGCGCCGGCTGGTCGATCTCAATCTCGTCGGCGTCCTCTACTCCACCCGCGCCGCACTAGACCACATGCTCGCCCAGGACAGCGGGCGGATCATCACGATCGCGTCCGAGGGCGGGAAGATCAGCCTGGACGGGCTGGCCGTCTACAACGCGTGCAAGTCCGCGGCGATCGGCTTCACCCGCAATCTCGCCCGGGAGCTGCGCGACACCGGTGTCGGCGTGGTCGCCGTCTGCCCGGGGGTGATGGTGGGGCCGCACGCGTTGTCCCGGCTCGCCGGCAACGGGTCCGCGGCGTCGATCTCGGCGCTCGAGCAGTCCTTCGACCGCCTGACCGCCGGGCGTTTCTCACTCCCCGAGGAAGTGGCCAACATGGTGGCCTTCCTGGCCGGCGAGGCCGGGGCCTACGTGGACGGGACCGCGGTCAGTGTGGGCGGCGGACTCTCGGACTGACGCCGGTACGGAGCCGGGCGGCCGGCCCGCACTCAGTGGACGGACCGGCCGCCCGGTTCCCTCCCGGTGGGACCGGCCGGTCCGAGCGAGCCCGGCGGCTCCGCGGCCGCCCGGCCGGAGACGGGCAACCGCCGTGGCAGGTGCCGCTCGAACACCGTGAGCAGCAGCACCACCACCATCACGGGGATCAGCACCTCCGCGATGATGTGCAGGCCGGTATCACTCGATCCTTCACGGAACGCGACGGCGATGATGCTCCCCGATGCGATCGCACCCACGTAGCCCGAGGTGCGCATCAATCCCGCCGCCACCCCGGTGTCCTCCCGGTCGGCCTGCGCGAACACCGCGGCCTGATTGCCGACGGTGGCCAGACCCACCGCGACGCCGACGACGGTGGTGACGGCGACGACCACGACGATCGGTGTCGAACCGGACAGCAGGAGCAGCGCGACCGCCATCCCCACCCCGAGCACCGCGGAGACGACCAGCGGCACCTTCACCAGCCCGCGACGGGCGACCGGCCCGCTCACCAGGGCACCGGCGGCGCTCATCGGCACGATGAGCAGACCGGCCACCGTGGCCGAGAGGCCACGCGATCCCTGCAACCACTGGGTCAACCCGTACATGACGGTGTAAGCCATCAGCATCCCACCGGCGGTGCGCAGGTAGGTCGTGAGCAACGCACGGTTGGCCAGCAGATCGCGCAGGTCGACCAGCGGGGTGGCCGCTCGCAGCTCCCACCCGACCAGCAGCCCACCGGCCACCAGCGCCGCGCACAACAGGACCCAGTGCGCCTGCGGCAGTGACACGAGAAACCCCACGAGCAACGTCAGACCGGTACCGAACAACGCGATCCCCAGCAGGTCCAGCTCGCCGGCCAGCCGGCGGACCCCGCCGCGCCGGGCGGGTCGGTCGTCGGACGGCAGCCAGAAGTAGGCCATCACCAGCAACGCCACCGCCAGCGGGATGTTGATCCAGAACGTCGCCCGCCAGCCGGCGGCCGACACCAGGAGCCCACCCAGCGGCAGCCCGAGCAGCACCGTGACCTGGCTGGTGGCGACCAGCGTCCCCAGCACCCTCCCCGGGTGCTCGCCGCTCTCGTCCGCCCGCCGCCTGATCATGAGCATCCCGCTGGGGAACCCGGCCGAGGTGCCGATGCCGATCAGCACGCGCGCCACCGTCAGGGTCGTGAGGTCCTGGGCGAGGGCACCGACGGCCCCGCCGACCGCCACGACCACCGCCCCGGCCAGGAACACCCGGCGGGGCCCGAACCACTGCGCGAAGCGCCCCATCGCGGGCTGCGCCACCGCGCTCGCGATGTAGAGGCCGGTCACCAGCACGGCGACCCGGCCCACCGGGGTCCCGAGCGATTCCCCGATGGGGACCAGCGCGGTCGCGACGATCGAGCTGTTGACCGGATTGAGGACGGCCGCGGTGACCAGGGTGAGCGAGAAACGCCGGTTGAACGCCGTGGCGCCGGCGGACGGGGTTCGACGGCCCCCGGTCACACCCGCCACGACTCGCCGGTCGGCGGCTCGGACCGGGAGTCGGCCACCCGCGAGAGGATCTCGGTCGCCTGGGCGAGAATTTCCCGCTCGTCGGGGGTGACGTGCTGCTCGATCGCGCGGGCCAGCCAGGCGCCACGGACGTCGACGATGGAGTCGATCAGCTGCCGCCCGGCCGAGGTGACCGACAGCAGGGACTTTCGGCCGTCGGCGGGATCCGGCCGGGCCTCGACCAGCCCCTGCTTCTTGAGCGTGGTCACGGTCTCGGCGATCGACTGGGCCCGCACGTGCTCGGCCTGAGCCAGCTCGCTCGCGGTGACCGGCCCGCTGTCGCCGATCCGGCCGAGCACCGAGAGTTGCGACATCGTCTGCCCGGTGGTCACCGACGCCTGCTCGAGACGCAGCCGCGCCCGCAGCCGGGTCATGACGAGGCCGAGCCGGACGGCGAGAGCGGGAGCGTCACTGCGTGTACGCGTCGGAACCATGGCCCGAGCATACGAGCAGGACATCTAATCAGGCAAGCTCAGCAGTTTACCTGTCTATTCTGAGACGTGTCATCGGCCAGCCGGCACCCTATGACGCCCGGCAGCTCACCGGGCCGAGCACCTCCCGCCCACCCGGGCCGGCGACGCAGGGCCACCCGGATCGACACCGCACGTACTGCCCGAGCCTCTTGCCAGGTCGCCCCATCGCCGGTAACTATGCGCACTATGCGCCTTGGTTTGAAGTTCGACCTCCGAGCTCCGGCCTTCGGCGCCCCGGCCGAGGCCCTGTACGCGGCGGCGCTCGACCAGTGCGCCTGGGCCGACGCGACCGGTTTCGACACCGTGCGCTTCCTGGAACACCACGGCAGCCCCGACGGGTACTGCCCGGCACCGCTGACCGTGGCCGCCGCCGCGGCCGCGCGCACCTCCCGGGTGCGACTGCGCGCCAAAGCCCTCGTCCTGCCACTGCACGACCCGGTCCGGATCGCCGAGGACGCCGCCGTCGTCGACGTCCTCAGCGGGGGACGCCTGGAGCTGGTGATCGCAGGCGGCTACGTCGCCGCCGAGTTCGCGATGTTCGGCCGGTCGCTGCGCGAGCGCCCCTCACTGATGGAGGACGGCATCCGGGCCCTGAAGGACGCCTGGACCGGCGAGCCGTTCCACTACTGCGGCCGCCCCGCCCGGGTGGCGCTGCGCCCGGTGCAACGGCCACATCCTCCCCTGGTACTGGGCGGATCCTCCCGGGCGGCGGCTCTGCGGGCGGCCCGGCTGTGTGACGGCTTCGAACCGACCCGGGCGGACCTCTACGCCGACTACGCCGCGGAGTGCGCCCGCATCGGCGTGCACCCCGGCGGACCGCCGCCGCCGATGCCGTCCGGCCGGTTCCTGCACGTCGCACGCCATCCCGACATCGCATGGCAACAGCTGGGTCCGCATCTGCTCCACGAAGCACGCTCGTACGCGGGGTGGCTCGCGGAGGCCGGTGCCGGCACGCAGTACCGGGCGGCCGCCGACGTGGACGAGCTGCGAGCAGCGGGCACGCACCGGATCGTCACCCCCGAGGAATGCCTGCGACTCGCCAGGGAACTCGGCCCCGACGGCGGGATCGAGTTCCATCCGCTCGCCGGTGGCTGCGATCCCGAGATCGGCTGGTCCGGCCTGCACCTGTTCGCACACGAGGTGCTGCCGGTACTGCGACAGGAGGGCCTCGTCGCTGAACCCCGAGTGCCCGAACACCCGGAAGGGACGACCGTGACCTGAACGGACGTATCGTTTTTGATGATTACTGTTAGCCTGATTGTCGTCGACCCGGTCGACACACGCTCACAAGGAGGTCAGCGGTGACATCGACGTCCGTCGCCCCATCATCGGGCATCGGCGCCCGGCAGGTGCGGCTCGAGGATCCCGGTCTGCTGACCGGCCGGGACAGGTTCACCTCGGACCTGGACATCCCGGGCTCTCTGCACGCGGTGTTCGTCCGCTCGCCGGTCGTGCACGCCCGGGTCACCGGAGTGGATTCCACCGACGCCGAGAAGGCACCCGGAGTGGTCGCCGTGCTGACCCACCGGGACCTGGACCTGCCCGCGGTCTTCTTTCCCTCGTTCGGCCGGCTGATCGACGCCGCGTACCACCGGGTGCCGCTCGCCTCGGACGTGGTCCGGTTCGTCGGCGACATCGTCGCGGTCGTCGTGGCCGAGACCCTCACCCAGGCCCGGGACGCCGCCGACCTGGTCGAGATCGACTACGACCCGCTCGAAGCGGTGGTCGATCCGGACGCGGCGACCGCGGCCGACGCCCCGTTGCTGTTCCCGGCGACGGGCACCAACGTCGCGGTCGACATCCCGTTCGAGGCGGGCGAGCGGATCGAAGCCCCGGTTCAGGTCAGCCAGCGGGTCGCGCACCCGCGGATGGCCGTCGCCCCGATGGAGCCGCTGGCCGTCGCCGCGGTGCCCGGAGACGGTGGTCGGCTGACCGTCTGGTGCTCCACCCAGATGCCGCACGTGCTGCAGGGGCTGATGGCCGGCTGGCTGCAGATGGACCCGGCCGATCTGCGGGTCGTGTGCCCCGCGGTCGGCGGCGGATTCGGCGGCAAGACCCCCGCTGAGCCGGACTACGTCCTCATTGCGGCCGTCGCGCGGCACCTCGGCCGCCCCGTGCGCTGGACCCAGACGCGCAGCGAGAACCTGCTGACGATGCAGGCCCGGGGCCACCTCTTCGACGTCACGCTGGAGGCGACCGGGGACGGACGGATCACCAGCATCCGATCCGCGAGCCTCACCGACGTCGGGGCCTATCCCGGACTCGGCATCGGGATGGCGATGACCGCACGCGGGCTCATGACGGGGGTCTACGACATTCCGCACGCGCAGCACGTCGTCCGCTGCGTTGCCACCAACACCTCCCCCACCGTCCCGTTCCGCGGCGCGGGCCGACCGGAGGCGATCCACGCGCTGGAGCGGACAGTGGACCGGCTGGCCGTCGAGCTCGGGCTGGACCCGGTCGAGATCCGTCGCCGCAACTTCGTCCCGAACGAGAAGTTCCCCTACGTCAACATCATGGGCACCGAGTACGACTCGGCCGACTTCGGCAAGCCCCTCGACGAGGCCCTTCGCATCGTCGGCTACGACGGGTTGCGCGCCGAGCAGTCCGACCGTCGCGCCGCCGGGGACGACATCCTCCTCGGCATCGGCGTCAGCTGCTATGTCGAGGTCTCCGCGGGAACGCCGGGCATGGGTTCGGAGTACGCCTCGGTCGAGGTCGACGAGGACGGCACCGCCACCGTGGTCGCCGGGACCTCGGCACACGGGCAGGGTCACTGGACCGTCTACGCCCAGGTCGTCTCGGAGCAGATGGGGATTCCGGTCGAGCAGGTCCGGTTCGTACAGAGCGACACCGCCACCGTCCCGCGTGGGATGGGCACGTCCGGCTCGCGGTCGCTGCAGCTCGGGGGCACCGCGGTACGCAAGGCCGCCGACGAGGTCGTCGAGCAGGCCACCCAGCTCGCCGCCCACCTGCTGGAGGCGTCCCCCGACGACATCGAGGTCGCCCACGGGCAGGGGCTGGTGGTGCGAGGTGTGCCCGGCCGCGGGCTCAGCTGGTCGGAGATCGCCGCCGCCGCCGCCGACGACGACCGGCGGCCACCGTCGATGGCACCCCGGCTGTTCGCCGACCCGGGGTTCGACCAGGGCAGTGGCACCTCGCCGTTCGGGGCCCACATCGCCGTGGTCGAGGTGGACCGGCAGACCGGCATGACCACCCTGCGCCGCTTCGTCGCCGTCGACGACTGCGGTGTCGTGGTGAACCCGCTGCTCGCCGAGGGGCAGGTGCACGGCGGCGTCGCCGCCGGCATCGGACAGGCGCTGTTCGAGGCCAGCTTGTTCGACGAGGAGGGTAACCCCACCACCACCTCGTTCGCCGAGTACGGAATGCCCAGCGCCGCCGACCTCATCTCCTACGACACCGCGCACACGGTGACCCCGACGTCGCGCAACCCGCTGGGCGCCAAGGGCCTCGGTGAGGCCGGCACGACCGGGTCCATCGCAGCCGTGCACAACGCCGTGCTCGACGCCGTCGCCCATCTGGGCATCCACCACATCGACCTGCCTCTCACCCCGATGCGGGTGTGGCAGGCGCTGCAGGACGAGGAGTGACCATGACCGAGAGCACCGAGACCGTCACCCTCGATCTCACGGTGAACGGACGGACCCACCAGGTCGAGCTCGAGCCGCGTGAGCTGCTGGTCGACGTCCTGCGCGAGCGTCTCGGGCTGACCGGGACCAACCTCGGGTGCGAGACGACCTCGTGCGGCGCGTGCACCGTCCTGGTCGACGGACGATCGGTGAAGTCCTGCACGATGCTCGCCGTCCAGGGGCAGGGCCGGGACGTCCGCACGATCGAGGATCTCGCCGACGGCGAGGTGCTCCATCCGGTGCAGGCGGCCTTCCAGCGCTGCCACGGCCTGCAGTGCGGGTTCTGCACACCCGGGATGGTCATGGCATCGGTCTCGCTGATAGACGAGGGCCGGGCGACCGACGAGCAGTCCGTCCGCGCCGCGCTCAAGGGAAACCTCTGCCGGTGCACCGGCTACCAGAACATCGTCGCGGCCGTGCTGTCCGCCGCACAGGAGATCGAGGCCGACCGATGACACCGGTTCCGTTCGCCTACCGCCGCGCCACCAGCGTCCAGGAGGCCATCTCCCTGCTCACCGAGCACGGTGAGGAAGCCAAGGCGATCGCCGGCGGACACTCGCTGCTGCCGATCATGAAGCTGCGGTTCGCCGCCCCCGAGCTCCTCGTGGACCTCGGTGGTATCCCCGATCTCGACCACATCCGGGTCGAGGGCGACGAGATGGTCCTCGGCGCGCTCGCCCGGCACTCCGATCTCGAGCTGTCCGCCCTGCTCCGGGAGGAGGTCCCGCTCCTGGCGCACACGGCAGGCCTGGTCGGTGACTGCCAGATCCGGCATCGCGGCACCCTCGGCGGCTCCGTGGCCCACGGCGACCCGTCCGCAGATCTGCCGGCCACCCTCGTGGCGCTGCGGGCGACCGTGGTCGTCGACGGCCCCGGCGGGCGACGCACGGTTCCGGTCGACCACTTCTACACCGGATTCCTGGAGACCGCGCTGGCGCCCGACGAGCTGGTCGTCGAGCTGCGGGTTCCGCGGACCGGCGACGCGCCGTGGGGCTATCAGAAGTTCCGCCGCCGCGGCATCGACTGGGCGATCGTCGGTGTCGCCTACCAGTCCGAACCCGGCGCCGGCGGGATCGGACTGGTCAACATGGGTCCCACCACGCTGCGCGCCGCTGCGGCGGAGGAGGCGCTGCGCGCCGGAGCCGATCCGGCACAGGTCGCCGCACTCGCCGACCAGGACACCGCACCGGTGGGCGACGCCTCGGGATCGCCGGAGTACCGGCGGCATCTCGCGCGGGTCCTGCTGTCCCGCGCGCTCGCCGGCCGCAACTCCTCCTGACCGCGCTCGTCCCACAGTCACCGGAGCGGCAGGGGACGGCCCGCCGCGGCCGTGCACCCGCACGGCCGCTGCGGGCGGGCCGGCGTGTCCATGTCCGCCCGGCCGCTGCCGGGTACCGCTCCGCTGTCCACCCCGAGGGGAAGGCCACCGACCATGACACGAGCCACACACCAGCAGGTCGCCCTCATCAGCGGGGTGGCCCGTGGCCAGGGCCGCGCGCATGCGCTGCGGCTGGCCGAGGCAGGAGCCTCGATCATCGGTTTCGACGCGCTCCAGGAGTACCCGACGGTTCCGTTCGGCCAGGCCACCCAGGACGATCTCGACGAGACGGTCGCGCTGGTGGAGCAGGCGGGCGGGCAGATCCACGCCGCCCGGGCCGACGCCCGGGACCGTGCCGCGGTCACCGACGTCGTCGAGCACGGGGTGAAGCGGCTGGGGAACCTCACCTCGGTCGTCGTGAACGCCGGGATCGGGATCGAGAGCTTCCCCTTCTGGGAGATTCCACAGGACTCCTGGCAGGACTGCATCGACGTGAACCTGACCGGTGCCTGGAACACCGCCTCCGCTGCCGTGCCCTCGATGCTCGACGGTGGGCGCGGCGGATCCATCGTCCTCACGAGCTCCGCCGCGGCGCTGAAGGCCGCGCCGAACCTCGGCGCCTACACCGCGGCGAAGACCGGTCTGATCGGCCTGATGCGGTGTATGGCCGCCGATCTCGCACCGCACCGGATCCGCGCCAACTGTGTCTGCCCGACCAGCGTCCCGACCGAATTCCTGCACAACGAACGCCTCTTCCGGATCTTCCGCCCCGATCTCGACTCCCCCACCGTCGACGACGCCCGGCCCGTGATGGCCGCGATGCATCCGCTCGGTGAGCCGTGGATCGAGGTGCAGGACGTCACATCGGCCGTCGCGTTCCTGCTGTCGGAGGAATCCCGCTACATCACCGGCGTCACGCTGCCGATCGATCTGGGTCTCTCGATCAAGTTCTGAACCTCTCCGACGACGATCACAAGGACGTGATGGTGAACCAGAAGAGTCGATTCTCGCGGCTGGCAGTGTGCTCGGTCGCGCTCGCCATGGCGGTCGGCTGCGGTGCAGCCGCGCCGGCCGACACCGGTGACGGACCCGCGGCGCCCGACCGCGTCACCGTCTCCGTGGTCGGCAACTACATCACCGCCTACGCCCCGTTCTGGGCCGGCGCACCCGAACTCGCCGCGATCGAGGAGCGGTACGCCACCGAGATCGCCTACTCCTCGTTCGGCCGCGGCGGGGACGCCCTGACCGCCGTCGTCGGCGGCGGCGCGGACGTCTGCATCTGCAACTTCGCCCAGGGCCTGCGCGGCGCCGTCCAGGACCAGCCGATCAGCTACGTCTCGAACTTCTTCATCGGTCCCGGTACCGCCCTGATCGGGGCCGCGGCGCACGAGGCGGACCGCGGAACCGACCTGCGGGCCTACGACGGAGGTACCTTCGGGTACACCCAGGAAGGCGGGGCGAGCCATCTGACCCTGGTCGCGACCGTCGAGGACCGGGGCATGAACTGGGCCGACCAGAACGGGATCGCGGTCGGGTCGATCACCGCACTGGTCCCGGCGCTGCAGAGCGGACGGGTGGACGCAGCCGTCATGGACGTCGCGAGCGCCGCGACGAGCATCCGGGACGGCCACGGCTACCTGATCCACAACTCCAACGACCTGCCGAGCTCGGAGGCCGCGACCGGACGGATCCTCGGGAACGGGCTCGTGATGGGCCGGGAGTTCCGGGAGACCTACCCGGAACTGGCCCAGGATCTGGTCGACGCGACGATCGCCGGCCTCGACAGGGTGCGTGCGGAGACCGACGCGAGCGTCGTGCACGGCCTCATGCCACCGGAATTCCAGGAGGCGCACCCGGACCCGGAAGCCTTCGCCGCCGAGTGGGAGCTCATGCAACCCGCCTTCCTCCCGACGGACGGATCGACCGAGCCGGATGCGCTGCGAGACACCACACGTGATGAGTTCTCGGCAGAGGACATCGCAGGACCGGGTGCGCAGAGCTACATCGACAACAGCCTCGTCGACGCCGCGTACTCCCGGCTCGGGATCCCCCGGCCGAGCAGCTCCTGATCCCGTCCGACCTGACCGACCTGACCGAGGAGTGCACCGTGCCGCAGACACACCGGGGACCGGACCTGCAGGACGTCGTCCGGCTCGACGATCCCGCGTTCTTCCTCGCCGATCCGGGCCCCGTCTACCAGCGCATGCACGAGGAGGCGCCGGTCCTCTGGCTCCCCCGGGTCAACGCCTTCGCCGTCAGCAGGCACGCCGACGTGCAGGACGTCTCGCGCCGGGCGAACGTGTTCTCGACCGCCGACGGGATCATGCTCAACGACGCGAAGTTCGGCCGCAACACCGCGGTCGACTTCTTCCCCCCGGACAGCGAGCTCATCGTCACGACCGACCCACCGCGCCATCACGAGCTCCGGCGGGTCATCCAGCCGGCGTTCGCACCCGCGGTGATCGCCGGGCTCGAACCGCGGATCCGCGCCTTCGCCAGGGAGATCGTCTCCGCCATCGAGCCCGGCCGGGAGATCGACTTCCTGGAGTCGGTGGCGGTCCCGCTCCCGATCCGGGTGGTGGCGATGGTCCTCGGTCTCGACGACGTCGACATCGCGACGATCCGGCAGTGGACCGACGAGATGGTGAAAATGGGAGCGCCGGTCGGCGGATCGGCCGAGCTGGACGCCGTGCGGCCCGGGCTGGTCCCGCTGCGCGACTACGTGTACGAGGCGCTGGCCGAGCGGCGCACCCGTCCGACCGGCACCCCCGATCTCCTCTCGGTGCTGGTGGACGCCTCGCTCGATCAGGAGGCGATCTCCGACCTCAACGTGCTCGCGATGGCGATGGCAGTGCTGGTCGCCGGGAACGAGACGACCCGCAACCTGATGTCCTGCACGGCATGGGCCCTGGCCCGGCACCCGGCCGAACTGGAGCAGGTGTGCCAGGAGCCCTCGTTGATCGCCGGAGCGGTACACGAGTCACTGCGGTGGATGAGCCCGGTGATCGCGCACAGCCGACGCGCGACCGCGGGCACGGTGCTCCACGATGTCGAGATCGGAGCCGGACAGTACGTGCACCTGCTCTACGCCGCGGCGAACCACGACGCGTCGGTCTTCCCGGATCCGCACACGTTCGACGTGCGGCGCTCGACCCGGAACCGGTCGATGGCCTTCGGCGCCGGTACGCACATGTGCCCCGGTTCCTCGCTGGCCCGGCTCGAGACGCAGATCCTCCTCGAGGAGCTGCTGGAACGCTTCTCGGGCTGGGAGGTCGCCGGCGAGCCGGTCCGCAATCCGTCCGTGCTGCACAACGGGTTCCTCGCTCTGCCGTTGCGCTTCCACTGATCAGACGGCGGCGACGGCCGGCCCCGATACGACCCCGGCGAGCGACTCGACCTCCGCCGCGAACGTGGCCGCCGTCGTCGCCTCCGACTCGAAGATCATGTTCACCGGCCCGACGGTCGCGCCGCAGAACCCGAAGATCCCGCTCTCGATCTGCACCCGCAGTGCCTCGGTGTAACCGTGCCGCCGGTACCCGTCGGCGTCGCCCCCGGCGATGGCGACCAGGTGGACGGACGTACCGGTCAGCCGGGGCGTGATCCCGGCGTCCACCGAGTGGTCGAACGCCCAGCCGTTGACGTACACCCGGTCGATCCAGCCCTTCAACAGCGCCGGCATCGACCACCAGTACACCGGGAACACCAGGACCACCCGGTCCGCGCGGTCGATCCGCTGCTGCTCGGCGACGACATCGGCCGGGGCCGGAGCGGCACCGTGGTAGTGGCGGACGTCCTCGATGGTGAACGCGGGATCGAACCGCTCACCCGCCAGGTCCGCCACCTCGACGGCCGCACCAGCCCCTTCCAGCGACCCGGCGACCGCGCGGGCGACCGACCGGGTCAGCGACCCGGGATCGGGATGGGCGACCACCACGAGGGTGCGCTGCTGCTCCGCCTCTTCTGTGCTCATGCGGTCGATCGTCGCGGCCCGGGTCCGGGCGCGGCCATGGCCCGGACTCCGGACCGCCTGTCCGATCGTCCGAGACGGGCCGGCGGATATCGGACGCCACGTCCGGTCCGGCGGGCCGGCTGCAACCGGATCAGCCACGGTGGGGTCCGGACCGTCGAACGCACCTCACCGACACGGAGGCAGGGAGATGACCACCACCCCGGCCGATGCCGGAGCCGCCCCGGCGGGCCCGCATCTGCACGCGCTCGACTGGTCCCGGCTGGCGGCGGCACTGAACGCCGACGGCGCGGCCATGACCCCGCCCCTGCTGGAACCGGTGCAGTGCGACGAGATCACCGCGATGTTCGACGAGGACGACCGGTTCCGCTCCACCGTCCGGATGGCCCGCCACTCGTTCGGCGAGGGCAGCTACCGGTACTTCGCCGATCCGCTGCCCGAGCTGGTACAGACCCTGCGCACCGAGCTGTACCCGCCACTGGCCCGGATCGCGAACGACTGGGCCCGCCGGCTCGGTGAGGACGGCTGGCCGGAGACGCTGGAGAGCCTGCTGGACGCCTGTGCCGCGCGGGGGCAGACGAAACCGACGCCGCTGGTGCTCCGTTACGGCCCCTCCGGCTACAACTGCCTGCACCAGGACGTCTACGGCGACCTGACGTTCCCGCTGCAGTTCCTGGTGATGCTGTCCCGCCCGGACGTCGACTTCACCGGCGGCGAGAGCGTGTTCGTCGAGCAACGGCCGCGCCGGCAGTCCCGACCGATGGTGCTGCGACCGGGGCAGGGCCAGGCCGTGATCTTCCCGGTGCGCAACCGGCCGTGCCGCGGTACCCGGGGCGAGCACCGGGTCCAGATGCGGCACGGGGTCAGCGCCGTGCACAGCGGGAACCGGACCGTGCTCGGCATCATCTTCCACAACGCACGATGACGCCCGGCACGACGCCGCGGCCCGGCGGGCCCGACGACGGCACGCTCGGCTGCGACTACCACCGGCAGATCGCTGCAACCGGACACGTCCCGGTGGTGTTCTGCACGCCATGACCGACGACGACATCGGCCCGGGCGCCGGGCACGACGACGGCACGGACGCCGTCGCCTGCGCCCTCGCGGCCGATCTCGACGCCGGATTCGGCGAGCTGGTCGACGCCCATCGGGATCTGCTGTTCTCGGTGGCCCGCAGCTTCGTCCGCACCCCGGCCGACGCCGAGGACCTCGCCGCCGACGCCCTGCTGCGCGCCTACCGGGCGCTCTGCGGGTACTCGACGGAGCGGATCCGGGGGCTGCGGGTGCGCCCGTGGCTGCTCGTGATCCTGCGCAACACGGCACGCAACCGGGCCCGGGACGCGGCCCGTCGACCGGCGCCCCCGCCACGGCACGACCCGTTCGACGCGGCGCTGCCCGAGGATCGAAGTATCGAGCCGGACCCAGCCGAGCAGGCCGAGCGCGGAGAGCTGCAACGCGCGCTCGGCACCGCCCTCGGAGAGCTGTCCGAGGCGCAGCGCACCGCGGTCGTGCTCCGGCACGTGCACGGGCTGCCGACCTCCGAGGTCGCGCAGGTGCTCGGCTGCGCCGAGGGCACCGCGAAGTCGCACGTCTCGCGCGGTCTCACCGCTTTGCGCACCGTCCTGGCCGCACCCGCGGCGCCACGACCGCGTCCCCTCGAAAGGAGGACCTGATGACGACGATCTCGTTCCCGGCCCGCCGCAACGGCCGGCCGGTCCACGACGGCGGACAGAGCGCCGTCGTCGTCGCCCGCTCCGCCGGGCCCGGCGACACCGCCGATCCCGGCGCGGAACGGGCAGCCACCGAGCCCGATCCGCTGCTCGCCGCGCTGTCCGGGCTCGGGACCATTGCCCCGGCCGAGCTCGACGACCGGGTGTTCGCCCGGTGGTTGAGCGCCCCCAGCCGGCTCGGCGACGTCCGGGTGGCGTTCACCGGCGACGGCGCGCAGTTCCTGCGACCGGCCGCAGGCACCGACGACGGCGCGTTCGCCGCCGAGTACCGCAGCCGGTTCGCCCGGCCGCTGCGTCCGGCCCGGCGGCTGCCCGCGGGCGTCGGCCCGTCGCTGCGCGGCACCGCCGCGGCCCGGCCGGAACTGGATCTCGCCGCCGGCAGCCCGTTCGAGCGGGCGGTGCTCGCCGCGACCCGGCGGATCCCGGCCGGGCAGGTCCGCCCGTATGCCTGGGTCGCCCGGGAGGCCGGGCACCCGACCGCGGTCCGCGCGGTGGGCACGGTGCTGGCCTGCAATCCGTTGCCGCTGCTCGTGCCCTGCCACCGGGTCGTCCGCTCCGACGGGGCGCTCGGTGGCTACATGTTCGGCCCGGACCGCAAGTCCGAGCTGCTCGCCGCGGAGGGCGCCGATCTCGCCGAGCTGGCGGCGCTGGCCCGTGCGGGCGTGCACTTCCTGGCCAGCGACACCACCGGGATCGTCTGCTTTCCGACCTGCCGCGACGCCCGCCGGATCACCCGGGCGCACCGGCACGGCTTCGGCACCCTCGACGACGCCCGCCGCGCCGGCTACCGGCCGTGCCGCACCTGCCGCCCGGCCGCCGCCTGACGGCGGCCGTGCCCGGCACCGGCCGTGCGGCTGCAACCCGGCGGAGCGGTCCGGGTTCTGCATCGTGACCACCCGCGACGGCCCGATCCGCGTCCACCACCCGGACACCGACCGCCGCCCACGGAGAGGACCACGCCCGTCATGTCGATCGCAGCCACCACCGCCCGCCCGACCGTCGTCCAGCACACGACCCTGGGCCCGATCACCCTCTCGGCCTCCCCGCAGGGTCTGACCCGCCTGCGCCTGGGCCGGACCGCCCCCGCCGCGCACGACCCGCGGCCCGAGCCCGCCGGCGCCGAGCACGCGCTGCTCGAGCAGGCCGTCGCCGAGCTCGGCGAGTACCTGCTCGGGCGCCGCACCACGTTCACGGTGCCAGTCGACCTGTCCGGGGTCGAGCCGGAGCACCGCCGGGTCCTCGACGAGCTGTGCGCGATCGGCTACGGGCACACCCGCAGCTACGGGGAGCTCGCGCGTGCAGCAGGCCTGACCGAGGACGGCCCCCGCCGCGCCGGTGCGGCCTGCGCGCGCAACCCGGTTCTCCTGGTGATCCCGTGCCACCGGATCGTGTCCGCCGGCGGGGCGCTCACCGGCTACGCCGGTGGATTGCCGGTCAAGAAGGCGCTGCTCGCCCTGGAGCGCGGCCAGTTCCCGCTCGACGCCGACGATCTCAGCGGTCTCGCGGGCTGATCCCTCCACCACGCACCGCGCCGCACCGCTCTGCACGGCACTGCTCTGCACGGCACAGCACAGCACCGCGCTGCACAGCACCGCTCTGCACAGCACCGCACAGCACCGCACGGCGGCCCCGTCGTCACACCGGGGCCGCCGGGTTCCGGTGGTCGTACCCGAGCCGACCGCGGGTACCGACCAGGACCACGACCGCGACGACGAGGCTCCCGGCGGCCATGGCCTGCATCGACCTGTTCGCATCCAGCGCGGGGAACATCTCCGACCACACCACCGAGGCGAAGTTGTTGACACTGACGTGCAGCAGCATCGCCAGCGGCAGGCTCTCACCGGTGCGGTTGAAGACCCAGGTCATCACGATGTTGAAGGTCAGGCAGAACAGCACGAAGGCGGCGGGCCGGGTCCAGTCCGCGTCGGGCCAGCCGCCCCAGTCGGTGACGAACAGCGGCATGTGCCACAACGCCCACAGCGGACCGAGCACCATCGTCCCGGCCAGCGGCCCGAACCGGCGCTGCAGGCGGGGCAGCGCGAAGTCGCGCCAGCCGGGCTCCTCGGCGAGCCCGGTCGTGATCATCTGGATCAGCAGGGCGGGCACGTAGACCGCGACCACCAGCAGCGACGGCATGACGATCCGGCCGCCGGAGAACACGAACCCGGTCACCAGCATCGCGACCGGCACCCCGAGCAGGGTGAGCGCGTACCAGTGCCGGCGGACCCGCCACCGCCACATCCGCCCGATCCAGCGCCGCAGACCGGGCCGGCCGTCGGCGATCGCCGTCACCAGGAACGCCGAGGCGATGGGACCGAGATACGCGCCGGGCAGCACCCCGAGGATCTGGCTGGTTCCCAGGACGTCGGGGAATCGGTAGATCCAGACACCGAGCCCGTTCTCGGAGAGGATGTAGGGGGTCCACGCCACCCAGCTCATGAGGTTGGCGAGCAGGAAGAAGCTCAGCAACGGGCTGCGCCGGATCGCCCCCGCGAGCCCGGTCGCACCCCGCGACCTGGACGGGTTGTCTGTCGAAATGACCATGCCGAGAAGCCTCGGCCGGTCACCGGCCCGGAACGAGCCACCGGCGATGGAAGCTGCGCAGCTGCATCGAAGGATGCAGGGCGCCCCTCGTCAGCCCGCTGCGCCCCGGACGCCGGGGACATCGACGACACGGTTCTGGTAGGCCCAGACGACCGCTTGCAGCCGGGAGGTCACCCCCAGTTTCGGCAGCATCCGCGCCAGGTGCGACTTCACCGTCGACTGCTCGACCACGAGTGTGCGGGCGATGTCGTCGTTGGACATTCCCTGGGCGAGCAACAGCAGGATCTCGTGCTCGCGCGGGGTGAGCAGCTCCTCGGCCCGCCGGCCGGTCACCGGCTGCAGGCTCCGACGGTGCACGAACTCGCGCAGGATACGGCGGGTGAGGGTCTGGTCGATCGTCCCCTGCCCGGCGGCGACCTGGCGGACCGCACGGATGATGTCGTCGGGGTCGGAGTCCTTGAGGAGGAAACCGGACGCGCCGGCCTCCAGCGCCCCGAACACGTAGTCGTCGAGATCGAAGGTCGTCAGGACGAGCACCGGGATCTCGGTCCCCGGCGCGCACAGCTCGCGGGCGACATCGATGCCGCTACGGCCCGGCATCCGGATGTCGAGGCAGGCGACGTCGGGCACCAGGTCGCGGGCCATCTCGAGCGCACTGGTCCCGTCGGCGGCGACACCGACCACGTCGATGTCGGGTTCGGCCCCCATCAGCGACGCCAGACCGGCACGCACCAGCGGCTGATCGTCGGCGATGAGGACACGGATCATGCAGGGGCCTCCGAGGACGGCGCGGTCGGGTTCACCGTACCGACCGTCTCGCCGAGCGGGAGCCGTAGGCGGACCTCCCAACCGCCGTCCGTCGTGGGCCCGTGGGTGAGGTCGGCACCGACGAGCTGCGCCCGCTCCGCCATGCCGAGGAGCCCGAACCCACCGCCGGGGCCCGGATCGGGTCCGGTGGGTACCCCGTTGCGCACGGCGATCGTGAGCCATCCGTCCTGCGGTGCACCGATCTCGACCGTGCAGCGGGCTCCGGGCGCATGCACCGCGGCGTTCGCCAGTGACTCCTGCACCATCCGGTGGGCGACCAGCTGCGCGAGCGGTCCGGCATCGACGTCCTCGTCGGACACGACGAGATCGACCTCGGTGCCCGCCGCCCGCCGGGTCTCGACGAGTGCGGCCACCGCCTCGATGGTCGCCGGCGGCCGGTCGGCATCGGGCTCCTCGCGGAGCAGACCGACCAGCCGGCGCAGGTCGTCGAGGACGGCGCGGCTGTGCTCCCGGATCTGACGCGCCGACCGTCTCGCCGTTGCGGTGTCGGAGTCGATCTGCCGGTCGATCGCCGCGGCCATGATCGCGATGCCGGACATGTGATGGGCGGCGATGTCGTGCAGCTCCCGGGAGAGCGCCGTGCGCTGCCGGGACATCGCCGCGGCCAGCAACGCGTCCTGCTCGCGGCGCAGCGCCTGCACCTCGTTGCGACGCGACTCGGACGCGTCCCGCCGGGCCGCGACGACGAGCCCGAACAGCAGCGGCAGCCCGACGACGACGAGTGCCTGGAACACCGCGCCCGCGGCAGCCGGTCCGGCCTCGGCTCCCGCACCGATCTCGTTGCCGAACTGACCCGTCGCCAGCAGCAGCCCGGTACCGGCCAGGACCCCCCACAGTCGTCGCAGCGGGCGTGCGGCGAGGACCGCGAGGAACACCGCGACCAACTGCACGACCGCGGTCAGGCTGTAGGCCCCACCCGGCGCCGCCCATGCGAGGAGCAGCGGCAGCGCGGTCACCCCGATCAGTACCGCCGCTGGCGCCCGGCTCACCCACATCAGGGTCACCGCCTGGGCCACCAGCACAGCCGCGACCACCCACCATCCGGTCCCGCCGGGGTGCGGCACCGGATCGAGGCCCGCGTCGGCGCCGGCGACGACCGGCAGAACGAGCAGCAGGGCCGTCGCGACGAGCCCGCACACGACGGCCCCCACGACCCGCAGCGGCGCCTGTTCTGCGGTGGACACGGGCAAGCCTCCCCCATCGGGACGATCGCTGATCACCGGTCGAGCACCCGGCCGTCGCCGGGACCCGGCTCATCATCCGGTACGCCGCCCGCGCCGAGAGCCGCCCGGGCCGGATCTGCATCGAAAGACGGAGGTGCCCGGCTGCGTCCCTCCGGGTGACTCCGCCGAGCGCCTGCCGAGCCAGGCTGGAGCACGCGGCCGGCCGGGCCGCCCGATCACCGAGAGGACACGGACGTGACCAACGAGAACGCAGGCCCCGACACCACCGGAGCCACCGACGTCACCAACAGCACCGGCAGCACAGGCAGCACCGGTGTGCCGATCGCCGGCGCCCGCCCGCTGCCGCGACCGCTGCTCTGGACGCTGCTCGTCATCGCCCTGGTGGCGAACGCCGGGCTCTCACTCTCGCCGCTGCCCGCCGCCGTCGCCGCCGCGTTCGGGGTGCTCGTCATCGGGATCGGTGCGCTGCTGATCCGGGACCATCGGCGATCCTCCCGCGCCACCACGTGACACCGTGCCGTCACACCGCACCGCCGCGCCGCACCGCCGGGTGGCTCGGCGCCGGCCGGGTGCCGCCGCGCCCGTCGCAGATCCGCACCCCGGTCGATTGCGCCGTGGAACCGAGGAGGCGGCCTCCCGGCGATTGACCATGCCGCTACGGCACGGTGTCCACTGGGCGCACGGCCGCCGCCCCCGCCGTCGTCGGGACGCCGGACGACCTCACCCGCTCATCCGCCGGGCTGCCGGTGGATGAGCGTCGTCACGTCTGCATGCACCGAGCGAGAGGACCACCGTGCTCACCCTCAGCCACTCGATCGACATCGACGCACCCGCGGATCGTGTGTGGGCGGTCTTCACCGACACCGGCTCCTATCCGGAGTGGAACCCCTTCATGACCAAGGTCGAGGGGGATCTGATCACGGGTTCGCGGCTCGCCGTCACCATCGTTCCTCCCGGTGGACGCCCGAACAGCTTCCGCCCCACCGTGACCACGGTGGAACCCGAGCGGCGCCTTCGCTGGCTCGGCCGTCTGCTGCTCCCCGGCATCGTCGACGGCGCGCACTCGTTCGAGCTCGAACCGCTCTCCCCCGGCACGACCCGGTTCACCCAGTCCGAGCGCTTCTCCGGACTGCTCGTACCGCTTCTGCGCGGCATGCTGCGTTCGGCCGAGGCGGGCTTCGCCGAGATGAACACGGCCCTCGCCGCGCGAGCGGAGTCGCGACCGGCGTAGTGCGGGGCGGTCGTCCGACCGATACGACGACCGATGCGGATCGACCGACGACATCCGTACGTTCCGGGCACCCGATCAGCCCCACAGAGCCCGGCCACGCCCTCCGCCATCGAGGGACCGCGGTGTCTGTGTTCCTCATGAAGGACGAGCCCATGGGATATCTCCCCGTCGGACGCGAGAACAGCCCCCCGATCCAGCCGGACCACGAGAACCAGGGCTCGGGACTGTCCGTCGCCGAGGGTGCCCCGCCCGGTCTGCTCCGGACGCACGCCGAGGAGGCCGACGCGGCGCCGAACCCGTTCCTCGGCTCGGTCCGCGAGGAGGCCGGGGTCGCGTGACCGAGCAACTGGTCGGCCGGACCTACTACTTCGATCTGAGCCCGCTGAAGGTGCGGTTCACCTTCGACTCGCCGTCCCAGGGCAGCTTCGTCGTGCAGGAAGGCGGCGGGCTCGCGCCGGACGGCCACGCCGAGACCGTCACGCTGGACCTGAGGAGGATCCGCGACGGCGTCTACCTGAACTCGTGGACCGAAGCGAGCGGCGCCACGGTGACGCACGTGGAGGACTTCGCCAACGCGACGGTGTACTCCAACGTCACCGTCGACGGCATCCTGTACAACCTCGTCGGAACCATCACGGAGGCACGACCATGACCGACGACACCGTCACCGAGAACGATCGGGCCAGGCGCAACACCGAGATCGTGGTCACCGCGATGCGCGAGCTCTTCGTCGACAAGGACCTCACCGCGCTGGACCGCTACTGGGCCGAGCCGTACGTGCAGCACAGCCCGCAGATGCCCGACGGCCTCGGCACGTTGCGGGCCGTGGTGCCCGGCCTGGAGGGGTTCTCGTGGGAGCCGCAGCGCACCGCGGCCCAGGGCGACCTCGTGTTCACGCACAGCCTCGTGCACGGGTGGGGGCCCGGTCCGGTGGTGATCGTCGACATCTTCCGGCTGGAGAACGGCCGCATCGTCGAGCACTGGGACGTCGTGCAGGACCTCACCGAGCCCGGGTCGACGGCCAGCGGGAACGCCATGGTGTGACCCGCGAGGCCGGTGACCCGCAAGGTTGTCGGCGCCCGGTCGCAAGCACGGGACAGCTCCTGCCGTCGGTCGGCGTGCCGGGCGTGACGTCCGTTCCGGCGCTCACCAGACGGCACGGCCCCCGGACAGGTCGAACGTCATCCCGGTGGTGAAGGAACACTCCTCGGACGCCATCCAGGCGATCATCGCCGCTGCCTCGTCGGGACGCCCGATCCGCTTCATCGGGACCCTGGACGCCGCCCACTGTGACACCTCCGGCGGAGTACGGGACTCCCAGTCCCGGAACAGCGGGGTGTCGAACAGCGTCGGGGTCACCGCGTTCACGGCGATGTTCGCCTCCGCGACCTCACGTGCGATGGTCCGGGTCAGCGCGAGGACCCCTGCCTTCGACGCGACGTAGCCGGCCTGGTTCGGGCTGCCGTCTTTCGCCGCCATCGACGACACGTTCACGATCCGGCCGTAGCCACCCGCGAGCATGTGCGGAATCGCGGTGCGGCAGGTGTGGAAGACACCGGTGAGGTTGACGGCCAGTTCACGGTGCCAGGTCTCGGGCGGGTAGTCCTGCACCACCCACGTACCGTCGGCGATGCCGGCCGCGTTGACCAGGATGTCGACGCCGCCGAGCCGGTCCACCACCCGGGCCGTCGCGGCCTCGACCGCCGCCAGATCGGTGACGTCGACCCGGTCCCGCAGTACCTCGCCGGGCAGGTCGGAGGGCACGTCGCCGACGTCCCACACGGCGACCTGCGCTGCGGACCCCAGGAACCGACGGGTCACCGCGAGCCCGATCCCGCTCGCGCCGCCGGTCACCACCGCGACCCGACCGGACAGGTCGATCTCGTTGCGCTGCATACATTTCCTCCTCGGACGAAGCGGATCAGGTCAACCGGGTGGCCCCGTCGACCGCCAGGATCTGTCCCGTGACGTATGCGGCCATCGGGGACACCAGGTAGACGTAGGCGTCGGCGACGTCCTCCGGGGTACCCAGCCTGCGCAGTGCGCTGTCGGCGGCCTTCTCGGCGAATCCGGTGTGCACCGACTCGGCCCGGACGCGTTCGGTCATGGTGTAGCCGGGTGCGACGGCGTTGACCCGGATCCCCTCCGGGCCGAGCTCCTCGGCCAGCGACCGCGTGTAGTGGACGACGGCGGCCTTGGCCAGCGCGTAGCCGGACAACGTCCCGCCCGGCATCACCCCCGACGCGGACAACGACGAGGTGGTGACGATGCTCGGCGCACCGCCCGCCGCCGCCGAGGCCCGCAACGCGGGCACCGCGGCCTGGCACACGTGGATCGTGGTCATCAGGTTGACCTCGAGCAGGGTCCGGACATCGGAGACCGGGATCTCCGATGCTGCGCTGCGGGCGAACGGGGTGATCGCGCCACCCGCGACCGCCACCACCACGTCCAGGCCGCCCCACTCCGCGACGACCCGATCGACCGCGGCACGGGCGGCGGACCGGTCGGTCAGGTCGGCCCGGATCCCGAGACCGCGGCGGCCCAGCGCGGCCACGACCTGCGCGGTCGGCTCGCCGTCGTCGTCCGACACCTCGGCACGAGAGTCCGGGTTCCGGTCCAGCACCGCGACGTCGGCGCCGCACTCCGCCAGCCGCAGCGCGGTGGCCCGTCCGATGCCGCGGCCTGCGCCGGTGACCAGCGCGCGCACGCCGGTGAGGTCGATGCTCATGCCTGCCGCTCCTCGACCAGGACTCGCTTGAGGATCTTGCCGTTGTCGTTGCGCGGCAGCTCGTCGACCACCTCGATCCGCTTGGGGGTCTTGACCCCGCCCAGCAGCGGACGCACCGCGCGGCGCAGGGCCCCGGGATCGACGACGGCCCCCTCCTCGGCGCTGACCACCGCGACGACCGCCTCCCCCCAGGTCTGGTCGGGGAGACCGAACACCGCGCACTCCCGCACCCCGGGCTGGGCGGCGACAACGGTCTCGACCTCCGCCGGGTACACGTTGAACCCACCGGTGATGATCAGGTCGGTCTCCCGGCCGACCAGGGTCAGGAAGCCGTCGGCGTCGAGGAAACCGATGTCGCCCGTGCTGCGGAAACCGTCAGCCTCGGTACGTGACGCCGTGGCTGCGGGGTCCCGGTAGTAGCCGGCCATGGTGAACGCACCGCGGACCAGGATCCGGCCCGGCTCCCCGGCGGGGAGGTCGTCGCCCTCGGGATCGACGATCCGGACCTCGCTGACGGCGGTCGGCCTGCCGACGCTGCGCAGCCGCACGTCCGGTGCTGCGGCACCGTCGACGAGATGCTCGTCAGCGCGGAACCGGGTGATGAACATCGGGGACTCGGTCTGCCCGTAACCACCCTCCAGAACCGGCCCGAACACCGCCAGGGCCTCCCGGATCCGGCTCAGCGCGGTGGGTGCGCCGCCGTAGACCAGTGCGCGCAGCGACGAGGTGTCGTAGGAGTCGCGGTGCGGCGCGTCCAGCAACCGGTAGAGCATCGTGGGGGTGACGGTGAGGGTGGTGACGCGGTGCCGGTCGATCGCGGCGAGCACCGCGGTCTCGTCGAAACTCGGCAGGATCACCACCGCGCCACCGCTCGCGACGACCGACAGGCAGATCCGCCCGCCGACGTGGGTCAACGGGGCCGCGGCCAGGTAGACGTCTCCGGGCACGGCCTGGACCTGCGCGTACGCGTCGACGATCGCCGCCAACCGCTCGTGGGTGAAGGCGACCCCCTTGGGCCGGCCGGTGGTCCCGCCGGTCGGGAAGATCGCCGCCAGCTCGCGGTCCGCCTCGTCGCCCGCCCGTGCAGCCGGTCGATCGGCCGGGACCGAGCTCAGCTGGTCCAGCTCGACGACCCCGCCCAGCCCGGGCACCCGGGCGGCGATCTCGGTCGCGACCGCACGGAGATCCGGGTGCACCACGAGCAGATCGCATCCGAACTGTTCGAGCAGACCGGCGATCGTGTCCACCGACTCCCGGGAGTTGACGGGCAGCCAGGCCGCCCCGACCGTGAGAACCGCGATCGTCGCGACGACGACGCGTGGATCGTTCGGGCTCAGCACCGCCACCTTGTTCAGGGGCCCGATCCCTCTGCCACGCAACCCCTCCGCCGCCGCCTCGACGCCGACCCAGGTCCGTCGGTAGGTCAGCTCGACGGGTTCGCCGTCGAACTCCCAGCGCAGGCACACCGCATCGGGCTGCGCCGCGGCGCGGTCCCGGATCCGTCGTGCCACCGGGGAGATCACCCGGTCTCCGGCCGTGGTCGTCGTGTCGAGTGGCACGGTGCCTCCTTGCCCCGTCGTGCCCCGGTGCCGGTCACGCTCTGCGCGTGACCGGCACCGCCAGCATTCGTTCGATCCCCTCGAGCAGGTGTTCGGGGGTGCAGCTCTTGGTCAGGAACGCGGTGGCGCCCGCCGCGCGCGCCGCGGGCTCGGACTCGGCACGCAACGAGAGGGCCAGCACCCGGACCCCGCATCCGGTGAGATCCCGGATGAGCGCGCAGCCCTGCGCGAGCGCCGGGAGCAGCGGCTCGACCACCGCGGCCGTCGGACGCGCCGCACGGTGCGCCTGTTCGGCGTCCGCCGCCTCGACGACTGTCCACGGGCCCGCCGCCCGCGCCAGTGTGCGCAGGGCCCGGCGGACCCGCGGGTCCGCGTCGGCCACGAGGAGGTTCCCCGCCTGTTGTGCCATGCCCCCAGCCAACTGCCCCGGGCACGACGGGCGAAGCGACGCGGGACGCGACGACCTGCGACATCTGTCCCGGTCGGCCCCCTCAGTCCACGGTCACCAGCCCGTTGCGGATGGCCCACAGCGCGGCTTGGACCCGCGACTCGAGCCCGAGCTTGCCGATGACGTGGCTGACGTGTGTCCGGGCGGTGCGTTCGCTGATCACCAGCGTGGTCGCGATGTCCTGGTTGGACTTTCCTGCCGCGACGAGCACGAGTACCTCGCGCTCACGGGCGGTGAGATCGTGCACCGGCCGACCGGCCCCCATCGATCGGGCCAGCGCACGCGCGATCTTGGCGTCGAGGTGCACCTCGTCGCGCGCGGCGGCACGGATCGCGGTGGCGATCTCGTCCGAGTCGGCGTCCTTGAGCACGTAGCCCGAGGCGCCCACCTCCAACGCGGCGCGTGCCCGCTCGGTGTCGTTGTAGCTGGTCAGCGCGATGACTTTGACACTCGGGTGTGCCGCGCGGACCGCCGCGATCGCGTCGATGCCCCCGAGCCTCGGCATCATCAGGTCCATCAGGACGACGTCCGGGAGCGGGTGCCGATGGGCCGCCTGCCGGGCCAGGTGCTCGAGTGCGGCCCGTCCGTCGCCGAAGTCGCCGACGACCGCGATCCCGGGTACCGCGTCGAGGAATGCGCGCAACCCACGCCGGACGACCGCGTGGTCGTCCACGAGCAGCGTGCTGATCGGCACCTGGTCCGGCGTGGTCACCGGGTCCTCCCCGTCATCGGGCGTCTCCGTCCGTCCGGGAGCGGACGAAGTTCACCACAGCCTGCAGCGCCGCGTCCCCCTCCGGTACCCGCGAGGCGAAGAACGGCATGATGTGGAGCATGTCCGGCCAGACGTCGAGATCAGTGTCCACGCCTGCGTCCCGCAGCCGCCGGGCAGCCCGCAGCGCGTCGTCGAGCAGGCACTCGGTCGTCCCCACCTGCACGTACGTCGGAGGTAGCCCGGTGAGGTCGGCGAACAGCGGCGAGGCCAGCGGATCGTAGGGATCACCGTCGGCTCCGAGGTAGCGCTCGGCGTAGGCGTGACTGCCGGCGGGGGTGACGATCGGGTCGATCGGCGCGTTCATCTGCACCGACCGGCCGGTGTGGGCGAGATCGAGCAGCGGCGAGATCAGTGCCAGTCCGTCGGGCGGGTCCAGCCCGCGGTCGCGCGCGACGAGTGCGGTCGACAGGGCCAGCCCACCACCGGCGGAGTCCCCCGCCACGACGACCGGGCCCGCGCCCGCGGCCCGCAGCCACTCGTAGGCCGCGACGGCGTCGTCGAGCGCGGCCGGGAAGCGGTGCTCGGGCGCCCGCCGGTACTCCACGGTCAGGACCGCGCAGCCGGTACGGACCGCCAGCCGCGCCGAGAGGTCCCGGAAGGCCGGCACCGACCCGATCGTGAAGCCGCCCCCGTGCAGGTAGAGCAGCACACCACGGGTGGTTCCCGCCGGCCGGCGGGCCCACTCGGCCGGCACCCCGTTGGCCTCGACCTGCTCGGTGTGCACCTCCGGCGGATCGGCGAGCTGGGCGGCGAACCGCTCGAAGCCCGCCCGCAGGTCCGCGACCGGGCGGGTGTCGGCTTCGAAGGGGCGCGCCCGGAGCTGGTCGACCAGGTCCCGGAACTCCGGGCTTGTCCCGGGCAGGGGGCTCACGGGAGCACTCCGACCGGCTGTGTCCCGACCGGCTGTGATCCGTCCGGCTGCGACTCGTCGGGCTGTGGCTCCTCGGGGAGGGCTCCGATCAGCCGCGCTCGTTCCAGCACGACCTCGAAGATCCGGGCGGTGGCCGCGTCGACCATCATCCCGTCTACGGCTACCGCGCCCTCGCCGGCCTCCTCGGCGGCCCGCATCGTGTGCACGACCTTCCGAGCCTTCTCGACATCCGCCGCTGTGGGCGAGAAGACCTCGTTGGCCGGGCGGATCTGGTTCGGGTGGATCGCCCACTTCCCCACCGCGCCGAGCTCAGCGGCCCAGGTGGCCTGCTCGGTGTAGGCGGTGGTGTCGCGGAACTCGCCGAACGGACCGTCGATCGCGTCCAGGCCGTTCACCCGCGCGGCGACAATCATCCTGGTGCGGGCGGAGTGCCAGATGTCGCCCGGGTAGGCGGTGCTGGTGCCGATGTGCGCGCCGCGCATGCCGTGGCTGGCCGCGAGGTCCCCCACGCCGAGGATCAGGGCCTCGATCCGGGGGCAGCAGGCGGCGATCTCGTCCACCCGGGCCAGCGCCTCGACCTCCTCGATCAGCAGCTCGAGCCCGATCCGGCCGGCCTCCAGGCCCAGCTTCCTCTCGAGCTGGGTGAGCAGGCTGTCGACGAACCAGACGTCGCGGGGTGCCTTGACCTTCGGCACGATGAGGACGTCGAGCGCGTCCCCCGCCCCGGTGACGACGTCGACGACGTCGTCGAGGCACCAGTGCGTGTGCACGCCGTTGATCCGCACGGCACGGGTCTTGGTGCCCCAGTCCAGGCCGCGCAGGGCCCGGACCGCGCCGGCGCGGGCGGAGGCCTTGGCGTTGGGGGCGACGGCGTCCTCGAGATCGAGGAAGACCAGGTCGGCGTCGCCCGCCGCAGCCTTGGCCATCATCTTCTCGCTGGTGGCGGGCACCGACAGCTCGGAGCGGCGGGCACGGAGGGGGCGGGTCACGGAGGCACCTCTCATCGGGAGAACCAGTGGCTGCGGCGTTTGATCAGGACGGAGCGCTCGCACTCGAAGACGATCCGGTCGTCGGCGGTGGCGCCCCAGTGGTGGAACCGGACGGTTCCGGCGTCCTCGCGATCGGCCGGATCAGCGGCGAGGACCTCGGTGTAGGCGTAGATCGTGTCACCGTGGAACACCGGGGCCCGGAATCGCATACCGGTGAGTCCGAGCTCGGCGAGTGCGTTCTCCGCGGTGTCCTGGCTGGTCAATCCGACCGTGAGCGAGCCGGTGATCATGCCGAACACGATCCGGCTGTCGCCCCACGGTGAGTCGGCCATGCTGTGCTCGTTCCAGTGTTCCTGGGCGGTGTTCATGACCATCTTGGTGAGGAGCTGGTTCTCGACCTCGTCGATCGTGGCGCCCCGGGCGTGCCGCCAGCGGTCGCCGGGGTGGAAGTCCTCGAACCAGGTACCCTCCCCCGTCCGCCGGGCCAGCGGCCCCCGCACGTCCCCGGCGCTCACGACCGCACCCGCCCGAGCATCCGGTCGCTGATGATGAGCTGCTGGATCTGACTCGTCCCCTCGAAGATCGTGGTCAACCGGGCGTCGCGCCAGTAGCGCTCCACCTGGTGCTCGGTGGTGTAGCCATTGCCGCCGTGCAGCTGGATCGCCTGGGCGGTCACCTCGGCGGCCATCTCGGTGGCCAGGAGCTTGACCATGGCGGCCTCGGTCTCACAGGGCTCGCCCGCGTCCATCATCGCCGCGACCTGCCGGTAGTACGCCCGGGCCTGGTCGACCCTGGCGGCCATCGTGGCGAGGTCGAAACGCAGCGCCTGGAACTCCCCGATCGGCCGGCCGAACTGCACCCGCTGCTGCAGGTAGGCCGTGGTGTCCTCGACCGCGGCCCGGGCGACGCCCACCGCGCGGGCCGCGGTCTGCACCCGGGCCATGTTCAGTCCGCGTTCCAGCGCCGCGAAGCCCTCGCCCCGGGCGACCGGCATCCCGAACGCCTCCACCCGGGCGGACACCGGGACCCGCACCCGGTCGAGCACGAGATCGTAGGTCGTCATCCCGTGGTAACCGATCTTGTCGATCGGGGTGGCGGTGACACCCGGTGGCAGCTCGCCCGGCTTCTTCTCCAGCAACAGCGTGCGCAGTCCGGGCTCGCCCTCGATCCGGCAGAGCACCACGATGAAGTCCGCAGCCACCGCGTTGCCGCACCACCGCTTGTGCCCGGAGACGAGGTAGTCCTCCCCGTCCCGGACCGCCGTGGTCGCCACGCCCCCGAGGTCCGAGCCGGCGTCCGGCTCGGAGAAGGCGGCCGCCCCGATCCACGCACCGCGTGCGCTGCGCGCCAACAGTTCCCGGCGGCGTTGGGGGTCACCGACGGCGGTGCCGAGCCCCTGGGCCCTGGCGATGATGCTCGCCGCGCTGAGCCAGGCGCGCGCCAGCTCCTCGGACACCAGGCAGTACTCGAACACACCGCCGCCCAGACCACCGTCCTCGGCCGGGATCATGATCCCGAACCAGCCGTGGCGGCCCATCTCACCGAGGACGTCCGCGGGGATGTCCGCGCGCTGCGGATCCAGCTCGTCGGCGACCGGCTTGAGCCGGTCGAGCGCGAACCGGCGTGCCTCGACCTGCAGCGCGGTCCGCTCCGGTGTGGACCAGGGCGCCGGCAGCGTGGGGCCCGCGAGCGCGCTCACCGGGGGCCTCGCTTCGCGACGAGATTGCTCCGGACGTAGCTGCACACGGTCTCTCCCCGCTGGTTGCGGCCGGTCGTGCGCCACGTGACGATCCCGGTGTCGGGGCGGCTACGGGAGCCGCGCACCGCGAGGACCTCGGACGTGGCGGTGAGGGTGTCGCCGGGATGGACCGGCATCGGGAACGCGCACTCCTCGATACCGAGGAAGGGTCCGCCGCTCTCGCTGAGATCCTCGACCGACAGTCCGATCACGGTGCACAGCACGAGCATCGGGTTGACGACGACGTCGGTGTGGCCGTGCGCGCGGGCGTAGTCGGCGTCGAGGTGCATCGGGTTCCAGTTGCACAGGGCGGTGCTGAACACGGAGTTGTCCGCGGCGGAGAGCGTGCGCCCCCAGTGGTGGGCGAACGTCTCCCCCGGCTCGAACTTCTCCAGGTACGCACCGCGCTGACGGATCGGGAAGTCGGCGAGGACGGGATCCGTCCGCTCGCCGGTACTGCTGCTCATGGGCTCACCTCGGGAAGATCGGGGAGGACGGGGGCGTCGGGGAGGTCGCGCAGGGCCGCGATGAGCCGGTCCGCCGCCGGCACGAGCGCGCGGGTCTTCTCCTCGATGCGGGGGCGCATCTGTTCGGGAGCGTGGCTCCAGGGGCGGTCGGCGGCATCGGACTCGGCGCTGAGCACGCGACCGTCGTCGAGCACGATCCGCAGCACGGTCGAGGTCCGCGCGATCCGGTCGTCGTACTCGAGGCGGACACGAGCACCGAGCCCGCCGGTCGCCCGCACCCGTTCGTCGGTGAACGACGACGGCGTGATCCGGCCGTCCAGCAGGGCGACGGCGGTGGTGTGGGCGAGGCTGAACTTACCCTCCAGCCCGGTGGCGGGCGCGGCGATCGCGCACACGTCGCGCAGCACGGGCGGCACCGTCAGCGTGACCTCCCGGACCCCGGCCGGGTCCAGCGCCGGGTGCAGCTCCAGCGCGCACCGGATCGCGGCGTGCGTGCCGAAGCAGGAGGGATAGAGCTTGGGCAGCACGTCGAGGACGTGCCACGGCTCGCCGAACGGTGTCAGCGCGGCTCCGAGGTCCGAGGCCGAGGAGGACGCCGCGACGAAGCCCTGGTCACCGAAGAGTGCGTCCCGGCCGACGGTCATGCCACGCACCGCCAGCCGGGCGGCCCGCAGCCCGGCCTCGGCGGCCCGGCCCGCGTGGTAGGCCTTGCCCATCGACCCGAACATCGCCTTGACCCCGGCGGCGTCGGTCGCGGCGAGGCCGAGCGCGGCCGCCGTCGTCTCCTCGTCCGCTCCGAGCAGATGTGCCGCGGCCGCTGCGGCACCGATGGTGCCCGCGGTCCCGGTGGTGTGGAAACCCCGGTCGTAGTGCGATGGCCAGAGCACCAGACCCAACCGCTCCTGCGTCTCGTACCCGGCGACGTAGGCGGTGACCAGATCCCGGCCGGTGACCTCGCGCCCGGCCACCGCGGCGGCGGACCAGAGCGCGGGCACCAGCGGTGCCGAGGGGTGCAGCCCGGATCCGGGGGCGTAGTCGTCGAAGTCGAGGACGTGCGCTGCGGACCCGTTGACCAGTGCGGCCGTCTGCGGGTCGGTGCGCCCGCCGCCCCACAACGCGGCGTCACCGGCCCCGGCGAACTCCTCACGGATCAACCGGACCACCGGCTCGTCCCGCCCCGCCAGTGCCACGCCGAGCGTGTCCAGCAGGCACAGCCCGACGATCGTCACGGCGTCGCGTGGCAGGTCGGCGAACCGCAGGCCCGCCGCCTCGGCAGCGAGCAGGCGCACCGTGGGCGGGTCGCCCATCCGTCCTGCCGTGTCGGCGATCATCGACGACGCTCCCCTCTGTCCCGGTCAGTCAACGTGAGGGTCCGGGCGGGAACGAGCGCCTGCGGTCGCGGCGGACCGGGACGAATGTCGCGGCTCGCGTCAGTCCCCGCCGAGTGCCGCGGGTACCCGGACACGGACCCGGGTCCCGACGCCGTCGGGGCCCGGTTCGAACGTCAGTGTGGCGCCGTGCCGGGTGGCGCGCTCCCGCATGGTCTGCATGCCGAAGTGCGCCCGGACCCCCGAGGGCTCCCCCAGCCCGACGCCGTCGTCGATCACCTCGACGACGAGATCGGCACCCGCGGCGGACACCTCGACCACGGCCGTCCGCGCCCTGGCGTGCTTGGCGACGTTGTTCAGACCCTCCTGGACCAGCCGGAAGAGGTCCTCCTCGACGGCCGGATCCAGGTGCAGGACCTCGGGGGCGAACAGCTCGACCGACACGCCGGTCGTGCGGGCGCACGATTCGGCCAGCGCGTCGAGAGCGCAGAGCAGTCCGCGCTCGCGCAGTTCCCGGGGGCGTCGCTGCTCGATCAGCGAACGCATCTCCCCCAGTGCCTCCTGGGCCAGCTCGCGGAGCTCCGCCAGGCCGGAGACCAGTGCCTCCCGGTCGACCGGCTCGTCGGTGCGGTCGAGACGCAGTTGCAATCCACGGGCCTGCAGGGTGAGGGAGAACAGCGCCTGGTTCACCGAATCGTGCAGGTCCCGGGCCAGCCGTTGCCGCTCGCCCTCCGCGGCCCGGAGCTGGAGCTGGGCCGACATCCGCGCGTTGTCCACCGCGATCGCCGCATGATCGGCCATGACCTCGAGGAACTGCACGTCCTCCGGCGTCGGACCGCTGCGGTCGGGGCTGAAGCCGGTCATCACCCCGATCGCGGTTCCCCGCACGATCAGCGGGACGGCGATGAAGGTGTCCCAGTCGTTGTCGGCCACGATGTTCTGGGTGGGCGCCCAGCGCGGATCACCGAGGACCCGGGCCTTCGACCCGGCGGCGATCACGGTCCGCCGGGCCCGGTAGGCGTCCAGCGTCGCCATCGGGGCTCCGTTGCGGCGGGCCTCTTCGACGCGCGCCGGATAGTCGGCGGGGAGCCCGGAGCGGCCGACGTGGCGCAGTGACTCGTCGACCGGGTCGACGAGGATGATCGCGCAGGTCGGGAGCCCGGTGACCGCGCGGACCTCGGAGGCCAGCAGGTCCAGGACGGTCGACAGGTCGGACTCGCGGGCGATCACCGAAGCCGCCTCGGCGAACGCGGCCGTTCGGCGGCCCTGGTCGGCCGTGTGCGACGTCATCGTGGCCCGCTCCGGGGGTCGGTGGACCCGACGACCGTAGACCGCCGGGCCTCGTGTCCACGAGCCCCGGCGGCCCGGCGGTCAGCGGGTGGTCTCCTCGACGGCGGCGGGAGCCGGCTTCTCCCCGACCTCGGTGAGGTCGACGTGATCGGTCCGCGGCATGGCCAGGGCGCAGCCGAGGGACACCAGCATGCCCACCAGAAGCAGGCCGATCACCCACACCGGGCTCAGCCCGGCGCCGATGAGCAGCGTCGCGAACAGCGGTCCGAAGCCACCGATCAGGGACGCCACCTGGTACGCCATGGACACCCCGGTGTAGCGCATCGAGCTCGGGAACAGCTCCGAATACAGCGCGGCGAGCGGGGCATAGCACAGCGAGTGGAACAGGAACACCAGGCAGAAGCTCGTCAGGATCAGCCCGTAGTCCCCCGAGTTGAGGAACGGCCAGATCAGCAGGCAGTTCAGGGTCTGCAGGCCGATGCCGGTCAGCAGCACGCGGCGCCGGCCGAATCGATCCGTGAGCAGTCCGGCCAGCGGGATGGCCACGAACGACACCGCGACGCCGATCATCGAGGCGTTGATCATCGCCGACTGGGTCTGCCCGAGGTCGCTCACGCCGTAGGACACGAAGAAGCTGATCATGACCTGCTGCAGCATGAACGCGCCGACGAACACACCGGCAGCGAGCATGACGGTCCCCGGGTAGCGGGTGAGCAGCGCCGTGATCGGCAGCTCCCGCCGCTCGGTGGGAGCCTCGGCCTGCAGCGTCTTCATGACGGGGGTCTCGTCGACCTTGAGCCGCATGTAGAACGCGAGCGCGAACAGCACCACGGTCACCCAGAACGGCACCCGCCAGCCCCAGGTCATGAACCCGTCGCCGGAGAGCGGAACCATGATCGCGTAGGCCACGAAGCCGAGCAGCACACCGGCCGAGGCCCCGGTCATCGTCGCGCTCCCCATCAGACCGCGCCTGCGGGCCGAGCTGTGTTCGGTGGTGAGCACCACCGAACCGCCCCACTCGCCCCCGACCGAGATGCCCTGCAGCAGCCGCAGCAGCACCAGGAGAACCGGTGCGGCCACACCGATCTGCGCCGTGGTCGGCAGGCAGCCGATCAGGAAGGTGGCCACCGCCATCAGGACGATGGTGGCGATCAGAGTGCTCTTGCGGCCCACCCGGTCGCCGAAGTGACCGAAGACGACCGCGCCGATCGGGCGGGCCGCATACCCGATCGCCAGCGTCGCGAAGGACAGCGTGAGCCCGACCGACGGGCTCACCCCCGAGAAGAACAGCGGGGCGAGCACCAGGGCCGAGGCCGTCGAGTAGATGCTGAAGTCGTAGAACTCGATCGTCGCGCCGAGGAAGCTCGACACCCACACCTTGCGGGCCTGCGCGGGCGAGCCGCCGACCGCCCGCACGTCGTTACCGTCCATGCCGTTCTCCTTTGAAGGCGGGCTCCGGGAAAGCCATCGGTTTCAGGGGGACCGTGGGTCCCGGTGGACCACGGTTCGGGACGAGATCGGGGCGGAGGAGCCCCGGCGGGGCGTCCGTCGCACAGCGGCTACCGGGGCGTCCCGGTCATGCCCGGCATCGAGCCCTCGGCCCGCCATCGGGCCAGCAGGTCGTAGTAGGCGAGTGCGCCGTCGCCGTAGCGGGCGCCGGAGAACAGGTCCTCACCGGACCGGGCGTTGCCCTCGCCGTTGTAGTAGCCCGGGGTGCACTCGGCGAGGAACGCGTAGGTCGCCTCGTTGCGGGCCGAGCCGACGATCTCCGCGACGTAGTCGTCGACGGCGGACGGCTCCGGTTCCACCGAGACCAGTCCCTGCTCCCGGCTCCGGGCGATGACGTACGCGACGTGCTCGGCGAGCTCGTCGAGCAGGTGGACGGCGTTGACCGCCATCGCGGTCTGCACGTTCCCGCCTACGAAGAACAGGTTCGGGAACCCGTCGGTGGCCACGCCGTGCAGCGTGCGGACCTGATCGCGCCAGTGCTCCGACAGTGCGACGCCGCGCGCGGTGATGTCGAAACCGGCGAGCCGGGTGTAGGGGATGGCGGCCTCGAAACCCGTCGCGAAGATCAGGCAGTCGACCTCGTACTCGTCCGTCCCCACCCGGACCGCGGTCTCGGTGAAGCCCGAGACCCCCTGACCGGCGGTGTCGACGAGCCTGACGTTGTCCCGGTTGAACGCGGGCAGGTAGTCGTCATGGAAGCAGGGCCGCTTGCACCACCAGCGGTACCAGGGGGTGAGCGCGTCGGCGGTGGCCGGATCGGTGACCAGCTCGTGTATCCGGTCCCGGAAGCCGTTCATCACCCGGTAGTCGTTGATCTCTGCGAAGCGCTGCAGCTCCGCGGCCGTCGGGGTGCGCCCGAGCCTGCGGGCCAGGTCGTCGGCGGTCTCCGGGATCAGTACGTCGAGGGTGGCCGTCCAGCCGTCGCCGACCGGGTCGTCCTCGGGCCGCAGGCCGTGCAGGTAGGACTGGAAGTTCTCCCGCCGGGCCTTCTGCCAGCCCGGCCGGGAGGTGTCGGCCCAGTCCGCCGGGGTCTCACACTGGCCGCGCACGCCCACCGTGGACGGGGTGCGCTGGAAGACCACCAGTTCCTTCGCCCACTTCGCGACCTCCGGCACGATCTGGATCGCCGTGGCCCCGGTGCCGATGATGCCGACGCGCTTGTCCCGCAGCTTCGTCAGGTCCGGTTGCGCGGCGTCCCCGCCGGTGTAGGCGTAGTCCCACCGGCTGGAGTGGAAGGTGTGCGGCGCGAACCGGTCGATGCCGGGCAGGTTCGGCAGCTTCGGCAGGCTCTGCCGCCCGCAGGCCAGCACCAGGTGGTCCGCGGTCAGCTCGTCGCCGCGGTCGGTGGTGAGCAACCAGCGGTCCTCCCGCCGGTCCGCTCCGGTGATCGTCGTCTGGAACAGGGCCTTGTCGTAGAGGCCGTACGCCTTCCCGATCCGCTGGCTGTGCTCCAGGATCTCCGGCGCGTAGGAGTAGCGGTGCCGGGGGGCGTAGTCGAGCTCCTCGAGCAGCGGCAGGTAGATGTGCGCCTCGAGATCGCACATGGCCCCGGGATAACGGTTCCAGTACCAGGTGCCGCCGAAGTCGCCGCCGATCTCGATGATCCGGACGTCGGTGACGCCGGCGTCGCGCAGCCGGGCGCCCATCAGCAGACCACCGAAACCGCCACCGGCGACGATCACCGTCGTGTGGTCGCGGATCGGCTCCCGCCGGAAGTCCGGGTCCGCCCACGGGTCCCTGCCGTAGGCGGCGAACTTCCCGCCCGTGCCGACGTACTGGCCCTGTCCCTCGGGCCGGATGCGCTTGTCGCGCTCCGCGTCGTAGCGGCGCTTGAGTGCGTCCGGATCGAAGTCGAGCTGCCCGACAAGCGCGTCGTGCGACATCGTTGTTCCTCTCGCCGTGCGGGTCGGGTGCCGCCCCACGTGCGGCGCCGCACCCGTGCCGCCAGTCAAGCGAGGGCCGCCGCACGGGCGTAGCGACCGCGGTCGCGACCGACCGAGACATGCGTCGCGCCGCGACACGGCCGGCGGCTCTCCCGCGCCGGGCCCGGCCCGCTGTCCGTTCGCCGGATACGTGTCCCCTTCCCGATCGGAGCGACGATGACCGTCCCCCGCAGCGCCCGCCTCCTGCTCTCCCGGGCCGATCTGGACTTCCAGCTCCACGACTGGCTGGACGTGCAGGCGCTGACCGTCCGCGAGGCCGTCTCGGCGGTCGGCGAGGCCCTCGGCTACCTGGTCGGCGCCGAGAACCGCGGCCTGCCCCTCTACTGTGGACTCCTGATCGACGACGAGCGCACAGCCCCCGACCCCGGGCAGCGAGCACACGCGGCGCTGCTGCTCGACGTCCCCACCCCGATCGCGAAGAGCAGGCCCTCGCAGTGGTGCCCGGCGGCGAACGACCTCGCCATCCAGATCCACGGCGGCTACGGCTACACCCGCGAGTACGACGTCGAGCAGCACTACCGGGACAACCGGCTCAACCCGATCCACGAGGGAACCCACGGCCTGGTTCGGACTGCTGGAGAGCCTGGACCGGGCCACACCGGACTTCGATCCCGCCGGGTTCTGAGGCACCCGGGAGCGGAGGCGGCGGCCTCCGCTCCCGGGGCCGCTCAGGGTGCCGCGTAGATGGACGTGAGGACCTCGTAGCCGGCCAGACCCTCGGGGCCCATCTCGCGGCCCAGTCCGCTCGCCTTGACCCCGCCGAACGGCGACACCGGGTCGTTGACGTAGGAGTTGATGCCGATCGAGCCCGTCCGCACCCGGCGGGCCACCGCGGTGGCCCGCTCCGGATCGCTGCTCCACACCGACCCGCCGAGACCGTAGTCGCTGTCGTTGGCGATCCGGACCGCGTCGTCGGTGTCGGTGTAGGGGATCACCGCGAGCACCGGGCCGAAGATCTCCTCCTGGGCGATCGTGTGGTTGTTGTCGACGTCGGCGAACACCGTGGGCGAGACGAAGAAGCCACGGTCACGGTCGGCCGGCCGGCCACCACCGGCGGTGACCCGGGCCCCGTCGGCGAGGCCCTTGGCGATGTAGGTCTCCACCCGGTCGCGCTGCCGGGCGGAGACCAGCGGACCGATCTGGGTTGCCGGGTCCAGGGCGTCGCCGATCACGAGCCCACTCGCCAGTGCGGAGACCTGCTCGACGATCTCGGCGTACCGCGAGCGGGGGGCCAGCACGCGGGTACCGAGGAAGCAGGTCTGCCCGTTGTTCAGCAGGGTCGCCCCGAACAGAGCCTCGGAGTGCGCGGTCAGGTCGGCGTCGTCGAGCACGATCGCCGCGGACTTGCCACCGAGCTCCAGGGTGACCGGGCGCAACAGCCGGCCGCAGGTCTCGGCGATGGCACGGCCCGCCGCGCTCGATCCGGTGAAGGCGACCTTGTCCACACCGGGGTGCGCGACCAGGTGTGCCCCGACCTCGCGGCCGGCAGGAACGATGCTGAGCACGCCCGGCGGCAGGCCGGCCGCCTGCGCGGCCTCGGCCATCACCCACGAGTCCAGCACGGTCTCCGGGGCCGGCTTGACCACGACCGTGCAGCCGGCGGCGAGCGCCGGGGCGATCTTCACGAAGGCCAGCGCCTGCGGGAAGTTCCACGGCACGATGGCCGCGACCACCCCGACCGGCTCCCGCCGCACGATCGTCGTGCCGCCGAACATCGCGTCCCGGCGTTCCTCCGTGCCCCGGTTCGCGACCAGCGTCCCGTAGTAGCGCAGCAGCAGTGCCGGGAACACCGACTCCAACGCCTGCGCGATCCGGATCGGCATGCCGTTCTGGCTGCTGACCGCCTGCGCGGTGGCCGCGGCACTGGCGTCGAGGGCGACGGCGAACCGCTCGAGCACCTCGGCGCGGGCCTGCGGGGTCCAGGTCGACCAGCCCTGCGGGTCGTCGAACGCCGTGCGGGCGGCGTCCACCGCGCGGTCGACGTCGGCCTCGGTGCCCTCGGGCACCGCGCCGAGGACCTCCTCGGTCGACGGCGAGACCACCGTGAGGGTGCCGGTGCCTGCGGGGGCGACCCATTCGCCGCCGATGTAGAGCCTGTCGTGCCCTGTCATGGTGTGCCTTTCCTCGAACGGTTCTCAGCCCTGTGCGTGCGGGGTGCGGACGACCAGCCCGTCGAGCTGCGGGGTGAGTTCGAGCTGGCAGGACAGCCGGGAGGTCGGTCCGGCGCCGTCGAGGAACTCGACGAGATCGCCCTCCTCCGGGGCGGGCGCGGGGAGCCGGTCGATCCACTGCTCGTCGACGTGGACGTGGCAGGTGGCGCAGGAGCATCCGCCGCCGCACTCCGCGACGATGCCCGCGACGTTGTTGAGCACCGCCGCCTCCATGACCGTGCCGTTCGGCTCGACCTCGACGGTCCGGGCTCCGCTGGCGGCGTCCTGGAAGGTGATCTTGATGAGGTTCACGTGGCTCCTTCGACGATCGACTCACGCAACGGCGCCGACGCGTCGGCCAGTGCGTCGGGACGCACCACCGAGCCCGCCGCCATCCACTTCTTCCCGGCCATGAACTCGCCGGGGGAATTGACGGTCTCGACGGCCACCACCCGGCCCGCACCGTCGAGATGGAAGACCGCGAACCGGCCGCCGTCGAGGTCGCCGCGGACCACGGTCGTCTCGCCGAGCCCCACCAGACCCGCGATCTTGAGCTTCAGGTCGAACTGATCGGACCAGAACCACGGCACCTCGGGAGCGGGGGCCGGCAGCCCCAGCAGGTCGGCCACCACCTGCTTGGCCTGCTCCCCAGCGCTCGGAATGCTCTCCAGCCGGAACCGGCCCGACCGGCCGGCGAGCGGGCGGCGGGTCATGTCGCCGACCGCCCACACACCGGGCGCGGAGGTGCGGCCCCGCTCGTCGACCAGCACCCCGCCGTCGCACTCCAGGCCCGCCGACCGGGCCAGTTCGTCGCACGGTTGCGCCCCGATCCCGACCAGCACGACGTCGCAGGGCAGCGACCGGCCCGAGTCGAGCACGACGGCGCCGACCCGCCCGTCCGGCGCGGGTGTGAGACCCGCGACGGCGGTACCGGTCAGGATCCGCGTGCCCTGCGCACGGTGCCGGGCGGTGAGCCGATCCGCGAGCTCGGCGCCGGCACTGCGGCCCAGCACCCGCTCCGCGACCTCCACCACGGTCACCTCCGCGCCGAGGCGCCGCGCGGTCGAGGCGATCTCCAGTCCGATGTAGCCGCCGCCGACCACGACCAGGCTCCGGCCCGGGCCGAGCTCACCGGTCAGCGCCCGGGCGTCGTCGACCGTGCGCAGCGTGTGCACGCCCGGCAGGTCCGCACCCGGAACCTGCAACCGCCGCGGCCGGGCGCCGAGCGCGAGCACCACCACGTCGGAGACCAGGCGGGACCCGTCGTCGAGCAGCAGCACCGACTCGCGGGCGTCGAGCGCCCGCACCGTCGCGCCGAGGGTGAGCCCGATGCGCTGCTCGGCGTAGAACGCCTCCGGCCGGAGCGGTTCGAGCGCGCCGCCGGCGCTCTTCGACAGCGGCGGCCGGTGATAGGGCGGGTGCGGTTCCGCTCCGACCAGGGTGACGGGGCCACCGAAGCCGTGCTGGCGGAGCAGGGCCGCGACGGTCGTGCCGCCGTGCCCCGCCCCCACCACGGCCACCCGCACGGAGTCGTCGATCATCGCGCGCGGATCAGGCCTTCGTGAAGGTGATCGGCTGCGTCTTGAGCCCGGACAGGAAATTCGCCGCGCCGTACTTCGCGGTCCCGTCGATGCCGAACGACTCGATCCGGGGCAGCAGTTCCTCGAACAGGATCCGCATCTCCAGCTTGGCGACGTGCTGCCCGATGCACATGTGCGGTCCGAACCCGAAGGCGATGTGCCGGTTCGGCCGCCGCGTGATGTCGAAGACGTCGGGGTTCTCGAACACCGCCTCGTCCCGGTTCGCCGACGGGTAGAGCAGCATGATGTGGTCGCCCTCGGTCAGCTGCCGGCCCGCGAACTCGACGTCGCGGGCGACGACGCGCTGGAAGTGCTTCACCGGGGAGACCCACCGCAGTGCCTCGTCGACCAGCCCGCCGATCAGCGCCGGGTCCTGTTTCACCAGCCGAAGCTGATCGGGGAACTGGGCCAGTGCCTGGACGGCACCGGCGATGGTCGACGCCGTGGTGTCGTGCCCGGCCGTGGCGATCGCCACGCAGTAGCCGACGACGAAGGAGTCCGGCAGCAGCTCCCCGTCGACCCGGGCGTTGGCGATGATCGAGACCAGATCGTCGGTGGGGTTCGCGCGCCGCTGCGCGGCCAGCTCGGTGAAGTAGCCGGCGAAGTCGGCGATCGCGGCGCGCCACATCCTCGCGGCGACGTCCGGTTCCGGCGCGACCTCGGCGCGCTGTTCCTCCGGGTCGGTGGTGCCGAACAGCTCCTGGGTGAGCTTGAGCATCAACGGCTCGTCCTCGCGGGGCACCCCGAACAGCGTCATGATCACCCGCAGCGGGTAGTGCAGGGCGAAGTCCGTCACCACGTCGCACCGGCCGTCGAACGACATCAGGTGATCGACGGCCTCCCGGGCCAGCGCGCGGATCGGCTCCTCGCGCGTGCGGGCGGTGGCCGGCAGGAACCAGCTGCTGGTGACGTTCTTGATCTTCGTGTGCTCGGGGGCGTCCATGTAGGCCAGCGTGTCGAGCGTGCGGGCGTCACCCCGCATCAGCTGCAGGAACGCGCTGCTCGCCCGGTCGTTCACCATCGGCTCGTCGCGGCCGCTGGAGAAGGTCGCCGGATCGCGCTCGATCGCCAGGATGTGCTCCTGGGTGGTCGCGAGCCAGATCGGGTCGAACCCCTCGACGTGCGCGACGCCGAAGGGGTTGTTCGCCCGCAGCCACCTGAAGGCCGGATAGGTGACGTTCTGCTCGTCGGTGTAACTCAGCGGCAGGACGGCGGCGGCCGCGACGTCGTCGGGGATCCGGGCATCCGTGCGGGACTCGGTGGTGGTCATGGTGGTGTCGCTCCTCGTTCGCAGAACTCGGTGTCGGGCGCAGGAGGGGGCCCGGGACGGCGCGGATGCGGTGGTCCCGTGGCGAGGTGGGCCCCGAGGTCAGGCCGGGGCGGCCGCCAGTGGGGTGGGATCGATGCTGCGGTCGAGCAGCAGGTCGGCGCCGCGCTCCCCGATCATGATGGTCGGGGCGTTCGTGTTGCCCGAGGCGATCCGCGGCATCACCGAGGCATCGACGACCCGCAGGCCCTCGATCCCGTGCACCCGCAACTGCGCGTCCACGACGCCCTCCTCCGGCGTGCCGATCCGCGCGGTGCAGGACGGGTGGTACATGTGCTGGGTCTCCGCCCGCACCCAGGACCCCAGGTCGTCGACGCCCGGGCCGGGATTGATCCGGGCACCGAGCACCGCGGCGAGCGGCTCCCGTGACGCGATGTCGGTGGCCAGGTCGATCGCCCGCAGCACGGCGTCCACCTCGGACCGATGGGAGAGCAGGTTGCTGCGGATCCGGGGGGCGGCCGCCGGGTCCGCGGAGCGCAACCGCAGCTCACCGCGGGAGCTGGGGCCGTTGTAGGACAATCCGATCGTCATCGCGGGCTCGCTCGGGCGGCGCATCCCGTGTTCCCAGAACGTGCCCGGCACGAAGATCAGCTGGAAGTCCGGGGCGGCGAGCGCGGGGTCCGAACGCCACAGCACCGCGGACTCCGCGGCGTTGGAGCTCATCATGCCGGTGCCGTCGGCGAGCCACTGTTCCATGTGCTTCGGGTCGGCGGCCTCGGCGAGCGTGTGCGGCGCCGCGGTCTCCCAGTGCAGCAGGGTCAGCGGGTGGTCCTGCAGGTGGGCCCCGACGTTGCGCTGGTCCACCACCACCTCGATGCCGAGCTCGCGCAGGTGCGCGGCCGGCCCGATTCCCGAGAGCATCAGCAGCTTCGGGGAGTTGTAGGCGCCGGCGCTGAGTACCACCTCCCGCTCGACGACGGCGGTGTGCACCCTGCCCGCACTCTCGTACTCGACGCCGACCGCGCGGGTCCCGTCGAGCACCACCCGGTGCACCGTGGCCCCTGTGACGAGCTCGACGTTGCGCCGCTGCAACGCCGGGCGCAGGAACGCGTCCGCCGCCGAGCAGCGCCGGCCGTCCTTCGCCGTCACCTGGCACATGCCCGCACCGGCCTGCTGGGCGCCGTTGAAGTCGGGATTCCGGGCGATCCCGGCCGCGACCGCGGACTCGACGAACGACTCGGCATGTGGGGACACCCAGCGCTGCGTCGTCACGTGCAGCCCGCCGTCGGAGCCGTGGAACGCGTCGTGGATGTCGGCGTTGGTCTCCGACCGGATGAAGTAGGGCAGCACGTCGTCGTAGGACCAGCCGGTGGCGCCGTGGTCGCGGGCCCAGCCGTCGTAGTCCTCACGGGCGCCGCGCATGTAGAGCAGCGCGTTCATCGAGGAGCTGCCTCCGAGCATCTTGCCGCGCGGGAGGAACAGCTTGCGCCCGAACAGGCCCGGCTCGGGCTCGGAGGTGTAGTTCCAGTCGTTCGGGCCCTGGAACATCCCGGCGAACAACGCGGGGACCTTGACCATCAGGTCGTCGTCGGGGCCCCCGGCCTCGAGGACGAGGACGCGGTGCCCCTCGGCGCCGAGCCGTTCGGCGAGCACGCAACCCGCCGAGCCGGCGCCCACGATGACGTAGTCGCAGTGCTTCATCGCACCTCCAGTCGGTCCCGGGGCCGTTCCCGGTGAACACAGGCTGGGTGGTGGCGGGCGTCACGGGTAGAACGAGCTCGGCATCCCCCGATGCCGGTTGGTTCTCACCGGGTGAGCGGGGTCGCCCCGGCGATGTCGTCGCTCATCGTGCGGGCGACGTCGCAGGCGCAGTCGGCGAATCCGAGCACGTCGGAGCGGCCGTCTCCGCGGCGTGCGCCCACGGCGACGTCGACACGATCATCTCCGATGGATCGAGTCGAGCAACAGCCACGACACCGCGCGGTGAGGAGCTGCACGTCGAGGTCGACTTCACCGGGGGTTCCCCGGCGGGCGGACCGGCGTGCTGTTCGACGTCACCCTCACCGGTGAGGGTGATCTCGTTCGTGCACGCCGACCGCACCTGAGCCGCACCGGAAGGGGCCCGCGGCGGGCCGCCGGCGTTCCGCCGCCCTCAGCCGGTGACGAGCTCGAACTCCACGGTCTCGGTGGCGACCCCGTTGACCTGCAGGGAGATCGCGTGCGGTCCACTGTGGTACCGGCGGGTCGTGATCGGCCGGAAGGAGTGCGTGCGTTGCAGGGCGAGGCTCTGCCCGGGCCGTAATGTCGCGGTGGTGAGCTTGAAGACCTTCGGCGACCGCGTCCCGTTGGCCTTGCGGTGGTGCACGACGTAGTCGACGGTCAGCCGCACGTCGTCCTCGCCCACGTTGCGCACGGTCGCCCGCAGCCCGAGCGACTCCCCGACCCGGAGCAGCTCCCGGTCCAGGTGCGGTCCGTCGATCTGCACCGACGCCTCCGCCGCGGCGAACCCGAGCAACGCGAGGGCGCCCCGGTCACCCCGCTTCACCAGCGTGCGCAGGCCGTGCCGGACCAGCCGGCCGGTGTTCGCATCGGGCTCGGCGAGCCAGCGCGCGGCGGTGTCCACCACGAGTGCGGGATGGTCCCGGCTCAGGTCGTTGAGGTGGTTCGCGACCGAGCGGCGCACGTACTCCGACGGGTCCCGGTACAGGGCGTCGAGGACCGGGACGGTCACCCCGGGCCGGCGGGCCAGCTCCGGCACCCGCACCGCCCACGGCAGGTAGGGCCGGGTCCCCTCCGAGGCGAGCCGGCGGACGTCGGCCTCGGCCGACCCGGTCCAGGTCGCCACCGCGGACAGGGCCCGGTCGAGGTCGTGCCGCAGCAGGGTGCGGATCGCGAACTCCGAGGTCAGGATGCCCGTCAGCTCCGCGAGCAGGTCCATCGCGTCGTCGAACGCAGCGGTCGTGCCGTCCTCGACCGCGCGGGCCGCGACGGCCGCGGTCACCGGCCAGACCATCCACCCCTGCAACGCCGGGGCGGCGGTGCGCACGACCCGGGCCAGGTCTGCGTGGGTCCCCGGGACGTCGGCGAGCAGCGCGTCGCGCAGCAGGTCCGCCCGTTCCCGCAGGGCGAGCCCGTCGAGCCGCGCGGCCGCCCCGCGCAGGTGCGGCAGCGCCGCATCGGGAGCGGCGGCGCCGATCGCCCGGGTCAGACTCTCGGCGGTCCCCGCGCTGATCATCTCGTCGGCGAAGGGCATCAGCGTGCCGGTCGGTGCTCGACGAGGGGGACGAGGTGCCCCCGGGACCGGCCGGCCCACCGGACCCCGTCGAGCGCGTCGAGCCCGTCGTCCCTCGCCACCATGCCTGCGATCGTACGAACGGGCGTCCGCGGCCGGGAGTCCGGACCGGCCGGCCCGTCCAGCGGCGCGGGCCGCGTCACCGCGCGAGCAGCTCGGTCAGCGCGGACGCCGCGTCGGCGGCCCCGCTGATCGGCGCCCACCGGCCACCGGTGCGCCGGGCCAGGTCCGCGGCCTGCTCGGTGTCCTCCGCCGGGGCCAGGACCAGCAGCTCCGGCAGCCGGGCGCCGGCCGGGACCGGGTCCTGGTCGTCGGTCGCCCGGCAGTCCGAGAGCAGCACCACCACGCGCCGACCGGCCCGGGAGCGCGCGAGCTGCTCCCCCGCCGCGCGTAGTGCCCCGGCCAGCCCGGTGACGCCGTGCCCGCGCAGTCCCAGGACGTCGTCGACGACGGCGGCCGGGGCCCGGGTGGAGTCGAGCCCCCGCAGCACGGTGACCTCCTTGGCGAACGAGAGCACCGCGTGCTCCCCCGGCGCCCGCCACGCGCAGGCCGCCGCCGCGAGCGCGGCGGCGGCGAGCCGGGTGCCGCCCATCGACCCGGACGCGTCGACGAGCAGGCAGACCGCGAGACCGGGCCGCGCCCAGGCCCGCGACGTCAGCTCGTCCATCGCCGGGGCCCGGCCGGCGGCGCGGGCCTCGGCGACCACCGGCAGGGAGGCGTCGAGGTCGAGGTCCCCGCCGCGGTCCGCCGGGACGGTCCGCAGCCGCCCGATCCCGCGCTCGCGGGGCGGGCCGGACCGGGCGGCGTCGAGCATGATCCGCCCGGCGAGCCGGCGCGCCGCGGCGCGCAGCTTCTCGTCGGTGGCCCGCGCCATGTCGGCCAGCAGCGCGAGCGTGGAGTCCGGCGACTCCTGCAGCGCCGCGTCGAACGCCTCGGTGTCGAGCACGCCGACCTCGGGCGAGATCTCGGCGAAGCCGCGCTGCCGGGCGAGGTCGGCGCGGGGCGTGGTGCGGTCACCCGGCCGGGCGCGGGGGCGCGGCGGACGGGCCGCCGGGTCGGGGGCGCCCGCCGGGGTCGGCGGGCTCAGGCTCCCCCCGGCGCATCACCGCCGGCCGGGTCCTCGTCGGGTTGCGGGGCCGGTTCGAGGCCGAACTCGGCCTCGTAGACCTCCCGGACGACGGCCTCCGGCGACCGCTCGCAGGACTCGGTCAGCCGGATCCGGCCGGACAGCGCGACGAGCGCGGCGTCGAGGCCCACCCGCCACTGCGTCGGCTCGACACCCCGGCGCCGGGCCAGCGCGTCGACGATCCGGACGGTGTCGATGGCGCCGCGGACCGACGACCCGATCCGGATGTCGGCGTGCGACCGGGTCCGGCGGACGAGCTCGACGACCTTGCCGCGCCACACCTCGTCCACCTCGGGTGCCCGCAGCTCGACGATGGCGGTCTCGTCGTCGGCCTCCTGGTAGCCCATGGTGATCCGGCAGACCCGGTCGTAGATCGCCGAGGAGATCCGGGCGGTCCCGATGGCGTCGAACGGGTTCATGGCCGCGACCAGCCGGAAGCCCGGGGCGGCCGGGACCCGGCCGACGCGGGGCACGTGGAGCTCGCCCTCGCTCATCACGGTGATCAGGACGTTGAGGGTCTCCTCCGGGATCCGGTTGACCTCCTCGACGTAGAGCAGGGCCCCGGTGCGCAACGCCTCGACCAGCGGACCGTCGACGAAGGCTTCCTGGTCGTAGCCGCGTTCGAGCACCTGGGCCGGGTCGAAGTGCCCCACCAGGCGGGCCGGGGTGAGCTCGGCGTTGCCCTCGACGAAGACGAACGGTGCGGCGGCCTCGGCGGCGACGGCCCTCAGGAGGGTGGTCTTGCCCGTTCCGGGCGGGCCCTCCAGCACGACGTGCGCGCCGGCCTCCAGGGCGGCCACCAGCAGTTCCACCTCGCGGGACCGGCCCACGACGGACGACGGGCCCGCCGGCCCGGACACGAGGTCGGCCGGGCCGGCGGGGTTGGTGACAGCCGTCATCAGTGCTCGTGCACGATCACGCCGCGGACGTTCTTGCCGTTGAGCAGGTCGTCGTAGCCCTCGTTGACCTGCTCGAGGGTGTAGTACTTCGTGATGATCTCGTCGAGCTTGAGGTCCCCGCTCTGGTAGAGGCCGAGGATCTTGGGGATGTCGACGGTCGGGTTGCAGTCGCCGAACAGGCTGCCCTTCACGGTCTTCTTGAACAGGGTCATGATCGACCCGGGCAGCTGGATGTTCGTGGTGGAGAGCTTGTTCAGCCCGGTCAGGACGACGGTGCCGCCCTTGCCGGTGTTGTCGAACGCGTCGGTGACGATCTCCTCGGTGACGATACCGGCGGTGACGATGGTCTTGTCCGCGCCGTTGCCGTTGGTCATCGACCGGGCCAGGTCGCCGGCCTCGGCGGCGGTGGCGACGGCGTGCGTGGCGCCGAGCTCCATCGCCTTCTCCCGCTTGTTCTGCAGCGGGTCGATCGCGATCAGATTCTTCGCGCCGGCGTAGCGGGCGCCCTGCACGGCGTTGATGCCGATGCCCCCGACCCCGGCGACGATGACGGTGTCGCCCGGCGAAACGTCCGCGGCGTTGACCGCGGAGCCCCAGCCCGTCGGCACACCACAGCCGACGAGCACGGCCTTGTCCAGCGGCAGGTCGTCGTCGACCTTCACGCAGGAGTTCTGGTGGATGGTGGAGTACTGGCTGAACGTGCCGAGCATGCACATGGCGCCGTAGTTCTGCACCGGCCCCGGCCCGGTGAAGGGGAACCGCTCACCGGGGAGGTAGCCCTCAAGGATGGTGGCGCCCATGTCGCAGATGGCCTGCTGGCCGGTGGAGCACCAGCGGCAGGTGCCGCAGTTCGGGATGAACGAACAGACGACGTGGTCGCCGGGCTTGACCCGGGTGACGCCCTCGCCGACCTCCTCGATGATGCCCGCGCCCTCGTGGCCGAGCACCATCGGGAGCCGTGCCTCGAGGTCGCCGTGGGCGATGTGCACGTCGGAGTGGCAGAGGCCGCCGTGGGTGTAACGGATCAGGACCTCACCGGCCTTCGGGCCGTCGAGCTCGAGCTCGACGATCTCGATCGGCTTGTTCGTCTCGTAGACGACCGCGGCCTTGGTCTTCACAGGTGCTCCTTCACGACGTCGGGCAGGAACATCTCGCGGCGTATGCGCCGTCGGCGATGCGAGATCGACACTGCCCCACCCGGGCGGCCCGGACTGTTCCAGAACTGGACAGCCCGGGACGGCCCCGGCCGTTACCCGCGGACGTCGAGGGCCTGCATGCGCCGGTAGAGCGTCGTCCTGCTGATGCCCAGGATCCGCGCGGCCTCCAGCTTGTTGCCCCCGGTGGAGATCAGGCAGTGCTGGATCGCCACCCGTTCGGAGCGTTCCCGTTCGCGGAGCCGGGTCGTGCGCCGCCCGACCCGGTAGCGCTCGGGCAGGTCGGCGACGTCGATGCGGCGGGTGCCCGGCAGGGTCACCAGGTGCTCGACCAGGGCGGCCAGCTCGTTCAGATTGCCGGGCCAGGCCTGCGCGGACAGGGCTTCGACCACCGCCCTGGTCAGGATCAGCTCCCGGCCCGCACCGGTGTCGAGGGCCATCTCGCGCACCAGGTCGGCGATCTCGTGGCGGCGTTCCCGCAGCGGTGCCAGCTCGACCCGGCGGGTGCACCGGGCGACCGTCCGACCGATCGGGACCGGCAGCTCGTCCACCGGGCACGAGGTCAGGACGATCCTGGTCGATCCGGCGTCGTCCAGGAGCCGGTGCAGGACGGTGCACATGTCCTCGGGCAGCACGTGCACGTCGTCGACGACGACGGCGGGGACCCCGTCCTCGACGAGCGCGGCCAGCCGCGCGGCCCAGTGCCGGGAGGGGCCGGTGATCGCGTCCGTGGCCCGGACGACGACCGGCTCCGATCCCGCCCCGAGCAGGCGGGCCGCCGCGGTACTGCGACCGCTCCCCGGCTCGCCGGCGATCAGAGCGGACCGGAACGGTGTCGCCGGGGCACGACCCCGGCCCGGGTGGTCTGCCGCGGCGGACACCGGTGCGAGGTGGAACAGCACGCCGTCCGAGGTGTCCGCGACGGTCTCGGCCTGGACCCGGATCCCGCCGCCGTGCGGGACCTCGAGCACCCGGGACAGCGACCCGCGCTCGACGACCTCGGCCCGCAGGGCCGTGAGCAGCTCCATCCCCCCGTCGCCGAGCACGGTCATCGCGCTGCGGTTGGTCAGCACGACATCCGTGCCGAGCACCGCGATCGGCGAGGTGCGTCGCCGGGTCGCCTCCTGGAAGGCGAGGAACAGCCTGCGGTCGGGCTCCCTGGCCGCCTCGACGATCCGCTCCTCGATGTCGCGGGCGGCCCGCGACAGGAGCGGGGCGAACAGCGGGTGTGCGCGCCGGTCCGCGATGGTGATGTCGAGGACCCCCACCGTCCGGCTCCGCAACGGGTGCCGGATCGGGTGGCCGTAACAGCTCAGGTCCTTGAGCCCGGCGAGATAGTGCTCCTCACCGTGGATCGCGAAGCCGTGGCCGACCTCGAAGGCGGTGCCGATCCCGTTGGTGCCGGCCGTCTGCTCGTCCAGCCGCGCCCCGACGACCAGGCCGAACTCCTCGAACCGGGTGTCGAGCAGGCGGTTGCCCGACCAGATCTGCACGATGTGGCAGTTCTCGTCGGCGAGCTGCACCGAGAACGGCTCGTCCGCCAGATCGGCGATCAGCGCCCGCAGGACCGGTTCGGCCGCGGCCTGCAGCCGGCTGGACCGGTCGACCCCGACGGTCGGCCGTACGTCGACGACCGCGGGATCGACCCCGGCGATACGGGCACGATGCCAGGAGGCCGCGATGTCGTCCCGCGCCGGAGTCACGTCGTCACCTTGCCATGGCCCGCTCCTCCACGACCACGACGTCACCTCAGGAGCAGGTGACGAGCCCGGCCGCGGCGCTGCAGGGCGCCGTGGCATGGATCGGCTGTGTTCGGCTGCCGGGTCCCGATCCTCGTCGGGCGCCGGGTCGTTCTCAGCGGACCAGCAGGGTCGCACCGTCCACGTCGTCGATCATCGCCCGGGCGACGTCACGGGCACACTCGGCGAAGCCGAGCACATCCGAACGCTGGTCCCGTCGGCGCGACGCCACCGCGACCTGGCTGCGTGGGGCGTCCGACAACGGCACCGCCCGCAGCGACGGGCGCTCCAGGCCCATCCGCCAGGCACTGGCCGCGGCCGGGGTCACCACACCACCGAGATCGACGGCGAGACAGAGCTCGGACAGCGTCCCGGCGGGATCGCCGCCGATCCGGGCGGGCCCGCCTCGGCTGTCGGTGAGATGCCAGAAGTCCGTCCAGTCCCTGGTGGCCGCCGGCATGTCCGGCATGGGCTCGTCCAGGACCTCGGCAACCGTCAGTTCGTGCGCCTCCGCCAGCGGATGGTCCGCACCGCAGCACAACACCAGCGGCTCGTCGAACAGGGGCTCGACCGCCAGCTCGTCGTCGACGTAGGGCGGCCGCACGAGCGCCACATCGACCTCGCCGGACTCGACCGCGGTGAACTGCTCGGGGAAGGTCAGCTCCCGTAACGACACGATCAGACCGGGGTGCCGGCGCCGGTAGACATCGACGATCTGCCTGGTCAGCTCGGCCGCGGACACGGTGCCCGCGATCAGCCCGAGGGTGATCCGCCGTTCCCGCAGCGCGGTGTCGCGCACCGCGTCGGTGATCCGGCCGATCCGCTCCAGCAGCTCGCGGGCCTCGATCAGGAGCAGGGCCCCGGCGGGGGTCAGCTCGACCCCGTGTGCGGAACGGTGCGCCAGCTCGGTCCCGACGTGGCGTTCCAGCCTGCGCAGGCCCTTCGACACCGCGGGCTGCGCGATCCGCAGCCGGCGCGCGCCGCCGTGGATGCTGCCTTCCTCCGCAACACAGACGAACAGCTCCAGCAGCCGGACGTCCACGTCCCACCTCTCGTCCCGTCGTCGGGTGCAGATGGTTGTACCCGACAACGGGACACCGGTCACCACATCCGCGAGGAATCGCGACGGATGTCGCGGACCCTCGATCCCGCCGGCGCCCCCGGCCGGGATCGGCTCGGCGGACGGGCGCTACGCAGGCAGCCAGGCGCCCCCACCCAACGCGTCACGGCTGCGGCTGAGCAGCCGCCAGAACGTCCACCCCAGCACACCGAGCACCGCCACCCCGACCCCGAACCACATCCCCCGGGCACCGAGGGCCTCGAGCCAGGCCAACGACAGGAAGCCGACCACGACCGCTCCCGGCATCACCAGGGTGCCCAGCCACTTGTCCGCGACCGCCCATCGCGGGCTGCTCCACAGCATCACCACTCCGGCCACCCAGCCCAGGACCGGGACCACGAACCCGCCCAGCAACAGCAGCAGTACCGCAGCCACGTCGAACGCCTGGGCCGAGCCGGCGCCCGGCCGCGCCACGGCACCGTTCTCCGCCCTGGCGGCCGCCGCCACCTGCTCGGGGGCACCGAGCGCGTCGAGCGCGCGGCGCGCGGTCAGCTCGTCGAACCCATCGGGCACGGCTTCGGCCAGGTGCGCGGTGATGTCACCGAGCAGCTCGTCACGCTGGGCTCCGGGGAGGTCGGCGGACGCGGCGCGCAGCCGCAGCAGGTAGCGCTCGACCAGCTCGTGGACCGGAGTCGGCTCGTCGATCACGAGATCACCGTCCGCCACCCGGCCCCGGTTGCTGTCTCGATCATGTTCGTCCCTCCAGCAGCAGGTCGTCCACCGCGTCCCGGAACTGCGTCCACTCCCCGCGGAACGCCACCAGCGCGGCGGCACCGGACTCGGTGAGGCGGTAGTAGCGGCGGGGCGGCCCCGACGGGGACTCCTGCCAGGTCGTGCTGACCAGCCCGTCGGAACGCAGCCGGGACAGCAACGGGTAGATCGTTCCCTGACCGGCGGCGAGTGTCTCGCTGGCGGCCAGATCGGACACCAGCTCGACGGCGTAGCGCTCCCGGACATCCAGCAGCGCCAGCACGCAGAAGACGATGATGCCGCGGCGCAGCTCGCTCATCGACTTCCCTGCACGGCCAGGTTCCATGTGTCACATGATAGTGCGGCGAGGCCGCGATCCGCCGATCGGCCCATCCCGGATGGCCGACGCGGGTCCGGGGCCTCGGAGGTGCACCGGCGGTCCCGACCGCGCGTGTCGACCGGCGCGGGGCGCGGATGCACGCCGAGCCCGACCACCACATCACCGAGTAGCCCCGGCACCGTCCCGGGCGGGTACCGCGACGACGGTGTGGCGCAACGAGCGCGAGATCCCGAGAGCCGCGGTCCGCACGGCGGGAGCCAGTCGGTCCGTCCGCACCCCGACCCGCGCGGTGATCGACACCGCGGCCACAGCCGCTCCCCCGTCGTCCAGGACGGGGGACGCGACGCAGGCGATGCCGACCGTGGACTCCTCGTGCTCCTCGGCGATCCCGGTATCGCGGATCCGCTGCAGTTCCCGGGTCAGCAGGCCGGGCGCGACCGTCGTGCGCGGTGTCCGGCGCCGCAGCGGGCGCGACAGCAGCGCCTCGATCTGCTCCGCCGGTGCGTGCGCGAGGAGGACCTTGCCGACCGCCGTGCAGTACGCGGGCATCCGGCCACCCACCCGCGACCCGACGGCCGGGGCACGCCGGCTCTCCAGCTTCTGGACGTAGACCACGTCCTCGCCGTCGGCCACCGCGAGGTGCACCGTCTCCCCGGTGGCCTCCTGCAGGTCGGCCAGGTGCGGGGTGGCCGCCTCGCGCAGGGTGCGCGGGCGCGCGGCGAGCTGACCGATCTCGAACAGGTTCATTCCGAGCCGCACTCCGCGGGGCGAGATCTCGACCGCTCCGTAGGTCCCCAGCTGCCGGACGAGCCGGTGCACGGTCGGCTTGGGCAGCCCGCAGCGGCGGGCCAGCTCGGCGAGTGAGAGGTCGCCGTCCGTGGGGCGGAAGGCCGACAGGATGGCCATCACCCGGCCGACCACCGAGTCCGGCGCATCGTCTCGCTCAGTGGAACGCATCGCTTCAGTCTCGCGGGGCCGCGGTGCCACCGTCCAGTCATGTCCCAGACCTCGCCACAACCGGTGACCGCCGCGATCGTCGGCCCCGGGAACATCGGCACCGATCTCCTCGTGAAGCTCCGCCGCAGTGCCTCGATCGACGTCCGGTACGTCGTCGGCGTCGTCGAGTCCGACGGGCTCGCCCGGGCGCGGGAGTTCGGTGTGGACGCCAGCGCCGAGGGCATCGACTGGCTGCTGCGCCAGGACCCGCTCCCGCAGATCGTCTTCGAGGCGACGTCCGCCGCGGCGCACGTCGCGAACGCACCGCGCTACGCCGAGGCAGACATCCAGGCCGTCGACCTCACCCCGGCCCACCTCGGACCGATGGTGTCGCCCCCGGTCAACGGCGCGGAGCACCTCGACTCCCCGAACGTCTCCATGATCACCTGCGGTGGCCAGGCCACGATCCCGATCGTGCACGCGGTCTCCCGGATCACCCCGGTGCCCTACGCCGAGATCGTCGCCTCGGTCGCCTCCCGCGGCGCGGGCCCCGGCACCCGCGCCAACATCGACGAGTTCACCGAGACCACCGCCCGCGCCGTCGAGGAGGTGGGCGGCGCGGTCCGCGGCAAGGCGATCATCGTGCTCAACCCGGTCGAGCCGCCGATGATCATGCGGGACACCGTGTTCTGCGCGATCGGCGCCGAGGCCGATCGCGACGCGATCACCGCGTCGGTGCACGAGATGGTCGCCGAGGTCCAGCAGTACGTACCCGGCTACACGCTGCGCGCCGAGCCGCAGTTCGACGAGCCGCAGCAGTCCTGGGACGGCAACGCCCGGGTCGGGGTCTTCCTGGAGGTCAAGGGCAACGCCGACTACCTGCCCGCCTACGCAGGCAACCTCGACATCATGACCGCCGCCGCGGCCCGCGTCGGCGAGCTGATGGCCAACCGGACCAAGGAGAACGCCGCATGAGCCGGCCCGTCCTCGAGCACGACATCCGCATCATCGACACCTCGCTGCGCGACGGCAGCCACGCGATGGCCCACCGGTTCACCGAGACCCAGGTACGCGACACCGTCCGCGCCCTGGACCGGGCCGGACTGGAGGTCATCGAGGTCTCGCACGGCGACGGGATCGGCGGGTCGTCGTTCAACTACGGCTTCTCCCGCACCGACGAGATGACGCTGATCGCCGCCGCCCGCGAGGAAGCGGCCCGGGCGAAGATCGCGGTGCTGCTGGTACCGGGGATCGGCACCGCCGACGACCTGCGCCGCGCCCGCGACGCCGGGGCGGACATGGTCCGGATCGCGACCCACTGCACCGAGGCCGACGTGTCCCCGCAGCACTTCGGCGTCGCCCGGGAGCTCGGCATGGAGACCGCCGGGTTCCTGATGATGGCCCACCGGACCTCACCGGAGAACCTCGCGCGCCAGGCGCGGATCATGGTGGACGCCGGCTGCCAGGCCCCCTACGTCACCGACTCGGCCGGGGCCCTGCTGATGCACGAGGCCCGCGCCCGGTTCGAGGCGCTGCTGGCCGAGGTCGGTGACGACGCCTGGGTCGGCTATCACGGACACCAGAACCTCAGCCTCGGCGTCGCGAACTCGGTGATCGCCCAGGAGGTCGGCGTCCGCTACATCGACGGGTCACTGTGCGCCCTCGGCGCCGGATCGGGCAACTCCCCCACCGAGGTGCTGGCCGCGGTGTTCGACCGGCTCGGTGTCGGGACCGGCCTCGACGCCGGCGCGGTGATCGACGCCGCCGAGGACGTCGTCCGCCCGTTCCTCCCGCGGTGGCCGAAGATGGACCGCAACGCGATCGTCCAGGGCTGGGCGGGTGTCTACTCGTCGTTCCTGCTGCACGCGGAGCGAGCCGGCGACCGCTACAAGGTCGCCCCGCACGAGATCCTGCGCCGCTGCGGCGAGCTCGGCTACGTCGGCGGCCAGGAAGATATGATCATCGACGTCGCGATGGAACTCGCCGGGGAGCACGCACATGCCTGACACCGTGTCCGATCCCCTGGCCGATCCCGTCGCGAAGGCGACGGCGCTGTTCGAGGCCCGGCGCACCCGGGTGCCGATCGCGCCGTTCACCGACACCGAGCCCGATCTGACGATGGCCGACGGCTACGCCGTCCAGCGCGAGCTCGTCCCGATGCTGCTCGCCGGTGGCGACGAGATCGTGGGTTACAAGGTCGGCCTGACCTCGACGGCGATGCAGCGCCTGATCGGGGTCGACTCCCCCGACTTCGGCCCGGTTCTGGCCTCCACCCGCTACACCGGCGGCGCCGAGGTGCCGCTGGACCGGTTCATCGCCCCCAAGATGGAGGCGGAGATCAGCTTCGTGATGCGCGAGCGGCTGGCCGGGCCCGGCGTCACCACCGAGGACGCCCGCAGCGCGATCGCCGGCGCCGTGGCGTCGATCGAGATCGTGGACTCGCGGATCGCCGACTGGCGGATCAAGCTCGCCGACACGGTGGCCGATCTCGCGTCCAACGGCGCCTTCGTCGCCTCCGACGACGTCGTGGACGTCGCCGGCATCGACACCCGGCTCATCGGCATGGTCCTCTCCCGGGACGGCGAGGTGATCGACACCGGAGCGGGTGCCGCGGCCCTCGGCGATCCGGTGGCGGTCGTCGCCTGGCTGGCGAACGTGCTCGGCGAACGCGGCCTGGCGCTCGAACCGGGTCATCTGGTGATGACCGGGGCGCTGCATGCGGCCGTCCCGATGGCGGCGGGTGAGACCTACCGGGCCGAGTTCGACCGGATCGGCACGGTCGAGGTCCGGGTCGTCGCGTCATCCTCGTAGATCCCGAGGCTGATCCGTGTCCTGGGAGTGCCGGTGCCGGATCGGGCACGCCGCACTCCCGGGACGCAGATCATGGAGGGTTCGACCTCACAGGGTCGCGAGGATCTCCAGGTCGTCCGGCCCCGGCGCTGCCAGATAGACCGGCTGCCGGACATGTCCGCCCCGCACCACCAGCTCGCCGCGGGGGCCGGTGTACCGGACGTCCTCGGCGTGGGCGTGGATGCGGCCGACATCGGTGCTGCCGGCGGCGTCCAGGAGCGCGGCGAGCAGGAGTATCCCCTCGTAACAGGACTCGCCTGCGCTGTTGAGCGTCGGTGCGTCCGGCCCGAACGCGCGGGTGAAGTCGCCGCCGAAGGTGAGGCTCTCCGGCGTCACCAGGCTCTCGAAGAATCCGGCGGCGGTGAACAATCCCCGGGTGCCGGCGGGCTCGGACGCGAGCAGCATGTTCTCGTCCATCAGCGGGGCGAGCCGAGGCAGATCCTGCAGGCCGGCCTCGGCGAACTGGCGGTTGAACCGGACGGCGTCCGACCCGACCAGGAACATCAGTATCCCGCCGTCGGCGCGCCGGGTCAGGCGTCGCAGCACCGGGGTGAAGTCGTCGGTGCCCAGCGGCACGTAGAACTCCTCGTCGAGGGTCGCCCCGCTCGCCCGGGCGTACGCACGGCTCGCCCGCACGCTGCCACGCGGCCAGGAGTAGTCGTTGCCGACGACGGTCCACCGCCGTACGCCGAGCTCGCGCGCCATCCAGGCGATGGCCGGGCAGACCTGGGCGTCCGGGGTCTCGCCGGTCAGGAACACCCCCGGCCGGTGCTCGCCACCCTCGTAGAGCGCCGTGAACACATAGGGGACGCGGCCGGCGACGGCCGGGACGACCGCCTCCCGGACGGCGGAGATGTGCCAGCCCACCACGGCGTCGATCCGCCGCGCCGAGATCAGCGAGTCGATCTCGGCGGCGACCGCCCGGGGGGCCGCGGCACCGTCGATCGGCACCGTGCACACCTCGCGGCCGAGAATCCCGGAGCCGGAGTTGAGCTGCCGGACCGCGAGCTCCGCGCAGAGCTCGCACGACGGCCCGTACATGCCGGCCGGGCCCTGCAACGGAACCACCAGGCCGACCCGCAGCCGATCGGGTGCCACGTCGCCACCACCGCCAACCTGTCGAGCGGGCCCGTCCGTCGCACACCGCGGCCGGCGGTATCTCGGCGGACACGGACCATCTGCGCCGGTCCGCCGGCGGGCGACACCGGGGAACGCGCGTACCCGGTGGAACCGCCGGTCCGCCATGTTAACTTCCGTGCAGAGTATTTCACGAGTGAAGGATTCGTGGTGCGCGCCGAGGATGGACCCGCTCTCGCCCGTTCGCTGACGGTGTTGCAGCTGCGCGTGGCCGCACGCCTGCGGACGGCTCTCGCGGCCGCCGACGCCTCGCTGGAGGAGTGGTGGGTGCTGGACTACGTGACGGCGCATCCCGGTCGACCGACCAGTGAGGTGGCGGCGCACGCGTTGCTCCCGGCCGCCAGCATGACCAAGCTGGTCGACCGGCTGGTGGACACCAACGCCGTCTACCGCAAGTCGGACTCGTCGGATCGGCGGCGCTGCCTGCTGTTCCCCACCGTTCGCGGACTCGATCGGCATGCCCGGCTGCGCTCCGCGGTCGACGCCGAGGACGCCGCGATCGCCGACCTCATCGGCTCGGAGGTTCTGCTGGATCTGGGACGCGCCGTCGACGACGCCGCGGGCCGTCTCGCACCCCGCGGCGGGCAACCGATCGCTTGACAATATTACTTCCCCAGGGAACTGTTCCTGGCGGAAGCTGTGTCGGGGGTCACGCCCCACTCCCTCGAGGCGACACCTGCCGGTTTCCCGATGACCACGCTGTTCGGTCGATGTCGCCGGAGGAGCCCGTGCATCTCACCCCCAAGGACCAGGACCGGTTGCTGCTGTTCCTCGCTGCCGAGCTCGCCCGGCGACGCCGGCAGAAGGGGCTGCGTCTGACCTACCCGGAGGCGCGTGCCCTCATCGCGGACGAGGTGGTCGAGGCCGCCCGGGGCGGGGCCGGCGTTGCGGAGGCCGCGGCCGTGGGGGCGAGCCTGCTACGCGCCGACGATCTGCTGCCCGGCGTCGCGCCGTTGATCGGCACCGTTCAGGTCGAGGGATTCTTCGAGGACGGTCAGAAGCTGGTCACCATCCACGACCCGATCCGGCCCGCGGCGAGCGCCGGTACCGATGCCGGCACGGCCACCGCGAAGGGCGACGAGGAGCAGGCGCACGTCCCGGGCGAGCTGCTGGTGGAGGACGGCGAGATCGTGCTCGGCGAGGGGCGCGCCACCGCCGTGGTGACCGTGGTGAACACCGGCGACCGGCCGGTCCAGGTCGGGTCGCACTTCCACTTCTTCGAGGCCAACCGCGCGCTCCGGTTCAACCGCCGGGAGGCGTTCGGCATGCACCTCGACATCCCGTCGGGCACCGCGGTGCGGTTCGAACCGGGTGAGGAGCGTGACGTCGCCCTGGTGGCGGTGGGCGGCACCAGGGAGATCCACGGGCTGAACGACATGACCAACGGTCCGATCACGGCCGAACCCGCACCGGCACTGCTCACCGCACTCGCCGAGCACGGGTTCCTCGACACCGGCGCGACGCCGGCCTGAGGAGGAACTGATGGCGACACGGATCTCTCGGCGGCAGTACGCCGAGCTCTTCGGCCCGACGACCGGGGATCGGGTGCGGCTGGCCGACACCGAGCTGCTGGCCCGGATCGAACGCGACGACACCGTCTACGGCGACGAGTCGGTGTTCGGCGGCGGCAAGACCATGCGCGAGGGCATGGCCGTGCACAACACGGTCACCAACGAGGCCGGCGCACTGGACTTCGTGATCACCAATGTCGTCCTGCTGGATCCGGTGCTGGGCATCCGGAAGGCCGACATCGGGATCCGCGACGGCCGGATCGCCGGGATCGGCAAGGCCGGGAACCCGCGGACGATGGACGGGGTGCATCCCGATCTCGTCATCGGCGCTGGCACCGACGTCCGCGCGGGTGAAGGGATGATCGCCACCCCGGGGGCGATCGACGTGCACGTGCACTTCGACAGCGCCGGGCTCGTCGAGGAGGCAATCTCCAGCGGTGTCACGACGATGATCGGGGGCGGCCTCGGCCCCGTCACGGTCGGCATCACGAGCTCGGGGCCGACCAACCTGGCGCGCATGCTGCGGGCGGTGGAGCAGTTCCCGATGAACTTCGGGTTCCTGGCCAACGGTTCGGCCGCGCACACCGCCCCGCTGCTGGAGCAGGGCCTCGCGGGCGCGATCGGTTACAAGATCCACGAGGACTGGGGCGCGACCCCGGCCGCGATCCGCGCGTCGCTCGACGCCGGTGACGAACTCGGGATCCAGGTGCAGATCCACACCGACACCCTGAACGAGGCGGGCTTCTACGAGGACACCATGCGGGCGATCGCCGGCCGCCCGATCCACACCTATCACGCCGAGGGCGCCGGCGGCGGTCACGCTCCCGACGTGCTGCAGGTCGTCGGCGAACCACACTGCCTGCCGTCGTCGACCAACCCCACCAACCCCTACACGGTGAACACCTTCGACGAGCATCTCGACATGGTGATGGTCTGTCACCACCTGAACCCTCGGGTCCCCGAGGACGTCGCGTTCGCCGAGTCGCGGATCCGGCGCGAGACGATCGCCGCCGAGGACGTGCTCCACGACATCGGGGCGATCTCGGCGATGGGGTCGGATTCGCAGGGCATGGGGCGCATCGGCGAGACCGTGGCGCGGACCTGGCAGCTGGCGTCGCACATGCGGCACACCCGTGGCCCGCTGGACACCGACGCGGGCACCGGTGCGGACAACGCGCGGATCCTCCGCTACCTGGCCAAGATCACGATCAACCCGGCCCGGCTGTTCGGGATCGAGCACACCGTGGGCTCGCTCGAACCGGGCAAGCTGGCCGACATCGTGCTCTGGGACCCGCGGTTCTTCGGGATCCGGCCGGAGGTGGTGTTCAAGGGCGGGTTCCCGACGTGGTCGGTGATGGGGGAAGCGAACGCCTCACTGATGACCTGCGAGCCGCTGCTCTACCGTCCGCAGTGGTCGGCGTTCGGCAGGACACCGGCCGACGTGTCCGTCACGTTCGCCGCCGAGGCGGCGATCGAGGGCGGCCTGGCCGAACGCCTGGAGCTGTCCACTCCCCTGCGCCCGTGCGTCGGCGCCCGCACGCTGACCAAGGCCGATCTGCTGCGCAACGACCACGTCCCGCAGATCCGGGTGGATCCGGAGACCTACCGGGTCGAGGTGGACGGTGAGCACTGCACCTCCACACCGATGACCCGGGTCCCGCTCGGCCGCCGCTACACGCTCAAGTAGGAGGAGCCCTCCGATGGACCACGCGCACAGGACCGGCGGGCCGGCGTCCGCGATCCGGATCGGCATCGGCGGGCCGGTCGGCTCGGGGAAGACCCGGCTGGTCGAACGGCTCCTGCCGCTGCTGGACGACGCGGGCGTCGAGACGGCCGTGATCACGAACGACCTGGTGACCGACGAGGACGCCCGCCGGGTCCGGGAGAGCGGCCTGCTCGACCCGGACCGGGTGCTGGCGGTGGAGACGGGCGCCTGTCCGCACACCGCGATCCGGGAGGACCCGTCGGCCAACCTGGTCGCCGTGCACTCGCTGGAACAGCGCTTCCCGGGTCTGCAGCTGGTACTCATCGAGTCCGGTGGCGACAACCTGGCCGCGACGTTCACCTCGGACCTGGTCGACTTCTGGCTGTTCGTGATCGACACCGCCGCCGGGGACGACATCCCGCGCAAGAACGGCATCGGACTGCTGCAGGCGGATCTGCTGGTCGTCAACAAGATCGATCTCGCCCCGCTGGTGGGGGCCGATCTCGACCGGATGCGGGCGGACGTGCGCGCCGCGCGGCCGTCGTCGCCGAGTGTGTTCGTCGACCTGCGCAGCGGGACCGGGCTCGACGAGCTCTTCACCCTCCTCGTGCGGCACGCCCAGCTCGACGTGCGGACATCGGTGTGACGCTGGAAGCCGTCCGGGGCGCGACCGGCCGCGCGCCGGGGCCCGTCCGGCCCGAGGTGCCACCCGGGCTGCTCGACGTCGAGCTGGTCCTGGCGGCGGACGGCCGCACCCGGGTCGAGCGGCTGGTGCAGAGGTTCCCGCAACGGGTCACCACGCCGATGTACCTGGACCCGGCCGCTCCCGGGACGGCGTTCCTGTGCGTGCAGAACCCCTCCGGCGGGGTGTTCGCCGGCGACCGGCTCACCACCCGGCTGCGTGCGGCACCCGGCGCAGGTGTGCAGCTCAGCGGCCAGTCGGCGACCCAGGTCTACGCCGGAGGCGCGGCCGGTCACGACTACCGGCTGATCGTCGAGCCGGGGGCGGTGCTCGAGCACGTCCCCCGGACGACGATTCCGCACCGCGACTGCGACTACCGCCAGCAGGTCCACGTCGAGCTGCGGGGCGACGGGACCTACCTCGGCTGGGACGTGCTGGCGGCCGGCCGGATCGGTCACGGGGAGCGGTTCGCCTTCCGGGCGGTCGATCTGCGCACGTCGGTGTCCTGCGACGGTGTTCCGGTGGCCACCGAGGCGCTCCGGATCGTCCCGGCCCGCAGGCACCCCGCGGAGCCGGGGGTGCTGGGCGGGTGGGACTACGCCGCGACCGTGCTGCTGGTGGCGCCGGCGCGTGCCCGGTCGGTCTGGGTGGAGCTGGCCGACGAGCTGGCCACGACCTGCGAGCTGCGCCCGGATCGTGTCGCCGCGGTCAGCGAGCTGCCGGACGGGGCGGGGCTGGTCGTGCGGATCCTGGCCGGGCGGGCGCCGGCCGTGCACGGGGCCCTGCGCGAGACCTGGGCGATCGCCCGCAGGATCCTGCTCGGACGATCCTCGATGCCGGAGCGGATCCTGTGACCCCGGCGACGGGGAACCCGGAGGAAGCCGGAGCGGCGCCCCTGGTCGAGACCGTGCTCGGCGACGTCTCCGAGGCATGCTGGAGCGGCCGGGAACACGACCTCGTCGACGTCGGATGGGGCGACGCGGCCAAGCACCGCCGGATGCTGCGCACGATCTCGGGCCGGGAGGTGGCCCTTCGGCTGCCCCGCGGCTCCTTCCTCTCCGACGGCGACGTCCTGCTCGACGACGGAATCACGATCGTGGTCGTCCGGCGGCCCGCCGAACCCGCGATCGTCGTCGACACCGCGTCCTACTCCGAGTCCGAGGCGATCCGGGCGGCGCTGCTGCTGGGATACGCGCTCGGCAACCAGCACGCGCCGCTGGAGCTCACCCCGGACGACGTGCGGGCACCGCTGCTGACCGGGCCGGACACCGCCCGCCGGACCCTGGCCGAGCTGGGACTGCGCGGCTCGGTCCACGAGACACCGCTCGCGGCCCACGGCTGGACGACGACATCGGGGGAGCATCGTGACGCGCACCGGCACGACTGACACCGCCGCCCACGGCACCGCGGCCGAGGCCCGGCTGGCCTGGCTGACGCTGCAGGACGGCACGTTCCCGGCAGGGCGGTTCGTCCACTCGAACGGGCTCGAGTGCTGGCTGGCGCAGCACCGCGACGCCGGGGAGGAGGACATCGGCCGGCTCGCACGGGCCTGGCTGGCCGGATCGGTGGCGACGCTCGACGCGGTCGTCCTCGCACACACCTGGCGTGCGCCGGAACGGGCGGAGACCTACGACCGCCTGCTGCGGACCTACCGGATGTCGGCGGCCGCACGAACGGCATCGGAGCTGCCCGGCAGGCAGCTGGCGATGGCGATCACCCGGATCGCCCCGGGCACCGACCGCACCGGATACCTGGCCCGGGTGCCGGCCGGCGAGGTACCCGGCAATCTCCCTGTCGTCGAGGGCCTGGTGCATCGGCACCTCGGGATCGGCCTCACCGACGCCGTACTCGGCTCGCTGCGTGCCGCGCTGGCCGGCCTGTTCTCGGCGGCGGTCCGGCTCGGCAGGCTCGCGCCGCTGGCGGCCCAGCGCCTCCTGCTCGACAGCGGCCCGTCGATCGTCGAGCTGGCCGGCGTCGCGACCAGCACCGAACCGGCGGACATGAGCGCGACGGCACCGGAGCTGGAGCTCTACGCGATGCGGCACGAGCGGGCCAGGGCGCGGCTGTTCACCAGCTGAGCGCACCGCGGCGGCGGTTCAGATGATCAGCGAGGTCTGCACGGTGTAGCGGTCCGCCCGGTAGACGTGCCGGCCCAGCTCGACCAGCGCACCGGCGTCGTCGTACACGGTGAGCTCGGCCGTCACGCAGGCCAGCAGGTTCGGGCCCCCCAGCAGCGCGGCCTCGTCGTCGAGCTCGAGCCGGGCACCGATGGTCTGGTACGCGAGGGTGACCTGCGCACCCTGCTCACGCAGCAGCGCGTACAGGCCGCGCTGGCCGAGCACCGCGTCGTCGAGCTCGAACCGCGCAGGCAGGTAGTTCGTCATGATCGAGAGCGGCTCGCCGTCGGCCAGCCGTACCCGGCGCAGCATCTGCAGCGGCTCGTCGGCGGGCAGGAGTTCGCTCAGCGCAGGCACCCCGGCGGTGCCCGGCGTGCACGGCTCGTGGGCCAGCAGCCGCGTCTCGGGGGTTCGTCCGGCATCGGTGAGATCCTCGTAGAGGCTGGTCAGGCGCACGTCGCGGTGGATCGCGGGCTGGACGACCTGGGTGCCGAGCCCGCGGCGCCGGACGAGCAGCCCCTTGCGCACCAGCTCCTGGATCGCCTGCCGCGCGGTGGGCCGGGCCAGCCCGAGCCGCTCGGTCAGGGCGATCTCGTTCTCCAGCCGGTCCCCCGGCCGCAACACACCGCGGTCGATCGCCGCCTCGATCGCCTGCGCGAGCTGGTGGTACAGCGGCACCGGACTGGCTCGGTCCAGCACGACATCGAGCTGGACGGCCTCGGATCGAGTGGCCATGCGGGCACTGTAGCCGGACGTCCGAGATTGTCCTTATGTCTGTACAAAATATTGACCGATAGGTACTTCGCGTCATACGGTCTGCGACGTCATCACCGCAGTCACCCGAGAGGTCGCCGAGGACCATGACCGAACCCGCCGAGATCCTGACCTTCGGACGCGCAGGTGTCGACATCTACCCGCTACAGGTCGGTGTCGGCCTGGAAGATGTCTCCTCGTTCGGGAAGTTCCTCGGGGGGACGACCGCGAACGTGGCCGTCGCCGCCGCCCGCCTCGGCCGCCGGGCCGCGATCATCACCGGCGTCGGCGACGATCCCTTCGGCCGCTACGTCCGCCGGGAGCTGCACCGCCTCGGCGTCGACGACCGGCACGTCGTCACCAGCACCGCGTACCCGACCCCGGTCACCTTCTGCGAGATCTTCCCGCCGGACGACTTCCCGCTCTACTTCTACCGCAAGCCGAGCGCCCCCGACCTGCAGGTCGCCCCGTCCGACCTGGATCTCGACGCGATCGCCGACGCCGGCCTGCTCTGGCTGTCGGTGTCCGGTCTCTCCGAGGAGCCGTCCCGGGCGGCGCACCACGCGGCACTCGGGGCCCGCGACCGGGGCCACGGCCACACCGTGCTCGACCTCGACTACCGGCCGATGTTCTGGGAGAACCCGGCCGCCGCGACCGAGCAGGTGCAGAAGGTCCTCGGCCGGGTCACGGTCGCCGTCGGCAACCGCGAGGAGTGCGAGGTGGCGGTCGGTGAGACGGATCCGGAGCGGGCCGCCGACGCGCTGCTCGACGCCGGCGTCGAGCTCGCCGTGGTGAAGCAGGGCCCCAAGGGGGTGCTCGCGAAGTCCCGCACCGAGCGGGTCGTCTCCCCGCCGCTGCCGATCTCCCCCTACAACGGCCTCGGCGCCGGCGACAGCTTCGGCGGATCGTTCGCCCACGGCCTGCTCGCCGATTGGCCCCTCGACCAGCTGCTGAACCGGGCCAACGCGGCGGGCGCGATCGTGGCCTCCCGGCTCGAGTGCTCCACCGCCATGCCCACCTCCGCCGAGATCGACCTCCTGCTCGCCGGCGGCGACCCGAACGAGGGCCGATGACGACCGTGCGCCCGACCGACCAGGTATTCGCCGCGTCCTACGACGAGGTCCGCGAGATCCGGGCCACCGCGCCCGAGCGCATCCCGGCCCTGCTCGCCGCCCGGCGGCGCCGCCCGTTCGTCCCGTCGGACGGCCGGCTGATGATCGTCGCCGCGGACCACCCCGCCCGTGGGGCGCTGGCCGCCGGCGGCCGCACGGACGCGATGGCCAGCCGTCCCGATCTGCTCGACCGGCTCACCACCGCACTCGCCCGTCCCGGGGTGGACGGCATCCTCGGCACCGCCGACATCCTGGAGGACCTGCTCCTGCTCGGGGCACTCGAGGACAAGGTCGTGATGTCCTCGATGAACCGGGGCGGCATCCAGGGCGCCACGTTCGAGCTCGACGACCGGCAGACCGGCTTCGACGTGCAGTCCACCGTGGAGTCCCGGTTCGACGGGATCAAGACCCTGACCAGGGTCGACCTGGACGACTGGACCCCGATCTACGACCGGACCGAGCTTCCCGGCTACTACGTCGCGATCGGCACCAGCGGAAACCAGTTCAAGAACGCACCGGTCGTCGGACAGTTCATGCGAACGATCATCGACCGGGTCGAGAACGGCGCCGACCACGACACCACGCCGCTGCTCTTCACCGCACCGCACACCGGCGCCACGATCGACCTCGGAGCATTTTCGCGGCAACGCCCGGTGAACGCCCACAGTTCGGGAACCGTGCTGGGCTGAAATCGACTCGACGGTCGATCGACGTACACTTCCGTCGGAATTGACGGCGGCAGGATCGGACAGTGGCGGGATCCGCGTCACGGCGCCGTGGCGCTCGCCGACCGAGACATGCAGCACCCCTCACGAAAGGACACTGAATGAGCAATATTCTGCACGGCTGCCTCTCCGACACCGAGTATTTCGAACTCACGGCGTCGTCCGGGCACTCCTACGGCGTCTGGGTGACCACTCCCCCGGGATACGCGGACAGCACGGACTCCCTGCCCCTCATCTATGTACTGGACGGCAATTTCGCGGTCGGTCTCACCGCACCCCTCATCGTGACCCAGGCCGACCCGTATCTGACGGTCGCCCCGTACATCCAGATCAGTGTCGGCTACGCCGGCGCGGAGGCCGAGGACTGGGCGACGATTCGCAATCGCGACCTCGTGCCGCCGGGAGAGCCCGTCAGCGAGGTCATGGTGTCGACGCTGACGGCAGCTCGCGACTCGGGTGCGATGTCCCAGGAGCAGGTCGATGCCTACCTCAGCGAACTCGCGAACACCCGCGCCGACGTCTTCCTCGATTTCCTGACCGACGAGCTCCATCCGCACCTGCAGTCGCGGCTGCGCGTGAGCGAATCCGGACACGGGCTCTTCGGCTACTCCTACGGAGGGCTCTTCGCGCTCTATGCATGGCTGCGCGATGCACCTCTGTTCTCCACCGTCGGCGCCGGCAGCCCCGGCGTCACATCGACGGAGAGCCAGATCTTCACCCTGATCGACGCATTGCCGGAACCCGATGCCGACTCGACCACTGCGCGGCTGCACCTCACGCTGAACGAGGTCGAACTACTCGGCTCCATCCCGGTGTATCGCGGACTGGCGCAGAACATGCTGGCCGTCGTCGACCGTCTGCAGGACAAGGGGCGCTCGTCGGGGGTTTCCAGTGCACTGTTGCGTGAAACTCACGTCACCGGATTGCAGGCATCCTTTCTGGACTACCTGAAAGAGTGCCATTCGCAGCCGGAGTAGGCCCTGGTGACGCTCTCGGAGTTGACCCGCTCCCCGCGGGGCGCGAGTTCGCGCCCCGCGGCTGTGACGATCCGATGCACCGCCCCGATGCCCTGAACTCCGGCTCCTACCAGGCGTCGGGCGCGATCTCGGCCGTCATCTCGCGCCACGAGACCGGCTCGGTGCAGTGCGCACAGGTCATCCGCGGGGCGGCGGGATGGCCACAGCTGCGGTGGACCAGCCGCACCGGCGGCACGTCGTTCTTGTGCTTGTCGCCCCACGACATGAGCGCGAGCAACACCGGATAGAGATCCGCCCCCTTGGCGGTGAGCCGGTACTCGTGACGTTCCGGGTTCTCCTGATAGGGCACCCGATCCAGCACGCCCTCGGCGACCAGGACCCGCAGCCGGTCGTTGAGCACCCCCGAGCCCAGCCCGAGCTTCGACCGGAAGTGGTCGTAGCGGCGTTCGCCGCGGAAACACTCGCGCAGGATCATCATCGTCCAGCGCTCGCCGATCACCGACCAGGTGCGGGCGACGGAGCAGTACACGTCCTGCAGATCGTCGTGCTTCACGTTCCAGATCATAAGACACGATTCGAGTCCATGCAGCTTGCGAGCCCGGCGACCACGCCCTACGGTCGGACTCGAATCAAGTCTCACTCCCTGGAGGTCGACGATGCCCTACTACCGGTTCACAGTCCCCGCCGGCGACGCGACGCTGCAGCACAAGGCCGAGGTCGCGGCGGCGGTGACGAAGGTCCACGTCGAGGTCACCGGTGCGCCCGCCGCCTACGTGCACTGCGCGTTCGTCGAGGTGCCGCAGGGCAGCGTCTTCGCCGGTGGTCGTGCCGTCGACGGCCCCCGGATGGTCGGGCTGATCCGGGAGGGCCGTTCCACGGAGGTGCGGGCGGCGCTCCTGCACGCGATCGCCGACGCGTGGTGCGCCGTCACCGGGGCACCGAAGGAGAGCGTGGCGATCTTCCTGCACGAAGTGCCCGGCGCGAACGTCCTGGAGGACGGTGAGATCCTCCCCGAAGCCGCCGACGATCCCGTGGTCGCCGGGTAGTCCGCCCGGCCGGCGGCCGTCGGTCGTCGGTCGAGGCGGCTCCGACGAGGTCGCGGATCCGCACCGGATCCGCACGGTGGGCCCATCGACCTCGACGACCTCCGAGCCGGTCACCTCACGCCAGAAGCGTGCCCGGGGCCGGCTGGTACGGCTGGAAGAAGTCGTTGGCAGGTGCCCCGGCCAGGGTGAGCACCAGCGACGGCACCGACACACCGTCGATCTGCTCGCGGATGATATCGGCATGCCCCGCGTGCCGGGCCCACTCCTCGACCAGGTGCACCAGATGATGACGCGCGTGGATCGGCCGGGCGTCGAAGATCCCGTGCCACGGCGCAGGCGGCGCCATGGCGTCGGCGGCCGGGTCGGTTGCGGCGATCGCAGCCAGCAGCTGGATCCGCAGCTCGTCGAAGTCCTTGATTGTTCCGGCGACCGTCTCGTCCTCGCGGACGGTGAAGCTGTCGGTGAACGCGGCGAAGGCTGCCGCATCGACCGGCTGCTCGGCGACCTCGGTCGTCCACCGCTGCAGTGCGCCGCGCATGATGTGGGCCGCGTGCTTGATGATGCCGCCGACCGAGAGCGCACTCCGGCACGGCGTCTCGCGGGCCTGTTGCTCGGTCAGGCCGAACGCGGCGGCTCGGATGGCCGTGAGCTGCTCGTCGATGTAGTTGACCAGGCCTGTGGCTTCGTCGTGCCGGGCGGGTGGGTACATCGTGTGGCCTCCGGATCACCTGGGTGGGAGCCATGACCCTGACAGCCGTAGCGGTCAGCTTCTGTCCTCGATCAGGCGGTCCGAGTGTCTGGATCGGCTCACATTCACGGACCGGACGGACGCAGACCACTGATCGCGACCGACAGCAGGCGCGCGCGCCGCTCCGGGTCGGGGCCGGCCTGTTCGTGAGCCCAGGAGGCTCCACCCATCAGCGCGACGACGTCCGGCACGGTCAGATCCTGCCGGATCCGATCAGCCCGCTGAGCCCGGCGGAGCAGTCCGCCGATCGCGTCGTAGAGCCGCTCGACGACCTCCGGGTTCGTGTCCTTGACGTCCTGCACGTCGGTGCCGGAACGAGCGAGCGCTGCGCTGAACTGGTGCTTCGTCGCCGATAGTTCGACCCATCGGTGGAAGAACGAGACGAAGGCGGCGTCGGCGTCGGCCGCCTCGCCGAGCTGCTCGGCCTCGACGGTCAGCTGCGTGAGACGCCCGACCACGACCGCCTCGATCAACAGCTCCTTCGTGGGGAAATGCCGGAACACCGTGCCGATGGCGACGCCGGCCCGGCGAGCCACCTCCTCCGTGGAGGCGGTCGGACCGGTCTCGGAGAAGACCTCGTCGGCGGCTTCGAGCACCCGCTCGCGGTTCCGGCGCGCATCGGCCCGGAGCCGCGTCGGCGGAGTGTGGGCAGCAGCCTCGCCCCGCGTCGCCATGTACTCCCCCGCCCTGCACCCCGCCGCCTCGGCCCCGGCCGGCAGTGGTCCTGTCGCCCGGCCACGCTACCGCGGCGGTCTACGCGCCGATTAAGTCGAGTGGATACTCATTATAGTAAAATGAGCACCTACTCGACTTACACCCTGGGAGATGCGACCCCGATGACAACGATCGTGATGACCGGCGGAACCTCCGGATTCGGGCTGCTGACCGCGCACCGGTTCCTCGAGACTCCGTCCACCCGGCTCCTGCTCGGAGCCCGCGGGCCCGCCCCGGCCGGGGCGGAGACGATCCCGCTCGATCTCGCGCGGCTGTCGAGCGTGCGCTCGTTCGCCGAGGGCGTGGCTGACCGACTCGGTACCGGCCTGATCGACGCCGTCGTGCTCAACGCGGGCGTCAGCCCTCCCGACGTCGACGGCCGGACACCCGACGGCTTCGAAACCGCGTTCGCCGTGAACCACCTCGCCCACTACCTGCTCCTCCGATTGTTGGCGCCCCGCCTCGCACCGGAGGCCGTCATCGTGCTGACGACCAGCGGCACCCACGACCCCGCCGGCGGCACCATGATTCCGCCGCCCCGGCACGCGAACGCCGAACTGTTGGCCCACCCCGAACGCGACCCGGGGCAGGAGACGAGGCCTCGCGCGGCGGCGGGACAGGCCTACTCGTCATCGAAGCTCTGCAACATCCTCACCGCGCGCGCACTCGCGCTGCAGCCGGAGGTGACGGCGAAGAACGTGACGGTGCTGGCATACGACCCGGGCCCCACCCCGGGAACCGGTCTGCTCCGCAACGCACCGCCGATGGCGGGCCTCGCGTGGCGCGCTTCCGGCCCCCTCCTGCGCAGGCTGGTCCGGCGCTTCAACAGCAAGGAGGCAGTCGGCGGAAACCTGGCCGCGATCGCGCTGGGAACCGTCCGGCCGGCTGCCGGTCAGTACTACGCGGCCGTCCGGCGCGACGAGCTCACCTGGACCAGGCCATCGGAGCTGGCTCGCGACGACCGTGCCCGGGACGCGCTGTGGCAGGACAGCGCGGTGCTGCTCGGCCTGGAGGCGGACCGTTCCTGACCCGACGGTGGCTCGGCCACCGGCCCGCCCCGTCGAGCAGGTTGCGCACGACCTGCTCAGTCGTCGTCCCGGTCGATGTCGTGGTCGAGGATCTCTCCGGTGACGGCATCGACGTCGATCTCGTGCTCGACGGCGCCGTCCCGGATCTCGATCTCCCAGTGGTCGCGGTCGTACCGGTCGTCGTCGTCATCGAGGTCGGCCCGGTCGAACTCGACCTCGGTGACCCGCCCGGCGCCCGCCCGATCCAGTGCGATCCGCTCGGCGGTGGCCCGGTCGACGACCGGCTGCGGGGTGCCCTGTGCGGCAGGGTCCGGACCGGCCCCGGGGAGCTCCGGTGCGCTCGCCGCGGCCGGTGCGACCGGAACCTGGGCGGCGCCGGAGCCGGAGCCGAGGGCCAGCGCGGTTCCACCACCGATCAGGAGCAGGCCGGTGGCGGCGATGGCGGCGATGGTCGTCCTGGTGAGCATTCGGGATCGTCCTCCGTGACGTCGGGTGAGCGGCTGTCGCTCGGTGTCGGGACGAACGATGCCGCCGGGGGCACCAAGGCCGCGCTACCTGATCCCTAACGCCGCGTTAGTGATCAGCGGGGCCGATCCCGACCTGCACCACCGGGGGCGTATCGATCGGGCAGCCCGAACAGGCGGGGTGCGGCCCGGTCGCGAGGGGGCTCCCAACGGGGCTCGGAAGCCCGGAAGCGGGTGACGGTCTCAGCGCTGCGGACCGGCGAGCTCCAGGACCACCTGCAGCCCCGCCCCCGGCGGACCGGACAGGATCAGCCGTCCCCCGGTGGCGTCGGCGGTCCGGCGGGCGATGTCCAGCCCCAGGCCGGTGGACCCGCCGCCGCTCACCCCCCGCGAGGTCGGGTCGGCACCCGGCGGCAGGCCGGGGCCCGCGTCGTGCACGACCAGCCGGGCACCACCCGCGGTGCGCCTGCTCAGCTCGACGCCGAACGCCGTCCCGTCCGGCGTGTGCGCGAAGACGTTGCCCAGCAGCGCGTCCACACACGCCTGCAGGTCGCCGGGAGCGCAACCGACCGGCAGCGGGCCGTCCGCCAGGTCCAGGGTGACGGCGCGGTCGGTGTCCTCGGCGAGCACCTGCCAGAACGCGACCCGCTCCCGGACGACGGCGGCGGCGTCGGCGGCCCGGCCCTCGCCGCCGCGCCGCCGGGCCTGCTCGATGGCGCCGGTGACGGCCCGCTGCACGCCGTCCACCCCGGATGAGATCCGGGCGGACTCGTCGGGGTCGCGTAGCGCCTCGGCGTCGAGGCGCAGCGCGGTCAGCGGGGTGCGGACCCGGTGTGCGAGATCGGCGACGTTCTCCCGTTCCTCCCGCAGCAGTTCCGAGATCCGCCCGGCGAGCCCGTTCAGCGCGCGGGCGACGACACCGAGCTCGGCGGGGGCATCCGGGTCGGCACGGGCCGCGAGATCGCCGCCGGCCAGCTGCTCGGACACCCCGGACAGGTCGGTGGTGGCGTCCACCAGCGAACGTGCCAACCGGTCGGCGATCAGCAGCCCGCCCGCCAGCAGGGCGAGCGACAGTCCGGCCAGGAGCAGCCAGGAGCGGGCGACGCCGCGGGTCAGCTCGGCGTCCGGCACGAACACCCGGATCACGCTGTTGCCCGCCGTCGCACCCTGGACGGAGAACACCATCTCCCGCCCGCCGGGTGCCTCGGTCGACGCACTCACCCCACGCAGCCCCAGCTCGACCAGGTCGCTGCGCGGTGCCGGCGCTCCGAGAACGGTCCCGTCGGCCAGGACCACCGACACGTCCCCGGCGTTGCGGTCGTCGGCCAGCGCGACGGTGGGCTCCATGGTGGCCCGGTCGGCGGTCGCGACCAGCGGGGTCAGCGACTGAGCCTGGGTGGTCGCGGTGGACAGCGCGGTGTCCACCGCGACCGTCCGGACCAGCACCGCCAGCGGGACGGCGAACGCCACCAGCACCAGCAGCACGGTCGCCCCGACGAGCACCAGGATCCGGCGCCGCATCAGCCGCTGCCCGGTGGGCCGTCAGGGGCCGACAGCCGGATCCCGACCCCGCGTACCGAATGCAGGTAGCGGGCCCGCTGCGCGGTCTCGCCGAGCTTGCGGCGCAGCCAGGACAGGTGCACGTCGACGGTCTTGTCGGCGCCGCCGTAGGGCTGCCGCCACACCTCGGTGACCAGTTCCCGCTTACTGACGACCTGGTCGGCGCGGGCGGCCAGATAGTGCAGCAGGTCGAACTCGCGCGGGGTCAGCTCCAACTCGGTGCCGTCGAGCCGGGCGCGCCGCGACCGCGGGTCCACCGACAGCTCCCCGACGACCACGGTCGGATCCGGCGATCCGTCGCCGAGCCGGCGCAGCACCGCCCGGATCCGGGCGTCCAGCTGGGCCGCGGCGAACGGCTTGACCAGGTAGTCGTCGGCGCCGGCATCGAGCACCGCGACGATCTCCGACTCGTCGTCGCGGGCGGTCGCGACGATCACCGGGACACTGCTGGCGCCACGCAGCATCCGCAGCATGGTGGTGCCGTCCATGTCGGGCAGGCCGAGATCGAGCACCACCAGATCCGGCCGGTTCCCGACGGCGGACTCCAACCCGGTCATCGCGGTCGGCGCGGAGTCGACGGCGTGTCCGCGCTCACCCAGACCGCGGATCAGCGCACCGCGGATGGCGGGGTCGTCCTCGACGATCAGGATCTGGGCCACGAGACCAGAACCTAGTTGCCCGCCCCGGCCGCGTGGGCGCCCCGGACGGGCTTTCGGGCCTCCTTAGGGATGCGTTAACCGTCTGCCGGGGCATCCTGTGCGGGTGAACCCACCGAACAGGCGCACCACCCGGATCGGGCTCGCCGCCGGGCTGTGGGTCGCCGCGGCGGCAGGCGCGCTGCTGCTGGGCCTGACCGCGGTCGGCGCCATCGGCAGCGGCCTGGCCGGCGGCCGGTCGGTGCAGCCGCTCGCCGCAGAGGAGGTCAGGGCCGAGCTGGACCGGCACGGCGGCCCCGCGACGGGTCCCGCACCCGGTACGACTCCCGGCACCGGTTCGGCACCCGGCCCCGCGCCGGAGCCGGTCGGCGTGGTCCCGGCCGGTGCGGCCGGGACGATCCTGGTCCGCTGCGAGGGCGGAACGCCGTACGTGGTGTCGGTGAACCCGGCGCAGGGCTTCGAGCGCGATGACGACGACCTCTCGCCGGACCAGGTCGAGTTCGACGGCGACGACGTCGACGTCCGGGTCACCCTGAGCTGTGCCGACGGCACCCCGGCCGGCCGGGTCGAGACGATCCCCGACGACTGAGCATCCCGGACACCACCCGTGCCTCGACCGGGACCGCCCACCACCGCCGGCGCGCACGCGGACCGCTCACTCCGATCGAGTTCGAGGCGCTGCTCGACACCGCCCACGTGACCTGCCCCACCTACCAAGATCGGGTCAGCCGATCTCGGGGCAGCCCCGGCGCCCGAGAAGTCGGCTGCACGGCCCGGGCAACCACGCCACCGTTCCACCGTGACCGCCAACGGTGAACGCACGGATCGTGCAGCCCGGCGTGTGGGGATCGCCGGCGGCGCGCTCATGGCCGTGACCTTCGGGATGGCCCGCTACGCCTACGGCCTCACCCTGCCCGCCGTCCGCGCGGACCTCGGCCTCTCCGACGCCGTACTCGGACTGATCGCCGGCGGAACGTTCCTCGGATTCCTGCTCGCGCTGCTGCTCGCGACACCGGTGTCCGCACGTGTCGGCCCACGAGCCACCACAACCCTCGGCGGCCTCGGTGCCGCGACCGGCAGCGTCATCATCTCCACCGCTCACGCACCGTCCGTCCTCGCAGCCGGAGCGCTGCTCGCGGGTAGCGCGGCCGGCTGGGTGTGGGCTCCTTACTCCGACATCGCCGCCCAGGTCGCACGCCCCGGGGAACGGCAGCGCCTGCTGGCATGGATCACCACCGGAGCCGCCGCCGGGCTGCTCGCCGTCGGACCGCTCGCGCTCGCGACGTCGACGTGGCTGTCCTGGCGCTGGCTGTGGGCGGCGCTGGCCGTCCTCGCCGCCGGCGCGACGGCGTACTTCACCTACGCTGCCGACAGCGCCGAGCGGGGCGGACTGGGCGCGGCCGCCGGCCCCATCGTGTTCACCCTCGTCGGACTCACCGGGCTCGCCGGACTCCGGACGGGCACGCTCGTGACCCGCTTCCGGCCGGGCCCGGTCGCTGCCTGCTCGCTGGTGCTGACGGCCGCATCGCTGGCGCTGCTCGGACTCGGGGCCGGATCGCCGCCATCCGAGCAGAAGGAGTGCCACTCTTGCAGCCGTGGCGTTCCTCCAGCTCACCGCGATCATCGTCGACGACTACGACGAGGCCGTCGCGTTCTTCACCGGCGCCTTGGGGTTCGAGTTGGTCGAGGACTCCCCTGCCTCGACCAACGACGGCCGGCCCAAGCGGTGGGTCGTCGTCCGCCCGCCGGGCGCCGAGACGGGGATCCTGCTCGCCCGCGCCGACGGAGAGCGCCAAGCGGCGGCGGTCGGGGACCAGCATGCCGGGCGGGTCGGGTTCTTCCTCTCCGACGACGACTTCGAGGGCCGATACGCACACATGCGGGCGGCCGGGGTCAAGTTCCTCACCGAACCACGGACCGAGCCCTACGGACGCGTCGTCGTGTTCCGTGACGTCGCCGGCAACCGCTGGGACCTGCTCGGTCCGGCGAGCCCGCCGTGAACGATTGCGCTGCCCGGTACCGCTCGGCTCTCGACGATGTCGTCGAAGCGACCGATCACGCGTAGCCGCAGGCCCGGAAGGTGGCCTGCCGGATCTCCTCCGCCTCGGCCACGGTCCAGCCCAGACGCGCCGCCGCTTCGTCAGGCGTCATCATGATCGGGACGTCCCAGATGCGACCGAGTTCCAGCTTCCAGTAGGCCAGCGTCCGGCCGCCTTCACGTTCGGCGTGGTCGCGGATCCGGGTGTCGGCGATGCGCGCCGGGTCGTCGGCCCGCCTCGACGCGAATCACGCCATCTCCTCGGCGTTCAGGTGTGCAACGGCCATGACGCCCCATTCTGCGGTGGCTGCCGAGCGTACGACGTCGGCCACCGTCGAGGTCGACCCTGGACAGACACTCGGTTGGCCACCCAACCCGGCCCAGATCCTTCACGCTCGCGCCCGGGCTCGACGCGCACGCTGGCGACACCGAGTGGAGCAGCACCGACGAGGACGACCGGTCGGTCTCGTCGCAAAGGCGCTCCCGCAGGATGTGCACGCCCCGCGGTCCTCGATCCGGGTCGGCCGGATCGAGGGGCTGATCGAGATCCGCGACGATCGCGGCCGGCACGGCCCGACGTTCGGCCGGGTCGGTGACGTGACCGGCGTGGCCCGTGCAGGCAGATCTGCACGTATCCCGTGACAGGCACGCACGTGGGCGTTCGGTGCCGCGGTGCACGGCTCGGACATACGTGGGTCACGCGATCTCCGAACCACTCGGGGAACCTCACCCGAGGTAGCAGATGACCGGCGTCGGCCACGACGCCCTGGTCGCCGTCACCTACCTGCTCGACGCGGGCGGCGCGATCAACCGAGGCGGAAGCTCGGCGAACACGGATCGTCCTCGATCAGCCCCTCGCCGCCGGAGTGGCAGCCTCCGGCATCGTCGCCACCGGGCGTGCTGTGACGCCGCAGAGGATCTGCGCGGGCCGGGGGTCCACGTCCGGCGGGCCGACTTCACCGACACCACCTCGATGCGGATCGCCGACGAGCACCAGCGCACCGAGCAGTACATGCACGCCGGTGGCGTGCCGTCCGTGATGCTGCGCGACGGCTGGTGCCTCGAGAACCACCTCGGCCGGATCCCGCCGATGCGGCGGACCGGGCTGTTCCTCGGCGCCGCCGGCACGAGTACCTGACGACCCCGTCCACCCGCAGCGATGGAGCAGACCCGTTCCCGGATCTGCGGGCGCACCCTCACCGGTCGCCTCGATCGGGGTGCTCAGCACGGTGACCGCCAGCAGGGCGACCCGGCTCATCGAGCATCCTTCGGCTGCGCGGTGCACCGTCCGCCCAGGTGCTCGGCGAGGTGACGCTCGATCGCCCGGTACAGGCGGAGCCGGTTGCCCTCGTTCTCGAACCCGTGCCCCTCGTCCTCGGCGAGCAGATACTCGACCGGGACACCGCGCTCACGCAGCGACGCCACGATCCGGTCGGACTGTGCCTGCGGCACCCGGACGTCGTTGGCGCCCTGGGCGACCAGCAGCGGCGTCCGGATCCGGTCCACCATCGTGATCGGCGAGCGCGCGGTCAGCTCGGCCTCCTGCTCGGGCACGTCCGGGTCCCCGAGGTAGCGGTACCAGCTGTTGGCGTTGTACCGGCGGGTGAACGGCGGCAGCGCCCGCAGGGCGGCGACGAGATCGGAGACGCCGACGTAGTCGACCGCGGCGGCGAACAGGTCGGGGGTGACGGTGATCGCGCGCAGAACGGCGTATCCGCCGTAGGAGACACCGGAGATCCCGATCCGGGCGGGGTCGGCGTAGCCCTGCGCCACCGCCCAGTCGACGGCGTCGATCAGGTCGTCCTGCATGGCTCGGCCGTACTCGCCGACGGCCGCGGTCAGGTGCCGGCGCCCGTACCCCAGCGAGCCGCGATAGTTGACCTGCAGCACCGCGTAGCCCCGGTTGGCCAGCAGCTGCACCTCGGGGTTGTAGGTCCAGTAGTCCTGGGACCACGGGCCGCCGTGCACCAGCAGCACCGTCGGCAGGTTCCGGGGCTCCACACCGACCGGCAGGGTGAGGTAGCCGGGCAGCTCGAGCCCGTCCCGGGCGGGGAAGCGCACCGGGGTCATCGGGGCCAGGTCGGCGGGGTCGAGATCCGGGAAGGGCTGGAACAGCCGGCGCCGCTCACCGGTGTAGTGGTCGTAGAACCAGGTCACCCCCGGCTCCCGGTCGTGGGTGAAGGTGACGATCCAGCGCCGGCCGGACACATCGGACGAGATCGTGCCGAGCACGCCCTCCGAGAGCGCCGCGAGTTCGGCGTACACCGGGGCGAAGTCGGGATCCAGGACCTCGATGTGCGGTCGGTCGTCGACGAAGCGGGCCGCGATCGCCTCGCCGGTCCCCCGGTGGGTGTACACCGCGGGCGGCAGCACCCCGGGCGCCATGATGCCCATGATGTCCAGGCTGCGACCCTCGACGGCCGCGACGACGGTCTCCTCGCCGGTCTCCCGGTCGATCCGGACCAGCGCCAGGTCGTCGCCGTCGCGGAAGGAGCCGACGAGCAGGCCGCCGCCGTCCGGGGTCACCAGCTGCGGCTGCACGCTCAGCGGGTACTCCGCACCGCCCATCCGGCGCAGCAGCCGGGGGGTCCCGGTGGTGCGGTCGATCCCGGAGACGGCGACGGTCCCGTCCTCCTCGGTCGCGATCAGGAACGCCGGTGCACCGCCGCGGTCGAGGAGCGTCGCGGCCAGTGGATCGGCCTCGTGGTGGTGCAACACGACCTCGCCGGTGGCGACGTCGATCCGGTGCACGTCGATCGTCTCGACCTGCAGGTTCATCGTGACCAGGACGTTGCCGGGCACCGAGGGCAACGGCTCGACGCCGAAGACCCGCGATCCCGGACCCATCGGGGTGAGGTCGACCGCCGGGGCCGGATCGTCGCCACCCACCCGGTCGAGGTCGACCCGGTAGAGGTGCCAGTCCTCGTTGCCGTCGGTGTCCTGCAGGTAGAGCAGCCAGCGCGGGTCGTCGGTCCAGTGGTACATGGTGATCCCGCGCCGGGTGTCCGCGGTGACCGGGACGGCGTCGGCGTGGGTCTGGTCGACGCCGCGCACCCAGATGTTGCGCCGCCCCAGGTGCGGGGCGAGGTAGGCGATCCGGGAGCCGTCGGGGGAGATCGAGGGCACGACGAACGCGGGATCGGCGAAGAACTCGTCGACCTCGACGAGCCTCGGCCGGGTGCCCGGGGCGGTGTCCGCGGCGGTCATGTCGTGTCCTCTCGTGGTGCGGCGGTCGGGGCGTCGGCCGCGTGTTCGTCATCGGTCATCCGGGGTGCTGCATGCGCTCGGCCCCGTTCCGGCCCAGCACGCCGACCAGGGACATGCCGGAGGAGGACACGCTCATCGGACGAGTGTCGAGCGCCCCGCCCCGGACCGAATCGGTCGTCCGATCAGTCGGTTCGTCCTGTTCCGGCCTGCAAGCTGGTTGTTATAACTGGGTCGGGTCGCTGCCTGGTGGCCCGACGAGAAGGGCTGCGGTCGTGATGGAGCTGTTCGGACGGCGGGCCGAAACCGCAACCCTGGACCGGCTGCTCGCCCGGGCGGCGGACGGTGCGGGCTCCGGCCTGGTGCTGTGGGGTGAACCGGGGATCGGCAAGACCGCGCTGCTCGACCACGCCGTGAGCGCAGCCGCCGGGGCCACGGTGCTGCGCTGCCGGGGCACCCGGATGGAGGCCGGGCTCGCCTTCGCGGCGCTGCACGAGCTGCTGTGGCCCGTCACCGGCCGCCTCGACACGCTCCCCGCGCCCCAGGCCGCGGCCCTGCGCGGCGCTCTGGGCCTGAGCGACGAGCCGGCGAACCGCTTCCTGATCGGCGCGGCGGTCCTGTCGCTGGTCTCCGACCTGGCCCGCGACCGTCCGGTGCTCGTCGTGGTCGACGACGCCCAGTGGATCGACGAGGCGACCGCGCACTCGCTGGGGTTCGTGGCACGGCGGGTGGGCACCGACCCGGTCCTGGTCCTGCTCACCGGACACTCCGATCCCTCGTCGGGGCCGTGGGAGGGGCTGCCCGCGCTGGAGATCGGTGGCCTGAGCGACGAGGACGCCCGCACACTCCTCTCGGCCTCGGTGCCCGAGGCCCGGCCGTCGCTGATCGACGAGGTGACCCGCACAGCCGGAGGCAATCCGCTGGCGCTGCACGAGCTGCCGACCCTCGTCCGGGAACCGGACGACGCGCCACTGCCGCCGCCGGGCGGCGACCCGGTACCGATCGGCCCCCGGCTGCGGCGGGCGTTCCAGGCCCGGGTCGAGGCGATGTCGGCGCCCACCCGCGCTCTGCTGCTGCTGGCCGCGGCCGAGGATCGGGGCGACCGCCTCGCCCTGCACCGGGCGGGTACCGGGTGGGACATCGACGCCACCACCTGGGACGACGTGCTGCACTCGGGCCTGCTCCGTACCGCGGGGTCCCGCGTCGAGTTCCGGCACCCGCTGATCCCCGCGGCGATCTACGACGGCGCCGCGCTGTCGGAGCGGCAGGCGGCACACCGGGCGCTGGCCGCGGTCCTGCCCCCGTCCGCGGTCGAGGAACGCGCCTGGCACCTGGCCGCCGCAGCCGAGACACCCGACGAGGACGTCGCCGCGCTGCTCGAACTCGCGGCCGAGAAGTCCCTGCGCTGCGGTGCAGGTCCGACGGCCGTGCGCACGCTGCGGCGGGCGGCCGAGCTGTCCCCGGCTCCGGCCGACGCCGCACGCCGGCTCGCCGCCGCCGCCCGCGCCACGTGGGACGCGGGCGACGCCGACACCGCTCGGCGGCTGCTCGACGACGCCGCACGCCTGGAGAGCGAGACCGACATCGCCCGGGCCAGCCACGGATTGCGCGGGATCCTCGAGTTCACCACCGGCATCCCCGAGCGCGCGCACCACTACCTGGTCCGCGACATGGACGCCGTCAGCGGTCCACGGTCCACGGTCGGGCTGGGGGCGGTCGCGGTCCGGGCCGCCTGGTCGGCCGGCCGCACCGACCTCCAGCACGAGGCGCTGCGGCGGCTGCTGGCAGTGGACGCCGGTGTCGACGCCTCGCTGGCCGAGCAGCTGCCGACGCTGCGCACCTGGTGGTCGTGCTACGACGAGACCGGCGAGATCACCTCGATCGCCCCGGACCGGGCCGGGGACACGGTCGGCCGGATCGTCACCGCCGCCTGGGAGCTGCTGCCACCGATGCCGCTGGTACTGGCCTGGGGCATCGAGGGCTCGCTGCGCGACGTGCTGCGCATGCAGGCCGCGGAGCTCCGGCGGCGGCACGAGCTCGCCGCCCTGGCCGTGGTGCTCTCCCAGACCGCGGTCCTTGACCTGGCCGCGGGGCGGTGGGACGCCGTCGAGACCGACGCGATCGACGGCCTGTACCTCGCCGAGGAGGTCGGCGCGGACCACGTGGCCACGCAGTGTCGCGGCACCCTGGGATTGCTGGCCGCGGGCCGCGGCGACGAGCCGGCCGTCGAGGAGCACACGACCAGGGCTCTGGAGGTGTCGGTGCCGCGGGGAGTGCGGGCCCTCACCGCGTCCGCGTACTGGCCCCGCGGCCGGGCGGCGCTGCTCGCCGGTCGTCCCCTGGAGGCGCTGAGCCACCTGATGCCGCTGGCCGAGCCCGGCCACGAGGCCGCCCATCCCACCTTCGCGATGCTCGCCGCCGCGGACACCGCGGAGGCCGCGGTGCAGGTCGGCCGCTTCGACGTCGCCGAGTCCCGGCTGCGGGCGGTGGCGACGTGGGCACAGCGGTCGGACGCCGGCTGGGCGCACGCGACCGTCCACCGCCTGCGAGCCCTCGTCCGTGGCGGACCGACGGCCGAGGACTCGTACCGGAAGGCGCTGGATGCGCCGGGGGCGGCGGACCGTCCCTTCGAGCACGCCCGCACCCGGCTGCTGTACGGCGAGTGGCTGCGCAGGGCACGCCGCCGGGCGGACGCCCGCAGCCGGCTGGCCACGGCCGCGGAGGTGTTCGACCGGCTCGGCGCGGAGCCGCTGCGGAGGAGATCGCTGCGCGAGCAGGATCTGGCCGACGCGCCCACAGCCCGCCGCGGGCCCGGCCCGGCGGCCACCCTGACCGCCCAGGAGTTGCGGGTGGCGCGGCTGGCGGCGAACCGGATGACCAACCGGGAGATCGCGGCGCAGCTGCTGATCAGCCCGCGCACGGTCGGGCACCACCTGGCGAACGTCTACCCCAAGCTCGGCATCACCTCGCGCGGGGAGCTCACCCGCATCGATCTGCACGGCGATCTGCGGCTCCGGGTGGGCGTGCACGACGGATGATCGGCCGGGCCCTGCGCCGGTGACCGATTACGCGCACGATTCGTACGCCTCGGCCCCGTCATAGCGTGCGGCCGTCGGGGAGCCGGGGTGTGATCTACCGGGACCGGCGACGGGGACCGTCGCGAGCTGGTCGCCGACCCGCCGGGCGAGATGGTCCTCCGACCGGCGCCCGCACCCGAACGCTCCCGCAGGAGGCACGATGACCGAGATCACACCCGCCGGACTGCACCACGTCACCGCCATCGCCGCGGACCCCCAGGAGAACGTCGACTTCTACACCGACGTCCTCGGACTGCGGCTGGTCAAGCGGACCGTCAACTTCGACGACCCCGGCACCTACCACCTCTACTACGGCGACACCTCCGGTTCGCCGGCCTCGATCCTGACCTTCTTCCCGTGGCGCGGGATCACCGCGGGCCGCGTGGGCACGGGGCTCACGACCGCCACCGCGTTCAGCGTGCCGCCCGGCTCGCTGGGCTGGTGGCAGAACCGCCTCGCGTCGCTCGGGATCGACGCCGACGCCCCCGCCGACCGCGACGGGACGGAGGTCCTGACCCTGCGCGACCCGCACGGCCTGGTCCTCGATCTGGTCGCCTCCCCCGGTGACCACCGCTCCGGGTGGGACGGCGCGGCCGACGTCCCCGACGAGCACGCCGTGCGCGGCCTGCACTCGGTCACCCTCACCGAGTCGGTCACCGAGCCCACCCAGCGGCTGCTGACCGAGATGCTGGGCATGAGCCTGTCCGAGGAGAACGGCGACCGCAGCCGGTTCGCGATGGCCGGCGGTGCCGCGGGCGCGCTCGTCGACGTCACCGGATCCACCGGCGTCCGAGGCCTGCAGGCCGGCGGGACCGTCCATCACGTCGCCTTCCGCGCACCCGACCGGGCCACCCAGGAGGACTGGCGACGGCAGCTGGTCGCAGCCGGGCTGGCCGTCACCGAGATCCTGGACCGGCAGTACTTCACGTCGATCTACTTCCGAGAGCCCGGCGGCGTGCTGTTCGAAATCGCCACCGACGCACCCGGGTTCACCGTCGACGAGCCGCTGCTGACCCTCGGCCGGGCCCTGAAGCTGCCCCCGTGGCTGGAGCCGAACCGGGCGCAGATCGAACGCGCGCTGCCGCCGCTCACTGTGTCCGACGACGAGCGGGCCGACAACGAGCCGGCCGACGACGAGCGGGCCGACGACACGAGGGCCGGATCGTGACCGACATCCTCACCCGTCCCCACGTGTGGCGGCCGGGTACCGCCGGGCATCCGCCCCTGCTGCTCCTGCACGGGACCGGCGGGGACGAGCACGACCTGCTCCCCCTGCGGGAGCACCTCGACGCGGCGGCACCCGTGCTGTCGGTGCGCGGAACCGTGCTGGAGAACGGCATGCCCCGCTTCTTCCGCCGGCTCGCCGAGGGCGTCTTCGACGAGGACGACCTCCGGATCCAGGTCGATGCCCTCGCCGAGTTCCTCCTCGCCGCCGAAGACCGCTACGAGGTCGCAGCCGGATCCTGGACCGCGGTCGGCTTCTCCAACGGCGCCAACATCGCGTCGGCGCTGATGTTCATCCACCCGGAGCGGCTCAGCGGGGCGATCCTGCTCGCCGCGATGGTCCCGTTCCGCGACGGGCCGCCGCCCTCGGATCTGTCCGGACGACGCGTGCTCGTCTCCAACGGCCGGCAGGACCCGATGGCCACGGCCGTCCACACCTCGACGCTGGTCGACCAGTTCCGGTCGGCGGGCGCCGAGACGACCACCGCCCCGCACACCGGGGGCCACACCATCGCCCCTTCATTGCTGCCGCGCATGGCGGGCTGGCTCGCCGAGGCCCACGGCGACCCGCAGCAGGCATGAGCCGACCCCGCTCCCGTTGCACACCACTACCGGAAGAGGAACGACGATGACCTCGAACGAGCCCCCCTTCAACTGGGGCGTCCCGTGGGAGGACGCCTACGGCTTCGACCAGGCCCAGCAGGTCGGCGACACGGTCTACATCTCCGGCCAGCTCCCGCACGACGACAAGGGTCTCGTCGGGGAGGGCGACCTGGGCAAGCAGCTCGAGTCGACGTTCGAGCACCTCGACGGCGTACTGGAGCACTTCGGCGCCACTCGCCGGCAGGTCGTGCAGACCACCGTGATCCTCGTCGACCTGCGGGAGAACTTCGACGCGGCTGCCGCGGCCCATCGCGCGTACTTCGCGGGCCGGCGGCCGACCAGCACGACGTTCGGTGTCGTGGATCTGGCGATCCCGGGCCAGCTCGTCGAGATCAGCGCAGTGGTGCGGCTCGACCTGCCGCGCTGACCGGAGCCGACACCGGCCGGCAACGCGGTGCGCGGTATCGCGCCGCCGCCCCGGGACCGGCACGACACATCACGGAAGGAAACCCGATGGCCGACAATCTTCACGACAGGACCGGTGCGGCGGTGACCGTGAGCATCGATGAATCCCGGCCGGTCAGCGCGTTCATCGTGACCGTCGCCGACGGCTCCCCCGCAGGTCGAGCAGACTTCGTGGACTCGCCCACGGTCGACCAGGAGCGGATCTTCTTCCACACCGAGGTGGACCGGGAGTTCAGCGGACGAGGCCTGGCCGGGATCCTGATCCGCGAAGCGCTCGCGGACAGCATTCGCACGGGACGCACCGTCGTCCCGGTGTGCCCGCTGTTCGCCGGCCACCTGGACAAGCACGGAGACGACTTCGTCGCCGACGGTGGACGCTTCCGCCTGCCGACGAAGGCCGATCTCGCCGTGGTCCGACGTGCCACACGAGCCGGCTCCTAGCGCACCGCGCAGGACGCCGGGGCCGGAACGGGTGGTGGCGGCCACCGAGTTCGGCCCTGAACGGTCTGCGACGGGGCACCCGGATCGTCGCGTTCCCGGAGGGTTCCACCGTTGTGCGCACTCCGGCCCCCACGCAACGCGTCACCACGAGAGAGGCAGACATGACTGATTCGATCCTGGTGCTGGGAGCGACCGGGGGTCAAGGCGGCGCCGTCGTCCGTGCCCTGCGCGAACGCGGGGCCGCGATCCGCGCACTGGTACGTCGCCCGGACTCGCCGCGCGCACGGGCGCTGGCCCGCAACGGCGTCGAGCTCGTCGCGGGCGACCTGTCCGACCCGTTCGCGGTGCGCGCCGCGATGGACGGAGTCAGCGCGGCCTTCGCCGTCACCACCCCGTTCGAGTCGGGCACCGACGCCGAGGTCGCCCAGGGCCGGGCGATCATCGCCGGGGCCGTCGACGCCCGGCTCCCGCACCTGGTGTTCAGCTCGGTCGCCGGGGCCGACGCGGGCACCGGCGTCCCGCACTTCGAGAGCAAGAACGTGATCGAGGCCGAGCTGCGCGCGTCCGGGCTGCGGCACGGAGTCGTGGCCCCGACCTACTTCTTCGACAACGCTCTCGGCGGCCGCGACGAGCTGCTCGCCGGGATGCTGCGGCTGCCGATCGCCGCCGACCACCCGCTGCAGCAGCTCGATCGCGCCGATCTCGCCGCCGTCGCCGCGATCGGGCTCACCGAGCCCGATCGGCTGGCCGGGCGGCGGATCGAGGTGGCAGGCGACGCACCGACGCCCACCGAGATGGCCGAGGTGTTCACCCGGGTCCTCGGGCGGGATGTCCGCCACCTCCAGCACGATCTGGCTCTGATCGGCGACCCCGACATGCACGCGATGTGGACGTTCCTCGCCGGGGACGGCTACCAGGCCGACCCGGTCGCGTTGCGGGCCGGGTTCCCCGAGATCAGCTGGACGCGGTTCGCCGACTGGGCCGAGCGGACGCTGTCCCCGAGGTGACCGGCACCGTCCCGGGGCGCCCGGGACACCGAAGCAGAACCGGAGCCGGTCCGGGCCCCGGATCCGGACGGACCGCGACCCGAGAGGAAGCAGACGCATGACGACCGAACTCACCGGGAACCGGGCCGACGGCCGTTCGGCGGGCGGGTTGGCCACGTCCCACGCCTTCGGGACGAACACGATCAGCCCGGCGACCGCGGCCGCGACGCCGAGCGTGTCGGTCAGGTACGGCAGCAGCAGACCCGGAACGGTGCCGAACGTGCCGGTCGCAATGCTGCCCAGCGCGTAGCCGCGGCGGACGCGGGCGGGAACGGCCACGGGGCGCAAACGCCAGCGACCCGCGGGGCCCGCCGGACAGGTCCGGACGTCTCCTACGCGGTCACCAGGGAACGGACCCGGCGTCGTCGAAGAAGCCGCCGCTCGGGCCGTCGTCCGGGAGGGTGGCGAGGTGGATCGCGATCGCCGCGCCCTGTGCCGGTGTCCGGGCGCCGGCGAACGCGTTGAGGTCGGTCGCCGTATGGCCGGGGCACCCGGCGTTGACCAGGATCCCGCTGCCGCGCAGCTCCTTCGCGTACTGGACGGTGACGGCGTTGAGTGCGGACTTCGAGGGCGAGTACGCCACCGACAGCGGGCCGCTGTCCCGGCCGGGGTCGCACTGCCGGGCCAGCGACCCGCCGCTGCTGGAGACGTTCACGATCCGCGGCGACGCCGAGCGGCGCAGGAGCGGGAGCATCGCGTTCGTGACCCGGACGACGCCGACGACGTTGGTCTCCAGCGCCACCCGCAGGACGCCGATACCGACGGTGGTCGGGTCCTGCGGCATCCCCCCGGTGACGGCCGCGTTGTTGACCAGCACGTCGAGGCGTCCGTAGCGATCGGCCACGGCCTCCGCGGCGCGGGCGGCATCGTCGTCATCGGTGACGTCGAGCCGCACCCCGAACGCGTCCACGCCGGACGCACGCAACGAGGTCACCGCGGCGTCCCGGCGCTCGGCGTCCCGGGCACCGACCGCCACCGTCGCACCCCGCGCTCCCAGACCGGCCGCGATCTCGTACCCGATTCCCTTGTTCGCGCCGGTGACCAGCGCGACCGTCGTCGATTCGCTCATGCCCCGACCGTGTCCGCACCGGCCGGGAAGCTCCAACACCGATCGGAGCTGCGGCGATACCCGTCCGGTATCGACGCAGCTCGCAGGCCCGCGGCCGGTAGCCTGACGAGGTGGAGACGCGGGAGCTGCGGTACTTCGTGGCCGTCGCGGAGGAGTTGCACTTCGGGCGGGCCGCGCACCGGCTCGGGATGGCGCAGCCTCCGCTGTCGCGGGCGATCCGCCGGCTCGAACGACGCCTCGGCGCCCCGCTGCTGCTGCGGACCAGCCGTACGGTCGCGCTGACCGAGGCGGGCGAGGTGTTGCTGCAGGAGGGCCGGGCCGCGCTGGACGCCGTGGACGCGGCGGACCGCCGCACCCGGCGTGCCGCGCTCGGCGCCCACCCCGGGCTGGTCCTGGTCGTGAAGGCGGCGGCCGCGGGCGAGTTCCTGGCGACGCTGCTGGAGGCCTACGCCGTCGAGCCCGGCGCCGTGGGCGTCGACGTGCAGCTGTGCGGCGTCGGCGAGCAGGAACCGATGCTGCGCGACGGCCGCGCCGACGTCGCGTTGCTGCACCTGCCGCACGACTCGGCGGACGGGTTCGACACCGAGGTGCTGCACACGGAGAGGCAGGTCGCCGTGCTGCCGGCGGGGCACCCGCTGGCCTCGCGTGCCCGGGTGCGCCTGGCCGAGGTCACCGCGCTGCCCGGGCTGCCGATGCCGCGCTGGCCCGATCCGGACGGCCGCTACCCGGACGGCCCCGGCCCGCAGGTCCGGGACAGCACGCAGCTCTACCGGCTGATCGCGCTCGGCCGGGCCGCGGCCGTCCTGCCGGAATCGGTCCGCACCCACCTGCGCGACGACCTCGCCGCGGTGCCCGTCGACGACGCCGCCCCGGTGACGACCGTGATCGCCTGGCCGGCGCACTGCCGGTCCCGGGCCGTCGCCGACCTGGTCCGGGTCGCGTCGGCCGTGGCCGGCGGTCAGCGGCCGAACAGGTCCCCGTCGAGGTAGATGTCCCAGTCCGCCGACTTCAGCCCGTGCCCGCCGGAGCGCAGGTGGTAGCTCATGCCCGCGCCGCGGAACCCGGTGTCGGTGCCGGGCTTCCACCTCGTCGACGGCAGCCCGGTGTCGCCCATCCCGAAGAGCGCATAGACGGGCGCCGCCGCGAGGTAGGAGAGGAACTCGCCCGGGTGTTGCCGGCCGCCGCCGTCACCGACAGGGCCCGGGCGCCGCCGCCGGACGCCCAGGCCGCGAACGCCGTGACGAGCTCCGCCCCGATCCCGGCGCCGCGGTGTCCCGGCCGGACGACCATGCTCTGCAGCTCCGCGGCGGCCGGGCCCGGCCCGAGGCCGTGCGCGGGCCTGCGCTCGCCGACCAGGAAACCGGTCGGCTCCGCCCGCCCGGCGACGAGCACGCAGGCGCCCGGGTCGTCGATCAGGCGCGCGTAGTGCCCGCGCCCCTCCGCCGACGCGGCCAGGACGGGTCGGCGTACGGATCGCGTCTCCCGGAGTCCTCCCGGAACAGTCCGAGCGCGAGATCGACGAGTGCGGGGAGGTCGTCGGGGGTGGCGCGGCGAACCGTCATCGTCCGACCGTCAGCACTCCGACCTGCGATGATAAATGGCCGAACGGCGTTCTCCGACGCCGGCGGGCGGGACCGCCGATGAGTTCCGGCCCGGCCCCGAGTCGTTCCCCGGTGACCGCTGCAGGGCGCATCACCGCGCCCGGCGCCCGACCCTACGGAGGACACCGTGACGACTACGAACGACCCGAGGCCCGCGCAGCCCGGCCGCCCGCCGGTGGTCGACGCGGCCACCTGGCAGGCCGCCCGCGACGAGCTCCTGGTCCGGGAGAAGGCCCACACCCGCGCCGGTGACGCCCTCGCCGCGGCGCGGCGCCGGCTGCCGATGGTGGAGTTCGACGGGACCGTCGAGATCGTCGGGGCCGGCGGCCCGGTCCCGTTCCTCGACCTGTTCCAGGGCCGCGACGAGCTCGTCGTCTACAAGCACATGTGGTGGGACGGCGCCCCGCACCAGGGACAGTGCGAGGGCTGCACGACCACGGCCTGGAGCCTGCGCGACGCGTCCTACCTCAACGCCCGCGGCGTCTCGTTCGCCGTCCTCACCACGGGCCGGTGGGACGAGGTCGCCCCGTTCCTCGACTTCATGGGCTACACCCAGCCCTGGTACTCGGTGCGCAGCATCGACGGCCCGGCCGGCGGCGACATGGGCCACCTGACCGCCTACCTGCGCGACGGCGACCGCACCTTCCTCACCTACTCCACGACGGGCCGCGGCAACGAGCCCGCCAGCAGCACGTTCGGACTGCTGGACATGACGCCGTACGGCCGTCGCGAGGCCTGGGAGGACACCCCGCGGGGATGGCCGGAGGGCGACCACGCGTGCTGGTACTGGCGCACCGACGTCGACGGCCACCCGACCTGGGGCCCGACCGGGCGTCCCGTGCCACAGTGGACCCGCCCCGGCGTGACCCCCGAGGACACCCTCGGCCGGGATTCCACCGGGTGATCGTCGCCGGCACAGCCACCCCGCGGTACCGGTTCGACCACGACGGCCGGCGCATCGCCCGCCTGGCGATCACCGCCCGACTCCCGGCCGGTCCGACCGACGGGGAACGGCCGAGTCCGCGAGCGGGTCGACCTCCCCGGCCCGGTAGGAGTACTGCTCGTGGGTCGCGGCCGCGCCCATCCGCAGGAACATCGGCAGTGTCAGGTCCCGGAACCGGCTCGCCCACGCCGACGACGCCTTGCGGGTCCCGATCCGGCGCCCCATCGCCACGACCGTGCGCACCCGCTCCCGTCGCGTGGTCGCGAAGGCGGTCAGCGCGGCGGCCGGGTCCGGGGCGTCGCGCAGTGCGCGGGCGAGGATCACCGCGTCCTCCAGGGCCAGGCTCGCCCCCTGCCCGACGCTGGGGTCGGCCGCATGTGCCGCGTCCCCGATCACGACGACGCGGGCGGTGTGCCACGTGGCGAGGTCGGGCAGGTCGTGGATCGGCCAGGTCCCGATCGCACCGGTCGCCGACTCCAGCACCCGGCGCACTGGGGCAGGATCGGCGGCGTGCAGCAGACGAACGCGGGCCAGCCGGGCGGCCGGGTCCGCCGCCTCGGGGGACCCGCGGTCCGGCTCGGGCCCCGGCATGTTGCTGAACCAGTAGGCCGTCCCGCTGCGGACCACGAACCCGAAGAACGCCCGGTGCCCGAAGTACATCTGCTGCATCGGCGTGTCGGGCAGCTCGACCGGCGCCCAGCCACCGCAGTCGACGATCCCGGAGTAGGCCGGCGCGGGCGCGGCGGGCCACACCGAGGTGCGGACGGCGGACCGGATCCCGTCCGCGCCGACCAGCACGTCGCCGGTGACCTCGCGGCCGTCGGCGAGCAGGGCGGTCACCCCGTCCGGGGTCTCGCGCACGGCCTCGACCGGCGCTCCGAACTCGACGGGGATCCCCGCGTCCGCCACGGCGGAGAGCAGCTGTTCGTGCAGCAGACCGCGCCGGAGGAGGTGGCTCGTCTCCCCGTACCGCGCCCGGTCACCGCTCCCGTCCAGCCGGGCGATGCGCCGCCCGCCGGCGTTGTGGAACTCGATGCCCGACACCGCCTCCCCGCCGGCCGCCGGGACGACGCCCTGCAGCCCCAGCGCGGCGAGCGCCAGCATCCCGTTCGGGGCGACGGTCAGGAACGCCCCCGCCTCCGGCGACGGAGCGTCGCGGGCCTCCAGCACCCGGCTGTCGATGCCCGCCCGGCGCAGCCCCAACGCCAGCGCGCACCCGGCGATCCCGCCGCCACAGATCACGACCCGCACGGCTCCCCCTAGATAGTTAGTTCGATCGAAGGAAATATATGAGCGGAGAGTCAACCGCGTCAACCGAGCAGGACGACATGAGCACCGACGGCACCGCCGCACCGCCGGCGAGCAGCGACGACGACCGCCACGACGTCGTCGAGCGCCTGTCCCTGGCCGGACGACGCCAGAGCACCGCGATGGTGTTGTTCCACCACAACCTCGCCGCCCGCCTCGGACTGAGCGCGACCGACGAGAAGGTCCTCGAGCTGATCACCCGGCACGGATCGCTCACGCCGAAGGAGCTCGCAGCCCGGACCGGACTCGCCCCGGCCTCGATCAGTGCGGTGCTCGACCGGCTGGAGAGCAGGTCGCTCCTGCGGCGGGAGCGCAACGCCGACGACCGGCGCAGCTTCCGCGTCGTCCCCGATCCCGAGCACGTCCGCGCCGTCGGCGCGCTGTTCACCGAGCTGCTGACCGAGCTGGATCAGCTCTACGCGCGGTACTCCACCGAGGACCTGCGCACGGTGCTCGGGTTCGTCGAGGCCGCGACCGGGATCCAGGAACGCGCGGCCCGCAACCTCGGCGAGGAGCGATACTCGAACCGTCCGGGGCGATGAGGCACCGTCACGGGCATGGCGTTCCTCCAGCTGACCGCGATCGTCGTCGACGACTACGACGAGGCCATCGCCTTCTTCACCGGCCCCCTCGGGTTCGACCTGGTGGAGGACTCCCCGGCCCGCACCGACGACGGCCGGCCCAAGCGATGGGTCGTCGTCCGTCCACCGGGTGCCGAGACGGGGATCCTGCTCGCCCGGGCCGACGGGGAGCGCCAGGTCGCGGCGATCGGGAACCAGCACGCCGGGCGGGTCGGCTTCTTCCTCCGGGACGACGACTTCGACGGCCGGTACCGACACATGCGGGCGTCCGGGGTCGAGTTCCTGACCGAGCCCCGGACGGAGCCCTACGGACGCGTCGTCGTGCTCCGTGACGTCGCCGGTAACCGCTGGGACCTGCTCGGCCCGGCGGATCCGGCCTGAACGATGACGACAACGGGCGGGCGACGTTCACGTCGCGCGTTCATCGGCATCGCGCCGGGCGCCACGGAGCGGTGAGAAGGCGATCACCGCCGCGGCGACCGAGACGACCACCACCGCGAGCCACAACGTCGGCTGCAAACCGATCCGGTCGCCCAGCACCCCGCCGGCCAGAGCCCCGACGACGGCCATGGTGCGGTTGACCGAACGCATGGTCGCGTTCATCCGGCCCTGCATCCCCGCCGGGGTGACGGCTTGGCGGCAGCCGAGCTTGTTCGGGTCCTCCAGGCCGAGTCCGAACCCGTAGGCGGCCTGGGCCGCTGCGACCAGAAGGACGGACCAGACCCCGCCGTCGGGGACGAGAGCGACCGACGAGCATGGTCGTCCCCTCGCCCAGCCGGCGGCCTGCCCGGGGAGCGAGCAGCGCACCGACGAATCCGCCACAACCGGCCATGGCCAGGACGACGCCGTAGACCCACGGTGACAACCCCAGATCCCGAAGGGCCAGCGGAGTGAACACGGTCAGGGCCGCGGCGTTCGCGATGAACCAGATGTGGGTCGAGATGGCGGGCGGGGCCAGCGTGCGGTGCCGGTACGTCCAGCTCAGGCCCTCCCCGATCGCACGCCGGATGCTCGGCCGCACTGACGAGCGGGGAGGCTCCTCGGTGACCCGGACCGAGGCGATCAACGCCGCGGAGAGGAAGCAGGCGAGCGCGTCGACCAGAACGGCGAGGGGCGCACCGACCCAGCCGACGAGGCCGCCACCGGCCGCGGGGCGGAGGTCTGGGCCACCGTCGCCGACTGTCCGAGCCGGGCGTTGGCGTCGACCAGCGACCGGCGCGGGACGAGTGACGGCAGCAGCGATTGGGTGGCTGCCATCCCGAACACCGACAGCACCCCGACGGCGAACAGCACGGCGGCGAACCCTCGGAGCGACAGGGCATCGAACCACCAGAGCGCCGGGATGACGAGCAGCAGAACGCCACGACCCAGGTTCGCCACGACCAGAACCGGCTTGCGGCGCCAACGGTCGACGAGCGCACCGGCCAGCAGGCCGACGAGCAGGTACGGGAGGAACTGGACGGCGTTGATCACTCCCACCTCGGTGGCCGAGGCGTCCAGCACCATGACCAGCAGGATCTGGATCGCGACGATCGTCACCGGGGAGCCGAAGGCACCTACCGTGCTCGCCGTCCAGAACCGGGCGAACGCGGGGACCCGCAGGACCTCGCCGCCGCCCACGGAACGAGCCTACGAGGTGTACCGGATGCGGGCGCCCGATCTGCGAGGACCGGCATCGCCCACCGGTCGGGGGCCGGGAGTCAGACCTCGCCGGCCCCCGTCTCCAGCACCCGGCGCCACTGCTCCGCGACGACGGGGGCGAGCCGCCGCGTGTCCACGGCGTCGGGGTCGAGCAGGACCTGCAACGCGATGCCCCGCAACTGCCCCAGTAGTGCCACGGCGACCTCGTCCGGATCGACGTCGGAGCGGACGGAACCCGACTCGACGCCGGCCTCGACATCGGAGCGCAGGTCGGCACGGAACCTGTGGTCGCGTTCCCGGAAGGTCTCCGACAGCTCGGGGTCGGTGACCGCCTCGGCCCACAGCAACAGGAAAGCCCGGTTCATCGGGCCGAGATCACCCAGGGCACCGACGTAGCCGCGCACCAGCAGCAGCAACCGCTCCAGCCCGGGCGCGGTGTCGGCGAGGCCCGGGACGAAACCGCTCTGCGTCGCCCGGGCCAGCGCGTCGAGCAACGCCCGCTTCGAGCCGAAGTGATGGGTGACGATGCCCCGGCTGTAGCCGGCCCGCTCGCCGACCCGGGCCAGGGTCAGCGCCCGCACCCCCGACTCGACGACCAGATCCGCGGCGGCGGTGAGCAGCGCCGATCCGGTGTACTCCCGTCGCTCCTGCTGCGTGCGCCGCCCGGCCCGCTCCCCCACTGGCATGGGCGGATCCTAAGCGGATCGATACTTGCGTGTCACTACACAAGTATGTGAGAGTTCGGGGACCCCACGACGAGGAGATGGCCGTGATCGAGATCGAGGACCGGGAACTGGACGTGCTGCTGGCGCAGGACCCCGGCGGGCCGGTGGTGATGCTCAACCTGCTCCGGTTCCGGCCCGACGGAGGACGCGAGAGCTACCAGCGTTACGTCGAGCACCTCAACACCGGCATCAACGAGCGGTACGGACTGCAGGTCGACTACCTCGGCGAGGGCCAGCGTGCGCTCGTGGCCGAGGACGGGCAGGCGCGGGACGCGGTCGTGCTGGTCCGCTACCCCAGCCGGCAGGCGTTCGCAGACATGGTCCGCGACCCCGACTACCGCGCCGGGGCGCACCTGCGCAGTGCCGCGCTGATCGAGTCCGTCCTGCAGCCGACCACACCGATCCGGCCGTGACCCGGACGCCGGCCGTGTTCGTCCACGGCAATCCCGAGACCGCCGCGATCTGGGCGCCGCTGCTGCGCGAGCTCGACCGCGACGACGTGACGTGCCTGTCCCCGCCCGGCTTCGGCGCCCCGCTGCCCGACGACTTCGGTGCGACCGTCACCGACTACCGGGACTGGCTGATCGGCGAGCTCGAGGCGTTCGACGAGCCGGTCGACCTCGTCGGGCACGACTGGGGCGGCGGGCACGTCGTCGGGGTCGCCATGACCCGGCCGGACCTGCTCCGCAGCTGGGTCAGCGACGCGGTCGGACTCTTCGACCCCGACTACGTCTGGCACGATCTCGCGCGGGAATGGCAGACGCCCGGTCGCGGCGAGACCGCGGTCGCCGACCGCTTCGGCGCACCGCTGAGCGAGCGGGTCGAATCCCTGGTCGGGCGTGGCATCAGCCGACCGGTCGCCGAGCAGGTCGCGGCCGGGCAGGACGAGGCGATGGGACGCGCGGTCCTCACGCTCTACCGCTCCGCCGTCCAGCCCGCGATGGCCCGGCTCGGTGAGCACCTGCACCGCGCCGCCGAGCGCCCCGGCCTGGCCGTCATCGCCACCGCCGACCACGTCGGCGGTGGCGAAACCCTGCGACAGCGATCCGCGACGAGGGCCGGCGCCGCGACCGCCGTGCTCCCCGGGCTGGGTCACTGGTGGATGGACCAGGACCCGCAGCTCGGAGCCCGGACGCTGGCGACATTCTGGAACTCGCCGGGGTCCTGACCGCAGCCGCTCCCGGCGCGGTCACCCGACGGTCAGCACGATCTTGCCCTGGATGTGGCCGCGGGCGGCCCGCTCGTGCGCCGCGCGGGCGTCGTGCAGCGGGAACGTGCTGTCGATCGCCACCCGCAGCGTGCCGCGCTCGACCAGGCGTCCGATCTCGGCGAGCCGGGCGCCGTTCGAGCGGACCTGGGTGGAGGTGACCGTGACGCCCAGCCGCGCGTTCTCCTCGTCGTCGAACTCGCCGAAGTACACCGGGTAGAGGGAGCCGCCGCGCTTGAGGGTGCGCAGGAACCGCCTGCTCCCGGGTCCCCCGAGCCGGTCCTGGTCGGCCCCGTTCACCGACGTCGACCGGATCACGCGCCGGTCCCGGATACCGCGTCGTCACCCCCGGCCGGGCGGGATGAGCGCCTTGAGTGCGGGAACTTCTCGGCGGTGATCAGCGTAGGCTGCGTCGTCAGGTGCGCCTCCGGGGGCGTCGGCACGACGCGGGCGGGCGGCACGGGGGCACCGCTCCAACCGGGACTGGTCACGTTTGCAGCCGACGGGCCCGGCCAGCCTGCCGACCTCCTCCACGAACTTCGCGGCCTGCTCGGCTGGCACGACGGTGATGAAGTCGTCGTGGGAGCCCCACACCGGGTGATCGCCGCCAAGCGTGACCGGGCGCAGCTCGTCGACCTCTCCCGCGCCGGGATGGACGGGGTGATCCTCGGCTTCCTCATCCGGAGGCGAGCGTGGCCTGAACAATGACCGGGACGGCAACGGCCACCGTTCCCACGTTCATCCGGTGCGCAGCCAGCGCGCGGACCCGACGGCACCCACGGCGAGCATCACCACGACCACCCCGCACAGCGCCGACGCCACCGGCGCCAGGCCCCACACGTCGACCGCGGCCCCGGCCAGCAGGCTCGCGACGGCGGCCGCGAGGTAGCAGTACAGGTAGACCGCGGCGAGAGTACCGGCGTGCGCGCCCGCCGGGCTCCGGGCGAGCAGCACCCGCATCGCACCGGCGAACGCGACACCGAACCCGGCCCCGGCCACGACCGCGGCGGCGAGGTACGCGGCGAAGCTCCCGATGGCGATCGCCCCGACGAACCCGGCCGCGCCCGTTGCCAGCACGGCGGCCCCGCCGGTCAGTGCGCGGGCGGCGGGCAGCCGGGCGGCCGCGAGCCCCGCCGCCGGGCCGGCGAGATGATATACGGCGACGGCCATCGCACCGCTGAACAGGTCGTCGCGGCCCAGCACGAAGGCGGCCAGCGATGGCGCCAGCGCCTGGGTGAACCCGCCGAGGACATAGGTCGCCGCGACGACGAGGCACACCATCGGGAACACCCCGCGCGCGGCCGCGGGCACCCGGACCTCCGGCCGCAGCGAGCGCAGCGCACCGGGGCGCCGGGCCGCCGTCTCCGGCAGCAGGGCGAGCGCCCCGGCGGCCACGACCAGCAGTCCCGCCGCGGTGACGAACGACCAGACGGGCGCGCCGTCCGGTGCGAGCTGCACCGCGGCTCCGGAGGCGAGCGCCCCGAGCGCGATGCCGCCCGGCGGCGCGCCGCTGGTGATCGCCCCGGCCAGCCCGGGGCGCGCCGGGGGCGCCAGATCGACGACGTAGGCGCCGAGCGCGCCGAGCGCGAGCCCCACCGACGCGCCCTGGATCGCCCGCCCGACGATCAGCGGCAGCGCCGAGTCCACGGTCGTGAGGACCAGGCAGGCCACCGCGCCGATGATCAGCGCGGGCACCGCAACCCGACGCCTGCCCACGTGGTCGGACAGGCTGCCGCAGCACAGCAGGGCGATCAGCAGCGGCACGATGTAGACGGCGAACGCACCGGTGAGCGCGACCGTCGAGATGCCGTACGCCTGCTGGTAGACGACGTAGAGCGGCGCCGGCACCCCGGCGACGCCGCAGACCACCACGAAGGCCAGCGACGCCGTCGCGAATGCTGTCGGGCGGGATCGGGACCGGAACACCGGGCCTCAGGCCGCCGGGACGGCGGAAGAAGGAGCATCGGGGATCACGGATCCGAGGCTAGTGCCTCGTCAGGAAACGTTGGGGGCGTAACCGGCCAGCTTGATCGACTGGGCCGGCGAGCGCGAGGCTGTCGCTGGAGGTGGGCGATGGCTCGACAGCCTGAGGTGTTCGTCCGGGAGTTGGACCCGGCCGACGCGGAGCGTCTGGTGAAGATCACCAGGACTGCGCGGGACCGGGTCCGACTGCGCCGGGCGGGGATCGTGCTGGCCTCGGTGCAGGGCCGCAGCGCCACCGAGGCGGCGGCGATGTTCGCCGCCACGGCCCAGTACGCGCGGGAGGTGATCCACGCGTTCAACGAGAAGGGGTTCGCCGGGCTGGACCCAAAATGGAGCGGGGGCCGACCCCGTAGGTTCGGCCCCGATGCCCGCGAGCTGATCTGCCGGGTCGCCCGCACCCCGCCGCAGGACCTCAAGTTGCCGTTCACCACGTGGAGCCTGACCAAGCTGGTCGCCCACCTGCGCGAGCGGCATCGGATCGTGGGGAGCACCGAGACCGTGCGTCAGGTCCTGCGCGATGCCGGTGTGCGCTGGCAGGCCACCAAGACCTGGAAGACCAGTCGGGACCCGGAGTTCACCGTGAAGATGAACCGGATCCTGGAGCTCTATGACCAGGCCGCAGCCGGGCAGATCCCCGACGGTGGGCGCGTTATCTGCGTCGATGAGTTCGGGCCGCTGAACCTGCAGCCCCGACCAGGGCGGGGATGGTTCCCCAGCGGGCGACCAGCGCGGCTGCGCGCGACCTACAACCGCGTCGGCGGGGTGCGGCACGTGTTCGGGGCACTGGATCTGGCCTCGGGCCAGATGTTCTACCGGTTCCGGGACCCGAAGCGCTGGCAGGAGTTCCTCGCCTTCCTCAAGCAGCTGCGTGCCCGGTTCCCGACCGGACGGCTGCATGTCGTGTGCGACAACTTCTCCCCGCACCGCAAGGCTCAGGTCGCCGACTGGTGCGCCGGCCACGACGTCGAGTTGGTGTTCACCCCGACCAACGCCTCGTGGTTGAACTGGATCGAGTGCGAGTTCACGGCGCTGCGCTACTTCACCCTCGACGGCAGCGACTACCCCTCCCACACCGCCCAAGAAGCCTCGATCGCCGGCTACATCCGGTGGGCCAACAGACACGCGACCCCGAAACGGCACTTCGCCCCCGAGTCCAAGATCCGCAGACCGGATTACCTACCGAACGTTGCCTGACGAGGCACTAGCGAACGCACCACTGTCAAGGTGAGGTTTACAACGTGACCGAGAAATTGACAGAGGCGGCGCGGGTGCTGCGAAGCCGTACCGATGCCCTTCTCGCGGCACGTGTCCTGACGCAGGAGCGGGACTGGGCCGGCTCGATCGAGCAGGCCCTGCACGTCCGTTCGGCCGCCGACGACGTCGTGCGAGTCGTCGTGCAGCAGGCCCGAGAGGGCGGCGCCACGTGGCAGGTCGTCGGCGATGCGCTCGGTGTGAGCAGGCAGGCAGCGTTCCAGCGCTACGGAAAGCCCATCGACCCCAGAACAGGAAACCCCATGAACACCACGCCGCTCCCCGCTGCCGCCGACCTGGCGACGTCGACGATCGAGGATCTGGTGGCCGGGCGCTGGTCACGGGTGACCGCAGAGTTCGATCCGGCCATGCGCGACGGCCTGTCGGAGGATTCACTCGCCGCCGCATGGGCGCAGATCATCGGCCTGTCCGGGGCCTTCGAGGAACACGGAGCACCGGACGTCACCCGCGCCGGGGACGTGACGATCACCAACACCCGGCTCTCGATGGAAGCGGGCGAGTACACCGCCCGAATCACCTACCGCGACGACCGGAGCATCGCCGGGTTGTTCCTTCTCCCGGAGGGTGCGGCGTGACCTCGACACAGACCGGCGGGCAGCCCCTGTCGGACAGCGGCCGCAGCGCCCGGCTCGGCCCGACCGATCTGAGATCGATCGCCGTGTTCCTCGTACTGGCGTTCGGCCTCGCCTGGCTCGTCACGCTCCCGCTCTGGCTCGGCGACGGACTCACCGATCCCGCGTTCCTGCCCCTGGCCACGGTCATGATGACGACCCCGGCGATCGCCGCCCTGGTCGTGCTGTTCGTCGTGGAGCGGCCGGCGCACAAGTGGCAGTCGCTCGGCTTGTGGCCGCTGCGACCCCTGCGACGGCTCTGCGGCTACATCGCGACCGGCATCGCCGTGTCCATGGCACTCGTACTCGTCGCGCTGCCGATCGGGGCACTGCTCGGGGTCTACCCGGCCGACTTCACCCACTTCTCCACCTTCCGGCAGGCCCTGGAGTCCCAACTCGGACCCGACCTGGTGCCCGCATCGGTCGGCCCGCTCATCACCGCGCAGCTCGCCCTGGTCCCGGTGGCGGCATTGATCGGCGTGCTCCCGGCGCTGGGCGAGGAGATCGGGTGGCGGGGGTGGCTGCTGCCGAAGCTGATGCCGCTCGGTGCAGTTCCGGCGATCCTGGTCTCCGGCGTCATCTGGGGCACCTGGCATGCCCCGGTCGTCCTGCTCGGATACAACTATTCCGACGCGCCCGGCTGGCTGGGCGTGGCCTCGATGGTCGGTATGTGCACTGTGGTGGGCGCGGTCTTCGGCTGGCTGCGGCTCCGTTCGGGCTCGGTGTGGCCCGCAGCCCTCGCGCACTCCGCGTTCAACGCGACGGGCGCATCGTTCCTCCTGTTCGCCCAGGCCGGAGTTCCCATCGACACCACCCGGGCGACCATCCTCGGCTGGAGCGGCTGGATCGTGCCGCTGGCACTGGTCGCCCTGCTCGTCGCCACCGGACGGTTCGCCGCCCCGGCACGCCCCGATGACCGCGACCGGACGAGCCACCACGGGTGAGTGACGGGATCAGCGCCCCAGAGGGCGACGCAGGCGCCGGTGGAGGAGGGCGAGGGCCGCCACGGCCAGCAGCAGGTGCAGGGCGACCTCCGTCCAGTGCATCGGCCAGCGCAGTTCCAGCGGCCGGACCGACACCCAGTTGCCGTCGATGCCCGCGGCGTTCAGGCAGGCCACGTCGTCCTGCATGCAGTTCGTCCCGAGTGGGCGCAGCCCGCCGCCGGTCAGCGTGTAGCCGCTGTCCAGCAGCTGGTCCCGGTCGGCGTCGACGGAGCCGCCGTGCGGCAGCGGGCCGGTGCGCAGCACCGGCGGGACGAGCACGTTCCGCAGGGCGGCCAGTGCCACCTCGGTCCCGACGACCGCGGCCAGCGTCAGCGCCGACGCGGCAGGCACCCGGCGCAGGAGGAGACCGAGCAGGGCGCCGACCGCGATCGCGGAGAGGGTACGGGCCATGGGCAGCAGGCCGGTCGAGGAGAACTCCTCCAGCGAGTACCACTGGCCCGATCCGTTGAACGGCGCCAGCGCCGCGGTCGCCGCCGTGACGGCGACCAGGGTCGCGCCGCCCACCAGGACCAGCGACGTCGTCGCCCAGCGGCGCCGGGAGACCCCCTGGCTCAGCAGGAGCACGTGGGTGCCGCGTTCCAGGTCCCCGGCGAGCAGCGGAGCCCCGACGAACGCTCCGGCCAGCGCCGGGGCGAGCGTCGTGAGTGCGGCCAGCACCTGCGAGGCGTCGGCCATCAGGATGCCGTCCAGGCCGACGGCGTCGTCGAGCCGTCCGGTCGCGGCGAGCACGGCCATCGCCACGCACGCGGCGACGGCGACGGCCGCGGTCGTGAGCAGCACGGTGCGGTTGTTGCGCCAGATCACCCAGGTCATCGGTCCTCCGCACGGTCGTCGGCGGTACGCAGGTAGGCCGTGATCACCTCGAGCAATCCGGGCGTGCTCGTCCGCCAGCCCGGCGTCGCGCCGATCGGCCCGCCCCGCACCAGGACGGTCTGGTTGCGCCCGTGCACCCGCTGTTCGACGACGGTGTGCCCGTCGGACCAGGCGGTGCTCCCGGCCGGGCCGTCGAGCAGCCGGTGCTCGGTGAGCAGGTCGTCGGTGTCGGAGTCGATCAGTACCCGACCGCGGTCCAGGAACAGCACCCGGTCGCAGCTGTTCTGCAGGTCCTCGATCTCGTGCGAGGCCAGCACCGCGGCGGCCCCGGTGTTCGCGACGTGCGCGGTGACAGCGGCCAGCACCCGGCGCCGGGTCAACGGATCGAGCCCGGCCAGCGGCTCGTCGAGCAGCAGCAGGTCCGGGGTGCTGCCGAGTACCAGCGCGACTGCGAGCATCGCCCGCTGCCCGCTCGACAACGCCTGCACCCGGCTGCCGTGCGGCAGGGCTCCGACGAGATCGGCCGCGCGGTCGTCGTCCCACCGGCCCGGGTTGAGCGCCCGGCCCAGTCGCAGCGTCTCGTGCACGGTGAACGACGCGGGCAGCGGCCGGGCCTGGTCGAGGTAGCCGACGGCCGGATGCGGACCACCGGCGGGCACCGGCGCCCCGAGCACCTCGGCGGTGCCCTCCGACGGCACGTCGAGCCCGGCCAGCAGGCCGAGCAGCGTCGACTTGCCCGCGCCCGGCGCGCCGGTCAGCGCGACGACGGAGCCGGGCTCGACGGTCAGCGCACAGTCACGCAACGCCCGGGTCCGGCCGTGCCGGCGGCCGAGCCCGGAGGTGCGCACCGCGACGATCTCTGCGGTGGTCATGCTTCTCCTCGGTCGTAGTGCCGGTCGAGGATGGCGCGCACGAGCGCGTCGATCTCCTCCCGGCTCAGCCCGGCCGCGACGGCGCGAGCGGCCCAGTCCTCCAGCTCGGCCCGCAACGGCGAGCTCGCGGCCGGGCCCGCGGCGACCGCGTCCGAGCGGATGAACGTCCCGACCCCCCGTTTCGCCTCGACCAGCCCGTCCCGCTCCAGCTCCCGGTAGGCCTTGAGCACGGTGTTCGGGTTGATCGCGGTTGCCTCGACGACCTCACGGGCCGTCGGCAGCCGGTCCCCGGCCCGCAGGGTGCCCAGCAGCAGCGCTTCCTTCGTCTGCCGAACGATCTGGACGTACGCGGCCACCCCGGAGCGCCGGTCGATCCGGTACTCGATCACCGCTGTCCCCCTCCGGACGGTGTGGTGTCACATCATGCGGGCCGGGTCCCGGTCCCCCACCGGCACCCGGCCCGCCGGCCGGTCCGCGCGCTCCCCGGATCCCCTCGTCCCGGGGAGCGCCGACCGTGGCTCAGGCGATGATCCCGCAGCTCAGACGCGGGTCCTCCGCTGCGGGGCGTACCTCGCAGAAGCTGTGCAGGCGTGGGTTGTACAGCGGGTACTCGCCGATGTACTGCCCGTTCTCGGAGATGACGAGCCGGGTGTAGCCGCCCTCATCGGTCGGGATGTCGATCTGCCCTCCGGCCGGGACCGAGAACGTGGGGCCCTCGCCGTGCACGTTCAGCGCGGTCGCCTCGACCGGGCCGTACAGCGAGGTCACGGTCATCGGCGTCGGGTCGGTGGTGGCCGGCGGGTCCGCCAGCGCGGTGCCGGCGCCGCCCCCGGCGAGCGCCAGCGTGAGCAGTCCGGTGACCAGGAATCGTGCCGTCATGTCTCCCCCTCGTGCTACGTTCCTTCTTGCTTTAACTAGTTAACTACTGAAAGCCGTGAAGTGCAACCCTCGAACGCAGGACGACGCCGGCGCGCAGGCCGGACCGCACCCGATCCCGGAGGCACAGGCGCGGTGCGGGGTGTGGCGCATGCGGATCGTGACGGCCTGGTGTGCGTGGCCGTGGCGGCCGCTCGCCGGTCTGGAGCGGGCCCGGCCGGGGCTCGTCGACGCCCCACCGCCTGACCTCTGGTCGCGCCGGGGGTGTTGCTGCTCGTCGCCGCCCCGTGACCGCCACCGGCTGGACCGGCGCTCGGCGACGCTCACCTGCACCGTGCTCCGCGCCTGCGAGCGGCCATCCGCTCGGCGTACGCCTGCCATGACGGCTTCGCGGTGCTTCCGGCAGCCGGCCTCGCGCGCGACACGTCCACCGCACGTGTCGCCAGCGGGGCACCGCAGACCACGGACCCCAACGGCGCCGACATGCTTCCCAGCCCAGCCCAGCCCAGCACACCGGTCCGGTTCGCGAGCCCCGCAGGGCGTTCCCGTTCCCGCGCTCGGCTCGGGCCAACATCTCGCGCATGACCTCACGCGCGATGACGTTGTTCGCGATGGCCTCGGGAGCTGCCGCCTCCGCCGCGAGCAGGTTCAACGTCGCCTCGGCGTCCCGTCGACGCTGAGCCCGCGCCCACGCGAGATCGAGGCCGACCTGGGATCACCGACGGGTTCCGCCCGATCCGGCCCCCCACCGGACACCACGATCACATGCTTCGACCGGCTGAACTCACCCGACTACGGTCGAGAACGACCGAACGTCTAAACCGGACACCTGCCCGAGAGTGGCTGTTCGGAAGGAGCGACCCCGTGGCCCTTCAGACCATTGCCTTCGAGCTGGTGGCGCCGAACGTCGAACTCGGTCGGCAGCCCGCCGTCGAGGAGGCGGGCAAGGTGCTGGAGTACTCGGCAGCGTGTGGCATGCAGGAACGGATCGGGCACATTCTGATCCCCGGCATGATCGAGGAGGACGACGACCGTCCGGTCGCGATGAAGCCGAAGATGGATGCCCTCGACTTCTGGTCGACGATCTCGCCCGAGCTTCCGAACGTCCGTGGCCTGTGCACCCAGGTGACCTCGTTCATGGCCGAGCCGCAGCTGACCCAGCGGCTGAGTGCGCTGCGTGGCGCAGGCATGGACGGCATCGTCTTCGTGGGTGTCCCACGGACGATGAACGACGGCGACGGATCGGGAACAGCCCCCGTCGACGCGCTGGCCACCTACCCAGATCTGGTCCCCGAACGCGGCGTGGTCGTCATTCCGACCCGCGATGGCGAGGTCGGAAGGTTGAACTTCAAGTGCGACCGGGGCGCGACCTTCGGCCTCACCCAGCTGCTCTACTCCGACTGGATCGTCACGTTCCTCCGCGACTTCGCCGCACAGAGCCCGCATCGGCCGGAGTTGCTGTTGTCCTTCGGCTTCGTGCCCCGGGCCGAGAACCGGGTCAACCTGATCAACTGGCTGATTCAGGACCCCCGCAATCCGCTGGTCTCCGCGGAGCAGGACTTCGTGACCAAGCTCGCCGGCGGGGAGCCTGCCGAGAAACGCGCGATGCTGCTCGAACTCTACAAGCGAGTCATCGACGGAGTGCTCGAACTCGGATTTCCGGTCAGCCTGCATTTCGAAGCCCCGTACGGTGCCAGCGCACCTGCATTCGAGACCTTCGCCGCAATGCTCGACCACTGGGCTCCGGACGCCGTGTGACGTCGGAAATCATCAAGGAACAGAGAGGACTCCCCGACGAGCACCTCAGCGACACCGAGGTGATCCGCACGGGACAGGCCGTCCCGTGGCGCCCACGAGACACGTCCCACGCCGGGGGGGCGGCGAGCCGGTCTCAGCCTGAATCCACCGATAGTTCGGGGTGGTTCGGCGTGGTGACGGGAAGAGGGTGCTCCTGAGCAGGACGATTGCGGTTCTCACACCAAGCAACGTTCTGGACAAGGGAGCACCCTCTTGGTGCAAGCATCCCACGCGCTCGACCGGATCCAGGTCAGCGCCGACGACGAGTCGTTGATCAACGATGCCGGGCTGCTGCTGCCGGCCACGTTGGGGCAGCGACTCGGCCTGCCAGGCCTGCTCGACAGCCGGGTCACCGCCGGCGCGAACGCGGGGGACAAGTGCCTGAGCGTGATCCACTCGGCGTTGGCCGGTGGGGACTGCATCGACGACGTGAACGCGCTGCGTGCCGGCGCCACCGAGACAGTGCTCGGCCATCGAGCGGTCGCGGCGTCGACGGTGGGTACGTTCCTGCGGTCGATGAGCTGGGGACACGCCCGCCAACTCGACGCCGTCGCCCGAGCTGTCCTGGCCCGTGCCGCCGGGCTCGGGGCGGTCGAGACGACCCCACCCGACGACGCTGCGGTGGTGGTCGATATCGACGCGACCCTGGTCGAGACCTACGGCTTGGACAAGTCCGGGGCCCGGCAGGTGATGCGCACCGGTCGCCGCGGCTACCACCCGCTGCTCGCGGTGATGGCCGGGACCGGTGACGTGCTGCACGCCCGGCTGCGTCGGGGCCGCACCAACGACTCCAGCGGGGCCGGGTCGTTCCTGGCCGAAACGCTGTCCCGGGTCCGGGCCGCGGGCGCAGGCGGGCCGGTGGTGGTGCGCGCCGACACCGGGTTTTACCTCGCCGACGTGCTCACCGCATGTCGTCGTCACCGGGCGGGGTTCTCCGTCGGCGCCCGCATGATCGGCCGCATGCGCGCCACGATCGCCGCGATCGACGAGTCGCAGTGGACCCCGGTGCCCTACTTCGAGCCCGGCGCCGCGGTCACCGAACTCGGCTGGCGCGTGTTCGACCGCGACCACCGCCGCCGCGACGGGCTCCCCGGGCGACACCGCGGCGCCGGGGTCTGGGTCCGGCTGATCGTGCGCCGCACCCCGACCCCACCGGCGATCCGGGACCGCCGCGCCGCCGCCGGACAGCTGGAGCTGTTTCCCGGCTACGACTACCACCCGTTCATCACCGACCAGTCCGGCGACCCCGTCGAGCTCGACCGGTTCCACCGCGCCCACGCCGAGGTCGAACTGGCCATCCGCGACCTCAAACACGGCCTCGCGCTGAGTCACCTGCCCTCGAAACGGTTCGGCGCGAACCAGGCCTGGCTGGTCCTGCAGACCCTGGCCCACAACCTGGGCCGCTGGAGCGCCCGTCTGGCCGGGCTCGCCGCCACACCCCGCCAGACGATCAAGACCCTGCGCCGGCGCTACCTGCGCGTCGCCGCCCGGCTGAGCTCTCACGCCCGCCGCCACCAGCTACGACTACCCGCCCACTGGCCCTGGGTCCACGCCTTCATCGCAGGCCTACACCGACTTCGCGCCCTGCCAGGACCAGCCGGCTGACCTCCGTCACCGACCCTGACCAGCCACGACCCGAGGACCCGGAAACCCCCACTCCAGGCACCCTCATGCCCACACCCGGAATCGAAGATCAACAACTAGGCGAAGATCAATCCGAAGCAGAACCGGTGGATTCAGGCTCAGTGGGCGACGTTGACGTGCGCACGGCGATGATCGTGCCGCTCGATGAGGTCGAGGACCCCGATCGCGTAGTCCGTGTCGGAGATGGCCCCACCGTCCTCGGGCTGTACGGCGACGTCGTCCCCCAGCCGGTAGGTACCCAGATGTTCACCGGGGGCGAAGGAACCGAAGCCCATCGCGGGGCTGACGAACACCCAGTCCAGCGTGTCCGGAGTCGCGGGGAGGTCCTCGATGATGAGCGCCGCCCCGGCGAGGATCTCGTCGTGGATCGCGGCGGGCACGTGGCTGAGGTCCTCCACGAAGCGCGGAGCCCCGGCGGCCGGACGCAGCGAGGAGTAACCGCCGACGACGAACAGCCGGGCTCCCTCGACGTCGGCCAGACCCGCGATCATGCGGTTGACCTCACGAAACGGGCCCGCCAGAGGCCCGCGGGGCGCAAGCGCGGCCACGACGACATCGGCGCCGCGAACTGCCGACTCCAGCGCCGCCTGGTCGGTGGCATCTCCTTCGACGTGGTCGACGCCTGCGACGGGGGCGCCGGGACGCGTACGGCTGAACGAGGTGACGGCGTGGCCGCGGGCGGCGGCCTCCGCGACGATGGCCGATCCGGCGTAGCCGGTACCCCCGATGACGACGATGCGAGACATGACTGCCTTTCGTTGCTGGTCTCAGGTGCCTGCGGTCCTCGGCGACCCGGCGTCAACCGAGGCACACCGCGGCCGGGTTTGCTCAGCTCGAGGGACGACTACGACTGCGTGGCCGTTCGACGGCATCTCCGTGTGATGCTTCCCCGACGTGCGGTAGTTACTTCTTGTTCGTAACCCAACCTTCTGTCACTCTCGGGCACATCGCAAGGAGGCACTTTCATGTCAGCAGGGCACATCGAGACGACCCCATCCCTCGGGCTGGACGACGAGTGCCCGGTTCGTGAGGTCCTCGACAGGGTCGGGGACAAGTGGAGCGTCCTGGTGATCGTTCTGCTCGGGCAACGGACGCACCGCTTCAACGAGATGCACCGTGCGATCCAGGGCATCAGCCAGCGGATGCTGACCCGCACCGTGCGTGCCCTGGAACGCGACGGGCTGCTCGAACGCACCGTCCACGCCAGCGTCCCGCCCCGGGTCGACTACGAACTCACCGAACTGGGCCGGACACTGCTCGTTCCGCTCAATGCACTCAGCACGTGGGCCACCAGCCACCGAAGCGAGATCCTTGCGGCCCGCGAGAAGCACGACCGCCGATAGTGCCGGGACCCCGCCCACGCTCACGGCGGACGGCCGAGGCGCGGTCCTCGACGTTCCCTCGGCTCTCTCCGCCTTCTCATGATCATCGATCGCGAGATCCGCATCATCGACGCCGACACCGGCGAACTCCTGCGCGAGCTCGTCCTCGGCCCGCCGCAAGGACCGCGACACCGGCAGCTACCGACGCCTCTCGGCCGACCGGCGTGAGGCCAACGCCACGCACGCCCGCCGCCCCGGCGACCTCGTCGCCGCAGTTCAGAGCCTCATGATCGCCAAGACTCGATCAGGTCGGCAGAGGCTCTGCCCGCCGGTCCGTTGAGCAGAGAGGTCGGTGCACGACCAGCCGTGCCGATGCGGGGAGCCTCCGTCGTGCGCCCGTCGCCCGGTTCCAGGACCAGCGCGGTCTCGCAGATGCGCCCCACGACGTCGAGGCCACCCGACGGACCGCGAGGTCCGTCGGCGAGACTGGGGCCCGCCAGTACCCGCCTTCCCGACCTGGAGCCTCCGATGCCGCAAGGGACCGTCCGTTGGTTCGATACCGAACGGGGTTTCGGTTTCCTCGCGCCCGAGGACGACTCGCCCGACGTGTTCGTGCACGCCTCCGAGATCGTCGGGGGCGGCAGCGCGCCCGTGCTCCGCGAGGGCCAGGTCGTCGAGTTCGAGATCGGCGAGAACGACCGCGGTCCCCAGGCGCTGCGGGTGCGCGTCACGGCCGAGGTGGCCGACAGCGCCGTGGGTCTGCTCGGCACCGTCAACTGGTACGAGCCGGGCAAGGGGTACGGCTTCGCGTCGCCGGACGACGGCGGCGCCGACATCTTCGTGCACAGCTCCGCCATCGTGACCGGCGGCGTGGTCACCGAGGGGCAGCGGGTGGCCTTCCTGATCGTCGAGGGTGAGCGTGGCCCGCAGGCCGGGCACGTGATCCCGCTGGGAGCCGACGCCGGCCTACCCACTGCGGACGGCTCGGACGGCCCGGACAGCGCCGACGGCACGGTGGCCTGGTACGACGAGGACAAGGGCTTCGGCTTCATCAACCCCGACTCCGGGGACGGGGACATCTTCGTCCACGCCCGGGCCCTGGCCGAGGGGCTGACGTGGCTCACGGAGGGCGACCGCGTCGCCTACGAGGTGGCCAGCGCGGAGAAGGGCCCGCAGGCCCGCGACGTGCACCTCGTCCGGGGCGCCGAGCCCCGGACGGCGCCGCAGCGGTCGGCACCTGCCCCGGCCGCACGGTCGGCGTCGCGGGACGTTCCCGCACGGGGTGGCGAGGGCGTCGTCGCGCGCTACGACGGCGACCGCGGCTTCGGGTTCATCACCCCGGACGCAGGCGGCGAGGATCTCTTCGCCCACGTGTCGGTGGTCATGGGGTCGGAGCCGCTGCAGAAGGGTGACCGGGTTCGGTACGCGGTGCGTCAGAGCGACCGGGGCCCGCAGGCCGACCGCATCGAGCGCCTCTGACGAGGAGGCCCCGCCGACGGTCGGTCACGTCCGCGAAGCAGCGTCCAGGAGTGCGACCACCTGGTCATCGAGTACGTCGTCTCCCATGTCGCCGGCTTCCGCCGCACGCGTCGTGATGCGATCCAGGACCGCGGCGGTTTCGAGCACGCGGGGATCGTCGGCGGTCCAGTCGAGTTCGGTGCCAACAAGGTCTTAGAGGCTCAGCCGCCAGGCCGAGACCGACGCCCCAGAGAGGAAGTGCAGCGCCTGACCCCGGGAGGGCGAATAGCACTGGGCCGGTCGCGGTGAGCAGGGACCAAACGACGTCGAGGATGCGGCTCGAGGAAGAAGGACTCCATGGCGCATGTCCGTCGGCGATCGGGCCCGAAACTCCGGGCGACCTGAGCGATCGACTGGTCGCCCTGGCGATCGACCGCGATCACGTCGCGACGGAACTCGGTCGGGAACGGCTTGGGCACGATGTCGACCCTTCCAACGAGGAGCGCGGCCTCACAGGTCAGGAGTCAACTGAAGTCTGGGCAGTCCCTTACCTACCGAACGTTGCCTGACGGGGCACTAGCCTCGCCCGACCTGCCAACGTTGCGACGTCGACTTGAGCTGAGGTTCCCCCGCTTGCTCGGAGATCGACGATCATGGCCGAAGGGCCGTGTAAGGAGTCTCCGTGGCAGCACCGAAGAAGTACCCCGACGAGCTGCGTGAGCGCGCGGTGCGTCTCTACCGGGAGTCCGACCCCAAGCCGGTGATCCGGCGGCTGGCCGAGCAGCTGGGCGTGCACCACGAAGCGCTGCGGAACTGGATCCGCCAGGCCGAGGCCGACCACGGCGAACGCCACGACCGCCCGACCACCGCCGAGTCCGAGGAACTGCGCCGGCTGCGCAAGGAGAACACCGAACTGCGCCGGGCCAACGAGATCCTCAAGGCGGCGAGCTTGGACTCAACCGGTCAGCGCAACACCCCACAGGTAGTTGATCATGATAGGGGTGGGCGATGGCACGCTTGGGCAGGCCGGGGATGTCCGATGAGGACCGCACTGATCTGTGGGTCCGCTGGGGGCGCGGGGAGTCGATCAGTGACATCGCTCGGGCGATCGAGCGGCCCCCGGGTTCAGTGTTCACGGTGCTCAAGTCGAGCGGGGGCTATGTTCCGCCGCCACGCCGGCGCCGACCGGGGACGCTGACTGCCGCCGAGCGCGAGGAGATCTCGCGCGGGCTGGGCCAGAACAAGTCGATGCGCGCGATCGCGGCCGAGATCGGCCGACCCGCCTCGACGGTGAGCCGCGAGATCGCCCGCAACAAGGGCCGGCGCAAGTACCGGGCGGTCGACGCCGAGGATCGTGCCTGGCGCCGGGCACGGCGCCCGAAGGTGTGCCTGCTCGCGCGGCGTCCGCTGCTGCGCGGGTTCGTCGCTGACAGACTCGGCGAGGACTGGTCGCCCGAGCAGATCGCCGGGCACCTGGCCAAGCACTTCGAGCCGGGCTCAGGGATGCGGGTGTCGCACGAGACGATCTACAAGTCGCTGTTCGTGCAGACCCGCGGCGTACTGGCCAAGACCCTGCAGAAGCACTTGCGGTCGGGGCGGCCGATCCGGCGCAACGTGCACAACACCACCACCGGGCAGTGGCGCTCGCAGATCACCGACGCGGTCTCGATCCGCGAGCGCCCCGCCGAGGTCGCCGATCGGGCGGTGCCCGGGCACTGGGAGGGCGACCTGCTGCTCGGGCGCGGCACGACCCAGATCGCCACCGTGGTCGAGCGCACCACCCGGTTCACCGTGCTCGTCGCCCTGCAGGGACGCGACATGGACACCGTCACCTGGGCGCTGTCGCAGCAGATGTGCCGGCTGCCCGAGCAGTTGCGCCGCTCGCTGACCTGGGACCGCGGGATGGAACTGGCCCGACACAAGATCGTCACTGCGCGGACCGGGCTGGAGGTCTACTTCGCCGACCCGGCCAGCCCCTGGCAGCGCGGCACGAACGAGAACACCAACCGGCTGCTCCGGCAGTACTTCCCGAAGGGCACCAGCCTCGGCGACGTCACCCAGGCCCAGCTCGACGAGATTGCCCACCGACTCAACACGCGCCCCCGTAAGACCCTCGACTTCGACACCCCGGCTGATAGATTCGAAGCACTGTTGCGCTGACGGGTTGAGTCCAAGAGCGCTTTTTTCGCCCAGGAGATGGACCCGACAAGGAAGAAGTGGTGAAAGCCGTCGAGGCACTGAAGGACCGGTTCGGGATCGCTCCGATCCTGAAAGTTCTCGGTGTCGCTGCGTCGACCTACTACGGCTGGCTCGCTCAACAGCGTGACCCGTCGCAGCGGCGCCGCGCCGACGCCGAGCTACTCGAACAGATCCGCGAGATCCACGACCGCTCCGGGGCGACCTATGGCGTTCCGCGAGTGCACGCGACCCTGCGCCGCCGCGGACGCCATGTCTCCCGCAAGCGGGTCGAGCGGCTGATGCGCGAGCACGGGCTGCAGGGCACGTTCCTACGCAAGCGCTGGCGTGTCGCCTCGACCAGGCCGAACCCGCGCCACACCCCGGCTCCGGACCTGGTCAACCGCGACTTCACCGCCGCGGCGCCCGACCGGCTGTGGGCCGCCGACGCCACCCGCATCCCGTGCGGGGAGGGCGTGTTCTGGCTGGCCGCGGTCCGCGACGCCTTCTCCAACCGCATCGTCGGGTGGCGCTGCTCGGACCGCTGCGACACCGACCTCATCCTCGGCGCGCTGGAGTACGCGGTCTGGACCCGCAACGTCGCAAGCGGACAGATAATCCATCACTCGGATCGCGGCTCGAACTATACGTCTCTGCGATTCGGGCAGCGCTTGGAAGACCACGGGATTCTCGCGTCGATGGGGTCGGTCGGCGATTCTTACGATAACGCGCTCATGGAGAACTTCTTCTCCACACTCAAGACCGAGCTCATCTACCGGAAATCCTGGCGGAGCCGTGAGGAGGCCGAGAACGAGCTGTTCGCCTACATCGACGGGTGGTACAACACCGAACGCATCCAGGCCCGACTCGGGTGGCTCTCGCCTGATGAGTACGAGACCACCTGGCGCGACCAGGAGCGCATCATGGACGATCAACCCGCATCACCCGCCGACGAGGCCGACCCGGCCCCGGTCAGCTAACCAGCACTCCGAGCCGGCGGGGGAACCTCAGGTCCGGAGGGGCGCCCGCGACCAGGCCGTGCCATGCGTAGTCGGACCATGAGCTGGGGGAACTGGGTGGTGTCGTTGATGTTGCCGGCCGTCAAGGTAAGCACCAGTGGGCGGCAGCGGCCATCGATCAGGGCGTGAACCTTCGTGGTCAGCCCGCCCCGGGACCGGCCGATCGCACGATCTGCGGGCTCGACCACTGACGGGCTCGATCGTTGATCACCGCGAGATTTGTTGTGATTCGACCGAGCCCCCTGTGTCCGGGCCGGTCAGCGCGGCGGTGTCCGGGGCCAGACCCGGCGCGGTCGCAGCGTTGCCGCCGTAGCGGCGCGCCGCGGCGCCGTGCTGGTGCACCCGCACCATCGAGGAGTCCGCGGCCACCACCCAGTCCAACTCGCCGCGGGCATCGGCACGGGCCTGGACCGCGGCCAGCACCTGGGCCCAGGTGCCGTCCCGGCTCCAACGGTTGAGCCGCTCGTAGGCGGTCTGCCACGGCCCGAACCGCTCGACCGGGACCTCCCGCCACGCCACCCCCGTCCGGTATTTCCAAGCGATGGCCTCGATCACCTGCCGATGATCACGCCACCGCCCGCCACGACGTGGTGTCCGATCAGGCAGCAACGGCTCCAGCACCGCCCAGGCCTCGTCGGAGATCGCTTGTCGACCACTCACCATCAACATCATGACCGACACCGCTGATCAAGATCCGGCAGACAATCCCTAGGGGCCGGCCTGAGTGACGACGACAGGCGACTCCGCTCTGCGTTGACGTGAGCTGTCAACCCGCGCCGGACGGCTCGACCGCGTCACCGAGACCTCTGCCGTTCAGCGCTGACGCGGTACCCGAAGCCGGTCCGGGGTCACGTCTGGGCCGATCACCTCGGTCGGAAGGGCACCGCGTCGGGGTCGGCGACGACCTCGACGTCGTCGCCCAGAGGCCATTCGGCCACACGGGCAGCGAGTGCCGCGGGCACGGCCCGCGACGGTCCTGGCCCGGCCGGGACACAGTAGGTGGCGTGAGCGGTGTGCGGGAGGACAACGCCGTAGCCGCGTGCCAGGGCGCCGCGAGCGGCGGCGACACACATCTCCGACATCACTCCGCAGATCGCCAGGCGCCGTACCCCGCGCTCGCGCAGGTGTCCGTCGAGTCGGGCGTGAGCGTGACGCGAGACACGGTTCGCGACGACAGCGAACCACAGGGGCGTCGACAGATCGCGGACATAGTCGAGCTTGACGGATCGAGGCCATGGCGTATCCTAAATTGAATTCAGTTCAAGCACTTGAATAGGTGGCTGTGATGACGCGCGACGAGTCCGACCGGGGTGGGTTGCGTCCAGCGGCGTCCCCGCTGACCGTCGGCGGGCGCACCCTGTCCAACCGGCTTGTCGTCTCCGCGCACGGGCTGGCCACCGTCACCCACGGCGTCCCGGACGCCCAGGACGCGGTCTACTGGCGGCGACTGGGCTCCGGTGGCGCAGGGCTGATCGTCGCCGGCGGCACCCAGGTCTCACCAGAGTCGATGCCCCGCAACCGGATCCTCACCGAGGCCTACGACGAGCGGGCCGCCCCCGGCCTGGCCGCCCGGGCCGCGGCGATGCGCTCCGGTGGCGCGCTCGCCGGCATCCAGCTCGGCCACCTCGGTCGCGAGACGCTCGGCGCTGGGACGTTCCTGCCCTTCGTCGCCCCCGGCCCGGTGACCGGGCCGCGGGAACCGGCGCCGGCGCGGCCGCTGGCCACCGACGAGATCGCCCGGATCGCCGAGGACTTCCGGCTCAGCACGCGCCGCTGTGCCGAGACCGGGTTCGACGTCGTCGAGATCCACGCCGCGCACGGCTACCTGCTGGCCCAGTTCCTGTCCCGGGCGGCGAACACCCGCACCGACCGCTACGGCGGCGGCCCGGCGAATCGGGCCCGGGCACTGGCCGAGGTGGTGCGGGCGGTGCGCGAGGGCGCCGGTGACGACGTCGTGGTCGGGGTCCGGGTCTCGGTCGAGGGCGACGGCCCGGCGCACCTGCGGCTCGAGGAACTCGCCGAGCTGCTGCCGCACGTGCAGGACAGCGCTCCGTTCGACTATCTGAACCTGACCTGGGGCGACCGTGGCCGCTACGTCCCGGACATGGCGACCGACCGGCCGCCGCTACTGGGCCGGACCCGCGAGCTGCGCGCCGGCCTCGGCGTCCCGCTGCTGCTGTGTGCCGCGTTCCGGCGGCCGGCCGACATCGCCGAGGCGCTGACCTCCGGCGCCGCCGACCTGGTCGGCTCGGCCCGCGCGCACATCGCCGATCCTGACTTCGCCGCGAAGGTGCTCGGCGGGCGCGCGGCCGAGATCCGCCCGTGCGTGGCCTGCCTGCAGGACTGCCGCAGCTACGAGCCGACCGGGCTGTGCGCGGTGAACCCGGAGCTGGCGCCGGCCGGGGAGCCGCGAAAGCCCGCGCGGCCGTGGCGTCCCGCGGGGCACCGGCCGGCCGGGCCGCGGATCGTGGTCGTCGGCGCCGGCCCGGCCGGGCTGGAGTGCGCGGTCACCGCCGCCGCCCGTCCCGGCGCCGAGGTCACCCTGCTGGAGCGGGCGCCCCGGATCGGCGGCCAGCTCGTCGCCGCTGCGCGCGCACCGCACCCGGCGGGTGGTCGGACCTGCTCGACTACTACCGGCACCGGCTCGACGCGCTCGACGTCGACGTGCGGCTCGGTGTCGAGGTCACCGACGCCGACCTCGACGGCGCCGACGAGGTCGTCCGCGCGACCGGGGCCCGGGAGGAGCCGCCGTCGCTGCCGGGCGCGGTGACCGCGGAGGCCCTGCTCCGCGATCCGGACGTGCTGCTGTCCGGTGTGGACTCGGTGGCGGTGTGCGACGACGGGTTCGGGGGCTGGTCCGGGATCGGCGCGGTGGAGACGGCGCTCGCGGCCGGGCTGCCCGTCACCCTCGTCGCCCCCGGGGCGGCGTTCGCGCACGGCATCCCGCCCGAGTCCCGCACCCAGCTGCTCGAACGGCTGGCGGGCCGGCCGCTGACCGTCCGGCTGCCGGCGTCGCCGATGCGCTCCGCGGGCGGCGTGCTGGTGGTCCGCACGGCGTTCGACGGCGTGGAGCACGAGGTGCCGGCCGGGCTCGTTGTGCAGGTCGGGACCCGCCGGCCGGTCTCCGTGCCGTTCCCGGACCGCCCGGCGACCTGGATCGGCGACGCCGTCGCGCCGCGCGGGGTGAGCCACGCGACCGCGGAGGGCCGGGCCGCGGCCGAGGAGGCCGCACTGCGCGGCCCGGACCGGGTCCGCTGAGCGGTCGCCGCGGTCAGGCTGCGGGGAGCAGGACGCCGCGCACGTTCCGGCCGGCCTCCTGGTCGGCGACGCCGTCGTGGATCTTCTCGAGCGGGTAGCGGGCGGTGACCAGCTTCTCCAGCGGGATCCGACCGCGGCCGTAGAGGTCGAGCAGCGTGCTCAGCCCGTGCCGCGGCGACCACGAACCGGCCAGACAACCGCGCACCTGCTTCTCGTAGGACTGGAGGTCGCGCAGGCTCATCCGGACCTCCCGCTCGGCGTCGTCGTGCACGTTGACCACAACGGCACGGCCCTGCTTGCCGAGCAGCGCCATCGCCTCCGCCATCGCGGCGCCGTCGCCGGTGCCCGCGCAGAGGATCACCTGGTCGGCCATCCGGCCCCGGGTCTCGTCACGCAGCACCGCCGCGAGCCCGGCCGTCGAGGCGGCGGCGCCGTCCGCACCCAGGTCCGTCGCCGCGTCCCGTTTGGACCCGACCGGGTCGACGGCCCACACCTGCCCGGCCCCGGCGTACCGAGCGCCGAGCAGCGCCATCGCCCCGATCCCGCCGACCCCGACGACCACCGTGGTGTCGCCGACGCCGACCCCGGCCGTGTTGACCGCGGCGCCCCAGCCGGTGATGCCGGCGCAGCCGAGCAGGCAGACCTCGTCCAGCGGCAGCGCCGGGTCGCAGCGCACCACGCTGCGCTCGTGGACCACCGTGCGGGTGGCGAACGACCCGACGAAGCAGAAGGAGCCGAGGTCGGTGTCCCGGGCGCGCCGCCGCGGGGTCCCGTCGCTCACCGCGAAGCCCTGCGCGACACCGGCTCCGAGCACGCAGAGGTGCTGACGACCCGCGGTGCAGTCCGGGCAGGTCCCGCACGAGGGCATGAAGGCGAACACCACGTGGTCGCCCTCGCCGACCAGCGTGACACCCGGGCCGACGGCCTCGACGACCCCGGCGCCCTCGTGGCCACCGACCATCGGCCTGCGCAGCCCCGCGTACCCGCCGGTGAGCAGGTGCGCGTCGCTGTGGCACAGGCCGGCGGCCTCGATCCGCACCAGGACCTCACCGGCCCGGGGTGGCGCCAGCTCGACCGGCTCGACCGACCACGCGTCCGCGCCGGGCCAGACCACCGCCGCCCGCTCGCCCACGTCCCCTCCTCAGTCCGTGCCGGCGGCGAGGGACTCCGCGAGCCGGGTCGCGTCGGGACGCGAGAGCTTCCCGACCCGGTTCTGCGGCAGCGCGTCGACCACGAACACGTGCTCGGGCCACTTGCCCTTCGCCAGCCCCTCGCCGCCCAGGTGCGTCTGCAGCGCGTCCAGCCCGAGATCGGGCTGAGTGGTCACGAGCAGCACCGCCACCCGCTCCCCCAGCACGGCGTCCGGGACCGGGACCACGCAGACCTGGTCGACCGACGGGTGCCGGGCGACGGCGCTCTCCACCTCGTGGATGTCGATGTTGCGCCCGCCCCGGATGATGATGTCCTTCTCCCGGCCGCGGACCGACACCCGCCCGTCGGCGTCGAACGACATGAGGTCACCGGTGGTCAGGTAGCCGTCGGCGGTGAGGTCGGGTGCGGTGACCGCACCCGCCCGGGCGTAGCCGGCGAACAGCGACGGCCCGCGGACCTGGGCGCGCCCGACCGTCCCGGCGGGCACCTCCGCACCGGCCCCGTCGACCACCCGCAGGTGGGTGCCGGGGAACGGCACGCCGTCGGTACCGAGCCGCACGTCCTCCGGGTCCGACGGCAGCGAGGTGGTGTGCCCCAGGCACTCCGACATCCCGAAGACCCGCAGGAAGCGGGTGCCGAGCCGCTGCTCGGCGCGGGCCAGCGCGCCGCGGTCCATCGGCCCACCGCCGACCGTCATCGCGCTCATCGCCGACAGCATCCCGGCCTCGGGCGCCTTCATGCCCATCTGCAGGGCCATGGTGGGGACGCACATCGTCCACCGGGCGCTGTGCTCGGCCATCAGCGCGACGGCGTCCGGCGGGCTCCACTTCTCGGCCAGCAGGATCGGACCGCCGAGCATGAGCGGCAGGTAGAGACCGAAACAGACCGCCGCGGCCGACGACAGCGGCACGAGCGCGGCGACCGGGTCACCGGCGCGCAGCCCGACGGCCTCGATCGTGGTGCGGCCCGCGTAGCGCAGCGCCGCCTCGGTCTGGACGACCCCCTTGGCCCGGCCGGTCGACCCGGAGGTCAGCCCGATCACGACGCCGCCGCCCCACCGGCCCGGACGGGTCGCGGCGCGGCCGCTGAGGCTCCACCCCTCCAGCACCGACGCCCGGGCGGAGCCCACGGCGTCGGCGCCCCAGGCCCGCGCGGTCGCCGGGGCCGCGATCACGACGTCGGGGTCGAGGTCCTCGCGCGCCGCGGCGAACTCCTGCGGGGTGGCGTGCCCGCTAAGCAGCGCGAGCGTCCCCTCCACCCGGCCGACCGCCAGCGCGCACACCACGGTCCGCCAGGTGTTCTCGGCCTGGACCAGGACGGTCGGGCCGGGCCCGGTCGCCCCGGCGAGGGTGTCGGCGAGCTCCCCGGCGGCGGCGAGGACCGCGCCGAGGGTGTGCGGGCCCGTGCCGTCGACCGCGACGACCTGGCCGGGGTCGGTGGTGACCCGCCGGTCCAGCTCGGCGACGAGCTCACGCATCTGCGGACCGGAACATCTCGCGCTCGTCGCCGAGCAGCGCGATCCGCTTGCCGCGCATCGATCCCACGTGTTCCACGGCGGCCTTCCACTCGTCGCTGGCGAGCGCCGCCCGGGCCGACTCCTCGTCGTCGAAGCTCAGCACCGAGAGCCCGTCCCAGCCCTCGGACCGCGCCTCCAGGGCGCTGCTCACCGCGGTGTGCCGCCAGGCGCGCAGGCCGGGGAGCGGGTAGGTCATCTCCGCGTGCTCGCCGCGCCACCAGGTGATGAACTCGTCGTGGGTCCACTCCGGTGGCCGGGCGGCGAGCAGGACGAGGTTGAACATGACGCCTCCTTGCGCAGTGACCGGCGGGCGTGCCGGTTCAGATCGACTCGATGTCCAGCTCTGGCGAGCGGCCGATCATCAGGGCCGTGACCCGGCCGTCGGCGTCGAGCCGGGCCGAGGCGACGAATGTGGACTCGAACGCACCGGCGCGGCGGGCCTGGCCGAGCACCAGCTCGTCGCGGCCGACGGCGGCCTCGGACAGCACGTGATGGGTGAGCACGCCCTTCTCCCGCTGGGCCAGGTAGCCCTCCATCTCGGCGCGGCCACCGGCGAAGTCGGTCGCGGCGCCGCCACCGGTGCCGAAGACGATCGAGAACCGGAAATCCGGCGCGATCAGGTCGAGGATCCGCTCCGGGGTGTCCGAGTCGATGGTACTGAACCAGCGGGAGAGCACGCTCGGTGTCGTCGCGCTCGGTGTCGTCGCGCTCATGCCGCCGCCCCCGGGAGTGGGTACATGGTGAAGCTCGGGTGGAAGAACGCCTGGTAGCGGGCGACCAGCCCGTTCGGCGAGACGAGCGCGACTGCGGAGAACGCTCCGGTGCCCCGGCCGTCCCGCTCGGTGACGACCCCGTAGACCATCTCCAGGTCGCCGTCGGCCGAGCTGCGCAGCACCGCGTGCTTGCGGCCGACCGGCGGGCGGCCCGAGACGTAGGCGGCGAGGTCGTCCCGGCCGGAGCCGGTGACCTCACCGTTCGGCAGCGCGATCAGGAACTCGACGTCCGGCTCGACCAGGTCGAGCCCGCTCAGCGGCTCGGGCCCGTCCAGCCGGGAGTAGTAGTCGACGATAACCATGCGACCGTCCTCTCTGACGGGTTAGTGAGTTGAATTCAGTTCTGGTGGAACACTAGGCCGGTCGGGGCGGCCGGACAAGGGGTCCCGGCCGCCCGCGGGATCACTCCGGGGCGCCGTCGCCGACCATCCGGGCACAGCACCCGCCGATGAACTCGGCGATCGACGGCAGCTCCATGGAACCGTCCGGGCGGTACCACCGCCACACGCTGACGACCAGACCGAGCAGGCTGCGCGCCATGATCAGCGGGTCGTGCCGGGCGAACTCCCCGCGGTCGATGCCGTGCTGGACCAGGTCCGCCCAGTTGCGCTCGATCCGGGCGACGAGCTTGCGGCACGCCTGCCGCTCGGCCTCCTCCCGCTCCGAGGAACGGCGGCCGGCCAGCAGGGCGATGTTCGACTGCAGGATGCGGTTCTGCTGCACCTCCTGCGGCGAGATCTCGAAGGCCGCCCGCACCGCGGCACGCAGCGCGTCGTGCGCGGTACCGGACTCGGCGACGGCGGCCCGGAAGGCGTCGTCGGAGTTGCGCAGCCCGAGCCGCATGATCGTCAGCAGGCAGTGCGTCTTCGACTCGAAGTAGTGGTAGAGGGCGGGCTGGCCGATCCCGACCCGGTCGGCGACCTCGGACCACTTGGTGGCCTCGAACCCGACCTCCCCGAAGCACTCGACGGCCGCCGCGAGGATGGCCGGACGCTTGGAGCGGGGACCGTCGTCGGCCTCGGTGAGCGCTGCAATGCTCATCGTGGGGAACCTTTCGCGTGGCGGTGCCCCCAGCGTAACGACCGGCCCGCACCGGCTCCGGTTCTCACCCCGGCCGCATGTCGAGCAGGTCGGCGGCGGTGCCGGCGTCGCCGTCGGGCAGCACCCGGCTGGTCGCGGCCCGCCGGACGTGCAGGTGGGCCGGGTGCTCCCAGGTGAACCCGATCCCGCCGTGCACCTGGACGTTCTCCCCCGCCACCCACGAGTAGGCCCGGCCGCAGACGAGCGCGGCGGTCCGCGCGGCGACCGGCAGGTCGGCCTCGTCGTCGGCCGCGCAGGCCGCGGCCCAGAGCGACGCCGACCGGGCGGCCTCGAGCTGGACCAGCATGTCGGCGCACCGGTGCTTGATCGCCTGGAAGGTGCCGATCGGCCGTCCGAACTGGACCCGGTCGCAGGCGTACCTGACCGCCATGTCCAGAGCCGCGGCGGTGCCGCCGGTCTGCTCGCAGGCCAGCGCCGCGCGGGTGCGGTCCCGCAGCCGGTCGAGCAGCGCGCCCGCGGTGTCCGGCCCGGCGACCAGCCGGGCCGGCCCGTCCCGCAGGACCACGGAGGCGAGCGGCCGGGTGGGGTCGAGCGTGCGGACCGGGGTCACCGAGAGCCCCGGGGCCCCGGCGTCGACGGCGAGCACGACCGGCCCGTCCGGCGCGGTCGCGGCGACCAGGAGCACGTCGGCGCCGTCGGCGTCGACGACCAGGTCCTTGCGGCCGGTGACCCGCCACCCGCCGCTCGCGTCCTGGTCCGCGGTCACCGGCCCCGCGGCCGGGTCGTCGGCCGGAGCGGCGTCCGCCAGCGCGACGGCGGCCGTCGCCTCCCCGGCGGCGAGCCGGCCGGCCAGCTCCTCCTCGCCGGTCCCGGCGAGCACGCCGAGGGCCATCACCGACGTCGAGAGCCAGGGCAGGCAGGCCAGCGAGCGGCCCATCTCCTCGGCGACCACGGCGACCTCGCGGAAGCTCGCCCCGGCGCCGCCGAGGTGCTCCGGGAGGTCCAGGCCGGCGGCGCCGAGCTCGCCGGCGAACCGCTGCCACACCTTCCTGCGCTCGTCCGGGCCGGCCGGGCGCCCGTGCAGGACGGACTCGGCGCCGCCGTGCCGGGTCAGGAAGTCGCGCACGACCTCGCGCAGCTCCTCGGCGTCGGCGTCCGGGGTGAGGGTCGGGGTCATCGCAGGGGCTCCCCCTCGTCGGCGACTTCGGCGAGCACCTCGGCGAAGCGTTCCCGGGCCTGCGCCTGCAGGGTCGGCCGGATGTAGGGCGGGAACAGGCCGTCGTCGGACTCGGTGCCGCGCAGCAGCGCCTGCGCGAGGTTGACCTTGTGCACCTCGGTGGCGCCGTCGGCCAGTCCCATGTGGAACGACTCCATGACCCACTTGCCGAACGGGAGCTCCTTGGAGATCCCGAGCGAGCCGTGGATCTGGATCGCCCGCCCGGCGACGTCGGCGAGGACCTTCGGCATCGCGGCCTTCACCGCGGAGATGTCGGCCCGGACCCGCTTGTAGTCGTTGTAGCGGTCGATCCGCCACGCGGTGCGCAGCACGAGCAGCCGGAACTGCTCGATCTGGACCCACGAGTCGGCGATCATCTCCTGGACGAGCTGCTTGTCGGCGAGCCGGGTGCCCTTGCTGGTCCGCGAGACGGCCCGGCGCTTCATCATCTCGAACGCGGACTGCACGAGGCCGACGGTGCGCATGGCGTGGTGGATCCGGCCGCCGCCGAGCCGGGTCTGGGCGACGGCGAACCCCTCGCCCCGCCCGCCGAGCAGGTTCTCGGCGGGCACCCGGACGTCGTCGTAGCGCAGGTACTGGTGGGTGCCGACCGGCTCCTCGTGACCCCACACCGACACGTCCCGGACCCGGGTCAGACCGGGTGCGTCGGCGGGCACCACGAACATCGACATCGACTTGTGCGGCGGCGCGTCGGGCTCGGTCACCGCCATCACGATGAGGAACTCGGAGAACAGCGCGTGGCTGGAGAACCACTTCTCGCCGTTGATCACCCACTCGTCGCCGTCGAGCCGGGCCGTGGTCCGGAACCCGGTCGGGTCCGACCCGCCGTGCGGCTCGGTCATCGAGAAGCACGACACGATGTCGCCCTCGACCAGCGGTTCCAGGTAGGTCTTCTTCAGGTGGTCGGTGCCGTAGTGCGCGAGGATCTCGGCGTTGCCCGAGTCCGGCGCCTGGCAGCCGAACACGACCGGGCCGGAGTGGGTCCGGCCGAGCTGCTCGTTGAGCAGGGCCAGCCGCAGCTGCCCGTAGCCCTCCCCGCCCAGCTCGGGCCCGAGGTGGCAGGCCCACAGCTTGCGCTCCCGGACCTGCTGCTGCAGTGGCTTGATCAGCGCGTTGCGGACCGGGTCGCGCGGGTTCCAGGCGTGCTCGATCACCTGGTCGACCGGCTCGACCTGCTCGCGGACGAAGGTCTCGACCCAGTCCAGTTCGGCCTGGACGTCCTCGTCGGACTCGAATCCCCAGCTCATCTGGTCTCCTCTCGGGTGAGCACCGTGCAGGCGGAGATGCCGGGTGCCCCGTAGACGTGTGTGAACCCGACCTCCGGCCCGCCGGGCACCTGCCGGTCGCCGGCCTCGCCGCGCAGCTGCAGCACGTTCTCGAACACCTGCCGCAGCCCGGACGCACCGATCGGCTCGCCGTTGGCGAGGCAGCCGCCGTCGGTGTTGATCGGAAGCCGGCCCTCGATCGCGGTGGCGCCGGAGGTGATCAGCTCTGCCTGCTCGCCGTCGGCGCAGAGCCCGGTCTCGGCCATGTGCATGAGCTCGGCGCCGCTCTCGGTGTCCTGGATCTGGGCGACGTCGACGTCCGACGGCGCGATCCCGGCCTGCTCGAACACCGCGCGGGACGCCTCGGAGGTGGGCGAGTCGGCCCGGTCCAGCGCCAGCCACGGCGAGAACACCTCGAACGAGCCGTAGCGACGGCTGCGGAACGCCGCGCCCGACAGGAACACCGGCCGGTCGGTGTGGTCGCGGGCCCGGTCGGCGCGGGCGAGCACGAGCGCGACCGCCCCCTCCCCCGGTGAGCAGTACATGTACTGCGTCAGCGGGTGCGAGATCATCGGGGCCGCGGCGATCTCCGCGGCGCTGAGCTCCTTGCGCCGCCAGGCCATCGGGTTGCGTGCGCCGTTGCGGAACGCCTTCTCCGCGACCGCGGCGAGCACCCCGGGCTCGATGTCGTGGTCGTGCAGGTAGCGCTGGATCTTCATGCCGAAGAACTGGGTGGTGACCATCATCCCGGTCTCGCCGTACCAGGAGCCGATGCCGTGCTCGGAGGGGTCGGTGTCGAACGCGCCGCGGGGGTGCTTGTCGAAGCCGATCACGATGCCGACGTCCTGCGCCCCGGAGGCGATCGCGGCGTGCGCGGAGATCAGCGCCGAGCCGCCGGTGGCGCAGCCATTGTAGACGTTGATGAAGGGCAGCCCGGTCAGGCCGAGCTCGGAGACCAGCGTGTCGGCGTCCCCGGCGGAGTGCGAGCCGCCGAAGGCGAAGCCCATGTCGGAGAACTTCAGCCCGGCGTCGGCGAGCGCCGCGCGGGCGGCGTGCACGGCCTGGGCCCGGCCCGAGACCCCGTCGGTGCGGCCGAACCGGTGCATCCCGGCCCCGACGATCGCGACGCCGGTCACCGGTCCACCCCCGCCGGGGCGAACGCGAACGTGTGCGTCGGGCCGCCGCCCCCGCCATCGCCGCCGTCGCCGTCGGCCTCCCGGAACGGGACGATCGCCAGCTCCATCGGCATCCCGATCCGCAGCCGGGCCGGGTCGGACTCGGTGAGCCGGGCCTCGACCAGCAGCTGGCCGGCGAGCTCGACGTAGCCGACGCCGTAGGGCTCGTGGGTCGCGGAACCGGTGTAGGGCGGCTTCGGCCGGAAGCCCTGCACGGTCCAGGTCCACAGGGTCCCGGTCCGGTGCAGCGGCACGTCCTGCATCGCCTCACCGGTGCACCGCGGGCAGCCGCCCTGCCGGGGGAAGGTGTGCGCCCCGCAGTCCGCGCACCGGCTGCCGAGCAGGGCGGGACCGTCCGGGGTGTCGGTGAGCAGCCCGTCGTCGACGAACACGGTGCCGGCGACGTTCGCGGCGGGGCTCACGGCGCGGCCAGCCGTCCGCCGTCGACGGCCAGCAGGCTGCCCGTCGTGTAGCTCGCCGTGGGACCGCAGAGGTAGAGCGCGGCGCCGACCACCTCCGAGGGCTCGCCGACCCGGCGGGACGGCCAGCTGCGCGCCATCTCGTCGACCGCGTCCATGTCCCAGGCCTTGCTGATGTCGGTCCGGAACGGCCCGGCGACGATCGTGTTGACCCGCACGGTCGGCCCGTACTCCTGGGCGAACCCGGCGGTGAGCGTGTTGAGCGCCGCCTTGGCCGCCGCGTAGGGCAGGTCACCGGCCGTGGGCCGGCCGGACGCCATCGAGGAGATGTTGAGCATCGCCCCGCCGTCGCGCTCGGCCATCCGCTTCCCGGCGACGGCCATCATCCGGAACGGGCCCTTGAGGTTGACTCCGATGATCTTGTCGAAGAGCTCCTCGGTGACCCCGTCCAGGCTCGGGTAGACCGGCGCGATCCCGGCGTTGTTGACCAGGATGTCGACCGGGCCGAGACCGTCCTCGACCTCGTCGAGCAGCTCGCCGAGCCGGTCCCACTCGCCGACGTGCGCGCCGTGCCCGGTCACCCGCCGGCCGGTAGCTTCGGCGAGCTCGGCCGCGAGCTCGGCGCACGCGTCCTTCTTGCGGGAGACGATCGCGACGTCGGCGCCCGCGGCGGCGAACGCGATCGAGATCTCCCGCCCCAGCCCGCGCGACCCGCCGGTGACCAGCGCGGTGCGCCCGGCCAGCGGTGCGCCGGACGCGCGGGTCTCCGCGACGGCGTCGGCCACCGTTCTCGCTGTACTGCTGCTCATCGGGGGACGTCCTTCCACGGCACGCCCCGGTCGGCGCGCGGTTCCGGCGGGATGCCGAGCAGCCGCTCGGCGATGATCGTGCGCTGCACCTCGTCCGAGCCGCCGGCGATCCGGTAGCCGGGCGCGCCGAGCACGTGCGAGACCCAGCGGTGCGTCCCGTCCCCGGCGTCGGCGACGAGCCGCGGCCCCAGGACCGCCGCGGCGGCCTCGGAGACCAGTGCGAGCCGCTGCGCCCAGACGAGCTTGCGCAGCGAGCCCATCGCGCCGGGCTCGGTCCCGGCAAGGCGGGACTCGCGGTCCCGCTGGGCGGAGAGCTCGGCGATCTTCTCCGCCACCCGGACATCGCCGAGCAGTCGGCGGACCTCGGGGTCGTCGCCGCGGCCCAGGGCCCGCGCGTCGGCGAGCAGGTCGGCGAACCCGCCGCCCAGCTCGGCGTTCGCACCGGAGTGCCCGCGCTCGAAGCCCAGCGTGGCCAGCGTGACGCCCCACCCGCCGCCGACCTCGCCGAGGCGCAGCGAGTCGGGGATCCGGACGTCGTCGAGGAAGACCTCACAGAACGAGGTCCCGCCCGACATCTGGCGCAGCGGCCGGACGTCGACGCCCGGTGTGTCCATCGGCAGCAGGAACGCGGTGAGGCCCTTGTGCTTGACGACGTCGGGGTCGGTCCGGCAGATCAGCTCGCCCCAGCCGGCGAACTGAGCCCCGGAGCTCCAGACCTTCTGCCCGTTGACCACCCAGCTGTCACCGTCGCGGACCGCGCGGGTGGCGAGCCCGGCGAGGTCCGACCCGGCCGAGGGCTCGGAGAACAGCTGGCAGGCCAGCTCGTCGCCGCGCAGCAGCGGGGTCATGAGCAGCTCGCGCTGGGCGGGGGTGCCGAACATCCGCACCGTCGGGGCGATCAGCGCGGTGCTCACCGAGGTGAGCTCGTGCTGGCCCGGGGTCGCGAACTCCCGTTCGACCTCGACGAAGACCTCCTCGTGCAGGCCGCTCAGCCCGGCACCGCCGTCGTCGACCGCCCAGGTCAGAGCGCCGTACCCGGCGTCGTAGCGGACGCGCAGCCAGTCCTGGACGCGGGCGATCAGCGCGCGCTCCTCGTCGTGCGGCAGGTCGTGGAACACGGCCACCGAGCTGCGCTCGTCGTCGCGGCGCGGGGGCAGGTGCCCGGCGAGCCAGGCCCGCGCGGTGCGGCGGAACTCCTCGAGCTCGTCGCTGCTCGGCGGGGTCGGCGGCGTCATCGGGCCGTCCACCCCCCGTCCACGGTTAGGACCTGCCCGGTCAGGTACGAGCTGGCCGGGGCGGCCAGGAACAGCAGCGCGGTGTCGAGCTCGCACGGGCGTCCGGGGCGTCGCAGCATCGTGTTCCTCTCGATCCAGCGGACCGACCGCTCGTCGTCGAACAGGGCGTCGTTCATCTCGGTGCGGAACCAGCCCGGGGCCAGCGCGTTGGCCCGGACGCCGCCGGCGCCCCAGTGACCGGCCAGCTCGCGGGTGAGCCCGATGAGCCCCGCCTTGGAGGCGGCGTAGCTCGCGCCGCCCAGCGGCGCGGCGGACACCAGCCCGAGTACCGAACTGATGTTGACGATCGACAGACCGTCCGGTCCGGGGTGCCGGGCGGCCAGCTGCGCCAGGTGGAAGGGGGCGACGAGGTTGGTGTCCAGGACCCCGGCGAAGCCGGCCGGGCTCTCCTCGGCCGGCTTCCCGGCACTCTCGACGCCGGCGTTGTTGACCAGGACGTCGATCGTCCCGGAGCCCGCGGAGCACGCGGCCTCGATCAGCGCCGCGCGGTCCGCCTCGGCGGAGACGTCGGCGACCAACGGATGCATCCGGTCGTCGCCGGCGGCAACCTCGGCCAGCCGCTCGGCGCGCCGCGCGGCGACGACCACGGTCGCCCCCGCCGCGGCGAGCACCCGCGCGAAGCGCACGCCGAGCCCGGACGACGCCCCGGTGACCACCGCGGTCCGGCCGGTCAGGTCGAACAGCTCGGCCGGCGACGGTGCGGCGCCGGTGGCTGCGGCGTCGGTGGCGGTCACGAGGGCTCCCCGTCCAGGATCGCCGCGGCCGACGCGATCAGGGCCAGGATCGTCGGGGGCAGCTGCTCCTGGACCGGGTCGTGGTGCCGGCCCTCGCGGTGCCGGCGCAGATTGTGGCCCATGATCGCCGCCATCTTCAGCCGGCCCAGCGCGTGGAACCAACTCATGTCGTCGGCGGTGCCGCCGTCCTCGCCGCGGGCGGCACGGTAGGCCTCGGCCAGCTCGTCGGGGTCCGACAGTCCGGACACGACGCTGCCGACCCCGGGGAACAGCGACCCGTCGGTGAAGACCCCGAACCAGCCCAGGTCGACGCGCGGGTCGCCCAGCCCCCAGATCTCCCAGTCCACCAAGGCGGTGGGGGTGGTGCCGACACACAGCAGGTTGCCGAGCCGGAAGTCACCGTGCACGAGGACCGGGGCGACGGGGCCGGGCACCGACGCGGCGAGCCGGTCGAGCAGCGCGGTCGCACCGGGGCGGACGTCCTCGGGCACCGCCTCCATCGTCCGCGTCCAGCGGGCCAGCTCGTCGGCCGGCCCGGAGACCTCCGGCGGGGTGCCGCCGGCGGCGGTGATCCCGGCGGTGAGGGTGTCGAGTGGGACGGCGTGCAGCGCGCCGAGCACGCGCGCCGCCGCCAGCATCCGCAGCCGGGACAGCACCTGGTCGGCGCCCCCGGTCGGGTCGAGGACCGGTTCGGAGGCCTCGCCGGCCGCGAACTCCATCGCGAACCAGGCCGGTGCCTCGTCGCTGCGAGCGACCACGGCGGGCACTGGCAGGCCGGAGCCCGCCAGCGCGGACAGGACGTGCGACTGGCGCAGGACGTCGTTGCGCCCGATCGGCTCCCGTCCCGGCGGGACCGCCTTGATCACCAGCGGCAGCGCGCCGGCGTCGATGCGGTAGGTCAGTCCCGACCGGCCGCCCTCCAGGACGCTCAGGGGTCCCGCGGTGTCCGTGCCGAGCTCGGTGCGGACCCGTGCGGCGAGCTGCGGGTCCGCGTCCCGCGGAACGTCGGTCCGGGGCATCGTCGTCCTCCTCGTCGAGGTGTACCTGCCGGTGGCCCGGCGCCGACCAGCATGGCCGTGCGCCAGACCGCCGACGCGATCCGTCCGCGGGTCAGCGACCCGTCCACTTGGGCTCGCGCTTCTCGAGGAAGGCGGCGACGCCCTCGGCGGCGTCGTCGGAGTTGAGGGTCACGCCGACCGCGAGGTGCTCCAGCACCATCAGCGAGGCGATGTCGGCGTCCAGGCCCCGGTCGACCGCCATCTTGGTCAACTTCATCTGGAACGGGCTCTTGTCGGTGAGGTGGCTGATGAACTCCTCGACCGTGGCGTCCAGCTTCTCGGCCGGCGCGCTGGCGTTGACCAGGTCGAAGTCGTCGGCCTCCTTGCCGCTGAGCAGCTTGCCGGTGAGCATGAGCTCCTTGGTCTTGCGGATGCCGAGTATGCGCGGGAGCCGGTAGATCGGGCCGGCGCCGCCGAACAGCGCGCGGCGGATGTGGAAGTCGCCGATCTGCGCAGTCTCGTCCGCGATGGCGAAGTCACACGAGATCATGACCTCGAACCCGCCGGCGGTGACGTAGCCCTCCAGGACCGCCACGGACGGGGTGGACATGTTGTAGAGCCGGTCGCAGACCTTGGCCGACACGACGGCGACGTCCATCGCGGTGCTGCTGCCGATGAACTCGGCCTGCAGGCTGTCGAGGTCGAAGCCCGACGAGAAGGTGTTGCCACGCCCGCGCACGACCGCGACCCGCAGCTCCGGGTCGGCCTCGATCTCGGTGATGATCTCGTCGAGCCGGTGCAGCATCGGGACCGTGATGCAGTTGCGCTTGTGCGGGCGGTTCAGCCAGATCCGGGCCACGTGACCGTCGCGCTCGAACTGGATGTCGTCCTCGACTGCCATGATTCCTCCGATGTCTTGAATTGAACTCAGTTAAATCTGCGGATGGAGCGGGTTTCCGTCAAGGAGTCCCGGGCGCCGTCGACGGCCCCAGCAGACCCTTGATCGGCGCGGGGCCCTCGCGGTCGGCGTCCCAGCCGTCCCAGTGCACGACCTCGTCGGCCCCGGGCCGGCTCGCCGGCCGGAAGTCGGTGCCCACGGTGAACGCGAGCGGGGTGAGGCAGACCTGCTGCACCCGGTTGAAGGGGATGTCCAGCGCCTCGGCGACGTCCCGCTCGCGGGCCAGGTGCATGGTCGTCCAGCAGGTGCCGAGCCCGCGGGCACGCCCGGCGAGCATGAAGCTCCACATGGCCGGCAGCACCCCGCCGAGCAGCGAGCTGCTCGTCATCGAGGGGACCCCGTCCAGGCGGGCACCGTCCAGACAGCCGATCACGATCGTCCCGACCTCGTGCAGGGCGCGTTCGAGGGCGTCGGCGGACCGGGCGGTCCGCTCCTGCATCAGCTGCCCCTCCGCGTCGGCCCGGGACACCTTGCCGATGTAGCCGGCGGACTCCTTGTAGGAGTTGCGGTAGACGTCGGAGTAGATCTCGGCGACCGCCCGGCGCCGTTCCGGGTCCCGGACCACGACGAACCGGGTCCGCGCCACCGCCGACCCGGCCGGAGCCTGCATCGCGAGCTCGACGCACTCCCGTACGAGCTCGACGGGCACGTCACGCGTCGCGTCCAGCCGCCGGCGCACCGCGCGGGTGGTGGACAGGGCCTCGTCGATGAGCATAACCTGAATCAAAGTCAATTCAGGTAGCGTTGTCAAGAGCTCGAGGAGGAGCGGATGACGGAGCGAGGGCTCGAGGGCCGGACCGTGCTGCTGACCGGCGCGACCGGCGGTCTCGGCTCGGCGATCGCCGCGCGGCTGGTGGCCGACGGGGCGGAGGTCGTGCTCACCGACGTCGACGAGGCGGCCTGCGCCGAGCTCGCCGGCCGGATCGGTGGCCGCACCCGCACCGCGGCGCTCGACGTCGCCGCCGAGGAGCAGTGGGAGCGGCTCGCCGCCGCGACCGGCCGGCTCGACGGCCTGGTGAACAACGCCGGGATCGGCAGCCTGGGCACCGTCGCCGACGAGTCCCGGCGGCGCTGGGACGACGTGGTGGCCGTCGACCAGCTCGGCACCTGGCTGGGCATGAAGTACTGCGGACCGGTGATCGAGCGTTCCGGCGGGGGCTCGATCGTCAACATCGGGTCGGTCCTGGGCACGACGGGCGGGCTGGGCAACAGTTTCTCCTACGCCGCGGCCAAGGGCGCCGTGCGCTCGATGACCCTCAACGCGGCCCTGCACTGGGCCGACCGCGGCGTGCGGGTCAACGCGGTCGTCCCGGGGTTCATCGGTACCGCGCAGCTGCTCGGACGCTACGAGGGCACCGACCGCCACCGCGAGATGCTGGCCCACACCCCGATGGGCCGGCTGGGCCGCCCGGAGGAGGTCGCCGCCGCCGTCGCCTTCCTGCTGAGTGCCGAGGCCGGCTACACCACCGGCTCGGAGCTGCTGGTCGACGGCGGCTGGTCGGCCCGCTGAGGCCGGCCGGGCCCGCACGCGGATCACGGCCTCGGTCCGGGACGCCTCACTCCGGGACGAGGACCGCCCGCCCGAGCACGCGTCCGGCGCGCAGGTCCTCCAGCGCGCGGGTCACCTCGGAGAGCGGGTAGGTCGTCGTGCGGGCCCGGATGCCGCCCTGCCGGGCGAGGGCGACGGTCTCGACGAGCTCGTCGTAGGAACCCCAGAACGGCAGCCGCAGGCTCGCGCCGGAGGGCAGCGGGCCCGGCTTGCGCACCGCCAGCACCCCACCGGCGCCGCCGACGAGGACCAGCTCCCCCGCGATCCGCAGCAGCGGTCCCGCACCGTCCAGTGTGGCCTGTGCGGCCACGAAGTCGAGTACGACGTCCGCGCCGCGCCCCTCCGACGCCGACGCCACCGCGGCCGCGGCCTCGTCCGGGCGGCAGGCGGTCTGCGCGCCGCAGGCACGGGCCAGCTCGAGCGCCTCCTCACGGGTGTCCACGGCCACCACGTGCGCGCCGGTCCGGGCGCGCAGGATGCCGATCGCCATGTGACCGAGCCCGCCCACCCCGATCACGACGGCGACCGCCCCCGGCTCCGCCAGGTGCGCCGCCGATCCGGTGACCGCCCGGTAGGACGTCAGGCCGGCGTCGGTGAGCGCGGCCGCCTCGGCGGGGTCGAGCCCGTCCGCACCGACCAGCCGCGCCGCGTCGACGACGATCTCGTCGGCCATCCCGCCGTCGACGCCGAGGCCCAGCCCCGCGGGCAGGGAGCGCCGCCGGTCGCAGTCGTTGGTCGCGCCGGCCCGGCATCGGCTGCACTCCCCGCAACCGTAGGGGGCGTGCACGACGACCTGCCGGCCGACGAGCTCCGGGTCGGCCCCGTCGCCGGTCGCGGTGACCGTCCCGCAGATCTCGTGCCCGAGCGTGAAGGGCGGCTCCCACATGGCCGCCGGTGCGTCGAGCACGTGCAGGTCGCTGTGGCAGATTCCGGCGGCGCGGACCTGCAGCAGGACCTGCCCGGGGCCGGGTCGCGGTGCCGGCAGCTCGACCATCCGGGCCGTTCCCGCGGCCGTCATCCGGTAGGCGTGCACGTGGTTTCCCCTCCGAGGGTCAGATGGCGGTGTAGCCGCCGTCGACCGGGACCGCGGCCCCGGTGACGAACGTGGCGGCGTCGGACAGCAGGAAGGCCACCACGTCGGCGACCTCCCGCGGGTGCGCGGCCCTGGCCTGCGGCGGGGAGACCCGGCCGGGCACCCCGGTGCGGACCTCCGGGGAGAGCCCCAGCCGGTCGGCGCTGTTGCGGCCCAGACCGGTGTCGACCGCGCCGGGGCAGACGCAGTTGGCCCGGATCCCGCGGTCGGCGTACTCCACCGCGCAGGACCGGGTCAGGGCCAGCACACCGCCCTTCGACGCGTCGTAGGCCGCCGAGCGCCCGGCCGCGACCAGCGAGCCGACCGAGCCGATCGTGACGATCGACCCTCCCCCGGCCCGGAGCAGGTGCCCGACCGCGGCCCGGACGGCGAGGAAGGTCCCGGTGAGGTTGACCCCGACGACCGTCTCCCAGGTCGCCAGGCCCATCTCGGCGGTCGGCGTCCCGTCGGTGACCCCGGCGCAGGTGACCAGCCCGTCGATCCCGCCGAGCTCGCGGGCCGCCCGGTCGAACGCCCGGGTGACCGCCGCCTCGTCGCGCACGTCGCACTCGATGAGCGGAGCCCCGCCGGACGTCGCCCGGGCGCCGCCGAGGTCGAGGCCGGCCACCCCGGCACCCGCCTCGGTGAGCCGCTCGACGACCGCCCGCCCGATCCCGCTCCCGGCACCGGTGACGACGATCCGGCGGCCGGCCGTCGCAGGCGTCACGCCCGCTCCGTCGCCCGGTCCGCCGCGTCGTCGGCGAGCGCGATGCGCGAGGTCTCGCGCAGCGTCGCGACCACAGCGAGACCGACCAGCGCGGCGAACAGCAGGTAGAACGCCGGCGCGAGGGTGTTGCCGGTCAGCGAGACCAGCGAGGTCGCGATCACCGACACCAGCCCGGAGCCGATGACGCCGCCGATGTTGAACCCGATCGAGACGCCGGTGTAGCGGACCCGGGTCGGGAACAGCTCGGAGTACAGGGTGTAGATCACGCCCTGGCAGATCCCGAACGGCACGTTCAGCAGCAGTGCCGCGGCGACGGCGAGCCCGATCGACCCCTGCTGCATCGCCCAGTAGCAGGGCACCGCCAGGACCGCGAACCCGATGAGGCCGACGGTCAGGACCGTCCGCCGGCCGTAACGGTCGCTGAGCGCCCCGGCCCACGGGATGAGCCCGATCGGGAGCAGCACGATCAGCACGATCAGCCACAGCGCCCAGGTGAGCGAGTAGCCCAGGACCGCGGAGAGGTGCACCAGCAGGTACACCGAGCTCAGACCACCCGCTGTCATCGTGGCGTAGGCGACGCCCACCACGCCGAAGACCGAGCGCCGGTGGTCGCGCACCACCTCGGTGATCGGCGCCTTGGGCGGCTCGGAGGTGTCGATCATCTTCTGGAACACCGGCGAGTCCTCGACCCGCATCCGGTACAGGACCGCGCCGACCAGCAGCGGGCCCGCGATCAGGAACGGGATCCGCCACCCCCAGCTCGCCAGCTGCTCCGGCGTGGTGAGCGCGGTGACCGTGCCCACGATCCCGGCCGCGCCGGCGAGGCCCAGCGCGATGCCGACCGAAGTCGCCGATCCGAACAGGCCCCGGCGCTTCGACGGAGCGGACTCGGTGGCCAGCGACGCCGCACCACCGATCTCGCCGCCGGCCGAGAAGCCCTGCGCGATCCGCAGCACGGTGAGCAGGACCGGCGCGAGCACGCCGACCTCCGCGTAGGTCGGGAGCAGGCCGGTCAGCACGGTCGCCACACCCATCACGGCGACGGTCGCCATCAGTACCGCCCGGCGCCCCTTCCGGTCACCGAGGCGGCCGAAGAACAAACCGCCGAGCGGGCGGGCGAGGAACCCGCTGGCGACGACGGTCAGCGTGGCGAGCACACCGATCAGGCCGTCCTCGGAGGGGAAGAACAGCGGTGCCAGCACGACCGCGAGGTAGCCGTAGATGGCGAAGTCGTAGTACTCGATGGCCGTCCCGACGGCCGCGGCAGTGCTGGCCCGGCGGCCGATCCGCCGGGCCTCCGTGGAGGTGGTGCTCGACATGGCGCTCCTTTGCGCGGAGAGGGGGATCGGGGATGGTGCCGGTCAGGGTGTGCCCGCCGGCCCGGGCACGAGGTCCGCGGTGCCCGCGGCGCGGTCGCGGGCCGCGTCCGCCGCGGCCAGCCCGAGGACGACGGCCGGGACGAGGCCGCCGGCGTAGGCGTTCCGGTAGAGGCCGCCGGCGTCGGCGCCCGCGGCGTGCAGGCCGTCGACCACGCCGCCGTCCGCGGAGCGGACCCGGCCGCGGCCGTCGACCTCGATACCGGCGAACGGGAAGGTGATCGCCGCGGTCGTCTCGATGACGTAGTAGGGCGGTTCGTCGAGTGGGCGCGGGAGGATCGAGCGGGCGGGGCCGGGCTCGCCGCCGGCGGCGAGCCGGGCGATCTCGGCCGCGATCCGCGGGCCGTCGTAGCCCCACTCCGGGGGCACGTGGGCGAAGTCCGCGGCCGAGTCGGCCACCACGCAGCGCGCGCCCCGGCGCCGGGCCAGCTCGAACTTGTCGTTCGCCGGACCGCCCTCGACGTAGGGCGCGCACACCACCTCACGGTAGCCACGGGCGTCGGTCACCAGCAGCCCCCGGCACTCCGGCTGGTCCACCAGCGCGATCGTGGTCAGGTGGTCGCCGACGCTCTCGTCGACGAAGCGCTCCCCGGCCAGGTTGAACAGCCACGCGTGCTCGCTGTAGTAGAGCGCGGCCTCGACGTAGAGCTCCGGGGTGAGCTCGACGCCGGTCGGGACGAGGTGGCCGTAGAAGCCGCCGCCGGAGTTCGTGACGCGGGCACCCGCCGCCAGCGCCAGGCGCAGGCCGTCGCCGCGGCTCCACGGGTTGGACCGGGCGGCGATGTCACGGGCCTGCGGGTGCACGTGCTCGGCCCGCAGGTCGGCGTCGGCCGGGAAGCCGCCGGTGGCCAGCAGCGTCGTCGTCGCCCGCACGGTGCGCCGGGTCCCGTCGGGGGTGACGATCCCGGCGCCGGTGACGCGGCCGGCGTCGTCGGTCAGCAGGTGCTCGGTGCGGGCCCCGGTCACGATCTCGCCGGACGCCGCGATGCGGCGGCGGCAGGCGGCGACGAAGGCGCCGGTGTCGACCTGGTGGCCGGTCCCGTACCTCAGGACCGTGACCGGTTCCCCGACCGGCACGCCGAGGTCGCGGACGAAGTCCAGCGCACCGGGGAAGCCCGCGACGACCGTGTCCCGCAGCTCGGGCGAGCCACCGGGGTTGACCTCGGCCATGACCTCCGGGGTGGCGGCGGTCCAGAGGTAGCCCGCGTACCGGGCGGAGCCGCCCAGGTCCGGGCCGCGCTCCACCAGGGTCACCCGCAGGCCGTGCCCGGCGGCCCGGGCGGCCGCGGAGAGTCCGGCCATCCCGCCGCCCAGCACGAGCAGGTCGGCCCGTCCGGTCGTGGCGTGCTGGTCGTCCACGGTCACACCCTTCCGTCGTGAGCCACTGCGCTCACATGAACTGAGTTCAGTTAGACGCTAGGCACCCGACGTCGGCGGGTCAAGCGGTGTCGCGCCCCGCGACCACATCGGGGGCCGGGTCGCGCATGTCGCTGCCCGCGGTCTCCCGCACCGAGAGCAGCACGAGCAGCCCGACGGCCGCGGCGGTGACGAGATAGAACGCCGGCCCGAGTGGGCTGCCGGTGACCTCGACGAGGAAGGTCGCCACGAGGGCGAACAGCCCGGACCCGACGACCCCGCCCACGTTGAAGCCGAGTGACACCCCGGTGTAGCGGACCCGCGTCGGGAAGAGCTCGGCGTACTGGGTGAAGGCGACGCCGAGGACCACGCCGTAGGGGATGTTGAGCACCAGGGCCGCGAGGACCGCGACCGGCAGGCTGCCGAGCCCCATCAGCGCGAAGCACGGGATCGCGAGGACGGCGAACCCGCCGTAGCCCAGCGCGCCGATCCGGCGCCGCCCGAACCGGTCGGACAGCGCCCCGGTCCATGCGATCACGGTGAGCGGCACGAGCGCGATGCCGACCGAGAGCCAGACCGCCTGGGCCAGCGGGTACCCCAGGACCGAGGTCAGGTGCACGACCAGGTAGACCGACGCGAGACCGCCCGTGGTGGTCTGGGCGAACGCGGCGGCCGCGACCCGCAGGACGGCGGCCCGGTGCTCACGCAGCACCTCCGAGACCGGCGCGGCGGCGCGCTCGCCCCCGTCGCGCATCTCGGTGAAGACCGGCGAGTCCTCGACCCGCCACCGCAGCGCGACGCTGATCAGGAGCAGTGGCGCGGCGACCAGGAACGGCAGCCGCCAGCCCCAGGCCGCCATGTCCTCGGGGGTGAGCACCAGCGCGACCAGCCCGGCGACGGCCGAGGCACCGGCGATGCCGGCCGCGGCCCCGATCGAGGTGGCCGAGCCGAACAGACCGCGCCGCGCGCGGGGCGCGGACTCGGTCGCCAGCGACGCGGCGCCACCGATCTCCCCTCCGGCCGACAGGCCCTGCACGATCCGCAGCACGGTCAGCAGCACCGGCGCGGCGATGCCGATCGTGGCGTAGGTCGGGAGCAGCCCGGTCGCGAGCGTCGCCACCCCCATCAGCGCCACGGTGACCAGCAGCACGGTGCGCCGCCCGTGCCGGTCGCCGATCCGGCCGAACAGCAGCCCGCCCAGCGGGCGGGCCAGGAACGCCGCACCGTAGACCGCGAGCGTGGCGAGCAGCGCCACGGCGGGATCGCCGGCCGGGAAGAACAGCGGCGCCAGCACCACGGCGAGCACGCCGAAGACCGCGAAGTCGTAGTACTCGACAGCGGTGCCGACCGCCGCCGCGATGCTCGCCCGGCGGGCCGGGTTCTCGTCCGTCGCCGTCATGGACGCTCCTCAGGGGTCCCGGGCGACACCGCTCCGTGCCGCAACCGGATCAGGACGCTAGAACAAAACTGATATCAGTTCAACAGCGTCGCGGGCCCGTCACGGGTCGATGCGATCCACCAGACCCCAGTCGAGCGCGGTGCCCGCATCGACGGCCCGCCCGGACAGCGCCAGGTACAGCGCCCGCCGGCGCCCGATCCGGCGCGGGATGCCGACCGTCCCCCCGGCGCCGGGGATCAGGCCCATCCCGATCTCCGGCAGCCGGAACGTCGCATCCGGCGCGGCGACCACCCGGCCCGCCAGCGCCGGGATCTCGACGCCGGCGCCCACGCAGGCCCCGTGCACCCGCACCTCGGTCCGGGCCGCCAGGGCGTGCACCCGGCGCGCCGCTCCCCCGCGGGTGCGGACGAGGTGGGCGACGACCGGGTCCGGTGCGGTCCCGAACTCGTCGAGGTCGCCGCCGGAGCAGAACGCCGGACCCGCCCCGTCGAGCAGCACCCGGGTGACCGACGGGTCGGCGACGGCGAGGTCGAGGGCGTCGACCAGCGCGTCGCGCAGCAGCCGGCCGTAGGCGTTGCGCCGGGCCGGGCGGTTCAGTGTGACCCGCAGCGTGTCGCCGTCCCGGGCGAGCAGCACGGGATCGTCCACGTCGGGCGGCTCGGGCCGGTCCCCGCGGCGGGCGAGCCAGGACCGGAACTCCTCCCCCGCCAGCACCGTCGCGTAGGCGAACGACTCGACCTCGATCGCGGCCGGGACGGTGAGCCGGCCGTTCCAGCGGAGCAGGTCGGTGAGCACCGTGGTCGCCCGGGGCGCCCGTGCGGCGGCCGCCGTGAGCTCGGCGAGCTCGGCCGGCGGGTCGTCGACCGCGATGCTCCACCGGGCCGCGGCGGCGGGGCCGCGCGGTGCCAGGGTGAGGTCCAGCGCCGCGGCCAGCCGGGCGTGCTCCGGCGCGACCGGGCCCACCCCGACCAGGACGAGATCCGGGAGCGGGTCCGGCAGCACGGCGCCGGCGTCGGCCGGGGCGCGCAGGTCCACTCCGAGCACCACCGGCCCGTCGGTGCCGGGCCGGGCCAGGGACCAGAGCCCGGCCAGGTCGCCGGGTGAGACGACCACCGCGTCCGTGTCTGTCATGGTGCGGGCGAGCCTAGGCTGTCGGGATGGACGCCGCCGACGCCTGGCTCGCCTCGGGCGTCGTCCCGCTGACCGGGCACCCGGACGGCCCGGCCCTGGTCCCGCCCGGCCGGGCCGCCGCGGTCGCCGCCGAGCTCGGCAGGCTGTTCGGGACGGACGGAGCGGCCCTGCTCGCGGAGCGGGCCGCGCTCACCGGCCGGCGGCGCGCGGGCCGGATCTCGGTGGGCGGCGGCAGCAGGCTGCTGCGGCTGCGCACCGGATGGGCGGCCGTCGGCTGCGCGCGGCCCGACGACCCGGCGCTGCTGGGCGCCCTGGTCGGCCGCGAGCTGCCCGCCGCCGACCCGTGGCCGGAGCTGGCGCGGGCGCTGGCCGGCCTCACCCCGGCCGAGCTGGACGACGGCGCCGCGCTGCTGGGGCTGGCCGCGCACTCGGTCCCGGACGCCGTCGAGCCGGCACCGGCCGTCCCGGTCCCCGGTCCGGCGCGCGACGTCGCCGGGGCCACGGTCGTCTCGTTCGGAGCGCTCTGGGCGGCTCCACTGTGCACCCACCTGCTGGGCCTGGCCGGGGCCCGGGTGGTCACCGTCGAGACGCCGTCGCGGCCCGACCGGTCGCGGCACGGCACGCCCGGGTTCCACGACCTGCTGCACGCCGGGGACCGGTCGGTCGTGCTGGACCCCGGCGACCCGGACCAGCGCGCCGCGCTGCACCGGCTGGTGCGCCGCGCGGACATCGTCGTCGAGGCCTCGCGGCCGCGCGCGCTGCGCGGGTTCGGGATCGACGCCGGGGCCGAGGTGGCCCGCGGCGCGACCTGGATCTCGATCACCGCCGCCGGCCGGGACAGCGACCGGGTCGGGTTCGGCGACGACGTCGCCGCGTCCGCCGGCCTGGTGGCCCGCGACCACGAGGGGCTCCCGGTCTTCGCCGGGGACGCGATCGCCGACCCGCTGACCGGGCTCACCGCGGCCGCGCTCGCGCTGTGCGAGCCCGGCGTCCTGCACGACGTGTCGATGACCGGCGTCGTGGCGGCCACACTGGACGGGTCGCCGGGCGGCCCGTCCGGGGACCGGGCCGTCGCGGAGCCCCGGGCCCGCACCGCCCCGGGCCGGGCACCGGCGTTCGGCGCCGACACCACCGCCGTCATCACCGCCGTCACCGCCGAGCGGGCGGCACCACGGTGACCCTGCTGCTGCGGCGGGTGGAGGTCCGCGGCGCGCTCGCCGACGTGACGGTCCGGGACGGCCGGATCCACGCCGTCGATCCCGCCGGTGCCGTCCCGGCCGGGGTGTCCGAGGTGCTCGACGGCCGCGGCGGGGCCCTGCTGCCCGGGCTCGCCGACCACCACCTGCACCTGCACGCGCTGGCCGCCGCCCGGGAGTCGGTGCCCGCCGGGCGCGACCGGTCGAGCCTGCTCACCGCGCTCGCGGCCGCCCGGCCAGGGACCGGCGGCTGGATCCGGGTCGTCGGCAACCACGACGACGACCTCGACGCCCGGGTGCTCGACACGGTCCGCCCCGCCGATCCGGTCCGGGTCCAGCACCACAGCGGTGCGATGTGGACACTGAACTCGGCCGCGCTGGCCGTCCTCGGCGACGCGGACCACCCCGGCCTGGAACGGGACGCCGCCGGGGCCCCGACCGGGCGGCTGTTCCGCGCCGACGCCTGGCTGCGCGCGCACCTGCCCGGCACCGGGCCGCCGGACCCGCGCGGCGTCGCCACCGAGCTGGCGGGCTACGGGATCACCGCCGTCACCGACGCCACGCCGGATCTCGCCGCGGCGGCCGTCGCCTCGCTGTCCACGGTCCGTCAGCGGCTCACGCTGCTCGGTCTGCCGCTGGGGGCGGATCCGCCGCCGGGCGTCGCCGCGGGGCCGTACAAGATCGTCCTGTCCGATCACGACCTGCCCGGCCCGGACGAGCTCGCCGACCGGATCGCGGCCGCGCACCGCGCCGGACGCGGGGTCGCCGTGCACTCGGTGACCGTCGAGTCGCTGGTGCTGCTGCTGGCCGCGCTGGAGGTGGCGGGGCGGCACCCCGGCGACCGCGTCGAGCACGCCGCCCTGGTACCGGAGGCCCTGCTCCCGGAACTGCGCGGGCTGACCGTCGTGACCCAGCCCGGGTTCCTGCGCGATCGGGGCGACCGCTTCCGCCGCGAGGTCCCCGCCGTCGAGCACCCCGACCTGTACCGGTGCGCCAGCATCGACGCCGCCGGCGTCGGCCTCGGGCTGTCCTCGGACGCGCCCTACGGTCCGGCCGACCCCTGGACGGTCGTCGCCGCGGCGGTCTCGCGCACCACTCCGGACGGCGAGCCCCTGGGACCGGCGGAACGGCTCGGCGCACGCCGCGCGCTGGCCGGCTACCTCTCGCCCGCGCACGCCCCCGGTGGGCCGGCGCGCCGGCTGGCCCCGGGCGCCCCGGCGGACCTGGTCCTGCTGCACGCCCCGCTCGACACGGTGCTGTCCGCACCGGACGCCTCCGCGGTACGCGCGGTGTTCCTCGCCGGTGAACGCCTGGTCCCGTGACACCGCCGACCGGGCCCGGAGGACCAGGTCGGCGGGCCCGGATGGGCTAGCCTTCGCTCATGAGGAATCCCGCTGACGCCGGGGGGACGGACCGGTCGGCACCGGGTTCGGGGGGCTGGGTCCGGGCGGCTCGGGTCTCGTCCACCCCCCGGGACGACCGGCTGGTCACGATGGGCTCGGCGGGTGCGGTGTTCCGGCCGCTCAAGGCGTCCGAGGCGGTGGCCCGCGACATCGTCACCGACATCCTGGAGAAGGGCTACCGCACCGGTGACGCGTTGCCCAACGAGGCGTCGATGATCGAGCAGTACGGGGTCAGCCGGGAGTCCCTGCGGGAGGGGCTGCGGCTGCTGGAGACCCAGGGGCTGATCACGATCCGGCGGGGCCCGCGGGGCGGGCCGAAGGTCGGGTCGGTGGACCCGGCGAGCATCGGCCGGATGACCACGCTCTACTTCCGGATGGCGGGAGCCAGCTACGCCGAGCTGCTCGAGGCGTGGGAGGTGGCCGAGACGATGCTCGCCGAGCGGGCGGCCCGCCATCCCGACGCCGGGCTGCGCCGCGATCTGATGGCGCCCTACCTCGGTGACCACCCGCCGTACGACTCCGAGGGGGTCGACGACTTCGTCGAGATGCACGCGGGCTTCCACGCCCGGCTGGCGACGCTGGCCGCCAACCGCGTGCTGGAGCTGACCCTGCCGAGCTACGGCCTGATCGTCAGTCACCACGTGGCGCGGGTGGACGATCCGCGCCGGCTCTACGGCGTGCTGGTGCACGACCATCACGCCATAGCCCGCGCCGTCGTCGACGGTCGTCCGCGGAAGGCCCGCGAGGAGATGGAACGCCACATCGGTGAGGTCGTCGCCGCGACCGCGGCCGATCTCGGCGAGCGCGCCGGGGGCCCGGTCGAGTGGCTGTGACCACCCGACCGGGCCCGCCGGTCACCGGGGAGCGGGGCTCATTCGTGCGGCGCGACCGGCCGCCAGTTCGGCAGCACGACGCCGTGGTCGAGGTGCTCGAACCAGACCTCCATCGGCTGCCCGGTCGCGAGCTCGGGCCGGCCGGGCAGCGAGCCGACCAGGTGCGCTCCGCAGCCGTCGACGGCGACGAGCACCACCGTGTAGGGCACCGGGTGCGCGGGATGGACCTGGTGGGTGACGACCGTCCAGGTCAGCAGGCTGCCGCGGCCCGGCACCACCCGCCAGTCGGTCTCCCAGCTCCCGCACCGGTGGCAGTAGGCCTTGGGCACGTGCAGCAGCAGCCCGCAGGCCGTGCAGTGCTGCAGCGCCAGCTCGCCGCGGCGGGCGGCGGCGAAGAACGGCCCGGTGTCCAGGTCGTCGTCGACCGGTAGCAGCCGGGAGGGCCCGGCCGGCCCGGTCACCCGTCGCTCCGCAGCAGCAGCCCGCTGCCCGGGGGCAGCGGGGTGGTCGCGACCAGGCAGGTCTCGGCGCCCGGGACCTGCGACGTCGAGGTGCCGCGGATCTGCCGCACCCCCTCCAGCACGTGGTTCATGCCGTGCACGTATCCCTCCGACAGGTGCCCGCCGGCCGTGTTGATCGGCAGCGAGCCGCCCGGACCGAGGTTCCCGCTCGCGGCGAACGGTCCGCCCTCGCCCTTGGCGCAGAAGCCCCAGTCCTCGAGCTGGAGCAGCACGGTGATCGTGAAGCAGTCGTAGAGCTGGGCGACGTCGACGTCCCCGGGGCCCAGCCCGGCCCGCGACCACAGGGTTCGGGCCACGGCGGCGGCCGGCAGCTCGGTCAGCGAGTCCCGCATCAGGATCGGGTACATCATCCCGGGCTGCGGGTCGGGGATGCTCGCCTGCGCGACGGCCCGGATCAGCGCCGGCGGCCGGCGCAGGTCCCGGGCCCGCTCGGTCGAGGTGACGACGACGGCGCAGGCCCCGTCGGTCTCCAGGCAGAAGTCGAACAGCCGCAGCGGCTCGGCGATCGGACGTGACCCGAGGTAGTCGTCCATCGTCATCGTGCGCTCGTGCATCTGCGCCGCGGGGTTGGCGTTGGCACGCTCCCGGCAGGTCAGCGCGATGTGGCCGAGGTGCTCGGGCTCGGTGCCGAACTCGGCCATGTGCCGCCGGGCCAGCATCGCGAACACCTGACCCGGGGTGAGCAGGCCGTAGGGGAGGAAGAACTCGTCGTAGGTCCCGGCGCCACCGACCCGGTCACCGGCGGCGTCGGCGAGCCCGTAGCGGCGGCCCGAGCGGCCGTTGAGCTCGCGGAACACGACCACGGTCTCGGCCTGGCCGGACAGGATCGCCGCCACGGCCTGGCCGACCATCGCGGCGGGCGCCACCCCGCCGGGGCCGACGTCGGACCAGAAGGTCAGCTGCGGGACGCCGATCGCGTGCGCCAGGTCGTGCGCGTACACCGTGTCGTGCGAGCAGCGCACGATGCCGTCCACATCGGACGGGGTGAGGCCGGCGTCGTCGAGCCGGCGACACGACCCCGGACCGGGTACTGCCCGTTGGACCAGGAGGCGAAGGCCTCATCCGACAGTGTCGCGGCAGGCGCCGGGCGCGCGGCGGCCGCTGGACGAAGGCGCCTCCGGCGCGGCCGGCCTAGCCCGGTCTCCTCGGCCCTCGCCGCGTCCATCGTGCCCGCCGTATAGGCGAACTCCGCGGCGGCGGCGGGTCCGATCAGTCGGGGCAGCAGCCACGACGTGCCGAGGTCCCCGGCCGACAGTCCGATCTTGACGAAGGCCGCACTGAACTTCGCCCGCGGCGAGGCCAGCCGGATGTCCGCGGCCAGGGCCAGGGCGAGCCCGCCGCCCGCCGCGGCACCGTTGACCGCCGCGATGACGGGTACCCGGATGCTCCGGATCCCGGTCAGCGCGCGGGCGGCACTGAGGTGACCCCGGAGATCTGGCGCGAGACGCTGGACACCAACCTCGTCGGCGTCTGGAACACCCTCGCCGCGGCCGCGCCGCACCTGATCGCGGACGGTGGCGGCTCCATGATCGCCACCAGCTCCACGGCCGGGATCAAGGGGCTGCCGTTCCTCGGGCCCTACACGGCGTCGAAGCACGGGGTCGTCGGCATCGCCCGGTCGCTGGCCAACGAGCTGGCCAAGCACCACATCCGGGTCAACACCGTGCACCCCACGGGTGTCGCGACCCGGATGCTGGAGGGCATGGGCGGGTTGGAGGCCCTGTTGAGCCAGGACACGGACCTCGCGCCGCTGTTCCTCAACACGCTGCCGGTGGAGACCGTGGAGCCCGTCGACATCAGCAATGCGGTGGTCTACCTCGCCTCGGACGAGTCCCGGTACGTCACGGGCACCGCGTTGACCGTCGATGCCGGGTTGGTGATCCGGTGAGCGGCGGACTGGAGGGCAAGGTCGCGTTCGTGACCGGTGCCGCGCGGGGCCAGGGCCGGTCCCATGCGATCGAGCTGGCGAAGGCGGGTGCGGACGTCATCCTGGTCGACGTCGCCGAGGAGCTGCCCGAGCTCCGGCTCGGCTACCCGCTCGGCACCGCCGAGGAGCTGGCGGAGACGGTCGCGCAGGTCGAGGCGCTCGACCGGCGCGCCGTGTCTGCGCGGGTCGACGTGCGCGACGGGCAGGCGCTGGGCGCCGCGCTCGACGCCGCGGTCGCCGAGCTCGGCAGGCTGGACGTCGTGGTGGCGAACGCGGGCATCGCGGCGTCGAAGGTCGCGGCGCACGAGATCACCGACGAGGACTGGGAGCAGATGCTCGCCATCAACCTCACCGGGGTCTGGAAGACCTGCCGGGCCGCCGTGCCGCACCTGATCGCGGGTGGGCGCGGCGGGTCGATGGTCCTCACCAGCTCCATGGCGGGGCTGCGCGGCTACCAGGGCATCGGGGCCTACTCGGCGGCCAAGCACGGCGTCGTCGGGCTGATGCGGGTGCTGGCCTCCGAGCTGGCCCCGCACTCCATCCGGGTGAACAGCGTGCACCCGACACAGGTGGACACCCCGATGGTGCAGAACGAGACCACCTACAAGATCTTCCGCCCGGATTTGGAGGACCCCACCCGCGAGGACTTCACGGAAGCGTCGGCGAGCATGCACGCGCTGCCGGCGCCGTGGGCGGACCCGTGGGACATCAGTCGTGCCGTGGTCTTCCTGGCGTCGGAGGACTCTCGGCTGATCACCGGCGTCCCCCTGCCGATCGACGCCGGGTTGCTGGTCAAGTGACGAACGAGGAGAAGCGATCATGAGTGAGTTCGTGGCGCAGGCGAACCAGGCCTGGCTCGACGCCCACCCCCCGGGTGAGCCCGGGTTCGCCGAGTGGCGCCAGGCCGTCACCGCGATGCACGCGCAGTACCCGGTCCCGGAGGACGCGGAGATCGGGGAGGTGGACGCGGGCGGGGTGCCGTGCCTGTGGGTGTCCGCACCCGGCGTCGCGCGCGACCGCGCCGCGATCCACCTGCACAGCGGCGGCTACGTCATGGGCTCCGCGCACAACTACCGCGAGTTCGCCTACCGGCTCTCCCGCGCGCTCGACGCCCGGGTCCTGGTCGTCGACTTCCGGCTCGCGCCCGAGCACCTGTACCCCGCCGCGCTCGACGACGCCCGCGCGGCCTATCTCTGGCTGACCACGCAGGTCGACCCCGCCCGGATCATCGCCACGGGCGACTCGGCGGGCGGCGGGCTGGCCCTGGGCCTGCAGATGTCCCTGCGGGACAAGGGCGAGCCGACCTCCGGTGCGATCGCCCTGTTCTCGCCGTGGGCCGATCTCGCCGCCGAGGGCGCGTCCTACGACGAGTTCCCGGAGGATCCGGTCGTCAGCCGCCCGTTCGCGCTGGCGAACTGCGAGCTGTACCTGAGCGGCGCCGACCCGCACACGGTCCCCTACGCCTCGCCGGTCAGCGGGGACTTCCACGACCTCCCGCCGATCTTCGCCGTGGCCGGGGCCCACGAGGCCCTGCGCGACGACTCGGTGCGGGTCGTGGAGAAGGCGAGGGCCGCGGGCGGGGAGGCCGAGCTCCTGCTCATCGCCCACGTCCCGCACATCTTCACGATCTTCCCCTTCCTCCCTGAGGCCGCCGAGGCCCTCGAGGCCGCGAAGGCGTTCGTCCGCCCCCGGGTCTGAGCGGTCGGGGAGGCGGGGAGGCGACGTCGATCGCGCCGGCCTCAGCAGGCGGTCACCGCATCCGCCACACCGGGTCCCGCTTCTCCCGGAAGGCGGCGACGCCCTCCTTGATGTCCTCCGTGGTGAAGGCGAGGGCGAGCCGGGGGCGCAGCGCGTCGAGGGCCTCGGGCAGGGCCAGGTCCCGGGTCGCGGCGAGCGCCTCCTTGCCCAGCCTCATGAGCAGCGGGGACTTCGCCGCGACCTTGCGCGCCCAGTCCCGGACCGTCGTGTCGAAGTCCTCGGCCTCGACGACGACGTTGACGAAGCCCAGCCGGGCCGCGTCGTCGGCGTCGACGGGGTCGCCGAGCATCATCAGCTCGTTCGCCTTCATCCGGTCGATCGAGCGGTAGATGAGCGCGGAGATCATGAACGGGAACACGCCGACGTTGATCTCCGGGCAGCCGAAGCGCACACCGCGGCGGGCGATCACCAGGTCGCAGGCCAGGGCGAGCCCGAAGGCCCCCGCCAGCACGTCGCCGCCGGCGGCGCAGATCACCGGCTTGCCCAGCTCGCCGAGCAGGGTGAAGAGCCGCGGGAAACGGTCGAGCCCCGCGTACTTCTCGATGGTGGGGGCGTCCGAGGCGAAGGCCTTGAGGTCACCGCCCGCGGAGAACACCCGGTCGTCGGCGGAGGCGAGCACCACGACCCGGACCGCGGAGTCGGCCCGGGCGCGTTCCAGTGCGGCCAGCAGGGCGTCGAGCACCTCGTCGCTCAGGGCGTTGCGGGACTCGGGTCGGTCGAGTGTCAGCGTTCCGACACCGTACTCGTCCACCTCGTAGCGGACCGGGGCGTTCACAGGTCGAGCTTCAGGCGCGCGCAGGCGGCGCGGGAGACGCAGACCATCATGCTGCAGTTCTCCTCCTTCTCCTCGGGCGTCAGCACGGTGTCGCGGTGGTCGACCTCTCCCTTGACGATCTCGACCTCACAGGTGCCGCAGGTGCCCTCCTCGCAGGAGGACAGGATGTCCAGGCCCGCCTCGGCCAGCACCGAGAGCGCCGACCGGTCCGCGGGCACGGTGAGCACCCGGCCGTCCGCGAGCTCGATCTCGAACGGCGTGTCGCCGGTGGTGTCGACGTCCAGCGGGGTGAAGCGCTCCAGGTGGAGGCTGCCCGCGGGCCAGTGGGCCGCGCAGTGCTCCTCCAGGGCCCGCAGCAGCGGCTCGGGGCCGCACGTGTAGACCGCGGTGCCCGGGGCGGGGTCGCCCAGCGCGTCCGCCAGGTCGATCAGGCCGCGCTCGTCCTGCGGCCACAGCCGCACGTGCGGGCCGAGTGCGGCGAGCCGGTCGGCGAAGGCCATCGAGTCCCGACGGCGGCCGCCGTAGACGAGCGTCCAGGGCCTGCCGGTCCGGTCCAGCTCGCCGGTCATGGCGAGGATCGGGGTGATCCCGATGCCGCCCGCCACGAACACGTAGCGCTCGGCGGGCTCCAGGCGGAAGTGGTTGCGCGGCCCGCGGACCTCCACCTCGGCGCCCACCCGCAGCGTCTCGTGGATCCGGCGGGAGCCGCCGCGTCCCTCCGGCTCGAGGAGCACGGCCACGGTGTACCGGGTCCGGTCCTGCGGGTCGCCGCAGAGCGAGTACTGGCGGACCAGCCCGTCCTCCAGCACCAGGTCGATGTGGGCGCCGGGGCTCCACGACGGAACCCTCCCGCCGTCCGAGGGCACGAGGGTCAGACCGACGACGCCGTCGGCCGGCTCCTCGCGCGCCTCCACCCGGGCCCTGAAGTGGGCCTCCTCGAGAGTCAGGTCCTTGTTCGCACCCGACTGCACTGTCGTGTTCGTCATCGCCGCCCACTGGTCTCGGGTCGCCGGCCGCGGCCTTCGCCGCTCCGGAAGTTTCGGGCTGATGATATAAAGGTCTGGCCAAAACTCAAGCCGACGACCTAGGCTCCTGACCGCAGGCCGACCGCCGCCGTCGCCGCCGCGTGGTGTCGGCCGTTCCACGTCTCTCATCGCCGAGGAAGGGGCAGCATGAAGCCCGAGGAGTTCACCGACATCACCTACGAGGTCGACAACGGCCTCGCCTGGATCACCATCAACCGTCCGGATCGGTACAACGCCTTCCGCGCGCGCACCGTCGACGAACTGGTCTTCGCGTTCAAGCTCGCCTGGGCGGACGACGAGGTCGGCGTTCTCGCGCTGACCGGCGCCGGGGAGAAGGCGTTCTGCTCCGGCGGCGACCAGAAGCAGCGGATGGAGTCCGGCGACTACGGGCCCTCGGAGACCGGCCTGTTCGAGGTGGAGGCTCTGCACCGGGTCATCCGCGACGTGCCCAAGCCCGTCGTCGCAGCGGTCAACGGCATCGCCATCGGCGGCGGCCACGTGCTGCACGTCCTCGCCGACCTCACCATCGCCGCAGACACCGCGACGTTCGGCCAGAACGGCCCCAAGGTCGGTTCGTTCGACGCCGGTCTCGGCTCGAGCTACCTGGCCCGGGTGGTCGGCGAGAAGCGGGCCCGCGAGATCTGGTTCATGCTGCGCAGGCTGTCCGCCGAGGAGGCCCTGGACTGGGGCCTGGTGAACAAGGTCGTGCCCGCGGCGGAACTCCGCAGCGCGGTCCGTGAGTGGGCCGACACCATGAACTCCTACTCCCCCACCGCACTGAAGGTGCTCAAGCAGTCCTTCAACACCGATACCGAGCACATGATCAGCATCGGCAACATGGCCATCACGACCTTGAAGATGTTCGGCGAGACCGAGGAGGCCAAGGAGGGCATCACCGCTTTCAACGAGAAGCGGCAGCCCAAGTTCGGCAACTACCGCACGCACTGATGCGGTTCTCCCCGGAGCAGGCCGGCTTCGCCGCCGAGGTGCGCGCGTTCTGCGACCGCGAGTGCGGTTCTGCTGCGCAGCGCGACGCGCTCACCGCGGGCGGGACGGAGACCAACAGCCCCGAACTGCTGCGGCGGCTCGCGGCTCAGGGATGGCTGGGCATCTCGCTGCCGGAGGCGGACGGGGGGCTCGGCGGCACCTTCGTCGACGAGTGTCTGTTCCTGGAGGAGACCACCCGCGGACTGGCCCCGATCTCGGGCTACTCCACCGGTCTGACGGCGGCGCAGACCTACCTGCTGGTCGGCACACCCGAGCAGCGCCGCACGATCGTGGGGAACCTCGTCGCGGGCGGGATCGAGGCCATCGCGCTGTCCGAGCCGGGAGCGGGGTCCGACCTCGCCTCGGCGCGACTGCGGGCCCGCCGCGACGGCTCGGACTGGGTGCTCGACGGGCAGAAGACGTGGACGTCCGTCGCGCACCTGGCCGATCACCTGTTGGTCCTCGCCCGGACGGACAGCAGCGGGCGCAGGCAGGAGGGGCTGACGCTGTTCATGGTTCCGACCTCGACCCCCGGCCTGGAGATCCGCGGCATCGACACGATGGAGGGGCACGTCGTGAACGACGTGTTCCTCACAGACCTCCGGCTGCCCGCGGAGGCCGTGGTCGGCACCGAGGGCGCCGCGTGGGAGCACCTCAACCGCGGCCTCGGCGTGGAGCGGGTGATCATCGCCGCGATGGGGGTCGGCGCCGCGCAGCGCTCGCTGGACGACGTGCTGGCCTACACCGCCGAGCGCGAGCAGTTCGGCCGGGCCATCGGCTCCTTCCAGGCCGTGCGCCACCGGCTCGCCGACCTCGCCACCGAGATCGAGCACTGCCGGGCCTTCGTCTACGACGTGGCCGACCGCATCGACGCGGGCGAGGAGGGCGACCTCGGCACGCGCTCGTCGATGGCCAAGATCAAGAGCACCGAGACCGCGAAGCAGGCCTCGCTGGAGGCCATGCAGCTGATGGGCGGCTACGGCTACGCCCGCGAGTACGGCATGGAGAGCCAGGTCCGTCGGGCGCTGGCCCCGCCCATCTACGGCGGCACGAACGAGATCCAGCGCGAGATCATCAGCCGTGGCCTGCGGGCCCCGGCGAAGGAGCGGACATGACCACCTCGAAGAAGAGCCCGTTCGCACCCGACCTCCTCGCGGGCCGGCGCATCCTGATCACCGGCGGGGGCACCGGGCTGGGTCGCGGCGTCGCCCGGCACCTGGTCGACCACGGCGCATCGGTACACCTGTGGGGTCGCAGGCAGGCCGTGCTGGAGGAGGCCGCGGCCGAAGCGTCCGAGTCCCGTCCCGGGTCGGTGCACGTCCAGACCGTCGATGTGCGGGACGGCGACGGCGTCGACGCCGCGATGGGCGCCCTCTGGGACCAGCACGGCCCACTGACCAGCGTGATCAACAACGCGGCCGCCAACTTCATCGCCCCGACCGAGTCGTTGAGCCCGCGGGCCTTCGACGCGGTGAGCAGCACGGTGATGAAGGGCTCCTTCCACACCACGAACGCGGCGGGCAGGCGCTGGATCGCCGCAGGCCTGCCGGGTGCTGTGCTCTCCACCCTCACCACATGGGTGTGGACGGGCTCCGCGTTCGTCACGCCCTCGGCGATGGCCAAGGCCGCCGTGCACTCGATGACCATGTCCCTGGCCGTGGAGTGGGCGCGCCACGGGATCCGGCTCAACGCGCTGGCCCCCGGCCCGATCCCCACCGACTACGCCTGGGAGATGCTCAACCCCACGGAGAAGAGCTCGGTGGGGGCCACCCAGATCGACCAGATCCCGATGGGCCGCACCGGCACCGTCGAGGAGCTGGCCCACCTCACCATCTTTCTGCTCTCCGACGCCTGCGACTACCTCACCGGGCAGACCATCGCGATGGACGGCGGCCAGATGCTCGCAGGCCCCGGCACCTTCGCGGGCCTGACCGCGATGAGCGCCGAGGACTGGGCGGTGGCCAAGGAGAAGAGCAAGGCGGCCTCGGCGGCCAGCAAGGCCCAGCGCAAGCCCTAATGCCCCGTCCAAAAACGTTCAGGACCGAACTCGGCCGCCCAGCCACCCGTGGGCGGCGTTGCCGCCCAGGCCGAGTACGCCCGGTACGAGGCCGGGGCGGCGCCTTGCCCACGGGCGCCTGGATCCCCCGATTCCGGCCCCAACGTTCCTGGACGGGGCACTAGAAACGCACGACGCACACACGAGGAGGGGTCCGCTCCGGGCGGACCCCTCCTCGTGCGTGCGGGGTCAGCGGCCCGCGGTCGCCGCCGCGCGGTCGAGGAACGAGGTGACCAGCGCAGGGTCGGCGAAGTACTCGTCCCCGAGGCCCGCCTTCGTGCGGCGGTGCTTGTACTCGAACAGCACCGCGAGCTTCCACAGCGCCATCGTGGTGTACCAGCGCAGCTCGGACAGGTCCCGGCCGGTGGTCGCCGCGTAGCGGGCGGCGAGCTCCTCCCGGGTGGGGTAGCCCTCCTCCAGCACCGCGGCACCCAGCTCGGCCGTCGGAGTCATCGGCTCCCCGGCCACCGGCCAGGACGCCAGGAAGTTGCCGACGTCGAACAGGGGGTCGCCGAGGGTGGCGAGCTCCCAGTCGAGCACCGCGGCGATCCGACCGGGCGGCTCCGGGGCGAGGATGACGTTGCCGAGCCGGTAGTCGTTGTGCACGATCGTGGCCCCGGACTCGGCGGGCACGTGGGCCTCGAGCCAGCCGTCGACCTCGACGAAGGCCTTGGGCGGGCGGCCCTGCTCGTCCGCGACGAGCCTGCGCATCCGCCCCAGGTGGCGACCGTTGAAGCCCTCCGGCCTGCCCATCTCGGACAGTCCGGCGGCCTTCCAGTCCACCTCGTGGATCGCCGCGAGGACGTCCACCATGCTCTCACCGATCGCCCGTCGGGACGCGGTGTCGGCGAGCGGTGCCGGGGTCTCGGTGGTGACGACCGGCCCCTCGACGTGGCTCATCACGTAGAGCGGCACGTCGATGACCTCGTCCGCCTGCGCCGTCGCGAGCACCTCGGGGACCGGCACTCCGGTCCCCGCGAGCCCCTGCAGCAGCCGGGCCTCGCGGAGCATGTCGTGCGCGCCCGGGGGCAGCGGCGGGGGCGGCGGGCGCCGGACGACGACCCGGCTGCTCCCCGACACCAGGTAGGTCAGGTTGGAGTGCCCGTCCCCGATCCGGCGTGTGGTCAGCGGGCCCTCGCTGATCCCCCGCTCCTCCAGGAAACGTCGCAGCGCAGCGAGATCCGCCGCGGACCACGCCCAGGCGGGTGCCTCCTCGGTCACCGGTTCCGGCTCGCGACGAGGTGGTTGAGGTAGTCCCGGGACCAGTGCGTCTCCCACTGCCCGGCGGCCGCCTCGCCGTCGATCGTGGCGTCGCAGGCGGACTCCCAGATCTCGGTGGCCATCTTGTCGTTCGTGGGCAGCCTGATCAGCGCGAACCGGTCGAAGGTCACCTCGGTGCGCCCGCCCGCGGTGTCGACGAGGGTCGCCTCAAGGCGCTTCTGCGACATGTCGTCGTGGTAGGTGGCCTTGTGCTCGATGTGCGACACCGGGACGGTGACGCCGTTCTTGAGCACCGAGCCCGCGAAGCCCCACTCGCCGCCCGCGATCCAGATCCAGCCGTTGATGGCGTTGCCGGAGTCGGTGTAGGCCACGAACCACTTCCAGTGGTGCGGGATGCCCCAGTCCCGGTTGCCCCACGAATGGTCGCGGTGGCCCATCCGGCGGTCCCACTCCACGCGGCGGCCGCCCACCTCGAGGAAACCGGACACCCGCCCGGTCTGCTCGAGCCGGTTCTGCGCGAACCACTCCGGCAGTCCGTCGGGGTTGGAGCGGTAGCTGAAGGCGTCCTGGACCGCGTCGAAGCGGTACTCCAGGCGGACCTTCTCGCTCTCGTAGGTCACCTCGGCGGTGCGCCGCAGCTCGGGCTGGCGGATCGACAGGCCCTTGAGCCGGAAGTCGTCGAGGTCCATGTCCTCGGGCACGGAACCGCCGTCGAGGTCGAGGGCGAGGGGCTCGGTGTCCGGGCTCCAGACGGAGACGTTGAAGCCCGCTCGGCCGTGCGCGGTCAGGTACAGGTAGACCTGCAGCCCGAGCCGCTCGTCCGGCATGATCATCTCGTAGAAGAGCGAGTCCCGCATCCGGCCGCCCGCCTCGGCGGGCCAGTGGCGCAGGTCGTCGCGCGGGCCGAAGCCGGGGTCGGGGACGTGGGTGTCGGCGAGGGTCATCGTGCTATCTCCCGGTGAAGTTCGGCGGGCGGCGCTCGAGGAAGGCGGAGAGCGCCTCGGGCATGTCGTCGGCTCGGGTGAGCAGGGCCTGTCCGCGGTTCTCCAGTTCCAGCGCGGCGGCGTAGGAGGTGACCTCCTGGTTGCGCAGCAGGGCCCGCTTCGACATCCGGACTCCACCGGGCGAGTTCGCGGCGATGGCCGCAGCCAGCGTGTCCGCCTCGGTGAAGAGGTCCTCGCTCGGTACCACGCGGTTGACCAGCCCGATCCGGGCCGCCTCGTCCGCACCGACGATGCGGCCGGTGAACCCCAGCTCGGCCGCCCGCCCGTACCCGATCAACCGGGTGAGCAGGTACGACGTCCCCAGCTCGCCGCAGGACAGCCCGACCCGGACGAAGGCGCAGGAGAGCTTCGCCGTGGGCGCGGCGAGCCGGATGTCGGCGGCGAGCGCGAGCGCGAGACCGCCGCCCACCGCGGGGCCGTGGATCGCGGCGATCACGGGGAACGGCAGGTCGCGAAGGGCGGCGAGCCCGCCCGTGGCGGCCTCCTGGAAGAACAGGAACTCGCGCACGCCCATGGCTCGGATCGCGCCGACCTCGGCGAGGTCGAAGCCGGAGCAGAAGGCCTTCTCCCCCGCCCCGCGCAGGATCAAGGCGCGCGCGCCGCTGTCCCGCAGCGCGAGGGCGGCCTCGTTGTGCTCGTGGAACATGGTCTGGGTCTGGGAGTTGGCGCGGTCGGGACGGTTCACCGTGAGGACGGCGACGCCGTCCTCACGCAGCTCGACCCGCAGGGTCTCGAGCTCCGCCAGCGGCTTGGTGATCATCAGCGTCCCTCGAAGACGGGCGCGCGCTTCTCCTGGAAGGCAGCGAGCGCTTCGGTCATGTCGTCGCTGCGGGTCAGCAGCGCCTGTCCACGGTTCTCCAGCTCGAGAGCGGCGGCGTAGGAGCTCGCCTCCATGTTCGCGTGCAGCGCCCGCTTCGACAGCTGGACCCCACCCGGTGAGTTGCCGCAGATCTGCGCGGCGAGCCCGACCGCGGAGTCGAGCAGCTCCTCCTCGGGGACGACCCGGTTGACCAGACCCGTCTCCTCGGCCTCGGCCGCCGCCATCGTCCTGGCGCTGTAGAGGAACTCCGCCGCGACGGCCGGGCCGACGAGCCGCGGCAGCAGCCACGAGGTTCCGAGGTCCCCGGCTGAGAGCCCGATGGTGACGAACGAGGGGACGAACCTCGCCCGCGGCGAGGCCAGTCGGATGTCGGCCGCGAGGGCGAGCGCGAGGCCGCCTCCCGCGGCGGCGCCGTTCACCGCCGCGATCACCGGGACGCGGATCCCGCGGATCGCGGTCAGGGCGCGAGCCGCGCTCTCCTGGAGGTCCAGCATCCCCAGTGCACCGAGCTCGGTGAGCTTCTCGGCGTCGGCGAGGTCGTAGCCCGCGCAGAAGGCCTTGCCGGCGCCGGTCAGGACGACGGCCCGCAGCGCGGGCTCCCGGTCGAGCGCGCGTCCGGCGGACTCCAGCTCGCGGAACATGACCGCGGTCATGGCGTTGTACTGCGCCGGACGGTCCAGCGTCAGCACGACCACGCCGTCACGCGGCCGTTCGAGCCGGAAGGTGGTCGGGGTCTCGGGCATCGGGTCGTCCTCTCGGGTCACACGTGGGCGCGGGTCAGGGCAGCCAGGATCTGCTCGGTCGCGTCCTCGAGCCCGTCCGGGTCGAGTCCCCAGGGCGGGGCGCACAGGTCGAGGTGGTCGACGTGTTCGGCGTGCGCGGCGACGCGGGCGGGCAGGTCGGCGGCGCGGCAGGCGATGCCGATGGCGTCGATCGCGGCGTCGGGGACGGCGGCGGCCGCGGCCACCGGGTCCCCCGCCTTCACGGCGGCGCGGATCCGCTGCTGGGCGGCGTCCCAGCCGTGCAGCGCGAACAGCCGGTCGTAGACGCGGGAGGCGGCGTACTGAGCGATGGCGAAGGCGACCCGGCGGCGGGCCGCCTCCTCGTCGTCGTCGAGCGCGACCATGCGGGTGCCCTTCACCACGAACCCGTCGAGTGAGCGGCCCGCGTCCGCGGCGCCGCGTTCCAGCTCGGGCCGGACGACCTCGGCCAGGTACGCCGCGGTGGTCATCGGGTGAGCGACGAGGCCGTCCGCGACCCGACCCGCCGCCCGGACCATGCGGGCACCGACGCCGGCCGTCCAGATCGGCAGGTGGTCCCGGAACGGGGCGGGCGTCTCGGCCGTGGGGGCGAGGTGCAGCCGGTAGAAGCGGCCGTCGTGGTGCACCGGTCCCTCGTGCAGCGTCCACAGCGCCCGGAGCACGGTGACCAGCTCCTCCATCCGCACGGCCGGGGACTCGCCGCTCGTGGAGAGCCAGTTCTCCATCATCCCGGACGTGCCGTTGCCCAGCCCGAGGATGATCCGACCGCCGGTGAGCTCGTCGAGGTCTCGGGCCTCCGCGGCCCAGATCAGTGGTGAGCGCCCGACGCCGTAGGCGATGTTCGAGCCGATCGCGACCCGCTCCGTGGCCGCACCGAGGACGGCCATCGGGACGGTGGCGGACCGGTTGTAGAGCTCGCCGGTCCACACCGCCCCGAACCCGGCCGCCTCCGCGCGGCGCGCGAGGTCCGCGGCCGCCCGGAAGCGCCGGGGGCCGCGGCCGCCGGTGAAGATCGTGAGTCCGTACTGCTCGCGCATCGTCGCGCGCCCCTCCCTAGCCGAACTTCGGCGGTCGCTTCTCCAGGAACGCCGTGATCCCCTCGCGCGCCTCACCGTGCACGAAGAGCTCGTGGATCTGCTCCACCTCGTACCGCTTCCCCTCGTCGAAGGGCTGGTCGAAGGCGGCGTCCACGGTCCGGACCACGGCGGCGAGGGCCGGTCGGGACAGGCCGCTGAGCTGCCCCGCGAGGACGAGCGCGGCCTCCTCGGCCGCCCCGGCGGGCACCAGCCGGTCGACGAGCCCGATCGCCGCGGCCTCGTCCGCGGGGACCTGGCGCGCGGTGGCCATGATGTCGATCGCCCGGCCGCGGCCCACGAGCCGGGGCAGCCGCTGGGTCCCCGCGGCGCCCGGGATCAGGCCGAGCCGGACCTCGGGCAGGCCGTACTTCGCGTCGGCCCCGGAGACCCGCATGGTGCACGCCATCGCGAGCTCGAGGCCGCCACCCAGAGCCACGCCCTCCACGGCGGCGATGCTGATCAGGTCCGCCGCCGCGAGCCGCTCGACGGCCGCGCGCAGCCGGTCCCCGTAGGCCGCGAAGGACTCGGCGTCCACGGTGCCCATGTGCTTGATGTCCGCGCCCGCCGCGAAGAAGCCGGGGATGCCGGAGGTCAGCACCAGCACCCGGGTGTCGCGGCGCTCCGCCTCGTCGAGCAGCGCGTTCAGCCCGTCGATGATCGGCGGGCCGAGCGCGTTGGCGGGCCTGCGGTCGATCGTCGCGACGAGCACGCCGGTGCCGGCGTCCTCCCACGTCACCACCCGGTCGTCCTCGGACATGTCTTCTCCTAAGCCCGGCGCGGGAACGCGCTGAAGTCGGGGATGCGCTTGGCCTTGTACGCCTCGCGGCCCTCCTGGGCCTCCTCGGTGGCGTAGAAGAGCAGGTTGGTGTCGTGGGCCAGCTGCTGGATCCCGGCGAGGCCGTCCTCGGCGGCGTGGAAGCTCGCCTTGCACAGCCGCAGCGCCATCGGCGAGAGCTGCAGCATCCGCCGGGCCCACGCGACGGTCTCGGTCTCCAGCTCGGCCAGCGGCACGACGGTGTTGACCAGCCCCATCTCGAGGGCTTCGGCGGCGTCGTACTGCTCGCAGAGCAGCCAGAACTCCTTCGCCCGCTTCTGCCCGACCTGCTGGGCGAGCAGACCCGCGCCGAAGCCGCCGTCGAACGAGCCGACCTTGGGCCCGACCTGGCCGAACCGGGCGTTGTCCGCCGCGATCGTCAGGTCGCAGGTCAGATGCAGCACGTGCCCGCCGCCGATGGCGTAGCCCGCCACCATCGCGACGACGGGCTTGGGCAGCCTGCGGATCTGCACCTGCAGGTCGGTGACGTGGAAGCGGCCCACCGCGTCGGCGCTGCCGGGCTCCTCCAGGTACCCCGTGTCGCCGCGGACGCGCTGGTCACCGCCGGAGCAGAAGGCGTCCGGCCCCTCCCCCGTCAGCACGATCACGCCGATCGAGCCGTCCTCGCGCGAGCGGGTGAGCGCGTCGGACACCTCGATCAGGGTCTGCGGGCGGAAGGCGTTGCGCACCTCCGGCCTGCAGATCGTGATCTTGGCGATGCCGTCGCCGGAGTGGTCGAGACGGATGTCGGTGTACCTGCCGACGGACGACCACGCCACGGGGAGGCGCGGGCCGGAGACCCTCATGCCATCGTCAGGCCACCGCTGACGGACAGCGTCTGGCCCGTGATGTAGCCGGCGGCGTCGGAGGCGAAGAAGGCGACGGCGGCCGCGACGTCCTCGGGCAGGCCCAGACGCTTCATCGGGACGGCACGGGTCATCCCGCCGATCACCTTGTCCGCGTCCTGGCCGGAGGCGTCGGCGAACTTGCGCAGCGCAGGCGTGTCGGTCGGGCCGGGGCAGACCGTGTTGGCGGTGACACCCTTGGTCGCGACCTCGCGGGCGAGGGTCTTGGTGAAGGCGATCGTGCCGCCCTTCGCGCCGGAGTAGACGGCCTCGAGCGAGGACCCCACGCGGCCCGCGTCCGAGCCGATGTTGACCACGCGACCGAAGCCGCGCTCGACCATGCCCGGCACGACGGCGTGGGTCACCCGCAGCATGCCCTTGAAGTTGATCTCCAGGATGCGGTCCCAGAAGTCCTCGGTGGTCTTGAGGAACGGCATGAAGTCGTCCCAGCCCGCGTTGTTGACCGCGACCTCGATCGGGCCGAGCTCCTCGGTCACGGTCTTGACCGCGGCCTGCACGGACGCGGTGTCGGTGACGTCGGCGGCGACGGCGATCGCGCGGCCGCCCGCCTCGACGATCTCGGCGGCCGTGGCCTGGGCGGCCTCGGTGTTCAGGTCCACGACGGCCACGGCGAAGCCGTGCGCGCCGAGCGTGGTGGTGATGCCCTTGCCGATGCCCTGGGCGCCGCCGGTGACGAACGCGGTGCGGGTGCTCATGCGTGGATCCTCTCGTCGTTCAGGTGCCACTCGATCGGACCGGCGATCAAGGAGTGGCTGGTCAGGGTGCGGCCGAGCACGCGCTGGGCCTCGCGGGCGGCCTCAATCACGGCCGGCAGGTCCAGGCCGGTCTCGACGCCCATCTCGTGGAACATGCTCACCAGGTCCTCGGTGGCGATGTTTCCGGTGGAGCCCTTCGGCACGGGGCAGCCGCCCAGCTCACCGAAGCTGGACTCGAAGCTCGTGCAGCCCGCCTCGAGGGCGGCGTAGGCGTTCGCCAGACCCTGTCCGCGGGTGTTGTGGAAGTGCGCGGTGACCTCGACCCCGGGCAGCCGCTCCAGCGCCGCGGCGAAGAACTCGCGGGCGTAGGCGGGGTTGCACATGCCGGTGGTGTCGCCGAACCCGATCTCCGTGGCCCCCGCCTCGGCGAACCGCTCGGCCAGGTCCAGCACCCGGCCCAGCGCGACCTTGCCCTCGTAGGGGCAGCCGAACGAGGTGGCGACGACGGCGGCGCAGTCCAGGCCCTCGGCCCGGATCCGCTTCGCCATGACCGCGTTGTCCGCCATGGTCTCGGCGACCGTGCGGTTGACGTTCTTCTTGTTGTGCGTCTCCGAGGCGGACACGAAGATCGCCGCCTCGTGGAAGCGCTCCCGCACCTTCAGCGCGTTGTCCAGCCCGCGGCTGTTCGGGATCAGCACCATCAGCTTCACGCGCTCGGGCACGTCGATGCGGTTGAGCACCTCGACGCCGTCCGCCAGCTGCGGGATCACGTCCGGCCGCACGAAGCTGGCCACCTCGATGCGCTCGAAGCCCGCGCGGGCCAGCGCCTCGATCAGCCGGATCTTGTCGTCCGTCGCGATGCGCTCGGGCTCGTTCTGGAACCCGTCGCGCGGCCCGACCTCGCGGATGTGCACCCGCCTGCTCATGACTCCTCCAGTGCTCGGGAGAGCGCGTCTCGGTGTTCGGGGGCGGCGACGGCGACCAGCCGCGCGCCGTAGTCCTCGTGGGGGCAGCCACGCAGCCAGGCGGTGCCGTGCTCGGTGACGACGGCGTCGACGTCCGCCCGGCCGGTGCTGACCGGACCGCGCAGGGTCGGCACGATCGTCGACGCCTCGCCCGCCGTGGAGCGGAGCGCGATGACCGACCGCGCCCCGGTGCGGGCCGCCGCACCGGAGAAGTCCGCCTGCCCGCCGATGCCGCCGAGGTAGCGACCGCCGACGGCCTCGCTCCCGACCTGACCGGACAGGTCCACCTCGATGGCCGAGTTGATCGCGACGAGGCGGCGCAGACGGGCGAGCACGCCGGGATCGTGGGTGTAGCTCGCGGGCCGGAACTCCACGGGCAGCTCGCCGAGGCGGGTGTAGAGCTCGGCGGACCCGATGGCGGTGCCGGTCACGAGCACGCCCTCGTCGATCTCCTTGCGGCGCCCGGTGAGCACCCCCTTCTCCACCAACCGAAGCACCCCGTCGGTGAGCATGCCGGAGTGGAAGCCCAGATCGCGGTGCCCGGCGAGACCGTCCATGATCGCCGTCGGCAGCGCGCCGACGCCCATCTGCACGGTGTCCCCGTCCTCCACCAGCTCGGCGACGCGTGCGGCGACGGCCACGTCCACGGCGTCCGGTGCTCGGTCCGGGGCCTCCTGAACCGGCCGGTCGGTCTCGATGGTGGCGGCGAAGCGCTCCACGGGAATGCCCGGCGTGCCGGTGGTCACGGGCATCCGGTGGTTGATCTCGCCGATCAGGATCCTGCTGTGCCGCACCGCATCCCCGGCGTAGTCCACGCCGATGCCCAGCGAGCACACCCCGTCCGGGCCGGGCGGGGAGACCTGCACCAGCCCGACGTCCCCCGGCAGCACCCGCTCGGCGAACAGCCGCGGCAGCACCGAGTAGTGCGCGGGCACGACCTGCACGGTCCGGTTGCGCCGCAGCTCCCCCATCGCCCCGTACGAGACGAGCGTGAGCTCCGGTGGCACCTCGCGCAGCCGCCGGTTGAAGGTCAGCCCGCTGAACGCGCGCACCGGGCCGATGTCCGCGACCTGGTCCAGCAGGGCGTCCACCAGCGGGGTCGCCTCGGCCCCGGCCTGGCTCCACCAGACCCCGTCGCCGGGACGGACGTACGGCCGCAGGTCGATCATGGTCAGACCCGCTGCAGCAGGGTCGCGGTGCCGAGGCCGCCGCCGCAGCACATGGTGACCAGGCCCAGCTCGACGTCCCGGCGCTCCATCTCCGCGACGATCGTGGCGAGCAGGCGCCCGCCGGTCGCACCGACGGGGTGACCGAGGGCGATGGCGCCGCCGTTGACGTTCACCCGGTCCATGTCCGGCTTGAGCTCGCGCTGCCAGGCCAGCACCACCGAGGAGAACGCCTCGTTGACCTCGAAGAGGTCGATGTCGCCGATGGACAAGCCGTTGCGCTCCAACAGCTTGTGGGTCGCCGGGATGGGCCCGGTCAGCATGATCACCGGGTCGACGCCGACGGTGGTCTGGTCCAGGATCTTCGCGCGCGGGGTGAGTCCGTGGGCGTCCACGGCCTCCCGCGCGGCCAGCAGCACGCCCGCGGCGCCGTCACAGATCGGGGAGGACGAGCCCGCGGTGATCCGCCCGTTCTCCTTGCGGAACACCGTCTTGAGCCCGGCGAGGGTCTCGGTGGTGGTGCCGGGGCGTACGGTCTGGTCGCCGTGGCGGACCTCGCCGTCGAGCTCCCAGTCGATCAGCTCGGCGTCGAGGCGGCCCGCCGCGATCGCCTCGGCGGCCAGGGTGTGCGAGCGGGCCGCGAACTCGTCCATCTCCTCGCGGGAGAGGTCCCAGCGCTCGGCGATCAGCTCGGCGCTCTCGCCCTGCGGGACGAAGTCGTACTGCTCCCACATGCGCGCGGTCCACGGCTCGCCGTAAAGCTCGCTGATCCTGGCCGGGGAGTTCATGGGCACGTGGCCCATGTGCTCGACGCCGGCGGCGATCACCACGTCGTGCACCCCGGAGGCGACCAGGGACGCCGCCATCTCGCTCGCGGTCTGCGCGGAACCGCAGCGCCGGTCCAGCACGACGGCCGGGACCTCGGGCGGGTAGCCCTCCTGCAGCCAGGCGTTCCGCCCGATGTTGCGGGACTGCTCGCCGAAGGGGGCCGTGCAGCCCACGACCAGGTCCTCGACGACACCGGGGGCGATCCCGGCGCGGCCCAGGAGGTCGCGGTAGACCGCGCCGAGAAGGTCGTTGGGGTGGGTGTCCCGGAACCAGCCCTTCTCGGGGTGCGCCTTGCCGAACGGGGTGCGCGCCCCCTCGACGAGGAAGACGTCCCGACCGTGCAGCGGCATCTCAGATCACCGTCCCGCCGTCGACCGGCAGCACCTGGCCGGTGATGTAGCCCGCCGCGGGCGAGGCCAGGAACACGAAGCTCGCCGCGATCTCGTCCGGGGAGGCCCAGCGCTGCAACGGGATCCGTTCCAGGGTCTTCTGTGCGAGCTTCTCGTTGCTGCGGATGTTCTCCGTCATCGCCGTGGCGGCCAGCGGGGCCAGCGCGTTCACGGTGATCTGCTTGCGCGCCAACTCCTTCGCCAGCGACTTGGTGAGGCCGATGATCCCGGCCTTCGCGGCGCCGTAGTTGGCCTGGCCGATCGTGCCGACCAGCCCCGCGGCGGAGGTGACGTTGAGGACGCGACCGGAGCCGTCGTCCGGCAGGAACGGCAGGGCGGCCTGCGACACGGTGAACGAACCCATCAGGTGGATCTCGACGATCCGCCGGAACGCGTCCTCGGTGAGCTTGCCGAACATGGCGGGCGAGATCGCACCCGCGTTGTTGACCAGGATGTGCAGGGTGCCGCCGCCGAGGTCGGCGGCCTTCGCGGCGGCGGCGTCCGCGGCCGCCCGGTCCCGGACGTCGAGCACCTGGCTCTCCGCGCTGCCCCCGGCCTCCACGATCTGCTTGGCGACCAGCCGGGCGGCGTCCTCGTCGACGTCTGTGACCAGCACCGATGCGCCCGCCTTGGCGAACGCGGTGGCCACGGCGGCGCCGATCCCGCCCCCGGCGCCGGTGACGAGCGCCGACCGGCCGTCGAGGCTGAACACGTCCAGGGCGGGCATCAGTAGCTCCTCGGCAGGCCCAGCACGTGCGAGCCCAGGTAGTTGAGCACCATCTCCTGCGGGAGTGGCGCGATCTTGAGCAGACGGGCCTCGCGGAAGTAGCGGGACACGTTGTACTCCTCGGAGTAGCCCATCCCGCCGTGGGTCTGCAGAGCGCGGTCGGCGGCCTGGAACCCGGCGTCGGCACAGAGGTACTTCGCGGTGTTCGCCTCACGACCGCAGGGCTTGCCCTGGTCGTAGAGCCAGGTCGCCTTGCGCAACATCAGCTCGGCCGCGTCGAGCCGGGCCAACGAGTCCGCGAGCGGGAACTGCAGCCCCTGGTTCATCCCGATCGGACGGCCGAACACCTCACGCTGGTTGCCGTAGGTCACCGCCCGGTCCAGCGCCACCCGGCCCAGGCCCAACGCCTCCGCCGCCACGAGCATCCGCTCCGGGTTGAGACCGTCCAGGATGTAGCGGAAACCCTGGCCCTCCTCCCCCACCCGGTCCTCCACCGGGATCATCAGGTCGTCGATGAACAGCTCGTTCGACGTGACCGCGTTGCGGCCCATCTTCGGGATGGGCCGGATGTCGATGTGGTCGCGGTCCAGGTCGGTGAGGAACAGCGTGATGCCGTCGGTCTTCTTCGCGACCTCGCCCGGCTTCGTCGTGCGGGTCAGCAGGAGGACCTTCTCCGACTCCATGGCCTTGGAGATCCACACCTTGCGCCCGTTGACCCGGTAGTGGTCGCCCTCACGCTTCGCGAACGTGGTGATGTTCGTGGTGTCCAGACCGGCACCCGGCTCCGTCACCCCGAAACAGACGTGCAACGAGCCGTCCACGATCCGCGGCAGCGTGCGCTTCTTCAGCTCCTCGGAGCCGTGCTTGATCACCGGGTGCATGCCGAAGATCGAGAGATGGATGGCCGAGGCCGCGTTCATCCCGCCGCCGGACTTGGCGACCTCCTCGATCAGGAGCGACGCCTCGGTGATGCCGAACCCGTGCCCGCCGTACTCCTCGGGCGTGGTGATCCCCAGCCAGCCACCCGTGGCCAGCGCGTCGTAGAACTCGGTCGGAAAGACCTTGTCCCGGTCGTGCTCCATCCAGTACTGGTCGTCGAACTTGCCCGCCAGGTCCCGGACCGCATCCCGGATGGTCACCTGATCCTCGGTGAGCTCGAAGTCCACCGCACACCTCCTCGGACCACGTCGTCTCGTCGCGGTCGATCGTAACAAAGGACTGACCAAAACTCGCGACAGTCGACGTCGTAAGAAAGGTCATACCGAACTAGGGGACGAGCGACAGCCTGTCCGCGATCCGGTCGTTCCAGGCCACGGGCGCGCCGAACAGCTCGGCGTCGAGCTTCACGCGCTTGTAGAAGATCTGCAGGTCGTGCTCCCAGGTGTAGCCGATGGCGCCGTGCAGGGTCAGCGCGGAGTCCGCCGCCGCGACCGCCGCGGCGCACACCTGGGCCTTCGCCGCCGCCGCGTGCAGCGGCGCGTCCTCGTGGCCCGCCTCCACCGACGCCGCCGCCAGGTACACGATCGACCGGGCCGCCTCGACCTTCACCAGCATCTCGGCGGCGGCGTGCTTGACCGCCTGGAACGAGCCGATCGCGACGCCGAACTGCCTGCGCTGCTGGACGTACTCGACGGTCGCGTCCAACAGGTGCTCCATCGCCCCCAACGAGTCCGCCGCCACGAGGACCGCGGCCCGGAGCGCGGCCGGCTCGAGGAGAGCGGCACCGTCCTCGGCCGGGACGACCGCGCCGACCGCGCCGTCGAACTCCACGTCCGCGACGGTCCGGCTGCGGTCGGTGAGCGCGCGCTCTCGGATCCGCACCCCGGGCTGATCCACCTCCACCAGCCGCAGACCGTCCGCGACCGGCACGACCAGGCGGACGGCCCGGGACGCGGCCAGGACCGCGGGGACCGTGCCGACGAGGCCTCCGTCCCGTTCCGCGACGGTCGCCGCGCGACCGGGGACCGCCCCCGCCGATACGGTGAGAACGGTCGTCATCCGGTCCGAGAGCAGCGCCTTCGCCGCCTCGGGCATCCCGGCGAGCGTCGGCAGGGCCACCATGGACGCGAGCCAGGCCGAGGTCGGCGCGGCGCGCCTGCCGAGCTCCTCGGCGGCGAGGACGAGCTCGATCAGCCCGCCGCCCTCCCCACCCAGGTCCTCGGCCGTCCCCACACCGAACCATCCGTCCTGGGCGAAACACTCCTCGAACGCGGCGTGATCGCCCGTGTCGAGCCACGACCGCAATCGATCGGAGGGGCACGCCTGCCCGAGCCAGTCCGACAGGACGGCGCGGAAGTCGGCCTGCTCGTCGGAGAGTTCCCAGCGCATTCCGTACTCCTACTCGGCGTGGGGGTGCGGCACTGAGGTCGCGTCCCGCTCATCGATGGTAATTTGGGTCCGACCTTTAGACCACGAAAGGAGGTCCCCATGCCCACCGGCGACGCCCGCTCGGCGATCCGACTCTCCCCCATGGAGGTCCCCAAGGCTTCCGACGTCCTGGCCAACGAGCTGCGCGAACGGATCCTGTCCGGCGAGTACCCCGAGGGCACTCCGCTCCCGCCCGAGCGCGAGCTCGTGGTGCAGACCCGCATGAGCCGCACGACCGTGCGGGAGGCACTGCGCATCCTGGAGGTCCAGGGCCTCATCCGCATCAAGGCGGGGCGCGCCGGTGGCGCCTTCGTCCAGAAGCCCGGTGAGGAGTCCGTCGCCAGCTCGCTGGAGCTGCTCATCCGCGGGCGGCAGCTGCGCCTGGCGTCGGTCCACGAGACCCGCGAGGCGATCGAGCCCTCCTGCGCGCGACTCGCGGCCGGGCACCGGACGTCCGGCGACCTCGACCGGCTGGAGACCGCCAACGAGGCGATCGCCGCCAGCTCGGATCTCGAGGGCTTCCTGCGCGCCAACGTGGACTGGCACATCGCGGTGGCCACCGCCAGCCACAACGAGATCCTGACCGGCATCATGATGGCGCTGTCCCGGGCCATCTACACGACGACGAACAACGAGGGCTTCATCAACGACGAGGTCCGCGACATCACCGTGCGGGCGCACCGCTCGGTCACCCGCGCGATCCGCGAGCGGGACGCCGAGGCCGCCATCCGCCGGATGACCCGCCACGTCCACTCGTACGCCGCAGCCGCCCTCGAGGTCGACGACCGGACCACGGTCTCGGTGCCGGACCAGACCTAGGGTCCGCGTGTCGCCGCCTGCGCTCGCGTTCACGACGACCGACCGACCGCGGCCCGGACCACGTCCAGGGCGCCGGGGTTCTCGGCGCCGGAGAGATCGCCCGGGTCCTCGCCGAGCGCCGCCGCCCGCACGGCCCTTCGCATGATCTTGGCCGACCGCGTCTTCGGCAGCTGTGCGACCCGACGGACCAGGCTGGGGGCGAACGGCTTGCCCAGCTCCTCCCCGACCATGCGGCGCAGCTCCTCGACGATGTCCGGGTTCTCGGCCGCGCCCGCCCGGGGCACCCAGAACGCCCAGACGGCCTCCCCCTTCTTCGGGTCGGGGACCCCGACGACCGCCGCCTCGGCGACGTCGGGGTGCGCGATCAGCACCGCCTCGACCTCCGCCGGGGCCAGCCGCTTGCCCGCGACGTTCATGACGTCGTCCGAGCGGCCGCGCAGGAACCATCGGCCCTCCTGGTCGACGATCGCATGGTCGCCGTGGCGCCACAGGCCCGGGAAGGTGGACCAGTACGCCTCGAGATAGCGCTCGCGATCACGCCACACCCCGCGGGTCATTGCGGGCCACGGCTGCCTGCAGACGAGCTCGCCGATCTCGCCACGCACCGGCTGCCCCGCCGCGTCGACGACGTCGACGTCCATGCCCAGCGACGGCCCGCCGAGCGAGCAGCTCGCGATCGGCTCGACCGGGTACGGCGCGAGGAAGGAGCCGCCGACCTCGGTGCCGCCCGAGAAGTTGATGATGGGCACCCGACCGCCGAAGACCTCCCGGGCCAGCCACTCGTAGGACTCCGGGTCCCACGGCTCTCCCGTCGACCCCAGCGTGTGCACCGACGACAGGTCGAACGGACCCGCGCCGGACGAGCGGATCGTCCGGATCAGGGTGGGCGACACCCCGAGCATGGTGACCCGGTGTCGCTCGGCCAGCTGCCAGAGCCTGCCCAGGTCGGGTACGTCGGGCGAGCCCTCGTAGAGCACGAGGGTGGCTCCGTTGGCGTGGGTGCCGACGATCGACAGCGGGCCCATGATCCAGCCCATGTCGGTGATCCAGCAGAACACCCCGCCGGGACCGACGTCGAAGGAGTACGCGACCTCGCTCGCCGTCTTGACGAGGAACCCGGCATGGGTGTGGACGGCACCCTTCGGCTTCCCCGTCGTGCCCGAGGTGTAGGCGAGCAGGAGGGTGTCGGCCGCCGCCATCGGCTCGGCGGGCCCGGTCTCCGGGTCGTGGGCAGACAGGTCCGCCCACGCCGTCTCCCCCGGCCCGGGGGTGCCGACGACGACCACGTGACTCACCGAGGGGCTCTGCGCCACCGCGTCGCGGATCGCGGGGAGCATCGCGACCGTGCGCCCCCGTCGCACCGTCGACTCGGCCACGACGACGGCGCGCACCTCGCCGTCGGCGAGCCGGGACGCGATCGCGCCCGGCGCGAAGCCGGAGAACAACGGCACCACGACCGCGCCGATCCGGGCCGCCGCGTAGAACGCGACGACCGCCTCGGTGACCATCGGCAGGTAGAGCGCCACTGCGTCGCCGCGGCGCAGGCCCAGGCCGCGCAGACCCGCGCTGACCCGGCGGACGCGGTCGTCCAGCTCCGCGAAGGTCAGCGAGTCGAGGGAGCCGTCCTCCGCCTCGTGCACGACCGCGGTGCGGTCCCGAGCGTCGGGATCCTCGGCCCACCGCGCGAGGCAGGCGTCTGCCACGTTGAGCTCGCCGCCGACGAACCACTCGGCGTCGGTGATGCCCGCGGAGAGGTCGAGCACCTGGCTGTAGCCGCGGGAGAAGCGCAGGCCGAGGTCGGCGACCACGGCGTCCCAGTACCAGGCGACGTCCGCCACCGACCGGGCCCGGAGCGCGTCGATCCCGTCCACCCCGTGGGCCCGGGCGAGTCGAGCGACGCGCGAGCGCTCCAGCCGCTCGGGGCCGGGTCTCCAGACGTAGGTCTCTGCGGGGCTCACGAGCCACTCCTCGGGAGGCCGAGCATCCGCTCGGCGACGATGTTGCGCTGGATGAACGTCGAGCCACCGGCGATGGCCGTGCCGCGGGCCTGGTAGGCCAGGCGCTGCCAGCGGCCCTCCGCGGGTGTCTGCTCCTCGGGTGCGAGCTGTCCGCCGAGGGGCGACAACGACTGCCGGAAGTCCGCGAGGTCCTCCACCAGCGGGCAGAAGTACAGCTTGCCGATGGAGGTCACCGGCCTGGGAGGGCCGCCGTCCGCCGCGATGGTGAGCACGCGCTGTCCGATCGCCTGGTGCACCAGAGCGCGACCGTAGAGATCGGCGACCCGGCGGCGCACCGTCGGGTCGGCGCCGAGCGGGGCTCCGGACGCGTCCTGCATCCCGCGGACCTGGTCGACGATGTCGTCGACCGCGCGCTTGGTGTTCACGCGGCCTGTCGCGATGCCGACGCGCTCGAACCCGAGGGTGGCCATCGCGACCCCCCAGCCCCGGTTCACCTCGCCGAGCACCAGGTCGTCCGGGACGAAGACGTCGTCGAGGAACACCTCGTTGAACTCGGCCTCGCCGAGCATGTGGCTGAGTGGGCGGATCGTGACGCCCGCGCTCGCCAGCGGGAGCACGAAGTAGGTGATGCCCTTGTGTCGCGGCAGGTCGGGCCCGCCGGTGCGGGCGAGCAGGATGGCGTTGGTCGCGAGGTGCGCCCGGCTGGTCCAGATCTTCTGACCGGTGATCCGCCACCCGCCGTCGACCCGCACCGCGCGCGTCCGCAGGGAGGCCAGGTCCGAGCCGGAGTCCGGCTCCGAGAACAGCTGACACCAGAGCTCGTCACCGGTCAGGATCGGACGCAGGAAGCGCTCCTTCTGCGCCGGGGTGCCGAAGGAGATGATCGTCGGACCGGCGAAGTCCTCCCCGACGGTGTTGAGCCGCTCGGGCGCGCCTGCGCGGTCCGCCTCGTCGGTGAAGACCGCCCGGAGCGCCGCATCGACCCCTTGGCCTCCGTACTCCCGGGGCCAGGAGAGTCCCGCGTACCCGGCCTCGAACAACATCCGCTGCCATTCGCGCCAGAACGGCAGCTTGTCGGCCAGCTCGACCGGTTCGGGCCAGGGCAGCCGGGGCAGGGACTCGGCGAGCCAGGCCCGCACCCGGGTGCGGAGCTCCGCCTCCTCCGGGGAGTCAGCGAGATCCATGCACGCTCCTTCGTCGATGATCGCCGATATCGTTATCGGTCAGACCAAAATGTGTCAGTGTCCGTCGGCGGCGTCCCGCTCGCGCCCCAGGGTGAGCAGGAGATCCTCGTGCAGCTCCATCCACACGTCGTGGTAGGAGTTGCTCATGGGCCGCGCGAACGCCTCGTTCTCCCCGGCGCGCACCCGGGTCAGCGCCGCGGCGAACCGCGGCACGTACCGGCCGAAGCGCGGTGAGACGTCCTCGACCGCGGCGAGCGCCGCGCTGATCTCCTCGTGGGTCGTGGCCAGGTCCTCGATCACCCTGGCGTCGTAGTCGGCGTCGGAGTGGTCGTTGAGCCGCTCGCCGCCGTCCACGCACTGCCACCGCGTGCAGGTCGCCTTGAACCGGGAGTTCACCGGCAGGAAGGTCCGGTAGGCCTCGTCCAGGGCCGCGCGTTCGGCGACCGACACCGAGTCGGGCAACGCCTCGGCGTGTGCCGCGCGCCCGTCCTTGGTGAGTGCGTAGCCGCCGACCCGACCGGTACGCAGCCGCACGAGCTCCTCGCCGACCAGACCCTCCAGTGTCGGGCCGAGGTCTTCGACACCCGTGATCACGGCCAGGTCGTCGGCCGAGGCCAGCCCCTTGACCTTGAGCGCGTGCAGGGCCAGGAAACGCGTGGTGTCGCTCATCGTCCCTCTCTCCTCCAGCGGAGGAGGCACACACGGCCCCGTCTCCGTCGACAGCGGCCTTCCGGTCGATCGTTGAAATGGTCAGGCCGTTTCGGGTTATGATTCCGATCCCAGGCCCTCGATGTCAAGGACGACGCCATGCCCGTTGACCTGATCTCCGACCTCTTCGTCGCCGGCGAACCGCGGCGCGCCCACTCCGTCGCGTTCACGTCCGTCGTCGACCCCGCCACCGAGGAGGAGATCGCGACGGTCGTCAGCGCGGACGCCGAGGACGTCGACGCCGCCGTGCGGGCGGCTCACGCCGTGCGGGTCGCGTGGGCCTCGACCCCCGTCGCCGAGCGGTGCAGGCTGGTCCGCGCACTGGCGCAGCAGATCGAGGACCGGGCCGGGGCGCTGAGCCGCACCATCACCCGCGAGAACGGCACCCCGATCGCGGAGGCGACTCACGCCCCCGCCGCGGCGGCGGCCCACCTGCGCTATACGGCCGACGTGGCCCCCGGCGTCCTGGCCGACGAGGTCCGCCCGAACCCACACGGCACGGGCGACACGATCGTGCAGCGCCGCCCGCGCGGCGTCGCCGGCCTGATCACGCCGTGGAACTACCCCCTGAGCCTGATCGTCATCAAGCTCGCACCCGCCCTCGTCGCGGGCTGCCCGGTCGTGGTCAAGCCCGCGGCGGAGACACCACTCGCGGCGCGCATGCTGATGGACGCGGTCGCCGCCGCCGGGATCCCCGCGGGTGTGGTCAACCTCGTCACCGGCGGCGCGGCCACCGGCCAGGCGCTCGTGGACCACCCGCTCGTCGCGAAGATCTCCTTCACCGGCTCGACGGCGGTGGGCAGGCGCATCGGGGAGACCTGCGGACGGCTGCTGCGTCCCGTCGTGCTGGAGCTGGGTGGGAAGTCGCCCGCCCTGGTCCTCGACGACGCCGAGCCCGACGTGATCGCCCGCTCCATCCTCAAGGTCTCGATGCGCAACACCGGACAGACCTGCAAGGCCTGTACGCGGCTGATCGTGCCGAACACCCGCCGCCGGGAGATCGTCGACCTCGTGGCCGACGTCGTGTCGTCGGCCCCGCTCGGCGACCCGACCGACCCGTCGACGTTCTTCGGCCCGCTGGTCTCGGCCCGCCAGCGAGAGCGCGTGCTCGGCTATCTCGAGAGCGGACACGCGGAGGGGGCCAAGGCGGTGGTCTGCGGCGGTCGGCCCGCGCGCCCGGTCCGCGGCTTCTACGTGGAGCCCACCGTGTTCGACGACGTCACCCCGACCATGCGGATCGCGCGGGAGGAGATCTTCGGCCCCGTGCTGTCCGTCCTCGGATACGACACCCTCGACGAGGGCGTGGCGCTGGCCAACGACACGCCGTACGGCCTGGCGGGCACGGTCTTCTCCGCGGACCCGGAGCGCGCCGCCGCCGTCGCCTCCCGGATCGAGGCCGGGACGATCGGCATCAACCACTACGGGTCGAGCGCCGCGGCGCCCTTCGCCGGACACAAGGACAGCGGCCTCGGCGTCGAGCTCGGGCCGGAGGGCATCGAGGAGTTCCTCGCACCGACCTCGATCCACCGGCTGCCGCCGACGCCGCCGACGCGACAGACAGGAGAGGCACGATGAGAGCAGCGGTGCAGTGGTCGGCAGGCGGGACGTTCGAGGTGAGCGACGTCGACCTCGCCGAGCCCGGCCCCGGCGAGGTCGTCGTGCGCGTCCGCGCGGCGGGCGTGTGCGCGACCGACCTGTCCCTGACCACGGCCTTCGGGCAGCCGACCCCGGTCGTACTCGGGCACGAGGGTGCCGGGACGGTCGAGCGGCTCGGTGCGGGAGTCACGGATCTGACGGTCGGCGAGCATGTATTGGTGCTCTGGGTCGCTCCGTGCGGCACGTGCACGCCCTGTCTGCGCGGGGACGAGCACCTGTGCGCGGGTCGCCGGTCGACCGGCTCCGGACCCGCCACGGCGCGGCTCTCGATCCACGGCGAGGTCGTCCACCAGGGCATGAACACGGCCACGTTCGCCGAGCTGACCGTGCTCCCCCGGGCGGCCGTCCTCCCGATCCCGGACGACGTGCCCTTCCCCGTCGCGGCGATGTTCGGCTGCGCCGTGCCCACCGGGGTCGGCGCCGCGCTCCGCAGCGCCCGGGTCCGTCCCGGGGACTCGGTCGCGGTGATCGGTGCAGGCGCCGTCGGCCTCAACGCCGTGCTCGGCGCCCAGGTCGCCGGGGCCGCCCGCCTGATCGCCGTCGACCCGACCGAGCGCCGCCGCGAGACCGCTCGCGAGCTGGGAGCGACCGAGAGCATGACGCCGGCGGAGTTCGCGGAGCGCGGGCGCGACCTGGACGTGGTGATCGACGCCGTCGGGCACCCGCCGACGATCCTCGACGCCTGGCGAGCGGTCCGCAGGGGCGGGACCGTGACGGTGGTCGGCGCGGGCCGCAAGGACGAGACCGTGCCGCTGTCCGCCTACGAGCTCTTCCACGACGACAAGCGGATCACCGGGAGCTGGCACGGCGGGATGAGCATGCGCCGCGACCTCGGCCTCCTGGTCGACCTGTGGCGAGCCGGCCGCCTCCCCGTGGAGCGGCTCGTGGCAGGCACCGCCGACCTGACGGAGATCAACCAGGTCGTCGCCGACCAGCAGCAGGGGCGCGTGGTCCGCACCGTGCTCACGCCGACGTGACGGCGTTGAGCTTTCGGCCAGACCATTGTATCTTCGGGCCGATCGGTGACAGGGTCGGCACGACCCCGGACCAGGACGGAAATCGATGAGGATTCCCACCGTGAGCGACCGCTACTCCGCGGTCGAGGTGCAGGAGAACTACGACTCCGGTTGCTGGAGCACGGAGACCTTCGGCGCGCTGCTCGACCGCCAGGCAGGGCGTCGAGGCGAGGCGACATTCGTCACCGACGGCACGCAGTCGCTCACCTATCGCGAGCTCCGCGACCGCTCGGCACAGCTCGCCGTCGGGCTCCGTGACCGCGGCGTCTCGCCGGGTGACCGGGTCGCCGTCCAGCTGCCGAACTGGGCCGAGTTCGTGCTCGTCGCCGCGGCGCTGGCCCGGCTCGGCGCGATCATGGTGCCGATCATGCCGATCTATCGGCGCGACGAGGTCGGCTACGTGCTCGACGACGCCGAGGTGTCGGCGGTGGTCACCCCGGCCTCCTTCAAGGGCTTCGACCACCTGGCGATGTTCCGCGACCTGGCCCGAGACCGGCCGTCGCTGCACACCCTGCTCGTCGTGCGTGCCGACGTGCAGCCGGCGGAGCCTGCGGTCACCCTCGACGCGGTCACCGCGGACGTCGACCCGGCGGAGGCGCTGGCCTCCCTCGGCACGCCGGTCACCGCGGACGACCCGTTCGTGATCGTGTACACCTCCGGAACGACCGCGCGGCCGAAGGGCTGCGTCCACACCTTCAACACCTACGCCGCCGGTGCGCGGATGCTCAACGAGGCCTTCGCGGTGACCGCCTCGGACGTCGGGTTCAGCCCGTCGCCGATCACCCACACCACCGGCCTGGTCACCGGTGTCCTCATGCCGCTGCTCGCGGGTGGGGCCACGCACGTGATGGCCGAGTGGGAACCCTGCCGGGGCCTCGAGGAGATCGCGCGGCACCGCTGTTCGCTCAGCGTCACTGCCACGACGTTCCTCCAGATGGCGCTGTCGGCCTTCGACCCCGCCGAGCACGACGCATCCAGCCTGCGGGTGTGGGTCTGCGCGGGGGCACCGATCCCCGGCTCGGTCGTCGAGCGCGCCCGCGCGCTCCTGCCCTCGGCGAAGATCCTCAGCCTCTACGGGCGCAGCGAGAACCTCACCACCACGGCCTGCACCGTCGATGACGATCCCGAACGGTCGCTCACCTCGGACGGCGCCTCCCTCCCGCACGCCGCCGTCCGCGTCGTCGACGAGACCGGGGCGGAGCTGCCCACCGGCGAGGAGGGCGACATCGCCTACCGGGGCCCCAACCACATGCTGGGGTACCTCGGTCTCCCGCGGGAGACCGCCGAGCTGTACACACCGGACGGCTTCTCCCGCTCGGGCGATCTCGGCCGCAGCGACGCCGACGGCTACGTCCGGGTCACCGGCCGGACGAAGGACATCGTGATCCGCGGAGGCATGAACATCAGCGTCAGGGAGGTCGAGGACCTGCTGGCGGAGCATCCGGCCGTCGGCGCCGCGGCCGTGGTCGGCATGCCCGACGCGCGGCTGGGTGAGCGCGTCTGCTGCTACGTGGTCCCCGCCGACCCCGCCGATCCGCCGTCGCTCGAGTCGCTGCGGAGGTACCTGCACGAACGAGGCGTCGCGGTGCAGAAGACCCCGGAGCGTGTCGAGACCGTCACGGAGCTGCCGACGACGGCGACCGGAAAGATCCAGAAGCACCTGCTCCGCAAGGACATCGCCCGCAAGTTGGAGCAGGTCCCCGCCACCTGACCCGGCCCGAGATTCCGCAGACCCGCAGAGGAACCGCAACGATGCCCTCCCCCGCCGCCCCACCCCTGGCTGGAACCGTCTTCGCTTTCCACCACGATCACGGCGTTCCGGCCCGCACCCTCACCGAGCTGCTCGGCGGCAAGGGTGCCGGGCTCGCCGAGATGACCACCGCGCTGGGCCTGCCCGTCCCGCCCGGTTTCACCATCACCGTCGACACCTGCCGCCGGTATCTCGCCGACGGCTGGCCCGCCGACCTCGACGCGCTCGTCGAGGAGCACATCGCGAGGCTCGGCGAGTCCCTGGGCAGACGGTTCGGTGACCCCGCGGACCCACTGCTGCTGGCGGTCCGCAGCGGCGCCCCGCGCTCGATGCCGGGCATGCTCGACACCGTGCTCAACCTGGGCCTCAACGACCAGACCGTCGAAGGTCTCGCCAAGGCCGCAGGCGACGAGCGGTTCGCCTGGGACTGCTACCGGCGCTTCGTCCGCATGTACGCGACGACTGTGCTGAATGCCGAGGACCTCGGCGAGGAGGCACCCGCGGACGACGTCGCCGCACTCCGGGCGGAGATCGCGCGCGTGCACGGGGTCGTCGACATCCCGCAGGATCCGCGAGCACAGTTGCGCGGCGCCGTCGAAGCGGTGTTCCGCTCGTGCGGCAGCGAGCGGGCCGCGGCCTACCAGCGGCGCGAGCGGATCCCCGGGCCGCTGGCGACGGCGGTGAACGTCCAGGCGATGGTGTTCGGCAACCGCGGGGGCGAGTCCGGGACCGGGGTGGTGTTCACCCGCGACCCCGCGACCGGCCAGGCCCGCCGCTACGGCGACTACCTGCCACGAGCGCAGGGGGAGGACGTCGTGTCCGGTGTGGCCCGCACCCAGACCATCGACACCCTGGGCACCGACCTTCCCCGGGTCTGGGCCGAGCTCGACGGCGTCCTGGATCGGCTCGAGCAGCACTACGCCGACATCTGCGACGTCGAGTTCACCGTCGAGGAAGGGCGCCTGTGGGTCCTGCAGACGCGGGTCGGCAAGCGCAGCGCGGTCGCGGCGGTGCGGGCCGCGGTGCAGATGGCCGAGGAGGCGGACAGCCCGCTGACCCGCGAGCAGGCGGTCGCCCGGGTCGACGCCGAGGTCCGCGAGACCGCGCGTCAGGCCGTCCTCGCGGCCGCCTGCGCACAGCACCGGGGCGAGGCGATCGCGACCGGGCTCGGGGCCTCACCCGGTCGGGTGAGCGGCAAGGCGGTGTTCAGCGCGGACGAGGCCGCGGACTCCGGCGACGACGAGGACATCGTGCTCATCCGGCCCGAGACCAGCCCGGAGGACGTCCCCGGGATGGCCGTCTCGGTGGGTGTGGTGACCGGGACCGGCGGGCTCGTGAGCCATGCGGCGGTCGTCGCCCGGGGCTGGGGGTTGCCCGCCGTCGTCGGTGTGGAGACGCTGCTCATCGACGGCTCCGGCGCCCGCACCGCGGACGGGAGGTACACGATCGCGCCCGGCGACCTGGTCAGCCTGGACGGCACGACCGGTGAGGTCTGGCTCGGTGGCGATCCGGCCGCAGCCGGCGGCACCGGTCTGGACGACGCGGCGGTGCTCGCCGAGCACCTGCCCGAGCTGGCGGTGCTCGAGTCCTGGACCTCCCGGACGTGAGCGGCGCAGACGTGATCCTGGGCATCGGGGACGTCGTCGACGAGGTCGCCTTCACCGTCGAGGAGGGGAAGATCCGCGAGTTCGCCCGGGCCACCGCGACCACCGACCCGATCCACACGGACGCCGGTGCGGCGCTGGCGGCCGGGTTCGCCGCGCAGCCCGCCACCCCGACGCACGTGGTCGTCAGCGGCCACCACCGGGACCAGCAGGCGATGGTGCAGCGGCTGGGGCTCGCCCTCGAGCGGGTGCTGGTGGGCGGGGTGCGGTGGCGCTACCACCGCCCCCTCATGGCGGGCGACCGCCTCCGCGGCGTCCGAAGGCTGGTCGGGGACGAGCAGGTCGGCGGCCGTCCCGGACGGTCGCCGATGCGCCGGTTGACCCTGCGGACGGCCTTCGTGGACGCAGACGGCGTGACGGCCGTGGAGTGGTGGGAGACCGTGATGGAGCGTGGCCGGTGACGACCCGAGGACCACGGCCACTCGCCGTGGGCGACGCCGTGCCGGAGCGCGAGCACGGCCCGGTGACCCAGACCGACATCGTGCGGTTCGCCGGGGCGGGCGGCGACTTCAACCCGCTGCATCACGACTCGACCTTCACCGAGAAGGCGGGCTTCGACACCGTGATCGCGATGGGCCAGATGCAGGCGGGCATGCTCGCGGGCTGGCTCACGGACTGGTGCGGGGTCGAGCACCTGCGCGAGCTGGACGTCCGTTTCCGTGCTCCGGTGCGGCTCGGCGCCGTCCTGCGGTTCACCGGTGAGGTCACCGCGCTGACCGAGCTCGACGGCGAGCCCGTCGCGGAGCTGGTCCTGCGCGCCGCGGTGGGCACCGACGAGGTCGTGCGGGGGACGGCCCTGGTCGCTCAGGCCTGACCGTCGAGCTGCGCGCGCAGGGCGCCGAGGAGGATCTTCCCGGCGTCACTGCGCGGGACCCGCTCCACCAGGGCGACCTGCCGCGGGCACTTGTGGTGTGCCAGCCGCGCCCGGCAGTAGTCGATCAGTTCCGCCGCCAGTCCGGGCGGGGGGTCACCGAGCGGCGCGACCACCGCGCGGACCTGCTCACCGAACTCGTCGTCGGCCGCGCCGTACACGGCGACGTCCGCCACGGCGGGGTGCAGCGCGAGCAGGTCCTCGACCTCACGCGGGTAGACGTTCACCCCGCCGGTGATGATCGTCTGCCCGAGCCTGCCGGTCAGGTACAGGTAACCGTCGACGTCGACGCGGCCGAGGTCACCTGCCGACCCCCAGCCCGCACTCGCCGCGGTGAGCCGCTCGGGCACCCGGGCGTCGGCCCGACCGAGCCACACCTGCCCCGTCTCCCCCACCGGCAGCGCCCTTCCCGCGGGGTCGGCGATGCACACGCCGCCGCCTTTCGGCCTGCCGACCGACCCAGGGTGGGCGAGCCACTCCTCGGGGCCGATCGACGTGCGGCCGTAGCCCTCGGAGGAGCCGTAGTACTCGTAGAGGATCGGGCCCCACCAGTCCATCATCGCCTGTTTGACCTCGGCCGGGCAGGGCGCGGCGCCGTGCACCGCCACCCGGTGCGCGCCGTGGTCGTACCGGGCCCGGGTCTCCGCGGGGAGTCGCAGCATCCGGACGAACATCGTGGGCACCCACAGGCTGTGGGTGACGCCGTGCCGCTCCATCGCCGCCAGCGAGCCCTCGGCATCGAACCGGCTGGTCACCACGACCGTGCCACCGAGTTGGTGCACGGCCTGGAGGAAGGCCATCGGCGCCGAATGGTAGGCGGGACCGGGGCTGAACAGCACCGGCGGCGACTCGCCGGGGCCCGGGAGCACGCGAAGGTCGGTCATCATCGCCGCGTAGCGCAGCGGCACGTCCTCGGGCGCCAGGCCGGGCGGTTCCTCCCGGAAGGGCTTCGGCCGCCCGGTCGTCCCCGAGCTGAAGAGCAGCCGCCCACCCATCGTCTCGGGGGCGCCCGCCGCGGTGCGCAGGGCGGCGGCGTAGTCGGGCCCGACGAGGAGCACCGGGCAGGTCGCCCCGGCCGCCCGCACGACGTCGGAACGGTGCGCGACCACGGCGGCCGGTGCGGCGTCCTCCAGCATCGGGCGCAGCTCGTCGGCGCCGAGTCCCGGATGAACGGGTGCGACCACCAGGCCGCTGCGCCAGCAGGCCCACACCACCTCCGCGAAGCGGATGTCGTTGCCCAACAGCACGAACACCGTGTCCGCCGGGCGCAGCCCGCGGTCGCGGAACCACGCGGCCAGCGCGGCGCTGCGCTCGTCCAGCTCGGCCCAGTCGAGTTGCTCTCCCGTGTCGGCGACCACGAACGCGGGACGCCGCGGCGCCGTCTCCGCATGGATTCGGGGGTACACGGACCCACCGTACATTTATGGACTGACCATTGATAAGGGCGAACGACAGCGGCTAGGCTCGTGGCCCCCGTCACAGGCGGATGGTCGCGACGATGCGGAGGACCCGATGGTCACCCAGGAGCCCGCTCCCCTCTCGGTGCACGACCGGTACGACGACGAGTCCGTCCGCCGGTTCCACGAGCGCGGCTGGTGGCAGGGCGGTTCGGCGGGCGCGCTACTCGACCGTTGGGCCGACGCCACCCCCGACCGGCGTTTCGTGTCCGACGGCACCGTCGAGCTCACCTACGCCGAGGTGCGCGCCCGCTCGGGCGGCCTCGCCTCGGCACTGCTCCACGCCGGTGTCGATCCCGGCGACCGCGTCGCGATGCAGCTGCCGAACTGGGCCGAGTTCGTCGTGGGCTACCTGGCGGTCGCCCGCCTCGGCGCCGTGCTCGTACCGATCATGACGGTCTATCGGCAGAGCGAGGTCGAGCACGTGCTGCGCGACTCCGGAGCGGTGGCCGCGATCACCACCGGCGAGTTCCGCGGGTTCGACCACGCCGAGATGTTCCGCACCCTCCGGAAGGAGATCCCGGCGCTCGGCACACTCGTCGTGGCCCGTGGGCCCGTGCAGGAGGACGAGCTGGCCTTCGACGAGGCTTGTGCGGGCGCGACCGCGGACCTCGGACCGCGTCCCGACCCGGATCTGCCCCATCTGATCGTCTACACGTCGGGGACCGAGTCGACCGCGAAGGGCTGCGTCCACACCTGGAACACGGCGGACTTCTCGGCTCGCGGCCTCGCCGTCGACGTCTTCGAGGCGCGCCCCGAGGACGTCGTGTTCATGCCGTCGCCGATCGCGCACGCGACGGGCCTGGTCGTCGGCATCCTGGTGCCGATGACGGTCGGCGCCGAGGTCCACCTGCTCGACGTGTGGGAGCCGAACGAGGGACTCCGCCGGATCGAGCGCTACGGCTGCACGGTCAGCGCCACGGCGACACCGTTCGTGCGCATGGCCCTGGACGCCCAGCGGGAGGCGCGGCGGGACCTGTCGTCGATGCGCTTTTGGCTGTGCGCCGGGGCACCGATCCCAGAAGCCCTGGCGGTCGAGTTCGACCAGGCCTTCGACGGTGGGGTGCTGATGCCGCTCTACGGTGCCACCGAGATCCTCGCGGGCACCTGCTGCCACCCCGGAGACCCCCTCGAACGGCGCGCCGGATCCGACGGCTCCGCCGCGCTCGACGGCATCGAGATCACGCTCGTCGGACCGGACGGCGAGGACGTCGCGACCGGAGCGGAGGGCGAGATCTGCTACTTCGGACCCGGCGCCGTGCTCGGCTACTGGCGCGACCCGGTGCGGACCGCCGCCGCGATCGACTCCCGCGGGCGACACCACACCGGCGACCTCGGACGGCTCGACGAGCATGGCTACCTGCGGGTGAGCGGGCGACTCAAGGACATCATCATCCGTGGCGGGACCAACATCAGTGCCGCCGAGGTGGAAGGCCATGTCGGAGCCCACCCCGCCGTCGCGCAGGTCGCGGTCGTGCCCTACCCGGACGTGCGTCTCGGCGAGAAGGCCTGCGCCGTCGTCGTCCCGGTGCCCGGGGAGCGCCCCACCCTCCACGGCCTCACGGGTTTCCTGCGTGGACGGGGGATCTCGATGCAGAAGCTGCCGGAGAAGCTGGTGCTGGTCGAGGCGCTGCCCATGACGGCCACCGGCAAGGTCCAGAAGTTCCGCCTCCGTGACCTCGCCCGGGAGAGCTGAGCGGATCAGCGACTCGTGACGGCGTGGTAGCGCCCGCGCAGCTCCGCCATCAGGATCTTGCCGGCGTCGCTGCGCGGGACCCGCTCGACGAAGTCGATCGAACGAGGGCACTTGAAGCTCGCCAGGTGATCCCGGCAGTAGGAGATCAGCGCGGCGGCCAGCTCCGGCGTCGGCTCGTAGCCCGCGGCCACCCCGACGACGCCCTTGACCTGCTCGCCGAACTCCTCCTCGGGCACTCCGATCACCGCGACGTCCGCGACCGCGGGGTGCAGGACGAGGACATCCTCGATCTCCCGTGGATAGATGTTGACCCCGCCGCTGATGATGGTCTGCCCCTTGCGGCCGGTCAGGTAGAGGTAGCCGTCGGCGTCCAGCCTGCCGAGGTCGCCGACCGCGCCCCAACCACGGGTCGAGGCGAGGTCGGCGGCGCCGTCCGCGCTGCGCACCGGCTCGTCGGCGTCCGGCTTGACGAACCACACCGTGCCGACCTCCCCGGTGGGCAGGTCGCGGCCCTCCTCGTCGGTCACGTGCAGCGCACCGCCGACCGACCGCCCGACCGAGCCGGGGTGGGCGAGCCATTCCTCGGCGGTGATCGCGGTGCGGCCGTAGCCCTCCGACGCGCCGTAGTACTCGTGAACGATCGGACCCCACCAGTCGATCAGCGCCTTCTTGACCTCCGGCGCGCACGGCGCGGCGCCGTGGACGGCGACCTGGTGGGAGCACAGGTCGTACCGCTCGCGGACCTCGTCGGGCAGCCGGAGGAGCCGGACGAACATCGTGGGCACCCACTGGCTGTGCGTGACGCGGTGGCGCTCGATCGCGGCCAGTGCGTCCTCGGCGTCGAACCGCTCCATGAGCACGACGGTCCCGCCGAGCTGGTGCACCGACTGCAGGAAGCCCAGCGGGGCCGCGTGGTAGGCCGGGCCGGTCGACAGGTACACGCAGGCACCGGGCTCGAAGCCCAGGCTCTCCATCATCTGGCCCGACCGCACCGGCACCTCCTCGGGGTGCCTGCCCGCCGGCGGCACCTCGAACGGCTTCGGCCGCCCGGTGGTGCCGGAGCTGAACAGCAGCCGACCACCCATCGTCTCCGGGAGCTCCGAGTCGGCCTGCGTACCCGCCACCGCGGCGTCGTAGCTCTCACCGACGACCAGGTACCGGGGCCCGTCGCCCGCCGCGGCCCGCAGGGTCGGCGCGAGCTCGACCGAGGTGACGACCACGCGGGGCGCGGCGTCCTCCATCAGCGGTGCGAGCTCGCGTGCGGAGAGGTGCCAGTTCACCGCGCACAGCACCAGACCGGTACGCCAGCACGCCCAGGCGATCTCGCCCCACCGCAGGTCGTTGGGCAGGGCGATGACGACCCGGTCGCCCTCGACCAGACCCGCACGGCGCAGCCAGGTGGCGAGCCGGGCACTGCGGTCGGCCAGCTCGGCGTAGGTCTGGGTGGCGCCGCTGCCCGCCAGGACCATCGCGGGACGGTCGGGAGCCGCGGCGGCGTGGACGGGGGGGTACATGGTGGTCGCTCCTTCGGTCGTTCTCGGTCGTGCGGCCGGGCCGTGGGTCGGGACGGTCAGGTGGGCTGTTCGAGCAGGCGCTCGCGCAGCCGCTCGACCTCGGCGGGGCCGATCCCGTGCGCGGCCAGCAGCCCGAGCACGCCCCCGAACTCGGTGTCGACCGCGGCCAGGAACCGGCGCATGGAGACCGGATCGGTCTCGTACGCCTCGGGCGGGAACGCGGCGACCGCCGCGCCGTAGGTGGCCATACTCCGCAGCCGCTCCATGCCCGCCCGAGCGCCTGCAGGGTCGGCCGCGTACTCGGCGACCACATCCTCCCGGGGAACCCCGAGCGCCTCGAGGACGACGGCGATCGCGACACCCGTGCGGTCCCGGCCCACGCTGCAGTGGACGAGGGCGGGCCCCGTCGCCGCGGCGAGCTCGCCGACCACCCCGGCGACCGCCTCCGGTGAGGCACGGACGTAGGTGAGGTAGGTGCTGACCATGGGGTCGTCGGGGTCCATGACCCCGACCGAGCTGTCGCCGACGAGCGCTCCCACCTCGAAGGGCAGGTGCCGGTGGCGGTGCGGGAGCGGGCCCAGCGGGCCGCGTCCCTCCCGTTCGAGCTCATGGGGCAACCGCAGGTCGATCACGGTGCGGACGCCCAGGACCTCGACGAGGTGCCGGGCTCCCGCATCGCTCAGGAACTGTGGTGTGTCGCTGCGGAAGAGCAGCCCGCGGCGCACCCGGCGGCCGTCCGCCGCCGGCAGTCCAGCGACCTCGCGAAAATGCAGCAGCCCCGCCGTCGGGCTCAACACGTGCGGTTCACGACGACCGGCATCCGCTTGATCCCCGCGAACATGCTCGCCTCCAGGCGCTGCGGCGGGGCCGCCAGCCGGACGTCCAGCCCGCGGTCCAGCATCTGTCCGAACAAGGCACTCACCTCGGCACGCGCGAGATGGGCGCCCATGCAGAAGTGCACTCCCCAGCCGAAGGTGAGGTGCTCGTTGGGGGTCCGTCCGACGTGGAACCGGTCGGGGTCGGCGAAGACCCGCTCGTCCCGGTTGGCACTGCCGAACCACAGCACGACCTTCTGCCCCGGTTCGATCGTGCGGCCGTGCCAGTCGACGGGAGCGAGGGCGGTGCGGCGCATGAACGCCACCGGCGAGACCCAGCGGAACATCTCCTCCACGGTCGAGGGGAGCAGCGTCCGGTCGGCCTGCAGCCGCGCCCACTCGTCGGGGAATCGGTCGAAACCGTCGACGGCGCCGGAGATCAGGTGTCGGGTCGTCTCGTTGCCCGCGGCCATGAGCACGATGTAGTAGGCCGCGAGCTGTTCCCAGCTCAGTGGCTCGCCGTCGACCTCGCCGTGGACGAGCACCGACACGAGGTCGTCCTGCGGGTCCGCGCGGCGCTTGGCCGAGAGGTCCTTGAAGTAGGCGAACAGCTCCTCGCGGGCGGTCTCGCGCTGCTCGTCGGTGGTGACGTACTCGGGGTCCTGGATGTGGGCGACGTTGCTGAGCTCGGCCAGGGTCGCGCAGTCCTCCGCGGGCACGCCGAGGACACGGGCGAGGACGCGGATCGGCAGGTTCGCGGAGACGGCGTGGACGAACTCGACCTCGCCTGCCGCCTCGACCTCGTCGAGCAGCCGGGACACGGACTCGGCGATCGAGGCCTGCCAGCGCTTGATCTTCACCGCGCGCAGGTAGGGGATGGCGATTCGGCGGAGCTTGCCGTGCTCGGGCTCGTCCATGTTGTGCAGGCTGTGCAGCTTGCCCTCGACGCGGCGCTCGGCGAGCTGCGTGCCCTCCGCGCTGGAGAGCCGTTCGTGGTCGGTCGCTCCGTCTCGGACGTCGGCGTAGCGGGTCAGCGACCAGAAGCCGCGGCCGCCGTCGGTCTCCTCGTTCCAGTGGAGCGGGTCGTGGTCCCGCAGCGCGCGGAACAGTTCGTGCTGGGTGCCCGCCACGAAGGGCCGCATGTCCGTGAGGTCGATGCCCTCGGCCGACCCGACATCCACTGTCATCGCATCTCCTGCTCTCTCAAGCGTGGACCGGCACGCCCCGGGGCGGGGGCGCGCCGGTCCTCCATCGGTCGGGTCAGCCCTGTTCGGGCACGGGCACACCCCACGAGCCCGTGAGGAACAACCGCGGGATCATCTCGGTCGCGACGCCGCTGACGATGCGGTCGTAGACGGCCGCGGCCTCGGGGTGGACCTCGAAGAGGCCGTGCTCGGCGACCAGCTCGTCGTAGACCCCGGCCGCGCGGGCGAACGGGAGCATGAAGCCCGCGGTGTACACCTTGGCGCCCGCCAACACCTTCTCGCGGTGATCCATGCCCGCGATGTGCCGGTAGAGCGCGGCCGACGCGGACTCCACCCGCTGACGCATCTCCGCCATGTCCGCCACCGACAGCGCCTGCACCTCGGTGGCCGGGGTGTCCCAGTGCTGCCGGGTGTAGACCGAGACACCGGCGAGGTGCTGGAGGTAGTTCGTGGGCTCGGTGAACATCGTCGACAGGTCGGTGACCTTGACCTCGAGCCCGCTGTCCGGCTTGAACGCCATCGCCATCGTGATCGAGTACGGCAGGTCGCCGGAGAGCTCGGACCACTCGAAGGCCGGCTCGTTGACGAAGAGGTCGCGGACCACGACGAATCCGCCGTCGGGCAGCGGGTAGGGGCCGCTGTCTCCCAGACCGAGCCGGTTGTCGAAGTGGTGCAGGAAGCCCAGCAGTTCCGCGGACGCGTTGAACTTCTGGAAGGCGGAGCGGGCGTCCGCGTCCGCCAGGGGGATCCGGTCGGCGGCGAAGCGGTCCAGCCACTGGTCGTTCAGCAAGGGTGCGTGGTAGTCGCGCATCGAGGTGAACATGCCGCCCTCACCCCAGATGCCCTGGTAGATCCGGCGCACGGTCGTGGCGCTCGGGAGGAGGTCGGCCGCGCCGCGGTGCTCGTCGTGCAGCCCCATCTCCACCGCGATCCCGCGGCCGAAGAACGGCGCGGTGAGTGCGGCCCAGGCGTGCAGCAGGTTGACCTTCGTACCGATCTCGCGCTGCGCCACGGCGCCGAGGTCGGCCACGCCCTCGGCTCCGACCTTCGCCTCGATGACCGACAGCCAGCCCGGGTGCCGGAACCAGGAGTTCAGGATGCCCAGCGCCTCGTACTCCTGGCGCGGGATCAGGCCGGACTCGCCTTCGGTCGCCCGGGCGGCGAGCGCGTCCCACTCGTTCCACGTCAGGTAGGTGAGGATGTCGTTGACCTCGGTGACCGTCAGCGGCTGACCGACGCTCTCGTCGGTCAGCTCCAGGACCTTCGTGTTCAGCCGCGACCGCATGATCGCGTCGCCCTCGGCCCCGTGCGGGACCTCACCGCCGAACTTCTCCAGCAGCAGCTGGATCTGGGCAAGCTGCTCGGGGGTCATCCCGGGGCCTGCCTCGGCGACCGGCTCGTCGGACACCGGAGCACCGATCTCGACGCTCACCGTGGCCTTGGGCCGGGTCGTCGAGTCGAGCCTGATCCGGGTGCCGTCCGCGGGCACGACCTCGCCGCGCGAGGTCCGCACGCCCTTGTCGAACGCGACGGACATGACGCAGGGGATCCCGTACTCGCGGCTCACGATGCCGAGGTGGCTCTCCGGGGCGCCTTGCAGCGTCACGATCCCGCAGATTCCGGCGGTCAGCGCCGGGGTCAGGAAGGTCGTGGTGCCACCCCGAACGATCACGACGACGTCGGTGACGTCGTCCTCCTCCTCGACGAAGTCGAGGACCTCGTCGGGCGAGTCCAACCACTTGACCCGTCCCTCGACGGCGGGGGTCTCGTGGACGTTGAGCCCGATACCCACGGGTTCGTACGCGACATCCACGCCTGTGGCGTCGGTCATGGCAACCTCCATTGGTCGACAGGTGGTCATCGGCGCCCTACCGGTCCCGATCCTCGGACGCGAGGCCGTGACGCACCTCTCTCCCGAGGGGTGCTTTTCTCCCCCCGACTCAGCCCTTCAGCGCGCGGAAGCGGGCGGCGGCGTCCGCGCGGTTGGCCGCTCCCAGCTTGCGCAGCAGGCCCTTGACGTGCGTCTTCACCGTGCCGACGGACAGACTGAGCCGGTCGGCGATGTCCTGGTTCGACGCCCCACCCGCGAGGTGGCGCAGTACCTCGAGTTCCCGCCGGGTCAGCTCGCTCAGCGGCCCGTCGGACAGGTAGGGGTGCGTCGGCGCGGGACGCCCACCGAGCTCCTCCCAGCCGGTGAGACCGTAGGTCAGTTCGTCGATCCCGTTGATCTGCAGCTCGAACTGTCGCCGCATCGCACTGATCCGCTCGTGGTAGCGCGCCCGCTCGAGTGCGAGGCCCACCCCGTCCGCGAACAGACCCAGCAGGTCCCGGTCGGCTTCGTCGACGGCCTCGGTCTGCGAGTGCCGGTCGATGTGCAGGAGGCCGACGACGCTGCCGTGGACGATCACGGGAGCGGTGGCGTAGTCGCGAGTGTCGCCCAGGGTCACCAGCTCCCGGTGGACCCGGGGCTGGGCCTGGGCGTCCCTGACCAGCACTGCCGTGCGGCCGCGGACCGCCTCCGTCTCGGGCTCCTCGCGACCGATCCGACCGGGCATCGCCGATCCGACCTGCACCAGGGCACCGGCCAACGACTCGTCCTGGTGTGCGTACGCAGAGGTCGCCCGCCAGGTGTTGCCCCGCAGCCCGGACATCAGCGAGCGGCTGTACCCCAGCCGCCCGAGCTCCCGCGGTATCTCGCACAGCAGCTGGGCGGTGTCGAGGTCACCCCGCAGCCTCGTCAGCGACCGATGCAGCTCGGCGGACGCGCGCGCCTGCCGCCGCACCCGGACCTCGCCGATCGAGAGGCGGAGCGCCTGAGCCCGGACCAGGAGCCGCAGGTCCTCGGTCTCGGCGGTGGCACCCCCGCCCTCCGCCAGCCGCAGCCGCCGTCTCAGGTAGTGCTCTCCCACCACGAGCGAGTCCGCCGCGTCGCGGAGGTTCTCGGCCACTCGGACCGCGAACCCCAGGTGGTCGTCGTGACGGCGGGCGAAGTCCTCGATCCCGACGAGTGTTTCCCGGGTCCGGATGAGCAGCGCCTCCGGCTCGAGGTCGCCGCTGCCCGGGTCGTCGACGAGGTCCCGCATGACAGCCTCCTGACCGACCGGTTCGCCCCGCTGCGTCCGTGCTCGGCCGCAGCGCGTCAGCGGTCCGACCGTTCGACCAATGATAGACCCGGGGTCAACCTCGGGTCCCAGCCATCGCACAGATTTTTCGGTCAGACCATAGTCGGTACGACCAAATCCATGACACGATGACGCCCGCCCGAGCGAGACAGGACGAGCGTGACCGACGGAGGTACGCACGCATGACGATCGAGGCTCCACCCGGGCACGGGTGGACGACCGCGGAACTGACCGAGTCGCTCTTCGCCGGCGGGAGCCTCGCCGAAGGGGCGGAAGTCGTCGGCGTCGAGTCGGAGCCTCTCGGCGCGGGGCTCCTGGCGGACACCTTCCGCCTCGCCCTGCGCTATCGCCCCGAGGGCGCCGGACCCGCGACGGTCGTGGCGAAGATGCCCTCCGCCGACCCCGACGCCGCCCGCACCGCGGCGAGCCTCGGCGCCTACGAGCGGGAATGCCGCTTCTACACGGACCTGGCCCCTCGGCTCGCCGTGCGGACCCCCCATCTGTTCGGGACCCTCGACGTCGACGGGAGCACCAGCGGGATGCTCCTGGAGGACCTGTCGCGGATCGCGGCACCGGGCGACCAGCTGGACCGCGCCGACGCCGACCAGCTCGAACGGGCCCGCGCCGAGCTGGCCGGCATGCAGGCGCCGCTCTGGGACGATCGCGACACGGGCGGGCTGGACTGGCTCCACCGCCGGATGGGGGTGCCCATCCCGGAGCTCGCCGAGCGGTACCGGCGCTCGTGGGGCATCGCGCAGGAGCGGCTCGGCCCCGGGCTGGAGCCGGCGCAGCGGAAGCTGATCGCGCGGTTCGGGGAGGTCTGCGGCGCCTGGGCGGAGTCGCTGCCCGGGCCGTTCACCCTCGCCCACCACGACTTCCGGCTGGACAACCTCATGTTCTCCGCCGACCGCGTATGGGTGCTGGACTGGCAGATCGCCGGGTGGGGTGCGCCGATGTGGGACCTGGCCTACCTCATGGGGAGCTCGGTGGCGCCCGCCGACCGACGGCGGCTGGAGGCCGACGTCGTACGTCGCCACGTCGAGGACCTCACCGCCCGCGGTGTGCCGAACCTGACCGAGGAGTGGGCCTGGACGGAGTACCGACGGCTGTCACTGGCCATCCTCCTGGTCATCACGCCCGCGGCGGGCACCGTGCGCTCGACCGAACGCGGTGACCGGATGCTGCTGCAGATGTTGGACAAGGGCGCGACCCAGGCTCTCGAGCTCGGCGCCGAGGAGTTCCTGCCCGCATGATCACCTCCTGGGACGACTACCCCGTCCACCAGACCCCGATGCCGGTGGCACATCCGGAGTCCGGCGATCCCGCGCACTACGAGCGATACTGGTTCAGCGCCTTCGACCTCGACGCCACCACGGCGATCGGCTTCGGCCTGAGCCTGTACCCCAACCTCGGCGTCGTCGACGCCGCGTTCTCCGTCTCCCGGGGCGGCGTCCAGACCTCCGTCTTCGCCTCCGGCGCCCTGACCGACGACCGGGCACTCGCCGTCGGCCCCCTCTCCGTCGAGGTCGTGGAGCCGCTGCGGACCCTGCGCGTGGTGGCCGAGAGCCACGCGGGGCTGGGCGGCGAGCTGGTGTTCCGCTCCCGGACCGACCCGCTCGAGGAGCCGCGCACGCTCCGGACCAGCGGCATCCGCACCACGTCGGACCGGACCAGGCTCGTACAGTTCGGGACGGTCGAGGGCTCGTTGACCGTCGACGGCGTGACCACCACGCTGACTCCGGACCGGTGGCGTTCGGTCCGCGACCGCTCGTGGGGCATCCGGGCGACACACGGCAGCGCCGCCGCCGGGCCCGCGCGCCGCTCGTCGGACTCCTACTTCGTGTGGTCCGTCTTCCACTTCGACCAGGAGTGCGTGCACGCCGTGTGGCACGAGGACCCGGAGGGCAACCGGATCGGGACGACCGGCGCGGTCGTGCCCGTCCACGACGCGCCGGGCGAGCTCGCCCGCACCTCGACGCTGGACTGCGACATCCGCTACCGCGCGGGGACCCGGTGGGCGGAGACGGCCGCCCTGCGGCTCGGGCCTCGCGGGACAGTCGACCGGGACATCGCGGTCACCCCGCGCGTTCCCTTCCTGATGAAAGGCCTGGGCTACTCCCACCCCGACCATGCCTTCGGAGCCTGGCACGGCGGGACGGTCGTCGACCGAGAGGACTGGGTGCTGGCCGACCTCGACCCCACCGACCGCTCGGTCCTGCACACCCAGATGCTCTCCGAGCTCCGCACCGCGGACGGTCGCTCCGGAGTCGGCCTCTTCGAGCACGCGGTGGTGGGACGGCATACCCCCTCGGGCATGACCGCCGCCTAGCGTTCGACAACACCGGCACCGGGGAGCGCTCGACGGACATGACGCTCGATGGCGCGGCCTCGACCGGCCCTGTCTGCACCCGGCGGCTGTCGGAGACCCCGGGACGGACAACGGCGAGGTCGGTTTCGCCCCGCCAACGCACCTGGACCCGCGCCGCCAGCGGGAAACACGGCCGTATCGCAGGCACGACGCGACGGCACCCATCCTTGGGGTGAGTCACCAGGTCTGTCCGCGCAATCCGCGCAATCCGCGCAATCCGCCGGGCGTCAGCGAGAAATCACTGCCTGCGCCGCTTGTGCCTGTGCCGTTTCTGTGCCGTTGCACGGTCAGGGTTCTGCGGAATGTGCGGATTCTGCGGTCGCAGGATGGACCTCCCACCCAGGGCGCGGATGCCGTCCATGAGCGGGTCGAGCTGCTCGGCCGGGATGAACCGTGGGACGCGCTCGATCCCGCGAGGAACGTCGGAGCTGGTCAGCGGGGGTTTAGTGGGCATGTGGGGCCACTCGTTGATCGCGGCGTGGCGGAAGAACCGGGCGACGTGGCCGATGACGTGATCGCGATAGACCGCCGAGAGCGGCTGGTCGGGGTGCTTCCACTTGCGCTGGTGGGGCAGCCAGGCCAGGAACTCCAGCAGGGCGGGCCGGTCGAGCCCGGCCAGGGTGGTCTGCTCGGGTCGGGTCTCGGCGTGCCAGGCCGCCAGCCGCAGCAGACCCGAGCGGGCCTGGGCGACGGTGCCGGGCGCGCGTCGGACGGCGAGCTCGCGCAGGTAGCGGCCCATCGCCTCCTCGACCGCGGGGACCGAGCTGAGCGCGGCCGTCGGGCGGGGTTGCTTGCGCAGCGGCAGGGCCTCGATGAACCCGGCGTGGAACACCGCGACGCCGGTCTGGGTGACGCTGCTGTGCCAGGCCATCGGGAACCCGGACCGCATCCGGATCTTCAGGTCGAGCTGCTCGATCTCGGGCAGCGAGGCAACGGTGCGGATGGCCGTGCGCAGCTCGTCGATCTCGGCGAGGGACAACGTGGTGAGGTCGGGGTCGGCTCGGTGCAGGATCAGCCGCGGCAGGGCCCAGGGCAGGCTCTTGTTGACGCTGGGGGCCGACAGACCCCGTCCGAGCTCCTGCTCGCGCAGGGCTGCCATCTGCGCGCGCAGCGGCAGGCCCAGCCCGTCGGCGATGGCGAGGATCCGCAGGTTCGCGGCCCCGAACAACCACGGCCAGTCCAGCCGCAGCCGCCCGGTCAACGACAGATAGAACAGGTAGGGCCGCGCTCGGAAGCTCGCCGCCGCGCCCGCCGGGTCGACCAGCGTTCCTGCCGGGCCGGGGCGCGCGTTGATCGTGGGGCCGACGCGTTCTGCCAGCGGACGGCGGGCCCATCGCGTCATCGACGGGTAGTGCGCGACGAACTCCGCCCGGGCCTGCATCAGCATCGGTGTCCAGTTCTTCGACCCGCGCAGCCCGCCGCGCAGGAACCGCTCGTACTCGCCGGCCGAGGCGTGCGAGGGGCCCGAGTAGCCGTCGGTGGTGCGCGGTGACCGTGAACGTCGTGGCGCGCTCATCGCGCCGTCTCCGGCTGCGGGCCCTGCTCCAGGGCGGTCCGGTAGTCGTCTCGGACCTGGTGGTCGGTGAGCCGGACGTAGACCTTGGTCGAGTCCGGGTGTGCGTGGCCGAGGCGCCGCATCAAGGTCAGCTCCCGCATCCCGAGCTCGGTCATCCGGGTGGCGTGCGTGTGGCGCAGGCTGTGTGGGGTCAGCCAGGGCTCGCGCACTCCGGCGCGGGCCGCGGCCCGCTGGAACAGCCGGACCAGGCCGTCGTAGCTCAGTGCGTGGTCTCTGCGGGCGCCTCGGCCGCCGATCAGGAACAGCAGCGGTGTCTGGGCCTCTGGTGGGCGTTCGAGCAGCACGTAGCGGTTCAGGGCCGGGAGTGCCCAGTCCTCGAGCAGGTCCACCACTCGATCTCGGCGGGACTTCTGCCGTGCGCCCTGCGGGTGATCGTCGCGGTGGCGGACGGTGACCCGTTTCGACCGTAGGAGACGTCCTCCAGATGCAAGCCCAGCACCTCACCCGGTCGCAGGCCGCCCTCATGCATGAGCTCGAGCAGCGCCCGGTCCCGCAGCTTGTCCAGCTGCCCCAGCAGCGCCAGGTAGGTCTCGTCCGGGATCGGGCGCGGCAGCGTGTCGACGGTGCGAACCCGCAGGATCCGGCGGACCGGGCGCTGATCGGCGCTGGTCAGCAGCGGTGGCCGGTGCCGGCCCAGAACGCGGGCCGAGGCCTGGTCGGCCTCGCGCAGGATCGGGTTCTCCACCAGTGTGTAGCCGCCGCAGCTGATCAGGAACTCGTAGAACGACGACACCGCGGCCAGCACCCTGTTGCAGGTGCGCGCCGACAGCCGACGCCCGTCGCCGCTGACCAGACCGAGCTGGCTGCGCTGCGCCCGCCCGGCCGAGGACTGCGCCCGCAGCCAGCCCAGGAACTCCGTGGCCAGCATCGGGGAGAACCCGCTGACGGCTTCGCCGCGCTCGTCGAGGAACTGCAGCAGCTTCATCAGGTCGTAGGCGTAGGCCCGGACCGTGTTCGGCGAGTAGTCCCGCACCGCCAACGACGACAGGAACGCCGACACCTCCGACACCGGCACCCCGCAGTCATCGACCACCCCCACCGCCGGCTCGCCTGGCCGCTCCGGTCCGCACGTCACCACTCGCATGACCGCGAACTAGATCATGAGCCGCGGCCGTCTGACCTGCAGCTTCCTTGTCGTGGCGTAGGAGGTGTCCAGATAAGTGGTGGCCTTCAATTCGACGCCGCAACCCGGGTCGCCTACGGCGGTGACCGCTACGCACCCATGGCCGACGAGGCGACCAAGGCACAGCAGATCGAGATCGCCGAACTCGTCCGCGCCGACCGCGGAGGTTTCGGTGCCTGGCCGAGCTGCTCTCGCAGTCTCCGGCTACCCGACTGATCCAGAGCCACACCCTGTCAACGGCGGGTTTGGAGTGACCCCGTAACGACGGACTGGGACTGACCCCCTGTCGGTGTTCAGTCGTTGCTGGCGCGGTTGTGCTTCGCCAGTAGCTCGCGTCGGGCGCGGGTCCGATAGGAGTCCCCGGACAGGGTCAGCACCTCGGCGTGGTGGACGAGACGGTCGATCATCGCTGCAGCGACGACGTCGTCGGAGAACGTCTCGCCCCAGCGGCCGAAGGGCAAGTTGCTGGTGACCATGACGCTGCCTTGTTCATAGCGGAGGCGATGAGCTGGAAGAACAGGTTCGCCGCGTCCTGGTCGAACGGGATGTAGCCGACCTCGTCGATGATGATCAGTTTGTAGCGGCGGATCTTCTTCAGCTCTGCCTCGAGCCGTCCGCTCTGGTGCGCCGCGGACAGTCTGGTGATCCAGTTGCTGGCGGTGTCGAACAGGACCGAGTAGCCGGCGTGCGCGGCCTTGACCCCGAGCCCGATCGCGAGGTGGGTCTTCCCGATCCCGGGCGGGCCGAGCAGGATCACGTTCTCTGCTGGCGCTCAGCGAAAATGACCAGTTCTGATCGGTGGAAGTGACCACCCTGGCGCGGCCAGAGTAGTGGTCAGGTCGGGGTCATGTGGGTCACCTCCGGGGTGCGGATGTGGGCGGCGCCGGCGGGGACGACGACGGTGATGACGGCCAGCTCGGTGCGGCAGTGCGGGCAGCGTTGGACGCCGTTCGCGGCGGGAACGGCGTGCCCGGGTGGGACGGCGTTCGGGACGGCGTCGGGAACGGCGTGGTCGCCGTTCGGGCTGGTGAGGGCATCGCGCGTGACGGCGTTCGCGGTGTTGAACGAGCCGGGAACGGCGTCCGGGACGACGTCCGGGGCGGTGTGCGGGTGGTCGCGGTGATGCGCGGCTCGACAGCGCGAGGAGCAGAACCGGCGGTTGGGGTTGCGTCGGGTCACGGTGACCTGCCGGCCGCAGGCCGGGCAGGGGTGCTCGCCCAGGATGGTCATGATCGGCCCTGCCCGGTCGGGTCGTGCTCGCCGAGCGCCAGCCGGAGTTGGTTACTGCGTTGCTGGTGGGCCCGCATCCGGTAGGAGGGCCCGTCGATGGCGACGACGATGCCCCGGTGCAGCAGCCGGTCGAGCAGCGCGGCGGCCAGCATCGGGTCGGCCAGCCGGTCACCCCAGCTGGCCACTCCGGCGTGGCTGGTCACGATCGTCGACGACTTCAGATAGCGGCGGTTGATCACCTCGAACAGGGCGGCGTTCGCGTCCGGGTCCGGCGCGGTGCGGGAGTAGGCGAACTCGTCGATCACCAGCAGCCGGGGGCCGCAGTAGAACCGCATCGCGGTGGCCCAGCGTCCTTCCAAGGCGGCCTTGCGGCAGCGTTTGGCCAGTTCGGCGGCGGTGGTGAAGTAGACCCGGTGCCCGGCATCGACCGCGGCCCGGGCGAGTGCGACCGCGAGCATCGTCTTGCCGGTGCCGGGTGGACCGACGAACAGGACGTTGCCGGCGTCGTCGAGGAAGCGCAGCGCCGCGAGCTCACGCACGAGTTTCTCGTCGACCCCGGGTTGGGCGGCGAAGTCGAACTCGTCCAGGGTCCAGGAGTGCGGCAGGCAGGCGAACCGCAACCTGCCGGCCAACCGACGGGCCTCGGCGTGGGAGACCTCGAGCCCGAGCAGCCGTTCCATCACCGCGGTGGGCGAGAGCTGCTCGGCGCGGGCGGCGTCGAGCACCCCGGTCAACGCCTCGGCGGCCGTGCCCAGCTTGAGGACCTCCAGGTGAGCGCGCAGCCGCTGATAGGTCGCCGCCTCGCTCGAGCCGTCGGGTTCAGCCTGGTTGACCGCATGGTCGGGCCGGTGGGTGTTCATGAGCTCTCCCGCCCATCCTGTCCGCTGGTCTCGCCGGTGTGGGCGCGTCCGCGCAGCGGGCGGGTGCCGGAGGCGTAGGCGTCGAAGTCGATGACGACCTGCTCGCCGCTGGCCGGGCCGGCCTGGGCGTGGCGGATCCGATCCGCTTCGGCCAGGGCGTCGGCGGTGGGTGGGCGGCGGTGCTTGCGCGGGCAGGGCGCGCGGTCGGTGAACTCGGCGAGCACCACCCGGGTCATGGCGTCGACGTGTTCGTCGAGGCGCACCAGTGCGCCGGCTCCGTCCGGGGACCGCAGGTGATGCGCCAGCGCGACACCGCGTGCGGTGGCGATGTCCAGTGCCGGGGTGCCGAGTTGGTGGCGAACGGTCACGATCTCGCCGGTGTGCCCGGGTGGGATCGAGTAGCGGTTGCCGCGGAACGCGACCAGGGCCTGCTCGGACACGGTGCGCTCGACGCTCAGCACCGCCGGCAGCGGCGCCGGTGCCGCCCGCAACGGCTCGGCCTCGGCCAGCGCGCCCACGGTCGTCTTGCCCCCGTCGGCGTCGGCGCGGCGGCGTCCGTCGAGGCGGGCGCAGATCCGGTCCAGCCCGGCCTGGGCCCCCGCGAGGGTGGTGTCGTCGGCCAGGGTGCGCCACCAGCGTTGGGCGATCACGTGCGCGCTCTTCTCCACCGCGCCCTTGCGCCAGGCGTGCCGCGGCGGGCAGATGTCGATCCCGACCCGGTAGTGCACCGCCACCGGTCCGAAGCTGACCGTGAGCCGGCCCGAGCCGGGATGACACACCGTGGACATCCGGTCGAACCGCCACCGCCGCGTCACCCCGCCGAGACGGCCGACGACCTGGTCGAGGCCTTCGATCAGGTGCGGCTGATCGAGCGACTCGGTGATCCAGCCCCGCCACCGGCTCGAGTGCGCCAGCACCCCGAGCAGCACGAACGCGCTGCCGGCGAACCCCCAGTGCGCGGGCGGGTCGGTCAGCTCCAGGTAGTCCCACTGGGTCTCGGCGCCCGGCGGATGGGCGATCACCGCCCGCTGGCTGGTCTTGCCCGACCGACACGGCTCGCAGGCCGGGCGCAGCTCCCGGGCGCGCAGCGCGCGCGTGAACGAGGGATACGAGCCCGCATAGCCCAGCGCGGTGACCTCGTCGAACAACGTGGTCGCCCACAGATGCGGGTCCGCACCGAGCCGCAGCCGGCAGTACTCGGCGAACCCCTCGAACGGATCCGGCACGCTGCGGGCCCGCTGCCCCGGCGTGTGTTCGCCGCTCAGATAGCGGCGCACGGTCACCCGTGTGACGCCCAGATGCCGGGCGATCGCGGAGATCGTCCATCCCTGCGCGCGTAGTGCTTGTGCTTCCACGTACGACTCCCATGCGAGCATCCCGAGTGGGCTCCCTCGACGACTTCCGGCCGGTTCAACCGGAGCGTCGAGGGGGCCCGCCTACTGGTGGTGGATCTCAGTCGGCGGGTCGCAAGGGTGGTCACTTCCACTGATCAGCAGTGGTCACTTTCAGATGAGCGGCGGCACCTCGGCTTTCGCGACGAACGCGCTCGTGGCCAGGTGGGCCAGGATGTCGCGGCGCAGCGAGGGAAGATGGTCGAGGTTGAAGTCCTCCAAGGTCTTGACCTGCGGGAAGTGCGCGGTCCGGATCCGCATCACGGTGCCCTTGGACTCGCGGTCGGCGACCTGACGCTGCAGCAGCGCGCCCAGATACTCCTCGTGCGACCAGTTCTCATCGCGGGCCTGGGCGGCGAGCTGTTCCCAGCAGGCCCCGATCGTCGGGGTCTTCAGGACCCGGGTCAGGTAGGCGATCATCGCCGGTAACCCGTCGGGGACTGCGGCCAGCACCGGTCCCGACGGCTCCGGGCCGGGGTCGGTGGGCGTCTTCGGTGAGGTGGTCATGAGCTGCTCACTTCCTCAGCGGGGCTGTCCCGGCTGCTGTCCGAGCTCGGATCCGGAATCGGGGTGGGGGTGAAGTCGACGCCGAACAGGGCGTCGTAGTCGGGCAGCGCGCGCAGGGTCACCGGGTGCCCGTCGAGATGACGCCGCTCGGCGGCCCGCCGCGCGCTGCGGTCGTGGGCCAGGGCGCGGCGCATCGTCGCGGCGGTGTCGCGATGGGCCGGGTCGGTGATCACCGCGTGGCGGGCCCAGCTGCGTTGGTGGCGGGCGACGACCTGCCCGGCGCAGTAGATGACCACCTCGCCCGGGGTGGCGGCGACGTCGACGAACCGGCCGATCACCTGTCGGTCCACCGAGTAGTCGTTGGCATCGACGCGGACGTAGTAGTCCCGCGCCAACCGGACCCGCGCGGTCAGCCCGATCGGCGGGTCCAGCGGCGGCAGCGGAGTCATCGCCGCGTAGTCACCCTCGAGCAGATCGGCCGGGCGCCCGCCGATCGCTCGGACGGTTCGGGCGTTCGCCCTGGTCAGCCAGTCGCTGATCTGCCGATTGAAGTCAGCCGGGGAGGCGAACCGTCGTCCGGGCAGGAACGAGGTCTCGAAGTACCCGTTGTTGCGCTCGACCAGCCCTTTGAACTCCGGGTCCCGCGGCGGGGCCAGCCGGATTCTCGTGGCCAGAGTGAACCGCCCCGGCGTGTCCGGAGAGCTATCGGGTTGAGTGCTCTGACTCGGGCTGGCCGATGTGTTGACGGTAGTGCGCGGCCTCCAGCTCGGCCGGGGGCAGGTCCGCGGCAGCGGAGTGCAGCCGTCGGTGGTTGAACCAGTCGACGTACTCGAGGGTGGCGATCTCGACCTGCTCGACCGTGCGCCACGGACCTCTCGGCTTGATCAGCTCGGTCTTGAACAGCCCGATCGTCGACTCCGCCAACGCGTTGTCATACGCGTCGCCCACCGACCCGACCGAGGGCGCCGCGCCGGCCGCGGCGAGTCGTTCGGTGTAGGCGATGGACCGATATTGCGACCCCGCATCCGAGTGTGCGACCAGCCCGGACAGGTCCTTATGGCCCTGTCGGGCGCGAGTCCATACCGCGTGTTCGAGGGCATCGAGCACCAGCTCGGTACGCATCGACGTGGCCGCGCGCCAGCCCAGGATCCGCCGCGAACAGGCATCGATGACGAAGGCGACGTAGACCATCCCCGACCACGTCGGCACGTAGGTGAAGTCAGTAACCCAGAGCTGGTCCGGGGCCGGCCGGTCGAACCGGCGCTCGACCAGGTCACCGGCCCGCGGCCCACCACCGTCGATCGTGGTGCGGACCCGGCGTCCGCGGCGGACCCCGGCCAGCCCCGCCGCGCGCATCAGCCGCTCGACCGTGCATCGGGCGACGTCGATGCCCTCGCGGCCCAGCTGGATCCAGACCTTCCGAGCGCCGTAGACGCCATAGTTCTCGGCATACACCCTGCTGATCTGAGCGGTCAGTTCCTCGTCACGCACCTGCTGTCTGCTCGGGGCCCTCAACGCCGCGGCGCGGGCGGCGTAGTAGGTCGACGGGGCGATAGCCACGCCCAGCTCGGCGAGCTGGGCGCAGATCGACGCGACACCCCACCGCCGTCCCACCGTGGAGCGGGCGGCGTGCTGGTCGATGAACCTCACCAACGCTTGTGTGGCCGGTCGATCTCGGCCGCGAAGAAAGCCGAAGCAGCCTTGAGGATCTCGTTGGCCCGCTTGAGCTCCGCGACCTCCCGGCGCAGCCGCTTGACCTCCTCGGACTCCTCAGTGGTGGTGCCCGGCCGGACACCACCGTCGATCTCGGCTTGACGGACCCACTTGCGCACCGTCTCCCCGGTGCCGACCCCGAGCTTGGTGGCGACGGCGTTCATCGCCGCCCACGGCGAGTCGTAGTCCGACTCGACCTCGGCGACCATGCGCACCGCCCGCTCACGCAACTCCGGCGGATACGGCGGCTGGGAACGACGTGTCATGACTCCATCTCCTCAGAAGATCAAGTCTCCCGACACGCCGGGGCGGTTCAGGCCGCGGTGTGGACCTGGCCCTGACCCACAGGGCCGCACATCTCAGATTCGCTCGCGGAGTGTGTTCCGGTAGCGAGGACTGGGGTGTCGGTCAGGGTGTGGCGCGCCAGTCGGGGATGTCTCCGCTGTCGGCGACGGCTTTGTCCCAGCGATCCTGCAACCCTTGGAGAAGGCGGGCGTCGACCTCGGCGGCGACGTGGGAGTAGGTCTGGGCGATCTTGTCGCCGAGGATGTGGCCGAGGCGTCGGGCTTGGGCGATGTCGGGAATCTGGTCGGCGATCATCCAGGTCTTGTGGCTGTGGCGTAGCCCGTGGAACGTCAGGCCGGGCCGTGCGGGCGGGACGGCGACGGCGGGGCGGGCGAGGTGTTCGGTGCCGTCGGCGGCGGGGCGCATCGCGCGGCGGGAGAAGTTGCTGCGCCGGTGCAGTTCTCCCTGGGGTGAGACGAACACGTGCCGGTGTGGGTGGGAGCGCAGGTGCGCGGCGAGCAGTGGAACCAGGAACGGCGGTAGCGCGATGGTGCGGGCCGATTCCGGGGTCTTCGGGGGTCCGAGGAACAACCGGTTCCCGACTTCGTGCAGGGCGCCGATGTCGGGGTCGATCACCAGGTAGCTGGTGGTGTCGCCGGTGGGGTCGAGGTGCAGGTTGTGGCGCTGCAGGCCGGTGAGCTCGCCCCAGCGGGCGCCGGTCCATCCGGCGGTGACGATCAGCGTGGCCGCCCCCTGCCCGGCGCCGGGTAGGCGTGCGGCGTTGTCGGCGATCGCGAGGGCCTGCTGGTGGGTCGCCCAGGGGCGTTCGGGGGTGCGTTCGCGGCGGCGTTTCCCGCGTCGGCGGCGGGACCCGAGGAGCGGGTTCGCGGCGATGAGGCGTTCGTCGGCGGCGTCGGAGAGCAACATTGACAGCAGCTTCCCGATGGTGGCGACGGTCGAGGCCGCGTAGCCGTCGGCGCGAAGCTGCTTGTACCAGGCGTTGACTCTGATCGCGCTGATCTCGCCGAGGCCGTGCTCGCCCCAGCGGGGCAGGATGTGGTTGCGCAGCAGGCTGCGGTACTGGGCTTCGGTCGTGTCGTAGACGTCGAGGGCGTCGAGCCACTGCTCGACCCACTCCCCCACCGTGGTGCGCGCCCCGTCGGGGTCGAGGAACACGCCTCGGCGTTGGTCGGTCTCCATCGATTCGGCGTGTTGCCGCGCGGCGGTCTCGGAGGCGAATCCATTGACCGTCCCGATGCTGCCGTCGTCACGTCGGAACCGCACACGCCACGTACTGCGCGCACTCTTACACACCCACGCCATGCGTCACCCACATCCGATTTCGGTCGATTCGGCGTTTCCCGTGGCCGCGTATCGAATCGCGGCGACCCCATTTATGAACGCTTGGGTGGGCGGTTTCGTCCAGTCCGCCGGTCGGGTGAATTGCACGATTCCATCCGTCGCGGCGGGCGCGTCGTCGATTCCGTCGGGCACCTGCGTGGAACGAGCTGGGCGGGGCGTGCTCCGTCGGCGGCGATGGCTGCGATGTCGGCGCGGGAGAAGCGCAGGTGTCGGCCGATGTAGGTGGCGGGGATACGTCGCTCACCTGCGGCGCGGCGCAGCCACGACTCGCGGATCGCGAGGATCCGAGCGGCGTCGGCGGGAGTGTGCAGTGGAAGCACTCCGACGTTCTCGTCGCTGGGCGGAACCGTTTCCCGAACGGAGTTGTCGGATCGAGAAGACTCGCTGTCACGCATGTGACTGCTCCAATTGTTGGTGACACAGAATTATCGGATGGCGCCTCGCGAACGAACGAGCTGGTGCTTCTCGTTCGGTCGCGACGGTTCACCGTTCGGATACTTCGATTCGAGGAGTCGGATCGTGGTTCCGTCCCGATCGGGCGGCGCACCGTTCGACATGCCGATTCATGATCGGTTTCGGGTGTTTCGACGGATGGTGGCGTCGGCGGTCTACGGTGTGGCCCGAAATGGGGGCTGACGACGTCGCTGACGCCCTGTCGTCGGCCCCGGGCCATCAGGGGTCCGGTGGCGCCCGGGCGGCGATGTGGGGCCGGTGCGGCGCTATCGGGTTCGGGCCGGATGGGTGGCGTCGGTCGGATCGGTGGTGATGGCTCGGCGGGTCGTCTGCCACAGCTCGCCGGGCAGGATCGCGGGATGGGTCGGGTCGGGTGAGATGACCCAGTGGTGTTCGGGGACCGGTCGCCGGTGATGGGTGCGGCCCCAGACGCTGTACCCGGTGAGGCCGGGGTCGGTGAGGATCTGCCGGACCGTGCCGACGGTCCAGGAGCGTCGGGTGCCGGTCAGGGTGACCGGGTGCGGGTAGGCGGGGTCGTGGGCGAGGCGGTGGGCGATCTCGGGCAGCGGGATCCCGGCGCGAGCCCAGGACGCGGCGACGCGCACGGTGTGAGCGCATGCGTGGTCAAGCTGCCAGGTGCAGGGTTGGGCGCGGCCGGTGCGGGCCGCTCTCGCGCCGGGGCTCTCGCGCTGGTCAGGTCCCACGTCCAGGTCGGGCACGGCGATCCCCCACGCTTCGCTCGGTGGGTGCAGGTCGTGGAGTGCGGGGCGGCGGTAGCCGTAGGTGATCCGCAGCGGATGGAGTCCGCGGTGCACGCGCCAAATGATCTCGTCGCGGACCCGGGTGGCGAGCTGGGCGCGGTGCTCGGTGAGAACGCGATCGCGCAGGGCAGGCGGGATGTGGCCGGTGGCGGCGAGCACGACGCCGTCGCGGCGCCGCCCGGTACGCGGACGGGAACCTCCGGCCTCGGAGGTCGGCCGGGCGAGGCGGCGGGGACGGGTACGGGTCATGTGGGACTCCCGGGCTTCGGGCGTGTGTGCAGGCGAGGATCACGAACGTCAGGCCGAGCGGTGCCCGGATTCGGGCGGCGGGCGGGGCGGTCGGCGCGGGACCCGACCCGGGCCGGCATGGGGATCGCTGCCGCCGGAGGTAGGGGGCGGGTGGTGAGGGTGAACGCGCGGGCGGGTGCGCTGTCGGTGAGTAGAGCGGCGGCGGCGTGGAAGCCGTCGAGGTGAGCGAGGTCGTGGGGCCCGAGCTCGGGCAGGGTGTGGCGGGCCAGCCAGGCGGCGTCAGACGGAGAGAGCTGGAAGAGGATCTTGTTGCGGGCGTTCGCGGCGATCCCGTCCCGCAACGCCGGGGTGAGCTGCCCGAGGTGTTGGTGGGCAAGGGTGAGGGAGAGGCGGAAACCGCGGGCTTCGGCGAGCATGTCCTCGATCCGGTAGGGCAGATTCAGGAAGTTGTGGCACTCGTCGACCAACAGGCTCGCGTCGCGGCGCTGGTGTTCGGGCTGGGTGATGCGGGTCAGCGCGGCCGCCCACACCTGCGACACCAGCAACGACCCCACCAGCCGGACCGTGTCCTCCCCGAGCACTCCCTTGGGGATCCGCACCAGCAGCAACCCGCCCCGGTCGAGCAGCCGCGGCAGGTCGACGGTGGTGGGTCGGCACAGCAGCTGTTCGGCGAACGGGCGGAGCAGGACAGCACGCAGCTTGTTCAGCAGGGGTGCGGCGATCTGGGCGGCGGCGGGGTCGGAGAGCTGGTCGAACTGCCGCCAGAACCGCAGCAACCGTGGATCGGTGACGCCGGTGAGGAGGCGGGCTCGGGTGGCGCGGTCGGTGAGCAGCTCCGGGATCTGGTCGAGGCTCGCGACGCCGGGGTGGTGGCGCAGGGTCAGGCAGGCGACCCGGAACAGGTCCTCGCTGCGGTGCCCCCACGCGGAGGAGAACACCCGGGCAAAGACACTCACCACGTTTTCGACCGCGGTGTCCCCCACCTCCGGCCCCGGGGGCGTAGACGCGGAGCGGTGGTCGGGGGTGTGGAGGGGGTTGAGGCTGGGCCAGCCGTGCGGGCCGGGGTGGGCGGGGTCGATCAGGATCGTGCGGGCGCGGGCGTGGTCGGACAGGCGGGTGTGGATGTCGTGGACGAGGTCGCCTTTCGGGTCGATGACCACCACGGCGCGTCCGGAGGCGGCGTCGGCGAGGACCCCGTGCACGCACAGCGTCGACTTCCCCGCACCGGTCGCACCCAGCACCCACACGTGATGCCGCGCATCAGCAACCGAGAGACCCACCGGGCGGGCGGGGACGGCGTCGGCATCGCCCAGGGGCCGCACCCCCGCCCCGGTGGCCGGGATCTGCGGGGGCGGCGCGACCGCGGCGGCGCCGGCGCGGCGCAGGCCGGGGACGTGCTCGTCGGTCGGGAGGTGCGCGAGCGCGGCCAGCTCGGCGACCGAGAGCAGGTCCCCGCCCCGCAGCGCCCGGGCAGCGGTCGTCGTGGTGGGGTGGTGGAGGGGGCGGCGGCGGAAGTGGTTGTGTCCGGAGTACCCGGCGAACGCCGCCCCCACCGCGCGTGCCCGCGCCGCGCACACGGCCCGCGCGAGGTCCCCGCCGTCGTGCTCGGCGGGCGGGCTGTCGATGGTGGCGAGGTAGCGGATGGCGACGCGGTAGCCGCCGCCCGAGCCGTGGGCCTTGCCCGCGGCGGCCCGGTTCTGCGCGGAGTCCACCCACCGATCCGGGCCCGCCGCGGTCCGGGGTCGTGCGGGCTGGGTGGCGCGGTGAGCGGGGCCGTGCACGAGGGTCGTGACGATCTCCTGCGCGAGGGTTGCCGCCGCGCTCGCGACCAGCCCCGCGATCCGGACGGCGAGAGCCGCGGGCGTCCTGGCCCGGGTTCGGGTGAGGGCGGCCATCCGGGCACTGCTGACCGGGCGGGCCAGGACTTGAACGAGCACTCGCTGCCCGACCGGCAGGGGTGACGCGGCGCCGATCACCGCGCGGAGCGGGTCGGTGCGGTGATCGGTCGCGATCGGGAACCGCGGCGGGCGTGCCAACCGCAGGCGCCCTCCTGCCTCGGCATGTGCCGGGTCGACGGCCGGGCGGGTCGGGGCGATGGTGGTGCGGGCGCCGGGCCAGGCGCTACGCACCGCGGCGGCGATCTGGGGTGGCGGGATCGAGGACGGAACCCAGAGCGCGATCGTCAGCCCGCCCGGGGCGAACTCGTACTCGAACGACACATGCGGCGCACCGGCCAACCGGCGCAGCAGGCGGGTTCGGGCGGGCAGCAGGCCGAGCAGGTGCTGCCAGAACGCCGTCGCCGACCCCGGGTCGACCCGCGGCGGGACCGCGATCTCCACCCGCGCCGCCCCGTGACGGTCACGGCGCTCACGGCCCCGCCGCAGCGTCCACGAGCCGGTGACCCCGACGGCGGTGATCGCGGCGGAGCCGCCCAGCACGGCGAGAACCTCGGCGAGGGGGATCGCGGAGAGTGGTGTCACCACGCTCCCTCCACGTGGACGCCGGGATGGGCCCCGGCGCGGGCCGGTGCGGGGTCGAGCCGGACCCACGCCGGGTCTGTGGAGTGCGTGGCGAGGTGGGCGGGGTCGGTGGTGATCAGGGCGTCTTCCTGGTCGGAGGCCAGCGCGGTGAACGCGGCGCGCTGCTCGCCGCCGGTGAGCAGCCCGTCGCCGCGCTGCGCGGACAGCAGGAACCCACGCTCCCCCGCCGACAGGCCGAAGACCTGGGTGACGCGGTCGATGGCCTGGGGGGCTTGGCGGAGCAGGATCTGGGTGGCGGCGTTGGTGATCACGGCCCGGCCGAGGTCGGAGCCGAGGATGTCGGCGGTGTCCTGGGTGGCGACGGTGAGCCCGCACCAGTGCTTGCGCCCGGCCTTGGCGGTGCGCAGCAGGAACCGCGCGCCTGCCCGGTGTTGCAGCAGTAGCCACGCCTCGTCGACCACGACGAGGCGGCGGCGCCGGTCGTGGGGGTGGGTGACGGTGCGCCAGATCGCGTCCAGGACGAGCATCGTGGCCAGCGGCCGCAGCTGCTCCGGGACCTCGCGCACCGACCACACCGTGAGCGGTCCGGCGGTGGGCGGGTGGCTGGTGGGGCCGTCGAACAGGCCACTGAACGCGCCGTCGACAAACGGCCGCAACCGGGCAGCCAGATCCGCCGCGATCCCGTCCGTGGCCGCGTGAACGTTCCGAACGGCGCTGCCGGCTGCGAGATCGACCGCGGCGTCGTTGCCCGCGTCGATGTCGAGGTCGTCGTCCTCGACGGCGGTGTCGGGGTGCAGGGCCCGGTCGATCAGCCCGGGGGCGATCCGGTCCTGACCGTGGGTCGTGAGGGTGCGGTGCAGGTCGGCGAGCAACGGCGCGGGTCGGGTCCAGGTGGCAGGGTCGTCGGTGATCCCGGCCCGCAGATACGTCGCCGTGATCGCCTCGTCCAGGACCGCGCGCTCCGCCGCCGACAGCTCCCCCGCACGGGCACGGTCGTCGGCGCTGTGGTCGGTAGTGGTGAGGGCGACGGTGAGCAGGGTGTGGAGGGTGAGGCGGCGGCGGGCGAGCGCGTCCGGTGCCGCTGTCAGGGTGCCGTCGGGCAGGGTGTGGGTGTCAAGGTCGAGCGGGTTGATCCGCACCCCGGGCGCGCCGAGGCGGACCGTGGTCGCGCCGACGGCGTTGGCGAGGCGCCGGTACTCGTCCTCGGGGTCGACGACCTGGGCGTGGACCCCGGTCTGCAACGAGCGCAGCAGGTCGAGTTTGACCAGGTAGGACTTCCCGGCCCCAGAGCGGCCGAGGATGACGGAGTTGTAGTTGTCGCACGCCCAGCGGTCCCAGAACACCAGCGAGCTCGACACCAGGTTCTGCCCATACAGAACCGTGGTCGGCGAGGTGGGTGGTGGGAGGTCGGGGCTGGCGAACGGGAACGCCGCCGCGAGGGCGGCGGTGTCGAGGACCCGCCCGGTCCCGACGCGATCCAGCCCCAGGGGCAGCCCGGTCAGCCAGCCGTGCCAGGCCCGCCACGTCGCCGGATGGGCGGTGATCAGCATCGAGGACAGCAGCGCCCGCACCGCCGCAACCTCACCATCCAACCCCGCAGGGGTGGTCGCGGTGACGGTCACGGTGATCGTGGTGGTGAACAACCGGGCCTCCCCGCGGGCGACCCGCTCGGCGAGCAAGTGGGCGTCCTCGGCGGCGGCGTCGACATCGGGGTCGGGGAGTCGGCCGTGGATCGAGCCGGAGCGGCGGGCGGCCTCCAGGCGGGCCAGCCGCCGCCGTAGCCGTCCGGCGGCGATCGTCGTGTCGAGGGGGGTCACATGGACCGAGACGTCGACCAGCCCGGGGTGCCCGGTGATCGGCGCCAACCACCCCGCCCCTGGAACCTCACGCGGGAACCCGGTCACCACCAGTGTCGTCGTGCACACCTCGTCCAGGACGACCTGGCGGGCGGCGACCCGCACCCGGCCCGGCGCGAACCACCGCGACGCCTGCGACCGGCCACCGGTCACGGCCTCCCGGCGACGCCGCCGGACCAGCCCGCGTCCCGGCGGGACTCCCTCGCCGGCACGGGACTCGGACGAGACGGCGGGGAGTTCGACGGTGGGCGGGTCGTCGTCCGCCGAGCGCACCGACACCGCGTCGGACCGCGAAGCCGGAGCCGCTGCCGGGTGGTCGGGGTGCAGGGTGGTGGCGGGTGCGGTGGCCCGCCGCAGCACCGCGGCGGTCTCGGCGTTGGACAGCGGGCTGACCCGCAGCCCGAGCGGGGAGAGCAGCGCGACGGCCTCCTCCGTACGGCGCCGCAGCCGCTGCCCCGCCGCCGCCCCGGCCCGCGCCCCGCGAGCGGGAGCGGGGTCGCGGAAGACGATCAGCATCTCCCGGTGCAGCAGCTCCGCTCGGCTATCGAGATCGTGCAGGTGATCGGCATGGGCGAGCGCCGCGCCCGCGAGTTCGCGGGTGGGGAGGGTGTGAGCGTGCTGGTGCAGGTGCGCGATCGGTGCGCTGAGGTCGAGGGGGCGGCTGCGGGTGAGCAGCTGCACCGGACCGGACAGCGAGTGCAGCCAGCGGGCGAACCCGCCGATCACCGCGTCCTGCTCCGCCCCCGACCGCAAACTCAGATTGATCGGGACGATCGCACAGACCACCGCCCACCCGTGCCCGTCGAGATCGACGACCCCGAGCTGGTCCGAGCCCACCGCCCGCACCCCGCCCACCGGCAACTGGGCGGCGACGACCCGCCCCACCCCCGGCGTCCGCAGTCGGCGTGGCACTCCGGGCAGGGCGAGGCGCTGACCGAGCGCGGCGAGAAGCAGACGGTCGAAAGGCACGCCGTCACGGCGCCCGACCACCAGCGCGATCGCCAGGACAGCGACCGGGACGACGGCGATCGCGAACACCAGCAGCCGGGCGGGACCGGTCAGCTGCCACACCCCGAACACCACGGTCGCGGCGACGGTGGTGATGGCGAGCTGGCGGGCGGTCAGCGAGCCGAGGATCTGGTCCTCGCGGTCGACATCGGCCGGGATCTGCACCGGGGCACTCATCGGGGGTCCTTCCTCATCGGTAGCCGCGGGGCCCGCCGCGGACGCACCCGCGGCATCGGAGCCGACGGCACCCGCGGAGCAGCACGATCCGGCGACGGCGACGGCGACGGCGACGGCGACGTGGCCGGACGCGGCGCAACCGGCGGAGTCGAGGGCGGGGGCGGTGTCGGGGGCGGTGTCCTCGGAGTGGGTGTTCGCGGCGGTGCGCCCGGAGCCGCGGGGCGAGGCGCGACGGCCGACGACTGTGTGGGGCCGGCCGGGATCGGCAGCCTCAGCTGCACCCCGCCCGACGCCGGGCGCGCCGCATCCGGTCGTGGGGCCGGTGCGGGTGGTGCGGGGCGGGGCGTGCGGTGCAGGTTCGGCAGCGGGAGCGGGTACTGCCCCGAACGCAGTGCCCGCACCCCGCGATACGGATCCGGTGGGCGCAGGTTCAGCGGGACCTGACGACCGCCGAAGCTCGCCACCGCTGGACGACCACTCCCCGCCCTCCCACCCGACCGTGGCGGTGATGGCCGGCGCGCGACCGGGAACGCGAACCGGTACTGACCGTCCGCCCCCGCCACCGCGCGCTGCTCGGGCCACAGCCCGTCGCCCGGGAACCGCAGCTGCTCCCCACGCCCCGGCGACCGCCCCGCTCCCACCGCGACAGTGGGGGTCGGGGTGTCGGTGGTGCGGGGGACGCGGGCGACGTCGATCGGCAGGCGCCACTGCCCGTCCCGGCCGGCGACCGCCCGGTGCTCCGGCCACACCCCTTCCGTCAGTGGCAACGCCAGCTGGCCCGGCCCAGGCCTGCGCCCCTCACCGGGCGGTGGGACGGGCGTGGCCCGGCGGGTGGCGCGGCGGGGCCGCAGCCCGGGTAGCGGGAGGGCGAGCTGCCCGCTGGGCAGCATCGGGGCCCGGTCGAGAGGATCGCAGACATCGCCCCACCCGCCGGGAAGCCGACGGCGGGTCGAGGCGGCGACCGCGCCGCCACCCAGCCCGGCGCCGAGCAGCCTGGCGCCCTTGACCGCGAACCCGATCTTGATCGCGGTCGCCAGCAACGACGAGCCGCCCGCGCGCAACTTGACCGTTGACCACACCCAGCCCGGGACCCGCAGCAACAACCACAGCAACACCCCGAGCACCAGCAGTGTCACCCAGCTCGCCTGCCCGCTCGGCAGACCGAACACCCCCGCCGCACCCGCGGTACCGTCCGGGCTGTCCGGGTCGGGTAGGAGGACGACCAGGCCGACCGAGACGATCAGGGCCTGCAGGACCTGGATCGACAACAGCCCGGTCATCGCCCGCCACCACCAGCGGGCCAGCGGATCGGTCTGGGGCAGGGCGTGCCACATCACCACCAGCGGCGCCCCCGCCACGAGCACGATCACCATCACCACGCGCAGGACCCACCCCGCCAGCACCGCCACCAACAGCACCCCGACGACGGCGGAGGCGAGCAACAGCGGCCACGACGCCGCCACCCCCGCCACCGCAGGAGGTGAGGTGATCGCCGCCCGCACCAGCGCGGCGAGGCCGGCCATCCCGGCTCGTTCGTCGACACCGCCGACGAGCTCACCCGACAGGGAGTTCGCGATCTGCACGCCGGTGTCGGCCAGCGGCAGCGACCACCACGCCGCCACGAACCCGACCACCAGCCGCGGTGCGACCTCCCGCACCCCGTAGCGGGTCTGCACGCTCTGATGGACCATCACTAGCAACCCGCCGGCCAGGACGAGGGCGGTGTAGGCGGCGAGCGCGATCCGCCACGATACCCCCCACAACTCCGTGAGCCGCGGGATCGTCGAGGGCAGCGGCGTCGACAACAAGGTGTCCGACAGCAGCTCCAACGCCGGGTTGACCACATCGGTGACCGCTGCGCGCAGCAGCCCGGTGAACGCCTCCCCGATACAGCCCGCTACGTCGAACACCCCGCACGACCCCACCGGTGCCGGCGACGGTGCTTGCGCCGGAACGGTCGAGACGACGGTGTTCGACGTCCACTGCGTGGCCGATACCGACATGGGCGACACCGGAACCCCGATCGGCGCTGACGCCGTCATCACGACCGGCGCAGCGCTCGATGGCGACGCCGCCGGGTCCGCACCGACACTCGGCGAGGCGATCGCCGCCGCCACGACGGCCACGATGAAGGCTCGGACGACGACCCCCGACGAGCCGCCGACCAGGACGCCGACCCGGCCGTGGTTGCGCCCGGCCGTGACCGGCCGCGGGGTCGGGCGGGGTGCTGTGGCGGTCACCGGTCAGGCTCCGACGATGCCGGAGAGCACCGACACCAGCAGCGGGGCCAGGACGACGATCGCGTAGCCGAACGCGGCCGACCGGAACGCGGTCTTGGCCTTCTCCACCTCACCCATGTCACCGGCAGCGGCCATATAGCGGACCGCGCCGATCGTGAAGCACACCGTCGCCAACACCCCGACGATCCCCATCACCCAGTTCCGCAGATTCGTCAACACCTGCTCCACCGACGCCGCCGGAGCCGGCGCCTGCACCGGCACCACTCCCGCCGCCCACGCCGTCCCCCCGCCGGGCAGCAGCAGGGCGCACACCAGCACCACGACCAGTGGCACTACGCCGAACCGGAGCCACTGCGGACGTCGACCGGCGATCGGTCGTCGCGCCGTCGACGCACCTCGCCCCGCGCCCGGGAAGCTCGGGGTCGACGCCGTCGGGCCGCTCATCGCTGCGCCTGGCCCGGGCCGGGGCGGCGGGCACCTCGGGTGCGCCGGCGACAACGCCCGGTCACCGACAGTGATTCCATCGCCGAGCGCTTGCTCGTCGAACTGCGGCTCTCCGGCGCGTCCGGGGTCGTCGACCCGGCCACGTCGAGCACGCTCGGCGACGACGAGAGAGCTGGTCGGTCGGTGCTGATCGAGGCCCCGACGGGCTCAGCGGTGTCGCTCCCATCGCACCCGGGGGCTGTCGACGACGGCGCGGCCGGCGCGATGGTTCGCGGTGCCGAGATGACGCGGGACCGGTCGGAGGTGCGCGTGGCTGGGGCGTGCAAGTGCTCAGCCAGCCGTGCCTCCGCGCGCAGCCGTCGCATCGTCATCGCCCCGACCGACACTCCGTGCCGGGTCGCGTAGACATGCAGCGGGACCCGCTGCAGGCGTGTCTCCCCGATCAGATCCGCCTCGGCATACGACAGCACCCCTGCCGCCACCGCCCCGGCCAACACCAGATCCGGATGCCCTTCCACCGATCCGGCCGACTCACCGGCGACCTCGGCAGCAGCCTCATCCGGCAGAAGAGCGGTCGTGGAGTTGGTGACGCGGCCGGTGCGCAACCCGGCGCGCAGCGCCGCCCACCTCAGCGCCGAAGCCAGACCCGGGCGGCCGGGATCGATCGCGGCGAGTTCGGCCAGGAACCCGGTCACCACGGCGGAGGCGATCTCCTCACCGTCTCCACCGACGCGCGCCACGCACTCCCGATAGGCCCCGGCCAGCATCGGCAACGCCATCCCCGCGCACGCCACCGTCCACGTCGCGCCCTCCTGTCGCGACCTTCCGATCAGATGCGCCCACACCGCATCGCGCACCGGCCGCCCCGTGGACCGGTCCAGGAGCAGCGCCCGCAGCTCCCCCAGCGGGATCTCCCGATCCGCCACCCCGGCGATCCGGGAACCGTCCACCGTCACCGGATACGGCTCGGTGCACAGCCACTCCCACGACACCCGGATCCCGTCCAACACCGCCACCACACCCCGATCCCGACGCGGAATCCCATCGCCTCGCCCGTTATCCGCCATCACCGAACTCCTCACACCGCCACCACGGAACCCGGAACCGATCCGGGAACGGGGAAGAGCAGAACCGGCAGGCGTTGACAGATCGCCCACACGGAGTCGACGCGATGTCGATACAGCACCGATCCGACCGTGACGAAGCCGCTCTCTCGAACGCTCGGAGCAACGCCGGCGGGCCCCCGGGGCGGTGAACACCGCCGCAGCGGTCCGCGGCAAACCGCAGTGTCGACACCCCGCAACCATGGTCGCCACCAGGGTGAATATCGATTCTCGGCGCAGCGATCAGCTGGCCCAGCTCCTCGACAGCCGCCAGACCGCTGACTACTTACGGGTAGCAGTCACCTCGAACCCCTGAGCCCTGGATCGATGCAGCATGACTCTTCGCGTCACCCGACCTTGATGCCGGGTTCGGCGAGGCCGATAGGCGGCCACCATGGCGTCACACGCTGGTCCCTCGACACCGCGAGCGAAAAGTCGAGCCGTTTTCATACGCGAAGGGAATGAAGCGAGAGGCTTGCGTGAGATTCGGTCTCGTGTTCGTGCTTTCTGCAGTGAGAGCCGCGGGACGATTCTCGACACGAGTCGCTCGCCGGCCTCATCGCAGTAGGCGGACGCGACGCACTGCCCGGCGCGCCGCCTCGTTTTCCGGGTTCTGCCGAATCCCCTGTGAGAGGTGTCGATGCCCGACCGTTCCCCCAACGACCGCGGTCCCGCCGGCCCGGGCGCGCGCCGCCCGGGCCGGGCAGGTCGTGGCCCCGCCCACCGCGACGACTCGCCCCGCCCCAGCGGCCGCATCGATCACCCGGCGACCCGGATCGGCGCACGTGGCCGGCGCCGCCGCGCCACGGCAACCGCGTCCTCGGTGTCGTCAGTAGCGCAGCTGCCGGTGACGGTGTGGCTGCTCGACCCACTCCCATCGAACCCCGCGACGATCCGCGAGGTCCTGCACGGACGACTGCTCGCGACCCTCGCCACCGGCAACCCCACGCCGTCACACCGTGCGCCGCGGCCGGACCCGAACGACGAGCTCGACAACGCGACGTCGCTGATCGACACCCCGCCGATCGACACCGAGGCAGCCACCCCGACCGGCGGACCTCGCTCGGGCACCTCAGCCTGCCGCGAGTCCGGCACCGCGGGCGTGGATCTCGGCGACGCTCTCGCAGGTCCTCCCAGCATGCCCCGGCGCGAGCAGAGGGACGACGGCGGCGTGGCCCCTTCGGTCGGGGAGCAACATCGGAATGTCGGACGGTCCGGGTCGGCGTTCTCGAAAGCGGCGGCCGACGACGAGGCGGTCGGGCTGGTGCTGCTCGACCCCGGCGCCGGTCTGGTCTCGTCGCCCGTCCTCGCCGCGGTCGCCGGCGGGCTCGGCCCGCGCACTGTCCTCGCCGTGCTCACCCACCGTCACCGCGGGCGGGGGGCGCTGGTGGATGCGCGCCCGGCCCTGGTCGTCGCGGCGGTGGCGGTCGGGCTCGACCACCTGCAACACATCGTCACCATCACCCGCCACCACAGCACCGGCGGCGAGCCCGGCGGCTGGTGTCTGGGTCCGGACATCTCGCTGTTCCGGCGCCGCCCCGCCCCGGCCCACCGACCGCGAGGAGACCGCCGATGAACGGCCACAGCTCACCCGCGGACGACCGCACCGACCCGATGTCCCCGACCGGGGTCGGGCGGGTGTGGTGGTGTGCGCAGCGCTCGCCGGTCGTGCAGCGCCGGGGCCGTCTCGGCACGGAGTCGGTGGCGCATCCGGCGCGGATGCTGCCCGACCTCGCCGCCCACGCCATCGCCGCCTACAGCCGCCCCGGGGATCTGGTGCTCGACCCGATGTGCGGGATCGGCACCACCCTCGTCGAGGCCGTCCACGCCGGACGCCGTGCGATCGGCGTCGAGCTCGAAGCCCGCTGGGCCCGGGTCAGCACCGACAACCTCGCCCTCGCCGAGTCCGCAGTTTCCTACACCGACGCGGGGGCCGGCGGTCCGGGCGGGCGCGTGCTGCGCGGCGATGCCCGCGACGTCGATCATCTGCTGCGGCGGGAGTGCCCGGATGCGGTCGGGGACGTCGCGCTGGTACTCACCTCCCCGCCCTACGGTGCCGGTGTCCACGGACAGGTCACCGGCACCACTACCGGTGTCGCCAAGCACGACCACCACTACGCCCAGACCCGCCACGCCGCGAACCTCGCCCACACCCCCGGCCGGCTGGCCGAGAACATGACCCGCATCCTCGCCGGGAGCGCGCGGGTGCTCCGTCCGGACGGACGGATCGTCGTGGTCGCTCGCCCGTGGCGCCGCCACGGCGTCCTGGTCGACCTGCCCGGGCAGGTAACAGCCTGCGCCGCCGCGGCCGGACTCGCCCTGGTCGACCGGGCCGTCGCCGTCCTCGCCCGCCTCGACGACCCCACCGAAGATGGCGGGGAAAGTCGGGCGCGGTTGGTGGTGCGGGCGAGCTTCTTCGCCCGCCACAACCTGCTGCGCGCCCGCGCCGCCGGTGATCCGGTCCATCTGATCGCCCACGAGGACGTCTACGTCTTCGCTCTCGCCGGGACGGGCTCGCGGTGAGTGGGCGGCGTAGCGAGACCGACCGGCTCCGTCAGGCGCTGGGGCGGATCACCGGGCGGGACCGGTGGCTGCTGGCGATGCTCGCCGAACACACCGTCCTCACCACGGGACAGCTGCTGGATCTGGGGTTCGCCGACGGACTGCGGCAGGTCCAGAACCGCACCCGCACCCTCCACGCAGCCGGGCTGATCGACCGGTTCCGGCCCGTCCTCGACCGCGGTCAGGGCAGCGCCCCGATCCATCACCTGCTCGGCCCGCACGGCGCCGCACTGCTCGCCGCCGAACACGGCCACACCACCGCTGAGATCGGCTACCGCGGCCCCGCCCGCACCCTCGCCGTCGCGCACCGGATGACCCTCGCCCACGACGTCGCCACCCACACCCTCGTCACCCGCCTCGCCCGCCCCCACCACCTCGACCGATCCGTCCGGTCCGACGCCGCCGGTCCCGGGACCGGTGTGGTGCTGGCGCAGTGGTGGAGCGCGGCGCGGTGCCGTCGCTGCTTCGGCCACCACGTCCGCCCCGACGCCTACCTCACCCTCACCGCCGACCGCCAGAGCACCGACGCCGGTGCGGGCGGGGTGGAGTGGTGGGAGATGTTCCTGGAGTACGACACCGGCAGCGAAACCCTGACCCGGCTCGCCGACAAACTCGCCGGCTATCACAGCCTCGCCGCCGCCACCGGGATCGCCACCCCCGTCGCGATCTGGACCGCGCTACCCGGCCGCGAACCCGGAGCCCGCCGCGCCCTGATCGCCGCGCTCCACCGGCTCACCCGCCCGTGGCTGGTCCCGATCCTCACCGCCTCCGGAGCCCCCTGCACCGTGACCGGGCGGGTGTGGCTGCCGCTCGGCCCGCCCGGGCACCGCGCCGAACGGGTCTCCCTGTCCGACCTCGCCCGCCACGCACCGCACCCCGCCCCGGCCCCGGCCGGTGGGGGTGAGGTCGCGGTTCCGGTGCGGGGTGGCGGTTCCGGTGATCCGTCGGTGCTGCCCGCACCGTCGCCGCGGCCCCCGCACCGCAGCCGTTCTCGGGCGGGGGGCCGTCGGTGAGCGGGCGGAGCCCCGTCGCCGTCGTTCTCGGGGTCGCCGCCGCCGGGCTGATGCTGTTCGTCGCTGCGGTCGCGGCCGTGTTCAGCACCTCGCCCCTCGGAGTCGCATCTGGCGCCAGCGCCGATGCCGTCTCCGATGTTCCGGCGCCGATGCTCGCCCTCTACCGCCAGGCGGCGCTGGGCTGTCCGGGGTTGGACTGGTCGGTGCTGGCCGCGGTCGGGAAGGTCGAGACCGACCACGGCCGCTCCCGGTTGCCCGGGGTCACCTCCGGGGAGAACTCCGCCGGCGCCGCCGGACCGATGCAGTTCCTCGCCCCGACCTTCGCCGCCGTGATCGCGGCCCATCCCCCGCCGCCGGGAGGTGCGACGCCGCCGTCGCGCTACGACCCGCACGACGCCGTCCACACCGCCGCCGCCTACCTCTGCGACTCCGGCGCCCACACCACCCCCGAACGGCCGGGCGACCTACGGGGGGCGTTGTTCGCCTACAACCACTCCACCGCCTACGTCGACCAGGTCCTCGACCAAGCCGCCCACTACCGCGCACCCGCACCCGCACCCGCGCCCGTGCCCGCGCCCGGTGCGGGTTCCGGGGCCGGGCTGGCCGCGCTCGGCTACGCCCGCGGGCAACTCGGCCTGCCCTACCTCTGGGGCGGTGACGGCCCCGCCGCCGGCGAGGCCGGCTTCGACTGCTCCGGACTCACCACCGCCGCCTGGGCCTCGGTCGGCATCGCGATCCCGCGCACCGCACACACCCAGTACCGCGCCCTCCCACCCGTGCCGCTCGACCAACTCCAGGCCGGGGACCTCGTGTTCTTCGGAACCCCCTCCCGGGTGCATCACGTCGGGATCGCCACCGGTGCGGGCACGGCGATGATCCACGCCCCCGACCGCGGCCAGACCGTGCGACTCGGCGACGCCGCGACCCTGCCCGACCTCCTCGCCGCCGCCCGCCCCGCCTGACCGGACGTCCCCGGGCCTCACCCGCACTCGCGCGCAGAGAACTGCGCCGCCGCGTCGATTCCCGCCCAGCCCTGCCCTGCCCACACATGAGGGAGAGACAGCCATGCCCACCGAACAACCCGAACAGTCCACATCGGTCATGACGGCAATGTCGGGTCCGACCGCCGGGATTCCGCGTCCGGCGCGGTTGCTGACGCAGAACTCGGAGATGCGCGAGATCGGCGCCTGGAACTGGTCGCTGCCCGCCTGGGCCGGACGCCTGCCCGACGGCCGCACCTACAACACCTGCCCGTCCGCCGGGGTCTGCGCCCAGGTCTGCTATGCCCGCCAGGGCACCTACCTGTTCCCCACCGTCCGCGCCAAACACCACGCCAACCTCGCCTACGTCCTCGACGACCTCGACGGCTGGACGACGGCGATGCTCGCCGAGCTCGCCCACCCGCGGATGCGCGGGGCGTGGGTGCGCATCCACGACGCCGGCGACTTCTTCTCCGACACCTACCTCACCGCCTGGCTGACCGTCTGCCGTGAGCGCCCGGACACGAACTTCTACGCCTACACCAAGGAGATCGACCGCTTCCGCCGCCTCGTCGAACCGGACCCACCGGCCAACCTGCTCTGGGTCTACAGCTACGGCGGCACCCAAGACCCTGCGATCGACCCCGACCGCGACCGGGTCGCCGACGTCTTCCCCGACACCACCGCGATCACCGACGCGGGCTGGACCTCCAACGAGGCCTCCGACCTGCTCGCCGTCCTCGGCCCCCGCCTCGTCGGGGTGCCCGCCAACCGCATCCCCCACTTCGTCAAGCGGCTCCAGGGCCGGCGGTTCTCCGAGTGGCAGGCCGAGCTCGACGCCGACCGCCGTGCCCGACACCGCCGTCGACGTCCGGGCGACCGCGGCGATCAGCGCGGGCCCGGGCGGCGGTCGCGGCGGACCTCCGGCTCTACCGACGCCCCGGCGCAGTAGGCCGCGCGCGCACTCCGTCTCCTCACACCCGTCAGCCTCTGATCGGAGCTTCGCCATGTCCGCACGCCAGCGCCTCGCCCGCCTCGCGGCCACCGTGCTCGCCGCCGTCCTGCTCGCCGTCGCCGCGGCCGGGACCGCGCTCGCCACGCCGCCCCCGATCGGCCCGCCGATCACCAACATCGCCACCGACATCATCGGCAGCGACTACCGGCCCGACCTCGTCGCCCAGCGCCACCACACCCGCATCCGGCTCGACGCCGGGACCTACACCTACGGCCAGACCTACGACGGCGTCCTCACCCACGACCACACCGCCCTCGCCGTCCCCGCCGGGACCTACACCCTGCACGACGCCGTCCACGACGGCCTCGGCGGGAAGGTCCACGTCTCCTACCTCGACCCCGCACCCGACCCCACCGACCCCACCAGCGGCGTCATCGTCACCACCCGACCGATGCCTACCCGCGCCAAGGTCGTCGGCTGGGGATCGCTGCTGATCCGCACCCGGTAGACGAAGGCGGTCGGCCCCGGTCTCGTCGGGCCGGGGCCGACGTACGCCTGCGACAGCGGACCGGCTGCGACGTTCGGTAACGCTGCTGCCACGGTCGGCGATGCTGTGGCCAGACGGTCCGCCATCCAGGCAGCGAGATCGTGAGCCTGCGACGACGGAGGACCTGTGCCGAGTGTGCGACGTGTCGAGATCCTGCGGTTCCGAGGGATCCGAGAACTCGTCTGGGCCCTCCCGGCCCCGTCGCCGTTCGTCGCGCTGATCGGTCCCGGGGACGCGTGCAAGACCACGATCTTGACGGCGATCCAGAGAGCGCTCTCCGACACCTGGCAGTTGACGTTCCAGGACAGCGACTTCTTCGGTGGTGAGGTCGACGAGCCGATCGTCATCCGGGTCGCCGTTACAGATCTCGACGAAGACCTCCTCGGCCGCGATGTCGCGGGCATGCACCTGTGCGGGATCACCGCGACCGGGGAGCTGCATCACGACCCGGCCGATGGTGACGAGCCGTGCGTGGTTGTGGAACTACGGGTGGAGGCTGACCTGGAGCCTCGGTGGACATTCTTCCGCCCGGGCGATGCCGGTGAACCGACGCCGATCCGCACCTCGGTCCGGTCGAAGTTTCGCGCGTTCCGCGTCGATGACCGGATCGACGGACACCTGCGCTGGTCGCGGACCTCGGCGCTCGGCAAGCTCACCGAGGCACATCACGGCACGCGCGAGGTCCTGATCGGGGCTCAGCGCACGGCTCGCCGGGCCGTGGCCGAGTCGGTCGGTGACGAGCTGCAGGCGCTCACGACCACCGTGCAGGGTCACATCGTCGACAACGGCAGCGGAACCTTCCAGGCATTGCGCCCGGGCCTGGACACTTCGCTGAGCCAGTCCCACGGCAACCTCGCCCTGCACGAGGGCGAGATCCCCTTGACCAGCTACGGGTTGGGGACCCGGCGACTGACCGGTGTCTCGGTCCAGCAGCTGACCCACCCGGGGAAGTCCATCCTGCTCGTCGATGAGCTCGAGCACGGCCTCGAGCCCCACCGCGTCATCCATCTCGCCGACCGACTGCGATTCTCCGGCGCCTCCGCACAGACCATCGTCACCACGCACTCGCCCATCGCACTGCAGCACCTGCATGCCAGCGACCTCGTCAGGGTCCGATGCCGCGACGACGGCACCGTCGAGACCGAGCGCCTCGGCACCAACCTGCAGTCGACCCTTCGCACCCATCCCGGCGCGTTCCTCGCCCGCCATGTTCTGGTCGCCGAGGGCAAGACCGAGCTGGGCATCGCCATGCAGCTCCGCGATCGATGGGACGCCGAACGTCAGAAGGACGACCCTCCGCGTCCGCCGGCGGCCGCGCTCGGCGTCTACGCGATCGAAGGAGGCGGATCTCAGGCCGTCGGACGGGTTCGTGACCTCCGTCGAGCCGGCTACGAGGTCACCTTCTTCCTCGACGCCGACCGCGCCGACACGAACGACCACGCCGATGAACTCGAAGCCGCTGGTGTACGAATCGTGCGCTGGCCCGAGGGCTACAACACCGAGCAAGTCGTCTGCGCTCACCTGACCTGGACGGGCTTGTCTGATCTGATCGACCTCGCCCGAGCGATCATGCTCGACGCGGGCGCCGACAACGACACCGTCGAGAACACCCTGCGCACGCGCCTGATCAAGCACCTCCCGGCTACGGTGACCGACCCCCTCAACACTGCGACCTGGGCCGGAAGCGGGCTGGACCTCGACTCCGCTCGCGACGCCGTCGCCAATGCCGCCACCGACAGCAAGGACGGCAAAGCCTGGTTCAAGATCATCGAGGCCGGCAAGCGCCTGGGGGCGATGCTCCTCGACCATCGCGACCTCGCCGAATCCGAAGCGCTCCAACAGCTGATCACAGACCTGAAAGACGCCATCTACTGCGACCGGACGGGCACGGAGGAAGGGCCCGTATCGGCCGGTCCCGTCGCCACGGCAGTTTCGCGGCAGTGAGCGATACCGCTCGTGCCGAGCAGGCTGCCAAGCTACTCGCCGCACTCCCCGCTTCGGTGGAGATGCCCGCCGGAACCGGGAAAACACACCTCCTCGTAGATGTCGTCCAGCAGATCGCGGACGAGCACACCTCGTCGCCGTCGGGGCGACGACCGAAGGTGCTCGTACTGACCCACACGCACGCGGGGGTGCAGGCCGTCCGCCAGCGACTCGGACACGCGCTCGCCGACGTCACCGACATCTCGACGTTGAGCAGCTTCGCTTTCGACGTCGCCCGTTCCTACCCGCAGCTAGGCGGGATCACGGTGCCGGAGCATCCGGACTGGGAGCAGTCGGCCGCCTATCTGCAGGCCGGAGTCCGCGTGTGCGGAAGCACCCACATCCGTCGAGTTCTAGCCGCCTCCTACACCCACCTGCTGGTCGACGAGTACCAGGACTGCTCGCGACCCCAGCACGAGCTCATCGTGTCGCTGAGCGGCTGCATCCCGGCGACGGCGGTATTCGGTGACCGTCTGCAAGGCGTCTTCGGATTCGATCGAGCGCTCCCACTCGTGTCCTGGGCCGACGTGGAGGCCAGCTTTTCCCGCTACTCGGTCCAGCACGAGCCGTGGCGGTGGCACGGGCACAACCGCGACCTCGGGACCTGGTTGCTGTCGCTGCGCGCCAGGCTCGTCCCCGGAACCACCCTCGACCTCAGCGACGCCGAGACGCCGTCCGGGATGCGGTTCCTGCCCGCGGACCCCACGAACAAGGCGCTGAAGAACGAGGTCTACCGAACCCGTCCGCCCGGAGAGTCGGTGCTGGTACTGACCGGAAACGCGCCCGCACAGACCCGCAAGATCGCCTCTCAAGTCTGTCGCCAGGGCTACTCCGCCATGGAGGACATCAACGGCGCTTTCATGCGAGAACAGTTGATCGAACTCGCCGCGACCCCCGTCGACGGATGGGCGTGCTGGCTCGCCCGCCTCGCGAAGAGATGCTTCACCGGATACAGCAAGATCGACGATACGGTCATGAAACGCCTGGCAGCGAAACGCCCGGCAGCCGGACTGTCCCGACCCGGTCTCGCGGCCACAGTCGCCGCGCTCGACGTTGTGGCAGCCGCGCCGTCGTTGACGACTCTCGCAGCCGCCATGCGGGGCATCGACCGCGCACGTGAGGCGTCCGCCCACTCCTCGGAGGCGTGGCGGACCGTCGCGGCCGCGATTGACGGCGTCCCCCGCGACTGCGACGCCGCGGAGCTGCGCGACGAGCTGCTGCGGTCTCTCGCAGCGCTCCGCGACCAGCTCCGCCACATCGGTCGCCCCGAACGCCACCGCCAGGTCTCCCGGACTCTGCTGGTCAAGGGCCTCGAGTACGACCACGTGATCATCACCGACATCAGCGCTCTCACCGATGTCTGCAACCTCTACGTCGCGCTCACTCGCGCACGCAAGACCATCACGATCATCGGTCACTCAGCACACGTCGCGTTGAGCGCCACGCGCGGCGCCACCATCTGAAACCCGCATCGTCAGCATCGAGGCAGTCGAGCAGGGACAGCGTGCGATGTCCCTGCTCGACCGCCTTCACGACCGCTACAGGGCGTCGGTGCTGCTCACCTCCGCGGCCTGGGACGGACAGCCGGGTGCGCGTGGCCGCCCGGCCGGGGCACCGCACAGATCCGGCGCTCCGGTGCACGCCGGAGCCAGCTCGTAGTCGTGCACGCGAGCACAGCAGCGGCTCATCCACCCGACCGCGCCCGCGCGGTTAAGCACGAGCACGATGTCCCCGACTCCTCCGTCGCGGCAGGCGGCGCCCTCGCTACCTCCACAGATCCGGCCCCCGGTCGCCTCATGGGCCGTGTCCGTGGCCAGGTCTTCCGGTACAGCGACAGCATCGACGCCGGACCACCCGATGACGTCGCCGACCGTCTCCTCGGCCCGGCGCGGTGGCGGGGTGTCGGGGTCGGTAGTCGCGGTCATCGTGGTCACCACCACCGGCTGGGGTTCGGGACGCCGTCGAGGTCGGCCTGGGGGCAGCCGGGCTCGCAGTACTGCCCCGGCGCGGCCCCGCAGCCGACCGGCGCGTACGGGCACGGCGGAACCGGGGTGCAGCCGCACATGTCGCCGCAGCCGGTGCACACGTGCACGATCCCCCCGCTCGGGGCCACCTCCCACAACAACAGCTCCTCGGTGGTGCCGCACCAGTCACACCGAGACGGGCGCGACTCCTGCGCGCGCAGGCGGACGGTGTCGATGACGATCCGCGCGAGGCGCTCGTAGCGGCTGATACTCACGCTCACCACCCCCCGCACTCGGTCGCAGCCGACACCGCCGAGCACACGAGCAGCAGCGCGGTCAGACCCAGCCCGACCACGGCGGCACCCCGCGCGACCCGCAGCCACCACGGGCGGGATCGGGTGTGGGGCAGCGGCCACTGCTGACGGTGTCGAGCGCGGCGGACCGCCCGGACCCGCCGGGCCCCGGGCCCGTGCTCGCGGTCGTGGCGGGCCGGGTGGAGGGGTCCGGGCGCTGTCGCCGAGGCGGGATCGGTGTCGGGGTGGTGATTCTGGGGCAGGTTGCTGGCAGGCTCGTTCACAGCCGTGACTCCTGATCTGTGCAGGGGATCGGTCAGGTCCGTGTCTCGCGTTGCAGCGCGGGACACGGACCAGCCCCACCCCCCGGGTTCGTTCCCGGGACGGGGTGCTCGGGGCCGCCCGAGGGCAGCCGTGGGCGCCGGGGGCGGACCGGGCCGACTGGAGATCGGCCCGGCCCGCACCCGGTTCGGTCAGCGCTCGGACTCGACGCCGTCGTCGGTCGAGATCGCGGTCGTAGTGATCTCGGCACCGACCGCGTCCGTGGTGGCGGGGGCGGTGTGCTGGTAGCGGGAGGGGCGGTCGCAGGTGCGGACCGCGACGCCGTCACCGACGAGCCGCTCACACGCCTTCGACACCGCCCCGACGCTGCGCCCACCGAGACCGCGGGCGATCTCGGTCGGGGAGAACTCCTGCCCCGGGTGCGCGGCCAGGTACTCCGCGACCGCATCCCGCAGCCCCCCGGCCGGGCCGCCGGTGCCGACGACGGCGCGCACGCCCCGCGATCCCGACGACAGCCCCGACACCCCGGACGCGGCGTTGACCATGCCCCGCTGGACCGCCGCCACGATCTGGGCGGGTGAGACCGGCGACCAGCGGGTCACCGCGCCGTCCTCGACCGCGGTCGCGATCCCGGCCCGCTGGTAACGCATCAGGACCCTTGCCACGACCGCCGGGTCCAGCGCCACCCCGACCGTCTCGGCGTCCGCGGCCAACCGGAGCGCGGTCGCGCCGGGCGAGTGGTGCAGCATCCGCCACACCGCCACCGCGATCGAGATCTCCGGCACCGAGGGCCGCGATCCGACCTGCAGCGCCAGCCACGGCACCGCATCCGACCACGACACCACGACCTCCTCCCCCGGAGCCTCAGCCGCCGCCGGGGTCGCGGACTCCGCGGCCGGGGTATCGGCCGGGGACACGTCGTCGGTCGGGGTCACGGCCTCGGCCGGGGCCGTCGGGCTGGTGGTCGCGGTGTCCTCGACCTCAGCGACGGCGACGTCGTCGGGCGTGGGGTCGGGGGTGGTGTCGACCGTGGTGAGTGGGGTGGTGGACCGTCGGGGGCGACGCCCGGCGGGCTTGGCAGTGTTGGCGGTGGTGGACATGGCTGTCTCCGATCAGGTGATGAGGAATGTCGCGCATCCGATTCCGACGGAATCAGATGAAACACCGGACCTTCGTGGTTCACATTTCGCATTCCCGGTCCGACACGAAAAACGCTACTCCTCGCCACCGACCCCAGCAATGGCCGAATGCGTCGTTTGGCGCAGTCGATCTGGTCTCGTAGAACAGAGTGTAATTCCCGCCGGTGCGCTTCACCGGACAGGGGACACGCCGGGGACCAGTCACACAGCAGCGGGAATGAATCAGCGGTGCGAGCGGCGGCCGGACAGGACGCACCAGTGCCGATCAGATGGACCACGATCTGCACGTCAGAAGCGCCTGACGGGTCGCGAGGCGGTCGGGGTCGACGAAGAACCATCGGGGTGATGAGGTTGTGCGGCGGGGCCGTTCTGCGGGACCGACGGGTTATCGGGTTCCCCGTCGGGAGTCTGGGTCGACCCGACCGGCCCATTGCAGCCGCACCCAGCAGTCTGGTCGACACGGCACCCTCGCATTAGAACGAGTCCGGAGGCGACGACGGAAACGAGACCGTGAACGAGACCAATGCGAGAGAACCTCAACGACACCGGTCGACAGTTTTTCTCTCGGGAGGCTGCGTCCCTCGGAGTTCAGTCGTCAAACCTTTCGTGACACCCTGACCTCGCTTCTCGCCGCCGCGGCGGCAGCCGAGATGGACGCGCGAGGTCGACTCCGTGCGGCGTCTGAGACGGCACGACCTCGCGCTTCCCTGCAGCAACATCAGCCCCCGGGTATCGGCGAACGCCCGACGTACCGACACGGGCGAACACGAGGAATGTTCGCATCTGCGAACGCTCCTCATCACCTTGCGTGACCAGCGAACACAAAGGGGGTGACGTGCACGAACACCTCGCCGGCGCGAGTGATCGATGCAGATGGCTTTGGCGGAACTGCCCGTGGTGACGCGGTGGGAGGTGTAGAACCCCGGCCCTCACCACTGGGCAGGCGAGAGGACATCGCCATGATCGACACGGGCGGGGCAGCCGGCGGGTTCGCGGTGGATCCGGACACAGTGCGGCACGTGCAGGCGGTGCTCGACGACCTCTCCCGGACTCTACTGGAGGCCCGCAGGTCGGAGGACCGCCTCGACGACTCCCCCACCGCGGACCACAGCCGCCCCTGGGCTCCGCCGGTTGCGGTGTCGGTGTCGGTGCCGAGGTGGCATGACGAACTCGACCGGCGGTGGCAGCACCACCGCGCAGTCCTGGTGCGCGCCCAGCAGAGCACCGCAGCATCGTTGGTCGAGGTCTTGCGCTCCTACATCGACGTCGATGCTCGCCTCGCCGCCGCCCTGCGCCGGTCGGCAGCCGAGGAACGTCTCGTCGAAGCTGCGGCGCATCGTCCCGGCGCGGGCCCCGAGCGCCTACCCGAGGGTCCGTCCGACGACGCGGTGAGTACGGCCGTCCGGTCGTTGGACCATGCGATCGTCGTCTGGCGGTCCCGGCGCGACCACGCCGCCGACACCGGCCACGCTCTGACCGCCGCGCTCGGGCAGCTGCGCTGGACCGGGCCCGCCGCCACCGCCTTCACCGCCTGGGCCGACGCGCACGTGCAGCAGTGGCGTGGCATGGCCGAGGTCGCCGACCGGGTCGTCCGCACACTGGTCGACACCCCTGCCGACGGCTCCCCGGCCCCGGTGCCTCGCCTCGACATCTCTGTCCCCCTCGACATCCCGCCACCGACTCGACCGGTCGACAACGCGACCGTATCGACAATCACGCCTCTCCCGGGCCCGATCGACGACATCGACCCCGCCGATCCGCCAGCGGAACGCCCCACCAGGGAGTCCGACCGGCCTGCTCTCCCGGACGAGCGCGACGACCTCGACGAGGTGGCGTCGATGGCCCCGCGCTCTGTGCAGGACGAGCCCGACCTCGCCACAACCGCGGGCGGCCCCGGCCCCGGTCCGGCGGCGATCGGCTCAGCTGCCGTCGCCGGAGTCGCACCGCCCGCGGATCAGCCCGCGACCGGCGGGGCGACGGTCCCCAGCGCTGCGATGGCCGGTGCGACCGCGCTGGCCCGCGCCGAACGCGACCACCACGTCATCCGCGAGATCACCCTCCCCACCACCCCGCCCACCCCGTCCCCGGGTGCGAAGGTTGATGACACTGTCCTGGCCCCGCCAGCACAGCGCGACCAGCCCGCGACTCCCACGCCCGGACGGCCCGAACCCTCGCCGACGCTCGTCCCAGGTCGCAGCGGTGTCACCCCGAGCACGAGCCCGGGACGCCCGCCGTGGCGGTCACGGCGCCGGGACACCGGACGGGCACCGATGTGGGTCAACCTGTGCCCCAACAATCCGACCGGAACCTGGCTCGACCTCACCGACTCCCCCGGCATCGGACTCCTCGGCGCCGGCGCCGACGACACCACCCGCACCACCCTGCACGAACTCCTCACCCACACCGACACCCTCGTCATCGTCCCCGCCAGCCTGCTCGCCGCCCTGACCGAAACCACCGAGCCGGAGCCGGTGCTCCCGCTCGACGGGGCCGCCCGAGTCAACGTGGTCACCGATCCCTTCCACGGGCTCACTGTCCTGGCCGGGAACCCGACACGGGCGTGCCTGCTGGTCGTCCCCGCCCCGCACAATGACCTCGCCCGCACTCGACTGACCACAGCCCTACGCGCACCCCGACCCGCGCCCGCCGCCGCCGTCCTGATCGGCCCATGGCCCCTCGGCAGCGAACTCGACATCGACCACGACCACCTGATCCACGCCCACCACCGGCCCGGAACTCGCGACCTCACCGGCTGCCGCCTGCACCCCACCAGCCCGGCCGAACTCCTCGCCCGCCTGCTCGGAGCAGCGACACCGGACACGCTTCGACCAGAGAGCGACGACACCCCCGAAGTGGTTGGAGCCGAGGCCGCTGACGACGATTCGCGCGTACCCCTCGCCCTGCGGGTCCTGGGCCCCGTCGAGCTCCACCACCACACCGGCGACGGCGAGCACGTCGCGATCACACCGCTACCCCGCCTCGCCCGGGAACTATTGGCCTGGCTCGCAGCCCACCCCGACGGCGCCACCCGCGACCACCTCGTCGACACCCTCTGCCCCGACAGCACCGCGAAACGCCCCGAAACCACCCTCTACGCCGCCCTGTCCCGGCTCCGCCGCCTGGTCGCCGACTCCACCGGCGGCCACGCCGTCGACCCGATCGACACCAGCAGCAGCCGGTGGAGACTCGACCCCGACGTCGTCACCATCGACTACTGGGCCCTGCTCACCACCACGATCCCGGCCCCCGACCTCGACAGCCGGCGCCGTCAGCTCACTGCGGCGGTCGAGGTGTACCGCGGGCTCTACGCCGCGGACCTGTCCCCCGTCTGGGCCCACACGCTGCGCGAAGCCGCCCGCCGACGACACCTGGAGATCATCAACGAACTCGTCGGCCTCGAACTCCGCGCCGGCCACGACCACGCCGCCCTCAGGCTTCTCGAACAAGCACGCGCGATCGAACCCACCAACGAAGCGCTCTACCGATCGATCATGATGATCCAGCTCCGCGCCGGGCACACCGACGACGCACACCGCACATTTCGGCTGCTGCGCGCCGAACTCGACGTCATCGACGCCGCTCCCGAACCCCGGACCATGCGACTCCTCGCCACAGGAACAGCACCTCAGACACACCGACACCCGGGTCACCAATGAGATCACCGCATCGAGCCCACGATCGCGTTGACCACGACGGCCCGCCTCCTCGTTCGGACCCCACGATGGTGGCGGCAAACCGGCTCTTCCGGAAATGGAGTGCAGGTGAGGGCGTGATCGACCGCGCGGGTGGGGTCGTGTCGCTGCGGTGAGGCGGGCCCCGAGAAGTTGATGATGAAGGTTCCTACGCCGAACACCGTCAACAAGCCCGGGGACCCGATGTCGCAGCCTACGTGCCCGCCTGCCCAGATCGTGGCCGACACGATCATCCGTACCGTCGAGCTCGGGGTGCGGATCACCGACGCCGCCCTGGCCGGGGAGACCACGGTGCTGTGGTGCGACCTGCTCACCGACGGGCCCGGCGCCTGCCCGGGGTGCGGACTGACCGGGATCTACCGCGACAGCACCGAGCGCCGCGTCAGCGACGTCCCGGTGGTCGGCCATCCGCTGCAACTGCGGGTCCGGGTGCCGCGCTACCGGTGTGTCCACGATGACTGCGCCCGCGAGATCTTCGCCCACGACTCGACCCGCCTGGCCCGTCCCGGTGCGTCCACGACCCGGCGCTGCGCGGAGTACGTGTTGCGCCGCTTGGCGATCGACAAGGCGACGGTCGCCGCGGTCGCCCGTGAGCTGGGCCGCAGCTGGGACACCGTGAACAGCGTCGCGGTCGCCGCGACCGAGCAGCTGCTGCGCTCCGCCGGGCCGGCCCGCCTGGACGGGGTGCGGGTGATCGGGGTCGACGAGCACAAGTGGGCGCACGTGTTCGGCGCCGACGGAGACGGGTTCGTCACCGTGATCACCGACCTCACCGATGTCGTCGCAGGCCACGGCCGTGCGCGGCTGCTCGACCTGGTCCCGGGCCGCTCGGCGGCGGCCCTGAAGACCTGGCTCGACGCCCGCGACCCGGCCTTCCGCGACGGGGTCCGGGTCGTGGCGATGGACGGTTTCGGCGGCTACAAGAACGCCGCCACCGACGCGTTGCCCGATGCGGTCACGGTGATGGACCCGTTCCACGTCGTCGCCCTGGCCGGGCACAAGCTCGACCTGTGTCGCCAACGTGTCCAGCACGACACCGGGCCTTGACCCCGGATAGTGGACACGGGGTGGATTACGCGGCTGCTGGGACGGTAGTTGCGTAGCTCGCCTCGTAGTTGTTCGGGGTCTGGTAGCGGCAGTAGGAGTGTCGCCGTCGGGTGTTGTAGCGGGTCATCCATCGGAACAGTTCTCGGCGGCAGGTCATTTCGTCGGGCCAGAACGGGTTGTCCTGCAACACTTCCCGTTTCAGGGTGGCGTTGAACGACTCGGCCAGGGCGTTGTCGGCGCTGGACCCGACCGCGCCCATGGTCTGGCGGACGCCGAGCCGGTCACAGAGCTCGGCGTAGGCGCGGCTGGTGTAGGTCGAGCCGTGGTCGGAGTGGAAGATCGCCCCGGCAAGGCTTGCGCGGTCCGCGGACGCTGCGCGCAGAGCGTCGGCGACGAGCTCGGTGCGCATGTGGTCGGCCAAGGCCCACCCGGCCAGCCGCCGGGAGTAGCAGTCGATCACGGTGGCCAGGTAGAGATTGCGCCCGTCGGCCAGCGGCAGGTAGGTGATGTCACCGACGTAGACGGTGTTCGGGGCGGCGGCGGTGAAGTCGCGTCCGAGCAGGTCGGGCACCGGGCTCTGGGCGGGCTCGGGGATGGTGGTGCGCACCCGGCGGCGTCGGCGGTAGCCGGTGATGCCGTACTCGCGCATGACGCGGGCGACGCGCTTGTGGTTCACCCGCTGCTCGGGTGCGACCCCGTCGTTGAGCTCAGCGGTGATCCGTGGCCGTCCGCAGGTGCGGTCGCCCTCGTGCACGACACGGATCCGCTCGGCCAGGGCGATGTCGGCCGCTTCGCGTTGCGCCCGCGCGGGCGCAGCCGCGAGCCAGGCGTAGAACGAGGAGCGCCGCACATCGAGCAGGGCGCACAGCCGCTTCACCGTCCAGCCCGCACGGGGCCTGGAGGTGGTCTCACGGTGGTCGGCGACGAACTGGAAGCGGGTCACCAGCGCGTCTCCCCGGCGAAATACTTGGCCGCCTGGCGGAGGATCTCCCGCTCGGTCTCGAGCTTGGTCTTCTCCGCCCGCAACGCCTTGTTCTCGGCCTCGAGACGGGCCAGGCGCTGCTCGGGTGTCTCATCGCGGCCCGGGGCCGCCGCGCGGTTCGGTGTCCGGTCACGGCCCGATCGCGGGTCTCGGGTCGTGGTGCCGTCCGCGGTGGTGCGGGTGCCGCTGCCGTGCCGGTCGAGCCACAAGCGCAGCGTCGTGCGCTCAATCCCCAGGTCAGCGGCGGTGCCCTTCACCGTCGCCCCGGGCGTGGACTCGTACAACTCGACGGCCTGCCGACGGAACTCGTCGGAGTAGTTCTTGCGGGCCATGGTCAGACATCATCTCGCTTTCCCCGACCGTGCGGGGATCAACGTGTCCACGGAACGGGGTCAGGACCCGTTCAAGACCGAGTTGATTCGTCCGCAGGGCCCGTGGCGAGGGTTGGACGACCTTGAGATCGCCACCCTTGAGTACATCGACTGGTTCAACCATCGGCGCCTGCACGGCGAACTCGGGATGATCACACCGACCGAAGCCGAAGCCACCTACTACCGCGATCACGCCCCACAGCAGCATGCTGAACGGGCAGAACCCAGCCTCCACTGAACCCGGGGCGGTTCACGCCGTGGTGCAGCGCCCGCTCCCCACCACCTTCTGCGGGTGGCGGAGGGGGCGGCGGTGGAAGTGGTTGTGGCCGGAGAACTCGGCGAACGCGCTCGCCACCGCCCTTGCGCGGCGTGTCGTGGCGGCGCGGGCTGCGTGCTGGGTGTGGTCGCTGGTGTCGTCGGGGTGGGTGGTGGCGAGGTAGCGCAGCGCGACGGTGTAGCCGCCGCCCGACCCGCTGATTTTCGTGGCGATTGCGCGGTCCTGCGCTGAGTCGACCAGCCGGCCCGCCCCCACCGCCGGACCTGACCTCGGGGGCGGGTGGGAGTGGCGGGTGCGGGTGGTGCGGTGGGCGGGTCCGTGCACCGCGGTCGCAACAACCTCCTGCACAACGCTCGCTGCCAGCGCGGCGAGCCCGGACACCGCCGAGGCCATGACACCGGCGGCGCGGCGCCGGTGTGGCCGGGCCAGGGCAGCGAGCTGGGCTGCGGGCAGCGGTCGGGCCAGGATCTGCACCTGTACCGTCTCCCGCTCGGTGAGCGGGCCGGGTGCGCCGATCAGCGCCCGCAGCGGGTCGGCGCGGTGCTCGGTCGCAATCCGCAACTCGGCCGGGCGCGCCAACCCCAGCCGGCCCCCGGCCACCACCGGCTCCCCCGCCCCTGCCGCGGCGCGGCGCCAGGATCGTCGTGGAGCTGGTGGCCGAGTGACCGGGACGGTGCTGGTGCGGGCACCGGGCTAGGGCGTGTCCTGTAAGGGTTCTGACCTGCTGTCGGTGATCATGCTCGGGTGGTGGGTCGGGGTGAGCTGACGGACAAGGCCTGGGCGCGAATCGAGCCGTTGCTGCCCCCGGTCGCAGGGCGAGGCCGGCGGTGGCGCGATCACCGTCAGGTGATCAACGCGATCCTGTGGAAGCTGCGCACCGGCGCCCCGTGGCGCGACCTGCCCGAGCGCTACGGACCCTGGAAGACCGCGCATGAACGCCTGCGGATCTGGACCGCGGACGGCACCTGGGAACGCATCCTCGACGACGTGATCGTCAAGGATGACGCCGTCGGGAACGTGGAGTGGACCTTCAGCATCGATTCCAGCAGCGTCCGGGCTCACCAGCACTCCGCCGGTGCCCGGAAAAAGGGGGCTGCACCACTGGGTGGGTCGAAGCCCTCGCCGTCGACGGAGAAGCCCTCGGACGGTCCCGTGGCGGGCTGACCAGCAAGATTCATCTCGCGGTCGATGGGCGCGGACTGCCGATGTCGGTGATCCTCACCCCGGGCCAGGCCGGGGACAACCCACAACTGCTCCCGCTGCTCGATCAGATCGTGGTCGGCCGAGACGGACCCGGCCGACCACGCACCCGGCCCGACCGGGTGCTGGCCGACAAGGCCTACTCCCACCCCTCGACCCGCGCGGCGCTACGCCGGCGCCGCATCGCGTTCACCAGCCCCGAACGCAGCGACCAGATCCAGCGCCGACGCGCGAAGGGCCCCCGCGGCGGTCGCCCACCGGCGTTCGACCCGGCCCTCTACGCCAGTCGCAACGTGGTCGAACGCTGCTTCAACCGGCTCAAACAGTTCCGCGCCCTCGCCACCCGCTACGCGAAGCGCGTGGCCTACTACAGATCATCATCGCCGCGACCGTGTTGTGGCTGCGCACCGACTTACAGGACACGCCCTAGCCCCACCGCGCACAAGCTGGCTCAGATCCTGCATGCCCGGCAGCGCCCGGTGCTCGCTCTCGGCGCCCCGGGTGCCGTCGACGCCGTCCACGACTATGCGTCCAAGCCGTACGAGGACGATCAGGCCGCGCCGCGTTGGGACACCGCTGCGTTGATCAACGCTGTCGGCTGGCGACTGCTGCAGACTGCCCTCGACCAGGGGGAGAACGCCGCACTCGACCTCTTACACCGCGTCGCCGACGAACTTCGCGCCCCGTCCGATAGGGCGGTACTAGCCGAGCTTGCCGCCGGGCTCGACCTGCGACGTACCGCCGGTCCGATGCTGACCCCGTTGGCCGCCGTGGCCTTCTCGCTGGCCTTCACCGGATCGCGGAGTGGATGGCACGACGCGGGAGATAGCCGACGATCAGACCTCTGGCGACGGGCGGTCGCCTCGAATAGTGATGCAGCAGCCTCCATCCTCGCCAACCAGGTCCTCGCGGCTGTCGCAGGACGGTCGTACAAGACCTACGGCGTCACCCGGGCGGTGGTGTCAGCGTTCGCCGCTCAAGCCGTCGATCCAGCCGAAGCGCGCGGGGACAGCGCATTTGCCTGCTGGGACGCCGCCTTTGACGTAATCGCGCACCGCCTGCCGGGATCGACCCCGTACGACGACGCGAAGAGTTACGAGCCGACGTCGGTGCCATCCTGCCGGTCCGCCACCGACATCGCCCTTGCCCGCCTCGCGCTGGCCATCGTCGCGATGCCGGGTCGCGCCGACCGCCGCCGAGCCCTAGTCGCTGCTACCGTGCTGTTCGCCGCGCGACCGGCCGTGGCGCGGGCGGCGATCATGGAGATCCTCGCCGCGGATCTCGGTGCCGGACCGCTGACGTGGCTCCTGACCGTGGCCCATGACGGGCTCGGGGAAACCGGCGTCCCCGACGACCTCGCCGCTCGACTGACCGAGCTGACCCGCAGCGAACTGCTGTCCGTCCGAGCGCTGGCCGCCGCGGTCCTGGCGAAGGCCAGGCGCCCCGTTCCCGCTCCTCCCGCCACCGCGGCGCACCCACTGCTCGAACGAGCGTTCCGGGACGACCTCTCCGAGAGGCCCAATTCATCGACGACGTGCACGCGGCGGCGGGCCACCTCGTGGAGATGTACGCGGGGAAACGCCTGGCCGCCGCCGGCGAACCTACCGGACTGCGGGAGTCCACCTCCGCCCTCACCGCGACGGTGCTAAGCACGGACGCCTTCGAGCGACTGATCCGTGCTCAGCTGGGGCAACTCCGCCACCCGAGCAGCCGGGCAATTCCCGATGCCTACCTGGCCGACGAGGCTGCCGTGGAGGACGCTCTCCAACGCGCAGCCGCGGGGATCCGCACCGCCATGGCCAAAGCCGGGCACCTCGTCGATGCCCTGTCCTTCGAGCGCGGCGCCCTCCTCAGGCTCCACGAAGACTCCCGCCTCGCCGTCCGCGCCGAGCTCACGCGCGTACCGAGGCCCTCAACCCGACCCGGACCGCTAGCCTGGTCGGTGACCCCAGCCCCTTGGGCCACCGACCCGCGCGACGACAGCTCGTGGCCACCACCGGGCGCCGATGCGACCGTCGGCCTGCGCAGCCTGCCGGGAGGCTGCGCCGCGCTTGCCCACGTCGAGCACGGTCCGCGCGCTGGCTGGACTCAGATCGGCTTCATCGAAAGCCACAGCACACCCCCACGCCGCTACCCCGACCTGGCGGGCCGGCATGTGTTCGTCGCGTCCGCCTTGGAGATCGCCGACGGCGAACCACCCGAGGGGTCGCTGCCGTTCACCTCGCTGCCCTGGCGGCTCTGGACCGTGCTGCCGCACCAGATCGACCCGAGCATGAACCCAGAACGAGCGGCAGCGATCCTGTCGAGCGGCGACCAAGCCCTAGGCCCTGTTTAAGAAAGCGCGGCGGCGAGTGCTCGTAGCCAGATGTTGATCGTGGCGATGTGCATGGTGGCCTCGTAGCGCAGCGCCAGTTTGTCGTAGCGAGTGGCGAGCGCGCGGTGCTGTTTGAGCAGGTTGATGCCGCACTCGACGGCATGACGCTGCCGGTAGATCTGCTCGTCGAACCCTGGTGGGCGCCCACCGGCCGAGCCTCGTGCTCGCCGGTGGGCCTGCTGGTCGACCTTCACCGGGATCGTCGCGGCGATCTTGCGGCTACGCAGGTAGGCGCGGTTGGCCCGCGACGAGTAGGCCTTGTCCGCGAGCACCCGGTCCGGGCGGGTCCGCGGGCGCCCAGGTCCGGTCCTGGGCACTCGCAACGCCTCCAGGACGGGGATGAACTGCGGGGAGTCCCCGCGATGACCTGCGGTGACCAGGGCGGCGAGTGGTCCGCGGCCCTGCTCGCAGGCCAGGTGGATCTTCGTGGTCCAGCCGCCGCGGGAGCGGCCGAGCCCGTGATCGGCGGGTTCGTCGCCGGGTGGCTCGGCCTGCTCCTGCGGTCGGCGTCGGGCCCCGGCGGCGTGCTGGTGAGCGCGGTTGATGGTCGAGTCGACCGAGACGTCCCAGCGGATCAGCCCGCCGGCGTCGGCCCAGGCCAGCAGGGTCGACCACACCAGCGCCCACACGTTCTGGCGCTGCCAGCGCCGGAACAGCGAGTAGATCGACTGCCAGTGTCCGTAGCGGTCGGGCACATCGCGCCACGGGGCACCGACCCTGGTGCGCCACCTGATCCCGTCGATCAGCGTCCGGTGGGGCCACTTGCGGGGCCGGCCGCGACCCGACGGGGCCGGGAGCAGCGGTTTCAGGATCCGCCACTGCCGGTCCGTCAGGTCCTTACGTGCTCCGATCGATAGGCTGCTCAACGAGGTCTCCGGGCGGGCGGTCTTCTTGGTCGTTGATCACCTACCGGAGACCTCACCATGCCCGGGCACCGACACGCCGCCCGGGACCCGCTCGCCGACTTCGTAAACAGCTCCTAGTCGGACTGCGTGAGGAACGCGTACGAGTTGCCAGCCTTGGTGAGCCACCGTTCCTGCTCATCCCCGCCTTCGCCCTCGTCGTGGCACTCGGGCTGGTACCGACGCCGGGCATCAGCGGATTCAGCCTCGGCGATCGGGACGGGCCCGGCCTCGTGGGCCGGGTGTGGCGAAGCGACCTCGTCCACGACGGCGGCTACCAACCGGCCTTCCCCGCAGTTGATGGCGCCGACCTGTTGCTGCGCCCCGATCTCTTTCAGCGGCTCCAGCGCATCACAGGGGAGTCGCGGGCGCGGGTCGGGGTGTCGGTCAGCTACCACTCCGACGACGACATCGATGACAGCTCCAAGGAACAAGTCGCCGTCGTGGAATCGACGCGTGGAATGAACCACCGGCTACTTGGGACCAGAGCGGACACGCCGAGCTGAGCGGGGGCCCTGGTAGGACCGCTGCGGTCGCGACGGATCACCCGGTCCACCGACTTCCGGAGGCGGGAGCGCAGGTTCGAATCCTGCCGGGGGCACAGCGCAGGTTCTGGCCTCCGGCGGGGCGGCGAGGCCGCCACCGGCTCCCCGGACCCGACCCCAATACTCCGACGACCACGGCCGAACGATCACCCCGATGCGAACGTCGGCTCCCTGCGGTCAACCGAACCCAACCGCACCACACCGCACCAGATTCACTCGAACGGCACAACGATCGTGGAGCAGAACCCTGACCTCATTTTGCGCCGTGGAGCGACGTGCTCCACATTTGCTCCATGGTGAGACCACAGTGGACTCAGTCGTGATCATTTAAGACGATCATTCGAGGATCACCACCGTCAACGTATCCCCAGGTCAGACGCAGAAAAGGCGGCACCACCCGAAGGTGATACCGCCTGTTTCCGACCGTCGGGACGACAGGATTTGAACCTGCGACCCCTTGACCCCCAGTCAAGTGCGCTACCAAGCTGCGCCACGTCCCGGCCACCCCTTGCGGGGCAGGAAGAGCCTACCGCACCCCCCGGCCCGGTACGCCGGGGGTGTCCTCCCCCGACTCCAGGCTCCGCACCAGCGCCACGGCTTCCAGCTGCGCCCCCACGTCCAGCTTCGACAGCACCGCCCTGACCTGCGTCCGGACCGTCGGGAGCGACACGACGAAGTGCTCCGCGATGGCCTGGGCCCGCATCCCGGAGGCGAGCAGATCGAGCACCTCCCGCTCCCGCCGGGTGAGGGTGACGAGCTTGGACCGGACGGCGCGCTGGTGCTGTTCCCAGTCGAGGTAGCCGCGAACGAGCTCCGCCCGCCGCGCCGGGGGCAGCAGCGAACGGCCTGCCCTGGCCTCGCGGATCGCCGCGAGCAGCGTCGTCATCGGCGCGGATTTCGACACCCAGGTGAAGCCGCCGTGGTGCAGGGCCGCCCCGATGCGCAGCGGGTTGGAGCTGCCGGACAGCACGAGGATCCGCCAGCCGGCGCCGACGAGGGTGGGGATCATCGGGATGGTGTCGATCCGGCGCCCGTGTGCGTCCCGCCCGAGATCGAGATCCAGGACCAGCAGTCCCGGTTCGACGCCGTCGACGGCGGTGTACAGGTCGGCCATCGAGTGCGCGGGCCGGAAGTGCGCCTGTTCGCCGTCCCGGCGCAGTGCCTCGGCCAGTGACGCCCCGACCAGCTCGTGGTCGTCGACGAGCAGCAGGGCGCCGCCGGCCGGTGACGATGACACCCGCCCGTCCCTCACGCGGGCGGGTGTCATGTCAGGGCTCCCAGCGTGAGGAGTCCCCGTCCGATGAGCGCGGTGCGCCGGTCCAGCGCGTCGATCTCGCGCTCGTACTCGGTCGGCCGCGACCGCTGCTCCCACAGTTCCAGCGCCTGGCGCCACGCGACCTCGCGGGCGAGCACCACCGGTACGTCGGCGACCGCTCCGATGAGCTGCTCGGCGACGGTCCCGTCGAGCGCGTCGCCCAGCCAGCCCTCGAAGTGTTCGATCAGCTTGTTCATGTGCAGCGCGAAGACGTCGTTGACGGCCCGGTAGTCGGCCCGTTCGGCCGGCCCCAGCGCCGTCCGCCCCAGCACCGTGCAGGTCCGGACGACGGCGGGTGCGAGATCGAAGTTGACGTGCGCATTGACCCCGACGACGGCGTACTCCATCGGATCGATCCGCGGGTGCGACCGTCGTTCGAGCAGCACCCCCCAGGCGCGGGGCGGCGCGGAGCCGGTCGCCTCGGCGAGCAGCGCGCTGAAGTAGCGGCGGGCGAACTCGACGTCGAGCCGGACCAGGAAATCCCGGTCGGAGAAGTGGTCGCCGTCGAGCTGGTACCGGATCCCGCGGGTGATGTGCAGGTACAGGTGGTTGAAGCAGGCCAGCCCGTCGCGCTGCCCGTACTCCTGCTCCAGGATCTCCTGGAGCTCTTCCAGGTGGGCGATGACACCGTCGATGTCCTCGGGGGCGGTGGCGAGCAGCGCGGCCACCCGCGCGGGCCCGTCCGGCGGGCCGCCATCACGTCCACCCGGCGAGGTGTCGATCAACGTGGTCACCCGGGCCTCCTGGAGCTGTCGGCGTGCGGTTCAGCCTTGCCGACGGCCCGCGCCGGGCCATCGGGTGAATGCCCTAGCCGTGCACGGAGCGTGCCCCTATTCGGTCACACCGCGCTCCGGCACGTATCGGCGCAGGACTCCGGCGGCCTGCGTCCGGTTGCTGACTCCGAGCTTGGCGAAGATCCGGGCGAGGTGGGCGCCGACGGTCTTCGGGGCGATGAACAGCGTCGTGGCGATCTCCTTGTTCGTCGCCCCGCCGGCCAGCACCTCGAGGACCTCCAGCTCGCGATCGGTGAGCGCGGTCAGCGGGTTCTCCGGCGCCGGGTCGGTGTGCGGCGTCCGGTCCCGGATCAGCGGCGCCACGGTCGCCGGCAGCTCCGGGATCGGCGCCCGCGCCCGGCGGGCGATGCCGGCGATCTCCGCCAGCAGCGGTGCCGCCCGCAGCTCCCACGCACCGGACGCCGCCCGGCCCAGCTCGTCGGTCCCGGCACCGGCTCGGCGCGCGCCGAGCAGTGCCTCCGCGCTGCGCAGCCGTGCATACGCCGTCGGATAGGGCTGGCCGAGCCGTTCCAGCAGGTCCGCCACCCCGGCCCAGATGCCGGGATCGGCCCCGGGCGTGACCCGGGCGTCCTCGGCGGTGCACATCGCCTCGAAGGTCGCCAGGACCGCGCGCAGCGCCGGGACGGACCGGTCGCCGCGGGCGACCAGCTCACTCCGGTGCTTGCGCAGCCCGCTCGGGTCCGGCGCGCGTCCGGCGAGCACCGCCTCGGAGTGCGCCCGCGCGCCGTGCCAGAGCAGCGGGGCGTACGCCCAGACGTCGTCGATCCCGGACTCGACCACGTCGAGCCCCGCCCCGACGTGCTCACGCGCGAGCTCCGGACGGCCCCGCCACATCTCCAGCCCGGCACGCAGGATCAGCAGCGGCAGCCGCAGCTTGGGCAGCCCCGCCGAGCCCGCGACGAGCTCGACGGCGGCCAGGTCCTCCTCGGAGCCGTCCAGGTCCCCGCGCCCCATCCGCAGCCGGGCCCGCGCCAGCCGCACCTCGACGGCCTGGGCGCCCGCGGGTGCCGCCGCCCACGCCAGCGCCACCTGCCGCTCGGCATCGTCCCAGCTGCCGCGCCGGAACATCCCGTTCGCGGCCAGCGCCCGCAGCGACACCGCCGCCGTCCGGCCCAGGCCGAGCTCGGCCATCCGTTCGGCGCCGGCCAGCGCCTCGGCGACACCGTCGTCGAGCGCGTTCAGCGGGCCGGACAGCAGCTCGGCCCGCTGCTGCAGGCACTCCCCCAGCGTCACCGGGTCGCCGCTCGCCTCGGCGATCCCGACGGCCTCGGACAGTGCCTCGAGCCCGGCCTCGCCGTCGCGGGTGAAGGCCGCGCCGAAGCCGAGTACCGACAGCAGCGAGGCCAGCGCCCGCGGCTCGCCGACCCGGCGGGCCGGGACGAGCGCCTCCTGGGCCACCTCCCGGGCGGCGGAGAACTCGGCCTGGGCCAGCAGCGCCGTCGCGTACCCGGCGAGCACCTCCGCCCGCGCGGCATCGGTACCGGGCGTCCCGTCCGCGGAGTCCCCCGGCAGCACCGCGACCGCCCGTCGCGCGGCCTCCTGCGCCTCACCCACCTGCCCGGCGGCCATCAGGTAGCGGGCCAGCCGGGACCGCAGTACCGCCTCGTCCAGCCCGGTCGGTGCCTCCGGGCCGGACAGCCGCTCGGAGAGCAGCGCGACCGCCGACTCGTGGTCACCGGCGAGCTCGGCGGCGGCCGCCGCCTTCTCCAGGAAGCCGCCGCGGGCCGCGGCGGCGCCCGCGACCGGCAGCGTCGCCGCCCGCAGCCAGTGCCGGTGCGCCTCGGCGTAGCCGCGCAGCCGTTCCGCCTCCTCGGCGGCCGAGAGCGTCGCCGCCAGAGCCTGCGCCGGATGCCCGGCCCGCTGCCAGTGGTGGGCGAGCCGGGCCGCGCCCCCCGGACCGTCGTGGGTGGACAGTGCGCGGGCGAACCGCTCGTGCAGGTCGATCCGCTCCGCCGGGAGCAGATCCCCGGCGACGACCTCGGACATCAGCCCGTGCCGCAGCGCGTAACCGTCGTCGCCCGCGGCGACGACGAACCCGGCGTCCACCGCCTCCCGCACCGCGACCGCCAGCTCCGCACCGGGCCGGTCGACGACGGCGGCGAGCAGCGGATGCTCGACGTCACCGATCCCGGCGGCCATCGCCCGGACGACCTGCCTGGCGACCGGCGACAGACCGGCGGCCCCGGCCCGGACGAGCTCCCGCACGGTCTGCGGGACCCCGCGCGGATCGCCGTCGAGCACCGCGCGCACGGTCTCCTCGGCCAGGAACACGTTGCCGGCGGAGTGCGCCCACACCAACGGCTCCAGATCCGGACGGTCCGGCTCCCACACGCCGAGCAGCTCGGCGAGCTCGGCCCGCGGCAACGGCCGTACCTGCCGGAACGTGACCGCCCGGTGCCTGCGCAGCTCGGTGACCAGCGGCAGCAGCACGGCCGGGATGCCGCCCGCGGGATCGTCACGGTAGGTCCCGACCAGCAGCACCGGCTCGGTCGCGAGCCCGGCCAGCAGGTAGGCGAACAGGTCCCGGGTGGAGCGGTCGGCCCAGTGCAGGTCGTCGACGACCAGCACCACCGGCGACTCCCGGGCGGCCCGCCCGACCAGGCCGCACAGTTCGCCGAGCATCTCGACCCGGCCGGACGCCGACGCCCCGGCGCTGCCGTCGAGGTCGCCCAGCGCGGCGGCGAACGTCCGGGCGACCTCCCCGGTGCCGCTGCGGGCGTGCTCGCGCAGCGCGGACACCACCGGCCAGAACGACGGCGCGTCGGCGATGTCCAGCGCCCGCCCGGTCAGCACGACGGTTCCCTCGGCGACCGCGGAACGGCCGAACTCGGTGACCAGCCGGGTCTTCCCGACCCCGGCGTCGCCGCCGAGCAGCACCGCGGACGCACCGTGCGCGACGGCGCCGCGCAGCGCCGAGCGCAGCAGCTCCAGCTCGGCGGAGCGACCGTGGAAGGGACGCCCCGCCGGTGTGTCACTCACCGGGACAGGCTAGTGCCTCGTCGCAGGACGTTGGAGTCGGAATCGGTGGATCCAGGCGTTCGCTCGCAAGGCGCCGGACGGGCCCGGTACCGGGAGGTACTCGGCTCGTTCGGCAACGCCGCGAGCGGGCGGCTGGGCCGCCGAGTTCGGCCCCAACGTCCTGCGACGAGGCATCAGTGCTGGTGTTGTCGGTGATCCAGGGAGTAGCGGCCCTCGGCCAGTGTGCCTCGCGCCGCGAGGATGCTCAGCCAGGCGTACACCCGGGCGGCGGGTTCGCAGCCGCGGCCGTCCCACGGGTGCATCATGTCGGCGTACCAGGACGCCTCGGTGCACGCGTCGCCGACCAGCGCGTCGCCGCCACGGCGGGCGAGGGCGAGCACGCAGGCGGCGCGCACCCGCCAGATCCACCACCGCTCGAACACCGTCACGACTGCGCACTCGCCGGACACGGCGCGTCGGTTACGCCTGCCCCGGAGCGGGATCGGCCGGATCGAGGACCACCTTGCCGACCGCCGCGCCGGATCGGAGGTGTTCGAGCGCCGCGGGAGCCTCACCGAACGGGACGACCCGGTCGACGGTGGCACGAACCCGGCCGTCCGCGACCAGATCGAGCACCGGAAGCACGGCGGCGGCGACCGCGGCCCGCTCCTCGGCGCTCCGCACGCTGAAGGTCGTGCCGATCAGCCGCAACCGCCGGAACGACAGCGTGTTCAGGTCCAGGGTGGCGGCCGGACCGGCCAGCCGGCCGACCTGGATCGCGGTCCCGCCGATCCGGATCCCGCCGAGCGCGGCGGCGAGATGGTCGCCGCCGACCAGGTCGAGCACGACGTCCACCCCGGCGTCACCGGTCGCGGCCCGCAGCTGGTCGGCGAGCCCCTCCGGGCCCACCAGCGGGACCGCCCCGGCCGCGATGATCGCCTCCTGCTTGCCCGGGGAGGTGGTCGTCGCGAACACCGGATCGGCCCCGAGCGCGAGCGCCAGCCGGATCGCCACCTGGCCGACGCCGGTCGTCCCGCCCAGCACCAGTACCGAGCCGGAGCCGAAACCGGCCTGGGTGACCAGCGCGTCGTGCGCGGTCTCCAGCGCCACCGGCAGCGCCGCGGCGTCGGTCCAGGACAGCCCGGCCGGGATCGGGAGCGCGCGGCGGGCGTCGACCACCGCGTACTCGGCGAACGCGGCGGGCGCGCTGCAGAACACCCGGTCGCCCAGCCCTCGGCCGGCCGTCCCCGGCCCGGCCGCCACGACCTCCCCGGCCAGCTCCATCCCGGCGACGAACACGCCGTCGGGATCGGCGTGCGGGACCGGATAGCCGCCGCCGAGCGCGAGCAGGTCGGCCCGGTTCACCCCGGCCGCCCGCACCCGGACCAGCAGCTCACCCGGTCCCGGTTCGGGCGTCCCGGTCTCGCCGAGCTCCCAGCTCCGGGATCCGGGACGGCCGCCGAGCAGGGCGCGCATCGTCACTTCTTCCGCGGGCGCTTCTCGCGCACCCGGACCGACAGCCGGATCGGGGTGCCGCCGAAGCCGAACTCCTCACGGAGCCTGCGCTCGAGGAAGCGGCGGTAGCCCGCCTCCAGGAACCCGGAGGTGAACAGCACGAACGTCGGCGGCCGGGTCTGCGCCTGGGTGGCGAACATGATCTTCGGCTGCTTTCCGCCGCGGACCGGCGGCGGGGTCGCGGCGACCAGGTCGTTGAGCCACTGGTTGAGCCGCCCGGTCGGCACCCGGGTGTCCCAGGACTCCAGCGCCCGGCGCATCGCCGGGGTGATCCGCTGGGTGGCGCGCCCGGTGAGCGCGGAGACGTTGACCCGCTCCGCCCAGCGGACGCTGATCAGGTCCCGCTCCAGCTCACGGGTCAGCTGCTCACGACGGTCCTCGTCGACGAGGTCCCACTTGTTGAACAGGATGACCAGCGCCCGGCCCGCCTCGGCGACCATCGTCAGCACCCGCTGGTCCTGCTCGGCGATCGGCTCGGAGGCGTCGATCAGCACCAGCGCGACCTCGGCGGACTCGATCGCGGAGCTGGTGCGCAGCGACGCGTAGTACTCCATCCCGGACGCCATCTTGACCCGCTTGCGCAGGCCCGCGGTGTCGACGAAGCGGAACACCTCGCCGTCCAGCTCGACCAGCGAGTCGACCGGATCGACCGTGGTACCCGCGACGTCGTGCACCACCGACCGGATCTCCCCGGACAGCTTGTTGAGCAGGCTCGACTTGCCCACGTTCGGCTTGCCGACCAGCGCCACCCGGCGCGGCCCGGCGCCGGACGCGCCGAAGTCGTCGCGCGGGGTCTCCGGCAGCACCTCGAGCACCGCGTCGAGCAGGTCACCGGAGCCGCGGCCGTGCAGGCCGGACACCGGATGCGGCTCGCCGAGCCCCAGCCGCCACAGCTCGGCGGTGTCGGAGGTGAGCCGGTCGTCGTCGACCTTGGTGGCGGCCAGCATGACCGGCACGTCGGCGCGGCGCAGCACCCGGGCGACGGCCTGGTCGGTCGCGGTCGCGCCGACCGAGGCGTCCACCACCAGCAGTACGGCGTCGGCCATCCGCATCGCGGTCTCCGCCTGCTGGGCGACGAACGCCTGCAGCCCGGCGGCGTCCGGCTCCCAGCCGCCGGTGTCCATCAGCTTGAACCGGCGGCCGTTCCACAGCGCGTCGTAGACGACGCGGTCACGGGTCACCCCCGGCACGTCCTGCACGACCGCCTCCCGGCGGCCCAGCAGCCGGTTGACCAGTGTGGACTTGCCGACGTTCGGCCGTCCGACCACCGCCAGTGTGGGGGTGGCGAGCACCTCGTCCGGGTCGATCCCGGCCGCGACGTGCCCCTCCTCGTCGACGGCGAAGAACTCGGTGGGGTCGAGCCCCAGCCGGTCCATCTCCACCCGGTCGGCGTCCCCGACGATGTCGGCGCCGCTCCTGTTGTCACTCACCTGTCACTCACGTCCCGGCCGGTTCGATCCGGCCTCATAGCTGTCTCCGTTGCGCGGCCCGCCGCCGTCGAGCTCGCGGACCAGGGCCCGCAGTGCGTCCGCGACGTCCGCGGTCGCCGCCGCCAGCCCCTCCCGTCCGGGGGCGGACGGGATCGGCAGTGCCGCACCGACCAGCACGTCCACCGTGGGGCGGAACCTGCGTCCCACCCCGTCCGGACGTCGTGTCCCGCGCACCGCCACCGGTAGCAGCGGCGCGGACGCCGTCCTGGCCAGCCAGGCCGCGCCCTGCCGGGCAGCGGCGACCTCGCCGGTGCCACGGGTGCCCTCCGGGAACACCGCGACCACACCACCACCGCGCAGCACGTCCAGCGCGGCGGTCAGCGGCCGCCGGTCGGCCACCTCCCGGCGGACCGGGATCTGGCCCAGCGCCGGCAGCAGCAGCCGCAACGGCCCCCGGAACATCTCCTGCTTCACCAGGAACACCACCCGGCGCCCGAACATGCCGAACAGCAGCGGCCCGTCGACGAACGCGCTGTGGTTCGCGACGACGACCACCGGCCCCTCGGCCGGTATCCGGTCCTGATGCCGCACCCGGATCCGGAAGAACGGTGTGAAGATCCAGGTACCGAGCCATCGTGCCAGGTCGTGCAGCCACCCGATGCTGCCGGGGGTCAACCCGGACGGCCCGGCACCCGGTCGGTTCACCCGTCCAGCCCCCGATCCGCGACCAGCTCCCGCAGCCTGTCCAGTACCGCGTCCGCGGAGAGCAGGTCGGTGTCGAGCACGAGTGCGTCGGCCGCCGCGTACAGCGGTGACACCCGCCGCGACGAGTCCAGCCGGTCCCGGCGCTCCACGTCGGCGAGGGTCCGGTGCAGGTCGGAGTCCCGGCCCGCCTTCGCATCCTGCCTGCCGCGCCGCGCCGCGCGAACCTCCGGCGACGCCGTCAGATACACCTTCAGCGGCGCATCCGGCACCACCACGGTACCGATGTCACGGCCCTCCACGATGATGCCGCCGCCACCGTCGACCGCCGCCCGGATCAGCGCGTGCTGACGGGCGACCAGCTCGGTGCGGACCTCGGACACCGCGGAGACCGCCGACACCAGCGCCGTCACCTCGGGGCCACGGATCTCCGCGGAGACGTCGGCGCCGTCCAGCGTGATCGTCGGCGCGGCCGGGTCGGTGCCCGACTCGATCGACGCCGACGTCGCGGCCCTGGCCAGCTCCGCGGCCGGGGCCTGCTCACCGAGCCCGGCGCGCAGCACCGCCAGGGTCGCGGCCCGGTACATCGCACCGGTGTCCAGGTAAGCGGCCGAGCAGGCCTGCGCCAGCCGCCGGGAGACGGTCGACTTGCCCGTCCCGGACGGACCGTCCATCGCGACGACGCCCCGCAAGGCCACCTGTCCCCCACACTGTCGTACCTGTGATCCCGTGCCCGTGATCCTCCGGGCATTCTCGCCGGTCCGGTGTGGCACGCCCGGGGCGGGGTGTCCTACCGGGGCAGGTCGGTGCGCAGCGCCCGCGCCCCGTGCAGGTAGACGTGCCGCATCTCGGAGCGATCCTTCGGGGTCTCCACGTGGGCGAGCAGCCGCAGCACCCGCGGCAGTGCGCCCGGGACCGACATCTCGGTGGCGCACATCAGCGGTACGTCGGTCAGCCCGAGCAGCCGGGCGGCGTAGGCCGGGAACTCCGCGGTGAGATCCGGGGTGGCGGTGAACCAGATCGAGATGATGTCCGCCGGGGCCAGCTCGTTGCGCTCCAGGACCGCACTCACCAGCTCGGCGGATCGGTCCAGGATCAGCTGCCGCTCGTCGGCGTCGACCTGGGTGGCGCCGCGCAGCGCACGCACCGCCACCGCTACAGCCCCACGGCCTTGTAGAGCGCGCCGATCTCCACCCGGTCCAGTGGACGCAGCTTGCCCGGCTTCTGGTTGCCCAGCCGCACCCCGCCGACGGCGGTGCGCACCAGCCGCTGCACCGGGTGCCCGACCTCGGTGAGCAGCCGCCGGACGATGTGCTTGCGGCCCTCGTGCAGCACCAGTTCCACGGTCGCGCGGCCGGGCAGCGAGTCGACCAGCTTGAACGAGTCGACCCGGGCGAGGCCGTCGTCCAGCTCGATCCCCTCGCGCAGCCGCTTGCCCAGGTCGCGGGCCGGCATGCCGGACACCTCGGCGAGGTAGGTCTTGGGCACCTCGTAGGACGGGTGCATCAGCCGGTGCCCCAGCTCGCCGTCGTTGGTGAGCAGCAGCAGCCCCTCGGTCTCGGCGTCCAGACGGCCGACGTGGAACAGCCGCTGCGCCTCGTTCATCAGCTCCACCCGGTCGGCGAGCAGATCACCGATGCAGGGCCGGCCCAGGTCGTCGGACATCGTCGAGTGCAGGCCACGCGGCTTGTTCAGCGCCAGATAGACCTGGTCGTCGCGCAAGGTGATCCGGGCGCCGTCGACGTGCAGGACGGCGGTGTCCGGATCGATCCGGCGGCCCATCTCGCGGACGGTCACGCCGTCGACCTGGACGCGCCCCTGCGCGATCAGCTCCTCCGCGGCCCGCCGGGAGGCGACACCCGCGCGGGCCAGCACCTTCTGCAGCCGGACTCCGTCGGGGTCGTGTGTGTTGCTCATGTCCTCTAGCTTTCCAGGTCGTCGATCGCGTCGATGTCGGGCAGCAGCGGCGCCAGCGGCGGCAGCTCCTGTACCGAGGAGAGTCCGAGCCGTTCCAGGAACAGTTCGGTGGTGCGGAACAGTGTCCCTCCGGTGTGTTCCTCGGTTCCCGCCTCCTCCACCAGACCGCGGGTGAGCAGGGTCCGGAGGACGCCGTCGCAGTTCACCCCACGGACCGCGGCGACCCGCGCCCGGGTCACCGGCTGCCGGTAGGCGACGACGGCGAGGGTCTCCAGCGCGGCCCGGGTGAGCCGGGCACGCTGGCCGTCGAGCAGCAGCTTCTCGACGTAGGGGGCGTAGCGGTCGCGGGTGTAGAACCGCCAGCCCCCGCCCACCCGGCGCAGGTCGATGCCGCGGTCGTCGGCGGTGTAGGCGAGCGACATCCGGTTGAGGGTCTGCCGGATCCGCGACGGGGTCTGATCGAGGGTGGTCGCCAGTGACTCCTCGTCCACCGGGGTGTCGACGACCAGCAGCAGTGCCTCGAGGGTCTTCTCCAGCTCGGTGTCGTCGGCCAGCTCGGCGAACGACGGCTCGTCGGCACCGGGGTGTACCTCGTCGGGGTCCTCCTCGGGCTCGGCGGCGCCGGAAGGTGGCTCCGGGGCTTCGGGCGGAGCCGGGGCGCCGCTTCGGTCGTCCGGCGGCGGTGTGTGCGGGGCCGGTGTGTGCGGGGCCGGTGTGTGCGGGGCCGGTGTGTGCGGGGCCGGGGCCGCCGGTGCCTCGAGGTCACCGGGCGCCGGGCTGTCGGAGGCATCCGGTGCCGGGACGGCGGGCGGTGCCGCGGCTGCGGGTACGTCGGGCTGCGCCGGCTCGGGCAGGGGCGGCTCGGGCAGGGGCGGCTCGGGCAGGGGCGGCTCGGGCAGGGGCGGCTCGGGCAGGGCCGTGTCGGCCGGGACCGTCCGGGGTCGCGTGGCGTCCTGCAATGCCGCATCGGGCTGCGTCACGGCCGGGGGCACCGCGGCAGCGCTCGGCGCGGCAGGGCCTGGTGCGGCGGCGCTCGGCGCGGCAGGGTCGCCGGGCCCGTCCTCGGTCATCGGCTCGGCCGCCGTCCGCTTCGCGCCCGCGTGCGGGCTGCGCGGCACCGTGCGGCCGATCAGGCGCATCAGCTCGGACGGGTCCTCCGGGTCGTCGGACCCCGGCCGGTCGTCCGGCTCAGCCACCGGTCGTCCCGGTCCCCTCGCGATCGGGCCCCGTGCCGTCGCGCGGGCCGGGGCCGGCAGCCCGGTCCGGCTCGGCAGCATGATCCGGGCCGTCGGGGCCGGGGCCGACGTACGGGGCGGAGCCGTCCGGATCCGAGCCGTCCGGGTCGGATCCGGACAGATCGGCGTCGTACAGATCGGCGTCGTGCAGATCGGCACCGTCAGGATCGGCGTCGCCCGAGGCCGATGCCGAGTCGGAGTCCGGGTCGACGTCGCCCGGACCGGAATCGTCGGAGTCGGAGTCGGAGTCCTCGGAGCCGGAGTCCAGATCCGAGCCCTCCAGCTCGGAGTCCTCCGGATCCGAGCCGTCCGAATCCGAGCCGTCCGAATCCGAACCCCCCGGATCCGCCGCGTCGTCCGCAACCGCCTCGTCGACCCGGTTCTTCTTCCGCCGCCGCTTGTTCCTGGCCTGTACCGCCTCCTCCGCCGCGGCCCGCTCGTCCTCCAGCGCGGCCGCGTAGGCGACCGGGTCGTCGGTGCGGTCGGCGGTCCAGGTGACGGTCAGATCGGCGAACGGCTCCGGCTGCTCCAGCGCGACCGAACGCTCCCGGTACAGCTCCAGCAGCCCCATGAACCGGGCGATGACCTCCAGCGTGCCGACACAGTCCGCGGTGAGCTCGGCGAAGGTGGCCGTCCCGACCACGGCGAGCCGCTCGCGCAGCAGCTGGGTGTGCTCGGCGACCGACACGTGCACCGCGTGCAGGTGGTCGACACCGACCTCCTCCGGCGGTCTCGGCCGGAACACGGCGGCGGCGAGCTCGGCGAATGCGTTCGCGTCGACCCCGAGCAGCACCTCGGGCAGCAGCTCGGCGTACCGGTCCTCGAGCGACACCGACCGCGGGAACCGGCGCATCGCACCGTTCTCCAGCTCGACGAACAGCTGCGCCGCCTGCTTGTAGGCGCGGTACTGCAGCAGCCGGGCGAACAGCAGGTCACGGGCCTCGAGCAGGGCGAGGTCCTCGTCGTCCTCGACCTCGGCGCCGGGCACCAGGCGGGCGGCCTTCAGGTCGAGCAGGGTCGCCGCGACGACCAGGAACTCGGTGGTCTCGTCGAGATCGGCGTCGTCGCCGAGATAGGCCAGGTGCGCGATGAAGTCGTCGGTGACCTTGTGCAACGCCATCTCGGTGACGTCGAGCTCGTGCTTGCCGATGAGCTGCAGCAGCAGGTCGAACGGGCCCTCGAAGTTCTTCAGGCGCACCGTGAAGCGCCGTGACCGCGGTGCGGCGACGTCGCCGTCGTCCAGGTTCTCCGGGACGGGCCCACCCGGGCCGTCGGCCAGCAGCGTCACCGGGCGATGACCTCCCGGGCCAGCATCCGGTACGACGCGGCCGCGGACGACGTCGGCGCCCACACCGTGATCGGCTCACCCGCGACGGTGGTCTCCGGGAACTTGATCGTCCGGTTGATGACGGCGTCGAACACCTTCTCCCCGAACGCCTCGACCACCCGGTCGTGCACCTCCTTGGTGTGCAGCGTGCGGGTGTCGAACATGGTCGCCAGCACGCCGAGCAGCCGCAGGTCCGGATTGAGCCGGTCGGTGACCTTGTCGATCGTGTCCATCAGCAGCGCGACCCCGCGCAGCGAGAAGAACTCACACGCCAGCGGGATCAGCACCTCGTCGGCGCAGGACAGCGCGTTGATGGTGAGCAGGCCGAGCGAGGGCTGGCAGTCGATGAGGACGACGTCGTAGTCGGGCAGGAACCGCTTCAGCGACCGCCCGAGCGCCTGCTCCCGGCCGACCTCGGTGACCAGCTGCACCTCGGCGGCGGACAGGTCGATGTTGGACGGCAGCAGGTCCATGTTCTCGACGCCGGTGTCCTGCAGCACCTCGTCGGCCTCGACGCCGCGCTCCATCAGCAGGTTGTAGACCGTCGCCTCGAGCTGGTGCGGCTGCACACCGAGCCCCACCGACAGCGCACCCTGCGGGTCGAAGTCGACGAGCAGCACCTTGCGGCCGTACTCGGCGAGCGCGGCACCGAGGTTGATGGTGGACGTCGTCTTGCCGACGCCGCCCTTCTGGTTCGCCACGGCGATCACCCGGGCCGGGCCGTGCACGGTCAGCGGCGCCGGTTCCGGCGCACGGCTGCTGGTGCGGGGAATGCCTCGCCCCGGGGTCGGCGACGACTCGTCGGCCGAGTCGTCGTGCCGGTCCTGGGGTTCCGGCCGCGTCGGGTTCATGCGGTCTCCGGTCTCGTCGTGGGGTGCGTACCGAGTCCTGGGTCAACTGCACTGATCCGGACCCGCACTGTAGGAACCGCCCCCACGTGCGGCAACACGCCTCGCCGTGCACCTCGCGAACTGATATCGCAACCTTACCCGCGCAACGTGGCGGTTCCCCGGCGCCCGGGCCCGGCGTGTCGCCGTGCACCTCAGCCCGGCAGGACCGACACGCTCCCGGCCGTGCTGCGCGCGTTGATGCGGTGGTCGGCGCCCGGCTGGTCGGGGACCTCGACGGTGCTGCTGCCCGCGGTCGTCTCGGCGGTGACCCAGTAGGCGGGCCCGATCGGCACCCGGATCTCCACCGCCCCGGCCGTCGACTCCGCGTCCACCTCCGGGGGCGCCTCGGCGAAGCGGAGATCGACCTCACCCGCCGTGGACGACGCGGTGACCGAACCCGGGCCGAGACCGGTGCCGGTGACCCCACCGGCGCTGGTCCGGACGTCCTGCTCGCCGGTCAGGCCGGAGACCTCGATCCCGCCGGCGGACAGCTCCACCCTGGAGGACGCCTCGGCCGGCACGGTGACCACCAGACCCGCCTGGCAACGGTCGGTACCGGAGCCCGGGCAGCGTGCGGTGATCCGCAGGATGTCGCCGTCGAGCCGGTGATCGACCTGCGGCTTCGCGTCCCCGGTCCAGCGCAGGTCCTGCGCGACCGAGGACTCCGCACCGGCGACCAGCCGCACCGAACCCGCATCCGAGTCGATCTCGACCCGGGAGACGGCGCCGTCGATCCGGTCGTCGACGTTCTCCTGCTGCTCGGGTCCGCTGCTGCCGCACCCGGCCATCACCAGGCACGCCACGACCCCGACGACCCACACTCCGTATCGCATCGGTTCCGGAAGGTAGTCCCCTCGCCGACGGTCCCCGCCGCCGGGTCGGGTGATCACGAATCGGGAACCGAGGCGCTCGGTCACCGAACGTCCTGGTTCCCGATTCGTGATCAGCCGGCCCGGCGCAGCGCCTGCCGGATCTGGGCGAGGACCCGGCCGGGCGCGGTGTCCAGGTCGTGCCAGGTCACCCGCAGCACCGTCCAGCCGGCGTTGGCGAGCTCGTTGCCCTTGCGGCGGTCGTTGCGGAACCGGACGACGTCGCTGTGCCAGGCCCAGCCGTCGAACTCGACGCCGAGCCGGATCGCCGGGAACGCGAGATCCAGCTCGTAGGGGCCGATCCGGTGGCCGAGCACCCACCCGTCGATACCGGCGGCGCGGAGCAATCGGACCAGCCGGCGTTCCGCACCCGACCCGGCCCGATCGGCCGCGGCGACGAGCAGCTCCCGGGCCCGGTGGGCGCCGGTGGCCCCGGCCATCCGGCACCAGGCGGTGTGCAGCGCATCGAAGGTGACCCATCGTTGCAGGGCCCGGTCGAGCAGTGCCGCTCCGTCGTCAAGGACGGCCGCGGTCTCCAGCACCGTCAGCGGGCGGCCGGTGACCCCGAGACCGTGACGCAGCACCCGGTCGGCGGGATCGAGATCGCGCCGCCGCACCCGGACCGCGGGCCGCGCCCGCCGGCGTCTGCTCCGGGGCACCGTGACGTCGACGACCGCGGGCACCGCGTCGAGCATCCCCCACCACCACGCCGCCGCCGGTCCGGACACCACGCCCCCGGACCACAGCCCGGCCGCGCGTATCCGGGCCCGCGGCCCGTACCGGTGCCCGCGGTCGTGGAACACGCCCGGGAAGGGCGCCGACCACCGCCCGGCCGCGATCCGCCGCCGGGCGGCCTGCGCCGAGATCCCGCACGCCCCGGCCTGGGCGGCGGTGAGCACGCCGTCCTGTTCCCGCAGCACCCGTGCCGGATCCATCCCCCGACCCTGCCCACCCCTCCCAGGGCCCGGCCCGGATCCGGCGCAACCGTTCGCGCCCGCGAACCCGGGTGATCACGGATCGGGAACCGGGACGTTCGGTGACCGACGCATCCGGTTCCCGATCCGTGATCAGCCGCGGGCGCGCGGATGTGCGGTGGCGTAGACCTCGCGCAGCGTGTCCACCGTGACGTGGGTGTAGACCTGGGTCGTCGCGACCGAGGAGTGCCCGAGCAGCTCCTGCACCACGCGCACGTCCGCCCCGCCGGAGAGCAGATGCGTCGCGAAGCAGTGCCGCAGGGTGTGCGGGGACACCGACGCCACCACCGCCTGCTCCAGCCCGGACGCCTCGGCGGCCCCGCGCAGCACGTGCCACGCGCTCTGCCGGGACAGTCGGGCGCCACGGGCGTTGAGCAGCAGCGCCGGGCTCCCGGCGCCGCGGGTGGCCAGGTCCGGACGAGCGCGCACCCGGTAGGCGTCGACGGCGGCCAGCGCCGGCCGTCCGACCGGCACGATCCGCTGCTTGTTCCCCTTGCCGTGCAACAGGATCGTTCGGGCGTCGGGATCGAGGTCGTCGAGATCGGCGCCGACGATCTCGGAGATCCGGGCGCCGGTGGAGTAGAGCAGCTCCAGCAGCGCCCGGTCCCGCAGCCCGATCGGCCCGTCGGACACGCAGCCGGCGAGGAGCTGGTCGACCTGGTCCACCGAGAGCGCCTTCGGCAGCCGGGACGGCAGCGACGGTGGTGCGACGGCGGCCGCGACGTCGGCCGGGACGATCCCCTCCCGGACGGCGAACCGGTGCAGCCCGCGCACCGCCGCCAGCGCCCGCGCCGTCGAGGACGCCGCGAGCGGCCGCTCCCCGGTCCGCAGCGCCGTCACGAACGCCGACACGTCGGCCTCGCGCACCGCGGCGATATCGCTCCGGCCCGCCGACGCCAGGTGCTCGGTGTAGCGGTCCAGGTCGAGCCGGTACGAGCGCAGCGTGTTCTGCGCCCGCCCGCGCTCGACGGCGAGATGCCCGAGATAGTCCTCGACGACCTGCTCCGGCGACGGCACCACCGGCTCAGCCCCGCAGCGCCGGGACGACCTCGCGCTCGAACAGCTCGATCCCGGACCGGTCGTAGGCGGCCTCCGGGAAGTAGCAGATCGCGTAGCTCATGCCCTTGTCCCGCAACACCGAGAGCTTCTCGATGATCTGCTCGGGCGTGCCACAGCCGGGCATCCCGCGGAACGCGCCGAGCGCACCCTGCGCCTTCTCCTTCCCGACCAGCGGCTCCAGCCGGGCGACGAGCTGCTGCAGCCGGTCCTCCACCTCGTCCTCGGTGCGGCCGATCGCGATGTTGTAGTTCGACGACCGGACGATCGCGTCGAAGTCGGTGCCGAGCTCGCGGCAGTGCCCGGCGAGGATCTCGGACTTGTGCGCGAACCCCTCGGGAGTGCCGTCGAAGTTGGTGTACTGCGCGTACTTCGCGGCGATCTTCAGCGTGACCTTCTCCCCGCCGCCGGCGATCCAGAGCGGGATGCCGCCGTCCTGCAGCGGCTTCGGTGCGACGATCGCGTCGTCGACCTGGTAGTGCTTCCCGTCCAGGCTGACCCGGCCCTCCCGCCACGCCTGCGCGAAGATCTGCACGCCCTCGTCGAGCATCCCGAGCCGGACGCCGGGGCGCGGGAACCCGTAGCCGTAGGCCCGCCACTCGTGCTCGTACCAGCCGCCGCCGATGCCCATCTCGACCCGGCCCTTGGAGATGACGTCGCAGGTGGCGGCGACCTTCGCCAGGTAGGCGGGGTTGCGGTAGGCCATGCAGGTGCACATCTGGCCGAGCCGCACCCGCTCGGTGCTGGCGGCGAACGCGGCCATCAGGCTCCACGCCTCGTGACAGGCCTCGTCGGTCGGCGCCGGAACGGTGTGGAAGTGGTCGTAGACCCACACCGACTCCCACACGTCGCCGCGGTCGGCGTACTCGGCGAGGCCACGCATGACGTCCCACTGGGCGTTGGTGTCGATACCGACGAGATCGAGTCGCCAGCCCTGGGGCACGAAGAGTCCGAAGCGCATGGGCCGAGCCTAGGACGCCCGCGCCCGTCCGGCGCGAGGAGTGCACTCTGCACAGTCGGGGCCGTCCGATTCCACACAGTGACCCGTGACCGGGCTCCGACCTGCACCTAGCGTTGCCGACCATCACCCGCACGAGGGCCGAGGGAGAACAGCCATGAGCGGTGGGGTCGGCACGGACGACTACGCACTGGCCAGGGTGCCTGCGCACGCCCGGTACTCCTGGTGGAGCGTCGCGGTGCAGCGCTTCGGGCAGGTGTCGGCGCTGAGCCAGTTCCTGCTCGGGTCGACGCTCGGCTTCGGGATGGGGTTCTGGGACGCCTTCATCGCCTTCACCCTCGGCGCGGTGATCCTGGAGATCGTCGCGATCGGCGTCGGGATCATCGGCTGCCGCGAGGGCCTGAACACCTCGGTGCTGGCCCGGTGGACCGGGTTCGGCCAGGGCGGGAGCGCACTGATCGGCGTCGCGATCGGGATCAGCCTGGTCGGCTGGTTCGGCATCCAGTCCGGGGTCTCCGCCGAGGGCCTGGTCACGCTGATCGGCGGGCTGCCGGCCTGGGCCTGGTCGCTGGTCTTCGGACTGGCGGTCACGATGATCGTGCTGTGGGGCTTCGGCTCCATGCAGTGGGTCGCCTACATCACGGTGCCCGCGTTCCTGGCGCTGGTCTGCTGGTCGATCGGGAGCGTGCTGCTGGGCCACGACCTCGGCGCGCTGACGGCGAGCCCGCCACCGGGTCCCGCGCTGTCGATGGTGGAAGCCACCACGCTCGTCGCGGGCGGGTTCATCGTCGGCGCGATCATCACCCCGGACATGACCCGGTTCAACCGCAGCTCCGCCGACGTCGTGAAGCAGACCGTCGTCGGCTTCACACTCGGCCAGTGGCTGATCGGCATGTCCGGTGTCCTGCTGGCGCACGCGATCCGCTCCGACGACATCATCATGATCGTCACGTCGTCGGTCGGCTGGATCGGAACGCTGATCATCATCCTGGGCACCCTGAAGATCAACGACTGGAACCTCTACTCGGCGGGTCTGGGCGTGGTGAACTTCGCGGGCACCGTGCTGGGGCGCACCGTCAACCGGCCGCTGGCCACGTTCCTGCTCGGCGTCGTCGGCTCGGCGCTGGCGGCGGGCGGCATACTCGGCCAGTTCACCGGGTTCCTGTCGCTGCTGGGCATCGCGTTCCCGCCGATCGCCGGGATCATGGTCGCCGAGTACTTCGTGGTGAAGCGCTGGCGCGGGGACCTGGAGCGTTCCCGGGAGCGCGGCGAGCTGCCGCCGACCTCGCCCACCTGGGTTCCGGCGACGCTGCTGATCTGGGTGGTCGCGGGCCTGGTCGGCGGCCTGGTGGAGATCGGCCTGCCCAGCATCAACTCGATCGTCGTCGCGTTCGTGCTCTACGTCGTCGCCGGCAAGGCGGGCCTGATCCGCGGGTTCGGCGAGTCCCGGACCGAGCTTCCGCAGCGCAGCACCGCACCCGTCCGTCCCTGAGCGGACTCACCCTGGAGGTCCCTTTTCCATGCGTATCGGCATCGACGTCGGCGGCACCAACACCGACGCCGTCCTGCTCGGCGACGACGCGAGCGGTTCCGGCCCGGGCCGGGTGCTGGCGGCCGTCAAGTCCTCGACCACCGACGACGTCACCTCCGGCATCGTCGGCGCGCTCGCCGGGCTGCAGCAGCGCCACCCGTTCACCCCGTCGGACGTGGAGGCGGTGATGATCGGGACCACGCACTTCGTGAATGCGCTCGTCGAGGCCCGGCGGCTGGCCCCGACCGCGGCGCTGCGGCTCGGCCTCCCGGCCACGGCGGCGCTGCCGCCGATGGTCGACTGGCCGCAGCGACTGATCGGCGCGATCTCCGGCCGGTCCTATCTCGCGCACGGCGGCCACGAGTTCGACGGCAGGCACATCTCGGCGCTCGACCCGGACGAGATCCGGCTGCACGCCGCCGACATGGCCGCGCACGGGGTCCGCTCGGTCGCGGTGTCGTCGGTGTTCTCCCCGGTCAACAGCGAGTTCGAGGTGCGCGCCGCGGAGATTCTCGCCGAGGAGCTCGGCCCGGACGTCCCGGTCTCGCTCTCGCACGAGATCGGCCGGGTCGGCCTGCTGGAGCGGGAGAACGCGACGATCATCAACGCCGCGTTGCGCGAGCTCGCGGCGCACATCGTCGACGCACTCGCCGGCGCCGTCTCCGGCGCCGGCATCGCCGCACCGCTCTACCTCAGCCAGAACGACGGCACTCTGATGGACGTCGGCTACACCCGCCGCTACCCGGTGGCCACCTTCGCCTCCGGGCCGACGAACTCGATGCGCGGTGCGGCCGTGCTGTCCGGGCTCGGCAGCTGCGCGGTCGTCGACGTCGGCGGGACCACCACCGACGTCGGCGTGCTCACCCACGGGTTCCCCCGGGAGGCCGCGGTGGAGGTGAGCGTCGCCGGGGTCCGCACCAACTTCCGGATGCCCGACGTGCTGAGCGTCGGGATCGGTGGCGGCTCGCTGGTCCGCTCGGACGGCGCGGTGACGGTCGGGCCGGACTCGGTCGGCTACCGGCTGACCGAGAAGGCACTGGTCTTCGGCGGGGACACACTGACCGCCACCGACATCGCGGTCGCGGCGGGCCGCGCCGAGATCGGCGACGGCTCCCTGGTCGCCGATCTCGCGCCGGATCTGGTGGCCGCCGCGCTGGACCGGATCGCGACCGACGTCGCCGACGTCGTGGACCGGATGCGGATCTCCGCCGATCCGCTCCCGGTCGTCGCGGTGGGCGGCGGATCGGTGCTGCTGCCCGACGGGTTCCCCGGGCTGGGCGCCGTACACCGGCCGGAGAACTTCGCGGTGGCGAACGCGATCGGCGCGGCGATCGCGCAGGTCGGCGGCGAGGTCGACCGGGTCTACGCGATCGCGCCCGGCCGCCGCGACGCCGTCGTCGACGAGGCCAGGCAGGAGGCGGTCGACCGTGCGGTGGCCTCCGGTGCCGATCCGGCGACCGTTGCACTCGTCGACTTCGACGAGGTCCCGATCCCCTACCTGCCCGGCAACGCCACCCGGATCCGCGCGAAGGCGGTCGGGGACCTGCGGCTGGAGCGGGCGAGCGCCCGATGAACGCGGCCTGGTTCCCGGAGTCGCCGGCTGCGAGCGTCATCGCGCCGCCGGTCCGGCCGGTCCTCGACGTCGAGGACATGCCCGATCTCGCCCGCGGCGCCGCGGTACTGGGCACCGGCGGCGGCGGGGACCCCTACCTGGGACGGCTGCTGGCCGAGCAGGCCCTGCGCGAGCACGGCCCGGTCCCGCTGGTCCGGCCCGAGGATCTTCCCGACGACGCCTGTGTGCTGCCGGTCGCGCAGATGGGCGCACCCACCGTGAGTGTGGAGAAGCTGCCCGCCTACGCCGAGATCGGGCGGGCCGTCACCACGCTGGCCGAGCACCTCGGGCGCACCCCGACGCACGTCGCCTGCATCGAGGCCGGCGGGATCAACTCGACGCTGCCGGTCGCCGGGGCCGCACTGCTCGGCCTCCCGCTGGTCGACGGGGACGGGATGGGCCGGGCGTTCCCGGAGCTGCAGATGGTGCTGCCCGGGATCGCCGGGGTGCCCGCCACCCCGATGTCGATCACCGACGAGCAGGGCAACACCGGCGTGCTGACCTGCCCCACCGCGAAGTGGGCGGAGGATCTGGCGCGGTCGATGACGATCACCATGGGCTGCACCGCGATCATCGCGAACTATCCGATGACCGGCGCGCAGGCCAGGGAGACGCTGATCGGCGGGACGCTCGGGCTCTGCGTCCGGATCGGGCGCGCGATCGCCGCGGCCAGGGCCGGGCTCGATGACCCGGTGGCCGCGGTCGCCACCGAGACCGGTGGGACGGTGCTGCACACCGGCAAGGTCGTCGACGTCGCCCGGCGCACCACCACCGGCTTCGCCCGCGGTGAGGCCCGGATCACCGGCGACGGCGGCGACTGCCTGCTCCGCTTCCAGAACGAGCACCTGCTGGCCGAGGTCGACGGCCGGATCGTCACCACCACCCCCGATCTGATCATGGTGCTGGACACCGCGACCGGTGAGCCGGTCACCACCGAGGCGCTGCGCTTCGGGCACCGGGTCAGTGTTCTCGGCGCCCCGGCGGACCCGCGCTGGCACACCCCGGCCGCGCTCGCCGTCGTCGGACCCCGCTACTTCGGCTACGACACCGACCCGGTGCGGGTCGGCGCACCAGGAGGAACCGCGTGAGCTGGACCCTGACCCCCGACGACCTGCCCGACCTGGCCCGCGGCGCGGCGCTGCTGGGCACCGGCGGTGGCGGCGATCCCTACATCGGCAGGCTGATGGTCGAACAGGCGATGCGTGAGCACGGTCCGGTGACGGTGCTCGACCCACACGATCCGGCCGACCTCGCCGACGAGGCGTTCGTCATCGCCACCGCGATGATGGGCGCCCCCACGGTCATGATCGAGAAGATCCCGCGCGGGGAGGAGCCGGTGCTCGCGCTGCGCCGGCTCGAAGCGCATCTGGGCCGCACCGCGGACGCGACCATCCCGATGGAGTGCGGTGGCATCAACTCGATGATCCCGCTGCTGGTCGCCGCCAGGACCGGGCTCCCGGTGATCGACGCCGACGGGATGGGCCGGGCGTTCCCCGAGTTGCAGATGGAGACGTTCGGCGTCTACGGGGTCGCCGGGTCCCCGATGGTCGTCGCGGGCGACCACGGGGAGTCGGTGCTGATCGACACCGGCGCCGACAACCATCGGATGGAGTACCTGGCCCGCGGCACGGCGATCCGAATGGGCGGCTCCGCGCTGATCGCCGAGTACCCGATGTCCGGGCACGACGTGCGGCGCACCGCGATCCCGCACACCCTCACCCTGGCGCTGCGGCTCGGCCGGGCGATCAGGGAGGCCCGCGAGCGGCTGCACGACCCGGTCAGCGCGATCGCCGAGACCCTCGCCCCGACCCTCTACCGGCACCTGCGGGTGCTGTTCGCCGGGAAGGTCACCGACGTCGAGCGGCGCACCGTCGACGGGTTCGCCCGCGGCAGCGCCCGGTTCGCGGCCTTCGACGGCGGCGCCGAGCTGCACACCGTGTTCCAGAACGAGACCCTGGTCGCGACCGTCGACGGAGAGACGGTCGCCGTCGTCCCCGACCTGATCTGCGTGCTGGAGGCCGAGTCCGGCGAGCCGATCACCACCGAGGCGCTGCGCTACGGCCAACGGGTGGTCGTCGTCGGGATCTCCACCCCGGACATGATGCGCACCCCGGAGGCACTCGCGGTGTTCGGCCCGGCCTGTTTCGGGCTGGACGTGCCGTTCGTGCCGGTCGAGCGGGACCGCGCGACCGATCGGGTCTGACCGCACCACCGGTGCGCCGCCGCCCGCACTGGCAGGATCGGCGACCGTGGAGCTGACCGCTGCGGACGTCGACCCGTTGGTCGCCGGGCTGACGCTGCTCGGCTCCGGCGGCGGCGGGGACGCCGGGGTCTACACGCACGTGCTGCGCTCGGCGCTGCGCGACCGCTCGGTGCGGCTGCACTCCCCCGCCGAGCTCGGCGACGCCCCGGTGACCCCGGTCGGGATGCTGGGCGGCACCCGGGTGCTGAACGAGAAGCTGCCCTCGGGCCGCGAGCTGGCTGACGCGGTCCGTGCCCTGGTCCGCTGGACCGGGGTGCAGCCCGCAGCGGTGATGCCGCTGGAGGCCGCCGGGCTGAACGGTGTGCTGCCGATCCCGCTGGCCTGCGAGCTGGGGCTGCCACTGGTCGACGCCGATCTCATGGGCCGGGCGCTGCCCCGGGTCGACCAGCTCACCCGGATCGTCTCGGGCGGCTCGGTGACGCCGATGGCGCTGGTGGAGCCGGTCGGCCGGACCGTCGTCGTGGACGGCGGCGACCCGGTCGGCACCGAGCTGACGGTCCGGTCGTTCGTGGCGCAGGCTGGCGGCTGGGCGGGCACCGCGATGGCCGCCGCACCGGCATCGGACGCCCTGCACGACGCCTGCCTGGGCACGCTGGGCCGCGCGCTGCGCCTGGGCCGCGCGCACGCCGGGCTCGGCGACACGCCGGCCCCCGAGCGGGTCGCCGCCGCTCTGGAGGGCTTCCCGGCCGGTGCCGGACGCGTCGTCGACGTCCGGCGGGCGCCGGGTGCCCGGTTCGGGCGGGCCACCGTGACCGTCGACGGCGGCGGCACCGGCGTGCTGCGGGTGGAGGCCGAGAACGAGTACCTGCTGGTGCTCACCGACGGTGAGCCGGTGGCCGCGTCACCGGAGCTGATCGTGCTGCTGCACCGGCGCTCAGCCGCCCCGATCGCCACCGACGCCGTCCGCACCGGCGACGACGTACTCGTCCTGGTACTGCCGGCTCCGCCCTGGTGGGCGGCCAGGGCGGACGCCCACCGGCACGTCGGCCCGGAGGCGTTCGGGCTGGGGCGACCCGTTGCACCGGAGGCGATCCGGTGAACGGTCTCGAGCTGGCCGGCCTGCTCGCCCACCCGGACTGGGCTGCGGTGCTGCCACTGGCCGGCGGTGCCCCCGGTGCGGCCCGCATCGAGAGCGTCGTGACGACGGCGGACGTGCACGGCGACCCGGCGGCGGCAGGCGGTGCGCTGCTCGCCGTCGTGGTGTCCGCGCCCCGCGACGACTGGCATCTCGACGTGCTGCTCCGGCGCGCGGTCGCGGCCGGCGTGGCCGCGGTGCTGCTCGCCGGAGCCGAGCCGCTGCAGCCCGCGACCCGGCTGCTCGCCGAACGGATCGGGTTGCCGGTGTTCGGCGCCGACGATGCGCTGGCCGCCGCGCTGGCCGCGGCCCGGCTGCTGCACGAGAGCGATCGGGTGATCGCTGCGCTGGTGACCCGCACCGCTGCGGCCTGCGCGACCGCCTCCGGTGGGGTGGATGCGCTGGTCGCCGAGCTGGCCAGGACCTGGCGGCATCCGGTGTGGCTGCTCGACCCGGCAGGCTCGGTCGTCGCCGGGACGGGCGAGCCGCCGGAGGAGCCGGCGCTGCTCGAGGTGCCGCTCGGCCCGGAGCCGCCGGGCGGCAGGCTCGCCGCTGCGGTGCCGGTGGGTGTGCCCGCCGAGACGGCGGCGGTGCGGGCCGCGCTGGGTGTCGCCGCCGGGACGGTCCGGCAGCGGATGGCCGAGCAGCGGCTGACCGTCGAGCGCGACGCCCGGCTGCGCACCGCGCTGCTCTCGGAGATCCTGCAGGCCGGTGATCCGGTACCGGCCGCGTTGCGCCGCAGGGCCCTGGACGCCGGGTGGTCGCTGGACGGATGGCACATCGGTATCCGGATGGACGTGCCGCCGTCGGTCGACGCCGTCGCGGCCCGGGAGCGGGTGCTGCGCGCGATGGAGTCGGCGCGGCTGCGCGCCGTGGTCGTCGAGCTGGGTTCGGGATGGAGTGCGTGGACGACGTTCGCGCACGAGCCGGGTGCCACCGAGTTGCAGCAGCACGCCACGGCGGCGCGCCGCGCGCAGTGGCTGCTGCGCACCTCGCTGCCGACCTCGACCGGGGTCGGCCGGGTGCATCGCGACGCCGCCGGGCTCGCCCGCAGCCTCGGTGAGGCCGGGGACGCCGCCCGGCTGGCCGCCGAGCGCTCGGCGAGCGGCCGGTTCGTGCACGTCGACCGGCTCGGTCTGGGCGCGCTGCTGCTGGCCTGGACCCGCACCGACACCTTCCTCCCGGCGGCCAGGTCGATGCTGGAACCACTGCAGGGGCGGCCGGGCGACCTGATCAGGACCCTCACCACGTTCCTGGACGCCGAGTCGTCACTCACCGAGACGGCCGCGGTACTGGGCGTGCACCGCAACACCGTCGCGACCCGGGTGGACCGGATCCGCGACCTGCTGGGCATCGACCTCGGCGACCCGGACGAGCGGCTCGCGGTGCACCTCGCCTGCCGCAGCGTGTCGTTCCACAGCTGACCGGCACCCGCCCTCCCCGGGAGGGTCGGGGGCTACCGTCGGTGTCATGGGCACAGGCGGGGAGCGTGCGATCGGCTATGCCGAGCAGGAGCAGGTGGTCCGGGCGCTGTCCGCGCACTACACCGCCGGGCGGCTGCAGATCGACGAGTACGACGAGCGGGTCCGCCGGGCTCGTGCCGCGACGACCCCGGCCGAGCTGGCCGAGCTGTTCACCGACCTCCCTGGCCCGGTCCCGGACGCGGCGGCCCCCGCGCCGGGCGGAGGCGCGGATGTCACTGTCGCGCAGCGCACCCCGAGCAGCTCAGACACCACGGGCACCACGGGCACCTCGCACACCCCGGGCACGGCGTACGCACCGGGCACGCCCTACACACCGGGCATGCCGTACGCGCCGGGCCTCGGTCAGGTCCCCGACGCCCCGTCGTCCCCAGGCGCCCCGCACTCCCCCGGCGCCCCGCACTTCGGTACCCCGCACTCCCCGGGGGCGCCGCCCGCCCCCGATGCCGGGCAGCCACCGGGAGCGGGCCGGCACCCGGCGTGGCCCGCGCCACCGCCCGGCCCGGGCTGGGCGAGCGGCGCGGCCTTCGCCGCCCCGCCGCCGGCCGCCGTCCCCTATGCAGGCAGCTACCCGCCGCATCCCGGCCCGCCCGCCTACGGCGCGTACGCCGGATACGACCAGGCGGCCCCGTTCGGCAGGGAGCCCTACTCGGGGCGGCCGTACTCGGACCGGCAGCGGACCGTCGGCGGTCTGCTGCAGCTGTTCCTGCCGTTCGGCGTCGGCCGGTTCTACACCGGGCACACCGGTCTGGCGGTGGCGCAGCTGGTGGTCACGCTGGTCACCTTCGGGCTCGGCGCGATCTGGTCGTTCGTCGACGGGATCGTGATCCTGGGCGGCAGCCCGACCGACCCGGCCGGTCGCCCGCTGCGGCCCTGATCCGGCTCAGTCGTCGCCGTCGCGGCGGCGCGCGAAACGCTCCGGCCGGTCCACCCACTCGGTCCCGACCGGGCGCGGCTCGGCCTCCCCGGCCAGCACCGACCGGGCGGCGAGCAGCCCGGCACAGGTGACCGCGTTGACGATCTCACCGGCGAACACCATCGCGACGGCCTCGTCGAGCGGGATCCAGCGCAGCTCGAGATCGGCCTCCTCGTCGTCACCCAGGTCCGGGCGCGGCTCCTCGGTGAGCCCGCGGGCCAGGAAGATCCGGACCGACTCGTCGGAGAAACCCGGCGACGGGACGACGTCGAGCAGCACCGCCCAGTCGGTCGCCGACAGTCCGGCCTCCTCGGTGAGCTCACGCCCGGCAGTGACGACGGGGTCCTCCCCCGCGACGTCCAGCAGCCCGGCCGGGAGCTCCCAGAGCCGGCGCCGCACGGCGTGCCGGTACTGGTACAGCATCCGGACCCGCCGCTGCTCGTCGACGGCGAGCACCGCGACCGCGCCCGGGTGCTCCAGGATCTCCCGGGTGGCGACCCGCCCACCGGGCATGACGACTCGGTCCGAGCGCAGCGCCATGACCCGGCCCGAGTAGATGTCGGTGGCCGAGCGGACCGGGAAGTCGTGCTCTCCCGGGCGGGTCACGAGCCGACGACCGGGGACGTGGGGCCGGGGACCGGCCAGCGCCTGATCTTCACCCCACGGAACACTACTGCTCCGCCACGAGCCTGCCGCGCAACAACGTTCCCCCGTACCGGTCACGACGTCGATCCCGTCGGACCGGTACTGGTCAGGAACCGGGACGAACCCGGCAGCAGTGATCGTCGACGCGAGCCGGGCCGTCGGCGGGTGCCCGTCAGCTCGGGCCGGCGGTCCGCTCCGCCGGGGCGACGCCGTTGCTGCCCGCCTCGACGCCGACCTCCCCGGTACCGGCCTGCCCAGCACCGGACTGTCCGGCACCGGACTGTCCGGCACCGGTCTGTCCGGCACCGGTCTGCGCGGCCCCGGCTTCCCCGGCGCCGGCCTCCTCGGCCACGCTCCCGTGCCGCCCGGGCAGCTCCACCGGCAGCCGCTCCTCGGCCCGGTAACGCAGCGCGGCACGGATGAACGCCGCGAACAGCGGATGCGGCCGGGTCGGCCGGCTCTTCAGCTCCGGATGCGCCTGGGTGCCGACGAAGAACGGGTGCTCGGTCTCCGGCAGCTCCACGAACTCGACCAGGGAGCCGTCCGGCGAGGTCCCGAACACGAGACCGGCATCGGTCAGCCGCTGCCGGTAGTCGTTGTTCACCTCGAAGCGGTGCCGGTGCCGTTCGGAGACCTCACGGGTCCCGTACGCCTTCGCGACCACCGATCCCGGCTCGAGCAGCGCCGGGTATGCCCCGAGCCGCATCGTGCCGCCCATGTCGCGCTCGCCGGCGACGACGTCGCGCTGGGTCGCCATCGTCGAGATCACCGCATGCGGGGTCTCCGGGTCGAACTCCGACGAGCTCGCGCCGTCCAGCCCGGCGATGCTGCGCGCGGTCTCGATCACCATGCACTGCAGGCCGAGGCACAGCCCGAGGGTGGGGATCCGCCGGGTACGTGCGTGCGTGATCGCGCCGAGCTTGCCCTCGATGCCGCGGATACCGAACCCGCCCGGCACCAGCACGGCGTCCACCCCGTCGAGCGCCTCGGCCGCACCGGCCGGGGTCTCACAGGCGTCCGACGGCACCCAGCGGATGGTGACCTTCGCATGGTGGGCGAACCCGCCGGCGCGCAGCGCCTCGGTCACCGACAGGTACGCGTCGGGCAGGTCGACGTACTTGCCGACCAGCGCGATCGTCGCGGTCTCCTGCGGGTGGTGGACGCGGTCGAGCAGGTCGCCCCACACCGTCCAGTCCACGTCGCGGAACGGCAGCCCGAGTCGGCGGACGACGTAGGCGTCGAGGCCCTCGCCGTGCAGCACCTTCGGGATGTCGTAGATCGACGGCGCGTCCGGCGCGGCGGCGACGCCGTCGAGCTCCACGTCGCACATCAGCGAGATCTTGCGCTTCATCGCGTCCGGGATTTCGCGGTCGGCGCGCAGCACCAGCGCGTCGGGCTGGATACCGATGTTGCGCAGGGCGGCGACCGAGTGCTGGGTCGGCTTCGTCTTCAGCTCGCCGGACGGCGCCAGGTAGGGCACCAGCGAGACGTGCAGGAAGAAGCAGTTGTCCCGGCCCACCTCGTGCCGGACCTGGCGAGCGGCCTCGACGAAGGGCAGCGACTCGATGTCGCCGATCGTGCCGCCGACCTCGGTGATGACGACGTCCGGGGCGATCCCCTCGGCGTCCGGCGCTGCCATCGCCAGCACCCGGTCCTTGATCTCACCGGTGATGTGCGGGATGACCTGCACGGTGTCGCCGAGGTACTCGCCGCGGCGTTCCTTGGCTATCACCTCGGAGTAGACCTGGCCGGTGGTGACGTTCGCCCGGCCCTGCAGGTTCCGGTCGAGGAATCGCTCGTAGTGGCCGATGTCGAGGTCGGTCTCCGCGCCGTCCTCGGTCACGAACACCTCACCGTGCTGGAACGGGTTCATCGTCCCGGGATCCACGTTGAGGTACGGGTCGAGCTTCTGCATCGTGACGCGGAGCCCGCGCGCGGTGAGCAGCTGACCGAGGCTCGAGGCGGTCAGTCCTTTACCCAGTGAGGAAGCGACCCCACCGGTGACGAAAAGATGACGGGTGGCGCGAGTCTGCACGGATTTTCAGCCTACCGATCGCTGTGGGACGGCGGGAACCGGCCCCTCCGAACCGTCGCCGGAGCCGTAGTGACCGGTCCCGCCACCGTTGCGTTCGGCGACGGCGAGCACCGTCGCGATCCGGCCGGCGCCGGTGCCGACGCCGTCGACCGTGGAGAGCGGATCGCCTGCTACACGGGCCGCGCCGACCGCGCCGTGCGGGGCGGCGTCCCGGCCGGCCAGCACCGCTCCCGCGCCGCGGCGGTCCAGCTCGACCGCGAGCTCGGTCGCGGTGGCGGCCGAGCCGGCGGCGTCGACGCCCTCGAACGGTCCCCCGGTGACGACGACGGTGAGCCGTCCCGCCGCCGGATCCCCGGCCGGCTGCTCGGCGAACCCGCCACCGGCGAGACCGGCCAGCACCGCGGACGCCTGCTGCGGGTCCGGCGCGGGCCCGTCGGCCGGCACCAGCAGTGCGGCTCCCAGCAACCCACCGGCGAGCGTGCCCGCCTCGGAGGACGCCGGCAGCTGCGCGCCGGAGGGCAACAGCTGCGCCGACAGGTCGCGGAGCTGATCGGCACGGGCCGGGTCGGCGACGGCCGGGGTCAGCACGATCTCCGCGGCGACCGTCCCGCCCGCCGCGGCGACCAGCTCGGCGACGGCCCGGGTGTCGGCCGGTTCGGCGCCGAGCGCGACGAGGGTGACCGGCACCCCGGTCAGCGTGTCGCGCACGACGTCCGGCCCGATGCCGGCGGTGAACTCGTCGCCCGAGGCCTGCCGGGCGGCGAGCACGTCCCGCTCGGCCCGCAGCTGGTCGACCTCGCTCGTCGTGGCCGACGCCGCGACCGAGGCCGCGATGCGTTGCGGCAGCCCGACGGTCGCGATCGCCATACCGGCGGCGAGTGCGAGCACGAAGACCGCGACGAGGGCGATCCGGTGGTAGCGCCGCGAGATCACGCCGGGAACCAGGACCGCACGGTCTCCAGCAGCCCGCGTGCCCATTCCAGCACTGCGGGACCGGCCCCGGACACCATCACCGCGACGACGACGGCGACGATCGCCGCCACGACGAGCAGCAGCAACGGAGCGAACGACGACCGGCTCCGGTACATCTGCGCGATCAGTGCGCCGTCCACCAGCGAGCCACCGGCCTGCAGCCGGGTCAGGAAGGTGGAGGCGTTGCTGCCGGAGCGGCCGCGGTCGAGGAACTCGGCCATCGACGCGGACAGCCCGACGGTCACGATCATCGCCGCACCGTGGTGGTGGGCGAGCAGCAGGGCGAGGTCCTCCGGGTTGGCCATCGACGGGAACGTCACGGCGCTGGCACCGAGATCCTGCACCCGGTGCAGGCCGGGCGCGTGCCCGTCCGGGAACGCCGGCACGACGACGTCGGCCCCGCTGGTCAGCGCCTGGTTCGACACCTCGGACGGGTCGGCGACGATCAGGTCCGGCTTGTACTTCGCGTTCATCAGCGCGTCGGCGCCCGCCCCGACCCCGATCAGGACCGGCCGGTACTCCTTGATGTAGGCGCGCAGCCGCTTCAGGACCCGGGTGTGTTCGAACCCGGCCGCGACGACCAGCACATGCCTGCCGTCGAGCGGGACGTCGACCTCGGGCACCCCGTGCCCGTCGAGCAGCAGCGAGCGTTCCCGGCGCATGAACTCGATGGTGTTGGCGGCGAACGCCTCGAGCTGGTGGGTGAGGCCGGACTTGGCCTCGTCGAGTGCGTCGGCGACGGTGTCCTCGGTCTGCACCCGGCCCTCGCCGAGCGGCTGCTCGCCGGAGTAGAGCACGCCGTCGTGCAGCCGGACCTTCGCGCCGTCCTTGACCGCGCGCATCAGGTCCGCGCCGCAGTCGTCGACCAGCGGGACACCGGCCTCGACCAGCACCTGCGGGCCGAGGTTCGGGAACCGGCCGGAGATCGACGGTGCGGCGTTGACGACCGCGGCGACCCGCGCGGCCACCAGCGCGTCGGCGGTGGCACGGTCGAGATCGACCTGGTCGAGGACGACGATGTCACCGGGCTTGAGCCGGCGCAGCAAGGCCTCGGTACGGCGGTCGGTGCGGACCGGGCCGGTCAGGCCCGGCAGCTCCGGTCGCGAACGGTGCAGCAGGCCGGACAGCTTCATGGGTCGCACTGTGGCAGGTGAGACGGCTGTGACGGCGAAGGCACGCCGGGCCGGTGCCCGGCTATCCCGCGCGCGGCACCCGCCGGCGCCGGGCCCCACCGCCGGAGGACGACGCTCCCGCCCGCCGAGACCGCGCCTCGGCCAGGTCCGCGGGCTCGGCCGCGACGATCTCCTCGCGACGGTCCGCCTCGCGGTGCGCGGTGGCCGCGGCGAGCAACTCCTCGGCATGCGCGCGGCCGGTGTCGGTGTCGTCCATCCCGGCGAGCATCCGCGCCAGCTCCGCGGTGCGATCCTCCTCCGCGAGCCGCCGCACGCTGGATCGGGTCACCCCCGCTCCGGATGCCTTCTGCACCACCAAGTGCCGATCGGCGTAGGCCGCCACCTGCGGCAGGTGCGTCACGACGATCACCTGGTGCCGGGCGGCGAGCCGGGCCAGCCTGCGGCCGATCTCCACCGCGGCACGGCCACCGACTCCGGCGTCGACCTCGTCGAACACCATGGTCGGTACCGGATCGGCACCGGCGAGCGCGACCTCGAGCGCGAGCATCACCCGGGACAGCTCGCCGCCCGATGCCCCCTTGTGCAGTGGCTGAGCCGCGGCACCGGCGTGCGCGACGAGCCGGATCTCGATCTCGTCGACGCCGCCGGAGCCGGCGTGGCACTCGCGGCCGTCGACCACCAGCACCGGGCCGGAGTCGCCGGCCGGGCGCGGCGCGACACCGACCTGCAGCCGGGCGTCGCGCATCGCGAGACCCGCGAGCTCGGCGGTGGTGGCCTCCGCCAGCCGCCCGGCGGCCTCGGTGCGTGCCGCGGTCACCGCGGCCGCGTGCTGAGCCAGCTCGGCGGCCAGCTCGTCCCGGCGGGCGGCGAGTGCGGCCAGCGCGTCGTCGGAGGTGTCGAGACCGCTCAGCCGCTCGCGGGCGGTGCGCGCCCACTCCAGCACCCCGTCGGTGTCGCCGGCGTACTTGCGGGTGAGCGAACGCAGCTCGGCCTGCCGGGCGAGCACCTGTTCGAGCCGTTCCGGATCCGCGTCGAGCCGGTCCAGGTACCCGGAGAGCTCGGCGCCGGTGTCGGCCAGGATCGCGAGCACCTCCGCGAGCCGTGGCCCCAGTTCCTGCAGCGCCGGATCGCCGCTGCCCTCGGTGAGCGAGCGCGCCTGCCCGACCAGCCCGATCGCGCCGGGAAGCTCTCCGTCGTCCGGCCCGGACAACGCGGCCCGCGCGGTCTCCGCGGCGGCGCGCAGGTCATCGGCCTCGGTCATCCGGCGGCCCAGCTCGACGAGCTCACGATCCTCCCCCGGCTGCGGATCCACCGACTCGATCTCGGCCAGACCGTGCCGCAGCATGTCGGCCTCCTGGGCCAGCCGGCGGGCGTTGCCCCGGCGCTCGGACAGCTCGGCGATCACACCGGTCCATTCGGTGCGGATCGCCCGGTACGCGGCCAGCGGGACCGCCACCGGTTCGCCGGCGAACCGGTCGAGCAGCGCCCGCTGGTCGGAGCTGCGCAGCAACCGCAGCTGGTCGTTCTGCCCGTGCACCGCCAGCTGCGCCTCGGCCAGCCTGCCGAGTACCCCGACCGGCACCGACCGGCCACCGAGGTGGGCCCGTGACCGCCCGTCGGCGGAGACGGTGCGCGCGGCGATCAACGTACCGTCTTCGTCCGGTTCGGCGCCGACCTCCTCGGCCAGCTCGAGCGCACCCGGCGACGCCGCGAAGCGACCCTCGACCACCGCCCGCCGGGCCCCGGACGACACCCTCGACGATTCCGCGCGACCGCCACCGAGCAGGTTCAGCCCGGTCACGACCATGGTCTTTCCCGCACCCGTCTCACCGGTCAGCACGGTCAGGCCCGGGTCGAGCTCCAGGGTCGCGTCGTCGATCACTCCGAGGCCCTGGATCCGCATCTCGGCCAACATGGGTGGGACCATACGTTCGAACCCCGACGGAAAACATCGCCGACACGCGATCAGGGGCGAACATGTGTTCGTACGGTCGGATCCGTGCGGCGAGCGGTCGATCAGGTGTTCGAGGACCGCCGTTGCTGTGCGCCGCGCCAGCCGCGGACCGGAAGATCGAACTTGCGGACCAGCCGGTCCGCGAAGGGCTGCGCCGCCAGCCGCACCATCCGCACCGGCTCGGCGGCCCGGGTCAGCTCGACCCGAGCTCCCGGCGGCACCGCGATCGTCCGTCGTCCGTCGCAGTCGAGCACCGCGGGCGGCCCCTCGGCGGAGACCTCGATCGCGACCGCGCTGTCCGGTGCGATCACCAGCGGCCGGGCGAAGAGTGCGTGCGCGTTGCTCGGGACCACCAGCAGGGCCTGAACCTGTGGCCAGATCAGTGGGCCGCCCGCGGAGAACGCGTACGCGGTCGAGCCGGTCGGGGTGGAGCACAGCACGCCGTCGCAGCCGAACGACGACACCGGCCGGCCGTCCACCTCCAGCACGACCTCCAGGATCCGGCCTCGGGTGGTCTTCTCGACGACGGCCTCGTTCAGCGCCCAGGTCCGGCCCAGCACGTGCCCGTTGGCCCGTACCACCGCCTCCAGCGTGGTCCGCTCCTCGACCTCGTAGGCGCCCGCGGCGAGCTTGTCGAGCGCCTCGTCGAGGGTGTCCTCCTCGGCCTCGGCGAGGAACCCGACGTGCCCCAGGTTCACCCCGAGCAGCGGCACCCCGGACGGGCGCGCGAGATCCGCGGCGCGCAACAGCGTCCCGTCGCCGCCGAGGACGAGGACGGCCTCCGCACCGGTCGCGCAGTCCGGGCCGGCCGACACCTGTACCGGGGCGAGGTGCGCCGGGACATCGGGATCGGCGCCGATCTCGGCCCACTCGTCGGCCAGTACCCGGGTCCGCAGGCCCAGTCCGCCGAGTTCGCCCATCACCCGCAGGGCCGTCTTGCGGTTGGCCGGACGCCCGGTGTGCAGGACGAGCAGGACCTCCCTCATGCGGGTCCGTCCGCGACGGCCGCGGCCAGCATCGGTTCGAGCTCGGGACCGGGCCCGGGGTCGCCGTCGGGGCGTCGCAGGTGCAGGAAGTACTCGACGTTGCCGGACGGGCCGGGCAGCGGGCTGGCCACGGCGCCGAGCACCTGCAGGCCGTGCTCACCGGCCGCGGCGGCGACACCGTGCAGCGCGTCGGTCCGCAGTCCGGGATCGCGGACGACGCCGCCGGAGCCGAGCCGCGCCTTGCCGACCTCGAACTGCGGTTTGACCATCGGGAGGAGGTCCCCGCCGGGGGCGGTGCACGCGGCGAGCGCCGGCAACACGGTCCGCAACGAGATGAACGACAGGTCGGCGACGGTCAGGTCCACGGGTCCGCCGATCTGCTCCGGTTCCAGCGCGCGGACGTTGGTGCGGTCGTGCACCCGGACCCGCTCGTCGGACTGCAGCCGCCAGACGAGCTGGCCGTAGCCGACGTCGACGGCGACGACCTCGCGTGCCCCGCGCTCGAGCAGCACGTCGGTGAAGCCGCCGGTGGAGGCTCCGGCGTCCAGGCAGCGCCGCCCCGCCGGGTCGACGGTGGTGAAGGCGTCGAGCGCGCCGAGGAGTTTCTTCGCGCCGCGCGAGGCCCACTCCGGGCCGTCGTCGTCGGGCCGGACGACCACCGGCGCATCCCGTTCCACGACCGTCGCGGGCTTCGCGGCGGGCATCCCGTTGACCGTGACCCGGCCGGCCGCGATGAACTCGGCGGCCTGGCCCCGGGACCTGGCGAGTTTGCGCCGGACGAGCTCGGCGTCCAGCCGTGCGCGGGTGGGCGGCACGCTCAGCCCCGTTCCGATCCGGCGCCGAGCGCCCGGCCGAGCGCGCCGTGCACCCGCTCGAACGCGGCCGGATGCTCGGAGATCGGCCGGTCGGCGAGATCGTCGAGGCCGGCCACGGCCGCCTCGACGTCGGCGCGCAGCGCCGCGACCGGGCGATCTTCCGCCTGCCGCGGGTCACCGGGACGCGGGCCGGGGGTGGGGACGCTCATCGATGATCTCCGGGGACGGGGGACTCGCTGGCCACGGTAGTCGAATGCGGCCGGGTGCGATCGCGGGCACCGCGCTCGCCCCGTCCCTCCGGACGGGCCGGGCGTCTCAGGTGCCGATCCCGAGCTCGTCGAGCACCGCGGCGGCCGCCGCACCGTCGGCGGTCACCCGGTTCGCACCGTGCTCCCAGGCGACCGCGCACAGCGCGCGGAGGGCGTCGACAGCGGGCTCCGGGCCCTCACCGGAGCCGGCGAGCCGCAGCCCGTCCGGACCGTGCTCCACCTGCCAGCCCGGGCGCGGCCCGGGCGTCAGTTCGTCCGGGTCCCTGCCGAGGGCCGCCATGTCCGCACCGAGATAGGTGGGGCGCAGCGCGGGCGGCGCGGCGAGCAGGTCGGCGGCCCCGTTCACACCGGTCAGCACCATCAGCGACGGCGCCTGCAGCGCGTGTGCACCTTCGATGTCGGTGTCCAGCCGGTCCCCCACGACCAGCGGACGGGTCGCGTCGCCCTGCCCCTCGCGCAGCAGCCGCGCGGCGGGCTTGCCCGCGACCTGCGGCTGCGCACCGGTTGCGGTGCGCACGACCTGCACCATGGAGCCGTTGCCGGGTAGCGGGCCGCGATCGGTCGGCAGCGTCGGATCGACGTTCGTCGCGATCCACAGCGCACCGGCCCGAATCGCGACCACCGCCTCGGCGAGCACCCGCCATCCGGTGTCCGGCGAGTGCCCCTGGACGACGGCGACGGCCTCGTTCGCCGTACCGACCACGGTGAGGCCACGTGCCCGGACCTCGTCGGCGAGCGCGTCGGTACCGATGACGAGGACCGGTGCACCGGCGGGCAGCTGCTCCGCCAGCATCGTGGCGCCGGCCTGCGAGCTGGTGCGGACGTCGGCGACCCCGGCCGGGAAGCCCAGCTCGGTCAGGTGCGCGGCGACGTCCGCGGGGCTGCGGGAGGCGTTGTTCGTGACGTAGACCGTCGGCACACCCCGCGCGGCGGCGGCGAGCACCGCCTCCAGCGCGCCGGGGACGACCTCCGGGCCCCGGTAGAGGGTCCCGTCCAGGTCGGCGAGCAGAACGTCGTGCCGGGACAGCAGATCGTCGGTCATGAGCGTGCCGTCCCGGGGTCCACGGCCGTCGGGCCGTCGGTGCCGGACTCTCCCGTGGCGGCCTCGCCGGTGGCGGCCTCGCCGGTGACGGGCTCCCCCGGAGCGGAGGAGTCCCCGTCGGCCACAGCACGCTCGCCGGCAGCAGCCGGCTCCTCAGCGGGCGTCCGCCCGTCGGCGGGAGTCGGCCCGTCAGCAGCGACCGGCTCGTCGGCGGCGACCCGGTCCTCGACGGAGACAGTGCCCTCCACGGAGACAGTGTCCCCGGCGGAGTCCGCCGACACCGGCTCGTCGGCGGTGGGCGCAGCGGAGCGGGCCGGCTCGTCGGGTGTTTCGCCCGGCAGCTCCTCGTAGCCGATGGTCAGATCGTCGTCGTCGGACGCCGGAAGCTCCTCACCGGTCAGCTCGGCGATCCGGACGGCGGCGTCGGTCTGCTCGTCGGTGTCGGCGTCGTGGGCGTGCACGAACCACTGGATGGCGTCCGCCTCGCGGCCCGCGGCGAGCAGGTTGTCGGCGTAGGCGTAGAACAGCCGCGAGCTCCACGGGTCGCGGGCAGCGGCGTCGAGCTCGGCAACCTGCAGCCCGACGACGGCCGCATCGAACTCACCGAGGTCACGCCGGGCACCGGCCGCGACGATCAGCAGCTCGATGCGCTCCTCCTGGCCCAGGTCCCTCGACTCGGGGCTGCGCGCGAGGTCGAGTGCACGCTCGGGACGGCCGAGCGCCCGCTCGATGTCCGCCATGACGTGGACGTGACCAGGCCCCCCACCCATCCGGCGGGCGGCACGGAACTCGCCGAGCGCCTCGTTCCACTCACCGGCGTGGTAGGCGACGATCCCGGCTGCCTCGCGCACCACGGCGATCCGCGACGCGCGACGCCGTGCGTACCGGACGTGCTCGAGTGCCAGCGCCGGGTCCTCGTCCACCAGCACACCGGCCGCAACCAGGTGCCGGGCGACGCTCTCAGCGGTTTCCTTCTGCAGGCCGCGCAGGTCACGCCGGACACTCGGGTCGAGCTCGGCGGCCGAGACCGAGTGCGGGAGATCCGGCTCGGTCACGAACGTCCGCTCGGCGGACTCGGGGATACGACGGGGACGGTCGCCCCGGTCCCCACGCTCCCGGTGGTCCGACGGACCGCCGCGGGAGTCCCGCCGGGACGCACCGCGGCCGTCATCGCGACGTGCGGGCCGGTTGTCGCGGTGCCCGCGATCGCCCCGGTCGCGCTGCGGCGTCTGCCGCCCGGAGGTGCGCTGCTCCGCGGACCGCTCGGTGACGGCCTGCTCCTGTGCCGGCGGGGTCGTCACGTCTGCCGAGACGCGCCGCTCCTGCTCCACCGCGACGTGGTCGGCACTGTCCCGCACAGCACCGGCGCTCGCCGACACCGCACCGGCGCTCGCCGCCGCCGCGTCAGCCCGGTCCGACGAAGCCTCAGCCCGGTCCGCCACAGCATCGGTCCGGTCCGCCGTGGCGTCGGTCCGGTCCGGCACGGCGTCGGTCCGGTCGGCGACGACGCCGGTGCTCTCCGCGACGGAGCCCTGCCCACCGGACGGCTCCTCGTGCCGTGTCGCGGACCGTCGCTGGTCCGGCTCCGATCGAACGGGACCGACCTGCTCATCGGGACGGACGTCGCCGTCGACCTGCTCGGCCGGACGCCGCTCGTGCCCGATCCCGGTGCTGCCTGCGTCCTCCCGGGGACCGCGATCGGCCGGACGGTGCCCGGCGTCCCGATTCTCGGAGGGACCGTCCGTCCGGGATCCACGCGGCCGGTCGTCACGCGGCCGGTCGCGGACCGGACGTGCGGGGCGCTCACGCCCCTGGCTTGCGCCACGATCATCCCGGTCCCGGGACGGACGACCACCGCGGTCGTCCCGGTAGGACCCACCGGTGCGCCGGTCGCCGTCACGGGTCGGACGGCCGCCCTGCGAGCCACCTGGCCTCTCGGTGCGTCCCCGGTCGTCCCGGCCGCGGTAGCCGCGGTCCTCACGTCCGGCCGAGGACGAACCCCGATCGCCGCGGTCGTCGAACGACCTGGGCCGCTCGTCCCGCCCACCGGACGGGCGAGCACCGCTGTCGCGGAAAGAACGCGCCGGTCGGCTCTCGCCGCCGCGTCCGCCGCGGTCGTCTCCGCCGCGGTAGCCACCGCCCCGGGCGCGGTCGTCCCGACGGGGCCCGCGATCGTCGGCACGGCGGTCCCGGTCGTCGCGGCGCGCGCCGCCCTGACCTGACCTGCCGTCGCGCGCGGACCACGAACTGCCCGAGCCGCGCTGGTCGCCGCGGCGGTCCCGGTCGTCACGCCCGCGGTAGCCGCCGGAATCTCCACGACCCCGGCCACCCTCACGGGGCCGATCGCCACCCGACTCGCCGCGACCACGGCCACGCGAGTCGTCATCACGGCCCCGGTAACCACCGCTGCCGCCCTCGCGGCCGCGGAAGCCGCCGGCATCGTCCTTACGGCCCCGGTGACCACCGCTGCTGTCATCACGACCGCGGTAACCGCCACCGCTGTCGGACCGACCCCGGTAACCACCGCCGCCCTCGCTCCGGCCACGGTCGCCGCTGCCGCTGTCCTTGCGGCCCTGGTAACCACCACCGCTGTCGGGACGACCGCGGTAGCCGCCACCGTCGTTCCGGCCGCGGTCACCGCCGCCGCTGTCCTTGCGGCCCTGATAGCCGCCATCGCTCTCGGATCGACCGCGGTAGCCACCGCCGTCGTCCTTACGCCCCTGGTAGCCGCCGCCACGGTCGTCGCGACCGCGGTAGCCGCCGCTGTCGTTCCGGCTGCGATCGCCGGCACCGTCGTTTCGGCCCCGGTAGCCACCACCGTCGCGCTCGCGTCGGTCGCCGTCGCTCTTGTCGCGAGCCCGGAACCCGCCGCCGCGGTTCTCGTCCCGGCCTCCGCGGCCCTGGTTGCCGCCGGACTCGGGGCGACCGCGGGCCGGTGGCCCGTCGCCGCGGTAACCGCCGGAGTCCCGACGCGCACGGTTGGTGCCGCCGTCATCGGTGCCGCGGTAGCCGCCGCTGCGGTTCGGACCGCCGCCTGCGCGGGGCCGGTCGTCGCGCGGCCGGTCCCCGCCCTTGCGGTCGCCCCGGTCGTCGCGCCGGCCGCGCGAGTCGCCGGACCGTCCGCCGGCGTCGTTCCGCGCGCGGTCGCCGCCGCTCTGGCCCCAGCCGGAGCCGGAGCGGGAGCCGCTACCGCCGGTCCGCTCCGAGCGCCCGCGGTCACCGCCTCCCCGGCCGCTGCCGGGACGTTCCCCGTCCGTCACGTGCTCAGGGTACAAAGGAACACCGTCACTTCCGCGGTCGGACGACCGCACCGAGCTGACCGTTCTTCGCGCCGGAGCCGGCGGAGACGATCGGAGACAAAAGAAAAAGGGGGAGTCCGCACGGTGACAACACCGGAACGGACTCCCCCTCTCGAAGGTTGAATGTCGGCAGCGACCTACTCTCCCACACCCTGTCGAGTGCAGTACCATCGGCGCGGAAAGGCTTAGCTACCGGGTTCGGAATGGGACCGGGCGTTTCCCTAACGCTATGACCACCGACAACACTATCAACTTCTCTTCAACCCACCACACAACCAAAACTGGTTGTGGGCTCAGGGTCACACAGTGGATGCGAACAAAATGTTGTGAGCAAGCCCTCGGCCTATTAGTACCGGTCAACTCCACCCCTCACAGGGCTTCCATCTCCGGCCTATCAACCCAGTCATCTCCTGGGAGCCTTACCCACTCAAGGTGGTAGGAGACCTCATCTTGGAACAGGCTTCCCGCTTAGATGCCTTCAGCGGTTATCCCTCCCGAACATAGCCAACCAGCCGTGCCCCTGGCGGGACAACTGGCACACCAGAGGTTCGTCCGTCCCGGTCCTCTCGTACTAGGGACAGCCTTCCTCAAATCTCCAACGCGCGCGGCGGATAGGGACCGAACTGTCTCACGACGTTCTAAACCCAGCTCGCGTACCGCTTTAATGGGCGAACAGCCCAACCCTTGGGACCTACTCCAGCCCCAGGATGCGACGAGCCGACATCGAGGTGCCAAACCATGCCGTCGATATGGACTCTTGGGCAAGATCAGCCTGTTATCCCCGGGGTACCTTTTATCCGTTGAGCGACACCCCTTCCACAAGGTGGTGCCGGATCACTAGTCCCGACTTTCGTCCCTGCTCGACCCGTCAGTCTCACAGTCAAGCTCCCTTGTGCACTTACACTCAACACCTGATTGCCAACCAGGCTGAGGGAACCTTTGGGCGCCTCCGTTACTCTTTGGGAGGCAACCGCCCCAGTTAAACTACCCACCAGGCACTGTCCCTGAACCAGATCATGGCCCGAGGTTGAGACACCCAATTCGACCAGAGTGGTATTTCAACAACGACTCCACACCCACTAGCGTGAACGCTTCACAGTCTCCCACCTATCCTACACAAGCCGAACCGAGCATCAATACCAAGCTATAGTAAAGGTCCCGGGGTCTTTCCGTCCTGCCGCGCGTAACGAGCATCTTTACTCGTAGTGCAATTTCGCCGAGTCTGTGGTCGAGACAGCGCCCAAGTCGTTACGCCATTCGTGCAGGTCGGAACTTACCCGACAAGGAATTTCGCTACCTTAGGATGGTTATAGTTACCACCGCCGTTTACTGGCGCTTAAATTCTCCGCTTCGCCCCGAAGGACTAACAGGTCCTCTTAACGTTCCAGCACCGGGCAGGCGTCAGTCCGTATACATCGTCTTGCGACTTCGCACGGACCTGTGTTTTTAGTAAACAGTCGCTTGGGCCTGGTCTCTGCGACCACCCACCCCTAGCCTGCAAGAGGCCTCAAGGCAGATGGCCCTCCTTCTCCCGAAGTTACGGAGGCATTTTGCCGAATTCCTTAACCACAGTTCTCTCGATCGCCTCGGTATTCTCTACCTGACCACCTGTGTCGGTTTGGGGTACGGGCCGCAACAGCACTCGCTAGAGGCTTTTCTCGACAGCATGGGATCACCCTCTTCGCCTCAATCGGCTACGCATCACCTCTCACCCTTCACGATCCCCCGGATTTACCTAGGAAATCAGGCTACAGGCTTACACCACGACAACCACCGCGTGGCGGAGCTACCCTCCTGCGTCACCCCATCACTTGCCTACTACCAGATCGGATCCCACGCTCCCCCACAAACACAACTCCCGAAGGAGCCGAGGTGGGTTCGGATGGTTAGCATCACCAGATTCAGCATGGACGCACTATCACGAGCACGGGAATATCAACCCGTTGTCCATCGACTACGCCTGACGGCCTCGCCTTAGGTCCCGGCTCACCCTGGGCGGAACAACCTGGCCCAGGAACCCTTGGTCATCCGGCGGCAGAGATTCTCACTCTGCATTCGCTACTCATGCCTGCATTCTCACTCCCACACCCTCCACCCGTAAATCACTCCCGGGCTTCACCAGATGCAGGACGCTCCCCTACCCAACAACACTCTACGTGTCATTGCCACGGCTTCGGCGGTGCGCTTGAGCCCCGCTACATTGTCGGCGCAGGACCACTTGACCAGTGAGCTATTACGCACTCTTTCAAGGGTGGCTGCTTCTAAGCCAACCTCCTGGTTGTCCGGGCGATCCCACATCCTTTCCCACTTAGCGCACGCTTAGGGGCCTTAGCCGGTGATCTGGGCTGTTTCCCTCTCGACCACGAAGCTTATCCCCCGCAGTCTCACTGCCGCGCTCTCACTCACCGGCATTCGGAGTTTGGCTGACTTCGGTAAGCTTGTCGGCCCCCTAGGCCATCCAGTGCTCTACCTCCGGTGAGAAACACACGACGCTGCACCTAAATGCATTTCGGGGAGAACCAGCTATCACGAAGTTTGATTGGCCTTTCACCCCTACCCACAGCTCATCCCCCAGGTTTTCAACCCTGGTGGGTTCGGGCCTCCACGACGTCTTACCGACGCTTCACCCTGGCCATGGGTAGATCACTCCGCTTCGGGTCTACACCCCGCGACTCCACCGCCCTATTCGGACTCGCTTTCGCTACGGCTACCCCACACAGGTTAACCTCGCCACGAAGCATAACTCGCAGGCTCATTCTTCAAAAGGCACGCCATCACCCTGCCCCACAAAGAGACTTCAGGCTCTGACGGCTTGTAAGCACACGGTTTCAGGTACTATTTCACTCCCCTCCCGGGGTACTTTTCACCTTTCCCTCACGGTACTTGTCCGCTATCGGTCATCAGGTAGTATTTAGGCTTGACGGGTGGTCCCGCCAGATTCACAGCGAATTTCACGGGCTCGCTGCTACTCGGGAACAACATTCATGACAGACACTGCATTTTCGCGTACGGGGCTCTCACCCACTCCGGCGACCCTTCCCAGAAGTCTTCCGCTAACACAGCACCACATCATCCCACCCTCGGCAGAAGGTGAACAACACGTCCCAACAACCCCGCACCCGCAACACCTGCCGGCTTGACACGGACACGGTTTAGCCTCTTCCGCTTTCGCTCGCCACTACTCACGGAATCACTATTGTTTTCTCTTCCTGTGGGTACTGAGATGTTTCACTTCCCCACGTTCCCTCCACGCACCCTATGAATTCAGGTACGGGTAACACCCCATGACGGGTGCTGGGTTTCCCCATTCGGACACCCTCGGATCACAGCTCGGTTGACAGCTCCCCGAGGCCTATCGCGGCCTCCCACGTCCTTCATCGGCTCCTGATGCCCAGGCATCCACCATGTGCTCTTAACAACTTGACCACAACAAGATGCTCGCATCCACTATGCAACACTCAACCCACAACCACACCAACCCGGACAGCAACCACCACACCCCACACAAGGAACGCGTTAGGAAACCACCAGACGGACGGCCAGAAGACAACACCCAACCGGATGTCCCCTCAGGACCCAACAGTGTGCCGAACTCAGCCTTGACGCCTCATGTTCCACCCAGACACACCCCGGAACACGAACGGCCCCGACAGGCATGATCTCGAATAAGGAACCAACACAATCCACACAAAACAACGTGCGTAAAACGTTGGCGCCTCACCACTCGGTGAGACTCCTTAGAAAGGAGGTGATCCAGCCGCACCTTCCGGTACGGCTACCTTGTTACGACTTCGTCCCAATCGCCAGTCCCACCTTCGACAGCTCCCTCCACAAGGGTTGGGCCGCCGGCTTCGGGTGTTACCAACTTTCGTGACGTGACGGGCGGTGTGTACAAGGCCCGGGAACGTATTCACCGCAGCGTTGCTGATCTGCGATTACTAGCGACTCCAACTTCACGGGGTCGAGTTGCAGACCCCGATCCGAACTGAGACTCACTTTAAGGGATTCGCTCCACCTCACGGTCTCGCAGCCCTCTGTATGAGCCATTGTAGCATGTGTGAAGCCCTGGACATAAGGGGCATGATGACTTGACGTCATCCCCACCTTCCTCCGAGTTGACCCCGGCAGTCTCCCATGAGTCCCCACCATTACGTGCTGGCAACATGGAACAAGGGTTGCGCTCGTTGCGGGACTTAACCCAACATCTCACGACACGAGCTGACGACAGCCATGCACCACCTGCACACAGGCCACAAGGGAAACGACATCTCTGCCGCGGTCCTGTGCATGTCAAACCCAGGTAAGGTTCTTCGCGTTGCATCGAATTAATCCACATGCTCCGCCGCTTGTGCGGGCCCCCGTCAATTCCTTTGAGTTTTAGCCTTGCGGCCGTACTCCCCAGGCGGGGCGCTTAATGCGTTAGCTGCGGCACAGAAACCGTGGAATGGTCCCCACACCTAGCGCCCAACGTTTACGGCGTGGACTACCAGGGTATCTAATCCTGTTCGCTCCCCACGCTTTCGCTCCTCAGCGTCAGTATCGGCCCAGAGACCCGCCTTCGCCACCGGTGTTCCTCCTGATATCTGCGCATTTCACCGCTACACCAGGAATTCCAGTCTCCCCTGCCGAACTCAAGTGATGCCCGTATCGACCGCACGCTCAGAGTTAAGCCCCAAGTTTTCACGATCGACGCGACACACCGCCTACGAGCTCTTTACGCCCAATAATTCCGGACAACGCTCGCACCCTACGTGTTACCGCGGCTGCTGGCACGTAGTTGGCCGGTGCTTCTTCTCCAGGTACCGTCAATTGCTCTTCGTCCCTGGCGAAAGAGGTTTACAACCCGAAGGCCGTCATCCCCCACGCGGCGTCGCTGCGTCAGGCTTCCGCCCATTGCGCAATATTCCCCACTGCTGCCTCCCGTAGGAGTCTGGGCCGTGTCTCAGTCCCAGTGTGGCCGGTCGCCCTCTCAGGCCGGCTACCCGTCACCGCCTTGGTAGGCCATCACCCCACCAACAAGCTGATAGGCCGCGGGCCCATCCCCCACCGAAAAAACTTTCCACACGAAGACATGCATCAACGTGTCCTATCCGGTATTAGACCCAGTTTCCCGGGCTTATCCCAGAGTGGAGGGCAGGTCACCCACGTGTTACTCACCCGTTCGCCGCTCGTGTACCCCCGAAAGGGCCTTACCGCTCGACTTGCATGTGTTAAGCACGCCGCCAGCGTTCGTCCTGAGCCAGGATCAAACTCTCCAACAAAACCCTGACAAACACCATGACCAGCCGACGGGATCGACCAGCCACAGCCAAACAAACTGGCATAAAAACGCCAAAACTATATAAATAGCTCGACACACTGTTGAGTTCTCAAAAGACACCCGCGCTCCGGCTTCCCGGCCTGATGGCCGTTACCACCGGGGGCGATCGAGTTGCTCCTGTAAGGAGGCAACTCTCTTATGCTACTTGGACCGAAGCTCAGAGTCAACCCTTACTTCGGGCGGCTGGACGCTCACCGAGGTGAGTATCCGAGGCCGTCGCCCTCGTTCCGGTCGCGCGGCCCGGCCTCTCGGCCTGTCCTGCGCTCTCCGTCCCGTTTCGGCGACGAGGAGAAAGTTACAGGACCGCTCAGGGGGCTCTGCACGGGGGGTCCACTTTCGGCATCTGCCCAGGTCAGAGCCCCTGCTCAGCGGATGATGCGGACCCCGGCCAGGTTGCGCTTCCCGCGGCGCACCACGAGCCAGCCGCCGTCGAGTGCGTCGCCGGCGCCCGGAACCCAGTCCTCGTCGGTCACCTTGACGTTGTTGACGTACGCGCCGCCCTCCTTCACCGCACGGCGGGCAGCGCCCTTGCTCTCGGTCAGCCCGGTCGCCACGAGGAGATCGACGATCGTGTCCGCTCCGCCGCTGTCGGCGTGCGGGACCTCGGCGAGTGCCGCGTCGAGGGTGCGCGCATCGAGCTCGGCCAGCTCGGCTCGTCCGAACAGGGCCTGGCTCGCCGTCGTCACCTGGCGGGTCTGTTCCTCCCCGTGCACCAGGGTGGTGAGCTCGGCGGCGAGCCGGCGCTGCGCACTGCGCAGGTGGGGCTTCTCGGTGAGCTCGATACCCAGCGCGTCGATCTCCTCGCGGCCGAGGAAGGTGAACAGCTTCAGGAAGTTCAGCACGTCGCTGTCCGCGACGTTGACGAAGTACTGGTACCAGGCGTACGGCGACGTCCGCTCCGGATCGAGCCAGACGTTCCCGCCCCCGGTGGACTTGCCGAACTTGCGCCCCTCCGAGTCCGTCACCAGCGGCGTGGTCAGCGCGTGCACGTGCGCACCCTCGACCCGCCGGATGAGGTCCACCCCGCCGACGATGTTGCCCCACTGGTCGGAGCCGCCGATCTGCAACCGGCAGCCGAGCTCACGGTGCAGGTGTAGGTAGTCCTGGGACTGGAGCAGCAGGTAGCTGAACTCGGTGTAGGACATCCCGTCGGCGGCGAGCCGGCGCTTCACCGTCTCGCGGGCGAGCATGGTGTTGACCGGGAAGTGCTTACCCAGGTCGCGGAGGAACTCCAGCACCGTCTGCTGCCCGGTCCAGTCCAGGTTGTTGACCGTCAGCGCCCCGGTCGGTGACTCGTCGAACCGGACGAACCGCTCCAGCTGCCCGCGGATCAGGCCCGTCCACTCGGCCACCGTGGTCTCGTCGTGCAGGGACCGCTCCCCCACGTCCCGCGGGTCGCCGATCATCCCGGTCGCTCCCCCGGCGAGGATCACCGGCCGGTGACCGGCCTCCTGGAACCGGCGCAGCGTGAGCATCTGGACCAGGTGCCCGGCGTGCAGGCTCGGCGCGGTCGGGTCGAACCCCGCATAGAGGGTGATCGGCCCGTCGCCGGCGAGGTCCTTCGCCAGCGCGTCGCGGTCCGTGCTCTGCGCGATCAGCCCGCGCCACTCCAGGTCGTCCAGGATGTCCGTACTCACGCCACCATCTTCGCCGCCGCCCGACGCGCCGTGCACCCGGGTTCCCGCTGCCCGCCGTCGCACTGCGCACCGGCGCCGTGCAGATCGGCCTGTGGGCCGGGAGCGGCGACCGCGGTGGGCGTCCGCCGGGGCCGCACCGCCCGTCCTCGAGCGGCTCCGGAGTCACCCGGTCCGGCGCCGGGAGCGCTTCCCGCCGGCCCGGTAGGGGCTCACCGCCCGCGAACCGTCGATCCAGAACCGCCACGGCAGCTCCGCCGCGGCCGCCACACCGACCCGTGGCCCACGGCGGATGCTCGACGACGGCACCCGGGGAGCCGCGAGCAGCCGGACCCGCGATGCCGGGTCGGTCAGGTCGGCGCCGTCGTCGTCCCGGGCGAGCCCGAGCAGCGATGCCAGCCGGGCGGGACCGCGGGCCAGTTCCGCGTCGGACCGGGCGGTCGGGCGCCGGACCCGGGCGACCCCCGGATCGGTCAGCACCTCCCCCGCCCGGAACAGCACCGCGCCCGGCTCACCGTCGGACAGGCAGGACACGTTCGCGCAGAAGTGCATCCCGTAGACGAAGTAGACGTAGAGATGACCGGGCGGGCCGAACATCACCGCGTTGCGCGGGGTGCGACCGCGGTGGCTGTGCGACGCCGCATCGTCGGCCCCGCGATAGGCCTCCACCTCGACCAGACGCACCGCGACCGCGCCGTCCGGGGTGTCGGCCTCCAGCACACACCCGAGCAGGCGTTCCGCGGCGGGGAGCACATCGATCGCCAGCTCGGCGCGGTCCAGCAGCGCGGACGGGCCCGGCCGATCGCCCCTCGGGGACGATCGGCCGGGCCCGGCCGTCGTGCCGTCGGACACTCAGCGGCGCGACAGTGCGAGCTGCACGCAGGTGACCACGCCGGCCATCGCCTTCTCGACCTCGTCCAGCGGGGGAAGGGTCGGAGCGAGCCGGATGATCGCGTCCTGCGGGTCCTTGCCGTACGGGTGCGTCGCACCGGCCGGGGTCAGCACCACGCCGGCCTCCTTCGCCAGCCGCACGATCTCCGAGGCGAGCCCGTCGGGCACGGTGAGGCTGACGAAGTAGCCGCCCTTCGGCGTGGTCCAGCTGACCCCCTCGGTGTCGGCGAAGGCCTCGGCCAGCAGCCGCTCGACGGCGGCGAACTTCGGGGCGATCAGCTCGCGGTGCGCCGCCATGTGCGCCCGCAGACCCGCGGCGTCGGTCAGGAACATCGCCTGGCGCAGGTGGTTGACCTTGTCCGGGCCGATCGACTTCTTCGACGTGAGCTTCAGCCACCAGTCGACGTTCGCCTCGGATCCACCGAAGAACGCGACGCCGGCACCGGCGAGGGTGATCTTCGACGTGGAGCCGAACACGAACGGCCGGTCCGGGTTGCCCGCGTCGGCGGCCAGCGTCAGCAGGTCCGCGATCTCGAGCTCGTCGGAGGTCAGGTGGTGCACCGCATAGGCGTTGTCCCACATGATCCGGAAATCGGGCGCCGCGGTCGGCATCGAGGCGAGCCTGCGGACGACCTCGTCGGAGTACACGACCCCGTCCGGGTTCGAGTACTTCGGCACGCACCAGATGCCCTTGATCGACGGGTCGTCGGCGACCAGCCGCTCGACCTCGTCCATGTCCGGGCCGTCCGCCGTCATGCCGACGGTGACCAGGTCGATCCCGAGGCGCTCGCAGACGCCGTAGTGCCGGTCGTAGCCGGGGACCGGTGCGATGAAGGCGACCCGACCGGCGTCCGCCCAGCGGGCCGGCGCACCCGGGACCGGCGACAGCAGCGCGTGCACCAGGACGTCGTGCATCAGCTCGAGGCTGGAGTTGTTCCAGGCCACCAGCTGACCGACCGGGACCTGCAGCGACGGCGCGAAGATCTCGCGCAGCTCGGGCAGGCCCAGCAGGCCGCCGTAGTTGCGGGTGTCGGTGCCGTCCGCGGAGCGGTACTCGCCCACGCCCGGCAGGCCGAGCAACGCGTTCGACAGGTCCAGCTGCTCGGACGACGGCTTGCCCCGCGTCAGGTCGAGCTTCAGGCCTGCGGCCTTGAGCTCCTCGTAGGCTGCGGCAGGCTCGGTCATGCTGTTCCTCCGGTGAACTCTCGTGCTGCGGCCGCCTCGGTACGCAGGTCGGCCAGCTGCTCGGCGACGCGGTCGCCGGCAGTTCCGCCCCGCGCGTTCCGCGACGCGATGGAGCCTTCCACGGTCAGTACCTCGCGGACACTCGGGTCCAACGCCGGGTGCACCGCGGCCAGCTCGGCGTCGGTCAGGTCCTCCAGACCGACATCGCGTGCCTCGGCGGCCCGGACACAGCCACCGGCGGCCTCGTGCGCCACCCGGAACGGCACGCCCTGCCGGACGAGCCACTCGGCGATGTCGGTGGCCAGCGTGAACCCGGCCGGGGCCAGCTCCGCCAACCGGTCGGTGTGGAAGGTCAGGGTCGCCACCATCCCGGCCACCGCGGGCAGCAGGAGCTCCAGCTGCGCGACCGAGTCGAACAGCGGCTCCTTGTCCTCCTGCAGGTCCCGGTTGTACGCCAGCGGCAGGCCCTTGAGCGTGGTGAGCAGGCCGGTCAGGTTGCCGACCAGCCGCCCGGACTTGCCGCGGGCGAGCTCGGCGACGTCCGGGTTCTTCTTCTGCGGCATGATCGAGCTGCCGGTGGAGAAGGCGTCGTCGAGGGTCACGTAGCCGAACTCGGCGGTCGCCCAGAGGATGACCTCCTCGGACAGCCGGGACAGATCCACCCCGATCATCGCCAGTACGAACGCGGCCTCGGCCGCGAAGTCCCGCGACGCCGTCCCGTCGATCGAGTTCGCCGACGACCCGGTGAAGCCCAGCTCGGCCGCGACCGCCTCCGGGTCCAGCCCGAGCGACGAGCCGGCGAGCGCGCCCGACCCGTACGGCGAGTAGGCGCTGCGCCGGTCCCAGTCCCGCAGCCGGTCGACGTCGCGCAGCAGTGCGTGCGCGTGCGCCGCCAGCTGGTGGCCCAGCAGCACCGGCTGCGCGTGCTGCAGGTGCGTCCGGCCGGGCATCGCCGCGCCCGGATGTGCCTGCGCCTGCGCGACCAGGGCGTCGACCACGTCGAGCACCCCGTCCGCGACCCGCCGGGTGCCGTCGCGCAGCCACATCCGGAACTGGGTCGCGACCTGGTCGTTGCGCGAGCGGCCGGCGCGCAGCTTCCCGCCGAGATCCGGACCGGCCCGCTCGATCAGGCCGCGTTCCAGCGCGGTGTGCACGTCCTCGTCGCCCGGCTCGGGGACGAACGCCCCGGACCGCACGTCGGCGGCCAGCTCGTCGAGGGCCTTCTGCATGCCGGCGAGCTCGTCGTCCGACAACAGTCCGGCGCCGTGCAGCACGCGGGCGTGCGCCTGGGAGCCGCGGATGTCGTAGGGAGCCAGCGCCCAGTCGAAGTGGGTCGACTTGCTCAGCGCCGCCAGCGCGTCGGCCGGACCGGAGGCGAACCGGCCGCCCCACAGCGCCGAGCCGGCACCGGTGGTCCCGCCGGCCATCAGTCGGTGCCCGATTCCAGAGCGGCCTCGTCGAGGAACGTCTCGTTGTCGCCGCTCCCCTCGCCCGCGCCGGCGATCCGGTCGAAGCCGCCGGAGGGCAGCTCACCGAACAGCGTGCCGTGCTCGACGAGCACCGTCCCCTGCTCCTGCGGCTGACCGGCGTAGGTCTCCAGCTTCGCGCGCGAGTCGGCGATGTCGAGGTTGCGCATGGTGAGCTGCCCGATCCGGTCGGCCGGCCCGAACGCGGCGTTCTCCACCCGCTCCATCGAGAGCCGGTCCGGGTGGTAGGAGAACCCGGGACCGTCGGTGTCGAGGATCGTGTAGTCGTCGCCGCGGCGCAGCCGCAGCGTCACCGTGCCGCTGACCACGGAGGCGATCCAGCGCTGGATCGCCTCGCGCACCATCAGCGCCTGCGGGTCCAGCCAGCGGCCCTCGTAGAGCAGCCGGCCCAGCTTGCGGCCGTCGGCGTGGTAGTTGGCGACGGTGTCCTCGTTGTGGATCGCGTTGATCAGCCGCTCGTAGGCGATGAACAGCAGCGCCATCCCCGGCGCCTCGTAGATACCACGCGACTTCGCCTCGATGATCCGGTTCTCGATCTGGTCGGACATGCCGAGGCCGTGCCGGCCGCCGATCGCGTTGGCCTCGCGCACCAGGTCGACCCGGTCCGCGAACTGCTTGCCGTTGATCGCCACCGGGTAGCCGCCCTCGAAGGTGACCGAGACGTCCTCGGACTCGATCTCGACCGACGGATCCCAGTACTTCACGCCCATGATCGGTTCGACGGTCTCCAGGGACACGTCGAGCTGCTCGAGCGTCTTGGCCTCGTGGGTGGCACCCCAGATGTTCGCGTCCGTGGAGTACGCCTTCTCCGCCGAGTCGCGGTACGGGAGCCGGTGCTCGGTCAGCCACCGGCTCATCTCGTCACGCCCGCCGAGCTCGGTGACGAACGCGTCGTCCAGCCACGGCTTGTAGATCCGCAGTGCCGGGTTGGCCAGCAGGCCGTAGCGGTAGAACCGCTCGATGTCGTTGCCCTTGAACGTGGAGCCGTCGCCCCAGATGTTCACGTCGTCGGCCTGCATCGCCCGCACCAGCAGCGTCCCGGTGACGGCACGGCCCAGCGGCGTCGTGTTGAAGTAGGTCTTGCCGCCGGAACGGATGTGGAACGCACCGCAGGCCAGCGCGGCGAGGCCCTCGTCGACCAGCTGCGGCTTGATGTCCACCGCGCGGGCGATCTCCGCCCCGTACTCCCTGGCCCGCGTGGGCACCCCGGACATGTCCGGCTCGTCGTACTGCCCGAGATCGGCGGTGTAGGTGCACGGGATCCCGCCCTTGTCGCGCATCCACGCGACCGCCACGGAGGTGTCGAGTCCTCCGGAGAACGCGATGCCGATGCGCTCGCCCCGGGGGAGGGAGCTCAGGACCTTGCTCACGGGATGGATGCTCCTTCGTCAGAGTTCGCTCAGAGTCCGCGCAGCAGCGCGAGCAGTTCGTCACCGGTGAGCGGCTCACGGGCCACCACCAGGAGTGTGTCGTCGCCGGCGATCGTGCCGACGACGTCGTGCAGTGCGGCCCGGTCCAGCGCACTGGCCAGGTAGTGCGCCGCACCCGGCGGGGTACGCAACACGGCCAGGTTCCCACTCGCGTCCGAGGAGACGAGCAGCTCCCCCAGCAACCGGGACAGTCGCCCGGTACCGCCTTCGACGCCGCGCACCGGGCTGCCGTCCTCGGGGATGAGGTAGACCGGTGCGCCGCCGTCCGCGCCGCGCACCTTGACCGCGCCCAGCTCGTCCAGATCACGCGAGAGTGTCGCCTGGGTCGTCTCGATCCCGCTGGCGCGCAGCAGCGTCAGCAGCTCGCTCTGGCTGCGCACGGCACGCTGGGTGATCAGCTCGATGATCCGGGCCTGCCGTGCGACCCGGGTCGCTGCGCCGCCACGAGTCCCCTTCATCGCTCCAGTAGCCATGTCAGCAGCGCCTTCTGTGCGTGCAGCCGGTTCTCCGCCTCGTCCCACACGGCGCTGGCCGGGCCGTCGAGCACCTCGTCGGTGATCTCGTCGCCGCGGTGGGCCGGCAGGCAGTGCAGCACGATCGCCCCGGGTGCCGCGCGGCGCAGCAGCTCGGCGTTGACCTGGTAGGGCCGGAACGGCGCGACCCGGTCGAGACCGTCGCTCTCCTGCCCCATCGAGGTCCACGTGTCGGTCACGAGCACCTCGGCCCCCTCCACGGCCGCAGCCGGGTCGGCGACCAGCGTCACCGAGCCGCCGGTCTGCTCGGCGCGTCCCTTCGCGTCACGCAGCACCTCGGAGTCGGGGGTGAACCCGGCCGGTGCGGCGATACGCACGTGCATCCCGGCGGTCGCACCGCCGAGCAGCAGCGACTGCGCGACGTTGTTCGCGCCGTCCCCGAGGTAGGTCAGGGTGCGGCCGGCCGTGCCGCCGAGCCGTTCCCGGATCGTCTGCAGGTCGGCCAGGATCTGGCACGGGTGGAACGCGTCGGTCAGCGCGTTGACCACCGGGACCGTCGCGACCGAGGCCATCTCCTCGATCCGCTCCTGGCCCGAGGTGCGCCAGACGATCGCGTCGACGTAGCGGGACAGCACCCGCGAGGTGTCCGAGATGGTCTCCCCGCGCCCGAGCTGGCTGGAGTTGCCGTCCAGCACGATCGCGGTGCCGCCGAGCTGGGTGATCCCCGCCTCGAACGAGACCCGGGTGCGGGTGGAGGACTTGTCGAAGACCAGCGCGACCGCCTTCGGACCGTCGAGCGGCCGGCGGGCGAACCGGTCCGCCTTGAGCCGGTCGGCGAGATCGAGGACCTCGGCCTGCTCGGCAGGCGACAGGTCGTCGTCGCGCAACAGGTGCCGGACCATCAGCTGCCCTGCCCCTCGACCGCGGCCGCCGCGTCCAGGATCGCCGGCAGCGCCCCCAGGAACTCGGCCGCCTCGTCGTCGCCGAAGGTCAGCGCCGGCGCCAGCCGGACCCGCTCCGGGGTCGCGTTGTTGACCAGCTGCCCGGCCTCCCGGGCCGCGGACGCCACCTGCGCCGACACCGGGTGCCGCAGCCCGATCCCGATGTGCAGGCCGTCACCGGAGACGTCGGAGACCAGCGGATGGCCGAGGCCCTCGATGCCGCTGCGGAGCTCCTTGCCGAGCCGGTCGACGTGCTCCAGCAGGCCTGCGGTGGCGATCGTGTCGAGGACGGCGAGTGCGGCCGCACACGAGATCGGGTTGCCGCCGAAGGTGGTGCCGTGCTGACCGGGCTCGAGCAGCGTCCCCGCGTCACCGATCCCGATGCAGGCCCCGATCGGCAATCCGCCGCCGAGCCCCTTCGCCAGCGTGACGACGTCGGGGACGATGCCGTCCGCCTGGTGGGCGAACCAGCGGCCGGTGCGGCCGATGCCGGTCTGCACCTCGTCGAGCACCAGCAGCGCGCCGCGCTCGGCGGTGATCCGGCGGGCGCCCGCCAGGTAGCCGTCGGGCGGCACCACGACACCCGCCTCACCCAGGATGGGCTCCAGGAACACCGCTGCGGTGTCGGCGGTGACGGCGGCGTCGAGCGCGTCGAGGTCGCCGAACGGGATGTGGCTGACACCCGGCGGCATCGGCTCGAACGGGGCCCGCTTGGCCGGCTGCCCGGTCAGTGCGAGCGCGCCCATGGTGCGGCCGTGGAACGCGCCCTCGCAGGCCACGATCCCCGGGCGGCCGGTCCGGCGCGCGATCTTGAACGCGGCCTCGTTCGCCTCGGTGCCCGAGTTGCACAGCAGGGTGCGGGCGTCGTCGCGGCCGAGCAGCCCCTGCAGCCGCTCGGCGAGCTGCAGCGCCGGATCGGTGATGAAGAAGTTCGAGGTGTGCCCGAGCGTGCGGATCTGCTCCGACACGGCCTCGACGATCGCCGGGTGCGCGTGGCCGAGTGCGTTCACCGCGATCCCGGAGTACAGGTCCAGGTAGGCGCGCCCCTCGGCGTCCCACACCCGGGAACCCTCGCCGCGGACCAGGGTCAGCGGCGGCGTGCCGTAGTTGTTCATCACCGCGGCCTGCCACCGCGCCGTGTACGAGCTCATGCCGTTCCCCCAGCAGCCGGGACGGGATCGGGAAGGACCATGGTCCCGACACCCTCGTGTGTGAAGACCTCGAGCAGAACCGAGTGCGGCACCCGGCCGTCGATGACGTGCGCCTGCGCCACCCCGGATCGGACCGCCCGCAGGCAGGCCTCCATCTTGGGCGCCATCCCGCTCTCGAGCCGCGGCAGCATCGGTTCCAGCTGGCCCGCCGTCAGCGAGGTGATGATCGAGTCGGGATCGGGGTAGTTCGCGTAGAGCCCCTCGACGTCGGTCAGCACCACGAGCTTCGCGGCGTCCAGCGCCCCGGCCAGCGCGGCGGCCGCGCTGTCGGCGTTGATGTTGTGGACCTGGCCGTCGGCGTCCGGTGCGACGCCGGCCACGACCGGGATGCGGCCGGCCGCGATGATGTCCAGCACCGCGTCCGGATTGACCTCGGTGACGTCGCCGACCAGGCCGATGTCGACCGGCTCGCCGCCGACCAGCGCGGTCCGCCGCTCCGCGGTGAACAGTCCGGCGTCCTCACCCGAGAGCCCCACGGCCAGCGGTCCGTGCGCGTTGATCAGGCCGACCAGCTCCCGGCCGACCTGGCCGAACAGCACCATCCGGACGATGTCCATCGTCTCCGGCGTGGTCACCCGCAGGCCGCCGCGGAACTCGCCCGGCATGCCGAGGCGCTTGAGCATCGCGCTGATCTGCGGGCCACCGCCGTGCACGACGACCGGATGGATGCCGGCCAGGCGCAGGAACACCATGTCCCGTGCGAACGCCTGCTTGAGGTCCTCGTCGATCATCGCGTTGCCGCCGTACTTCACGACGACGATGCGGCCGTGGAACCGCTGCAGCCAGGGCAGCGCCTCGGCGAGCACGGCGGCCTTCTCGCCGGCCCGCTTCAGCCGGTCCGGGGCCGCGAGCGGCTCAGGAGGAGTAGGCACTGTTCTCCTCCACGTAGGCGTGCGACAGGTCGGTGGTCCGGATCTCGGCGGTGTTGCCGTCGGCGCCGCCGGACAGGCCCAGCTCGACCTCGATCGTGATGTCCGGGCCGGAGAGGTCGCAGTCGGCGCGGTCCCCCGCGACGACGGCGCCCCGGCACAGCAGCACCCCGTTGATCGTCACGTCGAGCCGCTCGGGATCGAGCTGGGCGTCGGCGTAGCCGGCGGCCGCGGCGATCCGGCCCCAGTTCGGGTCCGATCCGAACATCGCGGTCTTGACCAGGGAGTCCCGGGCGACGGTCCGGGCGATGGTCACCGCGTCGTCCTCGGAGGCGGCGCCGGTGACCCGGACGGTGATGCGCTTGGTGACGCCCTCGGCGTCGGCCTGCATCTGCTCGGCCAGGTTCCGGCACACCCGGGTGAGCGCAGCGGTGAACACGGCCGGATCGGCCGGCACGCCGGTCGCACCGGAGGCCAGGACCAGCACGGTGTCGTTGGTCGACATGGAGCCGTCGATGTCGAGCCGGTCGAAGCTGTAGCGCACGGCCTCGCGCAGCGCGGCGTCCAGCAACGGCCGCTCGACGACGGCGTCGGTGGTGAGCACGGTGAGCATGGTCGCCATCGATGGGGCGATCATCCCGGCGCCCTTGGTGGTGCCGCCGACCGTCCAGCCCGCCGGGTCGGTGACGTGCGCCTGCTTCGGGACGGTGTCGGTCGTCATGATCGCGGTGGCGACGGCGGTCCCGGCCTCGGGTGTCGCGGCCAGCTCCGCGGCCGCCTTCTCGACGCCGGCCAGCACGGTGTCCCTGGGCAGCTGCTCGCCGATCAGTCCGGTCGAGCAGACCCCGACCTCGACCGCCCCGCAGCCGAGCACCTCGGCGACCTTCTCGGCCGTCGCGTGCGCGGTCCGGAAGCCCTCCGGCCCGGTGCAGGCGTTCGCCCCGCCGGAGTTCAGGACGACCGCACGCAGCGCGCCGCTGGTGAGGACCTGCTGGGTCCACAGCACGGGCGCGGCCTTCACCTTGTTCCGGGTGACCACACCGGCCGCCTCGGTGCGCGGGCCGTCGTTGACGACCAGCGCCAGGTCGGCCCGGCCGGACTTCTTGATCCCGGCCGCGATCCCGGCTGCCCGGAATCCCTGCGCGGCGGTCACGCCGGTCGCCTCGCTCACGGTGCCACTCCCGTCGTCGGCAGGCCGGTCGTCTCGGGCAGGCCCAGCGCCAGGTTCATGCACTGCACCGCCCCGCCGGCGGTGCCCTTGGTCAGGTTGTCGATGGCGGAGACGACGACCAGGCGGCGCGCGTCCGGATCGACGGTCAGCTGCAACGCCACCAGGTTGGAGCCCAGGGTCTGCGCGGTGGTGGGCCACTGCCCCTCGCCGAGCAACCGCACGAACGGTTCGCCGGCGTAGGCCTTCTCGTAGGCCTGCCGGACCGTCCCGGTGTCGGTGGCCGGATCGGCCAGCGGCGCCGAGCAGGACGCCAGGATGCCGCGCGGAAGCGGTGCCAGCACCGGCGTGAAGCTCACCGAGACCGGCGACCCGAGCGCGGCGGAGAGGTTCTGCGCGATCTCCGGGGTGTGCCGGTGCACGCCGCCGACCCCGTACGCGGACAGCGAGCCCATCACCTCGGCACCCAGCAGGTGCGGCTTGAGCGACTTCCCGGCGCCGGACGTGCCGGTGACCGCGGTGACCACCACCTCCGGCTCGACCAGGCCCGCGACCAGCGCCGGGAACAGCGCGAGGCTGATCCCGGTCGGGTAGCAGCCGGGTACCGCGACCCGGCTCGCGCCGATCAGCCGCTCGCGTGCGCCGGGGAGCTCGGGCAGCCCGTAGGGCCAGTGCCCGGCGTGCTCACCGCCGTACCAGCGGTCCCAGGCCGCCGGATCGGTCAGCCGGTGGTCGGCACCGCAGTCGATCACCAGCGTGTCGCCGCCGAGCTCGGCCGCGAGCTCCGCCGATCGGCCGTGCGGGAGCGCGAGGAACACCGCGTCGTGACCGGCGAGGTTCTCCGCGGTGGTTTCGGCCAGCACGCGGTCGGCGAGCGGGGCCAGGTGCGGCTGGTGCTCGCCGAGTCGGCTGCCGGCGTTGCCGCCTGCCGTCAGCGTGCCGATCTCCACGTCCGGATGTGCGAGGAGCAGCCGGAGGAGCTCTCCCCCGGCGTATCCGCTGGCTCCTGCTACTGCGATGCGTACCACGTGAATGATTATGCAGGGCCGCGAGATTTCATGCAACGCGGTTCACGATCGCGATCGTGGGGCCGGGACCGGCCGCGTGCCTGCCGGGCGAACCCTAGCCTCCCGCCGGTGCGGACGGAGCAGACGGTGCAGTGGCGACGGAGCGGGATCCCGGCGGGTGGCCCGGTCCGCCGCGCGGCGGCGTTCGCCGTGCTCGCGGTGCTGGCACCGGCCCTCGCGGGATGTGCCGCGACCGTGCCCGGGACCCCGTGGCCGGCCGGCGCCGGGCCGGCCTGGCCCGCCGAGCCGGTCGCCGAGGCACCCACCACGCAGCAGGGGCCGCCGACGTCCTTCACCGGGCCGGCGGACCGGTTGCCGGTGCCCGACCCGATGCCGGCCCCGACGCCGGACGCCACCGGAGAGGCCGCCCCGACCAGGACGGTGCTGCCGGTCCCGGTCGACGACACCGCGACCGGCACGCCCACCGAGCCCCCGACCGGCACGGCCACCGGCACCGGCTCGGCGACCGGCAGTGCCACCCGCGCCCGGCCGGGCCGTACCGCGCACGGCGGCGCCCCGGCGGGCGGCGCCGCACCGTTGACCGCCGACGTGCTGGACGACGAGTGCCTGCTCGGTCCGGACGCACTCGCCGGACTACTCGGTGCCGAACCCGCCGTACCGGCCGCCGGCGCCCAGGTGGCCAGGCCGGACGGGACCCGGACCAGGGCCTGCTTCGCGGTCGGCGGCTCGGCGACGGCCGCGGTGAACGTCTACACCACGAACCGGGGCACCCCGGCCGATCACATCCGTTCCACGGGCGGCGCCCGCGGGATCGGCGGCACCGGTGACGGGATCGTCGCGGTGCTGCTGGAGACGGTCGCCGGGCCGACGGTGCAGATCGGCACCGAGCGGTACCTCGTCACGATCGCGGTGGCCGGCCGGAACCCCTCCGACGATCAGTGGCGGATCGCGGTCCGCGACGCCGTCTCCGCACTCCCCGGCTGACGATCGGCCGGCCCGGTTCCCGGCCCGCTGACCATCGACCGTCCTGGATCCGCCGATGATCGACCGTCCTGACCCCGACCGGCCGACGATCAGTCGTCCGTCCCGGCCCCGGCGCGCCGATGATCGGCCATCCTGGACTCCGGGCCCGTCGTGGGCCGGGAACGGGGTCATCGGTGCGAGAGGTTCTGCGAGCGTGCGTCGCGTCGGCCGACGCGATCGCGCTGGCCCGGCTGGACGCGCCCCTCGCCGACGTACTCGGCCCGTCCGGGCCGGACTGGCACATCACCGTCGCGGCGGATCCCGGCAAGGCCCATCTCGTCCTCGACGACGGCAACGGCCGCGGCGAGTCCGGCGGTGACGGCAGGTGTGGCGGCGGTGATGCCGGCTGCGGTGATGGCGGTGGTCCGGCCGGCTACCTGGTCCTGGCCGCACCGCGCGGCCTCGAACCGGGGATCGAACTGCACCGGCTGGTCGTCGCGGACGACCGCCGCGGCCGCGGACTGGGCCGCGCGCTGCTCCGCACCGCACTGGCGCTCGCGGCGGTGCCACAGCCACCGGCCGGGCTGAGCCCGGACCCGGGATGGGTGCGTCCGGACTGGCTGGCGGCCGGCCGCCTGTGGCTGGAGGCGCACCCGGCGAACACCGCCGCGGTGCACCTCTACCGCTCGGAGGGGCTGGTCACCGAGGCACGGCTGCCGTCGGTGCTCGGCGATCCGTCGTCTCCCGCGCGGCGGCTGGTGCTCGCCCGCGGGTGATCCGGGATCAGGAGTCGTCGCCGCCCTTGGGCAGTCCCTCGAAGATCTTCTTGCAGTCCGGGCAGACCGGCGAGCCGGGCTTCGGCGACTTGGTGACCGGGAAGGTCTCGCCGCAGAGCGCCACCACCATGTTGCCCAGCACCGCACTCTCGGTGATCTTGGACTTCTGGACGTAGTGGAACATGTCCGGCGTGTCGTCGCCGGTCGTCTCGGTGCCCTCCGGCCGGGTGTCGACCTCGGGAAGAGTCGTCGTGGTCATGCACACATGATGCACCACGGTCGCGGATCAGCCGGTCGCGCCGCGACGCTCAGGTTCGCCCTGTTCGGGGCTACTCTGCTCTCTGCCTTGCTCGCTGCCTTGCTCGCTGCCCGGCTCGCCGCCCTGTTTGCGGCCTTGCTCGCCGGCCTGCTTGCTGCCCGGCTCGCCGGCCTGCTTGCCGGCCTGATTGCTGCGCCGCTCGCCGTCCTGCTCGGGGCTGTCGCCGCCTGGCTCGACGACCGGGTGCGGACGCTCCTCGATGGCCCGGTGCTCGTGCCGGTACCGGTTCGGCTTCTCCACCCGGCGCGGCAGCCGGTCGTTGGCCACCAGCACCGCGATCCACGGCAGCGGCACCGAGATCGCCAGCAGGGTCACCGCGAGCCAGGGGATCTGATAGAAGACCCCGGCCAGGATCATGCAGGGAATCCGGAGGCCCATCGTCCACTTGTAGCGCCGCTTACGGACCTCCAGCTCTTCGTCGTAGGACATCTGCGCGTCCGTGATGAGCACGGGGTCCTCGCGTCGCTGGTCGCTCACGTGACCACCTCCGGTTCCATGGTGACACCTCCTGTGCGACTTCGCGCAGCGCCCTCGCGGGCGATCGCGAGTGGGTGTCACGACCGGGCGCCACGACGCCGCCGCCACAGCGGTCGGTCGACAGCGTTCGGCGCGGCCGGCCCGGCGTTTCGACCGGTCGGGCACCGTCCGCTCGGGCGCGGTCCGGTCAGGCGCCGTCCGGTCAGGCGCCGTCCGGTCCGTTGCCCAGCAGTGGCTCGTCGGCGGAGCGCACCTCGGAGCCGGGCAGCCCGGCCGGGTGCTCGGTGCGGACCCGCTCGACGGCGTCGAGCGCGATGCCCAGGTGCTTGCGCTTGCTGGCCTCGTAGAACGCCCTGGCTCCCCCGGCGAGCTTCGGCTCGGCGTGCAGCGGCTTGTCGGAGACGCACAGCAGGGTGGCGTTCGGTATCCGGTAGCGGAATCCGTTCGCCGCGATCGTGGCCGACTCCATGTCGACCGCGACCGCCCTGGCGAGCCGCATCCGGTGCAGCGTCGAGGCCTGGTTGAACTCCCAGTTCCGGTTGTCCGTGGTGTGCACGACACCCGGCCGGTAAGTCGTGCCGGCCCGCTCGAGCGCGTCCATCAGGTAGCCGTTGAGCCGCAGGCTGGGGATCACCGGGACGTCCGCCGGGAGCACCTCGTCGAGCACGTGATCGGCCCGCTGATAGGCCGTCGCCAGCACGAAGTCGCCCAGCTCCTGGCGGTTCCGCAGGCCGCCGCAGTGCCCGATCATGATCATCGTGTCCGGCCGGAGGACGGCCAGGTGATCGGTGATCGTCTTCGCGTTGGCCGGCCCGACGCCGATGTTGACCAGGGAGACACCGTCGCCGTCCGGGCGGGGGTGGTGGTAGGCGGGCATCTGGACACCGTCGCGATCCGGGCGCTCGGCGTCCGGGAAACGTTCGAGGAACGACTCGACGTGCATCGCGTAGTTGGTGAACAGGACGTGCCGCTGGAACGACTCGGCGGGCGTCCCGGTGTAGTGCGACAGCCGGTCCAGCGACAGCGCCATCCGCTCCGGACCGAACAGGAAGAGCTTCTTCACCCGCAGATCGAAGCGGTCCTCGTCGAGCGCGGCGAAGAACTCCCGATCGGTGAAGGCGCGGGCCGGGCGGGCCGCCCGCGCGGTGACCGTGGCACCCGCGGCGACCAGCCCGCGCACCTCGCGGCGCAGGTAGCGGCGGATCGCGCTGGGTCGGGAGAACTCGCCGGAGATCCGGGGATTGTGCGCCGACCACGGCCGCACGACCTCGATCTCGGGGTACCAGCCGTCCCGGTGCACCGCGTCCAGCGCGTCGAGCAGCCGGTCGATCTCCAGGTCGAGCTTGTCCTCGGGGACCGGTGGGCGGATCTGCTCCACCAGGGCCGGGGTCATGCGGAGTCCGACCGGTCGACGGCCGGCTCGGTGTCGGCGCCGCCGTGCGCGTGCAGCTGCCCCGGCGAGACGGCGACCGCCGACACCACCTCGAGCAGCCTGCGCGGTAGCCCGTCGGCCAGGCGGTACCGGACCAGCCTGCCGTGCCGGTGCGCGGTGACCATGCCGTGCGCGCGGAGCAACCGCAGGGCGTGCGACACCGCCGAGTCGCTCATCCCCACCGCGACCGCCAGGTCGGAGACGCAGAGATCCCCGGCGTGCTGCAGCGCGAGCAGGATGGACAGCCGGTTGACCTCGCCGAGAACGTCCAGGACGGTGGCCGCCTCGGCGACCTTGTCGCCGTCGGACAGCACCGCGACGGCGTCGCAGACCTGGTCCGGGTCGATCACACGAGCGCCGCTGAGTGCCTCCGGAACCTTGTGCACGCTGCCGATGCTAGTCCTACGCCCGCGTTCCCTCCGCCGCCGCGGCCTTCTTCTCGCGTGCCGCGGCCTTGATGGCCTTCTTGGTGTCCCGTACCTCGGTCAGTGTCTGCGCGTCGACGACGTCGGCGGCCGAGAGCCGGGTACCGGATCCGCCGTAGTCTCCCGCGGCCTCCTGCCAGCCGTCCGGGGTCACGCCGTACTGCTTGCCGAGCAACGCCAGGAAGATCTTCGCCTTCTGCTCGCCGTAACCCGGGAGCGCCTTCAGCCTGCGCAGCACCTCGCGGCCGTCCGGCTCGCCGCGGGTCCAGATCGCCTCCGGGTCGCCGTCCCAGTCGTCGACGATCGCGCGGCACATCTCCTGCACCCGCCGGGCCATCGAGCCGCCGTAGCGGTGGATCGCGGGCGGTGTGGTGGCCAGGGTGGCGAACCCCTCCGGGTCGTGGTCGGCGATGACCCGGACGTCGAGCCCACCGAGCCGCTCGTGCAGCTTGAGCGGCCCGCGGAACGCGACCTCCATCTGGATCTGCTGGTCGAGCAGCATGCCGATCAGCAGCGCCAGCGGCTCGCGTTCCAACAGCGCGTCGGCCTCGGGTTCCTGGGCGATGCAGATGCCGGTCATGCCGGAAAGGATGGCACGGGACAATGAGGCGTGCTCCACCCTTCCGAACCCGGCCTCGAACCCGGACATGCCGAGCGTGTGCGCGGCTGTCTGCTCGACGCCGGATACACCCCAGACGGTGTCCGCGCCCTGCTCGGCCGCTCCGCACACGACGCGCTCACCCGTGGCGAGCCGGAGCCGGCCGCCCGGGCCAGCCGCGACGGCGACGAGCTCGGCACGCTGGTCCGGCTCTTCCTGCTGGAGGACACCGAGCCCGAGCCGGCGGTGACGGCGGCGCTCGGCGATCTCGATCCGTTGCTGGCCGGCCGGATCCTGCGCCGCACCCCGGAGGGCATCCGGGCGGCACTCGACGTCCGGCCCTACGGCGAGGGGCCGGGCGACGACGGCGAGCCCGGCGCGGACTGGTGGGTGGTGTCGGACCTGGACAGCCCGGCCTCCCGCCAGGACCGCGAGCACGTGACCGGGGTGGGCGGCGCGTCGCTGTCGCTGGCCGCCGCCACGGTGCGCCGCCCGGTCGGTTCGCTGCTCGATCTCGGCACCGGCTGCGGGGTGCAGGCCCTGCACGGATCCCGGCACGCGGTGAACGTGGTCGCCACCGACGTGCTGCCGCGCGCGCTGGCGCTGGCCCGGCTGTCCTGCGGGCTGTCCGGGGTCGACGTCGACCTGCGGGAGGGGCCGTGGTTCGCGCCCGTCGAGGGCGAACGGTTCGACCAGATCGTGTCCAATCCACCGTTCGTCCCCGGCCCCGAGCGCGTCGACTACGTCTACCGGGACTCCGGCCTCGCCGGGGACGCGGCGCTGGCGTCGCTGCTCGGCGGGCTCGCGGACCGGCTCAACCCGGGCGGGATCGCCCAGCTGCTGGGCTCGTGGCTGCACGTGCGGGGCGAGGACTGGCCCGATCGGGTGCGGTCCTGGCTGCCCGACGGTGTCGACGCGTGGGTGCTGCAGCGGGAGGTCGTCGATCCGGCGATGCACGTCGGCACCTGGCAGCGCGACGCCGGACTTGTCCCGTCGTCGCCGGCCGCCCGGGGACAGGCGGCCGCCTGGCTGGACTGGATGGCCGCCGAACGCGTCGAGGGGGTCGGCTTCGGCTTCCTGATGCTGCGGCGCACCGACTCGACGCCCACCGTCGTCGTCGAGGACCTGCCCGGTGAGCTCGGCGAGGGCCTGGCCAGGGAGATGACCGGCTGGCTGGACCGGATCGACTGGCTGCGCGCCCACGAGCGCGACGCCGACCTGCTCGGTGCGACGCTGCTGATCGCCCCGGAGACGGTGCTGGAGAGCGCCTCCTCGGTGGACCCGGACGGCGGCTGGTCGGAGCTCTCGACGACGGTGCGCCGCTGGGGCGGACCGGGCTGGGAACATCCGGTCGACGGTCCGGCGGCCGCGCTGCTCGCCGGGTGCCGCGGGCACCTGCCGCTCTCCGAGCTGGTCGCGCTGCTGTCCTACGCGCACGACGTGCCCGCCGACGCGCTGGTCGCCGCGGCGCTGCCCGCGGTGCGCGAGTTCGTCCGGCACGGGCTGTTGCTGCCGGTGGACGGCTGGCCGCATCCGGTCGCGCACCGGGTGGCGGCGGCCGACCCGGCCGGACCGGTCGGATGAGGGCGGTCGCCGCCCGGGTGCAGCGGGCGTCGGTGACGATCTCCGACGACGACGGCAACCCGCTGCGCGTCGCCGGGCGGATCGGGCCCGGCCTGCTGGTGCTGCTCGGCGTGCACCGCGACGACGTCGGGGATCCCGCCCTGGCCGCCACGATGGCCCGCAAGCTGCACGAGCTCCGGGTGCTGCGCGGCGCCGACGGGACCGAGGCGTCGTGCGCGGGCACCGGGGCCCCGCTGCTGGTCGTCAGCCAGTTCACGCTGTACGGGGACACCCGCAAGGGGCGCAGGCCGACCTGGTCGGCTGCGGCCCGGCCGGAGGACGCCGCCCCGGTGGTGGACGCGGTCGTGGCCGCGCTGCGCGAGCGCGGCGCGACCGTGCAGACCGGGGAGTTCGGCGCGAACATGGCCGTCGAGTCGGTGAACGACGGCCCGTTCACGGTGCTGGTCGAGGTGTGACCTCCGCTCCGGCCGCCGCCCGCCACGACCGCGCGTAGGGCCCGTCGGCGGCGAGCAGCTCCTCGTGCCCGCCGTAGCCGACGATCCGGCCCCGGTCGAGGACCAGGATCGCGTCCGCCGCCCGGGCCTGCTCCAGCCGGTGCGCCACGACGACGCCGGTCCGCCCGGCCAGCACCGCGTCGACCGCGGCGCCGAGCGGGTCCGCCGCCCCCGGCGCGACCATGGGAGCCCGGGGCGGTCCGGGTCAGTCTCGTTCCGGCCGGATTCGCACGGTGGTCAAGGAGTGTCGCGATACGGTCAGCAGATCCGCAGAGCTCTCTCACCGGACTCTCAGGTCGGAAGGGGACGATGGGGGCATGATCGCGTCGCTGCTCGCCCTGATCCTGATGGTCTTCCAGTTCGTCCTGATCGCCCGGGTGATCGTCGACTGGATCGACGTGCTCGGCTCCGGCCGCGGCGGCGCCGTGCTGGACACCGCGCGCCGGATCACCCACGGCGTCACCGAGCCCGTCGTGGCGCCGATCCGCCGCCGGATGAACACCGTGCGGGTCGGGGCCGTCGGGCTCGACCTGTCCGTGCTGATCGTGTTCCTGGTGGTGCTGGCACTGCGGCTCATCGTGGTCCCGCTGATCCCGTTCTGATCCGGCCTACCCGGCCGGGCCCAGCCACAGGGCGGTGACCCGGCCCTGCTCGTCCAGGGTGGCCCGGGCCAGCCCCTCCGCCCGCTCGCCGTCCGGCGTGGTGATCCGTACCGCCCACACCGCGTCGTCCCGCGCGACCTGCTTGCGGGTGGCGTCGATGGTGAGTTCCCCCGCCAGGATCTCCCCCGCCGCGCCGGCCAGCGGCGTCCCGCCGGGATCGCGCTCCGGGAACGGGGCGGTGGAGCGGAGCAGCGCGTCCGGGGCGATCGCCGCCGCGAAGCCCGCCGCATCCTGCGCACGCACGGCGCGCTCGAACGCCAGCGCACCGAGGAAGCGATCGGCCTGCGCCGCCCCGCGCCGCTGCAGCCGGGCGAGGAACGACGCGTCCCGGTTGAGCTTCGACGCCGACCCCAGGATCCGGGACGCGATCACCGAGGCCGGCATCTCCAGGATCCGGACGGTGACGTGCCGGTATCCCGCCTCCGGCCGGAGTTCGCCGTCGGCGAGCAGCCGGTCGATCGTCTCGATGAAACCGAGCTCCTGGTTCAGCGACAGGTTGCCGGCCAGCGCGTTGCGCCGATCCGAGATCTCGATCAGCGTCCGGGGCTCCGAGTCGACCCGTGACGGGTTGATCTGGATGATCCAGAGCTCGTCGGGATCGGCGTCGAGCAGGTCGCGCACCGGCGGGTTCTGGGAGAACAGGCCGTCCCAGTAGGTGCCGCCGTCGACGTGCACGGCGCGGAACAGGTTCGGGATCGCCGCGGACGCGAGCACCATCTCCGGGGTGAGGGTGTCGGTGCGGCTGGAGAACGCCCGGAACCGGCCGTCGAGCACGTCGACGGCGCCGAGCAGCAGCAGCGGCTCCCGGCCGCCGGGATCGGCGCCGATCGCGTCGAAGTCGACGTGCCGGGCCAGCAGCTCCAGGAACTGGCGGGTGCCGTCGATCGGGCGCGGGATCGCGTACGGCGTGCCGGCGGGCAGCAGCCCGAGACCCTGCAGCGCGCCGGCCCAGACCATCCCCGCGTTCTGCAGCCGGGCGACCGGACCGCGCGCGGCGTTGTCCGCCCAGAACGCCTCCAGGGCGTCCGCGGCGGCGGCCCGGTGCTCGGGCTCGTCGCCGTGGCGCAGCCGGTCCCAGGCGATCAGCGCGCAGATCGCCCCGCCCGAGGTCCCGGACAGTCCGACGATCTCGGTGCCGTCGAACGCGCCGGTGCGCAGCATCCGGGCCAGCACACCGGCGGTGAACGCGGTGTGGCTGCCCCCGCCCTGGCAGGCGATCGCGATCCTGCGGGGGCTCCCGGGAGTGCTCATACGCCCAGGTCTACCGGCGCCGGCCCGGAAGGGACAGGGCCGGCGGCCCCGCGCGACGGTCACCTCGGACACATCCGGCGGGCAGCGCACGCGACGGGGCCCCCGTCCGCACGGACGAGGGCCCCGGGGTTCGTGCCGGCCGGTGCTACTTCGCGGACGGACGCGTGGTGCGGGCCGTCTTCTGGGCCGTCTCGGTGACCTTCTCGGCACCGGCGGCGGCGTGCTCGGTCACGGCCTCGGCAGCCTTCGAGGCCTGCTCGGTGAGCTGGTCGACGACCGAGCTGCCGGCGCCGACCACGGTGCGGGCGAGCTCGCGCTGGTGGCCCAGCACCTGCTCGTAGAAGTCGAAGACCCGGTCGACGGTGACGCCGGCATCCGGCAGCTGCGGGCGGGTGCCACCGGTGAACTGGCCCGCGAGGCCCTGCACGGTGTCGCTCCAGCTGCGGACGGACTCGGTGACGAGATCCTGGCCGCGCTTGGCGAAGTCGACGAACTGGTCGGTGGGGGCGCTCATGACGAACTCCTCTCGTGGAGGTCTGCTCCAGGGGTACGGGGCGCGGATTCGCACTCCGCCACGCCAAGGAAACTACGCACGAGCGTTAAGTATGTCAAGCACGCCTGCTCAGCCCTGGCCGCGCTCCACGAAGCTCCGGTACACCCCGAGCAGCGCCGCCCGCTGCTCGTCGGACAGCCGCGGGTCGACCGCGATCGCGGCCTCGACGCCGGGCACCTCCTCGGCGACGGGCGGCGGCGCCTGCTCGGCCTCCGCCTCCACCGGGTCGCGGACCGCCCAGCCCGCCCGGCTGAGCATCTGGTCGGTGTTGAGGTGCAGAGCGTCCGCAATGGACCTCAGCACCTTCAGCGACGGCTGGTGCAGGCCGCGCTCGACCTGACTCAGGTAGGCGTTCGACACCTTGGTCATCGCCGCCATCTCGCGCAGCGAGAGCTTGGCCATCTGGCGCTGGGCCCGGATGAAGCCACCGAGCGCGTTCACCTGCGCACTCCAGGCGTCCTCCGCGGCCCGCTTCCCGGCATCACGCAGCCCCTCGGCGGCCGACACGGCATCCGCACCGTCGGCTCCACCCGGGTGGTGGCCGTTGCCGTTGGTGCCGGGCTCTGCTCCCCGCTGTGCCCGGCTCACCGGCGGGCACCGGTGTGGATCGGTCCGCGCGGCAGGCACCGGCGCGCGGAAGGGAAACGTACGCGGTCCATGGCCGCGCATTGTTCCCGTTGCACGGCCGTTGCGCACCCATCCGCGCACAACGGGCCTGCTGTGTCCCGATCAGCCCTTCAGCACGTAACGGCCCGGCGCGGGCTCGAGCGGCGGATGGGCGTCACTGCCGATCTGCTTCGGCGCCGCGATCTCCTTGCCTGCGCGCTCGGCGATCCACGGCGTCCAGTCCTCCCACCAGGAGGCCTTGCGCTCGCCCGCGTCGTCGCGCCACTCGTCGGCGGACTCGGGGAGCGCGTCGGACTCGCCGAACCAGTGCCGCGACTTGGGCGACGGCGGGTTCACCACACCGGCGATGTGCCCGGAGTTCGACAGCACGAACCGGACCGTCCCGCCGATCTTCGCGGCACCCTGGTAGACCGAGCGCCACGGCGCGATGTGGTCGGACTCCGCGCAGATGACGTAGCTGTCCGGCCGGACGTCGGCGACGTCGAGCCGCTCCCCCGCCAGCTCCAGCTTGCCCTCGGCGAACCGGTTCTCCAGGTACAGGGTGCGCAGGTACTCGGTCTGCATCGCGGCGGGCATCCGGGTGGAGTCGGCGTTCCAGCTCAGCATGTCGAACGGCTTGGGGTCCTCGCCGAGCATCCAGTCGTTCACCACGTAGTTCCACACCAGGTCGGTGGCCCGCAGCAGATCGAAGGTGGTCTTCATGCTCGACGCGGGGAGGTAGCCGTCCTTGCGCATGCTGCGCTCGAGCCGGCTGACCGTCTTCTCGTCGGTGAACACACCCAGCTGCCCGGGGCCGGTGTAGTCGAGCAGGGTGTTCATCAGGGTCAGCGAGTTCACCGACTGCTTGCCCTTCGCCTCCAGCCAGGCCACCGCCGCCGCCGACAGCGCCCCGCCCAGACACAGCCCGGCGACGTTCACCCGGTCCTGCCCGGTGATCTCCCGGACGACGTCGAGCGCGGTGACCGGCCCCTCCTGCAGGTAGTCGCTCATCGTGACGTCGGCGAGCGCCGAGTCGGGGTTCCGGTAGCTGATCATGAAGACGGTGTGCCCGTGCTGTACCGCCCACTCGACCAGCGACTTACCCGGCGCGAGATCCATGATGTAGTACTTGTTGATCCACGGCGGGCTCATCAGCAGCGGGACCTCGTGGACCTTCTCGGTCTGCGGCTCGTACTGGATCAGCTCGATCAGCCGGTTCCGGTAGACCACGTGCCCCGGCGTGACCGCGAGATCCTTGCCCACCACGTACTGCCCCGGGGTCACCTGGCGCGGCATCCCCCGATTCTGGACGGCGTCGCGCAGCAGATTGCGGGCACCGCGCACCACGTTCAGCCCGCCGGTGTCGACGATCTTCTTCGGCCAGGCCGGGTTGGTGACGATCGTGTTCGACGGGGCCAGCGCCTCGATCGTCTGCCCGACGAGCCAGTCCAGCTTGCGGCGCGCGACCGGCGAGACCCGGGCGGCCTGCGAGAGCTCGGTGAGCCGGTCGGCCAGCAGCGTGTGCTCCTGCCGGGCGAGGTAGTACCAGGCGTTGTCCTCCCAGGCGGGGTCGGCGTACCGCTTGTCCCGCTCCGGCAGCGACGCCGGGCCGGTGGTGGTCCCGCCCACCGCACGGGACGCCGCGGCGGCGACCGCGCGGACCGAGTCCAGGCCGAAGCCCAGCCCGGTGCGCAGCACGGCGCCCGGGCTCGTGGCGAGCGACTTCGCCGCCTCACCCAGTGCGCCGCCGAAGCCCACCGGATCGACCTTCGCGGCCAGCCCCTCGGGATCGGCCAGCTCGCGCAGATCGCGCACCAGACCGGCGGCCTGCCGACGCAGCACCTCCGCAGCGTTACCGGCCTGACTCGCCGGGGTGGCGTCGTTCTCGGGCTCGGGCGTTGCTAGGGGCTGCGTCGTCACTGTTCGCCTCACTCCTGGACAGCCGGGTGTGTGTCCGTTCGTCTCACGCGCCCCGGAACGGGTGACGCGAGAGGATGTCCCATGGTGGCGGGGTACTCATCGGTAGGCAGCGCGAGGCGCGCCGGGTCACGTTGAGACCCCCCTCACCTGCGCTTGATGGAGCAAGCACTACTCCGGAGTAGCTCCGCTCTTGCTTGACATACCGATCGCGCTTTACCGTGCGGTAACCGGCGAGCCCCGGTCATCAAGGTTGATGGGAGAGGCCAATGAGCACAGCGACCTCGCAGGCGAGCTCCTCCACAGGAGAGCGCCGACCGCACGCCCTGCCCGAGAACACCTCGGACACCGCCCCGAAGAAGGGCGGTCGGATCGACCCGCTGCGCTTCCTGATCTCCTACAACGCGCGCAACCTCACCAAGGTGGTCACCGAGGTCGGCCGGGCGACCGGCGCCTACTGGATCGACGCCGCCCAGCGGATCGCCAAGCCCGGCGACGCGGCCCGCCGCTCACTGCTCTGGCTCTCGGCGATGGCCGACCGGAGCGAGCCGAAGTGGCACCTCCGGAACGAGGTCGCCCTGGCGACTCCGTTCGCGCTGCTGCGCGACTTCACCGAGCCCGAGCACCGGGACGACGCCGTCGTCCCCACCCTGGTACTGCCGCCGCAGGCCGGGCACTCCTCGACCGTCGTCGACTACTCGCCGCAGCAGAGCCAGCTCGCGATGATCCGGGCCGCCGGACTGACCCGGCTCTACGCGCTCGACTGGCGCCCCGCGACGACGGCGACCCGGAAGGTCTCCATCACCGACTACCTCGAGGTGATCGACCGCTCGATCCGCCGGATGGGCGGCAAGGCCAACCTGGTCGGCGACTGCCAGGGCGGCTGGCTGGCCACGATCTACGCGGCACTGCACCCGGAGCGGGTCAACACGCTGACCCTGGCCGGTGCGCCGATCGACTTCCACGCGGGCGACTCGGTGATCGCGGCCTCCACCAAGCTGATGGCCGGGACGATGGGCATGGCGCCCTACAAGGCGCTGGTCGGCGCGGGCGGCGGGAACATGCCGGGCTCCGCGGTGTTGTCCAACTTCATCTCGATCCAGCCGCAGTCGGAGATCTCCCGGCAGCTGCAGCTGCTGGAGAACATCGACGACCCCACGCACGTGGAGCGCTACCGGGTCTTCGAGGACTGGTTCAAGTACACCCAGGACATCCCCGGCGCGTTCTACCTCTGGCTGGTGGAGAACCTGTTCTGGAAGAACCGGCTGATCGACGGCACCCTGACCGTCGACGGCCGGCAGGTCGACATGGCCGCCATCGACTGCCCGCTGCTGATGCTGGCCGGCTCGACGGACCACATCACGCCCGCGCCGCAGCTGTTCGCCGCGGCGGAGAAGGTCTCCACGCCGGTCGACGACATCACCTACCGGACGGCCACCGCCGGGCACCTGGGCCTGTTCATGGGCCGGGACGCCCTGCGCCACGACTGGCCGGTGTTGATGGAGACCGTCTACACGCACTCGGTGCCGGAGACGGGCAAGCGGGGCGGCGGCAAGGCCTCGCGCCGGCGCAGCAGCGTGCGGGCGGTGGCGGACCCGCGCAACACCCCGCGGGTGCCCGCGCCCTGAGGGCTCTCTAAGAGGATCCTGAGAGAACCGCAACCTCATGTGACCGACGACACGGTCCCCGGCGACGATTTCCTGGTCGCCGGGGCCTCGTCGCGGGAACGATCCATTGCGGCAGTGCGTTGGACCCGGTGTAGGGCGATGCGACGAGCACCAACCGTCCCTCGTCGCGCCCGAGCAGGGGAGGAATGCACATGACGGCGACCACGACCGCTCCGGCCGTGCCGACGGCCGAGAACCCGGCCGTTCCCGGCCCCCGCCTCACGACGGAGGCCCCCGCTCCAGGAAGCGTGACCAAGACCGTGCCGAGCGCTCCGGTCTCGCGGCGCTCCCGGTCGGCCGGGTCGGATCGCGAGACCACGCTCGCGTCCACCGTACCCGGCGCGGCAGCCGCCGTGGCCGAAGATCTGGACGCCCAGAGCCCGGCCGCCGACCTGGTGCGCGTCTACCTCAACGGCATCGGCAAGACCGCGCTGCTCAGCGCCGCGGAGGAGGTCGAGCTGGCCCGGCGGATCGAGGCCGGCGTGTTCGCCCAGCACCGGCTGGACACCGCCACCGCCGAGGGCACGATCGACGAGCTGGACCCGCAGTACCGGCGTGACCTGCGCGCCATCGTCCGGGACGGTCTGCTGGCGAAGAACCACCTGCTGGAGGCCAACCTCCGCCTGGTGGTCAGCCTCGCCAAGCGCTACACCGGGCGCGGGATGCCGCTGCTGGACCTGATCCAGGAGGGCAACCTCGGGCTGATCCGCGCGGTCGAGAAGTTCGACTACGCCAAGGGCTTCAAGTTCTCGACCTACGCCACCTGGTGGATCCGGCAGGCGATCACCCGCGGGATGGCCGACCAGGCCCGCACCATCCGGCTGCCCGTGCACCTGGTGGAGCAGGTCAACAAGCTGGCCCGGATCAAGCGGGACATGCACCAGCGGCAGGGTCGCGAGCCCAGCGAGGCCGAGCTGGCCGAGGAGTCCGGGATCCCGGAGCACAAGATCTCGGACCTGCTCGACCACGCGCGGGACCCGGTGAGCCTCGACATGCCGGTCGGTTCCGAGGAGGAGGCCCCGCTCGGGGACTTCATCGAGGACGCGGAGGCCACCGACGCCGAGAACACCGTGATCTCCAGCCTGCTGCACGACGACCTCCGCCGGGTGCTGTCCACCCTGGAGGACCGCGAGCAGAAGGTGATCCGGATGCGGTTCGGTCTCGACGACGGTCAGCCGCACACGCTCGACCAGATCGGCCGCGCCTTCAAGCTCTCCCGGGAGCGGGTGCGTCAGATCGAGCGCGAGGTCATGGGGAAGCTGCGGGTCGGTGAGCGGGCCGACAAGCTGCGCGCCTACGCCAGCTGAGCACGGGCCGGGCACTCCCCGCCCCGGCAGGCGATGAGCACACGACGACGGCCGCGTGGAGCACAGGGTGGATCCCGGTGCCCCGCGCGGCCGTCGTCGTCCGTGTGCCGTACCCGGATGGCCCGTCCGGGCGGCCCGTCCGTCGCACGGGATGAGACACCGGACCCAAGATCATTGGCTGCCGGCCCGCGGGATGCCTAGGGTCGGGGCATGTCCGGATCCACGGCCCACATGTCGCCCGTTCCCGGCCCGGTCACCCCCGAGGCGATGCGCGACGCGCTCGGCGCTTTCGCATCGGGCGTCGTCGTCGTCACGGCGCAGGGCCCGGACGGTCCGATCGGCTTCACCTGCCAGTCGTTCTCCTCGTTGTCGCTGGACCCGCCGCTGGTCAGCTTCTCGCCGTCCCGCGGCTCCTCGACCTGGCCGCGGATCCGGACGGTGCGCCGGTTCTGCGTGAACGTCCTGGCCGCCGATCACGAGCGCCACAGCGCCGGGTTCGCCCGTTCCGGGACGGACAAGTTCGCCGGGGTCGAGTGGACGCCGGCGCCGTCCGGTGCGCCGGTGCTGGAGGGGGTCGGCGCCTGGATCGACTGCACCCTCTGGAACGAGTACGACGGCGGCGACCACACGATCGTCGCCGCCCGGGTCGAGGCACTGGGTGCCGACCCGCAGAGACTGCCGCTGCTGTTCTACCGCGGCGGTTACCACCTCACCCCACGGGAGTCGTCGTGAGCAGCATCGTCGGTGTCGTCGCAGGTCCGGAGCCGGGTGGGCGCACCGCCGCCGCGGTGGCCGGGATCCTCGCCGGGGCGGAGAAGGCCGGTGACAGCACCCGGCTGATCGAGCTGTCGCAGACCCCGTTCGACGAGGTCACCGCCGCGTTCGCCGAGGCCGACGCGGTGGTGTTCGGCAGCCCGGTGTACCGGGCCGGGCACACGGCGTCGTTGAAGGCGCTGCTGGAGGCGACCGAGCGCGGGAAGTGGGGCGAGAAGACCGCCCCGCTGCAGGGCAAGGCCGCCGCCGTCGTGCTGACCGGCGCGACCGGGCACCACTTCCTCGCCGTCGACGGGCTCCGGTCCGTGCTGGCCGGGTTCTTCGCGGTGCAGGTGCTCTCCCCCGGCCTGTACCTGGACCACTCCGGCTACGTCGACCGCAACACCCTCACCGACGACTCGGCCGAGCTGGCCGCGGCGCACGGACGGGCGCTGTCCGACCTGACCACCGCGGTGCGCTCCTCGGAGGCCCTGCGTTCGATCACCCCGGTGGTCTGAGGGTTCACCCGCCGCCGGCGCCCGGCCCGGCCAGCACCCGGGCCGCGCTGCGGTGCCCGGCGGCGGTCGCCGGCACCGGATCCGCCCCGCCGAGGACGGCGGTCAGATACCCCGCGGCGAAGGCGTCACCGGCGCCCGTCGTGTCCCGCACGGCGTCGACCGGCTCGGCCGGGACGTGCACGACGGACCCCGCTCGCCACACCTGAGCGGGTGCGCCGCCGTCCTTGACCACGACGACCGCCCCGGACGGTGCCGTGCCCGGCAGCCCGAGCAGATCCGCCTCGTCCCGGTTGGCGAACAGTTGCGCGGGCCGGAGCGCTGCCAGGTCGTCGAGGAATCGCCGGGGACCGTAGGCCCGCAGGACACCGGTCGACGACGCGTCCACCGAGATCGCTCCCCCGGCGTCGCGCACCCGGGCGGCCAGCGCACGGGCCGCCGCGGCGCACGGATCGGCCAGCAGCCCGTAGGCGGGCAGGTGCAGCAGCGTCACGCCGTCGACGACCGACGGATCCGGGGTCGCGTACCCGGCCGCGGCGCCCCGGTCGGGCAGCATCGTGCGCTCGCCGCCTGCCTCGACCAGCACGACGACACAGCCCGTCGTCCCGTGCCGTTGCACCCGGACGTCCACCCCGAGCTCGGCCAGGCCCGCGACCAGCGCCTCCCCCGTCCGGTCCGCACCGACCCGGCCCAGGAAGCGGACCGGGGCGCCGAGCAGCGCCGCGCCCGCTGCGACGTTCGCGGCGCTGCCGCCGCGGCGGCGGAAGATCCGGGCCGGGGTGTCGGTGCCCGGATCGAGCGGACCGGACGGCCAGACGACGACGTCCTCGACGAGATCACCCAGCACGGCCAGCAACCCGGCGGTGCCCGGCACCGGATCAGCCGGCCAGCGCGGCGGCGATCCGGGCACCGAGCGTCATGTTGTTGCGGTAGACCGCGACGTTCACCTCGAGGCTGCGGTCACCGGTGGCGTCCCGGACCCGCTGCAGCAGGAACGGGGTCGCATCCTGGCCGGTGATCCCGGTCGCGTCCAGGGCCGCGAGTGCGTCGGCCAGCGCGGCGTCGTGCTCGGCGGGGGGCAGCTGGTGCTCGACCGGGACCGGGTTCGCGACCAGCAACGCGGCGTCCAGCCCGAGCTCGCGGGCCGCCCGCCAGGCGGTCGCCACCTGCTCCGGGGACTCGACGCGCTGGGTGACCGGATGCCCGGAGTCGGCGACGTAGAAGCCGGGGAACGCATCCGTCCGGTATCCGGCGACCGGGATACCGAGGGTCTCCAGCCGTTCCAGGGTGGCCGGGATGTCGAGCACCGATTTCACCCCGGCGCTGACCACCACGATCGGCAGCCGGGCCAGCGCCGGCAGGTCGGCGGACTCGTCGAAGGTCGCCGAGGCCCCGCGGTGTACCCCGCCGAGGCCGCCGGTGGCGAACACCCGGATCCCGGCCCGGTGGGCGAGGTGCGCGGTCGCCGCGACCGTCGTGCCGCCGCAGAGCCCGGTCGCCGCGGCCACCGGGAGATCGCGTGCGCTGAGCTTCGCGGCACCGGTGGCGGACGCGAGCCGTTCGAGCTCGGCGCCGGACAGCCCGACGACGGCCTCACCGTCCAGCACACCGATCGTCGCCGGGACGGCTCCGAGGGACCGGACCAGCGCCTCGGCCTCCCGGGCGACCTGCAGGTTCCGCGGCCGGGGCAGGCCGTGCGTGACGATCGTGGACTCGCAGGCCAGCACCGGCCGGCCCGCGGCGAGTGCCCGGGACACCTCGTCGGCGATTCTCATCGCGATCGACAGTAGCGACCGCGACCGGGGCCGGTCGCTCCCCCGCACGCATGGGCGCACTCCGTGCTGATGCCCGGTGTCGGTCGGGCGCTGCGGTGTCGGGCGCTGCGGTGTCGGACGCTGCGGTGTCGGACGCTGCGGTGTCGGACGCTGCGGTCAGCGCACCGGTGTGCGCGCGGCCGACCGCGCGCAGACCAGCGCGACGACCGCACCGGCGGCCGTCGCACCGGATGCCACCAGCACCGCGACCTGCCAGCCGGCCAGGAGCTCGGCGACGGTCTCGTCGCCGGTCGGGGCGGTGAGCACGGAGGTGACCGTCACCCCGATCGCGGCGCCGAGATAGCGGCTGGTGTTGTTGATCCCGCTGCCCGTCCCGGCCCGGTCGGCCGGGACCGATGCGACGGCCTCCCGGCCGAGGCTCGCGTTCACCACGCCGGTCGCCGCGCCGGTGACGATCAGCGACGCCAGGACCACCCCGGATCCGCCGCCGGCGGCCAGCAGGCCCAGCTGCCCGACCGCCATCACCAGCAGCCCGGCGCCGAGCCGGACGCTGCCGGTGATCCGTTCGCTGATCCGCCGGGCGAGCAGTGCGGTGACGATCCCGGTGCCCGACCAGCCGAGCAGCAGCAGGGCGGCGACCGCCGGTGGGTCGCCGTGCACGCCGCTGCGCAGGGCGGGCAGGTACGAGCTGAGCGAGATGATGCCGAGCCCGGTGACGAGGCTCGCGACGGTCGCCGCGATCAGTCCCGGGTTCGCGAACAGCTCCGGGCCGGCCATCGGGTGCCGCGACCGGAACTGCACCACGACGAAGCCTGCCAGCAGCAGCACCCCGGCGACCAGCAGGAACACCGTCCCGGTGCCGATCGGCAGTCGTCGCGCCTCGGTCAGCCCGGCCAGCAGCACGGCGAGCCCACCGGCCAGCAGCACCATGCCGGGCAGGTCCACCGGGCGCGGACGGGCGGCCGACGACTCGACGAGCAGGAGCCGGCCCGCGACCGCGAGCACCACCGACGCGGCCGCGATCAGCAGGTAGAGCGACCGCCACGGCGTGACACCGGCCAGCAACGGGCCCGCGGCGATCCCGGCAGCCAGCGCGGCACCCCACACACCGGTCGCCCGGGCGCGGGCCGGGCCGGGTGGCAGCGCGTGCCCGATCAGCGCCAGGCTGCACGCGATCATCGCGGCCGCGCCGACGCCCTGCCCGATCCGGCCCGCGACGAACCCGGCCGTGCCGGTGGCGAGTGCACCGCCCGCCGAGGCCAGTGCGAGAACGGCGGCGCCGGTCACGAAGGTCACCCGCCGGCCGAGCCGGTCCGCGAGGGTCCCCGCGGTCAGCAGCACCGCGGTGAGCCCGAGGCTCATCGAGCTGAGGATCCAGGATCGCCCGGACGGGCCGGTACCGAGATCGGCCGAGATCGGTTCCAGGGTCGCGAGCGGGGCGGTGTAGGAGATCAGTGCCAGCGTCGTCCCGAGGGCCGCCACCGCCACCGTGCGTCGCGCCACGCGTTCGCCTCTCCGCCGATCGATGAGCCTCGCCGACCGTACGCCCGGCCGAGCCCGGCGGGACCTGGCCGGGTGGCCGGGCTCAGCTGGGCAGGCCCAGCAGCGCCGGGAGATCGGCCACCGAGTCGATGACGGTGTCCGCGCCCGCGGCCCGCAGCCGGGGTTCGCCGTGCGCACCCCCGCGGACGCCGATCACCAGTCCGGCGCCGGCCCGGACCGCGGCGTCGATGTCGGCGGTGGCGTCCCCGGCCACCGCGAGCTGTGAGGCCTCCGAACGGGTGCGGCGCACCGCGGCGTGCAGCAGGTCGGGCTCCGGGAGGCCCCGGCCGTCGACGTCGGCCGGGGACAGCAGCAGATCGGCGCGCGCCCCGAACCCGAGTGCGACGACCAGCCGGTCCCGCAGCTCCGGATCGAACCCACACGTCAGGGCGATCTTCAGACCCGCGGAGCGCAACGCCTCGAGCGCCTCGGGCACGCCGGGCACCGGTCGTACCCGGCCGTCGTCCGCGGCCGCGGTCAGGTACTCGGCGAAGGCGGAGTGCGCGCGCCGGGCGCGGTACATGTCGCCGTCGAGCAGCTCGCCCAGGACCGTGATCGTGGACCGGTCCATCGTGGAGCGGGCCTGCCGGTCGAGCGCCGGGTAGCCCGGCCCGTCCACCCGGACCCGGACCGCGCGCAGCCCGGCCCGCAGCGCGGCGAGTACCAACCCGTCGTCGGCCATCGTCGTGCCTGCGAGATCGAGCACCGCCAGTTGCACGAGGGAACTCCAACGCCCCCGGATGTCCGGTACCCGACGTCCGTCCGACTTCGGGGTGAACCGGACCGGTCACTCCGGCGACGCGGCACCGGATCCGCGGGTGCTCACCAGAGCTCGCCGTCACGCCAGTCGCAGACCAGCGGTGCCGCCGGGTCGAGCGGCGCGTCCACCGGCAGCACGTGCACGCTGCCGGCCTCGTCCGGGGTGCCGACGACGCCGTCCGGCGTGATCGCGGCGAGCGGCCCGTGCCACACATGCCAGCCGCGCCTGCGGTACAGCGGAGCGGCACGTTCGGCCGCGCCGAGCGCACCCAGCCGGTAGCCGCCCCGGACCAGGCCCTCGACGACGTCCATCAGCTCGCCGCCCAGCCCGCCCCCCTGCCGGGACGGGTGCACGGCCACCGCCTCGACATAGCCGGTGCGCAGTGCGACACCGCCGTGCAGCACCCGCCGCAGGACGACGGCGGCGTGCCCGAACGGCGCGTCCGGCGGGCCCGCCACGACGTGCAGGCCACCGAGTGCGTGATCCCAGGAGGAGTCGTCGAAGTCGTCGAACGCGGCGTCCAGCAACCCGCGCAGTCCGCGCAACCCGTCCTTCCCGAGGTCGGCGGTGGACAGGACGCGAAGTTCGGCACGCACGCCGCGATCCTTCCGCAGACCGGTCCGTCCCGCCGCCTCTCACCGTCTCGCGAGACCGGCCGCCACCACCGGTTACCGTGCTGCGATGACCACCATGACCGGGACCGGCCCGGCCCGGCCGTTGCGGGCGGACGCCGCGCGCAACCATCGGCGGATCGTCGAGGCCGCCGCGGCCGCGTTCGAGTCCGAGGGCCCGGACGTGGCACTCGAGGAGATCGCGCGGCGCGCCGGCGTCGGGGTCGCGACCCTCTACCGCCGCTTCCGCACCCGTGACCTGCTGATCCGGGCGGTGCTGGAAGAGGTCTTCGCCGACGAGATCGAGCCGACCGCTGCGCCCGGGACCGACGATCCGTGGGCCGACCTGACCGGATCGCTGTCCCGCGCGGTGGAGGCGATCGCCGGCCGGCGAACGGTCCTGCGGCTGGCCCGCGAGGCGGGCGCCTTCGACGTGGAGTCGGTGCAGCGCTACGGCCGGACGTTGGTCCGGCTGCTCGACCGGGCCCGTGACGCCGGCGCCGTACGGCCCGAGCTGACCGCCCGTGACCTGTCGGCGCTGCTGGTCATGGCGCTCGCCGTCGCCGAGGGGGGCGAGGGCGCCGACGACACGACCGGCGAGGACCGGCGACGCTACCTGGCCCTGCTGCTCGACGGGCTGCGGCCCGGGCACCCCCCGCTGCCCGCGTCCGGATGACCGGCGCCGGTTCACACAACGGCAACGATCGAATCTCGCTCGCTGTACTCGGCCGCGGTGTCGGGTTACGGTCACCGCGTCCGCTCGGCAACGGCGCCGGGCGGATGCACCTTCTCCCCCGGCGCCGCCCCGTGTCAGCCGTCCGTGAACCGGTCCGGATGCAGCCGACCGGCCAGCGCCCGCACCGCGTCGGCGTTCCGGATACCGGGGCTGACCTCGGCGAATGTCGTCGTGAAGACCTTGCCCTCGCGGATCGCGGGCACCGTGGCGAGCGCCGGGTCGTTCCGCAGCTTCTCGGCGAGTGGCTCCGCGGACTCCGGTCCGGCGTCGATCCCGCAGCAGGCCGGGATGACGATGACGTCCGGCGCGGCCGCGATGATGCCCTCGGAGCTCACCGTCCGCTGGCGGCCCGCGATCTCCGGGAACGCCTGGGTCCCGCCGGCCGCCTCGATGATCGTGGTCGCGACGTCACCGGTGCCGAACACCCGTAGCTCCGTGCGGGACGCCGGGGCGTTCAGCATCGCGATCCGGGGTCGCTCGGTGACTCCGTCGAGCCGTCCCGCGACGTCGTCGAGGGTCGAGCGCATCTCACCGACCAGCTCGGCGGCGCGGTCCTCGGCGCCGAGCAGCCGTCCCAGTTCGGTGAGATCGCGCTGCACGGCGTCCAGCGAGGCGTCGTTCGCCGCGAGCGCCTCCTGGGTGCCGCCGTCGGCGGTCGGGCAGAACGAGCTGAACAGGAACGTGTTCATCCCGGCATCGGCCAGCTCGGCGCGGGTGCCCAGGCCCTCCCGGGTGAAGGCACCGGTGAAGCCCGAGACCACCAGGTCGGGTGCGATCCGGAGCACCTCCTCGCGGGACGGGTACTCCTCCGGCCAGTAGATGGGCTGGTCGGTGTCCGGGTGGAAGTCACCCGCGAGCTCGGGGAGCAGTGGGTTGTCGAGGTAGGCCGCGCCGACCAGCCGGTCACCGGCGCCCAGCGCGAGCACCGCCTCCACCCCGTTGTGGAACATCGCGACGATCCGCTCCGGGCGCTCGACCGGGACGTCGACGTCGCAGTTGCGGATCGTGTCCGCCGCGGACGGCTCGGCCGGCGTCTCCGGGGTGGGCGGTCCGGCACCGCAGCCGGCGAGCAGGGCGGGCACGAGCGCCAGCGCCGCGATCAGCGACCTGGCCGGAATCCGGCGGGAGCGGGGCACCGGAACACGCTAGCCCGCACTCCCGCCGGGGTCGACATCTGTGCAGCTGTTCAGCTGTTGGTCACAGGTTCTGCTGCAACCGCTCCGCGAGCAGCCCGACGAACCGCGACGGATCGGGCAGGTCGCCGCCCTCGGCGAGCAGCGCCATGCCGTACACCAGCTCGGCGGTCCCGCCCTCGTCCCGGCCGGCGGCCTGCGCGTCACGCAGCCCGGTGACCAGCGGATGCGAGGGGTTCAGCTCCAGGATCCGCTTCACCTTCGGCGGCTCCTGACCCATCGCCCGGTACATCTTCTCCAGGGTCGGGGTCATGTCGAACTCGTCGCCGACCAGGACCGCCGGGGACGTGGTGAGCCGCGACGACAGCCGGACCTCCTTGACGTCGTCGGCGAGCACCCCCGCCATCCACTCGCAGAACCCGCCGAACTCGGTCCGCTGCTGCTCCGCCTGCTCCTTCTCCTCGTCGGTCTGCAGATCGACCTGGCCCTTGGCGATGGAGCGCAGCGGGGTCCCGTCGAAGCCCTCGACGGTGTCCACCCAGACCTCGTCGACCGGGTCGGTGAGCAGCAGGACCTCGAAGCCCTTCTCGCGGAACGCCTCGATGTGCGGCGAGGACTCGATGGCCGTGCGCGAGTCACCGGTCATGTAGTAGATCGCGTCCTGGCCCTCGCGCATCCGCTCCTTGTAGGCGGCCAGGCCGGTGGGCTCCTCGCCGTGCGTGCTGAGGAACGACGAGACCCCGAGGATCGTCTCGCGGTTGTCGGCGTCGGAGAGCAGGCCCTCCTTGAGCGCGCGGCCGAACTGCGCCCAGAACGTCGCGTACTTCTCCGGCTGCTCGTCGCGCAGCGTGCCGATGGTGGACAGCACCTTGCGCACCAGACGACGCCGGATCGCCGAGATCTGCCGGTCCTGCTGGAGGATCTCCCGGGAGACGTTCAGCGACAGGTCGGCGGCGTCGACGACCCCCTTGACGAACCGGAGGTACTCGGGGACGAGTGCCTCGCAGTCGTCCATGATGAACACCCGGCGGACGTAGAGCTGGACGCCGCGGCGGGCGTCGCGCATGTGCAGGTCCATCGGCGCGACCTGCGGCAGGAACAGCAGCGCCTGGTACTCGAAGGTGCCCTCGGCGGCGAGCCGGACCGTCTCCAGCGGCTCCTGCCAGTCGTGGCTGATGTGCCGGTAGAACTCGGCGTACTCCTCCTCGGAGACGTCCTTCTGGGCGCGGGCCCAGAGCGCCTTCATCGAGTTGAGCGTCTCGGGCTCCGGGGCGGCCGGGGTGGTCTCCGGCTCCTCGTCCGTCCCCTCGTCGGTCGCCGGGGCCGGCTCCGGGACCATCCGGACCGGCCAGGTGATGAAGTCCGAGTAGGTCTTCACGGTGCGGCGCAGCACGTTCCGGTCGGCGTAGTCGTGCAGCTGGTCCTCGGCGTCGGACGCCTTGAGGTGCAGCGTGACGGCGGTGCCCTGCGGCAGGCCGGCGGCCGGTTCGATCGTGTAGGAGCCCTCGCCGTCGGACTCCCAGCGGACGCCCTCGTCGGAGCCCGCCTTGCGGGTGGTCAGCTCCACCCGGTCGGCCACCATGAAGGCGGAGTAGAAGCCGACCCCGAACTGGCCGATCAGGTTCCGTTCGGAGCTCGAGTCGCCGTCGGCCTCCTTGAGCCGGGCGAGCAGCTCGGCGGTACCGGACTTCGCGATCGTGCCGATCAGCTCGACGACCTCGTCGCGGGTCATCCCGATGCCGTTGTCCCGGATCGTCAGCGTGCGCGCCTCCGAATCGGGGTGCAGCTCGATGTGCAGGTCGGACGTGTCGGCGCCGAGATCCTTGTCCTGGTACGCGGCGAGCCGGAGCTTGTCCAGCGCGTCCGAGGAGTTCGAGATCAGCTCGCGCAGGAACACGTCCTTGTTCGAGTAGATCGAGTGGATCATCAGGCGCAGCAGCTGCCGCGCCTCGGCCTGGAACTCGATCGTCTCCGTGCTCACGTCCGGTCCTCGCTTCCCTGGTGCTGGCGTGTGCCCCGGTGCGGGCGGGTCGATTCTGCCGAACGCCCGCGGGGTGGTCGACTTCCCGTCCGCCTTGTCCCGGCCCGGTGCCCCGGCCATGATCGTCGCGCCGGTATCCGGAGGGCCGAAGGACACCCGTGCGCCTGACAACAGTAGTGCGATTCCAGCACCCGGGGTGATCGCCGGCTGCGCAGGCGGGACGGCGGTGAGGGGAGGAATCGTGGACCTGGATCTGCATCGGACGGATCTGGCCGGGCTCGAGTCCGCGATGGCGTCCGGCCGGCTGACCTCCGCCCGGCTGACGGCCTTCTACACCGATCGGATCGCCACCCTGGATCCGCAGCTCGGCGCGGTCGTCGCCGTCGACCCGACGGCGGCGGAACAGGCGGCCGCGAGCGACCGCAGGCGGGCCGCCGGGGAACCGCCACGCCTGCTCGAGGGCATCCCGGTACTGGTGAAGGACAACATGTCGACCGGGCCGCAGCTGCCGACCACGGCCGGATCCACCGCGCTCGCCCGGTCGCGGCCCCCGGAGGCCACGATAGCCACCCGGCTGCGCGAGGCCGGCGCGGTGCTCCTCGGGAAGACCAACCTCTCGGAGTGGTCGAACTTCCGGTCCGTGCGGTCGAGCAGCGGCTGGAGCGCGGTCGGCGGGCTGACCCGCAACCCGCACTCGCCGGAGCGGACCGCCTGCGGATCGAGTGCCGGTTCGGCGGTCGCGGTGGCCGCGGCGCTCACCCCGGTGGCGATCGGGACCGAGACCGACGGCTCGATCGTCTGCCCCGCCGCGATGAACGGGATCGTCGGGATGAAGCCGACGCTGGGCACCGTGTCGCGGACCGGCATCGTGCCGATCTCTGCGGAGCAGGACACCGCCGGTCCGATGACGCGTTCGGTCGCCGACGCGGCCCGGGTGCTCGCCGCGATCGCCGGGCACGACCCGGCCGATCCGGTGACCGCGGAGTCCGCCGCGCATCCGGTGCCGGTCCGGCCGGCTGACCGGGGGCTCGCCGGTGTGCGACTCGGTGTGTTCCGGGTCGCCGAGGGCGCGAGCCCGGAGACCGATGCCGCCTTCGCCGCGACGTTGGAGGTGCTGCGGGGCCACGGGGCCGTGCTGGTGGACCCGGTCGAGCTGCCCGGCACCGCGCAGGCCGCGGGGGCGGAGCTGACCGCGCTGGTCACCGAGTTCGCCCGGGACATCGACTCCTACCTGCGCTCGCCCGGCGTGACCGGCCCGGGATCGCTGGCCGAGCTGGTCGACTACAACCGGCGGCACGCCGAGGTGGAGATGCCGCACTGGGGTCAGGAGCTGTTCGAGGCGGCACTGGCGACCCGGGGCGACACCGATGACGAGGAGTACCTGGCGGCGCGGGAGACCGCGATCACGCTGAGCCGCCGTGACCTCGACGCCGCCCTCACCGGGCACCGTCTGGACGCCGTGATCGCACCGACGAACAGCCCGGCCTGGCGGGTCGAGCTGGGCGCGGGCGACGACTTCGTGCTGAGCAGCTCGGCCACCGCGGCGGTGGCCGGTCACCCGCACATCACCGTCCCGGCCGGGGGTGCCCCCGACGGCGACGGCGGGACGCTCCCGCTGGGGGTGTCGCTGATCGGACCGCGCTGGGCGGACGGCGACCTGCTCGCGCTCGCGGCGGCCGTGCAGGACGCCCTGCCGGAACGCATCCTGCCACCGCTGCCACCGGCGGTGCTGCCCGCCGACGGCTGACCCGCCGGTCGCCGGTACCGTCGGGACGGAACCGCCGTATCCCACCCGAACCGGACGGACCGCTCGTGAGCCCGACCCGCACACCCGCGCGACGCATCGTCGCCGTGCTGCTGCTGTCGCTGTTCGCGGTCCTCGCTCCGGTGGCGGGCCCCGCGGTCGCCGACACCCCGCCGGTGCCGACGACGCTGCACAGCGAGTTCGCACCGAGCGCGTCGGCACCCCAGTCGGCACTGCCGGGACGGGCTGCACCCGGCGGCCCCGGCTCGGCGCCGGACGACGCCACCGCACACGGGCACCCCGGCCCGGCGCTCGACGCGCTGGTCCTCGCGCTGCCGGAGGTCGGCGGGGACACCCCGGACACCGACCGCGACCCCACCGGCGGGCCGGAACCCGGACATCGGACGCCGGCCGATCCGCGCGGGCCGCCCGCGGCCTGATCCGCGGCCGCCGCCCCGGCCCCGTCCGGCCGGCACCACCCGTGCCCGGACCGGTTCCGGGTGGGCCCGACCGGGCCCGGCGCGACGCGTACCCCCGACCCGCCGCCCCTCCCCCGTCCACACCGGACGCTCCCCCGAGGAACCTCGTGCAGCAACGACCCGTGCTCTGGCGCTCGCTGATCGCGCTCGCCGTACTCGTCCTGTCCTCCGTCATCGCGCTCACCACGGCCCCCACCCTCGGCCTGGACCTGCGCGGCGGCACCCAGATCGTGCTGGAGACCCGCGACACCGAGGAGGTGCGGGCCGACGGCGAGGCCACCGACCGGGTGCTCGAGGTGCTGCGCGGCCGGATCGACGGCCTCGGTGTCGCCGAGCCGACGCTGGCCCGCTCCGGCGAGAACCGGATCATCGTCGAACTTCCCGGCCTCACCGACCCGGCCGAGGCCGCCGAGACCCTCGGCCGGACCGCCCAGCTGACGATGCACCCGGTGCTCGGGATCGGCGTGCCCGGCGAGGAGCAGGCCAACGCCGACGAGGACGGGCAGCCGCTGCAGCTCGGCCCGCCGGCGCTCGCCGGTGACCTGATCGGCTCGGCGATGTCGGCACCGAACCCGCAGGGTGTCGGGCACGTCGTCGACGTCCGGTTCGAGGGTGAGGGCCCCGCCCGGTGGCAGGCGCTCACCGGGCAGGCGGCCTGCAACCCGCCCGGCGACCCGCAGCGCCGGGTCGCGATCGTGCTCGACGACCAGGTGATCTCCTCGCCGCAGGTGCACGAGACGATCCAGTGCAACATCGGCATGGTCGGCGGTCAGACCCAGATCAGCGGCAACTTCTCCCCCGACCAGGCCTCCGAGCTGGCGGTGCTGATCGAGGGCGGCGCGCTGCCGGTCCCGGTCGAGATCATCGAGCAGCGGACCGTCGGCCCGACGCTCGGTGCGGACGCCATCGAGGCCAGCGCGCTGGCCGCGATCATCGGTTCGGCGCTCGCCGGTGCCTTCCTGATCGTCGTGTACCGCCTGGTCGGGCTGGTCGCCGTCGTCGCGCTCGGCGGGTACGCGATCACCGCCTACGCGGTGCAGACCGGGCTCGGTGCGACCCTGACCCTGCCCGGCCTGGCCGCGTTCGTGCTCGCCGTCGGTATGGCGGTGGACGCCAACGTGCTGATCGCCGAACGATCACGCGAGGAGTACTCGCTCAAACCACGCCTGGAACGGGCCTCGGAGAACGGCTACAAGAACTCGCTGTCCGCGGTCGGTGACGTCGCAGTCACCTCGCTGCTGGCGGCGGTGCTGCTGTTCGGCCTGGCCTCCGGGCCGGTCCGCGGCTTCGGTGTCACGCTGGTCATCGGTGTCGTGGTGTCGCTGTTCTCGGCGCTGGTGCTGTCCCGGCTGCTGACCCTGGCCGTGCTGAAGATCCCCGCCGTACGACGCCGGCCGAAGATCACCGGTATCGCGGCCATCGGCCCGATCCGCCGGAAGCTGGAGGCCCGCGATCCCGGCTTCCTGCGCAACCCGGGCAAGCTCCTCGCCGTCGCCGGTGTCGTGCTCGTGGTGGCCGTCAGTGGGCTGTTCGTGCGCGGTCTCGAGCTCGGCGTCGAGTTCACCGGCGGCCGGCTGGTCGAGTTCACGACGACCAACGACATCACCGTCGAGCAGGCCCGGGACGCCGTCACCGCGGCCGGGTTCCCGAACCTGTCGGTCACCGCGACCGGCGACGGCGCGATCGGGCTGCGGGCCGGTGAGCTGGACGACGCCGGTGTGGCCGCACTGCGCGAGGCCGTCGGCGGCGCCGGCGGCGGCGCCGAGGTGCTGCGCGACGAGATGATCGGCCCGAGCCTCGGTGCCGAGCTGGCCCGCGGCGGCATCATCGCGCTCGGCGTCGCGCTCGCCGCGCAGTTCCTCTACCTGGCCTACCGGTTCCGGTGGACGCTGGGCGCCGGCGCGGTCGCCGCGCTGTTCACCAACGTGATGGTCGTCGTCGGTGTCTTCGCCTGGACCGGCCGGACGGCCGACGGCGTCTTCCTGGCCGCGCTCCTCACCGTCATCGGGTACTCGGTGAACGACACGGTGGTGGTGTTCGACCGGGTGCGCGAGCACTGGGCCCAGCGCGCGAAGGAACCCTTCCACCGGGTCGTCGGGTCCGCGGTGCTCTCGACGCTGCCCCGGACGGTCAACACCGGCATCTCCACGCTGACGATCCTGGTGATGCTACTGGCGCTCGGCGGCGCGACACTCGCCGACTTCGCGCTGGCACTGATCGTCGGCATCGTGGTCGGCACGATCTCGACGATCGTGATCGCCGGTCCGGTCTCGATCCTGCTGCAGCGCCGCTACGGCGGGATGCCGCCGCGGGTCGGGAAGTCGAAGCAGCCGGTCGGCAAGGCCGGGCGGCGGAACCCCTCGCGGGCCGACCGGGCCCGCAACCGCAACTCCGACGGCGCCGTCGTGTGAGGTCGTGCGGGGCCCACGCCGATACCCGCCTGGGCCCCGCACGGCACCGGCACCGCCGGTGACCGCATCCCTCGATGCCATCGCGCCATCGCCGTCGCCCGGCAGTTCGGCTGTGCAGGACAGCGGCTGACCGGGTTCCGCGGCACGATCGGCGTCGTGAAGCTGCAGATCGCCTTCGACGCCGCCGACCCGCACGCACTCGCCCGGTTCTGGGCGGCCGCACTGGATTACGAGGTCGAGGACCACACCGTGGTCGTCGACGGCCTGCTCGCGGCCGGCCGGATCACCGAGGAGGAGACCGTCGCCGACGGCGACCGGCGGGCGTTCCGGGATGTCGCCACCTGCCACGGGCCCGGCCCGAGGATCTTCATCGCCCGGGTCCCGGAGCCGAAGTCCGCCAAGAACCGGATGCACCTGGACCTGCAGGTCGGCCCGGACGCCGCGGCCGGCGAGGTGGCGCGGCTGGTCGCGCTCGGCGCCGAGGTGCTGTGGACGACGTCGGACCGCGGGCCGGTCACCACGACGCTGCGCGATCCCGAGGGCAACGAGTTCTGCGTGTCCTGATCAGCCGGGGTCCAGGTCGTAGGTCCGGTTCCCGACCTGGACGAGGTCGACCGCCGACACCAGACCGGCGGTGCCGCCGCCCTGGTTGACCCCGGCCGCGTAGCCGGTGGCCTGCGGATACGCCTCGATGATCTGATCCAGCGTCCGGCGCTCGCCGCCGGCGACGCAGTCGCGGTAGGCGTCGGCCGCGCCGATCTGCCGGGCGAGGCAGAAGGTGCCGGAGCCGACGTCGTAGCGGGTCCACGTCCCGGCCGGCGCCGGATCGGGAACGTAACTCAGGATGTGCAGGTCCCGGGGCGCCAGGTCGCCGCCGTCGATGTCGACCGCGATCTGGAACGACGGCATCGCGCCGGACGTCGACTCCGGATCCCGGACGGCCCAGTAGCTGCTGGACCGGAAGCGGCTGAGCGGGCCGGCGATCTCGTCGGTGCCGAACTGGATCCGGTCGTCGTCGCCGGGGGTGCGCAGCTCCAGCGCACCCGCACCGCCACCCGGGGGCGCGCCGAGACGGGTGCTGAACTCGCGGCTGCCCGCTCCGCGGTCGTAGGTGCCGGCGAACTGGTTCGACGACGTCGGGGTGACGACCACCGTGCCGGACGGGCCGAACGGGTCGAACGCCAGCGCGGGCTGCACCGCGCCCACCGCGACCAGGGCGGCGAGCGCCGTCGCCGCCCCCGCCAGCGCGTTGCGTGGTCCTCGACGCATGCGTCCCCCTCGACTCGCCGTGTCCTGCCCAACGAGCGGGCCGACGAGGGGTTACCGGTGGTTCACCGCTCGCCGGCGGCGCCGGGTGGGCCGAGATCGATCGGCGGCATCGGCAGCGCGCCGGGCGCCCACGTCTCGAGGAATCCCTGCTGGGCGCCGAGATCGACCAGCTCCACCCGGGCCCCGATGCCGGCCAGACGGTGGTAGGTGAAGGACCGCCCGTACGGGCAGGAGTCGAAGTCGACCGGCGCGCCCCGGTCGCTCAGCCGATCCCGGTCACGCGCAACGTCGGCGGACCAGTAACCGATGTGATCGAACCGGGGGCCGGTCTGCGTGATGTCCCACGGGCTCCCCGGGGGCCCTTCGATGACCTCGAAGAACGGCGGCCCGGCGGTCGAGAACACGATCCGGTAGGCCCAGTCGCCCAGGCTGCCGTCCCGGACCGGGTTCCACCGCACGCCCAGCGCGGCGGTGAGCTCACCCGTCGCGACCTCGATGCTCCGTACGGCGAAACAGAGATGGTAGAAGTCACCCATCCCGCCGATCCTGGCATCGGACCCGACGCGCGCCCAGCCCGCCGCCGCCGCCGCTCGCCGCCGCCCGTCGAGAGGTACAGGAGGGCGAGATGTCGATCTCTGCACAGCGCTGGTGTGACTCTCGGCGGGCCGGGACCGGTTGGGTGGGGCGTGGCGGACGGCTGGGCCTGTGTCGCCGACGAGCTGCGGCGCCCTCAGCGGGTGACGTAGCGATGGGTCCGGCAGCAGCGCCCCACGCCCTCGACTCGCCGAGGGGTACACGAGAGCGAGATGTCGATCTCTGCACAGCACTGGTGTGACTCTCACCGGGCCGGGGCGGGGGCGGGAGGCCGGGGGCGGGAGCAGGGGGCGGGAGCAGGCCGGGGCGGGGAGGGGCGGGGAGGGGCGGAGCGGGGCGGTTGCCTGTTGCGGGGGCCGGGCGAGTGGGGTCAGCCGGGCCCGTCGGCCGGCGAACCCGCACCCCAGTGGAACTGGCCCGCGGTCGGTTCGACCCGGAACGTCCAGCCCAGGCGCACGAGCTTCTCCGGCGCGTACGGCACCTTGATGATCTCGAAGCCGGTGCCGTCGAACAGCTCCCTGCGAACGACCGGCGACGACGGACCCTCGATCATCTCCTCCCCCGGGCGGTGCGAGTCGTCCACGAACATCACCTCACAGCCGGGGGCCCAGGCTCGAGCGGACCGACTCCAGGCGGCCTGGCGGAACCAGCCCCTGCAGCGTCTCCAGCGAGCAGGACCTACGAGCCGGTGGCCGTGGAGGCACGGACGAGTCGGTCTGTAGACCGGATGCAGCCGGCGTCGAAGGTCAGCGGCCCGATTCGGGCATCCGGCCGTCTCCGGGCCGTGCCGCACCTCTACCGCGACCGCGATCAACCGTGGTGGACCGCCTCGATGTTGTTCCCGTCAGGGTCGCTGACGAACGCGGCGTAGTAGCCCTCCGAGTACTCGGTCTGCACACCTGGAGGCCGCCGGCTCTCTCCACCAGTGGCCAGTGCGGCGCGGTAGAAGTCATCGACGGCCGCCCGGCTCGGAGATCCGAAAGCGATATGCGCCGTCGTCGTCGCCGCGACCTCACCTGCCGGCATGATCCCGAAGTCATCGGCGTGCGGTCGCCCGAACGCCACCCCGCCATCCACGTCCCCACTGCGGAGGCGCTCGATTCCCAGAGGCGCCAAAGCGGCCGTGTAGAAGCGGTCGCTGACAGCGAGGTCGGACACCACGATCGTCACGTGGTCCACGACAGGAATCGGTCTTTCCTCCACGGGCAGCACCGTACCGGTGAGGACAACCTGAAGCTCGTTCATTCGTGCTCCCCGAGCACGACGTCGATCGCACACCGGGTACGGGCCGGGAGACCGTGCAGGTCCGCCACGACGGCTTCGGCGATCGGCTGTTGCTTCCAGCATCCAGTCCTTGTCCCCTGGGCCGTGTCCGGGCCGTGGGGCGTTCGGGAGGGATGCGAACCGTCGAGAGCTCACGCGAGCATCGCGCCTGGTCACGACCGCTCCCCGAGCCTGGTGCCGGAGTGCGGGGCGGACGAGTCGGTCTGTAAGCCGGATCCTGTTCCCGGGCACCTCACGGTGCTCCGTTCGGCGACCATCCATCTCGGCCTGCCGTCGCCGGCAGGCTCCAGCGGTCCACCCGCAGGCTCGGGCGGGCAGCCCTCGAACGCCTGCGCAACCGTTCCGCCACGGGTGGCGGTGCGGTCTCTCGACCTTGCTCCGGGTGGGGTTTACCGAGCCACCCCGGTCACCCGGGGTGCTGGTGGTCTCTTACACCACCGTTTCACCCTTACCTCCGGGCGGACCCGGAGGCGGTCTGTTCTCTGTGGCACTGTCCCGCGGGTCGCCCCGGGTTGCCGTTGACAACCACCCTGCCCTGTGGAGTCCGGACTTTCCTCGACGGGATCCGGAGATCCCGACGCGGTCGCCCGACCGACTCGTCCGCGTCGTCGAGTCTAGCGACCCGGCTCGATCGGGCTCCTGGTGGGCCGAAGATCGGACCCGGTGTCGCCGAGACCGGCCCGGCGGGCCCGCAGCACCGCTTCGGCCCGGTCCGCGGCCTGTAGCTTGCCGATCACGTTCGACACGTAGTTCCGTACCGTCTTCGGTCGCAGCCCCATGCGACGACCGATCGTGGAGTTGTCCAACCCCTCGGCGAGCAGGCCGAGGATCTCGAGCTCCCGTTCGGTCAGGCCCGGGAACGCTGTCCGGTCGGGCCCCGTCCGGTCCAGGCTCCCGAGCAACCGGGCGGCTGTCTGCGGGCCGAACACCGAGTCACCCGCCGCGACGGCGCGGACCGCGGCGACGATCCGGCCGGGCTCGGCATCCTTGAGCAGGTAGCCGCGTGCCCCCGCCCGGACCGCTGCGGTCACCGCATCGGCGGAGAGCATCGTCAGCACCAGTGGCGCCGCGCGTGGTGCGACCACGCCGAGTGCCCGGATCAGCTCGACGCCATCGGTGTCGGGCAGGTTCAGATCGACGAGGACGACGTCCGGTGCCGTCCGTTCCACGAGCTCCAGCGCCCTGGCGCCGGTCTCCGCCTCGCCGACGACGACGATGTCCGGCTCGGCCGACAATCGGGTCCGCACCCCGAGCCGGAACATCGGATGGTCGTCGACGACGAGCACGTCGATCGAGGCCGGGGCTCCCCCGCTCACAGCGGGATCCTCGCTTCGACGCGGGTACCGGCGCCGCCCGGTCCGGGGCCCACCGTGACGGTGCCGCCGAGCTCTGCGGCCCGTTCGCGCATCGACGACCCGCCGATCCCGCCACCGGCCGGATCCGGGTGGGCCGCCGGCCCGCGGCCGTCGTCGGCGGCGACGAGTACCGCGACCGTCTTCTCCACCGCGAGATCGACCCGTGCGGTGTCGGCACCGGAGTGGCGGACGACGTTGGCCAGCGCCTCCTGGGCGATCCTCAGCAGGGCGACCTCCATCGCGGGACCCAGCGCCGCCGTTCCGGGGCCGGTTCGCAACTCGACGGTCAGCCCGGCCGTGGACAGTCGGTCGACCTCGGCGCGCAGCGCCCCCGGCAGACCCGCGTGATCGAGCACCGGTGGGCGGAGATCGTGGGCGACTCGGCGCACCTCGCCGATGGCGGATCGGACCTGGGCCTCCAGCTGGGCCAGCAGCTCCGGTCGCTCCCCCACCACCCGCACCGTGTCGAGGGTCAGCAGTTGGGAGGCCAGCAGTGGTCCGACACCGTCGTGCAGGTCACGGCGCAGCCGACGACGCTCGGTCTCGCGCACCTCAGCGGCGGCCGCGCGGGCCCGCCGGAGCAACACCGTCTCCTCGCGCAGGTACAGCACCAGCGCGACGAAGGGCAGGATCTCGACGAGTACCCGCCGGTGATGCCGGTCCAGCCGGTCGCCGTGGGCCGGGGCGAGCAGCAACGCACCGCGGTCCCGCCCTGCGGCGTCCACGACCGACTCGCGGTGTGCAGCCGCGACCGGCTCGCCGTGGCTCCAGAGCGGGACCCCGGCGGTGTCGAGCACCTGCACGTAGCGCAGCTGCAGCCCGGCCGCGAGCGTCGAGGCGAGATCCCGGCCGGCCCCCGCCTGCGGCTCCCGGGCGAGGGCGGCGAGCGATCGGACCAGTCCGTGGCCGCCGAGGATCTGGCGGCGAAGGCGCCCCCGCATGGCGTATCCGGCGAGCCCCGCGGTGAACGCCAGCACCCCGACGGCGGTACCGGCCAGGGCGGGCGCGGCCCGGCCGCTGAGCGCCGATCCGGCGACGGCGACCAGTCCGACGTAGATAATCGCGAGCCCCACCAGGGCGCCGCCGTAGAGTGCGGTCCTCCGCAGCACCGGATCGACGTCGTAGAGCCGGTGACGCAGCAGCGCCCACCCCAGCCCGGCACCCAGCGCGGCGAACGCCAGGTAGTCGAGCAGCACCGCGAACGGCTGTACGACGGGAAGCACCCCGCTCACTCCAGCGACGGTGACGAGTGCCGAGTTGATCACCAGCAGCACCGCCACGAGCAGCAGCACCTTCGCCTGCTGCCGGGCCGAGGTGTCCGACACGGTCCGGTAGCGGTGTACCTGGATCCCGGCCAGCAGCAGCCAGGCGAGCAGCTCGGCGTACTCGTGCCCGGGTGGGACGTCCGTGAGCACCGACGTCCCGGTGACGAGCACCAGCGCGGGCAGCGGCCAGATCCATCGGAACCAGCGGGGGTGCCAGCGGTCGTCCGGGAACAGCCCGGCGAACACCGGGACGAGGACGGCGACCACCGCGGCACGGACCAGGTCCACCCACCACGTCGGCGAGGATCCGGCGGCGGCCGTGGTGAACGGCGCGAGCGCGGTCAGTGGCAACAGCACGGTCGTGACCACGACGAGCCGACGGAGCGGGACCCTCCGAACCAGCGCCACCGCGACCGTCAGGAAGACGAGCAGCTCCGCCCACGCGACGACGGCGACCGTCACCGCGTAACCGGCGGGCGCAACCCCGGCCGCGGCCAGGAGGTCGACCGCCTGCGGGGACGGGCGTTCGAACCTCCGGCAGATCCCGTCCGGGCACGGCTGTGCGACCGCGTCGACGAACGCGGGAGTCCGCCACGCCGCCCAGCCGAGTACCGCGATCGTCGCGGCGGCGGTCGCCGGCAGCCGCGGTGTTCCGCCGGCCATCCCGCTCTCCCATGGGCTCGTCTCGGAGGTCAGAGTGTGCGGGACCGGCGGGTCGCCGCCAAGGGGACACCGAGCACCGCCCCCAGCGCGAACGGCACCAGCGGCGGGAGCGTGAAGCACGCCGCGACCGTCACGACCCCCAGCCCGGCCACCACGGTGCCGGTCCGGCGGGCAACGCCACTCGGTCGCAGTGCCACGACGAGCGCGACGAGCGCCACCCCACCGGCTGCGCACGTCACCGTCACCAGTACCGGCAGCACGTTGCCGACGGCCATCCCGGCACTCCTCACCAGGAGCGCGACCACCTGGGCAGCACCCCACGCCACAGCACACACGACAGCCGCGGTCGCCGCCACGGCGCCGGGACGTCGGCGGGTGGGACCCGAGGCACGCGCCACGACGGTCACCCCGACCGCGAACGCGGTGGCCCCGGCGATCAGCACGTACGGCATCGGGTCCAGCAGGCTCGGCTCCCCGTGGATCCGGGCCACGACCTCCGGGGGGAGCTCGTTGGGATCGACGCCGAGCTGGTCGGCGGCCGTCCGCTCGGCGGCGAGCGAACCGTCGAGCGTGCTACGGACCAGATCGACGACGATCATCGCGGCGAACACGAGGAACGAACCGAGCAGGAAACGGCCACCGCGCCGGGCGGCCGGGACGTCGAGGGATACGGGCGTGTCGTGCGGGAGTGTTCCGGACATCGGTGCTCCTGGGCCGGCTGGGACGGTGGTCGGATCACGACCGTGTCCGTCCCGGCGTCCCGGGTTCCAGGGACACCGTGTCCCGGCCCAGGCCTCAGGTCCCGCAGAACGTCACGAAAGGCGGCGCGTCGTCTCCCGGCGGCCGGGCGTAGCGCTCGTAGCCCTCGCGCTCGTCGTAGGGGTGGCTCAGCACCTGCAGCATCCACTGGACCGGCTCCAGGTCGTCGTCGACGACGGCCGCGCCGAGCGCTTCCTCGACCAGGTGGTTGCGCGGGACGTAGACCGGGTTGATCCGGTCCATCGCGGCGGCGTCCGGCTCGACCGCCCGCCACGACGCCAGCCACCCGTCCACGGCGGACGGGTCGTCGAACAGCTCGCGGACCGGGCCGGCATCGCCACGGGCGGCGTCGGCGAGCCGCCGGAAGAACAGCGTGTGGTCGGGCCTGCCGTCGGCGAGCAGGGTCGCGAGATCCTCCAGCAGCGGACCCGCCGCAAGACCCGCGGGGAGGCCGAGCTTCGCCCGGTAGCCCTCGTCGCGGGCGGCGAGGTAGCAGTCCGCGAACTCCCCGAGCACCTCGGTCGCCAGCCGGATCGCCTCGTCGGAGTCGTCGTCGATCAGCGGGATCAGCGCCTCCCCGAAGCGGGCCAGGTTCCACTGGGCGATCCCGGGCTGGTTACCGTAGGCGTAGCGACCGCCGTGGTCGATCGAGCTGAAGACGGTCGCCGGATCGTGCGCGTCGAGGAACGCACAGGGGCCGTAGTCGATCGTCTCGCCCGAGATCGTCATGTTGTCGGTGTTCATGACGCCGTGCACGAAGCCCAGCTGCATCCAGCGCGCGACGAGCTCCGCCTGCACGCCGAGCACCCGGCGGAACAGCTCCAGGTAGGGCCGCTCGGCATCGGCGGCGCCGGGATGGTGGCGGGCGATCGCGTGCTCGGCGAGCCTGCGCAGCACGTCGATCTCGCCGGTGGCGGCGGCGAACTGGAAGGTCCCCACCCGCAGATGGCTCGACGCCGTCCGGGCCAGCACCGCGCCCGGCTCCGGGCCGCGGTCGCGCATCACGTGCTCACCGGTCGCGACGACCGCCAGCGACCGGGTGCTCGGGACGCCGAGTGCGTGCATCGCCTCGGACACCAGGTACTCGCGCAGCATCGGGCCCAGCGGCGCCTTCCCGTCACCGCCGCGGGCGAACGGGGTCCGGCCGGAACCCTTGAGGTGCAGGTCGCGGCGCTCCCCGGACGGTGTGACGAGCTCCCCGACGAGCAGCGCGCGGCCGTCGCCGAGGCGCGGCGAGTAGTTGCCGAACTGGTGCCCGGCGTAGGCCTGCGCGACCGTCGTCGCCGACTCCGGCACGACCGTGCCGGTGAGCAGGCCGAGACCCTCGGGCGTGCGCAGCGCCGCCGGGTCCAGGCCGAGCTCTGCCGCCAGCGCCTCGTTGAACAGCACCAGCCGCGGTTCCGGGGCCGGCGCCGCTTCCCACGGCAGGTACAGGCCTTCCAGGTCGCGGACGAAGGTGTTCTCGAACGCGATCTCGGTGGCTGTGGTCATGGCCCCAGGCTACGAGCCGCGTCCGGCATCGGCTCGACATCGGCCCCATCCGGTTCCCCGGCGCTCGACGGCGTCGCCGCCCGGGTCGACTGCACACTCGCCGACGAGTTCCCGGGCGGGGAACACGATCGCCGTGGGCCGGGTGCACGCCCTCGGCGCGGGTCCCGCCCGGACGTCGCTGCTGTTCGACCACATCGAGCAGCCGGTCGATCTCCGCGGCCGGGAGGTCGCCCCGTTCCCGGGGACCCCCCGGCTACGCACGCGTCGCCAGCTCCGCGACGATCAAGTCGGCCATCGGGGCGCTCGACGCCGGATTCTGCCCGGTGATCAGATTGCCGTCGGCCACCGTGAAGGCCTGATAGGCCGGACCGCTCTCGTGCCGCGCGCCACGCTCGCGCAACCGGCTCGCCAACAGCCACGGAGCCCCGTCGGCCGTGCCGAAGAGCGACTCCTCCTCGTCGGTGAACGCCGCCATCCGACGCCCGGCGAACAGCCATCCGCCGTCCGGCCCGGTGGCGCTGAGCAGGCCTGCGGGCCCGTGACACACCGCGCCGACGATCGTGCCGGCAGCGTCGGCCCGAGCCAGCAGGGCACCGAGATCCGCGTCGGAGAACAGGTCGACGACCGGCCCGTGACCGCCGGGCAGCACGATCGCCGCATAACGGTCCGGATCGACGTCGGACAGGCGCAGCGGCGGTCCGGACTCCCGCAGCGCGACCTCGGCGATCCGGACCCACCGCTCGCAGTCGGGCCCGGCGACCCCGGGGTCGGCGCTGTGCCGGTCCAGGGACTGGAGCACCCCACCCGGCGAGGCGAACTCGACGGTGTGCCCGGCGGCGGTGAACGTCTCGTACGGCGCGGCCAACTCCTCGGCCCAGTAGCCGGTCGGGTAGGACGTGCCGTCGGTGCGCTCCCAGGTGTCGGCCGCGGACATGACGACCAGGATCCGGCTCATGTGGTGCTCCCTCGGATGGATCGGGTTTCCGGCGGCGGTCGCATGTTCGGTGGCGACCCGCCGCCGGTGATGACGTGCTCCCAGCCTGGCGTCCGGGAAGCCGCTCCGGAGGCCCGGCGCGGGCCCTCCGCGACCGCGGACCCGGCTACCCAGGACTCGGAGGACCAGGTCCCGTCGCACCGTTGTGCGCGACACTGATCGGCATGGCCGGGAACAACCGCGAGCTCGCCGACTTCCTGCGACGCGCGCGCAGCCAGTGCGATCCGGCCCACGCCGGTCTGCCCGCCGACGGCCGGGTCCGCCGGGTGCCGGGGCTGCGCCGCGAGGAGGTGGCACTGCTCGCCGGCGTCTCCACCGACTACTACGCCCGACTGGAACAGGGCCGCCGCATCGTGCCGTCGCCCGCGGTCGTCGACGCCCTCGGCCGTGCCCTGGAGCTGGACGCCGCAGGCCGGGCGCACCTGGCCGACCTGATCGGCCTGGGCTCCGCGTCACCGCGGCCCCGTACCCGGGAGGTGCAACGGGTGCGCCCCGGCCTGCACCAGCTGCTGGACGCGCTCGACGGTGAACCCGCCCTGCTACTGGGGCGACGGATGGACGTACTAGTGCCTCGTCAGGAAACGTTGGGGGCGTAACCGGCCAGCTTGATCGACTGGGCCGGCGAGCGCGAGGCTGTCGCTGGAGGTGGGCGATGGCTCGACAGCCTGAGGTGTTCGTCCGGGAGTTGGACCCGGCCGACGCGGAGCGTCTGGTGAAGATCACCAGGACTGCGCGGGACCGGGTCCGACTGCGCCGGGCGGGGATCGTGCTGGCCTCGGTGCAGGGCCGCAGCGCCACCGAGGCGGCGGCGATGTTCGCCGCCACGGCCCAGTACGCGCGGGAGGTGATCCACGCGTTCAACGAGAAGGGGTTCGCCGGGCTGGACCCAAAATGGAGCGGGGGCCGACCCCGTAGGTTCGGCCCCGATGCCCGCGAGCTGATCTGCCGGGTCGCCCGCACCCCGCCGCAGGACCTCAAGTTGCCGTTCACCACGTGGAGCCTGACCAAGCTGGTCGCCCACCTGCGCGAGCGGCATCGGATCGTGGGGAGCACCGAGACCGTGCGTCAGGTCCTGCGCGATGCCGGTGTGCGCTGGCAGGCCACCAAGACCTGGAAGACCAGTCGGGACCCGGAGTTCACCGTGAAGATGAACCGGATCCTGGAGCTCTATGACCAGGCCGCAGCCGGGCAGATCCCCGACGGTGGGCGCGTTATCTGCGTCGATGAGTTCGGGCCGCTGAACCTGCAGCCCCGACCAGGGCGGGGATGGTTCCCCAGCGGGCGACCAGCGCGGCTGCGCGCGACCTACAACCGCGTCGGCGGGGTGCGGCACGTGTTCGGGGCACTGGATCTGGCCTCGGGCCAGATGTTCTACCGGTTCCGGGACCCGAAGCGCTGGCAGGAGTTCCTCGCCTTCCTCAAGCAGCTGCGTGCCCGGTTCCCGACCGGACGGCTGCATGTCGTGTGCGACAACTTCTCCCCGCACCGCAAGGCTCAGGTCGCCGACTGGTGCGCCGGCCACGACGTCGAGTTGGTGTTCACCCCGACCAACGCCTCGTGGTTGAACTGGATCGAGTGCGAGTTCACGGCGCTGCGCTACTTCACCCTCGACGGCAGCGACTACCCCTCCCACACCGCCCAAGAAGCCTCGATCGCCGGCTACATCCGGTGGGCCAACAGACACGCGACCCCGAAACGGCACTTCGCCCCCGAGTCCAAGATCCGCAGACCGGATTACCTACCGAACGTTGCCTGACGAGGCACTAGCCGCGAACCCGATTGCGACGGCGCTGTTCACCGACTTCGAGCGGTTCCCCGGCCCCGAGCGCAACTACGCCCGGTGGATCCTGCTCGACGCCGACGCCCGGGCGCTGTTCGTCGATTGGGAGATCCAGGCGCGGGCGGCGGTGGAGACCCTGCGGCTGGAATCGGGCCGTGATCCGGGCGACCGGGCGACCGTCGCGCTGGTCGCACACCTGCGCGAGGAGAGCCCCGAGTTCGGCCGGTGGTGGTCCGAACACCGGGTCTACCAGCGGACCCACGGGTCGAAGCGGCTGCGCCATCCCGTCGTCGGGGAGCTCACCGTGGAGTACGAGACACTCGTACCCCCCGGTGATCCGGACACCGTGTTGTTCCTCTACACGACCGCGGCCGGGTCGCCGTCCCGGGAGGCGATGGACCTCCTGGCGAGCTGGACGGCGTCCGAGCGGAGAGCCGGACGGCCCCGCCGCTGATCAGCCCCGCAACGTCTCCCGGGGCAGCTCCCCGAACCGCTGCCGGTACTGCTGGGCGAACCGGCTCTGGTGCAGGAACCCCCAGCGCAGCGCGACCTCGGTGCCCCGTACCGTCGCCGGGTCGCAGCGCTGCAGCTCGGCGCGGACCCGGTCGAGCCGGATCCGGCGCAGGTGGCTCATCGGGGACTCCCCCAGCTCCTGCTGGAACGCCGCATGCAGGGTCCGGACGCTCATACACCCCACCCGGGCCAGCTCCTGCGGCGTGAGCGGGGAGTCGGCGTGCTGCTCCATGTGGTCCAGGACCGGGCCGAGCCGGCCCGAGCGCACCGGATCGGCGGGCTCGGCCAGCGCGTCGCTGTAGCGGTGCCGGCCGGCGTGCAGCAGCTGCGTCATCACGAACGCCTCGAGCTGCTCCCGGGCGATCGGCATGTCCGCCAGCCCGCCGGGGCGGTCCAGCTCGCGGGCGAGGAACTCCACCGACGCCAGCAGTGTCCGTCCGGCCGGGGTGGTGAGGTCGAGGCCGAACCCGAAGTCGACGACGTCGTGCACGGGGCGGTTGAGCTGCTCGCTCAGGTGGGTCTCCAGGCTGGTGCGCGGGATCTTGAGGATCAGCTGTTCGGCGTCCGAGGACCATCGCACGGTGTTCGTCCGGTCCGGCAGCAGGACGACGCCCGAGGAGCCGGCCTCGGTTCGCGCCCGGCACCCGTCGCTGCGTTCGGCCCTGGTGCCGCCCGCGACCGTGAGGTTCACGTGGTAGTTGTCCTCGGTCGGCGGCATGACCAGCGTCGCCGGCGACTGGTAGGTCAGGTAGCCGACGGTGAACACCCGGTCGGTGGTGGCGTTCAGCGTCATCGCGACCCGGTCGTCGGGTGCGGTGATGTCGTGCCGCAGGTAGGTCTGGGTGACCGCCTCGCGCGCGTGCTCGAGGCTGCACGTCGCCAGGACCGGATAGCGCTCGAGCGTGCCGCCGGGCTGCATCTGCATCAACTCGACACCTCCTCGTGCCGCGGATACCTCGTGCAGGCCAGCCTAAGCCCGTCTGCGGCGCTGCTACCAGCCGCTGAGTGCGTCCGGCCAGCCGCTCAGTGCGGATCCCGGGTGCTGCGCGGAACGGCTCCACCGGTGCGGCGCGCGGATATCGACCGACACACGGACCGCCATAGCCTCCGGATCCACCGCAGGCAGGCGACGGAGCCACCAGAGGAGATGTCCGAGGAGATGTCACAGCAGATGGCGGAGACACCAGCACTGGAAGAGTTCGGGCTCTTCATCAACGGCCGGACCGTGCCCGCCAGGTCGGGCGCCACGTTCGAGTCGCAGAACCCCTACACCGGCGCACCGTGGGCCCGGCTGGCCGACGGCTCACCCGAGGACGTCGACGAGGCCGTCGCCGCGGCCCGCAACGCGTTCGACGGCGAGTGGGGCGCGAAGACCGGGTTCGAACGGGCGGCGATCCTGCGCCGCTGCGGCGACGCGATCGCCGCCAACGCCGAGCGGCTGGCCCGGCTGGAGGTCAACGACTCCGGAAAGCTGCTGCGCGAGATGCGCGGGCAGCTCACCGCGCTGCCGCAGTGGTACTACTACTTCTCCGGGCTGGCCGACAAGATCGAGGGCCGCACGATCCCGCCGGTGAACCCGAACTACTTCGGCTACACCACCCGCGAGCCGGTCGGCGTGGTCGGCGCGATCACCCCGTGGAACTCGCCGCTGCTACTGCTGACCTTCAAGCTGGCACCCGCGCTGGCCGCGGGCTGCACGATGGTCGTCAAGCCCTCCGAGCACTCCCCCGCATCGACGGTGGCGTTCGCCCAGGTGCTGCACGAGGCCGGTCTCCCGGACGGCGTGCTGAACGTCGTCACCGGCTGGGACCGGGCGACCGGGCAGTCGCTCGCCGGGCACACCGGGGTGGACAAGGTCGCCTTCACCGGCTCGACGGCGACCGGTGCGGCCGTCGCGCAGGCCGCCGGGGCGAACATCAACCGGGTCACCCTGGAGCTGGGCGGGAAGTCCCCGCAGATCGTGTTCGCCGACGCCGACCTGGACGCCGCCGCGAACGGCCTGGTCGCCGGGGTGTTCGCCGCGACCGGACAGACCTGCATGGCCGGGTCCCGGCTGATCGTGCATGCCGATGTGCACGACGCGCTGGTGGAGAAGGTCGCCGCACGGGCGAACGCGATCGTCCTCGGCGACCCGACCGAGCAGGCCACCGAGATGGGTCCGGTCGCGAACCGGCCGCAGTACGAGAAGGTGCTCGGCTACCTGCGCGGTGCCGCCGCCGAGGGCGCGACCTTCGCCTGCGGTGGCGAGCCGGACGCCGAGCGGGGCGGGCTGTTCGTCCGCCCGACCGTCGTGACCGATGTGACGCCGGAGAACACCATCGTCCGTGAGGAGGTGTTCGGGCCGGTGCTCGCCGCGTACCGGTTCACCGACGAGGACGAGGCGCTCAAGCTCGCCAACGACACCCCGTACGGCCTGGCCGGTGCGGTGTGGACCAAGGACGTGCACCGCGCGCACCGGGTCGCCGCGAAGCTGCGCGCCGGGACGGTGTGGATCAACGCCTACCGGGTGATCGCCCCGAACATGCCCTTCGGCGGCTTCGGTGCCAGCGGCATCGGCCGGGAGAACGGTGTCGACGCGATCAACGAGTACACCGAGAACAAGTCCGTCTTCGTCGAACTGACCGGCGGCACCCGCGACCCCTTCCAGCTCGGCTAGAGCTCCCCGCATCACCAGAAGGAGACATTTTCGTGACCGTCACCGCGAACGAGCGCCTCGGCCTCAACCCGACCGACCCCCGTCCGCCGGAGGAGACCCGGCCGTTGGTCGACCGCGCGCAGACCAACCCGCTGTTCGGCGACCAGAAGGTGAAGCTCGGCCTGTTCGGCACCAACTGCTCGTACGGGCTGATCATGAGCCACGCCCCGAGCACCTACAAGATCACCTGGGAGCACACGAGGGAGATCGCCACCCGGGCCGACGATCTCGGCTTCGACGTGCTCGTCCCGGTCGCCCGCTGGAAGGGCTTCGGCGGATCGACCAACTTCAACGGCAACTGCTTCGAGACCTACGCCTGGGCGGCCGGACTCGCCGAGGCGACCGAGCGGATCTCCATCGCCGCCACCTCGCACCTGCCGACGGTGCACCCGATCGTCGCGGCCAAGGCCGCCACCACGATCGACCACATCTCGGGCGGCCGGTTCGCGCTCAACCTGGTGATGGGCTGGGTGCCGCCGGAGATGGAGATGTTCGGTACCGAGCAGCGCGAGCACGACCAGCGCTACGCGTTCGGCCAGGACTGGATCGACTTCGCCACCAAGCTCTGGACCGAGGAGGGATCGTTCAGCCTGGACTCGGAGTTCTTCCGCGGCGACCTGCTCGAGGCCTACCCGAAGCCGCACCAGGCGCCGCGGCCGGCGCTGCTCAACGCCGGCAACTCGCCGGCCGGGATCGAGTTCTCCGCCCGCAACGTCGACATCAACTTCGCGTCGCTGGACACCCTGGAGAACATCACCGCCTACACCGACAAGGTCCGGGCCAAGGCGCGTGACGACTACCAGCGAGACATCCAGGTGATGACCTACGGCCTGGTCGTCTGCCGGGACACCGAGGAGGAGGCCAAGCGGGCCTTCCAGCAGGTGGTGGACGAGGGCGACTGGGGTGCCGCGGGCAACGTCATCAAGATCGCCGGATCGGGCGAGAGCAAGTCGTTCGACCACGCGGTCAAGGCGATGCAGGAACGGTTCATCGCCGGCTGGGGCGGTTACCCGATCGTCGGTACCCCGGAGCAGGTCACCGAGGAGCTGGGCAAGCTCAACGAGGCCGGCATGGAAGGCATGATCTTCGGCCTGATCGACTACAACGAGGAGCTCAAGTACTTCGGCGAGCGGGTCATGCCGCTGCTGAAGGAGGCCGGGCTGCGGCACTGAATCGGCACCGAGCCGGCGGCTCCGAATCAGCACCGAGCCGGAGGCGGTGAATCGACACCGAGCCGGCGGCGGTGAATCAGCACCGAGCCGGTGCGCCGGTGCCGGTCACTCCCGCGTGGTGGTGACCGGCACCGGACGCTTCGACCAGTAGCTGGCAAGTGCGGCACCGGACACGTTGTGCCACACCGAGAAAACCGCACCGGGCAGGGCGGCCGCGGGTCCGAAGTGTACGGTCCCGAGGGTCGCGGCGAGCCCGGAGTTCTGCATCCCCACCTCGATCGACACCGCGCGGCGGGCCGTGGCGTCGAGCCCGAACGCGCGGGCGACCGCGTAGCCGAGTGCGAGCCCGGCCAGGTTGTGCACGATCACCACCCCCACGATGGCGAGCCCGGCGGCGAACAGCGCGTCCGCCGACCCGGCGACGACGATCATCACGACGGTCGTGATCCCGATGACCGACGCCAGCGGCAGCGCGGGTGTGATCCGGTCGACGACGCCGCCGGCGAAGCGCCGGAGCAGGAATCCCAGCACCACCGGGATCAGCACGATCTGCACGATGGAGAAGAACAGGCTGCCCGCCGAGACCGGCAGGTACTGCCCGGCGAGCAGCAGCACCAGCAGGGGCGTCACGATCGGTGCGACCAGCGTCGACACCGAGGTCATCGCGACCGACAGCGCGACGTCCCCGCGGGCGAGGAAGACCATCACGTTGGACGCCGTGCCGCCGGGTGCACAGGCCACCAGGATCACCCCGACGGCGATCTCCGGCGGCAGGTCGACCAGCACGGTCAGCAGCCAGCCGACCGCGGGCATCACGACGTACTGAGCGCCCAGGCCGATCGCGAACGCGGCGGGCCGCCGCACGATGTAGGCGAAGTCGACCGGCCGCAGCGTCATGCCCATCCCGAGCATGATCAGCGCGAGCAGCCACGGGACGGCCGAGGACCAGCCGTCGAACACACCCGGCACCGCCAGCGCCACCGCTCCCGCCACCAGGACGATCACCGGGAACCATCGGCCGACCACGTCGCCCACCGTCTGCACGCGCTGCATCGCACTCACCCCCGCACCCTTGCACCGAACCCCACCTCCGGGGCAAACCGGACGTCCGGATGGCGGGACGGCCGTCCCGGACCGTGTGTGCTCCCGGTGGGTTTACGGTCTGCGGGTGATCGACCTCGCGCAGCCGTGGACCCTGGTCTTCCTGTTGGTCGCCGGACTGCTCGCGGGTGCGGTGAACGCCGTCGCGGGCGGTGGTTCACTGCTGGTGTTCCCGGCGCTGCTCGCGGTCGGCTTCCCCCCGCTCGCCGCGAACGTCACCAACTCGGTCGCCCAGTGGCCGGGCTACGTCGGCCTGGTCGCGGGCGCCCGGCGGGAGCTCGTCGGTCAGGGCGGGCGGATCGCCCGGACCGCCGCGGTCGCCGCGCTGGGCTCCGGGGTCGGCTGCACACTGCTGCTGGTGCTGCCCGCGACGGTGTTCGACGCCGTCGTGCCCGTGCTGGTGATCCTGGCCAGCCTGACGATGGCACTCGGCCCGCGATTGAAGCGGCTGATCGGCGACCCGGCGGGCGGCGCGCGGGATCGGCGGGCCGGGCTGCTGGTCGCAGTGTTCCTGGCCGCGATCTACGGCGGCTACTTCGGTGGCGCGCTGGGCGTCATCCTGATCTCCACGCTGGCCCTGTTCGCCCACGACGAGCTGCGCCGGCTGAACGCGCTGAAGGGTGTGTTGTCGCTGGTGGTCGCCTCGGTGACGGTCGTGGTGTTCGCGATCGGCGCGCCGGTCGACTGGCTCGCGGTGGCGCTGCTGGCCCCGAGCACGCTGATCGGCGGTTTCCTGGGGGCGCTCGTCGCGCGCAGGCTGCCCGAGAACGTGCTCCGCTGGGCCGTCGTGCTGCTCGGGCTCGCGGTCGGCGTCGCGCTGTTCCTGCAGTGAGCCTGCTCCTCGCGGTCGCGCTGCTGGCGGCGGTGCTCACCGCCGCCACGCTGCGGCCGTTCGGGTTGCCCGAGGCGGTGGTCGCCGTGCCCGCCGCGCTGCTGGCGGTCGCCGCCGGGCTGGTCACCCCGGACGTCGCCCTGGACGAGATCGCCGAGCTGGCGCCGACGGTCGGGTTCCTGGCCGCGATCCTGCTGCTCGGTCATCTCGCCGACGTCGAGGGTGTCTTCCGCTGGCTGGGTGCACGTCTGGGCAGCGCCTCGGGCGGGATGCCAGGACGGCTGCTGGTACTGGTGTTCGGCGCGGCCGCCGGGACGACCGCGGTGCTGAGCCTGGACGCGACGGTGGTGCTGCTGACGCCGGTGGTGCTGGCCACCGCCGCCCGACTGCGGCTGCCATCGCGGCCGCACTCCTACGCCTGCGCGCACCTGTCGAACTCGGGTTCCGGGCTGCTGCCGGTGTCGAACCTGACGAACCTGCTGGCGTTCCCGGCGACCGGGCTGAGCTTCCTCGGGTTCGCCGGGCTGATGGTGGGGCCGTGGGCGGCGGTACTCGTCGTGGAGTACCTGGTGCTGCGCCGCTACTTCGCCCGGGACCTGCGCGGCGGGCCCGGCGAGCAGCCCGAGGCGCCGGAGCGCGGCAGCGCGGTGACCGGACCGGCCGCCGACTCGGCGGCAGCGCAGCGGGCGCCGGCGTTCGCGCTGGCGGTGCTCGCCGCGACGCTCGCCGGGTTCGGGATGTCCTCGGCGCTGGGCGTCGGTCCGGGCTGGATCGCCGCGGCCGGGGCCGCCGTGCTCGCGGTCCGCGCCCTGCTGCGCCGCGAGACGGGCCCGGTGCGGCTGGTCACCGCGATCTCCCCCGGCTTCTGCCTGTTCGTGCTGGCACTGGGTGTGGTCGTGGCCGCCGTGGCCGGGCAGGAGCTCGCCGGGTGGCTCGGGACACTGCTGCCCGACACCCCCGATCTCACCGGCCTGCTGCTCACCGCGGTGGTCGCCGCGGTGCTGGCCAACCTGGTGAACAACCTGCCCGCGACGCTCGTCATGCTCGCGGCGCTCGGTCCGTCGCCGCACACCGGGCTGGTGCTCGCGATGCTGCTCGGTGTGAACATCGGCCCGAACCTGACCTACGCGGGATCGCTGGCCACGCTGCTCTGGCGCCGGATCGCGGCCGGCGCCGGTGACCCGCCCCGGCTGGGGACGTTCGTCGGGCTGGGTGCGGTCACCGTGCCGCTGGGACTGCTCGCGTCGACCCTCGCGCTGTGGGCGTCGCTCGCACTGCTGACCTGAGCGGAGACCTCTGGGCGGGACGTGCGACGGCCCCGCGCGGCAGGTGCCGGGCGGGGCCGTCGGTGGATCAGTGGATCGGTGGCTCAGTGGATCGGTGGCTCAGAACTCGTGGGCCATGTCGTGCCCGAGATCGGTGTCCGGGTCCAGCTCGCGGGCCGGCACCCCGACCGGACGGGACGTGCCACGCCGCTGCTGGGGCAGCCGGGCGATCGTGCTCATCTCGTGCGCCAGGTCGTATCCGTAGTCGTGCTCATGGGACAGCGCTCCAGAAGACCGCACCGACATTCGTCTCTCCGTTCCCCGACACCGAGACAGCGTTCACGCTCCGTACGAGAACCAACCCGTACGGTGCCCGCAGATCATCGCCCGGGAGTGGTGGGGGGACAACGCTCCGGAGTCGACTCCGCCCGTTCGGGCCATGGTTGTATCGATACAGCGGCGCGCCTGCGTGCATGGCGCGCCGATCCGCGATATCGGGCGGAGCTCAGTCCAGGTAGGACGTGTCGTTCACCAGCCGGACCGAGGCGCCGCCGTCCGGGTAGAAGTCGGCCACGCTGGTGCAGGCCAGGTCCAGGTGCATCCGGTACAGCACCTCGTCGCCGGAGCCGAGCGCGTCCCGGATCAGCATCTTGATCGGCGTCACGTGGCTGACCACGATCACCGTGGCCCCGGGGAAGTCCTCGATGATCCGGCGGCGCTCCGCATCGACCCGCTCCCCCACCACACGGAAGCTCTCCCCGCCCGGTGGCTCGACGTCGGCCGATCCGAGCCACCGGCCGTGCAGCTCCGGGTCCCGCTCCCGCGCCTCGGCGAAGGAGAGACCCTCCCAGCCGCCGAAGTCGGTCTCGATCAAGCGGTCGCGGACCTGCAGGTCCGCGCCGGTCGCCTCGGCCACCGCGGCCGCGGTCTGCCGGGCCCTGCGCAGCGGCGACGACAGCACCGCGGCGGGGGTGACGCCCTGCTTCGCCAGCCGGGCGGCGAGCGCGCGGGCCGCCGCGGCGGCCTGCTTCTGACCGATGTCGGTCAGCTCCGGATCGCCGTGCCCGGAGTAGCGGCGTTCGACCGACAGCTCGGTCTGCCCGTGCCGCAGCAGGATCATCCGGACCGGGGTGCCCGCCTGACCGGTCCAGGCCGCGGCCGCGGCCGACGAGTCGGTCCCGGCGATCCCCGAGTCCCCGGAACCCCCGGTGCTCGCTGATCTCTCCGGCGGCGCCGGCCTGGGCTCCGGCCCGGCGGCGGCCGACGGGTCCGGGGTCGGGTTCGACTCGCCGTCCATCGCCCGGTTCGCCAGCGCGTCGGCGCGCGCGTTGTCCTTGCGCGGGATCCAGCCGAACGTCACGGAGTCGAACTGCCGCACCAGATCGCGGGCCTCGTCGACGAGCAGCTGCAGCCCCGGGTGCTTGACCTTCCAGCGGCCGCTCATCTGCTCGACGACGAGCTTGGAGTCCAGCCGGGCCTCGACCTCGGTGGCGCCGAGCTGCAGGGCCGCCGCGAGACCGGCGATCAATCCGCGGTACTCGGCGACGTTGTTCGTGGCGGTGCCCAGCCCGTCGTAGACCTCGGCGAGCACCTGCCGCCCGCCCGCGTCGAGCACGACGGCGCCGTATCCGGCCGGACCGGGGTTGCCGCGCGATCCACCGTCCGCCTCGACGACCAGCTTCACTTGCCACGCACCAGGATCGCGCCGCACTCCTCGCAGTGCACGACCTCGTCGGCAGCGGTCCCGCGGACCTGCGCGATGAAGGTGCGGTCCAGCTCGAGGCGGCAGGCGCTGCAACGCGACTCGCGCAGCGCCCCGGCCGCGACCCCGCCCTTCGCGCGGATCCGCTCGTAGTCGGCGAGGAGCTCGTCCGGGAGCACGGTGACCAGCTCGGCCCGCGCCCGGTCCCGGCCGGCCCGGGAGACGTCGATGTCGCCCTCGGCGCGGTCACGCCGGGTACCGACCTCGGCGATGTGCTCCTCGGCGGCGGCCAGCTCGGCGCGGGCGTGCTCCAGCTCCGCCCCGACCGCCTCGCGCTCCTCCATCACACCGAGCTGCTCGTCCTCCAGCACGCCCTGCCTGCGGGCCAGGGTGTCCAGCTCGTGCTGCAGCTCGGTGGCCTGCTTGGCCCCGATCCCGGACCCGGCCAGCATCGTCCGGTCGCGCTCGGTGCGGGCCCGGACGCCGTCGACGTCCCGCTCGATCCGCGCGATGTCCCGGTCCAGGTCACCGGCGCGGGTCTCGGCGCGGACGGCGGCGTCCCGGGCGTCCCGGACCCGCTGCTCCGCCTCCTCGAACTGCTTGTGCTCGGCCAGGGTCCGGCGCTGGTGGGCGAGACGGCCGATCTCGGCGTCCACCTCGGCCAGCTGAAGCAGCTTCGCCTGGGTGGTGGGGTCGGCCTTCATGATCTCGCCTCCGTCTGATGGGGGGTGGGCTGGGGCGCAGCCTCTGCGACGGCGGTGGCCGCCGTGGTCCACGGGTCGGTGCGCAGTCGGGAGACCGACACCGAGACGCTACCGCCGAGCGCCGACCGCACCACGGCCGCCGCCTGCTCGCACCACGGCCACTCCGACGCCCAGTGCGCGACGTCGACCAGCGCGGGTACCGGGCCGCCCGGTCCGGTACCCGAGAGCACGTGCTCGGACGCCGGGTGGTGACGTAGATCGGCGGTCACGTAGGCGTCGACCCCGGCCCGGGTGGCGGCACCCAGCGCGGAGTCACCGGAGCCGCCGCTCACCGCGACCCGGTGGATCCGGCGGTCCCTCTCGCCCGCGCCGCGGACGCCCCACGCGGTGGCGGGCAGCGCCGCGGCCACCCGCTCGGTGAACGCGGCGAACGACTCCGGCTCCGGCAGCGTGCCGATCCGGCCCAGCCCCCGCGACGACGGCAGCGGAGCCATCTCCACCAGGTCGTAGGCCGGTTCCTCGTAGGGGTGCGCGGAGCGCAGCGCGGCGAGGACCGCGTGCCGCCGGGACCGCGGCAGCACCATCTCCAGCCGGGTCTCCGCGACCCGCTCCAGGCGCCCGACCTCGCCGATCGCCGGGACCGCCCCGTCCAACGGGAGGAACTGGCCGGTGCCCGCGGTGGCGAACGAGCAGTGCGAGTAGTTGCCGAAGTGACCGGCGCCCGCGTCCGCCAGTGCGGTGTGCACCTGCGCGATCGCCGGTCCGACCGGCACGAAGGTGACGATCTTGTCCAGTGGCTCGGCCGGTTCCGGCTGCAGCGGGCCCTCGGTCCGCAGGCCGAGCGCGTCCGCCAGGGCGTCCGAGACGCCGGGATCGGCGATGTCGGCGTTGGTGTGCGCGGTGAACAGCCCCACGCCCGCCCGGATCAGCGTGTGCAGCAGCGCCCCTTTGGGGGTGTCGGCGCCGACGCCGTGCACCCCGCGCAGCAGCAGCGGATGGTGCGTGACGAGCAGCCCGGCACCCGAGTCGATCGCCTCCCGGACGGTCTCCGGGGTCGGGTCGACCGCGAACAGCACCGAGTCGACGGGCTCGGCGGGGTCACCGCAGACCAGGCCGACCGCGTCCCACTCCATGGCGAGCGCGGGCGGGTAGGCCGCCTCCAGGGCGTCGGTCACGTCCCGCAGGGCCGCGCTCATGCCGGCACCACCAGCGTGCGCAGGGCCAGCTCCAGCTCCTCGGCGAGCCGGCGGGCGAGCTCCGGTGGCCGCACCGCGACCCGGACGTGGTCCGGGCCGAGCCCGGGGAAGGTGTCGCCGCGCCGGATCGTGATCCCGGCCGCGCGCAGCAGCCGCCGGACCTCGTGCCCGGTGCCGTCGGGCAGGTGCAGTAGCAGATAGGGGGCCACGCCGTGGGACACCGCGACGCCCTCGATCGATTCGAGTGCGCTCGTCATCGAGACCCGGTGTGCGGCCAGCTCGCGGGCCCGCTGGTCGGCGGCCGACAGCGCGTCCGGCTCGCAGCAGGCGATGATCGCCTCCAGGGCGGGTGTCGAGACCGGCCATGGCGGGCGCGGGCGGGCGAGCCGGGCCAGCAGGGCCGGGGCACCGAGCGCGTACCCGGCGCGCAGCCCGGCCAGGGCCCAGGTCTTGGTCAGCGAGCGGAGGACGAGCAGGCCGGGCACGTCGCCGTTGCCGGCGAGCGACTCCGGTTCACCGGGGATCGCGTCCGCGAACGCCTCGTCGACCACGAGCACCCGATCGGGCCGGGCCAGCGCGCGCACGGTGTCGGCGGGATGCAGCACGCCGGTCGGGTTGGTCGGGTTCCCGATGACGACGAGATCGGCCCGGTCCGGGACCGCCGCCGGATGCAGTGCGTGCCCGTCGGCCGCATCGGTGTGCACCCGCACGACGTCCACGTCGGAGGCGCGCAGCGCGGCCTCCGGCTCGGTGAACCCCGGGTGCACGACCACGGCGAGGCGCGGACGCAGCGCCGGGAGCAGCGAGAATCCCTCCGCGCTGCCCGCCAGCGGGAGCACCTCGTCGGGGGTGCGGCCGTGCCGGGCGGCGGCGACCTCGCGGGCCTGCGCATCGTGGTCGGCCCGCGGGTAGCGGCCGAGGCCGTCGAGCGTCGCGGCCAGCCGGTCGCGCAGCCACGCGGGCGGCCCGTCCCCGATCACGTTGACGGCGAAGTCGAGGAGGCCGTCGGCCACCTCGGAGTCGCCGTGGTGGCGCAGGTCGTGGGCGCCCGGGTCACCGGGTCCGTGACCGGGCCGAGGGTGATCGAACGGCATCCGGACACCCTACGGCGGGCGCCGGTACGGATCGGCACGGCGGGGTGGGTGAGCAGGGGTGGACCCGGCCTCGCCGGGTGCGACGACGACGAAACGGCGGCAGGCTCCGGGTCGGAGTCCGCCGCCGCTGCGTGTCTGAACCGGTGCTGTGACTACTGGTCGAGCTTGATCGCCAGCGAACCCACCGGGGCGGCCAGCTCGCCGAGGTCCTGGGCGCTGCCGGTCAGCAGGTCGACCTTCCACAGGCGCGTCGAGCCGGCCACGTCGACGGTGGCGAACGCGTCGTTCGCGGTGGTGACACCGTCGGTCAGGGTGCTGTACACGTCCAGCCCGGCGATCGCGCCGATGTCGGCCGGCAGCGACCCGGTGGGGGCGAGGGTCCCGCTGTTGGCCGGGGACTGCACCGACACACGGTCGAGGTCGGTGTCGAGCACGAACAGTGTGGTCGCGGTCGAGGCGCTCAGATCGTTGTTGGTGTAGCCCGCGGCGGTGACGCCGGTGGCCGGGACCGTGCCGGTGGCCGGTGCGGTGGCCGGGTTGGTGAGGTCGGTGTCCTCGACGGTGGCGGCCAGCGGCATGGTGGCGAACGGCTGACGCAGGTTCTGGCCGGTGTCGCTGACGACCCGCAGCGCGTTCGCTGCCGGGTTGAAGTCGACGCCGAAGTTCTTGCCGTCCAGGTCGACGCTGAGCCGGCCGATCTCGGTGGCCGAGGCGTTCGACTCGTCGACCGTGTAGATGCCGCCGCCGTCGCCCACTCCGTAGAGCTTGCCGTCCTGTACCCGGTAGTCGAGACCGACGAGACGCTTGTCGGCGTCGGTCAGACCGGTGATCGTGCCGATCTCGGCGACCGCGCCGGCATCGGAGGTCGTGAACTTGACCAGTGTGTCGTGGGCCAGGCCCATGGCGGTCAGCCCGGAGGTCTCCGCACCGTGCTTCGAGCCGTGGTCGCCGCTGCCGTCGCCGGCGAAGGCAACCGGAGCGAACAGTGCCGCCGATGCGGCCACCGCCGCAGCGCCGATGAGGGTACGGCGCATCTTCTTCGTCATTGTTCCTCGCTGACCTGGTGTGAATTTGAGTTGACCCGTTCAGCTCAACGACACGCACGGAAAGCAGTGACGATTCCGACAAAAGAGTTTTGCGATACCTGGATACAGGCACGGCCGGGCCTCCGCGGCGCTCGCGCGGACCCGCGCAGAGACCGACGGCCGAACCGTCGACCGGTCGCCGTGATCGGGGCCCATGGCCGACCGGCAGCGCGCACCGTGCGGGCACGGCGGAGCGACGAGTGCGGCAACGTAGGAGAGGATGAGCACCGGACCGGCCTCCGATGCCGGTTCGAGGGCCGGGATCACGGGGCTGGGTCTCCTCCCGGCCCGGCCGGACATGGGAGGGTCAGCGTCGACGTCCTCGCACGCTCCCCACAGGAGGTAAGAGCTTGAACGTCGTCTTCGTCTGTACCGGCAACATCTGCCGCTCACCGATCGCCGAGAAGATGCTGGCCGCGGAGGTCGAGGCCGTCGGGCTGGCCGACCGTGTCCGCGTGACGAGCGCCGGGACCGGCCAGTGGCACATCGGCCAGCCGATGGACGACCGCGCTGCCGAGGTGCTGGCCGAGCACGGCTTCGGCACCGGCCACCGGGCCCGCCAGGTCGACTCGGAGATCCTCGCCGCCGACCTGCTCATCGCACTCGACGCCGGGCACCTGCGGTCGCTGCAGCCCTCGGTACCGGATCCCAAGCGGGTCCGGCTGCTGCGCTCGTTCGATCCCGACGCGGCGGAGGGCGCCGAGGTCCCGGACCCGTACTACGGCGGGCCGGACGGGTTCACCGAGGTGTACGAGATGATCGCCGCGGCGCTGCCGGGCCTGGTCGAGCACGTGAAACGGCAGGCGTGAGCGCTCCCGTCCAGCGGTTGACCGGGCGGACGGTCGCCGCGGAGCTCGGCGGGCACCCGCCCCGGTTCCGGCTCGGCGACGGCGCCGAGGCGGTCACCGTGGTCGTGAAGAGCGGCGCCGCGGATCCCGGCGCGATCCCGGCCGAGGCCGCGGGGCTGCGCTGGCTCGCCGTCCCCGGCGGGCCGCCGGTGCCCGAGGTCCTCGGTGCCGACGACGAGTGGCTGTCGAGCACCTGGATCCCGCCCGGGCGGCCCACCGCCGACGCCGCCGGGGAGCTGGGGCGACGGCTCACCGTCCTGCACGCCGCTGGGGCGCAGGCGTTCGGCGCCCCGCCACCGGGCGGCCCGGCGTCGGCGTGGATCGGGCACGCCGGGATGCGCAACGTGCCCCACGACGGCCCGTGGGGCGAGTGGTTCGTGCAGGACCGGGTGCTCCCCTACCTGCGGATCGCGCGCGACCGCGGTGACCTGGATCCGGTGGGTGCGGCCGCGATCGACCGGGTGTGCGAGCGGATCGATCGCCTCGTGGGGCCGGACGAGCCGCCCGCCCGGCTGCACGGCGACCTGTGGTCGGGCAACGTCCTGTGGTCCGGCGGCGCAGCCTGGCTGATCGATCCGGCGGCACACGGCGGGCACCGGGAGTCCGATCTGGCCATGCTGGACCTGTTCGGCCTGCCCCATCTCGAACAGGTGCTGGCCGGTTACGCCGAAGCGGCCGCCGACGCCGGCACGCCGCTCGCCGAGGGATGGCGCGAGCGGGTCCCGCTGCACCAGTTGTTCCCGCTGCTGGTGCACACGGTGCTGTTCGGCGGCGGGTACGCCGGGCAGGCCGTCGCCGCGGCCCGCCGGCTCACCTGACGAGCCGAGGCGTGCCGCGACGAGGTGCGCCCGGCCCGCCGCACCGCCGCTCAGTACGCCCCGTGCTCCCCGCGCAGCGGGAACCCCGCGCTGCCGTCGGCGTGCAGTTTCACCCCCAGCACCTGGTGCAGCTGGATGTTGTTCAGCTCGAACCCGAGCCGGCAGGCCGCCATGTAGAGCCGCCACACCCTGGCCCGCCCGATGCCGACCTCGGCGACCGCGTCGGTCCAGTTCCGGTCCAGGTTCGTGCCCCAGTCGCGCAGCGTCAGCGCGTAGTGCTCGCGCAGGTTCTCCGCGTGCCGGATCTCGAAACCCGCCTCGTTCATCGCGGTCACCAGGGTGCCGATCGGTTCGAGTTCGCCGTCCGGGAACACGTAGCGGTGGATGAACGGGTCGGTGTTGCGGTGGTCGGGCTTGTACGGCTGGGTGATGCAGTGGTTGAGCATCCGCCCGCCGGGCCGCAGCTTGGCCTGCATGGCCCGGAAGTAGGTGTCGATGTTGGCCTTGCCGATGTGCTCGGTCAGACCGATCGAGGACACCGCGTCGAAGGCGCCGTCCGGCAGGTCGCGGTAGTCGAGATGCCGGATCTCGGCCAGCCCGCCGAGGCCCTGGCGCTCGATCTCGGCCTGCCCCCACGCCGCCTGCTCGCGCGACAGCGTCACCCCGAGTGCCTTCACACCGTGCTCGGCGGCGGCGTGCCGGACCATGCCGCCCCAGCCGCAGCCGACGTCGAGCAGCGCCGTTCCCGGCTGCAGGTCCAGCTTGGCCGCGACCAGGGCGTACTTGTTCGCCTGGGCCTCCTCGAGGGTGGCGTCGGCGTGCGGGTACGCGGCGCAGGTGTAGGTCATCGACTCGCCGAGCACGAACTCGTAGAACCGGTTGGAGACGTCGTAGTGGTGCGAGATGGCCTGCGAGTCACGGCGCTTGGAGTGCAGCAGCCCGCGCGGGCGGGCCTCCAGATCCGGTGGTGGCATCCGGTGCTCGCGCCAGTACGGCAGCAGCCGCCGGGCCAGCCACAGTTGCTCCCGGCGCGGGATCGAGTGCAGTGTCACCTCGGCCATCGCGCTCAGCGCGGTGTAGAGGTCACCATCGATGTCGATCTCCTGGGTCACATAGGCCCTGGCCAGCCCCAGCGAACCCGGGGCGCTCACCAGCCGGGCCAGCGCCCGTGGTGAGTCGACCCGCAGCGTCACCGATGCGTCGTCGGGGCCGCTGTGGGACCCGTCGAACGCCTCGACCCGCAGGTCCGGCGCCCTGCCGATCACCCGGGACAGGATCCCGGCGACCGGCTCGGTCGTCGTGTCTCGTCGCTCCAGCACTCCCGTCATCGCCGAACCACCTTCCAGCTCCGCCGGCCGCCGGATCCCCTCAGCGGCCGGTCACCTTGCGGTACAGGTCGGGCGCCTGCCCGGCCGGGTCGTACCGCTGCTTCACCGCCCGATACGCCGCACCGTTGTAGTGCGACCAGAACTCGTCCTCGCCGTAGTGCACGGTCGAGTACAACGACTTGTGCCCACCCAGCTCCGCGACGCACTCCTCGACGAGGCGGTTGTGTGCCCACGGGTCCCCCGGGCGCTCCGGCACCGACGACCAGAAACCGACGTTGACGTAGAGCCGGCCCGGTTCCATCGGGTACAGCGGCCACGACCGCTCGCCACGCAGCCGCAGCGGGCACAGCCACACCGGGGCGATCCCCACCTCGGCGTGGAAGAACGCGAGGAACTCGGCGAGCCGCTCGACCGGGATCTCGACGTCCTGCACGACCATCTCCTCGGTCGGGACGCCGATCGCGGCACGGACCCGGTTGGACGCCCCGTACCGCTGGTCGAGAGCGACCAGCCTGCGGTAGACGTCGGACCGCCGGAACCGGCGCGGCCAGAACCGGCGTACCAGCGGATGCTGCACGCCGAAGGCGCGCGAGCACCAGAACCAGTCCGGGTCCCAGCGCCACAGGTAGTCGCGGACGGTGAGGTGATCGACCGGGCGGCGTTGCAGCGACCGGTAGAAGACCTCCTGGCCGGTGTAGTCGGAGATCCGTGCGCCGGGCATCGGAGCGTCGACGAACTCGCCGACGCTCAGGTAGTGCTCGCCGGCGTCGAAGACCACCCCGTCCAGGAAGTCCGCCCCGGATCCGGCCAGCTCCTCGATCCCCGCCGCGGCGGGGATCGCGCTCGGGTACCGGTGGTGGGTCAGCCGGACGAACGGCCGCACCGGCGCCAGCTCGACGACCAGCCGCAGCGCGTAGCCGAGGGTGCCGTAGGAGTTCGGGAAGGCCACGAACAGATCGGAGTGCTCGCCGTCCGGGGTGACGTGCAGCAGCTCCCCGGCCGGGGTCAGCACGTCCATCTCCAGCACCGACTCGTGCGGCAGACCGTTGCGGAACGACGTCGACTCCACCCCGAGCCCGGTCACCGCGCCGCCGAGCGTGATCGTCTTCAGCTGCGGGACGACCAGCGGCATCAGCCCGTGCGCGAGCGTGGCGTCCACGATGGTCTCGTAGGTGGCCATGCCCTGGACCTCGGCGGTCAGGGTGACCGGGTCGACTGCGAGCACACCGTCGAGTGCCGAGGTGTCGAGCCGGGTGGCACCGCGGCCGGTGTCCCGGTCGCCGAACCGGAACAGGTTCGACGACGGTTTGCCCAGCTGCACCCGCCCGGCGCCGGATCGGCGCCGGCGCAGCTCCGCCACCGCCGTGTCGTGCGCCGCACGGGATACGGAGGGGACGAGCGTCACCATGAGGGCGACGATAGACCTCTCTCGTTTGCGACGCTCACGGTTTTCACCCGGTCCATGTCACATCGTCACGCGGTGCAACGACTCGCTCGCGCACCGGTCAGGTCCCGGGCCAGCGCGGGCAGCGCGCGCGGTCCGAGGGTGCGCCGCACGGCCGCGGCCGCCGCGGTGAGACCGGCGTACTCGTCCGCGGCGAGGGCGATTCCGGCGGCGGCCACGTTGGACTCCAGCTGCGCGACACTCGACGCCCCCGGGATCGCGACCGTGTTCGGGTGGTGCACCACCCAGGCCAGCGCGATCTGCGCGGGCGTCGCGTCGTGCCCGGACGCCACGTCGCGCAGCACGTCGTGCAGCGGACGGAGCGCCCGCAGGTTCTCCGGAAGCCAGGCCGCGGTGCGCCGCACCGTGTTCGACGGCCGGTTGGTCGCGTCGTAGCGGGCGGTCAGCAGGCCCTGGGCGAGCGGGCTGTAGGCGATGACGACCCGGCCCTTCTCCTGGGCGAACGGCACCAGGTCGGCGGCCGGCTCGCGACGCAGCAGGCTGAACTCCACCTGGTTCGACAGCACCGGCGCACCGAGTGCAGCCTCGGCGGCACGCCAGCGGGCCTGCGAGTAGGTCGAGACGCCCGCCTCGCTGACGAGCCCGATCCGCTGCAGCGCAGCCATTCCCCGCATCGCGGAGGCGTCGCCGAGCACCGGGTGCGGCTTGTGGATCTGGTAGAGGTCGATCGAGGACACGCCGAGCCGGGCGGCCGAGGCGACCGCGCGTTGTTCGAGCACCGGCGCCAGCGGCAGCAGCGGGAAGAACTTGGTGGCGAGCACGACGTCGTCGGTCCCGCCGGACGCGCGGAGCGCCTCCCCCAGGATCCGCTCGCTGCGGCCGAACCCGTAGAGCTCCGCGGTGTCGAACACGGTGACGCCGAGTTCCCGGGCGCGGGCGACGATCCGCGTGGCCTCGCCCTCGAACCCGGTGCCGTAGCCCCATTCGGTGGAGCCGAACTGCCAGGTGCCCAGGCCGATCACCGACCAGGGCGTCCGCGTGGCCCCGGGGACGTCGAGATATCGCATGCTCGCGATTGTTCCCCGACGTCCCCGGGCCCACACCCGTGCGGTGACCCCTCAGCACCGCACGGGAGTCGTCACCGCAGGTGGTGCTTGCTGAAGAACTCCCAGATCAGGTCGGTGGCGCGCACCGTGTAGGTGGTGCTGCCACCGCCGCTGTAGAGCGTCGCGCCCGGCCAGGTGTGCCCGGCGCCGTCGATCGCAACGTGCTCGACCTGTGCCCGGGCGTCGCATCCCGACCAGGTCGAGACGGTGATGTCGGGCTCGATCCGGCGGGTCGCCGGCTGCGGTGCGCAGGAGTTCCGCTCGGCCCAGCCCGCGACCCAGTCCGGGATCGCCGGGAGCCCGCGGCCGGCGTCGCCGGTGTAGGGGATCGTCGTGTCGCCGGTGCCGTGCAGCGACAGCACCGGGACGGCGCGGCCCGGCTCGCAGGGCGGCTCCCCCGCCCGGTAGTACGCACCGGCGACCGGGGCGAACGCGGCGATCCGGTCCGCCAGCCGGCAGGCCAGGATCTCGGTGAACCCGCCGCCGTTGGACTTCCCGGTCGCGTAGACCCGCTTCGTGTCGACGCACAGCGTGGACTCGAGCTCGTCGAGCAGGTCGCCGGTGAAGGCGACGTCGTCCACCCCGGGCGCCGAGTACGGCGCACCCTGCCAGGCCAGCCGGTCGTCGCCGCCCACGACGCCGTCCGGGTAGGCGAGGATCGCGGGCAGCGCGGACAGCTCGGTGAACCCCTCGGTGGTCGGGCCGCTGTTGCCGCGGCCGTGGAAGACCAGCACCACCGGCCAGGCGCGGTCCGCGGTGTAGCCGTCGGGCAGGTGCAGCCGGACGGCGCGGTCCAGCCCACCGGAGCGGACGATCCGGTCCACACTGGTGCCGGGCTGCTGCGGGGTGGACGTGTCGGCAGGCGTGTCACCGGGCGGCTGGGCGGGAATGTCACAGCCTGGCGCACGCGGCGCCGGCGCCTCCCCCGCGGCCGCGGTGCCCGCGGTGGTGAGCGCCCCCGCCATCGCGACGGACAGGCAGGCGGCGAGTGCGAGCAGCCGGGTTCTCCTCGTTCCGGGCATGGGCTTCCCTTCGGGCGGCGTCGTCGACGACCGGTTCGGCCCGCCCGGGGTCGTGCTCCGGGCAGGGCGGGACAGCGACAGCACCGGTCGGTGCCGCCGCGGGTGCGAGGCGGGCTTGTTCGGTCCCGACCGTCAGCCGGGCGGGCTCACCCGCCGACCGCCGAGCGGATCGCCGCCAGGTGTTCGGTGGTCAGCGCGGCGGCCAGGTCGGGATCACCGCTGCGGACGGCGTCGAGCAGCCGGACGTGTTCGGCGTGGTCGCGCTCGCGGTCGTCGTAACGGTGCCGGATCTCGATCTGGTCCCGGGCCCGGACCTCGAGCAGCGCCTGCACCGTCTCCCGCAGCACGGCGTTGCCGCTGGTGGCGGCGAGTGCGACGTGGAAGTGCACGGCCGGGCGGAGATCGCCCTGCGGCGGATGCAGCGCATTGGTGACGCTCATTTCCATCAGCAGCAGTCCCGCCGCGTCCCGGGTGCGGGCGGCCGCGGCGGCGATCGGCGGTTCGAGTACCAGCCGGGCCTCGACGAGTTCCAGCACGCTCTCCGGGGTGGCGGCGGGTCCGTGCGGGTTGGCCAGCACGCGCCGGTCGGCGCCGGGGCCGACGTAGGTCCCCGAGCCGTGCCGGAACTCGACGGCGCCGGTCGCCTCCAGCCGGCGCAACGCCTCACGCACGGTCGGGGTGGTCACCTCGAACCGGCGTGCCAGATCCCGGGACGACTCGAGCTGGTCGCCGGGCGCCAGCCCCTCGACCCGGATGATCCGCATGATGTCGTCGGCCAGCCGCTCCGACAGCGACATCTGCCCCGCACTCATAAAGTGACTAAATCACTTGATGAGTCGGGAGGTCAAGCTCGGCCCGGACCCCGTCAGGTCCCGGCGACCGGTCTCCCGGCGCCGGAGCCGGCAGCGTCGACAGAGGCGGCGGAGCCGGGCTCGACCCCGCCGGCCGCGGCGTCCCAGTCGGCGAGCGCCCGGTCCAGCTCCGGCCACGTCGTGCTCCGCGCCCGCCGCCCGGTGAGGACGCCGAGGTGACCGCCCGGCGCGGTCGTGAACCGCACGTCCGGACTGCCGGAGAGCAGCAGCACCGCACTGCGCACGGCCTTGAGCGGCGCGATCACGTCGTCCCGGCCGGCGACCACCAGCACCGGGACGTCCACGTCGGACAGCTCGACGTCGCGGCCCGCCAGCCGCAGTCCGCCGGAGGCCAGATCGTTGCTGCGCAGCAGCAGATGGAAGATCTGGCCGAACACCCGCCCCGGATAGCCGTGCATGTTGTTCATCAGGTGATCGACGGCCTCGATCTGGGCGAGGCAGTCCCGGTCGTCGATCCGGGACAGCACCGCGAGTGGCCGGGTGACCAGCTTGTCCACCGCGGTCAGGTGGAAGGCCCAGCTCACCAACGGCGCCGGAAAGCTCCCGATACCGCGATAGATCGACGAGACCATCCGGCCGCCCGCGACCTCCGCGAGCGGTCGCAGCGGCGCCACCAGCGGAACCCGCGAGACGTCCACCGGGGTGCCGATCACGGACACGCTGCGCACCGGCAGCGGCTCCCGGGACTGCACGGCGGCGGCGACGGTGAGCAGCGCGAAGATCCCGCCCAGCGACCAGGCGACCAGGTGCACGTCGGATTCCTCGGCGCGGGCGACCTCGCGGACCGCCGACGGCAGCAGGTCGTCGACCCAGTGCTCGATGCCCAGCGTCCGGTCGGAGAACGACTTCGGGCCGTAGTCGATCAGGTAGACGGTGCGCCCCTGCTGCAACAGGTGCTCCACCAGCGAGCAGCCGCGCCGTAGGTCATAGGCGAAGTCCGGGGCGCCGAGCGGGGGCACGAGCAGCACCGGGGCACCATCGACGGCGTCCACACCGGACAGCGGGCGATAGCGGAACAGGATGCCCGCCGGGGAACCGACGACGGCCTCGCGCGGCATCCGCTCCAGATCGGCGAGCTGCCCGACGACGGTCCGGTCCCAGACGTTGGCCACGGCGTCGACGAGGTGCACGCGCGCACCCTACGGCACTCGGGGGTCACCGACGGCACGCGAGGACTCCCGAAGTTACCGGCCGGTATGTGACACTCACCGCCATGCAGCGCGAGATCTTCGACGACGAACACGACGCGTTCCGCGACCTCTGTCGCACCTTCATCGCGAAGGAGATCACCCCGCACCACGAACGCTGGGAGGACGAGGGGCAGGTCGACCGGTCGATCTGGACCGCGGCCGGCGCCGCGGGCCTGCTCGGTATGGGTGTCCCCGAGGAGTACGGCGGCGGCGGGGTCGACGACTTCCGCTACAACGCCGTGCTGGACGAGGAGATCGTCGCGGCCGGCACCAGCGGGGTCGGCTACCCGCTGCACAACGACGTCGTCCAGCCCTACCTGCTGCGGCTGTGCACCGAGGAGCAGAAGCAGCGCTGGCTGCCCGGCTTCTGCTCCGGCGAGCTGATCACCGCGATCGCGATGACCGAGCCGGGCACCGGCTCCGATCTGCAGGGCATCGCCACCAACGCGAAGCAGGACGCCGACGGGGACTGGATCCTCAACGGCTCCAAGACCTTCATCACCAACGGCATCCTCGCCGACCTGGTGATCGTGGTCGCCAAGACCGACCCGGATGCGAAGCACCTCGGGTTCACGCTGTTCGTCGTCGAGCGCGGGATGGCCGGCTTCGAGCGCGGACGCCGGCTCAAGAAGGTCGGCATGAAGGCCCAGGACACCGCGGAGCTGAGCTTCACCGACGTCCGGGTGCCGGACGCGAACCGGCTCGGCGAGGTCGGCCAGGGCTTCGTCTACCTGATGCAGAACCTCGCCCAGGAGCGGCTGTCGATCGCCGTCGCCTCGGTCGCCGGTGCCGAGGCCGCGCTCCGGACGACCGTGGAGTACACCAAGGAGCGCAAGGCGTTCGGGCGTCCGGTGGCGAACTTCCAGAACACCCGCTTCGAGCTGGCGGAGATGGACACCGAGGTGTCGATCGCACGGGTCTTCGTGGACCGCTGCCTGCGCGAGCACGTCACGTCCGAGCTGTCCGTGCCGGACGCGGCCAAGGCCAAGTGGTGGTGCTCGGACCTGCAGAACCGGGTCGTCGACCGCTGCGTGCAGCTGCACGGCGGCTACGGCTACATGCTCGAGTACCCGATCGCCCGCGCGTTCGTCGACTCCCGGGTGCAGGCCATCTACGGCGGCACGAACGAGATCATGAAGGAGATCGTGGGCCGATCGCTCATCGGGTGAGCGCGGCCAGCGCCTGCTCCAGGTCGGCGAGCAGGTCCCGCGGGTCCTCCAGGCCGACCGAGAAACGCAGGTGGCCGTAGCGGCGGAACTCCGGCGGGAAGTGCGCCGCGCGGCCGTCGCTCCCGGCACCGACGTGCACGATCAGCGACTCGTCGTGCCCGAGCGACACCGCGGAGGTGATGATCCGCAGGTTCGCGACGAACCGGTTCTGCAGCTCCGGCGGCCCGTCCAGGGCGAAGGCGAGCATCCCGCCGAAACCGCCGTCCAGGGTACGACCGGCCAGCTCGTGCTGCGGGTGCGACGCCAGCCCGGGGTAGGCCACCCAGGCCACCTCGGGCCGGCCCTCGAGGAACCGGGCCAGCTGCAGCGCCGAGTCGCAGTGCGCCCGCATCCGCATCGGCAGCGTCACCGAGCCCCGCATGATCAGCCAGGCGTTGAACGGGCTGATCACCCCGCCGGCGTCGACCATCGCGTCGGCCCGGATCCGGTCGACCAGCTCGCGCCTGCCGAGCACGGCCCCGCCCATCGCGTCGCCGTGCCCGTTCACGTACTTGGTGAGCGAGTGCACGACCAGATCGGCGCCGCGCTCCAGCGGCCGCTGCAGCACCGGGGTGGCGAACGTGGCGTCCACGCTCAGCAGCGCACCGTGCTCGTGCGCGACGGCGGCGACCGCGTCGACATCGGTGATCCGGGTCGTCGGGTTGGCCGGCGTCTCGACGTGCACCAGCCGGGTCTCCGGCCGGATCGCCGCCCGCACCGCCTCCGGGTCCGAGGAGTCGACCAGCGTCGCGGTGATGCCGTAGCGGTCCGGCAGCAGCTCGGTGAGCAGCCGGTGGGTGGCGACGTAGGTGACGTCGGAGCTCACCACGTGGTCGCCGGTGCGCAGGAAGGTGAACAGCACCGCGTGCAGCGCCGCCACCCCGGACGCCAGTGCGACCGCAGCGCAGCCACCCTCGGACACCCCGGACGGGTCCTCCAGGGCGGCCAGCTTGTCCTCCAGCCACGCCTGGTTCGCCCCGCCGTTGCGGGTGTAGAGCCGGGTCCCGGTGCCGGACCAGTCCAGCTCGGACGGGTCCTCGGGCAGCGCGTAGGAGTTCGCCGCGACGATCGGACGTCGGATCGCGCCGGTGCCGGGATCGACGTCGTTCCCGGCGTGCACGGCGCGGGTCGCCAGGAACGGAGGACGGTCGGCAGGATCGTTCGGGCTCACCCGCCCGATCCTGCCCGACCACCGATCAGCCGAAGGCACCCGCCAACAGGAAGATCGGCAGCACCGCGGCGAACCCGACCACCGACTGGATGGTCTGCTGCACCGTCCAGGTCTTCAGCGTGGTGGCGACGTCGAGCCCCATCAGCCGTCCGACCAGCCAGAAGCCGGAGTCGTTGACGTGCCCGGCGAACACCGAGCCGGCGGCGGTGGCCAGCACGATGCAGGCGACCTCGACGGAGTTGAAGCCGCCGGCGATGACCGCGGGTGCCACCAGCCCGGCCGAGGTGACCAGTGCCACCGTCGCCGAGCCCTGCGCCACCCGCAGCACGACCGCGATCACGTAGGCGGCGACGATCACCGGCAGCCCGACCGCGTCCAGCGCGTCGGCCAGCGCGTCACCGATCCCGGACGCCCGCAGCACACCGCCGAACATCCCACCGGCACCGGTGATCAGCACGACCGACGAGATCGGCCCGAGCGAGGACTCGAGCAGCTTCTCCAGCGCGTTCTTGTCGGTGCCGCGGCGGCTGCCGAGTACGACCATCGCGACGAACACGCCGATCAGCAGCGCGATGCCGGACGAGCCGAGGATGCTCAGGAACTGCACCCAGCCCGCGTCGGCGTCGACCACGCCGACCTGGGCGAGCGCGTCCAGCCCGGTGTTGCCGAGGATCAGCAGGATCGGCAGCGCGAGCAGCATGACCACGGTGCCCAGCCGCGGCGGGTCGGCGGGCTGGTCGTCGTCGACGGTGCCGAACAACGCAGGGACCGGGTGCACGATCCGGCGGCCGATCCAGGTGCCCCACAGGTAACCCGCGAGCCACCAGATCGGCAGCACCACGATCATGCCGACCAGCAGCACCAGGCCCAGGTTCGCGTCGAACTGGTCGGTGGCGGCCACCGGGCCGGGGTGCGGCGGCAGGAACACGTGCATGACCGAGAACGCGGCCGCGGCCGGGATGCCGTAGAGCAGCACGTTGCGGCCGCCGTCGACCCGCCGGGCGACCGCGAAGATGATCGGCAGCATCAGCACGAGGCCGGCGTCGAAGAAGATCGGGAATCCGATCAGCAGCGACGCCAGGCTCAGCCCGAGCACCGCGCGCTTCTCGCCGAAGCGCTCGACCAGCGACTCGGCCAGCACCTTCGCGCCACCGGAGTGCTCGATGAGCTTGCCGAGCATCGCGCCGAGCGCGATCAGCAGCGCCACCGCACCGAGCGTGCTGCCCAGGCCGTCGGTCAGGACGTCCACGACCTCGCCCAGCGGGACGCCGGTGGCCAGCGCGGTGAGCAGCGAGACCAGGATCAGGGTGAGGAACGCGTGGACCCGGAACCGGATGATCAGAACCAGGATCAGCGCGATCGCCGCCGCAGCTATGCCGAGCAGCGGCCCCGCGCCCAGCGTCTGCTCCCATTCGTCCACATGTGCCCCCTTCGCCCGATCATTCGCGGGTCAGTGTGCACCCGCGCGATCGCACCGGGAACGGCCGGATCACCCTCAGTGCTGCGCGACCGGTGCCGGGGCGTGCAGCGACGGGCCGACGTCCGGAACGACCAGCGGGGTTCCGGTCACCGGATCCGGCAGCACCCGGGCGCGCAGTCCGAACACCTCGGCGAGCAGCTCCTCGGTGATCACCTCGGCCGGGGTGCCGGTGGCGACGATCCGGCCGTCCTTCATCGCGATCAGCCGGTCGGCGTAGCGGGCCGCCAGGTTGAGGTCGTGCAGCACCATGACCACCGTGCGGCCCGCCTCGGACTGCAACCTGCGGACCAGCTCCAGGACGTCGACCTGGTGCGCCAGGTCGAGGAAGGTGGTCGGCTCGTCGAGCAGCAGCAGGTCCGTCTCCTGGGCGAGCGCCATCGAGATCCAGGCCCGCTGCCGCTGGCCGCCGGACAGCTCGTCCACCGGACGGTCGGCGAGGTCCGACAGCCCGGTCCAGGCCAGCGAGTCCGCGACGGCGCGCTCGTCGTCACCGGACCACTGGCGGTACCAGGCCTGGTGCGGGTGCCGGCCACGCGCCACCAGGTCGCCGACCGTCAGGCCCTCCGGCGCCAGCGGCGACTGCGGCAGCACGCCGAGCACCCGGGCGACCTCCTTCGTGGGCGTCCGGTCGATCCGCCTGCCGTCCAGCAGCACCTGGCCGGACCGGGTCGGCAGCAGCCGGCCCAGCGCGCGCAGCACGGTGGACTTGCCGCAGCCGTTCGGGCCGATCACGGTCGTGACCCGGCCGGGCAGCACGTCGAGATCGAGGTTCTCGACGATCGTGCGGTCGCCGTAGCCGAGTTCGACGCCCTCGGCCCGCAGCCGGACGATGTCGGGGTCCACCGGGTCGCCCCCGGTGGTGGTCCGAGCCTCGAGATGCGCGGTCATGCACGGGCCTCCTGACGGGAGCGGGCGAGCAGGTAGAGCAGGTAGGGGGCGCCGAGGACGGCGGTGATGATGCCGACCGGCAGCTCGATCGAGCCGAGCGCGGTGCGTGCGATCAGGTCGGCGAGCACGGTGAGCGCGGCGCCGAGCATCATCGACGCCGCGATCGGCGGGCTCCCGACCCGGCAGATCCGCCGGGCGATCTGCGGGCAGACCAGCGCGACGAACGCGATCGGCCCGGCGGCGGCCGTCGCCACCGACGCGAGGCCGACCGAGACGAGCAGCAGTCCGGTGCGCGCGCCGTTGACCCGGATGCCCAGGCCGCGGGCGGTGTCGTCGTCGAACCGCAGGCCGCCGAGCAGGTGCGCGAGGATCAGCGCCGCCGGGACGAGCACCGCCATCGCGATCGACAGCGGCACCACCTCGTTCCAGCTGCGGGCGTTCAGGCTGCCGTTGAGCCACACCTGGGCCTGGGCCGCCTGGTAGATCTGGGCGACGGTGAGCAGCCACTGCACCGCCGCGACCAGCACCGCCTGGATCCCGATCCCGATCAGCACCAGCCGGAAGCCCTGGATGCCGCGCCGCCAGGCCAGTACGTAGACGACCAGCGAGCTGACCAGGCCACCGACCAGCGCGGCCAGCGGGATGCCGAGCGCCGCGAACGACCCGCCGACGCCCACCGCGCCGCCGCCCAGCACGATCACGAAGACCGCGGCCGCGCTGGCGCCCCACTGCACGCCGATGATGTCCGGGCTGGCCAGCGGGTTGCGGGCGATCGACTGCAGGATCGCGCCGGACACCGCGAGCGCGCCGCCGACCAACGCGCCGACCAGCGTCCGCGGCAGCCGCAGCTCCAGCACGACCAGCTGCTGGCCGGCGTCGCCGCCGCCGAACAGGGTGGCCAGCACGTCGGTGATCGCGATCGGGTAGTCGCCCCGGCCCATGTTGGCGGCCGCCGCGAGCAGCAGCACCACCGCGCAGATCAGCAGCACGACGAGCGGGCGCATCCGCAGCACGCCGGAGAACCGGCCGTAGCGGATCGGGCGCCGCCCGGGCACCGCGGGCGGTGCGGGAGGGGCCTCGGTCGTGGCGCTCATACCGCCCCCAGCTTCCGGCGGCGCACCAGCGCGATGAAGAACGGCCCGCCGATCAGCGCGACGACGATGCCCACCTGCAGCTCACCGGGCCGGGCGACCACCCGGCCGACGACGTCGGCGAGCAGCAGCAGCACCGCGCCGGCCAGCGCCGAGGCGGGCAGCAGCCAGCGGTGGTCGGGGCCGGTGAAGGCGCGCACCACGTGCGGCACGATCAGGCCGAGGAACACGATCGGCCCGCAGGCCGCGGTGGCGGCGCCGGCGAGCAGGGTGATCGCGATGACGCCGACGATCCGGGTCCGGCGCACCGAGTGCCCCAGTGAGGTGGCGACGTCGTCGCCCAGCGACAGCGCGTTCAGGGCGGGTGCGCTGGCCAGCGCCAGGATCGCGCCGGCCACGATGAACCACACCACCTGGCCGCCGACGGCCGCGTCCCGGCCGGCGAGCGAGCCGACGCTCCAAAACCGGTAGGCGTCCAGGCTGGTCTCGTCGAGGAGCACGATCGACGACGTCAGGGCGCTGAGCAGGAAGGTCACCGCCGCACCGGAGAGGGCCAGCGTCACCGGGGTGGCGCCGCCCGGCGCCCTGGTGCCGATCACGAACACCACCACGCTGGCGACCAGCGCACCGGCGAAGGCGAACCAGACGTAGCCGAACAGTGAGGTGACGCCGAAGACGTAGATCCCGACCACCACGAAGAACGCGGCGCCGGCGTTCACGCCGAGCAGCCCGGGATCACCGAGCGGGTTGCGGGTGAAGCCCTGTACCAGCGCGCCGGCCAGCCCGAGCGCGACGCCGACCAGCACCCCGAGCACGGTCCGCGGGATCCGCAGTGCGCGCACCACCACGTCGTTCTCGGTGCCGGTGGGTGCGACCAGCGCGGACAGCACCTCGTTCGGCGGGATGACCTTGGTGCCGATCGCGATGCTGGCCAGCACGGCGAGCAGCACCGCCGTGGTGAGGCCGGCGAGGCCGATCAGCCGTCTGCGCCGCAACGAGCGCTTCGGTGGCGCCGGGGGCCCCGTCGGACGGGGTCGGACGCGGATCGCGTTCACCTTGCTGCGGTCTCCCTGCGCATCGTTTGCGGAGCGCACCCGTCTGGCGCGGCTCCGCTCACCATAAGTGAGGCTGACCTATGACTGAACACCTGTGGGGGTACGTCGCGCTCACGATCCGGACGCCCGGCATGCTCCGGACGTGCAGCGACACCGGAACGCCCAGCGGGTCACCGCGATCATGGTCACGTCGCTGGACGGCGCGGTCGCCGCGGGCGGTCGCGGCTCGCAGGGCCTCAGCACCCCGGCCGACCGCGAGCTGTTCCGGTCCCTGCGCCGGGCCGCCGACGTCGTGCTGGTCGGCGCGGGCACCGCGCGGGACGAGGACTACCGCGGGGTGCGTCCGCGCCCGGTCGGGCCGGACGGGGCTGCTCCCGGCCCGCCTCCGCCGGTCGCCGTCGTCACCGGGTCGGCGGACCTCGATCCGGCGGCGCCGCTGTTCACCGACACGATCACGGCGCCGCTGGTGCTCACCACCGCGGCTGCACCGGAGTCGCGGCGGGCCGCGCTCGCGGCCGCCGGTGCCGAGATCGTGCCGCTGCCCGATCTCGATCCCGGCACGCTGCTGGCCGAGCTGGCCCGGCGCGGGCTGAACGAGGTGCTGTGCGAGGGCGGCCCGACCCTGCTCGGAGCGCTGGTCGCCGCGGACGCCGTCGACGAGCTGCGGCTCACCCTGGTCCCGGTGCTGGCCGCCGGCACGGCCGGGCGGATCGCGAGTGGCCCGGACGCCGCGCCGCTGCGCCGGATGCGGCTCGTCGGGCACACCGCCGCACCCGACGGGACCCTCCTGTTGCACTACCGGAGGGCTTCATATCCGCCGAACGAGTGAAGTCCCGTGAGGGCTGCCGTGCGTTGGGCATCACACGAGGGACCGCAGGACGAGCCGGCGGCACGGGATCGCTCCCGGCCGCCGCGAGAGGAGCAGGACGATGACCTCCAGCAGCCCCGCCACGACCTCCGGTGCGAGCCCGGCCGCGATCGGCGACGCGACCACCCAGGGGAAGACCTCGATCGCCGCGTCGGTGGTGCAGAAGATCGCCGGCATCGCCGCCCGCGAGGTCGCGGGCGTGCACTCGATGGGCAGCGGCGCGTCCCGCGCGTTCGGTGCGCTGCGCGAGCGGATCCCCGGTGGCAGCGCCACCGGTGCCTCGAATGTCGCCGGTGTCGCCGTCGAGGTCGGGGAGAAGCAGGCGGCGGTCGATCTCGACCTCGTCGTCGAGTACGGCGTCGCCATCGCCGAGCTGTCGAAGGCCGTGCGCCGCAACGTGATCGGCGCCGTCGAGCGGATGACCGGACTCCAGGTCATCGAGGTCAACATCTCGGTGAACGACATCCACCTCGCCGGTGAGGACGACGACGCCCCCGCGGCCGACCGCGCGCCCGCCCCGACCGGCCGCGTCGTGGAGTGACGACGGTGCCCGAGTCCCCCGACTCCCCCGCCGCGGTGGTCACCGGCAGCCCCGGTGCCGCCGCGGTCGCCGCGGAGCGCGCCCGCGACCCGGAACCGGGTGTGCTGGCCGAGCTGGTCGCCGAGGCGGTCACCGCGCATCCCGCGGTCGTCCGGCTGGACGGCGGGATGTTCGGTGCCGTCGCCACCTGGCTGTCGGGCAGCCGGCTGATCGGGGTGCACGTCGGAGGGCCGGGCGAGCCGGTGGAGATCGGAGTGGTGCTGAACCTCGACCACCCGATCCCGGATACCGTCGCAGCCCTGCGCCGGTCCGTCGCACCGCTCGTCGGCGCGACACCGGTCGACGTCATCGTGTCCGACGTCGTCGTACCGGGGGTCGCCCTCCCGGGCCACACGGTGTTCGGCGCTCCATGACGCACAGCACGGAGGTTCGGATGGACGCTCGGGACGGCCGGGCCGGGCTCACGCCCGAGCAGCGCGCGGCGTACCGGTCGTTCGTCCGCACCCACCATCCGGACCGGGGCGGTGACCCGGAGGTCTTCCGGGCCGGCCTGGCCCGGTACCGGGCGCTGGCCGCGGGGCACGCCCCGGGAGCGGGCAGCTCCGCACCGCACGACGACCGGCGCTACGACGCACCGATCGAGATCGTCCCGGACATGCCGCTCCCGACCCGGGTGCTGGTGGCGCTGATCCGCACCGTGCGCCGCCGTACGCACCCCCGGGTCGACCGGCCCGGCCGCTCCGGTACCAGCGAGCCCTGATCCCTCGGCACCGGCGCCGGTCACACGGCGCGGGTGCCCGTCTCGGAGGAAACGACATGAACGCCACCCAGACCGGCCTGCTGGCGGGTCTCCTGCTCGGCGTCGCCGGCGCCACCGGCGGATTCCTCGCCTTCGTCATCACCCTCGTGCTGGGTGTCATCGGCCTGCTGGCCGGACGCGTGCTCGACGGCGAGCTCGACGTCAGCGGCGTGCTCGGCCGCGGCCGCGACCGGTGACCGCGCTACCCGAGCCGGCCGACCGCGGCTCGCTCGACATCGACCCGGCGGTCCTGAAGAAGATCGTCGAGTACGCCGCCGACACCGCACCGGCGACCCGGCACCGCGCGCGCACCGTGGCCGGCCTCGGGGTGGGTGAGTCCCGGCCGAGTGCCCGGGTCAGCACCCGCTCCGACGACGAGATCGACGTCCGGCTGTGGGTGACGCTGGTCTATCCCGGCCCGGTGCGGGCCGCCGTCGCGGAGGTACGCGAGCGCGTCGCCGCCGATCTGCGCCGGATGACCGGACGCCGGTTGCGCGGGTTCACCGTCGAGGTGAGCGCCCTGCAGTCCGACCGGGCGACCGAACCCGAGACCACCCGGGTGCACTGACCCGGATCTCCCGACCCAGAAAGGCAGGTGGCACACCGTGCGTGTCCTGCTCCGCGTGCTCGCGCCGCTGCTCAGCCTGGCGGTGGCCGGGCTCGGTGCGCTGCTCGTCATCGAGGTCGTGGCTGCCTGGGTGAACCCCGGAAGCGGCTCCGGCCTGCTGCTGCCATGGCGGGACTGGCGCAGCACCGCCGAGAACACCCTCTGGACCGCTCAGCCGGTGCTGTGGGGCGCCGTCGCCGCGATCGTCGCGGGCGTGTTGCTGCTGGTGATCGGGCTGCTGGCGCGGCGGCACGACGTCGCGCTCGACTCCCCGTCGCCGGGCCTGACCGTCGCGACCGCGCCGCGGGTGCTCGCCCGCCTGGTCGGCAGCCGGGTCCGCGCGCTGGACCCGGTCACCGCCGCATCGGTCACCGCGTCGGCCGGCTCGGTCGTCGTCCGGGCCCGCGGGCGCGGGGACACCGGCGAGGTCCGCGACGAGGCCCGCACCGCCGCGTCCGGCGTGCTCGACGCGCTGCCGCTCACCCGGCGTCCCCGGCTCACCGTGCGGGCCACCGCCGAACTGCCGGGCTCGCACCGCTCGTCCCAGGGAGTGCACTGATGACCGCCGACACCACCCCGACCGCACCGGTCGACACCGGCGGTCCGCAGCCCTCGGACGGCGGCCGCACGATCTCCCCGGCAGATCCCCGGCGGGCGGCCAGGGCGGCCCGCCGCGCGCAGTACCGCTCCGCGGGCGGCGCGCGCTGGGGGCTGACCGTGCTCGGTGTCGTGCTGCTGGCCGCCGGGGTACTCACGGTGCTGCTGGTGACGGGCGTGTTCGGCGAGAACCGGCCGCAGCGCCCGCTGCTCGACCCGATGATCAGCGACTTCCTGATCGCGAACGGGACGGCGGCCCGGGTGACCGCGATCGTCGCCGGGATCGTGCTGTTCGTGTTCGGGCTGCTCTGGGCGGCCCGCGGGCTGCGCCCGGAGTCGCGGCCCGATCTGGTGCTGGACGCCGGATCGGGGTCGGAGATCCGGATCGACGCCGCGGCCGCAGCGGACGCGCTCGCCGAGGGTGCGAGCGCACTGCCCGGCGTCACCCGCGCCCGCGCCCGGATGGTCGGCCGGGCCTCGGCGCCCGCGGTACGGGCCACCGTGTGGGTTGAGGAGGACGTCGCCGACAGCGGCGTCGCCGAGATCTGCCGCCGGCTCGACAGCGAGGTGCTCCCCGAGGTGCGCGACTCGCTCGGCTACCCGGATCTGCCGGTCGCGGTCCGGCTGGAGCTGGACTCCGGCCCCCGGGAGCGGGGCCCGCGGGTCGCTTGAGACACCCGGTCGCCCGGCGTGATCCGGCTCATAGCGGACGGGTCCGCCGGGCGCCGTACGGTCGGCGGCATGGGTGCTCTGCTGGACGGCAAGAAGGCTCTGGTCACCGGCGCGGGCAGCGGGATCGGCGCCGCCGTCGCCCGCCGGCTGGTCGCCGACGGTGCGGCGGTGTACGCGGTGGACCGCGATCCGGACCGGGTCGCCGCGCTGGCCGCCGACAGCCCGCTGATCACGCCGCTGACCTGCGACCTGTCCGATCTCGACGCGGTCGATGAGCTGCCGGCCGATGTCGACGTGCTGGTCAACAACGCCGGTCGTCAGCACGTGTCACGGCTCGAGGAGTTCGATCCGGAGATCTTCTCGGCGATCCTGCGGCTGATGCTCGAGGCGCCGTTCCGGCTGATCCGCCGGTCGCTGCCGCACATGTACGCCCGTGGCTGGGGCCGGGTCGTCAACATCTCCAGCGCGCACGGGTTGCGGGCCTCGCCCTTCAAGTCCGCCTACGTGTCGGCCAAGCACGGCCTGGAGGGGCTGTCGAAGGTGACCGCGCTGGAGGGCGCCGAGCACGGCGTGACCAGCAACTGCATCAACCCGGCCTACGTGCGCACCCCGCTGGTCGAGGCGCAGATCGCCGACCAGGCGCGCACGCACGGCATCTCGCCGGACGAGGTGGTCGAGAAGATCATGCTCACCCCGGTGGCCGTGAAGCGGCTGATCGAGCCCGCCGAGACCGCCGAGCTGGCCGCGGTGCTGTGGGGACCGGCCTCGCCGTCGATCACCGGCAGCTCGCTCGCCCAGGACGGCGGCTGGACCGCCCGCTGATCCGCCGGTCTCACCCGGTTCTCACCGGGCCACCGGCACACTGACCCACCGGCGGGACGACGAGCGGGGGATCACGGTGCGGCAGCGGTGCGGACGCACCCCCGTCGGGGTGTCGTTGATGCTGCTGGTCATGGCGCTGTGCGGTGCGCTGCTCGCCGGCTGCGCGGTCGGGCCGTCCCAGCGCCCGCCGGTGGCCGTGCGCGGCGAGCTGCTGCCCGCCGCTCCCCCGCCGGCGGCGTCCGAACCGGCCGCCGATCCCGACGCCCTGCCCGGGATCGAGCCGGTCGGTGGCGGCCCGGCCTTCACCGACTGCACCGCCGACGTGCTGGCCGGGCTCGCCGCGGCCGGGACACCGGTCCCGGCCGCGCGGGCGCTCACGGTCGGCTGCGGGCAGCTCACCGTGCCCGCCGACCGAAGCCGGCCCGATCTGGGCCCCGCCCGGCTCGGCCTGACCCGGGTGAGCGCACCGGACGCGCCCGCCGACCTGCCCGCACTCGTCGTCCTCGGCGACACCGGAACGGACGGGTCCGCGCGGGCCGCGGCGGCACTCGCCGGCCGGATGCCCGCCGAGATGCTGCAGACCTACCAGGTGGTCGGCATGGACCGGCGCGGTGCGGGCGAGGACCTGCTGGACTGCGCCCCCACCGACGCCCGCGCGGCGCTGCTCGACGCCGCACCGGACCGCTGGGACACCCCGGCCATGTCGGCGCTGCTGGAGCACTCCCGGTCGATCGTGCAGGACTGCTACCTGCTGCTGTCCGGCACCCTGACCAGCTACCGGGCCACCTCCACCGCCGACGATCTCGAGTCGCTGCGCAGCGCGCTCGGACCGGCCCGGCTGAACCTGGTCGGCATCGGCGACGGGGCGGACGCGGCCGCGGGCTGGGTGACCCGGCACCCGGGCGCCGTCGGCCGGGTCGTGCTGGACGGTCCGGGCGATCCCACCCTGGACGACCCGGCCGCCACCGAGGCCGCCACCGCGGCCGCCGAGTCCGCGTTCGACGCCTTCGCCACCGCCTGCGCAGCGGGCCCGGACTGCCCGCTCGGAGCCGACCCGCGGGCCACCGTGACGGCGCTGCTCGACCGATTGGGCCGAACGGCGCTGCCGGTCGGCGACGGCGACGCGGTCACCGCGGGGGCCACCGTCCGCGCCGTCCGGTCGGTGCTGGCCCAGCCCGCGCGCTGGCCGGAGCTGCAGGCGGCGCTGGCCGCGGCCGACGGCGGCGACCCCGCGGGCCTGGTCCGGATGCTGGTCCCGATCGGTGGGCCGCAGGGCCGGTTCGACGCGGCGCTGGCCACCCGGTGCAACGACAGCCGGGTCCGGGTCACCCCCGGCGAGGCGGCCGAGCTGGCCGGGGACTGGGTGGAGCGCTTCCCGCTGTTCGGTACGGCGGCGGCCCAGCAGCTGGTGTCGTGCGGGCCGTGGCCCTCCGGTGGCCCGGTGCCGCCGTCCGCGCCGCAGGGTGACGCACCGCCGCCGGTGCTGGTGCTGGGTACCGCGCAGGATCCGCGGTCCGCGCAGAGCGGCGCCGACCGCACCGCCGAGCAGCTCGGCGACGGGCGGGTGGTCCGCTGGCAGGGTGCCGGGACCGGCGCCTACGGACACACGCCGTGCGTGACCGAGGTGGTCGATCGGGCACTCGTCGAGGGCCGGGCACCGGCCGAACCGGTGGTCTGCCCGCCGTAACGGCTTGCTCCCGTCGGTGCACGCGCAGTCACCACGTCCTGCGACGAAACCGACACCGAAGGTCACGATTCCGTATCCGGCAGTTTCCGGCGAGGTTGCGTTTCACGCCTCCGCTTGCCGCTCGACCTGCGGGAACAGTTCAGGGAAACGGTTTCCCAAACGGACACCACGACGTCACGGAACGGACCGTTCGTCTTACCTCGGCCACGCTCGTCCGGCTAGGCTCCGCTCGGCGACAGGGTCACCACAGGTCGCACCGACGTCGGGGGGCGAGCGGCCGGGAGCCGTCACGTCATTCGGGAGGGTGTAACGCCGGTGGCACCAGTTGCCGAGTGGCGCAGAAGGACCGATCAGCCTGAGCCGCTCGGCGGGCACGGGATCCGGGCGGAAGGAGCACGGTGGATTTCTTCACCTATGTCGCGACACAGCTGAGCCAGTTGACGTTCTACGCCCAGCAGCACTTTCTGCTGGTCGGCATTGCGGTCGGAATCGCCGCCCTGATCGCGCTCGCGGCCGGGACGCTGCTGCACACGAACCGCCTCACCCCGGACACCTGGAGCAAGCCGGTGCGGATGGGCGGCCGGGAGGGGCTGCTGATCGCCAGCTCGGCCGCGCTCACCATCCCGTCGCTGGCGCTGTTCGGCATGCTGCAGCCGATCCTCGGCCTGGGCGCCACCCCGTCGCTGGTCGCGCTGACCCTCTATGCGACCTACCCGATCCTGCGCAACGTGGTCGCCGGCCTCTCCTCGGTCGACGACGCGGTGCTCGAATCCGCCCGCGGCATGGGGATGGGCCCGGTCCGCCGGATGCTGACCATCCAGCTCCCGCTGGCCTGGCCGGTGATCCTCTCCGGGATCCGGGTCGCGGTGCTGATCATCATCGGTATCGCGGTCGTCGCGGGCGCCATCAACGGCCCGGGCTTCGGCTCGTCGTTGCTCCTGGGGCTGCAGCGCCTCGGATCGGTCAACTCGTTCAACCAGGTCCTGGCAGCCACGCTCGGCTGCCTCGTCGTGGCTGCCGTCTACGAGATCGTGTTCTGGCTCGTGCAGCGTTTCACCACCCCGAGGGGGATCCGTGTCTGATTCCGGCAAAACCATGATCGCCCTCGAAGGCATCAGCAAGACCTACCCGAAGGCCACCGCGCCGGCCGTCCAGGAGCTCAACCTGGAGGTGCCGGAGGGCACCATCTCGATGTTCATCGGGCCGTCCGGCTGCGGCAAGACGACCACGCTCAAGATGATGAACCGGCTGATCGAACCCAGCACCGGCCGCATCGTGCTCGACGGCGACGACGTCACGCAGGTCAACGCCGACGAGCTGCGCCGCCGGATCGGCTACGTCATCCAGCAGGTCGGACTGTTCCCGCACTTCACGATCGGCGACAACATCGCCGTCGTGCCGCGCATCCTGGGCTGGGACAAGAACCGGATCACCGCGCGGGTCGACGAGCTGCTGCACCTGGTCGGCATGGAGCCCCGCGACTACCGGGACCGCTACCCGCGCCAGCTCTCCGGCGGCCAGCAGCAGCGGGTCGGCGTGGCCCGCGGGCTCGCCGCGGACCCGTCGGTGATGCTGATGGACGAACCGTTCGGCGCCATCGACCCGATCACCCGCGAGCGCATCCAGGACGAGTTCCTGGAGCTGCAGCAGCAGATCGCCAAGACGATCTGCTTCGTGACCCACGACCTCACCGAGGCGGTCAAGCTGGGCGACCGGATCGCCGTCTTCGGGCCCGGCGGGACGCTGCAGCAGTACGACACCCCGGACACGATCCTGACCCACCCGGCGAACGAGTTCGTCGCCGAGTTCGTCGGCTCCGGCGCCGCGGTACGGCGGCTCTCGCTGCTCGAACTGTCCCGGCTCGAGCTGCAGGCGGTCGGGCTGGACGGGGCGGCCGAGCGCAACGGCTCGCCGACCTACGAGGCGGACGCCGAGGGCCGCCCGGTCCGCTGGGCCTACCTCCCCGGCACCGCGGCGCTGCCGCAGCTGGTCACGGTCCCGCAGTCGGGCACCGTCTACGACGCCGTCGACATCATGCTCGACTCGCAGACCGAGCTGATCGGCGTCGTCGACGACCAGCAGAAGCTGCAGGGCGCGCTGTGGTGGCGCGACCTCGTCGAGGGCCTCAAGACCAAGGCGGGCGCATGAGTGCCCCGGCCCCCGAGGCGGCCACCGACGCCGCCGAGGTCGAGGACGCGCCTCGCCGGGTACGGCGCCGGTTCGACCGGACCCTGATCGCCAACCCGCTCATCGCGGTGATCGGCCTGGCGGTGGTCTTCGCCTACGCGATGTCCCAGGGACTCGACGACGTCGAGCGCTCGGTGATCAACCCGCAGGCGCTCGGGACCCGGCTCTGGGAGCACCTGGTACTCACCGGGCTCTCCACCCTGGTCGTCATCATCATCGCGATCCCGGCCGGGATCGCGATCAGCCGTCCGGCCGCCCGCCGGATCCAGCGGCCGGTGCTCGCCTTCACCGGGTTCATGCAGGCACTGCCCGCATTCGGCGTGATCGTGCTGCTCGCCTTCTCACCGCTCGGTCTCGGGCTGACGACGGCGGTCGTCGCGCTCGCCCTGGCAGCGCTGCTGCCGGTGCTGACCAACACCGTCGTCGGGCTGCAGCAGGTGGACCGGGCGCTGATCGAGGCGGCCCGCGGCATCGGGATGTCGGCCCGGCAGACCCTGTTCCGGGTCGAGCTGCCGCTGGCGACACCGGTCATGGTCGCCGGTGTCCGGGTCGCGCTGGTGCTGAACGTCGGCACCGCGGCACTGGCGACCTTCATCGGCGCGGGCGGTCTCGGTGAGCCGATCAAGGGAATGCTCGAGCTCGGCAGGCCGACCGGGACCCTGGTCGCCGCCGCCATCGTGGCCGCCCTCGCGCTGATCGTGGACTGGCTGGCAGGCCTGGCCGAGTACATGGTCGGTCGCTCCGCGGGCTGACCCGCCCCCGTACTCCCCCGACGTTCCATGACGCCGCACCGCAGGGCGTCGCACCGCACCGCCTTTTCCTGGAGGACACCTTGAGATTCGGACGACGTTCCCGGCGCATCGCGTGGACGGCCATCGCTGCCGTCACCGCGGTGACGCTCGCCGGCTGTGGCGGCCTCGACGCCAGCGGCCCCTCCGCCTCCGGTGGCACGCTCGCCGACGCGGGCAACCTCGAGGGCGTCGACTACATCGTCGGCGGCAAGAACTTCGACGAGCAGCTCGTGCTCTGCGAGATCACGGTGGCCGCCCTGGAGTCGGTCGGCGGCAACGTCACCCCGCGCTGCAACCTCGGTGGCACCGACGTCGCGCGGCAGGCACTGCTCGCGGGCGACATCAACATCTACTGGGACTACACCGGCACCGCGTGGGCGTCGTTCTTCCAGGAGACCGAGCGCATCCCGGACGACAACGAGCTCTACCGCCTCGTCGCCGAGCGCGACCTGCAGGAGAACCAGCTCGTCTGGCTCGACAAGGCCGACTTCAACAACACCTACGCCTTCGCCGTAAACGGCGACAAGGCGCGCGAGGAGAACCTCGCCACGATCACCGACATGGCCACCTACATCCGGGAGGGCAAGCCGGGCACGGTCTGTGTCGAGACCGAGTACAACTCGCGTGACGACGGACTGCGCGGCCTGCAGGAGACCTACGACTTCCAGGTCCCGGCGGACCGCCTGCAGGTGCTCGCCACCGGCGCGATCTACCAGGCCACCCAGAACGGCGACTGCACCTTCGGCCTGGTGTTCACCACCGACGGCCGGATCCCCGGTCTCGGTCTGACCGTGCTGGACGACGACAAGCGCTACCACGTCACCTACAACGCGGCGCCGATCGTCCGGAACGAGACCTACACCCAGAACGAGGCCATCCGCCAGGTCATGGCGCCGATCTCGACCGCTCTGGACTACGAGACCATGCTGCGCCTCAACGGCCAGGTCTCGTCCGAGGGGCGTGACGCCCGCGAGGTCGCACGCACCTGGTTGACCGAGGAGGGCTTCACCGGCTGACCGGTGTGACGTCTCCGGCCGCGGCCCCGTACACCCGTCCCACAGGCGGTGTGCGGGGCCGCGTCCCGTTCGCCCGGATTGCCCGTGCGCGCCGCAGGCAACCGGCGGCACGCACGGTGTTGCACGGCGGCGCGTTCCGTGATCGGCTACCGGCAACACACCTGCGACCTGGGGCGACAGCGCGTGAGGATGCATCCGGACCGAGTTCCCCGGCGGGCCGCGCTACTCGTCGCGATGCTGTCCGCCATCGCCCTGCTGGCGAGTGGCTGTGCCGGGCTGGCCGGAAGCGGGCCGCGCGCCTCGTCGGGCTCGCTCGCCGAATCGGTGGATCTGTCCGGCCAGACCTACGTGGTCGGCTCGAAGAACTTCGACGAGCAGATCCTGCTCTGCCAGATCTCCATCGCCGCCCTGGAGTCGGTCGGGGCGACGGTCACCGACCGCTGCAACGTCGGCGGTTCCGACGTGACCCGCCAGGCGCTGCTCTCCGGCGACATCTCGCTGTACTGGGAGTATACGGGCACGGCGTGGGCGTCGTTCCTGCAGGAGACCCGCAAGCTCCCCGACGACGAGGTGCTGCGCGAGCTGCGGGCCCGCGACGGCGCGGAGAACGGCGTGGTCTGGCTCGACCGGGCCGGTTTCGACAACACCTACGCCTTCGTCGTCGAGGGGACCACGGCCACCCGGCTGGGCCTGAACACGATCAGCGACATGGCCGGCTACGTGCGCTCCGGCCAACCCGGCACCGTCTGTGTGGAGACCGAGTACCACTCCCGGGCGGACGGTCTGCGCGGCCTGCAGCAGGCCTACGACGTCGAGGTTCCCCGGGAACGGACCTCCGTCCTGGAGCAGGGGCTGATCTTCCAGTCGACCGCCGACGGGGTGTGCCTGTTCGGCGAGGTGGCCGCCACCGACGGCCGCATCCCCGGCCTCGGGCTGGCCGTCCTGGAGGACGACCGCGGCTACCACATCACCTACAGCGCGGCCCCCACCATCCGGCAGGACGCGTTCGATCGCGCCCCGCAGATCGCCGAGGCGTTCGCGCCGATCTCAGCGGCGCTGGACCAGCGAACCGTCCAGGAGCTCAACGGCCAGGTCTCGGCCGAGGGCCGGGACGCCCGCGAGGTCGCCAGGACCTGGCTGGCCGATCGCGGCTTCATCGGCTGAGGGAGGAGCCCACGATGGCCCGCAGGCAGGTCGACGAGATCCGCGACGGCGTCGAGCTGACCAGCCTGGACGGTCCGGTGTTCGACGGCGCCGGCGTGACCAAGCGGGAGCTGCTCGACCATCTCGACGCGGTCGCGGACCGGCTGCTGCCCGCGCTCGCCGACCGGCCGCTGTCGGTGGTCCGGGCCCGGCCCGGCCAGCAACCCTTCATGCAGAAGAACCTCCCCCGCGGGGCGCCCGACTGGATCCCGACCATGCCGGTGTGGGCGGAGAGTTCGCAGCGCACCGTGCACTACCCGGTGTGCGCCGATCGGCGGACCCTGCTGTGGTTCGGCAACCAGCGGGCGATCGAGTTCCACCCGACCCTGCGCAGCGCCGGTGCGACCGCCGCCGACGAGCTGGTGATCGACCTCGATCCGCCGCCGGACGGTCCGTTCGCCGCGGTGGTCGCCGCCGCCCGGCTGGTCCGCCAGGCGTTGCGGGCCCTCGGGCTCGACGCCGTCGTCAAGACCAGCGGGGCGAAGGGACTGCACCTGGTCGTGCCGCTGTCGACCGCGCTCGGTGTCGACGACGCGTTCGCCGCGACCCGTGCCCTGTGTGCCCGCGCCGCGATGCTCGGGCCGGACGTCGCGACGACCGCCTTCATCCGGGACGACCGCGGCGGACGGGTGTTCCTGGACCCGACCCGGGCGGGCTGGGCGACCCTGGTCGCCGTCTACAGCCCCCGGGCGCGCCCCGGACTGCCGGTGTCGTTCCCGGTGCACTGGGACGACCTGGACGACCTCTCCCCCGCCGGGATCACCGTGCGCACCGTGGCCGGGTTGCTCGGCGACGACGACCTGTGGCGGGCGCTGCGCCCGGCGCCGGCGCCGGCGCCCGCGATCCTGCTCGAGGAGGGCCGCGCCATCCCGGTGCCCCGGGTGCAGGCCATGCACGAGGGCAAGCGTCGCAAGCGCGCCCGGGAACAGGGCTGATCCTCAGCCGTCCGGTTCGGTCGCTCGAGCCCGCCGGTAGATCCACCGGTCCGGGTCGTGGTGCGGGCCGATCAGGTCGTAGACCGCGGGCTCACCGCCGGGATCGGCCAGCTCCAGCGTCCGGGGCGGGCGACCCGAGGCCTCGGGATCGATGCGCACGAGTTCACCGGCGTGCGGGCCGTCGTCCAGGAACGCGTACACGGTCCGATTCTGCCACCGAGCATGCCGCTCGGGGGTCGTCAGTCGGCGGAACCCGTCCGGGTCACCGTGGTGATCGTGAGGGTCGGCACGGTCGTCGAGCCGCCCATCGTGTTGGTGTAGCTGTAGGGCTGGCCGACGACGACCTCGGCCCGGAACAGATCACCCTGGACCAGGTCCGCGACCGCCTCCCGCTCTCCGGTGAGCAACGTGTTCGTCTGGTAGTCGTACCACCGGCCCTGCCTGGTCCCGTCGACGTTGGCGCGGAAGGTGGTCAATCCCGTGCCGGAGTCGAACTGGGTGACGTGGCCGTGCACGACGATGCTGTCGCCGAGGTGGGAGTTCGGGTCCCGGGCGATCTTCTGCCAGTCCCGGGACGAGATCTCGCGGGCCGGTGCGGGCGGCGGAGCGACGGTCGTGGTCGGTGGCGGCGGCGTCCGGGTCGTCGTCCGCACCGGAGCAGGGGTGGCCGACGACCGGGTGTCCGCCGATGCGGTGGCCGTCCCACCGCCCCCGCCGGCCGACATCACCGCGACCACCACAGTGGTGACGACGACGGCGGTGACGGCACTGCTCACCACCATCCAGTGCCACACAGGACGGTCGCGCCGCGCTCCTTCCGGCCGGTGCACCGGCGACGCATCGTGCGGAGAATTCTCGGCGCCTTCCGGCGAGGACGGGGTGGGGTTCACGCAGGCATCTCCGGTATCGGCCCGATGTCGTTACGCCCGATCGGCGCGCCCCCATGTCCGGATCGTCAGAACTGATGAGGTTCGGCCGCACGACGCAACGGCGCCGGGTGCACTTCCGTCAACAAGGCGTGCCGAGCCGTCAGAGTCCGCCGATTCCGTCGTTCCCGCCCACACGGTCCCGGTCCGGGCAGCCGGCACCGCCGCGGCGCAGGCGGAGGCTCGCGACGGCGGCCCTGGTGCTCGCCGGATCCACCGCCCTGTTCGGGCTCCTCCTGGGATTCCGCCCGTTCACGGTGTCGCTGTGGTTGATCGCGGCCGTCGTCGCCCCCGTTGCGCTGCGCCGGGCACAGTCCGGGCGGAGCGCCGGTCAGGGCACGGCCGTCATGGCGCTGGTGCTGTGCGGAGTCGCCTTCCCCGCGATGATCGTCGGCTCGTCCAGCTGGTCGGTCACCTCCGGTGGTGCCGGCGCTCTCGTCGTCGCACCGCAGCCGCCCCGGGAGGTCGGGATCGCGGAGTGGAACGCGATCGTCCGCGAGCCCGACTCGCACGTCGGCGAACGACTCGTCGTGCACGGGACCGTGGTCCGGGCCGACGCGAACACCGGCACCGAACTCGTCCTGCTCTCGGCGGGGCCGGTCCCGGCGTCGTTCGACGATCCGACCACGCTCGCGCTGCGCGGGGACATCGTCGCGCTGCGCGGGGACGTCATCGCCCTGTCCGAAGGGGACACCGTGCACGCCGAGATCGAGATCAACGGGGCACTCGCCTACGACACGATGCTCGGCGAACTCTTGACGGTCGACGCCGATCTGCTGAAACTCCGCTGACGCCGGGCGGGCTCGGCCGGAGTGTCGGCCTGCGAGAGGTACTACGTGGTCAACCCCCGGTGGTCGCCGGGCGGGTGGCCGCGGCCCGGGCCCGCGCCGCGGCGACCACGAGCGCGGCGACGGCCGGGCTCACCGCCGCGACGAACGCGCTGGGCCAGGCCGAGAAGAGGTAGTTCACCGGCACCGGCCGCCCGGCCGCCAGCGAGAACAGCCCGAGCAACGCGAACGGCACGACGACCAGCAACCCGAGTCCGACGAGTGAGCCCGCCAGCCGCCACCGCGGGCCGCGGCGCCGCGCCGCGACCCAGACCGGCGCGCGGACCACGCCCCGGTCCGCGCCGACCACCGCCAGCAGCACGACCGCCAGCGGGACCAGGTCGGCCACGGTGCGCACGGTCGGGTCGTCCCCGGCGGAGATCGGGTCGTCCCCGGCGGAGATCGGGTCGGCGACGCTGCGCGGGTCCTTGCCGTGCAGGATCGCCGACACCCCGGTGGCGATCTCCCGGTAGAGCAGCGGCAGGCGGACCGGCGGGAAGGCCAGGTTGGTGTTGACCATGACGCTCACCGCCGTGCCCGTCTCCGGGGCGATGACGATGTCGGCGTGGTAGGTCGGCAGGTCGCCGCCGCCGTAGATGCGCAGCGGGAGGTCGGCGGTGGCCGGGTAGGTCATCCAACCCATGGCGTAGTTGTTGAGCGCCGGGTCGAGTGGTTGGCGCGCCTGATCGAGCGCTCCCGGCGGCAGCACGCCCCCCGCGTCACCCCCGCGGACGACCTCCAGCCAGCGCGCCATGTCGGTGGCCGTGGACACCACGTCGCCCGCGCCGACGACGAACAGCGGGGTCTCCGGCCAGGGGAACGGCAGGCCGAGCACCTGAGCGTGCCCCGGCGCCAGCCCGGGGAGGATGGCGGGATCGAACTGCGAAGCCAGCTCGACGGTGGTCGTCCCGGTCATGCCCAGCGGTTCGAAGATCCGGGTCCGCAGGTAGTCGTGGTAGGGGGTACCGGACACCAGCTCGACGATCCGCGCCAGCAGGGTGTAGTTGAGGTTGGCGTAGTCGAAGGCCTCGCCGGGCGGGGCGAACAGCGGCAGCTCACCCAGCCCGTCCACGGCGGCGGCCAGCATCGCGTCGCCGGTGGCTGCCCGTGGCCGGGCCGGACTGTTGATCTCGGAGAGGCCGCTGGACATCCGCAGCAGCATGTCCACGGTGATGTCGTCGAACCGCGGATCGGCCGAGCGCAGGTCGGGCAGGTAGTCGCGGACCGGCCGCTGCAGGTCCACCCGGTCCTCCTGGACCAGCTGGAGTACGGCGACGGCGGTGAAGGTCTTGCTCTCCGAACCGATGACGAACTTCGTGTCGGGTGTGATCCCCGACCCGAACTCGCGCACGTGCCGACTACCGTCCTGCACCACGGACAGCGCGACACCGGGTATCCGGTTCGCCGCGGCGAACTCGGCGACGAAGCGATCGACCTCGGCCAGCCGGTCGTCCTGATGCTGGGCCGGCGCGGCCCGCGCGGAGCCGGACGGGACCGGTCCGGCCAGCACGGCCAGCACAGCCACCGTCGTCAACACCGCCACGCGGGCGCCGAACCGGAGCCGGCCCACCGGACCGGCGACGTCCGGGGCCCGGCCGGTGTCGCTGTGCGCGCCGTCCACGGTCACCGCGTCCGCACCGCCCCCAACCACCACCTGGACAGCCTCCACCACGTCGCGCCCCGGTGGCAGCTTCGCCCACCCGCGGGCCCGCGGGTAGGTGTTGCGCATCAGCCGCACCTGCCGGCGCGGGATCTTCGCGGTGAACGTGGTCGACGCCGACCCGCTCGCGCGCTGCTCACACCGAACCGGCGCATGAGGCAGATCCGGTGGAGACCGAGCAGCCGGGCTACGGCATCCCGCCATCGCGGCGCCGGTCGTGCAGCTCCGTAACCTCCGGCACGTCGCGGAACGCGAACAGTGCGTCGTCCAGCTCCGTCGCGCGCCATACGTTCGAGGGCACCAGCACCCCGGCGTCGACCGCGAGCAGGCCGAGCCCTGCCGCCTCGTCCGGACGCCGATCGCGAGCCAGGATCAGGCCGAGATCCAGGCGCGCCGTGGCCAACCTGCGCGGCGGGCCACCCGCGGCGTAGGCGTCGACCACCGCGCGGGCGTGGCGTTCCCCCGCCGGGTCGCCGAGCCATGACAGCGCGGTCGCCGTGTAGCCGTCGAGCTTGCGACCGTCGAAGCTGACGTGGTGGTCGGCGGGCCGGTCGGCCGGTTGGTCGTCCAGGATCCGCTCGGCGTGGTCGAGGGCGGCGCGCACCGTCGCACCGTCGCCGAGACGGGCCGCGGCGCGGGCGCGTTGCGCGGTGAGCTGTACCGCGGCGCCCGATCCGGCCGGGGCCGCAGCCTGCCCGGCCCCGGCCAGGGTGGCGGCGCGGCGCTAGTCCTGATCGACCAGGGCGGCCCAGGTGTCGATCTCGATCGACCACGCCGCGATCTCGTCGTGCTCGGCCTCCCGGCCCAGCGTCGCCGCGGCCGTGCGGGCGCCGGCGGCCGACCGGCGGGCGCCGAGATCCACGTACAGGGTGGCCGCGAGCAGGGCGAGCCAGCCGCCCGCGACCATCAGGCAGCGGCGCTGCGCCGGCGTGGTCCGGCCGTCGAGCAGCGCGCCGACGTGCCGGGCCAGCACGCGCACGTCGGTCAGCAACTCCGCCGGAGGCGTGCGCGCATAGGCGCGGGCGTACTCGTCGGTGCTCGCCTCGACCACGCCCAGCACGTACCCGGTGACATCAGATCGTTCGGCGTGCGCGGCGAGAGCGGCCGGCCCGGCGACGTCGGCGAGTACCGGCGGCGAGTACCGGCCGTCATGCGGGGTCGCGGGGGCCACCTCGTGGGGTCAGCCGCTGTTCTCGCCGGTGGAGCGCTTCGCGCGGGACGGCTGCACCCGCATCGGCTCCCCGGGCATCTTCGGATACTCCGGCGGGTACGGCATCTCCCCCAGCCCGCGCTCGCTCTCGTCCTCGGCGTACCAGCCGAGCGCGGTCGCGCAGCCACCCGGCCGCTCGTCCATCGTCTCGTGCGGGTCGCCGTGCCGCTCCAGGATTCCCGGGACGCTGCGCAGGGTGAACTCGGCCGGATCGACGCCGGCGAGCGCGTCCCAGGTCAGCGGCATCGAGACGGTCGCGTCCGGCAGCCCGCGAACCGACCAGGCCGACGCGATCGTCCGGTCCCGCGCGGCCTGGTTGAAGTCGAGGAACACCCGCTCGCCGCGTTCCTCCTTCCACCAGTCGACGGTGGCGCGCTCCGGGATCCGCCGGCACACCCGGCGGGCAATCGCGATCACCGCCCGGCGGACCTCGATGAAGTCCCACTCCGGCCGGATCGGGGCGAACACGTGCAGGCCGCGCCCGCCGGACGTCTTCGGCCATCCGGTGAGGCCCGCCTCGTCGAGCACCTCCCGCAGCACCCCGGCGACGGCGACGGCATCGGCGAAGCCGGTCCCCGGCTGCGGATCGAGATCGATCCGCAGCTCGTCGGGACGGTCGGTGTCCGCGCAGCGGACCGGCCACGGGTGGAAGTCGAGGGTGTTGAGGTTCGCCGCCCACGCGATCGTCGCCGGTTCGGTGATCGCGACCGACTCGGCGGTCCGCCCGCTCGGGAACGTCACGGTGCAGGTCCGCACCCAGTCCGGAGCCCCCTTCGGCACCCGCTTGACGAAGAACGGATCACCGTCGACGCCGTCGTTGAACCGCTTGAGGTTGGTCGGACGGTCGCGCAGTGCACGCGTCATCGGGCCACCGACGGCCAGGTAGTACTCGACCACCTCGCGCTTGGTGATCCCCGGCTTCGGGAAGGTGACCTTGTCCGGACTGGTCAGCCGGACGTCCCGGGGCCCGTCCGGCCCGTCGACCTGCAGGATCACGACGTCTCGGCTCGCCACGCGGGCGAACCTACCGCGATCACACCGGTGCGCGCCGACTATCGTGGCGCCATGAACGACGACCGGTCCCCCCGGTTCGACGACGACCTGGTCGATCTCGATCCGGCCGATCCGGAAGCGCGCGCGTTCGCCGAGCACCTGGACCGGATGCAGCGCGTGCCGTCCTGCTCGGTGGAGGGCTACATCCGTGGGGTCGGGGACTTCGCCGACTCGGCGAACCGGCTGCGCGGGCCGCACCGCACGGCGGCCGTCGTGGTCACCACGCTGCTGCTGACCTTCGCCGCCTGGGTGATCGCGAACGCGGTCGTCTTCGTGGTCTCCACCTGGCTCTGAGGCACGGCGCCCGGAGAGGGGTTAGCGTGGGTGCATGGGTCTGTTCAGCCGCAACACCGGTGACGCCGGTTCCGACACCGAGCCCGCACCGAAGGTCGTCAAGACCGACGAGGAGTGGCGGGCCCAGCTGAGCCCGGCCGAGTACCAGGTGCTCCGCCAGGCCGGGACGGAGCGGCCCTTCACCGGTGAGTACACCGACGAGAAGCGCACCGGCGTGTATCGCTGCCGGGCGTGCGGGTCCGAGCTGTTCCGCAGCGAGACGAAGTTCGAGTCGCACTGCGGGTGGCCGTCGTTCTTCACGCCGCTGGCCGGCGAGGCGGTCATCGAGCGGACCGACACGACGATGGGGATGGCACGGACCGAGGTGCTGTGCGCGAACTGCCACAGCCACCTCGGGCACGTGTTCGCCGGGGAGGGCTACGGCACCCCGACGGACCTGCGCTACTGCATCAACTCGGTCTCGCTCACCCTCGAACCGGGCGAGTAGGCCCGGTCAGGGCAGCGACGCGACCAGATCGCCGACCTCGACCCGCGGGCCGGTGTAGAACGGGATCTCCTCCCGGACGTGCCGGCGCGCCTCGGTGCCGCGCAGGTGCCGCATGAGGTCGACGATCCGGTACAGCTCGTCGGCCTCGAACGCGAGGATCCACTCGTAGTCGCCCAGCGCGAACGCCGGCACGGTGTTGGCCCGGACGTCGGCGTAGCCGCGGGCCTCCTTGCCGTGGTCGGCGAGCATCTTCCGGCGCTCGTCGTCGGGCAGCAGGTACCACTCGTAGGAGCGGACGAACGGGTACACGCAGACGTAGCGCTTGGCCTCCTCGCCGGCCATGAACGCCGGGACGTGGCTCTTGTTGAACTCCGCCGGGCGGTGCAGCGCGGTCTGGCTCCAGACCGGGACCGAGGCGCGGCCGAGCGCGGTCGTGCGGCGCAGGTCGGCGTACGCGGCCTGCAGAGACTCGATCTCGGTGGCGTGCCACCAGATCATGTAGTCGGCGTCGTGCCGGACACCGGCGAGGTCGTACACGCCGCGCACCGCGACGTCCTTGTTCGCGAGCGAGTCGAGGTACTCGGTCGCCTGCCGCGCCGCCTCGGACCGGTCGTCACCGAGCCGGCCGGGCTCGACCCGGAACACCGACCACATGGTGTACCGAATGGTCTCGTTGATCGCTTTGACGTCCACGCGGGCCATGGATCGCATGGTACGCCGGGGGTCCGACGCGATACCGCGGCCCACCACGGAGATCAGCCACGTGGCGGGCCGGGTCAGCGGGTAGTCGGGACCGCGGCCGCGACCCGCTCGGCGGCGGCCCGCGCGGTACCGACACAGGCCGGCAAGCCGACCCCGTGCAGCAGCGACCCGGCGACGGCCAGGCCGGGCTCGGCGGCGATCGCGGACTCCAGCGCCGCGACCGTGCCGGTGTGCCCGACGCCGTACTGCGGCAGACCACCGCCCCAGCGCTGCACGTACGACGCCACCGGGGCTGCCTCGATGCCGTCGAGCTCGGCCAGATCGGCGCGGACCCTGGCGACCAGCTCCCCGTCGTCGATCTGCAGGTTCGCCTCCTCGCCGAACCTGCCGACCGAGGCCCGCAGCCGAATCAGGCCGTCCTCTCCGAGGTGCGCCCACTTCGTCGACGCGTGGGTCACCCCCTTGACCGACAGCGGCTCGTCGGCGGCGACCAGGCAGCCACTCGTCACGGGCGGCGCGGGCACCTCGGACGGCCGGTAGGCCAGCGCGACCACCGCCGACGACGCCAGGTCGATCCGGGCCGCCGCGGCGGCCGCGGCCGGCACGACCGGTTCGAGGAGCCTGCGCAGCGCGGGCGCCGGGACGGCCAGCACGACGGCGTCGACGTCGAGGATCTCGGGATCGGGCACCGGTCCGAGCACCAACCGCCAGCCCGTGGCGCGGCGTTCCAGGGCGCGCACCGTCGTCGCCGTGCGCACGGTCGCCGCCGACGCCGCGACCAGCGCGGCCACCACCTCCCGGTAGCCGCCGCGCACCGCGCCGAAGACCGGCCCCGCCGGCGGGGCCGCCTCGTCCCGCTTCCCGGCGGCGAGCGTCCCGCCCGGCTGCCCGCCGGACCGCATGCCTGCCGTGGCGGCGTCGGACACCGACGACGCTCCCGCGTCCAGTGCCGCGGCCAGCGCCGGAACCGTCGCCCGGAGCCCGAGGGTGTCCACCCGGCCCGCGTACACGCCGCCCAGCAGCGGATCGGCGATCCGGTCGACCACCTCCGGCCCGAACCGCTCGCGCAGCAACCCGCCGAGCGCGATGTCGCCCCCGGGCTCCCACTTCAGCGGCGTCGACGGTTCCGCGGCCACCGCGGCCAGTCCCGCCGCGGAGAGCACCCCGTCGAGCTCGGCCCCGCGCCCGGGAACCCCCATCAGGGTCCCGCGCGGGAGCCGCACGGTCCGCCCGCCGGCCCGGATGGTGGCCGTCGCCGGCGTCGGGTGGGTGAGTGACGAGGACAGGCCGAGCTCGTCGAGCAGGTCGAGCATCTCGGGACGGCGCACCAGGAACGCCTCGGCGCCGACGTCGAACGGCGCTCCCGCCAGATCGACGGTGCGCAGGACCCCGCCCAGCCGGTCCCGCTGTTCCAGGACGGTGATCGCGGTATCCGGCCCGAGCAGGGTGCGCAGCCGGTGCGCCGCGGCCAGTCCGGAGATCCCGCCGCCGACGACGGCGACCCGGGTCACCGGATCACCCGGTCGGCTGGGCGTGGACGGCCTCGATCGTGCGGGTGATGACGTCGGGATCGGTCTGCGGCAGCACCCCGTGCCCGAGGTTGAACACGTGGCCCGGGCAGCGGGCACCCTCCGCCGCGATCCGCGCGACATCGGCGTCGATCGACTCCTGCCCGGCGAACAGCACCGCCGGATCGAGGTTGCCCTGCACCGGGACGGCACCGCCGGCACGGCGCGCGGCGACGTCGAGCGGGGTGCGCCAGTCGACGCCGATCACGTCCGCACCGGCCTCGGTCATCGCGCCGTACAGCTCGGCGGTGCCGACACCGAAGTGGATCCGCGGCAGGCCGGTCCCGGCGAGCGCACCGAGCACCGCCGTCGAGTGCGGGAGGACGAATTCGCGGTAGTCCCGCTCGGACAGCGCGCCGGCCCAGGAGTCGAACAGCTGCAGGGCGTCGACCCCGGCCGCGGCCTGCTGCTGCAGGAACGTCAGGGTCGAGCGGGACAGCTTGGCCATCAGCGCGTGCCACACCTGCGGCTCCGCGCGCATCAGCGCCTTGGTCCGCTCGTGGTTGCGGCTCGGGCCACCTTCGATCAGGTAGGACGCGAGGGTGAAGGGGGCACCGGCGAAACCGATCAGCGGCGTGTCCCCCAGCTCCGGTAGCAACAGCCCGATGGCCTCCGCCACCCGGCCCACCTGCTCGGGGGCCAGCTCCGGCAGGGCCTCGACGTCGGCAGCGGTGCGCACCGGCGCGTCCACCACCGGGCCGGTGCCCGGCACGATGTCCACCCCGATGCCCGCCAGGTACAGCGGCACCACGATGTCGGAGAACAGGATCGCCGCGTCGACACCGTGCCTGCGCACGGGCTGCAGCGTGATCTCACAGGTGAGGTCGGGGGTCAGGCAGGCCTCGAGCATCCCGTTGTCGGTCCGCAGCGCGCGGTACTCGGGCAACGAGCGCCCGGCCTGGCGCATGAACCACACGGGCAGCCGCGACGGACGACGCCCGCGCGCGGCCTCGAGGAACGGGGATCCGGCCAGGTCCCGCCGGGCCCGGGGGACGGCGGAGACGGAGCCTGCTGTACCTGCTGTCATGACCCCGCCATCCTCCCACGACCCGGTCCTCCATCGGCTGCCACCCGCGTCGGCGCGCCTGCCTGCGACGACGGACGGTTCGCCCTAGAGTCTCCCGCCGTGCCGGACCCGATCTCCCCACCGCCGCTGTTCCATCGGGCAGTGACCTCGCTCGCCTCGGTGGCCCCGCGCCCGGAGCTCGTGGTGCGCGCGCTCGAGGCGCCACCCCGGCTCGCGCCGTTCAGCTGGGCGACCAGCGTGGAGGCCGACATCGGCCACCGCGGTGACGGCACCGACGACCTGGACGAGCCGGACACCTCCGGCCGGCTGATCCTGTTGCACGACCCGGAGGGCCAGGACCGCTGGCAGGGCACCTTCCGGCTGGTCTGTTTCGTCCAGGCGCGGCTCGAGGTGGGCCAGCTCGGTGACGACATGCTGCCGAGCATCGGCTGGTCCTGGCTGACCGACGCACTGGAGCACGCGGGTGCGGATTTCACCGCACTGGGCGGCACCGTCACCCAGACGTCGTCGGTCCGTTTCGGTGGGCTCCAGGGCCCCGACGACCACCCTCCCCGGGAGGACGACGTCGAGCTGCGGGCCTCCTGGACGCCTACGGAGAGCGACGCGGACCTCGCCCGACACGCCGTCGCGTTCGGCTCGTTGGTGGCCACCGCGGCCGGGCTGCCCCCGGTCGGCGCCGTACCGTTGACTCGGTCACCCGGCTGATAGATGCAGGTCAGCGGCGTGCTGACGAGAAATGTCACCCGTAGGGGTGGGACCGCCCCCACATCCATGTAACTTTCCGGGGCAGAAGTTCGAATGCACACGGGACGTTAGGCCGCATGGAGGGATACCATCTCCCGCATGGCACCCACCCGTGCGGCCGAGCGCCACTCTCCGTCCCTCGGGTTCCGGTGTTGGTCGGGGGCTGACGACCGACTCCAGGAAGGTTGACGACGTGGCTGTACTTGGCCAGCAAGTGCCGGCGCAGAGCTCCGGCAGCACCACCGCAGGTGGCGCTCCGATCGGTGGAGCCGTGCTCTCGCCGGGGATCGTCCCGCAGCCACGGGAGGAGCTGTTCACGGTTCTCGTCGTGGACGACCACCCGCTGCTGCGGGAGGCGATCGCCGGCAGGCTCCGCTCGATGGGGGCCGGCACGGTGCACGAGGCCGCCTCAGTCACCGAGGCACGGGCCCGCGCCCATGCGGCAGGGCCGTGTGATCTCGCGATCCTCGACCTGACCCTGCCGGACGGCAGCGGTCTGGACCTGGTGAGCGAGCTGCGGTCGCTCGGGTGGAACCGGCTCGTCGTTCTGGCGTCCTCGGACGACCCGTACGCGGTCCGCTCGGCGTTCCAGGCCGGGGCGCAGGCGTACCTGCTGAAGTCCGCTTCTCCGTCGATCGTGACCGACGGCGTCAAGCGGGTGCTCGACGGCGGCGTCTACGCCGACCCGACGGTCGCCCCGCTGCTGGCGACGGGCTCGCGGGTCCCCGGCACCGACAACACTCCTCGCGAGCTCTCCGCCCGTGAGGTCGAGGTGCTCCAGCTGGTCGCCGACGGCCAGTCCAACAAGGAGATCGGCGAGGCACTGAACCTCTCCGCGCTCACGGTGAAGAGCCACCTGTCCCGGATAGGGCGCAAGCTCGGCACCGGCGATCGCGCACAGATGGTGGCGCTCGCGATGCGTGCGGGGGTCATTCGCTGAATCAGGGGATGCGGACGACAGGCGGTACGGAGACCCGGCCGCCCGGTCATCCGTCCCCGGACGATTCACCCGATCCGGTTCCCCTGCTCAGTCCGGCCGACGGTCTGCCCGAGGTGACGGCGTCTCCGGACGCTCTCGCCGAGGTGGCCGACCGGCTCGCCGGGGGAACCGGCCCGATCGCGGTCGACGCCGAGCGCGCATCCGGATTCCGCTACTCGCAGCGCGCCTACCTGGTGCAGCTGCGACGGGCGGGCTCCGGCTCGGCGCTGGTCGACCCGATCCCGCTGCGCGGTGCGCTCGCTCCCCTCGCCACCGCACTCGACGGTCCCGAATGGGTGCTGCACGCCGCGTCCCAGGACCTGCCCTGCCTCGCCGAGATCGATCTGCTCCCCGGATCGCTGTTCGACACCGAGCTGGCCGGGCGGCTGGCCGGGCTGCCCCGGGTCGGCCTCGGCCCGATGGTGGAGAACCTGCTGGGACTGTCCCTGGAGAAGGGCCACGGCGCGGCCGACTGGTCGCGCCGGCCGCTGCCGGAGGACTGGCTGGTCTATGCCGCGCTCGACGTCGAGGTGCTGATCGAGCTGCGCGACGTGCTCGCCGGCCTGCTCGAGGAGCAGGGCAAGACCGAATGGGCCCGCCAGGAGTTCGAGGCCGTCCGCACCGCTCCGCCGCCGGGCCCGCGTGCCGAACCGTGGCGCCGGACCTCCGGGATCCACAAGGTGCGCAGGCCCCGGCCGCTGGCCGCGGCCCGCGAGCTGTGGCACGCCAGGGACACTCTCGCCGCCGAGCGGGACATCGCACCCGGCCGGGTGCTGCCGGATGCGGCGATCGTCGACGCGGCCGTCCGGAACCCGGAGTCGCCGCAGGCGCTCGCCGAGCTCCCGGTCTTCCGCGGCCGGTCGCAGCGCCGGCTCGCCCGCTACTGGTTCGACGCGCTCCGCCGCGCCGCCGAGCTCCCCGAGTCCGAGCTGCCCCGCGGCTCCGCGCCGTCGGACGGTCCGCCCCCGGTGTCCCGGTGGGCCGATCGCGACCCGGATGCCGCCGCCCGGCTGACCGCTGCGCGTGCCGCACTGGCCACCGTCTCCGACGAGCACGACATCCCGGTGGAGAACCTGCTGCAACCCGATCTCCTGCGCCGGCTGTGCTGGACACCGCCCGCCGACGGCGACGTCCGCGGTGCACTCGCCGCCGGCGGCGCCCGGCCGTGGCAGGCCGATCTGCTGGCCCCGCTGCTCGAACCGGTCCTCGCCCCCGCCTGAGTCCACCCGCTCCCCGCTGCCGGTCCCCCACCAGGTGCTCCCGGCGCGAGGACGTGCGCGGCAGAGCGCTGCGCGCCGGCTCAGCGTTCGGGGAAGGCCGGCAACCGCCGGTCCGGGACGCGATCACCGGTGGCCACCGGCGCCTCGTGGTCCACCGGCGTGACGTCCCGGCCGTCGATCCCGGGCAGATGCACCCGAACCTCCAACCCACCATCCGGTACGGCGTCGGCGGACACGGTGCCGCCGTGCGCCTCCGCCACCGCCCGGACGATCGACAGGCCCAGCCCGGATCCCCGGGTGTGCGCGGTGCGGGCGACCGGTCCCCGGCGGAACGGCTCGAACAACTCCGCCACCTGATCCGGCGCCAGCTCCGGGCCGGAGGAGACCACCCGCAGCAGCACCCCGGGTCCGGCATCGCAGCCCGCCTCGATCCAGCCGCCGTCCCGGTTGTGCCGCACCGCGTTCTCCAGCAGGTTCGCCACCAGCCGGCGGAGCAGCGCCTCGTTGCCCGCGACGACCGCGGGCCGCGGATCGGTGCGCACGGTCAGCGCCCGCGCGGTGACGTCCGGGGCGATCATCGACAGCTCGGCGGTCAGCACCCCGGCGAGGTCCACCGGGACCCGGTCGGCACCGGTCAGCGGGCCGGTCGCCTCGGTGCGGGCGAGCAGCAGCAACCCGGTGACGAGCTCGTCGCAGCGGCGGCCGGCGTCCCGCACCACCTCGGCCATCCGGCGCAGCTCGGCCGCGTCGGCGTCCGGGTCCTGCAGGGTCACGTCGACCTCGGTGCGCAGCACCGCGAGCGGCGTGCGCAGCTCGTGCCCGGCGTTCGCGACGAACCGGCGCTGCGCGTCGAAGGCCGCCTGCAGCCGGTCCAGCATCGCGTCGAACGCCGCCGCCAGCTCCGCGACCTCGCCCCGCGCCGCGTCGAGGGCCACCCGCTCGTCCAACGAGTTCGCCGAGAGCCTCGACGCGGTGTCGACCACCCGGCGCAGCGGTTCGAGCAACCGGCCCACGAGCACCCACGACGTCACCGCGCCGGCCACGACGACCAGCGGGAACGCGATCAGTCCGGCCCGCAGCACCTGGTCCCGGGCGGACGCGGCGATCGCGTCCCTGGCCGTCTCGGCCGGCACCGGAACCCCGTTCACCACGACCGTCCCGGGGAGCGCCGGCGTTCCGGCGACCGCCGCGCCGACGAGCATCCAGCCCAGCCACAGCAACAGGCCCGCGACCACCGCCACCAGCACGGTGGCCAGCGCGGTCAGCCGCGGCCGGAGGCGGTGCACCGGCTCAGCCCGCGGCCGACCCGGGCGGGATGCCGGTGTACGCGGCGTCCGGCACCCGGTACCCGGCGCCGACCACCGTCTCGATCAGGGCCGGCTCGCCGATCTTCTTGCGCAGGGTCATCACGGTGACCCGCACGGTGGTGGTGAACGGGTCGGCGTTCTCGTCCCAGACCCGCTCCAGCAGCTCCTCCGACGAGACGACCGCACCGCCGGCGGCGAGCAGCACCTCCAGCACGCCGAACTCCTTGCGGGTGAGCTCGACCGGACGCCCGGACCGGACGACCATCCGCCGGGCCGGGTCCAGTACGAGATCACCGGCGGCCAGCGTCGGCGGCAGGGCCGGGGTGGCCCGGCGGCCCAGTGCGCGGACCCGCGCGACCAGCTCGGGGAAGTCGAACGGCTTGGCCAGGTAGTCGTCGGCGCCGCGGGAGAGCCCCTCGACCTTGTCCGCGAGGGTGCCCGACGCGGTGAGCATCAGAACCCGGGTGGTGCCACCGGCGGCGACGAGCTCGTCGCACAGCTCGTCACCGCTGCGGCCGGGCAGGTCCCGGTCGAGCACGGCGACGTCATACCGGGTCACCGACAGCTTCTCCGAGCCCTCGTCGCCGTCGTACGCGACGTCGACCGCGATCCCGTCCCGACGCAGGCCGCGGGCGACCGCATCGGCCATGGCGGGCTCGTCCTCGACCACGATCACACGCATCTCAGGACCCCCGGACCGCCCGGTGGGCGTCCAGCTCCGGCACCGTCGGCGCGGAGGCGGCCGCCCACTCGGTGACCCGCCGCGCGACATCCTGCACCGTCAGACCGGTCCTGGCCAGCACGTCGTCCCGGCTGCCGTGCTCCAGGTACTCCTGGGGCAGTGCCAGGTCCCGCTGCCGGACGTCGATGTCGGAGGCCCGCAGCGCGTCGGACAGGGCCGAGCCGAAGCCACCGTGCGTGCCGCAGTCGGACACCGTGACCAGCAGCTGGTGGTCCGCGGCCAGGGTCAGCAGCTCGCGCGGGACCGGCAGCACCCAGCGCGGGTCCACCACGGTCACGTCGATCCCCTGGTCGGTGAGCCGCTCGGCGGCCGCCACCCCCAGCGTGCCGAACGCACCGACACAGACCATCAGCACCTGGGCGCGCCGGTCGGACGGCTCGTGCAGCACGTCGACGCCGGCCGGGCCGTCGAGCCGCCGGACGGCGGGCACCGACGACACCACGGCCCCCTTCGGATAGCGCAGCGCGGTCGGCCCGTCGGTGACCGCGACGGCCTCCCGGAACTCCTCGCGCAGGGTCTCCTCGTCCCGGGGTGCGGCGACCCGCATGCCGGGGACGATCCCGAGCAGCGACAGGTCCCACATCCCGTTGTGCGACGGCCCGTCGCTGCCGGTGACACCGGAGCGGTCCAGCATCAGGGTGAGCCGCTCGGAGTGCAGGCCGACGTCCATCAGCAGCTGGTCGAACCCGCGGTTGAGGAAGGTCGAGTACAGCGCGACGACCGGGTGCATCCCGGCCCGGGACAATCCGGCCGCCGTCGTGAGCGCGTGCTGCTCGGCGATCCCGACGTCGATCAGCCGGTCAGGGAAGGCCGCGGCGAAGGGCGCCAGCCCGGTCGGGCCGAGCATCGCGGCGGTGATCGCGACGACATCGCTGCGGCGCGAACCCAGCTCGACGACCTCCTCGGCGAAGATGTCGGTCCAGCCGGTGGAGGGCGTCCCGGTGGGCTCCCCGGTCGCCGGGTCGAAAGCGGCCGGGCTGTGCATCTGCTCGGCGTCGTCGTTCTCGGCGGGCGGGTAACCGTTGCCCTTGCGGGTCACCGCGTGCACGATCACCGGGCCGCCGAACCGCTTCGCCCGGCGCATCGCCGACTCGACCTGCGCGATGTCGTGGCCGTCGACCGGGCCGAAGTACTTCAGGCCGAGATCGCCGAACAGCTCCTGCGGGCTGACCGCGTCCTTGACGCCCGCTTTGATCGCGTGCAGGCCCGCGTACAGCGCCGGCCCGACGACCGGGGTGCCCTGGACCGTCCGTTTCCCGGCCTCGAGGATCCGCTCGTAGCCGGGCTGCAGCCGCAGCGACGCCAGCCGATCGGCCAGCCCGCCGATGGTCGGTGAGTAGGAGCGGCCGTTGTCGTTGACGACGACGACCACGTTGCGGTCGCTGCCGGCCGCGATGTTGTTCAGCGCCTCCCAGGCCATCCCGCCGGTGAGCGCGCCGTCCCCGATCACCGCGACGACGTGCCGGTCCCGTCCGGCGAGCTCGTTCGCCCTGGCGACGCCGTCGGCCCAGGACAGCGACGACGACGCGTGGCTGGACTCCACGTGGTCGTGCTCGGACTCGGCGCGGCTGGGGTACCCGGACAGCCCGCCGGTCTTCTTCAGCCGGTCCCAGCCGTCGTGCCGGCCGGTCAGCAGCTTGTGCACATAGGCCTGGTGCCCGGTGTCCCAGATCACGGTGTCGCGCGGCGAGTCGAAGACCCGGTGCAGGGCGATCGTCAGCTCGACCACACCCAGGTTCGGCCCCAGGTGCCCGCCGGTCCGCGAGACCGCCTTGATCAGGAAGCCGCGGATCTCGGCCGCCAGCGAGGTGAGTTCCTCCGTGCCGAGCCCACGCAGGTCGGCCGGGCGCCGGATCGCGGTGAGCCCCCGGTTCGTCGTCACGTACTGCCTCCTCGCCGCCGGAGACCTCCCGCAGGCGGGGAACCGCCCACGACGCCCCGGCATCGACTCACGCCCACACTCTACGGAGCGGTCGTCGAGCGGGCTCGCGGGCGCGCGCCGGGCGGTGGTCACCGCCCGGCGCGCCGCATCCCGTTACCGGCGGGTCCGGTTTCGCAAGATCAGAATCCCCAGTTACGCATGACAACTCCCCTCACCTCGTCGATCAGCCACGAAACGCATTCGATACATCCGCCGGGCGGACTCAGAAACCCCAGTTGCGCACGACACCCTCCCTTTCTTGATCCATCTCCCGCGTACCGAAACTTCCGGCTCCGACCTGGCGACCGTCCACCGAACGGACACCCGCCGGCGAAGCCGGGCAGAAATGGGCGGCGGGTTCAGAATCACCCTCATCATGATCCAAAACAATCGGGCAACCACCATTGCGCGAAGCCGCTCCGCGCTATCCGAAACTGATCATTACGCAGAGTAGTCGACGGGTGCGGGCCGAGCTGGGACGGCACTGTGCGAAAGGCGACTTCGACCACTCCGCGCGACCGGTCGACGGCTACGATCGAGAGCTCTACCGCCTCGACGGCGGTTTCGGCCCGGGCACGACGAGAGGGGGCGGCATGACCTCGCCGCCTGCCCCGTTGTTCCGGATCGACCGCTGGCAGGTCTGGCGGGTGCCGTCGAGCCTGCTGGGCGCGATGCTCGCGGTGGAGCTGCTGGCCGGCGCACTGACGCTCAGCGACCTGGTGCTACGGCCCGATCTCGATCCGGCGACCCTCGGGCTGCTGCTCACCCTGACGGTGGCCGGGTTGCTGCACACCGAGATCGTGGTCGGCATCGAGCGGATCCGGCGCTACACGGCCGACACCCATCACGTGAACCTGACGTCGGTCTGGACGCTCGCCGCGGCGCTGCTGCTCCCGCCGGCACTCGGGGCGGTCGTCGTGGTGGTCCTCTACACCCACCTGTACTGGCGGGTGCTGCGGCCGGTACCACTGCCCGACCGCCGACCGGCCTACCGGGAGGTCTACAACGCGAGCACCGTGATCGTCGCGGTGCACGGCGCCTCGGCGATCGTCGGCGCCACCGGCCCGGGCGGCGTCTACGAGGGACTACCGCCGATTCTCGGGCTGGTGCTGGCGCTGCTCGTCTACACCGTGGTGAACACCTGCCTCGTGCTCGGCGCGGTCGCCATCGTCAATCCCGAGTCCCGCATCCTGCAGATCCTCTTCGGTGGCGACGAGCTGGTGCTGGAGCTGGCCACGCTCTGCCTGGGGGCGCTGACCGCGGTCGCGCTGCTCACCGTCGGCCCGCTCGCGGCGGTGCTGGCGGTGCCGCCGATCATCGTCCTGCACCGCACGATCCAGGTCCGTCACCTGCGGGAGAAGGCCGACCTGGACGCCAAGACCGGACTGCTCAATCATGCCGCGTGGAGCGTCCGGAGCGCCCACGCGCTGCAGGTCGCCGAGCGGGAGCGGCGGCAGGCCGCGCTGCTGCTCCTCGACCTGGACCACTTCAAGGAGATCAACGACACGCACGGGCACCTCTACGGCGACCAGGTGCTCGCCGCCACCGCACAGGTACTGCGCGAGGAGCTGCGCGACCACGACCTGGTGGGGCGGTTCGGTGGCGAGGAGTTCGTGGTGCTGCTCCCCCGGCTCTCCGGCCACGACGGGCAGGACGAGGTCCGGCAGATCGCCGAGCGGCTCCGAACCCGGGTGTCCGGGCAGCAGGAGGGTGTCGGGCCCGGCACCGGAGCCTCGAACAGCGGGCCCCGCCCGGGCCGCGACGGGCTGGGCATCACCGTGTCGATCGGCGGAGCCCTGTTCCCGGCCGACGGCACCGGGACCACGGCACTGCTCGAGGTCGCCGACTCGGCGCTCTACGCCGCGAAGCGGGCCGGACGGGACGCGGTGCGGATCGGCAGGCACCAGTTCCCGCGTCCGGAGATCCCCGAGCAGACCGGCGAGGCCTCCGAGCAGACCGGCTAGGCCTCCGAGCCGGGTTCGCCCTCCGAGCGCCCCAGCCGCACCCGGTTGCGTCCGGCCCGCTTCGCGGCGTAGAGCGCATAGTCGGCGACCTGCATGAGCTCCTCGAGCGACTCGCCGTCCTGGCCGGTGATGGCGACACCCACCGAGACCGAGAGATCGGCGATGGTCAGCGGCCCCCCGGGCTGGTCCACCCGCACGGCGAGGCCACGCACGGCCCGCCGGATCCGCTCGGCCGCGGCGTGCGCCAGTGTGCGGCCCTCCTGCCCGTGCGGGAGCCCGGCCAGCAGCACCACGAACTCCTCGCCGCCGAACCTGCCGACCGGATCCACCTCGCGGACCTGGGCGGTCAGCGTCCGGGCGACCGCGGTGAGCACCTCGTCGCCCGCGAGGTGCCCGTAGCAGTCGTTCACCGACTTGAAGTGGTCCAGGTCGAGGATCAGCACGGCGACGGCGTCGCGGTGCCGGCGGCCGCGGGCCAGACCACGATGTGCCTGCCCCCGCCAGGCCGCCGCGGTGAGCAGGCCGGTCTTGGCGTCGGTGTTGGCGCGTTCCTCGAGCTGACGGATCAGCACGGCGCGGTGCAGCACCAGCAGCGGCGGGAGCACCAGCAGGATCAGCAGCGGCTGCCGGAGCGCGGCGAGCGCCGCCAGCACGCCCAGGCACAGCGTCGCGCCCTCCAGGATGTGGTCGTCCCACTCCCCCAGCACGCCGCGCAGTGCGAACCGGCGCCCGGTCGTCAGTGCCAGCGCCAGCGCGACCAGCACCTGGTTGACCACGACGTAGACGGCCATCGCGAGCAGCAGCAGGCCCACGGCGGGGAGCATGCTGCCCGGCCCGCCCGCACCGGCGACCGTCGCCAGACCGTCCGGTGCCACCACTGTCGACGCGGCGATCGCGGCGAGTACGACGGTGGAGGTCGTGTACACGTGCCGGTAGAAGCCGGCGCCCGCGGGACGCCAGACCCGCCACCACAGGTGGCTGTAGACGCCGATCACCACGAGACCGGCCACCCCCGGCGGGAACAGCAGCGCGCCGGCGAACGTCCAGACGCTGGACAGATCGAAGTAGGACGCGTGCGCCACCCGCCGCCGGACCCGTTCGATGCCGGTGGCGAGCTCGGTGTGCACCACCCCGAGTGCCACCAGGCCGATCGCGCCGAGCAGGGCGAGACCGGTCGAGCGGTCGGCGGGCAGTGCGGCGAGACCACCGGCGACCAGCCCCACGGTGAGCAGCTCGACCGTGAACAGCACCAGGACCATCGGCCTGGGCAGGTCCAGGGTCGGGCACCGGTAGGCGCTCCGTCGCGCGCGGGTCATCGACTCACCCCGGTCCGTGACTCCCGCCACAGCTGAACCGAGACAGCACGATCGCTTCCCCTTGGCGATGTCACCCGAACGGGTACACTGGTGACCAGTTGATCGCACACCGTGACCGGATCGGGCACCTGACATACAGGAGGTGACGTGATGCGCAACCGTGGCTGGTGAGAACCGACCGATCGGCATCGAATCCCGGGGGTGCCGGGACCCCGTTCCCGCGGGGTCACCCGGCAGCTCCCGCGACAACCGGTGGTGAGCCCCCGACCATCCTGCGCGCCCCGAGCGCCAGGACGACCCCGACCACACCCACGACACCCAGCGCGGTGGCCGGCTCGGTCCACTGGGCGAGCAGCCCACCGAGCAGCACCGCTACTCCCTGGCTGCCGACCAGACCCGACGCGGCAACGCCGGTGGCCCGGCCACGCACCGCGGTCGGTGTCTCGCGGGCGAATCCGGCCTGGGCCTGCACCAGGCATGCCGTCGCGCATGCGCCGGAGACCGCCCACAGCCCCACCGCGGGCCAGAGACCCGGCGCGAGCGGCGTGAGGGCCAGCGGGATCGCCGCGCCCACGGCCAGCGGCACGATCCACCGCTCCCGGAAGCGCGCCGGGAGTACGAAGGCGAACAGCAGTGCGCCCACCGCGCTGCCCGCGGGATCCGCCGCCATCAGCAACCCGGTCGCCACCGGCCCGGCTCCGATCGCCATGGCGTAGGCCGCGGCGAGCGCCTCGGGCAGCACGTAGATCCCGAGCAGCCAGGCGATCAGGACCAGGTAGCGGCGGCGCGGATGCCGGAACACCAGCGACAGCCCGGACCGGGTGCCCTGCAGCCACGTTCCCGGCTCGGCCCCCCGGGCCCCGGGATCACCGGCGACGTCGGCCCGCCGGACCGCCCAGCGCGAGCGCATCCCGAACCCGACGACAGCGGCGGAGAGACCGAAGGTGGCCGCGTCGACCAGCAGCGCACCGGACGGCGCCAGCAGGGCCACCAGCAGCCCGCCCCCGCCGAACCCGACGACCTGCGCCACCTGCACCGAGACCTGGCGCAGCGCGATTCCGCGCGCCAGCAGCCCGCCCCCGAGCAGGTCCGGGAGCACCGCCGAGCGGGCCACGTTGTGCGGGCCGCCGAGCAGCACGACGACGACGAGCAGCGCGCACAGCACCGGCAGCGGGAGCCCGGGCAGCGCCATCACCCCGACCAGTCCGGCCCGGACCAGATCGGTCGCCACCATCACCAGCCGGCGCGGGAACCGGTCGGCGAGCTGCCCCAGGAGCAGGCCCCCGGCGAGTGCCGGCAGGAAGGTCAGCGCGTAGAACGTCGCGGACCAGGCCACCGAGCCGGTCCGTTCCAGCACCAGCACGGTGAGCGCGACCCGCGCGACCTGGTCGCCGGCGGCCGAGAGCATCTCCGCCGACCACAGTGCCCGGAAGTCGCGGACCCGGAACGGGCTGCCGGTCGTGGGCGGCCCGGCACCGTGAGGGCGCCCGGAAGCCGCGCTCCCCCCACTGCCGGTCACTGCCATCCGGTCCCTTCGACGCGCCGTGAGGAGGTCCGGCGGGGGCATCCGCCGATCGAGCCTACTCAGATGTCGCCGGACTCGGAAACGGCCACCGGGATTCTCGTCGAGCGTAGGTACACCGATCCGAAACGTCAGGTCAGCGCGTATGCGTACCGACGGACGGCAGCAGGACGGCGACGAACGGCAACAACCGGACGCATCCGGTTGTCCGAATGGGCCCGCCGCCGGACGAACGTACCCCCCTCCGTCGCCGGACGGTCGCCGGAACCGGCCGGGCCGCACCCGATCACCCCGGGCTCACACCAGGTCCCTGACGTGCGAGATGTCGTTGACCGTGCGGGCCTTGCGCAGTCCGTCCCGGGCACAGACGACCCGGGTCACGCCGACGTAGTCGAGCGGGAACGGCAGTGTCCGATCGGTCCCCAGCACAGCCGCCAGGTAGGCGTTCACCACCCCCGCGTGCGCCACGACCACGGCGGTCGCGCGGCCGGGATGCGACGCGACGATCTCCTCGATCCCGGACCGGACCCGGCCCAGGAACGCGTCGGCGTCGACGTGCCCCGGCAGGTATCCGTTGCGCATCCGCTCCCAGGACTCCGGATCCGCCTCGGCCAGCTGCGCGATCGGGACGTACTCGGTCCGTTCGGCGTCGAACTCCCGCAGGTCGGCGCGGGTGGTCGAGGTGAGCCCGCGGGCCGTCGCGAGCGGCGCCGCCGTCTGCACCGCGCGACGCATCGTGCTGGTGTAGAGCGCGTCGACCGGCTCGCCGTCCAGGGCCGCGACCAGGCGTCGGGCCTGGGCGTGTCCCTCCGGGGTCAGCCCGGGATCGGCGAACGTGCCGTCACCGTGCTCGACCCGCTGCGGGAGGGCGTGCCGGACCAGGATGAGCTGCACCTGCGCCGCCCCGGATCAGGCCGGGACGTGATCGCCGTGGCCGGCGGCGCGCAGCGCGCCGCGCAGCGCGTCGGCGTGGCCGTCCTGCTCGGCGGCGTCCACAGTCGCGGCGGCGTTCGCGAAGTCGAACGCAGCCATGTCCCAGGCCGGGAACACGTGCACGTGCAGGTGCGGGACCTCGAATCCGGCCACCAGGAGCCCCACCCGCGGCGGGGCCCAGATGTCGCGCACCGCGCCACCGACGGCGTGCGCGACCCGGGTGAGGTGTGCGGTCAGCTCCACGTCGGCGTCCACCCACCGGTCGACCTCGGCACGCGGGACGACCAGGGTGTGCCCCGGGCCGAGCGGGTTGATCGAGAGGAAGGCCACGCACCGGTCGTCGGAGTAGACGAAGCGGCCGGGGAGGTCACCGTCGATGATCCTGGTGAAGACGCTGCTCACGTGTCCGGACCCTAGTACGCCGGGCGGCGACCGTGTGACGGTCATACGCTGGCGCGCATGCCGCGCACCATCGCCACCGCCACCCGCGTCGAACTCGACGAGCTGCTCGAGTTCGTCCGGCCCCGCCATCACATGGTGCTGCTGACCTCCCGCGCCGACGGCGGGGTGCAGGGCTCCCCGGTCACCGGCGGCGTCGACGAGCACGGCCGGATCGTGATCTCCACATACCCGGAGCGGGCCAAGTCCGCCAACGTCGGGCGGAGCGGCGCGGCCTCGGTGATCGTGCTGTCCGACGACTTCGGCGACGCCTGGGTCCAGGTCGACGGCGATGCCGAGCTCCTCACGCTGCCCGACGCGCTGGAGCCGCTGGTGGACTATTTCCGGTCGATCTCCGGCGAGCACCCCGACTGGGACGCCTACCGCCAGGCGATGATCGACCAGGGCAAGGCGCTGATCCGGATCACCCCGACCCGCTGGAGCCCGGTCGCGACCGGCGGGTTCCCCGCCCGGCTCGCCGACTCCTGAGCCCGGCTCCCGGTCCCGTCCGTCCACCCTGGGACACTGAGCGGGAGCCGGTCGCTCACTCGGCGCTGTGACGTGCACTGCATGACACGCACTGCATGACGTGCACGTCACGCAGTCCCGGGTGACCTCCGCGTCCCTGTGGCAACGCTGCCCGCCCCGATAGGTTTGAGCGCGCACACGGCCGTCGGCCGGGCGCGAGGAAAGGACCGCAGCATGCAGCCCTGGCCCGGGCACGCCTACCCGCTGGGCGCCAGCTACGACGGCACCGGTACCAACTTCGCCCTGTTCTCCGAGGTTGCCGAAGCCGTCGAGCTCTGCCTGTTCGATCCGGATCCGGACGAACCCGGTGGGCTGATCGAGACCCGGGTGCGGCTGAGCGAGGTGGACGGCTTCGTCTGGCACGGCTACCTGCCCGGCGTCGAGCCCGGCCGCCGCTACGGCTACCGGGTGCACGGCCGGTACGACCCGGCACAGGGCCTGCGCTGCAACCCGAACAAGCTGCTCATCGACCCCTACGCCAAAGCCCTCGACGGGCCGGTCGACTGGGACGAGGCCGTGTTCGGCTACAACTTCGGCGATCCCGACTCGCGCAACGACACCGACTCGGCGGCGTACGTGCCGAAGTCGGTCGTGGTGAACCCCTACTTCGACTGGGGCTCCGATCGCCCGCCGAAGATCCCGTACAACGAGACCGTCGTGTACGAGGCGCACGTCCGCGGGCTGACCACGCTGCACCCCGACGTCGAGGAGGAGCTGCGCGGCACCTACTCCGGCGTCGCGCACCCGGCGATGATCGAGCACTACCGCCGGCTCGGGATCACCGCCGTCGAGCTGATGCCGGTGCACGAGTTCGTGCAGGACCACCACCTCACCGAGAAGGGCCTGTCGAACTACTGGGGCTACAACACCATCGGCTTCCTGGCCCCGCACCACGCCTACTCGGCCGGCGCGATCCGGTCCGGGTCGCAGGTCGCGGAGTTCAAGGCGATGGTGCGCGACCTGCACGACGCGGGCATCGAGGTGATCCTCGACGTCGTCTACAACCACACCGCAGAGGGCTCGGACATGGGCCCGACGCTGTCGATGCGCGGCATCGACAACCACGCGTACTACCGGCTGGTCTCCGACGACGCCCGGTACTACATGGACTACACCGGCACCGGGAACTCGCTCAACGTGCGCAACCCGCACACCCTGCAGCTGATCATGGACTCGCTGCGGTACTGGGTGACCGAGATGCACGTCGACGGGTTCCGTTTCGATCTCGCCTCCACACTGGCCCGCGAGTTCTACGACGTCGACCGGCTCTCGACGTTCTTCGACCTGGTCCAGCAGGATCCGGTGATCTCGCAGGTCAAGCTGATCGCCGAGCCGTGGGACGTCGGGCCCGGCGGCTACCAGGTCGGTAACTTCCCGCCGCTGTGGACCGAGTGGAACGGCAAGTACCGCGACACCGTCCGCGACTTCTGGCGCGGCGAGGCCGGCTCACTCGGCGAGTTCGCGTCCCGGATCACCGGCAGCTCGGACCTGTACCAGGCCGACGGCAGGCGGCCGTACGCCTCGATCAACTTCGTGACCGCGCACGACGGCTTCACCCTCGCCGATCTCGTCTCCTACAACGACAAGCACAACGACGCCAACGGCGAGGGCGGCAACGACGGCGAGAGCCACAACCGCTCCTGGAACTGCGGCGTCGAGGGCCCCACCGACGACGAGGCGATCCGGGCACTGCGCGCCCAGCAACAGCGCAACTTCCTGGCCACCCTGCTGCTCTCGCAGGGCACACCGATGCTGCTGCACGGCGACGAGCTGGGCCGCACCCAGGGCGGCAACAACAACGTCTACTGCCAGGACAACGAGATCGCCTGGCAGGACTGGGAGCTCGGCGACAAGCACGACGACCTGGTCACCTTCGTCTCCGGGGTCACCGCGCTGCGGCACGCGCACCCGGTGTTCCGGCGCCGCCGCTTCTTCGCAGGCAAGCCGATCGGCCGCTCCTCGGCCGACGACGAGATCGCCGACATCGGCTGGTTCACCCCGGCCGGGCGGGAGATGCGCGAGGAGGACTGGGACAACGAGCTCGGCCGCGCCGTGGTCGTCTTCCTCAACGGCGAGCAGATCGCCGACGTCGACCAGCGCGGGCAGCGGATCACCGACGACTCGTTCCTGCTCTGCTTCAACTCCTACTGGGAGGACATCGACGCGACGCTGCCGCCGGCCGAGTTCGGCCCGGCCTGGGAGACCGTCGTCGACACCCACTCGGGCGAGGTCCATCCGCCGGCCGGCGCCGGTCACGGCGGAGCCGATCTCGATCCGGTCTCCGCGGGCTCGGTACTGACCCTGCCCGCTCGTTCCCTGCTCGTCCTGCGATCGAAGGGCTGAGGCGCACCAGCATGAACCGCCTTCCGGGTTCCACCTACCGGCTGCAGTTCTCCGACCGGCACACCTTCACCGACGCCAGGGCGCTGACCGGCTACCTGGACCGGCTCGGCATCGGCGCGCTGTACGCGTCACCGCTGCTCGCGTCGGGAACCGGCTCGAACCACGGCTACGACGTCGTCGACCCGGGCGTGGTGTCCGCCGAGCGCGGCGGCGAGGACGGGTTGCGGGCGCTGCTCGCCACCCTGCACGAGCGCGGGCTGACGCTGCTGCTCGACATCGTCCCCAACCACGTGGGGGTCGCGCGGCCCGCGGAGAATCCGTGGTGGTGGGACGTGCTGACGCACGGGCCCGCGTCCCGGTGGGCCGGTCACTTCGACGTCGACTGGGGTGCCGGCCCGCTGCTGCTGCCGGTGCTCGACGCCGACGAGGCGGGGGCGCTCGAGAAGCTCACCGTGTCCGACGGCCCGGCCCCGGAGCTGCGTTACTTCGAGCACCGGTTCCCGATCGCGCCCGGCACCGGGGAGGGTTCCGCGCAGGAGGTGCACGAGCGGCAGCACTACCGGCTCGTCTCCTGGCGGCGTGGTGCCGCCGAGCTGACCTACCGGCGGTTCTTCGACGTCTCCGATCTGGCCGCGGTGCGGGTCGAGGACGAGCAGGTCTTCGCCGACACGCACGCGACGGTCCTGCGGCTGCTCCGAGAGCACGAGACGATCATCGGGTTGCGGGTCGACCATCCCGACGGCCTGTCCGATCCCGGCGGCTACCTGCGGCGGCTCCGCTCGGAGATCGGTCCGTGGAAGTGGCTGCTGGTCGAGAAGATCCTCGGCGTCGGCGAGGACCTGCCGGCGTCCTGGCCGGTCGACGGCAGCACCGGCTATGAGGCACTGCGCGAGGTCTGCGGGGTGTTCGTCGACCCGGACGGCGCCGGGCTGCTCACCCAGTTCGCTGCCGAGCACACCGGGGAGAAGCGCTCGGCGCACGCGATCGAGGACGACGGCAGGCACCTGGTCGTCGAGCAGATCCTGGTCGCCGAGGTACGGCGGATCGCCGACGCGTTCCGGGCCGGGCCCGGTGCCGACGCCGGGCTCACCGGCGTCGATCTGACCTCGGTCACCGCCGCGGACCTGCACGACGCCGTCGCCGAGTTCCTCTGCGGGTTCCCGGTGTACCGCTCGTACCTCACGCCGGAGATCGCCGAGGGCCGCGACGCCGCCGATGTCGCCGTCGCCGTGGCCAGGACCCGGCGTCCCGAGCTCGGCCCGGTGCTCACCGGGCTCTACCGGGGGCTGGTGGGTGATCCGGGCTCGGAGTACGCGACCCGGCTGCAGCAGACCTCAGGGATGGTCACCGCGAAGGGCGTCGAGGACACCGCGTTCTACCGGTACAACCGGCTCGTCGCGCTGAACGAGGTCGGCGGCGACCCGGCCCGATTCGGTGTCTCGGTGGCCGAGTTCCACGCCGGGCTGGCGCACCGTGAGGCCGGCCGCTCGCGCACCATGACCACGCTGTCCACACATGACACGAAGCGCTCCGAGGACGTCCGGGCCCGGCTGGCCGTGCTCGCCGAGCGGCCGGCCGACTGGGCGGACCGGGTGCGCCGCTGGTCGGTGCGCCATCCGCTGCCGGACCGGTCGCTGGAGCTGCTGGCCTGGCAGTCGCTGGTCGGGGCGTGGCCGATCCCCGCCGACCGGCTCGCCGGCTACCTGGGCAAGGCCTCGAAGGAGGCGAAGCTCGTCACCTCGCACGTCGACGCGGTCGCCGACGTCGACGCCGCGATCGCGGACTGGCCGGCGGCCGTGCTCGCCGACACCGAGCTGGTCGAGGAGATCGAGGCGTTCGTCGCCGGGATCGCCGGCCCCGGCCGGTCGAACTCGCTCGGCCAGAAGCTGCTGCAGATCGCCGGGCCGGGCGTGCCGGACGTCTACCAGGGCACCGAGCTGTTCGAGTACTCGCTGGTCGACCCGGACAACCGGCGGCCGGTCGACTTCGGTGTCCGGGACCGGCTGCTGGAGCGGATCGATGCCGGCTGGCAGCCACCGGTCGACGCGGAGGGTGCGGCGAAGCTGCTGGTCACGGCCGCTGCCGCGCGCCTGCGCCGGTACCGGCCGGAGCTGTTCACCGGATACGGCCCGGTGCCCGTGCAGGGCGCGGCCGCCGAGCACGCCGTCGCGTTCTCGCGGGGCGGCGGCGCGCTGGTGGCCGTCGCGACCCGGCTGCCGGAGCGCCTCGACCGGCGCGGCGGCTGGGGCGACACCACGCTGCCGTTGCCGGGCGGGTTCACCGACTGGCACGACATGATCGCCAACCGGCCGGTGGGGAGTGCGGCGCCCCGGCTCGGGGAGCTGCTGGCCCGCTACCCGGTGGCGCTGCTGGTCCGCCCGGCCTGAGATCCCCGGCCGCTCAGACCTCGTCGTCGCCGATCACGTGCACCGCGGCCTCCTCGGCGGAGGCCCCGGCGCCGTCGATCCCCGCGTCGCCGGCGGTGAGGTCCTTGGTGCCGCCCTCGCTGCCGTCGAAGGTCGGGTCGTCGACGGTCAACCGGCCGGCCCGGCGGTGGCCGACCTCGTCGTCGCGCAGCTCCCCGTCGGTGTCCGAGGTGTCACCGAGGTACTCCCCCGTCACGTCGTCGACGTCGCGACGGTCATCGGGTTCCGCCGCCGGGTCGGTCGCGTTCCACGGATCGGGCTGCTCGTCGGCGAGCCGCTCGTCGAGCGTCTCGTGGTCGCGGCTGTTCCAGGGACGTTCCGGCGGCGAGTAGCCCTCGTCCAGGACATCGGTGAGGTCGCCGACCTCGAGCGTGTCCTCGGGCTGGAGCTGGGCGTACTGGTCGAGGTCGCCGACCTCGGCGCCGGAGTCCGGGTCCGTCATCGGGGCAGCCTAGAACGATCCGGGCCGGAGCGTGAGGGGTCCCACCCCGGCCCGGACGGGCGCTACCCCGGTCCGGTGCGGAAGGATCGTCGTCCGTGACGGAGTTCGCCGTGTGGGCCCCCGACAGGAACCGTGTCAGCGTCGTGATCGGCGCGGACCGGATCGCGCTGGATCCCGCTCCGGGCGGGTGGTGGCGGACCGAGCTGCCCGACCACGGGCACGGCACGGACTACGCGTTCGTCGTCGACGACGACCCCACGCCGCTGCCCGATCCGCGGTCGGCATGGCAGCCGGCCGGGGTGCACGGGCGTTCCCGGGTGCACGAGCACGACACGTTCTGGTGGACCGACGACAGCTGGACCGGCCGCACGCTCGCCGGCGCGGTGCTCTACGAGTGCCACATCGGCACCTTCACCGACGGCGGCACGTTCGACACCGCGATCAGCCGGCTGGATCATCTCGTCTCGCTCGGCGTCGACCTGATCGAGGTGCTGCCGGTGAACGCCGTCGACGGCCCGGTGAACTGGGGCTACGACGGTGTCGGCTGGTACGCGGTCACCGAGAACTACGGCGGCCCGGAGGCGTTCAAGCGGTTCGTCGACGCCTGCCACGCCCGCGGTCTCGGGGTGATCCTGGACGTCGTCTACAACCACCTCGGCCCGTCCGGCGCCTATCTCGACCGGTTCGGCCCGTACTTCGCGGGCTCGAACATCTGGGGCCCGTCGCTGAACCTGGACGGCCCCGGCTCCGACGAGGTCCGCCGGTTCGTGATCGACAACGCGCTGATGTGGCTGCGCGACTTCCACCTCGACGGGCTGCGGATCGACGCGGTGCACGCGCTGCGCGACACCCGGGCCCAGCACGTCCTCGAGCAGCTCGCGATCGAGGTCACCGCGCTGGAGGCACACGTCGGGCGCCCGCTGTCGCTGATCGCGGAGTCCGATCTGAACGACCCGCGGATGATCACCGCGCGGGAGGGCGGCGGATACGGCCTGGACGCCCAGTGGGCCGACGACGTGCACCACTGCCTGCACGCGGTGCTCACCGGCGAGGGCCAGGGCTACTACGGCGACTTCGCCGAGTCCGGGCTGGACGGGCTGGCGCACGTGCTGACCCGCGGTTTCCTGCACGAGGGCACCTGGTCGTCGTTCCGCGGGCGCAGTCACGGCGCCCCGATCGACACCGCGCGGATCCCGGGCAGCCGGCTGGTCACCTACCTGCAGAACCACGACCAGATCGGCAACCGCGCCACCGGCGACCGGCTCACCCACACCCTGTCCCCCGGGCTGCTGGCCTGCGGGGCGGCGCTGCTGTTCACCTCCGGGTTCACGCCGATGCTGTTCATGGGCGAGGAGTGGGGGGCCCGCACGCCGTGGCAGTTCTTCTCCCGGTTCCCCGATCCCGGTCTGCAGCAGGCGGTCCGCGATGGGCGCCGCCGGGAGTTCGCCGACCACGGCTGGTCCGACGCCGACGAGGTCCCGGACCCGAATGCCGAGTCGACCTTCGTCGACTCCACGCTCGACTGGAGCGAGCCCGAGCAGGAACCGCACGCCACCCTGCTGCGGATGCACCGGGAGCTGATCGCGCTGCGCCGGGCCTGGCCGGAGCTGTCCGACCCGTGGCTGGACTCGATCGGCGTCGACGTGCACGCCCAGGCCAGGACGCTCGTGGTGAACCGGGGCGCGATGCGGGTCGTGGTGAACCTGGGCCCGGAGCCGGTCACGCTGTCGCTGGGCGCGACGATCACCCGGATCCTGCTGGCCTCGGAGCCGACGCGCAGTGAGGACGACTCGTTCACCGTGCCGGCGGAGGCGTTCGCGATCTGCCGCATCGCGGTCTGAGGCGCGGCGGTCCGGCCCACCGCACCCGGCCCGCCGGCCGCGGACAGCGGCGAGCCGGGACATCAGTGGGCCGGGACCTCCAGAGCCACCGGGACCGGGCGCAGCGTCCGGGTCGTCCCGAGCCTGCTGTAGCTGGGCCCCGCGATCCGGGCCGCCGGGTCCAGCGCCGCGGTGTCGATCTTGCCGTTGTCGAGGAGCTCGGCCAGCACGTGGAAGCGCACGATCTCACCGACGGTGAACTCGGCGCCCCCGCGGCCGAACTCGACCGCCCGGGCGAACCGGCACTCCAGCGACACCGGTGCGTGCGCCACCCGCGGCGCCCGCACGACGTCGGCGGGTGCGAGCCGGATCCCCAGCTCGGCCGCCTCGTCGGCGCCGCGGGGCATCGCCCGGGAGCTCTCGTGCACCAGCTCGTGATCGTCCCACCGGGCGATGTTGACGACGTACTCGCCGGTGGCGTGGATGTTGCGGGCGGTGTCCTTGCGTTCGCCGCCGCGCCGCCCGATGTTGATGCCCACCATCGGCGGGTCGTTCGACACCATCGTGAAGGCGCTGAACGGCGCCAGGTTCGGTACGCCCCGCTCGTCGACGGTGCTGACCCAGGCGATCGGCCGCGGGACGACGACGCCGGTCAGCAGCCGGTACGCGGCGGCCGGCTCGAGGTCCGCGGCGTCGATCGTGACCGTCGGATCAGCCGGCATGGCTCGCCGCCTCCGCCCGTACGGCCTCGGCGTCGAAGTCGTTGATGCCCGCGATGAGATCGTCGGTGTACAGGTCGGCGGCGGGCACCTCGGTGCTGATCAGGTCGGCCTTCTGCAGGAACTCGACGTTCGCATCCAGCATGGCCGGGTCGATCGCGCCGTACTCGCCGTCGGGGGCGTCGGCGCCCAGGTTGACCAGCCGCGCCTTCAGCACCGCCACCCCGGAGTCGATCGCCTGCTGCTCGTCGAGCCCGGCCGGCCGGGACTCCGGGCGGGCCCGGTAGAGGATGCGGACGGCGGCCTCCGGGTTCGCCTGGGCGAACACGACACCCTTCGCGATCGCCCGGCCGACCTTCGTGTAGGTCTCGGGATCCGCGTCGAGGTCCGAGGCACGCGCGGCGAGGCCGCCGCTGGTCAGGTTCGCGGCCCCCGGGACGTCGATCGTCCGGAGCGCGATCCCCTGGTTCTCCAGTACCTGGAAGGACGTGTCGAGCAGGGCGACCGCGTCGACCTGTCCGCCGGTGACAGCGGCGGCCTGCTGGCCCCCGGTACCGATCGCGACGAAGTTCACCGAGTCGACCGGGACTCCCGCCTCTCGCAGCCCGACCTGTGCCTGGGTCACCGACACGCTGGACAGCGAGATCGCGCCGACCCGCTTGCCCGCCAGGTCGGCGATGGTGCGGATGTCGGAGTCCTCGGGTACGGCGAGGCCGTAGATGTTGCCCTTGTAGTAGCTCATGAAGTAGCGCAGGTCGAGGTCCTTGCCGTCCTGCCTGCCGATGATCACCGGCTCCGGGCTGACCGCACCCGTCTCGACCTGACCGGTGCCGATCTGCTGGACCTGGGTCGTCCCGGAGTCGACCAGGATGACCTCCATGTCGAGGCCCTCGGCCTCGAAGTAGCCGAGTTCCTCGGAGACGGCGATGCTGGCGACCCCGGCGTTCCAGGTGGGGGTGGCCAGGGTCATGGAGACCTGCTGGGCCGAGGAGCCCGACGAACCGCAGGCCGAGAGCAGGAGTGAGCCGGCGGCGAGGGCCGCAGCCAGCCGGAGGACGTTCTTCATCGATGTACCTCGGGGTTCCGACGGGGAGGTGCTGGATCAGGGGGTGGTGGCGCGGGTGCGGTTGGCCTCGGACCAGAAGGCGAGCCGGTGTCCGGCGAGCACCACCGCGTAGTGCAGGACGAGACCGATCACCGAGAGCACGACCAGCACGGCGAACATCGTCGCGACGTCCAGCGAGGTGTTGCTGGCCATGATCAGGTAGCCCAGGCCCGCCTGGGCGCCGACGAACTCGGCGACGATGGCGCCGATCACCGAGAGCACCACGGCGACGTCCAGCCCGGCGACGATGCTGGGCACCGCGGTCGGGAAGCGGAGCTTGAGCAGGATCTGCCTGCGGGTCGCGCCGAACGAGCGCATCATGTGGATCTGGTCGGTGCTCGTCGCGTTGAACCCGAGCGTGGCGTTGACCAGCACCGGGAAGAACGCGATCAGCGCGGTCGTGACGATCTTCGACTCCATGCCGAAGCCGAACCACACGAGCAGCAGCGGGGCGAGCGCGACCTTGGGGACCGTCTGCAGCACGACGACGATCGGCAGCACGATCTTCTCGGCCAGCGTCGACGACGTCACGAGCACGGCGACCAGCAGTCCGGTGACCACCGCGATCGCGAAGCCGTAGAGGATCTCCTGCAGGGTCACCCAGGTGTGCTCGAGGAACGGGCCGGTCGCGAAGCCCTGGTAGAGGGCCTCGGCGATGCGGCTCGGTGCCGGGAGCAGGATCTGCGAGACACCGAGTCCCCGGACCCCGACCTCCCACAGCACCAGCAGCAGCACGACCGTCCCGCCGGCCAGCAGCCCGCCCGGCAGATCGGAGAGCCGGCGGCGCCCGGTCGCGGATCCGGGCTCGCGGCGGACCGTGCGCGGAGTGCGCTGCGCGGTCGTCGCCGGAGCTGTCCGCTTCCGGGCCGTCCTGCCCTGGGCCGTTCCCTCCCGGGCCGCCCGCTCGTGCGCTTCGGTCCTCATGCCGGCACCCTTTCGGTGTCGTCGAGCAGCTGCCGGATGTGCCCCGCGATCCGCCCGAACTCGGGAGTGTTGACCATGTCGAGGGTTCGCGGCCGGCGAACGTCGATGTCGACGATCTCGGCGATGCGCCCGGGCCGCGGGGTCATCACGACGACCCGGTCTGAGAGCAGCACGGCCTCGGAGATGCTGTGTGTGATGAACAGGACCGTCTTGCGGTCCCGCTCCCAGAGATCGAGCAGGTCCATCGTGAGCTGGTCGCGGGTCATCGCGTCCAGCGCTCCGAACGGCTCGTCCATGAGCAGGATGCGCGGATCGTGCAGCAACGCCCGGGCGATCCCGACGCGTTGCTGCATGCCGCCGGAGAGCTGGTACGGATACCGGTCGGCGAAGTCGGTGAGCCCGAGCATCCCCAGCAGGGTGCGTGCGTGGCCGGTGTCGGCGCGCTTGCGGGCCCGGCCCTGCAGCGCCGAGGGCACCAGGACGTTGTCGAGCACCGTGTGCCACGGCAGCAGCAGCGGCTGCTGGAACACCATGCCCGTCATGGCCTGGATCGAGGTGGCCTCGGCCCGGTACTCGATCGAACCGCCGGTCAGCGGCTCCAGCCCCATGACCAGCTTCAGCAGGGTCGACTTGCCGCACCCGCTGGGACCGACGATCGAGACGAACTCGCCGTCGGCAATCTCGAGATCGAGGTCGTCGACGGCGCGTGTCCCGCCCCCGGCCGGCCCGTAGTGCTTGGTGACGTGCGAGAACGTCATCACCGGTTCTGCCATGCGAAGGCCTCCTCGCCCCCGGGGGTCCGCGCGCCGCTCCCGGCGTCGCGGGCCGCGGTCAGTGCCGCGCGTGCGGCGTCTGCCATGAACGTCGCGTCGTTGCCGCACACGACGAAGTCGTATCCCTGCCGGGCCACGGCGGCCGCCCGGTCCGCACCGCACGCCGTGCCGACCAGCAGACCGGCCCGGCCCGCCGCCGCGCGCACGGTCCCGGCCAGCTCCTCGACCGAGCCCGCCCCGCCGTCGCGCGCCAGGTCCAGCCCCAGGTCGGCGGGGCCGACGAGGACCGCCCCCGGTCCGGCGGCGCAGATCGCGTCGATGTCGCGCACCGCGGCGGCGCTCTCGATCTGGGCGACGGCGAGTGACCGGCCGGCCAGGTACTCGCTGCGTGGCCTGCTCCCCCACCCACCGGCCCGGGAGGTCGCCCCGGATCCCCGGGTGCCTCCGTCGGGCGGGAACCGGGTGGCGGCGGCCAGCGCGCCTGCCGCCGCGGCGTCGTCGACGTGCGGTGCGACGACGCCGTCGGCGCCCGCGTCGAGCAGCCGCGCCACGACCGCGGGCCGGGCCTCGGCGACCCGGACCAGCATCCGCATGCCGAGACCGCTGCCGACGACGATGTGGTTGTAGACCTGCGAGGGGTCGAGCAGCGTGTGCTCGGTGTCGATCACACAGAAGTCGAAGCCCGCGGCTGCCATGATCTCGGTGCTCTCCGGACCGGGGAGCTTGATCCAGGTGCCCCAGGCGGGTCCGTCGGCGACCGCACCGGACCGGTGCAGGGCGCGCGGCGCGCTCATCCGCCGATCCCGCCGGGCGCCGGGTAGTCCTCGGCGTTGAGCACCCATCCGGGACGGGCCGAGAAGTCCTCCCGCGGCCCGGCGAAGATGTCGATCAGCCGGTTCTCCCCGTCGCCGACCGCCTCGGTGGTGTGAACCAGCGGGGGCGGGATGATCGCCAGTGACGGTGAGCCGATGGTCCGGTGCTCGTCGTCGCGCCAGTGCCGCCGGTCGCTGCCCCACGGGGTCCGGACGTGGTGGGTGAAGGTGCCGGTGTCGGCATAGCTGAGTTGCTCGAAGTCGTCGTGGTGGTGCGGGGACAGGCTGGCGGGGTCGCGCGGGCCGGTCCGCGGGTACAGCACGTTCACCATCGCGTGCCGGTTGCGATAGATGCGGCCCATCCGGTCCGGGGAGCGCGGCACCGACGCCACGTCGGGATAGACCCGCAGCGCCGCACCGCCGGCGGGCTCGGGCCACGGCGCGCTCACCGCGGTTGCCGGCGCGGGTTCGCGGTAGTCGTCCGCATTGCAGGCGGCGTCGGCGAGGTCAGCGGCACCGGTGGCGAACAGGCGCACGATCCGTCCCGCGGTACCTGCCCGGACCTCGGTCGCGCCGGGCGGCAGCACGGCGACGGCCTGGCCCCGGGTGGCGGCACTCACCCGCAGCTCACCGGTGCCCGCGGCGAGATCCAGCTCCAGGTCGTCGGTGGTCGCCACGAGGAGAACCTCGTCGTCGTCGCGGCGGTGCAGCACCTCGCCCGCGACGAGCTCGGTGAGGACGAACACGATGTTGCGCGCCCGGACGATCCAGGAGCGGCTGCCCGCGTCCGAGACCGAGGCCGGGGCGAGATCGGCGAAGTCGAGGTACCGGGTCGCGGGTGGCGCGCCGGGGAGGACGGCGGTCGGCGCCGCGGCGAGCTGGGAGCGGGGATCACGCTCGGGGTAGGTCATCGTCGTCTCCGGCCCGCTCAGGACCCGACCGGTGCCGGACGCTCGTCGTCGAGACCGAGCAGGAACGCCGCGTTGCGGCTGGTCACCTGCTTCAGCTCGTCGATGCCCAGGCCGCGGTCGAGCAGCTCGGCACCGACCCGCAGGAATGCGTCGACCGGCATCGGGCGGCCGCGCTGCCCGAGGTCGGACGACAGCACGGTGTGGTCCGGGCCGACCTTACGGATCCAGTCGAGCAGCAGCTGCGGGTCCCACTTGCGAAAACCCATCGGGTCGTACATCCCGACCTCGTGCTCGACGTAGGCCCCGAGCTCGGCGAACTCGACGCACTCGGCGGGATCGGCGTCGATCACGAAGTTCGGGTGGCTGATGATCATCCGGCGCACACCGCGATCGCGGCCCGCCAGGAAGAGCTTGCGCGCCTCGGCCGGGGAGACGTGCCCGGCCGACATGAGCGCGTCGCTCTCCACGATCAGGTCGATGACCTCGTGCACCCCGTCGACGAACTCCCCGTCGGCATCGACCACGTTCACGATGCGGTTCGGAATGTCGATCTCGGACTCGGGGAAGCCGTGGTGGTCGTTCTCGCAGTGGCAGCGGCTGGAGAAGGTCGGGAACCAGACCGCCCGGCCGCCCATCCGCAGGCTCATCGCCACCGCGTAGGGATTGATGCCCCCGACCTGGGCGTTGAGTGCGACGCCGCCGAAGACCGGGGTGCGTACGTCGGTGAGCTCGCGCTTCATCGCGAGCAGGTCCATCACGGTGTTGTGGTGGTGGGACTTCACCAGGATCCCGCGCATGTTCAGCCGCTGCGCGTCGCGGGCCGCCTCCACGTGGTCGAACTCCCTGGCGAACGGGTTCGGACCCGAGTGGCAGTGCAGGTCGACGGCTCCGTCGAGGAGTTCGGCGATCGGGGGGTGGGCCGGCATGGACGATCCCTTCGGACTGCGCGACCCCTCGCAGGGTCGTTGATGTGTTCGCATCGGAGCATGACTGTTCGCATTACGAGTGTCAACGAGTGCGCATGCGACGATCGCCGCAGGTCACTGTTCGTGATATGAACATCGCTAACAGGAAGCGACCAGATTGCGGGGTTCGGATGGCGACCGTGGACATCCAGTCGGTCGATCGCGTCGGCATGATCCTGGGGTTGTTCGGCCCCCACCGGGAGGCGGTCTCCCCCGCCGAGGCGGCCGAGCTGATCGGCCTCAACCGGACGACGACGTATCGGTATCTGAACTCGCTGGTGGCGGCCAACGTGCTGGAGCTGCGACCGGACCGGCTCTACGCACCGGGCCCGATCCTCATGCAGCTCGGCGCCTTCGCCTTCGGACGGCGCGACATCGCAGCGCTCGCCGCGGAGCCGATGGCCGATCTGGCGCGGGCCACCCAGATCACCAGCGTGCTCTCGTTGTGGGGGGCGTCGTCGCCGGTGGTCGCGGTGGTCAGCGAGCCACCGCAGCGGGAGATCGTGGTCACGGTGCGGGTCGGGATGCAGCTGGGCTGGTCGACCGCGCAGAGCCTGATCTTCCACGCGTTCCGGTTCGACGACTCCCGGGTGCACGCCGCGGCACGCGCACTCGACGAGGCCGACCGGGAGCTGCTCCACGACCGGGCCCGGAGCGTCCGCGAGCGCGGACACGCGTCACAGGTCAGCCCGCGCGGGATCGCGGTGCTGTCGGTCCCGGTGCACGACGACCGCGGCATGGCCGCGTCGCTGGCACTGCTGAGCACCCGGGACGTGCTCGACATCGACGACGACAGCGAGTACCTCGCGCAGCTCTCGGCCGCCGCCGACACGATCTCGGCGAGCATGGGGGCGCCACGCCGGGATCGGTGAGCACGGCGGGTGGTCACCCCGGGGAGGTCGCCCGGCATTCACCCGCCCGTGTGAACACCGCAATGTCGGCTCCACCCATGGCTGTCAGGGTCTCCCGGGTCGCAAGGGCGCGGTCACCACCGTGTCCCCCGATCCGCCGCGAGGTCCGATGACGGCCACCACCACCCGCCCCGGCGGGTCCGTACGAGAGCGCCCGCCGGGGCGGCGCCGCCCCCGGCGCCGGTTCACCGGCCGGGACCGGCACGACTTCTGGGTGTTCCTGGCGCTGGTCCTGCCGAACGTCGCGCTGATCATCGCCTTCGCCTACCGGCCGGTGCTGGCCAACCTCCAGTACTCGCTGCTGAACTGGACGCTCGGCTCGCCGACGGCGACCTTCATCGGCCTGGACAACTACGTCCGGTTCCTCACATCACCCTCCAGCGCGACGATCCTGTGGACGACGCTGGTGTTCACCGTCGTCACCGTCGGCGGGTCGATGGTGCTGGGCCTGCTCATCGCGCTCGCGCTGAACCGGCGGGTGCCCGGCACCGGAGTCGCGCGGGCCGCGGTGTTCTCCCCGTTCGTGCTCTCCGGCGTCGGCGTCGGGCTGGTCTGGCTGTTCGTGTTCGACCCGACGATCGGTGTGCTGGGCTCGGTGCTGCGCACGTTCGGCGGCACGGCGCCGGACTTCTTCAACAACCCGACGCTGTCGCTGGTGATGATCTGCGTGGTCTACGTGTGGAAGAACATGGGCTACGCCGCGGTGATCTACCTGGCGGGCCTGCAGTCGATCCCGCGCGACCTGCTGGAGGCCTCCGCACTCGACGGCGCCTCCCCCACCCGGACGTTCTTCAAGGTCGTCCTGCCGCTGCTGTCGCCGACGACGTTCTTCCTGCTGGTCACCAGCGTGCTGAACTCGCTGCAGGCGTTCGACCTGATCCGGATCATGACGCCGCTGGGCCGCGGCACGACGACACTGATCTACGAGGCGTACCTGCAGGCCTTCGGCGGCTACAACCGGGGCGGCTACTCGGCCGCGGTGTCGACGATCCTGTTCGCGCTGCTCGTCGTCTTCACGCTGGTGCAGCTGCGCTGGATGGAGAAGCGGGTGCACTACGCGTGAGCACCCGGGCCCTGTCTCCTCGCAAGCTCGCCGACGCCGCGCTCAGCGCCTACGTGCCGCTGGTGCTCGCGGTGCTCGTCGTGGTGTTCCCGCTGCTCTGGATGGTGTTCTCCTCGTTCAAGCCGCTACCCGAGATCATCACCCAGACGCCGGCGTTGTTCCCCTCCGATCCGACCTGGGCGAACTACGCCACGGCCACCGAGCGGCTGCCGTTCGGCCGGGTGTTCGCGAACTCGGTGCTGGTCACCGTGATCGGTTCGGCGATCAAGGTCGCGCTGGCGGTGCTCACCGCGTACGGGCTGGTCTTCGTCCGGTTCCCGTTCAAGAACGTCATCTTCGCGGGGCTGCTGGTGACCCTGATGGTCCCGCCGCAGGTGTCGCTGCTGCCGAACTACACGCTGATCACCTCGCTCGGCGGCGCCGACACCTACTGGGGGATCATCCTGCCCGGTCTGGGCACCGCGTTCGGGACGTTCCTGATGCGCCAGCACTTCCGGACGCTGCCGCCGAGCCTGCTCGAGGCGGCCGAGCTGGACGGTGCCGGGCACTGGCGAAGGCTGACCCGGGTGGTGCTGCCGGTGTCCGGGCCGACCGTGGCCACGGTCGCGCTGGTCACCATCGTCAACGAGTGGAACGACTACCTCTGGCCGCTCGTGATCGTCTCCCGGCCGGACATGATGACGCTGCCGGTCGGGCTCACTCTGCTGGCCAACGTGGACAACCGCGCCGCGGCCTACGGGCAGCTCATGGCCGGGTCGGTCGCCGTCATCGTCCCGGTCCTCATCGTCTTCATCGCGCTCCAGCGACACATCATCGCCGGGCTCACCCAGGGCGCGGTCAAGGACTGAGTCTCCCTCCCTCGGCCTGCCCACCCCTCGAAAGGAACACCTCGCCATGCGCGCTCCGTCCCTCGACCGGCGCTCCTTCCTGACATTCGCCGGCCTCGCCGGCGCCACCGCGGCCCTCGCGGCCTGCGGCGGCCCCTCCACCTCCGGCGGCGACGGTGACGCCGGAGGCGACATCGACTACTCCGGCGTCCAGCCCGCGAGCGAGATCACCTGGTGGTCGAACAATCCGGGCAGCTCCGAGGAGGTGTCCCGGCAGATCATCGAGCGGTTCCAGCAGCAGAACCCGGGCATCCGGGTCAACCTGGTCACCGCCGGCCAGAACTACGAGGAGATCGCCCAGCGGTTCCAGACCGCGCAGGCCGGCGGCACGCTGCCGGATCTCGTCGTGCTGTCCGACGTGTGGTGGTTCCGCTACTACATGCAGCGCTCGATCGTGCCGATGGACCCGCTGATCGACGCGGTCGGGATCGACACCGGCGACTACCGCGAGCAGCTCATCGAGGACTACCGCTACGACGGGAAGCTGTGGGCGCTGCCCTGGGCCCGCTCGACGCCGATCTTCTACTACAACAAGGCGCACTGGGCCGCCGCCGGGCTGCCGGACCGGGCCCCGCAGACCTGGGCCGAGATGGCCGAGTGGGGCCCGCGCCTGCAGGGCGCCGGCAACGGCACGCAGAACGCGTTCCAGCTCCCGGCGCTGGCCGACTACGCCGGCTGGTCGTTCCAGAACAACCTCTGGGGCGCCGGCGGCGCGTGGAGCGACGAGTGGGACATCACCTGCGACTCCCCCGAGTCGGTCGCGGCGATGCAGTTCCTGCAGGACGCGGTCTACACCGACCGCTGGGCCGGCGTCGCGGGCACCGAGGGCACCACCGACCTCTCGGCCGGTGCGGTCAGCGCCACGATCGGCTCCACCGGCAGCCTGGTGACCGTGCTGGAGTCGTCGAACTTCGACGTCGGAGCCGGGTTCCTGCCGGCCGGGTCGGTGTCCGGACCGGTGTGCCCGACCGGTGGCGCGGGTGTCGGCATCCCGGCCGGGATCGAGCCGGAGCGCCAGCTGGCCGCGGCCACCTTCGCGGCGTTCCTCACCTCGCCGGAGAACACCGTGGCGCTGTCCCAGGCCACCGGTTACCTGCCGATCCGCGAGTCGGCCGACATCTCGCCGCTGCTCGCCGAGACCTCGTTGCGGCAGGTGGCGATCGACCAGCTCGACGTCACCCGGACCCAGGACCGGGCACGGGCCTTCTTCCCGGGCGCCGACGGCGAGATCGCGCGGACCTGCGCGAACATCCTCACCCAGCAGGCCGACCCGCAGGCCGAGCTGGCCACGCTGAAGACCACCCTGCAGGGCATCTACGACGGCGACGTCGCCCCGAACCTGTGATGGGGGACCTCTGATGGCGAGCGTCAGCTACGACAACGCGACCCGGCTCTACCCCGGCTCGGACACCCCGGCCGTCGACGGCCTCGACCTGGAGATCGCCGACGGTGAGTTCCTGGTGCTGGTCGGCCCGTCCGGGTGCGGGAAGTCGACGTCGCTGCGGATGCTCGCCGGGCTGGAGGACGTCGACGACGGCGCGATCCGGATCGGCGACCGGGACGTCACCGACGTCCGGCCCAAGGACCGGGACATCGCCATGGTGTTCCAGAACTACGCCCTCTACCCGCACATGACGGTGGCGGCGAACATGGGCTTCGCGCTCACCAACGCCGGCCGGCCGCGCGACGAGATCGCGCGGCGGGTCGGGGAGGCGGCGAAGATCCTGGACCTGTCGGCGCTGCTGGACCGCAAGCCGCGGGCGCTGTCCGGCGGGCAGCGGCAACGGGTGGCGATGGGCCGGGCGATCGTGCGCGAGCCCGCCGTGTTCTGCATGGACGAGCCGCTGTCCAACCTGGACGCGAAGCTGCGGGTCTCGACCCGCACGCAGATCGCCGGCCTGCAGCGGCGGCTCGGGGTCACCACCGTCTACGTCACCCACGACCAGGTGGAGGCGATGACGATGGGCGATCGGGTCGCCGTGCTCGACCGCGGGGTGCTGCAGCAGTGCGCGACGCCGCGCGAGCTCTACACCCGGCCGGTGAATGCGTTCGTCGCCGGTTTCGTGGGGTCGCCCGCGATGAACCTGGTGACGGTGCCGGTCGCCGGGGACTCCATCCCGCTCGGCGGGGTCTCGATTCCGCTGCCGCGCGCCTCGCTCTCCGGGACCGCGCGGTCCGGCTCGGTGACGGTCGGGATCCGGCCGGAGGACCTGCGACCGGCCGGCGCGGGCGTGGACGGGCTGGAGGTCGTGGTGGACGTCGTCGAGGAGCTCGGCGCAGACGCCTACGTCTACGGCACGCTGCGCGGCAGCCCCGGCGCGGTTACCGCGGACGGCACCACGCTGATCGCGCGGGTGGACGCGCGCACCCCGCCGGAACGGGGCGCGACGCTGCGTCTGGTGCCGGATCCGGAGCGGACACATCTGTTCGACGGGACGACTGGGACCCGGCTGGCCTGACCGTCCGGGAGGCGCCCGAGCATTTCGAACATCTGTTCGACACAAAGCCTCGGACCAGCTATGATCGAGGCATGACCGCGGTCCACGACCCGCCCCTGCCGGACATCTCCGGGAGTCCGGCGTTCCCGCACGCCGACCTGGCGCTGGTGCAGCTGTCGGTCGAACTGGCGGCGCACGCCGAGCCCGCGGGGAGCGGCGAGGCCGAGCTGATCGACCAGATCGCGCAGCTGCAAACGCTGCAGAACTCGATCGCCGCACTGCAGACGGCGCGCATCCGCGCGTTCGCCCGCGCCCATGTGGCCGGGCGGACGGCGTCGGGGCACGTGGAGCCGGAGAAGCTCGACCGCAGCGTGCGCGCACAGGTCGCGCTGGCGACCCGCACATCCCCGACGGTCGCGGCGACCCGCTTCCGAGTCGCGCGGGACCTGCACGACGGGCTCGACCTCGTCCGCGCGCTACACGCGGCCGGCGAGCTGAGTGCCGACGCCGCCGCGGCGGTCGCGGCGGCCACCGATCACCTGGACCGGGCCGGGCGGACCGAGGTGGATCGCCGGCTCGCCGCCCACGACCTGACCCGCCTGGGGCTCGGCCGGATCCGCGATCTCGCCCGCTCGATCGCCGCGCAGGTCGCACCGCAGCAGTTCCGCGACCGCGCAGTGCGGGCCCGGGCCGAGCGACGGGTCACCGTCCGTCCGGCGCCGGACGGCATGGCCTACCTATCGGCCTACCTGCCCCTGGAGCAGGCGGTCAGCTGCCTCGCCGCGCTGAACCGGGCGCACACCGAGGCGTCGGTCGCCCCGGAGCCGCTGACCCGCGGGCGCGGCCAGTTCGCCGCCGACACGCTTGTCGAGCGGCTCACCGGTGCCGCGCACGCCGGCGAGACCGACCTCCAGCTGCAGGTGCTGGTCCCCCTGGAGCTGCTCGTCGACCCCGACAGCCCGCTCCCGGTCGAGATCCCGGGCTACGGCCCGGTCCCCGCGGACCTCCTGGCCACGGCCCGCGGCCGGCTCAGCTGGCGCCGGCTGGTCACCAGGAGGGGCACCGTCGTCGGCGGGGAGTCCCGGCAACGCTGCTTCACCGGCCTGCTCGCCGAGATCATCCGGGCCCGGACCCGGAACCGGTGCGCCGAGCCCTACTGCGACGCGCCGATCCGTCACATCGACCACATCCGGCGCGTCGCCGACGGCGGCGTCACCGACCTCGACACGGGGCGCGGCGTCTGCGAGTTCCACAACCACGTCCGCGAGCAGCCCGGGTGGGCGGTCGAACACACACCCGGCGGCATCACCACCACCACGCCCACCGGGCACACCCACCCGGCGTGAGCTGCCTGGTGTGGAGCGGCCAGGAACGCACCGGCACCAACGCCGACCTCCCCGGGGTGCGTGAGCCGGAGACCACTCGGCCGCGACCACCCACCAGGGGTGATCGCGGCCGGTGTACGGGTCAGCGGTGACGGATCAGAGCAGGCCGAGCTTCTGCACGGCGTCGCGCTCCTCGCCCAGCTCGGCGACGCTCGCGTCGATCTTCGACCGGGAGAACTCGTCGATCTCCAGACCCTGGACGATCTTCCACTCGCCGTTCTCGGAGGTGACCGGGAACGAGGAGATGAGGCCCTCGGGGACGCCGTAGGAACCGTCCGACGGGATCGCGGCGGAGGTCCAGTCGCCGGCCGGGGTGCCGTTGACCCAGTCGTACACGTGGTCGATGGCGGCGTTGGCGGCCGACGCCGCGGAGGACGCGCCCCGGGCCTCGATGATCGCGGCACCGCGCTTGGCGACGGTCGGGATGAAGTCGTTCTCCAGCCACTCCCGCTCGACCTGCTCGGCAGCGATCTTGCCGCCGACCTCGGCGTGGAACAGGTCCGGGTACTGGGTCGCCGAGTGGTTGCCCCAGATCGTGAGCTTGGTGATCTCGTCGAGGCCGACGCCGAGCTTCTTGGCGAGCTGGGCCAGCGCACGGTTGTGGTCCAGGCGGGTCATCGCGGTGAACCGGTCGGCCGGGACGTCCGGCGCGGCGGCCTGGGCGATCAGGGCGTTGGTGTTGGCCGGGTTACCGACGGCCAGCACGCGGATGTCGCTCGCGGCGCCGTCGTTGATGGCCTTGCCCTGCGGGCCGAAGATCCCGCCGTTGGCCTCGAGCAGGTCGCCCCGCTCCATGCCCTTGGTACGCGGGCGGGCGCCGACCAGCAGCGCGACGTTGGCGCCGTCGAAGGCGGCCTTCGCGTCGTCGTAGATGTCGATGCCGCGCAGCAGGCCGAAGGCGGAGTCGTCGAGCTCCATCGCGGTGCCCTCGGCGGCCTTGACGGCCTGCGGGATCTCCAGCAGGTTCAGCTTCACCGGGGTGTCGGACCCCAGGAGCTGACCGGAGGCGATCCGGAAGAGCAGCGCGTAACCGATCTGGCCAGCGGCTCCGGTGACGGTGACGGTAACTGGGGTAGCAGACACGAGCCGGACCCTAGCCCTGTGCGCCCCGGATCGCCGCGACGGGGAGCACAGGGATCGCTCCAGGTGTCCGGAACCACACCCGGTAGCGTCCGCCGGGTGCGTGCGCTCCCGGTGGCGAGGCGTTCCCCGGCCCCGGACCTGGCCCGCGGGGCCGCCCTGTTGTTGATCGCGGTGGCGAACGCGCACACCTTCGTGCACGACCGCGGCATCGGCGTGCGCGGCTACCCGCAGGATCTGGCCGGCGCCGACGCCGTGCTCGCCGCCGTGCAGCTGCTGCTGGTCGACGGCCGCGCCTATCCGCTGTTCGGCGTGCTGTTCGGCTACGGCATCGCGATGCTCGCGCGCCGCCGCACCGAGTGGGGGCAGATCGCCGGGGAACCGGTCGTCGCGCTGGTCCGGCGCCGTGGCGCGGCGCTGTTCGGGATCGGGTCGGCGCACGCGATTCTGCTGTGGTCCGGTGACATCGCCGCCGCGTACGGGCTGCTGGCGATACTGCTGGCCGGCCTGCTGGTGCGCGGGAGCACGGTCGCACTGGTGAGCACCGCCGTCGGGACGATCGCCGTCAGCTGCCTGCTGTACCTGCCGGTCGCGACGACCAGCGCCGACGTCGCGTCCGGCACGCCGTCGACGGTCACCGACTCGGCCACTGCGGCCGCCACGGCACGGTTCGGCGAATGGCTGTTCGGGTTCCTCCCGATCAACGCGCTCGCGCTCGCCGGCGCGGTCGCGATCGGAGTGCTGCTGGCCCGGGCGGGCTGGCTGGACGACCCGGTCCGCTACCGCAGGCAGCTGGCCCGCACCGCCGCTGCGGGGATCGGGGCCGGGGTACTGGGTGGGTTGCCGCTCGCGCTGGTCGCGGCCGGGATCTGGGCACCGGGCACGGCCGCGGGCCTGCTCGCCGGGCCGGTGCAGGCACTGTCCGGGTACGCCGCCGGGGTCGGGTACGCGGCCGCCGCCGGGCTGATCGCGGCCCGGTGGGCCGGGCGTGGCGGGCCGGGGCCGCTGGGCGCGGCGCTGCTGGCCACCGGGCAGCGGTCGCTGTCGGCCTACCTCGCCCAGTCGATCGCGTTCGTCGCGCTGTTCCCGGCGTGGACGCTCGGGCTCGGCTCGGGGCTCCCGGTCTGGGCGGCCACCCTGTGCGGGGTCGGGGTGTGGGCGGTGACGGTGCTGGTGGCCACCGCATCGGACCGGGCCGGTCTGCGCGGCCCGGCCGAGACACTGCTGCGCGCTCTCACCTACGGCCGCGGCGCACGATCCGCGGCCTGAACACGCCGCAGCCGGCTCCGGAGGCGCTACCGTCCGGGGTGTGGGCGAGGAGCGGGAGCGGTTCCCCTGGCAGGGCGCACCGGGCTGGTCCGGGGTGGATCCGGGACAGCACCCCCCGCACGCGCCGATGCCGGGGGCGCCGCCGTACCCGGCCCGGACCGCCCCCGAGCCCGCCGGGCCCGCGGCGCCGGCCGGTGCGGGTCCGGTGCTCGCCCGCTGCATCGCCGCGCCCGCCGGCTGGGTCGCCGTCGCCCTGCTGATCGCCGCCGTGACCGGGGTGGCCTCCTGGCCGTTGCGCGGGCTCGCGCTCGCCCTGCCGTGGCTGGTCGGCTCGGCCGTGCTGGTGTTCCCCGCGCGCCGCGGCGCCGGGCCCGGAATGCTGGTGGCGCTCGCGTTCGGGCCGTTCTGGCTGCTGCACGCGCTGGCGGTCGGTCTGCTCGGCTGGTGAGGCCCGGCCGGCGGGGACGGGTGCGGACGTCGGCCTACGCCTGCACCGCCCCGATCGCGGTCAGGCCTCGCTGACGAGCTTGCTGAACAGGTAGTCGTCCACCCCCTCGGTTCCGCCCTCCGATCCGTACCCGCTCGCCTTGATCCCGCCGAACGGAGTTTCCGGCGCGGTCAGCATGAAGTGGTTGACCGCGAGCATCCCGGCCTCGATGCCCTCCGCCACGGCGTGCGCGGTGGACCGGTCCGCGGTGAACGCGTAGGAGGCCAGCCCGTACGGGACCCGGTTCGCCGCGGCCAGCCCCTCGTCGAGATCGCCGAAGGGCACCGCGACGGCCAGCGGGCCGAACGGCTCCTCCCGCATCACCCGGGCCTGCGGTGCGACGCCGGTCAGCAGCGTCGGCTCCCAGAAGTGGCCACCGGCACCGGGCACCGGCCCGCCGCCGGCGGCGATCTCGGCGCCGTGCTCCACCGCGTCGGCGACCAACGCGGCCATCGCGGGCGGGCGCCGCACGTGGGCGAGCGGCCCCATCGTCGTGGCCGGGTCCAGCCCGTCGCCGGGGCGGACCGTCCCGATCGCGGCGGCGAACCGGTCGGTGAACTCGTCGTACACCCCGGACTGGACGAGGAACCGGGTTGGCGCGATGCAGATCTGACCCGCGTTGCGGAACTTCGCGAGCACCGCCAGCCGGACGGCCTTCTCCAGGTCGGCGTCGTCGAACACCAGCACGGGGGCGTGCCCGCCCAGCTCGAGGGTCACCCGCTTCACGTCCTCGGCCGCCAGCGCCGCGATCTGCCGCCCGACGGCGGTCGAGCCGGTGAAGGTGACCTTGCGGATCTGCGGGGACCGGATCAGCCAGGTCGACACCGCCGCCGGGTCGCCGAACACCACCGACAGGACTCCGGGGGGTAGTCCGGCCTCGACCAGGGCACCGGCGAGCGCCAGCGCGGTGGCCGGGGTCTGCTCGTCCGGCTTGATCACCATGGTGCAGCCCGTGGCGAGCGCCGCCCCGATCTTGCGGGCCGGAATGGTGATCGGGAAGTTCCACGGGGTGAAGGCCGCGACCGGACCCACCGGCTTGCGCAGCACCAGCTGCCGCACGCCCGGAGTCCGGGCCGGGACCACCCGGCCGTAGACCCGCCTGCCCTCCTCGGCGAACCAGTCCAGGATGTCCGCGGCGCCGCGCACCTCCACGGTCGCCTCGGCCACCGGCTTGCCCTGCTCCAGGGTGGTGGCCCGGCCGATCTCGCCGGCTCGTTCGCGGAGCAGATCGGCGGCCCGGCGTAGCACCCCGTACCGGTCGTAGGCGGGGGTCGCCGCCCAGCCGGGGAACGCCGTGGCGGCCGCCTCGCACGCCTCGTCCAGATCGTCGTCGGTGGCGAGTGGCAGCTCGCCCACGGCGGCGCCGGTCGCCGGATTCACGACCGGCCGCACCGCCCGCCCGCCGCCGCTGCGCGGTGTGCCCGCCACCAGCAGGGACAGCTCCGGATAGTCCATGCTCACGCCTTCCGGGTCGGTCGTGGGAGATCGAGGAGATCGACGGTCAGCTCGCCGGCCCGCAGCCGCTCCAGGTATCCGGCCTCGGTGCGCACCCGTTCCCGGGCGGCGTCGAGCACCGCGGGCAGCCGGTCGGCGGGCAGCACCACGACGCCGTCGCCGTCGGCGAGGACGAGATCGCCGCGGGCGACCCGGACCCCGCCGAGGCTGATCGGGTCACCGACGCCGCCCGAGTCCCGCTTGACGGTCCCGGCCAGCGCGACCGTGCTGCTCCAGACCGGGAACCCGAGCTGTTCGAGCCGCGCGGTGTCCCGCACCCCGCCGTCGATCACCAACCCGCGTATCCCCCGGCAGGCCGCGGCGACGGCGAGCACCTCGCCCCAGTAGCCGTGCGGCGCACCCGCCGCGTCGACGACGAGCACGTCGCCCTCCCCGGCGAGCTCCACCGCCAGGTGCAGCGGGAGGTTGTCACCGGCCACCGCGCGGACCGGGAACGCGGTACCGGCGACCGTGGCGCCCGGCCAGACCGGACGCATCCGCGGGGGCAGCACGATCTGCTCGCCGGAGGCCTCGGAGACCGTGGCGGTGCCCAGCTCGATCAGCTCGGCGTGCGGGATCGGCCGGCCGGTCACCGGGACGCCTCCTGACGCTGCAGCAGGTGGTAGCCGTGCCGGCGGCGGGCGGCGGCCAGGCTGCTCCCGGCCAGTACGTCGGCCAGGATCGCGTCCTCGCTCGCGGTGATCGCGGCGCAGATCTCGCCGATCCGGTCCTCGACCTCCCGTGGGACCGCGACGATCCCGTCGGCGTCACCGACGAGCAGGTCACCGGGACGCACCTGCACCCCGCCGACGCCGACCGGACCGCCGACCTCGGCGACCTCCACCCGGTCCTTGCCGGTGCGCGGGAACCGCCCCCGGCTGTACAGCGGGTAGCCCGCACCGAGTGCGCGCTGCACGTCCCGGCAGACCCCGTCGATCACGGTGCCGCCGATCCCGCGGTCGGCGGCCATCGCGGTGAGGATGTCGCCCCACACCGTGCAGTCGGTGCGACCGCCGTTGTCGAGCACGACGACCTCGCCCGGTCCGACGTCGTCGAGATAGTCGCCGACCGTCCCCGGTGGGAACCCGGCCGGGACGTAGCGGACGGTGAACGCCCGCCCGCACAGCCGCACGCCGTCGGCGATCGGCGCCAGCCCGAGCAGTGCGCCCGGCCGTCCGATCCGGTCCAGCGCGTCGGAGATCGTCGCCGCGGAGTACCCGGCGAGCGGGTGGATCATCGATCGGCCTCCTCGACCGTGGGGAACCTGCTGTCGTGCATGACGTCGGTGACCGGGCGTCCGGCGCCGACCGCCGCGGCCATCGCGGTCTCCCGCTCGACGATCCGGTCGGCCAGGTCGAGCACCCGGCCGGCGTCCGCCGCCGGGATGAAGACGACTCCGCTGCGGTCGGCGAGGACCAGGTCGCCATCGGCCACGTCGACCCCGGCGACCCTGATCGGCCCGCCCATCGCGACCTGGACGATCCGGCCGCGTGCACTGACCGGGACGACGGCTCGGCCGAACACCGGGAATCCGTGCTCCTCACACTCCGCGATGTCGCGCATCGCGCCGTCGACGACCACCCCGGAGATCCCCCGGTGGGCGGCGGCGACGGTGAGGATGCCGCCCCAGCAGGAGACGTCGAGCCGGCCGCCGTTGGCGATCACCAGGACGTCCCCCGCGCCGGCGGCCCCGATGGCCTCGGCCGCGATGTGCCGAGCGGGCCCACTCGACGACGGCGGCCCGGCGAGCACCGTCCGGACCCGGCCCGCGACCGGCTCGGACACCGGCCAGAGCGGGCCGATGCCGGTGGTCGCACCGGGCAGCCCGAGCGTGTCCAGCGCGTCGGAGACGGCGCAGCTGTCGAGCCCCGGCAACCGGGTGAGCGGATCGGTCTCCCGGCCGCTCATCCGGCGATCACCTGGCTGGGCCGGTACTGGCCGGCACCGGTGCCGAAGGTCTCGGCGGGTAGTGGGACGACCCGCTCGGGCGGAACCGCGAGGTGCACCTCGCGGCCCGGTGCCAGGTCGTCCGGGCCGAACCGGCCGGTGTCGCTCTCGTCGACCTGGGCGCGCACCGGTACCCCGCCGAGATCGACCAGCACCCGCAGGCAGCTGCCGAGGTAGGTGCAGGACCGGACCCGGCCCGGCAGCCGCCGGGCGGCGTCGGGTCCCGGCCGCTCGACCCGGACGTGTGCGGCGCGGAAGGCCACCACCACCCCGGTCCCGGGCGGCCCCGGTGGCTCGCCCGCGACCCGCACCGTCGCCGTCGTCCCGGCGACGACGACCGTGTAGCCACCGGCGACGGAGTCCCCGACCGAGCCGGTCAGGATGTTCTGGAACCCCATGAAGTCGGCGACGAACGCGCTGACCGGCCTGGTGTAGAGCTCCCGCGGGGAGCCGACCTGCTCGATGAGGCCCTTGTTCATGACGACCACGCGATCGGCGAGCGCGATGGCCTCCTCCTGGTCGTGGGTCACGTACACCGAGGTGGTGCGCATCGACTCGTGCAGCTCACGCAGCTGGGTCCGCATGGACAGTCGGAGCTTGGCGTCCAGGTTGGACAGGGGCTCGTCGAACAGCATCAGGGTGGGCCGCCGGACCATCGCCCTGGCCAGCGCGACCCGCTGCTGCTGCCCACCGGACAGCGACGTCGCCATCTGGTCGGCCCGGTCGGACAGGCCGACCCGTTCGAGCATCTCCAGCACCTGGGTCCTGGCCTGCGCCCGCGGCACCTTGGCCAGCTTGAGCGGGTAGCCGACGTTGCCGCCGACCGTCATGTGCGGCCACAGCCCGTAGCTCTGGAAGACCATCCCGATGTCGCGCTTGTCCGGCGGGACGAACGTCGACTCCTGCTCGGAGTAGACGGCCCGCCCCGCGATGGTGATCTCACCGCGGGTCGGTACCTCCAGCCCGGCCAGGCACCGCAGGGTCGTCGTCTTGCCGCACCCGGACGGGCCGAGCAGCGTGACGAACTCGCCCGCGGCGATGTCCAGGTCCAGGTGTTCCACGGCCTTCGCCCCGTCGAACTCCTTCACCAGCCCGCTGATCCTGACGCTGCTCATGTGTGTGCTCCTTCCGCCCAGGTCACGAAGCCCATGCCGCAGCCGGTGCCCGCCTCCGAGCGGTAGCAGGGCTGATAGTCGACGACCCGCGCCCGCAATCCGGTCCCCGAGGTCGCACCGGCGACGACGATCCAGTTCCGCAGCTCCGAGGTGCCCGCCCGGAGCACCTGCGCGGGCAGCTCCCGCAACACGTCCTCGTCGCCGGTCACCAGCGCGTCCAGGAAGCGGCGGTCGAGTTCCTCGTCGACGACGAAGTGGCTCAGCCCGCCGGAGGCGACCAGCCCGACCCGGATGTCCGGCGGAAACGACCGGATCGCCGCCCCGAGCGCGATGCCGAAGTCGTGGCAACGCCGGGCACCGGGCGGGTTCGGTTCCCAGAAGGTGTTGACGAACACCGGCACGAACGGGATGTCGGCGTCCCCGCCGAGCACCTGCTGCAGCACGAAGCCCCAGCCGTGCGGGATGCCGTGGTCGCCGTAGCGGCCGGCGGGCAGCGTCCCGGACGCCCCGGGATCGAACCCGGCGGCGCTGGTCTCCCGGATCAGGTGCAGCGCCAGCTCCTGGTGGCAGCGCCGGACCGTGCTCGTCTCCGGGACGTTCGCGATCTCGGCCTCGGCCAGGCCGGGAGGCATGGCGTCGAGCGCGTCCTGATCGAACGGTTCGTGTGCGACGGTCTCCCCCCAGTAGACGGCGAACTGCGGCAGCAGCTCGTCGGTGAAGGTCTCCTTGTGGTCGCTGGAGACGATGACCAGAACGTCGACACCGGATTCCCGCACGAACCGGCCGAGCTCGTCGATCGCAGCCCGGGAGCGCCGGTGCCGCTCGGCCTGGTGGGCGGGTTCCAGTTCGGCGGCGAACGACGTGTCCCGCAGCAGTACGAGATCGTCGAACCCGTGCTCCTCCCCCTGGTAGACCAGCGTCGGGTTGCGCCGATCGGCCACCGCCCGGCGGCCCCACCCGGCAGGCGGGAGGGTCAGCTGGGGTGCGTGCGAGGTGCCGATGCCCAGTGCGATCCGTGCCATCTGTCGTCGCCTCTCCTTCCCGGTCGTCTCAGATGCGGAACAGCTCGCGGGCGTTCGACTCGAACAGCTGTTTACGCTCGCCGTCGCCGAGCCAGTCGATGTCGTCGATCAGCAGGTGGATGTCGTCGATCCAGCGCCCCGTCTCCGGATCGACCATCGATCCGGTGCCCGGCTTCTCGGTGCCGAACAGGCAGCGGTCCACCCCGACGGCGCGCAGCAGCAGCTCGATGGAGTCCCGGCTGTAGAGGCAGGTGTCGTAGTGCAGCTTGCGGAGCTGCTCGGCGAAGGTGGTGCCCTTGCGCAGCGCGCCCGGCCCGAAGCGGCCGCGCTGGTACGGGATCGCGCCGCCGCCGTGCGACACGATGATCTTGAGATCCGGGAAGTCGTCGAACACCGCCGAGTTCAGCAGGCCGATGACGGCGAGCGTCTCCTCCTGGATGAAGTGCAGGGAGTAGGTCTCCCTGGCGGGCGGACGGCATCCCGCCGAGTGGATGAGCAGCGGCACGTCGAGCGCGCAGGCCGCCTCCCAGACCGGGTACCAGTAGCGGTCGCCCAGCGCAGGCGGCTGTGCGCTGCCCTCGTGCGGGTCGGGATTGAGCATCCCGCCGACGAATCCGAGCTCGGTGACGCACCGGTGCAGCTCGGCCGCCCACCGGGCCGGGTCCAGCTCCGGGCTCTGCGGGAGACCGGCGACACCCCGGAACCGGTCCGGCTCCAGCCGGCAGGTGGCCGCGATGACATCGTTGGTCTCGGCGGTGAACCACTCGACGAGCCGGCCCTGCTCGCTGTGCATCATCTGGTAGGGCCGCGGCGAGATCAGCTGGACGTCCACCCCCGCCTCGTCGAGGTGATCGAGGTGGGACCGGTTCCCGAAACTCTTGTTCGGGGTGGTGAGCGCGGCGCGCAGGGTCTCGTCGGTGACCCCGGCGCCGCCGCGCCCGTGCGCACCGCGGTGGGCGAGCAGTCCTGCCTTGTAGGCGTAGAGGGACTCGGGTGCGCTGAGGTGACCGTGTACGTCGATCTTCATGGATCCTCCAGGGAGGGGTCGTTCGGGGCGGACGGCGCCGGCGGGGTTCAGCCGGCCGCTCCCCAGGCCGCCTGGACCCGGGCGAGGTTCGACGAGGTGATGTCACCGACGTCGGCGAGCGGGAAGTGCTTGAGCAGGTCCAGCTCGTCGACCGAGGGGTAGCCGCCGGGAGCCGAGCTGCCGGGCATCAGCGGGAAGTAGCCGACCTCGCCGGCCGCCTGCTGTGCCTCCGGGGTGAACAGCCAGGTGATCAGCAGCTTCGCCGCATCGGGATTGGGCGCCCCCTCGATCAGCGCGAGGTAGTGCGGGGAGATGTGCACGCCGCCCTCGGTCGGGAAGACGAACTCCACCGGCGCGCCCTGCTCGGAGTCGCGCAGAAAGAAGCTGTAGGGATAGAACGGATTGATCGCGTGCTGCCCGGCGGCGACCGCGTTGCCCGCCACCGGAGCGCTCGCCTGGGGTGCGATCTGCTGGCCGGCGAGCCCCTCCAGGAAGGCGTCGTCGTAGCGTTCGTCCCAGATGAGATGGCTCAGCGTCCCGAACGCGCCACCGAACTTGGTGGTCTCGTCGGAGGTCATCATCCCGGTGTAGGCGGGATCGAGCAGGTCGTTCCAGCCCTTCGGGGCCTGCTCGGCGGGAAGCAGGTTCGTGTTGTAGGCGATGCCGAACGCGCTGCCGGATGCCGCGGCCGCGTGGCCGCCCTCGTCGGAGAATCCCGGGTCGAGCTCCTCGGCCGTCACCGGGCGGAACTCGGCGTAGCGGCCCTGGTCGATGTGCGCGGTCACCGAGGTGTCCCCGGCCTGCACCATGTCCGCCACATGCTGGCCGCTCGCGAACTCGGCCTGGATACGCCCGTCGAACTCCGGCCCGAGCAGATACACCCCGGTCACGTCGATACCGGGGAACCGCTGCGCGAACATCGCGTAGAGCGGCTCCTTGTCCCGCTCCCCCGGCCCGTAGATCGTGACCGACGTGCGCCCGGACTCGGTCGCGGCCGCATACAGCGCCTGCATCTCGGCCACCGCTTCCTCGCCACCGAGCGCCTCGGCGGCAGCGGCGTCGACGGTCCCCTCGCCGGCCGCGCCGACCGCGGCGTCGCCGGAGGCGGGATCGGTCGCTCCCCCGCCGCAGGCGGCCAGTGTGAGAACTGCGGCGCACACGAGCGCGCCGAGCGACAGCTGCCTTCTCCTCGTCAGCGTGGTCATCTCCGGGGTCCTTCCGTGTGGGTGGTGCCGGGGATGCCGGCGGCGACGTCGTGCGGGTCCGGGGCCCCGCCGCCGGGTGGCGGTGGGTGCGCGGGGTCGTCAGGAGGTGCGGTGGCCGCCGTGGGCGCCGGGCCGAACCGGCGACGCAGCAGACGCGCCCCGCCGCCCATCACCACCAGCCCGACCAGCAGCGCGGCGAGCACGATGGTGAACAGCGCCGCCGCCCGCGACGCCTGTCCCTGCGTGTAGAGCTCGTAGACCAGCAGCGGGACCGTCGGGTTCTGCGCAGAGGACAGCAGGATCGGGATCGCGAGGTTCCCGGAGATCACGATCGCGACGACGAACCAGCCGGCCAGGAAGCTCGGCATGATCAGCGGCAGCACGATCCCGGCGAACATCCGCAGTGGCGAGGCACCGCTGACCCGCGACGCCTCCTCCAGCTCCCGGGTGATCTGCCCGACCGCGGGCTGGACCGCCCTGGTCGCGATCGGGATGGCGGTGACCACCAGACCGGTCATCACGACCACCACCGACCCGTAGAGGTTGCGCAGCCCGGGGATGCTCACGTACATCCAGGCCATCCCGAGGCCCAGCACCACCCCGGGCACCGCCCAGGGCAGCCAGGTCAGCAGGTCGAGGACCCGCCGCCAGCGCGACTCGTTGTGCGCGATGGCGTAGACCACCAGCAGGGCGAGCGCCATCGCGATCAGGCCGCCCACCAGCGCCACCAGCAGGGTGGTGCGCAGTGCGGTGACCGTGCTCGGGTCGCTGAGCAGCTGCTCGTAGTTGGTCAGCGAGTACACGGTGCCGCCGAAGAACGGTTGCAGACTGCCCAGGACCAGCTGCAGCAGCGGGAGCAGGATCGCGAGCAGCAGGTAGACGGCGATGAAGGCGGTGCCGGCCCAGCGCCACGGGCCGATGTTCCAGACCTCGGTGCGGTAGCTCTTGCCGGACACCGTGGTGTAGTTGCGCCTGCCCAGCACTTTCCACTGGATCGCCACCAGAGCCATCACCACGACGACCAGCAGCAGCGAGAGCGCGCTGGCCCCGCCGTAGTTCGCCGGCGTCATGTTCGTGATCTGTCCGTAGATCTGGGTGGAGAACACGTCGATCCCAGCGGGGGTGCCCAGGAACAGCGGGACGTCGAACGACTCGAGGCCGATCACGAAGCTGAGGATCACGACACCGGTGATGGCCGGGGCCAGCACGACCAGGTCGATGCCGAGCAAGGTGCGCAGCCGGCCGGCCCCCGAGACCTGCGCGGCCTCCTCCAGGCTGCGGTCGATGGCCCGGAACGGCCCGAGTAGCAGCAGGTAGCTGAAGGCGGCGCCCTTCACCGTCGAGACCAGCAACAGTCCGGCCCACGAGTTGGCGTCGAAGAGCACGCCGTCGGTGCCGGCGAGGCTCCGCCAGGTCGTGTTGAGCAGCCCGGTGGTGGCGTTGCCCAGCATTCCCCAGCTGATCGCGTAGAACAGCGGCGGCAGGGCGACGACCAGCACCATCGCCGCTGTCACCACACCGCGCAACGGGGTGTTCGTGCGGGTGACGAGGAAGGCGAGCAGCAGCGCGACGACGGTGGAGAGCAGTGTCCCGCCACCGGCGAGCAGGATCGAGTTCTGCAGCGTGGAGTACGACGCGGGATCGGTGTAGGTGGTCCGGAACGCCTCCAGCGACCACTGCGCCGGGAGCCCCGGCGGTGCGTTCCGGAACGCACCGATCACCAGCATCCCGATCGGTACGGCGAACAGGAACCCGCAGACCAGGATCAGCGGGAGCATGCCCCGCGCGGTGGTGAACGGACCGGTGCTCGGCCGGCGGGTCCGCCGTGCGGTCACCACGACCGAACCCCCGGGGCGGACGACGCGACGTCGGTCATGAGGCTCCTCACCGTTGGTTCGCCGTGGATCTCCACCACCGGTGCAACCCGGGAGTGTGACGCAGGACGCTAGAGCACAATTCGCCCAAGGGAACCTGACCACGGTGAAATTCCGCTATATCGAATCCAATTGGATTCCTCATTGCGGAATAATGTCCGATCCTGTTGCACTTATCGGGACACTGCGCGGTAGCGTCGCAGCCGGACGTGGGCCACGCCACAACACGGACCGGGTACGGATCCGGGCCCGCGGTACCGCCATCGCCCCCGCCCGCAGGTCCTGCGGGTCCCAGGATCGACACCACCGGAGGTGCCCGTGCCTGCGCTGTCCCAGCTCGTCGCACTCGACCAGGACACCCTGCGCTGTCCGGCCGACACCTACGAGGAGCTGCGCCGCCGCGGCGTGCATCACGCCCCCGAGATCGACGCCTACGTCGTCGCCCGGCACGACGACGTGGTCCGGGTGCTCCGAGACCAGAGCGTGTTCTCCTCCCGCAACACCGTCGGCCGGATCCCGCCGCCCGCCGACCCGGACCGGCCCACCCTGTCGCCGCTGCTCCTACTGTCCGACGACCCGGTGCACGCGCATCGCCGCAAGATCGTCAACCGGGCGTTCACACCTGCCCGGATCGCGGTCTGGGAACCCCGGGTCCGCGAGATCGCCGAGCAGCACGTCGAGCGGTTGCGGGACCTCCCGGATGTCGATCTCGTACGCGACCTGGCCGCTCTGCTGCCGGTGCGGGTGATCGCGCTGGTGCTGGGCGTCCCGCAGGACGACGTCGACCGGTTCCGGGCCTGGTCGGAGGAGATCACCAGCTCGGTCGGCAACCACGACGTCGACCCGGTGCGCCGTGACCAGGTCCAGGCCGAGTTCGCCGGCTACGTCTCGGCGCTGCTCGACCGCCGCGACGAGCATCCGGAGTCGAGCGTGCTCGCCCAGATCGCCGCCGCCGAGGCCGCCGGGGAGCTGACCCGCCACCAGTGCGTGAGCTTCGTGGCCGAGCTGCTGATCGCCGGCAACATCACCACGACCCACCACCTGTCGAGCAGCATCGCCCTGCTCGCCATCGACCCGTCCACGGCCGACCGGCTACGCGCCGATCGCGGCCTGGTCACCCCGTTCGTCGAGGAGTCGCTGCGGCTCGAGTCGCCGATCCAGGGCTTCTACCGGTTCGTCACCACCGACACCGAGATCGGCGGCGTGCCCGTCCCCGAGGGGTCCCGGGTCTTCGTGCTGTACGCGTCGGCGAACCGGGACGACGACGCCTGGCCGCAGTGCCCGCACATGCAGCTCGACCGGCCCAATCCCGCGGCGCACCTCGCCTTCGGCAAGGGCGCCCACGCCTGTATCGGGGCGTCACTGGCCCGGCTGGAGGGCCGGGTCGTCGTCGAGACGCTGCTGGAGCGGCTCGCCTCGCTCGAACTGAGGGTGGCCCCCGATGAGATCCGGTACGGGGCGAGCTTCGTCAACCACGGGCCGGTGAGTCTGCCGGCCCGCCTGACCTTCCGGAACGAACCGGACCGAGCCGCACAGGAGTGGGGACCGACCCGATGACGAGCTACAAGTGCATCAGGATCGACGTCGACGACCGGGTGGCGACGGTGACGCTCGACCGCCCCGAGAAGCGGAACGCGATGAGCCCCCGGCTCAACCAGGAGATGGTGTCCGCGCTCGACGGCATCCGGCGCGATCCCGACATCGACGTACTCGTGCTGACCGGCGCCGGAGAGGCCTTCACCGCGGGGATGGACCTCAAGGAGTACTTCCGGGAGACCCAGCACGACCCGATCGCGTTCGAGGCCGCCCGGGACACCGCCTGGCAGTGGCAGTACAAGCTGCTGCGCTACCTGCCGCAGGTGACGATCGCCGCGGTCAACGGGTGGTGCTTCGGCGGCGGGTTCCAGCCACTCGTCTCCTGTGACCTCGCGATCGCCGCCGACGAGGCACGGTTCGGGCTGTCCGAGGTCAACTGGGGCATCATTCCGGCCGGGCTGGTCACCAAAGACGTCGCGCTCGCGATGGGCTACCGGCACGCGATGCACTACATCCTCACCGGCGAGACGTTCGACGGGCGCCGGGCCGCCGAGATCGGCCTGGTCACCAGCTCGGTGCCGCGGGCCGAGCTGGACGCTGCCGTCGCCGAGCTGGTCGGTCGCCTGCGCGGGCTCAATCCGCACGTCCTGCGGTCGGCGAAGGAGGTCTACCGGCACTCGCTGACCATGGACTACGAGCAGGCGTGGGACTACATCGGCGCGAAGGCCGTGCAGCTCCGCACCCGGGACCCGGAGAACGGCCGGTCGCGCGGGATGAGCCAGTTCCTCGACGAGAAGTCGTTCCGCCCGGGTCTGGGTGCCTACGCCCGGCCGGGGCCGGCGTCCGATGCGTGAGCTGGGCCCGCTGCTGGCACCACGCAGCGTCGCGGTGATCGGCGCGTCCGGCACGCTCGACTCACTGCCCGGCCGGCCGGTACGCAATCTGCTCGCCGCCGGCACCGGGATCGAGGTGTTCCCGGTCAATCCCCGGCGGAACGGGATCGGCGGGCTGCGCTGCTACCCGGACGTGGCCGAGCTGCCGGTCGCGCCGGACGTCGCGCTGATCCTGACCCCCGCGGCGGCCGTCCCGGCCGCCGTCGAGGCCGCCGGGCGGCGGGGTACCGGGGCGGCCGTGGTCATCAGCGCCGGTTTCGCCGAGACCGGCGAGGACGGCGCCCGGCGACAGCGGGAGCTCGCCGACACCGCCCGCGCGCACGGCATGCTGCTGCTCGGGCCCAACACGATCGGCCTGCACGACTACCGGCGCGGGCTGCCGCTCAGCTTCGTCTGGACCGGGCGCACGCCGGAGCGGACCACCGGTGCGGTCGCGGTGGTCACCCAGAGCGGATCCGGGATGGCATCGCTCTGTGACCGGCTGCTCGATCACGATCTGCCGCTCGGTCACGGCGTCGCGACCGGCAACGAGGCGGACGTCTCGGTCACCGACCTGATCGAGCACTTCGCCGAGCAGGACGACGTCCGGGTGGTCGTCACGGTGTTCGAGCAGATCCGGGACGGCGAGCGGTTCCTCGCCGCCTGCCGGCGGCTGCACGCGCTCGGCAAGCCGCTGGTCGCACTCAAGCTGGGCCGCACCGCGTCCGGGAGCTCGGTCGCGCGGTCGCACACCGGCGCGCTCGCCGGCTCCTACCCGGTGTTGCGGGCCGTGCTGCGCCAGCACGGTGTGCTGGAGGTCGACGACCTGGAGGACATCGGCCCGACCGTCACCGCGGCCCTGGCCGGCCGGTTCCCGGCGGGACGCCGGTTCGCGGTCGTCACCAGCTCCGGCGGCGCGGCGGTGATCGCCGCCGACCGCGCCGACGAGCTCGGTATGGAACTCCCCCCGTTCAGCCCCGCAGCCCGGGAACGGATCCGGCCCTACCTGCCCGACCTGGCCGCGGTGCACAACCCGCTCGATCTCACCGCCCAGGCGATGCGTCACCGGTTCGCGCTCGCCGATGTCCTCGCCGTGGCCCAGGACGGTGACGACGTCGACGCGGTACTCGTCGGGACCCCGAGCGGTGCGGGCGACTACGGACTCGCGCTGGCCGACCGCCTCGCCGAGGTGGCAGCCGCGGGGGACAAACCGGTCCTGTCGTTCATCCTCGGCGGCGAGGAGGGGGCGCCCCAGCGTCGGCGGCAGCGCGACGGCGGGCTGCCGGTGTTCCGGTCGCCGGGCGAGGCGGTGGCGACCCTGGAGCGGTTGTCCCGCTTCCGCCGGGCCCGGCCCCGGAACCTGCCGGAACCGGCCGGCGCGGCGGCACACGACCTCCCGAGCGGCGCACCGTCCGAGCACGCGACGCTGAGCTGGTTGCAGCGGTGCGGGATCGCCACGGTGGAGCAGCGACTCGCCCGTACCGCCGAGGAAGCGATCCAGCACGCCGGCGCGCTCGATCGCCCGGTCGCGCTCAAGATCAGCTCACCGGACATCGCCCACAAGACCGAGATCGGCGGGGTCGCGCTCGACCTGCGCGACGCCGACGGGGTCCGCGCCGCGTTCGACGCGGTGACCGGTGCCGCGGCCCGGGCGATGCCCTCGGCCCGGCTGGACGGGGTCACCGTGTCACCGATGGTCGATCCCGTGCTGGAGCTGATCGTCGGGGTGCACCGCGATCCGGACCTCGGCCCGGTGCTGGCACTCGGGCTGGGCGGGACGTGGACCGAGATCCTGCACGACGTCGCGCTGCGCGCGGTGCCCCTCGATCCGGCCGACGTCCCCGAGATGATCGACGAGCTCCGCGCGGCCGCGGTGCTGCGCGGAGCCCGCGGCCGTCCCCCGGTCGACCCGGCCGCACTCACCACACTCGTCGTCACCGTGTCCCGGATCGCCTGGGACTGCGGGGACGCGCTCACCGGGCTGGACCTCAATCCGGTCGCGATCACCGCCGACGGAGCACCGGTCGTCCTGGACGCGCTGCTGCAGCTCACCGCGACCGGCGCCGTCAGCCCCGTCGTCGGGAGCTGATCACCCCGGTGTTGAACCCGGCCAGGTGCAGCCCACCGGCGAACCGGGCGTGCTCGACCTTGAGGCAGCGGTCCATCACCACTTCCAGGCCGGCCTCCTCCGCCCGGCCTGCCAGGTCGGTGTCGAACAGCCCGAACTGCAGCCAGAAGGTGCGCGGCAGCGGATCCAGGGACAGCACCTCGTCGAGCACGCCCGCCAGCTCGGCGGGCTTGCGGAACACGTCGACGAGGTCCGGCACGACCGGCAGCTCGGCCAGCGACCGGTGCACCGGCCTGCCGAGGATCTCGGTCGCGTTCGGGTTGACGAAGTACACCTCGTACCCGGTGGAGGCGAGCAGGTAGGTGGCGACGAAGTTGCTGGCCCGCGACGGGTTCGCCGAGGCACCGACGATCGCGACGCTGCGGGTCTCGCGCAGGATCTGCTGCCGCCGGACGGCGGGCGGGTTCTCCCAGGTCGTCTCCGAGGTCACGGGATCTCCTTGGTCGCTGCGGTGAGGGCCTGGTCGAGGTCCCAGAGGATGTCCTCGGGGTCCTCCAGCCCGACCGAGATACGGATCATGTCCCCCGGCACCCCGGCCTGCTCCAGCTGCTGCGGGGTGAGCTGCTGGTGGGTCGTCGACGCCGGGTGCAGCACGAGTGTGCGGGCGTCGCCGACGTTCGCGAGGTGGCTGCACAGCTGCACCGCCTCGATGAACCGGGAGCCGGCGGCCCGGCCGCCCTGCCCGTCCGGCGAGCTCCGGTCGGCGACCCCGAAGGAGAACACCGCGCCGGGCCCGTCCGGCAGGTACTGCGCGGCCCGCTCGTGGTGCGGGTGCGACGGCAGACCCGGGTAGGTGACGTAGGAGACCCGCGGATCGGCCTCCAGCCACTCGGCGATCCGCTGCGCGTTCGCGACGTGCGCCGCCATCCGCTGCGGCAGCGTCTCCACCCCCTGCAACAGCAGGAACGCCGAGTGCGCCGACAGCGTCGCGCCGACGTCACGCAGCTGCTCGGCCCGCAGCTTCGTCAGGAAGCCGAGTTCCTTGAAGTTCCCCCACCAGCTCAGCCCGCCGTAGGACGGGACCGGCTCGGTCATCCCGGGGAAGTTGCCGTTGCCCCAGTCGAACGTCCCGGCCTCGATCACGACGCCGCCGAGCGTGGTGCCGTGCCCGCCGAGGAACTTGGTGACCGAGTGGATCACGATGTCCGCGCCGTGCTCGATCGGCCGGCACAGGAAGGGCGTCGCCAGTGTGGCGTCCACGATCAGCGGCAGCCCGGCCGCATGGGCGACCTCGGCCAGCCCGGCGACGTCGGCCACCTCACCGCCCGGGTTCGAGACGATCTCGGCGAACACGAACCGGGTCTCCGGCCGGATCGCGGCGGCGTAGTCGGCCGGATCGGTGCCCGGGACGAACGTCGTGTCCACCCCGAATCGGCGCAGCGTCACGTCCAGCTGGGTGATCGTTCCGCCGTAGAGCCCGGCCGCGGCCACGACGTGGTCGCCGGCTCCGGCGAGCGCGGCGAAGGTCAGGAACTCGGCGGACTGGCCGCTGGCCGTGCAGACCGCGCCGATGCCGCCGTCCAGGCTGGCGAGGCGCTCCTCCAGCGCGGAGACCGTCGGGTTCGCGATCCGGGAGTAGATCAGGCCGTACTTCTGCAGCGCGAACAGCGCCGCCGCATCGTCGCTGTCGCGGAAGACGTAGCTGGTGGTCTGGTGGATCGGTACGGCCCGCGATCCGGTCGCCTCGTCCGGCACCGTCCCGGCGTGCACGGCCCGGGTGCGGAAGCCCCAGGCCCGGTCCTGCTGCTGGCTCTCGCTCACCCGGCCCATCCTGCCCTCACGGCCCGGGTCGCGTCACAGGTGCTCCGTGAGGAAGGTCAACACCCGCGCGGTCGCGTCGGTCGCGGACGGCTCGTGGTACTCCAGGTGCATCGGCGTCCGGGCGGCGACCGATCCGGTGGCGCCCGGCGTCCGGGTCATGAACGAGTGCCCGGCGTCGGGATAGACCTTCACGTCGTGCGGGATCCCGCGCTCGGCGAGATCGGCCTCCAGCCGCTGCGGGTAGCCGTCCCGGAACTCCAGGTCACGGCCGCCGAAGCTGGCCACCACCGGGCAGAGCGGCTCGACCCGCGCGGCGGTACGGCCGTAGAACGGCACCGCCACCCGGTACAATCCGGTGCCCGACAGCAGCAGCGCGAACCCGCCGCCCATACAGAACCCGATCACGCCGATCCGGTCGGCGTCGACCGTGGGCTGCTCGGCGAGCCAGCGCCGCGCCGACTCGCAGTCGCCCAGCGCGGCACCCCGGCCGGTCGCCATCGTGGTCATCGTGGACGCCACGCACAGCGGCTTCACCCGGCCGCGGGCGAACAGGTCCGGGATCAGCACGGTGTAGCCCTCGCGGGCGAGGTCCCGGGCGATCCGGCGCATCTCCGGGGTCATCCCGAACAACTCGTAGATCATCACGAGCGCCGGGCCGGGCGTGTCGCCGCCGTCCGGGCGAGCCAGGAAGCCGGGCAGCCGGCCACCGTTCACGCTGGGGATCGACACATCCGCCTCGACCGTCATCGCCGCTCCCCCGAACCCGGGACCCGGACCAGGCCCTCCTGCATGGTGGTGGCGACCATCCGGCCGTCCTCGGTGAAGAAACGGCCCCTGGCCAGGCCGCGGCCACCGGACGCGGCGGGCGAGTAGCACTCGTAGAGCAGCCACTCGTCGGCCCGGAACGGCTCGTGGAACCACATCGCGTGGTCCAGGCTGGCCATCTGCACCTCGCCGGTGGGCGCCGGGTGCCGGGCGAGTACCGAGCCGAGCAAGGTCAGGTCGCTGGCGTAGGTGAGCAGGCAGACGTGCAGCAATCGCTCGTCGGGCAGCTCGCCGTCGGCGCGCAGCCAGAGCCGGGTCGGCTCCTCGCTCGGCCCCGTGCTGCGCGACCGCGGCGGCTCGCCGATCAGCCGGATGTCCAGCGGCCGGGGCAGACCGGACATCCAGCTGCTCTCGCCGCGCACCGCCCGGGCGCCCAGGTCGTCGAGCTCGTCCGGGGCGGGCAGACCGACCGGCATCGGCTCGGAGTGCACCAGCCCGTGCTGCTCCAGCTGGAACGACGCGGACAGCGCGAAGATCGCCTCACCGCGCTGGACCGCCAGCACCCTGCGGGTGGTGAAGGAGCGGCCGTCGCGCACCCGCTCGGTCTCGTAGACGATCGGGATGCTCGGGTCCCCCGGCCGGATGAAGTAGGCGTGCAGCGAGTGCACCCCCCGGTCCTCGGGGACCGTCCGGCCGGCCGCGACGAGCGCCTGCCCGGCCACCTGCCCACCGAACACCCTGGGCAGCGACACCGGCGGGCTGACCCCACGGAAGAGGTTGTCCTCCAGGCGTTCCAGGTCGAGCAACGCGACCAGGTCGTCGAGTACGGCCTGGCCGCGCGGCACACCGTCGACGGCGGTCGGTCCGGGCGCGGGTTCGGGTTGGGCGCTCACGGGGACGGAGTATGCCGGTTCCTCAGGCGTGGTCGTCCTCGCCGAGGCGGTGCACCCGGATCAGGTTGGTCGAGCCGACCGTGGCGGGCGGCGAGCCGGCGACGATCACCACCAGGTCACCTGCCTTGAACCGGCCGATCGACAGGATCGCGTGATCGACCTGGCGGACCATGGCGTCGGTGGAGTCGACCCGGTCGACCAGGAACGTCTCCACGCCCCAGGTCATCGCGAGCTGGCTGCGCACCGCGGGCTCCGGGGTGAAGGCCAGCAGCGGCAGCCGGGTGTGCAGCCGGGCGAGCCGGCGCACGGTGTCCCCGGACTGGGAGAACGCGACCAGCGCCCGCGCCGAGAGCCGCTCGCCGATGTCGCGGGCGGCGTAGGACAGCACACCCCGCTTCGTGCGCGGAACGTGGTTCAGCGGCGGGACGGTCGCCGGGCCGGCCTCGACGGCCTCGACGATCTCGGCCATCGTCCGGACGGTCTTGATCGGGTACCGCCCGACGCTGGTCTCGCCGGACAGCATGACGGCGTCGGTGCCGTCGAGCACCGCGTTCGCCACGTCCGAGGTCTCGGCCCGGGTCGGACGCGAGTTGGAGATCATCGAGTCCAGCATCTGGGTCGCGACGATGACCGGCTTGGCGTTCTCCCGGGCGATCTGGATGGCCCGCTTCTGCACCAGCGGCACGTTCTGCAGCGGCAGCTCGACGCCGAGGTCACCGCGGGCGACCATGATCCCGTCGAAGGCCAGGACGATGGCCTCCAGGTTGTCGACGGCCTCCGGCTTCTCCAGCTTGGCGATCACCGGGACCCGGCCGCGGCCGGTGTTGTCCATGATCTTGTGGACGAGGTCGATGTCCGCGGGGCTGCGGACGAACGAGAGCGCGACGACATCGACCCGCAGCGACAGCGCGAACTCGAGGTCGGAGACGTCCTTGTCGCTGAGCGCGGGCACCGTGATGTTCATGCCCGGCAGGTTCAGGCCCTTGTTGTCCGAGACCGGGCCGCCCTCGGTGACCCGGCAGACGACGTCGTTGCCCTCGATGGCGACGACCCGCAGGCCGACCTTGCCGTCGTCGACGAGCAGCCGGTCGTCGACCTTCGCATCCTGCGCGAGGCCCTTGTAGGTGGTGGAGACGCGGTCGTGGGTGCCGGCGACGTCGTCGACGGTGATCCGGATCTCCTCGCCGGTGCGCCACTCGGTGGGGCCGTCGGTGAAGCGGCCGAGCCGGATCTTCGGGCCCTGCAGGTCGGCCAGGATCCCGACCGCGCGGCCGGTCGCGTCGGCCGCGGCGCGGATCAGGTCGTAGACGCGCTTGTGGTCCTCGCGGTCGCCGTGGCTGAAATTCAGCCGCGCCACGTCCATCCCGGCGTCGACGAGGTCCCGGATCCGGTCCGGCGTCGCGGTGGCCGGACCGATGGTGCAGACGATCTTGGTTCGACGTGTCACGGCGCCCACCCTAGCCCCGTTCTGGAACGATCAGGTTCCGGCGGCACGGCCTGTCGGTGTCCGGTTCGCGCCGTGCAGCCGACCGGTAGCCACCCGACCGCCACCCGACTGCCGGACCGGGCGGCTCGGCCCGCCGGATCGACCGGCAGACTGAGCCGGTGCGTGTCCAGCCGTTCGTCCTCGCGCTGCTGCTGAGCCTGGTGGTGCTCTTCACCCCCGCGGCCGGGGTGCCGACCGCGCCACCGGGCACCGACAAGGTCGTTCACCTGGCATTGTTCGCGCTGCTCGCGTTCACCGGGCGGACCGCGGGGATCCGCCCGTGGCCACTGCTGGCGGGCCTCACGGTGTACGCGGCGGCCTCCGAGGTACTGCAGGCATTGCTGCCGCTGGGTCGCAGCGGGGACCTGCTCGACGGGCTCACCGACGTCGCGGGCGCCGTGCTGGGGCTGGGGCTCTACGCGGCACTGGACCGATTCAGGGCCCGGGCTGTGTGAAGGCTCGTCCGGAGGAGTGCTCCGCGGCCGTCCGGAGGCGGTGACCTGTTCACCGGCAGGCGTGGGGTCGTCCGGCGTTCCGGGAACGACGGGCATCAGCTCGAGCGGCCTGACGGGACTGCCTCACGACGATAGGGTCCGGGTCTCGACAACTGTTCCGGTGCCGTGGCATCGAGGCAGATCTCCGGGCGTGCCGTCGACAGGTCGCAGCGGGGGCCACACCGGGGTAGCCGCCGGACGGAGGTGATTGGTCGGTGCCGACGAACGAGCGTCTTGTCGCGCTGATGACCGACGCCGGGTTCCTGGACCGCGGCGGCACGATCGGTCGGAAGCGCTTCACGCGGGCCGTCAACGAGACGGCGGCCGCTCGCACGGCGGGGCGCAGTTACACGCACACCTACGTCAGCCGGTGGCTCAACGGGGTCACCCCGCGCGACGAGGTGACCCACGACGCCATCCGGGAAGCGCTCGGGACGCGACTCGGCCGCATCGTCTCCCCCGACGAGCTCGGCTTCCGTGTGTCGTACACCGTGTCACCTGATGTCGGACTGTCGTACCCGGACGACCCCGAGCAGGGGGTGACGACGCTCGTCGAGCTTCTGGAAGCCGACCTCTCCGGCGCCGCGCGGTTCGGCGAGACGACCGAATGCATCGCGGCGTGGAACGATGCGGCGCTGGCGTGGCTGGTCGGGAGCCGACACCCCGTCATCGGATCGGACGCCACCGTCCGGATCGGCGCATCCGATGTGGACCGGCTCCGAACGATGCGGCAGACGTTCGACCGGCTGGACGGCATGTTCGGCGGGGCTCATGCGCGCACAGCACTGGTGCACTACCTCCGGACCGTTCTCCCGAAACTCCTGAGATCCGAAGGACGGGCGGACGTCAGAGAGCGGCTGTTCTCCGCGGCCGGCGAGCTGACGCAGCTCGCCGCGTGGATGTCCTACGACGCCGGTCGTCACGGACTCGCGCAGCGCTACTTCATCCAGGCTCTAGGTCTCGCCGATGCGGGACAGGATCGCCTGCTGTCCGCGAGCATCCTGGACGCGATGAGTCATCAGGCGAGTTTCCTGGGCCGACACCGGGAAGCGGCCGCCATGGCTCGCGCGGCGCGGCTCGGGACCGACAACGGTGCCGTGCCGATCCTGACGGCGCATTTCCACGTCATGGAGGCACGCGCCCTGGCCCGGATCGGTGACGCGAGCGCGTGCGAGCGCGCGATGGACGACGCCGTCCGACACTTCGGGCGACACACCCCCGGTGAAGGACCGGAGTGGATCGGCTACTTCGACGGCGCCGAGCTGGCCGCCGAGTTGGGGCACTGCCAACGGGACCTCGGCCGTCCGGCGCCGGCGATCGAGCACGCGACCCAGGCACTCGACTCGGCATCCGGCTCCTGCGCGCGCAGTGACTTCTTCGTGTCGATGGTCCTTGCCCATGCACACCTCGACCAGGGCGATGTCGAGGAAGGGTGCCGTGTCGCGGAGCAGGCGATCACGGCCGGTGAGGGCCTGGACTCGGTCCGGTGCCACAGCTACGTCACCGAGTTCCGCGAGCGTCTCGCCCGGTACCGGACCAGCGGTGTCGCGCGAGAGTTCGTCGGCCGGGTGCGGGCCGCCCGGCTGTGGTCACCGCCGGCGAGCGTGGCTCAGTAGGCGCCCCAGTCCCGTCGGCTCGCGCCGGTCCGGATGGCGGTGATCCGCTTCTCCGCTTCCTCCGACGTCGCCGCGGACTCGCCGGCCTTGCGGCCGAGCCACGTCGTCATGGCGATCTCCCGCATGTCGGCGAGGGCGGAGTACCCCTCCCACGTCGTCAGGTCGTACCCGTAGACCTCGACGAACGTTCGGTATTCCTCGCATGTGTGCCAGCCGAGCCGGTCATGGAACAGCGCGGTTTGGATCAGATCCCATTCACGCGCGCCGACGGCGAAGCTGTCCAGGTCGATGAGTACCGCCTGCCCGTCGTCCCCGAGAAGCACGTTGCCGACATTCGCGTCCCCGTGGATCACACCGCGAGGAAGCGTGAACGGCAACAACGGGAATGCCTCGCGCGCCCATTCGATCCGCTCCCGGAGGAAGGCACTGTTGACCGCGGACAGATCCGGCAGGGCAGGCAGCTGATCGCCGGGGGCGCCGAACGGTCGCAGCGCGGGGAGGTCGATATCCGACGGAACGTCAAGGCTGTGCAGGTCGCGGATCAGTCGCGCGACGTCGCCGATGGGTGCGTACACGTCGTTCCGGCAGACTGATCCCCACAGCGTCACCACCCGGCCGGACGCCTCGATCGGCTGTTCGACGGGCAGCGCGCGGGTGGCCGGGAAGCCGATCCGTTCCAGCCAGCGTGCCACCCGCACCTGCCGCTCGGCGTTCGCCCGGAAAGTCAGGTCCGGAGCGACGCGACCGATGAAATCCGAGTCGATCCGATACACCGAATTCGATCCGACCCGTACCAGCTCGACGAGCTCGGTCGGTAGACCCGCCAGTCCGGACGCTTCGATCAGCGCAGTTCGAGCTCGGGAATCCGAAACGGGCACGGGCACTCCACCAAGCTCACAATTGTCCGAGACGGCGTCGATGGCAGGACGTTCGGCGACCTGGGCGGGTCGGGTCCGATTCTCGCCGAACTCGTCGATCGAGGCAGTCTAGGCCAAAGCCCTCCGTGGTGATTCACGAGACGGCGACCGTCCAACTGTGCCCCCACGTGTGCCCTGTTGAGGGGATACCACTCCGTCGACGCTCGAGGAGTGCCTCACGTCGTCGGATCGCCGGCTCGGCCGGCCCAGCCTGCATCGACCTCCGGGCCGGACCGATACCACCGTCATCGACCGGAGAACGTCCGCACCCCGTGGGGCGTCCGTGGAACCGCACCGCGACCTACCTGGTCGGGTCGTCTGCGTCGTCGGCTGCGCGGGTGGACTCGAAGCGCAACGCCGGATTCCGGTTGCGTCGTCGGCGAGCCGACACGTCCCGGTACGGGCGAACCGCAGATCGGTCGCGCACGCGATGGTCCGGGCGGAGCCGGCCGGCCATGCACGGACGCCGGATGACGATCGACGACGGACACCGGGAGCGACGCGGTGCCCGACCTGTTGTGGAGCCGACGGGACGGGCGTGGCGACCGGTCGCCGCAGAGCTCTTCCGCAGGCAACCCGGCGCCGTGCGACGGCTGCTCGCCGAGCACGTCGACGATGGGACCGGCCACTGCAAGAAGTGCTGGTCACAGCACGGAAACCCGCGCCACCCGTGCAACGTCCGGTTGTTCGCACTCGACGGCTGCGGTCCCGCAGCGGCGCACCGGCGCTCCCTCTGACTCCCTGTTCAGGACGTGGCGAGACCGCGTCTCCGGCGCTGCGGGCCGCAGCGGAGCGGTCAACGGTTGCCCGGCTTCCCGAGCCCGGCCGCGGAGCAGGCCCCGCCCCTGGCCGGAGTACGGTGACCGCCATGTCCGGCAAGCGTTTCCGCGGTTTCGGAGAAGCGGTGGTCGACTTCTACGAGGGGCTCGAAGCCGACAACTCGAAGGCGTACTGGACCGATAATCGCGCGATCTACGAAGCGCAGGTCCGTGCGCCGATGCTGGACCTCCTCGCGGACCTGGAACCCGAGTTCGGCGCGGGCAAGGTGTTCCGGCCGTACCGAGACCTACGGTTCTCGCCGGGCCGGGAGCCGTACAAGACCCAGTGCGGCGCCACGGCCGGGGCCAACTACGTGCAGGTCTCAGCAGACGGACTGATGGTCGCCACGGGCTACTACGCGATGGTCCCGACGCAGGTGGCGCGTTACCGCGCTGCGGTCGACGACGACCATCGCGGGCCGGAGCTGGCACGGATCGTCACGTCGCTCCTCAACGAGGGTTTCACCGTCGCCGGGCAACGGCTCAAGACCCGGCCCCGTGGCGTGTCCGCCGATCACCCACGGCTCGACCTGCTGCGCCACCGGAGTCTCTACGTGTGGTGCTCCTGGCCGCCCGCCGACGATCTGCACGCACCAGGCCTCGACGAGCGCGTCGCCGATGCCTGGCATCGACTTGCGCCGCTTGCGGAATGGCTCAATGCCCACGTCGGAGTGGACATCGACGAAGGTTGAGCCTGCCCCTGTCGGTTACCGTCCTACCCACGCAGCGGCGCTCGTTCGGGCCGATCCGGTGGCCGGCGGTCTCGATCGGGTCGGGAGTCCGCCGCATGGGCCCGAGGGCAGCGCCAGTGCCTGCGGTTGCCCTATCCCCCAGCCCGGTCGCCCTGCGGGACACCGGTGGAGCGGAACGAGTCGACAGCCTCGTCCTCGACCAAACCGTATTGCCGGGCTGCCTCACCCAGCCGGTCGCACGCCTCGTCCAGCTCGGCCATGTGTGCCTTCTGGGCCGCGAAGATCTCTCCGATCTCGCGCTGGAACATTTTCTGCGCGTCCCTCGACACCGGGTCATCGCCGCAGCGGTCGATGTGCCTGAGCGAGTCCGCAGCGCGGAGCGCCTGCCGGATGGACCGGGACTGTTCGGCGAGGGCATCTCGGACCTGCAGCACGTTACCGATGTCGATCTGCGTCATCAGGCTGTCCGAGGCGGTCCCACGGGGCAGTCGTGCGTCGATGTCCATACCGGCGACCGTAGGAAGCTCGACCGCCCGCGAGGCCCGCTCCGGGGAACCGGTTCACTCCCGTGAACGATCAGGGCGCTGCCGCGCCGAGATTCCGGATCGCCTTCGATGCGACGTCCCGGGCCCGGCCGCACACCGTGTCGAACGACGGGATGCCGCTCGCATCGTCCTTGGTCGCACGCACCTGGACCCGGATCGCCTCCACGTCGGAGACGTCGACGTAGAGGGTGCACAACGGCATCGACGTCCCGTCCGTCGACTCGACGACCACCCCGTACCCGTCGAGGACATCGACGGTGGAGTCGGCACCGCCCACCGCGACCACCGCACCGTCGGCGATCGTCTGGACGCCGTAGCTGTAGCCGTCGTCGTAGTTGATCCACCCACAGATGCGGGTCGGCCCGTTGGACAGCTCCCTGGTACTGGCCTCCCCCGGCTCGACACCCAGCTCGGCCTGCTCCCCCACGGTGAGCGCCCGGCACATGTCGACGGTGGACACGTCGATGTCGGCCGGTCGCTCCGGGAAGGGACTCGCCGGATCCGCGGCGCCGCTCCCACACCCGGCGAGCAGAGCACCCACGGTGACCAGGGCGGACAAGAGTGGGGCGGGACGGGACACCTGGTCCTCCGGGGATCTCGGGAGATCCACAGACTAGTGCCGGGCGTACCCCGGCAGGGGCGTTCGGCGGAACCGGCGTCCACCCCTCACTTACGCGCGAGCGCTATCACCTCTGCTCCCGTGCCGTCGGAGTCCCGGCCGTAGTGGCTGGCCACCAGACGTCCGCATTCCTGGACAGCGTCGTCCGCACCATGCCCAGTTGTCGATAGAGCGCCGCAGGAGAGCCCATGAGTACGACTCGGATTCCCGTCCGATCACGCGAGTTACGGCTGTTCGCGTGCCCCGATCCCAACGTGGCAGCCGACCTGTTCACTCTCGCGGACGTCCCGGTTCCGGGGCTCGACGAAGGGCAGGTGCTCTTACACGATGAGTGGACGAGCGTGTCGGTGGTCGCCGGCGAACCACGCTTTGCCAGCAGCGTGGGCGGTTGCTGTCCCACCCCTCACGCGCCCTCCTTGGTCGCGGGACTCTCCTCCGGATCCGGCTGGGAGAATTCCTCGCGCCCCTTCGGTGCGAGCACCAGGTACGCGATCGCTCCGGCGAACAGCACGGCGGACACGACCACGTTGATCCGCAGGTCGCCGAGGACCCGGGTGGCGGGGTCGGTGCGCATCAGCTCGATGAAGAACCGGCCGAAGGTGTAGCCCGCGACGTAGACGGCGAACGCACGGCCGTGGCCGAGCCGGAACCGCCGGTCCGCGTACACGACGAGCGCGGCGACGACGAGATTCCACAGCAGCTCGTAGAGGAACGTGGGATGCACGATCGCGATCGGCGTCGGGTCCAGCACGACACCGCCGATCGGGTCCTCCAACCCGGTCCCCGGGTCGACCCGCCGGTAGATCTCCAGCCCCCAGGGCAGGGTGGTCGGCCCGCCGTACAGCTCCTGGTTGAACCAGTTCCCGAGCCGCCCGATCGCCTGCGCCACCACGATGCCCGGGGCGACGGCGTCGGCGAACACCGGCAGCGGCACGCCGTAGCGCCGGCAGCCGATCCAGGCTCCGACACCGCCGAGCGCGACCGCGCCCCAGATGCCCAGCCCGCCGTTCCAGATCGCCAGCGCACCCCAGGGGTCACCGCCGGGCCCGAAGTAGACGTGCCAGTCGGTGGCGACGTGGTAGAGCCGGCCCCCGAGCAGGCCGAAGGGGACCGCCCACACGGCGACGTCGAGCACCGTGCCGGGCCGCCCGCCGCGGGCGACCAGCCTGCGCTCGCCCCACCACAACGCGACCGCGATACCGGCGATGATGCACAGCGCGTACGCCCGGATCGGGATCGGACCGAGGTGCCACACCCCGCGGTCCGGGCTGGGGATGGACGCGAGGACGGTCGTGAGCATCTCAGGCCCCGGTGCGGCTGCAGGACGGGTGGAAGCCCGCCGCGACCAGCCCACGCACCGCAGCCGCCGGGTCACCGCTGGTGACCAGGCCCTCGCCGACGAGCACCGCGTCGGCGCCCCAGCCGGCGTAGGTGAGCAGGTCACCCGGGCCGCGGACGCCGGACTCGGCCACCTTGATCACGTTCGACGGCAGGCCGGGCGCGATCTGGCCGAACACCGAGCGGTTCACCTCGAGCGTGTGCAGGTTGCGCGAGTTCACCCCGATCAGCGTCGCCCCGGCCTCCAGCGCGCGGTCACACTCCTCCTCGGTGTGCACCTCGACCAGCGGGGTCATTCCGAGCGACTCGACCCGGTCCAACAGCGACGCCAGCACCGGCTGCTCCAGCGCGGCGACGATCAGCAGCACCACGTCGGCGCCGTGCGCCCTGGCCTCGTGCACCTGGTACGGCGTCACGATGAAGTCCTTGCGCAGCACCGGGACGTCGACCCGCGCGCGCACCGCGTCGAGGTCGGCGAGCGAGCCGCCGAAGCGGCGCTCCTCGGTGAGCACACTGATCATCCGGGCGCCGTTCGCGGCGTAGGCCTCGGCCAGCTCCGCGGGATCCGCGATGTCGGCCAGCGCACCCTTGGAGGGGCTGGCCCGCTTCACCTCGGCGATGACACCGACACCCGGCTCGCGCATCGCCGCCATCGCGTCGCGGGGCGGGGCGGCCGCTGCCGCCCGGCGCTTGATCTCCGCCAGGTCGACGGCGCGTTCGCGTTCGGCGAGGTCCGCGCGGACACCGTCCACGATGGACTCCAGTACGCTGGGCACCGGCCCGCCGTTCTCGTTCTGGCCCACCGCGTCGAATCCTCCTCCACCGGCCATCGGCCCGGTCGTCGGCGTCATGCTAGTTGTCGCTCTCACGCGGCCCGACGGTCGGGTCGCCGCCCGCGTCGAGCCGCTCCCAGGCCGCCCGGTCCGGGTCCGTCTCCGGGGCTTTCGCCCCAGGTGCGGCGTAACGGGAGCCGAGCTTCGGCAGCCGGGGCTCCCGGATCACCAGCAGCACGGCGGCGATCAGCGCGATCACACCACCGGCCACCGCCAGCCACGGCCAGGGTGTCGCCTCGACCGCGCCGATGCCCTCCGGCGCTCCGCCGGTGTTCAATCCGGCCCGCGCGGAGGCGAGCTCGGCCGGGGTCGGGGGCACCGCGACCAGGCGCACGGTCAGCGCGACGGCCGCACCCGCACCGAGCACCACCAGCACGCCGAGCAGCCGCCGCGCGATCCCGGACAGCGCGATCAGTGCCGCCACCGCGGCGACCAGCAGTGCCGCCACCGCGGTGACGCTCGGCTGCAGCTGGGCGCCGGTCGCCGAGGCCGCCACCGTGCCGCGGGTCGCGGTCGGCACGTCGACGGTGAACCACGGCGCCGTCCCCGAGCCCCACAGTGCCGCGGCTCCGAGCAGCAGCCCGAGCACCACGATCCCGAGGCCGCGACGGTCGTCGCGGACGGCTCCGCCGGCCGTCATGCGCTGCCCTCGGGCGGTCGCAGCGAACCGGCCGCCGCGACGGCGGAGAGCACCGCCCTGGCCTTGTTCAGGCACTCCGCGTCCTCAGCGGCCGGATCCGAATCGGCGACGATCCCGCCGCCTGCCTGCACGTACGCCGTGCCGCTGCGGATCAGCGCCGTGCGGATCGCGATCGCGGTGTCGGCGTTACCGGCGAAGTCCAGGTAGCCGACGATGCCGCCGTACTGCCCGCGCCGGGTCGGCTCCAACCGGTCGATCACCTGCATCGCGCGCACCTTCGGCGCGCCGGACAGGGTGCCGGCCGGGAAGCAGGCGAGGACGGCGTCGAAGGCGGTCCGGCCCGCGCGCAGCAGCCCGGTCACCGTGGACACCAGGTGCATGACGTGGCTGTAGCGCTCGATCTCGAAGAAGTTCCGGACCGTCACCGTGCCCGGCTCGCAGACCCGGCCCAGGTCGTTGCGGCCCAGGTCGACCAGCATGAGGTGCTCGGCGCGTTCCTTCTCGTCGCCGCGCAGGTCCTTCTCCAGCTGCTGGTCCTCCTCCTCGGTGGCACCGCGCCAGCGGGTGCCCGCGATCGGGTGCGTGGTCGCGCGCCCGTCGAGCACCGTGACCAGCGCCTCCGGGCTGGACCCGACGATCGAGAACGGCTCGCCACCGGCGGCGTCCTCCAGCCTCAGCAGGTACATGTACGGGCTCGGGTTCGTCGTGCGCAGCACCCGGTACACCTCGAGCGGATCGGCCGCGCACGGCATCTCGAACCGCTGGGACAGCACGATCTGGAAGGCCTCGCCGGCCCGGATCTGCTCCTTCGCGACCTCGATCGCGGCGTGATGCTGCTCCGGGGTGCGACGGCGGGTGAACTCCGGCTCGCCCGGCCGGTACATCGCCACCGTGCTCGCCGCGGGCGCCGCCAGCTCGCCGGTCATCCGGTCCAGCCGGGCGACCGCGTCGTCGTAGGCCTGGTCGACCCGGGCGTCGGTGGCATCCCAGTTGATCGCGTTGGCGATCAGCGTGATCGTGCCCTCGTGGTGGTCGAGCGCCGCCAGGTCGGTGGCCAGCAGCATCACCAGCTCGGGGAGCTGCAGGTCGTCGACGGCCGGGGTGTCCGGGTCGGCGATCCGCTCCACCCGGCGGACGATGTCGTAGCCCAGGTAACCGACCATCCCGCCGGTCAGCGGCGGCAGCCCGGGCAGTGGCTCGGAGTGCAGCTCGGTGATCACCGAGCGCAGTGCCTCCAGCGGGTCGCCGGTCGTCGGCAGCCCGTCCGGGACCTCACCCGTCCAGCGCAGCTCGCCGTCCACAGCGGTCAGCGCGGCGGCGCTGCGGGCCCCGACGAACGACCAGCGCGACCAGGACCGCCCGTTCTCGGCGGACTCGAGCAGGAACGTCCCGGCGGCCCCCTGCGCGAGCTTGCGGTAGACCCCGACCGGGGTCTCGTCGTCGGCGAGCAGCCGACGGCTCACCGGGATGACCCGGTGCTCGCGGGCGAGCTCGTGGAACTCCTCGCGACTCGGGCTCACCGCACCCAACGCGGCCACGGGGACGGACGTGGTGGTGGAGCTCGCGGTCATGCGACCCATTGTCCCCGAGCCCGCCGGACGCGGACGGCGGGGTGAAGCCCGGCCCGCACAGGCGCTCACCCGGCCGGGAACCGCGGGTCGACGAAGCCGGACTCGTAGGCGGCGACGACGGCCTGGGTGCGGTCCCGCGAGCCGGTCTTCGCCAGCACACCGGCGACGTGCGTCTTGATCGTCTCGACACCGAGGTGCAGCTCGGCGGCGATCTCGGCGTTGGACAGGCCACGGGCCACCAGGCGCAGCACGTCGCCCTCGCGGGCGGTGAGCCCGGCACCGGCCAGCCGGTCGCCGCCGTCACCCGCGAAGCCGGCCACCAGCTCCCGGACCGCGGCCGGGAACAGCAGCGACTCCCCCGTCACGACCGTGTGCACCGCCCGGACGATGTCGCGCGGCGGGGTCCGCTTCAGCAGGAAGCCGGTGGCGCCGGCGCGCAGTGCGTCGTAGACGTAGCGGTCGTGGCCGAACGTGGTCAGCACGAGCACCCGCGGCGGATCCGGCCGGCGAAGCAGCTCGCGGGTCGCGGTGATCCCGTCCACCGCGGGCATCCGCACGTCCATCAGGACGACGTCCGGTCGCAGCCGCCGGACCAGGCCGACGACCTCCAGATCGGGCTCGGCCCCGATGACGGCCCGCAGGCCGGTGCGGACCAGTTCCTCGTCGTCCACCAGCAGCACCCGGACGGTCATCGGGCACCCCCCTGCACCGGCAGGCTCGCCCGCAGCACCCAGCGTCCGCCGTGCGGGGCGGCGCTCAGCGTGCCACCGAGCAGCGCCACCCGTTCGGCCGCACCGGCGAGTCCCCGGCCCTGCCGTGTGCCCGGTCCCTGGCCGCCCGCCGGATTGACCACCCGCAGTTCCACACCGTCCGGGCCGCGGCGCAGGCACAGCTCGACCGGTCCCGGATCGGCGTGCCGCAGGGCGTTCGTCAGGGCCTCCTGGGCCAGCCGGTAGAGCTCCCGGGAGACCGTCGCCGGGATGCCCGCGACGCTGTCCACCTCGGCGGACAGGTCCATGCCCGCGGTGCGGGCTCCGGCCAGCAGACCGTCGAGCGCGTCCAGGTCGCGCACCGGGGCGGACGACGCGGGCCCGCCGCCCTCGTCGTCCCGGAGCACGCCGAGTACGTGATCGAGATCGTCGAGCGCGGCGCGGCCGGTCTCGGCGATGCTCTCCAGCGCCCGCCGGACGAACGCCGGATCGGAGTCGAGCACGGTCGCCGCCGCACCGGCCTGCAGCGTGGTCACGGTCAGCGCGTGCCCGACCGAATCGTGCAGCTCGCGGGCCAGCCGGGCCCGCCCGGCCTGCCGGTCGGCGCGCTCCCGGGTGCGCAGCAGCTCGGCGGCGAGCCGCTCGGCGGGGGTGGGGCCGAGCATGCGCGGCGCGAGCCGAGCCTGCAGGCCGCCCAGCAGCACCGGGACGACGACGGCCACCGGCAGCAGGGCCAGACCGGCGACCGGGGTCCACCAGGCGTCGGCCCCGGTCGGCAGCCCCGGCAGCGGCTGCCAGGGAGCGCTCAGCAGGCCGACCGACTGCGGGATCACCAGCAGCACCGTCGCGGCGCCGAGCGTCCCGCAGACGACGCAGAACAGCAGCCACCCGGCGGCCCGGACCCGTCCGCCGGCGCCGGGTGCGGGAGCGGGCTCCGGCAGCTCGCCCGGTGCCGGGTCGAGCAGCGTGCGGGCGGCGGCGGTCGCCAGCTCACGGACCCCGGGCAGCACCAGCACCCCGGCGCCCACCAGCACGGCCGGTCCCACCAGCAGGGTCACCGCGACCGGGCCCACGCCGGAGGCCACGATGCCGGCCAGCAGCCAGGCCAGTCCGGCGTAGGGCAGCAGTACCACCGCGCCCAGCAGGACGTGCAGTGCCCGCCGCGCGGCCCGTCCTGCTGTCACGACGGAGATCGTCGCAGATCGGCGACGTCACGGGCTCCCTCCCACGGGGGAGCAGGTCCCCTCGCCGGCGGGATCCGCGCCGGCCCCGGGCCGCGCAGTCTCGACGACATGACCGACACCATCACCGCCCGCCGGGTACTCGGCCTCGGAGCCGCCGCCGGCACGCTGCCCTATCTCTGGCTGAAGATCTCCTGGCTGAGCGGGAACCCGCTCGGGATCGAGGACCCGAACCTGCTGCAGGACACCTCGTTCCTCGTCGCCAACGCCGTCACCGTGCTGCTCGCCATCTGCGTGAGCGGCCTGGCCGCGGTGCTCGGGACCCGGTGGGCGCTGCGCGCGCCCGCCGTGGTCGTCCTGCTGCCCGGCTGGGTCGGGACCGGGCTGCTGCTGCCCACCGTGCTGGTCGCCCCGCTCGTCCCGCTGGTCACCTCCGACCCGGCTGACGGGATCGCCGGCTGGGTCACCCCGACGGTCTACTCCGGATTCGCCGTCCAAGGGGTCTTCCTGCTCGCCGCGTTCGCGCTGTTCGTGCGGGACCGCTGGTGGCGGGCGGCCGTCACCCCGTCGCCGGTGCCCGAGCCGGTGCGCGCCCTGCTGCGCGCGACCGCGGGCGGTGGCGCCGTCTTCGGAACGGTCTCGGCGGCATTGCAGCTGATCGACGCCGCCGGGTCCGGCTCGTTCACCGGGGTCGCGGTCGGCGTGGTGCACGCGGGACTGGCCGTCACCGGGGTCGTCGCGGTGCTCGCACTCGCCGCCGGGCGGGCCGGCCCGTCGACCGTGATCGCGGCCTGGGCCGGGAGCTCGGCGCCCTTCGCCGCAGGGCTCTGGGCCGCCGCGACCGCGATGACCACCACGGCCGGGGGCAGTGGGGCACTGCTCGGGCTCGCCGACCTGACCGGCCTGCTCAGCGGGTTCGCGCTCGCCGTGGCGGCCCTCATCGCCGTCAGCGGATCCACTGTCTCGTACACAATCGCGACCTCCGCACCGCGCAAATCGGCCGTCAACGGTTGATAACCGCCTAATCCGCCTCTATCTTGTGCACAATCGTAGGAGGTGGTCGTGTGACCGGGGACGACGTCGTCCCGGGCGCCGGAGAACAGGCGGCGGACCGGGTGCACGCCACCCTCCGGGCGGAGATCCTGGACGGGCTCCGCCCGGCGGGCGCCTGGTTGCGCGAGGAGGAGATCGCCGCCGCTCAGGGCACCAGCCGGACCCCGGTGCGGGAGGCGATCCGCAGGCTCGCCGCCGACGGGCTCGCCGAGATCGCGCCACGGCGCGGTGCCGTCGTCGTCGGCTGGGACGCCGACGATCTCGACGAGCTCTTCGACCTGCGGGTCGTACTGGAGGGGCACGCCGCCGCCCGCGCCGCCGTCTCCGGGCGTGCCGATCTCGACCGGCTGCACGAGCTCTGCGACCTCATGGAGGCGCTGCGGACCCCACCGGACTATCCCGCGATCACCCGGTTGAACCTGGAGTTCCACCGGGAGGTGCACCGCGCGGGTGGACGGCGGGTGCTGCCGGAGCTCGTCGCCCGTGTCGTCGAGGCTCCGCTCGTGCAGAGCACCATCCGGCGCTACACCCCCGCCCGGCTCGACCGCAGCTTCGCACAGCACCGGGATCTCGTCGCCGCGATCGAGGCCGGCGACGCCGACTGGGCCCGCGCCGTCATGACCGCCCACCTGCGGGCCGCCCGGGAGGTCGTCCGGGACGCGGTCACCGCCGAGTCCCGGCCGTCCTGATCCGGCCCTGATCCGGCGCTCCTGATCCGGCGCCTCCGATCCCGCCCGACACCGAACCGACCCCCCGACGACGCCGCCGAGGAGTGCCTGACGTGGACCATCCCCCATCCGAACCGACGACCCCGCCCGGGGAACGCGAACCGATCCGCTCACCCTGGCTGTTCGCCGTGCTGCTGGTGATCGTGCTCGCCGGAACCCCGGTCTGGTATCCGACCGGGCTGATCGAGCCGCTGGTGTTCGGGGTGCCGTTCTGGTTCGCGATCTCGGTCGCCAGCACGCTCGCGTTCGCCGGGTTCGTGTCATGGATCTGCATGCGCCGCTGGAACATCGCCGAACCGGCCGAGACGGCGGCAGCAGCGGAAGCAGCAGCGGAGCGGGGTGACGACCGATGAACGACCTGATCTTCGCGGGCCCCAGCGGCGTCGCGATCCTCTGCGCCTACGCCGTCATCATGCTGGTGATCGGCTGGTATGCCGGGCGCAGCGGCGGCACCGGCACCGCACGCGGCTACTTCACCGCGGGCGGCGGCCTCGGCATGGTGACGCTGTTCTTCACCCTCTACGCCACGCAGTACAGCGGGAACTCGGTGGTGGGCTACCCGCCGCAGGCCTACCGCGAGGGCTTCCTCTGGTGGCAGTCGGTGCCGTTCATGATCGCGGTCATCGCGGTGTACCTGCTGTTCGCGCCCCGGCTCTACGTCCTCGCCAAGCAGAAGGGCTTCGTCACCCCGACCGACTTCGTGCGGGACCGCTTCGGCAGCACCCGGCTCAGCCTGCTGACGATCGCGCTGATGCTCTGGGGCCTGGGCAACTACGTCCTCGAACAGCTCGTCGCGATGGGGCACGGCATCGCCGGGCTGACCGGGGAGACGATCCCCTACGAGATCGGCGTCGTCGGGTTCATCGTCGTCATGCTGGCCTACTCGTGGACCGGCGGGATGCGCGCGATCGCGATGACCGACGTCATGCAGGGCACCGCGATGCTCGTCGGCATCGGTGCGCTGCTGGCCGGTGCGGTCTACCTGACCGGCGGGCTCGGGACGCTCACGACCTACCTGACCGAGACCTCGCCGGAGCTGGTCGGCGTGCCGGAGACCTCGGACGCGATCAACTGGTTCGCGATGATCGTCATGATCGGCTTCGGCGCCGCCGTGTACCCGCACGCCATCCAGCGGGTGTACTCCGCCCGCAGCGAGCGCACGCTCAAGCGCTCGCTCGCGTTCATGGCGTGGATGCCGCTGGTCACCACCGGTGTGGTCTTCGTCGTCGGCATCGCGGGCATCCAGCTGTTCCCCGGGCTGGACACCGCGGCCTCCGAGCAGCTCGTCGGCCTCATCGCCAACGAGGTCGCCGCCACCAACGTGCTGTTCTACCTGCTGATGATCCTGCTGTTCGGCGGCATCGTCTGCGCGATCGTGTCCACCGCCGACTCCGCGGTGCTGGCGTTCTCCTCGGTCGTGTCGAGTGACCTCTACGGCCGCTACATCGCCCCCGAGGCCTCCGACAAGCGCAAGGTGCTGGTCGGCAAGCTGGTCGGCGTCGCGATGGTGTTCGCCCTGCTGGCGATCGCCTGGAACCCGCCGGGAACGCTGTTCAGCATCTTCGTGCTGAAGTTCGAGCTGATCGTGCAGCTCGCGCCGGTGTTCATCCTCGGGCTGTACTGGAAGCGGATGTCGGCCGGACCGACGTTCTGGGGGATGCTCACGGGCGCCGTCGTCGCCGGTGGCACGACGCTGATCGGCTGGGGTCCGTTCTACGGCGTTCCGGCCGGGCTCGTCGGGCTGGCCGCGAACGTCACCATCTGCGTGATCGGTTCGCTGCTGCTCACCCGCGGCCGCAGCCGTGACGACGTGACCGCGACCGCCTGATCCGACTGATCCGTCTGGCCGGGCCCGCGCCGGGCCCGCACACTGGACGGATGGTCGATCTCACCCCCCGGCTCCCCGGCGCCGTCACCGACCGGCTCGCGATCCTGCGGTCGCGGGCCGGTTCGGCGGTCTTCTCCCGGGTCGCCGGGGACGAGGGATCCGATCGGCGGGCCCGGATCCTCGGCGCCGACGGGCCGCGCTGGTTCGCCGAGGACGCCCCGATCCGCCGGGTGCACGGCGACGCGTCGATGTTCGTCGGCGGGCTCCGGGCGCTGCTGCTGCAATCCCTGCATCCGCTCGCGATGGCCGGTGTCGCCGGGCACTCCGGGTTCCGCGGCGACCCGTGGGGACGCCTGCAGCGCACCTCCTACTTCCTCGCCGCCACCACGTTCGGCCCGGCCGACGAGGCGCAGCGGGTGATCGAGCGGATCAAGCGGGCGCACGCCTCGGTGCAGGGCGTCGCGCCGGACGGGCGCCACTACTCCGCGTCCGACCCGCACCTGCTGCGCTGGGTGCACATCGCCGAGATCGACAGCTTCCTCGCCGCGCACGACCGCTACGGCAAGGAACCGCTGGACGCCGACGGCCGGGACGGCTACGTCGCCGACACCGCGCGGGTCGCCCGGGCGCTCGGTGTCCCGGACCCGCCGGAGAGCGCCGCCGAGCTGGCCGAGCAGATCGACCGCTACCGACCGGAGCTGGCGGGTACCCCCGAGGCCCGGGACGCGGCCCGGTTCCTGCTGCTCCAGCCGCCGCTGCCGTTGTCGGCGCGGGTGCCCTACGGGGTGCTGGCCGCCGCGTCGGTCGGGCTGCTGCCGCGCTGGGCCCGGCTGCCGCTGCGGCTGCCATGGCTGCCGGTCACCGAGGCCACCGTGGTCCGGGCCGGCGGGACGCTGATCACCGCCGGGATCCGCTGGGTGACCACCGGCTGATCACTCCCCGGCGAGCAGGACGTCGGTGTCGAAGCAGGTCCGGGTCCCGGTGTGGCAGGCCGGACCCTCCTGGTCGACGACGACCAGCAGCGCATCGCCGTCGCAGTCCAGCCGGACCTCGTGCACGTGCTGGACGTGCCCCGAGGTGTCGCCCTTGACCCAGTACTCCTGCCGGGACCGCGACCAGTAGGTGCCGCGGCCGGTGGTCAGGGTGCGGTGCAACGCCTCGTCGTCCATCCAGCCGACCATCAGCACCTCACCGGCCCGGGACTGGACGACCGCGCACACCAGGCCGTCGGCGTCCCGCTTGAGCCGGGCCGCGATCGCCGGGTCCAGTTCCGAGTCGGTGACCCGGACGCTCGCTGTGCTCACCGAACCTCCACTCCGCCGGTCCGCATCGCGTCCTTCACCTCGCCGATCCGCAAGGTCCCGAAGTGGAAGACGCTCGCCGCGAGCACCGCGTCCGCGCCGGCCCGCACCGCCGGGGTGAAGTGGTCCACGGTCCCGGCGCCGCCGGAGGCGATCACCGGCACGTCCACCACCTTACGGACGGCCTCGATCATCTCCAGATCGAAACCGGCCCGGGTGCCGTCGGCGTCCATCGAGTTGAGCAGGATCTCGCCGACCCCCAGCTCCTGGCCGCGGGCCGCCCACTCCACCGCGTCCACCCCGGCCGAGCGGCGCCCGCCGTGCGTGGTCACCTCGTAGCCCGAGGGCTGCGGCCGCTCGCCGTCGGGCACCCGCCGGGCGTCGACCGAGAGCACGATGCACTGCGAGCCGAACCGGCGCGACATCTCGTGCAGCAGCTCGGGACGCGCGATCGCGGCGGTGTTCACGCCGACCTTGTCCGCGCCTGCGCGCAGCATCCGGTCGACGTCGTCGGGGGTGCGGATGCCGCCACCGACGGTCAGCGGGATGAACACCTGCTCGGCGGTCCGGCGGACCACGTCCATCATCGTCCCGCGTCCCGCGGAGGACGCGGTGACGTCGAGGAAGGTCAGCTCGTCGGCGCCCTCGGCGTCGTACACCCTGGCCATCTCGACCGGGTCGCCGGCGTCGCGCAGCTCCTTGAAGTTGACGCCCTTCACCACGCGCCCGGCATCGACGTCCAGGCACGGGATGACGCGGACCGCGACGCCCATCAGCCCACCTTCCGCACGGCATCGAGGGCCTCGGGCAGCGTGAACCGGCCGGCGTAGAGCGCCTTGCCGATGATCGAGCCCTCGATGTTCACCCCGCTCGCCGCCACCTCGGCCAGCCGGACCAGGTCGGACACCTCCGAGATGCCGCCCGACGCGACGACCGGGGCGCTCGTGGCGTTCGCGACCTCGGTGAGCAGCTCGACGTTCGGACCGGTCAGGGTGCCGTCCTTGGAGACGTCGGTGACGACGTAGCGGGCGGCGCCGTCGCCGTCGAGACGGGCGAGGGTCTCCCAGAGGTCGCCGCCGTCGGCCGTCCAGCCGCGGGACGCGACCCGGCGCCTGCCGTCGATCATCTTGACGTCCAGCCCGATCGCGATCCGCTCACCGTGCTCGGCGAGCACCTTCGCGCACCACTGCGGCTGCTCCAGCGCGGCGGTGCCCAGGTTGAGCCGGGCGGCGCCGGTGGACAGCGCACGGTCCAGGGACTCGTCGTCCCGGATGCCGCCGGACAGCTCGACCTTCACGTCCAGCCGACCGACCACCTCGGCCAGCAGCGCGGCGTTCGAGCCGCGGCCGAACGCGGCGTCCAGGTCCACCAGATGGATCCACTCGGCGCCGTCGCGCTGCCAGGTCAGCGCGGCCTCCAAGGGCTCGCCGTAGCCGGTCTCGGTACCGGCCTCGCCCTGTACCAGCCGGACGGCTGCGCCGTCGGCCACGTCCACCGCGGGAAGCAACGTGAAACTCACCGGTCCAGCCTACGAGCGGGCTCCGCGGTGTCCTCCGGCGGCGTCCCGCCCTTCCGTGACCCGGGGCCGGGGGCTCGGTCGGGGTTCGGTCGCCCGGTCCTTCGCCCTGCAGACCGACGAGCCCGCCCTGCTCGGCGGCGCCGACGCGGCGATCGGTGCCCGCCTGCGGTCCCGCACGCCTTCGCACGGGGTCGCCGCGGGGTCGCCGCGTTCGCACGGGATCGCCTTGTTCGCACGGGATCCGATCCCGTGCGAACGAAGTGAACCCGTGCGGATGCGGGGCCCGGGCCGGGCCAGGTCCGGTCAGCTGATCGACTTCAGCCAGTTCTCGAGGACGGTGGCGCCGGCGTCGCCGGATTTCTCCGGGTGGAACTGGGTCGCCGCGAGCGTGCCGTTCTCCACGGCGGCGACGACGTCCTCACCGTGCCGGGTCCAGGTCACCGTCGGCGGGGCGATCGCGTGCGACTCCTGGAGCTCCCAGCGCCGGACGCCGAACGAGTGCACGAAGTAGAAACGGGTCTCTGCGTCGAGGCCGGCGAACAGGGTGCTGCCCTCTGGGGCCCGGACGGTGTTCCAGCCCATGTGCGGCAGCACGTCCGCCCGGATCCGTTCGACGGTGCCCGGCCACTCCCCGCAACCCGCGGTGTCCTCGTCGAACTCGACGCCGCGCTCGAACATCACCTGCATCCCGACGCAGATGCCGAGCACCGGGCGACCGCCGGCGAGGCGGCGCCCGATCAGTTGCGGACCGCGGACCTCGTGCAGGCCGCGCATGCAGGCCGCGAACGCGCCGACACCCGGGACGACCAGTCCGTCGGCCTCGGCCGCGGTGTCGAAGTCGGAGGTGACGGTGACGTCCGCGCCGACGCGTTCCAGCGCCCGCTCGGCCGAGCGGAGATTTCCCGATCCGTAGTCGAGGACGACGATCCGTGCCACGCGGACCAGCCTAGTCTCCCGTCCGGGACGCTCCCGGCCGCGGTCGAGGGCCCCGCACGAACACCGTCGACGCCGCGGGTGAACACCGCCACGGCGCGCTTGTCGGCACCGACGCGGCGGGCCTAGCCTCGGTTCGTGGCCGATGCTCCGCTCCCCCGCCCCGATCGGCGGCCGGGCGGGCACCTGCGCCCGTGCCGGACCCGGCGGCGCTGGGTCGACCTGATGCGGGTCCACGCGGCCGCTTGTCCGAGCTGAGCCGGGGCCCATCCGGCTCCGGGGCCGGTGCGTCCAGCGCTGGGGTGCACACCGCTGACCCGGCGCCACGAGCCGATCGGTACCGCACCCGGGTGCTCCGGCCCGGCAGGATTCCCGGCCCCTCGGTCGCCCGGCCCGGCTCGACGCCCCGCCCGGCATCGCCCGGCCCGGCACGATGCCCCACCCGGCGATCATCCGGCCCGGATCCACGACGACCCGCCATCGCCCGGCCAGCACGACACCCCACCCAGCGATCGCCCGGCCCGGCTCCACGACGCCCCGCCGATCACCCGGCCCAGCACGACGACCCACTCCGCAACCACACCGCCCGGCTTCCCCGCCGGACCACGCCCCATCCCGTCCCCGAAGGAGCACAACCGTGTCCCCGATCCTGCCCCCGCTCGTCTCCGCCGACGATCTCGCAGCCGCCGCTGACCGGCCCGACGTCCTGATCGTCGATGCCAGCACCCGGCTCGCCACCACCGCCGAGGGTGAGCCCTACCAGGTCACACCCGACATCGAGGGTTTCCGCACGGCGCACGTTCCCGGCGCGGTGTTCGCCGACATCCCCGGTGCGTTCTCCGACCCGGCCGGGCGGTTCTCGCTGACCGTCCCGACCGCCGAGCAGTTCGCCGCGGCGGCCGGGGCGCTGGGCATCGGCGCCGGCACACACGTCGTCGCCTACGACACCGCGGGCAACGCCTGGGCCACCCGGTTCTGGTGGTTGCTGCGCGCGTTCGGTCACGACGCGGTGTCCGTGCTCGACGGCGGGCTGGCGGCCTGGACCGCGGCCGGGCACCCGACGGAGTCCGGCGAGCCGGCCCCCGCATCCGCGACCTTCACCCCGCGCCCGCGGCCCGAGCTGATCGCCACCACCGACGAGGTGCGCCGGCTCAGCACCGGCGACGGTCCCGGTGTGGTGGTCAACGCCCTCGATCCGGCGACCTACCGGGGCGAGCAGGAGATCAGCCCCTACAGCCGTCGCGGACGCATCCCCGGCAGCACGAACCTGCCGCTGTTCGAGCTGCTCGACCCGGCCACCGGGCGGTTCCTCGACAAGGACGGGCTGGCCGCGAAGCTGCACCAGGCCGGCATCCTCGACGCCGAGCGGACGGTCACCTACTGCGGTGGCGGGATCGCCGCGACTCTCCCCGCGTTCGCCGCGTACGTCGTCAGCGGGGCGGAGGTCGCCGTCTACGACGGGTCGCTGTCGGAGTGGACGGCCGACGCCACGCTCCCGGTCGAGACCGGCTGACCCAGCGGGCGCCGCCGGGTCCCTCCCGGCGAGTCGCCCGGCCCGTCGACAGCGCCGCCACCCCCACCGCCGCCACCGTGCACACCCCGATCGCGAGGAACACGGTGCCGGGATCGACGACCGCCGTCACCGGCTGCCCGGTGGCGACCGCGAGCCCGGACGCGACCGCGGCCAGCGGCGGCGCCGTGACCAGCACGCCCAGCACCGCTCCGAGCAGTGCCGCGGCGCCCGTCTCGGCACCGACGATCCCGATCAGCTGTCCGCGGGTCGCGCCCACCGCCCCGAGCAGCGCGAGATCGTCCCGGCGGGTCCGGACGACCGTCACGACCGTGTTCACGGCGGCGAGCCCGCCGTACCCGGCGGAGACGGCGACCAGCAGCAGCGCCAGCACCGTCGTGAGGCGGGCGTCGATCGCGTACTCGGCGACGGCGTGCGCGTGGGCGTCCCGGACGACCGTCCCGGGCGGCAGCCGGTCCGGCACCGCACCGACCGGCAGGAACGCGGTGTCGGTGAGCGCCGTCGGGTCGTGTGCGCGGACGTCGGACCGGGCGACGGCGACATCACCGCGGCGCTCGTCCGGCGCCGACACCGCCGCGATCCGCAGTTCGACGTCGGTCCCGTCGGCGAATCGGGCGGGCAACCGGTCGCCGGCCGCGACGCCGAGCCGGTCCGCCATCGGCTCGGACAGCACCGTCGTGCCGGGGACCACCGCACCGTCGGTCCCGACCGCGTCCACCGCGACCGGTCCGGCCGGCCCGGTCACGACGAGCACGGTGGGCAACGGGACGCGGGCGCCGGGCACCATGAGGGCGCGGGCGGTGTCGTCGGACAGACCCGGCGCGGCATCCTGCTCCACGGTCACCGTCCCGGCCAGCACGGCCGCCCGCTCCGCGGGATACGCGGCCGCCATCGTGTCCGTCAATCCGCCGATCAGCACCGCGAACCCGACGGCGACGATCACCGGCGCCGCGATCGCGGCCGCCCGGGCGGGCCGCCGGGCCCGCACGAGCAGCCCGAGCACGGCCGGTGCCAGCAACGCCGCCGCGATCACCAGTGTCGCCCCGGTTCCGAGTGCGAGACCTACCCGGTCGTCGCCGGCGGCGCCCGCGGTGGCGACCGCCATCCCCGCCCCCACGGCGAGCGCCGCGCATCCGCCGACCGTCCGCGACCGGCCGGCCGGCTCGCCGTCCGTGCGGCCCGGGACGGCCCCCGGCGGCGCGGCCCGCGCCGCCCGCCGGGACGCGGCGAGACCGCCGCCGAGCGACAGCAGCACTCCGGCCGCGGCGGCCACGGCCAGCGACGGCACCGACGGCGGGACCGCCTCGACTCCTCGGGCGGCCTCCGCCGCGACGAGCAGTCGGTGCAGCGCCGGCGCCAGGCAGATACCCCCGGCGGTGCCGAGCAGTGCCCCGGCGGCGCCGGCGAGTGCGGCCTCCCCCAGCACCGTCCGCCGGATCTGTCCCGGGGTCGCACCGACGGCGCGCAGCAACCCGAGCTCCCTGCGGCGGCCGTCGACGGTGGTCGACAGCGCCGCCGACACGACGACGACGGTCGTCACCCCGGTGAGCAGCCCGAGTGCGACGAGCAGCTGGGTGCCCCGGTGGCGCAGCCGGGAGTCCTGCACCGGCTCGACGGCCCCCCGGTCGTCACCGGTCAGCACGGTCGTCCCCGGCGGCGCCGGTGGGACGGCGCCCAGCACCCCGATCGTCCGGACCCCGGGGGCGAGCCGGGCCGCCACCTCGTCGGCGACGTACACACCCGGCCCGTCGGTCACCCCGGTGACCCGCATCGGGCGGGTCGCGTCGGCGAACAGCACCGGCAGCGTCGTCCCCGGCCCGGCTCCGAGATCGCGCCCGACAACCATCTCGTCCGGACCGCGCGGTGCGCTCCCCTCGATCCGGTACCCGCCCAGCGCGAGGCTCGCGATCCCGTGCCCGCCCGCGCGGTCCTCCGGATCACCGGCCGGACGGCCTCCGGGCATCGGGACGGCCGGGAACGATCGGTCGATCACCACCCCGGTCACCCCCGGTCCGGTGCCCAGCCGGGCCGCCGTCGCGTCGGCCTCCGCGGACGACCAGGGGATCCGGCGATCCGTCCGGGGGGTGTGCGACGCCACCACCGTCGGCGGCACGACCAGCGCCGCGGTCGCTGCGAAACGCTCCTGCACCGGGGGCCGGGCGGCGGACGCGGTGAGCAGTACCGCACCGATCAGCGCGACCCCGGTGCCGACGGCGAGCACCGTCGCCAGCAGCTCCCGCCAGCGGACACGCAGGTTCGCCCAGGCGATCATCGGGACGCCCCGATCCCGGCGAGGCGCTGCGCGATCGTGGCGGCCGCGTCGGACGTGTCGGGCACCCCGAACCGGTCGGCCACCCGGCCGTCCCGGAGCACCACGACCTCGTCGGCCCGTGCGGCGGCGACCGGATCGTGGGTGACCAGCAGCGTCGCCGTGCCCTGCTCGGTGCACCGGCGGAGCAGTGCGAGCACCGCCGCCGCCGACGACGAGTCGAGCGAGCCGGTCGGCTCGTCGGCGACCAGCACCTCGGTCCGCGTCAGCACGGCCCGGGCGATCGCGACCCGCTGCTGCTGGCCGCCGGACAGCTGCGCGGGCCGGTGCGCGGCCCGGTCGGCGAGCCCGACGGTGTCCAGCGCCGCCCGCACGGCCCCCGCCGACACCCGCCGCCCGGCGAGCCGGGCCGGGAGCGCGATGTTCTGGGCGGCGGTGAGCGAGGCGACCAGGTTGTAGGCCTGGAACACGACACCGATCCGTTCCCGGCGCAGCAGGGTGCGACGGCGTTCGGACAGCGCACCGACATCGGTCCCGCCCAGCAGCACCCGGCCCGACGTCGGAGTGTCCAGCCCGGCGGCGCAGTGCAGCAGGGTCGACTTGCCCGAACCGGACGGGCCCATCAGTGCGGTCAGGATCCCGGGGTACAGGCGTAGCGAGACGTCGTCGAGGGCATGGACCGGGGCGGACCCGGTGGACCGGTGCAGGCGCCGGAGGGCCACCAGCTCGAGTGCCGGCGGCCGCTCTTTGGACGGTGTGGGGTGCATGGTCCGAGTCGACCGCGAACTCCGGGCGTGCGCGGTCACCCGGGCGCGACGTTCCGGGTAGCCCTGGCACTACCGCGCAGGCACCGGGGATCTCCTACGTTCTCGGTGTGCGGATCGCAACGGCCTGGCAGGCGATGGACCAACGACCGCTGCGGTTCCTGCTCACTGCATGGCCGTGGCGGTCACTGGCCTACCTGATCACCGGTGCCGCGCTCGGCGTCGTCGTGGTGGGGGTGTTCGCGGTCCCGTCCGCGGGACTGGTGCTCGGCGGGGTCCCGCTCGCCGTCTCCACGGCGGTGCTGCTCGTCGCGGCGACCATCGCGGTGGGCCCGCTGCTGGCCGTGCTGGAGCGGCACCGGATCCGGCTGGTCGACGAGCCGCTGCCCGCTCCGTCCCGGCCCCCCGGATCCCGGTGGCGGGCACCGTCGACCTGGCGGGAGATCGGGTTCGCCCTGCTCTCCGCGACCGGGCTCGCCGGGCTGGACGCCTGCGTACTCGGCTGCTCCTTCGTGCTGCCGGTGCTGCTGTTCGGCTCCCCCGCGGACGATCCCGCTGCGTGGCCGCTGGTGATCGTCGGGGTGCTGCTGCTGGTCGCCGCACCGTGGACGATCACTGCGTGGGCCGGCGCCCGGGCCGCGCTCACCCGCACCGTGCTCGGTCCCCGCGGCACCGAGCTCGGCGCCGGGCTCGCCGACGTCGCGACCACCCGGGCCCGGCTGGTCGGGGCGTTCGAGACCGAACGGGCCCGCATCGAACGGGATCTGCACGACGGGGCCCAGCAACGGCTGGTCGCGGTGGGGGTGTCGCTCGGGCTGGCCCGGCTCGACGTCGACGACAACTCGGCCCCGGCGGCCCGGCTGGACGACGCCCGCGAGCAGCTCGGCCTCGCGCTCGGTGAGCTGCGCGACCTGATCCGGGGCCTGGACCCGCGGATGCTCGCCGACCACGGGCTCGCCGCCGCCGTGACCGAGCAGGCGCGGCGCTGCCCGGTCCCGGTCGAGGCGGACCTGCGGTTGCCCGATCGTCTTCCCCCGGAGATCGCCAGCACCGCCTACTTCGTCCTCACCGAGGCGCTCACCAACATCGCCCGGCACAGTGGCGCCGGCGCGGCGTCGGTCTCCGGCCGTTCACACGCCGACCAGGTGATCCTCGAGATCCGCGACGACGGCCGGGGCGGCGCCGATCCGGCCGCCGGATCCGGGCTGGACGGGCTGGCCGAACGGGTCGCGCTGGCCGGCGGCCGGTTCCGGCTGTCCAGCCCGGCGGGCGGACCGACGCTGCTGCGGGTGGAGCTGCCGTGCGGGTGACCGTCGCCGAGGACGCCGTGCTCATGCGCGAGGGGCTGGTCGCGCTGCTGGAACGGTTCGGGCACACTGTCGTGGCCGCCGTCGGGGACGCCCCGGCCCTGCTCGGCGCGGTCCGCCACGAGCGTCCGGACCTGGTGCTGACCGATGTCCGGATGCCCGCCGGTGACGACGACAGCGGATTGCGGGCGGCGGTCACGCTGCGCACCGACGACCCCACGCTGCCGGTACTGGTGCTCTCCCAGTACGTGCAGCCGGTCGCGGCGGAGGCGCTGCTCGACACCGGAGGCGGGACCGGTATCGGCTACCTGTTGAAGGACCGGGTGGCCGACGTCACCGGGTTCGCGGCGGCCGCGGCGCAGGTCGCCGGCGGGGGCACGGTGCTGGATCCGGAGGTGGTGCACCAGCTGGTCCGGCGGCGCCGGGACCCGGTGTCGCGGCTGTCCCCGCGGGAGCGGGAGGTGCTGGACCTGATGGCCCAGGGCAGGTCGAACGGCGAGATCGCGGAGCTGCTCGTGCTGTCCGGCGCCGCGGTGAGCAAGCACGTCCGGTCGCTGTTCACCAAGCTGGACCTGCCCGCCGAGGCCGGCGGGCACCGCCGGGTGCTGGCGGTGCTGGCCTGGCTGCGCTCGGGCGGGCCGGGCTGATCCCCGCTACAGCGCGCCCTTGGTCGACGGCACCCCGCTGACCCGCGGATCGGACTCGGTGGCCGCGCGCAGCGCGCGGGCGACGGCCTTGAACTCCGCCTCGGTGATGTGGTGCGGATCCCGCCCGTCGAGCACCCGCACGTGCAGTGCGAGGTGCCCGTGGAAGGCCAGCGACTCGAACACGTGCTTGTTCAGCACGGTCGGGTAGTGCCCGCCGACGACGAAGCCGCGCATCATCTCCGGCTCGCCGGTGCACACCGTGTACGGCCGCCCGGACACGTCGACGACCGCGTGTGCCAGCGCCTCGTCCATCGGGATCCAGGCGTCGCCGAACCGGCGGATGCCCTTCTTGTCGCCCAGCGCCTGCCGGATCGCCTGGCCGAGCACGATCGCGACGTCCTCGACGGTGTGGTGCGAGTCGATCTCGATGTCCCCGGTGGCCTGCACCGACAGGTCGAAGGAGCCGTGCTTGCCGAACGCGTCCAGCATGTGGTCGTAGAACGGGACCTTGGTGTCGATGTCGGTGGTTCCGGTGCCGTCGAGGTCGATCTCGACGACGATCCGGGTCTCCTTGGTGACGCGTTCGACGCGACCCACTCTGCTCACAACAGCTCCTTGATGGCGAGGTCACCTGCGACCTGGAGGAAGACGTCGTTCTCCTCGGGGGTGCCGATCGTGACCCGCAACCGCTCCGGGATACCCACGTCGCGGATCAGCACACCCTGCTCGAGGAAGCCCTTCCAGGCCCGCCCGGCGTCGGCGAACCGGCCGAACAGCACGAAGTTGGCGTCGGACCGGATCACGTCGTACCCGGCGGCGGCCAGCTCCGCGCAGACACGGTCCCGCTCGGCGGCCAGCAGCGCCACCGAGCCGAGGGTCGCATCGGCGTGCCGCAGCGCAGCCCGTGCGGACGCCTGCGCCAGCACGGACAGGTGGTAGGGCAGCCGGACCAGCGCGATCGCGTCGACGACCGCCGGTGCCGCGGCGAGATAGCCGAGCCGCCCGCCGGCGAAGGCGAAGGCCTTGCTCATGGTGCGCGAGACGACCAGCTTGTGCCCGTGGCTCGCCAGCAGCGTGGTCGCGCTGGGCCGCCCGGTGGCCTCGGCGAACTCGGCGTAGGCCTCGTCGACGATCACCAGCCCGGGTGCGGCGTCGACCAGGCGGGCCAGGTCGGCGGGGGCGATCGACTGCCCGGTCGGGTTGTTCGGGCTGGTGACGAAGGTGATGTCCGGCGCGCGCTCCGACAGCACGGCGACGGCGGCGTCGATGTCGATCGAGAAGTCCGCCCGGCGCGGGACCGGCACGAACTCGGTCTGCGTGCCCGAGGCGATGATCGGGTGCATCGAGTAGCTGGGCACGAACCCGAGAGCGGTCCGACCCGGCCCGCCGAACGCCTGCAGGAGCTGCTGCAGGATCTCGTTCGAGCCGTTCGCGGCCCACAGGTTCCGCTCGCTCAGCGCCACCCCGGTCTGCCGGGTCAGGTAGGCGGCGAGATCGGCGCGCAGGGCCACCGCATCCCGGTCCGGGTAGCGGTGCAGCTCGCGGGCCGCCTCCTCGCAGGCGGCGCCGACATCGGCGACCAGCTCGGGCGGCGGCGGGTACGGGTTCTCGTTGGTGTTGAGCCGGACCGCGACGTCGAGCTGCGGCGCCCCGTAGGGGCTCTTCCCGCGCAGGTCGGCGCGCAGCGGCAGGTCCTCGAGCCGGACCCCTTCCCCCGGCGTGCTCATGCCTCCCCCTCGAAGCGGGCGGTGACGGCCTCGCCGTGCGCGGGGAGATCCTCGGCGTTCGCCAGGGTGACCACGCGCTCGGCGACCTCGCGCAGCGCCTCGGCCGTGTAGTCGACGATGTGTACCCCGCGCAGGAACGTCGAGGTCGACAGTCCGCCGGAGTGCCGGGCGCAGCCGCCGGTCGGGAGCACGTGGTTCGATCCGGCGCAGTAGTCGCCCAGCGACACCGGCGAGTACGCGCCGACGAAGATCGCGCCGGCGTTGCGGACCCGGGCGGCGACCGCGGCCGCGTCGGCGGTCTGGATCTCCAGGTGCTCGGCGGCGTAGGCGTCGACGACGGCGAGCCCGTCGTCGATCGAGCGGACCAGGACCACCCCGGACTGCGGCCCGGTCAGTGCGGTGCGGACCCGCTCGCTGTGCTTGGTCGCCCCGACCCGCTTCTCCAGCTCGATCTCGACTTGGGCGAGCAGCTCCTCGGAGTGGGTGACCAGCACCGATGCCGCGTTCGGGTCGTGCTCGGCCTGTGAGATCAGGTCGGCGGCGACGTGCCCGGCGTCGGCCGTGTCGTCGGCCAGGATCGCGATCTCGGTGGTGCCTGCCTCGGCGTCGATCCCGACGACACCGCGCAGCATCCGCTTCGCGGCGGTGACGTAGATGTTGCCGGGGCCGGTGACCATGTCGACCGGCTCCAGCTCACCGCCGTCGGTGTCGGTGCCGCCGTAGGCGAGCAGCGCGACGCACTGCGCGCCGCCGACCGCCCACACCTCGTCGACGCCGAGCAGGGCCGCCGCGGCCAGGATCGTCGGGTGCGGCAGGCCACCGAACTCGGCCTGTGCGGGCGAGGCCACGACCAGCGACTCGACTCCCGCGGCCTGCGCCGGGACCACGTTCATGATCACGCTCGACGGGTAGACGGCCAATCCGCCCGGCGCGTACAGCCCGACCCGGCGGACCGGGACGAACCGCTCGGTGACGGTGCCGCCCGGCACCACCCGGGTGACGACGTCGGCCCGGCGCTGCTCGAGGTGCACCACCCGGGCCCGCTCGATCGAGGTCTCCAGTGCCGCACGGACGGCCGGGTCGAGATCGCGCAGCGCGCCGGCCAGCGCGGCCGCCGGGACCCGCACCGTGTCCGGGCGGACCCGGTCGAACCGCTCGGTGGCATCCAGCGCCGCCTGCGCGCCATGCTCCCGCACGGCCTCGACCAGCGGTCGCACGGCGGCGAGCGCCCCGTCGACGTCGAGCTCGGCACGCGGCATCGTGGCGCGCAGGACGGCCGGCCGGGGTAGAGCGTCGGGTCGCAGGTCGAGACGACGGAGCATGGTCCCCAGGGTACGGCGGGGGTCCGACAGGAATTCGACCCGCCGGGGATCACCGCCCGTCACCGGATCTGCCGGCGCCGGATCCGCCGGAACTGTCGTACCCCCGGTCGATGCTGCCACCGTGGACCCCGACGCCCCGGAGGTGATCAGCCGATGGCCGCACCCGTCTACGGCCCCGAGCCGGACGCGCCCGAGCACTGGACCGAGGACGGCTTCCTCCAGCTGCCCGACGACCGGCGCCGGATCTAGCTGCTCGACGGGGGGCTCCTCGTGAGCCCGAGCCCGGGCAGCCCGCACCGGAAGCTGTCCTTCCGGCTCTGTTACCTCTTCGAACGCGCCCGCCCGGACGATCTCGACGTGTTCGAGGCGGTGAACGTGCGGCTCGGGCCGGACCGGATCCTCATCCCGGATCTCGCGGTGGTCGATGCCGGGCCCGGCATCGACCCGGATGCGGTGGTGTGGGAGGCCCGCCATGTACGGCTGGTGGTCGGGATCAACACTGCGATCGACCGGGCGAACCGGCAGAGCACGGCGGACCAGGTGAAACCCGCGCTGTACGCGGCCGCCGGGATCGGGCACCTGCTGCGGATCGATCTCACCGCCGCCGGGCCGGACGCCACCGGCTACGCGCTGCGCGACGGCCGCTGGGTGGAGACGGCCCGGGCCCGTCCCGGCGAGGAGCTGGTGCTCGACGCGCCGGTGCCGCTCACCACGAACCTGGCCGCCCTGCTGGCCGCCCGCCGGCTCCCCGGCTGACGGACGTCCCCGTCGGGGCCGTGACTGTCGGTGCCCCGTGGCACCCTCCGGCCATGAGCACCGCTGAGCCCGTCCGGCACGTGGACGATGCCGAGCGCCGGGCCCGGCTGGTCGTCCGGCACCGGCTGGTCCCGCACACCCGGACCGACGACGTCGTCGCCGTCGCCGATGATCTGGTCGCGCTGCACTCCACCGACCCGGTCACCGTCTATCTGTCGGCGGCCGCGCGGATGCACACCCCCACCCTCGAGGCGGTCTCGGCCGCGCTCTACGACGACCGCACCCTGCTCCGCCACCACGCGATGCGCCGCACGCTGTGGGTGTTCGGCCACCGGCACGCCGCGCTGGCCCACCACGCCGCCACGGTCGACGTCGCCGCCGTGCAGCGGCGTGACCTGATGACCCAGCTCGGCGCCGCCGGGATCGCCGATCCGCCCGCCTGGTTCGACGACGCCGCCCGGAGCGTGCTCGCTCTGCTGACCGAGCGTGGCCCGACCACCGCCCGTGAGATCGGCACCGCACTCCCGGAACTGTCCGGGACGGCGGTGCAGATCGGTCCGGGCAGCTACCCGGCGCACACCCGGGTGCTGCTGATCCTCGGGTTCGAGGGCCGGGTACTGCGCGCCCGCCCGACCGGGACCTGGATCAACGGCCAGTACCGCTGGGCCGCCGCCGGGAACTGGCTGCCCGGGGGGCTCGGCGAGCCGGTCGACCGGCGTACCGCGGCGGCCGGGCTGGCGCGTGCGTACCTGCGGGCGTTCGGCCCCGCCACCCGCGACGACCTCCGCTGGTGGGCGGGCTGGACGGTCGCGACCACGAAGGCCGCGCTGGCCGACGTCGGCGCCGTGCCCGTCTCGCTCGACGGCGGCGGCACCGGCCGGCTGCTGCCCGACGACGTCGACCCGGTCGACGACCCGGGGCCGTCGGTGGCGCTGCTGCCCGGCCTCGATCCGACGACGATGGGCTGGAAGGCCCGCGACTGGTACCTCGGTCCGGAGGCGGCGGCGCTGCTGTTCGACCGCAACGGCAACGGCGGCCCGGCCATCTGGGTCGACGGGCGGATCGCCGGGAGCTGGGTGCAGCGCCCGGACGGCACGATCGCGACCCGGCTGTGTTCCCGGGGCACGGCTGCCGGCACGGATTCCGGCACCGCCCCCGGCGCAGATCCCGGCCCCGCCGTGCTCGCCGGGATCGACGCCGCCGCGCAGCGGATCCGCGAGCTGCTCGGCGACGTCCGATTCTCGGTCCGCTACCCGGCGCCGGTGCAGAAGGAACTGCTCGGGCGGTGACCCCGCGGCGCGGGGCCGGGCGGGCCCGGCCCCGCCCGGTCCCGGCGTCACCGCGGGACGAGATCCAGTCCGAGATCCAGCGCCGTCACCGAGTGCGTCAGTGCACCCACCGCGAGGAAGTCGACACCGGTCTCCGCGTAGTCCCGTGCGTTCGCCAGCGCCAACCCCCCGGAGGACTCCAGCAGCGTGCGGTGCCCGGAGGCGGCCGCCGCGGCGTCCCGGCGGCGGACGGCGGCCGCGGTGTCGGCGACCGTGAAGTTGTCCAGCAACACCAGCTCGGCGGCCGACCCGAGAACCTCGTCGAGCTGCTCCAGCGAGTCGACCTCCACCTCGCACGGCAGGTCCGGGGCGGCGGCGCGGGCCGCGGCCAGCGCCGCACCCACCGATCCGGCGGCCGCCACGTGGTTGTCCTTGATCAGCACGGCGTCGCCCAGCCCGAGCCGGTGGTTGGTCCCGCCACCGCAGCGGACGGCGTACTTCTCCAGCAGCCGCAGCCCGGGCAGTGTCTTGCGGGTGTCCCGGATCCGGGCACCGGTGCCGTCGACGGCGTCCACCCAGGCCCGGGTCGCGGTCGCGATCCCGGACAGGTGACACAGCAGGTTCAGCGCGGTCCGCTCCGCGGTGAGCAGCCCCTGCACCGGCCCGTACACGACCAGCGCCGGTTCGCCTGCCACCAGCCGGTCCCCGTCGGCCGCGGTGGAGCCGATCGAGTAGCCGACCTCGTACTGCACCTGCCCGGTGCCCGGGCCGATCCCGTCGCCGAGCACGGCGTGCAGCACCGCGTGCACCGCGGGGAGCCCGGCGAGGACGCCGTCGGCGCGCGGGGTGAACGCGGCGTGGGCCATCGCGTCGGTGCGGACCGTGGCCCTGGTCGTCGCGTCCGGCCCGTAGCGCAGGTCCTCGGCGAGCGCGGTGCGCACCACCCGGTCGAGATCGTCCGGGTCCGGGACACCGATCTCGGCGTTCCCGCCGACCCCGGCCGCGATCCGGGCGGTCACGCCGCACCCACCAGCGCGTCGGCGACCACCATCGGCCGTCCGGAGCCGTCCAGCCGGATCGGCAGCGAGGCCCGCTGGTGCACGTCGTCGCGGTCCGGGAAGTCGGTGCGCACGTGACAGCCGCGGGTCTCCCGCCGGGTGCCCGCCGCGGTGAGCACAGCCTGGGCCAGCAGGGTCAGCGCGGCGTCCTCCACGCCGGCGCGGCCGACCGGGGCTGCGGTGACGGTGGCCGCCTCGATCGCGTCGGACGCGGTCGCCAGCCCGGTCGCGTCCCGGCCGATCCCGGCGCAGGTGGTCATCGCCCGCTGCACCACCGTCCGGTCGGCGACCGGCAGCGCCGGAGTCGGCTCGACCGGCGCGGACAGCGCGGCGAGCCCGCGATCGGCGAGCACCGCCCGCACCGCGCGTTCGCCCACCACGAGCCCCTCCAGCAGCGAGTTGGACGCCAGCCGGTTCGCGCCGTGCAGGCCGGTCCGCGCCACCTCGCCGGCCGCGTACAGCCCGGGCACCCCGGTCCGGCCGTCGGTGTCGGCGACGACCCCGCCGCAGGCGTAGTGCGCGGCCGGGGTGACCGGTATCGGGTCGGTCGCGGGGTCGATCCCGACCGCGGCACAGGAGGCGTGCACGGTCGGGAAGCGGCGGGCGAACCCGTCCAGCCCGGTCGCGTCCAGATAGACGCAGTCGGTGCCGGTCTCGATCATCCGCCGGGTGATCGCGGCGGCGACGACATCACGCGGGGCCAGGTCGGCGCGCTCGTGCACGGCGGCCATGAAGGCGTACCCGGTGCGGTCGCGCAGCACCGCACCCTCGCCGCGGACCGCCTCGGTGACCAGCGGCCGCCGGCCCGCGGTGTCCGACCCGGGACCGGACCACAGCACCGTCGGGTGGAACTGCACGAACTCCAGGTCCGATGCGGTCGCCCCGGCCCGCAGGGCCAGCGCGACACCGTCGCCGGTGGCCGTCGCCGGGTTCGTGGTGGAGGCGTAGAGCTGGCCGTAGCCGCCGGAGGCCAGCAGCACCGCCGGTGCGCGCAGCATCCCGGCGCGGCCGTCGCCGTCCAGCACCGACAGGCCGACCACCCGGCCGGCGGCATCGCGCAGCGCGTCCACCGCGACGTGCCCGTCGAGCACGGTCAGCCCCTCGGAGCGGGCTGCCTCGACCAGCGCACGCTCGATCTCGGCGCCGGTCGCGTCGCCACCGGCGTGCACCACCCGCAGCGCGGAGTGGCCGCCCTCGCGGGTCCGTTCCAGGCGGGCACCGCGGGCGTCGAACAGGGCGCCGCGTTCGCGGAGCCTGCGGACCGCGTCCGGACCACCGCGGACGACGGTGTCCACCGCGGCGAGCTCGTTGAGCCCGCCGCCCGCACCGAGGGTGTCCGCGACGTGTGCCTCGAGGCTGTCGCCCGCGATGTCGCCGAGCACCACGGCGACCCCGCCCTGGGCCCAGCGGGTGGAGCCCTCGCCGATGCCGTCCTTGGTGACGACGACGGTGCGCAGCCCGGCGGCGGCAGCGTCCAGGGCCGCGGTCAGCCCGGCCACCCCGGAGCCGACGACGACCAGATCGGCTCCTGCCTCCCAGGTCACTCGGCGCTCCCCGGGTTGCCGATCTCGATCATCCGCTGCACCGCGGCCCGGCCGCGCGCGGCGAGATCGGGATCGACGTGCACCTCGTCGGTGCCGTGCCGGACCGAGCGCAGCAGCGCCTCCGGCGTGATCATCTTCATGTAGGTGCAGGACGCCCGGTCGTTCACCGCCCGGAACTCGATATCCGGTGCGGCCCGGCGGAGCTGGTGCAGCATGCCGACCTCGGTCGCCACGAGTACCTCCTTCGCGCCGGTCGCGCGGGCGGCGTCGATCATGCCGCCGGTGGAGAGGATCTTCACCTGGCTCTCCGGCACCGCGCCGGTGCCCGCCAGGTAGAGGGCCGACGTCGCGCAGCCGCACTCCGGGTGCACGAACAGGTCGGCATCGGGGTGCGCGGTCGCCTGGTCGGCGAGCTGGCGGCCGTTGATGCCGGCGTGCACGTGGCACTCACCGGCCCAGACGTGCATGTTCTCCCGGTCGAGCACCCGGCGGACGTGCGCGCCGAGGAACTGGTCGGGCAGGAACAGCACCTCGCGGTCGCGCGGGATCGAGTCGACGACCTCCACCGCGTTCGACGAGGTGCAGCACACGTCGGTCTCGGCCTTGACCGCGGCGGTGGTGTTCACGTAGGAGACGACGACCGCACCGGGGTGCTCGGCCTTCCACTCCTGCAGCTGCTCGACGGTGATCGAGTCGGCCAGCGAGCAGCCGGCGCGCGCGTCCGGGATCAGCACCGTCTTGTCCGGGGCGAGGATCTTCGCGGTCTCGGCCATGAAGTGCACGCCGCAGAACACGATCGTCGACGCCTCCGAGGAGGCCGCGATCCGGGACAGCGCGAGCGAGTCCCCCACGTGGTCAGCGATGTCCTGGATCTCGGGCAGCTGGTAGTTGTGCGCCAGCAGGACCGCGTCGCGCTTGCGCGCCAGTGTGCGGACCTCGTCGGCCCAGGCCGGGTCGACCGCTGTCGCCCCCGGTGCCGTCAGCGTTCCGGTCATCTCGCCCTCCCGGGCAGATCAGGTTTTCGCCTAGTGAGCGGAAACTGGGTGGATCGTAGCACCGGGCCCGCCGCGCAGACACCCACCGCGTGACCGGGACCTCACCTTCCGGCCACCCGGCCGTCACCCGCCCGTGCTGTGCCGGGCGCGGCCTAGGCTCGTCCCGTGACGTCGCTGCCGGCCATGCACGAGGTGCTCGCCGCCGTGCTCGGAATCCGGGACGGCAGCCTCCGGGTTCTGCTGTGGCAACGCGCGCTCGCACCCGACGCCGGGCGGTGGTCGCTGCCCGGCGGGCGACTGGCCTCCGACGAGGACGTCGAGACCTCGGTCCGGCGCCAGCTCGCCGAGAAGGTCGACGTCCGCGAGGTCGCCCACGTCGAGCAGCTGTCGGTGTTCTCCGATCCGCACCGCACCCCCGGCCCCCGGACGATCGCGACCGCCTTCCTCGGGCTGGTGCCCTCCGACGCCGATCCGGAGCTGCCCCCGGACACCGCATGGCACGAGATCGACGCGCTCCCGGCGACCGCGTTCGACCACGCCGGCATCGTCGACTCCGCACGGGAACGCCTGCGCGCCAAGCTCTCCTACACCAACCTCGGGTTCGCCATCGCGCCGGCGGCGTTCACCATCTCGGCGCTGCGCGACCACTACGTCGCAGCGCTCGGGCATCCGGTCTCGGCGACCAACCTGCAACGCGTCCTGACCCGGCGGGATCTCCTCGAGCCCACCGGTGACACGGAGCCGCCGGGCCGGGCCGGTGGACGTCCCGCCGCGCTGTTCCGGTTCACCGACCGCACGCTGCGGGTGACCGACGCCTTCGCCGTGCTCCGACCGCCCGCACCGGGCGGGGCCGAGCGGCGGTCGGGCGGTCCGGCCGACGCCGTATTACCGTGAACCGGTGTCCGCGACGATTCCGCTGTTCCCGCTGGGAACGGTGCTGATGCCCGGCGCGGCGCTCCCCCTGCACATCTTCGAGCCCCGCTACCGGCAGCTCACCGTCGATCTGATCACCGGCGTCGTTCCGGACAAGGAGTTCGGCGTGGTCGCGGTCCGCGAGGGGCATTCCCCCGACCGGTCCGGCACGGACGGGATGCACCGGGTCGGCTGCACCGCGGTACTGCTCGACGCGCGCCGGCTGCCGGACGGGCGGTACGACGTGGTCACCCGCGGCGGACGCCGGTTCCGGCTGCTCGACGCCGACCGGGACAGCCGGTCGTACATGTGCGGGACCGTCGAGTTCCTGCCCGACCGAACGCCCACCGGCGGGACCGATCCGCGCCTGGTCACGATGCTGGAGCGGGCGGCGCGGGCGGCGCACCGCAGCTACTGCGGGACCGCCTGGCGGACCGGTGACTGGTCCGAGCCGGGCGAGGACACACCCACCGCCGAGCTCGCCCACCTGCTCGCCGAGGACTGTCTGCTCCCGCTGACAGACCGGCAGGACCTGCTGGAACAGACCGATCCGGTGCAGCGGCTGCGCGAGGTGCGCCGGCTGCTCGCCCGCGAGCGCGGGCTGCTGGACCGGCTCCGCGCGGTGCCGGCGCCGCACGGCACCTTCACCGACGAGCACAGCGCCAACTAGTGCTTCGAGCGAGTACTACAGCTCCAGCACCGCCCCGTCCCACCGGCGTCGCAGCCACCGGTCGTGCGAGGTGACCAGCACCGTCCCCGGCGCCGACCCGAGTGCCTCCTCCAGCTCACCGGCCAGCCGCAGCGAGACGTGGTTGGTCGGCTCGTCGAGCAGCAGCAGGTCGGGCGCGTCGGCGACCGCGACGGCCAGTGCCAGCCGCCGCCGCTGACCGAGGCTCAGATCGCCGACCCGGGTGCCGTGCTCGCGCGGATGCAGCAGGCCCAGCTCGCGCAGCGGCACCCGCTCGGCGAGGTCCGGCCCCAGCAGCGCGGCATAGGCCTGCGCGGCGGTGCGCTCCGGCGATCCGATCTCCGGGTCCTGGGTGAGCAGCCCGACCCGCCGCGCCCGCACGTCCACCACACCGGACGACGGCGCGAGATCCCGGTGCAGCACCGCCAGCAGGGTGGACTTGCCCGATCCGTTCGGGCCGGTGACCAGCAATCCGGAACCGGCGGGCAGATCCAGCCGGTCGAGCCGCAGCCGGTGCTCGACGACCAGATCGCGGACCTGCACCGCGAGGCCTGCCCCGGCGTCGTCCCCGGTCAGCCGGCCGGCGAACCGCAACGGCTGCGGCGGCTTCGGCAGCGCGTCCCGCTCGGCGATCTCCAGCCGGCGCTGCGCGTCGTGCACCCGGCGGGCCCGGGTGCGTTCCACGTTCGCCCCCTTGAACGCGTGGATGAACTTGTCGTTGTCCCGCGGGCCGCGGCCGGGCGCGATCGCCGACATCGAGATCCGGGAACGGTCCCGGAGCCGATCGATCTCCTCCTGCTGAGCGGCGAAGGTCTCCTCCCAGCGCTGTCGGCTCGCCGCCTGTGCCTGCAGGTACTCGGTGAACGACCCGCCGAACCGGCGGCCGCCGTGCCCGTCGGTACCGAGCGCGCCGGCGTCGAGGTCCAGCAGGCCGGTGCAGACCCGGTCCAGGAACGTCCGGTCGTGGCTCGCCGCCACCACCACCCCGGGCAGCTCGGTCAGTGAGCGTTCCAGCAGGTCGAGCGCATCGTCGTCGAGGTGGTTGGTGGGCTCGTCCAGGAGCAGGCAGGCCGGGCGGCGGACCAGTGCCGCCGCCATCGCGAGCCGGGTGCGCTGCCCACCGGACAGCGTCCCGACCGCCCGGTCCCGGTCCAGGCCCGCGACGCCGAGCGCACCCGCGGTGACCTCGGCGCGACGGTCGGCGTCCCAGGCGTCGTGCGCCACCGCCCAGGCCAGCATCCGGTCGTAGCCGGCCGCCGCGGACGGGTCGTCGGCCAGCGCGGCGGCGAGGCGTTCCAGCTCGGCGACCGCGTCGTGCAGCGGGCGCAGCGCGTCGTCGAGCAGACCGCCGACGGTGCCGCCGGCGTCGAGCGCAGGCTCCTGCGGCAGGTACACCAGATCGGCGGGCGCGTGCACCTGCCCGGCGTCCGGCCGCTCGACGCCGGCGAGCAGGCGCAGCAGCGTCGACTTGCCGGTGCCGTTCTCCCCGACCAGGCCGATCCGGGCGCCGGGGGCGACCGTGAGATCGACGCCGTCGAGCACCGGTGGCCGGCCCGCCCGGGTGGCGTAGGAGTGGGTCAGGCCGTGCGCGGTGAGGGCCTGCAGATCAACAGCGGAAGACACGACGACGCTCCGGAACACGGAGGACGACCGGCGGGGGCGAGAGCCACGGCCGCGGTCGGGGACGTCGTCAGAGCCTCATGATGATCCGGACCCTACACCGTGCTCAGCGCCAGCCGTAACGGTTTCTCAGCTCGGTCGCCACCCGGTCGAAGCGGCTGCGGTCGAGCACCGCGCCCTCCCGGCGGATCCCGTGCTCGTCGATCTCCAGCACCCGGTCCAGCCGGATGTAGGAGTCCCGGCCCTCCCGGTCCCACGCCCCGGAACCGATGCCGACCCAGTCCGGGTCGCCGGCCCGCCGGTCCTGGCTGGACAGCATCAGCGCGAGCAGATCCTCGCCGGACCGGCCGACGACCAGCAGCGGGCGGTCCTTGCCCTGGTTCGGGTCCTCCTCGTAGGGCACCCAGGTCCAGACGATCTCGCCCGGGTCGGCGGACCCGTCCGGCTCGGGGGCGTAGACGACCTGGCGGGCGCGGTCACCGGTGGGTGCAGCGCGGACCCGGCCGCCCGCCGCGGGTGGCGCCGACGGCCGCGCGGACCGGGTCCGCTGCGGCTGCCGGCGCTGCTGCTTCTGCGAGTCCTTCAGCAGCCGGAACGCCAGGTCGGCGGCCTTGCGCAGCAGCGGGCCCCAGTTGATCGCCATGCCGGTCAGCCTGCCGTACCCGGCCCCGGTCCCGGTGCCGGGGCGCGCCGTCAGGCGCTGATCTCACCGTGTCGCGAACAGCGGGCGTTCCAGCCGACCGGATCGACCTGCACCACCATCCGCCGCGCGCAGGTCGGGCAGAACCGTGGCGGCTCCAGCTCGCGGCGCCCGGCACAGCGCGCGTGCGACGACCCGGCCGACGGCTCCCCGCACTGGTCGCAGTACGGCCCGCCCGCCTCCCGCGGGTGGGCCGTGGCCGGCGCGCTCACAACGACTCGTTCAGAGCCTTGATCGGCATCTCCAGCTCACCGAGCAGGTCGATGTCGGACTCGGCGGGCCGGCCCAGGGTGGTCAGGTAGTTCCCGACGATGACGGCGTTGATCCCGCCGAGCAGGCCCTTGCGCGCGCCGAGATCGCCGAGGGTGATCTCCCGGCCACCGGCGAACCGCAGGATCGTGCGCGGCAGGGCCAGCCGGAACGCGGCGACGGTGCGCAGCGCATCCGGTCCGGACATCGGCTCGAGATCCCCGAACGGCGTCCCCGGGCGCGGGTTGAGGAAGTTCAGCGGCACCTCGTCGGGCTCCAGCTCGGCGAGCTGACCGGCGAACTCGGCGCGCTGGTCCAGGGTCTCCCCCATCCCGACGATGCCGCCGCAGCACACCTCCATCCCGGCCTCGCGCACCATCCGCAGGGTGCCCCAGCGCTCCTCCCATGTGTGCGTGGTGACGACGTTCGGGAAGTGCGAGCGGGCGGTCTCCAGGTTGTGGTTGTAGCGGTGCACGCCCATCGCGGCGAGCTCGTCGACCTGCTCCTGGGTCAGCATGCCCAGCGAGCAGGCGATGTTGATGTCGATCTCGTCGCGGATCGCCTGGATCCCGGCGGCGACCTGGGCCATCAGCCGCTCGTCCGGCCCGCGGACGGCGGCGACGATGCAGAACTCGGTCGCCCCGGTCTTCGCGGTCTGCTTGGCGGCCTCCACCAGCATCGGGATGTCCAGCCAGGCCGAGCGGACCGGCGAGGCGAACAGCCCGGACTGGGAGCAGAAGTGGCAGTCCTCCGGGCAGCCGCCGGTCTTCAGCGAGATGATCCCCTCCACCTCGACGTCCGGCCCGCACCAGCGCATCCGCACCTCGTGGGCGAGCTCCAGCAGATCGTCGAGGCGGTCGTCGGGAAGGTCGAGCACCTCGCGCACCTGGGCCGGGGTGAGGCCGGTGCCCTGGTCGAGGACCTGGGCGCGCGCGACGGTGAGGACGTCGGTCCGGGCGGTCGTCATGATCCGGCATCCTGCCAGCGGCCCAGCGGCATCGCGCCCAGTGTGTGCCACGCAACGGTCCCGAACCCGTCCGGTGTGGCGGCACCGAGACCGGCCGGCAGGGCGCCGAGCAGCGGTACCCCGGTCGTCGCCGGAAGATCGGCGAGATTGCACCGGGCAGCGAGGTCGGGCGTGTCCGGCCACTCCCCGACGACGACCCCCGCGCAGACCAGCCCGCGCGCGTGCAGCGCCTCGACGGTCAGGCCGGTGTGGTTCAGCGTGCCCAGACCCGCCGCGGCGACCACCACGACCGGTGCACCGAGCGAGCGGGCGACATCGGCGAGGGTGCCGCCGTCGTCGTCGAACCGGACGAGCAGCCCGCCGGCCCCCTCGACCAGCACCAGGTCGTGGTCGCGGGCCAGTTCGCGGGCGGCGGCGGCCGCGTCGTCCGGGGTCACCGGCGCCTGCCCGGCCCGGCGGGCCGCCGTCGCCGGGGCCAGCGGATCCGGGTAGCGGGCCAGCTCGCGCACGGTGATCCCCGGGACCAGTCCGGCGATCACGTCGGCGTCGCCCGGCTCGTCCGGCCCGACGCCGGTCTGGGCGGGCTTGAGCACCGCGGCCCGCAGCCCGCCGGCGAGCGCGACCGCGGCCAGCGCGGCCGTCACGACGGTCTTTCCGACGCCGGTCCCGGTCCCGGTGACGACCACGATCCGGCCGGCCGTCCGGTCGCTCATCGGGCGCTCCCGGCGCGGACGCCGTCGAGCACCTCGGTCAGTACCGACGTGGCCCGCCGCAGGTCGGCCTCGGGCAGCCCGGCCCGCGCGGTGAGCCGCAGCCGTGAGGTCCCGGGCGGCACCGACGGCGGCCGGAAGCACCCGACGTGTACCCCGCGGGCGAGGCAGGCCGTGGCCGCGGCGAGCGCCGGGCCGGGTTCGCCGAGTACCACCGGCACCACCGCCGAGACCGGGACCGCGGCGCCCGCGGCCGTGGCGAGCACCGCCGCCACCCGCAGCACGTCGGCGGCCCGCTCCGGCTCCGCGGCCAGCACCCGCAGGGCGGCGAGCGCGGAGCCGGTCGCCGCGGGCGCCAGACCGGTGTCGAAGATGAAGGAGCGCGCCGCGTCGACCAGGTGCGCGATCACCGCGGCCGGGCCGAGCACCGCACCGCCCTGGCTGCCGAGCGCCTTGGACAGCGTGACCGTGCCGACGACGTCGTCCTGCCCGGCCAGTCCGGTCTCGGCGAGCAGACCGCGGCCGCCGGGGCCGCGCACCCCCAGGCCGTGCGCCTCGTCGGCCAGCAGCACGGCGCCGTGCGCCCGGCAGGCCCGGTGCAGGGCGCGCAGCGGCGCGAGATCGCCGTCGGCGGAGCCGACGGTGTCGGTCACCACGAGCGCCCGCTCCTCGGTGCGGGCGGCGAGCACGCCGGCGACCGCGTCCGGATCGGCGTGCGGGACGACCACCACCCGCGCCCGGGACAACCGGCAGGCGTCCACCAGCGACGCGTGCGACGCGGCGTCCGACACGATCAGCGCCCCGGGCCCGGTCAGCGCGGTGACGACGCCGAGGTTCGCGGTGTAGCCGGAGGAGAAGACGAGCGCATCGGTGAACCCGCAGAACCCGGCCAGCTCGGTCTCGAGGTCCCGGTGCAGCGTGGTGCTGCCGGTGACCAGCCGCGATCCGGTGGAGCCCGCGCCCCACACCCGCAGCGCCTCGATCCCGCCCGCGACCACCCGCGGGTCGTCCGAGAGGCCGAGGTAGTCGTTGCCGGCGAGGTCGATCGGGGTGTCCGCGCCGGACGGGCCGCGGGGACGCAACCGGCGGCGCAGCCCGGCGTCGGTGCGGGCGGCGGCACGCTCGTCGAGCCAGGCCAACGGGTGTGCGGCGGGGTGGATCACACTCCGGAGCCTAGGCAACGGGTCCGGGACGGCGAACGGCCCCGCACACCGGGATGTGCGGGGCCGCTCCGGCGTTCGCGCGTCAGGCCTGCGGGGCCTCGCCGCCGGCCTGCTTCTCCTGCTCGGCAACGGCCGCGCGGACCTCGTCCATGTCGACCGCCTTCACCTGGCCGATGAGGTCCTCCAGTGCCTCGGCGGGCAGCGCGCCCGGCTCCGAGTAGAGGACGACCCCGTCGCGGACCGCCATCACGGTCGGGATCGAGGAGATTCCGAACGCTCCGGCCAGCTCCTGCTGCGCCTCGGTGTCGACCTTCCCGAACGTCACGTCCTGGTGGTTGTCGGACGCGGCGTCGTAGACGGGGGCGAACTGCTTGCACGGGCCGCACCAGGACGCCCAGAAGTCGATCAGGACGGTCGTCCCCGGCGCGCCCACGACGTCGTTGAAGTTGTCGGTGGTCAATTCCACGGTGGCCATGCCCGGATCCAACGACCGGATACCGCCGGATGTTCCCGGCGCGGACCACCCGATCGGTCCGCGCCGGGACGATCACCTCACACCCGTGCCGGCCGCTGCGCCGATCGTCACGATCCCGTGCCCGTGCCCGGCGGCGATCCGGTCCAGGCCGGAGCCGGACGCCGCGTCATCGGGACGGATCGGGACGAATCGCTGGGCGTCCTCGTCGAACACCAGCACCGCTGCGCTGCCGATGTCGTAGAACAGGCCCATCAGCGCCGGACCGGACTGCTTGGCGCGCAGCATCTCCAACTGCATCGCCACGTTGACCATGGCCAGCTGGTCGGTCTCGTCGAAGCCGTCGGCGGCGGCCGCGACGCCGACCGGGTGCCCGCGCTCGAAGGCCCGCAGCACCGGACGGGCCTCGAGCAGCCAGCGTCCGAGATCGCCCTCGGAGCCGGCCAGCCCGGCACGCAGCCCGTTCATCGCGCCGCAGCCGGAGTGCCCGCAGACCGCGACGAGCGGGACGTCGAGCGCCGAGGTCGCGAACTCGACCGCGGCGGCGGTGCCCGGCCCGACCGCGAGGTTGCCGACGTTCTGGACGGTGAACACGTCACCCGGCCCGCTGTGCGTGATCACGTGCGGCAGCACCCGCGAGTCGGCGCAGGTGATCATCATCGCGGACGGGGCCTGGCCGTCGGCCAGCCCGGACATCGTCGGACGGATCCGCTCCCGGGTGTTCTCGTGATATGCCGCGACACCGGCCATCAGCGGTTCGCGCGGCTCCTGATCGACCGGCTGCACCGACTGCCACTGCGTCCAGGTCGCGTAGGACGCCGTCGGGGCCGGCCGGGCGGCGTCGGGCTCGATCACCGTGACCGTCGCGCCGGTGCCCTCGTGCCGCGCCTTCCAGGCGAGCAGGTGGTCGTAGGCGGCGTGGTCGAGGTAGTCGGTGACCAGCCGGACGGTGGTGTCGACCCCGCGCGGGACGCTGTTGAGCTCCCTCGACAGCCGGGGCACCGAGAGGAAGCACAGCGTCCCCTCGACGACGAGCTCGCAGCGACCGTCCGCGTGCTGCTCCAGGTGCGGACGCGAGCGGACGGCCCGCCACAGCAGCATGAGACCGGCGAGCGCGAGCCCGATCAGCACACCTTCGAGCAGGTTCAGCACGACGACGCCGGCCAGCGTCGCCAGGTAGATCGCCAGCTCCCCGTGGGTGCGGGCGGTGCGGATGTCCGCCGGTTTGACCAGCTGCAGGCCGACCACGACCAGCAGTCCGGCCAGTGCGGCCATGGGGACGAGCTCGACGACGTCGATCAGCACGATCGCGAACAGCGCGATCCAGACGCCGTGCAGCACACCCGACGCCCTGGTCTGCGCGCCGGCGCGGACGTTCGCCGACGAGCGGACGATCACGCCGGTCACCGGCAGCCCGCCGATCATGCCGGAGACCGTGTTGGCGGCGCCCTGGCCGACCAGCTCCCGGTCGGCGTTCGTGCGCGTTCCCGGTCGCATCCGTTCGACCGCGACCGCCGAGAGCAGCGACTCCACGCTGGCGATCAGCGCCACCGTCAGCATCCCGCCGAGCACGCCGGCCCAGTCCGACTCGGGCAGCACCGGCGTCGACAGCGCATCCAGCAACGAGCCCCCCAGCTCGACCCGGACGACGCCGGCGGCGGCGGGGACGGTGAGCGAGAGTGCCGTGGCGGCGAGCACGGCGATCAGCGCGCCGGGCACCGCGGACACCGGCCGGGGCAGCCGCGGCCAGGTCAGCATCAGCGCGATGACCAGGGCTCCGAGCAGCAGCGCCGCCGGCGAGAGTGCAGCCACGGAGCCGGGCAGCGCGAGCAGCGAGTCGACCGCCCCGGTGCGCGACTCGCCGCCGAACACGACGTTCAGCTGGGAGACGGCGATGGTGACGCCGATGCCCGCGAGCATCCCGTGCACGACGGCGGGCGGGATGGCCTGCGCGAACCGGGCCAGCCGGGTCAGCCCGAAGGCGACCTGCAGCACACCGGCGCCGGCCGTGATCAGGCAGGTGACCTCCCAGCCGAAGCGGTTGACCAGCTCGGCGACGATCACGGTGAGCCCGGCCGCCGGGCCGGAGACCTGCAGCGGTGAACCGCCGAGCAGTCCGGCCACCACGGCGCCGACGACCGCGGCGACGAGCCCGGCCAGGATCGGCGCGCCGGAGGCGACGGCGATGCCGAGCGAGAGCGGCACCGCGACCAGGAAGACCACGACCGACGCGGAGAGATCCGCCCGTGCGTGCGGGAACATCCGAACGAACCGGCCGTCGCCGGGCGGGGAGTGCTCACCCCGGCCGGACTCGGCGGGGGCGTGCTCGTCCTGGGTGGCTCGAGCGGAACTGGTGTGACTGGTGTTGCTGGTGTTGCTGGAGTGATTGTGCGGATGCACCGGATCCTCCGAGATCGGTCCGTTGGGGGCGGCGGACCGCGACGATGCGGTCACTGCACGGCTGTACGGCTGTGCCGGAGCGACGCCGGGGGGCTCGTGACCCGGCCGGCGTTGCAGCTCCTCACGCAATCGGACCGCGATGAGAGCTGTTCTCATCGATTCGGTCGCCCACGACGAAACGCCCGGTCAGGACCGTTCACCGGAGCGTAACGTGACCCGGATCACCCCATGATCCACTCGGACCGGTGGCGGCCGGCGGTCAGTGCCGACCCTCTTGCCTGGGCCGACCCTGTTGCCTGGGCCGATCCTGTTGCCCGGCAAGGGCAGCGGCGCGCATCGCGGCCGTGATCAGGGCGATGTCCGGGCGCGAGCAGATGAACGGCGGCATCGCGTAGACCAGGTTCCGGAACGGCCGGAGCCAGGCGCCGGCGACCACCGCGGCGGCCGTCGCGGCGGGGACGTCGACCTCGCCGTCCAGCTCGATCACCCCGATCGCCCCGAGTATCCGGACCTCGCGCACCCCGGGCAGCGAGCGCGCCGGGGCGAGCCCGGCCCGCATCCCGGCGGCGATGTCCTTCACCTCGCGCCGCCAGTCGCGCTCGAGCAGCAGGCTCACCGAGGCGTGCGCCACCGATGCCGCGAGCGGGTTGCCCATGAACGTCGGACCGTGCATGAGGACCCCGGCCTCGCCGTCGCTGATACCCGCGGCCACCCGGGAGCTGCACAGTGTCGCGGCCATCGTCAGGTATCCGCCGGTCAGCGCCTTGCCCAGGCACATGACGTCGGGAGCGATGCCGGCGTGGTCGGCGGCGAACAGCTCGCCGGTCCGGCCGAAGCCGGTGGCGATCTCGTCGAACACCAGCAGCACGTCGTGGGCCAGGCACAGCTCGCGCAGCACGTGCAGGTAGCGCGGATCGTGGAAGCGCATCCCGCCGGCGCCCTGCACGACCGGTTCGACGACGATCGCGGCGAGCTCGTCGGCGTGCGTCTCGACCAGCTCGGCCAGGTGCGCGACGTAGGCGTGCGAGAAGTCCTCCGGCGGGGCGTCGGCGAACACCTGCTGGGGCAGCACGTCGCTCCACAGCGAGTGCATGCCACCGTCCGGGTCGCACACGCTCATGGCACCGAAGGTGTCCCCGTGGTAGCCGCGCCGCCAGGTCATCAGCCGGTGCTTCCCCGGTCGCCCGCGGGACCGCCAGTACTGCAGGCACATCTTGATCGCGACCTCCACCGACACCGAACCGGAGTCGGCGAGGAAGACGTGGTCCAGGCCGTCGGGGGTGATCTCGACGAGCAACCGGGCCAGATCGACCGCGGGCCCGTGGGTGATCCCGCCGAACATCACGTGGCTCATCCGGCCGAGCTGGTCCTGCACCGCCCGGTCCAGCCGCGGGTGCTGGTAGCCGTGGATCGCCGACCACCACGACGACATCCCGTCGACGAGCTCCCGGCCGTCGGGCAGCCGCAGCCGCACCCCGGACGCGGACTCGACGACGATCGGGGTCGTCGTCGCGGGCATCGGGGCATACGGGTGCCAGACGTGCGACCGGTCGGTCGCGAGCAGTCCGGAGGTGCCGTACGGGGTCGCCCCCGGGCTGTGGTCGGATCCGGGGGCGGTCACGGCCCCCACGGTAGTACCGGGTTCTAGGCTGACCCGACCATGGCCACCCCATTCCGTGACCCCTGCCCCGCCGGATCGGAGCTCGTCGCCGACACCGACGACTCGGCGCTGCGCCGCCGCGAGCTCGGCCAGACCTCGGCCCGGTCGCTGCTGCTCACCGTCCTCGGCGAGTTCGTGCTGCCCTCCGGCGCACCGGTGTGGACGCGGGCGCTGCTCGACGTGCTGGGCGAGCTCGGGGTGGAGTCCAAGTCGGCACGTCAGGCGCTGGCCCGCACCGCCGCCGAGGGCCTGCTCACCTCCGACCGGGACGGCCGCCGGGTCCGCTGGTCGCTGACCGGGCCCGGCCACCGGCTGCTGTCCGACGGCGCCGCCCGGATCTACGCCTTCGGCAGGCCGGCGACCGGCTGGGACGGCCGGTGGCTGGTCCTGCTGGCCAGCGTGCCGGAGTCCCGCAGGCGGCTGCGCCACCGGCTCCGCACCCGGCTCGCCTGGGCCGGGCTCGGCTCCCCGGCACCGGGGGTGTGGGTCTCCCCCGACCCTGGCAAGGAACCGCAGGTCGCCGCCGTCCTCGACGAGCTGGACCTGGGTGGCATGAGCAGCTCGTTCGTCGGGCACTACGGCGGCATCGGGCGCCCGTCCGAGATCGTCGCGCAGGCCTGGGACCTGGACCGGGTCGAACAGGCCTACCAGGAGTTCCTCGACGAGTTCGATCCCGGCCGCCGCACCGACCCGGCCGCCGGCCAGGGGGTGCTGGCCCGGCAGGTGCGGCTCGTGCACGCCTGGCGCCGGTTCCCGTTCCTCGATCCGGAGCTGCCCGCCGAGCTGCTCCCCGACCCGTGGGCCGGCGCCCGGGCCGCCGACCTGTTCAGCACCCTGCACGCCCGGTGGGACGCCGACGCCCGCGCGGCCTGGGCGGCCCTCGCCGAGGGTCCCTGAGCCGCCGCACCGCGACCCGGCCGCCCCCGGGCACGGCCCGCCGGGATGCGGCCCGCCGGGATGCGACACGGCCCCCGCCGAGCCGCCTCCCGCCCGGACGGGTGCGGAATCAGCCGCCCAGGCAGCCCGGGCCGAGCAGGGCCTTCAGGTCGCCCATCAGGGCCGAGGTGTGCAGCACCTTGAGCGAGTCGTCCAGCTTGAGGGCGGTGATCTTCTTGCCGTAGACCAGCGACAGGTGCACCTCGGAGGTCCCCGGGTGGTGCGTCAGCACCTCCTTGAGCTTCGCGACCCGCTCGGGGGTGCACTGGTCGGTGCGCAGCGACACCCGGATCGGCAGGCCGGCTTCGCCCGCCGCGGCGAGCTCGGGCACCGCGAGATCGTTGGCGATCAGCGAGACGCGGTCGTCGCGCTTGTTCACCCGCGCCTTGACCAGCACGATCGCGTCCTCGGCGACGTCCACCCCGACGACCTGGTAGGCCCGCGGGAAGAACAGCACCTCGATACCGCCGGCGAGGTCTTCGATCTGCGCCGACGCCCACGGCTCGCCGTTCTTGTTCACCCGGCGGTTGACGTTCGCGAGGATCCCGCCGACGGTGACCTGCGCCCCCTCGGACACCGTGCCCTCGACGATGTCGGCGATCGAGGTGTCGGACTTCGCGGCGAGGGCCTGCTCGAGGCCCTGCAACGGGTGCCCGGACACGTAGAGGCCGAGCATCTCCCGCTCCACGGCGAGCTTGTGCTTGGAGTCCCACTCCTCGTCGGAGACCTTCACGTCGAAGATCCCGCCCAGCTCGTCGCCGCCCTCGGAGGAGCCGTCCATCGACCCGAACAGGTCGAACTGCCCCATCGAGGCGGCCTTCTTGGTGCTCATCACCGCGTCGATCGCGTCGGCGTGCACCAGCAGCAGCCCCTTGCGGGAGTGCCCCAGCGAGTCGAACGCGCCCGCCTTGATCAGCGACTCGACGACCTTCTTGTTGCAGACCACCGCGTCGACCTTGCGCAGGAAGTCGGAGAAGTCGACGAAGTTCCCCTTCTCCCGGCGCGCGGCGACGATCGCGTCGACCACGTTGTGCCCGACGTTGCGGATGCCGCCGAGGCCGAACCGGATGTCGGTCCCGACCGGGGCGAAGTTGCGCACCGAGTCGTTGACGTCCGGCGGGAGCACCGTGATACCCATCCGCCGGCACTCGGCCAGGTAGACGGCGGCCTTGTCCTTGTCGTCGCGGACCGAGGTGAGCACCGCGGCCATGTACTCGGCCGGGTAGTTCGCCTTGAGGTAGGCCGTCCAGTAGGACACCACCCCGTAGGCCGCGGAGTGCGCGCGGTTGAAGGCGTAGTCGGAGAACGGGAGCAGGATGTCCCAGAGCGTCTTGACGGCGGCCTCGGAGTAGCCGTTGTCCTTCATCCCGCCGGCGAAGGTGACGTACTCCTTGTCCAGGATCTCCTTCTTCTTCTTGCCCATCGCGCGGCGGAGCAGGTCCGCCTGGCCCAGCGAGTAGCCCGCCAGCACCTGGGCGATGGACATGACCTGTTCCTGGTAGACGATCAGGCCGAAGGTCTCGCCGAGGACCTCCTTGAGCGGCTCCGCCAGCTCCGGGTGGATCGGCGTGACCTCCTGGCGCCCGTTCTTGCGGTCGGCGTAGTCGTTGTGCGCGTTCGCGCCCATCGGGCCCGGGCGGTACAGCGCGCCGACCGCGGAGATGTGCTCGAACTCGCTGGGCGCCATCCGGCGCAGCAGGTCCCGCATCGGGCCGCCATCGAGCTGGAACACGCCGAGCGTGTCACCGCGGGAGAGCAGCTCGTAGGTCTTCGCGTCGTCGAGCTCGAGATGGTCGAGATCGACCGCGGGCTTCCCGTTGAGCTCGATGTTCTCCAGGGCGTCGTCGAGGATCGTGAGGTTGCGCAGCCCCAGGAAGTCCATCTTGAGGAGACCGATGGTCTCGCAGACACCCATGTCGAACTGGGTGATGATGGCGCCGTCGGACTCGCGGCGCTGGATCGGGATGACGTCGATCAGCGGCGTCGACGACATGATCACGCCGGCCGCGTGCACGCCCCACTGGCGCTTGAGGCCCTCCAGACCCCGCGCGGTGTCGACGATCTCCTTGACCTGCGGGTCCGCCTCGTAGAGGGCACGGACCTCGGTGGCCTCGGAGTAGCGCTTGTGCGACGGGTCGAAGATCCCGGACAGCGGGATGTCCTTGCCCATCACCGCGGGCGGCATGGCCTTGGAGATCCGGTCGGCGACCGAGTAGCCGGGCTGGCCGAACAGCACCCGCGCCGAGTCCTTGATCGCGGCCTTCGCCTTGATCGTGGAGTAGGTGATGATCTGGGCGATCCGGTCCTCGCCGTACTTCTCCGTGGTGTACCGGATCATCTCGCCGCGCCGGCGCTCGTCGAAGTCCATGTCGATGTCGGGCATGGACACGCGGTCCGGGTTGAGGAACCGCTCGAAGATCAGCTTGTGCCGGATCGGGTCGAGATCGGTGATGCCCAGGACGTAGGCGACCAGCGACCCGGCGGCGGAGCCACGGCCGGGGCCGCAGCGGATGCCGACCGACTTGGCGTGCTGGATGAGGTCGGCGGTCACCAGGAAGTAACCGGGGTAGCCCATCTTGATGATGACGCCGACCTCGTAGTTCGCCTGCTGCCGGTACCGCTCGGTGACGCCGTTCGGGAACCGCATGGCCAGTCCCCGCTCGACCTCCTTGATCAGCCAGGACTCCTCGGTCTCCCCCTCGGGCACCGGCGCCTTGGGCTGCAGGTCCTGGCCGGTCGTGAAGTCGATGTTGCAGCGCTCGGCGACGAGCAGCGTGTTGTCGCAGGCCTCGGGGTGGATCGGGTCCCACAGGGCGCGCATCTCGTGCGCGGGCTTGAGGTAGAAGTCCTGGGCGTCGAACTTGAAGCGGTTCGGGTCGGCGAGGGTCTTCCCGGTCTGGACGCAGAGCAGCACCTCGTGCGCCTTGGTGTCGTCCGGGTAGGTGTAGTGCAGGTCGTTGGTGGCCAGGCCCGGGAGGTCGAGCTTGTCCTTGAGCCGGAACAGGTCCTCCTGGACCCGCTTCTCGATCTCGATGCCGTGGTCCATCAGTTCCAGGAAGAAGTTGTCCTTCCCGAAGATGTCCCGGTAGTCGCTCGCGGCCTGGCAGGCGCCGTCGAAGTCGTTCTGCTGGAGCAGCCGGGCGACCTCGCCGGACGGGCAGCCGGTGGTCGCGATGAGCCCCTTGCCGTACTGCTCCAGGAGCTCGCGGTCCATCCGCGGCTTGTAGTAGTACCCCTCGAGGCTGGCCAGCGACGAGAGCCGGAAGAGGTTGTGCATCCCCTCCGTGTTCTCGGCGAGCAGCGTCATGTGGGTGTACATGAGGTCGGGGTTGTTCTCGCTGCCGTTTCCCAGCGCGGTGCGCTTGCGCTCGTGCCGCGACCCGGGCGCGAGGTAGCCCTCCATGCCGATGATCGGCTTGATGTCGTGCGCCTTGGCCTTGCGCCAGAACTCGAAGGCGCCGTAGACGTTGCCGTGGTCGGTCATCGCGACCGCCGGCATCTCGTACTTGGCGGCCTCGGCGAAGAGGTCGTCGAGCCGGGCGGCGCCGTCGAGCATCGAGAACTCGGTGTGGGTGTGCAGATGGACGAAGGAGCCTGTTCCGGATGTGCCGCCGGCCATGTGAGTTCCGCGCTCCTCTCCCGCGTCCTGGGGTGACGCGGTGCTCCCCGTGCCGCTCGGTGCGCGCCTGCCGGGACGCACCGTGCCGTACCACTCACTCACCGATCTCGGCGACCGGCGGCGCGTCGGGCGACACCCGGGGGCAGCTCCTGGCGGGGGCCGCGAGGGTGCCGGTGGGACTCCTGCCGCGGGGCCGGGCCGACCGGATCGGTGAGGGCCTCAGACTAGCCGCGGGGTACGACAGTTCCGGCGACCGTGGGGGTCCTCGGCGGCCCCCGGCGCATCGGTCCTGCTCACCGGCATCCGACGCCCGCCGACGGCGTGTCGGCGGGCGCTGCGGGGAGATCCGGGCGCCCTCCCCGGAGTGGTCCACGGTGGTGCACGACGCCCCGTACGGACCGCTCGGCGGGTTAGGCTCGCCCGACGATGCATCAGCAGACGCCGCGCGAGGACCGCACGCCCACCACCGGAGCGGGGCCCACCGGCCATGATGACGCTGTCCCGGTCCGTCGCACGGTGGTGTTCGATCTCGGTGAGGTGCTCGTCCCGTCGCAGGGGCTGGAGCGGCGGCTCTGCGCCGAGCTCGGCGTCACCGAGGCGGACCTGCGGATCGCCTACTGGGCCCACCGCCACCGCTACGACCTGGGCGATCCGCCGCACCGCTACTGGTCGGCGGTGTTCGCCGATCTCGGTCTCGCGCCGGACCCGGACCGGATGGACACCGCCGAACGGCTGGACGTGACCTTCTGGTCCGCGCTGCCCCCGACCTCCTCGATGCTGCTCGCCGATCTCGCCAGGGCGAAGGTGCGCACGGCCGTGCTGTCCAACGCTCCGCGCGGGCTGGCCGCCGCGGTACGGGCGGCCGCCTGGAGCGGTCCGTTCGACCGGATGCTGTTCTCCGCCGACATCGGCCTGGCCAAGCCGTCCCAGGACATCTACCGGCGGGCCGACGTCGAGTTCGGCACCTCGCCGGAGCAGGTCGTGTTCTTCGACGACCGGATGGACAACGTCCGCGCCGCCGTCGCGCACGGCTGGGACGCCCATCTCTGGCGTGGGGCGGCGGCCGCGGTCCGGCTGCTGCGCGAACGCGACGTGCTCGGCTGAACCGGCCTCAGCCGGTGGGTACCGGGCCGTCGTCGGGGGGTGGCGTCGCCGCGCTGCGCTGCTCGGGGAGCAGCGGTGCGAGCGCCAGCTGAGCCGCGCTCGATCCCGGCGGGGCCGCGTGCACCGCACGCACCCCGTCGGTGCCGGCGATCTCCTCGAGCCCGGCCCGGTCGGCGGTGACCACCAGCCCGATCACGCAGGCACATCCCCGGTCGGCGAGCCTGCGTGCCTCGACGGCGAGGATCTCGGCGCGCCGGGTCGCGACGGCACCGGCGTCCGGGGTCTCCGCCCGCCCGGCCCGGTCGAGTTCGGCCTCGGCCCGGAACGCGGCCTGCTCTCGGGCCACGTCGATCGCCGCGGCCGGATCCCCGGTGCCGAGCACGTGCTCGAACCGCAGGGCCGTCTGCACCCGCTCCAGCGGCACCCGGAAGATCGCGGTGCCGACCGTGCCGGTGCCGGTGAGCGCAGCGGCGCCCGGCACGTCGTGCGGACGATCGAGCTGGACCAGGGCCGGGACGGCGGGCCCCGGCTGCGGCAGCTGGGCGGGCAGCGACGCGAGGTAGTCCTCGACGTCCTGCCCGGGTTCGGGACCGAGCCGGATCGAGCCGGTGGAGGTGGTCGCCGGGGGCGGCGGGCCGGAGCCCGCGACCCACACGGCCCCGAACGCCAGCAGCGCCAGCACCGCGACCACCACCCACAGCCCGCGGGTGCTCAGCCCGGTCACGGGTCGCGCAGGGCCTCGAGCGCCGCGGCCAGATCGTCCGGGTAGGGGCTGGTGAACTCGACGTGCCGGCCGTCGGCGGGATGGGTGAAGCCCAGCGTCCTGGCGTGCAGCCACTGCCTGCTCAGCCCGACCCGCTTGGCGAGCGTCGGGTCCGCGCCGTAGGTCATGTCACCGACGCAGGGATGGCGCAGCGCGGAGAAGTGCACCCGGATCTGGTGGGTCCGCCCGGTCTCCAGGTGCACGTCGAGCAGGCTGGCCGAGCGGAACGCCTCGATCGTGTCGTAGTGCGTGACGCTCGGCTTGCCGCTCTGCATGACCGCGAACCGGTAGTCGTGCCGGGGATGCCGGTCGATCGGCGCGTCGATGGTGCCCGACGACGGATCCGGGTGCCCCTGGACGACCGCGTGGTAGCGCTTGTCCACCACGCGTTCCTTGAACGCCCGCTTCAGCGCCGTGTAGGCGTGCTCCGAGGTCGCGACCACCATGACACCGGTGGTGCCGACGTCGAGCCGGTGCACGATCCCCTGCCGCTCCGCGGCGCCGGAGGTGGACAGCCGGAACCCGAGCGCGGCCAGCCCGCTGGTGACGGTCGGCCCGGTCCAGCCCGGCGACGGGTGCGCGGCGACGCCGACCGGCTTGTCGACGACGACGATGTCGTCGTCGGAGTGCAGCACGGTGAGCCCGGCGACGACCTCGGCCGGGCCCGCGATGACGGGCTCGGGGGCCTCGGCGTCGGGCAGCTCGATCTCCAGCCACGCCCCGCCGAGCAGCCGATCGGACTTGCCGGCGAGGCTGCCGTCCACCTGGATCCGGCCGGTCTCGGCCAGCCCGGCGACGACCGTGCGGGACAGGCCCAGCAGCCGGGAGAGGCCGGAGTCGATCCGCATGCCGTCGAGGCCGTCCGGGACGGGCATGCTCCTCAGGTCACCCATGTCTCAGCCACCCACCCGTCCGTCGATCTCCACTCCGCGCAGTGCCATCAGCACCAGCAGGATCCCGCCGCAGACGATGCCGGAGTCGGCGATGTTGAACACCGGGAAGACGCTGCCGTCCGGCGAGAAGACGGCCAGCATGTCCACCACGTGCCCGCGCATCGGCCCCGGCGAGCGGAAGAACCGGTCGATCAGGTTCCCGAGCGCTCCGCCGAGCACCAGGCCGAGCCCGATCGCCCAGCCGACGGAGGCCAGTTTGCGCGCGATCCGGATGATCACCCCGACCACGACGACGGCGACGATCGTCAGCACCCAGGTGTACCCGGTGGCCATCGACCAGGCGGCGCCCGGGTTGCGCAGCAGCGTCAGGTAGAAGAAGCCGTCGATCACCGTGACCGGGTCGCGGCCCTCGAGCGTCGCGACGGCAGCGATCTTGGTGGCCAGGTCGATGGCGAGCACGACCGCGGCGATCCCGGCCAGCAGGAGTACCCCGCGCCGCCGTAGGACGGGATCGACGGGTGCCTCGTCGGCAGCTGGATCGGAGCTCACCCCCCGAGTATGACGAGCGGCGCCGGCGACCGTCCCGGCGGTCCGGGTGCGGGCGTGTCGTGGGCTCAGGGCGACCAGACGAGTGTGACGACGTCGGTGCGGCGGGGCGGTACGTCACCCAGGGCGGCGTCGACCTCGGTGATCCGGGAGGCCGGCAGGCACAACCGGCGGGCCACCCACTCCGCGTCGTGCGGAAGCCGCCGGTCCCGCTCCCAGTGGCGTACCTCGGGCTCGATGCCGAGTTCCTCGCGCAGCACCGCGACGGCGTCGTCGGCGGTGGCGCTCGGCGGCCGGTGCAGGTCGTGGAAGCGCGCCCACAGCGGATCCAGCCAGGCCATCGGGTGCTCGGGCAGCATCTCGATCACCACGCCACCGGCCCCGCCCCGGGCCGCGGCGTGCAGCGGGGCCAGGAACGGCGGCAGCTCGACGACGTTGTGCAGCACGTGATGGCAGACGACGACGTCGTGCCGGCCCGCCTCGCCCGCGATGTCCGGCCAGGACCCCTGCACGGTGCCGTGCGGGATCCCGCGCTCGCGGGCCGCGGCGGTGAACACGGCGAGCATGTCGGCCTGCCGGTCCACCCCGACCACCCGGGCCACCGGCGACGGATCGGGCAGGGCGGCGGCGAACGCGGCGTCGCCGCCCCCGCAACCGACGTCGAGCACCGATGCGCCTGCGCAGCTCCAGGCCGCGGCGCGTTCGGCGAGCGCTCTGGCCGCGGCACGGGACGGGGTGTCGGCCGGCTCGGCGGGCGGGGCGAAGTCGGCCGCGGAGTGCGTCCACGGATCCGCCGGGGCGGACCGCAGGATCTCCTCCGGGATCCCGCGTGCGGCCTGACGATCCCGCCACCGCTGCGCCGCCACACCCATGCGGCGAGGGTAGTGGGCCGGCCGGGGTACCCGGCTGCGGCGCCGCCGTGTCCCGCCCGATCTGCGTGGTTCCACCCGGGACGCGGCGGCGCCGGCCGGGGAAGACTGCACCCGTGCCGCCTGTCCGCTCCCGGTCCCGCCGGTGGACCGTCCTCGCCGTCGTGCTCGCCGCGGTGCCGGTCGCGCTGGTGCTGTGGGCGCAGCACGAACCGCTGCCGTCACCGGGCGAGGGCGAGGCCCTGCTGACCGCCGACGCGCAGGCCCAGGGCTGGTCCGGGGTCACCGCGGCCTGCCGGGTCGTCGGGTCCGGTGACGAGGAGGTGCTCGGCTGCCGGCTGCGCGACGCCGAGGGCCGGTACGGCTGGGGGACGGTCAAGATCGGGACCGGACGGGTCGAGGGGTACCGCGGCACCCACCGGACCGACGTCGTGCTGCGCCGTCACGAGTTCCCGGTGTCCTCCGAGGGCGTCGCCGAGCTCGACGCCACGGTGCCCGGCACCGGCCCGGGCCCGACCGGCGGGAGCACGCTCGGCGCGACGCTCGCGTTCGTCCTGCACGATTCGCTGCGCGCCGCCGGGTACGGCGCGCCGACGTTCCCGCGCTGCCCGGACCTGCCGCCCGGCGGCACCGTGCACTGCGCCGTCACCGGGATCCCGGCTGCCGTCGAGGTGCACCGTCCCGGACCCGGCGGCGAGCACCGGATCCGGCTGACGGTCACCCCACGATGAGCACCGAGCGGGCGGTCGCTGCGATCCTCGGTGGCCGGGAACCGGGCCGGATCGTCGATCACCGGTGTCGCGGGGTGGCCGGGCCGGCTGCTTCCGTCCCCGGCCAGGACGCCGGATGATGTCCGTCATGCGTCGTTCGTTCCCGTTGCCCACCTGGGCCGGTTTCGGGTTCCTCGTCCTGGTCGTGGTCGGCATCGTCGCGTTCGCGGTCGCCACCGCCGACGACCCGCTCGGCACCCCGGAGGAGGTGGCGGTGGCCGTCGCCGGAGCGGCGGAACGGTCCGGGGAGCACGAGGGCGTCACCGCCACCTGCCACGACGTCACCTCCGACGACGACCGCTTCGTCCGCTGCCGGCTGCGCGACGCCGACGGGCGGCACGGCTGGTCCGAGACCCGGATCACCAGATCGACCTCGACCGAGCACCGGGTGCTGGGCGGCGTGCCCTACCGGACCACCACCGACCGGGCCGACGGAACCCGGACCGACTGGGACTTCCCGGTCGGCCCGGACGGGGTCGCCGAGGTCGAGTTCAGCGCCCCGTCCGAGAACCTCCTCGGGGCCGCACTGCTGTCCGTCGCGCGCCCGGCCCTGCTGTCGGTCGGCCTGGACACCGGGCACCTCCCCCGGCGGTGCCCGCCGGACCCGGTGCCGGTCGGCGGGACGGCGAGCTGCCCGGGCGACACCTCGTCGGTGGCGGTCGAGGTGACCCGGGACTCCGACGCCGGGTACCGCGCCCGGATCACCCTGCCGGTCGGCTGACCGGGCTCCGGCTCAGACCCGGGCGACCGCCGCCCGCAGCTCGACCGGCGTCCCGTCCGGGGCGACGACCTGACCCGGGGACGCGCCCGCGGCGGCGGCGTAGGACACCGAGGTCGCCAGCACCTCGCCCGCCACGAACGCCTCGTGCGCGCGCACCGCGTCGAGCACCGCGTCCGGCCCGTCGAGGGTCAGCGCGATCCGGTCCGCGACGGCGAGCCCGGCGTCCCGGCGCGCCTGCTGCACCACCCGGACGACGTCGCGGGCGGTGCCCTCGGCCGCCAGCTCCGGGGTCACCGCGGTGTCCAGCACGACCAGGCCGGCGTTGCCGGGGAGCGCGGCCGTGTGCTCCGGGTCGGTGGCGACGAGCTTCTCGGTGAACTCGCTGCGCTGCAACGCGATCCCGGCGGCGAGGACGGTGCCGTCGGCCTCCTGGCTCCACTCGCCCGCCTTCACCGCGCGGATGCACTTCTGCACGTCACCGCCGAGGCGCGGCCCGGCGACCCGGGCGTTCACCGCCAGCTCGAAGCGGCCGTGCGCGGCGACGTCGCCGGTCAGCTCGACCGAGCGCACGTTGACCTCGTCGCGCAGCAGCTCGGTGAACGGCTCCAGCGCCGCGGCGTCGGCCGCCGCCACGGTGAGCCCGGGCAGCGGCTGGCGCACCCGCACCTTGGCGGACTTGCGCAGCGACAACGCCGCCGAGGCGACCTGGCGGATCCGGTCCATCCCGGCGACCAGCTCGGGGTCGCGGGGCAGGTCGGCCGCCGTCGCGGTCGTGGACACCGACGGGTCGGAACCATCGGGCCAGTCCGTCATGTGCACCGAGCGCCCGCCGGTCAGGCCACGCCAGATCGCCTCCGTGGTCAGCGGCAGCAGCGGCGCCGCGACCCGGCAGGTCACCTCCAGCACGGTGTGCAGGGTGTCGACGGCGTCGCGCCGCGCTGCGTCGGCATCGGCCGAGCCGGTCGCCCAGAAGCGCTCCCGGGACCGGCGGACGTACCAGTTGGTCAGCGTCTCGGCGTGCTCCCGGATCCGCTCGCAGGCACCCGCGATGTCGTAGGCGTCCATCGCCGCGGTGACGCCGTCGACCAGGTCCGCGGTCTTGGCCAGCACGTACCGGTCGAGCACGTGCGGGCTGTCGGTGCGGAAGGTCCCGCGCCCGTCACCGGCGTAGAGCGACAGGAAGTACCAGGTGTTCCACAGCGGCAGGATCGCCTGCCGGACACCCTCCCGGATGCCCTGCTCGGTGACCACCAGGTTCCCGCCGCGCAGGATCGGGCTGGCCATGAGGAACCACCGCATGGCGTCCGAGCCGTCCCGGTCGAAGACCTCGTTGACGTCCGGGTAGTTCTTGCGCGACTTCGACATCTTGGCGCCGTCGTCACCCAGGACGATGCCGTGCGCCGAGCAGTTGCGGAACGCGGGCCGGTCGAACAGCGCCGTGGCCAGCACGTGCAGCGTGTAGAACCAGCCGCGGGTCTGGCCGTTGTACTCGACGATGAAGTCACCCGGGTAGTGGTGCTCGAACCAGTCGGCGTTCTCGAACGGGTAATGCACCTGGGCGAACGGCATCGAGCCGGACTCGAACCAGCAGTCCAGCACCTCGGGCACCCGGCGCATGGTCGAGTTGCCGGTCGGGTCGTCCGGGTTCGGCCGGGTCAGTTCGTCGACGTAGGGGCGGTGCAGGTCCGTCGGGCGCACGCCGAAGTCGCGCTCCAGCTCGTCGAGCGAGCCGTAGACGTCGGTGCGCGGGTAGCGCGGGTCGTCGGACTGCCACACCGGGATCGGGCTGCCCCAGTACCGGTTGCGGGAGATGCCCCAGTCGCGGGCGCCTTCGAGCCACTTGCCGAACTGGCCGTCCCGGACGTGTGCCGGCGTCCAGTCGATCTGCTGGTTCAGCTCGACCATCCGGTCCCGGAACCGGGTGACGCGCACGAACCAGGAGTCCACGGCGCGCTGGATCAGCGCGTTGCCGCAGCGCCAGCAGTGCGGATACGGGTGGTCGTAGGTCTCGTGCCGCAGCAGCACGCCCTGGACGTGGGCGTTCGATTCCTTGAGGTCCCGGATGATCTGCGGGTTCGCGTCGAACACCTGCATCCCGGCGTAGGGCGGGACCTCGACGGTGAACTCGCCGCGGGAGTCGACCGGGTTCACGACCTCGATGCCGGCCGCGTCGGTGACCTCCTTGTCCTCCTCACCGAAGGCGGGGGCGATGTGCACCAGGCCGGTGCCGTCCTCGGTGGTGACGTAGTCGGCGGCCAGCACCCGGTGGGCGTTCTCCCGGCCGGTGAAGAAGTCGAACGGCGGCGTGTAGGTGGCGCCGAGCAGGTCGCGCCCGGTCACCCGCGCGACGACCGGCGGCTCCTCCCCCAGCTCGCGGGCGTAGGCGGCGACCCGGGCCTCGGCGAGCAGCCAGCGCTCCGCAGCGCCGCCTTCCGTCGTGGCGGCCTCCACCACCACGTAGTCGACGTCGGGGTGCACGGCCACCGCGAGGTTCGACGGCAGGGTCCACGGAGTGGTCGTCCAGACCAGGGCGAGCGCCCCGTCGGTCTCCGGCCGGTCCGGTGTCGAGAGCCGCAGCCCGACCGTGACGGCCGGGTCCTGCCGGTCGAGGTAGACGTCGTCCATCTTCGTCTCGGTGGCGCTCAGCGGCGTCTCACACCGCCAGCAGTACCAGAGCACACGGAATCCGGAGTAGACGAGACCCTTGTCCCACAACGACTTGAACGCCCACATGACGGACTCCATGTAGTCCAGGTCGAGCGTCTTGTAGTCGTTGTCGAAGTCGACCCAGCGGGCCTGGCGGGTCACGTAGTCGCGCCACTCGCCGGTGTAGCGCAGCACCGAGGTACGGCACGCCTCGTTGAAGGCGGCGACGCCCATCTCCTCGATCTCGGACTTGTGCTTGATCCCGAGCTGGTTCTCGGTCTCGACCTCGGCGGGCAGTCCGTGGGTGTCCCAGCCGAAGCGGCGCTCGACCCGGTTGCCGCGCATGGTCCGGTAGCGCGGGACGACATCCTTGACGTAGCCGGTCAACAGGTGGCCGTAGTGCGGCAGCCCGTTGGCGAACGGCGGGCCGTCGTAGAACACGAACTCGTCGGCGCCGTTCTCACCGGCGGGACGCTGCTCGACCGACGCGCGGAACGTGTCGTCGGCCTCCCAGGAGGCCAGAACGTCGCGCTCCAGCGCGGGGAAAGTGGGATGTGCGGGGACCTCGGGGTAACCGGTGTCGCTCATGGCGGGCTCCTCGTGCGAATGTCGGTTCGCACGGGGACGACGACGCCCCGTGGAGGCCGTGCCGCGGTACCACCCCGCTTGCGCACCCTGGCTCACGTGCGCCACTCGTTCGACGGCGATGACGGGCCGCACCCGTCCGGTTCTACTCCGGCCCGCACGGGGCGGGTCGTTTCTTCCGGAGGCTCCCCGGTGATGGCCGGATCGGTGCCTGTGGAACCAGGGTAGCGCGGGCGCCCACCCGGTTATTCCGCAGCCCGGCGCCGCGGATACCCGCTAACGGACCTGGGCCGGGTGCCGCTCACCGAGCGACCGGTTCGGCGAGCACCAGCCGCACGGGGTGAACCCGAGCTCGACGGCCTCGCTGACCGGCAGCGGGATCACCGCCCTGCCGGGCAGCGCCCGGCAGGTCTGCACGTGGTAGCGCGGGTGCTCGTCGATCACGAGCACCTCGTCCGGCAGCCGGGCCACCAGGCCCGCCAGCGTCGGATCGCGCGGCTCCTCGGGCGCATCGTCGGCGACCGGCTGCTGCTCGGAGCCGGCCGCACCAGCCGGACCTCCGTCGGACGGTGCCCGCCCGGCGTCGGCACCGGCCGCTGCGGCGCCGGCGACCTGAGCCGCTCCGGCCGCGCCACCGTTCCCGGCGGCGGATGCCCCGCTGCGGTCGTCCGCTCCCGGCGGCGGGCTGCCGCCGGGTGGAACGGCCGCGGCCGAGAACTCGGTGGCGCCCGCTCTGGTCGTCCGGCCGGCCTCGCCGTGCACCGGCTCGCCCGGCATACCGGGCCGGTCGGACGGCGGCGCCGGGACGGCACCGTCGGCCTCGGCTCCCGGCGCTGCTGTGCCGGGGCGTCCGGTGTCACCGGACCCGGGGGTGCCCGCCGGCGGTGATCCGGAGCCGAAGCCCGGTTCGCCCGCACCGGCTCGCGAGCCCGCGTCGGTGGCCGTCGTGTTCTCGTCGCGCCGGCTCACCCCAGCGGAGCCGGCCGGCGGCCGGTCGGATCCCTGGAGTGGGACGCCGGTCGCGCCCTCCGGGGCGGACTGCCCCGCACCCGTCACTCCGGCAGGCCGGCCGTCTCCGGACGGCGGCTCGCCGGAACGCCCGGGGTCGCCGCCACGACCCGCGTCGTTCCCTGCGGCCGGTCCGGAACCGTCCGGTGCGTCGGGTGACGCAGCCGCGCCCACTGCCACCGTCTCGCCACCTGTCTCGGACGGGCGACCGTCGGACAGCACTTCGGCGGCCGGCGCCTCGCTTTCGGTCACCGAGCGTGACAATGAACCACCCGATCGGGAAACGGCGGGCGGTCCATCCTCAGAGCCGGACGGCCGGATGACGGGGATCTGGATGGTCGCGTCGGACGCGTCGAACGCCTCCGGCGCTCCCCCGGTGCCCCCCGGACCGGCCGCAGCCGGTCCGCCGGGGCGACCCGCTCCACCCGTCTCAGGCCGGACGACCGGCAGGATCTGGGTGGCCGGTTCGATGTCCGGTCCCTGGCTCCGGGCCGGGCCGGAATGCTCCGGCGCCGGTCCGGCCCCGGTGCTCTCCGACCGGTCGCCGGCCCGCACCGCGGACCGGGTCTGCCACCAGTCGTAGAACAGCACCAGACCGGCGATCAGGCAGACGCCGACCGACGTCCAGAACAGGGCTACGACCTGCAGGAACCATCCGGCAAGCCAGAGCGCCAGCGCAATCGCTACCAGCACCAGCACCAGCATCAACATCGGCGAACTCCGTCGGTCGGCAGTGGCACCCGGCCGCTACCCCATCGTCGTCGGACTTCCCGCCGCGCGTTCGTCGCGCGGCGGGAATCAGCTCCCGGTGTCGGCCCGCTGGCCGTAGCCGGAGGCGGCGTAGCCACCGTTCGAACCGGATCGGTTCGCGTTGGCCGAGTTGTCCGTCGGCGCAGCCGAGCCGCGTCCTTCCAGGTCGCGCAGCTGCGACTCCAGATAGGTCTTGAGCCGGGTGCGGTACTCGCGCTCGAAGGTGCGGAGCTCGTCGATCTTCTTCTCCAGCACGGACTTGTCCCGCTGGATCGCACCCATGATCTCGTTCTGCTTGCGCTCGGCATCACTGACCAGGCCGGATGCCTTGTCGCGGGACTGGCGCTCGAGTGTCTCGGAGCGGGTCCGCGCGTCGTTGAGCATGGTCTCGGCACGCGAGCGCGCGTCGTTGACCAGGCCGTCCGCCTTCGTCCGGGCGTCGGAGAGGAGCTGCTCGGACTTGGTCCGCGCATCCGACAGCATCGTGTCGGCCTCGTTCTTCGCCTCGGCCGTGAGCCGGTCGGCCATCTCCTGGGCGAGGCCCAGGACCTTGGCCGCCTGCACGTGGTGGTCACCACCGTCGGCGTCGGCGGATCCCCCCACACCGGCGAGCTGGGGGGCAGGGGCGCCGCCACCTCGGCCCAGCGGCGACGGAGACGCCTGCAGCGCCTGCGTCTGTGCCGGGGCCGGCTGGTTGCGGGCCTCGTCCAGGTCGGCCTCGGCATCGCCGAGGCGCTGCTCGAGCTGCGCGACCTGGTCTCGTAGGTCGTCGTTCTCCCCGATCAGCCGGGCCAGTTCGGCCTCGACCAGATCGAGGAAGGCGTCGACCTCGTCCTCGTTGTACCCCCGCTTCCCGATCGGGGGTTTGCTGAACGCGACGTTGTGAACGTCGGCGGGCGTCAGCGGCATCGGATCACCTCATGCGGTCCTCGGCGGCACTCCTGGGTGACTGGGGCTCAACCCAGGAGCTGTGATCTGACGGCGCTCATCGAGATGAACACCACCAGCAACAGCACCATAATCGACAGGTCCAGTCCTACGCCTCCGATACGGACGACGGGGATCACTCTCCGCAGCAACTTGACCGGAGGGTCGGTCGCGGTGAAGACGACCTCGAGCGCCACCGCGGGGGCTCCGGCCGGGCGCCACTGGCGCGCGAACGACCGGACCATCTCGACGACGATCCGGGCCGCGAGCAGCAGCCAGAAGAAGAACAGGACGTAATAGATCAAGAAGCCGATGGCGGTGGACACGCGTCAATCCTGTCGGAAAGCCCCGCGCTCGGCGAGCCTGCGCGCGTCGTCCGCGGACACCTCGACGTCCGCCGGGGTGAGAAGGAACACCCGGTCGGTGACCTTGTCGATCGATCCGCGCAGCGCGAATGCCAGGCCTGCGGCGAAGTCCACCAGGCGTTTCGCGGCTGCGCCGTCCAGATCGGTGAGGTTCATGATGACCGGCACACCGTCGCGGTAGCGCTCGCCGATCGTGCGCGCCTCGTTGTAGCTCCGGGGGTGCAGCGTCGTGATCGAGGCCGGCGCGACGGCCGTCCGGTCGCGCTGCTCGGGCACCGCCGAGGGCACCGGCGCCGGCGCGATCGGCGTCGGCCGCTCCTCGCGCTGAGGTTCCCGAGAGGGGCTCCGGAAGGCGTCCGGATCCATCGCGAGCGACCCGCGGACAGCCGCTCCGGCGGCCCCACCGATCGGCGAGACCCGGCCGAGATGATCATTCGGCTCCCGCTCACCGCGCAGATCGGGCCGCACACCGCGCGCCGGACGGGGCGTGTCCCGCGCCGTGCGGGGACCCCAGCCGTCGTCGTAGCCCGTGGGGGCGTCGTATCGTTCGTCGCCGTAACCGTCCTGGTCGGCGAACCGACCCGAAGCGGTCGCCCAGCGGTCGCCGCGACCGCTCGAAGAGTGCTCGTGGGCCGCCCGGTAGTGGCCCGGATCATCCACGTAGTCCATCTCATCGGCCGGGACCATGCCGAAGTACGCCTTCAGCCGGTACATCGCGCTCATCCGCTGTCCCCTCGCAGTACTGCTCGACTCCGTACGCACTCACCTCGCGCGCACCCGCGTTCTGGCGACGGTCTCGCCGATGGCCTATACCCGCACCGACCAGCGATTACTCGGAGGTTATCCGCCGGTCCCCCACAAGGGCCGTACCGACACGCACCACTGTCGAACCGTGATCGACCGCGATCTCCAGGTCACCGCTCATTCCGGCGGACAACGTGCGGGCCGACGGGTGCCGTTCCCGGACCCGGCCGGCCGCCTCGGCGATCGCGGCGAACGACTCGGCGGGCTCCGGGCCGAGTGGCGCCACCGCCATCAGGCCGGCCAGCTCCAGCCCGGGCAGCTCCGCGACCAGGTCGGCGAGTGCCTCCAGGCCGTCGGCGGGTACGCCGCCGCGCCCGGGGTCACCGTCCACGCTGTACTGCAGGAGCACCGGCAGCGGTCCGCTCCCCTGTCCCGTCTCGCGCAGCCGGGCGACCTCCTTGTCGATCGTCCTGGCCAGCCGGGACGAGTCGACGGACTGGATTCCGCTCACCCACGGGAGCACCATGCGTACCTTGTTGCGCTGCAGGCCACCGACGAAATGCCAGCGGGGCGCCGCACCGGGGCGGGCGGTGGCCACGTCGTGCACCTTGGCCGCCAGTTCCTGGGCCCGGTTCTCGGCGAACTCCACCAGCCCGAGATCGAGGAGAGCGGCGACGTCGGCCGGTGGGACGGTCTTGGTCACCGCCAGCAGGGAGACCTCGGCGGGATCACGGCCCGCGGCGCGGCAGGCGGCGTCCAGGCGTTCGCGGACCGCGGCGAGGCGTTCGGTCAGTTCGGCGGTGCGTTCCGGGGTGTCGGGCTCGGCCACACCGGTCATCGTGCCGCGCGGACACCGGCGCTGCGAGAGTTGCGCACGTCACGCGGGTCGAGCCAGGTGATCGCGGCCTGGCGGCCGCACCGGCCCTCGCGGCGGTGGCTGTAGAGGTCCGGGTCCTCGATGGTGCAGCGCGGATCGGTGCCGACCCGGCTCACCCCGAGATCGGCGAGCCGGCGGGAGAGACCGGCCCGCAGGTCCAGCCCGGCGGTGCCGGTGCGGGTGGTCGACGCGCTGCCGGGCAGCGCGGCCTCCACCTCGTCGCGCATCGCCCGCGGGACCTCGTAGCAGCGTCCGCAGACCGCGGGCCCGAGCAGCACCTCGAGCCGGTCCACGGTGGCCCCGAGTGCGGTCATCTCGTCGATCACGGCGTCCAGTACCCCGGACGCGGCGCCGACCCGGCCGGCGTGTGCCGCCCCGACCACCCCGGCCACCGGGTCACCGAGCAGCACCGGGACGCAGTCCGCGGCGAGCACCGCGATGCCGAGCAACGGCACGTCGGTCACCACCGCGTCGACGTCCGGCAGGTCGGGGGCGACCCCGCCGGTACCGGGCCGGGCACGTGGCGTCTCCCGGAGGACGGCCACCTCGCGGCCGTGTACCTGGCGCAGGAAGACCAGCCCGGCCAGGCCCAGCTCGCGCACGATCCGGGCCCGGTTCGCGCTCACCGCGGCCGGGTCGTCACCGACTCCGAGCGACAGGTTGAACCGGGAGAACGGACCGGTCGACCGGCCGCCCGCCCGGGTCGTCGTGACCCGCCGGACCCGGAGCGGCGGCGAGTCGGCCTGCGTCATGTTCAGCGCCGCATGAACGGCGGGACGTCCACCTCGTCGTCGACCGGGTCGGCCGGCCGGGCCGCCGGGGCGGCACCGTTGCCGTGGACGTTGCCCGAGGGCGGCGCCGGGGTGTGCTCGGTGCCGGCCGGGGCCTCCTGGCGGAGGTCCGGCTGCCGGGGCGCGGGGGCGCTGGGCTGCGCGGGCGGCAGCACACCGGTCCGCTCCGGCGAGGACGGGACCGAGGCAGGCAGGTCCGGCGTCGTCTGTGCCACACCGGCCCCCGAGCCGTAGCCGGCCGGGTTCTGCTGCGGCGCGGCGGGCTGGGCAGGCTGCGCGGGCTGCGCCGGGGGCTGTCCCGTCGCGGCGGCTCCGGCCGCCGGCTCGGACGCCTTCTGGGCGCCGCGGCTGAACACGGCCGGTTCCAGCTTCTTGTGGGTCGGGGTTCCGCCCTCGAAGCCGGCTGCTATCACGGTGACCCGCACCTCGTCACCGAGCGAGTCGTCGATCACGGTGCCGAAGATGATGTTGGCCTCGGGGTGCGCGGCCTCCTGGACCAGCGACGCCGCCTCGTGGATCTCGAACAGACCCAGGTCGGAACCACCCGCGATGGAGAGCAGCACGCCCTGCGCGCCGTCCATCGAGGCTTCGAGCAGCGGGGAGTTGATGGCCTTCTCGGCGGCCTGCACCGCCCGGCCCTCACCGCGCGCGGACCCTATTCCCATCAGCGCCGAGCCGGCACCGGACATGACCGACTTGACGTCGGCGAAGTCCAGGTTGATCAGGCCCGGGGTGGTGATCAGGTTGGTGATCCCCTGGACGCCGGAGAGCAGCACCTCGTCGGCGGAGCGGAAGGCGTCCATCAGCGAGACGCCGACGTCGCCGAGCTGCAGCAGCCGGTCGTTCGGGATGACGATCAGGGTGTCGCACTCGTTGCGCAGGGCCTGGATGCCGTCCTCGGCCTGGCCGGCGCGACGGCGACCCTCGAAGGTGAACGGGCGGGTGACCACACCGATCGTCAGCGCGCCGAGCTTGCGGGCGATCGACGCGACGACCGGCGCACCGCCGGTGCCGGTGCCGCCGCCCTCGCCCGCGGTGACGAAGACCATGTCGGCCCCCTTGAGGACCTCCTCGATCTCCTCGGCGTGGTCCTCGGCGGCCTTGCCACCGACGTCGGGGTTGGCGCCGGCACCGAGACCGCGCGTCAGCTCACGGCCGATGTCGAGCTTCACATCGGCGTCCGACATCAGGAGGGCCTGGGCGTCGGTGTTCACCGCGATGAACTCGACCCCCTTGAGGCCGACCTCGATCATGCGGTTGACGGCGTTCACGCCGCCGCCACCGATGCCGACGACCTTGATCACGGCCAGGTAGTTGTGCGGGGGCGTCATGCGCGGCACCTTCCAGTCGCTCGGGGGTCCGGTCCAGCTCCGGGTACCCCGGGCCTTCGGGCGAGACGCTAAGTCGCCGCCCCGGCCCGGGTCCAGCAGGCGCGCCGCGCGCGGACAACACCCCGCCCGGGTGGTTCACCGTTCCGGTCACGTGAAACGCACACGGTCGCCATCCGGTCACGCTCCGCCGACCTCGCCCTCGGTAGGGCGGGGATCGCGCCCGCACCGGCTCGCCCGGCCCCGGGTGGCCGGAGAGATCGGCCGGAGCGGCGCGACGGCCGTTCGGGTGGCGTCGCGTCCCGTTCGTGCGTGCTTGTCCGATCAGCGACGGACCGTCACCAGGGCCGGGCTGGACACGTCGTAGACCGTGCCCTCCCGTTCCAGCAGCGGCCCGAGGACCTCCGCCCGGTGCGCGACGGAGGCGCTGTCCGCCCACGGCCCCCACAGCACCCGCCGGTCGCCGGTCAGTCCCAGCTCGAAGGTGCTCCCACCGGCGCCGAGGGACAGCGTCTCCACCTGGTCGCGCACCGGTTCCGGCAGCGCCTGCAGGGCGGAGACGGCGGCGAGGGTCGCCGGGTCCTCCGGATCGACGTCGGGCAGCTGCAGCCGGGGCAGCCGGAGATCGGGCGGCGCCTCGCGGTAGGCGAAGCCGGTCACGTCGACGAGCTGCAGCCCGTCGGGGGTCTCCACCAGCGCGGCCGGGGTGCGTTCGGTGACCGTCACCGTCAGCGTCTCCGGCCAGGTCCGGCCGATGTCGACGTTCGCGACGCCCGGGATCGCCGACACCCGGGCCGCGACGGCGCCGGTGTCCACCGCGGCGAGCGGGATTCCGGTGCCGACATCGGCGGCGGCCTCGACGTCGTGCACCGGGATCTGCCGGATGCCGACGACCTCGACGGCGGACACCGGCGGTCCGAACCGGCCGAGCGCCCACCAGCCGGCGGCGGACAGCCCGATCAGCACCACCAGCACGGTGGCGAGCAGCGCGACCAGCCGGCGGCGCCGGTGCCGTGGATCGGCGGCCCGGTCCCGGGCCGCCGTCCGCGCGGCGGCCCGGTCGCGGGCCGCGCCTGCGGTGTCCCGGTGGGCGGGGCGGTCGCCGCCGCCGGTCCCCCGGCCCGTCCCGGCCCCGGCCGGTTCACGGGTGGCCGCCCGGTCCCGGTCCTCATCGGTGTCCGGGGAGCCGCCGGTGTCCGGGTCGCCGGAGCCGGCCGGGTCGGCGGACCGGGACCCCCGGCGCGCCCGCCCGGTGTTCCGGGCGCCGGTGTCGGTCGGTCCCGTGGGCCGATCGGCCGCCCGGCGTGCCCGGATCCGGCGTGCCCGCTCGGCCGCCTGCCGTTCCTGCTCCGGGGTGCGACGCGCGGTGCCGCCGGTCCGGGTGCCGTCGCCGGTTCCGTCGCCGGTTCCGTCGCCGGTTCCGTCGCCGCTGTCGTCGCCCCTGCTCATCGCGTGGCCCCTCCGCCGTCGTCCACACCGCCGTCGTCCACACCGGGGTGCGTACGGCCCCCGGGTCATTCCCGGTCGCCCCCGGCGAGTTCGCGCAGGATCTCCGGGCCGAGTGCCGTGACGTCCCCGGCACCCATCGTGATCACCGTGTCACCGTCGACCGCGAGCGCCGCGACGGCCGCCGGGGTCTGCTCCCACGACGGTGCGCGGTGCACCCGCTCGGCGGGCAGCCGCACCTCGTCGGTGATCAGTGCCGGACCGACCCCGGGTTCGGGATCCTCCCGGGCACCGTAGACGTCGAGCACCACGACCTCGTCCGCGAGCGAGAGCGACTCGCCGAACTCGCGGGCGAACAGCCGGGTCCGGGAGTAGAGGTGCGGCTGGAACGCGACCAGCACCCGGCCGCGCCGGCCGTGCACGGTCGGCGCGGCCTCCCGCGCCGCCCGCAGGGTGGCGGCCACCTCGGTGGGGTGGTGGGCGTAGTCGTCGTAGACCGAGACGCCGCGGACCCGGCCCTTGAACTCGTACCGGCGCTGCACCCCGCCGAACCCGGCGAGCCCGTCGAGCAGGGTCTCCGGATCGGCGCCGGTCTCCCCCGCGGCGAGGAACGCGCCGAGCGCGTTGAGCGCCATGTGCTCGCCGGGCACGCTGAGCCGCAGCTCCCGCTCGGCCCCGGCGTGCCGGAACAGCGACCGCGAGCCGGTGCCGTCGGGGGTGAAGTCGAGCAGCCGGGCGTCCAGCGCCCCCGCCGCGGACCGGCCGTAGCGCAGCACCCGGACACCGGCCCGCTCCGCGGCGACCGCAACCGTCTCGGCGCCGGGGTCGTCGGCACAGGTGACCAGCACGGCACCGGGGACCAGCCGGTCGAGGAACCGCTCGAACACCGCGAAGTAGGTCTCGGCGTCGCCGTGGTGGTCGAGATGGTCCGGCTCGACGTTGGTGACGACCGCGACCGACGGCGCGAACGCGGTGAACGAACCGTCGCTCTCGTCGGCCTCGACGACGAACACCTCGCCGCTGCCGTGGTGCGCCCCGCTGCCGGAGATCGAGAGGTCGCCGCCGATCGCGAACGACGGATCGGCGCCGGTGTGCTGGAGGGCGACGGTGATCATCGACGTGGTCGAGGTCTTGCCGTGTGTTCCCGCGATCGCGACCAGCCTGCGGCCCTCGGTGAGTGCCGCGAGCGCGACCGCCCGGTGCACGACGGGCAGGCCCTGCTCGCGCGCCGCCGCGAGCTCGGCGTTGGTCTCCCGGATGGCGGTGGAGACGACGACGGTGGGTGCGTCCTCGCCGTCGCGCCGTAGGTGGGCGGCGTCGTGCCCGACCTCGACGCGGGCACCGAGCGCGCGCAGTGCGGTGACGGTGCGCGACTCGCGGGCGTCGGACCCGGAGACCGCGATCCCGCGGGCCAGCAGGATGCGGGCGATGCCGCTCATCCCGGCCCCGCCGATGCCGATCAGGTGCACATGTGTTCCGAGCAGGTTCGGGGCGCTCACCGCCGAGCCACCTCCATCACGATCCGGGCGAGCTTCTCGTCCGCCTCACCGTGGCCCGCCGCCCGGGCCCGCCGGCCCATGGCCAGTGCCAGATCCGGGTCGGTGAGCATCGGCATCAACTCGTCGACGGCGCGTTCGCCGTTCATGTCCTCGTCGGGAACCAGTTTGCCGCCGCCCGCCTGCACGACCGGGCGGGCGTTGAGTGCCTGCTCGCCGTTGCCGTGCGGCAGCGGGACGTACACGGCGGGCAGCCCGACCGCGGTCAGCTCGGCGACCGTCGTCATCCCGGACCGGCCGAGGACGACGTCGGCCGCGGCGTAGGCCAGGTCCATCCGCTCGATGTAGGGCGTCGGGAAGTAGCCGGGTCGCGGATCGGCCGGGGTCCCGTTGCGCCCGTATGCGTGCAGTACCGAGATCCCGCGTTCGGTGAAGGCGGGCAGCGACTCGGCGACGGCGTCGTTGAGCGTGCGGGCGCCCTGCGATCCGCCGAAGACGAGCAGCAGCGGCGCGTGCGGGGGCACGTTGAAGTAGGTGCGTGCCTCCGGCCGCAGCGCGGCCCGGTCCAGCGTGGTGATCGAGCGGCGCAGCGGCATGCCGACGACCTGCTCGTTCGCCAGCCCGGTGCCGGGGACTGCGGTGGCGACGGCCGCGGCGAAGCGGGCGCCGACCTTGTTCGCCAGCCCGGCCCTGGCGTTCGCCTCGTGCACGACGATCGGCACCCGTCCGCGCGCGCCGAGGTAGGCCGGCAGCGAGACGAACCCGCCGAACCCGACGACGACGTCGGCCTGCACCGAGTCCAGCACCTCGCGAACCCTGCGGACCGCGCCACGGACGTTGCCGGGCAGCTTCAGCAGGTCGGCGGTGGGCTTGCGGGGCAGCGGCACCGGCGGGATCAGTTCGAGCGGGTAGCCGCGGGCCGGGATGAGCTGGGTGTCCAGCCCCTTCTCGGTGCCGAGCGCGGTGACCCGGGCGCCGGGCACCAGCCTGCGGATCGCGTCGGCGAGGGCCAGCGCGGGCTCGATGTGCCCGGCCGAGCCGCCACCGGCGACGACGACCGACAGCGCACCGGGCACCGCGGGCCCGGCCTGCTCCCCGGCCGGGCGGGACGTGGCGGGTGGGTACGCCCTGGTCCCGTCGGGACCGGGGGTACCCGGACCGCCACCGGGGCCGCCGGTGCCACCAGGTGCGCCGGGACCACCGGGCGCACCGGGGCGGCCGTGGCCGCCGGGGGTTCCCGGCTCGGCGAGGTTCACCGGCGGCTGTGCCCCCGGCGCTCCCCGGCCGTCCGGGCGGGCGGGGAACACGGGCTGTCCCTGGTTGCCCTGTCCCTGGTTGCCCTGTCCCGGTGCCTGACCGAGCTGCGCCGGGCGCACCGGCTGGTCCGGGAGCCCGGGCACGGTGGCCTGACCCGGCTGCCGGGCGAACTGGCCCGGTCCCGGGACGCGGCCCTGTTCGGGCCGGCCGGGGCCCGGCTGATGCTGCTGAGGCGGCTGTCCGGGGCCCGGACGGTTCGGTGCACCGGCCGGGTGCCCGCCGAACGGTGGCTGTGCACCGCGCGGGCCTCCCGGCATCTGCTGCGCACCCGGCACCTGCGGGTGCGCCGGGGCGGGCGGGATCCCGGGTGGCTGTGGTCCGCCACGCCGCGGTGCGCCGTCGATCGGCTGCGGGACACCGGGCTGCCGGCCCGGGTGCACCGGTCCGCCCGGCCGGTGTCCGGCCGGGCCCGCGGGCCCGCCGGTGGGCGGCGGCCCACCCGGACGGGTGCCACCGGGCGCCGGACCGGCCGGCGGGACGGCACCCCGCGGACCGGACGCCGACAGCGCGGCTCCGCCCTGCGGACCGGTCGCCGAGACGCCGCTCGGCTCGCCCTGCCCGGTGGGCACGTCGCCGGACCGGGTGTCCCGGATCCCGATCGCCGGCGGGTCGCCGGCGGACGAGTTCGTGGTGTCCCGGCCACCGGACACGGCGGTGCCGGCGGGCGGGGTGCTGCTGTCCTGCGGCACACCGCTGGGCGGGGTGGCTACCGGGTCACCGGTGCGGCGGCCGGGGTCCTGCCCGGGGTTCGCGGGAGTTCCCGGCGCACCACCGGGTGCTCCGGGTGCTCCGGGTGCTGGGGCCCTGCCCGGACCGCCCGCGTCGGGGCCCTGCGGCCCGGGGCGGCCCGGGCCGGTGGGCTCGGGTCCGCGGGAACGCGGCCCGGTCGGGGTGAACAGCCCGCCGGGGGGCATCGCGCCGGGCGGAGTGGGGCCGGGCGGCATCGCACCGGGCGAGGCCTGGCCGGATGAGTTCTGACCGGGCGAGTTCTGGGCGGGCAGGTTCTGGTTGGGCGAGCCCGGTCCGGCCGAGGCCTGGCCGGGCGAGTTCTGGGCGGGCGAACCCGGTCCGGGCCACTGCCCGTCCGGGCGGCCACCGGCATCGCCGCGGGGCGGACGCGGGCTGTCCTGCCGCTCCGGCTCGTCGGATCGGGAGGCGCCGTTGCGGGGTGCGCCGTTGCGTGCGGTCCCGTTCGGCCCGCCGGCGGTCGCCGGATGGTCTGCCGGGCCCGGCCGGAACGACGTCCGGTTGCCGTGCGTGTGCGGGTCCCAGCCGGTGGACGGCAGCCGGCTGGGTCCGCGGGCGCCGGTGGCGTCCCGCGGTGGGGTCCCTGATCCGCCGTCGCTCGCACCGCCGGTCGACGCCGCACCGGATGCCGGCCCGGCCTGCGTGCGGGTCCGCTCCGTGTCGCCGGACCCCTCCGACGGCGCGGGCTCCCCCGGCGCGGAGGCGGCACCTGCGGCCGCTCCCGGAACGCCCGCGGAACCCGGGGTGGCGGTCGGGTCCTGGGCGGTCGCGGCACCCTGAGCACTCGGAGCGGCCGGGTCGTCGGCCGCGGAACCCGGTGCGCCGGTCTCCCCCGGCCCGGAGGCCGCACCGTCATCCGCCCGGGAGCCGGGCGCCGCCGCTGCACCGGCTGCCGGTTCAGTGCCGCCGCCCGGCAGGTGGGCGCCCGCCCCGGAGCCATCCGACACAGAGCCATCCGACACAGAGGCATCCGACACGGGGGCATCCGACGCGGGGGCGCCCGACCCAGGGGCGCCCGGCGCGTCCCGGACGTCGTCCGAGGCCGGCACACCGGAACCGGTGGACCGGCCGGGACCGGACGCCTCCAGCCGCACCGTCCGCCGTTCGCCGTCGGTGGGCCGGGCCGGCACTGACCAGCCCTCCCGGTCAGCGCCGCCCGGGGCGCCGAACACCACCCCGTCCGGCTCGACCGGCCCGGACTGCGCCGGACGTCCCATCGTCGGCCGCCGGGGCGGGCCGTCGGCGGCGCCCCGGGCGGTCGGGTCGGCGCCGTGGCCGTCCCGACCCGCGCCGGGTCCGCCGGTGCCGCGGTTACCGCCGGTCTGATCCGTGCCCGTCACGCTCTCGTGCCCCTCGCGTCGTCCGACTTCATCTGCTCCCGGCCCGCAGGAGCGTTCTCATCGTGCCGCCCATCGTGACGACGGCCCCGGCGCCCGGTAGGGCTCCGGCAGCGGCAGCCGCAGCAGCTTCGCCACCCGGCCCTGCCCGTCCTTGCGGAGGGCCGCCACGGCCTCCGGTTCGTGCCGGGCGGCATTGGTGAGCAGCCCGAACAGGAACATGGTCACCACCAGCGATGTCCCGCCGGAGGAGATCAGCGGCAGCTGCAGCCCGGTCACCGGGAGCAGCCCCACCACGTATCCGATGTTGATCGCGGCCTGGACCACCAGGCCGGTGGTCGAGGTCGCGACGACGATCCGCAGCCACGGATCGGTGTTCCGGGCGGCGATCCGCATCCCGGTGTAGGCCAGCGTCGCGAACAGTGCCAGCACCGCGAACGCGCCGACCAGCCCGAGCTCCTCGCCGATGATCGCGAAGATGAAGTCGTTGTGCGCGTTCGGCAGGTAGTCCCACTTCGCGCGGCCCTGCCCGAGCCCGACCCCGAACAGGCCGCCGTCGGCCAGCGCGTAGAGCGCCTGCGTCGCCTGATAGGCCGGGCCCAGCGGGTCGGCGGTGCCGGGCGAGAGGAACGCGGTGATCCGGCTCGCCCGGTATCCCGCGGTCAGCCCGAGGGCGACGGCGCCGACCAGCCCGCCGCCGGCGATCAGCGCGAGCAGCTTCACCGGGGCGCCGCCGAAGTAGAGCAGGGCCAGCATCACGATGCCGATCGAGATCGTCATGCCGAGATCGGGCTGCAGCACGAGCAGCGTGAAGACGAACAGGGTGACCGGGACGACCGGGTTCAGCGCGTGCTTCCAGCGGTGCATCACCGCCCGCCGGGCGACCAGGACGTGCGCCCCCCACAGCGTCAGCGCGATCTTGATCGCCTCGGAGGGCTGCAGCGACACCGGCCCGATCGCGAACCAGGAGCGGGCACCACCGCGGACCACACCGATCCCAGGGATCAGCACCGCGATCAGCGCGGCGAGGCCCACGATCAGCAGTACCGGCGCCGCGGACCGCAGCGTGGCCGGCCGCACCCGCAACCCGATGTAGAACAGCACCAGGCCGACCCCGCAGAACATGAGCTGCCGGGTGAACACCGAGTACGACGAGCCGCCGGCCGACACCGCGGACGCCGAGAGCACCATGACCAGGCCGAACAGCGTCAGCAGGCCGAAGACGCCGAGGATCAGGTGCAGTGAGGTGAGCGGGCGGCGCAGCCAGCGCCGCAGCCGGCGTGACCCGCCGCGGATCCCGGTGACGAGCAGCGCGCCCGCCGTCCGGCGCGGTCCGGGCCCCGGTACCGCCGGGCTCACCGGCCGCCGTCCAGCGCGGCGACGGCCGCCGCGAACGCGTCACCGCGGTGCGCGTAGTCGCGGAACTGATCCATCGACGCGGCGGCCGGGGCGAGCAGTACGACGTCGCCCGGCCGGGCGATCGAGGCCGCCCGCCGGACCGCCTCGGGCATGGGATTCTGCTGGTCGGACGGCACCATTGCGCCATCGTGACCCTGCTGGACCTCGGCGACCGGGAGATCAGGGGTGTGTCGCGCAAGGGTCTCTACGATCGGCGCCCGGTCCGTCCCGATCACGACGATCCCGGCCAGTTGCGTCGCGTGCGCGGCGGCGAGCTCGCCGAGCGCGTCCGGCGCGACGCCCTTGAGTAGCCCACCGACCACCCACACCACCCGCGCGTCCGGGCGCCGGGCACCGATCGCGGCCAGCGCCGCCGCGGCCGCGTGCGGGTTGGTGGCCTTCGAGTCGTCGAGGTAGTCGACGCCGGCGTGGGCCCCGGCGGGGGCGCTGCGGTGCGGCCCGGGGGTGAACGACGTCAGCACCGTCCCGATCCGCTCGGCCGCGACCCCGTAGGCCCTGGCCAGCGCGGCCGCGGCGAGCGCGTCGGTGATCCCGGGCGGTCCCGGCGGGACGACGGCGTCGGCGGCGACGAGCTCCCCGCCCCCGAACGCGCGGTCGACCAGCATCCCGCCGGACACGCCCAGCTGGTCAGGTCCCGGCTCGCCGAGGGTCACCCCGATCCGGCGCGGCGCGGGAGCGGCGGCCAGCAGCCGGGCGGCCACCGGATCGTCCACCCCGGCGACGGCCACGTCCCCGACCAGCGCGGCGGCCTTCGCGGCGGCGTAGCCGTCGGCCCCGCCGTGCCAGTCGAGATGGTCGTCGGCGACGTTCAGCACCACCCCGGCCAGCGGGCGGACCGACGGTGACCAGTGCAGCTGGAAGCTGGACAGCTCGACGGCGAGCACCTCGTGGCCCGCCGCGACCGCGCTCACCACCGGATAGCCGATGTTGCCGCAGGCCACCGAGTCCAGCCCGGCGCCCTGCAGGATCGCCGCGAGCATCTCGGTCGTGGTCGTCTTGCCGTTGGTGCCGGTGATCACCAGCCAGGCCGGGGGCTTGCCGCCGAGTGCCCCGAGCCGCCACGCCAGCTCCGGCTCGCCGATCACCTCGGCGCCTGCCGCGGCGGCCTCGGCGACCAGCGGATGGTCCGGGCGCCGCCCCGGCGAGGTGACGACCGTGGTCACCCCGTCCGGGAGCCCGGTCCCGGTCCAGGCGCGCACGCCGTCGGGCAGCTCGGCCAGCGCCGACGGACGGTCGTCGGAGACGAAAACCGGGGTCCCGGCGTCGCGCAGCGCGACGGCCGCGGCCAGACCGGAGATGCCGGCCCCCGCGACGAGCACCGGCCCTCCGGTCACCGGCTCGTTCACGCCGAACCCGAGGCCGCGAGCCACTCGCTGTAGAAGATGCCCAGCCCCATCGCCGCGCAGATCGCGGCGAGCAGCCAGAACCGGATGATGACCGTCGTCTCGGCCCAGCCGGCCAGCTCGAAGTGGTGATGGAACGGCGCCATCCGGAACAGCCGGCGCCGGGACGTGCGGAACACCACGATCTGCAGCGACACCGACAGCGCCTCGACCACGAACACACCGCCGATGACGACCAGCAGCAGCTCGGTCCTGGTCACCATCGACAGGCCGGCGAGCAGCCCGCCCAGCGCCAGCGATCCGGTGTCGCCCATGAAGATCCGGGCGGGCGCGGCGTTCCACCAGAGGAAGCCGATGCAGCCGCCCATCGCGGCGGCGGCGACCAGGCCGACGTCGAGCGGGTCCCGTACCTCGTAGCAGCCGGCCGACGCCGCGATCGCGCAGCTGTTGCGGAACTGCCAGAACGCGATGATCACGTAGGTGCCGAGCACCATCGCGGCGGTACCGGCCGCCAGGCCGTCCAGCCCGTCGGTCAGGTTCACCGCGTTCGACCAGGCCGCGACGATCAGGTTGCACAGCAGCACGAACCCGACCACGCCGAAGCTCAGGATGGTGATGTCCCGGACGAACGACAGGCTCTCCGAGGCCGGGGTCAGGTTCCGCTCGTTGGCGAACCGGACGGCCAGGATGCCGAAGATCGTCGCGGTCAGGACCTGACCGACGATCTTGGACGTCTTGTTCAGCCCGAGGTTGCGCTGGCGGCGGATCTTGAGGAAGTCGTCGATGAAGCCGACCAGGCCCAGCGCCGTGGTCAGGAACAGCACGAGCAGCGCGGATGCGGTGATCGGTTCCCGGGTGAAGGCGTGCGAGCCCAGGTACCCGACCCAGATGGCGATCAGGATCGCCACGCCGCCCATCGTCGGGGTGCCGCGCTTGGACTGGTGGCTCTGCGGCCCGTCCTCGCGGATCTCCTGCCCGAAGCCCTGTTTGGCGAAGAAGCGGATCAGGTACGGCGTCAGCAGGATGGACACCGCGAGCGCGAGGCCCGCGGCCAGGAAGACTCCCCTCACCGGTGCACCAGCCCGTCGGTCGTGAGCAGCCCGGCGGCGACCCGTTCCAGCCCCGCGCTGCGGGACGCCTTCACCAGCACCACGTCACCCGGCTCGATCTCCGCGCGCAGCAGGGCCAGCGCGGCGTCCACGTCGTCGACGTGCTCGGCGTCCGGCCCGTAGTCGGGGGCGCCGACGGCGACCACCCGGCGCACACCGGTGTCCCGGGCCCGCCGGGTCGTCGACGCGTGCTCCTGCGCCGCCCCGTCGCCGATCTCGGCCATCGGCCCGAGCACCGCCCAGGCCCTGCGGTCGGCTCCGGCGAGCGAGGACAGCGCGGAGATCGCGGCCGCCATCGCCTCCGGGTTGGCGTTGTAGGCGTCGTTGACGACGGTCACGCCGTCGGCCCGGTCGGTGACCTCCATCCGCCAGCGCGACGCCGGGGTGGCCGCCGACAGCGCGGCGGCGATCTGCTCCGGGGTGCCACCCAGCTCCAGCGCGACGGCGGCGGCGGCCAGCGCGTTCCCGACCTGGTGCTCGCCGACCAGCTGCAGCCGGACCTGCGCCGACCCGGCCGGTGTGACCAGCCGGAACGACGCGCGCCCTGCCTCCAGGACGACCTGCTCGGCGCGCACGTCCGCGTCGGCGGAGCGGCCGAACAGCACCACCCTGGCCGAGGTGCGGTCACGCATCGCGGCGACCGCGTCGTCGTCGGCGTTCAGCACCGCGACGCCACCACGGTCGCCCGGCAGGCCACCCGGCGGCAGTGCCTCGACCAGCTCGCCCTTCGCGGCCGCGATCCCGGCACGCGAACCGAACTCGCCCAGGTGCGCCGAGCCGACGTTGAGCACCACTCCGATCCGGGGCGGGGCGACCGCGCAGAGCGCGGCGATGTGCCCGATCCCGCGGGCGGAGAACTCCAGCACCAGGTGCCGGGTCGCGGCGTCCGCGCGCAGCGCCGTCCACGGCGTGCCGAGCTCGTTGTTGAACGACTCCGGCGGGGCGACGGTGCGCCCGAGCGGGGCCAGCACCGCGGCGAGCAGGTCCTTGGTGGAGGTCTTCCCGGCGCTGCCGGTGACCCCGACAACGGCGAGCCCGGGCAGCGCGCCCAGCACGTGCCGGGCGAGCCTGCCCAGCCCGGTGAGCACCGCGGCACCGTGCCCGTCCGGGTCGACGGCGCCCAGGTAGGTCTGCGCGTCGCGGGCCCCGGCCGGGGGCACGACGACGGCGGGGGCGTCGACCTCACGCCCGGCGAGCACGGTCGCACCCCGGGTGGCCGCGGCGGCGGCGAAGTCGTGGCCGTCGGCCCGTTCCCCGGGCAGCGCCAGGAACAACCCGCCCGGTCCGACGGATCTGGAGTCGAACTCGACCGCGGTCACCGCGGTCGCGGCGGCCTCGGCCTCGGTCAGCCGGTGCAACCTGCCGCCGGTCACCGTGGCGACCTCGGCCAGCGTCATCTCGATCATCGCCCGCTCGTCTCCACCGGCTCGGTCCGTCCTCCTGCCATGGCACCCGACGTCGTCATGAGGCCGCCCGGATCGCCGCAACCAGCTCGTCCGCGTCGTCGAACGGGTACTTGACCCCGTGCACCTCCTGCCCGGTCTCGTGCCCCTTGCCGGCGATCACCACCGCATCGCCGGGGCGAGCCGAGCGCACGGCGTAGACGATCGCACTCCGCCGGTCACCGATCTCGATCACGTCCCCCCTGGCGGGTTCGTGGACGGCGCCCTCGAGCATCGCCGCCCGGATCGCCGCCGGGTTCTCGCTGCGCGGGTTGTCGTCGGTGATCACCAGCAGATCGGAGCGGATCGCCGCGGCGGCGCCCATCAGAGATCGCTTCCCGGTGTCCCGGTCGCCGCCGCAGCCGAGCACCGTGAGCACCCGCGCGTGCGGCCGCACCTGGGCACGCAGCGCGTCGAGCAGCGCCACCACGGCGGCCGGTTTGTGCGCGTAGTCGACCACGGCCAGCCACGGCTGGCCGGCGTCCACCCGCTGCATCCGCCCCGGCACCGACAGCTGGGCGAAGCCCTCGGCGGTGACCTGCGGTGGAATCCCGTCGGCGTCCAGGCAGGCCAGCGCGACCAGCGCGTTCGCCACGTTGTACCGGCCGGGCAGGGCCAGGGTCACCGGCTGGGCGAGGCCACCGGGCCCGATCGCGGTGAAGGTCTGGGTGCCGTCCGGGTGGGCGGCGAGATCGCGCACCGTCCAGGAGGCGTGCGTGCCGTCACCGGCCGAGCTCACGGTGACCGCGTCCGGCCGGCGGACGGCCAGTTGACGGCCCCACTCGTCATCGATGCAGACGACGCCGTGCCGGGCGGGCTCGACACCGGCGCCGCCGCCGACGAACAGCCGGGCCTTGGCCTCGAAGTAGTCCGACATCGTCGGGTGGAAGTCCAGGTGGTCCTGGGAGAGGTTGGTGAAGGCACCGGCGGCGAACCGGGTGCCGCCGACGCGGCCGAGCGCCAGCGCGTGGCTGGACACCTCCATCGCGACGTCGGTGACGCCCGCCTCGACCATCACCGCGAACAGTGCCTGCAGGTCGGGGGCCTCCGGGGTGGTGAACGCGCTGGGCAGCGCCCGCGGCTCGTGCCCGGGCACCCGCACCCGGGTGCGGACGGTGCCGAGCAACCCGCTCGCCCGCCCCGCGGCGGCCAGTCCGGCCTCCAGCAGGTGACCGACGGTCGTCTTGCCCGAGGTCCCGGTGACGCCGAGCACCCGCAGCCGGGCCGTCGGCTCGCCGTACACGGCGGCCGAGACGGGGCCGAGCACCTCGCGCGGGTCCGGGTGCACCAGCACCGGCAGCCGGGAGTGCCGGATCTCGGCCCGGTCGGCGCCGGCCGGATCGGTCAGCACGGCGGCCGCGCCCGCGGCGATCGCCTGCGCGGCGAAGTCGGCGCCGTGCGCCCGCGCACCGGGCAGCGCGGCGAACAGGTCGCCGGGCCGCACCGAGCCGGCGCGCAGCGTGACACCGGTCACGGTGTGCGGGCCGGCCGCGCCGTCGAGCAGCGGGCCGGGGCCCGCGCCTGCGGTGCGCGGGTTGAGCTCGGCTCCGGCCAGCCGCCCGAGCAGGGCGACGTCGACCGGGCGCACCGTCTCCGGCCGGTCCGGGAGCGCACCGGGATGCCCGGTCGTCACCGGGGCTCCGGTGTCGACGTTCCCGGCCGGGGAGGCGTACGCAGCGTGGACGTCGGGCACAGCGCGGGACGTTACCGACCGCCGGGGCGCGACCTCCGGCCGGATCCGGGGGCCGCGACCGCTCATGGACCGGGCCGCGCCGGACGGTGGGACGAGCGCCGCCGCGCCGCCGTACGGCACGCCGGATACGTCCGTCCGGCGCAGCCATCTGGCCGGTCGACGGCTCGTGTTCCGCTCACTCCGCGGCGGTCGCGGACGCCCCGGCGGACGGCGGGGCGCCGGGACCGCCGGGCGCTGCCGGCCGGGCCCCGGTCGCACCCGGTGGCGTTCACGGGACCTGGAGGGTCTGCACCCGCGGCGGCTCGCTCTGCACCGGGATCCGGTCGCGCTGGGCCAGGTAGGACGCGATGTCGTGGAACAACGGCGCCGCGCTGGTGCCGCCCCGGGGCGCGTCCAGCATGATCCCGACCACGAACCGCGGGTCCTGCGCCGGGAGCATCCCGGCGAAGGTGATCCAGTACTGGGACCGCGAGTAGGCCCCGGTCTCGGGGTCGACCTGCTGCGCGGTGCCGGTCTTGCCGGCGACCTCGTAGCCGGACACGGCGGCGGCCGGGCCGGTCCCGGCCTGCCCACGCTCGTTCTGGGTGACGGCGGTGAGCATCGTGCGCAGGGTCTGCGCGGTCTCCGGGGACATCACCTGCACCGGCTCGGCCGGCTCGGCGGGAACCCGCACGCCGTCCGGTCCGGTGGTCGCCGAGACCACCCGCGGGGGCACCCGCACGCCGTCGTTCGCGATCGCCTGGTACATCCCGGCCATCTGCAGCACGGTCATCGACAGGCCCTGCCCGATCGGGAGGTTGCCGAAGGTGGAACCGGACCAGGTCGCGCGCGGCGGGACCGAGCCCGCGCTCTCGCCGGGCAGCCCGATGCCGGTCCGCTGCCCCATCCCCATCCTGGTGAGCATGTCGGAGAAGGCGTCCTCGCCGACCTTCTGGGCGGTCATCAGGGTGCCGACGTTCGAGGACTTCGCCAGCACACCGGTCAGCGTGTAGCGCTCGACGCCGTGCGCCCAGGCGTCCCGGATGGTGCGGTCGGCGACCTTGATCTGGCCGGGGACCTCCAGCACGTCCTCCGGCCGGACGACGCCGGCCTCGAGTGCGGCCGCCATCGCGACCACCTTGTTGACCGAGCCGGGCTCGAACGGTGTGGTGACGCCCTTGTTGCCCAGCGTCGCCGGATCGGACTCCAGCAGGTTCCCCGGGTCGAACGAGGTGTTGTCGGCCAGCGCCAGCACCTCGCCGGTCTCCCGGTCCAGCACGACCGCCGAGCCGCTGCGGGCGCCGGACTCGGCGGCGTAGCCGGCCAGCATCTGCTGGACCTGGAACTGCAGGTCGGAGTCGATCGTCAGCTGCACGTCGGAGCCGGACACGGCGGGCTGCTCGGAGCGCACGCTGCCCGGGATGACGGTGCGGCTGCGCTCGGCGGTGTCGGCGATCTGGAAGCCGTCCTGGCCGGCGAGCAGGTCGTCGTCGGCGGATTCCATCCCGATCCGGCCGACCAGCTTCTGGGCGTCGGCGCTCCAGGTCGCCGCGCCGATGATGTTCGACGCCAGGTTCCCGCCCGGGTACTGGCGGGCCTCCCGGCTCTCCTCGGCGATCTCCGGGAACCGTTCGCGCAGGTCACGGGCCGGTGCCGGATCGACTGCGGTGGCCAGCACGACGTAGCCGCGATCCCGGGACAGGGCCCGCTTGAGCTCCTCCGGGTCGCCGCCGGTGACCGCGGCGACCGCGTCGGCCATCGCGTTCTTGTAGTCGAGGGCCTCGGCACCCCGGTTCCGGTCGATCAGCCTCGGGTTGGTGACGATCGCCTTCGACTCGGTGGAGAAGGCGAGCACGTTGCCGTCCCGGTCGGTGATCGAGCCGCGCTCGGCCGGGATGACGATCCGGCTCGCGCGCTGCTTCTCCGCGTCGGCCGCCAGCGACCCGGCCTGGACCGTCTGCACCACCACCAGCTTCGCGCCGGAGACGAGCAGCAGCGCGGCGAGCAGCACCCAGGCCAGCCGGAGCCGGAAGCGCGGATCGTCGGCGGCCGAGCGCCTGCGACGCGGTGGGCCGCCACGGGGTGGCCCACCGCCGTACCCGGGACGGCGGCCCCGGGGTGGTGCGTAGGTCATCAGTCCTGACCGCCCGCCGCACGGGCGTCGGCCGGGGCCTCGGAGTCGGCTCCCTCCTGCTGGTCGATCTCCGCACCGGCCTCGGCGCCGGCCGACGCCGCGGCGTCACCGCCCTCGGCCTGCGGGTCGGAGGTGCCGCCGGTCGGGGCGGCCGGAGGCGGCACGGCCTCGGGATCGGGTTGGTCGGCGGGTGCGGCCGGGTCGGCCGGGTCCGGTGCCGGGGCGGGCGGCGCGGCGGGCACTGCGGCCCGCGGTTCGCCGATGACCTCGACCTGCCCGTCCGGACCGACGACCAGCCGGGCCGGGTCGGCGACCGGGACCATGCCCTGGGCCGAGGCCCGCTGGGCCAGCGAGCCGGGGCTCTGCAGCACCGTGACCTCCTTGCGGAGGGCCTCGGAGCGCTCGGTGAGCGCCGCGGTCTGCTGCCGGGCGTCCTGCAGCCGGTACGAGTCGGCGGCCGCGGCCGTGGACAGCCACAGCGTGGCGATCAGTCCCACCGCCAGCAGCACCATCACGACCAGCACGAACTTCGCGCGACCGGTGTTCTCCCTGGCAACGGCGCGGGTGCGCCGCTGCTCCTGGGCACGCCGGTTCTCGCCGGGCCCGCGCTGTGCCGGGATCCGGGGCGGCGCCGCCGACCGGCGGGTCTGCGGGCGCGGCCGGCTGCCGGGTGTCCCCGGGCGTTCGATGACGGGTGTGCTCATCGGTTCCTGCCTCTCCGCCGTGCGTTGCCGCTGGTGGTGCCGGTCCTGCCGGTGGTCATGAGGCCACCCGTTCCGCCGCCCGCAGCCGCACCGGGGCGGCCCTCGGGTTGCGCTCGGTCTCGGCGTCGGTCGCCGTCTCGGAGCCGCGGGTCAGCAGCCGGAACTCCGGCTCGTGCCCCGGCAGCTCGACCGGCAGGTCGAGCGGGGTGCGCGATCGGGTGCGCTCGGCGAGTGCCCGCTTGGTCATCCGGTCCTCCAGCGAGTGGTAGGACAGGACGACGATCCGGCCACCCGGCGCGAGCGCGTCGAGGGCCGCCGGGAGCGCGTCGCGCAGTGCCTCCAGTTCGGCGTTGACCTCGATCCGCAACGCCTGGAAGGTTCGCTTCGCCGGGTGCCCGCCGGTCCTGCGGGACGCGGCCGGGACGACCCCGTAGAGCAGTTCGACGAGCTGTGCGCTGCGGGTGAACGGCGTGCTCGCGCGGTTGCGGACGATCGCGTTCGCGATCGGCCCGGCGAACCGCTCCTCGCCGTACTCGCGCAGGATCCGGCGCAGCTCGGGCGCGGAGTAGGAATTGAGGATGTCGGCGGCGGTCGGCCCGGTCGTCGGATCCATCCGCATGTCGAGATCGGCGTCGCGGGAGTAGGAGAAACCGCGGGCGGTCTCGTCGAGCTGCAGCGATGAGACACCGAGATCGAACAGGATGCCCTGCACACCACCATCGCCGACGACACCGTCGGTCCCGAGGTCGGCGAGCACGTCGCCGATCCGGTCGTAGACGGCGTGCACCGGATGGAACCGGTCGGAGTAGGCGGTCAGTCGCCGGCCCGCGATCTCCAGGGCCTGCGGGTCCCGGTCGAGCCCGACCAGGGTGAGCTGCGGGTACGCGGCGAGCAGCGCGGCGGCGTGGCCGCCCATGCCGAGGGTGGCGTCCACGTGCACCGCGCCGGGCGCGTCCAGCGCCGGTCCGAGGAGCTCGCTGACACGGTCGAGCAGTACCGGCACGTGCCGGTCACCGGCCGCCATCCGGTCGTCCCGGTCGCCGCGGGCGTTGCGGTCGCCGTCGGGAGTATCTGCCACGTCCCACCCCCGAGTCGTGCGTGCCGTCCGTCCCCCGTGGCCGTCCGGTCTGCCGGTGCCGGTCCCGGCCCGTTCGGGCCGGAACCGGTCGGACCAGTCCTTGGGTGCACCGCTCACACCGGTTCCCACAACCGGCCTGCGATGCGCCTGTGGACAACGGTCGTCATCCCGCCACCCGAACTCCCCAGTCGGGGTGGGCGCCGGCGCCGTCCCCACCCGGGGGCCGTGCCGGTGAGGACCTGGCACCGGGGAAGGTGTGCCAGGGCCGCCGATCACGGCACCCGGGTCGGGACGGCGACGGTGATGCCGTCCGTCGTGTTGCTTGCGACGCCGTTCCTCGACCCGCCCGCCAGCGGGGGTCAGAACAGCCCGGGCAGAACCTCCTCCTGCGCCTTCGCGAACTCGTCCTCGTGCTGGTCCTGGTACTCCTGCCAGGCCTGCGCGTCCCAGATCTCGGCACGGGTGAACGCGCCGATCACCACGCAGTCCTTGGTCAGTCCGGCGTACCGGCGCAGCTCGGACGTGATCGCGATCCGGCCCTGGCCGTCGGGGTTCTGCTCGTCGGTGCCCGAGAAGAGGTTCCGCTGGAAGACCCGTGCCGACTCGTTGGTCAGCGGAGCCGCGGCGATCTTGCGCGCCATCTCGGTGAAGGCGTCACGGGTGAACACGTAGAGGCAGTGGTCCTGCCCTTTCGTGATCATGCAGCCGCCTCGCAACTCGTCGCGGAATTTCGCGGGCAGCGTGAGCCGCCCTTTGTCGTCCAGCTTCGGGGTGTAGGTGCCGAGGAACACCGACCCCACCTCCACCTGGAGCACCTGTTCGCCCCAGCGATCTCCACACTACCCCACAACGACCCACCGTCAACCCGAGACAGTCCCCGCATCTGTTGTTCATCGAACGTTTCCGCAGGTGAGAGGCGGTGGTGGGTGGTGGGGAGCCACCCGGTAGCGCGACGCCCACGGGCCGAATCCGGGCCTCGGCGGCGACATCGCCCGTTCTGCTCCCCCACCTGCGTCGTCGCTGGTCGGAGTGGCTTTCCCGGCCCCGGAGGGCGTCGTCGGTGGGGAGCGGTGGGGAGCCCGGTGGGAGCGGGTGGGGGCTTCGGTGGGGAGCGGTGGGGAGCCCGGTGGGGACGCCGGTGGGCCGGGCCGGATGCGGCCGTCCGGCCGCACACCGGCGTCCGGACGGCGGCGGCCGATCACGATCGGGCGACGTTTGACAGACTGGCGGTGCCCCGTCATCCCATGAGGAGGCCCGTTGTCCTCGAGCGCACCCTCTGCGCCGTCAGTGCCGTCCCCGCAGCCCGGGTCACCGGGCCGCCGCCCGGATCCCACCGGCGCCGCCCCCGGGTACGGCTCGGACCAGCTCGACGTCGGCGCGGTCGCCGAGGTCGCCGGCCGGATCGCGGGAGCCGTCGGCCGGGTGATCGTCGGCAAGCCGGAGGCGATCCGGCTCGCGCTGGTCGCCATGCTCGCGGACGGGCACCTGCTCGTCGAGGACGTGCCCGGCGTCGGCAAGACCTCGCTGGCGAAGGCACTCGCGCGGTCCGTCGACGGCGCCGTGAGCCGCATCCAGTTCACCCCGGACCTGCTCCCCGGCGACATCACCGGCACCTCGATCTACAACCGGCAGACCTCCGAGTTCGAGTTCCGGCCCGGGCCGGTCTTCGCGAACGTGGTGATCGCCGACGAGATCAACCGGGCGTCCCCGAAGACCCAGTCCGCGCTGCTGGAGTGCATGGCCGAGCAGCAGGTGACCGCCGACGGCGGCACCTACCCGCTCGGCGACCCGTTCATGGTCGTCGCCACCCAGAACCCGGTCGAGATGGACGGCACCTACCCGCTGCCCGAGGCCCAGCGCGACCGGTTCACGATCCGGATCAGCGTGGGCTACCCGGACCCGGCGGCCGAGCTCGCCATGCTCGACGAGCACGGCACCGACGAGCCGCTGGAGCGGATGCGGCCGGTCACCGATCTGCGCACGCTGCGCTCGATGACCGCCGCCACCCGTGCCCTGCACACCGCGGCCGAGGTGCGCCGGTACTGCGTGGAGATCGTCGGCGCGACCCGGCGGCTGCCCGAGGTCCGGCTGGGTGCCTCCCCCCGCGCGACGCTGCACCTGCTGCGCGCGGCCCGCGCCTGGGCGGCCACCTCCGGGCGCGGCTACGTCATCCCGGACGACGTCCAGGCCGTCGCCGTGCCGGTGCTGGCGCACCGGCTGATCCTCGGCCCGGAGGGGGTCGCCGCCCGCCGGTCGACCGCCGACCTGGTGCGCGGCGCCCTGGGACGGGTCGCGGTTCCGTCCCCGCCGCGGAGCTGACGTGTCGGTGTCCCCCGGCCCGCCGACGGCCCGGCCCGCCGGCGGTCGCGCTCCCGCCCGTCCGCCGGTGGGAGCGGCCGCCGTGCCCGCCGCCCGGGACGCGCCGCCCGGCGACCGGCCGGACCCGGCCCCCGGGCCGCTCGCCGACGTCCCCGGCACCGTCCGGAAGGAACGACCGGCCGGGCTGACCGTGCGCGGGCGCAGCCTGCTCGCCGGTGGCCTGGCGATGATCGTCTGCGCGGTCGTGCTGGACGAGCGCGACCTGGTGCGGGTCGGGGCGTTCGTGGTGCTGCTGCCGTTGCTCGCGCTGCTGGTCGCCCTGCGGTCACGGCGCACCCTGCAGGTCACCCGAGCCCTGGACCCGGCCCGGATCCAGGCCGGCGAGTCGGGCACCGCACTGCTCCGGATCGCCGGTGGCTCCCTGCTCGGCTCGCTCCGGATCGCCGACACCGTCCCGGACGCCGCCGGCCCGTCGGACCGCTATCCCCCGCGCTTCACCGTGCACCGGCTCGGCCGCCGTGGCGCCCGGGTCGGCTACCCGCTGCGCCCGGCGATCCGCGGCGCCTACCGGATCGGCCCGCTGCGAGGCCGAGGCACCGACGCGCTCGGCCTCGCCGAGTTCCGGCACGACGTGCTCGCCGCCGACCGCTGGCTGGTGCTGCCCCGGGTCACCGCGCTCACCGGGCGTCCGTCGCTGAGCTCCACCGCGGCCGGCCGCGGCGCCGAGGGCGGCAGCAAGCCGGGAGCCGGTACCCCGGACGTCCTCATCCGGCCGTACCGGCAGGGCGACGAGCTGCGCCGCGTGCACTGGCGGTCCAGCGCCCGGCGGGACGAGCTGATGGTCAGGCTCGACGACCGGCCGGACCCGACCGGGGTGACCCTGCTGCTCGACCGCCGGGACGCCGCGCACCGCGGGCACGGCGCGCGCTCCAGCCTGGAGTGGGCGGTCGAGTTCACCGCGAGCGTCACCGTGCATCTGCTGCGCCGGGGCGAGGCCGTCACCCTGGTCGACGAGTCCGGCACCCGGCTCGACGACGGTGGTGGCGCGCTGGACCCGATCTCCGGGGAGGACGCCGTCCCGCAGCGACTCGAGACGCTGGCCGTGCTCCGGCCCTCGGCGACCGACGCGCTGGGTGGTGCCCCCGATCCGGGCACCGGGCAGCCGGACGGCGTGCTCGCCGTGCTCGGCGCCACCGCCCCGCAGGACGTGACGGCCCTGATCGCGGCGTGGCCGCGGGGTGGGCACGCGATCCTGCTCGACGTCGACGACTGGTCGTCGGGCACCTCCCCCGGCCGGCCCGCCACGCTCGCCGCGGCGGCCCTTCGCCGGGCCGGCTGGCAGGCCACGGTGGTCCCCGGTGGCACGAGCGTGCAGGGCGCCTGGGCCGACGCCTGCGGGACCCGGACCGCGCCCGGAGGCCCCCGGTGAGCGCCCCGACGACGATCCCGCCGACGGCGGCCACCCCCGCGCAGGGGAGCCCGCCCGCCCCACCGCCGGGGAGTGCCCTGCTGGGGCCCGCGGCGTCCGGGCTCGCGGTGCTGCTCGCCGGTTCGGCCACCGGCGCGGTCGTCGAAGGCCTCGGCTGGCTCGGGTACGCCGCACTCGCGGTCGTGGTGACCGCCGCCACCGGCGGGCTGCTGCTGGCGGTCCGGCCGTGGCTCGCCGCACCGGGTCAGCTGGTCGCGCTGGTGCTGCTCGGCACCGGCCTGTTCACCGGCAGCGGTGTGTTCGGTGTGCTGCCGGGCCCGGCGGCGCTCGACGAGCTGGCCACCCTGCTCGGTGGCGCGGGCACCCAGATCGACGCCGGGATCCCACCGGTCGCCGCGACGCCCGAGATCCTGCTGCTGGTCACGCTCGGGTTCGGCGCGCTGACGATCGCGGTGTTCGGGCTCGCGGTGACGATCGGCGCACCCGCCGCGGCCGGTGTGCCGCTGCTCGTGGTGTTCGCGGTGCCGGTCGCGCTGCAGTCCGATCTGTTGCCGTGGTGGTCGCTGGTCGCCGCGGCCGCCGGGTTCGGTGTGCTGCTGCTCCTGCGGCCGGACCGGCTGCGGCAGGCTCCGGCGGGCGTGGCGGTGGTCGCCGTCGCGGTCGCCGGGGCGCTGCTGGTCGGGACCGCCACGACCGCCGTCGGCACCGCGGGCCGGTTCGACGCGGCCGGGGGCGCCGGTGCCGGTGGCGGCGCCGACGGGTCGATCGGGCTGAGCCCGTTCACCTCGCTGCGCGGTCAGCTGACCCGCAGCGAGCCGCGCGAGCTGTTCCGGGTCCGCGGCATGGAGAACCCCTCCTACCTGCGCGCGCTGACCCTGCAGACCTACGTGCCGCAGGAGGGCTGGACCGCGGGCAGGCCACGGCCCGGCATCCCGCTGACCGGTCCGCTCCCGCCGTCCACCACGGGGCCGGCGACCGAGCAGACGGTCCAGGTGGAGAACCTGGGGTTCCGCGACTACTGGCTGCCGGTGTTCGGGGATCCGACCGCGATCGACGTCGGCCCGGACGGCTGGGCCTACGACGCGGAGGGCGGCATCGCCTACAGCGAACGCCCGCGCGAGGAGGACGGGTGGTCGCAGTCCATGCGCCTGCCCGAGCCCTCCGCCGAGCAGCTGCGCACCGCCTCCGGGCCGGTCACCGTCGACAGCGCCTATCTCGATGCCACCGGCGTCGATCCGCGGGTGGCGCAGATCGCGCGGGACGTCAGCGCGGCCGCGGCGAACCCGTTCGACCGGGCGATGGCGATCGAGAACCACTTCACCGGCCCGGACTCGCTGTTCAGCTACAGCCTCGCGACCGCGCCGGGCGCCGGCGACGACGCGCTGGTCGACTTCCTGACCGTCGGGCGGACCGGCTACTGCGAGCAGTACGCCTCGGCCATGGCGGTGATGCTGCGGGCCGTCGACATACCGGCCCGGGTGGCGGTCGGATTCACCGCGGGCACCGACGGGGCGGACGGCCGCACGATCTCCACCGAGAACGCGCACGCCTGGGTCGAGGCCTGGTTCCCCGGCTACGGCTGGATGACGTTCGACCCGACACCGCTGACCGACGGACAGACCATCGAGCCCGGCTACGTCCAGCAGGCGCAGGAGCAGGACGGCGGCACCCCGGCGCAGGAGCAGCCCGCGCCGGAACCCGCTCCCGCTCCCCCGGCGGACGGCGGGGACGCCGCACCCGAGCCCCCGCCGCCGGCCGAGGCACAGCCGGGGACGACGGCCGGGACCGGTTCACTGTGGGGCCCACTGATCGTCGTCGCGGCGCTGGTGGCCGGGCTGGTGCTGCTCGCGCTGTCGCCCGGGCTGTGGCGGCGGCGCCAGTACGCCCGCCGGGCCGGGATCGCCCGCGCCGGTGGGACGGGTGCCGCCGCGGCCGCGTGGGAGGAGATCCTGGCCGCGTCCCGGGACCACGGTGTCCCGGTGCCGCCCGAGGACACCGTCCGCGCGGCCGCCGCCCGGATCACCGACCGGCACGATCTGAGCGGGCGCCCGGCCGAGGCGCTCGCCGAGCTCGCCGAGCGGGTGGAGGCGAGCTGGTACGGCGGGGTGCTCCCCGGGCCGGAGACCCTCGACGGCCTGGTCGACGAGGTCCGGACGGCGATCGCCGCCGGCGGCGCCTCGCTGCGTTCCCGGATGCTGCCGCCGTCAGTGGTGCCGTCGGCCGGGCGGGGCCGTGCCGCCGAGGCCGACCAGGCCGATCCGGCGGCCGCCCGGGACTGAGCCGGGCGGGCGGGAGCCAGCCGGACCGGCCGCGCCAGCCGGGCTGGCCGGGTCGGCGGTGATCAGCGGCCGGTGGTGGATCGGTGCCACCCGCGGCACCGAACCACCACCAGGCGCCGATCACCCACCACACGACCACAGCGGGGCGGCGTAGCAGCGGACCAGCCGAGCAGGCGGAGCCGGCCGGGCCCCCGCCATGATCAGCGGCCGGTGGTGGATCGGTGCCGCCGGCGGCACCGATCGACCACCAGGCGCCGATCACCCAGCACACGACGACGGCGGGGCGGGACATCGTGCTGATGTCCCGCCCCGCCGTCGTGGGGTATCGGTGGGGTCACTCCTGCTCGAAGCGACGCCGGAAGCGCTCCTCCATCCGGCCGGTGAAGCCGCCGTTGTCGCCACCGGACTTGGGATCCTTGGGCGACTCGGCACCTCCCTCGGCTGCGGCGGCGTCCTTGCCCCTGGCGCCGATGGAGGTCACCGCGAGCAGCGCACCACCCAGCATGGCGAGGAATCCGACAACGCTGAGCACCGGGATGTCGCCCAGGTACAACGCCTGGAACGGAATCCCTGCCACGAGCAGGACGAGGCCCAGCACGAAGACGACGGCCCCCTGGATCCGGCGCCGGCGAGCAGGCTTGCTCATCCGGGTGCCGCTCACAGAAGAGGCGAACTTCGGGTCCTCCTGGTAGAGGGCCCGTTCGATCTGTTCGAGCAGGCGCTGCTCGTGCTCGGAGAGCGGCATGCCTTCACCTCCGGAACACGAAATCGGACGGTAGGTCGCCCCGACCCGGACTTCCCGGCCCCGATCGGCACGACGGGCGCCCCACCTGGGCGTCTGGCCATAAGAGTACGAGGCGAATCGTGCTGCGACCACCCGGACCGGGCAACCTGCACCGCTGATCGTCGAGCGGGCGGCGTGGCGCGGCGTGTCGCCGGTCACCCTCGTGGGGACAACGCCACCCGGACGGCCGCGGATCCGCAGGTGGACGACGGGAGGACGGTCACCGTCGGCGACCGTCCGCTGGCCGGGCGGGGCCGTCGGATTGTCGCCGGGAAGCCGCAGAATCCGGATTCAGAACCGTCGAGCGAGCAGATGCAACCGCGGAGCGACCTCACCCAGGGCGGGAACCGCCGACGCAAGCGCGTCCAGTTCGTCACGCTCGTCCCTTCCGGCCGGTTCGGCGTCCTGGCCGGGGCCGGGCAACCACGTCTCCAGGGTGCCGTCGCCCTGGAGCACCTCGACGTCCAGCCGGCCGGTGTCCGCGGTGAGCTCACGCAGCAGTCCCGCGTCGAACCGGCGGAGCAGCCGGTCCTCCGGGCCGGTCCGCCCGTCCGGGTCGATCAGCAGCTGCCGGGCCTCGGCGAGCCGGCCGCTGGCGACCCGGCCGATGAAGGCGCCGTAACGGCCGACCGTCAGCACGGACACGGCGCCACCGGGCGCCGCCGCCGACGCCAGCGCGGTGAGCACCCGGCCCGGGTCGTCGACGACCTCCAGCAACCCGTGCCCGAGCACGAGATCGGCACCGTCGGCGGGCACCACGTCGGCGAGCGTGTCCACGTCACCGTTCACCGGGCTGATCCGGTCGGTGACACCCGCCTCGCGCGCCCGGCGGGCCAACGTGGCCAGCGCGTTCGGGCTGGTGTCCACGACGGTGACGGCGCAGCCCGCGGTGGCCAGCGGCACCGCCCAGGTCCCGCTCCCCCCGCCCACGTCCAGCACCCGGGGCGCGGCGCCGGTCTCCCGGCGAACCCGCTCGATCTCCCTGTCCAACACCCGGAACACGGCGGCACCGCGCGCTGCTCCGGCCTGCTCCCGTGTCGGCGATCCCACGCCCGCAGCCTAGTGGTCACCGGCTCGGCCACCACCCGCGCATACGCCGGGGCCGCCACCGGCCCGGCCGGACACCCTCCGCGACACACCACCGCGGAACGACACGGTACGTTGAACCGGTGCAGGTCGTCGCCACTCTGAGTCTCAAGGGCGGCGTCGGTAAGACCACGGTGGCACTCGGTCTGGCCGGCGCCGCGCAGCGGCACGGCGTCTCCACCCTCGTGGTGGATCTCGATCCACAGGCGAACGCCACGACCGCGCTGGACCCGGAGCCGACCACCGCCACGGTCGCCGACGTGCTCGACGAGCCGCGGCGCGCCGTCGTCGAGCGGGCGATCGCCCCTTCGGCCTGGGGCGAGGGCCTCGACGTGCTGGTCGGCGCGGAGCAGACCGAGCGGCACAACCATCCGGACCCGGGCCCCGCCCAGCTGCACCGCCTGGACCGGGCGCTCCAGCGGCTGGCCGGTGAGCTGATCACCGACCCGGCCGACGAGCCGCACGGTCTGGTCGAGGAGCGCTACCGGCTGGTGATCGTGGACTGCCCGCCCTCACTCGGACAGCTGACCCGCAGTGCGCTGTCCGCCGCGGACCGCGCGATCCTGGTGACCGACCCGACGATGTTCTCGGTGTCCGGCGTGCAGCGGGCCTTCGACGCGGTGCAGACCGAGCGCGAGCGCTCCAACGACCGGCTCCAGCCGCTCGGCGTGCTGGTGAACCGGGTCCGCCCGCGCAACACCGAGCACGACTTCCGCATCTCCGAGCTCCGCGAACTCTTCGGCACGCTGGTGTTCAACAGCGTGCTGCCGGACCGGTCCGCGGTGCAGCAGGCGCAGGGTGCCTGCCTCCCGATCCAGGCCTGGGACACCCCGGGGGCCCGCGAGATCTCCGCCGTGTTCACCTCTCTCCTGGGGCGCGTGCTGCGCAGCGGCTCCCGCGACCGCCCCGCCGCATCGGCCTGACCCTCGCTCAGCGCGGCAGCAGCAGCTGCACGCGCTCGACGAACTGCTCGGCCTGGCGCAGCAGATCGTCCGCGCCGCGCCGATCCACCAGCCGTTCGATCCCGGCCTCGGCCGCGGCCCGGACCCGCGAGCAGGACGCGAAGTACGAGGCCCACTCCTCCAGCTCCGGCGCGACCTCGGCCAGCAGCCGCCACACGTCCCGCGGTGCGCCCCGGCGCGGACGCGGCCGGGCCCGCATCGCGAGCACCGCCGCCCCGGCCCGCAGCGCCGCCAGGTAGGCAGCCGGGTAGCGGCGCATCGGATCCGGCTCGCGATGGGCCTCCGCCAGCTGCTCGGCGGCCTGCCGGAGCAGCGCGAGCGCATCCCGGGACGGGGGCGCTCCCGCTCCACCGGCCGCCGCCGCGCCACGGCCCCCCGAGACACGGGCCCTCGGGACACCGCCCCTCGGTACACAGGCACCGGCGTCGCGCCCACCCGTGCGGCAGACACGGGACGCCGGGACGGGTGGGGAGCCGGCCGGGTGTTCCGCCCGGGCCTCCGGCTCCGGGTCCCGGCCGTCCCGCGCGGCCGGCAGCCACAGGTCCAGTTCCATCGTCGTGCTCATCGCGGTACCTCCATCCGTCCCCACCCGCATCCGTCAGTCGTTCACCTGTACGAGGTCCCATACCCCCGGCCCGGCCCGCATCCGGAGGACCACCTCGCGTGGCGGCTCGAGCGGCTCCTCCACCGACCGCGCCTGCACCCGCCAGCAGCTCAACCGGTCACCGCCGATCGGCATCGGTGACGGGAACGGCCACGGCGACTCCTCGACCCACTGGTCACGCACCCCGGTGACCAGGAACCGCTCACCGCGGCGCGACGGGCGCCGCTGGAACTCGACCGGTTCACCGTTCTGCCAGCGCACATCGACGGCCGCCGGCTGCCGCGCACGGAACAATCGCGAGAAGCCACCCACTCCCACCACGCCCCTTCCCGGTCGAGCGGGCCTCGGCCCCCGCTCACCGGCATCGGTTCCCGGGCGCCCGGCGACGGAATGCTTCCCCCATCCCGCACCGGGCACCCGGAGGTCGAACGCGCGTTCGACGATGTCCAGTAGAACGCGTGTTCGATCGACAGTCAAGTCCGACGAGCGGGTGGCCCGGCCGGCCGCGGTGACGGTCCGGCCACGGTCGGGTACACCCGGGCCGCGGGAGCGTCCGGAGCGTGATGTGATGGGGTCATGCGTGCCTCCACCCGTCCCGCCGCGGACGCCGGCCCCGCGGCCCGCCGCGGCGAGAGGGGCCCGCGGTGACCGCCGCACCCGCGCGGCCCCGCCTGGTCGGGCTCAGCCGCAGCGACTTCGCCGATCGGCTGACCGACGCCATCGACGTCTACGTCACCGCGATGGGCTACCCACGGTCGACCGCCCGGCAGCGTCGCTCGCTGTGGCTGGAGCACTCGTACCGACCGGGCTGGCGCTCCGTCGGCTGGGTGGACGAGCGGAACCGGCTGCGCGGGATCGGCTACGGCTACTGGGGCGGCCCCGGCCAGTGGTGGTTCGAGGAGGTCCGGCGCGGTCTGCGGGCCCGCCGGGGTGATCCCGACGGGGTCGGCCCGGACTGGCTGACCGACTACTTCGAGCTCACCGAGCTGCATGTGCACCCCAGGGCTCAGGGCACCGGTATCGGGGAGTCGCTGCTCCGGGCGCTGGCCCGCGACGCCGCGCGGTCCCGGATGCTGCTCTCCACCCCGGAGTACGGCCCCGAGCCGCCCGGCCGGGCCTGGCGCCTGTACCGCCGCGCCGGCTTCCGGGACGTGCTGCGCGAGCACCTGTTCACCGGCGATCCGCGTCCGTTCGCGGTGCTGGGCCGGGAGCTTCCGCTCGCGCCGTCCGGTCCGGCGACGACTCACCCGGGACACGACCCGGAGTGACGCCGGGGCGGCCACCCCCGGGTGGCACGATGTCCGGCATGCCGCTCCCCCGCAGCTCCACCGTTCCGCGCCGGCGGCGCACGAAGGCCGCGGTGCTGCTCGCGGTGCTCACCCTGCTCGCCCTGACCGGGTGTGCGCGGATCCAGGTCGCGCTGGCCGTCCAGCCCGACGACACCGTCGACGGCACCATCGTCATCGCGACCCCGGACGGCAGCGGCCCGGAGGTCACGGTGCCCCCGGCCCTGGAGGGCAGGGTCGACCTCGCCCCCTACGACGAGGACGGGTTCGTCGGCTCGAAGGCGTCGTTCGAGGATCTGACGTTCCCCGAGGTCTCCGAACTCGCAGGGCTCGGCGGAACGGCCGCGGCCAGGGCCGGCCTGGAGATGCGCCGGGTGGGTGAGCGGATCGCGGTGCGCGGGCGGGCCGACCTGACGACGATGCCGGTGGACCGCTCCGACGTCCGGCTCGCGATGAGCTTCCCCGGCGAGGTCGTGGAGACCGACGGCGAGGCCGACGGCGGGACGGTCACCTGGACGTTCGCACCCGGCGAGGTCTCCCAGCTGAACGCCTCGGTGGTGTCCACCGACCCGAACGCGCCGTCCGTGGTCGGCTGGTCGCTGCTGCTGGCCGGCCTGGTGGCGGTCGCCGCCGGTGCCGTGGTGTTCCTCGCCAGGCGGGACCGGAACCCGGCGATCCGGCGCTGAGCCGGGCGGCTCGTGCCGGGACGGCGGCGGACCCGGAACCGGATCCGCCGCCGGCAGGTCAGGCGGTCGCCGGCTGTGCGGGCACCCGCCCACCGCGGGCGGTGCCGCGCTGCTCGGCGAGCCCGAGCCGCTCGATCAGCTCGGTGGTCGCCGTCGACCGGTTCAGCGAGTAGAAGTGGATCCCGGACACGCCCTCGGCGATCAGCCGCTCGCAGAGCTCCCCGGTCACCTCCATCCCCGCCGCGCGGAACGCCTTCGCGTCCCCCGAGTACCGGGAGAGCCGCTCGACGAGCGCCTCCGGCAGCGGCGAGCCGGAGAGCTCCGGCCCCTTGTGGAAGGTCTTCTCCGAGGTCAACGGCATGATCCCGGGAAGGATGGGCTGCTCGAACCCGGCCGCGGCGACCCGGTCGCGCAGCCGCAGGAAGCCGTCGGGCTCGAGGAACAGCTGGGTCACCGCGAACTCGGCGCCGGCCCGGAACTTCCCGACCAGGCGATCGGTGTCGGCCGCCAGGTCGGCCGAGCGGGGGTGCCCGTAGGGGAACGCCGCGACACCGACACAGAACGGCCCGGACCGCTTGATCAGCGACACGAGCTCGTCGGCGTACTCCAGCCCCTCCGGGTGGCTGATCCACTCACCCAGCGGGTCCCCGGGCGGGTCCCCGCGCAGCGCCATGATGTTGCGGACACCGGCCGCCGCGAGCGAGCCGATCACGTGCCGCAGCTCGTCCACCGAGTGCGACACCGCCGTGAGGTGCGCCATCGAGCACAGCGTCGTGTCGGTCGCGATCCGCTCGACGGTGCGCACGGTGCGGTCCCGGCTGGAGCCGCCCGCGCCGTAGGTCACCGACACGTAGGCCGGGTCCAGGACCTCGAGTCTGCGGATCGCCCGCCACAGGTCCGCCTCGCCCTGGTCGTCCTTCGGCGGGAAGAACTCCACCGCGAAGAAGGGGCGGTCGACGCTGATCCGTTCGGTCACCGTGGATGCAGAGGTCGTCGTCACCCGGACGACCTTACGGTGCGAGCCTCGCATTGTGGGCCCCCGAAGCACCGCCGGCAGCCCGAGCGGCACCCCGCACCGCTCCCACCTGCGGTCGCCGGGTGGGTGTCGGTGGCCACCGTTAGCCTGACGGCGTGGTCGATCCCGCTGCCCCCACCTCCGCCCCGCTCGACTCCGGCGACATCACGACCGCCGGGCCCGTCCCGCTCGACGACGCACTGCCCCAGCACGTCGAGCGGGTGCTGGCCGGTTACCTCGACCGGCGCCGGACGGATGTGCTGGGCATCGATCCGGCCGTGGCCCAGGCAGCCGACGCGCTGGCCGGGTTCGTGCTCGGCGGCGGGAAGCGGCTGCGCCCCACCTTCGCCTGGTGGGGCTGGCGGGGCGCGGGCGGCGACCCGCAGGACGAGCACGCCCAGGGCGTCCTGAGCGCGATCGCCGCGCTGGAGCTCGTGCAGGCCTGCGCGCTCGTGCACGACGACCTGATGGATGCTTCGTCCACCCGCCGGGGCCGGCCGACGGTGCACGTCGAGTTCGCCCGCGTGCACGCGTCGAACGGGTGGTCGGGGCCACCGGCCCGGTTCGGTGCCGCGGTCGCGATCCTGGTCGGCGACCTGGCCCAGGTATGGGCCGACGACATGTTCCACTCCGCGGCGCTGCCGGAGGGCGCGCACGCGCGGGCCGGCGAGCCGTGGCGGGCGATGCGCACCGAGGTGCTGTCCGGGCAGTACCTCGACGTGCTGGCCCAGGCCTCGGGCGACGCGGCGGAGGCGACCGCCCTGAAGATCGACCGGTTCAAGACCGCGGCGTACACCGTGGAGCGGCCGCTGCACCTGGGCGCGGCGATCGCCGGCGCCGAGGCGCCGGTGCTCGGGGCCTACCGCCGCTACGGCGCCGACATCGGCGTCGCGTTCCAGCTGCGCGACGACCTGCTGGGCGTGTTCGGCGACCCACGGGTGACCGGCAAGCCCGCGGGCGACGACCTGCGTGAGGGCAAGCGGACCCTGCTCGTCGCCGCCGCCCTGCAGCGTGCCGAGCAGCGCGGTGACCGGGCCGCGCACGAGGTGATCACCCGCGCGCTCGGCGACCCGGGGCTCGCCGGCGAGGAACTCGACCGGGTGCGGGCGGCGCTGTCCGAGCTGGGCGCGGTGCAGGTCGTCGAGCAGCGGATCGCCGCGCTGACCGGATCCGCGCTGGACGCGCTGGACGCGGCGCCGGTGCTGGAGCCCGCCAGGGCCCGGCTGTTCGAGCTGGCCGAGCGGGCCACCCGGCGGGCCTGGTGAGCAGCGTGCGGACGCTGCCCGGCCGCACCGACCACGTGGTCGTCGTCGGGGCCGGGCTGGCCGGGCTGTCCACCACGCTGCATCTGCTCGGCGCCGGCCGCCGGGTGACGCTGCTGGAGCGGGAGGAGTTCCCGGGCGGGCGGGCCGGCCGGCTCGACGTCACCGACGAGCACGGTGCATACCGGCTCGACACCGGGCCGACCGTGCTGACCATGCCGGAGCTGCTGGACTCGGCCTTCGCCGCGGTCGGCGAGACGACCGCGAACCGGCTCGACCTGGTGCGGCTCGACCCGGCGTACCGGGCCGAGTTCGCCGACGGATCGGCGATCGCGGTGCACACCGACGCCGCGGCGATGGAACACGAGATCCGCCAGACCTGCGGGCCCGACTCCGCACAGGGCTACCGGCGGCTGCGGCGCTGGCTGACCGATCTGTACCGGGCCGAGATGGGCTCCTTCATCGACGCCAATCTCGACTCACCGTTCTCCCTGGTCGGCCCGGACCTGGCCCGGCTGGTCGCACTCGGCGGGTTCGGCCGCCTCGGGCGGCGCATCGAGCGGTTCCTGCCCGACGAGCGGCTCCGCCGGATCTTCTCCTTCCAGGCGCTGTACGCCGGCGTCGCCCCGCAGCGGGCGCTCGGGGCCTACGGCGTGATCGCCTACATGGACACCATCGCCGGGGTGTGGTTCCCGCGCGGAGGCATGCGCGCCATGGGCAGCGCACTGGCCGGTGCGGCGTCCGACGCCGGAGCCGACATCCGCTACGGCCACCGGGTGACCCGGCTGGTCCGCTCCGGTGACCGCGTCACGGCGGTCCGGTCGGTACCGGCCGACGGTGGCGAGGAGATCGAGACCGCCTGTGACGCGGTCGTCCTCACCCCGGAGCTGCCCGCCGCCTACGACCTGCTCGGCGGGGCGCCGCGCCGCCCGCTGGGGCTGCGCTGGTCGCCCAGCGCGGTCGTCGTGCACGCCGGGATGCCCGCGCCGGCCCCCGGCGTCGCGAAGCACCACCACACGATCTCGTTCGGCGGGTCCTGGGAGGGCACGTTCCGCGAGATCATCGACCGCGGACGACTGATGAGCGATCCGTCGTTGCTCGTCACCCGGCCCGGCCTGACCGATCCCGGGCTGCAGCCCGCCGGCCGGGAGCTGATGAGCGTGCTCGCGCCGTGCCCGAACACCGTCGTCGCACCGGGCATCGACTGGGACCGGATCGGCCCGGCCTACGCCGAGGAGCTGTTCGGGGTGCTCGTCGACCGCGGCCTGGCCGACCCGGGTGTCACCCCGAGCTGGACCAGGCTGTGGACCCCGCACGACTGGGCCGCCGCCGGGATGGCCGCGGGGACCCCCTTCTCCGCATCGCACACGCTCGCGCAGACCGGGCCGTTCCGGCCGCGGAACCTGGTGCGGGGCGTGTCCAACGCCGTGCTCGCCGGCTGCGGCACCACACCCGGCGTGGGGATCCCTCCGGTACTGATCTCCGGCCGGCTGGCGGCGGAACGGATCACCGGGCCGCAATCGTCCGAGCGGGTCGGTCCGGGTGCGGGGTCGCGGGTCGCCCGCTGAGCCACACGTGGAATCATTCCGGCCACGATGACCGCCCAGCCCTCGCCCCCGATACCCCGCCCTGCGGCACCGGAGACGGTGACCGCGGCCGGTGACCCGAGCGACCCGCGCAACGGGTCCCCGCGGTCCCGCTGGGCCGCCCTCGCCGCCCGGTTGGGCGCTCCGCCACGGTCCACCGTGCTGCTCGGACTCGCCGGCACCGTGCTGATGTTCCTCGGCGCCCCGGGCGCCGGCGGGATCCCGGTGCGCGATCCGATCCTCGGCAACTCATCGCTGTCCTTCTGGCGGTACGGCCACGGGGCGATGATCGCCGGGATCGTCGTCTACACCGGCCTGGTCCTGATGGTGTGGGCATGGGTGCGGCTGGGCCGCGACGTCCTGGCCCACCGGGTCGGCGGGCGCGCGGTGCTGACCTCGGCCGGTATCTGGATGATCCCGATGCTGGTCACCCCGCCGCTGTTCACCCGGGACCCGTACAGCTATCTCGCCCAGGGCGCGCTGCCGCTGGCCGGGTACGACCCGTACCGGTTCGGCCCGGACACCATGGGCGGGATCTTCACCGACAACGTCCACTTCTTCTGGCAGGACACTCCGGCCCCGTACGGTCCGCTGTTCATCCTGCTGGCGCAGGGCATCGTGCTGCTGATCGGCCAGAACGTGCTGCTCGGCGTCATCGCGATGCGGCTGATGCTGGTCAGCGGCCTGGTGCTGCTGGTGGCGGTGCTGCCGGCGCTGACCCGGCGGCTCGGCGGGCGACCGGCGGTCGCACTGTGGATCGCGGTCGCGAACCCGGTGATGGTCGTGCACATGGTCGGCGGGGTGCACAACGATCTGCTGGTCGTCGGGCTGCTACCGCTCGCCGCGCTGCTCGCGTTGCGGGACCGGTTCGTGTGGGCGATCGTCGTCGCCTCACTCGCGATGGCGGTCAAGGCGTCCGCCGGCCTGATCCTGCCGTTCCTGGTGCTGATCTGGGCCGCGAAGCTCACCGGGTCGTTCTGGTCCCGGCTGCTGCGGGCCGGGTTCCCGTCGGTCGCGGTGTTCGTCGCGGTGTTCGGCGCCTGCACCTGGGCCACCGGCTACGGGCTGGGCTGGCTGCCGGCGCTCAGCGCGCCGTCGATGATCGTGAACTGGCTGTCCTGGTCGACCGGTGCCGGCCAGGTCACGCACGCCATTGTCGGGATGTTCGTCGACGGCCTCAACCAGCAGGCGTTCGTCGAGGTCTTCCGGGCGATCGGCGCCGGCGTGCTGGGCCTGCTCATCGTGGGGCTCTGGTGGCTGGCCCGTGACGGCGGGACGATCGCGATCCGCAACGCCGCGATCGCGCTGGCGCTGGCCGCCGTGCTCGCCCCGACGACGCTGCCGTGGTACCTGAGCTGGGGCTTCTGCATCCTCGCGATGACCGCATGGAGCGCCCGCGGATTGCAGTGGGTCGTCTTCGGCTCGATCTGGCTGATGATCGTCTACTTCCCGGACGGCGAGACCGCGCTCTACGCACCGCCCTATCTCCTGCTCTGCGCCGCCGCCGGTGTGCTGGCCGCCGTCTCGCTGCTGCGGCCGGATCCGCTCGGCCTGCGTTCCGGCCGGCGCCCGGCCCGCACCCGGGTCACGCACGCCCCCGCAGCCGCTGCCGGTGCCCCGGCCGGCCCGCCCGGCTCCGCACCGGTGCCCGACGGTGCCAGCGACCGCGACTGAGCCTGAATCCACCGGTTCTGCTTCGGATTGATCTTCGCCTAGTTGTTGATCTTCGATTCCGGGTGTGGGCATGAGGGTGCCTGGAGTGGGGGTTTCCGGGTCCTCGGGTCGTGGCTGGTCAGGGTCGGTGACGGAGGTCAGCCGGCTGGTCCTGGCAGGGCGCGAAGTCGGTGTAGGCCTGCGATGAAGGCGTGGACCCAGGGCCAGTGGGCGGGTAGTCGTAGCTGGTGGCGGCGGGCGTGAGAGCTCAGCCGGGCGGCGACGCGCAGGTAGCGCCGGCGCAGGGTCTTGATCGTCTGGCGGGGTGTGGCGGCGAGCCCGGCCAGACGGGCGCTCCAGCGGCCCAGGTTGTGGGCCAGGGTCTGCAGGACCAGCCAGGCCTGGTTCGCGCCGAACCGTTTCGAGGGCAGGTGACTCAGCGCGAGGCCGTGTTTGAGGTCGCGGATGGCCAGTTCGACCTCGGCGTGGGCGCGGTGGAACCGGTCGAGCTCGACGGGGTCGCCGGACTGGTCGGTGATGAACGGGTGGTAGTCGTAGCCGGGAAACAGCTCCAGCTGTCCGGCGGCGGCGCGGCGGTCCCGGATCGCCGGTGGGGTCGGGGTGCGGCGCACGATCAGCCGGACCCAGACCCCGGCGCCGCGGTGTCGCCCGGGGAGCCCGTCGCGGCGGCGGTGGTCGCGGTCGAACACGCGCCAGCCGAGTTCGGTGACCGCGGCGCCGGGCTCGAAGTAGGGCACCGGGGTCCACTGCGACTCGTCGATCGCGGCGATCGTGGCGCGCATGCGGCCGATCATGCGGGCGCCGACGGAGAACCCCGCCCGGTGACGACGACATGCGGTGAGCACGTCGGCGAGGTAAAACCCGGTGTCGGCGCGCACCACCACCGGCCCGCCTGCGCCCGCGGCCCGGACCCGGGACAGCGTTTCGGCCAGGAACGACCCGGCCCCGCTGGAGTCGTTGGTGCGGCCCCGACGCAGCCGGGCGTGCAGCACGTCACCGGTCCCGGCCATCACCGCGAGCAGCGGGTGGTAGCCGCGGCGACCGGTGCGCATCACCTGCCGGGCCCCGGACTTGTCCAAGCCGTAGGTCTCGACCAGGGTCGCGTCGATATCGACCACCACCGCAGCGTCGTCGGGTGGGGTCGTCTCGACCGCCCCGAGCCCGGCGGCACGGGCCAGGACAGCTCGGGCGACGGCGTCGAGTTGGCGGGCGTGTCCCCAGCTCATCGACCGCAGGAACGTACCCACCGTCGACGCCGCGACCGCTCGATGGCCGAGCACTGTCTCGGTGGCGCCGGCACGCAGCGCGTTCACGTCGTCGATGCAGTCCCCACCGGCCAACGCCGAGTGGATCACGCTCAGGCACTTGTCCCCCGCGTTCGCGCCGGCGGTGACCCGGCTGTCGAGCAGGCCTGGCAGGCCGAGTCGCTGCCCCAACGTGGCCGGCAGCAGCAGCCCGGCATCGTTGATCAACGACTCGTCGTCGGCGCTGACCTGGATCCGGTCGAGCGCGTGGGATGCTTGCACCAAGAGGGTGCTCCCTTGTCCAGAACGTTGCTTGGTGTGAGAACCGCAATCGTCCTGCTCAGGAGCACCCTCTTCCCGTCACCACGCCGAACCACCCCGAACTATCGGTGGATTCAGGCTGAGCGGGCGGGTCGAGCCGAGCTCGACGCCGCCGGGCTGACCGATCCCGAGCTGCGGGCCGCCTACACCGCCTGCCGCGCCCTGCACGCCGAGCACGGCCGTACCTACTACCTCGCGACCCGGCTGCTGCCGCCGGAGCGGCGGGTCGACATCCACGCCCTCTACGGGTTCGCCCGCTACGCCGACGAGATCGTCGACGATCCCGACGGCGCGGGCGGCGGTCGCCCGCGGATCCGGCTCGACGAGCTCGACGCCCAGCTCACGGCGGCGCTCGACGGGGCGTCGCTGGCGGGGAGCAGGCCCGAGGTGCTCGCCGTCGCCGAGACCGCACGCCGGCATGCGCTGGATCCGTCGCTGTTCCGCGACTTCATGACCTCGATGCGGATGGACCTCACGGTCGACGGCTACGCCACCGATGCCGACCTGGCCGTCTACGTGCACGGTTCGGCGGCCGTGATCGGCCTGCAGACCCTGCCGGTGCTCGGCACCGTCGTTCCGCGCGCCGAGGCCGAGCCGCACGCCGCACTGCTCGGGGTCGCGTTCCAGATGACGAACTTCCTGCGCGACGTCGGCGAGGACCTCGACCGTGGCCGCGTCTACCTCCCGGCGGACGAGCTGGCCGCGTTCGGGGTCGATCGTGAGCTGTTGATCTGGTCCCGGCGCACCGGGCGGAGCGATCGCCGGGTGCGGCGCGCGCTCGCACATCTGGTCGCCCGCACCCGGGCCACCTACCGGCGCGCGGATCCGGGTATCCCGATGCTGGAGCCGGTGTCCCGAGCGTGTGTCGGCACGGCGCGCACGCTCTACGCGGGGATCCTCGACGAGATCGCCGACGCCGGCTACGACATCCTGCACCGGCGGGTCGCGGTTCCGAACCGGCGGCGTGCCGCCGTCGCACTGCCCGGCCTGGGCCGGGCAGTGCTCTCCCGCGGGCTCGAGCTCGCCCGGGAACGGTCCGGGCTGCGGGCTCCGGTCAGAACGCCATCGCCTGGGCGCGGCGCTTGACCTCCTTGTGCCGGCCCGCGCTGATCGCACCGATCGGCGAGCCGGGCAGCGACTCGTCCTCGGTGAACAGCCAGGTCAGGATCTCGCGGTTGTCGTAGCCACCGTCGCGTAGCACGCTGATCGTGCCGCTGAGGCCGCGCACCACGTCGTTCCCGTCGAGGAACACGGCGGGCACGACGACCTCGCCGCCGTGCTTCAGCGACAGGAGATGGCCTTCCCGGACCAGCTGGTGGACGCGGGATACGGGGATCGACAGCCGGGAGGCGACGTCGGAGACGGTCAGCGTCTCCTCCGTGACGGCCGCGGGGAGGGTCTCGCTCACAGACGGACACTGTTCCACATCCGGGGCCGGGGCCCCACACTCCGGGACCCGACCCGTGTCGCGCCCGGCCGGACACGGACCGTCCGCGGGTGAGCGCTCGACGTGCCATACCCACCCGGACGGCGGTAGAGGGCCGCTGAAGTAGCCTTCCCGGCGTGAGCGCACCGTCCGGACCGGTCGATCCCGGCACGCCGGATGGGGCCGGTCCGGTGATGGCGGACGGCCCCGGCCCCGCCCTGCTCGACGACCGTTATCTGGTCGGTCCGGTACTGGCCCGGGGCGGCATGTCCACCGTTTACCACGGCACCGACACCCGCCTCGAGCGCGCCGTGGCGATCAAGGTGATGGACCCGCGGATGGCCGGGGACCACGCGTTCCGCACCCGTTTCGACCGGGAGGCGCGGCTCGCCGCCCGGATCGACCATCCGGCGGTCGTCGCGGTGTACGACCGGGGCACGGTCCCGGCCGGGCCGCTCGGCGAGCCGAGCCTGTTCGTGGTGATGGAGCTGGTCGACGGCGGCACCCTGCGGGACGTGCTGCGGGCCCGCGGCGCGCTCGGCCTGCCGGCCGCGGTCCGGGTCCTGGAGCCGGTGCTGGCCGGGCTGGCCCGCGCACACCGGCTCGGCATGGTGCACCGGGACGTGAAACCGGAGAACGTGCTGATCTCGGCGTCCGGTGAGGTGAAGGTCGCCGACTTCGGGCTGCTCACCGCGGCGGCCGAGGCGGGCGTCAGCCACGCCGGGATGATCCTGGGGACGATGGCCTACCTCTCCCCCGAGCAGGTCGTCTCCGGCCGCGCGGACGGCCGCAGCGACGTCTACGCCGCGGGCGTCGTGCTCTACGAGATGCTCACCGGCCACCCGCCCTACACCGCGGACAATCCGCTGTCGGTGGCCTACCGGCACGTGAACGAGGACGTTCCGGCGCCGTCGGCCACGGTCCCCGGCCTGCCGCCCGCGGTGGACGCGCTGGTCGCTCGGGCGACCGCCCGCGATCCGGACGACCGCCCGGTCGACGCCGAGCACTTCCGCCAGGAGCTGCTGGAGGTCGCCGACCGGCTGGGGCTGCCCCGGACCGGCGTGCCGCGGCCGCCGGGCCCACCGGCGATCGACGACGGCGCGACCCTGCCCGCCGGGCCCCGGCGGCACCGGCCGACCGGCGCGGAGCCGCGCGGCCCGGGTGGGACCAGGGCGCAGGCCCTGATCGGGGCGCACGGCACCGCCGTCACCCCGGCGAGCGAACCCGAGTCGCTGTCCCGGGCCGATCTGCGCACCGACCGGCGCCGCAGCCGCCGGGTCTTCACGCTCTGGATGGTGCTGCTGGTGCTGCTCGCGGCGCTGGCCGGTACCGGGGCGTGGTGGCTCGGATCGGGCCGCTGGACGACGATGCCCGCCGTCACCGGTCTCGACCGGGACCGGGCGACGGCGTTGCTCGCGGAGGCCGACCTGACCCCGTCGGTCACCGAGCAGGCCGACGACGACGTCGCCGCCGATCTGGTCGCCTCGGTCGATCCGGCACCGGAGACCCGGGTGCTGCGCGGCTCGTCGGTCACCCTCGTCGTGTCCACCGGGCGGCCCACGGTGCCCGACGTGCCGGCCGGCAGCGCCGTCGCCGATGTCGAGGAGGCGATCCGGCAGGCCGGGCTCGCCCCGGTCCGGTCGACGGCCGCCGAGGAGTTCAGCTCCGAGGTCCCGAGCGGCGCGGTGATCCGGACCGACCCGGCTGCCGGCACCCGGCTGCCCGGCGGGTCCGCCGTGACCCTGGTGACCAGCCGCGGCCCGGAACCGGCCCCACCGCCGCCGCCACCGAGCAGCGACCGGCCCGACGCCGACACCGACGGCGCCACCGCAGTGCCGTTCGTGATCGGGATGCGCGGCGAGGAAGCCGAGGAGCTGCTGGAGTCCCAGGGCTTCGACGTCGAGCTGGATCGCAGCTTCCCGTTCAGCAGCCGCAACGGGCGGGTGGTCGGTCAGGATCCTTCGGCCGGTGCCGAGGCCGAGCCCGGCGACACCATCACCCTGACCGTCCTCTGAATCCGTCCGGCACGGGGCGAGGGGCACCCGGGAGTCGTCGATCCATGATCGAGCCACTCCCGGATACCCCTCGCCGACGCGATCAGAGCAGGACGACGAGCACGAGCACGAGCAGCGCTCCCGCCCCGTATCCGACCGCGCCGCGCATCGCCGAGCCGCTGTTGCGCCGTCCGGCCTCGAGGTGCTCGCTGCGGTCGGTGCTGGTCAGCGTGAGCGGCTGCTCCGGCGCGGCCGCCAGCCGGACGTCGTCGCCGGAGATCCGGGCCTGACCGATGACGGTGAGCCGGCTGCCCGGCTCGATCCGCCACTCGGTGCGCTCGTGGCTCAGCGTCGGATCGAGCATCCGGAAGACCCCGAAGTCCCACCGGTCGGACGGGTCGGGCTCGTGGGCGTCCTGGCGCTGCTCGGCGGCCCGCACCTCGACCCGTGCGTCCCGCGGGTCGACGATCACCGTCGCGTCGCCGTCACGCAGCCGGAAAGGCCGGTCCCACCGCCGGTCGCCGACGGTCTGACGCTCGGTCTCGCCCTTGTTGCCGCGCGAGAGCCGGACCTCGAGCACCCGGAACCACACCGACGGGGTCCCGGTGAGACCCGCCGGGCGGCTGCCGTCGCCGTCGCCGTCCGGGACCGGCTCGACCGTCCCGGCGAGCGCGACGACCTTGCGGAACGCGCCGGGATCGAGATCGGACCGGACCGCGTCGGCCATGCCGACGAGCTCGGCGACCCCGGTCTGCGTGGCGCCCAGGCCCCTGGTCCACCGCTCGTGCCCCGCGCGGGCCGTGCCGAAGGCGGTCCAGGCCCGCCAGCCCATGATCCCCGCGAATGCCAGCAGCACCAGCTGAAAGGTCGTCACCCGGGGAAGACTAGACGGACGAACCGGACAGCAGGACCGGTAGGACTACCGTCCTATGTGAGGTCGCATTGCTCAGCCGCGCAGCATCTCCGCGACCAGGAACGCCAGCTCGAGACTCTGCTGGGTGTTCAGCCGCGGATCGCAGGCGGTCTCGTAGCGGCCGGCCAGGTCGGTGTCGGAGATCCGCTGCGCGCCGCCCAGGCACTCGGTGACGTCCTCGCCGGTGACCTCGACGTGGATGCCGCCCGGATGCGTGCCCAGCGAGCGGTGCACCTCGAAGAAGCCCTGCACCTCGTCGACGATCCGGTCGAAGTGCCGGGTCTTGTAGCCGGTGGACGCCTCGTGCGTGTTGCCGTGCATCGGGTCGCACTGCCAGATGACCTTGTGCCCGGACGCGGTGACCTTCTCGACGATCGCCGGCAGCACGTCGCGGACCTTGTCGTTGCCCATCCGGGAGATCAGCGACAGCCGGCCGGGACGGTTGTGCGGGTCGAGCCGCTCGACGTACTCGACGGCCTGGTCCGGCGTCGTGGTCGGGCCGATCTTCATCCCGATCGGGTTCGCCAGCAGCTCCGCGAACGCGACGTGCGCCCCGTCGAGCTGGCGGGTGCGCTCACCGATCCAGAGGAAGTGCGTGGACAGGTCGTAGAGCTTCGGGGCTTCCCCGCCGGTCCGGTCGCGCTCCAGGTCCAGACGCAGCATCGCCCGCTCGTAGTCGAGCAGCAGCGCCTCGTGGCTGGCGTAGAACTCGACCTGGTGCAGGTTGTGGTCGCGCACCCCGCAGGCGTCCATGAAGCGAACCGCGCGGTCGATCTCGGCGGCCACCGCCTCGTAGCGGACGCCGGCCGCCGAGGTGCGGACGAAGTCCTTGTTCCAGTCGTGCACCTTGGTCAGGTCCGCCATGCCGGTCGCGGTCAGCCCGCGGACCAGGTTCATCGCGGCCGAGGCGTTGGCGTAGGCGCGGACCATCCGGGACGGGTCCGGGATCCGGCCCGCCGGGTCCGGCGCGAGCCCGTTGACGATGTCGCCCCGGTAGGACGGCAGCCCGGACGCGTCGACCGGGGAGCTGCGCGGCTTGGCGTACTGGCCGGCGATCCGGCCGACCTTCACCACCGGCATCGACGCGCCGTAGGTGAGGACGACGGCCATCTGCAGCAGCGTCCGGATGGTCGCCCGGATGTGCGGCTCGGTGTTGTCGACGAAGGTCTCGGCGCAGTCGCCGCCCTGGAGCAGGAAGGCCTCGCCGTTGGCGACGTCGGCGAGCCGCGACTGCAGCCGGTCGACCTCCGGCGGGAGCACCACCGGCGGGACCGACTCGAGCACCTTCCGGACATCGCCGACCTGCGACGGATCAGGCCACTCGGGCTGCTGCTGGGCGGGGCGGGAGAGGGCGTCGTCCAGCGCGGAGCGCAGGTCCGCGGGCAGCGGCGGCAGCTCCGGGAGGACGTCGATCGGTGCGTCGACGGACCAGTTCACGACACCCAGACTAGGCCTGCGCGGTCGGCGCCGGAGCCCCGGCCCCCGTGCCGAGTGTCTCGGCGATGACCTCCCACCGGCGCAGGTTGTGCCGGGCGTCGGCGAGCGCGTCGTGCGCGTCCCGCGGCGGCGGGGGCAGCGCCGGCCGGCCGGCGTCCTCCCAGCGCTGGCGGAGCTCCCGGGTGAACCGGGGCATCGGCCTGGGCAGGGCGGGCATGGCACCCCAGAGCTGGCAGAGCGCGACGTGGTCGTAGGCGGCGATCCAGGCCCACAGCTCGACGTCGCCCGGTGCGGAGGTGCAGAAGTCCAGCAGCTCGTCCCGGATCCGGGACCGTGACATCCAGGCCCGGTCGGCCGGTGAGGGGAGCTTGGGCAGCACGTTCGCGCGCACCCACTTCCCGGCCCGGTCCGGGTCGAACTCGGTGGACACGGCGTAGAACTCGCGGCCGTCCTCGCCGACGACACCGATCGACACCAGGTCGATCGTGGTGCCGTCCTCGATGAACTCGCAGTCGTAGAAGAAGCGCATTCCAGTCCTGTTTTTGCTGGTCATAGGTGGTGCGACTCGTCACGGTCCGCGGGGAGTCCGCACCGGGGTCCTCGGGACCCGACGCAGCCGACACCCGCCGACACAGCGTCACGAGTCCGAGTCGGGCCAGAGGTGAGCGTACGTGCCGAGCATGACGGCCGCCGACGCGTGCCCGGGACGGCCCCGACCGGCCGCTGCCGGGCCGACCTGCAAGACCAGCGCTCATCGCGCACCCGGCCCGCGCAGCTCGGCGCACCGCGCACAGCGGGCGCCGTCCGGCACGACCATCGGTGTCGGGGCGACCAGGAGCCCGCACAGGGCGCCGTAGCGTCCCGCGCCGATCGCGGCCGGCGCCGTCAGCTCGGATTCGGTCACCAGGTGAGCGAATCCGTCGAGCACCGACGTGAGCGTCACCAGCCCGTCGAGCAGCAGGGCCGTCCGCTGGTCACGGTCCGCCCCGCGGGTCACACTCCGGCCGCGCCGCAGCACGCCTCCGAGGCTCCACACACCGGCCGTCACGACGTCGTGTCACGGTCGGCGCGCTGCCGCTCCACCGCCCGGTCCGCCGCCCGGCGGGTGTCGCACGGCCACCGGAACCGGCCGGACTGCGGGCCGCCACACGCCCGGCACCGCCCCGACCCGTCATCAGCGTGCTCGGCCCGGAGCCGGTCGAGGTCGTAACCCTCGGCGAGGAAGAACGCGACCAGCGGATCACCATCGGCGGACATCACGGGCGGGCACGTTAGGAACGTGCAGGTCACACACGTTGCCACGCTGTCGACAGCGCGGCGAACGGTTCAGCGGCTACGCGCCCATGCCCATCCGGTAGGCGATGCCGCGCAGCTCCCGGCCGCCGGCGTCGCGCCGGGCCCGCCGCAGAAGGTCGGCAACGGTCTCGCGGACGAACGGGTTGGCGTGCACGAGCTGCGGCGCGAGTTCCTCGGCCTGGCGCAGCGTGTCGACGGCGACGGTCTCACGCCCCCGCTGGGCGGCCAGTCCGCGGCCGACGTCCATGAGGAACCACGCACGCCGGCCCAGCGGCAACGCCTCGACGTCGACCGCCTCGGCCAGCTCGGGCACCCGGTCGATCTCGCCCACCTCGACCGCCATCGCGACCCGCCACACGGCGACGTTGCGCGGGCCGAAGTGCTGGCCGCCGAAGTTCCCGTCGCCCGTGTGCCTGGAGATGTCGGCCGCCTCGGCGAGGTAGTCCGGCACGACGTCGACCGCGCCCGTCGCTGCCGACTGGAGCGCCGCGGAGAGCCGCAGCATTCCGTAAGCCTGTCCAGCCGGGCCGGCGTCCGGGGTGAGCGCGTCGGCGGACCGCACGACCGCCTCCAGCGCCCGCGTCCGGGCGTGCGCCCCGACCATCGCCTCCGCGCGCATGTAGTCCGCGATCGCCACCCACGCCGGGTCGTCGGTCGCCTCGGCCGCCCGGTGCAGGTGACCGGCGATCGACCACCCGACGTCTCGGTAACCGAGGTCCTTGGCCAGGTAGAACGCGTGGAACAGGCACTCGATCAGCAGCGTCCGGGCGCCGTCGATCCGCCCGGCGTGGGCCCAGACGCGGGGCAGGAGGTCCGGCAGCACGGCTCCGAGACACCGGTAGTCGCAGGCGAAGCTCGCCGCCGCGGCCCGATCGACGTCGTGCCGGAGCTCCGGCAGCGTCCGCAGCCCGCCGGTCGACTCCGGCGTGACGGCGTCCAGCTCGATGTCGCGCAGCGCGCCGCGCAGGTCTTCCACCGCCGCGTGCCCCTCGGACTCACCGGGCGTGTGCGGCGCGACCGGCCGGCCGGTCAGCTCGGTCGGCGCGACCCGCAGCGCGCCGGCGAGCGCCTCGACCGTGGACCGTCGTTCCACCGGGCGCTCGCCCCGCTCGATCCGGGACAGGTACGACGCGGACAACCCGGCCAGCTCGGCGGTCGCTCGCAGCGAGAGCCCGCGCCAGGCCCGCACCTCGCGGAGCCTGCGGCCGATCAGGTCGGGACCGTCACCCATGTCCGAGCGCTCCTCGGGCCACGCCCCCGGGCCCTGGCCGCCGCAGGAGCATCGTCGTCTCCGACGGTACGGCAGAGGTCACCCGGGCGGCGCCTGCACGCGGGCCCGGCACCGGACTCAGCGGTCCGCGGTCCGCGGTCGGTCCGCCGGTGTGCCCGTCCGTTCAGCTGGCGCGGGAGTCGGGCACGTTCGCGTCCGGACGGCGGGTGCCGGGCCGGGCGGGTGCGGGGGCCGGCGCACCGGTCGCCGCGCGCTCCTTGACCGACGCGGCGTACAGGTCGACGTAGGTCTGGCCGGAGAGCTCCATCAGGTTGTACATGATCTCGTCGGTCATCGACCGCTCGATGAACCGGTCGCCGGCCATGCCCTCGTAGCGGGAGAAGTCGATCGGCTCGCCGATCACGATGCGGACCTTGCGCGGCCGCCACATCTTCGAGCCGATCGGGTTGACCTTGTCCGTGCCGACCATCGCGACCGGGATCACCGGGACGCCGCCCTCGAGGGCCATCCGGGCGACGCCGGTCTTGCCCTTGTAGAGCTTCCCGTCCGGGGAGCGGGTGCCCTCCGGGTAGATGCCCAGCAGCTTGCCCTCACCGAGCAGCCGCACGGCGGTGTCCATCGCGGCCCGCGCGGCCGAGCCGCCGGAGCGGTCCACCGGGACCTGGCCGACGCCGCTGAAGAACTGCTTCTTGAACCAGCCGCGGATCCCGGGCTCGGTGAAGTACTCGCGCTTGGCCAGGAACGTGACCCGCCGCGGCAACATCAACGGCAGGAAGAACGAGTCGGCCACCGCGAGGTGGTTGCTGGCGAGGATCGCGCCCCCGCTCTCGGGCACATTTCCGGCACCCACGATCTCGGGTCGGCAGAAGACCCGCATCAGCGGGCCGAGCAGCACGAACTTGGACCACCAGTACAGCACCCTGCGCTGCCTCCCCTACGACTTCCGGCGACAGCCTACGGAGCCGTCGGTACTCCCCACAACGGGGCCGTGCCCACGCCCGGGCGGGCCGGTGCAACGCTGTGCCGGAGCGTGACAGGATGATCCGGCATGCGCCGGTGCGGCCGGGAAGGACGGGCATGGACCCAGCACGCGGCCGGGGAGACCGACCGGAGGACGACTTCGAGTCCATCATCGCGGACTGGCGCGAGGAGGGCTCGGTCCCCGACTGGCCCGGCGAGCGCACCGAACCGGCCGAACCCTCGGTGCAGCCCGGCGAGCGGCCGGTGCACCGGCCCGGCCCGTCGGCCGAGACCGAGGACGACGACCACTACCACCCGCCCGAGCCGCCGCCGCTGCCACGGCCGGGCCCACCCGCCGTCGTCGGCGGGGGGCTGATCGGGCTGGGCCTTGTGCTGTGCATCTCACCGGGGCTGATCGGCGCGGGCGGCAGCTGGCCGCTCCCGCTCGGCCTCGTGCTGATGGCGGCCGGCCTGGCCTGGCTGGTGCTGCGGCTGTGGACCGGCGAGCCCGGCGACGGCGGACCGGATCCGCACGACGACGGCTCGCGGCTCTGACGGCGCACGATCAGCCGAAGGCCTCCCGGGCCAGCGTCGCAGCACCCACGACCGCCGCGGCGGCGCCGAGCTGCGCGGTACGGATCCGGGCGAGCGGCCGGTTGCCGGCGCCGGTGGCGATCCGGGCGTAGTGCTCGCGGGCCGCGTCGAGGAACTGCGGCGCCGACACCGACACCCCGCCCGCGATCACCACCAGGTCCGGATCGAACACGTCGGCGACCAGTGACAATCCCTCCCCCAGCCAGTGGCCCAGCTCGACCATCGCGGCCTTGGCGATCGGGTCGCCCTCCCGGGCCGCCGCACCGACCCGCCTGCCGGTGATCCGGCCCGGATCCTGTGCGGCCTCCCTGACCAGCGCCGACGGACCGGGCGGATGCGCGCCGGAGATCAGTTCCAGAGCGGTCGCGGCCAGCGCGGTGCCGCTGCAGTAGCGCTCCCAGCAACCACGCTTGCCGCACGGGCAGGAGCGGCCGTCCGGCACGACGCGCAGGTGCCCCAGCTCGGGCGCGACGCCGTAGGCGCCGCGGTACAGCTCGCCGTCGAGCAGCAGGGCCCCGCCGATCCCGGTGCCGAGCGCGATCACCACCGCGGCGGACGCGCCCGCCGCGGCCCCGTAGCGGCGCTCGGCCAGCGCGGCCGAGTTGGCGTCGTGCTCGACGACGACCGGAAGCCCGCCCAGGCGGTCCGAGATCCGCTGCGCGACCGGGGCGTCCCGCCAGGACAGGTGCGGGGCGTAGCGGACCAGGCCGCGTCCGGCGTCGACGAAGCCGGCCAGCGCGAGCCCGACCGCGGACACCGGGTGCCTGCGGCGCAGCTCGTCGACCGCGCCGGCGATGGCGGCCTCCAGCGCGTCGTCGGTGCCGGGGGTGGGAGCCGAGACGGTGTCCAGGACGTCGCCGTCGTCGCCGACGATCCCGGCCCGCACGCTGGTCCCTCCCACGTCGACCCCGACGGTGAGGGGGCGGGTCACGTCCGGTGCACCACGATCCGCTGCACCGAACGGCCGCCGTGGGTCCGGCTGCCGCTCTGACCGTTCCGGGTGTGCCCGTCGTGGCCGTGACTGTCATGACCCGGCCCGTTGTTGCCCGGCCCGGGTGGCGCCGCCGTGTCCGGGGCCCGGGCGGCGTCCTGCTCCAGCACCGCCACCAGCACGGCGAGCAGCCCCTTCGCGTGCACGGCCAGCGACTCGGCCAACTCCGAGCGCTCCCCGCGGAGCACCGCGACCAGCGCGCACACCGGGCAGGCCGGGCAGGCACCGGGGCTCCCGGGGTCCGGCTGCCGGCCGGTGCCACCGGCGAGCGGCTCGAGTGCCCCCCGCAGCCGGTCGAGCAGATGCAGCGCGGTCTCCCGCAGGTCGTCCGGGAATCCGCTGTGGGCACCGCAGGAGCCGGCGGTCACGACGTCATCCAGGTACCGGGATCGGGCACGAAGGTGATCACCAGGCGGGCCTGCGCGCCGGTCCCCTCCAGCCGGGCGCCGGTGGCCTCGCAGCGCCGCAGGACCGAGGGCAGCGAGACCATCCGCCGGGAGAAACCGATGCCGACGACCATGTCGTCACCGACCCGGGCCAGGTCCAGCGGTGCGTCCTCGGCGCCGGGGAGCGCGACGTCCAGCTCGAACTCGGTGTCGGCGGAGACGCCCTGTCCCGCGGTGCGGCGCAGCTCCATCAGCGGCCGCGGCGCGGTCTCCTCGGCCGCCCCGGCCGGATCCCGGTCGCCGTAGATCGAACGGGCCAGCTCGCGCAGCGCCCCGACGCCGGTCGGCTCGGCGGCGGTGTAGCGGACCGCGGTGACCGGCACGTCCGCGGCGAGCTGCTCCAGCTCGCGCAGCACCACCTGCTGCTCGGTGGCCCGCTCGCGCAGCCAGCGGGCCGCCGGCCCGCGCAGCGACCGCGGCGGGCCGGGCATCACCCGGTTCGCCATCAGCGCGTCCACCCGGAGCTCGTGCAGCGCGAGCGCGGTCAGCGTGCGGCGGGTCTCCGCGGCGACCACCCGCTCCGGGGTGAGCACCAGCCGGATCGAGGTCCGGGAGCGGTCGGCGAGCAGCGCACGCAGCCCGGCGAGCTGGTCGGCCAGCGCACCCAGCGCGGCGACCGTGCGCTCCCAGCCCGCACCGTCGTTCTTCGCACCCGCGAGGTTCGCGACCAGCCCGCGGACCGCCCGACGGTGCGCCGGGAACAGCCGCTCCAGGTAACCCGAGAGTGCCTCGGGCAGGGTGAGCAGACGCAGCGTCTCCGCGGTCGGCCCGCAGTCGACGACGACGACGTCGTACTCCCCGGAGTCGGCGAACCGCTGCACCTCGACCAGCGCGAGCAGATCCTCGACGCCCGGCAGCACGGTCAGCTCGTCGGCGACCAGTTCGTCCACCCCGGCACCGGCCAGCATGGTGCGCAGGTGCCCCTGCAGCTCACCCCAGGCGCCCTCGAGGAGGTGCCGGGCCTCGATGTGTGCCGCCCACAGGTTCTCCGCGACCGGAGTGGGGTCGGAGCCCAGCTCGGCGTCGAGCGCGTCGCCCAGTGAGTGCGCGGGATCGGTAGACACGACCAGCGCCGACCGGCCGGCCCCGGCGAGCAGCGCGGCAGTGGCTGCGGCGAGGGTGGTCTTGCCGACCCCGCCCTTGCCGGTGAACAGCACGACGCGCACGCCGCGGAGCGTAACGATCGGCGCGGCGCGTGCTCCGGCTGACCCGCCGAAGCGGATCGGCGGAGCGGGCGTCAGCCCTTCTCGACCCGCCGCTTCAGCCCCTTCAGCGCCGCGTCGATGATCACCTTCTCGGCCTTGCGGCGGAGCATCCCGATCATCGGGAAGTTGACCTCGACGGACAGCTCGTAGGTGACCGTCGTCCCGGAGCCCTCCGGCTCCAGCCGGTAGACGCCGTCCTGCGCCTTCTGGATGCCGCCCTTGACCAGGGTCCACCAGACCGACAGGTCGTCGTCGGCCCAGGTGTAGTCCAGCGTGTACGAGTCCTTGATCGCGCCGGCGTCCATCGAGAACCGCACCTGGGAGGCGCGGTCACCGCTGCCCGGGTCGAGGATCTCGACCGCTGTGATCTGATCGGTCCACTCCGGGTACGACGCGAAGTCGGCGATCACCGCCATCACCTGGTCCGGCGGGGCACCGATGTGGATCGAGGACGTGGTCGCGTCGGCCATGGCGGGAGGCTATCCCGTGCTCACAGGTGCAGCACGCAGGGCTGCTCGAGAGCGCGGAAGTGGCCGACGTTGACGCACTCCGTCCGGCCGATCCGGGTACGCCGGTGCAACGGCTGGTGGACGTGCCCGAACAGCGCGTGCGTCGGCTGTTCGGCGCGGATCCGCGCGGCCAGCGGGGCGCTGGCGATCTCGCCCCGCCGGGTGACGACGTCGTAGGTCAGCACCGGGACGTCCGGCGGGACGTGGGTGCAGAGCAGGTCGGCCGGGCCGAGCGCGTCGAGCCGGGCGGTCCAGTCCTCGTGCCGCAGGAAGTACGGCTGCCACGGCCCGCTCCGGCGCGGGTCGACGCCGGGCGGGAGCGGCACCCCGCCGAGGAAACCGATCCGGCGCCCGCCGATCCCGATCACCCGCCCGTCCGCGCGCACCACCCCGTCGACGTCCGGCCAGGCGTGCGGCATGTCGACGTTGCCGGGAATCGCCCAGACCGGGACGTCCAGGGCGCCGAGCACCCCGAAGATCTCGGCGTACTGCTCGGCGACGGCCTCGGTGACGGCGGCGGCCGGATCGGCGAACCGGCTCCAGGACCGTTCGAGCAGGCCCTGCACCTGGGCGCGGGGGGCGCCGATCCGGCGCATACGGCCGAACTCGGCGGCGATCCCGGAGCCGAGCAGCCGGGAGATGATCCCGTTCTCCGGGTCCCGGTAGTCGACGAACTCCAGCAGGTCGCCGAGCACGAGCAGGCCGTCCGCCCCGGCGGCGGCGCGGGCCAGTGCGCGGGTGTTCCCGTGGATGTCGGAGACGACGTGCAACCGCACTCAGCGACCCCCGTCCGGAGCGACCCCGGCCCGGCGCCCGGCCTCCAGCCGGCGCTTCAGCGCGAACGCGTGCGCCTTGAACTCGCGGTGCCGCCGGTCCGACTCGGCCCGGCTCCGACCCCAGCTCCTGCTCCGGCTCCGGCCCGGGCCGGCCGCGGGCTCGGGCGAGGCACGTAGGAAGAAGTGCAGCACGGTGCCGTCGAGCACCTGCTCGCACCAGACCTCCATCGTCCCGGTGAGCGCACCGGTGACGGTCCAGCGGATCCCGGCCGGACCGCGGTCGTGCGCGATCTGCGGGCTCAGATCCGGCCAGTAGGACGGCCAGCGGCCCGGATCGGCGAACTCGGCCGCCACCCGCTCCCGGGGGACGGCCAGGAACGTCTCGTCGACGACGTCCACCGACGGCGGCGCGGCCGCCCCTGACTGCACTGGTGACGCGCTCGGCACGAGATCAGCGTGCCACTCTCCCCACGGTCCACCGACAGGGGTACCGTGCCGCCGTCGATACGGCCGGACGGGTCCGTTCCGTATCCGTTATGCCCGAGTCGATGTACTCGAACCCTACTTGGCGGTAGGTTCGGGTCCCAGCAGGTCGGCACGCGTGCCAGCCGACCGCACTATGCCTGTCGAGGCCGCCAGGAGGTCGATCCCCGTGCGTGAGTACAGCGTCCCCGCCACGGTGTCCGTGGGTGCCGACGAGTCGGTCTCCGATGCCGTCTTCGAGAACGCCGCGCAACATGCCGCGGAGGTCCTCTACCGCCGCAAGGGTGCCGACGGCGCGTGGAGCGACATCACGGCCGCCGAGTTCGCCGAGCAGGTCACCCGGGTCGCCGCCGGCCTGATCGCGGCCGGGACGCAGGCGGGTGACCGGATCGCACTGCTGTCCCGTACCCGCTACGAGTGGACCCTGTTCGACTACGCGATCCTCGCCGCGGGCGGGGTGACCGTCCCGATCTACGAGACGTCCTCGCCGGACCAGATCTCCTGGATCCTCTCCGACTCCGGCGCCGTCGGGATCGTCGTCGAGACGGCCGAGCACACCGCGTCGGTGGAGAAGGTCCGGGCCGACGTGCCCGAGCTCCGGCACATCTGGCAGATCGACCCCTCGGCAGCGGCGCCGGACAGCCCGTCCGCGATCGAGCAGCTGAGCGGGCTCGGTTCGGACACCGCCGACGACGTGGTGCACGAGCGCCGCAACGCCGTGCGCGCCGACGACCTCGCCACGCTGATCTACACCTCGGGCACCACCGGCCGCCCCAAGGGTTGCGAGCTGACCCACCGCAACCTGCTCAGCGAGTGCCGCACGATCGCCTCGACGATCCCGGACCTGCTCTCGCACGGCGGCTCGGTGCTGCTGTTCCTGCCGCTCGCGCACGTGTTCGGCAAGGCCATCCAGTGCGGCGCGCTGACCACCCGCACCGTGGTCGGGCACAGCCCGGACGTGAAGAACCTGCTGCCCGATCTGGCCGAGTTCAAGCCGACCTTCCTGCTCGCGGTGCCGCGGGTGTTCGAGAAGGTCTACAACGGCGCCCGGCTGCGGGCGCACAACGACGGCAAGGCCCGGATCTTCGACGCCGCCGCCGACACCGCGATCGCCTACTCCGAGGCGATCGACTCCGGCGGGCCGGGGTTCGTCCTCAAGGCCAAGCACGCACTGTTCGACAAGCTGGTCTACGGCAAGCTCCGGGCCGCGGTCGGCGGCAACGTCACCGCCGCGGTGTCCGGCTCGGCGCCGCTCGGTGCCCGGCTCGGCCACTTCTTCCGCGGCATCGGACTGCCGGTGCTGGAGGGCTACGGCCTGACCGAGACCACCGCCGGCATCACCCTGAACACGCTCGACGCCCAGCGGGTCGGCTCGGTCGGGCGCCCGGTGCCGGGCTGCGCCGTCCGGATCGCCGAGGACGGCGAGGTCATGCTCCGCGGCGACATCGTCTTCCAGGGGTACTGGCACAACGAGGACGCCTCGAAGGAGTCCCTGGAGAGCGACGGCTGGTTCCACTCCGGCGACATCGGCGAGCTCGACGACGCGGGCTTCCTGACCATCACCGGTCGCAAGAAGGAGATCATCGTCACCGCCGGCGGCAAGAACGTCGCCCCGGCGGTGCTCGAGGACCGGCTGCGGGCGCACCCGCTGGTCGGCCAGTGCATCGTGGTCGGCGACCAGAAGCCGTTCATCTCGGCGCTGGTCACCATCGACCCGGAGGCGCTGCCCGGCTGGCGTGAGCGCAACGGCAAGCCGGAGGGCGCCGGCGGGTCCGCCTCGGACCTGATCGACGACCCGGAGCTGCGCGGGGAGATCGCCGCCGCGGTCGAGGAGGCCAACCAGGCGGTGTCGCGGGCCGAGCAGATCCGCAAGTTCCGGATCCTGCCCGCGGACTTCAGCGAGGCAGGCGGTGAGCTGACGCCGACCATGAAGGTCAAGCGCAAGGTCGTCGTCGACACCTACTCCGGCGAGATCGAGGCGCTCTACGCCGGAGCCTCCGCCGAGCGGGGCTGATCCGCCGCCGGCCGTCCGCCCAGATGGGCGTACAGCCGGTCCACCGGGGCCCGGCCACCCCAGATCCGTCGTACCCGCTCCCGCCCGGCCCGGCCCATCGCCGTGGCCCGGGCGGGATCGGCGAGCAGCGCTGCGATCCGGTCCACCACGGCCGCGACGTCGCGGCCCGGCACGACATGACCGGTGACGCCCTCCTCGACCGTCTCCGGGGCACCGCCGGAGTCGCCCGCGACCACCGGTAGCCCGCCGGCCGCCGCCTCCAGCAGCGCGATCCCCAGCCCCTCGACGTCCAGCCCGCCGAGATGGGTCCGGCAGGGCAGCGCGAAGACGTCACCCGCCGCGTGGTGCCCGGCGAGTTCCTCGGCCGGGACCCGGCCGGTGAACACCACGGCGTCGGTCACCCCGTGCCGGGCGGCGAGCCGGTGCAGCCGGTCCCGGTAGGGGCCGCCGCCGACGAGCAGCAGCCGGGTGCCGGGGACCCGGCGCCGCAGCAACGGCAGCGCCGCGATCAGCACGTCCTGGCCCTTGCGCGGCATCAACCGGGACACACAGCCGACGACCGGCGCCTCCCCCAGCCCGTACCGGGCCCGGATCTCCGCCCGTGCCGCCGGGTCCGGCGCGAACCGGCCGGTGTCGACCGGTGGCGGCAGCGGCTCCAGCGCGGCGTCCGGCCCGAAGGCCGCCGCGATCCGGTCCCGGGTCCAGCGGGAGACGGTGGTGACGACGTCGGAGTCCGTCCCGATCCGGCGCAGCGCCTGCCGGGCCCCGGGGAGCATCGACCAGCCGACCTCGTGCCCGTGCGTACTCGCGACGACCCGGCTGATCCCGGCCCGTTCGCGCAGCTGCGGCCCGAGCAGGCCGAGCGGCGCGGCGGCGCCGAACCAGAGCGTGTCGGCGCCGTGCCGGCGGGCGAGCCGGGCCGCCCGGCGGGCGACGTCCGGGCCGGGGAGCATCAGCCGGCCCGGATGCCGGTGCACCGGGAACGGCGCGAGCGCGTCGAAGGCCGCCGCTCCGGGCCAGTCCGGCGCGTAGACGGCGAGCTCACCGGACGGCAGCGCGCGGGCTAGATCGTGCAGGTAGCTCTGGATACCGCCGGTGCGCGGCGGGAAGTCGTTGGTCACCAGCAGCGTGCGCGGCACACCCACGACGGTATCCCGGGCGTCCGGGCCAGGTCGTGCACGCCCGGGAGGACCTGGACGGCGGCACCGCACGCGGGGGACGCGTCGGGGATGCGGGCCGCCGTCCGGTCTCTCGGGGAGCGGACGAACCGCACTCCGCACCGGTCCGTCGTGTCGCCCTCGGGGGTGGGCTCCGCGACTCGGCCGACCGGGTGGCGGGGGACCATCCGTCGGCACGGCCGGTGAGAAGGTCGTGCTGTTCAGGTGAACGAGCGGGAACGCCGCCGGTTACGGATCGGCAACGAAAAAACTTCGCCGGGCCGTCGTGGCGGTCCCGCGGCCCGTTTCTGTCGGACCCCTCCCCTAGCGTCCGCCGTGATCGAACGACGACCGGTTGCTCCGCTGAATCCAACTCCACTTCCCCAGAAGGAGGCACGATGATCGTCGACTGCGACCGTTGCCAGGTGCGGGACACGGCCTGTGGCGACTGTGTGATCGGGGTGCTCATGGATGTGCCCGAGATCGACCGTCCGATCCCCTATCTTCCCGTCGACCTGCCGGGCACGCTGCCGCGGCTCGAGCAGCCCGGCCCGCCGGCGAGCGCGCCGCTGGAGTTCTCCGAGCCGGAGCGCCGCGCGCTGCAGGTCCTCGCCGAGCAGGGCCTGATCCCGCACCTGCGGCTGGTCGAGGCCGGGGCCGGGCGGGTGGAGCAGCCCGCCCGTCCGATGCTGCCGATCCCGGTGGTGCCGCCCCGGCAGCGCGATGTGGGCTGAGCGCTCGCCGGCTCCGGGCGGGCCGTGGCCGGTCGCGGGTGCGGCGCGGTCGTCAGCCGCGGAGCCGGCGCAACAGCACGGTGGAGGGCACCGAGTGCGCTCCGCGGCGCCGGACCGAGCGGACGACCTCCTGATCGGAGGTCGCGACGAGCAGCGGCCTGCCGAGCGGCTCGGCCGCGACGAGATCACGGATCACGTCGTCGGCGATCACCCCGGCCTCGCTGAACAGCACCCGCACCCCGCGGCCACCGCGCAGCGGGGCCGCGCTGACCGCCGCCCCGTCGAACACCACGGTGATCTCGGCCCCGGTGCGCGCACCCAGCGCCCCGAGTTGCCCGACCAGCCGGGTCCGCTGGTCGGCCAGCGGCAGGTCCGGGTAGCCGGTCTTGCTGACGTTGTAACCGTCGACGATCACGTGCACCGAGGGCATCGCGAGCAGCGTGTCCAGGGCCGCGAGGCCGTCCACCGGCAGTCCGGCACGGCCGTTCACCGCCCCGCCGGTGGGGTCCGCCGTCGCCGTGCCGGCCACGAGATCCGCCGGCCGCGGGCCACCCGCGCCGACGTCGAGTTCGCGGCGCAGCCCGGCGATCGCGCCGCCGACGGTGTCGAGCAGCAGCTCCAGGCGCACCTCGTCGCCACGCCGGGCCTCGCGTGCCGCCTGCCGCGCCGCCGCGACCTCGCGCGCCGCGGCATCCGCCCGCCGGCGCTCGGCGTCGGCGCGCTCCCGTTCCCGCTCGGCGTCCGCACGTGCCGCGGCCAGCCGCTCGTCGGCTCCCGCACGCAGGGCCGCCACCTCGGTCTCCAGCTCGGCCCGCGTGTCCAGCGCGGTGCGCAGGCGGGCCCCCTGCTCGCTGACCCGGCGGCGCATCTGCTGGTACTCGGCCTGCTGCTCGGCGACGACCGACCGGGCCCGCTCGCGCTCCTCGACGAGCTCGGCCTGAGCGCGCTCCAGCTCGGCGGTGACCTTGTCGACCTTCGCGATGGCCTCGTCGCGCTCGGCCCGCAGCGAGGACAGGTCACCGGTCTGCTCGGCCTCGGCGACCCGCCGGGCCGCCAGCGGATCGCCGGTGAGCAGGGCGACCGCCGCGGCATCCAGCTTGTCGACCGGGGCGGGTAGCGGCGGTGCGTTCCCGGTCGCCCCGTTTCCGGCAGCCCCGTTTCCGGCAGCCCCGTTCCCCGGCGCCCCGTTCCCGACCGGTCCGTTCCCTGCTGGACCGCCGGGTGCCGCCGGTTCGCCCCCGGGCGCCGCATGACCGGCACCGGCTTCCTCCGGCGGGAGCTCCAGTTCGCCGGCGCGGTTCTCGGCCCACCAGGCGACCACAGCCGCCCGGAACGCCGCATCCTGCTCGAGACGGGCGACCAGTGCCTGGCCGCCGAGCCGGGCCCGCTTCGCCGGGGTGAACCGGGCGAACCGGCGCAGCGGACCGGGGACGTCGGCCGCCGGCATCCCCGCCAGGGCGGTTCCGGCGATCTCGGCGAGCCGGGAGCGCAACGGCGCCGTCAGCGGCGGCCAGCCGGCCGCGCTCCCGGACGCGCCCGAGGCGCCGTGGCCGGCCGGAGTGTCCGACCCGGCGCCGCGGGAAGCCGGGGAGTCCGAGCCGGCGCCCGGGGAGTCGGCGGGCTCCGGACCCGACGGGCCGCCGCAGCCCGCGGGCTCCGGTTGCTCTCCGTCGTTGTGCGCCATCTGTCCAGGCTATCCCCGACCGTGCCGGGTCGCCGTCGCCCGCGCCGCGCCGGCGGTCGACCGTGCCCGATCGAAGGTCCGCGGACGTCACCGCGAAATCGGCGTTGAGGGGGCCGACCACCCGGATCCACGTTCGTGATCGACCATTTTCCCCGTATCGGCGGGACCCGACCCTGCTGCGGTTCGGCGACCGTGGGCCGGCACACTCGAACATACTGTCGGACCCCGGCGCTACCGTGCCGACCGTGACCACCTGCTCCCCGCAGCTCACCTTCGACGAGCTGGGCACCCCGCTGCGCGACGTCACGTTCTGCGTCGTCGATCTCGAGACGACCGGTGGCAGCCACCGCAAGGATGCGATCACCGAGGTCGGGCTGGTCTCGGTGCGCGGCGGCGAACGGCTGGCCGAGCTGTCCACCCTGGTGGCCCCCGGCACCCCGGTCCCGCCCGACGTGTCCCGGCTGACCGGGATCACCGATGCGATGCTCGCCGGCGCGCCACCGCTGGGCGCCGTGCTGCCCGGCGTGCTCGATCACCTGCGCGGATCGGTACTGGTCGCCCACAACGCGCCGTTCGACACCGGTTTCCTGCGGGCCGCGTGCCAACAGCAGGAGCGCCCGTGGCCGTCACCGCCGGTGCTGTGCACGGCCCGGCTGGCCCGCGCCGTGCTCCCCCACTCCGAGTGCCCGAGCGTCCGGCTCGGCGCGCTCTCGGCCCACTTCGGCTGCACCACCACCCCGGACCACCGCGCCCTCACCGACGCCCGAGCCACCGTCGAGGTGCTGCACCACCTGCTGGAGCGGATCGGCAATCTCGGCGTGCAGAGCATCGAGGAGCTGCTCCAGCTGGTGCGCGACCGCGCACCGCACCGCCCGACCACCGCCCAGCGGCGGCGCAGGCACCTCGCGAACGACGTCCCCGCCGCCCCCGGCGTGTACCTGTTCCGGGATGCCCGCGGCGACGTGCTCTACGTCGGCACCAGCGGCGACCTGCACCGCCGGGTCCGCTCCTACTTCACCGCGGGTGAGCGCCGGCGCCGGGTGCGGGACATGGTCGCCCAGGCCGAGCGGGTCGACACCGTCGTCTGCGCGCACGCGCTGGAGGCCTCGGTACGGGAACTGCGGCTGATCGCGGCACATCGTCCCCGCTACAACCGGCGGTCCCGCAATCCCGGCCGGGCCTGGTGGGTGGTGCCCACCGCGGAGGCGTTCCCGCGGCTCTCGGTCGTCGCCACCCCACGCCCCGGGGCACTCGGGCCCTTCACCTCACAGCGCAGCGCCACCGCGGTGCTCGACGCCGCACTCGACGCGGTGCCGCTGCGCCGGTGCACGATCCGGATCCCCGCCCGCAACCCCACGGCCACCCCGTGCGCCCTGCACGAGCTGGGGCGCTGCGCCGCCCCGTGCGCCGGGCTGCAGCCCGCCGAGGAGTACCGGCCGGCGGTGCAGACCTGGCACGACCTGGTCGACGGCCGCGACGACGCTCCGCTGCGGGCACTGGCCGCCGAGGTCGAGACCCGCTCCGCCGCCGGGCTCTACGAGGCCGCAGGCCGCGCCCGGGACCGGCTGGCCGATCTCGCCGCCGGGATCGACCGCGCGGGCACCCTGTCCGCACTCGCCCAGCTCGACGAGGTGGTCGGCGCCCGGCCCGACGGCGCCGGCGGCTGGGAGCTCGCCGTCGTCCGGCACGGCAGGCTGGCCGCCGCCGGGAACGCGCCGCGCGGGGTCCGGCCGATGCCCGAGATCGAGTCGCTGCGGCGCAGCGCGCAGACCGTGCTGCCGGAGCCCGGCCCGCTGCGCGGGGCACACGCCGAGGAGGTGCGGCTGCTGCACCGCTGGCTCACCGGCGGCGGGACCAGGCTGGTGCGCAGCGATCCGCCGTGGGCCGAGCCCGCCCACGGCGGCGGCCCGTGGCGGTCCTGGGCGGAGCGGGCCAAGGAGGCGGCGCACCGCACCGGCGAGGAGCCGCCGTGAGCCACGCAATGAACCAGTGATCTACGCGGGTCCATGTATCTGAGCTCGCGGACCTGGCCCTGTCCGAGTAGGCGGGGGCCGTCGCCGTTCCCGGTACCCTTACCGGCATGGCCCACATCGACCGCACACCCGAGGAGCTCGCCGAGCACGCCCCGTTCACGCCGGCCCTGCAGGACGTCGGCTTCCACGGCGGCACGCCAGCACCCGGGTTGACCGCGGTCGGCACTGACGAGGTGCGCGGGATCAGCGACGAGGACAAGGCGATCGCGGCCGCGCTGCTCCGGGACTACACCCCGGCGCTCGAGCGCCTCCGCGACCTGTGATCCGGTACCTGACCATCGAGCAGTTCCTCTACTTCGCCGGCCAGGCGGTCGGTGGTGCCGTCGCGGTCCGGGACGTCGGTCTCGTCGAGTCCGCGCTGCACCGGCCGCAGGCCACCGCGTTCGGTCAGGACGCCTACCCGGACATCTGGACGAAAGCGGCCGCGCTGTTCCAGTCCCTCGCAACGAACCATGCGCTCGTGGACGGCAACAAACGGACCGCTCTCGCGGCGACCTACGCGTTCCTCCAGCTCAACGGGCACCGGCTCACGATGTCGAACGATGACGCCGTTGACCTGGCGCTGGCTGTGGCCACGGGGCAGCTAGCCGAGGTTGAGAAGATCGCGGAGGCGCTCCGGTCCGGGGCCGAGTAAGCCGCTGTTCTACCAACCGGCTCCACGTGTTCGACCCCAAGGCGCAGGACCGGCTCCCCAGCCCATGTCGCGCTGCGCGGCCGGGGCCTTGAGGCACCGATGATGTAGCGGCGGCGGTCAGCCTACGGGGTGCCCTGGGGTCAGAAACCGCCCCGCCCGCGGACACGGACGGGGTAGCGGGGACGTCGCGCAGCCGGTACCGGTGGAGCCGGTCACCCGACCCTCGCCGCGGCCAACAGGCCGCTGCCATCCGCCGACAGCGTCCGCCCGACCCGCATCGTCCGCCGGCCCACGACGCCGGTCGGGCTCCAGGCGCACCGCGGGAATCACGTCGCCGAGAGACCCCGCCGCCTCATCGAATCCAGGCAGTGATCGCCGCGGTTCTACACCGCGCCGCGCGGATCGGGCTCCCGCGCACCACCGTGGGCGATCGCACGCGGAAGGGCCCCGCCGATGGCGGGGCCCTTCCGGTCGTACCTGTCGAACTACGTGCTCAGCTGCCGTCAGTCACCCGGCTGCTGCGGCCGGCCGCCGTCGTCCGGCCGGCCGGACAGCTCCTCACGACGGGACTCGAGCTCCCGCCGGGCCGCCGCACGTTCGTCGCGCTCGGCGATCTCCCGCTCGTGTGCCTCGTGCCGGGCCTGGGCCAGCGCCCGGGTCTCGTCCGAGGGGTCCGGCGTGAGCAATGAACCGGGGACCGGCACGCCGGCCGAGCCCAGCTGGTTCATCCGCTTCGGGACCGACGTGCCCTGGTACTCCAGCTCGATCGGGTGCCCGTGCGAGTCCAGACCGGCCAGCGGCTGGTGCACCTCGATGAACTCGCCGTGCGGAAGCCGCTTGATGATGCCGGTCTCGATGCCGTGCTCCAGCACGGCCCGGTCCGACTTCTGCAGGCCCAGGCACCAGCGGTAGGTCACCCAGTACACGATCGGCGGCACGATCAGCAGACCCAGGCGGCCCGCCCACGTCGTCGCGTTCAGCGAGATGTGGAAGAACAGCGCGATCCAGTCGTTGAACCCGCACATCACGAGCCACAGGTAGAACGAGACCGCCATCGCGCCGAGCGCCGTGCGCACCGGCACGTCGCGCGGACGCTGCAGCAGGTTGTGGATCGCGTCGTCCCCGGTGAATCTGCGTTCGATCGCCGGATAGGCGGCCGCCACCAGGAACAGCACCGGAAGGAAGCCCGCCGTCGGGATGAACGCCGACGGGATCGTGTACGTGTCGAAGAGGTAGAACTCCCACGGCGGGAAGATCCGGGCCATCCCCTCGGACCACAGCATGTAGAAGTCCGGCTGCGAACCCGCCGAGATGTGCGCGGCGTCGTAGGGGCCCAGATGCCAGATGCCGTTGATCTGGAACAAGCCGCTGATCAGGCAGATGACACCGGCGGTGACGGCGAAGAAGGCGCCGCCCTTCGCCGCGAACTGCGGCATGATCCGCACACCGACGACATTGCTCTCGGTCCGGCCCGGCCCCGGGAACTGGGTGTGCTTCTGGTACCAGACGAGCCCGAGGTGCACCGCGATCAGCGCGAGGATGATCCCGGGCAGCACGAGCACGTGGATGATGTAGAGCCTCGGGATGATGTCCGTCCCCGGGAACTCCCCGCCGAACAGCGCCCAGTGCACCCAGGTGCCCATCACCGGCACGGTCAGCGTGATGCCCGAGGCGATCCGCAGGCCGACACCGGAGAGCAGGTCGTCCGGCAGCGAGTAGCCGGTGAAGCCCTCGAAGGTGCCCAGCAGGATCAGGACGATGCCGATGATCCAGTTCGTCTCACGCGGCTTGCGGAACGCGCCGGTGAAGAACACCCGGAGCATGTGGATGATCATCGACGCGACGAAGAGCAGCGCGGCCCAGTGGTGGACCTGGCGCATGAACAGCCCGCCGCGGACCTCGAACGAGATCTCCAGCGCCGACTCGTAGGCCCGCGACATGTGCACGCCACGCAGCGGGTCGTACGGGCCGTTGTAGACGATCTCCTCCATCGAGGGATCGAAGAACAGCCCGAGGTAGGTGCCCGACAGCAACAGGATGATGAAGCTGTAGAGCGCGACCTCACCGAGCATGAACGACCAGTGCGTCGGGAAGACCTTGTTGAACTGCTTACGCAGTCCCGCCGCCGGATGGAAGCGCTGGTCGAGCTGGTCCAGTGCTCCTGCGGCCTTGGACGCACCCCCTCCCGGGGATGACGTCGGAGTGGTGATCGAACTCATGTCGTCTTCGGCCTCTCCCAGAACGCAGGTCCGACGGGCTCGACGAAGTCGCTCACCGCGACGAAGTAGCCCTCATCGTTCACCGTGATCGGCAGCTGAGGCAGCGGGCGGGCCGCCGGTCCGAAGACGGGCCGGGCGTCCTCCGTCGCCAGGAACTGCGACTGGTGGCAGGGGCACAGGATGCGGTTGTCCTGTGCCTGGTACAGCGACGTCGGGCAACCGACGTGCGTGCACACCTTCGACCAGGCGTAGAAGTCGCCGTGGTTGAAGTCCTCCTGGCCGGGGCGCGCGTTGACCACGGTGCCGGGCCGGAGGCGGATCAGCATGACCGGTGCGTCGGAGGCGCGCTGCGCGTGCAGCAGCTCCTCCTCGTGCCCGCGCTCGCTCTCCCGGTAGGGGAAGACCGTCATCATCGATCCGGGCTCCATGTCCTCGGGCCGCACGCGCGCGATCTCACTGAGGATACCGGTATCGGTGCGCAGGTACACGGTCTCGCCGTTCTCCGGGCGCCATCCGGTGTGCCACAGCGGAGCCTCGTCACCCTCGGCCCACGGGTTCCGGATGATGCCGCCGAGCGCGACCACGCCGGTGCCGATACCGACCACGGTGGCCGCCAGCCCGGCGCTGCGGATGATCAGCTTCCGCCGCCCGAGGGTGGTGCCGTTCCCGGCGTCGGTGAGCTGGGCGACCAGGGTCCGGCGGTCCAGCTCGTCGGAGGGACCGTCGTGCCGCTGCTGGATCGAGACCTCGTCCGGGAACAGCTTCTTGACGGCCTGGATCACGGCGATACCCATCGCCAGGATCGCGAACCCGAAGGTGAAGCCGATCACCGGCGTGTACATCGAGTAGATCGTGTAGCCGGGCTCGCCGACGTTCACGTACTCCCACGGCCACCAGATGAACGCGATCACGAACGCGAGCCCGGACAGCGCCGAGATCACGAACCACAGCGCGACCGTGCGCTCGGCACGCTTCTCCGCCCGCGTCCCCGCGATCGGGAACTTGGGCGTGTTGTGCACGACCTCGACCTCGTCGAGCTCGCCGGCCAACCGGGCCAGCTGCTCGGGCGACATCTCGTCGAGCTCCTCACGGGTCGGACGCCTGTCCGCCCCGGTGCTGACCTCGCTGCTCAACTCTTCGCCCCCAACCAGATCGCGAATCCGACCAGCCCGGACATGACGAACACGAACACGAACACGCCCTCCGCCGTCGGGCCGAGGCCCAGCAGGGAGTAGCCGCCCGGGTCGTTGGTCTCGTTGACCGACTTGATGTACGCGATGATGTCGCGCTTCTCCTCCGGCGTGAGCTGCTGGTCGGAGAACCGCGGCATGTTCTGCGGACCGGTCTGCATCGCCGTGTAGATCTGCGACTCACTGGCCGGCGCCAGCGCCGGCGCGTACTTGCCGGACGACAGCGCACCGCCGACACCGGTGAAGTTGTGGCAGGACGCGCAGTTCAGCCGGTACAGCGTGCCGCCACGGCCCGGGTCCTCACCGCGCAGCGCCTCGCCCCGCTCGGCCGGGGTGACCGGGCCGCCGCCGTTGACCTGGATGTAGGCGCCCAGCGCCTCCAGGTTCGCGCGGCCCTCGGCGGTCTCCGGGTCGAAGATCGGCAGCGGGTGCTTGCGGGCGGCCTGTGCCTCCTGGCGGGCCATCGGCATCCGGCCCGACGACACCTGGAAGTACACCGCCGCGTCGCCGACGCCGATCAGGCTCGGCCCGCGGTCCTGCTCGCCCTGCAGGTTCGCACCGTGGCAGGTGATGCAGGTGTTGTTGTAGAGCTGCTCACCCTTCGCGACCAGCGCGGCGTCCGGCTGCGCCTGGGCGACCTGCGGCTGCGGCGCCAGTGCGGTGTAGAGGAAGCCGACGGTCACCAGGCTGAGACCGATGGCAAGGGCACCCGCGATCCGGCGGTGCATCTTGCCGTGCGGGCGGGATCGGCGTCCGGCCTTCTGCTCGGGCCGGCCGCCCGGTGGTGGGTTCTGGGCTGCGCTGTCAGCGCCCTCGGGATTCTCGGTCATCGCTGGGGGTCTTCCAACCTCGACGTCGTGGCGGGTGCGGTCATGGGGGTCAGCCGGCTAACGGATGAAGTAGATGACGGCGAACAGCGCGATCCACACCACGTCGACGAAGTGCCAGTAGTAGGACACGACGATCGCAGCAGTGGCCTGTGCCGGGGTGAACTTGCTCAGCTTGGTCCGGATGAGCAGGTAGACGAACGCGACCAGGCCACCGATGACGTGCAGGCCGTGGAAGCCGGTCGCCATGTAGAAGACCGACCCGTACGCACTGGACGCGATGGTCGTGCCCTCCTCGACCAGGAGGTAGTACTCGTACCCCTGGCCGATGACGAAGAAGGTCCCCATCGCCAGCGTGAGCAGGTACCAGCGACGCAGCCCGAACACGTCGCCCCGCTCGGCGGCGAACACGCCGAACTGGCAGGTGAACGACGACGCGACCAGCACCGTGGTGATCATCAACGCGTACGGGACGTTGAGATGGGTGGGCGCGGGAGGCCATGGTCCGTCGTTCTGCGCCCGCGCGGTGAAGTACATCGCGAACAGCCCGGCGAAGAACATCAGCTCGCTGGCGAGCCAGACGATGGTGCCGATACTGACCAGGTTCGGGCGGTTCAGCGAATGGATCCGCGCGCTGATGTGGGGGGCCGCTGTCGTCACGCCGGGCATTATGACCCGAGCCGAACTTCTACGGCTTGTCGGGATACCCATCGGAGCGTCCCGATCGGCGAACGGTGCCCGTGATCAGCGGTTCTCCGCCGGGAGGAGAGCCGGGCCACGCCGCGGGCCCACCACGGGCACACCGCAACAGTGGGACGAGCGGGAGCCCCGCGGAGTTCCCGACGCCCGGCCACCCGGCCCACCACGGCACACCGACTACTATCCGACGGGTGGCGAGCGGAGCAGCGGCAGAGATCGGCGGAGCGGCCGGTGGAACGGTGAGCGGCACCAGCACGGTGCTGGTCTACAGCCACCGTCCCGAGGTACGCGAGGGCATCATCAACGCGGTCGGGCGGCGGCCGGCGCCGGACGTCGGCCGGGTGACCTACGTCGAGGCGAGCGGCATCGGCCAGGTGCTCGCGGCCTGCGACGCCGGCGAGGCCGATCTGCTGGTGCTCGACGGCGAGGCGCAGCCCACCGGCGGGATGGGTGTCGCCAAGCAGCTGCGGCACGAGATCGTCGACTGTCCCCCGATCGTGCTCACCGTCCGGCGGCGGGACGACCGGTGGCTGGCCACCTGGTCGGAGGCCGACGCGGTGCTCGTGCACCCGCTCGACCCGATCGAGTCCGCCGAGGTGATCGCGCAGGTGCTGCGCGACCACCGCGCCGGCACCCTGACCTCGCAGAAGTAGAAGGACACACCGCGTGAGCGCGAGCGCACCCACCTGGCCCTCCGTGATCGGCCGGCTGGTGAGCGGCCAGGACGTCAGCGCCGAGGAGGCCACCTGGGCGATGGGCCGGGTGTTCTCCGGCGAGGCGACACCGGCACAGCTCGCCGGCTTCCTCATCGCGCTGCGCGCGAAGGGCGAGACCGCCGCCGAGATCTCCGGCATGGCGGACGCGATGCTGGCGCACGCGCTGCGGGTGGACGTCCCCGGTCGCGCCGTCGACGTGGTCGGTACCGGTGGCGACCAGGCGCACACGGTGAACATCTCCACGATGTCGGCGATCGTCGTCGCGGCCGCCGGTGCGCCGGTGGTCAAGCACGGCGGGCGGGCCGCGTCGTCCCAGTCCGGGACGGCGGACGTGCTGGAGACGCTGGGCGTCGCGATCGAGCTGAGCCCCGCCGCCGTCGAGCGGTGCGTCGCCGAGCTGGGCATCGGGTTCTGCTTCGCGCAGGCGTTCCATCCGGCCATGCGCTTCGCCGGCGGCGTCCGCCGCGAGCTCGGCGTTCCGACCGCGATGAACCTGCTCGGGCCGCTGTCCAACCCGGCACAGCCGGCTACCGGGCTGATCGGCTGCGCCGACCCGAAGCACGCCTCGACGATGGCCGAGGTCTTCGCCCGGCGCGGCAAGTCGGTGCTGGTCGTCCGCGGCGACGACGGCCTGGACGAGCTGACCACGACCACGTCCAGCTCGGTCTGGATCGCCGACGGCGGCACGGTCCGTCGCGATCGGCTGGACCCGGCAGATCTCGGTGTGCGCCCGGCGACGAGCGAGGACCTGCTCGGCGGCACCCCCGACGTGAACGCCGCCGTGGTGCGCGACCTGCTGGCCGGGAAGACCGGGCCGGTGCGTGACGCGGTACTGCTCAACGCCGCCGGTGCGCTGGCCGCGCACCGCGGGATCGGCGACGACCTCACCACCGCGATCGGCGACGCGCTGGACACGGTCGCGCAGGCGATCGACTCCGGTGCCGGCGCCGATCTGCTGGCCCGCTGGGCGGCGCTGTCCACCGAGCTCGCGGCGGGCTGACGCCCGGCGGTCAGTGTGGCTCCGCCCGGTGCGTGCCGAGCCGGGACGGTCGCGGTGCCGCACCGGACCCACCGGCGACCGTCGCGCGGACGAGCTCGGCGACCACGGCCGGGTCCTCCAGCGGCATCGCGTGGCCGAGATCGGCGAGTTCGACGCAGCGCGCGTCCGGGAGCATGTCCCGCAGAAGCGCGGCGGTCTCCGCGTAGGCGCCGGTGCGTTCGGGACTGCGGGCCCCGTGCACGATCAGGACCGGTCGGGCCAGGGTGGCGGCATCGCCGGGATCGAGGTGCCATTCCATGGCGGCCCGGATCTCGTCGTCGAAGAAGTGGGCCGCATCGGACATCAGCTGCGCCCGGGCGCCGTCGCCGTTGCGCAGCACCGGCAGCGACGCCCAGTGCTCACCGCAGACACCGTCGAGGAAGATCGTCGCGGCCGCGGCGACGCCGTCGGTGCCCAGCGCGGCCAGCGCCGGTCCGACGACCCGCTCACCGAGGTCGGCTCCCTCGGGACCGGACGGGCTGGGAGCGGGCTCGATCAGGATCAGTCCCGCGACGAGATCGGGCCGGTCGAGCGCAGCCTGCAGGGCGATGATGCCGCCGGAGGAGTGCCCGACGATCCAGGCCCGGTCGGCGCCGAGCCGGTCGAGCACGGCGGCGCAGTGCCGGGCGTGGTCGGCGATCGTGAGGTGACGATCCACCCGCGGGCTCGCGCCGTAGCCGGCCCGGTGGGTGCGGACGACCCGGTGGCCGTCGAGGGCGGGCTCCCGGAGCAGCGGGGCGAACCAGTCCCCGTAGAGGCCGGCGTGCACCAGCAGGACGGTGTCGCCGGTGCCGCGCTCCTCGTAGTGGATGCGGACGTCGTCGCCGGCGTCGACGAGTCCGGAGCCGGGTGTCCTGCTGTTCGGTGTGGAGGTCATGGCCACGACGATCGCGGGCGTCGCGGCCGCGCGAATCCGTATGGCTCACGGATCTAGTCGGGTCGCGGCGCGAGCCAGTGCGAGAGGGTCCCCCGGCTCCGTTCGCCGGTCTTGGCGAGAAGCCTGCCGACGTGGGTTTCGACGGTGCGCCGGGACAGGTGCAGGCGCTGCGCGATCCCGGGGTTGTCCAAGCCCTCGGCGACGAGACCGAGCACCTCGAACTCACGGCCGGTCACCCCGCGTGCGCGCAGGTGCACGGGGACCGGTCCGCGGTCGCGGGCGGGGCGGGGGACGGCACCCCCGGCGCGACGCAGCAGGACCCGACACCGGCGGACCATACGGACCTCATCGGTGGTGGCCAGCCAGGCGAGCGCGGAGTTCAGGGTCGCGATCGGGTCGACCAGACCGTCCGCCGTGGTGAGGAAGGACTCGAACAGGGCCCGGTGGAAGGGGGTTCGGACCAGGAGAGCGCGGCCGTCGGCCAGGAACCGGGCGGCGAGATCGGCGTCTCCCGCGTGATGGGCGGCGACCGCGTCGGCCAGCTGCTGGGCCGCCCGGTTGATCACCTGCACACCGACGTCCGACGACCGGAGCTCCTCGCGCGCCCGTCCGTCGGCGGGGTCCGCGATCGTCGCGAGCAGGGCCCACTCGCCCCAGATCGGGGTGGCGTTGGCCCCGGGCGCCCCGCGGAGGGTGCCGACGGCGCGCCCCAGCCCGGCGACCGCGCCATCGGTGTCGTCGTCGAGCCAGGCGTCCAGACCTGCCAGCTGGTGGCGCGCGGCGTGGATGTGCACGGGGCTGACCGAGAGGCGGAGGGCGTCGTCCAGGATCGCGCCGGCCTCGTCCCGGCGGTCCGCGAAGACGCGACCTCGTGCCACCCACATCAACGCGTGCCCACGCATCCCGTCGAGCCGCAGCCGGGTCGCCCGGTCGGCACACCGCTGCGCCCGCGCCGCCGCATCGACGATGCCCTCGGTGCTCGCGGCCAGGGCTGTCTGCTGCAGGGCGAGTCCCAGCGCGGTGCCGAGCATCCCCGCCTCGACGGCGAGTGCCTCGGCCTGCCGCAGCGCTGCCCCGTCGCCGGCTTCGAACAGGTCCTCGACGCCGAGCTCGGAGAGCGCGCGGATCCGGCGCGGGGCGAGCCCGTGCTCCTCCGCGGTCCGGAGTGCGCTACGCAGCGCCTCCCCCGCGCGGCGCGGGTCGGAGCGGCGCCGGGCACGTCCCACGACCTCGAGCGACGCACAGAGCAGGTCCGGCTGATCGGTCCGCTCCGCCGCCGCGGCCGCGCGGTCGGCCAGCTCGGCCGCCGTGCGGGGATCTCCGCGGCCCAGGGTGAGCTGCGCCGCCAGGCACAGGGCGCGGGGTCCGGCCGGGTCGGCGATCTCGCGCAGGTAGCGCTGCGCATCGTCGAACCGTTCCGCGGCGAGGCAGGCGTCGGCGAGCGCTGCCGCGAGATCCGACCGGCCGGGCTCGGGGGCCCGGCGCAGCTCCTGATCGCCGCCGGCCACCGCGTCGTCGATGCGGGCGGTCAACGTGAGGGCCCGGACGTGATCGACCCGGACCGCGACCGCCAGCCCGGTGTCCCCGGCGGCCAGCACGACCGCGCGTTCGAGGATGTCGGCTGCTGCCGCGAGGGCACCGGCACGGACATGGTCCGCGGCCTGCCGACGGAGCAGCTCGGCGGCGCGGTGCGGACGCCCCGCGCGGGCGTGCAGATCGGCGAGCAGAGCAGGTTCCCGCTCGACGGCGCCGGCGCCGTCGAGCCGGTCGACGACCGTCGCAGCGAGATCGGCCCGCTCCGGCGCGGACAGCCGGGTGAGCACGGCCTCCCGGGTCAGCGCGTGCCTCCACCGTGGTGTTCCGGCCGCGTCGACGGTCAGCAGCCCGCTCTCGGCACCGGCCCGGATCGAGGCGGCGACGAGGGCACGACCGGTCGCGGTCGCCGCGGGCAGGAGCTCCCAGCGGATGTCCTGCCCGAGCAACGCCGCGACGACGATCACCTCCCGGTGCTCGCGGGCCAGCAGGGCGGCCTTGTGGTGCACGATCTCCGCGAACCCGGGAGGGACCGTGCCGGCGAGGTCCCGCACGGCACGCCATCCGCCGGGTCCGCCGGCCAGCGCTCCGGTGCCGAGCAGGTGCGCGATCAGCTCCTCGAGGAGCAGCGGCAGCCCGCCGGCCGCATCCACGAGGTAGGACTCGAGGTCCGGGGAGAGCACGTCGCCCGCGCACACTCGTGCCAGCACGGCCAGTTCGGTGCGCTCCATGCGGGGGACGGCGATGTGGGAGGCCTCCCGGCGGGTCAGGAGATGGGCGAGTCCGTCCGGCCGCCGCTCGTCACTGCGGGCGGCACCGATGATGCGCACCGGGACATCGCCCAGCGCCGGCGCGATGTACTGCAGTGCCGCCAGCGTGTCCTCGTCCGCCCAGTGCAGATCGTCGAGGAGGACCAGGCACCGACTGCCACTCCGGACGACCTCGAGCAGCTCGAGGATCGCCTCGCCCAGCACGAGGGCCGGGTCGACGAGATGAGCCGACGGCGCCGCCCCGGCCGGCCACGCCGGGAGCATCCAGGCGAGCACGGACCGGAACGGCGCCAGGCGTTCGTCCCTCGCGAGTGCCGGCGGCGCGGCGCGCACCAACGCCTCGGCCAGCGGCCGAAAGGCGCCGCTGCCGGGGACCGCCCGGCCGCGGAGGACACGCAGACCGGCCGCCTCGGCACGGTCTCCGAGCTCAGCCAGCAGGCGGGACTTCCCCGATCCGGCCTCCCCCGTCAGCAACGTCAGCCCACCGTCACCGGCCATGGCGTGCCGGGTGAGGGCCGCCATCTCGGCCTCCCGGCCGATGAACGACGCGGTGCCTCCCGGCCACTGCACCGGAGCAGTATGAGGTGCGCCACCAGCGGCGCACCAGGCCCGGCGGCCGCCGCCTCGGCGCGGGTCACCGCACCGTCTAGCCTGAACGCGACCACCGGTCCCGACCCGAGGGGGAGCCCCGCCGTGATCACCGCGATCGTCCTGGTGCACACCGCTGCCGACCGGATCCCCGAGACCGCGCAGGCGATCGCGGATCTCGACGGGGTCGCGGAGGTGTACTCCTGCGCCGGCGATGTCGATCTCATCGCGATCGTGAAGGTCCGCGAGCACGAGCAGCTCGCCGAGATCATCGCCGGCCAGCTCAGCCGGGTCGACGGGGTGATCGGCACGGACACGCACATCGCATTCCGGTCGTACTCCAAGGCGGACACCGAAGCCGCCTTCGCCATCGGACTGGACTGACCGACCGACCGCGGCACCGGGCAGGCGGCCCGTCCGGTGACACCGCACGCGAGTGGCGGTACGGCGGGTCGCATCGGAACTCCCGTGAGGCAGCGCCCGTGTGGCGCATACCGCACCCGCTTGCTACTGTGATCGTCATGCGCCCCGTCGAGCACATCCTTGCTCCGGCCGCAGCGCTGCCCGCAGCACGAATTACCGCGGTAGTAGCACTGCGCGTCGGCTGATCCAGGCCGCCGACGCGCCGCGCCCCATCCAGGCGCACCCCCTCCCGTCCACTGTCACGACGGTCGAGACCTGGCTCGCGTTCTGAGCATCATCACTCGCGCAACGCACGGAGCCCTTCCATCATGAGCATCACCGCCGATCGCCCCACCACCTTCAGCTTCCCCACCACCTCCGGTGGCCCCGCGGACATCGCCGCCCGGATGCCGCGCCGGCACACCGTCGTCACCGGCGACGGGATCGACGGCGTCATGCAGCTCGCGACGGCACTGCAGACCTGTGGCCGCACGCTGCGGGAGTTCTCCGTCGACGTCCGCGAGGGCGTCGCGTACAGCTCGGTCACCTGCACCATGTCGATGACGCCGGCCGAGGCCGACGAGTTCGAGAGCCGGATGCTCGCACTCCCCGGCGTCCTCGCTGTCGACCCGTACTGAGCGCCGCTCCGCCGGAGGTCCCCTCCCCGACCACCAGGGACCTCCTGGCCGTCGCCGGATCCGTCGTGGTGGCGGCGGTGCCGGCCGTGTTCTGGGTCGTGATCGGGCCGGATCATCCGCTGTTCGCCCCGGTCGCCACCACCTGGACGCTCCCGCTCGGCGCCGTGCTGGGTGAGCCGCTCACCCGGCGCACACCCGAGGCCTGGCTGCGACGGGACACGCGCCGCCCTCCCGGCGCTCGACCGGGCGGTCCGGGAGCCTCGTCGCGCACACCGCGGGATTCGCGGTCCACGTCGGACTCACCGTCACGGCCGCGACGGCCGGGTACGGATGGGGCGTGCTGTGGGTCCTGCTCGGCGGCCTGACCGTGCACGCCTGGCCCGTACTGCTGCAACGGTCGCTCCGCCTGCGGCTGCAGCCGCTGCTGCCGCCCGCCGGGGGCGCCCCGCCGGGGTGAGCGGGATCAGGAGGAGCGGGCACCCGTCCCGCGGGCGGCGTCGAGCATCAGCGCCCGGTCGGCGATCTTCACCCGGTCGGTACCCCCGCGGCGCGCGCCCAGCCCGATCTCGGCGGCGTCGAGGCGGAGCCAGTCCTCCCACAGCACCGGCTCGATCCCGTACTCGCGCAACCGGTCCGGCACCGCGTCACCGCCCGGGCGGGGCGGTGTCCCGAGATCGGGCAGGTCCGCCAGCACCGACCCCGCGGTCTCCGCGCCGTCGCCCTTGTTCGTGCCGATCACGCCGGTCGGACCGCGCTTGATCCAGCCCGCCACGTAGCTGCCGCGCAGCGGTTCGCCGCCGAGCACGACCCGGCCGGCCGCGTGCGGCACGGTGCCGGTCGCCGCGTCGAACGGCAGGCCGCCGATCGGTTCGCCGCGGTAGCCGATCGCCCGTACGACCAGGCCGGCGTCGAGCACCTCGGTCTCACCGGTACCGCGGATCCGGTCGTCGGCGGTGATCTCGTTGCGCTCGACCTCGACGCCGGTGATCCGACCGTCGGCGCCGAGCAGCCGGACCGGGGAGCGCAGGAAGCGCAGGTGCAGCCGGCGACGGCCGCCCGCCCCCGGCGGGGTGCCGGCCCACTCGGTGAGGGTCTCCACGACCTGCCGCATCCGCCGTTCCTCGGGCTCCGGGACGCCCGCGGCGAGCAGGCCGTCGTCGTGCACCCGGATCTCGACGTCGTCGAGCTTGGCGAGTGCGCGCAGCTCGGCCGGGGTGAACTTGACGTGCTGCGGGCCGCGGCGCACGAGCACGTGCACATCGGTGACGGCGCTGCCGCGCAGCTCGTCGAGCACCGCGTCGTGGGTGTCGGTGGCGGCCAGGTCCTCGGCCGGGCGGGCGAGCACCCGGGCGACGTCGATCGCGACGTTCCCGGCGCCGACCACCACCACCCCGGGCCGGTCCAGCGCCGGGCCGGGGCCGCTCGCGTCCGGATGCCCGCAGTACCAGGACACGAACGCACCGGACCCGACCGAGCCGGTCAGCTCCTCCCCCGGCACACCGAGATCGCGATCCACCGCGCTGCCGGTCGCGTGCACGACGGCGTGGTAGTGCTCGCGCAGCGCCTCCCCCGGGATGCCGCCCTCCCCCACGTGCACGTTGCCGAGGAAGCGGACCCGGTCGGCGTCGTCGAACGTGGTGACCAGCGCCCGGATCACCGACTTCATCTTCAGATGGTCCGGGGCGACGCCGTAACGGACGAGGCCGTACGGGGCGGGCAACCGGTCGATGATGTCGACGTGGATGCCCGGATCCCCCTCCAGCAGGGCCTCCGCCGTGTACAGCCCGGACGGGCCGGAGCCGATCACCGCCACCCGGTACGGGCGGGGGGTGGGCACCTGCGCGGACGTCACGATCGCACCTCCGTGAACGGGTGGTGACGACGCTAACAGCCGTCCGCCGTCCGGGCGATCACGAACCGGGCCGCAGTCCCGATCCTGTCGCGCGGACCGCGGCGCGCCCGTCGGGCAGCAGCAGCTCGGTGCGCATCGCCCAGAACCGTCTGCCGTCGCGGACGGTCGTGGTGCGCGCCCGCAGCGCGACGTCGACGTGCACCGGGCGCAGGAACTCGACGGTCAGCGACAACGGCCGAGCCGCCGGCTCCCCCAGGTGCGCGGCCTGCGCGGCGGCCGCGAACCCGCTCAGCACCGCCCCGTGGGTGGTGCCGTTGAGGTTCACCGTGGACGGCCCGGGGGTGAACACCGCGTCGGCGCCATCGAACTCCAGGCGATCGGGCCGCAGCCGCTGCGGGTCGAACGGCGGGAGCGCCGAGCGGAAATCGGTGTCTGTGTCTGTGTCTGTGTCGGTGGCTGTGGCTGTGGCTGTGTCGGTGGCTGTGGCTGTGGCTGTGGCTGTGGCTGCACCGAGGCCGTTGCTTGTACCGAGGCCGGTGCCGGCGGCGCCGTCCCGGGAACCGCCGGCGCTCGGATCGATCGGCCCGCCGGCCCGGGCGAGCCCGCCCGGCCGGTCCGGGACACCGGTGACCGCCATGCTGACGACGGCGTGGGCGACCAGGACACCGGTGTCGTCGCGGATCTCGGCCCGGCCGACACCGATCTCGTCGTCGAGGTGCAGCAGGGTCAGCCCGGCGGTGAGCCAGGCGGCGTGCGGCGCGGGCGTCGCGGCGAGATCGAGGCGCAGTTCCACCGTGGGCGCGCCGGCGGTCAGCTTCCCGGTCGAGAACACCAGGTAGCCGATGCCGGAGTCGGCGAGCAGCGCCGGCAGCAGCGGCAGCACCCGCCCGCCCGCGTCGCGGACACCGTCGTGCAGCGGCAGCCGCAGCCGGATGTCCTCGCGGGTGGACGCCGGATCGGGCGCCATGCCCAGTCCGGTCTCGACCGGGGCGCGGCGCATCCGCTCCCGGGTGGTGGTGGACGTCGAAGCCGGTCCGGTCATCCCGTCATCGTGCGATACGGACACGTTTCGCAGGACCGCGCACGGCTGTGCGGTCGGTCACGCGGGCTGCTGCTCGTCGCGGTTGCACCGGAAGGTGCTCCGGTAGTCCGCGGGCGAGACCCCCAGCGCACGCCGGAAATGGTGCCGCAACAGGGCCGCGGTGCCGAACCCGGTGCGGGCGGCGACGGCGTCCATCCCCAGCTCCGTCTCCTCCAGCAGGGTGCGTGCGTGCAGCACCCGCTGCGCGGAGATCCACCGGTGCGGGGTGGTGCCGGTCTCCTCGACGAAGCGGCGGGCGAAGGTCCGCTCGGACATCGCCGCCCGCCGGGCGAGCGCGGCCACGCTGTGTTCGGCGTCGAGGTGCTCCAGCAGCCAGGCGAGCACCGGGGCGAGCGAGTCCGCGGTGCACTCGGGCACCGGCAGCTCGACGAACTGGCGCTGCCCGCCCTCGCGCTGCGGCGGGACGACCATCCGGCGGGCGATGCCGTTGGCGACGGCGCCGCCGAGCTCGCGGCGGACCAGGTGCAGGCAGGCGTCGATCCCCGCTGCGGTGCCGGCACCGGTAACCAGGTCGCCGTCGTCGACGTAGAGCGCGTCGTCCTCGACCAGCGCCTCGGGATGGGCGACGCGCAGCTCGGCGGCGTGCTTCCAGTGCACCGTGCAGCGCCGGCCGGCGAGCAGCCCGGCGGCGCCGAGCACGAACACCCCCGAGCAGACCGACATGATCGTCGCGCCGCGGGCGCGGGCCTCGCGCAACGCGTCCAGCGCGGCGGGCGGGAACTCGCGCAGCGCGGTCGCGGCGACGCAGACCAGGTCGGCACCGGGCAGCGCGTCGAGACCGTGCTCCGGGGTGATCGTGAAACCGTTTCCGGTGGTGACCGGCCGACCGGCCGCCATCCCGCAGACCGCCCAGTCCAGGACCGGCAGGCCGTCGTCCGAGCGGTCCAGCCCGAAGACCTCGCAGAGCACCCCGAACTCGAAGACGGCGAGCTCGTCGAGCACGAGCACCGAGACGCTGCGCAGCATGAACCGACGGTAGGACGGCAGGAACGCCCGGTCCAGCGAGATCCTGCCGTCGACCGTCGGGATCCGGCCGGTCCGCCCCTCAGGAGGCGTGCCAGGCAGCCAGCCGCTCGGCCTCCTCGGCCACCGCGCGCGCGTCGGCGGCACGCAGCTCCGCGAACGGGACCGTCTCGATCCGCCCGTCCCGATGGGTCCAGGTGCCGGCGACCCGCCCGTCGAGCAGGAAGGTCGGCGCCGACCGCGGCCGGGTGGTGGCGAAGACGTGGTGGCGGTGCTCGCGCGGCAGGATCCGGGCGCGGGCGGCGTGCCCCAGCAGCAGCACCGCGTCGAACGGGCCGAGGAAGCGCACCGGCAGCGGGGTGCCCCGATCGGGCAGCGGCGCCCGGGCGACGTCGAACAGCTCGGCGCCGTCCTCGCCGGTGAACCGGCGCGGTGCCGACCCGGCCAGCGCGGCCCTGGCGACCCCGACCGGCCAGCCGGCGAACCGGGCGACGTCCGGGGCCGAGGCCGGGCCGAACGCCCGCAGATAGCGACCCGCCAGCTCGGCGCGGGCCGCGGCGGGATCGGGTTCCGCCAGGGTGCGCCCGGCCGGGGCGAGGCCGTAGACGTGCGCCCGTGGCGAGTCCCACGTGCCGGCCGGTGGGACCCGGACCAGGTCGATCCAGTGCTGCACGCCCGGGAAGGCGCCCGCGGGCAGCGCCCGGGCGGTGAGCCCGGCGGTGATCTCCGCCTGCCGCAGCGGACCGTCGGCGAGCAGCTCCGCGACGGCGGTGGCGGCCGCCGCCATGTCGTCCGCGGTGAGCTCGCGGCGCAGCCGCAGCCAGTCCGCCCGCTGCTCGGCACGGACCGCCGCGGTGAACGCCGGGTGGTCGCGCCGGGCGAGCATGTGGATCGTCGAGCGCATCGCCCACGCCTGCACGACCCGGCCGTCGTGCAGCATCGCCGTGAGCTCGGCGCGGTCGAACCCGGTCAGCCGGGCGTGCAGACCGAGATAACCCGACGGCGCGTGCTGGGTCTGCAGCCCGCACAGCCGCTCCAGGGCGCGCGGCACCGGGAGCTCGGCCCGTTCGAGCAGGAGCTGGCGGGCCAGCAGGGCACGCAGGCTGTCATCCGCGGTGAGCACTCGCACCCCGCGGAGTCTGCCGGTCAGGCCACCGGGGAGGTGTACCGGTTCGCCGGTCGGCCCAGGCCGAACCGGTCGCGCAGGGTGCCGTCGTAGGGCGCGGGGGCCCAGGCGTCGCCGAGCGCGGGCAGCAGGCCGTCCACGATCTCGCCGACGCCGGTCGGCAGCGCCAGCGGGACCAGCACGAACCCGTCGGCGGCGCGCTCCTCGGCGGCGTCGCGCAGCAGCCCGGCCAGCTCCGCCGGGTCGCCGACGTGCCGCAGCGTCGACGCCGAGATGTCCGCCCCGGCGGGGGCGAGCCGATCCAGCTCGGCCAGCCGGTCCGCGGCGCCGGGCCCGAGCAGTGTCTCGACGTCGAGCAGCACCGCCACCTGCTCGGGATCGCGGCCCGCGTCGGCGACGGCGGTGCGCACCCGGTCCCGGGCCTCGGCGGCGGCGGCGATGCCGTCGGCGCGGACCCGGACGACGTCGGCGTACCGGCCGGCCACCGCCAGCGCCGCCGGCTCGTCGCCGCGCAGCACCGTCAGCGGGTGGCCCTGCGGCGGCCGCGGCGTGATCGACGGCCCGGTCACCGAGAAGAACTCGCCGGTGAAGTCGATGTGGTGCAGCTTCTCCCGGTCGGCGAACCGGCCGGTCGCGGCGTCCCGGATCTCGGCGTCGTCCTCCCACGAGTCCCAGAGCCGGGCGACCACCTCGGCGACCTCGCCCGCCTCCCGCCACAACGAGCCGGGCTCGCGTGGGTCGGAGGTGCGGCCGAACAGCTCGGCCTCGGCCAGGGTCCTGGACACCTCGGGCTGCCAGCCGGCCCGTCCGGTCGCGACGAAGTCGAGTGTGGCGATCGCCTTCGACAGGTGGAACGGCTCGGTGTGGGTGACCGTCACGGTCGGCACGATCCCGATCCCCGGCACGACCGGCGCGACCCGGGCGGCGATGCCGACGGCGTCGAGCGTCCCGGGCAGCGACGCCGGGTCGTCCGACGGTGGGAGCAGCGAGTCCGGCAGCGCGACCAGGTCCAGTCCGCCGCGGGCCGCGGTGCGCACCAGCTCGACGTGGTGCTCGGCGCCGAAGAGACGTTCCGGGTCGGTGCCGATGCGCCGCTCCGCGTCGGTGCCGATGCGCCGCTCCGCGTCGGTGCCGATGCGCCGCTCCGCGTCGGTGCCGATGCGCCGCTCCGCGTCGGTGCCGATGCGCCGCTCCGCGTCGGTCCCGAGCCGCCACCCGCCGGGGTGCCGGCCCGCAGCGCCGAGTTCGACCGCCAGGTGCAGACGTCCGCTCACCATGCCTCCGCAATGCTCGTGCGCTCGTGCCACGTGACCATCTCGTCGTGGCCAACCGGCGTCGCCGCCCCGATGTTCCCCCGGCCGCCGCGCCTCAGCCCGATGCGCGCAGGTCCAGCTCGATCGCGGCCGCGCAGGCCCGCAGCTCCGGGAGGACCTCGGAGCGCAGCGCGGCGGCGTCCCGGCGGGAGGCGTGGGTGGAGACGTTCGCCGCCGCCGTCACCCGTCCGGAACGGTCGTGCACCGGCACCGCGATCGACCGCAGCCCGGCCTCCAGCTCCTGGTCGACGACGCAGTGCCCGTCGCCGCGCACCCGGTCCAGCTCGGCACGCAGCGGATCGGCGCCGGCCACCGTGTGCTCGGTCAGCGTCTCCGGCCGCAGCCCGTCGAGGTAGCTGTCCAGGGTGGGTTGCGGGAGCGCCGCGAGCAGCACCCGGCCCATCGACGTCGCGTACGCCGGGAACCGGGTGCCGATGGTGATCGTCACCGTCATGATCCGGGAGGTGGGCACCCGCGCGACGTAGACGACGTCGTAGCCCGATGCCGGGTCGCCGTCGAGCACCGACACCGATGCCGAGTCCCGGACGGTCGCGACCAGGCGTTCCAGGTGCGGCGCCGCGACCTCGGGCAGTCCCATCGCGGACAGGTAGGACCAGCCCAGCTCCAGCACCCGCGGGGTCAGTGCGAAGAGCCTGCCGTCGGTGCGGACGTAGCCCTCCTCGACCAGGGTGAGCAGGAACCGGCGGGCGGCGGCGCGGGTCAGACCGGTGGACCGCGCGACGTCGGAGAGTGTCTGCTGTGGCCGTTCGGCGTCGAAGGACCGGATGACGGCGAGCCCGCGGGCCAGCGAGCGGACCTGCTCGCGGCGCTCCTCGCTCACCCGGCCCGCCCGGCGAGCACCCGGTCCACCAGCTCGGCGGCGTGCCCGCTGCCGGTGCCCTGGGTGCCGGCGGCCAGCGCGAGATTGCGGGCCATCGCCTCGGGATGCACCTGCAACCCGCTCAGGCAGACCCGCAGCCGGGCGGCGGCACCGGCGGTCACCCGCAGCAGCTCGGTGAGCGTCCCCCACTCGGCGTGCCAGGCACCGGCGGCCCGCTGGAACTCGTGATCGGCGTTCGCCAGCAGCGTCGCGACCAGGCCCGGTGCCCGCCGGGCCGCGCCGCGCGCGGTCACCGCGGCGGCCGGGTTGCGCTTGTGCGGCATCGACGACGAGTCGCCCGGTGCGGCCTCGGACACCTCCCCGAGCTCGGTCCCGGACAGCGCCACGACGTCGGTCGCCGGCTTGCCGCAGGCCCCGGCGGCGACGCCCAGCGCCCCGGCGAGCTCGCCGATCCGGGTCCGTTCGGTGTGCCACGGAACGCCCTGCCCGGCGAGCCCGAGCCGGGTCGCCAGCGCGTCGGCGACGGCCGGGCCGTGCGGGTGCGAGGCGGCGAGGGTGCCGGCGGCACCGCCGAACTGCACGGGCAGCTCGGCGAGCAGCATCGACAGCCGGCCACCGGCCCGGTCCAGCCCGGCGCACCAGTTGGCGGCGACCAGGCCGAAGGTGCTCGGCAACGCCTGCTGGCCGAGCGTGCGGGCCGCACACGGGGTGTCCCGGTGCGCGGCGGCGAGCGCGGCGGCGGCGTCGGCGCAGGCGGCGAGGTCCTCGGCGATCCGGTGCCCGGCACGGCGGGTGAGCAGCATCAGCGCGGTGTCCAGCACGTCCTGGCTGGTCGCGCCGGGGTGCACCGCGCGCTCGGCGCCCGGCTGGATCCGCGCCGCGGCCGCCTTCAGGCGCTTGACCAGCGGGATCACCGGGTTGCCTCCCTCGACCGACTCGGCCGCCAGCGCGGCCGGATCGACCCCGGCGACGGCGGCGACGGCCCGCTCGACGCCGTCGGCGTCGTCCGGGTCGACGGCTCCCTGCTCGGCCGCGACGGCCGAGAGCGCCAGCTCGACCTCCAGCAGCGCCGCGATCCAGGCCGCGTCGTCGAGCAGGGTGTCGACGCGCGCGGTGCCGGACAGCGGCCCGAAGAGACTGTTCGACATGCGGACGAGTGTACGGACTCCGCACAGGGACAATGGGGGCGTGCTGACCCACATCCTGCTCGATCTCGACGGCACCCTCGTCGACTCCGCCCCCGGCATCCTCGGCTCGATGCGCCGCGCCATCGACGAGGCGGGCCTGGAGGTACCCGAATCCGCACTGGGCACCCACCTGCTGGGCCCGCCGCTCTACCGCTCGCTGCCGCCGATCCTGGGCGACGAGGGCACCGCCCGCGTGCTGCCTCTCTACCGGCGGATCTACGGCGACGAGGGCGGTTGCCTGGACTCCACGCCCTACCCCGGCATCGAGGAGCTGCTGCGCGCGCTGTCCGGGGCCGGCGTGACGATGGCGCTCGCGACCAGCAAGGCCGAGCCCTCGGCGCGCAAGATCCTGGCCCACCACGGCTGGACCGACCTGTTCGCCGAGATCGTCGGCGACACCCGCACCGCGGACCGTCCGACCAAGGGCGCGGTCGTCGCCGAGGCGCTGCGCCGGCTCGGCGGGCCGACCGGTGCCGACGAGCCGTTGATGGTCGGCGACCGGCTGCACGACGTCGAGGGCGCGGCCGAGCACGGCCTGCGCTGCGTCGGCGCGGGCTGGGGCTACGCCGAGCCGGGCGAACTGGAGGCCGCGGGAGCCACCACGGTGTACGCATCCGCGGACGAACTGCGCACTGCTCTCCTCGGCTGAGGAACTCCTGGTCGGGCCCGGTTCGTGACCGGTAGACACACCGCCATGAGCGTCGTCTCCCTGCACCGGTACCCCGTGAAATCCATGCTCGGCGAGAGCCTCGACCGGGCCGCCGTGACCGCGCGCGGCCTGCTCGGGGACCGCGCGCTGGCCGTGTACGACGTCGAGTCCGGCACCGTCGCCAGCGCCAAGGTCCCGCGACTGTGGGCCGGGCTGCTGGACTTCTCCGCCCGGTTCGCCGCCGATCCGGAACCGGGACGGCCGCTGCCCGAGGTCGAGATCCGGTTCCCGGACGGGTCGATGCTGCGTTCCGACGACGCCGGGATCGACACCGCGCTCTCCAGCGCGCTCGGCCGGGAGGTGCGGCTGATCGCCGAGCCGCCCGAGGGCAGCCAGTTCGAGGAGGTGTGGCCGGAGATCGAGGGCCTGCCCATCGACCAGCTGGCACCCGAGCAGCTGATCGAGGGCACCACCGCCCGGCACGAGGCGACCGGCGAGCGGGTGAGCCGGTTCGACGTCTCGATGTTCGGTGCGCCCGGCACCTTCTTCGACCTCTCGACGCTGCACGTGCTCACCGAGTCCACCCTGGACCGGCTGCGCGAGCTCGCCCCGGACGCCGGCTTCGACGCGCGCAGGTACCGGCCGAACGTCGTGCTGCGCGGGGCCGACACCGGGTTCGTCGAGAACGACTGGCCGGGCCGGGAGTCGCTGATCGGCGGGGTCCGGGTGCGGTACTCGTTCGCCACCATGCGGTGCGTGATGACCACGCTCGCCCAGGGCGACCTCGAGCGGGACGCCGACACTCTGCGCACGATCGCGAAGCACAACCGGATCGAGATCCCGCAGATCGGCGGGGTGTGGGCGTGTGCGGGGGTGTACGCCGACGTCGTGACCGACGGAGAGATCACGGTCGGCGACGAGCACTCCGATCCGGTCGCCGGCTGATCCCACCCGCACGAACGGACCTCTCGCCGGTGTCGGCCCGCGAGGGGTCCGCTCGCATGCCGAGCTGTGTTCGCAGAACGAACATTTGTACGTAAGACGAACGTAGCGGTAGCGTGGCTCTCGACGGAGGTGCGTGATGGACAAGGTGGTGACATCCGCTGCGGAGGCGGTCGCCGACATCGGCGACGGCGCGTCGCTGGCGGTCGGCGGGTTCGGCATGTCCGGGGTTCCGACGGTGCTGATCGCAGCGCTGCTGGAGCAGGGCGCGACCGACCTGGAGACGATCTCGAACAATCTCGGCGTCGACGGGTTCGGCCTGGGCACCCTGCTCGCGGCCGGCCGGATCCGGCGCACGATCGGCTCCTACGTCGGCAACAACAAGGAGTTCGCCCGCCAGTACCTGGGCGGCGAACTGGAACTCGAACTCACCCCGCAGGGCACCCTGGCCGAACGGCTGCGTGCCGGCGGGGCCGGGATCCCGGCGTTCTTCACCCCTGCCGGGGTCGGCACCCTGGTCGCCGACGGCGGGCTGCCGTGGCGCTACGCATCCGACGGGTCGGTCGCGGTGATGTCACCGGCCAAGGAGGTCCGCGAGTTCGACGGCGTCTCCTACGTCCTCGAGCGCGCGCTGACCCCGGACTTCGGCCTGGTGCACGCCTGGAAGGGCGACCGGCACGGCAACCTGGTCTACCGGCGTTCCGCGCGGAACTTCAACCCGGACGCCGCCGCGGCCGGGCGGGTCACGATCGCCCAGGTCGAGCACCTGGTGGAGCCGGGCGAGCTCGATCCCGATCACGTGCACACCCCCGGCATCCACGTCCAGCGGGTGCTCCACGTACCCGGCGTCGAGAAGCCGGTCGAGTTCCGGACGGTGAGGTAGTCATGGCCTTGACACGCGACGAGATGGCCGCCCGGGTCGCCGACGAGCTGCCCGACGGCTCGTACGTCAATCTCGGCATCGGCATGCCCACCCTGGTCCCGGGGCACATCCCGGCCGACCGCACGGTGATCCTGCACTCGGAGAACGGGATCCTCGGCGTCGGCCCCTACCCGGCCGACGACGAGGTCGATCCCGACCTGATCAACGCGGGCAAGGAGACCGTCACCGTCAACGACGGCGCCGCCTACTTCGGCTCCTCGGACAGCTTCGCCCAGATCCGCGCCGGGAAGCTCGACGTCGCCGTGCTCGGCGGCATGCAGGTCGCCGCCAACGGCGATCTCGCCAACTGGGCCGTGCCCGGGAAGATGATCAAGGGGATGGGCGGCGCGATGGACCTCGTGCACGGCGCCCGCACCGTCATCGTGATGATGGACCACGTGTCCCGCGACGGCACGCCCAAGATCGTCGAGTCGTGCAGCCTGCCCATCACCGGGCTGGGCTGCGTCACCCGGATCGTCACCGATCTCGCCGTCATCGACGTCACCCCGGGCGGCCTCGCGCTGGTCGAGACCGCTCCCGGCGTCACCGCCGACGAGGTGCGGGAGAAGACCGGGGCACCACTGAGCGGCTGACCGTACTCGCGGACGGGCCGCCCGGCCCGTCCGCGAACGGGATCAGGCGCTGCGCGGCCCCATCGTCACCGGCATCCTCGACAGCCCCCGGACCAGCGTCGACTCCCGGTAGACCAGCTCGTCGAGGCCGACCGCGAGCGCCAGCTCCGGGCGATCGGCGAACAGCCGTCCGATCGCGACCCGGCCCTCCAGCCGGGCCAGCTGGGCACCGAGGCAGAAGTGGATGCCGTGCCCGAAGAACACCCCGCCGGAGGCGTCCCGGGTGATGTCGAGCCGGTCCGGCTCGGGCATCCAGTCGGCGTCCCGGTTGGCGGCGGCCAGCCCGAGCATGACCATCTCGCCGGCCGGGATGGTCACGCCGGAGTAGGTGACGTCCTCCGCGGTGAACCGGATCGGGGCCTGCGAGACGGGAGAGTCGAACCGCAGGAACTCCTCGACCGCCGAGCTGATCAGCGACGGGTCCTCGGCCAGCAGCTTCCGCTGGTCGGGGTGCGTGAGCAGGGCGAGGACGCCGTTGCCGATCAGGTTGACCGTCGTCTCGTGCCCGGCGATCAGCAGCAGCATCGCCATCGCGACGAGCTCCTCCTGGGAGAGCCGGTCGCCGTCCTCGTCGGACACCGCCAGCAGCGACGACAACAGCGCGTCGTCGGGCTCGGTGCGCTTGCGCTCCAGCAGGTCGGACAGGTAGCCGTGCAGCTTGCCCATGGCCGCGTTCTTGTCGTCGGCCGGCGAGTCGTCGACCAGCACCGACGACCACGCGGAGAAGTCGTCGCGGTCCTCGGCGGGCACCCCGAGCAGCTCGCAGATCACCTGTACCGGGATCTGGAACGCGTACTCGCGCATCAGGTCGACCGGGCCGTCGGTGGGCAGGCCGGCGAGCAGGCCGTCGGCGATCTCGGTGATCCGCGGCTCCAGCTCGTTCATCCGGCGGACGGTGAACGACCTGCCGACCAGCTTGCGCAGCCGGGTGTGATCCGGCGGATCCATCAGGATCATCATCGGCGTCGGCGTGGCCGGCATGTCCGCCCGCTGGTCCTCGGGCAGCGTGTGGCGCCAGTCCTTCGACAGGCGCGGATCGACGAACGCCTCGCGCACGTCGGCGTAGCGGGTGAGCAGCCAGACCGGCCCGTCCGGCAGCGCGAGCTTGCGTACCGGATCCTCGGCACGGAGTGCCGCGTAGGCGGGATGCGGGTTCTGCCAGAAGGTGCCCGAGAACAGGTCGTGCTGCTCGGTGCCGGTGGTGGTCAGCGCCATGGGCCCCATCGTGCCAGCGCGACGTAAGCGCGCGCTTACGTCACCGGAGACGAGTGACCGAGCACACAGCGGGATCGAGCGCGACATCGGCGGGCGCCGGCCGCCCGACGATCATCGACGCTGCCAGCGCGGCCAGCGCCGGAGCCGACTCGATACCGGATCCACCCTGGCCGGCGACGAAGTGGAACCCGGGATGATCGGGCCACTCCCCCAGCACCGGGGCCCGGTCCGGGGCGAACGTCCGCAGCCCGGCCCATGCGGTCCGCACCGAGCGCAGCCCCAGCGTCGTCACCTCGCCGATCCGGTCCAGCCCGAGCGCGACGTCCAGCTCGTCGGGCCGGGCGTCGCCGGGTGCCTGCGGGGTCCGGTCGGCCGGCGAGACCAGGACCGTGTCGGCCTCCGGCTTGAGGTACCAGCGTTCGGCGGCGTCCGCGATCAGCGGGAGCGGGCTGCCGTCCACCCGCAGTACGGACGGGTCCGGCACCGGGCAGGCCGCGATCGTCCGGCGCAGCGGGGTGAGCCCGGCCCGGGGCACCCCGGCGAGTGCGGCGACCTCGTCGGCCCAGGACCCGGCCGCGTCGACGACGGCCGCGGCGCGCACCCGGTGCCCGGCCGCCGTGCGCACCAGCCAGCCGCTGCCGTCCCGGGAGATCGCGGACACCCTGGCGCCGCGCAGCACGGTGCCGCTGCGGGCGCGCAGGCCGCGCCGGTAGCCGTCGTGCAGGGCGATCGCGTCGATGTCGGCCGAGCCGGAGGTCCAGGCGGCGGCCCGGGGCGGGCGGCGCAGCACGGGTGCGTACCGGCACGCCTGCACCGGGTCCAGTGCGACCGGCGCGTTCGGCTCACCGCGCTGCTCCGCCAGCATCGCGACGATCCCGGCGGCACCCTCGTCGTCGTCCCCGAGGTGCAGCACCGGGCGCGCGGACAGCAGCGGTGGGGTGTCCAGCTCGGTCTGCAGCGCGGCGAACCGCGGGCCGGAGGCGTCGATCAGCGCGCGGAACGGGCCGGACCCGTGGCCGGGGATGTAGGTCGCCGCGGACCGTGCGGTGGAGTGCACCGGCATGTCCACCTCCGCCTCCAGCAACAGGACGCGGTCGTGCGCGGCCAGCTCGTAGGCCACCGAGACACCGGCGATCCCGCCGCCGATCACCACCAGGTCCGTGTCATGCGATTCCACCGGCGCGACGGTAGCCGCGAAAAACCGGTGGCGCCCCGGGCGGCCGCTGTCTACCGTCGTCGTCATGCTGATCCGGTTCCTCTGAGCGGCCCGCGGACGACCGTCCGCGCCCCCGCCGGCCCGTGACCTCTCGTGCACGCAGGCCCGGAACCGATGCTGCGCGTCGCACCGGCATGCCTGCTCCGACCGTCACCGGCCCCTCGGTCCGTTCCGACCCGTGCCGACACCGATCCCGCAGGAGGCCCTTGTGCGCACCACCCCGCCCCGACCGTCCACCACCGACCAGGCACCGCAGCCGGCCAACCGGGCCGAGCGCCGCGCCGCGCGCCGCGGCCGGCCCACCGATGGCACCGCCACCGGTGCGGCCGCACCGCGCAGCTCCGGCCCGGCGCCGCACGTGAAGCCCGTGCACGTCCGCACGGACTTCGCCGCCCGCCGCACCGGCTGAGCCCGACCGTGGCCACGGTTCGCCGGACCGGACACACGCACAGCGTGATCCTCCGGGTTCGGCGAACCGTGGCCGCCCGTCACGTGCGAGGGTGGACGCCGTGACCGTGACCGTCTGGTGGGCCGCCCCGACCGATCCCGGTGATCGGCCCGATCTCGTGACACTGCTCGACTCGCACGAGCGTGAACGGATGTCGGCGCTGCGCCGTGCCGAGGACCGGGCCCGCTACCTGGCCGCGCACGCGCTGGCCCGGCTCGTGCTGGCGACGCACCTGGACACCGATCCGGCGTCGATCGACATGGACCGCACCTGCCGCTGCGGGAAGCCGCACGGCAAGCCCCGTCTCGCCGGGCACGGGGACGCCCCTGGTTTCTCGCTGACCCACTCCGGCGCGCTGGTCGGGGTGGCGCTTGGCCCCGGCCCGGTGGGCGTCGACGTCGAGCAGCATCGCGAGCTGTCCGGGCTGGACGGGCTCGCCCGGCACGCCCTCTCCCCCGCCGAACGCGAGCTCGGAGTGCCCGGCCCGGCCGGGTTCCTGGTCACCTGGACCCGCAAGGAGGCCCTGCTCAAGGCCACCGGTGACGGACTGTCCGCTCCGATGGACGCGATCACGCTGTCCTCCCCCGGCACCCCGGCGCGGGTGCTGCACTGGCCGGAGGCCACCGGATCGTGGTGGCTCGCCGACGTCGACACCCCGCACCCGGACCATCCCGGCGCCGTCGCCGGGGCGGGCACCGACGTGCCGCCGATCACGGTCGCGGACGGCGATGCGGTCCTGTCGGTGGTCCGGGGCACCATGGGCGGGTGAGCTCGCCGGACCGGCCGGGCGCGGCCGGAGCGCGCTGGGTGCTGCACCTCGACATGGATGCGTTCTTCGCCGCCGTCGAGCAGCTGACCCGGCCCACCCTGGCCGACCGGCCGGTGCTGGTAGGCGGGGCGGGGCCGCGCGGCGTCGTCGCGGGGGCCAGCTACCAGGCGCGGGTGTTCGGGGCCCGCTCGGCGATGCCGATGGGGCAGGCGCGGCGGCGCTGCCCGCACGCGACCGTGCTGCCGCCCCGCTTCCCGCTGTACAAGGCGATCTCCGACGAGGTGATGGGCGTCCTCGCCGAGTTCTCGCCGGTGCTCGAACCCGTCTCGGTGGACGAGGCCTTCATCGAGCCCCCGGTACTGGCCGGCGCCTCCCCGGAGACGGTGCGCGAGTTCGGTACCCGGCTGCGTGCTGCGGTCCGGGAGCGGACCGGGCTGCCCGCGTCGGTCGGCGCCGGATCCGGCAAGCAGATCGCCAAGATCGCGTCCGAGCTGGCGAAGCCGGACGGATTGCGGGTCGTCGCGCACGCCGATCAGGACGACGTGCTGGGCCCGCTGCCGGTGCGCTCGCTGTGGGGCATCGGGCCGGTGTCCGGCGAGGCGCTGCGCCGGATCGGCATCGAGACGGTCGGCCAGCTCGCCGCGATGGACGGCCGCGAGGTCACCGGGGTGCTCGGCTCGGCGATGGGCACCGAGCTGCACCGCCTCGCCCGCGGGATCGACGACCGGCCGGTCGCCCCGCGCGGCGCCGCGAAACAGATCAGCGCCGAGACCACGTTCGACACCGACCTGACCGCGATGTCCGCGGTGCACACGGCCGTCGAGTCGATCTGCGTTGCCGTGCACCGCAGGCTGGTCGCCGACGGCCGCGCCGCGCGCACGGTGACGGTCAAGGCCCGCACCGGGGACTTCGTGACCCACACCCGGTCGGAGACGACACCGTTCCCCAGCCGGGATCTCGCCACGCTCGTCGCGGTGGCCCGCCGGCTCACCGACACCGCGGTGGGTGAGGGAGGGGTGCGGCTGCTCGGGGTGTCGGTGTCGGGATTCGGCGACGAGCCGCCGCTGGCCCTGTTCGACGCGGTGCCCTCGGCACAGGGGTGGCGGGCGGCCCCGGCCGAACCGGCGGTCGCCGGGGTGCCGGGAACCGGGAGCCCGGCGGCGGTGAGCCCGGGAGCAGGAGACCCGGGGGCCGAGCTGCGGGGGCATGCCGGCGCACCGGTGGCCGTCGAGGAGCACGTGATCCCCCCGGCGACGGCCGAGGAGCGCCCCGACCCACCGGCCGACGACGCCGACCGGCCGTGGCGGGCCGGTGACGACGCCACCCATCCCGAGCACGGCCACGGCTGGGTACAGGGCGCCGGACACGGCCGGGTCACCGTCCGGTTCGAGACCGCGCTGACCGGCCCCGGTCGTACCCGCACGCTGGATGCCACCGATCCGCAGCTGACCCGTGCCGATCCGCTCCGGAGCTGGCGCCCGGCCGACTGACCGACTGACCGACTGGCCGACCGCCCGGGTCGGGTCTCAGCCGCCCGGGCCGGGTCTCAGCCGATCAGCGGACTGCGATGCGGCGGGGCGACCCGGGTGCCCGCGACGACCCGGACGTCGAGATCGGGGGCCGTGCGGGCGAGGCCGTCGAGCACCGCGATCAGTGCGACGTCCGCGGTCGGGTCCCCGGCCACCAGCAGCACCCCGTTCGCGGCGGGCCCACCCGCGGCCCATCCGGTGAGCCGGGCGACGCCGTCACGCGGGGAGATCCGCTCCACCCGCCACGCCTCGGCGTAGAACAGGGCCACCGACTCGGGCTCGCCCGGGAAGGCGAAGACGGTGTCGGCCTCCGCGAGCAGATCCTCGCCCCCGGAGCCGACCGCAGGCCCGCCCTGCTCGGTGCCGAGTACGACCAGTGCGGGGCGCGGGTCGACGCTCATCGCTATGTCCTCCTCGAGGGTCCGCGCCCTCAACAGTGGAAACTCCTGCGACGACGGCCAGTCTCCTGGCTTCCGGATCGTCGCGCTCCCCCGCCTTCCCGCCCTTGCCGGGCAGTGGCTACGGGGTGGGGAGCGCTCCCCGATGACAGTGGCGGGACCGCGCCGGACTCGCACCGGCTTCCTGCACCGTCGTCCCGGTCAGCCCATCACGTGCCGGTCGGGGGGTCAACAACGGGTGACGGTGACGCCTGCCCGAGGGGTGGGGCCCCGCCCGGCCGGGGCCGGTCAGACGCCGAACACACCCTGCCGGTTCGGCACCGAACACACCGCGCCCGTCCAGCACAGATCACGCTGTACCGGTCAGGCGCCGATCACACCCTGCCGGCCCGGCGCCGACCGCACCGTGCCGGGCACACGCCGAACGCACCGTGCCGGGCACGCACCGAACGCACCGTGCCGGGCGCGCACCGAACGCACTGTGCCGGTGCGGGCCGTCACGACCCGACGGGTGCCTCCAGACCTGCGACCGGGCCGATCACCACGATCGCGGGCGGGTTGACGTCCTCCTCGGCGGCGACCCGCCCGGCCGTCTCCAGCGTCGCGCGCACCGTGCGCTGGATCCGGGTGGTGCCGTCCTGCACGATCAGCACCGGGGTCTGCGGGTCGCGGCCGTGCTCGACGAGGACCTCGGCGAACCGGGCGAGCCGCTCCACCGCCATCATCAGCACGATCGTGCCGGTCATCCGGCCGAGCGCGGCCCAGTCGGTGAGGCTGCGCGGATCCTCCGGGGCGACGTGCCCGGACACGACGACGATCTCGTGCGCCACCCCCCGGTGGGTCACCGGAGTACCGGCGACAGCGGGCGCGGCGAACGCGCTGGTGATGCCCGGGACGACGGTGACCGGCACCCCCGCCGCGGCGCAGGCCTGGACCTCCTCGAACCCGCGCCCGTAGACGAACGGGTCGCCGCCCTTGAGGCGCACCACGAACTTCCCGGCCCTGGCGTGCTCCACCAGCAGCTCGTTGATCTTCTCCTGGGCCATGGCACGGCCGTAGGGGATCTTGGAGGCGTCGATGACCTCGACATCGGGCGAGAGCTCGTCCATCAGGTCACGGGGACCGAGCCGGTCGGTGACGACGACCTGGGCCCGCGACAGCAGCCGACGCCCGCGAACGGTGATCAGCTCCGGGTCGCCCGGGCCACCACCGACCAGCGCGACGCCCGGCTGCGGCGGCTCGGCGTTCTCGTCGACGACGCCGGACTGCAACGCCTCGACCAGCGCCGTCCGGACCGCGGACGAGCGGCGGTGCGCGCCGCGGGCCAGCACGCCGACGGTCAGCCCGTCGTGCGCCCCGGTCGCCGGAGTGACGGCGGTGCCCCGCGAGCCGTCGTCGGCGCGGACGCAGAACACCCGATCCCGCTCCGCATCGGCGGTGACCGTCTCGTTCACCGCGGCGTCGTCGGTCGCGGCGATCACGTACCAGGCGCCGGTGAGATCACCCTCGGCGTAGCGGCGGGCGGTCCAGGTGATCTCACCGGCCGAGACCATCCCCTCGACGGCCGGGGTGACCTCGGGGGACACCACCTCGACCAGCGCCCCGACCGCGATCAGCCGGGCGACCCGCCGCTGGGCGACCTGTCCTCCACCGACCACGACGACACGACGGCCGGACAGGTCCAGGCCGACCAGGTACTGCTCGTGCTGCGCGCTCAACGACGTTCCTCTCCCGGCCGCGGTGTGCCCTCCCCGGCGCTGCCTACCGTTCCCGGGCGATGCCTGCCCGGTCCGGCGAGCCCCCGGCTCCCGTGCGACGGCGGCGGTCGAGGATAGCGACCGGAACGCCTCCGGGAGTCGCCGCAGAGGCCAAACCCACACCGGCGGGTGCCCTGCCGAGCCTCGGGCGCCGGCTCCGCGCAGCCCCGCCCCAGCAGCGGGCACGGGCACGGGCACGGGCACGGGCACGGGCACGGGCACGGGCAGTGTTCGCACGGGTTCGCTGCGCTCGCACGGGGTCGGATCTCGTGCGAGCGCAGCGAACCCGTGCGGACGCCGTCGACCTGCCCAAACACAGCCAACCGGTGCGGACGCAGTCGACCGGTGCGGACGCTGCGACGCTGCACCGGCAGCCACCCGACACGGGGAGGCGCCCCACCACGGGACCGGCCACGCGACCGAGCATCGTTCGCACGGGTTCGCTGCATCCGCACGAAGTCCGACCCCGTGCGAACGCAACGAACCCGTGCGGATGGAGCGAGCCCATGCGGACGCGGCGAACCGTGCGCACGCGGCCCGCGACGAACCCACGCGTACGCAGCCGGCCTGCGTAAACGCAGCCGACCCGTGCGAACGCAGCCGACCCTGCGCCCCGGCAGCCACCCGGCACGGGGAGAAAGCCCTCGCCACGCGACCGGCCACGAGCCCGAGCACCGTTCGCACGGGATCACCGCATCCGCACGAGATCCGACCCCGTGCGAACGCAACGAACCCGTGCGGACTCGGCGAACCCGTGCGGCTGCCGGGGGCGTCAGCCCGGGGCGGTGTCAGAGGACGGATCAGGGGCGGCGCCGGACGGCGCCATTCCCACCGCCAGCCGCGCCATCCGCATAGCCCGCGCCACCCGCGTAGCCCGCGCCAGCCGCGCCACCGCCACGGTCGCGCCGGAGGCGGCGGTCTTGGGTACCACCAGCACCGCCCCGGGGCCCGCGGCCAGCAGCGCGGCGGCCTCGGCGACCGCGGGCGTTCCGGTGGCGGCGGCGACCCGGTCGCTCGGCGTCGGCACCACCACCGCGGCGAGCTGCTCCGCCGGGTATCCGCGCGGGGTCCGCGGTGCGACGGCCTGCAGCAGACCCGGCTCCGAGGTCCGCCGGTCGAGCGTCGCGACGACCGCGTGATCGAGATCGAGGCCGTGCTCGTCCGCCACCCGGCGCAGCAGCGCCCGCAGCGCGGCGGCCGACACCCCGGGCCGCATCCCGATCCCGAGTGCGAGCTCCGGTTGCGGCGCCGGACGCCCACCGGGCCGGCGCTCCGGCCCGGAACCGGTGGTCACGCGCCTGCGACCAGGCGGGCGACCGAGTCCGGGTTGCCTGCCGGATGCGTGTGCAGGAACGAGGCGTGTACCCCGGCGACGACGTACCCCTCCGGCTCCGCGCCACGCCACGCCCAGGCCGGGGCCGAACCGGCGCGCGGGGTGACGGCACAACGGTGGAACTCGTGCGCACCCACCCGGGCCCCGGCCGGGAACAGCGGCGACGCCGACACCGCGACGGCCTCCCGGTAGCCGAGGGTCAACCGGTCGGTCATCGCGGCCGAGGCCTCGAGGACCCCGCACATCGGTGCCCCGTCGAGGTCCCGGCACAGGTAGAGCAGGCCCCCGCACTCCGCGTGCACCGGCGCACCGGACGCGGCCAGCCGCGCGACGGCCATCCGCAGCGACCGGTTCTCCCCCAGCGCGCCGACGTGCTCCTCCGGGAACCCGCCGGGCAGCACGAGCGCGGACGTCCCCTCCGGCAGGTCCGGATCGCGCAGCGGATCGACGACCGCCACCTGCGCACCGGCCGCCTCGAGCAACTCGGCGTGCTCGGCGTACCCGAACCCGAACGCCGGGCCGCCGGCCAGCGCGACCACCGGCCGAGCGGGGGCCGGCACCGCGCCGGTGGCGGCGATCCCGGCGTGCAGGTCCCGGATCGGGCCGCCGGACACCGGGCGGGCGGGAACCGGCGCCGCGCCGGTGGCTGCCGCGATCTCGGCGTGCAGGTCCCGGGCCAGGCCGCCGGACACCGGCCGAGCGGGAGCGGGCGCCGCACCGGTGACTGCGGCGATCTCGGCGTGCGGGTCCCAGACCGGGCCGTCGGGCAGCGGGCGGGCCAGCGCCAGCACCGCGTCGAGATCGACGTGCTCGGCGACCAGCCCGGCCATCGCGTCGACGGCGGCGGTCGCGGCGGCGCCGTGCTCGGCCGCGGTGATCAGGCCGAGGTGCCGCGACGGCACGGCGAGCTCGGCCCGGCGCGGTACCGCGCCGAGCACCGGCAGTCCGATCTCGTCGGCGGAGGCGCGCAGCACCTCCTCGTGCCGCGCCGACCCGACCCGGTTCAGGATCACCCCGGCCACCTCGACCGCCGGGTCGAACGACCGGAAGCCGTGCAGCAGCGCGGCCAGCGACCGGGACTGCCCGCGGACGTCCACCACCAGCAGCACCGGTGCGCCCAGCGCGGCCGCGACCTGCGCCGTCGAACCGGCACCGTCCGGGATGCGTCCGTCGAACAGCCCCATCACGCCCTCGACGACGGCGATGTCGGCGTCCCGGGAGCCGTGCCGGGCCAGCGGCGCGAGGCGCTCGGCGCCCTGCAGCACGACGTCGAGGTTCCGGCCCGGCCGTCCGGCCGCCAGCGAGTGGTAGCCGGGATCGATGTAGTCCGGGCCGACCTTGAACGGCGCGACCCGGGTGCCCCGGCTGCGCAGCGCGGCCATCAGGCCGGTGGAGACCGTCGTCTTCCCGCTCCCCGACGACGGCGCCGCCACCACCAGGGCGCGAGCATTCACCACTCGATCCCCCGCTGCCCCTTCTGGCCGGCGTCCATCGGGTGCGTGACCTTGGTCGTCTCCATCACCAGGTCGGCCGCGTCGATCAGCGCCTGCGGCGCGTCCCGGCCGGTGATGATCACGTGCTGGTGCCCCGGCCGGCCGGTCAGCTCGGCGACCACCTCGTCGACGTCGATCCAGCCCCACTTCAGCGGGTAGGTGAACTCGTCGAGCACGTACAGGCCGTGCTGCTCGGCACGCAGCCGGCGGCGGATCTCGGCCCAGCCCTCGCGCGCGTCGTCGGCGTGGTCGGTCTCGGAGCCCTGCTTGCGGGACCAAGACCAGCCCGATCCCATCTTGTGCCACTCGACGGGACCACCCTCGCCGGTCTCGTCGTGCACCCGGCCGAGCGCGCGGAACGCCTCCTCCTCGCCGACCTTCCACTTGGCCGACTTCACGAACTGGAAGACCCCGATCGACCAGCCCTGGTTCCAGCCGCGCAGCGCCATCCCGAACGCCGCCGTCGACTTCCCCTTCATCACGCCGGTGTGCACCATCAGCAGCGGCCGGTTACGGCGCTGCCGGGTGGTCAGCCCGTCCTCGGGCGTGACACTCACCTGTCCCTGCGGCACGGCGGGTCTCCTCTCAGGCCGCGCGGGCGGACCGGACGAGGTCCCCCACGCTCTCGGCGGTCAGCTCGTCCAGTGTCACCAGTTCGCCGCCGGCCGACGCGGCGAGCGGCGCGGCCAGTCCGAGCCGGACGTGCCCGCTCTCGCAGTCCACGACGACGGTGTGCACGCCGTCGTCGGCCAGCAGCGCGGCCGCGCGGCGGGCGTCGGCCACCGGGTCACCGCCGGGGCGGGCCGGCACCGTCGCCCGGCCGTCGGTCAGCAGCACGACGAGCGGACGGCGGCGGGGATCGCGGCGGCGTTCGGCGGCGAGCACCGAGCGGGCCCGCAGGAGCCCCTCGGCGAGCGGGGTCCGCCCGCCGGTGCGCAGGGTCGCGAGCCGTTGCTGCGCGGTCGGGACCGACGAGGTCGGCGGCAGGGTCAGCTCGGCGGTCCTGGCCCGGAACGTCACCAGCCCGACCTTGTCGCGACGCTGGTAGGCGTCACGCAGCAGCCCGAGGACGGCGCCGGAGACGGCCGTCATCCGCTTCCGCGCGGCCATCGACCCGGACGCGTCGACGACGAACAGCACGAGGTTCCCCTCGCGTCCCTCCCGCTCGGCGCGGCGCAGGTCGCCGCGCTGCACGAGCAGCCCCGGCCCGCTGCGACCGCGTTGCGCCTGGTGCGGCGCGGCGGCCAGCACGGTGGCGGGCAGGTGCAGGTCGGCGGCCCGGGTGGTGCCCGAGTCGGTCGGCCGGACGACCCGGCCGGCGTCGGTGCGGGCCCGCGACCGGCGTCCGGGGGCGCCCGCGCCGAGCCCGGGGACGGCGAACTTGCGGATCGTCGCCCGGCGCAGCTTCGCGGCGTCCCCGACGACGAGGGCGCGCCCCTCCCCGCCGTCGCCGCCCGGTCGCTGCTCCCGGCCGGCGCCGTCCTCCGGTTCCGCGGAGTCGTTCGCCGGGTCCGGTGCCTCGGACGACTGCTCGGTGCCGTCGGCCGGATCGTGGCCGTCCCGCGCCGAGCCGTCCGGGCGCTGCGGGGGGCCGGAGCCACCCGACTCGTCGGAGCCGCCGTCGGGGTCGGTGCCGGGATCGGTGCCGGGATCGATGCCGTCCGGCTCGGCGCCGTCGGTGTCCGCGGAGTCCGGGCCGTCCTGCGGGTCCGGGTCCTCGGGGCCGTCGGGGCCGCCACCGGGGTCCGGGTCGTCGTCCGGGCCGAGGTGTTCCTCGGCGTCGCGCAGGGCCTCCTCGAGGTCCTTCTCGTCGATGCCGGGCTCGTCGAACGGGTCGCGACGGCGCCGGTGCGGCAGGGCGAGCCGGGCGGCGACCCGGACGTCGTCCTCGACCACCGCGGTGCGCCCCTCCCAGGCCGCGTGCGCCGCGGCCGCCCGGCTGATCACCAGGTCGGCACGCATCCCGTCGACGTCGAAGCGGGCGCAGACGAACGCGATCCGGCGCAGCTCACGATCCGACAGCCGGACGCCCACGACCCGCTCCTGCGCGGCCCGTAGCCGGGCGGCGGTGTCCGCCTCGGCGCCGGCGAACCGGCTGGCGAACCCGGCCGGGTCGTCCTCGAAGGACAGCCGCCGCCGGGTCACCTCGACCCGGGTGTCGACGTCGCGCGAGGCCCGCACCTCCACGGTCAGCCCGAACCGGTCGAGCAGCTGCGGGCGCAGCTCGCCCTCCTCCGGGTTCATGGTGCCGACCAGCAGGAACCGGGCCGCGTGCGAGACCGAGACGCCGTCCCGCTCGACGTGCGCGCGGCCCATCGCGGCCGCGTCGAGGAGCAGATCGACGAGGTGGTCGTGCAGCAGGTTGACCTCGTCGACGTAGAGCACCCCGCGGTGCGCGTCGGCGAGCAGACCCGGCTGATAGGCGCGCTTGCCCTCGGACAGCGCGCGTTCCAGGTCGAGCGACCCGACGAGGCGGTCCTCGGTCGCGCCGACCGGCAGCTCCACCAGCCGGGCCGGACGGCGTGTGCTCGCCTCACCCAGCAGGTGCGGTCCGTCCGGGCAGGCCGGGTCCGGCGCGGCCGGGTCGCAGCCGAACCGGCAGCCCTCGACGACGTCGAGATCCGGCAGCAGCGCGGCCAGCGCCCGCACGGCCGTCGACTTCGCGGTGCCCTTCTCGCCGCGCACCAGTACCCCGCCGACCCCCGGGTGCACGGCGTTGAGCAGCAGCGCCAGCCGCAGGTCGTCGTGCCCGACGACGGCGGAGAACGGGAATCGAAGGGACGTCACCGCAGCGTTCACCTGGCCGAGGCTGCCAGACCGGACGTCAGCACCGGGAGATCCGCCGGTGCTCCGTGTCGGATCACATGTTCAAGTGACGACGTGTCCATGTGTTGTTCGACCAGGTCGGCCAGCAGATCGGCCTGCCGGGTCCGCTCCGCCGCGAACGACGTGTCGTCCGCCACCCGGAAGCCGTCCCGGTCCGCCTCGGCGGCCAGCCGGGTGAGCAGCGCGCGCCGGAAGCCGTCGTTCTCGGCGAGGCCGTGCCAGTGCGTCCCCAGCACGTTCCCCCGGTCGGATCCCTCGTCGCCGATCAGCCCGGGATCACCGGAGCGCACGACCCGGCCGTGGTGGATCTCGTATCCGGTGACCGGCTGCCCCCATGCGGTCGACGTCGGGGTGCCCAGGTGCTTGTCCCGGTCGAAGGCGATCTCCAGGTCGAGCAGACCCAGCCCGTCGACCGCGGTGCCGGGCGTCGCCTCCACCCCGTGCGGGTCGGTGATCGTGCGGCCCAGCATCTGGTAGCCACCGCAGATCCCGAGCACCGGGCGTCCGACGGCGGCGTGCGCGGCCACCGCGTCGGCCATCCCGGACGACCGCAGCCACCCGAGGTCCGAGACGGTGGACTTCGAGCCGGGCAGCACGACGACGTCGGTGTCGGCGATCCGCGACGGTTCGGTCACGTACCGGACGGCGACGCCCGGCTCGCAGGCCAGCGCCTCGGCGTCGGTGGCGTTCGAGATCCGGGGCAGCCGGATCACCGACACCCGCAGCCACTGCGCGCCGCGCGGCGGGGCGGGCCTGCCGAGCACGCCGTCGGCGACGGCGGAGAGCGAGTCCTCGGCGTCCAGCCACAGTCCCTCGGCGAACGGCAGCACTCCCAGCGTCGGACGGCCGGTCAGCGTCAGCAGCTGCTCCAGCCCCGGTTCGAGCAGCCGGACGTCCCCCCGGAATTTGTTGATCACGAACCCGGCGACGAGTGCCTGGTCGGCCGGTTCGAGGACGCCGAGGGTGCCGAACAGGTGCGCCAGCACCCCGCCCCGGTCGATGTCCCCGACGACGAGTACCGGGAGGTCGTTGCGCCGGGCGAAGCCCATGTTGGCCAGGTCGGTGGGGCGCAGGTTGATCTCCGCCGGCGAGCCGGCACCCTCGCAGACGACGACGTCGTAGCGCTCCCGCAGCCGGCTCAGCGAGTCGGCCACCACCTCCGCCAGCGCCGCGGTGCGGTGCCGGTAGGACAGCGCCGACACCTGCCCGTCGGCCCGCCCCCGGACGACGACCTGGGAGGTGCGGTCGCTCCCCGGCTTCAGCAGCACCGGATTGAGGTCGACGCCGGGCGCGATCCCGCAGGCGTGCGCCTGCATCGCCTGTGCCCGGCCGATCTCGCCGCCGTCCGGGGTGACGACCGAGTTGTTGCTCATGTTCTGGGCCTTGAACGGCGCCACCGACACCCCGCGCCGGTGCAGCCAGCGGCAGATCCCCGCGACCACGGCGCTCTTGCCCGCGTCCGAGGTCGTTCCGGCGATCAACACCGCGCCCGAGAGGTCGACTGCCACACCGGTCAGTATCCCCGTCGGCCACGACTACCCTGGACGGCGTGCGCTTCCTGCTCCGGCCCGGCTGGCTCGCCTTCATCGGCGTCGTCTGTGCGTTCGTGGTTGCCTGCTACACGCTGCTGGCGCCGTGGCAGTTCGGCCGCGAGGCCGAACGGGAGTCGCAGAACGCCGCCATCGCCGCCGCCCACGACACCCCGGCGGTCCCGTTCGCCGAGCTGGTCCCGCCGGGGGCGGCCGTGTCGTCCGACGACATCTGGCGCCGGGTCGAGCTGACCGGCACCTTCGAGCGCGACGCCGAGTCGCTGGTCCGGCTCCGGGTCGTCGACGGCGCGCCCGCCTACGAGGTGCTGACGCCGCTGCGGCTCACCGACGGTCGCCTGGTCGTGGTCAACCGCGGCACGGTCGCCGCCGGTGAGGGCGGCGTCGTCCCCGACATCGCGGCCGCCCCGGACGGGACCGTGAACGTCGAGGGCCGGCTGCGGCTCAACGAGAACGACCCGCAGGGCAGGCCGCCGCTGCTCGACGGCGGCACCCGGCAGATCTACGCGGCCGACTCGCGCGCGGTCGCCGAGGCGACCGGGACCACCCCGGTCGAGGGGATCGTCTCCCTGGACGAGGGCCAGGCCGGCGTGCTGAACCCGATCCCGATCGCGCCGCCGGGCGGCGGGGCGCCGTTCAGCAACTTCTCCTACGCGCTGCAGTGGCTGACCTTCGGCGTGGTCGCACTGGTCGCGCTGGTGATCTTCATCCGGCTGGAGCTGCTGCAGCGGCGCGGCCGCCGGGACCCACGCGGCAGCCTGCGCGAGCAGCTCTCCGGCCGGGACGGCTACGGCGGCGAGGGCCGCGCGGACCGGTGACCGCCCGGCGCTAGGGTCTCGCGCGCACACATCCCGCTCCCCGAGGAGAGACATGGACCGCGCGACCGCTTTCCGGGCCCTTCGTGACGTCGGCGCCGCCGCCTGGTTCGGCGGCTCGCTGATGGGCGTCTCCGGGCTGAACGCCGCAGCGGACGCTGCGGGCGGGCCCGCCGACCGGCAGCGCGTCGCGACCGCGGGCTGGTCCACCTGGACGCCGATCGCCCGGGCCGCGCTCGCCGCGACCCTCACCGGTGGTCTCGGCCAGCTCGCGACCCGGCGCGCCACCGGCGACGCCGTCGGGGTCGGCCTGACCGTCGCCGCGGCCGGCCTGACGGTGGGCACCGCGGTACTGGGAGCACGCGACGACGCCCCGAAGGACGCGATCCGCGCCGCCGAGTGGGCCGTCCCGGCGCTGCTCGCGGGCGTGATCCTCAGCGGCGCCCGCCGGTGAGCCCAGGCGCTCACCCGGCGAGTTCGCTCACCGGGTGAGCGATCGGCCCGTGCTGTCCGGCCTCGCTCCACCGGAACCGCTCACCTGGTGAGCGGTTCCGGATGTACTCCCCCACTGCGGGGCCGGCCCGTCGCGTACGCCACGCCGACCGCCAGCGCCCCGGCCGCGGCGGCCACCAGTCTCGACAGCCGCGCGGCCCGCACCAGGTCCCCCTGGCGGGGCGGGTGCCCGTCGCCCAGGGCGGGCCGGTTCTCGGTGCCGTGGGCGTAGGTCGTCGGTCCGCCCAGCCGCAGGCCCAGTGCGCCGGCGGCGGTGGCCTCGACCGGTCCGGCGTTCGGGCTGGGATGACCGGCGGCGTCGCGGCGCCAGGCGCGCAGGGCGGCCCGCGACGATCCGCCGACCAGCGGGGCGATGGCGACGGTGAGCAGGGCGGTGACCCGCGACGGGACCAGGTTCACCAGGTCGTCGAGCCGCGCGCAGGCCCAGCCGAACCGCTCGTAGCGGGCCGACCGGTAGCCGACCATGGCGTCCAGGGTGTTCACCGCGCGATACCCGAGCAGCCCGGGCACACCGGCGACGGCGCCCCAGACCAGTGGCCCGACCACCGCGTCCGAGGTGTTCTCGGCCAGCGACTCCACCCCGGCGCGGGCCATGCCGTCGGGGTCGAGCAGCGCGGGATCGCGGGCGCACAGATGGGTCACCCGCGTCCGGGCCGCCGCCCGGTCGTCCGCGGCGAGCGCCGCCGCGAGCGCGGCCCCCTCTCCGATCAGCGACGTCCCGCCGAGCACCGCCCAGGTCGACACGGCGGTGACGGCGGTCCGGGTGACCGGTCCGCCCACCCGCCCGGCCGGCACACCGGCCGCGACCGTGCCGCCGACCAGCACCACCGCGTACACCGCCCCGGCGACGCGGGAGTCGCGGTACAGCCACCGCTCCAGCCCGGCCGCGAGCGTGCCGAACGCCGCGACCGGATGCCCGCGCCGCGGGTCGCCGAGCATCGCGTCCGCCAGGATCCCGATCATCAGCCCGGCCGCCCGGGCGCCGTCGCGCATGCGGCTGACGGTAGGTCGGCACGCTGATCACCGAACAGGCAGGATCACCCCATGCGCACCGACCACTCGCCGGACGAACTGGGCACCGGACCGTTCTACAAGCTGCTGACCAGTGTCGTCGTCCCCCGGCCGATCGCATGGGTGTCCACCCGTTCCGCCGCGGGCGTGGACAACCTGGCACCGCACTCGTTCTTCACGGTCTCCTGCGTCGACCCGCCGATGGTCCAGTTCACCTCGGTCGGGAAGAAGGACTCGTTGCGCAACGTCTCGGAGACCCGGGAGTTCGTGGTGTGCCTGGCCGGGGAGCCGATGTTCGAGAAGATCAACGCCACCGGGACCGACTTCCCGTCCGAGATCAGCGAGTTCACCTCGGTCGGGCTCACCGCGGAGCCGAGCACCGTCGTGACCCCGAGCCGGGTGGCGGAGTCCCCGGTCGCGCTGGAGTGCGTGCTGCACTCGGCGATCGAACTCGGGGACTCCACCGTGGTGATCGGGCGGGTGGTGAACGCCGCCATCGACGACGACGTGTTCACCACCGATGCTCGCGGCACCTCACTGCCCGACGTGCGCCGGCTCGCCCCGCTGGCCCGGCTCGGCCGCAACGAGTGGTCCCGGCTCGGCGAGATCATCGAGATCGCCCGGATCCCCTACCGCGAGTGGCCGGGCCACTACGCGGCCGACGACTGACCGGCCGGCGCCCTACAGCGTGTACTCCGTCCCGACCTCGGCCTGCGGGTCGGAGTGGATCTCGTTCTCCCGGCCGCGCAGCTCGACCCGGCGGATCTTCCCGGAGATCGTCTTGGGCAGCTCGAAGAACTCCAGCCGGCGGATCCGCTTGTAGGGCGCGAGATTGTCGTAGGCGAACCGCAGGATGTCGGTCGCCGTCGCCTCGGTCGGCTCGTGCCCGGCGGCGAGCACCACGTAGGCCTTCGGCACGGCGAGCCGCACCGGGTCCGGCGACGGCACCACCGCGGCCTCGGCGACCGCCGGGTGCTCGATGAGCACGCTCTCCAGCTCGAACGGGCTGATCCGGTAGTCGCTGGCCTTGAAGACGTCGTCGGCGCGGCCGACGTAGGTGATGTAGCCGTCCGCGTCCCGCGAACCCACGTCACCGGTGTGGTAGAAGCCGCCGGCCATCGCCTCGGCGTTGCGCTCCGGGTCGTCGGCGTAGCCGACCATCAGCCCGGTCGGGCGGTGGTTCAGGTCGAGGCAGATCTCACCCTCGTCGCCGACCTCGCCGGTCGCCGGATCGACCAGCGCCACGACGAACCCGGGGATCGGGCGGCCCATCGAGCCCGGCTTCACCGGCTGCGAGGGCGAGTTCCCGATCTGCACCGACGACTCGGTCTGCCCGAACCCGTCCCGGATCCGCAGCCCCCACGCCTTCTCGACCTGCTCGATGACCTCCGGGTTGAGCGGCTCGCCGGCCCCGACGACCTTGGTCGGCGGGGTGTTCAGCGTCGACAGGTCGGCCTGGATCAGCATCCGCCACACCGTCGGCGGCGCGCAGAAGCTGGTCACTCCGCAGCGGTCGAGCACGCCGAGCACCGACTCGGCGTCGAACCGGGCGTAGTTCATCACCAGCACCGTCGCCTCGGCGATCCACGGCGCGAACACGTTCGACCAGGCGTGCTTGGCCCAGCCTGGCGAGGAGATGTTCAGGTGGACGTCGCCGGGCTCCAGCCCGATCCAGAACATCGTGGACAGGTGCCCCACCGGGTACGACGTGTGCGTGTGCTCCACCAGCTTCGGCTTCGCCGTGGTGCCCGAGGTGAAGTAGAGCAACAGCGTGTCGGACGCGGCGGTCCGACCGTCCGGGGTGAACTCGGCGTCCGCCGTGTAGGCCTCACCGGAGTAGTCACGCCAGCCCTGCACCGCACCGCGCACCGCGATCCGGGTGAAGTCGCCGGTGACCGCCTCGAACTTCGCCGTGTCCGACGCCGCGGCCACCACGTGCCGCGCCCCGCCCCGGTCCACCCGGTCCTGCAGGTCCGCCGGGGTCAGCAGGGTCGTCGCCGGGATGACGACGGCACCCAGCTTCATCGCCGCGAGCAGGGTCTCCCACAGCTCCAGCTGGTTGCCCAGCATCAGGATGACCCGGTCGCCGCGGCCGACGCCCTGGGCGCGCAGCCAGTTCGCGACCCGGTTCGACCGCTGCGCCAGCTCCGCGAAGGTCCAGTGCTCCTGCGAACCGTCCTGCTCGACGATCCAGAGTGCGCGCCGCGCGCCCCGCTCCGGATCGGCGGCCACCACGTCGAAGTGGTCCAGCGCGAAGTTGAACTCGTCGAGCTCCGGCCAGCGGAAGTCGCGGTAGGCGGTGGCGTAGTCCTCGCGGTGGGCCAGCAGGAAGTCGCGTGCGGCGAGGAACTTGTCCGTCGCCGCGGTACCGGACGCCATTCTCGTGCACCTCGTCGGGCTCGTGCCGGGGCTGCTCCCCGTCGCTCACCGGCGACCCTAATCACTCCGGCGGACGTCGGCACCGTTCGTCCCGCCAGGTCCCCCGCCGGGCGGCGGTCACCGGAACGGGGCGGCGCCGCCTCCCCGGTCCGGCGCGGGGCCGGTCGTAAGGTTCCCGCGTGACCGCACCGGACCTCCCGCAGGTGAGCACGGCCGGGGCCGCTCCGGGCCGTCCGGCCGGCATCCGGGTGGGCCGGCTCGGGCCGCGGCTGATGCTGCGCGGCGCGTTCGTCGGCCTGGCGCTGCTGGTGCTGGTCGTGCTGCTCGTCGGCTGCGGGAACGCCGCACTTCCGGAGGCCCCGCCGGCACCCGCCCCGACGGCCTCGTCGACGATGCCGACGGGGTCGTCCACGTCGGCCGGACCGCCCGGATCGTCCGCGCCGCCTGCACCGTCTGCGCCGACCGCGCCGCCTGCACCGGCCGGCTCTCCGGCGCCGCCACCGGCCGCCCCCGCCCCCGCGGCGGGCCCGCGGCCCGCACCGGATCCGCAGGCGAAGGCCGCGCCCCGCGCGGAGCAGGACGTGCCGTCCTGGCCGGCAGGCGACGCCGCGACCGCACAGCGGATGCAGCAGCAGGCCGACCGCGGCGGCGACCCGTGGCTGCTCGACCCGCAGGAGGTCACGATCTCCTACGTCGGCGCCGAGCTGGAGTACCGCAATCCCGCGATCACCGAGCTGGCCCCGGGCAACTACGACGTCACCGACGGCCGGTCACCGGCCAGGGCGACCGTCACCCTGGAGCAGACCGTGCGGCCCGGCCCCGGCGGGATCTGGCTGGTCACCGCCGTCACCCGGCACTGAGCCGTCGGCGACCACCCGGTGTCACCGGATCCGGCGACACCCCGGGCCGTCGCCGACGGCACGCCCGTTCGTTGGACCTGCTGTGCCACTTCCGTATCGTGACGTGAACGACAGATGGCGCGAACGGGTGAATCCTCGCCCGGGATGCAGCGCCGGAGGCCTGTCCGGCGATGTACCCGGTGAGACCGCGGCACACCACGGCGGTCCGGGGCACGGTTTCGGAGGGCGAGCAGGATGACCAGCGACTCGATCCAGCAGGACGTCTTCACCGTGCTGCACGGCCAGGCGTCCCCGATCGTGAGCCGCTGGGCGTTCCGGGCGGCAGATCCGTTCGCGATCTCGTTCTCCGTGCGCCGCTCCGCGGACCGCTGGATCGAGTGGCTGGTCGCCCGCGACCTGGTGATCGAGGGCCTGACCACGCCGACCGGGATCGGCGACATCCGGATGGCACCGCGTCGGGTCGACGGCTACGACGTCGTCGAGATCGAGATCCGTTCGGACGGCGGAGCCGCGGTCCTCGAGGTCGACCGCGACCTGCTCGCCCAGTTCGTGGAGGCGACGCTGGAGATCGTCGACCTCGGCGAGGAGAACGACCACCTCGATCTCGACGGCGCCATCGCGCGGCTCACCGGCAGCGCGGCCTGACCCGTCCGGGTCGGTCCGGGTCAGCTGCGGCGGGCCCACTCCGGGTGGCTCCCGGCGTCGGACTCCGCATCCGCGGCGGCCTCGTCGGCCAGGTCGGCGTCCTCCGCGAGCTGCGCGCTGACCTCGGGATCGCCGGCCGGGGACTCGTCGACCACCGGCACGATCCGCCGGTCGGCCTCGTGCACCGCGGCCTCCTCCGCGCCGGCCGCGCCGCCGTCGATACCCACGTCGTGGGCCGCACCGTCCACCGCGGGCCGCCCGTCCGGCGAGTCGGTCGCACTCGTCAACCGGCCCGAGCGGTCGGTATCCGCCGTGGACAGCTCATCCGGCACCTCCCTGGCGAGCCGAGCCTCGTGGGTCTCACCGGCCCGCTCGCCGGCGGGGGTGACGGCGTTGTCCTCGACGCCGTACGGGCGGTCCGGCGGCACGTAGCCGGCGTCCAGCGGATCGGCGTCCGACGGGCCGGTCAGCGCCTCGTCGGTGTCCAGCTGCAACGCCGACGCCAGGTCCGGCGCCTCCGGCTGGAACTCGTTCTCGTCGCCTGCGGCCACGGGTCTCACGTCCTTCTCGGTTCGGGTCTCGCACTGCGCGTACCCGGGCACCGGGAGCGCCATGCGCCGCCGGGCGGGCGCTACCGTCCACTCACCTGATCACCGTGCCCCGCAGGAGAGGAGTCCGCCCGTGAGCGCCGAGTCCGGTGCCCCGCCGGTGCGTTCCGGCGACGCCACCCGCCGGGCGCTGCTCGCCGCGGCCACGGACCTGTTCGCCGAGCACGGCTACGACCGCACCCCGGTGCGGGCGATCGCCGAACGCGCCGGGGTGAACCAGGCGCTGCTGTTCCGCTACTTCGGCAGCAAGGACGCGCTGTTCGCCCGGGTCGCCGCGGAGCGCGCGCTGGCCGTGCTGCACGGCGGACCGCCCGAGGAGCTGCTCGAACGCACGCTCCGCTCGATCTTCGACGGCGGCACCGGGCCGGAGCACGACCTGTTCGGCTCGGTCGTCCGCTCGGCCGGCACCTCGGAAGCTGCGGCGGCGGTACGGATGGAGCTCGCCGGTGCATTCACCGCGGCCTTCGCCGCCCGCGCGACCGGTGCCGCCGACCTGGCCGAGGCCGAGCTGCGGGCCGAGCTGCTGCTGGCCTGGTTGCTCGGGCTGAGCCTGGTGCATCCGCTGCTGCCGGACGGAGCGGTCGGCCGGGCCGATCCCGAGGACGTACTGGCGCACGTCCGGCGGGCCGCGGCGGCCCTGCTCGACGGACCGCTCACCCGGTGAGCCGATCCACCTCCCGGCCGAACCGCTCCCGGTCCTCGGCGCTCTCCCTGGTCCGCGACAGGTAGTGCGCCGGGCGGGGCGCCCGGTCGTGCCAGAACCGCCCGCTCCCGATCTCCGACGACGGCGCCGCGGCCAGCCACACCGCGGTGTCCGCGCCCTGGGCCGGGGTACGCAGCACCGGCCCGAGCAGCTTCCCGAACAGCGGCAGCGACCCGGTCACCCCGGGGGTCGCCGCCCATCCCGGGTGCAGGGCGTGCACCGTGATCCGCCGGGACACCAGCTCGTCGGCGAGCAGCCCGGTCATGACGACCTGCATCCGCTTGGTCCGGGCGTACGCGGCGGTCCCGCCGAAGTCACCCCGCTCGAACTGCAGGTCGTCGACGCGCAGCGGCTGGGCGTACATCCCGCCGGACGACATCACGATCACCCGGGAGTCGGTGCCGGAGCGCTGCGCCCCGGCCGCGAGGGTGTCGGCGAGCAGCCGGGTGAGCAGCAGCGGGCCGAGCACGTGCACGGCCAGCGTCGTCTCGTTGCCCTCGCCGGTCTCACTGCGCCGTTCGGGCAGCAGCCCGGCGTTGTGCACCAGCACGTCGAGCGCGTCGACCTCGGTCGCGAACCGGGTCGCGAACGACCGGACCTGCGCGAGCTCACCGATGTCGCAGATCTGCACCGGCAGCCGGCTCCGGGACAGCCCCGGGACGGCGGCGAGGATCCGGTCCTGCGCCGCGCGGCCCTTCTCCGCCGAGCGCACGAGCAGGTGCACGGTCGCACCGAGGCGGACCAGGCCGGTCGCGACCGCCTCGCCGAGCCCGCCGCCCGCGCCGGTGACCAGCGCGGTGCGCCCGATCAGCGCGCCGCGCGCCGGATCGGCCCGCGGCCCGGTCCATCCGCGCCTGCGCAGCAGGTACCCGATCCTCGAGTAGCCGGGGACCACGGCGCGGTCGAGGACGGTGTCCAGCATGCTCAGCACGCCACCGATCCGACCACAGCCGGGACACTCCCGCCCGCCGACAGCCGTCCGGCTCAGGATGCGGCGGCCCGGCGCCGGCGGTGCCGCACCGCTCCGGCCAGGCAGCCGCCGACCGCGGCGGCGACGAACAGGGCCTCCACCAGGCCGCCCCAGCGGGTCGCCACGGTGACGTCCGAGCGCAGCGGCACCTGCTCGACGACCGTCGCGGCGGTGTACATCTCGGTGGAGCGGGCAACGCTGCCGTCCGGCCGGACCACCGCGCTGACCCCGCTCAGCGCCGGGACGACGGCCGCCCGGCCGTGCTCGACGGCGCGCAATCGCGCCATCGCGAGCTGCTGATAGGTCATCTCCCCCGGCCCGTACCAGGCGTTGTCGGTGGGGACCACCAGCAGTTCGGCGCCCTGCGCCGCGGACTCGCGCAGCACCCAGTCGTAGGCGACCTCATAGCAGATCCCGACGCCCAGCCGGGTGCCTGCGAGATCGATCCGGCCCGGCCGGTCCCCGGCACGCAGGTCCGGGACGTCGACGAACGGGGTGACCAGGCTGGCGATCGGCCGCAGCGGGATCCGCTCGGCGAACGGGACCAGCTCCTGCTTGGCGTAGCGCGGGCCAGGGCCGGTCCGCGGGTCCCAGGCGACGACGGCGTTCTCGGTGCCGCCCGCGTCGCGGTACATCGCACCGATCAGCGTGGGCACGCCGAGATCGGCGACGGCGCGATCGACCGCCGGATCGGTGCCGTTGGTCCCGGTGGCGCCCTCCGGCCAGAGCACCAGGTCCGGGCGCGGCACGGTGCCGGCCCGGATCTCGTCCGCCAGCTCGGCGGTGACGGCCAGATGGTTGCGGCGCAGCAGGTCCCGCGCGCCGAGCAGGCCGAGGCCGAGATCCGGCGCGTTGCCCTGGACGAGCGCGACGGTGCGGGTCCCGCTCTGCGCGTCGGTCGGCGGCGCCGGCACCCCGAGCACCGCCGCCACCAGCAGCAGCACCGGGACGGCCCGCAGCACCGTCGGGCGGGTGAGCAGCGCGGTGAGGGTGAAACCGGTCGCGACCACCGCGAAGGTCACCAGCGGGGCCCCGCCGAACGCGGCCAGCGGCAGGTACGGGCCCTCCACCTGGCTGAACGCGACCCGGCCCCACGGGAACCCGTTGAGCGGGATCCGGCCGCGCAGCGACTCCTGCAGCACGAACGCCGCGGCCGCCCAGAGCGGGGCGCCGGGCAACCGGGACAGCAGCGGGACGACCGCACAGAACGCCGCGGTGAACACCGCCATCAGCGCGGACAGCCCGACCCACGGCGCCGGTCCGAACTCGCGGCCGAGGAAGTCCTGGATCCACGCCAGGTGCGGCAGGAAGAACGCCAGCCCGAACACGAAGCCGATCAGCGCGGCCCGGCGCACCGTGCTCCGCTGCAGCGCCCACCACAGCAGGGCGAACGCGATCGGCGCCGCCCACCAGAGCAGCCGCGGCGGGAACGCGAGGTGCAGCAGCACGCCGGCCGGGAGGGCGGCGGCGTGGCGCAGCGGGACGTGGCGCAGCGCGCGGAAGCGCTCCCGCCACGGGCCGTCCGCACGCCCGGTCACGACACCGCTCATCCGCTCCTCCGAGATCGACACCCCCATGATCCGGGACCGCCGCCCGGAGCGCTCGCACCGGGGTGCGCGGTCACACCGGTGGGCCGGTCCCGCCGCCGTCGCGCGCCGGTGCGCGTTCCGGTGTCGGTTCCCGGCGCAGCAGCAGCACGAACGCGATCCCGACGATCAGCGCCGCCGTCGCGTAGCCGGCGACGAGCGTTCCCGGCCGGTCGCCGTGGTCACCGGCGAGCGGCGGGAGCAGCACCGCGAACACCCCGGAGACGACGGCGATCCGGGTGTGGGCCCGCGTCGTCAGCGGGGAGGCGGCCAGCGGCAGCACCGCCCACAGCAGGTACCACGGATGCAGCACCGGCCCGAACACCACGATCAGCCCGAGCACGGCACCGCAGGCCGGCACCGGGTCGATCCGGCCGTGCAGCTGCCGGTACAGCACGAACGCGATGCCGGCGACGGCGAGCACCGTTCCGGCGACCCGGCCGGCAGCGATCATCGGGGCGGTGAGGTCGGCGCCGAACAACGCACCGATCCCGCCGACGGCGAAGCCGAACCAGTTCGTCGGCGCCATCCAGCTCCACAACATGCCCGGGGTGCCGACCGACCGCATCCAGCCGAACCCGGTGCCGGTGAGCACCGACGTCACCGAGGCGACGGCGGCGAACGCGGCGGCCCCCCCGAACCCGGCCGCCACGAACCCACCGAGCGTGCCGCCGCGGCGGCGGGCCAGTGCCGTCCCGACCACCGCGAGTGCTGCCAGCACCGGCAGCTTCACCAGCGCGCCCAGCGAGACGAGCAGCACGCCCGCGCCGAGCCGCGCCCAGCCGATCCGGTCCCGCGCGCCGTCGAGTGCCTGCAGCCCGAGCGCGGTACCGGCGAGCCCGAGCCCGAGCATCAGCGCGTCGTTGTGCACCCCGCCGACGAGATGCCACAGCACCAGCGGATTGCCCGGGCCGAGCCACATCGCCACCGCGGGCGAGGCACCGGACAGCGCGCAGAGCCGGGGCACCGCCAGCACCAGCAGCACCAGCCCGGCCACCGCGAGCAGCCGGTGCAGCGCGACCCCGGCGACCGGGTCCTCGCCGGCGATCGCGGCGACACCCCGGGCGAGCGCGGTGAACAGCGGGCCGTAGGGCGACGGCGTGTCCACCCAGTGGCCGTCCACCAGCGCCCCGGGGCCCGAGCTGGTGCCGAGCACCGCGCGCGGCCCGACGAGGTGCGGATCGAGCCCGCGGTGCGCGATCTCGCCCTGCGCGAGATAGCTGAACACGTCCCGGCTGAACAGCGGCGGGGCGACCAGCAGCGGCGCGGCCCAGAGGCCCAGTGTCCGGACCGACCAGCCCGGCGACGGCGGGACGCCGCGCAGCACCCGGCGCCCGGTCGACGCCCACGCCAGCACCAGCAATCCGGTGCCGGTGACGCCCGCGGCGAGCGCGGGCACCGACGCCGGCAGGACGAGCACGGCCCAGGCGCCGCCGGTCAGCAGCAGGGCACCGGCGAACCCGGTCCACCGCAGCGGACCGGCCCCCGGCGCGTCGCTGCTCATGCCGTGCGGTTCCGCCGTCCCCGACAATCCCCGGCGCCCCTCCGCGCTGCTCGGTTCCCGACAGCGCTGCTCAGCGGTCCGCGGCGCTCCTCAGTGCCCGTCAGTGCCCGTCAGCGTTCTGCTGCGCCGCGGCGCAGCAGGTAGGTGTCCATGATCCAGCCCTTGCGCTCGCGGGCCGCGGCACGCACCCGCAGGATCTCGTCGCAGACCTTCTCCAGCGGGCCGGCGAGCAGCAGCTGGTCCGGGGTCCCGAGGTAGGCGCCCCAGTAGATGTGCAGCTCGCCGCGCTGCTGCGGCGGGAGCGTCGCGAACGCGGTGCGGCCGTCGAGCATCACCACCACGTCGTCGACATCGCCGGGCATCCCGTCGGCGATCCGGCGGCCGGTGGTGATCAGCACCGGCCGCCCGACCCGGTTCAGGATCAGCCGGTGCGCGGCGGCCAGCGCGGCGACGCTGGAGATCCCGGCGATCGACTCGACCCGCCAGTCGCCGTCGGGCGCGTCGGCCAGCACGGCGTCGAGCAGCCGCAGCGTCCCGTCGTAGAGCGACGGATCACCCCAGACCAGGAACGCGCCGGTCTCCCCGTCGGCCAGTTCGGTCTCGAGCATCGTGCGGTACAGCTCGGCCCGCCGGTCCTGCCAGTCGACGACGACGTCGCGGTAGCGCGCGTCATCGTGCTGCACGTCCGCGCCGCGGTTCCGGTCGACCTCGGGCGCGACCACGGTCCGGTGCCCGCCGTCGGGACGGTGCCGCCGCAGGATCTCGGTGCGCAGCGCGAGCAGGTCGTCCTTGACGTCGCCCTTGTCGATCACGAAGACGACGTCGGTCCGCCGCAGGGCGTCGACCGCCTGGAGGGTCAGGTGCTCCGGGTCGCCCGCCCCGATCCCGATCACCAACACCGTGCGCACGCCGTGACCGTAATCCACGCCGCACTCCGCCCGGCGCCCCGTCCCCCGATCCCCGCGGTGTCCCGGCCGTCACGGACCGCTGTCACTCGGTAGTGTCGGTGCCCCGCCGACCGACATCCCAGATCCATCCCGGGAGGCCGAAGCACGATGAAGATCGGACATCTGGTCGAGTCACTCGACCCGCACGGCGTGGCGGCCGCACTCGCCGACCTGGCAACCGCGGGCCCCGCCGCCGGGTACGGGCTGGTCGTGGTCGCGCTGAACCCGTCCGACCAGCCCGGGATCGCCGCCCGGCTCGGCCGGACCGCCACCCCCGTCGTGGAGCTGAACGTCGCCCCGTGGGATCCACGTGCCGTGCCGAAGGTGCTCCGGGCGTTCCGCGAGCACGGCGTCGATCTGGTGCACACCCACGGGCTCCGCCCGGACGTCGTCGGCTCGGCCGCCGCGGCCCGGCTGCGGATCCCGGCGATCTCGACGCTGCACCACATCCACGCCCAGCCCGCCGACCGCGGCGACCACCTGCGGCGCACGGCGAAGACGCTGGCCCGCAGGCGATTCATGACCCGCACCATCGCGACGTCGATGCTGCAGCGGGACTGGTACCGGGCCGCCGCCGGCTCGACGGCCGGGCTGTCGGTGATCCCGGACGGTGCCGCCGATCCGGGGGTCGGGACGCCCGAGGCGGCAGCCCGGTTCCGGCGTGGGCTGGGTGTCGCGGAGAACGAGGTGGTCGCCGTCTCGGTGGCCCCGATGCGCCGCGGGCAGGGGCAGGACATGCTGCTCGACGCCGTCGCCGAGCTGCCGCAGGACGAACCGGTGACGGTGGTGCTCGGCGGCGACGGTCCACTGCGCCCCTGGCTGGAGTCCCGGGTGGCGGGCGACGAGCTGCTCTCCGGCCGGGTCGCGTTCCGCAAGGACACCGATCCGGTGGAGCTGCTGCAGGTCGCGGACGTGCAGCTGCACACCACCCGGCACGACACGATGCCGCGGCGGCTGGTGCTCGGGCACGGCACCGGGACACCCGCGGTGGCCACCCGGGTCGGCGGGATCCCGGAGATCGTGACCCGGGAGACCGGCGCGCTGACATCGGTCTCGGCGTCCCGGATCGCCGAGGAGCTGGTCCGGATGGCGCGCGACCCGCAGCTGCGGGCGCGCCGCGGTGCCGCCGCCCGGCAGCGGTTCCTCGACCGGTTCGAGGCGTCGGTCTGGGCGGACGCGCTCGGCGCGGTCTACCGCAGCGCGCTCGGGCACGCCGACGCCCCGGCCCCCGACGAGCTGGACGCACCGGAGCCGGCCCTGCCGCTGCGCGGCGCCTGAGCTGTCGCGCCGGGGCACCCGGACCACCGCCGCACGCCCCCGGGCTCCGTCGCCGGGGCCCGGGCCGCCAGCACCGCGAGCCCGGATCAGCGCCGTGCGACCGGGTTGCTGAGGGCGCCGATCCCCTCGATCTCGACGGTGACCCGGTCCCCCGGCGCCATCGGCCCGACCCCGGCCGGGCTGCCGGTGAGCACCACGTCACCGGGCGAGAGCGTGATCCAGCGGGTCACCCAGGCCAGGATCCGGGGCACGTCGAAGATCATCGCCCCGGTGTCCGAGCGCTGCACGATCTCGTCGCCGAGCCGGGTGGTCAGTCCCAGCGGGCCGGGCCGCGGCTCGGTCTCGATCCACGGGCCGAGCGGGCAGAACGTGTCGGCGCTCTTCGCCCGCGTCCACTGCCCGTCGGCCCGCCAGTCGTCCGCGGTGACGTCGTTGGCGCAGGTCAGTCCGAGCACGTGGCGCATGGCGTCGGACTCGTCGACGTCGCGGGCGAGGGTGCCGATCACCACCGCCAGCTCGCCCTCGTACTCCAGGCGGTTCACCTCGCGCGGGCGCAGCACCGGCTCCCCCGGCCCGACGACCGCGTTCGGCGCCTTCAGGAACAGTGCCGGCCGCTCCGGCCGGGCCCGCCCCTTCTCCGCCACCTGGCAGGGGTAGTTGCTGCCGACGCAGACGATCGTGCGGGGCTCGCAGGGTGCGGCCAGCCGCAGCTCGTCGAGCCGCCCGGCAACCGCCCCCGGGCCGGACCGACCGAGCTCCCGCACGATCTCGCCCGCCGATCCCGCCGATCCCGCCGGGTCCGGCCGCGCACCGGGGTCCGGCCCGCCCGCCGGGCGGCCGGTGACCGGGCCGGGCTCGACACAGCCGGTCCGCACGGGCCCGCCGTCGCCGTCGAACCGGACGATCCGCATGCCGTCAGCCCCGTCCGCCGAGCGCCTGGCGCACCAGCTCCAGCGGATGCCATGCCGTCCGCCCGACGCCGTGGAAGATCTGCTGGCGGCAGGAGACGCCGGTGGCGGCGACCAGGGTGTCCGCGGACTCGGCCTCGATGGCCGGGAACAGCCGGTCCCGGCCGACGTCCATCGACGTCGCGTAGTGCTCGGCCTCGAAGCCGAACGAGCCGGCCATCCCGCAGCAACCCGAGTCGATCTCCGCGACCTCCAGGCCAGGGATCCGGCGCAGCAGCGCGAGCGTCGCGGCCGTGCCGACCTCGGCCTTCTGGTGGCAGTGGCCGTGGTAGACGACCCGCCGCCCGCTCAGCCCGGAGCGCTCCGGCAGCACCAGCCTGCCGTCGTCGATCGCCTCGACCAGCAGCTCCTCGACCTGCCGGACCCGCTTCCCGACCTGCTGCGCCTCGGGTGAGTCGCCGAGCAGCGCGATCGTCTCGTCCCGCAGGGTGAACACGCAGGACGGCTCGCAGCCCACGATCGGCGACCCGGCCGGGGTGTCCCTGGCCAGCGAGGCGACCAGGCCGGAGGCCTTGCGGCGGGCGTCGTCGAGCAGGCCCTTGGACAGGCTGGAACGGCCGCAGCAGCCACCGGAGGCGAGCTGCACGTTCCAGCCCGCGGTTTCGAGGAGCTCGATCGCGGCCTCCCCGATGTGCGGCTCGGTGTAGGTGGTGAAGGAGTCGGCGAGCCAGGTGACGGTGCCCGCGGTCCCCCGGGCCGGGCTGTGCCTGCGCCGGCGGCGCACCAGGTCGTCGCGCACGAACCGGGGCAGCGGCCGGGCCGCGGTGATCCCGACCGTGCGCTCCATGATCCGGCGCAGGAACCCGATCCGGCCGGGCAGGTTGGACACCGGCGCGGTCGCCGCGCCCAGCCGGTTCAGCGTGCGGATCGCGCCGAACAGCCGGGACCGCAGCGGGGTGCCGTGCCGGGCGTGCTGCTGGTGCAGCGCCTCGGACTTCAGCGACGCCATGTCGACGCCCATCGGGCACTCGCTCTTGCAGGCCTTGCACATCAGGCAGAGATCGAGGATCTCGTGCAGCCGCTCGTCGGCCAGCGCGGCCGCCGGATCCGGCTCGGACAGCGCCTTGACCAGTGCGTTCGCCCGCCCCCGCGTGGAGTGCTCCTCCTGCAGCGTGACCTGGTACGACGGGCACATCACCCCGGCGGTGGTCTTGCGGCAGAGCCCGATGTTCATGCAGCGATCGGCCGCGTCGCGCATGCCGGAGGCCGATCCGGAGCCGATCACCTCGAACGACAGCGCCGTGGTCAGCGGCGGGGCGGGCGGCAGTGCGTCCCGGTCACGCAGGTTGTCTGTCATCGGCGGCGCGTCCACGATCTTCCCGGGGTTCAGCACGCCCGCCGGGTCGAACAGCGCCTTGACCTGCCGCATCGCCTCGTACAGCTGGTCGCCGAAGATCTCCCGGTTGAACTCCGACCGGGCGAGACCGTCGCCGTGCTCCGAGGAGTTGACGCCGCCGTACTCGGCGACCAGGTTCTTGATCTTCTCGGCGACCACCCGCATCGTCTCGACCTGCTCCGGGTCGGTGAGATCGACGAACGGGCGGATGTGCAGGCAGCCGACGGAGCAGTGGCCGTAGAACCCGGCCTCCAGGCCGTGCTCGTCGAGGATCGCGGCGAACCGCTCGGTGTACTCGGCCAGGTGCTCGGGCGCGACCGCGGTGTCCTCGATGAACGCCAATGGGCGCCGGGTGCCCTCACCCGCCGCCATCAGCAGGCCGAGGGAGGACTTGCGGACCTTGAGCAGCGCGGCCTGCTCGGCCGGGGTGACCAGCCGCAGCGTGTGGTAACCGTGCCCGTGCCGCTCCCACAGCGCGGTGAGCGCGTCCAGCTTGGCGACCAGCTCCGGCTCGTCGTCACCGGAGAACGAGACGAACAGCAGCGCCGCCGGATCGCCGACCAGGTGATTGCCCAGGTCGGCGTACTCGATCTTCTGCCGGGACAGGTCGAGGATCGTCTTGTCCATCATCTCGACCTGGTGCGGCGCGCAGCTCAGCGCGTCCAGGGTCGCCGAGATCGCCCCGTGCACGGTCGCGAAGTGCCCGACCGCGTACACGGTCCGCTTCGGTTTCGGCACCAGATCAACCACCGCGCGGGTGGCCAGCACCAGCGTCCCCTCCGCACCGACGACGAACTTCGCCAGGTCGAACGGGTTCGCGTCGCCGTAGCCGGCGAGCCGGTCGAGCCGGTAGCCGCAGGCCCGCCGCCAGAACAGCGGCATCCCGTCGGCGATCGCCTTCTCGTTCGCGTCGACCAGCGCGGGCAGCTCCCGGTGGAGCCGGCCCTCCAGGGTGTCCGCCTCGGCCCGGCGCAGCCGCTCGGCCTCGTCGACCGGTTCCAGGCGGGCGGTGGAGCCGTCGGCGAGCACCACGTCGAGCGCCCGGATGTGGTCGATCGTCATCCCGAAGGTCAGCGAGCCGCTGCCGGCGGAGTTGTTGCCGAGCATCCCGCCGATCGTGGCCCGGTTACTGGTGGAGGTGTCCGGGCCGAACATCAGCCCGTGCTCGCCCGCCGCCTGGTTGAGCTGGTCCTGCACCACCCCGACCTCGACGACCGCGGTGCGGGCCGCCGGGTCGATCTCGACGATCCGGTTCAGGTGCCGGGAGGTGTCCAGCACGATGCCGGGCCCGACGGTCTGCCCGGCCAGGCTGGTCCCGGCCCCGCGCGGCACCACCGGAACGCCGAACTCGCCGGCGATCCGGACGGCCTCGGCGACGTCGTCGTGGCTGCGTGGGAAGACCACGCCCAGCGGGGTGATCGCGTACATGCTGGCGTCCCGGGAGAACAGGTGCCGGCTGTAGTCGTCGAACGCGACCTCCCCGGCGAGCCGGGAGCGCAGCGCCTGCTCCAGGCCCGGGACGGTGGCAGCGTGCTCGGTGGTGGTGTGCCCGGTGGTGGTGCCGGTCAGCTCGGCGGTCATACGGGGGCGTCCTCTCGCGCTGGTGCTTCTCCTCCGGTGGCGGCCGGGCTCAGGAGTCCTGCAGGACCTCCAGCGCGGCGTCCAGGCCACGCCCGTCCACCGCGACGCCGGCCAGGCCGAGCCCCATCTGGACGCCGGCGAGCGTCCCGGCGAGCGTCAGGTCGTTGAACGAGCCCAGGTGCCCGATCCGGAAGACCCGCCCGGCGAGCCTGCCCAGTCCGGCGCCGAGCGACATGTCGAACCGGTCCAGGATCAGCGCGCGCACCTTGTCGGCGTCGACGCCGTCGGGCACCAGCACCGCGGTGAGCGCACCGGAGTACTCCCGCTCGTCGAGTGCGAGCACCTCCAGCCCCCAGCCGCGCACGGCGGCGCGGGTGGCCTCGGCGTGCCGGGCGTGCCGGGCGAAGACGTTCTCCAGGCCCTCGTCGTAGAGCAGCCGCAGCGCCTCGCGCAGGCCGTAGAGCAGGTTCGTGTTCGGTGTGTAGGGGAAGTAGCCGCGCTCGTTCGCCGCGAGCATCGGGCCCCAGTCCCAGAACGTCCGGGGCAGCCGCGCGGTGGCCGACGCCTCGAGCGCCTTGGCGCTGATCGCGTTGAAGCTCATCCCGGGCGGGAGCATCAGGCCCTTCTGCGAGCCCGCGACGGTGACGTCGACGCCCCACTCGTCGTGCCGGTAGTCGATCGAGCCGAGCGAGGAGATGGTGTCGACGAGCAGCAGCGCCGGATGGCCCGCGGCGTCGATCGCCGCCCGGATCTCCGGGATCCGGCTGGTCACGCCGGTGGAGGTCTCGTTGTGCACCACACAGACCGCCCGGATCCGGTGCGCGGTGTCGGCGGTGAGCCGCTCCGCGACGACCGCGGGATCCGCGCCGTGCCGCCAGTCGCCGGGCACGAAGTCGACCTCGAGGCCCAGGCTGCGCGCCATGTCCTGCCAGAGCGTGGCGAAGTGCCCGGTCTCGAAGGTGAGCACCGTGTCGCCCGGGCTGAGCGTGTTGACCAGCGCCGCCTCCCAGGCACCGGTGCCGGTGGCCGGGTAGATGACGACCGGCCCGGTGGTGCCGAAGACCGGGCGGACATCGCGCAGCAGCTGCGCCCCGAGCTCCCCGAACTCGGGACCGCGGTGGTCGATGGTGGCCGCCGACATCGCGCGGAGCACCGAGTCCGGCACGTTGGTCGGCCCCGGGATCTGCAGGAAGTGCCTGCCGGCTGCGTACGTCATGGGTTCCCCTCCACGCTCGGTGCCCGCTGTTCCGCATCACGGAAACCGGGTCTCGCGCAATCGACGGTATACCGTCTACAGTCTGCCGTCGATACGGTACTTCCCGAACATCCCTGAACCCTGACTGCGTCAATGCCGACCACAGAGGATCAACGATGTCCATCGAACTCATCACCGTCGTGGCCCTGGGCCTGGTGTTCCTGATAGCGACGGCGCTGCCCGTGCACATGGGGGCGCTGGCCTTCGTCGCGGCCTTCGTCGTCGGGACGGCGTTCGTCGGGGAGGACACCGACGACATCGTCGGCGGCTTCCCGGGGGACCTGTTCGTCATCCTGGTGGGGGTGACGTTCCTGTTCGCGATCGCGAAGGGGAACGGCACCGTCGACCGGCTCGTCCAGCTCGCGGTACGCGCCGTCGGCGGCCGGATCGCCCTGATCCCGTGGGTGATGTTCCTGGTCACCGCGGTACTGACCGCGGCGGGCGCGGTGGTCCCCGCGGCCGTCGCGATCATCGCCCCGATCGGGATGGGCTTCGCCCTGCGCTACCGGATCAACCCGATGCTGATGGGCCTGCTCATCATCAACGGCGCCACCGCGGGCGGCTTCTCGCCGATCAGCATCTTCGGCAGCATCGTCAACGGCGTGGTCAGCCGGAACGGGCTGCCCAGCAACCCCGGGCTGCTGTTCGTCTCGTCGTTCGTGTTCAACCTGCTGCTCAGCATCGTCGTGTTCTTCATGTTCGGCGGCCGTGAGCTGATGCGCCGCTCCGCGGACAACGCCACGCTCGGCGGACCCGGCCGGATCGCGGTCGCGGCCGAGCCCGGCACCTCGGTGGCACTCGGCGGCGGCGCCGTCGGTCACTCCCGCACCGCGCCCACGACCACCACCGGCAGCGGGAACGGGGACGGGGACCCGGACGACACCGCGCACCTCCCGCTGGAACGCGACCACATCATGACCATCCTCGGCCTGGTGTTCCTGGCCGTCGGTGCACTGGCCTTCGGTCTCGACGTCGGCTTCACCGCACTCACCGTCGCGGTGGTGCTGTCGCTGATCTCGCCGACCTCGGCGAAGGCAGCGGTCGGCCAGGTCGCCTGGCCGACGGTCCTGCTGATCTGCGGCATCGTGACGTTCGTGGCCCTGATGGAACGGGTCGGCACGATCGACTGGCTCGGCAACCTGGTGACCCGGATCGGCGCTCCGCTGTTCGCCGCGATCCTGATCTGCCTGATCGGCGCGGTCGTCTCCGCGTTCGCCTCGACCACCGGCATCCTGGGCGCGCTGATCCCGCTGGCCGTGCCGTTCCTGCTGGCCGGTGAGATCGGCCCGATCGGGCTGATCATCGCGCTGTCGATCTCGTCGTCGGTGGTCGACTCGTCGCCGTTCTCCACCAGCGGCGCGCTGGTCGTCGCGAACGCGCCGGCCGAGCAGACCGACCGGGTGTTCCGCGGCCTGATGATCTGGGGCTTCAGCATGTGCGCCGTCGCACCGCTGCTCAGCTGGCTGATCTTCGTCGTGCCCGGCTGGGGCTGATGACGGGCGGGGTCCAGTCCGTCGCCCGCGCGTTCGGCATCCTGGAGGTGCTCGCCGGATCCGACGGCGAGCTCTCGGTCAGCGAGCTGGCCCAGGCGTCCGGGCTGCCGCTGCCGACCATCCACCGGCTCGTCCGGACGCTGGTCGATCTCGGCCACGTCCATCAGCTGCCCAACCGCCGCTACACCCTCGGGCCCGGCCTGATCGGGCTCGGGGACCGGGCGTCGCGGCTGCTCGGCGCCCGGGTCGGGACGGATCTGGCGTCACTCGCCGAGCGGATCGGCGAGACCGCGAACATGGCGGTGCTCGACGGCGAACGGGCCGTCTACACCGCGCAGGTGCCGTCCCGGCACTCGATGCGGACCTTCACCGAGGTCGGACGGCGGGTCTTCCTGCACAGCACCGGGGTGGGCAAGGCACTGCTCGCGCAGCTGCCCGCCGGGGAGGCCCGGCGGCTGCTGGAGACCGCCGGGATGCCGGGCCAGACCGGCTACACCGTGGTCGACGTCGAGACGCTGCTCGACGAGCTGGACGCGATCCGGCTGGCCGGTCACGCGGTCGACGCCGAGGAGCAGGAGGACGGCGTGTTCTGCGTCGCCGTCCCGGTCCCCGGGGCGCCGAGCCCGGCCGCGATCTCGGTGTCCGGTCCGACCAGCCGGTTCTTCGCCGACCGCACCGAGGAGGCGGCCACCCTGCTGCGCGAGGCCGCCACCCGGCTGGCCGGGCGGTTCGCATGAGCCCGGCTCGCCGGGTGGTCCGGACGGCTCCGGCCGGTCGGTACCGCCGGTCGCGTCCGGCCGGGTCAGGAACGGCCGCGACGGCGGGCGAGCCACTCCTCGGACTCCGGGCTACCGCCGTCGAGCTGATCGACGACGTCGAGCAGGAACGATCCGTGACCGTGCTCGGTGAGGGCCTGCTGCACGATCTGCGGGTCGCCGTCCTCGATCACGGCCAGCAGCTCCCGGTGCCGCTCGACGTTCTCCAGCAGGCTCTCCCGGTCGCGCCGGGCGGTCCGGTTCAGCGCCATGCAGAGCTGCAGCTGCGAGGACAGCGCGCGATAGGCGTCGGTGAGCCGGGAGTGCCCGGCGAGATCGACGACGGCGAGATGGAAGTCGAACTTGCGCTGCAGGAACCGGCTCTCGTCGGCCTCGCGGGCGGTCTCGGAGAACGACCGCAGCGCGTCGTGGCAGCGGGCCAGCCGGGCGGGCGAGCGCACCGGGATCCCGAGCCGGACGGCGATCGACTCCAGCTCCTCGCGCAGCGTCACGATCTCGTAGACGTCGTGCCGGCTCAGCCTGCGGACGGTGGCGCCGCGCCGGGGATGCGAGGCGACCAGCCCCTCGTGCCCGAGCCGTTGCAGCGCCTCGCGCAGCGGCGGCCGGGACACCCCCAGCCGCTCGGTGAGCCGCGCCTCCACCAGCCGCTCGCCCAGTGCGAGCTCGCCGGAGAAGATCATCGCCCGGATCGCGTCGGTCGCGAGATCGGCCATGCTCGGCGGCACGACGATCCGCCCCGACAATCCGGACTGCACCGCGGTCATCGTCACCACCTCGATTCGGACAGCTACCCGTATACCGTATAACAGGCCGCCGCGGCGGCCGCAGGAACCAGGAGCACCCCGTATGACGACGGACCCTCCCCTGACCGGGCTACTCGTGCTCGAGGTCGGCGCCTTCATGGCCGCCCCGTTCGCCACCATGCAGCTGGCCGACCTGGGCGCCCGGGTCGTCAAGGTCGAGCCGCCCGGCGCCGGCGACCCGACCCGGTCCGCGGGACCGTTCCTGGACGGCGAGAGCTCCCCGTTCCTGCGGTTGAACCGGAACAAGGAGTCGGTCGCGCTCGACCTGAAGGACGAGCGCGGCCGGGACGCCTTCCTCTCGCTGGCCGACCGGGCCGACGTCGTGGTCGAGAACCTGCGGCCCGGCGCGATGGACCGGCTCGGACTGGGCGCCGATGTGCTGCGCGAGCGACGCCCGGAGCTGGTCTACGCCTCGGCGTCGGGCTGGGGGCAGGACGGGCCGGCCGCCGGGCGCGCCGGACTGGACATCATGGCCCAGGCGGCGAGCGGGCTGATGAGCGTCACCGGGGAACCCGGCGGCGACCCGGTCAAGGTCGGCGTGCCGGTCTGCGACCTGGTCACCGGGCTGTACGTGGCGCTCGCGGTGACCGCGGCGCTGCGCGAGCGGGATCGCTCCGGTGTCGGTCAGCACATCGACGTGTCGCTGCTGGAGTCCGGCGTGTCACTCGCGGTGTGGGAGGCCGGGATGTACTTCGGCGACGGCGAGGTGCCCGTCCGGCACGGCTCCGCGCACCAGCGCTATGCGCCCTACCAGGCCGTCCGCACCGCAGACGGCTACGTGACGGTGGGCGCGAACACCGAGCGGTTGTGGTCGTCGCTGTGCGACGCGCTCGGGCTGGGGGCGCTGCGCGAGGACCCGCGGTTCGCCGACAGCACCGCCCGGATGGCGGCACGCGACGAGCTGATCGCGGCGATCGAGCAATCCACGACCACGATGCCGACGACGGAGGTGCGCGCGGCACTGGACGCAGCCGGTGTCCCCTGCGCGCCGATCGCCGGCTACGACGAGGTGTTCGAGGATCCGGTGCTGCGCGAGCGCGGCTTCCTCTGGGAGGCCGAGCACCCCGGGCTCGGGCCGGTCCGTCAGCTCGGCTCGCCGATGCGCTTCTCCCGCACCCCGGCCCGGCGCGGGAACCCCGGCCCCGCACTCGGCTCGGCGACCTCCGCCGTGCTCGCCGAGCTCGCCGGTCCCGCCGTGGATCCGGACCTGCCGGACCGCTGAGCCCCCGCACAGCCGAGCCCGCCGCACAGCCGAGCCCGCCGCACAGCCGAGCCCCCGGCCAACCGAGCCCGCCGGACCCCCGGCCCGACCGGACCCAGCCGGCACACCCGGGCCGACCGGGCCCGCCGCCGGCCGGGTCAGTGCCGGCCGGGTCAGTGCCGGCCGGGTCAGTGCCGGCCGGGCGCGGTCAGCGGCGGGCAGCTGCCGCCCTCGGCGAGCACCTGCCGGCGGGTGCGCAGGTAGAGCACCGGGCCACCGGCCAGCCCGCGCAGCTTCCGGGCCGCCGCACCGTCCGGCAGCGCGACGGTCTCGTGCCGCCGCTCCTCCGGGTCCGCCGGCACCTCGGCCACCGCCGGCACCCCCGCCGCCTCGGCCACCGCCACCGCGGACGGCCCGGTGCCCGCGGCGGCATCCGCCTCGCCACCGTCGGTACCGGCCCGGGCCGGTCCCGGACCGGGCGCGGAGCCGGCGGTGTCCGGCTCCGGAGGATCGTCCTGCGCGACACCGGCCGACTCGCGGCGCACGATCTCGCGCAGCCGCGCGATCCCGGCCGGGAACCGGCGCAGCGCGAGCCGGCGGGCCGGCCCGTCCAGCGCGACCTTGCCGAGGAACGCGCCGAGCCCGAGTGCGTAGCCGCCGAGCTGGGTGCGCAGCTCGCCGTCCGAGGGACGGTGGTGGTGCCACACGTAGGCGGCAGGCAGGTAGCCGAGTGTGCCGCCGTCCAGCACGATCCGGACCATCAGCTCGATGTCCTCGCCACCGCGGGTGGCCCGGCCCGGGCCGAGTGCCTCGTCGAAGCCGCCCAGCTCACGGACCCGCCGGGCCCGCACGGCGAGGTTCGCGCCGATCCCGAACAGGCCGGGCGAGAACGGGAACACCGCCGAGTCCACCGGCGGGTCGTCGAGCCGGAACCGGCGCGGAGTGAATCCCTTGTTCCAGGCCAGTGCGATGTCCGCGGCCCGCTCCTGCGGGGTGTCGAGCCGGGCCGCCAGCACCGGGCCGCTGAGCCCGGTGAGCCCGGGATCGGCGGCGAACGCGCCCGCGATCCGGGACGCCCAGTGCCGGTCCGGCTCGGTGTCGTCGTCGGTGAAGGCGACGACCTCGGTCCGCGCCTCGGCCAGCCCCCGGTTGCGGCCGACCGACACCCCCCGCCTGCGCTCGTGGACGTAGTGCACCCGGTCGTCGCCGACCGCGGCGACCACGTCGCGGGTGCGATCGTCCGGCGGGTCGTTGTCGACGACCAGCACCGTGACGGCCGCGTGGTCACCGGCCAGGATCGCCGCGAGGCAGCGCCGCACGCTCTCCGGCCGGCCGCGGGTCGCGACGACGACGGTCATCGGCTCGTCGGAGGCCGGCGGCGGATCCGGCGGGGCGCCGGCGACGACCGCGGCGGTCGCCCGGTCGATCTCGGCCGCGGTGGCCCGCCCGTCGGTCAGCGCGACGTCGACCTGGCCGACGGGCACGCCCGCGTCGGTGACCAGGAGACGCGCGGCGGTGAACCGCGGGTGGACGTGCAGGCCCACCCCGGGCGGCCCGCCCGGGGCGCGCCGGTGGGCGGTCTCCCCGACCCAGATCGGGCCGGGTGATCGGTCCGGCACTGCAGGGACCTCCGGTGTGTGTGTCGACATGTGGTGGTGGATACGTACCGGATGTCCGGTCCGGTTCAGATCCCGCCGACCCGCCCGGAAGGGCGCGGGTGGTGGCGCGTCGTCTCGTGGTTCGCTCGGGCCGGCTCCGGTGCGTGTTTCGGCACCGCACGGACCCGGCCGTCGACACGATCGTGGCAGAGCCTCCGATTTCCGACACCGTCGCACCGCCATCCGCGGCCCGAGCGGCCGTGCGAACGGCCGCCCTGCGCCGTCCGGCCCATCGGCCGATCCGGCGCACGGACCGTCACCCGGTCGCACCGACCGCTCGTCGCAGAATCCGCCTCGATTACCTCGAACGGCGCAGTGCGCCCACCGTTCGGCGGCCGTTCTGCACGCGGATCGCGCAGGACGCGCCGCTCGTCGCATGCGCGGCGAGGCTGACAGGCACCTGAGTCACGGAGCGGTTACGGTCCTTCGTGCTGGCCGACGAAACGTCGGCTGGTGCGCCTGGTCGGCCGTCCGAACCCCGCCTGCCGACACTCCCCCTGGCGCCCACCAGCACGCGGCGGGGACGGGTTCGCATCCGGCTCGAGAGCCGGAGCAGGGCCCGTGGCGGCGAGGAACCACGAATGACCACTGCACTGAATCCGGTCGAGACCCCCGCGACCGAGCTCCCCGACATCGGCAGCCCCCGGCGTCGCCGCGACCGCGACTCCGGTGCCGGCATCTCCGCGGCCGAGCTGCTGTCCCGCTACTCCGAGGCCGGCTTCGACACCCCCGCCTCCGGCGGCCGCCGGGCCGCCAGGGCCGCCGGGACCGGAGCCTTCGGCCCGGCGATCGAGCAGATCGACACCCCGGCCACCGGCTTCCCCGCGGTCCCCGCCGGCGACGCCCCGGTCGCCGCGGACGGCGACTCGATCGTCTCCCGGGACCTCCCGGCCGGCGTCACCTCGCGATCGGCCATCGGGCTGGTCCGCGGCACCTCCGACACCGGGCCGTTCGGCCGCAACCCGCGCGCGGTGGCCGCGACCATGTCGGCGACCCTCGTCGGCGCCACCGCGGTGATGGGCGTCGTCACGGCGGTCAGCACCCCCGGCGACCAGGCCACCGAGGAGCAGGCGGCCGGGGTCGACCTGGCGGGCGTCAACAACGAGGCGACGATGACGCTGTCGCTGCCCGCCGCCGGTTCCGACCAGGGCGGCGCAGGCACCAGCGAGGCCGCGACCACCCTCGGAAGCGGCCTGGAGCAGGCCACCGCGGCGGTACCGCAGGCGTTCGAGCAGGCCGACGCCGCCCGCATCGCCGCGGTCGCCGCCCAGCAGGAGGCCCAGGAGCGGGCCGAGCAGGAGCGCGCCCGCGCCGGTGAGCGCGCCGCGAACAACGCGGGCCGGGGCGCCGGATCGGGTGCCGGTGGCAGCGGCGGAGGCGGCGGCCCCGTCGGCGACGTGAGCGGTTCCTCGGCCGGCATCCAGGCGCTCACCACCGCGAAGACCGCCCTCGGCGCGCCCTACAAGTGGGGCGCCACCGGGCCGAGCGCCTTCGACTGCTCCGGCCTGATGGTCTGGGCCTTCGAGCAGGCCGGCATCGACCTCCCGCGGACCTCCAGCGCGCAGTCGCAGATGGGCGGCCAGTCGGTCTCCAAGAGCGAGCTGAAGCCCGGCGACATGGTGTTCTTCTACTCGCCGGTCAGCCACGTCGGCATCTACGCCGGCAACGGCAAGATCCTGCACGCATCGACCAGCGGCGAGCCGGTCAAGTACTCCGACGTCGACGCGATGCCGTTCCACAACGCGATCCGGGTCTGACCCGGCGTTCCGTACGACGTCCGAGGCCGGGTCCCTGGGGAGGGACCCGGCCTCGACGCATGTCCGGCCCCGGTACTCCGCGCCCTACCGGCCCCGCAGCCGCTCGGCCACGGCTTCGGGGAGCACGTCGGAGATGAACGCCCCGGCCCCGGACTCCGATCCCGCCAGGTACTTGATCTTCCCGGGGGCCCGGCGGATCGAGTGCAGCCGCAGGTGCAGCCGGGCGTCGGAACGACCGTCGGACTCCAGCACCGGGGCCTGGTTCCAGCCCGCGACGTAGGGCAGCTCGTCGTCGTAGAGGGCGTCGAGCCGGCGCAGCACGTCCAGGTAGATCGTGCCGAACTCGGCGCGCTGCGGTTCGTCGAGCGCCGGGAGATCGGGCGTCGGACGGTGCGGATACAGGTGCACCTCGACCGGCCAGCGCGCCGCCTCCGGCACGAACGCCGTCCAGTGCTCCCCCGCGACGACGACCCGTTCCCCGGCCCGCTCGGCGGCCAGCCGGACGTCGAACAGGTTCTCCCCGGTCGCCTCCCGGTGCGCGGCCACCTGGGCGAGCATCCGCTGCGGGAACGGCGGCAGGTACGGGTAGGCGTAGATCTGACCGTGCGGGTGCGCGAGCGTCACCCCGATCTCGGCGCCCCGGTTCTCGAACGGGAACACGTACCGCACCCCCGGCCGGGCGCCCAGCGCGGCGGTGCGGTCGGCCCAGGCGTCGAGCACGAGCCGGACCCGACGGGCCGGCAGCCGGGCGAACGGGGTGTCGTGGTCGTCGGTGAAGCAGACCACCTCACAGCGCCCGGACTCCGCGTGCGGAGCATCCCCGGCCGGCTCCGGGACGGGCGCGCCCGGCGCCGAGCCGAACGAGGGGAACCGGTTCTCGAATGCAACCACCTGATACTCCGGTGACGGCACCTCGGTGAGCTTGCCGTCCCGGCTGGGGCACAGCGGGCACCGGTCGGCGGGCGGCTGGTAGGTGCGGTCCTGGCGGTGCGCCGCGATCGTCACCCACTCGCCGGCCAGCGGATCGAAGCGCAGCTGCGAGGCCGGCGTCACCCGGGGCAGGTCGCGCCGGTCCACCAGACCGGCCGGGTCGCGGGGCGGCGATCCGGGCTCGTCGAACCAGAGGATCTCCCGGCCGTCGGCCAGCCGGGTCGCCGAGCGGCGCACGGTCTCCATCACGTCTCCTCCGGTCCGGCGACGATCACGCGGTCCACCTCACCGTCGAGTACCGCCCGATCGACGTCGGCCAGACCCGAGTCGGTGACCAGCACGTCGGCCTCCCCCAGCTCGGCGATCGTCGAGATGCCGACGGTGCCCCACTTCGTGTGGTCGGCGACGACGACGAGCTGCCGGCCGGCGTCGACCAGCGCCCGGTTGGTGTCCCGCTCGGTCATGTTCGGTGTGGAGAACCCGGCCGCGGCACTCATCCCGTGCACGCCGAGGAACACGATCTCCAGGTTGAGCGAGCGCAGCGCGGCGATCGCGACCGGCCCGACCAGCGCCTCGGACGGCGTGCGCACCCCACCGGTGAGGATCACGGTGGAACCCACCGACTCCGCCCCGCCGGTGTGCAGCGCCTCGGCGACGGCGAGCGAGTTGGTGACGACGGTGAGCCGCGGGATCCGGGCGATCCGGTGCGCCAGCCGCCAGGTCGTCGTGCCGGCGGACAGCCCGACCGCGGCCCCGGGTTCGACGAGCGCAGCCGCCGCGGCGGCGATCGCCTCCTTCTCCGCGGGCTCGCGGACCGCCTTCGCCGAGAAGCCGGGCTCGGTGGTGGTGTGGTCGCCGATCACCGTCGCACCGCCGTGCACCTTGTCCACCAGCCTGCGCCGGGCCAGCACGTCGAGATCGCGCCGGACCGTCATCTCGGACACGCCCAGGTGCTCGGCCAGCTCGGAGACCCGGACCGCGCCGTGGGCACGCACCCGCTCCACGATCACCTCGCGCCGCTGCTCCGCGAGCAGGCTCACGACAGCACGTCCGAGAAGAGCATCACCCGCACAGGTTGCAACAAAACCGAACGTGGAGCAACTGCGGGACGCCCGATCGAAAGATCGAACGGGAGAGAGTGTTCACTTCTGTCCGTCTTCGGTCTATCTTGTGCGTTGATTTGCGCAACGTAACCGAGCGCGATGCCTACTCGACGGCGAGGAGCGTCCGAGATGGACCTGTGCGAGACCGCCCTGTGCAAGGGCGTGACATGACGACCGAAGAGATCCTCCGGCTCGACCCGAACGTCGTCGACTACCTGCTGGTCGCGTTCTACTTCGTGCTGGTGCTGGGCATCGGGTACGCGGCCCGCCGCTCGGTCTCGTCCAGCCTGGACTTCCTGCTGTCCGGCCGGTCGATGCCGGCGTGGATCACCGGCCTGGCGTTCATCTCGGCCAACCTGGGCGCGATCGAGCTGATCGGCATGGTCGCCAACGGCGCGCAGTACGGCATCCCGACGGTGCACTACTACTGGCTCGGCGCGATCCCGGCGATGGTGTTCCTGGGCATCGTGATGATGCCCTTCTACTACGGCTCGCAGGCCCGCAGCGTGCCGGAGTTCCTGCTCAAGCGGTTCAACCGGACCACCCAGCGGGTGCAGGCGGTGATCTTCGCGGTCGCCTCGATCCTGATCGCCGGCGTCAACCTGTTCTCCCTGGGGCTGGTGCTGGAGGCGCTGCTGGGCTGGTCGCTGTACCTGGCCATCCCGGTCGCGGCCGTCGTCGTGCTGGGCTACATCTCGCTCGGCGGGCTGTCCGCGGCGATCTACACCGAGGTCCTGCAGTTCTTCGTGATCCTCGCGCTGCTCATCCCGCTGACCGTGGCCGGGCTGAACCGGGTCGGCGGCTGGGACGGCCTGACCCGCGCGGTCACCGAGGGCCCCAGCGGCGGCGCCGACCTCAACGCCTGGCCCGGCACCCCGCTGACCGAGATCCAGAACCCGTTCCTGTCGGTGCTCGGCATCGTGTTCGGTCTCGGCTTCGTGCTCTCCTTCGGCTACTGGACGACGAACTTCGCCGAGGTCCAGCGCGCGCTGTCGGCCAAGAGCATGTCCGCGGCCCGCCGCACGCCGATCATCGGCGCCTTCCCGAAGGCGCTGGTCGTGCTGGTCATCGTGACCCCGGGCATGATCGCGGCGATCCTGGTTCCGCAGATCAGCGCGGTGAAGACCGGCGGCGGCGCGGCCGTCGACGGCATCACCTACAACAACGCGCTGTCGCTGCTGATGAAGGAGCTGCTGCCGAACGGCATCCTCGGTGTCGCGATCGCCGGTCTGCTCGCCGCGTTCATGGCGGGCATGGCGGCCAACATCAGCTCGTTCAACACCGTGTTCACCTACGACATCTGGCAGGACTGGGTGCGTCCCGACCGGGAGGACGGCTACTACCTCCGGATCGGACGGCTGGTGACGATCATCGGCTGTGTGCTGGCGATCGGCACCGCGTTCATCGCGTCCGGCTCGACGAACCTGATGGACTACATCCAGTCGCTGTTCAGCTTCTTCAACGCCCCACTGTTCGCGATCTTCATCCTGGGCCTGTTCTGGAAGCGCATGACCGGCCCGTCCGCGTGGATCGGACTCCTCTCCGGCACGACGGCCGCGGTCACCGTGGACGTCCTGGTCCGCACCGGGGTGCTCGAGATCTCGAACCAGGCGGGCAGCTTCCTGGGTGCCATCGCCGCGTTCGTGGTCGGCGTCGGAGTGGCCGGCGCGGTGTCCCTGGTGACCGCACCCAGGCCGGACGCCGAGCTGGTCGGCCTGGTCTGGAGCCTCACCCCGAAGGCGTCGCGGACGCACTCCACCGACGGCGACGACGCGGGCTGGTACCGCTCCCCCGCCGTCCTCGCCGCTGCGGTGCTCGCCCTGACCGTGGTCCTCTACGTCGTGACCGGCTGACCGGAACAGGAGCCCAGAGATGACCGACGACCGAGCCGGCGCCCGGGCGGGCGCGAACGCCCCCGTCTCGACGACCGCGACCAACCTCTTCGACCTGCGCTCGGTGATCGCGCTGCTGTTCGGCGTCTACGGCCTGGTGCTCGTGATCATGGGCGTGGTCTCCGGTGACGATCCCGCGAACCTGGCCAAGACCGGCGGGACGAACCTGAACCTGGACACCGGGATCGCGATGCTGGTCCTCGGCGCGCTGTTCGTGCTGTGGGTGTGGCTGCGGCCGCTGCGGATCCCCGCAGCCCCGGCGGAGGAGAACCCGCCGCCCCCGTGACGGGGGTCAGCGACGCCGCGCGCCGGGCATCGAGTAGACCGGGTTGAACGCCTGCAGGGTGTAGGCGTCGATCCGGCGGCCCAGCCGGCTCAGGGCGGCGCGCAGTCCGCGCGGGAGGTGCAGCGTGGCGACGGTGTCGCTCATGGTCGGAGATCCCTTCTCCGTCGAGGATGTGCGGCCGGCCGCACCGGGCGGCCTCCGCACCGGACCGTTCCAGGGTGCACTGAATCGATCCGGAACCGCCACCTCCGGCGACCCGGGTCACCCGACGACCCGGATCGGGGCCCGGATCGGGGCAGTGTCGTGCGGGTGATCGCCCGCGACGGCGCGCACGAGATCGAGATCCAGCGTTCCCGGTTCGTCTGCACCGTGGCCCGGGTGCCCGACGTGGACGCCGCGACCACACTGATCGACCGGGTGCGCCGGGCCGGGCCGGACGCCACCCACCACTGCACGGCGCTGCGGATCGGCGACCCGGCGACCGGGGCGATGACCGCCCGCAGCAACGACGACGGCGAGCCGTCCGGCACCGCGGGCGTCCCGATGCTGGAGGTGCTGTCCCGGCGCGGGCTGACCGACGTCGTCGCGGTGGTGTCCCGCTGGTTCGGCGGCACGAAGCTCGGCGCCGGCGGGCTGGTGCGCGCCTACTCCGGGGCGCTGTCGGAGACCCTGGACCGGGTCGGCGAGCTGCGCCGGGTCCGACATCGCGAGCTACTGCTCGCACTGCCCCACGACCGGGCCGGACGGCTGGAGCACGCCCTGCGGAACTCGTCGTACCTGCTGCGCGAGGTCGAGCACGGCGCCGACGTCACCTTCACCGTGGCCGTCGCGGAGTCCCGGGTCGGGGACTTCGAGGCCTGGCTGGCCGAGCACACCGGGGGCGCGGTCGACGCCCTCGACGCCGGCCCGCGCGACCTCTATCTACCCTGATCGCGTGCAGATCCGCGACGCCCACGACGACGACTGGCCCGCCGTCTGGCAGATCCTCCGGCCGATCTTCGCCGAAGGCCGCACCTACACCGTGCCGACCGATGTGGACGAGGGGTGGGCGCGCTCGATGTGGATGCTGCGCCCGCCGGGCCGGGTGGTCGTCGCCATCGACGGCGGCGGCGACGGCGACCGCAGCGGCGGCGGCGTGATCGTCGGCACCGCCAAGACCGGCCCGAACCAGCCCGGCCCCGGTTCGCACGTGGCGACCGCGAGCTTCGCGGTCGACCCGCAGCGGGCCGGGCGCGGCACCGGGCGGGCGCTCGGTGAGCACATCGTGGCCCTGGCCCGCTCGCTCGGCTACTCGGCGATGCAGTTCAACGCCGTCGTGCAGAGCAACACCCGGGCGGTCGCGCTGTGGCACTCACTGGGCTTCGCGACGATCGGGATCGTGCCGGACGCGTTCACACTGCCCGACGGCACGACCACCGGGCTGCACGTCATGCACCGCTACCTGGACGACTGAGCCGCGCTCACGCGCCCTTCCACACCGGGTCGCGCTTCTCGGCGAACGCCGTCGCGCCCTCGCGCGCGTCCTGCGAGTTCAGGACCGCGGCGGTGATCTCGTCCTGGCGGGCCCAGCGGTCTGCACCCCAGTCCGGGGACTCCCGCACGATCCGCTTGCTCGCGGCGACGCCGAGCGGGCCGTTGCCGGAGATCCGCGCGGCCAGCCCGAGCGCGGCGTCGAGTGCGCCGCCGTCGTCGACGACCTGGTTGACCAGCCCGGCGGCCTCGGCCCTGGCGGCGTCGATCGGGTCGCCGGTCAGCAGCATCTCCAGCGCGAGCGCGCGCGGCACCCGGTTCGCCAGCTCGAGTGCCCCGCCGGCCGCCGCGACCAGCGCACGCTTGACCTCCGGCACACCGAACCGGGCACCCCGGGCGGCGACCACCAGATCGCAGGCCAGCATCAGCTCGAAGCCACCGGCCAGCGCCCAGCCCTCGACCGCGGCGATCATCGGCTTGCGCGGGGGGGTCTGGGTGATGCCGCAGAGCCCCCGGCCGGGCAGGCCCGGCCGCTCGCCCCGCAGGAACGCCTTCAGGTCCATCCCGGCCGAGAAGGCCCCGCCGGCGCCGGTGAGGATCCCGACCCGCAGCTCGTCGTCGGCGTCCAGCTCGTCGGCCGCGGCCGCGACGGCCCGCGCGACGTTCTCGTTCAGCGCGTTGCGCGCGGCCGGCCGGTTGATGGTGATCACCTGGACACCGTCGCGCCGCTCGACGAGCACCTCGTCACCGGAAACGGTCAGCTCTGACTGCTCGGTCATGGTGTCACAGTAGCCGCTGGATCCCGCCGTGCCGAGCGCAGCGCCGGATGGATGACGGCGAGCAGCACGCCGAGCAGGCAGGCCGCGGCCGCGACGAACGCGGGGATCCCGGTCCCGAGCGTGTAGAGGGCGGTCCCGGCGAGCGGACCGATCACGAACGTCGCCCCGTTGGTGGCGTTCACCAGCCCGGCCACGCCGCCCTGGCCCTCCGGCCCGGCCTGCAGGGTCGCCGCGGTGGTGTAGCCGGGCATCGCCAGCCCGAGACCGGCCGCGAGCAGTGTCATCGCCAGCCCGATGGTGAGCATCCCGGGCGCGACCGCGAGCAGCAGCAGCCCGGCGGTGGCGACCGGGAGGCCGAGCCGCAGCAGCCGCACCGGCGGCCAGCCCAGCCGGGGCACGACGACACCCTGCATCAGCACCAGCGCGATCCCGGACAGGAACGACATCGCACCGGACACCCGCACGGTGCCCGCCGCGTCCAGCCCGAGCCGGTCCTGGACCAGGAAGCCGAGCACGATCAGCACCAGCCCGAGCGACAGCATCATCAGGAAGCCGGTCAGCAGCACCGGCCACATCCGGGCGTCCCACGGGCGGACCGCGCGGGGCGCGTCCCCGGGCTCGGCGGCCCGGTGCTCCACCGGCGCGGGCCGGACCCCGACCGCCACCACCGCGATCGCCACCAGCACCGCGACCGGCGCCAGCCAGACCGGCCCGAGCAGTCCGGCGAACCCGAGCAGCGCGCCGAGTGCCGGCCCCAGCGCGACCGCGATCCCCTGCACCGCACCGAGCCGCCCGATCCCGGCGGTGCGCTCCGGGCCGGGTGCGGTGCGGGCGGCGATCAACGCCATCGCCGCCGTCGGGACGGCCCCGAGACCGATGCCGAACACCACGCTGCGGGTCACGATCATCCCGGTGAGGGTGGCGCCCGGGGACAGCAGACCGGCCAGCGCCGCCTGCGAGACGACCGCGAACCCGGTCAGCCCCAGACCGGCCGAGGCGAGCCCGAGCAGCAGCACCCGGCGGTGCCCCCACCGGTCCACCACCCGCCCCCAGAACAGGCTGGTGACGGCGAAGAGCCCGGCGGCGACCGTCATCACCAGCCCGAGCTCGACCGTGGACAGGCCGACCTCGCGGGACAACGGCGCCAGCACCGGCACCAGGACCTGCTGCGAGACGATCGCGGCCAGCACCGCGAGCAGCAGGATTCCCTGCGCGCGCCCCGTCGACTCCCCCATCACGCCTCCCCTGCGGCCCGCTCGGACCGACGCGAGTGAGGGTAACCTAACCGACGGTCTCGGGTGCGGTCACCGGCACCGAGTACTCCCAGTCGGCCAGCAGCGTCCGCAGCGCGCTGAGCAGGGCGAGCGGCTGGTCGATCATCACGTGGTGCCCGGCGCCGGGGATCTCGACCACCGGTGCGGCCCGCCCCATCCGGTCCACCACCATCTCGCCCATGTCCGCCGGGACGAGCCCGTGCTCGGCCCGGAACAGTCCGATCCGGCAGCCGGGCCGCCCGAGATCGGCGGGGGTCAGCCCGATCCCGCCGAAGATCCTCGGATCGAACTTCCACCGCCATCCACCGTCGACGGCGGTGATGCTGTGCTCGGCGATGTGCCGGTGCACCCAGGGCAGGTCGCCGTCCTGCTCGGGCACGGTGCGGAAGCGGGCGATCAGCGCCTCCCGGTCCGGATGCACCCGGGCCGGGCCGAACGCCCGCTTCTCCCGGGCCGCGTCCTCCTCCGGTGACCGGTCGCGCACCGGCGAGTCGACCGCGACCGCCCCGGCCAGCTCCTCGCCGTAGCGCAGCGCCCCGGTCAGCGTGACGAAGCCGCCCATCGAGTGCCCGATCAGCGTGGGGCGCTCGCCGAGCCGCGCGTCCTCGATCACCGCCCGCACCTCGGCGGCCCAGCGATCCAGGTCGTAGGACGGTGCCCGGCCGGAATCGCCGTGCCCGGACAGGTCCACCGCGACGACCCGGCGGGTGCCCTCCACCAGCAGCGGCGCGATGTGGTCCCACCAGTGCGAGTGCGCCGCGCCGCCGTGCACCAGGACGACGCCGGGCCCACCCGGGTCGCCCCACGTCCGGTACGCGATCCGCACCCCGTCGACCTCGACGCCGCCGCAACCGGACGGCACGGCGAGGGCCGAGGTGAACCAGGCGGGCGGGTCGTCGGGCACGTGAGGCCTCCGGCGGTCGTGGCGGGAACGGGATCGGGCACGGGACCCGGAATTCGGGACGGGTCGAACGTACCTCCTCGCCAGTTCTGACTACGCGCGGTAACGGCGGCCGGCATCCGGGCGACGCCTCCCACGACGCCGTACGGCCGAGGAGGGCCCATGAGCGGATCGACGGGTGGGACGGTGATCCGGGCGGTCCCGCGCGATCCCGGCGGCTGGGCGAGGGTCGACCGGGTGCTGTGCACCGCCCTCGGCGCGCTGTCCCGGGACGCCACCCCGCCGGGCGCGACGGCCGCCGCGGCGCGGGCCTGGTGCCGGCTGTCCGGGGTGCTGTGCGCCGCGCAGGCGCGGCCGGGCCACCCGCCGGGCCCGTGCCCGGACCTCTGCCTGGTCGCGGTGCATCCCGCCGACGTCGAGCCACTCGGCCGGCTGGCCCGTGAGCTGGGGCGATGCCTGCTCCCCGGTGCCGCCACCACGACCACGGGTGCGCTGGCGCGGGCCGCGGGCGCCGCCGGCACCGGACCGTGCGGGCTGGTCCTGGAGCTGGCCCGGGTGCACGGGCTGCTCGATCTCGACCACGGCCGGGACGCCGAGCTGCTCTACACGCTCGCCGGCGTCCGGACGACCGGTGCCGCGACCCTCGCGGCCCACGACCGGGTGGCCGGGCGAGTGGCGGCGATGTGGGCGGCAGGCGATCCGGATCCGGGCCCGGTGCCGGCCAACGGCCCGCCCCGGCCGGGGAACGGGCGCGGCGCCGGCCCGAGGTGACCCTGCGCGACCGGAGGGCGGACCGGCCGTCCACCCCTCGACTCTTGTTGACAGCTTTTCTATGATGACGATGTGTCTCACAGTGATGTGGTGGAACGCACGACCGTCACGACGCCGGACGGCCTGGGCCTCGCGGTCGAGGAACGGGGCGACCGGGCAGCACCGACGATCGTCGCCGTGCACGGCTACCCGGACGACCGGCACGTCTGGGACGGTGTCGCCCACCTGCTCGCCACCGACCACCACGTCGTCAGCTACGACGTCCGGGGGCACGGCGACTCGGACGCGCCGGCCGACCGCGCGGGTTACGACCTCGAACTGCTCGCCGCCGATCTGCGCGCCGTCTGCGACGCGGTCTCGCCGGGCGAGCCGGTGCACCTGCTCGCCCACGACTGGGGCGCCATCCAGACCTGGCACGCGGTCACCGGCGATGCGCTGACCGGGCGGGTCGCGTCGTTCACCTCGATCTCGGGACCGAGCCTCGATCACGTCGGGCTGTTCCTGCGCCGCCGCTCCCCGCGGGACCTGCGTTCGGTCGTCCGGCAGGGGTTGCACTCCTGGTACACGCTGGCGTTCCGGTTGCCGGTGCTGCCCGAGCTCCTCTGCCGCAGCGGGGCGATCGGGAGGCTGCTGGAGCGGACCGAGCGGATCCCGCGGCCCTCGGTGCGGGACGGGGTGAACGGCCTGGAGCTGTACCGGCGGAACCTGCCCCGCCGGCTCGGCAGGCCCGAGCAGCGCCGAACCGACGTTCCGGTCCAGATCCTCGCGCCGCGCGGCGACGCCTATGTGATGCCGGCGCTGGCCACCAGCGCCGCGCAGTTCGCCCCCGACCTGCGGGTCCGCTACCTGCCCGGCGGGCACTGGATCGTCCGGCACCGGCCCGAGGTGATCGCCCGCTGCACCGCCGAGATGGTCGCGGGGACCGCCGCGCCGGCCCGGCCGGCCCCCGCCCTCACCCGGGCCGCGGCCCGCGGCCGCGCGCTGGTCGCCTCCGACGGCCGGTCCGGGCGGGCCGTCCGCTGGGAGGGCGGCCTCGCCGTCGTCACCGGCGCCGGGAGCGGGATCGGGCGGGCGACCGCGCTGGCACTCGCCGACCGGGGCACCCGGGTGGTGGTCGCCGATCTCTCCGCGGACGGTGCCGCCGGGACCGCCGGGATCATCGAGCGCAGGCACGGCACCGGCCGGGCGTTCGCCGAGACGGTGGACGTCGCCGTCGACGAGGCGGTCGCCGGGCTGGCCGCCCGGGTGGCCGCGGAGCACGGCGTCCCCGATCTCGTCGTCAACAACGCCGGGATCGCCGTCGCCGGACCGTTCGCGGACATCACGGCCGAGGAATGGCGGCGGATCGTCGACGTGAACCTGTGGGGTGTCGTGCACGGCTGCCGGCACTTCGGGGCGCTGCTGCGCGAGCACGGCGAGGGCGGTCACCTGGTGAACGTCGCGTCGGCGGCGGCGTACCTGCCGTCCCGTGCGCTGCCCGCGTACGCCACCACGAAGGCCGCGGTGCTGATGCTGTCGGAGTGCCTGCGCGCCGAGCTGGCCGAGGAGGGTGTCGGCGTCACCGCACTGTGCCCGGGGTTCGTGGACACCCCGATCACCGCGCACACCCGGTTCGCCGGTACCGACGACGCCACCCAGGACGCCCGCAGGCGGGCCTCCGCCGCCGCGTACGCCCGGCGTGGCTACACCCCGGACCGGGTCGCGTCGCGGCTGATCCGCGCGGTCGAGCGGAACGTGGCGCTCGCACCGGTGACCGCGGAGGCGCACGCCGGGCTGCTGGCGTCCCGGCTGTCCCCCGGCCTGCTGCGGGCGGTCGCCCGGATCGACGCCGGAACCCGCTGAACCCGCTGAACTCACTGAACTCACTGACCCGCTGAACCCGCTGACCTCGCCGACCCCGCTGACCTCACTGACCCCGCTGAGCCCGCCGCACCACCCGTTCCCGGAGAGAGGAGCACCGCCGATGACCGCCCTTCCGCAGGACGGCGACCGGATCGCGCTGCACGCCCGTGACGTCCGCTTCGACTTCTCGGCCCTGCGCACCGACTGGATCCCGGACGAACCGTTCGCCTCGCACCTGATCGACGTGCTGCACCTGCTGCTGCCGGAGGGCGAGCGCTGGTTCGTCGAGGTCTTCTCGCAGGCGTTGCCGATGGTGCGCGACGACGCGCTGGCCGAGGATGTACGCGGGTTCATCGGGCAGGAGGCGATGCACGCGTCGTCGCACCAGGGTGCGCTGGATCATCTGGGCGAGGCCGGGATCGACGTGACCCGGTACGTCGAGCAGGTGGAGTGGATCTTCGGTGAGCTGCTCGGGGAGCGCGGGCTGTCCGGCGACGAGGCCCGGGAGTGGCTGGTCGAGCGGGTCGGGCTGGTGGCCGCGATCGAGCACCTGACGGCGGTGCTGGGCGAATGGATCCTGCACTCCCCGGAGCTCGACGCGGCCGGGGCGGACCCGCAGATGCTGGACATGCTGCGCTGGCACGGGGCGGAGGAGGTGGAGCACCGGTCGGTCGCGCACGACCTGTACGTGCATCTCGACGGGCGTTACCTGCGCCGGATCCGGGCGATGCTGGTGACGGCGCCGGCGCTGATCCGGTTGTGGGCGTCGGGGACGGCGCAGCTGTGTGCCCGCGATCCGGGGCTGCGCGGGACCCCGGCCCGGCGGGCCCGGGTCCGGGACTACCTGCGGGCGTCGCGGCGGGGGCTGGTGCCGGGGCCGATGCTGTTCACCCGGGCGATGCTGTCCTACCTGAACCCGCGTTTCCACCCGGCGAACCACGGCGACACCGACGCCGCGGTGGCCTACCTGGCGGTCTCCCCCGCCGCGCGGGCAGCCGAGGCGGAGCCGAGCAGCGGCACGGCGGAGCCGACCATCGACACAGCGGCGGAGCCGACCATCGACACAGCGGCGGAGCCGAGCCGCAGCACAGCCACCGCGCCGACCGCCGACACAGCGGCCGAGCCGAGGAGTAGCACCGCCGCCGCGCCGAGCAGCAGCACAGCCGCCGAGCACGGCGGCGCGGCATGAGCGTCGCCCCACCCCCGCATCCGAACCGGAGTGCACGGGCGCTGGCGACGGTCACCGCCGTCGCGCAGAAGGCGTCGCTGCGCAGCGCGCGCCGCCGCCGGCCGGCCGCTCCGGTCGATCGGGAGCTGCCGGTCGAGGTCCGGTCGGTGACGTACCCGTGCCCGGATGTCGCCGAGGTGGAGCTGGCCGGTTCCGGCCCGCTGCCCGGGTGGCGGCCGGGTGCCCACCTGGACGTCGTGCTGCCATCGGGTCTGTTGCGCCAGTACTCGCTGTGCGGGGATCCGGCGGACCGGTCGGTGTACCGGATCGCGGTGCGTGCCGTGCCCGGTGGTTCGGGATCGGCGCAGGTGCACCGGCTCACCCCGGGTGCCCGTCTGCGGGTGCGCGGGCCGCGGAACGCGTTCCCGCTGGCGGCGGCGCCGTCCTACCTGTTCCTGGCCGGCGGGATCGGGATCACCCCGATCGCGCCGATGGTGCGTGCGGTGCACGCGGCGGGCCTGCCCTGGCAGCTGGTGCACACCGGGCGCGACCTGGCGTCGATGCCGCTGTCCGAGGGGCTCGCCGGGCTCGCATCCGATCGCGTCCGGCGCAGGCCGGACGGCACGGCCGGGGTCCCGTCCGCCGAGGAGCTGCTGGCCGGCACGGACCCGGGTGCCGCGGTGTACTGCTGCGGGCCGCCACCGATGATCGACGCGGTGCGCCGGGCGCTGCCCGCCGACCGGCGGTTCCACTCGGAGCGGTTCTCGCCGCCGCCGATCCGGGACGGCCGCCCCTTCACGGTGGCGCTCGCCGGTGGCCCGGAGCTGCCGGTGCCCGCCGACCGGACGGCACTCGACGTGATCCGGGACGTGCGGCCGGACGTCGCGTACTCCTGCCGGCAGGGGTTCTGCGGCACCTGCCACGTGCGGCTGGTCGAGGGATCGACGGTGGGCGATCCGGCGGGGCCCGGCCTGACCGCGCTGTGCGTCGGGCGGGCGGAGGGCGCGCGTGTCGTCGTCGATCTCGGTCGCTAGGCGTGGGAGTTCCGTACGCTTTCCGGTGATGACCTCCTCCCCTGCCCGTTCACCCCGGCGGATGACGCCGGAGGCCCGGCGCGCACAGCTCGTGTCGGCCGCACTCGACCTCTACGGGAGCCGCTCCCCGGACGAGGTGGCGGTCGAGGACGTGACCCGGGTCGCCGACGTGTCGCGGGCGCTGTTCTACCGCTACTTCTCCAGCATGGAGGAGCTGCACGTCGCGGCGCTGGGCAACGTCGCCGAGGAGCTGATCGCCCGGGTCGCACTGGCCGGTGAGGGCCCGTTGGAGGAGCAGCTGTCGGCGGCGCTGGACGTGTTCATCGACGTGGTGCGGCGGCACGCCGGAGCCTACGTCGCGCTGTTGCGCAGCGGATCGGTGGTGTCGACCGGTGAGACCGACGCGCTGGTCGACGGGGTGCGCGACCACATCGTCGATCTGCTGTGCGTACGCGGCGGGGTCCCGGATCCGGAGGTACTGCAGCTGATGACGCTGCGCGGCTGGGTCGCTCTGGTCGAGGGCTCGGTGCTGTCCTGGCTGGAGGCCGGGGAGGTCCCGGACCGGACCGGGCTGCGGGACTGGCTGGTGGAGCAGCTGTTCGCGATGCTCGAGGTGACCGCCCGCCGGTCCTGAGCGGCCCGGTTCAGGGGGCGAGGATCCCGAACGCGTTGGGGACCGCCCGGTGCGCGTCCTCGGACGGGGCGTTCACGACCTGCCCGCGGAACACCATCGTCGACGAGCCGCCGCCGTCGAGGTTGACGCCGTGCACGGCGCCGGCGCGACGCAGCTGTTCGGCGGTCTCGGCCAGGGTGATGCCGACGCTGGTGGACTCGCGGCCGTCGGCGGTCAGCAGGATCAGGCGTCCCTCGGCGGTGATCCCGGCGGCGCTGCGCGGCTCGCGGACGGCGGCGTCGAGACCGGGGACGGGTGCGCCGTCCCGCAGCACCGGGCTGCCGCCGACCGCTGTCCGCGGCGGCACACCGGACGCGGCGGTCATCCGGTGCTCGATCTCGACCGGATCACCGGGGGCCAGCCCGCGCAGTGCGGCGGCGCCCTCGTCGCGCCCGACCAGGATCTGCTCGCCGTCGGCGACCGGACCGGTACCGGGCGGGCGGACCTCGGCGACGGCGCCGTCGCGGACCGCGACCTCGATCCGGTCCGGCGCGCACGGGGCGTCCCGGTCGGTGTCGCTGCCGCAGAGTGTGGCGTTGCGGTCGCCGTTCCAGTCCGGGGTGAGCAGGCCGATGCCGCCGACCGGGACGGCGTAGGCGTTGAGGGTGCGGATCGGCAGGGTGGTCCCGTCGGCGGCGGTGGCCGAGGCGTCGAGGACGAGCCGGTCGATGCGGGGGGTGCCGCCGTCGTCGACGGCGAGCACGTCACCGGGGTCGCTGCCCGGGACCGCGGGGGCGAGCCGACGACCGGGCGGCACGGGTGAGGTGAGCGCCCGTCCGTCGCGCACCGACGGGCCCGCCGGGACGTTGCTGCGGGCGAAGTCGAAGAAGTCGCCGTTGAGTGCCGCGGCGGCGCCCGCCCGGTCGGCGTGTACCGCAACGGTGGCCCGTTCGCCGACCGTCGCGCCGGTGAGCAGGGTGGCCTGCACACCGGACCGGCGCAGGTCGGCGACGACGACATCGGTGGTGACCGGTCCGCCCGGGGTGTCGATCCGTTCCTCTCGGTGGGTGATCGCCGGAGCGGGCGCGACGGCGTGGACCGCGGCCGCGAGCGCGGGATCCGCCGCGGAGACGGGACCGGCCGGGGTGGACGCCGGCAGCAGCACGGTGAGCACAGCGGTGACGGCAACGGTCACCATCCCGTCGCGCACCCGCCTCGTCATGTCCACTCCCCCGGTCGCCGGTCGGCCGGGGGTGAGACGATCACAACGGAGCGGGGCCGGGCGTGCGGGCGTGGCACACCTCGGCGGGATCCACCCGGTCGTGGGACGCCCGGCCGGGCCCGGGGGCGATCGGGATCACCGGGACGGGGGTCCGGCTTCCGGGTGCGCCGCTCGCCGTCGCCGGGGTCAGCGGGCCCGCACCAGCGCGTACAGCTCCGCCCAGTGTTCCGGGCCCAGGTCCCGGGGCAGCGTGCGCGCGTCGAGCCGGGCGCCGGCCGCCCAGGCCCGTGCGGTCGCCCGGCCGTACCGCCGCGCGACGACGTCGACCACACCGCGGCCCCGGCCGGTGAACACCTGATCGACCATCCGCTGGTAGGGCCCGGCCGGGCCGTCGACCAGCGGACACGCCCGCCGCGTGATCTCCAGGATCCCGCCGTCCACCGAGGGGACGGGCCGGAACGCGCGGGCCGGGACCCGGCCGACCAGCCGGAAGCCGAACCACGGCCACCAGCGGGCGGTCAGCGCCGTCGTCCCGCCGACCGCGGCCCGTTTGCGCGCCACCTCCCACTGCAGCAGGAGCAGTGCGTGCGCCCACTGCGGGGCGCCCAGCAGTCGGCGCAGCAGCGGGGTGGTCAGGGCGTACGGGACGTTGGAGACGACGTCGACCGGCCGGTCGAGCCGCTCGCGGACGAGATCGCCGTGCCGGACGGTGACCCGCGCACCGAAGCGGCGGCGCAGGTGTTGCACCCGGTGCGGGTCGATCTCGACGGCGGTGACCGGCCGGTCCAGGTCGAGCAGCGCGGCGGTGAGGGCGCCGTCACCGGCGCCGAGCTCGAGGATCGGGCGCGCCGGGTACCCGGCGACGACGACGCTCAGCGAGGCGGGGACGGACGGGTCGATGAGGAAGTTCTGGCCGTGCTCGTGACGGCCGAGTGGGCGTGCCAAGGGAAGCTCCCGGGGAGGGAGCCGGACGCGCACGAAAGCGCCGCCCGGCAGTGGTTCAGGACCGGCTGCGGGGACGGCGGTGCCGCGGGAAGGATGCTCGGGCGCCGCCGTCAGGCGACGCGCAGGCGTAGGTACGCTGCCACGCCGGGCAGGCTAGGTGATCCACCCGCGCCGCGCACCCGACTTCCGCGCGCCCCGGCAGCGCGGCACCGGACCGCCTCGGCCGGGCAGCTCGCGGGGCCGGTGTGTGCAGGCCCGCACCGCCGCACGGGTGTAGGCGGCGCCGAAGCGGGAAACCGGACGATATGGCGGTCGGACCGGTCCTGCGGCGCACGGATCTGCGCGCCGGCTGCACCGGTGGCCCCCGCCGGGTTGTGGTTGCGCGCCAGGACGGTCGACCATGACGAGCGCGGCAACACCGCTCCGGGCCGTCGTCGCCGCCGTCCGCCGTCGGTGCTCCGGACGGCGGCGAGTCGATGCGCCGCGAGGAGAGAGGGGCCTGACCTGATCCGTACCCGTCACTGCCGCCCGCCCGAACGTCTGCGGGGCGGCTCGCTCGCGCTGCTCATCAGCCACCCGGGGGCATCCGATGCACCCGCGGCTCGCCGGGTTAGGGTCACCTGACTTGGAGGACGTCATGCACCGCCCGAACCCCTTCCGCTGGCTGGCCTACGCCTTCGGTGCCCGGCTGCCCGAGCGCCACCGGCGCTGGGTACTGCACGACGTCACCTGCCGGACCTGGTGGCTCCGGCACCTGGCCCGCACGGCCGTCCAGCTGGCCCCGCTGCTGGCGCTGCTCTACCTGGTCGTGCCGGGTCCGCCGTGGGTGCGGCTCGGCGCGATCCTGGCGGGCGCGTTCATCGGGTTCTTCTACTCGATGGTCTACGTGGTCGAGGCCGCCGAGACGCGGGTGATGAAGGCCGGTTACCCGGTCGGCGCGGCGGCCTCCACCCGGGAGGCCCGGCGATCCGAGCAGCACGTCGAGGCCCGCCGCCGGTACGACGAGATCCACCGCGACGAGCGCGACCGGGGCGACCGGAGCGGCCGGGACGACCGGGGCAACCACACGGACTGAGCCCGGCTCAGCCCGGCCCGTAGTGCGCGATCTTCTCGTCCAGCACGGCGAGCGCCGCGTCCAGCCGGGCCCGGCGCGCGAGCAGCTCGGCCCGGTGCGCGGTCAGGAACGACGTCAGATCGTCCGCACCCGCCCGGTCGTCGAGCCGGGTCCGGAACTCCCGCAGGTCGGAGATGCCCAGACCGGCCGATCGCAGGCAGCCGACCATGCCGATCCAGACGAGGTCCTCGTCGGTGTAGATCCGGTGCCCGGCACGGTCCCGGGCGGGCGGCGGGACCAGCCCGACCCGCTCGTAGTAGCGCAGGGTGTCGACGGTGAGCCCGGTCCGCCGGGCGGCCTCGCCCGCCGAGCACGGTCCGTCTCCGAGCACCGTCATGCCGCGGTGTCCAGCCGCTCGCGCGCGGCCGCATCGAGCACCAGATCGCGGGCGTCGAGCACCTCGTCGAGCTGTCCGATCCCGCTGACGCCGACCAGTGGCCACGCCGGTGGGACGGCGAGATCCCCGGTTCGCCCGCTGCGCCCGCTGCCGCCGGCGAGCAGCCAGGCCAGTACGACCTGGTTGCGGGTGGCTCCGAGATCCGCGGCGACCGCGTCCAGCGCGGCGAGCCGGGCCACCGTGCCGGGGTGGTCGTAGGCCTCGGGAAGGGTGCGGTCGGTCCGGCTGAGGGCACCGTTCACCAGCGGGGTGTAGGCCCAGAGCTCCAGGTTCTCCGCCGCCGCGAGATCGGCGGCGTCCGCGCAGAGCAGCACGTGTCCGACGTCGGGCAGCGCGGCGCCCGGCCGCGGCACCACGTAGGAGTGCCGCAACTGGACGGCGCCGAAAGCCGGGATCCCTCGTGCCGCGGCCAGCCCGCGCAACCGCTGCACCCGCCACGACGTGTGGTTGGACGCCCCGATCCGGTCGGCGATGCCGCGCTCGACGAGCCCGCCGAACACCTCGGCCGTCGCGGCCGGATCGGCATCCCGGTCGTCGGTGTGCGCCCAGTAGAGGTCGACGCGTTCGGTCCCGAGCCGGCGCAGGCTGCCTGCGGCGGCCTCGGTCACGGTGGCCGGGCCGAGCCCGCCACGGACGCCGGTCTTGGTGGAGATCCGCACCCGGTCACGCACGCCGGGGCGCGCGGCGAGCCAGGATCCGATGACCCGCTCGCTCTGGCCGCCGTCACCGGACGGGTCGTTCCAGAACGCGTAGACGTCGGCCGTGTCGATCCACTCGCCGCCGCGCTCGACGAACCGGTCGAGCAGGTCGAACGCCGTGCCGGTGTCGACGCGGGTGCCGAAGTTCATCGCGCCGAGGACGATCTGCGGGGTGCTCATGCGGCAAGCATCCGGCCTGGAGCGCGCTCCAGGTCAAGCGACCGTGCCGGCACGGCCACCTCGCCCGGCCCCCACACACGCCGGTGGGCCCGGACCGTGCCGGTCCGGGCCCACCGGGTGCAACCCGTGATCAGGGAATGACGACCGGGCCGGTCGTCGGGGCCGGGTCGTCGGCCCAGCGGTGCCCGCTCTCGCGCGGAGTGACGCCCTCCTCCGCCCACGCGGCCAGCAGCGAGGCGACCTTGGCGTGCATCACGCTGCGGAGCCGGTCGAACGAGTTCTGCGGCTGGTCGTCGACCTCGCCGAGCAGCATCCACCACGCCCAGACGGCCGCACCGGCGTTCGCGACGAAGTCCGGCAGCACCGGGACGCCGCGAGCGGCGAGCATGGCCTCGGCCTCCGGGGTGGTCGCGGCGTTCGCGGCCTCCACGACGACCCGCGCACGGACGTCGAACGAGTTGTCCGGGGTGATCGCGTACGAGATCGCGGCCGGCACCAGGATGTCCACCTCGGAGGAGAGGATCGCGTTGCGCGGCAGCTCCTCGACCCCCGCGGGCAGCCGGGTGCGGTCGATCTCGCCGTAGCCGTCCCGCAGGTCCAGCAGCGCGGGGACGTCGAGCCCGTCGGCGCAGTGCAGGGTGCCCGCGGCGTCGGCCACCGTGGTGACCTTCACACCGGCCTCGTGCAGGTAGTAGGCGGCCGCGCCGCCCATCGTGCCGACGCCCTGGATCGCGACCGTGGTCTCGGCGGGGACCTGGCCCCAGGAGACCGCGGCGGCCAGGCAGGCGTGCGCGACACCGTAGCCGCCGATCACGTCACCGAGCTCGAAACCGCCCTCGACCTTCGCGGAGAGGCCCTTGCGGACCCGCTGCAGGGTGGCCTCCGGGTCGTCGGCACGGCTGATCGCGGCGTGGTAGCTCTGGCCGAGGCCGAGCCGGCCGAAGACCTCGTCGATCAGGTGCTGCGGAACGCCCAGGTCCTCAGCGGTGACCCAGTGCCGGTCGATCCACGGGCGCATGGCCTCGCAGAACCGCTCCAGCACCTCGACGGCGCGCGGGTCCTTCGGGTCGAAGTCGATGCCGCCCTTCGCTCCGCCGACGGGCAGGTCGAAGGTCGCGGTCTTGTTGGCCATCCCGCGGGCCAGATCCTCGACCTCGCTCAGCGTGCAGCCGGCGCGCATCCGGGTGCCTCCGGTGGCCAGACCGCCGCGCAGGGTGTGCACCACCAGGTAGCCGACCGCACCGGTGATCGAGTCGTTCCACTGCAGGCGCATGTACGGCTCGGAGCGGCGGACGGCCGGGGCGACGGGCGTGGCGCCGATACCGGGGACGGCCGGGGCGGTCTGCGCCGCCACCTGCTGGGCGGTGCTGCCGGCGGGGTTCTGCATCGTGGTCATGGCGACCCACCTCCTCGTGCTCGTGCCGGTCGCCTGGCCTGGGGCCACGCCGGTCGCGTCTTAGCCTGTTGCGGACCTCGTCGTCCCCCCGGTCCATGGCTGATCGACCGGTGACCCCAGCGTGCGGCCGGACCTGCCACCGCGTCCATTTACGGATCATTCACGGCGGTGTTCACCGTTCCTGCACAACGCCTAGGCTCCGGTTCATGGACCTGTCGCTGCCCCGCCTCCGGATGCTGCGTGAGCTGCACCGACGCGGAACGATCACCGCGGCCGCGACGGCTATGCACTACACCGCGTCGGCGGTGTCCCAGCAGCTCGCCCAGCTCGAACGCGACGTCGGTGCCCGCTTGTTCGAACGGCGTGGTCGCCGCGTGCAACTGACCGACCTCGGAGTGTTGCTGGCCGAGCACGCCGAGGGGATTCTCGCCGCGGTGGAACGCGCGACCCAGGCCATCGAGGAGGCCGGGGAGTCGGTCTCGGCGAAGGTCACGGCCGGGGTGTGGGCGTCGGTGGCGTCCGGGCTGCTACCCGACGCACTGACCGCGCTGGCCCGTACGCATCCGGGGGTGGTGGTCCGCAGCCGCGAGCTGGCCCCCGAGGAGACGGCGGCCGCGGTCCGCGACGGCGAACTCGACCTGTCGTTCGTCATCGACTACTCCAACTACCCGATGACCTGGGACCGCAGCCTGGAACGCGCGGTGATCGCCGTCGAGCGGCTCTACGCCGCGGTCCCCGCCGGTGCGGTGCCCGCCGCGAGCGTCACGATGGCCGAGCTCGCCGAGCACCCGTGGATCATGTCCCCGGCCCGCTCGCACTTCGGGCACGCCGCGCGGCTCGCCTGCCAGGCGGCCGGGTACGTCCCGCGGATCGACCACGAGGTGGAGGAGCAGGCCACCGCGATGGCGATGGTCTCGGCCGGGCTGGGCGTGACGCTCGTGTCCGACCTGGGCCTGGCGCTGCGGCCCCCCGGGGTCGACGTGGTGGCCCTCGGCGACGCCCTCACCCGGACCGTGTCGCTGGCCTACCGTACGAACTCCGGGCGCCGGGCGGCGCTGCTGCTGGTCGTCGACGCGATCCGCACGGCGGCGGCGCAGATGGGTCTGGGTGCCGACACCGCGCTCCCCGCGCCGACCCCACCCTCGACGCCCGTCCCCGCGCCGACGGAACAGCCCGCCGACCCGCCATCGGACACCACCCAGCACGCCACCCAGCACTCCACCGGGGACGCCGCGCCGCCGAACCAGCGCACCGGCGCCGTACCCGCGGCCACGACCGCGCCTGCCCCCGAGACGCTCGGGTCGAACACCGAGCGGCTCGGGCTGACCTGACCGGGCCCGCCCCGTCCGGAACCGCTCAGCCGGCGCGCATCGGCACGCCGGAGAATTCATCCGAACCAGCAGGGCCCGCATTCTCGAAGAACAGGTGTGACCACCGACGAGCGGGCCCCGGTAAAAGCGAGCACCGTTCTGTCGCGGTCGGTGGCGATCATGGTGGAACTGCTCGCCATCATCGCCGCGGTGGCCTCCGGCCATCTGGTCGCGGGGCTGCTCGCACCGGCGTCGTCACCGTTCGTCGCGGTCGGCGACGCCGTCGTGCGGCTCTCCCCGCAGCCGGTGGTCGAGTTCGCGAAATCCGCGTTCGGCACGGCCGACAAGCCGGTGCTCCTCGCCGGGACCGCGGTGCTGCTGATGCTCGCCGGGGCGGCGGCGGGCCTCGCCGCCCGGCACCGGCCACTGCCCGGCACCCTCGCGGTGGTACTGCTGGGCGTCGTCTCGACGGTGGCCGTGCTCGCCGGGCCCGCCGCCCGGCCGTCGGACGTGTTCGCACCGCTCACCGCGCTGGTCGTCGGGCTGCTCACCCAACTCGGCCTGCACCACCTCGCGAGGTCGGCGGCCGCGGCCCGGCACAGCGCGCCCGGAGCCGCCGGCGCAACCGGTCCCGCCGGTCCCCCCGGTCCGGCCGATCCTGCCGGCCCGATCTCGTCCGGCGACGGACCGGCCGCGACCCCGGTCCGCCGCCGGACGGTACTCGCCGGTGCCTCGGCAGCTGTCGCGGTGGGGTCGCTGGTCGCCGGTGGTGCCGGCGTCGCGCTGGCCGCCTCCGGGCGCGGCATCGCCGAGTCCCGGGCCACCGTGACCCGGCGGCTGGCGATGGCCCGGCTCACCGAGCGTGCGCCGGCGATCCCGGAGTCCGCGGGATTCGCCCGGTTCGGCACGGTCCCGTTCGTCACCTCGAACGCGGACTTCTACCGGATCGACGTCGCCCTGCAGATCCCCGCCGTGCGCGCCGAGGACTGGAGCCTGCGCATCCACGGCCGGGTCGATCGCGAGATCACCCTCAACTTCGACGACCTGATGGCCCGTCCGCTGGTCGAGCGGACGATCACGATGACCTGTGTCTCCAACACCGTCGGCGGCAACCTGGTGTCCACCGCGAACTTCGTGGGTGTCGACCTGGCGCCGCTGCTGCTGGAGGCCGGCGTCGATCCGGCGGCCGATCAGATCGTCTCCACCAGCCGCGACGGCTGGACCGCCGGCACCCCGACCGCGACCGTCCTCGAGCCGGGCCGCGGCGCGATCCTCGCGCTGGGCATGAACGGCGAGTCGTTGCCCGTCGAGCACGGGTTCCCGGTGCGGATGGTGGTGCCAGGTCTCTACGGGTACGTCTCGGCGACGAAGTGGCTGGCCGAGATCGAGCTGACCACGTTCGCCGACCGCACCGTCTACTGGCGCGACCGCGGCTGGGGTGAGCGGGCACCGATCAAGACCCAGTGCCGGATCGACGCCCCGACCGGGTTCTCCGAGCAGCCGGCCGGACGGGTCCGGGTCGCCGGAGTCGCCTGGGCGCAGCCGGTGGGGATCGCGCAGGTCGAGGTCCGGGCCGACGGCGGGCCGTGGGTACGGGCCGAACTGGCCACCGAGGTCAATCCGAACACCTGGCGGATGTGGACGGCCGAGCTCGATCTCGAACCGGGCAGCCACACCCTCACCGCACGTGCCACCGACCGGCGCGGCCTGACCCAGACCGAGGAGCGCGTCGATCCGATCCCGGACGGTGCGACGGGTCAGCCGCAGGTGATCCTCACCGTCGCCTGAGCCCGCGACGCGTCGTTCCCGGGCACCGCCCTGGCATTTTCCGGAAAACCCGGAATCTTCTCGAAAAAAAACTCCATCCGTCCGAACCGGACAGCCGGCTCGACACGAACAACATCTCGACACCGGAAAAAATAACTACAGCATTCTTCGCCCGGCATCATCTCGAAAGGAAATCACAATGCGCGCATCTCGCACCATGGCCACCGTCGGACTCCTGGCGGCCCTCTCCCTCGGCCTCACCGCCTGTGGCGGCATGGGCGGCGACGAGCCGGCCGAGCCGGCCGCCTCCGCCCCGCCGGCGATGTCGTCGGCCCCGGCCGAGCCGGCCGCCGCCGACGGTGTCACCACCAACGACGACGTGTTCGGCCCGGCCTGCGGCCAGCTTCCGCAGGGCGACGAGCCCGGCTCGCTGAACGCGATGGGCCCGCAGCCGGTCGCCACCGCCGCGGGCAGCAACCCGCTGCTCAGCACCCTGGTGACCGCGGTCGGCGAGGTGCCCGGCCTGGCCGACACGCTGAACCAGCAGGAGGCCATCACCGTGTTCGCCCCGGCGAACCCGGCCTTCGAGGCGGTCCAGGAGCAGCTCGGTGAGGAGCAGTTCAACGCGCTGCTCGCCGACACCGAGCAGCTGCAGGGCCTGCTCTCCTACCACGTGACGCCGGAGCGTCTGGACGCCGAGGGCATCGTCGAGAAGGGCACGCTGACCGAGCTCGCCGGCGGCGACCTGACCATCGGCGGCACCGCTGACGCCCCGACCGTGACCGACGGCCAGGGCAACACCGCCGCCGTGCTCTGCGGCAACATCCCGACCTCGAACGCGACCGTGTTCGTGATCGACAAGGTGCTCATGCCCGCCAGCTGATCACCGGGTACACGGGGCGGGACCACGGGAATCTCCCGGGTCCCGCCCCGTCCTGTTGGAGGGCCCGGCGCGACGACCACGACTGATAGACACGTGGCGATATCCCCACACGAGAAGCAAGGGAGCTCCATCGTGGCCTTTCCGGGACTGCAGCACGTCGCGCTGACCGTCAGTGATCTCGATCGCAGCACCCGCTGGTACGCGGCGCTGTTCGGCACCGAGCCCGTCCTCGACGAGGACGAGGAGGGTGGCCGGTTCCACCACACCGTCTTCGCGCTGGACGGCGGCATGCTGTTCGGGCTGCACACCCACCAGGGCCGGGAGTCCGGCGAACCGTTCGACGAGCAGCGCACCGGCCTCGATCACGTCGGGTTCGCGGTCGGCTCGCACGCGGAGCTGGAGCGGTGGGCGCAGCGCCTGACCGAGCTCGGGATCGGCCACGACGGGATCAAGCGGGCGCACTACGGCAGCGGTATCTCGTTCCGCGATCCGGACAACATCGCACTGGAGTTCTTCACCGGACCGGACAGCTGATCATTCCCCGGACTCCGGCCGGCCGCTCGTGCCGCCGGTGCTGCCGATCGAAGAGTCCACCGGTCCGCGCCTTGCGTGCGGGGACCGGACGCGGTCGAATCATGCGGTGATGCGCACCCGGCTCGAGCCGTTCTGGCCCAGCCGCCGGGTCGTGCAGTTCGACGAGTTCTGTCGGTGGGCCGCGTAGCGACCCTCCGCACACCACGTGCCGGTGGGTCGCCGCGTGGCCGTCCCGTGCGTTTCCGCGCGGGTTCGACGCCCGCGCTCCCCCACTGCACAGGAGCACCCGTGTCCGTCACCGACGAACTGCTCGAGAACAACGCCCGCTATGCCGAGTCCTTCTCCGGCCCGTTCCCGCTGCCGCCGTCCCGCAAGCTCGCCGTGGTCGCCTGCATGGACGCCCGGATCGACGTCTATCGCGTCCTCGGTCTGCAGGAGGGCGAGTCGCACGTCATCCGCAACGCCGGCGGTGTGGTCACCGACGACGAGATCCGCTCGCTGGCGATCAGCCAGCGGCTCCTCGGGACCGAGGAGATCATCCTGATCCACCACACCGACTGCGGGATGCTGACCTTCACCGACGACGCCTTCAGGGCGTCGATCCAGGACGAGATCGGTATCAAGCCGGAGTGGGCCCCGGAGTCGTTCCGTGACCTCGGCGCCGATGTGCGGCAGTCGATCGCCCGCATCAAGGCGAACCCGTTCGTACCGAAGAAGGACTCGATCCGCGGGTTCGTGTTCGACGTCGCGACCGGCAAGCTCGACGAGGTCGGGTAGCCGCACCGGACATCGAGGGCCCGGCACCGGGAATGCGCGCCCGGTGCCGGGCCCTCGATGTCGGCCCTCGATGTCGGTCAGGCCGACCGCGGGATGCGGCGCAGCGCGTTGCGCGCCACCGCCAGCTGCTGGGCCACCTCGGCGGTGATCAGCTCGGCGTGCAGCGTGTCGGCGTCGTCGTGGGCCAGCGCCCGGTGCCGCCGGACGAGGGCCTCCAGGCCGTCGAGCAGCTGGGCACCGGGATCCACGGCGCGGGATCGGGTGGTGTGGTCGGTCGGAAGGGCACGGACGGGTGTGCTCACGGCGGTCTCCTGGGCTCTGCGGTGCGGTCGGGATGCGGTCGTCCGGCCGGGGCGACAGAGCGTGGTGTGGGTGCGACCGAAGTCGACGAACCGGCGCCGCGACGTGACGGTGCGGCTCACCGGGCAGATCACCGGACGGCTCACCGGGCGACCTCCGCCCGGCGGCCGGCGATCGCGGCCAGCAGCTCCCGGGTGTAGTCGTCGCGGGGGTCGTCGAACAGTTCGGCGGTCGGCCGCAGCTCGCGCAGCACCCCGTCCCGCAGCACCCCGGTGCGGTGCGCGACCCGGCGTACGACGGCCAGGTCGTGCGAGATGAACAGATAGGCCAGCCCGTCACGTTCCTGCAGCTCGGCGAGCAGCTCCAGGACCTGGGCCTGCACCGACACGTCCAGCGCCGACACCGGCTCGTCACAGACCACCAGGTCCGGCGACAGCGCCAGCGCCCTGGCGATCGCGACCCGCTGCCGCTGCCCACCGGACAACTCCGCGGGCCGGCGTTCGAGCAGCTCGGTGGGCAGCGCGACGCGGCCGATCAGCTCGGCCGCCCGGTCCGCCTGCTCGGCCGGGCTGCCCACGGAGAACGCCCGCAGCGGTTCGGTGACGATCTCGCGCACCCGCAACCGCGGGTCCAGCGAGGCGTACGGGTTCTGGTAGACCAGCTGGGCCCGGCGCCGCAGCCGCCGCCACGCCTCGCCGCGGACCCGGGTGACGTCCTCGCCGTCGATCAGGATCTCGCCCGATGTCGGGTCCTCGAGCCGCAGCAGCAGCCGCGCCGTCGTCGACTTGCCCGATCCGGACTCGCCGACCAGTGCGAGGGTCTCGCCGCGGGCGATACTGAACGACACCCCGTCCACCGCCCGGTGCGTGGGGCGCCGCCACTGCCCGCGCACCCGCGGCAGCGGAAACTCCTTCACCAGGTCCCGGACCTCCGCGATCGGGACCCCGGTGGGATCGACCGCGGGCCGCGGCGGCGGCGCGGTCACGGCCAGCCCGGGCGCCGCGGCCAGCAGCTCCCGGGTGTACTCCTCGGTCGCACCGGCCAGCAGCTCCGCCGCAGGCCCCTGCTCGACGATCAGCCCGTGCCGCATGACGACGATCCGGTCCGCCCGGTCGGCGGCCACCGCCAGATCGTGCGTGATCAGCAGCAGCGCGGTACCGGATCCGCGGCGCAGCGTGTCGAGATGGTCCAGGATCCGGCGGGCGACGGTCGCGTCCAGTGCGCTCGTCGGCTCGTCGGCGACGACCAGCGCCGGATCGGCGGCGATCGCGATCGCGATCAGCACCCGCTGGCGCATCCCGCCGGACAGCTCGTGCGGGTACTGCCCGGCGCGGGTCGCCGGATCGGTGAGCCCGGCCCGTTCCAGCAGCTCGACGGCCCGGGCGGCCGCCGAGCGCCGGTCGGCCAGGCCGTGCGTGCGCAACACCTCGGCGACCTGCTCGCCGACCCGCTGCACCGGGTTCAGGCCGACGCCCGGATCCTGCGGGACGAGGCCGATCCGGGCACCGCGCACGGCGCGGTACGCCTTCTCCGCCAGCCCGGTCAGCTCACCGGTGCCGGACAGCGCGATCGACCCGCCGGTGACCGAGCCGTTCTCCGGGAGCAGCCCGAGCACCGCCTGGGCCAGCGTCGACTTGCCGGACCCGGACTCGCCGACGATCGCGACGACCTCGCCCGGGGCCACGTCGAGATCGATCCCGCGCACGGCGTGCACCGGCCCCGCCGAACCGCGGTAGGTGATCTCCAGGTCGCGGACCGACAACAGCTGCCCGGTCATGCCGATCGCCTCCACTCGCCGTCCAGGGCCCGCGAGATCCGGTTCACCGACAGCACGGTCGCCGCGATCACCAGGCCGGGCATCGCGCACATCCACCAGGCGACGGCCAGGTAGTTGCGGCCGTCGGCGACCAACGAACCCCACTCCGACGCCGGTGGCGGCGCACCGTAGCCGAGGAACGACAGCGCCGAGATCGCAAGGATCGCCAGCCCGAACTCCAGCACGGCGAGCACCGCGACCGGTCCGGCCGCGTTCGGCAGCACGTGCCGCAGCAACGTCACGTGAGCGCGGGTGCCCACCGCCCGGGCGGCCTCCACGTAGAGCGAACGGCGCACCCGCAGCGTCTCGGCGCGCATCACCCTGGCGAAGCTCGCCACGCTGGCGATGCCGACCGCGATCGCCACCTTCACCGTGCCGAAGCCCAGCGCGGTGATCAGGGCCAGTGACAGCAGGATCGCCGGGATCGCGAGCAGCACGTCCACGACGCGCATCAGGATCTCGTCCACCCAGCCACCGGCGAACCCGGCGACCAGGCCGATCAGGCCACCGGCGATCAGCGCGACGGCCACCGCGATCACGGTCGCCTGCAACGACAGCGACGCCCCGTGCACGACCCGGGTCCACACGTCCCGGCCCAGGTGGTCGGTACCGAACCAGTGCCCGGGGCCGGGCGGGAGCATCCGGTCCGCGGTGTCGCCGATCGCCGGGTCCCCGGGGGCGAGCAGCCCCGGGACGACCGCGGCCGTCAGCACCAGCAGCACGATCGCGATCGCCGCGACCAGTCCGGGCCGGGCACGCAGGAACCGGCCGAACCGGGCGGGACCACCACCGTGCCGCCCGGCCCGGCCGGTTCCGCCGCGGCCGCCGGAGCCGGGGCGGGCCGCGGGATCGGGGGCGCCGCGTGCGGCGCGGTCCAGCAGCTCGGTCATGACGCACCTCCGTGCGGGAACGGGGTTGCCAGGCTCACCGGAGTCACCGGGCACCTGCGGTGACGGCGACCCTCGGATCGAGCAGCGGGTAGGCGAGATCGACGAGCAGGTTGACCACGACGAACGTCAGCGCGGCGAACAGCACGACGCCCTGCACGACCGGGATGTCCTGCACCCCGACCGAGGCAACCGTGAGCCGGCCCAGACCGGGCCGGGTGAACACCGTCTCGACGACGACGGCTCCGGCGAGCACGTTGCCCACCACGTAGCCGAGCACCGTCAGCGCGGGTATGACGGCGTTGCCGAGCGCGTGTCGCAGGTGCACCGCGGCCGGGCCGACCCCCTTGGCCCGCGCGGTGGTGACGAACGGCGCCTCCAGGGTCTGGCCGAGGCTCTTCGCCAGCACCTGGGCGATCAGCGCACCGGTCGGCAGGCCGAGCGTGATCGCCGGGAGCACCAGCGCGGCGACTCCCCGGTCACCGACCGACGGGAGCCAGCCGAGCCGGAACGAGAACAGCTGCACCAGCATCAGCCCGATCCAGAACACCGGCAGCGACACCGCCAGCGACGGCAGCCCGGCCAGCACCTGACGCAGCCACGGGCGGCGGGTCCAGGTCGCGGCGACGGCGACGGCGGTGCCGCCGACGATCGCCACCAGCAGCGCCGCCCCCGCCATCTGCAGGGTCGGGGGCAGCGCCTCGGCGATCGCCGACCGGACGGGCTGCCCGGTGGCGAACGAGGTCCCGAGATCGCCCTGCACCGCGGCCAGCAGCTTCGTCACGTACTGGACGATCAGCGGCTGGTCGAGCCCGTAGCGGGCGCGCAGCTCGTCCAGCTCGGCCGGGCCGAGCTGCTCGCCGTCCCCGGCCCCGGCGGCCATGGTGGCCACCGGGTCGCCGGGGAGCAGGTAGAGCACGACGAACGACACCGTCCACGCCGCCCATGCGACGACGGCGGCCAGGCCGAGCCGGCGCAGCAGATACGGGGTGTTCATGCCGCCTCCGCGGGAAAAAGCACGTCGGCGGTACTCATGCCGCCTCCGCGGGAAAAAGCACGTCGGCGGTACTCATCCGGACTTCCAGGTGTCGTGCAGCTGGATCCGCGACGACGCGTCGAAGGCGACGTCGTGCGCCGTCGGGCCGACACCGAGCACTGTGGTCAGCTCGACCACCGGCACGTTGTGCCTGCCCTCGGCGAGCAGCCGCTGCGCCGTCCCGGCCAGCTCGGCACGCCGGGCCTCGTCGGTGGTGGCGGCCTGGCCGGCCAGCGCGTCGTCGAGCGGGCTCGGCGGGAGCCGGTAGTAGTTGTTCCCGCCGGTCCAGTACTGCGACCGGAGAATGTCCGGGTCAGCCCGGGTCAGGTTGCCCCACAGGGCGACGAAGTCGCCGTTCTGCTGGATGACCGGGGACTCGGAGATCTGCACCTCGCGCAGCTGCAGGTCGATCCCGATCCGGCGCAGCTGCTGCTGGATCAGCTCCAGCGACGGCTTGGCGGTCGCGATGTTCTGCGCGAAGGTCAGCGGCAGGGTGAGCGGCCGGCCGTCCTTGACCCGGATGCCGTCCGGCCCGGGCACCCAGCCCGCGGCGTCCAGTGCGGCGGTGGCCGCCGCCGCGTCGTGCTCGATCAGCGCGGACTGATCGGCGTAGCCCGGCGTGGTCGAGGACAGCGAGCTGGTCGCCGCGACGGTCTGCGTCGGGTGCACGGCGGTCACCAGCTCGGCCCGGTCGATGCCCCGCGACACGGCCTCGCGGACCGCGGCGTCGGCGCCCAGCGGGGTCTCGTGGTTGAAGCTGATCCCGAACGGGATGCCCGGGTTCGGCCGGGCCGCCAGCTCGACACCGGCGGCGGTCAGCGGCGCCTCGTCCTGCTGCCCGACGCTGGCGATCGCGTCGATCTCGCCGGACTGCAGGCTGCCCGAGCGCACACCGGACTCCGGGACGACCCGGAACTCGGCACGATCGAGATAGGCCTCGCCGGGCCGGGTGAACAGCGACGAGCCCCAGTCGTAGCCGGCGCGCTTCGCCAGGACGGTGACGTCGTCCTTCACGTACGACTCGAGGGTGAACGGCCCGGAGCCGATCACTCCGGCGCAGCGCTCCTCATCGGTCCCGGCGACGCTCGCCGGGGAGAGCAGGCCCAGGCTGTGCGTCGAGGTGCCCTGCAGGAACTGCACGTTCGGCTGCTCGAAGCGCACGGTGAACTCGGTCGGGCTCGCGACGTCGGTACCCGCGTACCCGGCGAGGTAGCCCTTCGGCAGGACCCCGCGGGCGCCGAGCTCGGGGATCCGGTCGAAGTTGGCCTGCACCGCCTCGGCGTCGACCGGGGTGCCGTCGGAGAAGGTCGCCCCCTCGCGCAGGGTGAACGTCCAGGCGGTCGCGTCGTCGTCGGAGGACCACTCGGTGGCCAGCCACGGGACGATCTCGCCGGTCTCCGGGTCCTGGTCGGTGAGCGAGTCGACGACCTGGCGCAGCGAGTAGATCGAGTCGTTCGACGCCACCTGCTGCGGATCGGCGCAGCCCTGGTCGGAGGAGACCGCGAACACCAGCGTCCCGCCGGGCCGCGGCTCCCCGGCGGCCGCGCCGGCGGCACCGGAGCCGCAGGCGGTCAGGGTCAGCGCGGTGGCCGCGAGCAGCACCGCGCCGCGGCCTGCGGGGAGCCCGGGCAGCGGCACCCGCCACGGGAACGACGGACGGCGCAGCTTCACGACGCCACCGCCGCGCGCCGCCCGGAGTTCCGGCGCTCACCGAACCGGGCGGGCGGTGCGAGGCCGAGGTTCTCGCGCAGTGTGCCGCCGTCGTAGCCGGTCCGGAACACGCCGCGCTCCTGCAGGATCGGCACCACCCGCTCGACGATCTCGTCGAGCCCGGACGGAGTGACGTGCGATCCGAGGATGAAGCCGTCGCTCGCGTCGGACTGCACGTAGCGGTCGATCTCGTCGGCGACGTGCTCCGGGGTGCCGACGAACACCGCCCGGTCGAAGACGTGCTTCACGGTCTCACGCAGGCTGAACCCGTTGGCCGCGGCGATCTCCCGCCAGGCGGCCGCGGTGGCGTGCGGATCCTGGGTGAGCGGGGCCCGGCCCTCGATCCAGCGCGGCGCCTCCGGGGTGGGGTCGACGTCGGGCAGCGGGCCGTCCGGGTCGTAGGACGACAGGTCCCGATTCCACACCATCTCGGCGAGCACGATCGAGGTCCACGGGTCCACCTGCAGGTCGTGGATGTGCTCGTGCCGCTCCCGGGCCTCGGCGTCGGTGTCCCCCAGCACGACGCCCGCGCTCGGCAGGATCCGGACCTCGTGCGGGTCGCGCCCGGCCCGGCGGACCCGGGCCTTGACGTCGTCGTAGAAGGCGCGGGCCTCGTCGAACCTCTGGTACCGGGAGAAGATCGCGTCCGCGTTCGCCGCGGCGAAGTCCCGCCCGGCCGGCGACTCGCCGGCCTGCAGGATCACCGGGTGACCCTGCGGGCTGCGCGGCGTGCTGAACCGGCCCGCGATGTCGAACTGGTTGCCCGACAGCGCGAAGTCGCCCACCCGGGCGTCGGACAGGAACTCCCCGGAGGCCTGGTCGGCGACGACCGCGCCGGATCCCCAGGAATCCCACAGCGCGCGGACCGCGGCGAGCGTCTCGCCGGCGCGCTCGTAACGCTGATGGTGCCCGAGGTAGGCGCCGCGCCGGAAGTTCTCCCCGGTCGGGGCGTCCGAGCTGGTCACGACGTTCCAGGCGGCCCGCCCACCGGACAGGATGTCCAGCGTCGCGAACTTGCGGGCCAGCTCGTAGGGCTCGTTGTAGGTGGAGTTGATCGTCCCGGCGAGCCCGATGTGCTCGGTCACCGCGGCCAGCGCGGCGAGCACCGTGAAGGTGTCCGGGCGGCCGACGACGTCCTGATCGAAGATCTCGCCGCCGCGGGTGCGCAGCCGCAGGCCCTCGGCGAGGAACAACAGGTCGAGGCCGCCACGCTCGGCGGTGCGGGCCCACTGCTCGAACGACTCCCACGCGATGTGGCTGCCGGAGGCGGGATCGCTCCACACCGTGTCGTGGTTGACGCCCGGGAAGTAGGCACCCAGGACGATCTGCTTGCGGGTCATGCGGGGCTCCCGGTGGTGGTCGGGGCGGGCACGGGGGCGAGCCCCGGGAGGAGTGCCGGGACGGTCGCGCTGCCGGACCGCGGCGCGTACCGGCTGGTGGGACGGGGTAGCCCGAAGCGTTCGCGCAGACCGGTCTCGGCGTAGCCGGTGCGGAACGCGCCGCGCCGCTGCAGCTCGGGAACCAGACCGTCGACGATCGCGTCGAGATCGGTGGGCAGCACGGCCGGGCGGAGCCGGTAGCCGTCGAGCCCGGCGGCCCGCCAGTCGAGCAGCCGGTCGGCGAGCCCGGCCGGGGTGGTGGCGACGACGAGCGCGTCGCTGGAGAGCGGATCACGGGCGTCGAGCCGGGCCAGCCGGTCCCGCGCGCCCGCCTCGGTGCCGGCGAGCACGACGACGAGATCGGCGAGGATCCGCAGCGGCGGCGCGGTGCGGCCGGCGGCCCGCTCCGCGGTGCGGACCTGGTCCACCACCCGGGCGGCGTCGTCTGCGTCGTGCGGGGTGGTGAACACGACGTCGCCGACCCGCGCGGCGAGCAGCGACGGCTCGTAGCCGTGCGACAGCGACGCCACCAGCGGCTGGCCCTGCGGCGGCCGCGGCACGATCGACGGGCCGCGCACGGCGAAGTGCGCGGCCTCGACGTCGACGGTGTGCAGCCGGTCCCGGTCGACGAACCGGCCGGTGAGCGCGTCCCGGATCTCGGCGCCGTCCTCCCAGGAGTCCCACAGCCGGCGCACCGTGTCGACCACCTCGGCGGCCTCGCCGAACAGTTCGGCGACCAGCGCCCGGCCCCGCGGGGTGTCCAGCTCGGACCGGCCGACCGCGGGGATCTGCCTGCGGCCGAAGTGCGCGGCCTCGTCGGCGCGCACCGAGGTCTGCACCCGCCAGCCGGCCCGGCCGTGCGAGTCGTGATCGAGCGTGGCCAGCGCCGATGCGACGTGGAACGGCTCGGTGTGTGTGGTGGTGACGGTCGGGACCAGCCCGATCCGCGAGGTCAGCGGCGCGAGGAAGGCCGCGACCAGCGAGGCGTCGAGCCTGCCCTGGACCCGGTCGGTGCGCCGCTCGGGCTCGGCGAGGTGATCGCCGGACTGCAGGCCGAGGCCGTCCTCGATGGTGATCAGGTCGAGCAGGCCACGCTCGGCGGTGCGGGCCAGCTGCACCCAGTGCCGGGCGGTGAACAGCTCGCCGGGGCGGGTACCCGGCTCGCGCCAGGCGGCGGGGTGCCAGCCGGTGCCGTCGAACGCGACCGCCAGGTGCAGCGGCGACGCGGGCGGGACAGAGGTGTCCGGTGCGGACATCGGGGCATCGCTTCCTCGCCGCGCGTCGACGCGCGGCGGAACGTGTGTGAGAGGTGGGAGGCGGGGACGCGCTCAGCCGCGACAGGCCGCGCTGGTGACCCGCCGCAGATCGACGTGCCTGCGGTACCGCGGGTGGTGCGCGCCGCGCACCCGATCCGCCACCGACCGCATGATCCCCTCCATCGTGCCCGGCAGGAGCACCCGCACCCGCGTGCTGCGGGGGGTTGCTGCGGCGTCGTCGAGCCAGGTCTCTCGGCCGCTCCGGATGGTGTCCGCCATCGACTCTAAGGAGTCCGGCCACCGCCGTGTCAACCCGCGCGCACCCGGAGTGACCTGCGACGCGTGCGGAATAATCCGGCCGTCCCGAGCTACGGACACCCGGTCGCCGGATCCGGGTGATGTTGTCCGGACAGGGTGTCCCGTTTCCTGGCCGGTGGACCGAGGGTTGTCCGGAGAGGTGACCGCACCGCACCCTGTCCGGGTGACGACGTGCCAGGGACGGCCATCGCGTCCCGGTCCGCGTCTCCGGGGCGTGCTCGAGGCTCCGGACACCACGACGCGGGGCGATCGACCCATCGCTGCGCGATCCCGCGCGCGGCACCGCACGATCCCCGTCCGCCCGACCGGCCTCGAGCCGTTCTGGCCCAGCCGGCGTGCACCGGCCTTCAGCGAGCACTGTCGCTGATCCTCCGCCGGGGGACCCCGTCTCCCCGGCCGCCGGCCCGACCGGCTCCCCCGGTGTGCCCTGATCCCGGCACATCCCGACCCCCGGCGACCGCACCGGGCGTCTCCCGTCCGCGCCCGATTCCACCGGCGCGGGCCCCACCACGGAAGGACCACGTCCCGATGCCCCCGCACGTCCTGCGCTCCGGTTCCCGGAGGCGCACCGCCGCCGTCCTCGTCGCACTGCTCGCCACCGTCGGCGTACTGGCCGGCTGCTCCCGCGCCGAGGAGCGAGGCGGCGCCGCCGCCTCGGGCGAGACCTCCCCCGCCGCCGAGGTCCGCCTCGGCTACTTCCCGAACATCACCCACGCCCCGGCGCTGATCTCGGTCGAGAACGGCCTGTTCGCCGAGGAGCTCGGCGACACCGCGCTCACCCCGCAGACCTTCAACGCCGGCCCGGACCAGGTCGCAGCGCTGCTCGGCGGCTCGATCGACGTGGCCTTCATCGGTTCCGGCCCGGCGATCAACGCGTTCTCCCGTTCCGGCGGCGAGGCGGTCCGCCTGGTCGCGGGCTCCACCTCGGCCGGTGCGCAGCTGGTGACCACCCCGGACATCACCACCCCCGAGCAGCTCAAGGGCAAGACGATCGCGACACCGCAGCTGGGCAACACCCAGGACGTCGCGCTGAAGACCTGGCTGAAGGAGAACAACCTCCCGATCGGCGACGGGCCGGACGCGGTGACCGTGCAGAACATCGAGAACCCGCGCACCCTCGACCTGTTCAAGCAGGGCGCGGTCGCCGGCGGCTGGCTGCCCGAGCCGTGGAGCTCGCGCCTGGTCGACGCCGGCGCCTCGGTCTTCCTGGACGAGCGGACCCTCTGGCCGGACGGCGAGTTCCCGACCACGGTGATCATCGTCCGGACCGAGTTCCTGCAGCAGCACCCGGAGACCGTCGAGGCGATCCTGCGCGCCGAGCAGCGGGCGATCGAGTTCATCCGCGAGCAGCCCGAGCAGGCCCGCACCGTCTCCAACCAGGCGATCCAGGAGATCACCGGGAACGCGCTGTCCGAGCCGGTGCTCGACCGGGCCTTCGGCGAGCTGACCTTCGACACCGATCCGCTGGCCGGTACCTGGCCACAGCTGGCCGACGACGCCGTGACCGCGGAGATCGCCGAGTCCGCCGCCGATCTCACCGGTTTCCTCGACCCGACCGCGATCAACGCCGTCCGTGCGGCCGCCGGCGAGCCCGCGATCGACCCGGCCGGGCTCGACGCGAGCTGACGACCGCCACCACCGACGAGGGGGACCTCCGATGCCTGCCGATCTCACCGAACTCACCGAACCGACCGATCTCGCCGAGATCACCGGCGCCCACGGCGCCCGCGGCACCCACGGCACCGCCGCCGTGCAGCTGCACGGCGTCGGCAAGACATTCGGCCACGGCCCGGCGGCGGTGAACGCGCTGAAGGGGATCGACCTGACGGTCGCCGACGGCGAGTTCGTCTGCCTGCTCGGCGCGTCCGGCTGCGGCAAGTCGACGCTGCTGAACCTGCTCGCCGGCCTGGACGACGCGACCGCGGGCACCGTCTCGGTCGGTGCGGCGCGGCCGTCGTTCATGTTCCAGGAGGCCGCGCTGATGCCGTGGCTGACCGCGCAGCGCAACGTCGAGCTCCCGCTGCGGCTCGCCGGGCACGGCCGGGCGGCCCGCGCCCGGCGGGCCGAGGAGCTACTGTCGCTGGTCCGGCTGGAGGGGGTGGGTGCCAAGCGCCCGCACGAGCTCTCCGGCGGCATGCGGCAGCGGGTCTCGCTGGCCCGCGCGCTGGCCGCGGCCACCGGCCTGGGAGCCGGGGACCCCGGTTCCGACACGACCGGCCTGCTGCTGATGGACGAGCCGTTCGCCGCGCTCGACGCGATCACCCGCGACGTCCTGCAGGGCGAGCTGCTGCGGGTGTGGCGGGCGACCGGGACCACGATCGTGTTCGTCACGCACGACGTCCGCGAGGCCGTCCGGCTGGCCGAGCGGGTGGTCCTGCTGTCCTCGCGGCCCGGCACCGTGGTCCGCGAGTGGGAGATCCCCGCCGACGGCCACGGCGCGGAGCAGCAGGCACAGCTGCACGACGACATCACCGGACGACTGCGGCAGGTGATCACCAGCCATGCCGCGTGAGGACGGACGCCGCCCGGTCGGCGTGCTCGGCGACGACCCGCTCGACGGCACCGCCGGCGGGGCGCCCCGCGGTGCGCCCGGACATCCCGACAACGACACCGCCGACGCGATCGCCGGGCTGGACGCGCTGGACACCCCGGTCGTCCGGCGGACGCCGTGGTGGCAGCAACTGCTGCGCACCTGGCTGCCGCCGCTGGTCGCGCTCGCCGCGATCATCGGCATCTGGCAGGCGGTGTGGGCGTCGGCGGTGCTGCCGGAGTTCCGGCTGCCCGCACCGGGCGTGGTCGGCGAGCAGTTCGCCGAGATCGTCATCGACGGCTCGATCTGGTCGATCCTGTGGACCTCGATCAGCCGGGCCGCGATCGGGTTCCTGTTCGCACTGGCCATCGCCACCCCGCTCGGCCTGCTGGTGGCGAAGGTCCCGCTGGTCCGGGCCGCGATCGGGCCGCTGCTGACCGGACTGCAGTCGCTGCCGTCGGTCGCCTGGGTGCCCGCGGCGGTGCTGTGGTTCGGCCTGACCGACGCCACGATCTTCTACGTGGTGCTGCTCGGTTCGGTGCCCTCGATCGCGAACGGCCTGGTCGCCGGGATCGACCAGGTGCCGCCGATCCTTCCCCGCGCCGGACGGGTCCTCGGGGCGACCGGGTTCGCGATGGCCCGGTTCGTCCTGCTGCCCGCGGCACTGCCCGGTTACCTGGCCGGCTGCAAGCAGGGCTGGGCCTTCGCGTGGCGGTCGCTGATGGCCGCCGAGATCATCGCGATGGGGCCCGCACTGGGCCTGGGGCTGGGCGCCTACCTGAAGAACGGCGCCGACGTCAGCAACATCTCCCAGGTGTTCGCGGGCATCCTGCTGATCCTCATCGTCGGGATCGGGATCGAGCTGCTGGTGTTCCGGCCGCTGGAACGCCGGGTGCTGCGGGCCCGTGGCCTGGCCCTGACGGTCTGAGGCCCGCTCCCCTCACGCGAGCGGGCTCCCCTGGCACCGATTCGCCACGGGGAGCCCGCTCGCGCTCTCGTGTCCCCGTGTCTCACAGCCAACGTGTCCGGACGGGTACACCGCTTCCCACCAGGCGAAACACAGTGAGTTCAATCCCAACCTCCGGGGTTGGGTTTCCGGCCGGGCCGGGTTACCGTCGTCCCATGACCGGATCGGTGCTGCTGACGACGCGGGGTCACATCGACCTCCTGCGCGTCGCGTCGGCGCTCTGTCGACCCTGACCGCACGGCCACCCCGGTCACCCCCGACCACACGGCCGTACCGATCGGCGTGACCACCCCGGCCACCTCGGCCGGCGTGACCACCCCGGTCACTCCGGTTGACGTGACCACGCGGCCACCCCGATCGGCGTGGCCACCCCGGTCGCTCCGGCCGGCGTGACCACCCTGGCCACCCCGGCCGGCGCCGACGCCCCGGCGGGTTCCCGGACCACCCGGCCCCGCTCGGGCGCACCGCAGGGGTGACCACCTCACGTCGCACTCCCACACCCTCCCGCCGCCGCCCCGTCCGGGGCCGGGCGGCGGGCCGGTGTGCCGGCACCCGCCCCGACAGCTCGCTGGGAGCACCCATGACCATGACCTCCGAACGGGAGCGCGCGCAGGCGCCACCCGAGGTGGAGACACTCCGGACCCGGCACGCACGCGGCTCCGGCCGGATCCCGCGCTGGGTGGTGAAGACCGCGTCGCCGGTGGCGCTCGTCGGGCTCTGGCAGGTGCTCTCCAGCACCGGCGTGCTGCCCCGCGACGTGCTCGCCGCGCCGCTCACGGTCGCCGTCACCGCCGCCGACATGTGGTCCGACGGCGCGATCCAGAGCGCGGTGCTGGCCTCCACCGGCCGGGTCGTCGCGGGGATCGCGATCGGCCTGGTCACCGCGGTCGTGCTCGCCACCCTGTCCGGGCTGTTCCGGCTCGGCGAGGACGTGATCGACGCCCCGGTCCAGATGCTCCGCACGGTCCCGGTGATCGGCCTGATCCCGCTGCTGATCATCTGGTTCGGCATCGGCGAGGAACCGAAGATCGCGCTGATCGCGCTGGCCGTCACCTTCCCGCTGTACATGAACCTCTTCGGCGGCATCCGCAACGTCGACGCCACCCTGGTCGAGGCCGCCCGGACCCTCGGGCTCGGCTGGTTCGGCCAGGTCAGGCACGTGATCCTGCCGTCGGCGATGCCGCAGTTCCTGGTCGGCCTGCGGTTCTCGCTGGGCACCGCGTGGCTGGCGCTGGTGTTCGGCGAGACGATCAACGCCACCTCCGGCATCGGGTACGAGATGAACACCGCCCGCGAGTTCTTCCAGACCGACGTGATCGTCGTCTGCCTGGCGCTCTACGCACTGCTCGGACTGCTCGGCGACTTCGTCGTGCGGATGCTGGAGAGGGGGTTCCTGTCGTGGCGACCGGCGTTCAGCGGGAACTGAGTACCACCGACGGCGCCGTGACCCCGGTCGCGGTACGCGGACTGACCCGTCGCTTCGGCGACCGCACCGTGCTGGAGAACCTCGATCTCGACATCGAGCCCGGCCAGTTCGTGGCACTGCTCGGCGCGTCCGGCTGCGGCAAGTCGACGCTGCTGCGGATCCTCGCCGATCTCGACCACGACGTCACCGGCGACGTCACCGTCGCCCGGCGGCGCGCCGTCGGCTTCCAGGCGCCCCGACTGCTGCCGTGGAAGAAGGTGTGGCGCAACGTCGTCATGGGGCTCCCCGGCCGGCCGGACCGGGCCCGCGCCGAGGCCGCGCTGGCCGAGGTCGGCCTGTCGCACCGCACCGACGTGTGGCCGAAGGTGCTCTCCGGCGGCGAGGCCCAGCGCGCCGCACTGGCGCGTGCACTCGTCCGCGATCCGGACCTGCTGCTGCTCGACGAGCCGTTCTCCGCGCTCGACGCGCTCACCCGGATCACCGCCCGCGGCCTGGTCGACGAACTGTGGCAGCGGCACCGCTGCGCGGTGCTGCTGGTGACCCACGACGTCGAGGAGGCGCTGGTGCTCGCCGATCGCGTGCTGGTGATGGAGGACGGCCGGATCTCCTACGACGCACCGGTCGCGATCGACCGGCCGCGCGACGTCACCGATCCCGACTTCCAGCGCCTGCGCGCCGAGCTGCTCGGCCGTCTCGGCGTCCACCAGCGACCTCAGGAGAACCAGTGATCACAGGAGGAACGGCCGCCGTCGAGTTCATCGGCATGATCGGGACCCAGGAGGTCTCCGAGATCCGGCCCGCGACCGGCCCGCTGATCGACCGCGCCGCGGTGCGCGGGTTCGCCGCCGCGCACGAGGAGGCGGGCTTCGACAAGGTGCTGGTCGGCCACTCGTCGTCCACCCCGGACGGCTTGCAGGTCGCCGCCTACGCCGCCGCGCACTCCGAGCGGCTCGGGTTCCTGGTCGCGCACCGGCCCGGGTTCACCGCGCCGACCCTCGCCGCCCGCCAGTACGCGACGCTGGACCACTTCACCGGCGGCGGCCGGGTCGCGATGCACGTCATCTCCGGCGGCAGCGACGTCGACCAGCGGCGCGACGGCGACTGGCTGGACAAGGAGGAGCGCTACTCCCGCACCGACGAGTACCTCTCGGTCGTGCGCCGCTCCTGGACCGAGCCGGACGCGTTCGACCACCACGGCGAGCACTACCGGGTCGCCGGCGTCCGCCAGGAGGTCCGTCCGCTCTCGTCGATCCCGGTGTACTTCGGCGGCTCGTCCGAGGCGGCCTACCGGGTCGGCGGGCGGCACGCCGACGTGTTCGCGCTGTGGGGTGAGCCACTGGCCGGGACGGCCGAGCAGATCGCCCGCGTCCGGGACGCCGCGCACGCGGCCGGGCGCACCGAGGCACCGCGGATCAGCGTGTCGTTCCGGCCGATCCTGGGTGACACCGAGGAGCAGGCGTGGGCCAGGGCCCGCGACGTACACGCCCGGATCGTGGCCGCGAACGGCGGGCACGGCTCCTTCACCGGGACCCGGATGCGTGAGGCGGGTGCCCCGGCCAACGTCGGCTCCCAGCGGCTGCTCGCCGCGGCCGCCGCCGGCGAGGTGCACGACCGCTGCCTGTGGACGGCGACGGCCGCCGCGTCCGGCGCGGCCGGGAACTCCACCGCGCTGGTCGGGACACCGGACACGGTCGCCGCCGCGCTGGCCGACTACGTCGGCATCGGGGTGAGCACGCTGCTGATCCGCGGCTACGACCCGATCGCCGACGCCCGCCGCTACGGCAGCGAGCTGCTGCCCGCGGTGCGCGCCGAGCTCACCCGCCGGGGCAGCGCAGTGGGGGTGCCGGCGTGAGCGCACCCGCCACCGCCACAGCCCGCTGGACGCCGGAGAGCGCGTCCCGGGGCACCGTCGTGGTGCTCGGCGGCCGCGGCGAGCACCCCGGTCTCTACGCCCGGCTCGGTCGCCGGCTGGCCGTCGACGGCTGGACGGTCGTGGCGCCCGATTCCGCTGCCGGCGACGCCGACCCGATCGCGGCGGTCGCCGCGGCCCTCGACGGCGCCACCGGTGCCAGGGTGCTGCTCGGCTCGGACACCGGGGCGTTGCGCGCCTGGGAGATCGCCGCCGAAGGCACCGTCGGGCTGGACGCGCTGGTGCTGGCCGGGTTGCCCGCCGCCGCCCCGACGACCGAGCCGCCGCGCGACCGGGCCGGCGAGCTCGACGCCCGCACCGCCTGCCCGGTGCACCGTGGCGTGCTGGAGGCCGATCCGGGGTTCCGCTGGGGCGAGATCGCCGTGCCCGCCGCGCCGGTGCCGTCCGCCGCGCTGCCCGAGGTACCGGTGCTGTGGCTGCACGGCGACGCCGACGTCGTCGCCCCGGTCGCCGCGGTGCGGGCGCTCGTGCGGGCGGCCGACGAGCTCGCCGTCGTCGCCGACGGGGTGCACGACGTGCTCAACGACCAGTTCCACCGGATCGTCGCCGCCCGCCTGGTGCTGTTCCTGGAGAAGGTCGCCAAGGGGGCGACGTTCGTCGCCCCGGAGGCGGAGGCCGCGGCGCGCACCCGGCGGGCCGCACCGCTGAACGTGTCCGCCCGGCTCGACCACGCGCTGCGGGCACTGGCCGAGCTGGCCACGGCGGCCGGCGACGACGGCCAGGGCACCGTCACCTGCGAGACCATCGCCCGTACCCGCGGGATCCCGCTGAACTCGCTGGTCAACATCATGCTGCAGCTGCGCCGGGCCGGGCTCGTCACCAGCAGGCGCGGCTGCGAGGGTGGCTACCGGCTCGCCCTGCCCGCCGACACGATCACCGTCGCCGACGTCGTGCGCGCCACCGAGGGTGCGCTCGCGACGGTCCGCGGCACCGGCCCGGCCGCCGCCCTCTGGGCCGATCTCGAACGCACCGTGGCCGACTTCCTGACCGGCCACACCCTGACCGCACTCACCCCGGAGCGAACCCCCCGATGAGCAACACCGACGCCTTCCATCCCGATCTCGCACCGACCCCGGGCGATCCGCCGGCGCATGCCCGGGTGCACCTGGTCCGCGGTGCCGACCTGTCCGCCGACACCGCCCAGACCAGCGGGATGTCGCGGCGCGAGGCCGTCAGCGGTCGGACCGTCGGCTCCCGGAAGCTGTGGACCGGCGAGACGCACGTCGCGCCGGACACCAACTCCGGCGACCACCACCACGGCGAGGCCGAGACCTCGATCTACGTGGTCAGCGGGCGTCCGCGGTTCGTCTTCCACGACGGCACCGGCGAGGTCGTGCTGCAGACCGAGCCCGGCGACTACGTGTTCGTCCCGCCCTACGTGCCGCACCGCGAGGAGAACCCCGACCCGGACAACCCGGCCGTCGTCGTGATCTCGCGCAGCACCCAGGAGGGGATCGTCGTGAACCTTCCCTCGCTCACCCCGCTCACCGATCCGGAGCCCACACCGTGAACCGACTCGCGCTCCCCGCCGTGCTCGCCGCGATCGCGCTGGTCCTGACCGGCTGCGCCGGCGGCACCCCGGCCGACGACGGCGCCCCGGTCGATCTGTCGCAGGTGACGCTGCGGGTCGGCGACCAGGCCGGCATCCAGTCGGCGGTCGTCGAGGCATCGGGCGCGCTCGACGGCGCGCCCTACACCGTCGAGTGGGCACAGTTCCCGGCGGCGGCCCCGCTGCTGGAGGCACTGCGCAGCGAGGCGATCGACATCGGCATCGCCGGTGACGCCCCGACCCTGACCGCGCTCTCCTCCACCGACAGCATCAAGATCGTGGAGGCGACCCGGTCCCCGGCACACGGCGGCCTCGCGCTGCTCGTGCCCGGCGACTCCCCGGTGCAGACGGTCGCCGACCTGCGCGGCAAGAAGGTCTCCCCCACCACCCAGGGCAGCATCGGGCACTACCTGCTGCTGCGGGCGCTGGAGGAGGCCGGGGTGCCCGCCGAGGAGGTCGAGATCTCCTTCCTGCAGCCGGTCGACGCGGCCGCGGCGCTGAACTCGGGCGCGATCGACGCGTGGTCCACCTGGGACCCGTACACCGCGGTCGCCCAGCAGGAGTCCGGCGCCCGGATCCTGCGCGACTCCGAGGGCCTGGGCACCGGCCTGACCTTCCTCGACGCCAACACCGCGGCCCTGGAGGACCCGGGCACCCGGGCGGCGATGGCCGACTTCACCGAGCGCTACGCCACCGCCCTGCAGTGGGCGCGGGAGAACCCGGCGGAGAACGCGGCGATCTACTCCGAGCTCACCGGCCGCCCGGCCGAGGTCGCCCAGCTGATGGCCGACCGGGCACAGCGCGAGACCGAACCGCTGGACGACGCGCTGGTCACCGAGCTGCAGGAGGTCGCCGACCGCTACGCCGACTACGGGGTGCTGCGCAGCTCGGTCGACGTCGGATCCGCGGTGGAGGATCTCGCCGCGCCGGCCGGTCGCTGAGCAATGGCCGGTGACCGGGTCTGGACAGTCGTCAAGTAAATTCAGGACAGCTGTCCAGGCCCCCCGGTGCCGGGATCCGCGGCACCGGAGGGCGGCCGGAGGTCCCCCCGGGCCCACACCGGCGGCCCGTGTGTTCCGGGGGGATGCGCGGTCCGCCGGTGGCCCGCGCCGCTACGACAGGTGGTGCCGCTCCTGCAGCGCGTACACCGGCGTCGGGATGCCCGCCTCCCGGGCCTTGAGCTGCAGCGCCAGGTACAGCGAGTAGAACCGGCTCTGGTGCAGGTTCCCGCCGTGGAACCACAGGTTCGGCTGCTGGGTGGGCTTCCACATGTTGCGCTGCTCGCCCTCCCAGGGTCCCGGGTCCTTGGTGGTGTCCGACCCGAGTCCCCAGACCTTGCCGACCGCATCCGCGATCTCCTGGCCGACGATGTCGGCGGCCAGCCCGTTCATCGAGCCGTAGCCGGTCGCGAACACCACAAGATCGGCCTCGAGCTCGGCGCCGCCGTCCGGCCCGTCGAGCCGCACGCCCTTCTCGGTGAACTCGGTGACCTGGCCCTTGGCCAGCTTCACCCGGCCGTCGGCGACCAGCTCGGCGGCACCGACGTCGATGTAGTAGCCGGAGCCGCGACGCAGGTACTTCATGAACAGGCCGGAGTCGTCGTCACCGAAGTCGAGATCGAACCCGGCATCGGTGAGCCGCCGGTAGAAGTCGGCGTCGACCTCGCGGGTCTTGTCGTAGATCGGCTTCTGGAAGGTGTGCATGATCCGGTACGGCAGCGACGCGAAGATCATGTCGGCGGTGTGGGTGTCGATCCCGTTCGCGACCGCGCGCTCCGAGTAGAGATCGCCCAGGCCCAGATCCATCAGGGTGTCCGACTTGATGATGTGGGTGGAGGACCGCTGCACCATCGTGACGTCGGCGCCGACCTCCCAGAGCGCCCCGCAGATGTCGAACGCCGAGTTGTTCGACCCGACGACGACGACCTTCTTCCCCTTGTAGGCGTCCGGGCCCGGGTGCTGTGACGAGTGCTGGACCTCGCCGGCGAATCGCTCCCGGCCCGGCAACGTCGGGATGTTCGGCTTCCCCGACACCCCGAGCGCGAACACCAGCTGCCGCGGGCGCAGCGTGATCTCCTCGCCGTCCCGGTCGACGACCAGATCCCAGCGGCCGCTCGCGTCGTCGTAGGTGGCCGAGCGCGCGGTCGTCGATCCCCAGTAGTTCAGCTCCATGATCCGGGTGTAGAACTCCAGCCAGTCGCCGATCTTGTCCTTCGGCGCGAACACCGGCCAGTTCTCCGGGAACTTCAGGTAGGGCAGGTGGTCGTACCAGACCGGGTCGTGCAGGGCGAGGCTCTTGTAGCGCTTGCGCCAGGAGTCGCCGGGGCGCTCGTTGCGCTCGACGATGATCGCCGGGACGCCGAGCTGACGCAGCCGCGCACCCAGCGCGATCCCGCCCTGGCCGCCGCCGACGATCACGACCTCCGGATCGCGGGTGCGGCCCAGCTCGGACAGCTCCTGCTCGCGCTGTTCCTTCCAGGTCACCCGGTTCGGGTTGGGGCCGTGCTCGGTGCCGAACGGCCGGTTCTCCCCGCGCGGCTCCTCGTGGCCCTTCAGCTCGTCGAGGGTGGTGAGGAAGGTCCAGGCCCGCGGCCCGCCGTCGCCGGAGACCAGCCGGGCGTGCCCGGATCCCCGGCCGACCGCCGTCTCGAAGGAGAACCAGACGTCGGTGACCCCGCCGGCCTCGGTGGGCTCCGCGGTGATCGTCCAGTTCGACGGGTCGGCACCGTCCAGGGTGTGGGTCAGCAGGTCGCGGACGCCGTCGTGGTGTTCGACGGTCGTCAGGTTCCAGGTGAAGGCGACCAGATCGCGCCAGTAGCTCTCGTCGGCGAACAGGGCGACGGCCCGGTCGACGTCGCGGGCGGCGAGCGCGTCGCCGAACGCGGTCATCCAGGTCTGCGCCGTGTCGCGCACCGCGGACTTCTCGAGTGTCTCGGTCACGTCGGGCCTCCTGCGAGCGGGTTCGCCACGACCGCGGCGGTGCTCGCCGTTCCGCGCCACGGTCGTCGGGGCAACGAGTGCAGTGAACACCACCCGAAGGGCCCGGCGACACGGTTGCGGCGAGGTTGCAAACGCTGCGCGGAACCGTTGCGGTGCGTCATGCTCGCACCCGCGCAGCTCGCTCCCGGACCGTCCGGCGGCGATCGCCCGGCCCCGCTGCGCCGGCCGCGCCGTGACCAGGGCGTCCCGGTGCCCGACACCCCTGCCACAGGAAGTGCAGCAGCTCATGAGCAGTGACGCTTCGGATCGGACCCCCACGGAACCGCTGCTCCCGCCGACCGGGCGGCACCGGTTCCGCAGCCTCGGTCCCGGTCTGCTGGCCGCGGCGACCGGCGTCGGGGCAGGCGACCTGGTCGCCACGATGATCGCCGGCGCGCAGTACGGCACCGCGCTGCTGTGGGCCGCCGTGCTCGGCACCGTCCTGAAGCTGGCGCTCGGCGAGGGCGTCGGGCGCTGGCATCTGGCATCGGGTTCCACGCTGCTCGACGGCTGGCGCAGGCTCGGGCGCTGGGCGACCAGCTTCTTCGCCGCCTACATCGTCATCTGGGGCTTCGTGTACGGGGCGACCGCGATGTCCGCGGTCGGGCTCCCGCTGAACGCACTGTTCGGCGGCCTGTCCGTGCGGTACTGGGCGATGATCGCCGGCGTGGTCGGCCTCGCGCTGGTCTGGGCGCAGCGCTACCACGTGTTCGAGAAGTTCATGACCGTGCTGGTCCTGATCAAGTTCGTGTCCGTGGTGTCGGTGGCCGTGCTGGTCACCCCGGACCTCGGCGACCTGGCGAGCGGGCTGGTGCCGCGGCTGCCCGAGGGCTCGGTCGTCTACGTGCTCGGCCTGATCGGTGGTGTCGGCGGGACCATCACGATGGCCGCATACGGCTACTGGATGTTCGCCAAGGGCTGGAAGGGCACCGGCTGGCTGTCGATGATGCGCCTCGACAACGCCGTCGGGTACGTGATGACCGGCATCTTCGTGGTCGCGATGCTGATCGTCGGTTCGACGATGCTGCTCGGCCAGGACCTCACCGAGAACGACCGCGGCCTGCTCACCCTGGGCGAGGCGCTCGGCGAGAGCTACGGCGAGTGGGCCCGGTTGCTGTTCCTGTTCGGGTTCCTCGCGGTCACCTCCAGCTCGCTGCTCGGCGTCTGGAACGGGGTCAGCCTGCTGTTCGCCGACATGGTCCGCACGCTGCGGCTACCGCACGGCAGGGCCGCCGACGTCATCGGCAACGACGCGGCGGTCGGCGCCGCCGCGAGCACCTCGGCGGCCGGTGCCGTCGCGGCCCCGGAGACCGAGCGGGAACGTTCCAGCGCGTTCGTCGCGACCGAGGTCGAGCGTTCGCTGCCGTTCCGCGGCTACCTGCTGTGGCTGACGATCCCGCCGATGATGCTGCTGTTCATCGATCGCCCGTTCGGGCTCACCCTGGTGTACGGCGTGCTCGGGTCGGTGTTCATGCCGTTCCTCGCGATCACCCTGATGCTGCTGCTCAACTCGAAGCGGGTCCCGGCGCAGGGGCGCTCGCGGTGGCTGTCGAACACGCTGCTCGGTGCATCGTCGGCGCTGTTCCTCACGCTCCTGGTGACCGACATCTACCAGCGTGTCGCGGGCTGACGCTCCCACTCCCCCGCTCAGCTCGGGTCCGGGCGGGGCGGCGCCCGAACCCCCTCTTCAGCTCAGGTCCGGGCGCGGTGGCGTCCGCTCCCCGGCCTCGATCGCGACGTCGAGGGTGTTGCCGGCGGGCGGCAGCGGGCAGGTCGCGTGGGCGGTGAAGGCGCAGGGCAGGTTCACCGTCCGGTTGAGGTCGAGGATCACGGCACCGTCGGCGCCCGGATCGGCGGCGGTCAGGATCCGGCCGCCGCCGTAGGTCTCCCGGCCCGAGGTGGCGTCGCGGAAGTGCAGCGACAGGCCGCCGTCCTTGCCGGCCAGCGCGACCAGCCGCCGGGTGGCACCGCCGTGCTCGAACTCGACCTCACCGACCGCGGTCGGGAAGTGCTGCAGGCCCTCGACGACCGCGTCCACGGTGATCCGGCGCGGCTCGGCGTAGGCGGTGAACCGGCCGGTCACGACGGCATCCGGATCGAAGTCCCAGGTGGGGACGCCGTCGAAGGCGGTCCGGGTGATCGCCTGCGGATCGCGCACCCGCAGTGCGTAGCCGTCGGTGCGGCGGGCGATCTCGACGACCCGCTCCCCCACCGTCACCATCGCGCCGGGCGCGCCGTCGACCGGACGGACCTGCGCGGTGCCGTCCAGCGGCTGCCCGGCACCGGGCAGGACGACGCCGTCGGACGCGGCTGCGGTGATCTCGACGGTGTCGGCGTCGGCGATCCGCCAGGTTCCCGGCAGCGACCCGACGGTGCCGGGACCGTCGTCGAGCCAGTGCAGCGCGGTCAGCGACAGCCAGCCGTGCGGTGCGCGGAGCAGCTCCTCCCGCTCGGCCCGCCAGGCCGCGTGCGCACCCGCAGCAGTCGCCGCCGCTGTTCCCGTGGCCGCCGCTGTGGTCCCTGCGTCCGCCGCCGTGAACCCTGTGTCCGCCCCTGTGTCTGCCGCTGCGTCCGCCGTGTTCGCCGTCATGTCCGAGGTCAACGCCGGCCGGCCCGCCGGGCTTCCCGCTCAGTGCACCCGTCTGCGCTGCGAGTCCGGATCGGGCCGGGTGAGCGCGATCACTCCGGCCAGCGCCACGATCACCCCCAGCAGTGCGGCGCCCTCCCAGCCGGGCCGGATCCGGTCCCCGAGCAGCGCGATGCCGACCACACCCGGCACCACCACCTCGGTCACCGACAGCACCGCGGTCGCCGTCCCGACGGCGCCGTCCTGCAGCGCCTTCGCGAACGCCGCCACGCCGAGCACCCCCATCGCCACGACCCCGTAGCCCAGCGGATCGAGCAGCAGGTCACCGACGGTCTCCCAGCGGATCGGGCCGGGATGGATGGCGCGCACCGCGAGCGCCGTCCCACCGAACCCGAGCCCGGCGAGGAACGCGAGCAGCATCGGGCGTCCGGCCCGCCACACGAACGGCACCGCGACCAGCAGCAGCGCGAACGACACCAGCAGCACCGGCGTCGCGACCGGGGGCAGCGCATCCGGGCGTTCCGGTTCGGCGCTCGCCGCGACCAGCACCAGCCCGGACAGCACCGCGACGACCGCCCAGCGGTCGCGCCGGATCAGGTTCCACGGGTTCCAACCGTGGTCGGCCAGCGTGGTCAGCGCGATCGCCCCGGCCAGGATCGACTGCACCGCGAACACCGGGAGGTAGCGCAGGGCCGCCACGGTCAGCACCCAGGCGACGACGTCGGCGGCCAGCCCGGCCAGGAACCACGGCTGCAACCACACCAGGCGGCCGTACTTCGCCAGCCGGCTGCCCTTGGCCTCCCACAGCGCCGCGACGGTGTTGCCGATCATTGCAGCGACGGCGATGAGCAGCGCGAACAAGGTCGTCATGGCGCGGCCCATCCTGCCCGTTCCGGGCCGAACCGGCTTCGGACACGCCGGTCTGCCGGTGTCGTACCCACAGGGCACACTCGTCGTCATGCGCATGCAGTTCGGTGTGGACGACGGCGACGCGTTCCGGGAGCGCCTGGCGGAGCTGAGTACCGGCTTCGCCGCGTGGCTCGACGAGCACGATCTCGCCGGCGAACCGACCTCGGCCGAGCTCCTGATGCAGTACAAGTGGCTCGCCGCCGACGGTGATCTCGCGAGCTGGCCGCTGGAGCAGATCACCGAGTTCCTGGCCGAGTGGTGCCCGCAGGTCATGGCCGAGCACCGGCTGCCGCTGCGGCTGGTCCCGCTGACCGTCGTGGTGTTCGCCGAGTACCTCGACGAGCAGGGCCTGCTCGCACCGACCAGCCCGCGGCCCTCGGCGATCCGGCGGCGGTGCACCGACTTCGCCGACACCTACGACGAGCTGGAGGCCGGCCCGGTCGAGCCGCTGCTCGCCGAGTTCGAGTCGCCGCCGGATCCGGTGCGGATCCCCTCCCCGGCCGACCGTGCGCGATGCGCCGCGCAGGCGCCGATCCTGCGCGACGCCCGCGCACTCGCCCGGTGGTGCGGCGACCGCGGCCGGGCCCTCACCAGGACCGGGAACCTGCGGCTCGCCGACGCCCGCCACCTGGTGGAGTTGCTCGGCACCGGCGACCCGCTCGACCGCCCCGCCGGTTCCCGGCTGGCCCGGTCCGACCAGCTGCGGACCCTCACCTGGGTGCTGGAGACCGCGGTGCGGGCCGGGGCGGTCCGCCGCGACGGCGGACGACTGGTCGCGGTGCAGCGCTTCGCCGAGCTCGACGACACCACGGCCCACGAGGACCTGGTGCTCGCCGCCCGTGACGAGGGCGTGCTCACCGTGCTCGGCGACCGCCGCAGCGACGACGACGAGTGGTCCGGCGATCTCATCGACGAGGGCCTCGACGGGCTCTTCGACGCCGCGGACGAACCCGTCGACGAGGTGGAGCGGCACGCCATCGAGATCCTGCAGGCACATCTCGAGACGGTCACCGGTGCCGGTGCCGATCACGACGACGACCAGGACGCCCTCCCGCATCCCGCCGACGACGCGACGCCGGCGTTCCTCGCCCTGCTGCGCCATCCCGCCGACGGGCTGGAGTTCGACACCGTCGCCGAGCTGCTCGGCCTCGTCCTGGGCTGGTCGGAGTGGTTCCGGGTGGTCGACGTCGTCCCCACGACGACCGGTGTCCTGGTCACCCGGCTCGAACGGCTGGGGCTCGTCCGCTGGGACGACTCCGAGCAGCTGCCCGATCCCGGCCCGTTCGAGGAGACCCGGCGCATCGGCGGGCGGGTCGTGCTCACCTCGGGCGGGATCGCCTGCGCGCTGCTGGTGCTCGCCGCGGAGGGCATCGACTTCCCGACCCGGCCCGATCCGGCCGTCGCCACCGCCGCCGACGTCGTCGGTCTCGCGGGCGAGGTGCCACCCGACGAGTGGCGCGACGACATCGACGCCTGGTATGCGGCGCAGCCCGATCCCGCGCGGGCGATCTCGGCGTTCGTCACCGAGGCACTCGATCCCGCCCGGCCGCTGGTCGTCGTGCTGACCGCGACCAGCGTCGCAGCCGAGCGGTTCGGTTCCGGTGTCGTCGACGATCTGCTGCTCGAGCATCTCGACGGGCCGCACCGCGCGCAGGTCGCTCGGCGGCTGGTCGGGCGCGGGCTGCTCGATCCCGACGAGCTGGAGCCGGACCTGCTGCTGCACGCCTCGGTCGACGTGCTCGCCGTCACCATCGACACGATCGCCCCCGACCAGTGGCCGGAGTTGTTCGCCCGGGAGTTCCCACCGGAGACGGCCCCGGTGTTCGAGGATCTGTGGCGGCTCGACAATCCGCACCTGGGCGACGTGCTCGCCGAGCTCGGCACGAACCATCCCGACGAGGGCGTCGCGAAAGCCGCACGGCGGGCCAGGATGCGCTGGCAGAGCCGCACCGGAGGCGCGTGACGCGAACCCGGCCCGTGTGCGAACATATGTTCGTGCGCGGCCTGGCCACGATCCTGCATGCCGACCTGGACTCGTTCTACGCCTCGGTCGAGCAGCGGGACGACCCAAGCCTGCGCGACCGGCCGGTGATCGTCGGCGGCGGGGTGGTGCTGGCGGCGAGCTACCAGGCGAAGGCGTACGGCGTCGCGACCGCGATGGGCGGCAGGCAGGCCAGGGCGCTGTGCCCGGCCGCGATCGTCGTGCCGCCCCGGATGGCGGCCTACTCGGCGGCGAGCCGCGCGGTCTTCGCGATCTTCCGGGACGTCACACCCGAGGTGGAAGGGCTGTCGATCGACGAGGCGTTCCTGGAGGTCGGCGGGCTCGCCCGGATCGCGGGTGCGCCGCGGGAGATCGCCGCCCGGCTGCGCGAGCGGGTGCTGGCCGAGGCCGGTCTGCCGATCACGGTCGGGGTGGCACGCACCAAGTTCCTGGCGAAGGTGGCGAGCGGCGTCGCGAAGCCGGACGGGCTGCTCGTCGTCGAGCCGGAGCGGGAGCGGGAGTTCCTGCACCCGCTCCCGGTGCAGCGGCTGTGGGGCGTCCGGTCGGTCACCGCGGGCCGGCTGCACGAGCTGGGCGTGCGGACCGTCGCCGACGTCGCCGGGCTCGGTGAGGCGGCGCTGGTGTCGCTGCTCGGCCCGGCCGCCGGGCGGCACCTGCACGCGCTGGCGCACCTGCGCGATCCGCGCCCGGTCGAGACCAGCCGGGCCCGGCGCTCGATCGGGTCGCAGCGGGCGCTCGGCCGCCGGCATCGCGATCCGCAGGAGCTGGACGCGATCCTCGCCGGCACCGTCGACCGGCTCGCCCGCCGGCTGCGCGCGCCGACGGGAAGCGACCGGGACCCGTCCGGCACGGGCGGTGGGCGGGTGTGCCGCACGGTGGTGCTGCGGCTGCGTTTCGCCGACTACGCCCGGGTGACCCGCTCGCACACGCTCCCGGTGCCGACCGCGCACACCCCGACGATCCTCGCCGCGGCCCGACGGCTGCTCGTCGCCGCGCTGCCGGAGATCCGCGATCGCGGCATCACGCTGCTCGGCCTGTCGCTGACCAACCTCGACCGGGACGACGCCCTGCAGCTGGAACTCCCGCTCGACGCCCGTTCCGGTCCGGCACTGGACACCGCGTTGGACGCGGTGCGCCGCCGGTTCGGGGCCGGATCGGTGTCCCGGGCGACCGGGCTCGGGCGGGGCGACGACCTGGAGGTCCCGCTGCTGCCCGAGCACGAGTGACCGGGCCCGTTCAGCAGGCGGGGGCACTCCCGAAGTCCCGGGTGGTCCGGACGTAGTAGTTGGTCACCCAGCCCTGCTCCGGGGAGCCGATGCGGTACCAGACGTCGTCACCGCGTACCGCCTCGCCGCGCTGCCAGCAGCTCACCCGGACCGGGGTGCCGGCTTCAGGGATCGTGGCGACGACGCCGTGCCCGGTGCCGGGACCGGAACGCACCTGCAGGCCCTCGATCGAGGTACGCGTACACCCGGTCAGGACGAGGACACCCAGCACGACGGCCGACGCGCGTAGCAATCGGATGTGACCCACATCCCCACCTCACTCGATCAAGCGACCCCCGGAGGTTGCGGAAGGTAGCGCGATCCGGGCAGCGCCACGCCGTGCCACGCCGGGTGGATCCGGCCCGGATCCACCCGGCCCTGCTTCGGATCGTCCCCTCGGCCGGGTCACGCCGGACCGCCCACGGGTGCCGCCGATCCCCCACCACACGGACCGCGGCGCTCTCCCACGCCGCCCAGCACCCCCGAGGCGGGCGGGCCCGCAAGTGCCGCCGATCCCCGACCGCACGGAGAGCACGGCCGCTCTCCCACGCCACCCGAGGCAGGCGGGCCCACCGCGGGTGCCGCCGATCCCCCACTACGCGGAGGTCGCGAGGCTCTGCCGTGCGACCCAGCGACCCTGGGGTGAGGCGGGCCCGCGGGTGTCTCCTTCGGTGTCGGGTCAGAACGGCGGGGCATCGTCCTCACCTCGATCAGCGGTCGCAGCACCTCGATCAGCGGTCGCAGCCTCCGGGGCCTCAGGGGGCGGTGCGGTGTCCGGGTTCGTGAGGTGGGTCCGGTAGTCGTGCGGCCGGGTCGTCTCCCGGCGCCCGCACGGGCTGATCCAGGTGAGCGACCCGTCCTCGCCAGCGACGACCTGCCAGCCCGGCGCATCCTTGAGCTTGTGATGGTGCAGGCACAGACCGTGCAGGTTCGCCGCGTCGGTCATACCACCGTCGGCCCACGGGACGAGGTGGTCGAGATCGCGGATCGGTCTGCTGCACAGCGGTCCGCGGCAGATTCCGTCGCGGGCCCGCACCAGATCGGCCAGATCATCGGGTGGGGCGTAGGTGCTGCGCCCACGATCGCGGACCTCCCCCGAGAGCGGGTCCACCACCAACCGCGCCCACACCCCACCGGCGGCCAGTGCCCGGGCTGTGGTCGCCCGGATCGGTCCGTGTCCGACCAGTTCGGCCGGGCGGTCATCGCCGAGCAGCGTGTCGAGCGAGACGACGACCTGGATCAGCGGCTTGCGCCCGATTGCCGCCACCGGATCGGCCCTGGCCGCCAACACCTGGGCGACCACCTCGGCGAGCGCCTCGGGCGACAGACCCGCCGAAGCGGCCGCATCGGCGGCACCCATTGCATCGGCTGTACCGGCTGCGCCCACTGCATCGGATGTGCCGGCTGCATCCGTTGCGCCTGTTGCATCGGGCGTGAGGACCTGGCAGACGGCCTCTCGGACCGCGGCCAGATCGGTGATCGACACCGTGCCCTGCAACAACTGGTGGGCCAGGTCGACCCGCCGCTGCTCCAGCGTGCGCGGATCATCGACACCCAGGGATCTGGCCAGCCGGTCCACCGACCGCCACGACGCCTCGGTCTGCTCGGCGGCGGCGGAGAGCCACAACGAGGCCATCCCGTCATCGGACCGGCTGATCGACATCCGCCGATCAGCCTTGGCCCGCTCGTGCCGCCGCGCCGCACCCTGCGGGTCCACCCGCGCCACGGTGCGACGCAACCGATCCTGCAACAACCGGCGGGGCGCGGCAGCCGCGCCGGGCAACACTCGTGCCTCGACCTCCCGCGCCACCTCATCGGTCAGGACGCTCGTGGCGTGTGCGATCGCGTCGGCCTTGCGCTCGTCGATCCGGCCCGCCTCCCACTCCGCCAGGGTCGCCGGAAGCACATGCGCGAACCTGACCGCGCCCGCGAGCATGCAGCGGGCCTCCTCCAACGACACCCGCAACGTGAGTGCGACCTGGTCGGGTAACCACCGCCCCACCGGCGCCGCCGCACCCGGATCCGCGCCCGGTGGCGGCGCGCTGCTGCCCGGTGGGTGCCGGTCGGCGAACACAGCCAGCATCCGGGTACGCAGCGCCGAGGCCCAGCGTTCCATCCGCTCGGCACCCTCGACCACATCGAGCAGCTGGGCATCGTCGAGCAGTTCGGGGCTGTCCCCGGCGAGCTGACAGTCCAACGCCAACGCGAAACCCACCGGCCGATCCGGATCCACCGTGACGGCCGGATCGTCATCCCCGCACAGCAGCCCGCACAGCTCGCGGGTCATGCCGTGCGGGCACGGATCGGCCGCGACCGCCTCCGGGCTGAGCAACCCACCATCGATATCGAACATGTGTTCGAGTCTACCGGGGATTGCGTGCCGCTCTCTAGAACGAATTCCAGGCAATTCCATACAGGACACGAACCGTCACCGCACCCCGCCGGATGCCCGACGTCCGGACCCGACCAGCACGCCTGCCCGGTACACCCGACCGCCGCACGTACCGGTCCGAGGCGGCGGAGAGCGACCACACCTGCGAGCTCTCGCCCCCGGGGCCACACCGGGTCACCCGCCTGCGAGTTCACGCCTCGGGCCACACCCAAGTCGCCCGCCTGCGAGTTCGCACCCCAGGCCACATCGGGCCACCGGGCACCGGGCACCGGATTCGCGTCCTCGGGCCGCACTCAAGTCGCCTGCCTGCGGGTTCGCGCCCCCGGGTAACACCCGAGTCGCCCACCTGCGGATCCGCGCCCCCGGGCAACACCCGAATCGCCCGCCGGCCAGTTCGCACCCCGGGCCACACCCGATCCACCCACCCGCCAGTTCGCACCCCGGGGCCACACCCGAGTCACCCGCCGGCCGGCCACGGCACCGACGCCGGCGCGGATCACCGACCGGCCCCAGCACCCGACCCCGACCCCGACCCCGACCCCGACCCCGACACAGCTCACCGACCGAATCCGGACCTGTCACGCAGCAGGTCTGGATCGCACCCTGCCGGGCAACGACGGACCGGCAGCCGAGCAGCCGCAGACCGGGCAATCAGGCAGCTGCGCTCAGGCCGTGGCCAGCGCCGCGTAGCGGCCGGCACCGGCCAGCAACTCGTCGTGCGTACCCGCCTCCGCGATCCGGCCGTGGTCGATCACGACGATCCGGTCGGCGTCACGGACGGTGGACAGCCGGTGCGCGATCGTGATCGTCGTCCGGCCGCGGGACAGCTCGTCGAACGCGGCCTGCACGGCCCGCTCGGTCCGGGTGTCCAGCGCGCTGGTGGCCTCGTCGAGCACCAGCACCTTCGGGTCGCGCAGCAGCGTGCGGGCGATCGCGATCCGCTGCTTCTCCCCGCCGGAGAACCGGTGCCCGCGGGATCCGACGAGCGTGTCGTAGCCGTCGGGCAGCGCGGTGATCAGGTCGTGCACCTGCGCGGCACGGGCGGCGGCCTCGATGTCGGCGTCGGTCGCGTCCGGCCGGGCGTGGCGCAGGTTCTCCCGGACGGTGGTGTGCAGCAGGTAGGTCTCCTGGCTCACCACGCCGACGATCCCCGTGAGATCGGCGGTGGCCAGATCCCGCACGTCGACGCCGTCGATCGTCACCCGCCCGGACGTCGGGTCGTGCAGCCGGGCGACCAGCCCGGCCAGCGTCGATTTGCCCGAGCCGGTCTCCCCGACCAGCGCCAGGGTGCTGCCGGCCGGCACGTCGAGATCGATCCCGGCGACGGCGGCCGTGCCGCTGCCCGGGTAGGCGTAGGTGACGCCTTCGAGGCGCACGTGCCCGCGCACCAGGGCGTGGTCGACCTCGACCGGGTCACGCGGCTCGGCGACGTCGATCGGCAGGTCCAGGTACTCGAAGATGCGCGCGAACAGCGCCAGCGAGGCAACGATCTGAACCCCGAGCGAGAGCAGGCCCATGATCGGCCGGAACAGGCCGGTCTGCAGTGCGGTGAAGGCGACCAGGGTTCCGATGCTCATCGCGCCCGCGGTGAACGGCAGCCCCGCCGACAGGTAGATCACGGCCGGGACGGCGGCGAACACCACCTGGGTCACCGCCATCGACCAGCGGCCCGCGAGCTGCGAGCGCAGCTCCAGACCGATCAGCCGGGACGACGAGTCGGTGAACCGGCTGGTCAGTTCCGGCCCGCTGCCGAGTGTCCGGGACAGCGTCGCACCGCTGATCGAGAGGCTCTCCTCGACGGTCACGTTGAGATCGGCGAGCTCGCGCTGCTGCGCGGCGGTGACGGCACGCCGGGTGCGGGCGACCCGACGGGTCAGCAGCACCGCCGGGGGCAGCACCACCAGCGAGACCAGCGTGAGCTGCCAGGACAGCGCCAGCATCGCGACCAGCGTGGCGACGGTGGTGGTCAGGTTCGAGGCGACCGAGGTGGCCGTGCTGGTGACCACCGATTGCATGCCGCCGATGTCGTTGGTGATCCGGGACTGCACCTCACCGGTGCGGGTCCGGGTGAAGAAGGCCAGGCTCTGCCGCTGCAGGTGCGCGAAGACGTCGGTGCGCAGCCCGTGCATGACCTCCTGACCGATCCGGGTCGAGATCCAGGTCTGGACGACGCCGAGTGCGGCGGTGATCGCGGCGACCGCCACCATCGCGCCGGCCAGCCAGGCGAGCAGCACGACGTCGCGCTCCGGCAGGGCGACGTCGATGACCTCGCGCAGCAGGAACGGCGACGCCATTCCGACGATCGACGAGGCGGCGATCGTCACGAGGACGACCGCCAGCGGGGCCCGGTGCGGGGTGAACAGGGCGCCGATCCGGCGCAGCGAGACGGCGCGGGCCTGTTCCTTCTCCTCGGGGCCGGGTGTCCGGGGATCCGGCGGCCGGCCGGGACGGTTCGGGTGGTCGGATTTCAAGGGGGCTCCTTCGCAGGGCGATCGAAAACTGGTGTGGTTACCTCACTATGTGGGAACAACACGATTGCTTGCTACGGTGTTCCCGTGCCCGATCCGGACTCCGCCGGCGACCTCGCCGACTCCTTCTGGGCGGTCGCCCGCCGGCTGCGGCACGCCTCGGCGACCGCGCTGGCCACCTGGGACCTGACCCCGTCGCAGGCCAGGGCACTGGGCGCGCTCGCCCGGCACGGTGAGCTGCGCCCGGGCGGCCTGGCCGAACACCTACGGATCACCCCGCGCTCGGCCACCGAGGTCGTGGACGGACTGGCCGCACTCGGCCTGGTGGAGCGGGTGTCGGATCCGGACGACCGGCGGGCCGTCCAGCTGCACCTGACCGAACGGGGCACGGCGACCGCCAGGGCGATCCGCGATGCCCGGGCCGACGACCTCCGCCAGGTCTTCGACCGGCTCACCGAGCACGACCGCGTCGAGCTGACGCGCATCCTGGGCGAGCTGCGCCGGGCCGCCGAGGACCACACCGGGATCGCCGCCGACGGTCGCTGACCCCGGCACCTGTCGTCCACCGCACGGCCGACGGCCCCGCACGACCCGGCGACCGCCCCTTGTCCGCGACCGACTCCGGACGTACCGTCGGCTTGACGAGAGCACTGATCGCGAAACGGAGCACTGATATGAGCAGGCATGTGGTGGTGGGTGCGGGTGCCGTCGGCAGCGCGGTCGCGACGGCGTTGGCCGCCCGCGGGGAGCAGGTCCGGATCGTCAGCAGGCGGGGTGGTGGCCCGGAGCACCCGTCGATCGAACCGATCGCGACGGACGTGACCGGCCGGGGCACGCTGGCCCGGCTCACCGGCGACGCGGTGGCGCTGTACGACTGCGCCGCGCCGCCCTATCACCGGTGGCCCGAGGAGTGGCCGCCGCTCGCCGGCGCCCTGCTGGAGGCCGCCGAGCACAGCGGTGCGGTGCTCGTGTCCGCCGGGAACCTCTACCTCTACGGTCCGGTCACCGGGCCGATGACCGAGCACTCCCCGATCCGGCCCGCCGGTGCGAAGGCCCGGGTACGTGCCCAGGTCTGGCAGGACGCACTGGACCGGCACCGGGCGGGCCGGATCCGCACCGTGGAGGTGCGTGCCTCGGACCACCTCGGGGCGGGCAGCAGGTCACTGCTCACCGGGCTGGTCCTACCCCGGTTGCTCGCCGGGCGCAGGGCGTTCGTCCCCGCCGATCTCGACGCGCCGCACACCTGGACCGCGGTGTCCGACGTGGCACGCACCATGGTCGCCGTCGCCGCAGCCCCGGCGACCTGGGGCCGGGCCTGGCACGTGCCCAGTGCCGATCCGGTCTCGATCCGGGAGATCGCCGTCCTCGCCTGCCGTCACACCGGGTCGGCCGCCCCACGCCTGCACACCCTCCCGCGGGCCGCGCTGTGGCTCGGTGGCCTCACCGATCCGACCGTGCGGGCGCTGCGGGAGACCCAGTACCAGTTCCGTGCACCGTTCCTGCTCGACTCGACCGAGGCGACGGCGACACTCGGGATCGCCCCCACGCCGGTCGCCGAGTCCCTCGCCGAGACGGTCGAGGCGCTCGGCGCGGCTCACCGCTCGCGCAGCGCCACCTCGTAGCGGGTGTGCTGCAGGATCGTCCACGCCACCAGCGCCGGATTGTCGACCATCGGGACGTGCCCGACGCCCGGCAGCACCACCAGATCGGCCCCCGGCACGGCGGCCATCATCGGTTCGGCGTAGCGGGCGTAGGGGATCGTCCGGTCGGCACCCGCCCAGGCGATCCGGACCGGGCAGGGCGCCTCGTCGAACGGCGCGATCATGGTGTCCATCGTGGCCGCGGTGAGCAGCGGATCGAGCGCGGTGCAGCCCGCGAGATCGTCGAACAGCACGTCGACGTCGTCGGCGGAGTAGCGGTCGGCGTGCTCGGACACGGTGCGCAGCAGCAGCCGGCGCAGCGACCGGCAGGACGCGAGCATCCGGACCGGCGCCCACCCGGCGAGCAGCGCACCGATCCGGAACGTGGCGAGCAGCCGGTACAGGTCCGAGGGGACCGCCCACGCCCCGGCCGGTGACAGCGCCACCACCGACCGGGCCCGGCCACGCCGGGCCAGCTCCAGGGCCGCCCACCCGCCGAGCGAGTTCCCGACGACGTGCGGCATCCGGTCGATCCCCAGCTCGTCGAGCCGCTCGACCAGGGCGTCCACCATCAGATCGAGCGAGAAGTCACCGTCGGGCAGCCCCGGACCGCCCAGGTGGCCGGGCATCGTGACCGCCCACACCTCGTGATGCTGCTCCAGCATCGGCAGCACCGGGCGCCAGGCCCGCCACGACGACGTCATCCCGTGCAGCAGCAGCAACGGCTCGCCCGAGCCGCCGCGGTGGTGGCCGGTCACCGGACGATCATGGGCTCCGCGGCCCCCGGACGCAGCGACAGCACCTCCGTGAACCCGGCGGCGAGGCACTCCGCGAACAGTTCCCGATCGGTGACGGCGGCGGCGTCGAGATTGGCCCCGACGCAGCAGGTGTCGCCGTGGGTCACCACCGAGATCATCGCGGCGCAGCCGGGCAGCGGCGCGAACGGGTACACCCGCTCGATCCGCGCCCCGCACAGGAACGCCTCGGAGCGCAGGCCCGGCACGTTCGACGCCTGCAGGTCGTTCCCGGCGGTCGACCCGCCGGCGACCAGGGTGAGCAGCGGGCCGGGCAGCCGGGCCAGCAGCGGCGCGACGACGTCCGGGCTCTCCAGCGCCGGTTCGTCCCGGGCGGCCCGCATCAGCGACCCGACGGTGCGGATCCGTTCGGCCGGGTCGACGACGCCCATCGGCGCGGCCAGCCGGGCCGGCGCCCAGCGGTTACCGCCCGCGGCGTCACCAGTGCGCCGCAACGACACCGGCACCGAGGTGCGCAGCGTGGCCGCCGGCGCGACCGGCCGTCCCTGCTTCTCGTGGTAGATCCGGAACGCGCCGAGCAGCGCGGCGACGTAGGCGTCGTTGAACGATCCGCCGACCGACTTGCCCGCCGCGCGCAGCTCGGCGAAGCCGACGTCGAGCGCGACGAACCGCCAGGACAGTCCGCGCGGACGCAGCAGCTCCGACGCCCCGCCGGACGGCGGCGCGAGCACCCGGGTCGCGGACTCCACCCACCGGACGGTGTCCCGGACGGCCGACACCGGGTGGGTGAGCGCACCGAGCACGTCACGTGCCATCCGGGCCGCGGCGGGCACCAGGCCGACCTCCCGGCGCACCAGCCGATCGACCTCGGCCAGCGGATCGGGTGCCTCGGCCGCCGGCGCGACCGGCTGCGGCTTCTCCGGGTCGTGCTCGCGGCGGCGGCTGTGCAGCTGGGACAGCAGCTGGACGACGCCCATGCCGTCGGTGAGCACGTGGTGCAGCTTCAGCAGGAATGCGGCCCGCCCGCCCGGCAGGCCCTCGACCAGCATCGCCTCCCACGGCGGCCGCTCCCGGTCGAACGGCGTCATCATGAACTGCTCGGCGATCGGTGCGAGCTCGGCCCAGAAGCCGGGCCCGGAGCCGGGGATCCGCACCCGCCGCAGGTGGTAGTGCAGGTCGAACTCGACGTCGTGGATCCAGTAGGGGGTGCCCAGCCCGGCCAGCGGCTCCCGCACCCGTTCCCGGAACCGGGGCACCATCCGGGTCGCCCACTCGGTCGCGGCCACCAGGCGTTCCCAGTCCGGCTTCTCGTCGAGCAGCTCGACGGCCAGCACCGGTGCGCGGTAGCGGGGATCGGACTCGGCCCGCCACATCATCACCTCGAACGGCGACATCTCGCGGACCGATCCCCAGCTCAGGGGCGTCTCACTCATCGGAATCACCGAGGTGCGGGCGGCGCTCCGGCCAGCGGGCGAGGGTGTCCAGGAACATCGTGCGGACCTCCTCGGCGTGCTTCCCGGCGTCCTCGGCGACCCAGTGCGAGGTGTCGATCGGCGGAAGCACGACGACCTGCACGGTTCCCCCGCGCAGCGTCTGCGCGCCCCGCCACATGATCTCCCCCGCGTTGCGGATCACCAGCGGGACGATCGGGACGCCCGCCTGCATCGCGATGTGGAAGGCGCCCTTCTTGAACCGGCCCAGCCGCGGCGTCGGCGAGCGGGTGCCCTCCGGGGCCATGGCCAGCGAGATGCCCTCGTCCCGCAGCTTCTCCACGGCCGGCCGCAACGCCTCCCTGGCCTGCGCGGTGTTGCCCCGGTCGACGAACGCGACGTCGGCGATCTGGAACAGCTGCCCCCAGACCGGGATCGCCGCGGCCTCCTTCTTCGCGACGCCGGTGAACCCGTCACGGAGCAGCTTCATCAGGATCGGGACGTCGAACTTGGACTGGTGGTTAAACACGAACACGCAGGGCCGGGCGGACACCAGGTGCTCGGCCCCGGTCACCTCGACGTCGATCCCGGACAGCCCGAACGCGACGTCGGAGCCCACCCCGGCGGCCAGGTCGACGAACTTGCGCCGGGACCCGTGCAGCAGCCCGGCACCGGCCGCGGCGGCGAGCCCACCCGCCATGCCGCCGTAGAAGATCGCGGTCCGGGCGAGGTCGGTGACCCCCGGGAACAGTCCCCCGCGGGGTGCGCAGTCCAGCACCGGCCAGCCGTTGCGGCCGGCGAGCTCGCGCAGCGAGTCGGTCGGCGACACCGCGACCGGATGGCCGACCGAGGAGAGGAACTCGGCGTCCTCGGTGCCGTTGGCGTAGCCGAAGCAGTCGGCCGGGTCGACGTCCTGCGCGGCGGCGTCGGCGCGGACCGCCTCGGCCTTGCCGGGCCCCCACAGCGAGGTCCCGACGACCCGCCCGGTGAGCACCCCGTCGGCCACTTCCAGCTCGGTGCACAGCACCCGGTCGGCGCCCAGCTCCTCGGCCATCGGCTGCACCTGGAACCGGGTCGCCGAGGATGCCATCACGACCTGGTGCCCCTGCTCCTGATGCGCCGCCACGAGCTCCCACACCTCGGGGTGCAGCGACCCGGCGATCTCCTCGCGGAACAGGGCGTTGCCGAGCGCGTGCAGCTCGGCCTCGCTGCGCCCCTTCCAGGTCGCGAGGGTGATGGAGAGGAACTCCTTGAAGTCGTCGTCGGTGCGGATCCCGCGCATCCCGGACAGCACGGTGCGCACCATCTCGACCGGCCCGACGTCGAACTCGCGCAGCCGCCTGCGGTAGAACGCGCCCGCCGAGTAGCCGTCGATGACGGTGCCGTCGTAGTCGAAGTAGGCGATGGTGCCCGGCCCGGGTGGCGCCGCCCGGACGGCCGCGAGCCGCTCGGCCCTCGCCGTATCGGCTCCCTCAGCTCGCGACACCGCTGTCCCCTTCCGCACGTTCCTTCGTCGCCACCGCCGGCACGGCGGCCTGATCGTCCCCGTCGCCGAGGACCACCTGCAGCCGGGCCCGGTGCAGGTCGGCCAGCCGGCCCAGGTCCTCGATCACCGCGCCGACCTCGGTCTGCCAGTCCGCCCGCCGCGCGCCCGGCGACGACGAGTCGAGCAGCTCCCGGTTCTCGGCCAGCCGCAGCGCCGTCGCGTACAGCTCGCGCGACACCGAGTCGGGCCGGTCCAGGCGGCGCTGCATCAGCATCTGGCGCCCGACACCGAGGCAGTCGTTGAGGAACTCGCTCTCCTCGGGCATCGGCTCGTCGCCGAGCGCGACGAGCCGGTCCGCGACGACCAGCTGGGCGTCGAAGAACGACCGCAGCACGCCGGGCGCGACGAGCAGCGGTGCCTGCCGCAGCGCCGAGCGCGCATCGGCGGGTTTCCCGGCCCGCCGGCGCCACTCCGGATCGACCAGATCGGCCTCGCGCAGGATCTCGTCGCGGAACTCGCGGCGGGTGGAGAAGAAGAACTCGAACTTCAGCAGGTCGCGCAGCCGGGCGAGCTCGCGCCACGCGACATCGACCGGGTCCTCGTCCTCGCCGGAGTCGCCGACCCGGAGCAGGGCCAGCTCGAGCATCGCCCGGTTCAGCAGGTGGTGCAGCGCCCCGTTGCGGTAGAACGCGGCGACGTGGTGCCGGCCCGAGCTGATCGAGAACACCGGCTCGGTGCCGCCGGAGTAGATCGTGACGACGCCGGCCTCGGCCAGCCGGTCGAGGGTCATCCGCAGGCCGTGCCGGGTACGCAGCTCGGCGATCGGCACCGGGACGCCGCGGGCCTCCAGGTAGTCGGCGAGCGGGGCGACGACCTCGCGCACCTGCTGCAGCGTCAGTGCCCGGTCCCGGGCGCTGAGCAGCGCGAACGTCGCCAGCGACGTCGCCGTGGCCGGGGTGACCCGGTTGATGCCCGCGCACACCCGGAACGCGACCTTCTCCAGCCGGGCCGATCCGTCGCCGGCGTCGGTCAGTGCCTGGCGCAGCGAGAGCGGCTCGGCGAACCGGACGCGCGCGGCGCCGATGTGCCGCCGCTGGTCCCGGAAGTAGCCGTAGAGCCAGCCCAGGCCCTCGGCCTTCTTCTCCCCGCCGCGCTGCTCGGCGGCCATCGCGCCGACCTCGTGCAGCTGGTCGTAGACGATCGAGACCGGGACCAGCACTGCGTCCAGCTCGGGGCGGTCCTCCATCGCGGCGACCAGGTAGCGCAGCAGCCCGTAGCGGGGGCGGCGCAGCTTGCCCGTCCGGCTACGTCCGCCCTCGATGTACCACTCCAGATTGAACCGCTTCGCCAGCAGATGACCGAGGTACTCCTGGATCGCCGCCTTGTAGACGGTGTCGCCGCCGAAGCTGCGCCGGATGAACACCACCCCGGCCCGCCTGCCGAGCGCGCCCATCGGCCAGAACGACAGGTTGTTGCCGCCGAGCACGTGATTGCGCGGGAAGTTCCGTTCGTGCAGCACCTCGGCGAACACCAGCGGATCGGCGTACGAGCGGTGGCTCGGCAGGAAGACCAGCGCGTGCTCCTTGTTGAGCTCGCGCAGCCGTTCGAGGCCGGACTCGTCGACCTGGACGTCCCAGGCCTTGGTGTGCATCGGGCCCATCATCGCCCGGAAGACGTCGATCGCGGGCGGGCTCTGCACCGCCGCCATCTCCTGCAGGCAGCTCCCCAGCTGCTGCTCGATCTCGGCCTTCGTCGAGCCGGTCTGCCCGACGAGCCGCTCGACCAGCTTCGGGAACCGGTTCGAGGAGGTGATCTGCTCGACCATCCGGCGGGGCACCTTGTAGCGGTCACCGAGGATCCGGCGCTCCGCGCGGTCGCAGGCCAGCACCGCCTGCCGGGCCACGAACCGGGTGAAGCCGACCGAGCCGGGGCCGCCACTCTCCTGGGCGACGAAGCGGGACGCCAGGTCGGCGACGGTGGCCGGCTCGCCGGCGACGACCCGGACCGCGTCCGGCCGGTGCCGGGCCATCGTCGGGTGCAGCGGCGACCAGGCGATCCGCATCGCCGCGGTGGTCGCGAGCCCGGCCAGCTTGCGCACCGGACCGGACTCGTCCGGCTCGGGGGTCACCCAGGTGACCCGGGCCGGGACGATCACGGTGTCGTCACCGTCGAGCGCCTCGCCGAGCGCGGCCGGCGCCTCCGATCCGGCGCCGATCGACACGATGCGGGCGCCCGGATGCTCCTTCTCCGCCCAGCGCTGCAGGATCGATCGTTCGGTGAAGGAACGCGGTTGGGTGATCACCACCTCGCGGGTCCCGAGCAGTCCGTCGGTCGTCATCGATCCCCCTTGCCCCGGCCCGCCGCGTAGCGGCGCATTCCCCTGGCACAACGTAGTTACCGGGCGGTTGCCGAACAACTTCGCGACACGGCCGGCCGGGCGCGCCGGGGTGCTACGGGGGAACCGCGGCGTGCGGTCAGACCACCGCCTGTGCCTCGGTGAGGGTGTGCCGCAGGATCTGCTCCATCTCGTCGAACTCGGCCTGCCCGGCGATCAGCGGCGGGGCGAGCTGCACGACGACGTCACCGCGGTCGTCGGGACGGCAGTAGAGCCCGTTCCCGAACAGCGCCCCCGGCAGGTACTGCTTGACCAGCCGCTCCCGCTCGGCGGCGTCGAAGGTCTCCCGGGTGTCCTTGTCCTTGACCAGCTCGATCGCCCAGAAGTAGCCGTCACCGCGGACGTCGCCGACGATCGGCAGGTCCAGCAGCCGGCGAAGGGTGTCGCCGAACGCCTGCTCGTGGGCCAGCACGTTGCCGTAGAGGTCCTCGCGCTCCATCAGGTCGAGGTTCGCCAGCGCGACGGCGGCCGAGACCGGGTGCCCGCCCCAGGTGTAGCCGTGCGGGAAGGTCACCCCGGGCTCCAGGAACGGCTCGATCACCTTCTCCGAGGCGATCATCGCGCCGAGCGGGCCGTAGCCCGAGGTCATGCCCTTGGCGCAGGTCACGATGTCCGGGGTGAAGCCGAACTTCGTGCAGGCGAACGCGTGCCCGTGCCTGCCGAACGCGTTGATCACCTCGTCCGAGACGAGCAGCACGTCGTGCCGGTCGCAGATCTCGCGGAGCCGGGCGAAGTACGACGCGGGCGCGGTCAGGCAGCCCCCGGAGTTCTGCACCGGTTCCACCACCACCGCGGCGACGGTGCCCGGGCCCTCGAACAGGATCGCTTCCTCGACCCGGTCCGCGGCCCAGCGCCCGAGCGCCTCGGCGTCGCCGCCGAACTCGGGATGGCGGTAGAGGTTGGTGTTCGGCACCCGGAACCCGCCCGGCGCGAGCGGCTCGAAGTCCTGCTTCATCGCGGGCAGCCCGGTGATCGCCAGCGCCCCGTGCGGAGTGCCGTGATAGGCGGTCATCCGGCTGATCACCTTGTGCTTGGCGGGCTTGCCGCGCAGCTTGAAGTACTGCTTGGCCACCTTCCACGCCGACTCGACCGCCTCCCCGCCGCCGGAGGTGAAGAACACCCGGTTCAGGTCGCCGGGCGCGAGATGCGCCAGCCGTTCGGCGAGCTCGGCCGCCGGCGGGGTGGTGTACCCCCACACCGGGAAGTACGCCAGCTCGGACGCCTGCTTCGCGGCGACCTCGGCGAGCTCCCGGCGGCCGTGGCCGGCCTGCACGACGAACAGCCCGGCCAGCCCGTCCAGCACCCGATGGCCGCGGTCGTCCCACAGGTTCATGCCCTCGCCCCGGGTGATCACCGGGATCGGGTTGGCGCCGTCCCGGCCGTGCATCCGGGCGAAGTGCATCCACAGGTGCTTCCCGGCGGCCTGCGCGGCCGCGGACATCGGCGGGTCGTCGGCGGCGGTGCTGCGGTCCTCGAGTGCGGTCATGGGGGGACTCCTGTCCGTGCCGTCCGGCGGTCGCGGTCGTCCGTCCGATCGTCCGGCCTGCGCCGCCGGACACGCCGATACGATTCGTATCGTCTGATGCCCCGACCAGAACGGAGTGCTCCGCGTGTACCCGACGATCGCGGATGTCCTCGCCCGCCCGGAGGTCCGGGCCGGGGCACCCGCCGTCCGCGCCGGGCGGGCCGCGCTGGGCACCGAGGTCCGCTGGGTGCACGTCAGCGAGCTGGCCGAACCCGCCGGGACACTGCCGGACGGCGTGCTGGTGCTGTCGGTCGGGCTGCCCGCCACCGACCCGACCACCGATCCGGCCCGCTACGTCGCGGCGGTGCGCGCGGCGGGTGGGGTCGGGCTGGTCGTCGAGATCGGCCAGCACCTCGCCGCGCTGCCCGATCCGCTGGTACAGGCCGCCCGCGCAGCCGGTTTCCCGCTGGTCGAGCTGCGCCGCACGGTGCGCTTCGCCGAGGTCGTCGCCGGGGTGCTGGGGACGATCCTGACCGAGCGGCACGACCGGGCGTCGTTCACCGAGCACGCGGGCACCGTGTTCCGGACGCTGACCCTGCACGGAGCGGCACCGCAGCGGGTGGTCGCCGAGACCGCGGTCCTGCTGGACGGTCCGGTGGTGTGCGAGGACCTGGCGCACCGGGTGCTGCTCACCGCGGGCGAGCCGGACCTGCGGGACTGGCCGGCCCGTTCCCGGCTGGCCGGCCCGGCCGGGCCGGAGGGCTGGCGGACGGCGCCGGTCGGCCTGCCGGGCGCGCGCTGGGGCAGGCTCGCGGTCCCAGCCCGCCCGGCCGCGGGCACCGAGGACCGGATCGCCGCGGTACTCGGGCACACGGCGGACGCGCTGTCGCTGCTGGTCCGCGAAGACGCCCCGGCCGGGCTGCTCCGGGCCGCGCACGACGCGCTGCTCGGTGAGCTGGCCGCCGCGACGCCGGTGGACACCGGCCGGCTCGCCCTGCGCGCCCGCGCCGCCGGGATCGACACCACCGGGGAGTTCGAGGTGGTGCTGATCGACGGCGCGGCGTCCGGGACCGCACCGGCGGTCGTCCCGGACGCGGTGACCGCGAGCCTCGACGGGGCGGAGGTCGTGCTGGTGCCACTCCCCCGCCGGGCCGGTGGCGGATCCCGCGCCGACGAGCTCGTCCGGCTGCTGCCACCCGGCACCGTCGTGGCGGTCGCCGGGCCCGGCCCGTTCGACCGGCTGCCGGAGCTGTTGTGTCAGGCCCGGACGACGGCCGAGGTGTACCGGTCCACGTCGCCGCCCGGGGCCCGGCCACCGCTGCCGAGGCGCCGCGCCGGGCTGGGCGTGCGCGGGCTGGTGTGGCGGCTCGGTGACGATCCCCGGCTGCTCGGCTTCGTGGAGGAACAGCTCGGGCCGGTGCTCGCGCTGCCGGACGCCGAGCGCGAGCAGGCGCTGGCCGGGCTGGACGCGCTGGTCGACGCGGGTGGCGTCGTCGCCGAGTTCGCCCGCCGGATCGGCACCGGGCGGCCCGCCGCCTACGCCCGGATACGCCGGCTGTCGACGCTCGTCGGTGCCGACCTGACCGAGCCCGAGGTTCGCACCTCGGTGCACCTGGCGCTGCTCGGGTTGCGCCGGGCCGGTCACTGACCGCGGTCCGCCCGCAGCAGCTCGACCTCGCCCATCGCTTGTGCGACATCGCCGTCGAGCGGCCGTACCGGTGGCCGTCGCACCGGCGGCAGCGCGACGCGGCCCTGCTCCCGTCACGGAGCACGGTCCTCGGGCCGGGCTACCCGAGCAGCTCCATCGCCGAGTCCGGCTCGGCCCCGGCCTCCGGATCGGACTCCGAATCGGACTCGGGGTCCGGCTCCGCCGGCCCGATCAGCCCGCCGTACAGCGCGGTCAGCGTGACGGCGATCCGGGACCTGCCGAACCTGGACACCGCCCGGTCCCGCCCGGCGATGCCGTAGCCGGCCCGCATGGCGTCGTCGCCCAGCAGGTCGCGCACGGCGGCGGCGACGTCCGCGGGACGCCCGGGCCGGACCAGCAGCCCGGTGACCCGGTCGACCACCGCGTCGGCCGCCCCGCCGACCGCGGACCCCACCACCGGCCGGGCGCAGGCCATCGCCTGCAGCACCGGGGCCACCGGGACGGCCCGGTTCGGCACCTCCAGCACGACATCGGCGGAGCGGAGCAGCCGGGGACGCTGGGCGTCCCCGACCGGTCCGAGGAACCGGACCCGTCCGGTGACGCCGGCCTCCCCGGCCATCGCGAACAGCCGGGCACGGTCCGGGTCGTCGCCCCGCGTGCCGCCCGCCACCAGCAGTTCGGCGTCGCGCAGCCGGGCGAGCGCGCGGATCGCGGTACCCGCCCCGGCTCCCGGGGCGAGCGAGCCGATCAGGACCAGCCTCGGGTGCTCGCCGCGGCGCAGGGCCGGGCCCTCGGGGGTGTAGTCGTCGGTGTCGACACAGGCGGGCACGGTCCGCAGCTGCGCGCGCGGCACGCCCGTCTCGAGCAGCGCGGTGTGCCGGTGCTGGGAGTCGGCGAGCACCAGCGCGACCCCCTCCGGCGGACCGCTCGGGTCCGGGCCACCGGTCGGGTACGCCGCGACGGTCGGCACGCCGGTCGCGACCGCCCACCGGACGGCGGCGGGTCCGATCGCGTGCACCAGGTCGGGCGGGTCGTCGTCCCAGCCGGTGCCGGTGCCCGCCAGCGGCCGGACCTCCAGCTCCCCGGGCCCGGTGGCCGGGGGAACCGGGTCGTGCTCACCCGGCCGGTCGGTGAGAACCAGGACGCGGTGTCCCGCAACGGCCAGGGCGGTGGAGACGGGTGCGGTTCCGCACCCGTCGGGAACCTCGGACGTGCGGATGACGGCGATGCGCAACGGGCCTCCTCGTCGTGCTCGCAGGATTGCGGGCACGCGCAGGTGGCTCTACGCGTCGAACACCCCGACGGTACCCGTCCCCGCCGGAGCACCGGACCGCCGAACGGACGCGAAGGTGTTGGTCGCAGCAACCGCGGGTAGTCATCGGCACCGTCCGACGAGCCGGAATGGAGGTTCGACGGTGAGCGACCGATCATGGCGGCTCCGGGTCGCCCCGGAGCCGTCGGCCTGCCGGTTCGTCCGGTCCGAGCTGCGCCGCTTCCTGGCCCCGCTGCTCGACGACGACATCCTGGTCGACGACGCCGTGCTGGTCCTGCACGAGCTGGTCGCCAACGGGATCGACCACGCACGCACACCGCTGGTGCTGACCGCCCGGGTCCGCGAGGGAGCGGTCCGGGTCACCGTCCGCGACGGCTCACCGGTACCCGGTCACGAGCGCCCGCTCGACCCGTCCGCACGCCGCGGGCGCGGCCTGCAGATCGTCGGCTCGGTGGCCCGCAGCTGGGGGGTCCGCAGGCACCCGCGGGGCAAGACGACCTGGGCCGAGCTGGGTTCGGCCCGCGGCGCGCCGGTGGTCCCCCAGCTGCGCCTGATCGGACCCGGCTGACCGGCCCCGTGCATGAGGCGCCCGCCGGCTGGGTACGCCCCGACCGACCGAGCGAGAGGAGAGACGATGCGCCCCGACACCCCGATCTCCGAGGCCGACCCGGCGGACGCGCTCGAACAGCGCCGCCCGGTGCTCCCCGATGACGACGACATCCCCGTCGTCCCCGGCACCGACCGGGAGGCCGATCCGGCCGACCTCGCGGATCAGCTCCGCGACGCCGGCCAGGACGAAGACTCCTACTGACGGACCTCCACTGACGGGAGCCTGCTGACGGGTGGCTGCCGGGGTGGCCGTCAGGACAGGTCCACGACCACCTTGCCGGTGACGCCTGCCTCGACCGCCTCGTGGGCGGCGACGACGTCGTCGAAACCGAACCGGTGGATCGGCAGCGGGGTGAGCGCGCCGTGCGCGACCGCGACGCTCACCCCGCGTGCCGCGTCCGCCAGGACGTCCCGCTCGACGTTGTAGAGCAGCATGAACCGGAGCACCGCGTTCGCCGTCATCAGCGACCGGACCGGCAGCGCCGGATCCTGCGGGGTCGCCGCGTAGGACACGACGTGCCCGCCCCGGCGCAGCACCGCGAGGTCCAGTTCCAGGTTCTGCGCGAGCGCAACCTCGACGATCCGGTCGACCGGCCCGGCGGCGTCCAGGATCGCGGCGGCCGGATCGCCCTCCCGGTAGTTCACGACGTGATGCGCCCCGGCGGCCCGGGCCTGCGCTGCCTTCTCCGGCCCGGAGACCGTGGTGACCACGGTGGCGCCGGCCCAGCGCGCGATCTGGATGGCGTAGTGCCCGACCGCACCGGCACCGCCGGTGACCAGCACGGTGCGCCCGGACACCGAGCCGTCCGCGAGCACGCAGTGGTAGGCGGTCATCGCAGGCACCCCGAGGCAGGCACCGAGATCGTCCGCGGCGCCGGTGGGCAACGGTGTCGCCTGCGCGGCGGGCAGCACCGTGTACTGCGCGCAGCTGCCCCACTCGGCGAGCGGCGCACCGCCCTCGCCGCCGGGCGAGGCGAGCCACACCCACACCCGCTGTCCGACGCGGGACGGATCGACGCCCTCCCCGACCGCGTCGATCTCGCCGACCCCGTCCTGGTGCGGGACACGGACGACGTCGATCGGGCGCGACGTCGTGCCGGCGCGGGTCTTGGTGTCGGTCGGATTCACCGCCGAGATGCGGATCCGGACCCTGACCTGCCCGGGGCCGGGCTGCGGCGTGTCCAGGTCACCGATGGTCAGGACGTCGCGGGCCGCGCCTTCACGGGAGTAGCTGACTGCCTTCATCGGCATGATCCTGCCCGCGGCGGGCGCGACTGTCGCCCCCCGGTCGCCTCACTCGCGGAGCGCGGCGACCTTCTCGCGGGCCTCCCGCTTGCGCGCCTCCGCCCGGCGGCGGCGCACCTTCCAGGCGATCGCGCCGACCACGAGAGCGATGCCGAGCAACACCCAGCCCAGCAGCCCGAAGGCGTGCTCGAACTTCTCCGCGGCCTCCCGCAGCAGGTAGCCGGCCGCCACGTGCAGCGACGCCCAGGCGATGGCCCCGACCACGACGGCGGGCAGGAAACGGCGCAGCGGCAGCCCGGAGGCGCCGGCCGCCGCCGGCGTCATCGTCCGCACCACCGGGAGGAACCGGGCGCACAGCACCGCCCAGGATCCGTGCCTGCGCAGCGTGCGCGCCGCGTCGTCCCACTTGTCCTGCCCCATCCGCCGGATCAGCCTGGAATCCCGCAGCCGGGGGCCGAGCCTGCGCCCGATCGTGTAGCCGATCGAGTCCCCGCCCATCGCCGCGACCGCGACGACACCGGTCACCAGCACCGCCGACGGCACGTCGGGCACGGCCATCGCCGCCGCGATCAGCACGGTCTCGCCGGGCAGGACGAGTCCGATCCCGAGCGTGGTCTCGCCGAGGGTGATCAGACCCGCGACGAGCACCACCACCCACAGCGGGACGGAGTTGAGAAACTCGATGATCTCGGAGATGGGAGCTCCTCGGCTCAGGGATCGTGCCGGTGGGGATCAGTCCACGCAGGGCACGCCGTCGGCGGTCAGGTCGGGCGGGGGGACGCTCGCGGGTTCCGACACCGGAACCGGATCCCCCCGTGGGGCTGCGCTGCCCCCGCCCGCGCCGGTGGTGGGCGCAGTGTCGGCCTCCACAGTGCCCGTACCCGCACCCTCGGCGCCGTGATCATCGGTGGGCGGCCGTTTCGGGGCGGTGAGCTCCGCGAAGAACGCGCTGACCTCCGCCGGATCCACCTCGACGGCGACGCCCTCGGAGCCGGTCCGGTAGTCCGCGCGACCGGTCGGGATCGTCCGGAACTCCACCCGGTCGCCGCGCAGCTCCGCGGCGTGCGCGATCAGCGAGGTGAGGTCCCAGCCCTGATCGAGCACGACGGCACCGTTGACAGCACGCAACAGCCCGGCCACCGCGACCGGATCGGCCAGCGTGCCCGCCGACAGCAGCCGGTGGGTCAATCCGGCCAGGAACGCCTGCTGGCGGCGGACCCGGTCCAGGTCCCCGCCCGGCAGGCCGTGCCGCTGCCGGACAAACGACAGCGCCTCGGCCCCCTGCACGGTCTGCGGGCCGGCCGCGAAGCGCGCGCCGGAGTAGTGGTCGTCGACCGGGCCCTTCAGGCAGACCGGGACCCCGCCGAGCGCGCGGGTGATCTCGGCGAACCCGGCGAGGTTGACCTGGGCGTAGTGGTCGACCGAGACGCCGGTGAGCGCCTCGACGGTCTGCACCAGCGTCCGGCTGCCCGCCGCGTTCGCCTGCCGCTCCAGCTCGGGACCGCTCAGTCCCTGCTCCTGCAGGCCGGGCCGGGCGACGGCGGCGCCCCGCGCCAGCGCTGAGTTGATCTTGTGGGTGCCCAGGCCGGGCACCGCCACCCAGGCGTCGCGCGGGATCGACACCGCGGACGCCCCGAGCGACGGATCGTCCGGGATCCGGACCAGCATCAGGGTGTCGGTGTTCTGCTGGCCGTCGGCGTCTCCCGCGTCGAGCGCGTCGAGGACCTCGCGGGGCAGCGGGTTCCCGCGGGCGTCCACCCGGGAGTCGCTGCCGACCAGCAGGATGTCGGTGGCGCCGTCGGCCACGCTCTCCCCGGTCACGTCCGCGGTGACCAGGCCGCCGTCGCCGCCGAGCACCGCCCAGCCGGCACCGGTGGCGAGGAAGACGGCCGCCGAGAGCGTGGCCGCCCAGCGCCGCACCCGCCGGGGACGGCGCGGGGCCGCCCGTTCGGCGCGCGGCCAGGGCTGGAGCCGGTCGGTCGGTGACGACGAGCCGCCGGGCGCGGGGCCCGGCGCCCGGCCGGCAGGCACCGCGCCGGCGGACCGCTGCCGGCCGGCACCGCCGGGGGCCGGTCGGGCACCACCGGGAGCGGGTCGGGCGCCACCGGGAGCGGGGCGGCCGGTGACCGGGGCCGCGGGGACGCCGGCGCGGGCAGGCCGCCGGGCCGCACCGCCGGGAGCCGCTCCCGGCCGACCGGCGGCCGGAGGCACGGCTCGCCCGGGCGGCGGCGGTGGCGTCCCGGTGCCGCGGGACCCCGCAGCACCGGGCGGCGGCGCTGCACCCGGCGCCGGCCGGCCGGGACCGCCCCGGGCGTCCGGTGTGCGCGGCTGCAGCGGTGTGGTCGGCGAGTCGGGTCGCCGCCCCGGCCGCGGCGGCGTCACGCGGTCCCCCGCTCGCCCGGCGCCTCGGGACGGCGTGCCGTCCGGGAGGCGACGACCGCGCGGACCACCTCGACGACGCCCGGATCGTCGATCACGTAGATCTGGTGGCGCCCGTCGCGCCGCGCCCGGACGAGCCCGGCCAGCTTGAGCTTGGCCAGGTGCTGGCTGACCGCGGCGACCGGCTGGCCGAGCGCGGTGGCGAGGGTGCCGACGTCGCGCGGCCCGGCGGCGAGCAGCCAGACGATCTGCAGCCGGGAGGTCGCGCTCAGGATCCCGAACGCCGCGGCCGCATCGGCCAGCAGCTCGGGATCGAGCAGCTCCGGCTCGTCCACCACGCCCCAAGACAGTTGCAACAGTTGCGCCACTTACGCAACTGTTACCCTACCTACACGGTTCCCGGCGTGGAGCCGGGACCCGAGGAGTGTGATGGACCGGACCGGCCGCCGGATCCCCGGCGGGTCGCCGACCACCCGTCCCGCACCGCCCGGGCCGCCCGTCGCCCGCGGCGAGACCGCGCTGCGCGACGCGGCGACGGCCGACGCGTTCGCCCTGCTCCGCGGCCTCGACACGTCCCGCCGCGGACTCACCGAGGAGACCGCGGCGGTGCGGTCCGCCGAGTACGGCGAGAACGTCCCGGCGGCCGAGCGCGGCCGGTCGGCGGCCGGCTGGGTCCGCCGGGCCGTCGCCAGCCCGTTCGCCGGTCTGATGGTGGTGCTCGGTGCGCTGCTCGCCGTCGCCGACGGCCCGGCGAGCGCCGCACTGGTGTTGTTGCTCGCCGCGCTGGGCATCGGGCTGCGGATGTGGAACGAGATCCGCACCGGGCGCGCCGCCCGGGTGCTGCGCGCCCGGGTCGGCACCACCGTGACGGTGCGCCGGCGGCCCGCGCCGGGTTCGGCACCCCGGGAGAGCGAGATCCCGCCCGAGGATCTGGTGCCCGGCGACGTGGTGCTGCTGCACGCGGGCGACCCGGTCCCCGCGGACCTGCGATTGCTGCGCGCCGACGACCTGCTCGTCGACCAGTCGTCGCTCTCCGGGGAACTGCTGCCGGTGCCGAAGGCGCCGCCGTCGGACCGCACCGGACCGGGCCCCCGCCGTGCCCGGCACCGGCGCGGGGAGGACCGGCGCCCGGTCACCGGGCTGGGCTCGCTGCTGCTCGCCGGGAGCACCGTCACCCGCGGCGGGGCCACCGCCGTCGTGCTGGCCACCGGGGCCACGACACACGCCGAGCAGCTCGCCGGGCGGGCGCGCCGGCCCCGCCCGGAGTCGGCCGTGGACCGCGGCGTGCGGTCGGTGAGCTGGACTCTCGTGCGGTGCATGCTGGTCGCCGCCCCGCTGGTGCTGATGATCAACGGAACGGTCTCCGGGGACTCCCGGCAGGCGCTGCTGTTCGCGGTCGCGGTGACCGTCGGGCTGGCACCGGAACTGCTCTCGGTGATCGTCGGGACGACCCTGCTGCGCGGCACCGCCCGGCTGCGCGACGCGGGAGTGCTGGTCACCCGGCCGGACGGCATCCACGATCTCGGCGCGATCGACGTCGCCTGCCTCGACAAGACCGGGACGCTGACCGAGGACCGGGTCGTCTTCACGCACTCGGTCGATCTGGACGGCCGCCCCGATCCGGCTCCCGGCGACGCCGCCGCGGTCGCCGTCCGGTTCCAGGGCGTCCCCCGGGACGGCACCGACGAGGCGCTCGCCGGCGCCGGCCGCGACGACTCGACGCTGCTGGCCGGGGGCCTGCTCACCCGGGTCGGCGAGCTGCCCTTCGACCACGCCCGCCGGCGCGCCACCGTGGTGCTGCGCGACGCGCACGCCGCCGGTGAGCTGGTGCTGGTGCGCGGTGACCCGGACACCGTGCTCCCGCGCTGCACGCACACGGTGCGCGACGGCGCACGGGTCGAGCTGACCCGTTCGCTGCGCGCCGCGGCCGCCGACGCCGCCGACGGCCACCGCGCCCGCGGGATGCGGGTGGTGGCGGTCGCGACCCGGCGGGCCCCCGCACACGACCCGGAGCCCGAGCGGGACCTGCTGCTGCTCGGCTTCGTCGGGATGGTCGATCCGGTGCGGGCGTCGGCGGCGACCGCGGTCGCCCGGTTCCGCGCCCAGGGTGTCGCGGTGAAGGTGCTGACCGGCGACGACACGACGGTCGCCGAGCAGGTCTGCGAGCGGGCGGGCATCGACGTCGACGGCGTGCTGGACGGCCCCGCCCTGGACGCGATGAACGACGTCGCGCTGGCCCGCGCCGTCGACCGGACCACGGTGTTCGCCCGGCTCGGCCCGTTGCAGAAGGAACGTGTGGTCACCGCCCTGCAGGCGGGCGGGCACACGGTGGGTTTCCTCGGCGACGGCGTCAACGACGTCGCCGCGTTGCGCGCCGCCGACGTGGGGATCGGGGTCGACGGCGCGGTCCCGGCGGCGCGGGCGGCCGCGGACATCGTGCTCACCGACCGCGGCCCGGACGTCGTGGTCACCGCCGTCGAGGAGGGCAGGCGCACCCTCGGGCGCGCCACCCGCTACCTGACGGTGACCGCCGCGCTGAACGTCGGCAACGCGCTGTCGGTGGTGGCCGCCTCGGCGGTGCTGCCGTTCCTGCCCCTGCTGCCCTCCCAGCTGGTGCTGCAGAGCGTGCTGTTCAGCGTGGCCGCGCTGGCGCTGCCGTTCGACCGGGTCGAACCGGGCTGGACGGCCCGGCCGCGCAGCTGGGACACCCGGGGGATGCTGCGGTTCATGGCCGTCTTCGGGCCGCTGTGCTCGGCGTTCGACCTGCTCACGTTCTGGGCGGTCTGGCGCTACCTCGGCCTGGACACCCCGGAGGAGCAGGCGGTGTTCCAGGCCGTCTGGTTCGTCGAGGGCGTTCTCTCGCAGGTACTGGTGCTGCTCCTGCTGCGCACCCGGGCCGGCCGGCCCGCCCGGGCGGTGGTGGTGACGGTGGCCGCGGTGGTGGTGACGGGCGTCGCGTTACCCTTCACACCGGTCGCCCCGTTGTTCGGGATGGCTGCGCCGCCCGCCGCGGTGTGGCCGCTGCTGCTCGCAGTGGTCCCGCCGTTCCTGTTGTGTGCGGCCGCGACGCGGTCGCTGTACCTGCGTCACGTGCTGGGCATCCGCCCGGCGGACAAGGAGTGAGAGATGACCCCTCCCGGACCGACCCAGCTGCTGATCATCCTGCTCGTGATCGTGCTCCTGTTCGGCGCGAAGAAGCTGCCCGACCTGGCCCGCTCGGTGGGGCGTTCCAGCCGGATCCTCAAGACCGAGCTGAACACCAAGGACGAGCCGGCCGACGGCGACGGCACCCCGCCCCGGGAGCTCCCCGAAGCAGGCGCGGGCCGCGAGACCCCGCGCACCGAGTCCCGCACCGACACCGAGCGCTGAGCAGGGCCGGTCCGGTGCGGGAGACCGTGTGGTCCCCCGCACCGGCGGCTCAGAGCAGGCTCGACCAGTAGTCCCAGAACCGGTGCAGGGCCAGCCCGATGACCACGACGAACCAGAGCACCACCGGTACCGCGTGGTACTGGCGCAGTCCGGCGTAGAGCCCCCGGGCACCGCCGCTGCGGTCCAGCGTCGCGAGCGCCGAGTACCAGAAGATCGGGATCGTGACCACCCAGACCACCATGCAGTACGGGCAGAGCGCGCCGATCCGGTAGAGGCTCTGGAAGATCAGGTAGTGCACGAACACGACCCCGGCCGCCGAGCCGGCGGTCAGGCCGGCCCAGTACCAGAGCGGGAAGCGGGCACCGGCCAGCAGCGCCACCCCGGTCGTGACCACGACGGCGAACGCGCCGATCCCGAGCAGCGGGTTCGGGAACCCGAAGAACGCGGCCTGCTCGGTGGTCATCACCGACCCGCAGGACAGCACCGGGTTGATGCTGCACGAAGGCTGGTAGTTCGGGTCCTGCAGCAGCGCGATCCGCTCGACGGTCAGCGCGAAGGCGGCCAGCAGGCCCAGCGCACCGCCCACGATCAGCAGCCAGGGCAACAGCCGTGGCACCGGTCCGGGGACCGCGGGTGCGGGTTCGACGGGCACGCGGGCGAACTCCTCGGTCGGGGCGGCTGCGGTCACGGGGCCACCGCCGCGTCCAGGGCGTCGGTGATGTCCTGCACCGACTCCGGGTTCAGCTTCTCACCGTTGACGAAGAACGTCGGGGTGCTCTGCACGCCCGCGGCGAGGCCGGCCTCCTCGGACTCCTGCACCGCCGCCCGGGTGGCCGGGTCCGCCACCGCCGCGTCGTAGGCGGCCATGTCCAGCCCCAGCTCCTCGGCGTAGCCGCGGAAGATGCCCGCGGCGTCCTCCGCCCCGGCCCACTCGGCCTGGGTCTGGAACACCCGCTCGTACATCGGGATGAAGCGGTCCTGCCGGTGCGCGGCCTCGGCCGCGACGGCGGCAGGCACGGCGTTGCTGTGGTTGGGCAGCGGGAAGTAGCGGACGACGAACTCGACGCGATCGCCGTACTGCTGGACGAGCTGGCTCATCACCGGCTGGATCTGGGCGCAGGACGGGCACTCGAAGTCGAGGAACTCGACCATCGTGACCGGCGCGCCCGGGTTGTCGTTGAGGCGGGGCGCCTCGGCCGGGACGAGGGTGTCGGCGGCGACGGCGCCACCCGGGGCGGTATCCGGCGCGTCCGGGCGGTTGGCGAACAGCAGCGCCGCCAGGATCAGCGCGAACGCGCCGACGACGGCGAGGGAGATCTTGACGTTGCGGGTCATCGGGAGGGTTCCTCCACGGGGGGCCGGCGGGGATGCCGGATCACGGGATCGGGACAGGACGGACCGGGCTCCCGCTGGTCAGTTCCGATCGACGCAGAGTTGCTCGACCGGTGAGGGCGTGCGCAGCGTCCGTTCCGGTGGCGACGGCGCGACGGTGTCCGGCGGTGCGACGGGGGCGAGCGCGACCGGGACGGTCGCCGGTGCGACGTCCGGTACCGGCGGCCCGTCGTCCCCGCGCCGCGGCACCTGGTCCGAGTCACCCGCGTGCAGCGTCGACGGCGGGTGGTACGGACACTCCGCGGCGCCGACGGCCGCGGTGTGCCCGGGCGGTGGCCCGGCCGCGGCCGGACCGGCGCAGATCAGCAGCGCCAGTGCCAGCAGCAACAGGGAGGCGAGGGCGCGCAACGACCTCACCTCGCTCCTCCACGGGGACCGCGACGGATCCGCTCCGCCGGTGCCGCCGACGATACCGACGGCCGGCATCGCGTTCGCCGCTCCCCCGGTGTTCGGCCGCGGGGTCGATCCGGATCGACCGGCCGTCGCCACAGGACGCCCGGTCACCCGACGACTACCGTCGGTGGGCGTGAGCTTCCCCGAACCGTCGGCGGTGTGGCGCCCCGCTGCGACCACCGAGCAGGCCGTCACCTCGCGGACCGGGTCGTGGACCCGGTTCGCCGCACCCGGCGACGCCGTCGGCGGCGGCTTCGGGCTGTTCGAGTCGTGGATCCCGCCGGACTCGCCGGGGGCGATGCCGCACTACCACTCCGGATTCACCGAGAGCTTCTACGTGCTCGAGGGCCGGCTGCGGATCATGACCGGGGCGGACCGGACCGAGGCGGGCCCCGGCGACCTCGTGCACGTCCCGCCGGGCGGGGTGCACGCGTTCCGCACCGGGCCGGACTCGGCGGCCCGGTTCCTGATCCTGTTCGTCCCCGGCGCCCCGCGCGAGCGCTATTTCCGCGGGCTGGCCGAGTTCGCCGCCCGGGCCGAGCCGCCCACCCCCGAGGAGATCGACGCGTTCGCGCTGACCTGCGACCAGGTGAACCTGCGCGACCATCCCGGTCTCTGATCCCGGCGCGGGCCGGTGTGACCGGGGACACTTCCCGGATGGACACCGCATCCCCGTCCCCCGCCACCGAGCTGATCGGCATGGTCCAGGCGCACTGGATCACCGACGCGATCTGCGCCGCAGCCGAGCTGGGCGTCGCCGACGTACTGGCCGACGGCCCGGTCGGTACCCCGGAGCTGGCCGAGGCCACCGGCACCCATCCACCGGCGCTGGACCGGCTGCTGCGCGCGCTCGGCACGCTCGGCCTGTGCACCCGCGCGGCCGACGGCCACTGGTCGACCACCCCGCTCGGCGATGCGCTGCGCCGGGACGCACCCGGCGGGGCGCACGCCAGGGCACTGCTCACCTCCCGGTTGTGGCGCCCGCTCTGGGACGACCTGACCGCGTCGGTCCGCACCGGTGAGCAGGCCTGCACCCGGGTCAACGGGCGCCCGCTGTTCGGCCACCTCACCCACCGCCCGGAGCTGGGCGCGCTCTACGACGTCACCCAGCGCGGACTGATCGACGACGCCGGCGCCCGGTTCGTCGAGGCCTACGACGTGCCGGACGGCAGCACCGTGGTCGATCTCGGTGGCGGGACGGGTGCACTGCTGCGGCACGTGCTGGCCGCCCGCCCGGCCTGCCGCGGGATCCTGGTGGACCTCCCACTGGTGGCGCAGCGCGCACACGCCGAGCTGACCGCGGCCGGCGTCGCGGATCGCTGCGACGTGATGATGGGCGACTTCTTCGAGGCGGTGCCCGGCGACGCCGACGTCTACCTGCTGTCCTTCGTGCTGCACGACTGGACCGACGACGAGTGCCGCGCCCTGCTGCGCAACGTGCGGACCGCGACCGGACCGGACGCACGGGTGCTCGTCGTCGAGCAGGTACTGCCCGAGGACGATCCCGGCGATCCCGGACCCGCGCTCTACGACCTGCACATGCTGGTCGGCACCGGCGGTCGCGAACGCACCCGCACCGAGTACGCCCAGCTGCTGGCCGACACCGGTTTCCGGGTCGAGTCGGTCACCGCGACCGCCGGCCCACGCAGCGTGATCGACGCCCGTCCGCTGACACCCCGGTGACGGCCGTCCGGCCCGGGTGCGAGACGCTTGCGTGAAGCGTACGACTGTTGCTGTACGCAACTCACCGGGCCGATGCTGCGCCGTCTCGCGCGGTCCCGGCCCGTCTCCGGAGCAGGGAGGTGGACATGGACGCGACGACCACGACGCGCACGCAGGCCGATCAGGCCGCCCGAGGTGGAGTCCCGAGTCATCCCGACCACCTCACCGATCTGCTGACCGGAGCCCTGCACGACGGCGACCTGGTCGGTGTCGCCGCCCGGGCCTGCGACCTCAGTGCCCGCGATCTCGCCGAGGTGCTGGCCCGCTGCGACGAGACCGACGCGGGCGTGCTGTTCCGGTTGCTGGACAAGGACACCGCCGCCGCGGTGTTCGAGGAGCTCGACGCGGTCAGCGCCCAGCGGGTGCTGGACGGGATGCGCGAGGGCACCGCCGACGAGCCCGCCGACGGCCGCGGGCACACCGTCCGCGAGCTGGTCGAGGGCCTCGACCCGGACGACCGCGCCCGGCTGCTCGGCGAGATGCCCGCCTCGGTCGCACACCGGGTGCTGGCCGGGCTGACCCCGGCCCGGCGCCGCGCGACGGCGGCGCTGCTCGGCTACCCGGCGGGCTCGGTCGGCAGACTCATGACGCCCGAGGTGGTCAGCCTGCACGCCGGCGGCACGGTCGCCGACGCGCTGGCCAGGGTGCGCCGGACCGGCCGGGACGCCGAGACCGTCTACACACTGCCGGTGGTCGGCCCCGGCCGCCGGCTGGAGGGCACGATCGGGCTGCGCGAGCTGGTGCTGAGCCCGCCGGACACCCCGCTGACCGAGCTCGTGGAGACCGACATCCCGTGGGTCCGAGCCACCGACACCGGTGAGGAGGCGGCCCGGCTGCTCGGCGACTCGGACGGCATCGCGCTGCCGGTCGTCGACGCCGAGCGGCGGCTGCTCGGGCTGCTCACGATCGACGACGCGGTCGAGGAGCTGGAGCGCGCCGAGTCCGAGGACGTGGCCCGCCAGTCCGGCGCCGAGCCGTGGCAGGGCCACTACATGACCGCCGGGGTGCTGGGGCTGGCCCGCTCCCGCGTGGTCTGGCTGCTCCTGCTGCTGGTCGCGGCCACCCTGACGGTGAACGTCCTGCAGTACTTCGAGGACACCCTGGCCCAGGTCACCGCGCTGGCGCTGTTCGTACCGCTGCTGATCGGCACCGGCGGCAACGCCGGCGCGCAGGCCGCGACGGCGAGCGTGCGAGCACTGGCGGTCGGCGAGGTGCGGCCCTCGGACGTGCTCGCCGTGATGTGGCGCGAAGCGCGGGTCGGTGCCGCACTGGGCACGATGCTGGCGCTCGCCGGGCTGGTGATCGGGACCGCGCTGGTCGGCGCGTCGATCGCGCTGGTGGTCGGCATCTCGCTGGTGGTGATCTGCGCCTGGGCGGCGACGATCGGGGCGACGATGCCGCTCATCGCGCGCCGGGTGGGCATCGACCCGGCGGTGGTGTCCGCGCCGGCGGTGACGACCCTGGTCGACGCGACCGGGTTGGTCATCTACTTCAGCGTGGCACACCTGGTACTGCAGCTCTGAGCGTGCCGATGGCGTCGAGCACCAGCTCCAGCCCGACGTCGAACTCGTCGCCGAAGGCGTAGCCGGGGCCGATCCGTTCGGCGGCGAACCGCGCCAGGTGCGGATAGCTGCCGTCCGGGAGAGCCGCGACGATCTCCTGCGCTCCGGCCTCGATGGTGTCCGGCGCGAACGGGAGCGCGGCCTCCTGCAGCGCGAACCCGTAGACGAACGCGTCGAGCAGGGCGAACGCATGCCCGGCGGCGGGCAGGTCGAACCCGTCGGACAGCAATGTTCCGAGCACGGCGTCGTGCTGGGCGAGAGTGGCGTGGCCGGGCCGGCGGCGGCTGTCGAGCAATGGCGCCGCCCAGGGGTGGCGGGCCAGCGCGGCCCGCGCGGAACGGCTGCGCCGGGCCAGCTCCGGGCGCCACGGCTGCCCCGGCACCGGCTCGTCGATCTCGGCGAAGACGGTGTCGACCAGGCCGTCGAGGATCTCGTCCTTGCCCGCGACGTGGTGGTAGACGGCCATCGGCGCGCTGCCGAGCCGGTTCGCGACGGCCCGGATCGTGAGCGCCGCGATCCCCTCCCGGTCGGCCAGCTCGGTTGCCGCGGCGAGTACCCGCTCGCGGCTCAGCTGCTGCCGCGCCATCGGCGTCCCCCTTGTGGTCGATGCCGTCCGACCGTATCGTACGACGTACGTTTTCGTACTTAGTACAGGAGTGGACGATGCGCGCTGTGGTGCAGGAGCGGTACGGCACGAGCGGGGTGTGGCAGGTCGCGGAGCGCCCGGTGCCGGAGCCGGGGCCGGGTGAGGTGCTGATCCGGGTCGCGGCCGCAGCGCTCGATCGCGGCACCTGGCACCTGATGGCCGGGTTGCCGTTCGCGGTCCGCCCGGCCGTCGGGCTGCGGGCGCCGCGCACCCCGGTGCCCGGGCGCGATCTCGCGGGCGAGATCACCGCGGTCGGGCCGGGGGTGGCCGGGCTCGCCGTCGGCGACGCGGTGTTCGGCACGGCGCCGCGCGGCAGCCTCGCCGAGTACGCGATCGCGCCCGCGGACCGGATCGCGCACGCCCCGGCCGGTCTCGCGCCGGAGGCGGCCGCCGCCCTCGGGGTGTCCGGGCAGACCGCGTGGCAGGCGGTGCACACCGCGGGCCGGGTCACCGCGGGCGCGTCGGTACTGGTCCTGGGCGCGTCCGGCGGGGTCGGGACGTTCGCGGTGCAGATCGCCCGCGCCGCGGGCGCGTCGGTGACGGCGGTGTGCCGCACCGGATCGGTGGATCTCGTCCGCGGGCTCGGCGCGACCGAGGTGATCGACCGCACCAGCACCGACGTGGCCGGTCTCGGCCGCCGCTGGGACGTCGTGCTCGACATCGGCGGCAATCCGCCGGTCAGCAGGCTGCGCCGGCTGCTGACCCCGCGAGGCACCGCCGTGCTGGTCGGCGGGGAGCGGCCGGACGCCCGGATCACCGGCGGCTACGGGCGGCTGCTGCGCGCCGCGGCGCTCTCACCGCTGCTGCGGCAACGGCTCGTCGTGCTGGTGGCGAGCGAGAACAGCACCGACCTGGGACACCTGCGTGACCTGGTCGAGACCGGCGAGCTGACGCCGGTGCTCGACCGGACCGTCGGGCTGGACGACGCCGGCGCCGCGATCGAGCACCTGGGGTCCGGCCGGGCCCGCGGCAAGATCGTCGTGCGGATCGGATCGGATCAGTCGGCGGACCGGCGCAGCGGGACCGGAGCCCACCAGGAGACCATCCGCCAGAGCCACTCCACCGGCCCGTAGGCGAAGCGCCGCAGCCACCACCGGCTGGCGGGCACCTGCACCGCCAGGATCGCCGCGGCGAGCACCAGCACCAGCGGATAGCGCTCGGAACCGGACAGTCCGATCAGCGGCGCGAACGCGAGCACCAGCAGGGTGGCGCCGAGGTAGTTGGTCAGCGCCATCCGGCCGAGCGGTTCGAGTACCGCGGACAGGGCCGGTCCGGCCGGGGTGCGCAGCAGCAGGGCGAGCCCGGTCACGTACGCCACGGCGAGGACCAGGCCGGCTACCGGGGACAGGTGGTCGAACCCGCTGTACCGGATCGACCCGGTCTGCAGGACGAGCAACGGCACCGCACCGGCCACCGCCACGGCGCACACGACGCCGACGCCCACCCCCGGGCGCTCCAGCCGCTCCGGGATGCCGTAGCGGGCCGCGGCCGCCCCGAGCAGGAACATGCCGGGGATCAGCAAGATCCCACCGTGCAGGACGAACACGGCGATCCCGGTCGCGGCGATCCCGCCGAGCAGCACCACGATCCGGGGCAGCCAGGACGCCGGCAGCAGCACCACGATCCCGGCGATCGCGTAGGGCAGCAGCGCCTCCCCCGGATGCAGCAGCTGGTGCAGCGCGCCGAGCACGCCCAGCGCGAGCAGCCGGCGCAGCAGCACCAGCCGGGGCCGGTCGGTGCGGGTCGCCGCGCGCTGCAGGAAGATCGCGAAGCCCAGACCGAACAGGAACGAGAAGATCGGGAAGAACCGCTGCTGGACGAGGAGCTGGAACCACTGCTCGGTGCCGCCCTCCCAGCCGTCGCGGGCCGGGATCGGCATGTCGGCCAGCGGCGGGATGTTGACGATCAGGATGCCGGCCAGTGCCAGCCCGCGGATCGCGTCCAGTGCCCGGATGCGGCCGGTCGTCGTGCTCAACTGACCAGGCCCGCGCGGAAGGCGAGTGCCACCAGCTGCACCCGGTCGCGGGACTGTGTCTTCGCCAGCAGGTGCCCGATGTGGGTCTTCACGGTCGCCTCGGACACGACCAGCTCGGCCTGGATCTCGGCGTTGCTCATGCCCTGCCCGACCAGGCCCAGCACCTCGTGCTCACGCGGAGTCAGCGCGGTGAGCGCGGCCGTCGCCTCGGGTGCGGCGGCGGCCGGTTCGGGCGCGGACAGCAGCGGCGCGGTGGCCCGCAGCAACCGCCGGGTGGAGACCGGATCGACGACCGAGTCGCCCCGGTACACGGTCCGGACGGCCTCGATCAGCTCCTGCGGCCGGACGTCCTTGAGCAGGAAACCGCTGGCCCCGGCGGCGATCGCGGCGGTCACCGACTCGTCGAGATCGAAGGTCGTCAGCACCATCACCTTCAGGCCCGGGTGCGCGGCGACCGCCCGCCGGGTCGCCTCGATGCCGTCCAGGCGCGGCATCCGGACGTCCATCAGGACGACGTCGACCTCGGTGCGCTCCAGCTCGGCCAGCGCGGCCTCGCCGTCCCCGGCCTGGGCGACGACGGACAGGTCGTCGCACGAGTCGAGCACCATGGCGAAGCCTGCGCGGACCAGCTCCTGGTCGTCGACCAGCATCAGACGGACAGCGGTCACCGTTCTCCTCTCAAGGGCAGCCGCAGCCGGACGGCCCAGCCGCCGTCCGGGTGCGGGCCGGTCTCGACGGAACCGCCGTGCAGGGCGGCCCGCTCACGCATACCGATCAGGCCGTGACCGCCACGCGGCGGCCGCGGGACAGGCCCACGCGCACCCTCGTCGCGGATCCGGACGGTCAGCTCGTCCTCGGTCCACTCCAGGCCGACGTGGGTCGGGGTGGCCGGCCCGGCGTGCTTGAGCACGTTGGTCAGCGCCTCCTGCACCACCCGGTAGGCGGTCAGCGCGCTGCCGCCGCCGATCGGGCGCGGTGTGCCGGTGACGGCGAGCTCGACCGGCAGCCCACCGGCCCGGACCTGCTCGACGAGTGCGGCGACGTCGTCGGTGCCGGGCTGTGGACGGCCGGGCTCGTCGACGCCGCCGTCGTCGATCCCGGAGTCGCGCAGCATCTCCAGCAGACCGCGCACGTCACCGAGCGCCTCCCGGCCGGTGGTGGCGATACCGGCCAGCACCTCCACCGCCTTCTGCGGGTCGCGCTGCGCGGCGAACTGGCCGCCGTCGGCCTGCGCGATGATCCCGGACAGCGAGTGCGCGACGACGTCGTGCACCTCCCGCGAGATCCGGGAGCGCTCGGCCAGCAGCTCGATCCGCACCTCCTGGCGCCGGGTCTCCTCCAGCAGCCGGGCGCGGTCGCGGAGCTGCTCGGTCCGCCGCACCGCGGCCCGGCGTAGCGACCCGGACAGCCAGACGAGCAGCGCGAGCACCAGCGGGACGCCCAGGACCAGCGGCAACGCCCACGGTCCCGGCAGGTCGGCGGTGGTGGTCAGCAGCCCGATCGCCGGCCGGATCACCGCGCCCAGCAGGATCAGGACGAAGGCGACCGCGCCCGCCCAGCGCGGGCCGTAGGCGATCGCCGAGTACCCCATGACCAGTGCCGGCAGCAGGACCACCGCGCCGATCCCGGGGAAGAACAGCTGCGCGGCGGCCGCGATCACGGCGGTGCCGACCGCGGCCGGGATCGGGTGCGTCCGCCGGAGCGCCACCGGCGTCGCGACCAGCACGGCCATCACCAGGGCGACGGCCTGGTCGGCGCGCGGCACCTTGCCCTCGAGCGTCCAGCTGACCGCGACGTACATCAGCAGCGCGGCGAGGACGGCATCGACGACGACCGGATTGCGCCGGCACAGCGTCACGAACCGCTCGACGATCGTGGGGCGCTCCGCCGCGGTCACCGCGCGCCCCCACCGGGCCGCACCGCACACCAGCCGGGACCGTCCACGACGAGCCATGATGCTCGGTACCCGATCGTGGCGGGCGGCGGACCCCCGCAAGACCTGTGCTGCGTCGCTCCCATGTGTACAACCCTGCCGGGCCGACCCCCCGCGCCGCGTCGGAGCGGGGACGGATCCCGGCCGTCCGACCACGGTCGGAGAGCTCCCCGCCGACCTGCGAGTCAGCGTCCGGGATCGAGTCCGGGATCGAGTCCGGGATCGAGTTCGACGACCGTTCCCGCGAGGAGGTCCCCGACCCGCTGGACGCGTGGTGTGAGGAGCACGGAGACGATCCCGATCAGTCCGAGGAGGACGAGCCCGGCTTCCGCGGTCCGGTCGCCGGGAGCCGGGGACGCCGGATCACCCGGAACCGGGCTGCGCCCCTCCGGCCGTCTCCGGCGTCCCACCTGCTCCCGGTGCCGGTGCCGGTGCCGGCCGGCCGGAGCTGCCCGCCGCGGCACCGGACTCGGGCCCACCGGCTCCCGGGGCACCCGATCCCGGACCACCGGATCCCGGCTCGCCGCCCCCCGGGCCACCGGCACCGGGCCGAGTGCCACCCGGCTCACCCGCACCGGGACCACCGGAGCCCGAGCCGCCCGATCCCGGACCACCGCCACCCGGACCTCCGGCACCAGGCTGACCGCCATCCGGCTCACCCGCACCGGGACCACCGGACCCCGGGCCACCCGATCCCGGCTCACCGCCGGCCGGACCACCGGATCCCGGCCCACCGGCATCGGGGCCGGGGCCGCCGGCGTCCGGCTCACCGGCACCACCTGACCCCGGACCACCGGCACCGGGCGCACCGGATCCGGGCGCCTCGGGCTCGGGTTCGCCGGCGGCCGATCCTCCGGTTCCGGGCCGGTCACCACCCGGGGCGCCGGCATCGGGGACCTGACCTCCGGCACCGGGAACGGCGGGTGCCGGTGCCCCGGGCCCGGGAGCACCAGGCTCATCCGTCCCGGCTCCCGGCCCGCCGCTTCCGGTTACGGGACCGCCCGCGGATCCCTGCCCGGCCGCACCGGAGGGGCCGTCGTTCCCGGTCCGTGGGCTCCCGGCTCCGGGGTCCCCGCTGTCGGCCCCCGGCCCGGGGAGTGCCGTGGCCGGAAGCCCCGGCGACGTGGCGGGCGGGCCGGATCCCTCCGGCTCGGCGGGCCCGGCCGGATCCAGCACCGCGGCGGGCGCCCCGGCCCGGGGCCAGCCACCGTCCTGCTGCACGGCGGCCGAGGCGGCGACGACCGCCACCGACGCCCCGGCGGCGGCGAGCAACACACCCGCCAGCCCGAACGTCAGCGCACGCGAGGTCGCGCGGCCGGACCCCGGCGGGAGCGGTGGGTGGCCGGGCTCCCCCGAGGGCGGCGACGGGCGGGTCGACTGCACCGGCGGCACCGGCAGCTGAGCCGGCGGCACCGGCGGGTAGCTGGACTGCACCGGCGGCTCGGTCGACGGCGTCGGCGGCTGGGTCGACTGCACCGGCAGCTGAGCCGGCGGCACCGGCGGGTAGCTGGACTGCACCGGCGGCTCGGTCGACGGCGTCGGCGGCTGGGTCGACTGCACCGGCAGCTGAGCCGGCGGCACCGGCGGGTAGCTGGACTGCACCGGCGGCTCGGCCGGCGGCATCGGCGGCTGGGTCGACTGCACCGGTGGCTGGGCCGGCGGCTCCGACGCGTCGGCCATCGGCTCCGACGTCAGCGGCACACCGAAGAACGGCACCGACCGCAGTGGCGGGCGGGGCGGCATCGGCCGGTGCGCGCCCTCGGTGGCCCAGTCGGGGACCCACCGGACCGTGTCCGGGCCGCGATCGCCCGCAGGTGCGTCGTCTCCGCCGGTATCGCCGGAGGTCACCGCCGGCCACCGGGGCACGCCGCACGGCGCACCCGTCCTGAATCCGGCATCGCGTCCCCTCGTGTCGCACGGCGTCGAAGGAATCGATCCTCGGGATCCGGTGCGCGCAGTTCCAGTCCGCACGACGGAAATGCACCGCAGGAACCGGAACACCGCACGGCCGGGTGACCCCGGCGAAGCCGATCAGTCGCGCGGGCCGGACCGGGGAGGCCCGTCATCGGCCCCCGGGATCGGGAACACCGTCGTCGCACGATCGTCCGCGGGCACCCCCTCGTTCGCCGAACCGGTATCGGCCCAGTCGGCGGGCCCCGTCTCACCGGCCCGCCGCAGGTAGACCGCGGGGGCACCCGTGTCCGGGGCGACCCCGTCGGGAGCGGGGGCACCGGCGCCGATGCCCTCGTAGACCTCGGGCCGGGTCCGGCGCAGGTACAGCGCCCAGCCGACGCCGATCACCGCGGCCAGCAGCACGATCCCGGGCAGTACCCAACGGGCCGGCGACGACGGGTCGGCCCCGAGCAGTGCGTCGAAGTTGCCGACCAGCACGGTCAGGATCGCCGCCAGCAGCAGCGCCGCCAACGCGGGCGCGATCGTCCGTGCCCACAGCGACGCCTTCGCCGTCCGGTTCCGCCGGAAGAACCCGATCACCGAGATCGAGGTGCCGGTCATCAGCAGCACGACCCCGACCGCGGACAGGCCGGAGAACCAGCTGAACAGAGCGAGCATCGGATCGGCCCCGGTCACCGCGAACGCGAACACCACGACCGCCGCCAGCAGCGACTGGGTCAGTGAACCGGCGATCGGGCCGCCGGACCGGGCGCCGACCGTGGCGAGTCCCGCGGGCAGCACCCGCTCACGGCCGAGCGCGAACAGGTAGCGGGCGACGCCGTTGTGGAAGCTCAGCAGCGCGGCGAACACGCTGGTGAGCAGCAGCAGGACGGCGATGTCGGCGACCAGCGGGCCGAACCGGTCCGCCAGCGGGCCGAACACCAGGCCCGGCCCCTCGTCCGCGGCCCGCGCCTGCAGGTCGGCCGCGCCGGTGGCGGCGACCATCGCCCAGGCGGACAGCGCGTAGAACAGGCCGGTGAAGGCGACCGCGACGAACGTCGCACGGGCCACCGTGCGCCGCGGGTCCCGCGCCTCCTCGGAGTAGATCGCGCCGGACTCGAAACCGGTGAAGGACGCCACGGTGAACGCGATGACCGCCCCGATCCCCCCGGCGAGCAACGTCGAGGGCAGCAACGGATCGGTCGACACGACACCGTCGGCCGGTTCGGTGAAGCCGACGACGTCGAACGCGACGACCACCGCGACCTCGACGAGCAGCAGCACCGCGAGCACCCGGGCGTTCAGGTCGACCCGCAGCAGCCCGAGCCAGCCGACGGCGAGCATCGCGAACACGGCCCAGCTCCACCACGGCAGCCGCAGCCCGGCGAGCTCGGCGACGAAGTCGGACATGGCCACGCCGAACAGTCCGTAGAGCGCGATCTGGATCGCGTTGTAGGCGACCAGCGCCACGAACGAACCCGCCACACCGGCCGGGCGACCGATACCGCGCGACAGATACGCATAGAACGCCCCGGCATTCGCGACGTGCCGGCTCATCGCCGCGTAACCGACGGCGAACAGCACGAGCACCGCGGCCACCCCGAGGAATGCCAGCGGCACACCCTGGTTCCCGCTCACCGCATAGGCCGTGGTGACACCACCCGCGAGGACCGTGAGCGGCGCGGACGCCGCGACGGTGAAGAACACCAGGTGCACCACCCCGAGCCGTCGCCGTCGCAGCCCGGGCACCTGCCGGTCCACCGTCGCATGCCGTGCCATGCGGGTCTCCTGATCACCTGGGAATCGTTTGTCGAGACAAAATGCTAACGTCCCGTCACGCTCATCGCGCAATCGGACGGTAATCCTGGCGTTATGCGCGCAACCAATTACTCAGAGTGAATCTTGGGATGGTGACGTGAAGCAGGGCGCGCTCGCGACCGGTTTTTACCTGATCGCGTACGACGAACTGACCGGACGTTCCGGGCTGGCCCCCGATCTGCTCGCCTGTGGGCTGGTCGGTGCCCAGCTCGGCGATCTGGTGGCGGCGGGCGCACTGTCCGTCGACGAGGAGGACCGGGTGGTCGCGAACCGCGCCGGGCGGCCGGCACCGGCCGACGGGACCGCGATGCTCGTACTGGACAGCATCGCGCACGAGACCCGGCCCCATCCGGTGCGGGCGTGGACCGACGCGCTCGGCGAGCCGCTTCTGAGTGCCGTCCGCAACGAGCTCCTCCGGCGAGGAGTACTCACCCAGGAGACCGCACGGAGCCTGCTGGGCCGCCGCCGGCACCGGCTGACCGTCGCCGACCGGGCCGCCGCGCACGAGCCGGGCATCGCGTTGCGGGAGATGGTGCGTCGTCCCGGCACCTTCACCCTGCACGGCGCGTTCAGCCTGGCGCTGATCTCCGCGCTCGGGGTGGAGCGGCTGCTGGAGCCCGAGGTGGACCGGACGACGGCCCGCGACCTGGCCCGCGACGCCGTCACCCATCTGCCGGCGTCGCTGGTCCGGCTGCACTCCGGGATCGCCGAGGCGGCTGCGTCGGCGAGCCTCACCGTGCGCCGCTGAGTGCTCCCCCGCGCCGCCGTCCGCGACCGGGTGTCGCACCGCGGTGACCCTGTGTCGATAACCGGGGTGGCCTGCGCCTCGAATGGACCTGCACCTCTGGTCATCGACCGAGTTGTCGGTACGCTGAGTAGCGATCTTGAGGGCCGGACGAGTGACCGGCCGATGATCGGAAAGGGGCCGACGACCATGAACGACAGCGTCTTCGCCGGTTCCCCGTTCCTGCGCGAGAGCGCGGACGTCGACCATCGCGCGGGCGGCACACGCTCCGCGCTGCGGGTGCGGCACGACCGGGCCGCGACCGACGTCCGGGCCGCAGGGCGGGCGGGCGACCGTACGGCAGTGATCGACGCGACCCGGCGGCTGGAGCAGGTGCTCGCCGCCGCCCGCCGCGAGCTGGGCCCGCGGGACACCGACACCCTCGTCGTCGAAGGCAGTCTCGCCGTCGCCTACCTCCTCGGTGACGACGAGATCCGCGGCCTCGCACTGGCCACCCGCAATCTCACCGTCCGCGAGGTGGAGTTCGGCGCCGACCATCCCGCGTCGCTGGCCGCCGCCGACGCGGTCGCCGCCGCACACCGGATCACCGGGGACCCGCGGGAGGCGATCGCCCGCTACCAGGACGTGATCGACCGGCGGACCAGGGTGCTCGGCCCGGCACACCCGTGCACCATCGCGTCCTGCGCCGGGCTCGCGCTGGCCCGGGCCGACAACGGTGACCTGCCCGGCGCGGGCAGTCTGCTGGCCGCGATCGCCGACACCGCCGAGGGGATCCTGGGCGAGGCACATCCGGTCACCGTCGACGTCCGCGAGCTACTGGCCGAGGCCTCCGTCCCGGACGCACCGGTGCCGGTCCCGGGGCCGGCACCGGCACCCACCCGGGAGGCTCCGTCGACCGGGCTGCTCCCGCGGATGCCGCGGATGCCCGATCCGCGGCTGTCCGCCCGGCCGTGGCCGCACCTCGACCGGCCGCCCGGCCCGATGCCCGCGATCTCCTGATCCTCGGCGCCCCCGCCGGCCGCCTGTCCCCGCTCCGGGCGAGGATCCGGCGGACGCCGGTTCCCAGCAGGCGGTCCGGCTGACCAAGCGGTCTCCGAACGCATGGCTGCGCAGCGCCGGACCGGCGTTCGACGCCTCCGCCGCCTACGAGATGCCGACCTTCATGGGCCCCGACGTGCTGGAAGGGGCCGCGGCGCTGCTCGAGAATCGAGCGCCACGATCCCCCTCCGCCCAGGACGACCGAGCCGATCCGGTCCGGCACGCAGCCCCTCGCCGCGGGCGGGCCGATGTCGCCGTCTCCGGCACCGGCAGTGCAGTCTGGAGCCCACGCGTCCACCCCCACGCGAGGAGCACCATCGTGAGCACCGACCTGCACGACCGGCTGGCGACCGCCGTCCGGCCCGATGCCGTCCGCACCCGGGCCATCGACCGGTTCGGCATGGCGCACGACGCGTCGCACTTCGCCCGCACCCCGGCGGCCGTCGTGACGGCGGCCGGGGCCGACGAGGTGGCCAGGCTGTTCCGGGTGTCCGCAGCGACCGGGGTGCCGCTGACCTTCCGGTCCGGCGGGACGAGCCTGTCCGGGCAGGCCGTCACCGACGGGATCCTGGTCGACACCCGGCGGCACTTCCGCGGGATCGAGATCCTCGACGACGGGGCCCGGGTGCGGGTCGGCCCGGGCGCGACCGTCCGCGCGGTGAACACCCGGCTCGCCCGGCACGGCCGGATGCTCGGCCCGGACCCGGCCAGCGAGGTCGCGTGCACCCTCGGCGGTGTGGTGGCCAACAACTCGTCCGGGATGGCCTGCGGGACGGTCGCGAACAGCTACGCGCTGCTGGATTCGCTGGAGATCGTGCTGCCGTCCGGGACCACACTGGACACCGGCGCCCCCGGCGCGGACGACGAGCTGCGCGGCCGCGAACCCGAGCTGTGGGCCGGGCTCTCCCGGATCCGGGACCGGCTGCGGGCCGATCCGGTGGCCCGCAAGACGATCGAGCAGCAGTTCGCCCTGAAGAACACGATGGGCTACGGGCTGAACTCGTTCCTCGACCACGACCGGCCGGTCGACGTGCTGGCCCGGCTGATCGTCGGCTCGGAGGGGACGCTGGCGTTCATCACCTCGATCACCATGCGGACCGTCCCGGTGCTGGCGCACACCCGGACCGGGCTGCTGGTGTTCGACGACCTGGCGGCCGCGAACCGCGCGCTGCCGTCGCTGGTGGACTCCGGACCGGCGACGATCGAGCTGCTCGACGCCACCTCGCTGCGGGTCGGTCAGGCCGACGCCGACGCCGATCCCCGGCTGCGCGCCCTCACCGTGGACGAGCAGGCGGCGCTGCTGGTGGAGTACCGCGGGCACTCGGCCGCCGAGGCCGACGAACTCGCCGGGGCCGCCACCGGGCTGATCGCGGCGCTGCCGTTGCAGGGCCCGCGCGAGCTGTCCGGCGACCCGGTCGCGAAGGCCGGGCTCTGGAAGCTGCGCAAGGGCCTGTACGCGAAGGTCGCCGGGGCCCGGCCGTCCGGCACCGCCGCGCTGCTGGAGGACATCGCCGTCCCGGTGCCGGACCTGCTGCCGACCTGCCAGGGCCTGATCGAGCTGTTCGGGCGGCACGGCTACGACCACGCGGTGATCTTCGGGCACGCCAAGGACGGCAACGTCCACTTCATGCTCACCGAACGGCTCGGCGACGGCGCGGGCCGGGACCGGTTCGGCCGGTTCACCGACGACATGGTCGATCTGGTGCTCGCCCACGGCGGGACCCTCAAGGCCGAGCACGGCACCGGACGGATGATGACGCCGTTCGTCCGCAGGCAGTACGGCGACGACCTCTACGACGTCATGCTCGAGATCAAGCGGCTGTGCGACCCGCGCGGCGTGCTCTCCCCCGGCGTCGTCCTGGACGACGACCCCACCGCGCACCTGTCCGATCTCAAGTCCGCCCCGACCGTCGAGTCCGAGGTGGACCGGTGCGTGGAGTGCGGCTTCTGCGAGCCGGTCTGCCCCAGCCGGGATCTCACGACCACGCCCCGGCAGCGGATCGTGCTGCGCCGCGAGCTGGAGCACGCCCGGGCCGCGGGCGACGAGCAGCTGGTGGCCGAGCTGGAGGCCGACTACGCCTACGACGGCGTCGACACCTGCGCCGCCGACGGCATGTGCGCCACCGCCTGCCCCGTCCTGATCAACACCGGTGACCTGGTGCGCCGGCTGCGCGCCGAGCGCCCGCAGAAGGCCGCAGCACGCGGCTGGGCGTTCGCCGCGAAGCACTGGGGCGCCACCACCCGGGCCGCGGGTGCCGCGCTGTCGGTGGCGCAGCGGGTGCCGGGCGCGGGGCCCGCGTCGGCGGCGCTGCGCCGGATCGCCGATCCCGAGCAGGTTCCACTGTGGTCGGCGGACCTGCCCGGCGGCGGCGGGCGGCGCAGGCCGGACGGGCTCGTCCCGACCGGGGCCGAGCTGGTCCTGTTCTCGTCGTGCACGGGTGCGATGTTCGGCTCGTCCGGCGACGGCGCCGCGGACGCGTTCGTCCGGCTCTGCGACCGTGCCGGGATCCGGGTGACCGCGCCCGCCGATCTCGGGTCGCTGTGCTGCGGCACCCCCTGGAAGTCGAAGGGGCTCACCGACGGCGCCGCGGTGATGGCGGAGCGGGTGCTGCCCGCGCTCTGGACGACGACCCGGCGCGGCACCCTGCCGGTCGTGACCGATGCGTCGTCGTGCACCGAGGGGCTGCGGGTGATGATCGCGTCCGGGCCTGCGGAGTACCGGGGTATCGAGGTGGTCGACTCGGTGGCCTACGCCGCCGAGCACCTGCTGCCGGCGCTCGCCGGGACCGTCCGCGGGCGGCTGGGCCGGATCGTGCTGCACCCGACCTGCTCGGCCACCCAGCTCGGGCTCGTCGAGCCCCTGCGGCGGGTCGCGGACGCGGTCGCGCAGGAGATCGTCGTCCCGGACGCGTGGGGGTGCTGCGGGTTCGCCGGGGACCGCGGGATGCTGCATCCGGAGCTGACCGAGTCGGCGACCGCCGAGCAGGCCCGGGAGATCGCCGCGGTACCCGCCGACGGGTACGCGTCCTGCAACCGGACCTGCGAGCTCGGGATGAGCCGGGCGACCGGCAAGGATTACGAACACGTGTTGGAGATACTGGAACGGCTGACCCGGCCGTAGCCCATATGGGTGTACGACTACGCCGAACGCCACCCTCTGCAGTGATGTTGCCGCGTGCTTTCTCGATACAGCTCTTGTTTGAGACGGGTCCCACCGGGAAAGAATGGTCCGGGATGCGCACCACCCGAGGTGGCGTGCAGCGGAAGGAGCCACGGACCGTGAGTGCAGTGGGCGCTGTGGGCGCAGGAATGCCGAACGCCGTGATGGCCGTCGTCCGGGTCGAGGCGCCGGCCGGCGCCGACGCGCAGACCGTCGAGGCCGAGCTGACCAGGGCGCTGCACGAGCACGAGAAGCGCCCGATGACCGTGGAGCTCTCGCTCGCCGACGGCACCGGCCCCTGGCCGCGTCGCGGGCCGGTCCGCTACGCCTTCGTCGCCGTGCTGACCCTCGCCGGGCGGACGATCCCGGAGCGGCTGGCACACAAGGTCGAGAAGGTCGCCCGGAAGGCCATCAAGCGCCGATTCGGCCGCCCCGCCGGGGTCGAGGTGCGGACCGACATGAGCGACGCCGAAGCCGGCGCGTACTGGTACAGCCTGCGCGGGACCCCGCACCGTCCGGCCTGATCCACCTGCCCTACCCGCGGTTCACGCCGGAGCGATCCCGGACGCGGTCGGGTTCAGCTCGATGGAGTAGCGGCTCGCCCGGTAGAGGTGTGAGCCGTACTCCACGGCGGCTCCGGCGTCGTCCCAGGACGTGCTGGTCATCGTGAGCAGCGGAGCACCCGGAGCCTCGCCGAGGATCGCAGCCTCCTCCGGGGTGGCCGCGCGGGCACCGACGAGCTGCCGGGCCCGCCGGGGTGCGTGCCCCGCGTCGCGCAGCAGGTCGTAGAGACCGCGCACGGCGAGATCGTCGGCGCGCAGCGGCAGCACCCCCACCGGCACCCGGTTCGACAGCAGCGCGAGCGGCTCGCCGTCGGCCAGCCGCAACCGCTCGAACCGGGTGACGGTCGCCCGCACCGGGAGGCCGAGCGCCGCGGCGATGTGTTCCCCGGCCGGCCCGATCTCGAACGAACGCAGCTCGGTGGTCGGTACCCGCCCGGCCCGGAGGAGTTCGTCGTGCAGGCCGCACAGGTCGGCGGGCAGTTCGGCCCGGCGTGGCAGCACCCGGATCCCGGCTCCCCGACGCCGGGCCAGCACCCCCAGCTCGACCAGATAGGACACCGCACGACGCAGGGTGGACCGGCTGGTGCGCAGGCGCTCCAGGAGCTCCGCCTCGTGCGGCAGCCGGCTGCCGGCGACCAGCTCCCCGCTGTCCACCATGGACTGGATGTGGCCGGCGACCTGGAAGTACAGCGGAACCGGGCTGCCCCGGTCCGGCGTGTCCCGCACGGCGGATCCCGGCTCGGCCACCGGTCACCTCCTCCTGTTCGACGCTCCCTGATTTGTACTGACAAAGTATTGACCTGATGAAGTCGGGAGCGTACACCTGTTCGTGGCGTATCTCACTCCCCGTGGCCACCACGGCTGCACTTCACAGAGAGACAGATGCTCGATGAGGAGTATTCGGAAGACCTTCGCGGTCACCGTCGCCGCGGCGTCGGTACTGGCACTCGCCGCGTGCAGCAGTCAGGGCGGCGCACAGGCGCAGAATCAGGCCACCGGCCAGAGCTACGTGATCGCCATGATCACCCACGAGTCGCCCGGCGACTCGTTCTGGGACAAGGTGCGCGCCGGGGCCGAGCAGGCGGCGACCGAGCTGAACGTCGATCTGCGGTACTCGAACAACCCCGACGGCGGCCAACAGGCCACTCTCGTCCAGAACGCGATCGACTCCCAGGTGGACGGCGTCGCGGTGACGCTCTCGCAGTCCGCGCAGGTCGGTCCGGCCGTGCAACGGGCGGTCGAGGCGGGCATCCCGGCCGTGGCGTTCAACTCCGGGATCGAGGACTACCCGGACTACGGCATCGGGATGTACTTCGGCTCGGACGAGACCCTCGCCGGCCGCAGCGCGGGTGAGCGGATCACCGAGGGCGGCGGCGGCAAGACCCTCTGCGTCATCCACGAGCAGGGTTCGGTCTCCCTGGAGGCCCGCTGCGCCGGCGTGCTCGCCACCTCGCCGGGCACGGAGAACCTGCAGGTCAACGGCGCCGACCTGCCGGCGGTGCAGCAGACCATCGGCGCGAAGCTGCAGCAGGACCCGTCGATCACGCACGTCGTGACGCTCGGTGCTCCCGTCGCACTCGCCGCGACCCAGGCGAAGGCCGAGAGCGGCAGCCAGGCCGAGGTGATCACCTTCGATCTCAACGCCGACGTCGCGGCCGCCGTGCAGGACGGCCGGATCGCCTTCTCCGTCGACCAGCAGCCCTACGTGCAGGGATACATGTCGGTGCAGAGCCTCTGGCTCAACCTCTCCAACGGCAACGACCTGGGCGGGGGCAAGCCGGTGCTGACCGGTCCGTCCTTCGTCGACAGCAGCAACATCGCCGAGATCGCCGAATACACGGCGAACAACACCCGCTGACCGCCCAGGAGCCGTTGCGATGAGTGTCGCCACCCCACCCGCCACCACACCTCCCAAGCCCGGCCCGGAGCGCGTGCAGCGCTCGCTCGGCGCCCGCGCACTGGCCCGCCCGGAGATCGGGGCCACCGCGGCCGCGATCGCGATCTTCGTGTTCTTCTTCGTACTGGCGCCGCCGTTCCGGTCCGTCGAGGCGCTGTCCACCGTCCTCTACTCGGCGTCCACGATCGGCATCGTGGCGCTCGGCGTGGCGCTGCTGATGATCGGCGGCGAGTTCGACCTGTCCTCCGGTGTCGCGGTGACCGCAGCGGCGCTGTCGTCGGCGATGATCAGTTTCCAGCTCTCGCTCAACGTCTGGGTGGGCGCGGCGGTCAGCCTGGTGATCGCGCTCGCGATCGGGTTCGTCAACGGCTGGCTGCTGGTCCGGACGAAACTGCCGAGCTTCCTGATCACCCTGTCCACCTTCTTCGTGCTGCAGGGTGTGAATCTCGGCGTCACCAAGCTGGTCACCGGTACCGTCGCCACCAGCAACATCTCCACCATGGACGGCTTCACCTCGGCCAAGGCGTTCTTCGCCGGTGACGTGCCGCTCGGCTTCATGACGGTGAAGATGTCGGTGATCTGGTGGCTGGTGTTCGTCGCGATCGCCTCCTGGCTGCTGCTGCGCACCCGCACCGGTAACTGGATCTTCGCGGTCGGTGGCAATCAGGACTCGGCCCGCGCGGTCGGTGTCCCGGTCGCCCGGGTCAAGATCGGGCTGTTCATGGGCGTCGCCCTGATGGCCTGGTTCCTCGGCCAGCACCTGCTGTTCAACTTCGCCACCGTGCAGGCCGGGCTCGGCGTCGGCAACGAGCTGATCTACATCGTCGCCGCGGTCGTCGGCGGGGCGCTGCTGACCGGTGGCTTCGGCTCCGCCGCGGGATCCGCACTCGGTGCGTTCATCTTCGGGATGACCACCCAGGGCATCGTCTACGCCGGATGGGACCCGAACTGGTTCAAGGCGTTCCTCGGCGTGATGCTGCTGCTCGCCGTCCTGGTCAACCTCTACGTCAAGACCTCCGCGACGCGGCGGAAGTGAAGGGACCCGAGATGACGACCGACACGTCCGACACGACCGGGACGAACGAGACGACCGAGCGGCGCTCCCCCGTGCCGCTGGTGCAGCTGAGCGGGGTCGGCAAGGCCTACGGCGCCATCCGGGCACTGGAGGGTGTGGATCTGACCGTGCACGCCGGTGAGGTGACCTGCGTACTGGGCGACAACGGAGCCGGTAAGTCCACCCTGATCAAGATCATCTCAGGGCTGCATCCGCATACCGAGGGCACCCTGTCCGTGCACGGCGAGCAGGTCCGGCTGAGCTCGCCCCGCCAGGCGCTCGATCTCGGGATCGCCACGGTCTACCAGGATCTCGCCGTGGTCTCGCTGATGGAGGTGTGGCGGAACTTCTTCCTCGGCTCCGAGCTGCGGAAGGGGCGGTATCCGCTGGCACCGCTGGACATCCCGAAGATGCGCGAGATCGCGGACACCGAGCTCGGGAAGATGGGCATCCACGTCAAGGACATCAACCAACCGATCGGGACGCTCTCCGGTGGGCAGCGGCAGTGCGTCGCGATCGCCAGGGCGGTCTACTTCGGGGCCCGGGTGCTGATCCTGGACGAGCCGACCGCCGCGCTCGGGGTCAAACAGTCCGGGGTGGTGCTCAAGTACACTGCCGCAGCCCGCGACGCCGGACTGGGCGTCGTGTTCATCACCCACAACCCGCACCACGCGAACCTGGTCGGTGACCGGTTCATGATCCTCAAACTCGGCCGCCAGGTGCTCGACCGCCGGCGTTCCGAGGTGTCCCTGGAGGAGCTGACCGCCGAGATGGCGGGTGGTCAGGAGCTGGCGGAACTCGCCCACGAGCTGAAGCGCTGACCCACCCGCTCCCCCGGCCCGGGGCCGCTCCGCCGAGGCGGCCCCGGGCCTTCCTACTGCACAATACTTTGTCTTGACATAACTACTAATTCCGCCGGAGACTCGGCGTGGGGCCGGTCGCGACACGGTCCGACGGACGCCTCGGCACCCACCTCGACACGATTGGAAAGCCATGAAGATCGGACTCATCGGACTCGGCAGGATCGGCGCGTTCCACGCGCAGACCCTGGCCGGCCTGGACGCCGTCGACGAGCTGATCGTCACCGACGCCCGCAGCGACGCCATCGCGGCGGTGGCCGCCGGGACCGGTGCCGTGGCCGCGGCCTCGCCCGAGGAGCTGCTGGGTATGAAGCCGGACGGCGTCGTGATCGCCGCCGCCACGGCATCGCACCCCGAGCTGCTGCTCGCCGCGGCCGACGCCGGCCTGCCGGTCTTCTGCGAGAAGCCGCTCGCCACCCGGATCGACGACGGGGTGGATGTGGCGAGCAAGCTCGCCGGGCGTGACGAGCGCGTGCACATCGGCTTCCCGCGCCGGTTCGACGCCGGGTTCGTGGCGGCCCGCGCCGCCGTGCAGGCCGGCGACCTCGGCCGGGTGTTCGCCGTCCGGGCGACCACCCTGGACCCGGCGCCGCCGAGCGCCGACTACATCAGGACCTCGGGCGGCATCTTCCGCGACTGCGGCGTCCACGACTTCGACGCCCTGCGCTGGGTGACCGGCCGCGAGGTCGTCGAGGTCTACGCCACCGGCGACGTGTACGGCGACCCGGTCTTCGCCGAGTCCGGCGACGTCTCCACCGGACAGGTCGTCCTGACCCTGGACAACGGCTCGCAGGCGGTCGTCACCAACTCCCGGTACAACCGGCGGGGCTACGACGTACGGATGGAGCTGCACGGCGACGCCGACTCGATCGCGGTCGGCCTCGACACCGGATTGCCGCTGCGGTCGGTCGAGCCGGATGTGCACTTCCCCGGCGGCCGGCTGCACGAGACGTTCATGGACCGCCTCGCGCCCGCGTTCCGGGCCGAGCTGACCGCGTTCACCGAGCTGGTCGCGGGCACCCGCGAGACCCCGTGCTCGGTGAGCGACGCACTGGCCGCCGACTGGATCGCCGAGGCCGCGACGCTCTCGCTGCGCTCGCACCGCTCCGTCCGTCTCGACGAGGTGACCCGCTGATGCCCGCTCCCAGGATCGCCGGTGCGCCCATCTCGTGGGGAGTCTGCGAGGTCCCCGGCTGGGGATTCCAGCTCGACCCGGACCGGGTGCTCACCGAGATGCGTGAGGTCGGCCTGGTCGCGACCGAGTTCGGCCCGGAGGGCTTCCTGCCCGACGCCCCGGACGCGAAGGCCGCGACGCTGCAGCGGTACGGCCTGCACGCGGTGGGCGGGTTCACCCCGACCCTGCTGCACGTCCCCGAGCACGATCCGCTGGCCGGCGTCGACGAGCTGCTGGCCGGCTACGACGCCGCGGGCGCCGGGACCCTCGTGCTCTCCGCCGACTCCGGCGGCACCGGTTACGACTCCCGGCCCGAGCTGGACGAGGGCGGCTGGAAGCTGCTGCTGTCCAACCTGGACCGGATCGCCGACCACGCCGCCACCCGTGGCGTCACCGCGGTGCTGCACCCGCACGTGGGGACGATGGTGGAGACCGGCGACGACGTCCGGCGGGTGCTGGAAGGGGCCCGGATCCAGCTCTGCCTCGACACCGGGCACCTGCTGATCGGCGGCACCGACCCGGCGGAACTGGCCCGGCAGGCACCGGAGCGGATCTCGCACACCCACCTCAAGGACGTCGACCTCGGCCTGGCCCGGCAGGTGCAGGACGGGCGGCGCAGCTACACCGAGGCCGTCGGACTGGGCATGTACCGGCCCCTCGGTGAGGGCGACCTCGATCTCGACGGTGTGCTGTCGCGACTCGACGCCTACGGCTACACCGGCTGGCACGTGCTGGAGCAGGACACCATCCTGCACGGGCCGCCGTCCGGCGCCGGCCCCGTCGAGGACGTGTCCACCAGCGTGCAGAACCTGCGGGCGGCACTCCCCACCGGGTGAGCGGTGCCGGTCGTCCACCGGCACCGCTCACCCACCGATGAGGATCCGCCGGCACGGCGGACCTCGTCGTCGGACTCCGACGACCAGCGGAACCGGGTCCCGATCGGGATCGCGCTGCTGACCGTGGAGCGCACCGCGCCACTGTGGGTCGGCGCTCGTGGCTTGATGGCCGCCGGCGCCGGCACTCCGGCCGCCCGGGCCCGGCCCCGGTGCCGCGGCGCGCCGAACCGGCCGGCGCGGACCAGCGGCCTCAGACGACCAGCGAGGTCTGCACCGTGTACCGGTCGCTGCGATAGAGGTGACGGCCGAGCTCGACGAGCACGCCGGCGTCGTCGTAGACGACCAGCTCGGCGGTCACGCAGGCCAGCGGTGCGGGCTGCTGCAGCAGCGCCGCCTCGTCCGCGTCGGCGAGCCGGGCACCGATGATCTGGTGCGCGATCGCGATCTGTGCCCCCTGCTCCCGCAGCAGCGTGTAGAGCCCGCGCCCGGCGAGCTCGCCGTCGCCGAGTTCGAACCGGGCGGGCAGGAAGTTGGTCATGATCGCCAACGGCTCGCCGTCGGCGCGGCGCAGCCGTTTCAGCCGCTGCAGCGGCTCGTCGGCCGGTAGCAGCTCGGACAGCACCGGGATCCCGGCCGTGGCCGGGGTGCAGCTCTCGTGGGCCAGCACCGTGGTCTCCGGCGCGCGCCCGGATGCGGTGAGGTCGTCGTAGAGACTGCTCAGCCGCACGTCCCGGTGGATCGCCGGCCGGACGACCTGGGTGCCGAGCCCCCGCCGGCGGACCAGCAGCCCCTTGCGCACCAGCTCCTGGATCGCCTGGCGGGCGGTGGGCCGGGCGAGCCCGAGCCGCCGGGTCAGCGAGAGCTCGTTCTCCAGCCGGTCTCCCGGCTTCAGCGCACCCGATTCGATCGCGATCTCGATGGCCTGGGCGAGCTGGTGATAGAGCGGCACCGGGCTGGCCCGGTCGAGCCGGACATCGACCTGAACGGCGTCGGTTCGGGTGGCCATGAGCGCACCCTACCTCGGAAAGTCCGGTTGTCTCTATGTCTGTACAAAGTATTGACCGAGGCGTGTCGGGGCGCCTACCGTTCACAACGCAGTCACACCATGGACCCAACGGGAAGAGGATCATGAACACCTCAGCCGAGATCCTGACCTTCGGTCGCGCCGGGGTGGACATCTATCCGTTGCAGGTCGGCGTCGGACTGGAAGATGTCACCTCGTTCGGCAAGTTCCTCGGCGGCACCACGGCCAACGTGGCGGTCGCCGCGGCCCGGCTCGGCAGGCGCGCCGCGATCATCACCGGCGTCGGCGACGACCCGTTCGGCCGCTACGTCCGCCGGGAGCTGAACCGTCTCGGCGTCGACGACCGGCACGTCGTCACCAACGGGGAGTACCCGACCCCGGTCACCTTCTGCGAGATCTTCCCGCCGGACGACTTCCCGCTCTACTTCTACCGCCGGCCCACCGCCCCCGACCTGCAGGTCTCCCCCGCCGACCTGGATCGCGACGCGATCGCAGGCGCCGGGCTGCTGTGGCTGTCGGTGTCGGGCCTGTCCGAGGAGCCGTCCCGCTCCGCGCACCACGAGGCCCTCGCCGCCCGCGCCGGCGGCCGGACCGTGCTCGACCTGGACTACCGGCCGATGTTCTGGGAGTCCCCGGCCGCGGCCACCGAGCAGGTGCAGAAGGTGCTCGGGCAGGTCACGGTGGCGGTCGGCAACCGCGAGGAGTGCGAGATCGCCGTCGGCGAGACCGATCCGGACCGGGCCGCCGACGCCCTGCTCGATGCCGGCGTGCAGCTCGCGGTCGTCAAGCGCGGCCCGGACGGAGTGCTGGCCAGGACACGCACCGAACGCGTGGTGTCCCCACCGATCCCGATCAGTCCCTACAACGGGCTGGGTGCGGGTGACAGCTTCGGCGGGTCGCTCGCGCACGGCCTGCTCGCCGGATGGCCGCTGGAGACGGTGCTCGCCCGGGCGAACGCCGCGGGCGCGATCGTCGCCTCCCGGCTGGAGTGCTCGACAGCAATGCCCACCGCAGCCGAGATCGACGTCCTGCTCGGCGGCGGCGACCCGAACGAGGAGCGATGACCACGATGCACCCGCCCACCCACGGGTTCGCGGCTTCCTACGACGAGATCCGCGACATCCGCGCCTTCTCGCCGGAGCGGATCCCGGCGCTGCTCGCGTCGCGCCGCCGCCGCCCGTTCGTCCCCTCCGACGGCCGGCTGATGATCGTCGCGGCGGACCACCCGGCCCGCGGCTCGCTCTCGGCCGGCGGCCGGGCCGACGCCATGGAGAGCCGGCCCGAGCTGCTCGGCAGGCTGGTCACGGCACTGTCCCGGCCCGGCGTCGACGGCGTGCTCGGCACCGCCGACATCCTGGAGGACCTGCTGCTGCTCGGTGCGCTCGAGGACAAGGTCGTCCTGTCCTCGATGAACCGGGGCGGCATCCAGGGGTCCACGTTCGAGCTGGACGACCGGCAGACCGGCTACGCGGTGCGCGACACCGTCGACGCCGGGTTCGACGCGATCAAGACGCTGACCCGGATCGACCCGGACGATCCCGGATCGGTGCGCACGCTGGAGCTGTGCGCCCGGGTCGTCACCGAGGCGAACCGGGCCGGGCTGGTGTGCATGGTCGAGCCGTTCCTGTCCCGGCGCATCGACGGGCAGGTGTCCAACGACCTCTCCCCCGAGGCCGTCATCCGGTCCATCCACATCGGGCAGGGCCTGGGCGGGTCCAGCGCCTACACCTGGCTGAAGCTGCCGGTCGTGGACGAGATGGAGCGGGTGATGGCGGCGACCACGCTGCCGACCCTGCTGCTCGGCGGTGACCCGACAGCCGAGCCGGAGGAAACCTACGCGTCCTGGAAGGCTGCCCTGGAGCTGCCGTCGGTGCGTGGCCTGATCGTCGGCCGCACGCTGCTCTTCCCCGAGGACGACGACGTCGCCGCAGCCGTCGACACCGCCGTGTCGCTGGTCCGGCCGCAGGAGGTACAGACGCCATGAACGACCGCTACGTGGTCCCCGCGGGGACCGCCCCCGGCGACGGCTACGAGCTGGTCGTCACCCCCGAGTCGGCCGGCTGGCAGCACTCCGGCCTGCGGATCCTGAACCTGCCGGCCGGCGGCAGCCACCTGGTCGACACGCGCGACGAGGAGATGCTCGTCATCCCGCTGTCCGGCTCGGCGACGGTCACCCTGGGCGAGGTGACGCACACCCTGCTCGGCCGCGAGAACGTGTTCGAGGGGCCGTCGGACTTCGCCTACCTGCCGGTGCGCTCCGCGGTCACGATCGCCTCCGCCGCCGGCGGCCGGTTCGCCCTGTGCGCGGCCCGCACCGACCGTGAGCTACCGTTCCGCTACCAGCCCGCCGCGGAGGTCCCGGTGGAGCTGCGCGGCGCCGGCCAGGCCTCCCGCCAGGTCCGCAACTTCGGCGCGGCGGGCGTGTTCGAGGCGGCGTCGGCGATCTGCGTCGAGGTGATCACGCCCGGCGGGAACTGGTCCAGCTACCCGGCGCACAAGCACGACGAGGCCGGGCCGCACGAGTGCGAGCTCGAGGAGATCTACTACTTCGAGATCGCGCCGGGCCCCGACGGACAGCCCGGGCTCGGGTTCCACCGGACGTCGTCGTCGCCGGGGCACGACATCGACGTGACCGTCGAGGTACACGACCGGGATACGGTGCTGGTGCCATGGGGCTGGCACGGACCGTGTGCGGCCGCTCCGGGGCACGACATGTACTACCTCAACGTGATGGCCGGTCCGGGCGACGAGCGCGCCTGGCTGATCACCGACCACCCCGACCAGGCCTGGGTCCGCGACACGTGGGCCGACCAGGCGGTCGACTCCCGCCTCGGAGGACAGTGATGACCGGAGCAGGGCCGTCCGGGACAGTGCCGTCCGGAGCAGGGCCGTCCGGAGCAGGGCCGTCCGGAGCAGGGCCCGGCACCGTCCGGCTGACGGTGGCCCAGGCGACCGTGCGCTTCCTCGCCGCCCAGTACAGCGAGCGCGACGGTGAGCGGCGCAGGCTGATCGAGGGCTGCTTCGGCATCTTCGGCCACGGCAACGTCGCGGGCATCGGGCAGGCCCTGTTGCAGGACGAGCTGGAGTGGGCCGACGGATCGAACCGTCCCTCGCTGCCCTACGTGCTGGGCCGCAACGAGCAGGCCATGGTGCACACCGCGGTCGCCTACGCCCGGATGCGCGAGCGCCTGCAGACCTGGGCGGTCACGACCAGTGTCGGGCCGGGTGCGACGAACATGGTGACCGGCGCGGCGCTGGCCACGATCAACCGGCTGCCGGTACTGCTGCTGCCGGCGGACACCTTCGCCGACCGCTCGGCGTCGCCGCTGCTGCAGGAGCTGGAGCAGCCGTGGGCCGGCGACATGACGGTGAACGACTGCTTCCGCCCGGTCTCCGCCTACTTCGACCGGATCTGGCGGCCCGAGCAGCTGCCCGCGGCGCTGCTGTCGGCGATGCGGGTACTGACCGATCCGGCCGCGACCGGCGCGGTGACGGTCTGCTTCCCGCAGGACGTCCAGGCGCAGGCACACGACTGGCCCGAGGAGCTGTTCGCCGAACGGACCTGGCACGTGGCCAGGCCGGTTCCCGAGTCGCGGGCCCTGGACCGGGCCGTCGACCTCGTGCGGAACGCGGAGCGCCCACTCGTCGTCGCCGGTGGGGGTGTGCACTACAGCGACGCGACGGACGCGCTGGCGGCGTTCTGTGAGCAGACCGGTGTCCCGGTCGGCCAGACCCAGGCCGGCAAGGGCAGCCTGCTGCACGACCACCCGCAGTGTCTCGGCGCGATCGGCGCCACCGGCACGACCGCCGCGAACGCCGCCGCCCGGGACGCCGACGTCGTCATCGGGGTCGGTACCCGCTGGTCGGACTTCACGACCGGCAGCCGCACGATCTTCCGGAACCCGGACGTACGGTTCGTCAACCTCAACGTCGCGCCGATCGACTCGGTGAAGCACTCCGGTGCCCCGATCGTCGCCGACGCACGGGAGACGCTGCAGGGGCTGACCGGGCTGCTGCGCGACTACCGGGTACCGGAGGAGTACCGGGCGGAGTACACCCGTGCCACCGCGGAGTGGACGTCACGGGTGGAGGCCGCCTTCGCCCCGTCCCGGCGCCGGGACGGCCTGCTCGGCCAGGGCGAGATCATCGGCCTGGTCAACGAGCTGTCGGCCCCGCGGGACGTCGTGGTGTGCGCGGCCGGCTCGATGCCCGGCGACCTGCACAAGCTGTGGCAGGTCCGGGAGGCGAAGGGCTACCACGTCGAGTACGGCTACAGCTGCATGGGCTACGAGGTCGCAGGCGGTCTCGGCGTCCGGCTGGCCTGCCCGGACCGCGACGTGTTCGTGCTGGTCGGCGACGGGTCGTACCTGATGATGGCGACCGAGCTGGCGACCGCCGTCCAAGAAGGCATCAAGATCATCACGGTGCTGGTGCAGAACCACGGGTTCGCCTCGATCGGCGCCCTGTCGGAGTCCCTGGGCTCGCAGCGGTTCGGCACCCGGTACCGGTACCGGTCGGCGACGACCGGCCGCCTCGACGGCGACCGGCTCCCGATGGACCTGGCCGCGAACGCCGCGAGCTTCGGGGTGCGGGTCGTCCGCGCCTCGTCCGCGGAGGAGTTCGCCGACGCCATCCGGGCGGCGAAGGCGGCCGACGACAGCACGGTGATCCACGTCGAGACCGATCCGCTGTCCGGTTCCCCGGACTCGGAGGCCTGGTGGGACGTGCCGGTCGCCGAGGTCAGCGAGCTCGCGAGCACGCAGTCCGCGCGCAAGACCTATGAGCAGAACAAGGCCGCCCAGCGCCCGTTCCTGCGACCCGACCACTCCTGAAAGGCGATCATGACGAGCACGATCGACAGCCCTGACACGAGGGTGCTGCACCACTGGGTCGGCGGGAAGCCCCTGGAGGGTGTCTCGGGCCGGTTCTCCGACGTGACGGACCCGGCGACGGGCGCGGTGACCGGCTACCTGCCGCTGGCCTCCGAGGAGGAGACGGCGGTCGCGGTCGCAGCGGCCGCGGCGGCCTTCCCGGCCTGGCGTGACACCAGCCTGACCCGCCGCACGCAGATCCTGTTCCGCTTCCGCGAGCTGCTCAACGAACGCGCCCCCGAGCTGGCCGCGCTGATCACCGCCGAGCACGGCAAGGTCCTCTCCGACGCCGCCGGTGAGGTCGCCCGCGGCCAGGAGGTCGTGGAGTTCGCCTGCGGGATGCCGCACCTGCTCAAGGGTTCGGCGACCGAGAACGCCTCCACCGGTGTCGATGTGCACTCCGTGCGCCAGCCGCTGGGCGTCGTCGGGATCATCAGCCCGTTCAACTTCCCGGCCATGGTCCCGATGTGGTTCTTCCCGGTCGCGATCGCCGCGGGCAACACCGTGGTGCTCAAGCCGTCGGAGAAGGTCCCCTCGGCCGCGCTGTGGATCGCCGAGCTGTGGTCCGAGGCCGGCCTGCCCGACGGAGTGTTCAACGTGGTCAACGGCGACAAGACCGCCGTCGACGCACTCCTGACCAGCCCCGACGTCAAGGCGATCAGCTTCGTCGGCTCCACCCCGATCGCCCGCTACATCTACGAGACCGGCACCGCACACGGCAAGCGGGTGCAGGCACTCGGCGGCGCCAAGAACCACATGGTCGTGCTGCCCGACGCCGATCTCGATCTGGCCGCCGACCAGGCCGTCAACGCCGGATACGGCTCCGCCGGCGAGCGCTGCATGGCGATCTCCGCGCTCGTCACCGTCGGCGACATCGCCGACACCCTCGTCGCCAAGATCGCCGAGCGCACCCGGGTACTGCGCACCGGCGACGGTCGCCGCTCCAGCGACATGGGCCCGCTGGTCACCCGCGCCGCCCAGGAGCGCGTCACCGGCTACGTCGACGCGGGCGAGGCCGCCGGCGCCACCGTCGTCATCGACGGCCGCACCGGCGGCTTCGACGCCGACGGCGACGGCTTCTTCGTCGGCCCCACGCTGCTCGACAACGTCACCACCGAGATGTCGGTCTACACCGACGAGATCTTCGGCCCGGTGCTGTCCGTGCTGCGCGTCGGCACCTACCCCGAGGCCGTCGAGCTGATCAACAGCAACCCGTACGGCAACGGCACCGCGCTGTTCACCCAGAACGGCGCCGCGGCCCGCCGGTTCCAGAACGAGGTCGAGGTCGGCATGATCGGCATCAACGTGCCGGTCCCGGTGCCGATGGCCTACTACAGCTTCGGCGGCTGGAAGAACTCGCTGTTCGGCGACACGCACGCGCACGGCACCGAGGGTGTGCACTTCTACACCCGCGCCAAGGTCGTCACCACCCGGTGGCCGCACACCGCCACCGGCGTCGACCTGGGGTTCCCCACCAACAGCTGATCCGGCTCCGGGTCGTACCCGCCCGACCGGGCACCGATCGGACCCCATCGGTTCGGCGGGTGCCCGGCCGGGCGGCTCGGCGTGCACGGCAACGCGAACGTGCTGACCGGTGACCGGGGCACGTCCGCGCTCGCGCAGGGACCCAGCGCGCACAGCTGCCCGGTCGAGATCGAGGCGGTGACCGCCGAGGTGCCGCCGGTCACCGTGTCCGGGCCGCTGGCGAACGCCTGATCGGCTGTTGCCCAGCGCACATCCGTCGATCGGGTGACCGGAAGGTGTCCGGACGTTTGCCGAGGTAGGGGGGTCGCCGGAGGCTTCGTTGCCTCACGTACCGTGCCGGGATGGCTTCCGAGACGACCCACGACACGGAGACCGCTCCGGTCGCGACCGAGACCGACCCGACCGGAGCCGAGACCTCCGACGGCACCACCGGGACCGGTTCCGGCGAGCGGACCGACACCGCGACGACCGCGTCGGGAACCGGCTCGGTGCCCGCCGACGCCGCCTCCGGAAGCGCTGCCTCCGGGAGCGCCTCCTCCTCCGAGAGCGCCGCCTCCGAGACCGGCTCGGATTCGGGCGCCGGCTCGAGCACGGGCTCCAGCTCCGGCTCGGGCACCACCTCTGGCTCGGGTAGTGGCTCCAGCTCCGGCTCGGGCACCACCTCTGGCTCGGGTAGTGGCTCCGGCTCCGGCTCCGGCTCCGGCTCCGGCTCCGGCTCCGGCTCCGGCGATGCTGCATCGGGCTCCGGCGATGCCGTGACCGGTGCGGCGGCGGGCGCCGGCACCAGCACCTCCGGTGGCGCGGCGGCGGGCGCCGGCGCCGTGGTCGGCGCGGGCCTCGGCCTCGCGTCCCTGACCGGCACCTCGCTCACCGACATGCTGCGTTCCCGAGAGGAGCTGGTCGGCCAGATCGAGGCCGCCACAGGAATGCCAGGCGACTCCATCAACGCGTTCTACGGTGCTCCGTGGAACGTCGCCGCCGGCGTCAACGGCCTGATCGCACTGATCGCCGTGGTGATCACCACGGTGCTGCTGCTCGGCCCGACCAAGCGTCCGGGCACCGCCACCTGGGTGCGTCCGGTCGCCCTCGGCGGGCTGGTGCTCGGTGTGCTCGGCCTGTTCGTGTCCGGCGGGATGTACCTCGACCTGTTCGCGTCCCAGCCGGTGCTGCCCGAGATGCCGATGATGCCCGGCATGCCCGGCTGACACCTCACCTGCACCACGGATCCGCCCGGCCACCGCACGGTGGCCGGGCGGACCTGTTCATGATCCCTGTTTCGGGAGTGCTGGTGCCGGTTCGAGCACGTTGCACTCCCGAAACAGGGATCATGAACGCCCCGGGAGCGTGTACTCCCGCAGCGCACGGTTGCGCAGCGCCACCCATCCGACGACGGCGGTCGCCGCCAGTCCCCCGCTGACCAGGGCGAACGGTCCCGAGACCAGTGCGGCCACCAGCCCGCCGCGCAGGTTCCCCAGCTCCGGCCCGGCGATACCGACGACGATCTCGGCCGAGGACACGCGCCCCCGGTACACGTCCGGCGTCTCCATCTGGACGAGCGCGCCGCGCACCATCACCGACGCCGAGTCCGCTGCACCCGCGACGACCAGACAGGCCAGCGCAGCCCACAACGACCCGGCCGTCCCGAACCCGGCGACCGCGAGACCCCAGGTGCCCGCGGCGACCAGCTGGACCACCCCGGCCCGCCGGATGCGGGTGAGGGCCCCGGAGAACAGCCCCACGATCAGCCCGCCGACCGCGAGCGCGCTGAGGAACGCTCCGAGCACACGCGGGTCACCGCCGTACCTCAGCTCGTTGACCAGCGGAAACAGTGAGACCGGGAAAGCCAGCAGGCAGGCGGCGAGATCGGTTGCGAACGAGCCGCGCAGGGTCCGTCGGCGCAGCAGGAACGCCCACCCGCCGGCCGGGGCCCGCCCGGTGCCGGCGTCACCGACGGGCAGGGCCGGGAGCCACGTCGTCGCCAGCAGCGCGATCGCCGTCATCGCGACCAGCAGCCCGTACCCGGCGGCGGGCGACCAGATCGCGATCAACGCCCCGGCGGCGGCCGGCCCGGCCAGCATCGAGACCTGGAACGAGACCACCGTCAAGGCGATCCCGGCGGGCACCTGCGCGGTGGGGAGCAGCCGGACCGGCAGTGTCCGCCGGGCGCCCGCGCCCAGCCCCGTCCCGGCCGCGAGCAGGGCGACCAGCCCGAACAGCAGTGCGACCGAGGCGACACCGGACACCATCTGGGCGACCAGCGCGAACGCCACGAACAGCTGCACCGCGGACGCGAGCCGGATCAGTACCCGCCGGTCGACCGCGTCGGCCAGCACACCGCCCACCGGCCCCACCAGGATCATCGGCACCGCGGTGGCCACCCCGAGCGCACCGGTCCACAGCGGGCTCCGGGTCAGGTCCCAGGTCTGCTGCAGCACCGCCACCGTGGCGGCCTGGTGACCGAAGCCGTGCGCGGTGCCGCCGATCCAGGCGGCGCGGAAGGCCGGCGTGCGCAGCGGCTCGAGATCGATCAGCCCGGTCCGCATCAGGTGTCCGGCGGGGGTCTCAGCCCGCCGAGCCGGTCACCGATCCGGTCCTGCATGCCGCGTCGGCGCAGTGCGGCGCGCATCGCCTCCACCATGGCGCCGATCGAGGTGGGCAGGCACTCGTCGTCCAGGTCGGCGACGGCGGCCTCGGTCGCCCGCCACTCCGCCTCCAGGAACGGCACGAGCGCCTGCCCGCGCTCGGTGAGCGCGATCCGGCGGGTCCTCGCGTCCGGACCCGGTTCGGAGGTCACGAGTCCCTCGCGTCGCATGCCCGCCAGGGTCTGACTGACCGCCGAGTGCGTGTGGCCGATCGACTCGGCCAGCTCCCGGATGGTCAACGGTCCGGTGTGCGCGAGCCGGATCAATGGATAGGCGTAGCGGGGGCGCACCCCGTGCAGCCCGCGCGTCTCGTAGACCTGCGCGATCTCGGCCTCCAGATCGGCGACGAGCGCGCGCATCGGCGCCAGCCGGTCCGGTGTACGGGTCGGGTCCTTCGATGTCACAGCGCTAACATAACAGCACTAACATAATAGCGCTGTCAGAATTTTCACCGAGGGATCGCCCAGACCTCCGCAGGGATGCCTCGACCAGGAGTCGCGTCATCACCCCCGCGACCCACACGCCCGCACTTCCGCTCGCGCCCGACCGCCGGACGGCGCGGGTGGCGTCTCGGCTCGCAATCGCTATATATCTTTGTTATGTTGCAGTAGTCAGTCGATATAGGAGAGGTTTCATGACCGCGCACACCCTGCAGAACAAGAACGTGCTGGTCGCCGCCGGTGGGAAGAACCTCGGGGGGCTGATCAGCCGCCAGGCCGCGGAGGCCGGGGCGAACGTGGCGATCCACTACAACTCCGAGTCCTCCCGGGGCGAAGCCGAGGACACGCTGAAAGCCGTCGAGGCTGCCGGCCGAACGAGCGTGGTGCTGAGCGGTGACCTCACGGTCCCGGCGAACGTCGAGCGGCTCTTCGCCGACGCCGAGGCCGCTCTCGGGCAGATCGACGTCGCGGTCAACACGGTCGGCAAGGTGCTCCGCAAGCCGATCGCGGAGACCACCGAGGCCGAGTACGACTCGATGTTCGACATCAACTCGAAGGCCGCGTACTTCTTCATCAAGGAGGCCGGCCTGCGCCTCGCCGACGGCGGCAAGGTGATCACCATCGTGACGTCGCTGCTGGCGGCGTTCACCGACGGCTACTCGACCTACGCGGGCGGCAAGTCGCCGGTGGAACACTTCACCCGGGCCGCGGCGAAGGAGTTCGCCGACCGCGGCATCTCGGTGACCGCAATCGGGCCGGGCCCGATGGACACGCCGTTCTTCTACCCGCAGGAGACCCCGGAGCGGGTCGAGTTCCACAAGTCGATGGCGATGGGCAACCAGCTCACCCGGATCGAGGACATCGCTCCGATCGTACGGTTCCTCGCCACCGACGGCTGGTGGATCACCGGCCAGACCATCTTCGCCAACGGCGGGTACACCACCCGCTGAGTCGATGGCGGGGTACAGCAGCTTCGAGTTCCGGGTCGACGGCGCGCGGATCGAGTCGATGACGATCCGGGAGGGCTGAGGGGTGGCCGGGTGCGCGGGCCACGGTCCGCGTGCCCGGCCGCTCGGCGGCAGCGGGCGGACACCGGGGTCCACGTACAGTGACCGGGTGGTTGATGGGCGTGCCGGAAACACCCGGGACCGGCTTCTACGGGCCGCCGCAGATCTCATCGCAGCCGCCCCCGGCGAGCCGGTTCCGCTGCGGGCGATCTGTGACGCCGCCGGGGTCCGGCTGCCGACCCTCTACCACTTCTTCGGCAACAAGGAGGGCCTGCTCGACGCCGTCGTCGAGCACGGTTTCGAGCAGTACCTGGCACTGAAGGAAGCCGGCGAGTCGACCGGGGACCCGATCCGGGACATCTCCCACGGGTGGGACGCGCACGTCGCGTTCGGCCTGGCCAACCCCGGTTTCTACGCGCTCATGTACGGCCAGGTGACGCCCGGCAGGCGTCCGGCGGCGCAGGATCGGACCAACCGGATCCTGCTCGGCCTGACTCGTGAGGCGCAGCGGCGCGGACGGCTCGTCACGAGCCCGGAGCGGGCGGCCGGGCACGTGCTGGCCGCGAACGTGGGGGTCACGCTGCACCAGATCACCGGTTCCCCCGATCCGGAGCTCTCCGCGGACGCGCGCGAGGCGACCCTGGAGGCGATCACCGGTGGCCGGCCCGGGCGCCGGGCGGACGCGGAGCGGTCACCGGCCGAGGCGGCCGCCGCCCTGCTCGCCGGTCTGCCGGACGACAACCAGGCACTGGACGCGCCGGAGACGGTGCTGCTGAAGAAGTGGCTGGCCGCCGTCGTCCGGGACGGGACGGGGCCTGCCGGGGATCCGAACGATCCGGACTGACTATGCCAACACCTGACTACCGATCGGGACCCGGGCGGTCGGTTCAGGTCTCGCCGAGCAGCAGGGCGAGCTGGTCCTGTTCGGCCGGGTCGAGATGGCCCGCGTAGTAGGCGTGGATCCCGAGGGTCACCTCGCGGGCCGCGGTGGGGCCGTCCCCGGCGACGATGGCGGCGAGCACAGCGGAGGCGTAGCGCTCGCTGGCGCGCAGCCGTCGCCGGACGTCGGTCTCGTCGGCGAGCCTGCGGTCGATCAGGGCGCGGACGACCCCGGCCAGCACCCCGCCGGTGATCGAGACGAGCTGGTTGTGCGAGGCCCGCCGGATCGCGGCCTGGAAGCTGTCGGCGGCGGCCCCGAAGCCGCCGTCGGCCCGCTCGGCGGCGGCCTGCAGCTCGCGGTGCGCGGCCCGGATCTCGCGCAGGTCGTCCTCGGTGCGGTTGTGCGCGGCGAGCAGAGATCCGTTGGCCTCGATGACGACCCGGAACTGAAGGATCTCCACCCGGGACATCGTGTCCACGGCGGCGAGGCGGGCCAGTGACTTCTCGAACACCGCCGGGGAGTAGGCGAGGATCTCCGGGCCGCGCGGGTCCCCCGGGTGCGCGGCGACGACGCCGGTGGCCTGCAGCACCCGCATCGCCTCGCGGACGGTGGGCCGGCTGACCCCGAACTGCTCCATCAGCCTGCGCTCGCTGGGCAGCCGGTCGCCGGGGCGCAGCAGGCCCTCGTCGACGGCACGCTCGATCCGCTCGACGATCGCCTCGTGGGCGCTCTGCCGGCTGATCGTCTCGAACTCCACGCGGGACCTTCCCTCCGACTCCCCCGGGGCCCGGGACGTGATCGACTCACCAGGTTAGTCGCCGGGGTCGGACCCGGGCCGCAGAACTCGGTCCCGAACGTCTCGGCGCGGGCACGCCTGCTCGAACCAGCGGGCGACCCGCAGCAGCTCGACGTCGGCGAACCGGTGCCCGGCGAGCTGCAGGCCGATCGGCCTGCCGTCGGTGGTGAAACCGGCGTTGACGGTGGCGGCCGGCTGCTCGGAGAAGTTGTACGGCGCGGTGTAGGCGATGTGGTCGAGCGCGGTGGCCGGGTCGTCGGTGGGGCCGTGCTGCTCGGCCGGGAACGCGGCGACCGGCGCGACCGGTGAGAGCACGACGTCGACGTGCCGGGTGGCCCGGATCGTGTCGGCCCGGATCCGTCCGACGGCGTGATACGCCTCGAACACAGCGGGACCGTGCATGTCCGCGGCGGCCGCGGCCCACTCGCGGATGTAGGGCAGCACGGCGTCGCGCCGGCGCTCCGGGAGTGCGACGAGATCGGCCCAGGACCGGGCACGCAGGAACATGTCGAGCAGGTGCAGCAGCTCCGCGGTGAGGAACGGCTGCACCGGCACGACCTGTGCGCCGGCCCGGGCGAACAGCTCCGCGGCGGCGTGCACGGCGGCCGCGACCTCGGGATCGGTCGGCAGGCCGCAGCCGGCGTCGGCGTGCAGCCCGATCCGCAGGCCGCGCAGCTCGCCGTCGGTGATCGGCTGCTCGGTGACCCGCTGCCAGCCCGCGTCCGCGAGCTCCAGATACCCCGGGTCCCGGTACTGCGGATCGGGGCGGGCCAGCACCCGCATGGCCAGCGCGACGTCGTCGACGGTGCGGGCGAGCGGTCCGAGCGCGCGCCCCAGGTAGGGCGGATCGACCGGGATGATGCCGAAGCTGGGTTTCAACGAGGCCAGACCGGTCCACGACGCGGGCAGCCGGATCGAGCCGCCGATGTCGCTGCCGACGTGCAACGGGCCGAATCCGGCGGCCGCCGCCGCGGCGGCGCCGCCGCTGGACCCGCCGACCGTCCATGCCGGGTTCAGCGGGCTGCGGGTGACGCCGTGCAGGCCGGACACCCCGGACGAGAGCATCCCCAGCTCGGACATGACGGTGCTGCCGAGCCGGATCGCACCCTCGGCGGCGGTGCTCTGCGCGGCGGGGCCGTCCTCGGTGGCGGGTTCGGCGTCGGCGAAGGCCGCCGAGCCGGACGGCCGTGGGTGCCCGACGGCGGCGATGTTCTCCTTCAGGGTGAGCGGAACACCGTCGAGCAGCCCGGCCCGGCCCTGCGACCAGCGGACGTCGGAGGCGGCGGCCGCCGCGCGGGCGTTCCCGGCCGGCTCCCTGTGCGCGAACGCGCCGATCCCCGGTTCCAGCCGGTCGACGAGCTCCTGCACCGCCCGCAGCACCTCGGTGGGGGTGAACTCCCCCGCCGCGTACCCGGCACGCAGCTCGGTCGCGGTGCGGGCGGTGAGGTCGGTGTCCGGCAGCGCGCTCGTCACGCCGGGTCTCCCTTCGTACGGTCGGCGAGGGCGTCGCGCAGCCGCGGGGTGGCCGCGACCAGGCGGCGGGTGAACGGGTGCAGCGGGGAGGCGTAGACGTCGGCGGTGGGGCCCGCCTCCACGATCCGGCCCTGGTTCATCACGGCGACGGTGTCGCAGACGTGCCGGACGACGGCGAGATCGTGCGAGATCAGCACGACGGTCAGCCGGTACTCCCGCGCCAGGCCGGCGATGAGGTTGAGCACCTGGGCGCGGACGGACACGTCGAGCGCGCTGACCGGCTCGTCGGCGACCAGGATCCGTGGCCGGGTGATCAGCGCACGGGCGATCGCGATCCGCTGCCGCTGGCCGCCGGAGAACTGGTGCGGGTACCGGTCGAGGGCGGCGGCGTCGAGTCCGACCGACTCCAGCAGCCGGGCCACCCGGTCCCGGATCTCCGCGCGGTCCCCGCGCAGCACCGGCTCGGCGACGATGTCGCGCACCCGCATCCGCGGGTCGAGCGAGCCCATCGGGTCCTGGAAGACGATGGAGACGGCCTCCCGGACGCGGCGCAGGGTCGCCCGGTCCGGATCGGTGATGTCGTCGCCGGCCAGCTGCAGGGACCCGGAGGTGGGCCGGTCCAGCCCGCAGAGCTGCCGGATCAGGGTCGACTTGCCGGAGCCGGACTCGCCGACGATCCCCAGCGCTTGCCCCTCGGCGACGTCGAACCCGACGCCGCGCAGCGCGTGCACCGGGTGGCTGCGCCGCAGCACCGATGCGCCCGCGCGACGGTAGGTGCGGGTGAGGTCGCGGGCCCGGATCAGCGCTCTGCCCTCTCCTGCGCCCTCTCCTGCGCCGTCTCCTGTGCTCTCTCCGGTGCCGTCCGCCGTGCCCTCGACGGCGTTGAACACCGGGGGCGGGCCGTCCTCGGGCAGGACCAGGTGTGCGGCCGGCCCGCCGGGACGCTGCGGGCCGGCCGGCGGGACCGGAACCTCCCGCAACGGCGCAGCAGATGCTGCCGGCGCGCTCGTCGTGGTGCGCAGCCGCCCGTGCTCGTCGAGCACCGAGAGATCGGCGGCGGCGAGCAACGCCCGCGTGTAGGGATGACTCGGCGCGGTGAGCACCTCGTCGACCGGGCCCTGCTCGACGATCCGGCCGTTCTGCATGACCGCGACCCGGTCGGTGACCGAGGCGACCACGGCGAGATCGTGGCTGATGAACAGCAGCGCGGTGCCGCGCTCCCGGGCCAGCTCGGTGATCAGCTCCAGCACCTGGCCCTGGACGGTGACGTCCAGCGCCGTGGTCGGCTCGTCGCAGACCAGCACCGCCGGGGCGTTGGCCATCGCGATCGCGAGCACGACCCGCTGCCGCTGCCCGCCGGAGAGCTGGTGCGGATAGGCCCGCGCCGCCTGCTCCGGGTCGGGCATCCGGACCTGTTCCAGCAGCTCCACGGCAGCCGCCGCCGCGGCGGCCCGGCCGGGCACCGTCCGGTGTTCGAGCAGCACCTCCGCGATCTGTGCCCCGACCCGCATCAGCGGGTTGAGCGCGGTCATCGGCTCCTGGAACACCATCGACGCGGTGCGGCCGCGGGCCCGGCACAGCGCGGCCTCGCCGGCGTCGAGCAGGTTGCCGTCGACCCCGGCCAGCGCGATCGTCCCGGTGGCCTGCAGCGACTCGTCGAGCAGTCCGAGTGCGGCGTACGCGGTCAGCGACTTCCCGCTGCCCGACTCCCCGATCAGCCCGAGCCGCTCTCCCGGCGCCAGCTCCAGGTCGACACCGTGCACGAGAGTCCGCCCGCCGGAGCGCACGTGCAGGTCCGTCAGCCGCAGCGCCGGGATCGCGGTGGTCGTGGTGGGGGCGCTCATCGCCCCGCCTCCATCCGGGGATCGAGATGGTCGCGCAGCCCGTCGCCGAACAGGTTCAGCCCGAGCACGGTGAGCGCGATGGCCAGGCCGGGCCACACGACCAGATGCGGCGCGGACGCCAGGTAGCTCTGGCTCTCCTGCAGCATCCGGCCCCAGGACGGGGTCGGTGGCGTGGTACCGAAACCGAGATAGGACAGCGCCGCCTCGGAGAGGACGGCGATCGCGAACGCCACCGACGACTGCACGATCACCAGGCCGGAGATGTTGGGCAGCACGTGCCGGACGGCGACGAACAGCCCGCCGCGCCCGGCCGCCCGGGCGGCGGTGACGTACTCCCGGCTCATCACCTGCAGTGTTCCGCTGCGTGACACCCGGGCGAACGACGGCGCGGCGCCGATCCCGAGCGCGATCATCGCGGTGCCGACGCCCGCCCCGAACACCGCGCCCAGCACGATCGCGAGCAGCAGCGCGGGGAAGGCCAGCGCGACGTCGTTGATCCGCATCAGGAGCTGATCGACCCGCCCGCCGTTCATCCCGGCGCAGACCCCGACCGGGACGCCGATCACGACCGCCATCGCGACCGCGACGACGCCGACCAGCAGGCTGATCCGGGCGCCGTACATGAGCAGGCTGAGCACGTCGCGGCCGTACGGATCGGTGCCCAGCAGGTAGCCGTCGCCCGGGGTGAGCAGCCGGTCCGCGGCGACGACGGGCAGCGGATCGTGCGGCGTCCAGACCAGTGAGACGAGCGCGGCCAGCACGGCCAGCGCGACCAGTCCCCCGCCGACGATGATGCCGGTGTTCAGCCGCCGGGAGGCCGTGGCCGCCGGCGGATCGGTGCGCTGCGGTCCGGTCACGAGGCCTCCCGGAGTCGGGGGTCGACGGCGGTCTGCACCAGATCGACGACCAGGTTGACGAGGAGCACGGCCAGCACCAGGACCAGCACGATCCCCTGCACCGCGATCATGTCCCGGGTCGCGATCCGCTCCAGCAGCATGCTGCCGAGCCCGTTGATCACGAAGACCCGTTCGATCACGACCGCGCCGATCAGCATCACGCCCAGCTGGACGCCGCCGACCGTGAGCACCGGGACCGCGGCGTTGCGCAGCCCGTGCCGGAGCAGCGCCCTGGCCGGGGACAGGCCCTTGGCCCGGGCGGTGCGCATCCAGTCGTCGCGCATCACGTCGAGCACCGCGGAGCGTACGTAGCGGGCCAGCACCGCGCCCTGTACCGAGCCCAGCGCCAGCGCCGGGAGCACCAGATGCGCGAACAGCGTCCCGAACCCGTCGCCGGTCCGGTACCAGCCGCCGGCCGGGAACCAGCGCAGCTGCACCGCGAACACGGTGATGAGCAGCAGGCCGGCCAGGAAGTTCGGGACCGCGATCCCGACCTGGCTCGATCCGCTGAGCAGCGCCCCGACCGGCCGTCGCTGGTAGGTCGCGGCGAGCACGCCCAGCGGGACGGCGACGACGACCGCGACCGCCATCCCGGAGCCGATCAGCACCGCCGTCGTCGTCAACCGGGTGCCCAGCTCGGCGCCGACCGGCGTGCCGGTGACCGCGGAGATCCCGAAGTCGCCCTGCACCAGACCGCCGAGCCACTGCAGGTACTGCGCGACGAGCGGCTGGTCCAGGCCCATCTCGGCGCGCTGTGCGGCCAGCTCCTCCGGGGAGGCCCCCAGCCCGAGCGCGACCTCGGCGGGATCGCCGGGCAGCACCGACAGCAACCCGAAGATCACCACCGAGGCGGCGAGGACGGTGCCCGCGAAGACGAGCAGCCGCCGCGTCATCGACACGATCATGTTCGGTCTCCGGGGTCAGCCGCGCGCGGCGCGGGTGAGGTCGATGGACTCCGACGTCGAGTTCACCGGCAGGCCGGTGACGTCCTCGCGGTGCGCGGTCAGCCAGGGCGTCAGGTAGAGGAATCCGGCGGCGGCGCGGTCGGAGATGCGTTCGGCGTAGGCCCGCATCCGGCCGGTGTACTCGTCCGCCGGTCCGGTGCGGGCCTGATCGAGCAGGTCGTCGGCGACCGGATCCCGGTAGCCGAAGTAGTAGTCCGGATTGGAGAACTGCCCGATGTCGCGCGGTTCGGCGTGGTTGATGATCGCCAGCTGGTAGTCCTTGCGACCGAACACCTCGTCCAGCCAGACCGCCGGGAACTCGCGGATCCGCAGGTCGACGGTCAACCCGACGCGGGTGAGATCGGACTGGACGACCTGGGCGGCGGCCACGTACTGGGGCAGGTTCGGCACCGTGAAGCCGACCTCCGTGCCGGACTGCCCGGCCTCGGCCAGCAGCTCCCGGGCACGCTCGGGATCGTGCGGGTACGGATCGGGCCGGTCGTCGTACCAGGGATCGGTGGGCGGGACCATCGAGGTGATCGCGGAGCCGCGACCGTCCGCGGCGACCTCGCGGACGGCGTCGTCGTCGACGGCGTGCCGGATCGCGCGGCGGACCCGCTCGTCGTCGAACGGGGCGGTGGCGTTGTTCATCGCCAGCACCACCTCGCCGGTGGTGGTGCCCTCGGTGACCGCGAACTCCGGGTCATCGTCGAGCTGGCCGAGCAGCTGCGGCGCCGTCAGCCCGACGACGGCGTCCGCGCTGCCGCTGAGCAGCGCGTTGATCTGCGCGGTCGGGTCGCTGTAATAGGACAGTGTGAGCCGGCGGGCCTGCGGCGGGCCTGCCCAGTGGTCGTCGTGGGCGACCAGCCGCATCTCGAAGCTCTGTGTGTAGCCCTCCACCCGGTACGGGCCGGTGCCGACCGCGGTGGTGGCCAGTTCGTCCACCGCGCCGGGGGTGAAGATCGCGCCGCCCGGCCCGGCCAGGTTGCGGAGCAGGTCGTTGTCCGGTTCGGACAGCTCGACGACGACCTCGCGCGGGGACAGCACCCGGGTGCCGGCGATCGCCGACAGGGACCGCGCGCTGGCCGTGGTCCACTCGTCGAGCCGGTCGAAACTGAACGCGACGTCGTCGGCGGTCATCGGGCTGCCGTCGGAGAAGCGGACCCCCTCACGCAGCCGGAAGGTGTAGCTGAGCCCGTCCGGCGCGGCGGTCCAGGATTCGGCGAGCAGCGGCACCACCCGGGCGTCGTCGTCGATCTTCACCAGGCCCTCGTAGACGTTGTAGAGCAGGGCCTGCGGAATCGCGACGCCCGCACTGCGGGTGAAGTCGAGATTGGTCGGCGAGGTCCCGAGGGCGATCGTGATCTCCCCGTCGGCGGACCGGGAGGCCGGTGGGCCGGCCGCACAGCCGGCCAGAGACACGGCCGTGACCAGCGCCAGGGCAACGCCCGGCAGTAGTCGGCGGATCCGTGACGGGTGCGCGATACGCGGCATCCGACCCCCTCGTCAGAGTTACTGGCTAGGCCAGTAAATCGGAGAGGGTGGTGCACGACAAGTGGTGGAACGGAGCGTTGCGCTGTCGTCACGCAAAGGAAACGAACGGGCCCAGGCCGCTCCCCCTCGGAGCACGCGGGAGGCGGTCCCGGCCCGCCGCACACCTCTCTGCTGCGCCACACACCTGCCGCAACGGGTGTGTGGCACAGGAAAGAGGTGTGCGGTCAGGGGGATCCCGCGCGGGTGGGGCGGGCCGCTCAGCGCGACGGCCCCTCCACGGGGTACGCAGAAGACCAGGTGCTCGAAGCCGGGGCCGCCCTGACAGGGGCTCGCCGGCGACTGCTCCGCACCCCCGCTCCCGCGATACGGCGTGCCGAGATCCACTCGCGTGACCCGGTGGCCTCGGGCCAGGCACCAGGGGGAGCTCCGTGCCTCCCCGGGGCACACCCCCCGCGCGGAGTGCCCCGGCTCGGATCACCGGAGAGACTGCGACCGGCTCAGCTGCCGGCGTGCTCCCCCAGGAAACCGATGACGATCTTCGCCAGGTCCTCCGGCCGTTCGATGTGCAGGCCGTGGCTGGATCCGGGACCGGGCACCAGTTCGAAGCGGGCCCCGGGGATCGCATCGGCGACCTTGCGCGCCTGCCACGGCGGGGTCAGCAGGTCCTGCTCCCCCACCACGATCAGGCTCGGTGCGGTGATCGCGCCGAGCCGGTCCAGCGTGTCGTGTGCCAGGTCGGCGTCCCACTGCTCGACGGTCACCTGCATCTGCGACTCGTTCTGCGGGAACGCGGGCAGCATCGGCTCCAGCAGCGCGCCGAAGTCGGGATGGTCGAGCAGCTGCGGGGAGAACGCGATCCCGGACGCGGCGAGCGCCGCCTCCATGTCCCGGTGCACGTAGGGGGCGCGCAGCGCGCTGAGCACCGCACGCTGGAACCCGTCGGCGCGGGCCCAGGTCGCGTACAGCACGGCCGAGCGGACCTGCTCCGGGTGGGCCAGTGCGAGCTCCTGGGCGACCGCCGATCCCAGCGACCAGCCGAGCACGTGCGCCGAGGGCACCTCGAGCGCCTCCAGCAGGGCGGAGGCGTCCTCGGCCAGCGCCGCGACGCTGATCGGGCCGGCCCCGCGGTCGCTGCCGCCCAGGCCACGGTTGTCGAACGCGATGACCCGGTGGGTCTGCTCCAGGCGGGCGATCAGCTCACCCCAGAGCTGGATCGAGCCGGACGTTCCCATGATCAGCAGCAACGGTTCGCCGGCGCCGCTGATCTCGTGGTTGAGCGTGACACCGGTGCGGACGGGGATGCGGGGCACGGGTCCTCCCTGGGACGCGGTCGGGGGGTGGGTGGTAGCCGGTCAGCGGTACTGCAGGCCGTCGTCGACGTCGGCCCCGGGCAGCGCGACGCGTTCGTGGTCGTGCTCGTGCATGTGGGTCCACGGGTCCCGGTCGCCCTGCCGGAACATCCGGTCCCGGCAGCGCTGGACGTAGCCGGGGCCGAAGTTCTCCAGCTCGACCCATGGCCGCAGCTCCATGCCGGAATCCTGCGGGCGCAGCTCGGGGACGACGATGCCGGCGCCGCGCTCGGCCATCCGGTCGAAGATCCGCCCGATGACGTCGTTGACCAGGTCCAGCCGCAGCGTCCAGCTGTGCCGGAAGTAGCCGAAGGCGTACGCCATGTTCGGCACCCCACTGATCATGATCCCGCGCCAGGTGACCCGCTTCGTGAAGTCGACCAGTTCGCCGTCCACCCGGAACGGGATGTCGCCGAACACCGAGAGGTTGAACCCGGTCGCGGTCACGATGATGTCGGCCTCGACGACCTCGCCGGACGAGAGCCGCACGCCCTTCTCGGTGAACTCGTCGATCGTGTCGGTGGCCACCGAGACCCGTCCGGCGCGCATCCGTTCGAAGAAGTCGCCGTCGGGCACGAACGCGATCCGCTGCTGCCATGGCCGGTAGCTCGGGGTGAAGTGTTTCTCGACGTCGGTGCCGTCGGGCAGCAGCGGCCGGATCGCCTCGACCAGGAACTCGTGCAGCTGGTCGGGATCGTCGCGTCCGGTGGTGGCCAGCCAGTCGAGCTGCTGGACGTACTGGCGGCGGAGGATCTCGTGCGTCCAGTCGGCCGGGAGGTCCAGCGGCGCCAGCATGGTGGCGAGCTCGTGCACGCGCGGCGCCGGGAACCAGTACGACGGCGAGCGCTGCAGCATCGTCACGTGCTCGGCGGTCCCGGCCATCGCCGGGACGACGGTCGCCGCCGTCGCGCCCGATCCGATGACGAGCACCCGACGGCCCTCGTGGTCGAGATCGTCCGGCCACGCCTGCGGATGCACGACCCGGCCCTCGAAGCGCTCCATGCCCGGCCACTGCGGCGTGTACGGCTCGTCGTGGTTGTAGTAGCCCTGGCACATCCACAGGAAGTCGGTGGTCAGCCGAAGCTGCTCACCGGTGTCGGTCCGGGTGACCTGCGCGGTCCACCGCCGGTCCGTGGTCGACCAGTCCAGCGCGGTGACCCGGTGCCGGTAGTGGATGTGCCCGGCGAGGTCGTCCTCCTCGATGACCTCGTCGAGGTAGTTCAGGATCTCGTCGCCGGCCGCGATCGACGGGCCGCGCCACGGCTTGTGCCGGTAGCCGTAGGTGAACAGGTCGCTGTCCGACCGGGCGCCGGGGAACCGATGGGTCCACCAGGTCCCGCCGCAGGCGTCCTGGGCCTCCAGGATCGCGAAGCTGCGATCCGGGTACTGCTCGCGCAGCCGGTGCGCGGCACCGATACCGGACACCCCGGCCCCGATGATCAGGACGTCGACGTGGCCGGGGGTCCCGGCCTCCCGGTCGCGCTCGAGGGTGGCGGCGTCGGTCATGTCGGGACCTCCCGGATCGGCGGTGGCGGGACCGTTTCGACGCTAGGCGGGGCCGGCGGACCGGCGGTGTCCCAAACTCGGACAGACGGCTTCCTTGACCGACACCGCATGATGTGATGGGGAGCACAGGGAGGTGCGACGTTGGGTGATCTCGTCGGCCGGCGCAGGCTGCTCGACGCAGCCCGCTCGGCGTTGTTGGAGCAGCCGGACGCAGATCTCCCGGACGTACCGCGACACGTCGTCGCGTCCTGGCGGCGCAGCGCGGCCCGCGGCGTCGATCCGGGTGTGATCGCGAACCAGTACCACTCCGATCTCGACGTGCAGTCCCGGCTCGTCCGGTGCGCCCGCCCGGTCCTCGAACAGCTCGCCGAGCAGGTCGCGGACATTCCGGTGTGCATCGCACTGACCGACGACCGCGCCCGGTTGCTCGTCCGGCGCGACACCACGTCCGGGATCGGCCGGGACGCCGATCTGAACAACTTCGCCGAGCGGTTCGGCTACGCCGAGGACGCGGTCGGCACGAACGGCGTGGGCACGGTGCTGGAGAGCGGCGAGTCCGTGCACATCGTGGGCGCCGAGCACTTCGTGGAACGCCTGCACGGCTACGCCTGCGCGGGGGCCCCGGTGCACGACCCGTTCAGCGGCCGGATCGAGGGCGTGATCGACATCAGCTGCCGGGCCGAGCACTCCTCGCCGGTGCTGCACTCGCTGGTCCGCTCGGCGGCCGCCCGGATCCGGGAGAACCTGCTGCGCGACCGGGATCCCGACCAGCAGGCCCTGTTCGACCTGTACACCCGGGTCGAGGCGCGCACCCGGCGGGCGGTACTGGCGGTCGGCCGCCGGACGGTGCTGGCGAACGCGGCGATGCGGACGCTGCTGGAGCCGGGTGATCTCGTCGCGCTGCAGGACCACGCGCGGTTCCTGATGATCGGCGGGCCGGGGGTGGACGACCGGATCGATCTGCCGTCGGGCGCCCGGGTCCGGCTGCGCGGCAGCACCGTCTCGGTCGGTGGGACGGTCGCGGGGCTGGCCGGGGAGGTCGCGGTGGTCCGCGAGGCGGGTGGGGTCCCGGCGCCCCGGATCGCCGCGGACGACCGCGCGCCGCTGCCGTCGGGCAGTGCCGGCAGCCCGGCGTTGCGGGTGGCCGGGGCGACCGCCGCGGAGGCGCTGCGCACCGGGACCCCGCTGCTGGTCGTCGGCGAGGCCGGGACCGGGCGGCGCCGGCTACTGGAGGATCTGGACCGCGCCCTGCACGGCACCGACGGCGTCCTCGAGCTCGCTCCCGCAGACCCCGTCCCCGAGCTCGCCGCCGGGACGTCGCAGCTGGTGGTGCTGTCCGACATCGACCGGCGCGACGACGACGGTGCCCGCCGGCTGCTCCCCCTGTTCGATCGGCCGGGCATCCGGTTCGCCGCGACCGCCACCGGGACCACCCGGCGCGGGCCGGGGCACGACGCGCTGCTCGCCCGGTTCCGGCAGTCGGTGACGGTCCCACCGCTGCGCAGCCGGATCGGCGACCTGCCCGGCCTGGTGGGTGAGCTGCTGGCCGAGCTCGCACCGGGACGCGAGGTCCGCCCGTCGCCGGACGCGCTGCGGACCCTCACCCGCTACGGCTGGCCCGGCAACGTGCGCGAGCTGCGGGCGGCACTGGAGGCCGCGCTGGACCGGCGCCCGGTGGGCGAGCTGAGCGCGGCGGACCTGCCCGAGTTCTGCCAGAGCGCGCCGCGCACCTCGCTGCGCCCGGTCGACCAGGCCGAGCGGGACGCGATCGTGGCCGCCCTGCGTGACAGCGGCGGCAACCGGGTGGCCGCAGCGGCGGCGCTGGGGTTCGCCCGGTCCACCCTGTATCGCAAGATCGCCCGGTACCGGATCAGCAGCTGAGGCTGGTCCACAGCTGCCCCGATCAGCGGCGGAGCTCGATCGACAGCTGAGCCAGGTCGGCAGCTGAGCCCGATCAGCGACCGGTCGACGGTCGCCCCCGACCGGCCCCCATCCGCCTCGACCCGCGACGACAGGCGTCGCCCGGGTGCGTGTGCTCAGGCCGGGACCGGCCCGTGCGGGTGCCGCTCGTCGACGACCAGCCGGTGCGAGTGCGTCCATCCCCGCGCGGTCCGGTCGGCCCGGGCGACGTGGTCGTGGTCGACGTCGTCGTCGTGCCGGTGCCGGATCAGGTCCGCGTCCGTCCGCGGCCACAGCGCGGCCGCCGCCCCGGTCCCGAGCACCGCGAGCACGGCGAGCACCAACCAGGTTCCGGTGAGGCCCACCGCGACGGTGAGCCAGCCGGTCAGCGGGTAGGTGAGCAGCCAGCAGGCGTGCGACAGCGAGAACTGCGCGCTGAACAGCGCCGGTCGCTGCCCCGGACCGGCGGACACCCGCAGCAGACGCCCGGTGCTGACCATGATCCAGCCCGGGCCGAGCCCGACCAGCGCCCAGGCGAACACGGCGACCGTCCACGACGGGTACAGCCCGAGCATGACCGTGGCGGCCGCCGCGCCGAGCGAGACACCGGCTCCGGCCAGCATCACCGTGCGCATCGGCGCGCGCCGGGCGAACCACGGCGTGCAGGCCGCCGCCACCGCGGTGCCCGCGCCGGAGACCGCCAGCAGCAGCCCCACCTCGGCGTCGGTGCCGCCGAGCAGGTCCCGCACCACGTTCACCGTGGTGACCAGCGAGATCACCCCGACCGTCGCGACCACCGCGTTCAGCGCCAGCAGGCCGCGCAGCTGCGGGACCGCCCGGAACAGCCGCACGCCCAGCAGCAGCCGGGTACCGAATCCGCCGGGAGCACGCTGCGCCACCGGCGGGACGACCGTCACCGCGACCAGCACCGCCGCGACCGCGAATCCGACGGCAGTGCCGACGAACAGCGACGAGTAGCCGACCACCAGCAGCGCCGCGGCAGCCAGCAGCGGGCTCAGCACCGTCTCCAGGCTGCTCGCGAGCTGCGCGGCCGACAGCGCCCGGGTGTAGTCCTGCTCGTCGGTGATGATGTCGGGCAGCACGGACTGGAAGACCGGGGTGAAGGTCGCCGAGGCGACCTGCAGCACGCCGATCAGGACGAACACCTGCCAGAGTGCGGTGACCCCCGGCAGCGCCAGTACCACCCCGGCGCGGACCAGGTTCGCGGCCAGCATCAACCGGCGGCGCGGCACCCGGTCGGCGATCGCGCCCACCACCGGGCCGACGAGCACGTAGGCGACCATCTTGACGGTCAGCGCCGAGCCCAGCACCAGCGCGGCCCGCTCCCCCGCCAGGTCGTAGGCCAGCAGCCCGAGCGCGACCGTGGTGAGCCCGGTGCCGGCGAGTGCCACCACCTGGGCGGCGAACAGCCGCCGGAAACGCACGTCGGCGAACAGCGATCGCATTGTCGTTCCTTTTTCTCGGATCCGGCGCGAGCCTAGATCCCGGAATCGATCGCCCCAATCACTCAACTGCCACCGAACTGCATCAACAACTGGTGTTCGAATGACAGGAACTTCCAGCAGCAAGGACCCTGCGACCTGCGATCCGGCAGCGTGGCCGGTCAGCACGCGAGCAACTCGGACAACTGTCCGCGCACTCTCGGCTGTTGCCGTGAATTCGCAACAGCTGCGACCACCGGAACGAGCCGGAAATCACACTCGAGCATCAACTGACGGGACGAGTCACGGCTCGACCCGGAAGCGCTCGATGTACTGACCCGGCGTCACGCCGAAGTGCCCCTTGAACACCCGCCGGAACGCGCTGGTGTTCACGTACCCCACCCGGCGCGCCACGGCGTCCGGCGTCGTGTGCGAGCGGAGCAGGATCGCCGCGGCCTCCATCCGATTACCGATCCGCCAGCGACGCAACGTCATGCCGGTCTCGGCGAGGAAGGCGCGCTCGATCGTCCTGGTGGACGTGTGGACCGACTCGGCGAGCTCGTCGACGGAGCGTTCGTCGCCCGGATTGAATCGCAGCGCCTCGGCCACGACGAGCGCCGAGTCGGTCGTCGGCATCGGCATCGAGGTGGCCAGCACGGGCCGTTCCTCGATCAGGGCAAGGATCTGACGGGCGATGTTCGTGCTGGGCCGGATGATGCTGTAGGTCGACTGGATGAACGCCAGGAACAGGGTCCTCAGGTCACGGTCGACGTCGATCGTGGTCGGCCGGGACAGCGTCGTGGCGGTCACCGCGACCTCGAAGGACATGGGGAGCAGTACCGCGTTCAGCTGCGTGGTGAACGAGTGCCGGGTGCCGACCGGCAGCCAGAGTGCCTGCCCGACCCGAAGTCCCCGGGGCACGTCGTCGACGGTGAAGTCGGAGCGGCCCCGCACCTGCCACAGCAGAACGTGCTTGTCGCGTTCGACGCGTTCGGCGATCGACACCGGCGGCAGGTGGATGCGCCACGGCAGCCCGGTCGCACCGGGCTCGGCGTGATCCGGGTCGCTCATCGGCCCGCCGTCGGGCAACCACGCAGCGTGCGACACCCGGCCAGTCTCCGGCAGCGACGCCGTTCGGCGGGCGATCGTGGCGCCAACTGCACACATCGTGTCGGAATCTGCACCCCACCGGAGATAGCGTTGCCTAACCTGACTGCTGGTGTCCGGGGAGTCCGGATCACCCCGTTCCCGGGCATCGCTCCACTCAGGAAAGGACGGTCATGGCTCTCTCCATGTTCCGCCGCGGGCGGCGGAACGCCGTGCCCGCACTCGCCATCGCGCTGCTGCTGGCGCTGGCCGGCTGCGCGGGTACCGGCAGCGACGACACGGCCGACGGCGGCACCGCAGCCGGTGGACCGGCGCTCCCCGCGGCCGAGGGCACCACCCGGTACCCGCTCACGCTCACGACCTGGGCCGGCGAGACGACGCTGCAGGAGCGCCCGGAGCGCATCGCCGTGATCGGGTTCTCCCCCAACGTGGACGCGCTCGAGGCGCTCGGGGTCACCCCGGTCTACACGATGGCGGAGGAGACGGAGTGGCCCTGGCGCAGCCAGGAGTGGTTCTCCGAGATCGAGATGCGGGACACCGCGACCCGCCGCGACCCGATCAACTTCGAGGGCATCGCCTCGACCGAACCCGACCTGATCATCGCCACCAACTTCGTCCAGGACGACGTGGCTTTCGAGCGCCTCAGCTCGATCGCACCCGTACTGGAGAACCCCGAGCAGGTCGCCGGTGACCAGATCTCCTGGCAGGAGACGCAGCGCATGGTCGGTCGCGCGCTGGACCTCCCGGCAGCCGCCGACACCGTGATCGCCGAGGCCGAGCAGGCGGTCACCACCGCAGCCCGGGAACACCCGCGGTACGCCGGGCGGACGATCACGATCGCCACGGACTACACCCAGTCCGGCATCGACTACTACACCGTCGCCGGTGGCACCGCCGAACGGATCGTTACCGCGATGGGCTTCGCCCCGAACCCGCTGGCCGAACAGTTCGCCGCCGACCCCGGCGTGGCCGACGAACAGGTCGGGCAGCTCGACGGCGACGTGCTGGTCATGTTCTACAACGACGCGCCCGGCCGGGAGGCGCGTGAGAGCGCGCCGCTGTTCCAGGCCCTGCCGGCGGTCGCCGAGGGCCGCTACGTCGGCGTCACCATCGACGAGCCGGGCAGCGAGCTGACCTGGGTGCTGCGGCGCGGGGCGAGCGCGACGAGCCTCCCGTGGGCGGCCGACGAGCTGACGAGGCAGCTCGACGGGCTCGACCTCGGCTGATCGGACGTGCCGACCACCAGGCTCCGGCGACGCACCGGGCGGGGAGACGCCCCAGCCCGGTCGTCCGGCCGGGCGTCCGCCCCGTCGTCGCTGTACCGGCGCCGGGCCCTCGGGCTCGGCGCCATCGTCGCCGCGCTCGCGGTCGCCGTGCTGCTGAGCCTGGCGCACGGTGCGAACCCGGTCGGCTACGACCAGGTGTGGTCGGCGCTGTGGTCCCGTGACGGCTCCGAGGCGTCGATCATCGTGTGGACCGAGCGGTGGCCCCGCACGGTCGTCGCGCTGTTCGTGGGCGCCGCGCTCGGCGTCGCCGGCGCACTGATCCAGGCGCTCACCCGCAACCCGCTGGCCGAGCCCGGCATCCTCGGCGTCAACGCGGGCGCCGGGTTCGCCGTCACCCTCGGCGCCGGGGTGTTCGGCCTGACGAGCATCACCGGGTACCTGTGGTTCGCCTTCCTCGGCGCCGCGGTGACCACGGTCGTCGTGTTCGTCATCGGCTCGGCCGGCGGCGGGACCGCGTCGCCGGTCACCCTGGTGCTCGCCGGGGTGGCGCTCGGCGCGGTGCTCAACGGCTTCTCGACCTTCCTCACCCTGATCGACCCGGAGACCTTCCGCGCGTTCCGCAACTGGGGGCTGGGCTCGATCGACCGCACCGGGCTGGCCGACACCCTGCTCGTCGCCCCCTTCCTGATCGCCGGTCTGATCGGTGCCGTGGCGCTGGCCGGTGCGCTGAACTCGATCGCGCTCGGCGACGACCTGGCCGCGTCGCTCGGCACGAAGGTGGCCAGGGCCCGGGTGCTCGGCATCGTCGTGATCACCCTGCTCGCCGGCGGTGCGACCGCGCTGACCGGCGGGATCGCCTTCGTCGGGCTGATGGTGCCGCACGTGGTGCGCTGGTTCGTCGGGCCGGACCAGCGGTGGATCATCGCCTACTCGGCGCTCACCGCCCCGGCGCTGGTGCTCGTCGCCGACGTGCTGGGCCGGGTGATCGCCCGCCCCGGCGAGATCGAGGTCGGCATCGTCACCGCGATCATCGGCGCGCCGGTGCTGATCGCGCTGGTTCGCAGGAGGGAGGCGAGCGGCCTGTGACCCGCACCCGACACGACGTCCCGGGCCCCGGGACCGGCGAGCCGGTCGACTTCGGCTATCCGCTGCGCACCGTCCGCACCCCGCTGTTCTCCGGCCGGATCGGACTGCGGCTGGTCGGGGTCTCGGCGGTGCTGCTCGCCCTCGCACTCGGGGTCTCGGTGTTCGCGCTCGGCCTGGGCGACTACCGGCTCGGCGCCGGCGAGGTCGCCCGCGCCCTGGTCGGCGGCGGGGAGCGCTTCCACCGCACGATCGTGCTCGAGTGGCGGTTGCCGGTGGTCACGGCCGCGCTCGTGTTCGGCGCGCTGCTGGGCGTCGGCGGGGCGATCTTCCAGTCGCTCACCCGCAATCCGCTCGGCTCGCCGGACGTGATCGGCTTCGACGCCGGCTCCTACACCGGCGTGGCGCTGACCGTCCTGGTGTTCGGCGCCGGCAGCTACTGGAACATCGCGGCCGCCGCGCTGGCCGGCGGGCTGGTCACCGCGCTGGCGGTGTACCTGCTGGCCTACCGGGGCGGCATCGCCGGGTTCCGGCTGATCGTCGTCGGGATCGCGATCGCGGCCATGCTGCACTCCACCAACGCCTACCTCATCACCCGCGCCGACGTCGAGGATGCGCTGACCGTCGGATTCTGGGCCGCCGGCTCGATCGCGAACATCACCTGGTCGTCGATGCTGCCGTCGCTGGGGATCGCCGCGGTGGTCCTGGGCGCTGCGGTCGTGCTGTCGCCGTCGCTGCGCCGGCTCGAGCTGGGCGACGACGCCGCCGTCACCCAGGGCACCCGGGTCGGCACGGCCCGGCTGTCGCTGCTGGTCGTCGGGGTGGCGACGACGGCGCTGGTGACCGCGGCGGCCGGGCCGATCGCGTTCATCGCGCTGGCCGCCCCGCAGATCGCCCGCCGGCTGAGCCGCACCGCAGGCGTCAGCACGCTGTCCGCCGCCTGCACCGGCGCGGCCCTGCTGGCCGGCGCACACCTGCTCTCCCTGGTGATCGCCGAGGTGTACCGGGTCGTCCCGGTCGGACTCCTCACGGTCTGCCTGGGCGGCATCTACCTGATCTGGCTGCTGGTGCACGAGGCCCGCCGGCAGTACGGCACCCATCCATGAGCGGGAACGGGAGACCCCCGATGACCAGCACGACCTCCGGGAACACCGACACCGCCGGGGCCGGCGCGCCTGCCGGGCCCGGCGCTGCACGGATCGTCACCCGGGACGCGACGATCGGCTACCGGCGCCGCGTCGTCGCCGAACACCTCTCCGTCGAGGTACCCGACCGGTCGTTCACCGCGATCATCGGCCCCAACGGCTGCGGCAAGTCCACCGTGCTGCGGGCGCTGTCCCGGATCCTGCCGCCGAGCTCGGGCGAGGTGCTCCTCGACGGCCGGGCGATCGCCGAGTACCCGGCCAAGGGGGCCGCCCGCCTACTCGGCCTGCTGCCGCAGAGCTCGCTGGCCCCGGACGGCATCCGGGTCGCCGACCTGGTCGCCCGCGGCCGCGCGCCGTACCAGAACCTGTTCCACCAGTGGCGTCCTTCCGACGAGGCCGCGGTGCGTGACGCGCTCGCCGCGACCCGGCTCACCGAGCTGTCCGGCCGGCTGGTCGGCGAGCTGTCCGGCGGTCAGCGGCAGCGGGTGTGGGTGGCGATGCTGCTGGCCCAGGACACCCCGATCATGCTGCTGGACGAGCCGACCACGTTCCTCGACATCGCCCACCAGTACGAGCTGATGGAGCTGTTCCGCACCCTGCACGCCGACGGCCGGACGATCGTGGCGGTGCTGCACGATCTCAACCAGGCCGCCCGCTACGCCGACCACCTGATCGTCATGCAGGACGGCCGGGTCGTCACCACCGGCCCGCCGCAGGCGGTGATCACCGCCGAGCTGATCGAGGAGGTCTTCGGGCTCCGCTGCCTCGTCGTCCCCGATCCGGTCACCGGTACCCCGACCGTCGTGCCGCTCGATCCCCGCACCTCGACCACCGAAGGAACCCGATGACCGCTCCCGGACCCCGGACCCGCAGGCCCCAGATCGTGCTGGAGGTGTTCGAGCGCGTGCAGCTCTCGCCGCACCTGATGCGCATCGTCGCGGGCGGGCCCGCCCTGGCCGACGCCGCCGAGAGTGCCGCGAAGGGGCACACCGACACCTACACCAAGATGCTGTTCCGGCCGGCCGGCTCGGAGCTCGTCCCGCCCTACGACCTGGCCGCGCTGCGCGAGCGGCTGCCGGTGAAGCAGCTCCCCTCGACCCGGACCTACACGATCCGGCGCTTCGACCTCGCGGCCGAGCGGATCTGGATCGACTTCGTCGTGCACGGCGACGCCGGGATCGCCGGGCCGTGGGCGGCGTCCGCGCGGCCGGGCGATCCGGTCGTGCTCGGCGGGATCGGCAGCGGCTACGCCCCCGACCCGGGCGCCGACCGGCACCTGCTGGCCGGGGACGAGTCGGCGCTGCCGGCGATCGCGTCGGCGCTGGAGGCGATGCCCGCCGACGCGCGCGGGACGGCGCTGATCGAGGTCGGCACCGCGGCCGACGAGCTCGACCTGGTCGCGCCGGAGGGGATCGAGGTGCGGTGGCTGCACCGCGGCGGCGCCGGGGCGGGCACCAGCACGGTGCTGGTCGACGCGGTCCGCGCGCTGGAGCGGCCGGACGGGGACGTGCAGGTCTTCGCGCACGGCGAGCGCGGGGCGATGAAGGCGCTGCGGCCGTACCTGGCCGACGAGTGCGGGATCGACCGGTCCCGGCTGTCGCTGTCGGCGTACTGGGCGCACGGCCGCGGCGAGGACGCGTTCCAGTCCGAGAAGCGCGAGCCGATCGGCCAGGTCTGACGCACGCGCCGGTGCGCACCGGGGCGGTCCGCCGCCGCCCCCGGTGCGCACCGGCCGGGTGCGGGCCGTCAGCCCGCGGGCACCGCCCCGGCCCCGGTCCGGGCCACCAGCTCGTCCAGCGCGGCCGCGCCGCGGGCGGCCACCTCGTGCGGGTCCCGCCGGCGCAGCGCCGGATCGAACAGCTCCAGGGACAGGGCCCCCCGGTAGCCGCCGGCCAACAGGGCGGCCAGCGGCCCGACGAGATCGAACTCACCGTCCCCCGGCAGGCAGCGGTGGTTGCGGCTCCACTCCGCGAGCCCGCCGGACCGCCACGGCGCATCGGAGACCTGGACCAGCGAGATCTTCCCGGCCGGCACCCCCGCCAGTGCCGCGGCGTCCTCACCGCGGCAGATGAGATGGAAGGTGTCGACGGCGACCGACAGCGCCGGATGATCGGCGCGGCGCACGACGTCCCACGCGTCGGTGAACCGGCCGACGTGGGTTCCCCAGGCCAGGGCCTCGTAGGTCACCGTCATTCCCCGGTCGGCGGCGGCGTCGGCCAGCGTGGTGAGCTGGCGGACGGTGCGGTCCCGGTCGGGATCGGCGTCGGCGTCGGTGTTGGAGACGACGAGGATCGACGACGCGCCCACGTCGGCCATGACGTCGAGCTCGCCGCGGAAGCGGGCCAGCACGGCGTCGAACTCGGCGTCGTCCACCCCCTCGGCGCGCCGGAACGGCTGGTACAGGTCGATGTCCAGACCGAGCTCGGCGCAGCGGGCCGCCACCCGGGCCGCCGCCCACGGCCCGTCACGCAGGTCGGCGTCGAGCAGCTCGACGCCGTCGAACCCGGCCGCGGCCGCGGCGTCGAGCTTCTCGGGCAGTGTCCCGCCGAGCGAGACGGTCGCGATGCAGGTGCGGACCCGGGTCGCCGGCTCCGGATCGTCCCGGGTCTCCGCCTGCAGCTCACCCAGCAGCTCCAGCCAGCGTTCCAGCCTGCGGTCCTCGGCGAGCAGCACGAAGCTGACCCCCGGCACGCCCGCCCGGCGCCACCGGTCGACCAGCTCCATCGTGCGCACCGAGTCCAGGCCCTGCTCCCGCAGGTCGAGCCGGTGGTCCACATCGCGGGGTTCCAGGAACAGCACCTCCGCGACGTCCGCGGCGGCCTCGTCGGCGGTCAGGCTCATCGATGTCCCTCCTGGTTGTGGGTCCCCGGTCCGCTGCGCTGGAGCAGGCCGGTGAGGTGGTGCGCCCAGTGCGGCAGGCCGCGATCCGGGCGGACGATCGCGTTGTGGTCGGCGTCCCCGACGTGCACCGTGCGGGCGCGCGGCAGGTGCGCGGTCCACCCGGCGATCCCGGTGCCGGCGGCCGTGTCGGCCTCGACCGGTGCGCCGGCCGCGACCAGCAGCGCCGGGCAGTCGAGCCCGCCGGTGGTCGGCTCGGCCATGTGCCGCTCGCACCGCAGCCCGGACACGGCGAACGCGGTGAGCTGGGTGTGGTCGGCGAAGACCTCGGCGCTCGCCTGTTCGCCGAGCACCTCGCGCAGCTCCCCGGAGGTCGCGCGCAGGAACTCCTCCTGCCGGAGCGTGTCGGCGGCCACCGGCACGCCGGGACGGGGCGCCACGTCACCCGGGTCGGGGACGTGGTCCGGGCCGGTCGGGGTGGTGTCGATGATCGTGATCGTGGCGACCGGCTCGCCGCGTGCGACGAGCTCGCGGGCGACGGCGAACACGATGTGCCCGCCGAAGGACCAGCCGAGCAGGTCGTAGGGTCCGGCCGACTGGACCCGCTGGACCGCGTCGGCGTAGACGGCGGCGAGCTCGCCCATCGAGCCGAACTCGGTGTCCAGCCCGGCGTGCGCCGGATCCTGCAGCCCGACGACGCCGACCCCGGGCGGGACGTGGCCGGCCAGCGCCGAGTACAGCGAGGCGTGCCCGTAGCGGGCGTGCGCGCAGAACAGGTGCCGGCCGGTGGTCGACGGCGCGAGCGGCATCAGGACGGCACCGGCCACGTCGGCTGAGCCACCGCCACCCGGATCGGCGCCGGAGCCGGGATCGATCAGCTCGGCGATCGAGGCGAGATCCTGCGCGGTGAACACGTCGCGCACCAGCAGCCCGGAGCCGAGCCGCTCGTTCAGCCGCGCGACCAGGCGCATCGCGAGCAGCGAGTTGCCGCCGGCGTCGAAGAAGCCCGCGGTCGCCGACACCTGCGGCACGCCGAGGAGCTCGGCGACGGCACCGGTGACCGCGGCCTCGGCCGGGGTGCGCGGTGCCACGTGCTCGGCGGCGTCGGTCGTGATGTCCGGCAGTGCCCGCGCCTCGATCTTGCCGTTGACCGTCAGCGGCAGCTCGTCGATCGCGGCCAGCCCGGCCGGGACCATGTAGTCGGGCAGCAGCTGCCGCGCGCGTCCCCGCACCGCGTCGAGGGCGATCTCGCCGGCCGCCGAGACCAGGTAGCCGTACAGCGCCGTCGAGCCCTGCGGGTCCGGGCGGGCGATCACCGCGGCCCGGGCGACCTGCGGGTCACCGGCGAGCACGTCGGCGACCTCGCCGGGCTCGATCCGGTACCCCCGGATCTTGACCTGGTCGTCGGCGCGGCCGAGATAGTCGATGGTCCCCTCGGGGGTCCAGCGGGCGAGGTCCCCGGTTCGGTACATCCGGGTGCCGGGTTCCCACGGGCAGGCGACGAACCGCTCCGCGGTGCGCCCCGGCTCGGCCCAGTAGCCGCGGGCGGTCCCCGCCCCGGCCAGGTAGAGCTCGCCGGGCACGCCGGGCAGCGCCGGGTGCAGGGCCCCGTCGAGGATGTAGGCGCGGGTGTTGGCGATCGGCCGTCCCACGCTGGACGTCTCCGAGCGGGACAGATCGGCGCCCAGCGCGTTGATCGTGTACTCGGTCGGTCCGTAGAGGTTGTAGGACTCGACCCCCGGTGCCTCGCGCAGCCTGCGCCACAACGCCTCCGGCACGGCCTCGCCGCCCAGCGACACGAACACCACACCGGGCGCGTCGGCGGCGACCGACCGCCCCGCCGGCCGGTCCCGGTCGAGCAGGCCGGAGTCGACGAGCAGCTGCCCGTAGGAGGGGGTGACGTCGAACCCGTCGATCCGGGCGGCGTCGTAGTGGTCGAGCAGCCGCTGCGGCTCGCGCCGCAGCTCCTCGTCGATCACGTGCACCTCGTGCCCGTTGAGCAGCCAGAACAGCTGCTCCCAGGAGGCGTCGAAGGAGAACGACGTGGTGTGCGCGATCCGCATCCGGCGCCCGCCCTGGTGGGCGACGACCCGGTCGAAGATCTCCTCGACGTGGTTGGCGTACATGTTCGTCAGGCCGCGGTAGCCGACCGCGACCCCCTTGGGCAGCCCGGTCGATCCCGAGGTGAAGATGACGTACGCCAGGTTGTCCTGCTCGATCGGCCCGCCCCGCTCTGCGTCGGTCACCGGGGTGGGATCGCCCGCCGCCAGCTCCGCACGTACCGCCGGGTCGTCGAGATCGAGCAACTCACCGGCACTCCCCCGGCCGGAGCCAGGCGCGGGCCCCGGGACGCGGGCGGCGTCCCGGGTGGTCACCAGGGTCGCGGTCGGGCGCGCGATGTCGAGCATCGTCCCGATCCGCTCGTCCGGGTGCTCGGCGTCGATCGGCACGTAGGCGGCGCCGACGGTGAAGACCGCGAACATCGCGACGACCATCCGCTCGTCGCGCGGGAGCAGCAGCGCCACCCGGTGCTCGGGACGGACCCCGCGGGAGAGCAGCAGCCGCGCGTAGCGGTTCACCTCGGCGGCGAACCCGGCGAAGGTGAGACTGCGGTCACCGGCGACGATCGCCGTCTCCTGCGGGGAGCGGACGACCTGCTCGTCCAGCAGGTCGGCCACCGTCACCTCGCGCACCGGGCGGGCCGCCCCGGCGGGCGACGGCGGCCGCTCGTCGGGCAGGTAGGTCCCGACCCGGGCGACCGGCCGGTTCGGGTCGGCGGCGAGCTCGCCGAGGACGTGCAGGTAGCGCTCGGTGAGCCGGTCCGCGGCGTCGGAGCCGAGGGCGTCGCGGCGGTAGGACAGCCGCACGTGCACGGTGGCGTGGCCGGCCCGCTCCCAGGGGTTCACCGCGACGGTGACCGGGTAGTGGGTTGCGTCGTTGACCGTGCCCCCGGTCACCCGCAGCCCGCCCGGCGCCGTCTCGTCGGTACCGAACGGGTCGAACGGCAGGTTCTGCACCACGAACAGGGTGTCGAACAGCGCGCCGAGCCCGGTGGCGTCCTGGATCCGGGTCAGCTCCGCGTAGGGGTGGTCGAGTACCCGCAGCTGCTCGGTCCGGATCCGGGACAGGAGCTCGCCGACGCTCTCGGCGGGCCGGAGGCCGACCCGCATCGGCAGCGTGTTGAACAGCAGCCCGATCATCCGGTCGGAGCCAGGGAGCTCCGGTGGCCGCCCGGAGACCGTGTTGCCGAACACGACGTCGTCGCCACCGGTGACGCGGGCGAGGGTGAGCGCCCACGCGGCCTGCAGCAGGGTGCCGACGGTGACCCCGGCCCGGCGGGCTGCGGCGTGCACCGCGGCGGCCGCCTCCGGAGTGAGGTCCCGGTGCACGTCGCCGGTGTCGACCCGGGTCAGGCCGAGGTCGCCGCCCTCGGGCCAGAGCAGGGTCGGGCCCGCGAGATCGGCGAGGTAGTCGTCCCACGCCCGGTGGGCGGCGGTGGTGTCGCGGGCGCCGAGCCAGTCCAGGTAGTCCTCGAACGACGCCGGCCCGGTCCGTTCGGGCAGTCCCGGATCGGCGTAGCTGTCGACGATCTCGGCGAGCAGGGCATTGATCGACCAGCCGTCCATGAGGATGTGCTCGAAGGTCATCGCGAGGGTGGCGGCCCGCTCGGCGTGCCGGACCAGGGTGAACCTGATCAGGGGCGGGTCGGTGAGGTCGAACGGGACGCGGCGTTCGCGCTCCAGGTAGGACGCGGCGGTGTCGCCGGCGAGCTCGTCCGGGCCGACCACCCGGAAACCGGCCGTGGCCCCGGCCGGGACGACCGCCACCTCGGTGTCGTGCAGTGGCACGAAGGCCGCGAACAGGTTCGGGTACCGGGCACACACCCGTTCGACGGTGCGGCGCAGGTGGTCGACGTCGAGTTCCCCGCTGATCTCGCGCAGCACCTGCGAGACGTAGGCGTTGTTGTCGCCGGTCTCGCGGGACCGGACCATGTGGTAGAGCAGTCCGCTCTGCAGGGCGGACAGCGGCAGCAGCCTGCTGTCCGGGCCGTAGCGGGCGCGGAGGCGGTCGGCGTCGGCCGGTGCGACGCGGACCCGGTCGGCGGGCCGCAGCTGCGGGCGGCCCGGGTGCACGCCGGGTTCCCGGCCGACGGTCAGCGCGACCCGGGTCCGGTAGGACGCCACGAGCTCAGCGGCGAGCCCGGCCACGGTGCCGAGCGCCGCGGCCGGGCCGCCGCCGGGCCCGGCGAGCGCCGGACCGTCGGGGTGCCCAATGAGCTCTGCGGAGCCGTCGTCGCGCACGTGCAGGGTGAGCGGGCCCGCCCCGGGGAGGGTGCAGCTCAGGTACTCCAGCGCGGCGTTCCAGGAGGCGACGTCGCCCGGGTCGAGGTCCGGCAGCGGATGGCGGGCCTCGGGCCCGGCCCCGGAGTGCACCGGGTCGGCTGTGTCCCGGTCGGCCCGGTCGTCGAGCCGGTCGCCTGCTGCCCGGACGAGCTGGACGAGATGGCGTACCGGTAGATGCGGGTAGCGGGCTCCGAGGACCAGGAACCGGTGCACCCGGGCGAGCAGGCGGTCGGCGGTGGCGGCGGTGAACAGCTCTCGGGCGGAGTTGAGCTGCAGGTCGAGCTGCCCGTCGGGGCGCCGAACGACGAGCCCGACCAGGTCGGACAGGGCGGGCCTGGCCCGGTCGTCGGCCGCGGCGGCCACGACCGCCGGATCGGGGACGAGCCGGCGCGGCCGGTGGTCGTCTCGCCGGTGGTCGTCTCGAAAGGCGGCCATGACCTGGAACAGCGGGCTGATCCCCGGGATCCGGGGCGGCGCGAGGGTCTCGACGACGCTGTCGAACGGGGCGTGCTTGTGCTCGCCGGCGTCGACGACCCGGTCGCGGACGTCGGCGAGCAGCTCGCCGAACCCGGCGCTGTCGTCGACGTCGGCGCGCACGACGACGGTGTTGACGAGGTAGCCGATGGCGTCGGCGAGCTCGGGCTGGTCGCGCAGCTCGACCGGGGTGCCGACCGGGACGGTGCTCCCGGCGCCCTCGGCCCACAGGCCGAGCGCCAGCGCGGTGACGAGTCCCTGCAGCGGGGTGGCCCGCCGGTCCGAGAGCAGCCGGTCGACGGCGGCGGACCCCTCGCCGCCCAGTCCGGCCCGCACGGTCCGGATGGTGCGTTCGGTGGTCTCGGCCCGCGGCCGGTCCAGCGGCAGCGGGGTCTCGACCGGCAGGTCGGCCAGCTGCTTCGCCCAGTGCTCCAGGTCGGCCCGGAACCGGGAACCCGGGTCGTGGCGGTCGCCGAGCAGGCGGCGCTGCCACACCGCGAACTCCGCGGACTGGACGGGCAGCGGGGGCAGCGCGACCGGCGTGCCGGTCAGCTCGGCGTCGTAGAGCGCGTCGAGATCGCGGACCAGCGGCCGCACCGATCCCTCGTCGATCACGATGTGGTGGCCGTGCACGACGAGCAGGTCGTCCCGCCCGGCCGGTCCGGCCCCGGTGCGGTCGTGCACCTGGAGCAGGGTGAACCCGGCGCCGCCGTCGACGGCCAGGTCGCGCCGCTCGGCGAGCAACTCGCCGACCCGTGCCGGGACGTCGTCGGCGGCGACGGTCCGGACGGTCGGGCCCGGCTGCTGCGGCGGCGCGGTGACGACCTGGGTGAGCAGCCCGTCGTCGGCGACGAAACGGGTACGCAGGATCTCGTGCCGTTCGACGAAGCGGTGCAGCGCCCGGCCGAGCGCAGCGACGTCCGCGCCGCCGGGGATCCGCAGCACGATCCCGACCTGGTAGGCCGGGCCCATCCCGAGCTCACCGAGCACCCACAGCGCCTGCTGGCCGAAGGACGCCGGGATCGGGTCCGGGCGGACGACCCCGGTGATCGGTGGCAGCGGCGAGCTGTCGTGCCGGGCGGGGCCGGACACGGCGGCGGCCAGACCGGCGATCGTCGGGTGGGCGAACACGTGCCGCAACCGCAACGCGGACGCGAGTGTGGTGTTGACGCGGGTCAGCAGCCGGGCGGCGAGCAGCGAGTGCCCACCCAGGCGGAAGAAGTCGTCGTCGACACCGAGCGCGGTGTCCGGGTCGAGTGCCAGCACCTCGCGGAACGCGGTGGCGAGCAGCCGCTCGTGGTCGGTGGCCGGGGCCCGTCCGGCGGCTCCGGTGCCCGGCCCGGGAGCGGGCAGTGCGCGCCGGTCGACCTTGCCGTTCGGGGTGAGCGGCAGCTGGTCCAGCTCCACCAGCGCCGAGGGCACCAGGTGGTCGGGGAGCCGCTCGGCCAGGAAGGCCCGCAGCTCCCCCGGCACGTCCGGGCCGGTCGACCCGGGGCGCACGGTCACGTACCCGACGAGGCGCATGCCGCCCGCCGGGTGTTCGGCGGCGACGACGACAGCCGAGGAGACCGCCGGATGCGCGCGCAGCACGGCGCGTGCCTGGCCGGGCTCGACCCGGTGCCCACGGATCTTGACCTGGTCGTCGGCGCGGCCCAGGTGTTCGAGCCGGCCGTCGGCGGTCCATCGGGCCAGGTCGCCGGTCCGGTAGAGCCTGCCGCCGCCGGCGGCGGCGAACGGATCGGCGACGAACCGCTCGGCGGTGAACGCCGGTCGGCCCAGGTAGCCGTCGGCCAGCTGGGCACCGCCCAGGTACAGGTCACCGGTCACGCCGGGGCCGACCGGGCGCAGCCGGCCGTCGAGCACCCGCGCGGTGACGCCGGGTTGCGGGCGCCCGATCGGCACCCGCCCGCCCGCGCGCGCTGTGTCGACGGTGCAGACGGTGGCATCGCCGGTGACCTCGGTCGAGCCGTAGAAGTTGTGCAGCACGGCACCCGGGGCGAGCCGGCGCATCGTGTCCCGCGTCCCGGGGGTGAGCGGCTCCCCGGACGACACCCAGTGCCGCAGCGTGTCCGGTCCCGGGTCCCCGGCGGTGTGCGGCTCGGCACCGAGCCCGTCGGCCAGAGCGGGCACCGTGAGCAGGTGGGTGATGTCGTGGTCGCGCACGGCCGACCACAGTGCGGCGGCGTCGCGGGCGATCCGGTCAGGCGCGACGACGACGGTGGCTCCCGCGGTGAGCGGGCCGAACAGCTCGGTCACCGCGTCCACGAAACCGACCCCGCTCTTGACCAGCGCCCGCGACCCGGCGCCGAGGCCGAGCAGGGCGTTTCCCCAGCTCAGCCGGTTGGCCAGGGCGGCGTGCGGGAGCTGCACCCCCTTGGGCTCGCCGGTGGTGCCGGAGGTGAAGATGATCTGTGCGGGATCGCCGCCGGACGGGGCCCGGCGGTCCGCCGGGGCCGGCGGCGCCTGCGGCGCCTGCGCCACCTCCGGGACGTCGAGCAGCCGGTCGGCATCGAGCGGCAGCTCCGGCCCGCCGGGGGCGGTGACCACGAGCCGGGGCCGGGCGACCTCCACCAGCCGGGCGAGGTGCGCCGGCGGATGTGCCGGGTCGAGCGGCACGCAGGCCGCCCCGGCACGCAGCACGCCGGCGAGCACCGGCACGAGATCGACGCCGCGCGGCAGCAGCACGCCCACCCGGTCGCCCACCGTGACACCCCGCTCGGCGAGGGTGGCGGCCACGGCGTCGATCCGGGCGTCGAGCTGGGCGAAGGTCCACCGGCGACCGCTCGCACCGTCCACGACCGCCGTCGCCGTCGGGGTGGCCGCGATCCGCTGCCGCAGCATGGCGTCCACCGTGGACGCCCCGGCGGGTGCCCCGGTCGTGCCGCGGGACCACTGCTCGATCCGTGCGAGGTCGTCGGTGGGCAGCAGCTCCAGGCGGGCCAGCGGCTGCTCCGGATCGGCCGCGAACGCGGCCAGCGCCCGGGTGAGCACCGCGACGAACCGCTCGGCGGTGGCCCGGTCGAACAGATCGGTCGCGGCGCTGACGAACCCGTCGATGCCGTCCGGGCGGTCCGTCAGGTACACGTCCAGGTCGGCCTTCACGGCGCCGATGCCGGTGCCGTCCGGGTGGACGTCGGCGCCCGGCAGCACCAGCGGGTAGGACTCGCCGGTGTGCTGCTGGTGGGTCAGCATGACCTGGTACACGGGGTTGCGGCCGGTGTCCCGGCCGGCGCCGGCGGCGGTGACGATCCGGTCGAACGGCGCGTCCTGGTGGGCGAAGCCGTCGAGCACGGTCTCCCGGGCCCTGGCCAGCACGTCGGCCGGCCGGTCGGCGGCGGAGAAGCGGTGCCGGAACGGCAGCACGTTCGCGAAGTAGCCGACCGCGTCGGCCAGGCCCTCCTCGGTGCGGCCGCCCACCGGCGACCCGACGACCACGTCGGCGTCGGCCGAGCCGGTGCCGTCGAGCGCGGACACGGCGAGTGCGACGGCGGCCTGGGCGATCATGAAGGAGGTGACGCCGTGGCGGGCGGCCACCGTGCGCAGCGCGCTCACCACGTCGCCGTCGAGTGCGAACCCGACGTCCTCGCCCCGGTGGGTCGGCTCGGCGGGCCGCGGCCGGTCCGCGCAGATCGTCGACTCCTCCGGCGCGCCGGCCAGCGCATCCCGCCAGTACGCCAGATGCCCGGCCAGCACCGAACCCGGGTCGTCCGCCCGGCCCAGGTGGGCACGCCGGCTGATCGCGTGATCGGCATACTGCACCGGCAACGGCGCCCGTTCCGGCTCCCGTCCGGCCCGACGCGCCCGATACGCCACCGACACGTCCCGCAGCAGCACCGGCAGTGACCACTCGTCGACCGCATGGTGGTGCACCGCCAGCACCCACCGCCACTCCTGCGCCCCGGTGCGCAGCACCGCCACCCGCACCGGCAGGTCCACGGCCAGGTCGAAGCGGGCCCGCACCACCCGGGCAACCCGCTCGTCGAGCACCTCCGGCGCGGCAGCGCTCAGGTCCTCCATCGTGCACACCAGCCGCCGCCCCGCCTCGTCGGCGGGGACGACCACCTGCACCAGCCCGCCGCCGTCGTCGTCGCGCAGCAGGGTGCGCAGGGACTCGTGCCGGGCGACGACGTCACGCACCGCCGCGGTGAGCGCCGCCGGATCGAGGTCGCCGGTCACCTGCGCGACCGTCGGGACGACGTAGCGTCCGCCGGGCCCGCCGAGTTGCTCGGCGAACCAGAGCGCCTGCTGGCCTGCCGAGGCGGGCACCCGTCCCGGGCGGGCGGCGGCCGAAGCGGCCGGGGCCACAGCTCGGGGCAGCTCGCCGAGCAGGTCGGCGAGCCCGGCGATCGTGGGCCGGTCGAAGACGTCGCGCAGCGAGGCGCGGGTCCCGGCCATGGCGTTCACCCGGGCCAGCAGCCGGGTCGCGAGCAGCGAGTGCCCGCCGAGTGCGAAGAAGTCGTCGTCGACGCCCGGCCAGGTGTCGGCGGGCAGCCCGAGGATCTCCCGGAACGCCTCCGCCAGCGCGATCTCGGTGCCGGTGCGGGGCGGCCGGCCGGCGGCCGCAGGCTCGGCGAGCGCCCCGGGCTCGGGCAGGGCCCGGCGGTCGATCTTGCCGTTGGCGGTGACCGGGAAGCCATCGAGCTCCACGATCGCGGCGGGCACCATGTGGCCGGGCAGCTGCCCGGCCAGGTGCGCGCGCAGCGCCGCGGCCCGCCCGGACGGCTCGTCCCCGGTCCGCGAGACCGTGGTCACGTAGCCGACCAGCCGGGTTCCGGCCGTGCGGTGTTCCTGTGCGACGACCGCCGCGCGGGTCACCGCCGGGTGTCGCTCCAGCACCGCGGCCACCTCGCCGGGTTCCACCCGGTGCCCGCGGATCTTGACCTGGTCGTCGGCGCGGCCGAGGTACTCCAGCACGCCGTCGGCGGTGCGGCGCACCAGATCCCCGGTGCGGTAGAGGCGCTGCCCCGCGCCGCCGGGATCGGCGACGAAGCGTTCCGCGGTGCGGCCGGGCCGGCCGACGTAGCCGGTGGCGACCTGGTCGCCGCCCAGGTACAGCTCGCCGGGCATCCCGGCCCCGACCGGACGCAGCCACCGGTCGAGCACCCGGGCCCGGGTGTTGGCCATCGGGGTGCCGATCGGCACCAGCGCGCCCCGGCCCGGCGTCGTCGGGTCCGCCTCGTGGTGGGTGATCTCGCCGGTCTCGGTGGGTCCGTAGATGTTGAGGACCGTGCCGCCGGTGCGCTCGCCGAGCGCGGTCGCGAGCGCGGCGGGGAACGCCTCGCCCGCCACCATCGTCACGGTCGGCGACGGCAGCGTGCCGGTGCCGGCGCGGACGAACTCCTCGCCCATCGAGGGCACGAAGTTGATCCGGTGCACGGCGTGCCGGCGGATCACCTCGTGCAGGTACTCCGGATCACCGTGCCGCCCGTCCGCGGCGACGACCAGCGAGCCGCCCTCGGTGAGCGGGGCGAACACCTCCGGGGCGGAGACGTCGAACGAGACCGGGGTCTTCATCAGCACGGTCCCGCCGGCGCCGAGCGGGTAGCGCTCGCGGCCCCAGGCCAGCCGGTTCACCAGTGCCCGGTGCGGGACCTCGACGCCCTTGGGCCGTCCGGTGGTGCCCGAGGTGAAGATGACGTAGACCGGGTCGTCGGGCGCCGGTTCCCGGGACAGCGCCGGCGGCGTCGCCGCGCCCCGGTCGAGCTCGCCGGTGTGCTCGTCGAGGACCAGCACGTCCGGGCCGGCGCGGCCGGCGCCGCCGGTGTCGGTGACGACCAGGCACGGGGTGCCGTCCTCGAGGATCGTCGCGATCCGCGCACCCGGCAGGTTCGGGTCGATCGGCAGGTAGCCCGCGCCGGCCCGGAGGACCGCGGCCAGTGCCACCACCAGGTCGGGGCTGCGGGGCAGCAGCACCCCGACCCGGTCGCCCACCCGCACGCCGCGCTCGACCAGCAGCGCGGCCAGCGCGTTGACCCGCGCGTCGAGCTCGGCGAAGGTCCAGCGCAGTCCGGTCGGGTCGTCGACGACGGCGGTGGCCCCCGGGGTGCGGGCCACCTGCCGGCGGACGAGTTCGTCGACGGTGCGGGCGGGCGGGTCCAGCGCGATCCCGTCGGGCCCGGTGGCGGTGTCGCCGTCCGGGCGCGGCGCCCCGGCCCGGTCGAGATCGACCAGGGTCGTGTCGATCGGCAGGTCCAGCACCGCGTCGAGGTAGTCGGCGAACCGCCGGGCGTGCTCCTCGACGGCGCGCCCCGCGTACTCCGGCTCGCGCCCGCGCAGGTCGAGCCGGAAACCGTGGACCGGATCGTTGTGCACGGACAGGTCCAGCCGGCCGACCGGGCCGGGATTCACCGTCTGCTCTACGCCCGCGGTGCCGGCGAAGTCCGCGGCGTAGTCCAGCAGCTTGATGTTGACGACCGGGAGCTCGAAGTAGGCGGCCTCACCACCCGGCCACAGCCGGGCCAGTTGCGCGTCCTCGATCGCGGTGTGCGCGGGGACGCCGCGGATCTGCGCCGAGATCGCCTGCAGCAGCTCGGCCACCGTCGTCCGCGGTCCGATCCCGACGACCAGCGGGACGATCCGCGACGTCATCGACGGGGTGCGCAGCCGGGCCGCCCCGTCCCGCAGCATGAACGGCATGCGGACCGCGACCCGGTCGGAGTGCCGGTCCCGCGCGGTGAACAGGCCCCACAGCGCCACGAGGGCGTCCGGCCAGGACAGTCGCGCGGGCCGGGCGAACGCGGCGATGCGGTCCCGGACCTCCGGGCCGAGCGGCACCGGCACGGTGTGCGGCCGGAACCCGAAGGCGTCGTCGAGCCGGCCCGCGTCGTCCGGGACGCCGGGATCGACGTCGAGCACCCCCCGCCAGTACGCCTCCGCCGCCTCCGGGCCGCCGTCGGGGGGATCGACGATGTCGGCCAGGGTGCCGAACCAGCGTTCCGGGGCCGGTGCGCCCGACACCCGCGCGGTGTAGAGCTCGGCGATCCGGCGGACGACCAGCGAGACACCGTAGGCGTCGAGCACCAGGTGGTGGTGGTTGAAGGCCCAGGCCCAGCCGCCGCCGCTGCGCCGGGCCAGCAGCGACCACGGCGCGTACAGCGTGTCCGATCCGGTCGCCGGCGTGCGGTAGTCGATCCGGGCGCGATCGACGATCGCGTCGTCGTCGAGCGGTTCGTGCACGATCGCGGTATGCACCGTGGCGTCGTCGTCGACCCGTTGCACCGGCGATCCGTCGATCTCGCCGAACCGCGCGCGCAGTGCCTCGGTCTCGGTGACCGCCGCGTCCACCGCCTCGACGAACGCGACCGGATCGATCGGCCCGGCCATCCAGATGATCTGGCCGACCCGATAGACGGTCGAGTCCGGGAACAGCTGCTGCGCGGACCACACCCCGCGCTGCGCGACGGACAACGGCAGGCGTACCGGATTGCTCACGTCAGTCCTTCTTCGTTCGCTGGGCGCGCTTGCTGACCTTCCCGGCGACCGTGCTGGGGAACGTCTCGACGACCTCGACCAGGTCCGGGAGCTTGTATCCGGCCAGACCGCGTTCCCGCAGGAACGACCGCGTCCCGGCGAGCGTGAGCGCCGAGGGGTCACCGCCCTCGCGGGGCACGAGGTAGGCCTTGGCTCGCTCCCCGAGCACGTCGTCCGGGACCCCGACGACGGAGGCGTCGTGCACCGCCGGGTGGGCGAGCAGGTGGTTCTCGACCTCCTCGGGCGCGATCTTCGAGCCACCCCGATTGATCTGGTCCTTCGCCCGGCCGACGACGGTCAGGTAGCCGCGCTCGTCCTGCTGGACCAGGTCGCCGACCCGGTAGAAGCCGTCGGCGGTGAACACCGTCCGGTCGTGCTCCGGGGTCCGGTAGTACCCGCGGACGGTCGCCGGTCCCCGGGTCAGCAGGTGGCCGGGAGTGCCCTGCGGGACCGGCCGGTCCTCGTCGTCGACGACGAGGATCTCGTCCGCGTCCGAGGTCGGCCTGCCCTGCCGGGTGGTGATCGTCTCCTCGTCCTCGTCGAGACCGGTGAAGGTGTGCAGGCCCTCGGCCATGCCGTAGCTCTGCTGCAGGGTGGCGCCGAGCTCGCGGCCGATCCGGGCTGCGGCCTCCGCGCCGAACTTGGCCCCGCCGACCCGTACCGTCCGCAGGCTGGTGAGGTCGTACTCACCGCGCAGCGACGAGTTCAGCCAGGCCAGCGCCAGCGGCGGGACGAGCGCGGTCTCGGTCACCCGGTGCCGCTGGATCAGCGGGAAGACGGTGTCCGGGCTCCCGTCGGTGGCGAGCACGATCGTGGCACCCGCGTGCAGCGCGCCCAGGTAGCCGGGCGAGCGCATCGCGAAGCTGTGCGGCATCGGCAGCACGACAAGCTGGACGGTGTCCGCGGTGATGCCGCCGACGCGGGACGCCTGGACCATCGACCCCAGGTAGCCCTCGTGGGTGTGCGGGATGAGCTTCGAGGTGCCGGTGGTGCCGCCGGACAGCTGCAGGAACGCGACGTCGGAGGGCAGCGAGCGGCGCTCGTGGCGCAGCGGCTCGTGCGCCAGCAGCGCGTCGAGCTCCGGGCCGCCGCCGGCCCGGTCCAGCACGACGGTGTGCGCCACCGTCGGCGACGACGCGGCGATCCCGGCGGCGAGCCCGGCGAGGTCGCTGCCGTCGTGCGACTCCACGGTCAGGTAGGCGACGGCCTCGGCCAGGTCGACGAACTGGGCGATCTCGTTGCGCTCGTGTGCCGCCAGCGCCAGCACCGGGACGGCGCCGAGCTCGAACAGCGCGAACACCAGCGGGATGTACGCGGCGACGTTGGGCAGCTGCACGACGACACGGTCGCCGCGGCCGATGCCCCGTGCGCGGAACCCGGCGGCCAGCCGCAGCACCTGCTCACCGAGCTCGGCATAGGTGAGCTCGGTGTCACCGGCGATCACGGCGACGTCATCGGGGACCCGCTCGACGGTGTCGAACAGCATCTCGGAGAAGGTCCGATCGATCCAGAGCCCGTCCCGGCGGTAGCGGGCGGCGAACTCCTCCGGGTGCCCGACGACGCCGTCGAGCACCAACGGCTCGAGATCCGGCACGGCGCTCACCGGGAGGCGACCTGGTCGACGGTCCCGGGAACCGGCTGGGCCGGGTCCACACCGAGCTCGACGATCCGGTTGTCCGCGTCGACGTGCACCACCCTGGGCCGGTGCGTGGCCGGTTCGGCGTCGTCGGCCAGCAGGTAGGAGATGATGATGACCAGGTCACCGGGGTGCACGAGATGCGCGGCGGCACCGTTGATGCAGACGACGCCGGAACCGGGCTCACCCATGATCACGTAGGTCTCGAGCCGGGCGCCGTTGGTGATGTCGACGACCTGGACCTGCTCCCCCTCGACGAGCCCGGCGGCCTCCGCCAGGTCGGAGTCCAGGGTCAACGAGCCGACGTAGTGCAGATCGGCCTGGGTGACGGTCGCACGGTGGATCTTTCCACCGAGCACGGTGCGGAACATCGGATTCCTCTCGGGCTGCTCGGAGTCACGGCAGCCGACGTGACGGGCCGGGAGAAACGACGAGGGCCACGGAGGGACACGAAGGACACCGCCTCGCGTCACGACCCCGCCAGACATCCGGGACGGTCCCGGCTCCTCGCCACGACGATGACCGGATACCTCGGTCGACGACGGCGGGTGTGTGTCGGCTGGTCTCGATTACGCCGAGCGACGCTAACTCCTGTGGTTTGTTTAGGCTAGCCTCAGGGTTGTGGTTACTGTCACCGGACGTAGGGGTTCGACCACACGATGACCCGTGGTTAGGGTCGCCTTCCTCCGGATCTTCCCGTGCCGCGCGGCTCGCCGGGCATCGACGGGTACGCCCTGCGGAAAGGACGACATGACCATGGCTCCGCGTGACCCCTGAGCGCTCGACGGACCCGGCCGGGCTCGGGCGTGGCCGCCTCACCCGCCGGTTTCCGGTGCTCTGGCAGGCCCCGCCCTCCCCACCCCCGGTGGAACAGTTCGCCGTCGCCCCGGGCACCGGCCCACGACGGTTCACCGCCCGGGTCGCGGTCGCGGCCCCCCGCCTGACCGTCCCGGCCGCGGCGCTGGCGATCGTGCAGAACGCCGCCACCGCGTCCATCCCGGTGATCATGGGCCTGGCGATCGACCGCGCGTTGCAGACCGGGGATCTCGTGCAGCTCTCGGGCTGGCTGGCCCTGCTGGGGATCACCTTCCTCTGCCTGGCGCTGGCCTTCCGGGTCAGCGCCTTCCTCGCAGCCCGGGCGGTGCAGACGGTCGAGCACCGACTGCGCAGCACCCTGTCCGGGTC